>NZ_CM176700.1:0-4800000 GCF_058129505.1 Gordonia sp. LMA484
ATGCATTGTGTGGTCGTGGGTGGGGGACTGGCCGGAATGGCCTCGGCGGTGTGGCTCGCGGAGGCGGGCCAACGGGTCACCGTGCTGGAACGTCGCGGATCGCTGGGCGGACGTACCATCGCGATGCCGCTGGCCGCGGTCGACGATGTCCCCGACAACGGTCAGCACGTCTTCGCCAGCGGGTACGAGCACTTGATGCGATATCTGGACAGCGTCGGCACCCGCGAGCACGTGCGTTTCCCCGGCCAGATGACGGTGCGGATGCCCGGGGGAGCGTCGCGGCGGTCGTCCTTCGGCGGGGTGACGGGTGTGCGTGCGGCGGTCGGTGATCTGCCCGGTGTCCGCGGTCTGGACCGGCTGCGCACGGCTCGCGCGCAGGCAACGCTGATCCGGCAGGCGCTCCGTCAGCCCGCGTGGCTCGACGACATCACCGCCGACGAATGGTTCCGCCGCATCGGGATGCCGCAGTCGGCGCGGGACGCGCTGTGGGACGGCATCGTCATCGGTCTGACCGGTGACAAGCCCGACATCTCGTCGGCGAAGGTGCCGGCCGATCTGCTCGTCACCGGTATCCGGCGCGCGCGTGAGACCCGAACACCGATCTCGATCGGATACCCGACCGTCGACCTCGACACGTTGTTCGTCGACGGGGCGGAGAAGGTGTTCGCCGATTCCGGGGTGCAGGTGCGGCACCGGGCGGTGGTGGCCTCGATCGACGTCGCCGACGATCAAGTCTCCGGAGTCACACTTGCCGATGGGGAACGGATCGCCGCCGACGCGGTCATCTGCGCGGTACCGGTGTGGAACGTGACCGGCATGCTCGACCAGGTGCCGGGCCACGAAGAGATCTACGCGGCGGCCGAGCAATTGACCCCGGTACCCATCGTGAGCGTGAACCTCTATCTCGACCGGTCCATCGGCATGACGGACTGGGGCGAGATCCTGCACGGCGGTGAGGGTGTGCTCGAACAGGTCTGGGACCGCCAGCGCATGCACGGCCGCGACGCGTCACGACATCACCTCTACTCGACGACCGTTTCCGCCGCCTACGAGCTGACACACAAGCGGAATGACGAGATCACCGCCATCCAGATGGATATGCTGCGGCGGTACTACCCCGCAGCCGCCGACGCCGAGGTCATCCACAGCCATGTGGTGCGCATGCCGAAATCGACGTTCGCGCAACGACCGGGTACGGCAGGTGTCCGGCCCGATCAACGCACCGCCGTGCGTGGGCTCGCGCTGGCCGGTGACTGGACCCGCACCGACTGGACCACGACGATGGAGGGTGCTGCGCAGAGTGCTGCGCGTGCCGTCGAGGTCATTCTGGAGCACGTAGGACAGTCACGCTGATGGTGGAACCCGCGACGCGCGTTGCGCGAGTTCCGGCAGAAGATCGCCGCAAGACTCAGGTGCCGAGCCAACGCCGATGTCGCGACACCCGGCGCGTACGTGCGATCGACCGACTCGAGACATGCTGCGGGGGTTGGGTGTCGAGGATGTGATGGACCTGTGCGAAGAACTCGCAGGGCTCGACTCCGAACCGGGCGCGGATCTCCTCGGCCGACCCTCCGCCGAGACTGCTCCACGTCATCGCAAAGCTCAGCACGTCGTCATCGCTGTGCGTACGGGTCATCGATCGTCCTTCCGTCTCGTCGCTGCCGGGATCACCGACAGGTGGCCACGGCTTCGGAGACCTGACGCCACGGGGCGGTGAGGATGTCGAAGTCGTTCTGGGAGAACAAGCCGTGGCCGACCAGGTCGCCGACGCTCAGGGCCGCGGCGACATCACGCACGGCGAGCACGACCTCCCGCGCCGCCGGATCCTCGATCCGCAGCGGCGAGGTGTCGACATAGCGGGGCTCCCACGCGGCCGCCTGGGCGCGGTACCACTGGTCGACCCGCCCGAACTCCCAGGCGATCTCGCGCGCATGTAGCCAGGCGCCGAGACGTCGGTGACTGTCCGTGGCGGTGGGCACCTTCGCGGTGCCGTTGTCGTGCAGGAGGTCGGAGACCCGGAAGGCATGGCTGGTGACCGCCCGGAAGTTGGGCCCGAACGCGTACTCGAGTTCACTCTCGGACACCACGAACCGGTCGAGAACGTCTCGGACGTCTTCGACCGTGTCGAGACGGACATCGTTCGATCCGGGGAGAAACGGGGACAGCAACTGGAACACGACGAAGGCGGAGCCCCGGTCGGCGGCACACCGGAGCAGCACGTCGAGTGCGCCGGTGTGGACTCCGCTGCCGAAGATCGTGCGGCGTGGTGCAGGCGTCCTGCGGAGGAACGCCGCGGCTGCCGACGGCACCGGTGCCAGTCGCGCGATCAGGTCGTGGTCGGTCAGGGTCATCTCTACCTCCGTGTCCGTCAGCATTCGACGAAGTTGACCGGGACATTGACCGCCAGCCCACCGGTGGAGGTCTCCTTGTACTTGGTGTGCATGTCGGCGCCGGTCGTACGCATCGTCTCGATGACCTGATCCAGGCTGACGCGATGAGTCCCGTCGCCGCGAAGGGCCATCCGGGCCGCGTTGATCGCCTTGCCCGCCGAGATTGCGTTCCGCTCGATACACGGGATCTGGACGAGGCCTCCGATCGGATCGCAGGTCAGCCCGAGACTGTGCTCCATGGCGATCTCCGCGGCGTTCTCCACCTGCTCAGGGGTTCCGCCGAGTATTTCGGCGAGTCCTGCGGCGGCCATCGATGCGGCCGAACCGACCTCGCCCTGGCAGCCGACCTCGGCGCCCGAGATCGACGCCCGCTGCTTGTAGAGCGAGCCGATGGCGCCGGCGGTCAACAGGAACCGGATCGCGGTGCTGTCTGGGTCGTCGCGCCCTGTCGGCGTGTAGTGCAACGCGTAATGCAGTACGGCGGGGACGATACCGGCGGCACCGTTGGTGGGAGCGGTGACGATCCGACCGCCCGAGGCGTTCTCCTCGTTGACCGCGAGTGCGACGAGATTGACCCAGTCCTCGGCGAACTCGGGTCGACGGTCCGGGTCCTCGGCGTCGAGGCGTTCGAACCAGTCCTTCGCCCGGCGCTTCACCCGCAGGGCACCGGGCAGGTAGCCGTCTCGGGCGATGCCACGGTTCTCGCATTCGACCATCACGTCACGGATGTGGAGCAGACGGTCGTGGATCTCGGCCGTCGTTCGTAGGTCACGCTCGAGCGACATCATCACGTCGCTGATGCTGCAGTGGTCACGATCGCACATCTCCAGCAGTTGCTTGCCCGAGTCGAAACCGCGATCGCCGCGTGGGGCGTCGTCGCCCTCGGTCGCACGGCTCTCCGTCTCGGTCACCACGAATCCGCCGCCGACCGAGAAGTACGTCTCACGGTGTAGCTCCACGCGTCCGACCCCGTATGCCGTGATCGTCATCGCATTGGGGTGGAACGGCAGGACCGTCAGCGGACGCAGGACCATGTGGTCCTCGCCGTAGCGGATCTCGCGCACCCCGGCGAGCCTGATGGTGCCGGTTTCGCGCATCGCGTCGATGCGCGCTTCCATCTCGTCGGTGCGGATCTCCTCGGGCCGGTGGCCTTCGAGTCCGAGGAGGATGGCGGTCATCGTTCCGTGGCCGGCGCCGGTGGCTGCGAGCGAGCCGAAGAGATCGACGCGGATGCCCAGCAGATCATCGACCGCGCCGATGGTCTGCAGGTCCGCGACGAAGCGCGACGCCGCGCGCATCGGCCCGACGGTATGAGAACTCGATGGGCCGATGCCGACGGAGAAGAGGTCGAAGACGCTGACGGTCATACCGCCTCCTGTCCCGGTCGGATGGTGAGGGTGTGCACGATCATCCCCTTCGTCTCGACAGCTGAAGACTTATTGATCACCAAGTGATATATAAGTTGTGGGTCTGAACGGTAGAGTACCCGGGGACGCAGGTCAAGGGGTCCGGGACGCTCGACGGCGAGGTCGGATTTTGTGGTCCACAACCCTTGACCGCCAGGCTCCACGTGACATACATTTCCGGCAACATGATGTGTTAGAGAACGCATCAAATATTTCAGAGGGTCTAATCGGAATGTCACAACAGCTCATCGATCCGCTGCTTCAGCCGTTTCGCCTGAAGAATGTCACCCTGCGCAATCGCGTGGTCAGCACCTCGCACGAACCGTCGTACACCGAGGACGGGATGCCCAAGCGGCGCTACCGCCTCTATCACGAGGAGAAGGCGAAGGGCGGCATCGGGCTGACCATGATGGGCGGATCGGCCGTGGTTGCCCCCGACAGCCCCGCGGCATTCGGAAACCTGCATCTCTACAAGGACGAGATCGTGCCCTGGCTGCGGGAACTCGCCTACGGGGTGCACGAGCACGGCGCCGCTGTCATGTGTCAGGTCACCCACCTGGGCCGGCGCACAAGCAACTACGACGGGGACTGGCTACCGGTCATCGCACCCTCGCCGCTCAAGGAACCCGCGCATCGCTCGTTCCCGAAGGCGGCCGAGGAGTGGGATCTCGACCGCGTCGTAAAGGCCTACGCCGATGCGACCGCACGATGCCGCGAGGCCGGACTCGACGGCATCGAACTCGAGGCCTATACCCATCTGCTGGATTCGTTCTGGTCGCCGCTGACCAACCAGCGCGACGACGAGTACGGCATCGGCAGCCTCGAGGACCGGCTGCGCTTCCCGCTGCGGGTGATCCGCGCGGTCCGCGAGGCGGCGGGCCCGGACTTCGCCGTGGGCATCCGGATGTCGCTCGACGAGGACGAGCCCGGCGGGCTGCAGTGGGACGAGGGGCTCACCATCGCCAAGCGCGTCGTCGACGAGGGTATCGACTTCATCAGCGTCATCAAGGGATACATGGCCGGCGACGAGGCGCTCTCGCGGGTCATCCCGCCGATGGGTACGCCCGTGGCCCCGCACCTCGACTTCGCCGCCCAGGTCAAGCGCGAGGTGTCCGTGCCGGTGATGCACGCGTCCCGGATCAACGACGTGGCCACCGCGCGGCATGCCATCCGCGACGGCCTGATCGATCTCGTCGGCATGACCCGCGCACATATCGCCGACCCGCACATCGTCGCGAAGATCCAAGGCGGAGAAGAGGATCGTATCCGTCCCTGCGTCGGCGCGAGCTACTGCCTGGACGAGATCTACCAGAACCGCGACGCCAAGTGCGTGCACAATCCGTCGACCGGCCGTGAGGATCGGCTGCCTCATGAGGTACCGGCCGCCGACGGCCCGGCCCGGACCGCAGTCGTGGTCGGTGCCGGACCCGCCGGCCTGGAGGCCGCCCGCGTGCTCGGCGAACGTGGCCATCGGGTGGTTGTCTTCGAGGCCGCCGACGCGCCGGGCGGGCAGATCCGGCTGGCCTCCTCGGCCCCCCGGCGCCGCGACCTCATCAGCATCGTCGAATGGCGGCTCGACGAGTGCAAACGACTCGGTGTGGACATCCGCACCAGCGTGTACGCCGACGCCGCCGACATCCTCGCCGAGAATCCCGAGATCGTGGTGATCGCCACGGGTGGCGTGCCGGACACCCAATTCCTCACCGAGGGTGACGGTCTCGTCTCCGACGGGTGGGACGTGCTGTGTGGCGCGGTACGCCCGAAGGGAGAGGTCCTCTTCTTCGACGACAACGGTGGGCACCCGGGTCTGGATGCCGCCGAGGTGTTGGCGCGCAGTGGTGTGCAGGTCGAGTTCGTCACGCCGGAGCGGACTCTCGCACCAGACGTCGGCGGTGTCAACTATCCCGGCTACTTCAAGGTGTTCGCCGAGCACGATGTGCGGGTGACCCTCAACGAGCGGCTGACCGCGGTGCGCCGCAAGGACGGATGTCTCGAGGTGGACCTGTACAACGAGTACGCCCACGCGACGCGTCATCGCATCGTCGATCAGGTGGTCGTCGAACACGGCACGCTTCCGCTCGACGACATCTACTTCGAACTCGTCGCGGGATCGACCAACCTCGGCGAGGTGGATCAGCAGGCGCTGCTCGATCTGCGGCCGCAGGCGGTCGACAGGAACCCGCAGGGTACTTATCAGCTGTTCCGGATCGGGGACGCGGTCGCCAGCCGCAACATCCACGCCGCCGTCTACGACGCGTTCCGGCTCTGCCTGGTGCTCTGAGCACCAACCGATCTCCGCTCCACCATCCCCACACGCAAGCATCACCCCAAGGAGTTCTGCCATGTCACAACAGGTTCGCGGTGTCATCGCCCGGTCGGCGAAAGCCCCGGTCGAGGTCGCGATGATCACCGTTCCCGATCCGGGGCCGGGTGAGGTCGTCGTCGCGGTGCAGGCCTGCGGGGTCTGCCACACCGACCTCACCTATCGCGAGGGCGGCATCAACGACGAGTTCCCGTTCCTGCTCGGCCACGAGGCCGCCGGGCTCGTCGAGCAGGTCGGCGAGGGTGTCGACTCGGTGGCCGTCGGGGACTTCGTCGTGCTCAACTGGCGCGCGGTGTGCGGCCAGTGCCGCGCTTGCCGCCGCGGCCGAGGCCAGTACTGCTTCGACACCCACAACGCGAAACAGAAGATGACCCTCGACGACGGCACCGAACTCACGCCCGCACTCGGCATCGGCGCGTTCGCGGAGAAGACGCTGGTGCATGCCGGACAGTGCACCAAGGTCGACTCCACCGCCGATCCGGCCGTCGCCGGGCTACTCGGCTGTGGTGTGATGGCCGGTCTGGGCGCCGCGGTCAACACCGGCAACGTCTCCCGTGGCGACTCGGTGGCCGTCATCGGCTGCGGCGGGGTGGGTGACGCCGCGATCATGGGTGCGCATCTGGCGGGTGCGACGACGATCATCGCGATCGACCGTGATGCGCGAAAGTTGCAGTGGGCCAGAGACCTCGGCGCCACCCACACGGTGAATGCCGCCGAGGTGAACACCGTCGAGGCGGTGCAGGAACTGACCGGCGGATTCGGCGCCGACGTGGTCATCGACGCCGTGGGTCGACCCGAGACCTGGCGTCAGGCGTTCTACGCCCGTGACCTCGCGGGTACGGTCGTGCTGGTCGGTGTGCCCACGCCCGATCTGACCCTGGAGATGCCTCTGATCGACTTCTTCTCCCACGGTGGAGCACTCAAGTCGTCGTGGTACGGCGACTGTTTACCCGAGCGTGACTTCCCGATGCTGATCGACCTGCACCAGCAGGGTCGGCTTCCGCTGGACCGTTTCGTCACCGAGCGCATCAAGCTCGACGAGGTCGAAGAGGCGTTCCACACCATGCACAACGGTGAGGTGCTGCGGTCAGTGGTCGTGTTGTGATCCGGTTCGGGCGGGCGGCGAGGACCCTGACGTCGTGAAGTCATCCGACAGATACGAGTTCGACGAAGACGAGGTCGTCGTCACCCACGAGAAGTCCTATGCTGCGGGCGTTCCCGCGGTGATGGTATCGCTGCGGCGCGGCCTCGAGCAGATGGGGCCGGTGCGCACTGCGCGCACCCTGGCACGGCTGAACCAGCGCAACGGTTTCGACTGTCCGGGCTGTGCGTGGCCGGAGACCCCGGGTCATCGCAAGCACGCGGAGTTCTGTGAGAACGGTGCCAAAGCGGTCGCCGAGGAGGCCACCACCCGTCGTGTCGGCCCGGACTTCTTCGCCGCGCACCCGGTGTCGGAGTTGTTGGGCCGCACCGACTACTGGCTCGGGCAGCAGGGCAGGCTCACCCACCCGATGGTGTTGC
The DNA here is from genome assembly GCF_058129505.1 of Gordonia sp. LMA484. Classification (NCBI taxonomy): domain Bacteria; kingdom Bacillati; phylum Actinomycetota; class Actinomycetes; order Mycobacteriales; family Gordoniaceae; genus Gordonia; species Gordonia sp. LMA484. The sequence continues at coordinate 7,641 of NZ_CM176700.1, forward strand.
GCCCGGGTGCCGACAACTACGAGCCGATCGGCTGGGACGAGGCCTTCGGTCTGATCGCCGACGAGTTACACGCTCTCGACACGCCGGACGAAGCCGCCTTCTACACCTCGGGCCGCACCTCCAACGAGGCGGCGTTTGTCTATCAGCTGATGATCCGCGCCTTCGGCACGAACAACATGCCCGACTGCTCCAACATGTGTCATGAGTCGTCGGGCACCGCGCTGGTCGACAGCATCGGCATCGGTAAGGGCTCGGTCTCGGTGCCCGACCTCGAGAACGCCGATCTGATTCTGATCGCGGGGCAGAACCCGGGGACCAACCACCCCCGAATGCTGTCGGTGCTGGAGAAGGCGAAGGCCAACGGCGCCAAGGTCATTGCGATCAATCCGCTGCCCGAGGCCGGGCTGCTGCGATTCAAGGACCCGCAGAAGGTCCATGGCGTCATCGGCGACGGCGTGCAGATCGCCGACGAGCTGCTGCAGATCCGCATCGGCGGCGATCAAGCACTGTTCCAGGGTCTGGCCAAACTACTGCTCGAGGCAGAGGATGCCGCGCCCGGAACCGTGCTCGACCACGCCTTCATCACCGACCACTGCGCCGGATTCGAGGCATTCGCCGACCACATACGGCAGGTCGACTTGGACGTGGTCGCCGAGGCGACCGGGCTGACCCGGGCGCAACTCGATCAGACGGCCGCGACGATGCTCGACTCGACCAAGACGATCATCTGCTGGGCGATGGGTCTGACCCAACAGACCCACGGCGTGGCGACGATCCAGGACGCGACGAGTCTGCTGCTGCTGCAAGGCATGATGGGCAAACCGGGTGCGGGTGTGTGCCCGGTTCGCGGCCACTCCAACGTCCAGGGCGATCGCACGATGGGTATCTGGGAGAAGATGCCCGAGTCCTTCCTCACGGCGCTGGACGCCGAGTTCGGGATCACCAGCCCACGGCGCCACGGTTACGACGCGGTGGACGCGATCCGGGCGATGCGCGACGGCCGGGTCGGTGTGTTCATGGCGATGGGCGGGAACTTCGTGTCCGCGACACCGGACACCGAACTGACCGAAGCGGCTCTGCGCCGCTGCTCGCTCACCGTGCAGGTGTCCACCAAACTCAACCGTTCTCATCTCGTCACCGGCCGCACCGGGCTCATCCTGCCCACCCTCGGGCGCACCGACAAGGACGTCGTCGACGGGCGCAAACAGCTGGTCACCGTCGAGGACTCCATGTCGGTGGTGCACCTGTCCCGCGGCGGGTTGACGCCCGCGAGCGACCAGCTGCGCAGCGAGGTCGCCATCGTCTGCGGTCTCGCGCAAGCCCTGTTCGGGCCCGACCATCGCGTCCCGTGGCAGGCCTTCGCCGGTGACTACGACCGCATCCGCGACTCGATCGCGCGGGTGGTACCGGGATTCGCCGACTTCAACACCCGGGTCCGGCAACCGGACGGATTCGTGCTGCCACATCCGCCCCGCGACGAACGACGGTTCGACACAGCCAGCGGCAAGGCGAACTTCTTCGTCAACGAGCTGTACCGGATCACCGTGCCGCCGGGGCGCCTTGTCCTGCAGACGATGCGCAGCCACGACCAGTACAACACCACGATCTACGGACTCGACGATCGCTACCGCGGCGTCAAGGGTGGCCGTCGTGTGGTCTTCGCCCACGCCGACGACATCACCGACCTCGGGTTCCGCCCCGACGACCGGGTCGATCTGGTGTCGGAGTGGCCCCTCGCGGACGGGACGGTGCAGGAACGGCGTGCCGAGGACTTCCGGCTCGTGCCGTATCCCACCCCACGCGGCAATGCCGCCGCCTACTATCCCGAGACCAATCCGCTCATCCCGCTCGATCACGTTGCCCGCGAGTCGAACACCCCGGTGTCCAAGGCCGTGACGATCCGCCTGGAACGTCGGTCCTGATGGGCCGGGTCACCACCCGCACCCGGGTGACCCGGCTCGATGTCGGCCGCACCATCCTTCGGCCCGACACCGTCGCCGTGGAGGAACCGCTGGAGATCCGGGTCGCCGGGCGTCCTCTCGCGGTGACGATGCGGACGCCGGGCTCAGATGTCGAGCTGGCACAGGGATTCCTGCTGACCGAGGCACTCATCGGCGGCCGCGACGACATCGTGTCGGTGCGGTACTGCAACAGTCGCGGTCCGGACGGGGTCAACACCTACAACGTACTCGACGTCGACCTCGCGCCTGGAATCGTGCTGCCGGACAACGGAATCGACCGCAATTTCTACACGACGTCCTCGTGTGGTGTGTGCGGCAAGGCGTCGCTCGAGTCCATCCGGCAGCGCACCCGTCACGATCCCGCATCCGATCCTGTCGAGGTCGAGCGGGCGACGCTGACGGGGATGCCGGACACGTTGCGCGCGGCGCAGAAGGTGTTCGACTCGACCGGCGGCCTGCATGCCGCGGGCCTGTTCACGGTGGACGGTGAACTTCTCGTGCTGCGAGAGGACGTCGGGCGTCACAACGCGGTGGACAAGGTCATCGGCTGGGCCATCGAGCACGGACGGGTCCCCCTTGCCGGGACGGTGCTGCTGGTCAGTGGTCGCGCCTCGTTCGAACTGGCGCAGAAGGCGGTCATGGCCGGTATTCCGATTCTTGCCGCGGTCTCGGCGCCGTCGTCGCTGGCCGTGGAGCTGGCCGCCGAGGCCGGCCTGACGCTGGTGGGATTCCTTCGCGGACCGACGATGAACATCTACGCCCACCCCGGCCGCATCCGCTCGTGAGCAGTTCGTCCCCGCTTGCTGTTGAGTGGGGGTTTCTGTCCGGTGGTCGAGTAGTCCGAGCCCCCTGGGGCGAGGGCGTATCGAGACCTGGTGACTGGTGCACCTCAACGGGTCTCGATACGCTGTCTCGCTGCCGCTCGCCGGCTACTCGACCGGCGGAAAACCACTGTCGCTCTATCGTCGGCGAGCAGTTCGTCCCGGTTGCTGTTGAGTGGGGGTTTCTGTCCGGTGGTCGAGTAGTCCGAGCCCCCTGGGGCGAGGGCGTATCGAGACCTGGTGACTGGTGCACCTCAATGGGTCTCGATACGCCGTCTCGCTGTCGCTCGCCGGCTACTCGACCAGCGGAAAACCACTGCCGCTCTGGCTCATTGTGCGGATCGGATTTCTGTGTGGACCGGCGATGGCATCTCGCATCGTCGGCGAGCAGTTCGTCCCCGCTTGCTAGAACATCGTGCGGATGCCGTCCTCGAACTCGCGCACGTGTGATTCGGCGAGGGTGCGGGCCCGGGCGCCGTCGCGGTCGAGGATCGCCTGGAGCACCTCGGTCTGACCGTGGACGTGGTGGTTCAGGTCGGGGAGGCGTTCCCGGGCGAGGTTCCACATGCGGACCGACAGATCCAGACTCTGGGTGAGACTGTCGAGCAGATAAGGATTGTGCGACATCCGATGGATCGCCCGGTGGACGTCGACGTCGATCTCGAGCAGCACCGCAGGGTCGTCGCAGGAATCGACCTTGTCGAGCAATGCCTGGAGTTCGGTGCGTTCCTCATAGGTCGCCGCCGTGGCCGCGCGCTCCGCGGCGAGCCCCTCGAGTCGCTCGCGCATGTCGCAGATCGCTTCGAGGTCGGCCAGGTGGAGGTCGGCGGCGTAGCTGCCGCTACGCGGGTAGATGACGACCAGCCGCCCGTACGCGAGGCGTTTGATCGCCTCCCGTACGGGTGTCCGGCCGAACCCGAGTTCGGCTGCGAGCTGCTCCTCCTCGATCGGCGCGCCCGGAGGTATTTCCAACGAGACGATCTTGTCCCGAATGGCCTCGAAGGCCTGGTCGGAGAGCAATCGTCCGCTCGCGGTCTGCCGGTCCGCAGCGCGTGGGGCGCGCACAGCCACGTCGATCACCTTCCTGGCGGATATACGACATCACCCAACTGAGATGTCAGCTCCCTTTGACCGTACATCAGATCCGGGTGTGGACGGCACTGCCGTCACCACTCGACGCCGAACTCCTCGGTGGCGTCGAGCAACCATTCCGCCAGGTAGCCGGCGAACGACGACCGGACGATGATCCGGTAGTCGGTTGCCGACTCGTCTCCGGGGATCAGGACCACGCCGGCCAGGGCGAGCGTGGTCTGCGCCGCAGAGCCCCGCCCGAACACGCTCGGGTGCAGGTCCAGGGAGCAGCCCTTGGCCAGCACATCCCGTGCGTGAGTCCCGCTGAGCCGGACGACCGTGCGCTGCGCCGAGACGTCCACAGCGGCGCCGCCCTGAGCGGCGACCGCATTGCGCAGCCGCGCCTCGAGGTCTTCACCGTCCAGGCTGGTCGAGATGATCAGCCACTCCTGCGGTCCCATCCAGATGACCTCGACGGCGTCGCCGGCGACCACGGTCGACGGCGTCTGCGGGAGTGCGTCGACGCCGAGCACCGACGCGGCAGCGGTACCGCCGTCCCCGGTGGGGTCCACCCACAAGTCGACCATGGTGACGAACGGCTCTTCGGCGATGCCGACGGAGTCGGGCAGCGCAGCGAATCGAGAGTGCCAGGCCTGCAACGGGCTCCGGCGGGTCAGTGTGTCAGCCATCGCGGCGTGCTCCTTCGGGGTCGACGAGGACGGTGCCGGTGACCTCCACCGGGACCAGGGTTCCGTCCACGGGGACGTGAACGGTGTCGCCGATACGGTCGCGGCCGCCCTTGAGCAGGGCCAGGCCGAACGGGCGACCGAGTTCGGCACTCCGATAGCTCGAGGTGACGTGGCCGAGCATCGGTACCGGCACGGGCGGCAACGCCCCGTCCTCGCCGGGCTCGATGATCTGCGAGCCCTCGGGCAGGACGGTCTCGGCGTCGAGCGGCAGGAGCCCGACGAACTGCTTGCGCAGGGGGTTGAGGTTCTCGCTCCTCGTGAACGAGCGCTTGCCGATGAAGTCGGTCTTCTTCTTCGACACCACCCAGTTCATCCCGAGATCCTGCGGCGTGACCGTGCCGTCGGTGTCCTGGCCGATGATCGGGTACCCCTTCTCGGCTCGCAGTACGTGCATGGTCTCGGTGCCGTACGGGGTGATCCCGTGGCGTTCACCGGCGGCGATGAGGCGTTCCCACACCTGCGTCGCGTACCACCCCATGACGTTGACCTCGTAGGCCAGTTCGCCGGAGAAGCTCACCCGGCCGACGCGGACGTGCACGCCGTCGAGAGTCGTGTCGCGCCAGGCCATGAACGGAAACGCCTCGTTGCTGACGTCGAGGTCACCGAAGACCGCGCCCACCACATCACGCGACCGCGGGCCGACGACAGGGAAGGTGTGCCACTGCTCGGTCACCGAGGTGAGCCGCACCTTCAGATGCGGCCACTCGGTCTGCAGCCACTCCTCCATCCAGTCCAGGATGTGCGCCGCACCGCCGGTCGTCGTGAAGACCTGGAAGCGGTCCTCCGCCAGGCGCATCACGGTGCCGTCGTCGATCACCATCCCGTCGACACCACACATCACGCCGTAGCGGATCATGCCGACCTTCAGCGTGCTCATCATGTTGGTGTAGAGCATGTCGAGGAACTCGCCGGAATCCGGGCCCTGCACATCGATCTTGCCCAGTGTCGAGCCGTCGAGGATGCCGACGGACCCACGTACGGCGGCACATTCGCGCAGCACGGCGTCGTCCATCTCTTCGCCGGGCAGCGGATAGAAGCGGGGTCGCTTCCACTGGCCGACGTCCTCGAAGACCGCGCCGCGGGCCACGTGCCACTCGTGCACCGCGGTGACCCGTTCCGGATCGAACAGGCTGCCTCGGCTGCGCCCGGCCAGAGCGGCGAACGCAACGGGCGTGTACGGCGGGCGGAAGGTGGTGGTGCCCAACGCCTGGACCGGTTCGCCGAGTAATTCCGCAGTGATCCCGGACGCGATGATGCCCGAGGTCTTGCCCTGATCGTGTGCCGTGCCGATCGTGGTGTAGCGCTTGATGTGTTCGACGGACCGCATTCCGGCGCCGATCGCGCGGGCGATGTCGGCGACGGTCGCGTCGCGCTGCACGTCGACGAACTGGGTGTCGGTGCCCTTCTCGTCGGGCACCCGCCACATGACCAGGGCAGGGCTGGCAGCGGTCGCCGGGTCGGCTTCGCCGGGCAGCGTTGTCGACCGCGCGGCGCGGCCCAGCGCCACCAGCACCTCCGTGGCCTTCTCCCGTCCGTTGCGGATGCAGCCGGGAAGGTCGAAGACGCCTGCGGCCGAACCGGTCACACTGATGCCGTCGAGATCGTCGCCGGGCAGGAACGCGCCGAGGGTGTCGTCGTAGCGCAGCGCGCCACGCGCCTGACTGAACAGATGGACGGCCGGATTCCAGCCGCCGCTGACCAGCAGGGTGTCGCAGGCCAGCACCGGCGAGCCGGGCGAGCCCGAGACCAGCGCGTGGCTGACCCGGCCGTTGCCGCGGGTGCCGTGCACCACGGAGCCCGCGCGCACGGCGATCCCACGCGTGTCGCAGCCGTCGACCAGATGCGCGGGTACCTGCGTACGGGCCTCGACGACCGCGTTGATCCGCACGCCGGCGTCGTGCAGGTCGAACGCCGCGCGGTAGGCGCTGTCGTTGGTCGTGAAGACCACCGCCTGTTCACCGACCCGCACGCCGTAGCGATGCAGGAACGTGCGTGCGCTGTGGGCGAGCATGATCCCGGGACGGTCGTTGTCGCTGAAGACCACCGGACGCTCGTGCGCTCCGGCGGCGACGATGATGTGCCGGGCGCGGATTCGCCACACCCGCTGTCGGCTCACCGCGGCGGGTGCCTCGTTGCCGAGATGGTCGGTGCGTCGCTGGACCGCGAGCACAAAGCCGTCGTCGTAGAGTCCGAACGCGGTGGTGCGCTGCAGGTGCACAACATCGGGATAGCTGGCGAGTTCGGCCACCGCATCGGCCACCCAGTCCAGTGCAGGTCGTCCGTCGATCAGGTCGTCGGAGCCGAGCAGCGCGCCGCCGGCCTCGGACTGCTCGTCGATCAGCGCGACCCGGGCCCCGCTGCGTGCGGCGGTCAACGCTGCGGCAAGTCCGGCGGGGCCGGCGCCGGCGATCAGGACGTCGGCGTGCACGTGCGTTGCGTCGTAGCGGGCGTTATCGGGGATCTCCGCCAGCCGACCCTGCCCCGGAATACCCCGTGCGACAAGGCCGTCGAAGAGCTCCACGGTGGTGGCGAGCAGCATCGGCTCGGGGAACGGGGCCTCGATCTGGACCAGGCCGCCGGTGTCCTCGGCCCAGGCGGCGGTGATGCCGCGCGGACGGCCCAGCTTGATGCTGGTGGTGACCTGGTGCAGCCCGTGGGCCAGCAGGGCCGAGGCCAGCGTGTCGCCGGGGTGTCCGGTCAGTTCCCGGTCACCGAAGGTGAAGCGCAGGGTGGTGTCACGGTCGACACGACCACCGCGGGGGGTACGGAAGGATGTGTTCATGAGGTCGCCGGCTTCTGCTCGTCGAGGCGGTACACGCCGTGGAATCGGTAGGTGGCGGTGTCACGCAGTGCGTTGAACCAGCGGCGGCAGCCGGCGCTGTGGCTCCACCGTTCGGCGAAGACACCCTTGGGGTTGTTGCGGAAGAAGACGAAGTGCGCCCACTGTTCGTCGCTCAGTGCCGCCGGGTCCTCCGGGTAGGCGATGTGTGCCTCTCCGCCGTAGTGGAACTCGGTCTCCTCGCGTGGTCCGCACCACGGGCATTCGATGAGTTGCATGTGCTCGCTCCAGTTCTCGTTCGGGTTCAGTGCGCGACGCCGGCCGCGCCGTGTTCGTCGACGAGGGCGCCGGTGACGAATCGGTCGAGGGAGAACGGTGCGACATACTCGTGCGGCTCACCCGAGGCGATCGTGTCGGCCAGACACCACCCGAGGCCGGGCGTGACCTTGAACCCGCCAGTGCCCCAGCCGGCATTGAGGTAGAGGTTCTCGTACTGCCCGCCACGTCCGACGATGGGCGATGCATCGGGGCAGACATCGACGATCCCGGCCCAGGTGCGCAGCAGGTGCGCGCGGGCGAAGACGGGGAACAGTTCTACCGCGGCGGCCATCTGCCGCTCGATGATGTGGAAGGCGCCGCGCTGGCCGTATCCGTTGTACGAGTCGACCCCGGCACCCATCACCAATTCGCCCTTGTGGGCCTGGGAGACATAGACATGCACGGCGTTGGACATGACGATGGTCGGGTGGACGGGCTCGAGGAGCTCGGAGACCAGCGCCTGCAGCGGGTGGCTCTGCAACGGTGTGCGGATGCCCAGCATGTCGGTCAGCGTCGAGGTGTGTCCGGCCGCGCACAGCGCGACCTGCCCGGCCGCGATGTCGCCACGGGTGGTGCGCACGCCGGTGACGCGGTCGCCGTCGGTGACGAAGCCGGTCACCTCGCAGTTCTGGATGATGTCGATGCCGGCCTGGTCGGCGCGGCGTGCGAATCCCCAGGCGACGTAGTCGTGTTTGGCGATCCCGGCCCGCGGCTGGTAGGTGGCACCGAGGACGGGGTAGCGGATCTCGTCGCTGATGTTGACCAACGGGCACAGCTTCTTGACCTCGTCCGGGTCGACCCACTGGGCGTCGATGCCGCTGAGCTTGTTCGCCTCGACGCGGCGGACGCTGTCCCGTACGTCCTGCAGGCTGTGCGCGAGATTGAGCACACCACGCTGGCTGAACAGGATCGGATACTCCAGGTCCTCCTCGAGGCCCTCCCACAGTTTGAGCGCATGCTCGTAGATGCGGGCACTCTCGTCCCACAGATAATTGGACCGGATCAGCGTGGTGTTGCGGGCCATGTTGCCGCCGGCCAGCCAACCACGCTCGAGCACAGCGACATTGGTGATCCCGTGGTTCTTGGCGAGGTAGTGTGCGGTGGCAAGCCCGTGACCGCCGCCACCGACGATGACCACGTCATAGGACTTCTTGGGTTCGGGTGTGCGCCAGAGAAAGTCCGGGTGATCCGGCAGGTGGGCGCCGGGCCGGTGAGCCGATGATGGTGAGGTCACAGGGTCGCCTCCGCGAAGTCGGGGTAGAGCGGGAAACGCTGGGCCAGGACGTCGACCCGGTCGCGCAGGGACTCGAGCGCGTCGTCGCCGGTGTCCGGACGCAACGCGAGGCTGATGATGTCGGCGACCTCGGCGAAGGCGTCGAGATCGAATCCGCGGGTGGCCAGGGCCGGGGTGCCGATACGGACCCCGGAGCTGATCATCGGCGGACGGGGATCGAACGGAACGGCGTTGCGGTTCACCGTGATACCCACCCGGTGCAGCCGGTCCTCGGCCTGCTTGCCGTCCAGTTCGGAGGCGGACAGGTCGACCAGTACGAGATGCACGTCGGTGCCGCCGGAGACCACGCTGATGCCGGCCGCCCGGGAGTCCTCGGCGAGCAGCCGCTCGGCGAGGATCTTCGCGCCATCGAGGGTGCGTTGCTGGCGCTCGGCGAACGCCGACTCACCGGCGAGCTTGAACGACACGGCCTTCGCGGCGATGACATGCTCGAGCGGTCCGCCCTGCTGTCCCGGGAACACCGACGAATTGATCTTCTTGGCCAGCGCAGCATCGTTGGTGAGGATGATCCCGCCACGCGGACCACCGAGGGTCTTGTGAGTCGTAGAGGTGACGACGTGCGCGTGCGGCACCGGTGAGGGATGCAACCCCGCGGCCACGAGCCCGGCGAAGTGGGCCATGTCGACCATGAGGTAGGCGTCCACCAGATCGGCGATGCGGCGGAACTCGGCGAAGTCGAGTTGACGCGGGTATGCCGACCATCCCGCGAGGATCAGCTTGGGCCGGTGTTCGAGCGCGAGACGCTCGACCTCGGCCATGTCGACGCGATGGTCCTCCTCGCGGACATGGTATGCGGCGACGTCGTAGAGCTTGCCCGAGAAATTCAGCCGCATGCCGTGGGTGAGGTGTCCGCCGTGGGCCAAGTCGAGGCCCAGGATGCCATCGCCCGGCGACAGCAGCGCCGACATCGCCGCGGCGTTGGCCTGTGCGCCGGAATGCGGCTGCACATTGGCGAATTCGGCGCCGAACAGATCCTTGAGCCGATCGATGGCCAACTGCTCGATCACGTCGACGTGCTCGCAGCCGCCGTAATAGCGGCGCCCGGGATAACCCTCGGCGTACTTGTTGGTCAGCACCGATCCCTGCGCCTGCATCACCGCCAGCGGCGCGAAGTTCTCGCTCGCGATCATCTCGAGGGTGCCCTGCTGGCGCGCGAGCTCCGCCGCGATGGCCTGGTGGACAGCGGGATCCAGCTCTGACAGATTCTCGCTCAGAGTCGGGTTGGCGGCGCTTGTCGGGGTTGGCGCTGCGGTGTTGAGAGTCATGCTCACCTTCCTGGGCTACCAGTTCAGAGGTAACTAATATATCAACTGTGGGTTAGACTAAGATCAGAATCCGGCCACGTCAAGCGGTTGGCCGGTGAGAATTCCGAGGGGAGTGGACATGACGGTGACCGACCTTGTAGCCATCGGCGTCGACGGCCAGGCAACCAACGCGGATCGGGCCTACGAGATGATCCGTGAGCGACTGGTGATGCTCGACATCCGGCCCGGCGAGCCGATCAACGACGATCACCTCGCGATCGAACTCGGCGTCGGGCGCACACCGGTGCGGGAGGCGCTGAAACGACTCGAGCGTGATCGACTGGTGGTCGCCTACCCGCGCCGAGGTACGTTCGCCACCGCGGTGGACATGACCGACCTGGCCGACATCTCCGAGATCCGCAAACAACTCGAACCGATCGCCGCCGCACGGGCTGCGCGCAGTGCCTCGGCCGGCGCCCGCGCACGACTGCAGGCGCTGACCGACGAGATCTCCCGACTCGTCGACGAGGAGGACCCCCGCGAGGTGCTGCGCCGCGATGTCCACGTCCATCGCGAGATCTATCGCGCGGCGGGCAACCCGCATCTGGAATCCATCCTGGTGAGCCTGGACGCCCATGCCACGCGGATCTGGTGCCTGCTGATCCATCGCCTCGACTACGTCGTCGACCATGTGCGCGAGCATGTTCCGCTGCTCGAGGCGATCATCGCCGGGGATGAGGAGTCGGCGTCCCGACTCACGCTCGATCACGTGATCGGTTTCGAGGAATCCGTTCGTTCGCAGCTGTGACGGCGGCGCCGGGTCCCAACGACCAGGTCCCTGACGCGCCGCCCTGAGGCGCCGCCCTGAGGAGCGAGCTTGCGAGCGTCACGAAGGGAGCGAGCTTGCGAGCGCCCCCCGGTCCCTGAGGAGCGAGCTTGCGAGCGCCCCCCGGTCCCTGAGGAGCGAGCTTGCGAGCGTCACGAAGGGCCCTTCGTGACGCATCCTCGCAGGCTCGGAGGCTCCTCAGCTCAGGGATCGGGTGGTTGGCATCCTCCCGGTCTTCCTCAGGGGGCGGGTGGTTGGCATCCTCCCGGTCTTCCTCAGGGGGCGGGTGTTGGCATCCTCCCGGTCTTCCTCAGGGGGCGGGTGTGGCATCCTCCCGGTCTTCCTCGGGGGGCGGGTGGTTGGCATCCTCCGGTTCCTCCTCGGGGGGCGGGTGGTTGGCATCCTCCGGTCCTCCTCGCGCGCTGGATGGTGACGGACCCCCGCGGGCGTCGGGGTGAGGTTGCCGCGCTCGTCCCCGATTGATATATCATTCTTCGCGCAAGGCCCTGTCAGCTGTCAGGCGCAGGGATCCGCGTGGGGAAGGATGAGCTGATGACTGTCCAGGATGTATCCGGCACGGAGACGGAGAACCTGTCGCTGGCCGACCGCGCCTACCTGGCCATCCAGGACAAGCTGATCATGCTCGACATCCGACCCAATGACGCGATCGTGGAGAGTGAACTCGCCACCGAGCTCGGCGTCGGGAGAACTCCCGTGCGCGAGGCACTCAAGCGGCTGGAGGCGGACCGACTCGTGGTGTCCTTCCCCCGACGGGGCACCTTTGCGACGGGAGTCGACGTCGCCGACCTGCGGCACATCTCCCAGATCCGCGTGAATCTCGAACCGGTGGCGGCGCGCACCGCGGCCGAATCGGCATCCTCGACGGTCCGCGACGAACTCTCGGATCTCGCGGATCGCACCGAGGCCCTCGACCTCGACAGCATCGAACACAATGAGCTGATGCGGTGGGATCTGCGGGTCCACCGGGCGATCTATCGGGCCGCCGGCAACCCGCATCTCGAGGACGTCCTGGTCCGGTACGACAACCTCGCCACCCGGATCTTCTGCCTCTTCCTGGATCGCCTGCCGAGCGTGGCGCACCACGTGGGTGAGCACGCCGAATTGCTACGGACGATCGCCGCGGGTGATGGGGATACGGCTGCCGCCATCGCCCTCGCGCACGTGACGGGATTCGAGGAATCGGTGCGAGCGGTCGTCTGAGCGATTCGCGCCGCCAGGGGCGTGTCCCTGCTCAGTTGAACACCACGGTTCGGTGACCGTGCAGCAACACCCGGTTCTGGCAGTGCCATCGCACCGCGCGCGACAGCGCGAGGGCCTCGGCGTCCTGCCCCACGGTGGCGAGGCGGGCAGGATCGAAGGAATGGTCGATCCGGATGACCTCCTGCTCGATGATCGGCCCCTCGTCGAGATCGGGCGTGACATAGTGCGCCGTCGCCCCGACCTGCTTGACACCGCGGTCGTAGGCCTGGTGATACGGCTTGGCTCCTTTGAATCCGGGCAGGAACGAGTGATGGATGTTGATCGCGCGACCACGCAGTGCGCGGCAAGCGTCGTCGGAGAGCACCTGCATGTAGCGGGCCAGCACCACCAGGTCGGCGTCGAATTCATCGACGAGGGTGAGTAAGCGGGCCTCGGCGGCCGGCTTGGTCACCGGCGTCACCGGGATGTGGACGAAGGGCAGTCCGGCGGCCTCGGCCATCGGGCGCAGGACCTCGTGATTGGACACGACCGCGACCAAGTCACCGCCCAGAGTCCCGGCGCGCCAACGGAAGATGAGGTCGTTGAGGCAATGTCCCATCTTCGACACCATCACCACGATGCGTGGGAGGTCGTCACCGTCGAAACGAAATGTCATGCCGAAGTTGTCGGCGATCGTGGCGAACTCCTCGGTCAGCCGGGCCGCGTCAACGTCGTCGGCACACACGAAACTCGTTCGCAGGAAGAAAGATTGGCTGGCGATGTCGTCGAACTGCTGGTGCTCGGCGATGTCGCAGTGCCGTGCGAACAGGAACGAGCTGATCGCGTGGACGATGCCGGGTCGCTGCTGGCAACTCAGAGTGAGGGTGAAGTGATTGGACATGGCAACTCCTGCCGGGGATGTGGGGAAGTGAGGGGTCGTGGCGTCCGCGGTCATGAGCGGATCTTCGCCATCTCCGGGTCCACGAGGGGTTCGGCGACGACGGTCGCTGAGATCCGCTTGTCGAAGTAGCCGATCTCCACCGCGGTTCCCACGACGGCGTCTCCGGGCAGCCACGCGTAGGCGATGGGCGCACCGACGGTGTGGCCGAAGGCAGCGCTGGTGACGTAGCCGGCCGGCACACCGTCCAGGAACACGGGCTCGGACCCCAGGACGACGGTCCGCCGGTCGTCCACCGACAGGCAACACAGCCGCCGGCCCACGGTCGCGTCGGAGATGCCGATGAGGGCGTCACGTCCGACGAATGCGTCCTTCTGTGCGCGGACGGCGAAACCGATGCCGGCTTCGAAGGGGTTGTGCTCGGTGGTCATGTCGGTGCCCCACGATCGATAGCCCTTCTCCATCCGCAGGCTGTTGAACGCCGCACGGCCCGCGGCGATGATGTCGAAGCGACGGCCGTGCGCCCACAGCACATCCCACAGGCGCAGACCGTTGTCGGCGGTGGTGTAGAGCTCCCAACCGAGTTCACCGACGTAGGACAGGCGCATCGCGGTGACCGGGACCCCACCGATGCGAACCTGCTTGGCACGGAAGTACTTGAAGCCCTCGTTGGAGAAGTCGTCGCGGCTCAACGCCTCGACGATGTCGCGGGCGCGTGGACCCCACAGGCCGATGCAGCAGGTGCCACCGGTGATGTCGCGGACGGTGACGGTGCCGTCGTCGGCGGCCGCGCGCTGGAAGTAGTCGAGGTCGAGATTACCGTTGGCGCCGACCTGGAAGGTGTTCTCGGCGAGTCGTGCGACGGTCAGATCGCTTCGCACACCGCCGGATTCGTCCAGTGCGAGGGTGTAGGTCACCGCGCTGACGGATTTGTCCATCTTGCCGGTGGTCAGGCGGTCGAGCAGTGCCAGCGCGCCGCGACCGGAGATCTCCAGTCGTTTGAGCGGTGTCATGTCGTAGAGCGCCACCGAGGTCCTGGTGCGCCATGCCTCGGCCGCGGCGATGGGGGAGTGGAACCTGGCCGCCCAGTCGTCGCGGTCCGGTGGCTGCCACTCGACCGGCAACTGCGCCACCAGTTCCGCGTTGGACTCGTACCACTGCGGCCGTTCCCATCCACCGCTCTCCAGGAAGACGGCGCCGAGTTCCACCTGCCGGGTGTGGAACGGGCTGACGCGCAGATCCCGTGGGGACTGCCTGGGCTGCAACGGATGCAGGACGTCGTAGATCTCCACGAAATTCTGTTGGGAGGTCTCGCTGACGTAGTCGGGATCGAGCTGGACCTCTTCGAAACGGTGGACGTCGCAGCCGTGCAGTTCGATCTCGGAGCGGCCGTCGGTCAGCAGCTGCGCCACCGACCGTGCCACGCCTGCCGAGTGGGTCACCCACACGGCCTCGGCGATCCAGAAGCCGGATACATCCGGCGACTCGCCGATCAGCGGTCCGCCGTCGGGGGTGAACGAGAAGATCCCGTTGAAACCGGAGTCGATCTGCGCGGTCCGCAGGCACGGCAGCAGTTTCCGGCACTCCTCCCAGGCCGGCGCGAAGTCGTCCTCGGTGAACTCGAGCATCGATGGCATCGCGTCCGGTCCGACGTCGCCGTCGGGCAGGTCACGCAGGTCGACCGGCATCGGGCGATGGGCGTAGGACCCGATGCCGAGGCGATCGACGTGCTCGCGGAAGTAGAGGTCCTGATCCTGATGGCGCAGGATCGGGAAGCCGGCCTCGGTGAGCTCGGTGTTGCGGCCGACGAGTTCGGGAATCTGGTGGGTCTTGGCGTACTGGTGGGCCAACGGCAGCAACGGGACCGACATCCCGATCAGCTCACCAAGTGCCGCGCCCCAGAATCCGCCGCACGACACGACGATGTCGGCGGCGATGACCTCGGTCGAGGTGGTGACGCCGGTGACCTTGCCCCCGCTGTGCTCGATGCCGACGACGCGGGTGTTGGCCCGGAACTCTGCGCCGCGGCTCTGCGCCCGGCGGGCGGTCGCGACGACGACGCGGGAGGCCTTGGCCAAGCCGTCGGATTCCACATAGAGACCACCGAGGACCTTCGCAGGGTCGAGCAGCGGGTGCAGCTTGACGCACTCGTCGGGGTCGATCACCCGACCATCGACTCCCCATGAGGTGGCCCAGCCCTGCTTGCGGTGCAGGTCCGCGAGGCGTTCGGGCGTGGTGGCGATCTCGAGGCCGCCGACCGGGTTGAAACACCACTGCCCGTCGACCTCGAGCGAGGAGAACTTCTCGACCGTGTAGCTCGCGAACTCCGTCATCGTCTTCGACGCGTTGGTCTGGAAGACGAGGCCGGGGGCGTGTGACGTCGATCCGCCCGTCAGCGGGAGTGGACCCTGGTCGAGGACGGTGACCCGATCCCAGCCGCGCGCGGTCAGTTCGTCGGCGAGGTTGGCGCCGACGATGCCGGCCCCGATGATCACGACACGTGGTGACCCCATGTGTGGTTCTCCTAGCTGTGGTGATGACAGGGACGTCGGCATACCGCGGGTGAATGGGTGCGGAGCGGGGATCTGGGTTTTCGCCGATACAACAGTGGTCAGCAACTGATATACCAACGTAGCCGGAGGGTTTTCGATGGTCAACCCCTTCGGCGGCATCGGGGCGTGTCGCGCGGCGGCTTGGGTAATGAAATGGTAAACGCGTAGGGTTGCGCTATGAGCAACGAGCGACAGGAGGCTTCCGGCGGGGGAGTCCAATCCGTTGATCGTGCTCTGACCTTGCTGGAGATCCTTGCTCGTCGTGGTGAGGCCGGGGTGACCGAGGTGGCTGCCGACATCGGCGTGCACAAGTCGACGGTCTCCCGCTTGCTGGCGTCGCTCGAAGAGCGCGAGTTCGTCGAGCAGTCCACCGAACGTGGCAAATACAAGCTCGGCTTCGGCATCCTCCGACTGGCCAGCGCGGTTCCCGGCAACCTCGACGTCACACGTCAGGGTCGCGAGATCTGCAATCGGTTGGCCACCGAGGTGGGCGAGACGGTGAACACCGCTGTGCTCCGGTCCCACTACGTGGTCAATGTCGACCAGGCTCGCGGTCCGTCCGCGGTCGGTACCCAGGATTGGGTCGGCCAGCTCACGCCACTGCACGCCACCTCCAGCGGCAAGGTTCTGCTGGCGTACATGCCCGCACCCTCCCGCGCCGAGGTTCTCGCGGCCCTGCCGCTCGAACGTTTCACCGAGCACACGGTCACCTCGCGCGACCTTCTCGAAAAGCAGCTGTCGTCGGCCGTGGCCGATGGCTACGTGGTCACCGTCGAGGAGTTCGAAGAGGGGCTCAGTGCGGTTGCGGCTCCGATTCGTGACCACATGGGTGCCGTCATCGCTGCCGTGAGCGTGTCCGGTCCGGTGTATCGGCTCTCCGCCGAGCGGACCCAAGAGATCGCGCCGGCGGTCGTCCGCGCAGCCGACGACATCAGCTGGCGAATGGGCTACCAGGGCTGAGCTCGACTCTTTGTCGATCGGCCAGTTGATGCCCCGACCAGGCGCGGGGCTTTCGCCGCATCGGTCATTCTGCTCGGAATCCCTGTAATACAAGGTATTTCGTTGCCACGTCGCGCGCGTGGTCGGGGGACCTCTCCACGTGCGCCGACGCTGTCGCGGCCGGCGATCTCGACGCCGGAAAAAAGCTCCGAAGATTGTTTGTCGACACCCTTGACACGCCCTCCCCATACCCCACAAACTGTTTCCTATTACGCGTCATGTTCCGTAATACGCATCAAAAAGTCCTCCGCTTGCCCCCTCCCCGTCGTAACTGAGAGGCCCCCAATGATCGACATCTGTCCCCTGTCCGAGCTGCTACCGGGCGACTCGCGCCGCGTGGAGACCACCCCGCCGATCGCGGTCTTCCACACCGAGGACGGAGAGGTGTTCGCCATCGACGACACCTGCTCGCACCAGGACGCTTCGCTGGCCGACGGCTGGCTCGAGGGCTGCGAGGTCGAGTGCCCGCTGCACGCCTCGAAGTTCAACCTGCGGACCGGTGCGGTCGACGAGCCGCCGGCCAAGTTGCCGGTGCGCACACATCAGGTGTCCGTTGAAGGCGGGATGATCCGCGTCGAACTCAGTACCGACAAGCCGAACCTGCCTCCGGACGTCCGTTCCCGACTGGCCGAGGAGGGTGCACGATGAAGCACATCGCGATCGTCGGTGCGTCGCTGGCCGGGCTGTCCGCCGCTCGTGCCGCCCGCGCGCAGGGCTTCGGTGGCCGGCTCACCATCATCGGCGACGAGGCGCGTCGCCCTTATGACCGCCCGCCCCTGTCGAAGGCGTTCCTTGCCGGCGAGATCACCGAGGCGGATCTTGCGCTGGAGTCCGAGGACGACGACCTCGACGCCGAATGGCTCCTCGGAAACCCCGCGGTGAAATTCGACAGTGAATGGGGTGCAGTCGAACTCGCTGACGGGACGCGTGTTGGAGCCGATGGCTTCGTCATCGCCACCGGGTCGCGGGCCCGCCGTTGGCCGGGCGCCGAACAGCTGGCCGGAGTTCACGTGGTCCGCACCATCGACGACGCGATCGCTCTGCGTGCCGACCTGGCCGCCGGCGGCCGACTCGTGGTGATCGGCGCTGGATTCGTCGGTGCCGAGGTCGCATCCACTGCCCGCAAGATGGGTATGGAGGTGACGGTGGTCGAGGCCGCGCCCACTCCGCTGTCGGTCCAGCTCGGCGTCTATCTCGGCTCTGTGGTCTCCAATGCCCACGCCACCAACGGCACGTCGCTGGAATGTGGTGTCGGCGTCGCCGGCCTCACCGGCACGCACCGGGTCACCGGCGTCGACCTCGCCGACGGCAGACACCTCCCGGCCGACACCGTGGTCGTGGGAATCGGCGGGGTGCCGAACATCGAGTGGTTGCAGGGCAGCGGCCTCGAACTGGGAAATGGTGTGATCTGCGGCCGCGGCGGCGAGACGTCGCTGCCCAATGTTGTCGCCGTCGGCGACTGTGCGGCCTGGCTGGACGACAGCACCGGAGCACCGCATCGCGTCGAGCACTGGACCGGCGCGCTCGAGCGGCCCAAGATCGCCATCTCGACACTGCTCGCGGGCGGTCTGCATCAGGGTGCAGTCGCCCGTGCCCCCTACTTCTGGTCGGATCAGTACGGCTCACGCATCCAGTTCGCCGGTATCGCACGGCCCGATGACGAGATCATCATCGAGGACGATTGCGGCAGTGGCTTTCTCGCCACCTACCGACGGGACGGTCGCGTCGTCGCCGTCCTCGGGATCAACGCGACCCGACAGTTCACCCGGTTGCGGCGCCAGCTCTGCGTCGTGCCCGCCGTGGCCGCCTGACGCGGTTCATTCACATCCGATGCGCGGCATCTCGCCGCGCGACACAAACCTCTCCGCGGTGACGTCTGCCGCGGACCGCTTGACCCTCAACTGATCTCCACAGGAGCCCCCGTGACCTCAGCCCCGTTGACCTCAGCGCCTTTGACGACTTCCCCGGGCCTGCCGGACAGTCTCATCTCCACCCTGCCCGGCCACTACTACACCGACCCCGCGGTGTTCTCCCTCGAACAGGCCAGGGTGTTCGAGCAGATGTGGTTCTGCACCGTCCGATCCGGCGACCTCGACAAGCCCGGCGCGTTCCGGACCGTCCAGGTCGGCCGGGAGAGCGTTCTGGTGACCCGCTCGCGCAAGGGCGACGTCAAAGCGTATTACAACGTGTGCCGGCATCGCGGTGCCCGCCTGTGCATGGAGGACAGCGGAGAGGTCAAGCGCGCCTTCCAGTGTCCGTACCACGCCTGGACCTATGACCTGGACGGCAAGCTGATCGCCGCACCCAATCTGACCAAGATGCCCGACATCGATCGGCAGGCGTACGGCCTCAGTACGATCGAGGTTCGCGAGTGGCTCGGATACGTCTGGGTCTGTCTCGCCGACGAGCCGCCCTCGTTCGAGGCGACGGTCATGCAGGAGATCGTGGACCGCCTCGGCGATGTGGAGTCGATCGACCACTACGCAATCGCCGACCTGAGCCTCGGCCGCCGGATCGTCTATGACGTCAAGGCCAACTGGAAGCTCATCATCGAGAACTTCATGGAGTGCTATCACTGCGCCACCATCCACCCCGAACTGACCGAGGTCCTTCCCGAGTTCGCCGACGGTTACGCCGCGCAGTACTACGTCGGGCACGGGGCGGAATTCGGTGAGGACGTCAAGGGATTCACGGTCGACGGTTCTGAGGGCTTCGAGCAGATCCCTGGCGTCGCCGAGGATCAGGACCGCCGCTACTACGCGATCACCGTGCGCCCACAGGTCTTCGTCAACCTTGTTCCCGACCACGTGATCGTGCACCGGATGTTTCCGCTCGCGGCCGACCACACCGTCGTCGAGTGTGACTGGCTCTACCTGCCGCACGTCGTGGAATCCGGCCGTGACGTGAGCAATTCCGTCGAACTGTTCCACCGGGTCAACCAGCAGGACTTCGACGCCTGCGAGCGCTGTCAGCCGGCGATGGATTCGCGAACCTATCGCAACGGCGGGGTGCTGGTCCCCAGCGAGCACCACATCGGCGAGTTCCACACCTGGCTCCAGTCGATGCTCGCCGACTGAGCCTGCGCAATGTGATGATCCCCGCGACCGAGACGGTAGCGGGGATCATTGCATGGAAGTGGTTGGAGCGCTAGCGGAGAACCGTCAGCCAGCCCCAGCTCCCTGAGGAGCCCCGGAGCGCTAGCGGCGCGCTAGCGAAGGGCCGTCAACCCCGATCCCTGGGGAGGGCCGGAACGCTAGTGGAGGGCCGTCACCCCACGGTCCCTGAGGAGCCCCGGAGCTTGCGACGGTGCGTCACGAAGGGGCCCTTCGTGACGCACGCTCACTTCGTTCGCGGGCTCCTCAGGGGGCGGGGGTACGCTCGCTCACTTCGTTCGCGGCTCCTCGGGGAGCGGGGGGTGACGCTCGCGAGTTCGCTTCTGTAGGAGAGGTGTTGGTCTGGGTGGCGCAATCTCTCCACGGTCCCTGAGGAGCCCCGGAGCTTGCGACGGTGCGTCACGAAGGGCGCCCTTCGTGACGCACGCTCACTTCGTTCGCGGGCTCCTCAGGGATCGGGGTACGCACGCTCACTTCGTTCGCGGGCTCCTCAGGGATCGGGGTACGCACGCTCACTTCGTTCGCGGGCTCCTCAGGGGCCGGGGGTGGCGCTCGCAAGCTCGCTCCCCAGGACCGGGGCGACCGGATCAGTCCTGCCGACGGGGCACGATCATGACCGGCACCGGGACGTGACGCAGAATCTTCGCGGCCGCAGAGCCGAGGAAGACGTGGGCGCGCTGGCCGGCGGCGCCCGAACCGAGTAGCAGGATCTCACCTGGTTCCCAGCCGACCTCGTTGATCGCCGCCGGCCAGTCGGCACCACTGCCGAACACGACGTCGACGTCGGGTATCGGGCCGTTCTCGAGGGCTTCGTCGAGTTGCCTGCGCACCGCGTCGGTGGTCCTGTCCTTCCACTGGCGGGTGACGAGATCCTCCGCGGAACGTTCGATCGCTCCACTGAACATCAGCGCCGGGCGGACGGTGAACGACGCGACGCGCATGGCCACGTGCCAGCGCAGAGCCAGCTCGGCCGCCGTGGGGATCAGTTGTGCGGCATCCGCGGCGCCGCCGTAGGCCACCGTGAGTCGTCGCAACGGCGTTGTCGTGGAGCAGAACCCGCGCGGTGCGATCGCGACCGCCACCGCGGCGGTGTGGACGAGCCGTTCGGTGACACTACCCAGCGCGATTCTCCCGAGCAGCCCCGACGACGAGGAGCCGAGGACGACGGTGCTCGCGTCGTACTTCTCGGCGAGTTCCATCAATCCGCGGGGTATAGAGCCGGCGCGGTGGACGACTATCGAGACCTCGACATCGTCGGAGGACTGCGCCGCAGCCTGTGCGAGCGAGCGCCTCGTCTGGGCGGCGAGGTGGGACTGGTATTCGCGATCGATCCGCGCTGCTGCGGGCGGCTCGTCGCCTTCCACCACTGCGGCCGCGACGACATCTTCACCGGTGGCCCGGCCGAGTTGAACGGCGAGATTGATGGGTGCGCTGCCGTGTCGGCTCGCGCTGAACCCGGCGATGATGGTCACGAGGTGCTCTCCAGGGCCGTGACGGGTGCGGCGACGATATGGGCGACGGGAATGCTCGGATAGTCGCTGCGCGCCCGATCGACGACGTCGAAGCGATGCCACACAGAGGATTCGGGTGGCAGGGTGGCGATGACGATGAGATCGGGATCGAAGGTCTCGACGGCGTTCGCGAGTGCACGCAGTGGACGGAAGTCGCCGCGCACGCCCTCGACATCGAGGTCGGCCGAGCGTAGGGACGAGACCGTGTGTTCGAGGCGTGCCTGGGCGGCCTCCTGCGTCGCCTCGAAGACGTCCAGCGGTCCGTGGGTGGCGGCGACGCCCGTCTCGACCGGGCTGTCGGGGACCACGACCAGGTAACGCGAGTCTGCCGCTGCACCGACGTCGCCGAGTTCGGTGAGTAGTTCGCGGGTCTCGGCAGTCTCGTTGGCGAGCACCAGTATCCGTTTCGGGTGAGCAGTCGCGGCCGCCTCGATGGGTTCGCCGCGTCGCGACAGGAACCACCGGTTCGTGTAGTACAGGGCGACGACAACGGCCCACGACAGCAGGCTGAGGATCAGTTGGGAACGTGAGTCTTCTCGGAGGCCCATCTGGGCGAGGATGGCGATGATGGCGCCCACCGTGAACAGCGAGAGCACCGGGAACATCCGCATCTTGACGCGCAGGTGTTCGGACCCATGCCGCCTGCGCAGCATGACCTGCGAGATCCCGATCAGGCAATAGACGAACAGGATCACCGCGCCGCTGGAGTTCAGCAGGAAGGTGAAGACGGTGTCGGGGGAGACGGCGGCTGCGATGATGCAGAGGAAGCCGACCACCGACGATGCGAGGATGGCGACCGCGGGCACACCGCGGCGGGTGACCCGGACGAGCTGCTGCGGCGCCTCTCGGCGGGCGGCGAGTACGAACAGCATCCGCGATGCGGTGTACATCCCCGAGTTCAGACAGCTCAGCACTGCCGTGAGGACGACCGCGTTCATGATGTGGTCGGCGTACGGCAGACCCATCTCGGTGAACGCGGCGACATAGGGCGACGCCGCCAGGCTGTCGTCGTTCCACGGGACGATGACGACCAGCAGGAAGATCGAGCCGACATAGAAGATCGCGATGCGGGCGATCACGGAGTTGGCCGCCTTCGCCACGGCACGTTCGGGGTCGTGTGACTCCGCGGCCGCGATCGTTGCCACCTCTGCGCCGGTCATGGAGAAGATGACGGTGACGATGGCCGCGGTGATCGCGAATCCGCCGTTCGGGAGAAAACCGCCGTGCGCGGTCAGGTTCGAGAAGTCCATGGATTTGTGCGGCCACAGTCCGAATACAAACGCTGCGCCGATGGCCAGGAATGCGATGATCGCGCTGACCTTGATTCCGGCGAACCAGAACTCGAACTCGCCGAAAGACGACACCGAGAACAAGTTGGTCGCGGTCATCAGGGTGAGCAGCACGAGCGAGCACAGCCACAAGGGGATGTCGGGGAGCCAGTACTGGATGATCTTTGCGCCGGCGATCGCCTCGAACCCGACGATGATCACCCAGAAGTACCAGTAGAGCCACCCGACCGAGAATCCGGCCCACCCGCCCAGCGCGTTGCGGGCATAGTCGGCAAAGGATCCTGTCGACGGGTCGGCGACGGCCATCTCGGCCAGCATCCGCATCACCATGATGACCAGGAATCCGCAGAGAGCATAGGGAATGAATGCTGCGGGGCCGGTCTCGTGGATCACCACGCCGGAACCGACGAACAGGCCGGCACCGATCACACCGCCGATCGCGATCATTCTCAGCTGTCTGTCGCTGAGTCCCTTCTTCAGGGCGGGTGCAGCACCCATGGGCATCTCCTTCATCGACGAGAGTGGCGAAGCCTGATGCCCGCCTGAGGCTGGATGGGATTCCGAGGCACGCCACACCCTGGTCAGGCGAGCGAAAGACCAGGTAAGCATATGACATGCAACTGATACATCAGTTGTACTGTAACCCTCATCACAGCGGGGTTCAAGACTGCGGGCGAAGTACGAGCTATGTCCGATTCGGTGAATCCATCGGAGCTGTCCCGGACCCACCCCGCGGCCAACGCGCATCGATCATTGGATCGGTCGCGTGGGTGAACTGAATCGACCGAATCCCCTCGACATGAGGGATAGGCTGAATATGCACTGACAAACGCGTCGCGTGCGATCGAGGACAGCCCCATGGCCGAGTACGATCCGCAGATGACTCAGCGCGATGTCGTACCCGACATCGCTGGAGATCTCGTGGCTGCCGGATTCACCGATCCGGTGCTGATCGGTCATGGCGGGTTCGGGGCTGTGTATCGCTGTACGCAGCCGGAATTGGACCGTACGGTGGCGGTGAAGGTGCTCACCGATCACCTCGACGAAGAGAATCTCGAACGGTTCGTACGCGAGCAGCGCGCGATGGGCCGATTGTCCGGCCACCCGAACATCGTCAATATCCTCGAGGTCGGCACCACGCCGGGCGGGTTCCCGTTCATCGTCATGCAGTATCACCCACATGATTCGCTGGATGCCCGCATCCGCAAGTTCGGGCCGCTGGCGTGGCAGGACGTGTTGCGGCTCGGGATCAAGGTTGCTGGTGCGTTGGAGACGGCGCACCGTTCGGGCACGTTGCACCGCGACGTGAAGCCGGGCAACATTTTGCTCACCGAGTACGGCGAGCCGCAGCTCACCGATTTCGGTATCGCCCGTATCTCGGGCGGTTTCGAGACGGACGCGGACATGGTCACCGGCTCGCCGGCGTTCACCGCCCCCGAATTGTTGACGGGATCGTCGCCGACGGTGGCCTCGGACATCTATGGATTGGGTGCGACGTTGTTCTGCGCGCTGACCGGGCATGCGGCCTTCGAGCGACGCAGCGGCGAGCAGGTGGTCGCACACTTCTTGCGGGTCGCCGCAGAACCGGTGCCTGATCTGCGGACCGCGGGTCTCCCCGACGCGCTGTCGGAGGCGATCGAGCACGCGATGGCTCGTGAGCCGGGCGATCGACCCATCTCGGTCGTCGAGTACGGCGAAGAGTTGCGCGAGGTGCAGCGCCGATTGGGTGTGGCGGTCGACGAGATGGCGCTGCCGCTGGCGGGTTCGGATGCACCGGTCCTCGGCGGTTCCGAACGTCGTCCGCGGATCTCGATCACGACTGCGCCCCCGACGCCGTCGACCAAGTTTCATCCGCCGTTGCGTCCCCGTACGCAGGTGCCGCGCGCGCGTCTGATGGAGATTCTGCGTGAGGGTGGGCAACGTCGGCTCATCCTGATCCACGCGCCCGCCGGCTACGGGAAGACGACGGTGGCCACACAGTGGGGCGAGGAACTGCGGGACAACGGTGTCATCGTGGGGTGGCTGACGGTCGATGACGACGACAACGACCTGGCGCGATTTCTCGCCAACCTGGTCGAGGCGATCCGGCGCGCCTATCCGG
Organism: Gordonia sp. LMA484; assembly: GCF_058129505.1. Lineage (NCBI taxonomy): Bacteria > Bacillati > Actinomycetota > Actinomycetes > Mycobacteriales > Gordoniaceae > Gordonia > Gordonia sp. LMA484. Next base: position 32,367 of record NZ_CM176700.1, read on the forward strand.
CGGTGGTCGGTGACCTCGCCGACGTCGTCGACGAGCACGGCGCGAAGGCCGAACAGTATGTGCTGACCTCGTTGATCAACGAGATCCATGCCCGCCACGAACATTTCGCCATCGTCGTCGACGACTGGCATCGGGTCACCAACTCCGCATCGATTGCGTCGATGGACTTTCTCCTCGAGCGTGGCTGCCACCATCTGCAGTTCATCATCACGAGTCGATCGCGATCCGGGCTGCCGATCAGCCGCATGCGCGTCCAGGACGAACTCGTCGAAATCGACATCGCCGGATTGTGTTTCGATGCCGCGGAAGCGCGGTCCTTCCTGCATGACTGTGCGGGACTGGAACTGCGCAACGACGAGGTGGCCGACCTGCGTAACTCGACGGAGGGCTGGGTGGCCGCGCTGCAACTGGCGTCGGTGTCCTTGCGCGGTTCGGACACGCCCGCGGAACTGATCAGCCACATCTCGGGACGTCACCACGCGATCGGCGACTTTCTGGCCGAGAATGTGTTGTCCACACTCGAACCCGATGTGCTGCACTTTCTGCTCACCGTGTCGTTGCCGGAGCGGATCTGCGCCGGCTTGGCGACAGCACTGAGCGGCGAGTCGCGCAGCCAAGCGCTGCTCGAGGACATCGAGGCACGAGATCTGTTCCTGCGCAGGGTGGATCAGGACGGCGACTGGTTCTCCTTCCATCCCCTGTTCGTGGAGTTTCTCCGTCGCCGGCTCGAACGCGACCAGCCGGACGCGGTCGTTGCGCTGCACTCGACGGCGTCGGTGTGGTTCGCCGAGCACGGCATGGTGGCCGAGGCGGTCAATCACGCGCTGGCATCCGGCGACACCGCTCGTGCCGTGACACTCGTCGAGAAGCACGGGCAGTCGCTGATCGAGCACGCGCACATCGCCACCTTGCTCGGAATGGTGGACAAGCTGCCGGGCGACGCCGTGACGTCCAGTGCACGCATGCAATTGCTGGTGGCGTGGGCCAATGTTCTCCTGCATCGTAACGAGCTTGCCAACGCGGCGCTCGCTCGCGTGGCCACGGCGCTGGCGGGCATGCCGGCCGAAGACGCATCGGTGCCCAAGATGCGGTTGGAGGCGCAGGTGGTCGACGCATGTGTGCGGGCCACCTCCGATGAGGTCGGGGTCCTCGACGACATGATCGCGGTGGTTGTTGAACAGTCGGATACGTTGCCGCCCTTCGCTGTTTCCGCCATAGCGAATGTCGCGACGATGAATGCCACATTCCGCTTCGACTTCGACGAAGCCCATCGCTGGCAGCAATGGGCGGTGCCCCACCATCAGCAGAACACCGGGCCGTATGCGGTCATGTACGGGTACGCACTCGATGGGGTCGCCTACTTCGAGGAACTGGACCTCGATCGGGCCGAAGAGTGTTTCCGTAACGCCCTGCGCGTCTCCACCGGGACAGGGACGGCCACCAAATCGCAGGCTGCGCGCCTGGCGTGCGCGGTGCTGGCGGACGTGCTGTACGAGCGGGGCCGCGTGGACGAGTCGATCAGATTACTCGACGAGAGTTTCAAGCTCGGGGCCACCGAAGGCGTCATCGACATGATCAAGGCGCGCTTCATCATCGGTGCACGTCTTGCGTTGATCCGTGGAGATCGCATTGCTGCTGCGTCACTTCTTGACGACGCGGCTGACATCGCCGATCGCCTGGACGCCGTGCGGCTACGGGCCTTCGTCGAAGCCGAGTACTCGGTCCAAGGACTCCCCGCCAGGCGCGGTTTGCGACCTCGGGGTGGATTTCGCCACCCGGCCGCATCCGACCCTTGGTGTTCCCGCGCTCGTGGCGCAACTCGAGTCCGGAATTGCGATCCGATTCCTGCTGGCGGAGGCCGATACAGCCGGTGATGTCGATGCCGCGGCGAAATGTGACATCGCGTGTCGATGGGCGCAAGAATGGGTCGATCAACTCGCCGATACCGGGCGCGAACGAGCGAAACTGCGCGCCGAACGGCTTCTCGCGGTCTGCCTATCGACGGCCGGCCGAACCGACGAGGCCAGGCGGCATGCTGCGCACCTGCTTGCGCGGTGCGAGGAGGTGGGGATGGTTCGCTACCCGCTCGACGGTGGGCCGCGGTTCCGCCGCCTCGTCGAGGAGATCAGATCGGACCTGTTGGCCGGGCGGTGGGACGACAGCGTCCCCGCCCCGTCGACCCAATTCCTCGACGAGGTCTTCGGCAGCGAATCCCACACCTGAGGGCCTACCCAGACACCGTGTCTACGGGCGGGTCAACGTCAGGATGCTGATCTCCGGCGGTGCACCCACGCGGACCGGTGGCCCCCAGGCACCCACGCCGCGGGTGGTGTAGATCGTGGTGTTCTCGATCCGGTCGAGGCCCTGCAGCGTCGGCTGTTGCAGCGTCACGAGATAGCGGATCGGCCACATCTGGCCGCCGTGCGTATGGCCGGACAACTGCAGGTCGACGCCGGCGTCGGAGGCGTCGAACGCCTGCAATGGCTCATGAGCGAGCAGCAGTACGAACCGGTTCGGATCGCGGCCTTTCAGCGCCACATCAAGGTCGGGCTCGTACGGAGTGGGTGCCGTCAGATCATGTACGCCCGCGACGTCGATGGTGGCGCCGTTCGTGTTGACCTCCACCCGCTCGTTCCGTAAGGACTTGACGCCCAGGCGGTCCCACACGTCGAGCCACTTGCCGCCGTCGTCGGCGTAGAATTCGTGGTTGCCGCTGACACCGAACACCCCCAAGGGTGCGGAGAGCTCGGCGAGGGGAGCGAGGTCATCGGCCACATATGCGACAGTGCCGTCGATGAGATCCCCGGCGATCACGATGAGGTCCGGCTTCTGCTCATTGACCTCATCAACGACGCGCTGTGTGAAGGCGCGTCCGCGCGCCGGTCCGACGTGCAGGTCGGAGATCAGCGCGACACGTGTGCCGTCGAACTGCTGGGGCAGTCGGGCCAGCGGGATCTCGGTGTGGGTGACCCGCGGCCGGGCGGCCTCAGCGACCCCGTAACTGACCGTCACGACCGAGGCCACCACGACGATCGCCGAGCCGATCTGAATCGTGCGGCGGCGCAACGTGTCGACACCGGCCCGCTTCTCGGAGCCGCGGATTCGCCCCACCAGGCGCAAGCCCAGCGACAAGAGACCGATCACGATGATCCCGAGGGCCAGGTAGAAGACGACACCGAGCCACACCCAGCCCGCAAACGCGGGAGCACGTGCCCAGGAGGGGTCGAGCACGACGCCGCTGCCGGCACCGATGATCGCGAGGACGTAGAGGATCAATAGCGTGACGTCGGCGATCGTCGACCAGGGACGAGGCATCCGTGTGGCGCGGACCAATCTGCGGTGCAACCAGAATGTGATGAGGGCAAGCACCACGGCCATGACGATGGGCATCAAGGTGCTCATCCCTCGCTGGAGTCGTCGAGTGCGCGGTCGAGTTGGCGTGCGAGTGAACTCCACTCGCCGAGTTCGTACGACACGATGATCGACACGGGCGAGAGGAGTACTACCAACAGACACGCCCACAGCGGCCACCCCACCTCGGCGAGGATCGCTGCGACCACCGGTGCCGCGAACGCGACCACGTGCGCCGGGTTCCGGGACGCAGCACCGACCAGCCAGGCATGGATCAGGAAGACCCCGGTCATGAAGATCAGCACGGGGACACTGATGGAAAGGATCGCAGTCACCGTGCTCACGTGATAATGGTCGTCATAGATGTACCCGAGCACGTGCAGTCCCGCACCGACCGCGGCGATGGCCGCGAAGACGATCAAGTGTCCGTACGCCCACGGGATGACCTTGACGCGGTGCATGTTCAAGACCGGCCCGGACGGCAGAAGGAAATATGTCCACCACAGGGCGAACGAGGTGAGGATGCCGGCACCGATCACGACGACCGAGTCGACACTCCAACCGCTTTGTCCGGAGATGACATCCGCCGCGGCCAGAGTGCCCGTCACGGTCTCGCCGATTGCGATGATCGCCAGCAGACCGTAGCGTTCGGCGATGTGGTGGGGGTGCCATGGTGTACCGCCATTGCCACGGTGGATACCGACTTGTTCGGCCGTGATCGGGCCCGCGAGGTCGATCACCCAGAAGACCACGATGAACACAAGGGCGGCGGGCAGAGACAACGGCAGCAGGATGAAGGCGACCCAACCGCACTGGGCGACACCGACGGTGATCACGTTGGCGAGGGCAAGGGCTCGGTGATCGCGGTCGTCCGATGCCACGCGTAACCACTGCCCGATCACAGCCACGCGCATCACGACGTACCCGGCGACCATCACGCCCCCGGTGAAGTGTTCGCCCTCTTCGATCGAGGCGAACATGTCCGGAATGCCGATGGCGAGGATGATCACGCCGGCCATCTGGACGAGCGTCAGAACTCGGAACAACCAGTCGTCGTTGTCGAATGCGGATGCGAACCACGTGTAGCTTGTCCATGCCCACAGGATCGCGAGCATGGCGATGGCGAATGCGGTTGTTGCCGTGCCGGTGTGATCATCGGCGATGCCGTGAGCGAGTTGTGAACCCGCGACCGCGAATGCCGTGACGAAGGTGAGGTCGAAGAAGAGTTCGAGAACACTGGCGCCTCGGTGATGTTCATTGATGTCGCGGCCGGTCATGCGGCGCAGCCCATGACAGTAGTACTCCTGGCCGGGCGTCATCGTCGAACGCGTGCTGTCCTTCGAGTCCATGGGGTCGATTCTTCCGAATGCGTCGTGAACAGTCAGCGCTTGCCATCGGCGGGTTGCGCACCACCATCGGCGACGAGGGAATCTGTTTCCTTGGTCGCAGTCAGGCTCGACAACAGGCGCAGCGATTGTTCTGACGACGACCCCGGCTCGGCCGTGTAACCGATCATGGCCAGTCCCGTCGCGCTGGTGAGATCGAGAACCTCGAACTGCAACGTCAGTTCGCCGACGTCGGGATGGATGAAGTGTTTGGTACCGCGACGGTGCGCCTTGACCCGTTGTGCGGCCCAGCGGGCTCGGAATTCGTCGCTCTTGGTGGCCAGTTCGCCGATCAGGCCGGTCACCGCTGCAGAGTCCGGTGATCTCGCGGCCTCCACGCGTAGTAAGGCGACGGCGTCGTCCGCCGATCGTCGCCAGTCGGGGAAGACTTCGTCGGCGCGAGGATCCAGAAATGTGAAGCGGGCGATGTTCGGTGGTGCAGAGCCGGCTCGCGTGTAGAGCGGTCCGTACACGGCGCGACCCAGCGCATTGGCGGCGATGATGTCGAGGTGACCGTTGATGACGATCGCGGGGGCCGTCATCATCGCGTCCATCAGGGCCTGGATCGTGCTGGGTACCTTCCGCCCGGCCCGGGCCGGGGATCGACGCGGACCACGCTTCGTGGTCGCGGCCCGGACCAGATCGAAGAGGTGTGACGTCTCCTCGTCAGTGAGTCGCAGCGTCGAGACGATGGCACCGAGTACCTCCTCGGAGACGCCGTCGACGTGGCCTCGTTCGATCTGTGTGTAGTACTCGGTGCTCACTCCGGCGAGCTGGGCCACCTCTTCGCGGCGGAGGCCGGGTACACGGCGGCGTCCGCCCGGCGGCAGGCCGACCTGATCGGGTGTGATCTCGGCGCGCCGGGCCATCAAGAAGTCTCTGATGTCCTTCGCGATCTGCATGTGGACAGCCTAGGGACAGGCGGACCCGGATGGGGAGGGTCTGGTGGTAACCCCATCCGGGTCCGCTGCGATGGCGAGATCAGGCGATCGACATCTCGGGTTCTCGGTCGAGGGATTGCTGGCGCGTCAGGAGCGGGACCACGGCGACCAGCGCCGCGCCGATGACCGCCGGGATCGCGAAGGCGTAGAAGCTCCACTGCACGCCCAGGCCGGCGTCGAGAATGAATCCGGCCATGGCCGGCCCGGCCATGGCACCGATGCGCCCGATACCCATGACGACGCCGAGCGCCGAGCCGCGGAAGGCAGACGGAAAGTTGTCGGCGACGAAGCCGTAGAGCACCGAGTTGGTGCCGGTGCCACCGATGCCTGCACCGAGGATCGCGAGCATGACCCAGCCGGTGTCCATCTTGTTGCTCAACGCCAGCAGCGAGATCACCCCGACGATGAACAGTGAGCCGACGACACGTGCGCAGCCGACCCGGTCGGCGAGATAGGAACCTGCGACCGCCCCGATCACCCCACCTGCTTGTAGGAGCAGCATGAACGTCAACGCCGAGCCGAGCGCGTACCCCTGTTCCCGCATCAGGGCAGGTGCCCAGGTGTTGAGTCCGTACACCACGACGTTGACGCAGATGCTGATCACTATGAAGATGAGCAGTCGGGCAACCAGCGGGCGGCGGAAGAGGCGACGCAGACCAGGCGTATCCGTGCTCGAAGCCGCTTCAGCACGGACGGTAGCGGCGATGCTGTCGTAGTCGAAGCCGTATGACTCGGCGAGCGCACGGCCCTGCGTGTCACGACCCCGGCCCGCAAGGTATCCGACCGATTCCGGCAGCCGGAAGTACATGATCGGGATAAGGACGACGAACGTGATGCCGAGTCCGAACAGCACGCGCCAGTCGTGGTGCGGCAGCAACCACATCGCGGCCAGCGCAGCGATGATGCCGCCGAAGGAGAAGCCGGTGAGCATCGACGCGTTGTACAGCTGGCGACGATTCTTCGGCGCGTACTCCATCGTCAAGGCAACCGCGGAGGGTACGACGCTGCCGATGCCGACACCGGTCAGGAATCGCGCGACACCGAACATCTCGACGTTGAGCGACACCGCCGACAGCAGTGAACCTGCCGAGATCCACGCGACGCCGATCAGCATGAGCTTGCGACGCCCGATGCGATCGGTGAGCGGGCCGGCTGTGAGGAACCCGACCATCAGGCCACCCAGGGTCCACGTGCCGATCAGACCGGCTGTGCCGTGGCTGAGCTGCCAATTCGGTTCGTCAAGGATCTTGGGAAGTGCGGCGCCGTAGATGACCATGTCGTAGCCGTCGGCGACGATCGTCAAGAAGCACAGGATCGCAACGGTCAAGCCGCTGCGAGATCGAGTCTGGGGCATGGTCACGACATTTCCTCCGGGGATTGTTGAGTGGCCGTGTGATGGCTTGCGCAGCGCGGGAGTGCTGCGACCTAGGTCACATTATATGTTATGCATAATGCTGGCAATGATGAGCCGGGAGGTTATCGATCACCGAGAAACCGTCTCCGGCGCCGCCGGTCGAATAGGTTTCCAGCCAAGGGCAACATCTGCTGGTCGAGTAGGTTCCGAGCTTGCCTGGCGGCTCGTCGGCGACTCGACCGGCGGTTGGGGCAGTGCGAGACAGGGGCCACCAGTACCCCGTATGAACAGCATCTGCCTGCTGCGCCCCGAGATGGGCAACATGGTTGTCGGCAGCCGAGAGACCTCGGACACTGACACGATCTCAGGAGCACCGACGTGGATGCAGTCTCATTTCCCAACGGCCCGATCAGCATGGCGGGCAACCTCTTTCTCCCTGCGGGCTTCAACGCGAATGGCAGCTATGCCGCGTTGGTGACGGTTCATCCGGGCGGTGGGGTGAAAGAGCAAACTGCGGGCCTCTACGCGACCAAGTTCGCCGACGAAGGCTTCGTGACCCTCGCCTTCGACGCCTCGTTCCAGGGCGAGAGCGGCGGCGAACCCCATCATCTCGAGGATCCGTACGCCCGTGTCGAGGACGTGCGCGCGGCCGTCGACTACCTGCAGTCGCTGGACTATGTGGATTCCGGCCGGATCGGGGTGGTCGGCATCTGTGCCGGCGGCGGCTACGCGATCAACGCCGCGATGACCGATCATCGGGTCAACGCCGTCGCCACCGTGAGTGCACTGAACATCGGTACCGCGTGGCGCGAGGGCTGGTATGGGCTCGACCCGGACTCGGCCGCCGTGCCGATGCTCGACCAGGTCGCGCAGCAGCGCACCGCCGAGGCCGAAGGCGCCGACATGGCGACCGCACCATATGTGCCGGCCGAGCCGGACAGCGACACCCCGTACGACCTCGCGCAGGCATCGGAGTACTACCTGACTCCGCGGGCCCAGCACCCGAACGCGCAGAACAAGTATCTGCTGTCAGCGAGTATCCCCCGCATCATGGGCTTCGACGCGTTCAACCTCGTCGAGGACCTGTTCACCCAGCCGGTCATCATGGTGGCGGGCAGCGAGGCCGGATCACTCTGGCACTCAACGGAACTGCACGCGAAGCTGAACAGCATCAAGAAGCTCGTGGTTGTCGACGGCGGTACGCACATGGACTTCTACGACGTGCCCAAGTACGTCGACCGCGCGGTCAGCGAGATCACGCCATTCCTGTCCGAGCACCTGGGCGCCGAGTGACGAACAGCAGTTGCAGATGCTGTCGTCCTCGGTACTGGCGGTGATCAATGACTGGCGATACATTATGTATAATGCGAAACGCGCCGCCAGAGGAGGTCTTGATGAGTGAGAAGCAGTCCGTGCACACCGCCCGGGTCGTGGTGTCAGGAGTCGATGCAGCGCACCGGTCGACGGTGGTCAGCGATGGTGACACCGCGACCTGGGCGAAGCGCCCGGACGGCTCACTGGTCATGGATCTCTGGCGGACCGAAGCGCTGCCGGTTCGAGTTGGCGCCGACAATACGCTGACCGGCGAGGTGGTCGATGTTCCGCGGGGCGGTCTGGTGGTGCGCATGTGCACGTTCGCGCCCAACAGCGACATGGACGCGGCGGCCTATTCGGTTGCGATCGCGGACGTATACGGCGAGCAGCCGGAGTCCGGCGACGTCGACGGAGTCCCGGGTATGCATCGAACCGATTCTGTCGATGTCGTGACCGTCGTCTCCGGAGAGATCTATGCCGTGCTCGAAACCACGGAGACACTCCTGCGTGCCGGGGACAGCTTTGTGCAACGCGGCACCGTGCACGCCTGGCACAATCGGTCGGGAGCGCCGGCGACGGTGGTGTCGACGATGATGGCGGCGCACAGATGACCGAACAGACCTCGGCTTCGCAGCAACTCGTCGGTGGTATCACGCCCAAACTTGCCGATCTCACCGACGCGGTCCTGTTCGGCGATATGTGGGCGAGGAAGCAGCTGTCACCGCGCGACCGCAGCCTCGTCACGGTCGCCGCGTTGATCACTGCGTACCGGCCGGATCAGCTGCGGTCGCACCTGAAACGCGCGCTCGACAATGGTGTGGCAGTTGACGAACTGAGCGAGGTCGTGACACATCTTGCGTTCTACGCGGGCTGGGCGAGTGCGGTCAGTGCGGCCGTTATCCTACAAGAGGTGGTCGCACAGCGCGACTGATCGCGTGGCACGAAGGGGATGTTCGTGAGGGCTCCGGCACTCTTCCATCGCATTGATCAGGACGGACGGGAAGTATTCATTCCCCAACCGCTTGCCGCGAGCGGTTGGGGATCCGACCACATGCGGGGTATCGCGACCAGTGGCGCTTTGGCGCGGGCCGTCGAGCAGACGCTTGCAGGACTTGATCGTGACGAATTACGTCCTGTCCGTTGGACACTGGATCTATTCCGGGTGGCCCGAATGGTGCCGTCCGCAGTTCGCGTCGACGTCGTTCGACTCGGTCGACGGATATGTCTGCTCGACGCCGCGCTCATCCAGGACGATCGGCCCGTCGCGAGGGCAAGCGCGCTGTGCCTTGCCGCCGGCACCAATCCCGGCGGCACGGTCTGGGCGCCGGGTCGAGTTCCGGAACCGCCTGCTGGTGACGTTCTCCGGCCGGATGAGGCGGAGAGGTTGTATCGCAGCGGCGCCGAGCGGTGGGTACCGCCGCGTGAGGCACCATATGACGTGAGGCAGAAAGTGCTGTGGCAGTTCCCGATCCCCGTTACTGATGATGCCGATCCGACGCCATTCCAGATGGCGGCGTGCGCGGCCGATCTCGCCAGTGCCACCACGAATCTCGGGACGGCCGGGCTTGAGTACGTGAACGCCGATGCCACGATGACGGTCGGACGAATGCCGAGTGGCCTCGAGATCGGTCTCGAGGCCACCGACCGTGTGGAGTGCGATGGGATCGCGGTGGGCACGGCCCGGATGTTCGACCGCTCCGGCGTCTTCGGCACGGTTACCGTCAGCGCGCTGGAGAATGCGGCCCACGCAGTTGACCTACGGCAACACGGGCACGGAATCTGATTTCGGTACAACGTGTTCTGAGCTCACTGCGGATCGCCGCCGACCAAGCGCGGGCACCATCAGCGCCGAGGTGCCCGCCGCGACGGCCAGCGGGATGACCGTGAACAGATAGAGCTGGCTCGGAGTGATCACCGACAGTGCGAATCCGGCGATCGCCGGTGCCACGATCGCACCGGCGCGACCCACGCCGAGCATCGTTCCGTAGCCCTTGGCGCGCGCCAGAACCGGATAGGCGAGTGGGATCATCGCGGTGTATCCGCACATCGCCGCGAAGACGGCAACACCGAGGGCGGCGGCGAAGATGTACGCCGATGCGTGGGGGAGCAGCAGCGCGAAGCCGAGCAGCGACACTATGGTGGCCGAGGAGAAGATCCAGGTCATCGTGCTCGCCTTGTAGCGCAAGCCCAGAACTGCGAAAGTGATGGCGCCGACGAGGGTTCCGAGGCCCACGATGAGCCCCGCCGTCGCGCCGGTACCTTTGTCGCCGGTGGCGTCGGTGATCAGCTGCGGAGTCCAGGTACCGATGAAGTTGAACGCGGCTGCCAGCATCGTGTAGCCGACACAGAGCAGAACAGTGCGCACCCACAGTTCGCGGCCCAACAGTGCAGGAGCTGTCTCGGTTCGCTGGGTGGGTTCGGCAACGGGTGCGGTGGTGCGTGTGCGGAACGCTGCGGATTCCGGAATGCCGAGATAGGCGGCGACCAGGGCGATCATCGAAGCAGCTGCACCCAACCAGAACAGGGCGTGCCAGTTCTCGCCGACCAACGCGACAATGGACACGCTTCCCAGCCCGGCGAGCGTGGTCCCCAAGGGATACCCGACCATCACGAGCCCGGTGGACAGGCTTCGGTGCGACGGCGGTGAACTCTCCTGCGCGACGACAACGATGACCACACTGATCATGCCGACGCCCACGCCGGTGATGAATCGTGCCGCCATGAGCATCTCAGCGTTCACCGACAGCGCCGAGATACCCAGTCCGACAATGTTGATCAGGATGCCGGCGAGCCCGACCGCACGACGACCGACGACGTCGGCGAACCGCGCGAGCCCGATCGCGCCGACCGCCATGCCGACCAACGCCAGGCTGATGATCAGCCCCTTCTGGCCGTCGGTGGCGAAACCAGCCGGGAGGTGGGGTAGTGCGAATCCGATGATGAACAGGTCGAAGCCGTCGATCATGTTGATGAACATGCACAGGATGACGATGCCGAAGGCTCGGATTCCGATGCGGGACTGCGGCGATGGCAGGCCTGGGTCGGCGGTGGTGAATGAGTTCATGGTTGGTCCTCAGGGTCAGGCGGTGTGGTCGGGGGTCAGCGGGAGTAGTAGGTCGTCGACGACATCGACGCTGTGTTCGAGTTCGAGGACGTGCTTGAGGATTGATTCCTGGACATCGATGCTCACCGGGAACACCGAGTAGGGGACGCACAGGCGGAACTTGTCGATGAAGTCCTGCTCGCTGAACGGGTTGTCGGGATGGCCCTTCACATAGACGTGTTCGGTGTCGATCTGCCGGCCATCGCGGAGTGTGGTGTGCACACGCGCGCCCCAGTCCGACACGGCCGGCACCTCTTCGGCGGTGATCCGGGTCATCAGTTCCCGAACATCGGTACGTGCTCGCGATTGCACGCTGTACGAGTCGAGGAAGACCTGCTGGTCGAAGGCGGCCGTCGCCACCGCGTAGGGCAGGCTGAACTGGCACTCGGGAACCGTCTGGGGATCCCATTTGCGGTCCAGCGGCTCGCAGACCGCTCGCCACCCCGACGTCGACACCTCGATGTGGATGCTCGCGATGTCGTCGGCGGAGAAGTTGTGATCGTGCATCTGCCCGATGATGCCGTCGATCGAGGAATGGGAGAAGTAGCACGCGCTGTAGCCCTTGGTCGTGATCCGGGTCATCTCCCAGTGCTCACCGAGGCCCCGCGTCAGCGCGTCAGGGTCGGTCTCCCAGTGTGCGGTACGCAGGAAGCCGTTGGGGCCCAGCAATACCGACTCCCGAGGTCCGGTGATGCCCTTCTGCACGAGAAGGCATGCGGTGATCGCGGACTGACAGACCAGGCCGTGATGGACGCGGACCATGAGTGTGGCCGGAGCGTAGATGCCCATGGTGTGAGGCTGGGTCATGGTGCGGGCGATGCCCTGGGCGTTCTCGAGCTGTTCGGCCGATAGTCCGATGAGCTTGCCGACGGCCGCTACCGCACCGAAAATGTAGTGGCCGCCGCAGTCGTTGGACTTCACCGCGGTACTGATGACCTTGTAGGCCGATCCGATCCGGATGAGGATCTCTTGTCCGACCACCAGAGCGGCAAGAAAGTCCTTTCCGCTCAAACTTTCCCGTAGTCCCGTGGCAGCGAGCAGACTCGCGACGATGTACTCGCTGATGTGGCCGGCCTCCTCGTGGAGATCACCACAATCCATGGCGCGTGGCATCGGCCCGATGGCGAGTGCGGCGTCCGCGGCCGGAACCCGCCCGCCGTAGAAGGGCAACGGAGTCTGCTCGATACCACCCTTCTCCTTCACCAGCTCGACGATCTCCGGGATGCCGTCCATCCCCGACCCCCCGATCATCACGCCTATGGCGTCGAGCAGGGTGTGCTTGGCATGGGTGATCACCTCGTCGGGAAGATCGTCGTAGGTCGTCTCCAGTGCCATCCGGCAGAGCGTCGACATCGGATCTTCGGAGTTCTGGATGGTGAAAGCTGTCATGCTGCGATGGTGTGGCATCCGTCACGACCGCAACACCCGGTTTCTCGATCAGCGAGAAGGCTACTTCACCTCGGTCGCGTGTCGCAGGCGCTGCTTGAGCAGCGTCACCTCGGGGTCGGTCACCTGGCGTGCAGCACCCGACCGCACGGCGCGCGCGATACCGCGGGCGGTAGTGTGCATGGCGGGCAGAAGGTCCGACGGCACACCCACCTCAGAGGGCTTGGTCACCGACAGCGCGGCAAACGCGGTGCCGTCCTCGCGGAGGATGGGCACCGCGACCCCGGTGGAATCCAGGTACATCCAGCGCGGGAGGACTGCGTGGCCGACGCGGCGGGCGTCATCGACGATGCGTCGCAGTTCACCGCGGTCGACCACCGTGTGCACCGTGAATAGGGTGACCTTGCAGGTCTCCAGGATCTGGGCGCGGACATCGGGTGGGGCGAAGGCGGTCAGGACGATCCCGGGGGATGACGCCAGTGCCGGCAGCCGGACCCCGGGTTGGGTCACGTTGGTGGCGCTGGGCCGTCGCGGCGTCAAGGTCTCGACATTCACCACGTCGTTACGGTCGAGAACCGACAGCAACGTCGGCTCGCCGACCACGGCCAGCAGGTCCTCCATATACGGAAGTGCGATGTCGCGGAGGTTCAACACTGGTGTCGAGCGTGCCGCGATCTCCCACAGGCGCATCCCGATGCGCAGCGTGAAATCCTTGTCGCGCTCCAGAATTCTGGTGCGAACCAGTTCGTTGACGATGCGGTGGGTCGACGGCATCGGGATGCCCGTGCTGCGCGCGATCCCGGATGCGGTCATGGGGGTGCCGGCGTTCTTGAGAGCCTCAAGCACCTCGATCACGCGATCTATCATCGATTCATTGCGCGCTGTCATCGCATTCACCCTGCTCCCGTCAAGCTTAGACACGCCCTGGACGCACGATAATGCACTATGTATTATTTTGGAATGGCCGCAACCAACGAAACCACCCTGTCGTCCGCGGTGGATCCCGCCGCCGATGTGCTCAGTCAACTCCTCGACGAGCGGTGGAGTTGCCGCGCCTTCGAGTCCCGCGACGTTCCTCGTGATCTCATCGAACGACTCCTGAACACGGCACAACGATCGGCCTCCTGGTGCAACACCCAGCCGTGGCAGGTCGTCGTGACCTCCGGCGATGCCACCGAACGGCTACGCACCGCGCTCGGTGAGCACGTGCGCAGCCATCCGGGCCAGTCCTTCGACTTCCCCGCGCCCGCGGAGTACACGGGGGTCTACCGTGACCGTCGCCGGGAGAGCGGTTGGCAGCTCTACGAGGCGGTCGGCGTGGCGCGCGGCGACCGCGAGGCGTCGGCGCGGCAGGCCTTCGAGAACTTCCGCTTCTTCGGCGCCCCGCACGTCGCCCTCATCACCACCGATGCCGAGCAGGGCACCTACGGCGCCGTCGATGCCGGCCTGTACGTCGCCACCTTCCTGCTCGTCGCCCGCAGCCTGGGCATCGCGACCATCCCGCAGGCCGCACTTGCCGGGCAATCCGACTTCTTCCGCGAGTACTTCGGTATCCCCGACGACCGTAAAGTGTTGGTGGGCATCTCCTTTGGCTACGCCGACGAAGCCCACCCGGCGAACAGCTACCGCACCTCGCGGGCGCCCTTGGAACAAGTGGTCACCTGGGCCGATTAGCGAGGGTACTCGCAGCAACTCCCTAACCGGAGTCGGCGTGGTTAGCCTCGTTCTATGACCTGGAACACACAACAACTCGACCGCATCGGCGGCAGCGAAGAACTGCATATCACCAGCTATCGCCAGGACGGTTCGCTCCGTAAATGGACGCCCATCTGGGTGGTTCGTGTCGACGACGACCTCTACATCCGCTCTGCCTATGGTGCCGATGGCGCGTGGTATCGCCATGCGACCGCCGGCACCGCGCGCGTTCAGGTCGGCGACATGGAATCCGATGCGATCCTGGAGAAGGTGACCGACTCCCAACTCAACGACCGGGTAGCCGAGGCCTATAAAGCGAAGTACCACAATCAGCCGGGCGCGCTGAAACCTATGCTCGACGCACCATCCGCGGCGTCGACGGTCCGCATCCTCTCTGCCTGAGACTGCAGGTCACAGCAGTCCCGTGCTATCCATTGACTCCGCATAATATATTAAGTAATGTGATGGCAGTCATACAAAGCCTTCTGATCAGCATCGATCACCCTCAACTCCCGAAAGCAGGAATGTCATGAGTGGAGAGCACCTCAGCGTCCAGTCGCGCATCGTCGTCTCCGGTCTCGACGCGGACGGCAAGTCGACCATCGTCTCCGATTCCGACAGCGTTGTCCGTACCGCGCAGCCGGGTTTCACCGTGAACGAGCTGTGGCAGATCGACAGCCTGCCCGCCAAGGTCAACAGCGAGTCGACCGTCGGCACCGAGCCCGTCCTCGATCCGCCCAACGGTGGCCTCGTGGTCCGGATCGCGGTGTTCCCGCCGGACAGCGAGTTTGACGCCGAGGCATATGCCGCGTCGCTCGACGCCTTCCATGGCGGTGACTCCCACGGCGGCGCCGGTGAGGAAGCGGCCGCGGTGTGGCACGAGACCGACACCGTCGACGTGGTCACCATCATCGAGGGTGAACTGTATGCGGTCACCGAGACCGGCGAGACGTTGCTGAAGCCGGGCGACACCTTCGTCACCCGCGGCGTCAAGCACATCTGGAGCAACCGCACCGAGAATCCGGTCACGCTCGTCGCGACCATGGTGAGCGGCACGCGCTGAGCGCGGGCACGGCAGGAGGAGCAGAGCAATGCGCGGAGTGGTCTTCAAGGGCGACCGTGAACTCGAGGTCACCGATTTCCCCGATCCCACACCCGGACCCGACGATGTGGTCATCGAGATCAAGGCGTCTGGTCTGTGCGGCAGCGACCTGAAGTTCTATCGTGATCCGCCGGGAGCGGCGCTGAAGGCGTTGGGCTTCAAGGACTTCGCCTCCCGCGGCATGGACGAGAACCCGGCGATCATCGCCGGCCACGAGCCGTGCGGTGTGGTGGCCGAGATCGGCTCGAACGTCAACCCGCAGAGCTTCACGCCGGGCGACCGCGTCATGGTCTTCCACTACGACGGCTGCGGCTACTGCGACCTCTGCCGCACCGGCTGGACGCAGATGTGTGAACAGGGTGCCACCATCTACGGCGCCACCGCGCACGGCGGTCATGCCACCTACATGGTGGTGCCGGCCCGCACCCTGGTCCACATGCCGGAGGGCATCTCGTTTTCGGCGGGTGCGGCCATCGCGTGTGGCACCGGTACCGCGTTCGGGGCGCTCAAGCGCGCCGACGTGACCGGCCGCGACACCGTCGCCGTGTTCGGCCTCGGTCCCATCGGGCAGTCGACGATCCAGTTCGCCAAGGCCATGGGTGCCGAGGTGATCGCCGTCGACATCGCCGCCGACCGCGTGGCCGCCGCCAAGGGGCTCGGCGCGCACCACGTCATCGACTCCAGCAGCACCGATCCCATCGAGGCGATCCGCGAGATCACCGGCGGCAAAGGGGCATCGGTGGCCATCGAGACCTCCGGCGCACCCGTCGCCCGCGCCGCGGCCACCCGCGCTCTCGGCGTCTGGGGTCGGATCGCGCTCGTCGGCCTCGGCGGCAACATCGACCTCGACGTGTCGCCCGACATCGTGATCAAGCAGATCTCGATCATCGGGTCCTACACCTTCTCCAACGTGGGGATGGGGGAGTGCGCCCGCTTCGTCGCCGCGCACGACATCGACGTCGACGCAGTGTTCACCGACCGCTGGAACATCGAAGACGCGGAAGAGGCCTACAAGGAATTCGACAAGCAGACGCGCGGCAAGGCCGTTATCGAGTTCTGACGAATCGCGGCGCTGGGATAGCGACGCTGAGTTATCTGTGTGGCAAGGAGAACGTCATGGTGTGGCAAGGCAACTTCGACAAGCTGTTCATCGGTGGAATATGGGTGGACCCCGAGTCCGCCGAGACCTTCGCGGTGATCTCACCGTCGACCGAGGAAGTCATCGCGAGGGTGCCGCAGGGCACCACCGCCGACATCGACAAGGCGGTCGCCGCGGCGCGTGCCGCATTCGACCACGGGCCGTGGCCGCGGATGTCGCTGGACGAGCGAATCGCTGTGCTGCGCAGACTCAGTGCGAAACTCGAGGAGAAACAGGACATCGCCGCCGAACTGGTGAGCGCCGAAATGGGTTGCCCCATCACGCTGTCGACCAAGATGCAGTCGATCGGTCCGCGCATGCTGCTCGACAGCTTCATCGAGCTCGCCCCGCAGTACCCGTGGCAGGACATCCGGCAGTCGGTCACCGGCAACGCTCTGGTCACTCGGGAGCCGGTCGGGGTGGTCGCGGCCATCGTGCCGTGGAACGCACCGCTGCTGATCACCATGATCAAGCTGGCGCCGGCACTGCTGGCTGGCTGCACGATGATCGTGAAGCCGACCCCGCAGACTCCGCTGGACGCCTACTTCCTCGCCGACCTGCTCGCCGAGGTCGGGCTGCCCGACGGTGTGGTCAACGTGGTGCCCGCCGACCGCGACGTCAGCGAGTACCTGGTTCGCCACCGTGGCGTCGACAAGGTGTCGTTCACCGGTTCCACCGCTGCCGGCCGCCGCATCGGCGCGATCTGCGGCGAGGACCTGCGACGGTGCACCTTGGAGCTGGGTGGCAAGTCGGCGGCGGTGTTGCTCGATAACGCCGACCTCGACCTGGCGATCCCGTCGATCCGGGCACTCTCGCTGCGCAACACCGGTCAGGTGTGCAGCAACAAGACCCGCATCGTGGTCGCGGCCTCGCGCCGAGATGAACTGCTCGACCGTCTCGTCGACATGGTTCATTCGATGCCGGTGGGTGATCCGTTCGACCCGGCCACCGAGATCGGTCCGGTGGCGAGTGCGGTGCAGCGTGATCGTGTCGAGGGCTATGTCAATGACGCCAAGGCCGCGGGGCTGAAACTCCTGGTGGGTGGCGGACGTCCGGATGGCCTGGACCGCGGCTTCTACGTGGAGCCGACGATCTTCGCGGACGTCGACCCGAACGCGAAGATCGCGCAGGAGGAGGTCTTCGGTCCGGTGCTGACCGTGCACACCTTCGGCGACGAGAACGAGGCGATCGACATCGCCAACAACTCCGAGTATGGGCTCAATGGTTCGGTGTTCACCGCAGACCCCGAACACGCTCTCGCGTTCGCCCGCAACATCCGCACCGGCACCGTCGAATTGAACGGCAGTGGGGTCGGCTTCCACGCGCCGATCGGTGGCTTCAAGCACAGCGGCATCGGTCGCGAAGCCGGACTCGAGGGCTTCGACGCCTACGTCGAACTCAAGTCGTACGGACTGCCGGCTGATCTGCTGGCGAAGCTTTCTTGACTCGTCTAAAGGAGAAGACCTTTCATGACCTCCATCGAAGAATCCGTCGCCCGGCTGGTCGTCGACCTCGACTACGACCAGCTCACTCCCAAGGCGCTCGAGGGCACCCGTCGCCTCATGCAGGATCAGCTCGGCCTGCAGGTCGGCTGCGCCACCCTGCCGTGGAGCCAGGCCGTCGTCGACCTGACCCGCCGCACCCATGCGCCCGGCACCGCTCGGGTCGCGCTATCCGGGGAGGCGATGAGCGCCGGCGACGCCGCGTTCGTCAACGCCACCTTCGGTCACAGCTTCGAGTACGACGACGCGCACGCGGCCAGCCTGAGTCACCCTGGGAGCGCGGTGATCTCGGCGGCACTCGCGGTCGGCGAAGAGATGGGCGCCACCATGGCCGACGTGATCGAGGGCATCGTCGCCGGGTATGAGGTCTACACCCGCATCGGCAGCCTCGCCTCTCCGGATCTGCTGCGCCGAGGCTTCCATCCGCACGCCGTGCTCTCCCCGTTCGGCACCGCCGCGGTGGTGGCGAAGATGCGCGGCTTCGACCTGCCGACCACTCTGAACGCTCTCGCCATCGCGTTCAGCCACTGCGCCGGCACCACCGAGTACACCTCGTCGGGTGGTTCGATCAAGCGCGTGCACTCGGGCATCGGTGCCCGCAACGGCATCCGTGCCGCGGAGATGGCCGAGGCCGGCATCACCGGACCGACCCGATTCCTGTCCGGCGCCAAGGGCTTCTTCCAGACCTTCGTCGTCAAGGACCTGAACGACGAAGACGCCGAGCGGTTTTCCCTGACGAGGCCGTACGAGATTGCCGATCCACTGTTCAAGCCGTATTGCTGCTGCGGTTTCAACCACGCCTTCATCGACGGCGCACGCCAACTCACCGACCGGGCCGCCGATATCGACCACGTCGACCTCGGGATCCGGGAGAGCGGCGACGTCGTCGTCGGCAACAGCAACGTCAATGCGTATGCGCCGCAACAGATCGAGCACCTGCAGTACAGTCTGCCGTTCCAGTTCGCGCTGTCGACGCTGGGCAAGGGCAACGGCTACGAGACCCATCGGCAGTACATGGCCGGCACCCTGGATCTGGGTCCCGACGGTGAGGTGGCCCAACTGGCGCAACGGCTGCGGATTCACGTCGACGCCGAACTCGACAAGAAGTATCCGACGAAGATGGTCGCTGACATCACCGCGACCTTCACCGACGGCTCCACCGAACATATCTTCGTCGAGGACTCCGTCGGATCGGCACCCAACCCGATGTCGCAGGCGGATTCGGACGCCAAGTTCCGTGACCTCACCACGACCAACCTCGGGGCGGCGCAGACCGAGGCGTTGCTGGCGGCGATCAAGAACACCGATCCGTCGGTGAAGGCTGCGGATCTGGTGGCGTTGCTCGTGGCCGGATAGGCAGGTGTGGGGCGAAGAGATTCGCCCCACACCCTTGTCTTTCAATTATAGATAATATATTCTTTGGTGACCGACGTCATACCAGACACAGGAGCGGACATGCAGCACAAACCCCTCGACGGGATTCGAATCCTCGAGATCGGCGGATATATCGCACTCCCGTTCGGCACCTCGATGCTCTGCTCGCTGGGAGCCGAGGTCGTCAAGGTGGAGAAGCCCGAGGTGGGCGAGGACTTCCGCCGGCTGCAGAACGACCAGAGCCCGTACTTCCGGCAGTACAACGCCGGTAAGCGCAGCCTCGCGGTCGACCTGAAGAAGCCCGAGGGCGTCGCCTTGGTCAAAGCGTTGATCCCGCATTTCGACGTGGTGCTGGAGAATCTGCGTCCCGGCAAGGCCGACGCACTCGGCCTGGGCCTGGAGGACTGCCGCGCACTGCGCCCCGACGTCGTCTACGGCTCGGTCACCGGCTTCGGCGAGGGTGGTCCGCTGGCCAACCGTCCCGCTTACGACACGATCGGCCACGCCTTCGGCGGCCTGTACTCGATCTTCGGCGACGCCGGCCATCCCCAGCTCGCCGGTGGTCTGTCCGCCGATTTGGTGACTGGGCTCTCGACCGCCACGGGCGTACTCGCGGCTCTCGTCGGACGCCTGAAGACCGGCGAGAGCCAGCACGTGCAGACCTCGATCATGGAGGCGGTCAGCGCGCTGACCACCGACTCGATCACCCAGGCCTTCGAACTCGGCAAGGACCCCGACCGGCAGAGCCGGCACCCGCAGGCGCAGAACTTCTGTGTGGAGACCTCCACCGGCGAGTTCATGGCCGTGCACCTGTCGTCGTCGCAGAAGTTCTGGCACGCCCTGTGTGCCGCGATGGAGCGGCCCGACCTGACCGAGGACCCGCGCTTCGCGATCTACCGGCCACGCGAGGCCAACTACTTCGAACTGGTCAAGATCGTCGAGGCCGAGTTCGCCACCCGCTCGTACGCGGAGTGGGAGAAGCGACTCACCGAACACGACGTGCCATTCGCCCCGGTACTCACCGTCACCGGCTACATCGAGAGCGAACAGGTGAAATGGCTGGAGCTCGCGGACATCCAGCCCGACGGACTGGCGCTGATGCGACCGCCGTGGCGCTTCGACGGGGAACGGCCCGAGCGCAATCCGCGCGCGCCGCGGGTCGGCGCGGACAGCCGTGCCGTCGCACGCGAGGTGTACTCCGAGGAGACCATCGACGGACTCGTCGCATCGGGTGTGCTCGACGACGACAGCTCGCAATCCTGATCCCGCCGAAGCCTTTCCCACACAGCGTGATCTGACTATTTCCACGAAGGAGAAACCGTGAATCCCTACCGTTCCATGCTGTTCGTCCCCGGCCACAAACCCAGCTGGGCCGACAAGGGCATTGCTTCCGGCGCCGACGCGGTGATCCTCGACCTCGAGGACTCGGTACCCGTCGCCGACAAGGACGAGGCACGCGTCACGGTCGCCGCCACCATCGACCGCCTGCATAACGACGGCATCCGCGCTGATGTGTGGGTTCGTCCCAACAGCAAGAGCAGCGGCATCCAGGCGCAAGATCTCGAGACTGTCGTCCGCCCCGGACTGGCGGGCCTGTTCCTGCCCAAGGTGTTCGACGCCGAGGAGATCGTCCGCATCGACGCGGTGGTCACCCACCTCGAAGAGGTGCGCGGCCTCGAACCCGGCACCGTCGGCCTGATCGTCAGCTACGAGACCGCTGTGTCGATGGCGCACTGCGAAGAGATCGCCGCCGCCAGTCCGCGTGTCTCGAGTCTTCTCGGGGCCACCGGTCCCAGCGCCGACGTCGGCCGCGAACTCGGCTTCGAGTTCACCCCCGGCGGGCTTGAGACCCTGTACCTGCGCAGCCGACTCGTGCTTGCCGCCCGCGCCGCCGGTCTGCACCACCCCGTCGCCGGTGTGTGGCAGGACATCAAGGACCTCGACGGCATGCGGCAGTTCTGCCTGGACAACCGGCAGCTCGGCTACCGCGGCATGGTGTGCATCCACCCCTCGCACATCGCCATCTCCAACGAGGTCTTCACCCCCGAACCTCAACTGGTCGACCGCTACCGCCGGATGATCGACGCCTTCCGTGAGGCCGAGGCGAAGGGCAGCGCCGCAGTCGATTTCGAGGGTCAGCACATCGACATTGCGCATGTGAAGACCGCTGAGGGAGTCATCGCGCTGGCGGACGCGGTGGGCGCTAACGCGTAGAGGCTGCGGGCGGATCTCGATGCGCTCGTCGCAAGCTCCTCGCTTACTCGATCAGCGAGAAGGGCACTCCGCCAGCCGAAGCCGCGACTCCCGCTGGTCGAGTAAGTGACCGAGCGCTAGCGAGGGAGCGCATCGAGACCACACACCCGTTGGTCGAGTAAGGCTCCGAGCGCTAGCGAGGCGCCGCATCGAGACCACCAGCGGAACCAAGAAAACACTATATTTTCAGGAAGGAACACCCATCATGCCCGGTCTGTATTTCGAAGAGTTCGAACCCGGTCAGGTCATTGAGCACGAAGTGCGTCGCACCGTCACCGAGACCGACAACGTGCTGTTCTCGACGATGACCCTCAACATGGCGCCGCTGCACCTGGATGCCGAGTACTCCAAGAACTCCATCCACGGGCAGCGCCTGATGAACAGCCTGTTCGTCCACGGCTTGGTCTGTGGCATCTCGATGCACGAGACCACCTACGGAACCACCCTGGGCAACCTGGGCTTCCAAGAGACCAAGTTCCCCAAGCCGGTGTTCCACGGCGACACCATCCGCGTGCGCACCGAGATCGTCGCCGTCCGCGAATCCAAGAGCCGCGACGACTCCGGCATCGTCACCTTCCGCCACCAGGGCATCAACCAGCGCGACGAGGTCGTCTGCGACACCACCCGCGTCGGCCTGATGATCAAGAAATCCAGCCTGGCGCAGGCACAGCCGGCCTGACCGGCCCCCGACCGCAACGAGTGGAGTGATTCCGAGATGGCAGACACCCAGGTGTTATCCACCGACATCGCCTGGACCCCAGACGAATCGGTCAAGCAACGCAGCCGACTGCTGGCCGCACTGCGCAAGTGGGGCTTCGCCGACGACCGCGCGGGATTTGAAGAGCTGAACCAAAAGGCGATCGCCGACCCGGAATGGTTCTGGCTTGCTGCCGCAGCGGATCTCGACGTAGAGTTCGGCACCGATTTCACTGCGGCGCTCGATGAGTCCGCCGGCAAGGAGTTCCCGCAGTGGTTCACCGGTGGTCAGATCAACGTCGCCACGCTGTGCGCGCACCGCCACGCCACCGGCACATACGCCGACAAGACCGCGGTGGTCTACGAGGGCGACAGCGGCCAGCGACGCACGCTGACCTTCGCCGAACTCGACACGCAGGTGCGGCGTTTCGCCGCCAACCTCGCCGGACTCGGTGTCGGCCGCGGTGACCGCGTGGCGCTGTTCATGCCGGTCGTCCCCGAAGCCGTGGTCGCGTTCCTCGCCATCGCTCAGCTCGGCGCGATCGCCGTGCCGACGTTCAGCGGCTACGCGGCCGACGCCCTGGCCACCCGGCTGCAGGACTCGGATGCGGTCGCGCTGATCACCGCCGACGGCACGACTCGTCGTGGCAAGCAGATCGACATGAAGTCCACCGCCGATGCGGCCGTGGCCGATTCACCGTCGGTACGGTCGGTCGTCGTCATCCGGCATCTCGGCGCCGACGTCCCGATGCAGTCCGGCCGTGACGTCTACTACGACGAACTGCCCGCCAACCCGGTGCCGGTGGAGACGGTGGCGACCGACGCCAACGACCCGCTGTGCATCGTCTACACCTCCGGCACCACCGGGCGTCCCAAGGGAATCGTCCACTCACACGGGGGATTCGCGCTCAAGACGGCCATCGACTTCGCCTACGGATTCGACGTGCACGACGATGACGTGGTCTGCTGGATCACCGACCTCGGCTGGCTCGTCGGCCCGATGCTGATGACCGGACCGCTGCAGCTCGGCGCGACGATTGTGATGATCGAGGGTTTGCCGACCTATCCGTCGCCGACCCGCATGTGGGATGTGGTCAACCGCAATGGCGTCACCGTCCAGGGAATCGCACCCACCGCGGCCCGCGCGCTGCGAGCGGCCGGCGACGAGGCCATCGTCGACGTCCCGACACTGAAATCCTTTGTCTCCACCGGCGAAGCCTGGGACGACCCCACCTGGTGGTGGCTGTTCGACGACTTCGGCGCCAAGCGTCGCGCGATCATCAACTACAGCGGCGGCACCGAAGTGGGTGGCGGACTCCTGGTCGGGTACCCGTGCTTCCCGGCGGCGGCCGCAGCCTTCAACGGCCCGCTGCCCGGCATAGACACCGCAGTGCTCGACGATGACGGCAACGCAATCGTCGGCGAGATCGGCGAACTGGCCGTCCGCAACACCTTCCCCGGGATGACACATAGCTTCTGGGGTGACCACGACCGCTACCTGGCCACCTACTGGCAGCGGTTCGACGGGGTGTGGATTCACGGCGACCTTGCCAGCGTGGACGTCGAGGGCATGTGGCGCATCCACGGACGGTCCGACGACACGCTCAAGCTGTCCGGACGGCGCGTCGGCCCCGCCGAGATCGAAACCGCGGTGCTGCGTGATCCGCGGGTCGCCGAGGTGGCCGTCATCGGAGTACCCGACGAGATGCGCGGCCAACGTGCAGTCGCATTCGTGGTGCTCAAGTCCGCCGCCGAGCACGCCGACCTGGAGGCCACGGCAGCGGCCAACGCGGGCAAATCCTTTGCACCCGCGGTCGTGGTGGTGCCGACCCTGCCGAAAACCAAGAACGGCAAGATCATGCGACGCGCGATCCGCGCCCGTTACCTCGGGCAGTCGGCCGGCGACATGTCGTCACTCGATCCGGCCACCCCACTCGAAGACATCCCGACCCAATCGAATTGAGGAGAGACCCATGACCACCACCGACGACCGCGTCGATGCCCCCGACCTGGACCTGATCCGCAACACCACGAGGGAACTGGCCCGTAAGTTCGACTACGACTACTGGCTCGACTGCGACAAGAACCACAAGTATCCGTGGGATTTCGTGAAGGCCTTCGCCGACGGTGGCTGGCTGGGCGCGATGATCCCCGAAGAGTACGGCGGCATCGGGCTCGGCCTGCAGGAGGCCGCGGTCATGATGGGTGAGATCTCCGCTTCGGGCGGCGGTATGAGCGGCGGCTCGGCCATACACTTCTACGTCTTCCCGCCGGCTCCCATCGTGCGGTACGGCTCGGAGGAGATGAAGAAGAAGTATCTGCCCAAGCTAGCCTCGGGCGAGATGCTGACAGCCTTCGGTATCACCGAACCGACTGCGGGCGTCGATACCTCGCGCATCAAGACCAAGGCCACCAAGGTCGACGGCGGCTGGGTCATCAACGGGCAGAAGGTGTTCATCACCAACGCGCAGAACGCCCACCGCATCCTGCTGCTGGCCCGGACGTCGCCGCGTGACAACGCTAAGCCGCTGAGCGGCATGACCATTTTCTTCGCCGAGATGGACCGCGAGCACGTCACCGTACGCGAGATCGACAAGCTCGGCCGCGCCGCGATCGACACCAACGAGCTGTTCATCGACAACCTCTTTGTGGCCGACGAGGACGTGGTGGGCGAGGTCGGCAAGGGCTTCTACTACATCATCGACGGCCTCAACCCGGAGCGCATCGTCGTCGCGATGGAAGGCGTCGGCCTGGGCCGCGCAGCCCTGGAGATCGGCACTGAGTACGCCAAGAACCGCGTCGTGTTCGACCGCCCGATCGGCCAGAACCAGGCTGTCGCACATCCGTTGGCCGACTCGTGGATTCGTCTCGAGGCCGCCGAGCAGATGGCCATGCACGCCGCAAAACTGTTCGACGAGAACAAGGATTGCGGCCACGAAGCGGCCGCCGCGAAGTATCTGGGAGCCGAGGCCGGGTTCGAAGCGTGTGACCGCGCGTTCTCCACACTCGGCGGCTACGCCTATGCCAGGGAGTATCACATCGAGCGCTTGTGGCGTGAGGTGCGCCTGTTGCGCAACGCCCCGTTCTCGCAGGAGATGGTGCGCAACTACATCTCTCAGCAGGTCCTCGGCCTGCCCCGTTCGTACTGATTCAACCACCAGACTGCCCGGCGTCCTGCTGCCTCCAGGGGGCGCCGGGCACCCACCCACCTCCAGGAGACATATCATGACCGGACCACTGCACGGAGTGCGCGTGCTCGTCCTCGCCGGCATGGGTCCGGTGCCTTACGTCTCGATGCTGTTGGCCGACATGGGTGCCCACGTGGTTCGTGTCATCCGGCCACCGCATCGCAGCGCCCGGGCGCTGAGCCAGACCGACGCCCTGCGTGATGACGCCGATCCGGTGAACCGCCATGTCGAGTCCATCGCCGTCGACCTCAAGGACCCGGCCGGTGTCGAACGAGTCATCGATCTGGCCACCGCGGCCGACGTGTTCATCGAAGGCTATCGACCCGGCGTGGTGGAACGACTCGGGCTTGGCCCGGAGGTGATGAGTGAGCACAACTCTCGGCTCATCTACGTTCGGATGACCGGCTACGGTCAGACCGGTCCGCTGGCGCACGACGCCGGGCACGACATCAACTATGTGGCGCAGACCGGTGCGCTGCATGCGATGGCGCGCCACGGTGAGGCGCCTCGCCCGCCGATCAATCTGCTCGGCGACTACGCCGGTGGCGGCATGACCGCCGCCTTCGGAATCGCCTGTGCGTTGGTCGAAGCCAAGACCTCCGGACAGGGGCAGGTGATCGACGCCGCCATGATCGATGGCGTCGCGCTGCTGACCGCCAAGCTGCAGGGTCTGCGGGCCGCGGGTCTCTACTCCGACGATCCGGGCACCAACTTCCTGGATTCCGGCGCCCCGTTCTATGACACCTACCGGTGCGCCGACGGCGGCTACCTCGCGGTCGGCGCCCTCGAGCCGGACTTCTACCGCGAGTTCATCTCCCGGCTCGGCGTCGACACGTCGGACTGGCCCGAGCAGAACGATCGCCGCGGCTGGAACCGACTGCGTGAACTGATCGCCGACGCCATCAAACAGCACCCCCGCGACGAGTGGGCGGGCATCTACGAGGACACCGACTCCTGCGTGACCCCGGTGCTGACCTTCGACGAGGCTGCCGTGTCGCCGCACAACCAGGCACGCAACATGTATGACACTGTGGACGGTGTGTTGCATTCGGCGCCGGCACCCCGGCTGAGTAGAACCCCGGCTCGCGGACCGGCGCGTCCACCGTCAGGTCTGCGGTCCGTCGACGATGTAGCCGCCGACTGGGGACATGCAGGCGTCCCCGTGCCCCACTGATCCTCCGACTCGGCAAGGAAACCCGATGAAGAGCTACGACGAGTTCACCACCCTGCAGATCGACCGTCCCTCCGAGGGCGTGCTGCGGATCGTGCTGGACGCTCCGAATCTCAATGCGGTTGGCCCGCAGATGCACACCGACCTCACCGACGTGTGGCAGGCGATCTCCAAGGACGACGACACCCGTGTCGTGGTGATTCGGGGCGCCGGGGAGAAGGCGTTCTCCGCGGGCGGTTCGTTCGATCTCGTCGAAGAGATGGTCGGTGACTTCAACTCGCGCACCCGCGTGATGCGGGAGGCACGGGACCTGGTGCGCAACATCATCGAATGTCCGCAACCGATTATCTCCGCGATCAATGGCCCCGCCGCCGGCGCCGGCCTGGTCTGCGCGGTGCTCGCCGACATCTCGGTGGCCGGACGCAAGGCCAAGATCGTGGACGGCCACGTGCGGCTCGGCGTCGCTGCCGGTGATCACGCCGCCATCGTCTGGCCGATGATGATGAGCATGGCCAAGGCCAAGTATCACCTGCTTACCAACGAGATCCTCACTGGCGAGGAAGCCGAACGCATCGGCATGGTGTCGGTGTGTGTCGACGACGATCAGGTGCAGGACCGGGCGATGGAGATCGCCGAGAAGCTCGCTCGCGGTGCGCGCAGCGCGCTGCAACTGACCAAGCATTCTGTGAACAACTGGTACCGGCAGGCGATGCCGCTCTTCGACGCCTCGTGGGGTCTCGAGTTCTACGGGTTCGGGGGGCCCGAAGTGATCGAAGGTGTGGCCTCCCACCGAGAGAAGCGGGAGCCGAACTTCCCATGAGTACACGAACCCCTATCCGCAGAAGACCACTGGACGGCATCACCGTCGTCGGCCTGGAACAGGCCATCTCGGCGCCGCTGTGCACTCGGCATCTGGCCGACCTCGGTGCACGGGTGATCAAGGTGGAGAACCCCGGATTCGGCGACTCCACAAGGCATTACGACACTGTTGTCGGTGGTATGTCGGCGCACTTCGTGTGGCTCAACCACGGCAAGGAGTCGGTCACCCTCGACCTCAAGGCGCAGGCTGATCTCCGGGTGTTGAACCGCATTCTGGAGACCGCCGACGTCATCGTGTCCAACCTGGCGCCCGGCGCACTGAGCCGACTCGGACTCGGTACCGGTGAGCTGGCGCGACGATTCCCACGCCTGATCATCGTCGACATCTCCGGCTACGGCAGCGGTGGCCCGCTGGACCACAAGCGAGCTTACGACCTGCTGATCCAGTCCGAAGGCGGCTCGTGCGCCATCACCGGAACACCGGGGCACCCGGCCAAGCCCGGTATCCCTGCGGCCGATATCGGCACCGCGTTGTACGCGTACTCGTCGATCCTCGCGGCGCTGTACGACCGCGAGAAGACCGGTCGCGGCACCGTCATCGCGATCGCCATGCTCGACACAGTCGCCGAGATGATGGGCTTCGCGCTCAATGGCTACCTCCATGGCGGTACCGAACCCGAACCGGTCGGAATGGGGTCGCCGATGATCGCGCCCTACGGTGCGTACGAGACCGCAGACGGTCAGACTGCGGTGCTGGGCACCACCAATGACCGCGAATGGGCCAGGCTCGCAACCATGATCGGCCGGCCCGAGCTCGCCGACGATCCGCGCTACGCCCACAACGACGATCGCGTCCGCGAACGCGCCGCGCTGGATGCGGTGGTCGGGCGGTGGTGCGCGCAACGGAATCTCGCCGACATCCAGAAGCTCGCCGACGAGGCAGGCATCGGCAATGCGCGTCTCAACAACGTCGCCGACCTGGCGCGGCACCCGCAACTCGCCGAACGTGGCCGCTGGCGCGACATCGGCACCCCGTCGGGCCCGGTACCGGCGCTGAAACACCCTGCCCTTGCGAGGGATTGGGAAGCGCGGTCGGGTTCGGTGCCCGCATTGGGGGAGCACACCGAGGCGGTGCGGGCCGAGTTCGGCTGAGCTGCGATATGTAACTCATTGCGGCAGCACCACAATCGGAACTCCAATGTCGGGTGACCGGGATAGTCGCGCATCAGAGGTGATGAGGTCAGCATCAAAGAATCTGGCGGTGGCGACATAGAACGCATCAGAGATACGCAATGACATTCTTAGATCCCATGCGGTGCTGGATATTTGAACACTCTCGGCACGGCGGATCGGAGCTGTCCACACCGCTTTGACCGCGCGCTCGGCCTCCGCGGAACTGATTTGCGATGTCCGCTGGAGTCGCCAGATCGCCGACAACGCTTCCATGTCCAGAATTGTCGGGGCCCAGAGCTCATAGCCCGACATTGATCGAAGGGCGGCAGCCTGCCGTACGGACGGCAGCACGGCGTCGACCAACGCGCTTGCGTCGACGACTCGCCTCATCTATCGCCGGCATCATATTCGTCGCGTACCGCGTCCAGGGCGCCCACGACGTCGATACCGCGTCCTGGTCCTTCGCTGCGGATAGTCGCGGCCCAGTCGTCGAACAATGGACGACTCATGTCGTCGCGCAGGAGCTTGGTGACGTACTCGGACATGGACATATGCAGCTTGGCGGAGCGCTCGCTCAGCTGAGCGTGAAGATCGTCCGGCAGGTTGCGGATCTGAAGTGTGCCCACTTCATGATACTAGCATGAAGAATGCATGCAGGCCTGCTGTAGCGGCACGTGGGTTCGTACCGCACCGTCCCCCTCGACGAAGCCCTCACCGAGCTGCTGTTGGGTGAGCGCGGCATCAGTCAAGCGGAAGGCCTGATCAGAGCTGGTGCCGCTCCAGGAACGATTCGATCGCCGAGGCGAATACCTGGTTGTCGTCGCCCGCGACCATGTGACCGGCGGCGCTGACGTCGGCAACCTCGGCGTGCGGAACCAACTTCAGCATGCTCGCGATGCCGGCGTCACTGACGACATCCGACTTGCCACCGCGAACGATCAACGTCGGGACGGTGACCTCACGTGCGGCCGCGGTCAGCCTCGCGGGGTCGGTGTGGCGGCGCGGCTCGTCGTCGTCGGAGCGGATGAACTCCGGATCCCAGTGCCAGTACCAGCGTCCGTCGTCGTGCTGCCGGACGTTCTTGCGGAGGCCGTCGAGATTGCGGGGGCGTTTGCGTTCCGGGTTGTAGGCGGCCACCGCGTCGGCGACCTCCTCGAGCGTGGCGAAGCCGTCGACGTGAGCGGTCATGAACTTCTTGATGCGGTCGATACCGGCCGGCTCCACGTCGACCACCACATCCACCAGGACCAGTGCCGTCGCGATGCCGGGATGTTCGCCGACGGTGCAGAGACTGGTGATGCCGCCGAGTGAGGCACCCACCAAGATCGGTGCCTTGTCCAGTGTCCGGACGAACCCGATCAGGTCTCCGACGAAGGCGCCGATCGCGTAGTCCTTGTCCGGCGCCCAGTCGCTGTCGCCGTGCCCCCGCAGGTCGAGGCTGTAGGCCTCATATCCGCGTCCGGCGAGCGCATTCGCGCTGCGATCCCACGAATGCCGAGTCTGCCCACCGCCGTGCAGGAGAACGATCGGCGATTCATGGTCGTGAGAGCGGTCGCCGACCCACTTATCACCGCAGATCTGCAGTCCATTGATCTCAAGCGAAATATTTTGTGCACTAAAGTCGACCATCTCTTGATCATAGGTGTCCCGATCTGGGACGGTCGAATATGTCGGAGATCCTGATAAGACAGAGCGAGAGTACCGGGCAACGACGCGAGGAGCACCGCAGCGATCGAAAATCCCTACTACAGCCAGGAGTTCCACGGTGACTACGACCTGATCAGTGTGGGGGAGTTGTCGCTGATGAGGGCGCAACCATCCCCGATTGCATCCTCGCGGTGGCCACCTTCGGTGAGCTCAACGCCGCCAAGGACAATGCGACCCTCATCCCGACCTGGTACTCCGGCACACACCAGATCTGGCGCGACGTGTACATCGGCCCTGATCATGCGCTGAACCCCGAGAAGTACTTCCTCGTCTGCATCGATCAGATCGGCAGTGGCCTGTGGGTATCCCCGCACAACGCCGACGGCGCCAACGCCGAGATCGCGATGTCGAAGTTCCCGCACATCCGGATCGGCGACAACGTCGTAGCCCAGGAACGACTGCTGCGGGAGCACTTCGATATCGACCAGCTTGCCCTGGTGATGGGCGGATCGATGGGCGCCCAGCAGAGCTATGAATGGGCCGTCCGTTTCCCGGACAAGGTGCTGCGCGCCGCGCCGATCGCCGGCACCGCGCAGAACACGCCCGGCGACTTCCTGCTCGCGGAGACGATGCGAGAGGCTATCCAATCCGATCCGCGCTTCAACGGTGGTGAATACAGCTCCAACGCCGACGTCGTCGACGGCCTCACCCGCCAGGCACACATTTGGGCCGTTGTCGGATTCTCCACAGAGTTCTGGAAGCAGGAGGGTTGGCGGTCCACGGAGTTTGAAACCCGCGAGGACTTCCTCGCCGGTTTCCTGGACCCGTACTTCACCGCGATGGACCCCAACGACCTGCTCACCCAGTCGTGGGCGTGGCAGCGCGGTGACGTTGCCCGGCACACCGGCGGTGACCTCGCCGCCGCACTGGCAGAATCACTGCCAAGACGTTCGTCATGCCGATCGATGAGGACCAGCTGTTCCCGGTTCGTGACTGTGCACCCGAACAAGCACTCATCGAGGGCAGCGAACTGCGTGTTGTCGAGGACGTGCTCGGACACCTCGGCTTGTTCGGCGTCGCCCGACCTACATGCCGCAAATCGACCAGCATCTGGGTGATCTACTCGCGACGAAGGCGTGACATCAGGTCGGCCCAGTGGTTTCGCCGAATCAGTCGGCGGCTCGGACCCCCTCCACCGGTTCGTACACCCGATATCCGTGCCGCCCAACATCTCTCGTGCAGTACAGAGTCAATTTGAGCGGCAGTTTCGGTCGTCCGGCCCAGAGCGTGCGCCGGCCAGAATGGACGCTGTCTTCGTGTCCCCGATGCACACGCAGATCAGGAGATGAGCACCGCAGATCTCGAGGAGATTGCTTCGCTGCCACGCCGTCGGAGACTGCGCGACGCGGACGCGGTTGACGCCGAGCGGCCTCAGGCGGTCGACTCCACGTCGTCGTCCCAAACCCCCTGCTTCTCGAGCATCGCGACGAGTTCGTCGGCGCCGGACATGATGTGATCGCGCATGAGGTTCGCGGCGGCCTTGGTGCGGCGTTTGCGCATCGCCTCGAGGATCTCCGGGTGCGCGTG
The DNA here is from genome assembly GCF_058129505.1 of Gordonia sp. LMA484. NCBI lineage: Bacteria > Bacillati > Actinomycetota > Actinomycetes > Mycobacteriales > Gordoniaceae > Gordonia > Gordonia sp. LMA484. The sequence continues at coordinate 64,546 of NZ_CM176700.1, forward strand.
CATCGTGTCGTCGCTGTGGCCTTCGATCTCGTTGTAGAAGCGGTTCGGGAGCTGTTTGACGATGCTGCGCAGCATCAGCGCCAGGCGGCGCGAGTTGGCGGCCAGGTTGATGGTCCGGTGGAATTCGTGGCCGAGCGATACGATCGTGTCCGAGTCGGCCTTGCTCCGCACCGCGTCCTGATGCTTGTGCATGACGTCGTCGAGATAGTCGAGCTGGGTGGTGCTGATCTGCTTCGCGGCGCGGCCGCAGAGTTCGGCAGCCAGTTCGGCCTGGGCCCAGAAGATGTCGCGGACGTCCTGCCGGCTGAACGCGGCAACGACGAAGCCGCGGCGGGGTACAAGCTCGACGAACCCTTCCCCGCTGAGCAGCAGCAGTCCTTCACGTACCGGCGTGTTGCTGACACCGACCGCCTCGGCGATCGGTTCGGTGCGCAGGAAGTCGCCCGGCTTCACCCGTCCGGAGATGATCAGTTCGCGAACATAGCCCGCCACATCTTCGGAAAGCTGCTGCTTGGGAGCACCAACGCGCGGGAGTGATCCAGCCGAGAAAGATTGCGTCGTCACAACCGGTCCTTTCAGCATCAAGTTCCGTACATTATGCCTCATCGGACTCCCTCGGGACGGCTCCGCGTGTGCCGAGGACGACCTGGTAATCGCACCGCAATGGATAGTATATTGTGCATTGGTTCACAGCGGAAGTTCTTTCCTGGATCCGCGCCTCGGCAGCGAGCATGTCCACGCCATTCTTCCAGGGTGTGTGCGGGGCCGGAGACGGGAACACCCGCGTCGAGCGATGGCTCGGCGCGGGTGAACTCTGGGTCGGTCGACCGCGTCGCGCGGTTTCGACGATGGTGGCCAGTCCGTGCGCGCCACCGATGCGCATCTTTGCCAAGCCCGTGCTCCTCCGCGCCTGCTCAGCGCGCGAGGTTGTGTTCTGCGCAACTTTATATATTATGCGTTGCAGCGATCACTATTAGGACAATTCCGGCGTACGGCCGGATTGAGAATTGGGAGTCGGTGTGCACACAGCACGATGGAGAACGGCAGTAGTTGGACTCGTTGTACTCATCCTCGCGACGGCAGGATGCGCTCGTGAGGCTCCCTCGGGCACTGTCACGCTGACGTTCTCTGACGGATTCTCGGCAACTCACCCGATCGGCAAGGGTGGGGCACAGCCCTTCTTGCGGTATCTGCGGGAGCACGGGCCGTCGGTGGGTCTCGACATCGACTACTTCGCGGCAGGGCAGCTTGGCACCGCCAAGGACGCTTTGCATCTGCTGCGTTCCGGCGCCGTAGATCTCGCGCCGGTCATCCCGGCGTATCTCGCCAACGAGTTGCCGATGTCGAGCGTCGGCGAGCTGCCCGGACTCGTCGAGGACACCTGCGCTGCTACCGACGCACTGATGCCGATGGTTCGTCCTGGCGGGATCCTTTATGCGGAGGAGGTCGAGCGCCAGGGCGTTCTACCGCTCTGGGGCGTTGCCATTCCTGGCTATGAGGTGTTCACGAGCGACCGACGAGTCACCCGTCCCGAGGATCTCCATGGTCTGCTGATCCGATCGTTCGGTGGAGTCGGCGACCGCGTGGTGAAGGGCCTCGGCGCGGCTCCGGTCCAGATCTCCGGTCCAGACCTCTACGAGGCGGTCGCACGCAACACCGTATCGGGCGCCGTCCTCACGACCATGAGTGTGACTCCTTACGGCCTGGAGGATGTGCTCCGCTACTCCACGTCGGGCGCCAACCTGAGCGCAACGACGGTCCTGTACTCGACCAGCCAGAAAGCCTGGGAGGGGCTCAATACCGCGCAGCGAGGTGTCCTGACGGACGCGTCGACGGTCGCTCAGAAGAGCGGCTGCGCCACCTTGACGAAGGTCTCGCAGGAGGCGATGGAGACGATGCGTAGCAGCGGTGTGCAGATCACCGCGTTGGCCGGAACCGACCGGCAGGCATGGGATGCCGCACTCGAACCGGTTCGCGAGCTCTGGGTCCATGACCTCACCTCCGTCGGTTTGCCCGCCGGGGCGGTTCTCAACGAGTTCGAGCAGCGTTTGAAAGGTGAGAACCGATGAGCGAGAGCATAGTTCACCCATTCCGGCAGGGCGCAGCCCGGCGGACGATGTTCGGTTATCGGACGTCGGACCACCCGACACTCGACCGCATTCAGAACGGCATCTCGGCGGTGTGCGGGGTGATCGCAGGCGCAGCCATTCTCACGATGACGATCCTGACAATCGTCGAGGTGTTCTCGAGGTCGGTGCTGTCCGCTCCGCTCGGGTGGTCGGTGTCGTTCATCGAGCTCTACCTGCTGCCGGCTGTCGCGTTCTTCGGCACGGTGACCGCCTATCGGAGCGGCGCCCATGTCGCAGTCGGCAGCATCTTCAACGGCCTGCGACCCATTTCGCGCAAACTTCTCTTGGTCACGGGATATCTGGTGGTGATCGTGGGGATGGTCGCACTGGGCTATCCGGGGCTGCAGGCGACCATCTTCTCCTTCACCACCGGCGAATCTCCGGTCCCCGGGTCATCCGAGCTCGTGATCCCGAGCTGGATGTGGCGGTCTATCGTGCCGGTGTCCATGACGGCAGGAGTGGTGATCGTGGCGATCGACTTGGGACGAGAATTACTCGCCCCGTGGTCGACGACGGCGACCGACTACGACCCGGGTGACAGGTCCGATCAGGTGGTAGACGAAGTCGCGGAGTTCGGGTCGTCAACATCGGCAACCGCGACCCAAACATCATCCGTACAAGCACAAGAACCGGAGGCGGTCCGATGATCGCGTTGCTGCTCCTCATCGTCCTCGTCGCCCTGATCATGATCCGGGTGCCGGTGTCGTTCGCGATCATGGCGTCCGGTCTGATCGGGCTGCTCATTCTCATCGGGGTGAAGCCCACCGAGGGTGTCCTCGAGGTGATACCGGTGACCTCGGTTCAGAGTCTGTCGCTGTCGGCGATCCCATTGTTCATCCTGATGGCGCACTTCATGTTGCTGTCCGGCATGGTCGACTCGATGTTCGACGCCGGCCGTGCCATCTTCGGCCGGACGCCGGGCGGAACCGGAATCGCTTCCACCATGGCCGGCGTCGGATTCTCGGCGGTCTCTGGGTCGTCGACTGCCGCCGCAGCCACACTGGCCAAAACGACCAGCGGACGGATGATCGAAGAAGGATACCGGCCGACCACCGCCACGGGGATCGTCGCGTCGGTGGGAACTCTTGCCGGGATGATCCCACCGAGCATCATCCTGGTGTTCTACGCGGTGACGGCGGAAGCGAGTGTCGGCGACCTCATCATCGCCGGGCTCGTGCCTGGCGTGATCATCGCGGTTGCTCTGCTGCTCACCATGTTCATCCCGATCCTGCGCGATCGGGCCAGTGCGCCGCGCGGGGAGCGATCGTCGTGGGCGGCGAAACTGCGGGCGACCATTCAGGCGCTGCCGGTGCTGGTCATCTTCGGCGCGGTGGTTGGTGCAATCTACTTCGGTGTCGCCACACCCACCGAATCCGCGGCGATCGGCTGCCTGGTGGCGCTGCTCCTGGTGATCGTCCGGCGCAGGATGTCATGGGTGGGATTCGTCGACGCTGTCGTCGAGACGGTGAAGTCGAGCGCGATGATCTTCGCCATCGTGATCGCCGCGCATGTGTTCGGCTATGCCTTCACCGAGACCAAGGCCGCCGAGTCGCTCGTTACCTGGGTCGGTGGGCTGGCCGTGCCCGCTCTCGTCATCATGGCCCTGATCACCTTGCTTTACCTGCTTCTCGGTTTCGTCATGGATCAGGTCGCGATCATCGCGTTGACGGTCCCGATCGTTCTTCCCCTGGTGGAAACCCTGGGATACGACGCCGTCTGGTTCGGCGTCTTCGTGGTCCTCATGGGTGAGATCGGATTGATCTCCCCGCCACTGGGGCTCAATGTGTTCGTCGTCGCGCGGTCTGCGGGACGTGACACGGTCGAGGTCTTCCGCGGCGCAGCGCCGTATGCGGCCGCGATGCTGGTTGTCGCCGTGGTATTCGTGCTGTGGCCGGAAATCGTTTTGTGGTTACCGAATTCGATGTAGAGATCGGAATGCCGGGCGGTGAAGGGGCGCCGGCCGGTGCCCTTTCATTGTGCGCCCAGCTGCGTCAGAGTCTGCGGCTCTCTGAGTTCGGCAACCGACGGTATCCACCTGAGCGTCGCCGCTCACGTTTCCGTTCGCTGGGCGTCGTCGCGCCCCAGATTCCGTACGCTTCCGGGCTTACCAGAGCGAACTCACGACACTGGCGTAGCACTGGACACTGGTTGCAAAGGTGTTTGGCGGCACGCTCGGTTGCGATGCGTTCGGTCGCGGTCAGGTCGGTCGAAGGAAAGAACAGCGATGGATCCGCACCTCGGCAGCGAGCATGTCCACGCCAATCTTCCAGGCTGTGTGCGAGGCCGGAGACGGGAACACCCGCGTCGAGCGATGGCTCGGCGCGGGTGAACTCGGGGTCGGTCGAACGCGTCACGCGCTCTCGACAACGGCGGCCAGTCCCTGCCCGCCACCGATGCACATCGTTACCAAGCCCGTGCCCCCTCCGCGCCTGCTCAGCTCGTGCATCAGCGTGGTCGTCATGCGCAATCCGGTGGCACCGATCGGATGCCCCAGTGAGATGCCGGAACCATTGACGTTAAGGCGATCGTGGTCATGCCATTTCCAGCCTTCGAGCACCGCGAGGACCTGCACGGCGAATGCCTCGTTGAGTTCCACCAGATCGACGGTATCCAGGAGAGCGGCCGGAGAATCCAGTCCGGCACGCGCCGCCAGCTTCTCGACGGCTGGCACCGGTCCGATACCCATGCGTGCCGGGTCGCAGCCGGCCGCCGCCCAGTCGGTGACATAGCCGATGGGTTCGAGACCGAGTTCGTCGAGCGCATCCTCGGCGACGACGAGGCAGCCTGCGGCGGCGTCGTTCTGCTGACTCGCGTTGCCGGCGGTCACCGTGCCGTCAGGTGTGAGTGTGCGTAGACGGGCCAGCGACTCGGCGGTGGAGTCGGGTCGCACACCCTCGTCCCGGGAGACCACGACGGGGTCTCCCTTGCGCTGAGGGACCGAGACCTCGACGACCTCGTCGGAGAATCGGCCTGCGTCCCAGGCAGCGGCCGCGCGCTGATGGCTGCGCGCGGCGTAGGCATCGGCGGCTTCCCTCGTGATGCCGTATTCGGCGGCGAGGTTCTCGGCGGTCTCGATCATTCCGGAGATCTCCCCGAATCGCCAGACCGGTTGGGAGCGTTCGCGTCCGCGGTCGAGGCGGTCGTAGAGACTGACGTTGCCGGCGCGGGCTCCCCACCGGTTGGTGGTCGAGTAGTATTCGATGCGGCTCATCGACTCGACCCCACCGGCGAATACCGCATCGGCGGCGCCGGATTGCACCATCATCGCAGCGGTCGCCAGCGCTTGGAGTCCGCCGCCGCAACGACGGTCGAGCTGCATGCCGGGGACGCTGATCGGGAGGCCCGAATGCAGTGCGACCCAGCGTCCGACGCAGGGGGTTTCGGAATTCGCGTACGACTGGGCGAAGACCACGTCGTCGATGCGTTCGGGGTCGACGCCGGAACGTTCGACGACCGCCTTGACGACGGTGGCGCCGAGATCCTCCACGCTGACGTCGCGAAGCGAGCCGCCGAAGGTGCCGACGGGCGTGCGGGTGGGCGCGACGATGGCCGCGCGGGGAAGGGGTGTGCGTGTGCTGATCATGACTGTCCTCTGGTTCTCGGGTCTCACATGAACCGTCCGCCGGTGACCTCGAGCACGGTCCCGGTCATGTACGACGACAGATCGGATGCGAGGAAGAGGGCGACGGAGGCGATCTCGGCTACCTCGCCCGCCCGGTGCATCGGGATCTCCGACATCTTCTGGTCCCACGCCTTCTGCGGCATGGCCTCGGTCATCGCGGTGCGGATCAGGCCGGGCTGGATGGCGTTCACGCGGACGCCATGGTGGGCAACCTCTTTGGCAGCGGCCTTGGTCAGTCCGACGATTCCGGCCTTGGCTGCCGAGTAGTTGGTCTGGCCCACCATGCCGACCTTGCCCGAGAGCGACGAGAGGTTCACGATCGTCCCGCTCTTGCGTTCGCGCATGATGGCCGCCGCCTTGCGGGTGCCGTTCCAGGTGCCCTTGAGATGCACGGTGATGACCTGATCGAACTGGTCCTCGGTCATGGTGCGCATGGTGGCGTCGCGGGTGATGCCGGCGTTGTTGACCATCACGTCGACGGGGCCGAATGATTCGGCCGCGGCGGCGAGGACGGCATCGACCTCGGTGGCGTCGGTGACATCGCAGCGCAGACCGCGGGCGACTTCGGGGCCTCCCAGCTTGTCGGCGGCCGACTCCGCTGCGGTGGCGTCGATGTCGGCGACGATCACGTGTGCCCCTTCGTCGATGAAGAGTTGTGCGATGGCAAAGCCGATTCCCTGTGCGGCGCCGGTGATGACGGCGGTTTTGTCCTTGAGGAGTGGTTCGGTCACGGTTGGTCCTTTCGGGTGTGAGTGCGGTGGTCTCGATACGTCACTGACTTCGTTCGCGGCTACTCGACCATCGGTTGGGAGGGTTCTTGGTCGGTGGTCTCGATACGTCACTGACTTCGTTTGCGGTTACTCGACCATCGGTTGGGACCTTCCCGCCGATCGAGTAGGTTCCGAGCGGAGCGAGGAGCAGTATCGAGATCACCCGCACGCGTTGATGAATTACTTCTTCTTCGCGGCGCGGACAAGGCCGCCGCCGATGATCAGGCGCTGGATCTCGCTGGTGCCCTCGTAGAGACGCAGCAGGCGTACGTCGCGGTAGATGCGTTCGACGGCGACTTCACGCATGTATCCGCTGCCGCCGTGGATCTGGACCGCGAGGTCGGCGACCTTGCCGGCCATCTCGGTGCAATAGAGCTTTGCCGCCGACGGTGCAATCCGGCGATCCTCGTCCGTTGCGTACTTGCGGGCCGTCTCTCGGACGAGGGCCCTCCCGGCCATGACCCCGGTTTGCTGGTCGGCCAACATCGCTTGCACCAGTTGGAAATCCCCGATGGGGGTGCCGCCTTGCGTCGCGGTTGCGGCGTATTCCACCGATTCGTCGAGTGCCCGTTGTGCCGTGCCGACGGCCAGGGCCGCGATGTGTACGCGGCCGCGGGCCAGCGACGTCATCGCCGCGCGATAGCCGGCATCCTCGTCGCCGCCGACCAACGCTGACGACGGCACTCGGACGTCGGTGAAGTTGACGTCGGCGGTCCACGCGCCCTCTTGCCCCATCTTCTTGTCCTTCACGCCGACCTCGAGGCCCGGCGTGTCGGCGGGCACCAGGAAGACCGCGATTCCCGTGCCGGATGCATCGGCCGGCCGGGTCCGTGCGAAGACCACGAAGAGATCGGCGATGGGGGCGTTGGTGATGAAGCGTTTCTGCCCGTTGATCACCCAGTCGTCACCGTCGCGGACGGCTTTGGTGCGCAAGCCGGCCGGATTGGAACCCGCCCCCGGCTCGGTGAGCGCGAAGGATGCCACGACCTCACCCGAGGCGATTCGTTCCAGCCAGTCCTGCTTCTGAACATCGGTCCCGAAGTTGACGAGGACTTGGCCGGCGATGCCGTTGTTCGTCCCGAACATTGACCGTAACGACAGCGAGGTGTACCCGAACTCCATCGCCAGTTCCACGTCCTGGGTCAGGTCGAGGCCCAGACCGCCCCACTCCTGCGGGATGGCGTATCCGAAGAGGCCGATCTCGGCCGCCTGTGTGCGGAGATCGGCCGGAATCGCGTTCGTTTCGGAGATCTCCTGTTCGCGCGGGACGACCTTGGAGCGGATGAAGTCGGCGACGAGGTCATGGATCTGGTGGAAGTCCTCGTCGGAGACGGTGGACGGTTGTATTGGAGAAGTCATGGCCGAAGAGTATCAAAAATATAATCCGTAGACCAGATCGGATCATATGAACTGCACAGATGAGCGCACGACCAGCGTTTCCGGACAAAAAATTATCAAAAAAGTCATGCACGATCGATTGTCGCCGCGATAGGGTTGAGCGGTGCGAGGGACAGAGGGAAACAGCAGCGCTTCGGAGGAGCCGTCATCGGTCCTCAAGCAGATCGCGGCGCAGGAGATCCGTCGGCTGGTGTTCGGTGGCGGTCTGCGCCCCGGCTCAAAGGTCGATCAGGAGGCGATTGCCAGACGGTTGGGCGTCAGCAAGCTACCGGTTCGTGAGGCCCTGATCGCGCTCGAAGGGGAGGGGATCATTCAGGTGATCCCACGTCGAGGGGCGTACGTCGCACAATTGTCGCGGGAGGACGTTCGGGACCATTACTGGATGCTCGGGGCGATCTCCGGCCTCGCCGCCGAACGCGCGTCGGTGAACCTTTCCGACGACGAGCTCATCGAGCTGGATCGGATCGCGACGGCTATGGAAACAGGCGACGCCGCAGAGTCGAACGAGCGCCTGAACTTCGCGTTTCATCGTGTCATCAATCGCGGCGCGCGTTCCCGTCGCCTTGTTTCCGAGCTGAAGATGCTCAGCAGCGCGATCCCGACGGGGTTCTACGACGCCCACCCCGACTGGGTCGCCTCCGGGCTCCGCGATCATCGAGAGATCTTGGACGCGCTGCGCGCCCGGTCAGGGGGCATGGCCAGAGTGCTGACCGAGGGGCACTTTCTGCGCGGGGGCAATCAGGCTGTTGCTCTCCTCGAGGGCCGAGGATTCTGGGACGAGTGATTTGGCGAAGGTGACGATGCCCCGGTGAACCGGTGAGCTGCCGGGTCACCAGGTCGCTGCGCCGTGCAGAGTCTCCGACGGGGTCCGACCGAAGCGGGACCGATACTGTTGGGCGAATCGTCCCAGGTGGAAGAAGTGCCATCGGTTGGCGATCTCGCTGACCGAAAGTCCCCGTCCGGCCGAGAGATCTCGATGTGCCCCGTCGAGACGGACAGCCCGGATGTAGGCGCTCGGAGTCATCCCGACCTCTCGCTGGAATCCGGTCTGCAGAGTGCGAGCCGTGATCCCGAACGACTCGGCAAGCATCACGATCGACAAGTCGTCACGCGCATGGCAGTCGATGTGGTCCATGACATCTCGGATCACCTTGTCGGGCCGGCGTGGCACGTCACGAACGAGTTCCGCGGTCAGGTTGCTCCGTGCGACGAGCAGGACCTGCGTCATCAGTGCCGATTCGAGTTCCCGCTGCACGGCCGGCATGGTCGCCAGCCCGCCGTCGGCGGCCAACTGGGAGTAGTAGAAGGCGACCGATGAGCACAACGATCGTCCCGCGGCAGAATCCAGCGGGAAGGTGAGGTCGAAGTCGATCGTCGACGGTGTCGTGTGCCCGACGAGTCGAGCTGCATGTTCCTCGAAGGTGGTCCGTGTCAGCTTCATGTGGTACTGCGCGCAATCCCCGCTCCAGTCGATCAGCACCGGGGCGTCGGGGCCGAAGACCACTCCCGCACTGCCCTCATCGGTGGAGAAGGACGCACTTCGGTCGTTCTGGGCGACGGTGCAACGACCCGACACGAGCAGATTCACGTGGTAGCAGTCGCGCATCGCGGGACCGTCGATATGAGCAGGTACCCCGTAGGCCATCCGCCCGACCGTCACCCGTTCGGTGGTTGCCGAATCGAGTCGGAAGCGCACCTGGTCATCGCTGTCGAGTGCCAAGTCGTGGACCGCGAAGGTGTCCTGGACGTGCTCATGCGCCAACCCGGGATCGGACGTGGTGAACGTTCGATGGACCGCGGGTGCGGCACGAGTCAGGAGCGGCATACAAACCTCCCGCTCGGTAGGTGACGGTCATCACAGCCCAGTGTGGCACAGCATGGCGCACGGTTGTCAACGCATTGCGGATGAAGCGTTACGCATTATGGACAAGATTTCGCTTTGGGGACATCGCGCTCGCATTGCGAATTGTGGGGCTCGTCACGCTCTCCTAGCGTGGCCGTACCCGATGTCGGAGAAAGAGATTGGAGCGACATGACCAAGTCCGCACCTGAAGTGGAGCGTGAGATCGTGCCGGGGCAATGCCCCCGCTGCCAAGCGGTGGATCTTGCTCGCTACGACGCCGTCAGTGAGTCGGGATGGGTCCGCGTCACGAAATGTCAGGCGTGCCTGTTCTCAGTCGATCGGACGCCGGCGAACCGCCTGGGTCCGATCACCCTACTGGTCGATCTCGTCTGATCGACGTGCTCGAAACAGAAACCACGATGAAGGGACAAGTCGAATGATTGCCGTAGATGTAGGGGGAACGTTCACCGATGTCGTCGGCTGGCGTGACGGACAGATCCTGACCACCAAGGTCTCCACCGCGTACGACGACGTCGCCGCGCCAGTCCTCGCCGGTGCAGCCCGTCTCGGTGTCGAGGACTCGACGGTCTTCAACCACGCCAGCACGCACGGACTCAATGCGATCATCACCCGCAACCTGCCGAAGATCGGATTCCTCACCACCGAGGGCCATCGAGACATCCTCGACATGGGGCGGGTCTGGCGACCGGCCGACGCGATCCTCAATCCGGGGTGGCGGCGCAGCTTCGGTGATGCCGCGCGCCCGCTGGTCGACCGGTACCTCCGCCGCGGGATTGCCGAACGCATGCTCGCCGATGGCGCGGTCCTGTTCGACCTGGACGAGGACCAGGCGCGCGCCGAGATCGAGGTCCTGCGTGACTGCGGGGTCGCGGGTGTGGCGATCTGTCTGATCAATGCCTATGTCAACCCCGCACACGAGCAGCGCCTGCGGGAGCTCGTCGTGGAGATCATCGGCGACGTACCCGTCTCCATCTCCAGTGAGGTCTCGCCCCTGGCCAAGGAGTATGCGCGGGCCTCGACCACCGTGGTCGATTCCCTCATGAAAATCATCTATGCCGACTACTCCCGCCGACTGGACACCGGACTGCACGACCTCGGATTCTCCGGCCAGCTCAACTTCGCCGACTGCGCGGCGACGCTCGTACCTGTCGAGCATGCGATGGCCCGGCCATTCCGAGTCGTGTTCTCGGGGCCCGCCGCAGGGACCGTGGCCTGCGCCCACTTCGGATCACTGATCGGCGAGAAAGACCTTCTTTGTGCCGACGTGGGTGGCACGTCCTGTGACATCAGTGTGGTCACCGCGGGCGAGCCGTTTGTGAACACCTCGTTCGAACTCGAGCACGATCTGGTGGTCAATGCCCTGGCCAACGACATCTCCAGCATCGGCGCCGGCGGTGGAAGCATCGTCCACATCGGTACTCACGGTGAGATCCTGGTCGGTCCGGACAGCGCTCGTGCCGAACCCGGGCCGGCCTGCTTCGACCGAGGCGGAACACAGCCGACCACCACCGACACGGCCTTGATGATCGGCATCCTCGACCCTCAGGGCTTCGCCGGCGGGGAGGTTGCCATCGATCGGCAGCTGTCGCGCAGAGCATTCGAATCGCTCGACTGTGACCTGTCGTTGGGCCGGCGAGTGCGTTATGCCTACGAGATGGCCGTGCACAACATGGCCGAAGGTGTCTTCAACGTCGCCATCAAGAACGGTGTGGACCCACGCGACCACAGCCTCATGGCTTTCGGCGCCGCCGGCCCGATGTTGCTGCCCGCCGTCCTCGACGCCGTGCAGTGCAAGCAGGTGATCATCCCGCCCAGTCCCGGACTCTTCTCGGCACTCGGTCTCCTCTCTGCCGATCAGGTGTTCGCGGTGCAGCGCAGTGCCTACCTGATGCTCGACGACTCGCACGCAGCACAGATCGACCAGATCTTCGCCGAACTCGACGCCGAACTCCGCGAACAACTTGGCGGCGCGACAGAGGTCGAGATCCATCGGAGCATGGACGCACATCTCGTCGGCCAGAGCTGGGACACCCCGTTTGTCCCCGTCCCCGACGGAACATTGGATGCCGCGGCGATCGCGACGATGGTGGCCGCATTTCACGAGACCTACGAGGGCCGTTCCGGCAACCGTTTCGAGATGATCCCGGTCGAGGGTGCCACCTTCCGTGTCAGGGCGGTGTTGCGTACCGACAAGGTCGAATACCCGCAACTGCCTGCGCGAGAGGGTGAACCGCTGGTGCCAAGCGGTACGCGAGTGCTGCGCTTCCTGGGTGACCTCGGCGAGGACGAGGGCGGTGAGCAGATCGCGAACGTTTATGACCGCGCGTCACTGCGTGCCGGAGATGTCCTGAGTGGGCCCGCGATCGTCAACGAAGGTCTGTCCACCACACACATCGGTGCCAGGCAGCACGCCATCGTCGGAACCTACGGCGAGATCGTCATACGGAGGAACAACGCATCATGACCAGCACACTCGAGCCAACGCAGACCACGGGCATGGGCAACGCCACCGATACCCTCGAGCGGAAGATTCGGGACCTGTCCGACGCCGACTTCGAGACGCGCTATCACTGTGACCGATTCACGGCATCGGTGATCGGTAATCGACTGGACTACATCGTCGAGCACATGTCGACCGGCTTCATGCGAGAGGCATTCTCGCCGATCATTCGTGACTGGTACGACTTCGCGTGCACCATCACCGGGCCGCCGGAAGCCGACTATCCGATGGCGGTGGTCAGCAACAGTCTGATGGTGTTCCTGGGCACCATGGGCGACGCGGTCCGCAACACGGTGGCCGAGTACGGTCCGCAGAACCTCAGGCCCGGGGATGTACTGATCTGCAACGACCCCTACCGCGGCGGGCGCCACGTCAACGACGTCGCCTTCATCCGACCGGTGTTCCGAGGCGAGGCGCTCGTGTCGTTCGTGACCATGTGCGCCCATCAACTCGACATGGGTGGCACTGTCCCCGGCGGATTCTCGGCCACCAAGACCAATGTGTACGAGAACGGTTTGGTCCTCCCGCCGATGCTTCTGTGGTCCGGTGACGAACCCGTGCGCTCCGCCTTCAGCCTCATCTTCGACAACACGCGATGGGGCGGAATGCTGCTGCCGGACTTCAAGAGCATCCTCGGCCAGCTCAAGTTGGGAGAGCGTCTCGTGCTCGGCAACATCGAGCGCTACGGTCTCGACGCGTATTTGGGAACCCTGACGTATGCCTGCGACAGTTCTGCCGAGAAGATGGGCGACGCCATCGAGGCCATTCCCGACGGTGACTACCACGGGACGGCTCTGATCGATGCCGACGGACTCGACGAGAGTATCGAATACCGTGTGCAGGTCGGGCTGCGCAAGCGGGGACGAGACATCGAGATCGATCTCAGCGGCACCTCGCAGCAAGCGCGTACATGCATCAATTGTGGTGTGCTGGATGCCAAGACATCGGTCGGTGTGGCCTTGACGATGCTGCTCGACCCGAGCGTGCCGTTCACCTCGGGAACGTGGCGCAGCATCGACCTGCTCACCCCGCCAGGCACGATCGTCTCCTCGCTTCCGCCGGACGGTGGGATCATGATGTTCTGGGAGTCGTCGGGTGCCGTGGTGTCGGCGATCTTCGACGCCCTCAACCCGGTACTCGGTTCCCGCGGCGTCGGCGGCGACTACGGGTCCACCAACACCCACAACGCTTCCGGGGTCACCGATGCCGGACTCCCGTGGACGAGCGCCACCCAGTGCGGCGGCGAGCACGGTCCGTGGGGCGCCACCGCCGAAGGGGACGGCGACAGCTACACGGTGTTGTTCACGCTCAACAATCTCGACCCCGCGACCGAGACCATCGAGCACGACTCACCGGTGGTGGTCCTCCGCAAGGAGCATGCGATCGACACCGGCGGCGCGGGTCGGCACCGCGGTGGCGCGGCCAATCTCAAGGACACCCTGTGGCTCACCGCCGCCGAACAATATCTCTCACCGTTCCGGACGAAGGAGCCGAGCGGGGTGGGGGCCAACGGTGGGCAGGCCGGACCGAACGGCGCGATGTGGCTGTTCCCGCCGCAGGAAGACGGTTTCGCGATGCGGGCAACCGACGACTCGGCCTACCACGACAGTGTGCCCGTCGCAGGTGTTCTCCACCCCGACACCAAGTGTGTGGATCCCGAGCACGGTAGCTATCACTACTTTGCGTCGCAACGGGTGTGGCGCACCGAAGCGAAGACACTGTTGCGGTGCCTGACCAACGGTGGCGGCGGTTGGGGAGACCCGAAGACCCGTGATCCCCAGGCAGTGTTGCGAGACGTGCGCAACGAGTACGTGAGCATTGAGGCGGCCGCGCGCGACTACGGCGTGGTGGTCCTCGGTGATCCGCACCGCAAACCCGAGGAACTCCGCATCGACACCGAGGCCACGGCACGACTCCGTGCAGACCAGACGGGAGGAGAAAGACGATGAAGGGCATAGTGTTCGCCGGCGATGCAACCGCGGCGCTGCAGGAGTTCCCAGAACCCGAACCTGGGCCTGGTGAGGTGGTCGTCGCGATCCGCGCGTCCGGGATGTGCGGCAGTGACCTGCACTTCTATCACGGCAGCTTCGAGTTCGATCACTCGGTGATCCAAGGACACGAGCCGTGCGGTGTGGTGCACACGCTCGGACCGGGTGTGCCCGATTCCCTCATACGCGTGGGTGATCCGGTGATGATCCACCATTACTGGGGGTGCGGCATGTGTCGGCGGTGCCGTGCGGGGTGGCCGCAGATGTGCGAAACGGCACCCGGAACCACCATGGCCATCCATGCCAACGGCGGTCATGCCCCGTACGCGGTGGTCCCGGCGAGCACATTGCTGCCGATGCCGGCCGGCCTCTCGTTTCGAGCAGGGGCGGCCATCGGCTGTGGTACCGGAACCGCTTGGGGTGCGATCAAACGTCTCGGCGGTGTCGAGGACACCGTGACCGTCGTCATCGGGCAAGGGCCGGTTGGACTCTCGGCGACCATGTTCGCCGCCTCGATGGGGGCCACGGTGATCGCGGTCGACATCGACGCGGCGCGACTTGCGCAGGCAAAGCGATTCGGGGCGGCACTCGTCGTGAACTCTCGTGAGGAGAACCTCGCCGAGATCGTCGCCGATCACACCGGAGGACGGATGGCGGACGTGGTGATGGAGACATCCGGCCGTGCGAGTGAAGATGCGTTGAGCGTGCTCGGAACCTTCGGGCGGGTGTCGTTCACCGGACTCCCGGGTCGTGTCGGGTTCACCACCCAGCAGATCTACAAGAAGCAGTGGACGATCATGACGTCGTGGACGATGTCATCGATCGAGCAGGCGCGTGCAGCCGACTACGTTGTCGCGCATGATCTTCCGGTGGACGACCTGTACTCGCACACCTGGACGATCGAGCAGGCCTCAGAGGCCTATGCCTGGTTCGACAAGCAAGACGCGGGCAAGGGCGTCTTCGAGTTCGCCGAGTAGGCGATCCCCAGCGCGCACAGCGCAGCGACCGAGACAGAACAGTGACGGAGACAGAACGGTGACGGAGACAGAACGATGACACTGACCACCACCCACCAGCTTCCCGCCTTCATCGGCGGCGACAAGACCAACTTGATCGGCGGGCAATGGCTGCCCGCCGCGTCGGGGAACACGATTGACGTCATCAACCCGGCGACGGGCGGGGCGTTGGGAACGATCGCAGCGGGCGATGCCGAGGACGTCGACCGCGCGGTGAAGGCCGCACGAACCGCGTTCGACGGTGAATGGAGTCGCTGGACCCCGCACGAGCGTCGCAAGTTGCTGCTGCGCGTCCACGATGTGGTGTTGGAGAATTTCGACGAGCTCGCCATGATCGAGACACTCGACATGGGTGCCCCGCTGTCGCGGACCAAGGGGTTGCGCGAATGGACCTCGCAGGTGTTGCAATTCTTTGCATCTCAGACCGGAGCGGGAGCCGTCTCCGCCCCGCCCAATTCGCTTCCCGGGCAATTCCTCACGCTCCGCTCGCTTCGCCCGGTGGGTGTGGTCGGCGGGATCATCCCATGGAACGGGCCGCTCATCGGGCTGTGGTGGATCTTCGGACCTGCCCTGGCAACTGGTTGTACCGCAGTTCTCAAGCCTGCCGAGGACGCCTCACTCTCTGTCCTGCGAGTGGCGGAGCTGATGACGGAAGCCGGTGTCCCGCCGGGCGTGATCAACGTCGTCACCGGCTACGGGAAGGACGCCGGTGCAGCACTGGCCGAGCATGACGGGGTCGATCGGATCGCATTCACGGGCTCGGTGGGTACCGCGCAGACGATCGTTCGCGCGTCGGCGGGAAACCTCAAGCGGCTGCAGATGGAGCTTGGTGGGAAGTCGCCCGACATCGTCTTCGCCGATGCCGATCTCGACAAGGCAGTACCGGGGGCCGCGATGGGTGTGTACACCAACAGCGGGCAGGTGTGCGTTGCCGGGACGCGCATCTTTGTCCAACGTCCGATCCACGACGAGTTCGTCGAGCGTATCGCCCAGTTCACCCAGACGATCCGCGTGGGCGACGGCCTCGATCCCGACACGCAACTCGGCCCGCTCATCAGCGGACGCCAACTCGACCGCGTGTTGCGTTATATCGACGTCGGCAGCGGTGAGGCGGAACTCATGGCGGGGGGACGCCGCCTGCAGGGTGAGGGGTCCGGGGGATTCTTCATCGAACCAACGGTGTTCGCCGGCGCCACCAATGACATGACGATCGCGCAGGAAGAGATCTTCGGGCCGGTGGCGACGGTCATCCCGTTCGACACCGAGGCCGACGCGGTTCGCCTGGCGAACGCGACTCCCTATGGCCTCGCGGGCGGGTTGTGGACCGAGAGTGTGGGCCGTGCGCACCGTGTGTCGCAGGCCATCGACGCCGGGACGGTCTGGGTGAACTGTTACGGCATCCTCGACCCCGCGATCGGCTTCGGCGGCACCAAGATGAGCGGATACGGATGGAAGGGCGCGCGCGACCACGTCGAAAGCTACCTCTACCCCAAGGCCGTCTACATGAACATCGGCGAATAGCGGTCTGGGCCGATAGATGTGGCAAATGTCTCATTTGTCGGCGCAGGCGGATCTTTGTATCGCCGACAACGATGTCATCGCAGATCAGTGCGCACGGGTCGTCACGAGAACGTCATTCCGCGAGGTCGTCGCCATTTCGGGAGTGCCTTGCACTGATGTGGTGACGTCTGCGAACCTCGGGTGGCGCGCGGCGCGTGAAACGCAAAGCCAAAGCCCGCGCAATACAAACGAAACACCACAACAGAACACGGCATAGATGCCGATTGAGGGAAAGGATCAACGCAGATCGTGATAACTCAAACAGCAACTAGACCAGTAGATGTCTATCGCACGCGTTTGAACGAGGCCGGCCAGATCGAGCCGCGGCCCCATCCGACGGTCTGGGGTGACACGTCGGGAAGCGGGCCACTGTCGTCAGAGCAGCTGTCGGCGTACGACGCTCGTGGGTACCACACCGCGTCGAATGTCTTGAGTGATCGGGACATCAGCGCATGTATGAACGAAGTCGATGTCATCACCGAGCGGCTCGGGCGTGACGAACGCGTGGTTCGCGAGTCGTCCTCCGGTGATGTGCGGTCACTCTTCGCGGTGCATCAGCTCAGCGACGTGATCGCCGAGATCTGTGCACGTGAAGAGATCGTCGGGGTCGCACGGCAGATCCTCGATGACGATGTCTACGTCCACCAGAGTCGGATGAACCTGAAGCCGGGCTTCGCCGGTGGGCCGTTCTATTGGCACTCGGACTTCGAGACCTGGCACGCCGAGGACGGGATGCCGAAGCCGCGAGCTCTCAGCGTATCTCTCGCGCTGACACCGAACTACGAGTACAACGGCGCGCTCATGATCATCCCGGGCTCGCACAAGAAGTTCCTGACCTGCGTCGGCGAGACGCCGGGGGACTATCACCGGGAGTCGCTGACCTCGTATCGGCCGCCGTTCGGCACGCCGGAGGAGACTGACGTCACCGAACTCGCCGAAGAGCACGGCATCGACATGGTCACCGGGCCGGCGGGATCGGCGCTGTACTTCGACTCGAACTGCATGCACGCGTCGTCGGGCAACATCACCCCGTTCCCGCGCAGCAACCTGTTCGTCGTGTTCAACGCGAAGTCGAATGCCATCGGCGAGCCGTTCGCGGCCGATCGACCGCGCCCGGATTACCTCGCGCACAGGTGATCTGACTTTCCTCCGGTCCCTGAGGGGCCTCGCGAGGAGCGGGCGACGCACTCGGTCCCTGAGGGGCCTCGCGAGAACGGGCGATGCACTCGGTCCCTGAGGAGCCTCGCGAGGAACGGGCTTGCGTCATCCCTTTCGGTCCCTGAGGAGCCTCGCGAGGAACGAGCGATGCGTCACGAAGGGCCGCCCTTCGTGACGGTCCTGCGCTAGCGCTCCGGACCTCCTCAGGGATCGGGGTGACGGTCCTGCGCTAGCGCTCCGGACCTCCTCAGGGATCGGGGTGACGGTCCTGCGCTAGCGCTCCGGACCTCGTCAGGGACCGGTGAATGGCTACACACGCAGAACTCCCACTTACACGCCATGCTTTGTGTGTAAGTGGGAGTTCTGCGTGTGTTCAGGTCATGACTGCGCCGCGGACACCGGCTGCTGGGTGGTCGCGGCCGCGCCGTCCTTCTGCTTGCGCGCCACCGGCACGAGCAGAGCGATCGCCACACCCACGAACGCGGCGATGGCGCCGATCAGGAAGCACCACCGGAACGCCGAATGGCTGGGCACCACAACCGCATCGAAGCTGACCGTCGAGCTGGTGAGGACCAGTGCCATCACCGCCGATGCGCTGGTCGTGCCGATCGACCGCATCAGGGCATTGAGGCCCACCGCCGCGCCGGCCTCGGTGATGGGCACCGAGTTCATGATCAGGGTGGGCATCGCGGCATAGCCGATGCCGACACCCGCCGAGCAGATCACCGACGCCAGCGCCAGCTGCCACGGGGCGTCCATCAGAAGGAACGCGCCGAGATAGCCCAGACCGAGCACCGACGCCCCGATCGCCATCGTCAGCTTGGCGCCGATCGTGTTGATCAAGGTGCCCGACACCGGCGCGAAGATCAGCATCATCAGGCCGCCCGGAGCCATCCACAGGCCGGCCGCGAGCAGTGTCTGTCCCATACCGCCCACGGCTTCGGGCAATTCGAGGAACTGCGGCATCACCACGGCCTGCGCCATCATGCCGAAGCCGATGGCGATGGCGGCGAGGTTGGTCAACAACACCGCGGGCCGCGCCGTGGTGCGCAGGTCCACCAGTGGATCGTTGTGGCGAAGTTCGTAAACGCCCCAGCCGATCAGGATCACCACGCCGCCGAAGAGCAGGCCCAGGGTGGTGCCGGTGCCCCAGCCCCAGGAATTGCCCTTCGAGATGGCGATCAGCACGCCGGAGAGGCCGACCGCGAGGCCGAGTGCGCCGACGATATCGAAATGCCCTCCGTGGCTGTCGTCGACATGCGGGACGAAGATCGCGACGAGTGCGGTGATCAGCACCGCGAGAGCGGCCGACCCCCAGAAGAGCATGTGCCAGTCCCAGGACTGTGCGACCCACGCCGACAGGGGCAGGCCGATCGCGCCGCCGACGCCCATCGTCGCGCTCATCGCGGCCACCGCCATCGAGTTCAGTCGCGGTGGAGTGACCTCGCGCATCAGGCTGATGCCGACGGGAATGAAGCCCATCGCCAGACCCTGAATGGCGCGTCCGACCACCATCGGGATCAGCGCGGTACTCAAGGCGCAGACCACCGAACCGACAATCAGCAGTGCAGCGCTCGCCAGCAGGACCCGCTGCTTGCCGAGCATGTCGCCGAGGCGACCGGCGACAGGCATCGCGACCGCCCCGGCCAACAGGGTCGCGGTGACCACCCAGGACGAGTTCGAGATCGACGTGTTCAGCAGGTGCGGTAGCTCGGACTGGATCGGGATGATCAGTGTCTGCATCAGCGATGCGACGAGACCGCCGAAGCACAGCACCGCCACCACCGCGACGGCGGCGCCGGTGTGATCGTCGCCGGTGAGTTCCGCGTCTACGGGAACGGCCGACGAACCGCCGGTGGGCGTCTTGCTCATGGGCATCCTCCTTCGTTGTGTGTAGCGTACATATGTATGATGCACATGCCAACTGCTGGGTAGATTGGCGACAGCGAACAGGGGAGGATGAGCCCATGACGAGTGCCGGTGACGATTGGGTCTGGCCGTCGCCGCTCTACCGCGACCTTGTCGAGGAACTCCTCCGGATGAGTCGGCGCAAGACCGACGTCTATGCGGGCGCGACCATGGAGGCGTCCGCCTTCGCCATTCTGTGGACGCTGTCCGAGAACGGCCCGCGCACACTGCGGGAGTTGAGCGAGGATCTCGACCTCGAACAATCAACCGTCAACCGACAGGTGAATGCGGCGATCAAGCATGGATACCTCGAGCGATTCGAGGTCGCCGGACAGGTGAGTCGGCGGATCCGGCCGACGTCCATCGGGATCGAGGCCTTCGAGCACGACGGCCATCTGCGTGCCGAACGCCTCAAGCGGGTCTTCGCCGATCTCGCGCCGGGTACGCCGGAAGCATTGCTGCACGAATTGCGCGCGTTCAACGACGCCTACGAGCGCACGTATGTGCGCCAGCACGAGCATTCGTCGCGGTGAGTACGAACTGATTGCAGAGGGGACTGGGGTGGGGACATTTGTGGTGACCGGTGCCGCCTCCGGCATCGGCTCGGCTGTTGCGCAGCGACTGCGCGAGGACGGTCATCGTGTGATCGGGGTCGACCTGCGCGACGTCGACGTCACGGCCGACCTCGCGACACCGGCCGGCCGACGATCGGCCGTCGAACGAGTCGACGAGCTGGCCGAGGGTCGGCTCGACGGCGCGGTGCTCGCGGCCGGTCTCGGCCCGACCAAGGGTCGTGAGCGGGTGATCTGCGAGGTCAACGTCCTCGGGGTCACCGAGTTGCTGGGCGGTTGGCGCAAGGCCCTCGCGGCCGGCGGCGATGCCAAGGTGGTGGTGCTGGGGTCGAACTCGACCACGACCACTCCGTTCGTACCGCGACGGGCCGTGCATCGGCTCGTCGAGGGCGACCTCGACCGCGCCGTCCGGCAGATCCGGCGACGACGGGGTTTGTCTGCTCCGGTGGCGTATGCGGCGGCGAAGCTCGCGGTGACCCGATGGTGTCGCGAACGGGCGGTCTCCGACGAGTGGGCCGGCGCAGGCATCCGGTTGAACGTGATCGCGCCCGGACCGGTGATGACGCCGCTGTTGCGATCGCAGTTGGACAGCCCCACCGGGTCCCAGGTTCGATCGTTTCCCCTGCCGATCCGTGAGTTCGGCACGCCCGCACAGATCAGTGAATGGGTGATGATGATGGTGTCACCGGCTGCGGATTTCCTCGTCGGCAGCGTGGTCATGGTCGACGGAGGGACCGACGCGCTGATCCGTCCGGGCGGATGGCCGCGTCCGCTGCCGCTTCGATCTGTCCCGGGTTTTCTGGTGAAGATGTACCGTGCTCCGCGAGAGGGTCGCGTCGCCACGTACTGACCGTCCCGCAGTCTTTGTACCGACCAGAAGGATCACCGAGTGATGTCGAGTTTCCGCGAGGCCATCGATGCCCGCGACATGGACGCCGTCGAGGCGATGCTCGCCGACGACGTCGTCTTCCGCAGCCCGGTCGCATTCAAGCCCTACGAAGGCAAGGCGATCACCAACGCGATCCTGCGGACCGTCGTCGAGGTGTTCGAGGACTTTCGTTACGTCCGCGAGATCGGGCAGGCCGCCGATCGCGATCACGCGCTGGTGTTCGAGGCGAAGGTCGACGGACTGGCCGTCACCGGTTGCGACTTCCTGCGCTTCGACGACGACGGCAAGATCGTCGACTTCATGGTGATGGTGCGGCCGCTGCGGGCCGCCGAAGCGCTCGCGCGCGAGATGGGTGCACGCTTCGCCGACATCACCGAGAGGGCCGCGCGGAGCAGCTGAATCAGCGCTCTGCTGCCAACGGTTCGCCGCTCACACCCGGCAGGACAGCTCCATCGTGTCCGAACCCTTGCCGGGGAAATTGACGCTGGTGTAACCGTTTTCGGGAGCACGCACGCGCTCGAGATACCCGATTGCGTCGGGGCTCTCGGTATTGTCGGCCACCACCAGAGCGCCGACGGGCAGTCGCGGCTCGAGGAGCTCGAGCACCGGCAGATACATCTCCTTCCAGCCGTCCATGAAGACGAAACCGATCTCGGAGTCGATCGTCGTCAAGGTCTCGAGGGCGTCGCCGTCGAGCACGGTGATCACGTCGTCGAGGCCGACGTCGGCGAAAGTTGCTGTGGCGGTGGTGATCTTCTTCGTATTCAGCTCGGTGGTGTAGACATGACCGAGCCCGTTGTCGCGCACCGCTGCAGCCAGATGGAGCGTCGAGATGCCATAGGACATACCGAATTCGACGACCGTGGCGGGTCGGGTCGCACGGATCAGCGAGTACATCAGGCGACCGGCCATCGGGCTGACCGGCATGTACCGGTCCTCGGCGGCATCGGCGCGTTCGGCGGCGGTGGCCCCGGATGCGCGGTGCCGCCCTCCTTCCGACGGTCGGCCGGTGGGAGGCGTCGTCGCCCTCGCGTAGAGCGCGGCGATCGTGCGCGCGACGGGATCGGTGTCGAGGGTGGTGGTCATCTGACCACGGTAGAGCGGTTACCTTGCGATTCGCTGAATGTGCCGACTCGCTGCAGTTCTGCTCTGCACAGCGCGCTCAGGCGTCTGCGCGGAGGTCGTCTCGGGCGAGATCCCGCCAGCCGGCAAGCACACGATGGACGGCCTCGGCGCCGTGGATCGGTTGCGGTGGATCCGGCAGGTCCATCGGGTAGAGGAGGAACGGGGTGCTCTGCGGGCCGCCCATGCCGCCGTGGGAGCCGACCTGATTCTCGAACGCGGCGACCTCGTCGGTCTCCGGCCAGTAGGCGCCGCCGACCATGATGTCGGCGACGTTGTCAAAAGAGTCGGTCCGTCGGATCTTGTCGAGTGCGTCGTCGCCGAATCCGCACAACGGATCGGTGCCGATGACCACTCCGCTGGTCAGATCGACGGTGCCGTCGGCGCCGAGAACCACCGACCCGCCGTCCGGTGACGCGATCAGCAGGAAGCCTATGCCCGGGTGGCGTCGCAGGTCATCGATGAGTCCGGGGTAGGCGGCCTCGATGGTCGCCGTGTCGGCCCGCCCGGTGATGGCGGGGAAGCTGATCAGGCCGAGATTGCCGGAGCCGAGCACCACCGGGCGGTCGGGTGACGGCGCAACCTGCTCGGTCGGCTGGGTCGACCCGATGCTGGCGGACGCGTACAGCTGTCCCTCCGCGTCGAGCCCCGACGTGAGATCCTCGGCGTCGGGACGCTCGGGTGCGCCGCACAGCCGGTCGACGAGGTGACCGAGACTCTCCCCGTAACGCAGGCTGAAGGTGGCGCCCTGGCTCTGCCCGTGATCGGAGAGCAGCACGACCCGATAGTCGCGCTCGGCCTGGTCCACCGTCGCGAGGATCAGGCGAATCGTCTCATCGATCTTCGTCAGCACCGCAAGCGTTTCCGGCCGCGAGATCCCGGAGTGGTGGGACACCTCGTCGTAGCCGATCAGGTCCGCGTAGATGATGCTGCGTCCATCGATCAGATCGCGGACCACGGCGGCCACGGTGATGTCGTTGGCGACCACGGTGGTGAACGCGCGGACGAACGGGTACACGCCGCCGCGACCGACTCGCGGCCGGATGTCGCGGCGGCGCTGGTGCAGGGCCTGCCGCAATTCCCGCTGGATCTCGGCGATCATGCGCACCACGGTGCGCAGCGCACTGGACGGATCGAGGAAGTACGACGAGTAGCCGGCGCCGCCACCGAGTCGCGCACCGCGCATCCGGCTGACCACGAGGACGTTGTCGTCGGCGCCGCCGGTGAACAGGTTGCCGCGACTCGCGCCGTCCACCGACAGCAATCCGGGGATGTCGGAGCGCTCGATCTCCCGTTCCTCGTTGTCGCGGGGATTGCTGAACACCGAGATGGTGCCGGTTGCCTTGTCGTACCAGCGGAACGCGGGCACGTTGCGATTCGACCCGTGCAGGATGCCCAGTTGTGACGCGCCGGTCTGACTGCTCCAGTCGGTGTGCCACGGGGTGAGCCGATGGCTCTCCCGCACGAGTTTCGCGATGGTGGGCGTGACACCGTCGGCGATGGCGCGACGCAGCACGCCGTGGCCGAGGCCGTCGATCTGCAGGCACAGCAGGCCGGGAGCCTCGGCAACCGCCGGCGCCCGGCGGCGCCGGAACCGTTGGCGTCGGACCTGCATGAGCCGATACGACGTATCCGAACGGGACGCGATGACGCCGCCGACGACAGAACTGAACAGCGACAACAATGCGGCCATGACGAAGAGGTCGAGCGTGCGGTCGACGGTGGCCACCGGCACCAGGACCAGCGACAGGGTGAGCAGCACACCGCCGGCCAGGAACACCGACACGAACAGGATCACCGGCCCGACCCACGACATCGCGCGGACGACCAGCGGCCACAGGACCGCATTGAGCAATCCGAACACCAGGGCGAGAGCCAGTGCCGCCGGCACCGTCGTCCGATGACCGTCCACCGTCACCGAATCGAGTGTGACCCCACCGAACACCGCATCGAGCACAAGCAACGCGAGTGTGGTGGTCAGCCACAGGACGACAATCTCGACGATGATGCCGAGGACTCGGGCAGTACTGCGCATGGCGTCCTTTCGCTCGTTTTGCGATCGTAGTGGCATGAGCGGTGCACCGGACGACCACAGCGCGCGATGCCCGCGCGTCGACTGGCTCGGACACGCCACCACACTGATCCGCGATGGTGCGACGACCGTGCTCACCGACCCGGTGCTGACCTCCCGCGTGGCACACCTGCGGCGACGCCGCGGTCCGGTACCGGCCACAGCGGCCGTGCGCGCCCCCGATGTCGTCGTGCTCTCGCATCTCCACGCCGATCACACCCACCTGCCGTCGTTGAGCATGATCGCCGACGACGTCCCGATCGTGGTGCCCGCTCGCGCGCCGGATGTCCTGCCTGCACTCAAGACGCTCGGTGACCGGCTGATCGAGGTCGAACCCGGGGACGAGACGGCCATCGGTGAGCTCACCATCCGCGCGGTCCCCGCCGAACACGACGGGAGGCGATGGCGGCGGGGACCGTTTGTGACGTCGGCGCTCGGGTACGTCATCTCCGGCGAGGCGACCACCTACTTCGCCGGGGACACCGACCTCTATCCGGATCTCGCCGACTGGGCGGGCGACTGCGATGTCGCGTTGCTACCGGTCGGTGGGTGGGGGCCGACACTGGGAGCCGGTCACATGGATCCGCAGCGTGCCGCCTTGGCAGCGGAGTCGCTCAGGGCGCGTCTGACCGTGCCGATCCACTTCGGCACCCTGTGGCCGATCGGCCTGAACCGTATCCGTCCCGACCGTTTCTACGGTCCCGGCTCGGACTTCGTCCGGCGTGCACGCGAACGTGGTTGTGCAGCGACCGAACTCGATCCGGGCGCTCGGCTGGGCGCGGGGCCGCGATGAACTGGTGTGAGCACAGACCCGATCAGTCGATGAACATCTCCCCGAACCGTTTGATGTAGTTCAGTGCGGCCTGTGGGGTGGAGCCGTCGACGTGCACCACGGCCCACGTGGCACCGCGGCCGCTGAGATCGGTGAGAAAACCTCGCGCCGCCTTCACCGACTCCGTGTCGTCCAGATCGGTTGGCGGGCAGATCACCTGGATGTCGATCGAGTCCGGATCACGGCCCGCGTCGGCCAATCGTGTCCGGAGCACACCCAACTCCTCGGAGAACTCGGCCGGCGTCTCGATGGCCGCCGTGCGGATGGCCGACGCCATCGCCTTGTCGACGATCAACGGCATCCATCCGTCACCGTGCTCGACCACCCGACGTATCGCGGCCCGGCTGTTGCCACCGATCCAGATCGGCGGGTGTGGGCGCTGCGTCGGATGCTGCAACCAGAGCGGCCCGGTCGCAGCGAAGCCGCGCCCGCTCACCGGCGTCTGTGGATCGGTCCAGATCGATCGCAGAGCGGTCAGGGTCTCGTCGAACAGTGCTGCCCTGCGCTCGAAGTCGACACCGACCGCGGAGAACTCCGATCGCAGATAGCCCGCGCCGACCCCGGCCACCAGCCGACCGCCCGAGATGATGTCCAGGCTGCCCAACGCTTTCGCGGACAGATAGGGAGTGCGAAACGGCAGTACGTACAGGTTCGTCATCAGCCTGATCTCGGTGGTGACGGCGGCCATGAAGCTCAGTGCGGCAATCGGATCGAGGGTATTGTGTCCGCCGTTGCCACGCCACTTCGCCGACGGCGCGGGGTGTTCGCTCAGTGCGATGCCGGAGAACCCCGACTCCTCCGCCTGGATGACGGTGTCACGGACGACATGGGGGTGCAGGAAGTCGTCGGGTGCGGACGGCAATTCGCTCGGGTACTCGAGAACGAACCTCAGCTGACCGACCGATGTCATCGGCGCACACTCCTTTGTCGAACGTGTAGAAATCTATACTGTATGCGCTACAGTAGGAGATGTGCCAGCGTCTGCGGTTGTTTCGGGGGATCTCACGTGGCGTCACCGCCGGGTGGGATCACCGTCGGCTGTCGCTCGCCGTCTGGACCCTCACGCCGGCGAGTATCCACCGGATCGACTGCACGAACGTGGCCTGGTTCTTGACGTCGGCATCGGGATCGCGCTGGGAGAGTTCGGCGTTGTGCAGGCCCCGCACCTCCATGATCGTGTGGTTGATGGTGAGGCTGACCAGCGCTCGGCAGCACTCATCGGCCAGCGCGGGATCGAACCCCTCCCTGCGTGCGGCCGTCGCCAACTCGTGCACATATCCCAGGACGGCATCTCCGTCGTCGATCGTCATCAATTCGGTCAGGTAGGGATGCGCGCGCAACGCGTCGTGCAGGCCCAGACACCACTGCAGCGCCGTGGTCTCCCACTCGTCGTACGTGTGGAAATCGAGCGTCAGTCGCGACAGGTGGCGGGCCACCAGCGCGCGGATCAACTGCTCCCGATTGCCCACCTGCTGATAGAGGGTCCGCGTCGAGATCCTCAGGTCAGTCGCGATGCGGCGCGTGCTCAACGCCGCATCTCCCTCCGCGTCGAGAAGTTCCAGCGCGTGCTCGTAAATCGTGTCGACCGGGATCAGCGGCTTGGCCATGGACGCATCGTAGCCACGGTGTCGACGGCCTGGGGACCACCGCCGGGGGCCGTGAGCGGCCGGCGAACCCGTCATCCGGGCGCAGAGACATCGAGCCGCCAACCATGCCGACGTCATCCCTCAACCAGGAGTCGCCGATGAGCGCACCCACGATCGACGAAGCCGCACGGACCGTCGCCGATCCCACGGCGTATGCCGACGACGACCGAATCCACCAGGCACTGCGCCACCTACGTGCCCACGCGCCGGTGTCCTACATCGACGCGCCGGGCTACCGTCCGTTCTGGGCGGTGACCAAGCACGCCGACATCATGGCCGTCGAACGCCAGAACAACCTCTTCACGAACTCGCCGCGGCCGGTCCTGATGACCGCGAACCAGGAGGAGCTCCAGGCGGCGGTGCAGATCCGCACGCTGATCCACATGGACGATCCCGAGCACCGCGTCATGCGGGCCGTGGCGTTGGATTGGTTTCGTCCCACGGCGCTCAAGGCGATGAAGGAGCGGATCGACGAACTCGCCAGGATCCATGTCGACAAACTGCGCGACGCCGGCGGCGAATGCGACTTCGTCCGCGAGGTCGCGGTCAATTTTCCGCTGTACGTGATCATGTCGCTGCTCGGCGTACCTGAGTCCGACCTACCGCTGATGCTGAGGCTGACCCAGGAACTCGTCGGATCCCAGGACTCGGAGTTCCAGCGCGGTGATGCCGATGATCAGATGGCGGCGCTGCTGGAGATGTTCGAGTACTTCACCGCGCTGACCGCGCGCCGCCGCCAACAGCCGACCGACGACATGGCGTCGACGATCGCGAACGCCACCATCGGCGACGAACCACTCGGCGACATCGACACCGTCTCCTACTACGCGTTGATCGCCACCGCCGGCCACGACACCACGACGTCGACCATCTCCGGCGGCTTGCGTGCCCTCATCGAACATCCCGACCAGCGCCGCAGGCTGACCGACGAGCTCGAACTGATGCCGACCGCGACCGAAGAGATGATCCGCTGGGTGACCCCGGTCAAGGCGTTCATGCGGACTGCCGCCGTCGACACCGAAGTCGGTGGCGTGCCGATCGCGGCAGGCGACTCGTTGCTGCTGTCGTATGTGTCCGGGAACCGTGACGAGGACGCGTTCGTGGACCCGTTCCGGTTCGACGTCGGACGAGAGATCAACAAACACGTCGCGTTCGGGTTCGGCGTGCACTTCTGTCTCGGGGCCGCGCTCGCCCGGATGGAGGTCAACAGCTTTTTCACCGAACTGCTGCCCCGACTTCGTGATGTCGAGCTCGCCGGGCAGCCGGAATCGACCGCCACCACGTTCGTCGGCGGGCTCAAGCGACTTCCGATCAGATACGAGGTGATATGAGCGACAACGTGAACCACGTGCACACCGACACGGTCGCGGCGATTCCGCGATTCCCGGCCGACGTCACCGGCGAATGGCTGACTTCGGTCTTGCGCTCCCACGGCCACGACGTGGCCATCGACGGCGTCGACGTTACGGCGATCGGCACCGGGCAGGTCGGCGCGACGTTCCGGGTGGTGCCGCGGTATCTGACGCGGCCCACTGAGCTGCCGGATACCTTCGTGGTCAAGCTGCCCGCCGCCGACGACGAGGTGCGTCGCTCCGTCAGCTTCGGCTATCGCAGCGAGTGCGCGTTCTACGCGTCGGTCAACGAGCACGTCGGTGTGCCGGCACCCGAGTGCTATCACGTCGAGATCAGCGAGGACGCCCTCGACTTCGTCCTGCTCCTGGCCGATCAACACGGGGCGGTGCAAGGGGATCAGCTCGCCGGGTGCGGCCCGGCCGACGCCGAGTTGGCGGCCCGCGCGCTCGCCGGACTGCACGGGCCGACGTGGAATGATCCTTACTGGCGAGACTTCGACGGCCTGGCCTTCAATCTGCGCGATCACGACGCCATGCGCGGCCTGGGTGATTTCGCGGTGATGAGTGTCGATCTGACCCTGGGCAAGATCGGCGACCGACTCCGTCCCGAGGATCACACCACCCTGGCAGCGGCGATGGGATGCGTGCTCGACTGGTTGATCACCGAACCCGCCAGGTACGCGCTGCTGCACGGTGACTATCGGCTCGACAACCTGCTGTTCCACGAGGGCGATGAGCGGCTGGCGGTGGTGGACTGGCAGACCCTCGGTGTCGGCCTCCCCGCACGCGATCTCGCCTACTTCGCCGGAACCAGTCTGGAACCGGCGCTGCGTCGTTCGATCGAGGCGCACCTCGTGGACGTCTACCACGAGCAGCTCCGCGGGTACGGCGTCGTCGACTACCCGCGTGATCTCTGCTGGGACGACTACCGCCGGGGGATGATCCAGGCGTTGTTGATCCCATGTATTGCCGTGGCCACCTCGGTGGAGACCGAACGGGGCAGCACGATGTTCGTGACGATGATCGAACGCGGATGTCAGGCGATCCGCGACCTCGACACCCTGTCGTTGGTTCACGCCTCCACGTCCGGCGTGGGACCCGTGGAAGCGCAGGAGGCGTGATGGCGTCGTCACCAGGGCCGCGCACGGCGATCATCGGCGCGGGCATCAGCGGCCTGACCGCGGGAAAGATGCTCGGCGACTACGGTATTGAGTACACCACGTTCGAGTCGTCAGACCGGATCGGCGGTAACTGGGCCTTCGGCAACCCGAACGGACACAGCAGCGCCTACCGGTCGCTGCACATCGACACCTCCAAACATCGGTTGTCCTTCAAGGACTTTCCGATGCCGGAGGACTATCCGGACTTTCCTCACCATTCCCAGATCAAGGCCTACCTCGACGCCTACGCCGAGGCGTTCGATCTGCTCGATGCCATCGAGTTGACCAACGGTGTCACCCATGCGGAGCGGGCAGGCGACGGTCGGTGGCTGATTGACGACCAGGCCGGCCGGCGTCGCGAGTTCGACTTTCTGGTGGTGGCCAACGGTCACCACTGGGATCCGCGGTATGCCGACTTCCCGGGCGAGTTCTCCGGCGCATCGATACATTCCCACAACTACATCGATCCGCACACGCCACTGGAACTGACCGGCAAGCGGATTCTGGTGGTCGGGATCGGTAACAGCGCCGCCGACATCACCGTGGAGCTGTCGTCGAAAGCGTTGGCCAACAAGGTCACCCTGTCCACTCGTTCGAGCGCATGGATCGTGCCCAAGTACATCGCCGGCAAGCCGGGCGACAAGTATTGGCGGACCACTCCACATCTGCCGCTGTCCTGGCAACGCAAGGCATTGCAGAAGATGATGCCGATCATGGGTACCGACCCCACGCTCTATGGGTTGCCGCCGGCCAACCACAAGCTGTTCGAGGCGCACCCCACCCAGTCTGTGGAGCTCCCGCTGCGACTGGGCTCCGGGGATGTCATCCCGAAGCCGAACGTCGCCCACCTCGACGGCGACACGGTCCATTTCGACGACGGCACCAACGACGTGTTCGATGTGATCGTCTACGCCACGGGCTACAACATCACCTTCCCGTTCTTCGACCCGGATTTCGTCAGCGCACGCGGCAACCAGATCCGGCTGTACAAGCGGATGTTCAGACCCGGCATCGACAATCTGGCGTTCATCGGGTTCGCGCAGTCGGTGCCGACCCTCTTCCCGTTCGTCGAATGTCAGTCCCGCCTGCTGGGCGCCTATGCCGTCGGCCGGTACGCATTGCCGCCGATCGACGAGATGGAACGCACCATCGACGCGGACATGCAGATGCACAACGGGCACACCACGCCGTCGCCCCGCCACACACAGCAGGTCGACTACTTCGTCTACGAGCACGACATCCGCACGCGCGAACTTCCGGCCGGCGTCGCACGCGCCAGGCAGCAGGAGCCGTCGTTCACGAGGTCAGCGCTGAGGCCCGCGTGAGGCGGGCGCTTTTCGCTCTCTGAGGAGTCAGGGGGCGGCGGAGTGTCACGAAGGGGGCGCCCTTCGTGACGCATCCTCGCAGGCTCGGAGGCTCCTCAGGGAGCGGAGTCGGTGCTGCTGTTTATCGCAGGCTCGGAGGCTCCTCAGGGAGCGGAGTCGGTGCTGCTGTTTCTCGCAGGCTCGGAGGCTCCTCAGGGAGCGGAGTCGGTGCTGTTTCTCGCAGGCTCGGAGGCTCCTCAGCCTGGATCTTTCATGTTTGTTTGGGGTGTTCGGCGTGGGAAATGCGAAAGTGCCTACCTGGCAAGGGATTATTGAATCTCCACAACACAATAATTCCTGGCAGAAAGGCACTTCGCAGGTGAAGCATAACCGCTATCCCCGTCTGGTTGTCGATGATCAACGCCGCGAGTCGCTGACGAGTTCGTCGGGGGCGTTGCTGCTGCGTGACGCGGCGCAGGTCGCGGGCCTGGACGAGGCGTTATCGGCGGCGTTGGCGCCGTGGACCTCGCCGCGGGCCACCCATGATCCGGGCCTGATGCTGCTGGATCTGGCGATCGCGTTGGCTCTGGGCGGTGACTGCGCGGCCGACGTGGCGATCGTGCGAGCCCAACCCGACCTGTTCGGGCCGGTGGCCTCGGATGCGACGTTCTCCCGGCTGATCAGCGTGTTGGCCGACGACCTGAGCACGGCGCTACCGGCGATCCGCGCCGCGCGTGCCGCGGCCCGCACCCGGGTATGGACGCGGGCGCGCCCGCTGGCCGGAACACCCGGCACCCGCGATGGGGGGCAGGTGATCGTCGATCTCGACGCCACCACCATCGGTGCGCATTCACTCAAAGAACACGCCCAACTGACCTACAAACGCCAGTTCGGGCATTCCCCGATGTGCGCGTTCGTCGATCACGGCCAGTACGGCACCGGCGAACCACTGATCATCGATCTACGCCGCGGCGGCGCCTCCCCACAAGGCGCCGACCTGCACATCAACACCACGACCGCCGCGCTGGCCCAACTGCCCGCCGCCGAACGCCCCCAGGTGCTGCTCCGCACCGACGCCGGCGGCTGTTCCAAAAAATTCCTCAGGTTCCTGCGCGCCGAGAAACTCGCGTACTCGATCGGGTTCACCCTCTACGACAACGTCAAAACCGCCATCGCCGCGCTGCCCGAGCAGGCCTGGCGCGATGCGTTCAACGGTGACGAACAACCCCGCAACGGCGCCCAGGTCGCCGAGCTCACCGACCTGATCGTCCCCGCCGCCGACCCCACCGACCCCTGGCCGGCCGGGATGCGCGTCATCGTGCGCCGCGAATACCCCGACCCCGGCGCCCAACTACGCCTGACCGACATCGACGGCCGCCGCTACACTGCGTTCGCCACCAACACCCGCGGCACCGGCTGGACCCTGCCGGTCCTGGAACTACGCCACCGCCAACGCGCCCGCGCCGAAGACCGCATCCGCAACCTCAAAGACACCGGCATGGCCAACCTGCCCTTCCACGAGTTCACCAAAAACCAGATCTGGCTCGAAATCGTCTGCCTGGCCGCCGAACTCTTGGCCTGGACCCAAACCCTATGCTGGCCCGAACACCACCCCGCGCGCCTCTTCGAACCCAAACGCATGCGCCTATGCATCCTCGCCGTGGCCGGACGCACCATCCACACCGGCCGACGCCACCTGCTACGACTACCCCGCGGCTGGCCCTACAACGACCTCATCTACCAGGGCTACACCGCCCTGCACGCCGCCTGACACACCACACAGCAGCCCCTGCCCCTCAACCCAGGACCCGAAGAACCGGCGAACACCAGCGCCGGCGATCACCCACACCCACACCACACCAACCCCACACCCAGCCGCCGAAACCCCCAACCCACCACCACATGAAAGATCGAGGCTCAGGGAGCGGAGTCGGTGCTGTTTCTCGCAGGCTCGGAGGCTCCTCAGGGAGCGGAGTCGGTGCTGCTGTTTCTCGCAGGCTCGGAGGCTCCTCAGGGAGCGGAGTCGGTGCTGTTTCTCGCAGGCTCGGAGGCTCCTCAGGGAGCGGAGTCGGTGCTGTTTCTCGCAGGCTCGGAGGCTCCTCACGGCCAGCGGTTGTCGACGCTCCGCCAACGTTTCGGATCAGTACTTGGTGCTGCCCTGATCGACCGGGATCGCGCACGCGGTCACGAGCCGGGACTCGTCGCCGGCCAACCAGAGCACGGTGTCGGCGATGTCCTCGGGCTCGGCGACCCAGTCCGGCAGGAACGGCGTCAGCATGTGGGCGAGTTGCGGATTGCTCTCGGTCGCACTCATCACCCGAGCGGCCATGTCGCCGGTTCCCATCGGGGTGTTCACCGGGCCGGGATGAACGCTGTTGACCCGTATCCGGTGCCTGCCGAGTTCGGCGGCGAAGGCGCGTGCGAGACCGGTGACCGCGTGCTTGCTCGCGGTGTAGTGAACCATGAACGGCTGCAATTTCAGTCCCGCCGCAGAGCTGATCAGGATGATCGAACCCCCTTGTCCACCATCGATGATCCGCTGTGCCCCCGCCATCACCGCATTCCAGGTCCCGGTCACGTTGATGTCCACGAGTTCGCGAAAGTGTTCGGCGGTGATCTGGTCCCAGGGTTGTGGTGCGGCGATCCCCGCGTTGGCGACGATGACGTCGAGCCGTCCGAACTCGGCGACGCCGGCCTCGACAGCTGCCCTGAGAGCGTTGAGGTCGCGGGTGTCGGCGACCGCGATGCAGATGCGACCACCCGCTGCCTCCACGAGCTTCACCGTCTCGTCGAGGTCATCACGCGTCGCCGACTGATAGGGCACGAACTCGGGTAGCGGACCGGCGAGGTCCACCCCGATGATGTCCGCGCCCTCGGCGGCCATGCGTATCGCGTGTGCGCGCCCCTGGCCACGCGCGACACCGGTGATGAAGGCGACCTTGCCGGAAAGACGATCTGCCATGTCGGCTCCTGTTCGTCGGCCGCACCTGCGACCGCTCAGCGGGTGCTTGAGGTTCGTTAGTGGGCAGCCGGAGTCGTGATGCGGGCGAAATTGACGGTGGCCAACGCCGCGAGTTTCTCCGGCTCGGTGCCGTAGACCTCGACCTGGACGATCGCCGATCGGCGTCCGGAGTGAACGATCCGGGATCGGGCGCGGGCCGTGCCCGACACGATGGGTCGCAGGCAACGGATGTTCATGTCGGATGTGACCGCACCGTTCTCGGGTGTGCTGTTCTCGGTGACGTGCAATCCGGCGACGACGTCGATCAGAGTCGCGATCAGGCCACCCTGGATGCCGCCGCGGGTGTTGATGATGTGCGGTGCGACCGGCAGTTCCACGACCAACTCGTCGCCGTCGTGAAAGGCCTCCCCGAACCCGATCTGTCCGAAGAGATCATGGATGTCCGACATCTCCGTGAGACTCATACGTTCTGCCGATCCTCGTCGGTGAAACGAATCACTCCGCGGATGTTGCGGCCATCGATCATGTCCCGGAACCCGTCGTTGATCTGGTCCAGACGGTACTCACGCGTGACAATGTCGTCGATCCGCAGATCGCCGAGCTTGTACAGCGCCAACGTCTCCGGAATGTCCAGATGCGGGTTGCCGCCACCGAAGACGCTGCCGCACAGCTTCTTCTGCGTCGTGGACAACAGTGACAGATTGAGCGCGGCCTCGCTGGCGGTCACGCTACCCATGCCGGCGATCACGCAGGTACCGTTCTTGGCGGTGAGGTTCAGCCACGACTCCACCTCACGGCCATCACATCGGCTGACCGTCACCAGCACCGTCTTGCACATACGCCCGCCGGTGGCCTCGGCGATGGCAAGTGCGGCCGATGAGAGATCGCCGAACGCCTCAGTCGCGCCGAACTTGCGGGCCTGCTGCTGCTTCCACTCGTCCGGGTCGACCACGAACACCCGGCGGGCACCCGACAACAGCGCACCCTGCAGCGCTGCCGAACCCACCCCGCCCGCACCGATCACGGCCACGTCGTCGCCGGGCCGGATGTCGGCGGTGTGCACCGCGGCCCCGTAGCCGGTGGTGACACCGCAGCCCACCAGACAGGCGATCTCGAACGGGATGGACGGATCGATCTTCACGACCGACGTCTGATGGACGACGGCGTAGGGCGCGAAGGTGCCGAGCAGAGACATCGGATAGACGTCCCGCCCGGAGGCCTGAATGCGGAACGTGCCGTCCGAGATCGACCTGCCACCGAGGAGATCGGCGTCCATGTCGCACAGATTTCGGTTGCCCGACTGACACGATCGGCACTTGCCGCAGGACGGGATGAACGACATGACGACGTGGTCGCCCACGGCGAGATCGTCGACGCCCGCACCGACCGCCGTGATGACCCCGGCACCTTCGTGACCGCCGAGTATCGGGAACGCGGCCTTCGGTATGTCACCGGCGGCCACATGATGATCCGAGTGGCAGAGACCCGCGGCCTCCATCCGCACCAACACTTCGCCCTTGTGCGGCTCGCCGATCTCGATCTCGTCGACCGACCACCGTTGGCCGGACTCCCACATGACAGCGCCTCTGGTCTTCATGGCTTCTCCGATCACCTCGTCCCGGCCGCTGCCGGTTGTGCTCTGCTGGAATGCTTGTCGACCCGGTCGAGCAGCTCCCGTAGCCCACGGGCGTCGACCTTGCCGGTGCCGCCGCGGGGGATCGTGGCGTCGGATTCCAGCAGCAGCCAGACGGTGGGCACCTTGAACGTGCTCAGGACCTGCTTGGCCGAATGCCGCAGGTCGTCGGCGGTCATGTCCGCTCGGCAGACCACGGCCGCGGCCACCTGGGGTCCGGTGGGACCGTCGACGTGCGTCACGAACGCGTTGTCGACTCCCTCGATCGTGGTCAAAGCGGCTTGGACCTCACTCGGATACACCGTTGCGCCACTGACCTTCACCATGTCGTCGGAGCGGCCGTGATAGAACAGGAAGCCCTGATCGTCGAGATGACCCAGGTCGCCGGTGGGGTAGAAGCCGTCGGCCGTGAACACCTCCTCGCGACCGCGACGACAGATGCCCTGCAGCACATGTGGGCCGCGCAGCCGGATCTCACCGGTGCGTCCGGGGGCCAGCGGCGCGCCGGTGTCGGGGTCGGCGATCCGCACCTCCATCCCGTCGAACGGTTGTCCGCAACTCCCCCAGGCGGACCGGGGCATGTCGAGGTCGGCGGGATATCCACAGTAGGGTCCGAAGGATTCGGTCATGCCGAACAGGTTGGCGCGGGCGCCACGCTCGGCCTGCATGCCCGGCGGCAGCAGCGCGTCCAGGCTGCCCACACGCAGCGAGGAGAGATCGGTGTCGAAGTCCGGCGCCCGCTTCGCCAGCGCGGCCGCCTGATCCGGCCAGCCCCGGAACAGGGTGACCCGCTCGTGTTCGAGTAATCGCAACGTCGATTCGGGGCTGGGGATCTCCTCGGTCACCAATGTCGCCCCGGCTAACAGCGCCGAGAGAATCCCGGAACCGAAGCCGCCGACCCAGAAGAACGGCATCGGCAGGTACAGCCGGGTGTCGGCGTCGATACAGCGCGCCCGCAGTCCCGCCCCCACGGCACCGAGAGCGCCGGCGTGGGAATGGATCACGCCCTTCGGGGCTCCGGCGCTGCCGGAGGTGAAGATGATGACCATCGGGTCACTCGGTGCGACCGAGTCGGCAAGAGCGTCGACGATGGTCCGCACCTCGGGAAAGCGCTGCTCCCGGAACACCTCGTCGACGGTCCAGATCCGCCGCAGCGCGGGCACTGACGGATTCGCGACGCCACCGGGCCGCAGGGCGTCGACGTCGAGTGCAGTGGCGAGCTCGTCGAGGTACCGGTGCGAACAGAATTCTTCGACGGTGATCAGATGCGCGACGCCGGATATGGTGAGCTGCGCTGTCAGTTCGCGTGCGGGCAGCAACGTACTGAACGGCACGAGCACGGCGCCGATCCGGGTCACGGCGACAGCGATCTGCACCCATCGTGTGTTGTTCGGCATGATCAGGCCGACGCGGGTTCCTGGGCCGATCCCGGCTTCCACGAAAGTAGCCGCCAGCGCGCGGGTCGAGTCATCGAGGTCTCGGTAGCTGACCCGGGTGGTCGGGTCGACGACCATGGGCTTGTGCGGGTATTGGGCGGCGCGCTCACGGATCAGCGTCGCGATGGTCGGCGTCGTGATGGTTGCTGTCGGATCATCCGGCACGGATCATTCACCTTCCTCGAAGTGACGGCGGACGGCCGTCAGATCGGCTTTGCCCGAAGGGGTGCGCGGGATGGCACGCACCACGGCGATGACGGTGGGGACCTCGTAGCGGGCCAGGCGCTGCGACAGATAACTCCCCAACTCGGCCGGGGAGACGTCTGCATCGGATCGCAACTCCACCATCGCCACCGGCGTCGCCCCGAGGCGGGCATCGGGACGTCCGACCACGGCCGCGCCCCGGACGGCGGGGTGACTCTCCAGGGCGGTGCGGACATCCTCTGGGATGACCTTGAAGCCACCGCGGATGATGGCCTGGTCGGCGCGACCCAGAATCCAGAGGAATCCGTCATCATCGATTCGCGCGAGATCTGTGGTGCGTATCCACGGCGCCGACGAACCGTGTTGAGCGGGTTGGACCTCGAGGAGTCCGGGCTCGTCGGGCCCGAGTTCGGTGCCCGAGTCGCTCACGATACGGAGCCGTGATCCGGGCGTGGCACGGCCGACGCTGCCACGCTTGCGGGTCCAGTACTCACGATGGTCGGCGAGACTCCAGCCGGCGACGCCGCCACCGAACTCCGTTGCAGCATAGGAGGTGAGTACCGGAATGCCGAACTTCTCGGTGAACGCATCGGCGTCGTCGGCCGACAGTGGGGCGGTCCCCGAGGTGACCACTCGGATGCCGGCGAGGTCCTCACGGGTCAGATCGGAATGCAGTACCATCCGCACTGCGGTCGGGACCAGCGACACCGCCTTGGGACGATGCCGCCGGACCGCGTCAGCCCACGTGGCGAGTTCGAAGCGGGGCAGCAGCGCATATGGCCGCGCCGCGACGATGCATTGCAGCGTGCGAAAGACGCCGCCGATGTGCACCAGCGGAGCGTTGACGATGGCGACCCCGGAACTGAGCCGGGTCGGTGCGGAGTCGTCGTCGGTCTCGGATCCCAACACACTGTGCGCGAGCATGTCGTAACCGAGTTCCACTCGCTTGGGGGGACCTGTGGTCCCGCTCGTCAACATCAGAACGGCGACTCCCGGGCGAGCATCGGTGTCGGTGACCGGTTGGCGGGCGGCGGCGATCTCTGGTCGGGAGGTCATCTCGCCGACGGTGACGACCGTGGTCCGGGGATTCGGTTCGACGAGCTGGGCGAGGTCGGCGGCGTCACCGATGATCAGAGGCAAGCCTAGTGCGGTGATGTCCGACCGGGTCCGCTCGTCGCCCCGGGACGGATTGATCGTCACCACGCACCCGCCGGCGAGCAGCACACCGAGAACCGCGGCGACGTGGGTGGGTTTGTTGCGCAGCAGGATTCCGACCCGCGGTGTCGGACTGCAGCCGTGCTGAGCACTGATGGTGGCCATATCGGCGGCGAGGTCGCCGAGCTGACCCCAGGTGATCCACTGCTGCTCGTATTCGATTGCGCCCGCGTCGCGATCGAGGTCCAGGACGGCGGAGATGCGGCGGGTGAGGCGATGTGCGGTCGTGGTGTCTACGCCGGTGTCGGTCATCAGTGAATCCCCCATCAGTGCATCCCCATCAGCGAATCCTCGGAATTGCGGTGGCCCCGGCCTGGGTGGTTCCGGGTGCCGGCCCGGTGAGTTCCGATCGGGCGATCGGGTTGCCGAGACGGGTATAGATCAGGCCCTGATCCATCGCCGCCCGGTACGGTTTGTCCAGCGACTCCCAGATCGCCTTCACCGTGCCCTGGGTGGCGGTCGGTGGCTTGGCGGCAATGCCGGCGGCGATCTCATGGGCCCGCGGCCAGAGGTCGTCGGGCGCGGTGATCTCGGTCACCAGCCCGATCCGCAACGCGGTCTCCGCGCCGACCCGCTCATCGTTGCCCATCAATGCGATGCGCAGGGTATCGCCGAGCCCGACCCGGCGCATCAAACCGACCGGCTCGAGGGCCGAGATCAATCCTGCGGTGACGTGGGAATCGAAGAAGGTCGCCGACGAGGAGCAGATCACCACATCCGATTCATTCACGAAATACAGTGCGCCCGCGGTGCACATGCCCTGCACGGCGCACACCACCGGCTTCCACATCTTCTGCCACTTCGGGCTCAACAGCTCGCCGGGATCCTCATGGTTCCAGATGTTGTCGGGCTGGCCGTACGGCGATCTGACATCGAGCCCGGCGCTGAAGGCGCGGTCGCCGGCCGCGCGTAGGACCACCGCGTTCACCCGCTCGTCGAACTTCACCAGATGCCAGGCCCGCCGCATCTCATGGCACATGGTGCGGTCGAAGGTGTTCAGCCGATCGGGGCGGTTCAGCGTGATGGTGCCGACATGATCGGCCTCATCGACCGTGAGGGTGATCGTCTCGAAATCGGTCTCGTCCGACGCGTCGGCGATCATCGGCACTGCCACTCGGGTGCGCGCTTCTCGACGAACGCTCGGGGCCCTTCGAGCGCGTCCTCGGTCCGGGTGACCCGTTCGCGGAAGGATTCGGCGAGCATCTCGGCCTCGTGCAACGGGAGGTCGATGCCCTTGAGGATCGCCAGGCGTGTGCCGCGGACCGCCAGCGGTGCATTGGCATTCACGATCCCGGCGATCTCGTGGGCGCGTTCGACGAGCTGGTCGTGATCGACGACCTCGCTGATCATGCCGAGTTCGAGCGCGCGGGCGGCACTCATGCGTTCGTGCTTGCCCATCAGCGCCATCCGCAGGGCCACCGACCGGGGCAGCACGCGCGCCAGACGGACGACCTCGCGTCCGGCGACCAGCCCGATGCTGACGTGGGGATCGAAGAAGGTGGCCTTGTCCGATGCGATGACGATGTCTCCGGTGGTCACCCAGTCGAGGCCGGCGCCGCAGCAGATGCCGTTGATGGCTGCGATGACCGGCTTGGCCATGGTCCGAAACGGCGGGGTGCCCTCCTGCGGTGCCTCCCACTGCTCGTAGGTCGACAGGTAGGGGCGTTCGTTGATCACCTTGCCGTCGCCGGGGATTTCCTTGACGTCGGCGCCGGTGCAGAACGCACGTCCACTGCCGGTCACGATGAGGGTCCAGACCTCGTCGTCGTTCTCTGCCTCGGCGTAGGCGCTGCGCAGCTCGGTGATCATGTGCGGACTGAGCGCGTTGAGAGCATCGGGACGGTTGAGCGTGATGGTCGCGGTGTGACCATCGACCTCGTATTTTATGGTGTCGAACGACATTCGGTATTCCCTTCGTGCTGAACGGTGCCGGACGGGCCGGCAGGGAGGTGTCGGTGCGACCGTTGTCATCGCCCGCCGAACTCGGGTGACCTGCGCTCGCGGAATGCTGTCAGACCCTCTTTGAAATCTCCTGTACGACAGGAGAGCTCGAGCGCATAGAGTTCGTGGTTCATGGCCTCGGGCAAGGTGGCGCGCTGACCGTGGCTGATGGCCTGTTTCGCGAGGCCCAGGGCGATGGTCGGTCCGGTGGTCAGGCGCGTCAGGAGTTCAGCGGCGGTCGCGTCCAGTTGGTCGGGAGGTACGGACTGGTGGATCAGACCCCAGTCCTCGGCGTCTCGCGCCCCGACCTTGTCGCCGAGGAGCAGCATCTTCTTGGCCCGCGCGATGCCGATGAGCCGGGGTAGCAGCCAGGTCGAACCCGAATCCGGACTGAACCCGCGGGACATGAACGGCTCCCAGAACACAGCGTCGTCGGCGGCGACGGCGAAGTCGGCGGCCAGCGCGAGGTTGCAGCCGAGTCCCACCGCCCAACCGCGAACGGTGCACACCACGGGTAGATGGATGTCCTGGACCAGTTCGATGATCCGGTGCGCCGCGTGCGGGATGCGACGGACGAGGTCCCCGGACCGGGGGCGCTTCCGCTCGCCGCTGTTGGTCGCGATCCAGTCCGCGCCACCGCAGAAGTTCTCTCCTTCGCCGGTGATCTCGATGGCCCGGAGCGCGTCGTCGGTCGCCGCG
The DNA here is from genome assembly GCF_058129505.1 of Gordonia sp. LMA484. Lineage (NCBI taxonomy): Bacteria > Bacillati > Actinomycetota > Actinomycetes > Mycobacteriales > Gordoniaceae > Gordonia > Gordonia sp. LMA484. Next base: position 105,497 of record NZ_CM176700.1, read on the forward strand.
GCGGTGAGCGCACCGATCACGGTCTCGACCATGGGCGGGGTGAGGGCGTTGCGCGCATCCGGGCGGTCGAGCACGAGACGTAACAGCGGACCGTCTCTCTCGACCCGGACCTCGCCGGCCGGTCCCGGCGGACCGCCATTTTCCTTCACCGTTGAGCCCCATCTTCCGGAGGGATACTGTTACCTATACGGTAGGCAATACCGTTATAGCTTTCCACAAGTTAGCAAGGAATCGCGATTGGCGGTACCGGCCACCATAGAAAGAGGTCACATGGCGCAGGAGGAAGAAGCGTCTGGGGTGGGTACGGTTGACGGCCGCACCGATCTCCGTTTCGGGGAGGAGCCACTCGCGCAGACCCGGGAGGCCGCTGGAGCGCTCCGCCGCCTCGCAGGTCTGCTGATCTCGCTGGAACACGAGCACCCCGTTGTCGAGGAGCTGATCGGTCGGGTACGGACCTGGGAAGATGAGCTGGCGATGTCGGTGCCGCCGGATCCCCGGCCGCGCTTCGGCCCCGACCAGACCGATGACCAGCGGGTCTACCTCAATCACGCCTTCGACATCGGATCGTTCAACCCGAGTTTCCCGGAATACCGTCTCGACGAGATCGAAGGGGACAGCGCTCGCGGAACGGTCACCTTCCCGGTGCTCTACGAGGGTCCACCCGGACTGGTGCACGGTGGGTTTCTCGCCGCGTTCTTCGACTGCGTGATCCAGCACCACAACTGCGCGGTCGGTGTCGCGGGCAAGACGCGGTCGCTGACCCTCACCTATCGCCGGCCGACCCCGCTGTTGGTGCCGTTGGACTTCGACATCACCCGGGAAGCGACCGAGCGTGGACTACATTGCACGGCCCGCCTGCTTCTCGACGGCCGGCTGCTGTGCACCGGTGAACTCGACTCGGTGGCCATGTCCACCGAGCAGCTCTCGCAGCGCCGGTACGGTGCCCGACGAGCCGAGCCCCGATGACCGGTAGCAACGCAACTCGAACCGATTCGGGGCTCGCCCCGAATTCGGACTCATATCAATTCGGACTCGCCGAGCTCGGCGTAGCAGCTTGAGGAGAAGAGGAATCACATGGCCGACGCCACTGCCGATGCCACTGCCGACGGTCGAGTGTTGTTCGACCTCGACAAGGACAGCCGAATCGCCACGATCACGTTCAACAACCCGGCACAGCGCAATTCCTACGACAAGGCGATGCGGGACGAGATCGCTCGGTGCCTCGACATCGTGGTCGACGACGATGACATCACCGTGGTCATGCTGCGGGGCGCCGAGGGGGTGTTCAGCACCGGGGCGAACATGAACAACGCCTACGGCTGGTACGGCGGGCAGACAAACGGTTCGACACCACCCGCCAAGAGCCGGCCGAGTCAGCGTCGGCGACTGATCGTGGACCGCAAGACGTTTGACTTCTACCACGAGTTCCTTGGCTTCCCGAAGGTGACGGTGGGTGAGATCAGCGGGTTCGCTCTCGGCGGCGGGTTCGAGATGGCCCTCATGACCGACATCTCGGTCATCGCACGGGATACCCGAATCGGCATGCCGGCCACGCGCTTCCTCGGTCCGGCATTGGGCAGTCTGCACATGTTCTTCCATCGTCTGGGGCCCGTCCTGGCCCGACGACTCTTGTTGACCGGCGACATCGTGGACGCCGCCTCGGTGGAACATCTGGGTGTCTTCACCGAGACCTGCGATCCGACCGTCGTCACCGCGCGGGCCCGCTACTGGGCGGAGAAGGCGGCCAAGATGCCGGCCGACGGTGTCGTCATCGCGAAAGAGGCCTTCCGCCTGGTCGAACAGAGTCAGGCCTACCAGGGGGAAGAGGTCGCCAGCTACATGTTCCACGCCTACGGCACCAACTTGCAGTTCTCTCCCGGCGAGTTCAACTTCGTGAAGACGCGCGCCGAACACGGCACCAAGGAGGCGTTCCGGCTTCGCGATGAGCATTTTCACGTCCCGGAGCCGGAACTGTAGCTCGCGTCGATCGGAAGCGAGGGGTTCACGCAGGCCGCCGAAGCCTATACTGTTGCCTATACGGTAACTACCCGATAGTCGCTCCACCCACCGAACCACGTCCGTCGCTGCGTCCGCAGCCCGTTGAACCGAGGTCGAGAACCGATGCCCACACCCGTCCTAGTCGGTGCCGTACGCACTGCGATCGGGCGTTCCTTCAAGGGAACGCTCGTGAACACGTCCGCCGAACAACTCGCCACCGCGATCCTGCCGGAGGTGATCCGCAGATCTGGTCTCGAACCCTCCGACGTGAACGACATCATCTTCGCCGAGACCAACTACGGCGGCGGTGACCTGGCGCGATATGCGGCCGCCGCCAACGGGATGGATGATGTGCCCGGGCAGGCCGTCAGCCGCCACTGCGCGGGCAGCCTGACCGCGATCGGAAATGCCGCCGCACAGATCGGTTCGGGCATGGAACAGGTCGTCGTCGCCGGTGGTGTGCAATCCCTGTCCACCGGCCCGCTGATGAAGTGGCGGGTACCTGAGCCGGGGCCCGAGATGACGTTCCGTGAGCCCTGGATTCCGCCGAGTCATCCGGAGACCCCGGATGCACCCACCATGGACATGGCCATCACCGTGGGCTGGAACACCGCGAAGAAAGTCGGTATCACCCGGCCCGAGATGGACGCCTGGGCGGTTCGTTCCCACGAGCGGGCCATCGCAGCAATCGACGCAGGCAAGTTCGTCGACGAGATCATGCCGCTCAAGGTCACGTTGCCCGACGGTGCGATGACCGATTTCGTCGTCGACGAATTCCCGCGCCGGGGTACGTCGCTGGAGAAGCTGGCATCGCTTCCGGTGCTGCATCCGGAGATCGAGGGCTTCTCGATCACCGCCGGTAACAGCAGCGGCATGAACGATGCTGCTGCCGCAGTCACCGTGGTCGACAACGACTTCGCCGCCGCGCGTGGGCTTGACGTCATGGCGTCCGTCCGGGCGTGGGCATCGGTCGGTGTGCCGCCGCGTGATTGCGGCCTCGGGGCGGTCAAGGTGATCGGCCCGGTCCTCGAGCGAGCAGGTATCGGGGTCGGGGACGTCGATCTCTGGGAGATCAACGAGGCCTTCGCATCGGTGCCGATCGCCGCATGCCGCGAATACGGCATCGACGAGGATTTGGTGAACTTCTCCGGCAGCGGCTGCAGCCTGGGCCACCCCATCGCCGCATCGGGGGCACGCATGGTGACCACCTTGCTCTACGAGTTGCGGCGGCGCGGCGGCGGTATCGGCGTCGCCGCCATGTGCGCGGGGGGCGGACAGGGCGGTGCTGTCGTCATCGAGGTGAAGGGCTGAAACGACATGTCAGATGAAGTGCTACTCGAACGTCGGGGTCGAATCCTGATCATCACGATCAACCGACCACAGGCACGTAATGCGGTCAACCGCGCGGTGAGTCAGGCGATCGCGGACGCGGTCGACGAACTCGATGAGGATCCGAACCTGTCCGTCGCGATCATCACCGGTGCCGGCGGTAACTTCAGCGCCGGGATGGATCTGAAGGCCTTCGCGGCTGGTGAGATCGTCGCCATCGAGGGCCGGGGCATGGGATTCACCGAGCGGCCACCCGCCAAGCCGATCATCGCGGCCGTCGAGGGCTACGCCCTGGCCGGTGGAACCGAGATCGTGCTGGCGACCGATCTGATCGTGGCGGCCAGGTCGGCCAGGTTCGGCATCCCCGAGGTCAAACGCGGTCTCGTCGCCGGTGCCGGCGGCTTGTTCCGTCTGCCCGAACGAATTCCGTACCAGAAGGCCCTCGAGTTGGCGTTGACCGGAGACAGCTTCACGGCCGAGCAGGGCGAGCAGTACGGCCTGGTGAATGTTCTGGCCGAGGATGGCAACGCGCTGGACGAGGCGATCGCTCTTGCCGAACGCATCACCGAGAACGGGCCGCTTGCCATCGCCGCGACGAAGGAAGTGATCGCCAAGTCGCGCAGCTGGTCCGAGGATGAGAAGTGGCAGAAGCTGATCGAGACGATCGTCCCGGTTTTCGCGTCGAAGGACGCTCAGGAGGGTGCGGTCGCGTTCGCGGAGAAGCGTAAGCCGAACTGGACCGGCACCTGACATCCATCTGCACGTTTGAAACATCGATCATCACACGAATCTCGGAGGGGACATTCATGTCATTTGAAGGTGAAGTGGTTCTGGTCACCGGCGGTGCTGGTGGGCTGGGCGCCGCGACCGTGCGTAAGCTGCACGCCGAAGGGGCGGCGGTGGTCATCGCCGACGTCAACGACGAACCGGCACAGGCGCTTGCGGACGAACTGGGCAACAAGGCCGTCTATGTGCACACCGATGTGCTCGATGATGACTCGGTCAACGCCGCACTGGCCAAGGCCGACGAACTCGGAACGCTGCGGTACGCCGTGATCGCGCACGGCGGAATCGGTGTGCTGGAGAAGATCGTCAATCGAGACGGGAGCCCGCACAGCAGCAAGGGTTTCACCGATACCATCGCCCTGTACCTGACCGGGACGTACAACGTGCTGCGTCTGACCGCGGCGAAGCTGGCCACCCAGGAGAAGAAGCCCAACGGGGAGCGTGGCGCGATCGTCATGACGAGTTCCATCGCGGGATTCGAAGGTCAGATGGGTCAGTCGGCGTACTCGGCTGCCAAGGGCGGGGTCATCTCCCTGACACTCACCGGTGCGCGCGACCTCAGCTCGGTTGCGATCCGACTCAACAGTATTGCGCCGGGAACCATGCGTACCCCGCTGTTGGAGTTGTTGGGCGATGAGGCGCTGGACAAGTTCGCGGCGAACATCCCGTTCCCGAAGCGGCTCGGCACCCCGGACGAATACGCGGGTCTGGCGCAGTATCTGTTGGAGAACACCTACATCAACGGCGAGGTCGTCCGCATCGACGGCGCTCAGCGTTTCCAGCCGCGCTGAGTCGGCTTTCCGGGTAGCAGCTGTGGATCTGGGATTGGGTGATGCTTCCGTCGTCGTGGCCGGCGGCGCCCGCGGGATGGGCTTGGCCGCCGCGCGGTGCTTCGCCGATGAGGGGGCACGGGTCGCGTTGCTGGCGCGAACCCGTGCCGACCTCGACACCGCAGTCACCGAACTGAAGGGTCGGGGCAGCCCGGATGCGGTGGGCATGGTGGTCGACGTGCGTGACAGCACCCAGGTTGACCAGGCTTTCGACGACCTCGACAGTCGTTGGGGCTCAGTGAACGTTCTCGTCAACGCGGTGGGCCCGAATGTACGCGGCACGGTGGAGAGTCTGAGCGACGAGCAGTGGCGGACCGCGTTCGACGACGGAGTGCTCGGCATCGTGCACTGCGTCCGGTCTGCGTTGGACCTGCTGCGTCGGGCAGAGTGGGCACGAATCGTGAACTTCTCTGCGAGTTCGACTCAGCGACAGACGGTATCGCTGGCCGCCTACACCGCGGCGAAGTCGATGGTGACCAGCATCTCGAAGAACCTGTCGCTGCAACTCGCACCCGACGAGATCCTGGTGAACGTGGTGTCACCGGGCAGCGTCGCATCCGATTCGCTCCTCGCCTGGGCGCGGTCGGTCGGCGTGGACACCGCCGATCCCTACGCATTGATGGCTGCGATCACCGAGCATTTCGGACACCCGGCCCACCTGCCGCGGGTCGGCCTGCCCGAGGAGGTCGGCCCGGTCGTTGCGTTCCTGGCGTCACGGCGAAACTCGTACATGACCGGCGCCAACGTCAACGTCGACGGTGGTACCGACTTCACGTAGATGCAGATCGGTCGACCGGCAGAGACGGTGCCGGCGGCGGTGGCGCGTACCGCGCATCACGTGGGTCCGGTCGCATCTCGCTGGTCGAGTAGCATCTCGTTGGTCGAGTAGCAGCGAACGAAGTGAGTCGCGTATCGAGACCTGGGGTGGGTGATCTCGATACGGTCCCTCGCCTAGCGGCTCGGGACCTACTCGATCAGCGGATGGGTTCCCTAGCCTAGCGGCTCGGGACCTACTCGATCAGCGGATGATGTCCCTCGCCTGGCGGCTCGGAATCTACTCGATCAGCAGGGGCCCCTCGCCTGGCGGCTGTTGTCGCCGGGTGCGCTCAGGCGGCGGTGGGCACGTTGTTGAGGTTCATCGTGCGCCGGTTCTGGGCGGGGATGGGGCGATCGTGACTCGGCGAACGATTCGGTCAGCGCCTCGGTCGCGTAGCTCCGGTCCCTGAGGAGCCTCCGAGCTTGCGAGGATGCGTCACGAAGGGCCGCCCTTCGTGACGGTCCTTCGCTAGCGCTCCGGACCTCCTCAGGGATCGGGGAAGCGTTGTGCGCGAAGCGATGCGCCGGGCAGCGGATGTCGAAGGCCGACTGTTTGATCAGCTCATCGTGGGCGATGGCGTTCTTGGAAGAACGTGCAAGAGAATTCTTCGGGGCGGTCGGGGTCTGTTTGCGTCGTGGCTGAACGGTTGAGCGGCAGGGGATCTCGATACGTCTCCTCGCTGCCGCTCGTCGCCTACTCGATCAGCGAAAGGGGGTCTCCGTTGCCGCTCGTCGCCTACTCGATCAGCGAAAGGGGGTCTCCGTTGCCGCTCGTCGCCTACTCGATCAGCGAATGGGGGGCTCCGCTGCCGCTCGTCGCCTACTCGATCAGCGAACGGGGGGCTCCGCGTTCGCTCGTCGCCTACTCGATCAGCGAATGGGGGGCTCCGCGTTCGCTCGTCGCCTACTCGATCAGCGAAAGGGGGGTCTGTTGCACGCTTGTCGTCTACTCGGCAGCGGACGAGGCCGTCTTGCTGCCCTTTGTCGTCGACTCGGCAGCGGAAGGGAATTGCGCTGCCGCTCGTCGACTACTCGATCTCAGGATGGGGCTCCCCGTCAGCTGGCGACCTCACGACAAGCGGCATCGCGTGCGTCAGAGCTGGATCGGCGGGCCCGCGATCATTGACGCGATGAAGCCGCCGTCGACCTCGAGGTTCTGTCCGGTGAGCCAGCGTGCTTCGGGGGAGCCGAGGAAGGCGATCGCCGGCACGATGTCGTCGACGGTGCCGTGTCGTCCCACGGTGGCGCGGACCATCTCCAATGTGTCTTTGCCCATCGACTTCTCGAAGTCGACCAGGATGGGTGTCTCGACGGGGCCCGGGCTCACCGTGTTCACCCGCACGCCGTACTTGGTCCACGCCGGGCCGGACAGACGTTTGGCGTAGGCGAGCACGGCTTCCTTCGAGGCGTTGTACGCCGGGTACCCCGGTTCCTGGGTAGCGAGCCACTGCTCGACGGCCTCGGCATCGGTCGCTGCCAGCAGGCCTTCGAGTTGGGGGAGGCGCTGCTGCCACGCCATGCCGGCCGTGGAGGCGACGGCGACGATGGCCCCACCCGGGTTCAGTAGTGGCAGCATGCCCTCGGCCATGAGGCGCATGCCGAGGTAGTTGATCCGCAACACGTCGGCGTCCGGGGCGGTGCCGGGTACCCCGGCCACGTGTGCCAGTAGATCCCAACCCGAACCGATGGATTGCAGTAGGGCGGCAATCGAGTCCGCGTCCCGCAGATCGACATCACGGTGTTCGGTTGCGGGGGTGTCATTGCCGCGGATGTCGACGGCGAGCACGTGGTCGCCGAGCTCGTGAAAGTGGGCGGCGGTCGCCGCCCCGATTCCCGACCCCGCGCCCACGACGACGACCTTGCGTTGTGGCGATCCCATGCTTGTCTCCATTCCAGTGCAGTGCGTCAACAGTTGGCCCCAGGCCCGTGGTAACTATAGTATGGCTTACAGTAAATATGCGAGGATCATGCCGAGCGAGGCGCTGGTGTACAGGAGGATGCAGGTGACCGACACGAAGCTCGTCTTCGATCCCTTCTCGCGGGAGTTCTTCGACAATCCGTACGACATCTACCGGCGCATGCGCGACGAGGCGCCGGTGTACTACAGCGAGCACTACGACTTCTACGCGCTGAGCCGGCATGAGGACGTCGCGCCCGCGTATCGCGATTTCGACACCTACTCCTCGGCCCGCGGCATCGATCTCGCAACGGTACGTGAGGGAAAGATTCCGCCGCACAAGTCGATCATCGTGCTCGACCCACCGGAGCACCGGCACATGCGCCGCCTGGTCAGCAAGGTGTTCACCCCTCGCGCGATCGCCGAATTGCGGGACATGGCCGCCGAGCAGATCGACCGATTTCTCCAGCAGGTGGATCCTACCGGTTTCGACATGGTCCACGATTTCTCGGCGCTGTTCCCGATCGAGATCATCTCGCGGATGCTGGGGGTGCCGGAGGATGCGCGCACGCAGGTGCGGTTGTGGACCGATGACCTGCTCCAACGTGAGGTCGGGCAGATGGAGATGTCGGAGGTGGGGTTCAACGCCGTCGTCGAACTGGCCAGGTTCTACTACGGTCTCGCCGCCGAACGTCGTGAGAACCCGGCAGACGACATGATCACGAAGCTGACGCAGGCCGAGATCGAGCGAGACGATGACGAACCGCCGACGTTGAGCAACATGGAGATCGCGATGTTCGCCTCGTTGCTCGGTGGCGCCGGCGCCGAAACCGTCGCCAAGCTGATCGGCGGTGCACCGGTCACGTTCGCCCGGTTCCCCGACCAATGGAAGAAGTTGCAGGAAGACCGCACCAAGGTGCCGGACGCGGTCGAGGAACTACTTCGATTCGAGTCGCCCAATCAATACAACGTCCGCTACTCCATGAAGGAGGTCACCCTCCACGGGGTGACGATCCCGGCGGGCAAACCGGTGTTCCTGATGCTCGGATCGGCCAACCGGGACCCGGATGCGTTCACCGACGCCGACACCTTCGACATCGACCGTGACCGGTCCGAAGCGCAGAACCTCGCCTTCGGCCTGGGGATTCACAGCTGCCTCGGAGCGGCCTTGGCGCGCCTCGAGAGTTCGATAGCGCTGGAACGGATTCTCGACTTCATGCCGCAGTTCGAGGTCGACCTCGAGCACTGCACCCGCGTCAGCATGCAGAACGTGGCCGGCTACGACCGTGTTCCGGTCAGGGTACTGAGGTAGTCGTCCGACCCGACTCAAGCGGGTGCGAGGGGTGGTCAGAGGGCGGCCGGTCGACAGACCAGCCGCCCTCTGACGTATCCCTGTGAGAGGAAACTCTTCTCGCGTGTCTGCAGGTCAGGTGGTGACCACGGTCGCGCCGGCGGTGCCGGGCGCACCATAGAGGAGCGCGAAGCCTGCGGTCGGGTCACCGGGAACCTGGCGATCGCCGGCCGTTCCACGTAGTTGCAGGACCAGCTCGTGCAGCTGACGCAATCCGGATGCACCGATGGGTTCGCCGTTTGCGATCAGCCCGCCATCGGTGTTCACCGGCATCGACCCGCCGATCTCGGTGGCGCCGTCGGCGATCAGCTTCTCCTGGTCGCCGTCGGCACAAAAGCCGGCTTCCGCCATGTGGATCACCTCTGCGCCGGCATCGGTGTCCTGGAGCTGGATCACGCCGACGTCCTCGGGGGCGACCCCGGCCGACTCGAACGCCGCGCGTGCGGCGAACACTGATGGCGAGGCGACCTCGTCGACGGGTGCGAAGGTCGTGTTGACCTCGTATGCGCCGTAGGTGCGCGTCCGGACCTCCACCGAACGCACATAGACCGGCTTCGTGGTGAATCGGTCGGCGATATCGGCCCGGCACATGATCACGGCGGCCGCACCCTCGTCGGGCGCGCAGAACATGTAGTGCGTCAACGGATAGTTCAGCATCGGGGCGTTGAGGATCTCCTCCTCGGGAACCGGCTTGCGGCGGAACGCATTGGGATTGAGCGCACCGTTGCGGTAGTTCTTGGCCGCGACGCGGGCAAGGGTCTCCTGCGAGATGCCGTGCTCATGCAGGTATCGGTTGGCCTTCTTCCCGAAGAACTTGGTGGTCAGGTACTGGCCGTTCTCCCCGTACCACTTCGGCATGCCGACCAGGGTCGGGTCCACGGTGAATGCGCCTCGCGGATGCTTGTCGAGGCCGATGGCAATGCCGATGTCGTACTTGCCCAACCGGATCGCGTCGGCGCATGCCTCGGTGGCGCTGGCCGCGGTGGCGCATGCGTTGAAAACATTCGTGAACGGTATCCCGGTCAGTCCCATGAGACTCACGATTGCATCCGGGTTGGCGACCTCCCAACTACCCCCGACCGCGAATTGCACGTCTTTCCAATCGATCCCGGCGTCGGCGAGGGCAGCGCGGATGGCATCGGCGCCCATCTGCATCGCCGTCTTTCCCTCGAATCGACCGAAGGGATGCATTCCCACCCCGATGATGGCCACGTCGTTCATGTCGCAGATCTCCTGTCCGTCAGACGGGTTGGAAGGCGAAGGTGAGTACGTCGTCACCGGTCTCGTCGGTGCCGAGGGGGATGGTCGTCAGCTCGACGTCCATGCCGAATTCGAGCTTGGCGGGATCGTTCTCGGTGAGTCGTCCCTCGACACGGATGACGTCGCCCAGCTGGACGAGTCCGACGCCGAACGGGACGAACGTCTTGGATGACTCGTCTCCCAGATAGGGGGCGCCGGGTAGGAAGCCCTGGGTGGTCCAGGCGATCAGGGTGCCGCGCCGCGGAAGCTCGATCTCGGTCATCGCCGGGCGGCTACACCGTGGGCACAGGTCCTGCACCGGGAAAACTGTCGCTTCGCAATCGTTACAGCTACTTCCGAGCAGGTGGGGTTCGGCGTCTGGCCACGTCGAGATCTCCGGTGCGATCATTCGTGTCATGGTGGTTCCTCACGTCGTGATGGTTGGGCGGGGCCGCACGTAGTTCACTCGGTGCCCACGGTCGCCGCCTGCTCGCGGGCCCAGCAGTAGTCGGCCTTGCCCACCGGGCTGCGCTGGATGGCAGGACTGAACAACACGGTCTTGGGCAACTTGTAGCGGGCGATCGATTGGGCGGCGTGATCGATGATGTCGTCTGCGGTCGCCTCCCCGCCCTCGATCAGCTCGACGATCGCGACCACCGCCTCACCCCACTTGTCACTGGGACGTCCGGCGACCAGCACATCGCCGACCGCGGGGTGGGACGCGATCGCCATCTCGACCTCTTCGACGAAGATCTTCTCGCCTCCGGAGTTGATGGTCACCGAGTCACGGCCGAGCAGGTGGATGGCACCGTCGGCGAGATGCTGTGCACGGTCGCCGGGGAGGGAGAAGCGTTCACCGCCGACGACGGGAAAGGTCTTCGCGGTCTTGACCGCATCACCCTTGTACCCGAGTGGCACGAAGCCACGCTGGGCCAACCAGCCGAGCCCGTCGTGCCCGGGTTCGGCGATCTGGTCGATGTGCTCGGTGAGCACACAGGTGTCGGAGCCGGGATTGAACGTGCCGGTGGTGACCGCGCCGGCCGTCGAGATGTGGGTCATCTGCGTGCCGGTCTCCGACGATCCGACGCCGTCGAGCACGATGGCATTGGGCAGTACGGCGAGTAGACGTTCTTTGATCGTCGGAGACAGCACGGCACCACCATTGGCGATCACCGCGATCGAGGAGATGTCACGGTCACCACGTTCGAACGCCGTGACCAGGGGGCGTGCGATCGCGTCACCGACCACCATGACGACCATCGGCTTCTCCCGCTCGATGGTCTCGACGACCACGTCCGCGTCGAGTCGGTCCACCACCGGAGACAGCACCACCGTCTGCCCCGATGTCAACGCGGTCATGATGGCCCATTGCGCGGCGCCGTGGATCAGCGGCGCGAGCACCATCACCTTCAGCTGGTTCCCCTGGGCGACGCGGTCTTTGACTTGTTCCAGCGACGACGTGAGTTCGCCCGTGTAGACGTCACGACCACCACCGCCTGCCATGTAGATGTCATGTTGTCGCCACAGCACCCCTTTGGGCATGCCGGTCGTCCCGCCGGTGTACAGGACGTAGAGATCGTCGGGGGAGGGTGTGACCGGCACCGGATCGGGCTGAGTTGCTGCCAGGAGCTCTTCGTAATCGACTGCGCCGGGCAGCAGTTCATTGCCGGAGTCGTCGGGGATCTGGATCAGCACACGTAACCGGGGCAGGTCCGGCAACACCTCCGCCAGTCGCGGCGCGAACGTCGCGTGGTAGACGAGTGCGGTGGCGCCGGCGTCGGACAGCAGGTACTGGAGTTCGTTCTTGACGTAGCGATAGTTCACGTTGAACGGTGCGACGCGCGCCCGAAACGCGCCCAGCATCGTCTCCACGTACTCGTTGCCGTTGTACGCGTAGATGCCCAACAGGTCCTGTCCGACCTCGTCGCCGGCAAGCGCGTCACGTTCGGCATACACGCCGAGGCCGCGGTAGTGGAGATACGCTGCAAGTCGCTTCGACCGGTCCGAGATCTGGCGGGTGGTGAGGTGGCGGTCGCCGAAGACGAGGAGATCCCGATCGGGCACGGTCTCCGCGACCGCGTCGGCGACCTCGGGAAAGGTGAACTGGCGTGTCGTGGTGGCGGTGGGGGTGGACTCGGGCACGTCTGCTCCTCGCGCGTCGGCGTTCATCGCTCTCGGTGTGGCTGTCATAGTAACTGTAAGCAATACGGAAAGGCTTGCGATAGGCCCCAGTGCCAATTGGCGCCGATCATCGTCCGACCCAGACCGGTGGTCGACGCTCGACAAAGGCCAGAGCTCCTTCGCGGGCGTCGTCGCCGTTCAGGATTCGGGCCGACTCCCGCTGGACCTGCTGTCGATGAGTGGCACCCCCGGTGGTGGATTCACGCATGTACTTCTTGGTGAACTGCACGGCCAGAGGGGCATTCGCTGCGATGACAGTGGCGAATCGGTCGGCCTCGGCCAGGACTTGCGACGCCGGCACGACACGATTGACCAGGCCGAGCCCATAGGCGCGTGCCGCATCGATCGGTAAGCCCGTCAAACCCAGTTCCAGTGCGACGGCCACCGGGACGCGGCGGGGAAGTTCGGAGATGCCGCCACCGGCCGCGACGAGTCCGTGTCGGGCCTCGGGCAGCGCGAAGGTTGCGTCGTCGGCGGCGACGACGACATCGCAGGCCAACACCAGTTCGAATCCGACGCCGAGCGCACGCCCGTTGACCGCGGCGACGATCGGTTTCGGAAAGTCCCGGGTCAACACGACATCGAGGCCCGGGCCATCGGTGTGGCCGGTGCCACTGCCGTTCTCCGCCAGCGACATCAGATCGAGACCGGCACAGAAGGATCGATCTCCGGCGGCCGCCAGGACCACCACAGCGACACGGCCGTCGGTCTCGGCGTCGGTGAACGCCCGGCCCAGGGCACCCATGGTCGCGCCGTCGAGCACATTGTGCCGTTCGGCGCGGTTCAGGGTGATGGTGACGATGGCACCGTGCTGTTCGACGAGGACGGACAATGTCCCGACCTCACGCGGCTCCGCGAGGTGTGGCCGCGGAGCCGATCGTCGTCAGGCGTTCCGCATGGTCGAGGATGCACTGCAGGCCGAACTCGAAGTTGTGATCATCCGGGGCGCCGCCGGTATAGCCATGTGCCGCGGCCCGCGCGAGGATCGGCGTCGCCTCCGGCGAGATGGCCAGGTCCTCGTAGTAGGTGCGGGCCGCGGGATCGGACGCCTTGCTCTTCTCGTGCAACCGGGTCAGCACGTTCGAACCGTGCAGATGAAGTTGCAGTGCGGAAAAGGTGTCAAACGCGTCATCGAAGCTGAGCCCTGCCTCCACCAGCCGCGCGACGAGTCGCTCGATGTGTTTGGCGCCGAGCTCGGAGTAACGGGGGCCGAGTGTCGCCCGGATGAGGATGAGGTCGACGAGGATCGGGTTGTCGAGAAATGCCCGGCGCATGGTGTGCGCGTAGTGGTAAAGCGATTCGCGCCAGTCGTCGGACTCCGGGAGCGGAACCGCGAGCAGGTACTGGCGCAGCGCGCGATCCGTCATCGCGTTGAGGAGGTCGTCCTTCTTGCGGAAGTACCAGTAGATGCTGGTGACGCCGACACCGAGGTGCTTGCCGAGCATGGGCATGCTCAGGTTGTCGATCGAGACCTCCTCGGCGAGCTCGAAGGCGCCGGCGATGATGTCGTCGGGATCGATCGAGCCGCGTTCACGCCGTTGGCGTTTGCGTCCGGTGCTCTGCTTCGGCATGTCGCCGCCTCTCCGTGAGCGGTCGCTCCTCTGTGACCGGTTACGACAACGTCCCTGAGGACTGTCGAGATAGCTTACGGTAAACGGTACAGTAGACGCCATGACCCTCGTGTCGACTTGGTTCGGGCGAGGGCGGGAGTTTGTTGCGGAACGCTCTACCGATAGGTATACAGTAGGCATGTCCAGTGATGTCGGGGCGACAGGAAGGCGCAGTCGTATGTTCGCGTGCGCGCCATGTGGACGGGAGTCGGCTTGAGTCTCGTCGAGCGGAGTCCGGAGAAGGTCGGCAGCGGCGTCGACGAGGCGGTGCGCTACGAGGTCACCGCGGGCGGCGTCGCGATTCTGACCCTCAACCGACCGGATCGGCTCAACGCGTGGGCCGCGGACATCGCCTCCTCGTTCGCCGGACTGATCGATCGCGCGGAGGATGACCCGGAGGTACGCGTCATCCTCATCACCGGCCGCGGGCGCGGATTCTGCGCGGGCGCCCACATGGGATCGGTCGAGCAGGTCGCCACGCTTGCCGACGGCGAGCCGGTCGACGTCGGCGTCGCGGTCGGCGAGCGGCCCGCACATTTCCTGCTCGCCGTGCGCAAGCCGGTGATCGCGGCGATCAACGGAGCCTGCGTCGGGATCGGCCTGACACATGCGCTGATGTGTGACGTGCGATTCGCCGCCGCAGGTGCCAAGTTCGCAGCGCCGTTCACGCGCCGTGGTCTCATCGCCGAGCACGGGATCTCCTGGATTCTGCCGCAGGTCGCGGGGCCCGCGGTCGCCAGGGAACTATTGCTCAGCGGGCGTACGTTTCTCGCCGAAGAGGCGTGCGACCTCGGGTTGGTCACGGCTGTGCTGCCTGCCGACGAACTGTTCTCGCACGCACTGCACTACGCCGAGGATATCGCCGCGAACTGCTCGCCGGCCTCTCTCGCCGTGGTCAAGGAGCAGTTGCGTGTGGACGTCGACAGCTCCGCCCAGGAGGCCGCCTCGCGGGCGGAGGATCTGATGAACGAATCCTTGACACGACCTGACGTGATCGAGGGGATCACGGCGTTCCTCGAGAAACGTACAGCCCGGTTTCCGCCGTTGTCGTGACGAGTCCACGACCATACAACGCCTGCACCACCGAACCACCCGACCACACTCCCATCACCTGGAGGACACGATGAACGAACTCGGATACCTGTCGATCGATGTCGACAACCACTATTACGAGCCGCTCGACGCGTTCACTCGCCACCTGCCCAAGGAGTTCCGCCGTCGAGGCGTGCGAATGCTGCAGGACGGCAAGCACACCGTGGCGGTCATGGGGGAGAAGGTAAACCGGTTCATCCCCAACCCGACGTTCGACCCCATCATCGAGCCGGGCTGTCTTGATCTGATGTTTCGGGGGCAGATCCCCGAGGGCGTCGACCCGGCGTCCCTGATGAAGGTCGAAGAGCTGGGCCTGCGACCTGAATATCAGAACCGCGACGCACGTATCAAGGTGCTCGAGAATCAGGAACTGGAGTCGATCTTCATGTTCCCGACGTTCGGGTGCGGCGTGGAAGAGGCACTCAAGAAGGACATCGGCGCCACGATGGCGTCGCTGCACGCATTCAACCTGTGGCTCGACGAGGACTGGGGATTCGACCGTCCCGACCACAAGATCTACACCGCGCCGATGATCTCGCTTGCCGACCCGGAGGCCGCCGCGGCGGAGGTCGACTTCGTCATCGCGCGCGGTGCGAAGCTCGTTCACGTCCGGCCCGCGCCGGTTCCGGGAAGCCCCAGGCCCCGTTCGCTCGGCCACGAGAGCCATGATCCGGTGTGGGCGCGTCTGGCCGAGGCCAACGTACCCGTGGCCTTCCATCTGGGCGACAGTGGTTACCTTCAGATCGCGGCCATGTGGGGCGGCAAGGAGAACTTCGAGGGGTTCGGCACGATCGACCCGTTCGACAAGGTGGTGGTGGACGACCGGGCGATTCACGACTCGATCGCGTCGATGATCGTGCACGGCGTGTTCGTGCGGCATCCGAAGCTACGGGTGGCGAGTATCGAGAACGGTTCCGAATGGGTCCACCGGCTGATCAAGCGATTGCACAAGCTCGCCAATCAGTATCCGAAGTGGTTTGCCGAGAACCCGGTAGACGAACTCCGCGAGCATGTCTGGATCGCGCCCTACTACGAAGAGGATGTCAAGCACCTCGCCAACACGATAGGCACCGAACGAGTCCTGTTCGGATCGGATTGGCCGCACGGTGAAGGCCTCGAGAATCCGACGTCGTACGTAGATGATCTCGCGGGCCTGAGCAGCGACGCGGAGATCCGCCGGGTGATGCGTGAGAACGCGCTGGAGTACCTGGGGATCTCGGTTCCGTCGGTGGCGTGATCTGCGGAGAACGGGAGACTCATGCCGCACAAGGTGATCGATTGTCTGGTCAACGTCCATTTCGGGGAGACCGAGCAGCAGCCGTCGTGGATGCTGGCCGTCCGGGACAACTATTTCAAGGGCGGCTCGTCGATGTTCGCGCCGGTCGACGTGTCGGAATTGCTCGACGAGATGGACGAGCAGGGTGTACGCCGGGCGATCCTGATGGATTCGCTGGCCAAGCCGTCGGTGACGGCGCGCAAGTTCGTCGAGGCTCATCCGGACCGGTTCTCGCTGGCCATGGGTGGCGCGAACCTGTTGCGTCCGGTCGCCTCGATGCGCGAGCTCGCGGCGGTGGTGGCCGACCTCCCGGTCACCTATGCCGCAGTGGGGCCGAGTTTCTGGGGTGATGCGCAGTACCCGCCGAGCGATGCGGTGTACTACCCGCTGTACGCCAAGTGCGCCGAACTCGACCTGCCGCTCTGTATCAACACGGGTATTCCCGGGCCGCCGATACCGGGGGAGGTGCAGAATCCGATTCATCTCGACCGGGTGTGCGTCCGGTTCCCGGAACTCAAGCTCTGCATGATCCATGGTGCCGACCCGTGGTGGGACGTCGCCATCCGGTTGCTCATCAAGTACCCGAATCTGCGCATGATGACCTCAGCCTGGTCGCCGAAACGACTGCCGGAGAGTCTGTTGCACTACATGCGCAAGCGTGGACCCGACAAGGTGATCTTCGGTTCGGACTGGCCCGTTCTCAGCCAGCGTCGCCTCATACCGGAGGCGGAGGCACTCGATCTGCCCCCCGACGTCCTCGACAACTACCTCTACAACAACGCCCACGAGTTCTTCTTCGCGAAACAGGAGCAGTGAGATGGACCGGTACGAATTGCGCAGGGAAGACTACAGCTTGTCTGCAGATCAGATCGACCTGCAAACCGCCTATGCGAAGTTCTTCCAGACCTATTCGACCATCGAGATCGTCCGGGCGGCTGAAGGCGAGGGGATCGACCGTGCGTTGTGGCAGCGACTGTGCGGCACCGGCGCGACCACGATGGCCCTGCCCGAGCACGTCGGCGGAGATGGTGCGACCCTGGTCGACCTGACCTTGGTCGCCGAGGAGGTCGGTCGATGGCTGGCGCCCGTGCCCTGGATTGATCACGTCTGTGCGACTCGCCTGCTCGCCCGTCTCGGCGCGATGGACTCCGGTGATCCGCGGACCGGTCGATTCCTCTCCGGCGCAAACATTCTCGGACTCGACGCGCAGATCGAGTCCGTATCGGGACCACGATTGATCCCGATCGGTTCGATCGCCGATGCCGTCGTGGTACGCGACGGCGAGGAGATCGTCCTGCTCTCCTTTGACGAACCTCTCACCAGGGTCGACAATCTCGGTCGTCTGCCGATGGCGTGGGTCGACCCGTCTGCGGCCTCCGAGCGGATCGCACTGGCCACGGGCGCCGCAGCGATCGCGGAGTATCGACGAGCGACCGACGAGTGGCGGCTGCTGACGGCGGCCGCCCTGGTCGGTCTGGTCGAGCAGACCATGCGAATCGCCGCGGAGTTCGCGACCACACGGTACACCTACGGTGTCCCGATCGCATCGCTGCAGGGTATCTCACATCCGTTGGCCAACATCGCGATCAGCGTGGAAGGCGGCCGGGCATTGGCACGCAAGGCCGCGTGGTACCTCGACTTCGAGCCGCAAGCGCGACCGGAACTCACCGGAGCGGTCTTCGTGTTCATGGCCGAAGAAGCCGCCAAGGCGGCAACGATGGCCGTGCATGTGCAGGGCGGTCTGGGTGTGTCCACCGAGGCCGCGGCGACGTCCTACCTGGTTCGTGCGCGCGGATGGCCGGTTGCCGGCGGAGACCCGGGGGCCACGGCGAAGCAGGTCGCCCGGACGATCGCCGACCGGGCCGCCGCCGAGTCCGTGGCACAGTCGGCAGCGGTCTGAAAGGAGCACGGACGATGGATTTTTCACGAGTGCAGTTGTCTGTTGAAGAGCAGGAATTCCTGGACGAGATCAGGGAGTTCCTGAGCACGCATGTCACCGACGACGTGCGGCGTCGGGACCGTGAGACCGGAGACAACTTCGACGAGGCCGTCCACCTGGCGATGGGGGCCGCCGGATATCTCGAGCGCGAGTATCGGCCGGCGGATCAGGGTGGGTTCGATCGGGTTCGCAGGCGGCTGTGGGAACTGGAGAAGCGGCGCGTGCACGTTCCCTGGGTGACCTGGGGGACCACTTCGATCGTCGCCCGCTCGGTGGAGAACCACGGCTCGCCGGAGCTCCGCGACGAGGTGCTGCCGAAGGTCTTCAGCGGGCACGTGCGGCTCTGCCTGGGTTACACCGAACCCGACGGCGGTTCCGACGTCGCGACCTGCAAGACCCGGGCCGTGCGTGACGGCGACGACTGGGTTGTCAACGGCTCCAAGATGTTCACCACCGGTGCCCACAACTGCCAGTATGTCTTCCTGATCACCAACACCGATCCGTCGGCCAAGAAGCACAAGAGTCTGACGATGTTCCTGGTGCCGTTGGACACGCCGGGCATCGATATCCAGGCGCTGTGGACCGTCGACGGTGACCGGACGAACATCGTCTATTACAGCGATGTCCGGATCTCCGACAAGTACCGTCTGGGCGAAGTGAACGAGGGGTGGACCGTGCTGCGCGGGCCACTGGACACCGAACATGGTGTGGCGGAGCCGAATACCGATGGACTCGAGGACGTCTCGATCATGCAGCACCAGGGGTCGTTCATGGCAACCACCGTCGACACGGTGTCCGAGATCGTCACGCGTCGCGGTCCGGATGGGCGGCGACGCATCGACGACGGTTCGATTGCCTACCGTCTGGGCCACAGCGTCGCTCGGATCGAGGCGTCGTTGAGTACGCCCAACATGTACGGGCGGGTTGCGTTGGCCCAGACGATGCGCGACGTCGCGCCCGAGCTGATGGACGTACTCGGGCCCGCGTCGGTGCTGCCGACCGAAACCTCCGGTGCGATCGACGACGGTGCGAGTGAGTACCTCTTCCGCTGGGCGCCGCTGTGCGGGATCTACGGAGGCACACTCGAGGTGTTCCGGAACATGATCGCTCAGCACGCTCTCGGGATGGGACGTCCCAGCTACGCGCAGACGCGCGCCGCTGCGCCGACGTAAGCCGACTCGGACCCGATACCCCGACGCCGCCGGCCGAGATCTCGCGTCTCGATCGGTGGCGTCGTCGTGTCTGTGCAGAAATCGTGGGAATGAGCTGGGCGAACGACTGTTTACGGGCGGTGTGAGAAGTTTGGTGATTTTCTACTGAAAGCCCAACTATTAGAGCTACCGTTCGATGTACCGTGGCTCCCTTCCCTCGACTGAGGTGGCTGCGCTGCTGGTGTCGTCGTACTTTCGCTCCCGAAGGGGACCTGCCCTGTGACCGACCACCTCCAATTCCTGTTGCTGGGCCTGGGTGCGGGCGCGGTGTTCGCCGCGTTGGCGCTGGCGCTCGTCATCGTCTACCGCAGTTCGGGAGTCATCAACTTCGGGACCGGATCGATCGCACTGTGCGGGGCCTACATCTACGCCTTTCTTCGCGAGGGCGAACTCGTCCTGCTCATCCCCGGGCTCCCCAAGACGATCGACGTGGGCGGCGACCCGGGGTTTTTTGTCGCAGCTCTCATCTCGGTGATCGTGTGCGCGGTGCTCGGCCTCGCGCTCTATCTGATCGTCTTCCGCCCGTTGCGCACTGCGCCTCCCGTCGCGAGAGCGGTGGCCTCCATCGGGGTGATGATCGTCTTCGCGGCCGCGACCGCTGCGCAGGTCGGCATCAACCCGGTCGGCGTCGACGCCATCTTCCCGGTTGACATCTGGGACGTCGGTTCCATCCGGATACCACAAGATCGGGTGTTGTTCGCGGCGACGATCGTTGCCGTGGCGATAGCGCTCGCCGTCGCCTATCGATTCACCCGATTCGGTCTGGCCACCCGCGCGACCGCGGAGAGCGAGGAAGGTGCCTATGTCAGCGGGCTGTCGCCGGACCGGATAGCCGCGGCCAACTGGATGGTCGGCTCGGCGGTGGCGGCCTTGGCCGGGATCCTGATCTCACCGATTGTCCCGCTCACCCCGATGGCCTACACCCTGTTCATCGTTCCGGCGCTGGCCGCCGCGATCATCGGCAGATTCTCGTCGGTGTTGGCCGCAGTGGCCGCGGGGCTGGTGATCGGCATGCTGCAGTCGGAGGCCACATATCTTCCGCGCGTCTATGATTGGCTGCCCTCCACCGGACTCGTCGAGCTGGTTCCCCTGATCATCGTGCTGGTGGTCCTCGTCGCCTGGGCGCGGCCGTTGCCGTCCCGGGGTGCGGTGATCGTCTCCGAACTCGGGCATGCGCCGTCGCCACGCCGGATCGTCCTGGGCTGCGTGGTGCCCGCCGCGGTCGCGGTCGTCGGTCTGCTGGTCGCCGACGGTGACTGGCGGTCGGCGCTCATCACCAGCATGATCCTGGCGGTGATCGGCCTGTCTCAGGTGGTCATCACCGGATATGCCGGGCAGGTCTCGCTCGCACAGCTGACCATCGCGGGTGCCGGCGCGTTCCTCGTCGGACCGATCACGGCGGGCTGGGGGGTACCGTTCCCGATCGCGCCGCTGCTCGCCGCGCTCATCGCGGCGGCGATCGGTGTGATCATCGGACTGCCGGCACTGCGGGTGCGTGGCCTGACCGTGGCCGTCGTGACGCTCACCATGGCGTACACGATCGAAGCGATCTGGTTCCGCAACGACACCTTCGTCGGCGCCGATGGCGTGGACGTGCCGGCGCCGAGCATGTTCGGACTCGACCTCGGTATCGGTTCGGGCAGTGCCTATCCTCGTGTGCAGTTCGGGCTGCTGTGCCTGGCCGTGTTGGTGTTGGTGGGTCTCGGCGTGGCATTCCTGCGGCGGAGCCGGCTCGGTACCCGCATGCTGGCGGTCCGCGCCAACGAACGTTCGGCCTCCGCGTCGGGTGTCGACGTGGTGCGGATCAAGCTCGTGGCGTTCGCCATCGGCGCGTTCATCGCCGGGCTCGGCGGGTGCCTTTTCGCCTATCAGCAGACCAACGTGTCGTTTCAGCCGTTCACGGTGATCATCGGCGTCACGTTCTTCGCCACCGTCTACCTGGCCGGGGTCACCTCCATCTCCGGGGGCATCCTGAGCGGGTTTCTCGGCATGGGCGCGGTGTTCTACCTACTGCTCGACCGGGCGCTCGGCGGCAGTGAGTACTACCAGGTCATCGTCGGGCTCGCGCTGATCGTGACGGTTCTGTTCAACCCGGAGGGCGTCGTCGGGCCCGTGCACGCGGCGCTGGCACGCAGGCGCGGGAGCGGCCCGGGTGCCACGCCGACGGGTTCGGCGGTGTCGGAACCATTGGCCCCGAGTGACTCCGCTCGTGTCGAGATGGGCGAGCCCATCTTGTCTCTCACCGGTGTCACCGTGCGATATGGAGGCGTCCTCGCGGTCGACGACGTCAGCTTCTCGGTTCGCCGGGGAGCGATCGTCGGTCTGATCGGTCCCAACGGGGCCGGGAAGACCACATTGATCGACGCGATCAGCGGTTTCGCCCGGTCGTCGGGGATCATCACCCTCGGGTCCGAGCAGATCGACGGGATGCGGTCCCACCGGCGTATCAGGGCGGGGCTCGGCCGCACCTTTCAGGCGATCGAGCTGTACGAGGACCTGAGCGTCCGCGAGAACATACTCGTCGGTCTATCCGGACGCGGCTTGTCGCTCGGCGCCGACGAAGCCGACCTCGACGAGATCTTCGCGACGCTCGGACTGGCCGAGGTCCGCGACGTGGCGGCGGGTGAACTCTCACAAGGACAGCGGCAGCTGGTGTCCATCGCCCGGGCCTTGGCCGGGCGGCCGCGGGTCCTGCTGCTCGACGAACCGGCCGGCGGCCTCGACAGCAACGAGAGCGCCTGGCTGGGTGAGCGGCTCAAGATGATCCGGGACACCGGCGTCACGATCCTGCTGGTCGAACACGACATGAGTCTGGTGCTCAGCATCTGCGACCGGATCGAGGTGGTGAACTTCGGGCGCCTGCTCGCCAGTGGCACTCCCGCCGAGATCAGGGCGAACCCTGCTGTGGCCGAAGCCTATCTCGGCACCGGGAGCGCACGTGACGGGCAACAACCACAACCCGATGTCACGCCGGAAGGAGTGGTCCTGTGAGCCTCGAGGTGCGGGGCCTGATCGCCGGCTACGCCAAGGTGCCGGTGGTGCGGGACCTCGACGTCGACGTGGCGGACGGGTCGGTGCTCGCGGTCCTCGGGCCCAACGGGGCAGGCAAATCGACACTCCTGCGCACCCTGGCGGGACTGCTGCCGCGCCTCGGCGGCGGGATTCGCGTGAACGGCAAGCCACTGCCGAGCGGAAACCCTGCTCGCGCCAACAGATCCGGTGTGGTGCTGGTACCGGACAACCGCGCGCTGTTCACCGGACTGACCGTGGCCGACAACCTGTCGATCGCACGACGCCGCGGCGGAATGTCGGATAACGATGTGCGTGAACTCTTCCCGGCCCTCGCCGACCGCTGGAAGCTGGCCGCCGGATCACTGTCCGGAGGTGAGCAACAAATGCTCGCCGTCGCACGTGCGCTCGTGCAGAAGCCGTCGGTTCTGCTCATCGACGAGATGAGTATGGGTTTGGCGCCGGTGATCGTGGAGGGCCTGCTACCGATGGTGCGGCAGATAGCCGACACCAGTGGTGCCACCGTCGTACTCGTCGAGCAGCACGTCCAACTCGCGCTCGAGGTCGCCGACGAGGCGCTGGTCCTGGTCCACGGCCGGGCCGCTCTGCGTGCGGAAGCCGGCGAACTCCGGGATGACCCACATCGTCTGCACTCGGCCTACTTCGGAGGTGAGCCGGCGCAGTCCCCGAGCTGACCAGATCGTCGTGTGCCACCGATGCGCCTCGCGCGCTCTCTGTTTCGACATTCAAACCTCTACATGTCAGGAGAACATGAAGTGAAATCCTCACACAGACGGTGGGCGATGCTGCCGTGCGTCGCGATGGCGGTGGCGCTGGTCGCCGCGGGATGCTCCGGAGACGACGGTGACTCGTCAGGCGGCGGCGCTCCGGACGAGTCGGTCCTGGGGACGCTGAAGCAGGCGAGCGGGGACCCGGTGAACGTCGTTTTCCAGACGACCGGTGAGCAGGGCATCACCTACACGCAGGAGAAGAAGGTCGCCGACGCCACGGTGTCCTATATCAACGACTACCTGGGCGGGATCAACGGACGACCACTCGCGATCACCGTCTGTGAGGACAAGGCGCAGGTCAGTCTGGCGCGTGAGTGCGCGAACAAGGCGGTGGCCTCCGATGCGGTCGCGGTGATCTCGGGAGACCCGTCGAACCCGGATGCGACCACCGCCATCACATCGCCGGCCGGGATGCTGTTCATGGATTCCTCGGGCGGTGGCCAGCCGACGCTGACGAGTCCACACTCCGCGGTGCTGAGCAACAGTCTGGCCGGATTGGTGGGCGTGCCTGCGTACTACGCCAAAGAGCAAGGCATCAAGAAGGTTGCCATCCTGACCATCGACGCACCCATCGCAACGGGCCCGATCAAGTTGATCGGACCGATGGCCTTCGGCAACGCCGGCGTCGAGATGGACCTGATCCCGGTGCCGATGGGCACGCCGGACATGACTCCCCAGGTTCAGGCTGCGCTGAAGAACGGGGACGGCATGTTTCACGTGCTCGGCAACGACAGTTTCTGTGCGACCGCCTTCAAGGCGATGCGCACCCTGAATGTCGACGCACCGGTCACGACGGTCAGCCAATGCATCGGTGACGCCGACGTGGCATCGCAGATCCCGGGCGGTTACGAGGGGATCAAGGTCGTACAGTCGCGTTCGCTCGATCCGAATGCGGCCGAGACCAAGGTCTTCGAGGCCGTGCTCGCGAAGTACGACGCGCAGGGCGCCGAGGACGGTGCTGCCGCGTATCTTTCGCTCGTGGCGTTCCAGCGAGCGCTCGAGGGGATGAGCGGTGCGATCGACCGCACGTCGGTCGCCGCTCAGGTGACCGGCATGACCGAGCCGAAGCTGTTGCCGCTCAACGCAGGAGCCGACTATCAGTGCGGTAGCAAGCCGATCGCGATCGCACCCAACATCTGCACCAACGACTCGTTGCTGGGAACCGCAGAGAAAGACGGCTCCGTCGTCGACGTCGAGGCCGTCGACGTCGCATCGCTGTTCCAGCGTCCGGGCGCCTGACACCTGCATGACCGCATTCGGCCCCGGGATCCGATCCGATCCCGGGGCCGAACGCGTTTGTCGGAGAGCTTGTCAGAGAACCGCGCCCGACACCTTCGCCGCGATGATCTCGTCCCAGGACATGCCGAGCTCGGCGAGGATCTCGTCGGTGTGTTCTCCGTGCTCGGGAGATCTTCCGGGCTTCGGCGGTGTCTGGTCGAACTGGATCGGTGCACCCACCGTCCGATAGGTGTTGCCGTCGACGTCGGGAACGCTCATCAGGTACCCGTTGGCGACGGCCTGCGGGTCGTCGAGGACTTCTTGCGGAGTCTGGATCGTCTCCCACACGCCGGGTTCGTCTTCGAGTGCCTTCTGCCAATGCGCCAGATCGTGTTCGGCGAAGATCTCGCGAAGAATCTTGGTCGCCTCGTCCCGGTTGCGGGTGAGGTTCGCCAGCGGCGTGAATCGCTCGTCCACGCCGAGTTCCGGGTGGCCGATCCGCTCGCAGAACCCGCGCCAGAACCGGTCGGCCTGGAGGAACATCAACTGGACCCAGCGTCCGTCTCGGGTCTTGTATCGGTTCACTGCGGGATTCGGTGCCTCACCGAACGCGTACGGGGGGATTCGTTCGATGCCGTGATAGTCGGCCGCCGAGATGTCGGGCGCGACGGCCCACATGCCCTGGGCCAGCAACGAACCGTCGACCACGGCGGCGTGTCCGGTCCGCTCTCGGGCGAACAGTGCGGCGGCGATCCCCCCCGCAAGGGTGCTGCCGCCCTGCAGATCGCCGAACGCGGGCCCCTGGGCGAAGGGGAACTCGGCGTTCTCGGGCATCAGGGCGTTGGCGACCCCGGCGCGCGCCGTGTACGAGGAACCGTCGAAGCCGCCCTTGTCGCGCTCGGGTCCCAGGGGGCCCTGTCCGCTGCCTCGGGCGATGATCACGTCCGGATTGAACGATCGGATCTTCTCGACGGACAGTCCGGCACGTTCGAGCTGGCCGGGCAGCCAGTTGGTGAGGAAGACATCGGCTTTCGCGATCAACCTGCCCAGGATGGCCAACCCGTCGTCGGTCTTGATGTCCATCGCGATGCTGCGTTTGCCGTGGTTGCCGATCTCCATCATGAAGCTTGCCTTGACCCGCGAATCGGCGGGATCGAGACCCCCGACGGTGAGGTAGCGACACGGGTCACCGCCTCTGGTGTCCTCGACCTTGATGACGTCGGCGCCCCAGTCGCGCAGGATCACTCCCGCACTCGGGACATAGGTCCACGAAGCGAGTTCCACGACGACGACACCGGTGAGCAGATCGGACATCCGCGTTCCTCCCGAAAGATTGGCACTACAGCATTGAGAGATATTACTGTAAGAATTACAGTTAGTCATCCGGTCGTGGTCGTCGAGTGAGGGAGTTGGATGGACACGGTAGAAAAATCGGTTCCGGTGCCGGACCCGGTGACCGCGTTCTACTGGGAGGCCGCGGCGCGCGAGGAACTGGTCGTGCAGGGGTTCGCGGGCACCGATGTGCTGCAGTTCCCGCCCGAACCGGTCGCGATGGGAGTAACGGGCCCGGTCGGTGACAGTATCGCCGTGCCGGTGTCCGGTCGGGGACGCCTGTACGCGTACACGGTGCTGCATCAGGCCTTTCACCCCGCGTACACGGATGCAGGTCCGCTGATCATGGCGTTGACCGAGCTCGACGATGCCCCGGGCACCCGGATTCTGACGAATCTGGTGGAGGTCGAGCCGTCCGAGTTGGTGGTCGACATGCCCCTCGAGGTCGTGTTCGAGGCGCGTGGGGATCATCGGATTCCGCAGTTCCGTCCGGTTCGCGAGGCTCGCGAGGAGGAGTCCGGAGATTCCCGGTCCCTGAGGAGGTCCGGAGCGCTAGCGGCTGAGGACGTATCTCCCCGGTCCCTGGAGGGGGCCGGTGCGGCGGCGGCTGAGGACGTATCTCCCCGGTCCCTGAGGAGGTCCGGTGCGGCGGCGGCTGAGGACGTATCACCCCGGTCCCTGAGGAGGTCCGGAGCGCTAGCGGCTGAGGACGTATCACCCCGGTCCCTGAGGAGGTCCGGAGCGGCGGCGGCTGAGCACGTATCACCCCGGTCCCTGGAGAGGGCCGGTGCGGCGGCGGCTGAGGACGTATCACCCCGGTCCCTGAGGAGGTCCGGAGCGCTAGCGGAGGGCCGTCACGAAGGGCCAGCCCTTCGTGACGCTCGCAAGCTCGCTCCTCAGGGGGCGGTGGAGGATGGCGAGCTCGGCGATTCCCGGTCCCTGGAGGGGGCCGGTGCGGCGGCGGCTGAGGACGTATCCCCCCGGTCCCTGGAGAGGGCCGGTGCGGCGGCGGCTGAGGACGTATCTCCCCGGTCCCTGAGGAGGTCCGGAGCGCTAGCGGAGGGCCGTCACGAAGGGCCGGCCCTTCGTGACGCTCGCAAGCTCGCTCCTCAGGGGGCGGTGGAGAATGGCGAGCTCGGTGATTCCCGGTCCCTGGAGGGGGCCGGTGCGCCGGCGGCTGAGGACGTATCTCCCCGGTCCCTGAGGAGGTCCGGAGCGCTAGCGGAGGGCCGTCACGAAGGGCCGGCCCTTCGTGACGCTTCCTCGCACGCTCGGGGGCTCCTCAGGGAGCGGTTGGCAGGGGACGCCAAGCTCGCTCCTGAGGCATCGGCAGGGGATGGCGAGTCCTCCAGTCAGCGATCACGCGGTGTGAGCAGGCCGCGCGCAGCGGTCGTCGGCGTCGGATACTCCTCGATCCACCGGGAGAAGGGGGTCGACTGCCGGCCACTCGCCGTCGAGGCGTGCCGGACGGCGATCGCCGACGCCGGCTTGTCGGTCGCCGACGTCGACGGCATCTTCGAGTACGCAGGCGACGAAGGTGCCCAGGACATCCAGCGGATGCTCGGCATCGACAACCTCTCCACCTACGCCGACTACACCGCCCGCTGCCCATCGGCGATCACCGCCGCGCTCGGCGCCGAGATGGCCGTGCTGTCCGGCGCATGCGACGTCGCGCTCGTGGTCCGATCCGTGACCCGCGAATGGGGCACGATGAGCGGCCGGCGGGTGCCGTCGGCGACCGGCCGGGGACAATTCGAACTGCCCTATGGCGTGATGGGCGGCGTGATCCCGGTGATGGGTATGCGCAAACAGCGGCGGTTGGCCGAGTTCGGCCTCACCGAGGACCACTACGCACATCTCTCCGTCGGTGCGCGGAAATGGTCGGCGCTCAACGACCGCGCGGTACTCCGCGACCCGATCACCGTCGACGACTACTTCGACTCCCGATACGTGGCAGAACCGCTGCGGCTCTTCGATTGTGACTATCCGGTCACCGGGGCGTGCGCGGTGGTGATCACGACTGCCGAGCGCGCCGCGGACCTCGCGCAGTGTCCGGTGGTCATCGATGCCAGTTCGATGGGCACTGGTCGCGGCGCCGATTGGACCTACACTCCCGACTTCGTCTTCGGCGGCACCCGGGCCTGCGCGGACAACATGTGGCGCAAGGCGTCTGTCACACCGGCCGACATCGACGTCGCCGAACTCTACGACGGCTTCACCCACATCGCCATCTCCTGGACCGAGGCACTCGGGATCTGTGGTCTCGGTGAATTCGGCGACTGGGTGGACAAAGGTCATACCATCGCGCCCGGTGGTGCGCTGCCACTCAACACCACCGGCGGGCAGCTGGCCGAGGGGCGGCTGCACGGCCTGAGTTTCCTCGCCGAGGCGGTGCTTCAGCTCCGCGGGGAGACCGGGGAACGACAGGTGCCCGATGCGGAGGTCGCGGTGGTGGCCAACGGTTTCGGTCCGCAGTGCGCGTCGATGGTGTTGACGCGATGACCCCCGACGCGCCGAGAACTACAAGAAGCCGACAGAGTTCGGAGATCAGGAGCACGGTGTGAGCGAAGTTGTCGATAGTACGGATGCACCGAGTGTCGAACTCGGCCGACGTGCTGCCGCACGAGCCGAGTCCAGGATGCTCATCGACGGCGCATTGGTGGCCGCCGCCGACGGCGCCACGTTCGAGAACCGCAGCCCGGCCACCGATCTGGTGCTCGGCGTGGCATCGGCGGCCGGTGTGGTCGACATGGAACGGGCCATTGCGGCCGCCCGACGCGCCTTCGACGAATCGGACTGGTCGACGAACCGCGCTCTCCGTAAGCGGTGTCTCGAACAGTTCCAGGCCGCGATCGAATTGGAGAAGGAAGACCTGCGGTCCGAACTCGTCGCCGAGGTGGGTTGCCCCGTCATGGCGACCCAGGACGCCCAACTGGACTGGCCGTTGGCCGAATCCTTGCGCTATCCGGCATCGTTGATCGACGACTTCGAATGGGAACGAGTCCTCGACGGCGGCGGGCTGTTCGGTGCGCGCAATGTGCGGTCCGTTGTCCAGGAGCCGGTGGGAGTGGTCGCCGCGATCACCCCGTCGAACTATCCGATCGAGGTCATCCTCAACAAGTTGGGTCCCGCACTCGCCGCCGGCAACACCGTCGTACTGAAGCCCGATCCCAACACTCCCTGGAACGCCGCACGATTGGGTCGCCTGATCGTCGAGAAGACCGAGTTTCCGGCGGGCGTCGTGAACGTCGTGACGACGCCGGACAACGAGGTCGCCGGGTTGCTCGCAACTGATCCGCGGGTCGATCTGATCTCGTTCACCGGATCGACCGCTGTCGGGCGGCTGCTCACCCGCGAGGGTGCGGCGACGATGAAGCGCACCTTCCTCGAACTCGGCGGCAAATCGGCGATGATCGTGCTGGAGGATGCCGATCCGGGCAAGGTGACCATGGCGGCCGTTGGCTCCTGCTCGCATGCCGGCCAGGCCTGCGCGGTCAACAGTCGTCTGCTGGTGCATCGATCGCTCTACGACGAGGTCGTGACCAACGTGGTCGCCGCCTACGAGATGATCCCGGTGGGCGACCCGGCGGAACCGGGGACTTTCGTCGGTCCGTTGATCAGCGCGGCACAGAAACGACGAGTTCTCGCCGCGCTCGATGGGGCGCGACGTGACGGTGCCGAATTCCGTGTCGGCGGAGGCGAATACGCAGGGTTGCCGGAGCATCTTCGGAACGGGCATTTCGTGGCGCCCACCATCGTCACCGGCCTCGACAACTCGGCTGCGATCGCGCAGGACGAGATCTTCGGTCCGGTGCTGGTGATCATGCCGTTCACCGACGACGAGGATGCCGTACGAATCGCGAACGACACTGCATTCGGCCTCGCCGGTGCGGTCCTGTCCGGCAGCCTCGACCGTGGACTGGGCGTGGCCCGTCGCATCCGGACCGGCGCGCTCGGCGTCAACGGCGGCATGTTCTACGGTGCTGACGCGCCGTTCGGCGGCTACAAGAACAGTGGTGTCGGACGGCAGTGCGGTCTCGAAGGATTCGGCCAGTACCTGGAAACCAAGACCATTGCACACCGAGTGCCGCGATCGACCACGTGAGTCGGACGGACAAACGTCCCGAGAACACATACGTAGAAAGGCAGCATCGAATGGGAAAGCTCGACAACAAGGTTGCTCTGGTCTCCGGGGCCGCACGAGGACAGGGGCGCTCGCACGCGGTGAGTCTGGCCGCGGAGAGTGCACACATCATCGCGCTCGACATCTGCGCTGACCTCGAGGGCAACACATATCCCCTTGCGCGGCCCGAAGACCTCGAGGAGACAGCCCGATTCATCGAGAAGGAAGGCGTGCGCGTCCACACCGTCATCGCCGACGTGCGGGAGCGCAGCGCGGTGTGGACCGCGATCGCCGAGGGCGTCGCGCAACTGGGTCGGCTCGACATCGTCGTCGCCAACGCGGGTATCTGCCCGATGGGCAAGGGTCAGACCCTGCAGTCGTGGTCGGACACCATCGACACCGATCTGGCAGGCGTCTTCAACGTGATCCAGGGCAGCATTCCCCACCTCGGGGAGGGCGCGTCGATCATCGCCACCGGTTCGCTGGCGGCGCAACTGGGCAGCGCCACCAACCAGGGTCCGGGTGGATCGGCGTACAGTCTGGCCAAGCAGATGGTTGCCAGATACGTCAACGATCTCTCGGTCCAGCTGGCCAGGAAGAACATTCGCGTGAATGCCGTTCATCCCACCAATGTGAACACCGACATGCTGCACAACGAGGGCATGTACCGGGTCTTCCGCCCCGACCTCGAACATCCCACCCGGGAGGAAGCCGAGGCCGCGTTCCCGGCCATGCAGGCCATGAAGGTGCCCTATATCGAGCCGAAGGACGTCTCGGAAGCGGTGGTCTTCCTGGCCAGCGACGCCGCCCGGTATATCACCGGAACGCAGCTGCGCATCGATGCCGGCGGCTATGTGAAGTCGGTGCCGTGGAAGGGATGACAGTGACATCGACGTCTGAGGTGATCGGATTCATCGGGGCCGGGCAGATGGGTGAACCGATGGTTCACCGGCTCCTCGGCGCGGGACACAAGGTCGTCCTGTACGCCCGCCGGGACGAAGTTCGCGAGCGGCTGTCGGAGGCAGGCGCTGTGCTCGTCGATTCGATCGCCGACGTCGCACGCCGCGCCGACATCCTCATCCTGTGCTTGTTCTCCGACGCTCAGTTGATCGAACTCGCCGGTGGTGCAGACGGTTTCATGTCCAACGCACGGCCAGGCGCCGTGATCGTGACGCACACGACGGGCACCGTGAGCACCCTCGAGCAGCTGATCGCCGAACATCCCGGTGGGCCGGCTCTCATCGACGCCCCGGTCAGTGGATCCGCCGACGACATCACCGCCGGGAAGCTGACGGTTCTGATCGGTGGAGACGAGGCGGTCGTCGATCGCGTCGAGCCCGTGCTGGCTTCCTACGCGGATCCGGTGGTGCGAACCGGTGATGTCGGGACGGCGCTGAATCTGAAACTGGTCAACAACCTGTTGTTCGCGGCCAACGCACAACTCGTCTCTGCGGCAGTCGAACTCGGCGAACGCCTCGGCATCGGCACCAAGGAGCTGTTGTCGGCGGTCGAACTGTCCAGTGGGCGCAGTCACGCTCTGTCATCGGTGAAGCTGCTCGGCGACGTGGCCACCTTCGCCAAGGTGGCGTCACCGTTCCTGCGCAAGGACGTTGCCGCATGTGTCTCGGCGGCCGACGCGGCGGGCGTCGAACTCGGCTGGCTGCGCTCGGTGGTCGACGGTGGACCGCTGGAACTGTCATGAAAGGCGCGATCCGTGAGTATCGTTGACCGAACCGACCGGCATGCACCGACGGACCATGCGCACATGTCGCAGATGCTCGACTCCCAACGGCAGTCCTTTCTCGCCGACGGACCGCCTGACGCGGCTATCCGTCGCAATCGGGTCGATCGTCTGATGGCGATGATGGTGGACAATTCCGACGCCATCGTCGAGGCCCTGGTGACGGACTTCGGCAGCAAGTCGAGGCTGGGCACGCTGTCGACGGAGATCGTCGGGTCGATCGCACAGATCGAACACACCCGCTCGCATATCCCGAAGTGGATGCGTTCTACCGCACTGCTTCGCGCCGGCCGGGCGTTCGGTCTGCGCGCCGAGGTGCAGCCCTCGCCCCTGGGCGTGGTCGGCATCATCGGGCCATGGAACTTCCCGGTGCACCTCGTTCTGGTACCCGCGGCCGCGGCGCTCGCGGCGGGTAATCGCGTCATGATCAAGATGTCCGAAGTCACCGCGGCCACCGCCGATCTGATGCAGTCGCTGGCCGGGCGATACTTCGCGCCGACCGAACTCGTCGTGGTCACCGGTGGTGCCGATGTGGCCGCCGAATTCTCCGCGTTGCCGTTCGACCATCTCTTCTTCACCGGTTCCCCTGCCGTCGGCAAGCTGGTGCAACGAGCCGCCTCGGAGAATCTCGTGCCGGTCACCCTCGAACTCGGTGGCAAGAACCCGGTGGTGGTCGCGCCCGGCGCCGACATCGAGCGATCTGCCAAACGGATCGCCCTGGGGCGTATGGTCAACGGCGGTCAGGTGTGCATCTGCCCGGACTACGTGTTCGTTCCCGATGGCAAGGTCGACGAGTTCATCGCCGTTGCGACACGGACCCTGGCGGAGGCCTTCCCGTCGGTGGTCGGTGATCCCGAGTATCCGGCGAGTGTGAATCAGGCGAACTTCGACCGGGTGGTCTCGCTCATCGACGACGCCCGGGACCGCGGCGCCCGTATCGAATCGGTTGTGCCACCGGGGGAACAACTCCCGGACGCTGCCACGCGCAAGATCGCACCGACGATCGTCACCGACGTCGACGAGACCATGACAATCGCAGACGAGGAGATCTTCGGACCTGTTCTCGTGGTGCGGCCCTATCAGATGCTGTCCGAGGTGATCGGGTACGTGAACGACCACCCGGCACCGCTGGTCACCTACTGGTTCGGTGCCGACGACGCAGATTTCCGTGCCTACCTGCGCAGTACGCGCAGCGGTGGTGTGGCGCGCAACGAGTTCGGTCTGCACATGCTCCCCTCGGGGGCACCGTTCGGTGGTGTCGGCAACAGCGGCATGGGCGCCTACCACGGCAAGGCCGGTTTCGACACCTTCAGTCATCGCCGCACCGTTGTCGGCTCCGACCTTCCGTTCATGCTGACCACGTCGACCGCCGTCCAACCCTTCGGGCGGGGCGCACGACGACTTGCCGACCTGAGCCTGGCGACCGCACGCCGTCGGACGCGCAGGCGACTCGCCGACAGCGGGCGAACTCGCACCCGGCCGACCCGCGCCGAGACCGACCATGAGGTGACGACATGAGCGTTTCCCTACTACTCGAGATGGCTTTGTCCGCCTACCCGGACCGGGTGGCGATCGTCTCCGATGACACCGAGGTCACGGTGGCTGATCTGCAGCGGAAGGCCGAGGCGGCCGCCCGCCGCATCCGGGCGAGCGGCGCCGAACACGTCGCGTACGTCGGTACCGGTGGAATCATGCTGCCGCTGCTCATCTTTGCGGCCGCCGAAGCCGGACGTGCCTTCACTCCGCTGAACTACCGCCTGGGCGAATCGACGTTGCGGGAGTTGATCGACCGGCTGCCCGAACCCGTGGTGATCGCCGATCCGGAATACGCCGACGTCGTTCGCGGAGCCGGGCGCGCAGTGATCCGTTCGGATGAGCTGCTCACCGTCGCCGTATGCGCCGACGATGTGGATGGCGCGACGTCGGATGTCGCCAACGAACCCGACGATGTGGCGGTCGTGCTGTTCACCTCCGGCACCACGTCTCGGCCGAAGGCGGTGGAGCTCACGCACGGCAATCTGTCCAGCTACGTGATGGGCACGGTCGAATTCGCCTCGGCCGCAGCCGATGATGCAGTCCTCATCTGCGTGCCGCCTTACCACATAGCTGGCGTCGGTGCGGCGCTGTCGAACATCTATGCCGGCCGGCGCATGGTCTACCTGCGCCAGTTCGACCCCGTGCGGTGGCTGCAGCTGGTATGCGATCAGCGCATCACCAACGCGACCGTCGTCCCCACCATGCTCGACCGCATCGTGGCGGTGCTCGACGATGACCCGATCGAACTGCCGACGCTGCGCTCATTGGCCTACGGCGGCTCCAAAGTGCCGTTGCCCCTGGTGCGCCGGACGATGGAACTCCTACCGCACGTCGGATTGGTCAATGCCTACGGACTCACCGAGACCAGCTCGACGATCGCCGTCCTCACCCCGGACGATCACCGGGAAGCTCACGGCAACCCTGACTCCACGGTGGCACGGCGCCTCGGGTCGGTGGGTCGGGCGGTGCCCGGCATCGAGATCCAGATCCGCGACGAGAACGGTACGGTGCTGGGTCCCGGGCACACCGGTGAACTGTTCATTCGCGGCCCCCAGGTCTCCGGGAAGTACACCGACGTCGGATCGGTCCTCGATGCCGATGATTGGTTCCCCACCAGAGATGTCGCCAGCTGTGATGCCGACGGCTACCTGTTCATCGGCGGACGCTCCGACGACACCATCATCCGCGGCGGTGAGAACATCGCGCCGGCCGAACTCGAGGACGTGATCCTCGAACATCCCGACGTCGCCGCGGTCGCCGTGATCGGCGTCGACGACGACCGGTGGGGACAGGCGATCGTCGCCGTCGTCGTCGCACGGAACGCGACGGCACCCGACCCGGATGACCTGCGCGCCTTCGTCCGGTCGCGCCTCCGAGGTTCCCGCACCCCCGACCGCGTCGTGTTCCGTGAGGAGTTGCCGGTGACACCCACCGGCAAGCTGTTGCGGCGCGTCCTCGTCGATGAACTCAGTCCCGCCCCGGCCGAATGAGTCGGCCCGAACAACCAAGGAGCACATGGTGCTGACAACAGGTACCCGACTGCAGAGCCAGGTCTGCGACACCCAGGTCATCGTGATCGCCGCGACGGACTCGCTCGACGATCTGCGGTGCGGGGGCGTCGCGATGGTGGGGGTCGGCGAGACGGGCGCCGATGGTGGTCCCATCGATGACCGCTTCGCCGATGGGACCACGCTGGGGAAACGCTACGTCGACGACTCCGGTGCCGAGGTGCTGGTCACGAAGGCGGGGGCCGGATCGCTGTCGGTGGGGGACTCCCCACTGCGGTTCAAGGAATCGAAGGCGTTGCCCGCCAGTGACTGACGGACGCGCCACGGCGATCGTCGGTCAACGGTTCAGCCATGCACCGCACAGGTCGTCGGTGGAGGTGACCGTGGCGAGCAGCGACAGTGTGTTGTCGAGGACCGCCTGTCCGTAGTCGGCCGGGACGCCGGCCACAGCGTCCCGGGGTACGACGACCCGATAGGCCGCGTTGACCGCGTCCATCACCAGATTCGGGATCGCGATGTTGAGCGAGACACCTACGGCCACAACGGTGCTCACCCCGAGATTGCGCAGGATCGCGTCGAGGTCGGTGCCGCCCATCGGCCCGAGACCGTGCAGACGGTGCAACACGAGGTCGGTGGGTTCGGGACCGAACTCGGGCAACAGGGCGGCGCCCGGGGTGCCGGGCGCGATCGACACGGCATCCCGGCCCATCGCGAACAGCTTGGCATTGCGGTTGGAACCGCGGCCGTCGTCGCGTCGCTGGACCAGGCAATGGATCACCGGCACTTCGGCGTCGCGCGCCACCTTCAGCAGCCGCGCGATGTTGGGTAAGGCCTCCCGGCGCGCTTCGTCGGCGAGCGTTTTCAGTCCGGAGTCGGGCCCGAC
The DNA here is from genome assembly GCF_058129505.1 of Gordonia sp. LMA484. Lineage (NCBI taxonomy): Bacteria > Bacillati > Actinomycetota > Actinomycetes > Mycobacteriales > Gordoniaceae > Gordonia > Gordonia sp. LMA484. Next base: position 141,193 of record NZ_CM176700.1, read on the forward strand.
CACCGCCCCCTGACACTCTTGCGTCACCAGCGCGGTCCGGGCCGGGTCGACCAGGTCCGCGAGCCGCGTCGTCATACGCCGGCCTTCTCGGTGACCGGTGGCACCTCATAGAACTGCGTGGCCCATTGACGCATGGCCATATACGGTTTGGCGTCGATCCGGGCGAGGGGCGGCCGCTCGACATACTTCTGGTAGCGCCAGATGCCGAGATCCTCGAAGACGGTGACCAGGAATCGGCGCTCGACCTTCTCGCGGATGTGTTCCGGCGGCACGTCGGATTCGGCATCGCGATCCAGTGGCCACCAGATCGAGTAGAAGAGGTCGGAGTGGCCGTCGTCGACCGGTGTGCAGGCGAAGATGAGCCGATGATTCTGCGCGCCCTCGAAGGCGCTCATCGCGTAGCCGAGACCGGAGAAATGGCTGTGGATGCGCAGCGCCATCTTGTCCGGATCGTCGCTGGTGGTGTCGGGCCATCCGGTGAGGAAGCGCCACTCGTTGTCAACGGCCTCCCAGTCGAGGCAGACGGGCGTGACCGACGCGCCGTGGACGTAGCGGAAGTGTGAGCTGTCCGGGCCGTTCTCCGCGACGATCTGCGGGTGGACCGGTTCGTACTCCGCCTTGCGGGAGAACTCCGGATAGATCCGGTAGTAGCTCTCCGGACCGGGCGTGATCTCCGGGAACTTGGTGAATGGATCGGGGAGTTCCCACTGTGGCGGCTTCCCGTCGGGTTGGTACCACATGTAGACCACACCATGCTGTTCCTGAACCGGGTAGACGCGCAGCTTGAGCAACTTGTTGGGCCGATCGGGCTCGTACGGGATGAAGCGGTTGGACCCGTCCGGGCCCCACCGCCACCCGTGAAAAGGGCATTCGACGCAGTCGCCGACCACCTTGCCGCCGTGCCCCAGATGCGCGCCCAGATGTTTGCAGTGGCCGGTCATCACGTGCAGCTCGCCTGCCTCGTCTCGATAGGCGACGAGATCCTCGCCGAAGTACCGTAGCGCCCGGGTCTGTCCCTGCTCGAACTCGGGTGACCACCCGATCACGAACCATCCGGTGACCTTCCAGGTGAACGGTACTTCCATGTCGAACCTCCTCGGGCGAGTCGAACTGGCCATGGGGCGTCGGGCCGACATCGCATCAATTACTGTTGGTCTTACAGTAACTCAGCGGCCGACAAAGGGGAACGGATGAATGCGCAACACCTACGGATCGACTCGGGCGTGGCGAGCCGACTCGCCGGCGTGCCGGACGCGGCAACCGACGTCGAGCGCCGGGGTTTTGACGGCTGCTGGGCCGGGGAGACCAATCACGATCCCTTTCTGGCTCTCACCCTGGCGGCCGAACACACCTCGCGCATCGAGCTGGGCACCAACATCGCGGTCGCTTTCGCCCGCAACCCGATGTCGGTGGCAAGCCTTGCCTGGGATCTGCAGGACTATTCGCGCGGACGGTTCAATCTGGGCCTCGGCACGCAGATCAAGCCGCACATCGAGAAGCGTTTCGGCATGCCCTGGGGCGACCCGGTTGCTCGCATGCACGAATTCGTCGAAGCGCTGCATGCGATCTGGGATGCGTGGCGGGATGGCACGAAGCTGCGATTCGAGGGTCGGTTCTACACCCACAAGATCATGTCCCCGATGTTCACCCCTGAACCGTCGGCGTTTCCGGCTCCGCGGGTGTTCGTCGCCGCCGTCGGGGGCAGGATGACCGAGATGTGTGGGGAGGTCGCCGACGGTCTGCTGACCCATCCGTTCACCACCCGAGAGTTCCTGGACCAGGTGACCGTACCGACCCTGCGGCGTGGGCTGGACCGCGCGGGCCGCGATCGCAGCGAGTTCCAGTTGACCGCACCGGTCTTCGTCGTCACCGGTGAGAATGAGCGGGATCTTGCGGAGTCGGCGGCCGCCACTCGCCGCCAGATCGCCTTCTATGGATCGACGCCGGCGTACCGAAAGGTTCTCGAGCTGCACGGTTGGGGTGACTTGCAGACCGAGTTGCACGACCTGTCGCTGGCCGGCGAGTGGGAGACGATGGGCTCGCTCATCACCGACGAGATCCTCGCGACGTTCGCGGTGGTGGCGCCTGTCGACGGTGTGGCCGATGGTCTCCGTACGCGCTGCGACGGCGTGATCGATCGGGCGGTGCCGTCGTTGCCCAAGTCGCTGTCGGCCGACGCGGTCATGCAGATCTTGGCGGATCTGCGCGCAGACATCCCCGAGGCCGTCTGACCGCCGACAGAAACCGAGTTCGCGTCGACAGAACCCGAGTTCGCGCCGACAGAACCCCGAACCTCGCCGACGGAACCCGAGTTCGCGCCGACAGAACCCGAAATCGCGCCGACAGAACCCGAGATCGCGCCGACAGAACCCAAGGTCGCGTCGTCGGAACCCGGTGAGGGATTCTGTCGGCGCAATCCTGGGTTCCGTCGGCGCAATCCTGGGTTCCGTCGGCGCAATCCGAGGTTCTGTCGGCGAGATTCGGGGTTCTGTCGGCGCAATCCGAGGTTCTGTCGGCGAGATTCGGGGTTCTGTCGGCGGGATGCGGGTGGCTCAGCGCTTGGAGCGCTGCATTCCGGTGGCCGCCTTGATCTGCTGCTCCCAGGCGGCGAGCTTCTGCTCCGCGTTCGATTCATGCTTGCTGAGTGCCCGGATGCTGACGTCGTGATCGGCCGAGGCGGCGCGCAGCGCCCCCACTGTCGCCTGCTCCTTGGGCACATGCTTGAACGGGTCGAAGGAGTACCAGTTCATCGCGTTCTGATGCGTCATCTTGTTGATCTCGTCGTCGGGCACCTGCTCGGCGTCGAAGACTCCACCGAGCTCCTCGGGAGCGCCGGGCCACATCGAGTCACTGTGCGGATAGTCCATCTCCCACGAGATGTTGTCGATGCCGATCTGGTGGCGGAGCTTGACGCCCAAGGGATCGCTGATGAAGCAGGTGAGGAAGTGCTCGCGGAACACCTCGCTGGGGAGCTTGCCGCCGAAGTCCTGCAGCGTCCAGGTGGCATGCATGTCGAAGGTACGGTCGACGCGTTCGAGGAAGTACGGAATCCAGCCGGTGCCGCCCTCGGAGAGAGCGATCTTGAGGTCCTTGTACTTCTTGATCGGCTTGGACCAGAGCAGGTCGGCGGCCGCCTGCACGATGTTCATCGGTTGCAGGGTGATCATGACGTCGGGCGGTGAATCGGTGGCCGGGATCGACAGCCGGCCCGACGAGCCGATGTGCACCGACAGCACGGTATTGGTCTCGACGAGCGCGCGCCACAGCGGCTCCCAGTAGTCATCGTGGAAGCTCGGATAACCCAGCGCGGCGGGGTTCTCGGTGAACGTGAGCGAGTGCACGCCCTTCTTCGCGACGCGCCGGACCTCCTGCGCACACAACTCGGCATCCCAGATCACCGGCAGCGCCATCGGGATGAAACGACCGGGGTACGCGCCGCACCATTCGTCGATATGCCAGTCGTTGTAGGCCTGCACCAACGCCAGCGAGAAGTCCGAGTCCTCGGTGGCGAACAGTCGCGCGGCGAATCCGGGGAACGAGGGGAAGTTCATCTGCGCCAGCACGCCGCCGGCGTTCATGTCCTTCACACGTTCGTCGACGTTGTAGCAGCCGGGTCGGATCTCGTCGAGGCCCTCGGGTTCGAGGCCGTACTCCTCCTTGGGGCGGCCGGCAACGGCATTGAGGGCCACGTTGGGGATGATCCGATCACGGAACTTCCACATGTCGGCACCGTTGTCCATGTGCACCAGCCGGGGGGCGTCGTCGGCGTACTTCGCCGGCAGGTGGTTGGCGAACATGTTCGGCGGCTCGATGATGTGGTCGTCGACGCTGATCAGGATCATGTCGTTCTTGTCCACGTCGGTACTCCTTTCTGAGTCCTCTACAGTATGTCTTACCATAGCGGGCTTCGGAACCGCTTGGACGAGGAAGAATCGAGAGCTCAGGGCATTATGGCGGTGCGCATCACGGGCTCTGGTGCGGCTTGACGGGAGTACAGGCCGCGGCGCAGGGCGGTCAGCAATACATTGCGGGTCTCGCGCGGGTCGATCATCTCGTCGAAGCCCATGTGCTCGGCGGAGTTGTAGGAGGCGGCGAGCTCCATCTCGCGCAACACCGTCGCGAAGTCTTCGCCGGCTTTGGCGGCCTGTCCCATTGCTGCCGCGCCCATCGCACCCATCGTCGCGCCAGGATATGCAAACGTCGCGACCTGATCGTCGAAACCCAACAGCGACATGACCATCGACCCGAATCCGAACGCCTTGCGAAGCGTCACGTGCAGTTTGAGGGTGGTTGCCGTGGTCTGCGCGGTGAACATCCGGGCGCCGCTGCGCAATACGCCGCTTTGTTCCGAATCGCTGCCCGGGAGCATGCCGGGATTGTCGGTGAGGAAGATCAGCGGAAGGTGGAACGCGTCGGCCACGCTGATGAAGTGGGCCGCCTTGTCGGCGGCATCGGCATCGATCGACCCCGCCAGTACCAGTGGCTGATTCGCGACCACGGCGACGGGATGACCGCCGAGGTGGGCGAGTGCGCAGATGATGGCCGGGCCGAACTCCGGCTGGACCTCGAACCAGTCCGGCCGGTCGAACACAACGTCGAGCACGTCGCGGGCGTCGTAGACGAATTTGTTGTCCCGCGAGATGATGTCGAGCAACTCGGGTGTCTCGCGCGGTTCGCAGGTGTCGTCGACAGGCTGCGACGGGGGATAGGACCACGCACTCGAGGGAAAGTACGAGAGGTATCGGCGAATCGCGTCGAGGGCCGATTCATCGTCGTCGGTGACGTTGTGGACCACGCCGCTGGGCAGGGCGACGTCGGGTCCGCCGAGGTCTTCCTTCGAGACATCCTCGCCCGTGGACTGTTTCACCACCGGCGGCCCCGCGGTGAAGATGGCGCCGTGCGGACTCATCACGGAGAAGTCGCAGACCGGCGAGACGAGTGCGCCGTGTCCGGCGGACGGGCCGAGGACCCCGGAGATCAACGGCACCTTTCCCGAGCAGCGCGCCTGTGCGAGCAGGTCGGTGGGGGTGCGCCCATAATGGTCGCCGGTGGGGCGGAAACCGGCACCCTCGAGCAGCATGATCATCGGCACCTTGGTGCGTAAGGCCAACTCGGCAAGTCGATATCGCTTCGAGTTGCTGCCCGGCGCGATGGTCCCGGCGAAGGTGGTGAAGTCCTCGGCGCCGACGAGGACGGGGCGCCCGTCGATCTCGCCGGTCCCGGTGACGATGGCGTCCGCCGCGATGTCCCCGCCGACCAGGGTGCCGAACTCCTGGAAGGTTCCGGGGTCGAGCAGGTAGTCGATGCGTGCCCGAGCATCGAGCTTTCCCTTGGCATGGTGCTTGGCGAGCCGCTCGGGACCGCCCATCCCCCAAGACGTCTGCCGTCGGCGTTCCAGATCGTGGAGTGTCTCGGTCCAACTGTCCGCGTACGTCACCTGGCTGCCCTCCAGTGGCCGACGATGGTGCTGTGAAAATGACGATTTATAAATACACCGTTGTTTTATCAGAGGGCGGGGCGGGTCACAAGGCTGCCGGCTTGCCGGCGACTGCCTGCAGAAGATTGAAATATGTTCCACTGCTTGACTAGTCGGCAAAGCGGAGCACACCGTGTCGAGGCGGACGACGCCGGACGGGATTGGCGTCAGTGGTGACCGGAGGACCCTATGGGATCGGATTCGTAGATCTGGCGCAGGATCTCGTCGAGAGCGGGATCATCGTCGCGGATGACCTCGGCCTGCGCTCGCCACGTGTGCAGTTGCCGTCGTCGCTTCTTGACCTCGGGCATGGCCAGTTTGGAGTGTGACGCCGAACTGAGGCTGCTGATGTGGGCGTCGATCTCTTTGAGGGTTTCATCTCGGCGCATGCGTTGGTCCTTCGCTCGATGGTGCCGATCGAATCACGCGGTCGCCAGCGCCGGTGGTTGGGCCGCGGCGGGATCCGGATTGGCGATCGGCAGGCCCATGAAGCGTCGTGCGTTGTCGCCCATGAAGTCCCAGGTGCGTCTGGTGTCCATGCCTTCGGCGTATTTCCAGAAGCCCTTCGGCTCGGGCAGTCCCTCCGGGTGCGGGTAGTCCGACCCGAACATCACCTTGTCCCAGCCGACGGTCTCGACGACGTCGGACACCGATCCCTCCCAGAAGGGGCTGACCCAGATGTTGCGACGGAACACGTCGAGCGGATCCTCGGGGAAGTTCTGCGGCATCTTCTTGGTGAGGTCGGCCAGGTCGTGGAACAGGGGATGAATCCACGAACTGCCGTTCTCGACGCTCGCTATCCGCAGTGCGGGGAAGCGGGTCAGCGTGCCGTGGCAGATGAGGCTGCCGATCATGTCGGAGATCTCGCGGTGGCCCAGTGCCAACCACCGGAACGAGCTCATCGCCATGAAGTTCTTCGTGTTCGGCGGCTCCCACCTGTTCACGTACTCGTCGAGCGGTGGCTGGCTGGCGTGCAGGACGATCGGGAGGCCCGAGGCCTCGACGTCGCGCCAGAACGGATCGAACTCGGGTAGGGCGGGCGACCGCCAACCGTGCAGGCCCTTGACCGGCGCAGGCTTGATGAGCGCGACCTTCGCGCCGTTGTCGAGGATGTACTCGAGTTCGCGACGCGCGCCGTCGACCTCGGCGCAGTTGATGATCGGGGTCGAGAACACACGATCCTGGTAGGCGTACGTCCAGTGCTCGAGCATCCACTCGTTGAGCGCGTGGATGATCGCCAGCGTCAGTTCGGGATCGTCGGCCGCTGAGTGTTCGACGAGGCTGGCCAGCGTCGGATAGTTGAGACACTCGGCCACGCCCTGTCGATCGAGCTCGGCGACCCGGTCGGCGGGGTTGCGCGTGGCCGCGGGCGCGTCGATGGCCTTGCCCTGCATCTCGCGCAGGGTGAGACCCTCGGTGTTCTCGCCGGCGAAGAACTTTTCGTGCGCGCCGGGCGCTGCGACGCGGTCGAACGTGGGGTTCGGGATGAAGTCGGTGATCCTCCCGTTGATCGCGATCCGGGTGTGACGTCCGATCTGAACGTATTGAACGGCCTGCCTGTACTGCTCCGGCAGGTACTTGGTGAGCGCGTCCGCCGTCTCGTACATATGCGAGTCGGCGTCGAAGATCGGCGCGTCGGTGGACTGCGTCATGTCCGCCCTTCTGCTGTGCGTCGCGGCTGTGGCCCGAGGTCGGGGCTCTGTGCAACACTATCAACGGTAATGGCAACAGTAAACACCTTCGGCAGGCTGCCCGGCGGGGTCGGATCGGCCATTGTCGGGCGGGCGGGGTCGCGAGTGTTGTAATAATTACTGTTGCTGCGACGGTAACTATTGCTGGAGGCGCTTGTGCGGGAATGGACGGTCGGCGAGATCGTGGATGCGATCGCGCGCAAGGTGCCCGATCGGGAAGCCACCATCTGCGGAGACAGACGAACCACGTTCGCCGAAACCGCGGAACGCTCCCGCAACCTCGGGAACTACCTGGCCTCGCGCGGCCTGGGTGTGCGGGTACCGCGCGCCGACCTCGACCGCTGGGAGTGCGGACAGGATCGGATCGCCCTGCTCATGCACAACGACCAGTATGTCGAGGCGTTCCTCGGATGCGTGCGTGGCCGGGTTGTTCCGGTCAACATCAATCACCATTACTCTCCTCGCGAGATCACGGCTCTGCTCGACCACATCGCACCGTCGGGGGTGATCTTTCATCGGTCCCTGGCGCATCTGATCGCCGAGGCGACGCTGCCGGCAGGTGCTGATGTCCTCGTCGCGATCGACGACGGCGATGGGCCGCGGGTCCCGGGCGTGGTCGGCTACGAGGAGGCGTTGGCCATCGGGGCCGGCGCCGCGCCCGTGGCGTCGTCGCCCGATGATCTCCTGATGGTCTGCACCGGCGGCACCACCGGCCTGCCGAAAGGGGTGTTGTGGCGGCAGGCGGATGCCTATATCTCGACCATGACCGGAATGGAACACGAGTCCGAGGATGCGCTCCTCGGCTTCGTTCCCGAGACGGGCGAACCGTTCTTCGCGGTGTCACCGTTGATGCATTCCGCCGGGCTCTCCACCGCCCTGAGTGCCATCGTGGCCGGTCGTACTGCCGTCGTCTACGACAACCGCGATCGTTTCGACGCACGGACGGTGCTGGAGACCGCCGAGCGTGAGCAGGTGCGCATCCTCACGATGGTCGGCGACGCATATGCCGGTCCACTCGTCGCCGAACTGCGCTCCCGGTCCTACGACCTGGGGCAGCTCATCGGTATCGGCAGCGGCGGTGCCGCGATCAATCCGCGACACAAGTCGGAACTGTTGGAGTTGCTGCCGCACATCGCGGTTCTGGACACGTTCGGCTCGTCGGAAACCGGTGGCATGGCCACCAGCCCGAGTCTTCGCGGCGCCCCGGCCGAGACGTTCGTCATGCACCCGAGCGGGCGGGTCGTGTCGGCCGACCGCACGCGTTTCCTCGAGCCGGGTGACGCCGAGATCGGCTGGCTCGCCCGTGCGGGGCGAGTGCCGTTGGGCTACTTCGCCGATCGGGAGTCGACCCTGCGTACGTTCCCGGAGATCGACGGGCTGCGGGTGTCTATTCCCGGTGACCGCGCGAGTCTGCAAGCCGACGGGTCCATTCGCCTGCACGGACGCGACTCGTTGGTCATCAACAGCGGCGGCGAGAAGATCTTCGTCGAAGAGGTCGAGGAGATCCTGCGCAGTCATCCCGGGGTGGTCGATGCGCTGGTGGTCGGCCGCCCCAGCGAGCGGTGGGGCACAGAGGTGGTCGCCGTCGTCGCGATCGATCCCGACGTCGACCTCGGCGCCGACAACCTGCGGGAGTTCGCCGGCGGACATCTGGCCCGGTTCAAGGTGCCCAAGGAGATCATCGTCGTCGACTCGGTTGCGCGCCTGGCAAACGGCAAGGCCGACTACCGCTGGGCGCGGACGATCGCGACCCGCGGTGGGGCACTGACCGCGTCGTAGGGAAAGGACGCCCATGGATTTCTCAACCGTTGCGCTCACCGACGCCGACCGCGAGTTCCGGGCTCGGGCACGGTCGTTTCTGGATGAGCAAGTCGATGCCGAGATGCTCAGTGCGGCGAAGGCGACCGGCGATGGTGTCATCGTCGATCTGCACCGGGCGATGGGTGTCGAGGGCTGGCTGGAGGCGGAGGCGAAACAGGTCGACGACGGCGGCCTGACCGCGTTGCAGCGCCGCATCTGGGACCTCGAGCGGCGACGCCTCGGCATTCCGCTGGAACGATGGGGATCGACGATGATGATCCTGCAGGCGGTCACAGTGTACGGCAGACCGGAACTACTCGACGAGGTGCTGGCGCCGGTCTGCGCCGGCGAGGCACTGTTCGCCATGGGATACACCGAACCAGAAGGCGGTTCGGACATCGCGACCTGCAGGACCCGCGCCGTCGCCGACGGCGGCGAATGGATCATCAACGGGCAGAAAATGTTCACCTCGGGCGCCGATGTCTGTCAGTACGTGTTCCTGCTGACCAACACCGATCCTGCCGGAAAGCGGCACCGCAATCTCACGATGTTCCTGGTACCTCTCGACACCCCGGGGATCGAGGTACAGCGGTTGACAACCGTGGACGGCAACAGCACGACGATCACCTACTATGCGGACGTCCGCATCCCGGACCGGTATCGGCTCGGACCGGTGAACGACGGATGGGCCGTGCTCAGTGGCCCACTCGCCGCCGAACACGGTGCGGGTGAACCCGGCGATGCCGGGTTGTCCGACATCACCATGATGAGCAACTTCGGCATGGCGATGGCGGTGTCGGCCGATCTCGCCACCGATGCAGTCCGGCAGGTGGACGCCGACGGCCGCCGTCGGCTCGACGACGAATCGATCGCCTACCGTCTCGGGCGGGCCCACTCGCGGATCGAGGCGGCACTGAGCACGCCAAGTCTGTTCGGGCGAGTGGCCATTGCGCAGTCCATGCGTGACCTCGCGCCCGAACTCATGGATGTCATCGGGCCGTCGGCAGTGCTGTCTCCAGGGACTGCAGGAGCACCGGCCGGTGACGAGTTCGGTCCCGAACACCTGTATCGCTGGGCGCCCCTGCTCGGCATCTACGGTGGCACGATCGACGTCTTCCGCAACATGATCGCTCAGCACATTCTGGGCCTGGGGCGGCCGACGTACGTGAAGCCGACGCACTGAGCACCGCCCGCGGTCAGTCGCCGCCGGGATAGAGTGCGACGACATCAGGAATCCGGACCTTCCATGCCGCATTCCGCGGAAGGCGAGTCACGATCGAGATGGCCACGGGAACATGGTGACTCGGGAGCGCGACGCGGACCATATCGGTGAGCTCGGCTTCCGAAGGCGGTATTGCACCGCTGCGGAGTTCGACAGCGGCGAACGGAACCTGACCGAGCCGGCGGTCATCCACGCCGACGACCGCGGCGTCGAGCACGGCCGGATGTCGGATCAGCACCGCGCGAACGGTTTCCGGCAGAATCTTGAACCCGCCACGGTTGATCGCGCCGTCGCCACGTCCGTGTAGATAGATGAATCCGTCCGCGTCGACCGATGCCACATCGGTGGTGCGGATCCAGTCGGGCCCGATCACGTCGACGCGCCCCTCCAACAGTCCCTGCTGTCCGGTCGCGACCTCTGCGCCGGTGTCGGCATCGACGATGCGGACGTGGGCGCCGCGCAGCGGGCGCCCCACGCTCTCGGGTTTCTCCGCGCCGTAACGGCGATGATCATCGGGTGTCCACGCGCAGACCGACCCGGCGAATTCCGTTGCGCCGTAGGCCCACAGCAGGGGAATTCCGTAGCGTCCCTCGAATTCCGCACGCAGTTGCGGTTCGAGTGGTCCGGACCCTCCGGGCAGATACTGCAGGGAGGCCAGGTCCTCCTTGTCGACGTCGGCGTCGAGGATCATCCGCAGCAGTGCGGGCTGTACGCCGGCACGGGTGATCCGGTAGGTCTTGACGGCCCGCACCCATTCGTCGACGGTGAACTTCTCCAGCAACACCATCCTCTTGTCCAGAAACGGTGCGGCCAGCAACTGGCACACGCCGACGCTGCCGAACGGCCAGTAGACGATCTCGGGTGGGTCGTCGTATCGACCGCTCGTACCCATCGTCATGGTGGTGACCGTGTGACTGAGGATGTCGGTGCGCAGCTCGAAGCGCTTGGGCGGTCCGGTGGTTCCGCTCGACAAGATGTGCAGGCCCGGACTGGCGACCGCGGTGTCCGCGACCGGCCGACGACCCTGATCCCCGGGCGCGATCAGCTCCGCTGCCGGCGGCCGCGACGACAGTGCGATCGCGGCGCAACCGGCACGTCGAGCGGCCTCCCGGGTGCGCGGCGTCCAGTCCTGCCCGTCGGCGATCACTGCCGCCAGAGCAAGCGAGGCGATGTCGTCGGCGATCGCCTGGTCGGATTGGTAGGAGTAGATCATCACCACCGGCCGACGGGATGCGATGAGGCCGAGCGTGGCCGCCGCGTGGGGCAGTCGATTCCGGGCGACCACCCCGATGCCCGCCGAGTCCGGGACATCGGCCTCGGACAGCACCGACCCGATGGTGTCGACGAATCGGGTGACGTCGTCACCGGTGTACCACGTTCGCTCGAACTCGATGAACGGTCTCGATCCGTAGCCGGCGAGGTGTGCGGCCAGTTGATCGGCGAAGTCCGCGGAGGAATCCGACGCGGACTGTTCGGCTTTCGTGGCCCCCTCGGCGTTCACCGACAACCTCCTGATCGACCGACCGTATCGACGTTCACCATACTGAAAAGGTTACTGTAGTGTGCCGGGTCCGTCGTTCCGTCGAGTGATGTTTTGAGCGTCACCACTCGGTTGCTGTGGAGCGAGCGTGCGTGCGTCGCTTCGCGGTCCCTGAGGAGCGAGCTTGCGAGCGTATCCACCCCGGTCCCTGAGGAGCGAGCTTGCGAGCGTATCCACCCCGGTCCCTGAGGAGCGAGCGTGCGAGCGTATCCACCCCGGTCCCTGAGGAGCGAGCTTGCGAGCGTCACGAAGGGCCCTTCGTGACGCATCCTCGCAGGCTCGGAGGCTCCTCAGGGATCGGTTGGTGGGATGGTGTTTTGGGTTCTTTCGGGTGTTGGGTGGTTGCTGTTGGCCGGTCGCCATTCGGTTGCTGTGGAGCGAGTTTGGGAGTGTCGCTACCCCGGTCCCTGAGGAGCGAGCTTGCGAGCGTAACCACCCCGGTCCCTTGGGAGCGAGCTTGCGTGCGTCACGAAGGGCCCTTCGTGACGCTTCCTCGCAGGCTCGGAGGCTCCTCAGGGATCGGTTGGTGGGATGGTGTTTTAGGTTTCTTCGGGTGTTGGGTGGTTGCTGTGGGCCGGTCGCTATTCGGTTGCTGTGGAGCGAGTTTGCGAGTGTCGCCACCCCGGTCCCTGAGGAGCGAGCTTGCGTGCGTCACGAAGGGCCCTTCGTGACGCATCCTCGCAGGCTCGGAGGCTCCTCAGGGATCGGGGTGGTGACGCAGCGCTTTGGGTGTTCTCGGGGGGTCGGGTGGTGACGCAGTGCTTTGGGTGTTCTCGGGGGGGTCGGGTGGTGACGCAGCGCTTTGGGTGTTCTCGGGGGGGCGGTTGGTGACGCAGTGCTTTGGGTGTTCTCGGGGGATCGGTTGGTGGGATGGCGTTTTGGGTTTTTCGGACCTCTTCGGGGATCGGTTGGGAGTCGGTGCTCTGGGCCCGTCAGCCGAGATGCACCGGGGCGCCGTCGACGATCGTTGCGACGATGCCGATGGCGGAGGAGTCACGGCGGAGGTCGTCGAGGGAGCCGCGGGCGATGGTCAGGTCGGCGAGGGCGCCCGGCTGAACGCGGCGAGGCACGTCGAGCCGATCTGCGTGACCCCAGAAGAGGCCGAGCGCCACGGTCGGCGTCACTCGTTCCGCCTGATCCCGATCAGAGTGATCGATGACTGCGGCGCGAATGGCCTCCCACGGGTCCGCCCCGCCGAACGGCGCGTCCGTGCCGGCCGCGACCAGGACGCCGCCCGCCAGCAGGCTGCCCAGGCGCCACAGATCCGGCTTGTCGTGGTCGGGCACGTCGGTCCGATACTGCTCGGACCGTTCGAGCGGGAAGTTCGGCTGTGTGACGACCGGAATCCGACGCTCCCGCAGCCATTCGAAACAGTCATCACCGATGATTGCGCCATGCTCGATCCGGTCACCGGCCAGCACGCCCGCGCCGTCGAGAGCGGCCATCGTGAGGACCAACTGAACACGGGTGACACAGTGCACCGCAACGGGTTTGCCCGCACTGTGTGCCTTCTCGATGGTGTGGGTGAACTCGTCGAGTCCGGGAAGTCGGTCGTCATCGAGCAGGATCTTGGTCGGTCCGAGGGTGAACTTCGACGGCAGACCGGTGTCGGCGGGTGGGCGGATGTCGGCCGTGGACATGCAGTGGACGCGTTGCATGATGTCGCCGGACTGTACGGCGCCAGCGAGGTCGTCCACCGAGGATTGATCCAAGCCGGGTGTGGCATCGGTGAATCCGGTGACACCGCGCGCCGCGGCGTCGCGGCTGACCGATGCGATGTCGGGTGCGGCAGACCCCACCCGACCGCCCAGCCAGGCGTCCATTCGCCACAGCCGTCCGGTGGGTTGTCCGGCGTCGTCGCGCTCGACCCCGGGTAGGTCACATCCGTCGACGCCGGTCAGCCGGCAGGCGGCGCTGTTGAGAATCCAGAGTGCACCCGAGCGGTGTTGGACACGCAGTGGACGGTCGGGCACCAGGTGGTCGAGCACCTCGCGCGTCAGCGGTCCCGCCACGGATTCGTGATATCCGTAGCCACGCAACCAGGCCCCGTCGTTGGCGGAGCGGGCGGCCGCATCCAGCAGACGCGCGAGGTCGTCGCGGTCGTGTGCCGCGGGCGGACCGAGTCGCACCGAGTTCGCGGTCGCCGCGAGAGACCGTAGATGGATGTGATGGTCGTGCAGGCCGGGCATCACCCACGCGCCCGCCACATCGAGATCGACCTCGCCCACGAGCGGTCTCAGGTGCTCGCCGATCTCACTGATCCGGCCTGCAGCACAACGGATGTCGACGAGCCGGCCATCCAATGCGGCATTTCGGATCAGCACGCGACCCTCGGCGGTCTGGGGTCGAGTACCTGCTGCCGGCGGTGTTCGTGTGTGCACACCACGTCGACACGGTCGCCGTCGGCAGACACGTGATGATCTCCGGGACAGGCGATCTCGATCCCGGCATAGGCAGCTGCGGTGTCCACCATCGACACGTCGATCAACGTCCCGCCACCGGCATGGGCGGATGCCGCGACCGCCAGGGCCGCGGTCACACCGGACAGGGGATCGGCGACGGCGTCCGCGCAGAACACCGGTTCCCCGCCGGACCAGCCGACAAGTCCGCCGCCGACGGCGGCGTCGTCCCCGAAATCGACCTGCATCGGGTTGCGTCGTCCTCCGCCGGTGATGCTCACCCAGATCCGGCCCGGGCGGTGCGCGACCTGTGTGGGCGACAGTCCGAGACCCTCGAGGGCCCGCGGCCGCGACGCCTCGATGACGATGTCGGCGCCACCGATCAGGTCGGTGAGCTCGGCTCGTCCGTCCTCGGTGGTGAAGTCGACGCTGCGCATCTCCTGGTCCCGGTGCAGCCATCGGAAGAACTCCGGGTCTCCGATGCGGGCGCCGTCGGGACGGGTTGTGCTCTCGACCTTGGTCACCTGCGCGCCGGCACGATGCAGGATCATCCCGCACAACGGCCCGGCCCACAGTGACGACAGATCGACGACGCGTGCCCCGGCCAACCCGATGGCACGGTCCGGCCGGCTGATCGCGGTGACCTGGAACGGCAGAGTGGGAGAGGGCCGGGCGGGTAGCTCCGCGGCCGCGATCCCGAGGAGCTGCGCTCGGGCGACCACATCGCCGGCATTCGAGCGTGACGCGAAGGCGGTCACGTCCTGCCACGGGTCCTCGCTACCGTGATCACCGATGAGGGCCGGGACCGAAGCGACATCATCCGGACGGCACAACGCGAGCGCCAGCCAACCGTCGTCGGCCCGCAAGATCCGGGTCATACCCCCGGTGGAGACATCGCCGCCGCGCCGGAAGCCGCGCAGCGCAGCGCGGCCTGCGATGATCTCGGCGGCATCGAGGGAAACCTCCTTGCCGACGATCGCGGTCAGTCGGGTCAGGTGGCGCATCGCGGTGTCGAGTGCACCGAATGCCCCGGCCGGGGTGAGCACCGGAGTTCCGTTCGGATGGCCGGTCAGCGCCATGCCCCCGCTCGCTGCCCAATCGAGCACGGCGCAACCGGATTCGGCTGTCGGGGCGGACGGAACCGACGGCCACCACGTCTGTAGCCAGTGATCGACGACGCCGGCCGGCGTGCTGATGCTCGTCACCGCCCGACAATTCGGGCGAATCCGGTCCTCACGAGGTGATCCTCCTCGTCGCGCTGAACTCAACGGCACGTCAGTTGCCGCGACACCAGTCTATGGGGGTCGGCCTCAGGCGAAGATCGGCGGCAGGCAGAACAACACCACCGCACCCCAGATCACGTGGGTCACCATCGGCGCGAGTACCCCGTCGGTGGAGCGGCGCAGGATCGCGCACACCGTGCCGAGGATGACGGCGGCGAAGCCCAGCATGACGTTTCCGCTGGCCAAGGTGGTGAACGTGTACAGAATCGTCGACACCACCACCGGGTGATGCCAATGAACGGCCGAATAGACGGCGCCCCGGAAGAAGACCTCCTCGGCCAGGCCGTTGCCGAGGGTGATGATCGTGATCACGACGATGCTGCCCTCGTCCCGGAACGCGAGGACGTCGGTCACCAGTGACGCCAGGGCAGGGATCTCCCGGGTGATCAACGCGCCGATCACGAACGCCAGCCCCACCGCGAGACCCGTCACGATGCCGAGCGCCGCCGCGCCGCCGGTCGTCCCGTCGCCACGCAGACCGAAGCGGCCCAGAAACAACGGACCCGACATCAATCCACCGATGAGCCAGGTCGCGGCCAGGGCGATGGTGAGTGGATAGAACGAGGAGTCGCCGGGCTCCGCGGACAGCGAGAAACCGAGGATGACCGCGCCGATGACCAGGAAGATAGCCACGACGATTCTTCGCCGGGCCCAGGTGGCGGGACCGTCGAATCGGGTGTCGGGTGCAGGGGCCGCGAGGCGGCGGACAAGGGTCTGGGTGGTCGCAGTCATCCTGTCAGCAGGGATACCATGCCGCGGACGATCTGGCTGGTCGAGGTCACGGCCGAACCGACATGGCGGCGCATCCTCATCAGGTCGCCGCCGGCCCACTGGGGGTCGGTGTCGGCGAGGTGATGCAGGTTCGACAGTTCGCAGACCGGACGCGGGGCGCCGGTGCGCACCGACGACTCGATGGCCGTTCGCATCGGCGTGAGTCCTCCGTGCGGTTCGGGCACCAGGTCCCGGATCGTGTGCTCGGAGGCGACCATTTCTTGACTCAGCGACGTCACGAGATCTTCGGTGAGTGAGGTCGGTACCGGCACGATCCGGCCCGCGACCAGCCCCACGAGACGGGTGTCGATGTTGATGAACGGGATCGGGAGACGAATCCGCGGCTGTTTGATGGCGCGCAGATACTCCGTCAGCACCGAGCCGTAGCGCGCGCCGACGTCCGGTCCGGCGATGTCATAGGTGCCCGCCGGTATGTCGGTGCTCGCGACGGCGGTCAGATAGTGGATGACGTCGCGAATCGAGATCGGGTCCATCGGATTCTTGGTCCAGCTCGGTTCCGGGATCACCGCGAGACGGTCGGCGACATACCGGATGATCTCGAACGACGTCGATCCGGCCCCGAGGATCACCGCGGCACGTAACCACACGAGTTCCGGACCATCGGGGATGTTCAGGGCATCGGCGACGTCGGCGCGACTGCGCAGATGGGGTGACAGGCTGTCGCGATCGGTGTCCGGTACGAATCCGCCCAGGTACACGATCCGTCCGACGTCGGCGTCGCGCGCTGCGAGCGCGACGTGGCCCGCGGCGCGAACGTCGAAGTCGTCGAAATCGTCCTGCCCGATCCCGTGGACCAGGTAGTACAGCGCGTCGATGGGCCCGACAGCGGACAGCGCCTCCTGCGGCGAGAGTGGATCGTCGGCATCCATCTCGACCGCGGTCACGCTGTCGTACCAGCTGAAACGTCGTAGCGAACCCGGCACGCGGCTGCTCACCACCACATCGTGGCCGGCCGCGAGCAACCGGCAGACCAGGCGCGAACCGACGTAGCCGGTGGCACCCGTGACGAACAGTCTCATGGAGGGCATACGTCGACGCTACGAGCCCAACGCGGTGGAGCGGGGGGTGAGAATGGCCATAGCAACGCGATCGCGATCGAGGTGACGGTTGGGTAACGGCCGACGGTGACATGATCGGGGCATGCTGATCACCGTTGACGAACTGACCGAGGCGATGCTGTCGGACCATCCGCCCGTGATTCTCGACGTTCGGTGGCAACTCGGCGACACCCACGGTGCCGAGCACTATCGGGCAGGCCACATCCCGGGTGCGGTGTTCGTCGATCTCGATGCCGAACTCGCCGCGCCGCCCTCGCCCGAGCGCGGCCGACATCCGCTGCCGCAGGTCTCCGCGCTGCAGACGGCGGCCCGGCGGTGGGGCATCGACGACACCTCGCGCGTCGTGGTCTATGACGACATCGGGAACCTGGCATCGGCGCGCGCCTGGTGGCTGCTGCGCTGGGGTGGGATGTCGGAGGTCAGGATGCTCGACGGCGGCCTCGGGGCGTGGCGAGATGCCGGCCTGCGCGTCTCGTCGGGCGACGCCGAACCGCGACCGGGAACCGTCACGTTGACGTCGGGCCGGATGCCGGTCGTCGAGATCGACGATGTCGCAGGCACCTCGTCGATCGTGCTGGATGCCCGTGCGGGAGAACGGTATCGCGGGGAGGTCGAGCCGGTCGACCCGCGGGCCGGCCACATTCCCGGCGCGATCAGCGCGCCCACGGCCGACAACAGCGGACCCGATGGCCGGTTCCTCGACGCGGCTGAACTTCGAGATCGATTCACCGCGTTGGGAGTTCGCGAGGAAGGCGAGGTGATCGCCTACTGTGGTTCGGGCGTCAACGCCGCACACGAGATCGCGGCATTGGAACTCGCGGGGTTCCGCGCCGCGCTTTTTCCGGGTTCCTGGTCGCAGTGGTCCTCGGACCCGGACCGACCGGCCGAGATCGGGGCGAGCGGGCACCGGTGACGGTGGTCGCGCGGTCCGACCTCGGAATGATGTGGACGTGAGTACGTTGGCTCTGGAGGGAGAAGTAGCCGAACCAGCAAGGAGGTGGACATGGCACGAACAGTGCTGTTCGTCATGACCGGATCGAGCACGTGGACGCTGAACGACGGGACCACGCACAAGACGGGGTTCTGGGCCGAGGAAGCGGTCGCACCCCTCGAGATCCTCACCGATGCCGGATATGACGTGATCGTGGCAACACCCGGCGGTGTTCGGCCGCCGGTCGACGAGGGCAGCTTGACCGCCGACCGGGCGGGTTCCGAGGAGGCCGCGGCGCACCTGCGCCAGGTCGTGGAGACCGCCCCGCAGTTCCAGAACCCGATCGCGCTCTCCGACGTCGTCGTCAGCGACTACGACGCAGTCTTTGTTCCGGGTGGGCACGGGCCGATGGAGGATCTGGCCGTCGACCCTGACGCAGGCAAGATCCTGACCACCGCCGATGATGCGGATCAACCCCTCGCGATCGTCTGTCACGGTCCGGCCGTCCTGCTCGCGGCGGTCGACGACAACGGCACGAATGCCTTCGCCGGCCGTACCGTGACGGGATTCACGAACGAGGAGGAGACGCAGGGCGGTTTGGCGCCGAAGGCGAAGTGGCTCTTGCAGGATCGGCTCACCGAGGCCGGTCTGACGGTGGTTGCGGCGCAACCGTGGGCACCGCACATCCAGACCGATCGGAACCTGCTCACCGGCCAGAATCCGGCGTCGTCGGCACCGCTCGCGAAGGCTCTGCTCGAACGGTTGGGAAAGGGCGCCTGATGTCGCAGCCCCCACTTCCGCAGCCGGCGAAAGATCTTCTCGCCAAGCCGAATCCGTGCGTGATGGCCACGGTGCGCAAGGACGGGTCACCGGTGACCGCGGCCACCTGGTACCTGATGGACGGAGATCAGGTGCTGCTCAACATGGACAACGGGCGCGCCCGTCTCGGCCACCTGCGGCGGGATCCGCGTGTGACGGTGACGGTGCTGGACGAGAACTGGTACACGCACGTCACCCTGATCGGGCGAGTCGTCGAACTCCGTGACGACGAAGGCCTGGCCGACATCGATCGGATCTCCCGTCACTACACGGGCGACGCCTATCCGGAGCGGGCGCGGCCGCGGACCACCGCGGTGATGGAGGTCGAACGCTGGTATGGCTGGGGCGCGATGAAGGACAACGACCAGGCCTCCACGATCTGACGGTGTCACTCCGCAGCGGTCAGAGGCCTCGGCGTTCGAGCTCCTCGTCGAACTCCTCGGCGGCCGCCTTCTCGCCCTTGCCGTCGGCGATCGCACGCTGATAGATCGCGAACAGTTCTTCGCCGTGTGCGGCATAGCGGCGTGACCAGTCGTCGCTGTCCGCGCGCCAGTAGCCGGTGATGTCGTAGTGGTCACGCCGCCAGCCGTGTTCGTGGCGGAGATACTTCCGGACCGCACGCGACTGGGCGGCCTCACCGGCGAACCAGCAGTATCCGTCGCCGGTCGGAAGAGGTACGGCGCGCACGGTGGCGGCGAGCCGGCTCGGACCGATCCCGTTGCCGCCGGGCGTGGTCGGGATGATCTGCACGTCCGGTCGGTCGTCGCGGACGGAGGCCAGATAATCGAGATCGTTGTCGTCGACGACCTCGACGACAGCGATCACCGGGGATCGATGCCGATCCTCTTCCAGAATTCTGCCCAGGGCGGGAAGCCCTGCCAGGTCGGCGGCCAGGAGACGCCACTGCGCCGTGGGTGGTGGTCGATACCAGCCGTGCGCATGCGCCATCACCACCCGATGCCCCGACCGTGCCCGTTGCGCCCACGTGGTGGCCGGCCCCACAGCGTGCACCATGAAGTCGACAGTCATCGTGCGGCTCTGCAGATCGACCGCGCGGACCGAGTAGGTTCGGGACGTCGGGATCGAATCGGGGTCGTGATATCCCCAGATCCCGTCGCGATACTCCGGGGCGGGCACCGAGGTCCGGTCGGCGGAGGGGAGATAGATGCCCACCGCTTCGTCCGGATGACCCGGTAACCCCAGTCGTTCGAGGTCGGGAACCTCGAATCGAATGCGGCGGAAGTGCGGATTCAGGTCGAACACGCCTGTGACGTGCGCGAGCACGTGACCCACCGCAGACGCCTGGTCGCTAGCCGGGCGTCGACGACAGCAGGGCGCGGAGTGTGGCCAGCAGTCCGTCGACGCCGTCGGCCGTCGTTGCGGGTGACGCGACCAGCCGGACGACGCCGGGCTCGGGGATGCCGTGATGGAACACATAGCCTAGGTCGCGGAGACCTGCGATGACTTGTTCGGACAGCTCGCAGAAGACGATGTTCGCGTCCGCGGCACCGCGCACCCGTACGCCGAGACCTCCCAGAGCCGAGACGAGCCGGCGTGCCATGTCGTTGGCGTGGCGCGCGTTGCGCAGCCACAGGTCGTCGGCAAGGTAGGCGAGGATCTGTGCTGATTCGAAACGCATCTTGGACGCCAGCTGACCGGCTCGCTTGGTGCGGAATGCCAGCTCGGTGGACACCGCGTGATCGAAGGCGACCACCGCGTCGGTGGTCATGCCTCCGTTCTTGGTGATGCCGAACGAGAGAACGTCCACACCGGATCGCCAGGTCATCTCGGCCGGTGTCGCGCCGAGTGACGCCAGAGCGTTGGCGAAGCGGGCGCCGTCCATGTGCACCCGCAGACCGGCGTCACGGGCGATACCGGTGAGAGTCCGGATCTCGTCGAGTGTGTACACCGAGCCGGTCTCGGTGGCCTGCGTGATGCTCAGCACCTGGGGCTGCACGCTGTGCACATCGCCGACCCGATGGTGCACGGCTCGCCGCAGCCCGTCGGGGTCGATCTTGCCGTCGTCGCCGTCGAGCAGGGTGAGCTTGGCACCACCGGTGAAGAACTCCGGCGCTCCACACTCGTCGACCTGGATGTGACTCATCCGGTGGCACAGGATCGATCCCCAGGGACGGGCGAGAACCGACAGTGCCAGCGCATTGGCCGCCGATCCCGTGGACACGCAGTGGAGATCCACGTCCCGCTCGAACACCTCCGACATGCGCCGGCCCGCTGCCGCGGTCACCGGATCGTGTCCATAGGCGAGGTGTGCGTCGGTGGCAACGCGAACGACCGCATCGACGATCTCCGGTGATGCCCCCGCCGCATTGTCGCTGGCGAACATCTTGTCGGCGGGTGTGCTCGGCCCGGCGTCCCGCAATGCATCCACGCGGCCGAGTGTATCGATGGTCGCCGACGCCGGACGGTGCGCCGGGACTCGTTGTCACTCCCCGCCGGAGCGTCGATCGCACACACTGGACGGGTGGCAGACATCCTGGTCGACACCGACGGTGGTCTCGACGACCTGCTCGCCATCGCCGCGATCGCCGGGGCCGGGCGGCTGTGGGGTGTCACGACGACGTGGGGCAACGTGTCCGCGATGGCAGCGGCACGCAACGCCGCACTCGCAGCACCCGACTCCGACATCTGGTGTGGCGAGGCCAGGCCGCCGACGACATGGCGACCGACCGCAGCCCACGGACACGATGGGGTGGGTGACACGCTCCGCGGGCGTCGGCGCCTGGTCCGGCCGCGGTTCGACCCGGGCGCCGCGCACGTCATCTGCCGGTTTGCGCGAGAGAACCCGGGCGGCACAGTGCTCTGTATCGGTCCGCTGACGAATCTTGCGCGCGCGATCGAACTGGACCTCGCAGCACTCACCGGCCTGGGGACGGTGGTGGTCCTCGCCGGATTCGGGTTCGCACAGCCGGCCGTTCTGCGACGGATCACGGACACCAACACTCGCCACGACCCCACCGCGGCGCTCGTTGTCGCGCGGGCCGTCGGGGTGCCGGTCCGTTGGGTCGGGCTCGATGTGTCGCGGGCGTTGGTGCTCCGTGTCGCCGACCTGCCACGCACCGGGATCGGGGACTTCGGATCGATGCGCGCCTACGGTCTGCGGCGACATCCGGCCGGCATCGGACATGGCTGGTCGGCGCCCTGCCACGACCTGGTCGCCGCGGCCGCGGCGATGTGTCCGGAGATCGTTGCATGGCGCCCGGCAGGAGTGCGGGTGGAGTGTTCGCCGACGGTCCACGTCGCGGCCGGTGATGCAGGCACGGGGGCGCACCTGGTGGCGTGTGACATCGACATCGACCACGTCCGCGTTCACGACGCTCGGTGGGCCGGACTCAACTTCCGGTAGCCGAGGCTCGCGGCCCCATCCAGAGGGCGGGATCCGGGGTCGGCCGGGGCGGCTGTCCGCGGCTCCGCAGCCACCACGCGCCCACGAACACGACCACCCACACCACCAGCAGCGCGATGCCCAGACCCAACCAGTAGTCGCGGTCGAGAACGCTCGAATTGCGTGCGGCCTGATCGGCCGGACGAGGCGCGATGACCGGCAGGGCCAGGATGACCAGGACGTTGGTGAAGGCGAGCGCGACCAGCAGGGTGCGGCTCCACCAGGGTGGCAGCGACCGTCGGAACAGCCACGAGAGGGCGAGCGCGATCGGGGCGAGCACCGCGTCGTGCGCCAGCAGGGCGATGGCGAGCCAGATGATCACGGAGATCTGATCGGTGGTGGAGAAGTCCCAGATCCGCGAGATGCCGTACCCGATCAGCGCGAGGCCGACCACCACCAGCGTCACGCGAACGATCCGTTCGGCCATTCAGAGCACCTCGATCCGGGAGACCCACTTGGTCTGCATGACACCGGGCAGGTTGGGCGCGATGAGACGGCAGGGGTAGCCGTGATCGATGTCCAGCGTCTCCCCGTTGAGCTCGAACGCGATGAGACTGAGTGGATCTCGGGACTGGGCCACCGGAAGGGTGCTGACGGCGTACGGACCCCGTTCCAGCGAGATGACCCGAATGCCGTTGTCGCCCGTCGCGCCGACCAGCGCGGCGAGGTCGCGGAGCCGCACGCCGGTCCAGGTGGCACCAGCGCTCCAGCCCTCGACACAGCTGATCGGTAGGTCCACGGTCTGCACCGGCAGGGCGCGGAGTTCGTCGATCGAGAGCTCACGGGACCGGGGCCCGACGACATGCAGGCGGTACGCGTCGTCGGTCGCCTGCTCCACCACCCGGGCGTCGTGGGCGGTTCGATTGACCGGCAACCCCTGTGGGCCGTCGCCGCTTCTGGGTGCGAGGAAGGCGACATCACGCAGGAGCGGGACCGTCTGCCCCGCGAAGGCGAGCGCACCGATACCGGCAGCCACCCAGGTGAGATTGAGGAATCCACGTCGGCTGAGCCCGGACTCGCCCCGAACCGGGACCGTCGACGCTCCGTCGACGCCACCCTCGAGAGCGGTCCGGATGACAGGGAGCTTGACCGCGATGTGGATGGCGAGAGCGCCGATAACCACGTAGGCCATCGCGTAGTGGGTGGTGGTGAAGAAGAACTTCCAGGGATACCACTGGGCGATGTTGAACAGCCCGGTCATCACCTGAAAGATGCCGGCGGACACCAGGACGGCGATCGATGCGCGCTCGAGTGCCCGTGCGGGAGAGCCGAGGAGGGGTTTCTCGAAGAGCTTCGGGTACACCACGGCCAGCTTCGCGATGAGCAGCACGATGGCCACACACCCGGAGATGACGTGGAGACCCTGGGTGACCCGGTAGATCCACACCGGTCGCGAGATCCAGTCGAACCACGACGCCGGGTGCTGAATCCCGTGGCTCAGCAGTCCGGTCGCGAAGCAGATGAGAAAGCAGATGCCCAGGGCCAGACCGATGCGTGCGGTCACCCGCGGGCTGCGTAGGCCGGCCGCCCACTCCTGTGCGGCGTCCTGGTCGTCGGTCGTCGTCATGTGTGGCTCATCTCCACCACCTGGCGGCCCGAGAGTTCCCACGCGTTCCGGATCGTCAGCCCGCACTCGCGCCCGACGTCCTCGACCCCGAGCAGACCGATTCTGGCCCAGGCGAACCAGCTGCTGGAGAACTGGGCACCCTCCACCCGCACCGTTTCGCGTTCGATGTGCTCGACCTCGGGATCGATCTCGACCAGGATCGAGCCACTGCGCCGAACCAGCTCACCGGCCCTCATCAGGACTCGCTCCGGCGCGCCGCCGATCCCGACGTTGCCGTCGATCAGAAGTGCTGTGGTCCAACGACCTTCGCCGGGGAGCGGGTCGTAGATGTCGCGGCGCAGCACCGCGAGTCCGCGGTCGCGGGCCATCGACACCGCCACCGATGAACTGTCGATGCCCAATGCGATCATGTCCCGGCCGGCCAGCAGGTCGACCAGTCGTCCCGGTCCGCAGCCGAGATCGATTGTCGCACCGCGGCAACGGTCGGCGACCATCCGGTCGAAGTCACTGTCGTCAAGATCCGGGTCCACCCCGCACCAGCGGTTGACCGGCCACTCATCGACCGACCCGTCTGCGCGACGCAACACACATCGGCCGGCCGCGAACATTGCATCGAACGGGTTGGGGCCGGTCGGACACAATCGGATGATCATGGCGTCACCGCACTGAGAAGGTCTGCGGTACGGGCGAACTCGCTCTGCGGCGGGCACAACCGGGCCACCGGGTCGACCTCGCCGGGCTCGTCGACGTCGGCGAGTCTCTCGAGTTCGCAGACGGTCAGTCCGGCCTGCTCGAGTGCCCGCCGCGTCAGTCGCGCGGTGTCCGGATCCGACATGGGTACGTCGGCCAGGTAGCGGGCTCCACGCGCACCGGTGGTGGCAAGCGCCCACCACCCGCCGTCGAGTGCTTCGCCGAGCGCACAGCGCGGTTGGCCGGGATCGAGCAGCGTGAGTGCATCCGCCAACTGATCGGTGCGCACCTGAGGGGTGTCCATGCCGATCTGGACGACGCGTTCGGCTCCGAGCGCGGCGGCGTCGAGGTGGGCGTTCATCAAACGCTCGGCGAATCGCCGTCCACGTTGCGGGACCAGAATGCAGCCGGAAAGTGCTTCGGCGATCTCGTCGGAGCGCACGGAGGCTTCGAGATCACCGGTGTGAGCGACGATCACCGAGGCGTCCGGCACGTGTCGTGCGGTTCGGATGGTGTCGAGCAGGGCCGCGGCGGCCAGACCGGCGGCGCCCTCAGGGCCGTAGCGGACCGCCAATCGGGTCTTGGCGAGACCGGGGACGGGCGCCTTGGCCACGATCAGCACCGCCGCTGCCACCGTCATCGCAGGGCCGCCAGGAAATCTCGCGCCGCCCGCACCGAACCGCGTACCGAACCGGACACCTTGGATCGTCCGGCGGTGCGCGCGGTGTAGCCGACGTCCCGCTCGACCACCTGCAGCCCGGCCTCGCCGGCCCGCTTCAACAGCTCGACGGGGTACCCACTCTGACGGTCCCGCAGGTCCAGGGCGGTCAGCGTGTCCCGCCGGATCGCCCGCATCGGACCGATGTCGTGGACGGGCAGACGGTACCGATGCCGCAGATACGCGGCGACCGCCGCCGAGCCGGCGCGGGCGTGATAGGGCCACACCGCTGCGCCGGCGGGGCGCCGCCGGCCGACGGCCAGATCGGCGCCGCGATCGAGTTCATCGACCAGACCGAGGAGATCGTCCGGATCCATCGACCCGTCACCGTCGATCGTGCACACCACCGGCCGGCGCGCGGCCGCGACGCCTGCGGCGACCGCGGCCCCATAGCCGGGCTCCGACTCCGCCACGACGACGGCGCCCGCAGCCCGTGCCAGATCGGCTGTCGCATCGGTTGATCCGTTGTCGACGACGATGCTCTGCATCCCCGGCGGCACCCGGGACAGCACGCCGGACACCGATCCGGCCTCGTTTCGGCACGGGATGATCACGGAGATGTCGCTCGGCTGCACACGAACAACGGTATGAGGATCCGCCTGGAAGGGACAGGTGTTGTGCGGTTACGGAAGTATGACGTCCTGACCGTCACCGCCCGAGATCGGCACGTCTACCAATAGCGTTGCAGCATGGCCGAAACCGTGACCGACGAGGAGGCGGACGCACGAGCGGCCGACGACGAGCCGATCGCCGACGGTCGCGGTGTGCTCCGGGACGTCGTGAGTGTCACGCTCGCAGCGACACTCGTGGCTGCGGCGACACTGGTTCCGCTGGTGTTCGA
Organism: Gordonia sp. LMA484; assembly: GCF_058129505.1. Lineage (NCBI taxonomy): Bacteria > Bacillati > Actinomycetota > Actinomycetes > Mycobacteriales > Gordoniaceae > Gordonia > Gordonia sp. LMA484. The sequence continues at coordinate 167,423 of NZ_CM176700.1, forward strand.
TCGCTCACTGCTGGGCAAGATCTTCGCCGAGGCGCCCCCGCTGTTCGGCAACTGGTTGCCCCACACCGGACCGGGGACCGCGCCCGCGATCGCTCTGGCGATCGCCGCGATCGTGCTGATGCCGGTGTGGGCGCAGCGGTTGTCCTGGGCGCGGCTGTGCGCCGTCGTCTGGGCCTGGGCACTGGTCTGGACGGTGAGCCTGGCCCTCGTCGACGGGTGGCAGCGCGGGTATGCGGGCCGGCTCGAGCGCCGCCCCGAGTACCTCGCCGAGGTTCCCGGTGTCAGGGGGATCGGCGAGCTGCTGCGCACGTTCTCCAGTCGCATCCTGGACGGTCAGCCGGACTCCTGGACCACCCATGTGTCCGGCCATCCTCCCGGTGCCCTGCTCACCTTCGTCGTCCTGGACCGTATCGGGCTCTCGGGTGGCGGTTGGGCGGCCACCTGGTGCGTTGTCGTCGGTACCAGCGCCACCGTCGCCGTTCTGGTCACCCTGCGCCGCGTGGGTGACGAGGGCTGGGCCCGTCGCTGTGCACCGTTCCTGGTCCTGTTCCCGGGCTGGGTCTGGGTGGGGGTGTCCGCCGACGGCTACTTCATGGGAGTCGCCGCGTGGGGGGTGGCACTGCTCGCGGTCTCGGCCTCTGAGCGTGGGGTGCGTGCAGCGGTCTGGGGGGTCGCGGCCGGACTGCTGCTCGGTTTCGCCGTCTTCCTCAACTACGGATTGGTGCTGATCGGACTCGTCGTTCTCGCAGTACTCGTCGGGGCGCGTTCGGCCCGTCCCGTTCCCTGGGCCGTCGCGGCTGCGCTCGCCGTGGCCGGGGCGTTCTGGCTTGCCGGCTTCTGGTGGCTCGACGGCTATCACCTGGTGGTCGAGCGCTACTACCAGGGCATCGCGAGCAAGCGTCCGTTCGCCTACTGGGGATGGGCCAATCTGGCGGCCACCCTGTGCGCTCTCGGCCCGGCCGTCGCGGCAGGCGTGGGCCGAGTGTGGCACCGTCCGCTGCGGCAGGCATTGCTGCGGCCACCCGTCCTGCTCGCACTCGCCGGCCTGTTGGCGATCCTCGCCGCCGATCTGAGCGCTCTCAGCAAGGCGGAGACCGAACGGATCTGGCTGCCGTTCTCGCTGTGGGTACTCGTCTGTACCGGTCTGTTGCCGCGGCGCCACCAGCGCATCTGGCTGACCGGCCAGGCCGCGGTGGCGCTGATCGTCAATCATCTGTTGTTAACGTATTGGTGAAGTGAGAGCTGGTACATGGTGCGCATTCTCGTAGCCGACGACGACCGTGTGGTCGCCGATGTGGTCCGTCGCTATCTGCAACGCGACGGCATGGACGTCACGGTGGTGTCCAGCGGCGCGCAGGCGCTGGCCCAGATCGAGTCGAATCCGATCGATCTGGCGATCCTGGATGTGATGATGCCCGACGGCGACGGCATCACGGTGTGCGAGCAGATCCGCCGCGGCGATCACGCCGACCTGCCGGTCATCATGCTGACCGCTCTGGGCGAGGAAGACGACCGAGTCGCCGGACTCGAGTCCGGCGCCGACGACTACGTGGCCAAGCCCTTCAGTCCACGCGAGCTGAGTCTGCGGGTGCAGTCGGTGCTCCGGCGCGCGCAGGCGCCCCGATTCAGCAATGGGTCGCAGCTGTCCGACGGGCCGATCAGTGTCGACCAGGCGTCGTGTGCGGTGTTCGTCGGCCCGCGGAAGGTATCGACCACCAAACGTGAGTTCGACCTGCTGGTCTTCTTCCTCACCCATCCGGATGCGGTCTTCACCCGCGAGGAACTGCTCGATCAGGTGTGGGGTTGGACATTCGGCGACATCTCCACGGTCACCGTGCACGTCAAACGTCTACGGGCCAAACTGGGCGACGCGGCCAGGATCGAAACCGTATGGGGTCGTGGATACCGCTGGAATGCCTCCGCATCGGAGTCGGATCGGGGACGTGCATGAACACCGAGACCCTGCGCATCTTCGGTGTGGCCCTGGCGATGACGGCGCCGATCGCCGCGGTGGGAGCCGGAGTGCTCTATCTCATCCGGGGAATGTCCCTGCGGGTCAACATGGTCGCGATCATCCTGGTACCGCTGTCCGCCACCTTCACCGCGATCTTCGGGATCAGCGGGTTCATGTTCACCGAGGACAGCTCCCGGGTGGCCGCGGTACTCGCAGCGGTCGCGCTGGTGACTGCCCCGCTCGCACTGATGCTCGGACACATGCAGGCGAAACGCACGGTGTGGGAGCGGCAGATGCGGGACCAGGAGCGCGCCGCGGAGCGGTCCCGCCGTGAACTCATCGCCTGGGTCAGCCACGATCTGCGGACACCGCTGGCCGACATCAAGGCGCTCGCCGAGGCGTTGTCCGACCAGGTGGTCACCTCGCCGGACGAGATCAGCGAATTCGCCCGCGAGATCGACACGAACACCATCCGTCTGTCGCAGATGGTCGACGATCTGTTCGAGATGTCGAGAATCAATTCCGGTGCAATGACATTGGAGTTCGAACCGATCGACGTGCGAGAGGTGGTCGACGAGGTCACCACTGCACTCGGCGGTGCCGCACGCCGGGCCGGCGTCACGCTCGGCGTCGACGCGCCGGACGTCGCGGTGATCGCGACCGCGAGTTCGACTGCGCTGTCACGGATTCTGACCAACCTCGTGGTCAACGCGATCGCCCACACCCGCGCCGGTGGTTCGGTCGACCTCGTCGTCGCGCCCGCAGCTGCCGGGGTGTCCATCGTGGTCGACGACGACGGCGTGGGCATCCCCGAGGAGGACCTCCCGCGGATCTTCGAGGTGGCTTACCGCGGTACGAAGTCGCGGACCCCGATCAACGGCGACGGACTGCCGGTCGGGTCGGGGATGGGACTGGCGATCGCGCAGGGGCTGATCGCCGCGCACGCCGGTGAGATCACCGCGTCGAACACCGAGCGGGGGAGCCGATTCGAGGTGTTTCTGCCGCGCGTGGCATCCACGTCGCGGGCGCTCGGCACCGGGACGTCGTCGACGCCCGGATGAGTCACGGTGCCGCCGGGTCACGCAGCGGCGCGGTCGCGAACTCAGCGAGCCCCTCGTCGGGCCCGATCCGCGCCGTGAAGCCGAGCACCCGGTGTGCGCGGGCCGGATCGGCGACGATGTGCCGGATGTCGCCCGGGCGCACCTGGCCGGTCACCACCGGATCCGGGCCGTCGATCTGACGCGACAGGACCTCCGCCACGTCCTTGATCGCGATCGGCCGGCCGGAGCAGACATTCAGCGGAGTGAATCCGCCGATGTCGCAGGTGATCGCGGCGAGATTGGCCTCGGCGACATCGGCGACGTGGACGAAGTCGCGCATCTGACCGCCATCCTCGAACACCAGGGGAGCCTGCCCGGCCGCGAGCCGTGATCGGAAGATCGACGCGACACCGGCATACGGGGTGTCTCGGGGCATGCCGGGACCGTAGACGTTGTGATAGCGCAGTGCGACCACCGCGCCCCCGGTGGCCAGCGACCACGCCCGTGCGTAGTGTTCCTGCGCGACCTTGCTGGCCGCGTAGAGGCTGAGGGGTGCCAGTGGGGCGTCCTCGTCGGTCAGCTCCCAGGTGATGGGTCTGTCGTCGGCCGTGCGGTACTCGAAGTCACCGGAACCGGTGCGCCGTGGATCCCGCTCCGGCAGTTCGGAGACCGGCCGGCCGTCGTCGGTGCGTAGGCGGCCGGGCCCGTAGACCACCATCGACGATGCGAGAACGAGACGCCCGCAGCCGGCGCGGTGCATGGCGGCCAGTACGGCTGCGGTCCCCAGGTCGTTGTGCCGGGCGTAGGCGGGTGCGTCCGCCATGGTCACGCCCATACCCACCATCGCGGCCTGGTGGCAGACGACGTCGACGCCATCGAGGAGATCGGTGAGCGCGTCCACGTCGGTGACGTCGACGCGTACCGTGCCCGGTGGTGGTTGCGAGGACGGACCGTGTGCCTCCGGAATCATCGCGTCGACCGCGACCACCTCGAAACCGCGGGCATCGAGCAGCTCGCGAACCGCCGACCCGATGAACCCCGCGGCCCCGGTCAGCGCAACCCGCGTCACGCCAGCTCTCGCATGATGGCGTCGACATCGTAATCTGCTGTTGCGCAGTCGCACTCGGTGGTCAAGTCAACCGCGAGGATCGCACCGAGGAGCAGCTTCGCGAAGGCGGGCAGGTTACGTTCGAACTCGGCGAAGACCTCGGCGGCGGTCACGCCTTCTCCTTCGGAGACACCTGCGTCGAGATCGGTCACCAGGCAGGCGTTGGCGTAGCAGAGCTGGAGCTCGCGAGCCAGCACCGCCTCGGGGTGTCCGGTCATGTTGATCACCGACCAGCCCTGTGCGGCATACCATCGGCTCTCCGCCCGAGTGGAGAACCGAGGCCCGTCGATCACCACCAGGGTGCCGCCGTCACGAACGTCCGTGGATTGGCGGGTCATCGCGGTTCGTAGCCGCGGACAGTAGGGGTCGGCGAACGACGCGTGGATCGGACCGTACGGGTTTCCTGCGGGCAGACGATCGAAAAAGGTCTGCGGACGCCCGGATGTCCGGTCCACCAGCTGGTCGGGCACCACCACGGTGCCCTGACCCGCTTCTGTCTTCAGGCCGCCCACCGCCGATGCGCTGAGCACCCGCCGGACTCCGAGTTCGCGCAACGCCCAGAGGTTTGCGCGATAGGGAACGCTGTGCGGGAGAAACTCGTGGGCGACGCCATGCCGGGGGAGGAAGACGATGCGACGGCCGTCGATCCTCCCTTCGGTCAGTGGCGCCGACGGCGCGCCGAACGGCGTGGTGACGCGGTGTTCGACCACGTCGCTGAACGAGTCGTCCTCGGCCAGCCACGAATAGAACCCGGAACCCCCGATCACCCCGATGGCTGGTTCCTGCGATGTGTTGCGTTCGGCCATGGCGTCCATCTTGCGGGTGCGGCCCGTGAGGGGCCGACAGAATCGGGGGTCGGTCACTCTTTCGTTACGAACATGCCGACAGGCGAAGCGGGCAAGGGTGCGCCCGTTACGTTCCGGGGGTGAAGCGTATGGGAAGCCTCGTCGTCGGGCTGAGTGCTGCTGTGGCCATGGTCGGCGCAGTACCTGCCGCGGCCTCGGCAACCCCGTCATCCGGTGTCACGGCAACCACCCTCGCCGAGGCCGACATCCCCGCCGGCGTGGTGCCCTTCGTGCCCGCCGGCGTTCACGTCGCGCTGCGTGAGGTCACAATCGCGCCCGGTGGGACGACCGGTTGGCATTATCACGACGGTGATCTGTACGGGATCGTCCGATCCGGGACCCTGACGCATCCGGGGCCAGATTGTGTGCCGACCATCTATCGGCAGGGTGAGCTCATCACCGAGCCTCGCGGGCAGGCGAACACGCATCAGGGGCAGAACCTGGGTGCCGTGCCGGTGGTGCTCGACGTCGTCTATCTCATTCCGCTCGGCAAGCCTCTGTCGGAGGATGCGCCCGCCCCGGCCTGCGATCGGTCGTAGCGCTCCGGACGCCGCTCAGTCGCGGCGACGCAGCCGCAGACGTGGCGTGTCCCGCTCGTCGTTGACCCACGCGTAGTAGAAGCCGATCAGGATGCCGCCACCGACCAGGTTGCCCAGCAACACGATTCCGAGGTTGCCGAGGGCCGGTCCGACGTCGATGCCGTCCTGCAGGCCGACGATCATGAACAGCACGGTGTTGGCGACCGAGTGCTCGAAGTCGAGGAACGCGAACACGAACACCGCCGTGATCATCGCCATGATCTTGGCGATGTCCTCGTGCAGGTAGCCGTTGTACACCAAGAGCATCGCCAGATTGATCATGAAGTTACACAGGATCGCTCGGATGAAAAGATCGAGCCAGCCGGTGAAACCCTCACTGAGGTAACCGGTCTTGACGTCGACCGAATGCTGCATCGCCTCGAGGACGCGTTCGTTGACGAGCGTGGTGCCGCGCAGCAGGCCGGCCAGGAGAAGTCCACCGATGATGTTGCCGAGATAGCACAGGCCCAGGATGCGCGCCACGATCAACGGAGTGACGCGGCGATAGTACGTGCCGATCGCCACGATCATCATGTTCGACGTCAGTAGCTCGGATTTCGTGTAGTAGATGAACACCAGCGCCCAACCGAACACGAATGCGCCGATCAGTTTGCCGACGACGTGGAGCTGATCGGGGTCGCTGCCCATTGTGTCGAACGCGGCGATGATCGTGTAGTTGATCAGGTAGAAGATCCCGATGATGATGCCCGCCATCGCGGCACGCTGAAGGTAGCGACGGCGCAGGTGCCCGGTCATCTTCCGCTTTGACTCGAGAACGTCGAGGGCGGTGCTGATGAAGAACTTTCCCGGGAACAGCTTGTTCACGTCGAAGTCTGGGCTGGTCATGGGTAAAACGATGGCACAAGTCGGCGGGCGTCGTCCGAGCGTCGCGAGGATTGGGCGGGCCGACGCCCGACTCCTTGCATGCAAGCATGCATGCAAGGGTGTTACAGTTCCTGACCATGCCAGAGCAGAGTCCGGTCGTGGCCGCCGAACGCGCTTACCTGACAGTGAGATCGCAGATCCTCAACGGTGAGTTGTCCGGTGGGCAGTTGGTCAGTGAGGTGAAGGTCGGCGCCGACCTCGGGATCAGTCGTACCCCGGTCCACGAGGCGTTCCTGCGTCTCGGCGCAGAGCAGTTGCTCGACCTCATCCCTCGTAAGGGTGCGATCGTGCGGCCGTTGACTCCGTCGGAGGCGTCTGACGTGCTGTCGATGCGCCGCGGTGTCGAGATCGGCGCGGCCGAGCAGCTCCTCGCGAAGCGCAGGCCGGACGATGCGGTGGCCGAGCGGCTGCTGGCGAACCTCGCGCGCCAGCGGGAGTACGTGAACTCCGGGGATGTCGACGCTTTCGTCGAGGCCGACGACGAGTTCCATGCGACCATGGTCGCCGCGTCGGGCAACCCCATCGCCTGCCACTTCTACGAGCAGCTCCGAGGCCGTCAGCAGCGGCTCCGGAACCTGCTGTTGCAGATCGATCCTGCCAATCTCGGCTCGTCGTTCGACGATCATGAGCAACTGGCGGCGTGCTTTCTCGATCGCGATGCCGTGGAGTTCGCGCGTTTGCTGACGGCGCATCTCGACCGCTACCAGGGGGCCATATGAGCATCGACGTGCTCCGACGTTCGCCCGCCGAATCGAGCCTGTCGGCCCGTACACCGGCGTGGGTCGTCGTGTTCGGCGCGTTGTTCGTCTGCGCGTGGTCGGGAAACCAGTTCAGTCCTTTGCTGTTGATGTATCGCGAGGTCGACCACTATTCGTCGGCGACGGTGACGCTGTTCCTCGGCGTCTACGTGGCCGGTCTGGCGCCTGCGCTGGTGATCGCTGGTGCCGCATCGGATCACCTCGGTCGTCGTCTGCCGATGGTGTGCGCGGTGGGCTTCGGCCTGTTGGGTAGCGGATTCCTCGCGCTCGACGGACTCGGCCAGATCCCGATCATGGTGGGCCGACTGTTGGCCGGTATGTCCGTTGGTACGGCGATGGCGGTCGGAACCAGTTGGCTCAAGGAGCTGTCGGTGCCGCCGCACGACCCGACCGCCGATGCCGGGGCGGGCGCGCGGCGGGCGTCGTTGGCGTTCACACTCGGCTCCGCGGTGGGTGCGCTCGTGGCCGGCTGTATCGCCCAGTGGGGGCCGCTACCGGAGATCCTCCCGTTCGTCATCCACATCGCCGTGACGATCCCGTTCGCGTGGCTGATCTGGCGGGCTCCCGAGACCGTGCACGCACACCAGGAGGCGGATTTCCGGTCGAGCCTGCGCGTGACGTCGGCGCGGCACCGTCGGTTCATGCGGGTGGTCCTCGTGTGTGGACCGTGGCTGTTCGTCGCGTGTGGACTGTCGTATGGCTATCAACCGGTGCTGCTGGCAGATGCCGCCGGCGGGCTCGGCCTGGCCTACGCCACCCTGCTGAGCGTGATCGCCTTGGGGTCGGGAGCACTGATCCAGCCCGTGGCGCGCCGCATCGATTCGGTGTCGAGCGCGCGCGGGATCGTCGTGGCGCTGTCGGCTCTGATCGTGGGAATCGTCGTCATGACAGTTGCCGTCACGGGCCAGCGGTTGGTGGTCGGGGTCGTGGCGAGCGTCGTACTGGGTGCCGGATTCGGCATCGGCCTGGTGTCCGGGCTGCTCGAGGTGCAGCGGATCGCCCCACCGCACGAGCTGGCGAAGCTCACCGGCATCTTCTACGCCGTCGCCTACATCGGCTTCGCCGCCCCCACCGTCCTGGCCGCCCTCACGCCGCCGTTCACCACCGTGCAGTTGCTGATGGTGCTGCTCGGACTGATGGTGATCTCGCTGCTCGTCGTGCTCGGCGGGTCACGCAAGCATCTGCCCGACCGCGCCTGAGGGATCCGTCCGGTCCGGCTGTCGGGCCGTCTACACATGCGCCCTCCCCGGGGGTCTCGCGCACATGATGTTCGCGGCACGTCTGGGGAGAGTGCATCTGTGGGGCGCCTTTCGGTGCTCGCCCTCCGAATCGAGCATTCAACAGTAATGCCGACGGTAGTAGCGATAGTGTCGCCCACGAGGTTGCCGACCGATCGGCGACCACGACGACGGGGGTGACAGTGCGACGTGTGGTGCAGGTTGCGACAGGCAATGTGGGACGTCATTCGTTGCGGACCATCATCGGCCGCCCGGATCTCGAGTTGCTCGGGGTCCACGCCGCGAGCCCGGCGAAGATCGGGAAAGACGCTGCCGCGCTGTGCGGGCTGGACTCGCCGACCGGCGTGATCGCCACCGATGACCTCGATGCGCTCATCGGTCTGGGTCCCGACTGTGTGGTGTACACAGCGCTGGCGGAGACCCGTCCCGACGAGGCGATCGAGCAGATGTCGAAGATCCTGGCGGCAGGCATCGACGTCGTCGGGACCTCGCTGGTGTGGCTGGCGGCGGGGCGGCATGCCGAGAGCTGGGTCGCCGAACCACTCGCACGCGCCTGCGACCACGGCTCGGCGTCGCTGTACATCAACGGGGTCGACCCCGGCTTCTCCGGCGACACCCTGGCGCATACGGCGCTCGGTCTGGTGGCTCGGGCGCGGACGATCACCGTGCAGGAGATCTTCGACTACGGAAACTACGACGACGCCGAGTTCACCGGGGCCGCGATGGGTTTCGGGCAAACAGAAGACGAGGAACCGGCCCCGCTGTACGCGCCCGGGGTGGTGGCATCGATGTGGGGTGGGCAGGTGCGGGCCCTGGCGGCCGCACTCGACATCACCCTGGACGAGGTGCGACAGCGGACCGAGCGATGGTTCACCCCCGATCGCATCGACTGCACGATGATGACCGTCGAGCCAGGAGGAATGGCCGCTGTCCGCTTCGCGACGGAAGGCGTCGTGGACGGCGTTGCGGTGATCACGCTCGAACACGTCAATCGACTCACGGCGGTGGCCGCACCGGACTGGGATTTTCCGCCACCAGGGCATTCCGGTGTCCATCGGGTGGTGGTCGAGGGAGACCCGAGGGTGGAGATCAACGCGCATGTGTCCCACCCCTGGCTCGACACCACCGACGCGGCGTGCATCTCCACGGCAGCGCGCGCCGTCAACGCCATCGACTGGGTGTGCGACTCCCCGAGCGGGATCCTCGGGGTGGAGGACATCCCACCGACCGCCACGCTGCGGGGCTTGGTGTGGGCAAACCGTTGAGCGGCACTCCTGCGGCGTAGGAGATGTGCTGCCGCCGGGTTCGTCGACGACAGAAGCACCTCAGCCTGCACCCGGTGGACGGCGTGCAGGCTGAGGTGAGTGGTATCCGGGGGATCAGTCGCGTGCGGCGGCCAATGCCTCGTTGAACGTCTTGCTCGGACGCATCACCGCCGCGGTCTTCTCGGAGTCCGGGAAGTAGTAGCCGCCGATGTCGACGGACGTCCCCTGCGCCTCGTTGAGCTCCCCGACGATCTGATCCTCGTTCTCCTTGAGGGTCTTGGCCAGCGACGCGAAGTGCTTGGCGAGGCCCTCGTCCTCGGTCTGCTCGGCGAGCGCCTGCGCCCAGTACATGGCCAGGTAGAACTGGCTGCCGCGGTTGTCGAGTTCACCGGTGGTGCGCGACGGTCCCTTGTTGTCTTCCAGCAGCTTGCCCGTCGCCGCGTCGAGCGCCTTGGCCAGGATCTCGGCCCGCTTGTCGCCGGTCTTCTTCCCGAGGTCTTCCAGGCTGACGGCGAGCGCGAGGAACTCGCCGAGCGAGTCCCACCGCAGGTGATTTTCCTCGATGAGCTGCTTGACGTGTTTGGGTGCCGAACCGCCGGCCCCCGTCTCGTACAGTCCGCCGCCGGCCATGAGCGGCACGATGGACAGCATCTTGGCGCTGGTGCCCAACTCGAGGATGGGGAACAGGTCGGTCAGGTAGTCGCGCAGGATGTTGCCGGTCGCCGAGATCGTGTCCAGTCCGCGGATCAGCCGCTCCATGGTGTAACGGATGGCCCGGACCTGCGACATGATCTGGATGTCGAGGCCCTCGGTGTCGTGATCCTTCAGGTACTTGTGCACCTTGGCGATCAGCTCGTTCTCGTGCGGACGGTACGGATCCAGCCAGAACACGACGGGCATGCCCGAGTCGCGGGAGCGCGTCACGGCCAGTTTCACCCAGTCCTGGATGGGCGCGTCCTTGACGATGCACAGACGCCAGATGTCACCCTCTTCGACGTTCTGGGTCAGCAGCACCTCGCCGGTGGCCAGGTCGACGATGTTGGCGACGCCACCGGCCGGGACCTCGAAGGTCTTGTCGTGTGAGCCGTACTCCTCGGCCTTCTGCGCCATCAGACCGACGTTGGGGACGGTGCCCATCGTCGTCGGGTCGAACGCGCCGTTGGTCTTACAGAAGTTGATCATCTCCTGATAGATGCGGGAGAAGGTCGACTCGGGGTTGACGGCCTTGGTGTCCTTGAGGCGGCCGTCCGCGCCGTACATCTTGCCGCCGGCGCGGATCATCGCCGGCATCGACGCATCGACGATGACATCGCTGGGGGAGTGGAAGTTCGAGATGCCGCGCGCCGAGTCGACCATGGCCAGCTCGGGACGGTGCTCGTGGCACTTGTGCAGGTCGTCGACGATCTCTTCGCGCTGCGCACTCGGCAGCGACTCGATCTTGGCGTAGAGGTCGGACAGACCGTTGTTGACGTTGACCCCGAGTTCGTCGAACAGTTCGCCGTGTTTGGCGAAGGCGTCCTTGTAGAAGACCTTGACGGCGTGACCGAAGACGATGGGGTGGCTGACCCGCATCATGGTCGCCTTCACATGCAGGGAGAACATCACGCCGGTCTCGTAGGCGTCCTCGATCTGCTCTTCGTAGAACTCGACGAGCGCCTTCTTGCTCATGAACATGCTGTCGATGACGTCGCCGTCGGTGAGTTTCACCTTCGGCTTGAGCACGAGGGTCTCGCCACCCTCGGTGATCAGCTCCATCTTGACCTCGCGGTCACCGGAGACCGTCATCGACTTCTCACCGTGGTAGAAGTCGCCCTCGGTCATGTGGGCGACGTGAGTGCGCGAGGCCATCGACCACTTGCCCATGCTGTGCGGGTGCTTGCGGGCGTACTCCTTGACCGCCTTGGGTGCGCGACGGTCGGAGTTACCTTCGCGGAGAACTGGATTGACGGCGCTACCCAGGCACTTGGTGTAGCGCTCGCGGATCTCGCGCTCTTCGTCGGTCTTCGGGCTGCCCGGGAAGTCGGGAAGGTTGTAGCCCTTCTCCTTGAGTTCCTTGATGGCGGCCAGCAGCTGCGGGACCGAAGCACTGATGTTGGGCAGCTTGATGATGTTGGTCTCGGGCAACTGCGTCAGGCGTCCCAGTTCACCCAGGTTGTCGGGCACACGTTGGTCGTCGCTCAGGTAGTCACCGAACTCGGCAAGGATACGGGCGGCCACCGAGATGTCGCTGGTCTCGACGTTGATGTCGGCGGCGTCGGCGAAGGCACGGATCACCGGCAGGAAGGCGTGCGTGGCGAGCATCGGCGCCTCGTCGGTCAGGGTGTAGATGATTGTCGGCTGATCCGTGCTCATGTGTGTTCCCAACTCCAGTCTCAGGTACGTGACGTTGTGGTTCGAGATTTTGTCTCGGCGTTACCAGTATCACGTCGGCGGGGGCATTGTGCGCAATGGTGGGGGTCGATTGGGCTGGGCCGTCCAGGAGTAGGCTTCGCTGACCTGCGCAGACGCCCTGGTGCGCGCAGGGTCACACCACAAGGACGCTGCCCGACAGGCGCCGGGCAAGCCAAACGCGCACTCGCCGACTTCCCGCGCATGTCGCGACACGCGCAGAAACTCGGCGGGTGCGCGTTTGGCAGAGAGCCTGCGGCAACCGGGTCCGAGGGGGCCGATGGGCCGGGTCAGAAGAAGGCGGGAGTGAGTTCGGCGTCTGTCGCGGCCACCACCCGGTCGACGGTCACCCCGGGTGCGGTCTCCCGCAGCAGTAGCGTGCCGTCGCCGACGACATCGATCACGGCGAGATTGGTGATGATGCGATCGACGATCGCCTCGCCGGTCAACGGGAGCGTGCAGGCATTCAGGATCTTGGGTCCGCCGCTGCGATCGGTGTGTTCCATGAGCACGATGACCCGCGCGGCGCCGTGCACGAGATCCATTGCGCCACCCATGCCCTTGACCATCTTTCCGGGCACCATCCAGTTGGCCAGATCGCCGGTGCGCGACACCTGCATCCCGCCCAGCACCGCGGTGTCGATGTGTCCGCCGCGGATCATGCCGAACGAGAGTGCCGAATCGAAGAAGGCAGCTCCGGGATTGACGGTGACGGTTTCCTTGCCGGCGTTGATCAGCTCGGGATCGACAGCGTCCTCGCTGGGATAGCCGCCGGTGCCGAGGATGCCGTTCTCCGAATGCAGAGTCACCCGCACGTCGTCGGAGAGGAACGACGGGATCAGGGTGGGCAGGCCGATACCGAGGTTCACATACTGGCCGTCGACCATCTCGGCCGCGGCGCGCGCGGCCATCTGGTCCCGGGTCCAGCCGGTTGGCGTGATCGTGGCAGTCATGGGGTCACTTCCCTTCGGCGGCGCGGACGGTGCGCTTCTCGATGCGTTTGGCCTGCGGGCCGGTGTGGACGATGCGTTGCACGAAGACGCCCGGCAGATGCACCTGGGCGGGATCGATCTCGCCGGGTTCGACGAGCTCTTCGACCTGGGCGACGGTGATACGTCCGGCCATCGCGGCCAGCGGGTTGAAGTTCAATGCGGTCTTCTCGAACACGAGATTGCCCTCGGTGTCACCCCGTCGGGCATGCACCAGCGCGAAGTCGGCGGTGATGGCCTCTTCCAGGACATAGCGTTTGTCGCCGAACACCCTGGTCTCCTTGGGGGGTGAGGCGACTGCGACCGACCCGTCGCTGTCGTACCGCCACGGCATGCCGCCGTTGGCGATCGGGCTGCCCACGCCGGCGGGGGTGAAGAACGCCGGTACGCCGGTGCCGCCCGCCCGTAGCCGCTCGGCGAGCGTGCCCTGTGGTGTCAGCTCGACCTCGAGTTCGCCGGCGAGGTACTGGCGGGCGAACTCCTTGTTCTCCCCGACATAGGAGGCCGTGACGCGAGCAATGCGTCCCAGGGACAACAGCACCCCGAGGCCGTAGTCGTCGATCCCGCAGTTGTTGGAGAACACCTCGAGTCCGGCGGCACCCGAGTCGGCGATCGCCGCGATCAGCGCGTCGGGCACACCACAGATGCCGAACCCGCCGACGGCGAGAGTGGCGCCGTCCCCGATGTCTGCGACGGCGGCCTCAGCCGTCTCATGCACTTTCGAACTCATGCTTCTCCTTCCACGCGCGTCCATTCAGTAAACGCGGCAAGCTGGGATCGAGTGTCGATGAATGGGCACGTCGTAGGCAACCAGCTGGAGAAATTGGCCAGGAATTGCTCAGTTGGTGGTCTGGAGTCTCAATTGGCGTCCATTGAATGAACGCTATGATCGACGTCGTGTCCGAAGAAAAGGGTGCGTCGGTGGTGGCGCGCGCGGCCGCGTTGCTGCGCGCGGTCGGCACCTCGGAACCCGCAGGTGCGAGTACCACCGAGCTGGCGCTCATCGCCGGTCTGACCCGACCGACCGCACATCGGTTGCTGTCGGCCCTGGTCGATGAAGGCCTCATCGACCGAGACAGCGCAACGGGGCGATGGTCTCTGGGGCCGGAGCTCTATCTGCTCGGCTCGTCCGCGGCGACCCGCTACGACATCACCGATCAGGCCCGCGATGTGGTCGACCACGTGGCCCGGGAGACCGGAGAGAGTGCGTTCCTGTCTGCACGGCGGGGCGACGAGACGGTCTGCGTTCTCGGCCAGGAAGGCAGCTTCCCGCTGCGCTCGCACGTCCTGCACGTGGGGATCCGATTCCCGCTCGGGGTCGCATCGGCGGGGCTCGCCATCCTCAGCCACCTCCCCGACGCCGAGATCGACCGCTATCTGCAGCGGGCTGATCTGGTGCCGCGCTGGGGCACATCACACTCCGTTTCGGGGGTCCGCGAGCGCATCGACGCCACCCGGACCACCGGCTACGCAGTCAACCCGGGGCTGTTGGTGGAGGGCAGCTGGGGCATCGGCGCGGCGGTTTTCGACGGCGCGGGCCGACCGGCGTGGGCTCTGAGCGTCACCGGCGTCGAGACACGTTTCCGGCCCGACCGTCGGCATGAACTCGGATCGTTGCTGCTCGATCAGGCGCACGTCCTGTCCACGAGGTTGCGGGGATAGTGGCGCTGCTCGCGTGAGGACACTTATCTGAGGCCCGTAACCCGACTTCGCACGCCTACAGAGTCGGCGCGAGGTCGGCGAGGCGCGGCAGTACCACGTCGCGCCAACCCGGTCCCATCTGAGTGAACGCGGCGGCCATGCGTGTGTCGTCGAGGTCGAACCCGGAGTGCTCCAGGAAGAGTCGGGTGCCGTTCCCTTCGGCGACGAGTACCCAGGTCAGCGTCCAGTTCTCGGTGAACGTGTAGACAAACCGTGATGGCTCGTCGACCTCCAGCACACGGCAGGGTTGAAGCCCGAATTGATGCATGTCCAAGGTGAATTCGTGGCCGACGACCGGTCGCACGTCGCCGCGCCCCCACCACCGTTCGACGAGTTCGGGTTCGGTCAGGGTGCGCCAGACCGCTTCGGGGCGCGCCGCGACGAACTGATCGACCCGGATCACGGCGAAGCGGTCGGTGGAGGTGGATGAGTCGGTCATTCGAGATCCTCTGCGATGTCGGCGATATCGGACAGTCGGTCGCGCCAGAACCGTTCGAACGGGTGTAACCACTCGCCGAGTTCGGCGAGCGGCGCGGCGGTGAGGCGATAGATCCTCTGGCGCCCCCGGGCCTCGTCGGCGACGAGGCCGGCGTCCTTGAGCACCTTGAGGTGCTCGGCGACCGAGGAGCGGCTCAGCGCGAACCGGGTGCTGAGCTCACCGGCCGGGGCGGGTTCGGTCGCCAGGATCTCCAGCAACTGTCGGCGCACCGGGTTGGCGAGCGCAAGGAAGACGGTGTCCTCGGTGGTCACGCGCCTGACAATACGTCGGAAATTTCCGACACGTCAACCGGGCGGTCGGCGCGATCATTTCTTGGTGCGGCGACTGCCGCCATGCCAGTCTTCCTGCACGCCGACATCGTCGACATCGACACCGAACGCCTTCAGCTGCGGCTTCTCACGCAGGCTCCGCTTGAGCTCGGCGAACCCCGGGAATCCGGCCAGGCCGATCACGTGGTCCCAGAGCACCACCGCGTCCTCGTCACTCGGAAGTCGGCTGATGACCGGCCCGAAGAAGGCGACTCCGTCCGGCGGCTGGAAATGGATGATGGGTGTGCCGACGTCCCGGCCGGTCAGGGATAGCGCCTCGTCGGTCTCGGCCTGGATCTCGGCGTCGAAGCTCGCATCGTCGAGCGCGGCGAGGTGCTGTGCGGGGAGCCCGAGTTCGGTGAGGATCGGGCCGAGGAAGTCCGCGGTACCGCGATGATCACGTCCGTCGACCGTGTACGTGCCGGTGTGTTGGTCGAAGATGCGGGTGCCGAAGGCGGCATAGAGCGCATCCAACGGCTCGCGACCGTGCTCCCGTCGGATGCTCGCCGCCGCCCGCAGCAGGCGCAGGCCGGCGCCGTGACCCGCTTCGTACTCGGGTGGGAAGTGGGCGTCGTAGTCGATATGGGCGTTGAGGAGCCGGAGCGAGATGAACCGCCAGTCGACGGTGTAGTCGCGTTGTGCCTGCACCTTGCGCACCCATTTGCTGGTCATCCACGCGAACGGGCATACCGGGTCGAAATAGAAGTTGATGTCGGCGTCGGCCATCGTGTCATCGTCCTTCGGTTGCCGTGGGCCTACCGGTGCGGGTAGCGCGCACTTTCGACGATAGCGCCGGGGGCCGATGACCGGCCGGTGCGGGCCGCAGCCGGCCTCGGCGACGTTCACGGCCAAGCGCGCAGGCACACACCAGTGGACTCCAAGTGATCTCCAAGCGCTGTCGGACACCCTCGTCGGTGAGCACATCGAACCCGAGGAGTACGCCATGGCCGTCCTGTCGCCGACCCGATCGCACGCCGGTCCGCCGTCGCGGTGGGTACGCCCGTGGCACGGAGTTCTGGACGCCATGGAGATGGCGGTTCCGCAGCTGCTGATTCTCGGACTGGTCGCCTTCGCGGGCGCCGAAACTGCTGCGCCGCACGACGGTTCTCTGGACCAGCCGCCGCGGGTGGTGGTCGTCGAGGCGCGGTGACCGATCTGGGGCCGACGACGGTGGTTTGACGAGCGCGGCACGACTAACCTCGAGGTATGTCGCGGGAAGCGCCGCCTCAGGAGGTGCGTTTCTGCCGCAGCGCGGACGGCACCAGGATCGCCTACGCCATCCATGGCGCCGGACCTCCACTCCTGCTCACCACCTGCTGGCTCAGCCATCTGGAGTTCGATTGGGAAAGCCCTGTCTGGCGACATTTCCTGCTGGATCTCGGTGAATTGGCGACCGTCGTACGTTACGACGAGCGCGGATGTGGGATGTCGGACTGGGACGTGGACGACTTCGGTCTGGATGCGCGGGTTGCCGATCTCGAGGCGGTGATCGAGTCTGCCGGACTCGACCGATGCGCAATGGTCGGGATGTCCCAGGGCGGACCGGTCGCCATCACCTATGCGACGCGCCATCCGGAGCGCATCAGCCGGCTGATCCTCTACGGCACACACGCCGCGTTCTGTCGTGACGACGACGCCACCGAGCTCGAGCACACGTTTCGGCAGCTGATCAAGGTCGGCTGGGCGAGGCCGGACAGCACATTTCGGCGGGTCTTCACCCAACTGCTGATCCCCGGGGCAACCGATGAACAAGCCTGCTGGCTCGACGATCTGCAGGCCCGGGCCACATCCACCGACAACGCTCTGCATTCGCGCGCCGCGCGCTGGACCGTCGACGTGTCGGCATTGCTGAGCGAGATCACCCAGCCCGCGTTGGTGATCCATGCCCGCGGTGATCGCATGTCTCCGTTCGCCGAAGGTCGCCGACTCGCCGCGGCGATACCGGACGCCCGGCTGGTGACCCTCGACAGTGACAATCACATCACCCTCGCCGACGAGAGCGCCTGGCCAGTGTTCGTCGCCGAAGTGCGCAACTTCCTTGCGGCAGAATCGGTCACCGCGCCGAGCACGCCGACGGCACTGCGCAGCCTCAGCGATCGCGAGCGCGACGTCCTGCGGCTCGTCGGACACGGGCTCGACAACGCCGAGATCGCCCGGGAACTTTCGCTGTCCATCCGCACGGTCGAGCGGCACCTCAGTAGCATCTACCTGAAACTCGGCCTGGCAGGTCGATCGGCGCGAGCGGCGGCGGTCGCGCGTCTGTTGAGCAACTGACCTGCGTGTCGACCGCCATAGAGGCGATGTCGGTGCCGGGAAACATGGCGGTCGGCACCGATTTCCGGGCCTGTGACGATCACTAACGTCCTGGTTGTCACAACGACAACCCGAGGAGGACGACATGAGTACCAACAAGGCCGCCATCAGTCTCACCACTGGGCTCGAAGACCCGGAGAAGGTGACGGTGGCATTTCTGGTCGCGGTCGGCGCAGCCGAAAGCGGTCGTCCCACAACGATGTTCCTGACCAAGGAAGCGGTTCGGCTTGCTGTGAAGGGCGTTGCGGTGGCCACGGCCTGTGTGGCCTGTCCGCCGTTGGAGGATCTGATGGAACGCTACGAGAGCGCCGGTGGGCGCTACCTCGTCTGTCCCATCTGTGTGAACTCGAAGGGAATCGACCCGTCCGGCTTCATCCCGGGTGCCGAGATGGGTGGCACCATCCAGTTGTGGGAGTGGATCGGCGACGGCGCGACGACGTTCAGCTATTGAAGCGTGTCCGAGGGCGACGGCGCGGCGTGGCCGCGCGCTCCGTTCTGCTAGTTCCCCGCGTCGGAACTTCGTTGATGATCTCGGCGCCCAGGCGGCTCCGCTGGGCCGGAACCGGCTCTGCGCGTTGCCGCATCGAAGAGTGACCAGACCTCGCGCTTCTCATGCTCGAGGTCGGCGCCTTCGCGGATGCGCTCGAGCGCGGCGTCCAGCCCCGCCCGGATGGTCGCCGACGTCACCGCGGGGTCGAGACGGCGGAAGTCGCCCGACCTGATACCGGCGATCAGGATGTCCTCCACATCCGTCGCCTCCGTTCGATGCTCGACTCGATCGGAGCGAGGCATGTCCGGCGAGCGGTAGATGGCCGACAATGCGGTCATCTCGGTAGGGTATGCGCCGTAGAAGTCGATGCTCCCGGTGATGAACTCGCGCAACGATTCACGTGGCGTCGATGCCGACTGGACACGGTTCTCGAGTACCTCGCGGGCACGGTCGTAGACGTAGGTGACCACGCCGGCGAGCAACGATGGACGATCCCGGAAGTGATAGGTGACCACCCCGCGCGTCACTCCGGCCGCCTCGGCGATACGCGAGATGGTCGCGCGCTCGGTGCCGACGTCGGCGATCACGCCGATCGCGGTCTCGATCAGCTGGGCGCGACGTGCCCGATGGATGAACGTGTCGTTGTCGACGCGGCTGGACGGCATGAGCTCTCCGGTCGGTCAGAGCCAGAAACTGCACTGGTGATCGGCAGCGAAGTCGACGTCGCGGGTCGCCGACGTCCCGAACTGCAGTGCATCGGTGGGGTCCTCGTCGACCGGTCCAATGTCGGCGTCGTCGGCGATGCGTGGTGTCCCGTCGTGCGCGAACGAGGTCCAGTACGCGATCATCTGGTCGGCGACCTCCCGTTGTCGCGGCGTCCTGAGCAGATTGTGTCCGGCGAGATCAAAGTAGTACGGCGTATCCGTCGCGTGGGCGGCACCCTGGGGGATGGTGTTGATCTGGTTCACGTTCGGTGCCGTCTCGTCGGCGAATTCGTAGAGGTGGGTCGATGCGTGCTTCGACATCAGCCGAGCACCCTGGAGGGTCGGACAGGCCCACACCGCATCGGTGGTGACCCTCGACCACGCGAGACCCGCGCTGGGGAAGTGGTCCAGGGGATAGCGGGCCAGCACCTCGGGCGCCCGCGCGCCGAACGCGGTCCTGATCAGCTGCGGGTAGTTGGCCGGTGTCACGGCGTCGGGTTGCGCGGCGAGGAGGCCGCCGACGAATGAACGCTGCTCATCATGGTTCCCGCCGGTGATCACCGGGATCTGTTGCTGATCACCGTCGCGGAGCGCTTGCGCGGGATCTCGGGGTAGCAGGTCGGTGCCGTAGGTGAGGTTGTCGGCGAAGTCCTGGTCGACGGTGAGGAGCCGGTCGACCGGAAGGCCGCGCAGGCATGCGATTGCGTCGGCACCGGAACACCCCAACTGCTCTGCGGCTGCGACACTGGTGGCCTGGTTGTCGGCACGCGAGGCGTAGGGCGTGTGCGCGGGGACCCCGGGATAGAGGGTGCCGTCGGGCCAGCGCAGCATGCACGAGCCCGACGCGAGGATCATCTTGTCCACCAGGCCTGTTGTCTTCGGCGAGGTGAGCGCCGCGCACGCCGACATCGCGCCCGCGGACTCGCCGAACACGGTCACGTTGTCGGGGTCGCCACCGAATTCCGTTGCGTTGGCGTGCACCCAGCGCAGGCTTTCGAGCTGATCGGCCAGACCGAAGTCGCCGCCGCCGGCCATCCCGGGCATGCCCAGGTAGCCGAACACCCCGAGTCGGTAGTTGGCCGTCACGACGATGACGTTGCCCCGGTCCGCGAGCCGCTGCGCGTCATAGGTGCTTGCCGCGCCGGTCGTGTAGCCGCCGCCATGCCACCAGACCATGACCGGCAACTGCGTGTCGGCGTCGGTCTGACGGGGTGTGGTGACGTTGAGGGTGAGGCAGTCCTCCGTTGGCGCGGCATGATCGCCGGGTATCGGCACACTCTGTGGGCATGGGCTGCCCGGGTGGGTCGCATCGACCGGGGCCTCGGGTGTGTGCACGGGTTCGGGTAGTGCCCACCTGCGTTGCCCGATGGGTGGTTCGGCATAGGGCACGCCGAGGAATGTCCGGCCGGTATCGGTGGCGGTGCCGATCAGATACCCGCTGGTGGTCGGCACATCGAGAGAGGTGGGATCGGCGTCCGATCCGGCAGGCGTTGTGGTGCAACCTCCGACGCCGAGTACCGCCGCGATCAGTAGCGATGCTGTTCGTCGGGAGGCTTTCGTGTCGGTGATGGTGCGTTTCGGCCTCATGGATTGACAGTGTAGGCAAAAATTTCTCGTCTGTGGGAAATTCCTCTGTCGGGTTCGATGCCGGGTCCTGAGAAGGCGTGATCATGAGCGTGCCGCGCGGCGCTCGAAGTGGTGGTCGACGCCGCGGTCACGGAGTACAAACGAGGGATGAGTGACGCCGCTGTCATCGAGATCGGTCGTGAGCACAACCCGTTCGGTCAGGACGGAGTCGTCCGGGACGACGCGGGCGTCCCCCGATATGCGGATATTCCGGCAACGCTCATCGACGTCCTGCGTGAGCGCGTCGAGACCGCGCCGGAGGATGAGGCCGTGGTGGAACTCGGCGGTCGCCGATTGACCTACGCCGAGCTGTGGGATGAGGCGGGACGCGTGGCGGGTGGACTGCGTGATCGCGGAGTGACGAACGGCGATCGGGTCGCGCTGCGGTATGCGGCAGGTGTCCAGTGGGCGCTGGCATTCTGGGGCACGCTGCTGGCCGGAGGGGTGGTGGTCGCCGTGAACACGCGGATGACCGAACCCGAGGTGGCGTTTGTTCTCGACGACGCCGGCGTCAGGGTGGACCTCGCCCCGGACATGCCGTTGCCGACGGGGGATCCGTACGCGGTGGACGGCCTCACCGCAGGTGACGTCGCGGCGTTCTTCTACACCTCGGGCACCACCGGCCGTCCGAAGGGGGTTCCAACCACGCACGAGGCGTTCATCACCAACGCCGAGAACATGATTCGTTGCATGGGCATCGGCCGCGATCTCGGGCCGTCGATGCGGACACTGATCTCGGTCCCGCTGTTTCACGTGACCGGATGCAACTCGCAGTTCCTCGTCGCCACCTACGTGGGTGGTACCGCCGTGATCATGCCGCAGCTCGACGTGGCCGCGCTGCCCGAGGTACTCACTACCGAGCGGATCGGCTACATGGTGACGGTCCCCGCCGTCTACGCACTGCTCCTGCGTCATCCGGCCTTTGCGGATGCGGACGTGTCGGGTGTCCGTTCGGTGGGTTACGGCGGCGCGCCGATCGCGCCGGCACTCGTGCAGCAGCTGCAGAAGGCGTTCGGCCAGGCAACTGTGATGAACGGCTACGGGATGACCGAATCCGCCTCCCTGATCACCGTTCTGCCCGATGCCGACGCGGTGGAGCATGCCGACTCGGTCGGCTACGCCGTGCCGTCGGTCGACATCGGCATCGTGCCGATCTCCGATGACCCGAGCATCGGCGAACTCGTCGTTCGCGGCGGCAACGTCACCGCAGGCTATTGGCAACGGCCGGACGCCGACGCGGCCACCATCGTCGACGGATGGCTGCACACCGGGGACGTCGTCCGCGTCGACGACGCCGGACGCGTCCACATCGTCGACCGGATCAAGGACATCATCAACCGCGGCGGGGAGAACGTGTCGAGCATCGAGGTCGAGGCCGTCCTGTTGTCGGCGCCCGGTGTCGTGGATGCCGCGGTGGTGCCGGTGCCCGACGATGTGATGGGGGAGAAGGTCGGCGCGATACTGGTGTCCGAGTCGGGCGACCTCGACCTCGACGCCGTGCTAGACCACTGCCGAAAGAGTCTCGCCGACTTCAAGATCCCCCAATTCGCATCCGTGTCGAAGGAGGCGCTGCCGCGCAATGCGGGTGGGAAGCTGCTGAAGAACAAGATCCGGGAACAGGCGCAGTGGGGTGGTCCGCTGCGCTAGTGCCGTACGTCGGCTGGCCGTTTCAGAGCTATCGGTCGGCTCTCGTCGGAAGTCCGGCGCCGCGGTGTGCGAGCGCGGCATCACGCTGGCGTCAGTTCACCGCGTAGGACGTCATCGACAGCGACCCGTACGAGCATCCGTCGACGAGGACCGTGGTCGCCGCGTCGCCGTCGGAGGACGCGGCGGCCTTCAGGCCGGCCAGGTAGACCGACGGCAGGAAGTGATCGGGCGTCGGGACGGCTTTCGCGTAGTCGCGGTGTCCCGCCAGGGCCGGGTACGCGGTGGGATCGCCGAGCATGGCCTCGCGGGCGGCGTCGTCGAAACGTTGGGCCCAGTCGTAGCCGTTCTCGGGCCGCGCGAAGTCGACGGCACGCAGGTTGTGCACGATGTTGCCGCTGCCGAGGATCAGCACCCCGGAGTCGCGTAGCGGTGCGAGTCGGGTGCCGAGGTCGAAGTGATAGCCCAGATCGCGCTCACCGTTGATGCTCAGCTGGACGATCGGGATGTCGGCGTCCGGAAATGCATGGGCGAGAACGGACCAGGCGCCGTGGTCGATACCCCAGCTGTCGGTGTCGCTGCCCACCCAGGTCGGCTTGACGACCTCGGCCACCTCGCCCGCGAGGTCCGGCAAACCCGGTGCCGGATAGTCGAACTCGAACAGTTCGCGCGGGAATCCGTAGAAGTCATGGATGGTGCGTGGCCGGGACATCGCGGTCACGGCGGTGGCGTTGATGTACCAGTGGGCGCTGATCACCAGGATGGCCCGCGGCCGCGGGACGGACCGGCCGAACTCCGCCCACGCCTGGGTGTAGCGGTTGTGCTCGATCGCATTCATCGGACTGCCGTGACCGAGGAAGGCGAACGGCATCGTCGATGGTGGGTGTGTGGCGGTCATGGAGGTCCTTCGGATGTCACGAACTATTTTCAATGAATCTTCATTTAAATTGATCGTACGGCAAGGTCCATGAAAGTTCAACAAGTTGTTACGCTGAGGCCCATGGCGCTCACTCCGGCCGAACAACGGGCCTTTCGCGGGTTCCTGACGGTGTCCATGCTGCTCGACGATGCTCTCGACGCTCAGCTTCGTCGCGACAGCGGGCTCACCCATTCGCAGTACATGATCCTGTTCCGCCTCTCCGAGGCCGCTGATCGGACCATCGGGATGAGGCGCCTGGTGGTGCTCGCGCAGAGCGAGCAGAGCCGTATGTCGCACTCGGTGACCGCGATGGAGCGTCGCGGGTGGGTTCGGCGGACGAAGTCGCCGTCGAGCCCCGATCGGCGCGCGGTGTCGGTGACGCTCACCGATGCCGGCATGGAGGTGGTACGGTCGGCGGCGCCGCGCCACAGCGACGAGGCGCACCGACTGATCTTCGATGCGCTCGATGCCGAGCAGCTCGCCGATCTGAACTCGGTGATCGACCGCGTCCTGCCGCACATGGCAGCTCTGGGGCTCGACCTACCCTCCCCGGAGGAGGACCCGATCATGTGGGAGGGTCGGGTGGATCCGCGGTCAGTCGACTCGGCGCATCCTGGTTGAGCTTCTCGCGCCGGGCGGTCGACGCCGCACACGAGGTTGCGTCGTGTGATTCCCACGCAACCCGCCCCGCCCCGCAATCGCGGCGGATACGGTGAGGTGACACACGCACGCCTTGCGCGACGTGGCCGGGTGGTCTTGTGAGCAAGGAGGATTGATGCCGACAATCCCGCACGGTAACCTCGTCGTGAGCCTTCCCGACGAGTGGTCGGCCGAGGACGTCACCATCGACGAGGTCCCCGGCGACGATCCGCTCGTCGCCTCGCTCGCGGCATCCGACGAGATTCGAGTCACCCACGCCGTCACGGTCTCGGTGTCGCCGAATGTGGTTCTGACCACCGAGGCGACAGGTAGGCCGGAATCTGTTGTGACCGTCCGCTCCTCGAATCCACACGACGTGCTGTTGTACGAGCGGGATGGGTGCTTCTGGTGGTCGACGTCGAGCGGTGACCCGATCGATGCCGAACACATCAGCGGAGTGCGAACACTTGCGACGTTTTCGCCCGCGGCGCCGCCAGAGGTGTCTGCGCTCCGGTCGGCCGATCGCGCGGACGCCGGTGGTGGCCTGCGCGTGCTCGCGTTCCATCTGCCCGACGCCGGGGACATCGTGCGCTTCGTCGAATCCAAGGTCGTGAAGCCGGGTTTGGTGAGCATCACCCACGTCGATCCCCGGACCTGGAGACAGCTGCCGCCGGAAGACTTCCGGCTGGCGCGAACCGGCGCGAGAGTTCTTCTCCTGGTGCACGGCACGTTCGCCACCACCACAACCGGATTCGGCCTGATCGGTGGTGGGTTGAACAACACCGTTGTGGCCACGGCGCTGGAGCGCTATGACGCGGTGATCGGTTTCACCCACCGGACACTCAGTGAGGACCCGGAACAGAACGGGCAGGAATTGGTCGCGCTCCTGGGTCGGCTGAATGTCGACACCGTCGACGTCGACATCCTCACCCACAGTCGAGGTGCGCTCGTCGCACGCAGTGCCATCGAGCTGGTGGGTATGCCCGGGAAGATCGTCATGGGCAAGCTCGTCATGGTTGCCGGCCCGAACGATGGGACCCTGTTGGCGCGCAAGGAGAACTGGTCGACACTGTTCGACCTGTACACGACGCTCGCCGTCGGCGTCGCCCGGCAATTCGGCGGGCCCATCGTGGCCGAGGCGACGCGGGTGGTGGTGACCCTCGTACTCGGGCCTGTGCGAGCGCTCATCACCACGGCGGTGAGTGAAGATCAGATACCCGGCCTCGCCGCGATGGTGCCGGGGTCGGATTTTCTCCGGCGCCTCAATCGGATTCAGCCTCGCCCCGGCGGGTCGGTCTACCTGACCGTGGTCACGGACTTCGAGCCCTCGGCGGTGACAATTCCGCAGGAGCCGGCCCTCGGACTGCTCGAACGGCTGGCCGACGACGTCGTCGACCCGTTGATGGGAGAGGCGAACGATCTGGTGGTGAACACGACATCGATGTCGCTCGTCGACGGGTCGCAGATCCCGCCGCCCGAGATGAACTTCGTTCCGCGATCGTCGGGCACCGAGCACGTCACGTACTTTGTCGTCGACGAATCGATCGCGATCATCGACTCACTGATCGGCTGAGACCACAGCACGCGACCCCGCTCATCAGTGGGAGCGGGGTCGCGTACCGGGTGGACCATCTGATCAGTCGCCGACCGAGACCTGCTGTGGTTGCGTGGGCTGCGCGCCGGCAGTTGCGTACGGCTCATCGCTCGTCGGCGCACCACCGGACCTGCTCAACCGTCGGCCCAGTACCGAGTGCCGCCGGCCGTAGACGAGGTAGATGATGATGCCCAGCACCATCCAGACCGCAAAGCGAATCCAGGTCTCCACCGACAGATTGATCATCAGCCAGACACATGCGGCGATGGCGAGACCGGGCACGATCGGGCTGCCGGGGACCCGGAAGCCTCGCTTGAGGTCGGGTCGGGTGCGGCGCAGAACGATCACGCCGGCGCACACCAGTACGAAAGCGAAGAGCGTGCCGATGTTGACCATCTGCTCGAGCGTCTCGATCGGGAAGAGTGCGGCGATGACGGCGACGACCACTCCCACGATCATGGTGATGCGGATCGGGTTGCCGGACTTGTTCGTTGCGCCCCACGGGCGCGGAACGAGTCCGTCACGCGACATCGCGAACAGGACCCGCGTCTGTCCGAGCATCATCACCATCACGACGGTCGTGAGTCCGGCGAGGGCGCCGACGTTGATCGCGGTCTGGGCCCACGTGATGCCGTGATACTCGAACGCCGTGGCCAGTGTCGCGCTGCCGTCTCCGACCAGGGGGCTTCCGGTGCGCAGCTGCTGGTAGTTGACCATGCCCGTCAGGACGACGGTCACAGCGACGTAGAGGACCGTGACGATCGCGAGCGACCCGAGAATGCCGCGCGGAATGGACTTCTGAGGATTCTTGGTCTCCTCGGCAGTGGTGGCCACGACATCGAATCCGATGAACGCGAAGAACAGCATGCTCGCTGCCGCCAGCAGGCCGTACCAACCGTAGTTGCTGCCGTCTGAACCACTGAGCACCGAGAACAGTGTCTGGTGCAGGCCGGCCCCGCCGCCGGTTGTCGCTTCGCCTGCCGGGACGAACGGGTGGTAGTTGTCGGCGTTGATGAAGAAGGCGCCGACCACGATGACCAGCAATACCACCGCCACCTTGATGGCGGTGATGATCGCTGACACCCGGGATGACAGTTTCACGCCGAAGGCGAGGGTCAGGGTGATCGCGCCGATGATCAGCACCGCACCCCAGTCGAGGCTGACGCCACCGATTTTGATGGTCGTCGCGGCGCCGAGGAAATCGGCGAGGTAGAGCGACCAGCCCTTGGCCACAACCGAACTGGCCAAGGCGAACTCGAGGACCAGATCCCACCCGATGATCCAGGCGATGAACTCGCCGAACGTCGCGTACGAGAACGTGTATGCGCTACCCGCGACGGGGACGGTCGAGGCGAACTCCGCGTAGCAGAGGGCCGCCAGGCCGCAGGCGACGGCGGCGAGGACGAAGGCCAGGGAGACCGATGGTCCCGCCATGTCACCGGCTGTGCGTGCGGTCAGGGTGAAGATGCCGGCGCCGATCACGACGGCGACGCCGAAGGTCGTCAGATCGCGGGTGGTCAGGTCCTTGCGTAACCGACTTCGTGGCTCGTCGGTCTCGGCGATCGATTGCTCGACCGACTTCGTCCGCCATATGCCAGTTCCCGGCATGCTTTCTCCTCAATGCGAGTTCGATTCGCGCAGTGCGCATCTGGCTGCCGACGCGCACGCACGGGTGGTCTGGCGGGTCAAGCGGATAGGTTCCGCGGGCGGTGCCCTCGCCCCGTCAGTCGCGTGTCGGCAGTGCTCGCTATGCAAGCAGTGTGATCTGGAACACGCCAGTCATCGGAGCGAAATCGAGGCGAAGACGCAAAATTTGTCGCGCTGTCCCCGTTTGCCGACGGATCTTTGCGTCGGGGCGGCCATTTCGAGGGTGGGCGCTCCCCGGTGGTCGAGCTGGCCCCGCTCCCTGAGCAGCGACCGCCTCCCCGCTCCCTGACGGGCTGCTGCCGCTCTCTGGGCGGCGACCGCCTCCCGCGAGCTTGAGCTCACCCCGCTCCCTGAGCGGCGACCGCCTCCCGCGAGCTTGAGCTCACCCCGCCCCCTGAGGAGCCTCGCGAGGAACGAGCGAAGCGTCACGAAGGGGCCGCTTCTCAGCAGCGAGCTTGCGAGTTCACCGCGCTCCCTGGGGAGCGAGCGTGCGAGTTCACCGCGCTCCCTGGGGAGCGAGCGTGCGAGCCCACCCCGCTCCCTGAGGAGCGAGCTGGCGAGCTCACCCCGCTCCCTGAGGAGCGAGCGTGCGAGCCCACCCCGCTCCCTGAGGAGCGAGCTTGCGAGCGTCACGAAGGGGCGCCCTTCGTGACGCATCCTCGCAGGCTCGGAGGCTCCTCGGGGATCGGGTGGTGGCGTTTGCGGGCTTGGAGGTTCCTCGGGGATCGGTGTGGTGGCGTTTGCGGGCTTGGAGGTTCCTCGGGGATCGGGTGGTGGCGTTTGCGGGCTTGGAGGTTCCTCGGGGATCGGTGTGGTGGCGTTTGCAGGCTCGGAGGCTCCTCAGGGATCGGGTACTCGGAGGCTCGTCGCTCAGGGACTCAGATCGGTGTGGTGGCGTTTGCGGGCTCGAAGGTTCCTCGGGGATCGGGTGGTGGTGTTTGCGGGCTCGGAGGTTCCTCGGGGATCGGGTGGTGGCGTTCGCGTCTCCACCCACCGTCGCGGCTCGCCCCTATCGATGCCAGGAACCGAGGACGATCATCGTCTTCGTGCCGGTGGCCTTGCCGCCACGTCGGAGATGGTTGATGACCTGTTGCAGATGGCTGTGATCGCGAGCGCGCACCTTGACCAGCATGTCCGGGTCGCCGGCAATGGTGTACACGGCCTCGACCTCGGGGATCTCGGTCATCGCCTGCATCATCTCGTCCGGCTGGGAGGTGCCCACGTAGCGAACCTCGGTGAAGGCCTGCACCGGCCAGCCGAGTGCGGTCTGGTCGATCGTTGCGGTGAACCCGGTGATCACGCGCTGCGCGCGGAGACGGTCGACACGTCGTTTGGTGGCCGCGACCGACAGATTGACGCGAGCAGCCAGATCCGAGAAGGTGGCGCGACCCTCCTCGGACAGCAGTGCCAGCAGGGCCAGATCAACGTCGTCGAGATCGACCATGCGCAACAATTTATCGAACTGGTCGCATTCGCGGCAAAGATTTGCGTATTGCCGGCCAGTTGACGCGAACTCCTTGTGTGGCCTGTCGAAGGGGTCATAGCGTCCTGCGCCATGACGACAACCATCGCCGCAAACGACCTGCACAACGAACTCCATGAACGCGACTTCGAACAGCTCGTCCTGTGTCGGGACCCCGAAGCAGGCCTGGAATCGATTATCGCCGTGCATGATACGACCCTCGGGCCGTCCCTCGGCGGCGTGCGGATGCGCCAGTACCCGTCCCGCGCGGCGGCTGTGGCAGATGCGATGGACCTCGCTCAGGCGATGACCTACAAGGCCGCGCTGGCGGGGGTGCCGCTCGGCGGTGGCAAGAGCGTGATCAACGCGGACCCGCGCGTCGCGAATCGTGACGAAGTGCTGGTCGCACATGCCAAATATATTGCGGCGCTGAATGGTCGATACATTCCGGCGTTGGACATGGGCACGTCGGTGCGCGACCTGGAACTGATCGGACGCCATGTGCCGGTGGTGTCGGCTCAGCGCGGCGATCCGTCCTACTTCACTGCCCGCGGTGTGGTGCGCGGTATCGAGGTCGCTCTCGAGGCGTGCGACGGAAAGGCGGTCGCCGGTAGTCGTGTGGCGATCCAGGGGCTCGGCAATGTCGGGTTCCACGTTGCCCGGATGCTGTCCGATGCGGGCGCCGAGGTGATCGGAGCCGACATCGATCCGGCCCGGGTGCGGCGCGGTGTCGACGAGCTCGGGATCACCGGGGCCGACCTCGCCGAGGTTCTGTTCGCCGAGGTCGATGTGGTGGCTCCCTGCGCGGGCGGCGGCGTGATCGACGAACCGGCGGTCTCGCGGTTGCGGACCTCCGCGCTGGTCGGCGCGGCGAACAACATGCTCAGCGAAGACCGGCTCGCTCGGGATCTGCACGAACGAGGCATCGTCCACGTCCCGGACTTCGTCGCCAATGCCGGCGGACTCATCGCGGTGGAGGCCGAACTCCGCGACGATGAGCACGGCCTCGAAGAGCGTGTGGATGCCATCGCGGACACCGTCCGCGAGGTCCTGAACCGATCCGCGGTGACCGGAGTCGATGTCGTCAGCGTGGCGCTGTCGATGGCCAAGGAGATCGTCGAGGCCAAGCGCAAGTACCGGCCGTATTTCCGAGCGTCCTAGCCGCCGACCGTCACGCGTCACCGGGACTGATGGCGGAATCGCCGGATCGTGGGTCGGATGCCGATATGCTCGCCACGATTCTCCAGAACCGCTGCTATCGAAGGTGACGCGTGATGACCGAACCGCTTCTTGTGGATGTGCGAGACACCGTCGCACTCGTGACCCTCAATCGGCCGGACGCGCGCAACGCGTTGAGTCTGGATCTCGCCCGAGGGCTGAGTTCCGCACTGCGTCAACTCGACGCGGACCCGGCCGTCCGGGTCATCGTGCTCACCGGCGCAGATCCGGCTTTCTGCGCGGGACTGGATCTCAAGAGCTTGGCCGCCGATGGCCCGGACTATCTCGATGCCGTTCACGAGGCGAACTGCATCCGTCTCGTCGGTGAGCTCGCCACCCCGGTTGTCGGTGCCGTCAACGGCGCGGCGTTCACCGGCGGGCTCGAGATCGCACTCGGTTGCGATTTCCTGATCGCCGGTGAACGCGCCGTGTTCGCCGACACCCACGCCCGGGTGGGCGTGTTGCCCGGCGGCGGGATGACCGTTCGACTGCCCGACCGTGTCGGGCCCGGCTGGGCGCGACGGATGTCCTTCACCGGAGAGGTCGTCGACGCACAGCTGGCGCTGCGTATCGGGCTGGTGACCGAGGTCGTCGCTCACGACGGCTTGGTGGATCGTGCCGTGGAGATTGCGCACCGGATCGCCGACACCGACGGTGGGATACTCCGTTCGGTGAAACAGATCTACGACGCCGGATGGGGCGCCACAACCGGGCCCGCCCTCGCCGTCGAAGGCGACCTCGCCGCGGCCAGCGTACCGAACTGGGCGGCACTAGAGTCGAATCGGCGCAACGTCATGGTCCGTAACCGCGCTCAGATGTGACGAGACCGTAGACACAACACTTCTCGTCGGATACACGTGGCGTGCCACGTGTATCCGACGAGAAGTGTTGTGGTTATCGGGTCGACAACCGCGAAGAGCTGCTCAACCTGTTCGCGCGCAAGGCGCCATGGCTACTGGAGGACATGCTCCGGGAGGCGGGTGTCGAGTACTCCAAGGTGCTGATCCCGCTGCGGTCGCATATCGTCGTCGACGGAAATCTGTACACCGGGCAGAATCCCGGGTCGTCGGAGGAGCTGGCGAATCGGATCGTCACAGACGTGGCCGGCGCCGCGCAGCGCTGAACTCCTGGCGGCGCCGGCCGGATGCCTAGACGGCGTCTTTCCCCTCGTCGAGTTTGACCGCGAGCACCGGGATCGGGCTGCGCAGGATCAGTCGTTGGCTGATCGATCCGAGTACCGCCTTTCCGACGGCGCTGCGGCGCTTGACACCCACCACCAGACGGCTGGGCTGGAACCGGTCGATCTCGTGCAGGACGGCGTCGACGGGGTCGCGTTCGTCACGGCCGAGTCGATCCACAACCGTGATGGCGGTGTCGGTGACGATCTCGGATGCATCGAGTTTGGTGAGGGTGAGGTTGACGGCGACGACGTCGGTGTCGAACCGACGCGCTTCGGTGACGGCCTCGTGCAGAGCGTGGGCGCCTTCAGCGGTATCGGTCACGGCGACGATGATGCTCATGGTGACTCCTTGAGGTGGATGTGCGGTGTCAGCGAAAATCGCCGCGTGCGAACGATTCTTCGAGTTCTTCGAGTGACCGGTGGCTGGTGTTGGGCAGCGTCTTGTAGGTCAGGAACGTCATGATCGCGCACACCACGAAGAACACGGTGTAGGTCCCGGTGATCCCGCCGATGGAAACCAGAGTGGGGAAAGCCTGTCCCACAATGGCGTTGGTGGACCATCCGATCAGAACCGACACCCCCATACCGAACCCGCGCATCCGCAACGGGAACAATTCCGACAGACACACCCACACCGGGATGTTCAGCGTTGTCTGCATGACGAGCACGAAGAGTGCGACGAAACCGAGCACGGCATAGGCCTGCAGCTTGCCGTCCGGCACCACCAGGGTGGACGCGACGATCAGGGCGTGACAGATCGTGACACCGATCAGTCCGGAGATGATCAGACGGCGGCGACTGACGCGTTCGATGACCACGAACAGGCAGAGCACACCGCCGACGACCGATGCCACTCCCATGAAGATGTTGGCGATGGGCGCGGCGTTGTCGCTGAATCCGGCGGTCTTGAGAAGGTCGGTGCCGTAGTACATGACGGAGTTGATGCCGGTCAGCTGTTGGCCGACGGCGATGATGACACCGGCCAACAGGATGCGCCGCACCCACGGGATGGCGAGGTCGGCGATACCACCGGTCTGCGATTCGCGCTCTTCTTCGGCGAGTTCTTCGACCTCGGCCATCTCGGCGCGGGCGCGATCTTGGGTGCGTACCTGCGAGAGCACTGCGAGTGCTTCGTCGTCGCGGCCCTTGGAGATGAGCCAGCGTGGGGATTCGGGCATCCGGAGCATACCGATGAACATGCAGACCGCGGGGATCGCACAGACCGCGAGCATGATTCGCCACACACCGTCGTGTTCGCCCCACACCGCGTGGATGATGGCGTTGACGACGAACGCTGCGAGTTGACCGATCACGATGGCCAGGTCGTTGCGCCCGGAGAGAGTGCCGCGACGTTCGGCGGGCGCCAGCTCGGACAGGTAGATCGGCACGGTGACCGATGCACCGCCGACGGCGAGGCCGAGGATGAATCGGGCCGGCAGCAGGAGTTCGAGGCTGGGGGCGGCGACTGCGCCGAGGGTTCCGAAGAAGAAGATGATCGACAGGATGATCATGGTCTTGCGGCGGCCGAGGACGTCGCTCATCCGGCCGCAGAGCACCGAGCCGATCGCGGCACCGACGAGCAGGGTGCTGACCACCAGCCCTTCGGTGACGGCGGTGAGGCCGAGTTGCCGGCTCATCGGCTCGAGTGCGCCGTTGAGCACGCCGGTGTCGTAGCCGAAGAGCAGGCCGCCGAACGTGGCCACGACCGCGATGAGGTCCATGCGGCGTTGGTGCGGTCCGGGACGCAAGGGTGGCAGCGCTACTCCGCTTGCCGTGAGAGAGGGGGCGGTGTTGGACATGAGTTTCTCCTGCCGGGTCGGATGCTTCCGGTTCCCGGTTGTGGGCTGTTTGCAGAGAGGTGGTTACTTCTGTAGTGGTGCAGTCTGTTTCAGTTGTGTCGGGGGTCAGAGGTCAGCGGTCAGAGGTCAGCGGTCGGAGGTCAGCGGTCAGGGGCGAGCACGATGTCGAAGCGAGCGCGGGCCCAGTCAGATCCGTTCAGGTCGCGGCCGTCGGGTGTGGGTGTGCCCGGGCCCTGTGGCACGAAGTCCTTGACGAGCGATTCCTTGACGCCGAAGACGGTGTCGGAGGTGAGCAGTTCGTCGCCACGGACGAAGATGTGGGTGACAAGTGTGCGCCGCCCCGGGGCCGACACCATGAAATGCAGATGTGAGGCCCGCATCGGCGAGCGTCCGGTCGCGGCGA
This sequence comes from Gordonia sp. LMA484, assembly GCF_058129505.1. Taxonomy (NCBI): domain Bacteria; kingdom Bacillati; phylum Actinomycetota; class Actinomycetes; order Mycobacteriales; family Gordoniaceae; genus Gordonia; species Gordonia sp. LMA484. Next base: position 200,617 of record NZ_CM176700.1, read on the forward strand.
GCATTCTGCCCACTGGGCCGTCGTGAGGGATGGGGTACGGCGTCGGGGTCAGTCCCCAGAATCGGAAGCCGCCTTCGTCGTCGCTGAACAGATGTGCTCGACCGCTGACGCGATCGTCGCCGTACTGGACGTCGTAGAAGCCGTCGTCGTCGGCTTCCCACACCTCGATCCGGGCGTTTGGGACGGGCGCACCGTCGAGGTCGCGGACGGTGCCCTCGACCCAGCACGGTTGGCCCGTTGCACCGCCGGCGATGTCGCCGCCGTTGTCGATGCGTGGAGCGTCGTCGACGAAGAAGGGCCCGAAGACGGTCGCCTCGGTGGCGTCGCCGACCGCCTCGTTGTTGACATTGATGGTCTGCATGGATGCCCCGAGCACATCGGACAACAGAATGAACTCCTGTCGGCGGTCGTCGGTGATGTTGCCGACCTCGGTGAGGAACTCGATTGCCGTGTTCCACTCGGATTCGGTCAGTCGCACTTCCCGGATGAACGCATGGGTATGACGCACGAGAGCCTGCATCAGATAGGTCAGACGTGGATCTTTGCACTCGGCGAAGGACTGCAGGACGTTGCGGGTCAGTCGCTCTTCGACCGCGTCCTGCTCAGGGCCGGGAGTCGGAATGGTGGTGGTGGGGGCGGCAACGGTGTCGGTCATGGTGATCTCGATCGTGGTTGTAGGTGGATGGGGTCAGTGGCCGGCCGGGCGATCTCCGGCCCAGGCCGCGCGCAGCAGTTCACGGACCGCATCAGGAGTGACGGGTCGAGGGTTTCCGTACGGGCGGGCGGTCACCTCGTCGACGATGCGGTCGATGTCGTCCTCGGTCATGCCGAGTTCGGCCAGGGAGGCGGGTGCCCCCAGTTCGCGCGACAGCCGCCAGATCCGCGACGACGGTGCGCCATTGCCGGGCAGCGCGCGGCACAGCGCGGCAACTGCGGCGGGCGCTTCGGGTTCGTTGAAGGCCAGCGCGTGCGGAAGGACCACCGTGTGTGTTTCGGCGTGCGGCAGATTCAGCGTCCCGCCGAGCGCGTGGCACAGCTTGTGGTGCAGCGACATCGTCGTGGCGCCCAAGGTGGCGCCGCACAGCCAGGCGCCGTAGAGGGCTTCGCTGCGCGCATCGAGGCCGGTGGGATCGGCGACCACCCCGGGCAGCGACGCGGCCAATGCGCGGACGCCTTCCTCGGCGAGCAACGACACGATGGGACTCGTATCGGGTGCATAGAGGCCCTCGACGGCGTGCGCCATCGCGTTGAACGCACTGGTGACCGACATGGCGGCGGGCAGTGTCGTGGTCAATTCCGGGTCATAGACGACGCTGCGGGGCAGGACTGCCTGGTCCCGTCCGGTCTCCTTGCGGCCGTCGGTGGTCAAGCCCCAGACCGGCGTCATCTCCGAGCCGGCGTAGGTGGTCGGTACGGCGATGATCGGCAATCCGTGTTTGAGGGCGATCGCCTTGCCGAGGCCGATGGCCGAGCCGCCGCCGACGGTGACACAACCGTCCGCACCGAGGTCGGCCGCGGTGGCGGTGGCCTTTTCGGCGACCTCGGCCGGAACGTGCATGACGGCGTGCGGGTACAGACCGACACTGCGGTCACCCAACAGGTCCGCAATCTGCTGCGCGACATCGTCCTGCCCGGGCGAACACAGCACCAGCACGCGCCGGAGCCCGAGATGGTCGAGCTCCTCGGCCAGCAGGCTGCGGGCACCGGGGCCGAAGCGGACCCTCATCGGAAGCGATTGATAAATGAAGTCGTAGGTCATCGACGTGACCCCTCCTGCAGATTGTTCGGGAGATGTACTCTCATACAATGGACGAGGTGTTCGCACAGTACCACGGTTCTGATAGAAAGTGATACGGCTAACGTCGAATGACGAGAGACGCTCCGGGCAGCGCGGTACCAACCGCCTGCGTGGCAGGGTCGGATCGGCGATCGGCGTGCCGGAGCAGGCCCGACAACTTCAGGGATGAGGCGCAGTGAACTCCATTCAATTGCTCACCAAGGCGGGTCAGATCATCGACGAACTCGCCCGCTCGGGCCCGTCGACCCCTGCTGAGCTGGCCAAATCCGTCGATGAGCCCCGGCCGAGCGTGTACCGGATCGCCGCCGCACTCGAGCAGCTGGAGATCGTCCGCGGTGGCGCCAATGGTCGACTCGAACTGGGCCCGGGGTTGCTGCGCTGGGGCGACGCCGTCGTCGAGGCCTTCGTCGACCGGCGCGACCTGCACAAGCATTTGCGCTGGGTACGTGAACAGGTCGGTATGAACGCGTACTTCGCAGTTCCGGGGCCCGGCGGCCTGCTGTGCCTGGATCAGGAGGGCGGAGCGGTCGTGGACCTGCGCGACCTCGAGCCCGGCCGCGTGCTACCACCGCATGCGGGCGCGGCATCGCAGGTGGCCCTGGCGTTCGCGCCGAACGCGGTCCGAGAAGAGTGGCTGGCCTCGGCCGGCTTCGAACCACTGGCAGCCCGCACACCTACCAGCGTCGACGATCTCCGCGCTCGGTTGACGCTCACCGTGACGCGCGGGTGGAGCGTCACCGACAGCGAGATCGTCGACGGTATCGCATCGGTGGCGGTACCCGTACGCCGTGACGACCAGGTCGTCGGCGTGATCTCGGTCGCCGGTCTGCGGTCCAGCATCGTCCCGCAGGCCGAGTCGGCGGCGCAGGTCCTCGAGGTCGCGGCACGCGCGATCGCCGAGTCGATGGGCCGGCCTTCGTCGCCGGTGCCACGCGGCGGGCCGGGTGCGGCCGCTGTCGCCGAACGCAGCGGCCCACGCTCGCCTGCCCTGATCCTCAAAGCCGGGGCGCTGATGGAAGCCCTTGCCGCAGAACGAGTTGCGACCTCTGCCCGACTGACCGAACTCACGAACGAGCCGGCCAGCTCGGTGTATCGGATGCTGGCGTCTCTGGTGGACCTCGGCTGGGTGGAACAGATCACCCCCAGAGGTGCCTATCGGGTGGGGGGCAAGGTCCTCACCCTGGCCTCGGAGCTGGTTCGACGACTCGACATCCGCAAGGCTGCGCGCCCGATTCTCGAGGAGATCCACGGAGCCACCGGTGAGACCACGTTCCTGTGTGTGCGCAACGGCCCACGTGCCGTCTGTATCGAGCGCATCGACGGGGTGCGGGTGAACAGCACGGTGTTGCAGCTGGGACGCTCGCTTCCCTTGCACGTCGGAGCCGCCCCACGGGCGCTGCTCGCCTTCGAGGAGAAGGAGGCCTGGGACGAGTACGCCTCGATCGCCGCGTCGAGCGATGACCTGCGCCGCGACGCCGTGTCGCGGTCGGAGTTGTATGCACAGCTCGAAGCGGTGCGCGATACCGGGCTCGCGGTCAGTGACAACACCGTGACCCCTGGTATCGCAGCCGTCGGCGCGCCCATATTCGACCACTACGGCCGTGTCGCCGCGTCACTGTCGGTCAGCGGCCTCCGCGAGGGCATCCTCGCGGAGCCGGACGAGGGCCGGTCGGTATCCGAGTTGGTTGAGTGGGGCGCCCGAGAACTCTCGCGGTATCTCGGCTGGGTCGATCCGGCCGTGTCCGAGGCATCGTCTTGACCCGCGACGTGCCCCATGCCACACTTGGACGAGATGTCCACTAGGTGATAGTCGAGCGGGCTAAGTGCCGCAGACATGTACTCACCACCTGCTCGGACCCGACAGAGGTAACCGGCAGATAGCCCAGAGCATTGCCAGACAGGAGAACCACACCGTGTCCGACACCATTCGCGTAGGCCTACTCGGTATCACTCATCCCCATGCGTCGGCCCGGGTGCGGGCACTGTGGGAGATCGACGGTGTCGAGGTGATCGCCGCCGCCGACGACGATTCCCGGTTGAAGTACTTCACCGACAAGTACGACCTCGAGGCACGCGAGATCGACGACATCCTCGGCGACACCGAGATCGACGCGATCATGGTCCACTCCAAGAGCCGGGACATGGTGCCCCATGCGTTGCGTGCGCTCGCCGCAGGCAAATCGGTCGTCGTCGAGAAGCCGGGTGGCGGCACCGTTGCCGACCTCGAGCAGCTCCGCGACGCGGAGCTGCGGGCGCCTGCCAGCCTGGTCCTGCAGGTGGGCTACAACGTGCGCCTGGCCGAATCGATCAATCGCGCCAAGGACCTGGTCGACAAGGGCGTCATCGGTGACGTCGTCAGCGTCTCCGCGCGCGGCGCGGCGCTGGCCGGGGAGCACCTCACCCAGCATCTCAATCAGCCCAATGACATGGGCGGCGTGTTGTGGATTCTCGGCTGCCACATGCTCGATGCGCTGGTGCACGTCTTCGGCGCTCCCGACTCGGTGAACGCGCGGGTGCACAAGTCGTCGAAGCTCTCCGACGATGCCAGCCGGGAGGACTCCGCGGCGGTGCTGTTGAACTACCCCGACATGTCCACGACATTCAGCTTCGACGGCCACGACCGCCTGGAATGGTTCGAGAGCTCGAACATCACGATCCACGGCACGAACGGGCTGATCGAGGCCGGCGTGCTCCCGCAGCGGCTGCGCGTGTTCGTCGACGAGGCACGCGAGGGTTACCAGGCGGGGTGGACCGAGTGGACGCAGAGCTACTTCACACCGCCGTTCGCCCGGACCGAGGCGAACAGGTTCTCCGAACTGCCCGAACTGGAGAACATCAGCAACTTCCACACCGAGATGCGGGGCTGGATCAACAGCATCCGCACCGGCGCCCCGATCGTGTCACCGGTTTCTGATGCGCTCACCGTGGCCCGCATCATCGACGCCTGCTATCGGTCGTCGGCGGACCGAGGCGCCGGCATCGATCTGTAGTCGCCAACTCACACGTCACTCCGGGGCCAACGCCCCTGCACTGCAAAGGATCACCCATGTCGAACGACAAGCTGCGCCTGGCCCTGTTCGGATCGGGCCGCATCGGCCACGTCCATGCCCGCAGCATCGCTGAAAACCCGGACGTCGAACTGGCGGTCGTCGCCGACCCGTTCCTCGATGGCGCACAAGCCCTCGCCGCGGCGACCGGTGCTCGCGCAGTCCAGGATCCCGAGGACGCGCTGGCGGAGCCGGGGCTGGACGGAGTCGTCATCGCCTCGCCGACACCCACCCATGTCGATCTCATGTCACGCGCTGCGGCCAAAGGGTTGGCAGTGTTGTGCGAGAAGCCGATCGACCTCGACATCAACACGGTGCGCGAATGCCGCGACTCGGTCCTCGCGCACGGCGTACCGATCATGCTCGGATTCAACCGCCGCTTCGATCCGGCGTTCGCCGCCATCCAGCAACAGGTGGCCTCGGGTGCGATCGGTCGGCTCGAACAGCTCATCGTGATCAGCCGCGATCCCGAACCCGCACCACGCGGCTACATCGAGGCGTCCGGCGGCATCTTCCGCGACATGACGATTCACGACCTCGACATCGCACGGTTCTTCGTTCCGGAGATCGTCGAGGTCACCGCCGTCGGCGCCAACGTGTTCAGCGATGACATCGCCGAGCTCAACGACTTCGATTCGGCGACAGTCACTTTGCGCGGCAGCAACGGCGAGATCGTGACGATCATGAACTCACGTCACTGCACCTTCGGCTACGACCAGCGACTCGAGGCCTTCGGGGCCACCGGCATGCTGTCGGCCGGCAACATCACGCCGACCACCGTGCGCCGATACGACGCCACCGGCACCGAACAAGCGCAGCCGTACTTCCCGTTCTTCCTGGAACGCTATGCGGCCGCCTACCGCGCCGAGCTCGATGCATTTGTCGCCGCCATCCGTACCGGGAAACCGTGCTCACCCGGCTTCGACGACGGCCTGCTCGCACTGGCACTCGCCGACGCCGCCCTTGAATCGGCGACGACCGGCACGACCATCGGTATCCCGAAAGCCTGACTCCACCACGCACAGAAAGCTCAGCGACGCCATGTCCTCGAACTCTATCGAACTCCTCGCCACCTGCTGGACCAGTGCCGGCAACGTCAAGCCGCTCCAGGCCAGCGAAGTCAGTCCGATCCCCATCGCCGAACGCATCCAGGCAATCGCCGACACCGGATGGGCCGGCATCGGCATCGCTCAGGATGATCTCCGTGTTCTGCGCGACGAACCCGGCTTCGGCGCACTCGGCGAAGCGATCCGTGGCGCGGGCCTGCGGCACGTCGAGGTCGAGTTGCTCACCGACTGGTGGGAGACCGGCGACAAACGCGCCGCTTCCGATGACGTGCGCACACTGCTGTTCGGGGCCGCCGCGGATCTGGGCGCCGGCCACATCAAGATCGGCACCGCGTTCGGGACCGCGCTGGATTCGATCGACCCGCTCGTCTCGCCCCTGCGTGATCTCGCCGACGATGCAGCCGCCCGTGGAATCCGCCTGGCCATCGAAGCGATGCCCTTCTCGATGGTGTCCAGCGTGCCGATGGCAGCCGACCTCGTGAGGGCCGTGGACCGACCCAATTGCGGTGTGCTCGTGGATAGTTGGCATGTGTTCCGAGCCGGCACCTCGATCGCCGATCTCCGGGCGTCGCTCACCTCGGACATTCTCTTCGGCGTCGAACTCGACGATGCGGCCGAGACCGTGCGCGGCACCTTGTTCGAGGACACCCGGGATCGGCGACTGTTCTGCGGTGAAGGGTCATTCGATCTGATCGGACTGATCCAGGCGCTCGCCGACATCGGATGGGGCGGCCCATGGGGTGTCGAGATCATCTCTGAAGACTTCCGCACGCTCGACGTGACGACCGCACTCGAGCGTGCGCGACGAACGGCCGCCGACGTCATCGCCAAGGCGCTGAACTGAGGATGCGTGTGGCAGGTGTGCCCGTCCAGGCGGACACCTGCCACACGATGATCGGATACACCCGGGCCGCGGCCGGGCCAACCCGTCGGTGTGTGGATGCGCCGGATTCGGGGGAACCGGGCAGGCATCAATGAGTTACAGGAGACGCTAGAATGTGACCGTCATCACACCCTAGCCAAGACTTGAGTGGAATGCACTCAACTTTACTGGCGTTGCACCTCTCGAGTGGCTCATACTTGAGTCTGTTGGACTAAAGAGAAAGGTACACGCGAGTGGACAGCTTCAACCCGACCACCAAGACGCAGGCAGCGTTGAGTGCTGCCGTGCAGGCGGCGGCCAGTGCTGGGAATTCCGATGTGCGTCCGGCTCACATCCTGGTGGCCCTGCTCGATCAGTCCGACGGCATCGCCGCGCCGCTGCTCAAGGCGGTCGGGGTGGACCCGTCGACGGTTCGCGCACAGGCCCAGGCTTTGGTGGACCGCGCCCCGACGGTGGCCAGCGCCAGCGCCCAGCCGCAACTCTCCCGCGAGTCGATCGCGGCGATCAGCGCAGCTCAGCAGCTTGCCGGTGAGCTCAGCGACGAATATGTGTCGACCGAGCACATCCTTGTTGGCCTGGCGACCGGCGATTCCGACACCGCCAAACTCCTGGCCAACGTCGGTGCGACGCCGCAGGCACTGCGCGAGGCATTCGTCGCCGTGCGCGGCAATGCGCGCGTCACCACCGCCGATCCCGAGCAGACCTATCAGGCGTTGGAAAAGTACTCCACCGATCTGACCGCGGCTGCGCGTGAGGGCAAACTCGACCCGGTCATCGGACGGGACACCGAGATCCGCCGTGTCGTCCAGGTGCTGTCTCGGCGCACCAAGAACAACCCGGTGCTCATCGGTGAACCCGGCGTCGGCAAGACGGCGATCGTCGAGGGCCTGGCCCAACGCATCATCGCCGGTGACGTACCGGAATCGCTGCGGAACAAGACGGTCATCTCGCTCGACCTCGGTTCGATGGTCGCGGGTGCCAAGTACCGCGGCGAGTTCGAGGAGCGCCTCAAGGCCGTGCTCGACGAGATCAAGGGATCGGCCGGACAGGTCATCACCTTCATCGACGAGCTGCACACGATCGTCGGCGCCGGTGCGACCGGTGACTCCGCGATGGACGCCGGCAACATGATCAAGCCGATGCTCGCCCGCGGTGAGCTGCGACTCGTCGGCGCCACCACGCTGGACGAGTACCGCCAGCACATCGAGAAGGACGCCGCGCTCGAGCGGCGCTTCCAGCAGGTCTACGTCGGGGAGCCGTCGGTGGAGGACACCATCGGCATCCTGCGCGGACTGAAGGAGCGCTACGAGGTGCACCACGGCGTGCGTATCACCGACTCCGCGCTGGTGTCGGCGGCGTCGCTGTCGGATCGCTACATCACCTCGCGTTTCCTGCCGGACAAGGCCATCGATCTCGTCGACGAAGCCGCCTCGCGGTTGCGGATGGAGATCGACTCGCGCCCCGTCGAGATCGACGAGGTCGAGCGCATCGTGCGTCGACTCGAGGTGGAAGAGGTCGCCCTGCAGAAGGAGACCGACGACGCGTCGAAGGAACGTCTGGAGAAGCTGCGCGGCGAACTGGCCGACCAGAAGGAGAAGCTCAACGAACTCTCGGCGCGGTGGCAGTCGGAGAAGACTGCCATCGACGCGGTCCGCGACCTCAAGGAGGAGCTGGAACGGCTTCGTGGTGAGGCGGATCGCGCCGAGCGCGAGAGCGACCTCGGCCGTGCTGCCGAACTCCGCTACGGCAAGATCCCGGGGCTGGAAAAGCAACTGGCTGCCGCGGTGGAGAAGACCGGCACCGATCCGGGTCAGGATGTGATGCTGCAGGAAGAGGTCGGACCGAACGACGTCGCGCAGGTCGTGTCGTCCTGGACCGGCATCCCTGCCGGACGCATGCTCGAAGGTGAGACCGCCAAGCTGCTGCGGATGGAAGATGAACTGGGACACCGGGTCATCGGCCAGAAGGAGGCGGTGCAGGCGGTGTCCGACGCGGTGCGTCGGGCGCGGGCCGGTGTCGCCGATCCGAACCGCCCGTTGGGCTCGTTCCTGTTCCTCGGACCGACCGGCGTCGGTAAGACCGAGCTCGCCAAGGCATTGGCGGAGTTCCTCTTCGACGACGAACGTGCGATGGTTCGCATCGACATGAGCGAATACGGCGAGAAGCACAGTGTCGCCAGGCTTGTCGGTGCACCTCCGGGATACGTCGGTTATGAGTCCGGCGGCCAGCTGACCGAGGCGGTCCGCCGTCGTCCGTACACGGTGGTGCTGTTCGACGAGGTCGAGAAGGCCCACCCGGACGTGTTCGACGTGCTGCTGCAGGTCCTCGACGAGGGCCGTCTGACCGACGGTCAGGGTCGAACGGTCGACTTCCGCAACACGATCCTGATCCTCACCTCGAACCTCGGTTCGGGTGGCGACAAGGACCAGGTGATGATGGCGGTGCGCGCGGCCTTCAAGCCGGAGTTCATCAACCGGCTCGACGACGTCGTGATCTTCGACGCGCTGAGCCCGGAGGAACTCGTCTCCATCGTCGACATCCAGTTGGCACAGTTGGGCAAGCGTCTGGCACAGCGTCGACTGGAGCTCGCGGTGACACCGAAGGCCAAGGAGTGGCTGGCCGAGCGTGGTTTCGATCCGCTCTACGGGGCCCGTCCGCTGCGGCGGCTGGTGCAGCAGGCCATCGGCGACCAACTCGCGAGGGCGTTGCTGGCCGGCGATGTCCACGACGGCGACGTGGTTCCGGTAAATGTCGGTGCCGACGGAGAGTCGCTGGTCATCGGCTGATCCGGGCCCTTCGTGACGCTCGCAAGCTCGCTCCTCAGGGAGCGGTGGGGGACGTCGGCAAGCTCGCTCCTCAGGGAGCGGTGGGTGACGTTGGCAAGCCCGCTGACGTCCCCCGATCCCTGAGAGCGTGTTTGAAAACTCGGATGTGCGGCGTGTGACGGATGGGATTTGAGTGAACTCCTGGTAGGTCAGTGAGTGCTAACAACACGTACTCACCAGGAGTTCACCATGCCATCATCACCCATCGGTGCGTGCCCGTCCTGCCCGACCCCCACCCACGGGTCTGGTCATCGGTGCGAGGTATATCCGTCCTCCAGTGTCACCGATGCCCAGTGGGCGGTCCTCGAACCGCTCCTGCCACCGGCCGGGAACACCGCAGGACGCGGTGGCCGACCCGAGAAATGGTGTCGCCGAACCGTTCTCGACGCCGTTTTCTATGTTGTCCGCGGCGGTATCGCCTGGCGACAACTCCCCTCGGAGTTCCCACCCGCGATGACCGTCTACGCGATCTTCCACCGCTGGGTCACCAGTGGAGCGTGGCGCCGCATCCACAACTGCCTCCGCGACATGCTGCGCGTGGCCGACGGCCGCAACCCGCTGCCGACCGCGGCGATCATCGACGCTCAATCGATCCCCGGCGCCGATACCGTGCCCGGTGCCAGTCGCAGCTACGACGCCGGCAAGAAGGTCAACGGACGCAAACGCCACATCGCCGTCGACACCACCGGTCTGCTGCTGGCGATCGTGGTCCACGTCGCCAACATCCAGGACGCCGACGGTGGTGCCCGAGTGTTGGCCGCGCTGCGCGCCCAGTTCTCCACCATCACTATGGTCTGGGCTGACGGCGGCTACCGCGGCAGACTGCTTATCTGGGCGAAAAACGTTCTGGCACTAACCGTTACGATCGTCAAACGCACCGACGACATGACTGGATTCCACGTCCTACCGCGCAGGTGGGTCGTCGAACGCACCTTCGGTTGGATCGTCAAACACCGCCGCTGCGTCCGCGACTACGAAACCCGACCCGACCACCACGAAAACATGGTGTACATCGCCCTCATCGCTACCATGTCACGACGACTGGCCAAACTTGCCTGAGTTTTCAAACACGCTCTGAGGAGGTCCGGAGCGCTAGCGGAGGACCGTCACGAAGGGGCGCCCTTCGTGACGCATCCTCGCAGGCTCGGAGGCTCCTCAGGGAGCGGGTGGGTGACGCATCCTCGCAGGCTCCTCAGGGAGCGGGTGGGTGACGCTCGCAGGGTCGTCAGGCTGCGACGACGGCCGCGTTCTGGGGTTCGTCGCCCAACTCGTGTCGTCCCATTCGGATCATGCCGATGATGACCAGCAATGCGAGGCCCATGAACCCGGCGCCGCAATAGAATGCGACGTCGTAGCTGTGGATGCTCGCCGACATGAAGTCTTGCGGGTTCACCGGGACGGTCTGCCCGGTGGCCTGGTCGACCGTCATGGCGCTGCGGTGGTCGTTGGAGAACACCTGCGCCACAATCGTGCTCAGTAGTGCGATGCCGACCGAACCACCGACCTGCTGGGATGTGTTCACCAATGCGCTGGCCACGCCGGCGTCCCGTTCGTCGATGCGGTGCAACGCAACGGACTGCATGGACACGAACACCAGACCCATTCCGAGGGCGATGAGGAGCTCGCTGGGCAGGATGTGTGAGAGCCAGGTCGAGCTAGAGTCCAGTTGCGCCAGATACAGGTAACCCAGGATCCCCGACACGGTGCCGATCACCATCAACGGTCGTGGTCCGAACCGGGGGAGCAGTGAGCTGGCCGCTCCGGCCGAGATGATCAGTGCTGCTGGGAAGGGTAGGAACAGGACGCCCGCCTTCAGCGGCGTGTTGCCGAGGGTGTTCTGGAAGTAGAAGCTCAAGAACAGGAACATGGCGAACATCGCGGTCGGGATGATGAACGCGATCAGATATGCCCCGCCACGATTCAGCTCACCCGGGATGCGCAGCGGCAGTAGCGGGCTGGCGCTTCTGCTCTCGATCAGCACGAAGGCAACCAGCAGTGCTGCGGCGGCCGCGAACAGCAGGATCGTCGAGGTTGCGCCCCAACCGGATTCGGCCGCCCGGGTGAAGGCGTACACGAGGCTGACGAGACCTAGCGTGACAGTGATTGCACCGGGGAGGTCATAGGTGCCGGTGCGCGGGGACGGCCGGTCCCGGATCACCAGGGTCAGGCCGCCGATCGCGGCGATGATGGCGATCGGGGTGTTCACCAGGAGCGTCCAGCGCCACGAGAAGTACTCGGTGAGCGCGCCACCGGCGATCAAGCCGATCGCCGCACCGCCGCCGGACACCGCTCCGTAGACAGCGAAGGCGCGGGCCCGCTCGCGATGTTCGGTGAACGTGACGGTGATCAACGACAGTGCTGCCGGCGCGAGCATGGCCGCGAACACACCTTGCAGGGCACGACCGGCGAAGAACGACATGCCGTCCCAGGCGAATCCCGCCATCGCGGAGGATGCGGCGAATCCGGCGAGTCCGATCAGGAACATCCGTCGGCGGCCGAGGTAGTCGGCCATGCGGCCGCCCAGTAGCAGCAGACCACCGAACATCAGCGTGTAGGCGGTGAGTGCCCATTGACGGTTGGCGTCGGAGATGTCGAGGTCGGTCTGGGCGAAGGGCAAGGCGATGGTGATGATGCTGGCGTCGAGCACCACCATCAATTGAGCGAGGGCGATGACGCCCAGTGCCCACCAGCGGCGTGAGTTTGCCCGAGGTGGAGATGCGATTTCTGAGTGGGGGAGATCCTGCGGGATCGCAGTGTCGGAGGTGGTCAAGAGATCCTCGATCCTGAGAGGTGTGTAAGACCTGCCTTTAAATAATGGCAGAGTCAGACAGAAGTCGTCAAGAGACAAAATGCGGATACAGACAATTGGCTGTAGGCGCAGAAATTCTGCGTCAGACGAGTTACAATCTGCTCGTGACTGCCGTTGAACCTCGAACGGGCCAGGTCAAGGCCGGTCTCCGTGAACGCAAGAAGGAACAGACGCGCGATCGGCTGATCGCCGCGGCGCTGGAGTTGTGCGATACGCAGGGGTTCGAGGCGACGACGGTTGAGCAGATCTCCGATGCCGCCGACATCTCACCGCGAACGTTCAACCGTTACTTCGCGACCAAAGAGGACGTCATCCTGGCGCCGATCGAAGACATGATCGCCGCCATGGCCGCATCCCTCGACGCGCAGCCGCGTACCGGAAACGCGTTCGAGGCACTCGTCAACGCGCAAATGCAGATCTTCTGCGGTGAGTGCCCGACGGGTTCTGTCGATCTCGCTCGTTTCGAGACCATGAACCGGATCATTCAGACGGCGCCGTCGGTGAGTGGCCGCAGTACCGAACTCGCCGAGAAGAAGTTCCGGAGCATCACCGACAAGGTCGCCGAACGGATGGAACTGCCGTCCGACGATCCTCGGGTGCGGGTGACCGTCGCGGTGTACATGTCGCTCATGCACATCTCGATGGACACCTGGCGGTGCGGTGAGTCCGGAGCCATGACCGATTCGGCGGTGGCAGCGCAGACCCTGAAGTCCACCTATGAGACATTCCGCGAGGTCGTTCAGAACGTCTGAGTGGGTTCGCGCTGCGTCACCGTCGTGACGCGGCCGCCCGGTACAGCCACGAGATCACCAGTGCGCCCGGGTCGACGACGCCGCGGGCATTGTCGCCGACATAGCTGGCACGACCCTTGGAAGCAGTGGTGTCCCTGGTGGATTCGGCGCCCGCTTCCGCTTTGTCGGCCACGGACGACAACGGCTCATCGTCGGAGAGCGCTTGCGCGGCGGGACCGAGGGCATCGACGACGGTGTTGTCGCCGACCTGTGCGCCTCCGAGATCCTGAATCTCGGCCAGGGCAGACACCGTCCCTTCACGCAAGGCCCGCCTGAAGTCATCAGACGAACCGAAAGCTGTTGCGAGCCCGCGGAAGAGAACGCCGAACACCGCACCCGATGTACCGCCGGCACGCACCAGGAATGACGTGCTGATCGCCGTCGACACCTCGGCATCCGACCCCCGCAGCGGCAGGTCGAAATGTGCAAGCGCCGCTTTCATGTTCGCTCCGAAGTCGCCGTCCCCGGCCTGCTGATCGAGCGCTGTCAGCTCGTCGATCGAATCCATCACGCGCCGAACGAATTCGGACAGCCACGCCGACTCGTCTCCGTCGGACGCGCTGTCGTGTGGCTCGGCGAACGCGATGTGCGACACCGATGCCGGCCCGCGACCGATGTGCGAGGGCCACGCGGGCGCACTGGTGTCGGCGTCGAAGCATTCGAGGATCTCGTCGTCGAACCGGACGAGGGTGATCGAGAATCCGGTCATGTTCAGGGCGGTCACGAATGTCCCCACCATGGAGCGCTCGACCGTGATCCCGCGACGATCGAGATCGATGACGACCTCGCCGAACACGAGGGAGAGCTCGAGCGGGTGCGCCGATCCGAGTCCGTTGACCAGGCAGATGACGTGGTCGTCCGCCGCCAGGCCGAGCGACTCGACGATGCGATCGATCATGCGCGCCACGAGCTCGCGTGCTGCGATGGCCTCGGTGCGGTCCTCACCGGCCTCACCGTGGATACCGACGCCGAATTCCATCTCTTCCGTGTCGAGTTCGAACGTGGGGGCGGCAGCACCCGGAATGGTGCATGCCCGATACGCGACGGCGAAACTGCGCGAGTTCTCGGCGGTTCGCCGTCCGAGTTCGGCAACCCGCGCGAGGTCGTCACCGCGTGCCGCGGCGGCGCCACAGACCTTCTCGACGATGATGGTGGCGCCGGTGCCCCGTCGGCCCGGTCCAGATTCTGACTCGGTCGCGACGTCGTCGTCGACGAGGACATGATCGGTATAGACCTCGTCGCGCAGCATGTGTCGAGCGATCCGGAAGTTCATCACGTCGCCGGTGTAGTTCTTGACGATGTGGAGCACACCGCGGCCCGTGTCGGCCCATCGGGTCGCGCCGACGACCTGCACGGCGTTGGGAGAGGTGAAGACCAGACCGGGGCATGCGGCGTCGAGCATGCCTGCGCCGATCATCCCGGAATGCATCGGCTCGTGTCCCGAACCTCCGCCCGAGATCAGGGCGACGCGAGGGTCGTCGTCCCTGTCACGGCGGTACAGGAATCCGGGATCGGGCTCCCACGCGATCGACGGATTGGCCGCAAGGAGACCGCGAAGCGCGTCGGTGATGAAGGTGTCGGGCCGGTTCAGGACGTACTCGTGAGCGGACACGTCTCCAGGGTAGGTGCCGGGTCTCGATACGCTCCTCGCTTCGTTCGTCGCTACTCGACCAGCGGTTGGGGCTGCTCGCTTCGTTCGTCGCTACTCGACCACTGGTTGGTCGCTGCTCGGGCAGTGGTTGGGCTGCTTACCTCGTTCGTTGCTACTCGACGAGCGGTTGGTCGCTGCTCGGTCGGTGGCGGGGTTCGCGCCGTGTTCGTGGTGGATGAAACCTCCTGGCTGTCGGGGGGTGGCGGTAGGGTGCGGATGTCGATCAACACGAGGAGCCTGCATGTCGTTTGTCATCACCGGAAATGACGGCGTGACACGGTGCGGGTGGGCTGGCGTGGAGCCGGAAACCACCTACCACGATGAGGAATGGGGTTTTCCACTCGAGGGAGACGATGCGTTCTTCGAACGCGTTGCGCTCGAGGGCTTCCAGTCCGGGCTGAGCTGGCGCACCATCCTCAACAAGCGGGAGAATTTCAGAGCGGCGTTCGCGGGTTTCCAGATCGAGAAGGTGGCCCGCTTCGGCGAGGCCGACGTCGAGCGTTTGCTGACCGATGCCGGCATCATCCGACACCGAGGCAAGATCGAGGCGGTCATCAACAACGCCCGCCGCGCGGCGGACCTGATAGACGAGGAAGGTTCGTTGCCGGCCTACTTCTGGCGGTATGAGCCGCAGGCTGCTGTCGAACCCCAGTCACAGACCACCTCGCCCGAGTCGATCGCCCTGTCGAAGGATCTCAAGAAGCGTGGCTGGAAGTTCGTCGGTCCGACCACCATGTTCGCGCTGATGCAGGCCAGTGGGATCGTCAACGACCATGCGGAAGAGTGCGTGATCCGTCCGCGAGTCGATCAGGCTCGGTCGTCGGCGCCACGTCGCTAGCGACGATTGACTTCAAGTCGACATGAGGTCCTAGCGTTCGGTGCATGGACGACACCACACTCATGAACGACGAGGTCCTCGACTACCTCTCGACCCAACGGCTCGGACGACTCGCCACCGTCGATCGTGCCGGCGCACCGCAGAACAACCCCGTGGGGTACCGCATCAACCGGGACCTGGGCACCATCGACATCGGCGGCTGGAATTTGACGAAGAGCCGCAAGTTCCGCAACCTCGCGCACAACGACCGCGTGGCCTTCGTCGTCGATGACATCGCGTCGCTGAAACCGTGGCGGGTACGGATGGTGGAGATACGCGGCCGCGCCGAGCGGATCGTCGGCGGCGTCACGCCCGGATCGGGTATGGACGACGCGCTGATCCGGGTGCATCCGGAGCGCGTGATCGCCTTTGGAATCGGTGACTGACCTGCGAATATTGCGTAACACAAATGTCACCTCCCCTGGATTGTTGACAATCCGACAATGTGTCATCATTCCTGCATGAAACCGGTGGAAGTCGCAGGCGTCCCACAGCAACAGGTGGGTATCGGGATGGTGTGCCCCTTCGACATGGCGCTCGACCGGGAACTGTGGCGGTGGATGCCGGATTCGGTCTCGCTCTACTTCACTCGGACGGGTTTCATCGATGCCCCGGTCGACGTCGACCTGTGCCGTGATCTGAACAATCACGCCGAGATCGCCGCCGCGGTGCGCAGCGTTTGCTCCGTCGGGCCGCGAGCGTTCGGATACGCCTGTGCGTCAGGAAGTTTCGTCTATGGCATGACCGGCGCGAAGGAACTGTCGCACTGCATGATCGCTGCCGGCGCGCCGGCAGCCGTCACCACGTCGGAGGCGCTCGTTCGTGCCCTGGACGCGATGGACATCGGACGGATAGCGGTCGCCACGCCGTACACCTCGGCGCTGACCGGGCTGCTCTGCGACTTCCTCGCCGAGTCCGGTCGGGCTGTGGTGTCGCAGGCGGGACTGGGACGTGACCACGAGATCTGGACCATTCCCTACGCGGTCACCTGTGACCTCATCCGCGCCGCGGACCACCCCGATGCCGATGCGATCTTCGTGTCCTGCACCAATCTCTGGACATACGAGATCCTCGGCCTGATGGAGGCCGAACTCGGTAAGCCCATCCTGTCGGCGAATCAGGTCACGGCGTGGGCCACCCTTTCCGATGCCGGCCTCGTCACCGAGTCGCTGTCCGGCGATGATGGGCAGTCGCTGTTCGCCCGCGTAGCCTGACCTGCATGACCGACTCCATACCCGCCGCTGCCTTTGGCGAAGCCGCCGAGGCCAAATTCGTTCAGCTCACCACTTTCCGCAAGGACGGGACTCCGGTGTCGACGCCGCTGTGGGCCGCCCTCGACGGTGACCGGATGGTGATGTGGACCGCGACGGATTCATGGAAGGTGAAGCGGATCCGACGCGACAGCCGTGTGGTGGTGCAGGCCTGCGATGCGCGCGGAAAGAAGACCAGGGGCACCCCGGTCGAGGCGACCGCCACAGTGCTCGACGACGCGGGCACCGAACGCGCCCGTGGCCTGATCATCCGCAAGTACGGCGTTCTGGGGTGGTTGACGGTCAAGGGCAGCCTGCTGCGGAGGGGTAAGTCGGGGACGGTCGGTCTCGCCATCAGCCTCTGACGGCGTCGATCAGGTTCACGCTGCGTCGTCCAACCTCGCCCGTAACCTCTTCAGGCCGTCGCGGATACGGGATTTGACCGTCGGCAGCGGCACCGAAAGTCGTTCGGAGACTTGCCGATAGGACAGGCCCTCGTAGTAGGCCAAGATCAGCGATTCCCGCTGCAGATCGGTGAGATCGCCCAGCGAGTCGAGCACGAGTCTGCGTGCGGCGCGTGCGGCGACGATGTCGCTCACCTCGTCGGCGTGGCGGATGGGCAGCTCGGCGGCGCCGCTGGCGAGGGTACGGCGCGTCAGGGCCGATTCGGAGCGGACACGATCGACGGCGCGCCGGTGGGCCTGCGTGATCAGCCACGACAGCGCCGACCCCCGGTCGGGACGGAAGTCGCGGGCATGCCGCCACACCGCGAGGTACACCTCCTGGGTGGTCTCCTCGCTGTAACCCGGATCCCGCAGTACACGAAACACCATGCCGTAGATACGCTCCGCGGTGAGATCGTAGAGACGTGCGAACGCTGCAGCGTCTCCGTCCGCTATCCGGGCGAGCAGGTATGGAAGCTCGGCCATCGAGGCATCGGGCGCGGTTGGCACGGGTTGCGCCGGTGCGAGACCATCGAGGACCGTCATGTGGTTCTCCCGTCCGACTGCCGAAATGAGCGTGCCACTTCCCTGATGCGACATGTCAGACGTTATTGATCTGCACCGCGACCGGCGTGGGTGCGGGAGTAACCGCGACCAGATCGCAACGATTGATAACGGAGCGATAACGACGCGACGGTGGTCTACGGTCCCGCGGGTGCCGAGCCGACCTCACTCGACGCGAACAGTGCGCCGATGCCCGCGACGACGGGCTCCGCGCCGATCAGCCGTAGACCCTGCCAGATCGTGACCTGATTGGCCGTCAAGATCGGCTTGCCGAACTCTCGTTCCAGATCCTCGATCCATCCGATGGTGTGCAGCGCGGTGTCGGGGACCAGGATCGCCTGTGCGTCAGCGGTGTTCACCGAGCGAACCATCTCGAACAGGTTGTCGCCGTCAAGCGTGCCTGCTTCGCCCGCGGTTGCGATGTCGTGTGCGGACGCGGACACGACGGTGATCCCCGCGTCGGCGAGAAAAGTGGTGAAGCCGTCCGCGACCGGCGCCGGATAGGTGGCGGCGATCGCCACCGAGCTCACCGACAACTGGTGGCACGCGGCGGCGAAGGCCAGCGATGTCGAGGACACCGGCAGCCCGATGCTCTCGGAGACCCGCGCCACCTGCTCGTGGGCTCCCGCCCAGCCATACAGGAAGCTGCCCGAGGTGCATGCCCACATCAGTGCGCCCGGTTCGTGCCGGAGTGCCTCACGTGCGCCGGCGAGCAGGGGCACGTCGGTGCCGACGGCGCGCATCGCTTCCACGGTGTGATCGTCGGACTCGATGTCGGTGATGATCACCGGTAGACGTGCCGCACCACCCAGGGCGCTCTCGGCCAATGGGTAGTCGTCCTCCGCAGCGTGTCCTGGATAGAGCATCGCGACCGTCGGTGTTCTGGTTGTCACCCGCATACCTCCCGAGTAGATTGTCAACAATCTACCAACATCTCGCCGCTTTGCCGAAGGAACCCATGCACACGACCGCACGCTGGTGTAGCGCCGCCGAACTGGTGGCCGGCTACACCTCCGGAGCACTGTCACCGACCACCGTCACCTCCGAGATCCTCGACGCGATCTCGGCCGACAACCCGGCGATCAACGCGTATTGCCTGGTGGACGCCGATGCGGCACTGAGTGATGCGCGCGCGTCGGCCGAGCGCTACGCCTCCGGGAGAACCCGCGGTCCACTCGACGGGGTTCCCGTCAGCATCAAGGACCTGTTTCTGACCAAAGGCTGGCCCACGCTGCGCGGATCGGAGTTGATCCATTCCGACGACGACGAGTGGGCCGTCGATGCGCCGGCGGCTGCGCGCCTTCGCGAGGCCGGTGCGGTCCTGCTCGGCAAGGTCACCACTCCGGAGTTCGGGTGGAAAGGGGTCACCGACAGCCTGCGGTGCGGTGTCACCCGCAATCCGTGGAACACCGAACGGACATCCGGCGGATCGAGCGGCGGCAGTGCGGGCGCCGTCGCGGCCGGGCTGGGCCCGCTGTCGGTCGGGACCGACGGTGGCGGCTCGATTCGTATCCCCGCATCGTTTTGCGGGATCGTCGGTTTCAAGCCGACGTTCGGCCGGGTGCCGCTCTATCCGGCCAGTCCGTTCGGGACGCTCGCGCATGCCGGACCGATGACCCGCACGGTCACCGACTGTGCGGTGATGCTCGATGTGTTGTCCGGCTTCGACTCCCGTGACTGGTGGGCCATGCCGACACCCACGGCCTCCGCGGCGGCCTCACTTGCCGAAGCTCCGAAAGATCTTGCCGGAGTTCGGATCGCGTACAGTCCCGATCTCGGTTATGGAACGAACGACCCAGGCGTGCAACGCAACACCGATGCTGCGGTCGAGATCTTGGGTTCGCTCGGTGCCGAGGTGAGCACGGTGGACATCGGCTGGCAGGACCCGGTCTGGGCTTATCACATCCTGTGGTTCAGTGGTGCCGACGTGGTTGTTCGGGCACAGGGTCCGGGAGCGATCGAGAAGGTCGATCGCGGCTTGGCCCAAGCCTTGCAGCGACATCATGACTTCTCCGCCGCGGACTATCTGGACGCCACAGCCCTCCGGATGTCGATGGGCGTCGAGATGGGGCGACTGCACGAGCAGTTCGACGTACTCGTCACACCGACGCTGCCGACAGTGGCTTTCGAAGCGGGCGTAGATGTTCCGGCAGGATCAGCGAGTTCGGACTGGACGTCGTGGACTCCCTATTCCTACCCCTTCAATCTGACCGGGCAGCCGGCGATCACCGTGCCGAGCGGGTTCGCCGGTGGGGAGACGGCGCAAGGGATGCCCACCGGCGTTCAGTTCGTCGCGGCCCGCCACAACGATGATCTGGTTCTACGCGTCGCCGCCGCCTACGAGGCCGCGGCCCCGTTCGCCACCCTCGAAAATATTGCGAAAGGATCTCGATGACCGACCGGTACATCTCCGTCAGCCTCGCCCAACGCGGTGTCAAGGCGGTGGCGCGCCTCCTCGACGACGAAGCGCCCAGGACTGCTGCGGCCGTATGGGATGCCTTGCCGCTGGGCGGGCAGGTGTACCACGGAAAATTTGCCCGAAATGAGATCTATACGTTACTTCCGGCCTTCGCGCCGCATGAGCCCGGGGCCGAAAACAGCACTGTCACGCCGATTCCCGGCGATTTGTGCTATTTCACATTCGATGGGGTGTTGACAAACCCGGCCTACGGGTACGAATCGGGTTCCGCGCCGGGCGAACATCAGTTGCTGATCGATCTCGCGGTGTTCTACGGGCGCAACAATCTGCTGGTCAACGGCGATGTCGGCTGGGTTCCCGGAAATGTCTTCGGCACCATCGTGGACGGTTTGTCGGAGTTTGCCGAGGCCTGCAACGACGTCTGGATGGGTGGCGCCCGTGGGGAAGTACTGTCCTATGCGCGTGAATGAGCGTAAGAAAAAGAGGTAATGTCGATGAGTGTTTCGCAGGACAGCAGTAGCCAAAGGCGGAAGAGAATTCTGACGCCGCTGGTGCAGGAGTCGACGCCTGCAATCATTGCGCGGAAGTTGCACGACGCGATTGCGAGCGGCGACTTCCCGCCAGGCTCGCAGCTGACCGAGTCGGGTCTGGCCGCAGACCTCGGGGTCAGCCGCGGGCCGCTGCGCGAAGCGATGCAGCGCCTCACTGCCGAGGGTTTGCTGGTCAGTCACCGCAACCGCGGTTTGTTCGTCGTCTCGATGGACGATGATGACATCCGCGACATGTATGTGGCGCGGACCGCGGTGGAACGCGCGGCAGTACAGCAGGTGATCAACAACGGAGCACAAGCGGCAGTGGACGACCTCAACGAAGCGGTCTCCGACATGCGCGAGTTCATCGACGAACCGAACGGCGCCGAAATGGCCGAGGCGGACATGCTGTTTCACCAGACCTTGGTGGAACATGCTCACAGCCAGCGCCTTTCGCGACTACATGAGACGATCCTGGTGGAGACCCGGATGTGTCTGCGAGCTATGCGGGGAACGTATTCCTCGGGAAAGGAACGCATAGAAGAACACCAGGCATTGGTGGACGCCATCGCGGCGGGAGAAGCGCCGGCGGCCGACTCACTGATGATCGAGCACATGAACGACGGTTTGCTTCGCCTCGTGGGCGAGTCGCCGCCGGATCTTGCCGACGCCTCGGCGGGGTGACCCGCGGCCATGCCGCGTGGCCCACTCGCTGCCGAGTACACGCCACTGATGTGACAACAGCACAAGACAACTGGCCGAACCGACCTGAGGAAGGCACAGATGACGAATGCAAGCCCATCAGGGGCCGCTGCTCATATCAGACCCGACCCCGAATCCCCAGAGGGGAAAACGATCCTGCGGAAGGCCATCGGCGCCTCCGCGATCGGTAACGCAACCGAGTGGTATGACTACGGTGTCTATGCCGCTACCGCCACCTATCTGACCGACGCCTTCTTTCCCGGCGACATGGGCACACTCGGCACCATGCTCGGCTTCGCGATCTCGTTCGTGCTGCGCCCGCTGGGTGGATTCGTCTGGGGCCCGATCGGTGACCGCATCGGACGTAGATCCGTTCTGGCACTGACCATCGTTCTCATCTCGGGAGCCACCGCCCTCATCGGTGTGCTGCCGACACACGCGGTGGCCGGGGTGTGGGCACCCGTTCTGCTGATCCTGCTCCGCGTCATCCAAGGTTTCTCCACAGGTGGCGAATACGGCGGTGCGGCAACGTTCATGGCGGAGTACGCGCCGGACAAGAAGCGCGGCCGATACGGTAGCTTCCTGGAGTTCGGCACGCTCGCCGGCTTCGTGCTCGGCTCGGCCGTCGTGCTGGGTCTCGATCTGATCCTCAGCGACGACGCCATGTCCACCTGGGGCTGGCGCCTGCCGTTCTTCCTCGCGCTCCCACTGGGTCTGGTCGGTTTGTACCTGCGTAGTCAGGTCGACGAGTCCCCGGTGTTCGAGGAACTCGAGGATGAGCACAAGCTCGAGGGGTCGCCGTGGGAAGAGCTCGTGGACCTCGTGAAGCGGTACTGGCAGCCGGTTCTGACCATGTTCGGCATGGTCATCGCGCTGAATGTGGCGAACTACACCTTGCTCGCCTACCAGCCGACGTACCTGGAGAACACGATCGGTATGAGTACCGACACCGGGACGACGGTGATCCTCATCGGCGAGCTGGTGATGATGGCGGTGATCCCGTTCTTCGGACGATGGTCGGATCGCACCGGGCGAAAACCGATGTGGTGGGGTTCGCTGATCGGGCTGTTCGTCTTGGCGCTACCGCTGTACTGGCTGATGGGCCAGGGGTTCGCCTGGGCCATCATCGGGTTCGTGATCCTGGGGTTGCTCTACATCCCGCAGTTGGCGACGATCTCCGCGACCTTCCCGGCGATGTTCCCGACTCAGGTGCGCTATGCGGGATTCGCGATCTCCTACAACGTGGCGACGGCCGCGTTCGGCGGCACGGCTCCGTTGGTCAACGACGCGGTCGTGAACAACACGGGATGGAATCTCTTCCCGGCGCTGTACATGATGATCGCGTGTGCGATCGGCATGGTGTCGTTGGTGTTCCTCAAGGAGACCGCAGGTGTGTCCATCCGCGGTACCGAGGTGCCCTCGAAGGAACGAGATCTCGCGATGGCCGCGTAGTCGGCCTGGCTCCTGCCGGCATCCACCTCATATGTCGCCGGGCACCTTCCGTACGCGGAAGGTGCCCGGCGACAGCTCAGGTGTCTGTCAGACGATCAGGCTGACGCGCGCCCCAGCAAGCGCAGCGCGGTGAGTGCGTAGGCGCGGGCGGCGGTGTCGAGATCGGCGATCGCGACGGACTCGTCGGGTTGATGAGCCTGGGTGTGGATCTCGCCGGGGCCGCACACGATCGACGGGATGCCGAGATCGCGATCGATGAACCCGCCGTCGCACGCGGCGCTCCACCCGCCGACGGAGGTGGACGCGCCGGCATCGGTGAGGGCTCCCACCGTGGTGGTGACCAGTGGATGCGTCGGATCGGTGGCGAAGCCAGGCATTTCCATGGTCACCCGGACATCCACCGAGACCCCGTCGGAGTCGATGGCGGACTGCGCGATCGCGTCGCGGAGTTCGGCAGCGATCGTCTGCGCATCCTCATGGGGCATCAGACGTCGGTCGATCCCGAGACTGCACATCGGCGCGACCACCGAGATGCCTTGGCCGCCATGGATGGTGCCCACGTTCCAGGTTCCGGAGCCGAGTAGCTCGTCGGCGGTCATGGCCAGCTGATCGTGGTCGAAGCGGATCAGATCGATGATCGATGCCGCAGCATTGATGGCACTCCGGCCATCGGCCGGGCGGCCGGAATGGGCTGCGCGGCCGATGATGTCGATCTCGAGATACGATGCGCCGCGGCAGCCGCGCACGACTTCCAGGTCGGTGGGCTCGGCGACGATGCAACCGGCGAACGCCTGCTCGGTGGGCCGCGACACGAGATCACGGACCCCGATGCCGTGTTCCTCCTCGTCGACCGTGCAGACGAGTTGCACCGGTCCGGTGAGATCGAGACCGTACGCGGACGCATGCGAGAGCGCCTGCATCGCCACGACGGCGGCGGCCAGCCCGCCCTTCATGTCCGTGGTGCCACGTCCGTAGATGCGGCCGTCGGAGTAGCGCGCCCGGTACGGGTCGGCGGTCCAGCCCGGACCCGCCGGCACGACATCGGAGTGACCCAGGAGCATCAGGCCGGGCCCGTCACCGCCCGTCATCGTGGCGATCAGGTTCGGCCGTCCGGGTGCCACTTCGTGTGTCTCCACGGAGAAACCTGCCGCGCGGCAGGCCTTTTCCAGTGCTTCGACGGTTGCTGCCTCGGTGCCGCCGGGATTCTCGCTGGGCGCCTCGACGAGGCCGGCGGTGAGCATGGCGACGGTGTCGGCGTTGATGTGCGACAACACGCCGTCCTCGGCCTCGGTCAGGGACACCTCGCCACCTCTTTCACCACGTTTCGTCATCCAGTATGAGCCATCTTCTCGAGACTGGCCGTGAGCCGGCGGATGCCCTCCTCGATCCGTTCGGGAGTGCTCGACGCGAAGCACAGGCGAAGCGCGTTGCGGAAGCGCCCGCCGGGGGAGAGTGCCGGACCCGGGATGAACGCGACGCCGTCGGCGAGCGCGACCTCGAACAGTTCGCGGGTGTCGATCTCGGCGAATTCGTCCTGCAGGGTCAGCCACAGGAAGAACCCACCGTCGGGATTCGTCGTGGCGACCCGATCGCCGAGGTGCCGGCTGATCGAGTCGATCATCGCCTCCTTGCGTTCGCGGTACAGCGTGCGAATGCCGGCGAGGTGATCTTCGAGACCGCCGCGGGCGATGTACTCGGCAACGATGTGCTGGTTGGGCACATTGGTGCAGGTGTCCATCGCCTGCTTGCCGTTGATGAGCAGCTGTCGCAGCGACGGATCGGCGTCCACCCAGCCCACCCGCCATCCGGGAGCCAGGATCTTCGAGAACGTCCGCACCGAGAAGACCAGCGGGTCCTGCGGGCTCAGCGTCTGGAACGTGGGGATGTCGGTGCCGGCGAACCGTAGCAAGCCGTACGGGTCGTCGTCGATGATCATCGCGCCCCACTTGTGGGCGAGGCGCAGCAGTTCGCGGCGGCGCTCCTCGGACAGGGTGACGCCGGACGGGTTCTGGAAGGTCGGGATGGTGTAGATCGCCTTCGGCGTCTGATGGGTGTGCGATACCAGGTCTTCGAGGGTGTCCACCTGCATGCCGTCGGCGTCGGTCGGCACCTCGAGGAGCTGCGCGCCGTAGGAGAGAGCGGTGGCGCTGCCGTTGGTGTAGGTCGGCGACTCCACGATCACCAGGTCACCCGGGTCGACGAACAGTTTGCAGGCGAGGTCGAGGCCCTGCATGCCGCCGGTGGTGATCACCAGACGTTCGTGGCTCGACGGGTCGGGCGTGGTGGCGAGATAGTCCACGAGCAGCTGCAGCAGCCGTGGTTCGCCCTCGGTGGCGCCGTAGGTGAACGACGTGTGGTCCAGGATCTCGCCGGCGATCTGTCGGAACTCGTCGGCCGGTACGGCCTCGTCGGCGGGCGAGCCCATCGCGAAGCGCACGATGTCGTGTTTCTGCGAGGCCAGCAGCGATGTCGAGGAGTCGATCATGGACCCCACAAGGTCTTTGGCCCGGCCGGCGAGCGGCAGGGTGGGCGCCGACCGTCGGATGTCATGCAGGTCGTGGGTGGTGGGATCGGTGGTGGCGGTCATGGTATTCACCTCTTTCGTTTCGGTCGGCCCTTCGTGACGCCTCAGGGGCCGGGTGACGTTCGCAAGTCGGCGCCGTGAGGGAGCGGGTCATTTTCGGATGAGTTCGCGCGGGAAGCTGGTGAACGTCTCCACGCCGGTCGGGCTGACCCGAACCGACTCGGAGAGTTCGAAACCGTAGTCGTCCATCCACATTCCGCAGACGATGTGGAAGGTCATGTTGGTCTCCAGGATGGTCTCGTCCTCGGAGCGGATGCTGATCGTGCGCTCACCCCAGTCGGGTGGGTAGCCGATCCCGATCGAATAGCCCAGGCGTGACGGCTTTTCCAACCCGTATTTGGCGAGCGTCCAGTTCCAGGTGGAGGCGAGTTCACGCGTGGCGACACCAGGGCGGATGACGTCGAGGACGTTGTTGAGACCTTCGGCGGTGGCCTTGGCGACGTAGTCGAGGTCCTTCGAGGGAGAGCCCAGCGAGACCGTGCGCGCAAGCGGGCAGTGATACCGGTTGTGCGCACCGGTGAGTTCGATGACCACGGCCTCGTCATCGACGAAGGTGCCCTGATGCCAGGTGAGGTGCGGGGTGTCGGCGGCGGCGCCCGTGGGCATCATCGGCACGATGGCGGGATAATCACCACCGAACTCCGAAGTCCCCGTGATCTGGGCCTGCGAGATCGCCGCGGCCGCATCGCATTGCCGCACACCGACCTCGATGGTCTCGATGGCGGCACGCATCGCCTCCGAGCACACCATCCCGGCCTGGCGCATGAGTTGGACCTCGGCGTCGGACTTCACCGAACGCACCCAGTTGACCAGCTCGAAGTTGTCCACCAGCTTCCATTCCGGGATCGCGTTGTACAGCGCCCGGTACGCCTTGGGGGAGAAGAAGTGCGAGTCCATCTCCAGACCCACCGACCCGGCACGTGAGGCGGGTGCGATCAGGTGGCGTTGGCGCAGCGCCCACGCCACCCAGTCGAAGGCGTGGACGTGCGGCCGGTGCACATAGCTCTCCGGGTAGCCGACGATCTGATCCTCGGGCAGCCAGGTGGTCCGGTGTGCGCCATGGGCATCCATCTCGCGGGCGAAGAAAACCATCTCGCCTTCGATCGGGACGAACAGCATCTGTGGGGTGTAGAACGACCACGCGTTGTAGCCGATCAGATAGAAGATGTTCGCGGGGTCGGTGACGATGATCGCCGAGAGTCCCTGCCGGTCCATGAGTTCGCGGACACGGGTCAGGCGCTGTTCGTACTCGCTGTCGGTGAACAGCTGAGCGCCGAGGTACATCCTCTGGTCTCCTGTCGGTCAGAATGTCGGTGAGCGCTGGACTCTCGCGGTCAGCGCTTCGGGATGGGGCGCGCGACGTACTTCACGTCGAGGAACTCCTCGATGCCCAGCCGTCCGCCCTCGCGGCCGAGTCCGGATTGCTTGACGCCGCCGAACGGGGCCGCGGGGTTGGACACGAGGCCGGTGTTCACCCCGACCATGCCGACCTCGAGATCGGTGGAAAGCCGGTCGGAACGATCGATGTCGCGAGTGTAAAGATAACCGACCAGGCCCCAGGGCGTGTCGTTGGCGAGCCGCAGCACCTCGTCGTCGTCGGCGGCCGGATCGCTGCCGTCGCCGCCGAACGGGATGATGGCGGCGACCGGTCCGAAGATCTCGGTGTGCATCAGGTCGGCGTCGGCATCGACGTCGGTGAGCACCGTCGGTGGGTAGAAATGTCCGGCACCGTCGGGACGCTCACCACCGCAGATGATCCGGGCACCGCGGTCGACGGCGTCGGCGACGAGGGCGGTGACCTTGTCGACCGCCTTCTGTTCGACCAGGGGGCCCACCTGGGTGCCGTCGGCGGCACCGTCGCCGACCTTCAGGGCGCCCATCCGTGCCGCGAGCTTCTCGCTGAACTCACCGAGGACATTGCGGTGCACGAAGATCCGGTTCGCCGCGGTGCACGCCTGTCCCATGTTGCGCATCTTCGCGACCATCACCCCGTCGATGGCGCGATCGACGTCGGCGTCGGCGCAGACGATGAACGGTGCGTTGCCGCCCAACTCCATCGATGTGCGCATGACCGTTCCGGCGGCCTGGCCCAGCAGGATCTTGCCGACCTCCGTCGAGCCGGTGAAGCTGACCTTGCGTGCCTTACCGGAGGTCATCCATTCGCCGACGACCGCGCCGGGGTCTGTGGTGGTCACGACGTTGAGCACACCGTCGGGAAGTCCTGCCTCGGTGAGGATCTCGGTGAGCAGCAGTGCGGTCAGGGGCGTCAGCTCGGCCGGCTTGAACACCATCGTGCAACCGGCGGCGACGGCTGGGCCGATCTTGCGGGTGCCCATGGCGAGTGGGAAGTTCCACGGGGTCACCAGCACGCACGGTCCGACGGGTTGCTTGCTGACGATGATGCGGTTGGCGCCGTCGCCGGTGGTGGTGTGGTCGCCGTCGATGCGGACGGCCTCCTCGGCGAACCATCGGAAGAACTCGGCCCCGTAGGCGACCTCGCCCTTCGCCTCGGCCAGTGGCTTGCCCATCTCGGCGGTCATCACCGCCGCGATCTCGTCGACCCGGTCCATGATGAGTTGGTAGGCGCGATAAAGGATCTCGCTGCGTGAGCGCGGCGATGTCGCGGCCCATTCGGCCTGATGCGCCGCGGCCGATGCCAGGGCACGGCGGGCGTCGTCGGCGTCACCGTCGGCGACCTGGGCGAGTTCCTCGCCGGTGGCGGGATTCTCGACGGCGAAGGTGGCGCCGGAGGCGGCCGGCGTCCACTGCCCGTCGATGAACAGGTCGGTGTGGATGCGCGCGATCCTCTGGGTGGCGTCGCTGGGTGAGATGGTGGCCGTCATCGGGTCACGCTCCTTCCGAGGTGGGGGGTGCTGTGGGTGGGCGGTTGGGTTCTGTCGGCGAGTCTTTGGGTTCTGTCGGCGCGAGCTGGGGTTCCGTCGGCGAGTTTTTGGGTTCTGTCGGCGCGAGCTGGGGTTCTGTTGGCGCGAAGACGGGTTCTGTCGGCGGGGATGGGGCGGGCCGGGTGAGGATCTCGGCGAGATGCAGGCCCGTCGAGCGGATGGCCGGGTCGGTGGCCGACAGGTGGTCGACGGACATGGCACAACTGAAGCCGTCGGTGATCACCGGGCGCTCGGGCGCCGATCGCAGCGCCGGTGCCAGGGCGTTCTCCGAAACCGCGACGCTGACCTCGTAATGCCCGCGCTCGAAGCCGAAGTTGCCGGCGACACCGCAACATCCGTCGGCCGTGTGTACCTCGACCCCCATCGCCTCGAGAACGCCTGCGCCGGTGCGTGCGCCGAACACCGCGTACTCGTGGCAGTGGGTCTGCAGTGTGACCGCGTCGGGTAGGTTCGCCGGCCGCCAGCCCTGAGCGAGGAGAGTCGGCAGATGATCGGCGAAGCTGTGCACGCGTGCGGCCACTCGTCGTGCCGCGTCGGTGTGGACCAGTTCGGGCAGATCCTTGGCCAGGGCGGCCGCGCAGCTCGGTTCGGGGACGACGATCGGGCGGTCGGTGCCGTCGTCGAGGTTCTGGGCGGTGCGGGACAGGACCTTTCGTGCCCGCGTGAGTTGCCCGGTGGAGATCCAGGTGAGTCCGCAACAGTTGTCGCTGGTGCAGCCCACCGTCTGACCTGTGGCGCCGAGCACCTCGGCGGCGGCGGTGGCCACCTGTGGTCGGAATGCGCGGGTGAACGAATCGACGAACAGCACGGTGTCGGTGGCCGCGGTCACCGGAGCGAGATCACGCAGATGCCTTGTGCGGTCGCGCCGGGTGGCGAAACGCGGCATGCTCCGGCGGGGGTCGAGGCCTCCGGCGCGGGCGGCGACGCGGCGCAACGGACTCTTCAGCGACGCGTTGATGACCGGCGCGAGCGTGCCGGCCACACCGAGCCAGGCGGGCATCCAGCCCAGTGAGTAGTGCGACAGGGGACGTCGTCGACCCTGATAGTGGTGATGCAGGAACTCCGCTTTGTAGGTGGCCATGTCGACGCCGGTGGGGCAGTCGGTGGAGCATGCCTTGCACGACAGGCACAGGTCGAGCGCCTCGGCGACATCGGTGGACTGCCAACCGGTTTCGATGTCGGGGGCGGTGCGCACCATGTCCTGCAGGACGCGGGCACGCCCGCGGGTGGAGTCCTTCTCGTCGCGGGTGGCGCGATAGCTGGGGCACATCACTCCGCCGGACGACGCGCGGCACCGGCCGACGCCGATGCAGCCCTGGACGGCGTGGACGAACGGGTCGAGTGACGCATGGGTGGTGGGCTCGTTTGCCGCGGCTTCCGGAAAAGCGCCCCGCAAATCCGCCCTCTGTGCGCCCGCCGTCGACATAGTGTCAACCACGCTGCTGCCGAGGGCGCTTTTCTGGGGCGCATTTGTGGGAGCGCCGGAGCCGACTGCTGCCGGATCGGGGGTACCCAGGTGGAACATCGTCTGCCAGCGCCGCTCCGGTACCCCGGCGAGCGCGAGGTCGTCGGTGATCGGGGCGGGGTCGACGATGGAGCCGGGGTTGAGGATGCCCTGCGGGTCCCAGATCTGTTTGAACTCGGCGAACGCCGCCAGCATCGTCGGCGAGTACATGATCGGCAGCAGCGCCGATCGCGCACGACCGTCGCCGTGCTCACCGGAGAGGGAACCGCCGTGCGCGACGACGAGGCGTGCCGCGTCGGTGCAGAAGCGCTCCATGGCCGCGCGGCCGTCGGCGGTGCGGAGGTCAAAGGTGATCCGCACGTGCATGCATCCGGCACCGAAGTGGCCGTACATGACCCCGGTGAGATCGTGCCGGTCGAGGAGGTCGGTGAAGTCGTCGAGGTAGTCGGCCAGACGCTCCGGCGCGACGGCGGCGTCTTCCCAGCCGGGCCAGGACTCGTAGTCGGAGCCGACGCTGTCGTCATCGGGGTCGGCCAGCCGCGACGACAGGCCCGCGCCGTCCTCGCGGACGCGCCAGAGTGTCTTGCGCGCAGCGGGATCGGGGACCGTGGTGCCGGCGATCATCCGGCCGCGGGCGTGCAGTTCGTCGAGCAGGCGTTTGGCCGTGGCGGCGACGTCGGATTCGGATTGTTGTGCGGCGCTGTGTTCGTCGATGTCGATGAACAACCATGCCGTGCAGGTGGGGTCGGCGACGCCGGGGAGCGCGGTCACGGTGTCGCGGCCGCGTCGGGCGGCCATCGTCGCGACGATCTTGCGGTCGATACCCTCCACCGCCGACGGAGCGTAGGGCAGGATGGCGGGGATGTCGCGGGCCGCGTCGCTCACGGTGGGATAGCCGACGCAGATGAGCAACGGGGAGGCGGCCACCGGGACAAGCCGTACCTTGGCCGCGACCACGATCGCGCACGTCCCCTCGCTGCCGACGAGGGCGCGGGCGACGTCGAACCCGTTCTCCGGCAACAGCTTCGCCAGGTGGTATCCCGACACCTGGCGCGGGATGGTCTCCAGGTCGGTGCGCAGGATGGCCATGTGGCGGGCGGCGAGGTCGCGCAGGCGTTCGGTCAGTTCGGCAGCGCGAACGACCGCGGCGGCGTCGGCGTCGTCGGTGGCGAACACGCCGGTGCGCGTGGCGGTCAGGCGCACGCCGTCGGCGGTCACCAGATACAGCTCATCGACGTGATCGGTGGTACGGCCGTGGCGCACCGAGTGATTGCCGCAGGCGTCGTTGCCGATCGCGCCGCCGACCGTGGCCCGTGACGCCGATGACGGATCGGGTGCGAACGTGAGCCGTCCGTCGGTGGCCGACCGGGCTTGCGCGGCCAGAGTGGTGAGCACCATTCCGCTCTCCACGATGGCGGTCGCCGACGTCGCGTCCAGCTCGCGGATGCGGGTCATGTGACGGGACAGGTCGATGACCACTCCGCGACCGATGGCGTTGCCGCCCATCGAGGTGCCGCCGCCTCGGGCGATCACGGCGACCCCATGGGCATGACACAGCGCTGCCGTGCGGGCGACGTCGTCGTCGGTGCGCGGGAAGACGACCGCCACCGGGCGTATCCGGTAATTGGAGGCGTCATAGGAGTACTCGGAGAGACGACGCGAGGACGTGTCCACCTCGACGCCGAGGGCCGCGAGGGCCTCGGCGACTTCGAGGTCTGTCGACGATCCGGTCAGGCTGACATGTGTCATCTCTGTCCGAGGGTATCGCCTGAGAACACATCGGACAGGGTCGCGGCGAAACGTTCCAGACCCGTCGCGATCTCGTCCTCGGTGACCACCAGCGCCGGGATGAGGCGCACCACGTTGCCCGCGGGACCGCACGTCAGTGTCAGCAGACCATGCCGGGTGGTGGCCTGCTGCACCGCGGCGGCCGCGGCGGCGTCGGGAGCGGTGGTGGAGTCGTCGCCGCTGGTCACGAACTCGATACCCGCCATGAGACCCAGGCCGCGGACGTCACCGATGGCGTCGAACCGCGCGGCGATGTCCCGCAGGCCGGTGAGGAGTTGTTCGCCCCGGATTCGTGCGTTCTCCACGAGGTCCTCGTCACGGATGACGTCGATGGTCGCGATCGCGGCGGCGGCGGCGACGGCATTGCCGCCGTAGGTGCCGCCCTGCGATCCCGGCCAGGCCTTGCTCATGAGTTCGGTGGATGCGGCGATCGCCGAGATCGGGAAACCCGAGGCCAGGCCCTTGGCGGTGATCAGGATGTCCGGTGTCAAGCCGTCGGCGTGCTGGTGGCCCCAGAACTTGCCGGTCCGGCCGAAGCCGGCCTGTACCTCGTCGAGGATGAACAGGATGCCGTGGCGATCGGCGCGCTCGCGCAGGCCCTCCAGGAATCGCGGCGGTGTGGGCAGATAGCCGCCGTCGCCGAGGACCGGTTCGATGAGGAACGCGGCGGTGTCGTTGGGGGCGACCCGCGACTGCAGCAGGTAATCGAGTTCCCGCAGCGCGAAGTCGACGGCGGTGTCGGTGTCCCAGCCGTAGCGATAGGCATAGGGGAACGGCGCCATGTGCACACCGGACATCAGCGGGGAGAAGCCCGCGGAGAATCGGGTGCCCGCGGTGGTCAGGCTGGCCGCCGCGACGGTCCGGCCATGGAATCCGCCCTGGAAGACGATGAT
Organism: Gordonia sp. LMA484; assembly: GCF_058129505.1. NCBI lineage: Bacteria > Bacillati > Actinomycetota > Actinomycetes > Mycobacteriales > Gordoniaceae > Gordonia > Gordonia sp. LMA484. The sequence continues at coordinate 233,358 of NZ_CM176700.1, forward strand.
GTTCGGTCGCGCCGTCGCCATGCGGGCCAGGCGAATCGCCGCCTCGACCGCCTCCGAGCCCGAGTTGGCGTAGAACACCGAATCGAGACCGAGCGGCAGGACATGGCCGAGCTTTTCGGTCAGCTCGAGCAGCGGCGGATGCATCACCGTCGTGTACTGGGCGTGGATGATCTTCGTGCACTGCTCCTGCGCCGCTGCGACGACCCGTGGGTGGCAGTGGCCGGTGCTGGTGACGCCGATACCGGTGGTGAAGTCGAGGTAGTCGTTGCCGTCGGTGCCGTGTATCCACGAGCCCAGTGCATGGTCGACCACGACGGGCGTGGCCTGTTTGAGCGCGGGGCTCAAGGTCGCGGTCTGGGCGGTCTGCATGGCTTCGGTGGTGACGGTCATGGGTACACCGTGACGGTCGATCGTCGGATTGTCAACAATTGGACATTGGTGCAGGTGGGGAAGCCGCCAGGCACTCCCGGGTGGTCGGAAGTCGGCGGTGCCGGGCACGTTCTGGTTACCGTGAGGCGTGGCCACCCAACGACCTGTCATCGCCGTCCTCGGGGCCGAGGGCGTCCCCTCGCCGTCCAACATCGATCAGATCGCCGAGATCGCGACCATCCGTGACTGCACCGCGGCAACGTTGCCCGACGCCCTGCCCGGCGCCGACGTCCTGCTCGTGTGGGACTTCTTTTCTCGTGCGCTGAAGGACAATTGGGGGCCGTCGACCGCAGATCTGCGCTGGGTGCATGTGTGCGCGGCCGGTGTGGACTCGCTGCTCTTCGACGATCTGCGCGCCGCCGACATCGTGGTGACGAACGCGGCCGGCGTGTTCGACCGCCCGATAGCGGAGTTCGTCCTCGCATCGATCCTGGCTCACGACAAGCAGTTGCACATCTCCAAGCGGCTGCAGGTACAACGCATCTGGCGGCACCGGGAAACGGCACGCACCGAGGGCAGGTCGGCATTGGTGATAGGGACGGGTGGAATCGGGCGTGCCATCGCCCGTCTGCTGTCCGCGGTCGGGATTGCGGTCACCGGCGCCGGCCGCACCGCCCGCACCGACGATCCCGACTTCGGGAGCGTCGTCCCCACGGCCGAGCTGGCCGACCACGTCGGAGATTTCGACACCGTGGTGGCGATCGCGCCGTTGACGCCCCAGACGGACCGGATGATCGACGCCGACGTCCTGCGCGCGATGCGTCCGGAGGCGCACTTCATCAACGTCGGTCGCGGCCAGCTCGTCGACGAGCCCGCACTCATCGCCGCACTGGAGAACGGCGAGATCGGTGCGGCGTCGCTCGACGTGTTCACCGACGAGCCGCTGGCCGAGACCAGCCCGCTGTGGGAGATGGACAACGTCGACGTCTCGGCCCACATGAGCGGCGACGTCGTGGGCTGGCGGGACGTACTCGCCGAGCAGTTCCTGGCCAACCTGCGGCGGTACGTGGCCGCGGACACATCGCGATCACTCGCCGATGTCCTGGACAACGTCGTCGACAAGGAGCGCGGATATGTCGTGACCGCTACGCGGGCGACCGGCGATAGTAGGCTGTAGCCCGATGACCATCGTGTATTTCGTGATCGCCGTGTTGGCACTGGCCGGTGCGGTCGCCCTGTTGTGGCTGGACCGACAACGTTCGAGTGCCGTGCGGCATCGTCGGGCGGTCTGGGGCGATCAGCACGAGTTCAAGTTCCGGGAAACGGATACCAAGCTGCGCAAGGTTTTCCACCGCGCAACGATGAATGTCCCGGACCGGGTCGAGGTTCGTGACGTCGCATTCGGGCAGTTCGGCGGCGCCGAGGCGGTGGTGTTCGATCTCGCCGAGACCGCCACGGTGGTCGCGGTCCGGCGCTCCACGCCGTCGGCGGTTGTGGTGGATCTGCGTCACGAGGACGTGCTCGCCCCGGCCGAGGAAGACGTCGAACTCCTCGGTGCCATGGGTCCGCGCGTCATGTTCTCGAACAATCTCGACGTGGCACGCCGGGTCTGCGACCGTCGGATGGTGGCGCTCGCCAACACCGCGCCGTCCTACATCGAGGTGCTGTGGAACGAGGGCAACTGGGTGCTCGGGTCCATGCCTCTGACCGCCGACGACGGCCAGCTCGACACCGGTCTGGACGTGGTCCGTCGCTTCGCCGACCTGCTGCGGGTGTTGCCGCCGCTCACCGACCCCCAGGATGCGCCGGACCCGCGTGATCCGCATGGGCCGACGCGCGCCGAACTCGCGGACGAGAAGACCGAGTCGATGCGGGACAAGCAGCGGCGTGCGCGGGTCGCTGCCGCGGACGAGAACCCGCGACCGGCCACGCCGGACAGTGGGGATGCTGCGCCGGCCCCGACGCGCGCATGGAGTGCCGCCGCGGACCCGGCGTCCGGGCCGTCCACCGCCGGGCGTCGCATGCAGCCGATGCCGGTTCGTCGTCCCCCGCAACCGCCCACCGGTGCGCGGCCTGCGGCCGATCGCGACGAGGAGTCCGCGCCACCACCATCGGGAGTCGGTCGCCCGGCGCGCCCGTACGATATGCCCCCGAGCACGATGCCGCCCACGGACCGGCCGAATCGTCACCGCAAGAGTTGACCACCCGGACCGTCACGGACCGTTGCCGCCGATTGCCGTAGTCGATACCGAGAAATGAGCCGTGACATGTCCTCGTCAGCTGCAGTCCCGCCCACCGTCAACGCCGACGGCCGCTCGCGTCTCGCCGAGCTGGTCACCGGACTCGCGGTGGTGCACGGGCGGGTGACGCTGTCCTCGGGCAAGGAGGCCGACTACTACGTCGACCTGCGCCGCGCCACGCTGCATCACGAGGCGTCGCGACTCATCGGCAGTTTGATGCGTGAGCTCACCGCGGACTGGGACTACCAGTCCGTCGGCGGACTGACGCTGGGTGCCGATCCCGTTGCCACGTCGATCATGCATGCGCCCGGGCGGGAGATCGATTCGTTCGTCGTGCGCAAGTCGGCCAAGACCCACGGCATGCAGCGCCGCATCGAAGGTCCCGACATCGCAGGACGCAATGTCCTCGTCGTCGAGGACACATCGACGACCGGCGCGTCGCCGTCGGCGGCTGTCGAAGCGGCCCGCGAGGCCGGTGCGACGGTGATCGGGGTGGCCACCGTCGTCGACCGCGCCACCGGAGCCGACGAGGTGATCGGTGCCCTCGGGGTGCCGTACCGCTCGTTGCTCGGGTTGAGCGACCTCGGACTGGGCTAGGGGTGGAGCAGTCCGGGCTGGGTGAGTCGGAAGTGGGAAGTTCCGGCGTGGACAAGCCCGGAGCGGATCAGTCCGGGCCCACCGAGTGGCAACCGCGATCTGGTCCGGTGGTGGGTGTGGGGCCGTGGGCCGACGAACGCAGCGGACCCCCGCCGACCGACCCGCGGTTCGATCCCGACCTGCTGACCGAGGGGGATACGCGGAACGTGGTCGACGCGTACCGCTACTGGTCGCGGGAGGCCATTGTCGCCGACATCGACGACCGTCGGCACCCGTTCCACGTCGCCATCGAGAACTTTGCCCATGACGCCAATATCGGGACGGTCGTACGGACGGCGAATGCGTTCGCGGCGGCGGCGGTGCACATCGTCGGACGTCGGCGCTGGAACCGTCGCGGCGCGATGGTGACCGACCGCTATCAGCATCTGATGCACCATGATTCGGTCGCGGAGCTCATCGCCTGGGCGCGTTCTGAGGAGCTGGCCGTCGTCGCGGTCGACAACACGCCCGGTGCGCAGCGGCTGGAGACCGCGGACCTACCCCGCGAGTGTGTGCTGCTGTTCGGTCAGGAGGGCCCGGGCGTCAGTGACGATGCCCAGACCCACGCCGACCTCACCGTGTCGATCGCACAGTTCGGCTCCACTCGCAGCATCAATGCCGGTGTGGCGGCCGGGATCGCGATGCATGCGTGGGTCCGGCAGCACGCGGATCTCGGCCAGGCGTGGTAGCCGGCATCGACCTTCAGAGTCCTTCCGCCGGTTCCTGATTCGTATTCGCGAAGTTGTGCGCGGACGAATGTAGAACCGACGGAAGAACCCGAAAGGCCATCAGGAGACGGTGATCTCGCGCTTGAGGATCTTGCCGGTCGGGCCGAGCGGCAGCTCGTCGACGATGCGCACGACGCGCGGGTACTTGTAGGCGGCGACGCGCTCCTTTGCAAAGTCGCGGATCTCATCCTCGGTCACCGACATTCCTGGCTTGAGGGTGATCACCGCCGCGACCTCCTCGCCGTGCATTTCGCTCGGGATGCCGACGACGGCGGCGCTACCGACGGCGGGATGTCCGTAGAGCACCTCCTCGACCTCGCGCGGGTACACGTTGTAGCCGCCGCGGATGATCATGTCCTTGGCGCGGTCGACGATGTAGTAGTAGCCGTCCTCGTCTCGGCGACCGATGTCACCGGTCCGGAACCATCCGTCGCGCAATACGGCAGCGGTGGCTTCCGGGTTGCCGAAGTAGCCCTTCATCACGTTGTGGCCCTTGATGGCAATCTCGCCGTCGGTGCCCTCGGGCACCTCGTTCCACGTCGCGTCGACGAGCTTGAGCTCGACACCCTCGACCGGCTGACCGACCGAACCGGGCTTGCGCTCGCGGTCGGCGTGGTTGAACGACGCGACCGGTGAGGTCTCCGACAGGCCGTAACCCTCGAGAACCATGGCGCCGTAGGCCTCCTCGAACGCGGCGAGTACCTCGACGGGGAGGGCCGAACCGCCGGAGACGCAACGGGTCAGGCTGGAGGTGTCGTACTTGTCACGATCGGGGAACTGTGACAACGCGACGTACATCGTCGGCACGCCGCCCATGTGGGTGACCTTGTCGCGCTCGATGATCTCCAGTGCCCGCTGCGGATCGAACCGGGGCAGCAGGGTCAGGGTCGCGCCGGTCAGTACCGCCGCATTCATCATGCAGGTCTGTCCGAAGACGTGGAACAGCGGTAGACCACCGAAGACCATGTCGCCGACGGACAGTCCGATGAGGCGCTCGCTCGCACAGACCTCTGCATTGCGGATCATGTTCGCGTGGGTGAGCTCGGCTCCCTTGGGTGCGCCGGTGGTGCCCGAGGTGTAAAGGATCACCGAGGTGTCGTCGCCGCCGCGATCGGCCGCCCTGGTCGCCGCGTGAGATGTCACCTGGCCGAGGAAGGTCGCCGGGTCGACCTCGACGAAGGTCACGCCGGCATCCGCTGCGCCCTTGGCGGCCTGTTCTGCCACGCCGTTCCATGCGAAGAACGCCTTCGCGCCACAGTCACCGAGGACGTGGGCGAACTCGCGGTCCTTGTAGAGCGGGTTCATCGGCACGACGACCGCACCGGCCCAGAGGATTCCGTAATAGAGGACAGGCATGTGTGGGATGTTCGGCAGTGACACCGCGACCCGATCGCCGGGCTCCACACCGAGATCACGCAGCCAGCGTGCGGTTCTCGCCGCGAGTCCGCTGAGCTGGGCGTAGGTGATCTCGGCATCATCCAGCTTGATCGCCACGACGTCGGGGTGGTTCTCGGCGGTGCGCCGCAGGTTGTCGGTGAGGTTCATATGTGTGAGTCCTGTTCGTGGGTGGGTTGTTCGGGTGGGGGTGGCCCTTCGTGACGCTCGCTCGTTCCTCGCGGGCTCCTCAGGGGCCGGGGTGATGACGCTCGCTCGTTCCTCGCGGGCTCCTCAGGGGCCGGGGTGATGACGCTCGCTCGTTCCTCGCGGGCTCCTCAGGGACCGGGGTGGTGGCGAGCGCTCGCTTTTTCCCGATCCCTGAGGAGGTCCGGAGCGCTAGCGGAGGGCCGTCACGAAGGGGGCCCTTCGTGACGCATCCTCGCAAGCTCGGAGGCTCCTCAGGGACCGGGTGGTGACGCTCGCTCGTTCCTCGCGGGCTCCTCAGGGGCCGGGGTGATGACGCTCGCTCGCTTTTTCCCGATCCCTGAGGAGGTCCGGAGCGCTAGCGGAGGGCCGTCACGAAGGGGCCCTTCGTGACGCATCCTCGCAAGCTCGGAGGCTCCTCAGGGACCGGGTGGTGACGCATCCTCGTAAGCTCGGAGGCTCCTCAGGGACCGGGTGGTGACGCATCCTCGCAAGCTCGGAGGCTCCTCAGGGACCGGGTGGCGACGCATCCTCGCAAGCTCGGAGGCTCCTCGGGGACCGGGGTGGTGGGGCCGCATCCTCGCAAGCTCGGAGGCTCCTCAGGGACCGGGGTGGGGTCAGCTGGCCGACAGCGCTGCAGCGCGAGCCAGACCATCGGCGAGGATCTGCACCATCCGGCCGGTGATCAGGGTCGACCCCGGCAGGAGGGTGCGGTACTGCGCCTCCCAGGTGATCGTGCTGCCACCAGACGGATTGGCCTCGACGGTGATGAGGCTGAAGTAGCGCTTCATGCCGGGCGCACCCTTGGCCGTGTATTCCATGCGGTGGGGTGCTTCGGCCGCGACGATCTGCTCGGTGACCGCCATGCCGGCCGGACCACCGCTGAGCTTGCGGATCAGTCCGACGCCGTCGGCGTCTCCGCCGCTGAGGATCTCGGAGCGTTTGAACGGAGTCCAGTCGGACATCGTGGCGTGATCGTCGAGCACAGCCCACACCTGCTCGGGGGTCGCGGTGGTCTGGGCGACGGCGCTCACCCGCTTGAGGGGCGGCTTCTTGGCGGTGAAGCCGAGTTCGAGGAGACCGAGTGGGTCCACTGGGCGACGCTTGCCCTTGCTGCCGTGCCAGAGCAACTCGATCGAGAAGCCCATGGGGTCGTTGACGTACGAGGCGTACCAGACCTTGTCGACGATCGTGCCCTTGGTGGTGTTCGGCTCGATGCCGACCTTCTGCCCCTTCGCGACGAGCGCGTCCAACGACTCCCGATCCTGCAGACCCAGAGCGACATTGAGGATGCCGAGGTCGCTGATGTGATATCCCTGCGGCCAGGGCTTGCCGACCGGATCCAGGTACTGAACCACCTCGAGGAACGCATCACCGGCGCGGACGACGAACGACTCACGGGTGGAACCGGCCAGGCCCCAGAGCTTTTCGTGCTCGGCGTCATGCAGTGCGAGGCCCACCTCGGGCAGGCCCATCACGTCGACCCAGGTGCGCCGGGCCTCGGCGAGGTCGGGAACCGACAATGTCGTGAACCGGGCGACTGCCGGGGTGTTCGGGCGAGGTCCCATGCCGGCGACGCGCGGGTCGTCTTCCATGATCTCCAGCAGGATACCGTCGGGGTCGGTGACGCAGACGCGTCGCGCTCCCAGCAGCCCCATCGGCTCGGTCAGCGGGGTCACGTTCCGGCGGGCGAGTGCCTCGAGCGTCGCGTCGAAGTCGGTGACGTGGAAACCGACTGTGGTGTAACCGATGTCGCTCGGACGCCAATCAGCGGGCACTGGCTTCGGATGCGGCTTGGAGAACTCGAAGAGCTCCATCTGGAATCCGGGAGTGCCGTCGAGCATCCACCAGCAGACACTCGTGGCGCCCGGCACGTTCTGGACGTCTTCGGAACCGAGCAGCGGGATGAAGGCGTGCGTGCCACCGGACTCGGTGAATCCGAAGATGTCGCGGTACCAGCGCTGGGAGTGCTGGACGTCGCGCACACTGAGCGCGATCTGGACGAGGGGCAGTGTTGTGGTCATGATTCGGTCCTCAGGAAAGAGATTTGGCTGCCGCCGCGATGCGTTCGGCGTTGGGGAGTGCCGCATATTCGAGGTGCGGCGCGAAGGGTATGGTCTGTTCGACCGCGACCCGCGCATAGCGGGCGTTGGTGCCGGATTCCAGCAACAGAGCGGCGATCTCGCCGGTCAGGCCGCCACGGCTGTAGTCCTCATCGGCGACGACGACGCGGCCGGTACGGCCCACGTGGGAGACGATGGCCTCGGTGTCGAGCGGGGCGAGGGTACGCAGGTCGAGGACGGTGGCCTCGATCCCGTCGGCGGCGAGTTGATCGGCCGCCTCGAGGCAACGATGCACGCCGATACCGACCGACACCAGCGTGATGTCGGAACCGGTGCGCCGGGTTGCGGCCTGTCCGAACGGAATCGGGGTGACGACATCGGGCACCTCACCGATGGCGCCTGCCTTCGGCTGCACGGGGGTGAGATCCAGGGTGTCGCGTTGGTCGCCACCGAGGTAGTCCAGGATCTGCTGGTCGAGCAGCTTCGGGGTGAGGAAGACGGTGAACTCGTCGCTCTGCACTGCCGAGAGCATCAGGCCTGCCGCGTCGGCCGGCGTGGACGGCACCACCACCTCGGTCGACGGGTAGGAGGAGAGGCTGCCCCAGAAGGTCTGCTCATGCTGGCCACCGTCGGCGTACCAGCCGCCGACACCGGCGCGCAGCACCATCGGGACGTTCCAGCGGCCGCCGGAGAAGTCCTTGAACTTGGAGCCCGCGTTGGCGATCGCCGACCAGCCGACCATGCCGAAGTCGATCATGTAGAGCTCGACCACCGGGCGCAGGCCGGCCATGGCGGCACCGATGCCGGCGTACATGAAGCCCTGCTCGGAGATCGGGGTGTCGCGCACCCGCTCCACGCCGAAGCGGCTCTGCAGCACGCGGCGCAGGATCTCGACGTCCTCACCCCAGGTGACGACCGAGGGATCGGCGGCCATGGCCTGGCCGAGAGCGTGGTCGACGGCTTCGTCGTAGCGCATGATGGTCATCGGTTTCCTCCTGTGGTGACGCCGAAGCCGAGGCGCTTGCCGACGCGCGCACGGACTGCGGTGATGGTGGCGAGCACTTCGGCTCGTTCCTGGGCTTCGATGGTCGCCGCGGCTTCCGCCCCGACCAGGGACCGGCCGCGACGGACCGGGTCCTTGCGGGAGTTGAGGGCCATGTCTCGGGTGAAACGACCGGCACGCTTGCCGACGCCGACCATCGCGCGCATCTTCTCGCCGGTGGAGCCGCTCTGCGAGTTGGTGAACCCACCCATCAACTCGGGCACCCACACCGACAGCTGCTGCTTGGGCTGACGCAGCAGACCGACCAGCGGGTCGCCCTCGAGATGTCCGTTGGGCCGGTGGCAGGTCACGTACAAGAACCCGGGTCCCTTGCCGGCACGTGCGCGGTCGATCAGCTTGCCGGCAGCACGGTGGACGTCGCCCACCTTGTGCCCGGCCGCCGTCTCCACGTGCAGGCCGAATCCTTTGGCGCGCTGCACCGGATCACCGGCGGTCTGGTCGCTGGAGTAGGTGGTGATGCCCCACTTGTTGTCCTTGCAGACGAACACCACGGGCAGATTCCAGGCGACGGCCATGTTGTAGGCCTCCATCATCATGCCCTGGTTCATCGCGGCCTCACCGTGGAAGGTGACCGCGACACTGCCCGGATTCGCGCGGGTGTGCGCGATGGCCTGACCGACGGCGAGCGGGCCGCCTGCGCCGACGATGCCGTCCGCGCCGGCGTTGGAGTCCGGATCGAAGATGTGCATGTGTCCGGCCATGCCGCGGGCGATGCCCTCATCGGATCCCAGCACCTCGAGCATCAGCGCTTCGAGGTCGATGCCGCGGCCGACGAACGGGCCGGTGTTGCGGTGATCGAGGGCGAGGGTGTCACTGGCGTGCAGGTGCGCGAGGACGCCGGCGTTGATGCCTTCTTCGCCGTGGGCGGAGTGGTATTCACCCGGCACCAGGCCGTCCTTCCAGGCCTCGACGAAGGCCTCGTCGACCAGTCGCATGCGGACCATCATCCGGTAGATGCGGGCGGTGTCCATCCGCTTGGTGCTCATCGGTTTCCTCCGGCAATTATGTTGTGATGCACGATATTTCCTGTCGTTCGGTAGCTGTGTGGGTGCTCAGATGAGTCCTTCGCGGCGGGCCCATTCCTTCTGTCGTGCCATGCCCTCCTCGTAGGAGACGACGGGCTTGAAGCCGAGCACGGTGCGCGCCTTCTCGTTGGACACGACGACCTTGCGGTTGAACATGTGCATGAGGGCCGGGCCCAACTCGCTCTTCATGCCCAGTCGGCGCTGGAGCTTGCCGACGGCGTCGAGCGCAGGAACGGCGACCTTGATCGGCACCGACGTGACCTTGCCGCCCGCGACCCAGGAGGCGAGCTCGCCGAAGTACTCGGCGCAGGTGCGGATCAACTCCTCACCGAAGTTGAAGATCTGGCCGTCGACGTCGGCGCCGTCGGCGGCGAGCAGCAGGACCATCGCGTCGACGAAGTTGTCGATGTAGATGACGTCGAACACGCCGGAGCCGTGCTCGGGCAGGATCATCTGCTTCTTCTTGATCATCGCGAGCGGTTCACGAATCCAGACCGAACCGGGGCCGTAGACGTCGGCCGGACGCACGATGACGGTCTCCATGCCGCGCTTGCCGTTGGCGAGGACCGTCAGTTCGGAGTTCGTCTTGGTGTCGGTATAGGTGCTGATCCCGCCGGTGACGCGGGTCGGGTAGTCCTCGGTGACGTGATCGGGGTAGTCCCAGCCGTAGGCGGCGATCGAGCTGAGGTGCACGAAGCGGCCGACGCCGGCGCCGACCGCGGCGTCGAGCACCTTCTTGGTGCCGAGCACGTTCACCTCCCAGGCCTGGTCGACCGGGGCGACGGTGCTGACGATCGCCGCGGTGTGGACCACCGCGTCGACACCTTCGAGCGCATGGGCCCAGGTCGACGGGTCGGTGGTGCTGCCGGCGACGATGCCCTCGGCCGGGTTGGCCACGAGGTCGACGCCGGTGACCGTGGCGCCGAGCTCACGCAGGCGGGCGGCGAGAGTGCGGCCGATGAAGCCGCCGGCGCCGGTGATGAAGACCTTCGACGGGACCGTCGGGTTGGGGCGGGCGTCCGACATCTGCGGAACCTCCTTGGGTGATCTTTGAACCTGCAGCACTGTTGTGTGACAGTATTAACTGTAAAACGACAGTAAGACAAGTCACACAGCACTGTCAAGTGTTGTTCGGACCAACGGTGCACGATGGCACTTGAAGGTGATTTCATGAGACGTATGGCAGCGAATGACACCGCCGAGGGTGCCGAGTTCTCACTGGCCGAACTCGAGAAGGTGGCCGAGGTGCCCGCGCGGACGATCCGCTATTACCAGTCCGAGGGTCTGCTACCGCGTCCCCTGCGCAAGGGCGGGCAGGCGGTCTACGGGTCGCAGCACCTGGAACGTCTCCGGTCGATCGCTGCGCTGCAAGGTCGTGGACTACGTCTGCAGACGATCCGCACAGTGTTGGGGGATTCCGGGGAGTCGCAGAGCAGGGTCGTCGATCTCCTCGGGCCGGCCGTCGCCGGGTCCGCGTGGCTGGCCACCTCGAACCGAGAACTCGATGAGGGGGAACTCGCGGATCTCCTCGGTGATGCGTATCCGGATCAGGTGCCCGCGCTCGTCTCGAGTGGCTATCTCGAGCGTCGGACGACGCCGGACGGACGTAAGGTCTGGTTCGCCGCGAGTGTGCCGCAGCTCCGCGGTGCGCTCGAGATGTTCACACTGGGAAGCGATTTCGAATTGAGCCGGTGGTCGGCCGACGCCATGCGATCGAGCTTGCGGGACCTCTGTGAGCGGCATGTGGTGAAGTGGCTGTCCGAGCGTGGGCACCTGTACCAGGGCACGATCGAGGACCTCGAGGCGAACCTCGAACGGATTCGTGCAGTCGCCTGGCAGTCGGCGGCGCACGTGATGGCCGAGGAGATCGGTGCGGCGATCCTTCGGGCGGGCGAGATCCAGGAGCGACTCGACAACGGTGAGATCGACCCGGACCCGGAGTAGTCCGGCGGAGGAACGATGCGTGACGGTCGGGTGGCCGCGGCGTGACCACTTGCGCCATCGGTGCGTGGGGCGGAAGAGTGTTGCTCCGTGTCGACTTCGCGCCTGCGCCTGGTGTTCCCCACAGTTCTGACCGCACTGATCGTCATGTTCGGGTTCGTCGGGGGTGGAGCTGCAGTCGCGGCGCCGACCGCCACGAGCACCGGGTTCACGACCGCTCAACTGGTCGGGCCCTATGCGTCGGACGTCCCGCCGTCGGGCACCTATCTGCCGGTCTTGGACGGGTTCGCCGACCTGCGCGCCACCCATCCGTCGATCATGGCCGCGAACCTGCAGAAGGTGCAGCGGATCAACAACTCCGCGACCGCGCAGCAGCAGGCGGACGCCATCGCCATCAACTACGACGACCGGCTCATCTCGCTCTCGGACGCCCTCGGTGCGAAGCTCGGTCCGGTGTTCCGCACCCTCCTCGCCGACGGCAGACTCCCCAAGGTGCAGGCGCTCGTCGGTGGCGACACCGCGCGTGCGGGCCTCCCGCTGGGCACCAGCCTTCTCGAGAAGCAGCTGTACAACAACCCACGTCCGTTCGTCGTCGCGCCGAACACCATCCGGCGCTACGACCGCCCGGGCGGACACCTCTACGCCGAGCTCGAGGGCAACGGCTCATATCCGTCGGGCCACGCGAACATGGGTTACTGGAAGGGCGCGTTGCTCGCCTACTGGTTGCCCGAACTGGGGCCGCAGATCATCGCCCGTGCGGGGGAGATCGGCCGTGGCCGCATCGTGCTGGGTGTGCACTATCCGCTCGACGTGATGGGCGGCCGGATCATGGGCACCGACATCGCCACCGCCCGGTTGAGCGACCCGCGATTCGCCGCGCTGATCGCAGACGCCGGGACAGAGCTGCGCACACAACTGCAACGCGCCGTCGGCATGCCCGTCGCACAGTTCATCGCCCGCGACACGCCGTACCTGACCACCCGGCAGGCTGTCGCCGAACATCGTGAGGTGATGACCTACGGATTTGCAAAGGTGGCGCCCGGGCAGCGCAATCAGATCCCCGTGGCGGCGGCCGTGTTGCTGAAGAGTCGATTCCCCGGGCTCTCCGACGCCCAGCGGCTCGACATCCTGCGCCGCACGTCGATAGACGCCGGCTATCCGCTCGATCAGGCCGGGTCGAACGGCGGCTGGCTGCGGATCGACCTCGCCGCGGCATACGCAGCGCGCCCATAGCGGCGATGCGCGGCCACGGCCCGCAACGCCACCGTGCGGGATGGATCAGACGGTGTCGGTGGTCTCGGTGGACGTCGTCAGGGCTGCGTCCGGTGACTTCTTGGCCACCCGACGACGGCGGTACCACTCGATGAACATCGGCAGCACCGAGAGCAGAACGATCAAGATGAAGATCGGCTCGATCAGGTTCTGGACGAATTCGAACCGGCCAAGCCAATAGCCGAGGAGCACGATGCCGGCACCCCACACGATGGCGCCGGCGACGTTGTAGATGAAGAAGATCGAGTACTTCATTCGGGCGGCGCCGGCGACGATCGGAGCGATCGTGCGGACGATGGGCACGAAGCGGGCCAGGAAGATGGTGATCGGTCCACGCTTCTCGAAGAACTCGTGCGCCTCGACGAGGTAGCGCTCCTTGAGGAAGCGGGCATCCGGTTTGAACATGCTGGTGCCCACGTAGCGGCCGATCCAATACCCGATCTGTCCGCCGATGATGGCGGCGATCGGGACGAAGATCAGCAGTTGCCAGAGGGACGCGAACTTGTCGATGCCCTCCTTGCCACCCGCGGCGACGACCATGCCCGCCACGAAGAGCAACGAATCGCCCGGGAGCACCGGGAACAGGATTCCGGACTCGACCATGATCACGAGCAGCAGGCCCCAGAACGCCCAGGCACCGAAGTAGCCGAGCAGGGTCACCGGGTCGAGAAATCCCGGCATGAGGGCGACGTTTGTCGTGGTCTGGACGAGCGCGGAGTCGATCACGACGCCTCAGACTACCGGGCAGCGACCCGCGAACCCATTTCACCAGGTGACAGGCCATCGGTGTCGGTGGTGAACCGGCGTCGCTGCAGGACCACCACGACCCCCACCAGCAGGGCCCCGATCAAGAACAGGCCCAGCGCCCCCGGCCAGTCCGCACCCACCCCGAGCACGCCGCCGTCGTCGGCCTGCCACGGCCACAGCGCCCGCAACGAACCGAGCAGCAAACCGCCCGCCGCGACCATCGCCGTGGTGTGGTGGTTGGCCAGCAAACGTTCGAGAATTCGCACGAACGACGCCAGGCCGACGATCGCCCCCAGCGCGAAGGTCGCGAGGTAGGCGAGATCGACGGAGTCGACGGCGGCCATGGTCGGTGCGTACACCCCGACCACCAGTAGGAAGAACGACCCGGACACTCCCGGCAGGACGAGGGCGCAGACGGCCACCGCCGCGACGGCGAATACCAGCAGGAGCGGCGGATCGACGATCTCCGAGCGTGGCAGCGACGTCAGTGCGAACACAGCGATCGCCGCGACGGCGAACACGCCGAACGCTCTGGTCTTGTCGCGTCGGGAGGTGAGTGCGCCCGGGGAGATCTCGAGGAACGGGACCACCACCGACATCGCGATCATGCCCATGAACAGGGCGCGGGAGTAGACCGGTTGCTCGGTGACGAACTCTTCCATCACGCCGGCGATCGTCGCCACCATGACGGCCATGCCCAGCCCGATCGGGACCAGCAGCCACCAGTCGATGCGCCGAACAGCCGAGCGCCATTCGCCGGAGACCACTGCTCTCGGCAGGTCGACGAGGTGTTTCGCCGAGCCGATCAGCCGGCCGTAGACGCCGGTGACGAGCGCAACCGTGCCGCCGGAGACACCCGGCACGGTCTCGGCAGCACCGATGAGCGCGCCGCGCGCGAGGTTCGCCCCGAATGCGGCGGCGGTCGGCCGTGGGGGCCGCGTGGTGGGCGGTCCGGCGGAATCGGGACGGCCTTCTTCGGTATGGGACTTGTCGGGGGTGGTGCTCACCGGAGGATTCGCAGACATCACCGGCCATGGTACGGACGCCCGGCAAATCGGTCATAAAGGACACGTCGGTGCCGCTGACATCGAATTTGCTGAAGGTACCGGGCGTTGCACGCCGACGCAGCGGACTTGACATACTGAACGGGAGTGACCGACTCGCAGGACGCGAAAGCCTTATCCGGTTGGAGGACGTGACATGCCCATTGCTACCCCAGAGCAGTACGCGGAAATGTTCGACAAGGCCAAGAAGGGGGGTTACGCGTTCCCGGCGATCAACTGCACGTCGTCGTCGACGATCAACGCCGCCATCAAGGGCTTCGCTGACGCCGGCAGTGACGGGATCATCCAGTTCTCCACCGGCGGTGCCGAGTTCGGCTCCGGCCTCGGTGTGAAGGACATGGTGACCGGTGCCGTCGGGCTTGCCGAGTTCGCCCATGTCGTCGCCGCGAAGTACGACGTGACCATCGGTCTGCACACCGACCACTGCCCCAAGGACAAGCTCGACACCTACGTCCGTCCGCTGCTCGCCATCTCCCAGGAGCGCGTCGACGCGGGCAAGAACCCGTTGTTCCAGTCGCACATGTGGGACGGCAGCGCGGTCCCGCTGGCCGAGAACCTCGAGATCGCCAAGGATCTGCTCGCCAAGGCGGGCGCCGCGAAGATCATCCTCGAGATCGAGATCGGTGTCGTCGGCGGCGAGGAAGACGGCGTCGAGGCCGCGATCGACGACAAGCTGTTCACCACGCCGGAGGACTTCGAGAAGACCCTTGAGGCGCTGGGCGCCAGCGACACGGGCAATCGCTACCTGCTCGCCGCGACCTTCGGCAACGTGCACGGCGTCTACAAGCCCGGCAACGTGAAGCTGCGCCCCGACGTGCTCAACACCGGCCAGGAGGTTGCGGTCAAGAAGCTCGGTCTGGCCGACGGATCGAAGCCGTTCGACTTCGTCTTCCACGGTGGTTCCGGCTCGCTGAAGAGCGAGATCGAGGAAGCGCTCAGCTACGGCGTGGTCAAGATGAACGTCGACACCGACACCCAGTACGCCTACACCCGCCCGATCGCCGGGCACATGTTCTCGAACTACGACGGTGTTCTGAAGGTCGACGGCGACGTGGGCAACAAGAAGGTCTACGACCCCCGCGTCTGGTCGAAGAAGGCCGAGACGTCGATGTCCGAGCGGGTCATCGAGGCCTGCACCGACCTCAAGTCGGTGGGCAAGTCCATCACCGCCTGACCTTCGATCTTCTGACAGCACCCGGTCATCGCCGGGTGCTGTCGGCGTTTCGGGGTGCTCTCGGTGGGAGCTGGGGTTCTGTCGGCGAGATTTCGGGTTCTGTCGGCGCGGGTCCGGGTTCTGTCGGCGAGATTTTGGGTTCTGTCGGCGCGGGTCCGGGTTCTGTCGGCGCGTGTTCGGGTTCTGTCGGCGCAGGCCTGGCTCTGGTTGGTCAGAGGGTGGCGAGACCGACGATGACGCCGACGGCGAGTGCGATCATGACGAGCGCCGCGAGCACGACCGGGGGATCGACACGGCGTCGCCGGGTGGGGCGCGGTGCGGGGGCGTAGCGTCCCGTCGGCGCGTCGATCCGCAACGGGCGGGTCGGTGCCTCGTAGTAGGCGCCGCGGGCCTCGATCGGCTCGGCCGGGGGGATCTCGATCCCGGGCCGATGGTGGACCCAGGACGAGCTGCCGTGTGTGGCCGTACTGCGCTGTGTGGACGAGCCGGCCTGGGTGGACGGGCCATGTGGCTGCGTGGACGTGCTGTGTGACAGACGGGTAGTGGGTCCGTTTCCGGTCACTGAGGAGTGCACACCTTCCATTGGTCGCCGGATTTCTGCAGATTGATCGTCACGGTCATGGGGTCGTTCGGGTTCGTGCTGTGCACCGCCGACACCTCGACCACGGCCTGACTTCCGTCGCCGGTCACCTTGACGGCCTTGACGTCGTCGACGCGGATCAGTTCGTCGCGACTCTTCTGCCCGTCGTAGATCTTCTGGAAATCCGAGTCGCTGATCGACTGGTAGAACTGGTTGCGCTCACCACACGTCACCGACCGCAGCGTTTCCAGGTCGCCCTCATAGAGCGCGGTGGAGAATTTCTCGGCGGCGTCGGCCGCCTCGTCGGCGGGAGCCGGTGGCCGCAGGTTGAGGTACGCGAAAACCCCACCGACGACGACGGCGATCAGCACGATCACCGCGGCACCGATGATCCACGGCAGACGACGACGGCCGCTGGACTTCGCCTTCGACTGGGATGTCTCGTCCTTGCCGCGGATGACCTCGGGCTTGTGCGCGGTCGTGGACCAGCCCTGCGAGGCCGTGGTGGCCGCGGCGGTGGCGGCGGCGGCGCCGGCTGTTGCCGGCAGGACCTTGGTCGAGCCCGATTCCGAATCGTCCTCGGTCTCGTCGCCGCCGGTAACCGTGTCGTTCTCGGTGGCGGATTTCGTTTCGTCGGCCGATGCGGGCTCGTCGACATCGACCCATTCGTCGGTCGAGTCGGTCGTGTCCGTGGTGTCGGTGGTGTCGGCTTCGTCCGGCGCGGCGGTGGCGGCGGCCCCGGCGACCCCGGCACCGAGCGCGTTGATCTCCGACAGATCGTCGAGCTCGTCGGCGTCGGGGAGGTCGTCGCGGCGAATGACCGTGGTCGCCGAATCGGTGGGGTTGGCACTGCCGCCGGGCTTCGGGTGCGTCGACACCGACTCGTCGGGTTCTTCGTCGGTTGCTTCGCCGCTGTCGTCGCCAGACAGTGCGTCGATGCTGTCGAGGTCGGCCAGATCGGCGGTGTCGGGCAGATCTTGGCGACGGATGACCTTGGTGGACGAGTCGATCCCGAGCCCGCCCTTCGGCTTGGGTCGTACGGCTTCGGCCGGCTCCGGGCTCTCGACGGCGTCCGCCGGGCTGTCGTCGGCTTCAGCGGTGTCGGCGTCAGTGGCATCCGCCGCTGCGTCGGTGACGTCGGAGTCCTCGGCCGGCGCGAGGTCCGCGTTCGTGTCGTCGGTGTTGTCGGTGCCGGTCTCGATGTCGCTCGTGTCCGGATCCGACGGGGACTCATCGTGCAATTCGGCGACGTCGGTGTCGTGCGGCCCGTCGGCGTCCGATTCCGAGGTCGTCCGGGAGTCCTCATCCGCGGTGTCGGCGTCTGCTGCGTCGGCGTCTGCTGCGTCGCCCTCTGCCGTGTCTGCGTTTGCCGTGTCGCCCTCTGCCGTGTCGCCCCCTGCCGCGTCGCCCCCTGCCGCGTCGCCCTCTGCCTGGTCGCCATCGGTCGCGACGGTCCCGGTCGGCTCGTCGTCGGTGCTCATGGTGTCGGCGGCACCGTTGGCCTCTGCACTGTTGGCCTCGGCGCCGTCCGTATCGGCGCCTGCCTGGTCGACATCCGCTCCGCCGACGTGCTTCTCGTCGTCCGATACAGGACCGGTCACATCGTCTGTGTTCGTCGCGTCTGTCACCGCTGCGTCGTCGCCCTTCGTACTGTCTACCCAGGAATCGTCCGGTCCACGGCGGCCGGTTCGGGCCGCGTGGTCGTTGTTGCGATTGCGCCATGCATGCAGGGCGCGTCCGACCAACGAGCCCTGTTCATCTCGCGATGGAGGCATCGTCGTGTACACCCCGCTTCCCCGGATTGGATCTGATCGGCGTCGGTGAGTTCGTGACGACTCCGCCGTGTGGGTTTGCGTCGTGGCCGATCGCGTCATTCACCCTAGCGAATGCGCACCGGATACAGCACTCGGTGGGCGCCGAAGTGACCGAGTCGAACCACGGCCCGCCGACCGGGCCGGCGTACAGCGGGGTCGGGGCTGGTCGAAGACCCGACCGGCGCCAGGGTGATTCAATAGGACGATGACTTCCTTCGGAGACCTCCTGGGCCCGCAGCCGGTGCTGCTCACCGGCGACGACGAGGCCGAATCGGACCTGCTCAACGGCGCCGATCCGGCGCAGACCGCGGCGGCGCACCCCACCGCGTCGATCGCCTGGGCATATCTGGCCGACGCCGCGCTCGACGCCTCTGACGGCGGCGCCGACGTCCGGAAGGTGATCGAGGCCTACGGCTACGCCCGCACCGGCTATCACCGTGGACTCGACCAGCTCCGTCGTCATGGATGGAAGGGCTTCGGGCCGGTGCCGTGGAGCCACGAACCCAACCAGGGCTTCCTGCGGTGCGTCGGGGCGCTGGCCCGGGCCGCCCAGGCGGTCGGCGAAGAGGACGAATACCTGCGCTGCCTGGACCTTCTCAACGACAGCGATCCCACCGCCGCGCAGCACCTCGGATTGGCTTGACCGACTGGCTGCGCACGCGCCTGAACGCGTTGCCGGCACCCGTGCGGCGACGCGTTCGTCGACTGTGGCTGTCTCTGGTCCCGATCGCACAGTGTTCGCTCGCCGCCGGCGTCGCCTGGTGGGTGGCGGTCCACGTCTTCGGCCATCCGCAGCCGTTCTTCGCCCCCATCGCGGCGGTCATCTCCCTGGGGTTGTCGCTGGGCAAGCGGTGGCGCCGGACGGTCGAACTGGTCGCAGGCGTCACGATCGGCATCCTCGTCGGCGATCTACTCATCTCCGTGATCGGTTCCGGAGCGTGGCAGATCATCGTGGTGGTCGCGCTGGCGATGGCGGTCGCGGTGTTCCTCGACGACGGTCCACTCATCCCGATGCAGGCGGCGTCGTCGGCGGCGCTGGTGGCCACCCTGCTGCCGCCCGGTGGGGTCGGTGGCTTCCATCGGGCGATCGACGCCCTGATCGGCGGGGTGATCGGCATCGTCATCGGCGCACTGATCCCGGTGAACCCCGCGCACCGGGCCCGACGAGACGCCGCCGGGGTACTGGCCACCATGCGTGACGCCGCCCGACGCCTCGCCGGCGGATTGCGTGACATGAACGAACCCGAGGTGTTCGCCGCTCTCGAGGTCGCGCGCGGTACGCAGGAGGCGATCAACACGATGCGCGCCGACATGCGCGGAGGCCGGGAGGTCAGCAACATCTCGCCGCTCTACTGGAATTCGCGTGAGCGACTCCAACGGATCTCGGCGACCGCTGATCCCATCGACAACGCAGTCCGCAACTTCCGGGTCATCGCACGACGCGCGCTGGGGATGACCCAACGCGGCGAGCCTCTGAACCCCGAGATGATCGAGATCATCGCCGACGTCGGTGAGGCGTTCGAGGTGCTCCGCGCGATGATGATCGCGAAACCGGGCGAGGAGCCCGACCCCGCCGACGCCGCGCGCGTGCTTCGCACCATCGCACGGAAGGCCAAGGCGGAACTGGTCGAGGACAGCTCACTGTCGGAAACCGCGGTCATGGCCGAGCTGCGATCACTGCTCATCGACATGCTGATGGTTGCCGGTCTGCGCCGGTCGTCGGCGGCCGCAACACTGCGCTGAGCCCGCCGTTCCGCTGGGCCGAACGGCCCTTGTCATATATGCGAAAGTCTGCATATATTGGCCCCACGATGGGTCACTCACATTCACACACGCATGCCGAGCCGGCCGGCTCGGTGTCGAAGCGCCGGATCTGGCCGATGGCTGTCGCCGTCGCGATCATCGGTGCCTACTTCGTCGTCGAGCTGACCACGGGCCTCGTCGTCAACTCTCTGGCCTTGATCGCCGACGCCGGACACATGCTCACCGACGTCGTCGCCCTGATGATGGGCCTGGTCGCGTTGCTGCTGGCCAAGCACGGATCGAGCACCGACGACCGCAGTTTCGGCTGGCATCGCGCCGAGGTGTTCACCGCGGTCGCCAACGCCGTGCTGCTGATCGGCGTCGCTGCGTTCGTCCTGTACGAGGCAATCCGGCGACTCGGCACACATCCGGAAGTGCCCGGCCTCACCCTGATCGTGGTCGCGCTGATCGGCCTGGCCGTGAACGTCGCGATGATGCTGCTGCTACGAGCCGATTCGCAGGAGTCGATCGCGGTCCGCGGTGCCTATCTCGAGGTACTGGCCGACGCCGTCGGCAGCGTCGGCGTCCTGATCGCCGGTGTCATCGCGCTGACCACCGGGTGGGGATACGCCGACGTCGTGGTCGCGGTGCTCATCGCGATCTGGGTGGTGCCGCGCGCAGTGCGGCTGGCACTGGACGCGATGCGCATCCTCAATCAGCAGGCACCCGCCCACGTCGACGTCGACGCCCTACGCAAGGAGCTCGCCGCGATCCCCGCCGTCGACGACGTCCACGATCTCCATGTCTGGTCGCTCACCACCGGGATGGACGTGGCCACGGTGCACCTCGACAGCGACGGTTCCAACAGCGACGTGCTGACCGCCGCGCAGGCGGTGATGGCCCGCCACGGCCTCGAACACGCCACCATTCAGGTCGACCCGCAGGAGGTCCAGCGACGCTGCCGCGACGAGCTGCAGTGGTGACCCGGCGAACCGGCGTGATCCGCCGGCCGAAAACCTGCTGACAATCGACCGGCGGACCCGCCATGCTGTCTGCCATGTCCGATGACGCGCTCTCCACGCTGACCCGCAAACCCGACCGCGGCGGTGACCGCGCACTGCTCGACGAGGTCCTCGACGAGGCGCGGGTCGGGGTGCTGGCCACGGTCACCGACGACGGTCTGCCGTGGTCGGTGCCGATGCTCGCCGCGCGGGACCGGGATCGGTTGCTGATCCACGGATCGTCCGGCGCGGGCGCGTTGCGTCACGTCGCTGCGGGAGCGCCCGTGACCTTCACCGCGTTCCTCGTGGACGGCCTCGTCGTCGCCGACATTCTCTTCGACCACTCGGTGAACTACCGATCGGCGGTGGTCCGCGGAACGCTGCATCGGATCGACCCGGACGACGCCGCACGCGCCCTCGACATCTTCTCCGACGCGATCCTGCCGGGCCGCAGCGCCGAGGTGCGTGACCACACCCGCAAAGAACTGTCCTCGACGACGATTCTCGCGCTGCCCATCGTCGACGGACAGTGGCTGGCCAAGGCGCGCTCGGGTGGGCCGGGATCGGCCGAGGCGTCGGGTTGGACCGGGCACATCCCGATGACCGTCACGTATGGCGAGCCGGTCGCCGCGACGGCGGGTGACCTTCC
Source organism: Gordonia sp. LMA484 (assembly GCF_058129505.1). Lineage (NCBI taxonomy): Bacteria > Bacillati > Actinomycetota > Actinomycetes > Mycobacteriales > Gordoniaceae > Gordonia > Gordonia sp. LMA484. The sequence continues at coordinate 255,048 of NZ_CM176700.1, forward strand.
AGAATCGGTGGCCGGCCTCTACCGGCACAAGGAACACGGCTCCCGCCGGTGAAGGGTCCGGTCCGGATTCCGGTCGCAGCCGATCTACAGCCGCACCCCTGACTCAGAGTCTTCGAACAGATGGGCTCGCGACGCATCCGGCAGCAGCCGGACACGGTCGCCCTTGCGGGGCGGGGCGGAAACGTCCGCACGGGCGACGACGTCGATGCGAGCGCCATCGGGTCCGAGGACGTGCGCGAACACGTGCGCCTCGGAGCCGAGTTCCTCGATGACGTCGACGGTGGCCTCGATCCCCTCGGCAGAGTCGAGCGGACGGACCTCGATGTGCTCGGGACGGATCCCGACCACCACGGTGTCGCGCGCGCCGACCGCATCGCGCGTGGCGGGCACCACCAGCCCGGCGAGGCTGACGCCACCATCGACAACCGGTACGGCCACCAGATTCATCGCCGGGGATCCCATGAAGCCGGCGACGAACCGGTTGGCCGGAGCGTCGTAGAGTTCCCGTGGTGCCGCGCACTGTTGCAGCACACCTGCCCTGAGCACCGCGACACGGTCACCCATGGTCATCGCCTCCACCTGGTCATGGGTCACGTACACGGTGGTGGTGCCCAGACGCGCTTGCAATGAGGCGATCTGGGTGCGGGTGGCCACGCGCAGCTTCGCATCGAGATTCGACAGGGGCTCGTCCATCAGGAACACCCGCGGCGAGCGGACGATCGCGCGGCCCATGGCGACACGCTGACGCTGGCCGCCCGACAGCGCCTTCGGCTTGCGGTCCAAGTAGTCGTTGAGGTCGAGGATGCGGGCCGCCTCGGTCACCCGGTCGGCGATGTCGGACTTGGGCACCCCGGCGAGTTTCAAAGCGAAACCCATGTTCTCGGCGACACTCATGTGGGGGTAGAGCGCGTAATTCTGGAACACCATCGCGATGTCGCGGTCCTTGGGATCGACGTCGGTGACGTCGTCGTCGCCGATGAGGATGCGGCCGTCGTCGACGTCCTCGAGACCGGCGAGCATGCGCAGCGACGTGGACTTGCCGCACCCGGACGGCCCGACCAGGACGAGGAATTCCCCGTCCTCGATGTGCAGGTCGAGGGTGTGGACGGCGGGCTTGTCGGTGCCGGGGAAGAGTTTGGTGACCTTGTCGAAGGTGATGGAGGCCATGGCGTGCACCTTTCTGGGAGCGGGTGGTATCGGAAGATGTTGTGGAGGTGTCTACTTGACGCCACCGGCGGTGAGCCCGGCGACGATGCGGCGTTGGAGCAGAAGGACCATCAGGATCAATGGGACGGTGACGATGGTGCCGGCCGCCATGATCGAACCGAACGGGTCCTCGTGTGGTTGCGATCCGGCGAACGAGGCGATCGCGACGGTGGCCGGTTGGGTCTTCTCGTCGGCGAGCTGGCTGGCGATCAGATACTCATTCCAGGCCGCGATGAAGGCTAGGATCGCCGTGGTCACCATGCCCGGTGCGGCCAAGGGCAGCAACACCGTTCGAAACGCGCGCAGCCGGGATGCGCCGTCGAGACGGGCCGCTTCCTCGAGCTCCCAGGGCAGTTCGCGGAAGAACGTGGTGAGGGTGTAGATCGTCAACGGCAACACGAAAGAGATGTCGGGGATGATCAGTGCGGGGTAGGTGCCGTACCAGCCGACGTTGGTGAACAGCTGGAACAGCGGGGTGAGCAGTGCGACTCCGGGGAACATCGACGCCGCGAGGATGGCGCCCATCACCACGTTCTTGCCGCGGAAGTCCATGCGCGCCAACGCATAGGCGGTGAACACCCCGGCGATCAACGCGATCACGGTGGTGGCCGCGCCGATGATGACGCTGTTGATCATGGCGCGCGCGAAGTGATTTCCGCTCGCGGTGGAGAACACCCCGGTGAAGTTCGAGAAGGTGACGTGGGTGGGCCACGGGGTGGTGTCGAAGATGTAGGCGGGATCGCGAAATGCGCTGACCACCATCCAGTACACGGGGGCGAGACCCCAGACGATGACCAGGGCGAGCCCGAGGTTGTTGCGGAGCGAGGCGAATCGTTCGGTGTGACGTTTACGAGCGGCGCGGCCGGTGGCGACCGGGCTGACGGTGAGCGTGGCCATTCCTCAGGCCCCCTTTCGTTGCGCGTTCTGGGTTGCGACGACGTTGATACTGAGCGTCTTCACCAGCAGCCAGGCGATGAGGAAGACGAGTCCGAAGGTGATGGTGGACAACGCGGATGCGCTGTTGAAGCCTTGGCGCATCTGATCGACGACCAGGATGGACAGGGTGGTGGTGGAGCCGTCTCCGCCGCCGGTCATGATGGCCGGCAGGTCATACATCCGCAGCGCGTCCAGGGCGCGGAACAGCACCGCCACCACGATCGCGGGTTTGATCAGCGGGAAGGTGATGTAGCGGAACTGCTGCCACCGCGACGCTCCGTCGACACGTGCGGCCTCGTAGGTCTGCTGCGGGATCATCTGCAGACCGGCGAGGATCAACAACGCGACGAAGGGCGTGGTCTTCCAGACATCGGCGATGACCACGGCGAATCGTGACGGCCACACCTCACTGGTCCACATGATGTGGGTGCCGAGCAGCCGGTTGGCGATCCCGTCGTAAGCGAAGATGTAGGCCCACAGCTTGGCGCTGACCGCGGTCGGGATCGCCCACGCGACCAGCACGCTGGTGCGGATGAGCGCTCGGCCCCGCATCGTGCGGTGCATGATGTTGGCGAACCAGAGTCCCAGCCCCACCTCCAGCGACACGGTCACCACGGCGAAGAACAGCGTGACGAACACCGACACCCAGAACAGTGATCCGAGTGTGCCTTCCGGGCAGGAGACCGTCTGGCCGGAGGCGTCGGTGCACTGCTGCAGAAACCAGTGTTTGTAGTTGGCGAACCCAACCCATCCCTGGCCGACGAACCGGCCGATCGCGGTGTCGATCGTCGGGTCGCCGCGGAACGACATGACGATCGCGCTGATGACCGGATAGCCGATGACGATGGCGAGCAGGACCACGGTCGGGGCGATGAGTGCGGGAACCGCGAGACTGCGCTTGCGTCGGCGCCGTCCGGGAGTTTCGGGCGCGGTGTCGCCGCTGACGTTCGGTGGGGTCGGTTCGTCGGATAGACGGGGAGGTGATTCGATTCGAGTGGTCATCGGATACTCCTAGGACTGGGATGCGCCGATCGAGGCACTGATGTCGCGGGCGGCGGTGTCGACGTCCTTGGTGCCCTGCAGCAGCGAGTAGACGTTGCTCTGCACCGCGCGGGTGATGGCCGGATAGTAGGGACTCACCGGACGTGGCACGGCATTCTGGATCGAGGTGAGAAGTGTTTCGAGATAAGGGAATTCGCTCTGCAACGCGGGATCGTCGTAGAGGGATGCGCGGACCGGGGCCAAGGAACCCACTTCCAGGAACGAGCGCTGCTGCTCCCCAGACGCCAGGAACTCCAGAAAGTCTCGCGCCGTCGCCTTGTGCTGGGAGAACACGTTGATGGCCGCGTTGTGCCCGCCGAGCGACGAGTTGCCGATGCCGTCGTGGCCGGGCAAGGGGGCGATACCGAACTTGCCGGCCACCTCGGAGCCCTCGGCGCTCATCAGGCTGTACACATACGGCCAGTTCCGCATGAACAGCAGCTGCCCGGTCTGGAACGCCTGGCGGGCCTGCTCTTCCTGGAAGGTCAGTGCTGCGCGGGGTATGTTCCCGTCGGCGAAGGCCGCGGCCAGCGCCTGCAGTCCGGCCTTGGCCTTGGGTGAGTCGATGGTGGGGGTGATGCCGTCGTCGGCGACGATGGATCCGTCTGCGCTGTTGATCGCCTCCGCGGCGTTCACCGCCAGCCCTTCGTACTGCGCGAACTGGCCTGCATAGCAACCGATGTGGTGCTCACGGGCGATGCTGCAGTCGTTCATCATCGCCGACCAGGTGGCCGGCGGGGCGGGCACGAGATCCTTGCGATAAAACAACATGCCACCGTCGCTGGTGGTCGGCATGGCCCACAGCTGTCCGCCGTAGGACGCGCCACGCACGGTCGCCGGGATGAGTCCCGAGGTGTCCACCGCCATCGGACCGGCCAGCTGTTGCAGCCATCCACGCGCGGCGAACTCGGCCGTCCAGACGACGTCCACGGTCACGACGTCGTAGCCGGTGTCGCGGGCCTGGAAGTGCTGGACCAGATCCTGGTGCTGCTGATCGGCCTGGTCGGTCTGCTCCTTGATGGTGACCCTTTCGCCCGGGTGCGAGGCATTCCAGCGGGCCACCAGAGGCGGGAGCACCCCCGAGTTGTCCTTGCCCTGGACGAAGGTGATCGGTCCGCGGCCGTCGAGATGCTCGTGCTGGGAGTCGGAAGCGACCTGCAGACTGTCGTCCGCGCAACCGGCGACGGCGGCGGTGAGCCCGACTGTTGTCAGCAGCGCGGCGGCGATGCGTCGGATGCGCATGTCAGACGTCCTCCTCGACCAGCCACACGGTGGTATCGGGCGGGAGGATCTCGCCGGTGGCCGTCGGGTGCGACGCGATCAGCATCCGGGTGCCCGCGGGCAGCACGATCTCGTGCGGTCCGGTGTTGACCCAGACCTGCACCCGGCCGCGACGGAAGGCGAGCACGCCGTCGGCGTCGTCGAGCCACTCGATCTCCTCCACGAAACCGCCCTCGGCGCAACTGTCCTCCACGCAACCGTCGTCCACGCCGCGGAAGACGTTGCGCCGCAGTGTCAGGGCTTCGCGATACATCCACAGCGCGGAGTTCGGGTCGGCTTCCGCGGCGGCGACGGTCAGCTCCGACCAGTCCTGCGGCTGCGGCAACCACGGATCGACGGCCTCGTGCGGCGAGAAACCGTAGGGCGGTGCGTCGCCGGAGAAGGGGATGGGCACGCGGCATCCGTCGCGGCCCACGTCGGTGTAGCCGGACTGCACCCACGTCGGGTCCTGACGGCGGTCGTGCGGAATCTGCTCGTGCTCGGCCAGCAGCAGTTCGTCACCCTGATAGAGGTAGGCGGTGCCGGGTAGCGCGAGTTGCAACAGCGCCGCGCCCCGGGCGCGCCGTCGACCCAGCTCGAGATCGGGCTCCTCGGCGGCCCATCGGGCCCGGTCCCACTCCGACTCGATCAGATGATCCGGCTGCGAGCGTGCGTAGCGGGTCACCGGGCGCACCACGTCGTGGTTTGCCAACACCCAGGTCGACGGTGCCCCGACGGCCCGGGCCTGGTCGAGGGAGTCGTCGATCACCGCCCGCAGCTGGGCAGCACGCCACGGGGCGCGCAGGAAGTCGAACTGGAAGGCGGTGTGCAGCTCGTCGGGGCGCAGGTAGCGCGCGAGGCGCTCGTTGTCGGGCACCCACGCCTCGGCGACGAACACCCGAGGCGGATCGAACTCGTCGGCCACCGACCGCCACCGGCGGTAGATGTCGTGGACGCCCTCCTGATCCCACGCCGGATGCGGTTTGGTGTGCTGGGTGCCCGGTGTGATCGCACCGGCGTCGGGGAGTGCGGGGTTCTTGACCAGCCCGTGGGCGACGTCGATGCGGAACCCGTCGAGGCCGCGGGAGAACCAGAACCGCAGGATGTCGTCGAATTCGGCTCGGACCGACGGGTGCTCCCAGTTCAGATCGGGCTGTGCCGGGGCGAACAGGTGCAGATACCAGCTGCCGTCGTCGACCCGCGACCACGCCGGGCCGCCGAAAGCGCTGAGCCAGTCATTGGGAGGCTGTTCGCCGTCGGCGCCGCGGCCCGGTCGGAAGATGAACTTGTCGCGTGCTCCGGGCTCGTCGCGCAGCGCGGCGTGGAACCACGCGTGATCTGCGGACACATGGTTGGGGACGATGTCGGCGATCACCCGGATTCCGGCGCGGTGTGCCTCGTCGATGAGCTGCTCGGCCTCGGCGAGGTCGCCGAATGACGGGTCGATCTGCCGAAAGTCGGCGACATCGTAGCCGGCGTCGATCATCGGTGAGCGGTACCAGGGGTTGATCCAGATCGCGTCGACGCCGAGCTCGTGTAGGTGGCCGAGTTTGCTGCGCAGGCCGGTCAGATCGCCGACACCGTCCCCGTTTCCGTCGGAGAAGCTGCGGATATAGACCTGGTAGACCACCGCGGACCGCCACCAGTCGTGGTCGTTGAGCTCGATGCCGTGTGCGGATGCGGTTGGTACGGGACGAGTTGTCATGGAGCTGCTCCTGGGTGCTGGGCCGGGATCCTGAGATGTTGCGAGAACCGCAAACGTTTTCGTGCGACAACTGTGGCGGCAATCACAGATGATGTCAAGACGAAGGGTGAATTTATGTGTTTTAACTGCGAAGTATCTGGTGATCGCTAGTTCTCTGCTCGCAGTTGAAGTGACGTTGACCGCATTTGCGCAAGTATTTGCGTCAAAGGTGACCTAAGGTGAGTGACGTGATTCCCAGGCAACAGGTGAACATGCACGACGTGGCGCAGCGGCTCGGTGTGTCGATCTCGACGGTCTCGCGCGCGTTGCGTGGTCAGGCGGGCGTGTCCGAGGCGATGCGCCAACGGGTGCTCGCCGAGGCCGAGGCGATGTCCTACGTGGTCTCGCCCGCCGCGTCGTCGCTCAGCGGTGGCGCGACCGGACGGGTAGGTGTGCTCGTACCGCAGATCGATATCTGGTTCTACTCGTCGGTCGTCGCGGGTATCGAGAGCCGGCTTCGTGCCGAAGGTCTCGACGTCCAGCTGTGTTGCCTACCGACAACCCGGGAACGCTTCGACTTCTTCGAGCGACTGCCGTTGCGACGCAAGGTGGATGCGCTGGTCGTCGCGAGCTTTCCGCTCGACGAGCGTGCCCGCACGCGGCTGGAGTCGATGGGAATGCCGGTGGTCATGGTGGAGGAAGAGGTCGAGGGCTTTCCGGGTGTCCGCATCGACGATCAGGTGGCCGCGACGATGGCCGTCGAGCACCTCCTGCGCGCCGGTCATCGGCGCATCGCGATGATTCGGACTTCCGATCCCGAGGGCCGGGTGTGGGCGGCCGACATCGCGCGTCTCGACGGATACCGCGCGGCGCTGTCCGCGCATGGCGTCATTCCCGACGACGACCTGGTGATCAAAGTGCCCTGGGGTATCGAGGGCGGTGCGTCGGCGATGGAGATGCTGCTGAGCCGGCCCGACCCGCCGACCGCGGTGTTCTGTTTCTCCGACGAGGTGGCCATCGGCGCCCTGCGCACGTTGCGGCGCGCCGGACTGTCCGTGCCGGCGGAGATGTCGGTCGTCTCTGTCGACGATCATCCGATGGCCGAGCTGATGGACCTCACCACGGTCCGTCAGCCGGTGCACGAGATGGGAACGGCCGCAGCGGAGATCATCTTGGCGACGCTGCGCGGAGAAGAACCGGAGTCGGTGGTGCTCCCCACGCGACTGGTGATCCGGCACAGCACGCGACGACTCGAGTGACTCTGCGTGCCTCGAACGCCGGCGCCGCGGCTCTACCGCCAGAACACGAACAGATTCCAGCCGTAGGAGGCCAGCGCGCTGGGCACCCCGGACAGGCCGAACAGCCAGTAGATGAGGTCGAAGAAGGCGCGGTTGAGGAACGGGATGAACAGCAGCGCGAACACGATGAGGAAGCCGTACGGCGCGATCTTGCTCACCGACGCACGCGTCTGGTCCGACAGATACGGCTCGATCGCTCCGTACCCGTCGAAACCGGGGACCGGCAGGATGTTCAGCACCGCCGCGGTGATCTGCAGGAACGCCAGCATCGACAGCGCCGCCCACAGATTGAAGCCGCGGTCGACGTAGAGGACGCCACCGAAACCGTACGTGCCGAAAGCATCCGGCGAGGCGAACCGGACGACCACCAGGAGGATCGCACCGAGCACAGCGTTGGTCACCGGGCCGGCCAGCGACACGATCGTGCGTTGGGCGCGGGTGAATCCGTGCTGGTTCACGTAGACCGCACCTCCGGGAAAGCCGATGCCGCCCAACAGGATGATCAGCAGGGGTAAACCGATCGAGAGCCCGGGGTGGGTGTAGCGCAACGGATTCAGCGTGAGATAGCCGCGCAGCTCGGCGTTGCGGTCGCCGAACCTGAATGCCGTGACCGCGTGCGCGAACTCGTGCAGGCACAGCGAGATCACCCACCCGGCCAGCACCAGCAGCAGTGTGCCGCCGACCGATTCCAGGTTGCGGCCGGGCTCCGATCCGGCGACCAGCCAGCCGCCGGCGATCGCCGCGACGACCAGTCCGAGAAAGATCCACCCGGGCCGGATGGCGCGCAGGATCTCACGGGTCGTCGGCGCAGCCGGGTGACGGTGCGGGCTGTTGGCTCCGAAGGTCATGGGCGTACCAGTTTCATGTCCACATGATGCCGGTAAAACGTCGACCGCTTCAGCACGCGCTGATTCACCACGCCCTCACGCTCCACGACGATGTTGGTGCCCCCGGTCTGCGCCGCCCGGCCCTGGTACCAGCGTCCCGGAAGCAGCAGGCGCTCCACCTGCGCACGCAGCCCGGGTTCCTGTGCAAGCGGTTCGATGAGCACCGAGCGCACCTCGCCGGTGAACAACCGCTGGTTGTCGACATAGGTCTCGCCGTGCAGTTTCGCGCCGTCGGCGCCGAGATGGCGGGCGCGGCCCACCACCACGGTCGCGGCGTCGTCGCGGATGAGCGGTGTCGTCGGCGCGGCGCCGTGGTCGGCGAGTTCACGCGCGGCCGGACCGTGAGGCAGCCCGTAGCGCTTGGTGGCAGGGGTCGCCTCCGGCGAGACGAACGCCACCTCGATGTCGAGGCGTTCGAGGACCATGAGGGCGGCCAGCACGTGGGCGAAAAAGGTATCGGACTCGTCGGCGATCGTCGGTGCCACCCGTTCCGCGACCCGGGGTTCCACGATCAGCCGAGTGACCCCGGCGTCGTCCAGGGCTGCGGTCACCGAGGCCCGGATGGCCTTCTTGTCGTCGGAGGACGAAGCCTGCGAGATCAGCGCAATCGACACACCGATAGCGTATCCACGCTCATGAACAAGTAGGGTTGGCCTGTTGTTCAGCGTGCCAACTCAAAGGAGTAACCGACCATGGCCGCGATCGTGCTTATCGGGGCCCAGTGGGGCGACGAGGGCAAAGGCAAGGCAACCGACCTGCTCGGCGGGAAACTGCAATGGGTGGTCCGCTATCAGGGCGGCAACAATGCAGGTCACACGGTTGTCCTCCCGAACGGCGAGACATTCGCCCTCCATCTGATCCCCTCCGGCATCCTCACCCCCGGCGTGCAGAACGTCATCGGCAACGGCGTGGTCGTCGATCCCGGTGTGCTGCTCACCGAGCTGGGCGGTCTCGAGGACCGCGACGTCGACACGTCGGGTCTGCTGATTTCGGCGGATGCGCATCTGCTGATGCCGTATCACGTGGCGATCGACAAGGTGACCGAACGGTTCCTCGGCAACAAGAAGATCGGCACCACCGGCCGCGGAATCGGTCCGTGCTACCAGGACAAGATCGCCCGCGTGGGTGTTCGGGTCGCCGACGTCCTCGACGAGAAGATCCTTGCGCAGAAGGTCGAGGCCTCCCTCGAGCTCAAGAACCAGATCCTGGTCAAGATCTACAACCGTCGTGCGCTCGATCCGGCGCAGGTCGTCGACGAGGTGCTGGGCCAGGCCGAGGGATTCAAGCACCGCATCGCCGACACCCGGCTGCTGCTCAACCAGGCCCTCGAGCGCGGCGAGACCGTGCTGCTGGAGGGTTCGCAGGGCACCCTGCTCGACGTCGACCACGGGACCTATCCGTACGTGACGTCGTCCAATCCGACTGCTGGTGGCGCCGCTGTCGGCGCGGGTATCGGGCCCAACAAGATCACCACCGTGCTCGGCATCCTCAAGGCCTACACCACCCGTGTCGGGTCGGGGCCGTTCCCGACCGAGCTGTTCGACGAATGGGGCGACTACCTGGCCAAGACCGGTGGCGAGGTGGGCGTCACCACCGGCCGGGCGCGGCGCTGCGGCTGGTTCGACGCGGTCATCGCGCGCTATGCGACCCGGGTCAACGGCATCACCGACTACTTCCTCACCAAACTCGACGTGCTCTCGAGCCTGGACACGGTGCCCATCTGTGTGGCCTACGACGTCGACGGCGAACGTGTCGAGGACATGCCGATGACCCAGACCGGGTTCCACCACGCCAAGCCCATCTACGAGGAGATGCCCGGCTGGTGGGAGGACATCTCGCAGTGCAAGCGTTTCGAGGATCTCCCGAAGAACGCTCAGGACTACATCCTTCGACTGGAAGAGCTTGCCGGAGCTCATGTCTCGTGCGTCGGCGTCGGGCCGGGACGAGATCAGACCATCGTGCGTCGCGAGATCGTCTAGCCGGAACGGTCCGGCGGGGGAGGGAATGGCGACACGGGACAGCAGGGACTACGGGTCGATCCTGCTCGGTTCCGCCGACGAGAGTTCGTTCCGTCAGCGCATCCGCATCCAGACGCTGCTGACCGCGATGATCGTCGTCGCCAATCTGTTCGGTGCCGCCATCGCGATCCTGTTGACGTCGGTGGGTATTCCGCAGCCGTCGGTGTTCCAGGCACGGTTGTGGTGGGTGAACTTCATCGCGCTGCCCGTCTACGTGGTGACCGCGTTCGTCATCGGGATCGGCCTCGGCACGGTGGTGGTGGTCCGGGACCTGCGTTGGGCGATCCGCGGTCAGGAGCCGACCGCGCGGGATGCGCGTCGTACCCAACGTGCGCCGTGGCGTCTGGTCGCCATCCAGGGGATTCTGTGGGGCGTCGCCACCGTGATGTTCACGATCATGTACGGGGTCATCGACCCCGCGCTGATCCCGAAGATCTTCTTCGTGATCACGCTCAGTGGCGTTGTCGTGGTGGCCAACTCGTATCTGCTCGTCGAGTTCGCATTGCGGCCGGTGCTCGCCGAGGTGATCAGCGCGGGGTACGGGCGCCGCAAACGCAGCGGTGTCCGGGCGCGGTCGCTGGTGTCGTGGCTGGTCGGTTCCGCGATCCCGATCAGCGGCATCCTGCTCGTGGTGCTGTTCGGGCTCTTCCGGGACGACACCGACAAACTCGACCTGTTCATCGGTGTCACCGTGCTGGCGGTGATCGCGCTGGGGACCGGGCTCATCCTGACCGTGCTGTCGAGTGTCAGTGTCACCGGGCCGATCCGGAGTGTGCGGTCGGGGATGAAACGGGTCCAGGACGGCGACGTCGACGTCGACCTCGTGGTGTACGACGGCACCGAGCTCGGCGACCTGCAGGTGGGGTTCAACCGCATGGTGACCGGACTGAGGGAACGTGAGCGGCTGCAGGATCTCTTCGGCCGGCATGTCGGCCGTGACGTTGCCGCGGCTGCGCTGCAACGTGATCCGGAGCTCGGCGGCGTCGAGCGCACGGTTGCCGTCGTGTTCGTCGACGTGATCGGTTCGACGACGCTCGCCGCCGGGCGCTCTCCGACCGAGGTGGTCGAGATCCTCAACCGGTTCTTCGCGGTGATCGTCGCGGCCGTCGAGCGGAGACAGGGCCTGGTGAACAAGTTCGAGGGCGACGCCGTGCTGGCCATCTTCGGTGCGCCGATCGATCTCGACGACGCCGGCGGTGCCGCGCTGTCCGCCGCGCGCGAGATCTCGTCACGCCTGGGGGCCGAGGTGCCCGACATTTCCGCCGGCATCGGCGTGAGTTATGGGCCGGTGGTCGCCGGAAACGTCGGGGCCATCGAACGTTTCGAATACACGGTGATCGGCGATCCGGTCAACGAGAGCGCGCGGCTGTCGGAGCTGGCCAAGCGCGACCCGACCCGCCCGCTGGCCTCAGCGCGCGCCATCGACGCCGCCGGCGGTGAGGCCGACGCGTGGGAGCGCCAGGAGGCCACGACGTTGCGCGGGCGGACCGAGGAGACGGTGGTCTACGCGGCCCGACGCCTGGTCGAGTAGCCCAGCCCGCTGGTCGAGTGACCGTCCGCTGGTCGAGTAGGTGCCGAGCCGTTAGGCGAGGTGCCGTATCGAGACCTCTTGTTCCGAAAGTGATCTCGATTCGCGACTCACTGCGTTCGCTGCTACTCGATCAGCAGGAGGCCGGAGACGGGTGACTGCTCGATCAGGCATCGCGATGCCTACTCGACTTCGCGGTCCATCTGACCCTCGGCGAAGTCCAGGCGGCGCAGTGCGGTGCGGAGCACCTCGTCGTCGATGTGGCCGGCGTCGCGCTCGTCGATGAACACCGCCCGCTGGATCTGCAACAGCTCCAAGCGCATCCGATTGCCGGCGGCCGTCGGGCTCTCGCCGATGTCCTCGGGGCCGCGACCGAGTTCCTCCCACCCGACATTGCGTTGCGTGGTCACCCATTTGCGCAACATCATCACCTGATGTCGGCGGGTGTCCTTCTCCGGCAGGTCCGCGGCCATCTCGTCGAGCCGTCGCTCGCATTCCCGCGACGCCCGGTCCTGCGCACCCGCATACGCCAGCCGGTCCCGGGCCGCATCGTCCCCGGCGACACCGAGCCTGCGGATCATCCACCCGAGCGAGGTGCCCTGGATCAGCAGGGTGCCGACCACCACGACGAAGGTGAGGAACAGGATCTCGGCACGGGCCGGGAACGCCCCGCCGTCATCGGTCATCAGCGGGATCGCGAACGCCGCGGCCAACGACACCACGCCCCGCATACCCGCCCAGCCGACGATGAACACCGCGCGTGGCGTCGGACGTTCCTCGCGTTCACGGATCTTCGACGACAGCACCCTGGGTAGGTAGGTGGCCGGATAGACCCAGAGGAAACGCGCCACGATCGTCGCGGTCAACACCAGGGCGGCGTCGATCGCCACCTGCACCCAGGACTCGCCGGCGAGCCCGCGGATGAGGAACGGCAGCTGCAGGCCGATGAGCAGGAACACGAAGGACTCGAGGACGGCGTCGATCGACTTGCGCACCGCGTCGTCCTGCAGGCGGGTCGCATACCCCATCCGCACCGACCGCTGACCGAGGAACAGCCCGGCCACAACCACCGCGATCACGCCCGATGCGTGCGCCTCCTCGGCGATGTAGTAGGTGCCGAACGGCACCATGAGGCCGATCGCGGTCTCCATCGGTGGGTCGGTCAACCACTGCCGCAGCCAGGTCACCGCGTAGCCGACGGCGAGCCCGATCACCAGACCTCCGACCGCGGCGATCGCGAAGGTCGACAGACCCTCCCACAACGAGGCCGTGGCACCGACGGCGGCGGCCAGAGCCACCCGGAACGCGGTCAGGGCGGTCGCGTCGTTCAGCAGGCTCTCGCCGCCGAGCAACGTCATCAGTCGGCGCGGCAGCCCCACCCGGCGGCCGATCGCCTGCGCCGACACCGCGTCCGGCGGGGCGACGACGGCACCGAGCACCAGCGCCGCCGCCAACGGCAGGTTCGGCACCGTCCAGTAGGCGACCAGACCGACGATCACCGTGGTGAACAGCGGCAGGCCGATCGCGAGCAGCCCGATGGCCCGCCGATTGGCCCTGATCGCCTGATACGAACTCTCCTGGGCGGCGGAGTACAACAACGGCGGCAGGATCAGGAACAGGACCAGCTCCGGCTCGAGCATCACCTCGGGGGTGCCGGGAATCCAGCCGATCCCCAAACCGACGACGACCAGGATCAGGGGAGCCGACAGACCGAAGCGTCGGCACAGTGCGGCGATGACCACGGCCACCACCGCGACCAGCAACAGCGATGCGCTCACGCGAAGAACCTAACCCGCCGACGCAACCGCGGCCCGACGGTCCACCGGGATAATGGGGTCATGCGAATCTTCCGCCGCAGTTCCGATGACCGATCAGAGACCGACCGAGCAGACACCGCAAGCGGTGGCGGGGCTCGTTCCGCACGGTGCGCGGAGCTGGGCACCTACGGTGTCGACGCCAACACAGACCCGTCACCGCGCAGCGGCGACCTCGCCGCCTGCGAGGAATGCACCCAACTCGGCGAACATCATTGGGCGCACCTGCGGATCTGCCTGACCTGCGGACATGTCGGTTGCTGTGACTCCAGCCCGCGTCGTCACGCCAGCGCGCACTTCGACGAGACGGGTCACCCGGTGATGCGTTCGGCCGAGCCGGGAGAGGTGTGGCGGTGGTGCTACACACACGAGGTCATGGGCTGAGTCGTGGGCCTCGACGATCGACGTCTGCACGCGGTCGTGCACTGAACTGCACGTAGGATCTGGGGCATGACGTCAGACAGCCACAGTGCTTCCGAGGCGTCGGTGCCGGCCGGCGGGGAGGTCGCACCGGTGCCGGGTGACACCGCCACGCCCACCCCTGCCACCCCGGAGTCGGGCGATGCCGGCCGGCAGTCGGGAGACCCGGCGTCCGACGCGACCGCCGCGGCCGACCTGCGACCCGCCGCGAAGCCGTCGGTCGGTCCGCCCGCGGTGCTCGGCACGCCGCTGAGCGCCACCGCGACGAAGGTGATGGTGCTGGGTGCCGGTGAGCTCGGCAAAGAGGTCATCATCGCCTTCCAGCGGCTCGGCGTCGAGGTGATCGCCGTCGATCGCTACGCCGACGCACCCGGGCAGCAGGTCGCCCATCACGCCGAGGTCATCGACATGACCGATCCGGACGCCGTGCTGGCACTGATCGACCGCTACCGGCCGCACTTCGTGGTGCCGGAGATCGAGGCGATCGCCACCGACGCCCTCGTCGAGGTGGAGAAGCGCGGGCTCGCCGAGGTGATCCCGACCGCCCACGCGGTGGTCTCGACGATGAACCGTGAAGGCATCCGACGTCTCGCCGACGAAGAGTTGGGCCTGCCGACCTCGCCCTATCTGTTCGCGTCGTCGGCGGAGGAACTCGAGGTCGCGGTCGCCGAGATCGGGTTCCCCTGCGTGGTGAAGCCGGTCATGTCGTCGTCGGGCAAAGGCCAGACCGTGGTCCGCGCGCCCGCCGACATCGGCACCGCCTGGGACACCGCGACAACCGGTGGGCGCGTGCACGGCGAACGCGTCATCGTCGAGGGGTTCATCGAGTTCGACTACGAGATCACCCTGCTCACCGTGCGTGCCGTCGATCCGGCGACCGGACGTCTGGCCACCCATTTCTGCGCACCCATCGGACATCAGCAGGTGGGCGGCGACTACGTGGAGAGCTGGCAACCCCACGACATGAGCACCGACGCACTCGGTGCCGCCACCTCCATCGCCGCCCGCGTCGCCACCGCCCTCGGTGACGGCAGGCTCGGCGGACGTGGCGTCTTCGGCGTCGAACTGTTCGTCAAGGGTGACGACGTCTACTTCTCCGAGGTCAGCCCCCGTCCGCACGACACCGGATTGGTGACGTTGGCGACGCAACGCCTCTCGGAGTTCGAGATGCACGCCCGCGCGATCCTGGGTCTGCCGGTCGATGTCACCCTCGCCTCGCCCGGGGCATCGGCGGTGATCTACGGACAGCTCGACGAACCGGCGATCGGATTCGCCAACGTCGCGCGCGCGATGGCGGTGCCGGAGACCGACATCCGGCTGTTCGGCAAGCCGGAGAGCCACCGCCGTCGCCGGATGGGTGTGGTCACCGCGACCGCCGACGACATCGCGACCGCCCGCCAGCACGCGCTCCAGGCCGCGTCGATGGTGACGCCCGTGTCCGGTGGTCCGTTCGAGCGGGCCACCCCGGAACCGGTGAGTGCGCCCGCAGGGCCACCGCCGGCACGGCGACCGGGCCCACCGCCGAATCCGGTGCCCCCGGGCCCGCCGCGACCGCCCGGTCCGCCGCGAGGGGGACCCGCGGGGCCGCCGCCTCCGCCCGGCGCGCGGCCGGGACCGATGCCCCCGCGCGGACCGGTTCCGCCACGAGGCATGCCCGGACGCCCGGGCGGGCCGCCGCCACGGCCGATCCCACCGCACGGTGCCCGACCGGCCGGACCGCCGCCCCCACCGCGACCGGCCGAGCAACCCCCGGCCGACAAGACCACTCGCGCCTCGGTCGACTGACCCGGACCGGCAGCGATGTCGCTGGGTGGGGAACTGCTCGTCGGGGCGGTCATCCTCGTCGGTCTGCTGGGCATCGTGTTTCCGGTCCTGCCGGGCGGATTGCTCGTCATGGCGGCGATCGGTGTCTGGGCGTTCCTCGTCGGCGGCTGGGCGTGGGGGATCTTCGCCGCTGCTGCCCTCGTGATCGTGGCCGGTGAGGGCATCAAGTACGTCGTCGCCGGACGATCGCTGAAAAACGACGGCATCCCGAACACGACCATCGCGGTCGGTGGGATCCTCGGGATCGTCGGATTCTTCGTGATCCCGGTGATCGGTCTGTTCATCGGTTTCGTCGTCGGTGCGCTGCTGGCCGAACTCGCCCGCACCCGCAGCGGCCGGGCCGCCTGGCGGGGCACCGTCGCGGCGTCGAAGGCGGCGGTGATCACGATGGGCATCGAACTGTTCGCGGCGCTGGTCGCGACGGCGATCTGGCTGGTCGGGGCAGGGATCTGGTGAATTCACGCGCCCCGGTGCTGCTGCTCGTCGCCGGCTTCGTCGATGCCATCGCATTCATCTATCTGCAGGCGAACTTCGTCTCGTTCATGTCGGGTAACACGACGGTGCTGGGAGTGTCGCCGAGCCTCGGGCATTGGTCGGATGTCGGGGTGTGTGCCGCCTTGATCGGATTGTTCTTCGCCGGCGTGTTCGTCGGGTCGATGCTCAACCGCACCCGGACCCGGCCGCGCGTGTGGCTGCTCTGGTCGGTGCTGGGCGGACTGACCCTGGGCGCGACGCTGGCGACGTTCGAGCCCGGCGTCGGCGTCGACACCGGGGTGTCCGGCGCCGGCACGGCGGGCATGCTCGTCGTCGCCGTGGCCACCGGCATGATCAACGCGGTGTTCGAGAAGGACGCGACGGTGCCGTACGGATTGACCTATGTGACCGGCACTCTCGTGATGGCGGCCCGGCAACTCGCCGACACGGTCACCTCGGGGGAACGTCGCGGGGCCGGTCTGGGCCGGTGGGCCTGGCTGATCTCGCTCGGCATGTGGTCGCTGCTGGCGGTCGGTGCTCTGCTCGGGGGCTACTGCTTCCGGTGGTTCTCGTTGCTCGCCTTGTGGATTCCCGCGGCGGTCATGGTGCCGTTGGCGCTGTCGAGCTCGCTCGGGAATGATGCACGCCGAACGGGATGATCATCGGTCCACCGGCGACCGGGTCCTCCATCACATGTGCCTGTAATCCGAAGGCGTCCGCGAGGAGGTCGGCGGTGATCACATCAGCGGGCCGGCCATGGGTCACGATCTGGCCATCACGCATCACGAACAATGAATCACTGTAGCGGGCAGCGAGATTCAGGTCGTGCAACACCATCACGACGGTCTTGCCGTGGTCGGCGCGCAGGGTGTGGACGAGGTCGAGGATCTCGACGGAGTGGGCGAGGTCGAGGTAGGTGGTCGGCTCGTCGAGCAGCAGCAGGTCGGTCTCCTGGGCGAGCGTCAACGCGATCCACACCCGCTGACGTTGCCCGCCGGACAAGGCGTCGATCGGACGGTCGGCGAGATCGGCGGTCTCGGTCTGCTCGAGCGCTCGGGCGACCGCGGCCTCGTCGGCGGCGGTGGCCTGCTGGTACCACCGCTGGTGCGGGTGCCGACCCCGGATCACCAGATCGGCGACTGTGAGACCCTCGGGCGCCACCGGGTTCTGGGGGAGTAGGCCGAGGGTGCGGGCCACCGTCTTGGGTCGCATCCGGTTGATGTCGTGATCGTCGAGGAACACCGTGCCGGCCCGTGGCGGCAGCAGCCGTGACAGTGCGCGCAGCAGGGTCGACTTCCCGCACCCGTTGGGTCCGATGATCGTGGTGATGGCCGCGTCGGGGATCGCGATGTCGAGGTCGGAGAGGACGACGCGTTCGTCGTACCCGACGCTCAGACCCGAGGCGCGCAGTCGGCACCGGGTGTCGTCGGCGGGCCGGTCGACGTCGTGGCGGCCACCGCCGGTCAGGGTCTCGCCGTTCATACCGTGGCCTTCCGGGACATCGTGATCATGAGGTAGATGAGGAACGGCCCGCCGATCGCCGCGGTGACGATGCCGACGGGGAGACTGCCCGGCAGCACCGTGCGGCACAGCAGGTCACCGCCGAGCACGAGCACCGACCCGACGAGACCGGACGCCAGTGGGGTGGGCAGCGGTGAACCCGTCAGCCGCAGCGCGATCTGCGGGGCCAGCAATGCCACGAACGCGATCGGACCGGCGGCCGAGACGCACAACGCGGTGACCACCACCGCGACCAGCAGTACCACCGCGGTCACGCGGCCGGCGCTGACGCCGAGTCCCCGGGCGATGTCGGGGCCGAGTCCGAGCACCCCGATCGGTCGGCACAGCCCGACCACCATCGCGATTCCGAGGGCAACCGCGATGAGCGAGGGCCATACGTCCGACCAGGTGGCCTGTGACACCGACCCGACCAGCCACGTCTGGGCGCGCGCGGCGTCACCGATCTGCGCGCGGGTCAGCATGTAGCTGGTCAGCGCCTGCAGCATCCACGTGACCCCGACGCCGATGATGACGAGGCGGAACGGGTCGATGCCGGCGTTGGCCCGCCGACCCGGCCAGGCGAGGAGGTACATCGCCACCGCCGTGGCCAGTGCGCCCAGCAGTGCGGCCGTCGGGACACCCAGCCCGGCCAGCCACGCACCCCACGTGCCCGAGAACGCGATGGCCGCGACCGCGGCGGCGCTCGCACCCGCGGTGATGCCGAGGATGTCCGGTGTGGCCAGCGGGTTGCGGGCGATCCGCTGGGTGAGCGCCCCCGCCATCCCGAAACCGAAGCCGACGAACAGCGACACCAGAGCGCGGGGCAGCGAGACGTCGACGACCACGACGTTCTCGATGCGGGTGCCGCCGCCGAGAAGGACCCGGGCGACGTCCAGCGGCCCCATCGGGTAGTCGCTGACGCCGACGCTGAGCAGGAACAACAGCAGCGTGATCGCGGCGCCGACGCCGGCGACCACGAGCATCCGGGGCCGCAGGATCCACGACGACGGGCCCACCCGCACGACGCGTCGAGTCGTCGTCGGCCGGGGCCGCGGGGCCGCGGGTTCGGGCGTGGGCCGGATGTCGGGCCCGAGGTCGAGGGTCATACGCTGACCAGCTTCCGTCGGCGGACCAGGGCGATCAGGAACGGCGCCCCGACCAGTGCTAGTACCACCCCGACCTGCACCTCGCCCGGCCGGGCGATGACTCGACCGAGGATGTCGCAGATGAGGATCAGGATGGCGCCGAGCAGTGCCGAATACGGGATGATCCACCGATAGTCGGGCCCGGTGAAGGTGCGGGCGATGTGCGGCACGACCAGCCCGAGGAACACGATCGGCCCACATGCCGCGGTGGCGGCACCGATGAGAAGGGTGATCGTGAGGATGCCGATGGATCGGATGAGCACCACCCGCGACCCGAGCGCCTTGGTCATGTCCTCGCCGAGGCTGAGCACGTTGAGGAAGTAGCCGCTGCCCAGCGCGAGGATCAGCCCGATGACGATGAACGGCAGGCTCGCCGAGAACACGTCGAGTCCGCGGCCGGTGGTCGCGCCGACGTTCCAGAAGCGCCACGCGTCGAGGGTGACACTGTCGGAGAGGACGATGCCGGACGTGATCGCCAGCAGCAGTGCCGACAGGCCCGTGCCGGCCAGGACCAGCGTCAACGGACTCGCCCCGGACAGCGCCGACAGTCCGAAGACCGCGCTCGCCGCGATCAGCGCACCGATCAGCCCGAACGCCATGTACGCGACCGGACTCTGGATGCCGAGCACATAGACGCCGACGACGACGGCGCACGCCGCACCGGCATTCACCCCGAGCATCCCGGGATCGGCCAACGGGTTGCGGGTGTGGCCCTGGGCGAGTGCACCGGCGGCGCCGATGGCGAGTCCCACCGCGAGACCGAGAACGGTTCGCGGGAAGCGAAGATCCCAGACGATGCCGTAGACATCGCCGGCGCCGGCCGGAGGAGTAGGGGTTTCCACGACGACCCACGGCACCCCGTGGAAGTCGGTGATACCCAGATGCGGCCATCCGCCGGCCTGCAACGCGTCGAGCACGTCGCCGAGTCCGAGAGGGCGGGTCCCGATCGCGATGGACGCGACAACGGCCAACACCAGCACTGCGCTGAGCAGCACAATTCCGGTCAGGCGACGCACGAAGGTAAACCTTACCAAAGTTCCTTGTGGCAGATCCCGGGGCCGATCCGGAAGCGTGTCCGTTGCATAACGAAAAGCCGAATGCGCCTGTGAGGATCCTTTGGAGTGCGTAACGATTCGCTGGGTGGGCGTCGATAGTGTCACCAGAACATCACGCGGACAACGGAGGAGAGGTTGATGAGAGCATCATTCAAGCGTGCGGCCACTGCGGTACTGGCGACCGTCGGAATCGCCGCCGGCACGCTTGCCGGCACCGCACCCGCACAGGCCGCGGCGCCCGGAGACCTGCAGATCATCGGTGGCATCGAGTGTCACTTCGGACAGTGGGGACAGCCCTGGAATCAGGCCTGGTACATGTACCGCTGGATGACCGTCCGCAACATCGGCGGCACGACGATGCACAACGTGATCCTCAACGAGATCAACGGCGCGTCGGTGCGGGTCAAGGAACTCAAGCCCGGTGAGTCGATGTCCAAGTGGGACAACAAGGCCAAGCGCTGGGTCCGCCCGATCGAGACCAAGTGGTTCGGTTGCTTCCCGGCGACCATCTCCGGCTTCACGTTCGGTGACGAGGCCGAGAACCTGACCAACAACTTCGGCTACTGGCAGAACTGGCGCAACCAGCAGAACTAGCCAACTGAAACCAAGGCTCCCAGAGCAACCGATGGGGGCCGAGAGAACCCAAAATTCCACCGAGGGAACCCACCGCGATCACCAATCGCACCTGACAATCAGGCTGTGGGTTCCCTCGGTGGAATTTGGGGTTCTCTCGGCGTGAAGCGGCCGTTGCCTCGCCGGGTTCTCTCGGCTCCCATCGCTTGCGTTGGGAGCCTATCTTGCGGGTGTGGGTGCGGGGGGCTTGGCGGGCTACGCCTTCTCGACCTTGTGGGGTTCGCTGGCGGCGAGCATGTCCTCGCGCTCGACGACCTTGACGCGTTCGCGGCCTTCGGCGGCGCCGAGGGCGCGCTCGTGCTCGTCGAGGCGGTACCAGCCGTCCCAGGTGGTGAACGGGATGCCCTTGCTCTCGAGCAGTTCGATGACGGCGTCCTCGGACGGCTTGGTCGGCTCGTTGAGCACGCCGTTGGCCATGTCCTCGAGGATGCAGTCGACGGTCTCGTTGGCGTCACCCTTGGTGTGGCCGATGAGGCCGACGGGGCCGCGCTTGACCCAGCCGGTGGTGTACATGCCGGTCAGGTGTGCGCCCTCGTCGAACACGCGTCCGGCCTCGTTCGGGATCACGCCGGCCTGGGTGTCGAACGGGATCTGCGGGAGGTTGTCGGACAGGTAGCCGACAGCCCGGTAGACCGCGCCGACCTCCCAGTCGGTGTGCTTGCCGGTCGGCTTGACGTTGCCGGTGCCGTCGAGCTGGGTGCGCTCGGTGCGCAGGCCAACGACCTTGCCGTCCTCGCCGAGGATCTCCACCGGGTTCTCGAAGAAGTGCAGGAACAGCTTGTGGATCGCGCCCTGCTTCGGGTCGCGGATCGCGTAGTTCTCGATGATCGTCGCGACCTGGTCGGTGATCTTCGAACCGCGGCGTGCGACAGCCGAACCCTCGTCGTAGTCGATGTCCTCGGGATTGACGACGACCTCGATGTTCGGCGAGTGGTCGAGCTCCTTGAGCTCGAGCGGGGTGAACTTCGCCTGTGCCGGGCCGCGACGACCGAACACGTGCACCTCGATGGCCTTGTTGGCCTTGAGGCCTTCGTAGACGTTGGCCGGGATCTCGGTGGGCAGCAGTTCGTCGCCGGTCTTGGCGAGAACGCGCGCGACGTCGAGGGCGACGTTGCCGACACCGATGACGGCGACCTTCTCGGCCTCCAGCGGCCAGGTGCGCGGGAAGTCGGGGTGGCCGTCGTACCAGGCGACGAACTGGGCGGCGCCGTAGCTGCCGTCGAGCTCGATTCCCGGGATGCCGAGGGCGCGGTCGTCGGTGGCGCCAGTCGAGAAGATCACCGCGTCGTAGTGTTCGCGCAGCTCGGCCAGGGTGATGTCGGTGCCGTAGTCGATGTTGCCGAGCAACCGGACCTGCGGCTTGTCGAGCACCTTGTGAAGAGCGGTGATGATGCCCTTGATCCGCGGGTGATCGGGAGCGACACCGTAGCGGATCAGGCCGAAGGGCGCGGGCATGCGCTCGTAGAGGTCGATGCTGACGCCGCGGTCCTTGGCGGTGTCGGACTTCATCAACGCATCGGCGGCGTAGATCCCGGCGGGACCGGCACCGACGATCGCAACCCGCAACGGGCGGCTCGTGTCACTCATGGATTAGGTGCTTCCTGGCTCTCGTGGAACTGGCTCTCGTAGGACTCCGGCGAAGAGTCGCTGATGGTAGCCGCTGACGCGACGCTATCCCTTCTACGGTAGGCGCTGATCGGCCACGACCAAAATCTCCTAGTGAGGTTTACCTCACTAGGATCGATGCGCGACGTCGGCGGGTGCGTGGCCTGCCCCATCGCACGGCGCCCACCGCCGCCGACGGCGGTCGGGTCCGCGATGCCCGAAATCGAAGCGTTCACGGCGATCGATAGACTGCGCGCCATGGCCAAGCGTGCAGGTGACCGGGACCGTTCGGCCTCCGTCGACCCCGGCGAGGAGCAGCCGGCCCCTCCGCCGCCGAGTTGGAAGAACGCACTGCCGTTCTTGGTGGCTCTCGGCGTCGTCGTGATCGCCGCCGCCGGCATCGGCATCTCGTACCTGATCCGACCGGCCGATGACCGGATGAGTACTGAGGCCCATGTCCAGCACGCCGTGAACGATGCCTACACGGCCCGCAACGAACTCGACTACCCGAAGTATCGGGCGTCGACGTGCGCGGCCGACCTCGCATCCGGCGATTTTCCCGACGAGGCGACGTTCCTCGCGGAGAACCGGCAGTCGAACGACCAGAACGGGCACATCGTGATCCCCGAGATCACCGACATCACCGTGTCGGGAGACCGTGCGACCGCGCAGGTACATTGGCATTTTGACGACAAGCCCGACCAGCAACAGGTCACCAAGGTGGTCGTGGTGCGAGAAGACGGGGTCTGGAAGGTGTGTGGTTCGTGAGCTACGCGGGTGATCTCACGCCGCAAGAGGCGTGGAAGAAACTGGAAGACGACCCGAAGGCGGTCCTGGTGGACTGCCGGACGCGGGCCGAGTGGGCGTTCGTCGGTGTGCCGGACCTCGAGGTCATCGGCAAGAAGACCGTCTTCATCGAGTGGAACACCTTTCCCGACGGTAGGCCGAACCAGGCCTTCGTTTCTGAACTCCGTGACGCGGGTGTCACCGACGACAACGAGGTGATCTTCATCTGCCGCTCCGGCCACCGGTCCATCGGCGCGGCCGAGGCGGCCACCGCGGACGGCGTGACCGCCGCCTACAACGTGCTCGACGGATTCGAGGGCGCCCTCGACGAGAACGACCACCGTGGTGCCGTCGGCTGGCGTGCCCTGAACCTGCCGTGGCGGCAATCGTGAGCAAACAGCTGCCCGAGAGCGTCTCGGCGGACACGCTCGCGGTACGGGCCGGCCTGGACCGGTCGGGATTCTTCGAGACCTCCGAAGCGCTCTACCTGACCAGTGGCTACGTCTACGACTCGGCCGAAGCGGCCGAACGTGCGTTCACCGGTGAGGACGAACGATTCGTCTACTCGCGCTACGGCAATCCGACTGTCGAGATGTTCCAGGAGCGCCTCCGTCAACTCGAGGGCGCCGAGGCGTGCTTCGCCACGGCGAGCGGTATGGCCGCGGTGTTCGTGGCCTTGGGTGCGCTGCTCAAGACCGGGGACCGATTGGTGGCCGCCCGCAGTCTGTTCGGCTCGTGCTTCGTGGTGTGCAACGAGATCCTGCCGCGGTGGGGCGTCGAAACCGTGTTCGTCGACGGTGAAGACCTCGATCAGTGGGCGGCGGCGCTGTCGCAGCCGACGACCGCGGTGTTCTTCGAGACCCCGTCCAATCCGATGCAGACCCTCGTCGACGTGGCCAAGGTGACCGAGATGGCTCACGCCGCAGGTGCAAAGGTGGTGTTGGACAACGTCTTCGCCACGCCGCTGCTGCAGCGCGGGCTGGATATGGGCGCCGACGTGATCGTGTACTCCGGCACCAAGCACATCGACGGGCAGGGACGCGTGATGGGCGGAGCGGTGCTCGGCGAGAAGGAGTACATCGACGGCCCGGTGCAGACCCTGATGCGACACACCGGTCCGGCGTTGAGTCCGTTCAACGCGTGGACGATGCTCAAGGGGCTGGAGACGATGCGCCTGCGGCTCGACGCCTCGGTGTCGTCGGCGCTGCGCATCGCCGAGTTCCTCGAGGCCGATCCGCGCGTCCGGTGGGTGAAATATCCCTTCCTGCAGTCGCATCCGCAGTACGAGCTCGCCAAGGCGCAGATGTCCGGCGGCGGCACTGTGGTGACCTTCGAGATCGATGACCGCGGCGGTGTCGAAGGCAAGAAACGTGCCTTCGAGGTGCTCAACGGTCTGCGCGTGATCGACATCTCGAACAATCTCGGCGATTCGAAGTCGTTGATCACCCACCCGGCGACCACCACACACCGGGCGATGGGCCCGGAAGGCCGTGCGGCGATCGGGGTCACGGACTCCGTGGTGCGACTCTCGGTCGGCCTGGAGGGTGTCGAGGATCTGTTGTCGGATCTGGATCAGGCGCTGGGCGGGTCGTGATCTCGGCGGGTTAGATCGCTGGCCCCCGATCCCTGATCTGCGAGCGTCTTCACGCGATATGGGCGGAAGTGGAGCGCTGTCCACCCGATCCCTGATCTGCGAGCGTCTTCACGCGATATGGCAGAAGCGGAGCGCTGTCCACCCGATCCCTGAGGAGGGCCGGAGCTTGCGGAGGCCCGTCACGAAGGGTCGGCCCTTCGTGACGCTCGGCTGGCGCCTCGCTCCTCAGGGACCGCAATGGGGACGCTCGGCTGGCGCCTCGCTCCTCAGGGACCGCAATGGGGACGCTCGGCTGGCGCCTCGCTCCTCAGGGACCGCAATGGGGACGCTCGGCTGGCGCCTCGCTCCTCAGGGACCGCAATGGGGACGCTCGGCTGGCGCCTCGCTCCTCAGCGACCGCAGTGGGGAGCGCTGGGCTGAGGGTCGGGGTGGTCTGACTCGATACGGTCGGCGTCGGGTATGTGGCTCGGGGCCGGTTGGTGCGCATCGTCCGCTGGTTGAGTAGGCCGGAGCGCTAGCGGTGCGCTAGCGGAGGGCGTATCGAAACCTGGTGACGGACAACGCAGAGCCCACCGAATCCACGGTGAATACTCAGTCCTGTCTGTCGTTGCGCTTCTCCCACGCTTCGCGAACGCGCGCAGGGATGCGGCCCTTGGTGGGTACCTCGACTCCGTTGGCCACTGCCCACGCGCGGATCTCGGCCGGTCCGGCGGCGGGGCCCTGCAGATCGTTCACGACGATGTCGGTGCGGGTGGACAGATGCCACTCGTGCAGTGCCGCGCCGAGCCAGCGGTAGGTCCACTCCTCGGCCAGTTTGCGGTTGTCGCAGAACACGATCGGCACATGAGGGAAACGCACCTGGGCTTCGGCGACTGCTTCGGCCAATGTCGAACCCGCGACGTATTCGCGTTTGAACACCGCGCTGTAGGGTGCCTCGACAACGACTGCGGCGCGGTGCAATCCGGCGAGATCGGAGAGCTGATAGGTCATCTTGCCCGACGTCAGACCGGAGCTCAGATCGTCGATCGACTTGCGTTCAACTGCGGCGATCACGGTCTCACCATCGGTGACCGCGTAGTCGCCGGCAGGCAGTTTGCGTCGGGTCGTCTCGGCCTGCTGATGTGTGAACCCATAGGCGTAACGCTCGCCGCTGTCCACCACGATCGTCAGAACCTGCCCGTGCGCACGGGCTTTCGGGATCGCCACGTTCGGACGTGCCTGCTTGGTGGTGCGCCGTGACTGCCAGAAGATCATCTCCCGACCGCGCGCCTGGGTGAGCACGAACTGCGATCGGTTCTCCCGGCCGCGCTCGAGGACGAGGTCGATGGCGGCGCCGCGCCGGGATACGGCCCGTACCGGAAGCTGTTCGACGATCTCCGGATCGGACGGCCATTCGACGGCGCGATGGCAGTAGATCTTGCTGGTGCGCGGCCAGGTCTCGCGGACCTTGAGGATGATCCCGTTGGCGCCGAGAGGAATTCGTACGAGGTAGGGGAGCGAGGAGCCCTCCTCCGGATTGCGCGCGATCAGGAAGTCGTCAGGCATGCTCGATCCCGAGCGCATTGAGGACGGTCCGCAGTTTCGCGGTGGTCTCGTCCACCTCCGCCTGCGGGTCTGACTGCGCGACGATGCCGCCGCCGGCCCAGGTCCGCAGCGACCGACGGTCGGCGGCCAGTTCGAGGCACCGGATCGTCACCATCCAGTCCCCGTCGCCCGATTCGTCGCACCACCCGACGGCACCGGCATATAGTCCCCGCGGCTCCTCGTTGTCGAGGATGAACTGTGCCGCCACGGAATTCGGTGTTCCACCGACAGCGGGCGTGGGACCCAGACGCAGTGCCAGGTCGAGCGAGGTCATCGTGTCGTCGCGAAGGGTTCCGTGGATGGTCGTCGCCAGATGCCAGATCTCGCCGGTGGAGCGCACCTCGGGCGACGTCGGTGCGTCGAGGTCCTCGCAGATCGGTGCGAGTTGCCGACGCAGATGGTCGACGACGAACGCGTGCTCGGTGAGATCCTTGGCCGACGCGGCGAGAGCGGCTGCGGCCGCGCGGTCGGCTTCGACATCATCGGACCGAGGCGCGGACCCGGCGTACGGCTGACACGTCACCGTCCGACCGCGCTTGCGTAACAACATCTCCGGGCTGGCGCCGAGTAGCCATGCGCCGTCTCCACGGACCGCGCCGACGTCGACGGCGAACGCATTGTGCTCGGCGTTACCCGCAGCGAGGGCGGTGAGCAGCTCGGCGGGATCGACCGCCGGTTCGACGATCAGATCCACTGCCCGGGCGAGCACCACCTTGGCGAGGTTTCCCTCGGCGATCTCCTTGATCGCCCGTACCACGCGATCGCGATGGGCCGACGGCTCCGGACGATAGGTCGCCGACGCGATGCGGTGCGGCGTTGCGGCCCGGCCCGCCAGCGGTTCGGGGGTGCGAGCGAGTGTCTCCGGGGTCAGAAGGGCGGCCGGCTCGGCCGGATCGAACGGGATCGCGCCGGTGATCGCGCCGACCGTCCGCGCGCGCATGGCGTCGGCGGCCGCGTGCGCATCGGTGAACCGGCGTCGCACACCGCGCGCACGGACCGTGCCGTCCGGGCGTGACAGCACGAACACACCGGCGTCGGTGTCGTCGCCGTCGAGGTTCGCCATGCGTCTCACGCTACCGTCGCGGGTTCGCGCGGGTGTTTCGCGCATGCTGATCCAAAGGTTGACTCCGATCATCCGATGGGCGAATCTTGACGCGGGTCATGAGTGCCAGTGCCAAGCCCCGGCTCGCTGGTCGGCAACCCTCCTCCGCGGTGGGGTGCTCCGGGTGACGACCCGGCCGTGTTCGAGGTGATCACGGCAAGTGCGGATTCCCAGGAGTATTTGTCATGTCTGCTGTCCTCTCAGCGCCGTTCGTCAAGCCCCTCGCCGACCTCGGATCGGCCCACTCGTGTGCCACGCGGGCACCGATCGCACCGTTGGCCGAGGTCGTCGGCGCCGGTGAGCTCGTGCCGCTCCGTACGGGCGGTTCGGTCGCGTACGCGAATCTCGATTACGCCGCGAGCGCGCCGGCGCTCGTCGACGTCGCCCGCGTGGTGCAGGAGTCGTTGGCGCAGTACGCGAGTGTGCATCGTGGCGCCGGCCACCTGTCGCAGATCACCACCCGCCGCTACGAGGCGGCCCGTGACGTCGTACGGGGGTTCGTCCGCGGGCGGGTCGACGACACCGTGGTCTTCACCCGCGGCACCACCGATGCGATCAACCTCGCAGCCCATGTGACGTGCGGTGATGTCGTCGTACTCGACATCGAGCATCACGCCAACCTGCTGCCGTGGGCTCGCGGCGGATCGTCGCGGGTGCGTGTCGTCCGCGCCGCCTCGACGATCGAGGACACGCTGACCGCGCTCGAGGCGGAACTCGCGTCATCGCCGGCGGCGCTGCTGGCGGTCACCGCGGCGTCGAATGTGACGGGTGAGGTGTTGCCGATCGGGCGGCTCGCATCGATCGCGCACCGCAACGGCGCACGCATCCTCGTCGACGCCGCGCAGCTGGTCGCGCATCGTCGGGTGTCGATGGTCAGCCACGGCATCGACTACCTGGTCTTCTCCGGCCACAAGCTCTACGCGCCGTTCGGCGCCGGCGTACTGATCGGCCGGGGCGACTGGCTCGACGCGGCCGATCCGTACCTGTCCGGCGGCGGGGCGTCGGCCACCGTGTCCGTGGGCGACACCGAGGTCGGGAGCTCCAGCGTCGAATGGCACACCGGTGCGGCCCGCCACGAGGCGGGCTCGCCGAATGTGCTGGGCGCCTTGTCGATCGCGGCCGCCTGCGAGGCGCTTGCGGCCATCGGCCTCGAGTCGATCGGAGTGCACGAGGCGGCATTGCTCGCCCGCCTGGACGACGGCCTCGCCGGCATCGACGGTGTCACCCCGTTACGGATCTTCGACGACTCGACCGAAGGGGTCGGCATCGCCGGCTTCGCCGTAGCCGGACACGCGCCGCGGCTCGTGGCCGAATACCTCAGCGACAGTGCGGGTATCGGTGTCCGCGACGGCAAGTTCTGCGCGCACCCGCTGCTGAACCGGTTGGGGTATCCGGACGGCGCGGTGCGGGCGAGTTTCGGCCTCGGCACCGGTTCCGCGGATATTGACCGGCTGGTCGACGCACTCTCCGGTCTCGTCGCCTGACAACCGCGCGCCCATCAGGCATCCGCGCGCGTCGCTACATGCGCGGATGCACGCCAGGCGCGCGGTATCGGGGCGACGCCAGGTGACGAGTCAGGCCTCGCCACGCTCCCACTGCTCGACGAGTTCGGCCTCGGCATCGCCGGTCAGGGTGCCGTAGAGCTTGAACCGCGCCATCCCGCCGTCGGGGAAGATGTCCATCCGTGCCTCGGTCATGGGTCGATCGAGGTCGATGACGAATCGGTGACGTGTGTCGGGCTGCAGGTCGGTGCGGGGTAGGACCTCGAACCACTCGCCGTCCTCGCCGTCGCGGCCGCGGACCGTCGCGGCACCGGGCGCATTGCCGAGGAAGTAGCTGGTGTCGAGCTCGACGAGGCTCACCAGTCCGCGTCCGGCGAGGCGAACCTGCACCCAGTCGTTGCCGTCGTCGCGGCGTCGCGACGTCTCCCAGCCCTCGCCCATGTTCCGGGCCCGGCCCGGCATCAGCAGATTATTCGGTGAGCTGTAGAACATGTTGGAGCAGGCCGTGATCAGGCCACCGTTCTCCAGCGCCGCGAGGTCGAAGTGGCCATAGCGGAAGAAGTGCGGATTGGGCACGCCGCGGCCGTGCACGCGGAAGCGGGCCACACCGCCGTCGGGGTGCATCGTGAGGCGTACGTGGGTGAAGCGGTTCTTCGCGTCGACCTTGAACGGATTGCGGGTGTCTCCCTCAGCGGGACTGCGCTCAACGATGGTCACCCACTCGACGTCGTTGAGGAGTTGCTCGACCGACACGACGCCCTCGACCGCGGCCGCCTCCACCGAGATGAACGGCGGGTAGTTGCCCTTGAACCACGACGTGTCCACCACCACGCCATAGATCACACCCGGCGCGCCGAGGCGCACGATGGCCTGGTCGACTCCACCCACTCGCCGACGACGCGTCTCCCAGCCGTCGTAGATCTGACCCTTGTGGCCGAACGTCGCCGGCTGGTACTGGGCCGGTGCCGTCTTGATCAGGTTCTGGGCCTCGGCGAACAGATCGTCGTTGGTCCACACCACGGCGCCGCCGAGGTCCCGAAGTGCCAGGTCGGGCATCGAGGTGAAGTGGGGCCGGTTTCCCGTCGGGGGCGGTGGTGCAGGAGTCACGACCTCTGATCGTAGGTACTCGTTTGCCTTCGATCGAATCCGAGCGCATACTTGCGGGCGGCAACTAATTGCAGCCTACAACTAATTGCAATGAGAAAGTAAAAATCCGTCAGCGGGGAAGGACGTGCGCGTGCTCGATCAATCGGCGTTCGACGAGTTGTTCGATGTGCTCACCCGGTACATGCGTATCCGGGATCGGGCGGTGCACACCACGTTCAAGACGGCCGAAGGTGAGTTCGAGACGGCGGCATTCAAGGGGCTTTTCCACCTCGCCCGCCAATCGATGCGCTCGCGAGAGTTGGCGGAGAGCCTCAACGCCGATCCGTCGACCGTCAGCCGTCACGTCGCGCAACTCGTCGATCTCGGGCTCGTGCGCCGAGAGGCCGACCCCGCCGACGGCCGTGCCACCCTTCTCGTCATCACCGATGCCGGGCGGGAGCGTGTGGAGGCCATGCGGACGGTGCGCCGTGTCGCAATGGATCGCGCCATGACCGATTGGACCGACGACGAACTGTGGACGCTGGTGCGTCTGCTGACCCGATTCGTCGACGCGACCGAGTCGGTCATCGTGCCGCCGCAGTGCGACAAGAACCAACCGTCGCTGACAGACCTTGTGAAAGGACAATCATGACCGAATCGACGGCCGCAGACGTCACCGCGGCCCACGACGACAACACGGCGGGGGCCGGGCTGACACACCGTCAGATACTGACCGTGCTCGCCGGTCTGATGAGTGCGATGTTCCTCGCCGCACTGGATCAGACCATCGTCTCGACGTCGATCCGAACGATCGCCGACGACCTCAACGGCTACGACATGCAGGCGTGGGCCACCACCGCGTACCTCGTCACCGCGACGATCGTGACGCCCCTCTACGGCAAGCTCTCCGACCTGTACGGCCGTAAGCCGTTCTTCATGGTTGCGATCTCGATCTTCGTGGTCGGGTCGCTGCTCTGCAGCATCGCGACGTCGATGTATGAGCTGGCGGCGTTCCGCGCATTCCAGGGCCTCGGTGCCGGTGGTCTGATGACGTTGGCGTTGACCACCATCGGTGACATCGTGCCGCCCCGCGAGCGCGCCAAGTACCAGGGCTACTTCCTCGCGGTGTTCGGCACCTCGAGCGTGCTGGGCCCGGTCCTCGGCGGTCTCCTCGCCGGACAGAGCTCGATCCTGTGGGTCTCCGGCTGGCGCTGGGTGTTCCTGGTCAACGTGCCCATCGGCCTTCTCTCGCTGCTGCTGATCTACAAGGTCCTGAACTATGACCAGCAGAAGGGTCGGGGTGGGCGCACCGACTACTGGGGCGCGACGGCACTGGCCGTGGCGGTCGCCCCGCTGCTGATCGTCGCCGAACAGGGACGCGAATGGGGATGGACCTCGGGCCTGTCGCTGCTCTGCTACGCCATCGGCGTGATCGGGATCGGTGTGTTCATCTGGATCGAGCACAAGATGGGCGACGAGGCGCTGATCCCGTTGCGCGTCTTCAAGAACCCAATCTTCTCCCAGGGCATCGTGATCTCGGTGATCATCGGTGCGGCGATGTTCGGCGGCATCTCGATGCTGCCGCAGTACTACCAGGTCCTGCGTGGATCGAGCCCGATGGTCGCCGGCCTGCAGATGCTGCCGATGGTATTGGGCCTGATGACCGGTTCGATCGTGTCCGGCCAGCTGATCTCCCGCACCGGCCGCTACAAGATCTACCCGATCATCGGATCGGTGCTGGTCACCGTGGGTGCGTTCCTGATGCATCTCGTCGGGGTGGACACCCCGGTGTACCTGGTGATGCTGACCGCTGCCCTGATCGGCTTCGGTCTGGGCAACCTGATGCAGCCGATCATGTTGGCGATGCAGAACATCTTGCCGCCCAAGGACATGGGACTGTCCACCGGCACGTCGACCTTCTTCCGCCAGATCGGCGGCACGATGGGCGTCGCCGTCTTCTTCTCGTTGCTGTTCTCCCTGATGGGCCCGAACATCCACGACGAGATGACCGCAGCCGCAAGCCAGCCCGAGTACCGGACCGCCGTGGTGCAGGCCGCGCAGAGCGACAACCCGAAGGTCGCGCAGTTCGCCCAGGGGTTGATGGCAGCCGCGGAGAACCCGGGTCAGGCTTCGGGGGCCTCGGACAGCGTGATGTCCGACACCTCCGTGATCAGCGAGCTCCCGACCGAGCTCGCCCGCCCCATCAAGGTCGGATTCGCCAACTCGATGGACACGGTGTTCCTGGCGGTGTCGATCATGTCGCTGATCGCCATCCTCGGGACGGTCACCTGGAAGGAACTGCCGTTGCGGACCGGTCGTCCGATCGGCGCGGCGAAGGAAGAGGTGCCGGCCACGGCATGAGCCTGGCTGTCGGCGGGGCGACCCTGGTCGCCCCGCCTGGCGGCGGCGACAGAACCCTGGATTTCGCCGACGGAACCTTGGATTTCGCCGACGGAACCTTGGATTTCGCCGACGGAACCTTGCTTCGCGTCGAGAGAACCCAGAAAAACGCCGACAGCACCCACCATTTTGATTTCGACCCCGCCGGTGGCGAGGTCGAGGTGGGTGCTGTCGACGTTTTTCTGGGTTCTCTCGACCGCCGTCAGGCGGGTCTCGAGGTTGGCTCGCCCGCTGTTGGGCGGGTTTCGAGGTGACGTCACCAGCGTCGGGCGGGTCTCGAGGTTGGCTCGCCGGCTGTTGGGCGGGTTTCGAGGTGACGTCACCAGCGTCGGGCGGGTCTCGAGGTTGGCTCGCCGGCTGTTGGGCGGGTTTCGAGGTGACGTCACCAGCGTCGGCCGGGTTTCGAGGTGACCTCACCAGCGTCGGGCGGGTTTCGAGGTGACGTCACCAGCGTCGGCCGGGTTTCGAGGTGACCTCACCAGCGTCGGCCGGGTTTCGAGGTGACGTCACCAGCGTCGGCGGGGTTTCGAGGTGACCTCACCAGCGTCGGGCGGGTTTCGAGGTTGGGCGCGCGCCACGCCAGTCAGGTCGCGGGCAGGGCTCGGATCCGGCTGTGCGCGGGCATGGTTTCGAGGGTCAGGCCGACTGGTTCGGGGGAGAACAGGCCCGCGGACATGGTCTTCAGTTCCGGGTCGACTGGGAGCTCGAACTCGGATCGGTCGAGGATGTCGCGCTGCAGATCCACCCCGGGCGCGATCTCGATCACGGTAAGACCCTCGGCGCGCAACTCGAGGACACAGCGCTCGGTCACGTAGAGCACCTTCTGTCCGGTCTGCAGGGCCCGCTTGCCCGAGAAGGTCGGCGAATCGACGTCGGCGACCAGCTTGGTGTGCGAGCCGTCGGTACGGATCTGCAAGGCGCCGTCCTCGATCGCGATGTCACGCTTCCCTGCGGTGAACGAGCCGACGAAGACGATCGCGGGTGCTCCCGACGTGATGTCCACGAATCCGCCGAGCCCGGCGGTCACATGACGACGTTTCGGCAGGCTGTGGACGTTGACGTTCCCGTGGCGGTCGATCTCGAGGAATGACAGCAGCGAATGTCCGAACCCGCCACCCTGGAGAAGGGTGAACTGGTCGGCGCTCTGCATGATCGCGTCCGGGTTCTGCGATACGCCGAACACGAAGTCCAACAAGGGAACACCGCCGACCGCGCCCTGTTCGATCACCCAGGAGACCGCCTTGGGCAACCCTTCCTCGACCAGGACATGGGGAACCAGGGCAGAGACACCGAAGCCGATGTTGGCGATCTCGCCGGACCGTAGTTCGCTCGCGGCGCGACGGGCCATGATCTTCTCCAGGGAGAACGGCACCGGTTCGAGGGTGCTCAACGGACGGCGTAGCTCGCCGGAGATGGCGGGGTCGTATGTGGTCTGGGTGGTCTGCAGCTGATCCGGCGCGACAACGATGGCGTCGACGAGAATGCCGGGCACACGGACCGTCTGAGGACTGAGGCTGCCGCCTTCGGCCAGATACTTGACCTGCGCGATGACGATCCCGCCGTTGTTGTGGGCGGCATACGCGAGATCGAGCGCGCCCAACGGTGAGGCCTCTTCCTCGAAGGTCAGGTTCCCGAACGTGTCGGCCGTCGTCGCGCGGATGATCGCCACGTCCGGCACGACGGCGTCGTAGAACAGCCATTCCTGCCCGTCGATCTCCTGGACCCGCACATAGGCGTCGGGCGTGACGGTGTTCATCCGGCCGGCGCCGACCCTGGGGTCGACGAAGGTGTCCAGACCCACCTTGGATAGCACGCCCGGCTGTTTCGCCGCGGCGGCACGGTGCAGCTGGAACAGGATTCCGGCGGGGAGGTTATACGCCTCGAGCTCGTTGTTCTCGATCATCTGCCAGATCGCGGGGGGCTCCGCCGACGACGGGCCCGACGGATACGACCCGGCGACAACCCGCGACAGCAGACCCGGTTGGGCCAGGTGATCGATGCCCTTGATGCCCCACATGTCTCCCGACGCGATCGAATGGATGCTGGTGAGATCCTGCGGAGACCGGGTCTCGCGGAATCGTTCTCCGATCCCCTCGAGAACGGCGTCGGGGCAGCCGAGTCCGGAAGACGAACTGACCGTGATGGTGTCGCCGTCGGCGATCAGATCCGCGGCCTGACGGGCGGTGAGTATGCGAGGGATGTGCATGGTGGTGACTCCTGAAGAGCGCGTTGATGATCGAGATTGATGCGAAAGGATGACGCGGCAGACGTGTGATCACGGCCCGTCGGGCAGGAACTTCATGACGTGCGTCGCGACCATGCACGTCTCACCGCGCTGATTGGTGGCGACGATGGACGAGTACGACTTGCTCGCCGCCTCGTCGATCGTGTCGACGGTGTAGGTGATCGTCACGGTGTCACCGAGGAACACCGGCGCCACGAAGCGCACCCGGTCGTAGCCGTAGGACACGGCGCGGCGGCCCGCCCGGGCGGCGATCTCGGTCGACGCGGTCGACGACAGGCCGAGGATCAGTACGCCGTGCGCGATGCGCTCTCCGTACGAACCCGCCTCCATGTACGACCGGTCGATGTGATTGGGCGCGAAGTCGCCGGTGATGCCGGCGAAGCCATAGACGTCGTACTCGCCGACGGTCTTGGTGAAGGTGGCGGTGTCGCCCTTCTGCAGACCGTGGCCGGAGCGTGCGACCTGATGCGATTCACTCATGTCCTGTACTTCCCTTCTCGGTGGTCCGGTCGGGTCGAACCGGGGATTGATCACGAAAGCGCTTGTGCCGACGACAACTGCCCGGCGGCCTCCCGCGCCGCGATGCGGGCGAAATGCAGAGGCGCATCGATGGCCCGTTCGGCCGAGCCGGCGACCTCCGACAGCGACACCGCGAGATCCGGGGCGGGAGCCGCGACGTCGCCCGCCATCACCAGGGTGCGCACGCCGGCGGATATGCAGTGGCCGAGCACCGTCCCCACCAGCTTGCCGGTCATCGACGTGGCGTCGAATCGTCCCTCGCCGGTGATGACCAGGTCCGACGTGGGGACGGCAGCGGCCAATCCGGTCAGTTCGGTGATCCGCTCGGCGCCAGGGACCAGAGTGGCTCCCCACGCGCGCAGACCGAAACCGACTCCGCCCGCGGCGCCGGTACCCGCTTGTGACCGATCGATCTCGAACAGCGGTTCGGCCAGATCCGCGAACCGCGCGAGTGCGTCGTCAAGAGCCTGCCGGGTGGCCAGATCGGCGCCCTTCTGCGCTCCGAATACGTGTGCCGCGCCCGTCGGGCCGCACAACGGCGCGAATGTGTCGGTCATGACCTCGACGCCTCCCGGCGGTGGCGGGATCAGACCGGCCGTGTCGATATGAGCGACCCGCGCCAGGTCCAGGGTATCGGCGATGTCGAGACGGCGCCCGGCGCCATCGAACAGGCGAAGGCCGAGTTCGAGAAGCGCACCGACGCCTGCGTCGGTGGACGCAGAGCCGCCGAGACCGACGACGACACGTTCTGCGCCGTGATCGATGGCCGTCCGGATCACCTGACCCAGGCCGCGCGACGTCGCGCGGGTGGGGGCGGGCGCAGACATCAGCGGCAGCCCACTGGACTCGGCGAGCTCGACGACGCCCACCGACCCGGGGAGTTCAAGCCATCGCGCCGCGACCGGTTGTCGGTCAGGCCCGCACACGGGCCGGCCGACGACGTGGCGGCGGGCCCGGGGCTCGGAGGTGGCGATCGCGTCCAGCGTGCCCTCGCCGCCGTCGGCTTGGGGCAGGACGGTGAGGCGATCCGCCGGCCGGGCCTCGTGCCACCCGAACGCGATCGCATGGGCGATCTGATCGGCGGGAGCGCTCCCCTTGAACGAGTCCGGTGCGATCACGACGCTCAGAACCCGGTCGTCGGGAACGGTCGGCCCTGCGATGCGATGGGTGGTCATGTGATCGAGTAGCCGCCGTCGACCGGGAGCACGACGCCGGTGACGTATCGGGCAGCGTCGGAGACCAGGAAGGTCACCACGTCGGCCACATCGTCGCCATCGGCGAAGCGCTGCAACGGGATTCGGGCCAACTTCTGCGCGCGGAACTCGGCCTCGCCGAGCACGTCCGCGGTCATCGGCGTCTCGATGTATCCGGGTGCGACGGCGTTGACCCGAATGCCGTACTGCCCCAGTTCGACCGCGAGACCCTTGCTCAGCTGGGTCAGGGCGGATTTGGTCGCGCCGTAGGGCACGATGCCGGGAACCGCACGATCGGCGGACAGTGACGCGATGTTCACCACACTGCCCTTCGACTCGATGAGGGCTTTCGTCGCCTGTCGGATCAGGCGGAAGGCGGCGGACACGTTCACCTCCCACAGTCGCTCGAAATCCTCGTCGGAGATGTCGATCGCGTCGGTGCGTTTCTGGATGCCGGCGGAATTGACGAGCACGTCGAG
The DNA here is from genome assembly GCF_058129505.1 of Gordonia sp. LMA484. Lineage (NCBI taxonomy): Bacteria > Bacillati > Actinomycetota > Actinomycetes > Mycobacteriales > Gordoniaceae > Gordonia > Gordonia sp. LMA484. The sequence goes on from NZ_CM176700.1 coordinate 291,866, forward strand.
TCGCCCGGTGCGCGATATCGCCTCGTCGATCGCCGACTGGCTGACGGCCGCGTCGGTCAGGTCGCCGCACACTCCGAGGCCGGCCATGGTCTCCATGACGGACACGACCCTCGGGTCCGCGTCCAGTCCGATGACGAACATCCCTTCTCGCGCCAGGCCGCCGGCGATCGCCGACCCGATGCCACCGGCGGCGCCCGTGACGATTGCTGTTCTGCCCGTCAGTCCGTTGTTCGACTCGACCATCGGGTCCTCTTTCCGGATCGGACGGCGTGCCCGAAGGCAGCCGTCAAGAAACTGTTTTCACAATTCGAGTGCTCAACTGTGGAGCCTTTACCTCGGTGTTCTGAGGGTATAGGCTCTCCACCACAATCCGCAAGAAAGCGATTTCAGGAGTTTCATGATCACCATCGACCTCCCGGTGGCCGGCGGCGGCACCGCTGCCCACAGCTTCGGTGACCCCGCTGCCCTGACCACCGCGGCAACACCTCCGACGTCACGTGAGGTGTTCGCGGCCGCCCACGTGGTCGCGAACCCGTATCGGGCCTCCGCCGAGGGCGGCGCCGATCAGATCGACTGGGAGGCCACGCTCGGACTGCGCCACGACCTGTGGTCGCTGGGTCTGGGTGTCGCCGAGGCCATGGACACCTCCCAGCGGGGCATGGGGCTCGACTGGGCCGGTGCGCGTGAACTCGCCACCCGGACCCTGCGTGCGGCGCACGAGGTGGGCGGCCGGGTCGTGGTGGGCATCGGTACCGATCACCTCAAGACCGATGACCCGACGCTGCGCGACATCATCGGCGCGTATCTCGAGCAGGTCGCCGCCATCGAGTCTCTCGGCGGGTCGTGCGTGATGATGGCCAGCCGCCATCTGGCCGCGGTCGCGACCACTCCCGACGACTACGTCACGGTGTATGACGCGGTTCTGTCGCAGGCCTCCAACCCGGTCGTACTGCATTGGCTCGGAGAGGTTTTCGACCCTGCGCTCGCCGGCTACTGGGGGCACCGCGATCCGTCGACGGCGATGGACACCGTGGTCTCGATCATCGCCGACCATGCCGAACGAGTCCGCGGCATCAAGGTCTCGCTCCTCGATCCGGTGCAGGAGATCCGCCTCCGTAACCGGATCCCCGACGGGGTCCGGGTCTTCACCGGTGACGACTACAACTATGTGGACATGATCGCCGGCGACGGCGACGGGCACAGCGACGCACTGCTGGGGGCGTTCGCCGCCGTCGGCCCGTACGCGTCGTCGGCGTTCGCACAACTCGATCGAGGCGATGTGGCCGGCTTCCGTGACATCCTCGGTCCGACAGAACCCTTGTCACGCTTGATCTTCACCTCACCGACCCAGTACTACAAGGTGGGCGTGGCCTGGCTGGCATACCTCAACGGTCAGCAAGATCATTTCCGGATGATCGGCGGCTTCGAGACCGGGCGCACCCTGGTGCATCTCGCCGAACTGATCCGGGAGGCCGACGGGATCGGGTTGTTCACCGACCCGGATCGCACAGCGCAGCGCGCACGTGCGTACTTCGCGGTTCACGGGATCGGGTGAGGGATGCGCCTGTTCGATTGCAGCCTGAACTCCGCCACGATCCGCGGGGCCTCCCTCGACTCCGTCATCGGCCTCGCGGTCGAGCACGGATTCGGTGGTGTGGGCCTGTGGCGTGACCTGCTCGACGACGCCGACATGACCGATGTCGCGAGGCGAGTCGCGACGTCCGGGCTGCGCGTCAGCAGCGTGTGCCGTGGTGGCATGTTCCCCCAGCCCACGGCCGAACTTCGGCGGGACCGTCTCGAGGACAACCTCCGTGCCATCGACCAAGCGCACGCGTTGCGGGCGGACTGCTTGGTGTTGGTGTGCGGACCCGCGCTGCACGGCGATCCGGCCGGGGCGCGCGAGCAGATCCGTGACGGGATCGAGGCTCTCGTGCCTCATGCCGCGGCCGCCGGAGTCGAGTTGGCGGTGGAGCCGTTTCATCCGATGATGGCCGCCAGTCGCTCTGCGATCACGTCGTTGCGTGAGGCGATCGCGCTGGTCCAGACGATCGGAAGTCCGCATCTCGGACTCGCCGTCGATTCCTATCACCTCTGGTGGGAGGACGAGCTGCACGAGCGCATCGGCGCGTCGGGAGACCTGATCCGGTCGGTCCAGCTCGCCGACTGGATGACGCCGATCCACGACGAGCTCGCCAGCCGGGGCATGCCGGGGGAGGGGGTCATCGACATGGCCGGATTCCTCTCGGACTGTCGGGAGGCCGGATACCGAGGTCTCGTCGAGGTGGAGGTACTGAGCAGCCGATGGTGGGCGTGCTCCCCGGCCGAGGTCGTGGCGACCGCCGCTCGGGCGCTCGCCGGCCTGTCCGATACCGTCGACGGACACGGAGTCCAGGAATCGCTTTCTGCAGATCGCCCAGAATGTGACACCCGGGCAGTATCGTCCATGACCAGGCACGATGGATAAGGTCTGCCAGTGTGCGTGACCGGCCCGGCTGCCGGTGCCGAAAATTTTCTCAGCCCACCAGCGAGGACGAGGTTCATGTCGACACAACGCCCCACCGCTCCGCGATCACGACCGACCATCGCGACGGTCGCCGAGGCCGCCGGTGTCTCGATTGCCACCGTGTCCCGGGTCATGAGTGGTTCGTCCAAGGTCAAGCAGGAGCTCGCCGACCGGGTTCACGAGGCCGCCGACCAGCTTTCGTACCGGCCGAGCCGAGCAGCTCGTGGACTGGCGCTCGGCAGCCTGCGCAACATCGGGGTCATCCTGCCCGATCTGACCAACGCGTACTTTTTCGATGTCGTGAACGAGATGCATCGGGGCGCCGCGGAGCACGGCTACCGCATGCTCGTGGCGGACTCGAACGGTGACCCCGACGAAGAACTCAACACCGCGCTCGACCTGCTGGGCCAGGTCGACGGTCTGGTGCTGCTGTCGAGTCGGATACCGACGTCGGGCCTCAAGCAACTCGCGCGCGGGCAGGCGCCCACCGTGCTCATCAACCGGATCGAGCTCGGGGTGGATCTGCCCATGGTCGCTGCCGACAACTTCACGCCCACCATGCAACTCTGCAGTCATCTGGCCCGACTCGGGCACACCCGGGCGGTGTACATCGGTGGATCGGAACTGGCGTGGCAGAACCGCGAGCGCTGGCGTGCGGTGCAGAGTTCGTCGGCCTTCGGTCTGGAGACGACGAGCGTTGCGGCCGACGGCACCGTCGAGGGCGCATACGCGGCCGTCGGAGAAGCATTGCGTCACGAACCGACCGCATTGATCTGCTTCAACGACCTGAGCGCGATCGGGGCCATCTCGGCGCTGCGCGACGCGGGCCTGCGCGTACCCGAGGACATCTCGGTGACCGGATTCGACGACATCGTTCTGGCGCGCCACATCGCCCCCCGGCTGACGACGGTGAAGAGTCCGAAGATCGAACTCGGGCGACGCGGCTGGGACCTGATGCGGGCGATGCTCGACACCGAGGAGCGGCCGGAGTCGCCCGACCCGTTGCCGGCGGAGATGGTCATCAGGGAGTCGACCGGCCCCGCGCCGGTCCGGGACTGAGCGCGCGGCGCGGAACAGCCGTGCAGTCGTAGGTGACGGAATTTCCTCCAGAGCCACGCAAGGTATTGAGAAAGCGCTTTCTCTGCGATACAGTTCACACATCAGCACAGCATGTATCTGCTGACACAGGAGAGAAAGCGTTTATCTCATGACCGTCGTTCGATCACTTCGCCCGATGCGGATGACCGCGGCCGAGGCCATCGATCTCATCCCCGCCGGTGCCACGGTGGCGCTGACCGGAGCGGGCGGTGGGGTCCTGGAACCCGAGGCATTGCTCACCGCACTCGAGGCGCGCTTCCTCGAGTCCGCACAGCCGCGGGACCTGACGGTCATGTACGCCCTCGGGATGGGGGATCGTCGGGGTGGCGGCACCGGTCGACTCGCACATCGCGGACTCGTGCGTCGGGTGATCGGTGGTCTGTGGACGTGGTCGCCCGAACTGCGCCGGATGGCCCAGGACGAGGAGATCGAGGCGTACTCGCTTCCCGGTGGTGTGATCAGCCAGCTCTTCCGTGAGATCGGCGCGCGCCGGCCCGGTCTGGTCACCACGGTCGGTCTCGGCACATTCGCCGATCCGCGACATGGCGGCGGCAAGTTCAATGATGCCGCAGTCGACGACATCGTCGAACTGGTCGAGTTCGATGGTCGGGACTATCTCCGCTACAAGCCGTTGCGCATCGACGTTGCACTGGTTCGTGGCGACACCATGGACCGCAACGGCAACATCGGCTGGGCCGGGGAAGCCGCCCAGCTCGACGCGCTGTCGGTTGCCCAGGCGGCGCGCGCATCCGGAGGAATCGTGATCGCCCAGGTCAAGACCATCACCGACGACATCCTCGACCCCCACGTCGTGCACCTGCCGGCGCTTCTCGTCGACGCTGTCGTGTCCGTGCCGACCCAATGGCAGACGCACGGTGCTGAATTCGATGAAAGACTCTGCCGCCCTGGAGATCTCGATCAAGACGCGGAGATGCCGACCTCACGTGCACGCGAGATCATCGCGCGGCGGGCGGCGTCACACATCGGCCGCGGCTCGATCATCAACGTGGGCTTCGGAATCCCCACCCACGTCGTCGACGTGCTGGCGGCCGAGCAACGCCTGCAGGAGAACACGATCGTGATCGAACAGGGCATCTTCGGCGGACGCCCGCTGACCGGCGATCTGTTCGGCGCGGCACTGCATCCGGAGGTCGTCCACTCCTCGACCACCCAGTTCGATCTGATCAACGGCGGCCTCATCGACATCACCTGCCTGGGCATGGCCCAGGTGGACGCGAGCGGATCGGTCAACGTCAGCCACATCGCGGGTGCCATCAACGGGCCCGGAGGCTTCGTGGAGATCTCGGAGAGCGCCGACACCGTGGTGTTCTGCGGCACTTTCACCGCGGGGGGCCTCGACGTCGACATCGTGGACGGACGACTGGCGATCTACCGTGAGGGACGCGTCCCGAAGTTCGTCCCGTCGGTCGAGCAGGTGACCTTCTCCGGGGCCCGTGCACTGCGGGACGGCCAACGCGTCGTCTACGTCACCGAACGCGCCGTGTTCGTGCTCGGTGAGTCGGGTCTGGAACTGACCGAGGTCGCACCGGGAGTCGACATCGAACGAGACATCCTCGCGCACATGGGCTTCACGCCGATCATCGACGCGCCCAGACAGATGGACCCGACATTGTTCGGAATCTCTGCAGCGCTTTCTTCGCACTGAACAACCGACAATCACCGAGGAGTGATCAATGTCCTTTGCACCCGGCACCCGCCACAGCCGAATCCCCACCACGCTGTTCGGATCCGACGAACGCGCACTGGTGGCGGACTTCGTCGACGAGCGCATCCGGCCGATCGCGGCCGAACTCGACGAGACCGAACGGTTCCCGGAGGAGCTCTACAACGAGATGGGAAAGATCGGGCTCTTCGGGATCACCGTTCCCGACGAGTTCGGCGGTGTCGGCGGCACCGCACTCGACTATCTGTTCGTGATGGAGTCGCTGTCCTACGGATACGCCTCCATCGCCGACCAATGCGGTCTGGTCGAGATCCTCGGCACGCTGCTGAGCAGCTATGGCAGCGACGAGCAGAAGCGGCGCTACCTGCGTCCCATGCTGACCGCCGAGAAACGGTGCGCCTATGCGCTGACCGAGCCGGGGTCCGGATCGGACCTGGGCTCGATCACGACCCGAGCGGAACGGACCACGTCCGGCTGGCGGCTTCGTGGAGAGAAAATCTACATCCACAACGCGCCCGTCGCCGACTTCGCCGTGGTGCTGGCCGTCACCGACCCCGAACGCGGTAAACGAGGCGGCATCTCGGTGTTCGTCGTGGACATCGACACGCCTGGCGTGAGTCGCGCTTATCACGAGCACAAGATGGGTCAGCGTGCCTCGCAGGTGGGCGGACTCGTCTTCGATGATGTCGAGCTCGACGAATCGGCACTCCTGGGCGAGGAGGGGCAGGCGTTCGGTTACATGATGAAGGTCCTCGCCAAGGGCAGGCTCGGCATCTCCGGACTGGCCCTGGGCATCAGTCGTGCGGCTCTCGACGCCGCAGTGCGTCAGTCGCTGGATCGTCACCAGTTCGGACGGGCCATCGCGGAGAACCAGGCGATCTCGTTCTCGCTGGCGTCGGTGGCCACCGAACTGCAGGCGGCGACATCGCTGTCGGTGACAGCGGCCCGGGCGCTGGACGCAGGCGACGGTGACGCCGAGGTCCTGTGTTCGATGGCGAAGCTCAACGCGTCGGAGGCGTCCGTCCGCCACACGGATGCAGCCCTGCAGGTGTTCGGTGGGAACGGGTTCATCCGCGGCTATGAGGTCGAGCGTCTCTATCGGGACGCCCGGATCACCAAGATCTACGAGGGCACCAGTGAGATGCAGCGCCTGATCATCAGCCGGTCGTTGTTGCGATCCGCCGGCTGACGGTTCGAGCGGGCTCGTTCACGCAGTGCGAGAAAGCGCTATCAGGACGGCGCGGATGCTGGGGTCTGACCAGATGGTCCGCGGCGGACTCCCGCGCACCGACTGCGCTCTCGACTACTCCGTCTGATCTGCATCGATGTCGCCAACTCGGCGATCCCTTCCCCGCCTACGCAAGACTCTTGACATGTGGTCCCGATCACTGTAGAAAACGCTTACAGGAGGTTTCAGTTTTCATGAGACACACAATTCCCCGGGTGCGAAGGCTCGCGACTGCGGCTCTCGCCGCCGTCCTGGGCTCCGCCGCCCTCGCCGGATGCGGAACCGGTTCATCGTCATCGGACGCGAGCGACCTGCTGATGGTCTCCGAGGTCCGCTCGCTCACCAATCCCTACGAGGCGGCCTGGGTGGAGGGCAGTCAGGCCTACGCACGCTCGGTCGGCGCCGACCTCAAGGTCATCGTCTACGGCGGCGACTCGCAGAACGCGCTCTCACAGCTGCAGTCCGTCCTGGCGACCGGCAAGAAGGTCCTGCTCAACATCAACCCCAACACCAGTGCCGACACCCCGGCCATCGTGCGGGCCGTGCAGAACAGCGGCGGCTGCGCGGTCACCCAGTGGAGCAAGCCGGCCGACCTGCACCCGTGGGACGTCGGCGACGGCTGGGCCTCCTACGTCAGCTACGACGGCGTCAAGGAAGGCGCCGACACCGGTGACGTGTTGGGCCAGAGCATCGGTGGCAAGGGTGGCGTCATCGCGATCCAGGGTCTGCTCGCCAACGAGGTGAGCAAGACCCGGTACCAGGGCTTCACCGAGGGCATCGCCAAGCATCCGGGTGTGAAGGTTCTGGACAGCCAGCCCGCCGACTTCGACCGCAACAAGGCGTATGCGACGACACAGACATTGCTGAACAAGTACGGCGACAAGGTCAACGGCATCTGGGCGGCCACCGACTCCATGGCTCTCGGCGCACTGCAGGCGGTGCGTGAGAAGGGCAAGGTCGGGCAAATCAAGGTCGCCAGCGCCGCCGACGCGACCCCCGAAGGTCTCGAGGCCATCGAGAACGGACAGATGGTCTCCACCTACACCACCGACCCCTACTTCAACGGCGCCATGGGCCTGGCCATCTGCCATCAGGCGGTGACCGGTCAGCTCGATGTCTCGCAGCTGCCCCGGCTCAAGCGCGAGTTCTATGTCGATCAGACGCTGATCACCAAAGACAACGCAGCACAGTACGCCCAGCGTCCGACGGACCAGCAGATCGTGGACTCGGTCCGAGATCCGTTCTCGCGCATCGTCGGCCCCATCGATCAGTGAGGAACATCCGACCATGACCACATCAGCACCGGCGCAGCCGGACGAGATCGCGCCGACAACCGGTGACGGCACCACCGCCGGACACCGGGGCGGCTCGGTTCTGTTGTCCCGCTGGGGGCGTTCGCTCGGACCACTCGTCGCGCTCGTCGCCCTCTGCGTGATCTTCTCGTTCACCGCCGACTCGTTCTTCACGATCGGCAACTTCAACGCGATCGTCCAACAAGCGGCGATCCCACTGATCCTCGCGATGGGGGCCACGCTCGTCGTCCTGATCGGCAGCGTCGATCTCTCCATCGAAGGGGTCATGGCCGCGAGCGGCCTGACGTTCGTCCTGATGGCGGCCAACAGCGTCAACGGCAACAACCTCGGACTGTGGGCGGTCTTCATCGCGGTCGGCGTGGGCGCACTGTTCGGCCTGGCCAACGGTGTGCTCCACGCGGTCGCGCGGGTCCCGTCCTTCCTCGTCACACTCGGCACCTGGTTCATCGGACTGGGTGTGGCCACCGTCTTGTTCGGCACCACCACACCGCAACTCGCCGATGCGGGGCTCGGCCACTGGGCCCAGGGCGCGTGGCTCGGCATCCCGATCATCGTCGTGTTCGCCATCGTCGCCGTCGTGGTCACCTTGTTCATCTGCAAGTTCACCCCGCTCGGCACGCACACCTACGCGATCGGCGGCGATGAGGCGATCAGCAAGGTCACCGGCATCAACGTCACCCGCACGAAGGTCATCCTGTTCACCATCGCGGGCATCATGTCCGGGATCGGCGGTGTCCTCGCGACCATCCGACTGGGTGTCGGTGACGTCGGGGTCGGCTCGGGCAACCTCTTCCTCACCCTGTCGGCGGTGGTGGTCGGCGGAACCCTTCTGTCCGGCGGCCGCGGCGGACCCCTGCACTCGCTCGTCGGCATCCTCCTGCTCGTCGTCCTCGGCAACGGTCTGTTGCTCTCCGGCGCGAGTCCCTATGTCCAGCAAGGCGCACAGGGCGTGATCATCGTCGCCGCGGTGATCGCGACCGGATGGCCTGCCCGCAACCGATTGAGGGTCGTGAAATGACACCACTACTCGAACTCGACGGCATCACCAAGCGCTACGGCCCCAATGTGGTCCTCGACGATGTCTCCATCACCGTCAACAAGAACGAAGTGATCGGACTGATCGGCGAGAACGGGGCGGGCAAGTCGACGCTGCTGAAGATCTTGGCCGGCGTGCACAAGCCCGACGGTGGCGTGATGCGGATCGCCGGCATCGACACCGTGTTCGCCGACCCGGCCGACGCCACCCGTCACGGTGTCGGTGTCGTCCACCAGGAACAGTCGCTGCTGCCGAATCTGAGTGTGGCCGAGAACCTCACCTTGGGTTCGGAGTCGGACTACGTCCGCCTCGGCGTCACTCGACGAGGTGCCCGCCGACGCGCCGCCCAGGCGATGCTCGACCGCGTCGATTCCGCCGTCGACCCCGACGCGCCGACCGAGGACCTCGGGTTCGCCGAACGGCAGATGGTGGAGGTCGCCCGTGCCATCAGCGACCGCCAGTCCGACCACGCACCGCTCCTGGTCCTCGACGAGCCGACTTCGGTGTTACAGCCCGCCGACATCGAGATCCTGCACGAGCGGGTGAAGGCCCTTCGCGAGATCGGATCGGTCATCTTCGTGTCCCACCGGCTCGACGAGGTCCTGCGGTTCTCCGACCGCGTCTACGTGCTTCGGGACGGCCGCCTCGTCGGGGAACGCACGACCGCCGATGTCGACGAACGCGAGCTCTATTCGATGATGATCGGCAAGGAGGCCGCCGACGAGATCTACTGCACCGACCGACGGGTACCCGTCGACACGGCGCAACCGGTTCTCGAGGTCCGCGAAGCATCGGTCGGCCGCAGCGTCGACGGGGTGTCGCTCTCAGTCGCCCCCGGTGAGGTCGTCTGCATGGTCGGCGTCGCCGCGTCCGGCCGAGAAGAGTTCGCGCGAGCCGTCTTCGGAGCCGAGCCCCTGCGCGGCGGGAACGTGTCGGTCGCCGGTTCACGACTCTCGCCACGCTCACCCAAGCAGGCCGTCGGCGCGGGAGTGGCCTACCTACCCGCCGAACGCCGTTCGGAGGGGATGGTCGCCGGTGCCACGGTCGCCGACAACATCTGCCTGTCGCATCCGGTGAGCGGACGCCGGGGCCGGGCGGCCGCCGCACGACAGGTGGCCGAGACGTGGATCCGGGAACTGCACATCCGACCCGACGATCCCGACGCCGACATCGCCCGGCTGTCGGGTGGCAACCAGCAGAAGGCCGTGCTCGCCAAATGGCTGTGCGACGACAGCCTTTCGGTGCTCATCCTCGACCACCCGACGCGCGGTCTGGACATCGGTGCCAAGGAAGACGTCTACCGACTCATCCGCGACCTCTCCGACCGCGGTGTCGGCGTGCTCGTCCTCGCCGACACACTCGATGAGGCGATCGGTCTCGGGCATCGCATCGTGGTGCTCCGCGACGGCCGCCTGACCGCCGAATATGACTCTGTCGCAACACAACCCCCCACAAAGCTCGAGCTACTCGAAAAGATGATGTGACCATGGCTGACACCGCAATCACCTCGACACTGCGCCACAGCGCCGCTGCGCCGACGCGATCGCTGCCCACTGCGGCGATGCTGCGGACCGCGGGACCGCCGGCCCTGCTGATCGTGCTCCTCGCGCTGGTCACGATCGCCGAGCCCAACTTCTTCTCGACGACCGCGCTGTCGGTGGTCACCGCCCAGGCGCTGCCGATCCTGCTGCTCGGGCTCGGACAGATGTTCGTGATCCTGACCGGCGGCATCGACCTGTCGGTCGCGGCCGTGTGTTCGCTGGGAACCGTGATCCTCGCTCAGACCATCGGCGCCACCGGGCCATTAGCCATCCTGATCACCGTGGCGGCCACCGCCGCCATCGGCGCGCTCACCGGTTTCCTGATCACTCTCGGACAGGTTCCCTCGTTCGTGGTGTCCCTGGGCGCGCTGGGATTCTGGGGAGCCATCGCGCTCGCATTGTCCGGGTCGACGACCATCTACATCGATCAGCACTACAGCGCGATCTTCTGGCTCAGCTCGCAGACCTTCCTGAGCATGCCGCTGGCCGTGTGGATCGGACTGCTGATCGCCGCGGGCATCTGGGCCTTCATGCATTACCACCCACGTGGCAACATCTTCCACCTCGTCGGACTCGGCGAGAGGTCGGCGCTGATGGCCGGCATCCGGACAAAGGCGGTACGCATCACCGCGTTCGCGCTCTCCGGACTCTTCGCCGGCCTGGCCGCGGTGGTGCTGTCCTCCCAACAGCAGAGTGCGGCACCGCAACTGGCCGACGCGCTGCTGCTGCCCGCCATCGCCGCCGTCCTCGTCGGCGGATGCGCGATCACCGGAGGAATCGGCAGTGCCTGGAAGGTCATCGTCGGCGCCCTCATCGTCACGGTGTTGCGCGTCGGCGGCTCGGTCGCCGGTGTCGATCCCAACTATCAGCAGATCGTGTACGGCGGGGTGGTCATCGCCATCGTCGTTCTCACCCTCGATCGCAGCAAACTCGCGATCATCAAATAGACCATCACAGGAGGAAAACAAATCATGTCTCGAACAGTGCGCGGAGCAGTCATCGACGCGATCGGCGGAAAGTGGGAGGTCGAAACCCTCGAACTCGCCGAACCCGGGCCCGGTGAGGTTCGCATCAAGGTCATGGCATCAGGACTCTGCCACTCCGACGATCACCTCGTCACCGGTGACATCCCCAACGCGCTGCCCATGGTCGGCGGTCACGAGGGTGCGGGCATCATCGACGCCGTCGGGCCCGGCGTCCGCCGTCTTGCCGTGGGTGACCATGTCGCCACCGCCTACCTGCCCGCTTGCGGCCGGTGCCGGTGGTGCTCGCAGGGCATGCAGTACATCTGTGACTCGGGCGCGGGGATGGAGAACGGATTCGGTATCGACGGCAATCCGCGTTTCACGCGCTCGTCGGGGCAGCCGATCGGGGCGATGCAGCGGCTGGGCACCTTCGCCAATTACCTGGTGACGGACGAAACCCAAGCTGTCAAGATCGACGACGACCTCCCGTTCGACGTCGCCTGCCTGGTGTCGTGTGGTGTGGCGACGGGGTGGGGAGCCGCGGTCAACGCAGCCCATGTACGTCCGCGAGAGACCGCCATGATCGTCGGAGTCGGCGGCGTCGGCATCAACGCCGTCCAGGGTGCCCGCAACGCCGGCGCGGCACATGTGGTCGCGGTCGACCCGGTGCCGTTCAAGCGAGAGCAGGCGCTGACTCTCGGGGCCACGCACGCGTTCGCGTCCATCGCCGAGGCCATGCCGTTCGTGCACTCGGTCACCAACGGTCAGGGTGCAGACTCCGCCGTCGTCACCGTCGGCGTTGTCGACGGGGCATTGATCGCCGAGGCGTTCTCCGCGGTTCGCAAGGAGGGACGGGTGGCGGTGGTCTCGATCGGTCAGAACGAACCGGGCATCCCGATCAGCCCGCTGGAACTCGTGGTCTATGCGAAGACGTTGCGCGGTGTGCTGTTCGGCAACTGCAACCCGACCTACGACATCCCCGCCCTGCTGGACTATTACAAGGCGGGCAGCCTCAAGCTCGACGAACTCATCACCACCCGCTACACGATCGACCAGATCAACGACGCCTACGTCGACATGCACGCCGGCAAGAACCTGCGTGGCGTGCTGATCCACGAGCACTGAACCGACCACTCACCAGGAGTCACACATGTCTTCTCCCAGCGTCATCGAACCGACGACCTCGGTCCGCCGCTACGGGATGTTCATCGACGGTAATTTCGAGTCCGGCGCCGACCGATCCACGGTGATCCGGCACAGTCCGGTCGACGGCCGGGAACTCGCCGAATACGTCGCCGGCGACCGCACCGACACTCTGCATGCCATCGCCGCGGCACGGCGGGCGTTCGACGATGGACCGTGGCCGACCACCCCATCGATGGAACGCGCCCGCGCATTGCTGCGGGTGGCCGAACTGATGCGCGCCGACGCCCCGCGACTGGCCCGCATCGAGGCCGAGGAGACCGGAAAACCGCTGCGGTACGCGCGCAGTGACGTCGACGGAAGTGCCGAGCTCTTCGAATATGCTGCGGGGCTTGCCATGTCGGCGCACGGGGAGGCGCACACCGGAATCGCCTCGGACTGTACGGCCCTGGTGGTCCGCGAACCCGCCGGTGTGGCGGCGATGATCCTGCCGTGGAACTTCCCGCTGCTGCTCCTCGCACAGAAGCTGCCGTTCGCACTCGCGGCGGGTTGCACGGCGGTGATCAAGCCGTCGGAGTTCACCTCCGGCACCACGCTTGAACTGGCCGGCATCCTGTCCGCCGCCGGTCTGCCGGCCGGCGTGGTGAACGTGGTCACCGGCTACGGCGCCGATGTGGGATCGGTACTCGCCGAGAGCCCCGACGTGGACATCCTCTCGTTCACCGGCTCCACCGCAACCGGTCATGCGATCACCGCGACGTCGGCGGGCACGGCCAAGCGACTGTCGATGGAACTCGGTGGCAAGGCCGCCAACATCGTCTTCGACGACGCCGACCTCGACGACGCTCTCGACGGCGTCCTGTTCGGTGCGTTCTTCAACAACGGTGAATGCTGTGTCGCCGGGTCGCGCCTGCTCGTGCAGGAGTCCATCGCCGACGAGTTCGTCGAACGATTGGTCGGCGCGGCCGAACAGCTGCGGATGGGTGATCCGCTGGACGAGTCGGTCGATGTGGGACCGATGATCCACGCCGGCCACGTGAACAAGGTCCGCGGCCACATCGCATCGGCGCAGACCAACGGAGGTCGCGTCGCGGTCGGCGGACCGGCCGTCACTGACACGGAGGACTCTGCGGGACATTTCGTGGCGCCGACGATCATCCTCGACGTCACCGAGCAGTCTCCGGAGTTCCACGAGGAGATCTTCGGGCCGGTGCTGACCGTGACGCGATTCGACGACACCGACGAGGCCGTGCGGCTCGCCAACGCCACCGAGTACGGGTTGTCGGGGTCGCTGTGGACCAAGAACATCGATCGCGCGCTGTCGGTGGCCAAGAAGCTTCGCAGCGGACGGGTGTGGGTGAACACCGCCATCGACGGTGCCCCGCAGCTCCCCGCCGGCGGGATGAAACAGTCCGGCTACGGCCGTGAGATGGGCATCGTCGGCTTCGAGGAGTTCACCGAGATCAAGACGATCCAGATCCGGGAGGGGAAGCGGACGCGGGCGTTCCCGCACATCGGGTAGGCGGACTCGTCGAGAGGACCCTGGATTTCGTCGACGGAACCCAGGATTGCGTCGACGGAACCCTGTTTCGCGTCGAGAGAAACCTGGTTCGCCGACAGCACCTTGCTTCGCGTCGAGAGAACCCAGAAAAACGCCGACAGCACCCACCTTTTTGATTTCGCCCGCCGGTGGCGAGGTCGGGTGGGTGCTGTCGACGTTTTTCTGGGTTCTCTCGACCGCCGTCAGGCGGGTTTCGAGGTTGGCTCACCAGCTGTCAGGCGGGTCTCGAGGTGACCTCGCCAGCGTCGGCCGGGTTTCGAGGTGACCTCGCCAGCGTCAGGCGGGTCTTGAGTGACCTCGGCCGCCGTCGGGCACGTCTCGGGGTGAGGCGGGTCAGCCGCGGGACGGCTCGTTGGCCTCGTGGGGGTGCGCGGCGAGACGCTCGATGGCCTCCTGCGCGACCTTCTCGGCCTCGGCCTTGCCGACCCAGCCGCCGGGCTGGACTTCCTTACCCGGCTCGAGGTCCTTGTAGTGCTCGAAGAAGTGGGAGATCGGGCCGAGCTCGTATTCGCTGACGTCCTTGATGTCCTGGATGTGATCCCAGCGGACATCGCCGGCGGGCACACACAGCAGCTTGTCGTCGCCGCCGGCCTCGTCGGTCATGGTGTACATGCCGACCACTCGGGCCTTCACGATCACGCCCGGGTACACCGACTCCGGGAGCAGCACCAGCGCATCCAGGGGATCGCCGTCCTCGCCGAGGGTGCCGTCGATGTAGCCGTAGTCGGCCGGGTAGCCGAACGATGTGTACAGGTAGCGGTCGAGGTAGATCTTGCCGGTCTCGTGGTCGACCTCGTACTTGTTGCGGCTACCCTTCGGGATCTCGATGGTCACATCGAATTCCACAGTTCCTCCTGGCACGTCTTCGTGAGTTCGCTGGTCGGTGACGGCGGACGGCCCATCCACATCGTGGGTCGCCTGCGCAGATCGCCTCAACGATACTGTGGGAACCGGAACGCGGGGGCCACGACCCCGAACAGGACACACTCGGAGGTTCAGTGGGCGCACGGCGCAGATCGACTCGCCGCATGGTGCTGTGGACGATCATCTCGGTGGTCATTCTGGCCATCGTCGCCGTCGGGTCCGTCGCCGTCGCACTCCAGCTCGACAAACAAGACGAACTTCCGCCCGGCATCCCGCCGCAGCCGGCAGCCATCACGGTGAATCCGCAGATCAAGCCGGTTTCC
The DNA here is from genome assembly GCF_058129505.1 of Gordonia sp. LMA484. Classification (NCBI taxonomy): domain Bacteria; kingdom Bacillati; phylum Actinomycetota; class Actinomycetes; order Mycobacteriales; family Gordoniaceae; genus Gordonia; species Gordonia sp. LMA484. Next base: position 307,125 of record NZ_CM176700.1, read on the forward strand.
GCAAACGCACCCGAACCCACCGCGGCGGGTGTGCGACGACAGATCGCCGCTGCTGTCCGAGACCCCGCGCTGGGCGAGTTCTCCGGGGAGATCAGTGACGCCCTGACCGGGCAGACGCTGTGGTCGGATTCGCCGACGCAGCCGCGCATCCCGGCGTCGAACACGAAGATCCTCACCGCCGCCGCAGCATTGTTGTCCTTGCCACACAACCAACGCCTCACGACGACGGTCGTACTGGGCACCGACGGTCAGCTCATCCTGAAGGGCGCCGGCGACCCGACACTGTCGGCTCAGCCGAACGGTGCCGCCACCTTCTACACGCGTCCGGGACGGATCTCCGATCTCGCCGCACAGATCCGGAAGGCCGGGATCAACGTCACCTCGGTCGCCGTCGACACCAGCGCATTCACCGGGCCGACGATGGAGCAGACCTGGGACGAACAGGACATCGCCGGCGGCGATATCGCACCGATCGAATCGTTGATGACCGACGGCGCACGCATCGAACCGCTCGACGAGTTCTCGCCGCGCGTACCCGACCCGGCAATCACCGCGGGCACACAGCTCGCCGACGCGCTCGGCGTCGACTCCGACGTCACCGACGTGACCGCCCCGACCGGGGCGCAGGTCGTCGCACAGGTGACCTCGGCGCCGTTGGTCACCCGGGTCAACGACATGATGCGCTACAGCGACAATGTGCTCGCCGAGACGTTGTCGATCGAACTCTCCATCGCCCAGGGCGGACCACCCACCATCGCCGGTGGGGTGACCGCGGTGCGCAACGCCCTGTCGCAACACGGTTTCGACATGTCCGACGTCACGCTGCGCGACGCCTCGGGCCTCTCCTACGCCAACCAGGTGCCCGCCGCCGTGCTCGACAACCTGATGGGTGCGGCGGCAGGTCCGTCGCAGCCGCTGATGCGGTCGCTGCTCGACGGGTTGCCCGTCGCCGGTGGCACCGGCACGTTGGCCGACCGGTTCAACCCGGACACGAATCCCGGTGCGGGCTGGGTGCGTGCGAAGACGGGAACCCTCACCGGGGTGAGTTCGTTGACCGGGATAGTCCAGACGATCGACGGTCGGGTCTTGGCGTTCGCACTGATGTCCGGGGGCACGTCACCGGCCGACGCACGGCCCGCGCTCGACGACGTGGCCGGTGAGCTGAGGGAATGCGGATGCCGATGACGAACACCGAGCCGAATATCAACGACCTGAACAACAGCGTGTCCGAGAGTGAGTCGATCGGCGCACGCATCGACTGGGGTCTCGCCGCGGCAACCGGCAAGCGGCTGTCCCGTCCGGGCCCGAAAACCACCGCCTACACCCTCGACGCCGCGTACGCCGAACTCGCCGACGCCGCCACCCGCGCCGAGGCGCCGGTCCGTGAGGTCACCCGACTCGCCGACGGGCTCCGGGTACCCGCCACCCGTGTCCTCGATCGCCGCGAGTGGGTCGAGGCGGCGGCGCAGTCGATGCAGTCGATGCTCGGCGTCGACGGGGCGACCGGCTCGTCCGGCGGACTCGCCGCACTGTCCTCGAAGGCCGGCGGCGTGCAGGCCGGTGGCCTGCTGGCGTTCCTGTCCGGCGCCATCCTCGGCCAGTACGATCCGTTCACCCCCGACCCCGACACCGGCGAACCGGGTGTGCTGATGGTGGTGGCGCCGAACATCATCTCGGTGGAACGCTCATTGCGCGTGGTACCCAGCGACTTCCGGCTGTGGGTCTGTCTGCACGAGGTCACCCACCGGGTGCAGTTCTCGGCCAATCCGTGGTTACGCCAGTACATGGTCGACAACCTGGAGATCCTGACCTCGGAGACCGATGAGTCGGCCGGCGAGATCGTCGCGCGGATCAGCTCGATGGTGCGCGGCGACAAGCCCCGGGAGAAGGGCGTGCTCGGCGCGATGCAACTGCTGCAGACACCCGAACAGTACGAGGCGTTCGGCCGCATGATGATGCTCGGCACGCTCCTCGAGGGGCACGCCGATCACGTGATGGATGCGGTCGGACCTGCACACGTGCCCACGGTCGCGTCGATCCGGCAGGCCTTCGACAAACGACGGACCGGTCCGCGCAACCCGATCCAACGGATCATCCGCGCCCTGATCGGTATGGACGCCAAACTGGCGCAATACATCCGGGGGAAGGCCTTCGTCGACGAAGTGGTCGACGCCGTCGGGATGGACTCGTTCAACACCATCTGGACGTCCCCGGAGACCATGCCGCGACCGAACGAGATCGACGAGCCGCGCGCGTGGATGCAACGGGTGCTGTAACCCGCGCGGTCGCCGGGTTCGCCGCCGCTCATCCGGCTCTCGGTACAGACATGTGCGTAGGGCTGTCCGGTGGGCCGGATTCCCTGGCACTCGTCGCCGGTGCGGTGCGCGCCGGGATGTCGGTGCAGGCGCTGGTCGTCGATCACCGGCTCCAGGTGGGGTCGGACAGCGTCGCGGAAACAGCTGCGGCCGCAGCGCGCGCACTGGGTGCCGAAGCCCGCGTGCTCGCCGTCGACGTCGGCACTGTCGGCGGCCTGGAGGCCGCAGCCCGTCAGGCCCGCTACGCCGCCCTCGACGAGGCCCGCGACGGTCGCCCGGTCCTGCTCGCCCACACCGCCGACGATCAGGCGGAGACAGTCCTGCTCGGATTGGCCCGCGGCTCCGGCGCCCGGTCCATCGCGGGCATGCGAGCGTGGAATCAGCCGTGGGGCCGGCCACTGTTGGCGATCCGCCGATCACAGACACTCGCCGCCTGCGTCGAACTCGGCCTGCATCCTCATCACGATCCGCACAACCGCGATCCCCGCTTCACCCGCGTCCGGCTACGGGCGGAGGTGCTGCCGCTGCTCGACGACGTGCTGCACGGCGGGGTCACCGAGGCGCTGGGCCGGACGGCGTCGTCGTTGCAGGCCGACAACGATGCCCTCGACGATCTCGCCGACCGGCTGTGGCGGCGCGCGAAGATCGGCGACGACCTCGACACCATCCCGCTCCTGGAGACCCCTCTGGCCCTGCGGACCCGGGTGGTGCGGCGCTGGCTGCTCGACGTCGGCGCCACCGAACCGACGCATCGCGTGATCTCCGCGGTCGACGCCGTCGTCACCGACATGCGGTCGACGGCAACCGTCGCGGTCGGGGGCGACCCGACGGCACGCCTGGTCGTCGTCCGTGCCGGAGACAGACTGACGGTCCGCCTCGTCGAACGCTGAGGCGGACCGTCAGGGGATGGATCTAGCGCTTCGGCGGGACGAAGGGGGAGTTGATGGTGTTGAAGTACTGGATGGCTGAGTAGATCAAAGAGCCACCGCCGCCGAGCGAAAGGCCGACGATCGAGCCGATGCTGGCGCCCAACGGGATGGCCGGAAGACATCCGACGATGGCGGCGATCAAACCGGTGAAGCAGCCGATGACTCCGCCGACGACCGCTCCGAGCACGACGCCCACCAGGGACGAGATCGACAGTCCCGCACTCAACTCCTGATTGAAGCGCGCCAGCGCCGCGTCATCACGCTCCTGCTTCGTTCGGGGCGCATCGGCTTTATTGGCGGCCGCGAGTCGGAGGGGCTCCACCTCCACCGGACTAACCGCCGTCGACCGCGCAAGATTACGGGAAGGTATCAGTGTCGCCTTATTGCCGACCGTGTGTGCATCGATCGGGAACTGGCGATATTCCTTTCGATATGCCAACGGCATCCGGAATTGCTCGGCGCCGGCGAGATTTCGAATTACGAGTGTGCCGTTATTCGTGCTGATCGAACCGTTGTGGACCGTCAGGCTGAATGACGACCCTGTCATCGACACGTCGTAGGTCATCGGGCCGCCCGGCCTCGGCGCGGCTTGCGCCGTCCCGGCGAAGGCCGTGATTGCCACGGTGGCAAGGGAAATGATGGTCAGAAGGCGAAGGTGGGTGCGGATGCGGAAATGGGATGCCCTGGGGAGTGCTGCAAAATGCATAGGGGTCGTCTCTCGAGGTTCTGGGCTGCATCGGCAAGCCGAGGTGGGTGGCGGTGTGGCAGAAAACTTGTTCGCAGAACAAAAGATCAGGCCCCCGGAATCTATTTGTCTGCGGACAGATTAACTGTCACAAATTCATGTTCTCTGTTGTCGGGAAATGTGTCGCGTGTGAATAGATGGTGCCATTCGTGATCCGAGTGTGATGCGCGACACACCGTTCCCGCGAGGAATGTCGTACGAATGACCTACATCGTTACGGGCACTCGTCGAGGGGGAGGCCCGACGGCTTCGGCGGCGGTCGGCACGGCGCAATCGCGGTGGTAGCGGACGCCGAGGGTCGTCGGCATGACAAGCTAGGGGCGTGCAGTCCGCAGATCCAGCCGGCGCAGACCCGACCGGTGCAGACCCATACGGCGACGACATCGAGGCGATCCTGATCTCGGAGGACCAGATCAGGACGCGCACCATCGAACTGGCCGAGTCGGTGGCCGCGCGCTACTCCGACATCGACCAGGATCTGGTGCTGATCGGTGTCCTCAAGGGTGCGGTCATGTTCATGACCGACTTCGCGCGTGCCCTGCGTATCCCGTCACAGATGGAGTTCATGGCGGTGTCGAGCTACGGCTCGTCGACGTCATCGTCGGGTGTGGTCCGCATCCTCAAGGACCTGGACCGCGACATCACCGGCCGGGACGTGCTGATCGTCGAGGACATCATCGACTCCGGGCTCACACTGTCGTGGTTGATGAAGAACCTCGCCACCCGGTCACCCCGGTCCCTGCAGGTCTGCACCCTGCTGCGCAAGCCGGAGGCCGTGCGCTCCCCGGTCGACGTCGCCGACGTGGGCTTCGACATCCCGAACGAGTTCGTCGTCGGTTACGGCCTCGACTACGCCGAGCGCTACCGGGATCTGCCCTTCATCGGGCGACTGCGTCCATCGGTCTACCAGAACTGACGTCCTACCAGCGTCGAGGCGCCCCCGCACGGGGGACGGAACGGTTTTCCCTGGATGTTCGTTGACCGGTAGCCTCTAGAAATACGGACAGCCGCGCAGCGCGACGCGCGGCCGGCCACGACGTCGACTGGGAAGGACAGTGGAACGGCGCGGGCGCGGTCTTCGGACCGCCTCAGACCACCACCAACAGGCATGAACCGTAAGTCAGTCTTCCGCAATCTCGCCATTGTGGCGCTCATCGTGCTCGCCCTGTGGGGCTGGAGCGTGATGCGCGACTCGGGTCGCGAGTACAAGTCTGTGGACACCTCGGTCGCGTTGACCCAGCTCAACGTCAAGAACACCGACCGGATCGACATCGACGACCGTGAGCAGCAGCTCCGCATCGAACTCAAGAACCCGATCAGTGTCGACGGCGCCGACACCACCAAGATCAGTGCGAAGTATCCCGCCTCGGCCGGCGAGCAGGTCTTCGACTCGGTCACCAAGACGGGCGCCCCGTATCAGACCAACGTCAGCGAGCAGTCCGCCCTCTGGCAGATCCTCATCTTCATCCTGCCGATGCTGCTGCTGTTCGGCCTGTTCTTCTTCGTGATGAACCGGATGCAGGGCGGTGGACGCGGCGGTGTCATGGGCTTCGGCAAGTCGAAGGCCAAGCAGCTCACCAAGGACATGCCCAAGACCACCTTCGCCGACGTCGCCGGCGCCGACGAAGCGGTCGAGGAGCTCTACGAGATCAAGGACTTCCTGCAGAACCCGGCGCGCTATCAGGCGCTGGGCGCCAAGATCCCCAAGGGTGTCCTGCTCTTCGGCCCGCCCGGCACCGGTAAGACGCTGCTGGCCCGGGCCGTCGCCGGTGAGGCGGGCGTGCCGTTCTTCACCATCTCCGGTTCGGACTTCGTCGAGATGTTCGTCGGTGTCGGCGCCTCACGTGTGCGCGACCTCTTCGAGCAGGCCAAGAACAACAGCCCGTGCATCATCTTCGTCGACGAGATCGATGCCGTCGGACGTCAGCGCGGCGCCGGTCTCGGCGGCGGCCATGATGAGCGGGAACAAACCCTCAACCAGCTGCTGGTCGAGATGGACGGCTTCGGTGATCGTTCCGGCGTCATCCTGATCGCCGCGACGAACCGTCCCGACATCCTCGATCCCGCCCTGCTGCGCCCGGGCCGCTTCGATCGGCAGATCCCGGTGGGTAACCCGGACATCGCCGGCCGTCGCGCGATCCTGCGGGTGCACGCCAACGGCAAGCCGATCGACGACGACGCCGACCTCGACGGCCTGGCCAAGCGCACCCCGGGAATGTCGGGCGCCGACCTGGCCAACGTGGTCAACGAGGCCGCACTGCTGGCCGCTCGCGAGAACAAGAACACCATCACCGCGGAGATGCTCGAAGAAGCGGTCGACCGTGTCATCGGCGGTCCGCGCCGCAAGAGCCGCATCATCAGCGAGCACGAGAAGAAGGTCGTCGCCTACCACGAGGGCGGTCACACGCTCGCCGCGTGGGCCATGCCCGATCTCGACCCCATCTACAAGGTCACCATCCTGGCCCGAGGCCGTACCGGCGGTCATGCGCTGGCCGTGCCCGAGCAGGACAAGGACCTGATGACGCGGTCGGAGATGATCGCTCGTCTGGTGATGGCGATGGGTGGTCGTGCCGCGGAGGAGCTGGTCTTCCACGAGCCGACCACCGGTGCGTCGTCGGACATCGATCAGGCCACCAAGATCGCCCGCGCGATGGTCACCGAATACGGCATGAGCGCCAAGCTCGGTGCCGTGCGGTACGGGCAGGACCAGGGCGACCCGTTCCTGGGCCGATCGATGGGCAGCCACACCGACTACTCCGCCGAGATCGCCAGCGAGATCGACGACGAGGTGCGGCGACTGATCGAGGCCGCCCACACCGAGGCGTGGGCGATCCTGTCCGAGTACCGCGACACCCTCGACGTCCTCGCGACGGAGCTCCTGGAGAAGGAGACGCTGACCCGCAAGGACCTCGAACTGATCTTCTCCGAGGTGCACAAGCGTCCGCGGATCACCGCGTTCAACGAGTTCGGTGACCGCACACCGAGCGACAAGCCGCCGGTGAAGACGCCGGGCGAGCTCGCGATGGAACGGGGCGAGCCGTGGCCGCCGGAGCCGGTCACCCCCGACCCGGTACCGGAACCCGTCGGTGCCGGCAGTCCGGCAGGCGGACCGCAGCAGCCTGGCGGCTACCCGAACCCCGCTCCGGGACAGGCCTATCCGCCCGCCTACCCGCCGCAGTCGGCGCCCGGCTACCCGCCCCACGGCGGTCACCAGGGCCCGCAGGGCGGCTACCCGGGCCAGCCCACCCACGGCACCCGGCCGGACTACGGTGCTCCCCGCGACTGGTCGGCGCCCGGCTGGCCGCCGCAGGACGCGCCGCCGTCGAACGGTCCCAACGGTTCGGGCGGCCACGGGGCCGGCCAGAACGGCGCCGGCAACCATGGCGGCCAAAACCACGGCAGCGGCAATTACGGCGGCAACTACGGGACCGGCAACAACGGTTATGGCACCGGCCGCCACGGCGGGGGACCGGCCGACAACGGTCCGGGCGGCGACCCGAACTCCGGAAACCGCTAGCCCCGACGTCCGCGGACAGACGGTCGTAGAACGGATCAGAGGCAACGATGACGATCAGTGAACAGCACGACACGGACCTCGAGGCGAGCGGTCCGAACGGTCACGACGCTGTGCCGACGACGCCCAAGGGTCGGCATTTCGACCAGGCGCGTGCCGAGGCCGCGGTCCGTGAACTGCTGATAGCCGTGGGCGAGGATCCCGAGCGTGAGGGCCTCAAACGCACACCGACCCGCGTGGCCAACGCGTATCGGGAGATGTTCGCCGGGCTCTACACCGATCCGAGTGAGGTGCTGGCCACCACCTTCGACGAAGACCACGACGAACTGGTCCTGGTCAAGGACATCCCGCTGTACTCGACGTGCGAGCACCACCTGGTGTCGTTCCACGGTGTCGCGCACGTCGGGTACATCCCGGGGGTCAGCGGTCAGGTCACCGGACTCTCGAAGCTCGCTCGTCTGGTCGATCTCTACGCGAAGCGCCCGCAGGTGCAGGAACGGCTCACGAGTCAGATCGCGGATGCGATGGTGAAACGTCTGGATCCGCGCGGGGTCATCGTGATCATCGAGGCCGAGCACCTGTGCATGGCCATGCGCGGTATCCGCAAGCCCGGAGCCTCCACCACGACGTCGGCGGTGCGCGGCCTGTTCAAGACCAGTGCGGTCTCTCGCGGTGAGGCCCTCGACCTCATCTCGCGGACCTGAGCGGCCGCCATCACCCGATGCAGCCAGCCACTTCACCCGGCCCGCTCGCACCCATCCCGGCGCAGGGCGGACGGACGCTCGTCATGGGCGTCATCAACGTCACCGCGGACTCCTTCTCCGACGGTGGCCGCTACCTCGACCACGATGCGGCGATCGCGCACGGGCACGAACTGATCGCGCAGGGCGCCGACCTGATCGACATCGGCGGCGAGTCCACGCGGCCGGGCGCCACCCGCGTCGACCCCGAGGTCGAGGCGAAGCGGGTGGCACCGGTCATCGCGGGCCTCGCCGGTAGCGGCGTACCGCTGTCGGTGGACACGATGCGTGCTCAGGTCGCCGAGGCGGCGATCGACGCGGGCGCCACGGTGATCAACGACGTCTCGGGTGGCCGTGCCGACGCCGACATGGCGCGGGTGGTCGCCGAGTCGGGACTGCCCTGGATTCTCATGCACTGGCGTCCGGTCGATCGGTCCGACCGCGCGGCCGGGGGAGCTTTCGACCACGGCGTCGACGACGCCGGCGGCTACCGTGACGTGGTGGCGGAGGTGAGTGGCGAGTTGCTCGCCCAGGTCGATGCCGCGGTCACCGCGGGAGTCGACCCCGACCGGATCATCCTCGACCCCGGTCTGGGTTTCGCGAAGACCGCCGACCACAACTGGGCGCTGCTCCATTCGCTGCCGACCCTGGTGGGACTGGGTTTCCCCGTGCTCGTCGGGGCCTCCCGCAAACGGTTCCTCGGCACCCTGCTCGCCCGCGATGGCGAGCCGCGCCCACCTGCCGGACGGGAGGTCGCGACCGCGGCCCTGTCCGCGCTGGCCGCACTCGAGGGGGCGTGGGCGGTCCGGGTGCACGATGTGCAGATGAGCCGGGACGCGATCGCGGTGGCGACCGCGTGGCACAGTGGTGGTCGCCGCGGGACCGCGAACCCGGGAGTCACCACCGACAGACACCAGGCGCGACGGGGGAACGACTGATGGCCGACCGGATCGAACTGCGCGGTCTCGTCGTGCGCGGCCATCACGGCGTCTTCGAGCACGAACGGCGCGACGGGCAGGACTTCATCCTCGACATCACGTTGTGGCTCGACCTCGCCGAGGCGGCGGCCTCCGACGACCTCGCCGACACTGTCGACTACGGGGCGCTCGCCCAGCGGGCCCACGACATCGTCGCAGGTGAACCCCACAATCTCATCGAGACCGTCGGGGCCGAGGTGGCCGAGGCGATCATGGACGACGAGCGGCTCGCCGCGTGCGAGGTGACCGTGCACAAGCCGTCGGCGCCGATCCCGCTGCAGTTCGCCGACGTTGCCGTGGTGACCCGGCGATCGCGGAAGTCGATGGGACGATGAGCAGCGGGTCGGGGCCGCAGCGAGCGGGCACGCAGACGACCGCGGTGTTGTCCGCCGGGTCCAACATCGGTGATCGCCTGGCGCATCTGCAGACCGTCGTCGACCGATTCGCCGACGAGCTGGTCGCCGTCTCCCCGGTCTATGCGACGCCGCCATGGGGCGGAGTGGAGCAGGACGACTTCTACAACATCACTCTCATCGTCGAAGGCGAGCGTGATCCGTACGAGTGGCTCGCCATCGGTGCCGAGCTCGAGCAAGCCGCCCAGCGGACGCGTGAGATCCATTGGGGGCCGAGAACTCTTGATGTCGACGTGATCACCGTCAGCCGTGACGGCGAGGTGATCCGCAGCGCGGACCCGACCTTGCTGCTGCCACATCCGCGCGCCGCCGAGCGCGCTTTCGTGCTGGTGCCGTGGCTGGCCATCGACCCCGACGCCACACTGTGGACACCGGACGGGACCCGCGCGGTGGCCGAGCTGGTCGAGCACACCGACGCCGACGATCGCGCCGGCGTGGTCGCTGTCGCCGAGCTGCCCGCGGTGAGGACCCGATGACCGCACCGAAACGGCCGTCGGACCCGAACAAGGAGGAAGAACCCGGGCTCGGTCCGACGCGCTTGCGTGACCTGATCATCATCGCCGCGATCGTCGCGGTGGTCGCCTGGATTCTCGTCCGATACAACTACGGCAGCCTGCCGCCGATGCCGTTGCTCGCAGGGATCGTCCTCTACGTCCTGGCCGCGCTCGAGGTGCTGATCGCCTTCATCGTCCGGGCCCGGGTCGCCGCGCGACATGTCGGCCAGGCCCGCGGACAGTTGCACCCGTTGACCGCGGCGCGCGTGCTGGCCCTGGCGAAGGCGTCGGCCATCCTGGGGGCGATCGCGGTGGGTGTGTGGGCCGGGCTTCTGGTCTTCCTGTGGAGTCGGCACGATCTCGCCGCGGCCGAGCACGACCGCCCGGGCGCCATCATCGGGCTCATCGGTGGAGTGGTTCTCGTCGCAGCCGCGCTGTGGCTCGAATACTGTTGTCGCGCACCCGACGACCCCACCGATGAGGCTGTCGGAGGCCATCCCGGCCCTGCCTGACCCCGGTGGTCACTTCCGGGTGAATCGTGACTCTCCGCAGTAGATGGCCGATATCGGCGCACTCAGACGGTAAGTTCACGGACATGACGACCTCGAACGGCCGTTCCACGGAGTCACGGCGCTCCGGGAGATCGGCGGGACAGTGGTTGCTCGGTCTGCTCATCGTGCTCGCCATCGTTGCGAGCATCCTCATGGTGTTCACCGATCAGCTGTCGATCAGCGGATCGCTGGCGGTGATCGCTGCGCTGTGGGCGGCGGTGATCGGCGCCATCCTCGTCACGAAGTTCCGTCGCCAGGCCGAGAGCGCCGAGGCCAAGAGTCGCGACCTTCGACTCGTCTACGAACTGCAGCTCGAGCGGGAGATCGCGGCCCGTCGCCAATACGAACTCGACGTCGAGACCACCATCCGCAAAGAGGTGAGCGCGGAGTCGAACGAGGAGCTCGCCGAGCTCAAGGCGCAGGTGCTGGCACTGCGATCCAGCCTGGAGATGCTGCTCGGCGAGTCGCTGCCCGATCCGCGCGCCGCCCTGCCGAACGAGAAACTCCGTGAACTCGCATCCGGGATCGGTCAGCCCGGCCCCGGGCGCGAGGACTACGGGCACGCGTTCACACAGGGCTTCCGTGCCGACGACAGCGTGCGCGCCGCGCAGGACTTCGCCGCGACCGCGCCGAGTGCCGACAGCGGCCGGTACATCCCCGCCGACGTCGATCCGAACGAGATGACCGAGGTCATCCCGATCATCTCCGACGAGGCGCCGATCTCGGGACGGATCGCCACCGAGGTGCCCGACGAAGCCCCGGTCGAGCAGGTCGAGGACGCGGTCCTCGCCGAGACCGAGGAGAGCGCCGACGAGGTCACCGAGGCCCCCGGTGCCTACGTGGACGAGTCCCCGACCGACGAATGGCCGCCGGCGTCCGAACCCGAGTCCGCAGAGTCGGAGGCCGCAGGGTCCGAAGCCGCAGGGTCGGAGGCCGCAGGGTCGGAGTCTGCAGAGTCTCCCGAGATGGAACAGCCCGAGCGAGAACCAGAGCCGGAGCAGGCACCCGAGGCGGCCGAGCCCGAACCGGAGACCGTCCCGGAACCGACCCCCGCCGACGTGGCGTCGTTCGAAGGTGCCGGTCGCCACGAGACGAGCGGGGACGAGGTGAGTCCGGCGCTGCAGGGCCGTCGTCGCCGTCGCGCCGATGACGGCGAGAGCGCCCACTCGGCCGGCCTGCCCGTCTCCGAGCTGCTCAGCCAGCTACGACAGTCCGGCGCACCCGGCGGGCGTCGGCGACGCGAGGACTGACGCGGGCCGCTTCTTCCGCGGCGTGAACCCTGTCACAGGCGTTGGCCTTGGGGCGTCCGGAGGGCCTACCCTTGCTCTGCAACGTCTGGTACCCGAGCTCAGCCGGGACTGGAACTTTCTCAGCGGAGGACAGCGGTGACCTCACCGAGCGATGATCTCGGCCCGATGCAGGGGCAATCTGGTGATGCTCCCTACCTGTCCGGCGTCTCCAACCTCCCCACCCCGGCCCGGCTGACCGTCGGAATCATCTCCGCCGGGCGAGTCGGCACGGCGCTCGGTGCCGCGCTCGAACAAGCCGGTCACGTTGTCGGGGCCGTCGTCGCACGGTCGGACATATCCCGCCGACGCGCCGCCGAGCGCCTGCCCGAATCACAGATCCTGGCGATCGAGGCCGTGGTCGCCCGGTCCGAACTGCTCATCATCGCCGTGCCCGATGCCGAACTCGCCGCGGTGGTGACCGACATCGTTCGAACGGGAACACTGCGGCCGAACACCCTCGTCGCGCACACCGCCGGCGCCCAGGGGGTGCAGGTGCTGGCCCCCCTCGCCGACCTCGGGGCGCTGCCGCTCGCGATCCATCCGGCGATGACCTTTGTGGGCACCGTCGAGGACACCACCCGTCTGCGCCAGGCATGCTTCGGGGTCACCGCGGCCGACGAGGTCGGCTTCGCCATCGCCCAGGCGTTGGTGCTGGAGATGGGCGGCGAACCCGTCCGGATCGCCGAGTCCGACCGCGTGCTCTATCACGCCGCCCTCGCGCACGGCGCCAATCACCTCATCACCCTGATCTCCGATGCGGTCGCCGCATTGAACGCGGCGATCGACGGCCCCGGCGGCCGCGGCGGACGGGACGCCGCCACCGTCGACGGCAGCGGGACGATGCTCGCCGAACGGATCCTCGGCCCGCTCGTGTCGGCGTCGCTGCAGAATGTCCTCGAACTCGGTCCGCGCGCCCTGACCGGCCCGGTCGCCCGCGGTGACGCTGCTGCCGTTGCCGGCCATCTCGCCGCGCTGCGACGGCTGCCTGCCGATCGCGCGGGCGCCGTCGACATCGCCGAGGCCTACCGGGTGCTGGCCCGCCGGACCGCCGGCTACACCGACGCACCGCAGGATCTACTCGACGTGTTGGAGGTGTCATGACCGGCGATCTGAGCGAGAAGGCCTACACGGCAGGCGAACTCACCGTCCACCGCGACCCCGCGACATTGCACCGGGTCAGTCAGGCGCTGCGTCGCGCCGGCAAGCGCGTCGTGTTGGTCCCGACGATGGGCGCGCTGCACGCGGGTCACCTCGAGCTCGTCCGGACCGCGAAGTCCGCGGGCAACACCGTGGTCATCGTCTCGATCTTCGTCAACCCGTTGCAGTTCGGCGTCAACGAGGACCTCGACGCCTACCCGCGCACCTTCGACGCCGACTGCGACCTGCTCCGCCCCCTCGGCGTGGAACTCGTGTTCGCGCCCACCGTCGCGCACATGTATCCGAACGGCCAACGCACCCTGGTGCAACCCGGTCCGGCCGGAGCGGTGCTCGACGGTATCTCCCGGCCGACACATTTCGCCGGCATGCTCACCGTCGTCGCGAAACTGCTCAACATCGCCGCGCCGCACGCAGCGTTCTTCGGTGAAAAGGACTACCAGCAACTCGTCCTGATCAAGCAGATGGTCGACGACCTCAACCTCGGCGTCGAGATCGTCGGCGTGCCCACCGTCCGCGAGTCCGACGGCCTGGCGATGTCGTCGCGCAACCGCTACCTCGACGCCGACCAGCGCGAACTGGCCACCACACTGTCGGCGGCCCTGGTGGCCGGTGCGCACGCCGCCGGCGACGGCCGCGACGCGATTCTCGCTGCGGCGCAGTCGGTTCTCGAGACCAACCCCGAGATCCAGGTCGACTACCTCGCGCTGACCGGCCGCCAACTCGAGGACCCCCCGGAGCAGGGCGACGGCCGCCTGCTCGTCGCCGCCCGGATCGGCGCGGCCCGACTGATCGACAACGTCGGCGTGGCCATCGGTAGCGGATTCGCCGGCCGCGACCCCCAACAGACCACCCACTGACCTCCCCGGAGAAAGCGAGCACCACATGTTCCGCACCATGATGAAATCGAAGATCCATCGGGCCCGCGTGACCCAGGCCGATCTGCACTATGTGGGGTCGGTGACGATCGACCAGGATCTGCTCGACGCCGCCGACCTACTCGAGGGTGAGCAGGTGACCATTGTCGACATCGACAACGGTGCGCGCCTGGAAACCTACGTCATCGCCGGCGAGCGGGGCTCGGGTGTTATCGGGATCAATGGTGCCGCAGCGCATCTCGTTCATCCCGACGATCTGGTGATCATCATCGCCTACGGCATCCTCGACGAGCAGGAACTGCGCGAGTACTCGCCGTCGGTAGTGTTCGTGGACGATCACAACCGCGTGCTGGTCGAAGGCACCGATCCCGCGCACGCGCCCGAGGGATCCGGTTTGCGCGATCCGCGGGAACTCGTCGACGTCTCGGCATAGCGGGACGTCGCGCGACATGCTGCTGACCGTCGACGTCGGCAACACCAACATCCATCTCGGGGTGTTCGCCGGTTCCGGTGACCACGCGACGATGGTGCAGGACTGGCGAATCCACACCGATCCGAACCTGACGTCGGACGAACTCGCGCTGCTCATCCGCGGCCTGCTGGGTACCGACGTCGAGCAGGTGACCGGTGTCGCGGCGCTGTCCACCGTGCCCTCACTGCTGCGTGAACTGCGGGTGATGGTGCCGCGTTATTTCGGTGAGGGACACCACCACATCCTGCTAGAACCCGGTGTGCGGACCGGGGTTCCGCTCCTGGTCGACAACCCGAAGGAAGTCGGCACCGACCGGGTCGCGAACTGCGTGGGGGCGCATCACAACTACCCCAAGGGGCCATGCATCACCGTCGCGTTCGGCACGGCGACAGTGGTCGATGCCGTCTCGGCCAAGGGTGAATTCCTCGGCGGCGCGATCGCACCGGGCGTCAACCTGGCGGTGGAGGCGCTGTCCGAGCACACCGTCACGGTTCGCAAGGTCGAGCTGATGCCGCCGCGCAGCGTGCTGGGCAAGAACACCGTCGAGGCACTCCAGGCCGGCATCCTCTACGGCTTCGCCGGGCAGGTCGACGGCCTCGTCGATCGGGTGCGCGACACCGTCGAAGGATTCGACTCCGACGACGTCACCGTCGTCGCCACCGGCTTCCTCGCGCCCCTGATGTTCGATGAGTGCGAAACCCTCACGGTGCATCACCCCTACCTGACCCTCGACGGCCTCCGCCTCGTCTACGAGCGCTCCAAGCAGCAACGCCGTCGCTGAGGCGGATCTCGATACGCTCCTCACTTCGTTCGTCGCTACTCGATCGACGGGAGGATGTGATCTTTCCCCTCGCTGGTCGTATCGCGACTGGATCTTTTCCTCTCGCTGGTCGAGTAGTCCGAGGCGCTAGCCGAGGGCGTATCGAGACCGGGTGGGTGTGATCTCGATACGCTTCTCACTTCGTTCGTCGCTACTCGATCCGCGGGGGGATGCGGTCTTTCCTCGCTGGTCGTATCGCGACTGGGTGGGTGTGATCTCGATACGCTTCTCACTTCGTTCGTCGCTTACTCGATCAGCGGAGGGGATGCGGGCTTTCCCCTCGCTGGTCGTATCGCGACTGGATCTTTCCCTTTCGCTGGTCGAGTAGTCCGAGGCGCTAGCCGAGGGCGTATCGAGACCGGGTGGGTGTGATCTCGATACGCTTCTCACTTCGCTCGTCGCTACTCGATCCGCGGGTCGCGTACAGCGCATCAGGGCTAGTGCAGACCGCCGATCTATGGCACACTGTCTGCCGTGATCAAGAGCTGTCTGGAGTGTTGTCAGGGCTGAGTTCCGCATCTGCGGCCGCCCTTCTTCGACGACCCCCGCTCAATTCGATCACCCTCAGGACTTCTCATGACCGCCGTCCTCGGCACATCTGCTGTCACCACAGAACCCATCGTCGCGCCGTCCAGTGATGCACCCCTCTCGGCTCAGGCGACCGACTACGCAAGGTTGATCGCCGATGGCGTGATCGCCGTCGACGTACGCAGCCAGCGCAAACGCCAGCTCGACGGTGTGCTGTCCGGCGCGCTGGCCATCGACGCCACCGATGTCCTGCCGCGCCTCACACCTGGCCACCCGGATTCGCTGCGCGCCGCCGCACCCGATGCCCGGTGGCTGCTGATCAGCGACGACGGCCACGAGGCGGAATGGCTCGCCTGGCATCTGCAGGCCCGCGGTGTCTCCGGCGCGGTCTTCGTCGTCGGCGGCTTCCGCGCGTTGCGCCGTTCGCGCATCGCCGGCCGGATCAGTGATCAGGAACTGGCTGCCATCTCGGCGCACTGACCAGGCTGCGCCGTCGCTGCGACCACGAATCGGTTCGTCGGCACGATTCCGATAGGGTTTCGGGGGTGAGTAACACCCCGACCACCCAGAATGCCCCCAGCGGCGGACCGACCGCGGCCGCCGTCGACGCCACCGACGACCACACCCCGGAACAGATCCGGATTCGTCGGGACAAGCGCGAGGCCATCCTGGGTGACGGACGCGAGGCCTATCCGGTGTCCATCGCGCGGACACACAGCCTGTCCGAGATCCGCACCACCTTTCCAGACCTCGAGGCCGGCACCGAGACCGGTGAGATCGTCGGCGTCGCGGGGCGGGTCATCTTCCTCCGCAACAAGGGCAAGCTGTGCTTCGCCACACTCCAGGAGGGTGACGGTACCCAACTGCAGGCCATGATCAGCTTCAACGGCGTCGGCGAGGATGCTCTCGCGCGCTGGAAGGTCGAGGTGGACCTCGGTGACATCGTTTTCGTGCACGGACAGGTGATCAGCTCTCGAACCGGTGAGCTGTCGGTGATGGCCGACGGCTGGGAGATGGCGTCAAAGGCGCTGCGTCCCTTGCCTGTCGCGCACAAGGAGATGAATGAGGAGTCCCGGGTGCGGCAGCGCTACGTGGACCTCATCGTCCGTCCGGAGGCGCGCGAGACCGCGCGGACCCGCGTCGCTGTCATGTCGGAACTGCGTGCGGCACTGGCGAAGCGGGACTTCCTCGAGGTCGAGACGCCGATGCTGCAAACCTTGCACGGCGGTGCCGCGGCACGACCGTTCGTGACCCATTCCAATGCCTTCGACATCGATCTGTATCTGCGCATCGCGCCGGAGCTGTTCCTCAAGCGCTGCGTCGTGGGTGGCATCGAGCGGGTCTTCGAGATCAACCGCAACTTCCGCAACGAGGGCGCCGACTCCACGCACTCACCCGAGTTCGCGATGCTCGAGACCTATCAGGCGTACGGCACCTACGACGATGCCGCGGTGATGACGCGTGAACTCGTGCAAGAGGTCTCGATGGGTGCGCTCGGCACACTGACCCCCGTGATGCCCGACGGCACCGAATACGACCTGTCCGGTGAGTGGACATCGTTGGAGATGTATCCGTCGCTCTCGCAGGCACTGGGCCAGGAGATCGTCCCGGCCCAGACGTCGGTGGACGAACTGCTCGCGATCGCCGCTCGCGTCGGCCTGGAGATCCCCAAGGACAAGGGCTACGGACACGGCAAGATCGTCGAAGAGCTCTGGGAGCACATGGTGGGGCAGCATCTGAGCCAGCCGGTGTTCGTGCGCGACTTCCCGGTCGAGACGTCGCCGCTGGTGCGTGCGCATCGATCGGTGCCCGGTGTGGTGGAGAAGTGGGACCTGTACGTGCGCGGCTTCGAATTGGCCACCGGCTACTCCGAACTCGTCGACCCGGTGATCCAGCGGGAACGCTTCGTCGACCAGGCGCGCCTGGCCGCCGCCGGCGACGACGAGGCGATGAAGCTCGACGAGGAATTCCTGACCGCCATGGAATACGGCATGCCGCCCACCGCAGGTACCGGTATGGGCATCGACCGTCTGCTGATGGCGCTGACCGGCCTCGGCATCCGCGAAACGATTCTGTTCCCGCTGGTCAAGCCGCGCGCCTGAGCGCGGCCCGATGGGTCAGGCGAGATTGCGTTTGAGGATCTTGCCGGCCGCGTTGCGGGGGAACGCATCGAGGACCACCACCGACCGCGGCACCTTGAAGTTCGCCAGGTGCTCCTTGCAGTAGGCGATCACCCTGGCCTCGTCGAGCGGCACCCCGTCGCGCACCGTGAGATAGGCCCGTCCCACCTCGCCGAGACGCTCGTCGGGTACCCCGATCACGGCCGACTCGATGACGCCGTCGAGGCGCGCGAGGGTCTGCTCGATCTCCGCCGGATAGACGTTGAACCCGCCGCAGATGTACATGTCTTTGAGTCGGTCGGTGATCTTCAGGTTGCCGCGCTCATCGATGGTGCCGATGTCGCCGGTGTGCAGCCATCCGTCGGCGTCGATGGTCTCCTTGGTCGCGGTCTCGTCGTCGAGGTAGCCGCGCATC
The DNA here is from genome assembly GCF_058129505.1 of Gordonia sp. LMA484. NCBI lineage: Bacteria > Bacillati > Actinomycetota > Actinomycetes > Mycobacteriales > Gordoniaceae > Gordonia > Gordonia sp. LMA484. The sequence goes on from NZ_CM176700.1 coordinate 325,480, forward strand.
ACCATCTTGCCGCGCGCCAACACCTCGCCTTGCTCCGACAGCGTGATCTCCATGCCCTCGAACGCACGACCGCAGGTGTTCGCGACGGTCTCGTCATCGTCGTCAGGAGTGCAGGTCGAGACGAATCCGCTGGCCTCGGTGAGCCCGTACGCGGTGACCACGGTCTCGACGCCGAGGTCGCTCTGCAGTCGTTCGATGAGCACCACCGGAACGATGGCCGCGCCGGTGACCACCAGCCGCAGCGACGACAGATCGTGATCAGCGCGGGCGGGGTCGTCGAGGATGGTCTGGAAGATCGTCGGCGCGCCCGGGAAGACCGTCGCACGCTGCGCTTCGGCGAGCTTCATCGCCTCAGCCGGGGAATAGACGGCCAACGGCAGCATGGTCACCCCGAACAGCGTGCAGGGCAGGATGCCGGCCTTGTAGCCGAAGGTGTGGAAGTACGGGTTGACCATCAGGTAGCGGTCGTCGGGGGACAGGCGACCGTTCGAACCCCACGCGTAGGAACCGGCCATCGTCTGCTGGTGTTCGGCCAGCACACCTTTCGACTTCCCGGTGGTTCCCGACGTGAACAGGATATCCGAGATGTCCTCGGGGGATACCGCATCCGCACGACACTCGGACTCGTCACGGGTGGCGTCGGTGGCGCGGTCGAGGAAGACCGACCATTCGTCGGCGCCCTCCGGAACCGCGGCCGAGCCGTTCAACGTCACGCCGACCACGACGTCGGGCATCGCGTCGGCGTGATCGCGCATGAGGTCCGCCAGGTGGTCGACGCCGAGGAACTCGCCGGACGCCACCACCGCGCGCGCATCCGACCGCGTGATGATCTCGACGGCTTCGCCTGCGGTGTAGCGACTGTTCAACGGCACCACGGCGGCGCCCGCATACTGGGCGCCCAGTGCGGCGATCGGCCAGTGGTAGCTGTTGGGTGACCAGATCGCGACCCGGTCGCCGGCGTTGATCCCGGACGCGATCAGGGCAGCCGCGAAGGTGCGCACCGCATCGGCGAACTCCGACCAGGTGAGAGTGACCTGCGGGTGTGACGACGATGTCCATTGCTCGTCGACGATGGCAGTTCGGTCGGGCCAGGTCTGTGCGGCCCGGCGCAGGGCAGCCGGGGTCGTCAGGATCGCCTCCATGCCCCCAACCTAGCACTTGCTTGGTGCGCTAAGCTAGCGACCATGACCTCGATCAACCTGGCCGATCGGTCTGTCGACCTCGGCGAATGGGCGAAGACGGTGCCCGATGCCGCCGAACAGTTCGCCATAGCTGTCCGGGCGTGGCTCGACGAGAACCTCGCCGGCGAGTTCGCGCACCTGAAGGGCCGTGGCGGTCCCGGCAGCGAGCACGAGTTCTTCGACGACCGACTCGCCTGGGATCGACACCTGGCGAATGCGGGCTGGACCTGCCTCGGCTGGCCGACCCGCTACGGCGGACGCGGCGCCACCCTGGAACAGCGGATCATCTTCCACCAGGAGTACGCCCGGGCGAACGCACCTGCCCGTGTGAACCATCTGGGCGAAGAACTGCTCGGGCCGACGCTCATCGAGTACGGCACCGAGGAGCAGAAGCAGAGGTTCCTGCCCGGCATCGTCGACGTCACCGAACTCTGGGCTCAGGGCTATTCGGAGCCCGGCGCCGGGTCGGACCTCGCCGGGGTCTCCACTGCCGCCCGGCTCGACGGTGACAAGTGGATCATCAACGGGCAGAAGGTGTGGACCTCCCTGGCGCATGTCGCGCAATGGTGCTTCGTGATCGCCCGAACCGAAAAGGGCTCCACGCGGCACAAGGGCCTCAGCTTCCTGCTCGTCCCGATCGACCAACCCGGTGTCACCGTCCGGCCCATCCAACAGCTCACCGGCACATCGGAATTCAACGAGGTCTTCTTCGACGATGCCGTGACCGACGCCGACCTCATCGTCGGCGAACCGGGGGAGGGCTGGGCGGTCGCGATGGGCCTGCTGCAGTTCGAGCGCGGGGTCTCCACACTCGGTCAGCAGGTGGGCTTCGAACGCGAGCTCGACAATCTCATCGAGATCGCGAAAGCCAATGGTGCGGGGCGTAACCCGGAGATCGCGTCGCGGATCACCCGCGCATGGGTCGGGCTCAAGGTGATGCGGGCGAACGCGCAGCGCACACTTGCCGGCGACATCGTGTCTGCCGGGAACGGAGCGAGTGGGCCCTTCGACGCCGCGGCCGGTGCGGCGTCGGTGTCGAAGCTGTTGTGGGCCAATTGGCATCGCGACCTCGGTGAGCTTGCGATGGCCGTGGTAGGCGCCGTCTCGCTGTACGGGCCGACCCACACCGCAGAAGGTGCCGAGAACGACATCACCGATCCGGACCACGTCGAGCTCGACGAATGGCAGCGACTCTTCCTGTTCACCCGCGCGGACACCATCTATGGCGGCTCGAACGAGGTGCAACGCAACATCATCGCCGAGCGGGTGCTCGGCCTACCGCGAGAGGCCCGACAGTGACGGATGCGACGATGACGGATGCGACGATGACGGGGACGACGGTGGACCAGAAGCGCTCGCCACTGGCCACCCCACCGCAGGAGACTCCCGGCCACGGGCTTCTCCTCGGCCGCAAGGTGGTGGTGACCGCCGCCGCGGGCACCGGCATCGGCTTCGCGACGGCCCGCCGTGCCCTCATGGAGGGCGCGGACGTGGTGATCAGCGACTGGCATGAGCGTCGGCTCGGCGAGGCGCAGGAGAGACTCGCGTCGGAGTTTGCCGACCAGACCGTCGGTCAGATCGTCTGCAACGTGCAGGAGTCCGAACAGGTCGACGCCCTGATTGCCGCTGCAGCAGGCGAACTCGGCCGCATCGACGTATTGGTCAACAACGCCGGCCTCGGTGGCGAGACTCCCGTGGCCGACATGACCGACGAAGAATGGGACCGGGTGCTCGACATCACCCTCAACGGGACCTTCCGTGCCACCCGCGCTGCGCTGCGTTACTTCCGCGCCGTCGAACACGGCGGCGTCATCGTGAACAACGCCTCCGTACTCGGCTGGCGGGCGCAGCGCGGCCAGGCCCATTACGCGGCCGCGAAAGCGGGTGTGATGGCCCTGACCCGGTGCTCCGCCGTGGAGGCCGCCGAGTTCGGCGTACGGATCAACGCGATCGCACCGTCGATCGCCAAGCATCCGTTCCTCGCCAAGGTCACCAGCGATGAACTCCTCGACGAACTCGCCTCGCGCGAGGCCTACGGCCGGGCGGCCGAGGTCTGGGAGGTCGCCGCCACCATCGCAATGCTGGCCAGCGACTACACCACCTATCTCACCGGCGAGGTCGTCTCGATCTCCAGCCAGCGTGCCTGACAACAGAATCGGAGAATTGACCATGACCACACCGCAGGCTTACATCGTCGACGCCATCCGCACCCCGGTCGGCAAACGCAACGGATCGTTGGCGAAGACGCACCCCGCCGACCTCGGTGCCCACGTCCTCTCGGCGCTCGTCGAACGCACCGGCATCGATCCCAACGTCGTCGACGACGTGGTGTTCGGGTGTGTCGACGCGATCGGCCCGCAGGCCGGCAACATCGCCCGCACCGCGTGGCTGGCCGCCGGACTCCCACTCGACATCCCCGGCACCACCGTGGACCGCCAGTGCGGATCGTCGCAGCAGGCCATCCACTTCGCCGCGCAGGGCGTGATGAGCGGAACCCAGGACGTCGTGGTCGCCGGCGGCGTGCAGAACATGAGCGCGATCCCGATCTCCCAGGCGATGATCGCCGGGCAGGAACTCGGATTCACCACGCCCACAGCAGAATCCGCAGGCTGGCGCGAGCGCTTCGGCGATGCACCGATCTCCCAGTTCAATGGTGCCGACATGATGGCGCAGCGGTGGGACATCAGCCGCGAGGACATGGAGCGCTGGGCATTGCAGTCGCACGAGCGCGCCCGCGCCGCGATCGCCGAAGGACGGTTCGAGAAGGAGAACGTGCCGCTCGGCGACTGTGTCGTCGACGAGTGCCCACGCGAGACGTCGATGGAGAAGATGGCCGGCCTCGCGCCACTGGCCGAGGGTTCGCGCCTGACGGCGGCCGTGTCATCGCAGATCTCCGACGGTGCCTCGGCCACCCTCGTCGTCTCCGAGAGCGCGCTCAAGGAGTACGGCCTGACCCCACGAGCCCGCATCCATCACATGTCGGTCCGCGGCGATGATCCGGTGATGATGCTGTCGGCGCCGATCCCGGCGACGAAGTACGCGCTCGGCAAGGCCGGCCTGTCGATCGATGACATCGACGTCGTCGAGATCAACGAAGCATTCGCCTCGGTGGTGCTCGCGTGGCTGAAGGAGACCGGCGCCGACCCGGCAAAGGTCAACCGCAACGGCGGCGCCATCGCGCTCGGCCACCCGCTCGGCGCCACCGGTGCGAAACTGTTCGCGACCCTGCTCAACGAGCTCGAACGCACCGGCGGCCGCTACGGCCTGCAGACCATGTGCGAAGGCGGCGGTACCGCGAACGTCACCATCATCGAACGGATCTAGACCTAACGCGCGAACGCTCCGCACGGAGCGAAAGGCCCGGTCGCGAAACGCCGAGTCGCGAAACGCCGGGTCGCGAAGGTCGCCGAAAGGTCCGGTCGCGAAACGCCGCGGAGGCGAAACTAGCGAAGGCACGAAAGGTCCCGAGCGGCGCGAAGCACTCGAACCACCATCTGAAAACCCATGTAGCCAGAACGGTGTGATCTGACGCATACTATGGTGGAACAAACGTGGGTGTTCGTCTCATGGGCGACCACGTGACCACAGGTACGAGTCGGAGGATCTCACATGACCAAACCAGCAGAGGTGACGAAGGCGACGGCCGAACGGGTGTCGTCGGAAGCCCACACGATGACCGAGCTGCTGGAGATCCAGCGCGCCGCGTTCCTGCGTGACGGCATCCCCGATGCCAAAACGCGGATCGATCGGATCACCCGACTGTCGTCGTTGCTCCTCGACAATGCCGACGAGATCGCCGAGGCGCTCGAAGCCGATTTCGGCAGCCGCCCGCGTGAGCTGTCCGTCGCCGCCGACGTCGTCGGATGCATGATCGACCTCACCCACCAGCGGCGTCATGCCGAGAAGTGGATGAAGGAGGTCAACGTCGCCAAGGGGCAGGGCCTGGCCGGATTCAAGCAGCGCCTGCGCCACGACCCGCTCGGAGTCGTCGGCATCATGGGTCCCTGGAACTTTCCGCTGCAGCTGACCTTCGTTCCGGCCGGCTCGGCTTTCGCCGCCGGCAACCGGGTGCTGATGCGCCCGTCGTCGATCACCGCGCGCACCACCGACGTGATCGCCAAGCACGCGCCGGACTACTTCTCCGTCGAGGAACTCGCCGTCATCACCAGCAAACACGGCTCGGGTTCGGACTTCGCCAAGCTCAAGGTCGACCACATGTTCTTCACCGGATCGCCGGAGGTCGGCGCATCGGTGGCGGTCGAGGCCGCCAAGAACCTGGTGCCCGTCACCCTCGAACTCGGGGGCAAGAACCCGGCCGTGGTCGACATCGACGCCGACATCGACAAGGCCGCGAAGTTCCTCGCCGACGCCCGGATGGTCAACGGCGGTCAGGTCTGCCTGTGCCCGGACTATGTCTTCGTGCCGGAGGCCAAGGTGGGCGAGTTCACCGACAAGGTCATCGCGCGCTGGAAGGACAAGTTCCCCACCATCCGCTCCAACACCGAGTACACGGCGACGATCAACGAGAAGAACTACAACCGCATCGTCGGGCTCATCGAGGACGCCGAACAGCTCGGTGCCACCAAGCATCAGGTCGTCCCGGCGGGCGAGTCGCTGCCCGACGCCGACGCCCGCAAGATCGCGCCGACGCTGCTGACCGGGGTCAAGGCCGGCATGAAGATCGAGGAGGACGAGGTCTTCGGACCGGTGCTGACGGTCTACCCGTACCGAGAGCTGTCGGAGGCGATCAGCCACATCAGCAGTCACCCGCATCCGCTGACGATGTACTGGTCCGGCGACGACAACGAGAACTTCGCGACGCTGATCGACAGCACCCGCAGCGGGTCGGTGAACGCCAACGACTTCGCCACCCACCTGTTCAGTGGTGGTCTGCCGTTCGGTGGTGTCGGCAAGAGCGGCATGGGCAACTATCACGGCCGCTTCGGCTTCGAGACCTTCAGTCACGCCCGCGCGGTCACCGTGTCGACGCTGCCGATGTCGATCGCAGAGATGATGTCGCCGCCGTTCACCGCCCGCGACAAGAAGATGACCGACGGTCAGCTCAAGCTGTGGACGCGGCTGAACAAGCGCGCGATCAAGAAGCTCAAGAAGAGCTGACGCAGGTTCTCCTCGATTCTCTCACTGGGTTCGCCCAGCTTGGCCGGGTTCGCACGCCGCGGACCCGGCCAAGCGCTTGCTAGGGTGGACCAATGGCTCCCCGCGGCACCGTCTCCAGCTCCACCAGGCGCGATGAACTGCTGACCACGGCCGGCAAGATGTTCGCCGAGCAGGGCTTGCGGTCGACCACAGTACGCGACATCGCCGACGCCGCCGGTATCTTGTCCGGCAGTCTCTATCACCATTTCGACTCCAAAGAATCGATGGTCGACGAGATCCTGCGCGGCTTTCTCGACGACCTGTTCGCCCGCTACCGGGACATCGCCGCGGCCGGTCTGAGCGCCGCGGAAACCCTTCGTGGACTGGTCGTGGCGTCGTTCGAATCGATCGACGCGCAGCGCAACGCCGTCGCGATCTACCAGGACGAAGCCAAGCGGCTGGCCACGCAGGATCGCTTCGCCTACATCGGTGAACTCAACACCGAGTTCCGACAGCTCTGGCACGCGGTGCTGCGGCGCGGGGTCGACGACGGCGAGTTCCGCGCCGATCTCGACGTCGAGCTGGCCTACCGGTTCCTGCGTGACACCGTGTGGGTGGCGGTTCGGTGGTACCGGCCCGGTGGCGCCTTGTCTGCCGACGACATCGCGGCCCAATATCTGTCGATCGTGCTCGACGGCATCCTGCCGCGCTGACCCATCTCCCTCGCCTGGTTGTGTCATAGGCCACAGGCGGCCCCCGGGATTTGTCACTCTACCCTCCCGTAAGGGTAGAGTTCAGGGCTGCGCCCGACCGTTCGCATCGATGCTCCGCGCCATCCTGGAGACGATGTGAAATCGGCTTCGAGGCAATGTCTTTCGCGCTCGACGCAACGAAGCGTCGGCGCCCCGATGTCTTTGTCGGCGACGTCGCCGACTGATTCCGCGCGGACGTGCGGTGTCCGAAGGAGCTTGATGACCACGACTGCCGTATCCCCGCAGCAGGAGCAGTCAGTACTCGCGGCGTTCCGATCGCCCCGCAGGCTGCGCACCGAAGTGCTCGCCGGTCTCGTGGTCGCACTCGCGTTGATCCCGGAGGCGATCTCGTTCTCGATCATCGCCGGCGTGGACCCGCGGGTCGGGCTGTTCGCGTCGTTCACGATGGCCGTCACGATCGCGATCGTCGGTGGTCGGCCGGCGATGATCTCGGCGGCGACCGGCGCGGTGGCGCTGGTGGTGGCGCCGCTGGTGAAAAGCCATGGCCTGGACTATCTGATCGCCGCTGTCATCCTCGCCGGTGTCATCCAGATGATTCTCGGCGGTATCGGGGTGGCGAAGCTGATGCGCTTCGTGCCGCGCAGCGTGATGGTCGGCTTCGTCAACGCCCTGGCGATCTTGATCTTCTCCGCTCAGCTTCCGCACCTGATCGGGGTGCCGTGGCTGGTGTACCCGATGGTCGCGGTGGGCCTCGCGATCATCGTCGCGCTGCCCAAGATCACCACCGTCATCCCGGCACCGCTGGTGGCGATCGTGCTGCTGACGGCGGTCACGGTGGCGTGTGGGTTCTCGCTGCCGAATGTCGGCGACGAGGGCAAACTGCCCGACAGCCTGCCGTCGCTGCTGATCCCCGACGTCCCGTTCACCTGGCACACCTTCACGATCATCGCGCCGTATGCCTTCACGATGGCGCTCGTCGGCCTGCTCGAATCGCTAATGACCGCCAAGTTCGTCGACGACATCACCGACACCCACTCGAACAAGTCCCGCGAGGCCGTCGGCCAGGGCGTCGCCAACATCGTGACCGGCTTCTTCGGCGGCATGGGCGGCTGCGCGATGATCGGGCAGACGATGATCAACGTGAAGGTCTCCGGCGCGCGGACCCGCATCTCCACGTTCCTGGCCGGTGTCTTCCTGCTGATCCTGGTGGTGGGGTTGGGCGACATCGTCGCGCTGATCCCCATGGCGGCACTGGTGGCGGTGATGATCATGGTCTCCGTCGGCACCATGGACTGGCATAGCATCAACCCGAAAACGTTGCGGCGCATGCCCAAGAGCGAGACCACCGTCATGCTCGCGACCGTCGTCGTCACCGTCGCCACCAACAACCTCGCCTACGGTGTCATCGTCGGCGTGATCACCGCGATGGTGCTCTTCGCGCGCCGTGTCGCGCACATGACCGAGGTCGTGCAGATCGCTCATCCCGATGAGGACACCACCGTTTACGCGGTTCGTGGCGAGCTCTTCTTCGCGTCCAGCAACGACCTGATCTACCAGTTCGACTATGTCGGCGACCCGGTCAACGTCATCATCGACATGAGCGAGTCCCACGTGTGGGACGCCTCCAGCGTGGCCACCTTGGACGCCATCACCACGAAATACGAGGCCAAGGGCAAGAACGTCACCATCACCGGACTCAACGACAACAGTGCCGAACGTCATGAGCGGCTCAGCGGGCATCTGGCCGGGCACTGAGGGGCGATTGTGACCCAGCTTCGGTCCCTGAGGAGCCTCCGAGCGTGCCGCCCTCGGTCCCTGAGGAGCCTCCGAGCGTGCCGCCCTCGGTCCCTGAGGAGCCTCCGAGCGTGCCGCCCTCGGTCCCTGAGGAGCCTCCGAGCGTGCCGCCCTCGGTCCCTGAGGAGCCTCCGAGCGTGCCGCCCTCGGTCCCTGAGGAGCCTCCGAGCGTGCCGCCCTCGGTCCCTGAGGAGCCTCCGAGCTTGCGAGGATGCGTCACGAAGGGCCCTTCGTGACGCTCGCAAGCTCGCTCCTCAGGGATCGATGGGGAGCGCTCGCAAGCTCGCTCCTCAGGGATCGGGTGGTGACGCTCGCAAGCTCGCTCCTCAGGGATCGGTGCCGTTGTGCCCCAACAACACCCGACAACGACAAAGAAGCAACTCGTGACGACCGACAACAACGCTGACGCCGAACACCTCCAGATCGGCGAGGTCGCCGCCGAAACCGAGCTGTCGATCAAGACGATCCGCCACTACGACGAAGTCGGCCTCGTCGTGCCGTCGGCGCGATCCGCCGGCGGATTCCGGCTCTACACCCGCAGCGACATCGACCGCCTGCTGACCATCCGCCGGATGAAGCCGCTCGGCTTCACCCTCGACGACATGCGCCAACTCCTCGCCGCGCAGGACATCCTCGCCGATCAGGAAAGCACTGCGGACGAGGTGCAGGCCGCGCGCGCGACGTTGGGGGAGTTCCACACGCGCGCCGAGCAGGCCTGCGTCAAACTGGCCCGCCAACTCGATTACGCCCGCGAGCTCACCGGCCAACTCGCCGAGCATGCGGAGGCCGGCCACCTGGGCTGACCCGAGTCCGCCGGGTTCCGTCGTTCGCTGTGAGGTGGAACACGTATCGTTCATCGGTACATACCGGACGGTGTACGTGGCGAAGGGCAGGACATGGCAGGGCAGTTCTCGGATCACACGACTGCGGCGATCGACACCGCACGGCAGCACACCCTGGGTGACCTGCTGCGACGAACCGCGCTGCGGGTGCCGAACAAGGTGGCGATCATCAACGGCGATCGGACACTGACTTTCGCCGAGTTCGACGATGCGGTGAACCGCTGTGCCAATGCGCTGACGGACCGTGGCCTGGTGAAGGGGGACCGGCTGGCGCTGGTGAGCCACAACAGCTGGCAGTTCGCGGTCCTGCACTATGCGACCGCCCGGCTCGGTGTGGTCCTCGTGCCGGTGAACTTCGGCTTGGGGTCCGAGGAGATCGCGTTCATCCTCGAGCATTCGGGTGCCGGTGCGGTGGTGGCCGAGGATGCGCTGGTGCCGACGGTCGCCAAGGCGATGGAGCTGTCGGGCCTCACCGACGTCGCCCGTGGGTTCATCGCGATGGGTGGGTCAGCCGTCGAAAGTGGCTGGGAGACCGTCGACGACTGGATGCTCACCGGAGACGTCACGTCGCCGAATGCGATCGTCGCCGACGACGACCCGCTGCGCCTGATGTACACCTCGGGCACCGAATCTCGTCCGAAGGGTGTGCTGCTGTCGTCGAAATCGCTGATCACCCAGTATGTCTCGTGCATCATCGACGGTGGGATGAGCGGCGACGACGTGGAGGTCCACTCGCTGCCGCTGTTCCACTGCGCGCAACTGGACTGCTTTCTGTCGGTCGACGTCTATCTCGGTGCGACCAGCATCATCCTGCCCGGCCCCGACCCGGCGGCGATCCTCGCGACCATTGAATCGCAGCGGGTGACCAAGCTGTTCTGCCCACCGACGGTGTGGATCTCCTTGCTGCGGCACCCGGATTTCGACCGCCGCGATCTGTCGTCGTTGCGCAAGGGCTACTACGGCGCCTCACCGATGCCGGTCGAGGTGCTGCGGGAGATGTCGCGGCGTCTGCCCGACGTCTCGTTGTGGAACTTCTACGGGCAGACCGAGATGTCGCCGCTCGCAACGATCCTGCTGCCCCACGAACAGATCGAGCGTGCGGGGTCGGCCGGCCGGGCCGCACTCAACGTCGAGACGCGAGTCGTCGACGACGAGGACAACCCGGTCCCGACCGGCGAGGTGGGCGAGATCGTGCACCGCAGCCCACACAGTTGTCTCGGCTACTACAACGACGAGGACAAGACCGCGGCCGCATTCCGCAACGGCTGGTTCCACTCCGGCGACCTCGGCATCATCGACGCCGACGGCTACCTGTCGGTGGTCGACCGCAAGAAGGACATGATCAAGACCGGCGGGGAGAACGTCGCCTCACGCGAGGTCGAGGAGGCCATCTACCTGCTCGACGGTGTCGCCGAGGTCGCGGTGTTCGGTGTGCCGCACCCGAAGTGGATCGAAGCGGTGACCGCCGTCGTGGTACCGAAGCCTGATACGGCGCTCACCGAGGAACAGGTCTCCGAGCATGTTGCCGGGGTGCTGGCCGCCTACAAGCGCCCGAAGTATGTCGTCATCGCCGATGCGCTGCCGAAGAACCCGAGCGGCAAGATCCTGAAGAAGGATCTGCGGGTCCGGCACGCGGAGATCGCTCAAGCCTGAGGGACCTGACAGGCGGTCGGCGCTTGGTCGTCAGCGCTCAGTCGTCGGCGGCATCCGTGATCTGCAGTGCGAGGTAGCAGTCCACGCGATCGGGAAGCGCGGCGAGATTTCGGCCGAGCAGCGATTCGATTCTGCCGATTCGGTAATGCAGTGTGCTGACGTGGATGTGCAACTCGTCGGCGGCCCGCTGCCAGGAGCCGTTGTGTCGGAGAAAGGCCTCGAGCGTGCGGAGATGTTCGGCGCTCGACGGGTCGTCGAGTACCCCGCCGAGCACTCGAGTACGGAACGCGGCCCTGCGCTGTGCCGGCACTTGCGCCAACAGCCCTGCGTAGGTGTCGATGTCGCGAGCGGTGGCGACCGCGAAGTCGCCGCCCTGGGCGGCGGCGAGGCGTCGCGCCTCCCGCGTTGCCTCCAGGGCAGACCGTACGGAGCCTTCGATCGCGGCGACACCCGCTCTGATGGTCGACCCCGCCAGCGCCGCAGTGAGTCTGCGGGCACGATCCTCCAGTTTCTCGGCGAATTGGACGACCTCGCCCTCCCAGGGGAGGAACACCGTCATCGACCGTTCCGGTTCCTGTTGGCTCAGTACCAGCGCGGCTTCGGGGGTGCCGATCGTGGTGACGACGAGATCGGCTGCGATGGTCCCGTCCCGATGTGCGTCGGCGGCCGTCAGCGAGACCACCACCGTTGGTTGTCGGACATCGATTCCCGCCTGCCGCAGACGCTCCCGGACCCGACCGTCCGATGTCGAGTCGTCGGCGAGCATCCGCGCCCACACCTGCTGGGCGGCCTGGCCCTGCCAGAACCGTTCGGCGTCGGCGAGCATGGACAGCGACAGCAGTTCGGTTGTCTCGTCGATGATGCGCCGCTGGCGCGCCTTCCAGTCGTCGATGTCACCGTCCACCACGAGATAACCGGCGCGCGCGGTTCGGCGACCCACCGCGGAGATCGTGGCGGTACGGTCCGTCAACGTGACGACCAGCGGAAGGCGAACGGCGGCAAGGGTCTTTCGAATGATCGTATCCCGGTCACCGGGCGACAGTGGGCGATGGTCGGAAGAGCTGGCGATGACACGGCCCACCGCACTCATGGCGCAGGCCTGGAGCCCGCTCTGTCGAGCCGTCACGGTCAACAGTTCCGCAGAACTGTGGCCGGTCACGAGGGCCGTGATCAGCTGTCGGTATTCACCGGCCGTCGCGGTGGCCTCGTTGTGTCGATCGGCGGAGATTCGTTGGGTCACCTCTTGCGACAGTGCGTTGTACGAGACCTCGGCGGGTGCGAACAGTAGTGGGAGGCCCCCGCTTCGCGCGATCTCGATGATCGGCTCGGGCACCTTCCCGTGCAGGATGTCGCCGACGACGAGTGCCGCTGCGGCACGATCGACGAGGGCCCCGACGAACCGTCGGCAGCTGTCGACGGTCCCGTCGTACCAGCCCTCAGAGGTCAACACGAGCTCGCCGCCGTAGATGAACGGGCGTGGATCCGGGAGATCCGTCGTGTACACCCAACGCAGAACGCGATCGAACCCCGGGTCGTCCACTGCGAGGGGACGGAGCCCGAGGTCGATCAGGTCCGCTACGCGCATGCTGCGCGGAAGGGGGTCATCGAATCACGTCCTTCGGTCACCGCCAGAACCCGATGTGTGCCTCGGCGGCCTCGTCCTCCAATATCGGACCACACACCTCGATCTGTCGCTGCCCCCGGGCGAACACCTCACGGCACGGCAGCGCGAATGTCGGGTTCTCGGGGTTGTCCCCGGTGAGCTCGAGCAGACGGGTCTCGCTGAGCGCGTACACGACTCGCCCGACCCCGGTCCAGTACACCGCGCCGGCGCACATCGCACACGGCTCGGCGCTGGTGTAAAGGGTTGCGGCGGCGAGCTGCTCGGGCGCGATCTTGCGGGCCGCCTCGGCGACGGCGCACAGTTCCGCATGCTGGGTCGGGTCGCCGGTCGGCGGCCGGGAGTTGTTCATCGCCGTCGCGATGCGCTGCCCCGTGCCGTCGACGACCAGTGCGGCAAACGGGTGGCGGCCGTCGGCGCGCGCCTCGGCTGCCAGGGCGATGGCCGCGCGCAGGTGATCGAGGTCGGCAGGGGTCATGATCGTAGTTTCTGCGACAGGTGCGGACATGGTGTCTCCTCGAGAGTTGATGGTGATGGGGGAGTGGCCGCTCAGCGGGCCACTTCGAGATCGTCGGTTGCGTTGTGCGGTGTCGTGTTCGGCGTGCCGCTGACGGGGTGCGACGGTGCGTCCCCGCGCAGGTTGCAGACGAGGTTCAGCACGACCGCGGCCGCTGTGCCCAATAGGATTCCCGACGACAGGATCATGCCGAGCGGACCGTCGAAGCGCTCGAACAGCGTGGGCGCCGCCATCGGCAGCACACCGACACTGATCGCCACCGCGACGACGAGAGCGTTGTTGGTTCCCTCGAAGCGCACTCGGGCGAGCTCCTGGACACCGGCGGCCGTGGTCATGCCGAACATGACGATCGCGGCGCCGCCGAGAACCGATGGCGGGATGGCGGCCACGATCGCACCGAGCTTCGGCAGGAGACCCATGAGCACCATCAGGATGCCGCCGGTTGCGACGACGAACCGGCTGCGGACCCCGGTCATCGCGATCAGACCCGAGTTCTGGCTGAACGCGTTGAGTGGGAAACCGTGGAAGATGCCGCCGATCGCGGTCGAGAGTCCGTCGCCGCGGAATGCGCCGGCGAGTCGGGGTGGGGTCACCTCGGTCTCGGCCATCCGGCCGATCGCCAGCATGTTGCCGGTGGTTTCCGCAACGATGACCAACATCGAGAGCGTCATCACCAGGACGGGGACCACAGCGAACTTCGGTGCGCCGAGTTCGAAGGGGTTCGACAGACCCACCCACGACGCGGAACCGACCTCACCGAAGTCGGTCATGCCGAAGGCGAGCGCGACGACCGTGCCCACCAACAGGGTGACCAGGATCGACAGGTTTCGCCAGACACCCCGGGTGAGGGCGTAGAGACCGACAATCAGTACGACGGTCGCAGCGCCGAGGGCCAGGTTGGCGGCCGAACCGAAGTCGGGACTGTCCTGACCTCCACCGAACCAGCCGGCTGCGGCGGGCATGAGTGAGATGCCGACGATGGTGATCACACTGCCGATGACCACCGGTGGGAACAGCCGGAGCACCTGCCCGAGGAGCGGTGCCGCCACGAGGGTGATCAGACCCGCGGCGATAACCGAGCCGAACACATACTGCAGGCCGTAGTCCTGCCCGATCAGCAGCGACGGAGCCAATCCGATGAAGGACGCGCCCTGTACGAGCGGGAAGCGGGCCCCGAATCGCCAGATGCCGAGGGTCTGGATGAGAGTGCCGACGCCGCCGATGATCAGGTTGATGTTCAGCAGGGTGATCGTCTGCGATGCGGACAAGCCCATGGTTTGGGCGAAGATGAGTGGCACCGCGACCACACCGGCGTACATCACCAGGACGTGTTGGAAGCCGAGCGAGACCGACCGGCCGAAGCCGACCCGCTCGTCGACGGGGGCGGGCATATGAGGCGCGACTTCGGCGTCCCCGGCTGGGGAGCGTTTGTCGCGCGTGAGGCCAATGGACATCGGCGAGACCTTCCTGGAGCGATGAGTCGGGGCACGCGGTGTGCCGTGATCTCGACGCTATTGCTATGAACCAGCAAAGGTCATCGCAGTAATTGGTGATACTCCGGCATGTTCTTCCTATGATCATAGGAGTCATTCATCTGGCCGACGTTGACGGCGTCCGATTCGGGGCTTTTGCTAGGTTGGATTCGCACACAGTGCTGCACATCGGGGGGTGACATGGCAGCAGAGGTGACGCCGGACGACCTTCGTAGCGCGTCGGGATCGCTGTACGGGCTTTCGCGGGCAGTGACCGAAGCGCAAGCCACGCCATCTCCGGACGGCGCAGCTGAGGCGATGCCCGGCTCGCCGGTCGCAAGCGCAGCGTCAGGGCTGGGACTGTGTATCGAGAAAGCCGTCATGACCGTGTCTGGTCACATACAACAGACCGGCAACTTACTCGGTGACGCAGCGAACACCTACACGGGCACGGACGAGGCGGCGGCGCGATCCATCGCGAACTCCGGAGCGCTGAACCAGCCACCGTCAGAGGCGAAATAGTGGCCGACACACCAACTCGTGGGTTGGTCGCGAGCTGGCATCCTGAGCGATTGGCGGGAATCGGCGCCGGCCTCCAGGCGCCCGCCGACGCCATCTCGAATAGCGGGCGCTCGATGGCGAACACGATCCGGGATCTCGATTGGTCGGGTGATGGAAGCCGAGGCGCGATGGCACATGCGGACTCCGAGACGGCCGCATTCGGTCGATTGTCCACAGCGATCGGGAAACTGCGGACCGCGCTCACCACTGGCGCCGCCGCGATGGCGCCGAACCGCGACAATCTGGTTCAGGGAGCACAAGCGCTCGAAGGTGACAGCTATGTCGTCGCCGACGACTGGAAGGTCACCGACGACGTCAACTATGGTTTTGCCCGACTGCTCGCCGGGGAGGACCCAGAGGCCCTTGCCGAGATCGAGGCGATACGACGGCAACGTGAGCAGCATGCCATCAACGAAACGATCAGATTGACCGACCTGGCGCGGCAACTCGGTGTCGACGCGGAGAACTGTGCCAACACCATTCGCGAGGCCAAGGGTGACATCGATGCCTTCGCCCCGATGACCGCGGGTTTGACCACTCAGAACGGCCAGGCTGACGCGGAAGCCCTGAGGCACGGTAAGCCCACCCCGGCTCAGCTGGCCCGGATCGCGGCTGCCAGTAACCTTACGCCCGAGCAACTTTCGGCGATGAAGGCGGGGCTCCCAGCGTCGATACCCGACGGAGAATTCGACTACCTCAAGTCGCTGATGCAAGGACTCGACGGCTACCCCGCTGAAGACCTGGACCAGATCGGTGACAACCTCTCTCCGCAGCAGCAGGACTTGCTCCGGGGGTCGTTGGCCGATTCAGTGCGCCTCATGGGTTCACCCAACTACATGCGGGCCGAAGGCGGACAGCACGGTGGAATCGAGATGCTCCCGACCGACGTTCGGAGTCTGTTGACGTCGAATCCGATCAGTCAGGTCGCGGGTTCTCGCAACGCAATTCCGCGAGCAGCAGACCTCGAGGACTTCGCCGGATTCATGAGCCACGGTGAGCCCGGAGCCAAAGACGTGGGCAGCGACGTCAACCGAGACTTCATTCGTCTGGCCGCCGAGATTGCTCAGCACGACAACGCTGACGGCGCCGACTGGGCGGCCGGGCAAGAACCGGATCGGGTTGCGTCGGCGTTGCTCGGCGCCGCCGCCCAGGATCATCCGGCGGTGGCGGATGCGTTGGGGGACGGCAGGTATGCGCAAGCTGCGATGAACAATGCGGACGGTCTTGGTGGCGCGAATTGGAAGCGCGACGAGATGGTTGCCGCCCTGATGGGAAATGACTGGGGAGGGCACGATGATGGCATGAAGGCGGTGATCGACGGAATCAATGACAACGCTGTGGCACCTGACGAGCACATGGCGACGATGTCCGGCGAGTCAGCCGAAGGGATCGCGAAGTACCTTGGCGCGCAACCTTTCGGGCTGAACGAGAATCTAACCCAGTCAACAGCAGCGGTCCTTGGCAACTACGTACCCCACATGGGTGGCGTCGACTATAGCCACCTCGATACGCGAGGATTCAACTCGCTGAGCGTCGAGGAGTTTCGCAATGTTTTCGCCGCGATGGACCAGTACGAGAGTTCTGCAGTCCCGTTCAACGAAGCCGCCTATGCGTCGGTCTCGCAGCTCTACGGGATGGCTGCGACACACCCGGACGACATATTCGCCTACGCATCCGCGGCGGGCCGCATCGACGCCGCTGCGCAAAACGGCATGAATCACTACCTGGAGTACGGCATGGGCGATGAGGCGCAACGCGCGGCGCAGAGGACTGCTGTGTTCACCTCGGTCAGCGAGGGCGCGGGTTTCGCAGTGAAACAGATCCCTGTGGTCGGAGATTTCGCCGGGCTGGCAATGGATTCCAGTATGCCTCTACTGGCCCGCGAGCTGTTCGGGAGCGTGCCGGAGCTAGGCGATCCCACTGCACCGATTCGGGACAAGGGTGGTTTCGCCTGGCAGTACTACCAGCTGCTTCAGGGGTCCGACACTACTCCAGGGTTCGACTCGACCGATCCGCATCTGCAGACCTACATCACAACGGAACCGCTCGATGGGCACGAACTTGGTCCGCGCCTGATGACGTATGACGAGATCGGCAGAGTGAAGTCGGATCCGGTAACCGCGTACGACCAGTTCGGGCAGGCAATGGAGCACTACTTCGAGAAGAAGGGTTACGACCTCGGAGAACTCAATCGAGGCTGGCAAGCTGGGCGGGATGGCAGATGACGAACGTAGCGACGGCTTGGGTTCTGGCATGCGCGGCGGTCATGATGTGTTGCTCGTGTGGATCCGAGCCGGATGAACCGGCGTCCTCTTCCACAGCATGGGCTGACGAATCGTTGCCGCCCATGGTCTCACCGAATGCGATGTGTGACATTTTGGATGCAGACGATGTGAGTTCGGTGCTTGGCAACCGGACCCCGTTTGAAGCGCGCCCTCGCCAATGGCGCGATCTACCAGCATGTCATTGGTCTGCGGGCGGAAGCATTGAGATGCGGCCGCTGCATGATTCGCCGCCGGATGAAGCAAAATCGGTGCTCCGAACATACACAATACCTAGTGGCGGGGGCTGGGTGTACGCGCTGACCGATGGCGGGGACGTCGACCTGGACTGCTCTGCGATCGTGACGTCCTCTTACTTGCCGGACGGCTACGAGCTCCAGCTTGTTGTCGAGGGCGGCGCGAAACCCAGCCTATGCGAATCTGCAACACCCTTGGTGGAGAAGGTCTTACAAAACATCATGTTGAAGTGAAAATTCGGTGAACCTGGAGGATCTGCCGTCACCTGTCGGGGGCATAACCCCCGATCAAGCGCGGCCGCAGCAGTGGGGCAATCTTCCCGGTTCATGCCAGTCATGGCCAGGAGATGCAGCGTCGTTCGGTTGTGACTCCGCAGCTCCTCCCGCCGGTAAATCAGATTGAGGTCAAGGTACGGTCGCGGCGGACGTCGGAAATGTGCGAAGCCGCTACCCCCGTCGAAAAGGCCCTGCAGAACATCGTGTTGAAATGAGTTGTCGATGAGGATTGACGATCTGCCTGCTGAACTCCGAACTGTCCTGCAGGCAAGGGTTCCAGCCGCGCTGCTGGAGAAACGAGCTGCGGCCTACAACGCACGGCAGACAGCTGTCAACGACCCTCCCGGCGCCCCGAAGTCGGTACCTGGTGGCGACGGCTACACCTGGGAAGAGGCACGACGACTACTCGACGACGACGAGGATCGCCAACGCGAGTTTCGCCGCCGCCTTGATCACGCGGTGAGCATGTGGCTCGACGATCACCCGGGTGTCTTGATGTCGGCCGCGGTGTATACCTCGCTGATCGAGAACACCCGGTATTGGATGAAGCTCCAATTGGACTCCTGGAGCACGGCACTGGATCGTCCGGAAGCGTGACAGGCAACCTTCAGCCGAGCGACCTCAATGCCTTCAACCGGCTATGAGCCTGGGTCATGATCGACTGGATCAGTTCGTCGCAGCTGGGCAGATCGTCGATCATGCCGACGACCTGACCGGACGCGAGCACACCTGCGCGGGTGTCGCCTTCGACGAGACCGGCACGCAACAGCATCGGCGTGTTGCCCGCCATGATGACCTGCTGCCACGACCGCTCGCCCGAGCGGCGCATGGTGCGACCGTCGCGGAGCATCGTGGTCCACTTCATGCCGGTCATCTGCTTGAACTCGTTGGCGTTCCGGGCCGCGGCGTAGAGTGCCTTGGCTCGACTGCCACTCTCGAGTGCCTCGACGAGCGGGGTTCGCAGCACCCGGTGCGGCATGCCGTCGACCTTCACCGACACGACGGTGTCGCCGAGTCCGCGCTGCAGGTACTCCTGTTTCACCGAATCCGGCACGGCGCTGTCGGAGGTGAGCAGGAAGCGGGTGCCCATCGCGACACCCTCGGCGCCGTAGGAAAGTGCGGCCACCAGGCCACGACCGTCGAAGAATCCGCCCGCCGCGACCACCGGAATGTCGATCCCTTTCGCCGACAGCGCATCCAGCACCGACGGCAGCAGCAGGGTGGTGGCCACCGGTCCCGTGTGGCCCCCGCCCTCGCCGCCCTGCACGATCACCGCATCGGCACCCCAGGACGCCACCTTCACCGCATGCTTGGCCGCCCCGATCGACGGGATCACCACCACCCCGTGGTCCTTGAGCTTGGCGATGAGTTCCTGCTTCGGGGCCAGCGCGAACGACGCGACCTTCACACCCTCGCGGATGAGGAGATCGATCCGCTCCGGAGCGTCGGTGGCGTCGGCGCGGATGTTGACGCCGAATGGCTTGTCCGTCAGCGACTTCGTCTTGGCGATCGCCGCCTCGAGTTCGCCGAAGGTCATCGTCGCCGACGCCAGGATGCCGAGGCCACCGGCGTTGGATGTCGCCGAGGTCAACGACGGACCGGACACCCAGCCCATGCCGGTCTGCACGATCGGGTATTCGATGCCGACGAGGTCGGTGAAGCGTGTGGATAATCCGGCGGCCCGGGCTGAGGCGGCGCCGGATCCGCCCGCTCGCTCCGCTCCCGGCGCGGCACCGGATCCGCCCGCTCGCTCCGCTCCCGGCGCGGCGCTGGATCCGCCCGCTCGCTCCGCTCCCGGCGCGGCACCGCCTGAGGGAGTCATTTCACTTCTCGATTCCGTACGCCCTTGGGATCGAGCACATCCCGGATGAGCGACAGTTCCTCGGCGGACGGCGTGCGGGTGGTGGGGGCCGCGTCAAGGCCGGCGATCTCGAAACCGGTGTTCTCCGCGACCTCGTCGGCGGTGACGCCGGGATGCAGCGATCGCGCCCGCATGGTGTGGCCGGGTCCCTCGAAGTCGAAGACACCCAGATTGCTCACCACCCGCGGGATGTTCAGGAACCGGAACGCCGGGTTCTCCGGATCGACTTTGTCGTAGCCGATTCCGGACACGATGTCGACGGTGTCGGTGAACACGCGTGACGAGTGGCGGGGCACCCAGTAGCTGGTCGGATGGTTGATGGTGTTGCCGGGCGCGCCACGCACCCCGAACATCTGGCGGGTCGGATGCTGAAGCGGTCCGAAGGCCGAGAGGTTCTGGTTGCCGTGGCGGTCGATCTGGTTGGCACCCATCACCACATGCCGTCGCCCGGAGGCGACCACTTCGAACACCTTGCGGAACGGCATCCAGCCCTCGATCGGGCCGGACTTGCCGATGCCCGGGGTGTCGGCGAGGATCAGCGCCTCACCGTCTGTGATCAACAGATCGGGTTCGGTGGTGAGGCGGGCCAGGCGAGCGCCGAGCAGCGGTGTCGGGGCCATCGGCGATGCCATGATCTCGCCTGCGCCGGAGAAGATCTCGGCACATGCGACGACGCAGATCTCGGCGCGGGTGATGGTGGTCTCGACAGGCTCAACCGACGAAGAATTGGTCGTGGTGCTCACTTCTGGTCCTCCTGCTCGCCCTGCCATTCGGTGACGGCACGTTGGTAATCGGTCTCGTCGACGTCGAGGAAGCGCTTCGAGAACGCGGCCCAGGTTTCCGGGTCCTTGGCCGCCTCGACATAGAACTGCTGGAACTTCTCGTCGCGCCCGTAGTCGCCCGCAAAGGTGAAATGGGCGCCATTGGGGGTGTGCACCACCCGGTCCACGTTCATGCGGTTGAGCAGTAGGCGTTGCGTCGGAACGGTTTTGACCAGCACCTCGGTGGACACCAGCTGATCGGTCTCCAGATAGCGCCGTTCGGCCGCGGCGCAGAAGAGGTCATCCATGTACGGGTCGACGCCGGTATAGGCGGCGTTGCCGCGGCTGTCTGCCAGATCCAGGTGGACGAAGGCCGCGTCGAGGCGGAGCGCGGGCATGGCGATCAACGTCTCTGCCCGGCCGTCGGTTTCAGGGTAGGGCGAGGTGACCGTCTTCAGCTCACCCTCCCAGAAGTTGGGCACATCGGAGCCGAGGCCGGCACGAATCGGCAGGAACGGCAATCGGGCGGCGGCGGCCTCGAGGCCACACTTGACCATGCCTTCGTCCATCTCGCGCGCCTCGAGCGAACCCGATGTACGTGCCTTCGCGAACCACGGATCGTAGAACGGTGCGGAGTCCAGGGACACGAATCCGTAGTAGGCGCGGCGGACCTTGCCTGCCGCGCAGAGCAACCCGAGGTCGGGGCCACCATAGGTGACCACCGTGAGGTCCTTCACGTCGGACCGGGCGAGGGCGCGCACCAGCGCCAACGGCTTGCGGCGCGAACCCCAGCCGCCGATGCCGATGGTCATGCCGTCGCGCAGCTCGCCGATGACGTCGTCGAGGGAGCTGGTCTTGTCGGTCGGGGTGGCCGTCATCAGGCGCGTCCTCCAGTGCTGTTGGATCCGGCGGTGTTCAAGGTCTTTCCGGTGCTGACGAACGCATCCCGGTGCTCATCGGCGACGCCGGCGAGATTGAGCTCGAACGTGAAACCCTGTTCGAGTCGATAGCTGCTCTTCACGTCGACCGGATCGATGTGGTTGATGGCCTCTTTCGCGGCGCGGATCACCCGGGTGTCCTTGGCCGCGATCATCTCGGCGACCTCCATCGCCGCGTCGAGCAGACCTGCCCGAGGGACCACACGGTAGACCGATCCGAAGTGTTCGAGCTGCTGAGCGGTGACATTCTGTGCCGTGTAGTACAGCGTGCGCATCATGTGCTGCGGGACCAGACGTGCCAGGTGGGTGGCCGCGCCCAAGGCGCCGCGGTCCACCTCGGGCAGTCCGAAGACCGCATCGTCGGAGGCGACGATGACGTCGGCGTTGCCGACCAGACCGATACCGCCACCCACGCAGAACCCGTTGACCGCGACGATCACGGGCACCTTGCAGTCATAGACCGCGGAGAACGCCGCAGCGCACCCGCGATTGGCGCCGATCAGGGCATCGAAACCTTCGGTGGCCTGCATTTCCTTGATGTCGACACCGGCATTGAACCCGCGTCCCTCGGCCCGCAGGATGACCACATGGCTGGACATGTCCTCGCCTGCCGCGGTGATCGCATCGGCCAATTCGAACCATGCCGCCGACGGCAGCGCATTCACCGGTGGGTAGTCGACGGTCACCGTCACGATGCCGGTCTCGGTGCGTGTCGTGGTGATCGGCACACCTGCTCCTCTCGGGTCCAGATAGCAACCAAGCAAGTGCTTGGTTGTTTGGTAGGGTAGCACTCATGAAGGCGCAGTCACAGGTCGCAGGTCATGGGGTGGACCTCGGCTTGGAGCAGAAGATCATCCTGGTCACCGGTGGGACGCGGGGCGTCGGCGCGGGTATCACGCGGGTGCTGGCCGAGATGGGTGCGGTGCCGGTGGTGTGCGGCCGGACCCCGGCCACCGATCTCGACGTCGAGTTCCGGGCGTGCGACGTCCGTGATGCCGATGCCGTCGAGGCGCTGATGGCCGAGATCGTCGACAGCCATGGGCGGCTCGATGCCGTGGTGAACAACGCGGGCGGTTCACCGTTCGCGCTCGCGGCGGAGTCCTCGCCGAGGCTTACCTCGAAGATCGTGGAACTGAATCTCCTCGCCCCGTTGACCGTTGCGCGCGCGGCCAACGCCGTGATGCAGCAGCAGGACGGTGGTGGTGCCATCGTGAACGTATCCAGTGTGAGCGGGCATCGGCCGTCGCCGGGAACGTCGGCATACGGTGCGGCGAAAGCGGGCCTCGACAACGCGGTGACGTCGTTGGCCATCGAATGGGCGCCACGGGTCCGGATCAATTCCGTCGTCTGTGGTGCCGTCCTGACCGAACAGGCGCATCTACATCTCGGCGACGATGAAGGGGTCGCCGCGGTCGGAGCCACCATTCCGATGGGACGGCTCGCGGAACCGGCCGATGTCGGTAACGCGGTCGCGTTCCTGCTCAGCCCGCTGGCCGAATACATCACCGGCTCCACACTGACGGTGCATGGTGGTGGGGAACGGCCGGCATTCTTGGCCGCGGCCACCGCTGACAACAAGGTCTGACCGCGTCTACGCGGCATCGCAACAGAAACATGATGAAGGGGAGAAGTCTTGGCTGACAAGCTGAATGAGGGTCGCGTCGCAATCGTGACAGGTGCCGGGCAGGGGATAGGCCGCGCCCACGCGCTGGCGTTTGCCGCCGACGGGGCGAAGGTCGTCGTCAACGACTTCGACACCAACTCGGCGCACGCCGTTGCCGACGAGATCGTCGCATCCGGTGGCGAGGCCATCGCCATCGTCTCCGATGTCGCCGACTGGGCCGGTGGCGCCGCGATAATCGACACCACGGTCAAAGAGTTCGGCGGCCTGGACATCGTCGTCAACAACGCGGGATTCGTCCGCGACCGGATGCTCGTCGCCATGTCCGAAGACGAATGGGATGCGGTGATCCGGGTGCACCTGAAGGGGCATTTCGTCACGCTGCATCATGCGGCCGCCTACTGGCGCGCGCAGTCGAAGGCGGGCAGTCAGCCGACGGCGCGCATCATCAACACGTCGTCGGGGGCCGGCTTGTTCGGGTCGGTCGGGCAGGGCAACTATGTTGCGGCCAAGGCCGGCATCACCGCTCTGACCATTCAAGCCGCGGCCGAACTGGGCAACTACGGCGTGACCGCGAATGCGATCGCACCGTCGGCGCGGACTCAGATGACCATGGGTGCCGGCGACGCGATGGCCGCGCAGATGGCTGCGCCGGCCGATGGTTCGTTCGACGCGATGGACCCGGCGAACATCTCGCCATTGGTGGTCTGGCTCGGGTCGCCGGAGTCGTCGGCGGTCACCGGCCGCGTCTTCGAGGTCGAGGGCGGCAAGGTCACCGTCGTCGACGCATTCCAGCGAAGTGCCGAGCAGGACAAGGGTTCTCGATGGAAGCCGGGTGAGTTGGGGCCGGTGATCGAGGAGATCCTCGCCAAGTCGCCCGTGCCGGTACCCGTCTATGGTGCGCGGTAGCCGTGACACCCGACCTCGACCCGGAACGCGCGGCTCGGCGCGTGGCTGCCGCCCGCGCGTACGTTGACGCCCTGGTCAGTCACGACCCGTCGGCGATCTCGTTTCATCCTGAGTGCACTCGCACCGAATTGGGCATCAAGACCGGGCGCAATGCGGCGCACCTTGCGCGCAGCCTCCGTCGCGGGCCGCAGTACCGGTTGATCCACCGCATCAGTGAGTTCAGTGCCGACGTGGACGGGCACATGGTCTCCACGCGCTATTGGGTTCACGTCCGGCCGAAGGTGCTGGGCCTGGCGGCGCACGTCACCGAGTCCTTCGTGGTGGATGAAGATGACCGTATCCGCAAGATCGTGGCTCGGTTCGGGGTGCCGCGGCGACGCGTCTGAGGCTCGACTTTGTGCATCGAGATTACATACGGCCGATTTGATCGTGTACGATTGATTCGTGCCTGAGCAGTCGATGACCCGTGACCAGTCCCGCCCCAAGGGGCTGCAGTATGTGCGATACGCCTATGGGGCAAAACTGCCGTCGTCGATGACCGAATGGGTGGCCAACGATCTCGCCGGCCCCGGCGCGACGCGCCGAATGGTGCTCCGGTGGTTGGTGCCGTGCCTGATCCTGGTGCTGCCCTTCATGTTGGTGCCTGCGCCCTGGGATGTGCGGATCACCATGGCCCTCCCGATTCCGATCGCCTACGTCTTCTTCTCGTTCGCCCTGAACCGCGTTTACCGGCGTCACCGGCTGAGCCAACACGGTCTCGACCCCGACCTGATCGACAAGCGCGAACGTGAACGCAACGCGGATCTGTACGACGAGTACTACCGCAAGTACCGCGGGAGATGAGCGATGAGTGACCTGGACGAAGCGGTGGCCGAGGAGGCGAACCCGCTGCTACTGGAGCGGCAGGTGTGCTTCGCGCTGGCTGTCGCGAATCGGTCGGTGCTGAAGATCTATCGCCGGCTGCTCGAGCCTCTCGGACTGACCCATCCCCAATATCTGGTCATGCTGGCGCTGTGGGAGACCTCGCCCCGCGCTGTGAAGGACATCGGTCATGTCCTGCAACTGGATTCGGCGACTCTCTCGCCCCTGCTCAAGCGCCTCGAGTCGGCCGGCCTCGTCATGAGGCAACGTCGCGGCGACGACGAACGCAACGTCGACATCGCCCTGACCGACGAGGGTCGAGCGCTGCGCGAGCAGGCGCTGGCCATCCCTCCGGCCGTCGTCGAGGCGCTCGGCGTCGACCTCGAGGTGCTCGAAGAACTCCATGGGGTACTCACCCGCGTGAATGCCGCTGCGGTGCAGGCTGATTCGTGATGCGGCGCCACCGATCCCGGTGGTGCGGTCACCGTCCCGTTGGGGGTTCGGTGACGGTATGCCACATGTGCCGTGGATTCGGGTCAACCGGTGACTCGAATTCACGGCAGATCGCGGAAGTCGGTTACGAGGAGTCGGAGTGCTGGCGCCACCTCCCGGTCGCTGTGGAGGTCGGGGGGGTCGGTGGCACCACCGGGTCGCCGTGGTGGTTTGGGGCGGTAGCGGAGTAACGTCACGAAGGGCCGCCCTTCGTGACGCTCGCAAGCTCGCTCCTCAGGGACCAGTGTGGGCTCATTCCAATCTCGCGCCGGGGACCGGGGTGACGTTCATTCCAATCGGCGCCAGGGGCCGGGGTGGGGTTCATTCCAATCTCGCCCCGGGGGACCGGGGTGGGGTTCTCATTCCAATCTCGCGCGGGGGACCAGGGTTGGGGTTCATTCCAAACTCGCCTCACGCACCGGATGACGCCGGTCATGTCGCCCCGACGGGAAGCGGCTGATCCCTTACGAACTCGGCGCGCGGACCACCATCGGGACACCGGGGAAGTAGGCGGCCATCTCCGAGCGCGACTTACGTAGGCACGCAGTGCCGTAGCCCTTCTTGCGATGGTCGGGGTGAATCCAGATGCGGACGTCCACTTCACCACCGGACAGCTCACCGAAGACGAAGCCGACCTTGTCGCCGCCGTCGATACCGACCAGCCAGACCGCATCCTCGTTGTGCACGCGCTCGGTGGCCTTGGCGATCTCGTCGGCGATCTCACCGGCAGGTGTGCCCGAACCGTCGCCGGCGACCTTCAGCTCCTCGGTACGGACCTTGAACAGGTCGGCGTCCTTGGCCGCATCGAAGGGGCGGAGATCCAGGGAGTCTCCGCTGCTGGCCGGGCGCTCGGCGAGCGTGAACGTGATCGCGTTGTTCAGGTCGTCGAGCTCGGCCTGATTCTTTCGCCGCTCGTCCTTGGTGAGCTGGTAGAAAGACATGCCGAGGATCGCCTCGGCACCCAGCGTGGACTTGTCGAGCAGCGTGGCGATCGCCTCGACCGCGTCATCGCGGTTCTCGGCGTCGACGATGGCGTCGAGGACCTCATGACGACGCTCTAGCGCGGTCAGGAGAGCGTCGGTGATGTCGCGGCGGGTGGTGGCCAGGTCCAGATCGGTCATGGTCACAGATCCTAGTTGAGAGTGCCGACGGATGTGACGGTGACCGCAGGGCGGCATTACCAGAAATGAAACGTGTTCTATTCCAGTAATCGGCCTGGATCGGGAAGAAATGTCCACTTCATGGCCTTCGATGCCAGCCGGTTCTTCCGTAACTCTGTAACACGTCCTAGTCTTGATCACCATGACTGATGATCAGAATTCGACGTCCGACTTCGACCATCTGCGGGGCGGCACCCATCTGGGTGATCTGCTGGTGGCCGCGCTCCGTCGGCATGCCGACCGCAAGGTGCTCTTTCTCGGGGACACCGAACTCACCGGCCGGGAGATGGCTGACGCGGTCAGCCGCTACCAACAGGCGTTCGAGGCGATGGGTGCCGGCACCGGTTCGACAGTCGGCCTGCTGGCGCTGAATCGCCCCGAGGTGTTGCTGGTGATCGGCGCCGGGCAGACACAGGGGTGGCGTCGCACGGCGTTACATCCCCTCGGTTCGCTCGACGACCACGCCTACGTGCTGTCCGACGCGGGCGTCACCACGCTGGTCATCGATCCCGTGCCGATGTTCGTCGAACGTGCGGTCGCGCTCGTCGAGCGAGTCGACAGTCTCAAACAGGTGCTCACGCTGGGCCCGGTGCCCGAGGAACTCGCCGCCTACGGGCGCGACGTCATCGCCGAGGCGGACAACTACCGGCCCCGACCACTCGTCGCCGCCGATCTGCCGCCGGAGCACGTCGTCTCGATCACCTACACGGGTGGCACGACCGGTAAACCCAAGGGCGTCATCGGAACTGCCCGGGCCATGTCGACGATGACCCAGATCCAGCTGTCCGAGTGGGAGTGGCCGGAGAACCCGCGATTCCTCATGTGCACGCCGCTCTCGCACGCCGGTGCCGCATTCTTCGTGCCGACGCTCATCAAGGGCGGATCGATGGTGGTGATGGCCAAGTTCGATCCGGCGGAGGTGTTGCGCGTGATCGAGGCGGAACGCATCACCGCGACGATGCTGGTGCCGTCGATGTTGTACGCGCTGATGGATCACCCGGACTCCAAGACCCGTGACCTGTCGTCGCTCGAAACCGTGTATTACGGTGCGTCGGCGATCAATCCGGTGCGGCTGGCCGAGGCCATCGAGCGGTTCGGCCCGATCTTCGCCCAGTACTACGGGCAATCCGAGGCGCCGATGGTGATCAGCTACCTGGGAAAAAACGACCACCCGAAGCCGGGGGAGGATCCGCGCAGATTGAGTAGTTGCGGTCGGCCGTCGGCATTCTTGCGGACCGCGTTGCTCGGTCCCGACGACAAGCCGGTGTCTCCGGGCGAGCCGGGTGAGATCTGTGTCGCCGGACCGCTGTTGGCAGGTGGCTACTGGGGACTGCCCGAGCAGACCGCCGACACCTTCCGCGATGGTTGGCTACGGACCGGCGACGTGGCGCGCGAGGACGCCGACGGGTTCTGGTACATCGTCGACCGCACCAAGGACATGATCGTCACCGGCGGCTTCAACGTGTTCCCGCGCGAGGTGGAAGACGTTGTGGCCGAGCATCCCTCGGTCGGCCAGGTCGGCGTGATCGGCGTGCCCGACGACAAGTGGGGCGAGGCGGTCACCGCTGTCGTCGTGCTGCGCGGCGACGCCGAGCAGAGCGAGGACGCCAAGACCCGCGTCACCGCCGAGATCCAGCAGGCGGTCAAGGACCGCAAGGGTGCAGTGCAGTCGCCGAAGCAGGTGATCTTCGCCGACTCGCTGCCGCTGACCGCGCTGGGAAAGCCGGACAAGAAGGCCTTGCGGGCGCAGTTCTGGGCGGACGCCGGTCGCAGCGTCGGCTGAGGGGTTCCGCGGGCGGGCAGGTGGTTTCGATACGCGTCGGGCTCGCTCCGCTCGGCCGACGCTACTCAACCAGCGGGTGGGGACGACCCATTCCGATCCCTGAGGAGCGTGCTTGCGAGTGTCACGAAGGGCGGCCCTTCGTGACGCATCCTCGCAAGCTCGGAGGCTCCTCAGGGACCGGAATGGTAGTGCCCGCAAGCGCGGAGGCTCCTCAGGGACCGGAATGGTAGTGCCCGCAAGCTCGGAGGCTCCTCAGGGGTCGGATTGGTAGCGCTCGCAAGCTCGGAGGCTCCTCAGGGACCGGAATGGTAGTGCCCGCAGGCTCGGAGGCTCCTCAGGGACCGGAATGGTAGCGCTCGCAAGCTCGGAGGCTCCTCAGGGACCGGAATGGGTAGCGCTCGGAGGCTCCTCAGGGACCGGAATGGGTAGCGCACCATTTCGCTGGTCGAGTAGCCGCCGAGGCGCCAGCCGAGGCTGCGTATCGAGACCGCTCGACATCACAGCTCAGCCCAGGTACGACACCTGCAGATCCTTGACCCCGTGTAGCCAGCCGGACCGGACACGTTGCGGTTCGGCGAGTTTGGTGATGTCAGGCACGAGGTCGGCGAGCGTGTTGAACATCGTACTGACCTCGAGGCGTGCGAGATTGGCGCCGATGCAGAAGTGCGCGCCGTTGCCGCCGAACGCGAGATGTGGGTTCGGGTCGCGGGTGATGTCGAAGGTGAACGGGTCGTCGAAGACTGTCTCGTCGTAATTGGCCGAGCTGTAGAACAATCCGACCCGCTGATCCTTGGCGATCCGAACACCGGCCACCTCGGTGTCGGTCTTGGCCGTGCGCTGGAAGCAGTGCACCGGTGTGGCCCAGCGGATGATCTCGTCGATCGCCGTCACCGGGCGCTCCCGCTTGTACAGGTCCCATTGGTCGGGGCGGTCGAGAAACGCGTTGAGGCCGTGGCTGATCGCGTTACGGGTCGTTTCGTTGCCCGCGATCACGAGAAGGATGACGAAGAACCCGAACTCGAGGTCGGTCAGCGCGTGTCCGTCGACATCTGCCTGGACCAGGGTGGTCACGAGGTCGTCGCGCGGCGTTGCGCGTCGATCCTCGGCCATGGTGTACGCGTAAGTGAGCAGGTTCGCGTTCGCGGTGAACGGGTCATATTTGTTGTCCGGGTCGTCGGGGTTGACCATGGAATCGGCCAGGTCGCACAGGTATCCGCGGTCGGTCGCCGGCACCCCGAGGAGATCGAGGATCGCCCGCAGGGGTAGGTGGACTGCGACGTCGTCGACGAAGTTGCCGGAGCCCTTGGCGGCCGCCTCGTGCACGATCTCACGTGCGTGCGCAGTCATCTGCTCCTCGAGCGAGGCCACCGCGCGCGGGGTGAACATCCGGGACACGATCTTGCGCATGCGCGTGTGTTCGGGTGGGTCCATGTTCAGTAAGAAGGCCCGCCCTGCATGCACCTGCTCGCGCGTGGCGGATTCCGGCACGCGCACCACAGCGCCCTTTTCGTAGTTGGACCACGTCGCGGTGTCCTTCGAGATGGCCCGGATGTCCACGTGACGGCTGATGACCCAGAAACCCTCGTCGTCGAAGAAGGCCGGCCCGATGGCCTGTTTGTTCCACCAGACCGGCGCGGTTGCGCGTCGCGCCGCGAATTGGGCAAGCGGAAGTCCTTGCTCGAGGAGATCGGGGTCGGTGAAGTCGATGTCCTCGAACGGCTGGGTGGTCGATGCGGTCATGTCATCCTCGCGATCCGCGCCGGTGTGCCTTACGTCACACGACGGTACCTTGTGAGTAGCGGACCGGGAGGTCCTTGACGCCGTTCAGCCATCCCGACCGCACTCGTCGCAACTCGCCGATCCGGGTGATGTCGGGCAGGGCGTCGGCAATGGCTGTGAAGATGAGATCCAATTCGAGTCGGGCCAGGTTGGCACCGATGCAGAAGTGTGCTCCGTTGCCGCCGAACGCGAGGTGCGGATTGGGATCGCGGGTGATGTCGAAATCGAACGGGTCGGTGAAGACATCCTCGTCGTAGTTTGCCGAGCTGTAGAACAGGCCGACGCGTTGACCACGCGCGATGTCGACGCCACCGACCTGGGTGTCGGCCAGTGCGGTCCGCTGGAACGCGTGCACCGGCGTTGACCAGCGCAGGATCTCGTCCACAGCGGTCGACGGCCGCTCGCGCCGGTACAGCTCCCATTGGTCCGGGTGGTCGAGGAAGGCGTTCATCCCATGGCTGGTCGCATTCCTGGTGGTCTCGTTGCCGGCGGTGATCAGCAGGATGACGAAGAAGCCGAACTCGGCCTCGTCGAGAGCGTCGCCGTCGAGATCAGCCTGTACGAGCGTGGTGACGATGTCGTCGGTGGGATTCCGGCGACGCTCCTCGGCCATTGCATAGGCGTAGCCGAGCAGTTCGGCGTTGGCGGTTGTCGGATCGATCGACTGGTCGGGATCGTCGCTGTTGATGATGGCGTCGACGAGCTCGTGGATGCGCGCGCGGTCGGCGTCGGGGACGCCGATGAGATCGAGGATGGCCTGCAGCGGCAGGTGGATCGCGATGTCGTCGACGAAGTTTCCGGCGCCCTTCTCTGCCGCCCGCTGGACGATCTGTCGCGCGGACTCGGTCAACCGCTCCTCGAGTGCCGCGACGGCCCGAGGCGTGAAGAGTCGCGACACGATCTTCCGCAGACGGGTGTGCTCCGGCGGATCGTGGTTGACCAGCAATGCCTTGGTGAACTCCAGCTGGTCAGGGGTGATGTAGTCCGGCAGCCGGATGATCGCACCGTTCGCGTTGGTCGACCACAACTGGTTGTTCTTGGAGATCTCCCGGATATGGGCGTGTCGGGAGATCACCCAGAAACCACCATCGTTGAATCCGGAGGTGCCGGACGGCTGCGCGTTCCACCACACCGGGGCGGTCTTGCGGAGTTCAGCGAATTGGGTGATCGGTATCCCGGTGGCCAGCAGGTCGGGGTCGGTGAAATCGAAATCCTGGCCGAACGGGCACACGCCCTGAGTTGCTGTCGTCATCGCTACCTCTCCGCCGTGGTCAGCTGTCGGCTGCGGCAGGCATCGACGAATATCGATGTGGCAGCTATCACTACACCATACACTTATGAAATATGCGTATGGTCTGTGGTCGGTCGCGATGGGCCGGGAGGTGCCCGTCGGAGCTCGGTTGCGGGGGTCGCGATTCTGGTCTACTCTCGAACATGCATTCGAACTTTGGTCCGCTGGGGGGTGGGTATGGCCGAGCCGAACACGCACGACACGCAGGACGCGCAGGAGTCGTTGTCGGAGGTGCCGGGTCTGCTCACCGAGTTGCATGCGGTGTTGGATCGGTTGGCGGCGGCGGATCTGACGCGCTGTAGTGATGCGGAGGTGCTGGCGGTGGCGCGGGCCTCGGAGCGGGCGGTCAATCGGCAGTTGTTCGAGGGTAATCGCCAGATTCTGGAGTTGTCGGATCGGGGTGTGCCGCGGGCGATGGGGTTTCGGAGTTTGACGAACTTCCTCAATGTCGAGGTGCGGGTCTCCGAGCCGGGTCGGCGGAAGGATCAGATCGCGGCGACCGGGCGGATGCGGCAGTTGGGTGGGCAGTGCGCCGAGCCACGCTATCCGGAGTTGGCGGCGGCGTTCGCGGCCGGTGAGGTCGGGCCGGCGCATCTGAGTACGGTGATCGACATTCTGGAGACGATCCCGCAGCAGGCGCCCCACGACAAGAAGGTGGCCGCGGAGGCGTCGTTGGCCGAGTTGGCGGTCAAGCACACCCCGGATGAGATCGTGATCCTGGGTCAGCGGGTGTTGGCGCATCTGGATCCGGACGGCGAGTTGACCGACGACACCGACCGTAAACGTAAGCGGAATCTGTGGCTGAATCGGCAGAACGCGCAGCAGATGTCGAAACTGACCGGCCATCTGGATCCGGAAACCCGGGCGTTGCTGGAGATGATGCTGGCCGCGTGGGCCAAACCCGGCCTCAACAACCCCGAGGATCCCGACGCCCCTTCGGGTGCCGAGGAGGACGCCGACCCCGAGGCACTGAAGGCGGCCGCCGCCCGCGACACCCGCACCCAGGCCCAGCGCAATCATGATGCGTTGGCAGCGTTGTTGCGGGCAGTGTTTGAGGATGGGTTGCTGGGCAAATCCCATCGGGGGTTGCCGGTGCAGTTGATCGTCAAGGCCGACCTCACCGATCTGATCCGGGAGACCGGGTTCGGTACCACCGCGACCGGGTCGCTGTTGCCGATCACCGATGTGATCCGGTTGGCCGCCGAGGCCCAACAGTATTTGGCGGTGTTCGCCGATGCGAGCCCGCAGCCCTTGTATTTCGGGCAGGCCAAACGGTGTGCCACCCGGGCTCAACGGTTGGCGTCGTTCGCCCGCCCGGATGGGGAGGTGTGCTCGGCACCCGGCTGTGATCAGCCGGCCTCCCACGTCGAACTGCATCACGCCCGCCGCGACTTCGCTGCCGGCGGGTTGACCGACATCGTCGATCTGGCCCCGGCGTGTCCGAAACACAACCGGATGGTCGGACCCGGGATCGGCCAGTTCACCACCGGCATCTACGAGGACGGCCCCCACACCGGCCGCACCTGGTGGCGGCGCAACAGCGCCGACGGTGCACCGCCGAACCCGCAGGAGTTCAACCGGCGCCCCGACATCGCCGTGCTGTACGCGCAGCACCTCGAACAGGTCCGCGCACAACTCCACCCACCACCGCAACCAGACGCGCCGCCCCCCGACGACGGCCCGCACCTACAGCTCACCGAGACGATCCCCACACCGATCTCGGTCATCGAAGCACGCCTGGCACTCGCGCTGCTCACAACCCACCGCTGAGATAACGCCAGAAACGCTTCTCTGCCGCACCAGACGCCGTTTCGATCGGGTCGACCGCCGGTAGGGTGATCAGTCATGCGCACGCACGGCTGGGGCGGTCGGGTGCCTCTCAACGACGACGAGGCGAAGAGTCGGATACTCGCTGCGACCCGCTCGACGATCGACCGTCGTGGTGCTGCGACCAGCATCGCCGACGTGGCCAGGGAGCTCGGGGTCACCCGACAGACCGTGTATCGCTACTACGGCAGCACCGACGAATTGCTCACCGCGACCGCCATCGGTGCGGTGGACGCGCTGCTCGATCGGATGGCGCTGCGGCTGCGCGGGATCGGATCGGCCGACAAAGCGGTTGTCGAGGGACTCGCGGCGGTCCTCGAGGAACTCGAGTCGGACGACTATGTGGGCCTGCTGTTACGCGCCGACCGGGTGAGCGTGCCCGTCGTCGGCGAGTTCACGTCCGAGATCGGGCGTACCTTCGCCTGGTCGATGGTCGACAAGATGGACGTCGACTGGGCCGCAGATGGCTACGACGCTGCCGCCATCGACATCGTCGTCGAGATCATATTGCGCACACTGCAATCCATGGTCCTCGACCGAGGAGATCCGCCGCGCGACGGGCCGGCGCTGCGTACTTTCTTGGACCAGTGGACAGGTGCGTCCATTCGTGCGCTGGCGCACTGATCAGCGCGGCTCGCAGATCAGCACCGGGATCGTCGGCTCCGCCGTGACATGTGGGTGGCCGGGAGCTCCGTCAGCGCGGCTCGCAGATCACCACCGGAATCGTCCGCTCCGTCCAGGCCGCGTAAGTGTCGAAATCGGCATAGAGGTCGACCAGATCGGGCCACAGTTCGTCACGTTCGGTCTCGGATGCCGTGCGTGCCACCAGCTCGAACTTGTCGCGGCCCACCTGAATGGTGACCTCGGGGGTGGCCTGCAGGTTGAGGTACCAGGCGGGATTCTTGGCGAGACCACCCTGCGACGCGACCACGATGAACGCGTCGCCGCGCCGCAGGTAGATCAGCGGAGCGGTACGGGGTTCGCCGGTCTTGCGTCCGATCGTGGTGAGCAGACAGACCGGCGCCGGCTTGCGCATGGCCGCGCCGATCCGCCAGGTGTTGCCCAGCCGTCCGCCGGTTGCCTTGTACAGCTTTGTGTTCAGGCGCGAACCGAGCTTGATCGCCTTGGCGACCACGGGTGAGTCCAACTGGTCGGGCCGTGCATCCGCATCCATCTCAGATGCGCTCGATGATCGTGCCCGTCGAGAGTGCGCCGCCTGCGCACATCGTGACCAACGCGGTCTGCTTGTCGGTGCGTTCCAGCTCGTGCAGCGCTGTGGTGATCAACCGGGATCCGGTGCTGCCCACCGGATGACCGAGTGCGATGGCGCCGCCGTTGACGTTCACCCGATCCATGTCTGCGTGGTGTACCTGTGCCCAGCTGAGCACCACCGATGCGAAGGCCTCGTTGATCTCGACCAGGTCGATGTCCGAGAGGGCCATTCCGGACTTCTCCAGCACACGTTCGGTCGCCTGCACGGGGCCGTCGAGATGGTAGTAGGGCTCGGCACCGACGAGCGCCTGGGCCTTGATGCGCGCGCGGGGCGTGAGTCCGAGCGCGCGTGCCTTCGACTCATCCATGATGAGCACGGCGGCGGCGCCGTCGGAGATCTGTGACGACGTCCCCGCGGTGTGAATACCGCCGTCGATGACCGGCTTGAGCGCAGCGAGGGACTCGAGCGTCGTGTCCCGCAGACCCTGATCGCGGACGACATCGAGAATGTTGCCGGTGAGCTCGCCGTCTTTGGTGCGTTCAGGGGCCTTCAGCGTGAGGACCTCGCGGTCGAACCGTCGCTCGTCCCACGCCTGCTTCGCCAATCGCTGACTGCGTTCGCCCAGCCAGTCGACGTCGGCGCGGCCGATGCCGCGTCGCTTGGCGATGCGCTCGGCTGCCTCGAACTGGTTCGGCATGTCGATGTCCCACGAGTCTGCGTGGTACGGACCGGCATTCGTGCCGACGTTGGCGCCGAGGGGAACCGTCGACATCATCTCGATGCCACACGCGACACCCACATCGATGGCGTCGGTCGCGATGAGGCCGGCGATGAGGTGGTTGGCCTGTTGCGCTGAGCCGCACTGGCAGTCGATGGTGGTGGCGCCGGCGGTGTCGGGGAGCCCCGCAGCCAGCCAGGCCTTGCGGGTGATGTTGCCCGCCTGGGCGCCGGCCTGCGTGACGCAGCCGCCGATCACCTGCTCGACGATCCCCGGGTCGACACCCGCCTTGTCGAGGAGTCCGCGCTGGGCCGCTCCCAGGAGTTCCTCGGCGTGCAGGCCCGAGAGCCATCCGGCTCGCTTGCCGATCGGCGTCCGAGCTGCCTCCACGATCACGGGCACACCCATGCCTGTCTCCTCGTCTGTTGGTCTACGTCGACATCATCAAATTAGAACAAGTTCCTGTTCCAGTCTACGGCGGGGTTCATCGCCGACGGGGGTTGGGGATCGAACAGGTTCTCACAAACGCCGCATGGGTGGTGGTGGGCCGGATCGGACATCGGTGGTGCCCCCGACCGGCGGCCGCGCATCGATTTCGCAATGAATATTGATACTATTTCTGCACTTCGCAGCGTTCTGGCGCCGCCAAAACTAGAACAAGTTCTCGTTGGGGACTGTTATCGGCGCCACAATGTGCTTCAATGAGATTGAAACAGGTTCTAATCTCACAGCGAGGTGGTGTGACGTGACCCAGGCTCAGGGTGCGACGACCGGCGCCGACACGGGGGGCGCTGAGGCAGGATGTCCGTTCATGGAGGAGGAGGGCTGGGACTTCACCAGCCCGGCCCTGCTCGAGAAGGGCATCCCGGTCAAGGAGTTCGCGCAACTCCGCAAAACGGCTCCGGTCTGGTGGAATGCCCAATTGCCGGGCAAGGGGGGTGGCTTCCACGACGGAGGCTATTGGGTCGTCTCGAAGCACGCCCACATCCGGGAGATCTCCAAGAACAACGACGACTGGGCGACCGCGCCCAACGGCGTCATCATGCGTTTCGAAGACGAGATGACGCAGGAACAGCTCGACGTCACCAAGGCGTTGCTGATCAACCACGACCCGCCGGACCACACCCGTCTGCGCAAGCTGGTGTCCAAGGCGTTCACCCCGCGTGCCGTGCAGGCGCTGGAGGACAAGCTCGACAACGCGGCACGCACCATCGTCGGCAAGGCCGCGGAGAAGGGAACCGGTGACTTCGTCCACGACGTGGCCGTCGACCTCCCGCTGTTGGCCATCGCCGATCTGTTGGGCGTTCCCGAAGTCGACCGCGAGAAGCTGTTCGACTGGTCGAACTCGATGATGAACTACGACGATCCCGACTTCACCGAGGACCCGCAGCTGGCCTCCGCGGAGATCCTCGGCTACGGCTACACGATGGCCGAGGAACGTCGGAAGTCGCCGGTCGATGACATCGTCTCCACTCTGGTGAATGCCGACATCGACGGACAGAGTCTCGACGAGACCGAGTTCGGCTTCTTCTTCATCCTGCTGACCGTCGCCGGCAACGAGACCACCCGCAACGCGATCAGCCACGGCATGAACGCGTTCCTGGAACACCCCGATCAGTGGGAGCTGTTCAAGAAGGAGCGACCGGCCACCGCCGTCGACGAGATCGTCCGGTGGGCCACGCCCGTCAACTGCTTCCAGCGAACCGCCAAGCGCGACACCCAGATCGGTGGCGTCGACGTGAAGGAAGGCGAGCGCGTCGGCCTGTTCTACGGCTCGGCGAACTACGACGAGGACGTCTTCGACGACCCGTTCGACTTCAATATCCTCAGGGACCCCAACCCGCACGTCGGATTCGGCGGCAACGGCGCTCATTTCTGTGTCGGCGCGAACCTGGCCCGGATGGAGATCAACCTGATGTTCAACGCGCTGGCCGACCTGGTCCCCGACATCAGTCGGCTCGAGGCCCCCCGTCGTCTCCGTCACGGATGGATCAACGGCGTGAAGGAGCTGCAGGTCGACTACGGGACGAAATGACAACCCAGCAGGCCGGACCGGGTCATGACACCCCGGCCTATCTGAACATCGATCGCGAGAATCATCCCGCGGTCGTGGCCGGCCGTCGATCTCGTGAGCTGGTCGCATCGCGCGACAAGCAGGCGTGGGTGGACAACTTCGCCGCCGAGGGGTCGGTGGAGGATCCGGTCGGGCCGTCCATGTTCGATCCCGAGGGCAAGGGCTTCCGCGGGCACGGACAGATCGCCGAGTTCTGGGACAAGTCGATCGCGACGACGGAGAGCATCGAGTTCGTCTTCGACGACGAGATCATCTGCGGTAACGAGGTCGCCTATGTCGGCAAGATCGTCACGCACATAGCGGGGCACGTCTCCGAGGCGCACGGTGTGTTCACCTACCGGGCCGACGATGATGGCAAACTCCTTGCGCTGCGGGCATTCTGGGAGGTCGAGAAGACCATCAACTCGGTTCGTCGCGCCTGAGGAGCAGATCACGAATCCACCCCGCCTCTTGTCAGACACCTTCGTCGCGTACCAAGGTGAATGACGAGAGGCGGGGTGGATGTCGTCACCGCCCCGTACCGCACTCGGCTGCAAAGGTGGAGCGATGCGCGCTGTCGGAAGAATCGGCAACTATGGCAGGGCGCTTCGCGCGTCGAAGCGGCACCGCACCGACTTGTACCGATGGCTCCTGCGCCGGCCGCAGCTGGCCGGTGCGACCGGGATCTACGAAACCGCACTCCTGTTCAGCAACCGACTCGATCCGAGTCTCAAAGAACTCGCCGAACTCAAGACCGCCGGAATGGTGAGCTGCGAATTCTGTCTCGACATCGGCTCGGCGCTCGCTCGCGGCAGCGGAATCACCGAAGAGCAGCTACGCGACCTACCCCGGTTTCGCGACAGCGGCGCCTACAGCGCGCTGGAGAAGCTCGTCATCGGCTACGCCGAGGCGATGACCCGCACACCCGCTGTCGGCGACGACCTCACCGAACTGCGTACCCAGCTCTCGGCGCATCTGTCGCGTACCCAGATCGCCGAACTCGCCGCGACCATCGCCTGGGAGAACCAGCGGGCACGGCTGAATCAGGCCCTCGGCGTGCGCCCGACGGGGATGTCGGATGGCGCGGCGTGCGCGCTGCCGGAGGTCGAGTAGGGGTTCGGGGCGCTGTCGTGTCGGACTCGGTTAGTACCGGACTCCGTTCCTGCCGAGAGAACCCATTTTTGCGCCGAGAGAACCCTCGTTTGCGCCGACGGCATCCGTTGGGAGCCGGAGGGCGGGTTCTCTCGACGCAAAAATGGGTTCTCTCGGCACCCGTGCTGGGCGCGCTGGGAGGTGACCTTTCGGGCGGCAGCCGTGCTGGGCGCGCTGGGAGGTGACCTTTCGGGCGGCAGCCGTGTTGGGCGCGCTGGGAGGTGACGTTTCGGGCGGCAGCCGTGCTGGGCGCGCTGGGAGGTGACGTTTCGGGCGGCAGCCGTGCTGGGTGCGCTGGGCGGTGACGTTTCGGGCGGCAGCCGTGCTGGGTGCGCTGGGAGGTGACCTTTCGGGCTAGTGAATGGGCTTGTCGGCCCCCACCAGCCACATCGAGAAGTATTGCGAGCCACCGCCGTAGGCGTGTCCGAGCGCCTTGCGGGCGTCGGCGACCTGATGGTCGCCCGCCTTGCCCATCACCTGGATGGCGGCCTCGGCGAAGCGGATCATGCCGGACGCGCCGATCGGGTTCGACGACAGCACGCCGCCCGAGGCGTTGAGCGGGATGCGCCCACCGATCTCGGTCTCGCCGGCCTCGGTGAGTTTCCACCCTTCGCCCTCAGGCGCGAATCCGAGGCTCTCCAACCACATCGGTTCGAACCAGGAGAACGGCACGTACACTTCGGCGACGTCGATCTCCTCGACGGGATTGTCGATGCCGCCGGCCTTCCACAGCGCGGCGGCGGCATCTCGGCTGGCCTGCGGGCTCACCACGTTGCGGTGTGCGAACGACAGCGGTTCTGTGCGCATCGCGGTGGCGTGAATCCAGGCGACCGGATTGCCGCCCGCGATGGCGTCGTCGGCGACCTGCTCGTCGCCGATCACCACGGCGCACGCGCCATCGGAGGAGGGACACGTCTCGTCGTAACGGATGGGGTCCCACAGCATCTGGCTGGCCATCACCTTCTCGACGGTGAGGTCGGACTGCTGCAGGTGAGCGAGCGGGTTGAGCGAGCCGTTGCGCCGATCCTTGGCCGCGACCATCGCACCGATGTGCTCGGGTGCGCCGGACTGCCGGATGTAGGCGCGTACGTGGGGGGCGAAGAATCCGCCGGCCCCGGCGCCCACCGGCTTGGTGAACGGAACCGGGATCGACAGTGCCCACATGGCATTCGACTCCGACTGCTTCTCCCAGGCGACCGCCAGCACACGTTTGTGCACACCGGCGAACACCAGCGACGCGGCCACGTTTGCTGTCGAACCACCGACGGAACCCGCCGTGTGCACCCGGATCATTCGTTTGCCGACCGCGCCGAGCGCCTCGGCCATCGCGAGTTCCGGCATCATCGAACCCTCGAAGAGGTCCGGCGCCTTGCCGATCACGATCGCATCCACGTCGTCGAGTGACACGCGGGCGTCGGCCAGCGCGGCGTCGATGGCCTCACGGCACATGCCGGCCATCGTGACGTCGTGGCGTTTGGCGACGTACTTGGTCTGCCCGGTGCCGATGACAGCTGCGCGGTTGTTGTGTGCCATCAGTTCTCGTCTCCTGCCAGAGTGACCACCATGTTCTGCTGCAGCAGCGGACCGCTCGACGCATGCGCCAGCGCGGTGCCCGCGTTGCCCCTGAGGATCTCGTGCGCCGCGTAACCGACGCGCTGCAGGCCCGCGGTGAACAGTGAGTTGCCGGCCAGCGAGCCGCCGGACGGGTTGACTCGCACCGACTCCGGCAGTCCGAGTGCGTTGCGCACGATGAGTTCCTGGTGGGTGAACGACGCGTTGATCTCCGCCACGTCGACGGCGCGGCTGCGATCACCGAATGCGGTGTCGCCGGCCAGCTTCGTCGACGGCGACTCCGTGAGGTCGCGGGCCCCGAAGTTCGGTGTGTCGATGCGATGATCCCATCCGGTCACGAAGGCCGGGTTGGCGACCAGTTCGCGGGCCTTGCGTTCACTCGCGATGATCACCGCCGCCGCGGCGTCGGTATACGGCGCGATGTCATGGGCGCGCAGCGGATTCGCCATGTAGTCCGCGGCGAGCAGATCGTCCACCGACGATCCGGTGGTGCGGGCGGCGACTGCCGCCATGTCCGCCTCGGTCCAGGCGCCGGAGTCGATGCCGGCCCGGGCCTGCAGGGCGCCGAGCGATCGCGCGTCCGGCCACAGCGGCCCGACGGTGTACGGGTCGAGCTGAAGGGCCAGGGTCTGATCCATGTTGCCCGAGGTGGACTTGCCGAAGCCGTAGGCCAGGGCCAGGTCGACTTCGCCGGTGGCGATCTTGACCCACGCCTCGTACAGGGCCCACGCGCCGTCCATCTCGACGTGCGACTCGTGGATGGGCGGCATGGCCCCGATCGAGTCGATCGCCGAGATGAACGAGAATGCCCGTCCGGCAAGGTAATCAGATGATCCGCTGCACCAGAACTCGATGTCGGTGCGGGCGATGCCGAGGTCGGCGTAGAGCTTGTTGAAGCATGGGATCAACATCTCGACACCATTGGTGGTGCCGTGTGTCCCGACGACGTTCGGGCTGTGTGCGAACCCGATGATCGCGATCCGGGGGAGGGTCACAGGTACTCCTTGAAGATGGAAGACGGGTCAGAGGTGGTCGCGGTAGGACTCGTAGTCGGCGTCCGGTTCACCCGTCGGGGCGAAGTGGCTGATGTTGCCGATCGAGTACTCCCATTCGTCCTCGGGTTGCCACACGGCCTTGACCCGCATGCCCATCCGGACATCGGCGGCCTCGCAATCCAGGATGAGGTGCAGGAACGGGATGTCGGTGCCGTCGAGCAACACGTAGGCCGCCACATACGGCGGCTTGATCCGCTGTCCCTGGAACGGGACGTTCACGATGCAGAAGGTCGTGACGATCCCGGTGTGCGCCAACTCGACTCGCTCGACCGATGCCGAACCGTCTGACGGGCTGACCGCCTTGGGTGGGAAGTAGACGCGACCGGCGTCGACACCCGATCCGATCCGAGAGCCGTAGAGTTTGCCGGCCTTGAGTCCCTTGAGGTACCAGGACTCCTCCTCGGTGGCCGAATGGATGATCTCGGTGGTGATCGGGGTGGGGATGACCACCAGGTCGCCCTCGGGATTGTCTGCTTCGTTCGCCGGAGCGGCGTCGGCGGTGTCTCCGGGCGCGAAGTGGGCGATGTCGTCGATGCGGCCGATGCGGGCGGCTTTCCAGACGGCGTGCACCCGCAGCCCGGTCGAGATGTCGGCTGGTGAGTCGACGGCAACGGCATGCAGGAGTGCGGTATCGGCCCCGTCGAGCTTGATGAGCGCCCACGCGAACGGCTTGTCGAGGGGTTGGGGGGTCAACGGATCCGGTTGCCACGACCAACTGACGACCGTGCCCACCGTGGCCACATCGACCAACTCGGTGGTCTTGGCGCCGCCGACCTGATCGAACTCGCGCGGCGGTACCGACACCGAGCCGTCGCTGCTGCGCGAGCCGATGATGCGGCCGTCGCGCAGGGCGAGAGCGAATTGGCTCAGCACGGGGCCGAGGGACCGTGTGTAGTCGAACGAGTTCTTCAGCGGCGCCGACAGGATCTCCGACTGCGGCTCGGGAACCTCGGCGACCGGGCTGGCCGGGGCAGGGCGGGGTGCAGTTGTGCTGGTGCTCACCCATCGAGTAGAACACGTTCTAGTATTGGGGCACAAGGTGCACGTCACGGAGCCGTGGAGGACGAACAGGTGAAGCTCGGACTACAACTCGGATACTGGGGCGCCGGACCCATCGACAATGCGCCGGAACTCATCGCGGCCGCCGAGGAATCCGGCTTCGACGCTGTGTTCACCGCGGAGTCATGGGGTTCGGATGTCTACACCCCGCTGGCCTGGTGGGGTGCGGCGACCGAGCGTATCCGGCTTGGCACCGCGGTGGCGCAGTTGTCCGCGCGGCCACCGACCTCCCTGGCGATGGCTGCGCTGACGCTCGATCATCTATCGGGCGGCCGCCACATCATCGGGCTCGGGGTGTCCGGGCCACAGGTCGTAGAAGGGTGGTACGGGCAGCCGTTCGGCAAGCCGTTGGCGCGGACCCGCGAGTACGTCCGGGTGGTGCGCGATGTCCTCGCTCGTGAGGGCGTGGTGTCCAATTCCGGCCCGCACTATCCGCTGCCGTACCCCACCGACGCGCCCGGATCGACCGGATTGGGCAAGCCGCTCAAGCCGATCACTCATCCGTTGCGGGCCGACATCCCGATCTGGCTCGGCGCCGAGGGGCCGAAGAATGTCGCGCAGACCGGCGAGATCGCCGACGGATGGCTGGCGATCTTCTACAGTTTGCGTCTGGCCGATCAGTACGAGGAATGGCTGGCGGAGGGTTTCGCCCGGCCGGGTGCCCGACGCATCCGCGGTGAGTTCGAGGTCGCGGCCACCGTCCAGGTGGTGATCACCGACGACGTGGCATCGGCCGTCGAACGCTACCGGCCGTCGACTGCGCTGTACGTGGGCGGAATGGGCGCCAAGGAGAAGAACTTTCACGCCGAGCTATACCGCCGGATGGGCTATGGCGATGCGGTCGACGAGATCGGGGCGCTGTTCCGGGAAGGCCGCAAGGCCGAGGCCATGGCGGCGGTGCCCGACGAGATGGTCCGCGAGACGATGATTGCCGGGACCCCGGATGAGGTGCGCGCACAGATCAAACAGTGGGAGGCGGCCGGCGTGAGCATGCTGATGGTGACGGCGCGTGACGAGGGCACCATCCGTCAGTTGGCCACGCTGGTATGACCCTTCGTGACGCTCGCAAGCTCGCTCAGCTCGATCCCTGAGGAGGTCCGGAGCGCTAGCGGCAATGCCGCGCAGTTAAGGATGTGACTTCTGATGCAGAAGTGACACGCGGTATCGGCGTGTCGGAATTATAAACAACGGAACTCACGGTATCGATTGGATCGTCCGCCAAGACCATCCATCAACCAGGAGTTCCGTTGCCTGATCAGTCTGTCATGCCGACCACCGTTGTGACCGGTGTCGACCCGTTTGCTGCAGGTCAGCTCGGCGAGTTGACCCAGATCATTCCCCCTGAGATGGCCGATGCGGCACTGGCCGAAACCCGCACCACCCAGCGTCGGGTTCGGGTGCTGCCCTCCCGAGTCGTGGTGTATCTGCTGCTCGCGGCGGGACTATTCGCCGAGCTGGGCTATCAGCAGGTGTGGGCTCGGTTGACGTCCTCAGTACCCGCAGCGGCCTGCCCGGGCAGCTCGGCGTTGGCCCAGGCCCGCCGCCGGATCGGCCCGGCACCATTGCGCGCGTTGTTCGAGTTACTCGCCGGCGACACCGGCGGCGCCGCCCGCTGGCGCGGACTGCACGTGTGTGCGATCGACGGCACGACGATGGTGATCCCCGACAGCCCGGCCAATGGTGGCCGCTACCGACACGTCAAAGGCACCCACGGTGGCTCGACCTACCCGATCGTGCGGCTGGTGGCGCTAGTTACCTGCGGTACCCGCACACTGTGTGATGCGGTGTTCGGACCCGACACCATCGGCGAAATTGACTACGCAACACAACTATTACGATCAATCAGGCCCGGGATGCTCATCCTCTACGACCGCGGATTTGATGCCGCGGACCTGATGACCGCCATCCACGACACCGGCGCCGATTTCCTCATCCGCGGCCAGCGCACCCGCAAATCGCCCCGGTATGGCAGCTACCCCGACGGCAGCTGGCACACCATCATCGGCGGTGTCACGGTCCGCATCATCGACGCCGTCATCACCGTCAACACCACCACCGCCGACGGCCACACAATCGTGGGCACCGGACACTACCGGCTCCTGACATCGCTGACCGACTACCGCAGCTACCCCGCGGCCGACCTCGTCGAGCTGTATCACCAGCGATGGGAGATCGAAATCACCTACCTGGAACTGAAATCGAGCATCCTGGGCGGACGGGTGCTACGCGCCCGGACCCCGTCCGGGATCACCCAAGAGGTCTATGCCCTGCTCGTGGTGTACCAAGCACTACGCCTGGCCATCGCCGAGGCAACGATCAGTACCGACACCCAACCCGACCGCGGCAGTTTCACCGTCGCCCTCAACACCGCACGCGACGAAATCATCAAGGCCCGCAACATCATCGCCACAACCACCAGCACCGTC
Source organism: Gordonia sp. LMA484 (assembly GCF_058129505.1). NCBI lineage: Bacteria > Bacillati > Actinomycetota > Actinomycetes > Mycobacteriales > Gordoniaceae > Gordonia > Gordonia sp. LMA484. Next base: position 370,256 of record NZ_CM176700.1, read on the forward strand.
GACCTCATCGGCGCCATCGGCGCCGCCGTCCTTGCCCACCTACTCGGCCCCCGCCGCAACCGCCGATGCCCCCGCGTCACCAAACGTGCCATCTCCAAACACCGCGCGAAAGGAACCATCGACCGCACCAACTACCAGACCACCTACAACCTCACCATCGAACAATCTGCACCCGACGGTTGACAACACACCCCGAACACTAACTACGCGGCATTGGCGCTAGCGGAGGACCGTCACGAAGGGTCGGCCCTTCGTGACGCTTCGCTCGTTCCTCGCGAGGCTCCTCAGGGGCCGGGTGGGCGTGCTCGTTCCTCGCGAGGCTCCTCAACAGGGGGCGGGTGGGCGTGCTCGTTCCTCGCGAGGCTCCTCAGGGGCAGGGTGGCCGTGCTGGTTCCTCGCAAGCTCCTCGGGGGCCGGGTGGGCGTGCTGGTTCCTCGCAAGCTCCTCGGGGGCCGGGTGGGCATGCTCGTTCCTCGCAAGCTCCTCACGGGCCTGTGGGCAGGCTGTGCACTTCGTCGAGTAACTGAGTGGCAGCGTGAAGAGTGAAGTCGCGCAGCCACTCTGCCGGTCTTCCGCGGTCGGGAAGGTGTCGCCGCACGGCGGCGTACGGCAGGTCGACCACGGCGAAGGTGAGTCGGTCCATCACCTCGGGGCCGTCGGAGCCGAATCGTCGCCGGGCGTAGGCGCGCACGGCGTCGCGGGTGGATCGGTTGTGCCTCGTGAGTTCGGCGGCGAGTGTATCCGGCCAGGATCGTGTCAGATCCTGTTTGTCGTATTGCACGAGCAGAGCCGACTCTCCCGGATGTGCGGCGGTCCAGTCGAAGCAGTGCAGGACTGCTGACATGGCGGCCTCGACGACATCGTCTGTGCGCAGCGCAGCGACAAGGCCTTCCTGGTAGCTCACTATGGCGCGCAGCCACAGTCGCGCCATGAGTTCGTCGCGGCTGGCGAAACGGTGATAGACCGAACCCGACGGCGCGCCGATCCGTTGTGCGATGGCCGTCGCGGTGGCCGCGGTCGGTCCTGATTCGACGACGATCGCGAGTGCCGCGTCGAGGATTTCGTCAGTGCTGAATCGCGCTGTTCGACCCATGGCCCCGGACCATGCTCGTGCCCTGCGCGGCTGCTACCACGCGCTGTGTCCCGTCGCTGCCCACCATGCTGATGTCACAGCGCGCAACGGCTTTGGTCCGCCCCGCATGGACGAGAGTCGCGCGCGCCACCAACTCGCTGCCGTCGCGTGCGGGAGCGAGGTATTCGATCGAGAAGCCGCTGGTGACGATGTCCGTCCCGAGGCCGAGTGCAGCAGCGTAGGTCAGGGCATTGTCAGCGAGGTAGCTCAAGACACCACCGTGGATGTATCCGTACTGCTGACGCAGGTCGTCGCGAACATCCACGGCCAGTGTCACGCCGTCGTCGTCGACATGAGTCAGGCGGGCGCCGATCAGTCGACTGAACGGCTGCGCGTCGAGCACTTTGCGCGCGAGGTCGAGGTCCATCATTTATTAGAGAATCCTCTCTAATATTCTCGGTGTCAAGGTTGCCGGTCGAGGCGGATCTCCACCCGCAGATGGATTGACATCGGCTGCGGGCGGGCGCAAGGTCGAAATCGTGGTCAGGAAACTGAAGAACGACTGGTCGGGGCAGTCCTTTCCGCACGCCGGCCGGCGCAAGCCAATCGTCGGGGATCTCGGGGTGTCAGATCCGCGGCACCCGCTGCTCGATCTGCTCGTATGGGGCGCGGACCTCGGGCCGATCTACGAGATGCAGATCTTCCGGCAGAAGTTCGTATTCGTCTCGAGTGCGGAGCTCGCCGCCGAGCTGTGTGACGAGACCAGGTTCTGCAAAGGTTTGCCGCCGGCGATCACCGCGCTGCGGCAGTACGCCGGCGACGGCCTCTTCACCGCGTACAACGACGAGCCGAATTGGCAACTTGCGCATGAACTCCTGATTCCGGCGTTCACGAAGTCCGCGATGCAGTCGTATCACCCGATCATGCTGGCGACCGCAAGTGAGCTGTTCGAATACTGGGACAGGCAGGACGGGCCGGTCGACGTCACGCGCTCGATGACCAAGCTGACACTCGAGACACTCACCCGCGCCGCCTTCAGTCGCGACTTCGGTTCGTTCACCACCGCGGAGCCACATCCGTTCGTGGGTGCGATGATCCGCGCGCTGGAAACGGGACGACGCAAAGGAGCGCTGCTGACCGCGCCCGGTGGGGGACTGCTCGGCCGATACCTCGACCGCCGCAACGCCGATCAGCAGGCCTACGTCGACAGCCTGCTGGACGAGCTGATCGCCGACCGCGCCGAGTCCGACGACCAGCACGACCTTCTCGGCATCATGCTCAACGTCTCCCATCCGGAATCAGGGGAGAGATTATCGCCGTTGAACATTCGCTACCAGATCCTGACGTTCCTCGTGGCGGGACATGAGACCTCATCGGGTGCATTGTCTTTCGCGCTCTACTATCTGTCTCGCAATCCGGACTGCCTCGCCGCAGCGCAACGCGAGGCCGACGACATCCTGGGCGCTGATCCTGTCGCGACCCCGACCTTCGAACAGGTACCCAAGTTCCGATACATCCGGCGCTGCCTCGACGAAGCGCTGCGGATCTGGCCGACGGTACCGGCCTTCGCACGAAGCCCGCGCGAGGAGACGATGCTCGCCGATCGCTACCGCATGAGGCCCGAGGATTGGGCGGTCATCGTGCTCGGTCAGGTGCATCGGGACCCGGCGGTGTGGGAGAACCCCGACGTTTACGACCCGGACCGGTTCCTGCCCGCCAACGTCAAACGGCGGCCCGCGCACAGTTACAAGCCCTTCGGCGCCGGGCTGCGGGCGTGCATCGGACGTCAGTTCGCGCTGCATGAGGCGGTGCTCGTGCTCGCCTGCCTGCTGCACCGCTACGACTTGGCCGGCGACCCCGACTACGAGTTGGCCATCGACGAGCGTCTGACGATGGTGCCACGGGACTTCGAGCTGTCGTTGGAGCCGCGGCGGGCGGTCACCGGGTCTCGATACGTCCTCGGCTAGCGCCTCGGTCTACTCGACCAGCGGCGGAGTTGTCGTCGGCTGGTGGCTGGGGCTACTGGATCGGGGCGGGTCTCGATACGTCCTCGGCTAGCGCCTCGGTCTACTCGACCAGCGGGGGAGTCGTCGTCGGCTGGTGGCTGGGTCTGCTCGACCAGCGGGGGAGTTGTCGTCGGGTGGCGCCTCGGTCTACTCGACCAGCGGCGGAGTTGTCCTCGGCTAGCGCTTCGGTCTGCTCGACCAGCGGAATGGGATCACTCGCCCGTGAAGACCGGCTTCTCCTTGTTGGCGAAAGCCTTTGGCCCGACCTTGGCGTCCTTGCTCTTGAACACCGCGATGCCGAGCTTGGATTCGATCTCGAAGGCGTCGAGTTCGTGCATGCCCTCGGTGTCGCGCATGGTCTTGAGGATCGCCTGCACCGCGAGCGGTCCGTTGGCGGCGATGGTCTCGGCGATCTCGAGCGCTTTGTCGAGCGCTGAGCCGTCGGGCACCACGTAGCCGATCAGGCCGTACTCCTTCGCCTCGGCCGCCGTGATGTGCCGGCCGGTGAGCAGGAGATCGGCGGCGATCGTGTACGGGATCTGGCGCGGGAGCCGGACGGCGCTGCCGCCCAGTGGGAACAGTCCCCAGCGTGCCTCGGCGACACCGAATTTGGCGGTCTCGCCGGCCACGCGGATGTCGGTGCCTTGCAGGATCTCGGTGCCACCGGCAATCGCCGGGCCTTCGACGGCCGCGATCAACGGCTTGGTGAGTCGTCGGCCCTTGAGCAACGCCGGCAGGCTGGCCGGATTCCAGCTGCCCTGCTCGGCGGTGTCACCGGGCGAGTTCTGGTTCATCGCCTTGAGGTCCATGCCCGCGCAGAAGGCGCCGCCGGCACCGGTCAGGATCGCCACGCGAATATCAGGATCGTCGTCGACCTGGTCCCATGCCTCGACCATGATCCGCATCATCTCGGCCGACAGTGCGTTACGCGCTTCGGGACGGTTCATGGTCACGATCAGAACGTGGCCGCGCTTCTCGACGAGGCAATCGGGTCCTCGGTCGGTGGTGGTCTCGGAGCCGGCAATTGTGGTCATCGTCGTCCCTCGCGAATTCGGTGCGTGATTGCTGCTTGCTCGAAACGATAACACGTTCTAATTTTGAAGCCATGGCCTATACGATCGCCGATCTCATCGAGCATGCCGTCGACCTGGTCCCGGACCGGGTCGCCCTGGAATCCGGAGACCTGTCCCGCACCTACGCCCAACTCGAGGCGCGCTCGAACGCGCTCGCGCACAAGTTACGTTCGCTCGGCGTCCAACCGGGCGACCGCGTGGGGCTGTACAGCAGGAACACGCTCGAGGCGGTCGAGTCGATGGTCGCCATCTTCAAGGCCCGGGCGGTGATGGTCAACGTCAACTACCGCTACGTCGAGGCCGAGCTCGAGCACATCTTCACCGACTCGGGGATGAAGGTGCTCATCCATGAGCGGCAGTATTGCGAGCGGGTGTGCAACACGTTGCCGAAGGCGCCCTCGATCGAGCATCGGATCGCGATCGAGGACGGTTCCGACGTCTCGCTCGGGTGCGCGGGGTACGAGGACACCATCCGCTTCGAGGACGCCATCGCCGAGTCTTCGACCGAACGCGACTTCGAAGAGCGCAGCAACGACGACCTGTACATGCTCTACACCGGCGGCACCACCGGGAAGCCGAAAGGTGTCGTCTGGCGCCAGGAGGATGTCTGGCGGGTCCTTGGCGGCGGAATCGACTGGTACACAAGCACCCCGGTGGCCGACGAATGGCAACTCGCGCGGGAAGGGGCCGACGGCGGTCAGCTCGTGCGGTTCCCGATCCCGCCGTTCATCCACGGCGGGTCCCAGTGGGCCATCTTCCAGGCGCTCTTCGGCGGCGGCAAAGCCGTGGTGTATCCCGAATTCAGTGGCGCCCGGGTGTGGGAGATCATCGAGCGTCACGGCGTCAACGTCGTATTCATCACCGGAGATGCCATGGGGCGCCCCATGATCGAGGCGCTGTCGGAGAAGGACGACTACGACCTGTCCAGCGTGCTGTCCATCGCATCGTCGGCGTGCCTGTTCTCGCCGAGTATCAAGGAACAGTTCATCGACCGGTTCCCGAACGCGGTGATCATCGACGCGATCGGATCGTCGGAGACGGGCTTCGGTGGTCTCGGTGTCGCGTCGAAGGACTCACCACACACCGGCGGGCCACGCGTCAACGCCGACAGCGAAACCCATGTGCTCCGGGAGGACGGCACGCGGGTCGAACCGGGCAGCGGCGAGATCGGTGTGCTCGCCCGGACCGGCCACATCCCGCTGCGCTATCACAACGATCCGGAGAAGTCGGCGAAAACCTTCAAGGAGTTCAACGGGATTCGCTACTCACTGCCCGGTGACTTCGCGCAGGTGGACTCCGACGGCACCATCACCATGCTGGGTCGCGGATCGGTCTCCATCAACACGGGCGGGGAGAAGGTGTTCCCCGAGGAGGTCGAGGGTGCGCTCAAGGCCCACCCCGACGTCTTCGACACCGTCGTCGTCGGGGTCGCCGACGACCGCTTCGGCCAGCGTGTGGCCGCCGTCATCGCCACGCGCGACGGGGTGCGAACCACCCTCGCCGACCTCAACGATGTGGTCCGCAAGGAACTCGCCGGCTACAAGTGCCCGCGCAGTGTGTGGTTCGTCGACGAGATCAAGCGATCCCCGGCCGGCAAACCGGACTACCGGTGGGGCGCCGCCATCACCGCAGAACGACCCGCAGACGAGGCGCTGTCCGCGCCGGAGAAGAGCTGATCATGCGTACCGAAATCGCCGATCGTTTCGGCATCGAGTACCCGATCTTCGGGTTCACGCCGAGTCAGGACGTGGCGGCCGCCATCAGCCGGGCCGGTGGACTCGGGGTGCTCGGCTGTGTGCGCTTCAACGAGGCCGACGAACTCGACGCGGTGCTCGAATGGATGCACGAGAACACCGACGGCAAGCCGTTCGGCGTGGACATCGTGATGCCGGCCAAGATCCCCACCGAGGGCAGCAAGATGGACCTGGACTCGATGATCCCGCCGGAGCATCGAGCATTCGTGGAACGCACTCTCGACGATCTGGGCGTCCCGCCTTTGCCCAACGGCGAACGGGTCGACGCCGGCGTACTGGGCTGGCTGCATTCGGTGGCCCGGTCGCACGTGGACATCTCGATGGAACACGTGCGCAAATATGGTCAGATCAAGCTGATCGCGAATGCGCTCGGTTCGCCGCCGGCCGACGTCATCGCGACATCGCACGACAACGGTGTGCTGGTGGCCGCGCTGGCCGGCGCCAAGGAGCATGCGCTGCATCACGTCGAGGCCGGGGTCGACATCGTCATCGCCCAGGGTTACGAAGGCGGTGGCCACACCGGCGAGGTCACCTCGATGGTCCTCTGGCCTGAACTCGTCGATGCGATGGGCGATTCGGCGCCGGTGCTGGCTGCCGGTGGCGTGGGCAGTGGCCGCCAGATCGCCGCGGCCATCGCCCTCGGTGCGCAGGGTGTGTGGATGGGCACCTACTGGCTGACCGCCGCGGAGTACAAGCTCGGTATGGAACCCGACGCCGACGGTCCGTCGACGGTCCAGAAGGCGCTGCTCAAGGCGACGTCGCGGGACACGGTTCGTCGGCGCATCTACTCGGGCAAGCCGGCGCGACTGCTGAAGACCAAGTGGACCGACGCGTGGGACGCTCCCGGCGCTCCTGATCCGCTGCCGATGCCGCTGCAGAATCTGCTCGTCGCAGAGGCGCACGCCCGGATCTCGGCCGCAGACGATCCCGAGGTCGTCGCCATGCCCGCGGGCCAGATCGTCGGCCGATGCAATGAGATCGTGCCCGTCGCCGACCTCATCGCGGGTCTGGTGTCCGAGTACGAGCAAGCGGTCGCCCGGATGAACGACACGCTGAAGACGCCGGTGAGCTGAGACGGGCCATCGCGGGTTCCTCCGTCGGATCTCCATTCGTCCGCCGGAAGTAACGACAGGAAGAGTCAGGGTCCGTCGGAAGAACCCAGTGGCGCGAGCCGAGAACGGTACCGCGCATTTGACGTTCGTGGTGGACTGGTCTGGAGACCCGCACTCGACGAATGGACATCGATGTCACGTAACCAGGTGACCCAGACCGTGGACCGTGTCACCGACAGCGACTGGTTCGAACGCGCGGCTCGCGCCGGCTACGTGGTGACCGGGCTGCTGCACCTGCTGATCGCCTACATCATCGTGCGAATCGCATTCGGTGACGGTGGCAGCGCAGACAACTCCGGCGCGCTGGCCGTGTTCGCGGGCGAACCGGGCGGACGCCTGGTGCTGTGGCTTGGGGTGGTCGCGTTCGCGGCGCTTGCTTTGTGGCGCCTCGCCGAAGCGATCGTAGGCGGGAAGGCCAATGAGCAGCGCTCCTCCGACGACGGGCTGAGTGGTTGGTTCGATCGGGGCAAGGCGCTCGCTCTCTGTGTGGTCTACGTGGGACTCGCCTGGTCCGCCGCCACATTTGCGATGGGCAGCGGAAAGTCGAGCAGCAAACAGAACGCGACGATGAGTGCTCGCCTCATGCAGCACACCGGCGGCCGGGTGGTGCTCGTGATCGTCGGGCTGGTGATCATCGGGGTAGGTGTGTACTTCGTCTACAAGGGCGTGACCCGCAACTTCCTCGACGACCTGCGCACCGGCGGCGGGAAACTGGTCACCACGACCGGGGTCGTCGGCTACTCGGCCAAGGGCGTGGTGCTCGCGGGCGCCGGTGTGCTGGTGATCGTGGCGGCCGTTCGCGCCGATCCGGCGAAGGCTGCCGGAATGGACGCCGCGATCAAGACGCTCGCCGGTCTGCCGGCCGGTCAGTTGCTCCTCATCCTCGGCGCCCTCGGGCTCGCCGCCTACGGCGTCTACTGCTTCGTGATGTCGCGCTGGGCGCGCATGTAGCCCGGCGGCGTCGCGCCGTCGCCGGCCGTCGTCGCGCCGTCGCTCAGTGTTCTTCCCCCGCATGTTGTTTCGTTCGTCCCCAGCAGGCCGGGGACGAAGTCATACCCGGGGGACGAAGCGATGTTGGGCCGGGGGCGGTCAGGCGGGACGGTAGGTGTGGCCCGTGCGCAGCCACGTCGGCGCAGTCGCCGCGTCGCGCAGCGTGCGCTTGACGGTCTTGAACGTCGCGGTCTCGGGGAGGCTATCGGTCAGGCGCACCCGGTGGGGCCACTGTTTCGGGCCGAGATCAGGTTGTGCGTGGAGGAATTCGGTGAACGCGTCCGGGTCCACGTCGCCGTCGACGACCAGCACCGCCTCGATCTCGTCGCCGATTTCCACCGGCACGCCGTATACCGCGGCCTGTCGGACATCGGGATGCCGTAGCAGGATTCGTTCTATCGGGCCCGTGCCGAGGTTCTCCCCGTCGACGCGTAGCCAGTCGCCGAGCCGGCCGGCGAAATGCAGGTATCCGGCGTCGTCGACCCAGGCGAGATCGCCCGTGTGATAGACGCCGCCGCGCATCCGGTCCGCCGTGGCCTCGGGGTCGTTGTGGTACCCGCTGAACAGGCCCGGGCCCGACGAGTTGACGATCTCCCCGACCTGCCCCGCCGGCACCGGGTCACCCGTTGCCGGGTCGACCACGCACGTCGGGGCGCGCAGGGGACCCAGCGCATCCGGGGGAGTATCGGGGGTGCGGGTGATGGCCACACCGCCCTCGGTGGAACCGAATCCGTCGACGACCCGGCAGCCGAACCGTTCGGCGAAACGAGTCCGGTCCCGCGCCGACGCCTCGTTGCCGTACATGATGCGCAACGTGTTGTCCGCGTCATCCCCGGCCTCGGGCGTCGCGAGAATGTAGTTGAGCGGCTTACCCACATAGTTGGCGAAGGTGATGCCATAGCGGCGCACATCCGGCAGGAACCCGCTCGCGGAGAAGCGGCGGCGCAGCGCCACCGACGCCCCACCGGCCAACGCCACCGACCACCCGGCGATCACGGCGTTCGAGTGGAACATCGGCATCGACAGATAGACGACGTCGGCGGGTCCGATCTCGAAGCGTTGCGCCAGCATCGCGCCGCTCTCCGCGAACTTACGTTGGGTGCATCGAACGGCCTTCGGATCGCCGGAGGTGCCGGAGGTGAAGATGAGCATCATCAGGTCGTCGGGATCGACCGGCCGGTGCTGCACCCAGTGCTCGGGGGACTCCTCTCGCTGATCGAGCGGCGAACGAAGTGAGTCGCGCATCGAGATCACCCAGCTCTCGTCGTCGACGTCGATCACCCGGACGTCACCGATGTCGGTGCCGTCCAGGAGGTGGCGGGTTCGGCTGTCGGTCAGCACGATCTGGCAGTCCGACCGGCCGATGTCGTCGGCCAATGCCTGTCCACGTCGGGTGGTGTTGAGCCCGACGAGCACGAACGAGCCCTGCGCCGCTGCACCGAGAAGGTAGCTGAACTCCGGCGAGTTCTCCAGCAGCACACCGACATGCGGTGGCCGCGCGGGCGCCAACAGTTCGCGCAGAACTGCGCCGCGAACCGCCGACCTGTCGACATGATCTCGCCACGAGACGAACAGGTCGTCGCAGAACAGTCCGCGGTCCTCGACGTCGGAGACCGCGGACAGCAGCGCTCCGAGGGTCACGCCGGTGTGGCGGCGAGTTCGGCACCGATCGCCCGCAGGGACGCCGATGCCGAACCGCAGGTGAACTCGTTCTGCTTGGCGCGCAGGAAATAACGGTGCACCGGGTGGCTGGTGTCGAGTCCGACGCCACCGTGGACGTGCACGGCCGTGTGCGCGATGCGATGTCCGGACTCGGCGGCCCAGAACTTGGCCGTGGCGATCGCGGTCCGCAGTTCCGCGTCCGGTGCCGCGCCACCGGAGTTCGCCAGCATCCACGCTGCCTGCGTGGTGGTCAGCGACAGGCCCTGGGCGTCGATGTAGCCGTCGGCGAGGCGCTGGGCCACCGCCTGGAAGGAGCCGATCGCGCGGCCGAACTGCTCGCGTTCACGCGCATACTCGGCCGTCAGTTCGAGGGCACGGGCAACGATTCCGGATTGCTCGGCGCAGATCGCCAGGGTCAGACGATCAGCGACGACGAGGACCGTCGCCGCCCCGCCGTCGAGGATGCGGGAAGGGTCGACGGCGACGTCGACGAGGTCGACCTGTGCGGTCGGGATCTTGCCGGTGGAGGGTGTCGCGGTGACCTGCACACCGGCATCGTCGGTACGCACCACCACCACGACAGGTCCGTCCGGGCCGAGCGCGTTGACGAGCAGGGAGTGCGCGGCCTGCGCATAAGGGACGTTGACCTTGGTGCCGCTCAGGGTACCCGCGGTCGTCAGTGTGGTTGTCGGCGAGGTGAACTCGCCGCCGAGGTCTTCCTCGAAGCCGACGGTCAGCACCACGTCCCCGCGGGCACCTGCACTCAGCAGCTCGTCGCGCAGCGTCGCGGACCCATGGGCCGCGACGACCGGCAGTGCGGCGACGGCATGCGGGCCGAATGGAACTCGGGCGAGGGTGCGGCCGAGTTCTTCTGCGACGACGGAGTTCTCGACGGCGGTGAGGTCCCCGCCGCCCTCGCCCGCCGCCGCCGAGGTGAGCTCCAGGCCCAGCAGGCCGGCGGTGCCGAGTTCGCGCCACAGGTCGGCGTCGATCGGCGCGTCGGCCGTCTCGAGGTCGGCGACCCGTTCGGGGGTGCTGATCTTGGCGGCGATGTCACGGGTGAGTCCGCGGACGTCGTCACCGGACTCGGGGAGGGTGAAATCCATTGGGGTGGCTTTCTGTGTTTGGGTGGTGTGGTGGTGGTTTCGATACGCCCTCGCCTAGCGGCTCGGACTACTCAACCATCGGAGGAGGTCTAGCGGCTCGGGCTACTCAACCAGCGGAGGAGGCCTAGCGGCTCGGGCTACTCAACCACCGGAGGAGGCCTAGCGGCTCGGGCTACTCAACCACCGGAGGGCGCCTAGCGGCTCGGGCTTTGCTACCAACGGTTGGCCCGGGCCTAACGACGCTGGTGGGGCAGACCGAGGGCGAGCATGCCGATGATGTCGCGCTGGATCTCGTTGGTGCCGCCGCCGAACGTGAGGATCAACGACGACCGCTGGAAGCGTTCGAGCCGGCCCTGCAGATGTGCACCCGCACTACCGCGACGCAGGGTTGCCGCGGGGCCCAGGACCTCCATCATCAGGCGGTATGCCTCGGTGGCGAACTCGGTGCCGAACACCTTCGTCGCCGACGCATCGGCGGGGCTCGGCGACGCGCCAGACGCGGCGATCGAGGCGATCTTCCAGTTGATGAGTTTCAGGAACTCGACCTTGGCGTGCACCCGGGCCAGGTTCGCCTGCACCCAGGGTGCGTCGATGACGCGCTGTCCGTCACCGGTCTTGGTGTGCTGCGCCCACTCGACGGTCTCCCGCAGGGCCGTCTGGATCGGAGCGGCGCTGCACAGTGCGACCCGTTCGTGGTTGAGCTGGTTGGTCACCAGCGGCCAGCCGCCGCCCTCCTCACCGACGAGCGCGGACGTGGGTACCCGCACATCCTGGTAGTAGGTGGCGCTGGTGTCGACGCCGGCCATCGTGTGCACCGGGGTGTAGCTGAAGCCGTCGGCGGTGGTGGGCACGATCAGCATGGAGATGCCCTTGTGCTTCTTTCCGCCCGGTTCGAGGGCCGAGGGGTCGGTACGGCACGCCAGCCAGATGTAGTCGGCGTAGGGGACCAGACTGGTCCACATCTTCTGCCCGTTGATGACGTACTCGTCGCCGTCGCGGATGGCCGTGGTCCGCAGGGCCGCGAGGTCGGTGCCGGCGCCCGGTTCGGAGTAGCCGATGGAGAAGTGCAGCTGACCGGCGGCGATCTTGGGCAGGAAGAAGGCCTTCTGCTCATCGGTGCCGTAGTGCATGATCGTCGGCGCCACCGAGTTGATGGTCAGGAACGGCACGGGCGCACCTGCGATGGCCGCCTCGTCGGTGAAGATCAACTGATCCATCATCGAGCGATTCTGTCCGCCGAATTCGGTTGGCCAACCCAGCGCGAGCCAGCCGTCGGCGCCCATCTGAGCGACCACATCCCGGTAGGCGTCGCCCTCGCCGAGCTCTCCCTCACCGCCGTGCAGCGCGGCTCGTCGTTCCTCGGTCATCAAGCCCGCGAAGTACGACCGCAACTCCTTGCGGAGGTCGGCCTGTTGATCGGTGTAGGCGATACGCATCGGGGTCTCCGTGTCATAGTGGACAGCCGTGTGGCGGCGAGCACATGCTCGCCAAGTTCTGAAACACGTTCTAACCTGTAGAACACAACCCGTCAACCAGACGATCCGTCGGGAGAAGGAGTTCGGTATGCGAATCAAGGCAGATTTCGACCTGTGCGAGTCCAACGCCGTGTGCGTGGGCATGGCGCCTGACGTGTTCGATCTGGACGACGACGACTACCTGGTGATTCTCAAGGAGGAAGTGCCCGCCGAGCGCGAAGAGGAGATGCGTCAGGTGGTCGCCAGCTGTCCGAAATCGGCGCTGTCGCTGGAGTGAGCGTCCGGCCCAATTCCGGGTAACTGGTTCCGGTTCGCCCGCGTTCGTGCTAGAACAGGTTCTAGTTTTGATCGGGTTCCAGTTTCATCAGCGAAGGGGAGTGGCGTGGGCCAGTCGTTGGACCGACGTGTCGCGGTCGTTACCGGTGCGGGCGGAGGCCTCGGCCGGGCGGAGGCGATCGGCCTGGCCGCCGAGGGTGCCACGGTGATCGTGAACGACCTCGCCTCCTCGCTCGATGCAAGTGACGTCATCGACGTGATCGGCGTAGCCGGGGGGCGCGCCGTTCCGGTGGCCGGTGACATCGCTGAGTCGGCGACCGCGACCGAGATCATGCGCACCGCGACACAGGATCTCGGCGGGCTCGACATCGTGATGAGCAATGCGGGCATCACCCGCGACAAGATGCTCTTCAACATGACCGACGACGAGTGGGACCTGGTCATCCGGGTTCACCTGCGCGGACACTTCCTGCTGAACCGCAACGCCGCGAGCCACTGGCGGGCGGCGTCGAAAGCGGCCGGCGAGCCGGTGTACGGGCGCTTGATCAACACGGCGTCCGAGGCGGGGCTTCTCGGACCGGGCGGTCAGGCGAATTATGCCGCGGCGAAGTCGGGCATCATCGCGCTGACGGTGTCGGCTGCGCGTGCTCTCGGACGGTATGGCGTCACCGCCAACGCGATCTGTCCGCGTGCACGGACGTCGATGACCGCAGACGTTTTCGGAGAGGCGCCGGTCGACGGGGTGGACCCACTCGGCCCGGAGCACGTGGTGAGTCTGGTGAAATATCTGGCGGCGCCCGATGCCGAAAAGGTCACCGGGCAGGTCTTCGTCGTCTACGGCGGCAAGGTCATGCTGATGGCCGCACCGACGATCGAGGAGACCTTCAGCGCGGTGGGGGCCGCGTGGGAGGACGCGGATCTGTCGAAGACTCTGACCAGCTACTTTGCCGGTCGTGACCAGGGTCGGACGTTCTCGGCGAGCGACCTCGCCAACTGACGATCACGAATCGGTCATGCGACCAGAACGATTCGGATCTGCGTGATAGGTTCGCGGTGTTCGGCGGGGCGAGCGCGGCGGTGGGGCATGTCCCCCGGGGGGTAAGGAGAGTTGGTGTTTCAGAAGCTCGCAACGCCGATGGCAGGTGTTGGAGACTTCGTCGCCCTAGGGGTGGAGTCTTCTCGGGAGCTGTTTCGCCGGCCATTCCAGTGGCGCGAGACGGTAGAGCAGTCCTGGGCGATCGCCCGGGTATCGATGGTGCCCACGCTGCTGGTCGCGATCCCGTTCACCGTTCTGGTCAGCTTCACCCTCAACATCCTGCTGCGCGAGATCGGTGCGCAGGATCTCTCGGGTGCCGGTGCGGCGCTGGGCACGATCACCCAGATCGGTCCCATCGTCACCGTGCTCATCGTCGCCGGCGCGGGTGCCACCGCCATCTGCGCCGACCTCGGCGCGCGCACCATCCGCGAAGAGATCGATGCGATGAAGGTGCTCGGCATCAACCCGATCCACCGGCTCGTCGTCCCTCGCATCATCGCGTCCACCGGCGTGGCGATCCTGCTCAACAGCCTGGTGTGCACCATCGGCATCGGCGGCGGCTTCATGTTCTCGGTCTTCCTGCAGGACGTGAACCCGGGAGCATTCATCGCCAACCTGACCCTGCTCACGGGCTTCGGCGAACTGATGATCTCGATGGTCAAGGCGGCTCTCTTCGGCCTGTTCGCCGGCATGGTCGGCTGCTACCAGGGGCTCAACGTCAAGGGCGGGGCCAAGGGCGTCGGCGACGCGGTGAACGAGACCGTCGTGTACTCGTTCATGGCGCTGTTCGTGGTCAACGTCGTGGTGACCGCCGTCGGACTCAAAGCGACGGCGGGCTGAGCAATGGTTCTTCCGTTCACGACTCGGTTCCGCACTGCACGTGTCGCGGTCAAACGCGCGGGTGAGGACTGGGATCAGATCGGCGATCAGGCGCTGTTCTACTGGGACAGCATCATCGCCATCCCCCGTGCCCTCAAGCACTACAAGAAGGAGACACTGCGCCTCATCGCGGAGATCTCGATGGGTACCGGGGCTCTCGCGATGATCGGCGGCACCGTGGTGGTCGTCGGCTTCCTCACCCTCTTCACCGGCGGCACCATCGCCGTGCAGGGCTACAGCTCGCTGGCCAATATCGGCGTCGAGGCCCTCACCGGCTTCTTCTCCGCCTTCATCAACGTGCGCATCGCCGTGCCGGTGATCGCGGGTATCGCCCTGGCCGCCACGATCGGCGCGGGTGCGACCGCGCAGCTCGGGGCCATGCGGGTGAGCGAGGAGATCGACGCACTCGAGACGATGGCGATCTCGTCGATCCCCTACCTCGTCAGCACCCGCATCATCGCGGGTCTGATCGCGATCATCCCGCTCTATGCACTGGCCTCGCTGGCGTCGTTCCTGGCCAGCCGGTTCGCGACGGTGTTCATCTACGGGCAGTCACCGGGGGTCTACGACCACTACTTCAACACCTTCCTCATCCCGTCGGACATCCTCTGGTCGTTCGTGCAGGCGATCTGTATGGCGGTCGCGGTGATGCTCATCCACACCTACTACGGCTACAACGCCTCGGGCGGGCCGGTCGGAGTGGGCGTCGCGGTGGGGAACGCGGTTCGCGCATCACTAGTTGTTGTGGTCGTGATCACACTGCTCACCTCCCTCGCCATCTATGGCGCCGACGGCAAGTTCAACCTGGCGGGGTAGATGATGGCGAGACGACAGGAGCGCAGCAGAGCGGTCCGGCGGACCGCGGCGACGGTGATGATCGTGGGGCTGGTCGCCGTGATCTCGGCGGCGGCCGGACAATTCCTCGGCTGGTTCGCATCGACCGAGACCGTCACCCTGCAGGCGCCGCGCGCGGGCCTGGTGATGAACCCGGACGCGAAGGTCAAACTACGCGGCGTCGAGGTCGGCCG
The DNA here is from genome assembly GCF_058129505.1 of Gordonia sp. LMA484. Taxonomy (NCBI): domain Bacteria; kingdom Bacillati; phylum Actinomycetota; class Actinomycetes; order Mycobacteriales; family Gordoniaceae; genus Gordonia; species Gordonia sp. LMA484. Next base: position 385,725 of record NZ_CM176700.1, read on the forward strand.
GGTCGGTTCGATCACCCAGAGCGACGGTCACGCCGTGCTGAAACTCGACATCGCGTCGGATCAGATGTCGATGATCCCGGGGAACGTCGGTGCCGACATCAAATCCAACACGATATTCGGTGCCAAAGCGGTGAATCTCGTCGTGCCGGACTCCGGAGCGTCGGGAACGTTGCAGCCGGGCCAGACGATCGAGGCCGACCACGTCGTCGTCGAGCTGAACACCGTCTACCAGCAGCTCGTCAACGTGCTCGCCGAACTGCAGCCGGAGAAGCTGAACGCGACGCTCGGTGCGATCAACACCGCGCTCACGGGCCGTGGCGACGCCGTCGGCAACGCACTCGATCAGCTGTCGGTGCTGGTCGGCAAGGTCGACCGGGACCACCTGCCGGAACTGAACTCGCTGTTCCGGCAGACGGCGACGGTCACCAACGTCTACGCCGACACCATGCCGAACCTGATGCGCACCGTCGACAACTTCACCTATATCGGCGACAACCTGGTGGACAACACGGCCAATCTGGACGCTCTGCTGATCAACGCGACCGGGATGGCCAACACGATCGACGGGGTGATCGCGCCGTCGAAGAACACGCTGATCGCGACACTGTCGAACCTGACCCCGACCGCTGAGCTGCTCGGCTATCAGGCACCGGGGCTGAAGTGCTTCATCCAGACCACCGCGATCGGCGGCAAGATGGCGGCTCCGGTGTTCGGCGTCAACGACGGACTGCTGAAGCTCAACGCGGGCGTGCTGCCGGGCAAGGAGCCCTACCGATATCCGGAGGATCTGCCGCGGGTCGCGGCGGCCGGCCCGCCGACCTGTGCCGGTGGCCTGAGCGATCCGAGCACCAAGGTGCACGCACCGTTCTACGTGAGCGACGACGCCCCGCAGCCCTATCAGCCGCGCACCACCCCCAAGCTCGACAAGCAGAAGATCTTTCAATTGTTGTTCGGAGCACCTCCTCGTGGATAACCGCGCGCGCGCCTTCCGCGCGACCCTGATCAAGCTGGGAGCGTTCACCATCGTGATGCTCCTGGTGTTCGTGGCGCTGGTCGTCGTCTTCAGTCGGTACCGTTCGGGCAAGACCGAGGAGTACACCGCGCTGTTCACGAGCGCGTCGGCGATGAAGCCGGGCAGCAAGGTGAAGATCGCGGGCGTAGAGGTCGGTTCGGTCAAGAATGTCTCGCTGACCCGTGACAACCAGGCCGAGATCGGCTTCACCGTCGACGAGCAGTATCCGCTGCCTTCCTCGGTCCGTGCACTGGTGCGCTACGAGAACCTGACCGGTGACCGCTACCTCGAACTGGAGCGGGGGACCGGCGACCCCGGCGAGAATCTGTCGCCGGGCTCGCAGATCCCGGAGACCCAGACCGAACCCGCGCTCGACCTCGACAAACTGCTCGGCGGGTTCAAGCCGCTGTTCCGCACCCTCAATCCGACCGAGGTCAACGAGCTGTCGTCGTCGTTGATCGCCGTCTTCCAGGGGCAGGGCGGTGAACTCAACAGCCTGCTGTCGAACACGTCGCAGTTCACCAACGCCCTCGCCGACCGGGATGCGCTCATCGACAGCGTCATCGACAACCTGAATCAGACGTTGACCACCCTCGACGGCGACCGCAAGGGTTTCGACGAGAGCGTGGATCTGCTCCAGCAACTCGTGTCCGGACTGTCCGCGCAGCGCGGCACGATCGGCAACGCACTGACCCAGACGTCGCAACTGACCAACAACCTGTCGGACCTGTTGGTGGCTACCCGGCCCGACATCCAATCCACCACAGCCAATCTCGGCAAGACGTCGGAGGAGGTCCTCAAGGGGCAGGGCTACGTCCGGGGTCTGATCCAGCGGCTGCCCGACGACTTCCACAAGCTCTCGAATCTCGGTAGTTACGGTGCGTGGCTGCAGATCTGGCTGTGCAAGGTCCGGATCATCTTCACCGGTCCGGGTGACAAGCAGATCGAGTGGACCAACATCGACGCCACCGGGGACACGACGGGCCCCGGCGGGAGGTGCAAGGCGCCGTGAGCATTCCGTTCGGCGGTATCTTCCGCAACAAGCGCACGACGTCCGACGAGGCCGACGTCGCCCGGGAAACCAAGCGCGGCGGCCGTAGTCGCGCGCAGATCGGTGTCATCGGCGTCGTCATCACGGCACTGGTGGTGATCGTCGCGCTGCAGATGGACAAGCTTCCCTACCTGTCGCCGATCAGCACCTACAAGGCGTACTTCGACGATGCGGGCGGCCTCGTCTCCGGCGACATCGTGACCGTGTCGGGTGTCAATGTCGGTACCGTGCAGGCGGTTTCGTTGGCCAGTACCGACGGCGGCACCAAAGCGCAGGTGACGTTCCGGATGAACGACACCGTGCTGATGGGCGTCGACTCACAGGCCGCGATCAAGACGGAGACGGTCCTCGGGCGGCGCAACCTCACCATCATCCCGCACGGCCCCGGTCGAATCCGTCCGGGCGGGGAGATCCCGAACGAGAACACCGTGGCGCCCTACTCGCTGACCGATGCCCTCGAAGGTGCCACCGACACCATCGCCGAGACCGACACCGATCAGGTGAACAAGGCGCTCGACGTCCTGTCGGACACGTTCTCCGAAACACCGTCGCAGGTCCGCGGCGCGGTCGACGGTGTCGCCCGGCTGTCCAAGGCCGTGGCCGACCGTGACGACGCCCTCCGTGGGCTGCTGGCCAAGGCCAATCAGGTCACCAAGATCGTCGGCGATCGCAGCCAGCAGATCAATCAGCTCCTGGTGGATGCCAATTCGCTCTTCGGTGAACTCCAGATGCGGCAGGCCGCCATCGCCCAGTTGATCACCGGTACCCGTGACGTGAGCGCGCAGATCAGCGGTTTCATCGACGACAACAACGCCCAGCTGACCCCGGTGCTGACCAAACTCGACGGAGTGCTCGACATCCTGACCGACAACGAGCAGAGCCTCAAGGACGCGATCGACGAGCTCGGGCCGTACGCGAACGTTCTGGGCGAGGCCGTTGCGTCGGGACCGTACTTCTCCTCGCTGGTCGGTATCCCGACATTCGGTGACTACACGGCCGTGTTCATGAAGGTGCTGCAGCGCAAGTATCCGGAGGTCTGGAAGGCGTTCAGTTACACGAACCCGCTGAACCCCGACCACATCAAGCTGGTGCCCGGCTTCGATCAGAACCGTAAGATCACGCCGCCGAGCCTGCCGTATCCGACCGGGCCGTCGACGACGCCGAAGCAGGGGGGCTGACATGGGTGTCGGCAAACGGGTCTGGCAGGTGATGGCCGCCGTCGTGCTCGCGATCCTGGTGATCGTCGCGGGCTACTTCGGCATCACCCGTGCCACGACGAACACCATCACCGCCTACTTCCCGTCGGTCACCGGGCTCTACAACGGGGATCCGGTGCGCGTGCTGGGGGTCAACGTCGGCAAGGTGGCGTCGATCTCACCGCGCGACGGCGACGTGAAGGTCACCATGCGGGTCGACAAGGACACGCCCGTCCCGGTCGACGCAAAGGCCGTCGTGGTGGCGCAGAGTCTGGTGTCGGGCCGATTCATCCAGCTCACGCCGGTGTACACGGACGGGCCGAAGATGGCCGACGGCGCGGACATCCCGATGGAGCGCACCGCGGTCCCGGTCGAATGGGACGACATCAAGAAGGAACTCACCAAGCTGACCAAGGCCGTCGGACCGAAGGGCGCCGACCCGGGGTCGGCCGCCAAGCTGATCGACGTCGCCGATCAGAACCTCGACGGCAACGGCGCCGCGCTCAACGAGTCGATCAAACAACTCTCCGATGTCATGGGCACGCTGTCGGCGGGGCGTGGCGATCTGTTCGCGACGGTGCGCAGCCTCCAGAAGCTGACCCAGGCGCTGTCCACCAGTCACGAACAGCTCGTCCAGTTCAACGGCCGGATCGCGTCGGTCAGCAGCGTGCTGGCCGGCAACACCGACGCGCTCAACGGCGCGCTGCACAACCTCGACAGTGCCTTGAGCGATGTGCAGAACTTCATCGACACGAACGGCAAGACCCTCTCGGGGTCGGTCAGCAAACTGTCCGACGCGACCAAGATCCTCGCCGACAAGGACGAACAGATCCGCGGTCTGCTGCACTCCGGGCCGAATCAGCTCGCGAACTTCTACAACATCTACAACCCGCTCACCGGATCATTGTCGGGCATCTTCGGTCTCGGCATGGGTGCCAACCTGATCACCCTGCTGTGCGGAACCATGCAGGCCAACGATCGGCCCGGCCAGAGTGAGGCCGAGGTGGAGAAGTGCGTCGACGTGTTGGCGCCGGTGCTGTCGTCGATCTCGATGAACTATCCGCCGTTCCTCACCAACCCGGTCACCGGCATCAACGCGCGGCCGGACCAGATCCAGTACCAGAACGCGAGCGTCAAGGCCCGGGCACAGGCCGGCATCCGCCAGCAGGATGCCCAGACGCGCAAGGACAACGGCGGCGGGGCCCTCGGCAATCTGCTCGTACCTTTCGGGGGTGAGGGCTGATGCGCCGAGTGGGTGTGGCGCTGGTCCTCGCCGCGGTGATGGCCACCGCGTCGGCGTGCGGCTTCCAGGGCCTCAACAGCATGGCGATGCCCGGAGCGCAGGGCACCGGAACCGGGTCCTACGAGATCTCGGCGATGATCCCCACCGCCGCAGGTCTGGAGTCGAATGCGCCGGTGATGATCGACGACGCGACGGTGGGCAGCGTAGGCAAGATCGAGGTCAAGGACTGGAACGCGCAGGTGGGCATCCGTCTCGATGAGGGTGTCACCGTGCCGAAGGGGTCTCACGTGATGGTGGGGATGACCAGCGTGCTCGGGTCATCGCATCTGCAGATCGTGCAGCCGGAGAAACCGACCGGCGGGGTGTTGGCGCCGGGGGACCAGATCCCGCTGACCAAATGTCCGGAGCAGGCGAACATCACGACCGATCCGGACGTGCCCGCGGTGCCGGACATCAACTCGGCCCAGCAGGTGGCGGCCTGCACCTACCCGACCACCGAGCAGGTGCTGAGTTCGTTGTCGGTGGTGCTCAACGGCGGCGGCCTCGCCCAGTTCGGCGACATCGTGCACGAGATGAACGACGTGCTGACCGATCGGCAGGACGTGATCCGCGAACTCGTGCCGCGGCTGAACACACTGATCGGCGACCTGAACCGGCAGAAGGCCAACATCATTCGTGCGACGGAGGGACTCGACCGGCTGTCGGCCGCGATCAACGCGCAGACCCCGACGGTGGAGAAGGCACTCGCCGACGCCCCGTCGATCCTGGGTCTGCTCGTCGATCAGCGCCAGCAGTTCACCGACACCCTCGCCGCGCTCGGCAAGCTGTCGAAGACGAGCAACGACATCATCAACGCCAACGATCAGGACATCAAGACGATCGTGTCGAACCTGTCGCCGGTGCTCGATCAGCTCGCGGCGACCGGCCCGGCCCTGACCCAGTCGCTCGGCATCTTCCTGACGTTCCCGTTCTACGAGGAGGCGATCCCGAAGATCGTGAAGGGCGACTACGTCAACGCCGATCTCGTCCTCGATCTCTCCTTCGGCCGACTGTCCCGAGGACTGGCGTCCTCGGTCGGCCTGGTCGGTCCGGAGGGGATCGTCGGCCAACAGGCAGGAGCGGCCAAACGTGGACTCGACCCGTTCACCTCGCCGCTGAGCCCTGCGGGCATGCAGCCGAAGAAGGACAAGGAAGGGGGTAACTGATGAAGATCACCCGGTTCGTCCGCATCCAGTTGCTCATCTTCTCCATCGTCACGGTGGTTGCCCTGATCGCGGTCGCGGTGTACTACATCCGGGTTCCGGCGATGTTCGGTATCGGTCAGTATCGGGTCGAACTCCAACTGCCCAGCACCGGAGGGCTCTACCAGAACGCCAACGTGAGCTTCCGCGGCGTCGACGTCGGCAAGGTGACAGGCGTCCGGTTGACCGAGAACGGTGTGCAGGCGGAACTCTCGATCGGCAGCGACGCGCAGATCCCGGCGTCGTCGAATGCGGCTGTTCGCAGCGTGTCCGCGATCGGTGAGCAGTATGTCGAGTTCACCCCCGTTCCCGACGGGCCGTCCGGGTATCTGCACGAAGGTTCGGTCGTCACCAGTGACGATGTGCCCGTGGAGATCTCCAGCATGCTCGACCAGGCGAACGCTCTGCTCGAGAAGGTCGGCGACACCAAACTGCGATCGGTGATGGACGAGGCGTTCGTCGCTTTCAACGGCACCGGTGAGGAACTGCAGCGGTTGCTGGACTCGATGACATTGCTCGTCGACGACGCAACGAAGAACACCGATCAGCTACTGGATCTGGTGGACCAGGCCGGGCCGTTGTTGGCCACTCAGTCGGCCACCACGGACGAGATCCGCTCGTGGACAGCCGATGTCACCAAGTTCACCGACCAGCTGCGCGCCAACAACCCGGAGATCACCGACATCCTGTCGAAGGGGCCGTCGACGGCATCCCAAACACAGCAGCTCTTCGAGTCGATGAACCAGACCCTGCCGATGCTGATCGCGAACCTGGGTGTGACGTCGAAGACGCTGGCGGTCTATCACCCGAACCTGCAGCAGATCGTCGTGATCTATCCGCGACTGATGGCATCGCTGCTGACCGCGTTGAACACCGAGAACGGACAGTACGGCGCGAACGTGGACTTCGCGTTGGGATTCCAGGATCCGGGGACCTGTACCGTCGGGTTCATGCCTGCCAGCCAGTGGCGGTCACCGGCGATCCAGACCGCGCGCGACATCCCGCCCGGCATGCTGTGCCGGGTGCCGCAGGACTCCAACGTCGCCGTCCGCGGCGCCCGCAACTTCCCGTGCGCGGAGTTCCCGGGCCGTCGCGCCTCGACACCGGAGGAATGCCGGACGGGTTACAAGGCGGTCGGGGAGAATGTCCCTTTCCCGCAGGGTCTGCCGTTCGGGCTCAAGGTTCCCGGGCAACCCGCGACAGGTCAGCCCGCCGGCCAGACCGCACAGGCGACGCCATCGAACTACACCCCGGGGCCCGCGGTCTACGCCACCCCGTACGATCCGAAAACGGGTGACTACATCGGTCCGGACGGCAAGACGTACAACGCCGGTCTCGGACAGGATTCGCAAGGACAAGACACCACATGGCAGAGCCTGATAACGAAGACCGTGCAGAAGTGACGTCGGAGCAATCCGACTTCAGCGCAGCACAGAACGACGGCGAGACGCCCCCGCAGGAGCTCGAGGCGTCGGAGACCGCGGCGCAGGAGACCGAGGCGTCGGAGACCGACGCTCAGGAGACCGCGGTGCAGGAGACGGCGGTGCCGGAAGCGTCCGATCCGTCCGGCCCGGTGCGTCGCGCCCCCGTTCGCAAGGCTCCCATCGGGCGGGGACGCAAGAAGTCCGGCCGCGCAGAGGAACCGAATGCGGCCGAACCCGCCTCCGATCACGACGCCGACGAATCCAAGGCTGACGAATCCAGGGCTGACGAGTCCAAGGCTGAGGAACCCGAGGCCGTGGGATCGCGAGCCGAGGCGGGGACAGCCGAACAACCGACGGTCGAGGAGCCCGCGGCCGAGGGCGTGGAAGGCGGTGCTCCGCCGAGTGAACGGAGCATCGGCTACCGGGAGCGCAGGCGCGCACGCAAAGCCGCGCAGCGTCGGGGCCGGGACAGGCGGGTCGGGGAAGGAGCGGCCGACGGTTCGCCGGTCCGCTACCGCGGTGCCAACTCGTCGAAGGCGCGGCGGATCGTGCTGGGTGTCGTGTGTGGCGTCACGATCCTCGCCTGCGTCGCGGCATCGATCGTCTTCGCGGTCGGAATCAACAGGTACGACGACAAGAATGCCCTGCGTGCCGAGTACTCGGACTTCGCCGACCAGATGATCGTCAACCTCACCTCACTCAACCCTGACAACGTTGACGGTGCATTGAAAACGCTGCAAGACAAGACAAGTGGCAAAGCGCAGCAGCAGATGCAGGACTCCATGAAGCAGGCGGTCGGCCTGATCAAGGACGAGAAGATCACAACGAAGACCACGATCCTGTCCGACGCGGTCACCAAGGCAGAACCAGACGAAGGCACCGTGATCGTCGTCTACGGGTGGCAGATGAACAACCCGGATCCCAAGGAGCAGACGATCGTTCAGACGTTCCGCTGGCGGGTCCAGATGACCCGCATCAACGGTGACCTGAAGATGACCAATTTCGAGTGGGTGACCTAGATGAAGATCACGACCGGCCGTGTCGTCGCGGCAACCCTCGTGGTCCTGGTGGTCGCCTCCGCGGCTGTCGCAGTCTTCCTCGGCCTACGGTTCTTCGACGCGCGCGCCACCGAGGAGGCGCGGGATTCCTCACTCGCGGCGGCAAAGCAGTACGCCACCACGATGTTCGGCTACACGCCGGACAACGTCAGTCAGCACATCGATGAGTCGATGGACGTGGTGACCGGTCCCGCGAAACCCACGTACAACGACCTGGTCACCAAGAACAATCTCGCCGCCGAGGTCCGCAAGCAGAACGTGGTGTCCGCGGTGACCATTCAGGACGCCGGCGTCGTGACCAACACCAAGGACACCTCGACTGTCCTGATCTTCATGAACCAGTCGGTGACCCGCAACGACAAGGAGCTCGTGCGCGTCGATCCCAGCCGCCTCACGTTCTCGATGGTGAAGCAGGACGGGCGTTGGATGATCAACGGCATCGACGTGATCACCGACGATTCGTTCCGCAGCCGCATCGAGCAGACCGACACGCCGCCGCCGGGCGCGGTGCCGCTGCCGGCCCCGAGCGCGTCGGCGACGCCGTCCGCAACCCCGGCTCCCTCGGCGGCACCGGCGGGCTGACTCCACCCGGTCCCTGTGGCGCGACTTGCATGCGTCCTTGTCGGTCCCTGAGGAGCGAGCTTGCGAGCGTCCTGTCGGTCCCTGAGGAGCGAGCTTGCGAGCGTCCTGTCGGTCCCTGAGGAGCGAGCTTGCGAGCGTCACGAAGGGCCGCCCCCCGCATTCCTTACACAAGAAAAGGGGTCGGCCGCCGTCGGCGACCGACCCCACTTCCCCTGTGAGAGATCAGGATTCGGAAGAATATCCCATCGGCATGAGGATCGATTTGTGCTCCAGGTAGGACTCGAGCCCCTCGCGGCCGTTCTCGCGACCGATGCCGGAGTTCTTGTAGCCGCCGAAGGGGGACGCGGGATCGATTGCGTACCAGTTGATCCCGAGGGTGCCGGTACGGACCTGCCTGGCGATCTCGACGCCGCGCTCGACGTCGGAGGTCCAGATCGAGCCGGCCAGACCATAGTCGGAGTCATTGGCGATGGCGATGGCCTCGTCGACCTCGTCGTAGGCGATCACGCTGATCACCGGTCCGAAGATCTCCTCGCGGGCGATGGTCATGTCGTTGGTGACGCCGGTGAAGATCGTGGGCGTCACATAGAAGCCGTTCTCGAGACCCTCGGGCCGAGTGCCCTCCAGGACTGCTGTCGCGCCCTCTTCCTTGCCCTTGGCGACGTAGCCCTCGACCTTGTCGCGCTGCTTGGCAGTGATGATCGGACCGAGCATTGTGCCCTCGGCGGTCGGTAGGCCCGGCGTGAACGACTTGGCGGTTTCGACCATCGCGTTCACGATCTCGTCGTGCCGCGAGCGGGGGACCAGCACGCGCGTCTGCGCGACACAGGCCTGGCCGGCATTGATCAGGCCCGCCGAGAACACCAGCATGTGGATGTTGGCGTCGAGGTCGACGTCATCGAGGACGATGGCGGCCGACTTGCCGCCGAGTTCGAGCGAACAGCGCTTCAGGGTCTCGCCGCACCGCGCGGCGATCGCGCGGCCGGCTGCCGTCGAGCCGGTGAAGGTGATCTTGTCGACGTCGGGGTGGTCGACGAGCGCCTTGCCGGTCTCGACGTTCCCGGGCACCACCGAGATGACACCCTCCGGGACGCCGGCCTCGACAAAGATCTGTGCGAGCAGGTTGGCGTTCAGCGGTGTCTCGGGCGCCGGCTTCAACACGATCGAGCAGCCCGCGGCCAGGGCGGGACCGAACTTGTTGCACAGCAGGAACAGTGGCACATTCCAGGCGATGATCGCGCCGACGACACCGACGGCCTCGCGGGTCACCAGGGTCTCGCCGAACAGACCGGTGCGCTTCTCCTCCCACGGGAAATCGGCGGCGGCCGCGGCGTATCCCTGCAGCACACCGGTCGCGGGCAGCTGTTGCAGAGTGGCGACGTCGGTCGGGGTCGCGCCCATCTCGGCCGACACCAGGTTGGTTATGTCGGCGGTGCGTTCGTTGATCAGCTCGGCCGCCCGGTTGAGCACGGCGGCGCGGTCGGCCGCCGGGGTCTGGCTCCAGATGCCGGAGTCGAAGGCGGCGCGCGCCCGCTGGACTGCGGTGTCGACATCCACCTTGTCGGCAAGCGGGACCGATCCGACACGTTCCCCGGTGGCCGGTGAGAACACCTCGAGCGTCTCGGTCGAATGTGGATCGACCCACTGCCCCCCGATGAACAGCTGGGGCTGGTCTCCGGCGCCGACGAGGGTGGAAGGTGGACGGGACTCGACGGTCTCGGTCATGAATGTGCTCCTAGAACGACGTGGGTCCACGGGGGCTCGACCCCCGTGCGTTCGGTGTGAACTACTCCACAACCGATACTAGAACACGTTCTAACTTCGCGGCCAGGGGTGGCCCGGTTCCGAGGTCGGGAGCGTCAGCGACCGAACCGGATCATCGCCGTCAACCCCTCGAGCACATCGTCGAGAACCGCGACCTGATCGGCGACCGAATCGCACTCGAGGAGCCGCTGACGATCCGCCGCACCGATCGGCAGCCGGATCGCCCACGCGAACAGGCCGGCCTCGATTACGTCGTCGAGATCGAAGGCCGGCAGATCGACCGGGACGGCGTCCGGCTGAGTTTCGGCCACCTCGTCGACGAATGCGCGCAACGCCTGGCCCAGCTCGATCAGGCGTGGATGGTCTGCGGGGGAGATCACCGGGTCCGGCAGCGGGGTGGTGATCGCCCGAGGATACGGATCGTCGGGCAACCACTCGACGACACGAAACCGCTCGGTGCCCGTGCAGGTCAACGAAGCGCGTCCATCCGGTTGCTGCAGCAGATTCTCGATGCGGGCGAAGGTGCCGACGTCGTAGCGGACGTCACCGCCGCCCACCTCATGCCCGCGTGCGATCAGGACGACACCGAATCGGCCCGCTCGCTCCGCTCCCGGCGCCGGCCCGAATCGGCCCGCTCGCTCCGCTCCCGGCGCCGGCCCGAATCGGCCCGACTCCGCCGACGTGCCGAGGCAGTCGGACAGCATCTGTCGGTAGCGCGGTTCGAAGATCCGCAGAGGGAGCGGCTCGCCGGGCAGCAGGGCGGTTCCCAGCGGGAACATCGGCGTCACCGGCGAGTCGGTCATGCGCAACCGTCAGGTCGACGGTTTGGCGTCGAGCACGACCTCGAACTCGAGTAGGTCTGCCCCGCTGGCCACAGGCTTGGCGCGCTCACCCGAGTGGGCTTCGCGGGCGGGTCCCGAGGCCCACTCCTGGAAGTCCTCCTCGGATTCCCACTGGGTCACCACGAAATACCGGTCGTCGCCCTTGACGGGGCGCAGCAACTGGAAACCCAGGAATCCCTTGGAACCGTCGACCGAGTGTGCTCGGTTGGCGAAACGCTTCTCGAGCTCGGGTCCGGCACCTTCGGGGACAGAGATCGCATTGATCTTCACAACAGCCATGGGGTCAGCCTACTGGCACGCTGGAGACGAACATCAGTTCTTTCACCAACGACGTTTCGCCTCGGATCGGAGTTTCGATGTCGCGCCAGAAGCTGATACCAGGACCGGATCACCCGATCACGGTGTCCCCGACGGGCACCAGGGTCGTCGTCCGTGTCGGCGAGGTCGTCGTGGCCGACACCGCGAACGCGCACACCCTGCGCGAGGCGCGGTATCGGCCGGTGCATTACGTGCCGCTCGCCGACGTCGACACGTCGCTGCTGCGCGACAGCGACACGACGACCTACTGCCCCTTCAAAGGCGACTGCAACTACTACGACATCGTCGTCGACGGCGGGGTCGTCGAGGATGCCGTGTGGACCTACCGCGAGCCCTACGATGCCGTCGCCGACATCGCCGGGCACGTCGCGTTCTATCCGGACAAGGTGGACATCACCGTCGATGTGACGCCCGACTGAAACGGTTCCCCAGAATCGAATGCACCGTGCCATACCCTTGAGTCCGTGACCGCCATGCCCACCACGCCGAACGACGGGATCGGCGGTGCCACAGCCGACATCGGATTGCTCGATCACGGCGGTCCGATGACACCGGACGGTCAGCCGATGCACGGAGTCGGGCCCATCGTGTTGTTGCACGGTCTGATGGGGCGCGGTCGCACGTGGCGTCGCCAGATCCCGTGGCTGCGACGACACGGCCGCGTGTTCACCTTCGATGCCGCGTTTCACACCGGCCGCGATGTCGCCATGCCCGATGACCCGGCGGAATTGAGCACCGAACGTTTCGTCGCGGATCTGGCCGAGATCCTCGTGTGGATCGATCAGGGCCCGGCAGTGCTCATCGGTCACTCGATGGGCGGCCTGCACGCCTGGTGTGCCGCGGCCGCATATCCGGAGATGGTGTCGGCGTTGGTGATCGAGGACATGGCACCCGACTTCCGCGGCCAGACCACCCGCACCTGGACACCGTGGTTCGACAGCTGGCCCGACCGCTTCGAGTCGATGGACCACGCGCAGGAGATGTTCGGTGCGGTGGCCGGCCGGTATTTCTATGAGGCCTTCGACGATGGTCGCCTGCACGGGAGCCTGCCGGTCTGGACCGAGGTCGCAGAGGAATGGGGAGGCCGCGAGTTCTGGACGCAGTGGAAGTCGGTGCGAGTGCCGGCACTGCTGATCGAGGCCGAGTACACGGTGACGCCGCCGGGTCAGATGCGCACGATGTGTTCGGTCAACCAGCGCGCGCAATACCTGCGGGTCCCGGGCGCCGGGCATCTGGTGCACGACGACGCGCCCTGGGTCTATCGAGGAGCCGTCGAGGCCTTCCTGTCGGCATTACCGCACTGAGCTCCGGGTGCCTGCGGGTTCGTCGTGAAGGGTCGGCCCTTCGTGACAGTGAGGATGATGGTGGGTAGTCGAGGAGGCGTCGTTGGGGTCTGACCTTCTTCGTGACTGACTTCTCATCGGTTGGATGGGTTGGTCTTTGACAGCGACTTGTCGGCATCAGGGATGTCTGTTCGGCTGCTCGTGAACAACTGGAGACCTTGCTAGGAACCGGGGCGGGTGTGACCTGATAAGGACCTTGCCCGACCACTGCGAGTCGTGGCTCTTCACTGTCCTGTCCACCCGCCCCGGCGAGGTCATCCATCACGTTGAGTGAAGGAGACATTCCCACCATGACTGTGATTACGCCTGACATGCAAATAGTTCTCGGCGTCGATACTCATCAGCACACCCATCATGCTGCGGTGGTTGGCGCCGCTACCGGCCAGGCGGTGGCCGATCAGCCGTTCGCGGCCACCGCGCAGGGCTATCAGCAGTTGCTGCGGTGGGCTGGTGGGTTCGGTCGGATCGAGGCGGCCGGCATCGAGTCCAGCGCCTCCTATGGGGCCGGGTTGACCCGGGCGGCGCGTGCGGCCGGTGTCGAGGTCATCGAGGTCAACGCCCCGGATGAGGCGGTGCGCCACCGCGACGGCAAATCCGATGCGATCGATGCCTACAACGCGGCCCGCGCGGTGCTCTCGGGTCGGGCCAGCGCCGCGGCCAAAGACACCACCGGCATCGTCGAGTCGATCCGCATGCTGCACCTGACCCGCAAGTCCGCAGTCCATTCACGTACCACCATCACCAACCAACTGCGCGATCTGTGCACCACCGCGCCGGCGGTGATGGCTGATCGGTTGCGCGGGCTGAGCAAAGCCCGCCGGATGGCGCTGATCGAGTCGCTGCCCGAACCCGACGCGACTCAGATGGCCGATCCGGGCACCGCGTTCGTCTGTGCCGCCCAGTCGCTGCTACGTCGCCACCGTGAGCTCGACACCGAGATCGCCGCGCTGGACCGCCACCTGCGCAGGCTGGTGACCACCGCGGCGCCCACGCTGATCGCTGCACCCCAGATCGGTACGGTCTGCACGGCACAACTGCTGGTCACCGCGGGCGAAAACGTCGACCGGATGCACAGCGAAGCCAGCTTCGCCAAACTCTGTGGCGTCGCCCCGCTACCGGCCTCCTCAGGCAAAACCAACCGGCACCGCATCAACAAAGGCGGTGACCGCCAAGCCAACAGTGCCCTGCACATGATCGCGGTCGGACGCCTCAAACACCACCAGCCCTCACGGGCCTACCGCGAACGCCGCGAACAGGAAAAACTCACCCACAAAGACATCATCCGATGCCAGAAACGCTACATCGCCCGAGAAGTGTTCCACGCCCTCAAAAAAGACCTCGCACGGCTTGACAAACTATAGGACCGTCGCATCCTCGCAAGCTCGGAGGCTCCTCAGGGACCGGTTGGCAGGGTGCCGGCGGAGGGGTTCTACTCCCGGGTGCTGGGGTTGGCAGGGTGCCGGCGGAGGGGTGTCCAACCCCGATCCCTGAGGAACCCCGGAGCGCCAGCGGAGGGGTGTCACGAAGGGTCGGCCCTTCGTGACGCATCCTCGCAGGCTCGGAGGCTCCTCAGGGACCGGGTGGACGCTTGCAGGCTCGTTTGCAGCTCAGGGACCGGGTGGACGTCGCGGGCTCGCTGCTCAGGGGCCCGGGTGCGTTGCGGGCTCGCTCGTCAGGGACCGGGTGGAAGTCGCGGGCTGCCGGGGTCAATCGGCCTCCCCGGCAAGGCAATAGCGGCCGTTGTCGGTGAGCTCGACGAGCCCGTCGACGAGGAGGGAGTCGAGTGCGCGGTCACGCTGTGCCGTGTCGGTGGTCCAGACGACGTCGAGTTGTGCGCGCGTGACCGGTTTGTCGGAGCCGCGCAGAACGTCGAGCAGCAGTCCCCGTACCTGCCGATCGGTGCCGGCGAACTTCTGCACCTTGCGTGGGGGGCCGGTGTGGGCGGGACGGCCGAGTCGTACCCAGGTGCAGTCGGTCAGTGGGCACGCGTCGCAGCCGGGGTTGCGAGCGGTGCAGACCAGCGCGCCCAACTCCATGAGCGCCGCCGAGAATCGTGGGGCGTTGTCGGCGGGGGTGCCGTCGGCGTTCTGGGGGAGGAGCACCTGCGCGTCGCCGAGGTCGGCACGTGCGGGGTTGCCCGGCTGTTCGCGACCGTGCACCGCGCGGGCGATGACCCGGCGCACGTTGGTGTCGACCACCGGGACCGGCTGCCCGTAGGCGAAACAGGCGACGGCGCGAGCGGTGTAGTCGCCGATGCCCGGCAGCGTCAGCATCACCGCCACATCCTCGGGGACACGGTCGTCGTGCTCGGCGGCCAGAACGGTCGCGCACTCGTGCAGGCGGAGCGCACGTCGCGGATAGCCCAGCTTGCCCCACGCCCGCAGCACCTCGCCTGCCGACGCCGCCGCCATCGCCGACGGCACCGGCCAGCGCGTCACCCACTCGCGCCACGGTCCGACCACCCGGGAGACCGGGGTCTGCTGCAACATGATCTCGCTGATCAGGATCTGCCAACCGGACAGTCCGGGCTCGCGCCACGGCAGGTCGCGCTCGTGGAGGTCGAACCAGCCGAGCAGGGCGGCCGATGGCACACTATTCGTCATGACTGACCTGACACCCACCGAGGCCTGGAAGATCCTGCAGGACGGGAACGATCGGTTCGTTGCCGGCGATTCTCAACATCCCAGTCAGGGTATCGAGGACCGCGAACGACTGACCTCGGGGCAGCATCCGCATGTCGTGTTGTTCGGTTGCTCGGATTCGCGGCTGTCCGCGGAGATCATCTTCGATCAGGGCCTCGGTGACATGTTCGTCGTTCGTACCGCCGGCCAGGTCATCGACGCGGCGGTGCTGGGTTCGCTCGAGTTCGCGGCCGAGGTGCTCGAGGTGCCGCTGATCGCGATCCTCGGTCACGACAGTTGTGGCGCGGTCAAGGCCACCCTCAACGCTCTGGACAATCTGCAGATCCCCGGCGGATACATCCGTGAGCTCGTGGAAAAGGTGAGCCCGAGCATCCTCGCCGGACGCAGTGAAGGGCTGACCCGGGTCGACGAGTTCGAGGCGCGGCACGTGCTAGAGACCGGGCAACAGCTGATGGAACGCAGCCGGATCATCGCCGACCGGGTCGCCGACGGCCGCCTCGCCATCGTGGGATTGACCTACCAGCTCGGCGAGGGACGTGCGCATGTCCGCGGTGTCCTCGGCCAGATCGACGGCGTGGAGATCGTCGACGTCGCGCGCGGCTGACCCTTCTCGTCGGGGCTGAACCCCTACTTGAGACTTTCCGCCGGTCAGGGCCGGTTTCGCGACACGCCGAGCAGGGTCGGACGGTCGTTTCACGGCTGCCGTTAGCGTGGGGGCCGTGATCGAACCGCACGGCCCTCTGCCACCCGAGATCTATTGGCGACGTCGAGTCGTCGCGGTGGGTGGCGCAGTCGTCGTGATCGGTCTGATCATCGGTCTGATCATATGGGCGACCAGCAGTGGCGGCGGCGAACCGAAGAGCGCCGCGGCGGCGTCATCGGTCGCATCCTCGACGGCCTATTCCACCGAGTCCTCCGAACCGTCGGCGAGCGCCGAGGTGTCCGGCGGTGGCTCTGGTGGCGGTGTGGCGGGTGGCAACAACGCGGCCGGGGGCCCGAACGACGCGTCGGCATCGGCGTCGGGATCTGCGGTACCGGAGGCCGGTGACGCCTCGAGCACACCCGGACCGGTGCCGGCGTCAGGTCTGTGCCCGGACGCGAACATCTCGGTGGTCCTCTACACCGACAAACCCACCTACACCACCGGTGACCAGCCGGTCTTCACCATCGTGACGACCAATGCGGGCCTCACCGAGTGCACCCGTGACGTCGGCAAGGCCGCCCAGGACGTGGTGGTCCGCAACCTCGACGGCACCCGGACGTTGTGGTCGGCGCGGGACTGCTCGCCCCTGCAGACGGTGAACAACGTGAACCTCAAGCCGTCGCAGCAGGTGCGCGACACCATCACCTGGTCGGGCACCACCAGCAACCCCGGCTGCGACAAGCCGCGCGTGCCGATCCCCGTCGGTGCCTACCAGGCCATCGGCAAGATCGGCGAAAAGGAATCCGCGCCGATCACGTTCAACGTGGTCGCTCCGGCGCAGCGTCCCTAGGCCGGCCGCACTGGTCTCCGGTTCAGTAGAAGGCCGGTCGGGAAGCGAGCTGTTCTTCCGAGACCGGGCTAGGTGGTCGCGCGTGCCATCAGCGTGACCGGCAGGCGCATCGTCTCGGCTTCGCGGCCGTCCACCAGATCCAGAAGTCGGCGCACCGCGGCGACGCCGATCTCGTGGGCAGGGGAGCGGACCGTGGTCAACGGCACCGGCAATTGCGCAGCGACCGGTATGTCGTTGTAGCCGATCAAGGCGACATCGTCGGGGATGTGCAGGCCGAGGTCGCGGGCCACGCCCATCACACCGATGGCGATCGTGTCCGACACGGTGAAGATCGCGCGTGGGCGGTCGGCCCGGTCGAGCAGGGTGCGGCCCGCCTCGATCCCACCGTCGACCTCGAACGACGAGTGGACAATGCGGTCGGGTGGCAGTCGCACGCCGACGTCGGCGGCGGCCGCGAGGAAGCCTGCGAGCCGGTCGGACGCCGTCGTGGCGTGGGTGGGTCCTGCGATGACGGCGACGTCGGTGTAGCCGCGATCGATCAGGTGCCGGGCCGCCAACTGGCCGCCGTACCGGTCGTCCCCACCGACGAACGGCAGCCCGGAATCGGCGTGCCGGGTGACCGTCATCATCGGAACCGACCCGATCGACAACGAGTCGATGAAGGGTCGGGCAGGCGCGTGCAAGCTGCTGATGAGCAACCCGTCCACCTGCCGTCCCACCAGCAGTTCGATCGCCCGGCGTTGGGCGTCGAGATCATCGGGCGGGCTCGACAGCAGGACCGAATAGCCGGCTCGTGACGCTGCCTCCTCGATGCCCTGATAGGTCGTGGCGACCACCCCGTCGGTCAGGCGGGTCATCACCACGCCGAGCGTCGTCGTCTTGCGGGTGCGCAGGCTCGCCGCCCACAGATTGGGCTGGTAGCCGAGCTGCTCGGCGACTGCGCGGACACGTAGCGCCGACGCCGACCAACCGTCGGCGGGTTCCGGCTGGCGCAGGACGCGGGATGCGGTCGAGACGTGGACACCGGCGCGCTCGGCAATCTCCTTGAGCGTCGGCGCCCTGTTGGTCTCACGCATCCTCGGTTTGCCTCCCCGCGTCGACGGCCGGTTGTCGCACGTTGACGAACCACATCCGTTGGACTTACCTTAGTCGATGCAAACGTTCTTGCAATCGTTCTCACCACGGAGGCACCGATGTCCCGACCGCAGACCCTGACCGAGCTGTTCGCGCTCGATTCGCTCCTCGACTCCGAGGAGATCGCGATCCGCGACACCGTCCGGAAGTTCGCCGACGAGCGGCTGCGGCCGCATGTGGCGGACTGGTTCGAGGCCGGTGCTCTGCCGGCCCGTGACATCGCCAAGGAGCTCGGGTCGCTCGGCGCGCTCGGTATGCACCTCGAGGGCTACGAGTGCCCGGGTACCAGCGCGACCGCCTATGGTCTCGCCTGCCTGGAACTCGAGGCGGTCGACTCCGGCATCCGCAGCCTGGTCTCGGTGCAGGGGTCGCTGGCCATGTTCTCGATCCATCATTGGGGCAGCGAGGAGCAGAAGCAGGAATGGCTGCCTCGGATGGCCGCCGGTGACGCCATCGGTTGCTTCGGGCTGACCGAGCCCGATTTCGGGTCCAACCCGGCCGGCATGCGGACCAACGCGAAGCGCGACGGTGACGACTGGGTGCTCAACGGCACGAAGATGTGGATCACCAACGGATCCATCGCCGACGTCGCGGTGGTGTGGGCGCAGACCGATCTCGCCGACTCACCGCGCGGCATCCGCGGCTTCGTCGTCCCAACCGACACGCCCGGCTTCTCCGCGCCGGAGATCAAGAAGAAGCTCTCGCTGCGTGCGTCGGTGACCTCCGAGCTGGTGCTCGAGGACGTCCGGCTGCCGGCGTCGGCGATGCTGCCGAAGGCGGAGGGTCTGCGCGGACCGCTGACCGCACTGGGCGAGGCGCGGTTCGGCATCATCTTCGGCGCGATGGGGGCCGCCCGCGACTGCCTCGAGGCCGCCATCGACTATTCCCAGTCGCGCCACGTCTTCGACAAACCGCTTGCGGGATACCAGATCACCCAGACGAAGATCGCCGACATGGCACTCGAGGTCGGCAAGGGACACCTGCTGGCGTATCACCTCGGCCGGCTCAAGGACCGTGGCGAGATCACCCCGGAGCAGGTCAGCACCGGCAAGCTCAACAACGTCCGCGAGGCCATCGCCATCGCACGCGAGTGCCGGACCATACTGGGCGCCAACGGCATCACGCTCGAATACCCGGTGATCCGTCATGCGAACAACCTGGAGTCCGTGCTCACCTACGAGGGCACCTCCGAGGTGCACCAGCTGACCATCGGCAAGGCGCTGACCGGTGAGGGTGCCTTCCGGTGAGCAACGTCGACGGTCGCGTCGGCGCGCTCGCCGGCCTGGTCATCGCCGACTTCGGTCGGGTGTTGGCGGGACCGTACGCGACGATGTTGCTCGCCGACCTCGGCGCCGAGGTGATCAAGGTCGAGCGGCCGGGTAGCGGTGACGACACCCGTGCCTGGGGACCGCCCTGGGTCGGAGATCCCGACGCCGCCGAGTCGTCGTATTTCCTGTCGGTCAACCGCAACAAGGAGTCGGTGGCCCTGGACCTGACCGATGACCACGGGCGCAAGGCCGCGCGACAGCTCGTGGCGCGCGCCGACGTCGTGGTGGAGAACTTCATGCCCGGCACGATGGATCGGCTGGGCCTCGGATACGACGCGGTGTGCGAGATCAATCCGGACGTCGTGTACTGCTCGGTCACGGGATTCGGGGGCAACAATCAGCTGCCCGGCTACGACCTGCTGATCCAGGCGGTCGGCGGCCTGATGAGCATCACCGGGCCCGACCCGGACACGCCGACGAAGGTCGGTGTCGCGATGGTCGACGTCATCACGGGACTGCATGCCGCCGTGGGCATCCTGGCCGCTCTGCGGCACCGGGACCGCACCGGCGAGGGGCAGCGGATCGAGGTCAATCTGCTCTCGTCGCTGCTGTCCGCATTGGTGAACCAGACGTCGGGTTACGTGGCGGCCGGCGTCGTGCCGCACGCGATGGGCAACCGTCACCCGAGCATCGCGCCGTATGAGGTCTTTGCCGCCGCGGACCGGCCACTCGTACTCGCCGTCGGCAATGACCGTCAGTTCACCGCGCTCGTCGATGTGCTGGGACGGCCGGAACTCGCTGTCGACGAACGGTTCTCGTCGAACAAGGCGCGGGTGGCCCACCGGGAAGAGCTGGGGGAGATCCTGAACTCGTTGCTCGCCACCGACACCGCCGACGCCTGGTTCGCGGTGCTCACCGAGCGGCGGGTGCCGTGCGGCCCGCTCAACGACATCGCCGACGCGATCGCGCTGGCCGAGCGACTGGGACTGGACCCGGTCATCACCATCGACGATCCGCGGCGGGAGACCCCGATCCGGCAGGTGGCCAACCCGATCCGGCTCTCGGCGACCCCGGCTGCATACCGGTCGGCACCGCCGCGGCTGGGGGAGCACAACCCGGCTGCGCAGGAGGCGTAGCCGCGCAGCTTCACCTCTGCTGGCGACCGCCCCTGCTGAAAACGCCCCCTGCTGCTGACCGCCCCTGCTGGAAACCGCCTTGCTCGCGAGCCACTCCTGCTGGAAACCACCCTCCAGCGGCCCGCTGTCGGCGGATCGCCGACACCGGCCCGCTCGAGGGTGGTTTTCGGGTGGTGGCGGTGGGGGCAGACCAGCCGACCAGCCGGCCCGGCGCGGTCGGCCTACTCGTACCGCTCGATGCTGCTCTCCGCCAGCCGCGAGAGCCCCTCGCGGATGTGGCGGGCCCAGATGCTGCCGATGCCCTCGACCGCCTGCAGGTCGGCGGCACTGGTCGCGAGCAGCGCCTGCAGGGTGCCGAAGCTGCGCACCAGCCGGTCGATGTGGGCGAACTGCAGGCGGGAGATGCGGGCGAGCAGTCGGTAGCCGCGCGGACTCATCGCGGTGTCCTGCGCCTCGATCGTCGTCGGATAGCCGAATGCGCCGGCCAGCAGGGTGATGTCGAGCAGGTCGGCGTCGGAGAGCTCTTCGACCGTCTCGAGCGCCTGCCGGACCTCCTCGGTGCTGGCCGGTTCCGGGCTCGCGTAGTAGTCGCGCACCAGCAGTTCACGCATGGTGTCGTTGTCGCTGATCAATTCCTCGAGCTGCAGACTGACCTGGCGGCCGTTGACGCCGAGCTCGAGCACGTACTCCTCGATCTCGACCGACACCCGGCGGACCATCTCCATGCGCTGCGCCGTCGACATCGCATCGCGCAGCAGCACATAGTCCTCGATCTCGGCGCGGGAAAGCGCGGCGATCACCTCGTCGAGGCGCATCTTGTAGCGCTCGAGGGTCGCCAGCGCGACGTTGGCGCGGGACAGGATGGGATCCGGACTCTCGACGACCCGTCGCTGGCCGTCGACGTAGACGCTGACGATCGACATCGACGCACTCACCGAGATGACCGGATGCCGCGTCTGGATGGCGGTGCGCTCGGCGGCGCGGTGGCGCGTACCGGATTCCTCGGTCGGGATCGAGGGGTCCGGCACCAGCTGCACATTGGCGCGGACGATGCGTTTGCCGTCGGTCGAGAGGACCACGGCCCCATCCATTTTCGCGAGCTCGCGCAGACGGGTGGGGGCGAACTCGACATCGAGGTGGAAGCCGCCGTCGCAGATCTTCTCGACGTCCGAGTCGTGGCCGAGCACGATCAGCGCACCGGTGCCGCCGCGCAAAATGCGTTCGAGGCCGTCGCGCAACCCGGTGCCGGGTGCCACCCTCGCCAGGGTCTCCCGGGTCAACTCGGACTTCGCGATCTCGGCCATCTCGCCCTCTCTGCGGTACACGACGATGCGCTCACCCCGCACTGAACTGCTCCGACTAGGGTAACGGGACGTGAAGAGCAGTTTTGTGGTGCCCACCGAGCTCGATCCCGTCGAGCGCCATCCGAAGGCCGTCGGACCGGGCGAGCGGATGCGGATGCACAACCCGATGTGCTTCGGCTGCGGCGAGGAGTCGCCCGGCGGTCTCCGTCTCGAGATGTACGCCGGTGAGGGCTTTACGGTCGACGCCTCGATGACGGTGCAGCCCGGATTCGAGGGGGGCCCGGGCGTCATCCACGGCGGCATCCTCTCGACGGCCTTCGACGATGTGATGGGCATGGTGCCGCTGCTGGTCGGACCGTCCGCGGTGACCGTCCATCTCGAGGTCGACTACCTGCGCCCGATCCCGGTCGGCTCGGTCCTGCAGATCCATGCCGCGTTGCTCGGGCGGCAGCGTCGGAAGATCTACACCGAGGGAGTGGCGCACATCGGCGATCCCGATGCCCCGGTCGCGATGGCGCACGCGATCTTCGTGACGATCAACGCCCGCGAACACTTCGCCGAGCACTTCGAGAACAGTCAGCTCGCCGACGAATACAAGCAGCGGCTGTCGCGGCCCTGACGGTTCTCAGAACGGCGCGTCGACGACGCTGCTGAAACCGGCATTGACGGCCTGGTTCAGATCACCCACACGGGTGACCTTGATTCCCGACGGCTGGTTCTCGTCGGTGCCGGCCGGGATGATCGCATGGCGGAACCCGAGACGTTTGGCCTCGGCCACCCGACGGGCCACCGCCGACACCCGCCGGACCTCACCGGCCAGTCCGACCTCGCCGATGGCGACCGTGTCATGCGGCATCGGCCGGTTGTTCACCACGGAGTACACCGAGAGGGCGATCGCCAGGTCGGCGGCCGGCTCGGTGACCTTCATCCCGCCGACGGTGGCGACGTAGACCTCCTGGTCGGCGACCTTGGTTCCGAGGCGGTTCTGCAGGACGGCCAGGACCATCGCCACACGCGCCGAGTCCAGTCCGGAGACCGCACGGCGCGGCGTCGCCATCGTGCTCTTGTTGGTCAGCGCCTGGATCTCACCGACCAGGGCACGTTTGCCGTCCATGGTGACCATCGTCGTCGAACCGGTGACGTCGGCGTCGCGTTGATGCAGGAAGATCCCCGACGGGTCGGGCACCTGGTGGATGCCGTCGTCGCGCTGCTCGAAACAGCCGACCTCATCGGACGCGCCGAAGCGGTTCTTGATGCCGCGCACCATCCGCAGGCTCGAGTGGCGGTCGCCTTCGAAGGAGAGGACGACGTCGACGAGATGCTCCAGCGACCGCGGGCCGGCCACGGCCCCGTCCTTGGTGACATGCCCGACGAGGACGACGGCGATACCGCGATTCTTGGCCATCGACACCAACGCGGTGGTGACCGCCCGGATCTGTGTGACCCCACCGGTGACGCCGTCGCTACCGGTCGCGACGACTGTCTGTACCGAATCGACGATGACCAGCGAAGGATTGACCGCGTCGACGTGACCGAGGATCGTCGCGAGATCGGATTCGGCTGCGAGATAGACGTTCTCGTGCACCGCATCGGTGCGCTCGGCACGCATGCGCACCTGGCCGGCGGATTCTTCGCCGGTCAGGTAGAGCGCTGTCTGACCACGCTGGGCCCAGTGTTTGACGGTCTCGAGCAGCAGGGTCGACTTGCCGACGCCGGGTTCACCGGCGAGCAGGATGACCGACCCGGGGACCACCCCGCGTCCGAGGACACGGTCGAGTTCGTCGATGCCGGTGGCGATCGCATGTGAGCTGTTCGCGTCGATCTCGGTGATCGGTCGGGCCGGGCTGGTGGGCGTGATGCCGCCGACGCCGTTCGGTCGCGCGGCGGCCGCGGCCACCTCGTCGACCGTGCCCCACTCGCCGCACTCGGGGCAGCGGCCGACCCATTTGGCGACGGTGTGCCCGCAGGCGCTGCAGCGGAACGACGACTTGGGTTTGGCCACGCGATCACAGTACTGGCGCGGCCCGACAGCGAGGGTTCGGCCTTACCGAGGCCGACACGAACGAATCCACCCCACCTGTCGCGAGTCGGTTTCCGCGTGCGGAAGGTGACCGACGACAGAGGGGGTGGATCGAAAAAGCGATGGAGACCCGGAACGGCTCAGTGGCCGCCGGTGTGCTCGTCGGCGGGTGCCTCGGCCTCGCGGATCTTGTCCTGACGTTCCATGTAGGTACCGGCGTCGACCGGGGTGTTGACCGTGCCCGTGCCGGAATGCTGGAAGCGGAAGATCAGCGGGGTCGTGAGTCCGGGGGCCACGGTGTCGCCCGCGCCGGACAGTGTCACGGTGAGCCGCTTCTCCTCGTCGGTGTTCTGGACGCCCTCGGGCTCGAGCAGACCGACCGGTTTCCCCGCCCGCAGGGCCTGGCCGGCGTCGATCGAGGTGTCGCCCACGATGGTCACCTTGCCGCCCTTGGGGGCCTCGATGGCCATCAGACGGTCGTTCTCGATCGGGTCGATGTTGCTGATCGTGAACGCGATCTCGAACGGTCCGCCGTTGCCGAACACCTCGTCGGACTTCTCGGTCGGATACATGATCTGCACATCGCGCAATTGCATCGCACCGATGTTCGCGGTGTTGCCGTTGACCGCGGGCTCCTGATTCGCCGTCTGCGAGATCTGGCCCGCCCCACAGGCTGTGGTGCCGAGAGCGAGTGCGATACCGAACGCGGCAACCGCGGTGGCCTTCACCGCTCGCCCACTCACCGAACGCCCATCGACATTTCGCACAGCCGAACGCCGAGCGGTTTTCCGAAGCACTGACACCCGTTCCTCCCAGGTAATCGAAGGCCGACACGCACGTGACGCGAACCCTGCACTACGCAGCGTAGTGGGCCATGCCCG
Organism: Gordonia sp. LMA484; assembly: GCF_058129505.1. Taxonomy (NCBI): domain Bacteria; kingdom Bacillati; phylum Actinomycetota; class Actinomycetes; order Mycobacteriales; family Gordoniaceae; genus Gordonia; species Gordonia sp. LMA484. The sequence continues at coordinate 410,677 of NZ_CM176700.1, forward strand.
CAAAAGTCCGATCGGGTGTCGGATTGGTGTCTTGTCGCAGGGTGGACCGGGGGCAACCGCGACGACCTCAACGGGTGTCCGTGGGGGCCGACATCGCCCGGTTTGTGCCGGTCCGTACACTCGGTCAGGGCCTGCTCGCAGGCTGTTTCAGGGCGTTGACCTGCACCGTTGGGTGTGCCCTCTCGGACGCCCGTGCTAGACTGGCTGTACTCGAAAGGGGCATGGAACATTGAACTTCAAAGTTGGCGACACCGTTGTCTACCCCCATCACGGTGCTGCCCGAGTCGAAGACATCGTGACTCGGACCATCAAGGGTGAACAGATCGAATACCTTGTTCTCAAAGTCGCCGATGGTGACATGACCGTTCAGATCCCTTCGACAAAGCTGGAATACGTCGGCGTGCGCGACGTGGTCGGTGAAGAGGGTCTTGATCAGGTTTTCCAGGTGCTTCGCGCCCCGCATACGGAGGAACCCACCAACTGGGCCCGCCGATTCAAGGCGAACCAGGAAAAGCTCATCTCCGGCGACATTATCAAGGTTGCCGAGATCGTTCGCGACCTGTGGCGTCGTGAGCAGGATCGTGGACTGTCGGCAGGAGAGAAGCGCATGCTGACCCGTGCGCGTCGTGTCCTCGTCGACGAACTGTCACTGGCGCAGAACACCGATGACGAGAAGGCGACCAGCATTCTCGACGAGGTGCTCGCTGCAGCGTCCTGACGCAACTTCTGTGACCGTCATCCCGGCCGACGGGGTTCGTCCCCCTGGTCTTTGCTCGTCCCCCGCAAGTGTGCGGACGACGAACCGAAATCAGGCGGACGGACCGCGCGTAGGCAGTGAGCTGCCGGCATGTCGGTGAGTGTGATCATCCCGGCCGCAGGGTCGGGAACCCGGCTCGGCGAGTCGGTTCCGAAAGCCTTTGTCGACCTCGGTGGTCGGACCATCCTGGAAATGTGTGTTTCCGGGGTGTTCGACGCCGAGGTCGCTCAGTCTGTGGTGGTCGTGGTACCCGCCGAACTGATCGACGACGCCCGACGACTCGTGCCCGACGCCATCGTGGTGGCCGGCGGCGACCACCGGTCGGATTCGGTACGGGCGGGGATCGACGCCGCAGATGCGACATCCGACATCGTCCTGGTGCATGATGCGGCCCGGCCCCTGACGCCGCCTGCGGTCTTCGCGCGCGTCGTCGACGCCGTGCGGGGCGGGCATCCGGTCGTCGTTCCGGGACTCCCGGTCGCCGACACCCTCAAGCAGGTCGAGCCGGCCACGTCCGGTCCGGAGGCCGTTGTCGCCACCGTCGACCGCGAACGACTTCGCGCCATCCAGACTCCGCAGGGCTTCACCCGAGACGCCCTTGCGCGCGCGCATGTGGACGATTCGGGTCTGGCCACCGACGACGCGGGTCTGGCCGAGCGTTGTGGAATCCCCGTGCATGTGGTGGCCGGCGATCCGCTGGCCATGAAGATCACCACGCAATGGGACCTACGCATCGCCCGCGACATCGTCGCGGAGTCGTCGGCGGGGCACTCATGAGAGTCGGGATCGGGAGCGACGCCCATCGCGTCGATGCGGACTCCCCGTGCTGGATGGTCGGTCTGTACTTCCCCGACACGCCCGGGTGTGAAGGCCATTCTGATGGTGACGTCGGCGCCCACGCGCTGTGCGACGCCGTGCTGTCGGCAGCGGGTCTCGGCGACGTCGGATCGGTCTTCGGGACCGGACGGCCGGAATGGGCCGGGGTATCCGGAGTGGTGATGCTCGAGCACGTCCGCAGATTGGTGACCGAGGCCGGCTTTCAGGTCGTCAACGCCGCCGTCCAGGTGATCGGCAACCAGCCGAAGATCGGCCCGCGCCGGGACGAGGCGCAGCAGGTCCTCGGCGCGGCACTCGGCGCCCCGGTATCGGTGTCGGCGACGACGACCGATGGACTCGGTATGACCGGTCGCGGCGAAGGCGTGGCCGCGGTGGCCACGGCACTGCTGGACACCGCAGAGTGACCACAATCGTCCCCCGGACGGCCTGCCGACGGAAATATCCCTCGGATGCCCGTGTGGGAGACGATCTCGACCATCGGTACGGGCGACTCGCGGCGAGGGCGGGCCCAGGGGGCCGACCAGGTAGGATTGCACGTCGTGACCCTGCGCCTGTATGACACCGCTGCCCGAGAGGTGCGCGACTTCGTGCCGCTTCGCCCCGGCCATGCCTCGGTGTACCTGTGTGGCGCGACTGTCCAGGGCATTCCCCACATCGGTCACGTGCGCAGCGGCATCGCCTTCGACGTGCTGCGCCGCTGGCTCGAGCACAAGGGTCTCGACGTGCTGTTCGTCCGCAACGTCACCGACATCGAGGACAAGATCCTGCGCAAGGCGGCCGAGGCCGGTCGCCCGTGGTGGGAGTGGGCGGCGACCCATGAACGCGCCTTCGATTCCGCGTACGACGCGCTCGGCGTTCTGCCCCCGTCCGGGGAACCGCGCGCCACCGGGTTCGTCACCCAGATGGTCGAGTACATGGAGCGCCTGATCGACCGCGGGCACGCCTACGAGTCCGACGGCAACGTCTACTTCGACGTGCTGAGCCTGCCCGACTACGGGTCGTTGTCGGGGCACAAGCTCGAGGATGTGCACCAGGGGGAGAGTGCCGGCACCGGCAAGCGGGACCCGCGCGACTTCACCCTGTGGAAGGCGGCCAAGCCCGACGAGCCGTCGTGGCCCACACCGTGGGGTCCGGGGCGACCCGGGTGGCATCTCGAATGCTCCGCCATGGCGACATCACTGCTCGGTGCGGAGTTCGACATCCACTGCGGTGGAATGGATCTCATCTTCCCGCACCATGAGAACGAGATCGCCCAGGCGCATGGCGCCGGTGATCCGTTCGCACGTTACTGGCTGCACAACGGCTGGGTGACGATGAGCGGCGAGAAGATGAGCAAGTCCCTCGGCAACGTCGTCTCGATCCCCGCGATGCTCGAGCGGGTGCGCGCCGTGGAGTTGCGCTATTACCTGGGCAGCGCCCACTACCGATCGATGCTCGAGTACTCCGAGGGTGCACTCACCGAGGCCGCGGCCGGATATCGCCGCGTCGAGTCCTTCGTGACGCGCGTGTCGTCGCGGGTCGGAGACGTGGCCGTCGGCGACATCCCGACCGACTTCGCCGCGGCACTCGACGACGATCTGGGTGTGCCTGCCGCGTTGGCGACCGTTCACAATGTGGTCCGCCAGGGCAACACCGCACTCGAGTCCGGCGACGGCGCGGCCGCGTTGACGGCTGCATCGTCGGTGCGCGCGATGATGGGCATCCTGGGCGTGGACCCGCTCGACGACCATTGGGTCGACGAAGGCGCAGACGAATCGGCCGCCACCACCGCGCTCGACGTACTCGTGCGTGCCGAGCTGGCCCGCCGCGCTCAGGCGCGTGCCGACAAGGACTGGGCGACAGCGGACTCGGTGCGGGACCGACTCGCCGAGGCCGGTATCGAGGTCACCGACACCCCCGATGGTGCTCAGTGGTCGCTGAAGGGAACCTCCTGACATGGCCGGAAACTCCAAACGTCGTGGCGCAGTTCGTAAATCAGGTACCAAGAAGGGGCAGACCACCGGGTCCGGCGGGCAGCGTCGTCGTGGCCTGGAAGCTCGCGGGGCCACTCCGAAGGCGGTGGATCGGCCCTACCATCCGGCTCACAAGCGCGCGAAGGCCGCGTCGAAGTCGGTCGCCGGACGCAGCGGTGGTGGCCGATCACGCAAGGAAGACGGTCCCGAGTACGTCCTCGGCCGCAATCCGGTGCTCGAGTGTCTGCGCGCCGGCGTGCCGTCGACGGCGCTGTACCTGGCGACCAACTCCGAACCCGACGAGCGGGTTGCCGAAGCGGTGAAGATCGCCGGCGACAAGGGCGTGGCAATCCTCGAGGTCGGCAAGCCCGAACTCGACCGCCTGTCGGCGAATGGACTGCATCAGGGCATCGCGCTGCAGGTGCCCGAATACCGTTACGCGCACCCCGATGATCTGATGCGCGACGCGATCGACAGCGGTACGCCGCCACTGCTCGTCGCGCTCGACAACATCACCGACCCGCGCAACCTCGGCGCCGTGATCCGCTCGGTCGCCGCGTTCGGTGGACACGGCGTGGTGATCCCGCAGCGCCGCAGTGCGAGCGTGACCGCGGTCGCGTGGCGCACCAGCGCGGGTGCCGCCGCTCGACTGCCGGTGGCGCAGGCGGCCAATCTGACCCGGACGCTGAAGGATTGGGCGGCGACGGGTGCTCAGCTGGTCGGGCTCGACACCGAGGGGGATGTGACCCTCGACGACTACGACGGCACTGGACCGACTGTCATCGTCGTCGGCTCCGAGGGCAAGGGGCTCTCGCGCCTGGTCCGGGAGAATTGCGACTCGATCCTGTCCATCCCGATGGCCGGTGACGTGGAGAGCCTGAACGCCTCGGTCGCTGCCGGCGTGGTGCTGGCCGAGTTCGCCCGCCAGCGCCGCAGCTAGTCGCCGACAGAACCCCGAATCGCGCCGACAGAACCCCGAATCGCGCCGACGGAACCGGCTTCGTCGCCGACAGAACCCCGAATCGCGCCGACGGAACCCGCTTCGTCGCCGACAGAACCCCGAATCGCGCCGACGGAACCCGCTTCGTCGCCGACGGAACCGTCCGCATTCGTATCGCCACTAGAATTCGGACCATGGGCGAATCAGGACGAACCGGGCTCGTCATCGATCTGAACGCCGACCTCGGCGAGGGTGTCGGCGACGATGACGCGATGCTCGAGGTCGTCAGCAGCGCCAACGTCGCGTGTGGCTTCCACGCGGGCACGCCCGCCGTGCTGCTCGCGACCTGTCGTGCGGCCGCCAAGGCCGGTGTCCGGATCGGCGCACAGGTCTCTTATCCCGACCTTGCCGGGTTCGGCCGACGATTCATGGACATCGCGCCCGCCGACCTCACCGCGGACATCATCTATCAGATCGGCGCGCTCGACGCCGTCGCACGCTCGGTGGGAACCTCGGTTTCTTATGTGAAGCCGCATGGCGCACTTTACAATTCGATCGTCCACCACGAAACCCAGGCTGCCGCCGTGGTGGCGGCCATCACCGAACTCGGTGCATCGTTGCCGCTGATGGGGCTGCCGGGTTCCCTGTCACTGCGACGAGCCGCCGACGCCGGTATCCCGGTGATCATCGAGGCGTTCGCGGATCGCGCCTACCAGCCCGACGGGACATTGGTCTCCCGCACCGAGGTGGGGGCTGTGCTGACCGACACCGACGAGGTCGCCCGCCGCGTGGTCGGGCTCGTCGTCGACGGCACGGTCACCGCGGTCGACGGTTCCGTCATACGGGTCGAGGCCGAGTCGGTGTGCTTGCACGGCGACACACCCGGGGCGGTTGCGCACGCGCGTGCCGTACGGGACGCACTGCGCGACGCAAGTGTTTCCGTCTCGGCGCACTGACAGACATAGCCCCTTGCCCCGGTCCCTGAGGAGCCTCCGAGCCTGCGAGGATGCGTCACGAAGGGCCCTTCGTGACGGCCCTCCGCTAGCGTTCCGGGCCTTCTCGGGGGCCGGGTGGTGGCGGTGGGCGGCTGGCGTTCCGGGTCTTCTCGGGGGCCGGGTGGTGGCGGTGGGCGGCTGGCGTTCCGGGTCTTCTCGGGGGCCGGGTGGTGGCGGTGGGCGGCTGGCGTTCCGGGCCTCCTCCGGGGGCCGAGTGGTGACGGTCACCGATCCTGTGGGAGGGAGAGGCGCTTCGTCTATGTTGGGTTACATGACATCGATCGATAGCAGGGTTACCACCTCCGATGGCATCGTCGAGGGGGCCCGCGGCAAGCGCACACGGCGCGGCACGATCAGCTGGAAGGGCATCCCGTTCGCGGCGCCGCCGGTGGCGGGACTCCGGTTCCGCGACCCCCAACCGGTGCACCCGTGGCCCGGGGTGCGCGACTGCACCCGTTTCGGGAAGGCGCCCATCCAGGAGAAGCGCTTCACCGCGGTGGCGCCGGGGAAGTATCAGCCGATGGGTGAAGACTGTCTGACCCTCAACGTCTTCGCGCCCGACCGGCCGTCGTCGCGTCCGCGGGCCGTGATGGTGTTCATCCACGGCGGCGCCTACATCCTCGGTACCGCTGCGACACCCCTCTACGACGGATCGCTGCTCGCGCGGGCCCAGGACGTCATCGTGGTGACCGTGCAGTACCGGTTCGGCCCGTTCGGCTTCCTCGACCTGGGCGCATACTCCACCGACGACCGCACCTTCGACTCGAACCTGGGTCTCAAGGATCACGTGGCCGCACTGTCCTGGGTGCAGCGCAACATCGCCGCATTCGGCGGAGACCCCGACAACGTCACCATTTTCGGTGAGAGCGCGGGCGGAACGTCGGTGCTCACGCTGCTGAGCACCCCGGCCGCCGACGGGCTGTTCGCGCGCGCCATCGCGGAGAGTCCGGCACCGGACCTGCTCATGTCGCAGAAGTCGGCACGGCTGCACGCCGACGAGTTCCTGCGAATCCTGCGCGACCCGCAGCGCCGCGCCACGCGGGTCGACCCCGACGCCGAGCCGATGCCCGCCGAGGAGGCGCAGGCCCTGATCGCGCGCTCATCCGCCCAGGACCTGCTGCACGCCGGCAACCGGCTGATGCGGTTCGCCGCGGCCGCGGAGACCGGTGACGCGATCCCGTTTGCCCCGGTCGTCGACGGTGACTATCTGCCCGCGAACCTGCTGGAGAGCGCAGCGACCGGAATCACCCTCCCGGTACCCCTGATCATCGGCAGCAACCACGACGAGGGTCAGCTGTTCACCAAATTGTGGAATGTGCTGCCGGACGCCGAGAGGTCATTGGTGCGCGTCAACGACGAGCAGGATCGGCGCGAGATCAAGGCGTTGTACGACGGCGGGGACCACGACCTCGTGCGTCTGGCCGCGGATTCGGTGTTCTGGGCCCCGATGGTCACGTTCGCCGAAGGCCACAGCGCAGTCGCGCCCACCTACGTCTACCGCTACGACTTCCGGACCCGCGTGCTGTCGGCCACCGGCATGGGGGCCACGCACGCGACCGAGCTCTTCGCCGTGTTCGGCGCGTACCGGTCGGCGCTCGGAGCGGGCCTCGCGGTCGGGGACTGGCGCTCCACCGGCCGGGTCATCGCCGATGTGCAGGATCGGTGGGGTGCATTCGCGACGGGCGGCGTACCCGGAGTCGGATGGCCGGCATACGCCGCGGACAGCCGCAAGGTCCTCGTCATCGACGACCCCGACCGGGTCCAGACCGACCCCGACGGCGCCCGCCGCGCCGCGTGGCGCAAGGTCCACGCCACCGCCTGAGCGGCGGTCAGGTCACCTCACTTGTACGGCGCCCAATGGTCGGGCGGGTCTGCGGCCAGGAACGAGATCACCAGCGGGTTGAACAGTTCCGGGGACTCGATCGGCAACAGATGCGTCCCGGGCAGGATGGCCACCCGGCCCTTGGGCAGCACGCGGGAGAGTTCGACCACGTGCTCGAGGCGCGCCACCCCGTGATCGGCAGCGAGAACGAGAGTCGGAGCCCTGACGCCCGCGAACTCGGTCAGGTCGTAGTCGGGTTCGCGTGCCAGCATCGCGAGGGTCTTCTCGTAGACGGTGTCGAAGTGTTCGGGACCGTCGGGTGACACGCCGACGTAACCGCTGCGCAGGAACTCTACGGTCTCGGCGTGATGCTCGTTGATCATCGCGAAGAAGTCGTTGGCGTCCTGACCCGCCTGGTTGACGTAGTAGCCGACCATGACGACGCGGTTGACGAGGTCCGGGCGCTCCCGCGCGACGAGCAGCGCGATCATCGCCCCGTCGCTCCACCCCACCAGGTGGGCGGGTGCTCGTACCGCCGTCTCGAGGTACCTGATCGTCTCGGCGACCATGTCGGCGTAATCGAACGGACCGTCGTGGTCGGGGCTGTGCCCGTGACCGCTGCGTTCCGGAGCGAAGATGGACAGGCCGGCGGCGGTGAAATCGGAGAACTGGGCGCCCCAGGTCGAGGCCGCCCCGAATGCGCCGTGCAGCAGCACGGTCGGCTGCCCCGACGGGTCGCCACCATGGAAATGCCACACACGTCGATCACCGAGGTCGACGTACACGCCGCCGTCGATCTGTTCACCTGAGGTCATGTGGGACACCCCGCCATGCTGTCAGACGTCCCGCGGCCGTCGGGAAACGATTGTGCCTCGAATCCACAACGACACGACCCGATCTGGCTCGGCGATTGGTGATGTCGATTTGTGCGATTTCGATTAGGTTCTCTTACGAAGAACTTCAGAGCAAATCCGGTCGAGGATGCGAACGAGCCGTTCTGGCCGTCGCGCGCAGAGAGGGTCTGATGGACGTTCGTCGCAAGCCGGTCCGGAGAGTCGGTGTCGTTCGGATCGTGGCGGTTGCGGGCATTCTCGCGGCCATGAGTTTCTTCGCTCCGAGCGTCTCCGCGGCACCTGGCGATCCGCCGCCTCCGATGGGGCTGGACGACCTCGGCGCGTCGTCGACGATCTCGTTGCCCGGCCAGCAGGGCGAGGCCAGCCTGAGCCTGCCGGTCCCTCGTGACCTCACGCCGTCCGTGCTGCGCGGCAACCTGCAATTGCCCGCCTTCGTCACCGGAGGCAGTCTCGACGTTCTGCAGTCGGGCCGGCTGCTCTCGCGGACACCGCTGCCGACGGCACCGAACGCGCCGATCGAGTTGCCGCTGCGAGGTGTTCAGGTGCAACAGAACGCCGCCGACATCACGTTGCGTGCCTATCTCCGCGCGGAGGGGTTCTGCCAGTTCGATCCCGACCACGCCCTGCGTCTGGTCAACACCACCGTCACCTACACGGGCCGGGAGGCCATCCCGGACGTCGTGTCGGACTTCCTGCCGCCGGTCCTGCGTGGCCTGACGATCTATATTCCCGAGGACGTGCAGCAGGCCGAGGGGGAGGCCGCGGTCAACCTCGCGACCGCGGTGGTGTCCAACTACGGCGCGGCCGCCGTGCCGGTCGACACCGTCGCGATACCCCGCGGCAGCAGCCCGCGTACGGTGCCCGGTCCCCTGGAGCGCCAGGTCGTGATCAACACCGACGCGCCGACGGGGCTGACGCTCAAGGACAATGCCGGCACCGCCTATCTGGAGATCGGCGGTTCGGCCGACGAACTGCTCGCGCAGACACAGCTCCTCACCTCCGCACTCGCGCCGATCGCGCTGAGCTCGTCGGCGGTCGCCGGTTCGCTGCACGACGCCCCGCAGGTCCCGCGTGACGTGCAAACCCTGGCCGACCTCGGGGTGTCGGACCAGAGCGTCACCTCCGCCGCGTGGCCGACGATCACCTTCGGTATCGACCAGACGCGGTTGGGACGCCCGTCCCAGGGCATTCGGGTGCAGCTGTCGGGCTCCTACAGCCCGGGCCCGGCCGACGCCGACGGGGTGATCTCGGTGCGCGTCGGTGACCGCGTCATCGCGACCATCCCCACCGATTCCAGCGGCGCCTACAACACCTGGATCGACGTTCCGGATGACGTCGTGAAGCGTTACACGGCACTGACACTCACCCTGGAACGCGGCAACCTCAGCGAGGCGTGTGGCACCGGATACCGCAGCACACTGAGCCTGAGTTCGGCCGGCGAGGTGCAGGCCGACGAGTCCAACCCACCACAGCCGGATGGCTTCCAGTCGCTGCCGCAGGCACTGATGCCGCGCACCCAACTCGCCTGGAGCAAGGGCGATGTCGGCGACGTCACCCGCGCCGTGTCGATAGCGGTCGGACTGCAGCGGCTGTCGGCCGTGCCGCTGGGCGTCGACGTCGTCTCGATGGACACCGCGGGTTCGTCGGAGCAGCCGGCGATCCTGATCTCCGGCGACGGTGAGGGGCTGCCGAATCTGAATCTGCCGCTGCAATCCGACGGTCGCACACTCAAAGTCGTGTCCCGGTCGGGAGACTCCGAGCAGACGTCGTCGGTGACGCTGAATCCGGGGGTGAACTTCGGTGCGCTCGAGGTGACCCGCGACAACGGCCGCAGCCTACTGGTCGCGACGTCCACGAACGACGCATCCGACCTGGATGCGCTGCTGGATTGGCTGTCGACGGAACCGCGGTGGTCGGCGGTCGACGGTGACGCGATCCTCCAGGTGTCCGGGCACGATCCGGTGACCGTGGCCGCGAACGAGGTGAACGCCCAGGAACCCACCGACGGTGGACTGTCCGGCGCCTGGTTGGCGGTCCTCGGCGTCGTGATCGGCGTGGCGGTGCTCGCCGGAATCGTGTACGTGCTGACGGTCCTGCTGCGCAGACGCCGGCGCGGGCCCACCACCGGGCAGTGATCGGACAGACGTGATGTGCATGGGGATGCCATGACCGTCGACACCGCCGAGGCGCCCGCAGGTCGCGGACCCACGCTGTCCGAACGGCTCGCCGCCAATCCCGCAGCCGTGGTCGCACTGCGCTGGGCGCTGGTGCTGATCGCGACGGTGGTGGCGTTCTGGGGGACGCTGGACGCACTCGCCACGGAGATGGCGGCACAGACGATCATCACCTACCTGCCGGTCGTCGTGGTCCTCGTGGTGATCGCCGCGACCGGTGTCTCCTGGCGGCGCGGCACCGAGTTGCCCATCTACGATCGCCAGACCGACGTGATCATCGGGGTCGTGCTGCTCCTCATCGCGATCTCCGTGAAGGCGATGAACCTGCGGTACGCCGGCAGCTATCTGACCGCTCACGTGGACTTGTTGGCGATGTGGGTGTTCCTTCTGGGCAGCTGCATCATGGTGTTCGGGCTGCGACCCGTCGCGCGGTATCGGTGGGTGTGGGTGCTGCTGCTGATGATCTTCCCGGTGCCGTACCGGTTGATTGTCCTGCCCCTTGGTGGCGGGCCGTTCGCGTCGGGCGCGGTGATGGTGATCTTCGGTGCGGTCGCGACCGGGGTGGCGACCGGGCGGACCACCCGGCGAGGAGTGGCGGGCGCCGTCATCTCGCTGGTGGTGGGCACGGCCGTGTTGATCCTGGTGCAGGTGTTCTTTCCGGCCGCGCCCCGAGTGGTGTTCCAGACGATCCCGGCGGTGGGTGCCGCACTCGTGGCGAGTGCGTGGCTCTACGTCGACTACCGTCGCCAACACGGCGCATCGTGGAGTCCGCTCGGCCGTCCCATGTACCCGGTGTCAGTGCGCAAGGTCGGCCGGCCGGGGTGGGCCCTAATCATCGTGGCGATCGGGATGTTCTTCATCCCGGTTCCCGCATACAACGATTGGCCCAACACCGAGGTGCCGGGTCTGGCGACCCGGCCACCGTTGATCGTGCCGGCCGGATGGACGCAGGGCCGGGTCACGCAGTACGACTGGGTGTCTCGGCTGTATGGCCGGGATGCGGTCATGGTCACCCAGGATCTGTACCAGGATCGTGGCAGCGCCGAGTTCGACAAGTTCGCCCGACCCCGAAAGGTGGTGGTCGACGCGATCGAGACCGCGCGACCGTTGAGTCTCGAGGTCTATCCGGTGATCTTCGTGGTGGACCTGGTCGGGGACCGGTTCAGCAAGTCGGTCCCGGTCGACCTCCCGCATGGCGTCACGGGGTATCTGCAGACTGTCGTCGACGACGACAACTACCTGACCTACAACCGGCTCTACTGGGACTGGAACAACGGCGAGCGGACCCAGCAAGTGACCTTGGTGTCGGTCGACAACCACGACCCCGACGCGCCGTTCCCGCCGCCGAACATGACCGTCGGCCGCAACCTGAACACCTTCTTCACCGTGCTGTTCCGGGGCAACTCGGTCACCGTCGACCTCCAACCGCAGTTCAAGGACCGCGATCTGCTCGTCGGATGCGCCGAGGACCTCATCAACGCACAGGTCGACGCGATCGGGGAGGGGACGCGATGAGCGCGCGCGACGGTCGCTCCGTCGACGAGCTGATGGCCGATCCGGATTACTGTCAGGCCGCACTGTACGACGCCGTCGAACGACTCCGGGACGAAGACGCGGAGATGACCGCGTCGGTCCCGTTCAACCGCGGCCAGAAGATCGGCGGGATCACACTGCTCGTCGCCGTCGTCGTGCTGCTGGTGCTGTTTCCGATCGCCACGATCGCCGCACTGGTGTCGGTGGCGACCATCGTCTACATCCTGTCGCTCATCGACCGTCTCGTCATCTTCCGTCGCGGCCTGGTGAACGGGGCCATCGAGATCACCGACGAACAGGCGCGTGCGATCCCCGCCGACGACCTGCCGCCCTATACGGTCCTGGTACCCGCGTACGGGGAGCCGGAGGTCGTCGGCGATCTGATCGGGGCGATGGAGTCGCTGGAATATCCACGCGAGAAGCTGCAGGTACTGCTGTTGCTCGAGGCCGACGACGACCCCACGATCGCGGCCGCACGCGACGTCGGCGACAACGACATGGTGACCGTCGTCCTCGTGCCGCCCGCTCAGCCGCGCACCAAACCCAAGGCGTGCAACTACGGCCTGCACTTCGCGACCGGCGACATCGTCACCATCTACGACGCCGAGGACCTGCCGGATCCGCTCCAATTGCGCAGGGCGGTCGCGGCTTTCCGGGCCTCCGACGACTCGGTGGTATGCGTGCAGGGAAAACTGAACTTCCACAACGCGTATGACAACATGCTCACCGAGTGGTTCACCGCCGACTACGGGATCTGGTTCAGCTACCTGCTGCCCGGTCTGATGGTGAGTCGTGCGCCGATCCCGCTGGGCGGCACCTCGAATCACTTCCTACGCGACGTGCTCGACGACATCGGTGCCTGGGATCCGTTCAACGTCACCGAGGACGCCGACCTGGGGGTGCGGATCGCAGGGCACGGATACCGCACCGCCGTGCTGGATTCGCTGACACTCGAGGAGGCGAACATCGATGCGATCAACTGGGTCCGGCAGCGATCTCGGTGGTACAAGGGCTACATGCAGACGTGGCTGGTGCACATGCGCCGGCCCGTCGCGCTCTGGCGCATCCTCGGCCCGATCGGGTGGTACCGCTTCACCCTGCTGATCGCGGGCACGCCGCTGATCGCATGCATGAACATGGTGTTCTGGCTGATCATGGTGATCTGGATCGCCGGGCAGCCCAAGGTGTTCGCCGACATCTTCCCCGGACCCATCTACTACCTGTCGCTCGTCTCGCTCATCTTCGGCAACGGGGCGGCCATCTACATGAACCTGATCGCGATCCGAGAGGACGACCGCAGCAGACTCGTCTGGTCGGCTCTGCTGGTGCCGGCCTACTGGGTCATGATGAGCGTCGCCGCCATCAAGGGCATGTGGCAGATGTTGTTCAACCCGTCGTATTGGGAGAAGACCTTTCACGGGCTCGCGTCCGGATCGGATGAGGCGGACACCGCCGAGGATACGGCCGGCACGTCGGCGAGCGGATCGTCATGAGCCGCAAGCAGGTCATCGCATTGTTCGCGGTCGTCTGGCTGATCTATCTGGCCGTCGGTGTGTTCCTCGCCGTCGACGCGCGGTTCTACGTGGGCGACTCCCTGTCCCGGGTCCAGGCCGCGCAGAGCGTCCTGTTCAGCAGGGACCCGCACGTCTCGGCCATCGGTTTCATCTTCACACCGCTGACGGCGCTGGTGCAGTTGCCGCTGACCGCGCTGACGCCGCTGTTCCCGGCGATGACCACCTCCGCGCTGTCGGCGGCGATCATGACGTCGGCCTTCATGGCCGGCTCGGTCGTCCAGGTGTCCGGTATCGCACGGGATCGTGGTGTCGCGCCGTGGATCTCGATCGCCATCACAGTGTGTTACGCGGCCAACCCGATGATCATCTTCTACGCCGCCAACGGCATGAGTGAGGCGCCGTACCTGTTCTTCCTGGCGTGGGCCGCCCGGCGCGGCATCCGATGGATCGATACCGATGATGTGCACGATCTGGTCACCGCCGGTATGGCCCTGGGCTTCGCGTATCTGACCCGATACGACGGTGCGGCAGCAGCGCTGTTCTCCGGAATCGCGGTCGGCATCGTGACTTTTCGCCGATCTCAGAGCGACCGCTGGACCAGGACGATCCTCGATGTCGGGATCTTCGCGCTGCCCAGTGCGGTGGCGTTCGTCGTCTGGGCGATCACCAGTTGGCTGATCACCGGCGACTTCTTCGCCCAGATCTCCTCGCAATACGGCAACACCGCGATCCTGGAGTTCTCCGGCGGGAGTGGCTCGGACAATGCGTTCCAGGCCTTGGGATTCTCGCTGGTCGAGGTCCTCATTCTCGCGCCGCTCTTCCCACTCCTGCTCGCCCTCGTCATCGTCGTCCGAAGGCGCCGAGGGCGATTGGCCCCACTGCTGTCTCCGCTGCCACTGATCGGCGCTGTGCTGTTCTTCCAGATCCTCAGCTATGCACGTGGCTCGACGTTCGGATTTCTGCGCTTCTACATCACCGTGGTCGTGTTGGCCTCGGTCGTCGCGCTGCTCGGGGTGCCGGCACGCAAAGTGTCGCCGTCGCGTCGGTTGGGCACGAACGCGAATTTGCCGACGGTCGTGGCGCGGCGCGGAAAGAGTTATGTGGCACTGGGGATGGCCGCGATCATGACAATGCTGGTGGCCGTACCGGTGACCGCGTGGGGGATGACGTCGACGAAGTACGCACCCCAGGAGTATGCGCTCGAGTCGGTCGTGTTCCCCGACCGCGATTCGGTCAACGAGAAGTATCTTGACGCGCAGCGAGTCGCCCGGACGTTCTCCACCGAACGCTACCTCGCGCAGTACCTCGATTCTCTGAATCTGCCCGACGGGAGCGTGCTGAGCGACACCGTCTACGGCTTTGCGGTGATCGCCCAGTCCGAGCATCCGAAGCAATTCGTGATCCCCTCCGACCAGGACTTCTCCGAAGTGCTCAATGACCCTGTGGCCCATCATGTCCGATACATGCTGGCAGTTCCGCTGGAAGGGCGCGGCGCATCGGACGCGCTGAACATCAGGTTCCCGACGCTGTACGAGAACGGTGGCGGAATAGGAGTTCTGGTGTTGGAGGCCCCGAATCAGGGTGCCGACATGCCGGACTGGCGAATCTATCGGGTCAGTGCGGCGGCAGAGCGTACCGAAATCCAACAGACACAGAGCGAGCGCGAAGACGAGGCGGTCGGCACCGGCGTCAGCTGACCGTACCCGCGATGACCTGCCACGCCGGGTCGTCCGGGCCGATGTCGTAGGTGCACATACTCGGACGCGGGTCCGGGACAAACGCCCACAACAGCGCGCCGGCGGTTCCCTCCGACCGTTGTTCGGAGATCGTGTCGCGGAATTGGTCCGCGCGGGCCGACGTCGACAGGCAGGACCCGGCTTTGATGCCGATCTCGTTCACCATGATGGGTTTGCCGAGACGCCGCGCCTGCGAGATGCGGGTTGGCAAGTCGCTACCCGCCGGTCCGTAATCGGTGGGGCCGCCACCGTAGTCATGGAAGTCGAGGACGTCGAGCTGGGGTGACGAGCCGACTTCGGCGTAGTCGTCGCCTCGAAAACCGCATTGGTCGCCGCCGATGAATCCGGCGAAGACGGGACGTCGTGGATCGACTGTCCGCAGGAGTGCGCCTGCGTCGTCGAAGAAGGTTTTCAGCACCTGGGCGGCGCCGGCCGGACAGTTGCGGACCTGCCAGTCGCACCCGCGATCCGAACAGACGCTTGCCTCCGGTTCGCCGACGATCTCCCAACCCGCGACGACGGGTTGGCTCTTCCAGCGCGCCACCGCGGTCCTCAGCCAGTCGGCGAAGGTCATGCCACCCAGCGACTTCCGGGTACGCCAGCCGTCCTCGTACCACGACCGGTCCTTGAACTCACCGTCTTCGCAGATTCCGGTGCTGCCGGTGAGGACCGGCAGCAGCATCTGTTGGTGGCGGGTGGCCGCGGCGAACACCGCGTCGAGCGGGCCGAAGTTCGGCAACCCGCTCTGTGTGTCGACGGCGAACATCGAGAAGAGGCTGATGCGTGTCAACGCGCGTGGTGGGAGTGCGGCGAAGTAGGCGTCGAGGTCGACCTCCGCACCGCAGCCTCGGTTGACCGACCAGTCCGTCCCGAGTTGGTAGGCGTTGAATCCGGTGGGCCACCAATCGCGCCCGTCGAGCCGCAGACCGGTGGCGGTGGTGGTGACCCGGCCGCCGAAATCGTGCGTGATCGACGAACCTGCCGACGAAGTGCGGCCCGGCGTTTCGCATCCGGTCGCCACCACCAGCGCCATGAGGCCGGCGGCACACAGAACGGCGACCACACGGAGCCGGGACACACGGGGAGACTACTCCGCCGACGCAAGTAGGGTCCGGTATATGGATGCCGACCGGAACCCGGGCCGACGGCGCACCCCGGCCGTCGTCGGAGCCCTGTGTTGTGTGATCGCGGGCGCAGCCCTGGTGAGCGCCTGTTCGGATACCGCCGACGATGCCGGGCCGTCCGCCCCGTCGTCGAGAGCGGTGTCGAGCACAACCTCGACGGCACCGGTGGTCTCGTCGTCGGAAGCAGCGCCGATGGCGAGCGGGCCGACGACACCGGTGCTGCCACCGCCCTACGTCGACCATGTCGACTGGGTGCAGACCGCGGTCGGGCCGAGTCTGCAGATCCATCCGACGCCGGCAGGCCGTCGCACCGAGAACCCCCGCGGCGCGGACATCGCGTGGTCGGAGGTGCTGGCACTCGCCCCCGACGCCGACACCCCGGGCATGCGGGCCCAATTCGACTGCCATTGGGACTTTGCCCGGGCCGTCGAACCGGACAAGCCCAGCTGGAACCTCGAACCGTCGCGGCCCGTGGTGAGCGACCAGGTGATGATCGAGACCCGCTGCAATCCCGGGGCGCCGGAGGAGTGAGTTGGGCTGGCGGGCGTCACCACCAGCCGATCCCTGCGGAGGCTCGCGAGGATCGCGCGCACCACCACCTGGTACGTGAGGAGCTTCGCGGGGAATGAGCGCACCACCACCTGGTACGTGAGGAGCTTCGCGGGGAATGAGCGCACCACCACCTGGTACGTGAGGAGCCTCGCGAGGAATGAGCGCACCACCACCGGGTCCGTGAGGAGGTCGGAACAAACGAGCGCACCACCACCCGGTCCCTGAGGAGCCTCGCGAGGAACGAGCGATGCGTCACGAAGGGCCCTTCGTGACGCACGCTCACTTCGTTCGCGGGCTCCTCAGGGACCGGGGTGACGAATCTTCGAAGGACTCGCCGGCTCTCAGCGGGTGACGAACTCCCGACGGTGCCCGACCCAACGGCAGACCAGGTAGATCACGAACGAGATGGTCGTGACGAACACCGACACCGGCAGGCCCGGGGCGAGCGACAGGATCATGCCGCCCACGGAGGCGAGTTCGGCGAACACCACGGCCAGGATCATCACCGTCGTCGGGTTGGCGGTGAGTCGTGCGGCCGCGGCGGCGGGCGTGATCATCAGTGACATCACCAGCAGGGCGCCGATGATCTGCACGCCCTGGGCGCACGCCATACCCATGAGCACGGCGAACACGACCGACAACGTCCGCATCGGCACTCCGGATGCGGCGGCCAGCCGAGGATCGAGCGACGCGAACAGCAACGGGCGGTAGATGATCGCCATCCCGACGACGACCACGACCGTGGTGATCGCGATGGCGGTCAGGCCGCCGGTGCCCACGCTGACGACCTGTCCGGTGAGCATCGCGAAACCCGTACGAGCACTGCCGTAGAGCGACAAGAACAGCACCGCGAGTCCCAGGCCGAACGCCATGACCACGCCGATCACCGAATCACGTTCGCGTACACGGTTTCCGAGGAATCCGAAGACGCTCGCCGCGATGACGGCACCGATCACCCCGCCGACGTTGACGCTGATCCCGATCAGCAACGCCGCCGCCGCGCCGGTCACCGACAACTCGCTCACCCCGTGAACGGCGAACGACATCTGGCGCGCCACGATCAGGGGGCCGAGGATTCCGCCGAGCAGACCCAGTAATGCGATCGCCAGCAGCGACTGCAGGACGAAGTCACGGCCGAGCAGGTCGGCGGTGGTGCTGAAGTCCCAGAACTTGCTGACATCTATCTGCTCGGCCGCCAACGGGATTCGGTCGGTCATCGGGCGGCACCCGGGTCGGGGTCGTGGCCGACGTGGGCCGGGTTCATGGGTGGCTCGGCGAGATGATCACAGTGGTGGCTGTCCTCGCCGCCGATCACCAACAGCCTGCCGTTGACCCGCAGGACCTCGACGTCGCTGCCGTAGAGGTTGGACAGGGTGGCGGTTGTCATCACCTCGTCCGGCGTCCCGATCCGGAAGCTGCCGCCGACCAGGTACAGGACCCTGTCGACGTAGGGCAGGATCGGGTTGATCTCGTGCGTCACGAACACGACGGCGGTGTGGGCATTGCGTCGACGCTCGTCGATGAGTTCGACGACCCGCTGCTGATTCGTGGGATCCAGGCTCGACAGTGGCTCGTCGCACAACAGCAGCGCCGGGTCGGAGGTGAGTGCCTGCGCCACCCGGAGGCGTTGCTGCTCACCACCGGACAGCAGACCCATCGGTGCATCCGCGTAGGCGGTGGCGCCGACTTCGGCGAGCGCGGCGTCGACCAGGCGACGCCGACGAATCCGTCCACGCACACCCAGGCCCCACCGGGAACCGTCGACGCCGAAACCGACGAGGTCGCGGCCGCGCAAGGCCATCGGGTCGGCCTCGTCGGCGTGCTGCTGAGGGATGTAGCCGATGGCGTCGGTGACTTCGAGGTGTCCGGCGTCGAGTTCGTACTGGCCGAGCAGACACCGCAGGAACGATGTCTTGCCGGAACCGTTGGGTCCCAGGACCGCGATGAACTCGCCGTGTGCGATTCGCAGGTTCAGATCGTCCCAGAGCACGCGGGAACCGAAGCCAAGCCGTGCCCCCTCGAACGTGGCAACCGGAGCGGTGGGGTCGTGTATCACCGCTCGATGGTCGGCGTGATGGTCTGGATCAGCCATGACGTCAGTGTGCGGCATCGGTACTCAGTGCCGCACGCAACGCCTCGATCTGACCGGACTGCCAGGTGATGTAGTCGGTGACACCTTCGGGCAGGGTCTCGGTGAACTTGACGACCGGGACGTGCGCGCCGTCCGCGGTTTTGAGTATCGCCGTGGTGACCTGATCAACGGCCTGGGTGTTGTAGATGAGTGCGGCGACGGACCGGGACGTCAGCAGGTCCTCCATCGCGGCACGGTCGGCGGCCGAGGGTGATTGGCCTTCTTCGACGGATTGCGTGAATCCGGCGGGCGCGGTGTCGGTCAGGCCGGCGTCGTCGAACAGGTATCCGGCGAGGGGCTCGGTCTGGGCGACCTTGGTCCCGTCGTGGGCGGCCTTGATGGTGGCGAGCTGGCTGCGCAGACCGTCGATGCGTTGATTGAAGGCGTCGGCATTCGCCCGGAACTCGTCGGCGTTGGCCGGATCCTTGTCGGCCAGGGTGTCGCCGATCTTGGTGGCCACCTGCCCGACGACGTCGAGGTCGTAGAAGACGTGCTCGTTCATCGTTCCGTGGTCGTGATCGGTGCTGTCGTGATCGGCGCTGTCGTGATCCGAGGTGTCGTGACTGTCGTCGTCGCCGTGGCTGTCGCCCGAGATGAGGTCATAGGCGTTGATCGTCGTGACACCGGTGTCGCCGGCGGCGTCTTCCATGTACTGGTCGTAGTGCCCGCCGTTGACGACGGCGAGGTCGGCGTCGGCGACCTCGGCCGTGTCCGCTGCCGACGGCTCGAACTCATGGGGATCGCCCTCGGCGTTCGCGTAGAGCGCGGTCACTGTCGCTTTGTCGCCGGCCACCGCGGAGGCGACCGCGGCCCACACATTGGTGGAGGTGACCACTGTCGTCTCCCCGGATGCCGAGCTGCCGCCGCTACCGTCCGAACATCCGGCCAACACCAGCGCTCCCGCGCCGATCAATGCCAGGGTCGTCGTCAGTGTTCGCCTCATCGCCTCGCCCTCACGCAAATGACAATCGTTTCCGAAAGCAGTGTAGGGCACCGGCGTGATGAGCCGAAATCTCCGCCCTCGGCGGCGTCGGGTTCGACCTCAGGACGGGCCGAGTACCACCGGGACCACGAACCGCTCCAGGAGCTTCCGCTCGTCGTCGGCCGACGCTCCGGGACTCGTCAGCAGCGACGTGATGACGCGGACCAGCCAGCGCGCCCGGTCGCTCGGGTCCGGCGCGTTCGGCGCGATCTCGCCCAGGAGACCGACGGTGATCCGTTCGATCGCCGGTGACAGCAGCGCGAGATCGCTGGCCTGCCCGGCGGTGTTCGGCGCGAACCAGGCCGAGAGCGCCGGATTCGACCGGACCCCACTCACGGCCGTCATGACCGCGTCCACCAGACGCGCGCCCGGGTCGGACCGGTGTCGCACCGATGCCGACACCACGGCGCCCAGTTCGGCCGCCGAACGATCGACGTAGGCGGCGAGCACCTCGGCCTTGCCCGGGTAGTACCGGTACAGCGTGGCGCGGGAACACCCGACCGCGGCGGCCAGTCCGCGCATCGTCACCGCCGGCACCCCGTGCTCGACGAACAGTTCCTCGGCGACGTCGAGGATGCGCTGGGCACCGAGTTCGGCGCGCTCGGGCCCCAGCCAGTCGGCGGATCTCGGCGCCGGGTCCGCCCCCGCAGAGGGCGCTGCGTCAGACATGGAACGGGACATAGGTGGGGCGCCGCACATAGTTGCCGTCGGCCCACTCGATGCCGTCGACATCCACCGTGAACTCGGGATGCCGTGCGAGCAGCTCGGTGAGTGCGACCCGGGCCTGCATCCGTGCGGCGGCCGCGCCCAGGCAGTGATGGTTGCCGTGGCTGAACGTGAGGATGTTCCGCGGCCGTCGGGTGACGTCGAGGTCGTCGGCATCGGGACCGAACGCCGCCGGGTCGCGGTTGGCCGAGGCGTAGCCGAGCAGCACCTTGCGGCCGGCCGGGATGGTGACCGGACCGTCGGGGCAGTCGGTGTAGACGACATCGCGGGTCGTCGTGCGCGCCAAACCCTGGACCGGGGACGTGAGCCGGAGTAGTTCGTCGACGGCCCCGGCGATCAGGCCGGGCTCGGCGACGAGGCGCCGGCGTTGGTCGGGGAATCGATGCAGCAGGGCTACGCTGCCGCCGAGCATGCCGGTGGTGGTGTCGTTGCCGCCGGCGACCATCGTGAACGTGAACGCCAGGATCGACAGCAGTCCGCGCGGGTCGTCGGGGTCGTCGGCCAGCCCGGCCGCGACGAGTTGCGAGACGGTGTCCTCGGCCGGGTGGGACCTGCGGAACTCGATGAGTTCGGTGAAGTAGGCGAGCATCTCCATCGTCGCGGCGCCGGCCGACTGTGCGGCCGCGGCCATCCCGCCAACGCCCGACGTCGCGCCGACGACCGCCTGCGTCCAGCCGTCGAACCGGGCCCGGTCCTCCTCGGGGACACCGAGGTAGTGGGCGACGACCATGCTGGGCAGCGGCTTGAACAGCTCGCCGACGATGTCGGCCGGACCGTCGGCGGACAGGCGCTCGAGACGATCGACGACGAACTCGCGGACCTTCGGTTCGACCTCGACGACCTGCCGCGGGGTGAACCCGCGCGCCACGAGTTTGCGGAACTCCGTGTGGGTCGGCGGGTCCTGCATGACCATCGGCGGATGGTCGGCCATGCCGATGGCCTCCAGTTCGCCGTAGGTGACCGTCAGCCCGTGTGCGGAGGAGAAAGTCTGCGCGTCGTTCGCCGCGGCCAGCACGTCGGCGTGGCGGGTGAGCACCCAGAAGTCGGCATCCGGATCGCCTGGCGGTCGGACCCGGTGAACGGGTGAGTGCCTGCGTAGTGCCGCATACATCGGATAGGGGTCAGCCCACGTCGGTCCCGAGCGCAGTTCGAAGACAGCGCGCTCGGACACATCTGTCGTCATGTTGTGATGGTGAGACACTTTTGGGTAAGTGTCAATCACGTCGGCTCGTGTTCGGGCGCCCTTCGTGACGCATCCTCGCGAGCTCGGAGGCTCCTCAGGGGGCGGGTAGGTCGCGAGCTCGGAGGCTTCTCCGGGAGCGGGGGTGGAAGTCGCTCCGCGGCGAACACCTGGCGACGTTCGTGCACCTCGTGAAGGGCGGGGGCGGTGCGGTCGGCGACTTTCTCTAAGCTGGTGGGATGACCAGTTCCCCGATGCCGCGGCGCGTCGCACTCGTCTCCGTGCACACGTCACCGCTGGCCCAGCCGGGAACCGGCGACGCCGGTGGCATGAACGTGTACGTGTGGCAGACCGCGACGCGCCTCGCCCGACGCGGTGTGGAGGTGGAGATCTTCACGCGCGCCACGTCGTCGTCGGACGCGCCGGTCGTCGACGCGGCCCCCGGAGTGACCGTCCGCAACGTCGTGGCGGGCCCCTTCGAGGGCCTCGACAAACGCGACCTGCCGGCCCAGCTGTGTGCCTTCACCGCAGGCGTACTGCGTGCCGAGGCGATGCACAAACCCGGCTACTACGACCTGATCCATTCGCATTATTGGCTGTCGGGTCAGGTCGGCTGGCTGGCGCGCGATCGTTGGGGTGTGCCGCTGGTGCACACGGCGCACACGCTGGCGGCGGTGAAGAACGCGTCACTGGCCAAGGGCGACACCGCCGAACCGATGCTGCGGGTCATCGGCGAGCAGCAGGTCGTCGACGAGGCCGACCGTATGGTGGTCAACACCGAAACCGAAGCGAGCGAGCTGGTTTCGATGTACAACGCCGATCGGTCGCGCATCGACGTGGTGACCCCCGGGGCGGATCTCGACGTCTACTCGCCGGGGTCGCGGGAGGCGGCACGTGCCGAGCTCGGACTGCGACCCGACGAGACCGTGCTGACCTTCGTCGGCCGCATTCAGCCACTCAAGGCTCCCGACGTCCTGCTGGCTGCCGCCGCCCCGATCATCGAGCGATCCCGGCGTGACGGTCGCCCGGTGCGGGTGCTGATCGTCGGCGGACCATCGGGATCCGGGCTCGCGCAGCCGACCGCGCTGATCGACCTGGCCGACGAACTCGATATCTCCGATTCGGTCACCTTCCTGCCGCCCCAGCCGTCCGATCGGCTCGCACAGGTGTACCGCGCGTCGGATCTGGTTGCGGTACCGAGCTACTCGGAGAGCTTCGGCCTGGTCGCCATCGAGGCCCAGGCGTGCGGGACCCCGGTTGTGGCCGCCGACGTCGGTGGCCTCAGTGTGGCAGTGGCCGATGGTCGCACCGGTGTGCTCGTCGACGGCCACGACGTGGAGGATTGGACCGACGCCCTCGCCGGGATTCTCGCGCAACCCGACCGGCTGGCCGCGATGCGGGGCAACGCCCGCGCCCATGCCGAGCAGTTCTCCTGGGAGCACACCTCGACCCGACTGCTGAACAGCTACGCGGAGGCGATGCAGTCATTCGCGGCGCGCAATCCGGGCGCCGTCGGTGCCGCGTCGGTTCGTCGCGCGTCGCGACGGTGGCGTCGGCGCCGTCCGAGGGTGATCG
The DNA here is from genome assembly GCF_058129505.1 of Gordonia sp. LMA484. Classification (NCBI taxonomy): domain Bacteria; kingdom Bacillati; phylum Actinomycetota; class Actinomycetes; order Mycobacteriales; family Gordoniaceae; genus Gordonia; species Gordonia sp. LMA484. The sequence continues at coordinate 434,061 of NZ_CM176700.1, forward strand.
TCGGTCAGGGCTGACCGGCGTTCGGACCAGCGACACTCCAACAGACAGCGACACTCCACCAGACAGCGACACTCCACCAGACAGTGACACTCCAACAGGCAAGGTGATCGGGTGAATCAGACCGAGATCGTCGAACTGCTCGAGTCAACGCTGAACGAGCGCGAGATCTCGTTCAGCCGCAAGGACTCCGGAGGTGCGCAGGCCGATCATCTCGTGCTCGAACTCCCCGGTGAGCGCAAGCTGAAGACCGTCGTGCTGCTGACTGCGGGCCCGCACGGTGTGCGTGTCGAGGCATTCGTCTGCCGGCGTCCCGACGAGAACCATGAAGGCGTCTACCGCTACCTGCTGCGACGCAACCGGCGGCTCTACGGCGTCGCCTACACCATCGACAACACCGGCGACATCTACCTGGTGGGCCGGATCTCCGCGGATGCGATCGGCGCCGACGAGATCGATCGCGTGCTTGGCCAGGTGCTCGAGGCGGCCGACGGCGACTTCAACACACTTCTCGAGATCGGCTTCCTGACGTCGATCCAACGAGAGTGGGCGTGGCGGGTGTCGCGCGGCGAATCGCTGCGCAATCTGCTCGCGTTCGAGCACCTCATCGACAAGGAGTCGCTGCCCGAACCCGGTGAGCCGCTGCCGGACCGATACGTACCGGGGGAGACCACGTCGTTGGATGCCGCCGGGGACGGGTCGGGCACAAGCTTTTCCGACGACGACTGACCGGTTCCTCGGGTACGACCGGTCACCGATGGGGTGGCACATGTCACACCTGATCGGGCGCCGTCGTAGAGTTGTGCGGTGCCGGACGTCGGACCTCCCGGTCCGCCGAAACCGGACTATGCGGACATTGCGCGCCGGACCGACCGTGACAACGAATGTTGTTACGATTACGTCCGGTATTCCCCAACGGAGGTGTCATGAGTTTCCAGAGCCCCTTTCCCGACGTCGAGATCCCGAACCTGAGCGTCTATGACTTCCTGTTCGGTTCGATAGCCGACGAGGACCTCGCCCGCGTCGCCCTGGTGGACCCGAAGACCGGCGACGAGACGACGTATGGGCGGCTGATCGGCCAGATCGACGCTGCGGCGGGAGCCTTGGCGGCGCGGGGGATCGCCGTCGGCGACGTGGTGGGCATCCTCTCGCCGAACATCCCGGCATTCGCCACCGTCTTCCACGGCATCCTGCGGGCCGGCGGCACGGCGACGACGATCAACGCGCTGTTCACTGCGCCGGAGATCGCCAAGCAGCTCAAGGACTCGCAGGCGAAGATGCTCGTCACGATCTCGCTGATGGCCGAGCAGGCCGCGATCGCGGCGAAGGAAGTCGGGATCGCCGACGAGAACCTGATCATCCTGGACGGCGACGGTGAGCAACAGTCCGGGCATCCGAACGCCGTCGACCTCCTCGGACCCAACCTGCCGGCTCCGGACGTCACCATCGACCCGGCCACACATGTCGCGGCCCTGCCCTACAGCTCCGGCACCACCGGCAATCCAAAGGGTGTCGCGCTCAGTCACCGCAACCTGGTGGCCAACGTCGCCCAGATCAAACCTCTGCAGGGCATGGGCGCCGACGACGTCGTGATCGCGGTGCTGCCGTTCTTCCACATCTACGGGATGACCGTGCTGCTCAACGCGGCGCTGTACAACCGGGGGCGGCTGGTGATCATGCCACGCTTCGACCTTCCCGAGTTCCTCGAGAACATCCAGAATCAGAAGGTCACGACCGCCTTCATCGCGCCGCCGGTCGCGGTCGCGCTCGCCAAGCATCCGATCATCGACAACTACGACCTGTCCTCGCTCGAGGTCATGATGTCGGGCGCGGCGCCTCTCGACGACGAGCTCGGCAAGGCGGTCGCCAAGCGACTCGATCTGCACATGCTGCAGGGCTACGGCATGAGTGAACTGTCCCCGGTCAGTCACCTGATACCGATCGACACCAAGGCCGTATTGGGTTACGACGAACCGCCGCTGTCGTCGACCGGTTGGGCGATCCCGAACACCGAGAACAAGCTCGTCGACCCGGCCACCGGTGACGAGATCGGTCTGCCGGCCGAGGGCCTGTCCGAGCCCGGAGAGCTCTGGGTGAAGGGTCCCAACGTCATGCTGGGCTACCTGAACAACGAGCAGGCCACGGCCGACACCATCGACGCCGACGGGTACCTGCACACCGGCGACATGGCGCGGGTGGACCCGACCGGCTGCGTCTACATCGTCGACCGGCTCAAGGAGCTGATCAAGTACAAGGGCTATCAGGTCCCGCCGGCCGAGCTCGAAGCGCTCCTGCTGACCAATCCGAAGATCGCCGACACCGCCGTCATCGGTGTCAATGACGCCGACGGGGAGGAGATCCCGAAGGCGTTCGTCGTCAAGCAACCCGACGCGGAACTGACCGAGGACGAGGTGATCGAGTTCGTCGCGGCAAAGGTGGCGCCGCACAAGAAGGTTCGCGCGGTCGAGTTCATCGACGCCATTCCGAAGTCGGCCTCGGGCAAGATCCTGCGGAAAGACCTGCGCAAGTAAGAGTTCACCCGGAGATGTCGACCCGGCGATGAAGCGGATCGTGCCGGAAACCGGCACGATCCGCTTCATCTGTCCCGAGTTCGGTCAGTTCACGTCTTCGAGGTGCCGGTCCCCGGCGATGTGACGGCGCCGTTGATGCCAATAGGTGATGGCCCACAGGATCACGCCGAGGAGCAGGAGCCAGCCGGCGATCACGTACTGCTCCGGGTCGCGGCCGGTGACCGGCAACGTCAAGTAGCCACATGTCACGGCGCCGAGCACGGCGACCGGTGTCCAGGTGCGGAAATGATTGTGCTGCACCGGCTTGCGGCGAAGCGCCAACACCGAGATGTTCACCACGGTGAACACGGCCAGGAGTAGCAGTGCGGTGGTGCCGCCGAGCAAGCCGACCACCGAGCTCTCCGGATCCGCGCTGACGTACACCAGCAGGCACAGGGCGATGACGGTGGTGAAGATGATCGCCGCGACCGGTGTCCGACGACCCGGATGCACGTAGGAGAGGAACGTCGGCAGCACTCCCTGCTTGGACATGCCGTAGAGCAACCGACTGGCCATCATCATGTTGATGAGTGCGGTGTTGGCGACCGCGAACATCGAGATCCAGGGCAGTAGTTCGCCGATCGGGAAGTCGGGGGCCGCGGCCTGGACCACGTCGACCAGCGGGGTCTCACTCTCGGCGAGGACGCCGACCGGAACGATCGCCACCGCGCAGATCGAGATCAGCACGTACACCACCGCGGTGATCGCCAGGCCGCTGAGCATCACCTTGGGGAAGATGCGGACCGGCTCCTTGCACTCCTCGGCCATGTTCACCGAGTCCTCGAATCCGACGAGCGCGAAGAACGCCAGTGACGTCGCCGCCGTGATGGCGATGAAGACGTTCTTGTCGTCGGGGGTCTCGAAGGCCACCACCGCATCCCAGTGCTCGGCGTTGCCGCCGACGATGAACCAGTAGCCGATGAAGATCACCATCAGCAGGCCCGACAGCTCGACCAGGGTCAGCACGACGTTGGTGCCCACGCCCTCGGCGACGCCGCGGAAGTTGATGAACATGACCACCAGCAGGAAGGCGATCGCGAAGAAGAGCAGCGCCGGACTGGCGGTGTCGGGCTTGTCGCCGCCGCTGAACGCGGTCAGCATGTTGACCGCGAACGCGCGAGACGCCGTCGTGGCCGATGTGATGCCCGAGCACATCACCGTGAACAGCACGATGAACGTGATGAAATGCACCCCGAATGCTTTGTGGACATAGAGCGCAGCGCCCGCGGCTTGCGGATATTTCGTCACCAGCTCGAGATAGGAGAAAGCGGTCAGCGTGGCCACGACGAACGCGATCAGGAAAGGCAGCCAGGCGGCACCGCCGACCTCGCCGGCCACCTGACCGGTGAGCGCGTAGACGCCGGTGCCCAGGATATCGCCGATGATGAAGAGCAGGAGTAACTTCCACCCGAGTACACGTTTGAGTTCGGGCTCGGGAGTGTCGGTGCCGGTGGCGCCGGCATCTGCGCTGGCGGTCATGACAGTGAAGTTAGACCCGTTTTGTCCGATTCGCGGGCCATTGGTCGCACGTCGACGGGTTCGTGACCTCATCGTGCGTCTCGATTCCGCGCCGCCGGGCAGACTGGTCCGATGACCCACGTGCACCGGGTGGTGCTCGCTGTCGCTTTGCTCGCGACGACCGCGCTCACCGTCGTGCTCGGCATCACCGATCCGGCATCACCGGAGTTCTACCCGACCCGGTTCCTGGTGTGGAACCTCTTCCTCGCCTGGTTGCCGATGATCTTCGCGCTCGGCTTCATCGCTGTCCGGCAACGAATCTGGCTGATCCCTCTCGGTCTCGGCTGGCTGGCCTTCCTGCCCAACGCGCCCTACCTGGTGACCGATCTCGTCCATCTGGCCGACGGCTACGACCTCTGGCGGCATGTGCTGCAGTACGGATTCGCCGCGTGGACGGGAATAATCCTCGGCGTGGTGTCGATGCTGATGGTGCATCGCCGGGTGGAGCGCGAGGTGGGTCCGGCCGCCGGGTGGGCGACCGTGATCGTCTCGGTGGGGTTGTGTGCGATCGGCATCGTGATCGGCCGTTTCCAGCGATGGAACTCCTGGGACCTGGTGACCCGGCCCGACGCCGTGGTGGCGTCCGCCCTGGAATGGGTGCGCTCTCCGTTCGCCCAGGTCGAATCCACCGGAGTGGCAATGGCTGTCGCCGCGTTCTTCGGCCTCGCCTATCTGACGGTGTGGGCCATCGGCGGCTCGACCGGTCGCTCCGGTGCGCGCCCGGATCGGTAGCCGCAAAGTCGGCGCCGCGGATGGGCCCGACGCCGAGACCGGCGCGGTCCCATGTGGGAAACTGACTGCCATGAGCAACGGCACCCTGATTCTGATGCGGCACGGCGAGAGCGAGTGGAATGCGTCCAACCAGTTCACCGGCTGGGTCGACGTGGCGCTCACCGAGAAGGGCGAAGCCGAGGCGGTGCGCGCCGGTGAACTCCTCATCGAGCACGACCTGTTGCCCGACATCCTGTACACATCTGTGCTGCGTCGGGCGATCCAGACCGCCCAGATCGCCCTCGATCGGTGCGATCGGCACTGGATTCCGGTGAAGCGTGACTGGCGGCTCAACGAACGGCACTACGGCAAGCTCCAGGGTCTGAACAAGACCGAGATCAAGGAAGAGTTCGGTGACGAGCAGTTCATGCTGTGGCGTCGCAGCTACGACACCCCGCCGCCGCCGATCGACCCCGACGCGGAGTACAGCCAGACCAAGGACCCGCGGTACGCCGATCTGGCCGAGGTGCCCCTGACCGAGTGCCTCAAGGACGTCGTCGAGCGCATGGTGCCGTATTTCCTCGACACCATCGCGGCCGACATCAAGGCAGGCAAGACGGTGCTGATCGCGGCTCACGGCAATTCTCTGCGTGCGCTCGTCAAGTACCTCGACGAGATCTCCGACGCCGACATCGCCGAACTGAACATCCCCACCGGCAACCCGTTGCGTTACGACCTCGACGACGACCTGAAGCCCCTCAACCCAGGCGGCACCTACCTCGACCCGGAAGCGGCGGCGGCCGGTGCCGCGGCCGTGGCGGCGCAGGGCCAGAAGTGAGCGAGAGCTCGTCTGTGAGCAGCCGTAATGAAAACTTCATGGTCCCGATGATGTGCGGCGCGCTACATTGGATGCCATGGCGAATGTCGGGACTCTCCGGATCAACCATTCCCCAGCTCAGGAGCGTTACGAAGCAATTCTGAGCCCGGGCCCCGCCGCAGACGCGACCGGCCAAGGGGATTACGGCAACGACGACGAACGGGTTGTCGGCTATCTCGACTATGTCTCTGAGCCGTATCAGGTGGTGTTGACGCACACCGTGATCCACGAACAGTTCAGTGGTCATGGATATGCCGGTGAGCTGGTCAAGGTGGTGCTCGACGACATCCGTGACACCGGCAAGCAGGTGGTGCCGGTGTGCTCGTATGTGCAGCGGTTCATCGCCCAGCATCCGGAGTATGCGGACATGGCGGTGCCGGTTCCGCAGTGAGCTCGGTGACGGCGGTCACCGGCCCGGATTAGCACTGTCGCGACAGTGGCGCGTGGGCTTGATCGAACAGTGCGTGAACAGCGGCCGAACAGTGACGATGGATGTGCGAAAGGCGTTCGTCGCGCCGTAAGCTGCGATGGTGACCGTTGCACTGCTATTCGCGGCGATCGCCATTGCATTGGTCGGTGGGGTCCTGCTGGGACTCAATCGACACGTGCGTGGCTGGGTCGAGCGGGCGATGCGTCGGTCCGGTACCGACGCATCCGGCTCCGACTCTGTCGCCGTGACCGAAGTCGTGGAGCAGCGGCCGATCACCGCCAACGCACCCCGAGAGGTGGCCGACACCGCCCGGCTCCGCGACTCCGACGTGTCGCTGACCACCGACGACGGCCGGATGACCAAGGCCGGGTTGCTCAGCCTCATCGTGCGTAACAGCGAGAATGCGGTGGCGGTCGTGGACCGCTTCCGCGACGTCGTGCTCTACAACAGCCAGGCCGTCGAGCTCGGGGTGGTGCGTGATCGCCTTCTGGCCGACGAGGTCTGGGATGCGGCAAAAGAGGTCCTCGACACCGCTGTGGAATCGCGCTTCGAATTCAGCCCCCCGCAGTCGGCTCTGGGTTTCGTCTCCACCGGGCGTGCGACGGCCCGCCACGTCGAATCGGTCCGCTGCCTGGTGCGTCTGGTGGCCCACGAGGACGAGCGGTACGCCGTCGTCTATGGCACCGACGACACCGAACACCGCCGCGTGGAGGCGACCCGTCGCGACTTCGTCGCCAATGTCTCCCATGAACTGAAGACCCCGGTCGGCGCGATCGGTCTACTGACCGAGGCGCTGCTGGAATCGTCGGATGACGAGGAATCGGTCCAGCATTTCGGTCGTCGGGTGCTCACCGAGGCCGATCGCCTGGGCAACATGGTCAGCGAGCTCATCGCGCTGTCACGGTTGCAGGGCGGTGAGACGCCGGCATTCACCACCGTCGACATCGACGAACTCATCTCCGAGGCCATCGACACCGCGACCACGACGGCCGAGGCCGCCTCGATCACGCTGCAGGCGGATGAACCCACCGGGCTGACGGTGCGCGGTGACCGGATGCTGTTGCTGACCGCGATCAGCAATCTCGTCGTCAACGCGATCGCCTATTCGCCTGCCGGCACCACCGTCTCCATCAGTCGTCGGATCACTCCGATCGACGGCCGTCCGATGGTCGCGATCGCCGTGACCGACCGCGGCATCGGCATCGCCGCGGATGACCAGGAGCGGGTGTTCGAACGTTTCTTCCGGGTGGACAAGGCGCGGTCGCGGCTGACCGGCGGTACCGGCCTGGGTCTGGCCATCGTCAAGCACGTCGCGGCCAATCACGGCGGGTCGATCGGCCTGTGGAGCAAGCCCGGCACGGGATCGACCTTCACTCTGTGCATTCCGCAGGATCTGACCGTCGACGTCGTCGAGTCCGGCGATTTCCCCAGTCTGGCCGCCGATCCTGCCGAGTCGCGCGAAACCGCAGTTTCCCCCCAGACCATTGATTCGGTGCGACGCACCGATCATCCATACGCGAAAGAGGAAATGCATCGGTGACCCACGTACTGATCGTCGAGGACGAGGAATCTCTGGCCGACCCGTTGGCCTTCCTGCTCCGCAAGGAGGGATTCGAGGCCAGTGTCGTCAACGACGGCGCGCACGCACTCACGGTGTTCGACCGGGTGAGTCCCGACATCGTCCTACTCGATCTGATGCTGCCGGGCATGTCCGGCACCGAGATCTGTAAGGCGCTGCGCGCTCGCTCCGGGGTTCCGGTGATCATGGTGACGGCCCGCGACAGCGAGATCGACAAGGTCGTGGGCCTCGAACTCGGCGCCGACGACTATGTGACCAAGCCCTACTCGGCGCGTGAGCTCATCGCGCGCATCCGCGCGGTGCTGCGGCGCGGTGGCGAGACCGGTGAGGAGGAACTCGCGATCGGCGTGATCGAGGAGGGGCCGGTCCGCATAAATGTGGAACGCCACACCGTCGCCGTCAACGGCGAGGCGATCACCCTGCCACTCAAGGAGTTCGACCTTCTCGAGTATCTGCTTCGCAACGCCGGCCGGGTGCTGACCCGGGGTCAGCTCATCGATCGGGTCTGGGGCGCCGACTACGTCGGGGACACCAAGACCCTCGACGTCCACGTCAAGCGGTTGCGCTCCAAGATCGAACCCGATCCGAGCAACCCGAAGCATCTCGTCACCGTCCGCGGCCTGGGCTACAAGTTCGAGCCGTAGGGGCCCGACGCTGGTTTCTTGCCGATGCGCCAGGGACCGGGCATGGAGCTCGTAGGCAACTTGACCACCGGTCCCTGAGGTCGTAGGCAACTTGACCACCGGTCCCTGAGGAGCGAGCTTGCGAGCGTCACGAAGGGCGCCCCTTCGTGACGCTTCCTCGCAGGCTCGGAGGCTCCTCAGGGAGCGGCGGGCAGGGCTCGCAGGTTCTGAGGTTGATCGGGGGCGGGTGCAGAGCTCGCAGGTTCTGAGGTTGATCGGGGGCGGGTGCAGAGCTCGCAGGCTCGGAGGTTGCTCGGGCGGGTGCAGAGCTCGCAAGCTCGCTGGCTCCTCAGGAACCGGGAAAGCGAGGCCCTCACTCCTCGATCAGATTGTATTTCTGATCCGTTTCGCGCCTGGTCGTGGCGGCGGCCGTCGCGGGGTGAATGGCGATGAGGCCCAAGCCGTTTCGGCGGCGGCAGGCCGCGGCCAGGGCGTCGTAGGCCGGCTTGCCGATCAGTTCGGTGAGCTCCGGGGCGTAGGACTCCCACACCTGCGTGGCGCCGACGTGGGCGTCGGGGGAGCCCGAGCAGTACCACTTGAGGTCGTGGCCACCCTCGCCCCAACCACGGCGGTCGTATTCGGTGATCGTGGTGCGCAGCACCTCGGTGCCGTCGGGGCGTTCCACCCAGTCCTGTTCGCGGCGGATCGGCAGCTGCCAGCAGACCTCGGGTTTGACTGTCAAGGGTTCGAGTCCGCGTCGCAGTGCCATCGAGTGCAGGGCGCAGCCGGGGCCGCCGGCGAAGCCAGGACGGTTCAGAAAGATGCAGGCGCCCTTGTGCTTTCGGGTCTTGAGCGCCGGTTCGTCGTCGAGGTCGCTCTCCTCGAGGTAGCCGCGTGGCCCGAGCGGATCCTTGCCCGATCCTTTCTTGTAGAACTGCCAATCGTCCTCGGTGAGCATCGCCATGGCCTTGGCCAGGTTCTTGCGGTCGTCCTTGTCGGAGAGGTACGCACCGTGGCTGCAGCAGCCGTCGTCCTCGCGGCCCTCGATGATGCCCTGGCAGGCCGGGGTGCCGAAGACACACGTCCAGTAGGAGAGCAGCCACGTCATATCGGCTCGGATCACCTGATCGGGATCGTCCGGATCCGCGAACTCATACCACTCGCGCGGAAAATCCAGATCGACCTCGGGTGCGGGGGTCATCCGCTTGCGCGCCGGCGCGGAGGCCTCGGTGCGCGATGCTTCGGTGCGTGTCACATATCAACGGTAACCGCCGTCGACGATCTCCGGCGGTCTCGGGCGGGTCGGCCGGATTTCCCCGCCGGGTCCCGGGCCTCAGGGCCGACGCAGTAGGGTTTGAGAGCGTGCGTCTAGGAGTGCTCGACGTGGGCAGCAACACGGTCCACCTGCTGGTGGTCGATGCCCATCGCGGTGGCCATCCCACCCCCATGAGTTCCACCAAATCAGTCCTGCGGCTCGCCGAGCAGATCGACGACCGCGGGCGCCTGTCCGACCGTGCGGCCGCCAAGCTCATCGAGTCGGTCGACGAGTTCACCCACATCGCCTCCACATCGGGCTGTGAACAGATCATGGCGTTCGCGACGTCGGCGGTGCGGGATGCGAGCAACAGCGACGAGGTGCTCGCCGAGGTCGCGAACAAGACCGGAGTCGCTGTGACGGTCCTGACCGGCCCCGACGAGGCGCGCCTGACCTCGCTGGCCGTGCGGCGCTGGAACGGCTGGAGCGCCGGCCGCATCCTCGCCCTCGACATCGGTGGCGGATCGCTCGAGATGTCCAACGGCGTCGACGAGGAGCCGGATGTCGCGCTGTCATTGCCGCTGGGCGCCGGCCGACTCACCCGGGAATGGTTGCCCGGCGACCCGCCCGATCGCCGTCGGGTGTCGGTGCTGCGCGACTGGCTCGACGCGGAGCTGCGACCCGCGGCGAAAGAACTGCTCGCGCCGGGCAAACCCGATCTCGCGGTCGGGACGTCGAAGACCTTCCGCAGCCTCGCCCGCCTGACCGGCGCCGCGCCGTCGAGCGCAGGCCCGCGAGTGAAACGCCAGCTCACCTCGAGCGGTCTGCGTCAGCTGATCTCGTTCATCTCCCGGATGACCCGTGACGACCGTGCCGAACTCGAAGGCGTCAGCGCCGATCGAGCCGGTCAGCTGGTGGCGGGAGCGCTCGTCGCCGAGGCGGCCATGCGAGCGATGTCAGTCGATACACTTGAGATCTGTCCGTGGGCGCTGCGTGAGGGGGTCATCCTGCGGCGGCTCGACGCCGAGCCGGTGCAGGTGGGGGCCCGCGGCACCGAGACGCGGGGAACTGCAGTCGCGGATCTCGGCGTTGGCTGATCGGTGCGCCGGTCCGTCGGCTGTCGGATGGGTGGACACTGCAAGCGAAGACGTCCGACGTGCGGGCGCGATGAACTCGAGGACGGAGAGCTCACTGTATGTCTGACGAATCGGGTTCCGGGAGCGGAGCGAACGGGCCGGAGAACACCGATTCCCGGCCGATCTCGGTCTCGGAGTTGCTGGCACGCAGCCGGGCCGAGGGCGGTCCGGCCGGCAGCGGTACCCGTGAGTCGAGGGGACGTCGGCGGGTCGGGCGCGAGGGATCGGTGTCGGTCTCGGAACTGACCGGCGAGATCCCGCGGATCGGCTCCGCCGACGCAGACAACACTTCTCCCAGGTCCGGCGGCAGGCGCTCGGACACCGGTTCCTTCCCGAGGTCGGCGACCCCGGTCGCCCGTCGGTACGCCGAGGATCAGCCGGTTCCCGACCGCGCGGCGCCACCACGCCGACCGGCCGCGACCCCGCCCACACCGGATCGCCCCACGCCGACGTCGGCGAGCGGGATGCCCGGATACGCCCAGCCCGCCACGCGCGACTTCCACGCCTCCGAGGTGGCTCGGCGTGCGGCGAAGGCCGAGGAGGCCGAGAACGCGAACGCCGTCACCGGCATCATCCCCGTCGTCGGTGACAACCGCGAGCGGCTCGTCGTGGTCGAACAAGACGATGTCGACGTCGTCGATCTCGCGTCGCCGGCGTCCGAGGATTCCCCCACCGAGGGAACCCCCACCGAGGAGCCATCGACCGCGGGGATGCGGGCTGGTTCGGGGGACAAGCGTTTCGCCGAGGTCGTGGACGGCGACGCCGCGGAAGACTTCGAGGCGTACCGAGCATTCGCCGACGTCGAGGAGGACGAGCCCGCGCCCCGCAAAGGCCTCTTCGGACGATTCAAGAAAAAGAACGTGGACCGCTCCGCCCGGCCGGCCGCCGCGCGGGAACGCGCCGCCCAAGCCGGCGGCGACTCCGCTGCGGCCGCCGAGACCGAGTCGCGCTCGGAGGTCGCCGACGTCGAGCCCGGCACCCCGGCGGACCGGCTCGACGACCGGATCGACGAGTCCGACACGCTCACCGCATCCGACCGCGGCGCGGCCGACGAGCCGTCGACGGGACAGACCGACGGTGATTCGGCGCGTCCGATGGGCGCCGGGATCGCGGTGACCGCAGCCGCCGGGGCCGCCATCGCCGCGGCCGCGAACGCCCGAACAGAGGCGATCGACACGGTGGAGACCGACCCGGTGGACACGGACGATGCGACGGATGTCGCGCCCGACGAGGTCACGCAGGTGCTCCCGGCCACTGCCGACTCGGGGGTCACCGCCGACATCGAGCGCGATGACCTCGACCACCACGATGTCGATGACCGCGACCTTCACGACCACGGCCTCGACGACCACGACCTTCACGACACCGACCTTCACGACGACCTTCACCACCACGACGATCATGAGCGCGACGTCGATGCCCGTGTCGATGACCGCGACGGGGGCGACAGCGGCGCCGTCGACCACACCGACACCGCCGAGGCACCCGCGACGGAGACCGCGAAGGGCGAGCACTCGCCGGCGCTGGCGTGGGCGCTGATCATCGGGCAGGCACTCGCCGGTCTGGCCGTCGGGATCGGCCTGTTCTGGGGCTTCACCGAGCTGTGGAAATGGAACGTCTATTTCGCGCTGGTGCTCGCGGTCCTGGTGATCTTCGGGATCGTCACGTTCGCGCACCTCGTGCGACGGACAAAGGACCTGACGACCACATTGCTGGCGATGGGCGTGGGTCTGATCGTCACGATCGGCCCGCTCGTCCTGTTGGCCACCTGAGGGACCGTGAATCCACCTCCGCAGATCCGCGACATCCCGATCGGACTCTCGACCGCCTCGGTGTACCCGCAGAACACCGAGGCCGCATTCGCCTACGCCGCGGAACTCGGTTTCGACGGAGTCGAACTGATGGTCTGGGGTGAACCGGTCAGCCAGGACATCGGGCACGTGGAGTATCTGTCGGAGCGTTATCAGATGCCGGTGCTCTCGGTGCACGCCCCGTGCCTGCTCATCTCCCAGCGCGTCTGGGGTCGTGACCCGCTGGTGAAGCTCGGGCGATCGATCCAGGCGGCCGAGGACCTCGGCGCGCAGACCGTCGTCGTACACCCGCCGTTCCGCTGGCAACGCTCCTATGTCGACGGGTTCGACGATCTGGTGGCCGAGCTCGAGGACGACAGCGGGATCGCGATCGCCGTGGAGAACATGTTCCCGATGCGGGCGGATCGACTGTTCGGTGCCGGACAGCGATCGGCCAAGCGTCTGCGCCATCGGGGCGGCGGGCCCGGGATATCGGCATCGGCGTTCGGCAAGTCGATCGATCCCACCGACGACGGCTATGCCCACTACACGCTCGATCTGTCCCACACCGCGACCGCCGGTGCCGACGCGATGGCGATGTACGAGCGGATGGGGTCGGCGCTGACCCACCTCCATCTCGCCGACGGCGACGGCGCCGCGACCGATGAGCACCTGTTGCCCGGCGACGGCAATCAGCCGTGCGCCGAGGTGTGCCGCCGACTCGCGGCCAGCGATTTCGCCGGCGCGGTTGTGCTGGAGGTCACAACGAGTTCGGCCCGCACCAAACCCGAACGCAGTGCGCTGCTGGCCCGTTCGCTAGATTTTGCGCGGCGGCATCTTGCCAGGGGGCTGCCGGCCGACGAGCCAGGGCGGGTCCGTTCCGAACGGAGTTGAGCCGACCGGTGCTCGACCCGACGACATCAACGAGCGGAACGATGAACCAGAAGCTTGCCGAGGTGCTGACCCTCACCGAGGTCGCCCGAGCCGGTGCCGACCGGATCACCTATCGGGGCGCCATCGATCCCGTCTTCACCATCGGGCCCAAGGTGCACGGCGGGAGTCTGCAGATGGTCGTCGCGCATGCCGCGCAGCGCGCCCTCACCGAACTCGCGACCGACGGTGAGTCGGGCGGGGACTTCGAGACCGACAAGATCCCGGTGGCGATCACCAGTGACTACCTCACGGCTCCCAACGCCGCGGAGATCGATCTCGAGGTGCTGGTCCGCAAACGCGGTCGTACCGTCACGGTCATGACCGTGGACGCGGTCCAGGGTGGTCGCACGATGGTGTCGTCGTCGATCACCTGTGCCCGCGCCGACACCGGCACCCCGCACCACTCCGGCCCGACGGCGCTCGACGGCACGCCCGCTGAGCCGCCGGCCGACGGCATCGGCCTGGACAACTCGCCGATCGCCGACGTCAATCATCTCGGTCCGGCTCTCGACCTGGTCCTCGATCACGAGACCTTCCCCGTGGCGCGCGGTGAGACCGGCGCCCCCGTCGTCCGGGGATGGGCCCGCCCGAAAGGCGGCGAGCCCGACACGAACTTCGCGGTGCTCGTGTGCGACATCTCGCCGCCGGTGGTGATGAATCTGGCGCTGTTCGGGTGGGCGCCGACCGTCCAGCTGACGACCTATGTCCGCCGGCACCCCGCGACGGGCTGGCTGCGATTCGCCGCCACGAGCACCGAGGTGGGACCCGGCATGTTCGAGGAGGACCACGTCGTGGTGGACTCGACCGGGACAGTTGTCGCCCAGTCGCGGCAACTCGCCCTCATCCCGCAACGTAGATAGCAACTCCGGACCCACCGCTGCGGGTCCGGCAAAGCAAGTCAGGAAGGCATCACACGTGACCGAACGCATCGCCATCGTCGGTGGCGGAAAGATCGGCGAAGCACTGCTGGCCGGCCTGATCCAGTCGGGCAAGCCGACCAAGGATCTCGTCGTCGCCGAGAAGATGCCGAAACGCGCCAAGGAGATCGCCGACGAATACGGTGTACTCGTCACCGACGTCGCCACCGCAGCCGAGGGCGCGCAGTACGTGTTCCTCGCGACCAAGCCCGACGACGTCGATTCGGTGCTGCGTCAGCTCGCGAGCACCGAGGACGCCGGTGAGTCCGAACGCGTCACGGTGACGTTGGTGGCCGGACTGCCGCTCAGCCGATACGAGAACGCGCTGCAGGCCGGTTCGCCGGTGATCCGCGTCATGCCGAACACCCCGATGCTCGTCAACGAGGCGATGTCGGCGGTGTCGGTGGGCCGCTACGTGGGCGACGACCAGCTCGCCGCCGTCGTCCGGCTGCTCGAGTCGGTCGGCAAGGTGTCGGTGGTCCCGGAGAAGCAGATGGACGCGGTGACCGCGGTGTCCGGATCCGGGCCCGCGTACGTGTTCCTCATGGCCGAGGCCATGATCGATGCGGGGGTCGCGCTCGGCCTCAGCCGCGTGCAGGCATCCGAGTTGACCGTCCAGACCATTCGCGGCGCGGGCCTGCTGCTCAGCGAGTCGGGACTGTCGCCGGTCGATCTGCGTGCCGCCGTGACGTCGCCGGGCGGCACCACCGCCGCGGCGATCCGGCAGTTCGAGGCCAACGGCTTCCGGCATGGCGTTTACGAGGCCACACGAGCCTCTGCAGCCGTCAGTGCCAAGGCCGGACATCGACCAGAGATTGAGGGTTTGAGCGGCCCGAACGCCGGGCGCGTCGAAGTCGACGCCCCATGATTTAGGGGTAATTCGCAGAGAAACCCCAGGATGTAGGGGTGCGACGTCACATCCGGCGCAATAACCACACAACTCACGTCGCTTTTTTCACATCAGCCACGCTAAGCTCCTTTAAGCACGTGCGTGTCTGGTGTCCGCCGGAGGGGAAGCCGGCGGCCGCGACGCGTGCTCCGGAGGTATGAGTAATTCATGGCTGCAGAAAAGCCTGGTGACAGGACCGGTGCGGTAAACAATGCGACCTCGGGTTCGCAGTTCCTCACGGTCGCCGAGGTTGCGTCGCTGATGCGCGTGTCGAAGATGACCGTGTATCGCCTCGTGCACAGTGGTGAGCTGCCCGCCGTTCGTGTGGGCCGATCGTTCCGTGTGCACGCCAAGGCTGTGCACGATTATCTCGAGACCTCGTATTTCGACGTCGGCTAGTCCGACTCATCGCAGCTGCAGGTTTCGGCCTGCTCGCTCTGCTCCCGACTCCCTCGGCGGGTCACACAACTGGTGTGATCGGCCGAGGGAGTCGTGGCTTTTGGCGACCGGATTTTTCCTGATCATCACCGACCGGTAATGTGGGAGGTCGCGTGCTGATGCCCGCGCGTGTGCGTCACGCCGGTTGGCACATCAGACCGTCAGAACAACCGCGTCAACCGTGAGGAAGCACCCCGATGGGTTCAGTGATCAAGAAGCGTCGCAAGCGCATGTCGAAGAAGAAGCACCGCAAGTTGCTGCGGCGGACCCGGGTGCAGCGCCGCAAACTCGGTAAATAGTCGGTGGGGGTCACAGACCCCTTCCGGCATTACCGAGAAGAACCCGCCGAGTGCGGGTTCTTCGTCTTTGTGGACCGGCCGACAATCGCACGGGCCACGGGGCCGATGATGCGCCACCAAGTTCGGTCGCCTGAGTTTCGCGACCGAACAGGCGGGTCTCAGAATGCCCCGTTAGCCTGTGAGGATGACCGACGAGTCGCCCGCATCGCCGCCCCGGACCGTCCTGGTGACCGGCGCATCCACCTTTCTCGGTGGCTACCTGGTCGCCCGCCTCGCGGCCAACCCGGCGATCGAACGGGTGCTCGCCGTCGATTCGCGCCTTCCTCGTAAGGACCTGATGCGGCGGATGGGCCGGGCGGAGTTCCTGCGGCTGGACATTCGTCGCCCGGCGATCGCCAAGGCGATCGCCGGCTACGAGGTCGACACCGTCGTGCACGCCGCGACGTCGATCATGGAGACGGCGCCGCATTCGTCGGCGATCAAGGAGTTCAACGTCGTGGGCGCCATGCAGGTGTGCGCCGCCTGCCAGCGCAGCCCGTCGGTGAAGCGACTGATCCTGCGGTCGACGGCGATGGTCTACGGTGCGAGTGCCCACGATCCGTCGCACTTCTCCGAGGAGACGCCGGCGCGCCGCGAACCCAAGCGCGGTTACGGTCGCGACCTCCTCGACATCGAGGGGTACGTCCGTGGGCTCGGGCGACGTCGCCAGGACATCGACGTGACCATCGTGCGACCCCAGGCGATCCTCGGGCCGCGCATCAACACGCGGATGGGGTCCTACCTCTCGCTACCCATCGTGCCCACGGTCATCGGCTATCAGCCCCGACTGCAGTTCCTGCACGAGGAGGACGCGTTGGCGGCGATGGAGCACGTGACGCTGGCCGGCAAGACCGGCACCTTCAACGTGTCGGGGGAGGGCGTGGTGACGCTGACCCAGGCGATCCGTCGTATCGGGCACGTCGAGTTACCGGTGCCGAGCAGTTTGATGGCGCCGATCACCGGGGTCTTCCAAGACCTTCGTTCGGCGAAATTACGGTCGAGCCAGACCGAGTACCTCACCTACGGGCGCGTTCTGGACACCACGCGCATGCGCAAGGAACTCGGCTTCGCACCCAGGTTTACGACGATCGAAACGGTTGACGACTTCATCGAACGAGGTGCCTCGACCGCGGTGATCGCACCGGATTCGTGGCGTTCGCTGGAGCGACGTGTGGTTTCGGCAGCGCATCAGCTGCAATGAAATCCACGGAAGTGAATCGCGATAAGGTTGGCGGTCGGCAACATGGCCTACAAGTGGGCACGAAGTCGATCAAGGCTCTAGACTTGGACAACAGACCCACTCCGATATACGCGTACCATGAATGCAGATTGCCAGCGTGGTCATCGGATGTGATCTTCAAATCAATTGTGACCCAGGGGTGAGAAGCTTGGCAGGTGGCGTGAGCGACGCACGTACCGCGAAGGTGATTCAGCTCTACGCATCCCCCGGAAACAGTGCCGAGGCACGTGGGGGAGCGCGTATGGCCCGTGAACAGGTACGTCAGCGACATCCCAGTCAGCAGCCCGCCGGGACCGCCACGCCCACGAAATCCACACCTGCGCAACGCAAGTCCCGGCAAAAGGCGCAAGTCGGACACCCGAACACCGACGATTTCGGCCAGCCTGCGGCGCCGGTGACCCCGATCAACGACGATGTGCGCCTCCCCGCGGAGTCCCTCGGCGTCGAACATCTCGGACCCTCACGTTCAAGTCCACTGTTCTCTCTGTCCGGTATCCGTGGAGCGGTCGCCGACTCGTTGACCGCAACCGCCGGGTTCATCAGGGAGCGGATGACCGGCGAGTACGAGGTCGACGAGTTCGGCTTCGATCCGCACTTCACCGAGTCGGTGTGGTTGCCTGCGGTACGTCAGGTGTACGAGAAGTGGTTCCGGGTCGAGGTGACCGGCATCGAGAATCTGCCCGTCGAGGGTGGTGCGTTGCTGGTCGCCAACCATGCGGGCACCATCCCCATCGACGCGATCATGACCTCGGTTGCCGTCCGGGACAATCATCCGACCGGCCGGTATCTCCGACTTCTCGCTGCCGACATGGCTTTTGACGCTCCGGGTGTGGGTGAGGTGGCGCGCCGCGTCGGTGCGACCCTGGCATGCAACCACGATGCGGACCGACTGCTGCGGGCAGGTGAGCTGACCGCGGTGTGGCCCGAAGGGTACAAGGGGATCGGGAAGCTCTACAAGGACCGCTACAAGCTGCAACGCTTCGGCCGCGGCGGGTTCGTCACCACCGCGCTGCGCAACGCGGCACCGATCATCCCGGTCTCGATCGTCGGTTCCGAGGAGATCTACCCGATGCTCGCCGACCTCAAGCCGCTCGCCAAGATCCTTGGGCTGCCGTACTTTCCGGTCACGCCTATCTTCCCGTGGCTCGGTCCGCTCGGGGTGGTCCCGCTGCCCTCGAAGTGGCACATCCACTTTGGGCGCCCGATTGAGACCGGGTCGTTCGACGAGGCCTCCGCCGACGACCCGATGGTGGTCTTCGACCTCACCGATCACGTCCGCGAGGAAATCCAGCAGACCTTGTTCCGGATGCTGAGCCGTCGCGGTAGCGTCTACTTCGGCTGACAGGGCGCGGGCGTCCTCGCCCCCGAGGAGCGAACTTCACCACCCGCTCCTGAGGAGCGAGCTTGCGAGCGCACCTCTCGGTCCCTGAGGAGCGAGCTTGCGAGCGCACCTCTCGGTCCCTGAGGAGCGAGCTTGTGAGCGTCACGAAGGGCGACCCTTCGTGACGCATCCTCGCAGGCTCGGAGGCTCCTCAGGGATCGGGGGACGCTTCCTCGCAGGCTCGGAGGCTCCTCAGGGATCGGGGGACGCTTCCTCGCAGGCTCGGAGGCTCCTCCGGGATCATGGGCACGTCACCACCCGCTCCCTGAGGAGCGAGCGTAGCGAGCGTCACGAAGGGGGACAACAACGTGAAAGCAGTGGCGTGTCAGGGCGGCGAGCTCTCGATCGTCGATCTACCCACACCCACGCCGGGGACCGGGCAGGTCCTCATCAGGGTCATCCGGGCGGGTATCTGCGGATCTGACCTACACGCGCGGACCTACGCGGATGCCAGCGCCGACGTCGCCGACGAGGTCGGCTATCACGCTTTCATGCGTTCGGGCGACTCGGTGGTCATGGGACACGAATTCACCGGCGACGTGGTCTCCTACGGCCCGGGATGCCGCCGCCGGTGGGCGCCCGGGACGTCGGTGGTGTCGGTGCCGATGATCAAGCACGGCGACGTCGCGCACCTGACCGGACTGTCGGCGCAGGCACCGGGTGCGTACGCCGATCTGATGCTCGTCGCCGAAGACATGACGATGCCGGTCCCCGACGGCGTGTCCGCGGAACTCGCCGCACTGACCGAGCCGATGGCGGTGGCCCGGCACGCGGTCCGGCGCGGCGAGGTGGGCAAACGCGACGTCGCCGTGGTCATCGGGTGCGGTCCGATCGGGCTGGCCGTCATCCTGATGCTCAAGGCCGCGGGCGTGCGAACGGTGGTGGCCAGCGACCTGTCGGCGGGTCGGCGCGACCTCGCTCGCCGCTGCGGCGCCGACGTCGTCGTCGACCCGCTCTCGGACTCGCCGTGGCAGGCGGGCAACCAGAAACACAAGTATCTGACAAGCGCCTCCGACCTGTTCGGCACCGCGTTCTCCGCGATGCACGACCTGCAACGCATTCCCGGCGTGCCCTGGGCGAAGGTGATGCGGGTGGCCGAACGCGTCGGCGCGACCCCGCAGGGACCGGTGGTGTTCGAATGCGTCGGCGTGCCCGGCATCATCGAGGACATCGTGTCGCACGCCCCGTTCCGCTCGCGGGTCGTGGTGGTGGGTGTGTGCATGCAGCCCGACACCTTCCGGCCGGCGATGCCGATCAACAAGGAGATCGAGCTACGGTTCGTCTTCGCCTACGACCCGGGCGAGTTCTACGAGACGTTGCACATGATCGCGGATGGCAAGGTGGACCCGAGTCCGTTGGTCACCGCGACGGTCGGTCTCGGCGGTGTGCCGGCGGCCTTCGACGCGCTGGGTAGCGCCGAACACCATGCCAAGGTCCTGATCGATCCGACGTCGGACGTCGTGACGCTGTAGCGCCCACAGCGCGACAGCACCCGGGATCGCGCCGACAGCACCCGGGACACCGCCGACAGAACCCGGGATCGCGCCGACAGAACCCGGGATCGCGCCGACGGAACCTCGAATCGCGCCGACAGAACCCGGGATCGCGCCGACCGCACCCAGGCTAGTGGCGATTCACTCTGCCCCAAAGACGGTCGGTACAACGGCCGTTGAGGGATCGGCGACCCGTGCAGTCGCGCAGTCGCGCGCCGCCAAGAGCTCTCGTCGAGTCGACCTCAAGGCAAGATGCCTCAGCCCCAGCGCTGCCGGATCAGCCGGGTGGCGGTCGCCGCGCCGACTCCGGCGGCACCGATCACCAGCGCCGACGTCGCCCCGTACTTGGCGGCCTTGCGGGCGGTGCGGAAGTCGTAGATCTCCCAGTCGCGAACCTTCGCGACGTCGCGAAGGTCGGCGTCCGGGTTGATCGCGACGGCGGTGCCGACCAGCGACAGCATCGGCACGTCGTTGTGCGAATCCGAGTATGCGGTGCAGCGCTTGAGGTTCAGGCCTTCGCGGATGGCCAGTGCCCGCACCGCGTGCGCCTTGCCGGGACCGTGCAGGATGTCGCCGACGAGACGGCCTGTGAACACCCCGTCGACGCTCTCGGCCACCGTGCCCAACGCCCCCGTCAGGCCGAGACGCTCGGCAATGGTCTGTGCGAGTTCCACCGGTGTCGCGGTCACCAGCCACACCTGCTGGCCGGCGTCGAGGTGCCGCTGGGCCAGCGCCCGGGTCCCCGGCCAGATCTTGTCGGCGATGTACTCGTCGTAGATCTCCTCGCCGAGTTGCACCAGTTCAGACGTCTGACGGCCCGCGATGAACGACAGTGCCTTCTCGCGCCCCTCGGCGACGTCCTCGGCGTTCTCCTTGCCGGTGATCTGGAACTTTGCCTGGGTCCACGCGAAATCGAGGATGTCGCCGTAGGAGAAGTACTTGTGCGCGGCCAGGCCGCGGGCGAAGTGGATGATCGAGGCGCCCTGGACCAGGGTGTTGTCGACGTCGAAGAATGCGGCGGCGGTCAGGTCGCGGGGTGCCTGCGTCTCCTCGTCGTCGGTGGGTGGGCGCGATCGCAGGGTGTCCACGGCGACTCGCGCGCTGGCCTCGCCGGCGAGTGATTGCCGCAGCTCCTGTGCGGTCTGTCGGAAACGCCCGCTGGTCGCCCTGGCCCGCTCGGAGATCCACGTCGCGACCCGGGAGGCGTCCTCGTCCTCGTCGTCGGTGTCGTCGGAATCCTCGTCCTCGTCGTCGGCGTGGTCCGGGCCGAGCGCGTCGGCGTGGGTCTCCCAGTCCTCGGCGTCGGTCACGTCGTCGTCGGCGATCGCACCGGCGACGACCTCGTCGGCGGAGACCGTCTCGTCGGCGACGATCCCGTCGTCGCCGACGGGCGCGCCCGTACTCTCGACGTTCGGTGCGTCGCCGTGCGTCGGGTCGACTCCGTCGGTATCACCGGAGCCCGAGACCTCCTCGGCCACGGCTCACCTCCACTCGCTCAGAACGTACCGGGCTCATGGAGTCCGGAACCCCACAGTAGCCACTCGAGGGCCACGAGCCAGCCTAGTGTGCGCCGATTGCGAGGGGTGACACACTGATGCCGGTGACACCGCCCGGCGAGGCGCACCACCGACCGAGGGAGGCCGACATGTCATTGACGCTGCTGACGCGAGCCGGATGCTCGGCCTGTGCCACGGCTCGCAGCGAATTGAGAAGTATCTGTGCGGATTTCGGTGTCGGGTTCGACGAGGTTGACGTCGATCGGGCCGCCGACGACGGCGATGTGGCACTGCGTGCCGAGTTCGGCGACCGCTTGCCGGTCGTCCTGCTCGACGGCGAGGAGCACAGCTACTGGGAGGTCGACACGACCCGGCTGCGTCAAGACCTCGAATCGCGCCGCGGTTGACGCGATCTGATGGGGGTAGTGAGAACCTGTTATCGCGCGGTATACGCTGAGATCGGGTATGGGGGTTCGCCAATGGGGCGATGGGTGGGACCCTTGACGGCCGGAAGAAGGTGACCAGGGCGTGAGCGGCGGTTCGGCGTCGGACGACTCCGAGATACCCGACGCGTCCGAGATTCCCGAGCCCACCGTCACACGTTTGGCGACCTATCTGTACATCCTGCGGTCCTTCAGCGAACGCGGCATCCTGGTGGCCTCAAGCGGCCAACTCGCCACCGCGGCCGGGGTCAATCCCTCCATCTTGCGCAAAGACCTGTCCCATGTGGGCGCCAACGGAGTGCGCGGAGTGGGCTACGACGTCGGGCGCCTGACCGCCCGGATCGCCATGGTCCTGCACACCGACAGCACCCACACCGTCGCGCTCGCCGGCGCCGGTCGACTCGGTCGGGCGCTGCTCGCTCACGCCGGGTTCGGTCGCGGATTTCGCGTGTCGGCCATGTTCGACTCCGATCCCGACGTGATCGGCACGGTCGTCGAACCCGGCGGGCCGCAGGTGGCGCCGCTGTCCGCGATCCATGATGTCTGCGCAGGTCACGGCGCTGAGCCGATCGAGATCGCGGTGATCGCGACGGCCGAGGCGGACGCCCAGGCGGCCTGTGACGCATTCGTCGGGGCAGGGGTACGTCAGTTGTTGAATGTAACGCCGACGACACTGAGCACGGACTCCGATGTTGTCGTGCGGCAGGTTGATCTAGCCTTGGAGTTACAGGTGTTGGCGTTCAATGCGTCGCGCTCGCGTCCCGGCACGGCCTCGGCCGGCCGCGCGGCGGGTGCGATCGCCACGAAGAGAGAACCCGGGATGCGGCCGACCGGCATGGATTCGGCATGGTCGGCGACGGGTGAGGAAACGGTGACGGCGTGAGTGTTTTGTTGTTCGGGGTCTCGCACCGAAGTGCACCCGTGGAGGTGCTCGAACGGTTGGCGGTCTCCGACCACGATCGACCCAAGCTCGTCGACGAACTGCTGTCGTCGCGGGCGATCTCCGAGGCGATGCTCGTGTCGACCTGCAACCGCGTGGAGATCTACGCGGTCGTCGACGCGTTCCACCCCGCGTTGGAGGCCGTCGGCAGCGTCCTGGGGGAGCACTCCGGGATGACCGTCAACGAGCTGACCCGCCACGCGTACGTCCGCTACTCGGAGGCGGCCGTGGAACATCTGTTCACCGTCGCCGCCGGTCTCGACTCACTGGTCGTCGGCGAGCAGCAGATCCTCGGACAGATCCGCAACGCCTACCTCAACGCCGACGCCAACGACTCGGCGGGTCGTGTGCTGCACGAGCTCGCGCAGCAGGCATTGCGTGTCGGCAAGCGGGTACACACCGAAACCGGCATCGACCGGGCCGGCGCCTCGGTGGTGTCGGTGGCGCTGCACCGCGCCCAGGCCCTGCTGGCGGCCGAGCAGCGCGGCGGACTGCGTTCGGCCGTGGTCGTCGGCGCCGGCGCGATGGGTGGCCTGGCCACGGCGCAACTGGCTCGTGAAGGCGTGCGCGACCTGGTCGTCGTCAATCGCACGGTCGCCAACGCCGAGCACCTGGCGGGCAACATCGCCGCCAACCACGGGATCGCGGTACGCGGTATGGGTCTGGCCCAACTGCCCGAGGCCATGGCGGCCGCCGACGTCGTCGTCACCTGCACCGGCTCGGTCGGCACGGTGGTCAGCGTGGGCGAGGTGCACTCGGCGCTCGCCGCCCGCAGCGACGGCAGCCCGCTGGTCATCTGCGACCTCGGCCTGCCACGCAACGTCGATCCGGCGGCGGGACGGCTGCCGGGCGTGCACATCGTCGACATCGAGGGTCTGCGTGGCGATTCCGAGACCCAGGCGGCGGAGAACGACGCGTCGGCCGCGCGGTCGATCGTCGCCACCGAACTCGCCGACTATCTCACTCACCAGCGGCAGGCCGAGGTCACACCGACCGTCGCGGCACTGCGTCAGCGCGCCGCCGACGTCGTGGAGGCGGAGATCCTGCGGCTCGATGCCCGGCTTCCCGACCTCGACGACCCGCAACGCGACGAGGTGGCGAAAACCGTGCGTCGCGTCGTCGACAAATTGCTGCACGCACCGACGGTCCGCGTCAAACAGCTCGCGTCGACCCCGAACGGCGACCACTACGCCGAAGCGCTGCGCGAACTGTTCGAGCTCAAGCCGGGCGCTGCCGAGTCGGTGTCGGCGCCGGAAGCGGCGACCGGACTCGGGGGCACACCCGATGCCGGCACCGGCCGGAACGACAAGTGAGCGCCCCCGGACGCGACGTGATCCGCATCGGCACCCGCGGGTCGCTGCTGGCCAGGACCCAGTCGCAGAAAGTCGCCGACGCGCTGACCGCCGCCGGGCATCCCGCCGAGCTCGTCATCATCCGCACGGCCGGTGACAACTCGCAGGCGCCCGTCGCCGAGATCGGGGTCGGGGTGTTCACCACGGCCATCCGCGTGGCGCTGCAGAACGACGAGGTCGACGTCGCCGTCCACTCCTACAAAGACCTGCCCACCGCACCGGAACCGGGCCTGGTGATCGCGGCCGTCCCGCCCCGGGAGGATTCGCGAGATGCCCTGGTCAGCAGGGGTGGGATGGTGCTCGGCGAGCTGCCGCCGGGGTCGACTGTCGGGACGTCGGCGCCGCGACGGGCGGCACAGCTTAGAGCATTGGGTCTCGGTTTGGAAATCCGCCCCCTACGAGGCAACCTTGATTCTCGGTTGGGCAAAGTCGCCAGCGGTGAACTCGACGCGGTCGTGGTCGCCAGGGCCGGATTGGTACGCATCGGGAGAGCCGATGAGGTCACCGAGGCATTGGACCCCGTGGTCCTGCTACCGGCACCGGCACAGGGCGCCTTGGCCGTGGAGTGCCGCTCCGACGATGCCGAACTGGTGAGAATACTCGCCGAGTTGGACGACGCGTCCACACGTGCGTCGATCGATGCCGAGCGCGCGGTGCTCGCGGCCCTCGAGGCCGGATGTACCGCACCGGTCGGAGCGATCGCCGAGGTGGTCGAGTCGATCGACGACGATGGACGGATCTTCGCCGAGCTGTCGCTGCGAGCGGCGGTGGCGGCCGAAGACGGATCGGATGTGATCCGCGCTTCGGTGGTGGGACCGATCGATCGTGCGGAGCAACTCGGCAAGAATCTCGCCGCCGAACTGCTGGAGCTGGGAGCGAACGAGCTCGTCGGCCGCGGTTCGCAAGCCTAGCGGCGCCCTCGGCGCCCGTGGTGAGCGGGTCGCGACTTCGGGTGCAGGCCGCCTCGCAACTCCGGTAGCAGAAGGAACTGCAGCTCCGACAGGGGCAGGAGAGTGCGAACTCATGAGCCGTGCGAAGAAGGTCAATCCGGGACGGATCCTGTTCGTCGGGTCGGGACCCGGTGACCCCGATCTGTTGACCGTCCGAGCCCGCACTGCGATCGAGAAGGCCACCACGGCCTACATCGATCCCGACGTCCCGGCCGGTGTGGTCGAGATGATCGGTGCGGCCAACCGAGACGAGGCCGCGGAGACTTCCCGATCGGGGAAGTCCGCCAGGAACGCCAAGAAGACGAAAGACGACGGTGCGACCGACGACACCGCCGTAGAGGCGACATCGACCGAGGGTGATGCCGCCGAGGCCGAGGAACCGTCGGTGGTCCACCCGGCCCTCGGCGATCCCGCCGAGGTCGCCAAGACCCTGGTCGCCGCAGCTCGCGGTGGCGAGGACGTGGTGCGCGTGGTGTCGGGCGATCCGCTCACCACCGATTCGGTACTGAGCGAGGTCAACGCGGTTGCGCGATCGTCGGTGCATTTCGAGGTGCTGCCCGGCCTGCCCGCCGCGTCGGTGGTGCCGAGCTACGCCGGCATGCCACTCGGGTCCACCCATACCGAGGCCGATGTCCGCGCCGAAGGTGTGGACTGGGCCGCGCTGGCCGCTGCGCCGGGACCGCTGGTCCTGCACGCCACGGCCGCCCATCTCGCCGAGACCGCGAGTGCGCTGACCGAGAACGGCATGGCCGCGCAGACCCCGGTCGCGATCACCGTCAACGGCACCACCTGTGCACAGCGGACCATCGAGGCGACGCTGGCCAGCCTCAACGAGCAGGGCAACGCCCTCGTCGGGCCGCTGATCCTGACCATCGGCAAGGTGGTCGCTCATCGCAGCAAGCTGTCGTGGTGGGAATCGCGTGCGTTGTACGGCTGGACCGTGCTGGTGCCGCGCACCAAGGACCAGGCCGGCGACATGAGCGAACGACTACGCAGCCACGGTGCCATCCCCAAGGAGGTGCCGACGATCGCGGTCGAACCGCCGCGCAGCCCCGCCCAGATGGAAAGGGCCGTCAAGGGTTTGGTCGACGGTCGCTACCAGTGGGTGGTGTTCACCTCCACCAACGCGGTGCGTGCGGTGTGGGAGAAGTTCGCGGAGTTCGGTCTCGACGCCCGCGCGTTCTCCGGGGTCAAGATCGCCTGTGTGGGTGAGGCGACCGCGGAGAAGGTGCGCACCTTCGGCATCGAGCCGGAGCTGGTGCCGTCGGGTGAGCAGAGCTCACACGGACTGCTCGACGACTTCCCGCCGTACGACGATGTCTTCGACCCGGTGAACCGAATCCTGTTGCCGCGAGCCGACATCGCCACCGAGACGCTGTCCGAGGGGCTGCGTGAGCGCGGCTGGGAGATCGACGACGTCACCGCCTACCGCACCGTGCGTGCCGCCCCGCCGCCCGCGGAGACCCGCGAGATGATCAAGACCGGTGGCTTCGACGCCGTCTGCTTCACCTCGAGCTCCACGGTCCGGAACCTGGTCGGCATCGCCGGAAAGCCGCACGCCCGCACCATCGTTGCGTGTATCGGTCCCAAGACCGCCGAGACGGCAACCGAATTCGGCCTGCGCGTGGATGTGCAGCCGGAGTCGGCGTCGGTGCCCGAGTTGATCGACGCACTCGCCGAGCACGCCGCCCGTCTGCGTGCCGAGGGCGCGCTGCCTCCGCCGCGCAAGAAGTCGCGACGGTCGCGGTCCTGACGGTCCCCGGTCGCCGAGGCGTGACCCCTCGGTCCCTGAGGAGCGAGCGATGCGTGACCACCCACGGTCCCTGAGGAGCGAGCTTGCGAGCGTCACCTCTCGGTCCCTGAGGAGCGAGCTTGCGAGCGTCACCACTCGGTCCCTGAGGAGCGAGCTTGCGAGCGTCACCACTCGGTCCCTGAGGAGCGAGCTTGCGAGCGTCACGAAGGGCGACCCTTCGTGACGGTCCTCCGCTAGCGCTCCGGACCTCCTCAGGGATCGGGGGGACGGCCGCTAGCGCTCCGGACCTCCTCCGGGAGCGGGGGACGGACGCCAGCGCTACCCGCTTGCGGTGCGTGACCACCCGGTCTCTGAGGAGACGCGAGGACGGTCACCACCCCGGTCCCTGAGGAGCCTCGCGAGGTACGAGCGATGCGTCACGAAGGGCCACACACACGCACAACCGAACACGTCCTGAGGAGAATGCAGATGGCACCCGTGATCCGTCCCCGTCGCCTGCGGTCCACCCCGGCGTTGCGCCGACTCGTCGCCGAGACGCACGTCGCGCCGCAGGACCTGGTGCTGCCGATGTTCGTCGCCGACGGCATCGACGAGCCGCGTGCGATCTCGTCGATGCCCGGTGTCGTGCAGCACACGTTCGATTCGCTGCGCAAGGCCGCCGACGAGGCGGTGCGCGCCGGAGTCGGTGGGCTGATGCTGTTCGGTGTCCCGGCGCCCGCCGACAAGGACGCCGTCGGGTCCGGCGCCGATGACGACGCCGGGATTCTCAACCGCGCATTGCGGGCGCTGTCGGACGATCTCGGCGACACGACCGTGCTGATGGCCGACACCTGCCTCGACGAGTTCACCGACCACGGGCACTGCGGAGTCGTCGACGCGCGTGGATGCATCGACAACGACGCGACGCTGGACCGGTATGTATCCATGTCGCTGGCACAGGCTCGTGCGGGTGCGCATCTGTTGGGGCCGAGCGGGATGATGGACGGCCAGGTCGCCGCGATCCGTGCCGGTCTGGACGCCGAGGGCTTCACCGACACGGGAATCCTCGCCTATGCCGCGAAGTACGCGTCGGCGTTCTACGGTCCGTTCCGCGAAGCGGTCGGGTCGTCGCTCGAAGGGGATCGGCGCACCTATCAGCAGGACGCCTCGAATCGTGTCGAGGCACTGCGGGAGATCCGCCTCGATCTCGACGAGGGTGCTGACGTGGTGATGGTGAAGCCCGCGATGAGCTACCTCGACATCGTCCGCGACGCCGCCGAGATCGCCGACGTCCCGGTCGCCGCGTATCAGATCAGCGGCGAGTACTCGATGATCACGGCCGCCGCCGAGCGCGGCTGGATCGACCGTGACGCCGCGATCCTGGAGTCGCTCACCTCGATCAAACGCGCCGGAGCGTCGATCATCCTCACCTACTGGGCCACCGAGGTCGCAGGTCGGCTCGGCTGAGCAACGGTCCGGATGGACGGCGCGGGCGGGGAGGCCGGTGCGGCGCGACCATTCACTAGGCTGGAGGCATGACCGCACCGATCCACGAGGCGCCGGCTGACCCGGGTGCCCGCCCCAAGCGGCCCGACGCCGTCTCCATCGCCACCGAACTGTGGGTGGTGGTCATCCTCGGTCAGATCGTCGCCTACATCGGCCAGTACCCGACGTTGCGTGACTCCTGGGATCGACAGATCGCCGGCCTACCGTCCGACACCCCGAGAGAGCAGGTCGATCTCCTCACCTCCAGTGCCACCCTGGTCATCGTGCTGGGGCTGTTCGGTCTGTTCCTGACGGTGGTCTCTGCCGGTCTGGTCCTGTTCACCCGCAGCGGTTACAACTGGGCGCGCCTCATCGTCGCCGCCATGGGTGTGTTCCTCGCGGTCAATCTGGTCTTCTCTCTGTTCGGTCACATCGAACCGCAGTGGGTGATGATCCCGATGGTGATCAGTGGTGTGGCCGCGATCGGCGCCTCGGTCCTGCTGCTCCGCCGTGAGAGCGAACAGTACTGCCGGGAGATGACCGCACATCGTCGCAGACCGCACCAGCCGCCCACCCCGCCACCCGGGCCGCCACCGTGGTCAGGGGGTTCGGGCTACCACCAGGGCACACCCCAGAGTTGGCCGTATGGTGGCGGGCAGCAGAATCGTCCGCGGTCTGAGCACGACCGTGGCCAGTCGAACGAAGGAAGCGAAACCCGTGGTGAGCCCTGACCCCGCCCGGCGGCCGAAACAGGTTGTGTGGGCCTACCGGTGCTGGACCGTTTCCGGCGGTCTCCTCGTTGCACTGGGAGTGCTGTTCATCGTGCTGGGCATCTTCACGTCCGGGCCGACGCTGCTCCCCATCGGGATCGGCGTGATCGTCGCCGCGATCGGTGCCGGGTTCATCGTCATGGGCAGCAAGGCCTTCGTCGGCGATGCACGGTGGCGATCCTCATTGGCCGCTCTCACGCTGGTCGTGGTGATCATGCTGCTCATCGTGAGCTTCGGCATCCCCATCCTGGCGTTCGCCCTGGTGGCCTCGCTGTTCGGCCTCTTCGGGTCACTGATGGCCTACCGTCCCGAGGCCGACGAGTGGTACTCGACGGCCGAACCCGAGAAGCCGACGAAGAACAGTCGCCGGAAGTGACGGTTCCGGACGGGCCGAAGGGCCCCGACGACGACGAGCTCGCGCCCTCCGACACCGACGACGCGACGCCACAGCCGAGCACCGACGATGCCGGTGACGAGCAGGCGGCCGAGCCCGACAAGGAGCCTGTCGACGAGGGCGAACTCCTGTTCTATGAACCGGGCGGAAGCTGGTGGGTCGTCGCCATCGGTCCGGTACTGATCGGCGCCGTCCTGGCCACCGAGATCGCCGGTCCCGGCCAGGTCCACTGGCCGGTGATGCTGATCTTCGCGGTCATCCTGATCGGCTTCTCACTCGTCCAGGTCCACGCCGCCCGCACGCACGTCAGCGTCCGCCTCACCGAGACCACCCTGCGTCAGGGTACCGGGAGAATCCCGCTTTCCGAGATCGCCACGATCTACCCGCCCAACAACGGACCCGAGCACCAGGCGTGGGAGAGCGCCCGTGCGCTAGGTGAGCTCCCCGCGGTCCCGCGGCGCCGCAAGGGTGTCGGCGTGAAGCTCGCCGACGGCACCCTCAGACAGGCCTGGGCCCGCGACGTCGACCGGTTCCGCCGCGAACTCACCGAGGCCCAGCAGGCAGTGGCGATGGGACTACCGCCGCGCGGCCACACCGACGACGACTGAGCGACGACGACTGAGCGACGACGACTGAGCGACGACGACTGGGCGACGACGGTCGGCCCACCTCAGCCGTTCTGCAGCATCGGCGCCGTCATCAACTCCTCGGGGATACCGAAAGCGTCGACGAGAGTGCGTACGTGCGGCCGTAGCTCCAGGCACAGTTCGTTCACGCCGCGTCGGATGGCCTTGGCCCGTTCCACCGACACGTGTCGATGCATCAGGAACCACGAGATGTCGTCCTCGAGCGCGGAGTAGACGAACAGGTCGCACACCTTGCCGAGCAGATCCGCCGCCGACCGCGAGTCGCAGTCGTTGATGGCCTGGACAAAGGCCTCCAGCACGATCCGTTCGGTGTGTGCCTGCCCCACCTTCAACAGGTGATCCTGGGCGTTGTTGAACACCTCGAACGGGTCGTTCGCGTCGTCGGTGGCCCGGCGCAACCGCTGTGCACAGGTGCGGACCAGGTGATCCTCGCGGTTACGGAACAGGCGTAGCTGCGTTCCGCGGTTGGTGAGGTTCGACTTCTCGGTGTCCTCGTCAGAGCTCTCCAGCAGCGTCTGGACCACCTGCCGCACGGCGGTCTTCTCGACGACGACGTCGCGGGCCATGCTCGCTATGAACTTCACCCAGCCACCCGCGGACAGCCCCTGCACATCCTCGGCATAGGCGGAGAGCAGTTCCTTGGCGACGAGCTGTGTCAGCACCGTGTTGTCGCCCTCGAAGGTGGTGAAGACGTCGATGTCGCCACGCATGATCGAGATCTGGTTCTCGTCCAGATAGCCTGCACCGCCGCAGGCCTCGCGGCTGACGTTGATGGCGTGCGACGCATGCCAGGTGGCATAGGCCTTCAGACCGGCTGCCGCCCCTTCCAACTCGCGCTGACGCCCCGCGTCGCTGTCATCCGGCGCCGACGACTGCACCTCGTGCAGCTCCTCGATGATCTCGTTCTGCGCGAACGCGATCGCGTACGACTTCGCGATGAGCGGGAGCAGTTTCCGCTGATGGCCGAGATAGTCCATCACGGTGATCTCGTTGTCGGCATCGGGCGCCTCGAACTGTTTACGGATCAACCCGTAGCGGCTCGCCAACGCCAGGGCCTTGCGGCCGGCCGCGCCCGCCGTGGCCGCGACGCTGACCCGGCCGCGGATGAGTGTGCCGAGCATGGTGAAGAACCGTCGGTTGGGATTCTCGATCGGCGACGTGTAGGTGCCGTCGGCCTCGACGTCCGCGTAGCGGTTGAGCAGGTTCTCCGCCGGGATGCGGACGTGGTCGAACATGAGGCGACCGTTGTCGACACCGGCCAG
This sequence comes from Gordonia sp. LMA484, assembly GCF_058129505.1. Taxonomy (NCBI): domain Bacteria; kingdom Bacillati; phylum Actinomycetota; class Actinomycetes; order Mycobacteriales; family Gordoniaceae; genus Gordonia; species Gordonia sp. LMA484. The sequence continues at coordinate 465,647 of NZ_CM176700.1, forward strand.
GCCGCCCTTGTAGCCGCAGTCGCTGGTGGTGACACCGGGCAGGTCGTCGCCGTTGTCATCGCGGATCGGGACGACGAAACAGTGCACGCCCTGGCTCGACGGCTCCTCGCCCGGTCCACCCGTGATCAGCTGCGCGAACACCGCCGCCACCCGGGCATGTTGGGCGGCGCCGCCGATGTAGTCCTTGCGCGACGACGGGGTGGGGGAGTCGATGATGAACTCCCGCGACTCCGGGTCGTAGGTGGCGGTGGTCTCCAGCGCCTGCACATTCGAGCCATGACCCGTCTCGGTCATGGCGAAGCATCCCAGTAGGTCGAGGCCTATGATGTCGGCGACATAGCGGTCGTGGTGCCGCGCGGTGCCGAGGTTCTCTACGGCGCCACCGAACAGACCCCACTGCACTCCGGCCTTCACCATCAGCGACAGGTCGGCGTAGCCGAGCATCTCGATCGCGGTGATCGACGCGCCGACGTCACCCGTCCCGCCGTGATCGGCCGCGAAACCGGCAGCCGAGAACCCGCTCTTGCCCAGCTCGGCCATCTCCTCGAGCACACGTGCACGCGCCTCGTCGAGGGTGCGCGACGGGTCCGGGAGCAGATCGGCGCGGTTGGCGTTCTCCCGAACCATGTCCCGGGTGGCCCGCCATCGACCGTCCAGGGAGTACCGGAGATTGTCGACGAGGAGCGCACGTTCGTCGTCGGACAAGTCATCCGAGGGCGGGGTGACGGTCTCGGGATCGTCGGTGACGGCGTCGGCCGCGGTGGTGGTCGTCGGACTCTCGGTCGGAGTTGCCATGTCTCCACGTTACGTACTCGACGGGTGTCAGTTGAGCGATTTGTGGTGCCTCCTACGCCTCGTCGACGGTGTCGGATCGATCACCGTCGACGCCCGGATCGTCGGTCACAGTCTCTGTGTCGCTTTCACGTCGTTTGCGGTTGCGCTCCCGTTCTTGTTGTCGGCGGGCGTGTTTGGCTGCCACCCGGCCGATCGAGCGGGTGGGGTGGGTGGGTTTCTCGGCGGTAGGGGTGGTCGGTGGGGCGTGGGTGGGGGCGGTGAAACGTATGCGGAGCAGCCCGGGAAAGAGGACTTCGAGGTTTTCCGGGTCTCCCGGGATCTCCAGGCCTTCGGGGGTGGTGAACACGGTGCGCAGTTCGGCGCTGTAGGGGTCGCGGTATTGCTCGTCGACCCAGGCGCCGAATGTCTTGAGCAGATGTCCGAAACGGTCCTTGGCGTTGAGGTTGTCCGGAAGGGTCTGCCCACCTGCGCCCGGGTTCGTGTGGTCGTATTCGCGGACGTGCTCGAGGTCGGCGTCAAACGACGACGTCGGGGTGCCGGGCATGACGCTGTAGCCGTCACGTACCCGCACGTAGGTGTCCAACGCGGTCGATGCCCGATACGGGTCGGCCGGTTGGGTGGCGGGCAGGGTGAACGACCCGTCCGGATTCTGCGGGGTGCCCTTGGGGACGAGGGGTTTGATGACCGCGTCGGGTCGGGCGGCCAGCTCACGCACGTGTTCGTCGGAGATGACGCCGTGTCCGGCCATGAAACCCGCATGCTCGGCGGTGCCCGCGAGGGTGGATTCGTCACAAACGACGTTGATGACGATTTTCGGGTCCACAGCGGCGATCTCGGTGGACGGCTCGACAACCTCGGCGGCGCAGTCGTCGCGGCCGCACTGGCAGCCGAACGCGGTGCGGGTCAACAGGGCGAACAGGGCATCGGAGGCGCGTTGCTGTTTGGTGCGTCCGTCGTACTCGCACACCAGGGCAGCGAGCTTGCGGACCGCGGCCACCGCGATCCGAACGTTTTCGGCCGACATGATGGCCGACAGCTTCGCGGTGCCGTCGTTCTTCGGTTCGGTCCACACCCCGCGCGCATCCAACGCCTTGCGGCGCTGCTCACGCACCGCATCCGGGTCATGGCGGAACACGATCCGGTCGACGGTGTCGCGCAGCCGGTGCAGCGACCACGCCCCGGCATGACGGTCCAGGGCCTCGGCGATCTCGGTGTCGATATCGGCGGCACAGTCGTGGCCGTCGACCAGATCGGTGCGGGCGATGACCGTCTTGACCAGCTGCTCGGATATGCGGCCATCCCGCAGCCGCACTGCCACCTGGGGGAGGCGGTCGCGCAGGGCGAGAGCCCGCTGGATCAGTTGTTCGGCGGCGGGTTGGCCGATCCCCAGGGTCATGGCCAGCCGGGCGGCACAGTCGGCCAGGCCGTCCTTGAGGAACAGGGCGTGGGGATCGTCGGTGCTGCTGCCGACGATCCGATGATGTAGTTCGGCGGCGATCTGATAGTCCTGCCAGGCCAAGAAGGAGCGGCCGCGTTGTGTGGCGGTCAGCGCGCCGAGCAACTCGTTGATATCGGTGTCGGAGATCTCCTCGGCCGACACTCCGCCGAGGAACTGTGGTGCGATGTCGGGCCAGGGTGAGGCGTCGCGATACCACGACGCCACTGACCACGACAGACCCGACATCACGGGTGTCCTTTCTCGAGAAACGGATGTACCGGGAGGGTCTGCCCGCATCACATTTCGCAAGAAACGACCGGACCCGCCAGCACACTGTCCAACAACACACACTGGGAGCCAGGTCGGGTTCAAAGTGTTCACATCGACCCTGCACGAATCAATCTACGACACGGGTCCGACAAGAATCGGCGGCGCACATATGGCCAGGTCAGGGGGTTATCTGAATCTGCGCAGAAGTTGGTTGCGGACGTGGAGCGGTACCAGTTCCACCGGGATGATCAGTGCGCCCGACGGATTGTCGAGCCGCAGCATCAGGGCCGCGTCGACCCGCCGCACGCTGCAGATCCGCTCCACCGGTGCCGACTCGACCAGTCCGCCCAGGCCCACGGTGATCCAATCGGCTCCGAACTCGGCGAAGATCGTCGTCCCTGCCGGCACGAGGTTGCGGAATCGCGACGCTCCGCCGAACCACAGGACGTGGCCGAGGATGACCACGATCGCGGCGACGGTCATGCCGGTGATCAGCCAATCGGTGCTGGTCTGCATTCCATCGAGCAGGAACACCATGGTGAGCATCAACGCGAGGAGCGTGACCAGCAAGGCGAGCCGGGTCGCCGGGATGCGTCGCATCGTCGCCGACAGCCGGGCGGCCAGGCCTTCATCGGCGACGGTCTGCGTCCGGATGGTTCCGTCCACATCCGGCGATGACGCCGTGGGGCGTGGCGACGGCAGTACCCGCGTCGGCGGGGTGCCCGACGTCGGTGCGCGCCGACGCCCGAACCGGCGCAGGAGGTCGGCCGCGATGGGCTCGGGCACCAGGTCGACCGGGATGACGAGGCTGGTCCCGCCGCCGCTGACATTCAGTGCCGCGCCGAACCGCCGCACCTGGGTGATCTGGGACACAGCCACCGCGGTGTAGGTGTCCTGCCATCCGACACCGATCCACTCCGAACCGAAATCCGCGAAGATCGGGGTGTCCTCCGGAAGTGCCCGCCGCCAGTTCCACGACGCTGTTGCGCGCAGCACGATGACGGCCAGAATCGCGAGGACGACGGCGCCGACAACCACCGGCAGCGCGATGTCGGAAAGCTCGACTGCGGTACCGGCCGAATGCCACTCGACGAGCGCGATCAGGACCGGCCCGATGATCAGCGCGGGTACCAGGACCAGCCGGATCGGCCGCTTGCCCAGGTGGTCGGCACGGGCCATCGAGCCGACCACCGACGATGTGGCGACCGTATGCGTCCGATGGATGCCGTTCTGCGGGAGCGTCACACCGTCATTGCACCGCACCTGGGCGTCGGCGGCAGTCCGAGACGCGCATGGTTCGCCTGCCCGTAACCTTCTCCTCCGAGGTCCTGTGCGGTATCCCCGGGTCGCCGACCTCCCGGCGCAGCGGGCGTGTCGTCGGTGATACTGAGTGCCATGTCGATCGCATCGGACACGGGCTCCCCCGACTCGGCGGCCTTCCGGGTCCACGTGGTCGCCGAGTCGATCCGACTGTTCGCCGAGCGCGGATACGAATCCACTACGGTCGAACAGATCGCGGCGGCCGCGGGGATCTCGCGGCGTACGTTCTTCCGACAGTTCGGGGCCAAGGAAGACGTGATCTTCGCCGACCACGAGTCGCTGCTCGGCCAGGTCAGGTCGCATCTCGACGCAGCTCACGACGATCCGTGGACCGCCGTCTGCACCGGGGCCGAGCTGGTCTTCGTGCACTTCCGTGATGCTCGTGAGATGGCGGTGCGGCGCATCCGGGTCGTTCAGGAGGTCCCGGCCCTACGCGATCGGGAGCTGGTCACCACCTATCGGTATCAACGGCTCTTCGAGGATTTCCTGCGTCTGCGACTGCCCGATGAATCGCCCGTGCGGATCGTCAGCTACGCCGCCGCGGTCACCAGCGCCCACAACTTCCTGCTCCGCGCGATGATCCGTGGCGACGAGGACGCGACGCTCGAGCGGTTGCGCACCGAACTCGACCACGTGCGGACGGCTTTCCGCGGCTGGGCCACGGGCGGTGGTGCACAGCCAGGAGGGGTCGCCGACACCGTCGTCTCTGTCGTCACCTACCCCGCGGGGACCTCGCCGGCGGAGATCGCACGCCGGGTCGGCGAACAACTGCGCGCCGACCACCCCGAGCGCGAATAATGAAAGTGTCGTCGAACGAGATTGACATGGCACTCAGTGCCGTGCTGCACTACACTGGAACAGGACATTGGCACGCAGTGTCGTCGAAGCGCTTGCGTAGCCATCTTGCCGATAGGAGTGATCATGGCGTTCGGTAACCCCGACTTTTCCGTCTTCGAACTTCCCGAGGAGCACGTCGCGCTGCGTGAGGCGATCCGCGCGCTCTCCGAGAAGGAGATCGAGCCCCACGCCGCCGACGTCGACGAGAAGTCGAGGTTCCCGCAGGAGGCGCTCGATGCCCTCGTGGCGTCGGGGTTCAACGCGATCCACGTGCCCGAGGAGTACGACGGCCAGGGAGCCGACTCCGTCGCCGCGTGCATCGTCATCGAAGAGGTCGCCCGCGTGTGTGCCTCGTCGTCGCTGATCCCGGCCGTCAACAAGCTCGGCACGATGGGACTGATCCTCAACGGCTCCGACGAGCTCAAGAAGCAGGTGCTGCCCTCGATCGCCTCCGGCGAGGCGATGGCGTCGTACGCGCTCTCCGAGCGTGAGGCCGGCTCCGACGCCGGGTCGATGAAGACCCGCGCCCGCAAGGACGGCAGCAACTGGGTCATCAACGGCTCCAAGTGCTGGATCACCAACGGCGGCAAGTCGACCTGGTACACCGTCATGGCGGTCACCGATCCGGAGAAGGGTGCCAACGGCATCTCGTCGTTCATGGTTCACAAGGACGACCCGGGCTTCACGGTCGGCCCGCTGGAGAAGAAGCTCGGCATCAAGGGCTCGCCCACCGCCGAACTCTACTTCGAGGACTGCACCATCCCCGAGGACCGCATCGTCGGCGACGAGGGCACCGGCTTCAAGACCGCGCTGCAGACCCTCGACCACACCCGCCCGACGATCGGTGCGCAGGCCGTCGGCATCGCGCAGGGTGCGCTCGACAAGGCGATCGAATACGTGAAGGACCGCAAGCAGTTCGGCCAGTCGATCAGCAAGTTCCAGGGTGTCGAGTTCATGATCGCCGACATGGCGATGAAGGTCGAGGCCGCCCGCCTGATGGTCTACACCTCGGCCGCCCGCGCCGAGCGGGGTGAGAAGAACCTCGGGTTCATCTCCGCCGCGTCGAAGTGCTTCGCCTCCGACGTCGCGATGGAGGTCACCACCGACGCCGTGCAGCTGTTCGGCGGTGCCGGCTACACCCGCGACTTCCCGGTCGAGCGGATGATGCGTGACGCCAAGATCACCCAGATCTACGAGGGCACCAACCAGATCCAGCGCGTCGTGATGAGCCGCGCGTTGCTGCGCTGATCGGCTGGGCGCCGGCCGCCTGAATCCAGATACAACGCCTGTCGTCAGACACACGTGCCGCGTCACATGTGTTCGGCGACAGGCGTTGTGTCTGTCTCGGGCAGCATCGCGCGGAGTCGGGCGATGAGCCGCTCCGGCTTGTCCAGGTCGGTCCAGCCCCAGTTGATGGGCCGGTCCCCGTGCTCGACCAGCGCGTCGGCCCGGGCCTTTTCGTGCAGCACCCGGCCGATGCCGTCGTCGCCGGAATACTTCATCAAGCCGTTGCACTCGCCGACCACCCGATGACTGCGCCAATAGAAGTCCACGCGCGCAATGAATCTCCCGAACGTGTCGTAGATTTCGACCTGCAGTTCGGGAACGGGGAGGCCGGCATCGATGATCGTGATGCGACTCCGCGACTCGAGTACCGACTCCGCCAGGCCGTTGAACTCGCCGACGATGCGACGTGCCCGCGCGATGCCCTTCATCCCGGCAGCCAGATCCAGCTCGTTCCCCAGATCGTCGACGGTGCAGAGCCCCTGGTGGAGTGCCGCGTCGCCGACGGCGATCGTGGCAACCCGCGGCGCGGTCCGCGCGAGGTCGACGACGACGCGCGCGGGGGACTGGACCGACAGTCCGTTCACCACCGTGAGCGACGGTGGGCGCGTGTCGCTCACCAGGCGTACGAGCTTCGTCGACCGTGATCCGGGGCCCAGGCCGGGATCGGCGAGCACCACCCGGGAGGTGTTCAGACCCCACACCGGTAATCCGAGCACGGCCAGTGCCGAGACGTCGGTCAGGGCGCGCCCGGGTTTCGATGATCGGCGCAGCCAGGCCTTGACGAGCTCGCGATGGCGTTGCTCGCGCGTGCCGTCGAGGAGCTCGGGGCGGATCAGGACTCCCGGCGCCAACGTGTCGAGGACGCCTGCGCGCACCGCGGCGCGAACCTCGTGGTCGGCGAAGCCGTTGGCAAGGAGCTCGGCGCGATTCACCGCGCCGTCGAGCGTTGCGAAGCTGGTCATGGGTCTTGGACGCGGGATCGGCGCAACCGGTTCCCCGGGGCGCGCGCACTCACGGTTCGCCGGCTGATCGCACGCAGCCACAACGCCTGTCGTCGGATACACGTGGCGCGTCACGTGTACCTGGCGACAGGCGTTGTGGCTGTTCAGGGCGCGACGGCAACCCGCAGCTTGCCGGGTGGCGGCGGCGTGAGCGCGGCGGCGATGTCGGCGAGCGCCACCGGCTCGGTCACCAGCGACATCCACGGGTAGACGTCGAGGGTGCGGTGCAGGAAGTCGACGGCCTGCTGCAGGTGCCGGGGTTCGTAATTGTGCACCCCACGCATGGTGAGCCAGTTGCGCACCACCCGTTCGGGATCGACGTGCAGCGCGGGCCCGGGTGTCACCGACCCGGCGATCACCAACGTGCCGCCGACGTCGAGCCGCTCGAACGCCTCGCAGACCGCATCACTCGACCCGGTGAAATCGATCGCGACATCGACCCGACCGCCGTGATCCGCACTCGCACCGAAGGACTCGGCCAGGGAGAGGCGGTCGGCGTGTCGGTCGGTGATGACGACGTCGGCGCCCAGGTCGGCGCAGACGGCGGCCGCCGTGACCCCGAGCATGCCGGCGCCCCCGATCCGCACGCGTCGGTCCCGCACGTCACCGGCCGCCTCGACCGCGGCCATCACGGTCGCGGTCGCACACGCGGCGGGCGCGGCGACGGCATCTGGCACGTTGTCGGGAACCGACACGACGGCGGTGCCCCGCGGCAGCAGGATGTGCTCGGCGTAGCCGCCCGAGAGCGGCCAGTCGCCGTCGTAGGACTCATGTCCCACCTTGCGCACACGCAGACACTTGGCAGTGAAACCGACACGGCACCGGTCACAGTCGCCGCACGCCACGGTGACCGACCAGATCACGCGTGCCCCGGGCGCCGCGGGTGCGCCGTCGCCGACCGCGATCACCTCGCCGACGGATTCGTGGCCGAGGATCGACGGGACCGGTGCGCTCCTCCGGCCGGCCACGGTGTGCAGGTCACTCCCGCACACCGTGGCCAACCGCACTCGCACGAGTACCTCGCCGTCGCCGACACGCGGGACGGGGACGCTCTCGACGCCGACGGAGGTACCCCGCCAGATCGCGGCCCGGGTCAGACGAGGCGTGAGCGTATCCAACCGGACAACCTTTCGATGGTGAAGACGATGACGAACACGACGATGACGATGGCGCCGGCGACGTCGAAGTTGAGGGTACGGATCGACTCGAACAGCAGGAAGCCGATACCGCCTGCGCCGACGATGCCGAGCACCGTCGAGGTGCGGATGTTGACGTCGAGCAGGTAGAGGCCCGAACCGATGATGGAGGGCATCGCCTGCGGAAGAACCGCGGCGAACAGCGTCTTCCACCAACCACATCCGACGGATCGGGCGGCCTCCATCGGGCCGGGGTCGATCTCTTCGACGGCATCGGCGACGAGCTTGGCGAGGAATCCGATCGACCCGATCGCCAGTGCACAGGTGCCGGCGACGGGGCCCAGGCCGAGTGCCGCCACGAACACCACCGCGAGGATCAGTTCGGGGACCGACCGGACCACCAGAATCCAGGCCCGGGCCAACCAGTAGACCGTGACGTGCGGCGTCACGTTGCGGGCCGCACAGATGCCCGCCGGTATCGACAGCACCGCACCGATGGCGGTGGAGACGATGCCGATCGCGACGGTCTGGGTTGCCGCGGTGAATAATTGGCCGTCGAGAGCGCCGAAGTTCGGCGGGATCATCTTGCCGAACACTTCGAAGCACGGACCGACCCAGGTCACCAACGACCACGGTGAGATGTGCAGGACGACCAGCGATGCCACCGTCGATGCGGCGATGCCGACGGAGAACGTCGTGCGTGCGATCCGCTCGCGTCTCGGGTTCGCGCCGTCGGGACTGAGCAGCATCCGCCGCACCGCGATCGCGATCAGTTCCATGGCCGTGATGATCGCCAGGATGACCAGCACGATGCCCAGTGCGCGTGGATAGATGAGTCCGCGCAACGCATCCTGCAATGCGAATCCGATGCCACCGGCGCCGACGAAGCCGAGGACCACCGACATCCGCAGGTTGATGTCGATGCGGTAGACGAATGCCCCGATCCAGGACGGCACGCATTGCGGTGCAACCGCATTGATCATCTCCCGGAGGTATCCGCCGCCGACGGAGCGCACCGCCTCCCGCGGTCCGACGTCGGTCTCCTCGATGGCGTCGGCGAACAGCTTGCCGAGCATGCCGATCGAGTGCAGTGCCAGGGCGAGCACGCCGGGGAGTATGCCGATCCCGAGCGCCCGCACGAACAACACCGCGAACAGCAGGTCGGGCATCGCCCGGCAGAACGTGATGCTCCCACGGGCGATCGCCTGGACAATCGGATGGTGAGAGGTGTTGCGGGCGGCGAGAAATGCCAACGGCAGTGAGGCGATCGCGGCCAGTACCGTCCCCAACAACGCCATCAGCAAGGTCTCGAAGGCGAGTTCCCCGATCCGGCCCGGATCGTCCATGCGCGGCGGGATCATTCGCTCGAGCAGGTTCGCGATGTCGTCGAGCCCGGCGAACAGCGTGCCGGGTGCGAAGTCGATGTACCAGGCCGAGAGGGCGGTGACCACGAGAGCGCCCACCGCCAGGCCCGGCATCAGCAGCCGGGAGCGCCGACCGCGGCCTCTGGCCCGGTTCTGCTCGTCCTCGTAGGGGCGGTCGGTCAGCAGCGTGTTCACCACGGTCGGGTCGCCTTGCTCGCCGCCGGCTCGGACAACGGGTCGACGCGCTCATAGATCGACATCACGTCGTCGCGGCCGAGTCCCACGGTCGGGCGGTCGAGCACCTTGAGACCCGAACGGAGCCCGACGATCCGGTGCGCCCACCCTATCGCGAGGTCGACCTGGTGCAGGGTGCAGATGACGGTCAGCTTCTCCTCCATGCACACCTGGAACAGCAGATCCATCACCACGCCCGCATTCTCCGGGTCCAGCGAGGCCACCGGCTCGTCGGCGAGCAGCAGTTTGGGCCGCTGCATCAATGTCCGGGCGATGCCCACCCGCTGCTGCTGGCCGCCGGACAGGGTGTCGGCGCGACGTTCGGCGAGGTCGGCGAGTCCGACCCGGTCCAGATGCCCGAGCGCCTCGGCCCGCATCCGTGTGGGGTAGGTCAGAGAGCCATAGCGCGGGAACCGAAGTCGTCCGAGGCCGCCGATGAGCACGTTCTCGATACAGCTCAGTCGGCCGACGAGATTGAAGTGCTGGAAGACGAAGCCGACCTCGCGGCGCAACGCCCGCACATCCCGTCCACCGGCGAGATCGACGCGCACCCCACGCACTTCGACGCTGCCCGAGGTCACCGGGTGTAACCCGTTGAGGCATCGGAGGAACGTCGACTTTCCCGACCCGGACAGTCCGAGCAACACGACGAGCTCGCTGCGGTGGACGTCGAGCGACACATCCTCGAGCGCCGCCGTGCCGTCGAACTTCTTCGTCAGGTGCCGGACGTGGACCACACGGTCGTCGCCGGCCACGTGCGGGGGTGTCTGCGTCGGTGTCATGTCAGCCCTGGCACTTCTCGGATTTGGTGACGTCACAGACGTGCCGGACCCCGTCGTAGTCGGAGTCCTGGGCGGGCACCACGCCCCACGCGCGTTCGTCGGTGAACAGGCACTGCTCGCCCGAACAGTAACCGGCCGCCGTCATCGCATCGACGTTGACGTCCTCGGTGAAGACCTTCTTCAGCTTGTCGATGGCCTCGGTTCCGAGGGAGTCGTTGGCCGCGAACACCGAACCCGCGATCGTGTCGGATTTCCACACGGTCTTCAGCTGACCGGGCTTCAGGTCGCCCTTCTCGATCATGGTCTTGTCGACCATCGTGTCGAAGGCGAAGCCCGCGTCGCACTGGCCTGACGCGATGGCCAGTGCCGACGCGTCGTGTGCGCCCGCGTAGATGGGGGTGACGCCGGCCGAGACATCCTGCTCGCTACCGGATTTGATGACGCCGGCCTCGATCAGCCCGGCGGTCGGGTAGAGGAATCCCGACGTCGAGCTGGGATCGACGAAGCAGACCTTCTTGCCGCCAAAGTCGGTGAGCCCGTTGACCGAGGTGTTGTTCGCCTGGGTGAGGCCATAGGACTTGTACCCGGGTTCGCCGCCCTTCTCCTTGATGACCGCGCCGAGCGGGGTCATGTGGGCGCCGTTGATGCCGGCCACGACGTAGGCGAACGGCCCGAAGAATGCGAGGTCGACCTTGTCGGCGATCATGCCCTCGACGACGCCGGCGTAGTCGGAGGCCTGCACGAAGTCGACCTTCGATCCGGTCTGGGCCTCGATCGTCCTGATCACCGGCTCGTAGCTGGCCTTCATGTCGGTCGAGTTCTCGGCGGGGACGGCCGCCAGCGTGATGGTGTCGGGGAATCCCTCGGCGTTGGTGGAGTCGTCATCGGAACCGGAGCATCCGGAGGCGACCAGGGCGAGCGACGCGGCGAGGGCTGCGGCGGCGACGATACGGCGGGAGCGAATTCTCATGGGAACAAGCCTTTCTCGACGATTCGGTAGGCGGGTCAGAGGACGATCTCGGAGAGTTCTGCGACAGAGGGGAGCACGTGTGTGGCTCCCGCGGTGCGCAGGGCATGTTCGTCGTGGGCGCCGGTGAGGACGCCGACGACCACGCCGGCGCCGGCCCGGCGGCCGGTCACCATGTCGCTGGCGGTGTCGCCGACGACCACGATGTCGGCGACGTCGGTGACCTGCGCCGCGAGGGCCGCCCGCAGCACCAGGTCGGGGTAGGGGCGGCCGCGGGTGCCGTCGCCCGGTGACAGCACGATGTCGACCAGATCTGTCCAGCCGAGTTCGTCGAGGACTCGTTGCTGGGTGGAGGGGCTGAAGCCGGTGGTGAACGCGGTCGCGATTCCCGCGGCCCGCAGGCGGGTGATCAATTCGGCAGCGCCCGGCACCGCCTTCACGCCTCCCGGGATGGCGTCGGTGTAGGCGCGCTCGAAGGCGGCGTTGGCGGTGGCGGCGCGTTCGTCGGACTCGAAGAGCGCGCGGAACACCTCGATCTTCGACTGACCCATGGTGTCGTGCACATACTGTCGTGCCCGGTCGCGCTCGGGACCCGCGGCGGGTACACCGACCGCGGTTGCGGCGGCCTCGAACGCGGCGACCACGAGTCCGTCGTCGGTGACTGTCGTTCCGGCCATGTCGAACACGACCAATGTTGCTGTCTGCATGAGGACAGCGTGCGGTTTGGTATAGACCAAAAGGTGCCGTCAGGACGAACGGCGGGTTAACAGTGTCAGACCATTTGGTCTAGACCAGAACGGACGACGATCACGGGGACCTCGGCCGCGTTGACGACCTCACCGCTGACCGAGCCCAGCACCATCGCCGCGAATCCGCTGTGTCGATGGCTTCCCACCACCACGAGCTGGGCGTTCAGGGCGACCTCGAGCAATCGGTGAGCCGCCCGGTCGGGGGCGACGACCAGGCGGACGTCGACGTCGGGATACATCTGCCGGTAGGGGGCCACACGCTCGGCGAGCACCTGTTCCTCGGCGGCCTTGATGTTGCGGTACTCGATCGGTGCCCAGTTGAGGGAGCCGAAATTGATCGGACCCATGTCGCTGAACGCGTGCATCGCGACGACGCCCACACCACGACGCGACGCCTCGGCGAATGCCAGCTCGGCCGCTCGCTGCGACTCGGGTGTCCCGTCGACGCCGACCACCACCGGCGCCTCGGCCGAGCGTTGCTTGTGCGGGGCCTCGTCGTGGATCACGGCCACCGGGCAGTGCGCGTGATGCACCAGCTCGGAACTGACCGACCCCAGTATGGCCCGCGCAGCCGCGGTCTGACCCCGACAGCCCACCACGAACATGGCGGCCTTGCGCGACAGCTCGACCATGGTCGGCACGATGTGCCCACCGATCACCTCCGTGGCGATCGGTGGCGTCCGATCGGACGACATCGATTCGACCGCGACCTGGTGGGCGGCGTCGATCATCCGGTTGGCCTCATCGTTCACCCGCTCCGCGAAGTCCTCGGGTTTCAGTTCCTCGGGCCACGCCGAGAGCACCAGCGGGGACACCACGTGAACCAACCGGAGCGGAATGTCCCACGCCTCGGCGTCGTGCGCGGCCCACTCCGTCGCGGCGAGGGAGAACGATGAGCCATCGACGCCCACCATGATTTCGAGTTGCTCGTCGGGTGATGACATCGAAGCGTCCTCGATTCCGGATCGCCGCGAATCCGGAGGGTCCAGCGGTGTGGGCCCAGCTGTGTGCCGGGTCTGTCATCGAGGGTAGTCCGCCTTCGGTGCCCGGGGTAGGGCCCTCAGTGCGCCGTATAGCCTCCGTCGACGACGAGCTCGGTGCCGGTGGTGAACCCCGACTCGTCTGATGCGAGATAGAGAACTCCATAGGCGATCTCGTCGGGCTCTCCCTGTCGCGGGAGCGGATTTCCCGACACCAGGCGCCGGTAGTACTCCTCGGCGCCCAGCGGGCTGCCCTCGGCCGATCGTCTGCTCATCGCCGTGCGCATCGAACCGGGATGGATGGAGTTGACGCGGATCCCGGCCGGCCCGTAGGTGACGGCGTCCGATTTGCTCAGCAGCCGCACCGCGCCTTTCGACGCGTGGTAGAGCGGGACGTTGGATCCGCCGGTCAGCCCGTGGATCGACGAGAAGTTGATGATGCTGCCCCGTTGTCGATCGATCATGTGCCCCACCACGTGTTTGGTCATCAGCCAGACGCCTTTGACGTTGACGTCGAAGATCTGATCGAACTCGCCCACGGAGGCCTCGTGCGACGGGGCGGGACGCCCGATGATGCCTGCGCAGTTGACCAGGATGTCCGGTACACCCATGGTCTGACTCACGACCGCGACCGTCTCGGCGACGCTGGACTCGTCGGTGACGTCCACGGCGAACGAGGTGATGTCCGTGGAGTCGAACGGTGCGTCCGGCACTTTGAGGTCAAAGGCCGCGACCCGGGCTCCTTCTCGGGCGAGCATTCGCGCGGTGGCACCGCCCAAGTCGCCGTTGGCCCCGGTGACGATGGCGATCTTGCCGGCCACTCGACCTGTCATGACCGACCTCCTGCTGCTGCGACGGCCCACCGGCCGATCATCGGAATCCATTCGGTGACCTCATACGACGCGATGAGCCCGTGAACGTGGAACGGGTCGCCTTCGACGACGTCGATCACGGCCTGGCGTGTGGCCGACGCATAGATCATGGCTGCGCCCGGCTGCTCGTCCGGTGCGAACGGTCCCGACCCGAGGATCAGCCCCCGGTCGGCCGCGTCGGCCAGGTGGCGCTTGTGGTCGGGCCGGTGCGTGTCGCGGCCGGCGCTGTCATCGGTATAGCGGTATCGGACAAGGAAGAACGTCATGTCAGACCTCTTCCAGGACAGCCGGTGTGGCGGTTTCGCCGCGCAGCGAGGCGAGAACCTCGGCGTCGCGTCCGATGGTGTAGCCGAAGACGAGGGCAGGCCCGATGTTGGCGCCGTAGCCGGGGTAGCCGCCGCCGAAGATGCTGACGGCGGCCGAACCCGCCGCGTACAGGCCCGGGATCGGCTGGTTGTCGTCGTCGAGCACCTGACTGTGCCGGTCGACGGCCAGGCCGGAGTAGGCCCCGAGATCGCCCATCTCGATCTTGGCCGCGTAGTACGGGCCCCGGTCGAGCGGTTCGAGGTTCGGGTTCGGCTTGTGCTCCATGTCGCCCTTGAAGTGGTGAAACCAGTTGGATCCGCGGTTGAACTTGGGGTCCCCGCCCTTGGCCGCGCCGGAGTTGAACTCTGCCAGTGTCTGTTTCAGTCCGGTGGCGTCGACACCGATGGTGCGGGCGAGTTCCTCGACGGTGTCGGCCTTGTGCAGGAAGCCGGTCTTCTTGAAATATCCCTGGGGGATGGGCCAGGGCTTCGCGTAGCCGATACCGTACTTCTTCATGGCCTTCGAGTCGGCGATGATGTAGCCGAATGTCTCGTCCTGGCCGGCGTTCTCCTGGATCATCGCCATGCCGAAGTCGTGGTACGAGCTCGATTCGTTGGCGAAGCGCTCGCCCTTGCGGTTCACTGCGATGAGGCCCGGCAATCCGAATGCGCGCAGATGCGGGAAGATGCGCTGGTGTCCGCGCAGTCCGGTGAACACGGTCACCGGAGCCCAGGCGGCCGGCTCGTGGACATCGGTGTCCACGTGCCCGCCGAGCGGTGCGGCCAGGCGCACATTGTCGCCGTCGTGGCCGACCGTGGGTGTGAAGTGGTTGTCGCCGTGGGGATCGTGGCGCCAGAACTCGGCGCGCATGGCTGCGTCGGAGGAGTACCCACCGGCCGCGATCACCACACCCAGACGTGCCTGCACCGTTGCCGCGTGCGCGCCGCCGAGCACGGCGCCGGTGACGATCCCGTTCTCCGACTGCACGATCTTCGTCACGGGCGTCTCGGTCCACATGCGGATACCGAGCTTGGCGGCCGACGCCACCATCCGCACCATCAGTGAATTGCCGTTGGTCCGGTCGAACGAACGGCGGCACACCACCGTCTCGGCCCATGTCTTGAGCAGCTTCTTCGACACGTAGGCAAAGGATTTCAGTGACCGGTTGGCATGGAGGAACTCCGCGATGTCCGGGCCGACCTCGGGCATGTAGCCGAAGACCGTGTAGGTGTCGAGGTAGGGCCGCAGCCGCAGCCGGTTCTCGCCGAGGATGCGTGCGTCGACGACCTTGCCCGAGATCGCGCGCCCCGACGGCTTCGCTCCCGGCGCATCCATCTGATAGTCGGGAGCCATTTCCGGATAGACGAATTCGACGTCTGTCTCGGTTTCGAGCCAGTCGATCGCCTCGGGCACCTCGTCGAGAAAGGTGTCGACCATCTCGGCCTTGTAGCAGTCCTTGGCGAGTGCGCGGATGTAGGTTTCGATCTCGGCACGGGTATCGCCCTGCGCGACACCCTGCTTGTTGCCGGGAACCCAGGCCCAGCCGCCGGAGATGGCGGTGGTCCCGCCGAGCCAGGTCGACTTCTCCGCGACTATCACGCTGTGGCCGTCGGCGGCCGCCTTGAGGGCGGCAGCCATGCCGGCAGCTCCGGAGCCGATGACCAGCAGGTCACACTTGACCGTTTTCGAGCTCATCTGTTTTCACCTTTCTGAGGGCGGAACACGGTCAGAATGTGCGAAAGCGTTGATATACAGCTGATTCCGACTGCCGGCTTCGCGACCGTTGTCCTTGGGTGGTGACACCCACTCTGGCCGACCCGAGACCGGGGTCACAGCCGGACTCCAATGGATGGAAAGGTTTGTTCAGGGTCGCGATCCGCGCGACATCGCGCGGGTGATGCCGCGCGCCGCGGTGGTCAGCGCCGCGACGACCGCCTGCGGGTTCGCCTGATCATTCGGGATCACGACGGACAGTGCGGCGATCACCGCGCCGCCGGTGCTGTCGCGGACGGGGACGGCGACTCCGGTGGCCCCCGGCGTGATCAGCCCCCGGGCGACGGCGAAGTGCTGGCTGCGGACCTCGCCGAGCAGACGTCGCATCTGTGCGGGGTCGGTGATGGTCGCGTCGGTGTAGCGCTCAAGCGGCTGTGACAACAACTGATTCTGGACGTCGGCGGGGGCACTGGCCAACAAGACCAGTCCGGACGAGCAGGCGTGGACCGGGAGACGTCCGGCGATCTTGGTGACATTGACGACGGACCCGCGCGTGGAGAGGCGTTCGAGGAAGAGGACCTCGTTGCCGTCCAGGATGCCGAGCTGGGTGTGCTGCTTGATCGCGGCGTTCACGTCTTCCATGAACGGCAAGGCGGCCTCGCGCAAGCTCAAGGTGTGCGAGCCGCGGGCGCCCAGCTCCCACATCCGCACACCGACGCTGATCCGCGTGTCATTGCGCTCGAGAAGGCGGTACTTCACCAGCTCGCCGACGATGCGGTGTGCGGTCGCGACGGGGAGGTCGGACCGGCGCGCGATGTCGGACACCGACAGGGACGGTGTGTCCGCGTCGAACGAGGACAACACCCTCACGACGCGGGCAGTGACCGATTCTCCTGTCGGTGTCCGAGACATCGCCTCATTGTCCTCCGGCTACTCGCGCGGAGTCGACGGATTCCCGAGCTCGGCGAGCGGCACCCGGTAGGTCTCGCGGGCGGTGAACGCCGCGACCGAGGAGATGAGCATGCAGATGGCGGTGAACACCGCCACCGGCACCCACGCGTTGGTGCCCGTCCCCAGCAATGCCCAGCCGATCGCGGGGGCGAAGCCGGCGATGAGGAAGCCGATCTGCGTGCCAACGGCAAAGCCGGAGTAGCGCACGGGCGCGGCGAACATCTCGGTGAAGAAGCTCGGCCACAGGCCGTTGACCATCGAGTAGAACAGCGTCATCGTCAGCAGCGCGGCACCGAAGATCAGCGGCGTCGACCCGACCGAGATGGCCCAGAAGTACGCGAACATCGTCACGGCGCAGCCGAGAGCGCCGACGATCCACACCGGACGTCGACCAACGCGGTCGGACAACCTGGCCAGCAACGGAATCGCGATGATGGAGCCGGCGATCGATACCGACGACGCCCACAGCATCGTGCTGCGGCCGATGCCGGCGTCCGGCCCGGTGGCGTAGGCCAGCCCGAAGACGGTGAACACGGTCTGGCCGACGGCGAACAGCGAACACAGCGCGATCCGCAGGACGTCGCGCCACTGTGTCGTCAGGACGGTCACCACGGGCAGCTTCTGGACCTCGGCATGCTCGCGTGACTGCTCGAACACCGGGGTTTCGTCGAGCCTGGTGCGGACGAAATAGGCAACCATCAACACGACGGCGCTGCACCAGAACGGGATTCGCCAACCCCAGGCGTCGAGCTGGTCCTTCGGCAATGCCGCGACGGGGATGAACACAAGCGTGGCGAGCACCATTCCGGCGGCGTAGCCGGTCATCGTGAAGCTGGTGAAGAACGCACGACGTCCTTCCGGGGAGTGTTCGAGCGTCAACGTGCTGGCACCGGCCGCCTCACCGCCGGCGGAGAAGCCCTGGGCGAGACGGCAGAGCACCAGCAGGACCGGCGCAGCGATGCCGATCTGGTCGTAGGTGGGCAAGAATCCGATGGCCAGGCTCGACAGACCCATGATGAGTAGCGTCAACAGGAGGATCCTCTTGCGGCCCAGCCGGTCACCGAAGTGGCCCAGCACGATACCGCCGATCGGCCGGGCCACATAGCCCACGCCGAAGGTCGCGAGTGCGGCGACCGTTCCGATCGCGTCGTTGCCCTCGGGGAAGAAGGTGTGCCCGAAGACGAGGGCGGCTGCCGAACCGTAGATGAAGAAGTCGTAGTACTCGAGCGCACTTCCGAGAAACGACGCGAGGGCCGCCTTCGTGGGTGTCTTCGCGACGTCGGTCGGTTGGGCTGTGGTCGGGTTGTCGTGCGTCACGACGGTAACGTTCATCGGCTCTCCTGAGGTCGGCCTGGGTGGTGTGACACAACCTCCCAATCCGCACCGCGGGTGCACAACGTCACATCCATCCATTGGAAAAGCTGACGCCCGCCGCATGTCGAGTTGGTCTAGACCGGCACCCCGGTATCGTCGGGGTATGACCTTCGCCGCCGAGCCCCGGGTTCTCAAACACCAGGTCGTGCGCGCGCAGCTCGAGACGGTGCTCGACGGCATGGCCGAGGGTGACCCGGTGCCGGCCGAACGCGACCTCGCCGAACAGTATTCGGTGGCCCGGGAAACCGTCCGCCAGGCGCTGCGGGAACTCCTCCTCGCCGGGCGCATCGAGCGCCGCGGGCGTGCCACGGTCGTCGCGGGCCCGAAGATCCTGCAACCCCTGATGATCGGGTCCTATACCGAGGCCGCCCGCGACCGAGGACGTCCGGCCAGCCGCATCCTCGTCGGGTGGAGCCATCTGGAGGCAGATGACGAGCTCGCCGGGCATCTCGCGATCGCCCCCGGCGATCCGATCCTGCAGCTCGAACGCGTCCTGACCACCGACAATGTGCGCGTCGGTCTGGAATGCACCCGGCTACCGGCGGCGCGGTATCCGGGTCTCGAGGAATCCTTCGAGACCACCTCGTCGTTGTATGCGGCGATCATCGAGCGCGGCATCGAGTTCCGACGCACCGAGGACACCATCGACTCGACACTGCCCGACGCGCGTGAGGCCGCGCTGCTCACCGTCGACGCCCGAACGCCGATGTTCCTGCTCAACCGGGTGTCCTACGACCAGGACGGCATCCCCATCGAACACCGTCGATCGCTCTACCGCGGCGACCGGATGACCTTCACCACCACGATGGTCGCGCCGCACGACTGAGTGGCGACTGGCTCGTCGGCCGGATCAGGCGGCTGCGTCAGGCGGCTGCATCAGGCGTAGGCCGGGCGGAACTCGAGACGCGCGTGCTGTTTCGCGGCGGCCGTCCGGAAGTCCTTCATGGCCCGCGGCATGTGAAAACCGTTGGTCACGATCAAGGCGCCGGTCGCGCCCATCCGCTTGAGCATCGCGACGGTGTTGGTGGCGTTCTGGACCGTGCTGGTCGACGCGCCCTCGTTGACCATCTGCCACACCGGCACGCCCCGCCGCATCAGGCCGAGGTTCATGAACTGCGCCTCGGACACCGGCAGCCACCAGGTGTTGCCGCCGGACACGACCATCCGGTTGAAAGGGTGGGATCGGGCAAGTCCGGCAGCGACATTCATCCGCTGTTCGAGGATGCCCGGGGTCTGCCCGAACGTGCCCATCTTGGCGCCCAGGACCACGATGTAGCGCGATGGCGGGTTCTGCCATAAGAAGACACTGTTGGGCGACAGCAGATCAGAGCTGCCCGCACCCACCGGCGCGGCCTCGGACCGGGCCGGCGCGGCCACGATCACGGTTAGGGCGGTGAAGACGGCGATGAGTACTGCGGCAACCCGAATACGCATGTGCACGAGTGTACGGAAATCGCCGAAAGTCGCACGCGTGTCGACGCACCCGGCGAATGGTGATCTTCGCCTACCCCGCTCCTCAGGGGCCGGGGGCGCCGGGCCCGGCCTAGGTCAGCGCGCCGGGCACTTCGACCGGTCACCGAAAACCGCCCGGCAGGGGCCGGTGGTCGGCGCATCGCCGACGGCTCGTCTGTCGAGGGTGGCTTTCAGCGGCGGCGCAGACCCCGGCCTAGGTCAGGGCGCCCGGCATTTCGACGCGTCACCGAAAACCGCCCGGCAGGGGCCGGTGGTCGGCGCATCGCCGACGGCTGGCCTGTCGAGGGCGGCTTTCAGCGGCGGGTCGGGCCCCGTTCTCAGGTCAGCGCAATGTACTTGACCGACAGGTACTCCTCGATGCCCTCGCTGCCGCCTTCGCGGCCTATGCCGGATTGCTTGACCCCGCCGAACGGTGCTGCAGGGTCGGAGATGACACCGCGGTTCACCCCGACCATCCCGGAATCGAGCGCGGCGGAGACCCGCATACAGCGCTCGAGATCGCGGCTGAAGAAGTAGGACGCGAGTCCGTACTCGGTGGAGTTGGCGGCCTTGATGGCGTCGGCCTCCGAATCGAAACTGCTGATCACCGCGACCGGACCGAAGATCTCGTCGCGCGTGACCGGGGCGTAGGGGTCGACCCGATCGAGCACCGTGGCCGGATAGAAGAATCCCTTACCCTCGGGTGTCTTGCCGCCCAGTCGAACTCGTGCACCGTCGGCGATGGCGGCGTCCACCATCTCGGCGACCTTGTCGCGCTGCTTGGCACTGACCAGCGGACCGAGGTCCACACCCTGCTCATATCCGGGGCCGAGCCGGGCCGCGGCCATCTTCTCGGTGAGCTTCTCGGTGAACTCCTCGACCACACCGGACTGCACCAGAAAACGGTTGGCCGCGGTGCAGGCCTCGCCGCCGTTGCGCATCTTGGCGAGGTAGGCGCCGTCGACGGCCGCGTCGACGTCGGCGTCGTCGAACACCAGGAACGGTGCGTTGCCGCCGAGTTCCATCGAGGTGCGTTGCACGCGTTCTGCGGCCTGCGCCATCAGGTTTCGGCCCACCGGGGTGGAACCGGTGAAGCTGATCTTGCGGATTCGGTCATCGGTGATGATCGCGGTGGAGACGTCGCCGGCATTGCTGGTCGGCAGCACCGAGAGCACACCGGGCGGCAGGCCCGCCTCGGCGAAGACCTCGGCCAGCGCAAGCATCGTCAGCGGCGTCTCGTGGGCGGGCTTGACCAGCATCACGTTTCCCGCCGCCAGTGCGGGGCCGATCTTGCGCGTGCCCATCGCCAGCGGGAAATTCCACGGGGTGATGGCCAGGGACGGGCCGACGGGCTGGTGCGAGACGAGGACTCGTCCGGTGCCCGCGGGCGCGGCGGTGAAGCGGCCGCTGATCCGGACCGCTTCCTCGGCGAACCAGCGCAGGAACTCGGTACCGTATTTGGTCTCGGCCTGGCTGTCGGGCAGTGCGCGCCCGAGCTCGAGGGTCATCAGCATCGCGAAATGATCGGCGCGGTCGGTGAGCAGTTCGAAGGCGCGACGCAGGATCTCGCCGCGTTCGCGCGGTGCGGTCGAGGCCCAGTCGTCGGAGGCGGCGACGGCCTTGTCCAGTGCGAGCCCGGCGTCGTCGACGGTTGCGTCGGCAACCGAGATCAACGCCTCTTCGGTGGCCGGGTCGTACACGTCGAAGGTGCCGCCGGACTTCGACGGAACCGATTCACCATCGATCCAGAGTCCGGTGGGCACCGAGTCGAGAACTGTTCGCGGGTCCGGGTTGTCGGTCATGTGATTGCACAGCCTTTCTGGTTGGTTTTCGGTTTTGTGGTCTCGATACGCTTCTGTGGTCTCGATACGCTCGCTCGCCCTAGGGGCTCGCGGGCTACTCGACCAGCGAGGGGGCCGGGCGGGCGACTCGACCAGCGGGGCCGGGCGGGCTGCTCGACCAGCGGGGCCGGGCGGGCTGCTCGACCAGCGAGGGGGCCGGGCGGGCTGCTCGACCAGCGGGGGCCGGGCTACTCGACGACCGGCGGGGTTCGGGCTGCGCCACCGGCGCGGGGTTCGGCTAGTGGACCGGTTGGTTCGATGTCAGGGCGTCGGCGAGGATGTCGAGGCCCTCGCGCAGGAGGTCGTCGTCGATCACCAGAGGCGGGAGCAACCGCAGGATGTTGCCGTAGGTGCCGCAGGTCAGCACCAGAACCCCGCGTGAGAGTGCTTGGGCGGCGACGGCTTTGGCAAGCTCTGGATCGGGTTCGGTGGTGCCGGGCCGGACCAGTTCGACGGCGACCATCGCGCCACGCCCGCGAACCTCGCCGATCACACCGTGGCCGTCCGCGGCCAGTTTCTCGGCCGTCGACGACAACGCCGATATCGCGATCTCGCCGATGTGTCGCGCCCGGGCGGCCAGATCAAGCGTGGTCATCTGGTCGATCGCGGCCAGCGCGGCCGCGCAGGCCACCGGATTACCGCCATAGGTGCCGCCCAGACCGCCAGGGTGCACCGCATCCATCAGGTCGGCGCGGCCCGTGACCGCCGACAGCGGCATCCCTCCGGCGATGCCCTTGGCCATCGTGATCAGGTCGGGGATCACACCCTCGTGGTCGCAGGCGAACCAGTCGCCGGTTCGGCAGAAGCCGCTCTGCACCTCGTCGGCGATGAACACGACCCCGTTGCGTCGGCACCAGGCGGCCAGCGTCGGCAGGAAACCCGGTGCCGGAACGATGAATCCGCCCTCACCCTGAATGGGCTCGACGAGCACCGCGGCCAGGCTGTCGACGGTGATCTGTGTGCTCATCATGCTGATCGCCCGGTTCGCCGCCGCCACACCGTCGGTGCCGAGCGGATCGCGGAACGGGTAGCTCATCGGCATTCGGTAGACCTCCGGCGCGAACGGGCCGAAGTTGTGCTTGTACGGGATCGACTTGGCGGTCAGTGCCATCGTGAGGTTGGTGCGTCCGTGATAGGCGTGGTCGAAGGCGACGACGGCGTTGCGCCCGGTGGCCAGACGGGCGATCTTGACCGCGTTCTCCACCGCCTCGGCGCCCGAGTTGAACAAGGCGGTCCGCTTCTCGTGATCGCCGGGTGTCAGGTGGTTCAGCTTCTCCGCGACCGCCACGTAGCCTTCGTACGGCGTCACCATGAAGCAGGTGTGGGTCAGGTGATGTGCCTGCGTGGCAACGGCATCGGCGACCGCCGGATTGCTGGCGCCGACGGTGGTCACGGCGATCCCCGAGCCGAGATCGATCAGCGAGTTGCCGTCCACGTCCACGATGACGCCACCGTCGGCGTCGGCCGCGTAGACCGGCGCCACCGACCCCAGTCCGGCGGCGACCGCGGTGCGGCGACGTTCGGTCAGCGCGACGGACCGCGGGCCGGGAAGCTCGGTGACGAGGTGGCGCTTCTGGGGCAGTCGATGGGTGATGGTGGTCATCTCGTCCTCGCTCGTTCTGTGCTGGCTCCTCGAATGGGCACGTTCCCAGTCTTCGCCTCTGTCGCCCGGAGGTGTCCTGCCAACTTGTACAAGATATCGGCGAACGCACTCCATTGTGTCCATCGGATGGGTAGGCTGCCCCCATGGCGACGGTGCGGTGGTTGATGGCCCAGCGGCGTCTGCAGTTGGCCCTGCGGGGCGGGGCCGCGGGGTTGGACCGGTTGCTCGACTGTGCCGTGTCCAGCGAGCTGATCGACGCCGCCGAATGGCTGTCGGGCGGCGAGGTGCTGCTCACCACGGGTTTGCGGCTCGGCGACGACCCGGCCGTGTGGCGCGATTACCTCAAGAACCTCGACGATGTGGGCGTCGCGGCCGTGGGTCTCGGCCTCGGTTTCGGGTTCGATGCGATTCCGGTCGAGATGGCCGACGAGGCCGACGCCCTGGGCTTGCCGCTGTTCGAGGTGCCGCTGCCGGTGCCGTTCTCAGCCATCGCCCGGACCGTCCTCGATCAGATCGCCGCGCAGCGGTCCTCCCGCCTGGTCGCCGCGACCAAGGCGCAGCCCCGGATGACTCGTGCTGCCGCGTCGGGTGGGTCGGCCGCGGTGGTTCGCGTGCTCGCGGAGGCGGTCGACCAGCATGTCGTGCTGCTCGACAACGGTCTCGCGGTGGTTGCCGTGGCGCCGGGTGCGCTCCCGCCGGTCGACCTCGAGCGGGTCCGTGATCTGGTGGTGCGTGATCCCGCGTCGGCTGGCGCGGTGTGGGTGACCGACGACGCCACGATGACGGTCGCGCGAGTCGGGTCGGGCGGTCGCACCTACGGGCACCTCGGTGTCCTCGGCCCCTCGGCGCTCGACGATGTCGCGCGCATGCTGGTCGGTCACGCGATCTCCCTACTGGCGATCGAACATGCGAAACCGCGGCAGGTCAGCCGCGACGTCGCGGAACTCCATGACGACGTCCTCGCGATGGTGATCGACGGGATCGCGCCGGCCGGGCCGGGCATCGACCGCATCCTCGGGCGCGCCGCAGACCCGACGGGACAGGTGCGGGCGGTGGCCTTCACCTTCGCCGATGAGGAGACCGCGACCCGCGGCCGCCGACGTCTCGTCGAGGAGATCGAACATCGATGGCGGTCGGTGTTCGTGCATCGCGACGGCCCCGTCCTGTTCGTCCTCCTCCGTGGTGACGACCGGGTCGATTTCGCCGACGGCCTGCTCACCATGCTCAACACGATCGGGCCCGTGTCCGGTGGTATCGGCCCGGTGACCGGTCTGCGTGAGGCGTCCGAGTCGGTGCGGCAGGCGCGGTTGGCGTGCCGGTCCGCGCCGGTGGGCAGGCTTGTCGATCTGTACGGCAGCCGGTCGCTGCTGACGAGCGATCCGATCCGGCAGGCGCTGACCGATGCGTTCGAGCAGCGCTTGGCACCGGTCCTCGACCACGACGCCGAGCACGGCACGGATCTGCGATCGACCCTGCTGGCCTACCTCGAGGCCAACGGGAACTGGGGTGTCGCGGCGGCGGCGGCCGGTGTGCATCGACACACCCTGCGGCACCGGATCGAACGGATCGAAGACCTGCTCGAGGTGGACCTCACGGACGCCCGGACCAGAGCGGAGCTGTTGCTGATGATGTTGGGAGCCGGCGCATGAGCACTGTGACACATAGAGTGCGGACCCGGGGAACGGTCCGCCGCGCCGTGGCGGCAGCGTTCGTCGCGACGATGGTGGTGGTCGTGAACGGTTGCGGCGGCAACGATGACAACGGCACCGGGCCCGGGGCCATGCCGACGTCGGCCTCCGCGACGGAGACCCAGATGGTCAACCTCGGCGACAGCTACAGTGCCGCAGCCGGTGTGGAGCCGCTCGTCGAGGGCTCGCCGGTCATGTGCCTGCGGTCGTCGCGCAACTTCGCCCACGTGGTGGCGTCCGCGGAGTACTACCAGCTGACCGATGTGAGCTGTAGTGGCGCCGACACCGCAGACCTGACCACGTCCCAGTACGACGGTGTGCCGGCGCAATTGGATGCGCTGTCGTCAGACGCGGACGTGGTCACGGTGATGATCGGCGGCAACGACAGCGACTTGTACACGACCGCGATCAGTGCGTGTTCTCAGGTCGCGGAGTCGGACCTGCAGGGGGCGCCATGCCAGGCGGCCCACGGCAGTGAGTACTCCGACATCGTCGAACGGCGAACCTCGCCCGCGCTGGTGAAGTCCTTCGCCGCGGTCCGCGAGAAGGCCCCGAAGGCAAAGGTCCTCGCGATCGGCTATCCGTGGATTCTCCCCGAGACCGGCGGCTGTTATCCGACCATGCGGATCGCCGCGGGCGATGTCGCGTATCTGCATGAGCTGCAGGCAACCCTCAATGACGCCATCCGGAACGCCGCGGAACGGGCGAGTGCCACGTTCGTGGACATGTCGGACGTCTCTGCGGGCCACGACGCCTGCGCACCGGTCGGTCAGCGGTGGATCGAGCCGCAGAACGGCGCCACGGGTGCATCGCCGGTCCATCCGAATGCTGCTGGGCAACAAGGGATCGCCGATCAGATCGCCGGTCTGCTGCACTGAGCGGCCGCCACTGGTCCACAGGCTACCCGTGCACGGCAACTGCGCTGACGAGGTCGGCCTGCACGACGAGATTGTCGTCGGTGAGTTGGCCCGCGGGACCGAGCCGGCAGGTGACCAACAGGAGTCGGCCGGGAACGCGTTCACGAAGTTGCCGGGCGCGCTGGATCTCTCCGTCGCGGCGATAGGCCGTCAGGGATGAGACGCGGTAGGTCAGCTCGGCGCGGACAGTGGTGAGGATGATCGGGGCGCCGACGGTCAGCCGGCCGAGGTCGTTGAACACGCCGTGGCCATGCGCGACCGCATGACCGACGATGAATGTCGTGCCGTCCGAATGGGTCCCGGGCGCCGACCGGCACTGCAGCCAGTACGGATCGTCAAGTGTCGGCGGGTCGATGGTGGGGCAGCTCTCGGCGGGCAGCGTTCGGATCGACTTGTCGAGTCCCAGCGTCGGGACAGTGAGATGCGTCGGCACACCGGCCGGGACTGCGCTCGGGTTGATCAGCGTCGAGGCCACCGGCAGCGAGGGCGCGGGCGTCACAATGGGATTCACGCCCACGGAATCGTCCGCCGTTGCGCCGCAGCCGGCGGCTGCCACGATCAACAAGGCAGCCGATCCCGCCGAAAGAAGCGCTCTACGCACCGCGAACACGCCGGCGCCACACGCCGACGGCGCCGGCCGATGCTGCTGCGCCGACGAGGCCACCGAGAGCAACCCAGGCAACGCCAGGGCCGCGGGCGGAATCTGTCCGGGGACCGGGTGCCGCGAGACCGACGCCGGTGTCGAACGTGAGGGCGTCGCGATAGCCCATCGGCACGAAGCCTCCGCCGTGGGAATCGGTGTAGCCGTAGACGACATCCCCTCGCGAGCCGGTGACGGCGATGATCGACTCACCCGTGGGGCCCGACCCGGGTTGGGTGATGCCGCCTCCGCCGATCTGTGGGAGATCGACCTTCGGGAAGCTGATGCTCGAATGGCCGATAATGATCTCGATGGTCGGCCACTGCGGGAGCACGATCTCCGGCTGCTCCGGCTGCGGGGGCGCGGGTATCTCGGTCTCGACCTCGGTGGTCGGGGGAGCCTCGGTGACGGGTGGGACCTCGCTGGTTGGAGGTGCTTCCGTGGTCGGCGGTGCTTCCGTGGCGGGCGGTACCTCGGTGGTCGGGGGAGCCTCGGTGGTGGGCGGAGCCTCGGTAGTTGGAGGCGCCTCAGTAGTTGGCGGTGCTTCGGTAGTCGGCGGTGCCGGTGGCGTCTCGGTGGTCGGCGGTGTCCCGGCGCCGCCCTCGTCGCAATCGCCCTTGTCGCCCCGGTCGCCCCGGTCACCCTTCGATCCTCCGTTGGGGCCGGAACCCTTGTCGGAGTGATCCTTTCCGTGGGGCGACTGCTCGCCGGAACGCTTGTGGCCGGGCGTGGTGCCCTCGGAACCTGAGCCTCCAGATGTCGAGGTCCCGGGACCCGAGCCCCCGGGGCCCGAGCCGGCTGACCCGTCCTTCCCGTGCGACGAATTCTCGGAGTCCGACGAGCCACCCGAACCCGAACTCGACGATCCCGAATGCGACGATCCCGAATGCGACGAACCAGAGGGCGACGAACCAGAGTGCGACGAACCCGAATGCGACGATCCCGAACTCGAGTGCCCCCCAACGGTTCCCGTCGAACCGCCACCTGATTCTGCGCCACCGGTCGCGCCCGCGACGGCAGGAACGCTCAACGATGCTGACAACAAGACTGCAGACACGCCCGCGACCAATGTGACGCGCGCACGACCAAGAAAACCATCCACCCCGACGACCCCCGACGTTCCAGGAGGGAAGTCCCTCCGGGACAAGTCTTTACCGGACGGGCGTGAAGGGGAAGTCGGCGACCGCGAACGTGGCGGAGATCACGCGATCACGGCCCGTCAACTCGAGAAAAACCTCCGCCGGCGCGGATGGCGCCGACGGAGGCTTTGACTCGGTGGATCAGACGGTCACACGGGCAGCGATCACACCGTGGCGTCGACGCCTCGCAGCCGGGTCACCTCCGACCGTGCGAACTCCACCTCGGGAGTCGCCGCACCTCGGGACTGCGCCAGCGCGTCGGCGAGGTCGCCGGCGGCGTCGGTCACCCAACTCTCCCGGCGGCGCCCCGCACGCCCTCCGGCCACCTTGCGCAGGTGTCGACGCTGCTTCCAGTCGCCGGAGACCGCCATCAGCTCGTCCTCCGTGAGCACGCCATTGGCGGCCTCGGGGGCGAGAATCGCACGCAGATAGGTTCGTTCGCGTCCGACGACGAGGTGGAACACCCAGACCACGATCGCGAGGTAGATCAACACGACGATCAGCAGTTCGACGATGACGACGGCATCGGACGGCGCCGGCAGGAACGCGCCCATCGAATCCCAGAACCAGTGCATCGCCATCGGCAGCACCATCAGCCCGAGTCCTCGGGCCACGTTGCGCGGCTCACCGGGCCGCCCGAGCAGATAGACGATGCCTGCGCCGAAGATGGCGGAGAACAGGATGTGTCCCGAGAGGCCAGTCAGCATGCGTTGTACGGCGACACCGAACCCGATCTCACCCGCATCAGCACCGAAATGCGACCCGGCCAGGTTGAACGAATAGAGCACGTCCTCGAGGATCTGGAAACCCAGACCGCAGAACGCGCCCACGATGAAGCCATCGAACGCGGTGCGGATCACCTTGGGTGCCAAGTAGATCAACAGCACAACACCGAGCCCCTTGGAGATCTCCTCGGTCAGGGGAGCGGTGAGGCCGGCGGACCACTCCGCGCTGAACTGCTGCCCGAAACCCTTGGCCCACAAGGCACGGATCGGGTCGTTGGCGTTGATGGCGATCGCCATCGTCGCGCCGATCGCCCCCCACACCAGTGCGGTCAGCACCAGCTTCCCCGGCACCGGCGAGTAGCGATCGATGTAGCGGGTGAACCACCACAGCAGGGCCCCGTAGACGATGAGCACGAAGACGGTCCTGCCGAGTTCGCCCGCATACGCGTGCCAGGGTGCGGCGAACATGGTCACCGTGAGCATCGCGCCGTAGGCGACGATCGCGATGTACACCCACCAGCACAGGTTGCGCGGCTGGATGAACGTGAAGCTCTCACCACGACCCGACTTGGTGATGGCCTCGTAGCGGTTGCGTTGGAGGTCGACCGACTCGCTCTGCGGTGTGTCGTCACCGATGGTGGTGGTCACTGCGATCCCTCCTTGATGGTGATGCTCTGGATCATCCGGGCGATGTCCTCGGCGGATTCGCGCTCGTACTCCGGCGGCACGGCGGCCACGACCTCGACACCGAGTCCGTTGTCGACGAATGCCGCGACAACGCCGTCGCCGGTCGGGACCTGATAGTCGGCGATGACGCCACGATGGCCGTCGGTGGTGGTGATCGACGCGGCCTTCTCACCGATGTCCGGGGCGAGGTCCCCGAGGTCTTCGTTGTTGTCCCGGATCTGATCGAGCAGCTCCTCGGCGGTGCCGTCGAACGGTGCGGTCCGGATCTGCAGGACGACGCCCGAATCAGACACGGTTGCCGTCGACGGATACTCGCCGCCGGGCAGTGGCTCGTCCTGGCGCAGGCCGGCGGTCACATTCCAGCCGACCGTCGGCGTGAACGTCACCCGGTCGCCGACCGCCATCACGTCACCCGCGGCGACCGGATCGTCGTAGTCGACGGCGGCGTTGATCATGGCCGGCACGAACGACAGGATCAGGGCGATGACCAGGACGATGAAGCCGGGCAGCAGGGTCCGGCCGTCCATCCCCAATCGCCGCTTGTCGACGGGGATGAACGATTCGGGTGGTTCATACGGCGGCGACGCTTCGGGAGCTGGATCGTCGACGGCATGTGTGGGCACACGTTCCTCCGGGGCAGCGAATTGGGACGAAGCTCGCCTTAGGCGGAGACCGATCGCCGCGCGCGATGCGGTTCGGGTCCGCAACAGGATTTGGGACGCGCCGACGCGTTTGGAACACTGGAGGCCGTGACCCGATCCGCTGATGTCGCCGCGAAGTCCGCAGCGCTGTTCCGCCGCGCTGAACAGGCCATCCCGGGAGGGGTCAATTCCCCGGTCCGCGCGTTCTCCGCGGTCGGCGGCGACCCCCGGTTCATCGCCTCCGCGAGTGGCTGCCATCTGACGGATGTCGACGGCAACGACTACGTCGACCTGGTCTGTTCCTGGGGTCCGATGATCCTCGGACACGCCCACCCCGCCGTCGTCGAGGCGGTGCAACAGGCCGCGGTCGGCGGATTGTCGTTCGGCGCGCCCACCGAGGCGGAGATCGAACTGGCCGAGGAGATCATCGACCGCGTCGACCCCGTCGAGCGCGTGCGACTGGTCAACTCCGGGACCGAGGCCACCATGTCGGCGATCCGGCTGGCCCGCGGATTCACCGAACGGCCCAAGATCATCAAGTTCTCCGGCTGTTATCACGGTCACGTCGACGCGCTGCTCGCCGACGCCGGGTCCGGTGTCGCGACGCTCGGACTGCCCACCTCGCCCGGGGTGACCGGCGCCGCCGCCCACGACACCATCGTGCTGCCCTACAACGACCTCAAGGCCGTCGCGAAGGCGTTCGAGGAGTTCGGCCACGAGATCGCCGCCGTGATCACCGAGGCCGCCGCCGGCAACATGGGTGCGGTCGCACCGCACGACGGATTCAACGCCGGCCTGCGTGAACTCACCCGACGACACGGCGCCCTGCTGATCATCGACGAGGTCATGACCGGTTTCCGGGTCAGCCCCGCCGGCTGGTACGGCCTCGAGGGCGTCGGCGGCGACCTCTACACGTTCGGCAAGGTGATGAGCGGCGGCCTGCCCGCCGCGGCGTTCGGCGGGCGCGCCGACGTCATGGAGCGCCTCGCCCCCACCGGACCCGTCTATCAGGCGGGCACCCTGTCGGGGAATCCGGTCGCCGTCGCGGCCGGGCTGGCCACCCTGCGCCACGCCGACGCCGACACCTACCGGGCCCTCGACGCCAACGCCGACCGTCTGGAGACGCTGATCGCCGACGCCCTCACCACGGCCGGTGTCGCGCACCGGGTCCAGCGGGCCGGCAACATGCTCAGCGTCTTCTTCACCGACCGGACCGACCCGATCGCCGACTACGCGGGCGTCAAGGCGACCGAGACCTGGCGTTTCGCCCCGTTCTTCCACGCTCTGCTGGACCGCGGTGTGTACGCACCACCGAGCGCGTTCGAGGCGTGGTTTGTGTCTGCCGCGTTGGACGAGGATGCTTTCGCACGAATCGCGGACGCGCTGCCGGCCGCCGCCGACGCCGCAGCAGCGGCAACCAAGAGCTGACCGGGGGAGACTCGATGACGAACACGATCGTCCACATGATGCGACACGGCGAGGTCAACAACCCCGACGGCATCCTCTACGGTCGCCTGCCCGGGTTCCGGCTGTCCTCCGATGGGCGGGCACAGGCGCAGAAGGTCGCCGACACCCTCGCCGACCACGACATCACCGCGGTGTTCGCGTCGCCGTTGCAGCGCGCCCAGGAGACGGCGACCCCGATCGCCGCCGCCCACGGCCTGTCGATCGTCACCAACGAGGAACTCATCGAGGCCGACAACGTCTTCGAGGGCCTCAAGGTCTCGGTCGGCGACGGTGCTCTGAGCAAGCCACGGCACTGGCCGAAGCTGCGTGACCCGTTCACCCCGTCGTGGGGCGAGCCCTACATCCAGCTGGCCCATCGCATGCTCGCCGCCGCCAACAAGGCGCGCGACGCCGCCCGCGGCCACGAGGCGGTGTGCGTCAGCCACCAGCTGCCCGTCTACACGCTGCGGCGTTTCCTCGAGGGGCAGCGTCTGTGGCACGATCCGCGTCGTCGGCAGTGTTCGCTGGCGTCGTTGACCAGCCTGATCTACGAGGGCGATGCGCTCGTCGACATCATCTACTCCGAGCCCGCCGGGTCCTCGGACCCGTTGGCCACGGGGGCATGATCCGGCCGGTGCGATAGGACGAGTGTGCGTAAGTTTTCCCTGCTGCTGGCGGTGTTGGCGGTCCTGGTCGGTGTGACCAGCGGCTGCGGCACCGGCGACGACGCGGTGGCGCAGGGCGACACCTTCCAGTTCGTCTCGCCCGGCGGGCAGACCGTCATCACCTACCCGCCGGCACAGCGCAAGCGGGTCGCCGAACTGTCCGGGCCCGACCTGGTCACCGACACACCGCTCGCACTCGGTGACGAGCAGTTCCGCGATGAGGTCGTCGTCATCAACGTGTGGGGCTCGTGGTGCGGTCCGTGCCGCGGCGAGGCCGACGATCTGGAACGCGTCTACGAGCAGACCAAGGACCTGGGCGTCGGTTTCCTCGGCATCAACCTGCGCGACGACCGGCAGTCGGCCAAGGACTTCGTCGCCGACCGCAGCGTCGGCTACCCGTCCATCTACGACTTCGACGGCATGACCCTGGCCGCGCTCACCACCCCGACCGCCGTCGTGCCGACCACCGTCATCCTCGACCGGCAGCACCGTCCGGCCGTGGTGTTCCTCAAGGCGCTCACCGCCGACGAACTCGACGCCGAGGTCCGCAAGGTCGCCGCCGAGGAGCCTCGTGACTCCGCGTCTGCGACGACCCCCGCGGCGGGTGCCCCATGATCGACCTCGCTCCGCAGGCCGCCATCGGCGACACCTTCGCCACCACCGTGTCCAGCGGCCCGCTGCTCCTCGCGCTGGCCGCGTGCGTGATCGCCGGCCTCGTCTCGTTCGCGTCCCCGTGCGTCGTGCCCCTGGTGCCCGGCTACCTGTCGTATCTGGCGGGCCTGGTGGGCGCCGAGGCGCCCGCGGTCACCGTCGGCGAACCGGCCAAACAAGGCCGATCCCGAGTGGCGATCGCAGCCGCACTGTTCGTCCTCGGCTTCACCGTCATCTTCGTCGCCGCCACCGCCAGCGTGCTCGGCATCACCAGCACCTTCGTGGTGAATCGTGAACTGCTGCAACGTATCGGCGGGGTCATCACCATCGTGATGGGTCTGGTCTTCATCGGTCTCGTGCCGATGCTGCAACACGAGTTCCGGTTCGCGCCGCGGCGGATGTCGAACATCGTCGGCGCCCCGCTGCTCGGTGCCGTGTTCGCGCTCGGGTGGACACCGTGCCTCGGCCCGACGCTGGCCGCGGTGATCGCCACCGCCAGCGGAACCGAGGGCGCCACCGCCGCCAAGGGCGTGGCGCTGATCGTCGCCTACTGCGCAGGCCTGGGTATCCCGTTCGTCGTCCTGGCCTTCTCGTCGGCCTGGGCGTTGCGCAGCCTCGGATGGCTGCGTAACCATGCGCGGCTGATCCAGATCTTCGGCGGCATCATGCTCATCGCCGTCGGTATCGCGCTGGTGACCGGGGCGTGGGATCAGTTCATCGTCTGGGTGCGCGACGCCTTCATCACCGACACGGAGCTACCGGTATGACAGACGTCGACCTGACCCCCGCAACGCAGCCGCAGACCCCCGGTCCGACGCCGCCACACTGGCTGCGCCGCCGTGTGCTGTGGCCGGCCCGTAACCTGTGGCGCTCGCTCACCTCGATGCGTACCGCACTGATCCTGCTGTTCCTGCTGGCGCTGGCCGCCATCCCCGGGGCGCTCCTGCCGCAGCGGTCGCTCAACGAGCAGAAGACGCTGGCCTACATCGACGACCACGGCTGGGTCGGGCAGACGATGGACCGCCTGCAGCTGTTCGACGTCTTCTCCAGCACCTGGTTCACCGCCATCTACGTCCTGCTGTTCATCTCGCTGGTCGGCTGCCTCACCCCGCGGATGATCGAGCACTTCCACAGCCTGCGCGGCAAGCCGGTCGCCGCGCCTCGCAATCTCGGGCGACTGCCGCGCCACGTCACCATCGAGGTCGACGGTGACCCGGAGGAGATCGCGGAGCGGATCTCGCGGAATCTGCGTGGGTGGCGACGGGTGATCTCGATACGCCCCTCCGCAAGCTCCGGGGCTACTCGATCAGCGGAGGGACGCCCGTCGGCAAGCTCCGGGGCTACTCGATCAGCGGAGGGACGCCCGTCGGCAAGCTCCGGGGCTACTCGATCAGCGGAGGGACGCCTGTCGGCGGAGGGCGACGTCGTCGAGGTCTCCGCAGAGAAGGGCTATCTGCGGGAGTTCGGCAACCTCGTGTTCCACTTCGCTCTGCTGGCGCTGCTGGTGGCGATCGCGGTCGGCAAGCTCTACGGCTACGAGGGCACGCGGAGCCTCGTCGCCGACGGCGAGCAGGGCCTGTGCAACACCTCCACCGCGGTCTACGACTCGTTCCGGGCCGGCAACCTCGTCGACGGCACCGACCTGGCGCCGTTCTGCTTCCGCGTCGACAGTTTCGACGCGACGTTCCTGCCCAACGGGCAGCCCAGCATGTACACCGCCAAGGTCCGCTACACCGAGAACACCACCGCCTCCGACCCGTCGACCTGGTCGTCGACGACGGTCAAGGTGAACGACCCGCTGCGCGTCGCCGGTGACCGTGTCTATGTGCTCGGCAACGGCTTTGCGCCCACCTTCACGGTCACCTTCCCGAACGGTGAGCAGCGCACCCAGACGGTGCTGTTCATCCCGGAGGAGATGCAGACGATGTTGTCGTCGGGGGCGGCGCGGTTCGACACCCCGGCCGGGCTGTACCCGAACGAGGACGAACGGCGATCGCATCAGGTCGCGCTGGAGGGCTTGTTCGCGCCGACGGCCAACTATCACGGCACGCTGCTGAACTCGTCATCTCCGGTGCCGTCGGATCCGGCGGTCGCCATCCGCATCTACGAGGGCGACACCGGGCTGGACACCGGTAAACCGCAGAACGCCTACTCGTTGGACCAGTCGTTGATCGAACAGGGACGCCTGCAACGAAAGGCGCAGGTGAACCTGTCGCAGGGACAGACGCACACCCTGCCCGACGGGACGTCGGTGCGGTTCGACGGCTATCAGCGCTGGGTATCGGTACAGGTGTCCCACGATCCGACGCAGGTGTGGGTCCTGGTGTCGGCGATCGTGATGCTCGGCGGACTGCTGGTCTCGTTGTTGATCCGGCGTCGTCGGATCTGGGCCCGATTGGTGCCGGTCGACGCATCGGTTTCCGGCGGCAGCGGCGAACGACGTACTGTAGTAGAAATCGCGGGACTGGCACGGACCGATCAGGCGGGCTGGGGCGAAGGCTTCGAGGATCAGGCGCACGGCCTGGTGATCGACCCCGACGACCCGGCCGCCGCACGCAGATCACGGTGGCAGCGGCGACGGCTGTAGCGCAGCAGACCAGAAGCGCAGGCGACCGGTGACACGGTCAGACCTGTAGCGCACGCAAACGAGCGGGAGGACGAGTGCCATGAACACGGGCTCGGTGCATGTCGACGAGACATTGGCGCGATACTCGGATCTGTTGTTCGGCACCGCGATCACGATCTACGTGCTCGCGATGCTGCTGTTCCTCGCCGCGCTCGCGAGCGCCCGCGGTCGCAAGCTCGCCCCGGCGGCGCAGCTGGTCGGCGCGGGTGGCTCGACGATTGCCGTCGACGACCGCGCCCCGGGCCGGGTCGACGAGGCGCCGCGCCGCAGTTTCGGTGAACGCCTCGGCGCCATGGCCTATCCGGTCGTCATCGTCGGCGTGATCGCCCACATCGCCTCGATCGTGCTGCGCGGGTTCGCGACCGATCGCGCGCCGTGGGGCAACATGTACGAGTTCATCTCGCTGACCTGCGCGGCGTGCGTGCTGGCGGCGCTCGTGGTGCTGCGCAAGCCGGAGCATCGTCCGCTGCTGTCGTTCGTGCTGCTGCCGGTGTCGCTGCTGATGTTCATCGGCGGCCGCTGGCTCTACACGCAGGCCGCACCGGTCGTGCCGGCGCTGAAGTCCTACTGGCTGGCCATCCACGTCTCGATCATCTCGGTGTCGTCCGGCGTCCTGCTCGTGTCGGGCGTCGCCAGCATGCTGTACCTGATCAAGATGCGGTGGGGTCGTCCGGACGGCGACGACCTGGCCGCTGCCGGCAAGGGGTTGGCCGCCGGGACGCGCCGCGTCATCGATCGCATCCCGAGCGCCGACGCGCTGGACCGGCTCGCCTACAAATGTGTGGTCTTCGGTTTCCCGCTGTTCGGTCTCGGCGTGATCTGCGGCGCCATCTGGGCCGAGTCGGCGTGGGGCCGGTTCTGGGGCTGGGACCCCAAGGAGACGGTGTCGTTCATCGCCTGGGTCATCTACGCGGCCTATCTGCACGCACGTGCGACGGCCGGCTGGCGCAGCAACGCCGCGGCGTGGATCAACGTCGCCGGCTTCATCGCGCTGCTGTTCAACCTGTTCATCATCAACCTGGTGGTCTCCGGCCTGCATTCCTACGCCGGCCTGTAGACCCGGTCGTCACGCCCGGCGAGCCCGGTCGGGAACTCGCCGCTATGCGGTACCCTGATCGTCTTCGCGGTCGATGTTCTCCTGCGCCTGCGCCTTGACCACCTTCAGCAGGTCGATCAGGACGTCGATGGTGTCCGGGCAGATCCGGCGCACGTCGATGCCGGACAGATGGGTGCCGGTGGTGGCCAGCATCTGCACGTAGTCGCGTTGCTGGCGGACACGTTCGAGATCCTCGTCCGGATTGGACAGGAAGTACGTGACGCTCACCTCGAAGGCCCTCGAGATCGCTTCGACGGTGCGGAACGACGGAGTCCGGGCCTTGCCGGTGCGGAGCTGGGAGATGTAGGCGTCCGACAGTGAGTAGCCGAGCAGGTTGGCGCGCTCGGCGATCTTCTTGCCGGTGTAGGGCACGCCGTTCTCGTCGCGCGAATGTTCGAAGAGGTAGCCGAGCTTCTCCGCGAAACTGGAGTCGTCGTCCTGCGCCGAGTCGGCGCGTGTGTCACCGGATGTCAACGCTGATCATCCCCGAATGATTGGTTGATCTCGTGCACCTTTCGCGAGTCGCATCCCCCACTGCGGAATGAGAAGGAGATTACCCTACCTCAGGGTAGGGTTCGCGGCGTGCGACGGTGGTCGGTGAAAGTGCAGGTCAGGTGTCGTCGCCGTCGGCCCCGTTGCCACCGCGGGTCCGGTGGTCGAGGTCGCGGAGAAAGTCGGGATCGTCGTCGGGTCCGACCGGGCCGGAAGGCCGGCGCTGGGGTCGTTCGTCGCGATGCTCCGAGTCGTTGAGCTGGGGGCCGAAGGCACGCCACAACAGAAAAGCAATCGCGGCGATGCCGATCATGGCGAACAGAAACGTCATGGCAACCTCCCGTAAACCAGACTACGTGAGGTTGCCACGATGCGGGTAAGCCCCGCCTGAGTAGATGCCGCCGGGCGTCCCTGGGTGCGTACCGCTCAGTGAGTGCGGCGGTTCAGCAGTTCGACGACGTCGGCCTCGCGGAATCGACGGTGCCCGCCGGGAGTGCGGATCGAGCCGAGCAGACCCGAGCTGGCCCATCGGGCGACCGTCTTCGGGTTGACGTTGAACATGGATGCGACTTGACCGGGGGTCAGGGTGTGCTGACTGGCAAGTCCGGGAGTGATGATGCCGGCTGTGTCGGTGATGGTCACTGTTGTTCCTCTCATCTCCGCCTGCACCCGAGATTCGGGTGGGATGTCTCATGGATACACGGCCAACACCCGGGTACTCGAACAGTCAGCAATTGGTAAAGAGAGTGCAAAACCGACATTTCGGGTGACGCAAGTGGTGCAAAAGCGGCGCAGAGTCGCCGGTCACCCCCTGCGGACGGCCTGGTCATCGCACATCGAACGCGCAGTACCCTGTACCCGTGACGGAAGACAAACCAGCCAACGCATCTGTCGGCAGCGTGGCGCTCGCGGTGGCGCTCTACACCCTGGCGCGGCTGGCGCTCGTCGTGGTGGTGGCCGCGATCATCGTGGGTATCGGCGCGATCGCCGGGGTGAAGGTGCCGCTGCTCGTGGCGGCCGTGTTCGGTGTGCTGATCGCTCTTCCGCTGGGCATGGTGCTGTTCAAGAAGCTCCGTCTGCGCGTCAACTCGCAGATCGCCGCCGTCGACGACGCCCGCCGCAGCCGGCACGACGACCTGCAGTCGCGGCTGCGCGGACCGTCCGACTGACCGCCCGGTGAAGCCCACCAAGATCGTCGACCACCGCGGCGACCGGGCGTGGTCGGAGAATGCGGTCCGGCTGATCGAGGCCGACGGACGGCGCAGCGCCGACACACACCTGCATCGGCTGAACCTGCCGGAGTGGTCGCGCTGGACCGACGACGACGGCCACGAGACCGGCATCGAGCTCTACCTCAAGGACGAGAGCACCCACCCGACCGGTTCGCTCAAGCACCGGCTGGCCCGATCGCTGTTCCTGTATGCGATCTGCAACGGCTGGGTCACCGAGGGCACCCCGGTCATCGAGGCGTCGTCGGGCTCTACGGCGGTCAGTGAGGCCTACTTCGCGAAACTGATCGGTGTCCCGTTCATCGCGGTGATGGCGTCGAGCACGTCGCCGTCGAAGACCGCTCTCATCGAGCGCGAGGGCGGCGAATGTCACCTCGTCGAGCGTGCCGGCGACGTCTACGCCGAGGCGCTGCGACTCGAGGCGGAGCTGGGCGGGCATTTCATCGACCAGTTCACGATGGCCGAACGTGCCACCGACTGGCGCGGCAACAACAACATCGCCGAGTCGATCTTCGCGCAGATGTCCGACGAGGATCACCCGATCCCGACCTGGATCGTCGTGGGCGCGGGCACGGGCGGAACGTCGGCGACGCTGGGACGCTACGTGCGGTATCGCCGCCATCCCACCTGGCTGGCCGTGGTGGACCCGGAGAACTCGGTGTTCCTGCCCGCCTACCGCACCGCCGACGGAACACTGACATCCGAGCTCGGGTCCCGCATCGAGGGCATCGGCCGTCCGCGGGTGGAACCCTCGTTCGTCTCCCAGGTCATCGACCGGATGATCGGCGTCCCCGACGACGCCTCCATCGCGACCGCCCGCTACTTCAGTGACCGCCTCGGCCGGCGCGTCGGCGGATCGACCGGCACCAACCTGTGGGGAGCGTTGCAGCTCGTCGCCGAGATGGCCGCCGGTCGGCGCGCCGGCAGCGTCGTCACCCTGCTCTGCGACTCGGGAGACCGTTACGGGAACACCTATTTCGACGACGACTGGCTCGACGCACAGGGGTTCGACCTGACCGAGGCGACCGCCGTGCTCGACGAATTCCTCGCGACCGGACGGTGGACCGGCGCGGTGGCCACCGACTGACCGCGCGAGCGTTCTTCCGCTGGTTCTTCGATCATCCGTCTGAAATACCCTGCGGAGGAACAGAATTGCGCAGGAAGAACCCGTGTTCGACCGGCGTCAGTCGGCATGGTCGGCGAACGCCAGCGCGGCGTCGCCGCCGTAGCAACTGGGATCGACATGATCGCCCCGGCAGGTGACCACGGTGACGGTGGCCGCCGCGTGGAATCGGATCGCGAAGGCCCGGGCACCGGCGCCGGCCGGCACCACGGTGTCTCCGGTGGAGTAGAAGAACAGGAAGCGCCGCCCGGCGTAGCTCGACGCCGCCGCCGACAGCGGGTCGGCGCGTTGCGGAACCCTGCCGTCCCACGCGCCGGCGATGAAGTCGACGGTTCGGATGGTCGAGGGCAGTCCGGTCAGCGGCGACACCCCGACCAGGCCGTCGATGCCGGCGTAGGTGGGTTCGGCGTAGAGACGTAGCGCGGCCAGGACGCCCATCGACTCCCCGGCGAACAGCAGTCGGGTGGTTCGGTATTCGGTCTCGGCCCGCTCGATCAACCTACGGTAGTCGGCAACTGCGGCGTCGTTGCCGAACGAGTTGCCGCCGGCAGTCGCGGACGCGATCACCCAACCGTTGCGCAGGAACGGCTCGGCGAAATGCCGATGCCTCGGATCGTGTGCGAACTCCGTTCCGTCGGAGTCCATCCCATGGAACCAGACGACGACGCCGACCGGTGTGGTGTTGTCCTGCCGGTAGGCCCGCCCCTCGGGCCCGAGCTGCTCGGTCACGATGCCGGAACCCGCATCGTCGGTCGGTTGCGCCGTGCGGCCGCATCCGGACAGCACGCCGACCGACATCGTCAGCGCGACGATCAGTGACCCGTGCAGCAGCCGATGTACGACCGGCCGCATCAGCCGTACATCCTCACCCAGTCGACGTCCATCTGGGCGGGCAATGCTCCCGGGCCCACCGGGCCCGGCCAGTCACCGCCGACCGCGACGTTGAGCACCAGGAAGAACGGATCGTCCATCACCCAGACCGATTTCGGCGGCAGATCTTCGGGCGTGATCTGCATGACCGTCCGTCCGTCGAGCCCGATCTGGATCACCCCCGGCGTGCGGTGGACCCAGTAGGTGTGAAAGCCCCCCGATGCGCCGGTCTCGTCGGCGGACAACTGCCGCTGCACTTTCCAGGGGGTCTTGTCGGACAGGTCGGTGTGGGGTCCGATCGCACCGACCGAGTTGTCGCGCACCGAGTTCACGTGCTCGTAGATGTCGATCTCGCCGGATTCGGGATAGCCGACGACGTCGAGGCTCGACCCGAGCATCCAGATGGCGGGATGGACGCCCTGGCCCTCCGGCATCCGCGCGCGGACCGCGAGCAGGCCCGTGGAGGTGTCCAACTTGCCCAGCGTGTCGATCCGCGCCGACGTCACCCGCCCGCCGTCGGCGCGCGCCACGATGCGCAGGTGCCCGTTGCCGTCGAGCGAAACATTCTGCGGCGAGCCGGTATACACCTGCTTCTCGTCATTGCCCCAGCCGCCGGCGCCGGTGCGGATGTTCCACATGCGCTTGCTCGGCAGCGAATCCGCCGGGCCGGTGAAGTCGTCGGATGCGACGAGGCCCATGTCGGACTGCAGTGCGAGCAGGTCGTCGGAGCGCAACTTGCCGTTCGCGGCGGCATCGAGGCCGGTGAAGACGAGTAATGCGGTCACGGCGACCGTGCCGGCGACCACCCAGGCCGACACGCGTTGTAGTCCGTTCGGCGACTGGCCGAGCGCGCGCAGATAGTTGGATCGTGGATTCATGTGTGTTCTCCGACGTCGGGCGCGCTGACAGTCGTCAACAGCGCCAGGGGATTGGTGGTAGCGAGGTCGAGAGCTGCTCGCACCCGGTCGGGTGGATGACAGCGGGCATCGAAGGACGCCGAGATGTCGTAGCGGTCGCCCATCCTCGGTGTCAGGATCGCGATACCGCGCGCGCCGACCGGATCGGTCATCGCGGTGAACCGGTGGGCGTCGAACCCGCCGATCCAGTCGCCACCCGGCATGCTGTCCAGTCCGAGTAGATGGCTGAACGACAGCACGGTCGCCGGGCCGGGGTCGGCGGCGATGCCGGCGGGCCGCCCCACCCGGCGCCGAACGGTGCCGACGACCTCTCCTGCGGAGATGGCGAGCATCGCGGCCAGCGGCCGACCACAGGCCATCGCTTCGCCCAATTCCCGCTGGAGCACGGCCGGATCGTGCGGCGCGGCGAACGCAAGATTCAGTCCCACCGCAGCGTTGCCCAGGTACTGCGCCAGCGCGGCATCGTAGCGTCCGGTGTCGACGACGACGTGCACGACCGGCGCCAGCTCGACTCCCACCGCGGCGAAGGCGCGCGTCAGCACGGTCATCAGCAGTACCGCCATCGAACAGTCGGGGGCATGGGCGTCGCGCCACTCCTGCAGAACGGCCCGTCGTGGGGCGTCGAGATATCCGGTCGCGGTGGTGGGCAATGGCGCATGCATCATCTGAGCGGCCGGCGACACGACGGGCGACGACGGTGCACCGGTGACCGCGGCCGCCGGTGGTGTCCGGCGGCGGACGGCCGCGGCCAGGTCCCCGATGTGCCGCGGTCGTGTCGCCAGATGGCGGGCCAGGATCGATGCGACGTGCGGCCGCTTCGACGGTGTCGTCACCCACGCCGGCGTCGGTCGGGAAGCGCAGCGCGACAGATAGACCCAGAGCGCCACCACCATGGTGCCGCCGAAGACGGCGTGCGGCAGGTCCGTGATCAGATGGTCGCCGGCGAGGTAGAGCCGCAAGCCATCGGGCGTCGCGGTGGTGCGGCGCAACAGGATCACCTTGTCGGTGATGTCGAGCTGATCGGTGCCGGGGAAGTCGTCGGACCAGTTCCGCACCGCCGCCCCGAGGCGGTCCGGGTCGTAGCGCCAGCGGCCGCCGCCCACCGGCCGTTCGCGGGTCAACCCCAGACGGTTACCGGCCGAGATCCGTGCCAGGCGGCTGAGTTCGGTGGCGAGTTGAGCGCGCGACGGCAACACGAGCGGACCCATGGACACGATGACCCGAGCATCGCCGGCGGCCCGGTCGACCAGGGTCGGCCTCACCATGGTTCCTTCTCGGTGGGCGCGTGCTCGTAGCGGAAGATGATGGTGTCGGGGTCGGAATGCACCCGCCGCCAGTTCGGTTCGCGGTCGAGCCGACCGATCAGTGACTCGATGGCCCCTTTCCGGAAGTAGCCGAAGTAGTCGCTGTACACCGACATCTGGCGCGGCAGGACGATATAGAAGCCACCTCCGGCGAAACGTCCCAGATTATTGAGGAACTCGAGGTCCTCGTCGGTGGGGAAGCCCCGCGACAGGGAGTTCTTGAGGAACACCAGCGGACGGTCATAGCCCGGGTTGGCCTCGGCGATGCGCACGTAGTCGCTGCTCGGACGTTCCGGCCATCCGGCCGGTGCCATACGTACGATCACGGTGGACGGCTGAGCCTCGGCGAGCATCTGACGGCTCAGCGCAACTTGCGACGGCGTGATCACGTTGTAGGCCCACCCGCTGTAGTAGCCGTGAAAGGCCCCGACGGCCACACCTGCGACGGCCGTCGTCACCAGCGTCGTCCGCAGTCGCCGCGACCAGCCCGAGGCGGCCGGGTCATCTGGTGATCGGGTCGGCAGGATCTCGGCCAGCGCCGCGCCCACCAGGATCGAAGACCCGACCAGCGAGTACAGGAACACCCGGAAGATCGCCTCGCCGCCGTAGCTCTGCCCGGCCAGCAACAGGATCGGCGAGAACGCCACCACCGGCAGCGCCCAATCCGGTTGCCCCGACCCGCCGGTGGCCGGCCGCGCCGATCTGCGCGCC
This sequence comes from Gordonia sp. LMA484, assembly GCF_058129505.1. NCBI lineage: Bacteria > Bacillati > Actinomycetota > Actinomycetes > Mycobacteriales > Gordoniaceae > Gordonia > Gordonia sp. LMA484. Next base: position 508,486 of record NZ_CM176700.1, read on the forward strand.
CGCCGCCACAGATAGCAGAATGCGGCGATCGCCGACAGCCACACCGCGAAGGCGACGCCGCGGTCGACGGCCTCGGTGAACGCGCGGGCCGCCGAGTCGCCGGTCGCGCCGCCGATGTTCGTCTTCGCGTTCTTCAGTGGATTCGAACCGGTGAACAGCCCGTACTTCAGCACCGACGACAGCCGCGGCAACACGTAGGCGAACCAGATCGCGGCACACGCGGCGATCAGCCAGATCGGGCGCACCCGGTTGAGGAGGGTGAGCAGCCCACCGCAGGCGAGCACCCAGACCGGGGTCAGCTGGTGGGTCACGGTGATCACGCCGAACAGCGGCATCACGAAATACGCTGCGCCCGTATCGGTCCGCGACCCGGCGAACAATGCGATCACCATCACGGCCAGGACCAGCGCGATGGCCTGCGGCGAGTAGTAGTCCTGCCCGACCCAGTTGACCAGTTCGGCGCACATCACCGCGATCAACGCCGCACGCACCGACACCCCCAGCGCACGTGACAGCGCCCAGATCGCCACGGCCAGCAGCACGTGGATCGACGGCGCGAACCAGTGCGCGACATCGACCGGATCGACACCCGTCGTACTGCTGAACCAGGCGGCGCCGGCGAAGAAACCCGGCCAGCGGGTGTAGATGTCGACGAACGAGGGCGGCAACGCCCCGTTGGTCTGTACGAAGTCGACCAGGCCGATGTGCTTGTAGGTCCACGCATAGATCGGCACCTGCGTCAGCAACGACACCGGCAGGCGGATGACCACGATGGTGACCGCGATGGCGACCGCCGCGCCGGTGGTGTCGTCGGCGACGATGCATGCCACGAAGATGATCACCGTCGCCACCAGTGCCGCGGCGATCAGTACCCCGCCGGGCGTGAAGAGCAACCCGAACAACCCGACATCTGAGTTCGTCGGCAACGCCACGCCCACACCCCAGACGACCAGCACAGCGGCCAACGCACGGACCCGCCCGGACAACCCCGCCACGCCCAGCGCGAGCCGGGACATCCCACGGCGCAGATCCTCTCGGATGTCCGCGGTGGCGGACGCGCGTAGGCCGACTGCGCCCGACACCAGGCAGATCGTCGCGAAGGTCGCGGTCACCCCGGCCGCGGAATAGCTGCGCAACCACAGCAGGCACGTCGCCAGCCCGATGGGCCCCGCGATGCCCAGCGCCGGATACAGGGCCGGCCGCAGGTGGGTGGCGATCGGTACCGGGCACGTCACCGCGACGCCGAGTCCCGCGATCATCATCGGTGCGAGCAGCAGCAGCCGGAGGACGGGCGGCGCCGGCAGCAGCGACGCGAACGCCGCGAGTCCGCTCACCGCAGCCACCGCCGGCCCGATGCGCGTGTCGCGGACCGGCGCCTGCGGTGCGGTGGGCGCGTCCGACCCGGCCGTGGTGGTCCAGGACAGCGCTACGATGACGCGCCTCCCGGTTCGGTGACGGCCGCCGCGCTCGCCGGGTAACGGTTGAACGGCGCCGACTTGCGACCCTGTGAGCGAGCGGTGAGCAGCGCCCGTGGGCCACCCAGCAGGCCCCTGATCTCGTCGCGGGCGGCCCCGGACACCACGGCGTACCCCGGTGGGCCCGGTACCGTACCCACCGACCGACTCCCGACCGACCGCACGAGATGCGCCACCGCGTGCCCCGTCCGGGACAGCGCCAGCGGGGCGAGATGGCGGTCGAACGCGACCTTGGCCATCCACGCACCCAGTCCCAGGCCGTACCCGTGGGCCTGTGACCGCAGGGCGGCGTCGTCGTCGCGATGCTGATGCCAGGTGATCGCATCAGGCTCGAACACGAGCGCGTACCCGCCGATCAGGGTGCGGACGAACCAGTCGATGTCTTCACCACCGCAGGTGGGTGACCCCGCGCCCAGCGCCTCGTCGAAACCACCGAGATCGAACGCGACCGTGCGTCGCACCGCGAAATTCGCCCCGGTGCCGTAGTCGGCCACCCGGAACGGGAACAGCGCCCCGTGACACCGTTCGTCGGTGATGCGGTACACCCTTCGCCGGGTGCTCGACGACCAGCCCACCCGCTGCTCGAACACGAGCTGGGCCGGCGTCCGCAACTGCGCTGCGGGCACCAGACCGGTGACACAACCGACGGCCGGGTCGGCGAACGGCCTGGTCAGACAGGTCAGCCAGTGCCGGTCCACGACGACGTCGTCGTCGGTGAACGCCACGATCTCATGACGGGCGGCCTCGATCCCACGGTTGCGTGCCGCCGCCAGACCGGGCACCGACGCGTGGATCACCCGGACCCGGGGATCGTCGTGCGTGTCGACGTAACGCCATGTGTCCAGGGAGGTCGCCGCGTTGTCGACGATGACGATCTCGAACGACGAATAGTTCATCTGCAGAAGCGAATCGACCACCCGCTTGACCTCGGCGGTACGGTCGCGGGTGCAGACCACCACCGACACCGCCGGCTCGTCGACAGATGGAACGGGCCCCGCGATGTCGGGGTTCGTGGCGGGCAGGCGGGAGGCCTCCCGGGTCAGCTCACGGCCCAGGACGGTGCCGGATTCGACGCCCACATCGATGAACCCGCGCACCGACGTCCCGTCGCGGACGAGCAGCCGGGCACGTTGATAGCCGTCGGCGTGACGGAGGGTGATCGTCTCGGCGAAGGTGTCGCCGCAGTCGATCGTGCCCACCCACCGCGCCCCGGCGGGGTCGGTGGGTGCATCCGCCGGTAGCACCGGGAACAGCTCGTCGATCGTCATGATGTCGTTCCCGCCGTGCGGTCGTGTCCGTTTGCCTTGTGTGTCATGTCATTCCCCGTTTCGTGAGTGCTGTCGTGGTTGTTCGTGCCGACGCCGCCCGGAGGTGGTGCGCGGAGCCAGTCGGTCGCACGGGCGGTCAGGTGTTCGCGATGTCGGCGACTGATTGCGGCGAGCCGATTGCGGCAGTCGGGTTCTCCGATCCGCGGGGCGAGGGCCGCCACGATCATCTGGGCGGTGACCTCGCCGAACTCGGCGACACTGTCGGACAGGCCGGCCGAGGTCATCACGCCCGTCGACTTGGTGGAGAAGTAGCCGATCGCGAACGTGGGTGTGCCGGAGAGCAGGGCGAGGACGGCGGCGTGCAACCGCACCGCGATCATCGCGGCCGCGCCACCGTACAGCCCGGCGAGCTCGGTGGGTCCCAGGTCGGCGTCGACATAGGTCGCCGGCATCCCGTTGTGCACCAGCAGTTCTGCCAGGCTTCGCGAGATCGGTCGGTCGTCCTCGATGGCGGTCGGCCCGAGGGTGTGGGCGACCACGAGGACGTGGTCGATCAGACCCCGGTCACGCAGCATCCGGGTCGCGACCACCAGTTCATGGCACACCCGTCGATCTGCGTCGTTCCCGAGCGACGGGTGTGCACGCATCGCGATGACCGCGGTGCGGCCCAGCTCGGGTCCGAGGTCATCGACGATCGCCGAAACACGTTCGGACAATACCGGTTCGATGGCGTAGGCCATGTCGGGCGCGAGTTCTGCTCCGGTGAGACCCAGCGCGTCCGCGACCTCGCGCGACGCGTCGTCGCGGACGACGGTGACCTGCGCCGAGCGCACCATGTGCCGTGCCAGGCGCAGTGACCGCGGCCGCGAGGTGGGGAACGGACCCAACGTGTGCCCCAGCAGGACGGTCGGGATGTCCAACAGCTGCGCGGTGCGGATCGGCGCGGTCAGGGTGAACAGCCGCGCCGCGCTCACCAGTGGATTGACCGCGGCGTCGCTGTACAGGTTGGAGCCGCCGACCCCGACGACGAGGTCGGCGTCGGCGAACTCGCGTGCATATCCCGGAAGCGGGCGCCCGCTCGCCATCACGGCGGCCGGTACGGCCAGGCGCGCCAACCAGATCGGCACGTCGATCGCCGGCACGGCATCTCGTCGGCCGCGAAGCTCGGTCGGGATCGGCATCGGCGCGATCCTGACCTCGGGGTGTGTGCGGGCGACGTGCCGCATGCCGCGGGCGGTAGGCTGGGCCCCCTCGGTCAGGCCGACGACGGTGATCTCGGCGTCCGGCCAGGTGGTCTCGACGAGACGGATGACGCCGGCGGTGATCGCCGAATCTCCCTTGTTGTCATCGTGCCAGGCGTTGACCAGAACGACGTGTCTCATTGCAGCGCTCCCACTTCGGTGCCGGGCTGTGTCGGGGCCCGCCGGATGTGACGCCCGCGCACCAGCCCCGTACAGCCGATGACACCGAGCAGGGCCGAGCCGACGGCCAGCCCACCTGCGGCCCCGATTGCACCCCACCGCACGGTGAACACCACCAGGATCGGCACCGAGGCAGTGCTCACCGTCAGGTTCGTGACCAGCAGGGTGCGCGTGGCCAGGGTGGCCCGTAACACCGCCGCCCACGTCACGAAGCCCACCCGGCTGACCGAGCCCAGACACAGCAACGCCAGCGTCACCCACAGGGTCCGGCGATCGTAGTCGTCGCCGAAGAACCGGAACAGCAATGGCGACAAGCCGAACAGCACGATCACCGCGACGCCGACGACCGCGGCCTGCGTGGTCCGCCAGATCCGGGTCACCGTCGCCGCCGGATCGGACGCGGTCGGCAGATGCTTGGTGAGCGCGGTCGCCGTGCCGATCGACACGTAGTCCAGGCCCTGCGAGATGGGCAGCATCAGGGCGAGGGCGGCGCCCTCGACGGGGCCGGCGAGCCAGGTGACCAGGAACGGAGCGCCCAGCAGCGGACCCATCGAGATGAGACCGGCGGAGCCGTCTCGCAGGGCGAATCCGACGAGTTGCCGCCGGTCATGCTCGCGGACGCACGCGGCGTCGGGGACCTCGCGGTCGATGGTGCGCCGGATGATCATCCACGCCGCGACGCAGGTGAGCACCGCAGCGCCCACGGTGGCGGCCACCGCGGGGGAGGGCAGCGCACACGCCAGCAACGCGGGGACCAGCACGATCTTGACCAGCGCACCGGCCACGTTGAGCGCGGGGAGATGGCGTGCGACCGACAGGGATGTGAGGACCGTGTCCTTGAAGGCGAAGAACGCCATGATGAGCGCCCCGACCGTGATGACCGCCGGCACCGCCGCCGGAGAAGGTGCGTCGATTGTCGCGGCCCCCACCGCCCCGGCGATCAAACCGGCGGTGCCCGCGCCGATGCTCGTCACCACCGCCGCCTGCCGCAGCAGCGTCGGCCGCCCGGCGGCCGGCGTCGCCGGGATCATTGCGGTCAGAGCGTTGCCCGGACCGGACGCGGCCACCGTCCCGGCCATGGTCATCAACGACAGCAACGCAGTCTGGATGCCCAGTTCGTGCGGCGGGATGAGCCGTGCCACCACCGTCCAGAACGCGATGCCGGTGACCGCGGTCAGCGCCGACGTGATGATCAGCGCGACGGAGTCGATCGCGATCGCGCCCGGCGCGACCAGCCGCGGCGCCACGTCGCGCAACCGACGTGGCCGGTTCACACTGCTCCGGCCCGGCTGGGCTGCTCTGACCAGCAGATCGTCCGCAGCAACCTGGCGGTCGTGGCGGCCTGCCCGTCGAGGCGATGATGATCGAGCACATGTGCGCGGGCCGCCACGCCGAACTCGGCACGCAGATCGTCGTCGGACAGGAGACGGCAGACGCCGTCGACGAGTCCGTCGATGTCACGGGGACCGACGACGTAACCGGTTCGCCCGTCGCACACCGACTCCCGGACTCCGGCCGCCTCGTAGGCCACCACCGGCACCCCGGCCGATTGGGCCTCGATCAGGCCCAGCGGCATGCCCTCGATCAGACCTGTGTGCACGAACAGGTCGGCGGCACCGAGCAGCCGGGAGATGTCGTCGCGGGCGCCGAGGAACCGCAGCCGGCCGGGCGGCAACACATCCGCCTCGGCACGCATCGTCCGTTCGTAGGCGTGATGTGCGCTGCTGGCGCCGGCCACGATCACCGACGTCTTCGCATCGAGTTCGGCGGCGAGCGCGATGATGTCCTCGATGTGCTTGCTCGGATCGATGCGGGTGGCCGCCAGCACCAGCCGATCGTCGTCGGCGACGCCGAGCTCGCGTCTGGTCGCGCCACGGCTCGCGGCGCCCGAGGGCGTGAACGCAGTGGTGTCGACCCCGTTGGGGATCACCGTGACCTGTTGCCGCACTGATGATCCGACGTCGGCGGCTACGGACTCGCTGACCGCGACGGCGTGTCCGGCGAGCCGGATCGCCAGATCACGCAACCCTCGCCCGAGGCCGGGCACCGACGTCTCGTGCAGCGTCAACACCGTCGGCACGCGCCACACACGGGCGGCGAGCGCGGCGTCGAGATGAGTCCAGTGTGAGTTCGCCAGTACCAGGTCGTAGCGTCCGCGGATCGCGGTCTGCGCGATGAGCCGTGGGATCGACGCGGAGCGTCGCGCCTCGGCGACGAGTTGTCTTGGACTGATGCGGGATTCGTTTCTGATCGATCGGGCGGTCGGCAGGCTCAGTCCGATCACCGGCATTCCGGCCGACCGCCAGTGATCGTACTGCTCAAGTTCCGGCGGGCAGGCCAGCGTGAGTTCGACGCCGTGCCCGGCCAGAAGCGGATACAGGCGCAGCAGATATCGCTGGGCGCCCCACAGGCCCGGTCCCTGATCGAGGACCAGGACCCGTAGCGTGGTGTGCTTCCGGCCGGGCAGCGTCGTGGTGGTGTGGGCCACGAACGTTGCTCCTTGTGGACGAGTGTCAGCTCGCCGATGCGGTGAGGTCGGGTGCGTTGAGGCCCCGCGCGATCGGCCCGCGGATGAGTTCGACCCGGTCGGTGTCGATCCGGCGTGCCCGCTCATCGAAGATCGTTCGCAGCACCCGGATTCCGTCACTGACGGCGTTGAGGTTGCTCTCGCCGTGGATGCGGTCGCGTTCGTAGCTGGCGACCTCGACGATGTTCAGCCCCGCCTGTGCGACGCGGATGTTCATCAGTGTCTCCACCTCGAATCCGTCGCCCCACTGTGGTTCCGCCAGAGCAGGATCGGGTAGACCGATCGAGGGTAGGCAGTGCCGCCAGAAGGCGTTGTAGCCGTAGCAGAGGTCGGTGAACTCGGCCGCGTACATCCGGTTCACGATGGTGTTGAGCCCCAGGTTGCCGAGTCTGCGCAGTCGGGTGATGTCCGAGCTGCCACCGCGATAGGTGAAGCGGGAGCCTTTGGCGAAATCAGCTCCATCGCAGAGTGATTGGACGAACATCGGAATCTCCGCGGCATCGGTCGAGCCATCCGCGTCGATCATGACGATGATGCGCCCGCGTGCCGCGGCGAACCCGCAGGCGAGGGCGTTGCCCTTGCCCTTGCGGGTTTGCGAGATGATCCGGGCGTTCGGCCAGAGTGACCGGGCCACGTCGATGGTGTCATCTGTCGAGTGGCCGTCGACGACGATGATCTCGGCGATTCCGTCGGGCATGCGGCGTGCCACATGCGGGAGGTTCTTGGCCTCGTTGCGAGTAGGAATCACCACGGTGACATCAGGATGTGTAATCCGCATTCTCATTTCCCCCGAAAAATGAATGCTGAAGCGATGAATACGGAACATCGGCGTCCCGTGGTGCAATCGTGACCCCATTTCGCCGCTGGCGCAACAGTGTGGATTCGGCCGACGGTTAACGGTCGATGAACTCCCGGCGTCATCCGGTTCCTGCGGACGACGAAAGTTGTTCGTATGCACGGGAAACCGCTGCAGGCCCGGGGCGGCATGACGGGTCCATCGCTTTGCCGGCTGCGTGTGATAGCGCTCACTGGTCGATCGTTTGCCATTGGGGTGTGGTGCCCGAGGTGGTCATACTCGAAGCCATGGAATCGGGGGCCATACATTCGGGCGACGTCACCGTCGTCATCTGCGCGTACACACACGATCGTTGGCTCGATCTGTGTTCTGCGATCACATCTGTTGTGATGCAACGGGATAAGCCTTACGAGCTGCTGGTGGTGACCGACCACAACGACGCGCTCGCCGACGACGTCGCGCGGTTTGCGGCCCGGATCGATCCGGACGTGCCGGTCCGGGTGCTCGCCAGTCGGGGGCCGCGTGGACTGTCCGGCGCCCGGAACAGCGGGGTCGCCGCGGCCGTGACCCCGATCGTCGCGTTCCTCGACGACGACGCGACCGCCGACCCGCACTGGATCGCCCGGATGGTCGAACGATACGACGGCGTCGACGTGCGCGGCGTCGGGGGATACGCCCGGCCGACATGGCCGGGCGGGCGGCGCCCGCCGTGGTTTCCCGCCGAGTTCGACTGGGTGGTCGGCTGCAGCTATCCGGGGCAGCCCACCGGCGTCGCGACGGTACGGAACTTCATCGGCGCCAACATGTCCCTGCGTCGCGACGACATCATCGCCGCCGGCGGATTCCACACCGGCCTGGGCCGGGTCGGCCGGATTCCGCTCGGCTGCGAGGAGACCGAACTGTGCATCGGCATCGCTCAGCGGCACCCGGCGGCACGACTGGTGTTCGACCCGGCGATGATGGTCAACCACCGGGTCACCGAGGACCGGATCACGCCCCGGTACTTCATCCGGCGCTGCTATGCCGAGGGCGTCTCCAAGGCGGCGGTCTCCAGACTGGTCGGCAGCGGTGACGGGTTGTCCAGTGAACGCGAGTACGTGACCCGCGTCCTCCCGCTCGGCATCGCGACACGTGTGCGGGGATCAGTCGGCGGCGTCGCGGAACATCGGGCGGTTGCCGACGGCGCGCGATCGCGTCTGGACCTGATCACCCAGACCGGCGCGATCGTGGGCGGCGCTCTGGTCACCGCGGCCGGGTACGCCCGCGCGCGGCTGTCCGGCACGGTGATTGCAGCCCGCGATGGCGGAGTGTCGCAGGTCGAACATGACGAGCCGGAGATACGAAGGAGTGGCGCGTGATTCGATCTGACATCCGGGCGGTGTCCGCTGTGCTCGGGGTGTGTCTGGCGATCGCAGTTCTGCCGGTCACGTGGCCGGCAGCCGCGGCACCGGGGTCATCGGAGGTGTCCGATGCGTCCGACGAGTTCACGGGCCCGGCGGGCGCCGCACCGGATTCCTCGGTCTGGACGCATGACGTCGGTGGCGGTGGCTGGGGTAACGACGAGCGTCAGATCTATACCGCGGCGACCCAGAACGCGCGTCTCGACGGCAACGGTCACCTCGTCATCGAGGCACGCAAGGACAGCGATCGGATCACATCGGCGCGACTGACCACCAAGGGACACTTTTCGTTCGTCTACGGCACGTTGTCGGCACGAATCCGGGTGCCGGTCGGGGTCGGGCTGCATCCGGCGTTCTGGCTTCTCGGCACCGACATCGATCAGGTCGGCTACCCGGGCTCGGGCGAGATCGACATCATGGAGTTCATCAACGAGGGCACCTATTGGCACACCGCGCTGCACGGGCCGACCACCGACGGGGAGCACTGGCAGTTGACCCGGTCGGGTCCGTTGTGGGGCGTGGCCGGGGCGGGCTTTCACGTCTATGCGGTGCATCGCGCGCCGGGTGTGATCGCGATGTCTGTCGACGGGCGCATGGTGAGTACCTACACCGTCGCCACGGTGCCGCAGAATGCGCGCTGGGTGTTCGACACACCCATGTATGCGTTGCTGAATCTGGCGGTCGGTGGCCGCTGGCCGGGGCCGGTGTCGCCATCGACCGTATTTCCGGCGCGGATGGTCGTGGACTGGGTGCGGTTCACGACGTGACCGGGCCGCGGCGCCCGCCTACTTAGGGTTACCTCACCGGAGTGGGCTACGATGCGGCTGTGAGTGATGTCGCGGGGGAACCGCTGGTCAAGGCCGTCGATCTGGTTCGCGAGTACCGGATGGGTGATGAGCGGGTGCGGGCCCTGGACGGGTTGAACCTCTCGTTGGACGGCGGCCAGTTCGCGTCGATCGTCGGTCCGTCCGGGGCCGGGAAGTCCACCTTGCTGCACGTTCTGGGTGCGCTGGACACCCCGACATCGGGAACCATCACCGTCGACGGCACCGACCTCGGCTCGCTCGACGACGAACGGGCATCGGCGTTCCGACGTCACCGGGTCGGCTTCGTTTTCCAGTTCTTCAACCTCGTCCCGACGATGTCGGCGTGGGAGAACGTGGCACTGCCACGTCTGCTGGACAGCCAATCACTGCGCAAGGCCAAACCCCGCGCCGTCGAACTGCTCGAACGCGTGGGCCTCGGCGACCGCGTGAACCACCGGCCGTCGGAACTGTCGGGCGGACAGATGCAGCGCGTGGCCATCGCACGTTCGCTCATCATGGACCCGACGATCCTGCTCGCCGACGAACCGACCGGCAACCTGGATTCCAAGACCGGTGATTCGGTGCTCGAACTGCTGTCGGAGGTCGCGCACGACACTCCCGACCGGCTCGTGGTGATGGTCACGCACGACCCGCACGCCGCCAACGTCGCCGACACCACGATCACGGTGCGTGACGGGAAGATCGCGTGACCGAGACGTCGACGCGGGCGAACCCCGTTAGGTCGGTCGCGTCCGGGCTCTCACGGATCCGGGTGCTCAACCTCCGCGAGATCCGCACCCACCGGCTGCGGGTGTTCACGTCGCTGTCGGTGGTGATCGTCGCCTCGGCCCTGCTGATCTCGGTGCTCGGCCTGTACGGGTCGCTGACCGAGTCGGTGCGCCAGGTCAACGCCGCCATCGCCGGGACCGCGCAGGTGGAGGTCGCGGCCATCGCCGACTCCGGCATCGATGACGGACTGGCCGCCGAGATCCGCAGAGACGTGCCCGACGCCAAGTCGGTGGTGCCGCTGATCCGCGACTCGGTGGTCATCGACGACCACAACGTCGCCCTGCTCGGTTCGGACTTCCGGGTCACCGCGCTGTCCGGAGACCTGCGACAGGCGGTGTCGCAGGAACAATCCTCGGGTCTGACCGAGCGTGACCTCGACGACGGGATCGTCGTCGGCGCGGCGACCGGCCTGCGCAAGGATCAGCGGCTGACGATCAATGGTGTCCCGGTGCGAGTGGTCTCGGTGATCGACGGCGACCAGGGCGCGGTGCTCAACAACGGCAAATTCATCTTCGCCTACCTCGGTCTCGCGCAAGAGTTGGCGTCGCGGGAGGGCAAGGTCGACTCGATCCTCATCGTCACCCAACCCGGCGCCGACGTCGCGACGGTCAAGTCCGAGGTGGCGCGCGTCGTCGACGGCCGAGCCGTGGTGGTCGACCCCGATTTCCGCGCCAAGCAAGCCGAGGTGGCCAGTTCGGTGACCCGCGACGCCACACTGCTGGTGTCGCTCATCTCGCTGGTCATCGCCGGGTTCCTGGTGTTCAACACGATGAACATGGCGGTCGCGTCGCGGCGGCAGGCGCTGGCGATGATGCGGGCGCTGGGTGCGCGGCGCGGCCACCTCGTCGGTGACCTGCTGGGGGAGTCGGCGCTGTTCGGTCTGGTCGGCGGGGCGATCGGTGTGCCGATCGGCATCCTCGCGGGCCGGTGGGCGATCGGTCGCATCCCGGAGGCCGACACCGACGAGATGGCCACCGTCATCAGCTATCACCTGCCCGGTTACGCGCCGGTGATCGCGATCGTCGCATGCGTCCTGGCCTGTGTGGCGGCGACCTCACTGGCCGCGCGATCCGTGTTCGCGGTGTCCCCGGTGGAGGCGATGGTCGCCGGCGAGGTCGCCGACGGCACCACGAAGAGCAGCCGTGCGGTGCGGATCTCCGCGGTGGTCGGTGTGGTGCTGCTGATCGGGTCGTGGTTCGTCGCGACGGACGTGCCCGGTCGGCCGGCGATTCTCGCGGGCGCCGTCTATGCCGTCGGTGGACTGTTGCTCTGCTACGCGCTGACCCCACCGTTGGTGGCAGTGGTCGTCGGGCTGACACGGCGGTTCCGCGGCCCCGGACAGCTCGCCGCGGTGAACACCGAACGCGCCCCGCGTCGCGCGTGGGCGACCCTGATGACCGTCGCCGTCGCGGTGGCGGTGGGGATGGGCACCTCGGGTGCGTTGGACAATCTCGTCGGTTCGATCTCGAATTCCCTTGACGGCCTGGCCGACCCGGATTTCTATGTGTCGTCGGCGGACAGCGGCGGGTTGCCGACCGGTCCGCCGTTGCCGACCGCGATCAAGCCGGCGGTCGAGCAGGTCCCCGGAGTCACCCAGGTCGTCGGAGCGCAGTGGGCGGCGGTGAACATCGGCGAGGCGCGCGCCTACGTCCAGGGCCTCGAACCCGGTTCGATGGCACCCTTCGTGAAGAAGGCGGACCCGGCGGCACTGCGGCAGGTCGTCGCGGGTGACGGGATTCTGCTGTCCAACGTGCTCGCCCGCACGCTCGACGTCGGGGTGGGGGACACGCTGCGGATGGCTACGCCGAGTGGCTATCGCGACATCGTCGTCCGCGACACCGTCAACTACCTGTCCATCGGATCGGGTACAGCTGCGATGTCGAATACGTTGCTGTCACAGTGGTTCGATCGCCCCGGCGACACCTATCTGCAGGTGTCCACCGACCCGAACGCCGACCAGGAGCAGATCCGGCAACGGCTCGAGGCGATCGCGGCGGCCAACCCATCCGTCGGTGGGCGCCAGGTGTATGTGCACTCCGGCGCCCAGGCGCTGGAGGCCGCGCAGATGCAGGCACAGCAGGCGGGCGCATTCACGGTGGCCATCCAGTGGATCGTGGCGCTCGCCGCCGCCGTCGCGCTCCTGAATACGTTGCTGCTGTCGGTCATCGAACGCCGCCGCGAGCTCGGGGTGCTGCGCGCGATGGGTGCCTCGCGCCGGTTCGTCTCCCGGATGGTGGTCGCCGAGGCTGCGGGAGTCGCCCTGATCGGATCGTTGACCGGCCTGATCCTGGGCAGCGCCCTGCACTTCCTGTCCGACAAGATTCTTTCCGCGACAACGTCGATCGACATCCAATACTCGCCCCGACCCACCACCCTGCTCTTCGTCGCGGTCGCCTGCATCCTCTGCATCGGCGGCGCGCTGATCCCGGCGATGCGCGCGTCGAGGATGAACATCAGTGAGTCGATCCTGAACGAGTAGCGCGGCGGCCGCGGCCGGGCTTTCTGTGAGCTAACCGCCCAGGTCGGAACCCAGATCAGACCGTCAGTCCCGCATGCGCCAGGAACCGTTCGAACAGCAGGTCGCAGTCGCGGGCGGCGATGTCGGCGTTCTCGGCGATCGCCGCTGTCAGTGCGGCGAGATCCACGTCGTCGCCGGACATGTCGGACTCCGGGCCCGAGAAGCCGTCCTTCCAGGACACGAAGCACGCCGGACTGATCTCCGGATGGAATTGCACTCCGAGGTGTCGGCCGCTGACGAAAGCCTGTACACCCGCAGCGTTTTCGGCGATCACATCGGAACCCGCGGGAGCCGTGATGGTGTCGTGGTGGTACTGCATCCACGGTCCGGTGGCCACGAGGTCGGGCCGAGACGTCCGGACCGGGATGAACCCGTGCTCCGGGTGGTCGCTCGGCACGACCGACCCACCCAGCGCGCTGGCCAGGATCTGACCGCCGAAGCAGATGCCGTAGATCGGGACGTCCGCGGCGATCGCCTCCTGCAGGTACCGTCGTTCCGCGTCGATCCAGGCCAGCGAATCGTCGTGCACGGAGTCCGACGAACCGGTCACCACGACGAGGTCGACCTCGGAGGGTGCGGGCAGTGCCTCACCCTCGTCGGCGGCACGGATGATCACGTCGATGCCGCGACGCTCCATCGCCGGGAGCAGGCTGCCGACCATGTCGCGCCGGTAGTCCGGCAGCACATTGTGCACCAATGTCAATGCTTTCAATGCCATTCGGTGAGCCTAGTGTCCCGCACCGGAAATTCGTTGGTGATTTCGACGGCCAGGCGGCGCCTCGCTTCGTTGGCGTCGTCGCAGGTACATCCAGTACCTGCTCCTCCGCCGCCTCGCGATGCATCCACCTGGACCGCCGAACTCATGAAACGAGTTTCCGGCGCGGGACACTAGATGACGCTGCCGATCCATAGGGAACCGTCTTCGTTCCCGATGCGTCCTAATCGCACTCACCATTCGGTACTCGCCGGGAAGGAATCAACAAATGGAATCGGGTTCACTGCGGTCGGCGTCGCCGCGGTTCGGGATGGATCCCGCCGAGGTCGACCGTCTCGCCAGGGCGTGGACGGCGCAGGCCGCGACCGCGCGCAGCGTCGATCTCGTTGCGTTGAAGAGTATTTCGCAGCCATCGAGCCGGACCATGATCGCAGTGGCGGCGGTGGGCGCACCCGCGGAAGGCGCTGCGCGAGCCCTCGCCGGCCGGCTGGAGTCGATGACGGAATCACTACACACGTTGACGGTCGTGGCCGAGGGCGAGGACGTCGCGGCGGCAGCAGTATTCGACGATGCCATCGGCCGTTGATGCGCCCGACGATCTCCGACCTCCGTAGGTGGGACCCGAACGGCCTCTCCATCGCCGCCGATGCCGCGCAGCAGGCGGCCCAGCTGCTCGACCACGTGGTGAAAGTGGCCATCAGGTCGATGGACGACGCCGACAGCTGGATGGGTGTGGCGCATCGTGCCGCGAACTCGATGATGTCTGCGGAGAGCCGTCGGACGGCGGAGGTGCGCACCGTGCTGACCCGGATCGCCGACGAGGCGAGGGACGCGGGGGCGGACCTCGGTTGTGCGCGGGACTGTGTGCTCCGCCACATCGACGCCGCGCTCGACGACGGATTCCGCGTCAGTGACACCGGCCAGGTGGCCGCCGCCGATGACCTTTCAGGTGGTGCCGCGGCGACGATCGCCGCGCAGATCTCCGACGGGCTCAACGTGCTCGACCACATCGACGAGTTCCACGGCGCGCGGCTCGACGACCTCGCCGAAGATCTGTTCGCGCTCGTGGATCGTCCCGGCACAACCGCGCCATCAGCGGCCGGCGATCCGCATCGCACGATCGCCCGACTGCGGAGTATGACGCCCGTGCAACGTCGAGAACTTCTATCCCACATGACCGCCGACGAAAGACGGCGTGTGGTGCTCGCCGATCCGCAGACCATCGGCAACCTCGACGGCGTCGACTTCGACATCCGGGCCGACGCGAACGAGATCAACATCCGTGCCGCGCTCGAGGAGGAACGGCGGGCCGGACGAGGTGACGGTGCGCGGGCGAGACGGCTCGAGGAGTTCCTCCGTCCGCACGCGGACGGCTCGCAGCGTCGCTTCGTCGCCTTCGACAACACCCCGAACGGGCATTTCATCGAGATGATCGGTGAGTTTCGCCGCGACACCCGGTTCGCGGCTGTGGTCGTTCCGGGCGCGGGGACGGACCTGGACAACAGCGATGCAAAATCCAGAGCGGCAGAGGAACTCGCGCGGCGGACGAACGGCCCGGTCTTTCTGTACCTGGACGGCGACCTCCCGCAGGCGTTGGGGTTCGAAGGCCTTGGCAGGGCGTTGGGCACCGGAGCCATGCTCGGCACGGTGTTCGGACCGCCCGGTGAAGCGCTGGGTTTCGCTGCCGGCGTGGCCGATTCGATCGACGGCTCGGCCGCCGACCCCGACCTCGCCCGCGCGATGGCCCCGCGACTGGTCGCGTTCGGTGCCGAGCTCGACGCCGAGATCGCCGAGCACGCACCCACCGCGACGACGACGTTCATCGGCCATTCCTACGGGGGAGCGGTGGTCGGATCGGCCGAGCAGCTCGGTTTGCGTGCCGACCGCGTGGCGTATGCGTCGGCGGCCGGCACCGGGGCGTTCGACGGCCCGTGGCGCAACCCCGACCCCGACGTCGAGCGATTCTCGATGACCGCGCCCGGCGACCCCATCCAGTACGTGCAGTCCCTGCCCGGCAACCCGCTCGGCGACGACCCGGACACCGCCCCGGGCGTGGTCCGCATGGATACGGGCTTTCACGGCCCGGACGCCGCTGGACATCGCGATCGCATCGAGGGATTCAGCGGCCACGGTGACTACTGGGATGATCCGGACTCCGACGCCTTCGCCAACCTGGTCAAGGTCATCGTCGGTGAGCAGCCCAGTCCGTCCGTCGAACGTCGCCCCGACGGCGCCGGCATTCTGGGTGACCTGCTCGGCGACGGCATCATGGCGGACCTGCGTGACGGCGACGTCGACCTGCCCGGCCCCATCCCCGACATCCCACTGCGTCTGCCCTGGTGAACGCTCCATGCGCCGATCCGAAACTTGACTGTCAATAATTCTTGACAACATAGCGATGTCAACATAACCTGACACCATGCACGACGAACAGAACCCGACCGCAGCCCAAGGCGACCTCGCCGACGACGACACCACCGGTGCCGACCTCGCCGGCGATGCCGCGAGCGGCGATCCGGCCCGGGGTCTGGCCGCCGTCCGCGCGTTGCGCACCCTGGCCGACCGACTCGAGGTCGTCCAGGTGGCCAATGCCCGCGCCAACGGTTGGAGCTGGCAGTCGATCGCAGAGGTTCTGCAGATCAGCCGCCAGGCCGTGCATCAGAAACATGCACACCGTGAGGCCCGCGCGAGCGGACCGGAAGGAGACACGAACAATGTTTGAGCGATTCAACCGCGACGAC
Organism: Gordonia sp. LMA484; assembly: GCF_058129505.1. Lineage (NCBI taxonomy): Bacteria > Bacillati > Actinomycetota > Actinomycetes > Mycobacteriales > Gordoniaceae > Gordonia > Gordonia sp. LMA484. The sequence goes on from NZ_CM176700.1 coordinate 524,942, forward strand.
AGAATGCTGATGGCATTCGCCATGCAAGAGGCCGGCGACCTGGGTCACCGGCAGCTCGGAAACGACCACCTGATCCTGGGCATGCTCTGCAACGCCCGGAGTCCGCTGTTCACGCTGCTCGGCGAGCAGGGCCTGACCCTGGCCGGCGCCCGCGAGGCAGTGCAGAAGTACCACTCCGAGCACGACGACGAAACAGAAGCGTCTGCGGCGACCGACGAAGAGTCGGCCCAGCAGCGCTACGAAGAGGATCGAGATGCCCTGCGCAGCATCGGCATCGACCTCGACAAGGTGCGCGAGGCGGTCCGTGGCCGCTTCGGCGACGACCTGTCCGAGGGCTGGGCGCAACGCTCGGACCGCTGGCAGGGACGTCGTGGCCGCGGAGGGCCGGACGGCCGCGGAGGGCCCGACGGTCGTGGCCGCGGTCGCGGGCGTGGCCACCGCCATGGACACGGACCGCACCGCGGCCGTGGACCGTGGGGACCCGACGGCTTCGGGTCGGGCTGGGGTCCGCAAGGCCCCGAAGGGTTCGACCGCGAGGCTTTCGGCCCCGGTGCGTTCGGCCCCGGCCCATTTGGCCCGGGCGGCCCGTTCGGCAATGACGAGGGTCCCTGGGAGCCCGGACGTGGACGGCGGGGCCCTCGCGGCCGCGGATCGCGGCCACGTTTCGCACCGCAGACCCGCGAGGCGTTCGGTCGGGCCGTGGAGATCGCGCGCGAGCGCGGTGACCAGCGGTTACGTCCCGAATACCTGCTGATCGGGATCATCGACCGCGCCGACGAAGCGTCGCGCGCGGTGATCGAGTCGGCAACCACCGCCGAGGCCCTCAAGGCCGCCGTGCTGGCGAGCCTGCCGGAGGCGCCGGCCGGAGTCTGACGCCCGCTTGAGCTCATGCCCACCCTCGAACTAGTGTTCGAGGGTGGGCATGCAGTGGATCGGTGGAGACAGTGGCCAGCCGCGCCGGCCGGTGTACTTTCCGGTCGGCCACAAAGCGGTGCTCATCGATCTCAATGCGCTCTACCCGCAGACCCCGCATCACAACGGTGAGTTCTTTCCCGACGGCCTGCAGATCCGTTCCATTCATCTCGGAGTGCTCACGGCGTGGGCGCGGTCGGAGTGGGGCGAGTGGTACGGCAAGGTGACCTACACCATCGTTGCAAAAGACCGTCAGGAGAAAGTGACCCATTGGGTGCCGGGGTGGGCGCTGCGTCCTACGGAAATGCCGAAGTCGGGGCGTTGAATGGGATTGCGGCAACAATTTCATAACAAATGCGACATCATGTTTTGGGCGCCATTCATTCGCAAGAATGAATGGCATAGCGCGGTTTCGGTGCACCATTGTCCGACAAGTAAGCGATGATGGGACGTATGACCAATACGCCTCGGAATGTGTGGCGCGTAGGGGTCGTCGACGACCACGAACAGATCGTCCGGGGATTGAGGGCCACGCTCGACGAGCAGGCGGACATGGAGCTGGTGGCGGGAGCCGAGACAGTGGCCGCGCTGCTCGCGGTGACCTCTGATCTCGACCTCGTTCTGCTCGACCTCAGACTCGGCGACGGCACCTCGCCGATCACCAATATCGAGACATTGCAGCAGGCCGGGATACCTGCGCTCGTGTACACCTCGGGTGACGAGATGTACATGGTCCGTCAGGCCGCGAGCGCCGGCGTCATGGGTGTGGTGCGCAAGAACGCTCGCGAGGCCGAGTTGCTCTCGGCGATGCGGCTGGCTTTGGCCGGCGACACGGTGCCCGGCATCGACTGGGCGGCAGCGATCGATTCCGATCCCGGATTCGTCGATCTCTCTCCGCAATTACGTCGCGTGTTGGAGTTGTATGCGGCCGGGGAATCATCGGCCAGAGTCGCCAAAGAACTGGACATTTCCACCGAGACCGTCACCGACTATGTGAACCGTATTCGCGGACGCTACAGTACGGCCGGCCGACCGGCACCAACAAAGACCGACCTCTACAAGCGTGCGATCGAGGATGGATGGCTGCCCATACCGCGGCGCTTTCGCCGGTGAACGGGGTCAACGACGAGCGCGACGCGTACGCGGGCCGTCGGATCCTGCGACTGATGTCGGTGTTCGTCTCCGTCGGGTACACGGCCTACGCGGTGATGACCATCCCGATGATCGCCAAGTCGCTGCCCCTCATGGACACCTGGTGGACGGTCCTGGCGGTCGTCTTGATCTTCGGAACCGGTGTCGCGATGGGACCGATGAGCTGGCACGCCGGCATCCGCAACATCCGACTCTTCGCGGCGTCGGCGGCCTGCGGCTATGCCATCGCGGTCGGTCTGTGGTGGTTCGGATGGAACGGGCAGCGTCTGGGCACCGACAGCGGCATCTGGTTCGCGCAGTTCCCGGGCCTGGCATCGATCGCGGCGGCGCTGGCCTTCCGGGCGGTGTTCGCCTTCGGCTATCTCGGCATCATCAGCGCCGCCACCGTGGTGATCAGTCAACACATGCGCGCCCCCGGGGCCAGTGGGCCACCTTTACCCGACGTCGCATGGTCCATCTCGTTCTCGCTGATCTTCGTTGCCGCCGCGGTCATGGCGATCCGCACCGCCGGCATCCTCGACACCACCCGGGCGCAAGCCTTCGAGGTCACCGCCGAGGCCGCGGCCGCGAATGCGCGGGCGGACGAACGCAGCCGATTCGACGCGCTCACCCACGACAACGTCATGTCCACCCTGCTGCTGGCGTCGCGGCAGGGTGCCTCGCCCGAACTCGCCCAGAACGCACGCACCGCTCTGGCCGCGGTGGCGCAGGCGGCGGCCGGCGAAAGCCGTTCCGAGGTGTCCGCGCTCGAGGCGATCAGCCGGGTGCGGGCCGCGGTGAGCCTGATCAATCCGTCGCAACGGGTCACCGTGCGCGACGGCGTCCATCCCGACTCCTACCCCAATACGGCGGTGTCCGCGATCGCCGCCGCCACCGCTGAGGCCGTGCGCAACAGCCTGCGCCACGCCGGACCGGACGCCACCACATCGGTGACCGTCATCACCGGTCCGGAATCGTTGCGGGCCGAGATCGCCGACGACGGTGTCGGCTTCGATCCGTCGCATGTCCCCGCGTCGCGGCTCGGCATCGCGGTCAGCATCCTGGGTCGGATGAACAAGGTCGACGGCGGCTCCGCCCGCGTCGACTCCGGGAGCGGTGAGGGCACCCGGGTGAGTGTGGAGTGGACACAATGACGGCGCCGGACGTGGAGGCGACGCAGCGTCAGGACGTGCGCGATCTCCTGGGGATGCGCGAAACGGGCGCATGGTTGGTGGTCGGCACCTTCCTCGCCTCGACGTGGATCGCCGTCGGCTACGCCATGGGGCATGCCTCGGCGGCCTGGCCGCTGATTGCCGGAGGACTCGTCATATCGGCCGCGGCGGTGGCGATCGTGATGGTTCCGGGCGATCCGCTGCCGTTGGGTGCAACCGCGTTGTTGGCCGCGTCCGGCCCGGTCGCCAGTATCTGTGCGCTGTCGGTGATGCCGGTGTCGGTGGCGTCGTCGGTGATGGTGGTGTGGACCCACGGCGGGGCGGTCGCCGTCTACTGCTTCATGTGTGTCCGAGGCCGGCTGATCGCGCCGTGGCTGGGTCTGGCCGGGGAGGCGATCGTGTTCGCCGCCTGGGAACATCACTTCGGGGAGCCCCTGTTCAGCGGTGCGACCGTGGTCGCGATCGATGCGGCGCCACTGACGATGGCGGCGCTGTTCTCGTTCACGCTGCGCCCCACGGCCAAAGCCGTTTTCGCACTCCGCGCCCAGACGATCACGCAGGTGGCGCGACTGTCGGCCGAGGCGGCGGCCGCCGACGAACGCGCCAACCAGGTGCGGTTCCTGGACAACCTGGCCCGGCCGATGCTCGAACGGATCGCGTCCGGCGACGAGCTCAGCACCGAGGAGCGCATCCAATGCGCTCTGCTGGAGGCGCATCTGCGCGATCGGCTGCGTGCGCCGCTGATGTCCACGCTGGACCTCGACGAACCCGCCTACCAGGCCCGCACGCAAGGCGTCGAGGTCGTGTTCATCGACGACTCCCGGGCCGGTGCGACCCAGGCGCCCGAAGACATCCAGATCGACCCGCGCGTCGCGTCCGCCGTCAGTGGACTGGCATCGTCGGTGCTGGCAGATGCGCGCGAAGGACAGGTCTTCGTGCGGGTGGCGCCGCCGCATCGCTCGATAGCGGCGTCGGTGCTGCACCGCCGTCCCGATGGCCACAGCGTGCGGTCGGAGATCGACCAGACGGGTAGCGTTCGTTTGTTCAGCTAACCGTGCCCCCGGGTCTGGGGGCACGGAAAGTAGTGTCTGGTTCGTCCTGATTGCGATCCGTAACGTCATCGTCGGGGGACGTGACGCGAGGAGCATGACGATGATGAACCCGGATGTGCGGGACCCCTTTCCGCTGCGTGTGCTGAGCGATCGTGAGGTGGACGTCCTCGTTCGCTGGGTCGCCGACAAACCGTTGCGCGAGATAGCCCGGGCATTGTTCATCTCCGATGCCACGGTTCGCACCCACCTGGTCCGCATCCGTGCCAAGTATCGCGAGGCGGGCCGACCGGCCAACTCCAAGATCGCGCTGCTCGTCCGGGCCATCGAGGACGGCTACATCACGCTCAACGAGGTCGCCGCGAGCATCGACGGCGGGCGCGACCGGCAGGTCCGGCTGGTACAGCAGCGCGCCGAGAACCCGTACAGCGTGCGTCACAACATCGCTCAGTAGCCCAGCACCAACCCGACCGCCGTCAACACCGCCCACAGCAACATCGCCTGCCCGGTCCCACCGAGCGACGGGATCAGCCCCGGCCCGACCGCGCCCGCCCGCACGGGCTTGTACGCGAGCCACACCAGCGGGGCGGCCAGCAGGCCGAGCAGTGCCCACGGGGTGGCGATCGCCAACACCAGGCTCATGATCAGTGGGACGGTCAGCAGTGTCCCGAACAGGATGCGGGTCTTCTTGTCGCCGAGGCGAACCGCGAGGGTGACCTTGCCGGATTCGGTGTCGGTGGGGATGTCGCGGAGGTTGTTGACCACGAGCACCCCGGAGGAGATGCTGCCCACGCCGACCGCGGCGGCCAGGCCGACCCAGTCGATCTCGTCGGCGAGCACGAACTGGGTGCCGAGGACCGCGACCAGACCGAAGAACACGAACACTGCGATCTCACCCAGACCCGCATATCCGTAGGGGCGTGTGCCGCCGGTGTAGAACCATGCGCCGGCGATGCAAACCGCGCCGACCAGGATCAGCCACCAGGCGGTCGTCAGCGCGAGAGCGAGACCACAGACCGCAGCGATGCCGAAGCAGATGAATGCGGCCCGCTTCACCGCTGCAGGACTGGCCGCCCCAGATCCCACCAGCCGCATCGGCCCGACACGCTCGTCGTCGGTGCCGCGGATGCCGTCGGAGTAGTCGTTGGCGTAGTTGACGCCGATGATCAGGGCCAGCGCGACGACGAGCGCGAGCAGGAACTTCCACCACTCGATCGAGCCGAGTCGCAGTGCCGCGCCGGTACCGGCGACCACCGGGGCGATCGCGTTCGGCAGTGTCCGCGGACGTCCGCCCTCTATCCACTCCTTTGGGGTTGCCACCGGGTGATCATTTCATGCACACAGATCGACGATCGCACAGACGCCGCCGCACCCTCAGGGCAGGTTCCGGGGAGCTATCCGCGGAGTGATGCGAGAATGGCTGTGGCGCAATGTGTCTCAATAATCCTGGTGGCCGCCGTGCGTAGAGGTTCTCAGCTCCACAGCGGAACGAACGCAGCGATCAATGCCAACGTCGCGTGCAGGGCGTTCGTCAGAGTGTTGCCGCGGATCAGTGCGTTGCGCCGACTGCTGTCCATGTCCAGTCCGAAGGAGGTGTCGACGTTCTCCTGGAGTGCCTTGAGCTGCGGCGAGACGGCTTCGAGCGCCTGGGACGCCCGGGTTTGATGGACTTTCACCCAGCGTCGCGAGTTCGCCGAGAAGACCATCGCGATCACGTTGGTGAGGATGACGCCGACGCTCGCGACGACCTTGACGCCCTGGTCCGAGGAATTCGCGATCAATCCCAGCGCCAAGATCGAGGCCGCGATGACAAAACTGCTGACCTGGAGCCGATTGCTCTCATGTGCGGCGACGCGTTGGTACTGGAGTTCAACATAGGACCAGTAGCGTCCCTCGTCGCGCTCGTTCGCAGGTTTCGGAGGCGGATGTGTGATGTAGGGCGTGACAAGACGCCGACGGTGGTCCCACCGCAACACCGACGTCACCAGAACGACGGCTATCACGATGACGATCAACTCCGCGACGAGCACAGACAAAATTCTAGCGCCGTCCGCCGATCGGGCAGACCCGGAAAAGCCGCCGATCCGCCCTACGCACCCTTCGACAGATAGCTCTCGCTCAACCGCCGCACATATCCGCGCACCTCTTCGAGTTCTTTGCGCTCGGCGACGGCGTGGCCGCGTCCGGCGGACTCGATCCGGATGACCAGATCGTCGGCGATCCGCTCGAGTTCGGCGATGAGTAATGTTGCCTGGCTGCGGGAGGCTTCGTGAATGCGGTCCCAGCCGAACATTCCCGAGCTCATCGCCGACTCATCCGCTCACACGGACGTACATTCACTGTTCTTGATGTGTTCACCACAGTCCCCCCGACCGGTCATTCTTGACGCGTAATGCTAGCCAACCCTGCGATCGTCCGCAGCCTGGGGTGGAGTCTTCGTGTCACACCCGAGCACCGCCGCCTTGGCGAGCGCCCCGTACTGATACGCGTAGGTGTGCGCGCGAACCAGAGGGTTGTGTGAGTACAGCCTGGGGACACTGCGCATCACGACGTTCCCGTCGAAGCACTGACCGAAGATGTAGCGTGCCCGGAACAGGTGGTAGCGCCAGCTGACGACGATGACGTCGGACCAGTGACGTTTGCGTGCCAACTCCTGAGTGAACATCGCCTCGCCGCGCGTGGTCGACGGATTCGGTGCGAAGCAGATCACCTCGATCTGCTGCGTCGACCGACAGACGCGTTGCATGGTCGCGTCGTCGCGCGGGTACGGATTCGACAGCACCACGGTGTGGGCATAGCCGTCGCGCGCCAGCAGGAGACCGTAGTCCTCGCGGCCGTCATGCTCGCCGCCGAGCACCACGATCGCGTCGACGCGCCGCAGCTCGTCGGAATGGTTCTCGTCGAACAGGCGCTGCCCGACGACGACGTACACAGTCGCGACGACGGCAAGCAGGATCGCCAGGCCGAGGAGAAGAAGTCGGCGTGCCCGCCGAGGTCGGATCGCCGGCCTCATCGCCTGCCGGAGTGTCGGCGCGGTGTGCGGCTTCGTCGCACCGTGACCGCGGCGATCACCAATCCGGCCACCGCCAGCAGATCGGACTCCGTGATGCCGTGTCGGTGGTTATAGGACAACAGCACGTGACCCTCGATCGGGCCGTTGCCGACTACCCACGCCACCGAGACCACGACGAGCACGATCGCAGCCGCCACCGACGGCCGCGCCAGACACCAGGCACCTGTCACGAACAACAGATTGAGGATGATCAGCCCATAGAACAACTCGGGCGGGATCACGGCTGCTCCCAGGCGTGAACGATGGCCCCGCGCCTACTGCGCTTCGGGCAGACCGAACGCCGCGAGAACGGTCTTCGTCCACAGCTGCTGGCCGGCCGCGTTGGGGTTGACGCTGTCGCGCATCACCGCGGACAGTTTGGTCGGGTCGGTGGGGAACGCGGAGTTCACGTCGATCACCTGGATGCCCTCGGCATCCATCGCGGAGGCGAAGCCCTCGAGCTGCGCCGACGAATCCGAGCCCTGTGCGGGACTCTGCTTGATGACGGCGATGTCGGCGTCCGGGTAGCGCTTGCGCAGCTCGGCGATCAACGGCTGCAGCTGCGGCGCGAGCGACTTGGTGGTGTCCTCGGTGTGGCCGAAGTTCAGCAGGATCAGTTCCGGGGTGACGTCGGACTTGATCATCTTGTCGAGGTTCTGCAGCGTGTAGTCGGCGTCTTTGCCCGACGCGCTGGCATTCCAGAAGCCGACCGCGCCGTTGGTTCCGTCGCCGAGGCCGACCATCGCGCCGTAGTCGCCGGTCGAGGTGTTCCAGTACTTGGTGGCCACCGGCCGGTTCAGCGACGAGCTGATCGACTGGCCGAGTGCGGGCGCCCAGCCGTCGCGGGCGGCGCCGGTCGAATCACCCAGCAGAACCAGGGTCTTCGGTGTGCTCGGGTTGGCCTTGGCGTCGTCGACGAACTTCGCGGTCGCCGGGGTCTGCATCGCCGAACTGGCAACCGGCGTGGACTCGGTGGCCGCCGACGTCGTCGGAGCGGTGCGGTTGCCGGAGATGATCAAACCGACGACCAGCACGACGACACAGACACCCATGACGATCCACGCCCACAGCGGCGCCGACCCCCAGATCCGCTTCACAACATTCGGCATGCCGCGCACACTCCCCGATCCAGAACCAACCACAACCAATTCACCGACCTGCAGCGAGTCTTTGCACTAGCAGGATCCAACCGTGTCACCTTAGCGGTGAACAGTGACTGGTTTCTCAGCGAGTAGGTGCGAATCGGTCAGCAATCGCTCGGCGCCGACTTCCCTGCGAGGCGTTCGTGCATCCAGGTCGCCATGATGGGCCCCGGATCCAGTGAATGTCCTTGTCCCTCACGACGAACACGCACGATCTGGTCGCCCGTTGAGCACGCTCGTGCCAGTGTGACTTGCATTACATCTGGTGGGATGACGTCGTCGATGCTGCCGTAGACGGCCAGGATCGGCACCTTCGTCGGGTTCTGTGGCAGAGCGAATCCCTGCACCACCGCGGTCAGCCGCTGCGCCGCCGCCGGCGTGACGGCGGTGAACGAATCCGACGGCAGCAGCGTCGGCTCGTCGGCGAGCGCGGTCTTGCCGGACGCACACGAGAAGCTCGGCTGGGTGCCATCGGCGGTGTGGATGTGGTCGTCGGGCCGGATGCTCGGGTCGGCCTGGGCCACCCCTTGCACGAGGAGCGGATACAGAAAACGCTGTGCCACCGAGAGTCGGCCGTCCTGCGCCTCGGACACCAGATACGTGGCGTCGAGCAGGGGAGCGACCGCGACCACGCCGACCAGGTCACCGCTGCCTGACCCGTAGGACGCGTACTCCTCGCCCGTGGCCCACGCCGCCGCGCCGCCCTGCGACCGGCCGACCGCCAGCCACCGCTGACCGATGGCAGAGTCGATCGACCGGGCCGCACGGGCCGCGTCGATCACGTTGTAGGCGGCGGTGCGGGGCTCGAGATACGGATGCGGCGCGCTGCGAGTGCGTTCCCCGAGGCCCTGATAGTCGGTGGTGACCACGGCATATCCGGCGTTCAGGAAGTCCCGGACCGCCGCGAGGTCGCCGAACATGCCCGGCTGATCCGACGGCGCACAGTCACGGGTGATGCCGGTGGTGCCGTGCGCATAGGCGATCAGCGGCCAGCCGCCCTCCGGTGCGTCGCCGCCCGGCACGAAGACCGCGCCGCTGACCGTCGTCGACGACTCATCGATCCCGGATGTCGAGCGGTACACCATTCGGGTGATTTTCGGATGTCCGCCGAGGAACGACTGCCACGCGTCGAGGCCCGGTTCGGAGGTCACCACCTGACCCTGACCATCAGGCGTCTCGGCCCGCACCGCAGTGACCGACGACGACTCCGATGACCCGCCCGCGCCCTGTTCGGAGCACGCCGAGCACACCAGCAGTGCGGCCACCACGCAGGCCGCACCGATGAGCCGGCGCCGGATTTTCACAGGAGAACGGTAGCGGTTGACCTCGTATCGGCAACCGCGAGGCCGGGTCCGAATTCAATTCCGTGTATCTTCTGCGGTTTGCGCAGATCGGGATGGTCAACGATTCTTGTCTCGTGGAGTTGACTATCGGGGGACCCAACTCGACGACGGATGCCCTCGAGAACACCGAGGTCGCAGCGCCCGAGGTGGCTACTCGGCCACTGCGACGAGCCCACGCGGAACCGCCTGCACCCGAACAGGATCCATTCGCGGTATCGGCCCCAGACGACGAGACGGTCTACGAATATCTCGGCCCACAAATGCGGTGGATTCAGCTATTTCTGATTGCCGCTTTTCTTCTTGTCGGCTGGTCGATGATCGCATTTGCCCGGGCACATCCTTTGCTGTGGATTGCGCTCATTGTTCTTGCCGCAAATGTGATTGGCACCACACTTTCGACGCTCACGGGCATGAACAGACGCCGCATCACCTGGCAGGCGCATCAGGAGCGCGTCGCCGACTGGCAGCCCGGCGAGAAGGGTTTTCCATCCGTCGACATCTTCCTCCCCACCTGCGGTGAGAGCCTCGACATCCTGCGCGCCACCTACCGTCACGTGCACGCCATGGCCTGGCCGGGGCGGCGCACGGTGTTCGTCCTCGACGACGCCGCCCGCGACGAGGTGCGCGAGCTCGCCGACACCCACGGATTCCGATACGTGGTGCGCCCCGACCGCGGGCACCTGCGTAAGGCCGGCAATCTGCGGCACGCCTGCACCATCAGTTCCGGCGAGCTGATCGTCATCTTCGACGCCGACTTCTGCCCGCGCCCCGACTTCCTCGGCCACCTCGTGCCCTATCTCGACGACCCGCAGGTCGCGATCGTGCAGAGTCCGCAGGCATTCGCCACCACCGATGCGATGGGCTGGATCCAGCGGACGGCAGGTGCGACGCAGGAGTTCTTCTACCGGTGGGTGCTGCCGTCCCGCGACCGGATCGGCGCAGCGAACTGTGTGGGCACCTCAGCGGTCTATCGGCGTGGCGCGCTGAATCGGGTGGGTGGCTTCGCGGCGATCGAGCACAGTGAGGACCTGCACACCGGCCGCCATCTGCAGCAGGCCGGTTACGCGATCCGCTATGTCCCGGTCGTGTTGTCGCGGGGCTTGTGCCCGTCGGACCTGGCCGGCTTCCTCAATCAGCAGTACCGCTGGTGTCAGGGGTCGTTGTCGCGGCTGCGCAACCACGACATCGACACACCTGTGCGGCCGACGGTCCGGCAACGCCTCGCCCAGTGGGCGGGCGTGTTCTATTACTTCACCACCGCGATGAACGTCTTTCTGCTGTTCCTGCCGGGCATCATCATGGCGGCGTTCTTCCCCGACGACGTCCGGCCGCAGCAGCTGGTGCCGTTCCTGCTCGGCCTCTGGGTGTACGTGGTGTTGTTCCCGCTGGTGTCGCGGACGCGGTGGCGGTTCGAGGTGCTGCGCATCCAGATCGCCTACAGCTACGCGCACACCATCGCGATCTGGCACAAGATCATCGGCCGTGAGATCGGCTGGGTGCCCACCGGTGCGGTCGGCAAGAGCAATTCGTTGGCCCGGTCGATCGCGCGGCTGGGCACGCTCGCCCTCGGCGGATCGCTGCTGGTGTTCTGGGTCGTGATCGTGCGTGACGTGCTCGTCTACGGGCTGGCCGCGTTCTGGATGATGGTCGGATTCGTCATCGCCTATACGTATCTGACGGCGCCGCTGCTGGTGGAGTTCGTGAAGATCCTGCGGTCGGGGCGGGGGAGCGTGACGTCGGCGCCGGAGACGTCCGCGGTGCCGGTCCGATTGCCACGACATCGTGCGGCCGACGACGACGCGTTCCGCCCGGCACGCACCGAGCAGCGTCCGACGGCGCCCAACTGGAATCGCATCACGGTCTTCGAGGTGGTCGGCTACACGAGTGCGATCGTGTTCATCGCGGCGCTCGCGGTGGGCTGGTTCGACATCATGGTGCCGTGGACCGCCCCGTGACGGCACTGTCGGAGGCGCCGACCGACCGCATCCCGGTGCAGCCGCCGCCACCGACGTTCTTCGACGACATCGCCGGGCTCCGCGGCATCGCGGTGCTGCTGGTGGTTCTGTTCCACGCACACGTCCCGTTCGTGACCGGCGGCTTCGTCGGCGTCGACATCTTCTTCGTCATCTCCGGTTTCTTGATCACCCGGCTGCTCGTCCGCGAGTACGAGCGCACGGGGACGTTGTCGTTCAAGGGCTTCTACGCACGACGGGCCCGTCGCATCATCCCGCCGGCGGCACTGGTGATCGTGGTGTCGATCATCGGGGCAGTGCTGTTCATGCCGCTGCTGTCGGTGTTCAAACAGGCCATCGACCTGCTCGCCGCCGCCGCGCAGTTGGCCAACTGGCACTTCATCTCCCAGAACGCCAACTATCTGGCCGGCGCGATGGACGGCAGTCTCGCGACGCACTTCTGGTCGTTGTCGATCGAGGAGCAGCTGTACTTCGTGTGGCCGCTGCTGGTGTTCGGCGCGGCGTGGCTGGCGTCGAAAACTGCGCTGCGGCAGGCGCTGTCGATGCGGATGCTGGTCGGGCTGGTGATCGGCGCGATCACGGTGGCGTCGTTGGTGGTGGCCATCCGGCTGACCCCAACCGACCCGTCGAGCGCCTACATGGCCACCTATAGCCGCGCATGGCAATTCGGCGTCGGCGGCCTGATCGCCGTCGCGGCCCCGTTGTTCGCACTGCGATGGAAGTCGCCGCGCCTGGCCATGGTGGTTGCCGTCGTGATCGGCTGGCTCGGCCTTGCCGCGATCGTCGTCGCCGCTGTGCAGATCAACGCCCACACGCCCTATCCCGGCACCGCGGCGCTGCTCCCGACGATGGGCGCAGCGCTGGTGATCGCCTCGGGCCAGTTGATCGCGACGCCGCCTTCCGCTGGTCGAGCGTCTTCCGTTGGTCGAGTAGCCGCCGAGCTGCCTTCCGCTGGTCGAGTAGCGGCCGAGCCGCTAGGCGAGGCAGCGTATCGAGACCCCGCACCCCGAACCCTCACCCCCGCCACCCTCCTCGCCACCCCACCCCTGAAGTTCCTCGGCCGCGTCTCCTACGCCTGGTATCTCTGGCACTGGCCGGCGATCGTGCTGTTCGAAACCGCGACCGGTAACCATTCGTGGCCCGCGCTTCTCGCTGTCTCGCTGGTGGCGCTCGGCATCGCCACCGCGTCGACGATGTTCTTCGAGGAGCCGATCATCGCGCACCGTGAGCTCCGACGAAACGCGTCGGCCTCGATCTCGGTGGGCGTCACCGGGGTGGTGGTCGGGCTGGTCGCGACGATGGCGACGGGTGTGATCGTGGTGCAGATCGCCAGCCGCGACACAGTCGCGAACGCCGCGCTGACCTATCAGTCGGTGTTCGGAGTGGACAACAAGGACCCGTCGGGTGCCGTGGTGCCGAACCCTTTTCAGGCCTACGACGACCGACCGTCGCCGCATGAGTGTCTGATCCCGGTGGGTGATCTGTCGCCGGACGTGGACTGCACGTTCGGTCCGGTGGGCGGGATTCCGGTGGTGCTGTTCGGCGACAGTCACGCCGATCAGTGGTCAGAGGCGATCCGCACCATTGGTGCCACGCATGGTTGGCGGATCCATCAGTTCACCAAGGCGGCGTGTCCGGCGCAGGATCTGAAGCCGCGAGGTCGGGTGCCCGACCCGTATGCGAAGCCTGATTGTGCGCAGTGGCGGGCGGATGCGTTGCAGCAGATCACGGCGGTGGCGCCGCGGATGATCTTCGTGTCGTCGCTGTCGACCTATGTGCCGAACGAGGCTCAGGCGGAGACGGCGTGGAATGACACGCTCACCACGCTGCGTGCCACGAAGGCGAAGATCGTCTACATCGCCGACACCCCATACCCGGGTTTCCAAGTGGCCGACTGTATGTCGGGGGCGTTGGACAATTGGCACAAATGCGATTTCCCGCTCGACGGGTTCACCCGGATCGAGCCGATCCTCGAACAGCAGGCGCAGGGCCGCAGTCGCGACATCCTCACGATCGGCGTCAACAACCTGCTGTGCGACGGCAATCTGTGTCTCCCGGCGCGCAACAAGATCCTCTTCTACCGCGACGACTCGCATCTGACCGCGACCGCGGCAAAGGTGTTGGAGCCGGCGTTGGTGAAGCAGTTGGATGCGGCGCGATTCGATTACGGCGGTCGGTGACCCGCGCTGATCGAGCGACGGATGTGAACCGACGATTCATCGCGCGAGGTCATAACCCTCGGGCCCGGATTGGCAAATGGTCCATCCGTTCGCGACGGCATGGTTGCCGCGATCGCGTTCGATGAGTCGGCGGAGCAGTTCGTTCGCGATGATCTCCCCGGGTGTGCGGTGAGTGGGGGTGCGTGCAGGTTGGTCTGTCTGGGGTCGGGTCTGGTTGATCTCGTCGATGATCGTCTGCAGTGGGGTGCCCGGGTGGTTTCGGTCGGGTGTGTGTTCTCGGAGGCGTCGTTCGAAGAGTTCGCCGATGAAGGGTAGTTCGTTGATGCGTGGTGGGTTTGGTGGTGTGGTGCCGTCGGTGTTCAGTGTCCATTGGGCGCGGCCGGTGTTGGGGCCGTCTTTGATGATGTCGGTGGTGTATTGGCCGGGTTTGGTGCCGACCATGCGGTTGTGGGGTCCGCACGCGGGGGTGAGGGTGTTGATGTCGGTGGTGCCGCCGTCGGCGTAGTCGCGTTCGGCGTGATGGATTTCCACGGTGTCGAAGGCGCGGGTGCAGCCTGGGCAGGAGCAGCCGCCGCCGTGGGCGAAGAGCATGAATCGTTGGGCTTGGTTGGCCAGGCGTTTGGCGGTGCCGAGGTAGAGCGGTTCGCCGGTGTGGTCGGCGAACACGGCCAGGTGCATCTGGGAGTGGGCGGCCAGTTCGATCAGGGTGCTGATCGGCAGGCGTGCGCCGCTGGTGGTGGTGGCGACGCCGGCGCGTTCGCGTAGTTCGGATTCGGTGATCTTGATGATCAGGTGCGGCGGCAGTCCGCGGTGGCTGTTCCCCAGGATGCCGCCATCAAGGGCGTGGCGCAGCAGCGCGGCCAGTGCGTCGTGGTTGCGTTGCGGCTGGGAGCGGTGGTCGCGTTCGACGGCTTGGCGCAGTTGTTCGGCATCGACGACGTCGTCTGTGCTGCCGACCAGTGGGGTGTCGTCGGCGGGATTGTTCATGCCGGGAGCCGCCCAGCTGGCCAAGACCACGTCGAGCATGGCTCGGGTCTTCGGGTCCAGCAGGCCGGCAAGTGTGCTCATGTCCTGCATGTCTTGTTTGCCCACACCGAGTCGACGTTGCCGGGCGCGGTCGCGGTCGTCGGTAAGGGTGCCGTCGGGGTCGACGTGGCCGAGGATGCGTTTGCCGATCTCGATGAGTGCATCGGTGGAGTATTTGGTTGCCATGTCGGCCATTTCGGCTTCGGCGGCGGCGCTGACCGCGACCGGCAGCGCGGCCGGAATCCGGTGCAACGTCTTGAGGATGATGTCGACGTGATCAACACTGATCGCGCCGTCGATCAGCGCCTGGGCGGTGTTCGGGCAGGTGGGAGGCATCTTCTCGCCCTGCATCGAAAATCTCGGCGCCAGGGCGGCGGTGTGTCGCTGTCGCACGCGCGGCTCGCTGATCTTGAGGCGGTCGCCGAGGAAATCGGTCAGGTTTCGATACCCGAATTTGGTGAAGGCGCCTCGATCGGAGACATCCATCAAGCGGTGATGGCCCAAGCCACTCATCCGACGAACGGCACGCTCGTGCGCGTCGGCCACCTCCACGACCTCCACATCCGAGGCCGGCGTGGTGTCGACCTGCGCGATCCGATCCAGGACGTCGTGCAGTTCGCGGTACAGCGCCACCACCTCGGAGTGGGAATCGTCGGAGTGGGAATCGTCGGATGTCGGTCGGTCGGAATCCATGAGCTACACCTCCCCCTGATCGGCTCGCGGTCGAACGTACGTTCGAGTTTAAGGGACAGGGAAGGGATGCGCAAGAGGTTTGGCGGATCCTTCTGGCAAGAATTTCTGAACGCTCAGCCGAAGAAGATCGGATCTCCGCTGTCGGCGACGTGATCGAGGAGGGCTTGCACATTGTCGGTGGGCGGCAGGTCGGTGTACCTGTGGAACTTCAGGTTTCGGTCACGCCAGTACAGCGTCCACCGGCCCGTCGACGTCGTGTAGTGCAAGCGAGCGATCGGGGCCCGGGTCCAGGGTGCGTCCGAGCCGTCCCACGGAGGGCGCGTCTCCACAATCGTCGCGTGACGCTCGGCGACGTCACATTCGATGCGTACCTGATCCCAGAGCTCCTCGGGCACCCGGTCGCGGCACCACCGGCGGATGCGCGCGATGTCGATCTCGGGAAGGGTCACGGGTTCCTCACCCCAGCAACTCGAACACGAATGCGGTAGCGAACAATCCGACGGCGACAACTTGCAGGATGACGGCGTATTGCGCGGCAGTCGCCTTCGACTTGTTGCCCTGACGCAGACTGATCGTGGACAGGACGAGCCGTCGCAGGACCATCCTCTCGGCCGTCTCCTCGTCCAGGTCCCACAGGTCCTCGGTCATCCCGTTCAGGGTCTTCTCGCCGGTGACCGTGAGCTTGAGTGACCAGTTCTGGATGAAGATGGCGATGAAGGACGAGACGACGAAGCATGCCAGGGAAGCGACCAGAACCCACTTCGACTGCCAGTGGTTCGTGACAACGTAGTCCTTGCCGAGAACGTAGACGGTGATGGCGGCGATCAGCGCAATCAGTGCGGCGCTCGTCTTGATGATCGAATCGCCGCGTGACTCAAGCACCTTACGACGGTCGTACTCGCCCGCCAGGAGGTCGCTGACGTGTTTGGTGTAGATCGCGGCGACAGGCTTTGACGGCACTACTGGTCTCTTCGGAACACCTTGTCGAGGAAGGTCTCGGGGGATCGATAACGCAGCACCTCGTCGTCGTCTCCGGGATCCTCCCAACGGCGGATCGGCGGGGCGGGCGGAATCAGCTCGCCGTAGTAGTCATCGTGATCGTGGTCGCGTTCATCGGCCATGACGCTCACCTCTACCTTGCTCATGAAGTTGGGATCAGGGTACGCCCAGGTCAGAGGCGGTGGTGTCATTCGTTTGGGCGAATACTCCGCGCGAGGCGAATGGTGCCGCGGGCAGCTACTCGGCCACTTCCGACTCTGTTTGGAGGTGCACACGCGTAGTTCCCTACGCGTGAACGCGATTGCGGCATCGCTGACACTGATTCCACCCTGTCGATTGATAGAAAGGTTGGAACAATGTCCATCACAACTGGTAACGCGTTCTCGCTCGAATGCCTGGGCACAGGACCCGGGACATCACGGTTTCTCGACGGACGAACTGCCAATGCGACTGTCGGGTTGTCGCCGAACACCGAAGCCCCGTTCACCGGCGCCCGATGGGTCGCAGTCGACCTGCAGGACGGCGGCCTACGTCTGATTTGTCTTGGAGCGCTGTCGGGTCCGAGGTTGCTCGACGGAGTCACGGCCGCCGGCACGGTGGGTCTGGCGCCTCAGCAGTATCGAGAGTTCACCGGCACCCGGTGGGAGGTGCGATCCGTCGGCGGTGACGCCGTCGCGTTCAAGTGTCTGGGTTCGATTCCGTCGCCCAATGTGTTTCTCGATGGCCGGACGGCCGACGGGACCGTGGGGCTGGCGCCACAAACCGGGGGAGTGTTCACCGGAACACATTGGCGTGCAGTCAAACTGGTAAGTTCACCCTCGATCGGGGTGACTCCCGTACGAACTCAGACCGGCGTGGACATGACGGTGAAGGTCGCGGGCCTGCCTCCGAACACAGAGATCAAGACCTTCTTCCTCGGCGTACCCAGACGTGCAGGATTCGAGTCCGGTGGCTTCGGAATCAGCGGCGGCGATGGTGTGGCCAGCGCATTCACACGATTCTCGTTCACCAGTACCGACCACGACGACAGCTTCACGAGTGTGATCGTGTTGGCTCATGCCGCCGGCAATGTGGACAAGAGTGCGGCCACAACCGTCAGTTCCGCGAACTGGGTCGCGTGAGGTGCGGTTGCGCTGCGCGGGTCACCCGTCGTGGCCCGCGTAGCGCAGCACCCCATTCACCCCGAAATCCACATAATCCGCAACCAGCTGATCGACGTCCTGGTCGTCGTGCAACCACCAGCTGATCCCGTTCATCAAGTCCAGCAACGCAATCGCCGACTGTCCCGCATCGCGCGCCTGGAACTGTCCGGCCCGCGCGCCGGCGGCGATCACGTCGCGCACCCGACGCTGGTAGTACTTGCGGTAGTCGGTCACCACCGCCCGATGCTCCGGCAGCAGCGCCGACAGTTCCCGCAACGACACCAGGTGCTCCACCCGGTGTTGGGCCAGATGCCGGACATGGATCTCGACCAGTCGGGTCAGCCGCTGGGCCGGTGTGCCCTCCTCATCCAGAACCAGCAGATGTTCCTGTGGGTCCTTGGTCATCTGCAACGCGATGGCGTAGAGGATCTCCTCCTTGGAATGGAAGTGGTTGTAGAGGCTCGCACCCTTGATCCCGACGGCCTGGGCGATATCGCGCATCCCGGCGTTGTTGTATCCGTGCTCGGCGAAATACGCTGCGGCGGTGGCCACGATCTCGTCGCGGCGCACCGCGCGCCGGACCCCACGCCCCTCGGCACGCGCATCGGTTTCGGCCGGCGCCGCGTCGTCCATCCCCATCAGCCCTTCCCGTAGCGTCTCCGGAGCTCCCGCTTGAGTAGTTTGCCCTGCGGGTCGGTGGGCAGCTCGGTCACCAGGTGGATAGCCTTCGGGATCTTGTACGAGGCCAGGTCGTCTCGGCAGAAGGCGCGCAGGTCATCCGCCGTCGCCGTCGCACTGTCCTGCAGGACGACGAACGCGGTCACCGCCTCCGACCAGTAGTCGTCGGGCAAACCGACGACGGCCGCACGTAGCACGTCCGGGTGGCTCTGCAGGGTGCGTTCCACCTCCTGCGACGACACGTTGTAACCGCCGGTCTTGATCATGTCCTTGCGGCGATCCCGGAAGAACAGATTGCCGTCGTCGTCGATGCGGACGATGTCGCCGGTGTGGACCCAGCCGTCGGCCAGAACTGCGGCGGTCCGCTCGGGATCCTTGTGGTAGCCGAGCATCACCGACGGTGTCCGGCACAGCAGTTCGCCCTCGGCGGCATCGTCACCGTTGGCGTCGACGACGCGGATCTCCAGATGTCCGACGGGTTTTCCGATCCAGGTCGGATCATGGTCGGGCACGTCCTCGAGCCGCGTGAACCAGCCGACCGAGCCGAGCTGGGTGAGTTCGGACTGACCCCAGTAGGTACCCCACACCGACGACGGCGTGGCATCGGCCCACGCGTCGATCGCGAACGGTGACACCTGGCCGCCGTAGGTGAGGCAGCGACGCACGGAACCGACTGTCTTCGGGCCGAAGTCGGGGTGATTGGCCAGCGCGATGTAGAACGTCGGGGTCTGCGCGAGCACCGAGATCTGCTCGTCGCGGATCACCCGCAGCGATTCACCCGGATCGACGGAGGCCGGTAGCACCAGCGTGGCGCCGAGCAGGGTCAGCGAGGTGAGCGACCCGATGCCGGCGATGGTGTGGAAGGGCATCACATAGAGCCACACATCGTCGGGCAGACACCGCAGGCCCCACGTGTAGGCCGGGGCGGTGGAGATGAGGTAATTGCGGTGCGCGATCTCGACACCCTTGGGCGCCGACTCGGTGCCGCTGGTGTAGACGATCATCGCGAGGTCGTGCTCGTCGACGTCGGCGACGGGCTCGTCGGCCGATGCTTCGCTCACCACGGTGTCGAAGGAACTCCACGCCGCGTCGGGGGACTCTCCGATCACGACGACCCGTGCACCGGCCCGGGTGGCGATCGGACCGGCCACCGCCGCGTTCTCGGCCGCCACCACCAGCACCGACGGCGCGAGATGCTCGATCTGCTGGGCGATCTCACGTTCGCCGAACAGCGGGCTGATCCCCGAGTAGAACGCACCGATCTTCAGTGCGCCGTAGTAGGCGATCACGTTCTCGACCCGGTTGCGGCCCATCACCGCGACGCCGTCGCCGCGCCCGACGCCCAGTTCTTCCAAGACGTGGGCGAAACGATTGGCGAGCTGGTTCAGTTCGCCGTAGGTCGTCGCGTTGCGGGTGCCGTCGGCGCCATACGACACGATCGCCGGTTTGGCCGTTTGCGTTCGGGCGAGCCGGCGCAGTTGATCGCCGATGGTTGCCCGCCCCAGCATCGACGACTGTGCGGGGGTGAGGCCGCGGGGCGGCACACTCGTCGGGGCGCTCATGCGAACATCGGGGTGTCGAACGTGTCCAGGTACGCGATCTCCTCCACGGGTGAACGAGTGAGCTTGTGGGGGAATCCATCCCGCGGATAGCCGACCGCCACGTGGGCGGCGGTGATGAACCCGTCGGGAATGTGCAGCAGCTCCTTGACGGCGGGTTCCTCGGCGCAGAGCAGGGTGGTCAGCGCCGACGCGACGCCCTGTTCACGCAGGGCAAGGGTCAGGTTCTGGACGGTCGGATAGATCGACGCGCCGCCGACGACGCTGAGCCGGCCCAGCTCGTTGTCCGTCGGATGCAGGCCTTCCATCTCCGCGCAGACCACGACCATCACCGGCACGTCCGCGAGGTGATGGGCGAAATCGTTGGCGCTCTCGATGGTCTTGGGGACGGCACCCACCGCCTTGGACCCGTCGACGATGGCGGCGTAGTAGGCCTCCCAGTAGGGCAGATACAGCTCGGCGAGCCGCTTCTTGGTCTCGGCATCGCGCACCACCACCCAGCGCACCGGCTGGCGGTTGCCGCCCTGCGGGCCGAATCGGGCGTTGTCGAAGGCCTGACGCAGCACCTCGTCGCTGACGTGCTTGTCGCTGAAGTAACGGCACGTCCCGGTCGACCGCATTGCCTCGCTGAGTTCCATCACCACTCCTTGTTCGCTGGGTAAACCAACCAAATGACTAACTGCGGTTAGCATGATGTCGATCACACTTGCACGGGCTGTCCAATGTGTCAAGCGTCGGTGGTGACCAGCAGTGACGGCCTTGACGACGCGTAACTAACCGTGGTTAGCATTGTGCATGTCGTCTTCCATCACTGCACGCGCCGCCGCGCCCGTGGACGTGCCGCGGTTGCAGCGCGCTGTCCGTGCCGGCAACATGCCCACCCTGATCGCGGTGCTGGTCGAGCTCACGGGGGACCGCCGATGGTTGTCGGAGCGCTACCGGCCGACGAGGTCGCGGGGCATGGACGACAACCGCACCGGTGGATTGGCGCCGGAGATCCAGGAGGAGATCGCCGGCGCGGTGGTGGATGCGGTGATCGCCTGGCATGCCGACGGCTGCCCGCGGCGTCGGCTTCCCGACGAGGACCTGATTGCCGAACTGCTGGACTTCACCTCCGGCGAGACCGTCCCGCACGAGTTCAGCCCGATGATGGCCGAGATCATCGCTGGTGATCAAGAGATGGGCGATCAGCCCTCCACGCCGCCGGACGCCGACGTCGACCACCTCAGTGCCATCGTGATCGGGGCGGGCGTCGGCGGCATGCTGATGTCGGTGCAACTGGCGGCGGCCGGTGTCCGCCACGTCATCCTCGAGAAGAACGACGAGGTCGGCGGATCATGGTGGGAGAACCGGTATCCGGGCGCCGGCGTCGATACCCCGAGCTACCTGTACTCCATCTCGTCGTTCGACCATCACTGGTCCACCCATTTCGGTAAGCGCGACGAAGTGCAGGACTATCTCGCCGCCTACGCCGATCGGCACCACATCCGTGACCGCGTCCAGTTCGGCACAGAGGTGCAATCTGCGGCTTACGATGCGGCCGAACAACTCTGGACGGTCCGCGCGCGCGACCGAGACGGCGTCGTCCAGACGTTGCAGGCGCGGCTGCTGATCAGCGCCGTCGGCCTGCTCAACCGCCCGAAGGTGCCGCAGCTACCGGGTATGGACACCTTTGACGGTCCGATCTTCCACTCCGCCCAGTGGCCGGCGGCCCTCGACGAGCCCGGCGCTCTGGAGGGCAAACGGGTCGCGATCGTCGGATCGGGTGCCAGCGCCATGCAGATCGGACCCGCCATCGTCGACAAGGTGAAGGAGCTGACCATCTTTCAGCGGTCGCCACAGTGGATTGCGCCCAACGACGACTATTTCGCACCCGTCGGCGACGACGTGCACTGGCTGATGGAGCAGATTCCCGGCTACCGCGAATGGTATCGGGCGCGGCTGTCGTGGATCTTCAACGACAAGGTTCATCCCACACTGCAGGTCGATCCGGACTGGCCGGAGGAGACCGCGTCGATCAACGCCGCCAATCACGGGCATCGCCGCTTCTATCTGCGGTATCTGCAGGAGCAACTCGGCGATCGGGATGATCTGATCGCCCTGTCCACGCCCGACTATCCACCCTTCGGCAAACGGATGCTGCTCGACAACGGGTGGTACACGATGCTGCGCAGGCCGAACGTCGACCTCGTGCCCCATGCCGTGCGCGAGGTCACCGCCACCGGACTCGTCGACGATGACGGTCGTGAGCGTGACTTCGACATCGTCGTCTTCGCAACGGGTTTCCACAGCGACCGGTTCCTCTACCCGATGGATGTGCGCGGCCGCAGCGGGCGCTCGACCGTCGAGGTGTGGGGCGAGCACGACGCCTACGCCTACCTCGGGATCACCGCTCCCGACTTCCCGAATCTCTTTGTGCTGACCGGACCCAACACCGCACTCGGGCACGGCGGGAGTTTCATCAGCATCCTCGAATGCCAGGTCCGCTACATCGCCGACGCCATCGCGATGATGACGCGGGAGCGGCTGGGTGCACTCGAGGTGCGCCAGGACGTCACCGCCGAGTACAACAAGGCCGTCGACGAGGCACACGCCCGCATGGTGTGGACCCACCCGGCGATGAGCAACTGGTACCGCAACGACGACGGCCGCGTCGTCGCCGTCACGCCGTGGCGGATCATCGACTATTGGAAGATGACTCGGGCGGTGAATCCAGGGGATTTTGTGGTGGAGCACCTGATGTCAGAAAGCGGTTGACGCACTCCGTAGCCTCGAATTGTGATCAGAAAGCGTGCCGCCGACCTGATGGGCTCGCCCCGTGGGCGACGTCTGTGTGTCGAACTGATCAATCAGATCGAGGATGGAGAGCTTTCGAGATTTCTTCTCCAGGTAGGACATCCGAAGTCCTCCAGGTTCGTCGAGCCGAAGGGACGACCGCAGGCGGTCGTCGACTATCTGGCCCACATCGATATCGACTCTGTTGCGCGGTTGTCGCCGTCGGCGATCCGTGCGGCGATGGCCGACGTCACCGACTGGGCGTGGTATTGGCAGCCGCCCGACGATGACGATGTGCTGTGCGCCGACCCGTTGGTCATCGCGGCTTTGCAGCCGATAGCGGAGGCGCTGTGGAGGTCGGCGTACGTCGACTGGTGGTCTGACCCGGTCGATCTCAGCGGACAGCGCTGGGTTCAGTGGTTCGATCCGCAACGGGGCTGGTGGGAGCTACCTCAGCTCGACGCCGGTGTGGATTATCTTCGGCAATGGCGCGACCGTGCCGTGCGCGCCGAGGCGAGGGAGCGCGACTCGGTGGATTGGCGCCGGGTGAGCGGTGAATGGTGGTCGACACCCGTGTTCAGCGGTGCTCCGCACACCACGTCGACCCGGTATGGCCTGGCCGCGCTTGGGCTCGAGCTCGTCGAAGACGACATGGGGTGGTCGCGCACCAAGGTCTGGGCGGTGACCGTGGACCGTGCCGCACGCGTGTATGAGATCGACTCGCCGCAGGACTGGGCGAACCTGGTTGCCGACTTCCCGTTGGTGGTGGCGAAGTCTCGACGTGGTGACTGGTACCGGACGACGGGGCAGGATCTGCGCTGGCTGATCCCCGACTGGCTTGCCGTGGCCGACGAGTACGACGCGGTGCACCTGACCGTGACCGGGTATCTGACGTCGGCCGGAACAGCCATTCCGATCGGCGACGACGAGCGTTCGGCGTCGGTGATCGCGGGTTGGGAACCCGATGTCACCTACTGGCTGCGGCGAGACATGATCGAGCTGACCGAGCCGCCGACGGAGCATGAACTGGTCGACGATCAGGACGGATTCCGTGAGTGGCCGCAGACCTGAAACGCGTTGTCGACAGATCTGTTACGTGAAGATCAACCGACCGATCTCGTAACCCGCCCGCTGGATCTCGGCGAGCTCGGACCGCGCGCCCTCGGCGATCATCAACGCGCCGCCGGTGCTGCGAAAGAACACTCCGGTCGCCGTGGCGCTGATGAACATGATCAGGGCCATCGCCAGAAAGATCACCCCGAGCAGTATGGGGATCGCGCTCAGATTCAGGAACTGGCCGCTCGAGGTGAAGCAGAGCAATGCGGCGAAGAGCAGGAACACCCCGTACAGAATCTTGCGCGTCGACGTCGCATTCCCGGTCGACACCTGACAGACATGCCGCAACGGAGCCTCGTGCTGCAGGTAGCCGCGCTGAAAGATGCCGAACAGCAGGTGCGGATGATGCACGATGACCCGGCGGTCGGTGAGGGTGACCGTCGTCTTCACGTGGGAGAGAAACAGATGCGGGGAGAACTGGCCCTGGTATCGGACCATTTCACCTGCGACGAGAGCTGGTTGGGTTGCGGTCGTCATCGACGTCCTTCCATGGTGGTTTACGGCAGGTAGACAGTGGAACCCTCGGGAGGTGCGGTGTTGCTGATGAGCTTTCCGAGGCAGTGATCGCGGTCGAATCCTTGCTGCCCGCACCAGCTCACCGCCGCCGACGGGCTGGGGAAGGTCTGGGTCGTGATGGTCACCCACCACCCGGGGGAGCTGAAGACGGGCCAGTCATCACTCCACAGCAACCGTGTCCCGGAGAATCGTTGATCGAATGCGGTGAACTCGTCGAGGATGTCCTGGTTGGTCCAGACCTTGCCGTCCGCGACGAGTCCCGGCTTCTTCGAACTCAGTTGGGCGACCCACTGATTGTTGGAGCCCGCGAGGATCTGCGCACGGTCGACGCCGACCTGCGCGCGCAGCGACTGCGCGGCCACGGCGTCGAGGTCGGCGCCCGCAGGTACATACGGGAGCGCGGCGGTCACCGCGACGGGTGCCGACGTCGAGGCTCCCGACATCTGCGTGGTACTGCCCGTGCCCGCCGAATTGATGCTCAGCGCAAGGCTGCTCGTCTCGGCGGCGGTCAACGTATCCGGCAACTGGTAGTAGCTGCCCGACGGGAAGCTCACGATGATCTGCCGCCCGGCCGATGTCGAGGGTGGGATCGCGATCGGTGCGCTCGAGAGGTCGAAGGAACCGGACGCCACCAGCCCGGACGGAGACGACACCGTGATCTGAGTGTCGGAGCTCGACAGGATGTCACCGGTGGCGCAAGGGCTGGTGCCGGTCATCGTCACCGTCAGGCCGGCAGGCGTGACGGACAGCTGCTGTGCCTGCAGCGTGGGTGCCGTGGTGCACGGGGTCACGGTGGCCGGGGCCGCGTCGGACTGCGTGCCCGTGCTCTGCTCGTCGAGATATCTGTTGGTCAGCACCAACGCCACGGCGCCGATGGCGAGCAGCAGCACGACGACCAGGGCGCCGGCGATGATCGGCCCACGGTTGCTCGGCTGCGGCGGTGGACTCGGCCACGACGGGGGCACCACGGGACCGGGGTATGGCGGTGGGTAGGGGTCTGGCCCTGCATCAGTGGTCACCCATGGGTGGACCGGGCTCGACGCTGGTTCGGTCGGCTCTGCCGACGACAGCGGCGTGGTCGGCGTCGGTGTCTTGATGGGCCGCGGCACAAACACCCGAGGCGTCGAGCGCGACGTGGTCGGGCTGTCGACCGGCGTGGTGATGCGCTCCGTCGTTGCCGATGAATCATGGTCGGCGCTGACCGTCGCGGTGGAACTCCCGTCTTGTTCAGATCCGGGACGCCATGTCATCCAATCGAGTTCGAGGCGACCGCCCGAACCTGCGGCACCACTCGGATCGCTGTCGGACAAGGCTGCCCCGTTCGCTAGCGAGCGCCGGAGGTCCACGGAGAACTCATGGGTGAACGCTACAAGCGGATCATCTGGTTTGCTATCGCACAAAAGGTGCAATGTGGCGGATCACCCGCAGCGGTGACCTGTCGCGCACGCGGCCAGTCGACCGTCGGCTACTTATCGACCCGCCGCACGTCTGGGATCTGATTGAATGAACATCGCTCTCGAGAGGAAGACCCTTGACCGACGACAACGATGTCGCAGCACGAAATCTGGTGATCTGTCTGGACGGCACCACGAATGAGCCGGAGACCGGATTCACCAACGTGGCACGGCTGTTCGACGTCTGCGTCAAAGACGAGCACCAATTGGTGTACTACGACCCGGGTGTGGGCACGATGGGTTCGCGGGCAGCGGTGACGCAAACCGGCAGGGCGGCGACACGGTTTGCCGGGATGGTTGCCGGCTACGGCATCCGCGACAACATCGAGGAGGCCTACAGCTGGTTGTGCCAACGCTATCGACCCGGTGACCAGATTTATGTGTTCGGTTTCTCGCGCGGCGCCTACACCGCCCGGGCGCTCACCGGGATGCTGCGTACCGTCGGCCTGCTCCATGCCGACGCTCTCAATCTCGTCCCATATGCGCTCAAGCTCTACACCCGCTCCGGGCCGGACAGCGATTCCATCAGCGATCCGGATCCGGCTACCCCTGACCCCGTCAAGGAGTTCTGGAAGCTGCGCAACGATTTTCGCGTCAAGTTCGGTAATCCGGACTTCCCGGTGCCGTTCCGGAAGACGAAACAGATCCGCTTCCTAGGGGTGTGGGACACGGTGAAGTCGGTGGGCTGGCTCAATCTTCGTGCCCGGTTCGAGGTGGCACGCTGGCCGTTCACGGCCAACATCGACAATGTGCAGACGGCACGCCACGCACTGGCGATCGACGAACGGCGACGACCGTTCGCCGAGTACCGCTTCTCCGGAGAGTCGCTGAGCGGGCGAGATGTTCAAGAGGTGTGGTTCGCCGGTGTGCACGGAGACATCGGTGGGCAGTGCCGCGAGGACAGCCGGCTGCCCGACATCACCCTTGCCTGGATGATCGGCGAGGCAGATGCCGCCGGCATCCACATCGACGAGCGGGCCTATCGCCGTGTGCTCGGGGTGAAGTTCGGCGATCCGCTTCCCGATGACCTGGCGCTGGGGGTCATCGAGCCCAACAAGCGGGCCTGGCGTCTCGCGGGCGGATGGCGGACACGGGTGGTGCGCCCCGATGATGTTCTGCACACGAGTGTCCATCGCCGGATCGAAGCGACACAGCATGATCGGCGGCCCTATCGGGCGCCGTTCGAGCGGTGAGCCGACGTTCCGCGGAACGTCACGCCGCGACCGGCTCCTCCATCTCCTGCTGCTGGCGCGCCTTCCACGCCCACACCGCGTACAGAACCTCGGTCGTGTAGACGGCGTTGAGGTGACGGCCGCCGTTTCTCGGATGCACCGCTGCGTTGTCGATCCCAGCGTCGGGTTGCCACTCGTCGGGTGCCTGAATCGTGGGTGCTCGCTCGATGGTCGAACCGTCGGGTCGATGAAAGGTGAACTGCTGATCGCCGTGGGCGCGGATCGAGAACGCTCCCCGGTGTAGCGCCCGATGATGGGCGGAACAGAGCAGGATCAGGTTGTCGGGATCGGTCGGGCCGTCTTGCGACCAAAACTGCACATGGTGGGCGTGTAGGTGGCCGGTGCGGCCGCAGCCGGGATGCTGACAGCACCGGTCGCGCTCGAAGAGGACGCGCATCAGCATGCGCGTCGGCATGCGGCGCTTGCGGCCGTACTTGAGCACCACTCCGCGCTTACCGCGTTTCACCTTGCGCGTGGCGCCGCCACAGGTGGCCTCGTCGACGTCGGCATCGTCGAGGGCCGGTCCGCCGTCGAGGTGCGGGTCGGCATCGTCGTGGGTGTGTATGACGACCTCCGCGCCCGGCACGAACTCGGGGACGTCGATCACGTTCTGCATCGTGTCGCCCATCGCGACGACGGCGGGTGCGATGTCCGACGGAACGTTCCGCCACAGGTCTGCAGAGGTGATGTCGTCGATGGGCTTCGCAGCGCCGTCAGTATCCGTATCGACGGATTCGGGTGCGGCGGTGACATCGGGGTCGCCGGCCGTGCGTGTGCGCTCGTACTCCGCGCGCACTACGCCGGCCAGGAAACGCCCGCCGTCGAGCGGTGAGAGCCGCAGATTGACCGAGAGAGATCCATCGAGATTCCACCGCCACGAACTGCTGGAATCGATGGCACCGCGGTCGGACTCGTCCTTGCGGCGATCGACATTGCGGATGGACCGGACGAGGTATTCGACCTGAGAAGCAGTCGAGCAGAGGGCGATGTTCAGCAGTTCTTCGTCGCGGTCGGGCGTGGCGACGCGAGTGAGTGCACGCACCTTCGAATAGGACAGGCGCCCGTCGCCAAATGCCGCGCGGATACCGGGAAGCTCGGGCAATGCGTGCGCCACCCGCAGGTGGTCTTGGGCGGTCCTGACGGAAAGTCCGGTGCGCCAGGACAACCAGTGGGCGCAGGACATGATGCCCTCGCCACCCCAGCCGGCGCGGCGATCGAACTCCGCCAGGAGTTCGAGAAATCGAGCGGTCAGTGCTGCCATCTGGCTGGCATACCCGATGAGTCGAGTACCGATCTCGTCGGTGGACAGATCGCCCACCTCGGCACTGTCGAAGATGCTGCGCACCTCATCATCTGAGTGCAGCTTGGAGGATGGCAATGGAGTAACCGACATCAGGACCCCCTGAGATGTGTGAAACGGTTACCGACCAAATTATCGCTGGCCACCGACAATCCGCGTTCCGCGGAACGTTCGGCAGCGCTGCGGCCGCCGCGCTCATCTCAACCAATGTTTAGTGCGCGCGCGCCTGTGACCTGCGATGATGCCTCCCGAACGTTCCGCGGAACGCGATAAGGTGTCCCGAGTCGGGTGCGTTGTTAGCCTCGGTTGTAGTCCGAGTCGGACCAATGGACGTCGGGGTCGCTCGCGTGAGGATTCCCCCCTCCCCATGGGAGCGCCACGGCGAAGACCGGACTACGAGGCACCGTGCGCTAAAGGCCTGAACTCCCTGTGGCGCGCGGTGCCTCGGTCTGTCCGGAACCCGAAGTCGTGCAGATCAGGCGTGCGAGTTCGCCGTGGTCGACGAGCAGTTGGGTGCACTCGGATGCGCCGGTCCCGTGACCCGGGACGACTCGCTGCCGATGTTGCAGATCCGCGACATCGCGAGGCGGATCATCGGCCGGGAGAAGGTGTCGTCATTGGTCATCACCAGCTGTTGCAGCAGTCCGTCCATCAGCGCCACGACGATGGTCGCGGCCTCATCGGGCCGTGCCGGATGAAACGGTTCACCGACCGCCACCGAGAGCTCGATGAGTTGGGTCCGGTGGGCGTCGGCCAGCTCACCGAGCTCGGGATAGAACTGCGCCTCGACCATCAGCATGTGGCGCGCGACCACCACCTTGCGCGCATCGGTGCGGGCCGTGTCGACGAAGTCGGTGGCGCACTCGACCACGAGTTTCTGCTCGTGCGGTCCCGGGCCCAGCAAGGGACCGAATGATTGGACGGCCACTTCCATCAGCTTCGCGTGCACGGTTTCCAGCGCGAGGGCGAGAAGTCTGGTCCGGGTGGATGCGTAGTAATTCACCGAACCGACCGGCAGGCCGGAAGCTTCGTCGACCGCCCGATGGGTCAGGGCGCGCAGCCCGTTTGCCGCGATGACCTCGACCGCGGCGTCGCCGAGCCTGCGCCGACGTTCACCCTGGGGCTCTCTCTTTCGTGTCACGACCCGTCTCGCTTTCTCACAGTCGCCCCGTGTGTCCCGTTACACAGCCTATTTGTCTGTTTGCCGTAGTGCATCGACGACTCGCGACGGTCTCGCTTCTCAGCAGATGTTGAGATCGCGCAAGATCTTTCGCAGAAGTGGCGCAGAGCTGCGATGTCGCCCCATCGACAGACGATGGCACGGCGGCCGTGGGTTGGGCACGTGTCGCGTACCTCACTCCCCAGCAGGCGGGCAGCCGATCAGGCCGACGCCGTCAGCGAGCTCCGAAACGCCTCGGTGCTCGCGGTCGTGGTGTTGAATCGCCAGTCCCGTTCCTTGTCCATCTGGAACCAGAGGAATGCGGCGACGCGAGGTTCGTATTCGACGATGGCGAAGAAGTCGCGAATCCAGTTCGCCTTCATGTCTGGTGCCGTACCGTCGGCGCAGCCGACCTCGGTGATCAGCAGGGGATGGGCGCCGTCGAGCCGACGGAGCGCGTCGAGGCTGGATCGGAACAGGTCCGGAGCGGGCTGCCATCGGTGTCCGGGGACGTCGCCCCAGTTGTAGCCGTCGACGGCGAGGTAGTCGACCTGGTCGTGACCCGGATAGGAGGCGGTGAAGTCGGTGGTGCCGAGGGTCAGCACGTTGGGTGCCCACACGAACTTCACGTTGTCGGCACCCTGATCGGTGAGGACCGACCGCATTCGTTGCCAGGCGGCGCGGTAGTCGGCGGCGGTGTTGCCGTTGATGCCGACGGCCCATGGGTACCAGCTGCCGTTCATCTCCTGGGCGAACCGCAGCAGCAGCGGTTTGCCCCATGCCGCGATGCTGGTGCCCCAGCGGCGCAGCTCAGTGTCGAAGTCGCCGGCAGCGATACGGGCAAGGGCATACCGGGGTTGGTTCACCCCCTCATCGGCTTTCCACGGCTCGAGCGTGAGCAGGGCAGTGGCACCGAAGTCGACGATGGTGTCGAGGTCACCGATGGGTAGCTCGTCGCCGATGGCGACGAACCTGTGCACGTAGGTGGGTTTCGCGCCGGCGAGAGTGGAGAGCTGATCGAGTGGGGACGTCGGCGATCCAGGGAGCGGCGTCACGGAAGGGATGAAGGCACCCCACTTTTGGCCCTGCGGGGTAGGCGTCGACGGGGAGTCGGGGCCGCAGGCGGCGAGGGTGAGGGTGCCGGCGCCGATCAGTGCCAAGCGAAACGCGCTGCGGCGACTGAATCGTTGCGTCACTGCACGCGAGATCTCCGATTGACCGCTCGCGTCCACGGGGTCATCGTAGGCGGACGGCATTCGTCACGTTCTGCACGACGACAGCTCGTCACTGCTTACGCGGGCCTCTTGCTCTTCCGGAACTCGAGTTCGTCGCGCATGGCACGCGTATCGCCGACGCTGTAGTGCCGAAAATGCGGGTTCATCGCGGCGTGGGCGCCGAGTTCGGTGATGTCGAACCGCTTCGTGAGTGCGTTGAGCTTCTCGGCAGAGTCGGAAATCGTGGCCATGATCTGCGTGACCTCATCCGGATGATCGAGCGCAGCGACTATGCCCTCGAGGATCTCGATCTGGATTTCGTTCTGGCGCAGAGGGTCTTCCACTTCCTCGTCGAGATCGTCGTCGGCGGCGACAGGGCCCTCCCAGCGGAAGAGGTCGCCGGGGAAGTCGTCGCGTCCGACGAGGTCCGTGACCTCGAATACCACTTCGCCCTCACTGGCGAAACGCACGATCAGCCCGGTGGCATCGTCGAAGGCGAGCTCGATCGGATCGCCGCCACCGAGCGGTGCAAGCGATGCCGACCACGCCGACCGACCACCGACGTCGGTCGCGGTACAGGGCCCCGCGGCGCACATGTCGGAAGGTATGTCGTCGAGAAGGGAGTCGCGGCCGAGCAGATCGAGCGGTTCGAATGACGTGCCGATCCACATTCTGAAGTGTCCGGGGTACTGGCGACGCATCTTGCCGTCGAAGTAGACAACGGGCGGTCCGTCGGCGCCTGCGACATAGAGCGTCTCGCCGTCGCTTTCGATGCGCCAACAGCCGGCGTGGTGCCAGAAGGTGAACCGCTCTTCGAAAGAGATCCCGTGATCATGCACGATCACGCTGAGGTGGCCGGAGAACGACGTGCGCTCGGCGGCAATGTTGCGGTCGACCAGTTCGTCCCAGGACGGCGTATTCATGCGGTCAGGTTACGAACGAACTCCGACACGGTCCGCCACAGCGGCCCCGCACCCGCAACGTCACCCGCGCAACGTGTCGACGATCAGATCGGCCATCGCCGCACTTTCGTATCCACTTTGGGCCGCAAAGCCGCTCGGCGATCATCCTGTTACAGTCGTCGGCGTCTGGGGACACTGAGGGGACTGCGAGGGGGCTCGGGGGGAGTGGGCGAGAAGCTCAGGGCTGATCCGGAGTGGATCAGCGGGTTGGGAAACTACGTTCTGGCGTTGAACGGGAACCTGCAGAAAACGGTGCAGTTGGTCAGCGGCCACGCCGGGTCGACCGGTGAGTTCAAGGGTCTTATGAGTGGCCTCAAAGGCCCTGTCGACACCTTGCGTGACGCGACCGTCAAGCGTCAGGGCACGCTCGATCCGGCCTTGGTCGGTACCGGCGTGAATCTCAAACAAGCGGCGTGGAACTACACGAGCACCGACCACAACGCGGCGCTGGGGATCGCGCACACCCGCACGGACGCGCACAATCCCAATCCTTTCCCGTCGCCGCTCGAGTTCTACCTTCCGAAACCGGTTGTCGACGACTTTCCCGGCGCGCGCACGTTGACTGCGCCGCGATCGGTGGACGTCGCGGCGCCGCCGCCGGAGGACGTGGACTGGGATGGGATCATCCAGGAAACCGCCGGGTGGCTGGGTGATGCCGACCGTGCGATCGAGAATCTGACCGGCTGGAGCCCGATTCAGGAGGCGCTGGAACCGGTCGCCGGTAACTGGATGGAACTCAAGCGCATCGGGAGGACGTACGGAAAATCCGGGACCGCCTTCGACACCATCGCCGGGGATCTGACCAGTGGACACAATGAGGTCGATTCGCACTGGAACGGCAAGGCGGCCATCGCATTCACGAACTACAACATCGCGATGGTGCGAGGCCTCAACTGGGAGGGCTCCGTCGGTCGGCTGCTCGACCGTGGGCTCAGTATGGCTGCGGACAAACTGCAAGAGGCCGCCAAGGCGATCATCGAGCTCGTCAAGAAAGGGCTGTCCCGGCTGATCAAGGTGGACAGCTTCGAAGGCATCCTCAAGCTGGCCGCGAAGGTGGTGCCTGGTGCGGGACAGCTGCCGCCGTCGCAGAGGTGACACGTCTGCTGTATGAGGTGGCGACCACGGTCAACGACATGATCCAGGAACTTCAGACCGCCATCGATGCGCTGAAGACGTTCATAGAGTTCTGCCACGACCCTCTCGGTTTCGCTCGCGGACGAGCCGAGGACAAAGTCAAGGACGAGCTCAAGCCCTTCACCGATTTTGTCGGCGACGTCCAGGACAAGACACAGCTCGTCGAAGACGTAGGAACGGCATCCCAGGTGGGACGAGTCGGTGCGACACCGACCACTGGCTACGATTCGGGTGCCAATGGACAGCTTTGGGAGGACGCGCCGTGAAGAATCTGATCAAGTTCCCGGCGACGTGCGCGGTGGTGGCGACGGTGTTGCTTCTCGGTGCATGCGGCGAGGACGCGGCAGATGGCGGGCAGGTGTCCTCGAGCACGCAAGGCCCTGTGACGGTCAGCGCCGCGACGTCGAGTGTGGCGACCAACTGGGCCGAGAGACCGGAACAAAACCCGACAGACCTGACGGCACAACAATTCTGCGCGATCCTCACTCAGCAGGACATCGCACCGTTGGCCGAGGGCGACGTCGGTGACCGGCCGACACCGACCGACGACAATGGGCTGCCGGGCTGCACGTGGCCGCTGAGCGAGGGCTACGGGTCGCTCGCGATGGCGGTGACCAAGCCGTTCGACGTCGATATCCTCTTGGACAACACGGTTTCTGGAAAGTACGCCATGCGCGACGGCACGATGTACCGGCAGACCGAGGAGGACATCGCGAGGTGCCGCGCAATGGTCCAGACTCCCAAGACACCGGAGGGATTCCTCCTGTCTGTGTCGGTTGACGGATCTGTTGGTGCGGCGGTCAATCCGTGCAAGGCGGCCATCCCGCAGACCGAGAAGGTCCTGAAGGCTCTGGGGTGGTGAGACACCTGTGACAAGCCCGGAAGGCTTCGACGCCGCATTCCGCAAGCTCGAGTCTGCGATGGGCGACCTCGGCACGGCCACGGCACGGGCCCGCAACATCGAGTTCCCCTCGGTCGAGTTCACTTCTCCCAAAACGGAACCCGAGCCTGATCCCGGACGTACCGGCGACGAACTCGCCGACCTTCGCCGGTGGGCCGCCGACGAGCATGCCCGCAACGCCGAGTTCCGCCGGCGGGTGGACGAGGCGATCGACGCCGAGATCGAGGCGCGGGGTGGCTGGATCACCGACGACCGGCGTAATCAGATCATCGACGACGTGCGCGCGCACATGCTCCGGCAACTCCGGCGCTTCGGCGGTGCGTGAGGCTCGCTGAGCGGCGCCGCCTCGGAATCGTTGCGCTGCAGACGCTGATGGTTGCGAGCGTGGTGGGAGTCGGCAATGTGGCGCACGATCGGGGGAGCGCTCACCGATGCATCCCCAGCGGAACGCGAAGCTGTTGCGGTGCCACGCCCATTACACGGGGAACTGTCAAATACACGCGATGCATTGCGTGTATTTGACAGTTCCCCGTGTATTTGCGGAAGCCTGCCCCTCACACCCGACTCAAGATCGCAAACCCCGGCCCGTCCGTCCGCCGCACCGGAGCGCCCTGCGGCCCGTCGACCACCTCACCGGACTCCGGGCATCGCGCCACCCGGGCGAACGCCTCGGCCACCCGTGCGATGAATCCGCGGTCGACGTCGGCGACCAGATTGTGGCCGACGAACGCCTTCGCCACCGGCAGCTCGGCCAGCGAGGCCAGCGACTGCGCGAACACCGAGACGTCGCTGTCGTCCAGATGCGCCCAATAGGTGGTGGTCAGCAGGGTGTCCCCGCAGAACAGGAAACCGGTCTCGGCTTCCCACAGACACAGCGAGTCGGGCACGTGACCTGGGGTGTGTAGCACGGTCAGGCGACGGTTGCCGAGGTCGATGACGTCGCCGTGGTCGAGGCCGCGGGTCGGCGGGGTCGCGGGAATCGCCCACTCCGCCAGATCGGGGAGTGGCCGCATGGTGAGGTCATCGGGGCTGAGGAAGAACTTGACCTTGTCGAGCTCGCGAAACTGCGTGTAAGCAGCCAGCAATCGCTGCGCCGACGCCGCGTGAGCCTCGAGAACCTCCGCAGGCACCTCCCCGTACAATTCCATCCCCGACCGGTGACACAGGAACTCGTCGGCGTCGACGTGCTGGTTGCCGCCGCGATGGTCGTAATGGTGATGCGAATTGATTACGACCAGCGGCAGATCGGTGATGCCGCGCACCACGTCGTGGATGTTGCCGATGCCCAATCCCGTGTCGAAGAGCAGCGCACGCTCGTCACCGACGATCAGGTAGCTGTTCACATGCCCGGGCTCCGCGATCAGATGAACGCCGGAACCATAGTCGCGCAGGGCAAACCAGCTGTCGCTCATGACCACTCGCGGAAGTCGGCCTTGCGGATCACCGTGTGACATCCCTTCACCTGATCGACCACCTGGGAGATCCGCACATCGCCCGCCGCACTGAGGTAGGCGTACGCCAGGTCGTGGGGCACATCGTAGCGGTGGGACAGAAGGTCGAGTGCGGCCCGAACACTCTCGCGGCACGCCTCGTCGAGGTCGGCGTCGAGGCCGATGCTGATCAGCAGGTCGGCGGTCTCGGCGAAGGGACGCCCGTTCGCGGCGTGCGCACCACCGGGAATCACCTCCACCTGCAGGGTCGCGCGCAGTGGGGCCTCGAACGCGGTCAATGCGACCTCGCCGTCACCCTGGGCGTAGTGCGGGTCGCCGACGTAAAGCAGCGCATCCGGAACCTGCACCGGCAGATACAACGTCGCGCCCACGCCGAGATGTGTGATGTCGAGGTTGCCACCGTAGAGTCCCGGTGGGATGGAGTTGGGACGAACCGATCCTGCGGCCGCCACCCCGACGATCCCCAGGAACGGCTTGAGCGGGAAGCGGATCGAACGTGCCGACCCCGCATACGCCGACTCGTCCTGCGCCAGCGGCAGCAGCCCGAGATCGCCCTCCGCTTTGCAGAACACACTGCTCACCTCGCCGGTGGGGAAGCTCTCGGGCAGCGCACCGCGGCCGTGACGCGACGACACGATCCCATAGTCGGCGCGGCGTTCGAAGTCGACCATCGAGACCGCCAGCAGATCACCGGGTTGGGCGCCGCGCACCCCGATCGGTCCGGTCACCACGTGGGGTCCCACGTCGCCGTACCGCAGCCCGGACGCGGCGATCTCGACCGCATCGGGCAGCACGTCCCGCGCGGGAACCCCGAACCGTGCGAAGAACTCTCGCGGGTCGCTCCCCTGGTCGGGCAGGATGCCCTCATGGCTGACGGTGTCGATGGTGATCGTCTCGCCCGGCGTCATCGCAGCCACGGGCGCATCGTCGGTGCACGGCAGCTCGCCCCACAGAATGGTGTCGGGCGTGGAGGTGAGGTGATGGGTGCCGACGGCGTCGTCGGCGGTGGTGGTTTTCACGGTGCAGCAGTTCCGTTCAGATGCGACGCCGCCAGCACAGCGACGTCCTCGGCGGTCAGATCCACGGGAGTGCCGCGCAGGATGAGATCCTCGAAACCACCGTCGTTTTCCATGACCGTGATGGTGTACATCTTGTCGGTCGCCGACGTGTTCGCGATGTGATGGACCGACCCGGACGGCAGCACGATCACCGATCCGGCTCTCAGGTCCACGACGTGGTCGTCGCTGTGCGCGACACCCTCACCACGCAGCACGACGAACGTCTCGGTCGACTCCGGATGCGAATTGTCGGGCTGTGAGCCGCCCGGCTCCCAGATCTCGAAGCACACCGTCGTCGACGACCCGGACGTCGACGGCCCGGACAACACCATCAGGACCACCGTGTCGTCGGGGCTGATCTTGTAGGCGGTCAGGTCGGCGACGTCGTGCAGGACGGGGGCGGAACTCATGATTCCTCGATTCTGGCGACCAGCGCATCCAGATGCGCCGTGAATCCATAGCATTGGCGAACGTTGTAGACGGTGGCGTCCATGCAGTACGACGGGGACGTGGTGGCGACGGCGTCTTCCAGCATGATCACGTCATAGCCCAGGCAGGCGGCGTCGACCAACGTCGCATACACGCACTGGTCTGCGTTGACGCCGGCGAACAACAGGGTGTCGACGCGCAGGTTGCGCAGCACCGAGTCGAGCTCGGTGTCGAGGAAGCCGCTCATGCGGTACTTGTCGACGAAGATGTCGGAAGCCTCGGATTTGAGTTCGGAGGTGACGGCGGCGCCCCAGCTTCCGCGGGTCAGAACCGCCTCGGACTGTGCAGCGGTGTCGCCGATGCCGCCGCCGGTGCCGTCGGGGTCATAGACGTGCAGCACGCCGGGTGGGAGGTTTGCCTTGTCGAGCCGGTTGCCCCAGTTCACCCAGATCACCGGGACGTCGGCGCCACGCACCGTGGGAAGCCCGGCAGTGAGCGCATCCACCGCACCGGCCGCGCCCGAGACGTCCACACCGATCCCGTGCAGCCAGCCGCCTTCGGTGACGAAGTCGTTCTGCATGTCGACGACGATCATCGCGGCCCGCGTGAGATCGATGGTGACCGGCGTCGGTTCGGCGTCCAGCACCACCGGGCGTTCGGGCAGCGCCGGCCGACGCAGATCGGCGTGACCCGGGGACAGCGACCACAGGTTGCGGGTCATGACCGGGTCCGGGCGGGAAAGCTGAACGAGCGCACCTCCAGCAGCGATACGGCGAGCTGCTCGGCCGCGGACGCGAGGATGGCCTTCCCGACGTCGGCGCTGGCATTGGTCGGGTCGCCGACGGTGCCGGATGCCGAGACATCGTCGGTGAGCCATGCGGTGGGCAGCACACCCTCGAGGGTGAGGTGCTTGTACTTGGCGAACTCGGCGGCGACGGCCTGACCGTCGGCGAATGCGCGCTCGTGGTGGACGAGTTCGGGGGCGATCGCCATCATGATCGACGTCTCGCCGTAGCCGCCGTGGATGTCGAAGTCGTCCTGGCTGCGATCCACCTCCGGGGGCGTGGGGAAACGCATCGGCATCACCGGGAACACCTCCAGCCCGGTCTGGTGGCGGATGTCGCGGGCCACCACATCGAGCAGACCGGGTTGCCCGCCGTGTCCGTTGACGAAGACGAGTTTGCGGAAACCGCTGGCGGCCAGAGATTCACCCAGGTCCATGCAGACGGCCATCAGGGTGGCCGCCGACATCGCGATGGTGCCCGACCGTCCGAGATGCTCGGTGGACTTGCCGTAGTGCAGGGTCGGCAGCACCCACACGTTGCAGTCGTCGGGCAGGCTCTCGACGGCGGCCGCGGTGATCACCTCGGCGTGCATGGCGTCGGTGATCAGCGGCAGATGCGGTCCGTGCTGTTCGACGGCGCCGATCGGCTGCACCACCACGGCATCTGATTTGTCGATCGCCTCGACGTCGGTGGTGGTCAGGTGCGCCAGATGAAAGATCCGTGTCATGAAGAGTTCCTCACTCGTCGTCGGGCAGGGCGGATTCGTGCCAGCGGGAGAGCAATACGCGTTCGAGCAGGACCACGAAGCCGAACAGCACCAGGGAGACCACGCTGGCCATCACCACCGCGACAAACAGCTGCGGCGTGCGGAGTTGGACGGCGCTCTGGGTGATGATGTAGCCGAGTCCGCCCTCGCCGCCGCCCACACCGGCGACGAACTCACCGACGATCGCACCGATCACCGACGCGCCGGCGGCAATACGCATGCCGGTCAGGATCGACGGCGACGCACCCGGCAGTCGCAGCGAGAACAACGTCACCCGCGGCGGTGCGCCGGCCATCGAGTACAGCTGCACCAGGTTCCGGTCGATCGACTTCAGGCCGTGCAGTGCGTTGGCGGCCACCGGGAACAGCGCGATCATCGCGCCCACCAGCATGTTGGTGGTCTGCCCGGGACCGATCCACACCACGAACAGCGGCGCGATCGCGACGATCGGAATGGTCTGCAGCACGATCAGATACGGGTAGAACCCGCGTTCGGTGATCCGCCATCGGGCCATCACCAACGCGACGGCCACGCCCGCGACGGTGGCCACCAGGAACGCAAGATACGACTCCTGCACGGTCACCCAGGTGGGCTGCCAGATCGAAGTCCGCTCCTCCCACATCGTCTGCACCAGCGTCTTCGGCGACGGCAGCATGTAGGACGGGA
Organism: Gordonia sp. LMA484; assembly: GCF_058129505.1. NCBI lineage: Bacteria > Bacillati > Actinomycetota > Actinomycetes > Mycobacteriales > Gordoniaceae > Gordonia > Gordonia sp. LMA484. Next base: position 563,911 of record NZ_CM176700.1, read on the forward strand.
TGTCGAAGAGGGCGATGATCAGCTGCCACAGCGTGATACCGAGGATGAACGCGCCCACCGGGGGACCGACCTGCAGCAGCCGCCCCTTCACGGAACGGCGGGCTTCGATGGTGCCGGCGGTCTTGGGCTTGACGATCTTGGTCAGCAGGGATGGGGAATCGATGACAGTCATTCGCGGAAGCTCCCAAGCATGATGGAGATCTGTTGTTGCAGCGCCCGTAACGCGGCCTCGTCGCGTTCGGACTCCGGGTCCAGTGATGGTGGGCTGGGCGACTTGATGACCTCGACGACGTGGCCGGGTCCGGTGTTCATGATCGCGATCTGGTGGCCGAGGGTGCACGCCTCGTAGATCGAGTGGGTGATGAACAGGACGCTGAACTGCTTCTCCCGCCAGAGCCGCAGCAGTTCGGCACCCATCTTCTCGCGGTTGAATTCGTCGAGGGCGGCGAAGGGTTCGTCCATCAGCAGCAGTTCGGGGTCGCTGGTGACCGACCGGGCCAGCGAGGTGCGCATCTTCATGCCGCCGGAGAGTTCACGCGGGAACGATTTCTGGAAGCCGTCGAGCCCCACCATCTTGATGGCCTGTTCGGCGCGTTCGCGACGTTCCTTGCGCGGCACCTTCTGGAGTTTCGCGATCACCTCCACGTTGGCCTGCACGCTGCGCCAGGCGAGCAGGGTGGGGTCCTGGAAGACGTACGACATGCGTTCGGTGTCGCGGGTCATCGAGCCCGAGGTGGGTTCGGTGAGCCCGGCCGCCATCCGCAGCAGGGTGGTCTTGCCGCAGCCGGACGGACCGACCAGCACGGTGATCTCGCCGCGCCGCACCGATAGGTCAATCGGGGCCAGTGCCCGGAAACCGTTGCCGTACACCTTGTCCGCAGCGTCGAAGGAGACGAGATTCTCCGCCATGGTCATCGTCATGATCTCACCGCCATGTCATCGTGGTGGACGATCGATGCGCGACGTGTACGCATCGACCGGTGGATGTCGTGTCGATCGGCGGTGAGGACCTCACCGCCGCCGACGACCTGGGTGCCGTCGACCCACACATCGGCGACGTCGGCGGGGGAGCCGGCGAACACCAGTCCCCGTCGCAACGTCGACGAACCCGAGTAGCCGGGTGACTCGACGTCAACGGTCACCAGGTCGGCGCGATAGCCCGCACGCACGGCACCGATCGTGTCGTCCAGGCCGACGGCACGTGCGCCGCCGCGCCAGGCCATGTCCAGGGCGTCGACCTCACTGAGCCGACCCGCATCCAGGGTGCGCAGCCGGTCGGACAGCACCGACCACTTGATGGCCTCGAACATGTTCTGGCCGTTGTTGCTTCCGGGTCCGTCGCAGCCGATCGCGACCGGCACCTCGAGCGCACGCAGGTCGGAGATGGGTGCCGGGCCCGACGCGAGGTAGGCGTTCGACGTCGGGCAGGTCACCACGGTGGCGCCGAGTTCGGCGATCAGTTCGCGTTCGTCGGGTTCGAGCCACACGCAGTGGACGAGTTGTGTTCGCGGGGTGACGAGTCCGTGGTCGCGGAAGTAGTCGACCTCGCGCAGGCCGTGACTTGCCACGGTGGACTCCACGCTGGTCTGGGTTTCCGCGCAGTGCGCGTGCAGGCCGATGCCGGTGTCGGCGAGGTAGCCGCCCACCCGGTCGCACAGTTCGGCCGACGCGAGCCAGGTGGTCTGGATGGCGGCTTCGCAACGAATCCGCCCGGCCGCCGCGCCATCCCACGCCGATACGAATCCGGCGAGGTTGTCCAGATACTCGTCGACGGTCTCTAGCCGTGAAGTACGCGTACCGCTGGCGTCCATGTCGACACCGCCGCGCGCGATGAGGCCGCGGATGCCGATGTCGCGGAACGCGCGGGCCACATGATCGGAGTTCTCGGGATGGTGGTGGACGTACTGGTTCTCCAGCACCGTGGTGACGCCGGAGCGCAGGTTCTCCAGCAGTCCGGCGGTGGCCGCGAGGTAGAAATCCTCGGGCTCCATGCGCCCGGTATACGGCCAGATGTCGTGGGCCAGCCAGTCTTCCAGGCAGTGTGTGGTGCTGACGCCGCGGAGCATCGATTGGAACAGATGGCAGTGGGCGTTGATGAAGCCCGGCATCACCAGGTGTCCGGTCGTGTCGACGACGCGGTCGGCGGTGGCGCACAGTTCTCGGGCGGCTTCGCCGTCGCCGACGTCGGTGATCACACCGTCGTCGACGACGACGAAACCCGACGGCATCTCGGTGAAGGCGTCGACGATGATCGCGCCTCCGGTGAATACCGTTCTCATGAGGGGTTTCCTAGCCTTGGTCGGTTCTGCGGATCAGTTCTGGCCGGACGGCGGTGCCGGCAGATCGGTCGGCGCAGCGACCGTCGGCAGCAGGCTGGCGTCGTAGAGATCGCCCGTGGTGACCGGCTTGGAGATCTGATCCAGCTTCTTGAGCTGATCGATCAGGGTGGACCAGCGCGCTTCGGTCATGGCGCCGAGCTGCTTGGCACCGTCACCGGAGACGACATACTTGCGCTGGGCGTCCCAGGCGTACCAGACGGACTCGTTCGACTGTTCGCTGTTGGCCTTGAGGATCGCGTTGTTGGCGTCGGTGGCCACCTTCACGTCGGACATGTAGTCGTGCCAGCCGTTGATGCTGGCGTCGAGGAACGCCTTCAGCTCGGTTTTGTGCTCGTCGAAGTACTTCTTGGAGGTGAAGACGACGTCGTTGTACGGGTTGAATCCCGACGCCGAGTACGGCATGAAGTTCACCGGCACACCGGCTTCCTCGGCTTGGCGCACCTCGTTGGTGGGCCAGCCCTGCTGCAGCAGCGTCGGGTCCTTGAGGAAGTTGGCGATGGACCCCTGGTACTGCATGGTCTTCAGCGGCACCCCGAGTTCCTTGTCGAGCCAGACCGGGTAGAGCGCGCCGGCCTGGCTGACCAGAGTGTGGCCCTTCATCGCGTCGAACGAGGTGATGTTCTGATCCTTGTGCGACAGGATGCCCACCGGGTTGTCCTGGTACAGCGCCGCGATCGCGACGACGGGGATGCCCTCCTGCTGTGCCTGCACGATGCCGGCGGCGTCGGTGTGGCCGATCTGCGCACGGCCGGAGGCGACCAGCTGTGTGGCCGACACCTGCGGTCCACCGGGCTGCAGGGTGACGTCGAGATCGGCGTCCTTGTAGAGGTTCTCGGTCTGCGCGGCGTAGTAGCCGCCGCCTTCCGGATCGGCGTACCAGGGCAGGACCACGGTCATCGTGGTGGCACCGCTCGCGTCAGACGAGGAGCCGGAGTCGGAGCCGCAGGCTGCGGTGCCGAGCGCGAGGGCGGATGCGACGACGGCAACCGCGACGCGCAAGAGCCGCCGACGAGGACGTGCTGATTCCATGGGGAAACCTTCTGTGTGTGATGGATGGATGACGATGATCGACGTTGATCAGAACGACGGGTGGTGTGAGCGAGTCATGTCGGCAACCTCGGAAAGATGCTGCAACATGGCTTGTCTCGCGGCCTCGGGATCACGCTGCTGCAGGCAGAGGTAGATCCGGTGGTGTCCCTCATGGGACAGGCGGCGCGAGGGCGAGTCAGCATGCGACAGCGCCCGGGTGGAGGCGGTCCACTCGTTGGCCAGCGTTCCCAGCGCCACGAGCAGACGGTTCTGTGAGGCCTGCGCAACCAGCATGTGGAACGCGATGTCCTGCTCGATCGATTCTTCCTGGGTGAGCGGAAGTTTCGTTCGCTCGAGGACGGTTTCGAGCGCGATCAGGGTGGAGTCGGTGATCCGACGCGCCGCCAGTTCCGCGAACCGCGGCTCGATCGTCTCCCGCAGCTCGGCCACGTCACGCAGCGTTCGCTCGGCCTCTGAGATGCGTTCGTAGAGGTCGTTGGCGCGGGCGGTGGGTTCGGTGACGATGGTGCCGCGACCCGGGCGCCGAGCCACCATGTTCTTGACCTCGAGCTCGTGCATCGCTTCTCGCAGGGAGGTGCGCGAAACATTCAGCGACGCAGCCAGTTCCCGTTCAGATGGCAGCCGGGTACCGGGCTGGAGTTCGCCGGTGGAGATCAGCCGTTCGAAATGCGCGACGATCTCGTCGCCGATCGACGTCGACCGACGGACGAATCCCGTCAACTGCGGCAGTTCTGTCACGCGATCCCCTTGGACTGATTGGTCGGACCATCTGATGAACACATCGTATGGCGGGGTGCGCTTGGGTCGCGCGCCGGAGAACGATGCTGCAACATGTCTTTGACGCGCGAAATGTAGATGTAACGCAAGGACTTCCCCTCCGGTCCTCAGGAGCGAGCTTGCGAGCGTCCAATCGGTCCCTGAGGAGCGAGCTTGCGAGCGTCCAATCGGTCCCTGAGGAGCGAGCTTGCGAGCGTCCCTTCGGTCCCTGAGGAGCGAGCTTGCGAGCGTCCAATCGGTCCCTGAGGAGCGAGCTTGCGAGCGTCACGAAGGGCCGACCCTTCGTGACGGCCCTCCGCGAACGTAGTGAGTGGCGTATCGAAACCACCGCCACCCACCCGGTCCCTGAGGAGCCTCGCGAGGAACGAGCGATGCGTCACGAAGGGCCGACCCTTCGTGACGTCCCTCCGCTATCGCTCCGGCCCTCCTCAGGGATCGGGGAAGACGGCCCTCCGCTATCGCTCCGGCCCTCCTCAGGCCACGAAAAACGGCCCGCACCAACCGGTACGGGCCGTTCCGCGGAACGCAGCTCAGATCCGAAAACCCAACCAAGACCGAGCAAACGACACCAACGCACCATCACCCCCGACCGCCCCAACCGCACACAACCCCACCGGAGCATCCTCCGCGGTCAAACACGGAGCTGAGATCGCCGGCCGGCCCGACAGGCTCGCCAGGCAGGTGAGATGCAGCGTTGCCGTACGCGCGCGCTCAGCCGAACCGCCCGAGCGATGCGGCGCCGGACTCGAACTGCTCGGCAGCAACAACACCGAACTACCGGGCAGCGCACCCGCAAGCCGCTCACGCGCCTCCTCGATTACCCGCCGCGCCCGCCGGGCATCGTCCGAGGTCACCATCGACGCCGCCCGGAACCTCTCGGCGACATCGGCGGTCACTGCGTCGGGATGCGCGGTGAGGAAATCGCCGTGGCTCTCCCACGCCTCGTAGGCCTGCACTGTGCGGAAGGTACGGAACCAGTCATCGAGCCGACCGTCGACGACATTGCGGAACGAGACAGGGACATCCTGACCAACAAGCCGAACTGCCTGCCAGAATGCCTGCGCCACTTCGGGCTCCGCGTAGCCGAGCAGACTGGGGTCGATGATGACATCGGTGACCTGCTCCCACTCCTGCGGCGCAACCAGAACGTCGATTCCGCGGGACAGCGTGTCGATGTCACGCGCCAGGAGCCCGACGGTGTCGAATGACGGCGCCAACGGCAGGACACCGGTGGTGTCGATGGCGCCGTGACTGGGCCGGTATCCCCAGATTCCCTGGTAGGAGGCGGGTACTCGGATCGATCCGGCGGTGTCGGTGCCGAGGCCGAGATCTACTTCGCCGGAGGAGACCGCGACCGAGGGGCCGCTGCTCGACCCGCCGGGAATGCGTTCGGGTGCGGCCGGGTTCGGGGGTGTGCCGTAGTGCGAGTTGACGCCGCCGAGGCTGTAGGCGAGTTCATCGGTGTGAGCGAGTCCGGTGACGGTGGCCCCGTGAGAAACGAGAGCGTTGACTGCGACCGCGTGTGCCGACTCGATCGGCGCCTGCGCCAGGTAGTGGGGTGTGCCACCGCCGATCGATTCCCCGGCGATGGCGAACAGGTCTTTGACCGCCACCGTCAGTCCATTCAGTTCGCCGTCACCCGTGGCCGGTACCAACGGTGCTCCGACCTTGCGCCACACGGTGGTATCGCGCGGCGGTCCGGCGCTGACGTGCGCATAGGTCACTCTCCAGCCGTCCGGGGTGAGTTGCCACGCCTGCGTTTGGAGGCCACGTGCCCCGTTGGGGCGGCAGGTTTCGGTGAGGATGAGAGCGGTGTCGTCGGCGAGTTCGCGGACATGGACCGCGGTGATGGTGCGGGCCGGCGCCCCCTGTGTGCGGGCGGCGCGGAACCGGGCGATCTCGTCGTGTCCGATAAGGACGGCGGAATGGTCGGCGCGGATCGTGCGCTCGTCGTGCCAGAACAAGTTGTCGAGTTCCGCCACGTCGTTGGCCATCAGCGCCGACTCGTAGCGCCAGAATGCCTGCATCAGAGTCGAATTGGTCTGATCGATCGGGGGAACGGAACAGTCGATACTGCTACTCATGTCCACAGACTGCACCGCGAATGTTTCACACACATGACGAATCGGTACAACATGTCTGACATGTGCTAGCGTCGCCGCCACGACAATCTGCTGGGAGGTGGCCATGAGTCCCGTTGTGTCGTCGATGCGACAGATTCCTGTTCAGACCTTGACCGACGAGGCGTTCGCGCCGTTCGGTGCGGTGCTGTCCGGGGTGCCCGACGGTGATGCGCCGCAGCCCGGGGAGCGTCTGCTCGACCTGAGCAATGGCACTCCTCGGTTCTATGTGATGTCCCTGCGGGATCGGCCGGCGCGGTTCACGTCAGTGACCCGTCACCGCCGGGTGACCCAGGCATTGGCGGCGGTCGGCGGTGCGGAATGGATTCTCGCCGTTGCTCCGCCCGGCGATGCCGACGACCCCGATATGCGGCCGTCGATCGAGCAGGTGGCGGCGTTTCGGGTGCCCGGTGACGTGGTGGTGCTCATGCATCGGGGAACCTGGCATGCCGGCCCGTTCTTCGACGATGACCAGATGAGTTTCTTCAACCTGGAACTCGATGACACGAATCGTGTTGATCACCAGAGTCATTCCTTCGACGGGGTGGAGCTGGTCGTGGTCGAGGAGCCGCACTCATGAGCCAATCCCTGCCGGTGGGGCTGCTGTATCAGATGTGGGAGACCCCCGATGTGTCGACCGCGGCACTGGTGGACCGGGCGCTGGACGATTTCCGGTTGGCCGCCGATCTCGGGTTCGATGCGGTGTGGGTCGGCGAGCATCATTTCGTTCCGCAGGGCCGCAGCTTCTATGGGCGGATCTCACACCCGGAGATGCTGCTGACCAGAGCGGCCGCCGAGATCCCGCGCATGCGGTTCGGTACCGGAGTGAAGGTGCTGCCGGATGTGAGCGCTACCCGCGCCGCCGAGGAGATGTGCATGCTCGACCTGCTGTCGGGTGGGCGTGCCGACTTCGGGGTGGGGCAGGGCACCGGATACGCCGGCGACGAACGGCTACGCCGGCAAGAGATCTTCCGTGACCGAATCGACGAGATCCTGCAGCTGCTCGACGGGGAGGTGTCCGACGGGCTGCCGCGGATCACGTTCGACGATGGTGGTCGGGTGCGCGACAACCTGTGGGCGGCATGCCGGGACGAGGCGTCAGTGGTGCACGCGGCGCGTAACGGACTGAACTTTGTGGTGGGGCAGGCCGAGAATGCGCGGGCGCAGGCCGAACACATCCGGTGCTACCGGGAGGCCAGCGGGTTGGGGCGGGTGCGTGGGGTGCGCGCCGTCTATGTGGCCGAGTCGCGGGAGCGTGCCTGGGCCGAGTTCGAGGAGGCGTTCGAGGTGTACAGCGTGATGATCGCCGGTCCGGACGGCCGGTACACGCGGGAGGCGATCGCCGCCGGGCTGTTGCCGGAGCAACCACGAACCATCGATGAGTGGCTGTATCAGGCCAATGTCATCCTCGGCACTCCCGAGCAGGTGGCCGAGCAGTTGTCGGAGTACCTCGATGTCACGGGCGTGGATCGACTGGATCTGCTGGTGCAGTTCCCGCGCCTGCCCGCGGAGTGCACCCGGCGATCGCTGGAGTTGTTTGCGTCGGACGTGTGGCCCCATCTGGCGCCGATGCTGGTCGCGTTGTGAGCTGATCAGCGGCGGACGAGCCGGATCATGGTGTGCTGAAACGCGTTGGTCGCGTGGAGCTCGGAGGCCCAGTACGCGGTGAGTCCGGCACGGCTCACCCCTACAACTTCCATGGTGAGAGCCGGTTTGCCTTCTTCGATGTCGAGTAGGCCGGCGTCACGCGCCGACACCGACGTGGCCGACGGGTAGACGATCTCCCATTCGGTGGCGCCGACCCCGAACTGAGCCGCGATGTCGAACACCGGCTTGGTCGCGTCGATGTCGGCGGGCGCGGAGGCGGGCAGGACGATCGAGTCGTTGGCGCGGATGACCGGGAGGTCGTCGGCGAACCACACCTTGGTGGTGCGCAGCACCCGTGTGTCCTCGCTCAGCTCATACTGTTCGGTTTCGTCGGGTGTGGCACCGTCGATCCGGCTTTCCACCACAACCATCGATGCCCGCCGCCCGGTCGATGCGATGAGCTCAGCCCGGTCGATCTGCTCGTCGATGCGGGCCGAGACGTCGAGCATGCGGCGGTTGATCACCGTGTCGGCGCCTTGCCGTCGACGGATATAGCCGCGTTCCTCGAGTCGGACCAGCGCCTCCCGCACCGCTGGCCGGGAGGCGGCCAGCCGCTCGGCCAGCGCCGGCTCGCCCGGCATCGGTGACCCAGACTGCGCAGACTCCCGCCACACTTCCTCCAGCCGCGCGGGTAGACCGCCGCGATCGCGGGGGAGGGGTGGCCGTGCTGGGGGCATGGCGGGAGTTTAGCGGAGGGTGGGGTGGGTTGTCTGACATGTGATACGGCGGGTGGTGCACGAACTGACACGACGATTCAGAGGAATCGGAACGGGTGGTTGCGTAGCGCTAGGTTTGCTGTGACCAGTGGAGTCGTGCGGATGAACCCAAGTTGGGCAGCGTGTACAGCGACTTGGTTTCCATCCCCGCTGTTACCGGGCCTCTCAAGACTACGAACACGAGGCATTGGCGGTGCGGGGTCGTTTGCCGCTGCGACCGTCGCCGGACTGCGCGTCCGGGCACGCCTGCTCAAAGCACCGACCTGACAGGCCCGTCGCTCCCGCGGAGAACGCACTTGATGGCTCCCAAGCAACGTCGCTGCAACCAATTGATCAACAATCACGGTGTAGTCCAAACAGGGTATTCCCACCTACTAACCACCATGGTAAAAATCGTTCTTCGCTGTTCCTGCTGTCATATTCGAGTGTCGGCTCGTTAGTCGCAATAAACGGACGCAAATCGAAGACGAAGTGTAGTAAATTCACGATTTAGAATTTCGCCGGGAGGTCCGCGACTAGTCGGCGAGTTGCGGTCCGCTAACTCGACCTTTGCTGGTCCTTATCGCCCCGGCTCGAGAAGTGTGTCCCAAATCACTTGTCCAACCGGCAATCCGGCATCGTTAGCAGCTCTAACGATGCTGGTCAGCGAACATGCAGGTCACCGTTGGGGCCGGCTAACGGAGATGTGGACAAACCCGATGTAGCAGACTGGCTTGGCGTGTGCGCTGCCGGCCCAAACCTCCCAATCTTTGCGATGGCGGAAGGGCTGCGGTCCGCTTTCAAGTTGTCAAAGTCAGGTGACTGCAATAACCTTCTCAGCATCCGTTCAGGGTCAAAAAATGGTCTCTGAAGAAGCCTAGAAATGGCGGCGCTGGCTCTGTGCTGCCTTTTTTGGCGTTCCAGTAAAAACACTGTGAACGGGGTCGGGGAGAGGAAGCGACGTTGGCGAATGGTCAGGCGTACGACGCTTCACGTGGAGTGACGTCGGCGCGACTCGGACAGCGACTGCGATTCGTGAGTCGCTCGGGCGAGCGCTCACGCTCGTGGGTCCAGGGTTACCTCGCACGCCTCGCCTGGTCTGATGCGGTGATCATCGCGGTGGCGATGACAGTCGCGCAGTGGGCGCGGTTCGGCGCCGACGACGCTTTGACCCCGAACGGCGCAATTAAGGCGCCGGCCGCTTACGTGTCAATCGTTCTCGGGGTGGTGTGGCTACTGGCCTTGCGCGCGTTCCAGACCCTTGACCGGCGCATCATCGGGTCGGGCCCGCAGGAGTACAGCCGAGTGGTCACGGCCTGCTTCTCGGTATTCGGCGCACTCGCGATTCTCGACCTCCTGTTCCGGCTCAACATCGCCCGCGGGTTTTTGGCGTTAGCGCTGCCGATTGGCACGTTTGGGTTGCTGTTCACCAGGTGGCTGTGGCGGCGCCGGCTCTTACGGCAGCACGCTGCAGGCAAGAACCTGGAGCATGTGCTAGTCGTTGGTTCGCCGAGTTCTGCAATGCCCCTGACAGACCGACTGATGAGGCAGCCGAGCCTGGGATACCGGGTCGTGGGAATCTGCCTTCCAGCGCGCAGTGGACTTCGCGAATCAGTGACCGTAGGTGAACGTCAGATCCCGGTCCTCGGCAATTTCGACGACGTAGCCAACGCAGTTGGGCGCTCGGGTGCAACGACGGTTGCGGTCACGTCGGCAGAAGCCGTTGGGCACAGCGCTATGCAAAGTTTGTCGTGGGATCTCGAAGGTCTGGACGTCGACATGCTGGTGGCGCCGGGCATCACTGACGTAGCGGGTCCACGCATGATGGTGCGCCCGGTAGCTGGTCTACCCCTGGTTCATATCGACAAGCCGCAATACGAGGGCGCTACACGCTTCCGCAAGGCCTTTGTAGACCGAGTCGGTGCCGCGGTCATCGTGACACTGCTGACGCCGGTGCTCCTTGCTGTGGCGGTGGCGATCAAAGTGGATTCGCGCGGACCAGTCTTCTACCGGGCTACCCGCGTGGGCATCAACAACAAGCCCTTCCGGATGTGGAAGTTCCGATCGATGGTGCCGGACGCCGACGCGTTCAAGGAGAACCTTCGCTCACATAACGAGGGCTCAGGCCTTCTGTTCAAGATGCGTGACGACCCTCGGATCACTAAGGTCGGCGCCGTTATCCGGCGATACAGCCTTGACGAACTTCCCCAGCTGCTGAATGTGCTTACCGGCACGATGAGCCTGGTGGGGCCACGCCCACCGCTGCCAGATGAAGTCGACCAGTACGACGGCCGCGTTGCCCGCCGGATGTTGGTGAAGCCGGGGATGACGGGGCTCTGGCAGGTGTCTGGGCGGTCGGACCTGTCGTGGGAGGAGTCTGTGCGACTTGACCTGTCGTATGTGGAGAACTGGTCGATAATGCAGGACGCGCTCATCTTGTGGAAGACCGTAAGAGCAGTCGTAGCGAAGGATGGAGCGTACTGATGAGGATGGTGGTGCTCGGGCTCGGATACCTAGGCGCGACACATGCGGCGTGCATGGCTGAATTGGGGCACGAAGTCCTTGGGATTGAGGTCGCTCCGGAGAAGCGCGAGCAGCTTGCGGTGGGTGAAGTTCCTTTCTATGAACCGGGCCTACCTGATCTGCTAAGAAGGCACATCGAATCCGGTGCATTGAGGGTCTCGGCCTCATATGGTGAAGCGGCCGATTTTGCCGACTTATTCTTTATAGCAGTAGGAACGCCGCAGAAAAAGGGAGAATACAGCGCCGACTTGACGCACGTCGACGGAGCGGTCGAAGAGTTGGTACCGCTGCTTACCCGCGATTCTCTAATCCTTGGCAAGTCGACGGTACCTGTAGGCACCGCGCAGCGGCTCGCAGACCGCATCGACGACCTGGCGAAGGACGTCAACGTCGAAATCGCATGGAATCCCGAGTTCCTCCGCGAAGGCTATGCTGTCCAGGACACGCTCAATCCCGACCGATTGGTGCTCGGCGCGTTTACGGGTGGTCAGGCTGAGCTAGTATGCCGTACGATCTATTCCTCTATAATCGAGACGGGCACGCCGCTGATCGTTACCGATCCGCCGACGGCAGAACTTGTTAAGACGTCCGCCAATGCCTTTCTAGCAACGAAAATATCATTCATCAATGCGATCGCCGAGGTATGCGATGCGGCTGGAGCAGATGTCCAGGCTATAGCCGAGGCGATCGGGTATGACGCCCGAATCGGTCGAAGATTTCTGAACGCGGGGCTGGGATTTGGCGGTGGGTGTCTTCCGAAAGATATTCGAGCGTTTATGGCACGAGCTGGTGAGCTCGGAGCCGCAGAGGCGCTGAGCTTCCTACGCGAGGTCGATAACGTCAACATGCGTCGCCGCACGCGAATGGTCGAGCTAACGCGGAAGGTCTGTGGAGGCTCGCTCCTCGGAAAACGAATCGCCATACTAGGTGCAGCGTTTAAACCCGAGTCTGACGATGTAAGGGATTCGCCAGCATTGAACGTCGCGGGCCAGATCCAGCTCCAAGGTGCGTCAGTAACTGTTTATGACCCTAAAGCGATGGACAACTCGCGCAAACTGTTTCCAACGCTCGACTACGCGGTCACGGCGGTCGAGGCCTGCGAAGGCGCAGACGTTGTGCTAGTACTCACCGAATGGCAGGAGTTCATCGCCTTGGTTCCTGGTGAGCTGAGTGTAGTGGTTCGCCAAAGGAATATTATCGACGGCCGGCTTTGTCTCACACGTATGTCGTGGGAGGACAAGGGCTGGAACTACTTCGCTTGAAGGATCTTTAACAACTATGACACCGAGAACAGCAGCCAGCTTCCATCTGCGAAGTTCCAAAGTAAGCAACAAGAAACTCTCTCGAAAGACCGCTGAGATAATTTGGAAGGACGGCGGCGACGAAAAATCCGTACTCTGGCTGTTTCTGGTTAACGAGATTCTTGCGACATTTCTTCTGCCATCTCGAATTCGTACACAGCTACTACGGATGTTCATCCCCGGCATTGATCGGCGCGCGATAATACGCGCACACGTAATATTCAAGTCGCGAAACGTTAGTATAGGCAAAGGCGCCGTTATTTCCTACCGAACGCTGTTCGACACTCGCGACGGCATCACTATCGGAGAATACGTATCCGTAGGGGCGGACGTTCGATTTCTCACGTCCGACCATGAAATGTCAGACCCAAATCGGAGGTCGGGTCAGAGGCTCGGTGCACCTATAACAGTCGGTGATGGAGCTCGGGTCGCCACAGCTAGCACAGTTTTGATGGGCACGGAAATAGGGCAAGGGGCGGTGGTCGCTGCAGCATCCGTGGTGCGAGGGCGACTTAGATCAAACTGTCTGTACGCAGGAGCGCCGGCGCAATTTAAGCGAGAACTCCCGGGGGCTGGCGAATGAGCTGCGACGACAGTTTCCGAGAAGAGCGAAGAATAGATCGATTTGGAACAATGCTAATACCAAATGTTCCTGGACTTGAAGCTGGTCCTACTGACGCTCCGCAGCTCGAGCTGAACATGGCTTTCGTACACGACTATCTGACACAGACCGGCGGTGCGGAACGTGTCGCTCTAGCCATCGCTTCAGGTTTCAACTTATCAACGATACATACAACCTTCTATGACGAAGATTCAACATTCACGGAATTTCGCGATTTTAAGATCGAACATCCAAAGTCAAACTTCGGATGGCTCGCTAAGAAGAACATTCGCCTGACCCTCCCTATAATGAGACGATCGATTCGTAATATCGAGATTCCTGACGCTGATGTGGTCATCTGCAGCAGCAGTGGATGGGCCCACGGTGTCCGTACAGATACGCCTAAGGTGATCTATTTCCATACTCCAGCAAGATGGCTCTACGAAAAGGAAGACTTCTTCAAAGGTCCGACCGGAGCTTTGCGTCCCTTCATAGGCGGTTTCGAAAAGAAATTAAGGATCTGGGATAGGGAAGCGGTCGAATCGGCAGAAGTATTGGTGGCTAACTCTTCGACAGTTGCAGCCAGGATACAGAAGGTCTACGGCCGTGAAGCCCGCGTCGTTCATCCTCCAGTGACCATAAACACGGAGGGAGTCGCGGAACGACCCCCAGGAGTTCCTGACGAGTATCTCCTCATTGTTGCACGAAAACGTGGGTACAAGAACGTAGACGAGGTGTGCCATGCAACAAAAGGCATGGGAATTCCACTTATCGTCGTCGGTGGAGATGTTGGAATCGAGGATAGTAGCGCAGTCATTCGACTTGGGCGTGTCCCGGAATCTGAATTACGCTGGCTCTACCGGAACTGCAGTGCGCTGATCGCGGCTGCACATGAGGACTTTGGACTGACGCCAATTGAGGCGAATTCTTACGGGCGACCGGTTGTGGCGCTTCGCCGCGGCGGTTATCTCGATTCAATGGTTGAAGGAACTACGGCCGTATTCTTTGAACGACTTGCAGAAGAACAAATTCAGGCGGCAATTTCAGAGGCACTGAAAACACAGTGGGTTCCCGAGACGATTCGCAGGAATGCAGCGCGTTTTCGCTTGGATGAATTCATCCGTCAGTTGGGCATCGCTGCGCGCGAAGCAACCGAAGTGCGGAAAGTCGTGGGAGGCCAATAGATTATGGACGAGGTGTCGCGAAGCAGAGTTAGTTACACGGTGACGATACTGTCCACGGCCGATTGGGATGCACCACTATGGACAAACAAACAACAGATTGCGAGTCGCCTAGCTCAGCGCGGCCACAAGGTGGTATACGTAAACTCGCTGGGCTTGCGTCAGCCTTCTGTTTCGAGCGCCGATCTAGGTCGAGTGTGGCGCGTCGTGGAAAGGGGCTTAGGTAAGCTCTTAGCGCGATTGCGCTTCAGAGAAATCACCCTTCGTTCGGTTGGGCAGGCAGATAATGGCCGAAAATCTCCTACGGTACTGAGTTTGCCCGTGGTACCATTTCATCGATTCCGCATCGCGCGAACGGTGAATGTAGCGCTTCTCAAGATGGCGGCGCGAAATATTTCTGGAGATGTGTTGTGGACCTTTTCTCCTGTGACCTACGGATTAGAGCGATCGCATTCCGCGCTTGTTTACCATAGTGTCGATATTCTTCAAAACTTGCCTCGTGTACCAAAGCAGTTTGTTCAGCGCTCAGAAGATGCAATCGTCGCAGTTGCCGACGAAATTGTAACTAGCTCGCAGGAAATCGCTAAGTCAATAGGTCTTCGCCATGATAGAGAAGTTCTGGTCTGGGAGAACGTAGGTGACGTCTCCCTTTTCAGAGCATCGATGCTCAAGAGTCGTAAGTCTACCGTAGTTTTCTGCGGCAACCTGACCCCGACGAAGGTAGACTTTGATCTATTACTAAGCCTTGCCTCGGCTGGTATTCATTTGACAATTGCGGGCCCAACTTCGATTGACGGCGAGAGGGCACGGGTTTCAATTCAAACGTTGCTGGCACATCCGAATGTTTCGTATGTCGGCACACTTACGCAAAACGATTTAGCAGTATTATGCGGATCAGCCTCTATCGGCCTCATCCCATATAAAATCAATGACTATACTCGAGGTGTGTTTCCCTTGAAGGTGTTTGAGTATCTTGCTGCTGGGCTTCCAGTTGTTAGCACGCGCTTGCCGAGTCTTCGGGGAAGGTCAATTTACGGACTGGAGACGGCAGATCGCGGATCATTCGTCGATAGGGTTCTAACACTAACGTCGACTACGATACCGACCAATTTTCGGGAGGCAGTGTCTGACGCAGTTTCTAATAACTCTTGGGACGCGCGAACAGACGAGGTCGAGATCCTCCTGGATACCATTATGGATGGAAAGAGCGCGCGTTGCGAAGCCTAAACGTGCGCTTTAGTAGCCTGGCGGAAAGCCGTGACCAGTTCCGGGGTATCCTTATGTATCTCGCTGGTCCATTGTTGGGAATTGCGAGCGGCCCGGTGTTGGCAAGATGTCTTGGCCCAGACGGACGTGGCCAGTTCGCGGCGATCATGGCGCCGATCTCTATAGCAGGAGCGATTGCAAGTCTCGGATTCCCTAGTGCCATCGTATATTTTTCTGCGCGGGTTGGACGTCCGCTAGGCGTCTACAAGCGCGCCACAGCTGTTTGTATCGCCCCCGCGCTCTTAACTTATGGCGCCATGATTGTCTATGCTAGAACAGTCAGTGCGAATCAAGGCCTTTCTTTTTGGGCGCTTGTTATCGCCTGGAGCGCTATTCTTCTCTCAGCGGTCGTGCAATTGAGGCGTGCATTGTGGCAGTCGGTTTCCGCATGGCGCTTACTAGACGTGGAGCGGGGCCTGGCTGCCGTCTTGCGCTTCGGTTCCGTTGTGGGGATTGCGTATCTAGTACAGGGTTCGGCGATAGCGGTCGCGGGCGCCGCGCTGGTGGCCTTTCTTCTGTCGAGCGCACTGCTCTTCATCAGACGGCCCGCTCAAGTTCCACCCGCTGAGGACCAACTGCTTCCGAGTGTTTCCACGATGGTCCGGTACAGCACGGTCGCGGCGGTCGGTACGGTGACGACCATTGCTGGGGCGAGACTCGATCAACTTCTGATGCCGGCTACTTCAAGCTCTCGTGAGCTTGGGTACTACGCGGTTGCAGTAACGATCGCTGAGGTGCCGCTCGTCCTTGGCACGCTCGCTTCGCGAAACACGTTGACGTTATCGTCAGCTGGCCTCTCAACGCAAGAGATCATCTCACGCATAAGGGTATATCTGGCCGGTAGCTTCGTGTTGGTGGGAATATTAGTCGTGTTAGCGCCATACTTCATTCCGTTCGTTTTTGGAACCGCTTTCCAAGAATCCGTCGGTCCAACCTGCATCCTTCTTGTTGGAACGCTATGTACGTCCCTGTCATTGGTGTTGTCAGCGGTACTTCAAGGCCGCGGGCGTCCTGGACTTGGAAGCTTTGTGCCCGTCGTAAACGTTGTTATTGTGGCGCTTGGCTTCGTAGTATTCTGGGGCGACATCTCGAGTCACCGCGCAAGCGTGATCTCACTAGTTGGTTCTGTCATGTCGGCCATATTCGGATTTTTTCTCGTCATGAGGAGACAGCAACCGACACCCGCCGCCGTCGCTGCGCAATCCGTCAACAGCGTTCGCGGATAGGGGTCAGCTTATGCACGTCGCGGTAATTGCGAGTTCGGAGACTTCCGGCGGCGCTGAGGAGTACCTATATCGGCTTTATCATGCGCTGTCGAGGGACCACGGGGTTCGCGTCACCGTCCTGGGTCAGTTTCCAGAATGGCCACGCGAAATAGGTGAAACGGTGGATGTCGGCGCGGGGCCCAAATTCACCCGGCGCAGGGGATTGCCCGTGCAGGCAATAGAGACGATGAGTTACATACCTCAGGTGCTCCGTAGCCTCGGTGAGCTGCATCCGGATGTCGTTCATATCCAGTATTTTCGCGAGAAGATCTTCTTGCCGTGGATAGTCTCTCGTTCCTACCCGCTGGTTTGGACTGAGCATGCTCCGTTGCCCACTAATTTCCCGATGGGTGGTCGCCGTTTAGTCGCTCGCCAGTCGCGGTTCGCTCGCGTGATTGCTGTCTCGAATGGTGTCGCGCGTGACCTGAGCTTAGCGGGGATCGATTCGACAGTTATTGCCAATCCGGTGCCGCAATCCATAGGAGTCCAGCGAAGGCATGGGGGAGAAGCTAGCGCGCCTGCTGACGCCGGGTACGTTCTCTACGTTGGTCGCCTGCACGCGAACAAACGGGTCGATCTCCTTCTAGATGTAGCGCGCGTTATGCCAGACCGGAGGTTTGTGATCGCTGGTACCGGACCTGCTGCCGGCACGCTCGCTTCGTCGGCACCGCCTAATGTGGATTTCATCGGTCATGTCGCGGTGTCCGACGATCTATACAGAAATAGTCGGGCGGTTGTGATCACGTCGGGCCGACCGGCACGAGAAGGGCTGCCGATGGCTCTGTTAGAGGCACGTTCAGTTGGCGCCCGGGTAATGATGGCAAGCGACTGCCACGCCGCCGACGATGCGCTAGCACTCGGCGGCGAGGTGTTCGAACCTACTGTGGACGCGCTGGCCACAACACTCGCACGCGAAGAAGCCATGTCTATTGAGAACCCGATGTCTGGGGGTCTCTCCGAGACAGAATGGGCGCGTATGCATCATAAAATTCTTAATGAGGCGATCAATCGAGGTGCTCGATGATTCTCTCCGTTTGCCTCTATTTCACGCTGTTCGCCTTAATTAACGTACGGGCGATCATGAAGTACCTTGATCGCAATGTCATGCAATGCATCATCTCATTTGTCGCAGGCTGGATGTACACGGTATGCATGTGGATCCCTGCTGTACTGCAAAGCGCCGGGCGGACGACCAGCAAACTGGTCGGCCCGGGGGTATTGCCGTTGCCCAGCTGGCCTGAAATATATGAACTGAGTCTACACTGGTCAATTGAACTTGCAACGATTATCGTTGCGGAGCTAATTGCTGTACGGCTCGTCTGTGTTGAGCGCCGAAGCACAAAAGCGTCCAGGTTTAGTGAGTACGATTGGAAGATTTCCTCGTGCATTTTGATCATGGTCGGCGTCGCGGCAATGGTCTTCTTCCCAGTCGACTTAACCAGCCGTGCTGCTACGGGCCAGGGCATACTGGCGATCCTGCGATCATGCCTGGTCTGTGGACTCGCAATTTTGGCATACTTTCGCGCGTTTAAAAGTCCTTGGTTGACCGTCGTCCTCGCGACCGGAGTTGCGATACTAGTAGCCGGAAATGTTCGTTCACCGATCTCCGTGGTTATCGTAGCTGCTGTTGCTGGCGTTATCGCCCGTGGATCAATCTATCGTGTCAAGACCTTGGCTATGGGTGTTGTTCTCATTGTGACTGCGACTATGGTCGGCGCGTTTATGTCGGATATGCGTGCGAACATTACGAGGCATCAGGGTCAGTCTACAGGCGACTTGATCCGCAACATCGCGGCTGATCCCATAGCTGCACCGTTTAGAGCTGGAATTGACACTCTGGACGGATACCGCTTCGCCCAGTTCGCTGCAAAGCTAGAACCGTCCGCGCTATCAGATCTGCTCTCACCCCTTTATACGTTCATTCCCCGGAGCATTTGGGTGGATAAGCCGGACTCACTAGCGGTGAGGCTGAGCACAAAGTACTTGGGGTATAAATCGAGTGGCCAATTTCTATCACCGACGGGCTATCTTACTGTCGCTACCGGCAGTTATATTGTCGCCATTCTCGTTCTAGGATTCACCGTCGTTCTCCTCGTAGCCTTTGCGAACTTTTTCTCAAATACTTACTGGCTCACTCTCGTACTGGTTGTTACATTTAGATTATTTTTGAATGGTACCAGCTTTGATATCTATTATGGTCTGACTCTGCTTCTGCCAACCATAGTGGCGGTGGCGTCCTGCAGAGTTTTTGTGGCTCCGGACCGTGGCGTACCTTTATTGACTGTCGACCGAGCGCGTGATGGGTTGGTGAGATATGAGTAGTCAAAAAGACAAGTTTGTGAGTATAGCTAAAGAGGTTGTCTACCGCAATTTGATAAGCATTGAATACTCGAACTGTGATCGACGGGAACTAGGTCAGATTAGCAAATGGGGCCTTCAGTCGGACCTTTACGAACGGTTTGCGAGAAACTCTCTATTGGCCGCTTTTCTGATTCGGAGTGGCGACCTCTCTATTGTCGAATCGCAGAGTATTGTGTCTAACTTTCGGAAACGCGTGTTGCTGAATCTCCCTGATGATCGCGCGTCTGGATGGTGGGGCCTTTCTCATATTCGGCAGTCTTATGTCGAATCGGGCGGACTGGCCATGGCGTATCTTGTGTGCCCACTTCTGTTCGAAGACGATAGTGCGACTCCGCTTATGGACTGTTCTGAGGTTCGGGGTCGAATTACCGAGTGGTTTCGAACCAACTTAAACCGATACTCATCCGACAATAACTGGCTTATTTATAGACTGGTGCTGATTAGGGCTCTGGCAAGACTTGGTTTGCGGGAGCCGGGCTTCGATCGTATCGAGAGTAAGTGCTATTCCCGAATCGAAGCGTGGTACCGGGCGCACGGTTGGTATGCGGACGGTCCGGGGAATTCTATTGATTACTATAGTTCGTGGTCTTATAACTTTTATCTACCGCTTCTAGGTCTTCTCGACTCCGGCGAGCGGGATGACCGTTCTGAACTATACCTAGATCGTTGTGACGAGCACAGTTCGACTCTAATGGGAATGGTGGATTCGATGGGAGCTCCGGTCTTCTTTGGGCGTAGCATGACGTATAGATTCGCTGTGGTCGCCCCGCTAGCCATCTCCGCGCTTCGAACATCGATTACGCCTGATCTATCGCGCGCGCTAGGGCAGACTTGGATGCGCTGCGTGGATTATTTCGCAGATAGCGGCGTTGTCGATGGCGGGGTAGTTCGCTTGGGGTATCTCAAGGATACGAAGACAGTTGCTCAACGCTATTCTGGGTTTGGGTCCTCGTATTGGTGCTTTAAGGCTTTCGTGGCGCTTCTCGTGCCTTCCTCATCCTGCTTCTGGGAGACGAGACCAGCAGATCGGGTAAGGGCCACGTCTCTGATGGAATTTGGCGCTTGCGTCTCGCGGGAGCACGGTGTTGCACACCTCCACAATCACGCTGTTGATTTTCACCGCGGTCGAAGGCATGGCTGGTTCCACGATGATCCGTTGTATGCCAACATGAGTTATTCGTCCCGCTCCGTGCCAGTTGTTATATCGAACATCCGATCAAATCATTTTGCACTTCTTCGGGGTACGAATGGCACCGAGCGAGGGCAGTTGGTGCGGCAGGCAGTGGGCCAAAGTTGGATTTCATCTACTTCGTATCCCCGTTGGCGCATCCCTGGCTCCGGCTTGCCTATATTCCGATACGGAAAGTTCGACAGCATTGGCCCACGGACAATGCCAAGCCGGTACGTTTTATCTCACACCTCAATCTTTGCCGGATCGTGGGTGGTTGATGTTTTTTACGTTCGTAACAGTCTGGCATGCAGAAACCGCGCAGTACGTTTCGCGTCGTGGGCTTTGCCGAGTAATGCTGCCGACGCTATTTCAATCCATCAGAGCGAATACCGAGATTGTCGCGTAACTCGTATAGCGAGCGCTGGTTTCGCGAATGTCTTTGTGACGCTCGCGGGATACGAATCGACAGACCTCATCGTCAGTGATCTCGAGACGCCTCTTGGAGACGTCGTTGCGATGCCGGTCGCACGCGGTGCAGTCTGCGCCGAGCAGCCTTTCGTGTCAGCTCGTCGCCTGTTCTCGACTTGCGAGCCTCGTCGGCCCGAGCTTGAAAATATTCCTTGCGCTCGGGTGGTCGGTAATTCGGTGACCATTCAGCATATAGATTGTGTATGGACAGTTTCGGTGGAAGGTGTTATCGATGCCAGCTGACTCACAGCTTTGCGCCGATCAATTGGTTGACGGTGCGAGGCCTTCACTCCTTGACGTACCAGTTTGTCTGCTCGGACACATCGGGCGGGATCTGTGATGGACGACCAGTTACCTGTCCCATCTACGCGATTGAATCGCAGGCGTCTTTTGAAGTCCTTCGCTGGTACGGCCGTTGCTGGAGCTGGAGCGCTGGGCCTAACCGGCTGCAGAAGCCTCGAGGGTAGTTCGCAGAGTTTCTCTGAGAGGTCGGTCTGGGAGCGGCCTGCCGTCAATTTGGAGGCGAAGAGGTACTGGAATTCGGCGGTCGCAGCACGAGGTGGTGGCAAGGTTGCTGGACTTATCCTAGGCGGTTCGACCGCTGAAGGGGCCGTGGCAAAACCGTGGACTGCGCGTTTTTCAACTCAGCTTGAAAAGTCGATCCAGGCTTCGTTTGCGCCCCGCCCTTCGTCCGGTGGATACGTCATCCGTGCCCGTGACAGTGCATGGGCTGTTACTGGAGCCTCAGAGGAGTCTCCTTACGACCTAGGTCTGCGAAACAGGCTCCTCGCGAAGCGATCGACTCTCACTCACACTTCGGTTCAACCGGTAACAGGTCTGCAGATTCTTTTTCTTCAAGGACCTGGATCGTCACCCTTCGAGGTTGTGATCGATGATCTTCCTCCAATACTCGTGATCCCGAACGTGCGGCGTCCCTTAAATTCACCGACCGGTGTTTGGGAGTCGCCGACTCTGAAGCGCAGCATTCACACTGTTCGTATCGTCGCTCATGGTCCTGTGTCCTTGGGAAATACGGCTTTTCGAGATGGCGATCGAGAGAGCGGGTTTTCGTTGTATCAAGGCGGTCATGCGGGGTGGTCCACCCTCGACTTCCTACTCGATGGTGCCGAAAGTATGTGGGAACGGTTCTCGTTCCTGCAGCCTAGTCTAGTCATATTGTGCGTGGGGACGAATGATAGAGGTAACGGCATTCAGCCGCAACGATTTGAGTATCAGGTTCGCACCCTGGTCGAGAGGATCGATTCGCTCAGTAGTATCCCGCCCTGGGTCGTGCTCGTTGCACAGCACAACACGTCACCTCGTGGTCCCGCGTCTTGGACTGACTACATGGAGTCGATGCGGAGAATCGCTCGGTCTTCGCATAATGTCACCTATACTTCTTTTTTCGAATTTCTGCCGCAGGTTCCGGGCAGATTCAATGACCCTAATGATCTTCTGGCGGATGATGACACCCACCTGAACGCAACCGGACATCTCCTTGCGGCTAAGGTGCTGGCGGCTCAGATGCAGTTTCCGATTACATCGTCGTGGTCGGTTTGAGATCAGAAGGATCTTGCCCGAAATTGTTTTCAGTCCATTGTCGGAGGTAACTATGTCATTTCGTTCGGAATCAGACGCTCAGATTCGGCAGTTCAATCGTTATCTAGTGGTCGCGCGTGAGCGTTGGTGGATCGTCGCAGTCGTTGCCGCTGCGTTCGCAGTGGTTGCTCTGGCGATTTCATTGCTTCAGACGCCAATGTACAAATCGACAGCGACGTTGTACGTCACGTCCGGTACTACGGCTAATTCGCAGAATGCTTACCAAGGCAGTCTTGCGTCCCAGCAGCGTGTGGATTCCTACGTTCGCCTGGTCAAGTCGGATGCGGTCTTAAGCGATGCAATCCGGTACGGCGATGTTGCAATGACTATTGATGACGCCCGGAAGGCAGTAAGCGCGAACGCGGCTCCCGATACGGTTCTGTTGAACGTCGTTGCGGTACGTGATTCGTCTGCAAGCGCGGCTGCGTTAGCTAACGCAGTAGCTTCGTCGATGACGCGATATGTTGCGTCTCTGGAACGACCAAGCGCAAGTGAAGTCCCTCTCGCAAAAGTGACGGTGGTTACTCCGGCAGTGCCCGCAGCTTCCCCATTCTCGCCCAGCATCATTCGAAACATCTTGTTAGGTTTGTTTATCGGAATTATAGCTGGTCTATTATTTCTGCTCGCGCGTGCGAGATTCGATAATAAGATACGCGATGAGGCTGACATTGAGACGATAACTGGTCAGGGGCCACTGACTCTAGTAGCTGTAGATGGCTCCCTGCACGCTCGCCCGCTAGCCGATTTCGAATCGGGTTCATCGCTAGCTACTGAGGCGTATCGACGTTTACGTACAAATGTTGCGTTCGCTAGCGTTGACCAGCCTGCCTGCAAACTCTTGGTGAGTAGTCCCGGCGAAGGTGAAGGAAAGACGACGACGGCGATCAACCTGGCTGCATCCCTGGCTGAAGCGGGTGGCCGTGTTGTCCTTGTGGATGCGGATTTGCGAAAGCCGGCCGTTGCTGATCGACTGAATGTAGCGGGTGCTGTCGGGCTTACAGATTGCCTTCGCGACGGCTTGCCTGTAGCAAGTCTGGTGCAGAGATCCGACATGTCGGGTCTCGATATCCTGCCGAGTGGTCAGCTGCCGCCGAATCCCGCGGAGCTTCTCGGCTCTCAACGCGCACGAGATGTACTTGACGTGCTCGGCGGCGCGTACGATTTCGTTATCGTTGATTCGCCGCCAATATTGCCCGTGACCGATGCTTGCGTCTTGTCGCAATGGGTTGACGGGACAATTGTTGTTATTCGTGCCGGACGCACGAAACGTCCAGACTTGATATCGACCCTCACGCAGCTTTCGAAAGCCAAGGCATTGGTATTGGGGACTGTTGTCAATGCGGCGACTGTTAGCGGAAAAGCGTACCGCTATGGTTACTATGGGGATAGAGGCACGGCTTCCGCTGGTGACAGTGAACTGGCGAGTGAGAGTTCTAATTCTCTAGCCGGTGCGGAACTGACTTCGTGACCGTAATGTCACTTAGTCTCGGCAGTGTTTCCGGGTGGGTAGTAGAGGTTCTGGTGGTTACGGTTGGTTTCCCGCGCACGGTCAGGAGCAAGCGGCGCATCACGTCGATTCTTTGCGGGTCTCGATCTGTCAGCATATTGGCATGGCGCGGCGGCTTCGTGGAGCAGGGGTGCGGGGCGCAATTTTTGACGGATCCGCGTCGTTCGGAAACGTGTTTTTCTTATGGTTCGGATTGCATCCTTCCGGCCTGAGGTGACGAGGTCCGAAAAGGGGATTCCGTGACGGAGACGAAGGCGTTGGTCCGCTTCCGGCTTAGTGCAGCTCAACACTCTCTCTGGACCATCCAGCGCGCTATACCAGACGTGCCGATCACTACGGCGCAGTATGTCGAGATTGATGGACCGATCGACGTGGACGAATTCGTTTATCATACGAGCGAAGCGGTCCGATTGGCGAAGTTTACGCAGGTCAGGTTTGAGGATACAGACGACGGACTGGTCGGGATCTACGATCCCGCATTGCATTATTGGCCAGATGTCATTGACCTTCGCGGCGAGGTGGATCCGCGCAGCAAGGCAGAAGAGTTGATGCGCGAGGACTATTCGCGTGCACTCGACCCTCGCGTCGATCGTACGGCGCGCGGATGTCTGTTTCGACTCGCGGACGACAATTTTCTTCTGTACAACCGTGGGCACCACTTGCTTTCGGATGGGGTGGGCGGGAAGGGACGCATGGTCGAGGCGCTGGCGGCCTACACCGCCAGCGTGAAAGGTTTCCCGCTGCCAGAGCAAAAGCCGGTTGACTTCGATTTGCCGGCACGTGCGGACGCAAAGTATCGGGCGTCTACCCGGTTCGTCGCCGACCGCGAGTACTGGCGAAACACCATGGCGGGCGTCGGCATCGGCAAGACGCTGGCCCACCGTGAGGGCAAACCGGCGGCAATCGGCCGGAGAGTTGCCGCACCGATCCCCGACGCAACGATGGAACTGTTGAGTCGCGCCGCCGAACACCATTCGATGATTCTGCCATCGCTTCTTACAGCCGCGCTTGGCGCGTACCTAAGTCGCGTATCCGACGGAGATGAGGTGATTTTCCAGTTCCCGGTCGCGGCACGTACGACCGCGGAACTCCGTTCGACTCCATTGCCTGTTGCTAACACCGTTCCGCTGCGCACACATGTCACACCTGAGGTGACAGTGGCGTCCGCGCTGGAGACCACCCATTCGGCGATCATGGGTGCGCTTCGACACCAGCGATACCGCGGCGAGGACATCTGGGCCGATGTTGCTGCAGACGAGTTGAGCGGCCGAACACCACGCACTGGAGCACAAGAACGCTCAGGGCCGATGTTAAACCTCATGTTGTTCGACCGCGAGATGCTCTGCGGGGACGCCACAGCTACATTCCACGTCTTAACTGTTGGGCTGGCCGATGACCTCGCGATTAACATCTATCCGCTGCCGGCGAATACAGGTTCTGATTCTTTAATGGTCGGATTCGAGGCGAATCCGAATCGGTATGACGAGGCTGAGGTGGTGGAGCACCATCGTCAGTTTCTCGGGATGCTGGAGACCTTTTCGGGCGCGTTGCTGGCAGAGTCGGAGCGGTTGGTTGGAGATCTCAGGTTCGCTCCTTCTGAAGTTGGCGGCGGCGATCTCGAGGGCCTCGATGCTTCTCGTGCTAGCGGTACGTATTCGGTCGACTGGACGAGCCATACGAACGGAGTCGGGGTCGTACTCGATCAGAGGAAGCATCGGCTACCGCCCGCGGTTACAGGCGAGGTCTACCTCGAAGGGGTACCTACGGGGGATCAGGGGCACATCGATCCCGCGACGGGCGCGATCGTTGTGGACCATCG
This sequence comes from Gordonia sp. LMA484, assembly GCF_058129505.1. Lineage (NCBI taxonomy): Bacteria > Bacillati > Actinomycetota > Actinomycetes > Mycobacteriales > Gordoniaceae > Gordonia > Gordonia sp. LMA484. Next base: position 589,601 of record NZ_CM176700.1, read on the forward strand.
CCTCGTTGACCAGGCTACCGTCGATGGGATTCGCGTCGATCTTGGCGAACTCGAGCGGGCAGCGGCGCAGGTCGATGGAGTCGCCGCTGTCTCGGCGGTCGTTACTCCGACGGGGCTTGGAATCGGCGTCGTCCTTGACGGCGATGAGGATCCAATGCGGGTGCGAGGGGCAGTTCGACGCCGGGTAAACGCCCTTGTCCCGCAGCTTATCTGGCTAGATAAAGTCGTTGTTCTCGAAGACCTTCCGAAGACCGAGAAAGGCAGCGTCGACCGGGCGGCGATCTCGTCAGCATTGACCGCCGGCTCGCAACCAACGCCCCGGAACATCGACCCGCAGACACCGATTGAGCATGCGGTCGCCGCCGCCGTAGCGCAAACCATGGGTGTGTACCGGTGTTCGATGGACGACGAGTTAGTCCAACTCGGTGCTAACTCGATGGCGTTCATGCAGCTAGCCGCGCATCTCGGCGCGACGCTCAAGGTCATTGTCGGAGTGCGAGAACTTAGCGATGTCATCACGTTGCGGGACCTCGCTGCGGTTATTGAGAAGGCGCAGCCAAAGGACGACGGTACCGGCGGATCTTTGAGCTACCGGCCCAACCATGTTCAACAGGAGATCTGGTTGCTCAATCGCGCTGCGCAGGACGCTTCGAAGCGCTCACAAGCTCGTTCTTCAGGTGTCGGGACAGGTGAAGAAGCACGCTCCTTCACTGGCGGTGGAGATGCCGTGATTCACCACCCGCGTTACCGGACGGGTGGGGCGTATGGTGAAGTTCGCAATTCGACGGTGGTGCATGACGACATTGTCTACCACCTGCCCCTGCATTTCTCGCTGGCTGAAGGCATTACCGCAGACACGGTGCGGGCGGCGCTCATCGATGTTATTGCGCGCCATGAATCCTTGCGAACTGTGTACCCCGATGCGGGTGGCGAACCGGTGGCGGTCGTGCGGAGCATCGCCGACGCGACCGCTGCCGTACCCATCACCCACGCCACCATTGACGCGGCGGGCATCGAACGAGCTGTGTCCACCCCTTTCGACCTCACCGTGGCCTTACCATGGCGCGCAGTAGTCGATTCCGGCGATACTGTCGACGTCCTTATGGTTGCGCACCATATTGCCATTGACGAGTGGTCGCTACCCATTGTGCTCGAGGATTTCTCGCGTGCGGTGAAGGCGCGAAGGGCGGGGCATGCACCGAGGTGGGAGGCCGACGCGATCGGGTCCAGTGCCACCGGCGCGACCCCGGGCGAGTCGGAATCTCCGGCAGCCAAGCTCCATTGGATCCGCAGCTTGCGGGGCGCGCCGATGCAGATCTCGCTGCCGCCGCCAGCGAAGACGGGCACCACCGGACTGACCTGCGGACCGGCCGTCTACTTGCGTCGAGCAGTCGACGTCGGCACTCGCGACGCAGCGGCAGAGCGAGCACGAACCGCTGACACTACTCTCAACTCACTGCTTTGCTTGGCGCTCTCAGTGACGCTGAGCGACTATGCCGACATAGAAGATCTCGTGCTGTCAATGCCTGTGGCTGGGAGGAAGACCAGCGTAGAACTCCATGGAGTCGGGATGTATGTGCGTATGGTCCCGTTGCGCACGAGGGGGATACGTGGACTAACCGTCGCCGATGCGTTGTCGCAAGTCGGCGCGTCCGTGCGCAGTGCAGTGACCCACGCGGCGTCTGCGCCAGCCGGTCTGTCGGAGGTGATCATCTCGTACCACGCCGCGCAGCCTGACCTAGCCGTGTCAGGCATAATCGACCGGGGCGAAACGCTGCCGACCTTCCGGGCGCGGACGTCGCTGGAGTTCGGAATCTTTGACTCGCCCGAAGGGCTCGCCGTGACCCTCACTGTCGCAGAGCACCACGTCGACGTCTCCGCGGCCGAACGCATTCTCGAGCGGTTTGTCTCCACTGTCGCCGCACTCGCGCAGGTGGACGGCCGTGAGCGGGTAGCCACTTGTGCACCAAAAACTTTCTCGCCCGTGCGTTTGCCTCGCGTCGCGCCCGTGATCGATCCCATCGACGCCCTGTTGCGGCATGCGGGTGAGAATCCGCACGCCACCGCGGTGATCGCAGGAGAAGATCGACTCACCTACCGGCAGCTCGCCGCCCGAGCCTGGGACCTCGCGTGCCGGTTGAGGAACCTCGGGGTGAGCCCTGGTCAACGTGTTGCACTAATGATGCAGCGCGGCACGGACTTCGTGATCGCGATGATCGCGGCGTTGATGGCTGACGCGGTCTACGTGCCGGTCGACCCCGACGATCCCCAGGTACGCATCGACCTTCTGATGGACTCGACTCAGCCAGCGACGCTGGTGGGTGCCGGCCTACGGACGGCAGCAGGTCCCGGACTAGGGGTCGCTTTACCGATCCCGGGCGGCGCGTATGTGATCCACACGTCCGGATCGACAGGGGCGCCCAAGGGCGCCGTGGTCACTCGCGGCAACGTCGCGGCGATGCTTGGGGCAGCTTTCGATGCCGTCGGCCCCGGCGTTGACGACGTGTGGAGCTGGGTACACTCGGCTACCTTTGACTTCTCGGTTTGGGAGATCCTTGGAGCGTTGGCGTCCGGCGGCTCAGTCGTTGCAGTCAACCGTGACAGAGTGCGTGATCCGCAGTTGCTGGCAGAGACTCTTAATCGCCACGGTGTCACAATCCTGTCGCAGACGCCGACGGCGTTTGCGGCGCTTACCGATCCGGCGGTTGTCGACAGTGTTTTGCCCAGCGTGCGAACGGTGGTTTTCGGTGGCGAGGCGTTGAGTCCGGCTTCGTTGCGGCCCTTCGTGGCTCGTCGCTTGCGCTCCTCGCACCTCAGGGATCAGGGGGAGGCGTCCAGCGTGGGCGCCTCACACATCCGGGATGGCGAGGTTGCCGCGGAGTCGCACTACTCGGATCCCGTGGCCCGGGGGGCCGGTGGAGACGTTAGTTTCTCGCAGCCTGCGGATCGAGAGGATTCTGGGCAGCAAAGCGCTGCAGATCTTCGACTGATCAACATGTACGGGATCACCGAGACCACCGTGCATTTAACTGCCTGCGACATCGACCTTGACGACGAACGCAGCGTAATCGGTACCCCACTGGACGGTGTCGAATGGGTGATTTTGGACTCGCGACTACGTCCCGTGCCGATGGGTGGCCTCGGTGAGCTGTACGTCGCCGGCGACCAGGTTTCGATGGGATACCTCAATGCGACTGCGCTGACGGCCACGCGATTCGTCGCCGACCCGTATGGGTCGGGCACGCGCATGTATCGGACCGGTGATCGGGTGCGTGAAGTGACACCTGGCCGTCTCGCGTACCTGGGCCGCGACGACGACCAGGTGCAGCTTCGTGGTCACCGCATCGAACTCGGTGAGATCAGCACAGTCCTGCGATCAGTACCCGGTGTCGGAACGGTCAGGGTGTTGGTGGCCCCTGGCCGGGCGGCCGGCGATGAGCGGATCGTCGCTTTCGTCACGGAAGATGGACTGGCCGACTGGGACGACGTCAAGGCACTGAACGAATCTGTCATGCTCGAGGCCTGCGCGGCGCGACTACCCAGCTATGCAGTGCCGTCGCGAGTGCAGGTGGTCGAAGGCTGGCCGATGACTCCGAACGGCAAGCTGGACCGAGACAAACTGCTCGCAGATCTCGATGAGGCAGCTGAGCCATCACGGCCGCTAACCGAGGTGGAAGAGATTGTCGCGGCGGCGATGCGGGCGGTGATCGGCGTTGACGAGACAACCCGGATGGTGCCCGTGACCAACTTCTTCGCGGCCGGTGGTACGTCGCTGTCAGCGGCGCGGCTTGCCGCCGCGCTCGTCGCGGAAGGCCAGAGCGTCGGCGTCGCAGACGTGTTCGACCATCCGACCATTGAAGGTCTGGCCTGTGTCATTGCCGGCGCGAGCGGGGGGAGCACGGGGGAAGCCGTGCCATCGGTCGCCGAACGCCGCGACGAACCGGAGCGCCTCCCGTTGACACCCGAGCAGATGGACCTCTGGCTGCGGTGGCGCACCGAACCCGACTTCACCGGCTACCTGATGAACCTCGCGATCCCGGTACCGGCGGACCCCGAGGAAGCACGGCGGGCGGTGTCGGCGATCGTCGCACGCCACGACGCGTTGCGCACCAGCTTCCCCGTCCACGACGGATCGCCCTACCAGCGACGTTGGAGTGACGCCGAACTCGAAGGGCATCTGGAGCGTGAACTCGCGGCAGACACCGACGCGATGGTGGCGCCCATCGATCTGGCCGAGTCGCTGCCCTGGCGACTGCGGATCGTCGAACGTGAAGGCGAGACATGGCTTCTCGTCGTGGTCCATCACATCGCCCTCGACGGCGAATCGGTGCCGATCCTGCGGGACGAACTGACAGCCGAACTTGCCGGGACACCCGTTGTCGATCATGAGCGGGTCGATTACCGCCAGTACTCGCTGTGGCGCGACGAGATGGTGCAGGCCCGACGAAATGAGCTGGTGGCGCACTGGTCGGCGGCATTCGCCGAACCGGTGCAGCCGCTGCGGCTGCCGGAGATCAACCTGCGGGGCGGGGCCGACAGTGCGAAGGCTGCGCTGTCGGTGCATACCGCGCACGGTGAGCTCGGAGAATCCGTCACCGCTGCGTTGGATGAGCTGGCGGTGGAGCGACACAGTACGGCGTTCATTGCTGTACACACCTCGTTGGCAGCGGTCCTCGCCAGGCAGAGTGATTCATCGACAGTGACCATCGGCACCGCGGTGTCGGGGCGGCTGGATGCGCGGTTGGCGTCGGTTCCCGGGCTGTTTGCTCGGGCGGTGCCGTTGCACACGGCTATCGACCTCGAACTGCCCTTTGGCGAGTTGCTGTCGCGGGTGACCGAGGTTGACCTCGGTGCGTTTGCGAATGCGGATCTGCCGTTGACGGAGATTGCGGAGATCGCGGACCCGGGGCGCGGGTTGGCCGGTAATTCGTTGTTCGAGGTGTCGTTGGGGATGGTGCCGGGGGAGGTGGTTGAGGTTGCTGGGTTTCGTGGTGGTGGTGGTCTCGATACGCAGTCTCGCCTAGCGGCTCGGAGGCTACTCGACCAGCGGGTGGTGGGCGGAGACCAGCGGGGCACAGACGTGCCGCTGTTTGGGATTGATGTGTCGATGTATCAGGTGCAGGGGCGGCTGCACCTGACTATGAGCTGTACCGACGCGGTGGCCGGCGCGGAGCGGCTGGATGCGTTGTGCCAACTCGTGGTGGCGACGCTGGAACGGGCGGTCGGGAACGTTGATCGCCCGACTGCCGAACTGCTGGCCGGGGAGACGTCTGTGGCGGCTTCGGCGCCGGCGGTGGAGACACTCGGCGACCTCGTGACCACGGGGCTGGCCGAGCGCCCGGAGGCGATGGCTGTCGTCGGTGACGGTGCGATGACCAATGCCGAGCTCGACAGGCGGTCGGCGTTTCTGGCTCGGGAACTCACCGGTCACGGCATCGGGCCGGGGGATGTTGTGGTGCAGCATCTTCCGCGATCGGTGTGGAATGTGGTGGCGACTCTGGCGGTGGCGCGGGCGGGAGCCGCGTTCGTCAATGTCGATCCGCGTGATCCGGTGGAGCGGCGACGCACCATCATCGGTCGGGCTCGACCACGCGCAGTACTGACGTTGGCCGACGAGACGGTGCCGTACGTCGATGCGGCGATTCCTGTCATCGCGGTCGATGGGATCGAATCCGGTTCTGCCGCTCCGTTCGACGTGTCCGAACGGGTGCGTCCGCTCCGTGTCGACGACGCCGCGTACGTGACGTTCACCTCCGGCACCACCGGGACACCGAAGGGTGTGGTGGTCACCCACCGTGGCCTCGCCGGCTGGGCCCGGGACACCGTCGCACGCCTGCAGCTCACCGACGCCGACCGTGTGTTACACACGTACGCGCCAGGGTTCGATGCGCAGCTGATGGGACTGGTGGTGCCGCGGATCGTTGGAGCGAGCATCGTCATCTGCCCGCCCGACGTCATCGCCGCCGACGAACTCCGCGACGTGATCACCGACCACAACGTCAGCGTGCTGCTCACCACGCCATCCGTGCTCGCGACCCTACGACCCGACGACCTGCCGAGCGTGCGGCATGTGGCCGTCGGTGGCGAACCGCTGGGCGCCGGCCTGGTCCGTGACTGGACACCCTCGGTCACCATGAGCAACGAATACGGGCCCACCGAGGCCACCGTCGCGGTCAGTAGCGCACGACTCACGCATGGCGCCGATGGGGCGGTCCCGATCGGCACCATGGTCAGTAGCGCACGACTCACGCATGGCGCCGATGGGGCGGTCCCGATCGGCACCACCCTGGCCGGGGTCACCGCCCACGTCCTCGACAGCAAGCTGCGGCCGGTGCCCGTGCACACGGTCGGGGAGCTGTACGTCGCGGGAAGCTGCCTGGCGCGAGGCTATCTCGACGCTCCGGCCCTCACCGCCGCAGCATTCATCGCCGACCCCGCCGGCTCCGGACGGCGCATGTACCGCACCGGCGACCTGGTGCATCGCCGGCCCGACGGCACACTCGTCATCCACGGCCGGACCGATGACCAGGTCAAGATCCGCGGCATCCGCCTCGAACCCGCCGAAATCGACGCGGCCCTGTCGCAACTGCCCGAGGTGGCGACGTCGGTGACCGCGGTGCGCACCAACACCAGTGGCGAGAAGGTGCTGGTGTCGTGGGTGGTCGCCGAACCCGACACCGACCTCCGTCCCGACGCGCTGCGCGCCGAACTGTCGCATGTTTTGCCGCGCAGCATCGTTCCCGCCACGATCATCTCCGTCGACGCACTGCCGATCGGACCGAACGGCAAGGTCGACACGGCGCGGCTCCCGGAACCCGACATGGGTGCTGGCGCGCTGTCCGTCGGTGCGGCACTGTCGGGGGCGACCGAAGAGGTCATCGCCGAGGTATGGGCTGACGTTCTCGAGATCCCGGTCGCTCAGCTGACCGCGGACTCGGACTTCTTTTCGGCCGGCGGCACGTCGCTGTCAGCGACGCGGGTCACCGCACGGCTGTCAGGGGCGTTGGGTGTCGAGGTGCCGGTGCGGGTGCTGTTCGAGGCGCGGTCGGTGCGGGCCGTCGCCGAGCGCGTCGACGAACTGCGCAGCACCGCACCCGGTCCGGTACCCGAGTCGTTGCCGATCCCCGGCCATCTGCCGCTGGCCCATCCGCAGCGTGGCATGTGGATTCACCACCACTACGACCCGACGTCGACCGCGTACCACGTGCCGGTGGTGATCCGCATCGACGGCGACATCGACGTCGCCCAGCTGCGCCAGGCCGTCGATGCCGTCGTCGACACCCATGCCGTGCTGCGCACCGCCTACCCGGACAGCCCGGCCGGGCCGGTGCAGCGGATCGTCGACCGAGACGGCCCGGTCCTGGGCTACGAACGCGTCGACGCCGGAGCGGTCGGACCCGCCATCGACGTGTTCCTCTCCACACCGTTCGATCTCGAACACGAACCCGGGTTCCGGGCCGCCGTCTTCGACGTCAGCGACGAGTCATCAGATGCCGTCGCTGAACGGTACTTTGTGGCCGCGCTGCACCACATCGCGATCGACGGATGGTCGATGCGCATCCTCCTGCACGATCTGCTGCGCGCGTTCGGCGGCGACAGCCTGCCGTCGGATCAGGCGTTGACCTACGCCGACTTCACCCAGTGGGAGATGCGCCGCCTCGGCGGGCCCGACGACCCCGCCAGCCGCTACAGCCGCGAACTCGGCCACTGGCTCACCACACTCGACGGTGCCGGCGAACCGATCCGTATCCCCGGCCGACGTGACACCGCCGGCGCGCCCGGCCGCATCAGCCAACGGGTCGACGGCACCACAGCGCAGGAGCTGCGGCAGACGGCGGAGCGTCTGTCGGCCACGGTGGTCCACGTCGCGCACGCGGCGTTGGCGGCTGTGGTGGGGCAGTGGACCGGGCGCTGGGATGCGGTGGTCGGTGTGCCGGTCCACGGTCGTAGTGCACCCGAATGGGAATCGGTGGTCGGCATGTTCGTCAACACCGTCGCCCTGCGTACCCGGGTCGGCGCCGACGACCCGATGCGGGCCGTCGTCGAACAGGCCCGTGACGTCGCGCTCACCGCCGCCGACCATGCCGAGGTGCCCTACGACGCGGTCGCCCGCGCCGTACGCCCCAACGCCCACGACGGCTTCGACCCGCTCATCTCGGTGCTACTGGTGAACGAGGATGTGCTGCCGACGATCTCCGACGAGATCCTGACTGGCGGTGATGGCGGCGACGCGTGGCGGGCCGCGGTGGTCGATCGCATCGCCACCGTCGACGCCAAGTTCGACATCGAAGTGGTCCTCGCCGAAGACCAGAACGGCATCGCGGTCACGGTGGTGCACTCCGGGTACATCCCCAGAGATGTGGCGGAAGCTCTGCTCGGCGACTTCGTGACCGTGTTTGCGGCTGCTGCTGGGGACGTGGAGGTGTCGTTCCCGAGGCTTGATGCGCCAGCTGAGGCTTCGGGCCGTGCCGCGGTGACGGAAGTGCCGGCGGCGCGGGACGATGAGGCGTTGACCGGGCAGGTGGCCGCGGTGATGGCCGAGGTACTCGGAGTGCCGGAGACGACCGTCGGCGTGGGGGATGACTTCTTCGCCATTGGTGGGACGTCGTTGTCGGCGACGCGGGTGACGTCGACGCTGGGGCGTGAGCTCGGGGTGCGGGTGCCGACGCGGCTGCTGTTCGAGAATCCGAGTGCGCCGGAGTTGGCGGCTGTGGTTGCGGGGCTTCGGGATGAGGGGGTTCGTGGGGGTGGGGCCCTTCGTGACGCGCGCTCGTTCCTCGCGGGCTCCTCAGGGGGCGGTGGGGACGACCGCTCTGGCGCGGGCACTCCGGACGGGGCCCCACTTGCGTCGACGCAGCGGCGGATGTGGACTACCGCGCATCTGCTTGGGGAGGTGCCGATTTATGCGGTGCCTGTGGTGGTGCCGGTACCTGGAGGCCTTGGTGTCGACCAGGTGACTGGCGCAGTACATGCTGTGGTTGAACGGCATTCGGCGTTGCGGACACTGTTCCTGTCGGCGGCGGACGGGCCGCGGCAGCGGGTGTTGGCGGACTGGCGGCCGGAGATCGGACAGATGACCGTCGACGAGGCTGCGCAACGTCTTGACGAGTTTGCCGCGCCGTTCGACCTCGAGGCCGCACCACCGGTGCGCGCGTGGGTGCTGACGTCCGACTCCGATCCGGCGGCGGTGGTGATCGTCGGTCACCACATCGTGCTTGACGGGGAGTCGGCGTCGATCGTTGGTGACGAACTCGGTGCGGTGTTGGCCGGTGGTGAGCTGGATTCGGCGGCTGTGGGATTCGATGTCGTCGCGCGTCGGATGGCGATCGATGAGGAGCAGTCGCGGACCGAGCATCTGGGGTTCTGGGCGGAGGCGCTCGACGGATACAGTGGGCTGCTCGACCTGGTGCCGGATCGGCCTGCGGCGCGTGATCTGCGCACGGCGGTGGCCGAATTCGATCTCGATGAGGACGTAACGCAGCGGGTGGCGGCCGCTGCGCAGCGTGCCAAGGCCAGTGACTTCCACGTTTTGCACGCCGGTGTGGCGATGGCGCTTGCCGTTCAGGCCGGTACCGATGACGTCGCCGTGGCCACGCCGGTGTCGATGCGACGGGATGCCGACAGCGCTCGGACGGTTGGCATGTTGGTCTCGACGGTCGTGTTGCGGACACGGATCGGTGGTGGCCGCAGCGTCGGCGAGCTGATCGAGTCGGTGCGAGACGCGGACCTGGCGGCCATCGATCATGCCTCGGTGGCATTCGACGATGTGGTGGCGCTGGTCGATCCGCCGCGCGAGACGGGCGTGCATCCGTTGGTGCAGGTGGCGTTCTCCGTCGGGGGTGGTCTGGTGGCGCCGCAGGATGGCGGCGTGCTCGAGGCTCGGAGCGAGTTCGATCTGCATGTCGAGGCCTTGCTGGTTGACGGGTTGTGGCGGCTGCGGTTGACGTATGCGCGGGATCTGTTCGACGAGGACGGGATTGGGGTGCTGGGTCGGCGAATGGTCGATGGTGTGTCGGGGGTGGTTTCGGACGCCGGACGCTTGGTTGCCGGGGTTGATTTGTTGACGGTTGAGGAGCGGGGGTTTGTCGCCGGGAATGCTGTGGTTGGTGAGGTCGGGGTGGACCAGTGGTCTCGATACGCGGTCTCGCCTAGCGGCTCGACCGCTACTCGACCAGCGAATGGGGGCGGCTCGACCGCTACTCGACCAGCGAATGGGCGGCCGACTCCCGATGGTCGAGTAGCTTCCGAGCCGCTAGGCGAGGGAGCGTATCGAGACCACCGGTCGACGCGTGGGCGGATTCGGCGTGCGTGGTCTCGATACGCCTCCTCACTACGTTCGTCGGCTACTCGACCAGCGGAAGGGGGGTCGGCTACTCGACCAGCGGAGGGGGAGTCGGCTACTCGACCAGCGGAGGGGGTGTCGGCTACTCGACCGGCGGAGGGGGTGTCGGCTACTCGACCAGCGGAAGGCGCCGAGATTGCCGGGCCGCCGTTGTTGGGGGATTTGCTGGCCGCCGCGGTGGCACGGTATCCGGAGCGGGTGGCGCTGGATGACGGGCGGCGGCAGCTGACGTATCGGCAGTTCGACGACTGGGTCTCTGTGACGGCTCGGGCGTTGCGGCAGCGGGGGATCGTGGCCGGGAACGTGGTTGCGGTCGCGGTGCCGCGGTCCATCGAATCGGTGATCGGGCTGTGGGCGGTTAGCCGGATCGGGGCGGTGTGCGTGCCGGTCGACGTCACCTATCCGCGGGCGCGGCTGGATCAGGTGATCGCAGTGACCGGCGCTACGGTCATCGATGCCAATGACATTCCCGGTCAGCCGACGGAAGATGTTGCGCCGGAGCCGGTCACGCGCGTATCTCCGGATGCGTTGGCGTACGTGATCACCACGTCGGGCACCACCGGCGTACCGAACGTGGTGGGTGTGTCGCACCGCGGTGTGTATCGGGTGGCGTCACTGGGTGACGTGGTCGACGACGACCGGGTGGCCATGGCCATCAGCCCGGGCTTCGACGCGACCTTCCACGACATGCTGCTGCCGCTGGCGACCGGCGCCACCCTCGTGGTGGTTCCCGCCGACATCGCCGGTGGCCGCGACCTCACCGACTTCCTGCGCGAGCAGCGGGTGACCGTGTTCACCGCCACCCCGTCGGTGATGCGCACCCTGGCCGCACCCGAAATCGCCTCGCTACGAATGGTGTACATCGGTGGGGAGGCGCTGACCGCTGACCTCGCCGACACCTGGGCGCGCCACGCGCAGGTCAGGAACATCTACGGACCCACCGAGACCACGGTGACCGTGTCGACCAGCGTCTACCAGCCTCATGGACCGGTGCGGATCGGGCGACCACGCCCCGGCATCGGCGTGCAGGTCCTGGACCGGTATCTGCGTCCCGTGCCGCCGGGCGTGGTCGGCGAACTGTATGTCACCGGGACCGGAGTGGCGCGCGGCTATCTCGGCGATCCGGTTCTCACGGCGGCGAGCTTCGTCGCAGGTCCCGACGGGCAACGGTGGTACCGAACCGGCGACCTGGTGCGCTGGGACGTCGCGACCGCCGAACTCGTCTACCTCGGGCGCGCCGACCGGCAGATGAAGATTCGTGGCCAACGCGTCGAACCGGCCGAGATCGACGCCGTCCTGGTGGGCGCGGGTGCACAGCGCGCCGCGACCATCCTGCGCGACGGACCCGTCGGGCCGGCGCTGGTCTCCTACGTCGTGGCGGCCGAGATATCGACCGACACCCTCGCCACCGCGTGCCGTGCCGTGCTGCCCCGACACATGGTGCCCAGCCGGATCATCCAAGTACCCGAGCTGCCGCTGACCGGCGCCGGGAAACTCGACGAGAAGCGGCTACCCGAACCCGAATGGTCGTCCTCCCGGCGGACACCCACCACGGCGACCGAGCAGGCGGTGGTCGACGCGTTCGCCGAGGTGCTCGGCGTCGACGTCGGCATGGAAGACGACTTCTTCGCCGCCGGCGGCAACTCCCTGGCGCTACTCACCCTGCGTGATGCGCTGCAGCGTCGGACCGAGCAGACGGTGTCCGGGCCGGAATTGTTCGCCCATCCGACGCCGGCGGAGATCGCGGCGCTGATCGAGGCGCCGGACCGTGTTGCCGACGATCGGGTGGTGCGTCTGTCGTCGCGTGGCAGTGACCAGGGCTCACCCGTGTGGTGCGTGCACACCGCGGCCGGCATCGTCGAACAGTTCCGGCCACTCGCCGACACCCTCACGATATCGGTGCTGGGACTGCAACTCCCGGAACTCATCGACGCCACGCGCGAGATGCCGGTGTCGTTGCCGGAGTTGGCGGCACTGCATGTGGCCGCGCTGCGGGCCGAACAACAGAGTGGGCCGTACCGGCTGGTCGGGTGGTCGCTCGGTGGGGTGATCGCGCATGAGATCGCACGCCAGCTCGTCGACGCCGGTGACGAGGTCACGCAGCTGGTGCTGCTCGATCCGCGCACCCCAGCCGAGCTGGCCGAGGTTTCGGACGACGAGCTGCGGGCCGTCCATCCTCTGCGGGAGGCGGCGCAGCGTCGTGACCCGGAGGCGGTGCAGCGCTTCGACGAACGGACCGCGATCATGGCGCAGGCCGCCCGCACCTACGATCTGCAGCCGGTATCGGCGGGGACGGTTCTCTACGTCGCCGCCGCCGACAACGACGATCCGGACGCGTGGGGTCGGGCGGTCGGCGGGAACGTCGAGGTGATGCGCGTCGACGCCGTTCACGCCGACCTGGGCGAACCTGCGATCCTGCACGCAATCGCGCGAGTACTCGAGGAGGAGTCATGAGCGCACCGGTCGACGCTGTGTCGTCGGTCCTGTTCATCTGCACCGGCAACATCTGCCGCTCACCCATCGGTGAACGGGTGCTGCAGGGTATGACGGATCGGTCGGGGGTGACCGTGGCGTCGACGAGTGCGGGTGTGGGCGCGATGAACGGGCACGGCATGCATCCGCTGTCGATCGAGGTGCTCGTCGAACACGGTTACGACGCGGCCGGATTCGAATCCCGCTACCTGCGGCCGCCGATGCTCAAGGACGCCGACCTGGTGCTCTGCATGACCCGCGACCACCGAGCCGCCGCCCAGCAGATGCTGCCGGTGCGGTGGAAGCGGATGTTCACCGTCACCGAATTCGCTGAGCTGGCCACCGGCGGAACACTCGACGAGATCATCGCGACCCGCTCACGCATCGACACCAACTCGCCGCACCTGGACATCCTCGACCCGATGGGTCAGCCGAAAGAGGAGTTCGAGCGGGTGTTCGCCGAGATCGAGCCGAAGGTCGCGGCCATCGCGGACTGGCTCGTCGGCGCGTCGGTGGCCGACAACACGGGGGAGAAACCATGATCCGTCGAGCGCTGAGCAATCGCGCCGTCCAGATCGGTGCGGTACTGGTCGTGATCATCGCGGCATTGCTGGCATGGCTGGCGTTCTCGGCGTGGAAGGTCAAGGGCGACCTGGAATCGGCGCGGAGCGAGGCGTCGCGCGCCCGGACCCTGGCCCTCGACGGGAACCAGGAGGCCGCCGCGATGGCGGCGAACGCGGCCGCCGACAACGCGCACAGTGCCGACGACTGGTCGCATGGCATCGTGTGGTCGGCGGCATCGTCGATTCCGTGGCTGGGCTCACCGCTGGAATCGGTGCAGCAGATGAGTTCTGCGGTGTCCGATCTGGCGACCGACGTGCTGGTGCCCACCGCACAGCTGGCTTCGGCGCTCAACCCGTCCGAGCTGCGCTCCGGCGACTCGATCAACACGATGCCACTGCGGAGGGCGCAGACGCAGTTGGCCGAGGTCGCGGCGAAGTCGTCGGAGATCAGCGACCGGGTTGATCACATCGATCCGAGCTGGCTGGGCACCGTCGCCGACGCGCAGGCCCAACTGTCCGACCAGGTCGACGAGGCCGCCGCCACCTTGAACGGCACCAACGTTGCGGCGCAACTGGTCCCGTCGATGCTCGGCGGCACCGGGCCACGCAACTACTTCCTGGCGTTCCAGACACCGTCGGAATCCCGCGGAACCGGCGGTCTCGTCGGCGGATTCGCCATCCTCAACGCCCGCACCGGCCACGTCACCGTGCCCACCCTGGGCGCCAACTCCACCTTCCAGGACCCGGCCCGTCCACAGGTGGATCTCGGCCCCGACTATGACGCGATCTACTCGCCGTACCGCCCCTACACCGACTTCCGGAACGGCAACCTCAGCGCGCATTTCCCGGATGCCGCGCAGATCTGGATCGCCAACTGGAAGAAGCAGACCGGGCAACGGCTCGACGGTGCGATGGCACTCGATCCGATCGCGTTGAGCTACGTACTCAAGGTGACCGGGCCGGTGACGCTGCCCAACGGGGACAAGATCACCGCCGACAACGTCGTCCCCATCACCCTGTCCACGTCGTATGTGCGGTTCCGCGGCGACAACGATGCCCGCAAGGCGTACCTTCAATCCATCGCCAAGGCCGTCGTCGACCAGCTCAGCACATCAAAGGGCGATACCGGCGCCATCCTCGAAGCACTCGGTCACGGTGTGCAGGAGCGCCGCATCATGATCTACAGCACGCACCCGGCGGAGGAACGCGTCTTGCAGACAACCAATCTCGGACACCAGATCTCCGACACCACAGCGCCCTATCTGCAGGTGGCGATCGGCAACGCCGGCGGCAACAAACTCGACTACTACCTGCGCCGCGACATCAGCTACCAGGCCGGCAGCTGCAGCGGCGACACCCGGGAGAGCACGGTCACCGTGAAACTCACCAACACGCTCGACGATCTGTCGTTGCCGGACTACGTCATCGCGCCGAACGGCACGCGGCTGGACATGCCACGCGGAACCAACCTGTCGAACGTGGAGATGCTCACCACCCAAGGGGCGGTCATCAAGGAGATCTCGGTGGACGGCAAGAGCCCCATGTACGTGGAAGAGACGCTGCACGGCAGGCCGTATGTGTCGACGATGGTGCGTATCCCGCCCGGAAAGTCGGTGACCGTGAAACTGACGATGGATGAACCGACAGTGGCCGGGAAACCCGACGTGCCGATCCAGCCGCTGGTGGACGATCCGACGGTGAACGTCGACGTTCCCGTCTGCGGGGCGTCGTGAATCCCGCGCTGCGGCGACGGCATACGCTGGCGGCCACGGCCGCGGTGGTGAGTGCGGCACTGCTGTTCGGTGCGGGGACCGCTGCGGCAGTCGATCCGACGACGATGCGCAGCGGATGCTCGTATTCGAACGCCGCCGAGAAGGCGCAGAACATCCAGACCTGCACGGTGTGGTCGGAATCCATGCAGTCCAACGTCACCGTCAAGGTGCGGCCGTCGAGTCAACAAGCGGGACAGCAAGAGCAAGCCGTCTACTTCCTCGGCGGCGTCGGCGGAGACGGCGAGGCCGGCAGCCTCATGTCGCAGTACAGCACCCAGTACACCCTGGTGGAGGTACAGGGCAGTTCGAAGGCGTGGTCGTCCAACTGGGAGGACCTGCCCGTCGATGCCGATGGCAACACGCTGACCAATGCCAGTGGCGGGGAGTACGACCCGCAGTGGGAAACCTTCATCGGCGAAGAATTGCCCGCCTATCTGAACAACAACTTCTCCGTCGACGAAACCGGCAACGCCATCGTCGGACTGTCGATGAGCGGCGGACAGGCGGTGAACATCGCGTTGAAGTATCCCGAGGTGTTCAAGGTCGCGCACTCGATCTCCGGTACTACCAGACCGACAGCGTCCTCGGCTATGTGCTGATCCCGTACATCCTCAGTACCCGCGAAGGAATCGCCAACGGCCTGGACGGCATGTGGGGCAACCCCTTTTCGCCCGGAAACCAGTGGGCCGCCAACGACGTCACCCGCCACATCATCGAATCCAAGAACAACGACCAGACCATCATCATCTCCGCCGGCACCGGCATCCTCACCGGACAGGCCGAACTCGACGAACTCATGGGTCTCGGCGGCATCGGCGAAGTGATCTTCGGCAGTGGGCTGGAGACCCTGTCGTTCGCATCGACCGTGATCCTCAACGGCGTCGCCCTGGTGTTCGGCCTACCGGTCGAGTTCAACTACACCAACGGCGCCCACACCTGGACACACTGGAACGCGAACGCCGCCACCGAGGCCGGGATGGTGCAGGACGCGTTGAAGAAGTATGAGGTGCCGACGGATACGGTGGTTGGGGCCTCGGCCTCGTCTGATGCTGGAGACGTGGTCGATACGCCTGCGGTGCAGAAGGTTTCGACGTCGAAGGTGTCGACTGTCGCGCCGAGCGAGGCCAGTGCGGCGCCGAGCGCACCGACGGTTGCGCAGGCTGAGCCTACGGTTGCGAAGACCGAACCCGCTGATTCGCCTACCGAGCCCACCTCCGCGCCTAACGAGGCCAGTGCGTCGGGGCCTGAGCCCATTTCTGCGCCTATCGAGCCCAGTTCATCGCCTGCTGATTCGGCATCGCCGCCGCCCGAGCCTGCCGACACGATCTCCTCAGGCGCACCGGCATCAGACCCCACCTTGACGGATTCGTCCGACGGCGGGTCGACGGATGAGGCGTCGAGTGACTCCGCGTCCGAGTCCGATGCTCGGCTGGATCAGGAAGGTTCCGCCACAGACGTTTCTGACAATTTGAGTGGTGCAGCAGGCAGCGTCGAAGGCGAAGGTGCCGCGGCGTCGTGACGTGTGGGGGCGCGAGTCTGGAACCAGTCGGGCACTCGGTGCGTCAGACGTAGTGCTGAGCGCGCGGGGGTCAACGTGACGTCGGCGCTCGACGATCCCGACACCCTGGCCGACCGCATGATCGCGGCGCTCCCGCTCGGCGACCCTTACGACGCGCTGATCGGCCCGTTCTATGACATGCAGGGTGTTATTGCGTTCCTGGGCATCACCAAGTCGGCCGTCGTGAAACGGTTGCGCAGCTGCCGGTTGATCGGTTGCCAGCTAGCCGACGCCAGTCGCACCTGGGTGTTTCCCACCTGGCAGTTCGCAGGCGACGCCACCTTGATCGACGGGATGTCGGAGGTGTGGGCGGTACTGGCCGTCGACGCAGACCCCTGGACGGCCGCAGCATGGATGTGCAGTCCGAACTCGGGTCTTGACGGGGGCACGCCGGTGACGTGGCTGACCAATGGCCGAAGCATCGACGAGGTGCTCGCGGCGGCCCGACGCGTGACCGCCCGGTGGGGTGCATGAAACGGCAACGCCCGTATCAGAAACCGCCGGCACCACCGCTCGACCGACTTCCGGTCACCGAGCTCACCACCGACATCGACCTCTACCTGCCATCGCAACAGCCGTGGACCGTGGTGGTTCAGCGGCACCGGAGATAGGCGTTTCGACCTCGCCCCGCCACGCGGCACCTGTTACCTGAGGCTGAGCGAGGTAGCCGCGGTGCGAGAAGCGATCGGCCCTGAGCTCATCGAGTTCGGTTACATCACGGCCGAATTCGCTGGTGGCAGACAGGTGTCGCGGCTGCGGCTGCCCCGGGACCATCCCGTCGCCAATAACACCGCGCCGTCGGCTGCGGAATTCGGGGTCCCCCGAGAGCTGTGCACGATGACGCCGTACGACGTGCCGCAACAGTGGGCGACGGCGTTGGCCGGTGTCGCCGATGGCATCCGCTACGAGACCCGCTTCAGTCCCGATCCCGAGGCGATCGCGGTCGCGATCTTCGGAGATGGGTGACGCCGGGTGGCCCGGGGCGCGACATCGGGAGTCGGTCAGCCTGACGGTCGCGGCCCGACGATGCGGTATCGAAGTGCGGCGGCCGCCGTCGGCGGTGACCATCGTGAAGCCGCTGGCTTGAGCGGTTCTGGCCGGTTGACACAAAGCTCAGTGTGGTGTTATAGTCCGCGCGATTCCAACGCACTGGACGGACGGCCGATGAGTGACCTGCTGGAGTACGAAATTGTCCAGGAGGCGATCAGCACGCTGATGGCGCGAGTCGCGGCTGAAGTGCAGACTGAGTCCACCCGTGTCGACCTGGTACGCCTTCAAGAGGTGCGTACCCAACTCGATCCGTCGATGCCGCAGACAACTCGAATCGCTCGGCGGCTACTGGAAACCCAGTTTGGGAAAGTCTGAGCGGGCCGCGAGTCCAGGGCCCGCGCCGGTCGCCTCGACCAAAAGCCGGTTGTATCGCCGATGACTATCGACGCGGACGCGGTCTTCGACGATTCAGTCGTTCCGCTGATTCTCCGTGATCCATCGCCCGCCTCGGGCACCCCGGAGATTCATTTCTACGGGGGCCGGGAGCGGGAAATCAGGAATCCTCAGGACTGTTCGCATATGACAGGCTCCTGACTGTCGATGACCAGCAGGCTGCCGACGTTACTGAAGAGGCTACGGGCCAGTTCGTTGAATTGGCGATTGCTTGTCGATCGAGCACCATGTTCACGCGAAGATTGAGGGTTCGGAACTCGGAACAATTACTATCGACCCTGCCTGCACCTGATCGCTGTGCATCAGTATCGGAGCAGGTTTCGAATTCTTGCTCGATACTGCGGCGCTTGGCGATAACCGGATACGGTCGTTACACGACCAGAGCTGCTCATGATCGCGCCTATTCGGTACAAGAGGACGTAGTCGGAAGGTTCTTCGACTATCAAATGCTTTACGAAATCTCTCTCAACAACGGCAACCAGGAGTTCGTCACGTCATGTCCAATGGTGAGCGATAGGAAACATGATTTCTTAGCCCATCTCAGAGAAGACTGCTGGGACCCCCGGGAAGTGTCAAGCGCCAGCCTTGACACTTACGGAGTAGCAGCCTCCGTCGTCGTGGTAGTCGTCGTCTCCTCAGTCGTGGTCTCGGTGGTCGGCTCCTCCGTCGTTGTCTCAACCTCCGGAGTCGTGGTTTCGACGGTCGGTTCCTCGGTGACCGGCGGTGCCGGTGCCTCGGTGGTTTCGGTGGTTTCCGTGGTTGTCGGTGTGCTGGTCTCCGGAAGGGCCCGCCACGAGGCGGACGCGACGGTGGTCGGGGTGCCGGGGCCGGCAGGGCTGAGCGGTGTCAGCGAAACGGTCCAGACTCCGGTGCTGTCGGTGGCCGAGGCGACCTGGGAGCTCAGCAGCGCCGACGCCGATACCTCGCGGGCGACGGAGTCGCTGCAGGTCAAGGCGAGTCGAGGTGCGGTCGAGGGTTCGGCCGGCACCGTGCAGGTCACCGAGCGGCCGTCCTTGTCGAACGACAGGCTGCCGATCTGTTCGCCGGCTCCGGTGAAGGTGGTCGGTGTCGGGCGTGGCGCCTCGGTGGAGGTCGCCTCCGATGCCGCGGTGGGTGGTGCGGCCGCCGCAGCCCGGGACTCGCCGGCTGCCGTCGACTCTCCGGAGGTGTCAGCTGCGGAAGCATCGGACGAGCCGCTGACCTCCGGATTGTCGCCGTTCTCCTCTGCGCGCGCCTGGACGTCGTCGGCGGCCTGGGTGCTGCCGGCTGCGGCGAGACCGTTCTGGGCAGCTTGTTCGTCGGAGCCGGCGGTGAACGGCACGTTCAACGTTGCGGGTGTCGGGAGTGCCCCGCTCTGCGGTGGCAGGCCGGCGAGGTTGAGCACGTTGCCGACGGTGCGGGTGAACATCTGCGCGGTGTCGACGTTGATCAACGACAGCGCAGCCGTCGCCCGTGCCGCGGTCGGATCCGCGGCGGGCGCAACGACTGTGGTGTTGTTGACGACGGTGACATTCTCGGTGTTGTAGGCGACGCGCACCACCTGCCGGGTCTGGTATCCGGGCCAGGTGGTGCCGACGATCCGATAGCCTCCGACCGGCGTCGCCGCGGGCGGGGCCAGCGGGTTGCCGCAGCTGCACACCGCACGGGGTACACCTGCGCCGTCGACGAGGATGGGTGTGCCCGCCTGCAGCACCGACTGGAACGCGTACGCGGTCTCGCTGTGATAGGTGTGGTTGGTCACCCAGGTGTCGGCGGTGAGCACCACCGGCGTGAGGGTGTTGAGGTAGTAGGGGATGTCGCTCGGATTGATCCCGAAGACACTGGCCCACGCGCGGGCCGACGTCGGATCATTGGCCAGGGAATTACCCAGTGCGGCAACGTCACAGCTTGCGGAATTGCCTGCGCCGTACAGGCCTGCCTGGGTCCCGTTCACGGTGCGGACCCCACGGTTTTGCGCGCCGCGCTCGGCGGCCATCCGAATCCCATCGGGCAGCTGACGATTCGTGAGCGCAACCGACGGGGTGAACGGGTCCTCGGGGGTATCGCCCACGCCGAACAGACGCAACGCGGGCGTCAGCGGGTTGCCGTCCTCGGACTTGACGGTCAGGACGATCAGTGTGCTCAGCACCAGGACCAGCACCGCGGCGATCGCGCCGAGGATCAGAGTCAGGTTGCGGCGCTTGTGCGTCGCCGCGGCGGGCGAGGGCATCGGGGGATAGGGATTGGGGTTTCCGGGGTAGGTCATCGCTCGGCTTTCTCTGGCGCACAGTCGTCTCAGAAGGTGCCGAGGCCGAGCGTGATCCCCCGAAACTCTTGTCTCACGCCCGATAACCGTCGCCACGGCGGTGTGCGCTGATCGAAACACCGGATTTGGGATCGCACAACCGGTATGGGGTCGGTGTGGTCAGATTCGTATCAAAGGATGAACGGTGGGGTAGTCAGTTTGGGTGAACTCTGGCCGGAGGCTCCGTCTGTTGTGGTGATACGTGCAGGTTCGCCGCATGTCTCGCCGTCACGTGTTCGACGTCTGTCCGGTTGGTGCGGACGTTCCGCGGAACGCCGGAGGCGGGCGTGAACTCCGCCAGCCACCCGAACAGCGGTCGGGCCGGAGCCGTCGATTTGGCCGGGATGAGGCCGATCGGGCTCATGATCGGTGGCAGGGTCTCGGGTACGAGTGGTTTGCTGATGATCTGATCGTCGTTCACGGGTGTGGCGGTTCGCCATGCGTCGCCGAGATGGACCAGCGCAACGATGGTCCCGTGATCGGTCATCGCGGCACCCACCTCGATGTCGAGGGCTCCGGCGAGCGCGAGAAGTACGCACTCAAACTCGCGGGCCGTTGCGCTTCCGGCTTTCAGCACGGCGGCCGCCGGTCGGGGCGCGCTGGTGGCGGATCGGTCGATACTGACCAGCTCCTCCAACCCGGCGCGGAGAGTGACCACGCGTGTTTCGTCGTCGCCGGTGCCGCTCAACACTTCAGCGATCGGCAGCAACTGCGGTTCGGGTGTGATCTGCGGCAGCAGATCCGAGAGAAGACGTTTGCGCTTGCCCTGGACGCGGGTTCGGACACGCCCTTGTTTGGTGACCACCGCCGTCGGCGGTGACAGCCGGCCGATGAGGTCGCGAGCCTCCTCGATGGCCGATGACTCGGCGAACTGCTGTGTCTGGGGAAGGTCGACGGTCGCGTTCTGGTAGGCGACATCTCCCTGCCGCGCATACAGGATCAGATCGGCGGCGAGCGCGGCGGAACGGGTCGAGCGCGGCACGGGCAGATCGATGTGCCGAGGAACGGTCGGTGTTCGTAGTTCCGCATGCGCTGTGCCGTCGTTGCCGATGATCACGAGGTGGGCCTCGGCCGGTCCCGTGTCGAGCGTGACGGATGTGCCGTTTGCGGGTCCCAACTCCAGGTGTGCCCGGCTGTGCATCAGGTGCTCGAAGTCGGTGCGCGGGAGATCGACTCCGCGGGGCGGCGAGTTGATCCGATCCGGGTCCAGGAAGTCGGCACCACGCGCCCGCCGCCACAGGAGCGGCACCCGCGTGCGGCGCGCATCGGGCTCCTGGAGATGCTCGAGGAACCAGAGCAGTCGTCCACTGCCGCGCCGTGGCTGTGGTGTGAGGTGCCACCAGGTGAGGCGGCGGGCGAGGTCGCCGGCGACCACCGGTTGCCAGGTGCCGAAACCGATGTAGCCCAGCGCGGCAATCCAACCCAGGTAGCGCGGCAGCGCGTCGACGGCCCGGGTCAGTTCCGACCGCGACATCCCGGCACCGGATACCCGCAGCCGGTCGGGCGTCGACAGTGCCGCTGCGGCCGCGGCGGCGCAGAACCGGGAGCCGAAATCGTTGTCGAGCAGACGATTCAAGGTCGGCGTCGAGGCGAGGGTCTCGTCGACCCATTGCGTGTAGGTCTTCGGATTGACCGGCCACTCACTCATGGCAGGTACCTGGTTGGCGATCGCCGCGATGACGATGTGCTCGGCGTCGGTCGCGTCCACAGGGGTGGGCAGTGTGGACAGGTGGGCGTGCAGATTGCACGCCGCGTCCACCCCGACCATGAGGCGGGTGGTCAGCGCGCCCAGCTCGGTCACCCGGAGGCCATCGTCGGTTTCGTCGATCAGCCTGTGGCGGATGAGTTGGTCGAGAACGCCGGTGAGGTCGCGACGTTCGCTGGTCTGGGCGTACGCGTAGGTGCCCTCGTACCAGAGTTGCGCATCGTCGCGGTGGGCGATGCTGCCGAGGAGGATCTCGGCGAGCACGGCGTCGGCGAGCTTGTCGACGAGCCGGCTGTTCACGCGGTACCCGGCGACAAGTCTTCTCCGCCAAGCGAGTTCCTCGTCACGCGGCACGAGGATGAAGCCGAAGCCCTCGGATTCGTGGCCGGCGCGGCCTGCACGGCCGAGCATCTGCTGGGCCTGACTGGTCTCGAGCTCGGACATCCCCAGCGTCAGGTCACGGATGATGACCGAGCGGGCCGGTGTGTTCACCCCGGTCGAGAGGCCGGATGTTGCCACGAGGGTGTCGATCTGTCGCGCATTGAATGCCGCCAGCGCCCGCTGGGCCTTCGGGGCGTCCCGAAAATGGATGCCGACGCCCCGCGGAAAGGTCTGTTCCACCAGGGCGTCGTCCTCGACGCCGCGGTAGCGGACCCCGGCTTGCAGGCCCGCGGTGCGTCGGACCGCGTTCTTGCTGCCGCAGAAGATCAGCACACTGCCCGCCGTGGCCCCAGATGATGTGGAATCGGCGCCGTCGTCGGACAATTCGTGCATGAGTTCGGTCAGGGCCTCGTCTTTGGCCTCCTCGTCGGCCCACGGTTTGCCCGAGGACTGTGAGTCATAGGTGACGAACTGGGTGATGAGGTTGGTGGGTCGCCAGTTGACCGTGATGAGCTGAGCGTTGAACCAGGCGGCGAGTTCGTCGGCATTGGCCGCCGTCGCCGACAGCGCGACGATCCGTGTGCGTTCGGCCGACGCCCGCAGACGTGCGAGCAGCGACTCCAGGGTGGCGCCCCGTTCGCGGTCGCCGACGAGGTGGACCTCGTCGACGATCAGACAGCCGACAGTGTCCAGGAACGATCTCAATGATGAACGGCGGTAGAGTGATTCGAACTTCTCAGTGGTCGCGACCCATAGTTGCGCGGTGCGGATGCGTTCGCTGGACAGGTTCGTCTCGCCGGTCAGCTCGATCGAACTGATGCCGTGATCGCGCCAACGGGCGGCGGTCGCGGCCACTTCGGCAGCCAGAGCGCGCGCCGGCAAGAGCCACACCGCCGGTCGCTTCTCCAGAAGGATCGAGCGGAGCGCGGCGACCTCGCCGATCAGCGTCTTCCCGGAACTCGTCGGCGCCACGACCATCACATGGCCCGAGGTGCTCAGCACCGTCGGAACGGACTTCGACTGCAGCGGGTTGAGTCGATCGAACCGATCCAGGTAGGGGAGAAGCGGCGGCGGAATCAGGGTCGTCGTCGGAGTCCATGTCTCCTCGCCCGCGGTGACCCGGTCCTGGCTGTCGATCATGAGGTCGAAGCCTGCCTCGAACGCCTCGACCAACTGCGGTGCGGTGTGCACCGTCCCCGAGTTCTCGTTGACCTCGAGTTCCTTGCGCGTGAAGTTCGTCGAATGGTTCAGGACGCGGTCGTCGGCCAGTAGGACCTTCTCGTGCAGGTTGCGGACGGTCACCACACGAACGCCGGCGCTGCGGAGGCGGCGCAGGGCGGCATCGTTGGAGGCTTCGGGTCGGGCGAGCACGATGACGTCGACGTGGCGTCGGTGCGCGGCGATCGTGTCGTCGAGGAGGGTGCGTGCCGGGTCGGAGGTGTCCCACCACGGGACCTTGATCCACAGGCGGTCCTTGGCCGTGCCGACGAACGTCCGCAGCCTGCGGTAGAGCGTGGCATCGATGCCGCTTTCCGCCGAGTAGCTGTCGACGTACTCGCTGCCCACCGAGGCCTCCTGTCCCATGTCTTGCTCATTGAACTGCGGGGCGTCGGGGATTGCAATTGGCGGTGGTGGGGGTGGGTGCCGGTGTCAGTTTGAGGATGAAATGTCATTCAAACGGGTGTAGGTGCATTCCCAATGTGGCGGCAAAGGTCGAAAATCAACAGATGCGCCGCTGATGCGGGCGGAGCTTGCGATCACCACGGAGTGAAGGGTGACGTCGGTGACAGGACAGAGCGGAGGACTGGTCGAGGTCCTCACGCATGGCGTGAGCGGAACCGAGATCTCGACCGTCCTGGACACGACGAGGGTGAAGGCCGTCCCGAACCCGAATGCGAGTCCGCACTCCAAGGGTCAGTTTGCGGCGTGTGCGGACCAGCCGCAGCATGTGGCAACCCACGGGCACGAACGAATCGCCTATCGGTGGGGCGGGATGACCTCCGGCCTGAAAGTGCAGGCGATCTGGGCGCTGTTTGCGCCGTTCGCACTGGTGAACGTGGCGTCGTGGATGGTTCCCGACCCCAAATCCAGACGATTCACGGTGTTGGTGGAAATCCTTCGCGCGCTGTTCCGATTGATCGGATTGGCTCTGACAGCAGTTCTCATCGCGCAGATCACCTACATCGTGGCCGATGCGCTCGCCAGTCAATGCCAGCAGTTGACGGTGGGCGATCACTCGTCGCGGTGCTGGACGTGGTTGGGAAACGACTGGTGGGGCGCTCACAATTCGGCGCTGCGTGCGTGGGCCGTCCTCGCTGTGCTGCTCGTCATCTTCGGGGTGGGTGCGTTCGTGTCGCTGTGGCGGGACAACGACCACGACCTGCGCGCTGAAGTGACGGGATCGAAAGCAGACTCGAAGCGAACCTATGTGGAGCGGTTTCGGGACCGGGTCGCCGAGAACCGCCCACCGTCGGCGATCGACGATGGCGGCTGGCAGCCGCCGGCCATCGCAGCGGACGATTTCGTCCGGCCCTTCGACGGACGCGCCACGTTCCTGCTGACCACCCATGCGATCGTGGGCATCCTGACGGCCGCGTTCATGTTAGCTGGCGGCAGGTTGGACAACGGGCTGCAGTGGACTGTGCTGGTCCTCATCGGCATTGCCGCGCTGGTCACCGCAGCCTGCAACGATCCCCGTGCCTCCGGCGGTCAGGACCGGTTCGGCGGCCCGAACTCGACACTCCCGCTGCTACGCCGCATGTGGTGGGCGTTCACGTCGTGGCGGTCGGCCGGATGGGTGGCCGCCAGCTTCCTGATCCTGTGGTGGATCTGCGCATGGACGCTGCCCGGCCGTCTCGACAGCGCCCTGAACAGTCAACGCGCAGATTCGGATTCGGCGATTCATTCGATCGGCGGGTCGAACGTCATCGGCGCCGCGCTGGTGGTCGCGGCAGTACTGCTCGCAGCGGCGATCGTGGTGACCGCCGCGATCGTTCTCTTTCGGGGGCAACAGCAGTCACCGGTCGCGCCCTGGCTTCGGGGTTGGCACGCGCCCCTGGTGGCAGCGCTCGGCGTGCTCCTGGGTACCGGCGCCGGCGTGGCGCTGAGCCAACTCATCATCGGTGCTGTCGTGACGGATTCGAGGCCGCAGTCGGCGCCGACGAACGTCGTGGCAAAGGTGTGGACGTCGGTGGTTCAACTGCTGTCGGCAGGTGCGCTCGACGACACGAACATGGTGACCCCCAGACCCTATGCGGCCATCACGTGGATGTGGGGCATGGCGGCGATGGTCAGTGCCGGGCTGATCGTCGTCATTGTGAGCGTGGCGATGCTCATCCCGCGGCTCACCGGGCGTGATGCGTTCGTGCTGTGGGCGCCCAGGGTCACGATGGCGCGGGTCCTTCGCGTGAGGCGGACGCGTGGGCCGGTGTTCCGGTGGACCCTCGCGGCCGGCAAGTCGATGATCCCGGGCCTGGTGGGGATCTATGCGACCGCGGCGATGGTCTCGGCCGTCGTGGCGCAGTTCTCCCCGGGCTGGGTGGCGGAGACTGTCTGGATTCAGACACTCGGCATCCTGGTGCTGGTGGTGCTGGCGCTGTTCCTGCTGCGGTCGGTGTACAACGCGGCGAAGAGTCCGAAGAAGAACGGGCGCAGTCTCGGCGTGATCTGGGACCTCGCCTCGTTCTGGCCGCGCGAAGCACACCCATTGGTCCCGCCGGCCTATGCGCCGCGAGCCATTCGTGACCTCGAGGCCTACGTCAAGAACCGGCTGAACGACGGCGACCGGGTGATCCTCGGCGGACACAGTCAGGGTTCGCTGTTGATGTATGCGGTCGCCTGCCGGCTGGTGTGGATGGCCAAGACCGAGCAGATGGCCAGGGAGGAACACCAGGAGACGACCGCGCCCGGGGACGACGTCGACCAACGAATCGAACCGCCCCGGATCGGATTGCTCACCTACGGTTCGCAACTCGGCTGGGCCTATGGTCGCGCGTTCCCGACGGCGCTCGGGCACACCTCGCATGTGGCGCTGCGATCGATGCTCAAGGGGCGCTGGATCAACATGGTCCGGTTCACCGACTATATCGGCGACGGTGTGTTCTGCCATGTGGGTCGTCGGGGGCTGACGACGTATGTGGGTGGGGACATCGTGAGATCGTCGCAGAGTGAGGCGGACACCGTCGCCGACGGTCCGTGCTTCGAGTTGACCACTGCGGTCGACGACGGCCAAACGGTCAGCGAGGTGTGGCTACCGGATCCGTCGCCGGGCGACGACCCGGAGTCGGTGACCCGCCAGCATTCGGCCTACACCTCCGATCGGACCTGGGATGTGTGGATCGACAAGCTGTGGCCGCCGCCTTCTGCGATGACCGCCGACGTCGACAACGTTCCAGACGAAAGTTTAGGACAGCGAACAGAATTGACAGCGGTGATGACCATGCCGGCACCCGAGGCTGAGTCGTCGGATGCTGCTGGACTCAGCAAAACTGCGCCCGTCGATCCATGATCTGTGAGGACATGCAGACGTCGGCGGTCAGAACGTCTCCGTTCAGGACGGATTCTGCCGCCCGGATCCATGCGAATGAGCGCCATTTCTGAGGCAGGCGTGAATGCATTTGACGGACAACAAAGTGCAGTTCGTTTGGCTAATTAATCGGGCGTTCGCGCTGATCAACCCATGGTGTGTCGCGGGTGCTGGTGGGGTAGCCGCCACCGGAAATGTAGTAGCGGACTACCTACGACAACGTGACTCATGTGGTGCACGGTGAACAATGTGCGGAACACGCCGCGCCCCGAGCCCAAGGAGCCTGGCATGACTTCGTCACATGGCCGTCGACGGGTGCCCTGATGAGCGGCGATGCGGCACAGTCCGGCTCGCGCCGCTTGCAGGCGATCGACCAGTTGCCGCTGCCGTACTCCGAGGCCCTGCGCCTGCGGGCCGCCGGAATCGGCGACGAACTGATCGCTTCCATACTCGGCGTCGACATCGAGGCACTGCCGGGCGTATACGCCCTGGCCGAGGACAAGATCGCGGCGATCCTCGACAATTCCGGGCGACCGTCGGCGTAGGTCGCGAAGATCTCCGGAACCCCGATGCCCGCGCCACCGCCGCCATATCCTGAGATGGTGGACGGGTGGCCGCTGGTCGGTCGCGACGAGGAAATTCGACGCATCTGCGACGCGGTCGGCGGCCGTGACGCGTCGGGGATAGTCCTGTCGGGTACGGCGGGCGTCGGCAAGACGCGGTTGGCCCGCGAATGCGCCGCCCGCGCCCGCAGCCATGGATTGGTGTGCCGGACGGTCACCGCCACCGCCTCGGCACGCTCGATACCGCTCGGCGCGTTCGCCGACTACGCGCGATCATTGGGTCCCGACCTGCTCGACCGCATCACCGACGTCGCCGACGCGGTCGCCGACGCGTCCGAGCGGGTGCTGCTGGTCGTCGACGACGCGCACCTTCTCGACGACCAGTCGGCGCTGGTGGTGGCCCAGCTCGTCCGGCAGCGCCGGGCCGCGCTGATCGTCACCGTCCGCCAGGGCGAGACGGTGTGCGACGCCGTACGGTCACTGTGGAAGGACGACATCGTACCGCTGCTGTCGATCCAGCCGCTGTCGGTGGCCGACGTGATCACCCTGGCGGAGGCCGCGCTCGGCGGACAGGTGGATTCGGCCAGCGCGCAACGATTCTGGCAGCACACTCACGGCAACATTCTCTATCTGCGCCAACTCCTCGTCGACGAGCGCGCCGCCGGGCACATCCGTGAGATCGGCGGAGTGTTCGTCTGGGAAGGCCGGCCGCAGGTGTCGGCCACCCTCGCCGACCTCGTTGCCGCCTCGATCGGCCGACAGCCTCCGGCCGTGCTCGATGTCGTCGACACTCTCGCTGCCGCAGGCATTCTGGATCTTCAGGTGCTGGCCGACATCTGCGGGGCCGACGCCGTCGACGCCGCGGAGATCGCGGGCATGATCCTTGTCGACACCGACGACGAGTGGCAGACCGCGCAGTTGGCACACCCGCTGTACGGGGAGGTGCGTATGGCTCAGCTGCCGACCCTTCGAGTCCGTGGGCTGCGCGGCCGGATCGCCGACGCCCTGCGTCGCCAGTCCGAATCGTTGTCACCGGTCCAGAAGGTGCGGCTGGCCGTGCTGAGCGCGCAGTCCGACACAGCCGTCGCGGTCGACGAATTGGTCGTCGGGGCCCGCGCTGCCGTCGATCTCCTCGACGCCGACACTGCCGAGACGCTGGCCCGCGCCGCAGTCCGCCGCCAGGACTGCCCGAGGACCCGGTGGACGCTGTACTTCGCCCACATCAGCGCGGGACACCTGGCGGGTGCCCTCCAGGTAGCCCGAGAGATCCGGGAGCGAACAACCGATCCCGGCGAACTGACCCTGATCGCCCTGCGGATTGCCATGGTGGCCGTCAGCTACGGCGAAATGGTGACCGCCGAGGAAGAGTTGGCCCGGGTGTCGCAGGCCGACAGTGCCCGCCACGGGTACGAGCGGCTGTACCAGTGCGCGCAGGGGTCGGCGCACACCATGCGCCGCGAGTGGCAGGCCGCGATCGACACGTTGACACCCATCGCGGAGACCTCCACGCGGAAGGGCATATTCGCCGACCACTTCGCCATTCTCGCACTCATCCTGTCGCTGGCAGCGGTGGGACGGATCGATGCCACCCACGCCCACTTCGACCGCGCCTGGAACGTGGCCCGCGCGCTGCCCACCGAGTCCAGCTACGGCCTGGCTCTGACCTACGCGATCGCGCTCGAGATCGGCGGATACCTCGATCAGGCCCACCAGCTCGCCGATCGGATCCAGCCGCTCTCGGCCGATCATCCACGCACCCTCGCCGTCCGAGCCGAAACCTTCGGCAAGATCGCCGACGCCTGCGGCGACCTCGCCGTCGCGCAACGATGGCTGCGTGAGGCGGGCGCCCGGTTCTCCACCATCGATTTCAAGCTGCTCTCCGGTATCCGATTGCGCCCCTTCCTCATCGGTCCGAAGGAGGACACCGACTGCCTGCCCGCATCGTTCGTCGGACCCACCTCCGCACCCATGTTCTACGCATTCGAGGTGCCGATGACCGACGGATGGAAACGGGCGGTGCAGGGCGACCTCACCCACGCCATCGAAGCTCTGAACGTCGAATCCGAAGCGGCACAACGCAGCGGCGCATTGGGCGTCGAGGTCATGCTGCGTCAGGAAGCGGTGCAACTGGGTTGCCGCGCCGAGGCCGACCGGCTGACGGAGCTCACCCGGCTGGTGGACGGACCGCGCGTGCACGCTGCGGCCAAGCATGCCACCGGCCTTGCCGCCGTCGACGCCGACCAACTCATGGATGCCGCCGCCGGCTACGAGGCGTTCGGCGACCGGGTCGCCGCTGCTGATGCTGCGGCGCAGGCCGCGTGCGTGTACCGGCACGAAGGGCGGCGCGGCGCCGCGATGACCGCGACGGCGATGTCCGACCGGATCGCCGAGATTACCGGCGCGTGCACGCCGGCGCGCAAGGCCAACTCGGCGGTGGTCCCGCTGACCATGCGCCAACGCGAGATCCTCGAACTGGCGGCGACGGGGTTGTCGAACCGGGAGATCGCGCGTGAGATCGGCATGTCGGTGCGCACCGTCGAAGGCCACATCTTCCGGGCCTCACAGCGCACCGGCACCGCCAACCGTCACGAACTCATCGCGGTGCTGCGTGGGCAGCCGGAGTGAGGTGCGGTCGTCACGTCCGTCCTCCGAACCGCGCCCGCAACGCCCGCCGATCCACCTTCCCCGGCCCCCGCGTCGGCAGCTCCGCCAGCTCGATGACCTCGCGTGGCGCGGCATAGCGATCCAGTCGTTCGGTCACCATGCCGCGGATGTGTTCGGCGTCGACTGTGCTTGTGCCGGAGGCGACCACGAAGGCGACCACCTGCTCGCCGAGACGTTCGTCGGGCAGGCCAACGACGGCGCACTCGGCGATGGACGGGTCGTCGAGGATCACGGCCTCCACCACCTGGGGCACGATGGTGAGTCCGCCACTGCTGATCGCTTCGTCGGCGCGACCGAGGATGGAGAGCACACCGTCGTCATCGACGGTTCCGAGGTCGTCGGTGCGAAACCAGCCGGGCTCGGCGAAGGCCGGATGGTCGGGGCGGTTGCGGTAGCCGCGGGCCACCATCGGTCCGCCGAGGATCACCCGGCCGACGCCGTCGGGGTTGGGGTGTTCGATCCGGATGGTGACACCGTCCAGCCGAACGCCGTCGTAGACACAGCCGCCGGCGGTCTCGCTCATGCCGTAGGTGCGGGTGATCGGTATCCCGGCGTCGATTGATTTGCGCAGCAACGGAATCGGGGTGGCTGCGCCGCCGACGAGGAGCGAATCGCACTCACGCAGGGCGGCGGTGGCGCGCGGGGAGTCGAGGACCTTGATCAGCTGGGTCGGGACCAGCGAGGTGTAGCGGCGCGGGCCGTCGAGGGTGTCGAGGGCGTCGGCGAAGGCATCCGGATCGAAGCCATCGCCGACGTCGAGGACCGTCGGGGTGAAGCCGGAGGCCAAGGCGCGCAACAGGACCTGTAAGCCGGCGATGTGGTGCGGAGCGAGTGCCAGCAGCCAGTTGCCGGGCCCGCCGAGCCGGTCGGCGGTGGCCTGCGCCGAGGCGGTCAGACTTGCGGGTGTGTGCTGGGCACCCTTGGGGACGCCGGTGGTGCCCGAGGTGGAGATGACCAGCGAGATGTCGTCGTCGATCGGTTCGTCGACGCCGAGGGCCTCACGCAGGATGGCGACCTCGCGCGGAACGTCGGGGACCGGGACGTAGGCGGCCGAACCATCGAGGATCGCCGAGAGCTCGGCGCGACGGTCGAGAACGTCGGGCCGGGTGGGGAGGTGAAGGGCGCGAAGGGTCTTCAGGACTCGTCTCCGGCCGGGTCGTCGGGTTCCGTCGACGGACTATTGGGTTCTGTCGGCGAGTTTTCGGGTTCCGTCGGCGGATTATTGGGTTCTGTCGGCGGGATTTGGGGTTCTGTCGGCGGATTATTGGGTTCTGTCGGCGGGGGTGGCGGAGGTGGGGTGGCGGGGGCGAGGGGGGAGTCGTCGAAGGGCCAGCCGGAGGCCTCGAGGTGTTTGCGGACGCGGGTGACGTCGGCCTCGTGGGGGAGTTCGTGGGTGACCTTGGTGATCTTCACCCCGGCGTCGATCTTGGAGATCGGCTCGGGCGGCGGGGCGGACTCGGCGATCAGGTCGGCGGAGACCTCCTCGATCTCCTCCTCGGTCAGCTGACGTCGGAGCAGCGCGACGAGTGGAATGTAGTCGGCCTGCGGCACGCCCTCGGGGTAGCCGGCGCGCAGCCACTCGATGATTCGTTGAAGAAACTGCGGTCGATCCATGGCTACACCCCCTTCATTCCGGCAGCAAGACACCCGATGACCTGCTGCGATTGTATTCGCTGCGTCGGTGACCGTCAGTTGGCGCTCGACGAGGCCAGCGGCCATCCGACGGCCGCGAGACGCGAGGCCACCTGATTGATCTCCTCGGGAGTCGGCTCGCTGTCGGTCACGCCGGCGATCGCTCCGCCGATCTGTTCCTCGGTCACCGGCTCCTTCACGCCGTATTCACGGGCGAGGTGCAGCGCGACGGTGGTGACCTCCTGCTCGTCGAGCACGCGGGTCAGCAATGCCATCAACGGCGGGAAGTCGGTCCGGGAGACGCCTTCGGGATAGCCCTTGCGAATCCAGTTGATCGCCGACTCGAACAACGGGGTGCCTTCAGCCATGGATGTTGATGCCTTCGATAGACGTTGTGATCGGCACTACTTGTACGCCCCGGACGGGAAGATCTGGATGTCGAAGTAGTAGAGGATCGTCTGTCGGGTGATCCACAGCAGCCCGAACGCGATGGCCGCGATGACGATCGCGAACAGCACATACGCCGCGGCACGCAGCGCCGGATTCGGAGCGGCCACCGTTCCGTCGGCGTTCTGGCCCCCTTGACCTGCCGCCATCAAGCGGATGCCGATCGCGAACACGGCGGGCAGACCGGCACCGAACAGCAGGCCGATCACCAGGACCTTGAGGATGGATTCGAGGATGTCCATGACGATGTCCTTTCAGGTCTGTCAGGCGGTCGGGGACTTGGCTGACGGCGCCTGGGCCGGGGGCTGCGGCGTGTCGGCGGCCGGGATGATCGAGTTGGTGGACTCGTCCCAATCGGCGTTGACGTTGGCCGCGTTGACCTTGTTCTGCTGCGCGCGCCAGTACATGTACGACGAGGCCGCGATCAGCAGCGCGAAGATGACGATCGAGCCGACGACGTCGCCCATCAGGTGTCCGAGGAAGTAGCAGATGGCGCCGACGAGTCCGGCAGCCGGAAGTGTGGTGACCCAGGCGACGACCATGCGACCGGCGACGGCCCAGCGAACCTGTGCGCCCTTCTTGCCGACGCCTGAGCCGAGGATCGAACCGGTCGCGACTTGCGTGGTCGACAACGCCATGCCCGCGGCGCTCGAGGTGAGGATGATCGCCGCCGACGATGCCTCCGCGGCCATACCCTGCGGCGAGGTGATCTCGACGAGGCCCTTGCCCAGGGTGCGGATGATGCGCCAGCCACCGAGATAGGTGCCCAGGGCGATGGCGGCCGCGCACGAGAAAACGATCCACACGGGCAGGCCGTGGCTGACCGAACCGGCGTTGAGGTGGCCCGAGGCGATCAGCGCCATCGCGATGACACCCATCGTCTTCTGCGCGTCACCGGTGCCGTGGGCCAGGGAGACCAGCGAGGCGGTGACGATCTGGCCCGAGCGGAAGCCGCTCTCCTTGCGCGACTCCAGCACTTTGGCGGTGATCCGGAAGACCAGCCAGGTGCCGCAGGCCGCGACCGCACAGGCGATGAACGGCGACGCCAGCGCCGGGACGATGATCTTCGACATGATGCCGTGCCAGTTGATGCCGCTGGTGCCGAGCGCGGCGATGCCCGAGCCGATCAGACCGCCGAACAGGGCGTGCGACGAACTCGACGGCAGGCCGAACAGCCACGTGAAGAGGTTCCACAGGATGCCGCCGATCAGGCCGGCGAAGATGATCATCAGCGCTGTCGTGGGAGACAGGCCGGAGACCAGGTCGCCCTTGTCCGGGCCGGACGTCTGCTGGATGTTCAGCACGTCCTTGGTGATGGTGGCGGCGACCTCGACGGAGAGGAAGGCGCCGACGAGGTTCAGGATGGCCGAGAGCCCGACCGCGACCTTCGGCTTGAGTGCCCCGGTGGCGATGGAGGTCGCCATCGCGTTTCCGGTGTCGTGGAATCCGTTGGTGAAGTCAAAGCCGAGTGCCGTGATGACAAGCAGCACAAGGATCAGCATCTCGCCGGTCATGCTCATAATGATGCGGTCTGGCCGGTCTCAAAACCTAAAAATCGGCTGTCCGATTTGACCGATCCGAGCTGGGAGTTTCTCGCGCGGCGACAGCTGTTCATCCAGTGTTCATGTTGTCGCACTCATCGCGCTGCAAAATGTGCCCGCGCCGTTATCTGAGGCGTCGCCGGGACGAGGCATTTCGACCGGCGCACGACCTCAGCTTTCAGTCGTGCGCGTTGTAGATCGCTTCGGCGAGTTCGAGCTTGAGCTGCTGGAACTCCTGTGTGGCGATCACCTGTGGCGAGCGCACCCCGTCCGGGCTGTCGCCGGGCAACTCGATCCGCCGGTCGATGATGACGCGTCCGGGCCGGGCACTCATCACCAGCACTCGCGTCGAGAGGAACACCGCTTCCTCCACGGAGTGTGTGACGAATTTCTCCACGGAGTGTGTGACGAACACGATGGTCTTGCGTTGTCGCCGCCACATCGACAGCAACTCCACCTGCAGTTTCTCCCGGGTCAGTGGGTCGAGTGCGCCGAACGGTTCGTCCATCAGGATGATTCGCGGATCGTTCACCAGTACCCGCGCGATCTGGGCGCGCTGCTGCATGCCGCCGGACAGCTCGTACGGGCGTCGTTCGCCGAAATCTTTGTATCGGGGCTCTGGCGGGCAGGATGACGTGGGTGATCACCTGGGTGCGGGACGCGCCCAGGGCGCGAGCTTTCATGTAATCGGTTTCGACGCCCATGATTCCGGACATCGTCGCGATCGTGATTGCCGGAAACGCCCCAGAAACAGCAGCCAGATCTTGGAGCTGTCACCCCGGGCGAAGATGCGCTGCAGGCCCCGCACATCGTCCTACTAACGGTAGGATGACCATATGGCCAAAGAGAAGGTCTCTGTGACCATCGACCATGCGGTGTTGGCGACTGCCGACGCTGACGCGAAAGCGGCGGGGTTGAATCGTTCGGAGTTGATCGAACGGGCTCTGCGTAACGAACATCTTCGGGTTGCTCTGGCAAGTTACTCGGCCAGCACTGTTCCCGCCTTGCGTATCGACGAGTATGCCGAGCTGATCTATCAGACAAATCGGTCCGGAGACTTGTGATCACACCCGGAGACGTGGTGCCCAGACGTGACACCGACCGCGAGATCTATGTTGCAGTCCTGTCCAACTCCATTCATTTCGCCGCCGACACCGGGCGCGCAATAGTGTGCCCCTACATTCCGGGTCCCGTGCCGCCGAGTGCGATGGCGATGGTCGTCCCTGTGCGCCGGCCGGAAGGCGTGGTACTCCCTGAGCTTGTCCAATGGCTTCCGGTCGTGGCACTCGACGACCCTATTGGCAACATTGGTTCCGACGCGCTGGCGCAGACTGTTGCGCTGATGACCGCGCTCGTCACCTGACGGACCACTCGGCGGCTTGTCGACCGGCGTACGGTCACGATGGTCGGCACGATTCCGCCCGTTTGGTGGTGACCTGGTGCCGCGCGCACGGATATTGATCGGCGGATGCCCCGCGGGCACAGCCGTCGAGAGGTCGAGAGGTCCGCCGACTCCAATGGGTAGCGACTTGGTTGAGGGAGGGCATCGTATTCCTGTGCGGTGCAAGAAATGTGGGGCGCCGACGTCTGTGCCCGCCGACTCTGCGGTGAAGCTGCGAGGATTCACTGACAGGCGGACTCGGCGGCAGCGATACTCCGCGCCGACGGCAGCGAGTAAATCGTCGCTGTGCCGCCGAACACTGCGAGCTCGGAGTCGATTCGCCGACCATGCCGGTGTGGGCGGGTATCACCGTAGAGCAACGGGTTTCACTGATCCCGTGAATGTCCGCTCAGCGGCGGACGCGTCGGCGCTCAACTCTGTACACCCGTCCCACATTTATAGAGTGAGTTGAGGATCACAGCCGCGGACTCTGGCGTCATCACGCGTCCATCGGCTGGCCTCTCGACTGCAGTCCGGCGTGGACACGTGGCCCGTTTCCCTTGGGCGCTTGCCGACTATCCGGAGCGTGTAACCAGGCCGTTGGCGTTGACCCTCGGCGACGACGTTGTCCTCGGCGTCCCTTAAGCGCAGGTTGGGTCTGCGGCTCTGCAGCGTCCGCGTGATCTGCGACGCCGACGGGGTGCCGGGGACGCGCCCAGACGAAGTCGTCGACGTCGCAGTCGTCACAGGGAGCAAGTCATATATCGACGACTTAGCCCAGGTAGCCGCGCGGATTCACCCGACCCTTGTATCCGTTGTTCCATGCCGGGGGATCTTTCAGGACCTCGAAATGCAGATGAGGCCCCGACGCGGCGCCGGTGGCTCCGGAGTACCCGATCAGCTGCCCCTTCGACACCCGCTGGCCATTGTTGATGACCGTGCGGCTCATGTGCGCGTAGCCCGTGAAGAACCCGCCATGGTTGATCAGGACGCAGATGCCGGCTTCGGAACCCATCCATGAGTTCTGGCTTCCGTAGCCCTCGAACTTCACCACCCCATCGCCTGCCGCAAAGACGCGGGTGCCAACGGGGACTCCGAGATCGATGCCGTTGTGGCCCTTCATTCCGTACTTCGCGTAGAGGCCTGGATTTGCGCCGAAGTCCTGGGTCACTCGGGGGTTGGCGACCGGCCATCGGAGACCTCGATTCGACGTCGGGGCGGGCTGTGATGCCCCGCACTTTCCCGTCACCGGATTGTTCGAGCCGGTCTGTATATCGACGTCTGCGACGTAATTCTTGTCGGACGTCCGGTACCACAGGTTGTCCCAGCCGCCGTTGGGAAGGTGTGCGCTGAAGTAGCCCTTGACGGCTTGCCCGCGTTCGTAGCAGGTGAGCGACAGTCGTTGGCCCTTCTGATACCAGCCGTGTTGCGTAGATTTTAGTGTGGGCCCGGACATTCGTTGTGTCTTGGCCATCACGGTGGCCGTCGGAGCAGCGTTCGCCGGTGCCGCGAATACTGTCAGTTGTGCGGCGCCCACCACGATCAGTGCGGCGATCACGGCGCTGGTCCGCCGGTGACGGGTGTGTGGGCCTGTCCATCGGATTGGGAATCTGGTAACGGTTGAGAGAAACCTACCCATTGGAACTTCTCCTTGTTGTGGGAAGGCATGCGCGTGGGAACGCTGAATTGTTCGGACGCACAGCCGTCGGCTGAGTCCGACGTGGCGGTGATTCGTATCTCTGTCACGGGGACAACGCAATTCGCGTCCGGAATTTCGGTACACGATTGCTCCACCATGGTCTCACCGGCCCGGAACGGGTGGTATACCTCATCTGAGGTAACCACGCGTCCATGGATCTGGCGTGTGTACACTCGGGAGTCTGAAACAGACTGCTGCACAGGGCAATATGAGGGATCTCAGTCCTGCCGGGTGTGGCACCTGGGTCATTCAAAGGAATGGTCGCGATCGGTGGACACGTGTTAGCCGGCCGCCTCGGTCGACTACGACCTGACCGCCACTCGCCCGAGCACTCATGTGAGAATCGGCTGACCCGATCTCGTGACCGGCGCTGGTGGCAATCTCGGGGTATAGCGGTGTTGCTCGGCATGTTAGGGCCGCTCAGTGACGACAGCCAATAGCGGGCGGTCGGCGCCGGACATCGGGTCCTGAGCATCGGCAACCGGCGAGGGCGAGTCGCCGATTCTGCGTCAGTGTTGGACAAACATAGTCCGTTGCGCATCGGTGTATTGCGCAGTCCGGTCAGCAGCGGTGGCCGACATGACCCGAAGGTGCCACGCGCTATCGTGAACTCGATGGCAGAGGAGGCGTCACCAGAAGCCTCCGGCTCGTCATCGGACAGAACGTTGACCCGGGTGATGCACAGGCGGCGGAATCGGTAGGCAGAGTTGCTGTTACGTCGGTTCCGGGTGGGGCCCATAGTGCGGTTCGGACCCAGGACGAACTGGCGCGCCTGGCCGGGTGCGGCGTCAACTCGACCGGCGGTTCCCGCCGTCGAAGAACTCCCTGCTCTTCTCCCGCGCCACCGGCACATCAGATTGCAGTGACACACTACTGAGCGCCTTCCCTCGTACCGCGACGACGATTCCTTTGTGGGTCGTCCGGCCCGCAGCCACCGAGAGGAGTTCGAAGATGTTGAAGAGACTGTTTGTCGTCGCGGCCGCGACGGCAGTCGTGTCCGTGCCATTCGCCGGAGCCGCGTGGGCCGACACCTCCAGCGGGCTGGGTGCGGGCGGTATCCCGGGGCACACCGGCGAGGTGATCGGTGCGGTCAACCCCGACTACAACCCGGACGGCGGCCCCCTTCCTCCCGGCGACGTGACCTCCGGTGTCGCAAAGCAGGACGGCAACACACCGGGAGCCTTCGGCGAGTCGCTCGATGGCTTCTTCGGAGGCGCAGGTATCCCGACCGACTATGGCCCGACGCCGCCCGGGTTGGGCCTCAAGGTGTTCACACCGGGGTGCGGCCACGGCGCTCACGCCACCGACAAGGCCGGATCGATTCCCGACAACGCGTGCTACTGACCGGAGCGTCGGGTGGCGGCAGCGGTTGTGTGCGGGGCCTGCGGCACCTCCCTGCGCGCCGGGGGCCCGGTTCTGCGACCGATGTGGCGCGCCTACCGGGGCTTCCGTTGCGCCCGCGGAGTACAAGCAGGCGACGGTGCTGTTCGCAGATGTGGTCCGGTCGATGGGGTTTGGCTGCGGTGCTCGAGCGGAGCGCTTCCGCGAGGTCATGACCGAACTTGCCAAGCAGTCGGCGTCGGTGGCCGAACACTATGGCGGGAGCGTGGAGTACACCGGGGGCGGCGTGATGGCGTGTTCCGCGCGCCGCTGGCGTTGGAGGATCACGCTGTCCGCGCCTGCCTGGCCGGCCTGGACATCCAACAGCGGGTCGGAGAGTTGGCCGCCGAGGTGGATCGCCACGACGGTGTGGAACTGCGGCTGCGGGTGGGGGTCAACTCCTGGCGGGTGATCGTCGGTGAGATCGGTTCGGGCTCATTGGGTTACGGCGCGGTCGGGGACCCGGTCCGGTTCGCCCAGCGGATGGAGTCGGTGTCGCCGCCGGGTGGGGTGCTGTTGTCGGAGTCGACCGCGCGGCTGGTCGAACACGTGGCCGTGCTCGCGGAACCGGAGCGTCTTCGTGTCAAGGGTGTCGACGGGCCGGTGGTGCGCCGACTGCTGGCGATCAGCCCGTCGGAGATGGCGCTCGCGCGCACCGACACCACCTTCGTCGGCCGACGCGGGGAGATGGCGGCCCTCGATGCGCTGATGGATCGGGCGATGGGTGGCCTCGGCACTGTCGTGCACGTGATCGGACTGCCGGGCAGCGGCCCGCCATCAGAGCGCCCTCAATCGGTAGCGATCGAACGCTCGGGTAGGACTGTGACGTCGGCAACCGCTGTGGAAGAATCCGATCATGACTGCTGCGATGAAGCTTGGAATGCCGATCAACTACGCGGGCGACTTCCGCGAGACGATCAACAACCTCACCGATTACGAGGCGGCCGGCGTCGAACGCATCACCGTCCCCGAGGCGTACAGCTTCGACGCGGTCAGCCAGCTCGGGTACATCGCGGCCAAGACCGAGAAGATGGAACTGCAGACCGGCATCCTGCCGATGTTCTCGCGCACCCCCACCAACCTGGCGATGACCGCCGCCGGGCTCGACTACATCAGCGGCGGCCGCACCGTGCTGGGCATCGGTGCGTCGGGGCCGCAGGTCATCGAGGGATTCCACGGCGTCAAGTACGACTACCCGGTCGGCCGGGCCCGCGAGCACGCCGAGATCTGCCGCATGGTGTGGCGCCGCGATAAGACCGACTACCAGGGCAAGCACTACACGCTGCCGCTCGACGAGGAGCACGGCGGTTCCGGTCTGGGCAAGCCGCTGAAGATCATCAACCACCCGGTGCGTGAACGCATCCCGATGCTGCTGGCCGCCATCGGCCCCAAGAACACCGAACTCGCTGCCGAGATGTTCGAGGAGTTCCAGCCGATTCTGTTCCACCCGGAGCAGATCGAGGCCGCGTTCGGTGAGGCCCTGGCCGCGGGCAAGGCCAAGCGGGACCCGTCGCTGGGTGAGCTGGGCATCGTCGTGCAGGCCACCGCCCGCGTCTCCGACGATGCGCAGGAGATCGAGAAGGCGAAGACGCTGGTGCGTCATCACGCTGCGCTCTACATCGGCGGCATGGGTGCGCGCGGCAAGAACTTCTACAACACCCTCGCGCAGCGTTACGGCTACGTCGAGGAGGCCAAGCTGATCCAGGATCTGTACCTGGACGGCAAGAAGGCCGAGGCCGCAGAGGCCGTGCCGGCGGATCTGGTGAACTCGATGTCGCTGATCGGCTCGCGTTCGGAGGTGGCCGAGCGGGCTGCCGCGTTCCGCGAGGCCGGGGTCACCTGCCTGCTGGCCTCGCCGGTGGCGGAGACGCACAAGGAGCGGGTGGCCGACATGGAGGTTCTCAAGGAGATCTTCGGCGGATAGTCGACGAACCGGGGTCCCGCGCCACCACCCCGAGGTTTCAGTTCCCCGTGTGGTGGTATCCGGGTCCCATGGCTACTGAGCACACGACATCGGCCTCGGTAGATGGCGTTTCCGATAGGGACGTGCGGGATGACCCTGCCTCGATCGATCCGGATGATCCCCGCAAACCCGAATCCCCGACAGACCTGACCAAGCCGTCGGTGTGGTTCGTCGTGCGCAAGACGGCGCGCGAGTTCTCCCGTGACCAGTGCACCGATCTCGCGGCAGCCCTGACCTACTACGCGGTGTTGTCCCTGTTCCCGGCGTTGCTGGCACTGGTGTCGCTGCTGGGTGTGTTCGGGCAGGGGGAGAAGACCACCGACACGGTGCTGCAGATGATCGACGACGTCGGCCCCTCGTCGGCCGTGGACACATTGCGCGGCCCGATCGAGCAACTGGTCTCCGCGCCGAGCGCCGGCATCGCCCTCGTCGTCGGTCTGCTCGGGGCGGTGTGGTCGGCGTCGGGGTATGTCGGCGCGTTCAGCCGGGCGATGAACCGCAGGTATGAAATCGACGAAGGCCGACCGATCTGGAAGTTGCGGCCGATCATGCTACTGATCACGCTGGTCGCCCTCATCATGGCCGCCGCAGTCGGAGTGATGCTCGCCGTCAGCGGACCGATCGCCACCTCCGTGGGCGATGCGATCGGGCTCGGCGACACCGCCCTGACGATCTGGAACATCGCCCGTTGGCCGGTGATTCTGCTCTTCGTGATCGTGGTGGTTGCCGTCTTGTACTGGGCGACACCCAACGTGAAGCAACCGAAGTTCCGGTGGATGAGTGCGGGTGCGGTGTTGGCCATCGTCACCTGGATTCTCGCGTCGGCGCTGTTCGGGCTGTACGTGGCCAACTTCTCGAACTACAACAAGACCTACGGCGCGCTGGCCGGTGTGATCGTCTTCCTGCTGTGGCTGTGGATCACCAACCTGGCACTGCTGTTCGGCGCCGAGTTCGACGCCGAACTCGAACGCGGCCGCCAATTGCAGGCCGGCATGCCCGCCGAGGAACACCTACAGCTGCCCGCGCGCGACACCACGGCGTCGGACAAGAACGCCAAGACCGACCAGGAGTTCATCGAACGGGGACGTGCGCTGCGAACGTCGCGCGGGAACCATGCCGATCCGTCGGCGGGCATCGACTCGGCGACCGACACCGACTCGTCGACCGGTGCCGAGCGTGAGCACGCCTGAGGCGGCCCAATCATCGACCACCACACCCAAGGAGGCGGCATCATGGCCGAACACAGAACAGAGGAGTTGTCGACCGTACAGCTCGTCGAACGATTGCAGCACCAGACCACCACGCTGGTCAGAACCGAGATCCGCGATGCGCTCGACGAGGTCAAGGCCAAGGGCACACGCCTGGGGATCGGCGTCGGCATCACCGGAATCGGCACCTTGCTCCTGCTTTTCGGCCTCGGCACGCTGGTGGCGGCCGCGGTCCTCGGGCTGGCCAACGCCGTGGCCGCGTGGCTCGCGGCAGTGATCGTCGGCGTCATTCTGCTGATGATCGGTGGCGTCGCGGCCGCGATCGGCGCGCAACGCGCCAAGTCCGCCGTCCCGCCTGCCCCGCAGGCCACCGCCGCCAGCGTCCAGCGTGACGTCGAAACAGTGAAGGAGCATCTCCGATGACCAGCCCAGCGGCCGAGCCCGGCAAGACCGGGCCCACCAACACCGCACCGGCCGTCGACGACCCACCACCGGTGGAACAACAGCGCGAGGAGCTCGCCGAGACCGTCGACGCACTCGCCAAGAAACTCGACGTTCCCGCTCGCGTCAACGCCGCCGCAGGTGAGCACCTCCACAATGCTGCCGACCACGTGCAAGAAAATCGGCAGATCGTGATCGGCACAGTCGTCGCCGCTGTGCTGGCGCTCGGCGCCGTCGTTGCCATCCGTCGCCGGAATCGATAGGAGTCTGCGAATGAGTTCTGTATCCAAAGCCTTCTACAAGCCGCTCGCGATCGGCGTCAGTGTGCTGGGCGGTATGGCCGCCAGTGCCGTGTTCAACAAGGTCTGGGCGAAAGTCTCCGATGAGCCCGATGCACCCGATCCGAAAGACCTGCAGCGCAGCAACACCGAAGTCCTCGCAGCCGCCGCGCTGCAGGGATTGATCTTCGGTCTCGTCCGTGCGGCTGTCGATCGTGCGGGGGCTCGCGGATACAAGGCGATCACGCACGAATCTCCGGAGTAGGGGCTGGTACCCCGCCGCCCATACCGGCAGTATCACGCCGAATCGTCCGCGATCTTTCGAGTTTGACGCGTTCGGTCGGCGGGATGATCGGGCGAAATCGGCGGTAGTTCGGACAGCGCTCCCGTGACGCAGGTCGCTTGCGTACAACTTTCGCCATTGGCCTCGCGCGTTGGTCGATGCATTCATCTGTTGCACAGCCTCGACGAGGTGCCGTATCGGTTCGATGTGCTCGGGGGACCGCGGCGGCCCTGCCGCCGGATCTGGTGACCTCGATGTCGCTGATCGGTTCGCGCTTGGAGGTGGCCGAACGGGCGGCTGCGTTCCGCGAGGCCGGGGCAACTGCCTGTCGTCCTCGCCGGTTCGGAGACGCACAAGGAACGGGCGGCGGACATGGCGGGGTGTGGACGGTGAGGGGTAGGGCCAACTGTTGGTCTCGTCTGCCTGATCCTGTGGACGAGTCTTGTGTTCGGCTTCGGGTAAGCGATGCGGGTAGGCTGTCCAGATCCTGTCAGTAAGGGGCTGGTGGAGTCGATGGGCAACAACCTGTGGCAGTCGCGGACCACGCTCTCACACGTCGCTGTCCACACGACGGTGACCATGGCAGTCGTGGCAATTGTGCTGTCGACACTTGTTGGCTGTATCAGTTCGGTCGCGCATGCAGCGGTAGCGCCTTTCGACGCAAACAGTTCCTGGCGAACGTCGCTCGCCGCGGGCGCTCCCGTCGACCCGAACAGCGCGGCAATGATCAGCTGGGCTGCGCGGCAGGACGCAATGACCGCGAATCTGGTTCAGTTCGGGATTCCGATTTATCACGCCGACGCAGCCACGCGTCGGTACACAGTGCGATGCACGGTCACCACGTGGGGCCAGTGCCCGTTCG
Source organism: Gordonia sp. LMA484 (assembly GCF_058129505.1). Lineage (NCBI taxonomy): Bacteria > Bacillati > Actinomycetota > Actinomycetes > Mycobacteriales > Gordoniaceae > Gordonia > Gordonia sp. LMA484. The sequence goes on from NZ_CM176700.1 coordinate 632,988, forward strand.
CGGGCCTTGGTATTCCGATCCCGGACGGCGCGAGACCGCAATCGGGCTCGGACGGCGCGATGGTCGTCATCGACAATTCGACCCAGAAGATTTTCGAATTCTGGCAGGCCAGAAACCTAGGTGGCCGGTGGACCACGAGTTGGGGAGCGATCAATAACCTTTCCGGTTCAGGCTGGGGTGGCGCCAGCACAGGTTCCGGGGCTTCGAGGTTGGGCGGAGTGATACGGCTTTCCGAAGTCGAGCAGGGTTTTATTCCGCACGCGTTGGCGATTCAGTCCGACAACGCGTGCGCAGGTGTTTACCGCGCTCCCGCGACCAAGACCGACGGGCGGTCCCTACGGTGGGATTGCATTCCCGAGGGCGTCCGATTGCGGTTGGACCCCGGACTTGACCTCAATGCCCTTCCGCTGAGTCCGGCCGAGCGGATGGTGGGACGTGCGTTGCAGACCTACGGGGCCTATGTGATGGATGTAGGCGGGGCGCCGCTCAGCGTCAGTTTCGAACGCGATCCGACGGCGAACGCTCGTTCAATCGGCAGCATCTACACCGCTGCCGGACTCCGCTGGGACTATGACGATCTCGGAGGGTTGCCGTGGCGCCGGTTGCAGGTGCTGCGTTAACTATCCGCCAGTCAGACAGGCAGCCAGTAGGCGGTGCAGCTGCGCCGCGGCGTCGTTCAGATCAAACTCGCCGAGCACCAGTGCGCGCCCGTCTTCACTCATCGACCGGCGATGTGAGCAGATGACCTCGGTCAGTGCGCGATGCATGTCGTCGACGTCGCCGGCTTGCGCGAGGTGGCCGGTGACCTGATCGATCACGATCTCAGGGATCCCGGACAGCGCGGTGGACACGGTGGGTACCCCACTGGCGAGGGCTTCCATCAATGCGACGGGCAGACCTTCCATCTGTCCATCGGCCGCCACGACACTGGGCAGGACGAAGAGGTCGGCTGTGGCGAGTGCATCACGCACATGATCCTCGTCGCGGCTGCCGAGGAAGCGAACTCTATGGGCTACGCCCAACTCCTCGGCGAGTTGCTCCAAGTCTCCGCGCAGGGGACCGTCGCCGATCAGGTCGAGTTCGACGCGCTGTACGGGCTCGCCGTCCAGAGCCAACGCCCGCAACAGCACAGCGTGACCTTTGTATTCCTGGAGCGATGCGACGGTCAGCGCCGAAATCGGACCGATTGTCGGGACATCCCGTGCTCGGTAGGGGTACCGGGCGGTCTCGATTCCGCAGTGGACGACTTCGATGGGAGTCGGGCCACCATCGACTTCCTTCAGCAGAGTGCGGTTGTAGTCGGAGATGGTGGCCACGAATTCTGCATCGCGCACCTTGCGCGCCAGCATCGCCTTGTCCACGTACAAGTCGTGGGCATGAGCGGTGAAACTGTAAGTGCTGCCGATCAATTGGCGACACACCCACGCCGCTAGGGCGGGGTAGCTCGCATAGTGGGCGTGCACGTGTGGGGCCGGCGACTGCGCCGATAGGTCACGAGCATGCGAACACGCGAGTGCGACGGTGGTCAGCGCCCTGATCAGCAGTGCGGGCTTATGGCGGTATTCGGCGACGACGACGCGTCCGACTCGCAGGAGCGCCCGGGGTCTGTGAATCATTGCCCAGCCGACTCCCCTTAGCGCATCAAAGAGCCGAGGCCGAACCAGGCGGCCGACCCATTTCGCCGCGATACCATGGACGACCGTATCTGGCGCCGGGAACAACGACCGGAGTTCGACCTCGGCCCCGATGACGGCAGCGATGGCGTCGAGTTCGCGCACGATAAAGGTCTCTGACGTGACGGGAAACCGCGAGACGAAGTACACGAGTCGGCGCTCACCGCTGGTCCTCACCGCTTGACGACCTCCTCGTAAGTGGTGCGCAGCCGTGAAATCCATGCGGTCGACGAGAAGTGATCTCGTGCGCGTCGCTCTGCGGCAGCTCCCAGCGTGCCCCTGAGTTCGGGAGACGAGAGCAATTGGTTGACCCGGTCGGCCAGGTGCTCCGGATTGTTCGGTTCGAACAGCAACCCGGTCTCGCCGTCGACCACGATGTCGGGGATGCCGCCGATACTCGAGGCGGTGATCGCGCATGCGCCGGCGGAGGCTTCGATCAGCACTGTCGGTAGGTTTTCCCCACGTGTGGAGGGCAGGAGGACCACGTCCGCACACCGATACACATTGGGCATGTCTGTCCGCACGCCGGCGAAATGCACCGACCCGTCGAGGCCCAACGCGTTGACCTCGGCGCGCAGATCCGGCTCGAGTTCGCCGCCACCGACAAGCGCCAGCGTAGCGTTGGGGTGCTTCGCCAGGACGGCCGGCCACGCGCGGATTGCGATCGGAATGCCTTTGAAATCACGGAAGGCGGCCGGCAGTACCACCAGCGGCCGGTCACGGCCGCCGAGCTCGTCGCGGAACTCGGAAACAGCTTGCCCAGGAGTGAAATTGGACACGTCGATACCGTTGTGAAGGACCTGCCAATTGGTCGGGAGCGTGCCGCTGCGATACGTCTGTCGAAACGATTCGCGCGAGGCCTCGGACACGAACAGCGCGCGCCGCGAAGCAGTCGCTGCTTTCACCGCCAGGCGTTCGCGCGCCGCGGCCCGACCGCTCAGCGGGCGGGCGACATGGTGAAACGTGCAAACCAAGGGCGTGCGAGCGAGACGGGTCGCCGGAAGTGCCAACGTCATCGCCATCTCGAGGTGTGCATGCACCACGTCGTAGCCGCCGCTGCGGATCAAACGCGTCAGTCGGGGGATGGCCACCGGATCCAAAAGTCGGTGGATTCCGAGCGATCGGGTGGTGATGCCGGCATCGGACAGGATGGCCATCGTCTTGGCCGCGTTCATGGCTTCCGGTGAGATGCTCACGATGTCCATGTCGAGGTCGGTGCCACGGGCGGCCACAGCCATCGGTGCCAACAAGGTCTCGGCCCCACCCATACGGAATGCATCAATGAGTACGAGGACTCGCACGTTCACTCCACCACTCTCAGCTCGTTCCACGGAACACCGGACAGGTCGTCGTAGTCCCATCGAAGACCCACGGCAGTGTAAGTCTTGCCGATCTGGCCCGGGCCCGCCGTTGGATCGCGTTCGAAGCTCACGCTGAGCTCGGCGCCGCCCACGTCGACCACGTACCCGCCGTACCGCTGCATCGCGATCGCAACCATCTTCTCTGCCGGGGTCAGATCGAGTGCCCTGGTGTCGATCGACGGGTCCAGTTGCAGAAGTATGCCCTGGGGAAGGCAATCCGGTCGATCGGAGGTGCCGTCGGTTTTGGTCGCTGGTGGGCGAAAGGCACGAGTGCATGCGTTGTTCGTCTGTAAGGCCAACGCGTGCGGAATTGCGCCGCGCGTGACCTCCGCGAGTCTGATGACCCCACCGAGACGTGACGCGCCGGACCCGGTGCTGGCACCGATGCCGCCCCAGCCGCTGCCCTGTAAATCGTGGATGGCGCCGAACGCAACCGACCACGTGCCGTGCTGGCGTTGTGCCTGCCAGAGCTCATACGATTCCTTGTCGCTCTCGTCGGTGATGACCACCGCACCGTCCGGACCGGGCTGCGGTTGCGCTGTATCCGGAATCGGCACTTCGGTTCCCGCGAAGGGGCATTGGCCCCACGTGGTTTGCCGACAGGTCACCTGATATTCCGGGGTGGTGGGGTTCGCCGCGTAGATCGGCACCGCGAACTCGACCAGGTTCGCGTGGAGGGAAGGTCGCGGCGCGATGGCGTTCACCATCGCGGCACCATCCGGATCGATGTCTGGGTTTGTCGGAATCCGGGTGTTCCATGGACTGTCAGCGGCGAACACCGTGGCAATTTCGTCGTCGGGCTCGGGTTGCAGGGATGATCCACTGCAACCACCGACGAGGAGAGTGAGGGCCAGGATCATCGTGAGCGTTGTCGCCCGACTCACGGGCGATCCAGCGCTTCGACTACCCGGCGGGCGGCTCATCGACGAGATTCCGCCCGGATCAATGTGTCCGCCACCAAGCGCGCGGCCTCGGCCCACGCCCCTTCGATGCTCCGGCGCCCGGTCTCGCCCATGCGGTGAGCCAACTCCGGATCTCGGAGCAGCGTCAACATCGCTTGCGACAGCGCGTGCCGATCGCGTGCTGCAACGAGAAACCCGGTGTCGCCGTCGCGAACCACGTCGGGGAGGTCACCGACGGCGGTGGCGACCACTGGACGGCCAAACGTGTAGGCAAGATGAACCACACCACTCTGACTCGCCCGGATGTAGGGCACCACCACCAGCCGGGCACCCGACATCACGGCACCCACCTGGTCGGAAGCGATGTAGTGGGGGCGGGCTTCCACGTTACCGATGGCCTTGGCGTGATTCAGCACGCGTGGCAGATCGACATCTGCACCGACCGCGCCCGCCATGATCAGCCGGGCGTCGGGCAGTTCCTCACGGACGAGGGCAAAGGCGTCCAGCAGATCCTCGATACCCTTATACCTGGTCCAGGTGCCGAAGAACAGGGCCGCCGGTGCCGAGCCTTCGACCGGGAGCTGCGGTGCGGCCACCTTCTTCAATGCGTTCTCGTCGCCATGTGGAATCACCACCACATCGCACGGGGGATTCCAGCGTTCGATCACCAGCTGCCCGGTGCGCGCACCGAGTACGAACGCGGCGTCCAAGCGATGCCACGCCGCACCGAAACATGCCTGCAGTAGTGTTCCCGACTTCTCGGTACTGGTGTCGCGTGCATCAGACCGCGGGAACGGCTCATGCGCCACAATCGCAAAAGTGGTGTGCGGCAACAATCGTGAAAATGCGGCGACGAACAATGGCTCGAACGAGAACCGCCAGTGGGAGAACACCACCGATCGCGGTCGTGCCGCCACAAGTCGTGCGCCGAGAACGATCCACGCCAGCACGAGTTGGCCCGCCCGTAACGGTCGCCGCAACCGGCGCATCACTCGGCCACGATCGGCCGTGTCGGCGGGGTGCCAGGTGGGCAACAGTGGCCTGACAGCGAAACCGGTTTGACCGGAGCTCAATTCCGGTTCCGGGCCGGTCCATAATTCAACGGGCGGCATGACCTCGGCGAGGGCTTCGCCCAATTGGACGCCGAACTGGAACAAGCCACCGGATGGTGCGAACTCGACAAGGACCACGGGACGATTCATGCGGATACGCCCTCTCGATCGGTCACCTCAGAGCCAGTCCTGCGAGAAGACTCACGCCACGGTGCTGCAAGGCGGCGCAGGAACAGCCAGGCGATCAACGCGACCAACACGCCTGCAACGATCGCAGCGACCTCCGCGGCTGTTGATCGTGTTGAAACTGCAGCTGTCCTGACTTCGTCAACAGTGGTGAGCGAGTATGACCCCGCCAGGTGCTCGGTGGTTGTCGCCTTCGCAGTGGCAACGGCATCGGTCACCTCGGTGACGGCTTGTGCACGGTCGGGCGTGGTGGCACTGAACGTCATAGTGCCGCGGACGATGTCGGCAGTGACCTTCACATCGGTGTCATCCGGGGTCAGCAACACCGCCAGAGTCGGGTAGAAGGCTGTGCGCGTACGAATGTCCATCGCATAGAGGTAGTATCCGTCCACATCGCCGACCGGAGTCATCGCCACAGTTTGACTGGCCGTGGTGGCCGGTGCGGCGGTGGCCGCCGCCACACTCCAGGCTGCTCCGGCGCCGAGTGCTCCGGCAACCAGCCAGATTCCGGCTGTGCGGGACAAGTCGCGGAGGGCGGCTTTGGCGGGCCACTGCGGTGCCAGTGCGGCTGCCAGGGCCAGAACGATCCCGAACGTACGAAAGTACGCTAGGTGGAGCGTCACACTGGCCGCTGACCACGCCACGATGGCCGCTATGACGGCCGCTGTGAGGACGCGGTCAGGTGCCCGTGGCCGGGCAGTCAACCGCAGCAGTGGGATGGTGAGAAAACCCAACACGAGCACCGTCCAGCCGACGATGCCGAGGATGCCCGACTCTGCGCCGGCCTGGAGGTAGAGGTTGTGTGGGGCTTCGATTGCCTGCTGCGGCAGTATCGCCGTCGGCACCAGACCTGAGAATTCATCGGTGTGTTCGGCGAATGTTCCTGGGCCATAACCGAAGATCGGTCTGTTCTGGAACATCAACGAAGCCATCTCCTGGGATGCGAGACGTCCCAGTATGGACGGGTCGATCGTCGCCGTGGTTCCACCCGCCCGGCCCACCTCGTCGGCGGCCGAAGTGAGACGGTCGCCGATGCCCGGCGCCAGCAAGACCGCGATCGCAAGAGGCGGGGCCGCCAACAACGCCCATCTCCGTGCAGTCGGCCCGCACGCGATCGCCCACACCGCGAGCATTACCAGGGTGGCCAGAAACGTCCCACGCGATTGCGTGAGATAGATGCCGGCAAGAATCGAGATGGCAGCGGCGGCCCAGCCGGCTGCCTGAGGAGTTGCGCGGTTGCGCCAGGCGCGGACCGCAAGCGCGCCTGCCAGCGGCAAGCCCATCACGAGGTGGCGGCCCCAGAAGTTCGAGTCGGGTAGCGGTCCCCCGTAGCGCAGCGTGGTGATGGCCTCCCCGTACGCCTCGGTGACCTGCGCGAACCCTCCGAAGGGGAACGTCCCGTGGAAAGCGATCTGGTTCACCAGCGTGAGGAACGACATCACGGCCATTGGAATTACCATGGCAGCTACGGCAATCCAGACTCCGCCAGTGACCTGGATCAGCATCAGGACGATCATCACAAAGGAGCAGTCGATCGCGGCTCTGGTCAGGGTGGCGATCGATACAACAACGTCGGTGCTCCCGATGGTCGCCAGGCTCAACGTGATCACATATCCGAGCAGTAGGAGTCCAGCGACGAGGGTCCAGTGGTTCAGTCGTGCCCGGGCATCCGGTGACCGAAGAGCCACGGCCAGCGCGGCGACCCCGAGCAGCATCGAGGCCTGAAACAGCGGCAGGTTTGCCGAGGGGGCCAGCACACCCGAGACGTTGGTGACCTCGGCGACGACCATCACGACCAAGCTGACAACCGGGAACTGTGCAGCGATCCACAAGCACACGACACCGGCGGGTACTGCGAGTATCAACAATGGTTTCGTGTCGAGATAGAGGACGCAGCTGACCAATACGGCCAGACCCGCGACGATCAGTAGAGCCGGTAGTTGATCTCTTGCTGCACGCCGCGCGGCGGTCAGGTTCATGACGTGGAGTTACTCGGTTCAGCTCCCGCTTCGGACCCTTCCGAAGTAGCCGGAAGCTGCGAACTCTGGCTGGGTAGGTCTGCGTCGCGCTCAGGCTCGGATGTTTCGGTCACCTGATGGGCCGAGTGTCGGCGGGTTTGCCCGTTCCGTCTAGTGCGCCGCCGCGAGATCAACAGACCGGCCCCGGCCCCGACGATGCCACCACCGATGATGCCGATCACCAAAACCTGCCACGTCGAAGTCTGGGAAGACTGTGTGGCGGTGCCCTCCTGCGGGCCGAGTACATCGAGTGTGAACGGCGCCGTCACTCGGGACACCTGGGGGTCCGATGTCCGTAGCACATCTTCCAGGGCGGTCTCGGCGGCCTGTGCCGTCGGCCCGGTGACGGTGACGGTGACCATCGTCGTGTCTGGTATCGCGGCAGCTGTCAACGAAAGGTCAGACATCGGTACGCCTGCGGCCTGAGCCGCAGACGGCAACCACCGATCCGGGTCTTGATAGACGATCGCAGCGGTCTTCGAAACCTGCCCACTTGTCAGGACTTCCCAGAATCCTGAACTCTCCGAGGTCGGGGCGTCGGACGCCGGCAGGATCGCAACGTTCGCCGATGCCACGTAACGCGATTCGCCGGGGGTGAGGGCCAGCGCGATGAGCGCACCGAGGATTGCGCCGATGAGCGCGCCGATCAGCAGTGGCGTGCGTGCGGTTGCGAACGTCTCCCGGTTCATCGGGCCTCCAGTCTGGCTGAATCGCGGCGTTGACTGCTGTGTGCGGGTTTTCGCGGTCGTGCACGGCGCAGCTCGTGAGCGCCCACGTCGGCACCGCGGTGGTTTGGAGACACGTTCTCGACTTCCTGCTCCGCTGTCGCATCAACAGCTTGCGGACGGGAGTCCGCCAATCTGCATCGCGCATCCAGGGTGACAGACTACCTGGATCGGGGTTAGCATCGCCGACTGATGGACTAGGCACTCAGGAGGCCGTATGGCGGTGACGCTGCTCAGCGCCGTCGATCCATATCCGACAGACGCCGGCAAGAAGGTCGTGCTCGCCGGATTTGTCACCTACTTCGCCGAGCGTTACGGTCCCGACCAAGTGCATTACCTCCTCGTGGGCGAGCGTGAGGCGGCCACCTTCCCCGTAGAGCTTCACAGCGTGCCACTGCCGAGCCGTCGTGCGGCGCTGGCCAATGTCATGACGAAGGTTTCGACCGGCCGTGCCAGCCTGCAGGAGGCTCTCCTGCGATCCCGGGTGACCGCACGTGGCATCGCTCGGGCGCGTGAGCACATCCAGCCCACGATCGAGGTCTACGACACCGTACGGATGGCACAGTTCGCCGACGACCAGGCGGGGCGACAGGTGTGCTACCTCGACGATCTGTTCTCTCAGCGGTATGCGGCGATGCTCGAGGCTGCTCGCACGTACCCAGATGTCGACATCCGACCGTTGGGCAACTTTGCCTCGCACGTGCCGCCCACGTTGCGACCACTCGCCGACAACCGGCGAGCTCAGGTTTCGCTGCTGAAGGCCGAGCGAGCGCTGGTGGCCAAGAGCGAGGACAAGGTCGCGAGAACTTTTCGACGGAGCCTTCTGGTCAACTCGATCGAAGCCAGCACCTTGGTCGACCGCACAGGTGTGTCGCCTGATCGGATCAGAGCGGTACCGCCTCTGGTCGAAGCTCCGGCACCACTCGTCCGCAGGGTGAACCGGCCGGTGTTCATCTTCCTCGGATTACTTTCGCTACCGCACAACGACGACGGCCTGCGGTGGTTCCTGACCCGGGTATGGCCGCTGGTACTCGAACGACTGCCCGGGGCCGAGTTGCGGGTGATCGGCCGGGGCGCGCGGCCCGAACTGACCACAATTGCGGAGCGTTTCACCCATAGTGTGTCGATCGAGGGCTATGTTCCCGAGCTCTCGTCAGCGCTCTCCGACGCGGCCGCCCTGGTCAACCCGCTGCGCTTCGGTTCGGGTGTCAAGCTGAAGGTCGTCGAAGCACTGGCACGTGGACTTCCGGTGGTATCGACAACCGTGGGGGCAGAGGGGATCCGGAGTGGGAGGGACGCGGGGGTTCTCGTCGACGACGAAGCCGAGGCATTCGCCGAGAGAATGTGTGATCTCACGTCCCCGCAGGCAAACCTGGAGGTCGCCGAAGCGGCGACTGCGCATTTTCGCGACGTGTACTCCAGGGATGCGGTGTTCGCCGCCTACGATGCAGCGTTCGGCACGTAGCGCCCGTGTCCAGAAACACCTTCGGCCGCCGAAAATCGGAGTGAATTGAACCTTTCCGGAACCCTCAAACGGGTCGCCACGGCTGCCGGGATGGGGCTGGTCGTTGTCCAGGGTGTCGGCATTGTCCAGACCCTGGTCCTCGGTCGCATTCTCGGTCCGACTCAGGTCGGACTCTTCACGGCCGGAACCGTTCTTCTCGGATTCATCGCGGCTTTCTCCCAGGGGGCCATCTCCCAGGCGCTCGTACAGCGGCGAACCGACGTCGAACAGGCCGCCAACACGGCGTTGGTGGTTACCTTCGGCACGGGACTGCTCTTCGCTCTCGCTCTGGCCGCGCTATCACCGTTGGTGGGCGCTGTGTTCGACAGTTCCGAGGTAGGTCTGATCGCGCTGGCCAGCTCGGGAATGGTTGTGCTCCACACATGTACCAGCGTTCCCGATGCGCTGATGCAGCGTGAACTGAAGGTCTATCGAAAGCTCGTCGTGGATCCGGTCGTCACCATCACCTATGCGGTGGTTGCGATCTCCCTCGCAGTAGCCGGATTTGGTGCGTGGTCGATGGTGATCGGGACATACGCTTCGCAGGTGATGTGGGTCGCGCTGAGTTGGTGGTTCGCGCGGTGGCGACCGTCGCGTGGTCAATTCTCGGTACGGGTGTGGCGCGAAATGGCGGTGTTCTCCTTTCCGGTCCTCGTCAGCTCGGTCGCCGAGCGGACGCGCGAAACCGTTGAGCAAGTTCTCGTGGGACAGTTCCTCGGACCAACCGCGCTAGGGCAGTTCCGCTACGGGTTCAGGCTGGGGTCGATGCCATCGCTGGCCATTTTGCAGGTGTGCTCGTACACATTGTTTCCCGCTTTCGCTCAGATAGCGCACGAACGGGCCCGACTGGCCCACGCCTACGTGCGCGCAATGGGATGGCTGTGGGCGGCCGCATTGCCGGTCGGTTTCGTCATGGTGCTCGCCGCCGAACCAGTGATCGTTGCGTTACTCGGGGACGAGTGGCAGCCGGCCGGGTCGGCGGCCGCAGCGATGGCCGGCGTGGGGCCGGCAATGGCGCTGGCCTCGGTGGCCACCGAAGCGATCAAGGGTGTCGGGCGTCCGCGTGCCCTCACCTGGCTTGCCGTCGGCAGTGTCCTCATTGGGGTTCCACTGGTGTGGTGGATGACCAGCTTCGGGTTGACCGCGGTTGGCATCGGGATCTCGGTGACATACCTGGTGATGGGCACCGCCTCCATGGTGGTCGCTGGGCCGATTGTCGGCGTCGCCTTGTCATGGGTGTTGCGTGTGCTGGCACCGATAACCGCATCGGCGTTGACGGCATTCTTACTTATTGGCGGAGTCCGCTTGTGGTTCGGTGGCGGCGGAATCTTCACGCTCATCACCGAATGTGCTGGCTACGTCGTCATCTACGTAGCCGCCCTGTCGGTGTTCGACAGAATCCGGGTGCGCGTGATCGTGGCCGAGATCGGTAGACTTGTGACGCGTGTTCGCCGCCGCGGCGATGATGACGCGCCTACGGATCGCCGGACAAGGTGAGCTGTCGCATGGGACGGATCTGGCCTGGGGCGGGTGACAGTATGAGCGACGGAAGTACGTTACGGGTAATGTGGCGGGAGTATGTGGAGCGCCATGCTCTCGACCCCGGTCTTGTGGCGGTGTTGGCCCGCCTGGCGCCGGCCGCACCCCCGGTTATCGATCGATTGGCCGCGCCGCCCGTATTCCCGCAGCGGCCGCACACGGTTTCGGTCGTCATTCCCTGCTACAACTACGCCCACTACCTCGCCGAGGCCGTCGAAAGCGCTGTGCGGCAAACCGCGATCGAGGTCGAGGTCATCATTGTCGATGACTGCTCGACGGACGATAGCCTAGCAGTGGCGACCGGCCTGGCCGATCGCGACCGTCGTGTCCGCGTGCTGGCCAACCAATCGAATCTTGGGCACGTGCGCTCGTTCAATCGCGGATGGGAACAGAGTGTCGGAGAGTTCGTCGTGAAGCTCGACGCCGACGATCTGCTTGCGCCCGCGGCGCTTGCCAGGGCAGCTGCTTTGTTCGACGCGTATCCTTCCGTGGGTCTTGTCTACGGCCATGCCCGTCACTTCTGGTCGGACACTGCTCCCGCCGGGCGAGTTCATTCTCCGCGATGGACGGTCTGGCGGGGCACGCACTGGCTTGCTGAGCGATGTACTCGAGGGCGCACAGCAATCACCAATCCCGAGATGGTGCTGCGCAGTGCGCTCCTTCGCGAAATTGGGCCGATGAATCCCCAAATTCCGTATGCGCCCGACATGGAGATCTCCCTGCGGATCGCGGCGGTATCTGATGTCGGCTATATCGCTGGAGCAGATCAGGCTCTGCACCGGGAGCACGCGGGCAGTATGAGCATGACGGACGGTTCGGGCGAGCTCGTCGACCTCCACGCCCGCCTGGCGGCGTTTGAATCAGCTCTGGCTGATGCCCCTGCCGAAGACCGGGAGGACCTGTTGGCCACCGCCCGGTGCGCCCTGAGCGAGGAAGCTGGGCGGTACGCCGCGGCAGCGCGCGACCGAGGCCGCCCCTCGGCGGACTACGCGGACCTTGTCGCCTTTGCTGCGCAGGTGGTACCTCACGACCAGTCGGAGCAGGCGCGGCGTCGATTTGAGTCTCCAGGGTCGCGGACGCTGCCACGGCGAGTCGGGCTGTGGGCACGGAAAGCGCTGCGGGCGTGGCGTGATGAGGTTCTGCACATTCGCTGGATGGTGACCGGGGTGTGAGCTCGCCGATCACTGTCCGCCGGTGACGGACGACCAGGCGATTCGTCAGAAAGGTTGATTCGTTCGGCTGTCGCCTTTGCTAAGATGCACTCAATCCGGTTTGGCTCGGTCGGCGATGCGTCAGGTTGGCTCAACTCGGCGACGTGGGGAAGGGCGCATTGTCAATGAAGTGCCGTCTGTGTGGATCTCAGCGTCTGATGAGTGTTCTCGACCTGGGTGCGACGCCGCCGTGCGAGCGGTTCCTCGCTGCCGATGACCTCGACACCATGGAGCCCACCTTCCCGCTGCACCTGCGCCTGTGTGAAGAGTGCTTGCTGCTACAGATTCCTGCGTTGATCACGCCGGAGGACACGTTCACCGAGTATGCCTATTACTCGTCGTACGCGGATTCGTGGGTGGCCCACGCCCGTTCCTTCGTCGACGCCGCGACGCAGCGCCTCGGATTGGGTGCGGAGTCGTTCGTGATCGAGGTCGCCAGCAACGACGGATACCTGCTGCAACATGTCGTGGCCGACGGTCTCGCATGTCTGGGTATCGAGCCGTCGGTGAACGTCAGCGCCGCCGCGCGTGAGAAGGGCGTACCCACCGAAACCGCCTTTCTCGACGAGGACCTCGCCGCGCGTATCCGTCGTGAACACGGTCCGGCTGATCTGGTCGTGGCCAATAATGTCTATGCCCACATCCCGGATCTGCTGGGTTTCACGCGGTCTCTTCGGGGCCTGGTCGCCGATGACGGATGGGTGAGCATCGAGGTCCACCATGCGCTGAACCTGGTGCAGAAGGCACAGTTCGACACCATCTACCACGAACATTTCCAGTACTACACAGTCCTGAGCGCGTCACGCGCGTTGGCCACCGCCGGCTTGCGGGTGGTGGACGTGGAACTATTGACCACCCATGGTGGATCGATCCGGGTCTGGGCACGCCCGGACGAGGTGACCGATTCGCCTAACCCGCGCGTTGCTGAAGTGCTCGACGTGGAGCGAGCGGCTGGATTGCACGCTCCTGCAGGATATCGTGATCTCCAACCGCGGACCGACGCCATTCGCCACGAGCTGCTCACATTTCTACTGGCCCAGCGGGCCGAGGGGAAGAGGGTGGTGGGCTATGGTGCACCGGGGAAAGGCAACACGCTGCTGAACTACTGTGGCATACGGCCCGACCTTGTCGAATACACGGTGGATCGAAATCCCTACAAGCACGGCCGGTTCACTCCGGGAACACGAATCCCGATAAACCGGCCGGCCAAGATCGACGAAGACCAACCCGAGGTCATCCTTGTTCTCCCGTGGAACCTCGAACGCGAGATCAGTGCGCAGTTGGCGCACGTCAAGGACTGGGGCGGTCAGCTCGTATACCCCTTGCCCACACTGCATTTCGCGGATGTTGGCGTGAGTGCCCACCTCGAGGCGGAAAAGGGGCGCTGATATGAAAGTAGTCCTGTTCTGTGGCGGCTACGGTATGCGGATGCGTACCTCGGCCGAGGACGTTCCGAAACCGATGCAGATGGTTGGGCCGCGTCCACTGATCTGGCACATCATGCGTTACTACGCGCATTATGGCCACAACGAGTTCATCCTCTGCCTCGGCTATGGCGCCAGTCATATCAAGAACTATTTTCTCAGCTACGAAGAGACCGAATCGAATGATTTCGTCATGCGTGGTGGCGAGGTGGAACTGTTTCAGACCGATATCAGCGACTGGAGCATCACTTTTGTTGACACCGGACTGGAGTCGGCGATCGGGGAGCGGCTACGCCGCGTGCGGCCATACCTGGATGGCGACGAACGTTTCCTGGCCAACTATGCCGATGTGCTGACCGACGCCCCGCTAGACGAGATGATCGACGCGGTCGCGGAATCGGGTGCGGCTGCATCCATGATGGTCGTGCCGCCGCAGGCGTCATTCCATTGCGTCGAGGTGGCAGACTCCGGGTTGGTCAACGCGATCACGCCTGTCGCAGAGCTGTTCTCAATCTGGGTGAACGGAGGCTTCTTCGTGCTGACGCAAGAAGTCTTCGATCATCTCCCCGAGGGTGGCGACTTGGTGGGCGATGCATGTGTCGCGCTCGCTGCCCAGGGTCGGTTGTTCGGGTACCGACACCAGGGTTTCTGGATGCCAGCCGACACATTCAAAGAACGAGCTGAGCTCGACAGTCGTTACACGCGAGGAGACCGACCCTGGGCGGTCTGGGAGCGGTTCGGTAGCTGATGCTTGGTCTGGCGACCGGAGCACTGGACGAGATCGTGGTGCTCGGTGCACACTGTGACGACATCGCCATCGGCATGGGCGGCACGCTGTTGACGCTGGCGCAGACGACTTCGATTGCGCGCGTTACTGTTTTGGTGCTCACAGGCGGGGAGACCGAGCGGGAGCTCGAGGAGCGAGCAGCGTTGGCAGCCCTTTGTCCGGGTGTCGCGGTGGAGGTCACCGTCTTGGCGTTCCCCGACGGGCGGACGCCGGCGCATTGGAATGCGATCAAAGATGCTGTCGCCGAGCTGCGCCGAGCCTCATCCGGAAAGGTTGTCTTCGCGCCCCAGCGCCATGACGCACACCAGGATCATCGTTTGCTCGCCGAAATCGTCCCAACCGAGTTCCGCGATCACTTGGTGCTCGGGTACGAAATCCTGAAATGGGAAACCGATACACCCCAACCCTCGGTGTTTCATCCCATCACGGCCGAGATTGCCCATGAGAAGGTCCGGCTGCTGCATGAACACTACCGGTCTCAAACGTCACACGATTGGTTCGATGACGAGAGCTTCCTGGGTCTTGCACGGCTGCGCGGGGTTCACTGTCGCCACCGGTATGCCGAAGCCTTCACGCTCGAAAAGGCGTTGATCGGATTCGATTGAGCCCAGGAGCTCAAATTGTGTGCACTGGCGCCACGCTGCCTCGCCTGCGGCGCCGACGCACCCGATCTACCAGCGGTTCCCGATTGAACCGCGAATTGCGTCCGATGTTGGTCTCGATTGCTTTGCGGGTGACATCGATGCGAAACCAGACCCGCGGCAAGAACCTCGAATCATTCGCTATCGACGCACGCACGGTGCGCCCGCGCAGGGATGACTCGATGGCGGGCCAGGTCTTGCGGGCGTGGTCGGCATAGGTGGCGCCCAGCTGTCGGACGTCCGGATCAGGTGACGCTAGCGCCATGCACGCGTACTTGGCGGCGTCCACTGCCAGAGCGCGGCGAGAGTCGTTGATCTCCCGGGAGCCGATCGGCGCCCACGAATCCAGCTCAGGTACCGCGTCGAACACTTGTTGTCGACCGATGAAATCGTTGATCCAACTGTCAGCGTTGATCTGCATATGCAGATTCGCGCCATGCTTACGGTAGTAAGCCTGAGCTGGTCCGTTGACCCGGGCCACGTTTCCGCGTAGTGCCGCCTGAATCCAAAGCAACATGTCCGAGGTCAGGCGAAATTCTGTGTTGTAGCCACCGATGTCACGCAATGTCTCGGTGCGCATCAAGACCTCGGGGTGAAAGAAGGGATTCGTACCCTCCCGATAGCGCCCACGAACCCATGTCATGCCGTCCCATACGGTCCAACTCGTTACCGGGTCATTTTCGAAGGGCGGCGGACCGTCCTCGAACGGCGGGCAATTGCCATATGTCATGACCACATCGGGCCGGGATTCCATTACCGTCACCGCCCGGGTGATCGACCCGGGCGTGAGTAGGTCGTCTGCACAGAGGATCTGGACGTATTTGCCTGTTGCCAGTTCAAGGCCATCGTTGAAGTTGCGTAGATTGTGGATATTCTCGGTCTGGGTGTGCAGGCTGATCCGCGAATCGGAGGCGGCAAGTCGACCAGCGATCGCGAGGCTGTCATCTGTCGAGCCGTTGTCGGCGATGATGACCTCGATATCGACACCGGGCTGGTCGAGTGCGCTGAGCACCGCGGCCTCCAGGTAGCGGCCGTAGTTGTAGCACGTGACGACGATGGATACCGTCGGGCGAGTGTCGAGCTGTTTCGGCTTCACATTGACCATTACCTGACCCTCACCATAGCCTGTGCGTCGTTCGGTATCAGCCTCGTCGAACCGTGATCTTTAGCGCTGCGCAAGACATTCCGGGCGCCGTGGCCTCCGATGGTGCGGATCATAGTAGCTGCACTTCGGTCGCTCCGGGCGGAATCATCGACGGTGAACCGGAGCATACGATGCCGACAACGTGATCGCAACAGCGATAGAGGTTTGTGCCGCACAAGACGTATCATGCGAAAGAGCGTCAGCAAGAACGAATGCGATCTGGATCCGAATGGGGAGGAACCCGCCCATGCCGAATGCCCCGGTCGTCGTCGTCGGAACCGGATTCGCGGGTTTCGGTGCAGGACATCGCCTCGAGGAGGCAGGTGCCGAGTACGTGGTCTACGACCGCAATCAATGGTTCGGCGGCCACACCGCCAGCCACATCCTTCCGGAAGGTTTCGTTTTCGATCAGGGCCCCCATGTCTCCTTCGCCAAGGACGAGCGGGTGCAACAGATTCTCGCCGACGCGGTCGGCGGCAACTATCGGGATGTGCGTATCGGTCTTGACAGCTATTGGCACGGGACGTTGGTCACGCACCCAGTTCAGGTCAATCTGCATGGTCTGCCCGAAGACCTCGTTGTCAAAGTACTGCTCGACCTCATCGAGGTGGCGAAGAATTCGACCGACGGTGAGGCGCCGCCCGCCGACTACGAGACGTGGCTTCGCCGTTCGTACGGGAACACCTTCGCCGAGACATTCCCGATGACCTACGGAGACAAGTACCACACGACTCCGATGAAGAACCTCACGACCGACTGGCTCGGGCCGCGGATGTATCGCCCGTCGGTGGAGGAGGCGTTGCGAGGGGCTCTATCGGTGAAACCTGTTCGGGATCTGCACTATGTCACCCAGTTTCGCTATCCCACCAACGGTGGATATGAGTCCTATCTCAGATCCTGGGCTCGGAGGGCAGAAGTGCGCCTGGACCACGAGGTCGTAGGAATCGACACAACCGAACGAGCTCTCCGGTTCGCGAACGGCGAGACGGCTGAGTACAGCGAACTCATCTCATCGATTCCGCTGCCGGAGTTGGTTCCCCTGATCGACAATTGCCCACAAGATGTGGCAGATGCCGCGAAACGGCTCGCATTCTCTTCCGTACTCCTCGTCAACGTGGGCGTTGGCCGTCCGGGTCTCGGCGGTGACACACACATCCGCTACGTCTATGACGCCGACATCCCGTTCTCGCGCATCAACTTTCCACATCGCCTCTCGCCAAACGTGGTCCCGGACGGAGCGAGTGCGATCCAGGTCGAGTGGTACTTCTCTGACAAGTACCGCCCGCTCCGGGTGGAACCGGATTCGCTCATCGAGCCGACGCTTACTCACCTACGCTCGATGGGGGTTCTCGCTGCCGCCGACGAAATCTTGGTTTCAGAGGCGCAACTGGTCAGGTTCGCCAACGTGATCTACGATCACGATCGGTTCGAGGCCGTCAGCCTGATCCATCCGTACTTGGCGAAGGTGGGGATTCATGTCTGCGGCCGATACGGCGAATGGAACCACTTGTGGACAGACGAGTCATTCCTGAGTGGTGAACGAGCAGCCGATTCAGCTCTGGCGGGGGTGGCCGATCGCTCTCCGCTTTCATGATGCGACAAGGTCGATCAACGCACTCATTCACCGGATAGGCGGTTGACGATGGGGGCGACCATCTCGACGTCGCCGCCCAGATTGAAGTAGGAGAACCCGAACCGTTCACGAAGTTCGAGAAGCTTCTCCACGCACCCCTCGACGCTGCCCACGAGCACTGACGGTGAGTCGGCCATCGCTTGGTCGTCAGCCGCAAGGGCTTGGGAGAAGCTGGAGACCGATCTGCGGGCCCCGCCAGGGGAGTCGGTGACCTCAACCAGATACACGGAGTGCTGCAATTCGGGCTCGGGGCCGACCCGTCCCGAGTCGTTCCACGCCGTCCGAACCCACGCGACTTTTTCGGCGACACGCTCTGCCCTCAGATCCGCCGCCGCATCTCCATCCGCGGTCGAGTTCCGGAGTTTGGCATGCACGCCGACGATGTCGGCGACCCGACCGGCCAGTTCCAATGCGCGTCGGCCGCCTCCACCCAGCATGATCGGCGGGCGAGGTTGCTGCACGGCATCGGGGAGCCCTTGTAGGTCTCGGATCTGGTAGTACTCACCCGAAAAGTTCACCGGATCGTCGCCGAACAGGTCGCCGATGATCGTCACGGCTTCTGCCAATCTCGCCAGACGTTCGCGTGGGGGATCGAATACGATTCCGGTCGACTGATAGTCCGACGGCATCCAGCCGGCTCCCAACCCGATTTCCACACGGCCTTCGCTCAGCACATCCAATGTGGCGAACGACTTGTGGGCAACGACCGGATGGCGAAAGTCGTTGGCCAGCACCAACGTCAAGAATCGGATGCGGGAGGTCATCGCGGTGGCGGCGGCCAGCGAGATAAGCGGGTCCAACATCCAGCCCGACGTGAGGTGATCCGAGATGGACAATGTCGAGAAGCCCAGATCCTCGATACGTCGGATCGAGTCACGCCACGTGGCACGCGAACCCTCCCATCGGGGCATGGGCGCGATGAACCGAAACGGGCGACTCATCGGCTCGCCGGGTCTTCCAGGTAGGCTTTGATGTCGGAGATACACGCTGCCCGAGCCATTTCCGGATCTTCTCGCACACTTCGGTGCCATTGAACTGTCCGATGGACCGCGTCCCGTACACCCCATTTGGGTTGCCAACCGAGCTCGGCGAAAGTTCGGTCCGTGGACAGGCGCAGCGTGCCCGCCTCGGGCAAATCTTCGGGTCGGCTGCTGTCAACCCACCGTCCGTGGCCCCACTCCGTGATCATCAACTCGGTCAGTTGGGCCACTGTGGCCTCATCAGCGCGATTGGGACCGAGGTTCCACGCATCGCAAAACCGGGCGGCTTCATTCGAGCACAGTCGTGCCGCCAACGTCAGGTAACCCGAGAGTGGTTCCAGAACATGCTGCCATGGCCGTATGGCCTGGGGCCGGCGTAGTGACACAGGGTCATCGCGGCCCAATGATCGAACGATGTCGGCGATGATTCCATGGGGCGTCCAGTCTCCACCGCCGATCACGTTGCCTGCCCGTGCGGTCGCCAGGGCTATGCCGTGCCGCTGGATGTCGTCAGGGGGGAAAAACGAGCTCCGATATGCCGCAGCGACAAGCTCCTGTCCAGCCTTGCTGGCACTGTAGGGGTCATGACCCCCGAGCGCATCACCTTCGGCGAACCGGCGACCTTTCTCGTCGTTGGCATAGCACTTGTCGCTGGTGACAACAACGACTGCACATCGCTTGTCGAGTTCGCGCACTGCATCGAGGAGAGCCGCGGTGCCGACCACATTGATGTCAAACGATTCGATGGGCTCTCGATAACTATCGAGCACTACGGTCTGCGCTGCCAAATGCAAGATGATGTCGGGCTGGCTCTCGCGGACAATGGTGGAGATTCTTTTGCGGTCTCGGATGTCACCCCGGACGTCGGCGACGAGTACCTCGCGCACGGAGGAGAGCTCGAAGTTGTTGGGCTCGGTCGGGGGCGCCAGCGCGTACCCGGTGACGCGCGCGCCAAGTAAATTCAGCCAGATGGCAAGCCATGATCCTTTGAAGCCGGTGTGTCCGGTCAGGAGTACGGAGCGGCCGGAGAACATCTGATGGAGTTCAGTGATCGGTCGCTCGGGCTCATTCACCGAACCAGTCTAAACGAGGAGGTCATCCGATGACTGCGTCATTGTCCACCAGGTCATGCCGATCCTGTCAGGCGATTGGCCTCGAGACCATCGTCGATCTCGGTAAGCAACCAGATCCTGATTGGCTGCTCGATCGCGACGACTCGCCGCCGGCCCCACTGGAGGATGTATGCCTCGTCATCTGCTCTGGGTGTGGCCTCGTCCAGCTCGCTGGCCCTCGCCCAGATGGCCCACGCCCGCCGCATGGGCACGCGATGCCTCTCGCCGCTGGTGATCCATGGCTCGAGTTGTTCGGCCGCGCGCTTGGGGCGGGTCCGAAGTCTGTGTGTGATTTCGACGGCTCGAGCGGTCTGCCGGCGTTGCAGCTCAGCTCCGGTGGGCCGGTCTATCGAGGTCTCCCCGTCGATGAGGTCGACGTCGTCCTCCTCGGTCACGCCCTGAACCACGTCGATGATCCGGATCAGATACTTGGTGACCTTGAAAAGTTGCTCGCGCCATCGGGTTCGATCGCGATCGACTTCCATCACGTGTTGGGCCTGGTGCGGGGTCAGATAGACGTAATTTCACACACTCACCGTTGTTACTTATCGCTTTTCAGCTTGGATGCTGCCCTTGCTCGTCACGGTTTCGAGATCCTGGCAGTGCGGCGGATCGCCGAATACGGTGGGACCGTTCGGGTTTTAGCAACCCGGTGTACCAACTCGAGGAGCTATGACCAACCGGGTGGCGACCTCGAAGAAGTGCGAGCGGTCGAACGCGCGGCGGACCTCGCTCACGCCGAGGGCTTTCAAAACGTAAAGCGCGAGATTCGCGAGGCCTCCGATCGGCTGAATCAGTTTCTGGACGGCGCGGCGACTGCCGGGCGCAGGGTTGTCGGCTACGGTGCGGCGTCTCGTGGGACGACCTTCCTGAACATGGCGAGTGTCGGGTCGGATCGTCTTCCGCTCATCGTCGATCGTGATCCTGCCAAACAAGGCAAATTCCTGCCATTATCGAGGATCCCCGTCGGTGCGCCCGCGGAGATCGACGGCATACGACCATCGGAAATACTGGTGCTTCCGTGGCCGTCGGCGCAGGAGATCAAAAGGCAACTCGCCCACACCGATGAGTGGGGCGCGCGATTCGTGGTCGCCTTGCCTTCTTTGCGGACCCTGTGAGGTTACCCAGCCATCCCACCCGTCCGCGACAACCGCAACACCACCGTCGGTGTCTCGCCCGGACCGACCGGGCACAGCGTGAGCATCTCGCGGCGCAGCGTGGCCAGTTCGTCGCCGTGCGCGGGCGACAGGCTCCGTGCCTCCTCGTCGTTCTGGGCGTAGAGGAAGCAGGGTGTCATCGGGTGCACTGCGAACCCGAGTCGCTCGGCGGCAAGCCACAGTCGCTGCATCACCAGGCCGGCGCGGAGGAACGAGGCAGTGTCGGTGCCGGTCTGGATCAGGGTGACCATCGCCGATGCGGACTCGACCCGCCCGGCCGCGTCGGCGCCGAGCGCGTTGCCGCCACCCCACTCGTCGAGCAACGCCATCACATCGGAACGGCGGAGTAGGCCCATCATCTCCATCATCGCGGGCGGAAAGCCGAGGGAGTTGATCTGTATGCCGATCGGGTTGGCCGGATCGTCGGTCAGTTCCGCGAACATTTCCCGGTGTAGTTCGGGGGTGAGGAATCGAATTCGGTCGGAGGAGGCGAGAATCGCTGCGGACCGGCTGATATCCGTCCGATCAGTCAAAACATTCAGCCGGGTTTGTTCGGTTGTCGCGACGTCGACCAACTGGTTTACATCGCCAGGTGAAACGGGGGAGCGGTCGCCGAGTCCGCGTCGGGTCGACCGACTGCGCAGGGATTGCATATCGGTGTCGCGGTGGTCGGGGTCGGAAGACGCTCCAGCGGGCCCGAGGCTGATGCGTATGGCGATCTGATCGGGTTCGTCGACGAGCTTGGTCGCACCCAGAATCCCTCGGCTCGCCGCGGCGATCTGCGCGTTGGCTGCTGCGGCCCCGACCGCCACGGCCGAGGCGCGGTGCCCTAGGTCGAGTGTCGAGGTCCGATCGGGGTCGAGCGCGATCGTCACGCCGTCGGCATCGGCAGTGACGCGCCACGGTTGTTGATTTCCGGCCGACGGCGCACGGTTCGCGGCGTCCACGACCAGCGCCGAATCCGACAAGTCCTCGGGGCGCGTCTCTTGTGTCAGATTCTGTTCAGGGAGAACCTTTTTCGTTTGCATGACTAATGGGTCGGTCAGAGGGTCGACGATGTCGCCGAGCCACGTGTCCCGGTCGAACCGGACCCGTCCCGACGGCAGCGGCCTGTCTTGCACCAGACGTCGGACCGCCGCCGCCACCGAGGCTCCGCCCAGCAGAACGTCGCCACCGAGTTGAGGCCAGGCCGTCACCGTGTACCCGAGCTCCAGGGCGGATGCGGCCATCGATGCGGTCACCTTGGCCGGCTCCAGCACCCGAACCGCAAGCGCGGTGACGGCGCCGCGGTCGAGGCCCACGAGATCGTCGGCGCGCAGGTCGCCGGCCAGGCCATGAAAGAGTGGTCGATCGCGGTCGAGGTCGAACCGTTCGACGTCGAGTGTCCCGCCGTCGCTGGTCTCCATGAGAACGGGGATGCCGAGTGTCCGGCTGCGCTCTCGGATCAATACTTTCGCGTCGAAGGAATCGCATTCTTCGATGACGATATCGAGACCATCCAGAAATGAATCGACATTCTCCGTGGTGATTCCTTCGTCGAATATCGTTGTTGAGATATACGGATCGATTTCCGCAATTCTTCGCGACGCCACGACCGCTTTGTTGACTCCGATATCCATCAATGATGCAGGAATACGATTCATATTTGTCAGCTCGAGTGAATCGAAATCCGCGAGACGTAATTCGCCGGCGAGGCCCTCCAGGGCAAGGGCGAGGGCAATGGCGTGTCCGACGCTCAGGCCGACGATGCCGACCTTCAGTTGCCGGCCCCGCTCCTGGTCCATTGTGGTGAGTTTGTGCCTGTTGCGGTCGAGGCGGAGGCGCCGATACGTACGCGGACCAGGGATCTTGACCACTGTGCGGCGCCACGGGTAGTAGGCGAACCGGGCCTCCTCGGCCTCCGCTTCATAGGGCGGAAGCAGGCCTCGCAGGGCCTCTGCCGAATCGGCGGTGATGTCGAGGAAGAGGGAGTCGGAACCCTCGGACAGTTCGGGCGGCAGGGAGGTCTCGGAATAGAGCGTCGGCGAGGCTTCGGTGGGCGAGCGCATCAGCATATAGTCGCGCACTCGAAGAAGCCGCGCCACAGCGGTGGTGGGGTAGCTTATGAAGTAGCCAACCCACGAAGACGTGCACTATGGCAACATTGCGCATGAGGCCAGTGAATTTTTGTGTCATTGGCATGCTGTTGAAAGGCTGAATACCGCGATGATACGGACCCGAAGCGTGAATACCGTCGGCATTCTACGGGTCCCACGGCCCGATTGTGAGCAAGGCTACACGGTGATCGCGGCCGATCCGCGTCAACAGGCCGGACTCTGGCATGAGTACCTGAACGGCGCGGATGCCGCCTACACCCGTCACGGATGTGCGGCTGCCCTCGATCTCGATGCTGTCATTTCCGGCGAGGGGACGGCATTCTTCTTCACCGTTCTCGACGTTTCCGGCACGGTGTGTGGTGGCCTACGTGTGCAGCCTCGGTTCGTTGCCGCGGCGCAGTCGCATGCGCTGGAGGAATGGGCAGGTCAGCCGGGCCAGGTGCAGCTGGTCAACTCCATCGAAGGACGACTCGCCGGTGGGGTCGTGGAGGTGAAGACCGCGTGGGTGGACGAACGGTCACCCACCGCGGCGGATGTCGCAGGCCAGCTCTCGCGGCTCGGCCTCGTGATCATGGAGATGTCCGGAGTGCAGCACATGATGGCGACAGCGGCCGAGCATGTGCTGCGACGTTGGGAATCGGGTGGTGGGCGAGTCGACACGAGCGTTTCGCCGACGCCGTTCCCCGATGACCGGTACAGCACGCGGCTGATGTGGTGGGATCGTGCCGCTCTGCCGGAGCGGACATCGTCGAAGATCTGGCGTCGTATGCGCGACGAGGCAGATGCGCTGCAGACGGCGACCGACGCTCGTCTCGTACTCGGCGCCTGACAGAGGTAAGCACCGCGTACGTCAGACCTCGACGTCGGCATCCTCGCGCGCTCGACGGGAGAAGAGCGTGAACAGGCTGTCGGTGGGTGGGGGTGTTCCGACATCGACCGCCACTGGACGAAGTGCCGGCTTGTGCCAGACGATCGGATCCATCGACTCGATCACCGAGACGTCGCGGCCCTGTTCCTTGGCCGCGTAGACACAGTCGTCGGCCCGACTGAGGAGCTCGGCGACCACGTCGTCCGTGGACGCTGCGGTCTTGCGGGTAGAGGTGACGAGGGGCGCGCACACACCACCGACACTCAATGTCACGGGAGCCGCGTCGGACACCGCCGTCCGGAAATGTTCGGCCGACGCCAGGAGTTCGGTCTCGTCACGCGCGACGCAGAAGACCAGGAACTCTTCCCCGCCGAACCGGCAGACGACCGATCCCGTCGGTGCCACCTCCCGGATCGTGGCGGCCACCGACAACAGGACGCCGTCGCCGGCCAGGTGACCGTGTCGGTCGTTGATCTTCTTGAAGTGGTCGATGTCCATGAGAAGGATGCCGATCCAGCCCTGCGAGACCCGCGCCGCGGCGAGGAGTTGCGCAACCCGGGCCAGGAATCCACGGCGGTTCAACAGTCCGGTCAGCGGGTCGATCCCGCTCAGGCGGGTCTGCCGATCCAGAGTTGCCTCCAGGGACCGGCGCAGCGCGACCACCAGGAAGACCGGCACCGTGATCGTGCCCATCATCGCGCCCACGCTGATCAGCGTCGCGGCGAACGACGTCGCCGTCATGGCCATTACCGTCGAAGACCCGGCCACGGCGAGAGCCAAGAGCGACAGGGTCAGAGATATGGAAGGGGAGATCGCGGCGATGGTGGGTATGACGGCCACCAGCGCGAGTACGGCCTGCGAGGCCTTGGGCGCGGCCAGGATCATCGACGTGCCGCAGATGCCGATAATTCCGAAGCCGCCGAGGACCGCGAATTGGAGGTCGGTGAGGCGGTGCTTGATCGCGGTGACGGTGAATGCCGCGGCAATGAACATCCAGATACCGAGCAGCGGTAGCAGGGCACCGGGCTTGAGGGTCTCCGGCGCCAGCACGGCGATCACGGGCAGGGGCAGCACACCGCCGGTGCTGATCAGCGTCGCCGCTGACCGGGCGTCATAGCGCCCGAGCACCGCCTTCATCACGGTCATGTATCGACCACTTTCCGTCGGCGAAGCCGACGTCCTCCCCGAGCCGTTCCAATTGTTTAGTGCCAGAAACGAAATCTCGATCGCAACCGATCTATCAGTGCTGAGGAAATTCGCTATCTGGGCAATAACACTAACGCAACATCCCGGCCGCGGCGAGCGAATCCCTCAGTCGGAAACTCATCACTTATCGGTGTGTTCTGCTAATTTGTTGCAGGCAGTCCTGCCCCTCTGGTCGTGCGCACCCTGAATCCGAGAACGAGCTACCCGATGGTCTCAACTCCAGTCAAGCGAGGTGGTCGTCGCTGGGCCATTGCCCGCAATCGCACCGACCCCGTGCTGCTCGGTCTGGACGGCATCCTGCTGATACTCGTCGCCATCGTCGCCATCGTCGCCAACGGCGATGAGGGCACTCTCGGCAGGGTGGTCGGCGTTGTCGGGGTCGTGGTGACGCTCGTGGTTCTGGACATTGTCGGCTTGTATCGGGCGCGGTTGACATTGTCGGCGCTCGACGACCTCCCGCGGCTCGCCGCGTGGTCGGTGATCACGTCGGCAGTGTTGTTCACGATTGCGCGCCCGGGTGTGACGATGATGCGCGCCGCGTATTACGCGGTCCTCGTCTTCGCGGCCCTATTCGCGGTGCGCGTCATCTATTTCGCGATCACGCGCCATCGGCGTCGGTCCTCGGCGAAGCAACGGATGCGTGCGGCGGTGATCGGTGGCGGCGTAGTGGCGGCTGAGTTGATTTCCAGTACGCGGTCCCACCCCGAACTGGGACTCGACGTGGTACTGGCAGTGAGCGATGACCCGCTGCCAGAACTCGCGTCGGCCGGAGTGCCCATCGAAGGCGGAATCGTCGACATCCGCAGCAAGGTCAAAGCGCACGGCATCAATACACTGCTGGTGGCGTTCAGCTCGGCGCCGGACTCGCGGCTGGTCACCCCGCTACGCGAGTGCGACGAACTCGATTGCGAGATCTACATCGTCCCGCGGCTGTTCGAGTTCGTCTCCCTCAACCAGGACATGGACCGCATCCACACGATCCCCCTGGTGCGGATGCGCCGGGACGCGCTGCGCACCTGGTATTGGAAACTCAAGCGCGTCTTCGACGTCAGCGTCGTCTGTGTCGCCCTCGTATTGTTGAGTCCGGTCATGGCTGCGGTCGCCCTCGCGGTGTATGCGTCAGATCCTTCGGCGCCGACCATCTTTCGGCAGAGAAGGATCGGACGGGGCGGCCGATTGTTCGACCTCCTGAAGTTCCGCTCCATGCGTCCGGTGCCCGAGTCGTCGTCGGACTCCGAATGGCAGCCCTCCGAGGAGGACCGGATCGGCAGGGTAGGGCGGTTCATCCGTAAGACATCGCTGGATGAGCTGCCGCAGCTGTGGAACGTGCTGCGCGGCGACATGTCGATCGTCGGCCCCCGGCCGGAAAGGCCCCACTTCGTCGAGCAGTTCGAGACCTCGATACCCAGCTACCGGGATCGACATCGCGTCGAGGTCGGCTTGACCGGATGGGCCGCGATCCACGGGCTCCGTGGGGATACGAGCATCGCCGACCGGGCGCTCTACGACAATTTCTACATCGAGAACTGGAGCGTGTGGCTCGACATCAAGATCATCGTGCGAACGCTCGGCGCCGTGCTTCGCGGCACCGGAGGCTGACCAGCATATCGGTCCGCCGGAAACGCGGCATTTGCGCTTACACTATGTGGCAGAGACGCTGGCGTTTACTGGAGTCGTTAGAGAACGGGAACGGGGACGTCGGTGATGAATCGCGGACTATCCGGAGAGACCGTGATCGCGGTCGCGGCAGACCCCTACCATCGGGCTGCGGTGGCCTATGGACGTGCAGAATCGGCGCTCATCGCTGATCGATTCGTCGAACAGGTGCTGCGCCCGTTGATTCCCGCCGCGTCGTTTCAGCGGCGCGCGGACCTCGAATGGCTGATCTGGTTGTCGACGGGCTACGACGGCCTCGACGGTCTCATCGAGGCGGTACGGGGCAAGCTCGGTGCCCAGCAGGTGCAGATCGACGGTGCCGCGTGCTTCCTCGACATATGCATGGGTGTGGCGGTGGGCGCCGACCTGCCGGAGGCGATCACTTCCGCCGACCTCATGCACTGCGCCGATGCCGCGTTGTCGACCGCGCTGACCAAACATCACAACGTGGTGTTCGCGGATCCGACCACACTTACGCTTGTCCGCGACGAGATCGAGGTCGCGCGGCGACTGACCCAATCGGTAGAGGACGATTTCGTACTCCACTACCAACCTATCGTCGAGCTGCCCAGTCGTCGGGTCGTCGGCTACGAGTCACTCCTCCGGTGGCACACCGAATCCGGACTGCTGACCCCGGACGTCTTTCTTGCCGTGGCGGAGGACACGTCGTTGATCGTGCCGATCGGACGTCATGCCATCGGTGACGCGATCCGCACCCTGTCCACTGACATCACCCCCGCATTGGGTGACGAGGCGTTTCTGACGATCAACCTGTCGTCCCAGCAATTATGGGACGGGCGAATCGCCGATCACGTCGACGGATTGATCAGGACGTACGCCGTTCGTCCGGACCGGGTCTGGATCGAGGTGCGAGAGAACGAGGCCGTCCGGCTCGGGACGTCGGCGGCCCTCGCCGTGCGGCAGCTGCACGAGATCGGTTGCACGATCTGTGTGGACGACCTCGGGTCCGGCTTCTCCGCCCTGCGCTACGTCCGGGATCTGCCGATCGACGTGCTCAAGGTCGACAAGACACTGATCGTCCACCTTCTGGAGGACCCATCCAATCGGGCTGTGGTGCGCGCGATCTGCGACATGGCGCGGGCGACTGGCATCACCATCGTCGCAGAGGGCGTCGAGGACGAGGAGTTGATCCCCGCGCTCGAGGAGCTCGGGTTCAACCTCGCGCAGGGGTACCTGTTCGGGCGGCCCGAAGCGCCCGCGCGTGCGTTCGCCCGGTAGATCAAGTCGTGTGCCTCGGTCTCTGAGGAGCGAGCGAAGCCCCACCCCGGTCCCTGAGGAGCGAGGCGCCAGCCCCACCCCGGTCCCTGAGGAGCGAGGCGCCAGCCCCACCCCGGTCCCTGAGGAGCGAGGCGCCAGCCGAGCGTCACGAAGGGCGGGCCCTTCGTGACGCATCCTCGCAAGCTCGGAGGCTCCTCAGGGAGCGTGTGGTGACGCATCCTCGCAAGCTCGGAGGCTCCTCAGGGTGCGGGTGGTGACGCACCTCGCAGGTTCGGAGGCTCCTCAGGGTGCGGGTGGTGACGCATCCTCAGGCCGGAGGTTGGTGACGTGCGCCCGCCGGCTCAGTAGTAGTACGGGAATGACTCCCAATCCGGGGACCGCTTCTCCAGGAAGGCATCCCGGCCTTCGACGGCTTCGTCGGTCATGTAGGCCAGGCGTGTGGCCTCGCCGGCGAAAACCTGCTGGCCCATCAGACCGTCGTCGGTGAGGTTGAACGCGAACTTCAGCATGCGTTGCGCGGTCGGCGACTTCCCGTTGATCTTGCGGCCCCACTCGATGGCGGTGTTCTCCAGATCCGCATGTGCGACAACTCGATTGACCGCCCCCATCTGATGCATGGTGTCGGCGTCGTAGGCTTCGCCGAGGAAGAAGATCTCGCGGGCGAACTTCTGGCCGACCTGCTTGGCCAAATAAGCGCTGCCGTAGCCGGCATCGAACGACCCAACGTCGGCGTCGGTCTGCTTGAACCTGGCATGTTCGCGCGAGGCCAGTGTGAGGTCGCAGACCGAGTGAAGCGAGTGTCCGCCCCCGGCCGCCCAACCGTTGACCACCGCGATGACGACCTTGGGCATGGTCCGGATGAGTCGCTGCACCTCCAAGATGTGGAGTCGTCCGCCCTCGGCCTTGACCCGGGCTTCGTCCACCGTCTCCACACCCGCCGCAGCGACATCGGAATCATGGCTGGTCGCGTACTGGTAGCCCGACCGTCCGCGGATGCGCTGATCGCCACCGCTGCAGAACGCCCATCCACCGTCCTTGGGGCTCGGACCGTTGCCGGTGAGCAAGACGGTGCCGATGTCGGGGGAACGGCGGGCGTGGTCGAGGGTGCGGTAGAGCTCGTCCACGCTGTGGGGCCGGAACGCATTGCGCACCTCCGGGCGGTCGAAGGCGATCCGGACGATCCCATTGGCCCGGCCTTCGCCGACATGACGGTGATAGGTGATGTCGGTGAGGTCGTCGAATCCAGGGACCGCCGCCCACTGGGACGCGTCGAACGGATTGTCGGTGCCACGAGCCGCGGAGTCGCCGGATGCAGTCATGGAAATGAGCCTAGTGCGCAGCTGAGCGCACCCGATTCGCGGCCATCGGCGGCGGCAGTTCGAAAACTCGGCGTTACCTTTGACCTCGACCTTTGACCGAAACCCCGCAGATGGTGGCATGCTTGAGCCGTGGGCTGGATCATCGCCGCGATCATCCTCACCGTGTGGGTCACGGTGGCGGTGGTGCTCGCCTTGGTGATCGCTCGCACAGTGCGTCTGCGTGACCAGCGCGAGCAGCCACGTCCCCTGCAGGACAACATCCCCGGTGATCCGCCCGGGCCGGGCCGCGAGGGCTGATCGTCCGTTCTATACGGTTGACGCATGAGTGATGGCGTCAGTCCGGATACAACCACCGAGGTCGAAGATCCCCATGAGGGTGGTTTCCGCGCACACACGGCCATCACGACCGAGCGCGGCGGCCCCCGATACGGCGAGTTCAGCGAACAGGTCCGCACCCTCATGGACCGCGCCCGCTACGCGTGCCCGACCCCCGAGCTGACCGACGAACTGATCGGTGACCTCGAGCGTATCAACGAGAAGCTCGCCGCCGTCCGGATCGACGAATGGCATTCGCCGGCGGGCACCCGCATCGACCTGCCCGCTCGCGGCAACATCACCCTGCCGCCCTATGAGGTCACCCAGGTCAACGACGACGGGGTGTTCGCGACCGTCACGTTCCGCGACTTCCACCTGGGCGGCAACAACGCTGCCCACGGTGGTCAGATCGCCGTGGCCTTCGACGATCTGGGTGGTTTCGCGTCGGCGGTGGCGATCCAGGGTGTCAGCCGCACCGCCTATCTCACGGTGCAATACCGATCCATCACGCCCTTGAACAAGGGGTTGCAGTGCCGTACCTGGGCCGAGAAGGTCGACGGGCGCAAGGTGTCCATCAAGGGCACGCTGCACGACGGTGACCGACTGTGTGCCGAAATGGATGCGCTGTTCATCAAGCTGAATCCCGG
Source organism: Gordonia sp. LMA484 (assembly GCF_058129505.1). Classification (NCBI taxonomy): domain Bacteria; kingdom Bacillati; phylum Actinomycetota; class Actinomycetes; order Mycobacteriales; family Gordoniaceae; genus Gordonia; species Gordonia sp. LMA484. The sequence continues at coordinate 663,383 of NZ_CM176700.1, forward strand.
CCAGCCGTAGCAGTTTTCGTAACGTTTCGGCGGCCCGCCCCGATCGTGAAGTATGTCCGTGAAGAGGTTGGGTGTGACGCGACGGATTGTCGCGTCGTCCGGGATCGCCGCCGCGCTGATGATCGTGTCGCCCGCTGCCATCGCAGCGGCGGATGACGCCATCGGCTCTGGTACAGGCAAGACGATCCCCACCGACCCGACGGCGGGCGAGGTGAACACAGGCTCGGCGCAAGCCGATTCGTCGGATTTAGAGCCCACGACGCCACCTGCCGACGACGCGACCGAAAATACCGAGCTACCTGCCGAAACACCTGGTACGAGCGAACCAGAGTCGGATGGTACGGGCGTACCGCCGGCGGACGGGTCGTCGGCGGATGATGAGGGGACGGGCGGGGCCGGATCGTCGGACGCCACGCCCGAAGAATCGACACGGGCTCCGGGTGGGTCGGAAGGCGCGCCCACCGTCGAGGAAGCCGCGCCCACCTCCAGCGCCACACCCCGCTTCGGAAATCTTCCGCCGCCCGGCCGACACCGCGCCGATGAGACACCGACCGGCCGGCACCGAGCCGCTGACTCCTCCGGCCGGCATTCAGCGGATTCGCCGGACGGTGTCAGCAGGACGGCAACGTCGGGTGGGGCATCGCCGACGGCGTCCTCGGCAGTCATCGACGAGGCGCCGACGGTCGACGAGTTCGTCGGCGAACCGGGCACCCGTGGTGTGGCGGCGCCCGCGACCGCGGACGACGAGGTCGATCGCGACAGCGTGTTCTACCGCCTGACCCACAACTCCGGTGGCGCCGGATTGGTCTTCCTGAATCAGAGCGCGGTGGTGGCCGGGGTGCTCAACCGCCGCAGCCGCGACGACGGGACCGACTACTTCGGTCTGCTGAGCCCCGGCGAGCGACTGTCGATGCCGGCGCAGGCAGTCGCCGCGTTGTCGTTGGGTGATCAGCCCGCCGTCGACGACAGTGACCAGTCGCTGATCACACAGGCGGTCAAGGTGCTCACCGCCCGACTCGTGTGGTGGACCATCGACCCCGACAACCGCTACTACGATCCTTCCGACTTCCAGGTCCTGATCGGCGACAACTACCGCATCATGGACGCCGACGGCATCACCTACACCTACGACAAGGATGCCGACACCATCACGTTCACCAACACCACCGACCACGATGTGGCGGTCATCGCGGTGGATCAGTACAACGTGCCCCACGGTGACGGCATCTATGTGGTGCCGGCGGGCGAGTCGACCACAATCGACACCAGTGGCGACATCTCCGGGTATGTCGTTCAGGGCGAACGGGATTCGGCCGAGCGTGCGATCTTCTACGGAATGGTTGTGGTCCAAGACGATTCGACCCTGAGCTACAACTTCAACCCGACCGGCGGGCCGATCCGCAACGCCGACGTCCCGATCGTGGACCCCGACAACAAGTTCTGGGACCCCGCGGAAGGGCTTGCCACCGGCATACTGTGGCCGCTCGACGCAGTGGGCGCGAGCAGCGCCGACGATGGTGTCTACTATTCGACCGACGCCGACGGCGTGACGATCCACAACGACAGCGACGCCGACATCGCGATCATCGTCTTCAGCGGCACCGCCGATCGGAACCTGATCCCGCAGACCGACTTCTACGTCGTCAAGGCCGGTGAGGCGCACACCATCGAGCTCACCGAGGGATCGTATGCGCTGACATCTGTGCAGGGGGAGAGGGTCGTCGACGGCCCGAACGCCGGGAAGCCGCGGCTGTACGGTTCGTTCGTGGCGCAGGGCGGTCCCGACGGGACGTCGGTGACCCCGATCGACAACATTCCGCAGGACGGGATTCCGCCGATCGGCGCGGCGAGTGCGATTGTGGTGTGAGGTGGGGGCGACCCTTCGTGACAGCCCTTCGCTAGCGCTCCGGGCTTCCTCAGGGATCGGGTTGACAGCCCTTCGCTGGCGCTCCGGGCTTCCTCAGGGAGCCACCACACCGGTCCCTGAGGAGCTCGCTCCTCAGGGGGCGGTGGTGACGCTCGCAAGCTCGCTCCTCAGGACGCATCCTCAGGGCGGCGCCTCAGGGCGAGTGAAGCTGACCTACGTGAGCTCGACCGCTTCCAGCGTGGCCCCCGCGTCGCGGAGCCGTTCGGCGAGAACATCGCCCATCGCGGCGGCGGGGGTGAGTACGCCGGTCAGCTTCGGCAGGCGGTCGCGCTCGAGTGCCAGCGACAGCGCGGACTCGGCGAGCATCACCGCGGTGGCCTTGTATCCGGGATCGCCCTGCATGCGCATCTGCGAGCGGTAGCGGCGGCCGGTGGTCGTGGTGGTGTAGGTCTCGGTCACGAAAGAGCCCTTCTCCCGGACCTTTTCACTCGGGCCCTCGCCGGGCTTCGGCAGCATCTTGTCGAGCACTTTGCGGGTCGGCCCAAAGCTCATGGCGCCCAGGAACACTCCGGTGCCGACCGCGACCGCACCGGCAATCACCGTGGACAGGCCCGGGATTTGCCCCACCGACATCGTTTCGGCGTATTTGAAGTCGGTGCCGTAAGCGTTGTCGAGCAGCACGTTGCTGCGCCGCACGATCCGGGTGTTGGCCGATGCCATGAAGAACGGCGCCAGCGTGCCGCGCAACGACGGATCGACCTTCTTGGCACTGACCATCGACATGTCGCTGGGTTCCGACGAGATGGACGGCCGTGGCGTCTTGCCGGGTTCCCCGGACAGTGAGTGCGGGTTGAGCAACAACCGCCTGGTCTCCGCGTCACGGGACTGTTCGGCGATGACCCGAACGGAGTCGAAGGTGCCGCCGGAGATGCCGCCCTTGAACTTCTTGACGATGAACATGGTGTCGGTGAGTTCGCCGGCGCCGTCGTCCGAGATCTTCTTGTACAGCACGTAGACGCCGAGATCGGAAGGTACCGAATCGAATCCGCACGAATGGACGATGCGGGCGCCGGTGGCGACGGCGGTCTCGTGCGCCTTGTTGATGGAGAAGTGCACGAATGGTGCCTCACCGGTGAGGTCCACGTAGTCGGTGCCGGCGCTTGCCGCCGCGACCACCAGCGCCTCCCCATAGCGCAGGTACGGGCCGACGGTGGTGCACACGACCCGGGTCCGCGCGCACATGGCGTCTAGCGACGCCGGTGACGAGGAGTCCGCGACGATCAGTGGCCAGTCATGCGCCCGAGCCGGGAGCCGTTTGCGGGTGGCGGCCAGCTTGGTCTCCGACCGCCCGGCCAGCGCGACCTTGGTGCCGCGCGGCGCGTGCTCGGCGAGATACTTCGCGGTCAGCTCGCCGACGAATCCGGTGACGCCGAAAACGACGACGTCGAACTCGCGGCTGCTCGATGGTGTTGCCTCCCCGTTCATGACCTCAACCCTAGACAGGTGGCGTCGGCGGGTCGAGAGGCGCGGTCAGCGGGCGAGACGGCGGGCGGCGGCACGGGCCGCGAACGGCGCGACGAACAACATCAGCAGCACACGCAGGATCTGGGCCGCGACCACGAACGCAACGTTCCCGCCGGCGGCCGTGGCCGCGGCGAGGACCGCGTAGATACCTCCGGGTGTGGTGGCCAGGTAGCAGTCGAACATCGACTCGCCGGTCCACGCCGAGAGCGCCACACCCAACAACGCGCAGCCGACCCCGATGGCGAGGATCAGCACGAGTGCGGCGGGCAACACGCGGCCGATGGCCCGCAGACGTTCCATCGTGAACCCGAGTCCGGCCTGCCAGCCGATGATCGCGTAGGCGATGGTCAGCAGGATCGTCGAGACGGCGGCGTCGCCGGCGAGACCGGTGAGTTCGGCGATCGTCGAGACCGCCATCGGACCGAGCAGACCGGCCGCGGGCAGATGCAGGCGTCGTCCGAGAGGTATGCCGATGCCGAGGCAGACCGCCAGTAGCAGCAGGCCCCAGAGCTGGTCGGTGACGCTGGGCGGGGTGGTCTCCACCGATGTCGACGTCGCATCGAACACCACCGACGCCACCAGCGGGATGGTGATGGTGACGAGTGCGACCCGCAGGTACTGGATGACCGCGACCATCCGTTCGTCGCCGCCGAGTTCGCGGGTGAGGGCCACGAGTCCCGACGCGCCGCCGGCGACCAGGGCCAGCGAGCCGGTGAGCGGATCGACCAGTCGATGCAGGCCCAGCAGCAGGCCGCCGAGCACCGACATCGCCAGGGTGCCGAGGCCGATCACCAGAACCGGGAACCACGACGACCCCAGTCCGGACAGCGTCTCCGGGTCGGCCATCGTGCCGATGAACACCCCGAGTACGCCTTGCGCGGCGTGCATCGCGGGACGGGGGATCGGCGGTGGTGCCGGTTCGTCGGTGGGGTCGTCGGCGCGCTCATGCGATCCGTGAGGGCGCGGGGCGAATCCGGCGATGGCCAGTGCACCGGCCACGACGAGGCCCGCGAACAGCGCGGCGGCGTCCACATCAAGAAGTTCGAGGAGATAGGTCGCGGCCGCGGTGAGGACGGCCAGCAGTACCCAACGACGCACTCGGTCCACCCTAAGTTGCGGCGGGCGGTGGTGCTGGGGCGGGTTGGTGGGTGGTGTCTTGCGGAGGCGGTCAGGTGGTGGTTGGTTGGCGGTGGTCTCGATACGCCGCCTCGGCTAGCGCCTCGGTGGCTACTCGACCAGCGGAGGGGGGTGTCTCGGTGGCTGCTCGACCAGCGGAGGGGGTGGTCTCGATACGCCGCCTCGGCTAGCGCCTCGGTGGCTACTCGACCAGCGAGGGGGGCGCCTCGGTGGCTACTCGACCAGCGGAGAGGGTGCTCGACCAGCGAAGGGGGGTATCGAGACCGGCTGAGCTAACCCACCCGGGCGACGCCGAGGGAGAGCGCAGCCACGAACTTGGGGGCCTTGGGCTCGTAGAACTGGTCGATGTCGGTGATCGTCAGCCCGGCGTCGGTGATCGCGGCCTTGATGTCACGGGTGAAGTGGCAGCCGCCGGCCATACGCACCTCGAGGGGATCGAGGCGGTACTGCCATTTGCGCACCTTCTCGTCGGGGGCGATGCCGTGCTCGAGGAAGTGCAGGGTGCCGCCATCTTTGACGACCCGTTTGATCTCGGCGACGGCAGCGGGCAGGTCGGGGATGGTGCACATGGTGTACGTCGACAGCGCGGCGTCGAAGGTGTTGTCCTCGAAGGGCAGGCGCTGGCCGTCGAGTCCGCCCCGGTCAATCGTCACTGTCGATTCGGCCACGCGGTCGGAGGCGAGTTTCCACATGCCGTCCGATGGTTCGACGGCGGTCACGCGTGTCACCGTGTCGGGGTAGAAGGGGACGTTGTGGCCCGAGCCGAATCCCAGTTCGACGATCTCGCCCGTCAAGCCGTCACACGCTCGTCGTCGATAGGGAAAGTCCGCCTTCATGCCGCACATGAAGTTCATCACGTGCGGGAGGATTCGGTCGTCGTAGAACCCCATGTGTCCATTTTGCGGTATCGGTGTGACGAGCACCATGTCCTTACGCCATGCATAGGACATTTGACGTCGTCCTACATTGGAGGGATGAATCCCTCGACACTGCAGGCCCGGGTCATCGTCGACGAGATGATCCGGTGCGGCGTGACCGAGGCCGTGTTGTGCCCGGGGTCGCGCAATGCGCCGCTGGCGTTCGCGCTGCATGCCGCAGACGTCGAAGGCAGGTTGCGCCTGCATGTGCGGATCGACGAACGATCGGCCGGGTTCCTGGCGCTCGGGCTCGCGGTGTCGTCGAAGCAGCCGGTGCCGATCGTGATGACCAGCGGCACCGCGGTCGCGAACATGGGACCGGCGGTGTTCGAGGCCAACTATGCGCGGGTGCCGCTGGTGGTGGTCAGTGCCAATCGGCCGTATGAGCTGCTCGGGTCGGGAGCCAACCAGACCGTTGAACAGTTCGGGATCTTCGGGACCCAGGTGCGGGCCGCGATCAGCCTCGGCCTGGCCGAGCAGGACCTCGACACCAACAGTCAGTGGCGGTCGGCCGTGGGCCGTGTGCTGGCAGCCGCGCGGGGCGCGCGGACCGGCAACGCGGGGCCCGTCCAGTTCGACATCCCGCTCCGCGAACCGCTCGTCCCCGACGCCGCCGGGGCTCCCGACGAGGACCTCGGGACTTTCGCGGGCCGCCCGGACGGGCTGCCGTGGACGCAGGCCCCGGTCGGCAAACTCGACGTCCCGCTACCGATCGACCTCTCGCTGGACACGGTCGTCGTCTCCGGTCACGGCGCGGGTGTGCACCCGGCGCTCGACGGCATCCCGACGGTCGCCGAACCGACCGCACCGCACGCGCACACGCCGCTGCACCCACTGGCACTGAATTCGATCCGCCCGCAGCAGGCGATCATCTGTGGTCGCCCGACACTGCATCGTGGGGTGTCGCGGCTGCTCGCCGACCCGCATGTCCGCGTCTACGCGCTGACCACCGGCCCGCGCTGGCCCGACGTCTCCGGCAATGTCTATGCCACCGGCACGCGGGTGGAGCCGACCGGCGAGCCCCGCGAGGAGTGGCTCAAGGAATGCGCCGAAGTGCAGCAGCGTGTGCTCGGTGTGGTCGATTCGGAACTCGACGGCCTGCTCGATGACCCGGCCGCCACCACGGGCCTGCATGTGGCGCGGGTGGTGAGCGCGGCGATGCGGCCGGGCGATCAGCTGGTCGTCGGCGCCAGCAACCCGATCCGCGACGTCGCGCTCGCCGGCCGCGTCACCGACGGCGTGCGAGTGCTCTCGAACCGAGGCGTGGCCGGCATCGACGGCACCACCTCGACGGCCATCGGCGCCGCGCTCGCGCTCGACCGGTCGTCGCCCGGGGCGCACACCATCGCCCTGATGGGTGACCTCACCTTCATCCACGACGCCACCGGGCTGGTGGTCGGGCCGGGCGAACCGCGCCCGTCCTCGCTGCGGATCGTGGTCGCCAACGACGACGGCGGCGGCATCTTCGGGCTGCTCGAGCAGGGCGACCCGCGGTTCAACAGCGGACCGTATGCGGGAGCCTACGAACGGGTCTTCGGCACCCCGCATCGCACCGACCTCGCATCGATGTGCGCCGGTTTCGGGGTGGCGCACCGGCGGGTGACGATCGGCCAGCTGCCCGCGGTGCTGGCCGAGCCGGCTCCGGAAGGCGGACTCGAAGTGATCGAGGTGATCACCGATCGGGAGCGGCTGCGGGCCGTGCATGCGGCGATCGGGGAGCGGGTGGGGAGCGCCGGCTGACCTGAGCGGGCCGGTCGGGTTCGGTGTCCGCACAGATCACCACAGCGCGGTCTCAGCTGGATTATCCGATCGGTGGCCCGCTGCGGTGATGCGTATGGACAATTTTCAGACGCTCGCGCATACGGAGCCGCTACCTGTCGGCGGCGTCGATCACGGTGGCCACCTCGACCTGGGTACCGTGCCGGATGGTGTCCAGAGTGATGCACAACGCCTCGACCTGCGCCAGCATCTGCCGAACCAGATGTACATCTGTGCCGGGTTCGGGCCGTACCCGTATTTGCGCGCCGATCTGCCGGAACCCGGGCCGGATCTCACGGTCGATAGCGAGTGCGCCGCGCACATCGACCTCGCCGGTCACCTCAACGGCCACGTCGTCGAGTCGGATCCCGAAGTGGTCGGCGACGATTCGCGTCGTGCTCTCCAGACATGCGGCGAGGGCCGCGCACAGAAGGTGCCCCGGGTTGGGCCGGTCGTCGTCACCACCGACCTTGCTGTCGATCCCGTAGTCCCATGCGGTCGTGGGAAAGCAGGGCGCGACGATCCGTCCGTGCCAGTTGTCGGTGACCGCACTCGCTGCCGATACGACGCGCTTGGTCGAGATCGCCTGCGTCGGATCGTCGACATAGGTGTGCCGCAGTGGGGCCTGCCGTTGCGCAGCGCTGAGGGTTGTCGACATGACGTGCTCCTCCGATAGTTCGCACGATCGTTCGTGCTAACTAAGAAAGTACGACCGTGCGTGCTAGCGTGTCAACATGTCGATCGATGACAGTCGCGCCCGGAGGGTGCGGTCCGACGGTGAGCGCTCCCGGAATGCGATCCTCGACGCCGCAGTCGACCTGGCCACCACCGAAGGTCTGCAGGGCGTGTCGCTGGCGCGGCTGGCGACTGTCACGGGTATGAGCAAGAGTGGTGTGTTCGGCCTGTTCGGCTCCAAGGAAGAGCTTCAGCTCGCCGTCATCGAACGAGCCCGAGAGGTATTCGTGCGCGAGGTAGTGTTGCCCGCGCTCGAGTTGCCGCCTGGGCGGGACCGGTTGGCCGCGCTCTGCATGGGCTATCTCGACCATGTCCAGCGTCGAGTATTCGCCGGGGGGTGCTTCTTCGCGTCCGTCGCATCCGAAGTCAGCACACGGCCAGGCCCCGTCCGGGACCGGGTCGTCGCCGAACACACCGCCTGGACCCGATTGCTGGCCGACAATGCGGCACGGGCCGTCGAGAGCGGTGAGCTGTCCAGTGACCGTGACCCGCAGCAACTCACCTATGCGCTCAGCACCCTGCTCACCGGCGCCGACATCGCGTATCTGCTGCGCGACGATCTCGGCGTTCTCGCGGCCGCTCGCGCAGAGATCGAGTCGCGGTTGGCCCGAGCCGACTGAATCGGCGGCGATCTGGACCGACGCCCTCCGTCCGACAATGCCGAGATCAGTACTCTGTCCCCTATGAATCCGACCATCCTGCGCCGCATCCAGATCGTGCTGGTGCTGTTGGGCATGGTCATCACGACGATGGCGTTGGTGTTGGTCGCCGGGTGTCACCGCAACGATGCGCAGATCAACGACAACGAGGCGACGGTGATGGCCGACGTGGTGTCGGCGTCCCGGCTGCACGCCGCGGTCAACTTCCAGACGCCCGATGGCGAGTTCCACAGTCCGCGCCTCGGCCTGCTCTATCCGACCGAACTCACCCAAGGTCAGCGCATCAGCGTCGAGTACGACGCGACCAACCCGGATCTGGCGCGGCCGGCCGGGCGCAGCTGGACCCTGGCGATCATCCCGGCGCTGTCGATCATGGTCGTCGGATGGGCGATCGTCGGTGCCGTGATGGTGGCCCTGGCCGAGGCCAACCGACGGCTGCTGGAGCGGGCGGCGGCGAAGGCCGGTGACGATGAGATCGCCGGCGATCCTCCCGTCGAGACTCAGGACGAGACCACCGAACTCTCCGAACCCGAGACCAGCAACGCCTGATCGTCGGCGAGCAGCCGCAGCGTGAACCGGCTGCCGTAGCGGGTCTGGATCTCCTCGATGACCGCACGTCCGGACACGATGCCGTCGGCATGCGGAACGACGACCTCGTCGATCCAGCCGAGACCTGCCGTCGAGGCGAGGTCGGCGGCTTCGGTCGGGTCGTCGAGCAGTCCGAGCGGTTCGATGTCGGCGCCCACGACGCACGCTCCCGCGCTGAACCCGATGTAGGGGAGTCCGGCTGCGACCCGCTCGGTGACGGTGTCGGCAAACCGGGTGCGGCGCATCGTCGCGAGCAGGTGGAAGACATTGCCGCCGGAGACGAACACGGCGTCGACGTCGTCGAGGATGCCGGCCACTGTCGTCGGCGGGAGGGCTTCGATGTCCAATTCGACGGTCGTGAAGCCCTGCGCGCGCAGTGTGGTGCGGTCCAGGTCCACCCAGGCGCGGTCGTCGTAGATCGAGGATGCGGTCGGCACGAAGCCGATGCGTGCGTCTGCGCCGACGCGGTCGGTGAGGAAGTCAGGGACCGCACCGAGCCAACGGCTGCCGAGGAGCAACTCCATGGGGTCCACGGTGCCAGCTTTCCCGGTGGTCGAGTGGCGACACGTGCGGTGTCGAGGCCAGGCCGGTCGATTTCTCAATTCGCTGACGAGTGTCACTGACATCTGTCAGCATAGTCCCGTCGGCCTTACCGGAAGTGCCACTGGGATGAGAACGGGCGAGCGATGACAAGTGGTCGTGCGGCGCAGCGATTGCAGACGCGGCAGCGTGTGCTCGACGCCGCCGTCGCGGAGTACCGGGAGAAGGGCATGGCCGACGCCGACCTCGCGGCCATCGCCACCGAGGCGGGCGTGGCGCGCGGTACCTTCTACTTCCACTTCCCGACGAAAGAGCATGTCCTGCTCGACCTCGAGGAACGTGAGGAAGCCGAGATCGCGCGCGAGCTGACCCGCTTTCTGGCGCGCCCCCACGACCTGCGCACATCGTTGGCGAAGACCATCGAGCTCGTCGCCGCCATGGAACAGCGGCTCGGCAAGTACCTGTTCAAGGACCTGCTGGCGCTGCACTTCTCACCGACCAGGCCGGTGGGCGACGAATGGCGGGAGCACCCGGTGATCGGGTTGGTCGCGCAGATGATCGACCGTGCCCGCGACGACGGCGAGGCCGAGATCGTCGTCGATCCCTACCACAGTGCGGTGTTCTTCCTGCTCGGTCTGTACGGCCTGCTGGCCACGACCGTGGACGCACAAGCGCTGCGCGACGAGGCGATCCAGAGCTATCTGACCACCACCCTGCGCAGCCTGGAACCCCGATGACCACACCCATCAGATACGGAGACAACCATGTGGCAAGACATCCTGCGACTCGCGTTCGCCTGGGGGCTGATCGTCGGCGTCACCGCGTTCTGGTACTGGATCATGCGCAACATCGGCACCTTCTGATCGGCGAGGCCGGTCGCTGGTCAGGGGTGCGCGATGGCTGACCGCGAACACTCGAATGCGCTTGCCGTCGAACGCAGTTGCGCGGTGACCGCGGTGGCCTTCTCCGAACGGCGCCGCGAGGGCGTGCGGTTGATGACCGGCCCGCGCCGCGGATTCGGTCTGAATCGCACGCGCACCGTGGTGCATGTCCCGTATCCGCCGATCGCGCCCGACTGGACCCGCACCACCCTGACCTGCGGTGTGGCGCTGCAGTGTTCACCGTCCAAGGACCGCGTCGCGGCCTACGCGCTGCATGAGCTCGCACCACGGGAACTGGGCGCCCTCTCGCTGGTCGAGGCAGGGGTGGCCGCCGGCTGGATGGCCGACCGGTTGCCGGGGCTGCTGCCCGAACTGCGTCGGGTCGTCCCACAGCTGGAGATCAGCGATCACGATCTGGGCGGTGAGGAGATGCTGGACCGTGCACTCGGGCTGGCGCGATCGGGTAAATCGCTGCGCAGGCACCCCCTGCTGGGGGAGTTGCCGCTGTCGGCGCCGGCGCGCGGGGCGCTGTCCGCGGCCGTGCGGCGCGCCTACGGCCGGATGCCGTGGACGTCCTCCCGCACCGACTCCCAACGGATCATGTCGGTACCGGTCGGTGGCGACGGTGGTGCGCGCAACCCGAATCTGCCGCCGCCCAGCAGACCGGAGACCGAGGAGATCGAGATCCGGCCCGATCAGCGCGCCGGCGTGCCCTATCCCGAATGGAACATGTGGACCAACGCTTTCCTGGTCGATCACGTCGCGGTCCTCGAACGCGCACACCCGACACGCAACGCACCGGTGGCGGCGGTCTCGCCGGACATCCGGCGCTGGTTCGAACAGCGCACTCACCGCGCGATGCAGACCGGGCTCGAGGACGGTTCGGACGTCGATGTGGACCGCTATGTGCAACACCACCTCGATGTGGTGGCCGGAGAAGCCGGACAGCCCAGAATCTTTCGCGATCTGCTACCGGCGTCCCGGGACGTCACCACCGCGCTGCTGCTCGATGGTAGTTCGTCGCTGAACGTCCACGGTGGACGTGCGTTCCGGCTCGAACTGGCTTGTGCCGACGCACTGTCGCGGGCGATGACCCTCGCGCACGAACGCCACGGCATCTTCGTGTTCACCGGCAACACCCGGCACCGGGTGGAGGTCAACTGCCTCAAGGATTTCGACGACCCCCGATTCGTCGACCCGAGCAGTCTGGGCCTGGCGGCAGGTGGCTACACCCGCCTGGGCGCACCGCTTCGGCATCTGACCCGCCGCCTGGCCGACCAGCGCACGGAGCGGCGACTGCTCATCGTCATCGGCGACGGTTTGATGTCCGACGAGGGCTACGAGGGTCGCTACGCCTGGGCCGACGTCGCGCACGCCCTCGACGAAGCCGACGACGCCGGGGTGTCCATCTATTACATCGGCATCGGCCCGGCCCGCGTCGACCCGCTCCCCGAGGTCTTCGGTGAGCGCCGGTCGTGCCGCATCCGGCGTGTCGAAGAACTGCCGTCAGTGTTGGCCCACATCCACCGAGAGTTGGTAGCGCAGTGAACACAGATCTGTATTACGCCGGTGGCACCGAGGTGCAACTGTTCGAATGGGCGTTCGCGCAACGCATGCCGATGATGCTCACCGGACCGACCGGCTGTGGCAAGACACGGTTCGTCGAACACATGGGCCATCTGCTCGCCCGGCCGGTGATCACCATCAGCTGCCACGACGACCTGACGAGCTCCGATCTGGTGGGCCGATTCATGGTCGCCGGTGGCGACGTGGTGTGGTCCGACGGCCCGCTCACCACCGCGGTCCGGACCGGCGCGATCTGCTACCTCGACGAGGTTGTCGAGGCGCGCCACGACTCGCTGGCCATCCTGCATTCGCTCACCGACCACCGTCGCACCTTGTTCCTCGATCGTGCCGGGGAAACCGTTTGTGCGCCAGACGGATTCATGCTGGTGTGCTCCTACAACCCGGCCTACCGCAGCTCGCTGAAGGATCTGAAACCGTCATTCCGGCAACGCTTCGTCACCGTTGCGATGGACTATCTGCCGGCCGAGCGGGAAGCCGAGGTCGTGGTCGCCGAATCCGGCGTGGAAGCGGCCGTCGCACGACGACTTGTCGACTGTGCCAACAGTATCCGGAACGCCGACGACGCCTTCCATTTCGAGCCGCCGTCGACCCGGGTGCTGGTCGCGGCGGCTCGGCTGATCGCCGTCGGCGCGAGCGAGATGGATGCGGTACAGACCTGCGTGCTCGCCCCGCTGAGCAGCGACGGCGCGATCGGCGAAGGGCTGCGGGAGATCGCTGCCGCCCATCTGTCGGCCGCGGGCGACTCGCGGTTGCAGTCCCCCTGAGAGGAGTCCCATGAACGAACAGGACCGGAGACGAAAGCATGCGCTGATCGTCTTCCAGATCGTCATCTACGGATATCTGCTGGCCATGTTCTGCATCCAGGTCGCGATCATCTACACCTAGAAAAGGGCCACCCCGTGAATCTCCCCACCTTCACCCGCGGCCGCCCCGCAGCGGCCGCGAACAACAACGGCGGCAAGCGAACTCTCAGCTATGACCAGCACGATGAGGACAGCCGCGCCGCGCAACGTCACGCCGACTATTGGCTCACCTCGGGCACCGCCCTGATGGGCACCTTCATCTTCGGGTTCATCGGCCTGCCGGTCTTCCTTCGCGGCGTCTGGCTACAGCGACGAGCGCAACAGGACGGGCTGTCGGTCCGGCCGATCATGGTGACCCTCATCGGCTACCTGGTGATCCTCGACGGCTTCCTCAACAGCATCGGCTGGGTCCTCGACATGCTGGCCAGCCACACGCTGATCTCCCGCGTGTTCTTCACGGCGTGGGGCAATTTCGTCGACAACGGCTACTTCTGGCACTACAACGAGATGCTGATCGGCGGATCGGCAGCACCGGGCGAGAAGGGCTGGGAGATCGCACTGATCTTCGTCGTCTTCCCGATGCGGGTGGCCGCCGCCATCGCCTTCCTGCAGATGAAACGCTGGGGCCACCAATGGCTCACCGTCACCTGCTGGTTCGGGGTGGTCATCTGGGTGGGCTACGTCGCCAACATGACGATGTACGCCCACATCCGCTTCGACGGCACTGTCCTGCCGGTCTTCGGATGGTGGCTCTACGACATCTTCTACATCACACCGTTCCTGGCCATCCCATATCTGCACACGGTCAACCGCGAGATCTTCACCGACTGATCCGCGTCACGGTCCGCACAGCCTCAGGAGATCATCATGAGTACGTCGAACACCGACTCCGACACCGACAACGACGCCGAGGAACTGCCACTCGGCACCACTTCCACCTATGCGCGCATGCACACCTGGCTCAAGCGCGGCATCTTCGTCTGCCTGTTCGCACTTGTCATCGAAGGTGCGTTCACCATTCCGGCGCTGGCCATCTGGTACGGGTGGCCGACCTTGTCGCTGACCCAGATCTGCAGCGAGATGATGAAGGTCCGGTACTCCGACGACAGTCTCGAGTGCCAACAGCCGTACCCACTGGATGCGCCACCATTCGGTGACAACGCCGAAGCGGCCGATCAGACGACCGCCAAGGACAAATGGGGAGTGCAACCGGTGCCCGGATACGACCGCATCGGCTTCCGCGAACTCGTCCGCCACTACGAGGAGCGGATGGAGCGAGAGAAGGCGGCGCAGAGCACAGGGCAGCCACCCGGATGAACAGTTCGATGAGCAGACAGGCGATCTCGTCCGCGATCGGACTCGGATTGATCGCCAGGGAAGCCGTGCGTGCCGGGCTCGATCCGCTGGTCGGCCACGCCGATATTCCGTTGGGGGTCGATGCTGTCGACGCACGGTGGCTCTCCGGGGCGTTGGGTCTGTCACCCGACTCCATCACGACGGTGAGCGTGCTCGACCAGGACTCGGGGACCGCGGCGCGGGCTCGGATCGCGGTGAAATCCGATGTCGAGCTGCCCGAGACGATGTTCGTGAAGCTACCGCCCCGCAACTACATCCAGCGGGTGCTGATGAACGTCTTCCGGCTCGGTACCCGGGAGATCCTCGCCTATCGGGCACTCGGCGATGCGCCACCGGTGCGTGTACCGAAATGCTATGTCGCACAAACTGACCAACGGCGCCAGCGCAGCGTCCTGGTGCTGGAGGATCTCTCGCACACCGCAGACTTCCGGACCTGCGTGGACTCGGTGAGCGGCGCCGAGGCCGAGGCGGTCGTCGACGCCTTCGCCGATCTGCACGCGGCCTATTGGCGCAGCGAACGGTTCGACGATGACCTGGCTCCACTGGCTCGCCGCACATCGACCGAGACCCACACCGCCGACCTCATCCGACGCCGGTTCATCGCCGACATCACCGGGCATGCCGCCGATCTGATCTCGGCCGAGACGAAACGTCGCGCCCGGATCTTCTTCGAGCGCAGCAAGCAGATCGACGCGTTCTGGGCGGCGCAGCCCCGGACACTGATCCACGGCGACCCGCACCTGGGCAACCTGTTCTTCGAGGCGGACGGGCCGGGCCTGCTCGACTGGCAGATCGCGTCGGCGGGCGTCGGCATCCGCGATGTCGCCTATTTCGCCACGGCATCCACCGAGCCCGAACTGCTCCGGCGCATCGAGCGTGACCTCGTCGCGCGGTACGCGGACCGGCTGCAGCTCGCGGGCATCGACGTCGATCCGGCGGAGCAGTGGACGCTGTATCGGGCCGCGATCACCGAGGTCTTCCTCGCAGCCGTCTGCACCGCCGAGGCAGGGGAGCGGATGCAGCCGAAGGAGATCTCGCGAGTCGGCGTCGAACGGGCCGTGGCGGGAGTGGAGGCGCACGACAGCTTCGGGGTGCTGGAGAAAATGATCGGGGGTTGACCGGCCGCGGCACGGTGGGCGGGCGAGTGTTCACCGGGTGTTCGTACGCGTTTTCCCCGGTCTGACCCCTGCGGTCAAGCGCGGGGGACGACACTGGCGGCATGCGGGTCGCGATCGTCGCCGAGAGTTTCCTGCCGCAGATGAATGGAGTCGTGAACTCCGTGCTGCGGGTGGTCGACCACCTCGAACGAACAGGTCACCAGGCCGTCGTGGTCGCACCGGACACCCCGCGGAGAAGTGCTCCCGCGCCGCGGCTGGTCGGACGCCGCACGCCGGTGCACCTGGTGCCGTCGGTGATGGTGCCGAAGGTGACGTCGTTGCCGATCGGGGTGCCGACGCCGGCGATGTACCGCACCGTGCGCGACGTCGAGCCGGACGTGGTGCACCTGGCCTCGCCGTTCGTCGTCGGTGCTGCGGGTGCCGTCGCCGCGCGACGCCTCGACGTGCCGTCGGTGGCGGTGTTCCAGACCGACGTCGCCGGGTTCGCCGCGAGCTACGGGCTGGCGATGACGTCGAAGCTGGCGTGGCGCTACACCCGCCGGCTACACGAGATGTGTGACCGCACACTCGCACCGTCGTCGGAAACGATGAAAGCACTTGCGATACGGGGCATCCCGCGGGTGCATCGGTGGGGTAGGGGCGTCGATCTGGAACAGTTCGACCCGGTCCACCGTTGCACGGAGCTTCGTGCCGGATGGGGTGCCGGCGACCGCCTGGTGGTCGGCTTCGTCGGACGGCTGGCGCCGGAGAAGCACGTCGAACGGCTGGCCGCGGTCGCCGACGATCCGTCGGTGCAGGTGGTCATCGTCGGGAACGGGCCCGAACGGGGGCGACTGGCGAAGTTGATGCCGCGGGCGGTGTTCACCGGGGAGCTGCGGGGCGCCGACCTCGCACGCGCGTACGCGAGTTTCGATGTCTTCGTGCACGCCGGCGAGCATGAGACCTTCTGTCAGACGGTGCAGGAGGCGATGGCCAGCGGACTGCCCGTCGTGGGACCCGACGCCGGTGGCCCACGCGACCTCATCGCGCATTGCCGATCCGGCTACCTGCTGCCGCCGGACGAGTTCGTCGATCGGCTGCCGTCGGTGATCGATGTGCTGCGCGACGATGCGTTGCGCGCCGAGATGGGGCGAGCGGGCCTCAACGCGGTGCGTACCCGCACCTGGCCGGCCGTGTGCGACGAACTGCTCGGACACTATCGGGACGTGATGGGCGTGACGTCGGCGATCCCGTCGCTGGCGGGCTGACGGGGTCGCTGCCCTGCGGGGACGTCGGGGTAGCGTGGTCGGCATGGGAGACGGCTCGCACGATCGCGCAACCCTGGACAAGGATCCGGCCGAGGTCGCGGCGATGTTCGACGGTGTCGCCAAGCGCTACGACATCACCAACACGGTGCTCTCGTTCGGGCAGGACCGGGGTTGGCGGCGTAAGACCCGCAAGGCGCTGGATCTGCGGCCCGGTGACATCGTGCTCGACCTCGCGGCCGGCACCGCCGTGTCGACCGTGGAACTCGCGACCTCTGGTGCGCACTGCGTCGCCGCCGATTTCTCTCTCGGCATGCTCAAGGCCGGCGCCGACCGCGACGTGCCGAAGGTGGCTGCCGACGCGCTGGCGTTGCCCTTCGCGGACGAGTCCTTCGACGCCGCGACCATCTCGTTCGGGCTCCGCAATGTCAACGACGTCGAGAAGGCGCTGTCGGAATTGCGACGGGTCCTCAAACCTGGTGGGCGACTGGTGATCTGCGAGTTCTCCACCCCGACGTTCCGGCCGTTCCGCACGGTCTACATGGAATACCTGATGAAGGCGCTGCCGTCGGTCGCGACCAAGGTGTCGAGCAACCCGGCCGCGTATGTCTATCTCGCGGAATCGATTCGGGCGTGGCCCGACCAACCTCACCTGGCCGCGCTCATCCGCTCGGCCGGATTCTCTGATGTCAACTGGCAGAACCTGACCGGCGGGATCGCGGCGATTCATTCGGCGGTGCGCTGACCGGTTCGCCGGGCCCTTCGTGACGCTCGGCTGGCGAGGATGAGCGTTTCTCGTCCGTTCCCTGAGGAGCCTCCGAGCTTGCGAGGATGCGCCACGAAGGGGCGCCCTTCGTGACGCTCGCACGCTCGCTCCTCAGGGGCCGGGGGAGGCTCGCACGCTCGCTCCTCAGGGGCCGGGGGAGGCTCGCAAGCTCGCTCCTCAGGGACCGGGGGAGGCTCGCGCGCTCGCTCCTCAGGGACCGGGGGAGGCTCGCACGCTCGCTCCTCAGGGACCGGGGGAGGCTCGCACGCTCGCTCCTCAGGGACCGGGGGAGGCTCGCACGCTCGCTCCTCAGGGACCGGGGGAGGCTCGCACGCTCGCTCCTCAGGGACCGGGGGAGGCTCGCACGCTCGCTCCTCAGGGACCGGGGGACGCTCGCAAGCTCGCTCCTCGCGCTCCTCGGGGAGCGGTGGAGGCTTCAGCGGCTCGGACACCAGCAATTCGGATCAGGGCCTCCGTAGCTCACGGAACGGGGGTCGCGGCCAATCGCATGTCGTGCAGGCGCAGCCCCACGTGCAGCTCGGTGCGTAGCCGCCCGTCACCCAGGTCGGTGTCCAGTGCGGAACGAACCCGGCCGAGCCGGTAGTAGAGCGTCGACCGGTGGATGTTGAGGTGCGACGCCGTGTGCTGGGCATCGCCACCGCAGTCCAGATAAGCCTGCAGGGTCGACAGGATCTCCGACGACAATCCCGCCGCCAGAAGCGTTCTCACCGATCGGGGGAGGTCTTCGACGGTCAGTTGTTCGACGGGCAGCAGCGCCAACAGGCCGT
Organism: Gordonia sp. LMA484; assembly: GCF_058129505.1. Classification (NCBI taxonomy): domain Bacteria; kingdom Bacillati; phylum Actinomycetota; class Actinomycetes; order Mycobacteriales; family Gordoniaceae; genus Gordonia; species Gordonia sp. LMA484. Next base: position 681,651 of record NZ_CM176700.1, read on the forward strand.
CCAGGCCCGTGTCGTCCCAGGTGGTCGCACGCCCATGATCTGCCGGCGTCAGCCACGCCGCGCGCAGCGCTCTTCTCGCCAGTGAGAGCGACTGATGAACATCCTCGAGCCGCTCAACCACTGGTCCGATCCCGGCGCGAACGTCTCCCAGCTTCGGGTCATCGAGGATTCTCGCCAGACGGTCGGTGACCACGGGCCGCGGGAAGATCAGGACGCCAGTGCCGTCGTCGAGGGTGGAACCCACCACCGAAGCCGTGGACGACCTCGCCACGAAATCCAGGGTCGTCCACACCGCGAGTGCGGAACTGTCGGGTGAGTGGCCGGGGCGCGGGTCGCCGGCCACCGCGACCGCGGCGTACTGCGACGCCGACCCGACGTGGTGCTCGGCGATGAGGGCCTCCGCCGCGGCACGCCGTGCAGCCGGATCGGGGCCAGTCACCCGGGTCAGCAACTCGCGAGCCCTTGAGCGGTCGTGCTCCTCGTACAGCAGCCGGAGGGAGAGCAGGACGCCGAGTCCGGATGCACCCTTCAGCAGGGTGGGGAGTTGTCCGTCGTCGAGGGGCGAGTCGTCGAGGGCGGTCACGAGGAATCCGACGCGTCGGCGGTGATCGGTGAGCGGAATCAGCAGGCAGCGCCCCACGGGGGCGAGGTCGACGTCGACGTACCCCTGCACGGTGGCGGCCGGCGGATCCCATCCGCCCGAATGGGCCAGGAGCAGCGAGAGTCGATGCCGGTCGTCGTCGGCCTCGTGGATCGAGTAACCGACCACCGCCATCGTCCAGTCCAGGACCACCAGCCGACGTCCGGCGGTCTCCGACAGATCCTGCAACGCATCATCCAAACCGGCTGGTGTGGCCATCAGATCCCACGTCCGGATGTGGACACTTTGTCGGAATTCATCTCTCCAGATTTGCACAATTGCCCAGTGCTTTGGGTCATAGCCGCTGCCTACGCTCAGGATGCATCACCTCAGAAGGAGTCATCTCATGTCCAAGCGCATCGCCATCGTCGGCGCAGGAATCGGCGGCCTCACCCTTGCGATCGACCTGCAACGCAAGGGCATGGACGTGCAGGTCTATGAACAGACCGCCGTCCTCAAGGAGGTCGGGGCCGCCGTGGCCCTGTCCGCCAACGCAACCCGGTTCTACGAGGGCCGATTCGGGTTGGCCGAGCAGCTCGGGTCCACGTGGGCCGAGGTCGACGGACTGATCTTCCGCGACGGTCGCACCGGTGCGCAGATCGCACGACTGTCCTCACGCGAGGACTACCGGAGCCGTTACGGCGCACCGTACGTCGGCATCCATCGAGCCGACCTGCAGGCGATCCTCTTCGGTGCTCTCGACGCGACGAGCCTGCATCTGAGCAAGCGGCTCACCGGCATCGACGACACCGGCCCCACCGCGCGCCTCTCGTTCGAGGACGGCGACGATGCCGAGGCCGATCTGGTGATCGGGGCGGACGGGGCGAGGTCCCTGACCCGTCGACTCCTGCTGGGCTACGACGACGCCCGCTACTCGGGCTGCACCGCCGCCCGCGGCATCGTCGCACCCGAACTCATGCCGTCGTTGCCGGACCCGGCGGCCATCCAGTTCTGGATGGGCCCGGGAGGGCACCTGCTGCACTACCCGATCGGCAATGGTGATCAGAACTTCTTCCTGGTCAAGCGTGAGTCGTTGCCGTGGGCGCACAAGAGCTGGGTGGTGCCGGCGCAGGACAAGGAACACATCGAGCCGTTCGCGGACTGGGCGCCGGCCGTCGTCGAGATGATCTCGGCCGTGCCCGTGCAGGAACAGTGGGCGCTGGTCTACCGTCCGCCGCTCACCCATTGGTCGGCGGGGCGGGTGACCCTATTGGGCGATGCCGCACACGCGACCGTCCCGCATCACGGGCAGGGCGCCAACCAATCGATCGAGGACGCGATCGTGCTGTCGGATCTGCTGTCCGGAACGTCGGACTGGGATGCCGCGCGGGTGGAGTACGAGCAACGTCGGCGTTTCCGCACCCGCAAGGTCACCGACGCCGCAGTCACCGTCGGTGAGATGTTGCATCTGCCCGACGGTCCGCGAGCCCAGGAACGCAACGAGCGGCTTGCGGCGCCGGGTGCCTTCGACCGGCATCTGGACTGGATTCACTCGTTCCGTGCGGATGAGGAAGTGCCGGAGGTTTCGTTCGTGGGTGCGTGAGGTGTGGGTGGCGTATCGAGGCCGGTGCGGTGATCTCGATACGCCACTCACTTCGTTCGCGGCTACTCGATCAGCGGACGGGTTCCGTCGGCGGGATGTGGGGTTCTGTCGGCGAGGTGTCGGGTGCTGTCGGCGGGATTGGGGGTTCTGTCGGCGGGTTGTGGGGTGCTGTCGGCGGGATTGGGGGTTCTGTCGGCGTGATCAGCGGAAGGGGGGACGGGTGTCGACGCGGGTGGAGACGCGGCCGGCCGTGCGCCAGGCCCGGGCGACCAGGTCGGTGTCCTCGGGGGTGATGAGGTTGCCCATCACCCGCACCACCAGCGACATCAACGCCGCCGACCGGATGCCCGGTCGGCCCAGCGCAGGCACGGTCTGCGGGACGGTGAGCAACCCGGCGAGGCGCCGGGCGGCGGAGAACGCCAGGCCGTAGTGCTCGGTCAGGATGTCGCGCCACCGCGTGGTGTGATCGGGGCGGTGTGCCGTCTCGCCGAGCAGTTCGACGGCCAGCCGGCCGGTCTCCAGCGCGTAGTCGATGCCCTCGCCGTTGAGCGGGTTCACGCAGGCAGCGGCGTCGCCGATGAGCATCCAGTTCGGGCCGGCCACCCCGCTCACGGCACCGCCCATCGGTAGCAGCGCCGACGTCACGCGCAGCGGCGGGCCGTGGATGGCCCAATCGTCGGCGACCATGGTGGCGTAGTGCTCGAGGATCGGTCGCAGTGCCATGTGGGCGGGCCGTTTTGCCGTGGCGAGCGCCCCCACGCCGACGTTGAGCAGGCCGTCGCCACGCAACGTCGGGAGTGGCCCCGGGTCGGGGAAGCCGAGCGGAAAGACCCAGCCGTAGCCGGGAAGTAGTGTGCTGTCGGGACCGCGCAGTTCCAGGTGCGACCCCATCCAGTTGTCGTCGGCGCGCCCGGATTCCACGTAGGCACGGGCGGCCACCCCGTAGGCGGTGTCGCGATGCCATTCGCGGCCCAGTCGTTTGCCGAGACCGGAACGTACGCCGTCGGCGACGATCACGTCACGCACTACGATCGGCCGCGGCCCGGCGCCGTCGTCGACGATCACCTCGGCGATCCGGCCGTCGGTCATGGTGACGTCGACGGCCTTGGCGCCCTGCACCATTCGGGCTCCCCGGGAGACGGCGACGGCGCGGATCGCGTCATCGAGCTCCATGCGGGACACGGCGCTGCCGAACGCCGGGAAGCGGCCCGCCGGCCACCGCACCTGCTGACTCGCGCCCCAGCCGTGCAGGGCGAGTCCGTCGATGCGGGGCCGGTCGGCGAGATAGTCGCCGAGCCCGAGTTGGTCGAGTTCGGCGACCGCCCGCGGCGTCAGACCGTCGCCGCAGGTCTTGTCGCGGGGAAACGTCGCCGAATCCAGCAGCACGACGTCGAGCCCGTGGGCGGCGGCGGCGGATCCGCCCGGCCCGGCTCCGACGACGAGAACGTCGGCGCGCTCCGGCAGCGGGCGCGGTGGAATGTCGCTACTCACCCGACCAGTATGTCGGGAGTGTGGAACGACTACTCTTCGGAGCATGGCAGCCGAGCCCCGATGGCCGGTCGCGACCGACGACGAGATGGAGCGGCAGAGCGCGTGAAGTCCACATTCGCCGGGCTGGACCTGGGTACCGATGAGTTCGCCGAGACGGTTCGGGCATCGTTGGCGCAGGTCGAGGACCTGTTGCTGAGCGAGCTGTCCTCCGGCGACGAGATCATGACCGAGGCGGCCACCCATCTGGCACGGGCCGGTGGCAAGCGGTTCCGTCCGATGTTCGCGATCCTCGCCGCCCAGTTCGGCAAGAACCCGCAGGCCACCGAGGTGATCACGTCGGCAACGGTCGTGGAGATGATCCACCTCGCGACGCTGTATCACGACGACGTGATGGACGAGGCGGCGCTGCGGCGTGGCGCACCGAGCGCGAACGCCCGCTGGACCAACTCGGTGGCGATCCTGTCCGGCGACTTCCTGTTCGCCCGGGCGTCACGCCTGGTGTCGACGCTGGGTCCCGACGCCGTGCGGATCATCGCGGAGACCTTCGCCGAGCTGGTAACCGGTCAGATGCGGGAGACCGTGGGCGTCCGCGAGGGCGGCGACCCCATCGAGCACTACCTACAGGTGGTGTGGGAGAAGACCGGTTCGCTGATCGCCGCGTCCGGCCGCTTCGGCGCGATGTCGTCGGACGCGTCGGCCGAAGACGTCGAACGCCTCTCCAAACTCGGCGACATCATCGGCACCGCCTTCCAGGTGTCCGACGACATCATCGACATCAGCTCCGCCAGCGGCGACTCGGGCAAGACACCGGGCACCGACCTGCGCGAGGGCGTCCACACGTTGCCGGTGCTCTATGCGTTGCGCGCCGACGACGCCGCCTCGACCCGGCTCGCCGAACTGCTGATCGACCCGCAGACCGGGCTGGCAGCACCCGTCACCGACGACGCCGTCGTGACCGAGGCGATCGAGGTGCTGAACGGTTCGTCGGGGATGGCGGCCGCCCACGACCGGCTGCGTGCGTACGCCGCCGAGGCCGACGGTGTGCTCGCCGAGTTGCCGGACGGGCCGGCGCACGCCGCGTTGTCGTCACTGGTGCGCTACACCATCGATCGGACGGGTTAGCGGCGGTCAGGGTCCGACGGGTCCCGCCTCGGAGTAGTTGATGAGATCGGTGAGGCTCCCGACGACCGTCATGCCGTCGACGTTGACGCCGGTCGGGGTGACCGCGAGGTCCCGTGCGTTGAGATAGCTGTTCGGATCGGATTTCAGTGAGCCGATGATCGTCTCGCAGACGATGCGGCTGCCGAGTTCGCCGAGGCGTTCACCGTTTTGCTGGGCGCCGGCCTCGCGGAGGATGTAGTACCAGAGCGGAGTGCGTTGGCCCAGGGCGGTGGTCTCGAGAACGTTCTTCACCGACAATGATTCGCCGGTCCCGCCCATCTGCGCCACCGTCAGCGGCTTCACACCCATGGCCTCGCAGCATGCCTGCGCGGTCGGTACCGAAAGGCTGTATCCGCGAACCAGGTTCGACTTGGCCAAGTGGCCGAGGATGGGATCTCCCTTGCGCGTGCCCAGCGGTAGCGTGCCCAGACCCTTGGCGATGTTGGAGTCGATCTTGCGGGCCATCTGAGTATTGGTGCCGCTGGCGGCGAAGAAGTTGAAATCCACTATAGCGCCGGGCTTCAGCTGGAACGGGACCGGGTCGGTGTCGTCGAAGAAGTCGGGGTTGGCCGTGTCGTCGAAGGGGTCGGGGTTGACCGACTGGCTGGGCGCGAGCAGGTTCATCACGTCGATCAGGCCTCCGGCCGCCCGTAGCTGATACTGCGGGCGGATCATGGTGTGCCCGAACCGGAATGCGGCGGTCGAGAACTCGAGCGGCATGAACGTCTGGCCATGACCGGCCGAGACGCCGTAGAAACGCGGCCCGTTGGCCAGGGCGTCGATCACGATACCCAGATCGCAGACCCGGCTCAGGTAGTCCTGCACGACGATGTACTGGTAGGCCCACCGGGTCAACTGGCGGGCGCGGATGTGTTTGCACACGTCTGTCCCCGCCGTCTGCGCGTCGTAGATCTTGTTGTAGAACAACAGGAACGCGCAGTGCAGCGCCGAGATGTTGGTGTTCTCGTCGTTACGTGCATCGCCGATGATCGCTGACCGTCGCTTCTGGTTCTTCTTCGTCCCGTCCTCGCGCGGGACGTCCCGGCGGGCACCCGCACGGAACACCCTGAGCTTCAGGTTGTTCTCGTAGAGGTCGTCGGACTCGGTGACCGAGCCGGCAGCCAGCGACGGCCCGTCGCCGAAGACACTGTCGAGGTCGAGCTGCGGGCGACGTCCGTTGTGCAGGCTCGCGATCACCTCATCGGGGTCGCGCGGAGTGACCGGTTCGCCCTGGCCGATCGTCGATGCGGTGGTGTCCCGATCGGTGCGGGCGGTGAGGTCGTGGTCGATGAACTGCCCGAAGTAGGTGAAGATCGCCGGCGTCATCGAATCGTGCGGGTCGGGTGGTCCGGCCAGTTCATCGGCGGCCATCGCATCGCCGAGCTGTTTGAGGGCGGCGACGGTGTCGGGTGAGTTGGGCAGCAGATGCGACGACGAATGTGCCGCGCCGTCGAACATGTAGCCGAAGGGTGTGGTGAAGAGGAGTTCGTCCTGCGTGGCGGCTTCGCCGGTGTGGCTGAATTTCTTGAACATGGTCGGGGACCTCGCTGATCGTCGGTGTGTTGATCAGCGACGTTATTGCCCTGAAAAGCCCTGGTCGTGAGTAGAGAACTACCCCAAACGGGCACTCGGGTGTCTACCTACTCATACGGCCTCGGAAACTCTGCCGCACTCACGTTCGTTTGGCACAGTGATAGCACCCAGGCGCGGACGCCGGGGGCACGCTCGAGAACGAGGAACAGATGCATTTCAACGGCCTGAAGACGGCAGCCCTGATGGGGTTGATGTCGGCGATCATCGTCGGCATCGGTGCGCTCTTCCGGAGCCCGACGATCCTGCTTTTCGCGGTGATCATCGCCATCGGCACCAACGCCTACGTCTACTTCAACTCCGCCAAACTGGCCCTGCGGTCGATGCATGCGCAGCCGGTGACCGAGGTCGAGGCGCCCGTGCTGTACCGCATCGTGCGCGAGCTGGCGACGACGGCGCGCCAGCCGATGCCCGCGCTCTACATCAGCCCCACCGAGTCGCCGAACGCGTTCGCGACCGGCCGCAACCCGAAGAACGCCGCCGTCTGCTGCACCGCGGGGATCATGCGGCTGCTCGACGAACGCGAGTTGCGGGCTGTGCTCGGCCACGAGCTGTCGCACGTCTACAACCGCGACATCCTGATCTCGTCCATCGCCGGCGCGATGGCGTCGATCATCACCGGCCTCGCGAACTTCGCATTCTTCTTCGGCGGCAACCGCAACGGCAACGGCCCCGGGCTGCTCGGCGTGCTGCTGATCACCTTCCTCGGGCCGCTGGCCGCCACCGTCATCAAGATGTCGGTGTCGCGGTCGCGGGAGTATCAGGCCGATGAGTCCGGCGCCGAGCTCAGCGGCGATCCGCTGGCGCTGGCGTCGGCGTTGGCGAAGATCAGCGGCGGTATCGACCGAGCACCGCTGCCGGAAGACCCGAAGATCGAGGCCCAGTCACACCTGATGATCGCGAACCCGTTCCGCGGCGGCGCGGTCGCCAAGATGTTCTCCACCCACCCGCCGACCGCCGACCGCATCGCGCGGCTGCAGGAGATGGCCAGGCGGTCGGGGAGGGGTTGACGCTGCCTGCGACCCGCACGGACCGGCTGTTCTGACCGCCGGGCCCACGACGCGTCTAGGCTTGACCCCATGCGGGTGCCCGGTCGGGCCCCTGCACCATCGGGCGGCGGAAGCAGGAGACCGATGACCAACGGGGTTTCACCCGGCATCCGGATGTCGGAGTACCCGCATCCGTCGCATTTGATCCTCCACCTGAGTGACACGCATCTGCTCGGCGATGCCGGTCCGCTCTACGGTGCGGTCGACAGCGAGGTGACGCTGCGCCAGATCCTCGCCGAGGTCGAGGCGTCACACGTGCGACCCAACGCCCTGCTGTTCACCGGTGACCTGGCCGATCAGGGAGAGGCGGCCGCCTACCGGAAGTTGCGGTCGATCGTCGATTCTGTTGCCGATTCCATTGGTGCGCAGGTCATCTGGGCCATCGGGAATCATGACGATCGTGCGCGGTTCCGGGCCGAGCTGCTCGGCGAGGCTCCGTCGGTGGCGCCGGTTGACCATGTCTATGACGTCGACGGTCTGCGCATCATCACCCTCGACACCTCCGTGCCGGGCCTTCATCATGGCGAGATCACCGACGAACAACTGGAATGGCTGGCGGCCGAACTGCTGGTTCGGGCACCACACGGCACCATCCTGGCCATGCACCATCCCCCGGTGCCGTGCGTCCTCGACCTCGCGGTCTTGGTGGAACTGCGCGACCAGCATCGGCTGGCCGACGTTCTCCGAGGCAGTGACGTCCGGTCCATCCTCGCCGGTCACCTGCATTACTCGACGACCGCGATGTTTGCCGGCATCCCGGTCTCGGTTGCCTCGGCCACCTGCTACACACAGGATCTCACCGGTCCGGCAGGCGCGTTGCGTGGCCGCAACGGCGCCCAGGGCTTCAATCTGGTGCACGTCTATCCGGAAACCATCGTGCACTCGGTGGCTCCCGTGGGCGACTACGACACGGTGGGCGAGTATGTGACCTCGGCGGAGACCGAGCGACGGCTGAACGAGGCCGGAGTCCGCATACCGGGCCCCGAGACGACAGCTGTCCGACGGTGACCCCCCGCGCGATGACTCAGGCAGCTTCCCAGGGCGCCGGGATCGGGAAATAGTTCTGCAAGAACTGGGTGACCTTGGCGGCGCGCACCTCCAGATCGACGGTGGGAGTGCTGCCGTCGTTGAGGCAGAAGAAGTCCATGGACCGCTTCTTGAGCAGCGAATCCATCTGCCGAAAGCCGGATTTCATCGTGGTGTCCACGTACTTCACCTTGGCCGAGCGCTGCACCACCGCGCGGCCACTCATGAGTGCGTAGTAGTGATAGAGCGAGTTGGTGACCGAGATGTTGGTCTCGGCCCGAAAGGTGCTGGCCGCGGTGGCGGCGAACTCGGCGGGAAACTTTCCCTCCATCTCCGCCATCACGCTCCTTCGCAGGGGCGTTGCCGCGTGCTCGAGATGGCGGGTGGTCACCAGGCCGAACCGGTCGCTGAGCAGCCCTCGGTTCACTCGCGCCGAGTTCTCGAAACCACTGCGTTGACCGTGGTTGGAGCCCAGTCCGATCCGGATGGGAGCCTCGATGAACATGCTCACCCCGCCCGGGGAGAAGAACATCTGCGGGCCCACCGAACGACCGAAGAACATGTCGTCGTTGGAGTACAGGAAGTGTTCGGCGAGACCGGGGATGCGGTGCAGCTGCGACTCGACGGCCTGCGAATTGTGCGTCGGTAGCACAGACGGGTCTGCGAAGAACTCCTCGCTGCGCACGAACGTCACGCGTGGATCATCGGACAGCCATGCGGGCCTTGGTGAGTCGGTCGCGACGAAGATCCGGCGGATCCACGGTGCATACATGTGCACGCTGCGCAGTGCGTACCGCAACTCGTCGATCTGGCGGAACCGGGCTTCGGAATCGTCGCCCTCGCCCACCACGTAACTCTGCATCCTCTTGGCGCGCTGGGCCTGCCATTCCTTCGACGACCCGTCCACCCAGGAGAACACCAGGTCGATGTCGAACGTGATATCGGAGGCCTGGTGGGCGAACATCTTGTCGAACGTCGGCCACGTGCGGCCGAATCTCTCGACCTCACCGCGTACCGCCTCGCGCGACGACACGGTTCGCCGTGTCAACGAATTCGCCACCGGCAGAAGGAGATCGTCGCCGTCGGTCGCCCAGAGCTCGATCTGCACCCCGGTCGCCGCGCCATACCTCATGCCGCTGGCCAGGTGGACGCGCGGGCGGAACAGTCGGAACACCCGCGCTTTGCGATGCGTCGACAACGTGCCGTCGGCGACCAGGGCGAGTCGACCGTGCTTGTCACCAACCGTTTTGGCGTAGAAGGGATGTCCCGCGCATGCCGCGGCCAACGCGGATCGAAGCTGCTTGCGCTGCGCCCAATCGATCGCCAGCACCGGACGTTCGTCGTTCCCGCGAACCAGCAGATACGAGATCCCGGCGGTGTCGAGGGCGTCCCGAAGAAACAAAAGATCCTCGACCATCGCCTCGTGCGGCGTGGTGCCGGTGTTGATCAACGCGAGACGGCCGTTGAACCGGACCACATCGGGATCGCGTTCGGTGGGTGCCGACGAACGCGCGGTGGCGCCGAGGGACTCCTGCTCCGGGTTTGCGAAGTAGACATCGATCGGGGCGGGAGATTGTGTGATGGGTGGCCTTCCGGTTGCTCGCCGCAACCGCGACAGGTCCAGTGTAGTCCCAGGTCAGCGACGGCCTGCCGAACCGTCGCCGACACTGCCGCCTAATCGTCGGCAGGCGCGAGGTCACCGAGCACGGCGAGGTCGTCGGCGCTGAGCCGAATGCTGCCCGCTGCGATGTTCTGCTCCAGGTGGGCCGGGTTGCCGGTGCCCGGGATGGCCAGCACATGCGGCCCGCGGTGCAGCGTCCATGCCAGCCGAATCTGTGCCGGCGTAGCGCCGTGTGCGTCGGCGACCGCCCTGATCTGGGCCTCGCCCGTGTCGTCCGGACCGTCCGGGGAGGCGCCGGTGGCGGTCGCGACGGCGAAGAACGGCACGAATGCGATGCCCTCGCGACCGCAAAGTTCGAGCAGGTCGTCGTCGCCGCGATCGGTCAGTCCGTATCGGTTCTGCACACTGACGACCGGGGTGATGGTCAGCGCCTCGGCGAGCTGGTCGGCGGTGATGTTGGAGATGCCGATGGTGCGCAGCAGACCCGCATCGCGCAGTTCGGTGAGCGCACCGAGGTGATCGGCGATCGATCCGGGTGCCTTGTCCATGCTCGTTCCCCAGCGCAGGTTGACGACGTCGAGTTGGTCGATGCCGAGCTGACGGATGTTCTCCTCGACCTGACCGCGGAGCTGATCGGGACGTGCCATGTCCTCGAACTCGCCGTAGCGGGACCGGCTCGGCCCGACCTTGGTGCTCAGCACCAGGTCGTCGGGGTAGGGCGCAAGTGCAGTGCTGATCAACTCGTTGGACGACCGCACGGACGTGAAGTAGAAGGCTGCGGTGTCGATGTGATTCACGCCGAGCTCGACGGCGCGGCGCAGGACGGCGATGGCGTCATCGCGGCTGCGGGGCGGTTCCCAGGGCATGCCGCCCAGGCGCATGGCGCCCAGCCCGATGCGGTTCACGGTGACGTCGCCGAGCTGCCAGGTGCCTGCGGCGTCGGCGGTGGGGATGGTTCCGGTGATGGCTGAATCTGTGGTCATGTCAGCCATCATGGTGTCGCACAGAACGTGCTCGCCGGTTCTGGCAACAACCTGCCAACCGGGCGCCGCGACGTCGGTCGGGCGCACAATTGAACCCATGCACAGCACCGACGCCGTCACCGTCGTGCGTGGCGAAGAGGAACTGTTCGCTCGCACCGCCCATCTGTTCGCGAGCGCCGGCGAGGTGTCGTGCGCCGCGAACGACCTGTGGACCTTCGCGTGGGCCCACGGCACCGGTGACCTCGCGGACACCGAATCCGCGCAACCGCACCGGACCGACCAACGAGTCCGCAAGATCTATCGGGCGGCAACATTGCTCGACCCGGTGGCCGCCCACGAGTTGGCCAAGCGCCGGGATCAGTTCGGCGCGGAGATACGCGTCACCACCGACGAGATCAACGAGACGATCATCGTCGACCGACGGCTGGTGATCCTGGCCGGCAACCGCGATGCCGGCCGACGCAGCTACAGCGTGATCACCCAGCCTGACACCGTGGCCGGCGTGTCGTCGCTGTTCGAGGTCGCGTGGCGGTCGGCGACTGACCTCGCCTCCTTCGACGCGAGCATCGCCGACGTTCGTCGGCTAGCTCCACAGGTGCTCGACCTGCTCAGCCAAGGTGTCAAGGACGAGACAGCCGCGCGCAGTCTCGGCCTCGGCGTACGCACCTATCGGCGACGTGTCGCCGAGCTGATGTCGGCGCTCGGCGCACAGTCGAGGTTCCAGGCCGGGATGCGGGCACGGGAGATCGGCATCGTGTGATGCGTCGTGCGGCGGGGGATCGCGATACGCGGCCTCGGCTGGCGCCTCGGTCGTTACTCGATCAGCGGTTGGGGTGAGTGTTTCGCTGGTCGAGTAGGACCGAGCCGCTGGGCGAGGGGCGTATCGAGACCGGGTGGGGTGATCTCGATACGCGGCCTCGGCTGGCGCCTCGGTCGCTACTCGATCAGCGGTTAGTGGCGGCCTCGGCTGGCGCCTCGGTCGCTACTCGATCAGCGGTTGGGGCCTCGGTCGCTACCGGTAGTTCACGAACTGCAGCGCGATCCCGAAGTCCTCACCCTTGAGCAGCGCGATCACGGCCTGCAGGTCGTCACGCTTCTTGCTGGACACGCGCAGTTCTTCGCCCTGGATCTGCGCCTTGACGCCCTTGGGGCCCTCGTCGCGGATCTTCTTCGAGATCTTCTTGGCGTGCTCGGAGTCGATGCCCTCGACGATCTTGCCGGTGATCTTGAAGGTCTTGCCGGACGCGGCGGGCTCGCCGGCGTCGAACGCCTTGAGCGAGATGTCGCGGCGGATCAACTTCTCCTTGAAGACCTCGAGACCGGCCTGCACACGCTCCTCGGCGTCGGAGGTGATCACGATGACCTCCTCGCCGGACCACTCGATGCCGGTGTTGGTGCCACGGAAGTCGTAGCGCTGGGACAGCTCTTTGGCGGCCTGGTTGAGGGCGTTGTCGACCTCTTGGCGGTCGACCTTGCTCACCACGTCGAACGATGAATCAGCCATGACGACACCCTAGCGCCTCACCGATTGGCGGTCGGCGACGGCCCACGGTCAAACTGCCCCATCTACCAGCGGGTTTGCACTGGCATGGGATGTTCGTTGTATTCTTCACGGCGTTGTTCATGCGGTCGGGAGCCCGGCCGGAGGAACGGCACGGCAGGTTGCCCGAGCGGCCAAAGGGAGCGGACTGTAAATCCGTCGCGCAAGCTACATAGGTTCGAATCCTATACCTGCCACGACGTGGTCTCACGCTGACTCATCGGCGCTCGCCACCGGTCGCGACCAGCGATTTGGTGAGCGCCTAGGTTGGTGTGTAATCTCGTTAAGGCTCTCGAGCCGGGTACGCCCGGAGCGGGCACGCCCCCTTAGCTCAGTCGGCAGAGCGTTTCCATGGTAAGGAAAAGGTCGACGGTTCGATTCCGTCAGGGGGCTCGCTGGACCCCAGTCCACATGGCGGTGTAGCTCAGCTGGTTAGAGCGCACGACTCATAATCGTGAGGTCGAGGGATCGAGTCCCTCCACCGCTACACATCGGTGCCGACCAGCTCGGACCCGAACACGCAAAGGGCTGCCGAGCCCGCCCACGTACCACCGAAAGAAGGCAACGAAGTGGCCTCCTCAACAGATGTTCGCCCCAAGATCACCTTGGCGTGCGAGGTGTGCAAGCACCGTAACTACATCACCAAGAAGAACCGTCGCAACGATCCCGATCGTCTCGAGATCAAGAAGTTCTGCCCGAACTGCGGCAAGCATCAGGCGCACAAGGAATCGCGCTGACACAGCATCCTGCGGGATGAACGACATGTGGGCTGCCTCTTGATCCAAGAGGTGGCCCGCAGCCGTAGGTAGGGTGAACCGGTCGTTGTTGACCGGGCCCCGGTCCACGGCCCCGAACGAGAACGCAGCCATCGGGGAAATTGGCTGAAGTGAAGGAGCGGCGTCCGATGTCAGTGACCGAAACCGAGATCCAGGAGCGGATCGACGCCTTGAAGAACGGTGACAAACTGACTCCGGCGGAGATCGCTGCCCACACCACGCAGATGGTGGGCTTCAACTACACCGTCGACGACTACTACGAGGTCGGCCGCGAAGAGATCCGCAAGCACGCACGCGCCGTCCAGGATGACCACCCGGTCCACTGGAACGAGGCCGCTGCGCTCGAGATGGGTCACGACACCCTGATCGCCGCGCCCACCTTCGTCTCGGTCCTCGGCATCATCGCCCAGCGTCGACTCTTCGAGGACGTCGTCACCGGCTACGACCTGTGGCAGATCATGCAGACCGATCAGCGCCTGGTGTTCCACCAGCCGATCAAGGTCGGCGATCAGCTCATCTGCGACGTCTCGCTGGACTCGTTCCGTCAGATGGCCGGCACCGACGTGATGGTGACCAAGAACATCATCTGGAACCAGTACGACGAACCGGTGATGACCACCTGGACCAGCCTCGTGGCCCGCCCGGCCGTGGAAGCCGATCCCGAGGTCATCGACAAGCTCGAGCACGTGATGATGAAGGTCGACCGTGAGGCGGTCATGCCGAAGACCGTGCACGGGCCGTTCGACCGCTACTCGGACCCCGACCCGTCCGTGGCCCCCAAGCCGTACTCGGCGATCAATTTCGACGATCTGAGCGTCGGTCAGGAACTTCCTCCGGTCACCAAGACGCTGACCCGCGGCAACCTGGTCAACTATGCGGGTGTCGCCGGCGACCCCAACCCGATCCACTTCTCCGATGAGGTCGCCAAGGTGATCGGCTTGGAGACCGTCGTCGCGCACGGCATGCAGTCCATGGGGCTCGGCGCCAGCTTCGTCAGCAGCTTCGTCGGCGACCCGGCCGCGATCTTCGAATACAACGTGCGGTTCACCAGCCCGGTCTATGTCCCGGCCGAGGGCTACGCCCAGGTCGACTTCACCGGCAAGATCAAGTCGCTCGACCCGGAGACCCGTCGCGGTGTCATCGCGATCATCGGCAAGCAGGGTGACCGCAAGATCTTCGGACGCGCCCAGGCGCACGTCCAGTTCAACTGAGGTCTCGCGGGCGCGACGGTACCGTCCACGAGAATCGTCATGGCAGAGTCGCGAAGCCATGCCCGTGTCGCGGCATGGACGGTCGCGTTCGCGGTGGTGGTCCTCGCCGTCGGCGCGGGTGGTGTGTTCGCGCTTCGCGACGTCGACGTCAGACCGAATGGCCGCGCCTTCTTCGTCAGCCCGACCGGGGATGACCGCAACGACGGGCGCTCACCGGATCGGGCATGGCGCTCCCTGGACAAGGTCGGAGCGCAGCAGCTACGCCCTGGCGACGAGGTGCTGCTCGCCGGCGGGAGCCGGTTCACGTCTCCGCTTCACCTCGGCGCCGACGATGCCGGAGACCCGGCGGCGCCGGTGATCGTCGGTTCCTACGGGACCGGACGCGCGGTGATCGCCGCGGACAGTGCCGTCGTCGTCCACAACACGGCGGGCGTGGTGATTCGCGACATCGATGCTGTCGGCCCCGGCCATTCGACCACCGCCTCGGGGATCTCGGTCTATTCCGATCGCGCGATCGGTCCGCGGCTCTCTGGGATCACGATCGAGGATGTCGACGTCGCCGGATTCAGTACCGGGATCGCGATCGGAACCTCCGGTCCTGCGGGCTACTCGGACGTGTCGATCCGCGACTCCAGCGTGCACGACAACATCAGAGCAGGTCTGCTCACCTACGGGCCGCACTTCGATCCTGATGTGCCTGCCTACGCCAATGCGCGGGTTGTGGTGAGTGGTGTCCGCGCCTGGGACAACCTGGGCGACCCGGATGCTGCGGTGAACAGTGGCAGCGGCATCGTTCTGGGCAGTGTCGACGAGGGACGCATCGTCGGGTCCACGGCGTTCGGGAACGGTGCCCGTTCGCGGGCGCGGGAGGGCCCGATCGGCATCTGGGCCTATGACTCGACGCGTATCACGATCGAACGAAACCTCTCGTACGACAATCGCACCGAGCATGCCGACGGTGGTGGGTTCGGTCTCGACCAGAACACGTCACACTCGGTGGTTCAGTACAACCTCTCGTATGGCAATTCGGGTCCGGGTGTTCTCCTATTCGCGCAATCGGCCGCCCGCCGCAACGTCGACAACACCGTGCGCTTCAACATCAGCACCGACGACGGTCGTTTCGGCGGTTACCACGGCGGACTGAGTGTCATCGGCCGGGGTGCCGCTGCGGTGGTCGGTGCGCGGGTGTATCACAACACTGTGGTCGTTCGCAGTGGCGCAGTTCGGCCCGCCATCATGATCCGTGGGGCCGTGCAGCGCGCTGTTGTCGCCAACAACGTGTTCGATGCCCGTGGCGACAACCGCGCTGTGGTGGGCATCGCAGTCCCGGGCGGCGCCGTCACCTTTCGAGAGAACAGTTACTCCGCCACGACGGACCCACTCGTCGAGTGGAACGGAGAAGACTACTCGTCTGCGCGGGGCGGCTTCGCCAAGCGAGTGAAAGGCACTCGTGGCGACATCGGAACGGTTGCGACCACGCAACAACTGACCGATCCCAAGGTTCCGGCCCTCACCGATGCCCGGCAATTGCCCGCGGTGAATGGCTTCGAACCCCGGCCCGAGTCGGCACTGTCGGGCGCCGGGGCCCGACCTGAAACGCTCGGCATCGGAGAAAACGGAGGACGGGACTTCTTCGGTACCGCTCTCCGTTCGCCACCGGATATCGGAGCGGTCCAGGGCCCACCGGTCACCAGCCCCACGCGGACGCGAGCTGGCCGGGATAGTTCACCCACGCCAGCACCAGCGGGATGATTGTGACGAGCGATATCAGCACCGGTAACGCTGCCGAGCGGATCACGTGCGCCGGTTTGGCATCAGCGGCGACGGCGGATTCATATGCGTGGAGGATGGGTACGGCGACCGCGGCGAGTGCATAGGTCGACGCACCCAACAGACAGAGCCCGATGTAGCCGACCTGATCGGTGGTGCGCATCCCGACGATCGCGGATGCGGTGAGAATGACGACGATCACGAGGAACGGCGAGATCAGTCGGATGGGCAGCGGTGCTGTCTCGCTGGCGCCCTTGGGCGTCACCTTGAAATCGACGGGCCGGGGCACCAGCGCCTGTACAAGCGCGGCGAACAAGCCGAGGGCGTTGAACGGCCACTTCGTCACCACGAACAACCATTGTTCCCAGCTCACCAGCGGTGCGTCGGCCGGTCGCAGCAGTTTGCGCACTTGGAGGACTCCCGCAAGCGCGAGTATCAAGCCGCCCATCGCAAACCAGAACGCCAGGAACACCAGGTAGTTCACCCGGGCGAAGGCGACCCCCGTCGATGCCGCCACCGCGATCAGTCCCAAGCCGCCCGCCGTGGTCATGACGAGCAGCGGATAGAACGACAGCGATGACACGAATCGCCACCGAAGTCGCCATGGCAGTCGGCCCAATGTCCGCGGAACCAGAGTGAACAGCACCGTCGACAGGCTGCGCGTCCACTGGAACTCTTGCGTGACCATGGCCGCGAACGACGACGGACCTTCTCCGCGCGCGGGTGCGTCGATCGCGAATGCGCCTACCCACCCCGCCACATTGAACAGGTAGGACGTGGTGAAGTCTTCGGCCAATTCGGGCCCGAGACCGCCGATCTCGGCCAAGGCGGCAGTGCGCACCGCATAGTGCGACCCGATGGCCACGGGTGCGAGCCCGACATTGTGGCCCAGCTGGTGCGGCCCGTGGAATGTCGCCTCGTGATACAAACGCCCCCGCACCGCCCATGATGCGTCCGCGTTCGTCGCGCAGACGCTGGGTGCGGCGACATAACCGATCGCCGGGTCCGCGAAAGCGCGGACCATCTCGGCGAGGTAGGCCGGCGACGGAACATGGTCGCAGTCCAGCTGAGCGACGACGTCGTAATCGTCGTAGCCGACCACATCGTAGAAGTAGGTGAGGTTCCCCTCCTTGCACCGTCGGCGACGTGGCCATGTCGCGCGGTGATACCCGTCGATGCCTTCGCGCGAGCACACGCCGACGCCGTGCCGGGCACACCACTGCAGTGTCTGCTCGTCGGGTGCCTCATCGCACAGCCAGACGTCGTAGGCGTGGGGAAAATCCTGAGCGAGCATCGCCGTCAAGGTCGATCGGGCGACCGGCCACGGCTCCGACGGTGCTTTGGTCACCACGAACGCGACACGGAGATCCGGCACCACCAATCGTGGTGACAGTCTGCGCAATCGGTTGGTCGCAACGAGAAAATACAGCGGCAGCGTCGTCACGTACGCCAGCAGGATCGAGTTCACCACGAATGCGGCCGGGTTGATCCAGTGCTCCGGGCGAAGCCACCAGATCCAAAAGCACGCCAAGGTCACGAGCCAGAAGACGCTGAGCATAGCCACCGCGAATCGGGCACGTCCCGAGATCGCCCATACGAAAGAAGACGGTCGCGGATGGCGACTGGGGGGAACGCCGCCTGCGAAAACCGGACCCGAGGGCAGAGCACGCACCACCATGCCTCGAGAGCGCCAGCGCAGATATCCCTCGAGTTCCTCCGTGGAGGACACCGACGAGGGGGCCGGTTTCATCGACGCCTCACCGCTGTCCGTCCGGGGACATGTTCGTGCGGCTCCACTCGACGGTCCGGGTCAGGCCCGCTTTCACGGAGATCTTCGGCGCCCATCCGAGCTCCAGGCGGGCGAGCGAGATGTCCGGACAACGCCGCACCGGATCGTCCGCCGGTAGCGGTCGCCGTTCGAGGGCCGATGGGGACCGGGTGATCGCCTTGACCAGATCTGCGATCTGCCGAACCGTCATCTCCTCCGGGTTACCCAGATTGATCGGCCCGGGCACATCGGCGTCGAGCATCGCGATCAGCCCGCGCACCAGATCGTCGACGTAGCACAGGCTGCGTGTCTGTCCACCATCGCCGAACACGGTCAGGGGTTGCCCACGCAGAGCCTGCTCGATGAAGGTGGTGACCACGCGGCCGTCGTCCGGTCGCATCCCTGGTCCGTAGGTGTTGAAGATCCGCACGATGCCGGTGTTGACTCCCTCCGCCTCGCGATAGGCCATCGTGAGCGCTTCCGCGTAGCGCTTGGCCTCGTCGTAGACACTGCGCGGCCCGATCGGATTCACGTTTCCCGCGTACGACTCGGGCTGTGGATGAACGAGGGGGTCGCCATAGACCTCGCTTGTCGACGTGAACACGAATCGGGCGCGGTTGCGCCGCGCGAAGTCCAGCATCTGCCGGGTGCCCTCGGCGCCGGTCGTCAACGTGAAGGTTCGCAGTTGTCGATAGATCGGTGGGGACGCAGGACTCGCGAGATGTGCGACGCAGTCGAACGCGCCCGGCAGAAGCAGCGGTTGTCGAACGTCATGCCGGTGAAAGTGGAACGCGGCTGAGCCGGTCAGGCCCGCGACGCTGGCGTAAAGACCGGTCGACAGGTCGTCGACGCAGACGACTTCGTCGCCTCTGTCGATCAGCGCCGAACACAAGTGGGAGCCGAGAAAGCCGGCACCCCCGGTCACCAGGACACGCACCGCGGGACCTCCGTCCGAATCGCCCCGTCGCTCGGTTGACGCGATGTCCGGCACACGCCGGGACGCGGGGTTCTGAAGGTTGTACTCATTCGTGTTGGGGCCTTCATCGACGGCCGAGCCCACGGTAGGTCCAACCTGCCGATCGCCACTCCGATGGCACCAGGCAGTTGCGGCCGTCGATCACGATTCGCGTCGCCACCAGGGCGGAGAGGTCTTCGGGTCGAAGCGACCGGAATTGCTCCCAGTCGGTCAAGACCAGGACGATGTGCGCGTCGTCGCACGCTTCGCGGACGCCTGCGACGAAGTCGAGACCGCGGGCGACTCTGGACGCCGCCGCGTTTGCCACAGGGTCGTACACCCGAACGTCTGCGCCCTGCGAGTGCAGCCCGGCCGCAACGTCGAGTGCAGGTGAGTCGCGGACATCATCGGAGCCCGGTTTGAATGCCGCACCAAGCACCGCGACCCGCGTTTCCGCCAAGGTGCCGCACAGCTCACGTGTCAGCTCGATGACGTGGCGGCGGCGGTCCAGGTTGATCGTGTCAATCACCTCGATGAGGTTCACCAAGTTGTCGGCACCGACCTCTGCGGACCTCGCGCTGAGCGCGCGGATGTCCTTGGGTAGACAACCACCGCCGAAACCGAGGCCGGCGTCGAGGAACGCTCGTCCGATCCGGCGATCGAGCCCCAGTGCGTCGGCGAGTGTCGTCACGTCCGCGCCGGCCGCGTCGCACATCTCGGCCACCGCATTGATGTACGAGATCTTCATGGCGAGGAAGGTGTTGGCGGTGGACTTGGACAGCTCCGCTGTCGCGTAATCGGTGACGAGCAATCGGGTCCCCGCGCTGAGGGTCTCGGAGAACATCGCGCGGGTCGCGGCCTCGGCGCGTGTCTCGTATCCGTTCACCCCGAGGACGATGCGGTCGGGTGCCAGGGAATCCGCCACGGCCTGCCCTTCGCGGAGGAACTCGGGACACCACCCCAGCTCGACGTCTGCGGTCGAGTCCGACCGGAGACGATCGGCGAGATTGGCCGCGGTGCCGACCGGTACAGTCGACCGGCCGATCACGACACTGGGGCGAACGAGCAACGGTGCCAACCGCCCGATCGCGTCATGCACGGCCGCGAGATCTGCATGACCGGCGACGCCCTGTGGTGTCCCGACACAGACGAGGTGAATGTCGGCGAACGCCGCGGCGTCGGCGTAGCTGGTGGTGTGCTTGAGGTGACCGGAGCTCAGTCCGTCGGCCAGCAGCCGACGCAGATCCGGTTCGTGGAAGGGGAGCCGCCCCTCCTCGAGTGCGGCGACGCGCTCATGGTCGGTGTCGACGCCGAGTACCTCGTGGCCGAGATGCGCGAGGCACGCAGCCTGTGTTGTACCGAGGTAGCCCAGACCCATGACAGCAATACGCACTCCGCCGGCCCCCCAATTCGTCGAATTATCAGCGCAGCCGCCGACCCCTGTTCGGCAGCGCCGCGTCGCTGTTCCGGCAGTCAACGACGCGGCATTTCGGTTATTGATGTTGTAACAAGGTAGTTCGGCAGGCCATCAGGCGCATCTGGATTCACACCGAGATGGTTTTTCGGGTTCAATCCTGAGCGCTGTACGACCTGATCAGCGGTACCGCCACGGCGTCGACGATCTCGTCGATCGTGTCGGGCGTCAGACTCGCGTTGATCAGGAACTCGTAGCGCGCGAGGTCGAACGGCAGCGCCCGCACCCGTTCGGGTAGCTCGCCGTGACCGATCTCCCCACGGCTACGCGCCCGCGCGACCACCTCGTCGGTCAGCGCCGTGCCCTTGCTCTGCAGGATCGCCAGTGTGCGCGCTTCCGGTTCGTCGGCGGCGTCGGCGAGGATACCGAGGGCCGATGGACGTGTGGTCGCCTCGAGTCGTTCCAGCACTCGTCTGAGAGTCGCGCGCAGATCTCCACTCAACGAACCGGTGTCGACGCTGCTGATGGCGCTGCCACTCACGCTGACGATCGCCGCAGTGACCATCTGTAACCGGGTCGACCAGCGTCGGTAGAGCACCGGTTTGCTGGTTCCTGCGCGGCGCGCGACACCCTCGAACGTCAGTCCGTGGTACCCGACCTCCTCGAGCTCGGCCAGCACGGCATCGAAGATCGCGCTGTCGAGTTCTGCGCCGCGTCGCCGGCTTCCCGCCACCTCACACCCCAAGAAACGTTGCGTATCTAATGGATCGAGACTAGCATCACTCCTTAAGAAACGTTCCGTATCTTAAGGAGTGGTGACGGTGACCGTCAGTGCTGAGACCCGACGTGCGATCGCGATCGTCGTCGGCTTGACCGTGGGCCTCTCGGCCTTGCTGCTCGCTTTCGTGCTGCCTGGCGTGAATGCCAAGCCCAATCACCTACCGCTCGGCGTGGTCGCACCGTCGGCGGTCGTCGAGCAGGTCGCGTCCGGCCTCGAGCGGTCCCACCCGGGTGGCTTCGACGTGACGTCGGTGCCCGACGAGGCGACCGCGCGGGCCCAGATCGAGGACCGCACGGTCGACGGCGCGCTGGTGATCGACGGCGACTCGATGACGACGCTCGTCGCCACGGCGGGGAGCCCGGCGGTGGCGACGCTGATCGAACAGATCGGTGACGGGATCGCGTCGTCGCACGACATGACCAGCACCGTGGACGACGTCCGGGCATTCGGAACCGGCGATCCGCGGGGGATCGGCCTGGCCGCCGGCGCGTTGCCGCTCGCGCTGGGCGGGTGGATCGGTGCACTGGTGATCATGATGCTGATCCGCACGCCGGGGCGGATGATCCCGACCGTTGTCGCGTTCTCGGTTGTCGGCTCGCTCGGCCTCATCACCATGTTGCGCTTCGTGGTCGGAACCTTCGACGACCGTTTCTGGTTTGCCGCCCTCGCCGGGATGCTGGGGATTCTGGCGACGGCATTCGGTGTGATCGGGTTACGTTCGCTGTTCGGCGGTGCGGGTTTGGGTATCGCGGCGCTCGCGCTGATCGTGTTCGGCAACCCGCTGTCGGGGCTGAGTACCGCTCCCGACCTGTTGCCGTCGCCGTGGGGCACGATCGGCCAGCTGTTGCCACCGGGAGCCACCGGGACGTTGCTGCGGAACACCGTCTTCTTCGGTGGTCACGACATCGTGATGCCCGTGGTGGTGCTGGCCTGCTGGCTGGTGGTGGGCCTGCTGCTCTACGGCGTGGCGCTTCGTCGACACACCGACATCAGTGCCGACGACGAACTCATCGACGAAGCGGTGGGCATCGATCCGCCGTCGCAGCAAACCGGTGTCGCGCACCGGTGAACCGGCGGAGTCGGCGACCACGACCCGGCTGCGTACGGTGAACGCCGCACACGCGATGACGGCGAGCCCGCCGACCGCCAGTGACCACGTGAGATCCTCGCCGAGGAACGCCACGGCCCACAGCACGGTCAACACCGGCTGGATCAGCTGGACCTGACTCACCGTGGTCATCGGGCCGATCGCCAGCCCGCGGTACCAGGCGAAGAAGCCGAGGAACATGCTCACCGCCGACAGGTAGCCGAACGCTGCCCATTCTCCGGGCGTGGCGTGCGGCAGCTGCCCGCCGCTGACGCTGAGCGTGCCGATGAGCATGACCGGCAGGGCGAGCAGGAGGGCCCAGCAGATGGTCTGCCACGCACCGAACTCGCGGGCGAGCACACCGCCCTGGGCGTAACCGATCGCCGCGAGCAGGACTGCGCCGAGGAGATGCAGGTCGCCGATGCGGGGCATCTCGAGTGCGCCATGTCCGAGAACGGTGAACGCCAGCGTCGCGACGGCGCCGAACGCCGCGCCGACCCAGAACCGGCGGGTCGGACGTTCACGGGTGGCGCTGACCGCCACCACCGCGGTGGCGGCGGGGAGCAGGCCGATCACGACGGCGGAGTGACCGGCCGACGTCTCGCGCAAGGCCAGCGAGGTGAGGATGGGGAACCCGGCCACGACGCCGAGCGAGACGGGGACGAGCCGAACCCACTGTCGCGGGGTCGGCACTGGCACCCGGCCGAGCAGGAGCGCGATCACGGCCAGCCCGGCGGCGACGACGGCGCGGCCGCAGCCGATGAAGAGCGGGTCGAAACCGTCGACGGCAACCCGGGTGAACGGCACCGTGAACGAGAACGCCGCGACACCGAGGAACCCCCACGCCACGCCATGATGCGATAGCGCAGGCCGACGGCCGGCGATAGCGCTACTATGATTACTCATGTTTGACGATAGCAGTGAGCGGATCGCTCGTCATCTGCGTTCGCTCGCCGCGGCGTCCGAGCCGGGTGGAAAACTGCCGTCGACGCGGACGCTGGCGGCACAATTCGGTGCCGGGCCGGTGACCGTGCAGCGGGCGCTGGCGCGGCTCGTCGCCGAAGGGGTCGTCGAAACACGCTCGGGGTCAGGAACTTTCGTCCGGCCGAGGGTGCCCGGACTGATGTCCGGTGACATCGCCTGGCAGACGGCGGCGCTGGGGCCGGAACGAGCTGGGCCGTCGCCGATCGGTTCCAGCATGCGACAGGTGCCGCACGACACCATCGCCATGCACAGCGGCTATCCCGACGTCGAGCTGCTACCCATCCGGGAGGTGCGCAACGCGTTCGCACGCGTCACCCGTGGCGCCGGCAGTGGCCCGAATCGCGACGCGGTGTTCGTCCGCCCGCCCACCGCGGGCCTCCCCGAGCTGCGGCGGTGGTTCATCGACGAACTCGGCGCCGACGGACTGCGGGAGACCGACGCGGTCATCGCCTCCGGCGGGCAGGCGGCACTCGCCGCGACCTTTCGCGCGCTGGCATCACCGGGAGACCCGATCGTGATGGAGTCGCCCACCTATTGGGGTGCGATCGCGGCCGCGCGTCAGGCGGGGCTCGTGATCGTGCCGGTGCCGCGCACGGACGGGGCGCCGAGTTCCGCCGACCTCGACGAAGCGTTCGCGTCGTCGGGGGCGCGGCTCTGCTACACCCAGCCGACGTTCGCCAACCCCACCGGCGACGTCTGGAGCCCCGCACAACGCGACGAGGTGCTCGCCGTGGTCGCCGCCCACCGGGCCTTCATCGTCGAGGACGACTGGGCGCACGACTTCGCGATGGAGGCGCAACCGCGACCACTGATCTGTTCGGACACCGACGGTCACGTGATCTACATCCGGTCGCTGACCAAGAGCCTGTCGCTGACCGTGCGGGTGGCGGCGCTGATCGCCCGCGGGCCCGCTCGCTCGCGGATCGAGAACGCGCTGACCGTGTCGGATCTGTACGTGGCCCCGGTCCTCCAGGCCGTGGCGCTCGACGTGGTGTCGAGACCGGCGTGGCGCACCCACCTGCAACGACTCCGGCGCGCGCTGCAGTTTCGCCGGGATGCGCTGCTCGCGGCCATCGCAGGTGGAGCGCCGATGATCGACGTCGTCCAGCGGCCGGCCGGAGGCCTGAACCTGTGGGCGGCGCTGCCCGCGTACGGCCGCGACGGCACGCCTACCGATCCGGATGTCGTGGCGGCGCGTACGTTGGCTGGTGGTCTGTCGATCTCGCCGGGCGGGGAGTGGTTCCCGACCGAGCCGACCGGCCCGTTCATCCGGCTCAACTACGGTGCGGCGCCACCCGAGCGGTACCCGGAGGCGGTGGAGATCCTGGCCCGGGCGTTGTAGACCACCCGTCGAGGCGGGTGACCGAACCCGTTTTGGGTTCAACGACCCCGGTGCTCTACACTGAAGTGTCTGGTTTGACTTGACACTTGCGCGCTGCCCGTAGGGTAGCGCGTTGGTTTTGTGGGGAGCTTTCCTCAGGGTCGGACCAGATGGCAGCTGTAGCGTGGCGTCAAGCCACGGAACAGTCGCAAAGGGGCGTAGCTCAACTGGCAGAGCAGCGGTCTCCAAAACCGCAGGTTGCAGGTTCAAGTCCTGTCGCCCCTGCCCTGGTGAAGGGCACACGTTGACGAGAGGACCTCGAAAGTGAGCAAGCGAGATCGAGCTGCCCGCGCCAAAGGCGCCGCGGACGACACCGCCACCGATTCGGTGGAGGGGCTCGAAAGTCGCGACGACGTCGAGGAGACCGGTTCGGAGTCGTCTGAGCTCCGTCCGTCGGGCAAGCGCTCGTCGCGCCGCCGGTCGTCGGCGGGTGCCTCCACCACCGACAGCGGCGCGGAATCCGACAGCGGTTCCGCGGTCGCCGTAAAGGAAC
Source organism: Gordonia sp. LMA484 (assembly GCF_058129505.1). Classification (NCBI taxonomy): domain Bacteria; kingdom Bacillati; phylum Actinomycetota; class Actinomycetes; order Mycobacteriales; family Gordoniaceae; genus Gordonia; species Gordonia sp. LMA484. Next base: position 706,915 of record NZ_CM176700.1, read on the forward strand.
GCAAGAAGAAGGCCGACGCAGGTCAGAGTCGCAATCCGTTCGCACGGATCTGGCTCTTCCTGCAGCAGGTCGTCGCCGAACTGAAGAAGGTCATCTGGCCCACCCGCCGGGAGATGATCACGTACACGATCGTCGTGCTGGTCTTCGTGGTCATCATGACCGCCTTCATCTCCGGTCTCGACGTGGCCTTCGCCAAGCTGGTCCTCTGGATGTTCGGCTGAGCACTCCCGCGTGAGTGGGAGTGGCCGGACCCCGGAGACCGGAACCGACAGAGGAGCGTGGGCTGCAGTGAGCACCCCGGAGAACGAGTTCGAATCGACCGAGGTCGATACGACGATCGGCGCTGCCGTCGACACCGATGATCCCGGTGTCGAGGCGCAGGTCGAGGCTGCCGAGGACGACGAGGCAGCCGTCGAGGGTGGCGAGGCCGCGGTCGAGGAAGCCGAGGCCATCGAGGACGCGGTTGCCGACGAGGTCGAGGTGGCCGATGAGGTTGCCGCCGAGGAGGCCCCCGCCGAGGACGTCGACCCGGTCGAGGAACTGCGCAAGCAGCTTCGCCGCGCGCCCGGCGACTGGTATGTCATCCACAGCTACGCCGGGTACGAGAACAAGGTGAAGGCCAACCTCGAGACCCGTGTGCAGAACCTCGACGTCGGCGACTACATCTTCCAGGTCGAGGTCCCGACCGAAGAGGTCACCGAGATCAAGAACGGTCAGCCGAAGAAGGTCAACCGCAAGGTGCTCCCCGGCTACATCCTGGTCCGGATGGACCTCAACGACGAGTCGTGGGGCGCAGTGCGCAACACCCCGGGTGTCACCGGGTTCGTCGGTATGACCTCCAAGCCGTCGCCGCTGTCGCTCAACGAAGTGCTGCAGTTCCTCATGCCGCGGGTGGAAGCCAAGAAGCCCGCCGCCAAGGCCGGTGCCGAAGGCGTCGAGGCCGCTGCCGCCGCAGCGACCGCGGTCATCGAGGTCGACTTCGAGGTCGGCGAGTCGGTCACCGTCATGGACGGCCCGTTCGCGACGTTGCCCGCCTCGATCAGCGAGGTCAACGCCGAGCAGCGCAAGGTCAAGGTGTTGGTGTCGATCTTCGGTCGTGAGACTCCGGTCGAGCTCGGCTTCAACCAGGTCGAGAAGATCTAGAACAGACCAACCCGGTCCCTGAGGAGCCCGCGACGTACGAGCGAGCGTCACGAAGGCCGACCAACAGAAACTTTCACGTCTCCAGCGGGCGTGGATCTGCAAGAAAACAACCAAGGAACTAGAGATGCCTCCCAAGAAGAAGAAGCTCGCCGGGATCATCAAGCTCCAGATCCAGGCAGGCGCGGCCAACCCGGCTCCGCCCGTGGGTCCGGCGCTTGGTCAGCACGGCGTGAACATCATGGAGTTCTGCAAGGCGTACAACGCGGCGACCGAGTCGCAGCGTGGCAACGTCATCCCGGTCGAGATCTTCGTGTACGAAGACCGGTCCTTCGACTTCAAGTTGAAGACCCCGCCGGCTGCAAAGCTCCTCCTCAAGGCCGCCGGCCTGCAGAAGGGCTCGGGCGAGCCGCACGTCAAGAAGGTCGGCAAGGTCTCGATGGACCAGGTCCGCGAGATCGCCAAGACCAAGGCCGAAGACCTCAATGCCACCGACATCGACCAGGCCGCGAAGATCATCGCCGGTACTGCACGGTCGATGGGGATCAACGTCGAGGGCTGACCGGTCTGCCGCTGCTTGATCAGCGGAGATCCCGTGGGAGGGCCGGCTCGGCCCACTAACCACTAACCCGAACATTCACTTACGGAGAAAGAACAGAGCAATGGCACAGAAGAGCAAGGCCTATCGCGCCGCCGCGGAACAGGTCGACAAGGACAAGCTGTACAGCCCGCTGGAAGCTGCGCAGCTTGCCAAGGACACGTCGTCGAAGAACACCGACTCGACCGTCGAGGTCGCCATCCGCCTGGGCGTCGACCCGCGCAAGGCCGACCAGATGGTCCGTGGCACCGTCAACCTGCCGAACGGCACCGGTAAGACCGCCCGCGTGATCGTTTTCGCCGCCGGTGACAAGGCCGCCGAGGCCACCGCCGCCGGAGCCGACGAGGTCGGCGCCGAGGATCTCATCGAGAAGATCCAGGGCGGCTGGCTGGAGTTCGACGCCGCGATCGCCACCCCGGATCAGATGGCCAAGGTCGGCCGCATCGCCCGTGTCCTCGGACCGCGTGGCCTGATGCCGAACCCGAAGACCGGCACCGTGACCACCGACGTCACCAAGGCCATCAACGACATCAAGGGCGGCAAGATCAACTTCCGCGTCGACAAGGCAGCGAACCTGCACTTCGTCATCGGCAAGGCATCGTTCGACGTCGAGAAGCTGGCCGAGAACTACGGCGCAGCCTACGACGAGATCATGCGTGCGAAGCCGTCGGCCGCCAAGGGCCGCTACATCAAGAAGGTCACCGTCTCCACCACCACGGGCCCGGGCATCCCGGTCGACCCGCAGGTGAGCCGGAACTTCACCGAGGCGCCGTCCTGAGGAGCGAGGCGATAGCCGAGCGTCACGAAGGGCGCCGCAGGCCTGACGCCGAAGCTGCGTGACGCTTCATCCGCTCCCTGAGGAGCGAGGCGATAGCCGAGCGTCACGAAGGGCGCCGCAGGCCTGAGTCCCTGAGCAGACTCCGGAAACCCCCGACCCGTCATGGGTCGGGGGTTTTCCGCATATGTGGGCGTCTTCCTGCGCGGTCCGTCGCGTTTGTGAATAATCTTGCGCAGAGGCGGATCCACGAGACACAGGCGGTGTTCTGATGGAAGCACGACCGACGAAGTTGGCCATCATAGGCGCGGGGGCGGTCGGCACCGCCGTCGCGTACGCGTCGTTGATCCGTGGTGTGGCGCGGACTATCGCGCTGATGGACATCAACACGGCGAAGGTGACCGCCGAGGTGCTCGACATGTCGCACGGACTCGAATTCGTCCCTCGCACCGACATCATCGGCGACGACGACGTGTCGGTCTGCGCCGACGCCGACGTCGTCGTGTTCACCGCGGGCGCCAAGCAGAAGCCGGGACAGTCGCGGCTCGAATTGGCCGAGGCCACCATCGGATTGACCAAGAAGATCATGCCGGGGGTACTCGAGGTGGCGCCGAACGCCGTCTACATCATGGTCACCAACCCAGTCGACATCGTGACCTACGCGGCGCTGAAATACAGTGGCCTGCCCAGTAATCAGTTGTTCGGGTCCGGGACGGTGCTGGACTCGTCGCGGCTGCGCTTCCTGATCGCGCAGCACTGCGACGTGGCGGTGCAGAATGTGCACGCCTACATCGTCGGCGAGCACGGCGACACCGAGATCCCGCTGTGGAGTTCAGCCACCATCGGCGGTGTCCCACTACTGCATTGGAAGCCGCTGCCGGGCGGTGAGCCCATCGATGCTGCCGCCCGTGAGCGCATTCACCATGAGGTGGTGCACGCGGCGTACAAGATCATCGAGGGCAAGGGCGCGACCAACTATGCGATCGGGCTGGCCGCCACACGCATCGTCGAGGCTGTGCTGAACAACGAACATCGTGTGCTGCCGGTGTCGACGGTCGCCAAGGGGTACGAGGGCCTCGATGACGTGTGCCTGTCGTTGCCGACGATCGTCGACCGACACGGCGCCCAGACGCGGCTGGAGATGCCGATGTCCGAACTGGAGCTGTCCGGGTTGATGTCGTCGGCGGAAACTCTGCGCGGTATGCAGGCGAAGTTCGGGTTGTAGTCGGTCGGGTGTTCAGCGGTCCGTCAATCGGACTATTTCGGAGCACGCGACCGATCGAGCAGCCCGCGGTCGGATACTGTCACTGCATTCATCGAGGAATGTGGGAAGAGGGTTCGACATGCGTCGCTCACGGGTCGTTATCGCAGGAATGATGGCAACGGGGACGATGGTGATCGCGCCGCTGGCCGTCACCGCGCCCGCCGATGCAGCGACCGTCTACCGCAACTGCGACGCACTCAACGCCGACTACCCGCACGGGGTGGGAGAGCCCGGTGCCGTCGACTCGACATCCGGGGACCCGGTCACGAACTTCACCGTCGACCAGGACACCTATGACGCCAACAAGTCCGGCCGCGATCGCGACAAAGACGGAATCGCCTGCGAACAGCATTGATCCGGATTGTTCAGCCCACGTGAGGACGAGAACCGTCGACTGCTGCGGGCGCGCGATGCGATCGACCGCGCCTACGCCGGACCGCTCGACGTCCCCACACTGGCGCGCATCGCGCTGATCTCACCGGCACACTTCACCCGACGGTTCCGCGCCGTGTTCGGTGAGACGCCGCACCGCTATCTACAACGTCGGCGCATCGAGCGGGCATGCACGTTGCTGCGCAACAGCGATCTGCCGGTGACCGACGTCGCGGCGGCCGTGGGCTACGAGAGCCTCGGCACGTTCAGCCGAACGTTCGCCTCGATCATCGGGCGCAATCCGTCGGAGTATCGAGCCGCTGCACTGTCGGGGCGGGTGGCGTCGGGGAAGGTGCCGCCGTGCTTCGTGCGCGAATGGGCCAGGCCGGTATCTGATCGGCCCGCTCGCTGCGCTTCCGGCGCCGGTGGTGATACGGCCCGCTCGCTGCGCTCCCGGCGCCGGTGCTTGATCGGCCCGCTCGCTACGCTCCCGGCGCCGGTGCTTGATCGGCCCCTCGGCTGAGCAGTTTCGGAGAAGCGTCGCGCGGTCCCGCGACCGTATCGTCAGGTGCATGATCAACGGCATCAGCATCCATTCCATCTACGTTCTCGACCAGGACGAGGCGCTCGACTTCTACGTCGGCAAGCTCGGGTTCACCGTCGGCGCCGACGTCGACATGGGCTTCATGCGATGGCTGACGATCACGGCACCTGAACAGCCGGACCGCGAGATCCTGCTCTCGGTGCCCGGCCCGCCGGCGATGTCGGAGGACGCGGCAGCCGCAGTCCGGGATCTGCTGACCCAGGGCGCCCTCGGTACGACGATCCTGTCCACCGACGACTGCCGGACAACCTTTGCGGACCTGTCGGCCAACGGTGTCGAGTTCACGCAGGAACCCGAGGATCAGCCGTACGGCATCGACTGTGCCTTCCGCGACCCGTTCGGCAACCACATCCGGATGACCGAGCGCGCGCCGCAGGATCGCGAGATCACCGACGACGACATCAGTCGGTGGGCCCCCGACAACTGAGCGGCGTGACCGTTCGTCCCCCGGGTATCGCCAAACTCTCCACACGCACGCGGGGGAGCCGGCGAATTCGGGCGGAAGAACAGAAACATGGAACCGATTGGACCGCTGGATAGTCTGAGATATATGCGCGATGACAAGCTGCTCTCCAAGATCTCGGCGCTGCTGCGGCAGGCCGAGGGCACCGACAACCCGCACGAGGCCGAGACGTTCATGCAGGCGGCGCAGCGGTTGGCGACCGCGGCGTCGATCGACCTGGCCGTGGCACGCAGCCACGACCCGAACGGTCGTCAGAAGTCCACGCCGATCTCGCGTCAGATCACCATCGGCGAGGCCGGCAAGCGGGGGTTGAAAACCTACGTTCAGCTGTTCGTCGCGATCGCGCGGGCCAACGACATCACGGTCGATGTGGCAGGCAACTCGACGTTCGTCCTGGCTTACGGTTATGCCGCCGACATCGACACCTGCGAAACCCTCTACACCTCGCTGGTCGTGCAGATGGTCGCAGCCAGCGACGCCTACCTCCGGTCCGGTGCCTACAAAGGTGAGGAGTTCTCCCGCGTCGTCACCCGCGGTTCCGGGTGGAGGGCACGTCGGGTCCTCGAGACCAAGCCGTTGTCGCCGATCACCGCCCGACTCAACTTCCAGTCGGCGTTCGCCGAACGGATCGGCAAACGGTTGAACGAGGCTCGGGAGCAGGCACGGGCCGAGGCGCTCACCGCCGACGCCGACGACGCGCACCGTCCGTCGAGCACCGCGCTGGCATTGCGCAACAAGGAGATCGAGGTCACCGACTTCTACCGCACCGAGTCCAAGGCGCGCGGCACCTGGCGGCCGTCGAGCGCCTCGGCCGGGTACTCGGAGGCGGCACGCAAGGCGGGAGACCGGGCGGGTCGGCGGGCCAAGATCGGTGCCGATCGCGAGTTCGGCACCGCGCGGGGATCGTTGGAGAAGTGAGGCGGGACATCAGGTCTCCGTGGCGGCCTCGTCGACCTGCTTCTCGACATGGAACACGTCCCCGCTGAGGAACTCGCTGGGCCGGACCGGGAAGGGTTGTGGTGTGCCGAGTCGATGACGCAGCCAGGCGCCGATGGCGCCGTCGTCCGACATCAGCGTCTGCACCACGATGGCACAGACCACCACGATCGCGGCATAGAAGAACAGCCAGCTGATGGCGACGAAGATGCCGCCGAGGGTGCCGTAGTGGCGAGTCGTCTCCCCGAGAATCGTCGGCAGGGCAATGCGACTGCCCACCAGCAGGATCGTGATGAACACCCCGGTGACCGCCCCCGCGAACGCCAGCAACCGCATCGGGACCTGCGACGACACCAGCAGCCGCGGCACCACGGTCCACATGATCGTCCAGATCACGAAGGTGGCCATCACCTCCAGCGCAACACCGACACCGCCGTATCCGCCGAAGGTGTGACCGGTGACGGTGATCCCGTGCAGCGAGCTCGACAGTCCTTGAGCGACCACACCGAGCGGTACGGCGAAGATCACCACCACCCAGCGCCACCACCCCGAGATGGGCAGTTTGGTCACGCCCCACACCGACACGTACATCCGTCCGAGCGCCCGCGACAACGAGGTGGCGCCCGCGATCGTCATCAGTGCGCCCAGCACACCGAAAGCGGTGGCCGACTCGGGAGTGGCGTTGGAGACGACGTCGACCTGTTGCGGATCGACGCCCAGCCCGTTGAGCGCCTTGGTGATGAAGGTGTGATCGGGCAGGGCGGTGAGCAGGATGACGATCGGCAGGATCGAGGTGAACGCCTGCGCTGCGAGCGTCATCGCCCGATCGGTGACGTCGTTGACCGCGAGGTCGCGGATGATGCGGATGATGATGTGCGCGCCGGGGATGACACGCGCCCGATCGGCGAGTGCGTTACCGCGCTCGCGCATCCGGGTACCCAACGATGGAGAACTCAACCGGACGCCTCCCTCCCGCGGCCGGTGGTTGCTGCGGCTGCCGGTCAGATCTTAGTGCCGTCCCCGAATCCCTCGGCGAGTACGTCGATGGCCCGGTGCAGCTCGTCGAGGGCCGACCCCTCGCCACCGGCCCGGAACCAGCGATCGATCGCGGCGACCAGTGCGGTGACGATGCAGCGTCCCTGGATCCGGGCGGCGAGATCGTCGTCGGGCAGCGACCTCCCGGCCGCGATCGTCCGACCGATCCCGTCGCCGAGCGCCTCGGCGTATCCGGACACAGCCATGCGCAACTCGCGGCTGGCATCGAGCAGTCGCAGTTTCCGGCGGACGTCGGACATCGCCTCAGGTGTGAACATCTCCGCTGCGGCGTCGAGCGAACGGTGGACGGCCTCGAGCAGCGGGGTGCTCCGGAGGTTCTCGGTCAGTGCGGCGAGCACCACGTCGTCGAGCTCGTCGTACAGCAGGACGTCCTGCTTGCTGCCGAAGTACCGGTACACCGAACGTTCGCCCACCTCGGCGGCCGCCGCGATGTCCGCGATGGTGACGGCGGAGTATCCGCGTTCGTCGAACAGATCCAGGGCCACGCTCTGGATGTGCTGCATCGCCCGTGCACGCTTGCGGGAGCGGAGGTCGGGGAGCTGTGGTTGTGCGGTCATCGGGGTTCCTTCGGCTCTCCGACAAATGTACACTTACTGCCAAGTGGCGGTGACTGCCAAAATGGAATGGCGACGGAAGCGGGGCAGTGGTGGATGACGTCATCGAGGTTTCGGGTTTGACCAAGCGGTTCGGGCGCACCCAGGCGCTGGACGGCCTGGATCTGCGTGTGCGGGCCGGTCGGGTACACGGTTTTCTGGGGCCGAACGGAGCTGGCAAGTCCACGACGATCCGAGTACTGCTCGGACTGATCCGCGCCGACGGGGGTAGTGCCCGGATGTTCAGCGAGGACCCGTGGCGTCGCGCGGTAGCCCTGCACGAGCGGCTGGCCTACGTCCCCGGCGACGTCGCGCTGTGGCCCGACCTGAGCGGTGGTCAGTGCATCGACGTGCTCGCCTCGGCCGGTTCGGGGCTCGACGAGAAACGCCGGTCCGACCTCGTCGACAGGTTCGGCCTCGATGTCACCAAGAAGGCCGACGACTACTCCAAGGGCAACCGCCAGAAGGTGGCCCTGATCGCCGCACTGTCGTCGCGCGCGGACCTGCTGATCCTCGACGAGCCGACCTCCGGGCTCGACCCGCTGATGGAGGAGGCGTTCCAGGAGTCCGTGCGCGAACGCGTCAGCGACGGTGTCACTGTCCTGCTCTCCAGCCACATCCTCTCCGAGGTCGAGACCCTCAGCCACGACGTCACCATCATCCGTGCCGGGAAGACCGTCCGATCCGGTGGGCTCGATGAGCTGCGCCGCGGGTCGCGGATCAAAGTTCATGCCCGCACACGCGGTGTTCCCGACGGGCTCTCGACGATGCCCGGCATCGGCAATCTCGACGTGACCACCGCCGACGGAGGGCACGGCCAGGAGCGCGACGTGCGGTTCGACGCGGCCGACACCGGCCTCGACGACGCCGTGGCCGCACTGGTGGCCGTCGGTATCGACGCCCTCACCGTGCGCCCGCCGAGCCTCGACGAGCTGTTCCTCACCTCGTACGAGGACGCCGGCGAGCCCACTCCCGCCGACGAGAGCATCGGCGCGTCATGACCGCGACCGCCACCGCCCCGACGACCGGGCGGACCGCGGCGACCGTCCGTCGCAGTGCAGGCGTGACGACGATGATCGCGCTCAGACTGCGTACCGGCTGGAAGCCGTACCTCATCTGGATCGCGTCGATCGTCCTCGGCTATCTGGGCACCGTCGCCGCGATCGACTCCACCTACACCACCCCGGAGCAGCTCGCGTCCTACGGAGCGACTTTCGCCGACGACAAGGCGCTCGCCGCCATCAACGGAACACCCTACGGTGCAACGACTCTCGGGGGTGTTGCGGCCAACGAGTTCGCCTTCCTGGCCGCGATCGCGTTCCCGCTGATGGCCACCCACCTGATCGCCCGCGCCACCCGAGGGCCGGAGGAATCCGGACTCCTCGAACTCGTGCGCTCGCGTTGCGTCGCGCGGTGGGCGCCGGCCGTCGCCGCGGTGACCCTGGCGCTGGCGGCCTTCGTGCTGGTGGCGCTCGGAATCTGGTTCAGCCTGCTCGCCTACGGCGTCGACGTCGGTAGCTCGGCGCTGTATGCGTGGTCGCTGGCCGGACTCGGCGCGGTATGGACGGGTATTGCGCTGTGCGCGGCCCAGTGGGTGCGGCGCACCCGCAAGGTGTACACGGCGAGCCTGCTCGTACTGGGAGCCGCCTACGGATTCCGCGCGATCGGCGACGTTCGAGACAACGGCTGGAAGTGGCTGTCGCCGTTGGCGTGGCAGCAGGAGACCCGGCCGTTCGCGTCGGATTCGCGCTGGTGGCCGTTGCTGCTCGCGATCGCGGTCGCGGTGGCCCTGCTCGCGGTCGGGGTGTGGCAGGCGGGTACCCGCGACCTCGGGTCGGGCCTGATGACCAGTCGGCCCGGCAAGGAGCGGGCCGGGCTGATCGCCGGATCGACCATCGGGCGCGCGATCGCCGAGCACCGCGGGTCGGTTATCGGCTGGACCGCCGGGGGACTGGCCGTCGCCATCGTCTTCGGCGCGTTGGTGCATGACGTCAGCGAGGCGTTCGCGGGTAACCCATCGCTCGGCGAGGCGCTGGGCGGTAGCGGTTCGGGTGCCGAGGCGATCGACCTGTATCTGGCGCTGACGATCACCATCCTGGTCCTGATGGCGGGCGGCTTCGTCATCTCAGCGGTGTCGCGACTGCGGGCGGACGAGACGGATGGACGGCTGGAGACGACGCTGGCGCAGCCGATCAGCAGACCGTCGTGGTTCGGAGCCGAGATCCTGGTGATCACCGTGGGCATGCTGATCGTCACCCTCGTCCCGACGCTGGTCCTCGGCCTGGTTGTGGCCCAACAGCTCTCGGACAGCTCGGAGATCGGGCACAACCTGATGGCCGGTGTCGACTACCTGCCGGCCGTGGGAGTTCTCGGTGGGTTCGCGTTGCTGCTGTTCGGCTGGTTGCCGCGGTGGCAGTCGTTGGCATGGCTGCTGCTCGGCTACACGACGGCGATCGCGTTCCTCGGTGGCATCCTCGACATTCCGGACGCGGTGCTGCGGCTCTCGCCGATGTACTCCGTCGGCAACGTCCCACTGGAGTCGGTGTCGGTCACCGGTGTGGTGGTCCTCGCCGTTGTCACGGTCGCGATGGTGGGTGCGTCGATGGTCGGGTTCCGTCGACGAGACATCCCCGGGTGAGGTCGCGCGACACCGGTCGAAGTCAGGTGTACGCCGCCGAACGGCTCGTGCACCGATTGTTCGACCACGCGGGCAGCGGCGTGAACGGACGGACGGTCGAGTTGGCCGGCACGCAGGTCACCCTGCCCTCCGAGGCGCTCTTCGCGTCGGTGGAGTCGGTCGCCGACTATGTGACGCGCGTGCTCGCGATGCCCGGTGTCGCCGACGAGTTCACGCGGGCGGCCACGCCGGTGCGGGTACGCCGACGACGCGGTCATCGATCCGCGGAGTATCACCTCACGGCCGACAGGGCCGAGATCGCGGTACCGACATCGGAGGAGGGCCGCTGGGCGCTACGCGAACTCGTCGTCCTACACGAACTCGCACACCACCTCGACGACTCGGATGACCCGCCGCACGGCCGTGGATTCGTGCACACCCTGATCGACCTGGTCGGGCTGGTCATGGGGGCCGAGACCGCGTTCGTCTATCGGGTGATGTTCGCCGACAGCGGCGTCGGCTGAGCGCCGGAGTTGTGGAGGGGTGTCGTCATCCGGTCGCTGAGAGGCCGGGAGTTTGGGGAGGGCGAAGGCGACCAACCGGTGCCTGAGCAGGGTCGGGGGTTGGGGAGGGCGAACGCCGCCACCCGGTGCGTGAGGAGGGCCGGGGGTTGGGGAGGGTGAAGGCGACCACCCGGTGCCTGAGCAGGGTCGGGGGTTGGGGAGGGTGAAGGCGACCACCCGGTGCCTGAGCAGGGTCGGGGGTTGGGGAGGGCGAAGGCGACCACCCGGTGCCTGAGCAGGGTCGGGGGTTGGGGAGGGCGAACGCCGCCACCCGGTGCGTGAGGAGGGCCGGGGGTTGGGGAGGGAACGCCACCACCGAGTGCGTGAGGAGGTCCGGGAGTTGGGGAGGGAACGCCACCACCCAGTGCGTGAGGAGGTCCGGGAGTTTGAGGAGGGTGAACGCCACCACCCGGTGCCTGAGCAGGGTTGGAGGTTGGGGAGGGTGAAGGCGACCACCCGGTGCCTGAGGAAGGCCGGGGTTGAGGGCGAACGCCACCACCCAGTGCGTGAGGAGGTCCGGGAGTTTGAGGAGGGTGAACGCCACCACCCGGTCCCTGAGGAGCCTCGCGAGGAACGAGCGATGCGTCACGAAGGGCCCTTCGTGACGCATCCTCGCAGGCTCGGAGGCTCCTCAGGGACCGGGTGGTGGGCGCCGCTCGCGGGCTCGGAGGCTCCTCAGGGACCGGATGGTGACGCATCCTCGCGGGCTCGGAGGCTCCTCAGGGACCGGGTGGTGGGCGCCGCTCGCGGGCTCGGAGGCTCCTCAGGGACCGGATGGTGACGCATCCTCGCAGGCTCGGAGGCTGCTCAGGGACCGGGTGTGAGCCCGGATGGGAGCACTCGCAGGCACAACCTCACCGAGGGGCGTTCGCCTCAGAAGTCCCCGCCGGCCAGGAATGTCAGATAGCTCGGATGCCGCGGATCGAGCACGAGCCGCTGCCGTCGACCCCGGGCCTTGATCAGGTCGGGGACCACCGTGAGATATCGCGGGAAGCTGGCCGCGTACACGTCGACCCGCAGGCGATGCCCGGGTTCGAGGACCGCGTCGGTCGGCACGAGGTCCACGTCGATGCGCACCGGCTGGTCGGCCGGCACGGGCAGCTTCCGCTTATGCGACAGGTAGTGGTGGGCCGACAGCAGGCTGCCGTCCGAGGCGTAGGTCGACTGCGAACGGTCCAGCGCCCGATTGGATGCCGACAAAGCGCCGTTGGTGAGCACCGTCGACGTGCCGTCGGGTGCCACATCGTTCACGGTGACCGCCCAGATGGCCTCGTGAGCGGTGGTGGCGACATTCAGCCGCAGGTTCATGGCACCGCTGATCTGGGTGGACGCGGTGACCGGTTCCGTTGTGAACGACAGACCACCTTGCTCCTGGTATCGGGCGTCGACGGTGAAGTTCTGTCCGAATGCCATCGCGGCCCCGGCGGTCACCTGCGTCATGTCCCGTGACGCGGCGCCGCGCACGTCGGGCCGGACGGTCAGCGACGCCTGGTGGTCGACGGGGTGCCGCGTGAGCGTCCCGTCGTGGACGGCATGCTCGGCGGTGCCCGACGACACGTCGCTGAGATAGAGACGCGTCGGTTGCACACCGGGACGCGGGAAGCTCGGGCCCGACGTCCACGATCCGCCCTGCTGGCGCATGGTGACGGGCCCGTAATACTCGACGCCGTTGCGGTGGCCTTTGAGCCAACGGTCGAACCAGGCTCGCTCCAAGACGTCGAGCCGGGGTGGGGAGAACTTGCCGCCGTACCCTGAGCCGACGTCGACGTGATAGCCGTCGCCGACGAGCATCTGCTTGCGGCCCGGCTCCATCTGCAGGCGTTCGTAGATGCCGGTCGCGCTGCGCCCGAAGAGGTCGTGCCAGGCGCCGACGGTGAAGGTGGGGACCTCGATCTGATCGATCAGCGGGTCGCGCTCGTCGAAGTAGGGGTCGTCGAAGATGCGGTCGTCGCGAGCGGTCAGGAAACCCCACAACAGGGACCCGATCTCGGTGGCGGGCGACTTGATGCGGTCGCGCGCCCATCGCAGGGTGTCGCCGCGCAGCAGATCACGGATCGGGCTGGACGGATTGGGTACCCATTTGAGGAGGTTGACCACCGAAAGCCAGGCCGGGATGAATGCCGACGGCATGCCACCGGTGATGTAGATGTCGCGCACGATGTCGTCGCAACCTTCGACGGCGAAGACGGCCTGCAGCGCGGGCGGTCGTTTGTCGGCGGCCTGCAGCGAGTTGATCGCCGAGTACGACCATCCGGCGAGGCCGACGGCCCCGTTGCACCAGTCCTGCTGCGACGCCCAGTCGATGATCTCGACGGAGTCCTCTTGCTCGCGTTTGCCGAGGATCTGCCATTTGCCCTGACTGGCCCCGGTGCCGCGGACGTCGACGATCACCTGGACGTAGCCGCTGCGCACCAGGTTGCGGTTGACGCCGAAAACGTCGAACACGCCGCCGGCCAGTGTCTTGGTGAGGGTGGTGACCCCCTCGAGCCCGGTGCCCGTGCCGTCGATGGACTCCGAGGCCGTGCGCAGCGCCTTCCCGAGAACGGGCGCATGCAGGGTGTGATCGAGGACGTCGACGGCCAGGCGGTTGTACGGGTTGATGTTGACGATGGCGGGGTAGGGCGTCAGGACGGTCTGGCCGAACCGGTTGGCGGGGCGGACCACGGTGGCGCGCAGCCGGACACCGTCGCTCATCGTCAGCACGACGTCGCGGTCGATGGAGACGCGCGGGAAGAGCGGCTTTCCGTCGACCTGTTCACGCCAGCGGATGGCGTCGGCGCCGCCGGTGGGATCACCGAGCGGAAGCGAACCGAAATGCGGCTTGCCAATCCGGACCGACCCACGGCGGGGTTGGGGCTGACCTGCCCCAGAAGGTCCGGCTTGATCCAACCGATACGTCATGGTGCATCACCCTGCCTCTGGCGATGATGCACACCACTATCCCGCGGGCATCATTGCCTGCTACTCGTCCCGGTACCCGCCTTGGTACCGAATGCGAGGTGAGACACACTCCACAGATGTGGTGTCCGTCACCTCGCCGGACGAGGATAACTCAGCGTCTGTATCGGATCGCTAACTAGGGGGCGTCGGTTTCATCATGCTCTCGTAACCGAAGGTCAACGGCGAGGGCCGCTTCCAGCGCCATCCAGGCCGAGAGCTGCACCGACAGGTCGCGCTCCGGGATCTGTGACGATGACACCGCACCGCCCCTGAACTGGGCTTTTCGGCCTGACTCGGTTGGTTTCGTGGCCGGCCGCCGCCAGTCGGGGCCGAAGATCGGCCCGTACTCGGTGTCCAGACGGTGGTTCCACACCGCGTCGGCGCTCGCGGTGACGATGGTGGCCGCCCGGGTGCGCAGATCGTCGGCGCCGTCGAAAGACGGGACGTCGGTGACGATCAACGCCAGATAACGGGCGAGGATCCCGGCGAACAATCCTCCGTCGCCACCCCCGGCGCCGGGGATCACCCCGTGATCGCACAACCGTGTCTCCACCGCGCCCAACAGCCGGTCGAGGCGGTCGGCGTGGACCGCCGAACCGGTGCGGCGCATCAGCTCCACCTCCGTGCCCAGCACCACCCCCTGGCAGTAGGTGTAGATGTCGGTGACCGGTGTGAGTTCGCCCCCGGGACCGGGTTTGACGCCGTCGATCACCAGGTGTGAGTCGTCGGCGATGACGGTCCGGTCCATCCAGTCGGCCATGGCGCTCGCCCGCTCGACGTGGCCGGTGCGGGCGAGCAGGATGGCCGCCGGGCCGTTGGCCGGCGCGTTGAAGAACAGATCCGTCGTCCGCCATGGAATCCCGCCACCGTGCTGCGGCACCCAGGCGTCGAGCATGCGGCCGGTCAAGGTCCGCAGCGCGCGATGGTGGTCGAGGTGCAGGTGTCGGTCGGCGCGTTCGATCGCCAGGCCCAGCCAGGCCATGTCGTCGGAGTAGTCATTGGTCCATCGGCCCAGGTTGCGCAGCCGGATGCCCCGCAGCAGCCGGTCGACCGTGTCCGCTGATGCACTCGTCGACGAACCCGTTTCCGCTGGTGCAGCGGCCGACGAACTCCTGTCCGCTGGTCGAGTAGCCGACGAACTTCCTTCCGCTGGTCGAGTGGTCGACGAACCTCTCTCCGCTGGTGCAGTGGCCGACGAACTGCCTTCCGCTGGTCGAGTAGCCGACGAACGAAGTGAGGAGGCGTATCGAGACCCGGCACCGAGATCACGGTGGATCGCGTGGTCCACCAACAGGTCCACGAAGTGTGCCTGCCACCAGTAGTGCCACCGGCCGAGGTGCCCGGGAAACCGTCCGGTGGGCCACGCGATCGCGGCCAACCGGGTGCCCGGCATGCCGAGCAGGCGGTGCAGATGCCGATCGATCACGGCTGCCGCTGTTGCCGACGCCCGATCGGCGGCGGTCATCGACGCAGGTCCGCCCGACGATGCCCGCTCGGGGGACGATTTGGATGCATCACGCACCGTCCGGTAGCCTCATTCCTTGGTGTGGCGCACATCCGTGTGCCGTATCGGTTCAACCAGAGACCGTCGGTCGTCGGGAGTGATCCCGATCGAAGGTCCGGCCCACGTCATCGAGGTGGCGATGTGGTCGGCGGCCCACGCAGGGAGAACGAGGATTGACCGGCGAGCTTCTACCCGCCTGTTCACGCCCCGTGCCATCTGCGTGCCGGGGCGTTTGTTGTTTTTCGACAACGGATGTTCGCCCCTCTCGGCTCCGGTTGGGCCCGACCCAACTCTAGTGATGAGAGAGGAGGCGAAGTATGGCCAAGTCCGACAAGGTCGCCGCAGTAGCGGAGATCGCCGAGCAGTTCAAGGGATCGACGGCGACGGTCGTCACGGAATACCGTGGCCTGTCCGTCAGCCAGATCACCGAACTGCGTCGTTCGCTCGGTGAGGGCGCAACCTACTCCGTCGCCAAGAACACCCTGGTGAAGCGTGCCGCCGCCGAGGCGGGCGTGGAAGGGCTCGACGAGCTGTTCACCGGTCCGACCGCGATCGCCTTCATCGAAGGCGAGCCGGTGGTGGCCGCGAAGGCGATCAAGACGTTCGCCAAGGACAACAAGGCTCTGGTCATCAAGGGCGGCACCATGGACGGCCGTGCGCTGTCCGTGGCGGAGATCGAACAGATCGCCGACCTGGAGACCCGTGAGGTTCTGTTGGCCAAGCTCGCCGGTGCCATGAAGGGCAACTTGGCAAAGGCTGCCGGTCTGTTCAACCAGCCGGCTTCGCAGGTGGCGCGCCTGGCCGCGGCCCTGCAGGAGAAGAAAACCGAAGCCGGCGAGTAACTCGCGCCGCACAAAGCAATCCCCGACGGGCCAATCCGCACTGGGATGAACCAACCCCCGTACGGGGACTGACAGGAAGGACGCCACCATGGCGAAGCTCACCGCTGACGAGCTCATCGATCAGTTCAAGGAACTGACCCTGCTGGAGCTCAGCGATTTCGTGAAGAAGTTCGAAGAGGTCTTCGAGGTCACCGCGGCCGCTCCGGTCGCCGTTGCCGCTGCCGGTGCTCCGGCTGCCGGTGGCGCCGAGGCCGCTGCTGAGCAGGACGAGTTCGACGTCGTGCTCGAGGGCGCGGGCGACAAGAAGATCCAGGTCATCAAGGTGGTCCGTGAGATCGTCTCCGGCCTGGGCCTGAAGGAAGCCAAGGACCTCGTCGAGGGTGCTCCGAAGCCGATCCTGGAGAAGGTCGACAAGGAAGCCGCCGACGCCGCCAAGGCGAAGCTCGAAGAGGCCGGCGCTTCGGTCTCCGTGAAGTGACGTTCGGTCTCCGACCGAGCATGTAAGACCTTGATGCCCGCTCGCTGAGCGTCAGCGTCACGAAAGGCCCCGAGTCATTGCGACTCGGGGCCTTCTCGCGCTTGCAGGCCGGTCACGCGCCCTTCGTGACACCCCTCCGCTGGCGCTCCGGGGTTCCTCAGGGAGCGGTGGGGTCGCCCCTTTGACTTGGGGCCTGCGGGTTGGGTAAGGGGCGGTGGGGTCGCCCCGTGTGTTTGGGGCCTGCGGGTCGGCAGGGAGCGGTGGCGTCGCGCCCCTTGCGCTGGCGGGTTCGGCAGGGAGCGGTGGGGGCACGTGACACGCCTCCGCTGGCGCTCCGCGGTTCTCCAGCGGGCGGTGGGGTCGCTCGCTGCGTGGGGCATGCGAGATTCCGCAGGGGCGGTAGGGCCGACGCCTCTTGGTGTCCGTGGACATCACCGCAGCGGGCCGCGAGGTGGATTATCCAGTCGACCGGACACCACGGCGATGTGGACGGACATCGGTCGACGGCGCCCGAACCGCGGAGAGGCCACGCGAGCGCGGTCGTCGTCCCGCATGTGATGGCCCGCGCACTTTTCATCGGTGGGTGGGATCGGCTACGCTCATCCCCCGAGCCAAGTTACCGATGGGTAAGGGTGGACGGCGATGACCGCGGGGGGTGCGGGTCGATCGTCCAGCTTCCGGCGATTGACAGGTGTGGGTGCAGGTGGGTGTCCGCTACAGTGACCCCAACCACAAATGTCACCGGTTCGTGTGTGGTCACACCGACCGCCGCAAGGGGGCAGCGAATGTCTGGGAGGATGCCGTGGGTGTAGAGGTCAGTGTTGAGGGGCTCACCAAGTCGTTTGGTTCGCAGAACATCTGGCGTGATGTGACGATGACGCTGCCGACGGGTGAGGTGTCGGCGCTGCTGGGACCGTCCGGTACGGGTAAGTCCGTGTTCCTGAAGACGCTGATCGGCCTGCTGCATCCCGAACAGGGATCGGTGATCATCGACGGTACCGACATCACCAAGTGCTCGGCCAAGGAACTCTACGAGATCCGCAAGCTGTTCGGCGTGCTGTTCCAGGACGGTGCACTGTTCGGGTCGATGAGCCTGTTCGACAACATCGCCTTCCCGCTTCGTGAGCACACGAAGAAGAAGGAAGACGAAGTCCGCGACATCGTCATGGAGAAGATCGACCTGGTCGGTCTGACCGGGGCCGAGGACAAGCTGCCCGGTGAGATCTCCGGCGGTATGCGCAAGCGCGCCGGCCTCGCCCGCGCCCTCGTGCTGGACCCACAGATCATCCTGTGCGACGAGCCGGACTCCGGTCTGGATCCGGTGCGTACCGCCTACATCTCCCAGCTGCTGATCGACATCAACGCGCAGATCGACGCGACGATCCTGATCGTGACGCACAACATCAACATCGCGCGCACCATCCCCGACAACATCGGCATGCTGTTCCGCAAGGAGCTGGTGATGTTCGGCCCGCGTGAGCAGCTGCTCACCTCAGAGCAGCCGGTGGTCAAGCAGTTCCTCTCCGGTGACCGGTTCGGTCCGATCGGTATGTCCGAGGAGAAGGACGAGGCCGTGCAGAAGCAGGAAGAGGCGATGCAGGCCGCGGGTATCGGTGGTGGCGGTACCAAGGACGACTTCTCCGAGATCATCCCGCAGGTGCAACCCAACCCGGGGATGCCCGAGCGCAAGGCCGTCGCTCGGCACCGCGAGCGCGTGCACGAGATGCTGCACACCCTGCCGCCGAACGCCCAGGAAGCGATCCGCCGCAGCATGGAAGAAGAAGACCGGATGCGCGCCGAGGTCGACGCCCACCACGAGGATCAGCAGAACATCGCTGCAGGTGGTGACGGCCGCTCCTCGGACGAGTGGACATCTGCCGGGGACGACTATCCCGGGAGTGACGCACCGACCCAGAGTTGGGCGACTCCGCCGGTGAGCGACGGCTCCGCCGACAGCACCGATACCCAGCCGATCGAAGCCGGCCGGCACCATTCCAACGACGGTCGGAGTCAATAAGAATGGCAAGTGCCACCACGCGTGGCGTTGATCGGATAGCTCGGGCCGGAACAGGTGCACTCGCACAGACCGGCAACATCGTGCAGCTTTTCGTCGATGTCGCGCGGCAGTCTTTTGTGCGCCCGTTCCAATGGCGGGAGTTCATCCAGCAGGCCTGGTTCATCGCGAGCGTGACGATCCTGCCGACCGCCCTGATCGCGATCCCGTTCGGGGCGATCGTGTCGCTGCAGACCGGCTCATTGATCAAGCAGCTCGGCGCCGAGTCGTACACCGGTGCGGCCAGTGTCCTGGTGGTCATCCAGCAGGGTTCACCGCTGGTGACGTCGCTGCTGATCGCCGGCGCCGCCGGGTCGGCGGTCGCCGCCGATCTCGGGTCGCGCACGATCCGTGAGGAGATCGACGCGATGGAGGTACTCGGCATCAACCCGATCCAGCGCCTCGTGGTGCCTCGTGTGCTCGCCATGGTGTTGGTGGCGATGCTGCTGAACGGCCTGGTCGCCGTGGTCGGTATCGGTGGTGGCTACTTCTTCAACGTCATCGTGCAAGGTGGCACGCCCGGCGCGTATCTGGCGTCCTTCGGCGCCCTGGCGCAGTTGCCCGACCTCTATGTCTCGACGCTGAAGGCGGCGATCTTCGGTGTGCTCGCCGGCGTTGTCGCAGCCTACAAGGGCCTCAACCCCAAGGGCGGCCCCAAGGGCGTCGGTGACGCCGTGAACCAGAGCGTGGTCATCACGTTCCTGCTGCTCTTCCTGGCCAACCTGATCATCACTGCGGTGTACCTGCAGATCGTTCCGCCGAAGGGAAGCTAGGCATGGCCGGTGATGAGGGTGGCGTGACGATCGCGAAGTCGCGGCCCGAGTACTACATGTACGAGGCGCGCAAACAGCTGGGCCGACCGCTCAAGGTGCTCGACGGCGCCGGCGAGCAGATGTCGTTCTACGGACGAACGCTGGCGTGGATTCCCAAGACGCTGGTGCACTACACCCGGGAGGTGCTGCGCCTGCTGGCCGAGGTCGCCTTCGGTTCCGGCGGCTTGGCGGTCATCGGCGGCACCGTCGGCGTGATGGTGCTGATGTCCGGGTTCACCGGTGTGGTCGTCGGGCTGCAGGGCTATGCGGCGCTCGATCAGATCGGGTCGCAGGCACTGACCGGCTTCCTCTCGGCGTACGTGAACACCCGTGAGGTGGCGCCGCTGGTGGCGGGTCTGGCGCTGTCGGCGACGGTGGGATGTGGCTTCACCGCGCAGCTGGGCGCCATGCGGATCTCCGAGGAGATCGACGCTCTGGAGTCGATGGCGGTGCCGTCGATCCCATTCCTGGTCAGTACCCGCGTGATCGCCGGGTTCATCGCGGTCATCCCGCTCTACGTGCTCGGTCTGTTGTCGGCGTATCTGGCCTCGCGGGTCATCACCACGGTGTTCAACGGCCAGTCCGGCGGCTCGTACGACCACTACTTCAATCTGTTCCTGCCACCCGCCGACGTGCTCTGGTCGTTCGGGAAGGTCCTGGTCTTCGCCTTCGTGATCATCCTGGTGCACTGCTACTACGGCTACTACGCGACCGGCGGTCCGGCCGGCGTCGGCGTGGCGGTGGGACATGCTGTTCGCGCCGCGCTGGTGCTGATCGCAGTCCTCGACTTCTTCCTCGGACTCGCGATCTGGGGAACCACCACGACGGTTCGAGTGGGAGGCTGATCGATGTCGACGCTGCGTCGCCGACTGTTGGGGCTGGTGTTCTTCCTGGTGGTCGCCCTGTTCTTCACGGTCACCATCATGAAGTTCAACGACAGCTTCACGACGTTCACCGACGTCACCCTCAAGACCGACTCGACCGGCAATGCCTTGCCGCAGAACGCCGACGTCAAGGCGCGCGGCGTCCTCGTCGGTGAGGTGCGCGACGTGGAACCCGCCCCCGACGGCTCCGTCTCGGTCACGCTGGGACTGGACCCGCAGATGGCCGATCAGCTGCCGCAGAACACCACCGCGCGCATCCTGCCGAAGACCCTATTCGGTGAGCGATATGTGGCGCTACAGGTGCCGACCGAGAACCCGGATTCGGCGACGCTGGCCTCCGGCGACACCATCTACACCGACAAGAGCGGCAACGCCGAAGAGCTCCAGGAACTCTTCGACAAACTGCTGCCGGTGCTCAAGGCGATCCCGCCGCAGGACCTCAACGTCACGCTGACGTCGCTGTCGCAGGCGTTGGCGGGTCGTGGCGAGCAGCTCGGCGTCACCGTCGGCGAACTCGACACCATCTTCCGGCGGTTCAACGACAACATGCCGGAGCTGCAGGGCACCCTTCGCGGACTGGCCAGCTTCTCGCAGACGTACTCCGATGCGCTGCCCGACGTCATCGACGCCCTGGACAACTTCCGCACCACGAACCGGACGATCGTCGAGCGCCAGGGGGATCTGCGGACACTCATCGCGACGGTGGGTGTGGCCGCCACCGACACCACCAAGTTCCTGCAACAGAACCGCACCGACCTGATCGACCTCACCGTCGACGCGGAACCGTTCCTGGTCGGACTGGCCAAGCAGTCCCCGACGTTCACGTGCACGTTCCACAACTTCGCGACGTTGATCCCGGAGTCGCGCACCATCGTCGGGCAGGGCACCAAGAATCCCGGCGTGCGCGTCAACCTGACGTTCGTCAACCCGCGCGGCCGGTATCTGCCGAACCAGGACGAACCGCGCTTCCTCGACCTCGACCCACCCGCGGTCTGCTACGAGCCGGCCACCAACGGCCGTCCGTTCCCGCAGTACCCGGGCGGCGGACTCGCCGACGGCTCCTATCAGCCGCCGTCGCGTAACGCCGGCCCACGGACCATGCCGACCCTGCCGCAGCCGCAGTTCGCGGCCACCCCGGTCGGCACCATCCGGGCCAATCCGTTCGACGACCCCGACTACGTGAAGCAACTGAAGGTCATCTACGGCGGCGCCAACGGCACCGATCCCGAGAAGGTGCCCACCTGGGTCACCACGATCGGTGGCGCGTCGCTTCAGGGAGCGCAGGTCACCATCCGATGAAATCTCTCACCGGACCGCTGATCAAATTGATCACCTTCGCGGTGGTCACGGTCCTCGCCACCAGTCTGCTGGCGCTGACCATCGCGAACGCCGGCGGTGACGGCGACAGCGACTACAAGGCCGTCTTCTCCGACGCGGCGCTGCTCAACAAGGGCGACGACGTGCGTATCGCCGGTGTCCGCGTCGGGCAGGTCACCAACGTCGAGGTGTACGACCGCAACCAGGCGATGGTGTCGTTCAACGTCGACCGCGACCATCTACCCGCGGGCACCCAGATCTACATCCGGTACCGCAACCTCACCGGCCTGCGGTATCTCGCGCTGGAGAAGGGCGCCGGTGATCCCGACCAGACCGTGAGTACGGGCTACACCTTCGGCACCGACCCGGACAACCAGGACACCCATCCGGCGGTGAACCTGACCGAGTTGTTCAACGGGTTCAAGCCGCTGTTCCGCGAACTGTCGGCCGCCGACGTCAACACGCTCTCCGAGCAGATCATCAAGATCTTCCAGGGCGAGGGCGGCAACATCTCCCAGCTGATCAGCAGTACGTCGGACCTCACCAACGCCATCGCCGACAAGGACAAGGTGATCGGCGAACTGATCACCAACCTGACCACGGTGCTCGACACCGTCAACCGCAACGACGACCAGTTCACCGCGCTGCTCGACAACACCGAGCAGCTCGTGACCGGCCTGGCCGCGCAACGTGGATCGGTGGGTTCGGCGATCAGCTCGGTCTCCAACCTCACCGCGGTCACCGCGTCGATCCTGCAACCGACCCGACCGGCGATCCAGGGGGACATCGCGGGACTCAAGGCGGTTGCCGACCAGATCAACGCACGTGACGAAGACGTCGCGCAGATCCTGACGAACCTGCCGGTCAAACTGCAGAAGATCGGCCGCGCCGCGACGTTCGGCTCCTGGTTCCAGTTCTATCTGTGCGGCATCGACGTGGTCGCCGGCAACGGCAAGTCGACGCTGCTGACCCAGCCCCTGGTCCCGTTGCCCGACATCAACCATGTGCTCTACACCAGCGCGGCCACCCGTTGCTGGAAAGACGAGAGGCCGGGGGGATGACCTGTGGCTGACGACGACATGAAGCCCGAAGACAACACGTCCGAAGACGACACGAAGAACCCGCCCGCCGAGCACAGCCATCGACGGTTCGCGGGGCGCCGCAGCCCGGTGAGCATCGGCGCGATCGGCATCCTGGTGCTGCTGATGATGGCGGTGTCGGCGTTCTACCTGAACTCGCTGCCGCTCATCGGTGCCGCCGCGCGCTACACCGCGCAGTTCACCGAGGCGGCCGGCCTGAAGCCGGGCGCCGAGGTCCGCGTGGCCGGGGTCAAGGTCGGTGAGGTCGACGGCGTCTCACTCGACGGCGACCATGTCGACGTCAAGTTCCGGGTGACCAACACCTGGATCGGCGATCAGACCCAGGCGTCCATCCAGATCAAAACGATCCTCGGGCAGAAGTACCTGGGGCTCAACCCACGGGGCAGCAAGCCCGCGGACCCCGACGTCCCGCTCACCGACACCGTCTCGCCCTACGACGTCGTCGAGGCGTTCTCCGACGCGACGACGCAGATCGAAGACCTCGACACCACCCAGCTCGCGGATTCGATGAAGACGCTGTCGAATGCCTTCTCCGGCACGGCCGGTGACATCGGCCCGTCGCTGGACGGTCTGAAGCGGCTGTCGGCGACCATCGCCAGCCGTGACCAGGAGGTCCAGCGACTGCTGGCGGCGACCAAGTCGACGTCGAAGATCCTGGCCGATCGCAACCAGGAGTTCGTGCGGCTGATCGCGGGTGCGGGCCAGCTGCTCGACGAACTGAACAACCGCCAGAAGGCCATCTCGACCCTGCTCTCCACCACCACGACCCTGTCGGATTCGCTGTCGGGGATCGTGCACGACAACGAGGAACAGATCGGTCCGGCGCTGCAGGCGGTCCAGCAGGTCAACCAGTTGCTCATCGCGCAGAACCAGAACCTGCGGCAGACGATCACCTATATGGCGCCGTTCTATCGCCTCTACGCCAACGTGCTGGGCAACGGCCGCTGGTTCGAGTCCGTGGTGACCAACCTGCTGCCGCCGGCATTGCCGCAGCAGAACACGACCCGGCCGCCCAACAAGCAGAAGAACCAGAACAACGGTGGAACGGAGGCCGGCTGATGACGACAGCTCCCGACCTCACCGGCACCTCCGGTCCCGGCCGGTGGTTCACGCCGCGGCACATCGTGATGCTGGTGCTCGGTCTCATCATCGCGCTGATCGTGGCCGGTGTGCTGTGGTGGGCGTTCTCGCTGATCGGTACCACCAAGATCACCGCCACGTTTGCACGCAGCGTCGGCATCTACTCCGGCTCCGACGTGCGGGTCCTCGGTGTACCGGTCGGCAAGGTCGACTCGGTCACGCCGGAGGGCGATACCGTCAAGGTCACGATGACGGTCGATCGGGGAGTGGATCTGCCGGCCGATGTGCGCGCCGTGCAGATCATCCCGTCCGTCGTCGCCGACCGCTACGTACAGCTGACCCCCGCCTACAGTGGCGGGGAGAAGGCCCCCGACAACATCACGCTGTCGCTCGAGCAGACGATGGTCCCGGTCGAGGTCGACCAGATCTACGCGAGCGTGCAGAAGCTGTCCGAGGCGCTCGGCCCGGAAGGCGCGAACAAGAACGGCGCCGTGAGCGATCTGGTCACCACCGGCGCCGACAACCTGCGCGGAAACGGTGCCAAGCTGGGCGACGCCATCGAGCAGCTCTCCAAGGCCACCACCACGCTGAGCGATTCGCGCGGCAACATCGTCGACACGATCAAGAACCTGGATGTGTTCGTCGGTGCGCTGCGTGAGAACGATGCACAGGTGCGGCAGTTCAACACCCAGATGGCCTCGTTCAACAGCTTTCTGGCAGGGGAGCGCACCCAGCTGTCGGCCGCGCTGAACAAGCTGTCCGTCGCGCTGGGCGACGTCGCCGGTTTCGTCGAGGACAACCGTGACCTGCTGGGCCAGACCGTCAAGGATCTGGAACCGACGACGCAGGCGTTGCTGGACACCAAGGACCACCTCAAGGAGGTCCTCACCGTCCTGCCGGTCACGATCAGCAACCTCATCAACGCCTACGACGCGGAATCCGGCACGCTGGCGATGCGCTTGACCATCCCGGATCTGCAGGACCTCATCGGCGCGCAGTGCCGTCTGCTCGATCTCGGCAAACTGCTGCCCGGCAACCCCGCCGCGAAGCAGTTCAGCACCACGCTGAGTCCGCTGATCACCCACTGCGAGGACCTGGGCAAGCAGATCACCGACGGCGTCCTCGACCCGCTGTTGCCGGTGCTGCCGTTCGGCATCATGAGCAACAACAAGCTGCAGCGGTATCCGGCACCGGGCACCAGCTCGGGCAACCCGGATCCGGACCTGGA
Organism: Gordonia sp. LMA484; assembly: GCF_058129505.1. Taxonomy (NCBI): domain Bacteria; kingdom Bacillati; phylum Actinomycetota; class Actinomycetes; order Mycobacteriales; family Gordoniaceae; genus Gordonia; species Gordonia sp. LMA484. The sequence goes on from NZ_CM176700.1 coordinate 732,134, forward strand.
GTCGGGCGCCGAGTCGGCACCGCGAACTCCGAAGAAGCCGACCAAGCCCACTGCCACCCGGCCGTCGGCGCGTCCCGGGGCAGGTGAGAACTGATGACCCGGAAGTTCCTGACCCGCAGGCCACTGCGCGCCGCCCTCGGCGCGGCGGTGGTGTCGATGGTGCTCGTCCTGTCTGGCTGCATGAGCAACGGAATCCAGTCCCTGCCGCTGCCGGGTGGGGTGGACACCGGCGACAACCCCCGGACCTACGAGATCCAGTTCGACGACATCCTCGATCTGGTGCCGCAGTCGATGGTCAAGATGAACGGCATCCCGGTCGGCACGGTCACCGCGATCGAGGTGCCAGACGACCAGTGGTACGCCCAGGTCAAGGTCAAGGTGAAGAACGAGGTCGACCTGTCCGACAAGGCCCGGGCCGCGGTGCAGCAGACGTCGCTGCTCGGTGAGAAGTTCATCGAACTCACCGACCCGAAGGACGCCGAGAACCTGCCCCGGCAGGACCCGGCGACACCGATCCCGCTCGACCGCACCCGCACCGCAACCGACATCGAGCAGGTGCTCGGCGCATTGTCGATGCTGCTCAACGGTGGCGGGATCAATCAGCTGCAGCCCATCGTCACCGAGCTGAACAAGGCTCTGGCCGGGTCGGTCGACCAACCGTGCGAGGTCCCGCCGAAGGGCAACAGCTGTCCCGCCTTCCGAAGCCTGCTGGAGCAGACGAACTCGTTGATCACCAGCCTCAACCGGCAGCGCGACGACATCGTCACCGCCATCGACGGTCTCGCGCGGCTGTCCACCCGGGCGTCGAACCAGAAGACGCAGATCGAGAGGATCCTCAAGGAGCTGCCCGAAGGTGTCGCGGTCCTGGAGGAGCAGCGCCCGCAGTTGGTGGACCTGCTCACCAAGCTCGACAAGCTCGGGCAGGTCGGCACCGACGTCCTCGGCAAGTCGCGCACGGCGTTGATCACCGACCTCAAGGCGTTGCGCCCGGTGCTGACCGAATTGGCGAAGGCCACCCCGGATCTCATCACCGCGGCACCGCTGATGCTGACCATTCCGTTCCCGGACTGGCTGCTGCCCGCGGTCCACGGTGACTCGACGAACCTCTTCATGACGCTCGATTTCCGGCTGCTCAACCAGCTCGAGGCACTGGGCGTCGGTCAGGGCACCCCGAAGTATTCGCCCCCGGAGCGGGTCAAGGTCCCGATCGATCCGAGCAACCCGTACGTCGGCGGGAACGGTCCGCGCTACGGGTGGCCGACGATCACGTTGCTGCCGCCGGGCCCGAACTGGAAGCCGGGACCGAACACCCCGCCGTCGGGCGGCACCTACCCGATGAACCCGGCGTCGGGGTCGGCGAAGGCGCCGACGTCGGCGAAAACCCCGGCGAAGTCGGAGAAGAGCGATGACGGACAGTTCACGTTGATGCCGCCGGCCCAGCCGGGTCAGCGGTTCATCGACGGACCGCTCAGCATGATCGGAGCACAGTGATGATCATCGTCGTGGCACGGATCGGAGCGAGCTGATGCTGTCGAAGTTCGCCAAGATCCAATTGATCGTGTTCACGGTCGTCGGCCTGCTCGCGCTGGTCTACGTCGGCGCCAAGTACGCACGTCTGGATCGGCTCGCCGGGATCGGCCAGTACACGGTGACGGCGGCGATGCCGTCGTCGGGTGGAATCTTCACCAACGCCGAGGTGACGTATCAGGGTGTGCCGGTGGGTCGGGTCGGGAAGCTGACGCTGACCAAGACCGGTGTGGATGTCGCGTTGGAGTTGAACTCCGGCGGCCCGAAGATCCCGGCGTCGGCGACCGCGGTGGTGGCGAACCGTTCCGCGATCGGTGAGCAGTACGTGGATCTGCAGCCGACGTCGGCGCAGGGGCCCTACCTGTCGGACGGGTCGGTGATCACGAAGACGTCGGTGCCGCCGCCGTTGGAGGATGTGGTGGCCTCGGCGATCGATTTCACCTCGTCGATCCCGATCGATGATCTGCACACGGTGATCACGGAGCTGGGCAAGGCGTTCAACGGTCAGGGCGAGAACCTGACGCGGTTGGTGGACTCGCTGTCGAAATTGTCGCGGTCGGGGTACGACTCGCTGGACGAGACGATCTCGTTGATCCGGAATTCGGATGTGGTGCTCTCGACGCAGGCCGAGCAGTCGGACGCGATCCTGGAATGGTCGCGGAATCTGGAGGTGGTGACCGCCACCCTGGCGTCGGCCGATCCGGATCTGCGGCGGTTACTGACGACGGGCACGGCGTCGGCGACGCAGATCTCGGCGTTGTTGCAGCAGTCGGGTGGCGACATCTCCACGGTGGTCAAGCAGTTGGCGTCCACGCTGCGCACCATCGAACCGACGAGTTATGCGACGTCGACGACGTTCGCCATGCTCTCCGCGTTGTCGGCCGGCAGCCACAGTCCGGCGCCCGGCGATGGTCAGATCCATTTCGGTGTGGTGTTGGAGACGAACAACCCGGCGGCGTGTACGCACGGTTATGAGAGCACGAACGCGATGATCCAGGAGATGAAGCGCAAGGATCCGTCGTTCGACATCCACTACGACGAGTTCCCGTTCAACACCAACGCCAAGTGCACGGTGCCGGTGGGCAACCCGACCGGTGTGCGCAGCGCCCAGCGGGCGACGTTGGCCAATCCGGCGTATCCGCAGCCGTGGGATGACATCCCGAAGAAGGACCCGGACAAGCTGAACCTGAACCCACTGGCCCGACAACTGGCCGCGCTGATGGGCGTGCGTCCCCAGTGAGGTGTTCGGTAATGATGCGCTCGGCAATGAGGCTTTTGGCAGTGAGGTGTTCGGCAGTGACGAGTGCGGTAGCGCAGCTTGGTTTTCTCTCAGGTGCCACCGGTTACAGTGACGGCCGATGACGACGAGTAACACACCGACGACCCCCACCGGGGCCGGCATCGGGCGCACGTTGGCCCTCGTGGCCGCAGTGGTCGCAGTTGTCGTGGCCGCCGGTTGCGCGGTCTGGTTCGGCTACCAGGGATACCAGGCCTACTTCGTGCAGAAGCCGATCCAGGATGCCCGCGACGGTGCCGTCGACGGCGCCGAGCAGGCCATCATCAACGTGACGACCGTGAACCCGAAGGACACGGCCGAGTGGAAGCGTCGGGTCGACGCGTCGCTGACCGGCAAGGCTCGCGAGCAGATCACGAAGCAGGACGTCAGCAACCTCAACTCGATGATCTCGCAGGCCGGACCCCAGGCCGCGACCCTGACCTCACGGCTGGTGCGCAGTGCGCCGTCGGAGGTGGACGCGGACGGCGGCTCGGCCAAGGTCCTCGTCTACGTCGCGGCGACCTCCAAACGGGAGAACGAGGCCGGCGTCACCCAGACCATGGGCTTCTCGGTCTCGATGACCAAGGTCGGCGACGACTGGAAGGCCGACAACATCGTCCCGCTCGACTCGCTGGCCTATCAGGACCCGGGCACCGCCGCAGCGGTGCCCGGCGGTGGCGGCGCCGCGCCGTCGACCACCCCGGGAGGCAACTGATGACCAACCCACGCCCCCCGCGTAAGAAGACCAACCGCAACGCCGCCCGTCGCGTCGCGGGTCACCCCCGTCCGGGCAGCTCGGCTCCTGCCGGTTCCGGCCCGGAGTCCCCAGACCTCGCCGAGGGAACCCCGGATCGCGCCGAGGGAACCCCGGATCTCGCCGACGGAACCCCGGAACCCGCCGAGGGAACCCCAGATCTCGCCGACGGAACCCCAGATCTCGCCGACGGAACCCTAGAAGCCGCCGAGGGAACCCCGGATCGCGCCGACGGAACCCCGGAAGCCGCCGACGGAACCCCGGAAGCCGCCGACGGAACCCCAGAACCCGCCGACGGAACCCCAGAACCCGCCGACGGAACCCCAGAACCCGCCGACGGAACCCCAGAACCCGCCGACGGAACCCCAGAACCCGCCGACAAGCCCAGACCGGCGGCGAAGAAACCGGTGGCGCGGGTCTCCACGCTGAGGCCCACCGACCCGGCTGCGAAGAGTGCATCCGAGTCTCAGCGCAGGCGCTCGTTCACCTCATCGACTCCCGGGTCGGGTCGCCGACGAACCATCGCCATCCTGCTCGCCGCGGCGGTGATCCTGGGCATCTTCGCCCTCATCGCCGGATTGCACCCCGGTGCGAAGATCGGCGCCAACAAGGCGTTCGTCGACCAGGCGGCGACCACCGAACTGACCTCCCAGGTGCAGAGCAAGGCCTGCAATCTGACGGTCGACACCGCGGACGTGAACAAATGGGCGGACAAGGCCCGGTCGGTGCTGACCGGAGAGGCGCGCAGCGAGTTCGACAAGTACCTGCCTCAGCAACGTGAGATCCTGCAGCAGACCAAGGCGATCGCCGACTGCCGCGTCGAATCCGTCGGCGTCGCCAATCTCAGCGGCGGCGGCGACGGTGACACCGCTCGCGTGGTCGTGAACATGATCGTCAGCCAGGAGCAGGCCGGCATCGCCGGACAGAGTGCCGCGCCGCGCTACCAGTTCGCGATGGTCAAGCAGGGCGACGACTGGTTGATCAACAAGGTCGAGGCCTTCTGACGGTCGCCCACCGAAATCCGCCCACCGAAATCCGCCCACCGAAATCCGCCCTCGGGGAGCGCGCGGCCGGCGAAATGCCGTTGCCGGGCCGCTCACGGGCGGTTTTCGGCGGGCGATCGTCGGCTCGAATGTCTGGTTGATCCCTCTGCGCAGGTAACACCCGACTTTTCTGCCGCAAATATGCGCGTAGCGCTTGACGAACGGACGTTGTCGGGCCACGCTGTCACCAGTGAATGACGTGCAGGCAGCCATCAGCGCGGAGTCGCTTCAAGACGTGACTTGACAAAGTACGTCTATTTTCTGCTACAGTTGGACGTTGCGCTGGCTGCCTCCTGTCCACTTTCCGATCCTTCCTCAGGCCACCTTTGCTGTGTGTGCTCGTGGTGATCGCCGAAATCGCAGGTGTCACCCCAGCGAACGGCCCATCAAGCCAAGCACCGAGCTAGGTAGAACACTTCGTGTTGGAAGGACGCATCTTGGCACTCGACCGCCAGTCCACCTCAACCATCCCCGGCGCGCCGAAGCGCGCATCGTTTGCAAAAATCAGTGAGCCGCTGGAGGTCCCCGGCCTCCTCGACCTGCAGCTCGATTCCTTCGAGTGGCTCGTCGGATCGCCGGAATGGCGCGCCAAGGCAATCGCCCGCGGCGACGACAACCCGACCGGCGGCCTCGAGGACATCCTCCACGAACTGTCCCCGATCGAGGACTTCTCCGGCTCGATGTCGCTGTCCTTCACCGATCCGCACTTCGACGAGGTCAAGGCCTCGGTCGAGGAGTGCAAGGACAAGGACATGACCTACGCGGCGCCGTTGTTCGTCACCGCGGAGTTCATCAACAACAACACCGGTGAGATCAAGTCGCAGACCGTCTTCATGGGCGACTTCCCGATCATGACCGACAAGGGCAGCTTCATCATCAACGGCACCGAGCGTGTCGTGGTGAGCCAGCTCGTGCGCAGCCCCGGCGTCTACTTCGATGCGAACATCGACAAGACCACCGAGAAGACCCTGCACACCGTCAAGGTGATCCCCGGCCGTGGTGCTTGGCTGGAGTTCGACGTCGACAAGCGTGACACCGTCGGCGTCCGCATCGACCGCAAGCGTCGTCAGCCGGTCACCGTGCTGCTCAAGGCGCTGGGCCTGACCACCGAAGAGATCAGCGAGCGCTTCGGCTTCTCCGAGATCATGATGTCGACCCTGGAGAAGGACAACACCGCCAACCAGGACGAGGCGCTGCTCGAGGTCTACCGCAAGCTGCGTCCGGGCGAGCCGCCGACCAAGGAGTCCGCGGAGAACCTTCTGGAGAACCTGTTCTTCAAGGAGAAGCGCTACGACCTGGCCCGTGTCGGCCGCTACAAGGTCAACAAGAAGCTCGGTCTGACCGCGAACCCGATGACCGGCGACTCGGTTCTCACCCGTGAGGACATCGTCGCGACCGTCGAGTACCTGGTGCGTCTGCACGAGGCCGATCCGCACGCCACCACCTACATGACCGTCCCCGGCGGCGTCGAGGTCCCCGTCGAGGTCGACGACATCGACCACTTCGGCAACCGTCGTCTGCGTACCGTCGGCGAGCTGATCCAGAACCAGATCCGTGTGGGTCTGTCTCGTATGGAGCGAGTCGTGCGTGAGCGCATGACCACCCAGGACGTCGAGGCGATCACCCCGCAGACCCTGATCAACATCCGTCCCGTGGTGGCGGCGATCAAGGAGTTCTTCGGAACCAGCCAGCTGTCGCAGTTCATGGACCAGAACAACCCGCTGTCGGGTCTGACCCACAAGCGTCGTCTGTCGGCGCTGGGCCCCGGCGGTCTGTCCCGTGAGCGTGCCGGCCTCGAGGTCCGCGACGTCCACCCGTCGCACTACGGCCGTATGTGCCCGATCGAGACCCCTGAGGGTCCGAACATCGGTCTGATCGGTTCGCTGTCGGTGTACGCGCGGGTCAACCCGTTCGGTTTCATCGAGACCCCGTACCGCAAGGTCGTCGACGGTGTCGTCACCGACGACGTCAAGTACCTGACCGCCGACGAAGAGGATCGCTACCTCGTCGGCCAGGCCAACACCAACTACGCACTCGACGGTCGCATCACCGACGAGCGCGTGCTGGTTCGCAAGAAGGGCTCCGAGGTGGAGTTCGTCAGCGCGAACGAGGTCGACTACCTCGACGTCTCGCCGCGCCAGATGGTGTCGGTCGCGACCGCGATGATCCCGTTCCTCGAGCACGACGACGCGAACCGCGCCCTCATGGGTGCGAACATGCAGCGTCAGGCCGTGCCGCTGGTCCGTAACGAGTCGCCGCTGGTCGGCACCGGTATGGAGCTGCGTGCCGCGGTCGACGCCGGTGACGTCGTGGTGTCCGAGAAGACCGGTGTGGTCGAGGAGGTCTCCGCCGACTACATCACCGTGATGTCCGACGACGGCAGCCGCGACACCTACCGGATGCGCAAGTTCGCTCGCTCGAACCACGGCACCTGCGCCAACCAGCGTCCGATCGTGGACGAGGGGCAGCGCGTCGAGACCGGCCAGGTCCTCGCCGACGGTCCGTGCACCGAGAGCGGCGAGATGGCCCTCGGCAAGAACCTGCTCGTGGCGATCATGCCGTGGGAAGGCCACAACTACGAGGACGCGATCATCCTGAGCCAGCGGCTCGTGGAGGAGGACACCCTCACCTCGATCCACATCGAGGAGCACGAGATCGACGCCCGCGACACCAAGCTCGGTGCCGAGGAGATCACCCGGGACATCCCGAACGTCTCCGACGAGGTCCTCGCCGACCTCGACGAGCGCGGCATCGTGCGTATCGGTGCCGAGGTCCGTGACGGCGACATCCTGGTCGGCAAGGTCACCCCGAAGGGTGAGACCGAGCTGACCCCGGAGGAGCGTCTGCTCCGCGCGATCTTCGGTGAGAAGGCGCGCGAGGTCCGTGACACCTCCCTCAAGGTGCCGCACGGCGAGACCGGCAAGGTCATCGGCGTCCGCGTCTTCAGCCGCGACGACGACGACGATCTGGCTCCCGGCGTGAACGAGCTCGTGCGTGTGTACGTGGCCCAGAAGCGCAAGATCCAGGACGGCGACAAGCTGGCCGGCCGTCACGGCAACAAGGGCGTCATCGGCAAGATCCTCCCGGCCGAGGACATGCCGTTCCTGCCCGACGGCACCCCCGTCGACATCATCCTGAACACCCACGGTGTGCCGCGTCGTATGAACATCGGCCAGATCCTGGAGACCCACCTCGGTTGGGTCGCCAAGGCCGGCTGGAACATCAACGTCGCCAACGGTGTGCCCGACTGGGCGTCCAAGCTGCCCGAGGACATGTACTCGGCGGAGCCGGACACCAACACCGCCACCCCGGTGTTCGACGGTGCTCGCGAAGAGGAACTGCAGGGTCTGCTGTCCTCGACGCTGCCGAACCGTGACGGTGAGGTGATGGTCAACGGCGACGGCAAGGCGACGCTGTTCGACGGTCGTTCCGGCGAGCCGTTCCCGTACCCGGTGTCGGTCGGCTACATGTACATCATCAAGCTGCACCACCTGGTCGACGACAAGATCCACGCGCGTTCGACCGGTCCGTACTCGATGATCACGCAGCAGCCGCTCGGCGGTAAGGCGCAGTTCGGTGGTCAGCGCTTCGGTGAGATGGAGTGCTGGGCCATGCAGGCCTACGGCGCCGCCTACACACTGCAGGAGCTGCTCACCATCAAGTCGGACGACGTGGTCGGCCGAGTGAAGGTCTACGAGGCGATCGTCAAGGGCGAGAACATCCCGGAGCCGGGAATCCCCGAGTCGTTCAAGGTTCTGCTCAAGGAGCTGCAGTCGCTCTGCCTCAACGTGGAGGTGCTCAGCTCCGACGGCGCGGCCATCGAGATGCGCGACACCGACGACGAGGATCTCGAGCGTGCTGCGGCAAACCTGGGAATCAACCTGTCGCGCAACGAATCCGCGACGGTCGACGACCTGGCCAACTGATGCGGTCGCAAGCTCCCGCATGGGCCAACTGACCCCACCGACGATCAACTGACAGAGCTCTCGAAAGGTAACAAGTGCTCGACGTCAATTACTTCGACGAACTGAAGATCGGTCTTGCGACGGCCGATGACATCCACAACTGGTCGTACGGTGAGGTCAAGAAGCCGGAGACCATCAACTACCGCACGCTCAAGCCGGAGAAGGACGGACTCTTCTGCGAGAAGATCTTCGGACCGACCCGCGACTGGGAGTGCTACTGCGGTAAGTACAAGCGCGTCCGCTTCAAGGGCATCATCTGTGAGCGCTGCGGCGTCGAGGTGACCCGCGCCAAGGTGCGTCGTGAGCGGATGGGCCACATCGAGCTGGCCGCCCCGGTCACCCACATCTGGTACTTCAAGGGTGTGCCGAGCCGGCTCGGCTATCTGCTCGACCTGGCGCCGAAGGATCTCGAGAAGATCATCTACTTCGCCGCCTACGTCATCACGTCGGTCGACGACGAGCTGCGCCATGCGGAGCTGTCGACCCGTGAGGCCGAGATGGAGGTCGAGAAGAAGGCCGTCGCCGATCAGCGTGACGTCGACCTGAACGAGCGTCAGCAGAAGCTCGAGGCCGACCTCGCCGAGCTGGAGGCCGAGGGGGCCAAGGCCGACGTGCGCCGCAAGGTGCGCGACGGTGCCGAGCGCGAGATGCGCCGCATGCGCGATCAGGCCCAGCGTCAGCTCGACGACCTCGAGGAGATCTGGGACCGCTTCGTCAAGCTGAGCCCGGGCGAGCTGATCATCGACGAGAAGCTCTACCGTCAGCTCGACGAGCGTTTCGGCGAGTACTTCGCCGGCGCCATGGGTGCCGAGGCGATCAAGAAGCTCCTGGAGAACTTCGACATCGACGCCGAGGCCGATTCGCTGCGCGAGACCATCCGCAGCGGAAAGGGCCAGAAGAAGCTGCGTGCGCTCAAGCGACTCAAGGTCGTCGCGGCGTTCCAGCAGTCGGGCAACTCGCCGCTGGGCATGGTCCTCGACGCCGTGCCGGTGATCCCGCCGGAGCTGCGTCCGATGGTGCAGCTCGACGGTGGCCGCTTCGCGACCTCCGACCTCAACGACCTGTACCGCCGTGTCATCAACCGCAACAACCGCCTCAAGCGACTGATCGACCTCGGAGCCCCCGAGATCATCGTCAACAACGAGAAGCGGATGCTGCAGGAGTCGGTCGACGCCCTCTTCGACAACGGCCGCCGCGGGCGTCCGGTCACCGGACCGGGCAACCGTCCGCTGAAGTCGCTGAGCGATCTGCTCAAGGGCAAGCAGGGTCGTTTCCGTCAGAACCTCCTCGGCAAGCGTGTCGACTACTCGGGCCGTTCGGTCATCGTGGTCGGCCCGCAGCTCAAGCTGCACCAGTGCGGTCTGCCGAAGCTGATGGCGCTCGAGCTGTTCAAGCCGTTCGTGATGAAGCGTCTCGTCGACCTGAACCAGGCGCAGAACATCAAGTCGGCCAAGCGCATGGTCGAGCGTCAGCGCCCCGCCGTGTGGGACGTCCTCGAAGAGGTCATCGCCGAGCACCCGGTTCTGCTGAACCGTGCGCCGACGCTGCACCGCCTCGGTATCCAGGCCTTCGAGCCGCAGCTGGTGGAAGGCAAGGCCATCCAGCTGCACCCGCTGGTCTGTGAGGCGTTCAACGCCGACTTCGACGGTGACCAGATGGCCGTGCACCTTCCGCTGTCCGCGGAGGCGCAGGCCGAGGCGCGCATTCTCATGCTGTCGTCGAACAACATCCTGTCGCCGGCCTCGGGTCGCCCGCTGGCCATGCCGCGTCTGGACATGGTGACCGGTCTGTACTACCTGACCACTCTCAAGGAGGGTGCGGCAGGCGAGTACTCGGCCGCCACCACCGACGACGTCGAGCGCGGTGTGTACTCGACCCCGGCCGAGGCCATCATGGCCGTCGACCGCGGCGCGCTCACCGTGCAGTCGCAGATCAAGGTGCGGCTGACCGATCAGCGTCCGCCGGCCGAGATCGAGGCCGAGCAGTTCCCCGACGGCTGGAAGTACGGTCAGCCGTGGGACATCGAGACCACGCTGGGTCGTGTGCTGTTCAACGAGCTGCTCCCGGTGGAGTACCCGTTCGTCAACGAGCAGATGCCGAAAAAGCGTCAGGCCGTGATCATCAACGATCTCGCCGAGCGGTATCCGATGATCGTGGTCGCGCAGACCGTCGACAAGCTCAAGGACGTCGGCTTCTACTGGGCCACCCGCTCGGGTGTGACCGTGTCGATGGCCGACGTGCTCGTGCCGCCGGCCAAGGCAGAGATCCTCGACAAGTACGAGGAGCGGGCCGATGGTCTGGAGCGCAAGTTCCAGCGCGGTGCGTTGACGCCGGAAGAGCGTCGTGACGCTCTGGTGGAGATCTGGAAGCAGGCCACCGAAGAGGTCGGCCAGGCGATGGAGGCCCACTACCCGGACGACAACCCGATCCCGATGATCGTGAAGTCGGGTGCCGCGGGCAACATGACCCAGATCCGCTCGCTGGCGGGCATGAAGGGTCTGGTGACCAACCCGAAGGGTGAGTTCATCCCGCGTCCGATCAAGTCCTCGTTCCGTGAGGGCCTGACCGTGGCGGAGTACTTCATCAACACCCACGGTGCCCGTAAGGGTCTGGCCGACACCGCACTGCGTACCGCCGACTCGGGTTACCTGACCCGTCGTCTGGTGGACGTCAGCCAGGACGTCATCGTTCGCGAGACCGACTGCCAGACCGAGCGTGGCATCACCACGACGATCGCCGAGAAGCAGGCCGACGGCACGATGATCCGCGATGCGCATGTGGAGACCTCCACCTACGCGCGGACCCTGGCCGCCGACGCCCTCGACGAGAACGGCAACGTGATCGTCGAGCGTGGACACGACCTGGGCGACCCGGCCATCGAGGCTCTGCTCGCGGCCGGCATCACGCAGGTCAAGGTGCGCTCGGTGCTCACCTGTGCCACCGGCACCGGTGTGTGTGCGCACTGCTACGGACGGTCGATGGCCACCGGCAAGCTCGTCGACATCGGCGAGGCCGTCGGTATCATCGCGGCCCAGTCGATCGGTGAGCCCGGTACCCAGCTGACGATGCGTACCTTCCACCAGGGTGGCGTCGGTGAGGACATCACCGGTGGTCTGCCGCGTGTGCAGGAGCTCTTCGAGGCTCGTGTGCCCAAGGGCGTCGCTCCGATCGCCGAGGTGTCCGGACGGATTCGCCTCGAAGACGACGACCGCTTCTACAAGATCACCGTCATCCCCGATGACGGCTCGGAAGAGGTTGTCTACGACAAGATCTCGAAGCGCCAGCGTCTGCGTGTGTTCAAGCACGACGACGGCAGCGAGCGTCTGCTCGCCGACGGTGACCACGTGGAGGTCGGCCAGCAGCTCATGGAGGGCTCGGCCAACCCGCACGAGGTGCTGCGCGTGATGGGACCCCGTCAGGTGCAGATCCACCTGGTCAACGAGGTCCAGGAGGTCTACCGCAGCCAGGGTGTGTCGATCCACGACAAGCACATCGAGACCATCGTGCGTCAGATGCTGCGTCGCGTGACGATCATCGACTCCGGTGCCACCGAGTTCCTGCCCGGTTCGCTCACCGAGCGGTCGGACTTCGAGTCGGAGAACCGTCGCGTCGTGACCGAGGGTGGCGAGCCCGCCGCCGGACGTCCGGTGCTGATGGGTATCACCAAGGCATCGTTGGCCACCGAGTCGTGGCTGTCGGCGGCGTCGTTCCAGGAGACCACGCGTGTCCTGACCGATGCGGCCATCAACAGCCGCAGCGACAAGCTGATCGGTCTCAAGGAGAACGTGATCATCGGTAAGCTGATCCCGGCCGGTACCGGCATCAACCGGTACCGCAACATCCAGGTTCAGCCGACCGAAGAAGCACGTGCCGCGGCCTACGCGGTGCCGTCCTACGACGACACCTACTACAGCCCGGACGGCACCTTCGGTGCCCCCGCCGGCGCTGCGGTGCCGCTGGACGACTACGGCTTCTCCAACGACTACCGGTAGGCATCTTCGCTGATCGAGTAGCCCGAGGCGCCAGCCGAGGACTGAGCTCGCTGATCGAGTAGCCCGAGGCGCCAGCCGAGGGCGTATCGAGATCACGTAAGCCGAAACCACGAACGGCCCCCGCACTTTCGAGTGCGGGGGCCGTTCTGCGTCTGCCCGGTTCTTCCTCCCGCTTTTCGTGGATTCCCCGAAAACTGCTGGGGAACGAAACAAGAAGCGACAGAAGAAGTCTCGGAACCTTAGGCCTCGTTCGCGGCGGTGCGGGCCGCCTGTAGGCGAATCCCCTCCAACAGCAACTCGAGCCCGGCCCGGAACTGGTCGATGTCCTCGTGGCCGTCGAACTCGTCGACGATGTAGTGCATGAACGGGTAGCTCTGTACGTCGAGTGCTCGCCATTGATCGGCGATCCCGTGCAGATAGGTCGTGGCCTCCACGGTTCCGGTGAGCACCTCCTCGGGGGGCTCCTGGCCCAGGTCGGCGGCCACGCCGATGACGTACCCGAGGACGGCCGACACCGCGTGAAAGCTCTGTCGGGGTGAGAGATCCAGGCGCATCACCTGCTCGCCGAGCCGTTCGTAAAGGACCAGGGCGTTGGATTGGATCGTGGTGTTGCGCATGAAGTACGCGGCGAGCCAGGGTCGCTCCGCGATCGCCGAGAAGACGGTCACCGCGATGCCCCGGATGTTGTCGATCGGATCGCCGCCGTCGTCGAAGAACTTCTCGGCGTCGGTGAGCATTGTCGCCACCACGTGGTCGGTGGCGCGGTCGAGCAGTTCGTCCTTGTTGGAGACGTACCAGTAGATACTGCCGACGCCACCGCCGAGCCGGGCTGCCAGGGCCCGGAAGGTCAGGGCCGGTTCGCCGGACTCGTCCAACAGGGCGACGGCTGCCTCCACGACGGCTTCCAGTGAATGCGAGACGCGCCGTCGGGTGCCGCGTCGTTCGGGTGCCATGACGTCTATCCCATCACATCGGCACAATCACGCTTGCGTCGGACCGAACGGCGTTCTATTCTCGAACCATGTTCGAAACTCGAACAACGTTCGATGAAAGGAGGTGCTGCGATGATCTCGGCAACTGAAACTGTTCCGGCCCGTACCTACGGGTCGCTGCGCGCCGCGTGGATTCCGCTCGCGGCCCTGTGTCTGGCCTTCTTCGTGGAGATGGTCGACAACACCCTGCTCACCATCGCCCTGCCGACGATCGGTCGTGACCTCGGCAGCGGTACCACCGCACTGCAGTGGGTTACCGGGGCGTACTCGCTCACGTTCGGCGGCCTGCTGCTGACGGCCGGTTCGGCGGCCGACCGACTCGGTCGGCGTCGCGTACTGCTCATCGGTTTGGCTGCGTTCGGCTTGATCAGCCTCGCGGTCGTCTTCGTGCACTCCGCAGGGCAGCTGATCGCGCTCCGTGCCGCCCTCGGCGTCGCCGCCGCCGCGATGGCGCCGATCACCAACTCGCTGGTCTTCCGACTGTTCGAGTCAGAACAGCTGCGGATGCGTGCGATGACCATCATGATCGTCGTCGGCATGAGTGGCTTCATCCTCGGTCCGCTGCTCGGCGGCACCGCGCTGGCCCACGTCAGTTGGGAGTGGCTGCTGGTGGTCAATGCGCCGATCGCGCTCATCGCGTGGATCGGGGTGCGTCTGGGAGTGCCGGCCGATCGCCGGGAGGACCTGACCGCTGACCGGCTGGACCTGCCCGGCGCGGTGCTGAGCATCGCCACCATCGGCCTGGCGTGCTACATGCTGACCAGCGGGGTGGAGCACGGCTGGGCCTCGATCGCGACGGTGGCCTGCGCACTGGGCGCCGTGGCCGCGCTTGTCGCCTTCATCTGGCATGAGCGTCGGACCCCGCAGCCGATGCTGGATCTGACCATCTTCACCTCCGGCACCGTGCGGGGCGCGGCCATCGCACAGGTCGGGACCTCGATCGCGATGGCCGGGGTGATGTTCGGTCTGATCCTGCACTTCCAGTACGCCTACGGGTGGAGCCCGATGAAGGCCGGTCTGGCGAACCTGCCGATGATCGTCACGATGATCGCGGCGACTCCCATTTCCGAGGGCCTGGCCAGGCGGTTCGGGCACCGGATCGCCTGCCTGGTCGGTGCGGTTCTGCTGGCCGGTTCGCTGGCCGGACTCGCGTGGGGCGTCGACCACGGCTACCTGGCGATCGCGGTCTTCATGGTGACCCTGACCATCGGCCTGCGCACGGTCATGACGATCTGTGCGGTCGCTCTGGTCGCGGCCATGCCCGAGAACCGGACCTCGATCGGTGCGGCGCTCAACGACACCGCGCAAGAGGTCGGGACCAGCGTCGGCACCGCCGTCGTCGGCACACTGATCGCCGCGCTGGTGACCGTGAGTCTGCCGACCGGGATCTGGAGCACCGACCTGGTGACGTCGTTCTTCCATGGTGAGCGGATCACCTACGCGGTCCTGGCGGTGATCGTGGGAATCGTCGCGGGATGGGGTGCGCTCACGCTCACCGATTCGCGCGCCACCGAAGAACCTCACTGATCCTTCCGAGCCGGAGCCGTCGGCAAATCAGGTCAGCGGTCGACCGACGAGCGGACGGCGGCCCGCACCTGGGCGGCGATGGCCGCGCCGGCGCTCAGCGGCCAACGGTTCATGATGTAGTCGGCGGCCTGGTCGACGGTGAGCTGGCGAGTGGAATTGCCGCTGCGCACCCAGAACTCGGGCGACGCGTTCTTGCCGGATCGCAGGTAGACCGGTCGCGGCGACGGCGAGCAGCCGACCCGGCAGACCGGTCGCGGGCCGTCGGCGGTCGCGACGTCCTCGATGGTGATGCGGACCGAGGCCGCCGTGGTCTGGCCGAGGGTGGTGGTGAACAGGTCGCGCAACCACAACTCGAAGCGATCCGCATCGGGCACCTTGAGTGTCGCGTAGTCGGCGTCGAGTCCAAGCGCGGTGCCGTCGTCGTCGACGCCGATCAGGAGTGTGCCGCCGCGGGCGTTGAGGAAGGCCGACACCGTCTTGACGATGACATGCTCCATCCGGGCGTCCTTCTCGCCGGAACGCAGGTTGATCCGCGCGGTCGACTTGAACTCGACGCGCTCGGATTCGCCGGCGGCCATGAGGTCGGTGACCGGGGAATGGCGCTGACGCTGGAACCGTGCGGTGACGAGCCCGTAGAGACCGACGGACACGATCGAACTGACCAGCCCGAGCGCGATGGTGACGCCGCTCCACACCCGCAAGGTCGGGTCGATCAGACCGGCGATCATGAAGCCCACGGCGGAACCCAGGATCGCGACCACCATGGATGTTGTGGTGTTCAGTCGGGCACGTCCGCGCAGCAAGACCCGGGCGGTGCCGCCGAACAACCACGCCAGCACCAGCACCGCCACCAGCGCACCGGCGGTGATCCACACCGGAACCCCGACCTCCAGGACCTTCTGCGCCGGCCCGTCTGCCACGACGAGCGTCACTGGTTCGTTCACGGTCACAAGTATGTCGAAGCGGACATCGTGCGCTACGGCGGAGGTGGGCGGGGACTGCGTACGTCGGTATCCGCGCATCCACTGCGCATCCGCGCGTGTCGCGACACGCGCGGATGCGCGCTCGGTGCGCGGTTGTTCGGGGCGGCGCCCTCAGCCACGTGACCCCAACCCGTATACCCGCCGCGCATTCTGAGACCCGATGAGCTCGCTGATCCGCAGCGCGTCATCGACGCTCCACGCACCGTTATCGACGAACCCCTGCAGTACCGTGGCCAGCCCGTCCCGCCACAGCCGCGCGCCGAGGTAGTGCAGCTCGGCGGGACCGAACCCGTCCGAGGAGTACAGGACCTTGCGGAACGGGGCGAGCTCGAGAATGCGGGCGATGAGCTCGGGGGAGCGGGCGCCGAGGTGGTGCACGGCCAGCCCGACGTCGACGTAGACGTTGCTGAACGCCTGCGCCAGATACCCGGCCTCACGCTCGAACGGGTAGCTGTGGAGCAACATCACCGGGGTGTCGCCGCTGGCCCGGAGAAAGTCCAGCAGCAACAGGGGATTGGTGCGATGCAGGTCGGCGTCGCGATCGCCGAGCCCGACATGGACCTGCAGCGGCTTGCCCAGGCGCAGACCTCGATGCAGGCCGAAACGCAGCAGGGTGCGGTCGGTCAGCCGCCGGCCGCCGACGTCACGCCATCGTCGGGCCGCCTCTTCGACGTCCCGCGACTCCGGATCGGACAGGTCGCCGTCGAAACCGCCGCGATAGGCGAGGATCGTCTTGGTGCCGACCGCGGTCCGGGCACGGTCGGCGAGGAGCTCGTCGAACGCGTCGGCGTATCGGCGACCCATCACGACGGCTTCCTCGGCGATGGACTCGAGTCGAATCACCTCGTGGGCCGCCGACCCTGCGAGCCGACTCAGTGTGTCCGGGTCGACGACACCGGGTAGTCCGGTGTCGACGATCCAGTCGCCGACACCGGCCGCAGACAGGAAACGCTGTGCGACATCGGGTTCGGCGAACTCACACCGACGTCGCCAGTACGCGTCCGCTGACTCGTGCGGGTCCAGCCCGAGTATCGGTGCGCACCACCGTCGCACCGCGAAGCCGATCTGGGAATCGAACGGGGCGTCGTCGGCGCAGAGCGCACCGGTGTTCCCTTCATTGAGTGCGCTCTCGAAGCGTGTGCGGTCGACATCGTCGATCCAACAACCGTGGACGTGATGGTCGACGAGGGCGAGATGGGCGATGTGTTCCGCGACCCTGCCCGCAGCCGCCGTCATGCCCTCAGACGCTCCACGCCAACCGGAACCGGTCGGTCAGCGTCTGCGGGGTGTGATCGGGGAAGTGCGTGACCTCGTAACGGCGAACGGCGACGAGCGCATCGACGGCCCGATCGCCGAGGACGCCGCGCAGCCGGGTCGACGATTCCATGGTGTCGACGATCCGCCGCTGATCGTCGGACAACCCGCGGATGCCGGCGGCATCACGCTCCTGCGACGTCATGGTGCCCGGATCGACGGTGACCTCCGCCGGCAGCGGTATCCGCCCGGCGATTCCGGCAAGGGAAGCACCGAGGATGGCCGCGGTCGCGAAATACACGTTCGCCGACGGATCGATCGCCTTCACCTCCACGTTGGCGCCCCGTGGACTTGCCGGTCCGGCCTGGATCAGCCGGACCGCGGCCTCCCGGTTCTCCACGCCCCAGCACGCGAAGGCGCCGGCCCACTGCCCGGGCAGCATCCGCAACCCCGACACCGCGGACCCGCACAGCACGCCCTGCAGGTCGACCATGGTGTCGACGATGCCCGCCACCGCATGCTCTCCGTCGGTCGTCATCCCGGCGGTCCCCGAACCCCCGGAGAACACCGGGTCATCGCCGCGATGCAGCGAGATGTGTTGGTGGGCGCCGCAACCCACCCCGTCGGCAAACGGTTTCGGGGAGAAGCTCACCCGCATCCCGTGCCGTCGGGCCACCCGGCCGAGGACGATCCGGGTCACCACGAGCTGATCGGCCGCGGCGATCGGATCACGGGGTTCGATCGACATCTCGAACTGCAGCTGACCGTATTCGGGATGGAACTGTTCGACGCCGACCCCGGCGGCCCGGCAGTCGGCGAGCACATCGCGCACGAACTCCTCGTGCTCGAACACGCCCGCCGCGCCATATTGGGCCCACAGGTGTGACGGCAGACGGGCGCCGTCCGGGCCGACCAGCACGAACTCGAGTTCGTGCCCGACGAGCGCATGCAGACCGGCCTCGGCGAGCGCGTCGACCACCCGGCGCAACGTGCCCCGCGAGCACTGCGGCACCGGCGCCCCAGCCTGGTCATAGAACTCACCGGGCGCCCAGGCGAGCGTCGGGTCGAGGGTCCGCATCGCGTCGAGGTCCACCCGGATCCGCTGGTCGCCGACGACCCCGATGGCGTCGGTGAACGCGATACCCACCTGGTCGACGGCGAAGGCATGCCAGGTCGGGCTCGCGCCGAGACCCGTTGACGCGAAGACAGGTACGCGGGTCTGCGGCACGGTTTTGGCGAGGATCAGGCCCGCCGGATTGACGATTGTGCCGATCAACACGGTCGGCTCGGAACCCGGAAAGCCCGATTGCATACCTCACAGTGTCGTGCCCCCGCGCCGCCGCCGCATGCGAATGGCGCACGCAACATCCGCGCTCGCCGCCGGAGGGCCCGCGCCTGCACAACGCGGGCCGTCTCGGTTCACGCGGCCCGTCGACGGCCCGCGCGGACCGATCCGGCCCGCGCTGACCGATCCGGCCCGCGCTCGCCTACGCGACCTGCGTTCCGCGGAACGTCGAGATCGTCAGCCCTGGGATTCGTACCGGTACGGCAGGTATTGCACGTTCCAGTGGTTGCCGTCGGGGTCGTCGAAGTAGACGAAATGACCCCATGCCTGCTCGTCGACGTCGCTGACCTCGACACCGGCGTCGAGGAGGTGCTTTCGGGCGGCGTTGATGTCGGAGACACACAGCATCAGCGGGCCGACGTTCGCGGGAGCGCCATCGACGATGCCTTTGCCGAAGGCGATCGAGCAGCCGGACCCGGGTGGCGTCATCTGGACGAACCGGATGTCGTCGGTCGGCGATTGATCGTGATCGGGGTTGAACCCGATCCGGGAGTAGAAGTCCTTGGCGCGGTCGACGTCGGTCACCGGCAGAAACGCGACCTCGAGTGTCCAGTCCATGATGATCCCTCTCTTTTCGAGTTGGTGAAACCTTCTGATACGAGTGTGCCGTTGATAGCGGACAGTTTCGGTCCTCAATGATCAACGAGATCGGCGCGCCGCACCGGCCGTGATGACCGACGCCGACCGGCTGTGCGCAATACGCTGACACGGTGCAGCCCGATCGGCCGGTGACCATCTTCGGTCCCGACTTCCCCTTCGCCTACGACGACTGGATCACCCATCCGGCCGGCATCGGAACGGTACCCGAGCATGCTCTCGGCTCCGAGGTCGCCGTCATCGGAGCGGGGATGGCCGGGATGGTCGCCGCGTACGAGTTGATGAAGATCGGACTGCGCCCGGTGGTCTACGAGCCGGAGCGGATCGGTGGCCGACTGCGGTCGGAACATTTCGTGCCCGGCGAACCCGAGGTGGCCGAACTCGGCGGCATGCGTTTCCCGGCGTCGTCGTCGACGTTCTTCCACTACGTCGACACCTTCGGGCTGCGCACACGACCATTCCCGAACCCGCTCACCGAGGCCGCCGGCAGCACAGTGATCGACCTCGGCGGGGAAACCCTCTACGCCCGCACGCTCGACGACCTGCCGCCGATCTACACGGAGATCGAACGTGCCTGGGACAGCGCGCTGGAACGCGTGGCGGGGTTCTCCGGGCTGCAGGAGGCGATCCGGGACCGGGACCGCCCGCGACTCAAGGAGCTGTGGAACCGGCTGGTCGTGGACTGGGACGACCGCAGCTTCTACGACTTCCTGGCCACCTCCGAGGAGTTCGGTTCCCTGACGTTCCGCCACCGCGAACTGTTCGGCCAAGTCGGATTCGGCACGGGTGGTTGGGATTCCGACTTCGCGAACTCGATGCTGGAGATTCTCCGTGTGGTGGTCACCAATTGTGACACCGACCAGCATCTGGTCGTCGGCGGTGCCGAGCAGGTGCCCCGGCGCCTGTGGTCGGACAGCCCCGCCACCATCCGGTACTGGCCGGTCGGGACCAGTCTGTCGTCGTTGCACAGCGGCGTCCCCCGGGCGGGCGCGGCGGCGGTCCGACGAGTCGGCCCGAACCGCATCGAGGTCGTCGACCGGTGGGGCGACACGCGAGAGTTCCCGTCCGTCGTGGCCACCTGCCAGGCATGGCTGCTGTCCACCGAGATCGAATGCGACGAAAGCCTGTTCAGTCAGGATCTGTGGATGGCGCTGGACCGCACCCGCTACATGCAGTCGTCCAAGACATTCGTGATGGTCGATCGCCCGTTCTGGCTCGACCGGGATCCGCGGACGGGTCGCGACGTGCTGAGCATGACCCTGACCGACCGGCTGACCCGCGGCACCTACCTCTTCGACAACGGACTCGACCGCCCAGGCGTCATCTGCCTGAGCTACACCTGGATGAGCGATGCGCTCAAGGTGCTGCCGCACCCGGTGGAGAAGCGGGTCTCGCTGGCACTGGACGCATTGCGCAAGATCTATCCCGACGTCGACATCGCCGAGCACATCGTCGGGCGCCCATTGACCGTCAGCTGGGAGGCCGAACCGCATTTCCTGGGTGCATTCAAGGGTGCGCTACCGGGCCACTATCGATACAACACCCGGATGTACGGGCACTTCCACGGTCAGGAGCGGCTGCCCGACGCCGAACGCGGCATCTTCCTCGCCGGCGACGATGTGTCGTTCATGCCCGCATGGGTGGAAGGGGCGGTGCAGACCGCGCTCAACGCGGTGTGGGGTGTGATCAATCATTTCGGCGGCGCCTCTCACCCGGACAATCCGGGACCGGGGGATCGCTACGCCGACCTCGGGCCCATCGACATCGGACCGTGAGAGCATGACATCTGACACCAGCCGTTTCCGGATAGCTCTCTGGCAGTGCGCATCCCGCCCCGCGCAGGTCGCCGAGAACCTCGACCGCCTCGACGCGGCCGCCGCCGATGCCGCCGGTCGTTCCGCTGACCTGCTCATCACGCCGGAGATGGCGGTCACCGGCTACAACATCGGTGCCGACGCGGTGAGCGACCTGGCCGAATCCGTCGACGGGCCGATCGCCGACCGCGTCGCCGAGATCGCGGTACAGCATGGCATCGCGGTGCTCTACGGATGTGCCGAACGGGCCGACGATGGTTTGGTGTACAACGCCATCCGGCTCGTCGACCGACACGGTGCCCGGGTCGCCACCCATCACAAGACCCACCTGTTCGGTGACCTCGACCGGGAGATGTTCGCGGCGGGTGACACGCCGCCGCCGGTCGTCGAGCTGTCCGGGTGGCGGCTCGGGCTGCTGACCTGTTACGAGGTGGAGTTCGGTGAACTCGTCCGGTCCCTGGCGCTCCGCGCGGCCGACGTCGTCTGCGTGCCGACGGCGAACATGATCGCCTACGACGTGGTCCAGGATGTGCTGCTGCCGGCCCGCGCACTTGAGAGCCAGGTCTTCGTTGCCTACGCGAACTACTGTGGCACAGAGCATGATCTGGAATACGGGGGGCGCAGCGAGGTCGTCGCGCCGAGTGGCGAGGTTCTCGCCGAGGCGGACCGTTCGCCGACGTTGCTCGTCGCCGACGTCGACCGCGCGATGCTCATACAGTCCCGGGATGCCTATCCCTACATGAAGGATCGTCGACCGGAGATTTACTGAGATGTCAAGCAGGCGGATCGATTTTGCCTCTGGACAGAGTGTGCTCCGTACCCTACGGTAGCGTTACGCGCCAGAACTTACCGGCCAGTAGGTCGGCGCAGGGGGGTCGGTATCACCTCGGAGGGCCGCGAGCATTGGTTCCTCGAGTACGAGGTGTCATCTCCGACAAGCGGTTTGAAGATGGTTTCGGAGATCGGTTCGGCTCGGAGGGCCGGCGTCCGGTGTAGTCAGTTCGTCGTCATGCGTCTACGTGTCGGGGGCGCGCCAGCGTGACGCCGCATGTTCACATGTCTCATGAGGGGGATCCATGACCGACACAATCACTTTTCGCGTGCGCAACTGCGTCGATGGTTCGCTGCGACGTCCGATGGCCCTGATCGAGGCGATCGAGGTCGAGGAGCTCATCGTCATCCCGGGTGTCGACGCGCTTCTCGATGACCCGCACGAGTTCGGGTTGAGCTTCGATTCGTCGATCGCCCTGTCCGGGTTGCTGCGCAAACATGCTCATCGCGTCGGTGTCCTCAAGCGGATGGCGGCCGAGGAGCTCACCGAAAAAGATTGTAGCCGAGAGACTCTGGATCAGATCCCGGCCGCCTTGCCGGTGCGCGCGGTGCGATTCATCGCATCGCAGCCGAAATGGGCGGCCGATCGGCGCGGGATCGAGATCGTCCGGATCGCGTTCTCCTTCGTCGCGGTGCACGCGCTGACTGATCCGACCAACTGCCATACCGCTTCGCGGGCACTGCATCTGCGGCCACGACCGCTCCACGACGACCGGGAATTGTTGCGGACGGTACTGGGTGAGGCGATGCCCGGACTGGACGGCCACGCGTCGCAGTTGCTGGCCACCTACATCAGCAAGGCCAGTGCCTTCTTCGCCGACCCTGACGATGGTCGATGGTCCACGCCGTTCCGCGGCGACACCCACCCGCCGCGGGCATCCGCGTCGCTGCTGGACTACAACCCGGACGCACTGAGTGCAGCCTGCCGTTCGATCGGCCTCGACGCCACCGGGCTCCGCATCGCGCCTCGAAAAGGACGCTGACCAGCCACTTCTGTGCCAAAGTGGTGGCCGTCACCCAGCGTAGAAATTGTGTCTCAGACCACTGGACAAGGCGCCGACATTACCCTACGGTAGGTTACGCATCGGTAAGCTACGCAGGGGTAGGTGCGGCCCGATGCTCCATCTTTCGGCACGTCGGAGGGAATTGATGGTGGGGGCGCGGCATCGGTTGAGGGGTCTGGCGGTCACGGCGGCGATTCTGGCAGCGGTGGTGGTCATGGCCGGTTTCGCGCCGGCGGGGGCCGAGCCGAGGGCCGCGTTCGCGGCTTCGTCCGTGGCCGCCCCGTCGAAGGCGGAGATCGACCAGGCGCAGCGTCTGACCGATGCCATCAATGCCGCTGCGGAGCCCGGGTCACCGCGAGCGGTGAACGGTCTGCGCCGCGACGTCGCCACCCGGCCGCTGGGCCCCATCGCGGACACCCGCGGTGTCGGCCCCGCGCAGCGGGGCTTCTGGTCGGCGTTCGCCTATTCGCAGTTCCACCCTGAGGTGGCGCCACCCGGAGCGAACGACTGGGGCTGCAAGCCGAAAAGCGGTCAGCGGCCGGTGATTCTGGTCCACGGCACATGGGAGAACGCCTACAACAACTGGGCCGCGTTCGCGCCGGTCCTGAAGCGGGCCGGCTACTGTGTGTTCGCGCCCAACTACGGACGTACCGACCTGCTCAACGGAGGTGGACTCGGCGTGGTGCTGCCGGGCACGAACGGCGAGGCCGCCATCGAATATTCGGCCGCCCAGTTCGGCGCTTACGTCGACAGAGTACTGCGCGCGACCGGCGCGAAAAAGGTTGATGTCATCGGGCATTCGCAGGGTGGGCTGATGGTGCGGCAGTGGATGAAGTTCGGTGGCGGCGCAGATTACCGCCATCCCGAACGATCCAAGATCGGCAAGCTGATCACCTTCGGTGCCACCAACAAGGGCACCACGCTGCTCGGCATCGGCGCGCTCGGTCGTGGTATCAACAACCTGGGGCCGGCGTTCAATGTCCTCGGTGTCACCGAGATATTCGTGGGTCGGTCCGGAATCCAACAGACCGTCGACTCGCCGTTCATCAAGAACCTGAACCGATCCAAGCTGGTGTTCCCGGGAGTCGACTACACGATCGTCGGTTCCCGGTACGACGAGGTCACCACCCCGTTCGACCTCACGTTCATCCACCGGCCGGGAGTGAAGAACATTGTGCTGCAAGACGGTTGCGAACAGGACACCTCCGATCACCTGGCGATGTCCTACTCTCCGCGGGCGATCTCGATCGCTCTGCGCGCACTCGACCCGACACGGTTTGCGCGCCTCGCGTGCGGTCCGAGCCCCTGGTTCTTCAGTTTCTGACCACAAGGAGTCTGCTGCTGGCCGAGGAGATCCACGTCGACGCAGGGGAGGGCGTCGTTGCGGGGTCGGGTCGGGCCGGTCCGCCGGTGAGGTAACCGCGGACCGGTCCGACCCGGTGTGGAGGATCGGGCCGAGGTGCCTTCGGCAGTAGGCTGAATCCGTGGGCGACTCACCACTACGCCATCGATGGCTGGTACATGTCGACCTGGATCAGTTCCAGGTCTCCGTCGAACGCCTGCGCAGCCCGGAGTTGGTCGGCGTGCCCGTCATCGTCGGCGGGAACGGGGACCCGACCGAGGCCCGCAAGGTGGTGACCTGTGCGTCCTACGAGGCACGAGATGTCGGGGTGCGGGCGGGGATGCCGCTGCGTGCGGCGTACCGCAAGATGCCGGACGCCGTCTACCTCCCGCTCGATGTGCCCGCCTACGATGTCGCCTCCGCCGACGTCATGAACGTGCTGCGAGGTTTCGGCCATCCCGTCGAGGTGTGGGGATGGGACGAGGCGTACATCGGCGTGGACCCGGTCGACGGCCCGGACGACGGCCCGGGCGACATCGCGCCACAGCACGATCGGTTGACGATCGGGAGTCTCGCACAGCACATCCGCGCCGAGGTGTTCGACCGGACCGGGCTGCACTGCTCGATCGGCATCTCCGACAACAAGCAACGCGCGAAGATGGCCACCGGCTTCGCCAAGAAACCCGACCCGGACTCCGCCGCACTGGCCGCGTTCGACATCGAGAAGGTGTTCCTGCTCGACGAGCAGAACTGGTTGCCGCTCATGGATGATCGGCCGTGCCGCGACCTGTGGAGCGTCGGACCGAAAACCGCGGCGAAGTTGTCGGCCCATCGCATCGACACGGTGCACCAGTTGATCGCTACTACGCGCGAGGATCTCATCGATGTCTTCGGTCCGCACCAGGGCAACTGGCTGTATGTCCTGTGTCGAGGCGGCGGCGACTCGACCATCACGGTGGAACCCTGGCTGGCCCGGTCGCATTCCAAGTCGCGCACGTATCCGACGGACATGACCGACCTCGAGGAGATGCGTTCGGCCGCCTTCCAACTCACCGAGGAGCTGGTTTCCCAGATACTCGCCGAGGAGCGCGAGGTGTTCCGGGTGGCGGTGACCGTCCGGACCAACACCTTCTACACGCGCACGAAGTCCCGCAAACTGGCGGCGCCCACGACGTCCTACGACGACGTCGCGCCGATCATCGGCGAATTGCTCGGCAACTTCGAGATCGACCGTCCCGTGCGACTACTGGGCGTGCGATTCGATCTGGTCACACCGGAGGACGAATGAAACGAACTCTGCGACGGCTCCTGATCGCCGCGGTCGGCGTGCTGGTCGCGGCGGGCACTCTCGCCACTCCCGCAGACGCCGCACCTGCGTTCCCGGTCTTCTACGATTTCACCAGCGGGATCAGGGCCGAACTCGCTGATCCGGGTGGATCGTTGCCGGGAACCAACGACTTCGGGTGCCGGCCCACTCGAGCGCACCCGCGGCGGGTGATCCTGGTGCACGGCAGCGGTGGTGGACGCCAAACAAATTGGGGGACACTGGCACCCGTCCTGGCCAACGAGGGGTACTGTGTCTACGCGCCGACCTATGGGGCGGTGTCGACGGTGTGGCCGCTGTCGGCACTGGGTGGGCTGGGCCCGAAACCCGACAGTGCGTGGCAACTCAAGGCGTTCATCGACCGGGTCCTGACGACGACAGGTGCCCGACAGGTGGACATCGTCGGTCACTCGCTCGGCACCGAGATCCCCACCTATTGGATGAAGTATCTGGGTGGGCGAGGAAAGGTCGCCCACTACGTGTCCCTCGCGCCGTATTGGCGGCAGGGTCCCGACGAGGACGACACGCGCGGGGAGTCGATCGCGATGTTCCGCAACGCCCTCGGAATCCCGGCACCGGTCCGACCGCCGTGTCCGGACTGCGTCGCACCACCTCGCGAGCTGTCGTTCAATCAGGCTGTGCGGCAGCCGACACCGTACCTGCCCGGGGTGTCGTACACCAACATCGTGACCCGCGACGACGAGATCGTCACCCCCTACTCGAGCGGTGTGCTCGCCGGGCCGCCCGGCACCGAGGTGCGCAACATCGTCGTCCAGGATGGCTGCCCGACCGACCACTCCGACCATGCGTCGATCACCTCGAACCGACGCAGTGCGGCGTTGGTACTCAACGCGCTCGATCCGACCCACCCGCGCCCGGTGCCGTGCGTCGCTGTCGCGCCGTTCACCGGCGGCTGAGCCCACCGCCGCAACCGTCAGATCCACGCCCGCCGATGGGAGCAGGCCTGTCCTCACTCTCGGGGGATGCGCACTCCGATGAGCCGGGCCTCGGGATCGACATCGAGCCCGAGCCGATCCCACGCTGTGCCCACGGTGATGACGGCGTAGGCGGATGTGGGGAACTGTTCGACCTCCCCGTCGGCGTCGAGGGTCAGCGCCGTGTCCGGCATGCCCGGGGAGTGCCCGACCACGAGGACCGTCGTCGCATCGGCGGGTGCGTGGATGCGGACCGCCTCGAGGATTTCGGTCGGGTAGGCGCCGTAGAGGTCATCGACGAAGGTCGTCGGAGCGGCCACACCCGTGCGGTCGAGCGTCTCGCGGGTACGGGTGGCGGTCGAGCACAGCACCGCATCGACGTGCAGGCCCTCGTCGGCCATCCATCGCCCGGCGAGCGCCGCCTCCCGCCGGCCACGTTCGGCCAGCGGCCGACCGTGATCGCTCACGCCGGGAGGGTAACCGGATTTCCCGTGGCGCATCAGGACCAGTGTGCGGGTCACGCGGCGCCCCGCGAGCGGCGATCGGTGGCTGGGTTCGTCGCCATCACGCGCAGTAACGCGGCGGTCGCCCGCCACGCGGCGGCCTCCTGCCAACAGAATGCCGCGTGCTCTTCGGCACCCACGGTGAGATGCTCGTCGGCGAGTTCGTCGTACTGGATGCATTCGTCGACGGCTCGATCGATGAGCGCTATCACCTCCTCTTTCGAGGTGCACGCGCGCGTGATCGAGTCGGCGTCGAGAGTGGTGAGACGTTCGAGTTCCGTCTGGTACCGCATGACCCAAACCTACGACGTCGAGCCGACAACGTGGTGGACCAACACCGTGAATCGTTAGCCTGGTCGAATGCACTCCTGGGTACCCGCGCTGCTGTCCGTGCTGGCGGCGCTGCTGATCGCGGCGGGCACGGTGATGCGTCAACGCGCATCCCACGCCAGCGGTCTGATCGCCCAGGGATGGTGGCTCGGTGCCGTGGTAGCACTATGTGGCTTCGCCGCCCAGGCCGCGGCCCTCGGCCTGGGCTCGATCCTGCTGGTGCAGCCGCTCGTGGTGCTCGCGATCCTGTTCGCCCTGCCGATGGAGGCGTGGGCCGACCACCGGCGACCGCAGCGCCCCGAATGGGTGTGGGGTGGAGTGCTCGTCGTCTGTGTGACCCTGTTCCTCTCGATCTCGCGACCCGAACCGTCGCAGCGTCGGCCCGACAATCTGCTCATGGTGACCACGATCGGAGTGGTGATCGTCGCGTTGTTGATCTGCGTCGTGTTGGCCGAACGATCCAATCAGCATTACAAGGCGCTGCTCTACGGCGTGACCGGGGGAGCCCTGTTCGGGATGTCGGCGTTGCTGGTGAAATCGGTCGCCTACCAGTTCGTCCACGACCTGGAACGCACGTTTCTCCAGCCGGAGTTCTACCTGTTCCTGATCGTGGCGGCCGGGGCGATCGTGGCTCAGCAGCGGGCCTTCGGCGCCGGGGAACTACAGACCTCGTTTCCCGCCCTGACCGTGGTGGAGTTGGCCGTGTCGATGGCACTCGGCGTCGTGCTGCTCGGTGAGAACCTCAGCGTGTCGGTGCCGACCGCGTTGTTCCTGGGCGTGGTGCTGGCCCTGATGGTGCGCGCCGTGCTCGAGCTGGCCAAGTTGGCGGCGATCCGTGCCGAGGAGATCTCGTGCCACTCCCGGAGTGCGGCCGCCGACGAGGCGACGGCACACCGACCCGGCGACGGGCCGATCAGCCGGCGGGGAGCGGCGTGATCAAGCCGCTGATGTCGCGGGCCCACCCGGCCGCGTGCTCGGTGGGTTCGACCGACGAGGAGTAGTCGTGTCGAGCATGCTCGCCGATCTGGACCCCACCACGTGTCACCAGCATCTCGGCGATGATCTCGCCGCCCCGGTTGAAGGTCGCGTCGTAGACGATGTCGCCGAGGCCGAAGACCGCGAACCGGACGCCGGTCAGGTCGGGATCGGCCGCATCGAGTCCCTCGGCGAACGGCTCGGCCCCGGTGGGTAGCTCCCCCTCGCCGTAGGTCGAGCAGACGATGACGAAGAAGTCGGCGGGGTCGAGGTCCTCGACGGCGAAGTCACTCATGTCATGGATCGCCGGGTCGTGATCTGTCGTCAGGACGTCGGCGATGGCGTCGGCGACGAGCTCGCCGGTTCCGGTCTCCGTGCCGTACAGGATGACGACCGACATGTGCATTCTCCTTTCGACGTCGTGCCTGTGACGCACGATCAGCCATGTAGGAAAGGCTACCCTTAGTTACTTCCGGGTTGTCAATCCGCAGGTGGGGAGGGGTTTGCAAAATTACTTGGATGTCCTACTATTGGAAATCGGAAGCCACATCCATTGCTGCCCCGACTCTCGAATCAAGGTGATCTACTCGTGTCTAACCTCGACGCTGCCGTCCGGACCATCCCGCACTACCTGAACGGTGCCGCGGTAACCGTTACCGAGGGCCGCTTCGCCGACGTGTTCAATCCCAGCACCGGCGCTGTCGCCGCCAAGGTGCCGCTGGCCACGACC
The DNA here is from genome assembly GCF_058129505.1 of Gordonia sp. LMA484. NCBI lineage: Bacteria > Bacillati > Actinomycetota > Actinomycetes > Mycobacteriales > Gordoniaceae > Gordonia > Gordonia sp. LMA484. The sequence continues at coordinate 761,177 of NZ_CM176700.1, forward strand.
GCCGAGGTCGACGCCGCCGTCGCCACCGCCGTCGAGGCCCAGCGCGAATGGGCCGCCTGGAACCCGCAGCGGCGCGCCCGCGTGATGATGCGGTTCGTCGACCTGGTCAACCAGAACTCCGACGAGCTGGCCACCCTGCTGTCGCTCGAGCACGGCAAGACCCATGCCGACGCCAAGGGTGACATCCAGCGCGGCATCGAGGTCATCGAGTTCGCCATCGGTATCCCGCACCTGCTCAAGGGTGAGTTCACCGAGGGTGCCGGGGGCGGGATCGACGTGCACTCGATCCGCCAGCCGCTCGGCGTCGTCGCCGGCATCACGCCCTTCAACTTCCCCGCGATGATCCCGCTGTGGAAGGCCGGCCCGGCGCTGGCCTGCGGCAACGCCTTCATCCTCAAGCCGTCCGAGCGCGACCCGTCGGTGCCGCTGCGACTGGCCGAACTGTTCACCCAGGCCGGCCTGCCCGACGGCGTCTTCCAGGTCGTCCACGGTGACAAGGAATCCGTCGACGCTCTGCTCAACAACCCGGACGTGCAGGCGCTCGGCTTCGTCGGCAGCTCCGACATCGCCCAGTACATCTATTCGACGGCCGCCGCGAACGGCAAGCGCTCACAGTGCTTCGGCGGTGCCAAGAACCACATGATCATCATGCCCGACGCCAACATGGATCAGGTCGTCGACGCACTCATCGGCGCCGGTTACGGCAGCGCCGGCGAGCGCTGCATGGCCATCAGTGTCGCGGTCCCCGTCGGCGAGCAGACCGCGGAACGCCTGCGCGCCAAGCTCGTCGACAAGGTCAACGCCCTTCGCGTCGGCCACAGCCTCGACCCGAAGGCCGATTACGGCCCGCTGGTCACCGCGGCGGCACTGGACCGGGTCAAGGGCTTCATCGGCAAGGGCGTCGAAGAAGGTGCCGACCTCGTGGTGGACGGCCGTGAGCGGACCAGCGACGAACAGCAGTACGGCGACGAGGACATCTCGAACGGCTTCTTCATCGGCCCAACGCTTTTCGATCACGTCACCAAGGACATGACGATCTACACCGAGGAGATCTTCGGTCCGGTGCTGTCGATCGTGCGCGCCGGCGACTACGAGGAGGCCCTCGCGCTCGCCTCGGATCATCAGTACGGCAACGGCGTCGCGATCTTCACCCAGGACGGCGACGCGGCGCGCGACTTCACCGCACGCGTGAACGTCGGCATGGTGGGCGTGAACGTCCCGATCCCGGTTCCGGTGGCCTACTACACCTTCGGAGGTTGGAAGCGCTCCGGCTTCGGCGATCTCAACCAGCACGGCCCGACGTCGATCCAGTTCTACACCAAGACCAAGACGGTCACGACCCGGTGGCCGTCCGGGGTCAAGGACGGGGCCGAGTTCGTCATCCCCACGATGGACTGACGGCTGTCCGTGGTACGAGATCGACAAGTAGGAGAAGGACCTCGATGACCATCACAACCGACAGCGGTCTCGACGCCGACGAGCGCGTCATCGTCGAGACCGCCGCCGGGTTCGCGGCAAAGAAGCTCGCGCCCTACGCTCTGGAATGGGATGAGAACCACCACTTCCCGGTGGCCGAGCTGAGAGAAGCCGCCGAGCTCGGGATGGGCGCGATCTACTGTTCGGAGGACGTCGGCGGGAGCGGTCTGCGACGTCTCGACGGGGTTCGCATCTTCGAGCAGCTCGCCTACGCCGACCCGGCGGTCGCCGCCTTCCTGTCCATTCACAACATGTGCACCTGGATGGTCGACGAATACGGCACCGCCGAGCAGCGTGAGCGTTGGGTCCCGCGGATGGCGTCGATGGAGGCGGTGGCCAGCTACTGCCTCACCGAGCCGGGTGCGGGATCGGATGCGGCGGCGCTCACGACGCGTGCGGTCCGTTCCGGCGACGACTATCTGATCACCGGCGTCAAGCAGTTCATCTCCGGTGCCGGGTCCAGCGACGTCTATGTTCTGATGGCCCGCACCGGCGACAACGGATCTCGCGGCATCTCCACCTTCCTCGTCGAAAAGGGCACGCCCGGACTGAGTTTCGGTGCCCAGGAACGCAAGATGGGCTGGCACGCCCAGCCCACCGCCCAGGTCATCCTGGATGAGGTGCGGGTGCCGGCGACCAGCCTGCTCGGCGGGCAGGAGGGAATCGGTTTCGGGATCGCGATGAACGGCCTCAACGGCGGCCGGCTCAACATCGCCGCGTCGTCCCTCGGTGGCGCGCAGGCCGCCTTCGACCGGGCCGCGAGCTACGTGGCCTCCCGCAAGGCATTCGGCGGGGCACTGATCGACGAGCCGACCATCCGGTTCACCCTGGCCGACATGGCCACCTCGCTCGAGGCGTCGCGGCTGATGCTGTGGCAGGCCGCGTCGGCCCTCGACGGCAACGCGCCCGACAAGGTGGAGAAGTGTGCGATGGCCAAGCGCTTCGTCACCGACAACTGCTACACCGTCGCCGATGCGGCCCTGCAGCTGCACGGCGGCTACGGATATCTGAACGAATACGGTATCGAGAAGATCGTCCGCGATCTGCGGGTGCATCGGATACTGGAAGGTACCAACGAGATCATGCGTGTCGTGGTCGGCCGGTCGATCGCGTCGCGCTATCGGGACTGAGCACCGGGACAAGTGAACTCACAACATCTGGGAGATTCGACAATGACGACGATCGCCTTTCTCGGCCTGGGCAACATGGGTGGGCCGATGGCCGCAAACCTCGTGAAGGCAGGCCACACCGTGCACGGCTTCGATCCCGTGCCCGAGGCGGTGAAGCAGGCGCAGCTGGCCGGGGTCGAGACGTTCCCGACCGCGGTCGAGGCGGTCGCCGCCGCCGAGGTGGTGATCACCATGCTGCCCAGCGGCGCGATCGTGAAGAACCTCTATGCCGAGATCCTGCCCGCCACACCCACCGGCGCACTGTTCATCGACAGCTCGACCATCTCGGTCGACGATGCGCGCGAGATCCACGGACTGGCCGTCGAGCACGGCTTCGCCCAGCTCGACGCCCCGGTCTCCGGCGGGGTGAAGGGCGCCTCGGCCGGCACGCTCGCCTTCATGGTCGGTGGTGAGGACGAGGCCTTCTCCGCCGCCCGTCCGACCCTGGAACCGATGGCGGGCAAGGTGATCCACTGCGGTGCCGCGGGCGCAGGGCAGGCGGCCAAGGTGTGCAACAACATGGTTCTGGCGGTGCAGCAGATCGCCGTCGGCGAGGCCTTCGTGCTCGCCGAGAAGCTCGGTCTGTCCGATCAGGCCCTGTTCGACGTGATCACCGGTGCGACCGGGAACTGCTGGGCCGTGCAGACCAACTGCCCGGTGCCGGGACCGGTGCCGACCTCACCCGCCAACAACGACTTCAAGCCCGGATTCGCCACGGCGCTGATGAACAAGGACCTCGGCCTCGCACTGGACGCGATCGCGAGCACCGGGTCGCGGGCACCGCTGGGCACGCACGCCGCCCAGATCTACAAGTCGTTCGCCGAGCAGCACGCGGACCTGGACTTCAGCGCGATCATCCAGACGCTGCACTGACCGCGTCGATCCAGACAGACACAACACTTCTCGTCAGCTACACGTGGCACGCCACGGGTAGCTGGCGAGAACTGTTGTATCTGTGGCCTCTCGCCTGGCCGTCGAGATCAGAAGTCGCCGGAGTTGCGACGAAGGGACTGAATCGCTTTCACCATGGCCGCGATCTCGTCGTCGCTCATGCCGACGTCGGCGAAGACCTCACGGTTGAGCGTGGCGGTGGCGTCCTCGACGGTGGATCGTCCGAGTTCGGTGATCTCGACGAGCGTGGTGCGTCCGTCCGTGGGGTGGGGTAGGCGCCGGACGAGCCCGTTCTCCTCGAGCCGGCGGATCGCGTGGGTCACGCTGGTCACGTGCACCTGGAGCCGGTCGCTGGCCTTGGTGATCGGCAGCGAGCCCTCGCGGGAGAAGGCCAGCAGCCGAAGCAGTTCGAAGCGGGAGAAGGTCAGGTCGTACGGCCGCAGCGCGGCCTCGACGCGTGCCAGCAGGATCTGGTGCGCCCGCATCACCGACGTCACCGCGACCATCCCGTCGGCCACCTCGCCCCAGCCCGCATCGGCCCAGTTCTTGCGCGCCTGGGCGATCGGGTCGAAACTCATGCTGCGGCCTGCCATGCTGACAGCCTAGTTCCGACGCACGACACTAGTTCTGGATGGCACGCCAGCCATCGAGGATCGCCATCGTGGCGCGCACCGGGTCGGCCCCGTCGGGGAATCTGCCGGCCAGCAGCAAGAGTGTGAGCCCGTGCACCTGGGCCCACAGCGAGGCGACGATCGTGGCCGGGTCGTCGTCGCGGAAAACGCCGGCGTCGATGGCCGACTGCACCCCACGGGCCAGTGGCGCGATCGCCCGGCCGGCGGCGGCATCGAGATCGTCGCTGGTGCCGATGCCCGCGATCTGGGGTCCGAACATCAGCTCGAACAAGCGTGGATTTTCCAGCGCCCATTGCACGTACGTCGTCCCGAGAGTGGCGAGGAGCTCGGCGACGTCGGTGCCGGTCGCGTTCTCCTGGGCGACTGCGAATCTCTCGAACGCTCGGATCAAGACGGCGCGGGCGAGGTCCTCTTTCTTGCCGAAGAGGGAGTAGACGGCTGTGGTGCTGGTGTTGGCCGCCTGCGCGACGCCGCGAAGCGACAGATTCGCGAGGCCGCCGTCAGCAACTGCTGCCACCGCCTCCTCGAGAAGGCGCTCGTGCAGCTCGTCGTCGTGCACTTTGGGTCTTGCCATGCGTTGCATTGTTCCATAACATCGTTTTATAACACTGTTATGACCGAAGGGACTTGATCATGGTTCGACCTGACGCCCGTCGCATGACCAGCAAGAAGCCGCCGGAGGGGACCGCGCTGTTCCTCATCGGCATGAGTCTGCCGAGGCTGTGGCATCCGGGCGCTTGGCTGTCGATGCTGGTCCAGATGCCCCGGATGCTGACCTACCTGGCCCGTCATCCGGAAGCGGGCTTGCTCTCGTCGCGCCTCTTCGTCGGGTCGACGATCATGGTTGTGTCGTATTGGCGAAGCCCCGAGGACATCCGACGTTTCGCCGCCGACGCGCAGGCGCCGCATCGGCCTGCATGGCAGCGGTTCGCGAAGCGCCTGGCCGATCGCAACGCGGTCGGCATCTTCCATGAGACCTACGTGATCGGCGAGCACGAGACGATCGCCAGCGGCATGCCGCCCTGGGGACTATCCGAGGCGGTGGGGTGGGAGCCGGTGGGTGCGGACAGGCGAACGGCGGCTCAACGCCTCGCGTCGTGACGGAGCTCAGGTTGCCGGGGTGTGCTCCAGGAGCATCTTGATCGCACCGACGATCGTGTCGACGAGTCCGGCGACGGTGTGGTCGCCGAGTTCGCCGCGTGTCTCGTCGGAACGCATCATGATCACCGACTCCACGAGACGGAAGGGGAGGAGCTTTCGCGTGTCGGCGGCCTCGCCCAGCGTGGCGACGGCCAGCGCCTCGTACGCGGCGGCGAGCTCCAGGCGTCCGGCCCGGAACTCGGTGAATCGTTCGTCGGCCAATTCGGGGAGTAGGTAGAGGGCGCCGAGGTTCCATCGGGCGGCGGCCAGTTGCGTGACGTCGTAGCGGGCGAGGTCGAGCAGCCGCTGCAGAGGGGGATCGTCGGCGGCGAGGAGCTCGCGGGCACGTTCGAGGGACGGGTCGACGGTCGTGGCGAGCAGCGCCGCGAGGATGTCGTCCTTGGTCTTGAAATAGTGATACAGGGAGGCCTGCCGGACGCCGACCGCGTCGGCGATCATGCGAGTGGACGTCCCGGTGTAGCCGTGACGGGTGAAGAGTTCGGCGGCGGCGTCGAGGATCTCCCCGCGCGCGGTGTCGGCACGACGCTTCGTGTTGGCCAGTCGCGGCCGGCCGGGGCTCGCGGCAGTGCCCGAGCCTGATGACGGCCGCGTTGCCATGGTGTCCCCGTCCTGTCTGTGCCGGCCGATCGGTGTGAAATCCACCCTAACGCACCTGATCCGAGTCCCGGTCAGGCCGTTGACCTGCGCTGTGTAACACATTTGTAGCGCGTGTTTGCACGCCCGAAACATTTCTGTCACTTGATAGAAATTGTGCTACGGTTTCCTATCAACTGACAGATAAACCGCTCACCGTGGAGCGCCTTGTACCCTTCGGCAGAGAGACCACCGATCATGACCTCCACCGCCATCAAGCCATCCGCTGAACCGCCCAAACCGTCCGGCGGCGATTCCGACGACCTGTCCGAGTTCGGCTACGACCAGCAACTGCACCGGTCGCTCGGCAAGTTCGCGTCCTTCGCCGCGGGTTTCTCGTTCGTGTCGATCCTGACCACGATCTTCCAGCTGTTCGGTCTCGGCTTCGGCTTCGGCGGCCCGGCCTTCTTCTGGACCTGGCCCATCGTCTACGCAGGCCAGTTCCTCGTCGCCCTCTGTTTCGCGGAGATCGCGGCGCGCTACCCGATCTCCGGGGCCATCTACCAGTGGTCGCGGCGCATGGGCGGCGAGGTCGTCGGCTGGTTCGGTGGCTGGTTCATGATGATCGCGCAGATCGTCACCGCGTCCGCAGCGGCGATCGCCCTCCAGGTGGTGCTGCCATCGGTCTGGAGCGGATTCCAGATCATCGGCGACGACCCGACCTTGACGAGTACGAGTGGCGCGGCCAACGCCGTGCTCCTCGGATCGATCCTGCTGGTCATCGTCACCTCCATCAACTGCGTCGGTATCTCCTGGATGAGCCGTATCAACAACATCGGTGTCACCTGCGAACTCGTCGGTGTCACGGCTGTGGTCCTCGCGCTGTTCACCCATGCCAAGCGCGGGCCCGACGTCGTGTTCGACTCCGGAATCCCCGGTCAGCAGCCCGGCTACATCTGGGCCTTCATCGTGTCGGGCCTCATGGCCGCCTACGTGATGGTCGGATTCGGGTCGGCCGGCGAACTCGCGGAAGAGACCCGCAACCCGCGCCGCGTCGCTCCGCGGACGATCCGGCTGGCACTGACCGTCTCCGCGATCGGCGGCGGGCTGATGTTGCTCGGCGCTCTCATGGCCGCGCCGACTCTCGACGAAGAGCTCGCCACCGGCGGCCTGCCCTATGTGCTCGACTCGGTGCTCGGCAGCTTCTGGGGCAAGGTCCTGCTCTGTGATGTCGCCGTCGCGATCTTCATCTGCACCCTGGCCATCCAGACCGCCTGCTCGCGCCTGATGTTCTCGATGGCCCGCGACGGACGCCTGCCATTCTCGAAGACGCTCTCGCATGTCAACGAGCGCACGGGCACCCCGATCGCCCCGTCGATCCTGATCGGCGTGCTCTGCGTGGGCATCCTGGTCGTCAACGTCGGCAACTCGGCGATCTTCGCGACGTTGGCCAGTGTCTGCATCATCCTCATCTACCTGGCCTACCTCGCGGTGACGGCGCCGATGCTGTACCGCCGGTTCCAGGGCTGGCCCAAGGACCGGGCCGCTGTCGACTCCGAGGGCAAGAAGCTGTTCACCATGGGCCCGTTCGGGATCGTCGTGAACCTCCTGGCGGTGGTCTACGGGGTGCTGATGGTCATCAACCTGTCCTGGCCGCGCGCCGAGGTCTTCGACCCGGCCGGTGACATGCCCATCCTTCGTTGGGCCGGCCCGATCTGCATCGCGATCACGGTCCTCGTCGGCATCGCCTGCTATCCCCGTGGCAAAGAGCACCCCAAGCCGGTCACGTCGCCGGTCTGAGATTCCCTTCAACGCACGGGGGGGTCTCGATACGCTCGCTCGTTCCTCGCGGGCTACTCGACCAGCAGAAGGCGCTCGCTCGTTCCTCGCGGGCTACTCGACCAGCAGAGGGCGCTCGCTCGTTCCTCGCGGGACCCATCCGCTGATCGAGTAGGTGCGAGCCGCCAGGCGAGCACCGTATCGAGATCACTCGCCCTGACAACCTCGTCCAAATCCAGGAGTCACATCATGAGCACCACCACCGACAACAGCACCGGCACCACCGCCGGCGCCCGTGAACACGCGAGGGCGCAGGCCCGCGCCGTCACCGACACCATGCCGGTCGTTCCGGCCTCGGCGTGGCCGAACCCGCCCGCCGACATCGACCCCGCCGCCCTCACCTGGGCGGAGACCGTGCCCGGCGGCCGCTACACCAGCAAGGTCCTGGCGCGAGGCACCCGCCTGCGACTGCGCGATGTCACCGGCACCGCGTGCGCACACATCCTGCTGTGGCGCGCCGACGCGCCGTGGGAGCGGCTCAACGTCGCCGACACCGTCAAGGTGCCGTGGCAGGCCTACCTCTCGACCGGCCACCCGCTGTTGAGTGACCAGGGACGCGCGCTGGCCACCGTCGTCGCCGACGATTCCGGCCACCACGATGCGCTGTGCGGCACCACCACACTCGCGGGCAACATCGCGAAATATGGTGACGGCCTGGCACACTCGGTCAGCCCCGCCGGCCGTGAGCTGTTCACTCTGGCCGCCGCGAAGCACGGCCTGACGCCGACCGACGTCGCCCCGTCGCTCTCCTTCTTCCACGGGGTGGTCGTCGAGGCCGACGGCACCCTCACCTCCAAGGGCTCCGCCGGACGCGACAAATCACTCGACCTGATCCTGCACCTGCCGTGCGTGATGGCGATCGTCAACACCGCACATCCGCTGGACCCCTCGCCGACCTTCGACACCGGTCCCCTCGAGGTGCTGGCGTGGAAGGCGCAGAGCGATCTCGATGACCTGCTGACCACTGTCGACGATGCCGACCCCGAGTACCAACGTGCCGTCGCCAATTCCGAAGACGTCTGGGCCGCAGCCCACTTCTGATCGACCCGCTAGGAGCATTGATCATGACCACCACCCACACCACCGACGCGCGTGACCTCGCGCTGGTCCCCGGCGACGTCATCGCCGACGCCGTGATCGGCGAGCGCGCCCCCTGGTCCGGTGTCGTCGAGGCCGGCGACGTGCTGACCATCGTCGACCTCTACGGCAACCAGGCCGTCGACACACTGTTCTACGGCGGGCGCGATCACACGATCCGTTATTCGGCGCAGGCGACGATCGCCGCCCAGGGCAACATCTTCCTGACCACCGGTACCGTCATCCGCGACCAGGAGTCGAACCCGCTGATGACGATCGTCGCCGACGAGGTCGGCAATCACGACACCCTCGGCGGCGCCTGCTCGCAGGAGTCCAACACGTTGCGGTACGGACACCACACCAAACATCAGCACGCATGCGTCGAGAACTTCCTGATCGGTGGCGCCGCGCACGGACTCGGCAAGCGCGATCTGGTCGGCAACGTCAACTTCTTCATGAACGTGCCCGTCGATGCCGATGGTTCGCTCGGGATCGTCGACGGCCTGTCCGCACCCGGCAAGCGGCTGGCGCTGCGCGCCGACGTCGACACCCTGGTGCTGATCTCCAACTGCCCGCAGATCAACAACCCCTGCAACGGATTCGATCCGACCGAGGTCCGGGTCATCGTGACCCGGCCGGCCGCCGGCTGACCGCCGTCCGATCACGTACACGAGGAGCTTGAGACATCATGGCCACCATCACCGTTCTCCGCGCGGGGCCACAGACGACGATCCAGGACTGGCCGGGACGCATCGGCTACTGGAAGGTCGGCGTACCGCCGTCGGGTCCGATGGACGACCTGTCGTTCCGGTTGGCCAACCAGGCGGTCGGCAACCCGGTGGACGCGGCCGGACTCGAGGCCACCATGATCGGCCCGTCCCTGCGCTTCGACGAGCCGACCGTGGTCGCGGTCACCGGTGCCACCGCTGCCGTCACGCTGTCCGGGCGGCCGGTACCGCAGTGGGCGGCGATCTCCGTCGACGCCGGTGACGTCCTCGACATCGGCACCGCCGCCGACCTCGGCATGCGCATCTATGTCGCGATCGCCGGAGGCGTCGACGCCGAGGATTACCTGGGTAGCCGCTCGACCTTCACCATGGGCCGATTCGGCGGTCTCGACGGCCGCAAGCTCGCCGACGGTGACGAGCTCGCACGTGCCGGACTGACCGCCGGACCGGGCCGTCGCATCCTCGGTGACGAACAGCCGGCGTTCACCCACTCCTGGCAGCTCGGCGTGACTGTCGGCCCGCACAGTGCGCCGGAGTTCTTCACCGATGACGACATCGCCGACGTGTTCGCGACCGACTACGAAGTCCACTTCAACTCCGATCGCACCGGCATCCGACTGATCGGACCCAAGCCGCGGTGGGCGCGCAACGACGGCGGCGAGGCCGGACTGCACCCGTCGAACATCCACGACAACGCGTATTCGGTTGGTGCCCTGGACTTCACCGGTGACACCCCGATCCTGCTCGGCCCCGACGGGCCAAGCCTCGGTGGCTTCGTGTGCCCGGTGACGGTGGTCGCCGCCGAGCGGTGGAAGCTCGGACAGCTCAAGCCGGGCGACACCGTTCGATTCGTCGCGGTCCGCAGCAACCATGCCGCGTCTCCGTCGGAGACGGGTCTGGGGCGGCGTGCCTGCTTTGTCGACGTGCTGTCCGGCGGCGGCGACCCCGACGACGGTGTGCTGGGCTCCACCACGACTGCCGACGGGACCACCGCGGTCACCTACCGCCGTAGTGGCGACGACAACATCCTCGTCGAATACGGTGACATGCGACTGGATCTCGCGCTGCGTGCGCGGGTTCATGCGCTGAGCGAGCGGATCGCCGCAGAACGTCCGACCGGTCTGGTCGATCTGACACCGGGTATTCGTTCCCTGCAGGTCAAAGCGGACCCCGACGTCTGGTCGCAGCAGCGGATGCAGGAGTGGCTGACCGAATGCGAGAGCCAGCTCCCGGCCGCAGAGGATCTCGTGGTGCCGAGCCGCACGGTCGAACTCCCGCTGTCGTGGGATGACCCGGCGACGCGCGAGGCGATCGAACGTTACATGCTGGGTGTGCGCTCGGACGCGCCGTGGTGCCCGTGGAACATCGAGTTCATCCGACGGATGAACGGCTTGGACTCGGTCGACGACGTCCATCGGATCGTCTTCGACGCCAGTTATCTCGTCCTCGGACTCGGCGACGTCTATCTCGGCGCGCCCGTGGCGGTGCCGCTCGACCCACGGCACCGTCTGGTCACCACGAAATACAATCCGGCCCGGACCTGGACCCCGGAGAACGCGGTCGGCATCGGTGGCGCCTACATGTGCATCTACGGCATGGAGGGCCCGGGCGGCTATCAGTTCGTGGGGCGGACCACCCAGGTGTGGAATCACCGGCATCCGCTGCCCGCACCCGGCTTCGATCCGGAGCATCCGTGGTTGCTGCGCTTCTTCGACCAGATCCGGTGGTATCCGGTGAGTGCCGACGAACTGCTCGACATGCGTGCCGATGTCGCGGCCGGGCGGGGTGACAGTGTGCGGATCACCGACGGCACGTTCTCCCTCGCCGAGCATCAGCTGTTTCTGGACGCCAACGCCGATGACATCGCCGCGAAACGGGGGAAGATGGAGGAGGCACGCGCAGAGGAACGGGAACGGTGGTCGCAGCAGGGCGAATTCGCATCGAAGACGGACATGACAGCAGGTGCCGTCCTGGAACAGGGGAAGGTCGCATGAGCAGGATCGCCGATATCTATCGACGCATCGACGAGGTGGACCGCCCGGAGGTGTTCATCACGCTCCGCCCGCGTGCGGAAGTGGAGGCAGACCACTGCGATTCGGTTGCCACCGGGGGACCTCTCGCGGGTGTTGTGCTCGCGGTCAAGGACAACGTCGACGTCGCGGGTTTGCCGACCACGGCCGCCTGCCCCGGCTACGCGTTCGTGCCGTCGGTCGACGCGCCGGCCGTTGCCGCCCTGCGCGCCGCAGGTGCGGTCGTCATCGGCAAGACCAACCTCGACCAGTTCGCCACCGGACTCGTCGGCACGCGAAGTCCCTATGGCGCGGTGCGTGACTCACGCCGTCCGGACCTGATCTCGGGCGGCTCGAGCTCCGGTTCGGCAGTGGCGGTCGCCCTCGGTCTCGCCGACATCGCGATCGGAACAGACACCGCCGGCTCCGGGCGCGTGCCGGCCGGACTGCAGGGGATCGTCGGGATCAAGCCGACCGTGGGACTGATATCCACCGAGGGAGTCGTCCCCGCATGCGCGAGCTACGACACGGTGACCATCTTCGCCGAGACCCTCGAGCTGGCCGACCGCGCGATGGCGGCGATGGCCACTGCCGGTGGCCCGCGGCCTTTCGGTTCGGCCACACACTTGGCCGCACCAGAGCAGCCGACGGTGGCGATACCCGCTGAACTCCCGGCACTCGATGACGCCTGGCGCGACGCGTTCCACAGCGCGGTGGCGCGGGCGGAGGCCGCGGGGTTGCGGATCAAGCCGATCGATCTCACCGCATTCCTCGCGGCTGCCAGATTGCTCTACGAGGATGCGCTCGTATCCGAACGCCACCACGCTGTCGGCGACTTCATCGATGGTGCCGACGGCTCTGCGGGTCTCGACCCTGTGGTCACTGGCATCATCGGTTCCGCGAACCGGTTCAGCGCCGTCGACCTGCTGACGGCCCGCGAACGGCTGGCGGAGCTGCGGTCCGAGGCCATGGCAGAACTCGGTGACGCCGATCTCCTGATGGTGCCGACCGCACCCTCGCACCCGACCCTCGGTGAGGTGGCCGCGGACCCGGTCGCGGTGAACTCGCGAATGGGTACCTACACCAATTTCTGCAATCTGTTCGATCTCTGTGCGGTCGCGATCCCGGCCGGCGAGATCGATGAAACCGACGGAACCCGAGCGCAATTCGGTATCACCATCCTGGGCCGCGCACACGATGACGCCGTCGTGGTCGACGTCGCGCGCAGATTCGTCGACGGGACAACAGCATTCGCCCCGGCCGCATGGCCGGAGGTGGCGGGTGCGCCGGCCGTCGAACTCGCCGTGTTCGGTGCCCACATGCGAGGCGGGCCGTTGACGCACGAGTTGTCGGACCGCGGTGCCCGCTGGGTCGGCGAGGTACGGACCGCACCCCGTTACGCGCTGGTGGCGCTGGACACCACGCCGCCGAAGCCGGGGCTGCTTCGCGACCCGCAGAACGGCCGGACCATCGAAGGTGAACTCTGGTCACTCTCTCCGAGCGCGTTGGGGGAGTTCCTCGCCGCACTGCCTGCCCCGATGATGCTGGGCAGCGTCGAACTGTCCGACGGGCGCTGGGTGGTCGGATTCGGGTGTGCTTCGGATGCGGCGCAGCAAGGAGAGTCGCTGGACCGCAACCGCTGGTGACCCGGCCACGGTGGCGCGTTGTCGCTCCCTCGTTTCGTATCCGCGCCTTCGATCGAGGGAGCGCAAGCGTGATGAGGGAGCGAGGTCTGGTGGGCGGCGGCGGTCAGCCCACGACTACCGCGTGACCGTGGCCCGCCGATCCTGCCAATTCGTCGCCTTCAGCCCGTACCGCGTCCGCACGATCATCCAGCCGACGGTTCCGCCGACGAGTGCGACGCCCAACCCGACGAGGGTGAGCAGGTTGCTCACGCCCAGCATCTTCAGGCCCGCGGTGAGCAGCACGAGGGCCAGGGCGCGGCGCACGAGTCCGGCCGATGCCCGCGACGACAGGCGGGCCCCGATGTAGGCGCCGGGGATGCTGCCGACCAGCAGCGGTGCCACCACACTCCAGTCGACGTCGCCGAACAGCAGGTGTCCGGCGGCGGCCGCGATGACCAGGGGGACGGCTTGGGCGAGGTCGGTGCCGACCAGCCAGTTGGCCGACAGGAGTGGGTACATGGTCATCAGGGCGATGATCACCAGCGAGCCCGAGCCGACGGAGGTCAGTCCCACCACCAGCCCACCGAGCACGCCGACCAGCAGCGTGGGCAGAACGCGGACGGCGATGTCGCCGCCGGCAGCCGGTCCGAGGCCGGCGTCGGGCAGTCCGGTCATGTTCTGCCGCAAGGTGAGGTAGGCGCGCCCGACCAGGCCGGCTGCGGCGATGAGCAGCACGACGCCGAGCGCGGTCTTGACGAACTCGCTGACCCCGGCCAGCGGGCCGACCCAGGCGATGACCAGCGCGCCGCAGAATGCGGCCGGTACCGAACCGATGACCAGCCACAGCACGATCTTCCAGTGGATGGTGCCGTTGCGCATATGGACGAGGGTGCCGACGGGTTTGGTGGCGGCGCTGACCACGAGGTCGCTGGAAACGGCGGTCAGTGGGGGGACGTTGAACAACAGCACCAGCGTCGGGGTCATCAGTGCCCCGCCGCCCATCCCGGTCAGGCCGATGACGATGCCGATCCCGAAGGCGGCGATGGCCATCTCGTAGTTCATCGGTGTGGTTCCTCGTTCATCTCAACCCGTCGCAGAAGAGAATAGGGCAACGCCGATGAACGCCTGCGATGCCGTCGTGGGCTGCGGAGGTGCGATGGATCTGGCCCGACGTAGGTGCCGTGAGTAGACGTTGACCGGGCGCTCCTGCCAGACGACTGGGCATCATCTTCCTGTTGACGTGGGCGAGCGCTCACATCTCCATCGCCCACACCGTGAGCAGCAGTCCTGACTCGATGCCATCGTCATAGCAGACGCTGAGCTGGTAATTGCCCGTGGTGGACAGGTACACCTGCTTACTCCGTTCGAGGTTCGGTCTGCGGATGTCCTCGTAGAACGGGCCGTCGTTTTCGCTGATCATCGTCCGCTCGAGCTCTTCGCTGACGCTGGATCGTTGCAGGAGAGCAGTGCGCGTCTCCGGGGATGCGGTACGCACCACCAGCCGCGCCGACGAGTCCGGGAAACTCGGGTACTGCTTGCAGGAGACCACCTCTTCGGTGTCCGAGAGTCGTAACCCCATATCGGCGGCGTAGGAGATCACCGAGTCACACGGGTCACGGTGAACCACGAGCGGTACAGCGATCGCCGCCACGACGAGTCCGATGATGACGGCTGTACAGCCGAGCCAGATCCGCAGCATCCGACGTCGACGGCGCTGCGATGCCGACTGATCGCGCAACCCGTACTCCCTTCGACCGCGTCCCGACCAGCACGCACAGTCAGGCCTCGGACTCGGCGTCGGATTCTTCGCGCGCCCGCCGCTTGTCCGCGTGCAGGGACTTGATCCGGCGTTCCTCGCGTCGGACCTCGATCTGGGTGGCGCGCTCGGCCGCCAGCCAGTCCGGCATCTCGGCGAGCAGTTCATCGATCTGTGCCGTCGTGAGCGCTTCGGTGACACCACCGCGGACCAGGGCGGAATTGGAGATCCCGAGTTTGGCGGCGACCAGATTCTTCGGATGCGGGCCGTCGGCGCGCAGCGTACGGAGCCATTCCGGCGGGTCGGCCTGCAGCTCGGCGAGTTCGGCTCGGGTGATGGGGCGCTCGCGGAACTCTGCCGGGGTCGCCGGCAGGTACACGTCCAACTTCTTGGCGGCGGTGGCCGGCTTCATCGACTGTGAGCTCATCCGCCGAGGATATCGCGGTAGCCTCTGGTCGTGACCACACCCGGCCCGACCACCGGCGACGACGCCCCAGTGTTCCGGCTGGCGTTCGTCCCGGGGGTCACGCCGGGCAAGTGGGTCCGCACCTGGGAGGAACGTCGTCCCGATGTGCCGCTGGAACTCGTCGGCCTCGACGTCGCGGACTGCGCCGAGGCCATCGGGCAGGGGCGCGTCCAGATGGCGATCACCCGCCTGCCGGATGCGCTACGGCGCGGCGACGGGGGAGCGCATCACACCATCGAACTGTACGAGGAGACCACCGTCGTGGTGGTGCCGAAGGACCACGTGCTGACCGCAGGCGATGAGATGACGCTGGCCGATCTCGCCGACGAACAGCTTCTGTGGCCGTTGGACGAGCCGTTGACGGTGGCACAGCGTCCGGGTTCGGGAGTGTCCCATCGACCTGAGACAACCGGCGACGCAATCGAACTCGTCGCCGCCGGGATCGGTGTGCTGTTGGTTCCGCAGTCGCTGGCGCGCCTGCACCACCGCAAGGATCTGGTACACCGTCCGGTGACCGACGCCCCGACCTCGACCGTGGGGCTGCTGTGGCCACAACCGACCACCGGACTCGCCGACGAGTTCATCGGCATCGTGCGCGGCCGTAAGGCGACGTCGTCGCGCGGCCGTACCGGCGAGGCGCCCAAACGGTCGGCCCGGGAGAAAGCTGCGGCCAAGCAGGCAGCACGCGAAGCGGCCGGGAAGATCCCCGGCAAGAGTGCTCGACGCGGTCCCGGACGTCCCAAGCGTCGGTAACCGGCGCAGGGCGAGCCGCGGGTTCGCCCGAGAGCGTCAGGCCCGCCAGTCCGCGGTGCGCTCCGGCGACGCCTCGGCCAGCGCCCGGCGTGTGTTCTCGACATCGAAATCCTTGCCGTACACCGGAGTTCCCGGCTGCTGGCGCCACGACTCGGCGAGCGGTCCGGCGTCTACCGGGTCGAAGCCGAGTTCGTCGACGATCCGGAACACGATGTCCTTGCCGGCCGGGTCGTCGCCGGCGATCGGCAGCGCGATCCGCCCCTGCGTCCCCGCGGGTACACCCTTGTTCAGCAGGTGCTTCCAGTAGATTCCGTTGAACACCTTGTACACCGGTACGCCGAGCAATTCCGACACCCAGACACTCTCAGGTGTGCCGTTCTCGATTGGCTCGATCTTGCCGTCTCGCTGCTGCGGGTAGTAGTTGTTGGTCTCGACGACCGGCGCATTCACCTTGCGGGCGTCGAGGATTCCCGATTCGAGGTCGGGGGTGTTCTTCTGCGGGATGCTGACGATCACCAGGTCCGCGTCCTGTGCGGCGTCGGCTGCCCACGCCGCAGTGGCACCGGTCTCCGCGGCCAGCTCGGCGAGCGTATCCGGATGGCGGGAGTTCGCCACGCGTACCTCGTGGCCCAGGGCCGTCAGGCGACGCGTGAGCGTTCCGCCGATGAATCCCGCACCGATGATCCCGATCTGCACGACTGCACCTCTTGTTCGACGACGTGTTGACCATTTGCGCAACGAGTAGATCCGTTGGGTTCATTCCCGTCTCGGCCGATGGGTGATGAGCGACTCAGTCGTGGGGGGTCCCATGACGCCACAACGTTCCGCGGAACGTTGTGGCCGCGAAGTGCGCCACCCGTGCAGATGTCCTGCACGTATGCAGGCGCGTCCAACCGGCTGCCGATGGTGACCGGCCGGACCGACACATCGGCCCATCCTGCATGTTCATGTGACTACACCTGTTTCCTTGATTACGCGTACCGGACGAATCGGGCCGTGATTCAATGAGCGCGCTCGGTCGGTGGCACAGGGGAGTTGGACGTATGACCAATCTGGGGCGCAACGGAATTCGGCGATCGCGGAAAGGCGATCGTCGACGTCATCGAAAGCAGAAGCGAAACGGCGTGGCCGCAGGTGTCGCGACGCTCGCCACCGTGGCCGCGGTCGGTGCCGGACAGATGATGGGTCCGGGGCAGGCGCACGCGGCGTTCTCGTTGCCGAGCCCCACTGGATCCATCGGCGACGTCATAGCCGCTCTGGCCAACAACGGGGTCACCCAGGAACTCGCAGATCAGTGGCGATTCAGTCTCTGCTCGTCGGACTCGGACGGAGGACCGGTCAGCTCAGGCGCGGATTGTTCTGGCTCCACGGGCGCGGGGGTCGCGGTGGTGTTGCCGACAACCATTGACCTGGTTCCGGCATCGGTGTACGACCCGCTCAAGGATTATCTCAACACCCCCGGTGGCAATGTCGTCGCGGAGGGAGTGCGCCAGCTCGCGATCGCCGCGGCGCAGCAGCTCGGCGTGACGGTCGATCCCGTACCGGATGCCGCGCTTGCGGAGGGGAGTGCATCGATCCTCGGCGACGGAGTCCAGTTCGCGTTGGCCTCCGGAGGCGGCAAGGCAACCGCGATCGCATACCTGCCGATCAGCGTGGCCACCGCCGGTGCGAGCGATGGACGGACAGCTGTCGCCTTCGCCGTGGTGGGCATGGCGAACGCATGGACCACAAGTGCGATTCCGGTGACCATCTTCACCGTGCCCACCGGGTTGGCGATCCCCGCCGTGAAGCACGTCAGTTGCTACGGCGGGCTCACCGCCGCCTACGCCGAGGACGTCGGGGCATGCGCAAATGTCCTCGGCACCTTCGACTTCCGGCTCGACCTGCTCAAGGACACCCCCGAGGTGCAATTCGGGCTCACCGACCCGTCGGCGGTCCTGTTCGACCCAACCGGCGTCCTCAGTCAGGTACTCGGCCAACTGCTGAACGGCCAACCGCTGACTCTCAGCAAGGATTTCGCCCGCCTGTCGTTCGCCGGCGACCATGACCTGCTCAGCGGCAACTTTGTCCGGCTGACGAGCGACTACGGTGTGCAGGCTCCGATCACCATCGACTGGCTCGGCCAAGAACTCACCCTCGACCCGATGGTCACGGTCAACGGACAGGAACGGCCGAATCATCTGGGGACCCCGGTGCTCACCCTCGGAGCACTCGACAGCGGCGAGATCGTCCCGGTCGTCCACCTACCTGAGATCGACTTCCCGTTCGGGATTCCCACGGCCGGTCCGTACACCGTCCCGGACATCACCACCATGGCCACCGCGACCACCGTCAGCGCCCTCGCCGAGGACACGACGGCGGACGGGGCTGCGGCTGACGCGGCACCGAGTCTGCTGCGGGCGAGTGCACCGGCATCCGACACCACGCCCGACGACCAGACGCCTGTCGTGGAATCGGTGTCCGCCGGGAACTCGACGTACTCGCCTGAATCGGACAACGCGCCAGAGGTCGAGGTTCCGGCTCCAGAGTCTGCCGGGGCCGGGTACGTCGGCAGGCACCGAAGCATCCCAGCCCCTCCGACGGGCTACGTGGGGCGGCATCGCAGTGGCGACTCCGATGATTCCGGCGAGGGCGCCAGAGCGGGCTCGTCGACGTCGTCGTCGTCCGGCAGTTCGTCCGTAGACACGGGCTCATCCGCAGACACGGGCACATCCGCCGATGCCGGCTCAGCTGCCGACGCAGGCTCGTCCGCCGACACCGGCTCCGACCCAGACTCCGGCTCCGACGCGACGAAGAACTCGACGGGCGCCGAGTCCTCCAACCCGTCGTCGGCCTACTGACCCGAAATATGCCGTCGGCACGCACCTCGCGGTGCTCGCCGACTGCGCTCACGCGGGGCAGGCGGTCGCCTTGGCTACAGTGGAGGCATCGACGCGCGACACGCGTTCAGCCTCACCAAGGAGGAGCCATGGCGGTAGATCCGGCGAAGCGCAAAGCGGTGTCTGAGGTGGCGCGCCAACACCCTGGTATGAGCCTTGCGGCAGTATCTCCGGGGATCGTGGTGTTCGGTGTGCTCTGGTTGCTGATGGGATTCTGGCCGGCCCTGGTCATCGGCCTGATCGCAGGGGGCGCCGGTTATTACTTCCTGACCAGGCAGAAATAGACCGGCCTCGACCGCACCCACACGCCGTCAACCCAGAGGAGCAATGACCACCCGCGTCGACAGTTGGATCTGGGCGATCCGGCTCACCAAGACCCGATCCGCGGCGGGTGCGGCGTGCCGCGGCGGCCACGTCCGCGTCAACGGCGTGACCGCCAAACCGGCGCAACCGGTGACGATCGGCGACGAGGTGCGCGTGCGCCTGCACGGTCACGAGCGGATCGTCGAGGTGACGAAGCTGATCAGCAAGCGGGTGTCCGCGCCGATGGCCGCCGAGTGCTACCTCGACCACAGTCCGCCACCTCCGCCGCGGGAGGTGCTCGCGAGCCAGCCGCGGCGTGACCGCGGAGCGGGTCGGCCCACCAAGCGTGAACGCCGCGAGATCGACCGGTTGCGCCGCAACGGCGGCTTCCTCGTATCGCTGGTCGTGGTCATCGCACTGGCGTTGACCGGATGCTCCGGTGGAAGTGACGACCCCGGGACGCCCACGACTCCCCAAGCCCCTGGGAAAGCAGGTTCCGGCCCCTTCTTCGGTGCGTGCGGCGGTGTGACCACCGAGGAGGTCACGCGAATCACCGCGTTCTCCGGTTTGTCCAACACCGTGAACAACCCGTCGGCGTGCGAATGGGACAGCAGCAGCGATCGGACGGGACCGGTCACCTCCTTCAACTGGTACCGCGGGTCGCCGATCGGGCGGGAACGGGCCACCGAGCAGCTGTCCCGGGAATCCACCAAGGACATCGATATCAACGGCCACAAGGGCTTCATCGCCTCCGACATCGGCATCTGTGAGATCGGGATCGCCTTCGGCGCCGACTTCTTCGAGTGGTCGGTCAGCACAGGCACCCTGAACCTGAACGACGAGCAGCCGCCGTCGACCGATCAGATCTGCGATGCCGCGACCCAACTGTCCCGGCTGTCCATCGAGCGGGCGTCATGAGACGCACTCTCACGGTCGTGGCCGTCCTGCTGCTGCTCCTCGGCTTCGGTACGGCGTGCGCGCGCAGCGTTGACGGCAAGGCGGTGTCGGTCGGCGCCGCCGACAACCAGCAAGAGGGTCACGTCGACACCGACCAGTTCGACAAGCTGCTCCTCGAGTGTTCCGTCCTGTCGCCGACGCAGATCGCGCAGGCAGTCGGGGGCACGATCGCCCGCGGCACGTTCAACGGCGCGATCTGTCGATGGATCGTCGAAGGCTCGATGACCGCCGACGTCACCTTCAACTGGTTCGAATGGGGTGACCCGAACGTCGAGAAGCAGACCGCGAAGAAGCTCGGATACGAGACCGAGAACATCAAGATCGCCAGCCAGGCCGCGTTCACGCAGCGCGACCCCAAGCGCCCTGCGGTCTGCGGGGTCACGGCTCGTGCACCCAGCCGGGGCGTCTACACCTGGTGGGTCGAACCGCGCACCAGCGCTGCGCCCGCGGACCCGTGTGCCGCGCCGACCAAACTGATGGAGTTGCTGCTCAGCGGCGGCCAGTAGAACCCACTCTCGCCCCCGCACGCAGCGTCACCACGGCGGCGACGGCGAGAACGATCCCACCCGTCGTCAGCGACCCGGCGTCCGACACGCTCGTCGGGGACAGGGCAGCGCACACATTGATCATGGCGTGAAACACGATCGGGTAGACCAGCGTGTATCGCGACGCGACGTACAGCCACACCATGAGCACGCGGGCGCCGATCGTCGTCGCAGTCCATCCGACCAGCCACGGAGTCGAGTGGCCCACCTGAACCAACGGTATGGAGTGCCACACGGCCCATACCGACCCGACGATGAGCCCGGTCGCGAGGACCCCGCGAACCCCGAGCAGTCCCCGGGCGAGGTAGGCCGACCACCCCAACTCCTCGCAGGTCGCCGCGACCAGCATGACCGCCACCAACGCGACGTAGGCCGGCGGTGAGTTCAGTCCGGTCCACAACGCGTCGGATGTGCCGAAGCCGTGCAGAAGTAACGAGGACAACACGGTGATGGCAGGCATCGTCGACAGCGACACAACTGTCCAGCGCAGACGACGATCCGCGAACCGTATCGGCAGACGCAGGAACGAGCCGATCGCACGGCCACCACGATCGTCGAGCCGCACCAGCAGGAGCGCCACGAGGCCGGGCAGCGGAAACATCACCGCGCTCGCCGGCAGGCTCAGCGCACCGATGTGAATGCCGCCCAGCAGCGCCCCGACCACGTAGAACGGGATGGACAGCGCGACCAGCAGCGCGACGAACCGGAACGGGTGCGGGCGGCCGATCATGCGTTCATCGCGATGAACCGGTACCGCACGACACTAGGGCAGTTTCGACACCACAACCGTCGCCGCGACCACCTGATCGTCGTCGTCGCCGGGAATCAGCATCCACACCAGCAGGCGGTCCGCCTCGCGCACCCTGCGCAGCGTGATCGGCACGCCGGGGACGATCGGCCGGAGATACTCGATCACCGCGCGATGGGGGATCTTGACCAGGTCCGGGTGGTCGACCAGTTCGTCCTCGATGGCCTCGAGGTACGCGGCGTTGTTGAGGTGCTTGAACGGGTCGAAGTCCGTGATCCGCAGGACGTGTTCGCGGTCGGGCAGGTCGGTCGACGCCGCGTCGGGCGCCTTGTCGGGGTTCATCGACTTCCACCGCAGACGATGTTCGTCGGTCATCTGCGACAACAGTTCGAACGCCTCGTCGGTCAGCCGTGACGGCATGCCCTGATCATTGACGTTGATCCAGAACGCCTCGGTCTCGATCAACCCGGGTGCGCGCTGGTCGGGGTTGAACCGATTCGTCTCGTGGTCGGCGGTCAGCCGGACCCGCATGTTGGTCCACCGAGTGGACAACGCCCCACACCAGCGTTGGGCGGTGACCTGCGCCGGCCAGGAGAACGGCCTGATCACGTCGATCACCGTGCGACGCACGATCCAGAACGGGTCGGTGGCGCCGAACTCGGTGGCCTCGATGTTGTCGTTGGCGACATCCTGCAGGTATCGGGCCACGGCGTCGAGCCGGACCCGCATGTCCTGGTCGACGTCGCCGGTGCGGATGCGGTAACCGGCTTCGAAGTACCGTGCCCCGGTCTTGCGATCCCGCAGTGGTTCGATGTTCGTCCCGCTGGGTGACGTGCTCACTCGGTCCCTACTTTCAGTCCCCGGTATCTTTACAGTTAAGATACTCAGGACGGAAAAACTAGAACACGTTCCACGTGTTGGATTTCGAGGAATCAGCAGATGGCGCATGTGATCACCCGGCCATGTTGCAACGATGCGAGTTGCGTCAGCGTATGTCCGGTCAACTGCATTCACCCCACTCCGGACGAACCGGATTTCTTCACTGCGGAGATGTTGTTCATCGATCCAGAGACCTGTATCGACTGTGGCGCGTGCATCGACGAGTGCCCGGTCGAGGCGATCATCCCCGATGATCAGCTCGAGGAACGCGACGAGCCGTACCTGCAGATCAACGCCGACTACTACAAGGACCACGACGTCGAGGGCGGTCTGGTTCCACCCAAGAAGGCGCCGCAGCTCCCCGACGGGGAATTGCACGTGGCGATCATCGGCGCCGGACCGGCGGCCTTCTATGCCGCCGAGGAGCTCGTGCGCAAGCCTCAGGTCAAGGTCGACATGTTCGACCGGCTCCCGACCCCGTACGGTCTCGTGCGCGCCGGTGTCGCGCCCGATCATGCGGCGACCAAGGGCGTCGAGAAGACGTTTGCCGCCACCGCGGCCAAGCGGAACTTCCAGTACTTCCTCAACGTCGAGGTCGGCAAGCACATCACCCATGCCGAACTCACCGAGCGCTATCACGCGGTGGTGTATGCGGTCGGTGCCGCGACGGACAAGCGACTCGGCATCGAGGGTGAGGATCTCGCCGGATCGATCCCCGCGACCGAGTTCGTCGCCTGGTACAACGGCCACCCCGATTACGCGGATCTCGAGGTCGATCTGTCGTCGGAGCGTGCGGTCGTGGTCGGCAACGGTAACGTCGCGCTCGACGTGGCGCGCATCCTGGCCAGCGACCCGGAGGATCTGGCGTCGACCGACATCGCCGACCATGCCCTCGCCACGCTGCGTGAATCGAACGTGCGTGAGGTCATCCTGCTGGCGCGCCGCGGCGTCGCCCAGGCCGCCTACACGAACAGCGAGTTCCTGGCTCTCGGCGATGTCGAGGGCGTCGATGTGGTGATCGATCCGGACGAACTCGTGCTGGACCCCGCCACGGAGGCCGCGCTCGCCGACGACACGCTGGACTCGACGATCGCGACCAAGATCCGGCTGGCGCGTGAGTTCGCCGAGCGGCCGACCACCGAGGGGAATCGACGGATCGTGTTCCGGTTCCTCGTGTCACCGGTGGAGATCTCGGGCGAAGGGCACGTCGAGCAGCTGACCTGCGTGCGAAATGTGTACGCGCCGGGCACCGAACGTGTTGCGGTGACGCCGACCGACGAGCGGTTCGAGCTCGAGACCGGAGTGGTGTTGCGCGCGATCGGCTATCGCGGAGTGCCGGTGATCGACCTGCCGTTCGACGAGGTGAAGGGTGTCGTGCCGAACACGGACGGCCGGGTTCAGGCTGTCGCCGACGGCGATGTGGTGCCCGGGCTCTATGTCACGGGCTGGATCAAACGAGGGGCGACCGGGGGGATCGGGATGAACCGAATGTGTGGCCAGGAAACCGCGGAAGCGGTCCTGCGGGACTACGTCGACAACGCGCTGTCGGCGCCGTCGACGGCACGCGACGATGTCGCCGACCTCGTGTCGGATCGTGGCGCCCGGCGGATCGATCTCGCGGGGTGGAAAGCCATCGACGCCGCCGAGAAGGGTGCGGGGAAGTCGGCGGGTCGCCGCCGGGTCAAGTTCGTCTCGATGACCGAGTTCGAGACCGCCGCCGGTATGGAACCGGTGTAGGGGATGCGGGTCGCACTGCTGTCGTATCGCAGCAAGCCGCATTGTGGCGGCCAGGGGGTTTACGTCCGGCATCTCTCGCGCGAGCTCGCTCTGCTCGGGCACGAGGTCGAGATCTTCTCCGGCCAGCCCTATCCCGAGCTCGACCAGGTCGCCATCGATGCCGGCGTCAAGCTCACCAAGGTGCCGAGCATGGCGCTCTACGACGAACCGGATCCGTTCCGTACGCCACGGCCGAAGGAGTACCGCGACTGGATCGACCTGCTCGAGGTCGGTTCGATGTGGACCGCGAGTTTCGGTGAGCCACTGACCTTCAGCCTGCGCGTGGCCCGCCTGTTGAAGGACCGCCGAGACGACTTCGACATCGTCCACGACAACCAGTGCCTCGGTTACGGTCTGCTCGACATCCAGAAGGCCGGCTTCCCGCTGATCGCGACGATCCATCATCCGATCACGCGTGACCGGACACTGGCGGTGAAGGCGGCGAAGGGCTGGCGCAAGATCACCGCCTGGCGCTGGCATTCCTTCCTGCGCATGCAGGGTCGGGTCTCGCGCCGAATCCCCGAGCTCCTCACCGTGTCCCGCAGCAGCGAGGTGGACATCCGCAAGGCCTTCGACATCCCGTCCGGCCGGATCACCACCATCCCGCTGGGCGTCGACACATCGGTCTTCCGGCCCGGTGTGGAGCGCGTACCCGGTCGGATCGCTTGTGTGGCAAGTGCCGACGCGCCGCTCAAGGGTGTGTCGTACCTGCTGGAGGCGGTCGCCAAGCTCAGTGCCGAGCGACAGGTCGAACTGGTACTGGTGTCCAAACTCGATCCGAACGGGCCGTCGGCGAAGATGATCGACGAACTCGCCATCGGTGACAAGGTCAAGGTTGTGTCGGGCCTCGAGGACGAGGAGATGGCCGAGCTCATGGCATCGGCCGAGGTGGCTTGCGTACCTTCGCTGTACGAGGGCTTCTCCTTACCGGCCGTCGAGGCGATGAGCTGTGCGACGCCCCTGGTCGCGACGCGTGCCGGCGCGATCCCCGAGGTCGTCGGGACCAAGGAAGAGGCGGCCCTGCTGGTGCCGCCGCGGGATTCGGGCAAACTCGCCCAGGCGATCGAACGGCTGCTCGACGACGCCGAGTTGCGTCGCCGCCTCGGGGAGGGCGGACGGCATCGCGTCGAGGAGCGTTACAGCTGGGCGGCCGTGGCGGCCAAGACCGCCGAGCACTACGAGACCGTGCTGGACCGGGTGGCGCGCGAGAGCGTCGACCGGTCGGGCGCATCCGTTCAGAGATAGGGGAGTACGCGTGCTGACAGTGGATTTCGACCGCCTGGGGGTGGGTCCGCAGACCAAGGCGATCGACATCGGGGCGGGTCAGGGTAGGCACTCGTTCGAGATGTTCCGTCGCGGTGCCGACGTGATCGCGTTCGACCAGTCCGAGTCCGACATGGCCGACGTTGCCGAGATGTTCGACGCGATGATGGCCGAAGGTCATGTCCCGGCGGACGCCAAGGCGCGCGCCGAGGTCGGGGACGCGCTGCGACTTCCGTACGCGGACAACAGCTTCGACGTGGTTCTCATGTCGGAGATCCTGGAGCACATCCCGGGCGACGAAGGCGCCATCGCCGAGATGGTGCGGATCCTCAAGCCGGGTGGACACGCCGCTGTCACCGTTCCGCGTTACTGGCCGGAGAAGGTCTGCTGGGCCCTGTCGGACGAGTACCACGAGGTGGAGGGCGGTCACGTCCGCATCTACAAGGCCTCCGAACTGGCCGGCAAGTTGGAAGCGGCGGGCCTCGAGGTCACCGGAACCGACCACTCCCATGCGCTGCACGCACCGTACTGGTGGCTGAAATGTGCAGTCGGTGTGGAGAACAACGACAACCTCCTGGTGAAGGGATATCACCAGCTACTGGTGTGGGACATGATGAGCAAGCCGTGGCTGACCCGGGTCGGAGAACAGGTGCTCAATCCGGTCATCGGCAAGTCGGTGGCGCTCTATCTGCGTAAACCGGCCGACACCGCGACCGCGTGACCTCGGTTCCGGCGATCGCCGGGGTGCTCACCGCGCAACAGATCGATGGCACGGGCGCCGCGATCGCTGCGATGCAAGAGGATTCGGGTGCACTGCCGTGGTTTCCGGGTGGCCAGACAGATCCGTGGGATCACGTCGAGTCGGCGATGGCGCTCTCGGTCACCGGCCGCATCGCCGAGGCCGAGGCCGCATACGACTGGTCGCGCAGGCACCAGCGCCATGATGGATCGTGGCCCATCCGGACCGTGGTCGGCCATGTCGAGGACCCCAACATCGACAGCAATTTCTGCGCGTACATCGCGGTCGGGGTGTGGCATCACTACCTGATCACCGGCGACTCCGCGTTCCTCGATCGGATGTGGCCGACGGTGTGGTCGGCCATCGACCTGGTCATGAAGTATCAGCGTGCCGACGGCGCATTTCGCTGGGCCGGGGATCATCGGTCCGGCGCCATGTACGAACAGGCCCAGATCACCGGCAACGCAAGCATTTTCCAGGCCATCGACTGCGCCGTGCGGATCGCCGACGAGATGGGCCAGCCGGAGGAGGCATGGGTGTCCGCGCACACCGCCCTCGGTGACGCCATCCGCGACCGGCCCGAGTTGTTCGAGCCGCCGTCGGATCACTCGATGGACTGGTATTACCCGATTCTCGGTGGCGCTGTACGCGGTCGCGCGGGGCAGGAGCTCATCGCGCGTCGGTGGGAGGAGTTCGTCGTCGACGGGCTCGGGATCCGCTGCGTCGACCATCGTCCCTGGGTGACCGGCGCGGAGACCTGTGAGCTGGCGCTGGCGGTGGATGCGCTCGGCGACACCGATGATGCGATCGAACTCGTCAGATCGATTCAGCACCTGCGGGATCCGGACGGATCGTATTGGACGGGCCTCGTCTATGCCGACGGCAAGCGGTGGCCGGTCGAGAAGAGTTGCTGGACGTCGGCGGCCGTCGTGCTGGCCGCCGACGCGATCAGCCGAACCACCCCGGGCCACGGGATCTTCCGTGATGTCCGGCAAAGTCTGGCCGTCGGACGCTGAATCACCTAGACTAGTGTCCAGTCAGTCGTCCAGGGTGCTGGACGGCGATTCGCGATGCGGCGTTGGAGGGTTCATGGAGTTCGGAATCGTGCAGTTCACGAGTGATCGCGGCCTGAAACCGCAGGTGCTGGCGCCGCTGATCGAAGAGGCCGGTTTCGCGTCGTACTTTGTCCCGGAGCACGGCCACATCCCCACCCGTCGCGACGCGGCGCATCCGCAGACGGGTGATTCGTCGCTGCCGGACGACCGCTACATGCGAACGCTCGACCCATGGACATCACTGGCGGCCGCCGCGGCGGTGACCGAGCGCATCCGGCTCGCGACCGCGGTCGCGCTGCCGGTGCAGTCTGATCCGATCACGCTGGCGAAGACACTGGCCACCCTCGACCACATTTCCGGCGGCCGGCTCACCCTCGGTGTCGGATTCGGTTGGAACCTGGACGAATTGGCCGACCATGACGTACCGCCGAAACGTCGGCGGACCATGTTGCGGGAGTATCTCGAGGCGATGCGTGCGCTCTGGACCGATGAGGAGGCCGAATACCACGGCGAATTCGTCGATTTCGGGACGAGCTGGGCATGGCCGAAGCCGCAGTCGTCGATCCCGACCCTCGTCGGGGCGGCCGGCAACGAGAAGAACTTCAAGTGGATCGCGCGCAGCGCCGACGGGTGGATCACCACCCCCGGTGAGGAGGACATCGAGGGGTCGGTGTCGCTGTTCCAGCAGATCTGGTCCGACGCCGGCCGCGAGGGTGCGCCGCAGATCGTGGTGCTCGACTTCAAGCCCGTCGCGGAGAAGCTCGACAAGTGGGGTGAGATCGGGGTGACGCAGGTCCTCTACGGGCTTCCCGACGACAGCGTCGAACGCGCGAGTGGGTACCTGGCGAAACTGGCGGGGAAACTGGGGTTGGCTGCGGTCGCCGCCGGGTGATCGGAGGTCGCGTCACCTCCCGATCCCTGAGGAGCCTCCGAGCTTGCGAGGATGCGTCACCTCCCGATCCCTGAGGAGGCTCCGAGCTTGCGAGGATGCGTCACCTCCCGTTCCCTGAGGAGGCTCCGAGCTTGCGAGGATGCGTCACCTCCCGTTCCCTGAGGAGGCTCCGAGCTTGCGAGGATGCGTCACCTCCCGTTCCCTGAGGAGGCTCCGAGCTTGCGAGGATGCGTCACCTCCCGTTCCCTGAGGAGGCTCCGAGCTTGCGAGGATGCGTCACCTCCCGTTCCCTGAGGAGGCTCCGAGTCTGCGAGGATGCGTCACCTCCCGTTCCCTGAGGAGCCTCCGAGCTTGCGAGGATGCGTCACCTCCCGATCCCTGAGCCTGGATCTTTCATGTTTGTTTGGGGTGTTCGGCGTGGGAAATGCGAAAGTGCCTACCTGGCAAGGGATTATTGAATCTCCACAACACAATAATTCCTGGCAGAAAGGCACTTCGCAGGTGAAGCATAACCGCTATCCCCGTCTGGTTGTCGATGATCAACGCCGCGAGTCGCTGACGAGTTCGTCGGGGGCGTTGCTGCTGCGTGACGCGGCGCAGGTCGCGGGCCTGGACGAGGCGTTATCGGCGGCGTTGGCGCCGTGGACCTCGCCGCGGGCCACCCATGATCCGGGCCTGATGCTGCTGGATCTGGCGATCGCGTTGGCTCTGGGCGGTGACTGCGCGGCCGACGTGGCGATCGTGCGAGCCCAACCCGACCTGTTCGGGCCGGTGGCCTCGGATGCGACGTTCTCCCGGCTGATCAGCGTGTTGGCCGACGACCTGAGCACGGCGCTACCGGCGATCCGCGCCGCGCGTGCCGCGGCCCGCACCCGGGTATGGACGCGGGCGCGCCCGCTGGCCGGAACACCCGGCACCCGCGATGGGGGGCAGGTGATCGTCGATCTCGACGCCACCACCATCGGTGCGCATTCACTCAAAGAACACGCCCAACTGACCTACAAACGCCAGTTCGGGCATTCCCCGATGTGCGCGTTCGTCGATCACGGCCAGTACGGCACCGGCGAACCACTGATCATCGATCTACGCCGCGGCGGCGCCTCCCCACAAGGCGCCGACCTGCACATCAACACCACGACCGCCGCGCTGGCCCAACTGCCCGCCGCCGAACGCCCCCAGGTGCTGCTCCGCACCGACGCCGGCGGCTGTTCCAAAAAATTCCTCAGGTTCCTGCGCGCCGAGAAACTCGCGTACTCGATCGGGTTCACCCTCTACGACAACGTCAAAACCGCCATCGCCGCGCTGCCCGAGCAGGCCTGGCGCGATGCGTTCAACGGTGACGAACAACCCCGCAACGGCGCCCAGGTCGCCGAGCTCACCGACCTGATCGTCCCCGCCGCCGACCCCACCGACCCCTGGCCGGCCGGGATGCGCGTCATCGTGCGCCGCGAATACCCCGACCCCGGCGCCCAACTACGCCTGACCGACATCGACGGCCGCCGCTACACTGCGTTCGCCACCAACACCCGCGGCACCGGCTGGACCCTGCCGGTCCTGGAACTACGCCACCGCCAACGCGCCCGCGCCGAAGACCGCATCCGCAACCTCAAAGACACCGGCATGGCCAACCTGCCCTTCCACGAGTTCACCAAAAACCAGATCTGGCTCGAAATCGTCTGCCTGGCCGCCGAACTCTTGGCCTGGACCCAAACCCTATGCTGGCCCGAACACCACCCCGCGCGCCTCTTCGAACCCAAACGCATGCGCCTATGCATCCTCGCCGTGGCCGGACGCACCATCCACACCGGCCGACGCCACCTGCTACGACTACCCCGCGGCTGGCCCTACAACGACCTCATCTACCAGGGCTACACCGCCCTGCACGCCGCCTGACACACCACACAGCAGCCCCTGCCCCTCAACCCAGGACCCGAAGAACCGGCGAACACCAGCGCCGGCGATCACCCACACCCACACCACACCAACCCCACACCCAGCCGCCGAAACCCCCAACCCACCACCACATGAAAGATCGAGGCTGAGGAGCCTCCGAGCTTGCGAGGATGCGTCACCTCCCGTTCCCTGAGGAGCCTCCGAGCTTGCGAGGATGCGTCACGAAGGGCCCTTCGTGACGCATCGCTCGTTCCTCGCGAGGCTCCTCAGGGAACGGGGGGTGACGTCGTCGTCCACACGAACGGTTCGGAGCATGCGGCGGCTCAAGAGTCAGGCGCCACCTGCAACCCCGGCATCAGATAGCGGCGCACGTGCCGCAGCACAGCGTCGGCATCGTCGGGGTCGATCGTCTCCGACGGGACTGTGCCGAGGCTGATCAGCACGCGTGCAACCCATTCCGACACCTCATCGAGGTCATGCGCGGGGTGGATCTCCCCGCGGCCGGCCGCCGCGTCGACGTAGGGACGCCAGAACAACGCGAGATCGGGGACAAGCCCGCTGACGCCGGCACCTGCGCAGGCGGCGAACTCCTCGGGCTCGGTCGTCCGCAAACGCATCAGCAGGGTCCCGGGGTCGTCATAGGCGCCGCGCCCGATGCGCACGCCCGCCGCCACCTGGCGGTCGAAGCCGTCGATCGCATCGAGCTCGCCCCGCGCGTCCGACCAGAACGACTCATTCAGGCGCACGATGGCGGCACCGATGAGGGTCGATTTATCCGGGAAGTGGCGATAGAGCCATGCGCGCGAGACCCCGGCGGTCTCTGCGACCTCCTGCATCGTCGTGGATCGTATTCCCTTGTCCGCGAGCAGTTTCTCGGTGGCATCCAGTAATCGCGCGCTGACCGTGGAGGTCGGGCGCTGATGTAGTGGTGCCTCGCTCACGATCGAACCCTAGCAAATTCGTAGACAATTTCCGGATTCTGTTTACCCCAGCGCGGAAATGCGGTAGACAGAATGCACAATCTGTCTACCGTCCGGGGTCGCCGGGCGATCGGGTGAGGAACCATGAGCTCATATCTACCGCGCACCGCGGTCATCGGGGCCGGCATCAGCGGCCTCACCGCAGGCAAGATGCTCGCCGACTACGGCGTGCCCTACACCTGCTTCGAATCGTCCGATCGCATCGGCGGTAACTGGGCCTTCGGGAACCCGAACGGTCACAGCAGCGCCTACCGGTCGCTGCACATCGACACATCCAAGCATCAGCTGTCGTTCCGGGACTTCCCGATGCCCGACGACTACCCCGACTTCCCGCACCACACGCAGATCAAGGCCTACCTCGATTCCTACGCCGAGGCTTTCGGGCTGCTCGACAACATCGAGTTCGGCAACGGGGTCACGCATGCCCGACGGCTCGACGATGGTGGCTGGGAGTTGGAGACCCAACGTGGGGAGCTTCGCCGATTCGACCTACTGGTCGTCGCCAACGGCCACCATTGGAATCCCCGTGTGCCCGACTTCCCCGGGGACTTCGACGGCATCTCCATGCACGCGCACCATTACATCGATCCCAGGACGCCGCACGAGTTCACCGGCAAGCGAATCCTGGTGGTGGGCTTGGGGAACAGCGCCGCCGACATCGCCGTCGAACTGTCGTCGAAGGCGCTGGACAACAAGCTGACACTGTCGACACGGTCGAGTGCCTGGATCGTCCCCAAGTACTTCGCGGGTAAACCGGCGGACAAGTACTACCACACATCGCCGTACATCCCGTTCTCCTGGCAGCGGAAGTTCATGCAGGTCATGCAGCCGATGACCGCGGGACGGCCCGAGGACTACGGTCTCCCGACCCCCAATCACAAGTTCTTCGAGGCGCATCCGACCCAGTCCGTCGAGCTGCCCCTGCGCCTCGGCTCGGGGGATGTGATCGCCAAACCCAACATCTCGCTGCTCGACGGGTCCACCGTGCACTTCGAGGACGGAACCTCGGATGACTTCGACATCATCATCTACGCAACGGGATACAACATCACCTTCCCGTTCTTCGACCCTGATTTCATCAGCGCCCCGGAGAACCGTATCGACCTGTACAAGCGGATGTTCTATCCCGGTATCGACGACCTCGTCTTCGCCGGGTTCGCTCAGGCGACGCCGACGCTGTTCCCCTTCGTCGAATGCCAGGCGCGTGTGATCGGCGCGTACGCGGTCGGCCGCTATCGTCTTCCGGGCGTCGACGACATGCGTCGGATCATCGCCGAGGACATGGCGTTCCACTCCGGCCACATGCTCGATCGCCCGCGGCACACGCAGCAACTCGACCACTATCTCTACGAGCACGACATCAGGACCAAGGAGATCCCGGCGGGCCGGCGACGTGCTGTCGCGCAAGGAGGCCTCCGTTGGTCGCATGCCGGCGCACATCGTGACGACAGGCCCGCCGTTGCGGCCGGAGTGCAGGAGTGACCATGACCCGACAGAACGTGACCTTCGATTCGCACGGAACATCGTGCGACGCATGGTTCTTTCCCGGTCCGCAGACCTCACCCTTCGACGGCCCGGCGGGACGTCCGGTCGTGGTCATGGCGCACGGGTTCGCCGGGACCAAGGATTCCGGTCTCGAGCCTTACGCACGTCGACTCGCCGATGCCGGGCTCGCCGTGTTGGCCTTCGACTATCGCGGCTTCGGACTCTCCGAAGGCGCACAGCGGCAGCGGATCTCGATGAAAGAGCAGGCCGACGACTACCGGGCGGCGATCGCGGCCGCCAAACGCCAACCGGGCGTCGACCCCGACCGGGTGATCCTCTGGGGCATCTCGCAGTCCGGGGGACACGCCATGATCGTCGCGGCGGACCGGACCGACATCGCCGCCGTGATCACGATGGTGCCCCTGGTCAACGGCCTCTCGGCCGGCATCCACAACTATCCGCAGGTCGGAGCGGCCGCGATGCTGCGTTCCACGGCGAGCGGCATCGGCAGTGCGCTGGCGACCAAGGTCGGGCGGCCTGCGACGATGATGGCCGTCGTGGGACGCCCGGGGGAGAAGGCCGCGCTCACCTCACCGGGCTACTACGAGGACTACCTCTCGATAGCCGGGCCGTCCTGGCGCAACGAGGTGGATGCGTCGGTGGGGCTGGAGTTGGGCAGTTTCCGCGCCGACAAGATCGCCGACCGGATCAGCGCTCCCGTGCTGATGCAGATCGCCGATTTCGACCAGGCGGCGCCGCCGCACGCCGCGGCCAAGGCGGCATTCAAGGCTCGCGCCGAGGTGCGGCACTATCCCTGTGATCACTTCGACGTGTTCGATGGCAGGGACTGGTTCGAACCGGCAGCGACGCACCAGATCTCCTTCCTCACGCGGCACCTGTCGGCGGAGCGCGCCGCGGGTTCCGATCAGGTCGGCGCGCGATGACCGGCACAGCCGTGGTGGTCGGCGGGGCATCGGGGATCGGGCGGGCCACCGCCGGAGCCTTCGCCGCCGAGGGCTACTCGGTGGTGGTCGCCGACGTCAACGAGGATGGCGCACGCGCCGCCGCCGAGGAGGTCGGTGGCCGGGCAGTGGCGATGGACGTGACGGACGAGGCATCGGTGGAGGCCGGGTTCGCGAATCTCGACGATGTGCGGGCGGTGGTGAGCTGCGCGGGTCTGACAATCCCCGGCGCCATCACCGAACTGCCGCTCGAGCAGTGGCAGACCACTATAGAGGTATGTCTGACCGGCTCGTTTCTGGTGCTCAAACACGCAGGTCAGCGCGTCGTCGACGGCGGTAGCATCACCGTCATCTCGTCGCTCAACGGGCGGCAGCCGGGCGCGGGGGTGGCCGCATACTGCGCGTCGAAAGCGGGCGCCACGATGCTCGTCGAGGTCGCCGCGCTCGAGTTGGCCGCGCGCGGCATCCGCGTCAATGCGATCCAACCCGGCCTCATCGACACTCCGCTCACCGCCGGGCTCTCGATGGTGCCGGGGCTGACCGACGAGTACATCGAGAACACTCCGTTGGGTCGGAGTGGTCGGCCCGGGGAAGTCGCCGACGTCGCGGTTTTCCTCGCCTCCGACAAGGCCACGTGGATCACCGGCGCCGCCTTCGACATCAACGGCGGCGCACACCTCCAGCGTTACCCCGACATCCTCGGCAAACTGCGCGCACTGGTGCCGTGACGGTTCCTCCCCCGGGTATCGGCAAACGCCCCCTGAGCTTGTGGAGGCTCTGGCGATACCCGGGGGACGAACCCTGCGGACCCGGGGCGGACCCGGCCCGAGGCGGTCCGGGGCGGGCTAGAGGGGCTCGCCCGGCGTGCCGCCGTCGCGGCGCAGGACGCGCAGCGAGCCCTCGGCGCGCACCTCGGTGAACTGGCCGGTTGCCAGGGCCTGCCGATAGATCTCGTACGGCGGGCGACCGCCGTCCGCGGGGTCGGGGAACACATCGTGGATGAGCAGTGCCCCGCCGATACGGACCCAGGGTGCCCAGCCGTCGAGGTCGTTCTGCGCGGCCTGCATGCTGTGGCCGCCGTCGATGAAGACGAAGTCGGCCGGTTTGCCCCACACCTTGGCTGCGATCGTCGACGTCGCCAGCATGCCGATCACGGTGCCCTCGAGGCCGGCGTCGAACATCGTCTGCCGGAAGCGTGCGGAGGTGTCCAGGGTGCCGGTGTGCGGGTCGACCAGCGAGGTGTCGTGGTACTCCCAACCCGGTTGGTGCTCCTCGGATCCGCGATGGTGATCGATCGTCACGATGGTCGCACCGCAGGCCTCGGCGGCCGCGCCCAGGAATACGGTGGATTTGCCGCAGTAGGTGCCGATCTCCACGCCCACACGCGTCGAATTGGGCTGTGCGAGATACTCTCCGGCGATCTCGAACAAGGTCTGGGCCTCGTCGAGCGGCATGAACCCGGGGGCTTCCTCGGCCACTTTCTTCCGCTCCGGCGATGGGGCGTTCGGCATCCGCGTCGACGATGAGGTCATGAGGCAGATCCTATCCGGTCCAGGTTCGGGGCCGCGTAGGGTGACCGTTATGAAAGCACAAGTGCTCACCGCCGAGACGGGCCCCGCAGGACTGGAACTGACCGACGTCGACGACCCGAAACCCGCCGACGGGCAGGTTCTGGTCGACATCAAGTCGTGTGGAGTCTGCTTTCCCGACCTGCTGATGAGCCAGGGCAAGTACCAACTGCGGATGCCGACTCCGTTCACGCCGGGGACCGAGGTGGCCGGTGTGGTGCGTGAGGCGCCGGAGGGTTCGTCGGTCAAGGCCGGGGACAAAGTGCTCGTGGCCTCGGTCGTCGGCGGTTTCGCCGAACAGGTGACCGCGGCGCCCGAGCAGCTGCTGCCGCTGCCCGAGGGCCTCACCTTCGATCAGGGTGCCGCGATGGGCATCAATTACCAGACGGCGTTGTTTGCGCTGAAGGTCCGCGCGCAGACCGCTCCCGGTGAGATCGTCGGCGTGCTCGGCGCCGCAGGCGGCGTCGGAACGGCATCGATCATGGTGGCGAAGGCCATGGGCGCCAAGGTGATCGCCATCGTGCATCGCAAGGGCGCCGACGAACTGTTGCGCAGCGCCGGCGCCGACGAGATCGTGCAGCTCGAAGAGGGCTGGGGTGCGAAGCTGAAGGAGATCGCACCCGAAGGCGTCGACGTCATGATCGACCCGTCCGGCGGAGAGGTCTTCGATGAGGCGTTGCGTCAGGTCGCCCCCGACGGTCGCTACGTCGTCATCGGTTTCGCGGCCGGCGGCATCCCGACGGTCAAGCTCAACCGGGTGCTGTTCCGCAACATCTCGATCGTCGGCGCGGCGTGGGGCGAGTACGTGCGCACGCACCCGGGCCTACCCGAACTGCTCCACGACGAGCTGGGCGAGATGATCGCGGCCGGCATGAGTCCGCAGGTGAACGTCACCTATTCGCTCGATGAGCTGCCCAAGGCGTTGACCGATCTGGCCGAGGGGCGGATCCTGGGTAAGGCGGTCGTCAAGATCGCCGACTGAACTCGTCGTCGGGCGCGGGTGATCTCGATACGCTCGCTCGCCTGGCGGCTCGCGGCTACTCGATCAGCGGTTGGGCCGACCCTGCCCGGACTTCTCCGCTGGTTGAGTGGTCGACGAGCGGAGCGAGGAGACGGATTCCTCCGCTGGTTGAGTGGTCGACGAGTGGAGCGAGGAGACGGATTCCTCCGCTGGTTGAGTGGTCGACGAGTGGAGCGAGGAGACGGATTCCTCCGCTGGTTGAGTAGTCGACGAGCGGAGCGAGGAGACGTATCGAAACCCGAGGAGCCGACCCATGTGCCGCAACATCACCGAACTGCGGGGTCTCGAGCCCGCGGCCACCGACGAGGAGATCGAGGCCGCCGCCCGTCAGTATGTCCGCAAGGTGAGCGGGGTGCGGCATCCCTCGGCGGCCAACGTCGAGGCGTTCGAAGCGGCCGTTCAGAAGGTCACCGCGGCGACGCATGAGTTGCTCGATGCGCTGCCGGAGCGTCGGCAGCCACCCAAGACGGTGCCGCCGTTGCGCAGGCCCGAGGTGCGCGCCCGGATGGCCGCGCGGGGCTCCGCCTGACATCGGTGGGTTTCGCGCCGCGGTGAGCGGAACTGTTGGGTGCCCACCACCACTGCTCGCTACTGTGCTGAGGTGACCGCCTCCCGACCGGCCCCGGCTCGTCCCGCCCGCAGACCCGTCCGCCACCTGGTCGTCCTCGTCGTCGTGGCGATGATCGGTCTGATCGCCGCCATCGGTGCGCCGGCACCGCGAGCCTCAGCCGCCCCGGCGGACAGCTGCACACCGGCCGGCGCCGCCTCGGCATCGGCCGCCCCGACCAACATGGGGGCGGCCGATCAGGGCGGCGAGGACCGCTACACCACCGCGACGACGACACCCGTCGACCAGATCGACACGAATGCCCTCGGGCTGCTCGAACCCGGGACGATCTCGGTCGGCACGCTGTCGGACGCCGGACCGAGCATCTGTGTGAACAGCGAGGGTGTCTTCACCGGTTTCGACAACGAACTGCTCAAGGCGGTGGCCGCCAAGCTGGGCCTGCAGATCCAGTTCTCGGGAACCGAGTTCGCGGGCCTGCTCTCGCAGGTGGCCAACAATCGGTTCGACGTCGGGTCGTCGTCCATCACCACCACCGACGAGCGGCGACAGACCGTCGATTTCACCAACGGCTACGACTTCGGCTACTTCTCCCTGGTCGCGCCGTCGGGCGGACCGATCAAGAGCTTCTCGGATCTGAGTGCGTCCAACCGGATCGGCGTCGTGCAGGGCACCGTTCAAGACGACTACGTGACCAACACACTCAAGCTCGACCCGGTGAAGTTCCCCGACTACGCAACCGCCTACGCGAATCTGAAGAGCGGCCAGATCGACGCGTGGGTAGCGCCGTCGCAGCAGGCGGAGGGGGCGGTCAAGGACGGTGACGGCACCGCCATCGTGGAGAACACCTTCAGCGTCAACAACTTCGTCGCCTGGGCGGTGGGCAAGAACAAGCCGAAGCTGGTCGACGCGCTGAACTCCGGTCTCGACGCGATCATCGCCGACGGCACGTACGCGAAGCTCTACACCGACTGGGTGCCACGCGAACTGCCGGACGGATGGAAACCCGGCAGCAAGGCGGCGCCGACACCGGAATTGCCCGACTTCGCCGCCATCGCCAGGGAGAACGCGGCCGCAGACGCCGCGAAGCAAGACGAGCCGACGGCTCCGAAAGGGACACTCGCCCAACTCGGGAGCACTTTCTTCAACTGGGACCTCTATCAGAAGTCGTTCCCCGACCTGATCAAGACCGGTCTGGTCAACACCCTCATCCTGTCGGTGGTCTCCGGCGTGCTCGGCACAATCCTCGGCATGGCCCTGGCGGTCGCCGGCATCTCCCGTTCACGATGGCTGCGCTGGCCGGCCCGTGTGTACACCGACGTCTTCCGTGGCCTACCCGCCGTGGTGGTGATCCTGATCGTCGGCCTGGGCGTCGGCCCCGTGGTCAAGAACATCACCGGCAACAACCCCTACTGGCTGGGCGCGGTCGCGTTGGCGTTGCTCGCCGCCGCCTACATCGGCGAGATCTTCCGATCGGGCATCCAGAGCATCGACACGGGACAGATGGAGGCCTCGCGCGCCATCGGTTTCAGTTACCGACAGTCCATGCGGCTCGTCGTGATCCCACAGGGTGTCCGGCGCGTGCTGCCGGCTCTGATGAACCAGTTCATCAGTCTGATCAAGGACAGTTCGCTGGTCTACTTCCTCGGTCTGCTG
The DNA here is from genome assembly GCF_058129505.1 of Gordonia sp. LMA484. NCBI lineage: Bacteria > Bacillati > Actinomycetota > Actinomycetes > Mycobacteriales > Gordoniaceae > Gordonia > Gordonia sp. LMA484. The sequence continues at coordinate 799,498 of NZ_CM176700.1, forward strand.
GCGAGTCAACGCGAACTCTTCGCGGTCGGCCGAGACCTCAACGCGCAGACCGGTAACCTCTCGCCGCTGGTGGCCGCCGGCATCATGTACCTCGTCCTCACCATCCCCCTCACACATCTGGTCAACTACATCGACAACCGATTGCGCACGGGTCGACCCCCCGAGATCGAGGACGATCCGTTGCCGGCCACCGCGATCGAGAAGGGTTGAGGGCCATGGCCGACACCACCACCACAGCGCGCCAGGCGGTCTCTCTGACCGGCCACGACCTGCACCTGTCGTTCGGCAAGAATCACGTGTTGCGCGGCGTCGACATCCAGGTCGACGCGGGTACCACGACGACCGTCATCGGGCCGTCCGGTTCCGGGAAGTCGACGCTGCTGCGTGTGCTCAACCGACTGCACGAGCCCGATCAGGGCGACATCCTCCTCGACGGCCGTTCGGTGCTCGACGACAATCCCGACGAACTGCGGCGCCGGATCGGGATGGTGTTCCAGCACTTCAACCTGTTCCCGCACAAGACGGTGGTGGACAACATCGCGCTGGGTCCCCGAAAACTGCGGGGCCTGAGCAAGGACGACGCACGAGCGGTCGCGATGGCGCAGCTCGAGATCGTCGGCCTCACGAACAAGGCGTCGGCGCGTCCCGGGAACCTGTCCGGTGGCCAGCAGCAACGCGTGGCCATAGCGCGCGCACTGGCGATGGAACCGCAGGTCATGTTCTTCGACGAGGCGACCTCGGCACTGGACCCGGAGCTCGTCAAAGGCGTGCTGGCACTGATGGCCGACCTCGCCACCGAAGGCATGACGATGGTCGTCGTCACCCACGAGATGGGATACGCCCGTGACGTGTCCGATCACGTGGTGTTCATGGACCACGGTGTCGTGGTGGAAACGGGCAAGCCCGAACAGATCTTCGACGCCGCAGAATCGGAACGGTTGCGCGCCTTCCTGTCTCAGGTGTTGTGAGAGTCGGCCGCGCCGTCGATCCCGAACAACCCCGCGGCATTGCCGTAGAACGCGCCGCGCAGCCAGTCGTCCCCGAGCTCGAGGCGCTCGAGCGCTTCGAGAGCATGCGTGTACGGGTACGGGATGTTCGGGTAGTCGCTGCCGAACAGGATGCGGTCACCGAGGTCCCGCAGCCGGGGCAGCTCAGCCGTCGGGAACGGGGCGCCTTCCTCGGAGAAGTCGGTGAACGACATGGTCGTGTCGAATCTGACGTTGGGATAACGCTCGGCGAGGTCGAGGAACTCGACATACTCGGGCGTGCCCATGTGCGCGATGATCAGCGGCAACGACGGAAAGCGATGGAGCAGGGTGGCGATCGGCTCCGGTCCGGTGTGGGTGCCGGGTGCGGGGCCCGAGCCGCAATGGATGATCACCGGGACTTGGCTGTCGGCGATCTGCGCCCAGACCCCGTCGAGCAGCGAATCGAGCGGTGAGAAGTCGCCGACCTGGATGTGGCATTTGAAGACCTGTGTTCCGTGCTGAATGGCCTTCGAAACGTATTCCGGCGCCGACTCCTCCGGATAGAAGGTGGCGGTGTGCAGGCAATCCGGGTGATGTGCGGCGAAGTCCGCCGCCCAACCGTTCAGCCATTCGGCCATGTCAGGTTTGTGTGGGTACACCAGCGACGAGTAGGCACGCACCCCGAACTCCTGCAGGGCCGACACGCGCACGTCCTCGTCGGCACGATAGGCGATCGGCCACTCCCGGCCGATCAGCGGTCCCGCCGAGTCGAAGTATCCCCACACCTTGTCCATCACGGACTTCGGCATGAAATGGGTGTGTACGTCGAGCAGTCCGGGCAGCCCGAGTCGTTGCCATGTTCGCCGGACCTGATCGGCTTCAGCCGAACTGAAGGGTTCGGGCAGGGCCGCGGCCGCAGGCGAGGATCGATCGGGAACAGCGCTGTTCACCGGATCCACGCTACTACGGGCATCTGTGACTGCGATGGAGCATGTCGATCACGAACCCTCTGATGATGCCGGGCCCGCGATCGCGCCGATGCTCTGATCGGGCATGACACCCGCCCAGTCCTTCGGCACGATGAAGGTTCCCTCCGCGGTCACCGTCTCCCCGTCGGCGTCGGACAGCGATCCGCGCACGATCTTCTTACGGCCGTCCCGTTCGACGATGATCGCCCGGGCATGCAGCGGCCCCAGCGGCGTCGGCCGGAGATATCTGACCGAAATGGTGCCCGTGTAGCAGGGCACGTCGTCGGCACTGCTCGCCTGGCCCAGCACGTGGTCGAGGACCATCGCGCACACCCCGCCGTGCACGCACCCGGGCGGCCCCTCATAGGCCGCGCCCAGGGTGAAATCGGTGGTGACCAGTCCGTCCCGATGCCGCGTGCCACGCAGGGGCGGCGCGATCGCGTTGCGCAGTCCGATCACCGCGTTTCCCCATGGCATGCCCAATTTGTCGGCGGTGTGGCGCACACCGAACGCGCCGTCGATCTGCTTGGCACGCAACGATTCCACCACGGCGGAGATCTGTCGGTGGGCCTCGCGGATGGTCGAATCGTCGACCTCGGTGCGGATCACCGCGTCGATCAGTTCCCGGACCGAGTCGGCCAGCGGGCCGTACAGGGCTTTGCGACGTTCGAACTCCTCGGTGGTGATGTCCTCGAGGGTGAAGTGCATGGCGTCTCGTTTCCTGCGGCGCGTCAGTCGGGAATGAGGTCGTGTCGTGCGTCGGACAATGCCTCGTCGCGATCCGCGGGCAGGATGAATCCGCTCTCTACGGCTGTTGCGGTCGCCGCACGGTACCGCCGGTCATAGTCATCGCGATCGCGATAGTGGGCGGTGAGGCGTTCCGGCGGGATCGGGGTGGTGGAGCCGAACAACACGCAGATGCGGGGGACGTCGTCGCCGACGATTCCGCTCAGCACCTCGGTCGGTGCCTCCACACAGGGTGTGCGGACACCCCCGCGAACATTCCCGAACTCGTCGACGGCGAATAGCGGACGAGTCATCGAATCGACGACTTCCAGCGGTTGCGCGACAGGCGGTGGGGCGCCGCCGTCGGCCCAGTGGCGGAGGTGATGCAGTGCCGCCCTCAGTACGAGGCGCTGCTGGCCGCGGTTGACCGGCGTCGGGCAGCCGAGCATGTGTTCGTATGGGCCGATCTGATGCAGGTCGGCGTGTGCCGTGCCGGCGATCTCCCAGATGCGCAGGCGATCCGTGTCGGGTTGGCGTGCTCGATGAAACCTGAAGTTCGTCAGGACATCGGTTTCGGTCTGCACGACGAACACCGGGATCTCCAGATCGGTTCGGATCGTCACCGGCTCATCGGCGAACACGGCGTCGACGTCGACCGCTGTACCGACATCGCCCAGAGGTAGCCCGGCGGCCGCCCGGCTGTGGATGAGCAGGCCGTCGAACACGCGGTGTTCGGCGGCGAAGTGATTGGCATAGGTCGTCAGCGCCATCGCCGACTGTGACTCGCCCACTCCGAGCAGGCGGCGAACAGACAAGCCGCGCAGCGGATGATCGACACCCGACGACTCGCCGGTCGAGCGTAGCGACCCCCCGATCGAGGAGAAGATGTCGTAGCTGTAGGCGTCCCCCGGGTGGTGCATCCCCGCATAGCGGTGGGCGTCATGGGCGACCAGGCCACGGGTCGTGGTTCCGTCGAGCCCGTCGACGGACGGAGGGCCGCCCATCACCCCGGTGTACTGGGCGGACACGCCCGCCCAGGCGTACCCGCCGCGGACGAGTTCTTCGGCCAGATAGGTGTATTCGGGTGCGGCATCGGATCCGCTGCTGACATTGAGCCATTCGACGACGACGGTGCCGTTGAAATCGGCGTCGCTTCGGGGTCTCCGCACGAGCACGCGGGTGGTGAACTTGTCCTCACCGTGTGGGGAGATCGTCCGAGCCCCGTCGGCCGTGTACCGCGTGGCGACACCGTCTGCCGCGTATTCGTTCTCCTGGAAACCGTTGGCGGACAGGTCAGGTCCCGGGGTGGCGCTGACAATCGAGCAGCCGCCGCCCCCGGTCACCTCGGTGAACCCGACCGTCGACGTCACTTCTGCTTCTTCTGGTGTTTGGAGATGACGTCGCCGAACATGAAATGCATCTTGGTACCCAGCGGCCAGCCGACGTAGTAGCAGAGGAACAGGCTGATCTCTTCGAGTTCCTCGGCACTCAGTTCACCGTTGCCGATGGCGGCGCTCGCCTGGATCTCGGCGACGTCGATCTGACCGGCTTGCGCGAGAGCGCCGAGGAGAAGAAGTCGCCGGTCGCGGACCGAGAGGCCCGGCCGCGTCCAGACCTCGCCGAACACCTGATCGGCGGTGTGCGCGAAGAAGTCGCCCGGTCCGTCGGACATCTCCCAGCCGTAGACCTTCGACATCATGTCGAGGCCCTTTTGGCGTTGCTCGCTGGTGGTTTCGTCGGCTGCGGTCATGCGTCTTCTCCTTCGTGGTGCGGCACACCCAGTCCGGCGGCGAAATCGCGGAGCGCGATCTCGCCGAGCGGTAGGTCGACCGAGAGTTCGCGTCCCAGTTCGAGAGCCAGTGACAGATCCTTCTCGCCGAGTCCGCGAACCGGTACCAACACGTCATACCAGAAATCGTCGGGTGCGATCTCGGCCGTGGTGTCGCGCAGGATGATCGAGCCGGCACCCCCGGTGATCGCGTCGGTGTGCCGAACGACCTTGCCCAACTTGGTGATGCTGATCCCGGCTGCCTCCGCCAGCTTGGACGCCTCCGCCGCCGCCGTGAACGAGATGAAGTGCAGCAGGTTGCGGGCGAGTTTCATCTTCGTCCCGGCGCCGACATCGTCGCCGGCGTGCACCAGCATCCCCGCGACGAGTCCGAACGGCTCTTCGAGTCGGTCGTAGGAGGCGCGATCGCCGCCGACCATGATGGCCAGTCGTCCCTGTTCGGCACCGGCGGCGCCACCGGAGATCGGCGCGTCGAGCAAGGTGACGCCGCGGCGGGCGCAGATTTCGGCGAGATCGATCGCTGTCTGCGGGCCGATGGTCGAATGGACGGTGATGATGGTGCCCGGCGCCGCGGCGCTCAAGAGGCCGTCGTCGCCGGCCACGACGGTGCGGACCTGCTCGTCGTTCAGCACGCAGATGCCGATGATGTCGGAGTTCGCGGCGAGGTCGGTCAGGGATGGGGCAGCAGTCGCACCCTGGTCGACGATCTTGGCGACCGCCTCGTCGGACAGGTCGAACACGTTGAGGCCACCGGGCCACTTGGCCAGGCGTCCCGCCATCGGGCCACCGATGTTGCCGAGTCCCACGTAGCCGAGGCGTACCGGTTTGGCGGGGGAGGCGTCACTCATGACCGGATGACCTGTCCGCCGTCGACGTTGAAGATCTGTCCGGTGATCCAGCCTGCCTCGTCGGACAGCAGGAACTTGCACATGCCGACCAGGTCGTCCGGGGTGCCGAACCGCTTGAGCGGCAACCGGTTGACGATGTCGGCGACCATCTCCTTGGGCGTGGTCGACCGGGTGGCCTCGGTGTCGATCGGGCCGGGGGCGATCGCGTTGACGCGGATGTTCTGCCCACCGAGCTCGGTGGCGAGCTGCTGGGTCAAGCCGTTGATGCCGACCTTGGCCAGTCCGTAGAAGCCGCTGTAGAGCCAAGCGGCGGTGGAGGACTGGTTGACGATCGCGCCGCCGGAGGTCATGTGCGGATAGACGGCGCGGGTCACGTTGAGTGCGCCGTCGAGGTTCACGCTCATGAACTTCTTGTAGTAGTCCCACGGCACGGTGATCAGGAAGTCGAGTTTCATGCCGCCGTAGATCGCGGCGTTGTTGACCAGTCCGTGGACGGTGCCGTACTCCTCGACGGTGGCGGCGGCGAGATCCTTGGCGGACTGTTCGTCTGCGACGTCGGTGTGCACGTACAGGCCGCCGATGTCGGCGGCGACCTGCTTGCCCAGCTCGTCGTTGACGTCGGCGACGACGACGTTGGCGCCCTCGGCGGCCAGACCGCGGGCATAGCCCTCACCGATGCCGCCCGCGGCGCCGGTCACGATGATGGTCTTGTTCTGGAAACGTTCGGAAGTCATGTGTACCTTCTGTTGCTGTTGATTCCGGGTGGTACGTGGTTTCGATACGCGTCTCGCCTAGCGGCTCGCCGCTACTCAACCAGCGAGGTGGGTTCTTGCTGATCGGGTCGACCAGGGAGGGGGTCCCGTTGCTGATCGAGTAGGTGCCGAGCCGCTAGGCGAGGCGCCGTATCGAGATCACTCGCCATCGTCGAACTCTCATGCCGGGGTCGCCACCGCCTTCGTCTCGAGGTACTCCTCGAACCCGGCGAGGCCCATCTCGCGACCTATGCCGGACTGTTTGTAGCCGCCGAACGGGACGTCGGCGGAGTACCAGATACCACCGTTGATGCCCATGGTGCCGGTACGAACCCCGTTGACCACCTTGTTGATCCGATCGGGATCGGTGCCCCACACCGCTCCCGACAAACCGTAGGGGGAGTCGTTGGCGATGCGGATGGCGTCATCGTCGCCGTCGTGGGGGAGGATCACCAGCACCGGGCCGAAGATCTCCTCCTGCGCGACGCGCGCGGAGTTGTCCAGCCCGGAGATCAGCGTCGGCTCCACGTAGAAGCCCTTGTCCTTGTCGGCGGGCCTGCCACCGCCGATCTCGATCGTGCCGCCCTCGGTTTTCGCCAGTGCGATGTAGGACTCGACCCGATCGCGCTGAATTGCGGAGATCAGTGGGCCGCAGATCGTTCCGGCATCTCTCGGGTCGCCGGGGGCCAGGCCCGCGAGAGCGTCCTTGGTCGCGGTGACGGCCTCGGCCAGTTTCTCTCGCGGCACCAGAAGCCGAGTGGTGATCGCGCAGCCCTGTCCGGCGTGGGTGACGACGTTGAATGCGGCCATCGCACAGGCCGACGCCAGATCGGCATCGTCGAGAACGATGAACGCCGACTTCCCGCCGAGTTCGAGGAAGACGCGCTTGAGCGACTCGGCGGCGCCGGCCATCACCCTCTTGCCGGTGGCGGTCGAGCCGGTGAACGAGATGACGTCCACCCGCGGGTCCGTCGACAGTTGCGCACCCACAGCATGATCGCTCGAGGTCACGATGTTGATCACGCCGGGCGGGAAGTCCGTCTCCTCCGCGATGACCTTGCCGACGAGCGCGGCACACCATGGCGTATCGGGTGCCGGTTTGAGGACGACGGTGCAGCCCGCGGCCAGCGCCGGACCGATCTTGGCGAAGTTGATCTGGTGCGGGAAGTTCCACGGCGTGATGGCGCCGACGACGCCTGCCGCCTCCTTGCGGATCTCCCGGTTGTTCTTGAGGCCCATCGGTTTCGCCATGCCGAGGTCGGTGGTCCAGGCATAGCTCTCGGCGAGGTCGGCGAACCAGCCGAGGTCGGTGACCGGCCCCTCGAACTGGGGCCCGGTGGTCAGGAATGCCGGAGCGCCGACCTCGGCGATGGTCAGCTCACGGAGTTCATCGCCGTGGGCGAGTAGCGCGTCGCGCAACTGACGCAGGCATCGTGCTCGGAAGGCGTGGTCGCGCGACCAGTCGGTGGTGTCGAAGGCCCGGCGTGCGGCGGCGATGGCGGCGTCCATGTCTTCGGTGGTGCCGTCGGCGGCCTTCCCGAGAACGTCTTCGGTGGCCGGGTTCACGACATCGAAGGTGCCGCCACTTCCGGGGATGAGTTTGCCGTCGATCAGTAACTCGGACGACGATTCGGGGCGTAGGGCCATTGTCTGGAACTCCATCTGGACAGGTGTCTGGACTCAAGTTCAAACCTAGTGTAGCCTCGCTCACATGTCCAGTCCCGTATCTCAGGAATCCACCCGCCGCAGGCTCACCCAGCAGCAGGCCGAGACGGTCGGCAGGCTCACCGACGCGGCGGTGGACGTGCTGAACGACGTCGGGTTCGACGGCCTCACGGTGCGTGGTGTGGCCAAGCTCGCCGGCGTGGCGCCCGCGACTGCGTACACCTATTTCTCATCGAAGAGTCACCTGGTCGCGGAGGTGTTCTGGCGTCGGCTCAGCTCGGGGGTCGCCGAGCCGGACCTGTCGATGGCGCCGACCGAACGCGTCGCCCAGGTGTTGCGCGAGGTGTCGATGGTGGTCGCCGGCCAGGGGCAGCTCGGCGGTGCGGTCACGATGGCGCTGTTGGGGACCGACCCGGACGTCGAGCATCTGCGGTTGCGGATCGGCGGCTTCATCCGGCGTCGGCTCGCCGAGGCGCTGGAGGCTGATCCGGAGAACCCGGGGCCATTGCTCGACGCCCTGGAGATGATCTACGCCGGCGGTCTGGTGCACGCGGGAATGGGACACATGACATACGAGCAGACCTCGGAACGTCTTGTCGCAGCTGCACATCTACTGATGGAGAAGTGATGACCGAAACCGCCACGGGAACGGGGATGGAACATCTCGTCCCGTTCGACCCGTATGCCTATGATTTCCACGAGGATCCGTATCCGACGTACGAGCGGCTGCGGCGTGAGGTGCCCGTCTATCACAACGCCTCGATGGACTTCTGGGCGTTGGCCCGTCACGAGGACGTCCGGGCCGGATTCCGCGACAGCGTCCAGCTGTCCAACAGCTGGGGTGTGTCGATGGACCCGTCCTCCTACGGTCCCGATGCACACAAGTCGATGTCGTTCCTTGCCATGGACGACCCCAAGCACATGCGCATCCGCAAGCTGGTGTCCAAGGGATTCACGCCCCGCCGCGTCGGTGACCTGTCCGGTCGGATCACCGCATTGACGCATCAGCACTGGAGCAAGTGTCTGGACAAGGGCGAGTTCGACTACATCGCGGACTTCGCCGGCCTGTTGCCGATGGACGTCGTGTCGGAACTGCTCGGTGTGCCCGAGCCGGACCGCGCTCATCTGCGCCACCAGTCGGATCTGTTGCTGCATCGGGAAGAGGGTGTGCTCGACATCCCGGAAGCGGCAATCTACGCCTACATCGAACTGCACAAGTACTACTCCGAGCTGATCGCCGATCGGCGCAAGAATCTCGGCGACGATCTGGTGTCGGCGTTGATCACCGCGGAGATCGACGACGACGAGACGGGCGAGAAGATCCGCCTCACCGAGGACGAGATCGTCGGGTTCATGGTCCTGATGGTCGTCGCGGGAAACGAGACGACGACCAAACTCCTTGCCAATGCGCTCTATTGGGGTTGGCGCAACCCGGACGAACTGGCCAAGCCGCTCGCCGATCCGGACTGTGTCGCGGATTGGACGGAGGAGACGCTGCGCTACGACAACTCCACCCAGATGGTGTTGCGGCGCGTGCTCGCCGACGTCGAGTACGGAGGGCTCACGATTCCGGCCGGCGAACGGGTGCTGTTGCTGGTCGGCTCGGCGAACCGGGACGAGGACGTGTTCGGCGCCGATGCCGACCGGTATCAGATCGGTCGGGACTGCAGCCAGGCCCTGATGAGCTTCGGGATGGGAACCCATTTCTGCCTCGGTGCGCATCTGGCGCGCCTGGAGTCCAACATCGGTCTGGCCGAGGTGGCCCGATCGATCCGCAGCCTCGACATCGACATCGACAACGCCGTCCGCGTGCACTCCGTGAACGTCCGCGGATTCGCCGAACTCCCCGTGAAAGTGCAGGTGCGCTGATGGCATTCATCCCTCATCCGCAGCGTCGTCCGGTGCTGGTGGCCGGTGCATCGTCGGGTATCGGTGCGGCCACCGCCGAATTCCTGGCCGCAGCAGGCTATCCCGTTGCCCTGGCCGCGCGCCGGGTGGAGAAGCTGCAGGAGCTGACCGACAAGATCACCGCCGCCGGCGGCGAAGCCGTAGCGGTTCCGCTGGACATCACCGACGGGACGTCGGTGCAGGACTGTGTTGCCAAAGCGCAGGCCGCGCTGGGGGACTTGGAGATCGTGGTGAGCGGCGCCGGCGACCTCGCCGTCGGCCTGTCCTACGAGGTGGAGCCTGAGGAATTCGCGTCGCAGATCGACATCCATCTGGTCGGCGCCCACCGGCTGTATCGCGCGGTGGTTCCCGGAATGATCGAGCGTGGCCGTGGCGATTACGTGTTCATCGGCTCCGACGTCGTGCTTCATCCGCGGCCCTGGTCATCGGCATATGTGGCGGCGAAGGCCGGCATCGACGGCCTGGTCGCGACAGCCCAGTTGGAGCTGGAGGGGACCGGCGTGCGCGCCAGCGTGATCCGTCCCGGACAGGTCCTGACCGGCATGGGCATGGATCTGGATCAGAAGACCACCGAGCTGATGCTCAACGACTGGATCAGGCACGGATTGGCCCGACACGGCAACTTCCTCGAGCCCGGACACATCGCGCAGGCGGTCGCCGCCATCGTGACGATGCCGCGGGGGGCGCACATGCGTGTGGTCGAGGTGGAGGCCGAGGGCGCTCTGAAGAAGCGTGACAAGCAGCCCGAAGGAGAGCAGTGATGACCGCACTGACCAAGCCCAAACGCGTCTCCGGGGGAGACGGCGAGCACGGCCACCTCGATGAACTGGCATCCGATCCGATCGGGTTGTTCTGGCGGGTCCGGGAGGAGTGCGGTGACGTCGGGCAGTTCCAACTCGCCGACCGTGAGGTGGTTCTCGTGTCCGGGGCTGCCGCCAACGAGGAGTTCTTCCGGGCGCCCGAGGAGGATCTCGACCAGGCCGCCGCATATCCCTTCATGACACCGGTGTTCGGCGAGGGCGTCGTGTTCGACACCAGCCCGGAGGAACGCTCGAAGGCGATCCACAACTCGGCGCTCAAGGGCGCGCACATGAAGCAGCACGCGGTGACGATTCCGAACGAGGTCGAGCGGATCATCGCGAACTGGGGCGACGAGGGAGAGATCGATCTGCTCGAGTTCTTCGCCGAACTCACCCTCTACACGTCGTCGGCATGCCTGATCGGGCGGAAGTTCCGGGAACGCCTCAACGGTCACATCGCGCACCTGTTCCATGATCTGGAGAAGGGCACCGACCCGATCGCCTACGTCGATTACAAGGCCGACATCGAGAGCTTCCGCAAGCGCGATGAGGCGCGCGCGGAGCTGGTCGAGTTCATCCAGGGAGTCATGGATGAGCGGATCGCGAATCCGACCGAGGACAAGGCCGATCGCGATCTCATGGACGTGCTCGTGCAGGTCGGGTTCGACGCGAACACCATCACCGGCATGTTCATCTCGATGATGTTCGCCGGGCATCACACGACGTCGGGGACCGCGGCGTGGACGCTGATCGAGTTGCTGCGCAACCCCGACTACATGGCGCGGGTGTACGACGAGCTCGACGAGATCTACGGCGACACCCCACCCGGAGAACGGCCCGAGTACACGTTCGCCCACACGCGGCAGATGCCTCAGCTGGAGAACTCGCTGAAGGAGGCCCTGCGTCTGCATCCGCCCCTGATCGTCTTGATGCGGGTGGTGCAGAAGGATTTCCACGTGGAGGACTTCGAGGTGACGGCCGGTCAGTCGATCGCGGTGTCGCCGGCCGTGTCTAACCGTTTGCCGGAGGATTTCCCGTCACCGGACACATTCGACCCGGACCGCTACGACAAGCCTCGTCAGGAGGACCTGGTCAATCGGTGGACGTGGATACCGTTTGGTGCCGGCCGTCATCGTTGCGTCGGTGCGCAGTTCGCGATCATGCAGCTGAAGGCCATCTTCTCGGTGCTCTTCCAGAACTACGAGTTCGAGATGCTCCAGCCGTCGGAGACCTACCGCAACGACCACTCCAAGATGGTGGTGCAGCTGCAACAGCCGTGCCGGGTCAGCTATCGGAGGCGGATGCGGTCGGGGGCGGAGTCGGGCTGATGCGTGTGGAAGTGGATCTCGATTTATGTCAGGGACATGGGATGTGCGAGATGGAGGCTCCCGAGGTCTTCGAGGCGCACAAGGACCACGTGAAAATCCTGAACGCGACTCCCGACGAGAGCCTGCGGACCGAGGTGGAGGCCGCGGTGATGTACTGCCCGACCCAAGCTCTGAAAATTGTCGACGATGACGAATGAAGTGGAGTGACATGTCTTTTGATCGTGCCGAATTGGAAGAGATGAAACACCGTTGGCTCGATGCCAATGTGGAGGCCGAAAAGGCCGGGGACTGGAAGCCGCTCGCCGAGTTCTACACCGAGGACGCCACCTACGGATGGAACTACGGTCCGGAAAAGGACTTCATGGCGGTGGGTCGGGACGAGATCCGTGAGCTCGCCCTGGGTCAGGAGATGGAAGGCCTCGAGGGCTGGGAGTACCCCTATCAGGCGTGGGTGATCGACGACCAGACCGGCGACATGATCGGGCTGTGGAAGCAGGTATACCAGGGCACGCGTGAGGACGGCACCCACTACGCGCTCGAGGGTATCCAGGGAAGTTGGTTCAAGTACGCCGGCAACTTCCAGTTCTCCTGGCAGCGGGACTTCTTCGACTTCGGAAACGTCTCCGCGCTGTTCATCGAGATGCTGAAGAACAATGCGATGAGCGACGGCATGCTCAAGCGCATCGAGAAGTCGGCGCCCGGTGATCTGCCCGGGTGGTATCCGTTCGGCAAAGCACCGGTCGAGTTCTGGTGATCTGACCGATGACTCAATCAGCCCCGGGCTATCAAGGCCTGAGTCAGGACCAACTCGCCATCCTGGTCCCGGAACTGCTGCTCTCGGGGCAGCTGATCGACCGCAGCGGGATGGCGCATCTGATCAGCGACTTCGGCCGCGAGGTGATGGGACAGGTCGCCATCGAGGAATGGATGGCGGCGAGTCCGGTGTACACCCATCGGATGCGGGCCGCGCTCGGGATCGACGGCGACGGTGTGGAGGACATGTTCAAGTGTCTTCAGCTCGACATCGGCGCACCCCCACAGTTCATGGACTTTCGGTACGAGGTGACCGACAAATACCACGGTTCGTTCCTGCTGCGGCACTGTGGCGCGTTGATGGACGTGGAGCCGCTGGGTGACGAGTATGTGACCACGATGTGCCATGACATCGAGGACCCGACCTTCGACGCGACGGCCATCGCGACGAATCGGCGGGCCCGTATCCGGCCGGTCCACCGGCCCCCGCGTCGACCGGCCGACCGGATGCCGCACTGCGAGTGGACGGTGACCATCGAGCCTGATCGCGAGGAGCTTCCGCTGCCCTCCGACGCCGCCGAGATGTTCACATCCGCGGCCGGGCGCCTGGTTCTCACGCCGATAGACGTCACGGCAGGAGGCGGTCACAGCGATTACCGTGGACCGCTCGTCGCCGACCTGCAGTTCCGGGAATGGTCGCGGTCGGCACTGGCGCGTATCGCCGAAGAAGTTGCGTTGCAGCATCAACTGTTGTCGCTCGGATTCTTGAAGTCGGTGCGCAGGCACGCCGACAGCGAGGAGCAGGCCCGCGAGATCTTCCGCAAGCAGTTGACCGGAATCGCAGGCCTCGCCGCGGATCGTCTACGCGCGGCACTCGGTCTGGGCTCGGATGCCACCGGTTTGGCATCGGTGATCAACCTGCACCCCGTTCTCGGGCCGTGGCAGTACACCGGCGTGTGTGCCGAGGTGCGCGGCGACGACGTGGTGGTGCGGGTACCGAAGGTCTCCGATGCCGTCACCGACGGCGGATGGGTCACGGTGTTGGGCACAGAGCATCACGAGCCTCTGCAGGCGATCGGCACCGCCGTCGATGCGCACTGGTCGGTGGCGTCGGCAGACGACGTCGACGATGCGATCGAGTTCGTCATGTCGCTGGGTGCGACGTCACACGAGGAGTTCGGTGAGGTTGCGGTGGCACGGTTCAGTTCCGGCGCATCCTTCGAGTTCGCCGACCGCGGTCGATCGATCCCGATCACGCCGGTGGGCAGCAGGGTCTGATGACTGACGATCCCGTGCGGTCGGGTTCGGTGACCCCGGATCTCAGCCTGTCCGGGCGGGTCGCGGTGGTCGCCGGTGCGACGCGCGGCATCGGCCTGGCGGTCTCGTACGCACTGGCCGGGCGAGGGGTGTCCCTCGTGGTGAACGGTCGCGATCCAGTGGCGGTGGACGACACCGTCACCGAGATCCGCGGCGGTGGTGGGTATGCGGTAGGCATCGTCGGCTCCGCGGGAGAAGACGGAGTGGCGCAGAAGTTGGTCGACACGGCACTGTCGGAGTTCGGGGCGCTCGACATCGCGATCAACTGCGCAGGCATCGCGGAGCCGCCGGGGTCGACGATTCTCTCGATCTCGACACAGGACTTTCGGGAGCAGATGGATGCACATCTGATGAGTGCTTTCCACCTGCTGCAGGCAGCGGGGCGGGTCTTCTCCGAGCAAGAGACGGGGTCGATCGTGTTGACCGGTTCCGCTGCATCGCTCGGCATGTTCGGCGGCAGTGGCTATCCGGCGGCCAAGGGTGGGGTGAACAGTCTCGCGCTCGCCGCGGCTGCTGACCTGGCGGATCGGGGAGTCCGCGTGAATGTGGTCATGCCGGGCGCGAAGTCGCGCCTGTCCACCGGTGACGATTTCGTCGCACATATCGAGAGCCTGCACCGTCGCGGAATCCTCGATGACGTGACCAAGGATGCGGCGTTGGACCCGGCGCCGCCCGAGTACGTGGCCTCCCTGTACGTCTTCCTGTCGAGTGATGCCGCCAAGGGGATCTCGGGACAGGTGTTCACCGCCGCAGGTGGATTCATCGGTCGATACGAACCGGCGCAGGCGACGTTCATCGCCTACCGCGATCACAAGGACAGTGCGCCTTACACATTGGCGGAGTTGGCCGAGCTCCTGGACTGAGTGCGTATCACCCTCCTCCAGGTGTCGGAATCGTCTGCGGTGGTTTGCTTTTCGTTTCCGGGGCGACAGCGTTGGCGGTGGTGTGCTTTTCGATCCCTGAGGACATCCGGAGCGGCGGTGAGTGCCTTTCGATCCCTGAGGAGGTCCGGAGCGCTAGCGGTGGTGTGCCCTTCGATCCCTGACGAGGTCCGGAGCGCCAGCGGCGGTGCGTGCCCTTCGATCCCTGAGCCTCGATCTTTCATGTGGTGGTGGGTTGGGGGTTTCGGCGGCTGGGTGTGGGGTTGGTGTGGTGTGGGTGTGGGTGATCGCCGGCGCTGGTGTTCGCCGGTTCTTCGGGTCCTGGGTTGAGGGTCAGGGGCTGCTGTGTGGTGTGTCAGGCGGCGTGCAGGGCGGTGTAGCCCTGGTAGATGAGGTCGTTGTAGGGCCAGCCGCGGGGTAGTCGTAGCAGGTGGCGTCGGCCGGTGTGGATGGTGCGTCCGGCCACGGCGAGGATGCATAGGCGCATGCGTTTGGGTTCGAAGAGGCGCGCGGGGTGGTGTTCGGGCCAGCATAGGGTTTGGGTCCAGGCCAAGAGTTCGGCGGCCAGGCAGACGATTTCGAGCCAGATCTGGTTTTTGGTGAACTCGTGGAAGGGCAGGTTGGCCATGCCGGTGTCTTTGAGGTTGCGGATGCGGTCTTCGGCGCGGGCGCGTTGGCGGTGGCGTAGTTCCAGGACCGGCAGGGTCCAGCCGGTGCCGCGGGTGTTGGTGGCGAACGCAGTGTAGCGGCGGCCGTCGATGTCGGTCAGGCGTAGTTGGGCGCCGGGGTCGGGGTATTCGCGGCGCACGATGACGCGCATCCCGGCCGGCCAGGGGTCGGTGGGGTCGGCGGCGGGGACGATCAGGTCGGTGAGCTCGGCGACCTGGGCGCCGTTGCGGGGTTGTTCGTCACCGTTGAACGCATCGCGCCAGGCCTGCTCGGGCAGCGCGGCGATGGCGGTTTTGACGTTGTCGTAGAGGGTGAACCCGATCGAGTACGCGAGTTTCTCGGCGCGCAGGAACCTGAGGAATTTTTTGGAACAGCCGCCGGCGTCGGTGCGGAGCAGCACCTGGGGGCGTTCGGCGGCGGGCAGTTGGGCCAGCGCGGCGGTCGTGGTGTTGATGTGCAGGTCGGCGCCTTGTGGGGAGGCGCCGCCGCGGCGTAGATCGATGATCAGTGGTTCGCCGGTGCCGTACTGGCCGTGATCGACGAACGCGCACATCGGGGAATGCCCGAACTGGCGTTTGTAGGTCAGTTGGGCGTGTTCTTTGAGTGAATGCGCACCGATGGTGGTGGCGTCGAGATCGACGATCACCTGCCCCCCATCGCGGGTGCCGGGTGTTCCGGCCAGCGGGCGCGCCCGCGTCCATACCCGGGTGCGGGCCGCGGCACGCGCGGCGCGGATCGCCGGTAGCGCCGTGCTCAGGTCGTCGGCCAACACGCTGATCAGCCGGGAGAACGTCGCATCCGAGGCCACCGGCCCGAACAGGTCGGGTTGGGCTCGCACGATCGCCACGTCGGCCGCGCAGTCACCGCCCAGAGCCAACGCGATCGCCAGATCCAGCAGCATCAGGCCCGGATCATGGGTGGCCCGCGGCGAGGTCCACGGCGCCAACGCCGCCGATAACGCCTCGTCCAGGCCCGCGACCTGCGCCGCGTCACGCAGCAGCAACGCCCCCGACGAACTCGTCAGCGACTCGCGGCGTTGATCATCGACAACCAGACGGGGATAGCGGTTATGCTTCACCTGCGAAGTGCCTTTCTGCCAGGAATTATTGTGTTGTGGAGATTCAATAATCCCTTGCCAGGTAGGCACTTTCGCATTTCCCACGCCGAACACCCCAAACAAACATGAAAGATCCAGGCTGAGGAGGTCCGGAGCGCCAGCGGCGGTGTGTGCCCTTCGATCCCTGAGGAGGTCCGGAGCGCTAGCGGAGGGCCGTCACGAAGGGCGGCCCTTCGTGACGCTCGCAAGCTCGCTCCTCAGGGACCGAGGTGAGACGCTCGCAAGCTCCCTCCGTAGTCGATGCCTCAGGCATGTCGATTCCTGCGGAAGTCCGGAGCGGCGATGTGTGCCTTTCGATCCCTGAGGACAATTGGAGTGCTAGCGGTGGTGTGCGTTTCGATCCCTGAGGAGGTCCGGAGCGCTAGCGGAGGGCCGTCACGAAGGGCGGCCCCGCGCGCGAGAAAACGTCTGCGCGGCAACCATTCTTGTCGGTGGCAGCCGATACTCTGTACCCAGTGGAAGTGATGGGGGCTATCCACAAGCTCCGTCGGTGACGAGCGTTCCTGTCGGTGGCCGTGGTTAATCTGGTGTCAGTTGAATTTCCAACGCGGGCCGTGTTTTCGATGATGGGCTGATGTCGTTGCTGTTCTGTCTCCGTAGCGCCTGCGGGCGCGGAAAGTTCGTTCCTGATGAGCGAGCATCACGAAGGGTGGGGTCGTGTTCTCCTATTCGGATCCGGTTGTTGATGATGCGATTCTGTCTTCGGTCGGGTCGGCGGACGCGGTCACCGAGGCGCGTGCTGCGCTGCTGTTGAGTCGTCAGGCTGAGGCGCGAGCGGTGTTGTTGGCCTTCCGGATTGGTGAGAATGTACACGATGACTTGATGGTGGGGCTGAGTCCAGCTGCTGAGATGAAGGTTCGTCGTCATGCGGAGAAGGCTGCAGTCGGAGAGATTTCGGTGCAGCTGGGTCTGTCGCGGACCAAGGCCGGCAAGTGGTATCGCCTGGGATCGGCGTTGCAGCACATGGCCAAATTGAGGATGGCGTATCTGGCCGGCGAGTACAGTACCAATCGGATGTCGGAGTTGGTGCATTCGGTTGAGGCGGCATCTGATGTCATGCAGCGTAATTCGAGTCCCACGACGGATGTGTCGGATGCCGGTTGCGATGCCACGGGCGATGCGGGGGCAGGTGACGCCGACACCAATAGTGATGCCGATGCGGCCACCTGTGATCCGTCCGACACGGCCGATCCCGCCGACGCTGACGCCGCTGATGCCGCTGCCGAGTTCGGGCCGGTGATGGATATGGAGGATATCGCTCTGGAGTACGGGGCGCGTCCGACGACGGACAAGGTGTTGCGCGATGAGTTGGCCGGGGTGGTGATCGGGCTGGATTCGGAGGGTGCGGCCGAGGCGCGCAAGGAGTTCGGTCGGGCGTGGCAGAACGTCACGGTCACCAACGACAGTTCCGGACACGCCAACATCGACGCCTGCGTACCGGCCGAGCATGGAGTGTTCCTGCGCGAGGGGATTGCCGCACTGATAAAAGAGCGGTTGTGTCGGCGGGATCCGCGCACCTTGGGGCAACAGCGGGTCGAAGCGTTGGCGGAACTCATCGGCACCCCGGGTGTGCGACTGGCCTGCCGATGCGGTGGCGATGACTGTCCCTATGGTGGAGCGCCGACTGACCCTACCTCTGGGCCGGCCGGTCCGACCGAGCCTTCCTCACCCGGGCCCGACTGTGGCCGGGACGATGACCGTGATGGTGACGACGCAATCGATATCGACGGTCCCACCGATGATGGCGACTCCGAGGATCGTAGCGACCACGCCGACGGCGACGACGCGGCGAGAGATGAAAACCTCTCCGACAGTGCCGCTTCAGCCGGGGGTGACCAGGCGGCCGACGACGTTGAGCGCAATCCCCGCCCCGCATCCGATCGCGAGGTGGACCCCGATCGCGAGCCGTACCCTGATCCCGTGCCAGACCAGGTGCTCGAGCACGAGCCCGCGCCGGACGGTGTACCCGAGTTCCCGCTCGCCCCCGTCCCGAAGCCCTGGACGCTGGTGCTCGACAAGGTCGGCGTCGAGGTCCCCCGACTACGTGGCTACGGGGCGATCGACCCTCCCATGGCCACAGACCTCGCCGACCGCGCCACGCTGATCACGTTGCCGGACAAACCGAACCGCCGCACGGCCGGGCGGATCGTGGTCGGCGAGCGTGGTCGGGCCCACCCGGTTGATCCGTCCGGGCATGGTGGCCACGACCTGCCACCGCCGGGTGCACTGACGTATGCGCCGTCGGCGCGGTTGCGGGAGCAGATTCTGTTGTCGGACCTGTACTGTCGATACCCCTACTGCGGCAGACCAGCTCACGAATGCGACCTTGATCACCTCGTGAAGTTTCTGCGTGCGGACCCGTACGTTGGTGGTTGGACTGTGCCCGAAAACCTGGCACCGCTGTGCCGGCCGGATCATCAGCGCAAGCACATGGGTTTGTGGATACCGGTCATGCACGTCGACCGCACCATCACGTGGAGGAACCCGCGCACGGGGCGGGAGATCGTCACGTATCCGCGGTGAGGCCCTTCGTGACGCATCGCTCGTTCCTCGCGAGGCTCCTCAGGGGGCGGGTGGTGACGCATCGCTCGTTCCTCGCGAGGCTCCTCAGGGGTCGGGTGGTGACGTTCGCGAGTTCCGCCTACGTGATGTCGGGCCGACGTGGTGTATGGGGAGAGTTTCCCCCAACACGATCCCTGAGGAGGTCCGGAGCGATAGCGGAGGACCGTCACGAAGGGTCGCCCTTCGTGACGCATCCTCGCAGGCTCGGAGGCTCCTCAGGGGTCGGGTGGTGACGCATCCTCGCAGGCTCGGAGGCTCCTCAGGGGTCGGGTGGTGACGCATCCTCGCAGGCTTCCAGGCTCCTCAGGGGTCGGGTGGTGACGCATCGCTCGTTCCTCGCGAGGCTCCTCAGGGGTCGGGCGGTGACGCATCCTCGCAGGCTCGGAGGCTCCTCAGGGATCGGGGGTAGCGCATTGCTCGTTCCACGCGAGGCCGTCAGGGGCCGGGGTGGTGACGCTCTGCTGGTTCCGCGCGAGGGTGCTCGCGGACCGGATGGTGCCCGGCCGACCGCCGGTTTGCGTCGCGGTCGACCCAGAACCGCGCACCTTCGCCGACGGCGTCGGCAACCGGTCGGGGATGCCACCCCAGGTCTTGCTCGGCCTTACCGTGGTCCATCGGGGACATGAGATGCATCAGCCGCACTGACGTGAGCGTCAGGCGTGTCGGTCGTGCGGTGAACCGGGCGCGTAGCGACCCCACCGCCCCCAGCAGGTAGAGGATCGGCAGCGGAAGGACCACGCGGGGTGCCGTCCGTCCGGCGCTGCGCGCCGCGATCGACACGATCTCACCGAGGTCGATGAATCTCTCGGACACGATGTAGCGCTCGCCCACGTGTCCATGATCTGCGGCCAGGATCAGGGCTCTCGCCGCATCGTCCACACCGACCGATTCCGCGCGGCAACCCCGAACCGTGAAGGGCAACTTGCCCAGTGCGGCACCGGCGACGAACGAACCGTGTGGTGTCGGCTGCCAGTCACCCGCACCGTAGGTGTTGGCCACACACATCGCGGTCGCCGGAAACCCGCGCTCCCGCACATACCGCAGGACCAGATTCTCGGCGGTCACACGAGACCTGACATAGTCCGGTGCCTTATCGGCCCAGTTGAACTCGTCGTCCTCGGTGGCCTGGCGTCCTTTCACCAGCCCGATGGTCGCCACCGAACTCGTGAAGACGAACGAACGCAGTCCTGCGTCGACGGCCACATCGAGCACTGCACGCAGGGCATCGACATTCGTGCGGTATAGGGGTTCCGGATCACGGAGCCACGCACGGGTGTCGACCGCACAGTAGAACACCACATCGCAGCCGCGCAGTGCAGCGGCCACGGTTTCCGAGTCGACGAGCTCACCGACGATCAATTCGACATCCAGCCCGTCGATCGCGCGGGTGTCACTGGTCTCTCGCACGAGCACGCGCACCTTTTCGCCCGCATCCACCAATTGATGAACGACCCGCGAGCCGAGGAAGCCCGTGCCGCCGATCACCAACTTCATCCCAGCGCACCCGGTGTCAGGTCGGCGATGGCCGTGGCTGCGCGCTCCAGCATCGTCATGAACATCCGGTCACCGCGTTCGGTCGGCATCGCTGCAGCGCAACCGAACACGATGATCATCGGTGCCTGGATCAATGAGTCGATGTAGTCGGTCCAACACGTCGAGAGCGGATAGTCGTCGACGCCGCGCTCGAGCAGTGCCTGGTGATAGGCGCCGACGACCTCTCGCTCACATGTTCGGCGAGTCTCCACGTCGACGCTGGTGGACAGGAGAAAAGCGATGTCGCGCAACGGGTTGCCGACGGTGATGGTCTGCCAGTCGACGACGGTCACCGTCCCGTCGGGGCCGAACATGACATTGTCGATTCGCAGGTCGCCGTGGATCAGGGAGTAGTGCCGTGGTGTGCGCTCGAGCCAGTCGCCGGCCTCGGCCACCAGCCAGTCGATTGCCGCGGCTGTCCGTCCGGCGAGGTTGTATCGAGCCCGAAACTGGTCGGCCATCGGTTCGAGGATGGAGTCCATGAGGACGCGATCCTCATGGTTGGGCAACGTGAGGCCGGGCACGTCGAACAGGGTCTCGTCGCACCACCGCGGCGCGTGCAACCCTGCTGCGGCGACGGCGATCGCGCGGGCCTCCTGGGCGCTGCAGCCGGCGATCTGATCGCCTTGGACGGCGGGCGCCATGTCCTCGAGTAACAATGCGAACTCGGTGTTGTCCTCGGAGATCACCGCCGCGTGGCAACGCGGTACCGGGATGGCGACCGTCGGCGCGATCCGCTGATAGAAGAGCACCTCGTTGCGGAACACTCCGGCCGCGAACTCCCGCTGGGAGCGTTCCCCGATGGCGACCTTCGCGACCATCGTCTGCGGCAGCGAACCGGCGGTCGAGTACTCGGGCGTTATCCGGAAGGACCCGGCCATCTGACCGGATCCGACGGATTCCACGGCCATGGAATCGATCTCCACATCCGGGTGCGTGGGTCTGAGCAGGTCGCAGAGCCACGTTGCGGTCAGGTCTTCGACCCGTGTGGGGATCACACCGTCGCCGCGGACGCGGCGGCCACGCGATACCCGGTCGACCGCGCCTCCCGCACCCAGAGGGTTCCCGCACCCGCGACCGCCCCCTCCTTCTTCAGCTCACGCTTGAGGATCTTGTTCGTCGCCGTCGTGGGCAGGTCATCCTCGATGCGGACGAACCGCGGCCACGCCTTGGGGGAGAGGTCCGCCTGTGCGGCGAGCTGTTCGGCCAGCGCCTCGGGCGTGAGCGTGGCATCATCCTGCAGGACCAGGGCCGCCATCACGGCATCGCCCACATGCTCATCGGGGACCGCGTAGACCGCCACCCGGTTGATCTCGGGGAGCCGCAACAGGATTCGCTCGATGGGTCCGGCGGCCATGTTCTCCCCGTCCACCCTCATCCAGTCACCGGTGCGGCCCGCGAGGTAGATCCAGTCGTCGGCATCCTTGTAGGCGAGGTCACCCGACCAGTACATGCCGTCACGGAGCCGCTCGCTGGTGGCCGTCTCGTCGTTGTAGTAGCCCATGAACATCCCGGCGCCCTCGACGTTGACCAGTTCGCCGATGGCTTCGTCGGCGTTGGCGAGTGCCCCGGTCTCGTCGAACTGGGCCCGTGCACATTCGGTATGTGTCTCCGAGTTGTACACGGCCACATTGGGAAAGCCCTTGCCGATCGACCCTTCGGGTGTCCCGGGTTCGCGGGTGATGATGATCGCGAGTTCGGTGGAGCCGAACCCGTCCCACACGGTGCAGTCGAAGCGTCGTGAGAACTCGTTGATGTCGCGGTCGGTGGCCTCGTTGCCGAACGCCACGCGCAGGGGATTGTCGGCGTCGTCGGGCTGCTCCTCGGTGGCCAGAATGTACGCGAGGGGCTTGCCGACATAATTCATGTACGTCGCCCCATAGCGGCGGATGTCGGCCAGGAACGTCGATGCGGAGAACTTCGCCGGGGCGATGGCCGCACCGCCGCACAACGCCACACAGTATCCGCCCATCAGTGCGGCCGAGTGGAACAGCGGCATCGACAGGTAGCAGACGTCGCCGGGGCCGATGCTGTACTTGTCGACCAGGACGGGGCCCGCGAACGGCATCATCATGTGCGCGAAGCGAACCGGCTTCGGATTACCGCTGGTGCCGGAGGTGAAGATCAGCATGAACGTGTCGGCGGCCGTCGGCACGGAGAACGGCACCAGCTCTCCAGCGGTGTCGAGCAACTGTGTCCACTCGGGTGACGAGGTGTCGACAACCGTGACTCCGGGGAGATCGAGCCCGTCCAACAGCAGTCGGTGCTGGGCGTCGGTGATGAGCACCTGGCAGTCCGCACGCACGATGTCCGCGGCGAGTCCGTCGCCGCGCCGGGTGTTGTTCACGCCGACGGTGACGTAGCCGCCGAGCGCTCCCGCGGCGAGGGCACGCAGCATGTCCGGGGTGTTGCCGAGCAGCGTTCCGACGTGCATCGGCCGCGTGGGATCGGCGAGTCCCAGCACTGCCGAGGCCATGCGTTCGGCGTCGGCGATGTACTCGCGCCACGACCACTGCCGACCCTCGAAGGTGATCGCCAGATTGTCGTCGTCTCTACGCTCCTGCAGGAGCTGCGTCACGGTCTCGGCCACGCGACCACTGTAGAACGTGTTCTCGTTTCGTGTGAACAGAATCTCGAAAATGTCTACTCGCCCCTGGGGAGGTACGCGTCGGTGCGGGCGCACGGCGTCGGAACGGGAGTCGGCTGTGACGTGTCCTACACCGGCCGCGGCTGAGTTCGGTGCCGCCGAACAGGGGTGATTGGATGAAGGCACCGCCAGATGTCACGTGAGAGTGGGTGCGCCATGGTCGCCGAACCGACCCGAACCGAGGGTCCGCCGCGGACCGACCCGGTCACTGCTTTCGGGGTCGGAAACGTCGCGCCCTCCGGTCACGGCACGGTCATCGCCGAGCAACAACTCGGTCCCGTGTTCGCCGATCACCGCGGCCGCATCGACCTGCCCGCACTGGCCGTGCTCTTCGATCACGTCGGTGGTCTGCCGTTCTTCTCCTCGGGCCCGGGTGGCACCCCCTGTGTCCAGGCGAGACTGTCGATGGCGATGCAGGGCCACGTCGGTCTCGACGACCGCGTCACCGCGACCGCCGAACTTCTCATGCACGACGAGGGATTCGGGACCACCCGGGTCGACATCGTCACCTCCACCGGACACATCTGCTGTTCCGGCACCGCACGCAACGTCGCGGTGGGGCGCACCTATGACGCCGATCCGTCCGAGAGTCGCGGCGTCGACGCGCCACCGGACCGGGCGCTCACCCATCTCGTGGATCTCCCGCCCGCGATCGATCCGACCCTGTCCGGTCGGGACATCGTCGAACAGATCGCAG
This sequence comes from Gordonia sp. LMA484, assembly GCF_058129505.1. Lineage (NCBI taxonomy): Bacteria > Bacillati > Actinomycetota > Actinomycetes > Mycobacteriales > Gordoniaceae > Gordonia > Gordonia sp. LMA484. Next base: position 823,426 of record NZ_CM176700.1, read on the forward strand.
CCGAGGTCCGGGCGGCGGGACCGCTCGTCGACCTCCTCAACGGACGGGTCGAGGTGCTCGACCACGATCGGGGGACGGGCGTCCGGTTCATCGTCGCCACCGAGCCGTGGATGGGCAACGTGTTCGGAACGATGCACGGCGGCGTGATCGCCGCGATCGTGGCTCAGGCCTGTTCCTTCGCCGGCCAGGCAAACGCCGCCGCCGGTGGTGACTACCGCCTCGGTGACCTCGCCATCGGATTTCTCCGCTCGCCGGCGGTCCACGGCGCCGACGTCATCGTCGACGTCACGCCGGTGAAGGTCGGCCGGCGGATCGCCTCCTTCGAGGCGACCATGCACGCACACGACGGCCTGCTGTTGAGCCGCGCCTCGGCGGACGTGCTGTACCGCTGACGAACCGCTGAGATCGCGGATGGGTTGGGCCGTGGTCTCGATACGGCCACTCACTCCGTTCGCGGCCTACTCACGCAGCGCGTGGAGTGGGTGCCGGCTGGGGGCCTTCCCGACGAGCGTCATCGCGAAAACAATCATGCGTGCTTGCTTTTTCCGGACACCTGTGTGACGGTGGTCTCATGTCGATCGTGGACGGACTGTTGGCGGATCTGACCGCACAATCGGAGGAGCTCGACGCCCTCGTGGCGGGCCTCGACGAGCAGGGATGGGCCCGGCAGACGCCGGCCCCGGGATGGACGATCGCGCATCAGATCGCACATCTGTCGTGGACCGACGCCGCGGCTCTCGCAGCGGCCACTGATCCGGATCGCTTCTCCGCCGGACTCGAGGAGGTCGCGAGGAATCCCGAGGGCTTCGTGGACGAGGCCGCCCGGGAGGGGGCCCAGGCGCCGCCCGCGGAGATCCTGGCGAACTGGCGCATCGGACGCCGGAAGCTGGCCGACGCCCTGCGCGACGTGCCCGACGGCGTGAAGATCCCCTGGTACGGGCCGCCGATGTCGGCAGCGTCGATGGCCACCGCCCGGCTGATGGAGACCTGGGCGCACGGACTCGACGTCGCCGACACGCTGGGCGTCACGCCGGAGCCGACCGACCGGATCAAGGCAGTCGTGCACATCGGCGTCCGTACCCGTGACTTCGCCTACCTGGTCAACGGCCTGACCGCACCCGCCCAACCGTTCCGGTACGAGATCACCGCGCCGTCCGGTGAGCTCTGGACGTGGGGACCCGAGGACGCCTCCGAGGTCGTGCGCGGCCCCGCGGTCGACTTCTGCCAGCTGGTGACCCAACGTCGCGCACTGGCCGATCTCGACGTGCAACTCGTCGGCGACGAGGCCGCCCGATGGGCGCGGATAGCCCAGGCCTTCGCCGGGCCGCCCGGCGCGGGCCGGGCGCCAACACACGACGACGCCGGGGTGTGACGATGGCCGACACCAACGCGCAGAAGATCATTCGGGTCGGCAACGCGTCGGGCTTCTACGGCGACCGCTTCTCGGCCGTACGGGAGATGCTCGATGGCGGTGAGCTCGACTACCTCACCGGCGACTATCTCGCCGAACTGACCATGCTGATCCTGGGCCGAGACCGGATGAAGGACCCGAGATCCGGCTACGCGAAGACCTTCCTGCGCCAGATGGAGGACTGCCTCGGCCTGGCCATGGACAAAGGCGTGCGCATCGTGGTCAACGCCGGCGGCCTGAATCCGCACGGCCTCACGGTGGCGCTGCGTGAACTCGCCGACAGCATCGGCGTCAACACCGACATCGCCTTTGTCGACGGAGACGACCTCGTCGATCGTGCCGCCGAACTCGGCCTCGGCACACCGCTGACCGCCAACGCCTACCTCGGTGCATTCGGGATCAAGACCGCCCTCGATGCGGGCGCGGACATCGTGGTCACCGGCCGTGTCACCGACGCATCCCTCACCGTCGGTCCGGCGGCCAGCGAATTCGATTGGGAATACCGCGATCTCGATGCGCTCGCGGGTGCGGTCGTGGCGGGGCACATCATCGAGTGCGGTGCACAGGCCACCGGCGGCAACTATTCGTTCTTCACCGAACTCCCGCAGATGGGACGCCTGGGCTTTCCGATCGCCGAGATCGCGGCCGACGGATCGTCGGTGATCACCAAGCATCCCGGCACCGGGGGCGCGGTGACCGTGGGAACCGTGACCGCGCAACTGCTCTATGAGGTGGGCGGACCCCGCTACCTCGGACCCGACGTCACCACGCGCATCGACACCATCGAGCTCGATCAGGTCGGCGACGACCGGGTCTCGGTCACCGGAGTGGTGGGTGAGGCACCACCGGCGACCACCAAGGTGTCACTGAATCATCTGGCCGGTGTGCGCAACGAGATCACCCTGATCCTCACCGGCCTCGACATCGAGGCAAAGGCGGACCTCTTCAAGGAACAGTTCACCGCCGCGCTGCCGACGGCGCCGGCCGAGATCAGCTGGGAGTTGTCCCGGCTCGACCGTCCGGACGCGGAGACCGAAGAGCAGGCGAGTGCCCTGTTGCGGTGCGTCGTCCGCGATCCCGACGGCAAGAAGGTGGGGCGGGCATTCTCGTCGACGGCCGTCGAGCTGGCCCTGGCGAGTTATCCCGGGTTCACGATGACCGGCCCACCAGGCAACGGAACCCCGTACGGGGTGTTCGAACCCGGCTACGTCGATGCCGATGCGATCGACCATCGGGTCGCGCTCCCGGATGGCGTGGTCGAGCCGGTCCCGCCGAGCCCACTGCGCACCGAGGTGCCACCCGACCCCGAGGACGAGCCCGCCGAGACATCCACCGACTGGGGTCCGATGGCGTCGCTGCCGTTGGGCACCATCGCCGGTGCCCGCAGCGGCGACAAGGGGGGCAGTGCGAACATCGGTGTCTGGGTGCGCGATCCCGAGCACTTCGCCTGGCTCGACGCCACCCTCGACGTCGACCTGCTCAAGGAACTGCTGCCCGAGGTCGCCGACCTGCCGGTGCACCGATACCGCCTGCCGAATCTGAACGCCGTCAACTTCGTGATCGAGGAGGTCCTCGGCCGCGGCGTCGCGGAGAACGTGCGGTTCGACCCGCAGGCCAAAGGGATGGGCGAGTGGTTGCGGTCACGGCCCGTACCGATACCGGTTGCATTCACCAACCCCGAGGAGAACTAGTGCCGATCAGCAGTCCGGTGTGGGAGACACCGGAGCGCCGCGAATTACGTTCATCTGTCCGCGGTTTCGTAGAGCGACACATCCTGCCATACCAGGACGACTGGGAGCGCGACGGCCTGATCCCCCGTGATCTGCATCGCGAGGCGGCGAAGCTGGGGCTGTTCGGCCTGGGCGTCCCCGAGGACGTCGGTGGCTCGGGCGGAGATCTGATCGACAGTTCCATCCTCGGTGAGGAGTTCCACCAGGCCGGCGCCGCCGGTGGCGTGTTCGCCTCACTGTTCACCCACGGCATCGCGCTGCCGCACCTCATCGCGGCCGGAGATCCCGATCAGATCGATCGTTGGGTCCGGCCGACGCTCGCCGGGGAGAAGATCGGCAGTCTGGCGATCACCGAGCCCGACGGCGGCAGCGACGTGGGACATCTGCGTACCTCGGCGGTCCGCGACGGCGATCACTATGTGGTCAACGGCGCCAAGACCTACATCACCTCGGCGGTGCGGGCCGACTTCGTCACCACCGCCGTCCGCACCGGCGGAACGGGCGCCGGGGGCGTCTCGCTGCTGGTGATCGAGAAGGGCACACCGGGATTCACCGTCACCCGCAAGCTCGACAAGATGGGGTGGCGCGCCTCGGACACAGCCGAACTCTCGTTCGTCGACGCCCGCGTCCCGGTCGCGAACCTGGTGGGCGTCGAGAACTCCGGATTCGCGCAGATCGCGACGGGATTCGTCTCCGAACGCGCGGGTCTTGCGGTGCAGGCCTACGCGAGCGCGCAACGCTGCCTGGATCTGACCCTGGCGTGGGCGCGTGACCGGGAGACCTTCGGCAAGCCGCTGATCGCACGACAGTCCGTGCAGGACACACTCACCGAGATGGCCCGTCGGATCGACGTGGCACGCTGCTACACCCGGGCCGTGATCGAACGCAACGTGACCTCCGACGACGATCTCATCGCCGAGGTCTGCTTCGCCAAGAACACCGCGGTCGAGGCCGGTGAATGGGTGGCGAACAAGGCGGTCCAGCTGTTCGGGGGCCTCGGCTACATGACCGGCACCGAGGTCGAACGCCAGTACCGGGACATGCGCATCATCGGCATCGGCGGCGGGACGACCGAGATCTTGACCGGTCTCGCGGCAAAACGATTGGGGTACCAGCAATGACAACCATCCGCTCCACGCTCGACGCGGCGGGTGAGGACTTCGCGGCGGCGAGCGAGGCGATGAACACGAAGCTGGCCGAACTCCAGACAGAGTTCGACAAGGCCCTGGCCGGCGGCGGCGAGAAGTATGTGGCGCGACATCGCAAACGCGGCAAGATGATCCCGCGCGAACGCATCGAACTGCTGATCGACGAGGACTCGGCCTTCCTCGAACTCTGCCCCCTGGCGGCCTACGGCTCCGACTTCCAGGTCGGCGCGTCCGTGGTCACCGGCATCGGTGTGGTGCAAGGCGTCGAGTGCATGATCGTCGCCAACGACCCCACCGTGCGGGGTGGCACCTCCAATCCGTGGACGTTGCGGAAGATATTGCGGTGCAACGACATCGCGCTGGCTAATCGCCTCCCGGTGATCTCACTCGTGGAGAGCGGCGGGGCAGACCTGCCCACTCAGAAGGAGGTGTTCATCCCGGGTGGTCGGATGTTCCGGGATCTGACCCGACTGTCCGCGGCCGGTATCCCGACGATCGCCCTGGTGTTCGGCAACTCGACTGCCGGCGGCGCCTACGTCCCCGGCATGAGCGACCACGTGGTGATGATCGAGAACGCCTCCAAGGTCTTCCTCGGCGGCCCGCCGCTGGTGAAGATGGCCACCGGCGAGGACAGTGACGACGAGTCGCTCGGCGGCGCCCAGATGCATGCCCGCCAGTCCGGCCTGGCCGACTACTACGCGGCCGACGAACAGGACGCGATCCGCCTGGGACGGCGCATCGTGTCCCGACTGAACTGGCGCAAGAAGGGGCCGGGGCCGGTTGCCGACGTGATCGGGCCCCGCTATGACACCGAGGAACTGCTCGGCATCGTGCCGTCGGACCTGAAGGTTCCGTTCAACCCCCGCGACGTGATCGCCCGGATCGTCGACGACAGCGACTTCGACGAGTTCAAGGCGGAATACGGCAGCTCGCTGTGTACCGGATGGGCACGTATCCACGGCTATCCGGTGGGCATCCTGGCCAACGCGCAGGGTGTGCTGTTCAGTCAGGAATCGCAGAAGGCCACCCAGTTCATCCAACTGGCCAACCGGAGTGACACCCCGTTGCTGTTCCTGCACAACACCACCGGCTACATGGTCGGCAAGGAGTACGAACAGAACGGCATGATCAAACACGGCTCGATGATGATCAACGCCGTGTCCAATTCGACCGTGCCGCACATCTCGCTGTTGATCGGCGCGAGCTACGGTGCCGGTCACTACGGCATGTGTGGTCGGGCCTACGACCCGCGGTTCCTGTTCGCCTGGCCGAGCGCCAAATCGGCGGTCATGGGCGCCGCGCAGCTCGCCGGGGTGATCTCCATCGTGTCCCGGGCCGCTACCGAGGCGCGCGGTGGTGTCGTCGACGAGGAGGCCGACGCGGCGATGAGGCAGATGATCGAGGCGCAGATCGAGGCGGAGTCGGTGCCGGCGTTCCTGTCCGGGATGCTCTACGACGACGGTGTGATCGACCCGCGGGACTCCAGAACCGTGCTGGGGCTGTGTCTGTCGGCGATCCACAGCGCGCCGGTGGAAGGCACATCCAACTTCGGCGTCTACCGGATGTGAGGCGGAGATGACAACCATCACTTCAGTACTGGTCGCCAACCGCGGCGAGATCGCCTGCCGGGTCTTCACCACTGCCCGCGCCATGGGATTGCGCACGGTCGCGGTGTTCTCCGACCCGGACCGTGACGCACCGCATGTCCGCATGGCCGACGCCGCGGCCCACCTGCCCGGGTCGACGTCGGCCGACACCTATCTCCGTGGCGACCGGATCATCGCGGCCGCCCATGCGGCCGGCGCCGACGCGATTCATCCCGGCTACGGATTCCTCTCGGAGAACGCCGCATTCGCCCAGTCCGTGATCGACGCCGGCCTCACCTGGATCGGCCCGCCGCCCGAGGCGATCACCGCGATGGGATCGAAGGTCAACGCCAAGAAACTGATGGCCGACGCCGGGGTACCCGTGCTCGGCGACATCGACCCGGCAGCAGTCACCGCCGACGACCTCCCACTGCTGATCAAGGCGTCGGCCGGCGGTGGCGGACGCGGAATGCGGATCGTCCGGGCCCTCGACGAGCTGTCGGCGGCCGTCGACGGGGCCGCACGCGAGGCGGAATCGGCGTTCGGGGACCCGACCGTGTTCTGCGAACCGTACGTCGAGCGGGGCCATCACATCGAGGTGCAGATCATGGCCGACACCCACGGTGTGATCTGGGCGGTCGGTGAACGGGAGTGCTCGATCCAACGCCGCCACCAGAAGGTGGTAGAGGAAGCGCCGGCGCCGCTGGTGGAGCGCATCGGAGGTGACCTGCGCGACCGGCTGTTCACCGCGGCGCGTGTCGCGGCCAAGGCCATCGGATACACAGGCGCCGGGACCGTCGAGTTCCTCGCCGACGACACGGGCCGGTTCTACTTCCTCGAGACCAACACCCGACTGCAGGTCGAACATCCGGTCACCGAGCTGACGACCGGAACCGATCTGGTCGAATGGCAGTTGCGGGTTGCGATGGGGGAGAGCCTCGACCAGCAACCGCCTCAGGCGTCGGGGCACGCAATCGAGGTCCGGCTGTACGCCGAGGACCCGGCCACGGACTGGCAACCGCAGTCGGGCACCGTGCACACGATCGAGGTGCAGGCCGACACCCGGTTCGGTCCGCTGCAGCGACCGGGAATCCGGGTGGACGCCGGAATCGAGAGCGGCAGCGAGATCTCGACCTTCTACGATCCGATGCTGGCCAAGGTGATCAGTTGGGCGCCGGATCGTCGGCGGGCGGCGACGATGTTGGCGCGAGCGCTGGCCGATGCTCGCATCCACGGTCCGGTGACCAACCGGGACATGCTGGTCAACACCCTGAACAGCCCAGAGTTCCGCGCCGGTGACACCGACACGGGCTTCATCGACGAGGTAGGTCTGGATCTGCTGTCGGCGCCGCTGGCGACCGGCGAGGACGTGCGCATCGCGGCGACGGCGGCAGCACTGGCCGACTCGGCCGCGGCACCCAAACGCGCCACGGTGCAGGCCGGATTGCCCTCGGGCTGGCGTAATCTGGCATCCGGTCACCAGGTGAAGAGCTACGTCGAGACCCGCCGCGACGAGCAGATCGATGTCCGCTATCGGCGCGGACGGTCGGGTCTGGAACTGCCCGATCTCCCGGATGTGACGGTCGTCGAGGTGACGCCCGAGCGTGTCGTCCTGGAAACCGGTGGCGTGCGACGCACGCTGTCGGTGTCACGCCACGGCGACGACCTCGTGTTCGTCGACCGGCCGGGCGCGTCGGTGGCCCTGCGGCGGGTCCCTCGATTCGTCGATCCGTCCGCAGTGGCCCGTCCGGGTTCGCTCCTGGCCCCGATGCCGGGTTCGGTGATCCGGATCGCGGTCACCGAGGGCGAACACGTCACGGCCGGGCAACCGCTGCTGTGGCTGGAGGCGATGAAGATGGAGCACACCGTCTCCGCGCCGTCCGACGGTGTGGTGGCCACCCTGTCCGTTGTGGCCGGACAACAACTTTCCGTCGGCGATGTCCTCGCGGTGATCGCCGCAGAGGACATCGTCACCGAGGCCACGGACCAGTCGAACACCCTGACAGAGGAGAAGGTCGGATGACCGAGACGATCGACGACACCGCCCCCAATCCGTTCGTCGAGACCCCCGAGCGTGCTGCGCTGCGCGCATCGGTGGCGGCGTTCGCCGCGAAGTACGGGCAGGAATACTTCCGGAAGTGTGCCCGGGAGGGGCGCAAGACAGACGAGATGTGGAGTGAGGCCGGAAAACTCGGCTTCATCGGGGTCAACCTGCCGGAGGAGTACGGCGGCGGTGGCGCCGGGATGTATGAGCTGTCCATCGTGATGGAGGAGATCGCGGCGGCGGGCGCCGGCCTGCTGATGCTGGTCGTGTCGCCGGCCATCTGCGGCAACGTGATCGCGCGGTTCGGCACCGACGAACAAAAACAGCGCTGGCTGCCGGGACTCGCCGACGGCACGATCACCATGGCCTTCGGCATCACCGAACCCGACGCCGGATCGAACTCGCATCAGATCACCACGACGGCGCGACGCGACGGCGACGAGTGGCTGCTCACCGGACGCAAGGTCTACATCTCCGGTGTGGATCAGGCGGAGGCGGTGCTCATCGTCGCTCGCACCGAGGACGCCAAGACCGGCAACCTCAAGCCGGCGTTGTTCATCGTGCCGACCGATGCACCCAACTTCGAATACACGATGATCGAGATGGAACTGCAGAATCCGGAGAAGCAGTTCCAGCTGTTCCTCGACGATGTGCGGCTACCCGCAGACGCTCTCGTCGGCTCCGAGAACGCCGCACTGAGCCAGCTGTTCGCCGGACTCAACCCCGAGCGCATCATGGGCGCGGCGTCGGCACTGGGTATGGGGCGCTTCGCGCTGGACAAGGCGGTCGCCTACGTCAACGACCGCACCGTGTGGAAGACCCCGATCGGCGCGCATCAGGCGATCGCGCATCCGCTCGCCGAGGGCAAGGTGCAACTGGAGATGGCCAAACTCATGATGCAGAAGGCCGCGACCCTCTACGACGCCGGTGACGACTGGGGTGCCGCCGAGCCCGCCAATATGGCGAAATACGCTGCGGCAGAGGCCTGCGTCAAGATCGTCGACCATGCCGTGCACTCGATGGGCGGCAACGGACTGACCACCGAATACGGTCTCGCGCCGATGTTGAGTCTCGCGCGCATCGCGCGTATCGCACCGGTCAGCCGGGAGATGATCCTCAACTTCGTCGCGCAGACCAGCCTCGGGCTGCCGAAATCGTACTGAGGACGACGATGAACGCTGCAGCAGCAGACGAGGTGGTGCACACCTCGATCGACTCGGGGATCGCCACTCTGGAACTCGACTCGCCGAAGAACCGAAACGCCCTCGGCGCCTCGCTGGTCGAGCAACTCGGTGCCGGACTGGCCACGGCTGCCGACGACCCGGCGGTGCGGGCCGTGGTCCTCACCCATACCGGTGGGACCTTCTGTGCCGGTGCCGATCTGAGCGAGGCGCTCGCGTCGGGGATGTCGGTCGAGGATGCGTCGGCGGCCGGTACGCGGTCGATGATCGATCTGATGCGGTCGATCATCGAGATGCCGAAGCCGGTGATCGCGCGCATCGACGGACACGTGCGCGCCGGCGGTTTCGGGTTGGTCGGTGCCGCCGACATCGCGCTCGCCGGACCGAACTGCACCTTCGCGCTGACCGAATCGCGGCTCGGGCTCGCGCCCTCGGTGATCTCCCTGGTCCTCGTCCCCAAGATGACGGCGCGCTCGGCCGGACGATACTTCCTGACCGGCGAGACGTTCGGCACCCAGACCGCGACCGGCTGCGGGCTGATCACCGAGGCCTGCGCCGACGCCGAGGCCCTGGACACCGCGTTGGCCGACGTCCTCGCCGGTATCCGACGGGCGTCACCGCAGGGACTGGCCGCGTCCAAGGCGCTCGCCACCGCCGATGTCCTGGCGGCCTTCGATCGCGACGCGCAGCAGCGGGCGTCAGAATCTGCCGCCCTGTTCGCCACCGACGAGGCCCGCGAGGGAATGACGGCGTTTCTCGGCAAGCGGCGGCCGAGTTGGGATCTCACCGAACGCGCAGACCCGTGACCACCGGCACCCGAACGCCGAATCCGCGTGAGCCGCAGCAGGAACGATCACGGCTCACGCGGGAACGTCTGCTGCGTTCGACCATCGAGGCACTCGCCCACGACGGCTGGACAGCGGCGACGGTGGCGGCGGTCGCCGAGCGCGCCGGTGTGTCACGCGGCGCGGCGCAACACCACTTCCCGACGCGCGAGGCGCTGATCACCGCGGCGCTCGAGCAGATCTTCGACGACATGACCACCTCCGCCTCGAGTCCGGTGGCCGACATCCGCGACGAGCACGATCGGATCGCGGCGGTGGTGACGCGGGCCGTGGAGATCTACACCGGAACCGAATTCAAGGCGGCATTGCAGGTGTGGGCGGCGGCGGCCTCCGATCCTGCGTTGCGCGAGCTCATCCTGCCGATGGAGGCCAGGTTCGCCCGTGCGGCACATCAGATGACCGTGGCCGCATTGGACCCCGAGGGACGCCATCCGCAGACCCATCGGATGGTGCAGGTGACGCTCGACCTCGGACGGGGACTCGGCCTGGCCGACACCCTTTCCGACGACTCGCGACGACGTGCACAGGTCGTCGCATCATGGACCGAGATGGTCAGCGCGGCATTGCAGACGCCGGAGTCGGACTGAACGCTCGTCAGGTGCCGGCCATGGCGTCCCGGAGGATGGGCACTGCAGATACCGGCCCATGATCGGCCGACCCTGGCACCATGAGGGCCATGTACCTTCTCGGGATCGCGCTGTCGGCGTTGATCCTCAGTGGGGTGATCGCCGCGTGGCGTGACCCACGCCGGTTGCGTCCCGGCGTCTACCTGACGGCTGCCGTGAACGTTGCGGTCCTGATCGTGGTGCTCGCCGCGGTGGCCGTGAGCGGCAGCAGGATGACCGGGGCGTGGGTGCTGCTGATCATCGGGATGTGTGGTCTGTTCGCCGTGGTCGCACTCGGTGTCTTCCTGGTGATCAACGGTGCGGTGCTCCTGCGGCGCGAAGGAATTCGTCCACCCACCATGGTGTCGACGGTCCTCGGCGTCATCTTGTTCTGCTATGCCTGGTCGATCATCGTGGCGATCGCTCTCGGGTGGTTCGACCCCGAGCGCAGCAACACCGCGTTGCTGCTGCTCGCGGCGGTCGGCCTACCCGCCGGATACCTGGGTTTCGTGTTGGTCGCCGCGGTGTCGTGGTCGTGGATCTATGCGGGGTGGGCCCGTCGGCGCGCGGGCCGGGAACCCGTCCGGGCGGTGATCGTGCTCGGCGCCGGATTGATCGACGGGCGCGATGTCGGCCCACTGCTCGCCGCTCGTCTCGAGCGTGGACGGGAGATATTCGAATTCTCCCGTGCGGCCGGCCGATCGCCGCTGTTGGTCTGTTCGGGAGGTCGGGGTGACGGCGAGGAGACCTCGGAGGCGGCCGCCATGGCACACTATCTGGAGGCGTCCGGCGTGGACGGTGGGCTCATTCTGCTCGAGGACCGCTCGACCGACACCGCCGAGAACCTGACGATGTCGGCAATGCTGCTTGCGGAGAACCGGATAGGTGCGCCCGTGGCCGTCGTCACGAGCAATTATCACGCGTTTCGCGCCGCGACACAGATGCGGGCGGCGGGAATCGACGGATTCTGTGTGGGAGCCGCGACCGCGCCGTATTTCGTTCCCAATGCGTCGATCCGTGAGTTCGCCGCACTCGTACGCGACCACTGGCGGCTCAACCTCACCGCTGTCATCGCGCTTTCGGTGCCCTGGGTGCTCGGTCTGTGGGCTGTGCTGGAGCGCTGAACTCTCACAAGAGATCTCGGGCGACCATCTCCGTCGTGACCACCACTGCGATGGCACTGACCGCGAGTAGGGAGATGAGTACGAACAACTGCATGACCGCGGCGGCGGTCGTCGACGCGCCACCGAGCACCATTCCGACAAACGCCCCGGGGATCGTCACCAGACCCACCGAGCGCGTCTGATCGATGCCCGGGACCAGTGCGGTCGCGGCGGCGGGGCGGCAGATCTCCACGCGCGCATCATGCGGCGCGAGCCCCAGCGACAGCGCTGCCTCGACCTCGCCACGCCTGGTGGCCAATTCATCGTGTGCACGGCGTCCGGCCAGCGACGTGGTGTTCATGGCGCCGCCGAACATGATTCCCGCCGTGGGGATCACGGCCAGCCCGCTCGCCGGGAGCACGCCGATCAGTACCAGGACGCTCACGATGACGATGGTCGCGGCCGCGACCGGTAGCAGGCAACGTGCCGACTCACGGACCGTTCCACGTCGACTGGTGACCCGGCCCGCGGACGTCGCGGCGGCGACGCACGCCATCACGACGACGAAGAGCGCGGATGCCCACATCGTCTGGATCACCACACCCAACACCGCGGCCAGTGCCGCCAACTGCACCACCGCGCGCACGGTGGCGACGACGGCCTCTCGCGCGTGACCCGTTCGGCCCGCATGATTCACCGCGACGGCGAGTATGGCGAGTACCACGACCACCACGGCCAGTGTCGGCCCGATCCGGACGACGGCATCACCAACAGAACTCACCCGACCATCATCGCGTGCCGGCCGGATTCCGGGGCGCGCTTGGACCGAGTGACACCACCTGGCGTCACTCAGTGCTTCCTCAGCGCGGTCGGCGCAGAATGGTCCGGTGAGCGGCGGACGTCGGTCACCGGGACAAGTGAATCCGCGTGCGGCATCGGGTCGTCGGCGGAGGCAGTCAGGAGAACGGCATGCCACGTGACTCGTCGGATGGGCGGGCACCGCGGGTTGTGGTCCTCGTCCTGCTCGCCGTTGTTCTCGCCGCGGTCGCTCTGCTCACCGGTTGCTCGGCGGCGTCGCCACGGTCGCAGGCCCCCGTCGGTCCGAACGAGGCGGTCTGGACGAACCGCGGCGTTGTGCAACACACGATCACACCCATCCGGCTCGAATATCCGACGACCGGCACCGCCGATCCCACCCAGAACCATGGCGACCTCTATCTGCCGGATCGGCCACCAACACGGTCGGGGATCCCGCTGCTGGTGTTGTTTCACGGTGGCGGCTGGCGGCATTCGCAGGGTGGGCCGGCCGGCATGCTGCCGCTCGCCAGGACCTTGGTCGGTGACGGCTTCGCGGTCTTCAACGTCGAGTATCGCCAGATCGGTTCCGGCGGCGGCTGGCCGACGACCCTCACCGATGCCCGTGACGCCGCCGACTTCGCCCAGACATTGCGCACCCGGTATCCCGCGCTCGCCGGGCGGCCGACCGTGTTGATCGGTCACAGCGCAGGTGGGCAGCTGGCGGTGTGGGCATCCGAGCATCAACCGCATCCGCCACAGTTGGTGATCTCGATCGCCGGCCCGCTGGACATGACGTATGCGGCGTTGCACGGCGATCACAACGTTCGCCTGTTCCTGGGTGGTGCGCCGCAACAGGAGGCCGCGCGATACGCGCTCGCCGATCCCAGCCGGTCCCGCTGTGTGCGCAGCCCGATCCTGATGTTGCAGGGCACCCGGGATCGGGTGGTGCCGATCGGCGTGGCCCGACACTACCTCGAGGACGTCGCGGGCCCCGGCCACCCGACGATGATCGAGGTCGCCGGTGCCACCCACACGTCGCTGATCACCCCCGGGCGCACCGGTTTCCTCGAGGTCGTGACGGCCATCGAGCAAGCAACCGAGAAACTATCGTCATCTGCGGGCTCAGCGAGCGGAGCGGGCCGGGCGACGACCGTTGCGTCGTGTGTGAACCTCAACTCAGCGATCTCTCAGTGACCACTCCTTACTGTCGGCGAAGTGAACCATTTCTCCTCGGCCGCAACGGTCGTCCAGGCCGGCGCCCTTCCCGGATTCCTCGATCCCGTCACACTGCTCGGCTACTTCGGGACGTGGGCGCTGGCCGGTTTGCTGGTGGTGATCCTGGTGGAGTCGGGCATCCTGTTCCCACTGCTGCCCGGAGACTCGTTGCTCTTTGTCGCGGGCATGGTCATCGCAGCGGGCGGCAAAGACCAGGTGCCCGCATTCGCGTCGCTGTGGCAGGTACTGCTCCTGGCGCCGTTGGCTGCCGCCCTGGGCGCCGAAGTCGGTTACGCCATCGGACGAACCGTGGGGACACGATGGTTCCGACCGGAGAATCGCATCCTCAAACAGCGCTACGTCGATGAGGCGCACCAATTCTTCGATCGCCACGGTCCGGTGACCGTCTTTCTTGCCCGATTCGTTCCCATCGTCCGAACGATCACTCCGATCGTCGCGGGCGCGGCCGGGATGCGTCATCGAAGCTTCCTGACCTACAACGTCCTCGGCGCCGTGGTGTGGGCCTGTGGTGTCACGATGCTGGGGTACTGGCTGGGACAGTTCACGATCGTGCAGAAGCTGATCGAACCGATCTTCGTGGTCATCGTGGTCATCTCCATCCTGCCCATGGTGTGGACAGCGATCTCCCGGCGTCGTCAGGCGGCAGCACCGTCGGATCAGGCGTCCGCGCCGGAACCGGGAGCCGAAGTAGCACGTCCCTGACGTCCGAGCGCGTCGGAGTGCGACGATTGACCGATGACCGCAACCCTCGTCGCCAAAGACGTCGCAGGCGGATTCGCCCACCGCACCCTGTTCGACCACCTTGATCTGACCGTTGCGCCCGGCGACGTCATCGGTGTCGTCGGCGCCAACGGTGCAGGCAAGACGACGTTGCTGCGCATTCTGGCGGGTGATCTCGAGCCGCTCGAGGGATCGGTGTCGCTGGCACCATCCGACGCCTTCGTCGGATGGCTGCCCCAGGAGCATGAGCGGGTGCCGGGCGAGACCGTCGGTGCCTACGTGGCGCGCCGAACGGGTTGCGCGCAGGCGACCCGGGCGATGGATGAGGCCGCAGCGGTGCTGGCCGATCCACCGCCGAACCCCGGCGGCGTCGACCCGGCCGACGCCTACGCATCGGCCCTGGACCATTGGCTCGCGACCGGCGCCGCGGACCTCGATGAGCGGCTGCCGGCGGTGCTCGCCGACCTCGGCCTCGACGACGGACGAGTGCGACCCGAGGCGACTCCGATGACCGCGCTCTCCGGTGGGCAGGCGGCGCGCGTCGGGTTGGCCGCGCTGCTGTGTTCACAGTTCGATGTCGTGCTTCTCGACGAGCCGACCAACGATCTCGACCTCGACGGTCTGGCGCGTCTGGAGGATGTGATCGGCGGCCTGCGGGGTGGCGTCGTCCTGGTCAGTCACGATCGAGAGTTTCTGGCACGCAGCGTGACCCGGGTCCTCGAACTCGACCTGGCGCAGCACAGCAACACCATCTACGGCGGCGGCTACGAGAGCTATCTCGAGGAACGGGAGATCGCCCGCCAACACAAGCGTGCCGAGTACGAGGAGTTCGCCGAGAAGAAGGCCGATCTGGTGGCCCGGGCGCGCACCCAACGCGAATGGTCGAGCCAAGGTGTGCGCAACGCGATGCGCAAAGCTCCCGACAACGACAAGATCCGCCGGCGCGCGGCCACCGAGTCGAGCGAGAAGCAGGCACAGAAGGTCCGCCAGATGGAGAGTCGGATCGCACGACTCGACGAGGTTGCCGAACCGCGGAAGGAATGGGTACTCGAGTTCACCATCGGTGCTGCGCCCCGAGCGAGTTCGGTGGTCGCAACACTCAACGATGCCGTTGTGCGTCAAGGCGATTTCGTTCTCGGTCCGGTGTCGCTGCAGGTGAACGCCGGCGACCGTATCGGTATCACCGGCCCGAACGGCGCCGGGAAGTCGACACTGCTGAGGTTGCTGCTCGGTCGGGTCGAACCAGACGCGGGCAGCGCCACCCTCGGCGCGAGTGTCGCCGTCGGCGAGATCGACCAGGCGCGCGCCCACTTCACCGGTTCACAACCGCTGACCGACCGATTCGAGCAACTCATGCCGGACTGGTCCACGGCCGACGTGCGGACGCTGCTGGCGAAATTCGGTCTTCGCGCGGATCACGTCGCACGGCCGGTCGACGCCTTGTCCCCGGGCGAACGGACCCGGGCCGGGCTCGCCCTGCTCCAGGCGCGTGGCACCAATGTCCTCGTCCTCGACGAGCCGACCAACCACCTCGACCTACCGGCGATCGAGCAGCTCGAGCAGGCGCTCGATTCCTACGACGGTGCGCTGCTGCTGGTCACCCACGATCGCCGCATGGTGGACAACGTCCGCCTGGATCGACGGTGGGACGTCGATGGTGGGCAGGTCATCGAGCGCTGATGTCCGGCGGCGCCGAAAGTCGGCGAGGTCAGGGTGTTTCCGTCGTCGGTGTCGGTGTCGGTGTCGGTGTCGGTGTCGGTGTCGCCGGGTGGTGCTGCCGAGGTGGTAAACGACGTGAGTCGAGCCAGGATTCGCCAACCGTGACAGCGGACCCCAGGTGATGTTCGCGCAGCCACACCGTCGTCTTGGTCCCCGGTGAGCCGTGACCTGGAGCACCCAGCGCACGACTGTACGACGCGGCCGTCGCGAACACGCCGATCGCGACGAGGACGGCAACAGCGATCACGACGACGCCGGCGCCCGTCTTCATCGGTCACTCCGCGACCTCGGTGGCCCCTGGGTCAGAGCCGCGGACAGCCTGGCACAGACGGAGACGACGACCGATGTCGTGACGGCAGCGATGAGCAGCGCGTGTGGCGACACGGACAGATGTGCCGGCACGCGGGCGGACGCGCTCATCGCCCACAGCAGCGTCAGGACGAACGTCGTGGCCGCGGCCGACGCCGTCAGCGCCGCTGCCATGCGCACGGACAGTGCCTGCGGTTGTATCGAAGCCGGGTGAGGGAGCGTCATGCGAGTACCGGCTGTGTGACATCGTGTTGCTCGATCCGATCCACCTTGGTCATGCTCAGATATGCCACCAGCACAACCATCACGATCAGGAACACCGCATTGGTGACCGTGGTGCCGATGCCGAGCCCACCCGCGTCCGTCGGTTGGGTGATCAGATCGCCCAACGACGCGCCCAACGGCCGGGTGACGATGTAGGCCGCCCAGAACGCGACGACGGCGTTGAGGCGTAATCCGTAGTGAGCCGCCGCGATCAGGGCGATCACACCGGCGAAGATGACGAGAGAGGTCAGGTAGCCGAGCGCCAATTTCTCCGAGATCAAATCTCCGACAGCGGTTCCGAGGGCGAAGGTGACGAGAATCGTCAACCAGTAGAAGGCCTCTCGGCGCCTGCTGCGGATGGAATGGATGGACAGCGTTCCTTCGACCGCGTACCAGACAACGAAGACGATCACGAGAGCAACGGCAAACACCGATGTCGAGACCACGAGCGGCACACCGAGGTTGTCGGTCAGGTTGTCGGTGATCAGCGTGCCGGTGACGCTGATGAGCAGCACGGTCCACCAGTAGAGCGCGGGGATATAGCGGTTGACCCAGAACTGGGCGACGAGTGTGGCCACAAGCAGGGCGACGGCGACCGCGGTGGTCGATTGCAGTCCCAGGCGCAGTGTCATGTTGACGAAGTCCGCGGCGGTCTCGCCGACAGTGGTCGCCAGAATCTTGATGATCCAGAAATAGATCGTGACCTCGGGAACCTTGCTCAACACTCGGCGGGCCCGGTCGCGGGCGACATCATCGATGGACACGGGTGGGTGTTCTCCTCGTCGTGAGTGGGCCGGGCGCGACCCAGGTTTGTAGCCGGTCGGGTGTCCGCTGCCGTGCCTTGTCGAGTCCGACAGCGACCAGATCGGGGATCACCAGCGCCGCGGCCGTGCCGACGGCGAAGGCCGCGATGACATCGGAGGCCCAATGCACTCCGAGATACAGGCGGGTTGCGGCGGCGAACAGCGTGATCGCGGCGGCGGCGGCAAGCGCCCACCGACGCACAGCGGGTGATGCAGTCGCCGTTGCGACGACCGCGATCGTGATGGTCAGTGCACTTGTTCCGGTGACGTGGCCGGATGGATAGGAATAGGTCATCTCTGAGATCGACCGGTGGTAGATCATCGGGGGGCGTGGGCGAGCCACCACGAGCTTGACGATCTCGGTGACCACTGCGGCGGCCGCCACGGTGGCCACGACCGCGATGGCGCGGCTGAGCGTACGGTCCCGGATTGCGAAGACTGCGGCCGCGATGAACGCCCAGACTGCGATCATGACCGGGCCGAAGCAGTCGGAGATCACCGACACCACCGCGAAGGAGGTGGTGTTGCGATGGGCGACCATCCAGTCCATCACGGAGTGGTCGATCGCGAATGGTCCGCCGTCATAGGCGAGTGCGACGCCGACGACACACACCACCACCAACAGCGCAGCCGCCGACGCCCGTCGGCCCAGATACGGTGACATGCTCACATGGTGTTCCGTTGATGCTTAGTGGACGCTGAGTCCGGCACCGACGCACGTCACGGGGCCGCAGCCGCCAAGGTCTCGACGGCGGAGGATGGTGATCCGACCGGCGATTCCGGCCTGAGCTCACTGCGGCTCCCGGACATCGTCAGTGCGCCGCGTCGGGTGTGTCGCCGGGCTCGGGGAGGTCGGGTCGGCCGGGGACGTCGGGTTGGTCGGCGGTCTGATCGGGCGTGTCGCCGGCTTCGGGGAGGTCGGGTTGGCCGGCGACGTCGGGTTGGTCGGCGGTCTGGTCCGGCGTGTCGCCGGGTTCTGGGCGGTCGGTCGACGATGTGGTCGAAGCAGGCTCCCGGTTGTGGCCGGTGACGGCATGGGCGACACCGAAGCCGGCGCCGGTGGCCAGGACGGCGGCCAGACCTGCTCCCACTGCGGCCTTCCGGAGTCGTCGCGAACGAGTTGTGTTGTGGCCGGCGGTGTGACGAAGCATCTCAATTCTCCCTTGATGTACCGATCGCCCGAATCGGCGATCACGTCACACACTCGTCCCGACGCACTGTGACGATCCTTGGTCCAGCTGAGTGGCTGGTGTACACGACGACGTCGAGCGCGTTAGGGTTCCCCCGTGCCCGACCGATCAGCTGCGATCTACCAGCGAATACGTCGGCGGCTACGTCCCGTGCGGACGAGATTGACACTGGTGGCCACCGGATTGGTCACGCTCGCACTCGCGATCGCAGCGGTGCTGATGGTGGTGGCGCTGCACCACATCCTGCTCCGCTCCGCCGAGGCGGCGACCTCTGCTCGCGCAGAACAGATCGCCGAACCCCTGGCACAGGAAGGCCTACGCGGAATCGACCCGTCGCTGTTGACGACCGCGCAGAACGTCGCAGTGATCCAGGTCTTCGACAAATCGGGAACCATCCGACTCAGCAACGACGACAGCTACGACCAGCCGATGGTGCCGACGATGGCGCCAGGAACGCAACAGGCGGTGCATGGCGCACACGCCACGGTCGGCTCCGATGAGGAATACCAGGCCACGGCGCTCGGTGTGATGACCCCGGACGGTGCACTGACGGTCGGCGTCGGCGCTCCCGAAGGTCCCATCAACGCGACCCTGGTGATCGTGGCGATCCTGTGCTGCATCATGTTCCCGATCATCGTGATCGGCATGGCGGTGCTGACATACTTTTTCGTCGGCCGAACCCTTCGGCCGGTCGACGACATCCGCCGACGCGTCGAGGAGATCACCGGCGGCGACCTGACCCAGCGTGTTCCGGTGCCCAACTCCGGGGATGAGATCGCCACGTTGGCGACGACCATGAACGAGATGTTGAGCCGGATCGAATCCGCGCGGGCACGGCAGCTCCGATTCGTCAACGACGCGTCGCACGAGATCAACAGTCCGCTGACCACACTGGTTGGGCTGCTTGATCTCTCGCGGGTCAAACATCAGCCGATCGATCCCGACACCGTCGAGGGGGTGATGATGCCCGAAGCCCTGCGCCTGCAGGACATGGTGGCCGACCTGCTCCTGCTGGCCAGAGCCGATGAGAGCGGTGTCCCGCTTCGCCTGGCCGACGTCAATCTCGACGAGATCGTCAGCGCGGAGGTCGCACGGCTGGAGGCGGTCACCGACTACACGATCGAGGCCCACATCGTCGCGGTCCGGGTGCGCGGAGACGAGGAGAAATTGGGGCGGGCCCTGCGCAACATCGCCGACAACGCCTTGCGCCACACCCGGAACACGATCACGTTCGAGATGAGCGCGGACCCCACCACGCAGACCGCCACGATCGTCGTGTCCGACAACGGGTCAGGGATCCCGGACGCCGAGAAGACTCGCGTGACGGAGCGTTTCGTGCGGCTCGACACGGCTCGCGGGCGATCGCAGGGCGGGTCGGGCCTGGGCCTGTCGATCGTCACCGAAATCGTTCGCGCACACCACGGCACGGTGATCGTCACCGACTCGCCCGACGGTGGGGCCCGCGTCGGGTTCAGCCTTCCCGCGGAACTGTGATCGTCAGCCGCCGCCGTCGGTCGCCAGCCGATATCCCACGCCGCGGACGGTCTCGATGGCCTTGCAGTCGAATGGAGTGTCGATGCGGCGCCTCAGGTAGCTGACATAGACCTCGACGACATTCTCGTCGCCCCGGTAGTTGATATCCCAGACGGAGTCGAGGATCTCGGTCTTGGTGACGACTTCCCCTTTGTGGCGCATCAGGAACTCGAGGACCCCGAATTCCCTCGGTGTCAGACTCACCTCGACGTCACCGCGGCAGACGACGTGACGAGCCGGGTCGAGCGACAGGCTCCCCGCTGTCAGGATGACCGGTCGTTCCGGCGCGCCTCGTCGGGCCAGCGCGCGGAGCCGGGCGACGAACACGACGAACGAGAACGGTTTGGTCAGATAGTCATCGGCGCCGACGTCGAACGCATCGGCCTGATCGTATTCGCCGTCCTTCGCCGTCAGCATCAACACCGGGGTCCAGACGCCGGCTGCGCGCATCCGGCGGACGACCTCGTATCCGTTGAGGCCGGGCATCATGATGTCGAGGACGACGACATCGAACTTCTCGGTCGTGGCCCGTTCGAGGCCGGCTGTCCCGTCGTGTGCCACGGCCACCACCCAGCCCTCGGCAACCAGCATCCGCCGCACCGTCTCCGCGACGCTGTGGTCGTCGTCCACCACGAGAATGCGCATGGCCACTACTGTCTCCCGAACCGATCGTGCCGCGACAGCACAACACGGGTGTGTTCCGCTCCCGACCCACGATCCGCGAACGACGCTGAAGGGTTGCTGAGCGAGGTGATCACTCGCACCGAGCGGCCTGGCGCCTGACCGGTGACGCCTCTCAGGCCATGACGAAGAACATGATCGCCATACCGGTCGCCATGAACACCTGCGACAGCTCGCCGCTGTGGGTGAGCAGCGCCGACGCCCGGTCCTCGCGGTCGCCGGCGAGGCGGCGCCGACTGACGTACAGATACAGCCACACCAGAGCTGCCAGCACGAAGACGGCTCCCAGGATCAGGTCGACCGGCGTCACATAGCCCGGTCGGGCGGTGTGAACGCCCGTGCCGTACATGCCACCGTGCGGCATGTCCATGCCGGGCATCGACGAGTCCGCCCCGTGCATTCCGTCGGCGGGCGTGATCTCGTCGTCGGAACCGGGCAACAGCGTTCCGTTCATCGCCGCATACATCCACGCCATCGCCCCCATCATGACCGCGTGGTACAGGTGGGCCACCTGTTCGGCCGGCCCGCCGGCGAATGCGATCGCGGCGATCAGGAACCACACGCCGGCAACGACGAAGAACGCCATCGGACCTGTGGTGGGCCACTCCATGCTGAACGGCCAGGCCATGACGAGCATGGCCACCGACATGATCAGATGCAGCACGTGACTCAGCACGCCTGACCACCGCATCCGATGCGTCACCAGCGAATACAGGAACTCGGCGATGGCGAGCGCGAAGAGGACGGTGACCACCCAGCGCAGCGCGAGGTCGGTGATCACGGGGTCGCCACGCGTCCGACCGCACCCAGGGACGGCCTCTCACCGAGGGCGGTGGCCGGACGCGTCCAGATGACGGTTCCGGTGCGGGGTGAGGTTTCCGACGACCGGGTTTCGAGGGGCCGGGTCGCATGCGGCTGCGACGCCGCGGGCGGCGAACTGGCGGTCACGTCGAGAAACTCCGTTTCGTCGAATTGGTGAAAGTGTGGGCTCGGCGGCTCTCGGAGGAAAGCCCCGGAGCAGCCTGATATCTGAGTAGTCGTCTCGGATGTTCGGCTGGTTCCCCCCGGATGCCGATCGCAGCTGTGAGCTGTCTCTCGTTTTTCGCGACGACGACCCACGGTCGTACAGTTGGCGTCGAACACCGGCCGTCCCGGGCGGAGCGATCCGCCCGACAACCGCTCAGGATTTCATGATCGACACAGCTTCACCTCGCCGCCGGGCCGCTGCCCCTGCCGCGGTGGTCGGGATCAGCATCGTCGCGGGTGTCGTCGCTCTCGTGGGCTACGCCATCGTTTCGGGGACGACACGGTTCCACGAGACCGGCGACGGCTTCCCGGGCTGGCTGACCGCAGTCGCAACACCCACCGGTTACTTTCTGACCACGGTGCTCACCGCGATCACGATCGGCTCACTCGTGTACGTCACGATCTGCTCGCGACCGGACTCCGACGGCATGATCGGCGTGGAGACCTTCCGCGCCCATCGCGTGATCGAACGAGCAGCTCCGGCGTGGCTGGTCGGCTCCTTGCTGATGGTCGTCGTGACCGCGGCCGATCGGTCCGGGGTGCCGATCCACACGCTGCTCGCCACGTCGGGTGCGCTGTCGCTGATCGAGACCTCCGAGCAGGCCGTCGGATGGATCGTCAGTGCGTGCTGCGCGCTGCTGATCGCGATCGTCGCCCGGACGACCCTGTCGTGGACCAGCCATGCGCTTCTGCTGATCCCGGGTTTCATCGCCGCGGTTGCGTTGCCCGTCGCGGGTAACGCCGGTCAGGGTCCCAACCACGACTTCACGACGACCGCGGCGATCATGTTCGCGTCTGCGGTATCCGTGCTGATCGGTGTCAGGGTGGCGACGGCACTCACCCTCGGCCGTGACACCCCGGAGGGCGATCGCCTGCCGACGCTGCGCCGGGTGGCCGCGTCGCTGGTGGTGCTGGACGTCGTCGCGGTCGTCTACGGGATGGTCCTGCTCGGTTTCCTGGTGCCGCTGGGTGACCTGACCGGCAGCGCCTACGGTCGCTGGGCGCTGCTCGCCGCCGCGGCCGTGGTGCTCGGACTAGTCGTCGACGTCCGGTTGCTCGCCCGGTCCCGTCGTGCCGAAGCGATGCCGGCCGGGTCACTGCTGCTGATTCAGATGGGTGTCGTGGCCGCGGTGACGCTGCAGGCGGCGATCGCAGGTATGGCGACGCGCACGGCCCCGGCGCTGCTCGCTCACCAGTTCACCGTGTGGGATGTCTTCCTCGGCTATGAACTCCCCGACCCGCCGTCAGTGGCGCGGCTGGCGTTCATGTGGCGCCTCGACCTCTTCATCGGTGTGGGGGCCGTCGCGATGGCCGCTCTCTACGCGTTCGGCGTGTGGTGGCTGCACCGGCGCGGCATCGGGTGGGAATGGCCGCGGACCGTCTCCTGGATGCTCGGCTGCGCCTCGCTGCTCGTGGTCACGTCGTCCGGTGTCCGTACCTATGGGATGGCGATGTTCAGCGTGCACATGGCCGAACACATGGCACTCAACATGTTCATCCCGGTTCTGCTCGTCCTCGGTGCGCCGGTCACCCTGGCTCTGCGGGCGTTGCCGACCGCCGGTGCGGAGAATCTGCCGGGACCTCGCGAGTGGATCGTGTGGCTGGTGCATTCACGGTTCACGCACATCCTCAGCAACCCGATCGTGGCGATACTGATCTTCGTGATCTCGCTGTACGGCGTCTACTTCACGTCGCTGTTCGACACGCTCGCGCGATACCACTGGGGTCACGACCTGATGAGCGTGCACTTCCTCATCACCGGGTACCTCTTCTACTGGATCATCATCGGCATCGACCCCGGCCCGAAACGGCTGCCGTGGCTCGGCCGGTTGGGTCTGCTCTTCGCGATCATGCCGTTCCACGCGTTCTTCGGCATCGCGACGATGACGATGAACTCGATCATCGGGGGCACCTTCTACACCTACCTGGGCCTTCCTTGGCTCGACGACCTGACCCGCGACCAGTTCGTGGGCGGCGCCATCGCGTGGGGTGCGAGCGAGGTGCCGGCACTGCTCGTCGTGGTGGCGCTCGTCAATCAGTGGGCCAAATCGGATCGGCGGACGGCGCGGCGCAAGGACCGGCGTGCGGACAACTTCGCCGACGACGAGCTGACCGCCTACAACCGGATGCTCGCCGAGCTCTCCCGCGACCGCTGACCCGCGACCGCTGACCCGGCCGTTCTCACCCGGGGGAAGAACCCACAGAGCCGGCCGGGCTCAGCGGAGCGCGAGCTTGACTGCCGCTTCGTACTGGGTGCGCTGGTCCTCGGGTGTGCCGTCCGGGAACGTCACCACGACGTCGAGGATCTGAAAGGAGCTCAGGTCGCCGCCAGCGTAGATCTCGGCGCGGCCGGTCGTCGGGAAGTGCAGGATGGTCAGCTGGTCGGCGGCCTCGGCCGAGGTGCAGCC
Source organism: Gordonia sp. LMA484 (assembly GCF_058129505.1). Taxonomy (NCBI): domain Bacteria; kingdom Bacillati; phylum Actinomycetota; class Actinomycetes; order Mycobacteriales; family Gordoniaceae; genus Gordonia; species Gordonia sp. LMA484. The sequence goes on from NZ_CM176700.1 coordinate 847,766, forward strand.
CGCCGACGGGCACAGCTGGTCGGTCGCGTCGTGGCGACCGGTGACGGGTAGTTGCTGCGCGGCGACGGCGTCCATCACCTTGTCGAGCGGAACCGGATCGATGGTGTTGTCGACCATCGAGCCGCTCGGCTGGCTCGGTGTCGTCGTGGGTTCGGCGCAGCCGGCGACCCCGAATGCGCACACTCCGACGACCGCCAGCAGCAGCGCGCGTACGTGGTTCCTCTGCGTCACAGCCCTACCTCCACATCTCGGGCCGCGACGGGATCGTCGGTCGGCCGGTCCACATCGTTGCCGGTCCATTCCTCGCCGGCGGCGAACCGTCGCAGCCGCAGGCTGTTCGACACCACGAAGAACGACGAGAACGCCATCGCCGCACCGGCGATGAGCGGATTGAGCAGCCCCGCCGCCGCGATCGGGATCGCCGCGACGTTGTAGCCGAAAGCCCAGATCATGTTGGTGCGAATGGTGTTCCGGGTCGCGCGCGCCAGGCCCAGTGCCTCGACCACACTCCGCAGGTCATGACGGACCAGGATGATGTCGGCGGCCGCGATGGCGACGTCGGTGCCGCGTCCGATCGCCAGACCCAGGTCGGCGGTGACGAGTGCGGGTGCGTCGTTGATGCCGTCACCGACCATCGCGACCACCCGGCCCTCCTCGCGCAGCCGTTCGATGCAGTGGACCTTCTCGTCGGGCAGCACTTCGGCGAGGACCTCGTCGATGCCGACCTGCTCGGCGACGGCGCGCGCCGCCTCGGCATTGTCACCGGTGACCAGCAAGGTGCGCAGGCCGAGCGCGCGCAGGTCGGCAATGGTGTCCGCGGCGCCGGCCTTCACGGTGTCGGCCACCGCGATCGCGCCACACACTTCGCCGTCGATCGCCACGTAGACGACGGTGTGGCCGACGGACTCCGCGTCGCGACAGGCGCGGGCGACGTCGGTCGGCACCATCGCGTCGCTCGAGACCCAGCGCGGCGAACCCACCTGCACGCGGCGGCCGTCGATCACGCCTGACACACCCTTGCCGGGTTCGGCGACGAACTCGGTCACCGAAGCGATGTCGCCGGTGTCGGCAGCGGCGGCGATGGCCTTGGCGACGGCGTGTTCCGAGGCGGTCTCGACGGTCGCGGCCGCACGCAGGACGGCGTCACGGTCGTGGCCTGCGGCGACCGATACCGACACGATGTCGAGGGCACCATTGGTGAGGGTGCCGGTCTTGTCGAAGACGACCGTGTCGACCTCGCGGGAGGCGTCGAGCGCCTGGTGTCCCTTGAGGAAGATGCCGAGTTGGGCACCGCGACCCGACGCGACCATGAGCGCGGTCGGGGTCGCCAGGCCCAGCGCGCACGGACAGGCGATCACCAGGACCGCGAGCCCGGCGCCGACGGCGTTGTCGACGTCGCCGTCGGCGATCAGCCACGCGATCACGGTTCCGATGGCGATGGCGATGACGATGGGGACGAACACGGTGGCGATGCGATCGGCCAGTCGTTGGATGTCGGCCTTGGTGCTCTGCGCCTGCTCGACCAGCCGCAGCATCGCCGCGAACCGGGTGTCGTCGCCGACGCGAGCCGCCTGCACCACCAGTCGGCCGTTGAGCGAGACGGTGCCGCTGATCACGGCGTCGCCCTCGTCCACATCGGTCGGGCGGGACTCGCCGGTCATCGCGCTCATGTCGATGGCCGACGACCCCGAGATCACCAGTCCGTCAGCCGCGATGGTCTCGCCCGGGCGGACCAGGAAGCGTTGACCTTCCTTGAGTTCGCCGACGGGGATGCGCATCTGTGAACCGTCCGGCAGCAGTACCGCGACGTCCTTGGCGCCGAACGCGGCCAGTGCCCGCAACGCCCCGCCGGCGCGGGACCGTGCGCGGGCCTCGAAGTACCGCCCGGCGAGCACGAACACCGTGACGCCGGCGGCCACCTCGAGATAGATCGAGTCACTGCCCAGGATCGCCTGCCACACGCCGACGTCCCCGACGTCGGCACTCTCGCCGAACATCGACCACAGTGACCACCCGGTGGCTGCCACGATGCCGATGCTGATCAGCGTCTCCATGGACAGCGCGCCGACCCGCAGGTTGCGCACGGCGACCCGGTAGAACGGCCACGCACACCACGTCACCACGGGCGCCGCGAGTGCGATGAGTATCCACTGCCAGCCGGCGATCCGGGTGGCCGGCACGGTCGCGAACATGATCGACAGATCTGCCAGCGGGATGAACAGCAGCAGTGCCACGACCATCCTGCGGAAGATGTCCTGGGCGTAGCGCATGTCGGGATCGTCGTCGGGATCGATCGGGCCGGAGACCCGCGGGCGGGCCGAGTAGCCGGCCTTGTCGACGACGGCGCACAAGTCGTCGGCGACCAGTTCCCGCGGCGCATCGATCGTCGCGACCCGGGTCGCATAGTTGACCGACGCGCGGACACCGTCGACCTTGTTGAGCTTGCGTTCCACTCTCGCCGCACACGCTCCGCACGTCATCCCCGAGACCTCGAGTTCGACCCGGTTCTCATCCGGGTCCACCGTCGTCGGCGTGAACGATGTCACACTGCCTCCCAAACACTCACTCCTGCCGACTCATGGGTCGGAACCCATCCTCACCGGAGTGGTCGCACCGATCGGCCGGTCAGTTCCCGCCGCCGGCGGGCGGTGCTCCGGCTGTGGCTACGGTTACCCGGTGACAACGCCTTGCGACGATGCGACTCGGCTCGCGCTGGCCGCGGCGCAGGGCGACCAGCAGGCCCTGGAATCCTTCGTCAAGGCTACGCGGGACGACGTACGGCGGTTTGTGGGGTGTCTGGCGGATCGCCGCGTCGCCGACGATCTGACCCAGGACACCTACCTGCGGGCGTTCCGCTCGATTCCCACGTTCGGTGGCCGGGCGTCCGGACGAACCTGGCTGCTCGCGATCGCACGCCGCGCCGTCGCCGACCACTTTCGCCACGAGTCGTCGCGACCGCGGTTGCAGTTGAAGGCACCCGAATCGATGTCGACGGTCGCGACGCAGAGCGAGCGTCACGATGACCGGGTCGAGTTGGAGATGCTGCTCGCCGACCTCGACGAGCGCCGTCGCGAAGCATTTGTGCTGACCCAGGTGCTGGACTTCGCCTATGCCGAGGCCGCCGAGATCTGCGCGTGCCCGATCGGCACCATCCGGTCGCGGGTGGCGCGGGCCCGCGAGGATCTGGTGGCCGCCTATCAGGGGGACCGGCGCAAGGCGGTGTGACCGGCGACAACTCGTCGTCACGGCCCCGATGCGACGCCGGCGGCGGTCTGCACAGTTCACCGCAGCGTCCTGCGAAGCCCGACTCGATCTGCCGGTGGATCGCAGGTCAAGCGACGGTTCTCTGATCGGCCCCGGCGTTGTCCTCGCCCGCGTTCCGGTGACGACCCACCCGGCTGCCGGCGATGTTGTCGGCGGGCCGCTGCGAGGCGGTCCCGCGCCCGACGGCGAGGCATCGTCGGCATCGTGACGCAGACCGATCGCGGCAATTCCGGCAAACCGCGCACGACTCCTCCGCGCCGGCCCGCCCGGCGGTCGGTGCCGCCGATCTGCTCGGTGCCGGCGCCCGGATAGCTGCCGGAGCAGTGGGTGGCGGATCGTACTCTGATGGGCGTGAATTCGTTCCCGACCATGGACGCCCCCGATGCGGCGAACACCGCGTGGATGTTGGCCGCATTCGCACTGGTGCTGTTGATGACCCCGGCTCTCGGCCTGTTCTACGGCGGGATGGTGCGCTCGAAGAGCGTGCTGAACATGATGATGATGTGCTTGTCGGCGGTCCCGATCGTGTGGATCGTCTGGTTGGTGGTGGGCTATTCCATGGCCTTCGGGCCCGATCGCGGAGGTGTGATCGGCGACCCGACGACTTTTGCGGGACTGCGAAACCTGTTCGGCCACTTCGGACCCGGAGGTGCCGACACCAACTCGATGCCGCTCGTCGGCACGATCCCGGCCTTGTTGTTCGTGGCCTTTCAGGCCGGGTTCGCCATGGTCACCGTGGCGCTCATCGCCGGTGCGGTCGCAGACCGGATGAAGTTCACATCCTGGCTGGTCTTCGCTGCGCTGTGGGCGATCCTCGTCTACGTCCCGGTGGCCCACTGGGTGTTCAGTGCGCCGGGCCTGACCGCCGAGCACGGCGGCTGGATCGTCGCACATCTGAAGGCCATCGACTTCGCGGGCGGCACCGTCGTCGAGATCAACTCGGGCGCATCCGCGCTCGTGGTCGCCCTGTTGCTCGGTAGGCGGGCGGGATGGCCCAAAGACCCTATGCGTCCACACAATCTGCCCTTCGTGATGCTCGGTGCGGGACTGTTGTGGTTCGGCTGGTTCGGCTTCAACGCCGGGTCGACGCTGGCGGCTAACGGTGCGGCAGCGCTCGTCACCGTGAACACGCTCGGTGCGGGTGCCGTGTCGATGGTCGCGTGGCTCATCGTCGAACGCATCCGACACGGGCGGCCCACCTCGTTCGGCGCCGCGTCCGGTGTGGTGGCGGGGCTGGTCGCGATCACCCCGTCCTGCTCCTCGGTGACACCGATCGGAGCGCTCGCGATCGGTGCGGTGGCCGGAGCGGTTGCGTCCTACGCCATCGAACTGAAGTTCCGATGGGGCTATGACGATTCGCTGGATGTCGTGGGCGTGCATTTCGTGAGTGGCGTGGTCGGGATGCTGATGATCGGACTGGTGGCCAGCTCGTCGGCCCCCGCGGGAGTCGATGGATTGCTTTACGGCGGCGGCCTGGACCAGCTGTGGCGGCAGGCGGTCGCCGTCGTCGTCGTGCTCGCCTATGCCATGGCGGTGACGGCGATCATCGGCTTCGCCATCAAATACACCATGGGTATGCGGGCGCACCGGCAGCACGAGATGGATGGCATCGACGATGGCCAGCATGCGGAGACGGCATACGACTTCCACACGCCCCGTGGCGGACGGGTGGATGTCGGCGGGCACTGAACGGAGACCGACGACGCGCTGGCCGCGGGCGGGTGAAGGCACCCCACGGCGGCGGTGAGCTGCCCGGCTACCGTGGACCCCATGCGTGTCGCGACCTGGAACGTGAACTCGGTGAAGCAGCGGATTCCACGTCTGTTGCCGTGGCTCGATCAGCGACAGCCCGATGTCGTCTGCCTGCAGGAGACCAAGCTCTCCGATGATGCCTTCCACGAGGTGCTCGGCGACGATCTGGCCGAGCGCGGTTACGAGATCGCCCATGTGGGGCAGGGGCAGTGGAACGGGGTGGCGCTGCTTTCGCGTGTCGGCCTCGACGACGTCCGGCAGGGCTTCGACGAAGCTCCGGGTTTCCCCGAGCCCGACTCGCCGGCGGAGGCGCGGGCGGTGTCGGCGATCTGCGGGGGAGTGCGGATCTACTCGCTGTATGTCCCCAACGGGCGCGAGCCGGATTCCGATCATTACCGCTACAAGCTGGCGTGGCTGTCGCAGCTGCGCGCGGTGGTCGCGGCAGGGGAGGCGGCCGACGCGTCGAGCAACACGATGCTGTGCGGTGACATGAACATCGCGCCCGCGGACGCCGACGTGTTCGACCCCGCCGCCTACATAGGTCACACCCACGTCACCGAGCCCGAGCGCACCGCGCTCGACGATTTCGGGGCGCTCGGCCTGCGTGACGTCGTGCGCGAACGGTGGCCGTCGGAGCGGGTGTTCAGTTACTGGGACTACCGCGCCGGGATGTTCCACAAGGACCTCGGCATGCGCATCGACCTCATCCTCGCCGGTGGTGGGATCGCCGATCGGGTTGCGGCGGCGTGGATCGATCGGCAGGCTCGCAAGGGCACCAAGCCGAGTGATCATGCGCCCGTCATCGTCGACCTCGACACCGCGCCCGACGGCGACATCGGTCCCGTGGTGCCACCGCCGTCGAACCCGGCCAAGCGCGGAGCAGCGAAGGTCAAGTTGCCTCAGTCGACCGAATAGCATTGTCCCTGAGGTGGATTCGGTTGGGGTCGTGAATCGGAAGGACAACCAGGGTGATCTCGGATGCCGGTCGGCGATCCCGAGACTCACGTGTCGGTGTGCCCGGCTAGAGTTCAGCCGTCTCTCAGTATTCCCGCTGAGGGTATTCACGGTTCACATTTGAAGTTGGGGTCAATGAAACACATCCACCGTGTCCTTCTGGCGATCGCCGCGTTCACCGCGGTCGCCCTGGTCATCCCGTCGGCCACTGCGAACGCTGCTCCGGTTCGGTCCTCGGGCTCTCCGTTTGTCACCGCCGGACTCACGGCGAACGGCCAGAGCGTCGTCGCCACACTGGCAGACGCCGTGTTCGTGCCGAACGCGGCGCGCACCGCACTGCAGGTGCGTGATCGGCAGGGGCGTGTCGTCGACGCGATGCCGCTGGCGGGCACGATGGACGGCTTCCGGGTGCCGCTGCGTTGGTCGGTGAGCGCAGACGGGACGAGGGCCGTGTTCACCCCCACCGTCAGCCCGGCGTACCGCGCTCAGCTGGATGTCGCGGCCACCGCCGCCGCCAAGAAGCAGCAGGTGAAGCCCCGTGCCAAGCGGATCACCAAGGCGCAGCGCTACGACATGATGTGGAACGAACTCAACAAGGGTTGGAAGGGCAACACGCCGGTGTCGACGTTGATCGGGGGGCTGATCGGGTTCATCGTGTTCGGCTGGTTCGGAGCCGGCATCGGCGCTGCGATCGGTGCCTACCTCGGCTACCAGACATCCAACCCCAAGGCCTGGCCGTCGGTGCTCGCCTGGTGGAACACCCCGTAGCCTCGGCCCCGTCGACACAGGTTGCCGTCCGGCTCGTGAATCGGGCCAGGCGGCAACCTTTTTCGTAGGACGGTCGATCGGGAAGACACCCGGCGCGGTCGGTGTTGAACCCGTCGCGTGTCCACGCGTTGTTCATGTCGCGTCGACTCCCGATTCGGATGCGGGATCCGTTTTTTGACCTGTGCAAACTCGATCGGTAGAGTGGATCGCCGGTGCCCGGCCCATGCTGGGCCAGTCCGCATGCCCGGCGCACCGGGTTTTTGCGAACTGACAGGCGAGACCGTCGTCGAGCGTTTGACACGCCCGACCTCGGGGTAGCGATAAATGTACTGACCAGCGCTTATGCGCTGGTGGGGCGAGTTGCGGAAGCAGCGAAACCGGAAACGGTTTTCGAGAGCTTGCCCGGAGCACAAACCGCAGCGCAACAACTACAGAGCGTCCGACGCGTCCACAAGACGCCGAGGAACAACTGCCGACAAAGGAAGAACACACCTAGTGCCAACGATCAATCAGCTGGTCCGCAAGGGCCGTCACGACAAGGCTGCCAAGACCAAGACCGCGGCCCTCAAGGGGAGCCCGCAGCGTCGTGGCGTGTGCACGCGCGTCTACACCACCACCCCGAAGAAGCCGAACTCCGCGCTGCGTAAGGTCGCCCGTGTGCGCCTGACCAGTGCCGTCGAGGTCACCGCTTACATCCCGGGTGAGGGTCACAACCTGCAGGAGCACTCGATGGTGCTCGTCCGCGGTGGTCGTGTGAAGGACCTCCCCGGTGTCCGCTACAAGGTCATCCGCGGCTCGCTCGACACCCAGGGTGTCAAGGACCGCAAGCAGGCGCGCAGCCGTTACGGCGCGAAGAAGGGGAACTGATAAGTCATGCCACGTAAAGGACCCGCTGCCAAGCGCCCCCTCATCAACGATCCCGTCTACGGTTCGCCGCTGGTCACCCAGCTGGTCAACAAGATCCTGCTGGACGGCAAGAAGTCGACCGCCGAGCGCATCGTGTACCAGGCCCTCGAACAGGCCCGCGAGAAGACCGGCACCGATCCCGTCGTGACGCTCAAGCGCGCGCTGGACAACGTGAAGCCGACCCTCGAGGTCAAGAGCCGCCGCGTCGGTGGCGCCACCTACCAGGTGCCCGTCGAGGTCAAGCCGAACCGCGCCAACACCCTGGCGCTGCGCTGGCTGGTGACCTTCAGCCGTCAGCGTCGCGAGAAAACCATGGTCGAGCGCCTTGCCAACGAGCTTCTCGATGCCTCCAACGGCCTCGGTGCGTCGGTCAAGCGTCGCGAGGACACCCACAAGATGGCCGAGGCCAACCGGGCGTTCGCGCACTACCGCTGGTGAGAACATGCTCCGCGTGATCGAACCACGGTCACGCGGAGCGCATGCCCTTTGTTCAACAGCAATTCCCGAAGGGAAACCAAGTGGCACAGGAAGTGCTCAGCGACCTGAACAAGGTTCGCAACATCGGCATCATGGCCCACATCGATGCCGGCAAGACGACCGCGACCGAGCGAATCCTCTTCTACACCGGTGTGAACTACAAGATCGGTGAGACCCACGACGGTGCTTCGACCACCGACTGGATGGAGCAGGAGAAGGAGCGGGGGATCACCATCACCTCCGCCGCGGTCACCTGTTTCTGGAACAAGAACCAGATCAACATCATCGACACCCCCGGCCACGTCGACTTCACCGTCGAGGTGGAGCGCAGCCTGCGCGTGCTCGACGGTGCCGTTGCCGTGTTCGACGGCAAGGAAGGTGTCGAGCCGCAGTCCGAGCAGGTCTGGCGGCAGGCCGAGAAGTACGAAGTCCCGCGTATCTGCTTCGTCAACAAGATGGACAAGCTGGGTGCGGACTTCTTCTTCACCGTGCGCACCATCGAGGAGCGTCTCGGCGCGAAGCCGCTGGTGCTGCAGCTCCCGATCGGCGCCGAGGACAACTTCGACGGCGTCGTCGACCTGATCGAGCAGAAGGCGATCACGTGGCGCGGCACCGTGGAGATCGGTGCCGAGCCGACCATCGAGGAGATCCCCGCGGATCTCGTCGACCAGGCCGCCGAATACCGCGAGAAGCTGCTCGAGACCGTCGCCGAGACCGATGAGGCGTTGCTGGAGAAGTACTTCGGCGGCGAGGAACTCACCGTCGAGGAGATCAAGGCTGCCATCCGCAAGCTGACGATCGCGCGCGAGTACTACCCGGTGATCTGTGGTTCGGCGTTCAAGAACAAGGGCGTCCAGCCCATGCTCGATGCGGTCATCGACTACCTGCCGTCGCCGCTCGACGTCCCCTCGGTCGAGGGTCACGCCGTGGGCAACGAGGAGGAAGTCCTCTCCCGCAAGCCGTCGTCGGACGAGCCGTTCTCGGCGCTCGCGTTCAAGATCGCCGCACACCCGTTCTTCGGCAAGCTGACCTTCGTCCGTGTCTACTCGGGCAGGATCAGTGCCGGCACCCAGGTGCTCAACGCCACCAAGGGCAAGAAAGAGCGCATCGGCAAGCTGTTCCAGATGCACGCCAACAAGGAGAACCCGGTCGAGGATGCGACCGCGGGCCACATCTACGCGATGATCGGCCTGAAGGACACCACCACCGGTGACACCTTGTGCGATGCCAGCGCGCCGATCGTGCTGGAGTCGATGAGCTTCCCGGACCCGGTCATCAACGTCTCGATCGAGCCGAAGACCAAGTCCGACCAGGAGAAGCTCGGCACCGCGATCCAGAAGCTGGCCGAAGAGGACCCGACCTTCTCGGTGAAGCTCGACGAGGAGACCGGCCAGACCGTCATCGGCGGTATGGGCGAGCTCCACCTCGACATCCTCGTCGACCGAATGAAGCGCGAGTTCAAGGTCGAGGCGAACGTCGGCAAGCCGCAGGTCGCCTACCGCGAGACCATTCGCAAGACGGTCGAGAAGCACGAGTTCACCCACAAGAAGCAGACCGGTGGGTCGGGCCAGTTCGCCAAGGTCATCATCAAACTCGAGCCCCTCGTGGACGCCGAGGACGGTGCGACCTACGAATTCGCGAACGCTGTCACCGGTGGTCGCGTCCCGCGTGAGTACATCCCGTCCGTGGATGCCGGCGCGCAGGATGCGATGCAGTACGGCGTTCTCGCCGGTTACCCGCTGGTCAATTTGAAGGTCACCCTGCTCGACGGTCAGTACCACGACGTCGACTCCTCGGAAATGGCCTTCAAGATCGCCGGTTCGCAGGCCCTCAAGGAGGCTGCGAAGATGGCGAGCCCGGTCATCCTGGAGCCGATCATGGCCGTCGAGGTCACGACTCCGGAGGACTACATGGGTGACGTGATCGGCGACCTGAACTCCCGCCGTGGCCAGATCCAGGCCATGGAGGAGCGCAGTGGCGCCCGTGTCGTGAAGGCACAGGTTCCGCTGTCGGAGATGTTCGGCTACATCGGAGACCTTCGGTCGAAGACCCAGGGCCGGGCAAACTACTCCATGGTGTTCGACTCGTACGCGGAGGTTCCGTCGAACGTGTCGAAGGAAATCATCGCTAAGGCGACCGGCGAATAAGTCGGTTGTCGCAGCGACCAAGCGCTGGCAACAACCCAGAGCGGGCGCGACAACGTAAGTAACGACTCCTGCTGGGATCCGCCCAGCAGGACAACAACAGTCCAGGAGGACAAACAAAGTGGCGAAGGCGAAGTTCGAGCGGACCAAGCCGCACGTGAACATCGGCACCATCGGTCACGTCGACCACGGCAAGACCACGCTGACCGCGGCCATCACCAAGGTGCTGCACGACAAGTACCCGGATCTCAACCAGAGCTTTGCGTTCGATCAGATCGACAAGGCTCCGGAAGAGAAGGCTCGTGGTATCACGATCAACATCTCGCACGTGGAGTACGAGACCGAGAAGCGTCACTACGCACACGTTGACGCCCCCGGTCACGCTGACTACATCAAGAACATGATCACCGGTGCGGCCCAGATGGACGGCGCGATCCTCGTGGTTGCCGCCACCGACGGCCCGATGCCGCAGACCCGCGAGCACGTGCTGCTGGCCCGCCAGGTCGGTGTGCCCTACATCCTCGTCGCCCTGAACAAGGCCGACATGGTCGACGACGACGAGATCATCGAGCTCGTCGAGATGGAGGTCCGCGAACTGCTGGCCGCCCAGGAGTTCGACGAGGAAGCTCCGGTCGTGAAGGTCTCGGCGCTCAAGGCGCTCGAGGGTGACCCCGAGTGGACCAAGTCCGTCGAGGAGCTCATGGCTGCCGTCGACGAGTCGATCCCGGACCCGGTCCGTGAGACCGACAAGCCGTTCCTCATGCCTGTCGAGGACGTCTTCACCATCACCGGCCGCGGCACCGTGGTCACCGGTCGTGTGGAGCGCGGCGAGGTCAACGTGAACGAGGAAGTCGAGATCGTCGGCATCCGTGACAAGTCCACCAAGACCACCGTCACCGGTATCGAGATGTTCCACAAGCTGCTCGACTCGGCACAGGCAGGCGACAACGCCGGTCTGCTGCTGCGCGGCCTCAAGCGTGAGGACGTCGAGCGTGGTCAGGTCATCGTCAAGCCGGGCACCACGACTCCGCACACGGAGTTCGAGGGCCAGGCTTACATCCTGAGCAAGGACGAGGGTGGACGCCACACCCCGTTCTTCAACAACTACCGTCCGCAGTTCTACTTCCGTACCACCGACGTGACCGGCGTCGTGACCCTCCCCGAGGGCACCGAGATGGTCATGCCGGGCGACAACACCGAGATGAGCGTCAAGCTCATCCAGCCGGTCGCCATGGACGAGGGCCTGCGTTTCGCCATCCGCGAGGGTGGCCGCACCGTCGGTGCGGGTCGAGTCACCAAGATCAACAAGTGAGGTTGTCCTCCTGACGATCTGACTCACTGAGTCGAGAAGGCGCCCGGTCACGTAAGTGGCCGGGCGCCTTTGCTCGTATCGCGCTTCTCCTCGGTATGCGGATGCTCTCGGTTCGCGCGGGTCGGCTCGGTTCGCGGGTCGGCTCGGTTCGCGCGGGTCGGCTGGGGTCGCGCGGGTCTTCGACAACCCGCGTTCTCCCGCGCCGCCCGCGGTATCGAAAGTGACCCGCGCAATCGGATCACTCCAGTAGCTTTAGTAGCACCAGACACTTTGGTAACAGCCCCGTTTCGGTCTGCCGCTGCTCTGGTCACAGCTGTGGCGACCCGGTGACACAGCGGATTACGGTACTGCGGTGCCAGTTCTCACCATCCGACCACGCCGGCTGGCGCTGCGTCGTCGAGTCCTCGTCTGCCTACTCGTCGCGGCAACCATCGTCGGCATCGGGTCCGTCGGGGCCGGCACCGCGAATGCCGCGTCCTTGAGCCGCTTCTACGTTGCGGGTTGCGGTATGCCGTCGACGCCGGTGGACATGTGGGTCCGGTGGGGCAACTACAAGACCGTTATCGCCCTCGACGGTCTTCGGGCGACGAATGACATGAGCGGGTGGCGGCATGAGACCCGGATTCAGCGAATCGCCAATTCCGGTGTGAACGTGGTGGAACCGGTCGGCGGGCTCGCGAGCTTCTACACGGACTGGAATGCGGCCAGCCCCGCCAACAAGATCAAGTATCGCTATCGGTGGACCTGCCGGCTGAACACGATCGTCAACGAACTAGACGCCCGCGGACTCGCCGTAGGTCCCCGGTCGAAATACGCGATCATGGGCATCTCGATGGGTGGCAACGCGGCGATGATCTACGGCGCCTACCACCGCAAGCGGATCTCGCACATCTTCTCGATGTCGGGATTTCTGAACCTGTCGGCACCGACGATGCGTGAGGCGGTGCGACTGGCCCTGATCGATGCCGGGATGGAGGCCGGGGTCGGCCCCTTCAGTGCGGACAGCATGTGGGGACCGCCGTGGGACGATCGCTGGATACGCAACGACGCGCTGGCCCAGATCTCACGGATGAGGGGGATGCACATCCGCGTCGGCGCCGCATCAGGCGTGTGGGGTAAGTACAACACCGACGCGATCGGTTCCATCAAGGGCACGCCGCTCGAAGTGGTGTCGCTGGCGCAGACCCGCTCGTTCGAGGTGTCCGCTGCGCTCTCGGGCGTGCGCATCACCACCGACTATCCCGCGGTCGGAACCCACCAGTGGGGCTATTGGCAGGACATGGTGTTCAACGCGAAACGCAGCGGGTGGTTCCGCGACTGAGGCCACCGCGACCCCGGCGCTGAGCGCGCCGCCCGCCGACGGAACCCTCGAACGCGCCGACGGAACCCGTAATCGCGCCGACGGAACCCTCGATCGCGCCGACAGAACCCATAATCGCGCCGACGGAACCCTCGAACGCGCCGACGGAACCCATAATCGCGCCGACGGAACCCGTAATCCCAGCAGATGCGCCACTGATTACCCTCGTACGCATGCGGGTTCTGCATCGACCGACGCCGTCCGGGGACCTCGCGCTCGGTGTCCGGGTCTCTGGTGTCGACCGCGACCGTCCTCCGGTCCTGCTGGTCCACGGGATGGCCGGCGACCACAGCACGTGGCGGGCCTTCGCCGGCGCACTGCGGCGCGACGGCAGGACGGTCGTCTCCGTCGACCTGCGTGGTCACGGGCGCAGCGGCCACGCCGAGACCTACCTCCTCGACGATTTCCGAGACGACCTGCGCTTCGTACTCGACGACCTCGAAATCCCGGTGGCTGACGTGGTCGCGCACTCATTGGGCGCGCACTCGGCACTGCGGCTGGCGATGGACGTCCCCGGCAGAGTGCGCCGTCTGGTCCTGGAGGAGATCCCGCCGATGCCCCGCGACCAGCACGACGTCGATGAGGACATCGTCGTCGCCGCCTCGCTCGGTGAGCGGGTTCGAGGACTGGGGTGGGCGGTGCGGAATCCGGTGCCGCTCATCCGCTTCGACCGGCGCGTGGCCACCGAGGTGTCCCCGCAGTTCGCGGTCGCCGATCCGGGGTGGTGGGCGCGTCTGAAGGTGGTGACGGCGCCCACCCTGGTCATCTCCGGTGGCGGGCGGAGCTTTCTCCCGCCGCGGCACCTGCATGCACTGAGCGACGCGATGCCGGACGCGCGGCTCACCGTGATCGACATCGGGCACAGTGTGCACCGTGATCGTGTCGACGACTTCGGTACCGCGGCAGGCGAGTTCCTCCGCGCCACCTGACCGCGACCGGCCCGCACGCCACCAGCCGGGGCGAACCGGCCAGGTCGCGGGCGAGTGCGCTCAGGCGGCCGGTTTGTTGTGGAGCGGACGCGGATCGATGCCGATCTCCTGCCAGGCCCGATACGCCCACGGGACGTAGAGCCACTTCAGTGGGAGCCGGTTGAACACCGGGTTGAGTGCACGCATGGTGGCCGCGAAACGCTGGAAGTGCTTCTCGCGTTTCTCATTCCACTCCAACCCGCAGACGTCGCGCATCTGCTGGGGCACAGTCCCGACGATAACCGTGCGAAGGAATGCGTTCAATGGTGCCGAGGCAACCTTCCAGACGGGTGCGGGCACCATCTTCGGGCGGGGGAGTCCCTGTCGGATGTAGCCGGTCGCGTAGACGACCGTCTTGTGTGGAACGAAGCGGTTCAACATGTCGTCCCAGTACGCGAGGAACTCCTCATAGGTCTGTGGCTGGCTGCGCGCGCTCACCCCGTAGAGCTGATACCAGATCTTGCTCTCTTCGAAGATCTGCACCTTCTCGGCGTAGCTCAGGCGACGAATGAACGTGTCGGTGATGAAGAGCACCTGATCGACGAATGTGGCGTGCGCCCAATAGAAGAGCTCGGGATTGAGTGCGTGATAGCGCGATCCGTCGCTGATCGTGCCCTTGATGTCGCGATGGAAATCGCGAACCGTGCGCCCCCACTTCTGCGGCTCGGTGCTATAGACGGTCTTCATCACCGGCGGGCCGGTACGCCGCGCGCGCCCGAGGAAGTCGTCGAAGATGACCGAGTGGTCCAGGACGGCCTGCCCGAGTTGTTCGATGCAGTTCTCGGTGCCCGCGAGTCGTTGGAAGCCGAGGATGCCCCGACTGTCCCCGTAGAACTTCCAGACCAGTGAATCGGCGCCCAGGCGGGGCGCAACGTCGGAGGTGTCGACGTCGTCGACGACGACGGGCTCGGCCTCACGGATTGCCCGCTCATAGTCCTGGTTGACTGACATGAGAGGAGACTAACGCAGGTTGGAACGGAATGAAAGATTTGTTTCAACCGAGCTGGGTTGGAGGTGATGTCATGGTGGACAGCCTGCTGCCGCCCGTGGACGAACTGCTCGCTTCGGCGATCACGGTTCGCTTGCCGATGCGGAGCCGGTTCCGCGGGCTCGTCGAACGCGAGACGATGGTGTTCGCCGGCCCGGCGGGGTGGGGAGAGTTCGGCCCCTTCGTCGAGTACGACGACCCCGAGGCCTCGGCCTGGCTTGCCGCGGGGATCGAGGCGGCCTACCAGGGTCCGCCGCCGGCCTACCGCGAGGAGGTCGCGGTGAACGCGACGGTTCCTGCCGTCCCGGCCGACGACGTGGCCGCGATCCTCGCCCGTAACCCCGGTGCGACCACCGCGAAGGTGAAGGTTGCCGAGCGAGGCCAGACGCTGGACGACGACGTTGCCCGTGTGGCTGCCGCCCGCGCCGTGGTGCCGACGGTGCGCATCGACGCCAACGCCGGGTGGACCGTCGACGAAGCGATCCGTGCGATCCGTGCGATCGGCGACGTCGAGTACGTCGAACAGCCATGTGTCACCGTCGAAGAACTTGCCGCGGTGCGCCGGGCCGTTGACGTCCCGATCGCGGCGGATGAGTCGATCCGCAAGGCGGCCGACCCGTATCGGGTGGTCGCCGCCGACGCCGCGGATCTGGCGATCATCAAGGTCGCCCCGCTCGGGGGAATGCGCGCGACGCTGCAGCTGGCCGAGGATCTCGGTCTGCCCGTGGTCGTGTCGTCGGCGCTGGATTCGGCGGTCGGGATCGCCGCGGGCGTCGCGACCGCCGCGGCGTTGCCGTCGCTCGACCACGCGTGCGGCCTGGCCACCGGGACCCTCTTCACCGCCGACGTCGCGGAGCCGTTCGTGCCCGCGGACGGGTCGGTCACCCCGCGGTGGTTCGGACCCGGCGCGATCGATCCGGGCTCGGCCCCGCTCGCGGACTCCGATCGTGATCGCTGGTGGCGCGACCGGGTGCGGCGGTGTCACGCGCTTCTCGCCGAACGGGGCCCTCGGACACGGCCCTAGAAACATTTCCGCTAATCTGTTCCAATAGAACTGATGCGACCGACGTCACACCACGTCCGGAGGTTGCTGATCGAAAATTCACGGTGGCGAGGAGATGGCGATGACAACGGTGTTTGCCCAGGCCCCGGCCGACAGCGGCCTGCTGGAAGTGCCCTGTGCCGAGCGCAACGGGATTCTCGAGATGATGGCGATGCGGCGCGACCCGTTCGCGTTCGGCGACGAGCGGCTCGCGCGTTTCGGTCAGGTGTCCGGACTCAACGCCCTCGGAATCCAGATGGTGATCGCCTCGGGTCCGCGCGCCGCCGACGAGATCCTGATGAATCGCGACAAGGCATTCGCCAACGGCCCGGCGTGGAGCTATTTCATCGGCCCTTTCTTCAACCGCGGCATCATGCTGCTCGACTTCGACGAGCACCGTCATCACCGGCACATCCTGCAGCAGGCCTTCACACCGTCGGTGCTGAAGGGCTATATGCAGGAGATGCAGCCGATGATCGCCGACCGGGTCGAGCGCTTCCCGACCGGGAACGTGAAGATGTTCGAGGAGTTCAAGGCGCTCACGCTCGACGTCGCACTCGAGGTCTTCCTGGGTCTCGAACTGCCGAAGGACGAGGCCGACAAGATCAACAAGGCGTTCATCGACACGGTCCGGGCC
Organism: Gordonia sp. LMA484; assembly: GCF_058129505.1. Taxonomy (NCBI): domain Bacteria; kingdom Bacillati; phylum Actinomycetota; class Actinomycetes; order Mycobacteriales; family Gordoniaceae; genus Gordonia; species Gordonia sp. LMA484. The sequence continues at coordinate 864,338 of NZ_CM176700.1, forward strand.
GGTGTCGCCTACGTTCGCAAACCCGTCCCGGGGGGACGGTGGTGGAAAGGGCTCCGCGGACGCAAGGTGCTCGAGGAGTTCTTCCACGAGAACATCGCGGCCAAGCGGGCGCGCGAGACCCCGGACCTCTTCTCGGTGCTGTGTCATGCAGAGAGCGACGAGGGCGACCGCTTCACCGACGAGGACGTCGTCAATCACATGATCTTCGTTCTCATGGCCGCCCATGACACCTCGACCATCACCATGACGCAGATGGCCTACCGCATGGGGAAATCGCCGGAGTGGCAGCGCAAGGCCCACGAGCAGTCAATGGAACTGAACCCGGAGCTCGGATACGACGACCTCAAGTCGCTCTCCGCACTTGACCTCGTCATGAAGGAATCCCTGCGGATGTGTCCGCCGGTGCCGGCGCAGCCGCGCATGGCCATCAAGGACACCTCGGTTCAGGGCTACTACATCCCGAAGGGCAGCTTCGTCTCGGTGCCGCAGATGACCAATCACCGCGACCCCGAGTTCTTCACGAACCCGGACATGTTCGACCCGGAGCGATTCTCGCCCGAGCGGGCCGAGGACAAGGGACACCGGATGGCGTGGACGCCGTTCGGTGGCGGCGTGCACAAGTGCATCGGGCTGTATTTTGGCCAGATGGAGATCAAGACGATCCTGCATCACCTGGTGCGGAACTACGAGTGGTCGGTCCCGGACGACTACCAGGTCCCGATGGACTACAGCTCGCTTCCGGTCCCGAAGGACAAACTGCCCGTGGACCTCCGACGCCGATGACGCCCGCTCCGATGTCATCGACCAAGGCCCCACGCAAGGCGCGCAACACCGCGAGCCCCGAGGATCAGGAACAGGCGATCCTGTCGGCCGCCGAAACCGAGTTCACCGCGGTGGGGGTCCGGCGCGCGAACATGGACGAGGTGGCCGCGCAGGCCGGCGTCAGTCGCAGCACCCTGTATCGCCGCTTCCCGAACAAGGAGGCGCTGCTGCTCGCGGTGGCCAACGACCTCTACGAACGGGGTATGCACCGCCTCATGAACGCGGTCGTCGGACTCGGCCCGGCCGACGCGGTCGTGGAGGCCTTCGCCGAGGGCGCGGTGATGATCTCCGAGGATCCGCTGATGCGCAGGCTGGTCCTCACCGATTCGGAGATGCGGGGAATCACCGCGTCGGTGACGTCCCTGTTCATCGACATGGTGACTGACCGGGTGGCCAACACCCTGCGGGACGCGGGGGCGCAGATGCCCGACGAGGATCTTCACCAGGCGGTGGAACTCCATGTCCGGCTGGTGATCTCCTTCCTGGAGATCCCGGCTTCGGATGAGACGAAGCAGCAACCCGAGGCCGTTCGCCAGTTGGCCGCGAAGTATCTGGCCCCGATGATCTGGTGAGCCGTGTGGGGCCGCCGGCGGGGGCGGGGCCATTCCGGTCCCGCGGGCGTGTGCATTCCGGTCCCTGAGGAGGTCCGGAGCGCTAGCCGGAGGGGCGGGTCCGTTCCGGTCCCTGAGGAGGTCCGGAGCGCTGGCCGGAGGGGCGGGTCCGTTCCGGTCCCTGAGGAGGTCCGGAGCGCTAGCGGAGGGGCGGGTCCGTTCTGGTCCCTGAGGAGGTCCGGAGCGCTAGCGGAGGGCCGTCACGAAGGGCGCCCCTTCGTGACGCTCGCAAGCTCGCTCCTCAGGGAGCGGGAGAGTTCGCAGGCTCGCTCCTCAGGGAGCGGGGGAGCGTCGTGGGGCCCGGTGGCGGGGGCGGCCGTTCCGGTCCCTGAGGAGGTCCGGAGCGCTAGCGGAGGGCCGTCACGAAGGGCGCGCCTTCGTGACGGGGGAAGTTTGCAAGCCCGCACCTCAGAGCCTGCGATGAGGCGGCAGCGCCGAGATTTGTTGTGACCACGAAAGGAACAACCCATGTCAGTCCTTGATCGCCTGCGCCGCGGCGCCGATCCTGAAGAGATCCGATCGGCCCTGCGCGGCAAGGTCATCGCCATCACCGGTGGTGCGCGTGGGATCGGATTCGAAACCGCGACACAGCTGTTCGAGGCCGGAGCGGTGGTAGCGCTCGGCGATATCGACGACGAGGCGGTGGGCAAGGCTGCCGCCGACCTCGGGGTCGAGGGATTCGGGGTCGACGTGACGAACCGCGAATCGTTCACCGCGTTCCTCGACGCCGTCGAAGCCGCGCTCGGGCCCATCGACGTACTGATCAACAATGCCGGCATCATGCCGGTGGGTCACTTCCTCTCCTTCGACGACGCGATGATCCGCCGGACCGTCGACATCGACCTGGTGGGTGTGCTGACCGGCACGCAGCTGGCGGCCCGTCGGATGGTCGAACGCGGTCGCGGCCAGGTCGTGAACATCGCATCGGTGGCCGGTCGCCTGCCCACACCGGGAATGGCGGTCTACAACGGAGTGAAAGCCGGTGTCATCGAGTTCTCCGAGGCACTCGACGCCGAGTTGAGCGGGTCCGGGGTACGGATCAGCACGGTGCTGCCGACGTTCACTCGGACCGGGCTCATCGACGGACTCAAGACGAACGCCTTCATCCGGGTGAGCGAACCCGAGGACGTCGCCGCCGAGGTGGTGGGCATCATCGCTCGTCCACGTGTCCGGGTGACGGCCCCTCGGTCGATGGCGTGGGTCGCGCTCAATCCCTTGTTCACCCAACGATCCAAGCGCGCGTCGCGTCGGATGACCAAGCTGGACAGCATCTTCCTCGACTTCGACCGCGCCGGCCGCGCCGAGTACGACAAGCGCATCGCCGGACGCTGATCAGCGGGGGAGGATCACCACCGGGACCGACGAGTGCCGGATGATCTTGGTGGCACGCGAACCCAGGAAGACCTGCGACAGAATGCCCTCACGGGTACTGCCGACGAACAGCACCTCGCCGTCGATCCATTCGACGGAGTCGAACGCCTCCCGGTAGCCGCGCCCCGCGGCGACCACACATTCGGTGTCCGGGGGAAGGCGACCGTCGTTCACCAGCTTCTCCTGAGCCTCGAGCGACTGCTCCTTCCACTGAGCGAGCACGGTGTCCTCGATGCTGAGACCGACCAGCGGGGGATACATTGCGCCGCCCCGGACCGCGAAGGTGACGAGACGCAGTGGGGCGTTCATCCGGTCGGACAACGCTCGGGCCCGATCGACGACCGACACCGATGCCGGATCGGAACCGGCGATCGCGGCGGTGACTCGCGTGAGCCGACCGTCCTTGGGCGAGCGATAGCCGCGAGGACTGACCCCGATCGGTATCGGCGAGCGATGCATGAGCGTGTCGCCGGTCGAGCCGATCACGATCTGACCCAACTGGCCGTCCCCGGTGGAGCTGATAACGATCCCGTCTGCGGACAGCTCCCGAGCGCAGTCGATCAGTGCCGCCGAGGCGGTTCGGTGATCGAGGCGCAGGAATCGCCACGCCAGCTCCGGCGGGTAGATCTGCATGTACTCGGTGATCTCGGCGGCGGCCTTGTCGGCTACCTGATCGGTCCACGTGACGAACTCGGCGTCGATCTTGCCCATCGACGGTGTCGTCCAGGGTTTCGGCACGACGGTCGCCACGACGAGATCGGTGCCGAGTGACTCGGCCATCATCGCGCCCAGCTGCACCCCGCCGAGACCACCCTCGCCCTGGACGTATCCGACCAGAATCGTCACGGCGCCACCTTGTCGGAGGCGGTGCCCGGCGCCTGGTTGAGCCTGCTGTGGCGTCGGCCCCACAGGAAGTAGAAGATCAGCGCGACACCGACCCATAGGCCGAAGAAGATGAACGTGACCCAGTGCAGCCCGCTGAGAATCCAGATGCACGCCGCGACCGACAGGACGGGCGTCACCGGATAACCCGGGACCTTGAACGGCCGATCCAGGTGCGGCATCGTCCGGCGCAGGATCAGCACGCCGATGGACACCACGATGAATGCCGCGAGAGTGCCGATCGAGACCAGATCCCAGAGTTTGTCGATCGGGACGAAGCCGCCGAGGATGGCGATCACCGTGCAGACGATGACGGTGTTGTTCACCGGAACCATGGTCTTACGACTGACCTTGGAGAACGCCGACGGCAGCAGGCCGTCGCGGCCCATGGCGAAGAGGATGCGGGTCTGCCCGTAGATCACCACGAGCGTCACCGAGAAGATGGAGATGACCGCGCCGACCGCGATGATGTTGCCCACGATGGTGTTGCCCGTGACGTTGTTGGCCAGCTGCGACAGGCTCGCCTCGTCGTCCGGATTGAATTCGGTCCATGCCTGCGCCCCTATCGACGCCACGGCTGTCAGCAGGTAGATGCTGATGACGATCACGAGCGCGCCGATGATCGCGCGCGGCATGGCCTTCTGTGGGTTGCGCACCTCGTCGCCCGCTGTCGACACCGCGTCGAGTCCGATGAAGGTGAAGAAGATGACGGCCGCCGCCGAGGTCACGCCGGACATCCCCTCGGGCATGAACGGTGAGAAGTGACTCGAGGTGAAGGCCGTCAGGCAGACCGCCCCGAACAGCAGCAGGACGCCGAGCTTGATGAGTACCATCACCGTGTTGACCAGAGCCGACTCGCTCGCCCCGCGGATCAGCAGGAGTCCGCAGAGGAAGATCAGGATGACCGACGGCAAATTGATGATGCCGGGGTCGTCGACGCCCCAGGGTGCCGCGTTCAGCGCGTGCGGGATCTGCCAGTCGAACAGGTTCCCGATCAGTTCGTTGAGGTATTGCCCCCAACCGATCGAGGTGGCGGCGGCCGAGACGCCGTATTCGAGCATGAGACAGGCGCCGATGCCCATCGCGACGACCTCGCCCAGGGTCGCATAGGCGTAGGAGTAGCTCGACCCGGACACGGGCACCGCCGACGCCATCTCCGCATAGCAGATGGCGGCCAGACCGGCCGCGACGCCGGCGATGACGAAGGACAATATGACGGCGGGACCGGCAGAGCTGATCGCCTCCGGGACGACGATGAAGATACCGGTGCCGACCGTTGCGCCCACGCCGAACAGCGTCAGCTGGAACGTCCCGATACTCCGGCTCAGATGGGGGTCGCCGGAAGCATGCCCGGGCGCACCCTCGCCCGTCACCGGTTTGCGTCGGAAAATCGAGTTCGTCGTCGATTGTGGTCGCGTCATCAGCGCCTCCTCGCAGGTAATAGCTGATTCTGCGCGATTTGCCCGGTATTCGCATGGGAATGACGGTGCAGGCGCCGAGGGCCGCCCGCGGGTGCCACTAGGCTGGGGCTGCCGACGGGGAGGTCGGCATCCCCGCGGAGAGGACCCTCGGATGGCCGCCGATGCCTTGCTCGATGCCGAACGGGTCGCGCGTGCCGAGCTGCGCCGTGCGATCGACGAGCTCGAGGCCGTAGAAGTCCGTGCGGGGCTGCGACGGCCGTCGCGGGTCGGGTGGCTGATGGCCGTGGCGGCCATCGTCACGGTTGTCGTCGCGGCCGTCGGCGTCACCGTCTGGGTGCGCGCCGACGCCGCCTACACCGACGCCGACTATGAGCAGGCCGCGATTGCCGGCGTCGCACTGCTGCTCAGTCCCGACCATCGTCGGCCGGATCAGGCGCGCCGCATCCTCGATGGCTCCACCGGCGAGTTCCGCGACCAGTTCGCCCAATCGGCGGACAGCTACTCACGCTTCGTCGAGTCGCAGGGCACCGTCGCCCGCGGAACGGTGGACGGCGCCGGAGTGTCGGGCAGATCCGGCGACAAGGCAACGGTACTGGTCGCCGCCAGCGTCGAGTTCCTCCAAGGATCGGAGACGGCCGCGGGGGAGTCGGTACGGCAGTTTCGCCTGCGCGTCCTGATGCAACCCGATGACGGTCGGCTGAAAATCGCGGCGGTGCAGTACCTGCCGTGAAGCGCACCGATCCCGCCCCCGCCCCGGGGAGCCCGCCCGCAGCGAGGCCACCGAGAACCACCGATCGGGTGATCCCGGTACGCACGGCAGTCGTCATCGCTGTGGTGATCGTGGTCGTGCTGGCGGGACTCGTCGGAGTGCTCGGTCGGCAATGGCGCGCCGCGGCCACCGCTTCGGCCACCGAGCAGAGCCGCACGGAACTTCGCCACGAGGCAGGTGGGATTGTGGCCCAGGTGTTCTCGGTCGACGCCGGCTCCTGGAAGTCCGATCGTGCAAGGGCGCGCGGCCTCGTCGGCGGGGAGTTCGCGGCACGCTATGCGACCGAGTTGACGCGGCCCCCGGCGGCTGGGGCACGCAGCATCACCTGGACACCCGACGTCGTCGGGGTGATCGATGCGGCCCCAGATCGTGGTGACACCCTCATCCGCGCCACCGTGGTGACCACTCCGGCCGCCGAGGACTCGGCGCCGATCACCGAGAAGCGCACGGTCGCAGCGCGATTCACTCGCGACGGCGACAAATGGTTGGTTACGCGGGTGGAGGTGATGTCATGACCGGATCGGGAGGCACTGCGCCGAAGGCGACGACGGATGACTTGTCGGCGGCGCGTCGTCGGGTGGACGCGGCGACCCGGAACGCGCGATCGGCGCGTATCGCCGCCGCGGCCCCACTGCGCGACCGGGCGCGTCGGCGCACCCGGAGGTTCCTGATCGCCATCGGCGCGATCGCTGTGCTCGCACTCGTCGTCGCCGGCGGAGCGATCGCGCTGTGGGTGCACAACCGCGGTGAGCAGGCCCGGTCGAACGCGGCCACCGCTGCACTGGACGCATCCCGCGCCGCGGTCACCACACTGCTGACCGCCGATCCCGCCGATCCCCAGGGCTACCTGAAGCGGGCGCTGGCCGTGACCACCGGCGCACAACGCGATCGGCTCCAGACCGCGGGCGACGCTCTGACGCAGGCCGTCGGCGCTCTGGACTCGCCGAGTACCGGGGAGGTGCTGTCGGCCGGGCTCGTCACCGACCCGCCCTCCGCGGATGCCGGCGCCGAGGCGACGGTGCTGCTGGTGGCCGAGGCCACCGACCCGCAGCTCGTCGGCGGAGACGTCCGGGACCGTCGGGTGACCGTCGAGGTGACCATGACCCGAACAGATTCGGCGTGGCTGATCAGTCAGGCGGGCCAGGCATGACCGCACGTGCCCACCTGCCCCGGCGTCGACGTCGCCGGGCCGTCGTACTCGGCGTGATCGCGATCCTCGCGGCGGTGGTGGCCGTCGCTGCCTTCGTGACCGCCGCACGTGCGCGGCCGGTGCCCGACGAGTCGCAGCGCGACGCGCTGCTGACGGCAACCCGCGACGCCGTCACCGCGCTCATGACCTTTGCGCCCGCCGACGGCCCCGCCGACCGCGCCGCGGTGGCCACACACCTGGCCCCTCCGCTGCTGCAGACCTATCGCAGTCAGGGGCCCGACGCGGTGCTCGCCGGCGCTGTCGAGACCGGTGCGACGATGTCGGTGCGGGTGGTCGGCGTCGGCGTGAACACCTACGCCGATGACCGGGCCCAGGTCCTCGTGTTCGCCGATCCGACGATCCGGGTCCAGGGTGTGACAGATCCCGAAGAACGGAACGGGGAAAGGACCCCTACCGCTCGATGGGCCACCATGCGTAATGTCGATGGTCATTGGCGACTCGCCGACCTCGACATGGTCGGCGACGTCACCCGGTGAGGGGGATGCATCCAGCGCGTCCCCGGGTCGGCCATCGGCGGCCGGCAGCCGCAGTCGGGCACGTGCCCGCACCGCGGAACGATGCGTCAGGGAGGCATGGGAGATGAGCGGGTCAGCCGCGGGTGTGGTCGTGGTCGGTGCGGGTCTGGGCGGAATCCGCGTAGCGGAGAGCCTGCGGTCCAATGACTATGCGGGTCCGATCACGTTGGTGGGAGCCGAAGTGCACCCACCCTATGATCGACCGCCATTGTCGAAGTCGGTGTTGTTGGGCAAGGACGATCGCGTCGACCTGAAACCCGCCGACTACTTCGGTGACGCGTCGGTCGACCTTCGTGTCGGCGAGCGGGTGTGCGCGATCGCGCCCGACGACCACACGGTCACCGTCGAACGACTCGACGATCCGGGAAACCGGGAGACGTTGCGTTACGACGCATTGGTCCTGGCCACAGGTCTGGCACCCCGATCGCTGCCCGGCACCGAGGATGTGGCCGGGGTCCACGTCCTGCGCACCATCGACGACGCATTGGCGCTGCGCCGTGAGATCGAACAGGCGTCGGCGGCGGTCGTGGTCGGCGCGGGGTTCATCGGCTGCGAGGTGGCCGCCAGCCTCACCCAGCGCGGTCTCGCGGTGACACTGGTCGAGCCGGCCCCGACACCGCTCGCGGCCGCCCTGGGCACCGAGATCGGCGAGCTGATCGCCCGGATGCATGTCGCGAACGGAGTCGACGTCCGGACGGGGATCGGAGTCGACGAGATCCGCACGGACGGTGGCCGGGTCAGCGGCGTCGTGCTGGCCGACGGAACCGAACTCGCCGCCGACATCGTGGTCGTCGGGATCGGCTCGACCCCGGTGATCGATTACCTGGACGGCTCCGGGATCGCCCTGGCCCCACGCGAATCCGGGGGCGGCGTCGCCTGCGACGAGTACGGCGCCACCTCGGCCCCGGACGTGTACGCGCTCGGCGACGTCGCGAACTGGCGGACCGAGACGGGCGGAACCCGACGCGTCGAACACTGGACGCACACCGTCGAACAGGCCACGGTCGTCGCACATCGGATCGCCCAGACCGATGCGATGATCCCCGCCGCACCGCCATACTTCTGGAGCGACCAATACGGTCTCAAGATCCAGGTACTCGGCCGGCCGGAGGCCACCGACGACCTGCATCTGGTGGACGACGACGGGACGAAGTTCCTCGCCTACTACAGCCGGGACGGTTATCTCACCGGTGTCGTCGGCGCGGGCAAGGTCGGCGCGGTCATGAAGACGAGGCCGAAGTTGCTCACCAGAACCCCGATCGCCGACCTCGTCGGCTGAATGGGCGCAGGCGCGTCGGACGGAGCAGGGTCTCCCGGTGTGGGGGAGGCGACTGTCGGACAGATCGTGGCCGCCGTCGCCGAGCACGCCGACCCGGTTCGCGCCGCCGGATCGGCACGGTTCTTCAAGACCGGCCCCGGTGAATACGGCGAAGGCGACGAGTTCATCGGCGTCACCGTGCCCCGATTACGTAAGGTCGCCAAGCGATTTCGCGGTGTCGAACCCGACGTTATTCGTGAGCTGCTGGAGTCGGCGATCCACGAGCACCGCTTGATAGCGCTGTTCCTGTTGCGCGGCGAGTTCGAACGGTCGACCGATGATGCGTCACGTGTCGACTGGGTGAGCCTCTACCGCCGCGCCCTGTTCACCGGTCAGGTGGACAACTGGGATCTCATCGACTCATCTGCCGACCCGATCCTCGGTGCATGGCTCGTCCGACTCGACGATCACGGCCCGCTCGTCGAACTCGCCTCCGCCGACGATCTGTGGATTCGCCGGGCCGGGATCGTCGGTACGTTCGCGTTTCTCAAGCACGGCATCGCGGACGCGACGCTCGCCGTCGTACCGCGCGTCGTCGACGATCGCCGCGATCTGATCCAGAAGGCCACCGGGTGGATGCTGCGGGAGATGGGCAAACGTGTCGGCCGGGACATCCTCACCGACTATCTCGGCGCGCACGCGCCCGAGATGGGCCGTACCGCACTGAGTTACGCGATCGAGCACCTCGACGCCGAGGAACGGGCGTACTTCCGGTCGCTCCGCTGAGGAATCAGGTCTCAGCTCGGTGAGGACCGAAAGACCTTGATGGCCGCCCAGATCATCGGGAACTGCAGGGGCAGACGTCCGATCGCCACGGCGCGCATGGCCGCGGGCTTGTCCTTCCACAGCCGCACCATGTTGAGGTTCGCGGGATAGACGGCGACGAACAGCGCGGCAGCCAGTGCGGCCGACACACGACGAGTACGCGGGACCAGCAGGCCGGCACCGATCGCGACCTCGGCGACACCGGAAGCGTAGGTGAGGGTCCGGGGATCGGCCGGGATCTCCTCCGGGATGATCGCGTCGAACTGCTTGGGCGCCACGAAATGCAGTGTGCCGATGGACAACAACATGCCCGCGAGTAGCCGGGACAATCGAACCGGAGACATGAACCACCCCATTTGTCGTCGTGAACGGTCGGCTCGTCGTCAGAACTCGATCTTCAGCGAATCCGAAGTCGGGTGGGCCTGGCAACCGAGGATGTAGCCGTCGGCGATGTCCTCGGGATCGAGCGCGCCGGTGTTCTCCATCTCGACCGTACCGTCTGTCAGGGTGCAGGCGCAGGAACCACACTCGCCTTCCTGGCACGAATACGGCGCGTCCAGGCCGGCGGCGAGCATGATGTCGATCAGTGATCGCTTGCGCGGCCAGCGCAGTGTGTGGGTCTCGCCGTCGAGTTCCACCTCGACCGAGGCTGCTTCGGCCTCCTCGGCCTCGCTGACCTCGTCGAGCTCGACGTCGGCGAACGGATCCCCCGACAGGGAGTTGTACACCTCGGTGTGCACGTTGTGATGCGGGAATCCGGCTCCGGCAAGGCCTTTGTGGACGGCATCCATGAATGGTCCCGGCCCGCAGAGATAGGCCGTGTGGTCGGCGAGGGAGCGGAACGTGGTGGCGAGTACGCGGTCATCCGGCAGACCCTGCAGGGACTCGAGCCAATGGATGACGGTGAGGCGGTCGGCATGAGCACGCTGCAGGTCGCGCAGTTCGTCGGCGAAGATCACGTCGTCGACGCCGCGGTTGGCGTAGAAGAAGGTGATCGGGGCGGTTCCACCGTGCAGTGCGGCCTTCAGAATCGACATCACCGGTGTCACACCGCTGCCGGCCGCGATCAGCAGCAGCTTCGTGTCGAGATCCTTGGGTGTGAAGACGCCGGAGGGCGGCAGGACCTCGATCTTCGAGCCGGGGGTGAGGTTGTCGCAGACCCAGTTGGAGCCATACCCGTCCACGGTCCGCTTCACGGTGACCTTCGGCAGTCGATCGGTCCGCGGCGCCGACGCGAGCGAGTAGCAGCGGGCCACCGAGCCGGTCTGGTCGCTGGGGATGCGCAGCGTCAGGAACTGTCCGGGCCGGTACTCGGTGAACGGCTCGCGGTGTGAGTCGGGCACCTCGAAGACGATGGAGCGCGCGTCGGCGGTCTCGTCGATGACGTCGGCAACGGTAAGGATCACGCTGCGCGAGCCATGTGGTGTCAGCTCTGTCATCTCGTACCTCTCACGATCGTCCCCGTCGGTGCTGGTCAGGGCAAAATTAGAACACGTTCTACTTGAGTCTACCGCAGCCCCGCCCGATCACGGCAGGGCGCCGACTCCCTCCGCAAGGGTACGGCTTCCCGCCAGGATGAGGGCTTCGAGGTCTGCGTCGGGATGGGAGAGCCACTGGTCGTAGGCCGCGAGTGCCGTGCCGAGGCACATCCAGGCGATCGTCTGGGGCAGGTGGTCATGTTCGTCCAGGCCGAGACGGTGAGCGCAGAACTCCGCGATGACCTGACGCCATTCCGCGTACATGAGCATCGAATGGGCCTGCAGGGCAGGGACGCCGAGTAGCAGCGACATGCGTCGACGGTGGCCGATCAGTTCGGTCGGCGGAACCGTGTTGAAGGAGATGAGGGCGCGACGAAGCGCTTCGGCGATGGGGAGCTCCGACGGGATGTCGGCGAGCAGTGTGCGCATGTCGGCGAGGTGGGAGTCGAAGTCGCCCCACGCGATCGCATTCTTCGACGGGTAGTAGCGGAAGAGCGTGCGGCGCGCGATCCCGGCCGCATCCGCGACGTCCTCGACGCTGGTCTCGTCGAAGCCCTTGGCGGTGAACAGATCGATCGCCACGGCACTGATCTCCGCGCGTGACGTCACCGGCCTGCGGCCCAGCTGGCCGGGTCGATGCACCGAGGGTGCCGAGTCCGGTTGGCTCATCTTCACCTGTCCATCTGATCAGTTTTGGCTGGGGGCTGTTTTTATGCACCGAGTGCCATTATAGTATCCGGTGATCCGCATCACTACCGAGAGAATATGGAGGTTGGATCATGGCCGATCAGCAAGCCACGTCGAATCAGGACGAACTCGTCGGTGAGTCGCTCGTCGAAGAGGTGTCGATCGACGGGATGTGCGGGGTCTACTGATGTCGACCCCGACATCTGCTCCGGCGTCCGGCGACCGCGTTGATGCGGTCGCCGGCGCCGGGAGCGCGCCGCGATTCGACCCCGCGCATGCCTGGACACTCAATCCCAAGGTGGCCCTGCGCCCCGAGCCCTTCGGGGCGTTGCTGTACCACTTCGGTACGCGCAAACTGTCGTTTCTCAAGAACCTGACCGTCGTCGACATCGTCGGATCGCTCGGTGACCATCCGAGCGCCGAGGACGCCCTCGCCGCCGCCGGAATCGGGGCCACGGACCGTCCCCTGTATCTGCAGGCGCTCGGTGCGCTGGCCGACTCCGGGATGATCATCCGACGCGCCGACCACTGACCGCCGTACCGACTCGCCTGCCCCCGAGGAGTCACCGCAATGACAACGCTTGAAATGCCGCCCACCGCAACGGACCTGGCTTCGCCGACGCCGACGGTGCAAACCCCGAAGGTCGGTCGTCTGGTCGATCAGTTCGAGAAGGGTCTCGACGCCCCGATCTGTCTGACGTGGGAGCTCACCTACGCCTGCAACCTGGCGTGCGTGCACTGCCTCTCATCATCGGGCAAGCGTGATCCACGCGAGCTGTCCACCGAGCAGTGCAAGGCGATCATCGATGAACTGCAACGCATGCAGGTCTTCTATGTGAACATCGGCGGTGGTGAGCCGACCGTGCGTCCGGACTTCTGGGAGCTGGTCGACTACGCGACAAGCCATCAGGTGGGGGTCAAGTTCTCCACCAACGGATTACGCATCGACAAGGCAGTCGCGGCGCGGCTCGCGGCGTCGGATTACGTCGACGTGCAGATCTCACTCGACGGCGCGACCGCGGAGGTCAACGACGCCGTGCGTGGGCCGGGCTCGTTCGACATGGCGGTCCGCGCGCTGGAGAACCTGCACGAGGCGGGCTTCGCCGACGCGAAGATCAGTGTGGTCATGACCCGCGAGAACGTCGCGCAGCTCGATGAGTTCAAGGCGTTGGCCGACCGCTACAACGCCACCCTGCGGATCACCCGCCTGCGCCCGTCCGGCCGTGGCGCCGACGTCTGGGATGACCTGCACCCGTTGCCCGAACAGCAGCGTGAGCTCTACGACTGGCTGGTGGCCCACGGCGACGGCGTCCTGACCGGCGACTCGTTCTTCCACCTGTCGGCGTTCGGCGGGTCCGGCGGCGCAGGTGCTCTGCCCGGGTTGAACCTGTGTGGCGCGGGTCGGGTCGTGTGTCTGATCGACCCGGTCGGCGACGTCTACGCGTGCCCGTTCGCGATCCACGAGAACTTCCTTGCGGGCAACATCACGACCGATGGTGGCTTCCAGCAGATCTGGCAGCACTCGGACCTGTTCACCGAACTGCGTGAACCGCAGAACGCCGGGGCCTGCACCAAGTGCGCCCACTTCGACGCCTGTCGCGGCGGCTGCATGGCCGCGAAGTTCTTCACCGGCCTGCCGTTGGCGGGCCCGGACCCGGAATGCGTGCAGGGCTATGGCGAGCAGTTGTTGGCCGGCGACCGCACCAAACCGACTGCGAACAAGGATCATTCACGCGGCACTCCGCTGACGCTGATGACCCGGCGTCCGGACGGCGACCTGACCCCGGTAGGGGCGCCGCCGTCGAAGAGCTGTGACGAGAATCCGCTGGCGGGTTTCGCGCCCTGACAACCAGACCCGAGTAACACAACCCCAAGATGCGACACCACGCCACACCCGGCTCGCGGTCGGGTGATGGTGTGCTGTCACCCACAAGTAGGTAGGAAGAACAATGGCCAAGAATCCCTGGGCCCGCAACCCGTGGTTCGAAACCGTCCATGAAGCACAGCGGCGCGCCAAGAAGCGGCTGCCGAAGTCGGTGTACTCGTCGCTGGTGGCCGGCACGCAGGCGGGCGTCACCCTCAAGGACAACACCGACGCCTTCTCCGAACTCGGCTTCGCGCCGCACGTCGTCGGCGCCCAGGCCGACCGTGAGTTCTCGACGACGGTGATGGGACAGGAGATCTCCTTCCCGGTGATGATCTCGCCGACCGGCGTGCAGGCGGTCGACCCCGACGGCGAGGTCGCGGTGGCCCGCGCCGCGGCCGCGCGTGGCACCGCGATGGGGTTGTCCAGCTTCGCATCTCATCCGATCGAAGAGGTCACCGCGGTCAATGACAAGGTCTTCTTCCAGATCTATTGGCTCGGTTCGCGCGACGAGATCCTGGCTCGCGCCCAGCGCGCCAAGGAGGCCGGCGCGAAGGGGCTGATCGTCACCACCGACTGGGTGTTCAACGTCGGTCGTGACTGGGGTAGCCCGGAGATCCCGGAGAAGGTCGACCTCCAGGCGCTGCTGAAGCTGGCGCCGGAGATCGCGCTCAAGCCACGCTATGCGCTGGACTGGATTCGCGACGGCAAGGTCGAGATCCCTGATCTCACCGCCCCCAACCTGGTGCACAAGGGCGAGGCGGGACCGACGTTCTTCGGCGCCTACGGACAGTGGATGAGCACGCCGCCGCCCACCTGGGACGACCTGAAGTGGCTGCGCGAGCAGTGGGATGGGCCGTTCATGGTCAAGGGAATCACCCGCCTCGACGATGCGAAGCGGGCCGTCGACATCGGTGCCTCGGCGATCTCGGTCTCCAACCATGGAGGCAACAATCTCGACGGCACCCCCGCCACCATCCGGTTGCTCGGACCGATCGCCGACGCGGTCGGCGGGCAGCTCGACGTGTTGCTCGACGGCGGCATTCGCCGTGGCAGCGACGTCGCGAAGGCGCTCGCGCTCGGTGCCCGTGCGGTGATGATCGGTCGCGCCTATCTCTGGGGTCTCGGCGCCAACGGTCAGGCGGGCGTGGAGAACGTCCTCGACCTGCTGCGCATGGGTCTCGACGGTGTGGTCATGGGGCTGGGGCACAAGAGTGTTCACGAACTCTCGCGTGATGACCTCATCATCCCGGCCGATTTCGAGCGCAGCTTCGGCGACGCCTGAACCATCGGGTCCTCGCGGTCACCCGCCACAAAGTAGAACGTGTTACAGTTCTGGCTGTGACGGTCGCCTGTGGCGGGTGACCGATGAGCAGACGAGGACACAGAGCGGATGGGGCAGTTCGACGGCAAGGTCGTCTACATCACCGGCATCGCGCGCGGTCAGGGGCGCAATCACGCGCTGCGATTCGCGCGGGAGGGTGCGGCGATCATCGGTATGGACATCGCCGGGCCCGTGGCCGACCACACCACCTATCCGGCGCCGAACGCCGACGACCTCGCCGAGACGATCCGCCTCGTCGAGGAGGCGGGCGGCAAAATTCTTGCCCGGCAAGGGGATACCCGCGACCTCGCATTCCAGCAGCAGCTGGTCGCCGACGGTGTCGAGCAGTTCGGTCGCCTCGACATTGTCGTCGCCAACGCCGGAATTCTCACCTGGGGCGCGGTGTGGGAGCTCTCGGAGGAACAATTCACCGACGTCGTCGACGTGAATCTCGTCGGTACCTGGAAGACTCTCAAGGCAGCCATCCCGCACATGATGGAGGCGGGCAACGGGGGCTCGATCGTCGTCATCAGTTCGTCGGCCGGCTTGAAGGCGATGCCGCTACAGGCATCGTATTCGGCATCCAAATTCGGCCTGCGTGGGCTCACCCAGTCCGCGGCCAAGGAACTCGGCCACTACCGAATCCGGGTCAACAGCGTGCACCCCTATGCGGTCGACACCCCGATGGGCGTGGCCGATACCGAGGCGCACAGAATCTTCGGTATCCCCTGGGTCGCACCGCATCTCACCTCGATGATGAATCACCACCCGGTGGCCGCGCTGGACGAGATCTCCGACGCGGTCCTCTATCTCGCGTCCGACGGGGCCAAGGCCATCACCGGTGCCGAGTTCCAGATCGACATGGGTGCCACCAAGGTCTGACTCGCCGACAGAACCCGGAACCTCGCCGACAGAACCCAGAACCTCGCCGAGAGAACCTGGAATCTCGCCGAGAGAACCCGTCTGGGCACTCTGGGTGGACCCGGGTTCTCTCGGCGCGGTGGGTCAGTCCTGCCAGAGAGTGGTGGGGTCGACGGCTTCGCGCGCCGGACCGGAGGGGGTCTCGGGGCTGGTCCGGGAGAAGCGGGGGGCCACCTGCGCCTGCATGACGCCGTCGATCTCGATCAGGTTGGCGCGCGCCGCCATGTGCGGGTCCGACGGCGCCTCGCCGAAGTCGAGCACCGGAGAGGTACAGGCGTCGGTTCCGTCGAAGACCTTTGTCCACTCGTCGCGCGTACGCGAGGCGAACGTATTCGTGAAGATCTCTTTGAGCTTGGGCCAGTTCGCGATGTCGTTCTGTCCGGGCAGGTCCGCGTCGGCGAGGCCCAGTCCGGTGATCAGCTCGGCGTAGAACTGCGGCTCGATGGCTCCGACGGCCATGTACTTGCCGTCGGAGGTCTCGTAGACCTCGTAGTAGGGTGCGCCCGTGTCGAGCATGTTCACACCGCGTTCGTCACTCCACAGGCCGGTGCCGCGGAAAGCCCACATCATCTGGCCGAGCACCGATGCGCCGTCGACCATCGCCGCGTCCACGACCTGTCCGCGGCCGGACACCTGACGTTCGAGCAGCGCGGCCAGCACACCCATGACCAGGAACATCGAACCGCCGCCGAAATCGCCTGCCAGGTTCAGCGGCGGCACCGGGCGGTCGTCCTTGCGGCCGATGGCGTGCAGCATGCCGGTCAGCGAGATGTAGTTGATGTCATGGCCGGCGCGGTCGGCACGCGGGCCCTGTTGGCCCCATCCGGTCATCCGCCCGTAGACCAGGCCCGGATTGACCGCCTCGAGGTCGTCCGGGCCGAAGCCGAGGCGCTCCATGACTCCGGGGCGAAAACCCTCGAGGATCACGTCGGCCTTGCCCACCAGTCGAAGAATGGTGTCCCGGTCCGCGGGATCCTTGAGGTTGGCCTCGACGACCTGCCGTCCGCGCAGCAGCGCGTCGGCGTTGCGATCGGCCGCAGGGAGCGAACCCGGTCGCTGCACGCGAACCACATCGGCCCCCAGATCGGCCAGCAGCATCGCGGCGTGCGGTCCTGGGCCGATGCCGGCGAACTCGACCACGCGGATTGCGCTGAGGGGCCCGTTTTTTCCGCTGCTGTGCGCGGCAGATGACGTCATGGTGTCCTCCCGATCCGTACCCGTTCCGATGTGTCGGGTCTCACGTTTGTCGGTCCAGCATCCCACAACCGATCGAGCGCTCGGACATACGGGCTGCCGAAGCCCACCGATGCCGGATTCCTATCGAAGAAATGCGCCGACTCGGTTAACACGCACCGAGCGCATCGCTAAAGTTGAACGAATGGGACGTCGGGCCGCGCTGGGACAGCTGTACTGGCCCGAACTGTCTGACCGATCGGTCACCCTTCTCGTCCCTCTGGGCGCGACCGAGCAGCACGGACCCCACCTTCCGCTCGACACCGACAGTCGCATCGCCGGGGTGGTGGCGGATCGGGCCGCGACACGGCTCGGGTCGGGTGATCCGCATGGAACGTCCGCGGTGTTGACGGCGCCGGGGCTGAACTACGGCGCGAGCGGCGAGCATGAAGGATTTCCGGGCACCATCTCGCTCGGCCATGAGGCGCTGCAGCTGATGCTGGTGGAGTACGGTCGCAGTGCCTGCCGCTGGGCGGATCGCCTGGTCTTCGTCAACGGGCATGGCGGCAACGGCTCGACGCTGGCCTCCGCGGTGCAGAGATTGCGCTACGAGGGGCGCGACGCCGCATGGTTCCCCTGCGCCTTCCCGGGTGGGGATGCCCACGCTGGATTCACCGAAACCTCTGTGCTGCTTCACTTTTCCCCGGAGGCCGTCAGTCTGTCGGCGGCGGAGTCGGGGAACGTGTCGCCGGTTGCGACCCTGTTGCCGACGATGCGGGCCGGCGGCGTCGCGGCCGTCAGCGCCAACGGTGTGCTCGGCGACCCGGACGGGGCAAGTGGCGAGGCCGGCGCGCGGCTGACCGACGAGCTGGTGTCGGGCCTGGTGGGTGCGGTACGAAGCTGGACAATCGACGAGAACGGGCGACTCGGATGACGGCGCTGGAACGGGCGCCCGAGGCCGCCACGGCGGTTGCGACCGGCCTGCCCGACGGATTCCAGGTCCAGATCGACATGCGCTGCGCCCGGCACCGCGACCTGCGGTTCCTGGTCGGCGGGTCGCCGACCCGCATGCTCCGGCTGACCGATACGGCCCTGGGGATGACATCGGCGGACGGTCGTATCGAGGTGTGTGACGCGGCCACCCGCGGTCTCGCCCGTCGACTGCTCGACAGCGGAATCGCCAACCCGCGCCCCATGTTCGGGCCACGACCCGACGATGTGACCGTCGTCGTCCCCGTTCGCGACAACCAGGCCGGCGTCGACCGCCTGCTCGACGCGGTGGCCGGGATGAAGGTGGTGATCGTCGACGACGGCTCCCTCGAGCCCATCCACGCCGCCCGTCCCGGCGTCGCTGTGCTCCGGTTCGACGAGAATCGGGGGCCGGCTGCGGCACGCAACGCGGGCGCCGCCGCCGCGACGACCGACTTCGTCGCGTTCCTCGATTCCGATGTGGTTCCCAGTGCGGATTGGTTGACCATGCTGCTCGGCCACTTCTCGGACCCCGCCGTGGCCATCGTCGCGCCGCGGATCGTCGGATTGAGCCGAACCGCACGTGATGCGTCTATGGTCGAGCGCTACGAGAACGGACATTCCTCTCTCGACATGGGGCCCGAGGAGTGCTCCGTGGTTCCCGGTAGCCGTGTGCCATATGTCCCGAGTGCGGCGATGGTGGTGCGGCGCAACGCTTTCAGTGGTTTCGACGAGTCGCTGCGGGTCGCCGAGGACGTTGACCTGTGCTGGCGGACGCACAAGGCGGGCTGGCGGATGCGTTACGACCCGGTGGCACAGGTGGCTCATGATCACCGCACCGACGTGCGCTCGGTGCTCGGCCGTCGTCGTTTCTACGGGACCGGTGCCGCGTACCTGGCCTCCCGGCATGGCGGTTTCGCGGCGCCGGTCGTGATGTCGATCCCGATGGCCGTGGCGGTCGTCGCGCTTCTCACGCGGACGAAGATCGGCTTCGCGATCGCGCTCATCATCGTCGGACAGACCGGGGTGCGCCTGCGCCGGCGCCTGGGCGAGCTACCCGGGGCCCCGATCGTGGCGACCCAGATGACCGGCCGTGCACTCGGGTTCGGCCTGCTCCAGGCGGCGGGTGCGATATGTCGGCACTACTGGCCGGTCGCCGTCCTCCTCGCGGTGTTCTCCGCTCGATTCCGGCGCCTGGCCATCGAGATCGCCGTTGCCGAAGGGATCGTGTCGTGGGTCCGGCAGGTGGTCGCCGAGCCGGCGGTGGGGCCTGCGCTGGGCCCACTCGGCTACACGGTCTTCCGGCGACTCGACGACCTCGCGTATGGCACCGGCCTGTGGCAGGGCGCGTTGCACGAACGCGATCTGGGTGCCCTGCGACCTGTTCTCACCACATAGACCTGATGCGAAGCGATCTCCCCACGGTCGTCGACACGGTGATCGTCGGTGCGGGCAGCGCCGGCTGCGTGCTGGCCGAACGGTTGTCGCGCAACCCCGATCGCTCGGTTCTGCTGCTGGATCGTGGCACAGCGGACTGGCCGTCGTCGCAGGTGCGGGATCTGCGCGCGCTGCCCATCGAGGGTGGCTCGCCGTACGCCACCCACCATGATGAGGCGACCGGGCTCGGTGTGGTGCGCGGGCGTGGACTGGGCGGGTCGTCGTCGGTGAACGGCGGCTACTTCCTCCGTTGGCACGCCGACGACTTCGTCGACTGGCAGTGGCGGATCGACGACGTCGCGCACTCGTACGAGGAACTCGACGGCGCAGGTGGGACGATGGCCGTGTCGGCGTTCGCCGACGACGAACTGGCACCCGTCGTCGACAGATTCGAATCGTATTGGGGGCGGATTCTTCCGGTGCGTGGGTATGACGACCCCTGGCCGATCGTCGGGGTGAATCGTGTCCGATCCAATCGGGACCTGATGTTCCGCATGACTGCGGCGGAGGCGTACCTCCGGCCTGCACTGCGTCGTCCGAACCTGATGCTCGGCACCGACGCGGAGGTCGACGTCGTGGTCTCGTCGGGGTCGAGGGTCACCGGCGTCCGGCTGGGGGATGAGGTGGTCGGGTGCGGCGAGGTCGTCCTCTCCGGAGGCACACTCGGCACGGCGGCGATCCTGCTGCGATCCGAACTCGAAACCCTCGGGGGGATCGACGAACTGCCCGTGCACGAACATCGTGAGGTTCTGGTGCATTACCGCAGCCGGATCGATGCGGCCACCCCGACCGCCCTGCTGCAGTCGGTCGTCCACACCGACGACGATCTGGAACTCCGTTGCTACAGCGCCGATATGGGCAGCTACATCAAGGGACTTCCCAGCGCGGGGCCGGCCATGGGCGTGGCGGTGATGCGACCGGGAACCGTCGGATCGATACGGCAGCGGGCCGCGGGTCACCCCATCGTCGATCTCGGCACCATCGACGCGACGACCGCGGGCCGACTCCGGGGTGGTGTCGCGGCAATCGGTCGGATGCTGTCGTCCGAGGTGTTCGCCGACATGATCGAGCCGGGTTCGGTCGTCGTGGACCCGATCGTGCGCACCTCCCAGCACGCCTGGGGCAGCATGCCGATGGGCTCGCGGACGGATTGGCTGGGAGCGGTGACGGGACTGCGGGGATTGCGGATCGTCGACGGGTCGATCCTGCCGACCGCCGGTCGCAGCGGACCGCACGCGACCATCATGATGGTCGCCTGCCAGATCGGCGATCAGCTGGCCCACGAGTAGGTCCGCCGGCGGGGAGTGGGCAACCGAACTCATGCGACTACGTGGGTCTCCCCCGTAGGGTTGGGATATGGCTGCTTCCTTGGACCAACTGGCGATCCGCGATTTCCTCTCCAGCGGCACGAAGACCGGCCATCTCGGTTTTCTCGCCGCGGATGGGCGGCCCTTGGCAGCGCCGGTCTGGTTCGTTCTCGACGGCGATCGGATCGCGTTCAACACCGGCTCGACCACCGCGAAAGGGCGTGCGATAACCCGGGATCCGCGCGTGGTCCTCACGGTGGACCTGCCCGAGCCACCCTATGCATTCGTCCAGATCCAGGGTCACGCCGTCACCGGCGACGATCTCACCGAGGTGCGGCGGATCGCGACGCTCTGTGGCGCCAGGTACATGGGTGCCGATCGTGCCGACGAGTTCGGCAGCCGCAACGGTGTGCCGGGCGAACTCGCGGTCTGGATCAACCCGACGAAGGTGATCGCCGAACTCGACGTCTCCGCGTGACCTCGTTGCCCCGGCCGTGAACGGGTATCACCCGGTGGGCGTAGGAAACCCGAGGCCCCGTCTCAGATGAGAGTCGACCAGTAGTCCCAGAATTCGACTCCGATGGCCACGATCACCACCGCGTACCAGACGGGTAGCAACACCCACAGCCAGGAGCGTAGCTCCTGCCCCATCCGCGAGGAGCCGAGCACCCGTCCCGTGCTCAGCACGAGGATCAGCGGGGTGACCACCCACACCACCATGCAGTACGGGCACAGGGCATGGATCCGGTAGAGGCTCTGAAACGCCAGGAAGTTGATCATCACGAACCCGGCCAGCGTCCCGAGTGCCTGGCCGAGCCAGTACCAGCGGGGTAGGGAGATGCCGGCGGTCGCCAGTACGCCGGTGACCACGATCACCGAGAATGCCGCAATCCCGATGAGCGGGTTGGGAAATCCGAAGATCGCCGCCTGCTCGGTCACCATCACCGATCCACACGAGATGATCGGGTTGATGCTGCAGCTCGGTACGTAGGAGGGATCGGTGAACAGGTGGAAGCGCTCAACCGTGAGCGTTGCCGAGGCGACCAGACCGATCACGCCCGCGACGAGCAGTGTGATCGAGATGCCGCGCGACACGGGCACCAATCCCAGCAAGCCCGACGAGGAATCCCCGCCGGTGTCCTCGGTGTCCCGGTTGTCCACGGTGTGATCCCGGGTGTCGCCGGCTTCGTCTGCTGCGGTCGCCTCGGTCATGTCGGTGCTGCTCCCTGCTGATGCGGTCACTTGTTGGCGGCTGCCAGGACTGCGTCGCGAAGTGCGTCGGGGGTGGTCAACTGGACGACCTGGCCATTGATCTTGACGGTCGGGGTCGACGTCGCCGCCGTCTTCTCTGTGGTCTGTGCCACCCAATCACCGAACTGGCGGTCCTCGATGCACTGTCGGACGTTGCTGGCACCGGCCTGTGTGGCCAGATCGTTGAGCTTGTCGTCGGACAGGCCGGCCGAGCCTTCTGCCGGCTGCTGTGCGTAGAGCAGATCGTGGAACTTCAGCCAGGTGGAGAAGTCGCCGTCCTTCGCGGTCGATTCGGCGACACAGGCCGACGCATTGGCCGACCGGGTCGAGTAGTCCGTGGTCGACATCCGGTCGAGGAAGGCGATCGGGGTGTAGTCGACGGCGACCTTCGGGTTGTCCCGCAGTTCGGCGATGACATCGCCGAACTGCGCCTCGAACTGTCGGCAGGCCGGGCATTGGAAGTCCTCGACCAGGGTCAGGACGGCGGGTGGCGTGCTGCCGGCGGGCGCCGTGGTGACCCGGTACGCGTTGGTGTCCGTGGCGACCGTGACCTGCGCTGAGGTGCCCGTGCTCGACTCGTTCGACATGATCGCCCAGAGCCCGAGGCCCACGGCGACTGCGATCAGGACGACGGCCGCGCCGATCCTGATGAGCAGGGATCGGCGACGTTCGGCCTTGCGTGGGTCGACGACGACCTTCTTCGGACTCTGAGCCATGAGGTGCTGCTGCCTCCGCTGTTCGGTGTTCGGATGCTCGGGCCCGGCGGCTCGCCGGCGTTCTCCGGCGGCGCGGTCGGGGACCCGACCCAACCAGGCTACTTGGTCGGCGGAGCGGGCCCCGCCGGACTCGGGACGTCGTGCGCGCCGTCACTCCGAACGGAGCTGAGACGGATCCCTAAACATGGGATGTTAGGCTCTTTGGGTGTCCGAGCTCATCTCCCCGCCGCCACGCACCAGCGAACTGGTCGTCGGCCGCATGCAGGACCTGATCCGCACCGGGCGATGGGCGGTGGGGGAGCGGATTCCCGCCGAGCCCGAACTCGTCGAACAATTCGGGGTGGGGCGCAACACCATCCGTGAGGCGGTCCGGGCACTGGAGCATTCCGGACAGCTCGTGCCGCGACGCGGAGACGGGACCTATGTCCGGAGTAGCAACATGTTGGCCGCGGCTATCGAGCGCTGCGTACCCGGATCGGCTCAACGCGACCTTCTGGGTGCGCGCCGGGCCATCGAGGTCGAAGCGGCGGCCATTGCGGCGGAGCGAGGTCCGCACGAGCACCTCAGCGTTCTCCGCGAGCGACTCGCCGACGCCGAACGAGCGCTCGCCGGCGCCGACAGCGTCGCATACCTGCAGGCGGACATTGCTTTTCACGCCGCTGTCGTCGAGGCTTCTGGCAATCCGCTCTTGGTGGAGCTCTACGGCGGCATCGTGGAGGTCATGCAGCGTCTGCACGCCGAGGTGGTCGAGGCGAGTGTGGTGGATGGGGTCCTGCCGCCCGGGCATGCGGCGGTGGTGGACGCCATCGAGTCCCGGGACCCGACAGCAGCCCGTGACGCGGTCCACCTCTACCTCGACGAGTCGCTGAAAAGGCTCCCGTGACCGGCGGACCGTCGACCGCGCCGGCCGCACCGCGCGGTGCGGATCGGCCGACTTCCGAGGGCCGCGGCGCACCCACAGGGATCGCGGCCGTCGTCGCGGCGGTCGGCATCATGCTCGTCGCCGCCAACTTGCGTCCGCCGGTGGTCTCGGTGGCCCCGTTGATCGACGACGTCATGGCCGACCTCGGCGTGAGTGGCACCGGGGCCGGACTGCTGACCACGTTGCCGGTGCTGTTCTTCGGACTCAGCGCTCCGGCCGCGCCGCGTCTGGCGGCACGGTTCGGGATCGAACGGACCATCTTCGGGTCGATGATCCTGCTGATCGGGGGGATGTGCCTGCGGTACGTCCCGAGCATGGTGAGCCTGTTGATCGGCTCCGCCGTCATCGGGACGGCGATCGGAATCTGCAACGTGGTGTTGCCGGCACTGATCAAGCGCGACTTCGCACATCGGTCGGGTCTGATGACCGGGCTGTACTCGATGACCCTGTCCGGTGGGGCCGCCGTCGCCGCGGGTTTGACCATCCCTATCGATGAACGGTTCGGCGGTGACTGGCGGTTGACGTTGACCTCGTGGTCGGTGCTCGCGGCGGTGGCGATGGTGGTGTGGCTGCCGCAACTACGGCATGTGCATCGTGTCACGGTCACCGCCACGCCGACTTCGTTGTGGCGCAATCGCATCGCCTGGTCGGTCACCGTGTTCATGGCCGCCCAGTCGTTCGTCTTCTACACCTTCGGTGCCTGGCTGCCACAATTCCTGATCGACCGGGGCGCCAGCGCCGCCGACGCGGGGACCACCCTCGCCGTCGGCCAGGTCGTCGCGCTGACCGCATCGCTGGTGATCCCCGTCGTCGCCGGCAGATTCGCCGATCAGCGTGTCATCACGCTGGCCGCCATCGCCGTGTGCGCGATCGGGTTCGCCGGACTGCTGGCGACAGATACCTGGACGCATCTGTGGGTCATCCTGGTGATGGTGGGACCGGGTTCCTCGATCAGTCTGGCGTTGCTGTTCATGGTGCTGCGCAGTCCGTCGACGGTGGTGACCGGGCAGGTGTCCGGGATGGCGCAATCGGTCGGCTATGTCATTGCCGCGCTGGGCCCCATCGCCATCGGCGCCCTGCACGATGCCACCGGCTCGTGGACGTTTGCGTTCTCGGTGCTGGCACTCGCGCTGATCCCCCAGGCGCTCTCCACGCTCCTCGCGGCGAAGAACGTCACGATGAGGGTGTGACGGGAGGGTTGCGGCATTCCCGGTCCCGGAGGACTCTCGCCTTCGGGTCCCTGAGGACTGTCACCAGCCGGTCCCTGAGGAAGTCCGGAGCGCTAGTGGTGGACTGTCACCAGCCGGTCCCTGAGGAAGTCCGGAGCGCTAGCGGAGGACTGTCACGAAGGGCGGCCCTTCGTGACGCATCGCTCGTTCCTCGCGAGGCTCCTCAGGGAGCGGTGCGTGACGCATCGCTCGTTCCTCGCGAGACTCCTCAGGGAGCGGTGGGTGGGGTTGGTTTGCGTTGGTGGCGAAGTGCGCTTTATTTCCGGTCCCTGAGGAAGTTCGGAGCGCTAGCGGAGGACTGTCACGAAGGGCGGCCCTTCGTGACGCATCGCTCGTTCCTCGCGAGGCTCCTCAGGGAGCGGTGGGTGGGGTTGGTTTGCGTTGGTGGCGAAGTGCGCTTTGTTTCCGGTCCCTGAGGAAGTTCGGAGCGCTAGCGGAGGACTGTCACGAAGGGCGGCCCTTCGTGACGCATCGCTCGTTCCTCGCGAGGCTCCTCAGGGGGCGGATGGGGGAGCATCGCTCGTTCCTCGCCCGACTCGAATCAGACTGCGACACCCTGGATGCGGCGCGCGTGTCGGTCGTGTGCGGCGAGGACGTCGCCCACCGCGGGATTCTGAATCTGTCCATCGCGCACGAGGACCCGGCCGCCGACGATCGTCGTGTCGGCCGTCATCGGACCACATCGCAGCCACGCTTCGACCGGATCGGTGACGGCTCCGGCCAAGGACAGTGGAGATGCGGTCCACACCACCAGGTCGGCGCACGCCCCGGGACGCAGGTGCCCCGTTTCGTCGTCCCATCCCAGGCATGCGGCGCCTCCCCGGGTCGCGATGTGCAGGGCATCTCTAGCGGTCATCGCGGTCGGTCCGCCACGGAATCTTGCCAGTGTCAAGGCCGCCCGGGCCTCCAGCCACATCGATCCGTGGTCGGTGGACGCCGAACCGTCACATCCCAGACCGACCGGGCCACCGAGCGCCCGCAGGCGTTGCACGTCCGCAGATCCACCGCCGATCAGCATGTTGGAGCTCGGACAATGCGCCACGCCCACACCTGCCGTGGCCATGCGCGCCTGCTCCTCGTCGGTCGGATAGATGAAATGAGCCACCCACGAACGTGATTGCATCCATCCGACGCTCTCGAAGTACTCGACGGGACTCATGCCGTACATCGAGCGGCAGTAGGCGAGTTCGTCCTGATCCTCGGCCAGGTGGGTGTGCAGTCGTACGTCGTGTTTCTCGGCGAGCACGGCGGTGTCGGTCATGAATTGCGCCGTCACCGAGAACGGTGAGCACGGGGCGAGCGCCACGCGTGTCATCGCGCCGGGCTCGGGGTCGTGGTAACGGTCGATCAGACGTTCGCAGTCGGCGAGGATGTCGTCGGCGTCCTGAACCACTTCCACCGGCGGTAGCCCGCCGTCCTCGATCGACCGGGTCATCGAGCCCCGGTTGGCGTAGAAGCGGAATCCCAGATCGCCGGAAGCCAGGATCTGGGCGTCTATCAACTCATCTCGCGGGTGAACGTACATGTGGTCCGACGACAGAGTGCACCCGCCGAGCAGCAGTTCGGCCATGGCAACCCAGGTGGAGAGGTAGATCGATTCGGTGTCCACGTTCGCCCACATCGGGTAGAGGGTGGTCAACCAGTCGAACAGACCGGCGTTGACCACGGGCCCATGGGAGCGGGTCAGATTCTGATACATGTGATGGTGGACGTTGACCAGCCCGGGCGTGACGAGTCTGCCGCCTGCATCGATGTGCGTCGCGGCGTCCGGAGTCCGATCACCGACCGAACCGACACCCTGGACGCGACCGTCCTTGAGGGCGATCCATCCGGATGGCACTTCCCAGCCGGCATCGACATAGATGTAGGCGTTGGTGATGAGCAGGTCGCAAATCTGATCGGGCATGACGCATCCTCAGGGTCGGCGGCGTGTGCCGCAGCGTGCACCCTGTCCCGGACTCAGGCCATCCGGATCGTCACCGCACGGGGGCGGACGGGCCTTTCATGTGCAGGTAAGACTATCTGCTGCAATGGTTTCCGGCATGTTTCCGAAGGGTTTCAGCCAGGTGGCGGAGGGGTGATCCTGCCGACGCACCGGTCACGGACGGCCGAAGTCCGCCAGCGGTCCGGAGTACGGCTTGGGTGGCGGGGTGGCGAACTCCCCGGACGCGGTCCCGGTCTGCAGTCCGATGGCGGCCATCGCGCCGAGCATGCCCACACCGGCGGCGACGCCGTCGATGACGGGCGCCCCGATGGCGTCGCTGATGCGATGCGCGAGATCGGCCATGCCGGCGCATCCGAGCACGATCGCATCGGAGCCGTCCGTCTGCAGCGCCTCGCGGCAGGACTTCTCCAGGATCAACGCGGTCGCGGGATTGGTCTCGAGTTCGAGCACCGGGATGTCGCAGGCGTGGATCCCCCGGCACTGCCGGGTGAATCCATAGTGATCAACGAGATCAGCTGCGCGGCCGATTGTCCGGTGCAGGGTGGTCACGATCGAGAAGCTGCGTCCGAGGGGGACGGCGAGATGCATGGCCGCCTCGGCGATTCCCATGACGGGGGCGGAGGCGACCTCGCGAGCAGCATCCAGACCAGGGTCCCCGAAGCAGGCGATCAGGTAGCCGTCGCAGTCGGGATTGTCGACGATCGCGCCGAGAAGCCCGGGAACCGCAAGGGCTTCGTCGTAGTGGCTCTCGATCGACGCGGGACCCATCGCGGAGGTGACGGCGACGATCTCGGTGTCCGGACGTGCGACCGAGCGCGCCGCGGCGGCGATGACCTCGGTCATCGCCGCCGCGGTGTTCGGATTGATGACGCAGATGCGCATCGGTATGTCGTACTCCTGTGAGTCGTGCTTACAGCGCGGACGGTTCGAGCTTGCCGTCCTTGGCGGTCGGCAGGACGGCCGGGACCTCACCGCTGTCGTAGACGAAGCTCGTCGGCGCGATCTTCATGCCGACCCAGTAGACGATCCCGCCGGCCGCGGCTCCCATGAACCAGGTGAAGCTCGCCTGGTAGGCGGTGCCCCAGATGACGAAGCTGATCGGCAGGATCGAGGCGATGATCACCGCGATCACCGCGACCGGGTTCCAGCCGTTGCGGTAGGCATACGACTTGCCCGCGTCCATGCTGAACAGGTCATCGACCTCGATCTTCTGCTTTTTGATCAGGTAGAAGTCGACGATCAGGATGCCGAACAGCGGACCGATCACCGCACCGAGTGTGTCCATTGTGTAGTGGATCGCGGTGGGGTTGTTGAACAGGTTCCACGGGGTGATCAGCACCGAGCCGACCGCCGCGATCATCCCGCCGGTTCGCCAGGTGATCTTGGTGGGCGCCACATTCGAGAAGTCGAAGGCGGGGGACACGAAGTTCGCGACGATGTTGATGCCGATGGTGGCGATCGCGAACGTGAGAACACCGAGGACCGCGGCGGTGGTGTTGTCGATCTGGTCGACGATGTGCACCGGGTCGGTGATGATGTTGCCGTCCTCGTCCTTTCCGATCACCGTCGCGCCTGCGGACACGGTGCACACGACCAGCAGCGAGAAGAACAGGAAGTTGACCGGCAGACCCCAGAAATTGCCCTTCTTCACCTCGGCGAAGGACTTCCCGTAGCGGGAGAAGTCACCAAAGTTCAGCATCGGTCCGGAGAAGTAGGAGACCACCAGGGCGAAGGCGCTGATCATCTGGGTGACCGACGACCATCCTGACAGTCCGGGGCCGGTCGACAGATCGAGGCTGACGTTGCTCCAGCCCGCCTTGACGATCAGATATGCCGCCAGGGCGACCATCACGACGTACACCGCCGGACCACAGAAATCGATGAACTTGCGGATGGTGTCCATGCCGTTCCAGAACACGAACGCCTGCAGCACCCACATCAGGATGAACCCGGCCCAGCCGAGGATGCTCAGGCCGAGGAAACCGTGCTGATCGACGTCGCCCCACGGCTCGAGGCCCGGCCAGAACTTCAGCGCCAGCAAGCCGAAAGCGACCGACGCCAAGTAGGTCTGGATGCCGTACCAGACGACGGCGATGCATCCGCGGATGATGGCCGGGATGTTGGCGCCCTTGACGCCGAAGGCGACTCGGGTGGTGACGGGATAGGGCACCCCGGCCAACTGGGACGGCTTGGCCACCAGGTTGCACAACAGGTTGACGGCGATGATGCCGACCACGAGGGCGACGAGCACCTGCCAGGCGGCGATGCCGAGCGCGAACAGGCTGCCGGCGAAGACGTACCCGCCGACGCTGTGCACGTCCGACATCCAGAACGCGAAGATGTTGTACCAGGTCCACTTCTGTTCCTTGAGTGGCGCGAGGTCGGAGTTCGTCAGGTTTTGGTGATACCCGAGTTTGATGACGCTTTCGCCGGCCGCGCTCTCGTGCGCGGTCGCGACGTCGGTTGATGCAGACATATGGCTCTCCCGGTCAGGCGGTCAGCGGACATCCTCTGATAGGCGCTGATGGGATAAAGCTAGAAACCGTTTGTTACCCGGGAATTAACGAGTAGATATATTTTGCCGGGATTCGTGCTGGTCAGCACGCGATTGTCAGTCGTCGTGCCGGACCTCGAGATCGGCGGCGGTCTCGACGATCGCGCTTTCGAGGCGTTGGTGATGGATTTTCGCCACGTCCAGCACCGCTCCGGTGTCGCGAGCGACGAAAGCATCGAGCAGGGTGGCGTGATCGGCGTTGAGTGCCTCCTGAGTTGCGGTGCCGACCGCCCGCATCACCTGGAACGGTTCGGTCAGGTTCCAGGTCGCCTCGAACATGTTGAGCAGACGGGGCATTGCACAGGGAGTCGTGAGCTCGCGGTGGAACTGCCGGGAGATATCGTGAAATGCCTTGCGATCGTTGAACTTCACTGCTGTCACCAGTTCGTCGTGCCGTCCCCGCGCAGCGTCGATACCGGCATCGTCGATCCGGTCGACGGCCCGCGCCAACGCGGCTTGCTCCAGAGTTCCTCGCACGAAATAGATTTCGCGCAGCTCCTCGCTCGAGAGCTGGCTGACCCGGTAACCGGCGTTGCGCTGGTGGACCACGAGTCCCTCGCCGACCAGGGTCTTGAGGGCCTCGCGGACGGGGATCGGGCTGACCGCGAAGGCATCGGCGACCTCACCGGGCGGTATCTGGACACCGGGTGGCGCCCCACCGGACAGGATCAGGCGCCGCAATTCCTCGAGCACGTTGGCGCGTGCGTTGTCCGAGCGCGTCTCGACGAGCTGCGCGATGAGACGGTCGGTCATGCGTGAGCTCATCGAGGCACCCGGCCTCGTGCCGGATGCTCGAATATCCACCCTGCGACGGCCTCGGCCAACCGTTGCTGGTTGTGGCGCTTGACGATCTCATGCCCCTCGTCGTTGAACAGGAGGAGCTCCGCCCTCGCGCCACGGGCACGCAATTCGTCGACGATCTGTTGGGATTCGCTGACCGGTACGTTGGTGTCGTGGGCGCCGTGGATCACCAGAAGGGGCGCACGCACATCGTCGATCCGGTGGATCGGAGACAGGTCCGCCAGCAGCTCGCGATCGGATTCCGGGTGACCGTACTTGGTGTGGGCCGCGACCGCGATCCACGGCTCGGTGTTGCGAAAGAACGACTCCAGATCGCTCATACCGCAGATCGCGATACCCGCTGCGAACATATCCGGGTGGAACGTGAGGCACGCCAACGTGAGATAGCCCCCATACGAGCGTCCCGAGCAGTACACGGCGTCCGGGTCCGCGATCCCTGTCGCGATGAGATGGTCTGCGCAGTCGGCGGCATCGTCGATCCCGGCGTAGCGCCCGTAACGGTCGTCGGCGTGGGAGAACAGCCGTCCATAGCCCGACGATCCACGCACGTTGGGCGCGAACACCGTGACGCCTGCGTCCACGAGCGGCCCGAACAAGAAGTTGTAGTCCGGCCGGGTCTGTGCCTCCGGTCCGCCGTGGAAGTAGATGAGGGTGGGGCCGGCCGCATCGGCACGGTCTGCCCGGAACAGCAACCCCGACAACGGCATCCCGTCACGCGCCGAGAACTCCAGCAATTCCGGACGGAGCCCGCTCGACGGTCCTGCTCCGGCGACCACGTCGTCGCGGACGGCGACGACCTCCCGGGTCGCGGTGTTGACGAGGTGGACCAGCGGTGAATGCTGCGGGCTGGACACGGTGACCGCCACGAGCTTTCCCGCGGCGCTGATGGAGAGGTCGTGGGCCACCTCGCCGGGCAGTTCGATGGGGTCGTGCAGGGTCTGGTCGGGAAGGGTGAGGATCTGTAACTCGCTGCGTCCGTCGATGTTCCACAACATCGCGACCGTGGACTGGTTGTTGCTCACCGCGAATGCGTCGACTCCGGCGCCGGGCCGCTGTGCCAGCACCCGGAATCGCACACCGCCGCGACCCAGCTCGACACCGAGCAGGCGTGGGTACTTGGCATCGAAATCGCTGATCACCAAGGCCTGCACACTGTCGAGGTCGCGCTGCGCGTCCTGTGGCGGACCGACGAACACGAGCGACGGATGGTCGAATCCCTGGTCGAGGATGTAGCCGTCGTCGGTGACCGACCCGGGGTCGTTCGGCAGGAGCGGGGTCATGGTGACCTCGTCGGAACCGGTGTCGACGCGTCGGCGGATCAGCAGCATGTCGCGGTAACCCCGTGGGCCGACGCGGACCAACGTCGCCCCCTTCCACGAGTCGACCAGCGCCCCGCCCACGCGGACATCGAGGGTCACCGACGTCGACGTACCCGGATGAATCCGCAGCGCGTGGGCCGTGCCATCGGGTTCGGTCGCCGTGATCAGGACCCAGTCGGTGTCCCAGCCGACGAGCGACACCGTGCCGAACGGGCGGCCATCGGGTCGCGCGGCGCCGATCCGGTAGGCCGTGTCGTCGTCGGGGTCGGTGGTCACGACCCAGACCTGGTGGTGCTCGCCTCCGCTCGGGGCGATCTCCACGGCCAGCCACTTCCCGTCGGTGGAATGAACGACCTTGCGTACCGGGCCGGTGGCGCGCAGCCGGACCCAGCGCAGTTCGCCCACACCGTCGACCGACAAGGATCGTTGGGCCGCCCGCGGGTAACCCGTTCCGTCGTCGATGATGTAGGCGAATGCGGAGCCATCCGGCGACACCGATGCGCCATAGGTGTGCCATCCGCGGTCGTCGAAGCGGAGCAGATGGGTCGGTGCGGCGGTCTCGGAGGCGGATGGAGTCGGATTGCCGGCGCTCATGGTGCGGTGATTGCCTCCATGGTCTGCAGCCACATCTCCAGCATGGCGAGCTGCCAGAGTTCGTTGGCGTCGAGGGTGGTGCGGATGCCGTTCGGGTCCGCGAACAGACGATCCAGCGCCTCGGGGCGATAGAGGCCACGGTTGACGGCGGTGGTGGAACGCAGCGTGTCCGACACCAGGTCCAGCACCCCGCCCTCGAGATGGCGAATTCCGGGCACCGGGAAGTACCCTTTGGTGCGATCGATGACGGCGGCAGGCAGGAGGGATCGGCTGGCCTGCTTGAGAACTCCCTTGCCACCGTGGGCGAGTTTGAGATCGGGTGGGCACGTCGCGGCGAGCTCGACGAACTCGTGATCGAGGAACGGGACGCGGGCCTCCAGACCCCACGCCATGGTCATGGTGTCGACGCGTTTGACCGGGTCGTCGACCAGCATGATCGTGGTGTCGAGCCGCAGGGCGGCGTCCACGGCGGTGCGGGCGCCCGGCGCGGACTGGTGGGCCAGCGCGAACTCCCAGCTCGGATCGTAGTCGCCGTCGACATGGTATGGCTCGCTGAGTAGTTCGCCGATGGCGTGGTGGCCACGGTCGAAGAAGACGCTCGCGTAGGCCTTGGTGGTCTCGGAACGGTCGATGTCCTGCAAGGGCGGATACCAGGAGTAGCCGCCGAGGATCTCGTCGGCGCCCTGGCCCGACTGCACCACCTTGATGGACTTGCTCACCTCCTGCGACAACAGATAGAAGGCCACGCAGTCATGGCTCACCATCGGCTCACCCATCGCCGCGATGGTGTCGGGAACCGCGGGCAGCAACCGGTCGGTACCGATGTGGATCTTGTGGTGGTCGGTGGCGAAGGTGTCGGCGATCAGATCGGAGTAGGCGTACTCGTCGCCGGATTCGCCACCTGCGGAGTCGAATCCGATACTGAACGTCGCGAGGTCGGTCTGGCCCTGCTCGGCCAGCAGGGCCACCACCAGCGACGAGTCGACGCCGCCCGACAGCAGCACACCGACCGGGACGTCGGCGACCATGCGGCGGCGGACCGCGGTGCGCAGTGAATCCAACACCTCGTGCTGCCAGCGCTGCTCATCCCAATCGGCCCGGTCCGGGTGGGGTTCGAACAACGGTGTCCAGTAACGCCGTTCGGTGCTGCGCCCATCTGGTGTGATGGTCCGGACGGTGGCCGGGGGCAGCTTGCGGATGCCGTTGTAGATGGTGTGCGGCGCGGGTACGACCGAGTGGAAGCTGAAGTAATGGTGCAGTGCGACGCGATCGATCGAGGTGTCGACGTCGCCTGCGCGGAGCAGCGCTTGCACCGACGACGCGAATCGGAGCCGGCCCGGTGTCTCGGCGATGTAGAGCGGTTTGATGCCGAGCCGGTCCCGGGCCAGGGTCACGACTCCGGAGTCGGTGTCGACGACGGCGAAGGCGAACATCCCGATGAGGTGGTCGACACACGCCGGACCCCAGGCGTGAAACGCCTTGAGGATGACCTCGCTGTCGGCGTGGGAGAAGAATCGGTAGCCCTTGGCCTCGAGTTCGCGCCGTAGCTCCCGGTGGTTGTAGATGCAGCCGTTGAACACGAGCGCGAGCGCGAGTTCCGGGTCCACCATCGGCTGGGCTCCACGCTCGGACAGATCGATGATCTTGAGCCGCCGATGTCCCAGCGCAACCGAACCCTTTGCGAAGACACCGGATCCGTCCGGGCCCCGGCGGGTCATCTCGCAGGTCATCGCGTCGACCGCGCCGATGTCCGGAGATGTCGCGTCGAATCGGATCTCACCACATACACCGCACATGTCTCAGTCCTCTCCCAAGCCAACTCCGACGCCCTGGATCCAGGTGTCCTTGCCCCCGCCGCCGCGCGACGAGTTGACGATCAGGCTGCCGGCCGGGGCCACCCTGGTCAGTGCGGCCGGCGCGATGTGCGCACTGACCTCACCTCCCGAATCACGCAGGTGCACAAAGGCCCGCAGGTCGACATGATGAGCATAGAAGCCGTTGCCGTCGAAGGTGGGATGGGTGGACAGCGCCACCACCTCCTGCGCGATGTAGCGCTCCGGCTGCGTCAACAGATCCACCCGCCGTTGGCTGAGCTCCTCCTCGGTGCACTCGGGGCCGATGGTGATGCCGGAACCACCCAGCCCGTCAATGGGTTTGACCACCAGGTGCTCGAGGTTGGCGAGCACGTGGTCGCGCTGTTGCCGTTCAGCGCACAACCACGTGGGCACCTGATCGATCATCGGTTCCTGACCGAGGTAGTACCGGATCATCGCGGGCACGTAGTAATAGATCGCCTTGTCGTCGCCGACTCCGTTCCCCATCGCGTTGACGATGGCGAAGGTGCCCCGGGCCAGCGCGTCGAGGATCCCGGCACGCAGCGGTTGCTCGTCGAAGCCCTTCGACGACAGCAGCATCTCCTCGTCGATCCGCACGAACGCGGTGTTGACCGGCGAGCGCACCGAACCGTGGTGCACGAACAGTCGGCCGGCGTCGGGGCCATCGTCGGCGACCGAGATGTTCTCCGGTGTGGTGAGCAGCAGGCCCGCGCCCTTGGCGAGCAGTTGGTGCTCGAACCACGCCGAGTCCTTCCAGCCGGTGCTGAGCATGATGTCGACGCCGTCGGCGTGGGGGTCGGGCGGCGCCGCGGCGGCGATCGTGTCACCGACCATGCGGGGTACGCCGGCGATCGACATCGTCCCGGGCGGCATGGGGATCTCGGGCAGGAACTGGGTCATCAACGCACGGTTGGACATGGCGTACGCGATTCCGGACGGCAGACGGAGGTTGTCCTCGAGGACGAGGAAACGCCCAGGGCTGGGGGAGACGAGGTCGGTGCCGCAGATGTGCGTGCGGACCCGCTGCCAGGAGGGTATCCGTCCGGTCTGCCGGTACCCCGGAGCAAGGTCGAGGGCTTCGGACGGGATGACGCCGTCGCCGATGATGTTCTGGTCCCCGTACACATCGAGGATGAACGAGTTCAGGGCGAGCGCCCGTTGGCGGAGTCCGGCACCGATGTTCTGCCAGTCCTGCGCGCCGATGTAGCGGGGGACCACGTCGAGCGGGAACAATTGTGCGCGATCCTGGCCGGTGACCCGGAAGGTCACGCCGTCGATGCTCTGTTCGCGTTCGATCTGGTATTGCCGTTTGCGCAGTTCGATCGCGCCGAGTTTTCCAGCCGCGGCGAGGATTTCGTCGTAGCCGGGCCGAGCGAAGGTGTCGGGGGCCACCGCCTCGTCGTAGCACTGCAGTTCCGGCGAGTCCACCGTCGGCACGTCATCGGATCGCTCGACCAGACCATAGCCGTGCAGCAGTCGGCCGCCCGGATCGTCGGGCAGCACCACTTCGGCCAGGGTTCCGGCCGTCTCGCTGATCAACCCGTCGACGACGGCGGTGAGCCGACCGCGGCGCCGGAGCGTGCGCCGCTGTCGCGCCGACGAACTGCCGATCGCGAGGGCCTCGCCGATGAGATCTCGGATGGTCTCCCAGTCGCCGCTCTCCTCGAGCTCGGGTCGTAATGATTCGGCGAGGTCGGTGATGACGTCGGCCGCCGGGCGCGGTGTGGCGTCGTCGACGTCGATCAGGTCGCCCTCCAGGCCGGACCGGGCGGCCTGCCAGATCGCCGCCCGATACAGCGCCGGTGACATCCGCTCGGCGGGCTTTCCGAGACGCTCGGCCTCATGGGACACGATCGCCCGGAACAGTCCGGCGATGACGGTGATCGTGTCCACCGACGGGCAACTGTCGCAGACCCGGAGCTCGAGCGTGCCGACCCGGGCGGAGGGGCGGACGTCGAAGTACACCATGCCGGGGTCGGTGATCACGCCGCTCCCGATCAGTCGGCCGATCTCGGCGTCGTAGTCGGCGGCGGTGTGGACGTCGGGGAACGGGCCGGTGGTGGGCCAGCGCTGCCAGACGAGAGTCCGGACGCTGGCGTATCCGGTGTCCGAGCCGTCGGCCCAGAACGGTGAACTCGCCGACAGGGCGAGCAGCGGAGGGATGTACCGAGCGATCCGGGTTGCGATCGCCACCGCCTCGTCGCGGCTGCGGACATCGACATGTACCTGCGTTCCGCAGATCAGTTGCTCGCGGGCGAGCAACTGATAGTCGGCGAGCATTCGCCGATACCGGGGTGTCTCGGTCACCCGCATCTCGGTGGGTACCGCCAGCGGCACCGACCCGGCGGCCACGACACCCATGCCGAGTGTGCGCGCGGCGTCGACGAGCGCGGACCTGTTCGACCGCAGGTTTTCGCGCAGCTCGGACAGTTGCTGGTAAACCCCGCTGTTGGCCTCGATGACGCAGCGCTGCAGCTCCTCGACGTAGGGGCCGTCGGCGGGGAGGATCTCGAGCAGTTCGGGTGCCCGCGTCGTCAGCTTCGAGGTACGCAGGTCGACCAGGTGGAACTCTTCCTCGACCCCGACCTTGCGGATGGCGGCGGCCCGGTTGCCCAGATCGGCGCACTCGTTTCCGGGCGTCATCATCACAGCCTAGGAGCATCCGCTTGCCACGGCAGGGCAAGCAGCCGCAACGCAATCCGACATTCCGCCCACTTGTGGCCGAGCGGAGGCCAGATCGATCCCGGGGTCATATATTCGGCAGGTCGGAGGAGGTCGGGTACCTATGATCAAACGCGCTTTCCGCGTCGCCATCGCTCTCGTTGTCGCCACCGTGGTGACGGGCCTGCTGACCACGCCGGCGTCGGCCGCCCCGCAGGGCCACGCGCCGGCTCCCGGGTGTGCCTGGCAGATGCGGACCCATCTCGGCGATCTCAATCTGGGCTTCCCGGAGACGAACGCGACCTATTGGGTCACGCCCTATCTGCTGGGAGCGGGTGACTGGATCGAGCTGAACGGCACCTACCCGGATGCGCGGTATTTCTCGTTCAACACCTATGGCACCGGGTTGACCGCCGTGGACTGGTTGCGGGACAGCCGTATTCGGCCGAATCCGGGGAGCACGAACCCATATTCGGGTCAGGGGTCGGGACCGGGCCGGCGCTGGCGGGCGGCCGTGGTGACCCGACCCGCCACTGCGTCGCGCAATGAGTTCTCCGGCCCGTCGGCGGGGCTGCTCATCGAGCGGATCTACGTCCCACACAACGCGGCGTCACCCAACGGTGGTGTACAGCTGCCGACGGTGACGATGCACGTGGGCGGCGGGTCGACGGTGATGGCGCCGTGCGCGAGTTCCTATGCCAGCAACGGCGCACTCGGGGGACTGATCACGGCCGGCCTGAGCGTCCCGCTCGTGGGGGCCGCGAACGCGGCGTTCGCGCCGAACCTGCCGGAGGCGACCTTCGTCAACCCGCGGAGCACCGACGGCCTGCTGGCCAACGGTGAGGGCCGCTACCTCGGCGCCGTCGTCTCTTACCGGCCGGGTCGGGTGGTGGTCATCCGTGGGCGTGCTCCCACCTTCCCCAACACGCGCGCGGGTGTGTCACCGACCGCCGCCACACAGTTGCGCTACTGGTCGATGTGCCAGAACGACCGCGTGCCCCCGTATCCGGTGGTCTCGTGTGCTGCCGACTACCGGACGCGCGTGGACCGGGACGGCTACTACACCTATGTCGTGGCCGCACCCGCCGATCGGCCGACCGGCGACCCCTCGGTGACCTGGATTCCCTGGGGAACCACTGCGGTGCCGCAGAAGGTCCTCATCTATCGCCAGATGCTGCCCGCGGGCGGGTTCTATTCGCGCAGTGTCATGGCGTCGCAGGCGCGCGGCACGAATCCGGCGGCCACGATGGGTGCCTATTACCCGAGCGCACGGTATTGCGACGTCGGCGTTCTGCGTAGCGGCGGCTGGCGGGCCTGCTTCCGGTGAGGCGCCGGCCCGGCGGGTCGGGCCGGCAGGGACAGGACAGTTCTGTCGCGTCAAGCCTGACGTGTCACCCAGGTGGTGATATCGCAGTGAACGACCTCGGTGTCACGCTTGTCGAGGACTCGGACGCTGACGGTGACGTCGGCGCCGTCGGTGATCGCATCGAAGTCCACCGGGTCGACGAGCCGGGCCTCGGCGGTCAGGCGCGTGGTTGCCTTCGCGAGGTACTGGGTGTTCATCGCCTTGGGAATCCACCGGTGGCTCGCCGGGGTGGTGGCCTCCATCAACATCCCCATCGCGGCCTCGGCCAGATTGCAGGCGGCGATCGCGTGGAACGTACCGAGGTGGTTGTGGACGCCGAACCAGTTCGGGCCGCTGACCCGGCAGTAGCCCGGTCGCATCTCGCTGACGAGGGGTAGCACCGTACCGAAGTAGGGCACCCGCGCGACCATGCCCAGAGAGAAGAGGACATCGCCGACGAGGTTGTCCGGCAGTCGGCGACGGAGTGCGTAGGTGGGGGAGAGGGCCATGGGGCGATCTTACTTGTGGGTAAGTTGTCTCGTGACTTCGCGTCGGGAGAGGGCGACTTTGCGTCGACAGAACCCGGAATTTCGTCGAGAGAACTCGGATTCGCGTCGACGGAACCCCTATTCGCGTCGACAGAACCCCTATTCGCGTCGACAGAACCCCTAATCGCGTCGACAGAACCCGGAATTTCGCCGAGAGAACCTGGATCGGGGTGCGTCGGGTTCGTGGCTGGGGCGGTTCTCTCGGCGAAATTCCGGGTTCTGTCGACCTCCGTGCCAAGACCTGGGGTCTTCGGCTCGCCGGGTTCCAAGGCCTAGGGTCTTCGGCTCGCCGGGTGGTGTCGACTGCGGTGCCATGGTTTCGGCTTGCCGGGTTCTGTCACCTCCGTGCCAGGACCTGGGGTCTTCGGCTTGCCGGGTTACAAGGCCTGGGGTCTTCGGCTTGACGGGTTACAAGGCCTGGGGTCTTCGGCTCGCCGGTTGCAAGACCTGGGGTCTTCGGCTCGCCGGGTGGTGTGGACGGCCGTGCCATGGTTCGGCTCGCCGGGTTCGATCGACCGCAACGCACGACCTGGTGAGCGCTTGCGGCCCGGATTTGAATATGCACCCCGACCTGGTGCATACTTGTCGGGTTGCCTTGAGCGGCGGACGCAGGGTTGTCTGCGGCCTCGTTCAGGTGAATGACTCCCAGGCCCCGGATTCCGGGCCAGGGCGTGAAACGCATGCGCCGAATCAGGTTCATGGTCACGACACGCCCGACCGCGGGTGCCGGAGCACAACCGGTTCGCTCCCAGAGCGAACCTACGTACAACGATAGATGAACAGCGTCGATCCCCGAATCTCACGCGGGTGGTCATGTGTCCGCCGACGATCTGTGTCGGTCCCCGTTCGCGGGGCGAGAAGGTCACGCGGTGTTTGTCTGTCGAGAACAACTGACGGAAGAGGACACAGCGTGGCGGGACAGAAGATCCGCATCAGGCTCAAGGCCTATGACCACGAGGCGATCGACGCTTCGGCGCGCAAGATCGTGGAAACCGTGACCCGTACCGGGGCACGCGTGGTCGGCCCGGTGCCGTTGCCCACCGAGAAGAACGTCTATTGCGTCATCCGTTCGCCGCATAAGTACAAGGACAGCCGCGAACATTTCGAGATGCGCACCCACAAACGACTCATCGACATCCTCGACCCGACGCCGAAGACGGTCGACGCGCTGATGCGCATCGATCTGCCGGCCAGCGTCGACGTCAACATCCAGTAGGCGGGGGGCGAGAAGAAATCATGAGTAACCAGAGTGCGACCAAGGGAATTCTGGGCACCAAGCTCGGCATGACCCAGGTCTTCGACGAAAACAACCGTGTCGTTCCGGTGACTGTCATCCAGGCCGGACCGAACGTGATCACCCAGCTCCGTACCGCGGACCGTGACGGCTACACCGCCGTGCAGCTCGCCTACGGCGCCATCGACCCGCGCAAGGTCACCAAGCCGGTCGCCGGGCAGTACGCCAAGGCCGGCGTGACACCGCGTCGCCACCTCGCCGAGATCCGCATCGCGGACGTCTCGGAGCTCGAGATCGGCCAGGAGCTGACCGCGGAGATCTTCGCGGACGGCACCAAGGTCGATGTCACCGGCACCTCCAAGGGCCGCGGCTTCGCCGGCGTCATGAAGCGCCACGGCTTCTCCGGTCTGGGCGCCAGCCACGGCGCGCACCGCGTGCACCGTGCACCCGGCTCGATCGGTGGCTGCGCCACCCCGGGTCGTGTGTTCAAGGGCATGCGCATGGCGGGCCGGATGGGTAACGACACCGTGACCACGCAGAACCTGACCGTGCACAAGGTTGACGCCGAAGCCGGTCTGCTGTTGATCAAGGGCGCGATCCCCGGCCGCAAGGGCGGCATCGTGGTGATCCGTGATGCAGTGAAGGGTGGTGCGACCAAGTGAGCACCGAGACAACGACGAAGCTGACGCTGGACGTCAAGGCCGCTGACGGCTCGACCAACGGCACCGTTGACCTGCCCGCCGACCTGTTCGACGCGCCGGCCAACATCGCGCTGATGCACCAGGTGGTCGTGGCCCAGCAGGCCGCCGCCCGCCAGGGCACCCACGCGACCAAGACCCGCGGTGAGGTCAGCGGTGGCGGCGCCAAGCCGTACCGCCAGAAGGGCACCGGTCGGGCCCGCCAGGGTTCGACCCGCGCACCGCAGTTCGCCGGCGGTGGCACCGTCCACGGCCCGCAGCCGCGTGACTACAGCCAGCGCACCCCGAAGAAGATGAAGGCCGCCGCCCTGCGCGGTGCGCTGTCGGACCGCGCACGCAACGAGCGCATCCACGTGATCACCGAGCTGGTGGCCGGGCAGACCCCGTCGACCAAGTCGGCACGGGTGTTCCTCGAGGCGCTGAGCGACCGTCGCAAGTTCCTGGTGGTGCTCGGCCGTGAGGACGACACCGCATGGAAGAGCGTCGCGAACCTGCAGAACGTTCTGCCGATCGCGCCGGATCAGCTCAACACCTACGACGTCCTGGATTCGGACGAGGTGGTGTTCAGCGTCGAGACGCTCAACGCGTTCATCGAGCAGAACAAGAAGGAGGCCTGATATGCCTACGCAGGCTGACCCGCGTGACATCATCCTGGCACCGGTGATCTCCGAGAAGTCCTACGGACTGATCGAGGACAACGTCTACACCTTCCTGGTGCATCCGGACTCGAACAAGACCGAGATCAAGATCGCGGTCGAGAAGATCTTCGACGTCAGCGTCACCAGCGTCAACACCGCCAACCGGCAGGGCAAGCGCAAGCGCACCCGCTTCGGCTACGGCAAGCGCAAGAACACCAAGCGCGCGATCGTGACGCTGTCCGCCGACAGCAAGCCCATCGAGATCTTCGGAGGACCGGTCGGCTGACCGGGACTCGAGAACTGAGGGACTAGAGACATGGCTATTCGTAAGTACAAGCCGACGACCCCGGGTCGTCGTGGTGCCAGTGGCGCAGACTTCGCCGAGGTCACCCGCGATCATCCGGAGAAGTCGCTGGTTCGCCCGCTGCACGGTCGTGGTGGCCGTAACGCGCACGGCCGCATCACCACCCGGCACAAGGGTGGCGGCCACAAGCGCGCCTACCGCCTCATCGACTTCCGTCGCAACGACAAGGACGGCGTCAACGCCAAGGTCGCACACATCGAGTACGACCCGAACCGCACTGCGCGGATCGCGTTGCTGCACTACGTCGACGGCGAGAAGCGCTACATCATCGCGCCCAAGGGTCTGAACCAGGGCGACGTGGTGGAGAGCGGCGCGACCGCCGACATCAAGCCGGGTAACAACCTGCCGCTGCGCAACATCCCGACCGGTACCCAGGTGCACGCCGTCGAGCTGCGCCCGGGTGGCGGCGCGAAGATGGCCCGCAGTGCGGGCGCATCCATCCAGTTGCTGGGCAAGGAAGGCACCTACGCCACCCTGCGTATGCCGTCGGGTGAAATCCGTCGCGTCGACGTGCGCTGCCGCGCCACCGTCGGCGAGGTCGGCAACGCCGAGCAGAGCAACATCAACTGGGGCAAGGCCGGCCGCATGCGCTGGAAGGGCAAGCGCCCGACCGTGCGTGGTGTCGTGATGAACCCGGTCGACCACCCGCACGGTGGCGGCGAGGGCAAGACCTCGGGTGGTCGTCACCCGGTCAGCCCGTGGGGCCAGCCGGAAGGCCGGACCCGTAAGAACAAGGCCAGCGATCAGCTGATCGTCCGGCGTCGTCGTACCGGCAAGAACAAGCGATAAGCACAGGAGGGAGTTAGAGAATGCCACGCAGCCTCAAGAAGGGCCCGTTCGTCGACGACCACCTGCTTGCCAAGGTGGACACGCAGAACGAGAAGGGCACCAAGCAGGTCATCAAGACCTGGTCGCGCCGTTCGACCATCATCCCCGACTTCATCGGTCACACCTTCGCCGTCCACGACGGTCGCAAGCACGTCCCGGTGTTCGTCTCGGACAACATGGTCGGGCACAAGCTGGGCGAGTTCGCCCCCACCCGCACCTTCAAGGGTCACATCAAGGATGACCGGAAAGCGAAGCGCCGGTAATGACTACGCAGACCGATAATCCGACAGCCAAGGCAACCGCGAAGTTCGTGCGCGTGACGCCGATGAAGGCGCGTCGCGTGATCGACCTGATCCGCGGCAAGAACGTCGACGAGGCCCTCGACATCCTGCGGTTCGCACCGCAGTCGGCATCCGAGCCGGTGTACAAGGTCCTCGCCAGCGCCGTCGCGAACGCGGAGAACAACCTGGATCTGGATCGCCGGACCCTGGTCGTCGCCACCGCATTCGCCGACGAGGGCCCCACGCTCAAGCGGTTCCAGCCGCGTGCGCAGGGTCGTGCGTTCCGCATCCGCAAGCGCACCAGCCACATCACCGTCGTCGTCGAGAGCCTTCCGGAGAAGGCGTCGGCCGGCCGCGGTCGCTCGCGTCAGCCGAAGCAGAAGGGAGCCTAGTAGTGGGCCAGAAAATCAACCCGCACGGCTTCCGTCTGGGCATCACCACCGACTGGAGTTCGCGGTGGTATGCCGACAAGCAGTACGCGGAGTACGTGAAAGAGGATGTCGCCATCCGCAAGCTCCTGTCCACCGGACTCGAGCGCGCCGGCATCGCCAAGGTGGAGATCGAGCGCACCCGTGACCGGGTCCGCGTCGACATCCACACCGCCCGTCCGGGCATCGTCATCGGTCGCCGTGGCGCCGAGGCCGACCGGATCCGTGGCGACCTGGAGAAGCTGACCGGCAAGCAGGTGCAGCTGAACATCCTCGAGGTGAAGAACGCAGAGTCCGAGGCCCAGCTGGTGGCCCAGGGCGTCGCCGAGCAGCTGAGCAACCGTGTGGCGTTCCGTCGCGCGATGCGCAAGGCGATCCAGTCGGCGATGCGTCAGCCGAACGTGAAGGGCATCCGGGTCCAGTGCTCGGGTCGTCTGGGCGGCGCAGAGATGAGCCGCAGTGAGTTCTACCGCGAGGGACGCGTGCCGCTGCACACGCTGCGCGCCGACATCGACTACGGACTCTACGAAGCCAAGACCACCTTCGGCCGTATCGGCGTGAAGGTCTGGATCTACAAGGGCGACATCGTCGGCGGCAAGCGTGAGCTGAGTGCAGCCGCGCCGGCCACCGAGGACCGTCGTCCCCGCCGGCCCAGCCGGCCCCGTCGCAGCGGTGCTTCCGGCACCACTGCCACGAGCACCGACGCGGGACGCGCGGCGGAGGCTCCGGCAGAAGCGACCGCGGGTGCAGGTGCGGCCACTGAGAAGCAGGAGGGCTGATCATGCTGATCCCCCGCCGGGTCAAGCACCGCAAGCAGCATCACCCCAGCCTGAAGGGCCAGGCCAAGGGCGGCACCAAGGTGACCTTCGGTGACTACGGCATCCAGGCTCTGGAAGGCGCGTACATCACCAACCGTCAGATCGAGTCCGCTCGTATCGCCATCAACCGGCACATCAAGCGTGGCGGCAAGGTGTGGATCAACATCTTCCCAGACCGTCCGCTGACCAAGAAGCCTGCCGAGACCCGCATGGGTTCCGGTAAGGGTTCGCCGGAATGGTGGGTCGCCCCGGTCAAGCCGGGTCGTGTGCTGTTCGAGATGACCTACCCCAACGAGGAGATCGCTCGCGAGGCCCTGCGCCGCGCGCAGCACAAGCTCCCGATCAAGACCAGGATCGTGACCAGAGAGGAGCAGTTCTGATGGCACTCGGAGTTGCTGCGACCGAGCTGCGTGAGCTCAATGACACCGATCTGGTCGATCGCCTGAAAGAGTCGAAGGAAGAGCTGTTCAACCTTCGTTTCCAGATGGCCACCGGCCAGCTCGACAACAACCGTCGTCTGCGGACCGTGCGTCGCGAGATCGCACGTATCTACACCGTGATGCGGGAGCGCGAGCTGGGTCTTGCGTCGGGACCGGAAGGTGAAGACGCATGAGTGAGGACCAGAAAGTGACCGAAACGACGACGCGTAACGACCGCAAGGAGCGGATCGGCTACGTGGTCAGCGACAAGATGCAGAAGACCATCGTGGTCGAGCTGGAAGATCGTAAGAGCCACAAGCTCTACGGCAAGATCATCCGGACCACGAGCAAGGTCAAGGCACACGACGAGAACGAGACCGCCGGTATCGGCGACCGCGTGCGGCTCATGGAGACCCGCCCGACGTCGGCGACCAAGCGGTGGCGTCTGGTCGA
The DNA here is from genome assembly GCF_058129505.1 of Gordonia sp. LMA484. Taxonomy (NCBI): domain Bacteria; kingdom Bacillati; phylum Actinomycetota; class Actinomycetes; order Mycobacteriales; family Gordoniaceae; genus Gordonia; species Gordonia sp. LMA484. The sequence goes on from NZ_CM176700.1 coordinate 909,063, forward strand.
GGTGCTGGAGAAGGCCAAGTAAGCCGACTCCCAGCGAGTTACATCGCAACGGCCCGTTCCCCGAGGGGGGAGCGGGCCGTTCGGCGTTTCTGGACCGCCGCGGACCGCCCCGGTGCTGCATAATCCGAGCATGAACGGGGTCGGGTCGGTGGGTGTGCGATGACCGACGCAACAGTGGCCGTCATCTGTCTGCTCCTGTTGGCGTGGGCGGTCCTGTCCCGGCTGTTGACGCGCCACGACGTCACCGGTCCGCTGCTGTTCGTCGCGGTCGGCTACCTGCTCGGCAACCCGGACTGGGGCCTGTTGACGGTCGACGTCGACACGTCGGTGGTCCATACGCTCGCCGAGGTCACGCTCGGCCTGGTGCTGTTCACCGACGCGTCGCGGGTCGACGTGGGTCGACTCCGTCGCGCCGTGCGGCTGCCGGCGCGGTTGCTCGTGTTGGGGCTGCCGATGACGATCGTCCTGGGGACCGTCGGCGCGGAGGTGCTCTTCGACCAGTTCGACTGGGGTCTGGCGCTGTTCGTGGGTGCCGCTCTGGCTCCGACCGACGCGGCACTGAGCGTCGCGGTGATCAACGACGAGCGGATTCCGCGACGTCTGCGGCTGACCCTGAATGTGGAGAGCGGCCTCAACGACGGCATCGCCACGCCGGTGGTGACCCTGGCGATCGCGATCGCCGCAACGGCCCTGGGCGTCGGCGGGGCCGAGGGCATCACGCTCGGGGAGGCGGCGAAGGAGTTGCTCCTCGGCGTCGGCATCGGCCTGGCCGCAGGTGGCCTCGCCGCATGGATCATCAACATCTCCGCGGCCCGCGAGCTGTCGTCGGTGAAGACCCGGCAGATCGCCGCGTTGGCCGCGGCGACCGGTGTCTTCGCGCTTGCCACCGCTGTCGAGGGCAACGGGTTCATCGCTGCATTCGTCGCTGGTATGGCGTTCGGTCACATCATCGAGCGCGACCGTGCCGAGGGAACGTCGGGGCCCCCGCCGGCCGTGCGCGTGCCGAGCAGCGAGCACGACGCATCGACGACGTTGGAGGTACTCCCCGAACTCGTGGGCGAACTGCTGGCACTGGTCGTCTGGTTCCTGTTCGGTGCGACCCTGATCCCACTCGCCGGACACGTCGTCGAGGCCGGTGACCTGCTGCTCATGGCCGGCTACGCGCTGCTCGCCCTCACGGTGTTCCGGATGGTCCCGGTGGCCCTCTCGCTGATCGGCACCGGACTCCCGGGCCGCGACGTACTGCTCATCGGCTGGTTCGGCCCGCGCGGCCTGGCATCGGTGGTGTTCGCATTGCTGGGAGTCGAACAGCTCGGCGACGCTCCGAGCGCGCAGGCCGCGGTCGCGGCCATCGGCGTCACCGTATTGGCCAGCGTGATCCTGCACGGTGCGAGTGCCGGTCCGGTGGCGCGGCGATATCCCCGCGCGGCAGCCGAACATCCCGCCGACGCTGATTCCCCGGCACGTCTGCGTCCACGTGGCGCATATCGGTGGCGGCAGTGAACCTGCCACCGTCCGGACCACGCCGGGTTGGGCGGCATCGGCGGGGACCCACCCGCGACGTCCGGCGACATGGCATCGTCGAGAGGAGAACACGGCGAGGCGAGGATCGGATGATCAGGTGTCTGCGACGACGATGATTCATCGCGCACCGAACCGTCCTGGTTCGGTGCCGCTCAGCCGTTGGCGCAAGCGACTCCTGGGCCCCTCCGACCGTTCGGACCTGGCACGCGTCCAACGAGTCGGTTCCCGGTTCATCGGATGCGGACTCATCGTCTTCACCATCGGACTGATCCCGGTCATCGTGACGCGGGGGGCCGTCACCGCCCCGTGGTGGCCCGCGACCAGCGTGCTCCTCGTGGTGGTGCCGGCCACTGCCGTGATCGTCGCGTCCTACCGTCCGCAACTCGCGAACCTCACCGTGCTCGCGACCCTGTGCAGCTTGGGATTTGTCGTCGCCACCGTGCTGTGGTTCTTTGCATGGACCGGTAACACTGCGGAACCCGGGTCATCGCTGAGTGTCTGGCTGGTCCAGTTCCCCGGCGTCCCGGGGCTCCTGTTCGCGCTGACCGGGCACCCGCGACTCGCGTTGACCTGCATCTGTGGTTCCACGCCGCTGGCTCAGACCGCCAACCAACTCGGGGCCAGGGGCTACATCCGCCTCGAGTTCTACCTGGGTTCGCTGCTCACCATCGCGCTGACGAGCGTGTTCCTGGCGGTGGCCGTGGTGACGGTGCGGACTGCCATGCTCCTCGACGAGACGAGGTCGCAGACGATCGACCGGGCCGCGGCGTCGGCGGCGTCGGCGGCGCAGGAGGGGGAGCGCTCGCGCTTCGCGGCGCTGATCCATGACAAGGTCATCGCGATCCTACTGGCCATCGACGTCGGACGGCCGTCGCCGGCGCTCGCCGCGCACGCGACGTCGGCGCTCGATGAGCTCGACCGTCGTGACGACGATGCCGAGCCGGCGACGATGGACGCCGACGAGTTCGCGAAACGGGTGCGGTCGGCGGCCATCTCGGTTGACGACGGGATCGAACGGTCGGTGACCATCGACCGGTCCACCGCGGGACGCTATCCGGCCGATGTCGTGTCCGGGATGCTCGATGCGATGTGTGAGGCCATCCGCAACTACGACAGACATGCCGGGCCGGGCGCATCGTGTCTGGTCGCCGCCGACCTGCGAGCCAACCGCGCCACAGTGGCCATCGTCGACGACGGCACCGGCTTCGACCCGGCCGAGGTGCGCCCGGACCGGCTGGGCGTCGACGTGGCGATCCGACGTCGGATGGCGGCGCTGGGCGGCTGCCGAGCGGATATCGGCAGCACACCGGGTCACGGCACCACCGTCGTGTTGAGTTGGGAGGGCCACGATGCGGTCTGAACCGACTTCCCGGCCGGGAACCGCAGCGGTACCGATCGGAGAGATCGATCTCTTCGGATTACGTTCTCCCACCGTTGTGCGAGCGATGATCGCGTTGGGGGTCGTCTACGTCCTCGCCACCGCAGGATCGGGTCTGCGGATTGAATCGGCGTGGAGTTGGATCGGGCTGTCGGCGGCCTTTGTCCTGCTCGCCGCCGACGTCGCCGTGATGACCCGAGCGGTGGGCGACCCGCTCGGTCGTCCGGTGGCAATCGCAGGTGTCGCGATGATGATCGCCGGGACCTCGTGCGCGTGGTGGTCGGTGCCCTCTGCGACCTTCGAACCGTTGCAGTGCCTGCCCGCCGCAGTCGTCGGAATCGTCGTGCTCGCCCTGCTCGCCATCCGCGGTCGACTCGGTGTGGCGTGGGTTGGTGCCGTGGGGCTGAGCGTGTGTGCAGCTGCGTGGGGAGAGCTGCGTGGTCTCGGCTTCATGTCGGGTCTGGTCTTCACGTCATGGGTGTACCCGGTGATGGTCTTCGCGACGCTGTTCGTGGTCATGTTGCGGCCCATGGCCGACAGCATCAGGACATTGCACGCCCGAGAGATCGGTTTCGCCGCAGATGCGGCGGCGACCAGGGCGGCCGCCGAGGAACGGAATCGTCAACTCCTCCTTCTCGACAGGCGAGCGCGGCCCCTGCTCGAACAGGTTGCCGCCGTCCACGACTTCGACCCGGACGAGGTGGCCGGCGCCCGACTCGTGGAGGCCGAGCTGCGCGATGGAATTCGGGCCCCCGCGTGGCAGTCCGCACGGGTTCGCGCCGCGGTGTGGCAGGCACGCCGGCGCGGGGTCTGGGTGGTGCTCCTCGACGACGGGGGCATGGTGGGGGCCGAGGCGATCCAATCGCGGCTCGATGATGTGCTGGTCGGTGAGCTCGAACGGGTACGGTCCGGCCGGATCACCGCCCGGGTGATGCCTCCCGGACGCACGACCCGCGCGACGATCGTCGTCGACGATGCCGGGGTGGCGCGACGGTACGACTGTGCCGAGGACGGTGAGATATCCGGAGGACTCGGTGGACGACAGTGCTGATCACGCGATGAAGGTCATGAATCGATGGTCGCGTGCCGCCCCGGCCCGAACCGATGCCGGGGGACCCGGTCGCGACGACTCCGATCTCGGACGACTCGAACGTGCCGGGTCCCGCTTCGTCGGGTTGGGGCTCCTCGCGTTCACGGTGGTGATGCTTCCGGTGGCGATGCGAAACGCCGGGCTGACCGCCGTGTGGTGGACGCCGGTCAGTGTGATCCTCGTCGTCGGACCGGCGGCCCTGCTCGTCGCCGCGACCTTCCGTACGGTTCCGCGCGGGCTGGTGCCCCTGGGGTATGCGTGCGCGCTGGGTTTCCTGTCGGCGACGGCGCTCTGGTTCACCGCCTGGCGGGGCGTGCCCGACGAGGCGGAGCGCTACACCGTGTGGCTGGTCCAGTTCCCGGCCGTGCCGAGCATCGCATTGGTGCTCGTGTCCCGAACCCGATGGGCGTTGGCGAACCTCGTGGTGGCCACGGTACTGGTTCACGCGGCCAACGAAGTCGGGCTCTACGGTGAGGTCCGACCTCTCGAGATGCTGAGCGCCCCGTTGACGATGGCTCTCTCGGGTGTGTTCATCGCCGTCGCATATGCCACGACGCGCAACGTCCGGTCGCTCGATGCGCGCCGAACCGCGACGCTCGCGGCCGCCGCATCGAGCGCCGCGGACATGGCGCAGGAGGCCGAGCGGGCGAGATTCGCGGCGTTGATCCACGACAAGGTGATCGCGTCCCTGTTGGCGGTCGATGAGGCGCGTCCTGATCCACGTCTGGTGGCGGAGGCCGCCTCGGCACTCGATGAACTCGATCGAGGTGACGACCACGAGCACGCCGCAGTGGACGTCGCCCAGTTCACCGAGCGGATTCGGGCGTCGGCGGCGGCCGTGAGCGAGGGCGTCCGGGTGGAGCTGACCGTGCCCGACCGTGAGGTGTTCTATCCGGCCGAGGCGGTCGCCGCGGTCATCGGCACCACCGGCGAAGCGCTGCGTAACTGGCGCAGGCATGCCGGTGCCGGCGCCCGCTGCACCATCTCCGGCGCCTTCGGCGATGATGCCGTCCGCATCACCATCACCGACGACGGGGTGGGGTTCGACCCGGGGAAGGTCGGAGCGGAGCGGTACGGGATCACGACCGGGATCCACGCACGGATGGGGGCACTTCCGGGAGGGACCGCGGAGGTACACAGTGCGGTCGGCGTCGGAACGACGGTCGCGGTGAGGTGGGCTCGATCATGACCCACCACCCGGTCGTGGCGGACGACGGGGACCTCGACGACGCCACGCTCGACCTGTTCGGGCTGGGCTCCCCGACGGTGGCCGTCGCCCTGTCGATCTTCACGGTCGTGTACGTCGTCGTCTCGGTCGGCGCCGGGCACGACATCACGGCCGTGTCGGACTGGGTGGGCCTGGCCGGTGCGCTCGCGATCTTCGTGGTTGCCACCGGTCTCGTGGTACGCGCGCGTGGTGCGCAGAGTCGGGTCGCGGTGGCGATCGTGGTGGTCGGATTGGCGCTCTGCGGGCTGGCGATCGCGTTGTGGAGTCTTCCGCCGGCGACCTATCTCACGCTGCAGACCTCGCCACCGGTCTCGGCGGTGACGATCGTGCTGACGATGGTGGCGCTGCATGGTCGACCGGTCGTGGCCTGGACGGGGACCGTCGGCTGCACGCTGGTGGCGGGTGTGTGGGGTCACCGGGTCGGTTTCGGATTCGCGGCCGGCGCGGAGATCACATTCTTCTGTTACCCGGTCATGGTCGTGGCGACGCTGTTCGTGATCATGGCGCGGCCGATGGTGATCCGGATACGGATGCTGCGGGAGAGCGCGATCGGTCAGGCGGCGGCGGAGGCGGCGACTGCGGCCGGTGCCGCCGAGCGCAATCGCCAACTCCGCAGGCTGGATCGTCGCGCCCGCCCGATCCTGCAGAAGATCGTCGCCGGCCACGAGTTCACCGCTGCCGAGGTCGCGGACGCGCGCCTGACCGAGGCCCAGCTCAGAGATGGGATCCGGGCCCGGGCCTGGGAGTCGGAGCAGGTGCGTGAGGCCGTCTGGCGCGCGCGCCGACGCGGCGTCTCGGTGCTGTTGCTCGATGACGGAGTATTGAGTGCGTCTGCCGACGACGGGACGCTCCCGCGATTGCATGGCGTCCTGATCGATGCGCTGCGTTCCGTCGACGGTGGTCAGGTGACGGCACGCGTGCTGCCGCCCGGTCGGACGGTTGTCGCGTCGATCGTCGTGAACGCCGAGCCGAGCGTGCGCCGCATCGAGTACGGCGTCGACGGTCGCGTGTCCGTCCATACCGGAACGCTCGGATGAGTTCCGCGGCGTACCGGACGCGCGTCAGCCCAGCTCCGCGTTCAGCCAGCTCAGTATGTCGGGTGTCACCGCGTGGCTGACGTCGGAGTATTCGGGGTTCTTGCGTAGGTAGGCCGCGACCAACGGACAGACACCGACGATGGTGCGGCCCTCGGCGCGGGTCGCATCGAGGGCCTCGCGGATCAGGATCGTGGCGAGGCCGCGTCCGGCGAAGTCGTCGGCGACCTCGGTGTGGAAGAAGACGCGGGCAGGGGAACCGTCGATGTCGCGGTCGCGGTAGGCGGTGAATCCTGCGGTCACCGGGGATGGCGGCGCGGTCGTCTCGACCTCGATCGCGTAGCGCCGCTCCGACGGCTGGTGCAGGACCGAGACTGCGGCTCCGGTCTTGTCGGTGAGCATGCTGTGAGCCTACGGCGTCCGGGCCGGTTTCAGCGTTCGGTCGCGGCCTTGCGGTAGCCACGCAGCGCCGGGTAGGTGAACGCACCGAGCAGGAGTACCGCCCACACCAGAACCTTGATGAGGTTCTCCGTGATCGGACCACCCATGGCCAGGGAACGCATCACCTCGATGGCCGGGGTCATCGGCTGATTCGCGACGATCGGTTGCAGCCAGGTCGGGAATGCCTCGAGCGGGCTGAAACCGGAGTTGAAGAACATCATGACGCTCGCGATGAGCGAGATCATCGGCACGATCGGCGCGGTTGGTCGCGCGTTGACCGCCAACGCGAGGACCATCATCGAGAACGCCATCCCGTAGAGCAGTGCGACGCCGACGATGCCGATCGCCGCCCACGCACCCTGCGTCAACCGGAATCCGATGAACAGGCCGGTCACCAGCAAGATCACTGTCGACACGAAGATGCGGACGAGTTCGGCCACGATCCGTGCGCTCAGATCTGCCGCCCGGTTGATCGGCAGCACGTACAGGCGTCCCAGCAGTCCGGTCGAGCGCTCTTGGTTGAGTCGTACCGACGCCGCCATCGAGCCGAACATCGCTCCGACCAGGATGACCAACGGGACCGTACCGAACGCGCTGTTCTGTCCGGTTGCGTCGCTCACCACGCCGCCGAGCACGACCTTGAACATGACCATCGTGAGCGCCGGGAAGAGCAGGCTCTGGCCGAGAGTGGAGTAGTCGCGTGCCCAGACCGAGAGTTGCCGACCGGACAGGATCAGGGTCTGGGTGACCCATGCGGTCATGGTCTGCTCCGGCGGACCGGAGACGGCCGGTCCGGAGGTGATGGGGCCGGTGCCGGCCGGTCCAGAGGGGGTGGGCCCGGAGGTGACGGCCCCAGAGACCGCGGGCCCTGGGCTGATCGTGCCGTTGGGGCCGGTCGCGACAGCGCGCCCGGCGACCGGTGCGCCCTCGGCGCCGGCCGGCGGAGACTCGGTGTCCCGCGATGTGATCGTCATGCCCGCTGTCTCCGTTCGGCCCAGAACAGCAGAACGGTCGCGAGGGCGGCCATGGCGACGCACCAGAACACGGTCGGCGTTACCACCGACCATGTCGCGCTGCCGTCGTTGAACGCCCGCATCGAGTCGGAGAACTGGGAGACCGGCTGGTTGCGCACAAATGGTGCGATCCAGTCGGGGAACTCGGTTGCCGGGACGAACCCGGTGGACAGCATGCCGAAGATGAGCACCGGGAGGCCGATCAACTGGCTGGTCGACTGTGGGCTGCGGGCGATCAGTCCGAGCGCGTCGGCGATGACCGCGATCAGCATGCCGACCCCGAAGGCGACGGCGTACAGGCCGATGGTGCCGGTGACACCGCCGTGCGGTCGCCACCCGATCAGCAGGCTCGCGATCGTGGCGAAGACCAGCGAGATCGTCAGCAGGACCGCGTTCGCCGATCCGCGGGCCGCCACCGGTACGAACGCTTTCATCGGTAAGACGCGAAATCGAACATTGATGCCGCGTTCCCGATCCACCGATGAGCGCATCGCCGAGGCCGATGCGACGAATCCGACCGACTGCAACGCGATGATCGGCATCAGGTACTGGGCGTAGTCCATGCCCGGGGAAGCGTCCATCAGCGACCGGAGCGGTATGTAGAAGCACACGGCCAGGAACGCGGGGGCGATGATCGCGAAGATCACCTCGCCGTTCCGGATGAGCCCGGACACGCCTCGCACGGCCAGGGCCCACCATTGCTGCACTGCGCTGATCTGTGGCTCGGCCACACCGACCGCGGCGGGTGGGCCGACGGCGCCAGACCTCTCGGTGGATGTGTCTGTGTGGCTGATCATGGGGTCACCTTCGGGGAGGGTTCGGTGAGCGCGAGAAACACCTCGTCGAGGCTCGGTCGCCGCAAAGCGACGTCGGCCAGGCGGATGCCCGCGGCGCTCGTCCGCCCCACGATCTCCACGAGGGTGTCGGCTCCGTCCGGGGCGGGCACGGACACCGAGAGGGCAGGACCCGGGTCGGAGTTGTTGTCGGGGTCGTGGCCATCAGGGTCGTGGCCGGCGGGGGCGTGGCTGTCGGATTCGTGGCCGTCGCGAACGGACCTCGTGGGCTCGCCGATCAGGTCGGACAGGGTCTCGCGGACCAGAGGGACGTCGGCGGGGTCGGCGGGAGTCACTTGGTACACCGAGGTGCCGATCTGGGACTTGAGGTCATCGGCGGTACCGGCGGCGATGACCCGGCCGTGATCGATCACCACGATCTGATCGGCGAGCGCGTCCGCCTCTTCGAGATATTGGGTGGTCAGCACGGTCGTGACGCCCTCGTCGCGGAGCCCTCGAACCAACTGCCACACCTCCTGACGGCTACGCGGGTCGAGACCGGTGGTCGGTTCGTCGAGGAAGACCACCTCGGGTCGCGTCACCAGACCGCAGGCGATGTCGATGCGCCGACGCATGCCGCCCGAGTACTCGCCGACGCGTCGACGGGCCGCGTCGGTCAGTCCGAACGAGGTGAGGAGTTCGTCGGCGCGGGCGGCCGCGGCCGACTTCCCCAGACCGAGGAGCCGCCCGAACAGGATCAGGTTCTCGCGGCCGGTGAGCGATTCGTCGAGAGCGGCGAACTGCCCGGTCAGCATGATCGATCGGCGGACGTCCGCGGGTCGATCGGTGATGTCGTGGCCGGCCACCAGGCCGGTTCCCGCATCGGGCCGCAGCAGTGTGCACAGCATGTTGACCGTGGTGGTCTTGCCCGCGCCGTTGGGACCCAGGAGGCCGAGGATCGTGCCCCGCGGTACCGAGAACGTGACGTCGGCAACCGCGACGTTGTCCCCGAACCGCTTCTGCAGACCGAACGCGACCACGGCGGGCTCGGGGCCGGCCGGCGACTCGTGGCCGAATCCAGGGGCCGACGTGTCGGGCGCGGGAGCGACCAACGGGGCCGCCACAGGCGGGGGCTTCGGTGGCGCAGGTGTCGGTGGCGCAGGCTGAGGTGTCGCCGGCGCTGCTGTGACGTGTGTCGCGGCCACATTCGTCGCCATGGGCCACGACACCGGCTGCGGTCCGGTGAACGGCATCGGATCCGGCGGCGGGACATGCTGCGGTACCTCGGACGGGCCCGGCCGTGTCAGGCGGTCGGTGCCCGCGAACCGGTCCGGGGTCAGTGGGGGAGCCGGACGCGGCGGCGTCGCAGTCGGGAGGTCATCGGGGACCGGGGACGCACCCGGGGGCGGTCCGCCCCGGTGGCGATCCCGCTCCCACAGCGAGGGGTCGCCCGGCTGATCCAGGGGCAGCAGATCCGCCGGGTCGATCGGATCGGTGAGGGGGTCGAAAGCGCGCCGCGCTCCGTCCCTCGTCTCGGCCGGCTTCAACCCGGCCGGGTGGTCGTCGGCCGGTCCGGGGTCACCGTTGACATGTCCGAGCGATGACTCGTACATTTCGGGCCTCCCTTCTCCGGATCGACGGTATCGGCCGCGAAGGCCTACCGATTCAACTTACGCAGGGCAGTTGCGCGGTACCTCAACCGATCCTCGACACACGGCAACCTGCCGTGAACAAGACAGCATTCCCACAGGTTGAGTCCCTAAGGTACGGGCAAGTCGACGAAAAGGCCGACACTCCGATTACCGTCTGGCGGTCGGTGTTCGTTACGGTTCGACGTCGAACGCTTCAGCGAGCGTTGTAACGAATCGGTCTCCTCCGACGACATACGGAGGTCCAGAACGGTTAGTTTCGCGCACTAATATGCTGGACAGAGCACGTTCTTTGGGTCGGGGGGCCGGAGCGCCGTCAGCAGTGCTGATCGGTGAGACGGGAATTGCACGCACGAGACATGGAGTTGTCGCGACGTGCCGTACCCCAGAGCGGGTGCGGAAACGCTCGACGAACATCTCCACGTCGCCCGACGAGAGCGAGTGGAATGGACCCGACCGAACACGCGGACGAACGCGTGGCGGAGGTCTCGGGTATCCGGCCACTGGAGCTCACCGCCGCGCAGCGGGGCATGTGGTTCGCCGAGAACCTGTCGTCGGACTACTCGGTCATCGTCGCCAACTACCTCGACATCCGCGACGCCGACCGGCCGCTGGACATCGCCCTGTTGGGAGATGTCGTGCGCGAGGTGGGCTGGGACCTGCAGTCCCCGTTCACCCGCATCGTCGAGGTCGACGGCATCCCGAAACAGGTGGTGGATCCGGCCGTCGACTTCCGGCTGGACATCGTTGACCTCCGCTCCGAGTCGGAGCCGCTCTCGGCGGCCCGTCGGTGGATGGATGACGACTATCAGCGCACCGTCGACCTGCGCACCGATCAACTCGTGGTCACGAGCTTGCTGCGGGTGGCCGACGACCGTGCGTTCTGGTACCTGCGCGCCCATCACATCGCGATCGACGGCTACGCCGCGCTGACGGCCATGCACGAGGTGCTCGACCGCTACAACGCGGCGTCCACCGGCACCGTGCCCGCAACCAAGCCCCGAGCCGATCTGGCCGACCTCGTCGCCGACGACCTCGCCTACGCCGACAGTTCGCGACGTGCATCCGATCGCGCGCACTGGACGGCGCATGCGGCCGATCTTCCGGAGCGGGTCAGCCTCGCCACGACCGCCGGGATCGCGCCGCTGCGGCCGGCGAATGTGATCGCCGGCACCGAGCTCGACCCGGCCGTGCAGAAGACTCTCGAGGAGTTCGCCGCGGCCGCGGGCAGTTCCCCGGCGGTCGTGCTCACCGCAGGATTCGCCGCCTACCTCGCGCGCATGACCGGCACCGACGACGTGGTGCTGAGCCTGCCGGTCACCGGGCGTGCCACCGCCCGCATCAAGCGAGCCGGCGGCATGCTGTCGAACATGCTGCCCGTCGTGGCCCGCGGCGTCACCGGGCGGACCCTGCACGAACTCGTCGCGCAGATCCAGGCGGAGATGACCGGCGCGCTGCGTCATCAGCGCTATCGGTTCGAGGACGTGCGTGTCGACGCCGGGATGGGCAGCTCCAACACCGCGTCCTTCGGGCCGATCATCAACATGATGTTCTTCGACAAGCCCATCGAGCTCGTCGGCGCAGAAGTCGACTATCAGATCCTGACCTCCGGGATTCTGGAGGACCTTCGGGTCAACCTGTACCAGGCCGGTCCCGACGAACAGCTCACCGTCGATCTGCACGGCAACCCCTCGCTGTATCGGCAGGATGAGCTCGAACGACACCTGCGTCGATTCGTGACCTTCCTGGAACAGCTGCCCACTGCTGCCGACCTCGTCATCGGTGATGTCGCACTGCTTGTCGAGGACGAGCAGCACCAACTGCTGGCGGCCGGCGCCGGTCCCGACCTCGACACTCCCGACGAGGGCGCCCGGCTTCTCGACGCGTTCGAGCAGCAGGTCCGGCGCTCGCCGGAGGCGACCGCCATCGAGTTCGGGGACCGGACATGGTCATACGCCCGATTCGATGGTCTCCGTCTCGCCCTGGCCCGACGTCTCCTCGACGATGGCGTCCGCAGCGGTGACCATGTGGTGGTCGCGCTCGATCGCGGCGTCGCACAGGTGGCCGCGGTCTACGCCGTGCTCACCGCAGGCGGCAGCTACGTCCCGGTCGACCCGCAACAGCCGCCGAGCCGACGGGCTCTGATCGCCCATATCGTCGGCGCACAGGTTGTCGTCGACACCGACTACCTGCAGGCCACCGGCTTCGACGACACCGCAGCGCAGACCCCGACACCGATCGCGGCCAGGCGATCCGGCGGTGACGCCTCGGCCTATGTCATCTTCACGTCCGGTTCCACCGGGGCGCCGAAGGGCGTCGAGGTCGGTCACCGCGCGGCGATCAACCGACTGACCTGGATGCAGGAGAACTACCCGATCGACGCCGCCGACGCCGTGCTCTACAAGACGCCGATCACCTTCGACGTCTCGGTGTGGGAACTGTTCTGGCCGTTGGCCCGCGGCGCGCGGATGGTCATCGCACGCCCCGATGGGCACCGCGACCCCGAGTACCTCGCGGATCTCATCGCATCGAGTGGGGTCACCACGCTGCACTTCGTGCCGTCGATGCTCGACGCGTACGTCGACATCAACTCGGGTGGTCAGCACCGGACCGACGGCCCGGCGGGGCACGCGCGTGCCGCTTTCGCCCCGACCGTGCGGCGGGTGTTCGCCTCGGGCGAGGCGCTCAGTCGCACTCTGGCCGAGAAGGTTGCCGCGTCGAGTCGCGTCGACCTCATCAACCTGTACGGGCCGACCGAGACCGCGGTGGACGTCACCGAACACCGCGTCGACCACCGAGCAGGGCCGGTACCGATCGGACGGCCGGTCGCCAACACCCGGGTGCATGTCCTCGACTCGCGGCTGCGTCCGGTACCGGTCGGTGTCGCCGGCGAACTCTACATCGCCGGAAGCCAATTGGCCCACGGATACATCGGACGCGCAGATCTGACCGCCGGCCGGTTCGTCGCCGACCCGTTCAGCGCCGCCGGTCAACGCCTCTACCGCACCGGCGATCTCGTGCGCTGGAACGACCAGTACGAACTTGAGTACCTGGGCCGCACCGATTTCCAGATCAAGATCCGCGGCCAGCGGATCGAGCTCGGCGAGATCGAGTCCGTCCTGTGCGGACTGCCCGACGTCGACGCCGCAGTCGCCGTCACCACAGACGGCGACCAGACCCCGACGACCTTGGTCGCCTATGTGCGATCAACGTCCGCCGCGCTCGCCGAGCGGGACGTGCTGGCCCAGTGCCGCCGCCTCCTGCCGTCGCACATGGTGCCGGGCGCGGTGGTCGTCCTCGACGACTTCCCGGTCAACGCGTCCGGGAAACTCGACCGGGCCGCGTTGCCGGCACCGGTCGTCGCCGACGATGTACCGTTCGCGGCGCCGACATCGCCGGTGCAGAAGACGCTTGCCGCGATCATCGAAGAGCTGACCGGCACGGAACGGATCGGACTGCACGACAACATCTTCACCGCCGGCGCCGACTCGCTGACCGTGGCGCGACTGGCGTCTCGGGTGCGCTCCGAGCACGCGCTGTCGTTGCGGCTCGCCGACATCTTCGACGCTCCCACCATCGCCGAGATGGCTGCTCGCGCCGAAGACCTCGCCGAGGGCATGCCGGAGCTGGTGCCCGGTGGCGATCGCGGCGAGTCGGTGCCGCTCTCGCACGCACAGACCCGACTCTGGTTCATCAATCGGATGGACCCCGAGGCGGCCACCTACAACATGCCGGGTGCGGTGCGCCTCGGTCCGGATGTGGACACCGACGCCCTGCGGCGGGCGGTGCTCGATGTCGTGGATCGGCACGAATCGCTGCGGACCCGGTACCCGTCGGTGGCCGGTGAACCCGTGCAGCAGATCGTCGATGTCGCCGACCTCGATCATCTCACCGATGTGTCGGTGCGGCGGATCGAGGAGACCGTTGCCGACGCCGTCGCCGACGAGGCGCGCCGCGGCTTCGACCTCGAGGTCGAAGTGGGGTTCCGGTGGGCTCTGCTCGCCGACGATGACGGCCACATCCTCGTCGTCGTCGCCCACCACATCGCGGCCGACGGATTCTCGCTGAGGCCGCTCATCTCCGATCTGCTGATCGCGTACGAGGCCCGTCGCACCGGCGACGCACCCGACTTCGCTTCCCTGCCGGTCCAATACGCCGATTTCGCGCTCTGGCAGCGGCGCCTCCTCGGTGACGCGGACAACCCCACCGAGCTGGCGGCGCGCGAGATCGACTTCTGGCGTGCCGAACTGGCCGGAATGGATGACCTGTTGGCGCTGCCCACGGACCGTCTGCGGCCGCGGGTGGCCGGTGGACGTGGCGGCTATGTCGACACGACCCTGGACGCCGATCTCGTCGACGGCATCCGCGCGCTCGCGCGGAATGCCTCGGTGACCCCGTTCGCCGTGTTCCACGCCGCACTCGCCGCCGTCCTCGCGCGCCTGGCCGGCACCGATGACGTGGCCATCGGCACCGCCGTCAGTGGCCGTGACGACGAACGTGTCACCGACCTGGTCGGGATGTTCGTCAACACGGTGGTCCTGCGCACCCCGGTCGCGGCCGGTGACACGGTGACCGACCTGTTGACCACCGCTCATCGGTGCCGCGCCCGGGCGATGGCCAACGCCGACATCCCGTTCGAACGTGTCGTCGACGAGCTCGCACCGCCGCGTTCCTCGGCGCACACGCCGCTCTTCCAGGTCTCGCTGACCATGCAATCCGACCCGTCCGACGAACTGTCGCAGTGGGCGGGAACGGGTTCGATGCTCGACGCGCGGGTACCGGCGGCAAAGTATGACCTCGCGTTCTCGGTCGCCGAGCGCGGGGGGCACACCTCCGACACGCAGTACGACATCGAACTGTCCTACGCCACTGATCTGTTCGACCGGTCGACCGCCGCCGCCATCTCCGGCCACCTCGCCACGGTGTTGCGCGCGATGGTCGACGATCCCGATCGGCGGATCGCTCGGATCGATCTCGTACCGGCTGCGGACGTCGCTGCCCTGGCACAGGTGGCGCCGTCCCGCGTCGCGCCGAAGACCTTGCGTGAGTTGCTGTGCGACGGTGCGATCCGCGCCGACCAGGCGGCGCCCGCGGTGGTTGGTGACGGTAGCGAGAGGACCTGGTCGGTCTTCGACGCCCGGACGAATCAGCTGGCCCGAGAGCTCATCTCACTCGGTGCCGGACCCGGCAGGCTGATTGCGATCATGATGCCCCGGTCGTCGCACTCGGTGTTCGCCGCCGTGTCGGTGGCGAAGACCGGCGCCGCGTTCGTCAACATCGACCCCCGTCATCCGGCGGCACGCCGCAACGAGATGCTCGCCGACGCGGCTCCGATGCTGGGTCTCACCGTGACCGGGGCGGGCGAGGATGTCCCCGACGACCTCGACTGGCTCGTCATCGACGATGGATCCGTCGAGCTCCAGGTCGCCGGGCACAGCGGCGCGCCGATCCCCGCCGGCGAGCTGACCTCCGCATCCCGCGTCGACGACATCGCCTACCTCATCTACACCTCCGGCTCTACGGGGCGGCCGAAGGCCACGATCGTCACCCACCGTGGCCTGGCGAACATGGTCGACAACCAACAACGCCGGTTCGCCGTGGACCGCGACAGCCGCGTGCTCCACGTGGCGTCGCCGAGTTTCGACGCCTCGGTCTTCGAGATGCTCATGGCGCTGTGCGTCGGTGCCCGGCTGGTGGTGAGTCCCGCCGACGTCTACGGCGGTGCCGAACTCGAGGATGTCATCGTCGACGCCGGTGTCACCCACGCGGTCATGACGCCCTCGGCCCTGGGGACGCTCGACCCGAACACGGTGACGAGCCTGCGTTCGGTGATGAGCGTCGGCGAGGCGTGCCCACCCGACCTGATGCGCCGATGGGTGAAAGCCGGGCGCGACTTCTTCAATCTGTACGGACCGACCGAGGCGACGATCTGGGCCACCGCGACGGGCCCGATGACCGCGGAGGACACCGTGACGATCGGAACACCGGTGTGCGGTGTCGGTGCGCTGGTTCTCGACCACGGACTGCGTCCGTCGCCGGCCGGGGTGTCCGGCGAGCTCTACCTGACCGGCGTGCAACTCGCGCGGGGCTACCATCTGCGTCCAGACCTCACCGTGACGCGGTTCGTGGCCAATCCCTTCGAGCCCGGAACGCGCATGTACCGAACCGGTGATCGCGTGATCCGTACCACGTCCGGTCAACTGATCTACCAGGGCCGCAACGATTTCCAGCTCAAAATTCGCGGACAGCGATTGGAGCCCGGCGAGGTCGACGTGGTACTCATGGATCACATGGCCGTGTCGAACTCGATCAGTGTCGGCGTCGACGGCCCATCCGGCGAGACCGCACTGGTCGCGTACGTGACCACCGTCGACGACGTCTCCGTGTCACCCGAGGATCTCTTGGGTCATGCGGCGGCGCATCTGCCGGGCTACATGGTCCCTGACAGTGTCGTCGTGGTGGATGACTTCGCGTTGACGCCGTCCGGCAAGATCGACCGGAATGCGCTGCCCGCGGTGGATCTGACGACCTCACACGAGTTCGTCGCGCCGCGAGGTGAGATGGAGGCCGTCGTCGCCGACATCTTCGCCGAGGTCCTGAACGTCGCCCGGGTCAGCGTCCACGACGGTTTCTTCGAACTCGGTGGCAACTCGCTGTCGGCCACCAAGGCCGTATCGCGCCTCGGTGGTCTCCTCGACCGGCGGGTGCCGGTGAAGGACCTCTTCGAGAAGTCGACCGCGGCCCAGTTCGCGGCGCACCTGACCGCAACGATGACAGGCCGCGCGACGCCACCCCTCACGGCGCGCAACCGGGCCGAGATGGTCGGTGTCTCGGGAGTGCAGCGTGGCATGTGGCTGCTCAACCGGTCCGATCCGAATTCGGCCAATTACAATGTGGCGCTGGCACTTCGGCTGTCGGGGCGACTCGATACGGCGGCATTGCGCGCCACGATGGCCGACCTCGTCCGACGGCACGAGACACTTCGGACCACCTATCCGATGGTCAACGGTGCGCCCATCCAGGTCATCATCCCGGCCGAGGACGTGCTCGATGAGTTCGAGCTGCCGATCGTCGACATCGATGGCGACCTCGCCGATGCCATCTCCCGGGTGACCGGAGAGGGATTCGACATCGTGACCACCGCGCCGATCCGCATGGCGCTGCTGCGCGAAGCGCCCGATGAGCACATCCTCGTCTTCGTCGTCCACCACATCAGCGCCGATGGTGCGTCGATGGCGCCGCTGGCACGAGACCTGATGACCGCCTACGAAACACGCCGCCGGGGTGCTGCGCCGGCGTGGCAGTCGCTTCCGGTGCAGTACGCCGATTTCACACTGTGGCAGGCGGACCGGCTCGCGGCGCTCTCCGATGACGGTGTCACCGAGGGAGAACGGCAACTCGAGCACTGGGTGGACCGGCTGTCCGGGGCGCCCGATCAGATCGCCCTGCCCACCGACCGGCCCCGTCCGCAGACGCCCAGCTTCGACGGCCAGACGGTCGAGTTCGAGATCCCGGCCGAGCTGGCCAGAGCATTGCGTTCAGTCGCGCGTGTGAACAACACCACGCTGTTCATGGTCACGCACGCCGCGTTCGCGGTACTGCTGGGACGGGTCACCGGCAAGGATGACGTCGTCATCGGGACTCCGCACGCGGGTCGTGGAGACTCGGCGCTCGACAATGTGGTCGGCATGTTCGTCAACACGCTCGCCCTCCGCACCCGCATCTCGCTGGACGAGTCGTTCACGTCGCTGCTCGAACGGGTTCGCAACGAGGATCTCGTCGACATGGCACACACGGATGTGGCGTTCGACGAGATTGTCTCTCGCGTCCTCCCGGCCACACCCATCTCCTATAATCCGTTGTTCCAGGTGATGTTCGCGTTCCAGAACATCGAGTTCCCGGCTCTGGAACTCGACGGTCTGCGGATCTCCCCGGAGAGCGAGGAACTGTCGGCAGCGAAGGTCGATCTGCAGCTGACGCTCTTCCCCGAGGATCCCGCCGGCGACACTCCGGACGATGCGATGAAGGGTGAGTTGCTCTACGCAACAGATCTTTTCGATCGAGATACGGTCGACGGGTTGGCCGCGTGGTACCTGCGTGTACTCGAAGCGGTGGCGAGCGATACGGACTGCGTGGTGGGCGACATCGTGCTCGACGTGGAGCACGACACGGCGGGTGGCGACACGGAAGATGATGCGACCGCCCTGTCCGACCTCGTGGCCGGTGCCGCGCAAGACGATCCGGCGGCGATCGCCGTGGACCGCGACGGATTCACCCTCGCATTCGGACGTCTGCACGAGACGACCGTCGCGATGGCTGCTGCGCTACCCGGCGCCGACCGCAACGCGGCCCTCACGATGGCCCTGATGAGCTCGATCCCCGACCTCGCCTCGGGCCCGGATCATCTCGACGAAGTGGTCGCGCAGGTCCGCACGCGAGCGCGCCGGGTCGGCGCCGAGTCCATGTCCCCGGCGAGAGGTCACGGACCGGCGTGACGGCAATCGACGTGGGGTCGATCGGTGTCACCCAGTGTTGGGGACGTCGGCCGTCAACCCCGGATCTCATCGCGGCGGCAGCGGAACTCGCGCCCGGCCGTACTGCTTTCGACGGTGCGACGGGGCCCATCACCTTCGCCGTGCTGCACGAGCGGGTCGCCGCGACCGCGGGGGTCCTCGCGGCCAGTGGACTCGACGCCGAGGCGGCGGCATCGGGTTCGGTAACCGGACTGATCCAGACCGAAGGTCTGGAGCCGGCCGCGATCGCCGTCGAGTCGCAGCGGATCGTGGCGCAGATCCGTTCTCTCGCCTTCGAGATCATGGGATCGGCCGATCTGGGATCGTTGCCCGGACTGTTCCGTTCCGCCGTCCATCGTTTCGCCGACCGAACCGCGGTCGTCGATCTCGACGGGACCGCGCTCACCTATTCCGAACTCGACGAACGCTCGGACCGGCTGGCCGCGGGCCTGGTCGCAGCCGGGGCCGGTCCGGAGGTCCTCGTCGGAGTGGCGTTGCCACGCACCGCGGAGCTGATCGTCGCGCTGTTGGGTGTGGTCAAGTCAGGGGCGGCCTATCTCCCGCTCGACCGTTCCCATCCGGTCGAGCGACTACAGACCATCGTCTCCGACGCACACCCACTCATGGTGCTCGCCGACGACGAGACGGTCGCGGCGTGGTCGGATCTCGATGTCCGGCTGTCCACGGTCGCCGACGCCGAACCCGGACGCGATGAGTACGAGCCGCTCGAGCGCGTTCACGGCGATCATCCCGCCTACGTGATGTACACGTCCGGTTCCACCGGGACGCCCAAGGGCGTCGTGGTCACTCACGACGACGTCATCACGCTGCTGCGCTCGATGGGGGAGAGCTTCGACTTCTCCGAGAACGATGTGTGGACGATGTTCCAGTCCTATGCGTTCGACGTCTCGGTCGGCGAGATCTGGGTGTCGCTGAGTTTCGGCGGCCGTCTGGTCGTGCTCGACTACCTGACCACCCGCTCGCCCGCGGATTTCGTCCGGGTGCTGGAGAGCGAGCAGGTCACGGTCGTGAACCTGACGCCGTCGGCCTTCTACCAGCTCGCCGCCGCGGTCCGTGAACCCGTACGCGGACGGCTCTCGAGGTCGATCCGCCACATCATCTTCGTCGGCGAGGCACTGGACTTCGCGCAGGTCCGCCGTTGGCACGCCGATCGGTTGGAGATCGACGGCGAGTCGGGACCGGCGTTGCACAACATGTACGGGCCGACCGAGGCCACCGTGTACATGACGCGGCGCGAGCTGTCCGTCGAGTTCGTCGCGGCCACACATGCTTCCGACATCGGCGGGCCGATCCCCGGAACCCGGTGCCATGTCCTGGACCGTCGTCTCGCCCGAGTGCCCGACGGTGTACCCGGGGAGCTCTACATCGCCGGTGGGCAGGTCGCCCGGGGGTATCTGGGCCGATTCGAGCTGAACGCAACGAGGTTCGTGGCCGACCCGTCCGAGCCCGGCGCACGAATGTATCGTACCGGCGACATGGTCATCCCGCGCGGGGGAACACTCGAATACCTCGGCCGCAGCGACGACCAGGTGAAATTGCGCGGATTCCGAATCGAGCTCGGTGAGGTCGAGGCCGCACTGCTGTCTGCGCCCGGTGTCAACGCCGCGGCCGCGGCGATCAGGCAGCGCGACGATCAGCCCGAGATGATGGTGGGCTACGTCGTCGGGACCGCCTCGGGAGCAGACGATCCGGATGTGTCCGAGGTCCGCGCCGCGGCGGCTGCCCGGCTTCCCGAGTACATGGTTCCCGATGTCGTGGTGGTGCTCGATCAGCTGCCGCTCAACGTCAACGGGAAGCTGGACCGCGCGGCCTTGCCGACACCGGCCCCGGTCAGCGTTGCCTCCTACGAGCCGCCTCGCGGAGAGCTGGAGCGGCAGATCGCCGACGTCTTCGAGGCGGTACTCGACGTCGAGGAGATCAGCGTCGTCGAGTCGCTCTTCAGTCTGGGTGGCAATTCGCTTGTTGCCGCTCAGATCTCGACTCGATGCTCGGATGATCTCGACGTCACCGTCACCGTACGTGACATCTTCGAGTCGCCGACCGTCCGTGATCTGGCAATCCGGGTCGCCGACCGGGTGCACGTGCACCGCCCCGAACTCGTCCCGGCCGAGCGGGTGGCCCCGATCCCGCTGTCCCATGCGCAGCGCCGGATCTGGTTCCTCGCCGAGTTGGATCCGGGGAGCCACGTCTACAACATCCCGCTCGTCCTGCGGTTCCGTGGCGAGCTGGAGCCGTCGGCACTCGACGCGGCGGTGCACGATCTGATCGAGCGACACGAGGTGTTGCGCACCCGTTTCCCGGCCTCCGACGGTGTGCCCGAACAGGTCGTGTTGCCGGTGGGCAGCTATCAGCCCGACGTGGAGATCGCCGACCCGCACCGGATCGCGGCCGACGACACGGCGGCAACCGACGCCGCGCTCGCCGCCACAATGGGCGTGGGCTTCGACCTGAAGGCCGCACCGCCGATCCGCGCGCGCCTGTTCGAGCGGGCCGACGGTGAGTACCTCTTCGTGCTGGTGGCCCACCACGTGATCAGCGACGGCGGATCACTCACCCCGCTCGCCGCTGACCTGATCACCGCCTACACTGCGCGGCGCGCCGGTGAGGTTCCGTCCTGGTCGCCGCTGCCCGTCCAGTACGCCGATTACACGCTCTGGCAGCGAGCTCTGCTGGGCGACTCCGGGGACCCCGAATCGATTGCCGCGCAGCAGCTCGACTATTGGCAGCAGGACCTCGCCGGTGCACCCGATCTGATCGCGCTGCCCACCGACCGGGCCCGGCCGCCGGTCCGATCCCACCTGGCCGACGCCGTGACCTTCGAGGTCGACGCCGAGCTCGTGGCGGACATCGGCCGCTTCGCGCGGGCGCACAACGTGTCGCTCTTCATGGTCCTGCACGCGGTGTGGACCGTCGTATTGCACCGTCTGACCGGCGAACGCGACGTCGTGATCGGCACCCCGTACGCCGGCCGCGGTGAACCGGCGCTCGATCACCTGGTCGGCATGTTCATGAACACGGTGGTGTTGCGCACGGACGTCGATCCCGCCGGCGGGTTCGCGGCCCTTCTCGGCCGGGTCCGAGACCGCGACCTGACCGCGCTGGGCAACGCCGACGTCCCCTTCGACATGGTCGTCGAGAAGCTCCAGCCCACCCGGACCACATCGCATTCACCGATCTTCCAGGTCCTGCTGCTCCTGCAGGATGCGCAGGACGTCCGGTTCGAGCTTTCCGGTGTCACCGCCGAATTGTTGGAGCAGTACCGGGATCTCACCGATCACGACCTTGCCATCACCTTCATCGAAGGGGCCGCGGGCCTTCGCGGAGGCGCGGATAAGGATGCGCCGCAGCCGCTGTCCGGTGTGATCGAATACGCGACCGATCTCTTCGACCGCAGCACGATCAGCGGGTTCGCCGCGATGTTCGACCGGGTGATCCGACAGGTGATCGCCGATCCGGACCGTGCGGTCGGCGACGTCGACCTCCTCGACGATTCGTCGGCCGACCGCCAGAGTTCCCTGGCCCGGGGGCGATCGGTCGACCTGGACGCCCAGACGACCGCGGACGCGCTGGCGCGCCAGGCCGCGACGAGTCCGGAGGCGACGGCGTTGGTGTCCGACGAGCGCACCGTCACCTACGGTGAGCTCGCCGAACGTGTCAACGTACTCGCCCGCGTACTGATCGCAGACGGCGTCGGCCCGGATGTCGCTGTCGGCGTGTGTATCCCGCGATCCATCGAGATGGTCGTCGCCATCCACGCGATCGGTGCGGCCGGTGGACAGTATGTGCCGATCGACGTCGCGGCCCCCACGGATCGTGTGCGCTACATGCTCGACACCGCGGGTGCCGACCTGGTACTCGTCGGCCCCGGCCACGTTCCGAGCGCCATCGGTGAGGCGGGTGTCGCCGTGCGGACGGTGGACTGTGGTGAGCACGTCACCGGCGACGGCTCCGCGGTGCGGGACGACGAACGTCGCGGCCCGCTGCGCCCCGACCACGCCGTCTACACGATCTTCACGTCGGGATCGACCGGTCGTCCGAAGGGCGTGACCCTGACCCATCGTGCGGTCGTCAACCGACTCCGTTGGGGTCTGGACGAATTGCCGATCGACACGTCGGACACCGTCGTGCTCAAGACGCCCTACACGTTCGACTGCTCGGTCGCCGAATTGTATGCACCCCTGATGACGGGTGCACGCCTGCTCGTGCTCAAGGCCGACGGGCATCTCGACCCGATTCATCTCGCCGAGCAGATCGGCCGTCACCAGGTGACGATGGTGCACTTCGTGCCGTCGATGCTGTCGGTGTTCCTCGAGGTGGCCGGTGCGCAGCGGGTGCGCTCGCTCCGATCACTGCGGATCGTCTCGACGACCGGCGAGGCCCTGCCGCCGGCGGTCGCCGTGGAGACCCGGACACTGCTGCCGAACGTGTTGTTCTACAACCTGTATGGGCCCACCGAAGCGGCTGTCGAGATCACCGGTCAGAACATCGGTGCGATCGACGAACAAACCGGTTCGGTGCCGATCGGGCTCCCGGTGTGGAACTCGACCGCCCACGTCCTCGACGCCCGGCTGCACCCGGTGCCGACCGGGGTCGCCGGCGAACTCTACGTCGGCGGGGTGCAGTTGGCGCGTGGCTACGCAGCACGACCGGATCTGACCGCCGAGCGCTTTGTCGCCGACCCCTTCGGCGATCCCGGGGCGCGGCTGTACCGCACCGGCGATCTCGTGCGGCGCCTGCCCGATGGCTCGCTCGACTACCTGGGCCGCACGGACTTCCAGGTGAAGCTGCGCGGACAGCGCATCGAGCTCGGGGAGATCGAATCCGTGCTCGCGTCGGCACCCGGCGTCGTGCACGCGTCCGCGACCGTGGCCGCGGCACCGGCCGGCGGGGAACACCTCGTGGCCTACGTCGCCGGCCGACCCGGAGAGACTTTCGAGCTCGACGCCGTGAAGGCGGCGGTCGCCGACGCGCTCCCGGAATACATGCGACCGAGCGTGTGGATGGTGCTCGACGACATACCGCTCAACTCGGCCGGCAAACTCGACCGGCGGGCACTGCCCGACCCGGAGTTCGCGGCCGGCGAGTACGTGGCGCCCGAAACGGAATCCGAGCAGACGATCGCGACGGTCTTCGCCGACGTGCTCGGTGTCGAGCGGGTGTCGGTGGATGACAGCTTCTTCGACCTGGGCGGCAACTCGTTGTCGGCGACACGCGTGGTGGCACGGGTTTCCGACGCCCTCGGTGCCGCCGTCGCCGTGCGGGCACTGTTCGACGCACCGACCACCCGTGAGCTCGCCGCCTCCGTGGAGATCGCGGAGTCGGCTCGCGCCGGCGCGCCGCAACTCGCACCCGTGCAACGTCCCGAGCCGCTCCCACTGTCCTTTGCGCAGCAACGGATGTGGTTCATCAACCAGTACGACACGACGTCGGCGGCCTACAACATCCCGGTCGTGCTGCGCCTGCGCGGCCCGGTCGACACCGACGCCATGCGAGCGGCGGTCGCAGACGCGATCTCCCGGCATGAGGTCCTGCGCACCGTGTACCCGGCCGGCGCCGACGGCACGCCCCGGCAGCAGATTCTCGACGAGGACTCTGCCGCAACCGAACTGGACTGGGCGATCACCACCGACATCGATGCACGCTCGGCGATGACCCGTGGGTTCGACGTCGCCCGTGAACTGCCTATCCGGGCACGGCTCGCACCGATCGGAGCAGACGAACACCTCCTCGTGATGGTCGTCCATCACATCGCCGCCGACGGCGAGTCGGGACCGGTCCTCGCCCGCGACATCGCCGCCGCGTACACCGCACGGGCACAGGGCAGCCCGCCGACCTGGACGCCGATGGCGCTGCAGTACGCCGACTACGCGCTCTGGCAGCGCGAACTCCTCGGCGACACGACGGACCCGGATGCCGAGATCAGCAGGCAACTCGGCTACTGGACCGATCGGCTCGCCGGACTGCCCGACGTGCTCGAACTCCCCACGGATCGACCGCGCCCGAAGGTCGCGTCGATGCGCAGCGGTTCGGTCGACTACGTGGTCGACGCCGACCTTCGACACGGAATCGAACGCCTCGCCGCCGAGCGTGGGGTGTCGACATTCATGGTTATCCACGCCGCGCTGTCGGTGGTGCTGGCCCGACTGTCCGCGACGACCGACATCGCGGTCGCGACGCCGACCGCAGGTCGTGGCAGGGCGGCCCTCGACGACCTCGTCGGCATGTTCGTCAACACCCTCGTCCTGCGCGCCGAGGTGTCACCCCACGGTTCGTTCGCCGAACTGCTGGACCGCATTCGACGTGACGACCTCGATGCGTTCGCGCATGCCGACGTGCCGTTCGAGCGACTCGTGGAGGCCCTCGACCCGGTGCGGTCGGAGTCCTTCGAACCGCTTGCGCAGGTACTGCTCGTGTTCGACCAGAGCGGGCTCGGACCCACAGTCGTCGGCGACCTCGAGATCACGGCCGAGGACCCGGGTGCCGACGCCGCCAAGTTCGACCTGACCGTGGGCGTCACGGAGACCGATGACGGTCGGCTGTGGGGCAAGATCGTCTACGCCACAGACCTCTTCGATCACGGTAGCGCCGAGCGGTTCGCCGACGCATTCCGCGCCGTCCTCGCCGCCGTCGCCAGGTGCGTCCAGACCGAGACGGATCCGGTGATCGGGGATCTCGCCATCATCGATGACGCGCAGACGGCGCGACAGGTCGACGTCACCACCGGGCCCGTGGTCGACATGCCCGTACAGGTTCTGCCTGACGCCGTGATCGAGTACGGCACAGAACATCCCGATGCGCCGGTACTGGTGGTCGATGATCGCGTCCTCGACCACGCCGAGTTCGGCGCCCGCGTCAACACGCTCGCCCGTCGGTTGATCGAACTCGGTGTGGGTCCGGACATCGCGGTGGCCGTGTGTATCCCACGATCGGTCGAGATGGTGGTGGCCGTTCACGCGGTGGTGGCCGCCGGCGGCCAGTATGTGCCGATCGACACCGAGGCGCCGGGTGACCGGGCCAGGTACATCGTCGAGACCTCCGTTGCGGTGGCACTGCTCGTCGGCGATGGCGACCTGCCAGGGTCAGTGGACGCAGTCGACGTGCCGACGATCGTCGTCGATTCCACCCTCGCGGTGGATGTTGGATCTCCGCAGGCACGCCCGCTCACGGATCATGACCGGATCGCGCCGCTGCGGCCCGATCATGCCGCGTACACCATCTTCACGTCGGGCTCGACCGGACGGCCCAAGGGCGTCACGGTCAGCCATCGCTCGGTGCTCAACCGGCTCCGGTGGGGGCTGTCGAGGTTCCCGTTCGACTCCGATGACACGGTGATCCTCAAGACGCCGTACACCTTCGACGTGTCCGTACCGGAATTGTTCGCACCCGTGATGGCCGGAGCGCGCCTGTTCATCGCGAGGCATGGGGGGCACACCGACCCGGGCTATCTCGCCGACGTGCTGCAAGCCCATCGGGTCACCTCGGTGCACTTCGTGCCATCGATGCTGTCGGTGTTCCTCGACGTCGTGCCCGCCGATCAGCTGGCCCGCCTCACACACCTGCGTTACGTGTTCTGCTCCGGAGAAGCGCTGCCGCCCAGCGTTGCCGCGACGGCGCGGGAGACCTTCGGCCGGGCCGGCCTGCACGATCTGTTCGGGCCGACCGAGGCCGCCGTCGAGGTGGCCCACCAGTACCTCGATGTCGTCGGTGACGTCGTGCCGATCGGCCGGCCGGTGTGGAACACCCAGACTCTCGTGCTGGATTCACGCATGCGCGTGGTGCCTGTCGGCGTCCCCGGCGAGCTCTACCTCGGCGGCGTCCAGGTCGCCCGTGGCTACGCCGGGCGTCCCGACCTGACCGCGGACCGCTTCGTCGCCAACCCGTACGGGCAGCCCGGCTCGCGCCTCTACCGCACCGGTGATCTCGTGCGGGTCAACAGCCGCGACGAGCTGGAATATCTGGGCCGCACCGACTTCCAGGTGAAGCTGCGCGGACAGCGCATCGAGCTCGGTGAGATCGAATCGGTGCTGGCCGGCGTGGATGGCGTCGTCCATGCCGCGACCACCGTGGCGACCTCACCCGGTGGTGCGCAACACCTGGTCGCCTACCTGGCGCCCGCGCCGACGGTCGACGTGTCCGCCGCCGAGGCTGCGGTCGCCGCGGCCCTGCCGCAGTACATGCGCCCCACGGTGTGGACCGTCCTCGACGAGTTGCCGCTGGGCAGCGCGGGCAAACTCGACCGGCGGGCGCTGCCCGCGCCGGACTTCTCGTCGACCGAACCGGCTGAGACGGCCGCGCCGGACACGGACGCCGAACGGCGGATCGCCGACACGGTGGCCGGCGTGCTCGGCGTCGAACGTGTCGGTGTGACCGAGTCCTTCTTCGCGCTCGGCGGCGACTCCATCATGTCGATCCAGCTGTCGTCGTTGCTCCGTGCCGCCGGCTTCGCAGTGAGCCCGCGGGACATCTTCGAGCACAAGACGGTTCGCGCTCTCGCCCGGGCGGCCGAGACCGCCGGCGGTGTGACGCTGGAAGAGCTGCCGGGCGGGGCGGTCGGCGATATCGCCATCACGCCGACAGTGCACTGGATGCTCGAACACGCCGACGGCCCGACAGACTTCGCCGACTACTCGCAGGCCCTGGTGTTGTCGCTCCCGGGCGACGTCCACGAAGCGCACCTGCACACCGTGCTGGACGCCGTCATCAGCCATCATCCCATGCTGTCCGCGCGGCTGACCGCCACGCCCCAGGGCTGGGCGATGCAGGCGGGTGAAGAGTTCGACAGTGCCGATGTCCTGTCGCTGTGGACCGCCGACGATGCGGCCGCGCGCACGGGAACCGACGACGTCGAGTCGCAGATCCGCACGGCGCACGCCCATGCGCTGGGCCGTCTGGATCCGGCAGCCGCACGGATGATCGCGTGCACCGGTATTCGTGGTCGCGGCGAGCGCACCGGGCATCTCGTCGTCGCCGTCCACCACCTCGCGGTCGACGCGGTCTCGTGGCGGTCCATCGTCACCGATCTGGCCGTCGCCGCCTCCCAGGCCAGGCAGGGACAGCCGATCAGCCTGCAGGCGGCCGGAACCTCGATGCGCCGATGGGCCGCCGTCGTCGACGACCTCGCGGGCACCCGAACCTCCGAACTCGATCTGTGGCAACGACATCTGCCTGCTGGCCCGCTGCATCTCGGTGCACCACTCGACCGGGCACGCGACCGGCAGTCGACCGTCCGCTCCGAAACCGTGGAGGTTCCCACCGAGGTCACCGAGGCGGTTCTCGGACGTGTCGCCTCGGCGTTCCGGACCGGTGCCGACGACATCATGCTGGCAGCGTTGGGCCTGGCAGTCGCCCGACACAAGGGTGTGAAGGTTCCGGTGTCCATCCTCATCGAGGGCCACGGGCGCCAAGAACACATCGCAGGCGATCAGGGCCACGCCGACCTGTCGCGCACCGTCGGCTGGTTCACCAGCGTGTCGCCGCTGACGGTCGAGATCGATCCGACCGCAGATCTCACGTCCGTCCTGAAGGCCACCAAGGAGGCCGTTGCGGAGCGTCCCGATGACGGCATCGCGTTCGGCGCACTGCGTTACCTGTTGCCCGACTCGCCTCTTGCCGCACGGCCGCTGCCGCCGATCACTTTCAACTTCCTCGGTGCCGGGGCTGCGGGCCGCGGTGACGCGGCCGGTGTCGGCGTCGACCAAGGACAGTCGGTGGCCTTCGTGCCGGTCGTCGATGCGCCCCGGCTGCCGGGCACCGTCTCGGGTGCCATGGCCGCTCTGGCCGAACTGGCGGTCAACGTCAACACTGTCCCGGCGTCGAACGGACGCGTCCTGCACGCCGAGTTCGGTGTTCCGGCAGCAGTTCTCGACGAGGACTCGGTGACCGCACTGGCCGACGGGTTCGTCCGGGCACTGGCCGAGATCGTCGCGCACGTCGACGAGGTCGGCGATCCTGGTCTCAGCCCGTCGGATATCGCGTCCACCGGGCTGGATCAGGCGGAGATCGACGATCTCGCCCGGCGGTATCCGGGTGCCGACCTGTGGCGGCTCACACCACTGCAGCGTGGCCTGTTCTATCAGTCCGAGGTGGCGCAGACCGCCGCCGACGAGGGCGGCACCGGAGTCGACGTGTATGTGACGCAGGGCGCCATCGATGTCGCCGGGCGCATCGACGTCGAGCGGATGAACGCCTCCGCGCGACGACTTCTCGCCGACCATGTGGTGCTCCGCTCGGCGTATGTGCGGACCGGGGCCGGCACCCCGGTCGCGGTCGTACCGTCGGACGTCGACCTGTCTTGGGATGTGGACGATCTCACCGATGTCGCGCCCGACGAGGCGGAGGCTAGTGCCGACGAGCTGGCGCTCGCCGACCGCGTCACACCGTTCGATCTGGCTGCGCCGCCGCTCCTGCGGTTCCGCGTGATCCACCTCCCCGGCGGCACCGACAGGTTCGTGATCACCAACCACCACCTGCTGCTCGACGGGTGGTCCAACCCGCTCGTCCTCGCCGAGCTGTTCACGCACTACGTCACCCTTCGTGACGATTCCCCCCGATCAGTGCGACCGGATGACGCCGGTGAGGACACTTCCCCCCGATCCATGCGTCCGGGTGACGTTGGCGAGGATGATTTCCCCCGATCGCTGCCGAGTGGTGACGGCGGCGAGGACGATTCCTCCCGATCCCTGAGGAGGTCCGGAGCGCTAGCGGAGGACCGTCACGAAGGGTCGGCCCTTCGTGACGCTCGCAAGCTCGCTCCTCAGGGACCGGAAAGTGACGCTCGCAAGCTCGCTCCTCAGGGACCGGAAAGTGACGCTCGCAAGCTCGCTCCTCAGGGAGCGGAAGGTGACGCTCGCAAGCTCGCTCCTCAGGCAGCGGAAGGTGAGGCTGGCGAGGACGATTCCTTCCGATCGCTGCCGAGTGGCGACGCTGGCGAGGACGATTCCCCCCGATCCGTGCGTCCGGGTGACGCTGGCGAGGACGATTCCTCCCGATCCCTGAGGAGGTCCGGAGCGCTAGCGGAGGACCGTCACGAAGGGCCGGCCGGCTACGCCGACTTCCTGCACTGGCTGGACAACCGCGACGACACCGCCGGTCTCGAGCTGTGGCGCGACACCCTCGCCGACGTCGACGGCCCCACCCTCGTGCGACCCGGATATCGGTCCACGGCAACGGAACTGCCTCGCGATGAGGTGATCACGGCGGGTGCCGACGTCGTCGCCGGACTGGCCCGGCTCGCCCGCGACACCGACACCACGGTCCCGACGATCCTGCAGTACGCCTGGGGCGTGCTGCTGTCCCGTCTGACCGGGCGGACCACCGTCACCTTC
Organism: Gordonia sp. LMA484; assembly: GCF_058129505.1. NCBI lineage: Bacteria > Bacillati > Actinomycetota > Actinomycetes > Mycobacteriales > Gordoniaceae > Gordonia > Gordonia sp. LMA484. Next base: position 939,051 of record NZ_CM176700.1, read on the forward strand.
GGTGAGACCGTCTCCGGGCGCCCGCCGGAGCTGCCCGGTGTGGAGTCGATGATCGGTTTGTTCATCAACACGCTGCCGGTCGTCGTCGAGGTCGACCCAGGCCGTTCGGTGCGGTCGGGGCTCATCGCGCTGCAGGACACCAAGGCCCGACTGCTCGACCACCAGCACCTCGGCCTCGCCGACATCGCCTCGGCCGCGGGCCATCAGGCATTGTTCGACACCCTGACCGTCTACGAGTCCTATCCGGTCGACGCCGCTGCCGTGAGCGCCGGCAGTTCCGCGGCCGGCCTCGAGATCACCGACGTCTCGCTGACCGACGCCACGCACTACCCGCTCAACCTCGCCGCCGCGCCCGTGGGTGATGAACTCGCCCTCACGTTCAAGTTCCTCCCGGGGGCCTTCTCCGACGACGAGGTCGGCCGCATCGCCGCGATGTACGAGAACCTGCTCGAGGGCTTCGTCGCCGCGCCTGATGTGGCGACGGGCGATGTCGTCGTCATCGATCCGGCCGACCGCGCAGCGCTCACGCCATTGACCGAGCCGGCCACGATCACCCCCCGGACGATCACCGACATCGTCGCCGAGCGCGAAGTTCCCGGCGACCGGGTTGCGCTGGTGTTCGCCGACGAATCGGTCTCCTACGACGAGTTCATCTCCCGCACACAGCGGTTCGGTCGCCTGCTCATCGGCGAGGGTGTCGGTCCGGGTGACGTCGTGGCGGTGGCGATCGGCCGGTCGGCCGACTCCGTCGTCGCGGTCTGGTCGGTGCTGGCCACCGGAGCCGCCTACCTGCCGATCGACCCGACGCTACCGGCCGACCGGATCGCGCACATGCTCGCCGACTCCGGTGTGTCACTGGCACTGACAACTCGACAGGCGGGTCTCGCCGACGAGTTCACCGGCGTCACCTGGATGGCCGTCGACGACCCGCATATCAGCTTTCGCCTGGAAACTTTCTCCCCGGAGATGATCGCCGACGCCGAGCGAATCCGCGCACCCCGCCTCGACGACATCGCCTACCTGATCTACACCTCGGGCTCCACCGGACGGCCCAAGGCGGTCGCGGTGTCTCACCGAGGTATCGCGAACCTCCTTGCCGCACAACGGACGATCTCGTCCGACCCGGCCGACACGCGGGTCCTGCACGTCGCGTCACCCAGCTTCGACGCCGCGTTCTTCGAGATGGCCTGGGCCATCGGACTCGGTGCCACACTGGTGATCTCCCCGGCCGACGTGTATGCCGGTCCCGAACTCGTGTCAGTGATGGTCGACGGCGGAGTCACCGACGCCGTCATCACCCCGCAGGTGCTGGCGACGATGGATCCGACCCCGATCACCACGCTGGCCCACCTCACCACCGCCGGTGAGGCGTGCCCACCCGAGGTCGTCGCGACCTGGGCGCCGGGTCGACAGATGTTCAACCTCTACGGACCGTCCGAGGCGACTGTCTGGGCCACGTCTGCGGCGGTGAACCCCGGCGAGCCGATCACCATCGGCGGCCCGATCAACGGCTTCTCGGTCGCCGTGCTCGACGAGCGACTGCATCCGGTCCCGGTCGGCGCGGTCGGCGAGCTCTATCTCGCCGGCGAGGCGCTCGCGTCCGGTTACCTGAACCGGCCGGGGCTGACCGCCGCCGCCTTCGTGGCCGGACCGTTCGGCGAACCCGGCAGCCGGATGTACCGCACCGGTGACCTCGTCCGCTGGACCGCCGACCATCGTCTCGAGTTCGCCGGACGTGCCGACTTCCAGGTGAAGATCAACGGCCAGCGTGTCGAACTCGGCGAGATCGACGGCGAGCTCACCGCACAGCCCGGCGTCGCTACGTCGGTGACCGTGGGCGTACGCGGGCCGGCGAACTCCATGCGGATCGTCAGCTACGTGGTGCTGCGACACGATACGACCGACGCGCCTGACCCGGACGAGCTGACCGACTCCCTGCGGAACCGTCTGCCGCGCCACATGATCCCCTCGGCGATCATCGTGCTCGACGAGATCCCGTTGACCACCGGGGGCAAGCTCGATCGCCGGGCGCTGCCGTTGCCGCAGTGGGACGACGCCGATCACGTCGCCCCCGCGACCGTGGAGGAGTCCGCCGTCGCCGAGATCGTCGCCGATCTGCTGGGGCGCGAGACCGTCAGCGTCGTGGAGTCCTTCTTCGACCTCGGTGGGAACTCGTTGTCGGCGACCCGTCTGGCCGCGCGCCTGGCGACACACTTCGACCGCGACGTCGCCGTTCGCGACATCTTCGACCATCCGAGCGTGCGGGAACTCGCCGCGTTGGTCACCGCCGGTGCGCGAACGGCGCGGCCGTCGATCGCCCCGGGTTCGCTCGAGCGCGCCGAGCACCTGCCGCTGTCGTACTCGCAACAGCGCATCTGGTTCATCAACCGATTCGACCCGGAGTCACCGGCCTACAACATCCCCGCGGTGCTCGAACTCAACGGAGAGCTCGACACGGCTGCGCTACGGGCGGCCTTCGTCGACGTCATCGGCCGCCACGAGGTGCTGCGGAGCACCTTCGGTGAGACCGATGGTGTCGGTGAACAGATCGTCCACCCGGTCGCCGACATCGACACCCTGTTGTCCTGGCGGGAGATCGAGGGGTCGGCCGACCAGGTCAGCGCGGCGGTGACCGAAGCGGTGTCGACCGGATTCGACATCGCCGCATCACTGCCGATCCGGGCCGTGCTGGCGACCGAGGCCGGCGACACATCGAGATCCGTTCTCGCACTGGTGGTGCACCACATCGCCGCGGATGGCGAGTCGCTTGCGCCCCTGGTCGCCGACGTGCTCACCGCCTACCGCGCGCGGTCGGCCGGCACCGCACCGGACTGGACCCCGCTGCCCGTCCAGTTCGCCGACTATGCGCTGTGGCAGCGGGCGGTGCTCGGTGACCCCGACGATCCCGACTCGGCCATCGCCGGCCAGACGCGGTACTGGACCGACCAACTGGCATCGCTGCCCGACGTGCTGGACCTCCCGGCCGATCGGCCGCGTCCGGCGGTCGCATCGCTGCGCGGCGCGGCGGTCGACGTCGACGTACCCGCCGACGTCGCGCAGGCGATCACCGCGATCGCGACCCGTACCGGGACCACACCGTTCATGGTGGTGCACGCCGCACTGGCGGTGCTGCTCTCGCGGCTGTCCGGCACCACCGACATCGCGGTCAGCACGCCCATCGCCGGACGAGGCGACGAGGCTTTCGACGGCCTCGTCGGCATGTTCGTCAACACCCTGGTCCTGCGCACCGAGATCGATTCCGCGGCAACGTTCGCCGAGCTGCTCGACGACGTCCGGCGGGTCGATCTCGATGCATTCGCGCACGCCGACGTCCCCTTCGAACATGTCGTCGACGAGGTCGATCCCACCCGCTCGGAGGCCTTCGCGCCCCTGGCGCAGGTACTGCTGACCGTCGACCAGAATGTGCCCACGACCATCGAGCTGCCCGGCCTCATGGCCACACCCGTTTCGGCGGGTGAGCCGTCGGCGAAGGTGGACCTCACCATCGATCTGGCCATCGGCACATCCGGCGGCGGCTGGCGCGGCTCCATCGTGTACGCCACCGACCTGTTCGACGCCGCCACCGTCGAACGTCTCGCCACCCGTTTCGTCGGGCTCCTCGGTGATCTGGCCGCCCACCCGTCGACACCGGTCGGCGACACCCCACTGCTGTCCGCCGACGAGATCGACACGGTGCGGGAACTGTCTGTCGGCGCCGAGGTCACCACGCCGCACACCACCCTCGACACGGCGATCGCCGCGCAGACCGGTCGCACGCCGACGGCCCCCGCCCTCCTGTTCGAGGGACGAACCGTGGACTTCGCCGAGTTCGGTTCCCGCGTCGGCGACCTGGCCCGCTACCTCATCGGCCACGGCGTCGGACCGGATATCGCGGTCGGAGTGTGCATTCCGCGATCCATCGAGATGGTTGTCGCCATCCATGCGATCATCTCCGCGGGCGGGCAGTACGTGCCGATCGACACCGATGCACCCGCCGACCGCGTACGCCACATGCTGGACACCGCGCAGGTGGGGATCGTCCTCGTCGGACCCGGATGGGCGCCGCAGGCGATCACCGATGCCGGCGTGCAGATCCACTCCGTCGACACCAGCGCACCGGTCGCCGTGGACACCACACCGGTCACCGACGTCGACCGGAACGCTCCGCTGCGTCCCGACCACGCCGCCTACACGATCTTCACCTCCGGCTCCACCGGCCGGCCCAAGGGCGTCACCGTCTCGCACCGGTCCGTGCTCAACCGGCTCCTCTGGGGCCTGGCCACCTTCGATATCGGCGCGTCGGACACGGTGATCCTCAAGACGCCGTACACCTTCGACGTCTCCGTGCCGGAACTGTTCGCACCGCTGTACGCCGGAGCGCGCATGCTCATCGCCAGACCCGGCGGGCACACCGACCCGGCCTATCTGGCCGACGTGATCGCCGAACACACGGTGACCTCAGTGCACTTCGTGCCGTCGATGCTGTCGGTCTTCCTCGACGTCGTCGACGACGCGGTCCTCTCGCAGTTCACGAGCGTCCGCTACGTGTTCGCCTCCGGCGAGGCGCTCGCGCCGTCGGTGGCCGCGACAACGCGGGCCGCACTGCCGGATGCGGGCCTGCACGACCTGTTCGGTCCTACCGAGGCCGCGGTGGAGGTGGCCCACCAGGATCTCGACCGCGTCGGCGACGTCGTTCCGATTGGCCGGCCGACTCAGAACACGAGCACCTGGGTGCTCGACGACCGGCTGCGCCCGGCACCCATCGGTGTACCCGGCGAGCTCTATCTCGGTGGCGTCCAGATCGCCCGGGGCTACGCCGCCCGTCCCGACCTCACCGCCGAACGTTTCGTTGCCGACCCGTTCGGCGTCCCCGGCGATCGCCTGTACCGCACCGGCGATCTGGTCCGGTGGAACCGCAGCGCAACCGACCCCGATTCGTATGTGCTGGAGTACCTGGGCCGCACCGACTTCCAGGTGAAGCTCCGCGGACAGCGCATCGAACTCGGCGAGATCGAGTCGGTGCTGGCCGGTGTCGACGACGTGGTCCACGCGGCGGTCACCGTCGCCCGGTCGGCAGGCGGGGCCGAACATCTCGTCGCCTACCTCGCCGGACCGAAATCGCCCGACGCCGCACGAGACGCGGTCGGCCGGTCACTGCCCGAGTACATGCGGCCCACCGTGTGGACAATTCTCGACGACATCCCGCTCGGCAGCTCCGGAAAACTCGACCGCCGCGCCCTGCCCGCTCCCGACTTCTCCTCGCTGGACACGGATTACACGGCCCCCGCCGACGACGACGAACGAGCGATCGCCGGCATCTTCGCCGGTGTCCTCGGAGTCGAGCGGGTGTCGGTGACCGAGTCCTTCTTCGCCCTCGGCGGCGACTCGATCATGTCCATCCGGCTGGCCTCGGCACTACGCTCGGCCGGCTATGCCCTGAGCCCACGCGACATCTTCACCAACCGCACCGTCCGCGCGCTCGCCGCAGCAGCTCGCACGGCGACGAGCAGCGAGCTGGCCGAGTATCCCGGCGGGGGAGTGGGCGATGTCGCCCTGACCCCCGCGGTCGCCTGGATGCTCGAGCATGCCGACAGCGCGTCGGACCTGGCCGACTTCTCCCAGACCAGCGTGCTGACGCTGCCCGCCGGCATCTCGGTGACCGACCTGCGCACCGTCATCGCCGCGGTCGTGGCTCACCACCCGATGCTCACCGCGCGCCTGACCGACGACAACGGTCGGTGGGACATGCTCGCGGGCAACGACTTCGACGCCGAACTCCTGGTGCGTGTCGACGATGTCGCCGTCGACCCCGATGCACCCGAGTTCACCGACGTCCTGCTGCGCGCCCACGCCGACACCCTGGGTCGTCTCGACCCGGCAACCGGCGCCGTGGTCGCCGCGACCGGCCTGCGGCCCACCTCCGACTCCGCGGACGGCCGCCTGATCGTCAGCATCCATCACCTCGCGGTCGACGCGGTGTCGTGGTCGGCGATCATCACCGACCTCGTCACCGCCGGGTCGCAACTCGCGGCCGGACAGCCGATCACCCTGCAGGCCAACGGAACATCGATGCGCCGCTGGGCCGGTGTGCTCACCGAAATGGCGGAACGCACCGACGAAGTCGAGATGTGGGCTCGCCACCTCGACGACACCGACGCCATCGCGATCGGGCGTCCGTTCGACCGTGTCCGTGACCGTCAGTCGACGGTCCGGACGATCTCCTGGACGCTGCCCACTGAGCTCTCCGACGCGCTCCTGACCCACATACCCGAGGCCTACCGGACCGGGGCCGACGATCTGATGGTCGCGGCCCTGGCGCTCGCCGTGGCCGACGGACGGGCCGGACGCGTGCCGATCCTGCTCGAGGGACACGGTCGCGAGGAGCACATCGCCCCTGGTGCCGACCTCTCGCGCAGCGTGGGCTGGTTCACCAGCATCGCCCCGGTCGCCGTGGACGTCCCCGCGGACCCGGATGAGTCGTCGATCGTCAAGGCGACCAAGGACGCCCGCGCCGCGCTGCCGGATCACGGCATCGGCTTCGGCCCATTGCGCTATCTGCGCGAGGATTCGCCGCTGGCCGGACGCCCGCTGCCGGCGATCGCGTTCAACTACTTCGGCAACGTGAGCGCCGGGGCGGACGATCGCGCCACGGCGGGGGTCGGTTTCCTTCCCGCCACCGACGTCCCGGTCCTGCCCCCGTCGGTCCGCGGGGACATGGTGGCATTGGCCGCCCTGGCGGTGAACGTCTCGGCCGTCGCTTCCGACGACGGTCGGGTGCTGCGTGCCGATCTCAGCTTCCCGGCGGCGGTCCTCGACGACGCCGAGGCGACCGACATCGCCCGACGGTGGCAGGATGCACTCGCCGCGATCGCGTCCCAGGTCGCGCAGGTCGGTGATCCCGGACTCTCCGAATCCGACGTCGCGCAGGTCGGTCTCATCCAGGCCGAGATCGACGAACTCGGCCGGCGGTACCCCGGTGCCGACCTGTGGCCACTGTCGCCGTTGCAGCAGGGACTGCTGTTCCAGTCGGAGGTCGCCGCCCGGCCCGATGAGATCGACGTCTACTCGGTACAGGTGGTCATCGAGATCGCCGACGCCATCGACGAGGACCGCATGCGACGCGCGGCCACCGAACTGTTCCGCGCACATCCGGTGCTGCGTTCGGCGTTCGTGCGTACGGCATCCGGCACACCGGTCACGGTGGTGCCACCGACGGCGGAACCGGAGTGGTACAGCGTCGATCTCCGCGACCACGATGCGGACACCGCCGAGGCGCTGCTGACGGAACTGGCCGATGCCCAGCGCACGAACCGTTTCGACCTCGCCCGCCCGGGTCCCATCCGGTTCGTCGCCGCCCGCATGCCGTCGGGCGGGCACCGGCTGATCATCACCAACCATCACATCCTGCTCGACGGCTGGTCGGGGCCGCTGGTGATCGCCGACCTGTTCGCCGCGTACGTCGGCGATGGTGCGCTGCAGGCGCAGTCTCGCGCCCGCACCGACTACCGCGACTTCCTCGACTGGCTCGCCGGCCGCGATCGCGATGCCGCATACCGTGCGTGGCGAGAGGCACTGTCTGCGCTGGACGGACCGACTCTGCTCGCGGCCGAGCAATCCGCGGCGGTCGCCGAGAAGCCGGCCGGCCTCGAGGTCGATCTCGACGCCGATCTCGTTGGCGGCCTGCACCGTTTCTCCCGTGACAACGGCGTGACGCCATCGACCGCGATCCAGGTGGCCTGGGCGATGGTGCTGTCCCGCCTGACCGGACAGCAGGTGGTCGCCTTCGGTGAGACCGTGTCCGGGCGTCCCGCCGATCTCGACGGGGTCGAGGCCGCGATCGGCCTGTTCATCAACACCATCCCGGTGGTCGTGGACTGCGATCCGCGCCGGAGTCTCGCTCAGGTCGCATCGGGCCTGCAGGAGGCGAAGACCCGGCTGCTCGACCATCAGCACCTCAGCCTCGCCGACATCGGCGAGATCGCCGGGCGGCCGGTGCTGTTCGACACCCTCACCGTCTACGAGTCCTACCCGGTCGACTCCGACGCGCTCGCGTCGGGCAGTCGCGCGGCCGGCCTCGACATCACCGGGGTCGACTTCGCCGATTCGACGCACTATCCGCTCAACCTGATCGTCGGCCCACGCGGCGACGGCATGCGGTTCGCCTACAAGTACCTGCCCAGCGTCGTCACCGACACCCAGGTCGCACGGATCGCCGACCATGTGCGGGCGGTGCTCGAGGCACTCGTGCAGACACCGCAACGCCTGCTCGCCGACGTCGACACCATCAGTGACGCCGACCGAAGCCAGGTGGCGCAGTGGGCGCACGGTGACCACGTCGGCATCGAGCCCGTCACCCTCGCCGACCAGGTGACGGCGCAGATCACGTCGACGCGCACCGCGGCCGCGCTGGCGTTCGACGACCGAACCGTCACCTACGGCGAATTCGGTGACCGCGTGTGGACGCTCGCACGCGAGCTCATCGCACGCGGTGTCGGACCGGAAGTCGCGGTGGGCGTGTGTATCCCGCGATCCGTTGAGATGCTCGTCGCCATCCACGCGGTCATCTCCGCCGGCGGTCACTATGTACCGCTCGATCCGGAGGCGCCGGCCGACCGGATCACCTACATGCTGGACACCTCCGCCGCCGCGGTGGTGCTGGTGGCCGGCGATGTGCCCGAGGCGATCGGCGCACACCGCGTCGACACCGTCCGCGTCGACGCCCACGCGCCGGCCGGCGATGCCGTCGCACCGGTGACCGATGCCGAGCGCATCACCCCGTTGCGGACGACGCATCCGGCCTACACGCTGTTCACGTCCGGCTCGACGGGCCGTCCGAAGGGCGTGACCGTCACACATTCCGCGATCGTGAACCGTCTGGACTGGATGCAGTCGTCGTATCCGCTGGGGCCCGACGACGTGGTGCTCCAGAAGACCCCGGTGACCTTCGACGTGTCGGTGTGGGAGTTGTTCTGGCCGTTGTGTGTCGGCGCCGAACTCGTGATCGCCCGCCCCGACGCACACCGGGACCCGCACCAACTCGCGGCACTGATGCGTGAGGCGCACGTCAGCACCGCGCACTTCGTACCGTCGATGCTCGCGACGTTCCTCGACGTCGTCGATGACGGCGGGACCGCAGACCTGACCACGATGCGACAGATCTTCACCTCCGGTGAGGCCCTGACGCCGGCGGTCGCGGCCGCCACCCCGGCCGCGATCCCCACGGCGCGGCTGCACAACCTGTACGGTCCGACCGAGGCCGCCGTCGACGTCACCTCCCACGAAGTCCGCCCCGGCGACATCCGCGTGCCGATCGGCCGGCCGGTGCCGAACACCACCGCGTGGGTGCTCGACGCACGGCTGCGTCCGGTGGCGCCCGGCACCGCGGGCGAGTTGTACCTGGGTGGGGTGCAGCTGGCGCGTGGGTACGCGGCACGACCCGACCTCACCGCCGACCGGTTCGTCGCGGACCCGTTCGGCTCATCGGGTGGGCGCCTGTACCGCACCGGCGACCTGGTGCGCCACGATGGGCGCGGGGAGCTGGAGTATCTGGGCCGCACCGACTTCCAGGTCAAGCTGCGCGGCCAGCGGATCGAGCTCGGCGAGATCGAGGCCGTGCTCGCCGCCGCACCCGCTGTCGTGCACGCGGCCGCCGTCGTCGCGTCCGCGCCGAGCGGCGACGATCACCTCGTCGGCTACGTCGCGGGGGAGCAGGTCGACCTCGACACCGTGAAGGCGGCTGCCGCGCAGGCACTGCCCGAGTACATGCGGCCCACCGGGTGGGTGGTACTCGAGTCGATGCCGACCAACACCGCCGGCAAGATCGACCGGCGTGCCCTGCCCGAACCGGAGTTCGGGGCAGGCGAGTACGTCGCCGCTGCCGACGACACCGAACGCACGATCGCCACGGTGTTCGCCGAGGTGCTCGGACTCGACGACGTGTCGGCCGGCGACAGCTTCTTCGACCTCGGCGGCAACTCGCTGTCGGCCACCCGGGTCGCGGCGCGCATCGCCGAGGCCCTCGGTGTGCAGGTCGGGGTCCGCGACATCTTCGACGCACCCAGCGTCCGCGCACTGCGTGAGACCGTCGCCGGGCACACCGTGGCCGCGGTGGAACCGCTCACCGCCGGGCCGCGGCCCGATGCCCTCCCGCTGTCGACCGCCCAGCAGCGGATGTGGTTCATCAACCGGTTCGATCCGACGTCACCCGCGTACAACATCCCGTTCGCGCTGCGACTCTCCGGGCACCTCGACGCCGACGCACTGCAGAAGGCGCTCGCCGACGTCATCGGCCGCCACGAGAGTCTGCGCACCGTGTTCCCGGCCGACGAGAACGGTGATGCCCGCCAGCAGATTCTCGACCCTGCCATCGGCGACACCGACACCACCTGGTTCGCCCGGCCCGCCAACGCATCTGCGGCGCGATCCGTCGTGGAACAGCCGTTCGACGTCACCGTCGACCTGCCGATCCGTGCCGCTCTCGTCGCCACCGGCACCGACGAGCATCTGCTCGTGCTGGTCATCCACCACATCGCCGCCGACGGTGAGTCACTGGCACCGCTGCTGCGCGACATCGTCACCGCATACGTGGCACGGACGTCCGGCAGTGCACCGGACTGGCCCGAACTCGCGGTCCAGTACGCCGACTTCGCCGTGTGGCAGCACCGCGTCCTGGGCTCCGTCGACGATCCGACGTCCGTTGTCGGACAGCAGGTCTCCTACTGGGATGGTCAGCTGGCCGACCTGCCCGACGTGATCGAACTGCCGACCGACCGCGTCCGCCCGTCGGTCGCGTCGATGCACGGCGGTCTCGCCGAATTCGACGTACCCGCCGACCTCGTCGCGGCGGTCGACGACCTGGCGTCACGTCACGACGTCACGGTGTTCATGGTGCTGCACGCCGTGCTGGCCGCATTGCTCGGCAGGCTCTCGGCCGGAACGGATGTCGCGATCGCCACGCCGGTGGCCGGACGTGGGCAGAGCGCGCTGGACGACGTGATCGGCATGTTCGTCAACACGTTGGTGCTGCGCAGCGAGATCGAGCCCGGCATGTCCTTCGACGAACTGCTGCGCTCTACCCGCGAAACGGATCTTGAGGCATTCGCCCATGCCGACGTGCCCTTCGAGTATCTCGTGGAACGACTCGCCCCCACCCGGTCGGAGTCCTTCGCCCCGCTGGCGCAGGTGATGTTCACGCTCGAGCAACACCAGAACCCGAGCATCGACCTGCCCGGCCTGTCCATCTCGCCGGCCGACCCGGGTGACCCGGCCGCCCGCTTCGACCTGACCGTCGGGCTGTCCGCCACTCGCGACGACGACGGACACCTGGAGGCGCTCGACGGTTCGATCGTCTACGCCGACGACCTCTTCGACCACGACACCGCACTGCGCATCGCCGATTGGTATGTCGAACTGCTGCATGCGCTGGTCGACGACCCGGCCACCGTGATCGGCGACGTTCCCCTCGTCGACGCCGCAGGACAAGGCCGCCTCCGCGCCTGGTCGCAGGGACTCGAGGTCGACGCCGGCGTCACGCCGCTGCCGGACGGCATCGCCAAGGCGGTCCGATCCCACCGCACCGCAACAGCTCTCGTCGACGGCGACCGCACCCTGTCCTACGCCGACTTCGGTGCCCGGGTGAACGTGCTGGCCCGCGAACTCATCGGTGGTGGGATCGGCCCGGACACAGCGGTAGCGGTGGCGATCGAACGGTCGGCGGAGATGCTCGTCGCCATCCACGCAGTGGTCACCGCGGGCGGCCACCATGTGCCGGTCGACCCGGACGCGCCGGCCGACCGCATCGGCTACATGCTCGACACCGCCGGCGCCGAGACCCTGCTCATCGGTCCGGCCGGAATGTCCGGTGCCGTCGCCGACGTCGTCTCGGGTCTCACCGCCGATGCGCCGCGCGTCGTGGTCGTCGACCTGTCGGTACCCGTCACGGGCGACACCGCACCGGTCACCGATGCCGACCGCGTTGCGCCGCTCGACGCCGATCACGCCGCCTACACGCTGTTCACCTCCGGGTCGACCGGCCGACCGAAGGGCGTCGTCGTCTCGCATCGCGCGATCGCGAACCGGTTGGCGTGGATGCAGGACTCCTACCGCCTGCGGTCCGCCGATGTCGTGGTGCAGAAGACCCCCGTCACCTTCGACGTGTCGGTGTGGGAGCTGTTCTGGCCGTTGATGGTCGGGGCGCAACTCGTGCTCGCGCGACCGGACGGGCACCGCGATCCCGCATACCTCGCGCAGCTCATCCGCGAGCGCGGTGTGACCACCGCGCACTTCGTCCCGTCGATGCTGTCGGCTTTCGTCGAGGTGCTCGGCCCCGAAGGGATGTCGGTGCTGACCTCGGTGCGGCAGCTGTTCACCTCGGGTGAGGCGCTGGCACCGTCGGTGGCGGCCGCAGCACTCGATGCGCTGCCCGCGGCGCGATTGCACAACCTCTACGGCCCGACCGAGGCGGCCGTCGACGTCACCGCCCAGGAAGTGCGGGCCGGCGACACCGAGGTCCCGATCGGTCGACCGGTCTGGAACACCGCGACCCGTGTCCTCGACGCCCGACTGCACCCGGTGCCGGTCGGTGTGGCCGGCGAGCTGTACCTCGCCGGGGTGCAACTGGCCCGCGGCTATGCGTCGCGTGCCGACCTCACCGCCGACCGGTTCGTCGCCGATCCGCTCGGTTCGGCCGGCACCCGGATGTACCGGACCGGTGACCTCGTCCGGTACAACGCCCGCGGCGAGCTGGAATACCTGGGACGCACCGACTTCCAGGTCAAACTGCGCGGTCAGCGCATCGAGCTCGGCGAGATCGAGGCGGTGCTCGTCTCGGCGCCCGGCGTGGTCCATGCCGCCGCGACGGTAGTGAGCACCGGCGACGGGGAACAGCACCTGGTCGCCTATGTCGCCGGTGCGCCGGAGACGTCGATCGACCTCGACGACGTCAAGGCGGTCGCCGCGCGCATGCTGCCCGATCACATGCGACCGACGGTCTGGATGCGGTTGGACCGCGTCGAACTGACCAGTGCGGGCAAACTGAACCGCCGCGCCCTGCCGGCGCCGGAGTTCGGCGGCGGCGAGTTCGTGGCCCCGAACCCGGGAACCGAGACCACGATCGCCGAGGTCTTCGGTGAGGTGCTGGGAATCGAGCGGGTGTCGGCGACGACGAGTTTCTTCGACCTCGGCGGCAACTCGCTGTCGGCGACGCGGGTCGCCGCCCGGGTCGGACGAGCATTGGACGCCGATGTCTCGGTTCGCGACCTGTTCGACGCGGCCACGGTGCGAGCGCTCGCCGAACGCGTCCGGCCCGGAACCGGCGCCACCGCCGAGATCGTGCCCGGGCCACGGCCACACGTCATCCCATTGTCCTTCGCCCAGCAACGGATGTGGTTCATCAACCAGTTCGACACCGGCTCGGCCGCTTACAACATCCCGCTGGGACTGCGGCTGCGCGCTGAGATCGACGGGAGCAGCGTCGACGCCGCCGCGCTTCTCGACGCGCTGGGCGACGTCGTCGCCCGGCACGAGATCCTGCGCACGGTCTACCCGACGGTCGACGGGCGTCCGACCCAGCGCATCCTCGATGTCGATGACGTCGGTGGGTTGCTGGATTGGTCGCACGCCGAGAGCGCCGAGGAACTGCAGGCCGCGACGGCACGCGGTTTCGACGTCGCCACCGAACTTCCCATCCGCGGACGCATCTGGCGTGCACCGGATTCCGACGTCACCGACGTCATCATCGTGTGTCACCACATCGCGTTCGACGGCGAGTCGGCGAAGGTGCTCGCCGCGGACCTGATCGGCGCCTATCTCGCGCGTACCTCCGGGAGCGGCGCGGTGCCCGCAGCCTTGACCGTGCAGTACGCCGACTACGCCCTCTGGCAGCATGAGACGCTCGGCCGCACCGACGACCGGCAGTCGCCCATCGGGCAGCAGATGGGCCACTGGCTGAGCGTGCTCGACGACATCCCCACGGTCACCGACCTTCCGATGGACCGGCCGCGCCCGGCGGTGTTGGATGCCGACGGGGATCGGATCGGCATCGACGTACCGTCCGAGCTCGCCGCCGCCGTGCAGCAGACCGCCGCCGACACGGGACTCACACCGTTCATGATCTGTCACGCCGCACTGGCGGTGACCGTGTCGCGGCTCGCGTCGACCCGCGACGTCGTCATCGGGGCGCCGATCGCGGGTCGTGGTCAGTCCGCGCTGGACGACCTGATCGGCATGTTCGTCAACACCCTGTTGTTGCGCACCACGGTCGATCCGGGCGAGACGATCGCGGAATTCCTGTCCGACGTGCGGTCGGTCGACCTGGACGCCTTCGCCCACTCGGATGTGGCGTTCGAGCAGCTGGTCGACGCGCTGGCGCCCGAGCGGTCATCGGCGCACGCACCGCTGACACAGATCGCCCTGACCTACGCCGCGGACGACACCGCCGAGCGGCAGCGCTTCACCGATGCGGGACTGACCGTCGAACCCCTCGACATCGCCGAACAGGATGCCAAGTTCGACCTGACGGTCGGCGTGCTGGAGGGTCAGGGCACGGGCGATTCCACCCCGCTGCGAGCGGAATTCCTCTACGCGCGAGCGCTGTTCGACGAACCGACGGTGCGTGGCTTCGCCGATACCTGGCTGCGGGTATTGGCCGCTCTCACCGGCGATTGCGACACCGCGGTCGGGGACATCGACCTGCTCGGCGACGACCAGCGCCGTGAGATGGATGCGGTGCGTGTCGAACTCGCCGCGACCGCCCGCGCCGCCGAGACCTTCGGTGGCAACCGGACGCTGCCGGAGGTACTCCTCGACCGGACCCTCGATCTCGACCACCCGGCCCTCGTCGTCGACGACCGCGTTGTCGACTACGGCGAGTTCGAGGCGCGCACCAATCGTCTCGCGCGAACCCTGATCAGCCACGGCGTCGGCCCGGATGTGGTGGTCGCCGTGGGTATCTCGCGTTCGCTCGAGTCGGTGATCGCGACGTTCGCGGTGATCAAGGCCGGTGGCGTCTATCTCCCGATCGACCCGACCTACCCGGATGACCGCATCGCGTTCATGCTGACCGACTCCGATGCCGCCCTGGGCATCACCACCATGGACGACCGGGAGACGCTCGGTGACCGGGATCGACCCCGATGGCTGGTCCTCGACGACCCCGATGTCATCGACCGGGCCGAGACCGAGTCCGCCGACGTCCTCGCCGACGACGAGCGCCGCGGCCCCGTGCGGCTGGACAACCTCGCCTACCTGATCTACACGTCCGGCTCCACCGGCAGGCCGAAAGCAGTTGCCGTCGCCCACCGCGGCGTCTCGGATCTGGTGCACACCCAGCGCGAGATCTCCTACGGGTCGGCCACTCGCGTACTCCACGTCGCATCACCGAGCTTCGACGCGTCGTTCTTCGAAATGCTCTGGGCCATCGGATCGGGTCACACGCTGGTCGTCTCGCCGGCCGAGACCTATGGCGGCGCCGAACTCGCCGAACTCATGGCCCGCCACCGGGTGACCGACGCCATCATCACACCGACGGTCGTGGCGACCATGGATCCGGCCGACGTGCCGCAGCTCAAGCACCTCGCGACCGGCGGAGAGGCATGCCCGCCGGACCTGGTGGAGAAATGGGCCGCACCGACCGGTACCGCACTGGCGCTCTACAACATGTACGGACCGTCGGAGGCGACCGTCGTCGCCACCGCCGGCCGACTCCGGGCCGCGCGGCCGGTCACGATCGGCCGGCCGATCCACGGGTTCACCGCCTATGTCCTCGACGAGCGTCTCAACCCCGTCCCGCACGGCGTGGTCGGGGAGCTGTACCTCTCGGCGCCGGGTCTGGCGCGCGGCTACCTCGGACGAGCGGGTCTGACCGCGACCCGCTTCATCGCCGACCCGCTCGGGCTTCCCGGCACCCGCCTCTACGCAACCGGCGACCTCGTCCGCCGAACACCCGCGGGCGAAATCGAATTCGCCGGCCGCGCCGATCATCAGGTGAAGATCAACGGTCAGCGGGTCGAGCTGGGGGAGATCGACGCCGTCCTCGCCGCGCTGCCCGGCATACGGCAGGCGGTGACCATCGGTGCCGACGACCCGGCCGGTCGAACCCGGTTGGTGACCTACCTCGTCGGCGACGCCGACAACGACGTCGACGTCGACGCGGTGAACCGTGCGGCGGGTGACCGGCTGGCCGCGCACATGATCCCGGCTGCGTTCGTCGTTCTCGACGAGCTCCCGCTGACGCCGTCGGGCAAACTGGACCGCGCCGCGCTGCCCGCGCCGGACTTCCTCGTCGACACCGAGTTCGTGCCGCCGGCGACCGACGCCGAACGCGCGCTGGCCGACATCGTGGCCGGGCTGCTCGGACTCGACCGCGTCGGCGCGAGCGACTCGTTCTTCACGCTGGGCGGCGACAGCATCATGTCGATCCAGCTCGCCTCGGCGGCGAAGTCGGCCGGGCTGCGGCTGACACCACGGGACATCTTCGAACACAAGACCATCCGTGGAATGGCGGCTGCGGCCGGCAGTGCCGGCGGCGCGCTCGAGGCCCTTCCCGAACTCGCAGGCGGTCCCTCCGGCGACATGGTGATCACGCCGATCATTCGGTGGATGCTCGAGGGGGCCGACGGTCCCACCGACCATGCGACGCCCGCCTTCGCCGATTTCTCCCAGGCCAATCTGTTGCGTGCGCCCGCGGGAATGACGCGCGCGCACCTCGTTCCGATGATCGATGCGCTGCTGGCCGCGCACCCGATGCTGGCGGCGCAACTGCGGAGGACGGCCGACGACTGGACGCTCGAGACGGGCCGGGCGGTGGATGTCGATGCCATCGTGCGTTTCGAGACCCCGGACGCGGAGCCCGGAACCGAGGACTTCGTGGACGCACTGACCCGCATCCATGCGTCGGCGCTCGCCGAACTCGACCCGACCACCGGCGACATCGCTCGCTTTGTGGTCGTGTCGCCCGGGACCCCGAGCGGGCAGGCCACCGCCGGGCCGGCTGACGACGTGGCGGCCGACGGTGCGCGACTGCTCATTGTCATCCATCACCTCGCCGTCGACGCGGTGTCGTGGCCCACGATCGTGGTGGATCTGGCGACCATGTGGTCCCAGGTGACCTCCGGCGGGCAGCCGACCCCGCAACCCGAGGGAACCTCCATCCGCCGCTGGGCACAGGTCCTCGCCGACGACGTGCCCGACCGGCTGGCCGAACTGCCCTACTGGCTGGAGCGGTTGCCGGCCGACGCGGCCCCGTTCGGCGACAGGGAGTCGGACGACGGTCTACAGCCGTCGCCGATGCAACGGGTGACCGTCACCGTGGACACCGAGGTGTCCGAAGCGCTGCTCACCGCCGTGCCACACGCATTCGCCGCGGGCACCCAGGACGCACTGCTCGCCGCGCTGGCCCGTGCGGTGCACCGGTTGCGTAGCACGAGGGGGGACGCGGCGAGCGACGACGCGGTGGTGATCCAGGTCGAGGGTCACGGACGCGAGTCCGACGTCGCCGCCCGTGGTGCCGATCCCCGCGCCGTCGATCTGGCCCGGACCGTCGGATGGTTCACTGCGATCTCACCGGTGCGTATCCCGGTGGGAGACAACCGGGATGCCGCCCGCACGGTCAAGGACACCAAGGAAGAGCTGCTCGGGCGCGCCGATCATGGGCTCGGGTTCGGAGTGCTGCGCTACCTGGCGCCGAACGTCGTCGACGTGCAGGAGACCCCCGAACTCGCCGAGTTGCGCCGGCGTCCGCTGCCGGCCATCGGGTTCAACTACTTCGGCAACGTGGGAGCGGGCAGTGCCGGGTCCGACGGCGACCGCACCGCCGCCGACTCCGCGTTCCTCCCGTCCGGCGACGACGTCGTACTGCCATCGACGATCACCGGCGCGATGATGGCGTCGAGCGCCGTGACCGTCGACGTGAGCACCGTCGTGACCGACGGTGGGCGAGCCCTGCGTGCGTCGTTCGCCTACCGCGCAGGCATTCTCACCGACGACGAGGTCGCCCTCCTCACCGATAGGTGGGTCACCGAACTCGCCGACATCGTCACCGCCGCCCGGACCGGTGAGGTGGGCGCGTCACCGTCGGACCTGATCGGTGCCCATCTCGGCCAGGACGAGATCGACGACCTGCACAGTCGATTCCCGGGCGCCGAACTCTGGCCGCTGACACCCCTGCAGCAGGGCCTCTACTTCCAAGCCGAACTCGGCACGCCCTCCGGCGTCGACGACGGTTCGGCCGGGGAAGTGGACGTGTACGTCACCCAGGCCGTGATCGACCTCGCCGGAGACGTCGACGTTGCGCGGTTGCATGCCGCGGCGTCCGCGCTCCTGCAGCATCATCGGGTCCTGCGTTCGGGTTATGTGCGTACCGCCGACGGGTCCGTCGTCGCGGTCGTGCCGCCGACGGTCGAGCTCGAATGGACGACCCTGGACCTGCGGGCCGCAGGCGACGCCCACACCCGCCTCGACGACTTCAGCGCCGATCACCTGCGACGCCCCTTCGACCTCGACGAGCCGGCCTTGATCCGTTTCGGCCTGGTGCTGTTGCCCGACGACGCGAACGGCTCCCGCGCGGCGCTGATCGTCACCAATCATCACCTCCTGGTCGACGGCTGGTCGGGACCACTGGTCCTCGCCGACCTCTTCGCCACCTACTTCGGCGGTCGACCGCTGACGTCCACCGATGACGGCGACTTCGAGACGTATCTGACCTGGCTCGCCGCGCGCGACGACGACGCGGCGCACGCGGAATGGTCGGCGGCGCTGAGTGATCTGGAGGGGCCGACGCTGGTTGCTCCCGGCCAGGTGGCCACCGAGGACACACGGCCTCGTGATCACCGCATCGACGTCCCCGCCGAACTCGGTGACGCCATCGGCGCCACGGCCCGGCGGCTCGGCGTGACGACGTCGACCGTGCTTCAGTTCGGCTGGGCGGTGTTGCTGTCGCGGATGACCGGTCAGCGAACGGTTGCGTTCGGTGAGACGGTGTCCGGGCGACCGGCGGACATGGACGGCGTCGAGCAGATGGTCGGCCTGTTCATCAACACCCTGCCGGTCGCGGTCACCGTGGATCCGGCATCGACGGTCGACGACGCGCTGCAACGCCTGCAGACCACGAAGACACGACTGTTGGATCACCACCATGTCGGGCTGGCCGACATCGCCGCGCACACCGGGCATCACACGCTCTTCGACACGCTCACCGTGTACGAGTCCTACCCGGTCGACGAGCAGGCCGTCGCGGAGAACGGACGCTCCGACGAACTGCGGATCACCGAGGTCCGGACCGGCGACGCCACGCACTACCCGCTGAACCTCATCGGGGCGCCCGTGCGCGGATCCTCGGGTGGCGCACCCCGGATCTCGTTGCAGCTGAAGTATCTGCCCGGTGCATTCACCGATGAGCAGGTTGCGCAGTACGGTCGGGCGCTGCGACAGATCCTGTGTGCGCTCACGGCTGCCGACTCGGGTCTTGTCGCGGACATCGACCTGCTCGGGTCGGCAGAACGGGACCTCGTCGACGACTGGAGCCGAGGCGCCACGGCGGCGCTCGCACCCGAGTTGGTCGGAACCGCACTGGCGGCCCAGGCCGAGCGCACGCCCGAGGCGGTCGCGGTGGTCGACGGCGACCGGATCGTCACCTACGCCGAGTTCGACGCTCGCGTCAACGATCTCGCCCGACGGCTGATCGCGGCCGGGATCGGCCCCGACGTCGCGGTGGGCGTGTGCCTGCCACGATCGCTGGAAACGCTTGTGGCGGTGCACGCGATCGTCGTCGCGGGTGGACAGTATGTGCCGATCGACACCGAGACGCCCGCGGACCGACTGCTGTACATGGTGGAGACGGCCGCCGTGGCCCGTGTCCTCGTCGCCGCCGGCGGGCCACCCGATGCGCTTCGCGACGTGGCCGGGACCGCGGGCCTGCCGATCGATGTCGTGGACCTCACCGGGCCCGCGCCCACCGGTACCGCGCCGGTGACCGCGGACGAGCGTCTGGCCCCGTTGCGTCCCGAGCACGCGGTCTACACGATCTTCACGTCCGGATCGACCGGCCGCCCGAAGGGCGTCACCGTGTCGCATTCCTCCGTCGTCAACCGCCTGCGGTGGGGACTCGCGGCGTTCGAGAAGGTCGACGCACATGCGACCACCATCGTCAAGACGCCGTACACCTTCGACGTCTCGGTGCCGGAACTGTTCGCGCCGTTCATGATCGGCGCGCGGGTGGTCGTGGCCCGTCCCGGCGGGCATGCCGACCCCGCATACCTGGCCGAGCTCATCGCCCGCGAGCAGATCACCGCTGTCGACTTCGTACCCTCGATGCTGGCCGCCTTCCTCGACATCGTCGACGACGAGCAGCTCGCCGCGATGACCGGTCTGCGCTACCTCTACATCGCGGGTGAGGCACTGCCACCGGCACTCGCACGTGCCGCCCGCCGCCGGCTGCCGCAGGTGGCGCTGTACAACCTGTACGGCCCGACGGAGGCCGCGGTCGAGGTGACCGCGCACCACGTCGAGGCGGTCGACGAACACGTCACCGCGATGCCGATCGGATCGCCGATCACCAACACCGACGTCTGGGTCCTCGACGACCGGCTGCGTCCCGTGCCGCCGGGCATCGCCGGTGAGTTGTACCTCGGCGGCGTCCAGATCGCCCGCGGTTACGCCGCGCGGCCAGACCTCACCGCCGAACGATTCGTCGCCGACCCGTTCGGCGCGAACGGGTCTCGCCTGTACCGCACGGGTGACCTGGTTCGCTGGAACAGCAGCGGGCCGGATGCGGACCGCGCGGAAATCGAGTATCTGGGGCGCACCGACTTCCAGGTGAAGTTGCGTGGTCAGCGCATCGAACTCGGCGAGATCGAGTCGGTCCTGGCCGACGCCCCGGGCGTGGTGCACGCGGCCGCGACCGTCGCCTCCGCGCCCGGTGGGGGAGAGCATCTGGTCGCGTACCTGGCCGCGGGTCCCGGCGAAGAACTCGATCTGGATGTGATCCGCGACCACGCCGCCGGTGCCCTGCCCGAATACATGCGGCCGACGGTGTGGATGGCGCTCGACGACGTCCCGCTGGGCAGCACCGGCAAACTCGACCGCCGGGCCCTGCCCGATCCGGAGTTCGCCGGCGGGGATCTGGTCGCGCCCGAGGGCGATGTCGAGACGACGCTCGCGCAGGTGTTCGCCGACGTGCTCGGCGTGGACCGGGTGTCGGTGACCGACAGCTTCTTCGACCTCGGCGGCAACTCGCTGTCCGCGACCCGCGTGACCGCGCGGGCCGGTGCGGCGCTCGGCGCCGACATCGGGGTCCGCGATCTGTTCGAGGCACCCACGATCCGTGATCTCGCCCGCCGAATCCGTGTCGGCGACAGCGTGGTCGAGCCGATCGTCGCGCACGAGCGGCCGGAGATCATCCCGCTGTCGTTCGCGCAGCAGCGGATGTGGTTCATCAACCGCTTCGATCCCGAGTCGGCGGCCTACAACATCAGGGTCGCGGTTCGCATGACGGGTTCGCTCGACCCCGATGCCCTGCACGCCGCATTCGGCGACGTGGTGGAACGCCACGAGATCCTGCGGACCGTGTATCCGGCGATCGACGGGGTGCCACACCAGCACATCGTCGACGCGGATTCGGCGCGCACGGATCTCGACTGGGCTGTGGTCACCGACGAGCGTGCGTTGACGGACGCGATCGACACCGGGTTCGACGTCAGTGCCGCACTTCCGCTGCGGGTGCGGTTGCTACCGGAGTCGGCGGATCGACATGTGCTCGTCGTGGTGGTGCACCACATCGCCGGTGACGGCGAATCGATGGCGCCGCTGATCGCCGATCTCGCGGTGGCCTACGACGCGCGTGTTCGCGGCGAGGCGCCCGAATTCACCCCGCTCGACGTGCAGTTCGCCGACGTCGCCTTGTGGCAGCATCGCGAGTTCGGCTCGGCCGATGATCCCGATTCGGTCCTCGGCGCCCAGACCGGCTACTGGGCAGAGCAGCTCGCCGATCTCCCGGATGTGCTCGAGTTGCCCTCGGACCGGCCGCGTCCGGCGGTGGCGTCCGGACGCGGTGCCCGACACGAGTTCACAGTGTCCTCCGATGTGTCGCGGGCGGTCACGGAATATGCGGCGGCACACGGTGTCACCCCGTTCATGGTGGTGCACGCCGCGCTCGCCGTCGTGCTGGCGCGGCTGTCCGCCTCGACGGACATCGCGATCGGGACGCCGGTGGCCGGGCGTGGCCGCAGGGAACTCGACGGCCTCGTCGGCATGTTCGTCAACACGCTCGTCCTACGGACACAGGTCGACTCGGGTGTGACCTTCGACGGGCTGGTCGACGAGGTCCGGACCACCGACCTCGATGCCTTCGAACATGCGGACGTCCCGTTCGAGTACCTCGTCGAGCGTCTCGACCCGGTGCGGTCCGAAGCGTTCGCACCGCTCACCCAGGTGTTGCTGAACGTCGCCGGGCACCCCCCACAGGGTGCTGCCATGGCAGGTGTCTCCGTGGAGCCGATCGAGGACGCCGGGGCCGCTGTCGCGCGGGTGGACCTGTCCATCAACTTCGGTCCGATGGCGGACGGACAACAGGCGTGGACGTCGGTGATCACCTACGCCACCGACCTGTTCGACCGCGAGCGGATCGTAGGGTTCGGCGAGACACTGTGCCGCGCACTCGCAGCTTTCCTCGACGAGCCGGCGACTCCGATCGGAGACCTGGATCTCTTCGCCGAGGCCGGGGCGGGCGCGTTGCGTGCCGGCATCGGTCCGAGCACCGAACCGTCCTCGGCGACCCTGGCCGATCACCTCGCCGGCGGGGCCGATACCGACGTGGATGCGTCGGCCATCGAGACATCGACCACGCGAATCACCCGGCGACAGTGGCGTCACCACGTCGCCACCCTGGCACGGGAGCTCATCGGGCGCGGTGTCGGCCCAGAAGTCGCTGTGGCAGTGTGCATGCCGCGGTCGGCGGACATGGTGATCGCCATCCACGCGGTGATCGTCGCCGGTGGCCGATACGTCCCGATCGATCCCGAGACACCGGCCGAACGTGGCGCCCACATGGTGTCGACCGCCGGAGCCCGTCTCGCTCTGGTGTCCAGCGGTGGCGCCGATGACGTGCCGCTGCCCGATGATGTGGCGCGCCTCGAGGTCGTGATGTCCGACGACCTCGCACCCGATGCACAGATCGTGCCGGTCACCGATCGCGAACGCACGTCCCCGCTGCGCCCGGATCACGCCGCGTACACCATCTTCACCTCGGGGTCGACGGGACGGCCGAAGGGTGTCACCGTCTCGCACCGGTCGGTCCTCAACCGGCTGAGGGCGGACGCGGAGGCGTTCGACGTCGGCGGCGATGACGCGATCCTGCACAAGACGCCGACGACGTTCGATGCAGCTGTGCGAGAACTTTTCCTGCCTGCATTCGCAGGTGCGCGGATGGTCATCGCCGACGACGGCGGCCACCGCGAACCCGCTCACATCGCCGCCATGATCGAGCGACACGCGGTGACGCTCGTCCACTTCGTCCCGTCCATGCTGTCGGCCTTCCTCGACGTGACCGACGCGGACGGTCGTCGGCGTCTGGGCAGTCTGCGCGCCATCCTCACCGGTGGCGAGGCACTGTCGGCGGCCGCGGCGCACGCGACCCTGGCCGCTGTTCCGTCGGCACGACTGCACAATCAGTACGGTCCCACCGAGACCACCGTCATCGTCACCCGGCACGAGGTCGTCCAGTCGGATCAGTCGGTGCCCATCGGTCGGCCGATCGCGAACACGACCGCCGTCGTCCTCGACGATCGGCTGCACCCGACCCCGGTCGGCGTCGCGGGCGAGCTCTACATCGGCGGTGTCCAGGTGGCACGCGCCTACGAGAACCAGCCCACCCTGACCTCGGAGCGCTTCGTCGCGGATCCGTTCGGTCCGCCCGGGGCGCGCTTTTACCGCACGGGAGATCGTGTGCGGTGGCGTGTGGGTGCGGACTCGTCACGTCCCGAGCTGGAATACCTCGGCCGCAACGACTTCCAGGTCAAACTGCGCGGGCAGCGGCTCGAGCTCGGCGAGATCGAGGCGGTAGCGGCATCGGCTCCCGGTGTCGTGCACGCGGCCGCCGCGGTCGTGACGGCACCCGGCGGGGGCGATGAACTCGTCGGCTACGTCACCGGCGACTCCGTGGACCTCGACGTCGTGGCCGAGACCGCCGCCCGTTCGCTACCCGACTACATGCGCCCGACGTCGTGGTCGGTGCTCGACGAGATGCCGATCAACGCTGCGGGCAAGCTCGATCGTCGGGCCCTGCCCACCCCTGAACTCCGGGGACGGGCAGGCGAGTACGTGGCACCGGAGACCGACCGGGAGGCCACGATCGCCGCGATCATCGCCGGCGTGCTGGACATCGAGCAGGTGTCGGTGGTCGACAGCTTCTTCGACCTGGGCGGGAACTCGCTGTCGGCGACCCGGGTCGCCGCCCGGGTGGCAGACGGTCTGGGCGTCGAGGTTCCGGTGCGGACCCTGTTCGACGCGCCCAGCGCACGTGAACTCGCGGCAGTCTTGTCGAACGGGCCGGCGCACACCAGCGAGCCGCTGGAACCGCAGGTCAGACCGGACCTGATTCCACTGTCCTATGCGCAACAACGCATCTGGTTCATCAACCGTCTCGCACCGGAGTCCGCCGCCTACAACATCCCGGTTGTGCTGCGCCTGGCCGGCGCCGTGGATCTCGACGCGATGCGCGTCGCCCTCGCCGACGTCGTCGAGCGGCACGAGGTGTTGCGCACGATCTACCCGGAGGGTGCCGACGGCCTGCCTCACCAGCAGATCCTCCGGACTGACGAGGTCGCCGTCGACTGGGCGGTCACCGACGAGGCAGATGCTCTCGCCGTCGTCGGCCGGGGATTCGACGTGGTGTCCGAGCTTCCCCTGAGGGCCCGGATCGCGCGCGTCGAATCTGCTGCAGGAATCGAACATCTGCTGGTGCTGGTCATCCACCACATCGCCAGCGATGGTGAATCCGGGCCGGTCCTGGCACGTGACGCCATCGCCGCTTACGCGGCGCGGGTCGACGGCCGGGCCCCGGCGTGGGAGCCCATGACCGTGCAGTACGCCGACTTCGCCCTGTGGCAACGCCGGGAACTCGGCACCGCGCAGGAGCCCGACTCCACGATCGCCGGCGAACTGGAGTTCTGGGCGGACGAACTGGCCGGGCTGCCCGACGCACTGGATCTGCCGACCGATCGGCCACGCCCGCGCGTTGCGAGCATGCGCAGTGGCACAGTCGAATTCCGTATCGACCGGTCCACCCGGGAGGCGCTGGCGGCAGTGGGCCGCGAGCATGGCTCCACGCTGTTCATGACGCTGCACACGGCTCTTGCCGTTCTCCTGGCTCGGGTGTCGGCCACCCCCGACATCGCGATCGCCACCCCGGTCGCGGGACGCGGCCGGGCCGAACTCGACGAACTCATCGGTATGTTCGTCAACACGCTGGTACTGCGTACGGCGGTCGATCCGGCATCGAGCGGACGCGAGCTGCTCGATGCCGTCCGCCGAGTGGACCTCGACGCCTTCGCCCATGCACAGGTGCCGTTCGAACAGGTCGTGGAGAAGGTTGACCCGGTCCGATCGGAAGCCTTCGAGCCGCTCGCCCAGGTCATGCTGATGCTGGACCAGGGCGGCGACACCTCGGGCGGCGCCGGACACACCGACATCGCCGGTCTCGAGGTGCGGACGGTTGATCCCGGCGCCGATGCCGCGAAGTTCGACCTGACATTCGGCCTGCTCGACGACGGCAATACCCTGACAGGCAAGATCGTCTATGCCGCAGACATCTTCGACGAGACGACGGCCCGCAGGCTGGCCCGGGGATTCGGCCGGATCCTCCGGTCGATCGGAGAACGGCCGGACAACGTCGTCGGCGACATCGGCCTCTTGGACGACGATGAGGTCGCTGAGGAACTCACCCGGTCCACCGGCGAGCGCATCGACGTCGGAGCCCTGGTGCTGCCCGACGTCCTCCGGGAGTACGGCGCCGCCCATCCGTCGGCGCCGGCACTGCTCGTCGGTGCTCGCACGATCGACCACGCGGAATTCGCCGCTCGTGTCGATTCGCTGGCCCACCACCTGATCGCGTGCGGCGTCGGTCCGGACGTGGCTGTGGGCGTCTGTATCCCACGCTCCGCCGAGATGGTGGTTGCGATCCACGCCGTGATCACGGCGGGTGGCCAGTACGTGCCCATCGACGTCGACGCGCCGCACGACCGCGTCGAGTACATGGTGCAGACCGCAGGCGTCGCGCTCGTCCTCGTCTCCGACGACCACGCGCCGGCCGTGGCCGGGGTCGACGTCGACACCCTCGGTGTCGACTGCACCGGGGAGGTCCCGGACGCCCAGCCGGTGACCGATGCCGATCGCCGCGCGCCACTGCGGCCCGAGCATGCGGCATACACGATCTTCACCTCCGGTTCGACCGGTCGCCCGAAGGGTGTGACCCTCCCGCACGCCGCGGTGGTCAACCGGCTGCGGTGGGGTCTGCACGAATTGCCGATCGACCCGTCGGACACCGTGATGCTGAAGACGCCGTACACGTTCGACGTCTCGGTGCCGGAACTGTTCGCGCCCCTGATGGTGGGCGCCGGGGTGGCGGTACTCGACGCCGACGGCCACCTCGATCCGAGTCGCGTGGCGGAGTCGATCCTCGAGTACGGCGTGACGATGGTCCACTTCGTGCCGTCGATGTTGTCGGTCTTCCTCGATGTCGTCGGTGACGAGCGTGTGCGCACACTGGGTGGTGTGCGGATCATCTCGACCACCGGCGAGGCCCTCCCGCCGGCGGTGGCCGCGCGGACCCGTGAACTGTTGCCGGACATCGAGTTCTACAACCTGTACGGTCCGACCGAGGCCGCCGTCGAGATAACGTTCGAGTCGATCGCTGGTGTGCGGCCGGATCAGACATCGGTGGCCATCGGCGTGCCCGTGTGGAACTCGACGGCGTACGTGCTCGATGCCCGGCTGCGGCCGGTTCCCCCCGGGGTGCCGGGCGAACTCTACGTCGGGGGAGTGCAACTCGCCCGTGGCTATGCCGCGCGGCCGGATCTCACCGCCGAGCGATTCGTCGCAGACCCCTTCGGTCGCGACGGTGCGCGCATGTACCGCACCGGCGATCTCGTGCGCCGTGGTTCCGACGGGCGGCTGGACTATCTGGGCCGCACAGATTTCCAGGTGAAGCTGCGTGGGCAGCGCATCGAGCTCGGTGAGATCGAGGCAGTGTTGGCGTCGGCGCCCGGTGTCGTCCACGCGGTCGCGACCGTGGCGACGGCGCCGGGAGGCGGCGAGCACCTCGTCGCCTATCTCGCCGGCGCACCGGCGGCGCCACCCGTGCTCGACACGGTCCGCGCGGCGGTCGATGTCACCCTGCCGGAATACATGCGTCCGACCGTGTGGACGGTCCTCGACAGCCTGCCGCTGAACTCGGCGGGCAAGCTCGATCGCAAGGCGCTGCCGGCTCCCGAGTTCGGGACTCCGGTCATGGGCCACGTCGAACCGGAGGGCCCCGTCGAGCGTGCCATCGAAGGTGTGGTCGCGACACTGCTGGGCGTGCAGCGGGTGTCGGTCACCGAGTCCTTCTTCGGACTCGGCGGCGACTCGATCATGTCGATTCAGCTGTCCTCGCAGTTGCGCGCGGCCGGCTTCGACATCACTCCGCGCGACATCTTCGAACACAAGACGATCCGAGCGATAGCGCGCGCGAGCGCCGATCGGGACACGGCCACCCTCACCGAGTACGAGGGCGGTGGTGTCGGGGCGACATCATTGTTGCCCGCGATCCGGTGGATGCTCGAACTCTCCGATTCCGGCCGGGACTTCGCGGACTACTCGCAGACCGTGACGCTGTCACTACCGCCCGCGATCGCGATCGAGGATCTGCGGGCGGTGGTCGGCGCGGTCGTCGCACACCATCCGATGCTCACCGCAACGCTCGTCGAGACAACCGACGGCGGCTGGTCGCTGACCGCCGGGGCGGGCACGTGCGAGCCCGATGCGGCGGTACGGATCGTCGCGACGCGCTCGGTACCGGGCGACGACGAATTCGCCGACATCATGCGCGCCGAGCACGCAGCGGCCCTCGGCCGGCTCGACCCCGCTGCAGGACGGCTCGTCGACGTCGTCGGGCTGCGACCTGCCGCCGGCGGCACGGGACGGGTGATGATCGCCGTGCACCACATCGCGATCGACGTGGTGTCGTGGCCGATCCTGGCCGCCGAGCTCTCCGCCGCATGGTCCCATCGCGTCGCCGGCACTGCGATCGACCTCCCCGGTGAGGTCACGTCTGCGCGGCGCTGGGCCGGTGTCCTCGACGGTCTGCCCGCCGAGCGGGGGGCAGAGGCCGCCGTGTGGGAGCAGCGTCTGCCCGAGCGGCAGACCGTTCTCGGACGACGACTCGACCGCGTGCGAGATCGCATGCGGGACATGATGACCGTGACCACAACGGTCGACGCGGCCGCCTCCGCAGCGGTGCTCGACCGTGTCGCAGCCGCGTTCCGTTCCGGCGTGAACGAGATCCTGGTGGCTGCGGTCGTGGCAGCGGTCCGCCGTTGGGAAGACGCCCAGCCCGACATCGACGGCGCTGAACGGACCGTCTCGATGTTGGTGGAAGGGCATGGGCGCGAGGAGCAGATCGCGTCCGGCGCGGACCTGTCGCGTACCGTCGGCTGGTTCACCGGTTTCACCCCGATCGCGGTTCCGCCGGACCTCCACTCGGCCCCTCGGGAGATCCGAGACGGCATCGGTTCCGACGCCGCCGCGGTCGTCGATACCGTGCGTCGCGTGAAGGAGATCCTCGCCGGTACACCGGATCGTGGCGTGAGCTTCGCGCCGCACCGGTATGCTCCCGGCGGCGCGCTCCGCGATCGTGACCTGCCACCCATCCTCTACAACTTCATGGGTGCCGTCGGGGCCGCGGTCGCCGACGCCGCAACGGCCGTCGATCCCGACGACGCGTTCACCGTCGCGAACGACACCCCGGCGCTCCCGGCCTCGGTCAGCGGCGCCATGCGGGCGCCCGCCGCGCTCAACATCCACGTCCACATCGGAGCGGGCGACGACGGACGCGAGATCGTCGCCGAATTCAGCTATCCGCGGCGCGCGCTGACGGCCGCCGAGATCGCCGAGATCACCGGTCACTTCCGCGGGGCGCTCGATGTTCTCGTCGATGTCGTCGACGAGTCCGGGGACATGGGGCCGACCCCGTCGGACATCGCGGGTGCCGACCTCTCCCAGCGCGATATCGACGACGTGCGCAGCCGATACCCGGGTGCCGACCTGTGGCCACTGTCGCCGCTGCAGCGGGGGCTGTTCGTCGAGGCAGCCCGGCATGACGGCACGCCCGGCGAGGTCGCCGACGCCATCGACGTCTATGTGACCCAGGCGATGCTCAGGATCGCCGGCGAGCCGGACGGTGACCGGCTGCACCGTGCCGCCACCCGGCTGCTCGCCGAGCATCGCGTACTGCGCTCGGGGTTCGTGCAGTGCACAAGTGGTGCGCTCGTGACGGTCGTGCCGGCCACCGTCGATCTGCCCTGGCGGACCATCGATCTCCGCGACGAGACATCCGAGCGCGCCGAGGAGATCATCGCGGACATCGCGACCGGTGAACGTGTCGAGCGATTCGATCTGTCGGCACCGCCGCTGATCCGTTTCGTGCTGGCGGCCCTGCCGGATCAGGACGGACCACGTGCCGTCCTGATCGTGACCAACCACCACCTGTTGTTCGACGGCTGGTCGGGACCGGTGGTGCTCGCCGAGCTCATCCGGGGTTTCGCGGTCGACGGTCAATCGGTTGCGACACGGCGAAGTGCGGACTACGAGGACTTCCTGCACTGGCTGTACCGTCAAGACCGCAGGGCCGCCGTCGACGCCTGGCGCGCCGAATTGTCTGAGATCGACGGTCCGACCCTGGTCTCCGCCGGCGCCACGGCGACGGTCGACGAGATGCCCGCCGAACACGCGCTGCTCGTGAACTCCGAGATCAGCCGTGGTGTCGAGGAATTCGCGCGTACCTCCAATGTCACCGTGTCCACCGTCGTGCAATTCGCCTGGGGTGTGCTGCTGTCCCGGATGACCGGGCAGGAGACGGTGACCTTCGGCGAGACGGTGTCGGGGCGTCCGCCCGAGATCGACGGTGTCGAGTCGATGATCGGGCTGTTCATCAACACCCTGCCGGTCGCACTCACCGTGGCCCCGCAAGCATCGGTTCGGACCACACTGGTGGCACTGCAGGAGAGCAAGACCCGCCTGCTCGATCACCAGCACGTCGGACTTCCCGAGATCGCCGCGGCGGTCGGTGAGGTCGGCTTCGACACGCTGACGATCTTCGAGTCGTATCCGATCGACGAGGATGCGGTGGCCGACGGCAGTGCGGCAGCCGGGCTGGAGATCGACGGCATCAAGGTCACCGATGCGACGCACTATCCGCTCAACCTCTTCGCGACGCCGACGGCAGACGGACTCGGAATCAACGTCAAGTACCTGCCGAGCGCGTTCGATGCCGCCGAGGTCGCCGGCTTCGCGTCCGCACTGGTCGAGATCCTGACCTCGGTCGTCGAGCGACCGGACATCCAGATCGGCGAGATCGATCTGTTGTCGAA
Organism: Gordonia sp. LMA484; assembly: GCF_058129505.1. Classification (NCBI taxonomy): domain Bacteria; kingdom Bacillati; phylum Actinomycetota; class Actinomycetes; order Mycobacteriales; family Gordoniaceae; genus Gordonia; species Gordonia sp. LMA484. Next base: position 969,665 of record NZ_CM176700.1, read on the forward strand.
CGTGGACCGCACCGCTGCGCTGACCCGCGCTCGGGGCCCCGAGGTATCGGTCTCCGACCAGACCGTCGATCAACTGGTGGCGGCGCAGATCGCCGCGACCCCGGACGCGATCGCGATGATCTTCGATGGCCGCACGGTCACCTATCGCGAGTTCGGCGCGCGGGTCGCGGCGCTGGGCAGCTATCTCATGGCCTCCGGGGTCGGACCCGATGTCGCGGTGGCCGTGTGTATTCCACGATCGGTCGAGATGATGGTCGCGGTCCATGCCGTCGTCGCCGCCGGCGGTCAGTACGTGCCGATCGACCTCGGCACCCCGATCGACCGTGCCGAGTACATGCTCACCACGGCGGGCGCCACGATGCTGCTGGTGGGGCCGGAGGGTGCCGAGCCCGACAACACCGACACGGACATGGACTCCATGGTCCGTGCCGCCGCCCAGGCAGTGGGCACGCCGATCGTCGTCGTGGACACCCGGGTGCCGCTCGATCGCGACGAGACCCCGCTGACCGCAGGAGATCTGCGCGCTCGGGTTCGTGGCGACAACGCCGTGTACACGATCTTCACGTCGGGCTCGACCGGCCGGCCCAAGGGTGTCACGCTGACCCACGAAGCCGTTGTCAACCGATTGTGGTGGGGACTCGACAGATTCCCCCTGTCCGCCGACGATGTCGTCGTCCAGAAGACCCCGTACACGTTCGACTGCTCGGTTCCGGAATTGTTCGCCCCGGTGATCGCGGGTGCCCGACTCCTGGTGGCCCGCCCGGGGGGCCACGCCGATCCGCGCTACCTCGCGGACCTGATCGCCGAGCACCGCGCGACGATGGTCCACTTTGTGCCGTCGATGCTCTCGGTCTTCGTCGATGTCGTCGACCCGGAACGACTGGCGCAGCTGACCTCCGTCAAGTACCTGTCGACGACGGGTGAGGCGCTTCCTCCGGCCGTGGCCGCTCAGGCCCGCGCCCGGTTCCCGGACGCGGCGTTCTACAACCTCTATGGGCCGACGGAGGCCGCGGTCGAGATCACGGGTCAGCGAGTCGACGACATCGATCCGCGCGCATCGTCGGTGCCGATCGGCGTCCCGTTCTGGAACTCGACGGCCCACGTACTGGATTCGCGACTGCGGCCGGTGCCGCCCGGCGTTCCCGGCGAGCTCTACCTCGGCGGCGTGCAACTGGCTCGCGGGTACGCCTCGCGCAGTGACCTCACCGCGGAGCGGTTTGTCGCCGATCCCTTCGGCGGACGGGGCGGGCGCCTGTACCGCACCGGCGACCTGGTGACGGTCGGCGGAGACGGACAGATCGAGTATCTGGGACGCACCGATTTCCAGGTGAAATTGCGCGGTCAGCGCATCGAGCTGGGCGAGATCGAGTCGGCCATCGCGGCCGCGCCGGGCGTCGTCCACGTCGCGGCCACGGTGTCCGCGGCGTCCGCCGGTGCCGAACATCTGGTGGCGTATGTGGCGCCGGTGCCCGGTGAGCAGCTCGACCTCGATGCCGTCAAGCACGATGTTGCCGGTTCACTTCCGGAATACATGCGGCCGACGGTGTGGATGGTGCTCGACGAGATCCCGCTGAACTCCGCCGGCAAGTTGGATCGTCGTGCGCTGCCGGAGCCGGAGTTCGCCGAGGGTGAGTTCGTCTCCGCCGCCGACGATGTCGAACAGGTGGTGGCCGACGTCGTCGCCGAGGTGCTGGGGGTGGAGCGGGTCTCGGTGACCGACAGCTTCTTCGACCTCGGCGGCAACTCGTTGACCGCGACCCGTCTCGTCGCGCGCGTCGGGGAGGCCCTGGACACCGACGTGGCGGTCCGGACGCTGTTCGATGCGCCATCCGTGCGTGAACTGGTCCGACGGATCCGCCCCGGTACCCGACGGGAGCTTCCGGCCATCGGGTCGGTGTCACGTCCGGACCCGATCCCGTTGTCGTTCGCCCAGCAGCGAATGTGGTTCATCAACCGCTATGACCCGACGGCTGCCACCTACAACATCCCGGTGGCACTGCGCCTGTCCGGGCCACTCGATGTCGCTGCGCTCCGTCGCGCCGTGATCGACCTGGTCGAACGCCACCAGATCCTGCGGACGACCTTCCCGGCAGAACTGGGACAGCCGTACCAGTCGATCGCGCCGGTCGACGCCGTCGCCGACGACGTGCCCTGGATTCAGCTGGACCACCCGGATGACGCCATGTCCATCGCCACAACGGGTTTCGATGTCACCACCCAGTGGCCGATTCGCGTCGCGCTGGCGCCTGGCGCCCCCGGGGCAGACTCCGAGCACCTGCTCGTCGTGGTGGCGCATCACATCGCCGCCGACGGCGAATCGGTGCGATTGCTCGCACGCGACCTGATCGCCGCCTACACGGCCCGCGCGGGTGGCACCGAGCCGGGCTGGCCGGCGCTGCCAGTGCAGTTCGCGGACTTCGCCGCCTGGCAGCACGAGGTGCTGGGCGCCGTCGACGAGCCCGACACCCTGCTGTCGCAACAGGCCGGCTACTGGCGGGATCGTCTCGCCGGGCTGCCCGACGTGCTGGATCTGCCGACCGATCGGCCGCGGCCGCGGGTTGCCTCGATGCGCGGAGCGGCGCACACGTTCGAGATCCCCGAAGCGATCGCCGCGGAGATCTCGCGCCTGGCGCGCGATCGCGGCGTGACCGAATTCATGGTCCTGCACACCGCTCTCGCAGTTGTGCTCGGGCGCCTGGCGAGTACCGATGACGTCGCGATCGGCACCCCGATCGCCGGGCGCGGCGACGCGGTCCTCGATGACCTCGTCGGGATGTTCGTCAACACTCTGGTGCTGCGCACCCGGGTCGAGGCGTCGTGGTCGTTCGACGAGCTGCTCGCCGACGTCAGGGCCGGCGATCTCGATGCCTTCGCCCACGCCGCCATCCCGTTCGAGCAGGTGGTCGAGGTCGTCGACCCGCCGCGCTCGGAAGCCTTCGCGCCGCTGGTCCAGACGCTCCTCGCAGTCGACCAGACGCCCTTCGTGACGCCCTCCGCAGGCTCCGTGCTCCTCAGGGATCGGGAGGATATGAGTCCCTCCGCAGGCTCCGGGCTCCTCAGGGATCGGGAGGCTATGACGCCGTCGGCAGGCTCCGTGCTCCTCAGGGATCGGGAGGATATGAGTCCCTCCGCAGGCTCCGGGCTCCTCAGGGATCGGGAGGGTATGGCGCAGTCGGCGGCTGGAGGACCTGACCGCGGTGACGTCACGGTCGGAGGACTTCGGATCACCGGCCTCGACCCGGAGACCGACTCGGCGAAGGTCGATCTGACGGTGAACATCGCAACCGGGCCCGATGCGTGGGCCGGTTCGGTCACCTACGCGACCGACCTGTTCGACGACGAAACCGTCGCGCTGTTGACCTCTCGCCTGACCCGGCTGTTGAGCGTGGTCGTCGCCGACCCGACGGTGGCCGTCGGTGACGTCGACCTGCTGGATGCCGGCGAGGCCTCGGACCTCACACCGGTGTCCGCCGGACCGGGCAGCGACCCGGTCGTACTCCGCGATCTCTTCGCCGACGCCGCACGGCGCTGGCCGGACCGGGTGGCGGTGCGTGACGCTGCCGGGACCGAGCTCACCTACGCGATCCTCGATGAACGATCCAACCAGGTCGCCCGGTGGCTACGTGAGCGGGGAATAGGGGTCGAATCCCTGGTGGCCCTGTCTATTCCACGCTCGGCCGAGCTGCTCACCGCCATCTGGGCCGTGGCCAAGACCGGTGCCGGATACGTGCCGATCGATCCCGACTACCCCGCCGCGCGCGTCGCGTCGATGGTCGAGGACTCCGGTGCCGTGCTCGGCCTGAGCGTGCGCCAGGTCGGCGACCTGCCCGACCAGGGCTTCGACTGGCTGCGTCTGGATGCCGACGATGTCGCGGCCCAGATCGAAGAGAACCCGACCGTGGCGTTCTCCGATGACGAGTGTGCCGTCCTGCGTCCCGCCAACGTCGCCTACGTGATCTACACGTCGGGTTCCACCGGCCGGCCGAAGGGTGTCACCGTGACGCATTCGGGCCTCGCGAATTTCGCGCAGGAGGAGATGACCCGGCTGGGGATCGCCGCCGGCGCCGACGACTCTGCGGACACGGCTCCCCGGGTTCTCGGCTTCGCCTCCCCGAGCTTCGACGCCTCAGTGCTCGAATACCTGCTCGCGACCGTCTCCGGCGGCAGCCTCGTGTACCGGGCGGCCGACGCGGTGGGCGGCGATGTGTTGCAGACCTACATGCGCGAACACCGCATCACGCACACCTTCCTCACCCCCACTGTGCTCGCGACGCTCGATCCCTCGACGCTGCCGGATCTCGCTGCGCTGATGGCCGGCGGTGAGGCGGTGCCGCAGGCTCTGGTCGAGGAGTGGTCGTCGCATGTGGACGTCCACAATCTGTACGGGCCCACCGAGACCACCATCGGCGTGACACTGTCCGCCCCGATGGCGGCGGGTACGCCTGTCCGCCTGGGCGGTCCGCTCGCCGGCCTCGGACTGCTGGTGCTCGACGACCGACTGCATCCGGTTCCCGTCGGGGTCACCGGCGAGCTGTATGTCACCGGACCGGCGTTGTCGCGCGGGTATCTCGACCGGTCGGGTCTGACCGCAGAGCGGTTCGTCGCCACGCCGCACGGGGATGCCGGGGAGCGGATGTACCGGACGGGCGACGTCGTGCGGTGGCGCGGTGACGAGACCGGATCCCTGGTGCTCGAATACTCGGGCCGCAGTGATGATCAGGTGAAGCTACGCGGCCTGCGTATCGAGCTCGGTGAGATCGAATCGGCGCTGACCGAGTATCCGGGCGTCGAGTCGGCCGTGGTCATCGGTGTGGGTGGATCGGTCGCGACGGCGCTCGCGGCCTACGTCGTCACTCGAAACACGCTCGACACGGCCGATCTGAAGTCGGTTCTGGCGCAACGACTGCCGTCGCACATGATCCCGTCCTCCGTCACCGTGCTCGACGCACTGCCGCTGACCCCCGTGGGCAAGCTGGACAAGGCGGCGTTGCCGGAACCGGTGATCGAAGACGACGGGCATGTGCCGCCGACAACGGATGACGAGCGGGCGGTGGCGCAGGTGTTCGCCGAGGTGCTCGGGATCGACGAGGTCGGTGCGACTGCGAACTTCTTCGACCTGGGTGGCAATTCGCTGTCGGCCACCCGTGTCGTCTCACGCGTGTCGGAAACGCTTGGAGTCGATGTGGCGGTGCGCGACCTGTTCGACGCGCCGACGGTACGGGGACTGGCGGGACGGCTGACAGCCGCGCAGGACGCGCTCGAGCCGCTCGTCGCCGGACCTCGGCCAGAGCGGATTCCGCTGTCGAACGCGCAGCAGCGGATGTGGTTCATCAACCGCTTCGACCCCGGTTCGGCGGCCTACAACATCCCGGTGGCGATGAGACTGACCGGGTCGCTGGATGTCTCGGCACTGCGCGCCGCGCTGGTCGACGTGATGACCCGGCACGAGGTGCTCCGGACGGTCTACCCGCAGCACCAGGGCGAGCCGATCCAGCAGATCCTCTCGCCGCAGGCGGCCGCGGACCGGCTCGACTGGGCGGTCGTCGACACCGAGCGGGAGGTGTTCGCCGCCGGCTCCGCGGGATTCGACGTCACCGCCGAGCTGTCGCTGCGGGCGCGGCTGTTCCGAGCCGCGACGGATGACCATGTACTGCTTCTGGTGGCACACCACATCTCCACCGACGGTGAGTCGATGCGCCCACTGGTCGGGGACCTGGTCACCGCGTACCGGGCGCGCGTGTCGGGCGCGGCTCCCGAGTTCGGCTCGCTACCAGTGCAATTCGCTGACTTCGCGCTCTGGCAGCAGCGTGTTCTGGGTCACGCAGATGACGCGGATTCGGTACTCGGACGGCAGGCGGCCTACTGGACCACGCAATTGGCGGCTCTGCCCGACGTGCTGGAGCTGCCCACCGACCGGCCGCGGCCGTCGTCGGCGTCGATGCGCGGCGGTCTCGTCGAGTACCGGGTTCCGGGTCACGTCGTCGAGCGGGTGAGTGCACTCGCCGCGGAGAACGGTGTCACCGAGTTCATGGTCGTGCACGCAACACTGGCCGCGCTGCTGGCCCGGCTGTCGGCTACTTCTGACATCGCCATCGGCACTCCGACGGCGGGACGTGGACGAGCTGCGCTCGATGATCTCGTCGGGATGTTCGTGAACACCCTGGTGTTGCGCACCGATGTCGACAGCTCGGCGTCGTTCCACGATCTGCTCGATCTGGTACGCCGCACCGACCTCGACGCGCTGGCCAACGCCGACGTCCCGTTCGAGTATCTGGTGGAGAAGCTCAACCCGGCCCGTTCGGATGCGTTCGCGCCGTTGACGCAGGTGATGCTCAGCTTCGACCAGAGCATCGTCAGCGCGACCGAGGCGCTCGAGTCGATGAGCGTCGACGCCTCGAACGGCGACCTGCGGGTGGCACCTGTCACGGATGGCCGTACCCCACCGGCGCGGGTCGATCTGTCGATCGGTGTGGCCGTTGACGGCGCCGACGGAGGGTGGCGTGGTGACCTGGTGTACGCGGCCGACCTGTTCGATGCGGCGACCGCCCGATCCATCGCACGGCGATTCGTCGCACTGCTCGATGTTCTGAGCGCACGGCCGGATCTCGCCGTCGGCGACGCCGAGATCCTCGATCGCGCCGAACGGGCGCGTGACGCCGTACGTGCCGGCGGTCTGGATGTCCTGGTGAGTGACGAGTTCGTCGCCGACGTCATCACCCGCCAGGCGCGGCGCACCCCATCGGCCACCGCATTGCGGCTCGGTGACCGCGCGGTCAGCTACGCCGAGTTCAGCGATCGGGTCAATGCGCTGGCGCACGAACTGATCCGGCGTGGCGTCGGCCCGGATGTCGCAGTCGGCGTGTGCATGCCGCGCTCGATCGAGATGGTCGTCGCCATTCACGCCATCGTCGCGGCCGGTGGCCAGTACGTGCCGATCGACACCGCCGCCCCGTCCGACCGCGTCGAGTACATGGTGGACACCGCCGGGGCACTGCTGGTTCTGGTCGCGCCGGGCCTGCTTCCAGAAGCGCTGCGCGAGAGCGAGGTCGAGCCGATGGTTGTGGATACCTCGGTCGGGGTGGCGGGGGACGTCTCACCGGTGACGGCCGACGATCGGCTCGCCCCGCTGCGGCCCGATCACGCCATGTACACCATCTTCACGTCCGGTTCGACCGGTCGGCCGAAGGGTGTGACCCTGACGCACGAGGCTGTGCTCAACCGACTGTGGTGGGGCCTGAACCAGCTTCCGATCGACGCGTCCGACACCGTGATGTTGAAGACGCCCTACACTTTCGACTGTTCGGTGCCGGAGATCTTCGCGCCGTTGATGATCGGCGCGAAGACCGTGGTGCTGAAGGCCGACGGTCACCTCGACCCCGTCTACGTGGCCGAACAGATCGCCGAACATCGCGCCTCCATGGTGCATTTCGTGCCGTCGATGTTGTCGGTGTTCCTCGAACTGGCGGGCCCGCGGCGTCTGGCCGCGCTCGACAGCGTGCGGATTCTGTCGACCACGGGTGAGGCGCTTCCGCCGGCCGTCGCGGCACAGACCCGTGAGCTGATCCCGGGTGCGGACCTGTTCAACCTGTACGGCCCGACCGAGGCTGCGGTGGAGATCACCTACCAGCAGATCAGCGAGATCGACGCCGGTGACGCGACGACCCCGATCGGTCTGCCGGTGTGGAATTCGACGTCGCACGTCCTGGACGGACGTCTGCGTCCGGTCCCGGTCGGCGTGCCCGGCGAGCTGTACGTCGGCGGAGTCCAGCTGGCCCGCGGATACGCGGCGCGGCCCGACCTCACTGCGGAGCGGTTCATCGCCGACCCGTATGGCGAGCCGGGTGCCCGTCTCTACCGGACCGGCGATCTGGTGCGGGTCAACCACCGCGGCGAGATCGAGTATCTGGGCCGCACCGACTTCCAGGTCAAGCTGCGTGGACAGCGCATCGAGCTGGGTGAGATCGAGTCGGTGCTGGCGTCGGCGTCGGGTGTCATTCATGCTGCGGCGACCGTGGCCGCCGCACCGGGCGGGGGAGAGCACCTGGTCGCCTACCTGGCCGGCGATCACATCGACCTCGATGCTGTCAAGCACGATGTCGCGCAGTCGCTTCCGGAGTACATGCGGCCGGGTGTCTGGACGGTGCTCGACGACATCCCGCGGAACACCGCGGGCAAACTCGACCGCCGGGCCCTGCCCGAGCCGGATTTCTCCGGCGGCACCGAGTACGTCGCCCCGTCGAATGACGCCGAACGAATCGTGGCGCAGATCTTCGCCGATGTCCTCGGGGCCGAGCAGGTGAGTGTCACCGACAGCTTCTTCGACGTCGGCGGCAACTCGCTGTCGGCCACCCGCTTGGTCGCGCGCGTCGCCGCTGCTCTCGACGCGGAAGTCGGTGTCCGGATGCTCTTCGATGCGCCGTCGGTCCGTGACCTTGTTGCGGCGGTCGCACCTGGTTCGGGGCAAACACGGTCGAACCTCGTGCCGGTGACCCCGCGCCCGGCGCAGATCCCGCTGTCCCTCGCCCAGCAGCGGATGTGGTTCATCAACCGATTCGATGCGGCCGCACCGACCTACAACATCCCCGTCGTGCTGCGCCTCGAGGGCGAACTCGACGTCGACGCCTTGCACGGCGCGATGACCGATGTGGTCGCCCGCCACGAGATACTGCGGACCACCTACCCGGAGTTCGACGGTGTGCCGCGACAGCTGATCCATGACGTCGACGGCGACCCGGGCCGCGCCGACTGGGCGATGGTCGAGGATCGCGGCGAGCTCGATGCGGCGGCGTCCACCGGCTTCGACGTCACCAGGGAAACGCCTCTGCGGGTGCGGCTCTGGCGGGCGGCGCCGGACGATCACATCCTCGCTGTGGTCATCCACCACATCGCTGCCGACGGCGAGTCGATCGGACCGCTGGTCGCCGACGTGCTCGACGCCTATCAGGCCCGGCTCCGCGGCGATGACATCACCCGAGGGCACCTCGAGGTCCAGTTCGCCGACTACGCGATCTGGCAGCAGCGCGAACTGGGCTCCACCGATGACCCGGGTTCGGTCATCGGGCGCCAACTCGATTTCTGGGCACATGAACTGGCCGGCCTGCCCGATGTCCTCGCCCTGCCCTCGGACCGCCCTCGCCCGTCGGTGGCCTCACATCGAGGTGCGTTGGCGCGCTTCGAGATCCCCGAGTCCGTGGCGATGCGGGTGGCCGATGTCGCACGGCGCGAATCGGTGACGCCGTTCATGGTCGTGCAGGCTGCGCTGGCCGCGCTGCTGGCGCGGGTGTCGGCCACCGACGACATCGCGATCGGTACTCCGATCGCCGGGCGCGGTCACCGAGCACTCGACGATCTCGTCGGCATGTTCGTCAACACCCTGGTGCTGCGTACGCCGGTGGACCCTGCGGCAACCTTCGCCTCGCTGCTCGACACCGTCCGCCGAGCCGACGTCGACGCCTTCGAGCACGCAGATGTACCGTTCGAAGCCGTGGTCGATCGTCTCGATCCGGTTCGCTCGGAGGCGTTCTCGCCGCTGACGCAGGTATCGCTGACCTTCGATCAGTCCGCGGTCACCGACGTTGCTGCGGCTGGTCTGCCGGGAGCCGAGATCGACGGGGTGCGGATCACGCCGATGGCCGCCGACGCGGTGTCGGCGAAGGTGGACCTGACCGTGGCGATCACCGCCGGCGATCAGGGGCAGCCGTGGTCGGGGGCCGTGGTCTACGCCACCGACCTCTTCGACGATGCGACCGTGGCGGCGCTCGCGAGCCGCCTGGTCCGCCTGCTCGACGTGTACACCGCCGAGCCCGATCTACCGGTCGGCGACGTCGACCTGCTCGACGAGACCGAACGCGCTGAACTCGTCCCGGTCTCCGGCGGCGAGGCTACCGGGCCGATGTTGTTGGGCGAGTTGTTCGATCGTGCCGCGAGCACGTGGCCGGATCGCGAGGCGGCGATCGATGCGGCCGGAAGCGCCGTGACGTATGCCGAGCTGGATCGACGTGCGAACCGCCTGGCACGCAACCTGATCGGTGCCGGTGTGGGGCCGGACTCGTTGGTGGCCCTGGCCATTCCGCGTTCGGTGGAACTTCTGACGGCGATCTGGGCGGTCGCGCGTGCCGGCGGCGCATTCGTTCCCATCGATCCCGACTACCCGATAGAGCGGACGAGCATGATGATCGAGGACTGTGGTGCGGTCCTCGGTGTGACGGTTCCCGGTACGCCCGACATGGGCGGGGCCGGGGTGGCCTGGCTGACGATCGACGGGGCCGCCATCCACGGTGATGGCGCCGGCGTTCCCGCGGCCGATGAGGTCGGGTCCGATGAGAGACCCACCGCACCACTGACGTCGGCGGACAAGCTCGGCACACCGGGTCCCGACAACCTCGCCTACGTCATCTACACGTCGGGCTCCACGGGCCGTCCGAAGGGTGTCGCGGTGACCCACCGCGCGCTGCACGGCTTCGCTGCCGAGTCGGTCGCGACCACCGGCTTCGACGAGTGTTCGCGCACCCTCGGATATGTGTCCCCGAGCTTCGACGTCTCGGTCGCCGAGATGCTGGTGACCACCTTCGGCGGCGGCACCCTGGTCTATCGGCCCGCCGATGCTCTCGGTGGTGCCGAACTCCATCGGTACATGGCCGAGAACCGGATCACGCATGCGCTGATACCCACGAGTGTCGCCGCGACGATTCCCGCGGACGGGCTGCCGGAACTGAGGTCGCTGACCGTCGGTGGTGAGCCGGTCCCGCACTCGCTGGTCGACGAGCATGCCCACCACACGGCGGTGTTCAACGCGTACGGGCCGACCGAGGCGACGATCGGTGTCACCTACTCATCGCCGATGACGGCGGGGGAGCCGATCCACGTCGGCGCCCCGATGCGCGGAGTGGACCTCGTGGTACTCGACGACCGCCTGAACCCGGTCCCGCCGGGAACCTTCGGCGAGCTCTACATCTCCGGTGGCGCGTTGGCCCGCGGATATCTGGGCCGGGCCGCACTGACGGCGAGTAACTTCGTCGCGTATCCCCACGGAGTTCCCGGGGCGGTCATGTACCGCACGGGTGACATCGTTCGCTGGGTCGTCGACTCCGACGGCCGGCGCGTCGTCGAGGTCGGCGGCCGTACCGACGACCAGGTGAAGTTGCGTGGTCAGCGGATCGAGCTCGGTGAGATCGAGACGGTGCTCGGTGAGCACCGCGACGTCTGGCGTGCTGTGGTGCTCGGGGTCGGCGAGCCGGTCTCCTCGCTGGTCGCATACCTCGTCGGTGAGAACGGCCTGGAGGTCGATGCCGTGCGTGATCACCTGGCGCGGCGCGTGCCGCGACACATGGTCCCGTCGTCCTTCGTCGTGCTGGACGCGCTGCCGCTGACGCCCGTCGGCAAGCTCGACAAGACCGCCCTGCCTGATCCGGAGCCGGTGTCGGCGGCTGAGTATGTCGACCCCGAGACCGATACCGAACGCAGCGTGGCGAACGTGTACGCCGAGGTGTTGGGCGTCGAACAGGTCGGCGCGTCCGACGGCTTCTTCGATCTCGGGGGCAACTCGCTCTCGGCGACGCGCGTCGTCGCCCGCCTGCGTGACGCGGGAATCGGCATCGAACTGTCGTGGCTGTTCAGCGATCCCACCGTCCGTGGTGTCGCGGCGAGGTTTGACGGCGGCACCGATGACGCGGTCGTCGGCGAGGTACTGCTTCCGCTGCGGCGCGGCGGTGACCGTGCACCGCTGTTCTGTGTGCATCCCGCGGGCGGTCTGGCGTGGTTCTACGGCGGGCTCGCGCCGTATCTGCCGGATCGGCCGATCTACGGCCTGCAGGACCCGCACGTGGTGTCGGGTGAGCCGAGCGCCGGCACCGTCGACGAGCTGGCGGCTCGGTACGTCGAGGAGATCCGGCGCGTGGAGCCGGAGGGGCCGTACAACCTTCTCGGCTGGTCGCTCGGTGGACATGTCGCGCACGCCATGGCGACGATGCTGCAGGCGGACGGCGCCCAGGTGGGTTTCCTGGGGATCATGGACGCGGCGGTGCCGAACCAGGAGGCGTCGGACGGCACAACCGGCGAAGTGGTTTCGTCGGCGGATTCGGACGGCGCGGTCGTCGGTGACCTGCTGGGCGGTTGGCGTGATCTGTTCGATCTCGGCGATGACGTGCGCGCTCGCACGTCCGACGAGGTGGCCGAGGTCGTGCGGGAGCAGATCGCGTCGATGGGGCTGCTCGGGTCCGAGCAGGTGCAGTGGGTGATGGACAGCTTCGCGTCCGCCGGAGATGTGGTGACCAGCTATCGCCCCGACGTGTTCGACGGTTCGCTGGCCGTCGTCACGGCGACTGCGGACAAGGACGACCCGGACGTGGTCCGCACGTCCTGGCGGAAATATGTGACCGGTACGATCAGGAACATCGACCTCGATGCCCACCACCTTGGTCTCGCGGATGCCACGGCGCTGGAGACGATCGGCCCGTGGATCTCCGATCAGTTGGGGCAGCGATGACACGAGAGGAACGACAGAGCAGATGACCAACCCGTTCGACGACGAAAACGGACGTTTCTTTGTGCTGGTGAACGACGAGAACCAGCATTCGTTGTGGCCGACCTTCGCCGACATCCCGGCGGGATGGACGAAGGTGTTCGGTGAGGACAGCCGTGCGGCGTGCCTCGAGTATGTGGAGAAGAACTGGACCGACCTTCGGCCGAAGAGTCTCATCGACGCCATGGAGGCCGACCGCGCCGAGCGCGGGACCGAGTGATGCGACCCTGAGCGACATTCTTCGTGAAATCTGTCGTCCATGACTGACAGGAGCCCGATGAGCTGTCATCATTTCTTCACGGAGAAGTCCCGGTCTCATCCCCTCCGACGCGGACCTCTCGGGTGTGGAAAGCAGGTCAGGCATGGTCGGTGACTTCGGACCGTGGGCGACCGCACGATTGTGTGCGACGCGTGACGAGATCGCGCGCCGCGCCGAGATCACCCCGACACTGACTGCGGTCCGATACATCGACGAATCGGCGACCTATCGCGACCTCGCGGGCGCGCTGGTCAGTTATGACATGGTGGCCGAGCAGAACGGCCTCGGTATCGGGTCCACGGTGTCCGCCGCGATACTGCACTGTCTACCGCGCATCGGCAGGCTCGACGAGCCGACCGCCGTCGTCCACACGGTGTGTCAGGTGGTCGAATGGCTGGCCCGCGACATCGACGACGGCCAGGCCGGCGGGCTACACGCCATCGGCTGACGACGTCTGCGCAATGATCACGGATTGCGCCGGTCGACGACCGGCCCGTCGGCCGACCACGGGAAGTTGATCCACTTGTCGGTGGTGCGCCAGCAATAGTCGGGCCGGGTGATCGTGTGTGGCTTCTGATAGATGACCGCGTTACGGACCTCGGCGACCCGGCCCTGCTGCTCGCAGTAGTCGTCGACGATCCGCAGCGTCTTGCCCGAGTCGGCGACGTCGTCGACGACCAGCACCCGTTGATCGGTGAGTCCACTGCTCTCCAACAGCGACGGGAGCAGCACGGGTTCGGCGAGGGTCTCACCGATTCCCGTGTAGAACTCGACGTTCAGCGAGATCAGGATCTTGCAGTCCAGCGCGTAGGCCATCGCACCGGCCGGGATCAGACCTCCGCGCGCGATGCCGAGGATGATGTCGGGGACGAATCCGTCGTCGGCGACCATCTGGGCGAGTGCCCGGCATGCCTGGCCGTTCAAATCCCAGGTGAGGATCTCCCGTTCCACAGCGGTGCTGTCCATGGGACAACTCTGCCAAGACTTCGGTAGGTGCGCGCGTCGAATCGAGACCAAAGAGGGGTCGGATTCGCTGGGGCCGGCATTGCCTGCGCTCGCTAGTCCGCGGTGACGCCCGGTCTGAGGCCGCTGCCCTGTGGCGCTGCCCTGTGGCGCTGCCCTGTGGCGCTGTCCTGAGGCGCTGCCCTGAGGAGCGACCTGAGGCGCCGCCCTGAGGCGCCGCCCTGAGGCGCCGCCCTGAGGCGCCGCCCTGAGGAGCGAGCGTGCGAGCGTCACGAAGGGAGCGAGCGTGCGAGCGTCACGAAGGGAGCGAGCGTGCGAGCGTCACGAAGGGAGCGAGCGTGCGAGCGTCACGAAGGGAGCGAGCTTGCGAGCGCCCACCACCCGGTCCCTGAGGAGCGAGCGTGCGAGCGTCACGAAGGGCGACCGTTCGTGACACCCTCCGAATGGCGACCCCACACGCCGTCCACAGGCTTCTAAAGGAGTCCAGGATTTTCCTTGACTTAGAACACCAGTTCGAATAAATTGGTGTCATGAGAACTTCGGGGGACCTCATGACATCCATCGATTCACTCTGTGAGCAGCGCCGATCCGACGACCTGACCGGACGTGCCGCGTTTGATCTGATGCAGGTGGTGATCACCGGGCGTAACCGTCTCGACCACCTCGCCGCGCTCCTTGCCGGCGACATGGATCGCTTGGGGGTGGCGAAAAATCACGGCCGCAAGATAACCGAACTGCTCATCGTGATGGGCTTCGCGCCGGCTGTGGCGGCTCGCCTGCTGCGGATCGCGGCCACCACGTCCTCGCTGCCCACCCTGCATGCGCATGCCGCAGACGGTGCGATCTCCAGTGAGCACGCCGATGCGGTGGTCAAAGGTGTGAACCATATCGAGGGCAGATCAGCGGAACCGATCGACGACACAGCGCGTCTAAGGTTTGTGACAGATCTTCTCGGACAATTCTTCTCCGGCGCCACCCCCGCCGACATCACCAAACACGCCCGCGCGTTAGGCAACCGGGCCGCCGACGACACCGGTGGCCTACCCGCCTCGGAAGACCGCAACCTCAACACCCTGTCCAAAGCGTTGACCAGCGACGGACGGCTCGAAGTGCACGCCGACCTCAACACCGACGTCGGCGAAAAGTTCCACGCCGCCATCGAGGAACTGGCCAAACCCCGTCCCGAGCCCGACGGCTCCCCGGACGCCCGGTCGACCGAGCGTCGCCAGGCCGACGCGCTAGAAACGTTGCTGGACATCGCTGCTCGCGGCGGCGATGTCGCCTCCGCACCGCGCACCCAAACCCTGATCACCGTGCCCGCCGAACGACCCGAAGACGCCGAACTCGAGTTCATGGGGTCGATCACCGAAGCCACCCTGCGCACCCTGACCTGTGACGGCACCATCACCACCATGATCGTCGACGACGAAGCCGTCCCCCTCGACATCAGCCACGACAAACGCCTGTTCCCCGCACAACTGAGAAGAGCTCTGCACCAACGCGATCGGGGCTGCATCAAATGCGGGGCACCCGCCACCCGCTGCCATGCGCACCACATCAAACATTGGGCCGACGGAGGCAAAACCTACCTGGAAAACGGCTGCCTGTTCTGCCCCTCGTGTCACCACGACGTCCACCACAACGGCTGGGACGTCGTGATGGGACTCGACAAACACCCCTGGCTGATCCCGCCGGCATCCGTCGACCCGCAACGCCGCCCTATCCCCGCCCACAACCGGCGCACCCTCAACCTCGACAACCTGCCCAGCGCCGCCTGAACCGAGACCCGGTGACGACAACCGCCAGACCACCGCCGCTGACCCCACCCGACCAACCAGCCTGACTGACCCGCCCTCGCTCTTCCGCTGATCGAGTAGGTTCCGAGCCGCTAGGCGAGGCACCGTATCGAGATCACCCAACCCAGGTCTCGATACGCAACTCACTTCGTTCGCCGCTACTCGACCAGCAGAGCGACCCCCTGGCCGGGACCGCATCTGATCCTTGAGAACTCCATAGAGTGAAACAGTCACGGCGCCACACGGTGTCGCGTACCCGACGGCCACCCAAACCCGGTCATGACGACCGGACAGCGGTGGTGCGCGGTACGCGACACCGTGCGCCGCCGGTGCGTCGCTGCCTCAGCGTGCGGTCGCTGCCTTGCGGTAGCCGCGGAGGGCCGGATAGATACAGACGCCGATGATGACGATCGTCCAGATGGTCACCTTGATGAGGTTCTCGGCGATCGGGCCGCCGGCCGCGAGCGACCGCATCACCTCGATGGCCGGGGTCATCGGCTGATTCTCCACGATGGGCTGCAACCAGGCCGGGTAGGCGTCGACGGGGGAGAAGCCTGAATTGAAGAACATGAGCACACTCGATACGAGCGACAGCAAGGGGACCAACGGTGCCGAGGGCTGGGCGCTGACGGCGAGCGCGAGGACCAGCGTTGCGTAGGCGACGCCGAACATGAGAGCCACACCGAAGATGCCGGCGACCGCGACAACGCCCCCGGTGATGTCGAATCCGATGGTGGAGCCGACCGCAATCAGCAGAGCAGTCACCACCACGATGCGGAAGACCTCGCTCAGCAACCGCGACGTGAGGTCGGCGGCCCTGTTGATCGGCAGGACATAGAGTCGGGACAGCAGGCCGGTCCCGCGTTCCTGGTTCAGCCGGATGCCGGCGGCGACCGACCCGAACATCGCGCTGACCAGGATGACCAGAGGTACCGTCCCGTAGGTGCTGTCCTGGCCGGTGGCGCTGCCGATCGCGTCCCCGAGCACCACCTTGAACATGGCCAGGGTCAAGATCGGGACGATGATCAGCTGCAGGAACGTCGCCTTGTCGCGGATCATCACCGACAACTGCCGCCAGGACAACACGAGGCTCTGGGTGAACCAGGCGCGCACAGACCCCTCGGCAGGACTGCGCGTCCCGGCGGTGTCGGTCGCGGACGTGGCCCGCGCTGCGGCCGCCGTGGCAGCCGAGGTGGCCTCACCCTCGCCGGATTCGGGCGAGGTCGGATCGGGCGAGGCGGAGTCGATGGCGGCGGTCATCGCACGGCCCGTCGCACGCCGAGCGTCGTCATCACGATCCCCGCGGCCAGGAGTCCGACACACCACCAGATCGTCGGGGTGAGGATGTCGAGGGTCGCGGTGCCGTCGCTCAGCGCGCGCATCGAGGTCGCGAACTGCGAGATCGGCTGGTTGCGGACGAACGGCTGAATCCAGTCGGGGAATTGGTTCTCGGGTACAAACCCGGTCGACAGCAATCCGAGTATCAGGATCGGTAGGGACAAGGCCTGACTCGTCGCCTCGGGGCTATTGGTCAACAGGCCGAGTGCGTCGGCCAGGATCGCGATCAAGATGCCGACCGTGAGCACGACGCCGAACAGTCCGACCGTCTCGAGCGCGGAGCCGTCGGGACGCCACCCCATGACGAGGCTGGTGACCGTCGCACAGATCACCGAGATCACCAGCAACACGGTGTTGGCTCCCAGTCGTGCGAGGGTCGGAACGGCGACGGGCATCGGCATCGTGCGAAACCTGGTGTTGATGCCCTTGGTGGTATCGACGGCGGCACGCATCGCGGCCGACGATGCCACGAAACTCACCGACTGCAGCGCGATGATCGGCATGAGAAATGCCGCATAGTCCATGCCCGGATCCGCGTCCATGATCGATCGCAACGGGAGGTAGAAGCAGATCGCGAGGAGCACCGGAGCGACGAACGCGAAGATGATCTCGCCGTTGCGCACGATCGCGCCCAGCCCGCGACTCGTCAGCGTCCACCACTGCGCCATCGGGTGTGTGGGTGGACGCCCGACGGTCAGTTCGGCGGAGGCGATGCGGCCGGCGCTCGTGCCCCGGCTCGTCATGTTCCCGGTCGCCGTCATGTTCCCGGGTCCGGCTCATCCGGCGGAGTGGCGGCCCGGGGCGCACCGGTGCCATCGGGACGAGCAGGGTCGGTCAGTGCGAGGAACACCTCGTCGAGGCTCGGGCGACGCAGCGCGACGTCGGACAGCCGGATTCCGGCCTGCGTGGTGCGCTGCACGATGGCGACGAGGGTGTCCGCTCCGGCCGGAGCCGGGACGGCCACCGAGAATCGCTCGTCGGGGTCATCGGAGGAGTCATCGGACGGCCGACGGGCCGTGCCGGCGGGCACCAGGTCCCCGAGGCACTCCACGAGTCGGTTCAGGTCGTCGGGGTCGGCGGGCGACACCTCGTAATGGGAGGCGCCGGTCGCGGCCTTCAGCTCGTCCGCGGTGCCCGACGCAATGACCCTGCCGCGGTCGATCACCACGATGTGGTCGGACAAGGTGTCCGCTTCCTCGAGGTACTGGGTGGTCAGCAGCGTGGTCACGCCTTGGTCGCGCAGCGACTCGACGAGCTTCCACACCTCCAGACGGCTCCGAGGATCGAGGCCGGTGGTCGGTTCGTCGAGAAAGACCACCTCCGGCTGCGTGACGAGGCCGCAGGCGATGTCAATGCGTCGGCGCATTCCGCCCGAGTACTCACCGACCTTGCGGTTTGCCGCGTCGGTCAGCTCGAACGAGGTCAGCAGGTCGTCCGCGCGAGCACGAGCCGCCGAGCGGGTGAGGCCCATCAGCCTGCCGAACAGGATGAGGTTCTCTCGTCCGCTGAGCGCCTCGTCGAGGGCGGCGAACTGTCCGGTCAACATGATCGACCGTCGCACCCCCGGCGCATCCGACACCACGTCGTGCCCTGCCACGGATGCACTGCCCCCATCGGGCTTGAGCAGTGTGCAGAGCATGTTCACCGTGGTCGTCTTGCCGGCCCCGTTCGGACCGAGCAGAGCCAGGATCGACCCTTTGGCTACCGAGAAGCTGACGGACTCGACGGCGACGTTGTCGCCGAATCGCTTGTGCAGGTTGACGACCTCGATCGCCGATTCTCGCTGCGGGACGTCGGCGACCGGGTTGTGCGGGGCGGGCGGAACCGCGTCCGTCGATGATGTGGGGGTGTCCGGAAGGTGTTGGGGGTGAATATCATTCGACTGTGTGCCGACGTCCTCTGCGGGGGGCTCGGTCGATTGATCTGTGGATGAGACGCTCGGCGGATCGCCCGGCGGTGTCGAAGAGTCCTCGGCGGTGGTGTGGGCGGTGTCGGTGTCGGCATTGGGGTAGGTGCCGGCGATGGTGGGGTCGAGCGTGGAATTGCTGACTATGTGCCAGCCATTCACGACCGCCGGGGATTCGGAGGCACTCGCGTCCGTTTCCGGTGCCGGGGACTCGGCCGCCACAGTGGGGATCGGGACAGTCGGCGCCTCGTCGCCCGGCACGGCTGCGTGACGTGCTCGAGCCGGCCGGCCGGACTCGGTACTCGCAGATCCGACGTCCGACGAACCCGCAGGCGGGCCGACCGACTGCGGATCTGCATGCTGCGGACCTATGCGCTGCGGACCTATGTGCTGGGGACCGATCTGCAAGTCACCGGAGGTGAGCAAATCCGCGTCCCGGTCGATGTCCGACACCGGGTCCATCGGTGCTGCGGCGGTGGACCGGCGGGTCTGCTCGGCCATCGACAACTCCTCTCGGGCCACCTCGGTTACGGAGCGCACGGCTGGACGATGTGGCGATGCTACCCAAAATCATGGTCGATGGTCCCAGAATATTGTCGCCACGCGCTGCCCAAACATTACTTCGGGAACCGATGGATTCGTACGTTTGGATGACTCGTCGCGGCGGTCGGTAACGATCTGCGGTCATCGACCGAATTCCTACCGTGAGCAAGTCGTTTACCGGGTAATCGGGTGAGCGGGTGGCTGCTCATCCATTCAACCGAATCATGGTGAAGTTCGTTTTGGAAGGTGGATAATGACGCACACTGTTGCGAGGGAACAACCTTCCCCCGGAACAGACAGCCCACGACGACCCACGCGTCGGACGAATCGGACGACGCTGGTTCGGGCTGGCCGATGACCTGGAAGAGAGAGGCTATGGGGTCAGCAGAGAACACCCATCATGCCACCGAGACCCAACCCGTATATCTGGAACTCACCGCAGCTCAGCGTGGGATGTGGTTCGCCGAGAGCCTCTCTGCCGACTATTCCGTTACCGTTGCTCAGTATCTCGATATCCGCGACCGGGATCGGCCACTCGATCGCGAGATCTTCGAGAAGGTCGTTGTCGAGAACGCGCGTGTTCGCGAGTCCGCGTTCACCAGAATCGACGAGGTCAATGGGGTACCGATGCAGGTTGTCGATCACGGGATCGACAACCGTCTGGACTTTCTCGATTTTCGTGATCGGCCGGACCCCGTCGCTGCTGCGCGTCAGTGGATGAACGACGACTATCAGCGACAAATGGATCTGCGTACTGATCGATTGGTTGTTTCCACGCTGATCAGGGTCGCCGATGACCGCTCATTCTGGTACGTGCGTGCACATCACATCGCCATGGACGGCTACGCCGGTCTGACCGGCGTACGCGAGACCCTTGATCGGTACAACATGGCGCTCGCGGGTTCGGAATACGTTTCGAAACCCGCGGCGACGTTGGCGGAGATCCTCGCGGACGACAAGAAGTACATCGAGGGCTCGCGTCGACAGGCGGACCGCGAGCACTGGGTCGCGCGCGTGCGCGACCTGCCCGAGCGTGTCACGCTCGCACAGCAGTCGGCGGCCGCGCCGCTGTCCCCGGTCAATCTCGTGGCCGGAGGTGAGATGAGTGCGCAGCAGCAGGCCGCCCTCGATCGCGTCGCGTCGGACCTCAACACGTCCACGGCAGTCTTGTTGACGGCCGGATTCTCCGCCTATCTCGCGCGCATGGCCGGCACCGATGACGTGGTCCTGAGCCTTCCGGTGACGGGGCGGGCCTCCGCCAAGATCAAAATGGGCAGCGGCATGCTCGCCAACATGCTGCCGGTACGTGCACGTGACGTGTCGCAATTGACGATGACCCAGCTCATCGAGCAGCTACAGCTCGAACTCACCGGCGCTCTCCGCCATCAGCGTTATCGGTTCGAGGACATCCGTATCGATGCCGGGCTGCAGGATGCCAACACGGCATCGTTCGGTCCGATCGTGAATCTCATGTTCTTCGACAAGCCGATCGAGATGATCGGCGCGACGGTCGACTACCAGATCCTGAGCTCGGGAATCCTGGAAGATCTGCGCCTCAACGTCTATCAGGCAAGCCCAGGGGCACGGCTCGTCGTCGACCTCCACGGCAATCCCAACCTGTACACCGCCGACGAGCTGGAGGGGCACTCCGAGCGGTTCCTGACCTTCCTGGGTCGCCTGTTCGCCGGTCTCGACACGCTGATCGGTGACGTCGACCTCCTTCTCGCCGGAGAGCGGGAGGAGATGGTCGACGTCGGGCGGGGTCCCGAACTGGCGCTGCCGGAGACCGTCACCCATCTGCTCGCCCCCTTCGAACGCAACGTGCGCGATCACGGAGAACGGGTCGCGGTCGATTTCGAGGGTCGACGGTGGACCTACGCCGAGTTCGATCGGCTGCGTGGTGTGCTGACCGGTTATCTGGCGTCCAACGACATCGGCCGGGGCGACCACGTCGTCGTGGCACTCGACCGGGGCGTCGCCCAGGTCGCCGCGATCTACGCGGTGCTGACGATCGGCGCCGCCTACGTGCCCGTCGATCCCGCCCAACCGGACGAGCGGCGGCGGCTGATCGCCGAGACGGTCTCCGCGCGGGTGGTCATCGACGATGCGTCGCTGCGGACGATCGGCTTCGACGCGATCGCGACCGGGGCCGCCTCCGGCGGCAACGAGTGGCCCACGGACAGCGCGGTCGGCGGGGGCAGTGAAGCCGCCTACGTGCTGTTCACCTCCGGGTCGACGGGTACACCGAAGGGCGTCCAGGTCTCGCATTCCGCGGTCATCAACCGACTCGCATGGATGCAGGGCAACTACCCGTTGAGTGCCGGGGACCGGGTGCTCTACAAGACCCCGTTCACCTTCGACGTCTCGGTGTGGGAATTGTTGTGGCCGTTGGCCCAGGGGGCCGAGATGGTCATCGCGCGGCCCGACGGCCACCGCAATCCCGAGTACCTGCTGGACCTGATCACACAGCAGCAGGTGAACGTGCTGCACTTCGTGCCCTCGATGCTCGATGTCTACACGGAGGTCTTGCAGAACGAGGGCCACGAGATCCTCCTGCCGCCCACGGTACGGCGGGTGTTCACCTCGGGTGAGGCGTTGCCGCGGCTGCTGGCCGATCGCGTGTTGACCGGCTCGTCGGCCGAACTGGTGAACCTGTACGGGCCCACCGAGGCCGCGATCGACGTGACCGAACAGCGGGTGGTGGTCGGCGATGGTCCGGTGCCGATCGGCCGGCCCGTCGCGAACACCGACACCTACGTTCTCGACACCCGCCTGTGTCCTGTCCCGGCCGGAGTCGCGGGCGAACTGTATCTGGCGGGCTGCCAATTGGCGGACGGCTACGTCGGGCGGACCGATCTCACGTCGGATCGATTCGTCGCAGACCCGTTCGGTCCCGCGGGCACGAGGATGTACCGCACGGGTGATCTGGTCCGCTGGAGCGCCGACGGCGAACTGCATTACCTGGGGCGCACCGACTTTCAGATCAAGATCCGCGGACAGCGCATCGAGCCGGGCGAGATCGAAGCGGTACTCGACGCCATGCCGGGGGTCGACGCAACCGCAGTCGTACCCCGCACCGACCTCGGCGCCGGACCGGTGCTCGTCGCGTACCTCCGCTCCGATGATCAGTCGGTGAGCGAGGCTGCGGCTCTGTCGTGGTGCCGTCGCCATCTGCCCTCGCACATGGTCCCGTCCGCCGCGGTGCTGCTCGAGCAGTTCCCGATCGGCACCGCGGGCAAACTCGACCGCAAGGCCCTGCCCGCACCGGACCTCAAACCCGTCGTCAGTTACGAGGCGCCCCGCACCCCGATGGAGCAGACCCTGGCGACGCTCATCGGCGAGCTGCTCGGTGTCGAACGAGTCGGCCTGCGCGACAACATCTTCGCCCTCGGTGGCGATTCGCTGATGGCCGCTCGGCTCGTGTCGCGGGCACGGATCGAACACAACGTCCGGATCGACCTCACCGACGTGTTCGTCTCGGTCGATGTGGGCGAGATCGCCGAACGGTCCCGCAAGGGTGGGGCCGACGGTCGACCGCCGCTGACCAGAGTCGAGCCGCGTCCCGACATCATCCCGCTGTCGCACTCGCAGACCCGGCTGTGGTTCGTCAACCGGATGGACCCGGGTGCAGGCACCTACAACATGCCCGGCGCGGTGCGGCTCGGCGCCGATGTCGACATCGCCGCGCTCCAGCAGGCGCTCGCCGACCTGGTGGAACGACACGAGACCCTGCGCACCCGCTTCGGATCCAGTGGCGGCGAACCGGTGCAGGAGATCCTGCGGCCTCATGAGGCCATGAGCTTCCTCGACGTCGAGGTCGGTGTCGTCGACGACCGGCTCGACGAGGTGATCGCCGCCGAGGCCGCCCGTGGTTTCGACCTGGTGCACGAGATCCCGTTCCGCGTTCGGATCCTGCGCGATCGCCAGGGTTATGTGGTGGTCTTGGTGCTGCACCACATCGCCGGTGACGGATTCTCACTGATGCCGTTGATCAGGGATCTCTTCGTGGCCTACACGGCGCGCCGGGACCGGACGCAGGCGCAGATGCCACCTCTGGCGGTGCAGTACGCGGATTTCGCGGTCTGGCAGCACCAGCTCCTCGGTGATCCGGAGGATCCCACGGAGATCGCGACCGAGGGTCTGCGGTTCTGGGAAGAGGAGCTGGCCGGGCTACCTGGTTTCCTCCCGCTGCCCACCGACCATCCCCGGCCGCATGTGGCGTCGGGCGCAGGCGGCTACGTCGACACCTCGCTCGATCCGGACCTGGTCGCCGGCATCCGGACATTGGCGCGTGACCACAACGTCACACCGTTCTCCGTGCTGCACGCGGCGTTCGCGATCCTGCTCGCGCGCTGGGCGGAGGTCGACGAGGTCGCCATCGGGACGGCCGTCGCCGGCCGCGATGAACCCGAGACCGCCGATCTGGTCGGCATGTTCGTCAACACGGTGGTGTTACGGACGTCGATCTCGGCGGGGGACACGACGTCAGAGCTGCTCGACCGCGCGCACACCACCCGCACCCGGGCGATGCGTCACTCCTCCATCCCGTTCGAGCGAGTGGTCGAAGCCGTTGCGCCGGAACGGTCCGCTGCCCACACTCCGCTCTTCCAGGTGTCGTTGACGATGCATCCCGGGCAGGCGACGGCGCTCGATCATTGGGTGGAATCCGCACAGATGCTGGATGCCCGTGTGCCGTCGGCCAAATTCGATCTGTCGATCACTGTGACCGATCAGGTCGGGTCGTCGGGTCTGGACGTCGAATTCGCATATGCGGCAGATATTTTCGACCATCGGACCATCGAACGTGTGGCCGCGCAGCTGAACACGATTCTGCAAACGATCGTCGAGACGCCGAATCGGCGGATCGGCACCATCGATCTCGTCGACGAGGCCGAGCTCGAAATGCTCACCCGCCATCCCAAGGCGCCTGCCATCCCGGAGACGCTGCGCGACCTGCTGTTCTACGGTGTCGCGCAGGCGAACCCGGCTGCGGTCGCCCTGAGCGGGGCGGTCCGGATCACCTGGTCGATGTTGGAGGCCGGCACCAATCAGCTGGCTCGCGAGCTCGTCGCCCGGGAGATCGGCCCGGGTGATGTGGTGGCGATCTGCATACCGCGCTCGCACGAGTCGGTGATGGCGATGCTGGCCGTGGCGAAGTGCGGTGCGGCCTTTGTCAGCATCGACCCGGCCCATCCGGCCGGGCGGCTTGCCGAGATCCTCGCCGACAGTGGAGCACGACTCGGGCTG
Organism: Gordonia sp. LMA484; assembly: GCF_058129505.1. NCBI lineage: Bacteria > Bacillati > Actinomycetota > Actinomycetes > Mycobacteriales > Gordoniaceae > Gordonia > Gordonia sp. LMA484. The sequence continues at coordinate 994,237 of NZ_CM176700.1, forward strand.
ACCACGCTCCCGGTCGCGTCCAAGACGCCGCCCGGTGTGGAATGGATGGCGATCGACGACGAGTCGGTGGAGCTGCAGCTGGCCGGGCACAGCGGTGCCCGCCTCCGCGCCGACGAACTGGTTCGCGCACCCGGGGTCGACGATCTGGCGTACCTGATCTACACCTCCGGTTCCACCGGACGCCCCAAGGCGGCGGCGCTGAGCCACCGAGGTCTCGCCGGCCTCGTCGCGAATCAGAAGAAGATCCTTCGTCTGGACAGGCGTTCCAAGGTCCTGCACGTGGCGTCGCCGAGCTTCGACGCCTCCATCTTCGAGATCCTGATGGCCCTGTGTAACGGAGCGGAGCTGGTGGTCAGCCCCGCGGGCGTGTTCGGTGGCGACGAGCTGGCCGAACTGATCGACCGGCACGGGGTGTCCCACGCCGTCATGACACCGTCGGCATTGGCCACGTTGGAGCCGGCCGCCGTGCCGCACCTGACCCGTGTGATCAGTGTCGGTGAGGCATGCCCGCCGGACCTGATGCGGCGCTGGGCGAGAGCGGGACGTGCATTCTTCAATCTCTACGGGCCGACGGAGGTGACGATCTGGGCCACCGCCGCCGGACCGTTGCACGATGGCGACGAGGTCACCATCGGTCACGCCGTCCCCGGCGTCGGGACACTCGTGCTCGATCCGGCGCTGCGTCCGGTGCCCGCCGGAGTACCCGGTGAGCTGTACCTGTCCGGCATTGCGCTCGCGCAGGCCTACCACGGTCGAGAAGACCTCACTGCCACCCGCTTCGTCGCGAACCCGTTCGCGCCGGGGGAGCGCATGTACCGGACCGGCGACCGTGTGGTCCGCACCGCGGGGGGAAACCTGCGGTACGTGGGGCGCACCGACTTCCAGCTGAAGATCCGTGGCCTGCGCATCGAGCCCGGCGAGGTCGATGCCGCGATCGCGCGTCACCCCATGGTGAGTGAGGTGGTCAGCCTCGGTGTCCCCGGACCCGGCGGCGATGACGTTCTGGTCGCCTACGCGCGCCTGGTCGAGGGCGCCTCGGCCGACCCCAAGAGAATCCTCGAACAGGCCGCGACCCATCTGCCGAGCTACATGGTGCCGCACTCCCTGGTCATCGTGAAAGAGTTCCGTCTCACGACATCTGGAAAGATCGACCGCAGATCCCTTCCGCCGGTGGACTTCACAACGTCCGCCCGGTATCGCGAACCGAGTTCGCAGATGGAGGCGGTGGTCGCCGGGATCTTCGGGCAGGTTCTCGGACAGGACCGGGTCAGCGCCGACGCCGACTTCTTCGATCTCGGCGGTAGCTCGTTGTCCGCGACCAAGGTGACCTCACGTCTGTCGGCTCTGCTCGATCGGCCGGTACCGGTGAAGTTGCTCTTCGAACGCCCGACCGTGGCGACGCTGGCCCAGGCGCTCGCAGGCGGGCCCACCGGTCACGGCGCGCCGCCGCTGCTCGCCCGTAGTCGCGCGGAGCTGGTGCTGGTCTCGGGGATGCAGCGCGGGCTGTGGCTGGTCAACCGCTCCGATCCGGGATCGGCGGCGTACAACGTCGCGATGGCGCTGCGGCTCACCGGCGACCTCGACGTCGCCGCGCTGCAACTGGCCACCACCGACCTGGTCCGGCGGCACGAGTCGCTGCGCACGACCTATCCGATGATCAACGGTGAACCGATCCAGGTGATCATGCCGGCAGATGTCGTGGAGAGCGAACTCACCGTGGAGCTGCGCGATGTCGGGTCCTCACTCGAGGACGCCATCGCGCGGGTCACCGGTGAAGGATTCGACATCACCACCCGGCCCCCGGTACGCGCGGTGTTGCTGCGGATCTCGGGAACCGAGCACGTCCTCGTCTTCGTGGTCCATCACATCAGCGCCGACGGCGCATCGATGTCACCGCTCGCACGGGATCTGATGACCGCCTACGCCGCCCGCAGCACGGGGGCCGAGCCGGCCTGGAAGCCGCTGCCGGTGCAGTACGCCGACTTCAGCCTCTGGTTGTCCGAACGTCTGGCCGTCGTCGACGGCGACGGCATCACCGAAGAGGAACGCCAGCTGGCCTACTGGGACGAACGGCTGGCCGGTGTCCCGGAGCGCCTGGACCTTCCCCATGACCGACCGCGGCCGAAGTCGCCGACCTTCCGGGGTGACTCGGTGGACTTCGAGATCCCGGCCGCCATCGTGGCGCAGCTGGATTCTGTTGCGCGCCGGCATCACACGACGGCGTTCATGGTCATTCACGCGGCCTTTGCGGTCCTGCTCAACCGGATGTCGGGTGCCACCGACCTCGTGATCGGCACGCCGTTCGCCGGCCGTGGCGAGCAGAGCCTGGACGACGTCGTCGGGATGTTCGTCAACACGCTCGCGCTGCGTACCCAGATCGACCCGGGTGAGCGATTCGTCGATCTGCTCACGCGGGTGCGCAACGAGGACCTCGCGGACATGTCGCACACGGATGTGGCCTTCGACAACATCGTGTCCCGCACCCTGTCCAAGCCGCCGACCTCCTACAATCCGATCTATCAGGTCATGCTCGCCTTCCAGGACGTGGATTTCCCCGTGCTGCAATTCGATCGGCTGACCGTCTCGCCGATCCACGAGGAGCTCACCTCGGCGAAGGTCGACCTGCAGCTCACGCTGTTCCCGAACGATCCGGAGCGGGACGGGCGTGGGGGCGCGATGCGCGCGCAGTTCCTCTATGCCACAGATCTTTTCGAGCACCGTACGATCGACCGGATGGCGGCACGCTATCTACAGGTGCTGGAGTCGGTGGTATCCGAGCCCGAGGCCACCGTCGGCGACGTGAGCATTCGTCTCGGTGACGAGCAGCTCGCGTCGGCCGACCATGCCGCCGACTCGGAGGCCGGGCTCGCCGATCTGGTGTCGACCGCGGCGGCCGCCGACCCCACAGCGATCGCGATCAGCGGCCCGCCGGCGCTGAGCTTCGGTGACCTCGACGTGATGATGGCAGCCATGAGTCCCACAGCGCCCGATGCTGATTCGGCGTTGACGATGGCGGCGATGACTCTGGTGCCGGGTCTGGCCGAGGCCGGACCCGACGGCTTCGACGCGGTACTCGCCGAGCTACGTGAACGTGCCGACACGGTGGTGACACGCGGCGATCATTCGACGGATTCCACTGAGTCGGAAGGCAGCGAACGGACGTGACAGGAATCGGTTTGGACGCGGTGGACATTTCTACGGGATGGGGGCGGCGTCCGCCGACGCGAGACCTGATCACCATCGCGGCGCAACTCGAGCCGGAGACCGTTGCGTTCACCGGGGCCGGCAACGCGATGACGTTCGCGGAGTTGAACACCCGCGTCTCCGCGACCGCCTCGGTGTTCGAGGCACGTGGACTGGACACCGAGGCCGCGGTGAGTGCGATCGTCACCGGGCTGATCCGTCGGGACGGTTTGGACCCGGCCGGTATCGCATCGGCGATCCGGGCCGCGGTCGACGAGATCCGGCAGCGCGCGTGTGCCGTGGCCGGCACCACCGACTGGGGGTCGTTGCCGGGGATCTTCCGTTCGGCCGTGCACCGTTTCAGTTCTCGGGTGGCGGTCACCGATCTCGACGGCGGCTCGTTGACGTATCGGGAACTCGACGAGCTCTCCGATGCGGTGGCCGCCGGTCTGCTCGCCGCCGGCGTCCGGCCGGGTTCTGTGGTCGGTCTGGCGACTCCGCGCACCGTCGAGGTCATGGTCGCGATCCTCGGGATCCTCAAGATCGGTGCGGCCTACCTGCCGCTGGACACCTCGCACCCCGCGGATCGCCTCGCGTTCATCGTCTCGGACGCGGCACCGGCGCTCATCATCACCGATCACGACGGACAAGAGGCACTCGGCTTCCTGGAGGTCGATCGGCGAACCATCACAGAGCTGTCGGCGGCGTCGGACGACCGGGACCTGCCGGATGTGATCGATCCGCGCGCCGCGGCGTACCTGATCTTCACCTCGGGGTCGACCGGTCGGCCCAAAGGTGTTGTGGTGGAACATCGCAGCGTCGTCGGGCTGATGTCGGCCGCCCAACGGCACTACGGGTTCACCGAGAACGATGTGTGGACGATGTTCCACTCCTACGCCTTCGACGTCTCGGTGTTCGAGATGTGGGGCCCGCTGCTGTTCGGTGGGCGGCTGGTGGTGGTCGACTTCCTGACGACGCGCAGCCCCGACGAGTTCGCCCAACTGCTGATCACCGAGTCGGCGACGGTGGTCTCGCAGACACCGTCGGCGTACTACCAACTCGCGGCCGCGGTGCGGCCGGGATCGTCGACGCAACTCGCCGCGACCGTGCGCTACATGGTCTTCGCCGGCGAGGCACTGGATTTCGCCCAGGTCCGTCGCTGGTACTCCGATCGCCTGGAGAGCGACGGTCGGGTAGGCCCGGTGCTGGTCAACATGTACGGCATCACCGAGACCACCGTGCACTCGACCTTCCGTGCACTCGATCCCGATTTCGTCCAGTCCGCCAAGGGCTCTGATGTGGGGCAGGGCCTCCCGGAGCTGACCATCCACCTGCTCGACGACCGGCTGCGCCCGGTCCCCGACGGTGTGCCCGGCGAGATCTACGTCAGCGGCACCCAGGTCACCCGCGGCTACCTGGGCCGACCGGGACTGTCGTCGATCCGCTTCGTGGCGGACCCGTTCGCCGCGGATGGCAGCCGCATGTACCGCAGTGGGGACCTCGCCATCGCGCGCGAGGGCAGCCTGGAGTACCTGGGTCGATCCGATGCTCAGGTCAAACTCCGCGGCTTCCGCATCGAACTCGGCGAAGTCGAGACAGCGCTGCTGGCCACCTCGGGGGTGGACGCCGCGGCGGTCGCCGTCAAGCGCCGCGACAACGCCGACGAACTGCTCGTCGGCTACGTCGTACTCGAGTCCGAGGAGGCGACCACACCGTCGGAGGTGCGTATCGCCGCGGCCGGCCTACTGCCCACCTACATGGTGCCCGACGTGGTGATGGTGATCGATCAGCTGCCGCTGACGGTGAACGGCAAACTCGACCGCCGGAATCTGCCGGAGCCCGAGATCAAGGGCACCGCGGAGTATGTGGCCCCCAGCTCGGAAACGGAGAAGATCCTCGCCGAGATCGTTGCCGACGTGCTCGACCTGGAGCGGGTCAGCGTCGGCGACTCCGTCTTCGACCTCGGTGGCAACTCGCTGGCGGCGGCGCGCATCGTCGGCCGGGCCGCCGAGGCGTTCAACGTCGAGCTGTCGGTCCGGGATGTCTTCGACGTCCCGTCCGTGCAGGGGCTGGCCGATGTGATCAGCGGGCGCGGGGTGGGGCTGGCGCCGGTGGTGGCGGTGGCGCCGCGTCCGGAGCAGGTGCCGGTGTCGTTCGCCCAGGCACGCATGTGGTTCATCAATCAGTTCGACCCGTCGGCGTCGACGTACAACATCCCGGTGCTGTTGCGGTTGACCGGGCCGGTGGACATCGACGCATTGCACACCGCGCTGGTCGATGTCGTGGTGCGTCACGAGGTGCTCCGCACGGTCTTCCCGGCGGTGGACGGGACGCCGGTCCAGGTGATCTGTGCCGCCGACGAGGTGCCCGAGCGACTGGACTGGGCCGTCGTCGGTTCGGAGAGCGAGCTGGTCGCCGCGATCGCCACCGGCTTCGACGTGACGGCGCAGTGGTCGATGCGGGCGCGGGTGTGGCAGGTGGCGGCCGAGGAGTACGTGTTCGGTCTCGTGGTGCATCACATCGCCGCCGACGGCGAGTCGATGGGACCGTTGGTCGCCGATGTGGTGACCGCGTACGCGGCGCGGGTCACCGGCGCGGAACCGGAGTTCGTACCGCTGGACGTGCAGTTCGCCGATTTCGCGATCTGGCAGCACGAGGTTCTCGGTACGGCCGGCGATCCCGAGTCGGTGGTGGGGCAGCAGATCGCCTACTGGTCTTCGCAACTCGCGGGACTGCCGGACGTGCTGGAGCTGCCGACCGATCGGCCGCGACCCGCCGTCGCCTCCCAACGTGGCGCGCAGGTGTCGTTCGAGGTCCCCGCGTGGGTCACCGATCGCATCGCGGTGGTTGCACGCGAGTACGGCGTCACCCCGTTCATGGTGGTGCACGCCGGGCTGGCCGTGTTGTTGGCCCGGCTGTCATCGTCCGGCGACATCGCGGTGGGCACGCCGATCGCCGGCCGCGGTCAGCGGGTGCTGGATCCGTTGGTCGGCATGTTCGTCAACACCCTGGTGCTGCGCTCGACGGTCGATGTGGGAATGCCGTTCGCCGAGTTGCTCGATCAGGTTCGGGCCACCGATCTGGAGGCCTTCGCCCACGCCGATGTGCCGTTCGAGACGGTGGTGGAGGCCCTTGCCCCGGTTCGGTCGGAGGCGTTCGCCCCGCTGACACAGGTCTTGCTCTCGTTCGACCAGTCGGTGCTCGCCGAGTTCGCCGCAGGCGGCGTGCTGGCGCATGACGTCGGCGGCATCGAGGTGAGTTCCGTTGCAGTCGAGGATATTCCGGCCAAGGTTGACCTGACGGTCGGTATCACCGACGCCGGTGACCGATGGCAGGGAAGCCTGATCTACGCCACCGATCTCTTCGACGCGGCGACCGCCGAACACATGGCGACGCAACTCGTCCGGCTGCTCGACCAGTTGACCGCGGATCCGGCTCTGCCGGTGGGCGACACCCACCTTCTCTCCGACGACGAGGCCGCCGGGTTGCTGCCGGTGCGGGGCGGGCGTCCCGCCGCCGCGCGAGTGCCCGCGGAGGTCTTCACCGACATCGCCCGACGCCATCCCGATCATGTCGCCGTCACCGACCAGACCGGTGCGGTGCTCACCTATGCCGAGCTGGACGCACGGTCGAATCGGCTGGCCCGCTGGCTCATCGCGCAGGGCGTCGGTACCGAGTCGCTGGTCGCGCTGGCGATCGGGCGGTCCGCGGATCTGCTCACCGCGATGTGGGCGGTGGCCAAGGCCGGTGCCGGGTATCTGCCGATCGATCCCGAGTACCCGGTGGAACGTATCGAACACATGCTCACCGATTCCGGGGTGCGCATCGGCTTGACCACAGATGCTGTGCGCCAGGGCCTTCCGTCTGGTGCGGACTGGTGGTCGATGGAGGACATCGGATCACCGGGTGTGCTGGCCGGCCACGACGCGGCGGCGATCGGTGACGACGAGCTGCTCGCACCGAGGCATCTCGATGCCGTCGCCTACGTCATCTACACGTCGGGTTCTACCGGCACCCCCAAGGGGGTGTCGGTCACCAACCGCGGCATCCACAACTTCGCCGTGGCGGAGATCGCACGCTTCGGTGTGGACGCCTCCTCGCGTGTTCTCGGGTTCGCCTCACCGAGCTTCGACGCATCCATCCTCGAATGGTTGCTGGCCTCGGCATCCGGTGCGGCGCTGGTCTATCGGCCCGACGGCGTACTCGGCGGGGACATGCTGTCTGCGTTCATCTGCGAACAGCGTCTCACCCATGTCTTCCTGACGCCGTCGGTGCTCGCGACTCTGGAACCCGAGTCCGTTCCGGACCTGGCCGTCCTCATGTCCGGCGGTGAGGCGGTGTCGCAGACGCTGGTCGATCGCTGGGCACCGCGGCTCGCCTTCTTCAACGCCTACGGTCCCACCGAGGCGTCGATCGCCGTCGCGATGAGTCACGCGCTCACCGCCGGGCGTCCCGTGCACATCGGTGGTCCGATCGACGGGGTCGGACTGCTGGTGCTCGATGCCCGCCTGCATCCGGTGCCGGTCGGCGTGGCCGGTGACCTGTATGCCACCGGTGTCGCCCTCGCCCGCGGTTACCTCGACCGTCGCGGCCTGACCGCGGAACGATTCGTGGCCGACCCGCACGGTGGACCCGGTGACCGGATGTACCGTACCGGCGACGTGGTCCGGTGGACGCAGACCGATGCATCACAGCTGGTGCTCGAGTATGTCGGCCGCAGTGATGATCAGGTCAAGCTGCGTGGTCTGCGCATCGAGCTCGGTGAGATCGCCGCGGTCCTCGAATCGCATCCGCAGGTCACTGCTGCGGTGGTGATCGGCGTGGGCGGGTCGGTGGCCTCCGCGCTCGCCGGATACGTGGTGGCCGAGCCGTCCACGGACATCACCGCGCTGCGCGACCACGTCGCCGAACGCTTGCCCTCCCACATGGTGCCCGCGAGTCTGCAGGTGCTCGACGCCCTTCCGCTGACACCGGCGGGCAAACTGGACAAACGCGCACTGCCCGCTCCGGTGATCGAGACCGAGAGCGCCGCGCATGTGGCGCCGTCGTCGTCGACCGAGGAAGTACTCGCACAGGTCGTCGCCGGCGTCCTGGGCGTCGATCGGGTCAGCGTGGTGGAGTCGTTCTTCGCGCTGGGCGGCGACTCGATCTCATCGATCCAGCTGTCGTCGGCCGCACGGGCGGCGGGTCTGTCGCTCTCGCCGCGGGACATCTTCGAGCACAAGTCGGTTCGCGCGATGGCGCAGGCGGTCACCTCTGGGGGCGAGCGGCTGCCACTGCTGGACGAGCCGTCGGGTGGATCCGGCTCCGTGCCGATCTCACCGGTCGTCTCCTGGATGATCGAATCATCGGATTCGGCAGCGGATTTCGCCGATTTCTCGCAGGCTGTCGTGCTCATCTCCCCGGACGGACTCGACACCGAGACGCTGTCCGGTGTCCTGGGTGCGGTCGTGGATGCCCACCCGATGCTCTCGGCGCGCCTCACCGACATCGACGGGCGGTGGGTGCTGACCGCCGGCGTCGGTTCGCGACCGGTGGTGCGTCGTCAGACGACGTCGGCGGCCGCTGGGTCCCCGGAGTTCGCCGACGCGATCACCGCGGCGCATGCGGATGCCTGCGGACGGCTCGACCCGTCGGCCGGGGTGCTGGTCTCTGCGGTCCTCGTGGCGGGCGCCGACGCGGCGCGCATCGTCCTCGCCATCCACCACGTCGGCGTCGATGCGGTGTCCTGGCCGATCCTGATCGAGGACGTGATCACGGTGTGGGCCCAGGTGCAGGCGGGCGGGCCGCTGCAGGTGCGGCCGGAGGTCACCTCGGCGCAGGCCTGGCACACGGCGTTGGCCGGTCAGTCCGCCGACCGGACACACGAGTTGGAGTACTGGGAGTCACGGCTGGGTGCACCGACCTCGTTCGGCACCTCGTTCGACCGGGTGCGGGACCGGTTCTCGACACTCGGCTCGGTGCGGCACCGAGTGGACGCCACGGTCACCGAGGCGTTGGTCACGGTGGTGCCGGAGGCGTTCGGCGGGCACGTCAACGACGCGCTGCTGGCCGCCCTGGCCCGGGCCGTGCGGTCGTGGCAGCAGTCGCGGGGGATCGGCGACGACTCGCCGGTCGGCGTGTTGCTGGAGGGCCACGGGCGCTATGAGGAGCTCGCGGCGGCGGGCGCGGACCCGCGGCGGGCGGATCTGGCCCGGACCGTCGGATGGTTCACGACGATTGCGCCGATGGCTCTCGATCCGGCCGACGACGTGGTGCATGCGGTGAAGGCCGCCAAGGAGGAACGGCTCGGACAGCCCGATCGCGGAGTCGGTTTCGGATTGCTGCGCTTCGGTGGTGACGGCCGGATGGCGGGGCGCGCGCTGCCGTCGATCGGATTCAATTTCTTCGGTGCGGGCGGTCGCGGCGGTGCGAACGACACCGTGGTGCCGTTCATGGCGGATCCGGACGCCCCGGCGCTGCCGGCGTCGGTGTCGGGCGCGATGGCGGCGATGAATGTCCTCACCGTGAATGTCGGGACCCGCCAGAGCATGCATGGCCGTGAGCTGTCCGCGGACTTCCTGTTCGTCGAGGGCATCCTGTCCGCCGAGGACGTCGCCGGGCTGGCGGATCGGTGGTCGGCCGAACTGACCGCCATCGTGGATGTGGTGTCACATGACCGAAACGTCGGTCTGTCCCCGTCCGACGTACCGGGAACCGCTGTGTCGCAAGCGGATCTGGACCTGCTGTCGTCCCGGTGGCCGGACGCGCCCATCTGGCCGCTGTCCGCGCTGCAGAAAGGCCTCTATCTGCAATCCGCGCTGGCCGGCCCCGACATCGACGACTCGGTGGATGTGTACGTCAGCCAAGCGGTACTCCGCCTGCGCGGAGATGTCGACGAACAGCGACTGCACGCAGCGGTCGACACGCTCGTCGGACACCATCGCGTGCTGCGGTCCGCCTTCGTGCAGACCGAGGGCGGTGCGGTGGTGTGCGTGGTCCCCGGTGACGTCCGGGTCCCGTGGCGCACCATCGATCTGGGTGCCGTCGGTGAGTCCGAACGTCGCGCCCGTGTCGATGAGGTGACCGCACACGAGCGGGTGACACCATTCGATCTGGCCGCGCCACCGCTGCTGCGCGTGGTGCTCGTACGCGACGCGGAGGGCGTCAGCGTCGTCATCACCAACCATCACATCCTTTTCGACGGCTGGTCCGGTCCGCTGGTGCTGGCCGATCTGATCGCCCTGTATGCCTCGGGTACCACCTACACCGGCCAGATCGGCACGGGCAACGGTGATTTCGAGGATTATCTGAAGCACGTCGCCGGGATCGGCGTCGCCGATGGACTGGCGGCGTGGCGCGAGGTACTCGCCGACGTCGAGGGACCGACGCTCGTGTCGCCCGGTACCCGGGCGACGATGGCGTCGTTGCCGAGAAATCACCAGGTCATCGTCGACGCCGAGCTGACCGCTGCCGTCGAGTCGCTGGCCCGGTCGACCGGGGCGACCGTGGCGACGGTGTTGCAGTTCGCGTGGGCGGTGCTGTTGTCGCGGCTGACCGGCAACCGGGTGGTCGCCTTCGGTGAGACGGTGTCGGGCCGACCGGCCGACCTCGAGGGCGTCGAGTCGATGGTCGGACTGTTCATCAACACCCTGCCCGCGGTGGTGGACGTCGATCCGGCGGCGCAGGTCAGCGAGGTCCTGGCCCGCCTGCAGGAAGCCAAGGTGTCGGTGCTCGACCACCAGCACCTGGGTCTGCCCGAGCTGACCGCACTCACCGGTGTCCCCGGACTGTTCGACACGCTGACGGTGCACGAGTCGTATCCGGTGGACACCGAGTCGCTCTCGACCACCGATGCCGCACTCACCGGCGGACTCGACATCGCCGAGGCCGTCGTCAGCGACTCGACGCACTATCCGTTGAACATGATCACCTCCCCGATGGCCGATCAGCTCTCGATCACGCTCAAGTATCTGCCGGATGCCTTCGCGGACGAGCAGATCCGGGTGTTCGCCGACGCGGTGGTCGAGATCCTGCGCGCCGCGGCGTCGGCGCCGGACACCCTGGTGGCCGACGTAGGAATGCTGACCGCCGACGAGAGTGCCCACATCGGCGACTGGTCCGTCGGCACGACCATGGCCGTGCCCTCCGGTTCGGTGGCGGATGCGGTTGCCGCACAGATCCTCCGGTCGCCCGACGATGTCGCCCTGATGTTCGAGGAGCGGGCCCTGACGTATGCCGAATTCGGGGCCCGGGTTTCGGCACTGGCCCGAGAGCTCATCGCGGCCGGCGTGGGACCGGCGGTGGCGGTCGGTGTCGCGCTGGATCGCTCGGTGGAGATGGTCGTCGCGATCCACGCGGTGGTCGCTGCCGGAGGCCAGTACGTCCCGATCGACCCGACGGTGCCCGCAGACCGTGTGCAGTACATGGTGGAGACCGCGGCCGTCGGCGTCGTGCTGGTCGGGGCGGGCGCCGTCCCGTCGTCGGTGACGCATCTGCGTGACGCGGTCGCGGTGATCGAGGTCGACGCCTCAGGCGAGGTGGACCTGTCGGTGGCGGCGGTCACCGACGCGGACCGACTGGCGCCGCTGCGACCCGACGATGCGGTGTACACGCTCTTCACGTCCGGGTCGACCGGGCGTCCGAAGGGTGTGACGGTGTCGCATACCTCGGTGCTCAACCGCCTCTGGTGGGGTCTGGACGAGTACCCGTGGTCGACCGGCGATCGCATCGTGTTGAAGACGCCCTTCACATTCGACGTGTCGGTGCCCGAACTGTTCGCCCCCGTGATGACGGGGGCGACGATCGTGGTGGCGCGGGCCGGCGGGCACGCCGACCCGGCGTACATCGCCGATCTCATCGCACACCACCGCGCGACGTCGGTGCACTTCGTGCCGTCGATGCTCTCGGTGTTCCTGGATGTCGTCCCGGCCGAGAAGATCCGGGCCCTGGACTCGCTGCGCTGGCTGTTCTGTTCCGGCGAGGCGCTGCCGCCGGCGGTCGTCGCCCGCGCCCACGATCTCCTCGGCCGGGTCCGGATCGTCAATCTGTTCGGCCCCACCGAGGCCGCCGTCGAGGTGGCCTACGTCGACGTGACCGACGCTCCCGCCGTCGTGCCGATCGGTGTTCCGGTGTGGAACACGTCGACCCACGTGCTGGATGCGCGGTTGCGGGTGGTGCCGCCGGGGGTGCCCGGCGAGCTGTACCTGGGCGGCGTGCAGGTGGCCCGCGGTTACGAGTCGCGTCCGGGGCTGACGGCCGAACGATTCGTCGCCGACCCGTTCGGTGCAGCGGGGGCACGGCTCTATCGCACCGGTGACCTCGTCCGGTGGGATGTCGACGGCTGGATCGAGTATCTCGGCCGCACCGACTTCCAGGTGAAGTTGCGGGGCCAGCGGATCGAGCTCGGTGAGATCGAGTCGGTGATCGCCTCGGCGCCCGGCGTGGTGCACGCGGCGTGCACCGTGGTCGAGACCCCTGGCGGTGGACAGCATCTCGTCGCGTACGTGTCACCGTCCACGGTAGACGAGACGGTGGTGCGGGACGCGGTCACCGACGCGCTACCGGAGTACATGCGGCCGTCGGTGTGGATGTTGCTCGATGACATCACCCTCAACAGCGCAGGCAAACTCGATCGGCGGGCGCTGCCGGCGCCGGTGTTCGAGACGACCGACCACGTCGCGCCGGCAACCGCCGCCGAGGTGACGGTCGCTGCGGTCGTGGCCGAGGTGCTCGGGGTCGAGCGGGTGAGCGCGACCGACTCCTTCTTCGATGTGGGCGGCAACTCGCTGTCGGCGATGCGGGTCGCGGCCCGGGTGGCCGACGAGTTCGGCGCCGAGGTGACGGTGCGCGACCTGTTCGATGCCCCGACCGTGCGGGACCTGGCGGCCGTGGTCTCGACCCGAGGCGCGGGTCGCGCGCCGCTGGTGGCGCTGACCCCGCGGCCGGCCCCGATCCCGTTGTCCTTCGCGCAGACCCGGATGTGGTTCATCAACCGGTTCGAGCCCGGGACCGCGACCTACAACCTCCCGGTCGTGCTGCGTCTGACCGGCGACCTCGATGTCGACGCCCTGCGCGCGGCCGTCGTCGACACCGTGGTGCGCCACGAGGTGCTGCGGACGAGCTTCCCGGCCGTCGACGGTGTGGGAGTGCAGGCGATCGATCCGGCCGAGCTGGTCGACGAGCGGCTCGACTGGGCGGTCGTGGATACGCAGGCCGAACTGGACGCGGCTGTGACGGCAGGCTTCGACGTGACCGTCGACTGGCCGCTGCGAGTGCGGCTCCGGCGGGTTTCCGACGACGAGTTCCTGTTCGCATTGATCGCACATCACATCGCGGCGGACGGCGAGTCGATGCTGCCGCTGGTCACCGACGTGGTGGCGGCCTATGTGGCACGGGCCGCCGGGCGGGCACCGGAGTTCGCGCCATTGGCCGTTCAGTTCGCCGATCATGCCATCTGGCAGCACACCGAGCTCGGTTCCCCCGATGCCCCCGATTCTGTCGTTGGCCGCCAATTGTCCTATTGGACAGAGCAACTCGAGGGCGTTCCGGAGGTGCTCGACCTGCCCGCGGACCGGGAGCGGCCTGCGGTCGCATCCCATCGCGGTGCCCGCGTCGAATTCACGATCGGCGCCGAGGTCGGGGAGCGGATCCGGACAGTCGCCCACGAGTTCGGCGTCACCCCGTTCATGGTGGTGCACGCCGGATTGGCGGTGGTGCTGGCGCAGTTGTCGGCCACCGACGACATCACCGTGGCCACACCGATCGCCGGGCGTGGGCAGGCCGACCTCGACCCGCTCATCGGTATGTTCGTCAACACGCTGGTGCTGCGGACACGGGTGGAGCCGTCCACGAGTTTCGCCGATCTCCTCGACCGTGTCCGGGTCACCGATCTCGACGCGTTCGCCCACGCCGACGTCCCGTTCGAGACGGTCGTGGAGGCGCTCGATCCGTCGCGATCCGAAGCGTTCGCGCCACTGGCCCAGGTCATGCTGTCGTTCGACCCGGCCGCCTCGGCGGAGAAGACCGACATCTCGGTCGGCGGACTCGAGGTCCGCGCGGTCGAGCCGGACTGGGTACCGGCGCAGCTGGACCTGTCGGTGACGGTCGGTTCGGCGGACGCCGCCGACGACTGGCCGTGCTCGATCGTCTACGCCACCGACCTCTTCGACCGTTCGACGGTGCAGACGATGACCGAGCGGTTCACCGCCGCCTTGTCGGCGCTGGTCGCCCGCCCGGCCACCGCGGTCGGCGACGTGGATCTCGTGACCGCGGACGAACGCACGGTCGTCGAGAACTGGTCGCGGGGTGCCGTGGTCGACGTGCCCGCCGAGCTGGTCCCGGATATCGCTGCCGCCCAGGCGATCCGAACGCCGGAGTCCACCGCTCTGGTCTTCGAGGGCAGAGTCGTGTCGTACGCGGAGTTCGGCGCCCGGGTGTCCGTGCTGGCCCGTGAGCTGATCGCGGCGGGTGTGGGACCCGGGGTCACCGTGGGTGTGTCGCTGCACCGCTCGGTCGAGCTGGTCGTCGCCGTGCATGCCGTCCTCGCGGCCGGCGCACAATACGTGCCGATCGATCCGGACACCCCGCTCGACCGTGCGGAGTACATGACCGTGACGGCCGGCGTCGCGGTCGTCCTCGTGGCGGCCGGTGATGGAGCTGTCGCGGCGACGGGGGAGGGCGTGTCGGCGATCGAGGTGGATGCCACCGCAGATGTCGACGTTTCCGTCGCGCCGGTGACCGATGCGGATCGCCTGGCCCCGTTGCGTTCCGACGACGCCGCTTACACCCTGTTCACCTCCGGGTCGACCGGTCGGCCGAAGGGCGTCACGGTCTCACATCGCGCACTGACGAACCGACTGCGGTGGTGCCTGAGCGAGTTCGGGTGGTCTGCCGATGATCGGGTGATGCTCAAGACCCCGGTCACCTTCGACGTATCGGTGCCGGAGCTGTTCGGCCCGGCGATGGCCGGGGCGACGACGGTCATCGCGCGACCGGGCGGACACGCCGAGCCCGGCTACCTCGCGGATCTCCTTGCGGCCGAACGCGCGACGTCCGTGCATTTCGTGCCGTCGATGCTGTCGGTGTTCCTCGACGTGGTGCCGGCCGACAAGCTGGCGCGGATCGACTCGCTGCGATGGCTCCTCACCTCCGGTGAGGCACTGCCGTCCTCGGTGGCGACTCGTGCACATGCGGCGCTGCCCGGCGCCGCGATCCATAATCTGTACGGGCCGACCGAGGCCTGCGTCGACGTCACGTCGGTGGATGTGACCGGTGCGGACGACGTCACGATCGGTGTGCCGGTGTGGAACACGTCGACCCACGTGTTGGATGCCCGGCTGCGGGTGGTGCCGCCGGGTGTTCCCGGTGAGCTCTACCTGGGTGGTGTGCAGCTGGCCCGCGGCTACGCGTCACGTCCGGGGCTGACCGCCGAACGCTTCGTCGCCGACCCGTTCGGCGAGCCCGGGTCGAGGCTCTACCGCACCGGCGACCTGGTGCGGTGGAACTCCCGAGGCGAGATCGAGTATCTGGGCCGCACCGACTTCCAGGTGAAGCTGCGCGGCCAGCGCATCGAACTCGGTGAGATCGAGGCGGTGATCGCCTCCGCGCCCGGGGTCGTGCACGCCGCGTGTGCGATCGCCGACGCCCCGACGGGCGGTAGGCAGCTCGTCGCCTACGTCTCACCGGCTTCGGTGGACAACGATGCGGTCAAGGCGGTGGTCGCCGACGCACTGCCGGAGTACATGCGTCCGTCGGTGTGGATGCTGCTCGACGACCTGGCCCTGAACAGCTCGGGCAAGCTCAATCGAAAGGCTTTGCCGGCCCCGGTGTTCGAGGTCGGTGAGTATGTTGCTCCGGCCACCGATGTCGAGGCCTCGGTGGCAGCGGTGTTCGCCGACGTGCTCGGTGCCGATCGGGTCGGCGTCACCGACTCGTTCTTCGACATCGGCGGCAACTCGCTGTCGGCGATGCGGGTCGCCGCACGGGTTGCCGACGACCTCGCGGTCGACGTGTCCGTGCGTGACCTGTTCGAGTCACCGACCGTACGCGATCTGGTGATCGCCGTCGCGGGTCGCGAGCAGACCGTGGTGCCGCTCGTCGCCGGTGAACGGCCACAACGGCTACCGCTGTCGATGGCTCAGGCGCGGATGTGGTTCATCAACCGATTCGACGCTGCCTCACCTGCCTACAACATCCCGATGGCGCTGCGACTGACCGGCGACCTCGATCTCGATGCGCTCACCGGCGCGGTCGGCGACGTCCTCGATCGTCACGAGGTGCTGCGGACCGTCTACCCGCTCGACGCCGACGGTCCGACGCAGGTCATTCTGGACCCCGAACAGGCTCGCGGGCAACTGGACTGGCGGGTGGTGGACGACGAGGCGGAACTCGCCGCGTCGGCGAGCCGCGGCTTCGACGTCACCGTCGACCTTCCGCTCCGCGGCCGCATCCGTCGCTCCGGAACCGACACCCATGATGTGGTGCTCACCGCCCACCACATCGCTTTCGACGGCACTTCGACCGCCGTCTTCGTCCGTGACCTGCTGGGCGCGTACCTGAATCGCGTCGAGAACACCTTCTCCGTCGCGTCGCCGCTACCGGTGCAGTACGCCGATTACGCCCTCTGGCAACGCACGACGTTGGGCAGCGCCGACGATCCGTCGAGCAGGTTGGCAGGCCAACTCGCCTATTGGCGGGAACGTCTGCGCGGGTTGCCGTCGGTGACCGACCTGCCGATGGACCGGCCGCGTCCGTCGGTCATGGCCACGACGGCGGGAGTGGTGTCGATGACCGTGCCCGACGATCTGGCCCGGGGCCTGGAGGAGTTCGCCCGCGCGCACGGTGTGACACCATTCATGGCATCGCATGCCGCGCTGGCGATCCTGGTGTCGCGGTTGGCGGCCACATCCGACGTGGTCATCGGTACGCCGATCGCCGGCCGTACCGACGCCGCGGTCGGCGACCTGATCGGTATGTTCGTCAACACACTCGTGCTGCGCACCATCGTCGACCCCGGTCGCCCGGTCGCCGAACTCATCGCACAGGTACGCACCGAGGATCTCGACGCGTTCGCCCACGCCGACGTCCAGTTCGAGGAGCTGATCGAGGAACTGGCACCGACCCGGTCGACGGCCTTCCCGCCGCTCGCACAGATCGCCTTCACGCATGTCGACGGCGATCCCGGTACGACGGCGTTGCACGCGGCGGGGCTGACCGCACAGGCCCTGGAGTTGCCCGATCAGGTTGCCAAGTTCGAACTCTCGGTGGCGGTGACCGACCGGACGTCGGCGTCGCCGATGACCATCGACTTCGTGTACGCCCGCTCTCTGTTCGACGAATCGACCGTGGCCGGCTTCGCCGACTCGTGGCTGCGTGTGGTCGGGTCGATGGTGGCGGATCCGTCGGTGCCGGTGGGCGACATCGAGCTGCTCACGCAGGCGGATTCGGCCGCCCTGGCACCGGTCACCGGTGGGCCGGCCATCGCGCCCCGGCCGCTTCCGGACCTGTTCGCCGACGCCGTGCGCGACCACCCGGACCGCCTGGCGGTCCTCGATGCGACAGGCGCCGCGCTGAGCTACGCGGACCTCGACGCGGCCTCGAATCGTCTTGCCCGTTGGCTGATCTCGCAGGGAATCGGTGTCGAGTCGCTGGTGGCGTTGGCGATCGGCCGGTCCGTGGAACTGCTCACCGCGATCTGGGCGGTGGCGAAGACGGGAGCGGGTTACCTACCGGTCGACACCGGCTACCCGGCCGAGCGTATCGCCCACATGCTCACCGACTCCGGGGTGCGGGTGGGCCTGACCACCGAGAGTCTCGGCTCGGCACTGGGCTCCGAGGTCGACTGGACCGCCGTCGATACGACGCAGTTCCGTGCGCACATCGACGGTCTGAGCCCGGAACCGATGTCCGCGGACGAACTGCTCGGCACACCGCACGTGGACGCGGTCGCGTACGTGATCTACACGTCGGGGTCGACCGGTACGCCGAAGGGCGTTCAGGTGACCGCGCGAGCACTCGAGAACTTCGCGAGGGCGGAGGTCGATCGGCTCGCGGTGACCGAACGATCACGTGTGCTGGGCTTCGCGTCGCCGAGCTTCGACGCCTCGGTTCTGGAATGGTTGATGGCCCTCGGAGCCGGTACGACCCTCGTCTATCGGCCCGACGAGGCCCTCGGCGGGGAACCGTTGGCGGGGTTCATCCGTGAGCAGCGGGCGACCCACGCCTTCCTGACCCCCACCGTCCTGGCCACTCTGGATCCGGAATCGGTGCCGGACCTGCAAGTACTCGCGGCCGGTGGCGAGGCCGTGCCGCCGTCGATGGTGGACCGATGGGGACCACGGGTCGGCTTCTTCGACATGTACGGCCCCACCGAGACGTCGATCGTGATCACGATGAGCGAGGCGATGCTGCCCGGCCGCGCCAAGACTCTCGGCGGCCCGATCCCCGGTGTGGGTCTGTTGGTCCTCGATTCCCGGCTGCGGGTGGTGCCCGCGGGCGTCGCCGGGGAGCTGTATGTCGTCGGTGGTGGCCTGGCCCGTGGCTACGTGGGGCGAGCAGATCTCACCGCCGGCCGGTTCGTACCCAACCCGTTCGGGCGTGACGGTGACCGCATGTACCGCACCGGCGATGTCGTGCGCTGGCGCCGCGGTGGCGCCGGGCACCTCGAACTCGAGTACGTCGGGCGTAGCGACGATCAGGTGAAACTGCGCGGCCTGCGCATCGAACTCGGCGAGATCGAGGCGGTGCTGGCCGCCCACCCGTCGGTCGAGTCCGCGGTGGTGATCGGTGTCGGGGGTTCGGTGGCCACCGCGCTCGCGGGCTATGTGGTCCTGCGCGATGCCGTCGACCCCGCCGAGCTGCGCACCCATGTCGGTGCGCATCTGCCGTCCCACATGGTCCCGGCGAGTATCGCCGTACTCGACGCGTTGCCGTTGACCCCGGTCGGGAAGCTCGACAAGCGTGCGTTGCCGGAGCCGGTGATCGAGGGTGGTCGGGAGTTCGTGCCCGCGGACGGCGACCGCGAGCAGACCGTGGCGCAGGTCTTCGCCGACGTGCTGGGAGCCGATGAGGTCAGTGTCGTGGAGAGCTTCTTCGACATCGGCGGCAACTCGTTGTCGGCGACCCGGGTGGCGGCGCGCGTCGCCGACGTGTTCGGCGTCGACGTCTCGGTCCGTGACGTGTTCGAGGCGCCCACCGTGCGCGCCCTCGCCGCCTCGGTTGCCGGCCGCGGCGCCGGACTGGCACCGGTGGTGCCCGTGGTGCCACGTCCCGAGCGGATCCCGGTGTCGTTCGCGCAGTTGCGAATGTGGTTCATCAACCAGTTCGACCCGTCGGTGGCGACCTACAACGTCCCCGTGCTGCTGCGCCTGGTGGGTGACCTGGATGTGCCGGCGTTGCGCGCTGCGCTGGTCGATGTCGTGGTGCGCCACGAGGTGCTGCGGACGACCTTCCCTGCGGTCGACGGCGTCCCGGTCCAGGTGATCGCGTCCGCCGACCGGGTCGGCGAGCACATCGACTGGGCCGAGGTGACATCGGCCGCTGACCTCGAGACCGCGGTGACCACCGGCTTCGACGTCACCAGCGACTGGCCGCTGCGGGCCCGCCTCTGGCGTGTCGGCCAGGGTGAGTTCGTCTTCGGTCTGGTGGCACACCACATCGCCGCCGACGGTGAATCGATGGCGCCGTTGGTCGCCGATCTCGTCACCGCCTACGCCGCCCGTGCCGACGGTGCCGAGCCCGACTTTGCGCCGCTCGACGTCCAGTTCGCCGACTTCGCGATCTGGCAGCACGATGTGCTGGGATCGGCCGACGATATCGAATCGCCTGTGGGACAACAGTTGGCATACTGGTCGTCGGCGCTGCGCGAGTTGCCCGACGTGCTCGAGCTGCCCACCGACCGGCCTCGGCCGGTGGTGGCGTCCGAACGTGGCGACCACGTGGCCTTCGAGATCCCGGCCGACGTGGTCGCCCGGATCGCCGCCGTGGCCCATGACCGTGGTGTGACGCCGTTCATGGTGGTCCACGCTGGTCTCGCGGTGATGCTCGCCCGGCTCTCGGCCGGCTCGGACATCGCGGTGGGCACGCCCATCGCGGGTCGAGGACAGCGCGCACTGGATGCGCTGGTGGGCATGTTCGTCAACACTCTGGTCCTGCGGACCGGAATCGACCCGGCACAGTCGTTCGCGGGGCTCCTCGATCAGGTCCGGGTGACCGATCTGGATGCGTTCGCGCATGCGGACGTGCCGTTCGAGACCCTGGTCGAGCATCTCGACCCGGTGCGGTCCGAGGCGTTCGCACCCCTGACCCAGGTGCTGCTGACCTTCCATCAGAACACGCTGCCCGAGTTCTCGGCAGTCGAGACGACGACGGTGGCGGGTCTGGAGATCTCGCCGGTCGAGGCGCCCCAGACGCCGGCGAAGGTCGACCTCACGTTCGGCATCGCGGGTGGAACCGACGATGCGGCCTGGCCCGCGCAGATCGTGTACGCCACCGATCTGTTCGACGCCGCGACGATCCGCGCGATGGCGGAACGCTTCGTGCGGGTTCTCGGCGTCTGCGTAGCCGATCCGGGCGTGGTGGTCGGCGACATCCCCATGCTGTCGAACTCGGAAGCCGATGTGCTGTCGGCACTTCCGGCGCCGGTGCTCGACACGGAGCATGGTGATGCGAGCCTGGTCGATCTGTTCCGGGCGACCGTCGATCGACATGGGGACCGGACCGCGGTGACGGCCGACGGGACGTCGCTGTCCTACGCCGACATCGACCGCCGGTCCGATGCGGTGGCCTCGGCGCTGGTGTCCCGCGGGGTCGCCCCCGGTGATCTCGTCGGTATCGCCACCGCCCGCACGGTCGACCTCGCGGTGTCGATCGTCGCCGTCCTCAAGGTCGGCGCGGGGTATCTGCCCCTGGACACCACCAATCCGGCAGATCGATTGGCGTTCATCGTGTCCGACGCCGCAGTCGAGACCATCATCACCGATGCCGCGACGGCCGGCCACGAGCTGTTCGGCGCGCTGCCCGAGTCGGTGGCGGCCGCCGACGTGGATGACCTGGCCCGCGCAGGTGCTCACGGCGATGTGCCGTCGGCGGCGGTGTCGCCGTCCGCACGGGCGTATGTGATCTACACCTCGGGCTCGACCGGTCAGCCCAAGGGAGTCGAGATCACCCACCGCGACGTGGTGACCCTGATGGACACCGCAGCAGGTGATTTCGAGTTCCGGCCGACGGACGTGTGGACCATGTTCCACTCCTATGCCTTCGACTTCTCGGTGTGGGAGCTGTGGGGCCCGTTCCTGTCGGGGGCCCGACTGGTCATCGTCGACCGTGGTCTCGCACGAGATCCCGATGCATTCGTGGATCTGCTCGCCGCCGAGCGCGTCACGGTGCTGAGTCAGACACCATCGGCGTTCTACCAGTTGATCGATGCCCGACGCCGCAACCCGGTGGATCTACCGTTGCGGTACATCGTGTTCGGTGGCGAGGCGCTCGGATTCGAGCAGGTGCGGCGATGGTACGGCGACCATCCGGCCGACACCGCGCAGTTGGTGAACATGTACGGCATCACCGAGACGACGGTGCACGTCAGCTTCCGCCCGCTCGACCGTGAGCTCGTCGCGGCCGGTGATGCGTCGCTGATCGGCCGGCCGTTGCACTCGCTGGCGATCCATATCCTCGACGACCGGCTGCATCCGGTCCCGCCGGGCGTCGTCGGCGAGATGTACGTCACCGGCGGCCAATTGGCGCAGGGCTATCTCGGTCGCCCGGGCCTGAGTTCGACGCGGTTCGTCGCGAACCCGTTCGATGCGCGGGGTGGCCGGATGTATCGGACCGGCGACCTGGCCCGTCGGGTCGGCGGTGACATCGAATACCTCGGGCGCGGTGACGCACAGGTCCAGTTGCGGGGCTTCCGCATCGAGTACGGGGAGATCGAGGCGGCGCTGCTCGGGGTGGACGGGGTGACGGCGGCCGCCGCGAACGTCATCGAACTGGCGGGCCGCGGTGAGCAGTTGGTCGGGTATGTGGTCGCCGCACCAGGAGCGGCGATCGATCCGCAGGTCGTGCGGGACACGGTCACTCGGGCGGTGCCGGGTTATATGGTGCCCGGCATCATCGTGCCCGTCGGCGAGTTGCCGCTGACCGCGAACGGCAAACTCGATCGGCGTGCGCTGCCGGTGCCGGAACTCGACAGCGGTGGCGAGGACCATGTGGCACCCGAATCGTCGGCGGAGGAGACTCTGGCCCGGGTCATGGCCGGTGTGCTCGGGGTCGACCGGGTGAGCGTGACGGAGTCGTTCTTCGCGCTGGGTGGAGACTCGATCCTCGCGATCCAGCTGTCGTCGGCGGCCCGGGCGGCGGGATTCGCGGTGTCCCCACGCGACATCTTCGAACACAAGACCGTCCGGGCGATGGCGCAGGCGGTGGCTGCAGGCGGGGACCGGCTGCCGCTGCTGGCCGAGCCGGCCGGCGACGAGGATGACCGGATCACGATGCCCCCGGTGGCCGCGTGGATGACCGAGTTGTCGGACTCGGCAGCCGATTTCGCCGACTTCTCGCAGGCGATGGTGCTGGTGGCGCCCGACGGGCTCGACCTCGACATGCTGACCACGGTGCTCGACGTCGTCGTCGAGGCGCATCCGATGCTGTCGGCGAGACTCACCGGGGCCTCCGGGGAGTGGACGTACTCGATCGGCTGTGGTCCGGGCTGTGTGGCCGATGAGGTGACCGTCGACGCGGGGGTCGGCTCGGCGGACTTCTCGGACGCCCTGCGCGTCGCGCACGAGGAGGCGCTGGGCAGCTTGGACCCGTCGACAGGGGTGATCGTGTCGGCGATGCTCGTCTCGGGGGTCGACGGTGCCCGGGTGGTGCTGGCGATCCACCATCTGGGTGTCGACGCGGTGTCGTGGCCCATCGTGATCGAGGACATGATCACCGTGTGGGGCCAGTTGCAGGCGGGTCAGCAGGCCCGTGTCCGCCCGGAGGTGACCTCCGCCCGGGCCTGGCATGCCGCACTGGCCGATCGGGCGTCCGATCGGGCCGGCGAGGTGGGGTACTGGTCGGCCCGTGTGGATCGCGAGCCCGCCTCCTTCGGTGTGGGGTTCGACCGGGACCGCGACAAGTTCTCGACGGTCGGCTCGGTCACCGTGGATGTGGACGCGGCTACCACGGAGGCATTGCTCACCGCGGTGCCTCAGGCGTACGCCGGGCATGTCAACGACGCGTTGGTGGCCGGCCTCGCGAGGGCGGTGCGGTCGTGGCAGCGCGAGGCCGGGATCGCCGACGACAATCCCGTGTCGGTTCTCATGGAAGGTCACGGCCGCTACGAGGAGGTGCTGGCGCGCGGCGATGATCCGCGCACCGCTGATCTGTCCCGCACCGCGGGATGGTTCACCACCATCGCGCCGGTCAGCCTGGATCCCGCCGACGATGTGGTGCACGCGGTGAAGGCCGCCAAGGAGGAACGGCTCTCACAGCCCGATCGCGGAGTCGGGTTCGGGCTGTTGCGGTTCGGCGACCACGCTCAGCTGGCCGACACGGCGTTGCCGTCCATCGGCTTCAACTTCCTCGGTGCCGGAGCACGCGCCGGCGCCGCCGACGAGGTCACCGTCCCGTTCATGGCCGACACCCGCGCACCCGTGCTGCCGGCGACGGTGTCGGGTGCGATGACCGCGATGAATTCCCTGACCGTGAACGTGGGTGCCCGCGCCGACGAGCAGGGCCGGCAACTGTCGGCGGAATTCCTGTTCGCCCGATCCGTGCTGTCGGAGGACGATGCCGCCGACATCGCGGCGCGCTGGCGCCGCGAGCTGGTCGCGATCGTCGACCATCTTTCGCTCGTCGGGAGCCCGGGCCAGTCCCCGTCGGATGTGCCGGGGACCGCCGTCACCCAGGACGACCTCGACACGCTCGCGCAGCGGTTCCCCGGTGCGGACATCTGGCCGTTGTCGCCGCTGCAGAAGGGGCTGCACTTCGAGGCCGAACTGGCCTCGGGCAGCCACACACCGTCCGTCGACGTCTATGTGGTGCAGTCGATCCTGGAGCTGGGTGGGGAGGTGGACCTCGCGCGTCTGCACACCGCCGCACAAGCCCTGTTCGCCCACCATCGCGCCCTGCGGTCCGGGTTCGTCCGCACCGGCAGCGGTGCGGTGGTGGCGGTGGTCCCCGGCACGGTCGAGGTGCCGTGGGAACTGATCGACACCGACATCGAGGACACCGGCATCGACGACACCGTCGAGGACACCGACGGCCTGATCGAGGCCAGGATCCGGATGGTGGCGGACGCGCAGCGGCGCGAACCCTTCGATCTCGAACGGCCGCCGCTCATGCGCTTCGCCGTGGTCCGCCACGGTGACACCGCCCATCTCGTGGTGACCAATCACCACATCCTGATCGACGGCTGGTCGGGTCCGCTCGTGCTGGCGGATCTGTTGGCGCTGTACGCCACCGGCGACACCTACACTTCTCAGATCGGTGGTGGGGACGGCGATTTCGAGGATTACCTCCGACACATCGCCGCCGCCGACGACTCGGCGGGCCTGATCGCATGGCGTGAGGTGCTGGCGCCGGTCGAGGCACCGACGCTGGTGGCGCCGGGCGCTGTCGCGACAGGGGACTCGTTGCCGCAGGACCTCTCGGTGATCCTCGACGCCGAACTGACCGCCGGGATCGATGCCGTCGCCCGCGCCGAGGGGGCGACGGTGGCGACCGTGCTGCAGTTCGCCTGGGCGGTGCTGCTCTCGCGGTTGACCGGCAACCGGGTGGTGTCCTTCGCGGAGACGGTGTCGGGCAGGCCGGCCGAACTCGCGGGGGTGGAGTCCATGGTCGGGTTGTTCATCAACACGCTGCCGGCGGTGGTGGACGTCGATCCACACGCCCCGATCTCGGCGGTTCTGGCCCGGCTGCAGGCCGCGAAGGTGTCGGTGCTCGATCACCAGCATCTGACGTTGCCGCAGTTGACCGCGCTGCGGCCGGACCTGACCGGTGCGCTGTTCGATACCCTGACCGTGCACGAGTCGTATCCGGTGGACTCCGATTCCCTGTCCACCACGGACGCATCGCTCACCGGCGGTCTGGAGATCCTGGACTTCGAGGGCACCGACGCCACTCACTATCCGCTGAACATGTCGACCTCTCCGGTTGCCGGAGAACGGATCTCGTTGACACTGAAGTATCTGCCGGATGCGTTCGAGGCCGAGCAGGTCCAGGTCTTCATCGACGCGCTCACCGAGATCCTGCGCACGGTCGCGACGCGACCGGACACACTGACCGCGGACATAGGGCTGCTCGCGCCCCGGTCCGTGGGGTCGCTCACGCCGGTGTCCGGGGGTGACGGCACGCCCGCGCGGCTGCTGGCCACGATGTTCGGCGACGCCGCTCGGGCGCACCCCGACCGGATCGCGGTGGTCGACGGCAACGGTGTCGCACTGACCTATGCCGAACTGGACGCACGGTCGAACAGTCTTGCGCGCTGGTTGATCTCGCGGGACATCGGAGTGGAGTCGCTGGTGGCGCTGGCGATCGGGCGGTCGGCGCAACTGCTCACCGCGATCTGGGCGGTCGCCAAGACCGGCGCCGGCTACGTGCCGATCGACCCCGACTACCCGGCCGAACGCGTGGCCACGATGGTGGAGGACTCCGGGGCGATCCTGGGTCTGACCGCCGCCACCGGAGAGCTGCCGGATCAGGGCTTCGCATGGGTGCGACTCGACAGCGACGAGATCGGCGCGGAACTCGACATGTTCGGCGACGAAGAGATCAGCCCCACGGAGATCCTGGGCAGGGTCCGCCCGGAGAATGTCGCGTACGTGATCTACACATCGGGCTCGACCGGTCGGCCGAAGGGCGTCGCGGTGACCCACTCCGGCCTGGCGAACTTCGCCGCGCAGGAGACGCGTCGCCTGGACGTCGGCGAGGACCCCGTGGTGCTGGGATTCGCATCGCCGAGTTTCGATGCATCGGTCCTCGAGTACCTCCTCGCGACGATCAACGGCGGCACGCTGGCGTACCGACCGACCGATGCGGTGGGCGGCGCGGTGCTACAGGACTTCATGCGTGAGCATCGGGTCACGCACACGTTCCTGACACCGACCGTGTTGTCGACGCTCGATCCGCGGCAGCTGCCGGATCTGCAGGCGCTCATGGCCGGTGGTGAGGCGGTCCCACCCGGCCTGGTCGACACGTGGTCGCCGCACACGCGGATCCAGAATCTGTACGGTCCGACCGAGACCACCATCGGCATCACGCTCAGCGAGCCGATGCATGCCGGACGGCCCGTCCGGCTGGGCGGTCCGCTCGCGGGCGTCGGCCTGCTCGTCCTGGATCAGCGCATGTCGCCGGTTCCGGTCGGCGTCCCGGGGGAGCTCTATGCCGTCGGCGGAGCCTTGTCGCGCGGATATCTCGACCGGCCGGGACTGTCGGCAGAGCGGTTCGTCGCCAATCCGTTCGGGGCTGCGGGGGATCGCATGTACCGCACCGGTGACGTCGTCCGATGGCGATTCGGCTCCGCCGGAGATCTGGTTCTCGAGTATGCGGGGCGTACCGACGATCAGGTGAAACTGCGCGGACTGCGGATCGAGTTGGGCGAGATCGAGGCCGTGCTGGCATCGCATCCGGCCGTCGAGTCGGCGGTCGTGCTCGGCGTGGGCGGCTCGGTTGCCACGGCACTGGCGGGCTATGTCGTGGCGGACCCGGCGACCGACATCGCGGCGCTGCGCGACCATGTGGGTCGGCGACTGCCGTCGCACATGGTGCCGGCGAGTATCGCGGTTCTCGACGCCCTGCCGTTGACGCCGGTCGGCAAGCTCGACAAGCGGGCACTGCCGGCGCCGGTGATCGACGCCGTGGCCGATGAGTACGTCGCCCCGGACAACGAGGCGGAGGAAGCCGTCGCCGCCGCGTTCGCGGAGGTGTTGGGCGTGGCCCGGGTGGGTGTCACACAGAGCTTCTTCGATCTGGGTGGCAACTCGCTGTCGGCGACGCAGGTTCTGGCCCGGCTGCGCGAGGGAGGTCACGACCCGGAACTGGCCTGGCTGTTCAACGATCCGACACCGCGAGGGCTGGCTGCGCGGCTGCGCGGCGAGGTCACGGCGGCGGGCGAGGTGCTGATCACCTTGAACGGACAGGGGTCGCGGCCACCGCTGTTCTGTGTCCACCCGGCGGGCGGCCTCGCCTGGTTCTACGGCGGATTCGTGCCCTACCTGACCGATCGCCCGGTGTACGGACTGCAGGACCCGCATGTCGTCTCCGGCGAACCGAGCGCCCGGTCGATCGAGGCGATGGCCGATCGTTACCTCGAAGAGATCCGGCGGGTGTCGCCCCACGGGCCATATCACCTGCTCGGCTGGTCGCTCGGTGGCTATGTCGCCTACGCCATCGCGACCCGCCTGGCCGCGGAAGGCGAGGAGATCGCGTTCCTCGGCGTCATGGATTCCTCGCCCGTACCGGTCGCGGCCGCACCCGACGAACCGGCGCCGGTCGGTGTCGCGCTCGGCGGTGACTTCGTCGGTGACTTCCTGGGCGGTTGGCGTGACCTGTTCGATCTGGACGAGAGCGTCCACGCCGACAGCGCCGAGGAGGTCGCCGAGGTGATCCGGCAGCAGATCGCCTCGATGGGCCTGCTGGAGGCCGAGCAGGTGCAATGGGTGATGGACAGCTTCGCCACCGGCGAAGCATTGGTGGCCGACTTCCGGCCGGACTCCTTCGACGGGCCACTGCTGGTGTTCACCGCGACCCGGGACAAGGCGGACCCGGGTGCGGTGGCCCGCGGGTGGGAGCCCTACGTCTCGGGACCGATCGCCAACGTCGACGTCGATGCGGACCACCTCGGTCTCGCCAATGCGGCGGCGCTCGAGGTCATCGGGCCGGCGCTCGACGACTGGCTCAACCGTGGCGGCCCGGGCCGCCACGGTGACGACAGCAACGTCTCCTACGGAAAGGATCGAGTATGACCAACCCCTTCGATGACGAGAACGGACGGTTCTACGTCCTGGTGAACGACGAGAACCAGCATTCGCTGTGGCCCACCTTCGCCGACATCCCCGCCGGTTGGACCAGGGTGTTCGGC
Source organism: Gordonia sp. LMA484 (assembly GCF_058129505.1). Lineage (NCBI taxonomy): Bacteria > Bacillati > Actinomycetota > Actinomycetes > Mycobacteriales > Gordoniaceae > Gordonia > Gordonia sp. LMA484. The sequence goes on from NZ_CM176700.1 coordinate 1,022,459, forward strand.
GAAGACGGCCGCGCCGCGTGCCTGGAGTACGTCGAGAAGAACTGGACCGACCTGCGCCCGAAGAGCCTCGTCGATGCCATGGAGGGCGATGCTGTGGCGTCGAGTCAGACGTCCGGCGGGGCATCGGCGGAGTGACGTCGCGGGTGCATGACGCCGCGATAACGCTTGCACATCAAGCAACATACGTCACTCCAACAACTTGAATCACGTGAGTAACATGGGTGATGCACGGCGATGACCACGGGTTTCCTGTGTAATTCGCCACCAATTCGCGTCACCGGTTTCCAAAAGGCCTTTAGCAAGGCAAGGTATATATAAGGACCCGGTGCCAGTTCCATGCTGGGAGGGCAAAGTGGCCAGGGTCGAGAAGACGAGTTCGGGGGAACGGCTGTGGTGATTGAAGTGATGGCAGACATCCGACGGCGAGCGGAGATCACTCCGCGTCTGGCCGCAGTGCGGGTCGGCGACGAGGTGGTCACGTACGGCGCGCTCAACGAGGCAATCGAATCATACGGGTCGGTCACCGACCGTCACGGCATGTCACAGGAAGCGGCGTTTCACGCCGGTCTCATCCATTGCATGCCGGCGTTGACACGCATCGACGGTGCCGCCGAACGCAATCGTGTGATGAGCGAAGTGGTTGCCTGGCTGGGCCGCGACCTCGGTGACGGCAACAGCGGTGGCCGCCTTCGCGCGGTCAGCTGACCTGCCCCGGTGCAATCCCGCCGGCTGAGGTCAGATCGGGATGCCGTGTGCCCTCACAACACGGCCAGGACCATGAGGATCACCAGCAGGATCGGCGTGCCGACGACGACGCTGCCGATCCCTGCGACGATCGCGGTGGCCGCACGTCCGGTCCCGCGATAGCGGTTGGGCTCCGGAGCGCGGCGTCGTCCGGCGCTGCTGATCTGGATCAGTGCCACGACGCCGAGGATCACGGCGACCATGCCCGTCACCGCGCCGACGCCCACGAGTGCCAGCGGCATCGACACCATCGAGATGACGAGCGCAGCGGTGGCCGTGGCAGCGCTCGGGCGGCGCATCGGCGGCATCTGCGCGGCGAACTCCGCCGATGGCAACCAGATGTCGCGAATCGGCGGCAGCGGGCGATCCACGGGGTCCGGACCGAACGACAGGTCGAACGCCGGCGGAAGGTCCCGGTCGTCGCGGATGATCGACGGCCCGGTGGTGACCCGGTACTCGCCGGTGGAATTCTCCGACGGCCACGTCAGTATCCGATCGGTGACCGCGGGCGGTATCGAGTCGGTGGGATGGTCGGTTACCCGCATGACGTGCCTCCTGCGCGCGGACCACATCTCGACGGCGGTCCGCTCCGCGTCCATTCTTCCTGATCTGATGACGATCGGTCTGGAAACGGCTCTCGCCGCACCCGGGTGATCAGGGTGCGGCGAGAGGGTTGTGTGTTTCGGCGTGATCAGCCGCCGTGCTGGCCGCCCATCGTCGTCAGCTGATCGATGGCGCTGCCGCTGAGCTTCCAGTCGCCGTCGACCTTGACGTACTCGAGCGTGAGGTCGACCGGCTGCGATGCGTGCGGGCTCTTGATCGAGACCGTGGCGATGGCCTTGTTGTCACCCTCGGCCTTCACTTCTTTCACGGTGTAGACGTCGGGGGTGTACCCGGCCGCGTTGGACGCCTTCGCGTAGCCCTGGAGGGCCACCTTCGTCACCGGGTTCGTGGTGTCCACGACCGCCTCGAGCTCATCGGACGACGTGGCCGGGTCCACCGCCTTGCGCACGATCACCTGTGCGTCGTCGGTACTCAGTCCCACGATCGCCTGTTTGGCGTTGCTCGCGGCGGACGCGATCGCCGCGGACGCGTTGTTGGCGGCGCTGCTGACCGTGTTCGACGTGTCGTCGGAGCAGCCGGCAGCGAGCAACACTGCGGAGCCGGCGAGCAACACTGCGGCCATGGACTTCCGAACGTTCATTGAGACTCCTCCTCGTGGGTAAGCCCACACTAACCGACGCATCCGGGGGCTCCGCGCAGCGGAATTAATCGGACCGTGGTCCGGTTAGATGGGGTGACGGTTTCATAGCATTCAGGAGGCGCGACATGCAGTTCGGACTCTTCAGCGTCAGTGACATCACGGTCGACCCCACGACGGGCGTCGAGCCCAGCGAACACGAGCGGATCAAGGCGATCGTGGAGATCGCGAAGAAGGCCGAGGACATCGGGCTCGACGTGTTCGCACTCGGCGAGCACCACAACCGGCCGTTCTTCTCGTCGTCACCGACGACGACCCTCGCCTACATCGCCGCGCAGACCACGACTCTGCAGCTGTCCACCGCGACGACGCTCATCACCACGAACGATCCGGTGAAGATCGCCGAGGATTTCGCCATGCTGCAGCATCTCGCCGACGGCCGGGTCGACCTGATGCTCGGGCGTGGTAACACGGGGCCGGTCTATCCCTGGTTCGGTCAGGACATCCGCCAGGGCATTCCGCTGGCGATCGAGAACTATCACCTGCTGCATCGACTGTGGACCGAAGAGGTCGTCGACTGGGAGGGACAGTTCCGGACACCGCTCACGTCGTTCACCTCCACGCCCCGACCGCTCGACGGGGTGGCACCGTTCGTCTGGCACGGTTCGATCCGCAGTCCCGAGATCGCCGAACAGGCCGCCTACTACGGGGATGGCTTCTTCGCCAACAACATCTTCTGGCCGAAGGAGCATTTCCAACGGCTGATCGGCTTCTATCGCGAGCGTTTCGAGCACTACGGCCACGGCACGGCGAACCAGGCGATCGTCGGACTCGGCGGGCAGTTCTTCATCCGGAAGAACTCCCAGGATGCGGTTCGCGAGTTCCGCCCGTATTTCGACAACGCACCGGTCTACGGGCACGGCCCGTCGCTGGAGGAGTTCACCGATCAGACGCCGTTGACCGTCGGGAGCCCTGCGGAGTTCCTGGACAAGACGCTGTCGTTCCGGGAGAGCTTCGGTGACTACCAGCGACAGCTGTTCCTGGTCGATCACGCGGGGTTGCCCCTGAAGACGGTGCTCGAGCAACTCGATGAACTCGGCGCGGTCCTTCCCGATCTGCGAGCAGGCTTCGAGGCGGGACGTCCCGCCGACGTCCCGGACGCACCCACCCATGACTCATTGGTCGCCGCATCGACGTCCGAGCGCGAGGAGGTGGGAGCGTGAGCGGATCGAACTCACACCGGCCGACCCGCTCGTTGGTCGCCGTGAACGCCGGCCTCGGTGATCCGTCATCGACCCGGCTGCTGGTGGACCGTCTCGTGGAGGCGGTCGCCGACGACCTGGGCGGTGCTGATCTCGAGATCGAGGTGATCGATCTCCGCGATGTCGCGGTCGACGTCATGCGTTCGCTGACAACAGGATTCGCGGTGAGTTCGGTTGCCGCCGCCCTCGAGAAGGTCTACGCGGCCGACGGGCTGATCGTCGCCACACCGGTGTTCAACGCGTCCTACAGTGGCTTGTTCAAGTCGTTCGTCGATCTGCTCGAGGTGGAGCGGATGCAGGGCATCCCGGTTCTCATCGCCGCGACCGGCGGCAGCCCGCGCCACTCGATGGTGCTCGACCACGCCGTGCGTCCCTTGCTCGTCTATCTGCGCGCAATCGTCGTCCCGACCGGGGTGTACGCCGCGGCCGAGGACTGGGCGGGTGCCACCGGCGACACCGCGCTGCTCTCGGACCGTATCGCCCGGGCGGCGCACGAACTCGGTACCGCGATGGGTAAATCGGAAACCGTTGCGGCGCCGATGGAATCGGACACGATGCGGGCTGCCGCGCGCACCAAGCAGGGCCAGCGTCACACGGCGTTCGAGGACGCCGGGATCGCCAACTTCGCGCGACTGCTCGGCGAGAGGAGCTGACCGGTCGTCGGTGTCACGCCTGGCCCGGGACATTGTGTCGCGGGCGCAGGCGTGACGTCGGCAGTGCCGGTGCGGGCAGGTGCTGGATCTGCCCCTCATAGCCTCGGACCTGACCGAACCGCTCACTGCGGTCGGTCCATTCTTCGCGGAACCGCACGATGTCGTCGTGACTGCGGCCGAGGAAGTTCCACCACATGATGATCTCCTCGTCGAGCGGGACCCCACCGAGGAGCACCGCACGGGCTGCGTCGTCGGATTCGTTGCGCAGGTGCAGCTGCGTGGCGCCGAGACCGACGTACCCGAGTTCGGTTGGTTTCAGAGGATCCGCCGTGGAGTTGACGACGCGGATCGTCCCCGAGTCGACGAGGATGCCGTGTTCATGGTCCGCGGCGACGGGCAGGGCGATCTCGGTCCCGGCCGGCATCGTCAGCTCGGCGCCGAGCAGGGGAGTGAAGGTGTGTACCGGTGAACGTTCGCCGAGTAACTCGCCGAGGAACACCCGAACTGCGACGCCGTCGCGCTCGATCACCCCGGGGGCGTGATGTGCGAAGTCGCGCGCGGTGTCGGCGGCGTTCTCGGGCAGGGCGATCCAGAGCTGTACCCCGTGCAGGATCGAGGTGTCGGGTGTCGACACCTCGGTGTGGGCGATGCCGTGGCCTGCGGTCATCAGATTGACCTCGCCCGGCCGCACCATCGCGTGATTTCCCATCGTGTCGCGATGCTCGATCTCACCGGCGAAGAGCCAGCTCACCGTCTGCAGGCCGGTATGTGGGTGCGGGGGCACATCCATCCCGCCGGTTGCCGAGACATCGTCGGGACCATAATGATCGGCGAAGCACCACGCCCCGATCAACGACCGCCGGCGTTGCGGCAGGGTCCGGTGCACGGTCATCGCCCGCGGGCCACCCAGGGGGACGTCACGCGCGGTCAGCACCTCCACCGCGACCAGTCCTTCGCCGGCATCGCTGCGCTGCGCCGTTGAGTGGCAGTCGATTTCATCAGGCCGTGTTTCCAGGTTGCTCATGCGCGCACCGTCCGCAGGGTTTCGTTCTGGGCTGTCGAGCCAGTGTAGGCCCTGCGGGCCCTCAGGAGATCACGGTCGCGTCGTCGAAGGTCATGGTCACCCGCTCCACCGACGACGTCATCAACGCATGCCGGCCCAGCTGCAGCGACCGCAGTTCGTCGGCGATCGGGTGGGTGCCCAGTACCAGGTCGGCCCCGCCGATGCGGGTGCGGGTGCCCGACGTCGACGTGAGTTTCCAGGGCGTCATCCGCAGGACCCCGTCGAGTTGGGAGTAGGCGTTGAGCACCGCGTCCTTGGTGGAGTCGGGAACCCGGATACCCGGACGCACCGTCAGATCCGCGACCAGCTGATCGTCGGCGACCACGCGCCCGTGTCTGGTCGCCGAATCATGGTCCACCTCGAACTCGGCAAGCGTCTTGGGGAACCCCCAGATCCCACGGCCGGCCGCCAGGGTGAAGTCGCCGTCGACGGGTAGTCGATGGATGAGCGCGCGAGCATCTCCGCTCACCAGCGACCGAAGTGCCCGCAGCGGGGATGCCGGCGGCCGGGTCGGGTCCTCCACGAGGAAACAGACGCCGAACTCGTTGTACGGCCCCAGATCACCGTCGACGTAGTCGACGAACACCAGCATGCACATCGTCCGGCCGGGGCGGATGCGCAGTGGTCGCGGGTGATTCGCGCCGGGGCCCGCACTCCGGATGGCCTGCTCGACCGCCGCGGTGTCCGCCGTGAACCCGGCCACGAAGCAGCGTGCGTGCCGTATCTCCACGGGCATGGTGACGGTGCTGCCCAGGACCTCGTGTGTGGAAGCGGCTGATGCCATCGGTGGGATCTCCTCCGTTGTGCGGACCTAGAACGTGTTCTCGTTTTCATGGTGCCAGGTCGGGCGGCGAAGAGCGACCCGATCCCTCGGTCGCCTCCGCGCGGCGCGGCGCGCCCCGCGTTCGGACGTCGGGGGTGACCGATAGTGTCGAGAGACGGCCTGTGATCGCCGGAACGGCGTGGTGTGGAACGGCGAGGTGTGGAACGGCGAGGTGTGGAACGGGAGGTGAGGGTGACGTCTGACAGTCCTCCCGTGATCCGCGTAGGGATGGTCGACGATCATCCTTCGCCGATCTGGGGGATCGAGAGAATCCTCGACCGTCAGCCCGATCTCGAACTGGTGTGCTCGGCGCCCACCGTCGGCGCACTGCTCGCGCAGCAGATCCCTCTGGACATCGTGATCCTGGATCTGCGCCTCGACGACGGCACGACGCCCGGCGAGAATGTCACGCGGCTCACCGAAGCGGGCATCGGGACCGTCGTGTACACCTCCGGTGAGCATCCCGCGTTGCTGCGCTCGGCGGCGCGGGCAGGCACGCTGGGGATGATACTGAAGTCCGCGTCAGAGCATGAGCTCGTCGAGGCCGTCCGTGCGGCCGGCGCCGGCCGCGAGGTGCTGACCACCGAATGGGCGGCCGCGATCGATGGTGACCCCGAGCTCGCGGCGGTGGATCTGAGTCCGCAGTTGCAGCGTGTTCTCACCCTGTATGCGTCGGGGGAGACCTCGGCGGGCGTAGGGGCGGCGCTGGGCGTGACCGTCGAGACGGTCAACGAGTACCTCAAGCGGATTCGGCAGAAGTATGCCGCGGCCGGTCGTCCGACGCACACCAAACTCGACCTGTTCAAACGGGCGGTCGAGGACGGTTGGTTGCCCTTCCCGGGGCACGGGCCCGCGTCGCCGAATCAGCCGTCACCGGGTCGTTCGTCACCGGGTCGTTCGTCGTCACCTGGCCGTTCGTCGTCACCGGGCCGTTCGTCGAGGAGACGGTCGTCGCGGCACGGAGAGGCCGGCCCGCCGACCGGATAGCCACTCGATGAGACTTTTGTCACAAATCATCTCATCTCCCGTCTCGGTGACTGCCCGTGTCACCGGCATCGGCGTTGCCCGATAGTGGCGGCGTCGAGCGCCCTTGTCCCCAATCCTGGGTCTACAGTCGCGCCGCCGGATGCCTTAGCCTGCAGTCGACCAGCAGCGGGCTCGTCGGGGGGACCGGGTCGCTTTGTGGCAACGGAGGTTGTGTTGCGAACGAAGGATGGCCGATGACCGCTCATTCACGAATGCCGAACCGGTCGGCGGTGCCGGCGTTGCGCTCAGGTGCTGCCGGCCCGCCGCCGGCGCACGTGTCGACGAGGATCAGGCCGCCAGGCGGCCTCCCCGTGACATGCATGTCGGACTACCGCCACGGAGATGTTGGGATGCCAGAGGATCGAGCGCCGGAACTCTCCACGCGGGAGGTCGAGGTACTGCTCGCCTGGTTGGCGGCCGAATCGAAGGAGGAGGCCGCTGCCGTGCTGTTCATCGCCGCATCCACCGTGAGCACCCACCTGGCGCGGATCCGGGCGAAGTACGCCGCCGTCGGACGAGACGCACCGACGAAGGCGCATCTACTCGCGCGGGCCCTCCAGGACGGATACACCGAGCTCGACGCCTGGTGACCCGCCGGTGCCGCGCTCAGCGCAGGTCGCGGGCGATCTGCGGCCAGGTGCGGTGCAGATCGTCCTGCCAATAGCCCCACGAGTGCGTGCCGGTGGACCGCAAGGTCACCTTCGCGGGAATGTGCAGCGCGGCGAGCCGGTCGGCCATCTGACGGGTGCACTGGTCGATGGCCACCTCGATGAGCCCGCCGAGGGCGGCCTGATTCGCCAGGAAGAACGGGTCCCCCTCGACGAACGGGTCCTGCAGACGTTCGTGCGTGCCGGGCAGGCCGGTTCCGGCGGTCATGTAGATCCTGGTCCCGCGCAGCTTCTCGGCGTTCACGTAGGGGTCGTTCTCGCGCCATCCCGGACCGTTCAGCGGTCCCCACATGTTGACCAGGTTGCCGCCCCCACGATCGGAGACCACGAACCGGATGTACTGCTGGCCGGCGGGATCGCTGGTCCGCGCACACCCACTGAACGCGGCCACCGACCGGTACAGTTTCGGCGCGGCGATCGCCAGGTTGAACACGGTGGTTCCCGCCATCGAGATCCCGGCGACGGCGTTGCGCCTGGTGGTCGCGAAGTGCGTGTCGATCAGCGGCGGTAGCTCCTCGGTGAGGAAGGTCTGCCACTTGTTGCGCCCGAGCGCGGGGTCGTCGCGCTGCCAGTCGGTGTAGTAGGAGAACGCACCACCGATGGGTGTGACCACATAGACGTCCTTGTCGGCGAAGAACTGCTTGTAGTCGGTGCGGGCATCCCACGTCGCGGAATCCTCGCCCCCACCCGCGCCGTTGAGCAGATACAGCGTGGGGCTCGGCTTGGCCCGATCACGAGGGGTCAACACGGTCACCGGGATGTTCTTTCCCATCGCCGCCGAGTAGACGATCAGGGTGACCTGCTGCGGATCGTCGTCATATGAACTGACGATCCGCGACTGCGGTGCCGCAGACGCGGTGCCGGCCGTGCCGGTCACCATCGATGCGACAATCGCCGCTATCGTCACGATCACCCCGAGGACCGGTCGCTGAATTTTCCCCACGATTCCCCTTATCGGTATTCACACGTCCCGCGTTTCACAGCAGCAGTTTTGCCTGCACCACGGGGCGGGCCCAGTGTAGCGGTCGTTCCTGATAGCGCCCGGCCGGTGCCGACAGTCGTACCCAGACCCCCGTCTTGGCTACCGTAGGGGCATGACATCCACCGGGGCGGCGAACGATCCCGACCTTCTCCGCTCGTTGCTCGCGGATTCTGCGCTGGGTGACCGCGGTGCATTCGCGCACCTGTACGACCTCACCAGCGCGCGGATCTATGGGTTGGCATTGCGGGTCGTACGTGATCGCAACTACGCCGAAGAGGTCGTGCAGGAGGCGTATCTGCAGTTCTGGCAGAAGGCCGACGACTATCACCCGGCCCGCGGCACGGTGATCAGCTGGATGATGACCATCGCGCACCGGCGCGCGGTCGACCGGGTGCGCACCGAGGAACTGCAGACCCGCAAGTCCACCGAGTACGAATCGGCCAATCGGACACCGGGAGTCGCGGCGCCCCTGGAGATCGTCGTCGACCGGGAGGAGAGTAGCGAGCTGCGGCTGTGCCTGGATCGGCTCACCGATCTCCAGCGCGACAGCATCGAGATGTCGTACTTCAACGGCATGACCTATCCCGAGGTCGCCGAGCACATGTCGACGCCGCTGCCCACGATCAAGACGCGTATTCGCGACGGGCTGCGCAAACTTCGCAATTGCCTGAGAGGCCGGGACCATGTCTGACACCGACTGGCTCGATGAGCACATCGAACTGTATGCCGTGGACGTCCTCCCGCCCGCCGAACACGACCGGGTGACGCGAGAGCTCGACGGGCTGTCCGCGATCGAGCGACAGATCTATGACAGCCGGATCGCCGAGACACGTTCGGCCATCGTCGACTTCGCCAGCTCCTACGCGCTCGACGCGCCCTCCGGGCTGCGCGCGCGCGTGCTCGACCATGTCTTCACCGCACCCGCCGAGGGCGATGGCACCGCGACGGGTGCGGAGTCCACAGTGGTGCCGATCGATCGTGGCCGTGCCCGGCGACGCCGGCTCGCCGCGGTCGTGGCGGCCGCCGCGGCCGCGGTCGTGGTCGCGCTGGGCGCCGGAGTCATGATCGGGCGCAGCACGGCACCGGAGCCCGCCGCACCCACGATCTCGGCTGCGCAGCAACAGACTCTCGACGTGTTGTCCGCGCCGGACGCACAGCTGGCGGTCCGCCAACTCGACGACCAGCGCGGCACGATGTCGGTGGTGACCTCACGTGAACGCAATCAGGCGGTTGCCCTGCTGCGAGACCTCCGCAACCCGATTCCGGAGGACCGCGAGTTCCAGCTCTGGCTCGTGGGCAAGGGCGATCAGCCCGTCTCGGCCGGGCTGATCCCGTCGAGTGGGGCGCAATCACCAACCCTGGTCGAGGATCTGGATTCCTCGACGGTGCTGGCCGTGACGATCGAACCACAGGGTGGTTCCCAGCAGCCGACGACGCCGATCCTCGCGCAGATCCCGATCTGACCGGTGATTCCGTGGAGACAACCCGCTTTCCCGCGGGTTGTCCTCACAGAGTTTGCAGGCGTCAGAGTTGCAGGCGTCAGAGTGGTAGGCGTCAGGGTTGCAGGCGTCAGTTGGCCGAGCGGCGATAGAGGATGACCGACAACGGGATACAGATCGCCAGGATCGCGACGCTGCATCCGATCGAGTACCCGACGGCGTGGTCGGCCACCCATCCCGTCGGTGCGGGAAAGTCCGGCGGGGACGCGTTGCCGAAGCGCTGCCGGCAGGCCGTGGCGACGGCGGTCACCGGGTTCCACTCGGCGATCGGACGCAGGAATCCCGGCAGGCTCTGGGCGGAGATGAACGCGCTCGAGAGGAACGTCACCGGAAACATCCACAGAAATCCGATGCTCTGGGCCACTTCGACATTCGGTGCAGCGAGCCCGGTCACCGCACCCACCCAGGCCATGGCCAACGCGAACAGCAGGATGATGCCGAACGCGATCGCCGCGTCGGCCGCATCCCCGCGCACCCGCCATCCGATGGCCAGTCCGCAGACCACCATCACGCCCAGGCCGAGCACACCGAGCACCATGTCGGAGCTGACCCGTCCGGCGATGACACCGAGCCGCGACATCGGCAGCGACCGGAACCGATCGATGATGCCGTCGGACATGTCGCCCGCGAGTCCGACGGTCGTGAACGCCGCGTTGAACACGACGGTCTGCGTGAAGATCCCGGCCATCAGGAACTCGCGATACGACCCACCGCCGAAGGTCGCGCCGAAGACGTAGGCGAACAGGAACACGAACATCAGCGGCTGGATCGTGGCACTGATGAGCAGTGTCGGTATACGGCGGACCGTCAACAGGTTTCGTTCGACGATGACCGCGGTGTCGGCGAGCATCAGACCTTCTCCAATCGTTCGGTCGTGACGTCGGGCAGGTCCTCGCCGGAGCCCAGTCCGGGTTCGGCCCGTTCGGTGAGCGTGAGGAAGACGTCATCGAGTGTCGGTGTGGTCACCGTGGCGTCGGCGACGTCGATTCCGACACCGTCGCAGGCGCGTACCGCCTCCACCGCGCTGCGGCTGCCACCGGTGACGGGAACCGACCAGCGGCGCGCCTCCAGCTGCCGGGGCAGGCCCACGCCGATGTCACCGAGAGTGGTCGCGACGAGTGCGGTGTCGACCTCGTTGTCGAGCTCGATCGTCAGGATGGATTGTGCGGTGGTGTTCTTCAGTTCGGCAGCGGTGCCCTGGGCGCGTATCGCGCCGTGGTCGATCACCGTGATCTCGTCGGCCAGCGCGTCGGCCTCCTCGAGGTACTGGGTGGTGAGCAGCACGGTGGTGCCCGAGGCCACCTGTTCGGTGATCACCTCCCACATCTGCCGCCGGCCACGCGGGTCCAGACCTGTGGTGGGTTCGTCGAGGATCACCAGGGACGGTTCGTTGATCAGCGCGCCGGCGAGGTCGAGGCGGCGGCGCATGCCCCCCGAGTACGTCCGCATCGGGCGGTCGGCGGCATCGGAGAGCTTCAGCTCGGCGATCATCGCCCGCGCCCGCTCGGCCGCGTCCCGGCGTCGATGGCCATAGAGTTGAGCCACCATCCGCAGATTCTCGAACCCGGTGAGATTCCCGTCCACGGCGGCGTATTGTCCTGAGACGCCGATCATCTCGCGTACGGTGTCCGGTTCGGCGAGGGCGTCGATGCCGTCGACGACGACCGATCCCGTATCGGGTCGCATCAGCGTGGCGACGGCCCGGACCGTGGTGGTCTTGCCGGCACCGTTGGGCCCGAGCAGCGCATGGATCGTGCCGGCGGAGACCGCGAGATCGATTCCGTTCAGAGCGCAGACGCGGGGTCCACGACCGAGCAGCCCGGAACGGAAGGTCTTGGTCACCCCACGCAACTCCAGGGCGAGTCGGGTGTTCCGGTCACTCATCGTGTGTCGTCCCATAGGCCTTCCCACTTCCTTCCATGGCCCGGATCAGGCTCGCGGGCCGCATGTCTCGCCAGTGCTCCTCGACATAGGCGAGGCAGTCGTCGTGTCCGGCGGGCCCGTGCATCGTGCGCCACCCCTCGGGCACCGCGGCGAACTCGGGCCAGAGCGAGTGCTGCCCTTCGTCATTGACGAGCACAAGGAACACGCCCTCGGTGTCGTCGAACGGATTGGTCATGCTTCCTCCTCGGTGTCGGTGTCGGTGTCGGTGTCGGTGAACGAGCTCTGCGGGGCGGTTCGGGCGGCGGTGGCGGGATCGATGGCCGATGCGTATCCGGTCACGTTCTCCGGGAGCAGCATTCGTGCGTGTGTACAGTCCACGACCACCTCGTCGACGGAGCCGGTCACGTGTTCGTGCCAGTCGTCCACGGCAGGCCGCCCGGCAGGCGGGTCGCCGGCCGCGGTCACGAAGGTCACGTCACCGCGGAACAGTCCCGGCCGCCAATGTTCGGCCAGAGGGGTGGCGGCCCGGAAGGTCTCGTGCACCGCCGCGAAATCGGACTCCGCCAGACCCGCGAGGGGTCCACCGGCCGATCGCACGGCCTGCCATGCCTCGGTGACGGTGGGCTCGTGCCCGTCCTCGCCCGCCGAGAGGCCGAACTCGCCGAGCAGTTCGGCCACCGACGGTTCGGTCGCGAGTTCTGGGCGGCCGGACAGCACGAACGAGTCCAGCAGCACGAGTTGCGCCACCTCCTCTCCGGCCGACTGCAGCGCGATCGCCATCTCATGGGCGATCAGGCCGCCCAGCGACCAGCCGACCAGGTGATAGGGGCCGTGCGGTGCGACAGACCGGATGCGGTCCACATAGTCCGCGGCCAGCTCCGAGATCGTCTGCGCGGCGGGTCGGCCGGTCAGCGTCGGATTCTGCAGCCCGTAGACGGCGCGGTCGGGCGCGACATGCGGCAGCACCGACGCGAAGCTCCACGAGAGCCCGATCGCGGGATGCACCACGAACAACGGTGGCTTGTCGCCGGCGGAACGTGGGGTTCGACGCAGGGCCAGCAGGGGATCGAAACCCACGCCGGTCGCGGCCGAGGCCGTGTCGGACCCGCTGCGCGCCCGGCGTCCGGCGGCTTCGGTGACCGCCGCGAGTTCGGCGACGGTCGGTGCCGCGAACAGGGTCTGCACGGGGATCTCACAGTCGAGCAGATCCCCGAGTCGGGCGGCGACGCCGGTCGCCATCAGCGAGTTGCCGCCGAGATCGAAGAATCCGTCGTCGGCACCGATGACCGCATCGTCGAGCTCGAGCACGTCGGCGAACACCATGGCGATCTGTTGTTCGATCCCCGGACGCGGCGCACGCGACGTAGGGGTCGCCGACGTCGTGGGCAGCGCGCCGCGGTCCAGCTTTCCGGTCGGGGTGAGCGGCACCTCGTCGAGCCGCGTGATCGACGACGGGAGCATGTGCCGCGGCAGGCGCGAACGCAGGTGTGCGCGGGCGTCATCGACATCGATCGACCGGTCGGCATAGGTGGTCACATAGCTGCGCAGGGTCGGCGCACCGGCGGATGAATCGACCACCGTGACCGCGAAATCGACTGCGGGATGGCCGCCGAGAACGTCGTCGATCTCGCCCAGCTCGATGCGGAAGCCGCGGACCTGGACCTGGTTGTCGGCGCGTCCGACGTAGTCGATGCGGCCGTCCGCGGTCCAGCGGACCAGGTCGCCGGTGCGGTACATCCGGTGACCCGCATACCCGTCCCCGGTGACCATCGGAGCCGGGACGAATCGGGTCGCGGTCAGCTCGGGGCGGCCGTGATAGCCACGTGTCACCTGATCGCCCACCAGATAGAGCTCGCCGACGACGCCTGCGGGCACCGGGTGCAGTCGCCGGTCCAACACCAGCGTGCCGACCCCGTTGTTCGGGGTGCCGATCGTCAGCGGCTCATCCGGGCTCAATGCGTCACTGCCGGTGATGATCACGGTGGTCTCGGTGGGCCCGTAGACGTTGTACATGGCGCGCCCGGGTGCCCACCGGCGGACCAACTCACCGCCGAAAGCCTCGCCGCCCACGGCGAGTGCCGTCAGCTGCGGGACCGCGGCCGGGTCCATGGTGGCGACCGCCGCCGGCGTGATGAACGCATGGCTCACGTGGTGACGTTCGATGAACCGCTCGAGGTCGTGGCCGCCGTACACGCCGGGCGGCACGATCGCGAGGGTCGCGGCACCGGCGGCGGCCATCAGGAACTCCAGCACCGACGCGTCGAAACTCGGCGACGCGAAATGCAGGACACGAGAGCCGGTGTCCGGCCGCATCCGGGTGCGGAGTTCGTCGTGCACCGCGGCCAGGCCGCTGTGTGGGACCAGCACGCCCTTCGGTCGTCCGGTGGAACCGGAGGTGTAGATGATGTAGGCCAGTTGATCCAGCCGGATCGGCGCGGCGCGTTCGCTGTCACGGATGGGGGTCGGCGACGAATGGCCCAGTCGCGTGCGGGTCGACAGGTCGTCGAGCACCAGGACGGGCAGGTCGTCGTCGAAGCCGGTGCGGTGTGCCGACGTGGTGACGACGATCGACGCCCCGCTGTCGGCGAGCATGTGCCGGATCCGTTCGGACGGATAGGTGGGGTCGACGGGAACGTAGGCCGCGCCGGTCTTGACGATCGCCCACACCGCGACCACCGCCTGCACCGACCGGGGAATCGCCATCGCGACAACGGTTTCCGGTTGGTCACCCACGCCTCTACCGAGCAGGACCCGCGCCAGACGGTTCGACCGGGAGTCGAGATCGGCGTAGGTGATCGCGTCACCGTCGGTGACCGCGGCCCAGCCCTCGGGATTGCGGCGTACCGCATCCGCGAGCAGGTCGCCGAACGTCGCCGGGGACGCAGCGTCGGGCCCGGTCACGGGACTCAGTGCGGCCGCTTCCAGCGGATCGGTGATCCGGATGTCCCCGACCGCGCGCAGGGGGTCGCAGATCATGGCACGGACCACCCGCAGCAGGCGGGTGACGAACTGTTCGGCCTCGGAGCGCGCGTAGCGGGTGGTCGCATAGGTGAGTTCGACGGTGGCCTGCGGTGCCGTGGACGCCATGCCGGTCACGGTGAACTGCATGTCGAACTTCGCGGTGTGCGTCCCGATCTCGTCCAGTCCGAGAGTGAGGTCGTCGGTGATGGGGATCGACTCACCGCCGGCGAGGGACGATTCGGCGAAGTCGTGTACCGACAGAGCGATCTGGAACAGCGGATGCCGGCCCATCTCGCGGGTCGGATTGACATCGGTGACGACGTCGTCGAAGGGTGCGTCGAGGTGATCGAGTGCCTCGAGGTCGGCGGCCCGGACCTCGTCGAGCAGGTTCGTGACCGACTCCTCGGGGGCCAATCGGGTGCGCAGCGCCAACGTGTTGACGAACATCCCGACGACGCGGTCGTATCCGGCGGACGAGCCGCGCGGGGCCCGGTTGGCCACCGGCGTACCGATGAGCAGGTCGTCGCCGACCCCCAGACGATGGAGCAGGACGGCCAGTGCCGTGTGCATCACAGCGAACGGGGTCGTCGCCCGGTCGCGGGCGAACTCCGCCAGTGCGACACGGAGTTCCGGGTCGATCTCGGCCGACACCGATGCGCCGCCGTGCGCCTTCGGCTCATGTCCGGGATGCACGTCGACCGTCGTCTCGGCCGGCGCGCCGGCGAGGACATCGGCCCAGTAGGCGCGATCCGCGGCGGTGGCCTCCGTCGCGCTCTCGCCGGTCACCTCCAGTGCGTAGTCCCGATAGTCGATTCCGGCCGCCGGCCATGCCTCGGCGCGGCCCCCGGCGCGCTCGGTGTAAGCGGTCACGAGGTCGCCCATCAGGACGGGCAGAGACGCGCCGTCCGCGGCGATGTGATGAATCACCAGGACGAGAGTGTGATCGTCGGGACCATCGGTGAGCACCGCGCAGCGCAGGGGTGCATCGGTGGTCACGTCCATCGGGGCCAGGAGCTCGCCGTGATCGACGGACGTCTGCGGTGTCGGGCCGAGCTCACCGACCACGGACTCGGCGTCCTCGAGGACCACACCGATGGGTGCACCGTCGACGAGCGGATAGATGGTCCGTAGCGAGGCGTGCCGGGAAACCAGATCGACCAAGGCGTCGCGGAGGACGTCGGTGTCGAGTCGCCCACTCAACCGGACTGCGAACGGCATCAGGTAGTCGGTGGCATCCGGTGCGGAGCGCGCGAGTGACCACAGTCGGCGCTGGACCGGTGCCAACGGCACCCGGGTGGGCCTGGGTTGATCGGGATGCCGTGTGGCCGAACGCGTGTCGGGTGCCGGCGCACCTGCGGGAACCCGCTTCGCCAACCCGGCGATGGACGGGGTGTCGAAGATGTCGCGGACACGCCAGTCCACTGATGGGTAGGCATGGCCGAGTCGTCCGACGACCGCGGTCGCCTGCAGCGACGTACCGCCGAGCCCGAAGAAGTCGTCCTCGGCCGACACGGTGGTGGGTTCGACGCCGAGGACCTCGGAGAGGATGTCGACGATCGCCGCCTCCGCCGGTGTGGACGGGGCCCGGCCGGCGGCGTCGCTCACCGCGACCGGCGCGGGCAGGGCGGCCCGGTCGAGCTTGCCGTTGGTGGTCAGCGGGATGCGGTCCAGGATGGTCACCGAGGAGGGCACCATCTGACGCGGCAGGCGCTCGCGCACCGTGTTCCGCAGTTCGCCGGCGGTGGGTGCGGTGGCGCCGTCGATGTCGTCCTGCACGGTCACGTACGACGCGAGGACCGCGTCAGCGCCCTCGCCGACCACCAGCGTGGTGGCGAAGTCGACGGCCGGGTGATCGGCGAGGGCACCGGAGATCTCGTCGAGCTCGATGCGGTAGCCGCGCACCTTGACCTGATTGTCGGTGCGGCCGTGATAGATCAGTGCGCCGGACAACTCGCGGTGCACGATGTCACCGGTCCGGTACATCACCGATCCGTCGCCGTGCGGTGCCGCGACGAATCGGCCGGCCGTGACGTCGGGACGGGAGAGATATCCGCGTGCCACACCGGGCCCGGACAGGTACAGCTCACCGGGAACCATCGCCGGAACCGGTTGCAGCCGATGATCGAGGACCCAGGCCGTGCATCCGGGGATGGGCGTGCCGATGGTGATCGGATCACCGGCGCGCAACGGCTCGGAGATCGTCGACACGATGGTGGTCTCGGTGGGGCCGTAGTTGTTCAGGTAGCGGCGGTCCGAGCCCCACTCGGCGACGAGGGCGGGAGTGGAGGCCTCGCCGCCGACCCCGAGGCAGCGCAGCTGCGGGAGGTCCGACGTCGTCGCGGCGGCGAGTGCCGCCGGGGTGATGAATGCGTGGGTGACGCGTTGCTCGGCCATGAACTCGACGAGTTCGTCGCCGCCGTACACCGATGGCGGTGCGACGGTCATCGTCGCCCCCGTGGCGAAAGCCATCAGGAACTCGAGCATCGAGCCGTCGAAGCCGGGTGAGGCGAAGTGCAGCGTGCGATCTCCCACGCCCACCCCGTAATGCTGCTGCTGGGCGGCGGCGAAGGCGGCCAGGCCGCGATGGGTCACCGTGACACCCTTGGGCTTTCCGGTCGATCCGCTGGTGTAGACGATGTAGGCGACGGTGTCCGGGTTGCGGCGGACATCGCCCGGCCCGATCCGGCTGACATCGGTAGCGGCGTCGGCGACATCGAGCTCATCGGTGGTGAGCCACCACAGGTCACGCGACAGGTCCCCGAATCGATCCGGATCGGTGATCCCGACCAGCGCCTGTGCGTCGTCGAGCATGTGCCGCAGCCGATCTGCCGGGTATCGCGGGTCGAGCGGCAGCACCGCGGCGCCCGTGCGGGTGATCGCCCAGGTGGCGACCACCGATTCCGCCGACCGGTCCAGGGCGACGGCGACCACGTCCTCGGCACCGATCCCCAGGACGGTGAGCCGGTTCGCCCACCGCTGCGCGCGCCGGTCCAGTTCGGCGTAGGTGAGCGAGGTCGCGCCGTCGCACAGGGCCACCGCGGTCGGATGGGCGGCGACGGTGTCGGCGAGGATGTCGGCGAGATGACGCGGCGGGCGCAGAGCTGCCTCGGGGTGCGCGACGGCCACCGTCAGCGGCAGCTCGTCGATGGGACGGTCGGGACTCGCGACGATCTGACGGCTCAAGGTGAGCAGGCCCTCGGCGATGGCCTCGACCCGTGCACGGCTGAACACGTCGGTGGCGTAGGTGAACCGGATGGTGTCGCCGCGCAGCCTCATCTCGAGGTCGAAGCGCGCGGCGCCGGTGTCCACCTCCTCGGCGGAGACCTCGAGACCGTCGAGATCTAGGTCGACACCCAGCCCGGAGGTCGTCGACCCGGCGTCGGCATCGAAGGCCAACGCGATCGAGAAGATCGGATGGCGTCCGGTGCGTGGCGGGTTGACGGCCGCGACGACGTTCTCGAACGGCATGTCGGCCTGCGACAGCGCCTCGAGATCGCGTGGCCGGATCTCGTCGAGCAGTCCGGTGAAGCCGGCCGAGCCGTCGACCGGCGTCCGCAGCACCACCGAGTTGACGAACATGCCGACGAGATCGGACAGGCGGGGATCGGTCCGCCCGGCGACCGGGGTACCGATCACGACATCGGACGGTGCCCCCGTGACGTGTGTGTCGGGGTCGGCGTGCAGCCGGTGCAGCAGGGCGGCGAACACGGCGTGGATGGTCATGAACTCGGTGGTCCGGCCGCCCGCGATCGCGCGGAGCGCCGAGCGGAGTCCACTGTCGAACTCGACGTCGACGACCCCCGCGGCGGCGCTCGTCTCGCCCGCGGCGGATTCCGCGTCGGGGATCAGGATGGGGGTGGAGTCGAGACCGTCGAGTTCTCGACTCCACCACCCGGCCAGCTCGTCGAGCCGGCCTTCCAGATTCTCGGCCTGCCACCGGAGATAATCGCGGTAGCCGACCGGAAGCGGCGCCTGCGACGGTGATCGACCGTCACGCAGGTCCGCGTAGGCGCCGGCGATGTCACGCGCGAGCGGCGCCATCGACCATCCGTCGGCAGCGATGTGATGCACGACGATGGTCAGCTTGTGATGCGAGCCCGCCGCCGGCTGTGCGCCGTCGGGCTCCGCGATGATGCGATGCAGCACGACGCGCAGCGGGGCCTCGCAGGTGAGATCGAAGGCAGTGCGGGCCAGGCTTTGTGCGGCGGTCGCCCACTCCTCTGACCGGATGTCCGTCGGCGACAGCTCGCCGCACACGTCGTCGGCGGAGCGGATGTCGACGACCGGTGTGCCGTCAGGCGCCGGATAGACCGTGCGCAGCGGTTCGTGCCGCTCGACCGCATGCCGCAGCGCGCCGCCGAGGGCGGCCACGTCGAGATCGCCACGCAGGTCGAGGGCGAACGCGATGTTGTACTGGCCCGAGCCCTGCGGTCCGGTGCCCGGGGCATCGTCGCCGGAACGCCGCTGCCCGAGCTGATTGAGGAACCACAACTGCTGCTGCGCCGGCCCCGGGGCGATGACCAGATCGGGGTCGTGGCGCAGTGTCGCGAGTGGGCGGGGATCGGCGACATCGGTGGCGTCCTCGCCGGGTGCGGCGATCTCGGCGAGGGCGGCGATCGTCGAGTGATCGAAGATGTCGCGGACCGCGATCCGCCGGCCGCCGATCTGCTCGATCGTGCTCACGATCTGGGTGGCGGACAACGAGTTCCCGCCCAGTTCGAAGAAGTCGTGTTCGCGTCCGATGTCGGCGACGTCGAGTCCGAGCTGCTCGGCGACGATCTGCGCGATCGCCCGCTCCGTGTCGGTCCGCAGGGCGACGGTCTCGACGTCGCCGACGGTGGAGCCGGCCGCGGTGGCGGGATCGGGGAGGGCGCGCAGATCGACCTTGCCGATGGGCGTGGTCGGGATCTCGTCGAGCTCGATGATGGTGTGCGGCACCATGTGGCGGGGCAGGCGCGCGGCCAGGCGTTCCCGGATGGCCCGGGTGACGTCGGCGGCCGTCCGCGGGGCCGCGCCAGTGCTTCGGTCGTCGACGGTGACGTAGGACACGAGGCGTGCCTGCGCACCGTCTCCGGTCGTGATGGTCACCGCGGCGCGGACGGAGTCGTCGGCGACGAGCGCCGCATCGATCTCACCCAATTCGATGCGGTGACCGCGGATCTTGGTCTGATGGTCGGCCCGGCCCCGGAACTCGAGTTCGCGGTCGGTGGTCCAGCGCACGAGGTCGCCGGTGCGATACATCCGGTCACCCGGGTCGCCGTAGGGGTTGGCGACGAAACGCTTGGAGGTCAGCGGTCGCACACCGTGATAGCCGCGGGCCAGATGGGTGCCGGCGATGTACAGCTCGCCGACCGCGCCCGGCGTGACGGGCCGCAATCGCTCGTCGAGCACCATCGCGGCGATCCCGCGGATCGGGCGTCCGATGGTCACGGCCGGGTCGTCGGGGCTGATGTCCTCGGAGATGGTGGCGACCACGGTGGTCTCGGTCGGGCCGTAGGCGTTGAACATCGCACGGCCCGCCGACCAGCGGCGCACCACCTCGGCGTTCGGATGCTCGCCACCGATGACCAGTGCCGCCAGATCGGGGAGCTCGTCGGGGGACATCGTCGTGAGCAGTGACGGAGTCAGGAATGCGTGGGTGATGCGTTCGGATCGCATGAGGTGGGCCAATTCCGGGCCCCCGACGATGGTCGGCGGGGCCACATGCATCGTCGCCGCCGCGGAGACGGCCATCAACACCTCGAGCACCGACGCGTCGAAACTCGGAGACGCGAGATGCAGGGTCCGCGAGCGCGGGGTGATCCCGAAGTGGGTCACCTGTTGTGCCGCGAAATCCGCGAGGCCCCGGTGGCTCACCACGACGCCCTTCGGGGTGCCGGTGGTTCCCGAGGTGTAGATCAGATACGCCGGATGGTCGACCGCGGTGGGTGCGCGCAGCTCGTCACCACGGATCGGAGTGTCCGGGAAAGCCTGTCGGGCGGTGGCCGTCTCGGGATCGTCGAGCAGCAGGACGTCGATCGGGGGACCGCCGTCTTCGACGGGTTCGAGCGCGGGCGCGGACGCACGCTCGGCGATCAGGAGACCGGTGCCGGAGTCACCGAGCATGAAACCGATGCGCTCAGCGGGGTAGTTCGGATCGACGGGTACCCACGCCGCGCCGGTGCGGGTGATCGCCCACAGGGTGACCATCCAGTCGACGCTGCGGGGTAGCGACACCGCCACATAGCGTTCCGGACCGGCGCCGTGCGCGATCAGCAGCCGCGCGAGCCGATTGGCCGCCGCATCGAGTTCGCGATACGTGAGCGCGGATGTCCCGTCATGCACCGCGATCCGGTCGGGCTCGGCGTCGACGGCGCGGGCGAGGATGCGGCTCAGGTGTTCGACGGGGCGCCGCCCGGCGCCGACCGCCGGAAGCAGATCGAGTTGTTCATGGGGGTCGAGCAGCTGGATGTCGCCGACGGTGATGTCGGGGGAAGCGGTGACCGCATCGATCAGACGGATCAGCCGGGTGGACAGGGCCGAGACCGTGCGGCGGTCGAACAGCGCTGTCGCATAGTCGATGTCGATGCCCATTCCGCCGGGATTCCCGTCGGCGTCGGTGTGCTCGGTGAAGGTGAACTGCAGGTCGAATTTGGTCTGCCCGATCTCGACCCGGGACGCGGTGGCGGACAGTCCGGCGAACTCCAGCTCGATCGCCGAGCTGTCCTCGACCGCGACGGACACCTGGAAGAAGGGATGCAGGTTGCCGGACCGCTCGGGATTCAGTTCGGTGACGAGGCGGTCGAAGGGAAGGTCCGCGTGCGCGAAGGCTGCCAGATCGGTGTCCCGGACCTGCGCCACCAGGTCGGTGAAGGCGCCGGCCTTGTCCACCTGGGTGCGCAGGGCCACCGTGTTGACGAACATACCGACGAGGCCGTCTGTCTCGGCGTCGCCGCGTCCGGAGACGGGCGTGCCGACGGTGATGTCGGGGTTGGTGGACAGCGTGCGCAGGAGTGCGGCGACAGCGGAGTGGAGCACCATGAAGGTCGTCGCGTCGTTGTCGGCGGCGAGCTTGCGTAGTCCGTGGTGGCGCGGTGCCGGGATTCCGGCGTGCAGTGTGGCGCCGGCCGGGTCGGGGGTACGCGGGCGCGGCCGGTCGAAGGGGAGTTCGGTCTCCCGCGGTGCGTCGGCCAGGCGCTCGGTCCAGTACGCGAGGTCGGCACCGGCGGGCGATCCGGGGCTCGTGTCCTCGAGCCAGGCGTTACGGGCGGCACTCACCTGCGAATAGGTCGTCGGCAGCGCAGGCCAATCCGGTTCGTCGCCGTCGCGGCGTGCGCGGTATGCGGTCGCGAGGTCGGCGGCCAGCGGTGCCAGCGACCAGCCGTCTGCAGCGATGTGATGGATGACGACGGTGAGCCGGTGGTCGTCGTCGCCGGTGCGGACCAGTCGCGCCCGCATCGGCATCGAGGATGCGAGATCGAAGGGGATCGAGGCGTAGTCGCGCGCGCTGCAGATCTCGGACTCGGTTGCGTCGAGCAGGGTGAGAGGCACGTGCGCCTGCGCCGCGTCGGTCACCTCGGCGTAGGCGACGCCGTCACGCTCGGTCACCGTGGTGCGCAACGGCTCGTGGCGGGCGACGACATCGCGCAACGCGGCACCCAGTGCGGTGACGTCGAGTTCGCCGACGAGCCGCACCGTGAACGGGATGTTGTAGGTGGCTGCGGCGTCCGGGTCGAGACGCGCGGCCAGCCAGAGCCGGTACTGCGCAGGCGACAAGGGGATCGGGCCGTCGGCAGGGGCGTGAGCGCCGGTCTCGGTCGCCGTCACCGACCGTAGCGTCTCCTCGTCGACGCCGAGTGCGGTGATGGTGTCGGCGATTCCACGCACGGAGGTGGCGTCGAAGACGGTGCGGAGATCGATTCGCTCGCCGGTGGCCCGGGAGAGTCGGGCGGCCACCCGGGTCGCCGACAGTGAGTTGCCGCCGACGGCGAAGAAGTTGTCCGACATGGAGATCTGTCCCACGCCGAGAACCGCTGCGACGGTGTCGGCGACGAGGCGCTCGATCCGCCCTGTCGGTGCGACATGGTCGACGATCTCGCGGCGTGCCGGCGCCGGTAGTGCACGGCGGTCGAGCTTGCCGTTGGCGGTGGTGGGCAATTCGTCGAGCACGACGATCATGGTCGGCACCATGTGATCGGGCAGGTGCCCGCTCATCTCGGTGCGCAGATCGCGGTCGGTCAGTGCCGACTCGCCGCTGACATAGCCGATGACGGCAGCCGAGTCCGCGATCACGTCGTCGCGGACGAGCACACCGGCGGCGCGGACACCGTCCAGTCGACTCAGTGCCGCCTCGATCTCGCCGAGTTCGACGCGCTGTCCGCGGATCTTCACCTGGGAGTCGGTGCGGCCCAGGTACTCCAACTCGCCGTCGGTGCGGCGCCGCACGAGGTCGCCGGTTCGGTACAGGCGGCGGCCCGCGCCGTGCGGGTCGGCGACGAAGCGGGTCGCGGTGAGGTCGGGACGGTTCCGATAGCCGCGGGCGAGCTGGATGCCGGCGAGGTAGAGCTCACCGACGGCGCCGATCGGCTGCGGTTGGAGCCGGTGGTCGAGCACATGCACGCCGGTGTTCCAGACGGGTGCGCCGATCGGCAGGGTGCCGGCATCGGCGGAGCAGTCGTCGTGGAAGGTGACGTCGACGGCCGCCTCGGTGGGGCCGTACAGATTGTGCACCGGGGCGTCGGTGAGCCGTCCGATGGCGGCGACGGTCTCCGGCGTGAGCGCCTCACCGCTGGTGACGATCCGGCGCAGTGAGCCCAGATCCGCGGGGGCATGATCGTCGGTACCGAGTGCGGCGGCGAACGCCGACAACATCGACGGGACGAAATGTGTGGTGGTGATGGCATGTTCGGCGATCACGTCGCGCAGATACCAGGGATCGCGATGCCCGTCGGGCCGCGGGACGACCAGTGCCGCTCCGGTGATCATGGGCCAGTAGAACTCCCACACCGAGACGTCGAAGGTTGCGGGGGTCTTCTGCAGGACCCGGTCGGAGCCGTCGAGGCCGTACCGGGACTGCATCCACCGCAGCCGGTTGACGATGGCGCGATGACTGATCATGACGCCCTTGGGCTTTCCGGTCGAGCCGGACGTGAACAGCACGTAGGCCGGATGGTCGGGATGCAGCCGACGGCCGGCGCGCGGTGCGCTCACGGCGTGCCGGCCGTGACCGGGGGACGCGTCGTCGCGTAGCTCGTCGAGGCCCACCGTCGAGACATCGTGGCCGGTGAGCGCGATGCCGTCGCCGGTGATCACGACTTTCGGCCGGGCGATGTCGAGGATGTGCGCCAGTCGCGCGGACGGCTCGCCCGGATCGATCGGCAGGAACGCGCCGCCGGCGAGTGTCACCGCGTGCAGCGCCACGATCTGCTCGACGCTGCGTGGCAGCGCCACACCGACGACCGATTCCGGGCTGATGCCGCGGGCACGGAGACCGGCCGCGACCGACTCGGCATGGGCCGCGAACTCGTTGTGACGGAGCGACATGCCGCTGTCGGCGTCGACGATCGCGGTCTGGTCGCCGTGGCGTTGTGCGGCCTCGGTGAGGAGGTCGACCAGGGTGGCCTCGCCGAGTTCGACCCTCTCGCCGGTGGCGAATCGGTCGATCTCGGCAGCCTCGTTCGCGGCGACCAACCCGATGGAGGGGACCGACATCTCGGCGTCCGCCGAGACGAATCGCTCGACGAACGACACGATCCGATCATGATGCTGTGCGATCTCCTGCGGCGCATACACATTCGGGTTCGCCTCGAGATCCAGGCGCATGCCGCCGGTGAAACCGTCGTAGACGTTGATCGATGCGTCTTCCACAGGGCCCGTGGACAATACGTTCAGCTCACCGCGCAGTGTGCCGAAGTCGATGTGCTCGAAGAAGAGCATCACGTTGACCATCGGGCCGAAGAAGCCGCGACGGCCGCCCGGCGATCCGAGGACGTCGCCGGTGATGTCCTCGTGGCGGAACTTCTGGTGGCGTACGGCCTGTTTGACGTCGGCGTTCACGGTGCGGAGAAAATCGCCGACGGTGACGGGCCGATCGTCGGCCGCGGTGATGCGGGCGCGTACCGGGACGACGTTGGAGGTCAGGCCGGCGGAGGTGCGCAGGATCTCGTGATCGCGCGCGGCGACCGGCAGACTCAGCATCGACTGGTCGCGGTCGGTGAACCGGGCCAGATACGCGGCGACCGCCGCCGTGATGACCGAGGCGGGCCGGACGTGGTGAGCATCGGCCATGGCGCGGATGCGGTCGACGACCGCTTGGGGCAGGGTGTGGGCGCGGACGGTCGCGGTTTTCGCCGCGGCCGCGGTGGTCGATGACAGTGACGTGATCTCCGGCAGTGCTCCCGAGGGTTCGAGCAGGTGCTCGGACCAATGACGGCGATCGTCGTCGAATGCGGCCGACGAGCGATACTCCGCGTCGAGTGCCGCGATCTTCGCCATCGACGCGATGTCGGCGGGCGGGACGTCGGTGCCATCGACGATGGCGGTGTAGTGCTGGGCGACCCGCAGCATCATGTACATCGCGGCGTAGCCGTCGAAGGCCAGGTGATGGCCCCAGCAGTACCAGATGTGGTGCTTCTCGCCGAGGCGAAGCAGGTGGGTCTCGAGCAGGTGGTCGTGGTACAGGTCGGTGGCCTGCGAGCGGTGTGCGTCGATCCACTCCAGCGCCGCGGAGCGCGGGTCGTCGGCGTCGGCGAAGTCGTGTCGGCCGAGGGGCACCATCCGTTGGGGGTCGACGAGCGCCATCGGCTCGCCGTCCTCGGTGTCGACGAGGCGGAGCAGACCCGACTCGGTCTCTTCGCACGTCGCGGCCACGGCGCGCTCCATGACGTCGGCGTCGACGGCATCGCGGAACTCGGCAAACGCCGCCACCGACATGGGCACGTCGGGGTCGAGCTGCTGGGCGTAGAAGATGCCGCGCTGGGCGGCGGTCATCGGAATCGCTTTCGCGGTGTCCCAGTCCTGGTGGTGTGCAGTGGTGCGGATGACGTTGTCGGTGGTCACGCAGTCCTCCCTCGTCTCGGCAGTTCGCCCCGGCCGGTGTGCCGTGCGTTTGCCGTCATGGGGGGCTTCGCGTGAGATGGGGGCGCAGATTGGTCTCGAATTCGGGTGAAATCCCAACCTGACGGACCGAATCCGACATTCCGCCCACGGCACCCGCGACTGCGCCGACGGAACCCGGAATCGCGCCGACAGAACCCACGACTGCGCCGACAGAACCCCCGACCGCGCCGACAGAACCCCCGACCGCGCCGACAGAACCCCCGACCGCGCCGACAGAACCCCCGACCGCGCCGACAGAACCCGGAATCGCGCCGACAGAACCCACGAGTGCGCCGACGGAACCCGGAATCGCGCCGACAGAACCCCCGATCCCGGGGGCGCTACCCTGGACGAGCGCCGCGTACCGCACGGATTTGGTTCCGACCTGCGGTTTCCCCTACACTTGTGGGGTTGCCTGCGGCATTGACGTGCCGCAATTCGGTTCGCGAACCCACTGGGATGGCCGCACTGACGTCTGCGTCAGCGCAAAACCCCAGGCAGGCGCGTGTCCGGTGGGCGACAGACCGTGTGCGTCGGGTCGGCAATCCGGCGGACATCAACATCCAGGTCAAGGAGATTGACGAGTGATTCAGCAGGAATCTCGCCTGCGGGTCGCCGACAACACCGGTGCGAAGGAAATCCTCTGCATCCGCGTGTTGGGCGGTTCCTCGCGGCGCTACGCCGGCATTGGTGACGTGATCGTCGCCACTGTCAAAGACGCCATCCCGGGCGGCAACGTCAAAAAGGGTGAGGTCGTCAAGGCGGTCATCGTGCGCACCACCAAGGAGCGCCGTCGTGCGGACGGAAGCTACATCCGTTTCGACGAGAACGCCGCCGTCATCCTCAAGGGTGAGAGCGACCCCCGTGGTACCCGCATCTTCGGCCCGGTCGGCCGTGAGCTGCGTGAGAAGAAGTTCATGAAGATCGTGTCGCTGGCACCGGAGGTGATCTGACATGAAGGTGCACAAGGGTGACACCGTGATCGTCATCTCGGGCAAGGACAAGGGCGCCAAGGGCAAGGTCATCCAGGCCTTCCCGAAGGAGCAGCGTGTCCTGGTCGAGGGCGTGAACCGAATCAAGAAGCACACCGCTGCCTCGGCGAACGAGCGCGGGGCTGCCTCCGGCGGCATCGTGACCCAGGAAGCCTCGATCCACGTGTCGAACGTGATGGTCGTGGACTCCGACGGAAACCCGACACGCGTGGGCTACCGCGTGGACGAGGAGACCGGCAAGAAGGTCCGGATTTCCCGCAAAAACGGGAAGGACATCTGACATGACCAGCACCGAGACCAAAGTTGTGCCCCGCCTGAAGACTCGCTACCGCGAGGAGATCAAGGCCGAGCTCAACAAAGAATTCAGCTACGACAACGTCATGCAGATCCCGGGCGTCGTCAAGGTTGTCGTGAACATGGGTGTGGGCGACGCGGCCCGCGACGCAAAGCTGATCAACGGCGCGGTCGAGGACCTCGCACTGATCACCGGTCAGCGTCCGGAGATCCGTCGCGCCCGCAAGTCCATCGCGCAGTTCAAGCTGCGTGAGGGCATGCCGATCGGTGCCCGCGCCACGTTGCGCGGCGACCGTATGTGGGAGTTCCTGGACCGCCTCGTGTCCATCGCGCTTCCCCGTATCCGCGACTTCCGCGGACTGTCGGACCGCCAGTTCGACGGCAACGGCAACTACACCTTCGGTCTGAACGAGCAGTCGATGTTCCACGAGATCAACATCGACAAGATCGACCGGCCGCGGGGTATGGACATCACCGTCGTCACCTCGGCCACCACCGACGAGGAAGGCCGCGCGCTGCTGCGCCACCTGGGCTTCCCGTTCAAAGACAACTCCGTGAAGGACAACTGACATGGCAAAGAAGGCTCTGGTCAACAAGGCCAACAAGAAGCCCAAGTTCGCCGTGCGGGGCTACACCCGGTGCAACAAGTGCGGTCGCCCGCACTCGGTGTTCCGCAAGTTCGGCCTGTGCCGTGTGTGCCTGCGCGAGATGGCACACGCCGGCGAGCTCCCGGGCGTGCAGAAGTCCAGCTGGTGAGCTAGCTCGATCCGGCTGACTTCCCTCCCGATCTTGTGGCAGTAGTCCGCGCGACACGCGGATTCTCGCCACAGATCAAGCGGGTTTGACCGAACGGCCCCACCTCCATGCCGGAGGTGGGGCCGTTCGGCGTTTGGCGTCAGCGATTGGCCTCCCACTCGTCGATCAGATCCGGCAGGCTCTCGAGGCTCGCCGCGAGGGACTTCTGATAGGAGCGGCTGACGACCGCATCGGCCATCCGCCCGAACACCTTGCCCAAACCGGTCTCCGATTCGATCCGATACGTGAATCGGACACCGTCGGGGGTGTCCTCGAACTCGGTCCAGGTGGTGAAGGCGAACGGAGACTCGATGGTCTTGAACTCCGACATCTTGTCGACGTCGACCCTGGTGAACTCCCCACGCCACTCCATGGTTCGTCCGAGGAATCGGGTCTTGCCGGCCCATTGGGTGCCGACGGCGAGCGGACCTTCGGACAACGATCGAATCTCGATCGTTCCGGGAGTGAATGCCGAGACATGGTCGGGGGAGAGGCAGTACTGCCAGACGGTGTCGAGAGGGCGATTGACGGTGACGCTGGCGCTTGCTTCAGGCATGGTGAACCCCTTTGGATGTGGGTGCCTGGATGATTATCGACGTGCCGGCGACCGCTAAGCGATTGGCGACACGAGCTCTGCTGTGACGATTGCGCGGCTTCAAGCGTACGCTCGCGGGTAGTGGGTATCTACCCCCTCGACAACTAATTCCTTTGTCTCGCTAAGGGATTCGTCGACACCTCGCCGCGGCCCGACGTTGAGCGCGATTCGGGCCGGCTCTGCCCGTGATCACCCGCGGCCCTCGCACCCGCCCCGCGCCGGTTCCCTCGATGCCCTTGATCTCCTGATCCAGGATGCCGAGCGAATATCCCTCGTCCCACGGGAACAAGCCGCTCTCATCCGGCCAGACAGCTTGCAGGGCAGCAGCATCCGGGAACAGCTCGTTGGTGATGATCAGATCGTCCTTGTCGATCATCTCGATCAGGCGGACCGGGACGCTCAGGGAACTGAGCTCGATGGCGACCCCGCGGTCGATGGTGTCACGCCAGTCGTGGGTGTGGAAGATGTCGCCGAGTTCGTTGAGCACTTCCCGACTGGTCCAGGCGTCGAGGCCGTAGACGGCGAGTTCGGGAATGTCGTGTAGGACGAGGCCCGAGGTGTAGGCGAAGGAACAAGCGGGCGTCTGACAGCCGTCCGGCTCGCGGGCGCAGACCTCGCAGACACCACTGACCGCGGTCACCGCCCATCCGCAGGCGCGGATCCGGTTGATGGTGTCGTGTACGAGCGGGTCCGGGTGCCATCGTCGAAGACCCCGGATCGCGGCGGCATGGTCCGACATGATTCGCTCCTTTGTTCGAAGGTGCCACCCAGTAGAGCATCGAGGTCTGACAGGTTGCGCGCACCTGTCGGCAGTCGCCGGCGACGGTCCACAGGAGGACGTCGTCATGCCTGGCGCACTGTTGCGCTGCTCGAGGTGCTCGGACCGCGCTGTCGGTCACCGAGCCTGGCGTGCGATCGCCATGACCTCCTCTTCGGTCGGCGGGCTCTTCGGGTGATACGACAGGCACAGCGGTGTCTGGGTCTTCGCGAAGTCGCCGCCGTCGAGCGCGGTGTAGAACACACCGGTCGGCAGGCGGCCGATATCGGGAATGGAGCTGTTCTTGGCGCGGGCGATGTCCTGGGCCGCCGTGATCTGCGCCGGGCTGTGCAGAAGCCCGTAGAACTGGGTCGCCGCATTGCCGGGGATCTTGTTGTCCAGCCCTTTCGGAGCCTGCGTGGCGAAGATCAGTCCGAGTCCATACTTGCGGGCCTGTGAGGCCAGGGCGAGGGTGCTCTGGGTGCATGGTGTGGTGCGGTTCGCCGGCGCGAAGTTCTGCGCCTCGTCCATGACGAACAGGCCCCCGAGGGGGCGATCACCGGCGGGATGGCGCTTGATCCAGGCGAACAGGGCCATCTGCAGCTCGTTGACGAAGTTGTTCCGCTTGTCCTCGTTACCGAGGGCGCCCAAGTTGATCACCGACACCCGCGCACGGAAACCCGGCGAGGGCGTGAGCAGCACCCCCGGATCGGCCGCGGTCGGGTCACCGCCGAAGAGCGGATCGTTTGCCTGGGCCGCCTTGAGGTTTTCCGCGATCTCCCCGGCGAACTTACGCGCGTTCATCAGATCGCTGACCTCGTCCGGTAGGTCGGACAGCAACTCGATGAAATCGCCGATCGACGTACCTCCGTGCCTGCCGAAATGTCGGAGTGCATCCAGGAGAACGGCGCGGGACTGCACCGACTTGGCGGTCTTGCCCTCGACCATCGCCCGAGGGGTCAGACCGGCCGCCGCCGATTCGACCGCGGCGTTGAACTCGTCGGCGTCGTCGAGGACGTCGGCGAAGTCGGGCAACGGCCGGAAGCTCAGCGGCCTGCCGTTGCTGCGGCCGGGGGTGAACACGACGACCTCGGTCCTGGCGAGATAGGCATCGGCCTTGTGCTCGTCCTCGCCGTGCCACTGGCGGGTATTGTCCGGCCATGGTGTGCCGAGTCGGGCGAGGTCATTGTTGACATCGAGCACGATCGACGAAACGCCCTGTAACGCACACTCTTCGATGATCCGACGGATCAGCACGGTCTTGCCCGAGCCCGATCCCGCGAAAATCGCGGTGTGCTTGCGGAGCGCTTCGAGCGCGACGCCGACCGGTCGCTTGGACCCGCTGACGACACCGAGTGGGATCGACATCGTGCCGGCCGAATCGGTGCCCACCGCGGCTGATGGCGCTCGTACGATCGGCCCTCGTGCGATCGAGGGGCTGAACTCGCCCAGCACGACGTTCGTCGCGATCTCACTGAGCGCCGGAACCGAATAGCGGTCCAGGCCGGGCGCAGAGTCCGGTGTGGGGCGGGGTCGCGTGGTCTCCTGGCGCGACGTCTGGCGGGCCGGCGGCGGTGTGGTATCGACAGTGGGCGCCTCGGGAGCCATCTCGTCGACGACCGGTTCGAGGACCTCCTTGATGAAGCCGACGTTCGCCGCCGGATTGCGATGGGCGATCCACTCGGTGAGGAATTCGGAACGCTCCGAACGTATCTGGGCCAGTGCGGATAGGATTCGGATGTCGTCGTCGGTCCAGGCGACGACGATGCCGCCACGTTCGTGGAGTTCGGCCACCATCTCCTCGGTCTTCGTGCCCGACGGCCACGGGTCGCGTCGCAGGACGACGAGTGTGCGCGCGACCGTGCCGAGGGACAGCCCGGCTGCGGTCGTCGCGTTGGCGAGTCGCGCCTGCACGGACCGGTAGTGGGCCGCCGAGAGTGCCCGAAAACTCCACGACTGTTCGGCGTCGGTCTCCGGATCGAGGGTGCGCCGTATGCGTGCGTGCAGAACGGCCTTGGGCCCGGGCTTGGGGTCCTGCTGGAAAGCCGTGCCGTCGTCGGCGAGCGCCTCGATCCACGATGCGAATCCGGCGTGCAGCAGCGGCGGGACGACCCGGTCCTCGTCCTCGGGGGTCAGCGCCGACGTCGGGTCGGCGGCGGCCACCAATTCGGCGAACCGCCGATCGAGTTGGGCGAGTTCGGGTTTGTCGTCGGTGGCTGACACCGTCGTGACGTGCTGGTCCGTGCGCAACGACGTCATCTCGGCGAACACATCGGCACGGAGGCATGCGCCGATGTGTCGGTCCGCCGTGCGCATGAGTTCCCGGGGCGTGAAGTCGACGGATGCGCTCAGGGCCTGACCGGTCACCGGCCACGTGGGATATGGCGGGATGAAACCGGCTTCGTCGAAGCAGGGGGCGAAACGTTTGGCCAGCAACGTCGCGCCGAAGTCGGCCGAGGCGGGGCGCTGGAGCGTCGGGGGCTGACGGAACCGATCCATCGCCGACGCCATCACATTGCTCTCCAAGTACTCCCACGCGGCCGTGATGCACGAGACCACCGCCGTCGTCCGGCTCATCGTCTCCCGGATCGACATCAAACCGTGCGCGACCTTCTCGACCGCGTTCGCATCATGCCGATTCTCCGATTTCGCCGCCTCGATGAGTGTGTCGAGCTGGTCGATCGCCAGTACCGCGGCGTTGTCGAAAGCGATTATCCGAGAGATGTTCTCGACGATCTCCTGGTATCCGAGGCGCGCATTGCGAATGCCCCACACAGCCAACTCCTCGCCGTCGTCGACGTCGAGATGCAGGAAGGCCTCGCCGAGGTCCTTGGTCGCGAAATCATCCGCCTCGGTCAACACCAGTGCCCGCAGAATGTGCTGCGACCGCCGACGGTGCCGCGAGTGTTTCCGGTAGACCGCCGTCACGAACCGGTCGAGGATCTCCGGGGTGACCTCTTCCTCGCCGGTCACCGCCGCCAGATCGGTGGCCTCGACTCCGGTGTCGGCGCCGAGTCGGTACAGCAGCTGCGCCAACTGGGATCGGTGGGTGGGGGTCGGTCGGCTGAGATCCTCGAGCATCGCGACCAGGACCGACCGCCAGAAGTCCTCGCCGTCGAGCAGCTTGACGAGAAAGAAGTAGCCGCCGCCGGTTTGGACGCGTTCACGTACCTGACCCAGCAGGTGGGTTTTGCCGGCCCCGGCAGGGCCGCGGACGGCGACACCGAGGGGACTGGCCGCCGCGCTGCGCTGCGCGTCGTCGAAGGCGCGCATGATGTCCTGGACGGTCGATTCGTGAAGCCCGGGAACATGAAGCGGCGCCTGGGCTCCCCACACGTCGTCGGGGGTCGCCGCCCAATCCAGCCGGATCGATTCCAGGGCGCCTCGGGTGCGTTCGTCCATCAGTATCGGCCCTTCGTGACGCTCGCAGGCTCGCTCCTCAGGGAGCGGGGGGTGACGGGCTCGCTCCTCAGGGAGCGGGGGGTGACGGGCTCGTTCCGCGGGGAGCGGGGGGTGACGGGCTCGCTCCTCACGGAGCGCGGGGTCGCGGGTTCGCTCTGCGGGGAGCGGAGGCTGACGGGCTCGCTCCGCGAGGGGATGGCGGAGTTGTTGCCCAGGGAGCGGGGGCCGGAATTGTCGCTCAGGGAGCGGGGATCGGCGGGCCCGCCGTTCGATGTGTGGAGAACGGCCGATTCTTCGATCGCGAAGAGATGGCACGGTTGGCTGCCGACGCGGACTGCCGTGGACCGGTCGGCGTCGGTGAGCAGGCTGCGGTCCTCCTGCGGGATGAGGCTCACCCCGGGTTGTCGCTGGATCTCGACGAGTGCTTCGTCGAGAACTGTCGGGTCCACGTCGCCGAGAGCCGCGCGTAGTTTCCTCAGCGCGACCCATGAACCGGGTCGAGAGGCCAGATCTGCGTAGGCGTCCCTGATGCGCTTCTCGATTCCGTCGCCGGACGGTTGCGCGGCCGGCGCCGGTTCGGTTGGCGGGCGGAACACCTCGTACAGTCGCAGGTCTTCTGCATCCAGGTAGCGCCCGAGTCCCGCCATGACCGTGTACAGCGCGCGAATGGGTGGTTGCGCACCCTTGGGTGGAGCGGACATGAGTTCTCTTGCGCACCAGGCCCACCCGTCGTCGGTGAGGGAGTGCACGAAGCTGTTGCGTGGGCCCTTGACCGACTCGATGAGACCGAGCCGGTTGAGTTTGTCACGACTCTGCTTCGTCAACTCGGGCGCGAGTGCCTTGAGTTCCGGGTTTGCGACGTCGCGTGCCTGCGACATG
Organism: Gordonia sp. LMA484; assembly: GCF_058129505.1. Taxonomy (NCBI): domain Bacteria; kingdom Bacillati; phylum Actinomycetota; class Actinomycetes; order Mycobacteriales; family Gordoniaceae; genus Gordonia; species Gordonia sp. LMA484. Next base: position 1,056,015 of record NZ_CM176700.1, read on the forward strand.
AGGACGAACAGCACCGCACTCTGCGATGGCGTGAGCGATACGTGTTCCAACGTCAGTGGCTCCTCGATGTGGTGGCCGGGATCGGGCGGGTGCCGGACGTGGCTCGTTCGGCGAGTGCGTCGTGGATCTCGTCGACAACCACACCGACATCCGCGAGAACCTGCGTGTTGGTGTAGCGGAGTACGAGATATCCGTGCCGCTGAAGCATGTTGTCACGCGCGCGGTCGGCCGCGTACTTCGCGGGCTGCCGATGATCGTCGCCGTCGACCTCGACGATCACCCGCTCATCGGGCCAATGGATGTCGGCGATCGCCATCGGGAGCATCGGATCGAGTTCGTGGATGCGACGATTCCATCGTCGTTCGACCGCCCAGGCATGCCGGTCCAGCGCTCGCTCGAGCGCCTGCTCGGCGTCGCTGTGTGGTGCGGGCATGCCCTCGCATCGGCTGATCGTGATCGCCGCGGGGGGCTCGGGTCTCGGTTCGGCGACCGCCGGGTGCGTGCGTCGGCGGGCAGCCAGACGGTGACGTCGCCGTGTTCGGCGATCCACCCGACCGCCGTGGCCACCACGGATTGCGCGGCGCCGTCGAGGTCGGCTGGCACGGTCACCGCGAGGACCACCGATTCACGAGCGTATGCGCGCCGGAGAAGCCGAGTCAGTCCTCGGGCCCGCGTCTCGGGTGCGGTTCCGGCCGGCAGCGCGGTCCCGGTCGCTGCGGCGCGGGCCAGGTCGATGACGAATGGGCGGTAGTCGGCGCCGGCAGCGCACAACGCGCGTGCGCGCATCTCGGCGTCGTCGACGTCGATGGTGCGAGCCAGCGGTTCGTCGCCGCCCAACCACGCCGGTGCGAGTGCGATGACGATCTGCTCGAGCTCGTCGAGAATCTCGCCGACCACCGCACGCGAGGAGGCCGGCGCCGACCCGCAATAGGTGAGTATCACCGGTCGGTCGTCGGCGATCTCGGCGACCATCGCGTCGATATCGGCACGGCAGACGTCGACCAGTCGCAGCACGCGGCCCGGGCGCTGTGCTCCGGTGAGCCACTCGGATCGGTGGCGGGTCACCCGGTGCCTGCCGTCAGCAGAACCGATGGCGTGGGAGCGGCGTTCATCGCTGAGAAATATATCCGTTGGCGCCGACGGCGGCTCGATGAAGTGGCCGCGATCGGTACGGGCGCGGCAGGTAAGGGAATGAACGACCTACACCGGCTGATCCTGAACAGGTCGTTTCTTGATCCCGAACAGGGTGAACAGAGCCGCGCCGGTCGCGAACACCGCCAGCAATGCCAGTCCGATCGTGTAGCTGTGGTCCTCGGCGTCGTAGGTCGCACCCATCACCATCGGCGGGAAGAAGCCGCCGAGGCCGCCACAGGCACCGACGACGCCGGTCACCGACCCCACACGTTCGACCGGGGCTGCCTGGGCCACCCAGGTGAACACCGAACCCGAGCCGAGTCCCATGCACGCGGCCATCAGCACGAAGTTGATCCCGGCGGGGATCTCCAGGGGCGGTTGGGTGATCATCCAGAGCGCCAGCACTGCGGCACCCGCACACGAGATGAAGGTGATCAGCCGGGGACCGAAGCGGTCGGAGAGCACTCCGCCGACCGGGCGCGCGATGACCGCGGCGACCGCGAACCCCGCGGTGCGGGTGCCGGCGGCCTGCAGGTCGAAATCGTAGACATCCTTGAGGAACGTCGGCAGATAGGTCGAGAACGCGACGAACCCACCGAAGGTGGCCGCATACAGGAACGACATCTGCCAGGTGATCGGCAACTTGGCGGCGGCGACCAACTTGGGTGTGACCGCGGCGCGGTTCGGCCGCCAGGCGGGTGAGTCATGCATGAACATCCATACGATGACGGCCACCACGACAAGCGCGACCGCGATGATCACGTGTGTCGTGACATAGCCGAACCAGCTGACGAAACGAGGGGTGAAGAACGCCGACAGTGCGGTGCCGCCCATGCCGGCGCCGAACACTCCGGTGGCGAAGCCTCGTTTGGATGACTCGTACCACGCGTTCACGAACGGGATGCCCACAGCGAAGGTGGTACCGGAGATGCCGAGGAAGAACCCGACGACGAGCATCATCGGGTACGACTCGAGTTCGCCTGCCACCGCGACCAACACGACGAACGGAGCCGTTGCGATCAGCAGGATCGGGAACATGAGTCGTCCGCCGTAACGGTCGGTGAGTGCACCGGTCAGGATTCGACCGACCGAACCGACCACGATCGGGATGGCCACCAGGACCGACTTCTGAGTGGACGAGAGGCCGAGGACCTCGGAGTAGCGGACGCCCAGGGGCGCAATGATGTTCCACGCCCAGAAGCTGATACAGAAGGCGAGGGTGGCGAGGACGAGGTTGCGAGTCTGGCCGGTGCGCAGGACGGCCGGGTTGGATGTGGCGGTGGTCATCGCTTTCGGTCCTCTGTTCCGACGGGAGCCCAACCGGGCCGGGACGAACGGCTACCGGGAGTGTTCGCGACGTCCCGGCTTCGATAGACGATGTAGGGCCGGAACAGATAGTGAACCGGCGCAGTGAACGCGTGTACGAGGCGGGTGAACGGAACCATCGCGAAGACGAGCATCCCGACCAGCACGTGGATGTGGAACCGCAAGGGCGCTTCGCTCATCGCGTCGATGTCGGGCCGGAAGTAGAAGATCGAGCGGAACCACGGGGACACGGTCTCGCGGTAGTTCACGCCCTCGGCATCGGGAACGGTACCGATGAGGGTGATGTAGACGCCGAGTACCAGGGCGGCGGTCAGCACCAGGTACATCACCTTGTCGTTCGTCGTGGTGGCCATGAACACCGGCCCGGAGGTGCGCCGCCGGTAGATGAGGATCACGAGGCCGCCGAGAGTGGCGATGCCGGCGATGATACCGAAGAAGGCAGCGGTGAAGTGGTACATGTCCTCGGATATGCCGAGGGTCTCGGTCCACGACTCCGGGATCACCAATCCCATTGCGTGCCCTATGATCACGACCAAGATGCCGAAATGGAACAGTGGGCTGCCGATTCGCAGCAGCCGGGACTCGTAGAGTTCCGACGACCGCGTGGTCCAGCCGAACTTGTCATAGCGGTATCGCCAGATGGTGCCGCCGATCACGAGCAACAGGGTGATGTACGGCAGCACTCCCCACAGCACGACGTCCACGAGATCACCTCGCCTCTGCGATCGGCAACAATCGGGGGTCGAACGGCTCGAGTCCGACCGTCTCCACCGGCGTGGGGGTGTCTCGCATGGCCAGCACGGCGTTGCGGTCGGCGGGGGATGTGCCTGGGAGGGTCGAGCAGACGGCCTCCAGCACAGCGGCATACGACGACTCCACCTCGACCAGCGACAGCCGGAGCAGTTCAAGTGCCGGGCGGAACTCCTGCAGCAGTTCGGATCCGGCGACGGGATCCACGCGCGCGGCGAACTCGAGCACGATCGGGAGGTGATCGGGCAACTCGCCCCGCAGGTCCACGACATAACCGCCGTCGCGATAACACTGTTTGAAGCGAGTGAGGATCTCACCACGTCGCCGGGTGTCGCCGGCGGTCCAGTAGGAGAGGTAGAGGGTGTGCTTGCGGGACAGGTCGAAGAGGTCGACGTAGTTCTGCCGCAACACCTCCGGGACGCCAAGTCGGAGGTGGCCGACGAATTCACCTAGAGCGGTGACCGTTTCGTTCCCCGGTTGTTCGCAGAGTGCGGCCTCCAGCAGTGGCGCCATTGCGAGCACGTCGTCGTCGGGGTAGCTCAGGCACACCGACGCGACCTGGCGGATGACCGCAGCATCCGGTGGGTGACCGCGGCCCCACCTCATCGGCGTTCCGATCGGTGCGGGAACAGGCCGTCCGGCACGCCATTGCCGTCCCAGTTCAGCAGATTGGTGCGGCCCGCGAGACTGTCCGAACCCGCTGCGGTATCGGAGGTCTGGCGTTGGCGTAGGGCGTGGAACGTCTCCACCGAGACCGGCGCAGGTTTGCCGCTGGCCTCGCCGAATGCCGACGAGTCGAACATGCCGGGCCCGTCGTCGTAGTCCAACGAGCAACCCAGTTCCTCGAGATCGTGGGCCTGTTCGAGGTGTGCGGTGGGGATGACGTAGCGCTCGTCGTACTTCGCAATCGCCATCAGCCGATACATCTTGTAGAGCTCTTCCTCGGACATCCCCACCGAGGCAGGTATCGATGCGTCGAGCTCACGACCGAGGGTCACATCACGCATGTAGGCCCGCATGGCGGCGAGCTTGCGCAGGACACCGTCGACCACCGCGGTGTCACCGGCGGTGAACAGTTCGGCGAGGTAGCTCACCGGTATGCGCAGGGAATCGATGGCACCGAACAGATTTCGGTGACTCTCCCCGTCGTGTCCCTGATCGGACAGCAGGTCCACGATGGGCGACAGCGGTGGGACGTACCAGACCATCGGCATGGTGCGGTATTCCGGATGCAGCGGCAGCGCGACTCGGTAGGTCTTGGCCAGCGCGTACACCGGGGACCGGCGGGCGGCGTCGAGCCAGTCGTCGGGGATTCCCTGGGCCCGTGCCGCGCTGATCACCTCGGCGTCGTCAGGATCGAGAATCAGGTCGAGTTGCGCCTGGTAGAGATCGTGTTCATCGGGGACCGAGGCTGCTTCGGTCACCGCGTCGGCGTCGTAGAGGAACAGACCGAGGTAGCGCAACCGTCCCACGCAGGTTTCCGAACACACCGTGGGGAGGCCCACCTCGACGCGCGGGTAACAGAACGTGCACTTCTCGGCCTTGCCCGACTTGTGGTTGAAATAGATCTTCTTGTAGGGGCATCCGGTGATGCACTGCCGCCAGCCGCGGCAGCGATCCTGGTCGACGAGCACGATGCCGTCCTCGGCGCGCTTGTAGATCGCCCCCGACGGGCATGAGGCCATGCACGACGGGTTCAGGCAGTGCTCACAGATCCGGGGCAGGTAGAACATGAAGGTCTGTTCGAAGCTGAACTTGATCGCTTCCTCGGACTCCCGTCGGAGTTTCGCGACTATCGGGTCGAGTTCACCCATTTCGGGCGCGCCGCCGAGATTGTCGTCCCAATTTGCCGACCAGGTGACCTTGGTGTCCTTGCCGGTGATGAGCGACTTGGGCCGCGCGACGGGAAAGTCGTCGCCCAGCGGTGCGTCGACGAGGGTCTGGTAGTCGTAGGTCCATGGCTCGTAGTAGTCGTCGAGGGTCGGCTGGACCGGGGAGGCGAAGAGTGTCAACAGTTTCTGCAGCCGCCCGCCGGTGCGCAGTCGCAACTTGCCGCGCTTGTTCAGGTGCCACCCACCGCGCCACTGTTCCTGGTCCTCGTGGCGTCGCGGATAGCCTTGTCCAGGTCGGGTTTCGACATTGTTGAACCAGACGTATTCGGTGCCCGCGCGATTGGTCCACGCCTGTTTGCAGGTGACCGAGCAGGTATGGCACCCGATGCATTTGTCGAGATTCATGACCATGCCCATCTGGGCCATCACGCGCATCAGTACGTCACCTCCTGACTACGTTTGCGGATGGTGGCGACGATGTCGCGCTGATTTCCGGCCGGCCCCAGATAGTTGAAGGCGTAGGACAGCTGGGCGTATCCGCCGATCATGTGGCTCGGCTTCACGAGTAGCCGGGTGGCCGAATTGTGGATGCCGCCGCGACGTCCGGTCGTCTCGGACTTGGGCACGTCGATGGTCCGTTCCTGTGCGTGGTGGACATAGCAGACACCTGCCGGCATGCGATGACTCACGATCGCGCGACACACGAGCACCCCGTTGGCGTTCACGCATTCGATCCAGTCGTTGTCGGCGACGTCGATCGATGCCGCGTCGTCGGGGCTCAGCCATGCCGTCGGCCCACCGCGGGACAGCGAGAGCATGAACAGATTGTCCTGGTACTCCGAGTGGATCGACCATTTCGAGTGCGGCGTCAGGTAGCGGACAGTGATCGCGCGCGAACCGTCTGAGCCGAGTTCGGGTTCCCCGAACAAGCGGTGCATGTCCAGTGGGGGCCGGTAGATCGGCAACGATTCCCCGATGTCGATCATCCAGTCGTGGTCGAGATAGAAGTGCATCCGTCCGGTGAGTGTGTGAAACGGCTTGAGCCGCTCGATGTTCACCGTGAACGGAGCATAGCGGCGACCGCCGGTCTCCGAGCCCGACCACTCCGGCGACGTGATGACCGGCACGGGTGCCTGCTGGGTGTCCGCGAATCGGATTCGTTTCTCCTCGGAGCCGCGTGCGAGGTCGTCGAGCACGAAGCCCACCCGTTGCTGCAGCTTGCGGAAACCTTGCACCGCGAGTTCGCCGTTGGTGGTCCCGGAGAGCGCGAGGATCGCCTCGGCCAGTTTCGAGTCGGTGTCGATCGCGGGGCGGCCGTCTCCCGCACCGCCGAGCATCACCCCGTTCGCCTCGCCGAGCAACCGGATCGGTTCGTCCAGATCGTAGGTGACGTTCTTGACGGTGAAGCCCTGCGAGTCGGCGAGCGGACCGATCGTGGCGAGCTTGTCGGCGATCGCCGTGTAATCGCGTTCGACGACGGTGAACACCGGCATGTTGCGGCCAGGCCGGGCAGCGATGTCGGACTGCCACCAATCGGCCACCCTGCCGTGCGGTTGGGCGGTCTCACCGGGCGTGTCGTGTTGCAGTGGCACACTGACCAGGTCACGACGAACCCCGAGATGGGTCCGGGCGAGTGCGGACAGCTTCTGCGCGAGCAAACCGAACATGTCGAAATCGGTCTTGGCCTCCCATGGCGGGTCGATGGCCGGCGAGAAGGCGTGCACGAACGGATGCATGTCGGTCGACGACAGATCGTACTTCTCGTACCAAGTGGCGGCCGGGAATACCACGTCGGATAGCAGGGTCGTCGAGGTCATCCGAAAATCCGCGGACATGAGCAGATCGAGCTTGCCCTCGGGAGCGGTCTCGCGCCAGGCGACATCGCGTGGTCGCGGGGTGTCGGCCGCCTCGGTGCCGAGCACGTTGTGGTGGGTGCCCAGCAAATGACGCAGGAAGTACTCGTTGCCCTTCGCCGACGAGCCCATCAGATTGGAGCGCCACAGCACCAGCGTCCGCGGCCAGTTCTCGGGCGCGTCGACGTCGCTGATGGCAGGCACCAACGACCCCGACTTCAATTGCGCTGCCACGTAGTCGCCGACCGTGTCGGCGCGGCCGTCGTCGACGGCGGACCGGGCGGCGTCGGCGACGTCGAGCGGGTTGGTGGAGAATTGCGGATAGAACGGCATCCAGCCGAGTCGCGCCGACTGGGCGATCGCGTCGGCGGTGTGCTGGTGGTCGAGGATGCCGCGTGACAGCGGGGAGGCGAGCGACGCAGTCGAATACCCGTCATTGCGCCATTGGTCGGTGTGCATGTACCAGTACGACGTCCCGGTCATGGTTCGCGGCGGCCGGGTCCAGTCCAGGGCGTTGGCCAGCGAGATCCAACCGGTGATCGGACGGCATTTCTCCTGTCCGACATAGTGCGCCCATCCGCCGCCGTTGCGGCCCATACATCCGGTGAGGATCAACAGCGAGAGGATCGACCGGTAGGTGGCGTCGCCGTGGAACCACTGGCAGATCCCGGCTCCCATGATGATCATCGAGCGGCCCTCGGATTCGGCTGCGTTGGAGGCGAACTCGCGGGCGATGCGGATGGCGGCGTCAGCGGGGACACTCGTGATCTCCGCTTGCCAGGCCGGGGTGTACGGCGTACTGACATCGTCGTAGCCGCTGGGCCAGTCGCCGGGCAGCCCGTCGCGCCGAACCCCATACTGGGCGAGCATCAGGTCGAAGACCGTGGTGACCAGGTGGCCGCCGACCCGGCGGGTGGGCACACCGCGGCGCAGCACGGTGCCGCTGCCGTCGGGTGCGTCGAAGGCCGGGAAGCGCACCGTCGTCGTCTCGGCCGCGTCTTCGTACAGCGTCAACGCCGGTATGACACCGCCGAGATCCAGATTCCAGCGGCCGACGCCCCCCTCGGCATAGCGGAATCCCATGGAACCGTTGGGTACCACCGGTTGGCCCGTGGCCTCGTCGAGCAGCACCGTTTTCCATACGTCATCGTCGATGCTCTCGCCGTCTGCGATCTCGTCGGCGGTCAGGAACTTTCCGGGCACGTGGCCGGTGCCGTGCTCGTCGGTGTGCTCGTCGAGATGGATCAGGAACGGGAGGTCGGTGTACGTGCGGACATAGTCGTCGAAGAACGGGGTACGTGTGGAGACGAAGAACTCCGTGAGGATCACGTGACCCATCGCCATGGCGAGTGCGGCGTCGGTACCGGCCTGCGCCGGCAGCCATTCGTCCGCGAACTTGGTGTTGTCGGCGTAATCCGGGCTGACCGTCACCACCTTGGTGCCGCGGTAGCGCACCTCGGCCATCCAATGGGCGTCGGGGGTGCGGGTGACCGGGACGTTGGAGCCCCACATCATCAGATACGTGGCATCCCACCAGTCGCCGGACTCGGGGACGTCGGTCTGGTCGCCGAAGACCTGGGGGCTCGCCACGGGCAGATCGGCGTACCAGTCGTAGAACGACGTCATCACCCCACCGATCAGCTGGATGAATCGTGTTCCGATGCAGTGCGAGACCATCGACATGGCGGGGATCGGGGAGAAGCCCGCGCAGCGGTCGGGCCCATAGGTCTTGATGGTGTGCACGTGTGCGGCCGCGGCGATCTCGATGGCGTCGTCCCAGGACACCCGGATCAGACCGCCCTTGCCGCGGGCCTGCTGATAGGACTTCCGTCGGATGGGGTCGCCGACGATGTCGGCCCAGGCGAGGACGGGGTCGCCCAGGCGTGCTCTCGCTTCCCGAAACATCTCGATGAGAACGCCCCGGGCATACGGGTAGCGCACCCGGGTGGGTGAGTAGGTGTACCAGGAGAATGCCGCTCCCCGAGGGCAACCGCGGGGTTCGTATTCGGGTCGGTCCGGTCCGACCGACGGGTAGTCGGTCTCCTGGGTCTCCCAGGTGATGATGCCGTCCTTGACGTACACCTTCCACGAGCACGACCCGGTGCAATTCACGCCGTGGGTGGACCGCACGATCTTGTCGTGGCTCCAGCGATCGCGATAGAACACGTCGCCGGTCCGCCCACCGCGACGGAATACCGCGCGCCCGTCATCGGTCTCATCCCACCGGGTGAAGAATCTGCCGAGGTCCAGCAGAGCCTTCGCCGCTTCACCGTCCACACCGGATGGTCGGCTCATACCCGGGAACGATACGAGCGTCGCCGCGGCAATTGGTGAAATGCCGGAAATCAGTTGATGAACCGTGCCCGCTCACAGTGGAGGTGGTGGCGTGTGAGGTTTGTCTCGGTAGGTGTTGCGGCGGTGATCAACCCGTGACCACGGTGAGCAGCACTGCCGAATCATGCTGCGCGGTAAGCCCATGCCGCTCCCGGGGGATCACGAGGAGGTCTCCGTCCATGCCCTCCCACTGCGCCGTCGCCGTGCTGAGGGTCACGTGACCGCGCAGGACCTGGAGGCTCGACTCGCCGGGGCTCTCGTGATCGGTCAGGCGGTTGCCGGCTACCAGCGCGATCACGGTCTGGCGCAGCCGGTGGTCGGCGCTGCCGAAGAGCGTGTGCGACGCACGGCCGCTGCGGGCGGAGTGTGCCGAGGAAAGCAGTTGATCGACGAGCTCTGGGAGGCGTGTGGCATCCATGGTTTCACTCTGGCACCACGACCCGTCGCTCACACCGCGACTCGCAGGATTCGGTCATCGCCATCGGCGGGTTGTCCCCGTCCATCGGTGTTGCTGGTGCTGATCCAGAGCGACCCGTCCGGTGCGGCCGCGGCCGCGCGGAGCCGGCCGAAGTCGCCGGTGAACAGATCGGCGGGCGGTTGTGCGGACGCTCCCTCGAGGGGCACCCGCCACAGCCGCCGTCCCCGCAGTGCTGCGACGTAGGCGGTGCTGCCGATGATGGCGAGTCCCGCGGGTGAGGCCTCCCGAGGTGACCAGGTGGTGATCGGCGCGACGAAGCGGGGATCGTCGGAGTTTCCCTCGACGATCGGCCACCCAAAATTGCCGCCTCGGCGGATCACGTTCAGCTCGTCGGAGTCGTCGAGGCCGAACTCCGTGGCCCACAGGCGGCCGGCCGCGTCGAATGCCAGGCCTTCGACGTTCCGATGTCCGTAGGACCACACCTCGTTGCCGAACGGGTTGTCCGGCATCGCACGACCGTCGCGATCCAGGCGGAGGATCTTCCCGTTGAGCGAATCGGTATCCTGCGCGACATCGGGTTGAGCAGCGTCGCCGACAGCGACATACAGCGCACCGTCTGGGCCGATTACGACTGCTCCGCCGTTGTGGTTGACGGCGGAGTCGAGGCCGGTGAGCAGCGGTCGGGGCGCCGATATCCGTCGGCCGTCGAAGTCGGCGCGGGCCAGGCGGTTGTCGCTTGCGGAGGTGAAATAGAGGTACACGGCGGACTCGTCCGGTGTCACCGCGAGGCCCTGGAGGCCGCCCTCGCCGCGTGGGGCGACCCCGGATACGTCGCCGATCGTCGTCACCGCGCCGTCGGGGGAGACGCGCACGATCGTGGCGTCGTCGCGTTGGGTGACCAGTGCGCTCGCGTCGCGCAGGAAGGCGATGGCCCAGGGGACATCGAGGCCACCGGCGATCGTGGTCACCGCGGGAGCCCTCCCGCCGGATGCCGCACTGCCGCGTGTCGGTGCGTCCGACGCCGGAGTGGTGGCGTTGTCGGTTCCGCAGGCCGCGACGACGACCGAAAGCCCGGCGACCGCGCCCGCGGACAGAAACTGTCGACGGTCCATGACCCGATGGTGCCGGAATTGCCCGGCTCGTGCGCTGCGGTGACGGGGATTCCCACACGGCGCACCGTGTGACCGGTTACCGTCCGCGGCGTGGGTGACAAGGTGATCGTGGCGGTGTGGGGCGCGGACAGGGCGACGCTGACGTCGGAGACGTTTCTCGAGACCTGCGCCGCAGCCGGTGTGGGGCGGCTGCAGGTGAACGTCAGCGACGAACCGGTCGCCGGCGCGATGCGGATCAGAGAGGTGAACCCACCGATCGACGGAGCGGTGAGTTTCTGGGCCGACGACCCGCAGCCGGTCATCGACGCAGTGGCGCGACGGGTGGGACGCGTCGCCGCGTGGGCGGTGACCGAACGCGCGCCGCTGAATCCCGACCTGCCGCGTGACGGCACCCGTGTCGACGCCCTGGCCAATCTGGCGTTCCTCCGGCGGCCGACGGAACTCGAGCGTGTCGAGTGGCTGCGGTTGTGGCTCGACGAGCACACGTCGGTGGCCATCGAGACCCAGGCGACGTTCGGCTACTACCAGAACATCGTCGACCGGCCGCTCACCGACGACCCTGTTCACGTCGACGCCATCGTCGAGGAACTGTTCCCGATGGCCGCGGTCTCCGACGTCCACGCCTTCTACGGCAGTGGCGGTGACCAGCGCGAACTCGAACGCCGCCTGACCGAGATGCTGGCGAGTGTGGCGCGGTTCGGTGCCGACCGGCACCTCGACGTCGTCCCGACGTCACGGTATGACTTCGAGCTGGGGCGGCGGTGATCTCGATACGCTCGCTCGCCTGGCGGCTCGCGGGCTACTCGATCAGCGGTTGGGGTGGTCCCGTCGCTGGTTGGGGGACCGTTGAGCCGGCGGTTGCGTGGTGGGGGTGGGCCCCGCCGCTGGTTGAGTTGGGGATCATTGCGCCGGTGGGGTGGCCCCGTCGTTGGTTGAGTAGTTCGAGCCGCTCGCGGGCCGCTCGATCGGCGGTTGGGGCGCCCTCGGCGGCACCGATTTGGGTCTGGCCAGCGAATTCTCTACACTTGAGCGGTTGCCTGCCCTTGGGCCGGCTCATCGACACAACTGAATAGTCGCCGGTGCCGGTGAAAAGCCAAGGGCATCGGCGGCGAGAACCTTATGCACAACTATCCACTTCGTGGAAGGCCCACCGCAGGTCAGGGATTGTTTCCCGCGATCGGCGCTGTATGGGAACCGCCACGAGAAAGGTTGACGGTCAACCATGACCATGACTGACCCGATCGCAGACTTCTTGACACGTCTGCGTAACGCCAACTCGGCGTTCCATGACGAGGTGACTCTCCCGTCGTCGAAGATCAAGGTGAACATCGCCGAGATCCTCAAGCGCGAGGGCTACATCACCGACTACCGCACCGAGGATGCCGAGGTCGGCAAGAACCTCGTCGTCTCTCTGAAGTACGGCCCCAGCCGTGAGCGCAGCATCGCAGGTCTGCGCCGCGTCTCGAAGCCGGGTCTTCGGGTGTATGCAAAGTCCACCAACCTGCCCAAGGTCCTGGGCGGCCTCGGCGTGGCGATCATCTCCACGTCATCCGGCCTGCTCACCGACCGCCAGGCAGCCAACCAGGGCGTGGGCGGCGAAGTCCTCGCGTACGTCTGGTAGGGGAGGCTCACAACATGTCGCGTATCGGAAAGAACCCCATCGAGATCCCGGCCGGCGTCGACGTCACGATCGACGGCCAGAACGTGAAGGTCAAGGGCCCCAAGGGTGAGCTCGGCCTGACCGTGTCGGAACCGATCACCATCGCCAAGGAAGACAACACCATCGTTGTCAGCCGGCCGAACGACGAGCGCCGCAGCCGTGCCCTGCACGGTCTGAGCCGGTCGCTGGTGAACAACCTCGTCGTCGGCGTCACGCAGGGCTACACCACGAAGATGGAGATCTTCGGTGTCGGCTACCGCGTGCAGGCCAAGGGCAGCGACCTCGAGTTCGCCCTGGGCTACAGCCACCCCGTGCCGATCGAGGCGCCCGCAGGCATCACCTTCGCCGTGGAGTCGCCCACCAAGTTCTCGGTCTCGGGTATCGACAAGCAGCAAGTCGGCCAGATCTCGGCGAACATCCGCCGCCTGCGTCGTCCTGACCCCTACAAGGGCAAGGGCATTCGCTACGAAGGCGAGCAGATCCGTCGCAAGGTCGGAAAGACGGGTAAGTAAGCCATGAGTGATACAGCAACCAAGACCAAGACCGCCCGCAAGCCGCTCGGCAAGGACGTGTCGACCCGTCGTCGCACCGCGACCACGAACCGTCACTTCCGCCTGCGCAAGAAGGTCAGCGGAACCCCCGAGCGCCCACGTCTCGCGGTCAAGCGCAGCTCGCGTCACATCCACGTGCAGCTCATCGACGACCTGGCCGGCAACACGCTGGCCGCCGCGTCGTCGATCGAGGCCGACGTGCGTGCCGCCGGCGGCGACAAGACCGCGCAGGCCCGCAAGGTCGGCGAGCTGATCGCCGCCCGCGCCAAGGCTGCCGGCGTCGAGGCCGCCGTGTTCGACCGCGGTGGCAAGGACTACCACGGCCGGATCGCGGCACTCGCCGACGCCGCCCGCGAGGGAGGCCTGAGTTTCTGATGACCATCTTCACCAGCTTCACCAACTTGACCGGAGGGAACCTCTGATGCCCGGACGTCAGCGTGACGGCGGAAACGGACCCGCCGGAAACGACAACAACACCGCCTCGGCGGGTAACGAACAGCGTGGCGGCGACCGCCGCGGCGGCCGTGGCCGTCGCGACGACCGCGGTGGCCGCGACCGCGAGGACCGCAATCAGCTCGAGCGCGTGGTCTCCATCAACCGTGTGTCCAAGGTGGTCAAGGGTGGACGTCGGTTCTCCTTCACCGCTCTCGTCGTCGTCGGCGACGGACAGGGCATGGTCGGTGTCGGCTACGGCAAGGCCAAGGAAGTTCCCGCGGCCATCCAGAAGGGCGTCGAAGAGGCTCGCAAGAACTTCTTCCGCGTGCCGCTGATCGCCGGCACCGTGACCCACCCCGTCCAGGGTGAGGCCGCGGCCGGTGTCGTGATGCTCCGCCCGGCCAGCCCCGGTACCGGTGTCATCGCCGGTGGCGCGGTGCGTGCCGTGCTGGAGTGCGCCGGCGTGCACGACGTGCTCGCCAAGAGCCTCGGCAGCGACAACGCGATCAACGTGGTGCACGCCACCGTTGCCGCGCTGAAGATGCTGCAGCGCCCCGAAGAGGTCGCCGCACGTCGTGGTCTGCCGATCGAAGATGTCGCTCCCGCGGGCATGCTGCGTGCTCGTGCCGGACAAGGAGTCTGATCGACATGGCAGAACTCAAGATCACCCAGATCAAGGGCACCATCGGTACCAAGAAGAACCAGCGTGACAGCCTGCGGACCCTCGGCCTGAAGGGCATCCGCAAGGAGGTCATCCGCGAGGACACTCCGATCAACCGCGGCCTCATCAACGTGGTTCGGCACCTCGTGACAGTCGAAGAGGTTAAGTAATGACCATCAAGCTCCATCACCTTCGCCCCGCCCCGGGCGCGAAGACCGACAAGACCCGCGTGGGTCGCGGTGAGGGCTCCAAGGGTAAGACCGCCGGCCGCGGCACCAAGGGCACCAAGGCGCGCAAGAACGTGCCCGCCGCCTTCGAGGGTGGCCAGATGCCGATCCACATGCGGCTGCCGAAGCTGAAGGGCTTCACCAACCGCAACCGGGTCGAGTACCAGGTCGTCAACGTCGGCGACATCGCCAAGCTGTTCCCGCAGGGCGGCACCATCGGCGTCGACGAGCTCGTCGCAGCCGGTGCGGTTCGCAAGAACCAGCTCGTCAAGGTGCTCGGCGACGGCGAACTCGGCGTCAAGGTCGACGTCACCGCCGACAAGTTCACGGCTTCGGCCAAGGAGAAGATCGCGGCTGCCGGTGGCAGCGCGACCGAACTCTGATCGATTCGCCCGTACCGCCGCGGGCCGGCAGCTGCGTTCACGCTGCCGGCCCGTCGGCGGTATCGGTGTCTGTCATCGGCCACCGGACAGGACAAGCCGGACATCAGCTCGTCGCGCTGACGAGGCCCGATGGCGTGACTGTTAGAGTTCAAGCGTTGTCTTGACGCTTCGATCAACGTCGATTGCCGAGCACGTGGGGGACGTCCGAGTCCATCCGCGTGGTCGTTCCTAGGAGGAGTTAGTGTTTTCCCCCCTCGTCGCGGCCTTCCGGACGCCCGATCTGAGGAAGAAGATCCTCTTCGTCGTCGGCATCATCGTGCTGTATCGACTGGGTGCGACCATTCCGTCCCCCGGCGTCGACTACAAGGCCGTACACGCGTGTATCGACGAGGTGTCGCACGGTAGCGCGGCCAACATCTACTCGCTGATCAGCATGTTCTCCGGCGGCGCCTTGCTGCAGCTGTCGGTCTTCGCGATCGGCATCATGCCCTACATCACCGCCAGCATCATCGTGCAGCTGCTCACCGTGGTGATCCCGCGCTTCGAACAGTTGCGCAAGGAAGGCCAGTCCGGCCAGGCGAAGATGACGCAGTACACGCGCTATCTGACCGTCGCCCTGGCGTTGCTGCAGTCGACCGGCATCGTCGCGCTGGCCGATCGCGGCCAGCTGCTGCAGGACTGCTCGCAGGCCGATCAGATCATCAACGACCAGTCCATCTTCGGTCTCGGGATCATCGTGCTCGTGATGACCGCCGGTGCCTGTGTGGTCATGTGGTTCGGTGAGCTGATCACCGAGCGGGGCGTCGGCAACGGTATGTCGCTGCTGATCTTCGCCGGTATCGCTGCCCGCATCCCGGCCGAGGGCAAGAACATCCTCGACACCCGCGGCGGTCTGGTCTTCGGCCTCGTCTGCCTCGCCGCCCTGTTGATCGTGGCGGGCGTCGTCTTCATCGAGCAGGGCCAGCGCCGTATCCCGGTCCAGTACGCCAAGCGCATGGTGGGCCGCAAGATGTACGGCGGATCGTCGACATATCTGCCGCTGAAGGTCAACCAGGCCGGCGTCATCCCGGTGATCTTCGCCTCATCACTGCTCTACCTGCCGCAGCTGATCCTGCAGTTGACGCAGGGATCGGACGGCACGCAGTCGACCTGGCAGCGCTACATCAATCAGTACCTGACCGACCCCGGCAGCTGGGTCTACATCCTCGTGTACTTCCTGATGATCATCTTCTTCACCTACTTCTATGTGGCGGTGACGTTCAATCCGGAAGAGCGTGCCGACGACATGAAGAAGTACGGCGGGTTCATCCCCGGCATCCGTCCGGGATCCCCGACCGCCGACTACCTCGGCTATGTGCTGAGCCGCATCACACTGCCGGGCTCGATCTACCTGGGTATCATCGCGGTACTGCCAAACCTGTTCCTCGAGATCGGTAACAGCGGTGGTGTGCAGAACCTGCCATTTGGGGGCACGGCCGTGTTGATCATGGTCGGCGTGGGTCTGGACACGATGAAGCAAGTCAACAGTCAATTGATGCAACGCAAGTACGAAGGATTCCTCAAGTGAGACTCGTCATTCTCGGCCCCCCCGGCGCCGGCAAGGGTACCCAGGCGGAACTGCTCTCGGAGGCCCTGGGCATTCCGCACATCTCCACTGGAGACCTGTTCCGTGCCAACATCTCCCAGGGCACCGCGGTGGGCATCGAGGCCAAGCGCTACCTCGACGCCGGTGACCTGGTCCCCTCGGAGATCACCGTCGACATGGTTCGCGCACGCGTCGCCGAGCCGGATGCCGCAAAGGGATTCATCCTCGACGGCTTCCCCCGCTCGACCGAGCAGGCCGACGCGCTCGCCGACATTCTCGCCAAGCTCGACACCAGCCTCGACGCGGTGCTGTCGTTCGAGGTGGACACCGACGTCGTGGTCGATCGCATGATGGCCCGCGGGCGCGCCGATGACACCGAAGAGGTCATCCGCAACCGGATGGCGGTCTACACCAAGGAAACCGCCCCGTTGCTCGAGTACTACGGCACCGAGGTCAAGACCATCGACGCGGTCGGCGACGTGCAGGACGTGCATCAGCGCGTCCTCAGCGCGCTGGGCGCCGGTGTGTCCTGACTCACATTCACTGACGACAGATATCGGTCGCACCCATGGCATTTCGCAAACCCAAGCCGGTCCCGTTCCGCACGGCCGGTGAGGTCGACGCCATGGCTGCGGCCGGATCTGTCGTGGGCGCCGCCCTGGTCGCCGTACGCGCGGCCGCCGCGCCCGGCGTGACCACGCTCGACCTCGATCAGGTGGCCGAGGCAGTCATCCGGGAGGCCGGCGCCGTCCCATCGTTCAAGGGCTATCACGGATTTCCCGGTTCGATCTGCAGCTCGGTGAACGACGTTGTGGTGCATGGCATCCCTTCGGCGGACGTGGTCCTGGCCGACGGTGACCTCGTATCGATCGACTGCGGCGCGATCCTCGACGGCTGGCACGGTGACTCCGCCTGGACCTTCGGGGTCGGCGAACTGTCCACCGCCGACGCCGAACTGTCCGAGGCCACCCGGATATCGATGGAGGCCGGTATCGCCGCCATGGTGGATGGCGCCCGCCTCACCGACATCTCGCACGCGATCGAGATGGGCACTCGCGCCGCGGAGCAGAAGTTCGGTCGGCAGTTCGGCATCGTCTCCGGTTATGGCGGCCACGGGATCGGCCGCGAGATGCACATGGAACCGTTCCTCGCGAACGAGGGCAAACCCAATCGTGGTCCGGTTCTCGTGGTGGGTTCGACCCTGGCGATCGAGCCCATGCTCACGCTCGGGACGACGGAGACATCCGTGCTCGACGACGACTGGACCGTGGTCACCGACGACGGGTCTCGCTCGGCGCACTGGGAGCACACCGTCGTGGTCACCGGCGACGGACCGAGGATTCTCACCACCCGTCCGAGCTGAGCCGCTGCCGAGCTGGGCCGCGGCCTGACTCGGTTCGCCACCCGATCGACCCGCCGATTGTTACGCTGACCACTTGAGATCGATTCCCGGTGGCGCCACGAGCCCGTCGGGCCCGGCGGATCGGACGGTGAGCGATGAACACGGCCGACATTGCAGAGCCTGAAACGGCATCAGATCTCGCGGCGTCGGTGACGGCGACGGTCCGACGGGTCCCGTTCACCATCGTGCTGTGGCTGGCGGTGCTCGTGCTCGGAATCGCGACAGGAGCGCTGTGGGGTCAGGCGCCCGACAAGGGTTGGTACGCCGACGTCGCGTTCGGTGTTCCGTCGCTGGCCGACCAGAAATGGTGGACGCTGCTCACCTCGGCGGTCGTGGAGACCAGTCCCGGCACATACGCGGTCGCACTGATCGCGATCGCCGTCGGGATCGGCTGGGCGGAATGGCGGTTGGGTACGGCCCGGGTGCTCGCTGTCGCCGTCGGCGGTCTCGTCGTCGTCGAGTTGCTCTGCGCGTTGCTGTTCTGGCTGCTCACTCGGGGTGGATTGTCGTGGCAGTGGGCGCGTGAACTCGGCGATGCCCGGACCGTCGGTGCGATGACGATGGTGGTGTGCGCGGTCGCCGCGGCAACCGCAACCCTTCGTTCGCCGTGGCGACTTCGTCTGCGCGCGTTGCTCGCCGCAGCGGTCGCGATCACTTTCCTCTTCGAGGGCACGCTGGCGACCGCGGAGTATGTCATCGCCGTCGTGCTGATGATCTTCGTCGGTGAGCGATGGCTCAGCACCGGCGAGAAGGGACTGTTTCCCAGAACGAGGCGCGAGGTGCGGATGCTCGGGTGCGTCGGCATCCTCATCATCGCGGCCGCGAGTCTCGTCGTGTGGTTCTTCCCGACCAGCGGGCCGCTGGGCCCGACCGACGCGACCGACGACGATTCGTTGTGGTCCATGCTGATCGGCGTCGCCATCAACGTGCTGATCGCCGACCAGTTGCGGCGGGGGCGCCGCTGGGCCTGGTGGGTCGCCGTGATCATCGGTTCGCTCAACGTGGTGGCGACGGTCATCGTGCTGGTGCTCGTCGCGATCACCAGAGACTTCGGGTCACAGGGAACCGTCACCGTGGGCACATCGCTGTTGTGGGCCGTGGTCCTGGCGATCCTGATCCCCGGCCGCTTCGCGTTCCGGGTGCCCTGGCGGGTTCGCCATGTGGGGCCCACCGGCGGCAATGACCCCGTGGACGCGGTCAAGGAATTGCTGCGTGTGCACGGCGGCGGCACCATGTCCTGGATGATCACCTGGCCGGGCAACGAGTATCTGTTCTCCGACAACGGGTCCGGGGTCGTCGCCTATCAGAATCATGTGGGAACCCTGCTCGCTCTGGCCGATCCGGTGTGCGACGAGGAAGACCTCGGGCCCACGGTGCAGGGGTTCATCGATCTGGCCGAGCACAGTGGGAAGACACCGTGCTGGTTCTCCGTCGGAACCGACACGGCCCGCACGGCAGAGGAATTGGGCTGGCGCAGTGTGCAGATCGCCGAGGACACCATCGTGGACCTGCCCGGGCTGGAGTTCACCGGCAAGAAGTGGCAGCACGTGCGGTCAGCGCTGAACAAGGCAAAGAAGCAGGCGATCTCGTTTCGGTTGACCCGACTGGCCGAAGAATCCTTCTCGATCAAGGCCCAGGTACGGGCGATCTCCGAGGAGTGGGTGGGCGACAAGGGGTTGCCCGAGATGGGGTTCACCCTGGGCAGTGTCGAGGAGGCGATGGATCCCGAGGTCCGGGTGGCGCTGGCCCTCGACGAGGATGGCAGCGTGCACGGCGTGCTGTCGTGGCTGCCCGTCTTCGCTCCGGGCGGAGAGGCTCGGGGATGGACCCTGGACATCATGCGTCGTCGGACCGATGGTTTCGGCCCGGTCATCGAATACCTGATCGCATCATCGGCGGTGGCATTCAAACAGGAGGGGGCACAGTTCCTCTCGCTGTCGGGAGCGCCGCTTGCACACAGCGACGACGAGCCGGAACCGGAACGGATGGACCGTGTGCTCGACAGTCTCGGGGCGGCGATGGAGCCGTTCTACGGATTCCGCTCGCTGCACGTGTTCAAGAAGAAGTTCAATCCGCGCTACGAACCGGTGTATCTCGCCTACCGCGACGAGGCCGACCTGCCGCGCATCGGCCTGGCCATCAGCCGGGCCTACCTGCCGGATGCGACACCGGGACAGCTGGTCCGGCTGGCGACCTCGGGCGACGGGTGAACCCGTCGAGAGTGTGACCGTCAGTTGTTCCCGGTCGACACCGACGGCGAGTTGTCCTTGGGCAGATACGGTTCCAGGGCTGCCGCCAGCTTGTCCGGGGTCATCGACTGCAACCAGATGTGGCCGGGGCCATGGATTTCGGCGAGGAACAGCGAGTCGCCGAAGAATTTGTTCTTGACGCCTTTGATCTTGGCGAAGTCCAGGGTCATCTCGCCTCGGAACAGGGCCAGATGACCAGGGTGAACCAGCATCGACTGGCCCGCTGCCAGATCGTATTCGACGAGTTCGCCGGACAGTTGCACCCAGGCGGCGCCCGACCCCGACAGCTTCTGGAACACCACCCCTGCGCCACCGAACACGCCGACGCCCAGCTTCTTCTGTATGCCCACGGATACTTCGACGTCGTTGGTGCTCGCCATGAACGAGCCCGACTGCACCATGAATTCGTCGGCCGCGTCGATCTGCAACTGCCGGATCTGGCCGGGCATGCTGGCCGCGAAGGCGACGAATCCACCACGCGACGGTGCGGTGTACTTGGTGAGGAAGAGTTGGCCGCCGCCGAGCATGCGCTTGAGGCCGCTCATGAATCCGCCCTTGCCGCCCGACCCGAACGCGGTCGATGTCTCCATGTCGAAACCAGGTGTCAACCAGGCCACGTCACCGCCCTCGGCGATGATGTGTTCGCCGGGGTCGAGGGTCAGTTCCAGGACCGGCATCGTGGTGCCGGTGATCCGTGTCTGCACCCGCTCAGCCTAATGCGGCAGAGGCGTGCTCGGTGTCGGTATCGACCCGGTCGGGTCGCGTGTAGAGGACCATCGAGTCGCCTCGCACGAAGCCGGCCAGCGTGATGCCGCGCTCGTCGGCGAGCTCGGCGGCCAGTGACGACGGTGCCGACACCGCCGACAGCACCGGGATACCTGCCATCGCCGACTTCTGGACGAGTTCGAAGCTGGCACGTCCGGACACCTGAAGGATGTGACCGCGCAAGGGAAGTCGATGCTCTGCCGTCGCCCACCCGATCACCTTGTCGACGGCGTTGTGGCGCCCGACGTCTTCACGGAGCACCAGGATGTCGCCGGTATGGCCGTCGACGAGCGCGGCGGCATGCAGACCGCCGGTCTTGTCGAAGACCGCCTGTCCGGCACGCAGGCGGGCCGGGAGATCCAGCAGCATCCCGGCGTCGACGACGATCGGGTCGGCGGCTGGATCGAAGTGCGACCGGGTGGTCACGGACTCGATGCTGTCCTTACCGCACACGCCGCACGCACTGCTGGTGGTGAAGTTGCGGCTCAGCTCGGGGGCCGGTGGGGCGACACCGGGGGAGAGCACGACGTCGAGCACGTTGTAGGTGTTGACGCCTTCGTCGGTGGCCCCCGCGCAGTATCGGGCCAGTTCGATGTCGGCTCCGCTGGTGATCACACCTTCGGAGACCAGGAACCCGATCGCGA
Organism: Gordonia sp. LMA484; assembly: GCF_058129505.1. Taxonomy (NCBI): domain Bacteria; kingdom Bacillati; phylum Actinomycetota; class Actinomycetes; order Mycobacteriales; family Gordoniaceae; genus Gordonia; species Gordonia sp. LMA484. The sequence goes on from NZ_CM176700.1 coordinate 1,077,336, forward strand.
GTTCGACGTCGCTGCCCGGTGTGCGCATGGTGACCGAGAGCCGGGTGCCGTTCACCCGGATCTCCAGCGGCTCCTCGACGGCCAGGACGTCGGCGCGCACCGAGGCCGGTGCGTCACGTCGAATCCTGGTCACCCGTCGTCGGGCGGTGATACGTCCCACGGTGTCGAGACTACCGATCCGACGATGCGTGATCAGACGTCGAGGATGAGCGTGACCGGTCCGTCGTTGATGAGCGCGACCTCCATGTGCGCGCCGAATCGGCCGGTGGCCACCGTCGCGCCGGCGTCGCGCAGCGCGTCGGCGACCGCGTCGACGAGTGGTTCGGCCACCGGACCCGGGGCGGCACCGTTCCACGAGGGTCGCCGTCCCTTCGCGGTGTTCGCGTAGAGGGTGAACTGGCTGATGACGAGTATCGGTGCGCCGACATCGGATGCCGAACTCTCGCGGCCGTCCTCGCCGTCCAGAATTCTCAGGCGCCAGATCTTGTCGGCCAGCTTCGCGGCCTGCTCGACGGTGTCGACGTGCGTCACACCGATGAGCGCGACCAGCCCTTGACGTCCGTCGGCGAGGTCGAGTTCGCCGACCGTATCGCCGTCGACCACGACCGATGCCTGGCTGACGCGTTGGATCACTGCACGCATGGGCCATAGCGTGCCATGTCGGTGGAATCTTCGGCGCCCGCGATGAGTTGTGCCGCATATGACGAGCGACGACATCGACAGGTCAACACACATCGCACGCTTCGGTAGCCACGGCGTCTGGGGTCGGTGGGACCGGTTCACCCCCGACGAGGCACGTCGTTTCGAAGAGTTGGGTCTGGGCGCGATCTGGCTCGGTGGTTCGCCGAAGAACCTGACGCCGGTCCGCGCGATCCTGGACGCGACGGAGACCGTCACGGTGGCGACCGGAATCGTCAACATCTGGAACACCGACGCCGCCGCCATGGCGGACGAGTTCTTCGAGGTGGAATCGGATTTCCCCGGTCGGTTCTACCTCGGGATCGGTGCCGGACATCCCGAGGCGATCGCCGAGTACCGCAAGCCGTACGACGCGGTCAGCGAGTATCTCGATGTGCTCGACGAGAAGGGGGTACCGGTCGAGCGCCGCCTGCTCGCCGCGCTCGGACCCCGGATGCTGCGGATGTCGGCAGATCGTGCCCTCGGTGCGCACCCGTATCTGACGCCCCCGGCGCACACGGAGGTCGCCCGGGATGAGCTGGGGGCGGGTGTGCTGCTCGCGCCCGAACACAAGGTCGTTGTCGACACCGATCCGGCCGCCGCGCGTGCCGTCGGTCGTCCACCCGTCGACCAGCCGTACCTGCATCTGCGCAACTACACGTCCAATCTGAAACGGCTCGGCTGGACCGACGCCGACATCGCCGACGGCGGCAGCGACGACCTGATCGACGCGCTGGTGGCGCACGGCGATGCCGCACTGGTGCGCGCCCGCGTGGACGAACATCTGGCCGCGGGCGCCGACCACGTCGCCATCCAGGTGCTCGGCTCAGCGGCGCCTGCAGTCGAAGTCGCGGCGATTCTCGGGGCCGGCTCGACGGTCTGATCACGCGGGACAACACCTGGCCCCGAACGATGTGACGTTGGGCCCTGGTCCGACGTGAGGCGGCGAGTGACGATGACATCATGTCGAAAGTTCTCGTCGCATACGCCAGCAAGCATCATTCGACTGCCGAGATCGCCGAGGCGATCGCCGCCGAACTGCGTGACCGTGGTCTCGACGTCGACTGTCTCGAGGCCGGTGAGACCGGGTGCGACGGCTATCAGGCCGTGGTCCTGGGCAGCGCCGTGTACACGGGACGTTGGCGCAGACATGCGCGAGATTTCCTGAAAAAGCACCACGACGAGCTCGCGACGATGCCGTTCTGGATCTTCAGTTCCGGGCCGACCGGCGAGCATGCCGAAGAGCAACTCGACGAGGACTCGAAATGGCTCGAACCGCATAAGGTCCTCGAGCTCGCGGAATCGGCCGGGGTGAGGGGCCACAAGGTCTTCGCCGGTCGCGTTCCGGACGATCCGCACGGGTTCATCGAGAAGTCGATGGCCCGCAACACACCGGAGGCGTTCCGCGACACCCGCGACTGGGACGCCATCCGGCAGTGGGCGGACGGTATCGCCGCGGAGCTCAGCTCAGCGCATACGTGACGGTCACCGAGAAGCTGAGCGTCTGCTGGCCGGGTTCCACCGGCACCGGAGCCGCGGACGCGACGGAATCGCGTTGCAGCGGCACGGGTTGGTCCTGTCCACTGGTCTGCTCGGTGATCGTCTGCACCTTGCCGAGCGAATCCCCGGCCAACGACGCGTATTGCTCCGCGCGGGAACGTGCGTCGTTGAAGGCGGCCTCCCGGGCCTGCTTCATCAACTCGGAGTCGTCGTCGATGCTGAAGCCGACGTTGCTGATCCGGGTGTTGTCTCCGCCGGCGGTCGCCGCCGCCGCCAGGACGTCGGAGGCCTTGCCGATGTCACGGATGGTGACCCGGATGGTGTTGGTGGCCTGATACCCGGAGATCTGGCTGGTCCCGCCCGGCGCCGGCGACGAATACTGCGGGCTGAGGTTGACCTGCTGGGTCTGGATGTCCTTGCGGTCGACCCCGGCACCGACGACGGCGTCGGTCACCTGTGTGACCTTCGTGCTGGTCTCGTTCAGGGCCCCGGACACATCGTCGGCGGTTGCCTGCACCCCGATATCGGCGTGCAGGGTGTCCGGTGTCCCGGTGACCTTTCCATTGCCGACGACGGTCACCGTTCGGGGCTTGTCGCCGCCACCGTCGTCGCCACACGCCGCCAGCGACAGTGCGCCGATGGACAGGGCGGCGAGGAGCGCGAACAGACGCGCCGGTCGTCGCGGGGTACTCACACCGGCTCCTTGAGCAGTAGACCGACCATCCAGCCGACGATGGAGATCACGATGGCGCCGAAGATGGCCGACCAGAAGAAGCTGTCGACCTCCAGGCCCCAGTGTGTGGTGTTCCGGGTTATCCAGGCCGTGATCTCCAGCATGAAGGCATTGATCACGACGTGGATGAGACCCAGGGTCAGGATGTACAGGGGTATCGAGAGGATCTGGACGACGGGTTTGATGAAGGCGTTGACCACACCGAAGATCAGGGCGACCACCACGACGATGCCGAACTGCTGCCAGCCCGTCGACCCCCCGACGAAATCGAGCCCCGGAACGATCAAAGTCGCGATCCACAGGGCGAACCCGGTGAATGCGGAACGGATCAAGAACGCGGACATGGGCACAGTGTGCCAGGTCGGTGGACGTCGTCCCGGATTTCGCTCGTGCCGGGTCGCGGGGTCGGCGGTGCATGGAGATGGCTCCGGCACCTACCCGATCTGGCTGCGGCGAATGGACACCAGCGCTCGAATCGCTTCCGCCGGCGGGGGAGTCTGCGGCTGGAATCGGATCGTTCCCTTCTCGACGTCGAAGCCGTCGAGCATCGGCGCCGCGGCCGCGACCGCGTCCGCGCTGAACGGATAGATGCCGATGTGCTTTTTGGTCCGCATCACCGAGAGCAACGGTTTGCCCTGGTAGGTGAGGGCCGGCATCCCGTATCCCTTTCCCTGCTCGGCGTCCGGCACGAGTTCGCGCGCTATCGCATAGATCCGCTCGATCGCTTGCCGATCGTCGTCGGCGAGTCCGGTCAGGTAGTCGTCGATGGTTGCCATCGGCCTCCTCTATGAGTTGCCGGGACCATCGAAGAGGCGGGTGCGGGTCCCGACGAGTGGTCCGCCCACGCGGGTCAATCTACGGGGTTGACGGCATGCGGCGCAGGTTGTTTCGCGACCGTGGTGATCATTCGGCGCCCTCGACGCGAGCACGATGGCGCTCGGTGAGGTCGGTCATCTCGCCGAGCAGACGGGCCAGCGCGTCCAGTTGTGCGGTCGAGTGGTCGTCGAAGAGGTGTTGGCCATCGGCGACCATCGGGCCGTAGAGATCCCAGATCTGTTGCTGTCCTGCAGTTGTCAGCTCCACGAGGACCCGCCGCCGATCGGTGGGCGAGGGCGATCGGCGCACGAATCCCTTGTCGGTCAGCCGGTCGATGAGTGCGGTCGTCGCGGCGGGTCGCAGACCGGTCGCGACGGACAGCTCACCGGCCGATCGCGGCCCTTCACTCAGCCAGTCGAGGCAGCGCAGATCCGCGGGCCCGACCCCGAGGCGTCGCCCTACCGCGTCGTCGAATGACTGCACGGTGCGCTGATAACGCTGCAGTGCACGGCCGACGGCATCCATCGCCTCTTGACGGGGCGTCGCCATCGTGCTTTCCTTTCGATAAGTGAAAGATTCGATTTTCGAATCATACAAGTTTCGTACGAAGGGATGATGACATGCGCGCGGTGATCGTGGGCGGCGGAATCGCCGGGCCGGCGACGGCGATGGCGTTGCGGGCCGTCGGCGTCGATGCGGTCGTGGTGGAGTCCCGGTCCGCGTCGGCGCGGCCGGTGGGATCCTGGTTCACCATCTCACCGAACGGGCTGGCGGCGCTCGATGCGCTGGGCGCGCTCGACCCGGTGCGTGCTCTCGGCGTGCCGACGCGTCACAACCTGATGATGGGTGCGACGGGTAATGAACTCGGGATGCTCTCGCTCGGCTCGCCCCTGCCGGACGGCACGCCGGCCTTGTCCTTCCAACGGTCCGAACTCGCGGCCGCGCTGGTCGGCGAAGCCGCGGCACGCGGGATCGAGGTGCGGCACGGGGCCCGTGCCGTTGCCGTGGAACAGGCCACCGGCGGGGTCGTGGTCACCCTCGCCGACGGCGAGAGGTGCACCGGAGATCTGCTGATCGGCGCCGACGGGATCCATTCGGTGGTCCGTGGCGCCATCGACCCGGCAACTCCGCGAGGGCGCTACGTCGGGCTCACCAACTTCGGCGGGATCACCCGCGGCACGTCGATGGCGGCGGCGCTGCGTGCCGAGTCCTGGACGTTTGTCTTCGGGCGCCGCGCCTTCTTCGGTGCACTGCCGACACCCGCAGGCGACGTGGTGTGGTTCGCCAACGTGCCCCGGGAGCCGATCTCGCCGTCCGAGCGAGCGCGGACGTCAGAGGCGCAGTGGCGCGCCCTGCTCGTCGAGCTGGCCTCCGGCGACGACGGAGGTTTCGCCGACCTCATCGTCGCCGGTGAACTCGAGCTCGCCGGCGACAACACCTATGACCTGCCGACCGTGCCCGTCTGGCACCGCGGTCGGATCGGACTGGTCGGGGACGCGATCCACGCGCCGGCGCCGAGCTCGGGGCAGGGGGCGTCGATGGCACTCGAGGACGCCGTGGTGCTGGCGTCCTGCCTGGCAGGGGCTGATCGCGTCGACGACGGGTTCGCGACGTTCGAGGCGGCACGGCGGGCACGCGTCGAGAAGATCGTCGCCGTCGGGGCACGGGCCAGCAGCACCAAGACGCCCGGCGGCCTGCGGAGGGTGCTCAACGACGCGATCATGCGGCTGATCTTCCGCTATGTCGTTACCGAGCGATCACAGTCCTGGATGTTCGATCACCGCGTCCGACTCGACCCGAATGCGTCGATCGGCTCGTGACACGTGGGGTGCTGCGCGCGAGATCCTGGCGGTTTGGTCTGAACTGGCAGTTCGCGTAACATAGAACGTCGGTGTGCGTCGCGCGCCGGTCTCTGCGTGTCCTCGGCTTTCCGGCCGCGGAACAGCGGGTCCGGCATGGGTCACCACCGGTGGGTCCGGTCAGTGATGATCGGAGTGCCATCACACTAACGGATAAACACGGATTCAACCCGGCTTCACGTCGTGGGATCGCTTCGCGGTCTCGGTGGACCAGAAGCCAGGATCGCGGAGGACATGGCGAAAAAAGACGGGGCCATCGAGGTCGAGGGACGAGTCATCGAACCCCTGCCCAATGCGATGTTTCGCATTGAGCTGGAGAACGGTCACAAGGTTCTCGCCCACATCAGCGGCAAGATGCGGCAGCACTACATCCGCATCCTGCCCGAGGACCGGGTCGTCGTGGAACTGTCGCCGTACGACCTCGGTCGTGGGCGCATCGTTTATCGGTACAAGTAAGACTTCCCCCAACAGGGGCGAGGACAGATCGGGTGCGGCTTTGTCGTGCCTGGACCAGTCAAGGAGAAGCGGACGTGAAGGTTCAGCCGAGCGTCAAGCCGATCTGCGAGAAGTGCAAGGTGATCCGCCGTAACGGCCGGGTCATGGTGATCTGCGAGAACCTGCGTCACAAGCAGCGTCAGGGCTGATCACTGGCAACCCTCGTGGTCGCTTGAGCGTCGCGCCGGGAGCGAGAGCGAACGGGCGATGGATACAGAACAACTGAATACGAAAACAGAGCTGAACATTTTGTAGCCAACATTTTGTAGCCAACACAGTGGGAAGCCCTCCCAGCACCAGCGCCGACATACGGGTCGTCGCCTACCTCCGGTTCAGAGGCCGGAGCCCGACAAGAGTTTCGGGACGGACTGGGAGCAGACCTCTGAGAAGAAAAGGAAACCGCCACATGGCACGTGTTGCTGGTGTGGATCTCCCCCGCGAGAAGCGGCTGGAGATCGCACTGACCTACATCTATGGAGTTGGTCGTACCACCTCCAAGGAGATCCTCGAGGGGACCGGCCTCTCCGCCGACCTCCGCGCGAAGGATCTCACCGACGCAGACGTTGCGAAGCTGCGTGAGTACATCGAGAACTCGGTGAAGGTCGAAGGTGACCTGCGTCGCGAGGTGCAGGCCGACATCCGTCGCAAGATCGAGATCGGCTGCTACCAGGGTCTGCGCCACCGTCGTGGCCTGCCCGTCCGTGGACAGCGCACCAAGACCAATGCCCGCACTCGCAAGGGCCCGAAGAAGACCATCGCCGGGAAGAAGAAGTAATGCCACCCAAGTCACGTAGCGCAGGCCCCAAGAAGGGCACCCGCCGTCGCGATAAGAAGAACGTCCCGCACGGCAACGCACACATCAAGTCGACGTTCAACAACACCATCGTGTCGATCAGCGACCCCAACGGCAACGTCATCAGCTGGGCGTCGTCGGGTCACGTCGGCTTCAAGGGCTCGCGTAAGAGCACTCCGTTCGCGGCTCAGCTCGCGGCCGAGAACGCTGCACGCAAGGCCCAGGAGCACGGCGTCAAGAAGGTCGACGTGTTCGTCAAGGGACCGGGTTCGGGTCGTGAGACCGCCATCCGGTCGCTGCAGGCCGCCGGTCTCGAGGTCGGCACGATTTCCGATGTCACCCCGCAGCCGCACAACGGTTGCCGTCCGCCCAAGCGGCGTCGGGTCTAGCGGGAAAGGGAGGACTAGAAAACCATGGCTCGTTATACCGGCCCCGCAACAAAGAAGTCCCGTCGTCTGCGCGTCGATCTCATCGGCGGCGACCAGGCGTTCGAGCGTCGCCCCTACCCGCCCGGCCAGCACGGCCGTTCGCGGATCAAGGAGAGCGAATACCTGCAGCAGCTGCAGGAGAAGCAGAAGGCCCGCTTCACCTACGGAGTGATGGAGAAGCAGTTCCGTCGCTACTACGAAGAGGCCAACCGTCGTAACGGCAAGACCGGCGACGAGCTGCTGAAGATCCTCGAGACCCGTCTCGACAACGTCGTGTACCGCGCCGGCCTGGCCCGGACCCGTCGTCAGGCCCGTCAGATGGTCAGCCACGGCCACTTCACCGTCAACGGTGTGAACGTGGACGTGCCCAGCTACCGCGTGAGCCAGTACGACATCATCGACGTCCGTCCGAAGTCGCTGCAGACCGTCCCGTTCCAGATCGCCAAGGAGATCCAGGGCGACCGTCCGGTTCCGGGCTGGCTGCAGGTGGTTCCGTCGACCCTGCGCATCCTCGTGCACCAGGTGCCCGAGCGCGCCCAGATCGACGTGCCGCTCACGGAACAGCTCATCGTCGAGTTCTACTCCAAGTAGTTCTCGAGCAGTCCAGCCAACAGCCACAAGGCTGTTCGGTTTCACCCTCGAGGCCTTCAAATAGCGGTAGGCCAAAGGAGAAAACACAGAAATGCTCATCTCACAGCGACCCGCCCTCACCGAGGAGATCATCGCCGAGAACCGGTCGAAGTTCGTCATCGAACCGCTCGAGCCGGGATTCGGTTACACCCTTGGTAACTCGCTGCGTCGTACCCTGCTCAGCTCGATCCCGGGCGCCGCGATCACCAGCATCCGGATCGACGGTGTCCTGCACGAGTTCACCACCGTCCCCGGAGTGAAGGAAGACGTCACCGACATCATCCTGAACCTCAAGGGCCTCGTGGTCAGCTCCGAAGAGGACGAGCCGGTCACCATGTACGTGCGCAAGCAGGGTCCGGGCACCGTCACCGGCGCCGACATCGTCCCGCCGGCCGGCGTCACCGTGCACAACCCTGACCTGCACATCGCCACCCTGAACGACAAGGGCAAGCTCGAGATCGAGCTCGTCGTCGAGCGGGGCCGCGGCTATGTGCCGGCCGTGCAGAACAAGGCGTCGGGAGCCGAGATCGGCCGCATTCCGGTCGACTCGATCTACTCGCCGGTGCTCAAGGTGACCTACAAGGTCGAGGCCACCCGTGTCGAGCAGCGCACCGACTTCGATCGGCTCGTGCTCGACGTGGAGACCAAGAACTCGATCACCGCTCGGGACGCGCTTGCTTCGGCGGGCAAGACCCTGGTCGAGCTGTTCGGGCTCGCTCGGGAGCTCAACGTCGAGGCCGAGGGCATCGAGATCGGGCCGTCGCCGGCCGAGGCCGACCACATCGCGTCGTTCAGCCTGCCGATCGAGGATCTCGAGCTGACCGTCCGGTCCTACAACTGCCTCAAGCGCGAGGGTGTGCACACCGTCGGCGAGCTGGTGGCACGGACCGAGTCGGATCTGCTCGACATCCGCAACTTCGGGCAGAAGTCGATCGACGAGGTCAAGGTCAAGCTGCACGCGCTGGGTCTGTCGCTCAAGGACAGCCCGGCCAGCTTCGACCCGTCGCAGGTCGCCGGATACGACCCGGCAACCGGTACGTGGTCGGATGACGCGTCCTTCGACGCCGATTCCGGTGAGGATTTCGCTGAAACCGAACAGCTGTAAGGCTGTCGCCAAAACCCTGACTTCCGGTCGTGAGATCGTGAGTTTCTTCTAGGAGAAGACAATGCCCAAGCCCACCAAGGGTGCCCGCCTCGGCGGGTCGGCCAGCCATCAGAAGGCAATGTTGGCGAACCTCGCCACGTCGCTGTTCGAGCACGGCCGTATCACCACCACCGAAGCGAAGGCGAAACGGCTGCGTCCGTACGCCGAGAAGCTGATCACCCACGCGAAGGCCGGTTCGCTGGCCAACCGTCGCCAGGTGATGAAGGACATCCGTGACAAGGACATCGTGCACACGCTGTTCGACGAGATCGGTCCGTTCTTCGCCGAGCGCAACGGCGGCTACACCCGCATCATCAAGACGCTGCCGCGCAAGGGTGACAACGCCCCGATGGCCGTGATCGAGCTGGTGCGTGAGACGACCGCATCGAGCGAGGCCAGCCGCGCGACCCGTGTCGCCGCCTCCAAGAAGGCCGCCGAGGACAAGCTCGACGCCACCGAAGAGGTCGTCGCCGAGTCGGACGCTGCCGAGGCCGACAACGTGGTCGAGGCCGTTGAGGCCGAGGCCACCGAGGCTCAGGTCGAGAACGCCGAGGCCGTTGCCGAGGCCGTCGACGACGAGTCCTCCGCCGCCACCGCTGCCGACGCCGAAGCTGCCGACGCAGACGTCGACGGCGACAAGAAGTAGTCGTCGTCTGAGCGCAGATCAGTTGCCAGAACCCGCCGTCACCACATCAGGTGACGGCGGGTTCTGTCGTCTGCGGTTGGACGTCTCCTATGACGGCACCGACTTCGCGGGCTGGGCAACCCAGGTGGGGCAGCGCACGGTCTGCGGGGTGCTGCAGGACACGCTCAGCACCATCGTGCGGGTGCCGGTCCGGCTCACCGTCGCCGGGCGCACCGACGCCGGTGTCCACGCCACGGGGCAGGTCGCACACACCGACGTCCCGGAATCGGCGCTGGCCGCCAGGTCCATCGCGGGTGATCCTTCTCGGCTGGTCGGCCGGCTCGCGAAGATGCTGCCCGACGACGTTCGTGTCCGGCAGATAACCCGGGTCAGTGGTGACTTCGACGCCCGATTCTCGGCCCTGCGCCGGCACTATCGCTACCGCCTCACCGACGCGCCGTTCGGTGCCGAGCCCGTCGAGGCTCGCACCACCGCCACCTGGCGCCGCCCGCTCGACATCGAGGCGATGAACGCAGCGTCGCGGTCGCTGGTGGGTCTCAACGACTTCGCCGCCTTCTGCCGGCGACGCGAAGGCGCGACCACGATCCGCGATCTGCAGCACTTCGACTGGACGGAAGGGCCGGGCGGAGTGCTGATCGGCCGGGTCAGCGCCGACGCGTTCTGCTGGTCGATGGTCCGCTCGCTCGTCGGCGCCGTTGCGAGTGTCGGGGATGGCCGGCGAGATGGGCAGTGGTGCGTCGGATTGCTGACCGAGACCACCCGCAACAGCCGCATCCCCGTCGCCGAGGCCCGCGGCCTGTGCCTGACCGGCGTCGACTATCCCGCCGACGACGAACTCGCGGCCCGCAACGAGATCACCAGGGACGTGCGGTCTTCCGGAGGGTGCTGCGGCGGCTGAACGCGATCAGCTCGTGGCCGGTGAGGGCAAGCACATCGATCTCACCGCGCGCCGGCATCGCTCGCGGGTGGCGCGCCGGTGGGCGTCTCCGGTACCCGGCGATTCTGGATCGCCCCGGTGATGACGTCACCCACCTTGTTGAGGACCTGATTGAGGCTTGCAGTCCCCGCGGCCCGTGCCTGGTCGGGGTCGCCCGTCGCGGCCAGGGTGTTCGCAGCCTTGTCGGCCGAGGCGGCACCGCCGATCAGCATCAGTTCCGGCACCACATAGCCCACAGTCCATCCGATGTCGACGGCGTTGACGGCGGCGGCCTGCGCCTTGGTCTCCGGATGTCTGAGGTCCGGCGGGTTCATCATCATCGGCGTTTGGACGGCGTCGAGAATCCGGGTGCGCCCCGCATCGTAGGCCGCACCGACTTGATCAGGTGTGCCACCCGAACGGGCAGTGTCGAGAACATTGATCATCTCGACGGCTGCCACTCCCATGACGTTCTTCACCTTCGGTACCACCATCGCGATATCGTGGCCGAACATGTCGGTGATCCCGCTGCTCGCCGGACCGGTCACCGTTGCCAACGCGATACCCTTTGCCCGGCTGTCGGATCCGGTCTCCGCCAGGGCTGTGGCGTACACATCGGGAGCGCGCAACGCCGCAGTCGGCACAGTGATCGCGAACTCGATCATCGGTGGGCAGAGCAGCACGCAGTACTCCCACTGGTTCTTTGCCATCCCCAAGATGATGGCTCCCGGCGGCGGCCCGGCGACCGGCCGGGGCTCGAATCCGACGGTCGACCGGGGCTCGAGGCTGACGGTCGACGGTTGAACGATCTCGGCCGCCGACGACTGACCCGGACTCCCCAGTGTCGCAGCAGTTGACGCCGCCAGAATGGCGACGATCGGTAGTACGCGGACATTGCGCAGCCATTCCATCAGGACTCCCAGGGGCAATACTTGCACGCTGTGGGTCAGAGCCTACAACGATCGGGCAATCGATCAGTGCTGATTGGAGTCATCGACGGCTCGCGCATGGACGACGAGCCGCCCGATGTCGACTGTTCTCTACGGTCCGCCCTCGCCGAACGGGTCGGTCCTCGGATCTACACGCACCGGCGGCGGGAAGACGGCGGAGTTCGCGCATGGCGATGCTGTCGGCAAGATTTCGGGTTCTGTCGGCGCGAAAGTGGTTTCTGTCGGCGGGGTTTGGGGCTCCCGCCGGGCTCAGTCTGTGTGATCGTGGTCTGTGTGATCGTGATCGTGATCGGTGTCGGCGGCGGTGCCGATGTCGGTCAGGTAGGCGACGATCATGTCGCCCAGCATCTTTCGCTGACCGGTGCGTTGCTCCGGGGCGGTCAGGTCGCGGCCGAACAGCGTCTTGAAGGTGTAGCGATTGGCGACCCGGAAGAAGCAGAAGCTGCTGATCGCCTGATGCACGTCGAGCGCGTCGACGTCGGTGCGGAACAGTCCTCGGTCCCGGCCCACCTCGAGGATGCGTCCGAGGATGTCGACGGCCGGGCTGCCCAGTTCCTGGACGGCCGCAGAGTTCTTGATGTGCGCGCCCTTGAGGATGTTCTCGCCGGCGACGATACGGATGAAGTCCGGGTTGCGGTCGTGGTGGTCGAAGGTGATCTCGGCCAGTTGGCGGATCGCCGTCACCGGGTCGTCCTCGATGTGGGTGACCCGTTGCTCGAGGCGTCGGATCTTTCCGTACGACGCCTCCAGGACAGCTTGATAGAGCCCGTCCTTGTCGCCGTAGTAGTAATAGATCATCCGCTTGGTGGTGTGGGTCTTCGCGGCGATCTCGTCGACCCGAGCGCCCGCGTAGCCCTTGTTGGCGAACTCCTTGGTGGCCACGGCGACGATGTTCGCCTTGGTCTTGTCGGCGTCGCGTCGGCGGATGATCTCGGTGGTCACCCTGTGAACTCTATCGTTAGTTCATCGGCAGGCCCGGCGCGCTTCACGCGGTCCGCAGGGCCGCTTGGTCCTCGGCGGCGATCAGTGCACCGATGTGCCGGGTCATGCGCTGCGCGTCGGGCTCGATGCCGGTGAACAGTCGAAGCGCGTCGACCGCCTGGTGGACGGCCATGCCGTCGCCGGTCAGGGTGCGCGCCCCGATTGCGCGGGCGGTGGCGACCAGCTCGGTCACGACCGGCCGATAGACCACCTCGGCCACCCAGAGCCCGGGCCGCAGCGCCGAGGGGGAGACCGCCATCCCGGGGTGCGCCGACATCCCGATGGGTGTCGCGTGCACCAGGCCGTCGGCCGTGGCGATCCGCTGGTCCGCGTCGCCGGAGCCGCCCGCGGTCAGTGCGGTCGCGGGGAACAGTGGGCGCAATGACGCTGCGAGCGCCTCTGCCCGTATCGGATCCACGTCGACGATGTGGAAGTTCTCGACGCCGCGGGTGAGCATCGCGTAGGCCACCGCCGCGCCGGCCCCGCCGGCACCGACCTGGACGACCGATGATCGCGACACCGGGCGGGGGCTCTCGACGCCGAACCCGAGATCGAAGTTGCGGGCGAAGCCCGACCAGTCGGTGTTGTGCCCGATTCGTCGCCCGCTCTCGAACACCACCGTGTTGACCGCGCCGAGCCGCTCTGCGTCGGGGGACAGCTCGTCGAGGTGTTCGAGCACGCGCTGCTTGAACGGATGTGTGACATTCAACCCGCGCATCCCGGCCTGCTCGGCACGACGCAGGACCTCTCCGAGGTCGACGGTCGCCGACGTCGATTCGGGCACATCCAGGATGAGGTAGGTGTAGTCCAGGCCCTGCGCGGCCGTCTCCTGCTCGTGCATCGGCGGGGTCAGGGACCGGGAGATGCCCTGCCCGACCAGGGCACAGACCGTGGCTCCCTCGTTGATCCGTCGGGTGGCGGTGGCGAACTCGGAAGCGAACATCTGTGGTCTCCTGGTCGGGCTGGGCTGGGGGGCTGACGTTGATCAGGCAGGCGCGCCGTTGAGCACCGGCGGTGTGGCCACGGCGTCGGACTCGCCCGTGCCGGCCTTCTCGCCGAGGCGCATCGTGTCGGTCTTGTTCGTCTCGATCGCGGTGGTGGCGGCGGCCGCTGCGATCAGTGCGCAGACGGCGACGACGATCGCGACCGGGACCCACCCCATGCGGCCTTCACCGAGGATCGCGGCGGCGATCAGCGGGAGGAAGCCACTGGCCATGAAGCCGATCTGGGTGCCGATCGCCACGCCCGAGTAGCGGACCTGCGCCGGGAACATCTCGGCGTAGAACGACGGCCAGATGGCGTTGGCCGCGGCGTAGACGAACGACTGGATGACGAGGGTGGAGAAGAGGATCACCCAGAACGATCCGGTGGTGAGCAGGAACAGGTAGGGGAACGAGAGCACCGCGCAGCCCACGGCACCGCCGATGAAGATCGGCTTGCGACCGACGCGGTCCGAGATCATGCCCCACAGGGGCTGGGTGAACAGCATGACCAGGTTCGCCACGACGCTCACGGTCAGCATCGAGCCCTTGGAGACGTCGAAGTCGTCGGTGGCGTACTTGAGCGCAAAGGTGGAGAACAGGGTGCTCATCGTGGCGATCAGGGCACAGGCGATCACGCGCAGCAGCGGACGCCAATGGTTGCGCAGGAGGTTGAACAGGGGCACCTCGGAGACGCCGTCGGCCTCCTTGACGGCCTCGAAGACCGGGGTCTCGGGCATGGTGCGACGGATCAGGTAGGCGACAAGCATCACGACGGAGCTGAACAGGAACGGGATGCGCCAACCCCAGCTGAGCAGGGCGTCCTCGGGCAGGGCTGCGACCGGGATGAAGGCCAGGGTGCCGACCAGCAGGCCGGCCTGGGTGCCGTTGAGGGTCCAGCTCGCATAGAACGCGCGCTTCCCGGAGTCCGAGTGCTCGACGGTCAGGGAACTGGCGCCGGACTGCTCACCGGCCGCGGACAGCCCTTGCAGCAGGCGCAGGGTGACCAGTGCGATGGGCGCCGCCATCCCGATGGTGTGGTAATCGGGCAGGCAGCCGATCAGGAACGTGGCAGCCCCCATCAGCAGCAGGGTGAACACCAGCACGCGCTGGCGGCCGATCCGGTCACCGAAGTGGCCGAGGATCACGGCACCGACGGGACGCGCGACATAAGCGACGCCGAAGGTCGCGAATGCGGCGAGTGTTCCTGCGCCGGAGCTGAACTCGGGGAAGAAGATCTTGTTGAACACCAGCGCGGACGCGGTGCCGAAGATGAAGAAGTCGTAGTACTCGACCAGGCTGCCCATGAAGCTGGCCAGCGCCGCCTTGCGCGGCGCGGGCGCCGGCAGGTCGTGGTGGGTGGTGGTCATCGGTCCTCCAGGTGTGGTGTGCGCCACGGCTCGGATGGCGTGTGACTGAGACTACAAATACGTTTGGCCTTCGTCAAGACAACTAACCAGATAGTTCATAAAAAGTTCCATTTAGGCAGTTCAGAGGCCATAAAAATTTTCGCATAGTCGGAACTCTGGACACGACTAGTGAACTATTTGGTACATTATGGGGCACCGTGTCCGACGTCACTGTAGGAGGTCGACGATGACCACAGGCACCACCGCGACGGGAGTCGAATCACCGCGCCGGGGCCCTGTTCGGCTACCGAGGACCTCGATCGCCACGGTGTGTCTGTCCGGGACTCTCGAGGAGAAGCTCGACGCCGCGGCCGCGGCGGGGTTCGACGGTGTCGAGATCTTCGAACCCGACCTGATCGCATCGCCGTCGGGGCCGCGATCCCTCGCCGCTGCCACCGCCGATCGCGGACTGACGATCGATCTCTATCAGCCGTTCCGTGACCTCGACAGTGCCGACGACGATCAGTTCGCCCGAAACCTGGTCCGGCTGGAACGCAAGTTCGACCTGATGGACGAGCTGGGATGTGACCTCCTGCTGGTCTGCTCCTCGCCGCTGCCGGGCGCCGTCGCCGACGATGACCGACTGACCGAGCAGCTGGCCCGGGCCGCGTCGATGGCTGCGCGACGGGGCAAACGCCTCGCCTATGAGGCGCTTGCCTGGGGCACCCACGTCAACGACTATCGTCACGCCGCGCGCCTGGTCGCCGCAGTGGACAATCCGGTTCTGGGCACCTGCCTGGACAGTTTTCACGTCCTGTCGCGCGCCGACGATCCGGCCGGCATCGCAGACCTTCCGCCGGATTCGATCTTCTTCCTGCAGCTCGCCGATGCGCCGGCCATGCGTATGGACGTACTCCAGTGGAGTCGCCACCATCGGTGTCTGCCGGGTCAGGGCAACTTCGACCTCGGCGGTTTCATGCGTGCGGTCTGTGACGCCGGCTATCGCGGCCCGTGGTCACTGGAGGTGTTCAGCGACCTGTTCCGGCACGCCGATGCCGGGCGGACCGCGCGTGATGCCCATCGGTCGTTGCGCTACCTGGCCGAACTGGTCGGCCATGGCGTCGACGGCATCGACGGTGCTCGCCCGTCGTCACCGACCGGGGCGGGGCGCGCCGGTCGCGCCGTCGCCGGGGATGTGGTCTCGATCCGGGTTGCCGCCGGGCCGGTGATGGCGCCGCTGGTGGCCCAGACCTTGTCGCAGATCGGATTCGACCTGCAAGGCGTCGACAGCGAGACCGGCCTGCGCCTGCATCGTGGTGGAGACATCGCCGTCGTCGTCGACAACACGGCAGGCACGGTGTGGACTGCGCCCGGTGTGCCGGCCGACATGCCGACCATCGCGCAGATCGGGCTGCGCAGTGACGATCCCGGCGCGTGGGCGGAGCGAGCGGCCGCCTTCGACGTCCCGGTCGCACCCGTGACGGCGCCGGGCACCGCGGCCTCGGAACGCGACGATGTGGTGCGGCTCGAGGTCACCGACACACTGGCGGTGGACCTGCGGGCCGTTGTCTCGGCAGCCGAGTGGCAGCAGCGGTTCGACCTCGTGCCGCGACGACCGGTGCTGCCGTCGGCGTTGTTCACCGGGGTCGATCACATCGGCATCGGCATCGCGACAGCCGATTGGGAGGGCGCGATGCTGCTGCTGCGCTCGGTCTTCGGGATGCGCGTCGACGACGGCCTCGACGTCCCGGACGCGGTCGGCACCATGCGCAGTCAGGCACTGACGATGCCGACGCCGTCGGGATCTGCGGTCCGCGTCGTCGCGGCGATGGTGCCCAGTCAACTCGACGCGCACGGACCGCTACGCCGCCCCGGCGGACTCACGCACGCCGCGTTCGCCTGCGACGACATCTTCGAGGCCGCCGGACAGTGTCGGGCCCGTGGGCTTTCACCGCTGGTCATCCCGGACAACTACTACGACGACGTGCAGGCACGATATGACCTGTCGGAGAACATGATCAAGCAATTGCGGGATTTCGACATCCTGTACGACGCGGACAGCGAGGGAGGCGAGTTCCTGCACTTCTTCACTCCGTCGATCGGTGAGGATCTCTTCTTCGAGGTCGTGAGCCGGCGCGGCGGCTACCGCGGATACGGTGAGGTGAACTCACCGGTTCGCGTCGCTGCCGAACTACATCGACGCGCCACGTCATGATCGCAGCGGCAGCCCGTTCTTGTCCCGGACGCCGCCGGTCAGCATCATGATCCCGTCGACCAGCACCCAGATGCCGACACCCAGCGTCATGGCGAGGCCGACCAACACGAACAGCACGGGGATGATCAGGAACGACAGGATCGCCCCGAAGAAGATCAGGACTATGCCGCCGAAGTTCAGGCCCAACTGGAGAAGTGCGGTGAAGTTGTCCCCGATGTAGAAGCGGCCGGCACCGAATCCGCCCAGGAAGATCTGCAGGAGGCCTGCGGCGACCTTGGACTTGTCCGAGTATGGTTCGCCCGTCCGGGGATCCCGGCCGAACGGGGCCATCGGGTCGACGAAGCCGCCGTAGCCGCCCGGTGCCGCGGGATATCCCCAGGGACTCGGCTCGGGGGAGCCGAATGCGGGCGGCTGAGTGTACGGATTCGACTGATACGGGTCCGGTCCCGGCCCGTACTGAGGGCCCTGATAGCTCATCGCCACATCATTTCACGATTTCCGGCGAACCCGGCGGCTGTGGGAGTCGAGTGAATGACGGATCAGGTCGCGCTGCGTTCGTCTTCGATGGCGTCGAGTACCGCCTCCACGGTCTCCTCATCTCCGGTGAACTCGCCCGGGCGCTGACCCTCGCTCATGAGATGACGCCAGTTCGCCGGATCGAACTGCACCGCCTCGTTGCTCTCGATGAAGTCGATGATGACCTTGGTGAACCGTTCCGGATCGCTGTGGAAGGGGAAATGTCCACAGTGCGAGAAGGTTACGAAATCGGAGTGCGGAATCGCCGCGTGTGCGAGCTGAGCGTGGTGATAGGGGATGACCGTGTCCTCATCGCCCCAGATCAACAGGACGGGAAGCCGTTCGGTCAGATAGCAGCGATCCAGCATCGTCACGACCTGACCACGCCAGTCGACGACTGCGCGCAGGGTGCGCAGGAATGCCGACGATGCGGTCGGGTCGGTGAGGTCACCGAGAACCCGGACCAGGTCCTCGTGGTCGTTCAGCAGGCGTCGCGGTGACACCGTGGACGGGATACCCGGTACGTGGGGTACGGCGGCGAGTGTGCGTGCGGCCAGCCGCAGCGACGGGACGACCCCCGGCACCCGCAGAAGGTTCAAGATCTCGTGGGCGACGGGCATCGAGACGAGACGCAACGCCGGGTTGACCTCCCGGGTCACGCCACCGGCCGCGACCAGCACGAGCCGTTCCACGAAGCGGGGAAACTGATAACAGAACTGCATCGCGACGCCGCCGCCGAGCGAATGTCCGACGACGGTGACCTTGGAGTAGCCGAGGACCACGAGCAGATCTCGCATCCCGTTCGCGAATGCCGGCACCGAGTAGTCGGCACGCGGTTTCTCCGACCTGCCGTGACCGAGCAGATCCGGGGCGATGACGGTGTAGTGCTGGGCGAGGGTGGGGATCACCTCGTCCCACGTCGACGAGTTGTCGCCGATGCCGTGGATCAGCAGCAGTGCGGGTCCGCTGCCCGCGATCCGGTAGGCGCGCCGATACCCGTGGATGGTGTGGTATTCGATCCGTACCTGGGTGTCGGTCACCGGACGCAGCGCGGGGGACTTGCCGGTTTGGGTGCGCGTGCGTGCCTGGCTCCGGGAACCCCTGGTTGGTGGGTGGGTGTTTCCGGACACGGTGGGCTCCTCGCGATCACGTCTGTGTGATGGTCTGTGTCGGGCGATCAGCTGGGTGTGACCGCCTCCGGTGACGCCGACGGGTCTGCGACGTCGACATCCTTACCATCGAGTAAACCGCAGTTTGGCACAGTTCGCCCGACATGTTGCATCGAGTTAACCTCCGCCGCGTGCATCGGGTGTGACATGCGTCGCCGGCGGCTGCCTGGGTCATCCGTCACTGCGCGTCACTAGGCTTGAGGTCGATGAATCCGTTCGACGTCGACACATTCCTCGCGACCGGTGGGCTGATCGGTCTGTGCGTTCTGATCTTCGTCGAGACCGGCCTGCTCATCGGGTTCGTGTTCCCCGGCGATTCGATCTTGTTCACCGCGGGCGTCTTTGCCGCCCAACCGGATCCGTTCGCCCCGGTGTGGCTGCTGTGTATCGCGGTGCCCGCGGCCGCCATCGCCGGGGATCAGGTGGGCTACCTGATCGGCCGGCGGCTCGGTTCCGGGGTCGTCGAGGGGCGCCTGATGCGGTGGATCGGACCGGAACCCCTGGAGAAGACGCATCGCTACTTCGAGCGGTTCGGCGCGCTGACTGTGTTCTTCGCCCGATTCATCGGGATCGTGAGAACTCTCACCCCCCTGGTCGCCGGGTTCACCGGGATGTCCTACCGCATCTTCACCGTCTTCAGCGTGCTCGGCAGTATCGCCTGGGCGGCCGGGATCATCCTGCTCGGCTACTTTCTCGGGCAGGTGACCCTCATCCGCGACCACATCGAACTGTTCATCGTCGGCTCGGTGCTCACCGTGGTGATACCGACGGCAATCCACATCGGTCGTCGCTGGCGAGAGTCGCGCCGGTCGCCGAAACAGTCCGCGTGAGGCTCCTACGAAGCCACGAGGGGCGACGCCGAGAGGGGCGTAGCTAAGACGGGTAGAACGGCTCGGTCGCCGGTGAGGCGAAGTCGTCGGCGATGGTCGCGGCGAGCCCGACGAATGCCCGCCGGGTCTGTTTGCCGACCAGATCCAGGTCGACCTCGGCCCCCTCGGACAGATGGTCGTCGAAGGGGATCTTGTGCACCGCGCGGCAGCGGGTCAGGAAATGCTGACCCAGCTGATCGGTGTCGATCGTCGAGGCCCCCGGTCGTGAGGAACTCAACACGACCACGGCGCGCGACACGAGATGGCCGAAACCGTGCGCCTCCAGCCAATCGAGCGTGGCACCGGCGCTGCGTGCGCCGTCCATCGCCGGCGAACTGACCAGGATGATCGCATTGGCCTGGTCGAGGACGCCGCCCATGGCCGAATGGCTCAGTCCGGTACCGCAGTCGGTGATGATGATGTTGTAGAAGCGCTGGAGGATGCGCATGACGCCGCGGTACTCCTCGTCGCTGAACGCCTCCGCCATCGCGGGGTCCCGTTCGGAGGCGAGCACCTCGAGACGGCTCGGCGCCTGCGACGTGTGCGCGCGGACGTCGGAGTACCGATAGACGTTCGGGTCGGCCAGCAGGTCGCGAACGGTCGACCGGGTCTGTTGGGGTACCCGTTGGGCGAGCGTGCCGAGATCGGGGTTGGCGTCCACCGCGATGACGCGGTCGCCACGCAACGACGCGAAGGTCGACCCCAATCCGACCGCGGTGGTTGTCTTCCCGACCCCACCCTTGAGCGACAACACCGCGATCCGGTAGTCGCCGCGGACCGGTCGGTTGACTCGCTCCAGAAGACGCTTGTACTCGACGTCGGCGGAGGATTCGCCCGGATTGATCGTGCCTGCGGAGATGGTGTGCACCGCGCGTCGCCATCCGCGGCTCGGTGGTCTGCGCGCCTTGCGGATCAGGGCCACCTCGTCGAGGGCCGGGCCCGAATGGGGTTCGGCGTGAGCGGGGGGACCCATCGGGTATCCGTAGTGTGTTCCCGGTCCCTGCGGTTGCGGGTACGCCGGGCCTGGCATCTGCGCGGGCGGCATCTGCGTAGGCGGCATCTGCGGCGATGACGCGTCGTGGCGGGGCATCTGTGGCGGGTGGTTCATGGGCGGGTAGGGCGGCGGTGCACCCGGTGCCGGCGCGGGCTCGACCCAGCCGGTCGGTCGCGGCGCGCCCGCTCCCGGCGGCTCGGCGCCCGGCGCGGCCACCTCGGGGCGGACGACGTTCGGCGCGGGCGCCGGTTCCGGCCGGTCACCGGTCGGCGGACCGGGGTGGGGCGGCGGAACCGAAGGCATCGGCGGGTGGTCGCCACGCATGGTGCCGGGGTCCGTCACATCCCGGGGTGCGCCGGGCGGAAGCCCGGAGGCCGGCTGCTCGAGGGGCGGCGGTGTCGGTCGGGGCGCCTCGGTCGGCTCCGGCTCGGCGAACTGGAGCCAGGGAGGGGGCGCAGGCACACCGGAATCGTCCACACTCCCGGAGTTGTCGTACGTCATGCGGAAAGGTCCCCCCGTCGGTGTTCGACTGCGCGCAATCCGTCGTGACCCCAGAGTGTAACGAAGACTCGGAGCGGTACCGAATGGAGCGGACGGCGACTCCGTGCCGCTGACCAGCAGGTTGTGGCGAGGCAGGTGGTCAGATGACGCCCTGCTCGGCCAGCGACGCCAGCTTCTCGTCGTCGAGGCCGAGTAGGCCACGGTAGATCTCGTCGTTGTTCGCGCCGGGGCGTGGCGGTCCGGCGCAGCGCACACCACCGGGACTCTCGGAGAGTTTGGGCACGATACCGGGACCCAGGATGTCGCGGCCGAGCCGTTCGTCGTGATGTGGGACGAGCATGTCCCGCGCCTGCATCTGGGGATCACGCACGACCTCGGCGACCGTGTTCACCGGGCCCACCACAACACCGGCGGCAGTGAGGATCTCGATGAGGTCCTCACTCGTGTGGTTCTCGGCCCACGCCGCGATGATGTGGTCGAGCTCGTCCTGGTTGATGCCGCGGGCGCGGTGGTCGACGAACCGTTCGTCGGTGGCCAGTTCGGGGCGCTCCATCGCGGCGCAGAGCCGACGGAACACCGTGTCCTGGTTCGCCGCGATCACGACCCGCAACCCGTCGGCGGCCAGATAGAGATTCGACGGTGCGATTCCGTCGAGCCGGGTTCCCGACGGCCCCCGGACCACACCGCCCAGGTCGTAGTCGGCGATCGTCGACTCCTGTACGGCCAGACAGGCCTCGGTGAGCGCGGTGTCGACCACCTGCCCCCGGCCCGTGACGGTCCTGCGGTAGACGGCGGCCACCGCGCCCTGCGCGGCGAACATGCCGGCCAGGGTGTCGCCGAGGGACAGTGCCAGTCGCGGCGGCGCCTCTCCCGGATAGCCGTTGAGGTAGCGCAGGCCGCTCTCGGCCTCGGCGACGGATGCGTATCCGGCACGGGAGGCGGCGGGCCCGGTCTGTCCGTAGCCGGAGACGCGGACGAGGATGATGCCGGGGTTGCGCGCCGACAGCACGTCGTATCCCAGATCCCAGCGTTCGAGGGTGCCCGGACGGAAGTTCTCCACGATGATGTCGGCGACGTCGACCAGTTCGAGGAAGACCGCGCGTCCCGCCGGCGCCCGCAGGTCCAGAGTGACGGCCTTCTTGTTGCGGGCGTGCACGGTCCAGTACACCCGCTCGCCGTCCTGTTCGGCCTGTCCCCAGGTCCGGATCGGATCGGGCGAGCCAGGCGGTTCGATCTTGATGACCTCGGCACCCATGTCACCGAGCAGGCGACCCGCGAAGGGGCCGGCGATGAGCGTGCCCAGTTCGAGAACCCGCAGTCCGTCGAGTGCGCCCGGTGGGGAAGCGTCGGTATTCGTCACCCTGCCAGGATTGCCGATCCGGTTCCCCGCCGGTACCTCGGGGCGCGAGGCCGTCTTCCGGTCGGCCGGCGACGACGCCGATGTCCGCGGAGCCGGGGGTCGTTCGAACGGTGGGAAACCCGGGTGTTGTGTGGTTACGGGTGGGCTGTTATGGCAGGATCGTCGGGTACGTCCGGGCGCAGCGCCGCCCGGTCGGATCAGTGTGGACGGCCATTGGCGTACGCACGGTTGGTCGGGGGACCCGGATCGATCCAATTCTGACGGATCAGGGGAACCGATTGCGGCCGGGCGACGTCGAAAGAATTGTCACGACGATGATCCAGGTGTCTTGAGGGGGACAGATCACCATGTCGACACGAGGTAACAGCACATGGTCCGGCCGCACGGGCTCCGGCGAGCACGATGCCGCGGTGCCGTCGCAGGATGCCGATGCCGTGGACGCCGCGCACGCATTGTCGACCGCGCGGTCGCGCTCCGGCGCCGTCGCCGTGGTGACGACTCCGCAGGGTCTGCCCGTTTCGGTGCGCATCGACGACTCGGCGCTGTCGAAGGAGCCGGCCGTCCTGGCCGACCAGATTCTGCGCCTGTGTCGGCAATCGGCGATGGTCGCCGGTATTCGGCTGCGGGAACAGCTGATCACGTCGGGGGTGGGTCGAAACGTCGTGGATGCGATGAAGTTGCCGAAGTCCGACGACCTGGCGCGCGCCGAGCAAGTCGACGACCACGATCTCGACGCTCCGGCGTCGTGGCTGCGATCGGTCTGAGGCACCGCTATGAGTTGGGCGATGGATGAGCTCGAGGCGAGGGCGAACGCACAGCTGAACAGCTTGTACGAATTGAACGAGAAGTATGCCGCGATCGCCGTCCGGGAGACCTCGGACGATGATCTGGTGACCGTCGAGGTCGATGGCGTGGGTGCGTTGACCGGTCTCTGGCTGGCGCCGGGCGCCAACGAGTTGGGCGGCACCCGCCTGGGCGATCAGATCGTGGCCACGGCCGCGCTCGCGGCGCAGCGGGCATTCGCCAAGCGCGCGCTGATCACCGAGGAGTTCACCGACTCGTTCGGCGATCTGCTCGGGTCGCGGCCACGGTGAGGGCGGGGAAATGAATTTTCCAATGCAGTGGAACCAGGTCGATCGCCGGTGCGTCTGAATGAGTGATCGCATCGGGACCTGCGACTTGTCGACAGCGGTGAAGGGGAGGGAAGAGCTTTGAGCGATGTGACGGTTGTGCCAGAGGTCGTCGAGGCATTCGGGGCGACGAGTGCGGCCATGGCGACCGCGGTCGGTGCCGCCGGCTCGATCAACGCGGCGGCCAACACCGCGGTGATGGTCCCCGTCTTCGGCCTGATCGGACAGGAGTTCCTGGCATCGTTCATCGTGGCGCAGGCCAACCACCTGCTGGCGGTGGGCAACCTTGCTGCCGTCCACGCCGGCAGCGCCGCAGCCACATTCGCGGGCCTGGCCCAGCTGGAGGGTGAGGACGCCGCCTCCGGTGCCACCATCCGATCGGTGCTGTGACCGGCACGCAGGCACCCGGCCCCATGCCGGTGGTGATCCCCGACGTTCCCGCGATGTCGCACATGACCGTTCAGGAGATGATCAACGCCTCCCCGCTGGGGCCGATCCTGGACAAGTCGGTCGCCGATGTGCTCGCCGGCCACGGACTGCCCGCCCTGCCGGGTCTCCCGCCTCCGGGTCCGCCGTTGCCCGGCCTTCCGCCGCTGCCCGCCATCGACCTCGACCTGCTGATCAAGCCGATGACCGATCTTCTCGGCGGTTTCGGCACCGGCGACCTCTCGATGGCGGATTTCGATCCCTCAGCGATCTTCGAGAGCCTCTCCAAAGTCCTCGAGACGACGATGTCGATGAGTTCGGGCGCGGTCAAGGCGCTCGACAAGTTGTGGACCGGGACCGCCTCCACCGCCGCCGTCGGCAAGTCGGCGGTGGCGACTGCGGACACGGCGAACGTCTCCACCCAGGGCACCGGGATGTCGTTCGACATCAACGCCGCCGCAGGCATTGTCGGGGCCGGTCTGGCCGCGGTACAGGCCATCATCGCGGCGACGATCAGCAAGATCGCCGGGACCGTCCCGCTCATCATGACCCCGTTCGGACAGGGACTGGCTGTCGGCTTCGCGACCGAAGGACTCGCGGAGGCCACCGCCCAGGTCGCCGTCACCCGAGCTCAGTTGTTGGGTCCCACCGCACAGATGACGGCCAACGGTGCGCAGGTGCCGGTGACGAGCGCACCTGCGGCCGGCGGCGCAACCCAATCCCCTTTCGCCGTGGCCAGTGCCGTTCTCGACGGTGCGACACCGGCGGTGTCGTCGGCGTCGGAGTTGCCCTCGATGATCGCGTCGCCGGTCACCTCCATGTTGTCGGCGGCCCGGACCGAACAGGTGATGACCACCCCCGGCGCCACCGCGGGAAAGCGAGGCGGTCCCGACGGAGGCGGTGGAGGAGCCGGAGGAAGAACTCACGCTGCCGGAGGGGGAGGAGTCGGTGGTGTCGGCGCCATCACCGCGCCCTTGGCCGCACGTCCGTTCATGAGCCCTTCCCTCGGCGCAACCGAGCCGGCGGGGTACAGCCCGCAGCAGCCGGTCCGCGCCGCCGTCCCGACCACGTCGACCGTCCCGGCATCGATGGCGCCGATGGGCGCGGCGGGTGCGGCGCGGGGAGCCGGCGCCGCCGCCGACGAGCATCAGGTGCCCGACTATCTCGTCACCGAGGACAACGGGCAGCGGGTCGTCGGTCAGGTTCCCGACGTCGCGCCGGCGGTACTCGGCCACGAGGACGAACCCGCCACGGACTCGTCGCCGGACATCGAGCTGCGCCTCGGACCCGCACCCGGCGGGCACGCCGGCTCACCCGTCGACACCTGACCATCTGATCGACCGACCCGACCGACAGCACCCGGAACGAGGAAACATGACCGACACCCAGTTGAATGTCGATCCCGCAGAACTCATCTCGGCCGCCGGCCGACTCGATAGGCTCGCCGAGCGGCTCGAACGGTCGTTGATCACCGCGGCGCCGGGCCTCACCGTGCCCAGCGCCGGCCGCGACGAGGTGTCGCGAACGTCGGCGACAAGCTTCAACGCGGTGGCCGAGACGTTCACCGACGACTCGGCCCGCGGCGTCGAGGAACTCCGCAAGATCGCGGCGGTGCTGCGAGCGCAGGCAGCCGGATATTCCCGCGGCGAGGACGAGGCTGCCGCCGGGTTCCGCGTCTGACGCACGAGCCTTTCACACCCACCACTCGCGTCGACGAGAAGGGAGACGACGTTGACCGGCTTCACCGGTGTCATCTGGGACGCACGTACCACCGCGCAGCTCGCCTCGGATCTCGGCGACGGCGCAGGCCCCGCTCCGCTGGTCGAAGCGGGCGCGGGATGGGCGCAGCTTGCCGCGGAGTTAGGTTCGGCCGCAGCCGAATACGGCGCCATCCTGGGCGCGCTCGGCATCCACTGGGACTCTTCGCACACCAGCACGATCCTCGAGAGGCTGAGTCGCCTGGGGCCGTGGTTCGCCGAGGCGGCCGAGGCCGCGGGCGGCAATGCCGCCCGAGCGGAGGCGCAGGCCGCGGCGGTGGCCGTGGCGCGATTGACGATGCCCGACCTCGCCGAAGTCGACCTCGCCGAGCAGGCCAGGCGGGTCGCGACGACCGTGAGTGCACTCGCGCCGGCACTGGTGGGCGCAGCGGCACAGGCCGAGCGGGCCGTGCACGATCAACGGATGCGCGCGGCCCGCGTGATGCAGACCTACGAGTCGGCTTCGGAGTCGGCGGCACGACCGTGGCCCTCCGGCCCGCCCGCCCCCGATCTGGTGTCCGGGCATCCACTCGCCGCCGAGCGTGCCGCCCGTGCCGCACAGGCGCGGCCGAGCGCTTCACCCGCGAAGGCCGGCACTGCCGAACCTGTCGGCACGTCACCTGTCGGCGTGCCGATGACCGTCGCTGCGTCGCCTCCGGCGAAGACGAGCTACGCACCGACCATCCTGGCCGGTGGGTCCGCGGTGAACAGCTCGGCTCCGACCACGCCGGCTCCCACCGGTCACACCGCGCCGGGCGCACCGGTCGCGCCGCCGCCGGCGCAGGGCGCAGCGTCGGCCGAGCGGGTCGTCGCTCGTGGCCCGGCCGGTCCCGAACAGCCGGATGAGCAGGAGCCGTCGGCAGCCGCCGGCGACGCCCCGGCCACCTGGGCCGAGTTGGCAGTCGCGGACAGAACTGCCGTGCAACCGCTCACCCACGTCGACGGCGGAACCACGGTCGACCCCCGGTACCTGAACGAGACCTTGATCCTCGACCAGCGGACGGGGACCTGACATGTGGAGTCTCACCACCGACCCGGGCGCAACCCTCGACGTCGACGTGCTCCGGCGCATCGGCGAGTTGGCCGGCGTGCAGACCTGGCCGGTCGTCCTCGACATGTGGGCCGCCGACGACGACACCGACGCAATGGCCACGAGTGCGACCGCGGCGGATCGCGAGATCCGCGCGCGCGGGCTGATCGACGGCGGCGAGCCGATCGCTTGGATGGCCACCGCGCTGCGGGTGCTGGCCGCGCCGGAACGGCAGATCGAGATGCGGATGCTGTTCGCAGTAGCGGGTGAAGAAACCGGGATTCGGCGAATCTGCCTGGCCCGCAACGGCCATGACCACGTTCTCGCCCGACGGCAGGGATCCCGTGTCGAACTTCGGCTGGTGGATGTGACCGCCGAGTCCGAGCTGGGCACGATCGTCGCCCGGGAGTTCCCGCCCGCCGAGAGCGCGCGGTTCGGTGGCCTGAGCGTCCCCGCCGACGAACTGGCGTCGCGGTTGGCGACCTGTCAGAGCGCCAACGACGCCGCGGATGCACTGCACGCACTCGGTGCGGTGAGTTCCGACGCAGTGGCCATCGCGACGGCGTTGACCAGCTGTCACACGCGCACCGAGATCGTCGGGGTCTCGTGGTCGGGCGGAGTCAGCACACAATCTTCTGGTGCTCTGGCCATCTTCGACACCGATCGGGGTCGGATCGTGGCCAGTCCCAGCAAGTCTCCGGACGGACGGGTGTGGACCACCCTTTCCGCGGGTAGCGGTCATCGGATCACGCAGGCCGTCGGCCTCTTGATCGAGACGCTGCCCGAGGGACGGTGGATGCCGTGAACCGGGCGGGGGGAATTGTCAGGGTATCTGTGCCGCCGGCGCCGGGAGCACCGCGAGTGGGCAGCTTTCCGCGGATACCACCGTGGCATCGACGACCGGTGCCGTAACACAGGAGGAGATCAAGCATGGCAGGTCAAGGACCGGCTTCAGGTGTGCATCTCGACGTAGGCAGCGCGCAGGCCACGTCGCAGGCGATCGCAGGGATCGTCGAGCAGATGCACGGGGTACTGCGCAAGATCCAGAGTTCGGCGGACAGTGGCATGGCGACCTGGGGCGGTACGGCTGCGAAGTCGTACAACACCACCCAGACGGATTGGAGTGGGACAGCAGCGAAGCTGCACGCGGCGCTCGATGACATCGAGGCGAAGCTGACCACGGGCTTCAAGGGTTATGCCGAGCACGACGAGAACATCGCGCAGGCGATCGCGTCGAGCACCGGTCACCTCAACCTCTGACACACCCCACACACCCGTAAGGAGTTCTTCATGTCCGAACCCATCAAGTACGACTTCGCCGGCATGGACGTGTTGTCCGGCGACCTGAATCAGCACTTCGTCGCTCTGGGACAGTTGGCGGATCAGTTGAAGTCTCAGGTGAACAACCTGAGCAACAACTGGATGTCGCAGGACGGCGCCGAGGCCTACCACGCCGCGCAGGCCCACTGGGACAAGCTGTTCGACGAAGCGCGCATGCAGCTCAGCGGACTCGGCCACGGCGTCGCCAACGCCGCCGAGCGGATGATGGGTGCCGACCGCGCCGTCGGCGCGACCTTCCACGCATAGCCCACTCGCGACGGGACCCACCGGGACTGGTTCTCCCGGTGGGTCTCGTCGTGTGTCCGGGCCGTGATGCGGGCAGTAGAGTCACTTTTCGGCACTGGGAATCGGATGAATCGGTCGCGCCGGAGAATGCGCGGGCAAGGAGATGTTTTCGTGTCTGTCGAGGGCTCCAAGCGGGCGATCGTCGCCGCGCTGCTGGCGAATGCGGGTATCGCACTGGCCAAGTTCGTCGGATTCCTGATCACCGGGTCGTCGTCGATGATCGCCGAGGCCGTGCACTCGGTCGCCGACACGTCGAACCAGGGCCTGTTGTTGCTCGGTCAGAACCGGGCAGGCAAAGAAGCCGACCGCCTGCATCCTTTCGGCTATGGGCGCAGTCGGTACTTCTACTCGTTCGTCGTCGCGCTTGTGCTCTTCAGCCTCGGGTCGTTGTTCGCGATCTACGAGGGGATCGAGAAGATCCGCCATGCAAACGATCACGGCCTCGACTCGCCGCTGGTCGCGGTCATCATCCTGCTCGTGGCGATCTGCCTGGAGGGCTACAGCTTCACCACCGCCTACCGTGAATCCAAACCGCTGAAGGGAGGCGCGTCGTGGTGGCGGTTCATCCGCAACTCGCGATCGCCCGAACTGCCGGTGGTGCTGCTGGAGGACAGCGGAGCGCTGATCGGTCTGCTCTTCGCCCTCGCCGGGGTGGGCCTGACCATGCTGACCGGCAATGCGGTCTGGGACGGGATCGGCACCCTGTGCATCGGTCTGCTGCTCGGTGTCATCGCGATCATCCTGATCGTGGAGATGAAGAGCCTGCTCATCGGTGAAGGTGCGACCGAGGCAGAGGAACGCGCCCTGTACGCCGCGCTGGAGTCCGGTGGCGTCGACCGGGTCATCCACATGAAGACCCAATACCTCGGTCCCGAAGAGATGCTGGTCGCAGCGAAGATCGCGATCCCGCCCGGCGCGGACGCGCAGACGGTGGCGACCACGATCGATGCCGCTGAGGTGCGGATACGCAACGCGGTCCCGCAGGCGCGGGTCATCTATCTCGAACCCGACATCGACCGGGCATCCACCCAGACGACGGCCTGAGTCACGGTCCGTGGGTGAACTACACAATTCACCCCGTACACGTGGTGACGGTCGGCTAGCGTTGGTGATCGCTTCACCAGACGTTCGCGACGATCGAGTCGGGCAGCGATCCTGACCGGACTCGGATAACGGGAGGTCCATCGAATGGCCAATCCGCTCACTCGCATCAAGTCCATCGAACAGTCGATGGCCGACACCGACGAACCCGAACATCAACTGCGCAAGAACCTGTCGGCCTGGAACCTGATCGTCTTCGGCGTCTCGGTCGTCATCGGCGCCGGCATCTTCACCATCACGGCATCGGTTGCCGGGGACAAGGCGGGACCGGCCATCTCGGTGTCCTTCGTGATGGCCGCGATTGCCTGCGCGCTCGCCGCGCTCTGCTATGCGGAGTTCGCCTCCACGGTCCCGGTGGCCGGATCGGCCTACACCTTCGGCTACGCGACGTTCGGCGAGTTCCTGGCCTGGATCCTGGGATGGGACCTCATCCTCGAGTTCGCGGTCGGCGCCGCGGTGGTCGCCAAGGGCTGGTCGAGCTACCTCGGCAGCGTTTTCGGGTTCGCTGGCGGCACGGTCGAGGTCGCGGGCCTCGATGTCGATTGGGGAGCGATCGCGATCATCGCGGTGGTCACGACGCTACTGGTCCTCGGGACGCGACTGTCGTCGCAGGTCTCGGCCGTCATCACCGCCATCAAGGTCGCGGTCGTGCTGATGGTGATCATCGTCGGCGCCTTCTACGTCAAGGCCGACAACTACACCCCGTTCGTGCCACCCGCCGAACACGGTGCCGGTACGGAGAAGTCGGTCGACTCGACGCTGTTCTCGTTGATCACCGGTGGCGGCGACTCGTCCTACGGCTGGTACGGCGTGTTGGCTGCGGCGTCCATCGTGTTCTTCGCATTCATCGGCTTCGACGTCGTCGCCACGACGGCCGAGGAGACCCGCAATCCGAAGAAGGACGTGCCGCGCGGCATTCTCGGCTCGCTGGCCATCGTCACCGTCCTCTACGTCCTGGTCACCATCGTCGTGACCGGCATGGTGAGCTACAAGCAACTCGCCACCGGCGACGGGGATGCGAAGAACCTCGCGGACGCCTTCGCGCTCAACGGGGTGACCTGGGCGGAGAAGATCATCGCGATCGGCGCGCTGGCCGGACTCACGACCGTGGTGATGGTCCTGATGTTGGGGCAATCGCGAGTGCTGTTCGCGATGTGCCGCGACGGTTTGCTCCCGCGCTCGATGTCGAAGACGAGTGCGCGCTTCGGTACACCGGCTCGGCTGACCATCCTGATCGGCGTCGTTGTTGCGATCGTCGCCGGGTTCTTCCCGATCAACAAGCTCGAGGAGATGGTGAACGTCGGGACGCTGTTCGCGTTCATCGTCGTCGCCGCGGGTGTCATGGTGTTGCGCCGGACCCGTCCCGACCTCGAGCGTGGGTTCACGGTGCCCGGCGGGCCGGTCATCCCGGTGCTGGCGGTCCTCGCGTGCCTGTGGCTGATGCTCAATCTGTCGGCCCTGACGTGGATCCGGTTCGTGGTGTGGATGGTGATCGGCATCGCGGTCTACTTCCTCTACAGCCAGCGCCATTCGATGGTCGGCAAACGTGAACGTGGTGAGGTCAGCGACAGCTTCGTCTGACCCGGAGAGGTGACGGACCGGGTCAGCTCCCGGAGATAGGTCGTCGGCCGGGGTCGGATAGCCTGAGTGGAACGCATTCCGCACTGAAATCGATCAGTGCCCGACGCGAACGACAAGGGGATTTGATGACGACTGCGCAGGCGCTGGCTGCCGACAGCCGCAACGGGATCGACTACAAGGTGGCCGACCTGTCCCTCGCGGACTTCGGCCGCAAGGAGATCGAACTGGCCGAGCACGAGATGCCGGGCCTGATGTCGCTGCGGCGCGAGAACGCGGATGTGTTGCCGCTCAAGGGCGCCCGCATCTCCGGATCGCTGCACATGACGGTGCAGACCGCAGTCCTCATCGAGACCCTGGTCGCGCTCGGCGCGCAGGTCCGTTGGGCATCGTGCAACATCTTCTCCACCCAGGATCACGCCGCGGCAGCTGTCGTGGTGGGGCCGCACGGCACACCTGATGAGCCCAAGGGCGTCCCGGTGTTCGCCTGGAAGGGCGAGTCCCTGGAGGAATACTGGTGGGCGGCCGAGCAGATGCTCACCTGGCCTGACGAGCCGGCGAACATGATTCTCGATGACGGCGGCGACGCCACGATGCTCGTGCTGCGTGGGGCGGAGTTCGAGAAGGCCGGTGTGGTGCCGCCCGCCGAGGACGATCATCCCGCCGAGTACAAGGTCTTCCTCGAACTGCTGCGCTCGCGATTCGAGTCCGACAAGACCAAGTGGACGACGATCGCGGACTCGGTCCAGGGCGTCACCGAGGAGACCACCACCGGCGTTCTGCGGCTGTACCAGTTCGCGGCGGCCGGCGAGTTGACCTTCCCCGCGATCAATGTCAACGACTCGGTCACCAAGTCGAAGTTCGACAACAAGTACGGCACCCGCCACTCGCTGATCGACGGCATCAACCGCGGCACCGACGTGCTGATCGGCGGCAAGAAGGTGCTGATCTGCGGCTATGGTGACGTGGGTAAGGGCTGCGCCGAGTCCTTGGCCGGGCAGGGCGCCCGCGTGCAGGTCACCGAGATCGATCCGATCAACGCGCTCCAGGCACTGATGGACGGTTTCGATGTCGTCACCGTCGAGCAGGCCATCAAGGACGCCGACATCGTGATCACCTCGACCGGTAACCTCGGCATCATCACGCTCGAGCACATGCGCGAGATGAAGCACCAGGCGATCCTCGGCAACATCGGCCACTTCGACAACGAGATCGACATGGCCGGTCTGGAGAACTCGGGCGCGAAGCGGATCAACATCAAGCCGCAGGTCGATCAGTGGATTTTCGACAGCGGCAAGTCGATCATCGTGCTGTCCGAGGGACGTCTGCTGAACCTGGGTAACGCGACGGGTCACCCGTCGTTCGTGATGAGCAACAGCTTCTCCAACCAGGTCATCGCGCAGATCGAGTTGTGGACCAAGAACGACGAGTACGACAACGAGGTCTACCGCCTGCCCAAGCACCTGGACGAGAAGGTCGCCCGCATCCACGTCGAGGCGCTCGGTGGCACGCTGACCAAGCTCACCAAGGAGCAGGCCGAGTACATCAACGTCGACGTCGAAGGCCCTTACAAGCCCGACCACTATCGGTACTAGTCGCGCGGGCCAACCCTCGCCGGCATCGCTGCCCAGCACGGGAGCGGCCGCCCGACGTCCCGACGCGCCCAGCACGGTAGTCGCGGAAGCCGACCTCCCGACGCGCCCAGCACGGTGGTCGCGGAGCCCGACCTCCCGACGCGCCCAGCACGGTAGTCGACAGAACCCAGAATTTCACCGAGCGAACCCACCGCGATCCCGAATCGCACCCGACAGGGGAACCGTGGGTTCTGTCGGCGCGAAGCTGGGTTCTGTCGGCGCGAAGCTGGGTTCTGTCGGCGCGAAGCTGGGTTCTGTCGGCGCGAAGCTGGGTTCTGTCGGCGCGAAGCTGGGTTCTGTCGGCGCGAAGCGAGGTTCTGTCGGCGTGAAAAGACGAAAGCGCTACGTCCCGATATCCGGTTCGGCACCCGGGCACACGTACCAGGTGCCGTCCTCGCGCGCGAAGTTCTCGTCGTCCTGCTTGGTGGTGGATCGCTGGTTGCCGAGTTCGAGGTGGGTGGTCACCTTCGATTCGGCAGAGTCTCCGGTCACGGTGACCTGACTCAGTTCCTCGAGGACGACGTTGCCGGTGATGTCGAGCGGTTCGGTGACCTGCGGGCGCACCGCGCTGCACACTGCGCCCTGAATCCTGCCGACGTTGCGTGAGTTCACCGCGTCGACGAAGGCCTGCATCGCGGTCCGGATGGCGATGAGGTCGGCCTGACTGGCAGGGGTCCCTGCTACGCCGGGCGCCGCGGTGGTCGTGGGGGCCGGTGTGTTCGTGGCGACGGGATCGTCGGAAGGGGCGGCGGTCCGGAACGCGACGGTCACGACCAGGACCGCCACCGCCAGGACGGCGAGTACGCCG
The DNA here is from genome assembly GCF_058129505.1 of Gordonia sp. LMA484. Taxonomy (NCBI): domain Bacteria; kingdom Bacillati; phylum Actinomycetota; class Actinomycetes; order Mycobacteriales; family Gordoniaceae; genus Gordonia; species Gordonia sp. LMA484. The sequence goes on from NZ_CM176700.1 coordinate 1,110,948, forward strand.
ACCACGATTCCGGCGATCATGCCGCCGTTTCGACGTGGCGGTGGCGGAGGCGGGAAGGGCGGCAGGTGCCCGCCCGGGAAGGGTGCGCCGGGAAACGGGGCACCCGGGGGTGCCTGATACGGGGGTGGCCCGCTCGGATACATCGGCGGGGCCGGGGGTGGTGCTGCTCGAAATGGTTCCTGGGCCACGGAATCCGGGCGGCTGTGGCGGTGAGGCGGAGGCGCATCGGGACCGGGGCTCGGTGCAAACCATTGAGGGTGGGCCTGTGGCGGCACGGTCTGGGGATGGGGCGGTGGGGTCGAGGCCTGCGGGCCGGGAGGCGGGGAACCCGGCGGCGGAGCGCCGGGTGGCTGCTGGTAGGTCAAGGCGCATCCTTCCCGCGGTGGGCTGGAACTTCCAGGCTATCGAAATCGCAGGTGATCGGCACGGAGGTCATTCGTCGAGTAGACGCACCGCGAGGTCGTCGGTCCCGCTGTCGGCGGTCGACATCCACGGTGACATCCAATTGTTCTGGGCGAGTTGCCGATACACCGCGTCCACGCGATGCTGGAGTTCCTGGTCGCGTTCGTAGGCGTCGCGGGGCCGGGTCGCGTCGGTCGCGGCGCGATGCGCCGCCCGATCCATGGCCACCTTCGGTGGAACACCGAGCAGCACATGATGGTCGGGAACCGGCAGGCCGAATCGGCCGAACTCGATGTCTCTGACCCAATCGACCATCTCGCCGTCGGCGTCCTGTTCGAGCCGCGCGGCGTTGTACGCGGCGTTCGACGCCACGTACCGATCGAGCAGCACGATGTCGTGATCGGCGATGGCACGGCGGATCTCGTCGGCCGCGCCGGCCCGGTCGAGGGCGAACATGAGGGCCATCGCGTACACGCTGTCGCGCAGATCCCCGTGCCGGCCGTGCAGGGCCTCGGCGGCGAGGTCGGCGGTCACCGATTCGCCGTAGCGGGGGAAGGTCAGGGTCCACACCCGGACGCCGTCTCGTCGCCATCGATCGACCAGCGCGGACACGAGAGTGTTCTTGCCCGCGCCGTCGAGTCCCTCGACCGCTATGAGTTGGCCCACGTGGGGGATCGTAACGTCATCGGGATCGTGTTCCGGGAGGGGCCGTGACGGTGCGTCGCGGAGTGACGGCGAGCCGGGTTCGGCGCGTCATCTCCGCGGTTGAGTCACGAAAGTGTCACCATTGGATACATGAAGCCTCGCATTCTCGTCGTCGACGACGACGCCGCACTCGCCGAGATGCTCACGATCGTGCTGCGGGGTGAAGGTTTCGAACCGTTCGTGGTCGGCGACGGCACCCAGGCGTTGACGGCGGTGCGGGAGATCCGCCCCGATCTGGTGTTGCTGGACCTGATGCTCCCGGGGATGAACGGCATCGACGTCTGCCGGGTTCTGCGCGCCGACTCCGGTGTGCCGATCGTGATGCTCACCGCGAAGTCCGACACCGTCGACGTCGTGCTGGGCCTGGAGTCCGGCGCCGACGACTACATGGTCAAGCCGTTCAAACCGAAGGAACTCGTGGCCCGGGTCCGCGCCCGTCTGCGCCGTACCGACGAGGAACCCGCGGAGCTGCTGTCGATCGGGCCCGTCGAGATCGACGTTCCCGCGCACAAGGTGACCCGTGATGGCGTTCCCATCTCGCTGACGCCGCTGGAGTTCGATCTGCTGGTCGCGCTGGCGCGCAAGCCGCGGCAGGTGTTCACCCGCGACGTACTGCTGGAGCAGGTGTGGGGCTACCGCCATCCGGCGGACACTAGACTCGTGAACGTGCATGTCCAGCGTCTGCGAGCGAAGGTCGAAACCGACCCGGAGAACCCTGAGGTCGTATTGACGGTGAGGGGGGTCGGCTACAAGGCCGGCCCGCCGTGATCGGTCGACCCAGACGTCGCGTCAACAGCACCTTCGGGCGCATCACCCGCGCTGCGAGCAGGATCGGTCGAGCCTTCGGGCGGATCTGGCGCCGATCCCTGCAGCTGCGTGTGGTGGTGTCGACGTTGGTGCTGTCTTTTGTCGTCATCTTGATCCTGGTGTTCGTGCTGATCAGCCAGATCACCGATCGGCTGCTGGATGTGAAACTGACCGCCGCCACCGAAGAGGTCGAGCGGGCCCGAATCGCCGTCGAGCGCGACCTGGCCAGCAGCGACGGCAACATGTCGGTGCAGAACCGGCTCCGACAGACCCGATCGCTGCTCACCGACCGTGACGTCGACACCACGGAGAATTCCGGCACGGTCGGGACATTCGACACCGTCCTGCTGGTCCCCGGTTCGGCGGAGGACGGCACCGACAGCGGCGTCGGTCCCATCGCGGAGATTCCCGACAACCTGCGGGACATGGTGAAGGGCGGGCAGGTCGCCTATCAGTACTCGTCCATCCCGACCGCGTCCGGCGGTTCCGAACCCGCGCTCATCGTCGGGACACCCACGAATGCGGCGGTGGCCGGGCTCGAGTTGTATCTCGTGTTTCCGCTGACCAGTGAACAGAACACCGTCGACCTCGTGCGCGGAACGCTCGTGACCGGTGCGGTGGTGTTGCTGGGTCTGCTCGCGGCCATCGCCTGGCTGGTCTCGCGGCAGGTGGTGTTGCCGGTCCGGTCCGCATCCCGGATCGCGGTACGGTTCGCCGACGGCCGGCTCAAGGAACGGATGCCGGTCCGCGGTGAGGACGACATGGCCCGCCTGGCGATGTCGTTCAACGACATGGCGGAGAGTCTGTCGAAACAGATCACCCATCTCGAGGAGTTCGGCGGGCTGCAACGCCAGTTCACCTCCGATGTCAGCCATGAGCTGCGCACGCCGCTGACCACGGTGCGCATGGCCAGTGATGTGCTCTACGAGGGCCGCGACGAGCTGGACCCGGTGCGCAAGCGGTCGGTCGAACTCCTCGACAAAGAGCTGGACCGGTTCGAGACGCTGCTCAACGAGCTGCTGGAGATCTCGCGGCACGATGCCGGCATGGCCGAGCTCGCGGCCGAGCGGATGGACATGGCGATCCCGATCGACGGTGCGCTCGCGACGGTGAGTCACCTGGCCGAGGAGACCGGCACCGAACTGGTCCTGGACCTTCCCACCGAGCCGGTCATCGCGGAGATCGATCCGCGCCGAGTGGAGCGGATCCTGCGAAACCTGCTGGCCAACGCGATCGATCACGGCGAGCGCAAACCCGTGGTCCTCACCATGCGGTCCGACGGTGACGCGGTGGCGATCACGGTTCGCGACAACGGCATCGGATTGCGGCCGGGCGAGGAGAAGCTCGTCTTCAACCGCTTCTGGCGTTCGGACCCGTCCCGGTTCCGCCGATCCGGCGGCACCGGTCTGGGACTCGCGATCAGTATCGAGGACGCCCGCCTGCATCAGGGACGGTTGGAGGCGTGGGGTGAGCCGGGCAAGGGCGCCTGCTTCCGGTTGACACTTCCGCTGGAGCGAGGACACAAGGTGCTGGGCAGTCCGCTGCCGCTCAAGCCGGTCGGTGGAACGCTCGCCCGTTCCGCGGCCGCCGCGCGGTCTGCCGCGGTGAAGGAGACCGACGCCGTGCCCGAACCCGAGGACGGGCCGCCTGATCCGACGCCGTCGGAGTCCAGCACCGGGGGAGGTGGCCGTGGCGCCGACTGACCGTGGTGCGCGCCGGCGCGGTGGCCGGCGCGTGATCGGACTGCTGGTGCTGATCCTGGTCGCGTCGACCTGCGTGGTGGCCGGATGCGGCTCGATCCCCAACAGTTCCTCACCCCAGCCGATCACCGCATTCGAACAGCAGGGCCCCACCAACGCGGTTCCGGTACCGCAACCCGACATGGACCCCGAGTCGCTGATCCGCGCCTTCCTCAAGGCGACCGCCGACCCCGATTCAGGGCATCGTGCGGCACGAAACTTCCTCACGACAGCGGCCTCGGAGCAATGGGACGACCGCGGTGACATGCTCATCGTCGACGAGATCAACATCTTCGTCGACCAGCGCAGCGAGGACGCGGTACGTCTGCGGCTGATCGGCGACAACGTCGGAACACTGAAGACGGACGGCCAACTGCTCCCGGCGACGGGACGGGTCGAGACGACGCTGTCCCTGGCCCGGGTGGGTGACGAATGGCGGATCGACGGACCGCTCCCGAACGGGACGATGATCGACCGCAATCAGTTCGACTCCGCCTATCGTGGCGTCAACCTGTATTTCACCGATCGCAGCCTGCAGCACCTGGTCGCCGACCCGAGGTGGCTCTACTCCGGCAAGGATGCCGAGCCGACCGAGCTGATCAACCATCTGATCGCCGGGCCGTCATCGGAACTCGCGGGTTCGGTCGACAGCGGCTTCCCCAACGGTTCCGCGCTGCGCGGCCCGGTGATCTCGATGTCCGACGGTGGGGTGCGGATCGAGCTGACCGGGATCGGGTCGAGTTCGACGCGAGACCGCACCGCGATGGCGGCGCAGATCATCTGGACACTCGACTCGGCAGACATCGGTGGTCCGTATGTCATCAACGCCGACGGCGGGCCGCTGATCCCGGAGCGGGCGTCCGGATGGCAGACGGCGGACGTGAAGTCGTTCGATCCGTCGTCGGTTCCGTCCACCGACGTCGGACTGAACATCATCCGTTCCGGTGCACTTCTCAAGGTCACCGACTCGGGCACGGTGCCGGTCGACGGGCCGCTGGGCAGGACCCGCGACGTGCGGTCGGCGGTCATCTCCTCGGATGGTCAACGCTCGGCCGCGGTCCTGGCGCACACCGGTGCGGGACCGCGGCTGGACCTGGTGATCGGCCCGTACGGCTCCGACCAGGGCGTGGTGGTCTCGGGGGATTCGATCACCCGGCCATCGTTCGCGCAGGATTCCAACACGGTGTGGGCGGTGGTCGACGGTCGTCCGGTGCAGTGGGTGCGCGACGAGACCGGCGACAGCACCCGCCTGACGACGGTGGACGCCGCCTCGATCGCGACCGTGGCACGCGGCCCGATCACCGAGCTGCAAGTGGCACCGGACGGTGTGCGTGCCGCTCTCATCGTCGGCGGGCAGGTGGTGTTCGCGGTGGTGTCCACCAACGCCGACGGCGGGATGTCGTTGACCAGCCCGAGGATCGCCGCCTACAACATCGGTGGCCAGGCCGTGTCGCTGGACTGGGCGTCGCCGACCACGGTGATGGTGGCCCGCAGTGCACTCGAATCTCCGGTGGTGCAGTTGTCGATCAACGGCACACCCGCGGTCGGGCTGCTCTCGGGCAACCTCTCGCCACCGGTGCGGGCGGTCGTGGCCGACCAGTCGACCGTCTACGTCGGCGACACCCACGGGGTACTCCGGCTCGGCAGCTCGCACGGCCAGCCCGACCAGTACTGGACCGAGGTCGAGCCCGCGATGGCACCCGACGCCATCCCGGTTCTGCCCTGAGGACTCGGGCGCTCAGGCTCCCGCGACGACCATCACGGCATTCAGCGTCACCCCGTGCGCGGCGAGGACACGTGCCGACTCGGCCGCGGTGGCACCGGTGGTGAGGATGTCGTCGACCAATATCGCTGTGCCGATCGGCTGGCGGAGCAGATGAGTGCGCGAACCCCGCACCCGAATGCTGCCGGACAGGTTCGCCACCCGCTCGCGTGCGTCGAGGCCGGCGGAATCCCGGGCACCCATGGCGGTGAACAGCAGGTCGGCGACCCGGACGCGTGGGCCGAGCTGGACCGCGGTCGCCCGGGCGATCGCGGTGGCGTGATCGCCTCCGCGACGGCGTGCCGACGCGGACCGGGTCGGTGCCGGGATCAGGGTCAGGCGGTTGGTATCGGGTAACTCCTCCCAGTGCGCCAGCGTGGCGATGCCCCGGGCCAGCGCCAGGCCCAGTGGTGCGCACAGGTCTCGCCGGCCATGCTCCTTCACCGATATCAGCGCCCGACGGTAGGGGCCGCGATACCGCCCGAGCGCCCACGCATCGACGCCGACCTCGACGCGTGGTTCGAGCCGCACCGGGGTGTCGGCGAGCACCGCGGCGCACCCGTCACACCACGGGACACCCGGAGCGTCGCAACCGCCGCAGACCGTGGGCACCATCAGGTCGGCGCCGGAGGTCAGAATCTCCACGGTGCGCGCGGCCAGACCGCGTCGTCCTCGGTTCATCAGGTGATCGTGCCGGACCGATCCGGGCAATCCGTGGCGAACCGGCACCTGCTCCGGAAATGTGGATGACGGGACGTTTGGGGACAACGAGCCGGGACCTCCGTCCTGTCTCGTGCGCATACACGCCGATGTTGGCCCGAAACGTGGCCAGTAGGCGAACTTCGGGCTACGGTCGAAGGCACAGAAGGTAGCCGCCGCTTTTCGCGAGGAGGTGAGGCCCCTGCCCGTGAGTGCCAGCCGTCGGCTGGCATGGCCACGATTCCTATCCGACGACGAAGGCGTCAGCGAGACAACGGATCTGATACGTCGCTGCACCCAGTGCCAAATCTCTTCTCCCGGGGACCTGGCGGTAGTTCCCGCAGGCATTTGCAGGAGCGGACCATTCCGCCCAGGGCGACGTCCCCCCCATTGCGGCACACTGCCGCCACTACCGGTGGGTGATCGGGTTCGCGCAGCTGGCCCTCTGCGTGGTTCGGACGTGGAACCATCTGAAGGAGGAAGTTGTTTATGTCAACAGTCATCCATCGAAAAGGCCATCGCGAATCGAAGGTCGGCGAGCAACGCCCCGCCGATTCCGTCCGGGACGCCGCGACTGACAGTCAGTCCGGTGAAGACCCGGCGTTCGACCCCAGTTTCGCGTTCGTCCGTCCTGCCGGAACCGTCGACGCCGACGAACCCGCCGAACCGACGGCCACGGTCGTATTCAACGGCCGTAACGTCGAGATACCCGGGCACTACCGAATCTATGTGGGAGACAAGCTAGCTCGGCTCGAGCGCTTCGACCCTTCCATCTTCCGCTTCGACGTCGAGCTGTTCCACGAACGCAACCGTCGGCAATCGAAGGTGTGTCAACAGGTCGAGATCACCGCGATCGGCAAGGGTCCCAAGGCGCGCGCGCAGGCGTGCGGTGAGAACTTCTACGCGGCCCTCGAAGGAGCACTCGACAAGCTCGAGTCCCGATTGCGCCGCGTCAAGGACCGTCGGCGGGTGTCCTACGGGAACCGGCGGCCCATCTCGGTCGCCGAGGCCACCGAGATCGGTGCCCCCCAGCTGCGGGACAACCAGCTCACCGTCCAGCCCGACGCCACCGGCTCGGCCGACGTCGAGAAGTCCTGGGACGACGGCGTCGAGGAGCACACTCCCGGACACGTCGTACGGATCAAGGAGCACGAAGCGGTCCCGATGTCGGTGGATGACGCCCTCTACGAGATGGAACTCGTCGGTCACGACTTCTTCCTGTTCCACGACAAGGAGACGGATCAGGCGTCGGTGGTCTATCGGCGCCACGCCTTCGACTACGGGCTCATCCGTCTCGCCTGACCGGGTCTCGTCCGGTGCGATGTAACACCTGATCGCAGCACCGATCAGGTTGCACTTAGGCGAGCTGAGTACCATGGGATCCGGCCTGCGCTGGTTGCAGGCCGGATTTCGTGTGTAGTCGACATGAGTGAGGGACTCGATCCACGGTGCTGAACAAGCTGTTGCGTGTCGGTGAAGGCCGCATGGTCAAGCGTCTCGATGCGATCGCATCGCACGTCGAAGCGCTGTCCGACGAGGTCGAGGCTCTGACCGACGACGAACTGCGCGCGAAGACCGACGAGTTCAAGGAGCGCATCGCCGACGGCGCGGACCTCGACGAGCTGCTCCCCGAGGCCTTTGCGGTGGCCCGCGAAGCCGCCTGGCGGGTACTCGAGCAGAAGCACTTCCACGTCCAGATCATGGGCGGTGCGGCGCTGCATTACGGCAACATCGCCGAGATGAAGACGGGTGAGGGCAAGACCCTCACCTGTGTGCTGCCGGCCTACCTCAACGCCCTGGCGGGTGATGGCGTGCACGTCGTCACCGTCAACGACTACCTGGCCAAGCGTGACGCGGAGTGGATGGGGCGTGTCCACCGCTTCCTCGGCCTCGATACCGCGGTGATCCTCACCGGGATGAGCCCCGACCAGCGTCGCGAGGCGTATGCCGCCGACATCACCTACGGCACCAACAACGAGTTCGGCTTCGACTACCTGCGCGACAACATGGCGCACTCACTGGCGGAGTTGGTGCAGCGCGGGCACAACTACGCGATCGTCGACGAGGTCGACTCGATCCTCGTCGACGAGGCCCGTACCCCGCTGATCATCTCGGGTCCCGCCGAGGGGTCGAGCAAGTGGTATCTCGAGTTCGCCCGTATCGCACCGCTTCTCGAGCGCGACGTGCACTACGAGGTCGACATCAAGAAGAAGACCATTGGTGTACACGAGGCGGGTGTCGAGTTCGTCGAGGATCAGCTCGGCATCGACAATCTCTACGAGGCCGCCAACTCCCCGCTGGTCAGCTATCTGAACAACGCCATCAAGGTCAAGGAACACTTCCACCGCGACAAGGACTACATCGTCCGCAACGGTGAGGTGCTCATCGTCGACGAGTTCACCGGTCGCGTCCTGGACGGCCGCCGGTTCAACGAAGGCCTGCACCAGGCGATCGAGGCCAAGGAACACGTCGAGATCAAGGCGGAGAACCAGACCCTGGCGACGATCACCCTGCAGAACTACTTCCGCATGTACGACAAGCTGGCCGGCATGACGGGCACCGCCGAGACCGAGGCCGCCGAGTTCGACCAGATCTACAAGCTCGGTGTGCTGCCGATCCCGACGAACAAGCCGATGATCCGCAAGGATCAGACCGACCTCATCTACAAGACCGAAGAGGCCAAGTTCGCCGCGGTCGTCGACGACATCACCGAGCGTCATCAGGTCGGCCAACCGGTGCTGATCGGTACCACCAGCGTCGAGCGTTCGGAGTATCTGTCCCGGCAGCTGGCCAAACGTGACATCCCGCACAACGTGCTCAACGCAAAGTTCCACGAGCAGGAGGCGCAGATCATCGCCGAGGCCGGTCGTACCGGCGCGGTGACCGTCGCCACCAACATGGCGGGTCGCGGTACCGACGTCGTGCTCGGCGGTAATCCCGACATCCTGGCCGACATCCGCCTGCGCAAGGCCGGACTCGACCCGGTGAACACGCCCGACGATTACGAGGAGGCGTGGCCTGAGGCGATCGAGGTGGCCCGCGCCGCCGCAGCCGACGAGGCAGAGGCGGTCAAGGAGGCCGGCGGCCTCTATGTGCTGGGTACCGAGCGTCACGAGTCACGACGCATCGACAATCAGCTGCGCGGCCGTTCGGGCCGTCAGGGTGACCCGGGCGAATCGCGCTTCTACCTCTCGCTCGGCGACGAGCTGATGCGGCGCTTCAACGGTGCCGCGCTCGAATCGATCATGAACCGGGTCAACCTGCCCGATGACGTGCCGATCGAGGCGAAGATGGTCACCAAGGCCATCCGCAGTGCACAGACGCAGGTCGAGCAGCAGAACTTCGAGGTCCGCAAGAACGTCCTCAAGTACGACGAGGTGATGAACGAGCAGCGCAAGGTCATCTATGGCGAGCGTCGCCGCATCCTCGAGGGCGAGGACCACCGCGAGCAGGTTCAGACCATGATCGACGACGTGGTCACCGCCTATGTCCAGGGCGCCACCGCCGAGGGATACGCCGAGGATTGGGATCTCGACGAGCTCTGGAACGCGCTGCGCACGCTGTATCCGATCTCCCTGGACCCGAAGGAGGTCGTCGGCGAGAACGAGTTCGGTGAGCGCGACGACATCAGCGCGGAAGATCTCGAGGAGATCTTGATCGGCGATGCGCGCAAGGCCTACGAGGCGCGTGAGGCCGAGATCGAGCAGATCGCCGGCGAGGGCGCCATGCGTCAGCTCGAACGCACGATTCTGCTGACCGTTCTGGACCGCAAATGGCAGGACCACCTCTACGAGATGGACTACCTGCGCGAAGGTATCCACCTGCGGTCGATGGCCCAGCGCGACCCGGTGGTGGAGTATCAGCGCGAGGGATACGACATGTTCAGCGGCATGCTCGAGGGGCTCAAGGAGGAGGCTCTCGGGTTCCTGTTCAACGTGCAGGTGCAGACCGAGCAGGCCCCGGCGCCGACGCCGGGCCCGGTCGCGCAGATTCCGATCCCCACGCCCGCACCGGCCGGTGTCGCCGGCAACGGCAGCGCCCCGGCAGCGGCAGACGCGCAGCAGGACGTGCCGCCCGCGCTGCGGGCCGTCGGCGTCGAACAGTCCGAGGTCCCGATGACCTATTCGGGTCCCGCCGAGGGTGGCGGAACGGAGATCCATTCCGAGGACGAGGAGCTCGACGACCCGGCGCTGGTCTCTGCCACTCGCCGCGAACGTCGGGCCGCGGCTCGCGAGACCGCCAAGAGCGGTCGCGCCAAGCCGCCGAAGGCACGCAAGAAGCGTCGCTGAGCGTCACCCGTCGTTCCCTGAGGAGCCTGCGAGCCTGCGAGGATGCGTCACCCCACGCTCCCTGAGGAGCCTGCGAGGATGCGTCACCCCACGCTCCCTGAGGAGCCTCCGAGCCTGCGAGGATGCCTCACCCCACGCTCCCTGAGGAGCCTCCGAGCCTGCGAGGATGCGTCACGAAGGGCGGCCCTTCGTGACGGTCCTCCGCTGGCGCTCCGGACCTCCTCAGGGATCGGGTGGAATTTTGGTGGCGAGGCCGGTGTTGGTCTCATCACCCGATTCGTGGTGCAGGTGTCAAGAGCGAGCCTGCGAGCGTCCCCGCCCGGTCCCTGAGGCGCCGCCCTGAGGAGCGAGCTTGCGAGCGTCACGAAGGGAGCGAGCTCGCGAGCGTCACCACCCGTTCCCTGAGGAGCGAGCTCGCGAGCGTCACCACCCGGTCCCTGAGGAGTGAGCTCGCGAGCGTCACGAAGGGCCCACAAGAAAATTCCAAGAACTTCTCCAGTGACCGGAACCGTCGACGGGTGTGATGCGTCCGATATCTATGGAGACGCCCCGAGTCCTGATCCGGCCCGCCGAACCCTACGAACCGCCGGCCCGACCTCCCGATGCCGTTGGGCAGCTCCGCCCGGTGGCGACGTCGGCCGCTGCGGGGACCGTTGGCTCCACCCGGCCTCGCCCGGCGTTGTCCGCGGCAACCGTCGATGCCCGGCGGTTCGCCATCGGCACCGTCACACTGGTCCTCGAGATCCTGGACCGGCGACGTAGCGTCAATCAGCTGGACAGCATGGCGCCCCCGCAGCTTCTCGACCAAGTGGCCACCCTGGTTCGGGTTCACGGGGCGGGGCGGGCACCCGGGGGAGGGTCGTCGAACGGGGAGACCACCGCCACCCTGCGGCGCGTACACGTGCAGATGCGGGGACCCGGCTCCGCCGAGATCTTCGGCAGCTACCAACGAGGCGAGCGCGTCCGGGCTTTCGCGGCCCGCATCGAGCAGCTGCCGCGGCGGGTACGCAACGCCCCCGCCCGCCACCACTCGGTTCTGCGCCGCGCCGTCGAATATCGTTGGCAGCTGGTCACTTTTACCCTCGTCTGAGGTCCGGCTTCGTCGCAACCCTCGAGTGGGGTGGTTGCGTGATCGCTGGTCGGGCAGGGCCCATCCGCTGCGTCGGCAACTGTGCGACGTGCGGCGGATGTGCACAACGTGTCGGTGTGACCTTTCGAGGCACTACGATCACTGACGTGGTCAACCGACTCTCCCCGCGCGAAGCGATGTTCTACTTTCTCGACGAGTCCGGCACCACAACGCACCTCGGTGCGCTGCTCATCATCGATCCCGCAGTGTCCCGCCAACCCAAGAATCCCGACAAAGCGCTGGTGGCCGACAAAGCGCAGGCGAGCGACAAGCCGTCAGCGCAGGACAAGCCCGCGCCGCAGGTCAGGCGAACCGAGACGGAGAACGCGGCTGATCCGGACGCCGAGAAGTCCGCCACGCCGACCGCTGTGCCACTGGATTATCCGAGCCTTGTCGCGCTGGTCGAGAACCGCCTCCAGCTCATCCCCCGATACCGACAGATCGTGCGGGAGGTGACTCTGGGGCTGGCCCGTCCGGTATGGGTCGACGACCCCGATTTCGACATCAACTTCCACATCCGCCGATCCGGGCTCCCACGCCCCGGTGACACGGCCCAGTTGCAGGATCTGATCGCCCGCGTGATGTCACGCCCACTGGACCGGACTCGGCCGCTGTGGGAGATGTACCTCATCGAGGGTCTCCCGGATGGCAAGCTCGCGATCCTGACCAAGACGCACCGCTGTCTGGTCGACGGTGAGACCTCACTCGAGATCAGCGAGGCGATCTGCGACGAGGAACCAGAGGTGGAACCGCTCGCCGAGGATCTGTGGATGCCGGGAGCCCCGCCCGGCGCGACCACTTTGACGGTCGGCGCGATCGCCGAGGCGTTCTCCCGACCGGGCGACCTGATCGACTCGCTGATCCACGGCAACTCGATCGTGTCGGATTTGCGGACCACCGCCGAGAGCACGATCCGCCGGGTCGGTGGTTTCGTGCAGCAGATCAGCGACTCCGCGCCACCGAGCAGGCTCAACAACTCGACGACGTCGACCCGGATCTTTGCCGTCGCGACGGTGCCGCGTCGCGGCTGTGCCAAGATCGCCGACCACTACGACTGCACGGTCAACGACGTCGAACTCGCCATCATCTCGGGCGTGATGCGACGCTGGATGCTCTCCTTCGAGGAATCCGTCCAGTCCGGCGACACGGTGCGGGTCGTGCTGCCCCTGTCGGCCCGGGACCCCTCGGTGGAGCGGCGCGTCGACGCCGACGGACGATGGATCGCCGTGGGCAAACCGAGCTTCGTGACAGATCTGCCGGTCGGGGAGGACAACCCGGCCGTCCGCCTCGCGCAGGTCGCCGGACTGGCCAACCGGTATTCGCAGTCCTCGCGCCGACTCTCGATGGGCCCGCAGCCGTTGCTCCCGGAGCTCGGCGTGGTGCCCTTCCCGGAACTGAGTTCGCGCGCGTTCCGCAGTCTGAACCGGCGGAGCTACAACGTGCCGGTGGGGATGGGGACATCGCCGGTGGCCGGTCGGTACGTCCGCGGTTGTCCGGTCTCCGAGATGTATGCCATCCCGACGTTGATGGCGCAACGTGCGCTGGCGATCAACATCACCGACTACCACAACAATCTGCAGTTCGCCTTCATCGCCGACCGTGGCGTGATGAGCGATCTGCCCGCCATGACCGACTACGTGACCGAGTCCTACGAGGAACTCGTGGCCACCAAGTGACCGATGGTGAAAGACACACGGCCGCAAGGTCTTATCAGGTGACCGCTAGGGTCGGCGATCGAGCCGACGGTGAGGAAACGACTGCGATGAGGGTGTACCTACCGGCGACGTTGGCGATGCTGATGCAGCTCACCGACAGCGGCGAGTTCCGTGCGATCGGCGGCACCGGTTTCGCGTTGACACCCACGCTGCGTGAATCGTTCCTCTCCGGCGACGACGAGGAACTCGCCGAGGTGGCCATGCGTGAGGCCGCCCGCGCATCGCTGCGCCTGCTGGCCGGGGAGGCGTCCGAACCCGGCGACAGTGCCGGCGACGCCGAACTCGCCGCGGACGAGCAGACCACCAAACCAGGTGACACCCCGAGACTCCCGCCGCGCCGCGTCGTGGTGTCGGCCGACGTCGCCGACGTCACCCTGCATCCGGAGCTCGACGACGCCGTGGTGCGGATCGCCGGGCCGGTGCCGCTTCGGGACATTGCGTCGGTGCACGTCGACGTCGCCGAGGCGGAGCCCAAGGTACGCGCCGCGGTGGTGGTGATCGATGCCGCCGACCTGGGGGATCAGGATGCCGAACTCGCCGTCGGGGATGTCGAGGACTTCGACCTGGCGTGGTACGCGACGCAGGAACTGCCGTTCCTGCTGGAGCTGCTCTGAACCGTCGCCGAACGGCCTGCGAGCGCCCCGCCGAGCCGCATCGCCGTGAGACTCGTGCCATCAACTCAGGTAACTTACGGTAGCGTAGGTTGTACCTACGGAAGCGTAGGTTGTCGATGGTGTGACTCGCGGGTCACCCGGTGAGGTGGTCTTCAGGTGGGATGGCTCGAGCGTTTCGAGGAACCGGTGGCCGGGGTGGCGGCCCGCAATCGTGGTGCCCAATGGGCGCGCGCGGCGTTCGCGAGGATCACCACGCCATTGCTGCCCGACGACTACCTTCACCTTGCCAATCCGCTGTGGTCCGCCCGTGAGCTACGCGGCAAGGTGGTGTCGGTGACCCCGGAGACCGAGGACACGGCCACCATCCGCATCCGCCCGGGCTGGGGTTTCTCGTTCGACTACGCACCCGGGCAGTACGTGGGGATCGGCGTGCTGGTCGACGGGCGCTGGACCTGGCGGTCGTATTCACTGACCTCGGTTCCCGTCACATCGGGGACGGTCCGCGGACACGATCGCACGATCGCCATCACTGTCAAGGCGATGCCCGAGGGGTTTCTGTCCTCGCACCTGGTCAAGGGCGTGCAACCCGGCACGGTGGTTCGCCTGGCCGCACCGCGCGGCGAGTTCGTGCTTCCCGAACCGCTTCCCACCAAGATCCTCTTCGCGACGGCCGGCAGCGGCATCACCCCGATCATGGCGATGCTGCGGATGATCGGGCACCGTGGCCAACACACCGACATCCGGCTCGTGCACTCGACGCCGACGAAGGCCGACCTGCTCTTCGCCGACGAGCTGTCGCGGATGGCCGACGACGGACTCATCGATCTGCACGTCCAGTACACCCGCACCGACGGGAAGGTCACGCCCGAGCGGCTCACCGAACTGGTCGGCGACTGGGCGGAACGACAAACCTGGGCATGTGGTCCCGGCGGATTCCTCGACGCGCTACGCGGCATGTTCGACGCAGCCGGCCGCGGGGATCACCTGCACATCGAACGATTCGCGCTCGAACGCGGCGCGGTCGGCGCCGAGGGCGGTGCGGTCACCTTCGGCCGGACGGGGCGGGTCACCGAGGCCGACGGCGCGACCACACTGCTCGAGGCCGGTGAAGAGGCCGGGGTGATCATGCCCTTTGGCTGCCGGATGGGCATCTGTCAGAGCTGCGTGGTGATGTTGGACCGTGGCTGCGTCCGGGATCTGCGCTCCGGTGTCGAGCACGTCGAAGGTGAACGTATCCAGACCTGCATCTCCGTCGCCGCAGGCGACTGCACCCTGGACGTGTGAGGCTCGCGCGGACGTGAGGTCGATGGTTCGGCTGGCGTCCTGACCGTGGCACGTTAGGCTCGACCGTGACGGCTGAATGTCGACCACGGAGGAGATCCGCGTGCGCGCTCAACTGCCCGAGACGATGGAAGTACCCGTCCTGTCCGACGGGGGCGTGACGCTGCGGGCGCATGGGCCCGCAGACGTCGACCGCGTGATCGAATACGCGACTGATCCGCTGACAATGCGATGGGCGTTGATGCCATCCCCGTACGGCCGCTCGGATGCCGAGCGGTACATCAGCCATGCGGTGTCCGGCTGGCGGACCGGTGAAGCGATGACCTGGGCGATCGAGCACGACGGACGCTTCGTCGGCAGCGTCGACCTACAGGGGACGGGCCGCATCGTCGACATCGGCTTCGTGCTGCACCCCGACGCTCGCGGACTGGGCCTGGCGCGTCGGGCGATCATCCTCGCGATGGAGTACGCCGTGGCCGCGCGCGACGTCGAGGTGGTGCGCTGGCAGGCCGCCGAAGGTAACCTCGCCGGTCTGCGCGCAGCGCACCGGGCAGGGTTCACGTTGACCGCGGCGGTACCGGACTGGCTGGAGATGAACAGCAAGGTGGTTGATGCCTGGTGCGCGAAATGGCGCGCCGGCGACGACTTCTCTCGGAAATCCAGTTGGCGTGCAACCACTTTCGAGACGGAGCGATTCTGTTTGCGGCCATTGAGTGAGGCCGATGACGAACGGATCCGCGAAACCCTCGACGACCCCGTCTCACGCAAGTACCTGTTCGGTCGACCTCATCCGTTGACGACCGAACACGCCGCTGCCGAGCGCACCCGCAAGTGGTGGACGGCGGCGCGCGGCGAGACCTGCACGTGGGCCGTCGCCGACAAGGACACCGACGATTACCTGGGGGACATCTCGATCTTCGAGATCGACGACGTGACCGGTGCGGAGGTGGGCTTCTACACCCACCCCGAAGCGCGTGGTCGTGGAGTGCTCGGTGAAGCATTTCCGGCCGCGATCCGGCACTGTTTCGAGGTTCTCGATCTGCGGCGCATGACGATGTTCGCCGCTGACTCCAACGAGGGCAGCAAGGCGTTGGCGCGTCGCGCGGGCTTCCACGAATTCGGCACTCAGCCGCTGGCCGCGAGTTCGGACGGTCATCTCGAGGACCTCGTCGGATTCGAGTTGCTGCGCCCCTGATCGTCCGTCCCCGATCGTCGGCCCGCTGCTGCGTGGGGTGGATCACATTCGAGCGTCCGTGCCCGCAAGGGGTGGACAACGCCGCCCCCGGCAACCTACGCTTGCGTAAGTTACGGAATGGTAGGTAGCCCATAGAACTCAGGGCCACGCCGCCGGAAAAGCTCAAAGACACCTGCTCCACGACCTCTGGGAGGGCGAATGGCGATCACCGACATTCCCGAATATGCCCATCTGACCGACGCCGATCTCGATGCACTCGGACGCGAGCTCGACGCGATCCGCGCCGACATCGAGGCAGATCGTGGTGAACGCGACGCGCGGTACATCCGCAACACCATCCGCTTCCAGCGCGGTATGGAACTCGCGGGACGTGCATTGATCTTCGGTTCCTCGAAGCGCTCGATGTGGTGGGCCGGCGCCGGTGCGCTCGGCATCGCCAAGATCATCGAGAACATGGAACTCGGCCACAACGTGATGCACGGGCAGTGGGATTGGATGAACGATCCCGAGGTCCATTCCACCACCTGGGAGTGGGACAACACCGACCCGTCGGCGCACTGGAAGCACACCCACAACTACATCCATCACAAGTACACCAACGTGCTCGGCATGGACGACGACGTGGGCTACGGACTCCTGCGCGTCACCCGTGACCAGCGGTGGCGACCGTTCTACCTCGGTAACCTCGCGTACAACACGCTGCTCGCGCTGGCCTTCGAATACGGTGTCGCCGTTCAGCATCTGGAGCTCGGCAAGAAGCGTCGCACGCCGGAGGCCAAGGAGCAGTTCCACCGCGACCTCGCCGACGTCGGCAAGAAGGTCGGCAAGCAGGTTGCCAAGGACTACGCCGTCTACCCCGCCCTGGTGGGCGTCACCGCCGGTCGTCAAGTCGGCTTCGGTCGCGCGTTCGGCAAGGCACTGACGGCGAACCTGATGGGCAACGCGATCCGCAACGTGTGGACCAACGCGGTCATCTTCTGCGGTCATTTCCCCGACGGTGCGGAGAAGTTCACCCGGCAGGACGTCGACAGCGAGACCCGGGCCGAGTGGTACCTGCGACAGATGCTGGGCAGTGCCAACTTCCGCTCCGGGCCGGTCCTCGGCTTCATGAGCGGCAACCTGTCGTACCAGATCGAGCACCACATCTTCCCGGACCTGCCGAGCAACCGGCTGCCGGAGATCTCGCTGCGGGTGCGCGCGCTGTGCGAGAAGTACGACCTGCCCTATACCACCGGATCGTTCCCGGTCCAGTACGCGAAGGCCTGGCGCACGATCGCCAAGCTGTCGCTGCCGAACAAGTACCTCAAGGCCACCGCCGACGATGCGCCCGAGACGGCGTCGGAGCGCCGATTCAAACAGGGCCTTGCCGAGGATGTCCGGCTGCAGGCCGTGCTCGATCCGGCCACCGGCAGGCGCAAGGGCCTGGTCTCGGCCATCAAGGGGCTGCGCAGCCGCGGACGTCGGGGCAGCGTGCCTGCGGCGCCGGTCGTCGAGCGGCCCCGGGCGGCCTGATAGCACGCGTGACCTGCCGACCCGATGGTCCGACGACCGTCGGGTCGGCAGACGCGCATAATGGGTTCTGATGGCCATCACCGATATCAATGCCTACGCCCACCTGAGCGATGCCGACGTCGAGGCGCTGGGTGCGGAACTCGACGCATTGCGGCGCGAGATCGAAGCCGACCGTGGACTGCGCGATGTGCGCTACCTGCGTCGGACGATCCTTGCGCATCGTGCCCTCGAGGTCGCTGGGCGACTCGCGCTCTTCGGCAGCCACAAGCGGTCATTGTGGGTGCTGGGTACCGGCGCTCTCGCACTCTCGAAGATCATCGAGAACATGGAGCTCGGCCACAATGTGATGCACGGGCAGTGGGATTGGATGAACGATCCCGAGGTGCACTCCACGACGTGGGAGTGGGACATGGTGTGCGCGTCCCCGCATTGGAAGCACTCGCACAACTACATTCACCACAAATACACCAACGTCGTCGGCATGGACCACGACGTCGGCTACAAGATCCTCCGCGTGACCCGCGACGAACCGTGGGAGCCGCGGCGAGCATTGCAGCCGCTGTTCAACCTGATCCTCGCCGCCACCTTTGAATGGGGGATCGGATTGCATGACCTCGAGTTGCGTGAGGTCATCCAGGGCAAGAAGCCCAAAGAGGTCGCGGTCCCGCAGATCAAGGAATTCGCCCGCAAGGTCGGTAAGCAGGTTGCCAAGGACTACGTGCTGTTCCCGGCGATGACCGGACCCAACTTCCGGCACACCCTGACGGCCAACCTCAGCGCGAACCTCATCCGCAACCTGTGGGCCTACGTGGTGATCTTCTGCGGCCATTTCCCTGACGGCGCAGAGAAATTCACCGTCGACTCGCTGACCGACGAGACCCCCGGACAGTGGTACCTCCGCCAGATGCTCGGGACCGCCAACTTCCGGGCCGGGCCTGCGATGGCGTTCATGAGCGGCAACCTCTGCTACCAGATCGAGCATCACCTCTACCCGGACCTACCCAGTAACCGTTATGCCGAGATCGGTGTGCGGGTGCGCGATCTCTGCGACAAGTACGACCTGCCGTACACGACGGGTTCGCTGTTCATGCAATACATGCAGACACTGCGGACCATCAACAAGCTCGCGTTGCCGGACAGCTTCCTTCGCGACACCGCTGACGACGCACCCGAGACGGCCTCGGAGCGTCGGTTCGCCGGCATGCCCCGCACCCGCGGACTCAAGACCGCGATCGCCGAGCTGCGTCGAAAGAAGCTGTCGCGTAAGTGATCTCAGTGGGATCGCCTGCGGTCGAGTGTTCGCTGGTTGAGTAGGTCGAGGCGTCAGCCGAGGCCGTATCGAAACCCCTGTACCGGGCGCGCAACCTCACTCGCGCACTGCGCCACGCAACTCGGCGTGCGCGGCGACCCCTTGCACCGAATCCTCGCGTTCGGTCCACGCGAACCCGGCCCACGCCAGGAACCCGACCACGGCCGAACCGATCCCGAGTCCGCAGACGAGCGCCCAGCCCCCGGCCTGATAGGCCCACGCGCCCAACGACGACCCGATCACGCCGCCGGCGAAGTACGCCACCATATAGGCCGTCGTCAGACGGGAACGAGCTCGGTCGTCGAGTGAGTAGACGCCGGTCTGATTGGCCAGCTGCACGCCCTGCACGCCGAAGTCGAACACCAGCAGGGCGACGATGAGGATCACGACGTCGCGACCACCGGCCCACAGCAGGAGCCAGCCCGCGATCTGTACCGCCCACACGAGATAGTTCGTGTGCCGCAGGTAGCCGCGGTCGGCCAGCTTGCCGACGATCGGTGCGCCGAGCGCGCCAGCCACGCCTGCCAGGCCGAAGAGCCCGATCGCGGCCTCGGAGTAGTCGTAGCGCGAGTCCCCGCCGCCGGCCAACAGGAAGGCGATCGCAGTCCACAGACCGCTGAATGCCGCCATGTTGAGACCGCCCAGGATCATGCGGTGACGCAACACCGGTTGTTGCCGCACGAGGGTCAGGATGGAGGCCAGCACCTGCGGATAGCTCTGGCGAGATCCGGCAGCCGCGGGTCGCGCACCGGGCGCCCGGAACCACACCGCCAGGGCCATCGCCAACTGCACTGCCGCAGCGACGAACAGGATCGCCCGCCATCCGCCGATCTCGGCGACCAGCCCCGACAGGACGCGGGAGAACAGGATACCGATGAGCAGTCCGCTCATCACGTGTCCCACCACGGCGCCGCGTTCGTACGGTCCGGCGATCGCGGCCGCCCACGGCACGACGACCTGAGCGGCCGATGCGGAGACACCGAGCGCGAACACCATGGTCAACAGGCCACCGTAGGAAGGCATCAGTCCCGCTGCCACCAGCGCGACGCAGGAGACGACCAACAGGCCGGTCACGAGTCGACGGCGGTTGACGAAATCGCCCAGCGGGACGACGAAGGCGAGTCCGAGGAGATAGCCGATCTGCGTGAGGGCCACCACCAGCCCCGCGGCTGCGGTGGAGATCGAGAAGTCGATGCTGATCTCGTGCAGGAGTGGCTGCAGGTAATACAGGCAGCCCGCCGACGACCCGGCGGTCACCGCGAACAGGAACACCACGACGTGACTGAGGTGTGTCTGGGAGCGTGTGGGGTTGCCGGTGGTCACTGTCATGCCTCCATCATCCGGACCCAGTAGCTTCTGGAAAAGCGATAGATTTCGATGTGAGTATCTCGATTTGTGATGGAGGTGGCAGTGGAGCTACGGCATCTGGAGTATTTCCTCGCCTGCTGCGACCAGGGGACGTTCACCGCGGCCGCACGTTCTCTCAATGTCGTCCAGTCGGCGGTGTCGACCGGGGTTGCGAAGCTGGAACGTGAACTCGGGGAGCGGCTGTTCGATCGAACGCCGACAGTGCTCATCCTCACCGACACCGGTCGTGCCGTGGTGGGGCCGGCGCGCGCGGCGCTGCGTGCGCGCGCCGAGGTCTTTGACGCCGTCGCGGGGATGCGCGGCGACATCAGCGGCGAGGTTGCCGTCGGCGCGCTGGTCAACGTGGTGTCCATCGACCTGGCCGAGGCCTTGGCGGACCTCCATCGGAGGCATCCCGGGATCACGATCGCGATGCGACAGAATCCGCGTGGCACCTCGGGCAACATTGTCGGCCTCCGTGCCGGCACCCTGGACCTCGCGTTCCTGGGCGCCTATCCGGAGCACGTCCCCGGGATCACCGTCTACCGCCTGGCGGCCGAGCCGCTGGTCCTCGTGTGCTCACCGGATCACCATCTGGCGGACGCCGGGTCCTTTACGACCGCTGATCTGGCCGAGGAGCGCGTGATCGATTACCCGCCGGGGTGGGGGACGCGGGCGGTGGTGGACCGGGAGATCCCCGTTCGCCGGACGGTGATCGAGGTGGCCGACCAGTTCTTCGGAATGAGTCTGGCGGTCAAGGGCTTCGGTGTCACGCTGGTTCCGCTCGGAGTTGCCCGCGAACAGGCCGACGGACCGATCCTGCCGTGCTCGGACAAGCAATTGGTGTGGGAGATCTCGATCGCCCATTCGTCCACGCGGACGCCGTCGCGGGCGGCGCGGGCGGTCCTCGACAGCGTGCTCGGGGTGGTCCGGCCGGCTACTGTCAGCGGGTGAGGACCACACCTTTACCGGTGAGGGTTCCGTTCTCCATATCGGTGTGCGCCGCCACGATGTCGTCGAGCGCGTACACCTTCCCGATCGGAACGGTCGCCCTGTCGGATGCGACGTCGTCGACGAACGCTTGGAGCACCGTCGCCGGGAGATCCGAGGCGCCACCCGAGTAGGCAGTGAGGCGAACGCCGTTGGGTAGATAGTCCATCGGGTAGAAGTCGGGAATGGTCCACTGGTCCGAGAGCATGCCGGTGAAACACACCACCCCATGTGTTCGCGTCGATGCCAGGGTGTCGCGAAGTGTGTTGGTGCCGACCAGTTCCACGGCAGCGTCCACGCCGTCAGCGGCGATGGAACGCACGTGTTGGGCGATCTCGCCGTCGTCGATGACGACGTGGTCGGCGAACTGCTGGAGGAACTCGTGTCGCGCCGGGTTGCGTGTCGTGGAGATGATGCGCAGTCCGGCGCGTCGAGCCAAGACGGCCAGTGCGAGACCGATCGATGATGTGCCGCCGCGGATCAGCACCGTCTGTCCGGCGTGACCGTCGATACCGACGGTGAGCGATCCATGTGCCGTCTGCAGCATCTCCGGGACGGCCCCGAGAGTCGACCACGGCAGGTCACTGTGGAATCCGATCACGTTCGTGGCCGGCACACACGTGTACTGCGCGTAGCCGCCGTCGAAGGTGCGTCCCATGCCGCCCATCAGAGCGGCGACCTGCGTGCCGATTGCGAACTCATCGCCCGGACAGTCGACCACGGTGCCGACTGCCTCGAGTCCGGGGATGCGAGGGAAGGTCCCGAAGTCGGCCATGCCGCGACGGAAATGCAGTTCGGATCGGTTCAGCCCGAACGCCTCGACGCGGATCAGTACCCAGCCGTTCGTGGGTGTCGGCGTCGGGACCTCGCGCAGGTGCAGGGCTTCCGGGGGGCCGGGGGCGTCGACGACAACGGCGCGCATCATGTCACCGGACACGGTCACCTCCTCACGCTCGGCGACGGCCATCATGGGAGCTCGGCGCCGAAGCCACTGTAGCCCGGCCCTGCGATCTCACATGTACCGTCCACCCGTCACCTCGGCGACAGTCCCCGTCATATAGGACGACATGTCCGAGGCGTAAAACAGAGCAACCGAGGCGATCTCATCGGGCTCACCGGAACGCTGCATGGGAATCTCGCCCATCTTCTGATCCCACGCCTTCTGCGGCATGGCCTCGGTCATCGCCGTCCGGATGAGGCCGGGTTGGATGGCGTTGACCCGCACGCCGAGGTGGGCGACTTCCTTGGCGGCCGCCTTGGTCAGGCCGACGATGCCGGCCTTCGCTGCCGAGTAGTTCGTCTGGCCGATGAAGCCCACTTTGCCCGATATCGATGACATGTTGAGGATCGATCCACCCCCGTGCTGGCGCATGTGGGCGGCGGCCAGGCGGGTTCCGTTCCACGTGCCCTTGAGATGGACGGTGATGACGGCGTCGAAATCGTCTTCGGTCATCTTGCGCATCGTCGCGTCGCGGGTGATGCCTGCGTTGTTCACCATGATGTCGAGCGAACCGAATGCGTCGACGGCGGCTCGGATGAGCCCCGTGACATCGTCGGCGTCGCCGACGTTGCCACCGACGCCGATGGCGTCGGTGGGCAGGCCCGCGGCGGCTTGTTTGGCCTGTGCTTCGCCCAGATCACCGATGACGATCTGGGCGCCGTTGTCGGCGAATGTCCGGGCGATGGCCAGGCCGATGCCCTGGGCGCCTCCGGTGATGATGGCGGTCTTTCCATGGAGCATGAGGATGGTTCCTTCCGGAAATATGCTGCGGTGCAGTATCTTCAGCGTGCGAGTGTGGGCGAGGTGGTTGTTGCCTGGTGGATGACGCCGGACTCGATCGCGGCCGTGACGGCCGCATCGTCCAGGCCGGACTCTCCGAGCAGTGTCACGGTGTGTTCGCCCAGGGCGGGCACCGGGCCCATCGGGGCCTCGAAGTCGGCGAACGTCGCCGGAGGGAGAAGGGCTTGTGCCGTGGCGTTCTCCGTGTCCACGGTGCGCCACCGATTGCGAGCGACCAACTGTGGATGATCGACCATGTCGGCGACCTGCTTGACCTGTGCGGCCGGCACGCCGGCGGCGGCGAGCCGGGCATCCAATTCGCTTGTGCTCCAGCACATCGTTGCCCTGGCGACCGACTCGTCGCAGGCGGCGCGATTGCGCACGCGGGCGACGTTGGTGACGAACCGTGGGTCGTCGGCGAGTTCGGGGACGTCGAGCACGCTGGTCACCAGCGTTCGCCAGCCGCGATCGTTCTGGACACCGATCAGGATCTGCCCGTCGCTGGTGGGGAACGAGTCGTACGGGGCGATGGAGACGTGGCTGACACCCATCCGTGGCGGCTGGGTGCCTCCGTACATCTGGGTGTACATGGCGTGCCCCATCCACTCGATCGTCGACTCCAGCATCGACACCTCGATCGCTGCTCCCTCACCGGTGCGGGACCGCCGTAGCAGTGCTGCGAGAACCGCTTGTGCGCAGTACATTCCGGATGCTATGTCGGCGGTGGGGATGCCGGTCTTGACGGGATCCTCGGGCGTTCCGGTGATCGAGATCAGCCCGGACTCCGCCTGGATGAGCATGTCATAGGCCTTGCGCTGTTCGAGCAGACCACCGATTCCGTAACCGGACAGATCGACGGTGACCAACTCGGGATGATCGCGCCGCAATTCTTCTGCTCCCAGGCCCAGCCGGGCTGCGGCACCGGGCGCCAGGTTCTGCAGGAACACGTCGGCCTGATCGATCAGGTTCCGCACGATTGACAGTCCCGCAGGTGCTTTCAGATCGACAGCCAGCGACTGTTTGCCACGGTTGAGCCACACGAAATGTGCTCCGGTCCCCTCGACGACGTGGTCGTAGCCGCGGGCGAGGTCGCCGCCGTCGATCCGTTCGACCTTGATCACCCGCGCGCCGAGATCGGCGAGGTTCCGGGTGGCCAGTGGTGCGGCGACGGCCTGTTCGATCGCCACCACGGTATAGCCGTCCAGCGGAGCGATCATGACGACTTCTTGCTCTCGGCGCGGATCAGCCCGCCGCCGATGATCAGGCGCTGAATCTCGCTGGTGCCTTCGTAGAGTCGGAGCAGGCGCACGTCCCGATAGATACGTTCCACCGGGACCTCCCGCATGTAGCCGGTACCACCATGCACCTGAACCGCGAGATCGGCGACCTTGCCGACCATTTCGGTGCAGAACAACTTCGCGGCCGAGGGGGCGATGCGGCGGTCGGTGTCTTCGACCCACGCACGAGCGGCGTCGCGGACGAGGGCACGTCCGGCCATCACCCCGGTTTGCATGTCGGCGATCATCGCCTGCACGAGTTGGAAGTCGCCGATCGGCGTGCCGCCCTGGGTGGACGTGGCGGCGTAGGCCACGGATTCGTCGAGCGCCCGTTGCGCCTGTCCCACCGACAGCGCCGCGATATGCACCCGCCCGCGGGCCAGGATGGTCATGGCCGCGCGATACCCGACGGCGACATCGCCGCCGACGAGGGCCTCGGGCCCCACCCTTACACCGTTGAACGTCACGTCCGCGGTGTGGGAGCCCTCCTGGCCCATCTTCGCGTCCTTGACCCCGACCTCGACGCCGGAGGTGTCGGCGGGTACCAGGAACACGCCGATCCCGTTGCCGCTCTCCGGTTTCGGATCGGTCCGCGCGAATACGACGAACAGTCCCGCGTCCGGCGCGTTGGTGATGAACCGCTTGCTGCCGCTGATGAGCCAGCCATCGCCGTCGGCGGTGGCCGTCGTGCGCAGCCCCGCCGGATTCGATCCGGCGCCCGGCTCGGTCAACGCGAAACTGGCCACGATCTCGCCGGCCGCGATGCCCGGCAACCACGTCGCCTTCTGTTCGTCGGTGCCGAACCCGACGAGCACCTGCCCTGCGATGCCGTTGTTGGTGCCGAACATCGACCGCAGACTCAGCGATGTGTAGCCGAGCTCCATGGCGACCTCGACGTCCTGCACGAGGTCGAGGCCCAGTCCGCCCCACTCCTGTGGAATGGCGTAGCCGAACAGGCCCATCTCGGCTGCATCGCGGCGGAGGTCGTCGGGGATGGCGTCGTTTGCCAGGATCTCGAGCTCGCGCGGCACGACTCGAGTACGGACGAAATGGTTGATCTGCTTGAGGACGTCGGTGAAGACATCGTCCGGGACGTCGGGGTTCTGGGTGACCATGCATCAACTATCCGAGATCGATTATGATCAGTCCAATACTTAGTTGATTGATGTGTAATACCCTCCTGGTATGAAAGGTCGACGACACGGCGATGGACCTCAATGACATCCGGGCCTTCCTGGCGGTCGCCGAGGAGCTGCACTTCGGTCGCGCAGCGCAGCGGCTGCATATGGCGCAGCCGCCGCTGAGCCGGACGATCAAACAGTTGGAAAGGGAGCTGGGAACTCGGCTCTTCGACCGCAACACCCGGTCGGTGCAGCTGACGGCGGCCGGTCATGCCCTGCTGGAGCCCGCTCGTGAGGTGCTGTCGGCGCTGCGCCGTGCGGAAGCGGCTGTCAGGTCTGCGCAGGAGGGTGAGGTCGGTCTCGTTCGGATCGCGTTCGCCGGCATCTCGACACACCAGCTGGTCGCCCGGCTTGCCCGCGTGGTGCGATCAGAACGGCCTGGAATCCAGCTCGTGCTCTCCAGTCAGAATTTCGCGCAGCCGGCGATGACGAAACTCGTTCAGGGGCAGACCGACCTCGCATTGGGTCGCTGGGACGTCGTCCCGCCCGACGTTTCGACGAAGGTCGTCGTGACCGATTCGCTGGTCGTGGCGTTACCGGACACCCATCCGCTCGCCGGATTGCACTCGATCAGCCTCGACCGGCTTCAGGGCGACAGCTTTGTGTCGCTACCACCACACGAAGGTGCCGTGCTGCCCGATCGCCTGCGCCGGCTGGCCCATGACAGTGGCTTTGTCGCCGACGTGGTGCAGGTGGCCCCCGATACCCTGACGGCCCTGGCGTTGGTGAGTGCCGAGGTCGGTTGTCATCTCACCTTGCGGTCGGTGGCGCACAATGCCGACGATCCGCATGTGGTTTTCATTCCGTTGACCGACGAGGCCCCCGACGTCGACCTGCGTGCTGCGTGGCGACGTGACGACAGCAGCCCCGCGCTGCGCGCCGTGCTGGATGCGCTGCTGTCGCTGGGCGACTGACGCCACCGGAACCTGCAGCGAGCAGTTCGCCTTCGTCGAGGCCGAACTGCCGCAGTCGCCGGTACAGCGTCGTCCGCCTGATTACTCGGCGGACTCGGACTTGCTGCCGCCCACCGATTCGAGCGCTTTGACAGTCGGGCCGACGGCGAGCTTGCGCCCGGCCAATTCGACAGCTGCATCGAGTCGGGTTCGTTCGAGGGTCCCCAACGGCCGTCCCCGGTCCCGACACCCGAGCGGTCATGAACTCGCCCTCAGCCGAACGCCGCCGTGAACGCGTCCAGCGCGGCGTCCGGATCCGAGCTGGCCCATCCTTCGAGGCCGATGACCCCGTCGTAGCCGATCTCCCCGAGTACCTTGGCGATCGCGGGATAGTTGATCTCGCCGGTGCCCGGCTCGCATCTCCCGGGAACGTCGGCGACCTGGATCTCACCGACGAACGGCAGTGCGGCGCGGCAGAGTTCGATCAGGTTCCCCTCGCCGATCTGCGCGTGGTAAAGGTCCAGGTTCATCCGCAGGTGCGGGGAGTCGACGGCTCGGACCAGCGCCATGGTGTCGGCGGCGGTGGCGAACGGCGTGCCGGGGTGGTCGACGGCGAGGTTGAGGTTCTCCAGGGTGAACACCCGCCCGTGTCGCTCACCGAGCTCCGCGAGGCGCGTCAGCGTGTCGGCGGCAGTCAACCACATCGTCGGGGTGACCACCTCGACGGGCTTGTCCGGCAGGCCTTCGGGACCGAGGCCGGTGCCGTGCACGTTGAGGCTCGGACAATCCAGCCGCGCAGCCACTTTCAACGACTCCTCGGCTGTCGTGAGGAACTCCGCGATGCCGTCCTCGTCGGTGAGATCCCCGCGGAGATAACCGGTCATCGACACGAAGTCGGCGCCGGAGGCGACGAGGCCATCGATGTCCTTGGTCGACCAGTCCCAGATCTCGACGGACAGTCCGCGCTCGTGGATGGCTCGGACTCGATCGATGAAAGGGCGTTCGAGATAAAGCATCTCGGCGCTGGCGGCGAGTCGGTAGCTCATCAGCGCACCTCGTCGATCGAAACGGTGGCGCCGGTCTCGACGCTGCGGATTGCGGCCAGCGCGATCTGCAGCGCGGTGCGGGCATCGGCGCCACCGACGACGGCGGGCGTGCCGTCGCGGACCGCGTCGACGAACGCCGTCAGTTCGCCGACATAAGCGCTGTGCAGCAGGACCGTGTCGCGTCGGGCCGTGTCGATCTCGACGCCGCCGGCGCCGTAGAAGGTCATGTCGGTGGTACGTCCATCGCCGGCGGTGGCCAAGCCTGCCGACCCGAAGACCTCACCGCGGACGTCGTACCCGTAGAGCGCGGAGAAGCTGGCCTCGGCGGTGGCGATCGCGCCGTTGTCGAAGGTGATCGTCACGACGGCCGTGTCCAGATGGCCGGTCCCGCGGGCATCCGGCCGGATCAGGGCGTCGGCGAAGGCGTGCACCGCCACCGGTCGCGCGCCGGGGTTGAGGAAGCAGAGCGTGTCGAAATCGTGGATCAAGGTTTCGAGAAAGATCGTCCACTGGGGGACACGGGCCGGATCGACCTGCCAGGGGCCGGGATCGCGGGTCAGCGACCGCAGTAGTTGCGGCGTTCCGACTCGGCCGTCGTCGACGGCGCGACGGGCGGCGGCGAATCCCGGTGCGAACCGCCGGTTGAAGCCGACCTGCAGAACAATGCCCGCCGCGTCGGCTTCGGCGATGGCCCGGTCGGCCTCGTCGAGGGTCACGGCCATCGGCTTCTCGCAGAAGACATGTTTGCCCGCGGAGGCCGCGCGGCAGACCAGATCACTGTGGCTTCGCGCGGGGGCCGTGATCAGGACAGCGTCGACGTCGGGAGACGCGAGCACGTCGTCGATGTCGGTGGTGGCGAAGCCGGCTCCGACAGTGTCGGCCAGGCGTTCGGCAGCGCCGTCGACCGGATCGGCGACAGCGGCCACCACCGCATCGGGGACGTGCCGCGCCACGAGTTCGGTGTGGTTGCTGCCGATGCGGCCGGCGCCGATCGTGGCGATCCGTACGGGTGCCGATGGAACGTGGGCGGCCGCCGTGGCCGCGGCGACGGAGCGCGATGTCGTCATGTGGAGAGTCCGATCAGGTGGTGTAAGGGCGACTAGAACGTTCTAGTAGAACGTTCTAGGCTAGAGTAGTGCGACAGCTCACAACGGGTCAAGGGGACTGGGATGGCCGAGAAGGCGGGCGGGCGCACGACGCTCATCGATGTCGCGCGCGCGGCAGGAGTGTCGAAGGCCCTGGTGTCGATCGTCATGCGGGGTGTCCCGGGCGCGAGTGAGGATACCCGCGAACGGGTGCTGCGGATCGCCGACGAGATGGGTTACGTCCCCGACCAGCGGGCACGGAAGTTGCGGCAGGCGTCGTCGCGGCTGCTCGGTGTCACCTTCGAGTTACGCGAGCCGTTCCACGGGGACCTGGTCGAGGCGATCTACGCGGCGGCCGACGAGGCCGACTACGAAGTGGTGATCAGTGCCGTCGCGCCGAGTCGGTCGGAGTCGCGGGCGTTGGACACCGTGCTGCGCGAGCGCTGTGAGGCGGCGATTCTGCTCGGCCCGCGGCTCGCCGACGCCGAGTTCGCGACGGTGGCCACCCGATTGCCGGTCGTCGTCGTCGCGCGATCCGTCGAGGCTCCCGGGGTCGGATATGTCCGCAGTGATGACACGGCGGGTATCGGCCTCGGCGTCGAGCACCTCGTCGGTCTCGGGCACGAGCAGATCGTTCACATCGACGGGGCCGACGCCCCCGGTGCCGCCGAGCGACGTGACGGCTTCCGCGAGGCGATGGCACGGCACGGATTCGATGGCAGGGTGGTCCGCGGCGGGCTCGGGCAGATCGACGGAGCGCGCGCCATGAGCGAGGTACTCACCGGACGGCCGCCCACTGCCGTCCTCGCCTTCAACGACGACTGCGCCATCGGCGTGATCGACTCGATCATCGGCGCGGGCCTCCGCGTGCCCGAGGACATCTCGGTGATGGGTTACGACGACGCTCGTGTCGCGGCACGGCTCCGGGTGCCACTGACCACGGTGTCGCAGGACGCGCAGGAGATGGCCACCGACGCGGTCCGCGGGGCGCTGGCGATGATCGAGGGGGGCGAGCCGCCGGCGGTCGTGCGAGGGCCGCGGCTCGTCGTGCGGAGTACCACCGCGCGCCGGTAGTGGCCGGACGCTCGCCAACGTTCGGTGCGCTACTTCGCGCGCAGGTGGTGCGTGTAGATCGCTCCGGTCGTCACGTCGTCTTCGACCTCCTCGAGGGTGCGGCCGCGGGTCTCCGGTGCCTGGGTGTAGACGAAGACGAGTGCGAACAGGCCGATCACACCGAACATGAAGAACGTCCCGGTGATGCCGATCGCGTTGACGAGCGTGGGGAAGAACAGGCCCAGGAAGGCATTCGCCATCCACAGGCAGAACACCGAGATGCCGATCGCGAGTCCGCGGATCTGCAACGGGAAGATCTCCGAGAGCAGCACCCAGGTGGCGACGTTGAGGAAGGTCTGCATCGAGCCGACGAACAAGACGACCAGGATGAGGATCACGTACGGTCGCAGCGGATTACCGACAGGAAGCAGAACCGACGCGATGCCGATGAGGAAATGGCACACGGTGGTCAGGCTGTAACCGATCAACAGTGTGGTGCGCCGGTTCATGTGCTGGGCCAGCCAGAGTGCCGTGATGGATCCGACGACCGCGATGACGCCGGGCGCGATGTTGGCGATCAGGGCGGCGTTGGAGTCGAAGCCGGCCTCCTTCAGCACCGACTGGCCGTAGTACATGATCGAGTTGATGCCGGTGAGCTGTTGTGCGACGCCCAGACCGATGCCGACGAGGATGATGCGACGAACCCACCTGCTGTCGCGCAACGCCGACCAACTGCCGTGGACACGGGTCTTCTCCATCTCGGAGATCTCGGTGATCATGTCGACCTCGGCCTGCGCGCGTTGCCGGGTCCGGATGGTGGACAGGACCTCCAGGGCCTCGCCGCGCCGTCCCTGCGAGATCAGCCAACGCGGTGATTCCGGTACACGCAGCATGCCGACCATGAGGCACACCGCGGGCAGTGCGGCGACGGCCAGCATGATGCGCCAGACGCCTTCGTGCTCACCCCAGACGTTGCCGATGATCGCGTTGACGACGAAGGCGGCGAGCTGGCCGACGACGATCATGACCTCGTTGCGGCCGGCGAGTGATCCGCGGATCTCGTACGGCGCGAGCTCGGCGAGGTAGACCGGTACGACAGTCGACGCCGCGCCGACGGCGAGGCCCAACACGACGCGACCGAGGACCATCACGCCGAAGCCCGGTGCGAAGACGCACGTGATCGCGCCGATCAGGAAGAAGACGGCAAGCAGGACGATGGATTTGCGTCGACCCCACGTGTCGGAGAGCCGTCCACCGATCATGGCGCCGAATGCAGCGGCGAACAGCAGTGAACTGGTCACCACGCCCTCGGTGAACGCGGTCAGCCCGAGGTCGGTCTTCATCGGTTCGAGCGCGCCGTTGATGACGCCGGTGTCGTAGCCGAAGAGCAGGCCGCCGAGCGTTGCGATCAGCGCCACCGCGTGAAGGCGTCGACGGAAGGGGCCCGTCCCGAGGGGTGGTAGCGCGACCCGTTCTCGGGTCAGTTGCGAACTCTCGGCAGTTGACATGGCAACTCCTGGTGTCGGGTTACATCGTGCCCGTGTGAGTGATGGTGGTCACGGGCTGTTATCTCCGATAGTGTCATAATGTCCTGACAATCTGTCAAGGCTTCGCATTAGGGAATTGCACAGCTCGTCGCTGCAATAGGGCGCTGATCTGCACGATCGGCAAATCATATATGTCATTACAAACAGGGAGAATCTCATGCGACTCGGTCTGGTCGGTTACGGCGTCGGTGGTCGTCTGTTCCACGCTCCGTACATCCGGGCGGTGCGTGGGATCGAGCTCGCCGGTGTCGTCACGCGCAATCCCGGGCGCCGCAGCGAGGTGGCGGCGGACCTCGGCGACGTGGCGACCTTCGATTCGCTCGGCGAGCTGCTGGATGCGGGCGTGGATGCGGTGACGATCACGACGCCACCGGACACTCGCCGCGAGCTGGTGCTGGAGGCGGTGAACCGCGGTGTCCACGTGATCGCCGACAAACCGTTCGCCCCAACCGCGGCGGCCGGGCGCGATCTGGTCGAGGCGGCCGAATCGGCGGGTGTGCTGCTCAGCGTGTTCCACAACCGACGGTGGGACACCGACTTCGCGACGATCACGGAGGTGCTACCGAGGATCGGCGACATCTGGCGCTGCGAGTCACGGTTCGACCTGAACGAGCCGGGAACCCTCGAGGCCGGGCCGAGTGGCGGGCTGTTGCGCGATCTGGGGGCACATCTCGTCGATCAGGTGCTCAGGTTGTTCGGGCCGGTCGCGGCGGTGTCCGCGCATCTCGACTGGGTCGATCAGGTCGAAGGGCGCACCGACTGCGGGTTCGTCGTATCCATGACGCACACGAGCGGAGTGTTCTCGACGGTCAGCGCCAGCAAGATCAATCATGTGTCCGCTCGGCAGTGGCGCATCTACGGTTCCGACGGGACCTACGTCAGCGACGGTACCGACGTGCAGACCGATCAGATCAAACAGGGCCTGCGTCCGGCCGACGATCCGGACTCGTGGGGCTATGAGCGTTCTGACCGGCTCGGGTTGCTGCACACCGCGAAAGGGGTCGAGACCGTGCCGTCGGCGCAGGGGCGCTACGACGAGTTCTACCGGCAGTTCGCCGAAGCGGTGGACCACGATGCGCCGCAGCCGGTCCCGGCCCGCGAAGGTGTCGCGGTCCTCGAGGTGCTCGACGCAGCGCGACGCAGTGCCGAGACGGGAGCGACCGTCGCGCCGTGAGGGCACGCAGCGAGTAGTCTTCGTCACCATGACGACAGCCGACATCGCCACCTGGTTCGGCGGTGTACTCGGGTTTCTCTTGGTGATGATCGCCGTCATGGCCACGATCAATCAACGCGAACGTCGCACCATCGACCGACTGCGTGCGGAGTGGAGGGCTCGGGGCAGCATCCCCGAGGAGGAACCGAGATTCGGTTCGTATGGTTTGAGCTGACCGGGGCGAACAGGCCCTCGCATGTCGCCCGGCTCGCCGTGCTCGAGGATGGACCGAGCGAGACACACGCGAAACTCCCACTCACACGCGAAGCATCACGTGTAAGTGGGAGTAATGCGTGTTCGTGCGTCCGGACTCAGGCGTTCTGGGGGAAGCCCAGGTTCAGGCCGCCATGTGACGGGTCGAGCCACCGGCTGGTGATGGCCTTGCCGCGGGTGTAGAAGTTGACTCCTTCGGTGCCGTGGGCGTGGGTGTCGCCGAACAGCGAGTTCTTCCAGCCGCCGAAGCTGTAGTAGGCCATGGGAACCGGGATGGGGACGTTGATGCCCACCATGCCGACCTCGACCTCGTTCTGGAAGCGTCGGGCGGCGCCACCGTCGTTGGTGAAGATGGCGGTGCCGTTGCCGTACGGGTTGGAGTTGATCAACTCCAGGGCCTCGTCATAGGTGTCGACGCGAACGACGGAGAGCACGGGTCCGAAGATCTCGTCCGTGTAGACGCTCATGTCGGTGGTGACGTTGTCGATCAGGGTGGGTCCGAGCCAGAACCCGTCCGTGTAATCACCCGTCGCTTCGCTCGCCCCGCCACCATCTACCTCCACACCACGACCGTCGAGCACCAGGGTGGCACCATCCTTCTCGCCGGCGTCGACGTAGGACTTGACCTTGTCGCGGTGGGCCTTGGTGACCAGCGGTCCCATGTCGGAGTTCTTGGTGCCGTCGCCGGTCTTGATCGTCTTGGCGCGCTCGGCGATCTTCGCAACGAGCTCGTCGGCAACCGAACCGACCGCGACACACGCCGAGATCGCCATGCAGCGCTCACCGGCGGAACCGAAGCCTGCGTTGACCATGGCGTCGGCGGCCAGGTCGAGATCGGCATCCGGGAGCACGATGGCGTGGTTCTTCGCGCCGCCGAGGGCCTGGACGCGCTTGCCGTTGGCGGTGCCGGTGGCGTAAACGTACTGGGCGATCGGGGTGGAGCCGACGAAGCTGATCGACTTGATGGCCTTGTTCTCCAGCAGCTCGTCGACGGCGAGCTTGTCGCCCTGCAGGACGTTGAACACGCCTTCGGGAAGACCGGCTTCCCTCCACAGCTCGGCCAGCCACAGCGAGGCTGTGGGGTCCTTCTCGGACGGCTTGAGGACGACGGTGTTGCCGGCAGCGATGGCGATGGGGAAGAACCACATCGGCACCATGGCGGGGAAGTTGAACGGGCTGATGATGCCGACCGGGCCCAGCGGCTGGCGGATCGAGAAGACGTCGACCTTGGTTGAGGCGTTCTCGGTGAACCCACCTTTGAGCAGATGCGGTATACCGCAGGCGAACTCGACGACCTCCTGGCCGCGCGAGACCTCGCCGAGGGCGTCGGAGACGACCTTGCCGTGCTCTGCGGTGATGATCTCGGCCAGCTCGCCCTTGCGCTCGTTGAGCAGCTCGCGGAACTTGAACAGCACCGCGCTGCGCTTGGCCAGGCTGGTGTCGCGCCACGCGGGGAATGCGGCGGTGGCGGCGTCGATGACTGCGCGGGCGTCCTCGAGGTTGGCCAACGACACCTCGCCGGTGACCTTGCCGGTAGCGGGGTTGGTGACCGGCGCGGTCTTGCTGCTGGTGCCGGGGTAGGCCTTGTTGTTGACCCAGTGGGTGATGGTGGTTGTGGACATTGTGTTCTCCTGTGTTCACTCGCTGGTCGAGTAGCCGCGAACGGAGTGAGTGGCGTATCGAGACCTGGTGGGGGTGGTCTCGATTCGTTCTTCGCCTGGCGGCTCGGATCTACTCGACCAGCGGTTGGGGCGGGGGTGGGGGTTGCGTTTACTCGACTGGTGGTTGTTTTCTGTCGGTCGAGTAGTCGCGAACGGAGTGAGTGGCGTATCGAGACCTGCTGCGGGTGGTCTCGATTCGTTCCTCGCCTGGCGGCTCGGATCTACTCGACCAGCGGTTGGGGCGGCTCGGATCTACTCGACCAGCGGTTGGGGCGGCTCGGAACTACTCGACCAGCCGGGGGCCGCGGAATTCTTCGACTTGGGATTGCTTCTCAGGCTCCCGGAATCGAAGTGCGCGAGACCATCTCGACGGTCTGCGGTTGGCCGGTCTCGAGGGCCTTCACGCCGGCCGCGCAGACAGCTGCGGCGGCGTAGCCATCCCAGGCTCCCGGACCGTCGACGTTGTCGCCGCGTCGAACCGCGTTGACCCAGCGCTGGATCTCGACGTCATAGGCGACACCGAACCGCTCGACGAACGACGGCGTGATGTCACCGCCCCAGATCCCGGCGACCTTGCGTCCGTCCCCGGTGTCGGCCTGAACGGGGTTGCGCTGCTTGCGGATCAGACCCTGATCGAGACCGATGAACGCCGAGCCGAGTTCGCCGACGAGTTCGGTGCGCACCTCGTAGGCGACGCCGGTGGTGACGAAGCACTCGACATCCACGTGGCGACCCGATTCGGTGGTGAAGATCGCGATCTGCGGATCCTTCAGGCCCTGCGGGGCATTCGGGTTGGCGCCCGGCGCAATGATCTGCACCGAGGTGATCTCCTCGTCGAAGAAGAACCGCGTCGCGTCGACCTCGTGGACCAGGGAGTCCTTGACGATCATCGAACTGTCGAAGCTCGGCGGTACCGCCGGATTACGATGAACGAAGTGCGCCAGCAGTGGCTCGCCGAACGTGCCATCGTCGATGAGTCCCTTGAGCTGCTCGTACTCGTGATCGAAGCGACGCATGAAACCGACCTGGATGAGCTTGCGGCCCAGCTCGGCTTCACGCTTGACGACCTCGAGCGAGGTGGCGACGTCGGTGGTCAGCGGCTTCTCGCACATCACCGGTTTGCCGGCCTCGAGACACGCGAGCAGTTGCTTCTCATGCGTGGGACCCGGGGTGGCGAGAATGACCGCGTCGACGTCCGGATCGGCGATCGCGTCGAGCGGATCGTTGATCACCCGGCAACCCGGAATGGTGGCGGCGAGTTCCTCGGCCTTCTCCGGGAAGTAGTCGTTGAGCACCGTCACGGTGGCGCCCTTGGTGCGCTCGGTGATGCGGGCGACGTGGTCGGCGCCCATCATGCCGACGCCGAGGACGGCGATGCGCAGATCCGTGGTCATTGGTCTCCTCCGTTGTTCTCGGTCGGGTTGAGGTACGGCCGCTGCACGGCCTTCCATTGTTCGTAGACGTCGTACGCCTGCTGTGTGGACTCCAGTGTGGAGGTCTCCGACACCGGTACGTCCCACCAGGATTCGCTGTCAGGTGCTCCGATCAGCGGGTCGGTCTCCACGTGGATGACCGTGGTGCGCTCGGCGGCTTTCGCGGCCTTGATCGCGTCGGTGAACTCGGCTGCGGTGCCGGCCCGGATGACGTCGGCGCCGAGTGACGCCGCGTTGGCCGCGAGGTCGATCGGCAGCGTGGCGCCCTCGAGTCGGCCGTTCTCGCCGCGGTAGCGGTAGTTGGTGCCGAATCGCTGTGAACCGAGCGATTCCGACAGCGAACCGATCGACGCGAAGCCGTGATTCTGCACCAGGATCACGATGACCTTGAGGTTCTCCTGAACCGCGGTCACCAGTTCGGTCGCCATCATGAGGTACGAACCGTCACCGACCATGACGAAGACGTCGCGGTCGGGGCAGGCCATCTTGACGCCGAGACCACCGGCGACCTCGTAGCCCATGCACGAGTAGCCGTATTCGACGTGATAGCCCTTCGAATCGCGGGTGCGCCAGAGCTTGTGCAGGTCACCAGGCATGGAACCGGCCGCGCAGACGACGACATCGCGTGGATCGGAGGTCTCGTTGACCAGCCCGATGACCGCACCCTGGGTCAGCGCCTCGTCGCCGGTGGCGATGTTGGTGCCGACCGAGGTCGGGGAGTAGGCCTGCTCGACGATGTCGTCCCACTCCTGTGCGAGCACTCCGACACGCTCGCGGTAGGTGGGATCGACCGAGTACTCGGAGAGCAGATCGTCGAGTGCCTCGATGGATTCGCGGGCATCGGCGACCACGCTGTAGCCGCTGTGCTTGACCGAATCCAGGGATGCCACATTGATGTTCACGAACCGGACGTCCTCGCCGGTGAAGGCGGTACGCGATGCGGTGGTGAAGTCGCTGTAGCGGGTACCGATGCCGATCACCACGTCCGCGTCGGCGGCCAACGCGTTGGCGGCGGTGGTGCCGGTCGAGCCGATGGCGCCGACGGACTGCGGATGATCGTAGGGCAGTGAGCCCTTACCGGCCTGACTCTGGCCGACCGGGATTCCGGTGCGTTCACAGAAGCGGGCGAGTGCGTCGGTGGCGTGGCTGTAGATCACGCCACCGCCGGCGACGATCAGCGGTCGCTTGGCCGAGGCGATGATCTCGGCGGCCTCGGCGATGACGCGGCGCTCCGGCAGCGGGCGGGCGACATGCCAGGTGCGTTCGGCGAACAACGATTCCGGGAAGTCGAAGGCCTCGGCCTGCACATCCTGGGGGATGGCGACGGTGGCGGCGCCGGTCTCGACCGGGTCGGTGAGGACGCGCATCGCGCCGAGCAGGGCGCCGGGCAACTGCTCGGGGCGCCAGACCCGATCGAAGTAGCGGGACACCGGCTTGAACGCGTCGTTCACGGTGACGTCGCCGGATGACGGGAGCTCGAGTTCCTGCAACACCGGGGAGGTGGCGCGGGTGGCGAAGGTGTCGGCCGGCAGCAGCAGCACGGGCAACCGGTTGATCGTCGCGAGGGCGGCTCCGGTCAGCATGTTGGTCGCGCCGGGCCCGACCGAGGCGGTCACGGCCCACGCCTGCAGCCGGTCCTTCATGCGGGCGTAGCCGACGGCGGAGTGCACCATGGCCTGCTCGTTGCGGCCGAGCACGTACTTCAGTGACAGCTCGCGGCCACTGTTCACATCGTCGATCTCGTTCTGCAACAACGCCTGACCGAGGCCGGCGACATTGCCGTGTCCGAAGATGCCGAAGCAGCCGGCGAAGAACTTGGACCGTTCCCCGTCACGCTCGACATACTGGTTGGCGAGGAAACGCACGGTCGCCTGGGCGACAGTGAGACGGACGGTCGGTTCACCGTGGGGGGTGCGGACGCCGGTGACGCCGCCGACGCGTCCGGAATTGATCGGTGCCACGATGGCTTCTTTCTGGTCGGTGGGGTGGGTGTTCGGGGTGGGTGCGGGATCTCGATACGCCCTCGGCTGGCGCCTCGGGCTACTCGATCAGCGGAGGAGCGCCTCGGGCTACTCGATCAGCGGGAGGAGAGCCTCGGGCTACTCGATCAGCGGAGGAGCGCCTCGGGCTACTCGATCAGCGGGAGGAGAGCCTCGGGCTACTCGATCAGCGGAGGAGCGCCCTCGGCCGGCATGGGGGCTGGAGTGTGCTCCCGCTGATCGAG
This sequence comes from Gordonia sp. LMA484, assembly GCF_058129505.1. Lineage (NCBI taxonomy): Bacteria > Bacillati > Actinomycetota > Actinomycetes > Mycobacteriales > Gordoniaceae > Gordonia > Gordonia sp. LMA484. The sequence goes on from NZ_CM176700.1 coordinate 1,149,049, forward strand.
TAGCCGCGAGCTTGCGAGTGGCGTATCGAGATCCATCAGCGGGACTGCTTCTCGTGCAGCGGAAGTCGCGGATCGACTTCCTGGTGTTCCCAGCTGCCGCGCAGCCAGGTGTGGGCGGGGTCGTCGCAGATCTTCCAGGCGCGTTCGTCGCCGGGGCCGGCCATCACGTTCAGGTAGTACATGTGGTAACCGGGCGCGGCGATGGACGGGCCGTGGTATCCGTGCGGCACCAGGACGACGTCGCCGCTGCGCACCTCCTCGAGCACCTCGATCGGACGCTCGGGGGTGCCGTAGACCCGGTGATAGCCGAATCCTGATGAGCCATCGGCTCCCTGATCGATCTCGAAGTAGTAGATCTCCTCGAGCTGCGACTCCACCTCGGAGTTCTCGTCGTGCTTGTGTGACGGGTAGCTCGACCAGTTCCCGCCAGGGGTGATGACCTCACAGGCGATGACCGAATCGGCCTCGAACGCGTCGGCGGTGCCGAAGTTGTGTACCTGGCGGCTGCAGTTCCCGGCTCCGCGCAGTTCGACGGCGACGTCGGCCGCCGGGACATAGCGGAACGGCAACCGTTTCTTCGCGCGGGCGCCGCACAGGGCGAACCGCCCGCCGGCCTCGCTGCTGACGGTGAACTCCGAATCGCGACCGACGTAGGCGAAGTCGCTCGGCCCGTCGAAAACGCTTGCGCGACCTTCGAGGCGGAAGGACAGCCCACGGGAGAACACCGTGGCCGACCCGGACAACGGTACGACGATGATCTCGTCGTCGCCCGAGTCGCGGGTGATCGACTCACCGGCACCGAGTTCGACGACGAACAGCGACGACTCGGTCCAGCCGGCCGATTCGGGTGTGACGTCGACCGTCAGGGGCGCGGTACCCGAGCCGGCGGGTATGTAGTACTTCGAGTTCACCTCTGTCTCCTCTCAGCTCACCAGGTTCACCGCGGTGTCGACCGCGGTGGCCACATCGTCGTCGCCCGGATAGAGCAGCGTGCGTCCCACGATGAGGCCGCGCACCGACGGAATACGCAGGGCACGTTCCCAACTCGCGAAGGTCTCGTCGGGGGCGGTCTGCGGGTCACCGCCCAGCAACAGCGTCGGGAGGGTGGTGGCGTCCATGACGCGCTCCATCTCGTCGACCACCGGCAGCTTCAGCCAGGTGTAAGCCGAGGTCGAACCGAGGCCTTGGACGATGTGCATTGACTTGATGACGGCGTCGGCGCTCAGGTCGTTGCGGACCTTGCCGTCGACCCGCGAGGACAGGAACGGTTCCAGCATCGCGATCGACCGGCCGGCGGCGAGTTCGTCGACGGCCGCGGCGCATGCGGTCATCATGTTCAGCGTTCCGGGATCGGCGAGATCGACACGGCACAGCATCTTGGCGCCGTTGAGACCCGAGTCGATCGTCCACTTCGCGGTGGCGGCGGTCATCCGGTCATCGAGTTCGAACGATGCGCCGGCGAGCCCGCCGCGGTTCATCGACGAGAACACCACCTTGTCCTCGAGCGCGCCGAGCAGCAGCAGGTCGTCGAGGATGTCGGAGGTCGCGAGCACACCGTCGACGCCGGGGTTGGCCAGCGCGGTGCGCAACCGATCCAGCAGATCGGAGCGGCTGTTCATCGCGGTGGGGTTCGATCCGACCGCCAGCGCGCCACGCGCCGGGTGGTCGGCGGCGACGATCATGAGCCGGTCGGTGCCGGTGACGGTCGAGCGTCGTCGGCGTCGCGCCCAGGCCTCGGCGATCGCCCCCGGGTGGGTGGCGCGCACAGCGGTGACCTCGGCGTAGGTCGTGCAGGTCGGTGCGGTGATGCCGTTGGGACCGATGGTCGTTCCCGAACGGCCCGCCTTCGTGGCGACCTCAGACATTGATCTTCTCCTGTGCGTTCGTGGCGGATTCGGCGAGTGCGGAGACCTCGTCGGCGGTGGGCATGGCGGTCGAGCATTCGAGTCGACCGGCGACGATCGAACCCGCCGCATTGGCGTGGCGGAGGATCTTCTCCAGCGGCCAGCCCTCGAGCAGTCCGTGGCACAGGCTTCCGCCGAAGCTGTCGCCGGCGCCGAGGCCGTTGACGACATCCACCGGGATCGGCGCGACCTCGACGGTCTCCGAGCGGGTCTTGCCGAGCACGCCGCGCGGGCCCTGCTTGACGATGGCCAGTTCGACGCCGAGGTCGAGCAGTGCGTCGGCCGCCGCATGCGGGTCGGTCTCACCGACGGCGATCTCGCACTCCTCCTTGTTGCCCACCGCGACGGTGACATGGGCGAGGGCGCGCCGGACCTGCTCGGTGGCGGCTTCGGGGGTGGACCAGAACATCGGGCGGTAGTCGAGGTCCAGAACCGTCAGCGACTGCCGACCGCGGGCTTCCCACGCGGCGAAGTGCGCGCTGCGCGACGGCTCCTCGGACAGTCCGGTGACAGTCGACCAATACAGCCGGGCATCGTGCACTGCCGTGACGTCGACGTCGGCGACCTCGATCTGCAGATCCGGGGCGGTCGGCTTCCGATAGAAATAGAGCGGGAAGTCGTCCGGCGGGAAGATCTCGCAGAAGGTCACCGGGGTGGCGTACACGTCGTCGATGCCCACATAACGGTTGTCGACGCCGAGACGCTCGAGCTCGCCGCGAACGTACCGGCCGAACGGGTCGTCGCCAACGCCGGAGATCAGCGCGCTGGTATGTCCCAGCCGGGCCGCCGCCACCGTCACGTTCGCCGCGCTGCCGCCGAGGAACTTGCCGAAGCTGGTGACCTCTTCGAGGCCGACACCGATCTGTTGTGGGTAGATGTCGACACCGCTGCGGCCGATGGCCAGCACATCGAATGTGGGTGTCTCGTGTTGTGCGGTCACGTACTGCTCCCTGCTGGTGGTTGGACAGGTGGGGGCCCTGCGGTCTGACGTCGGGCCTTCGTATCCACTGGCATCCACTGTGCGTCAGTTCACATCCCAAAGTCAAGACTTTGTCCTGACATTCTTACCTGGCATAGTGAGTGTCACGGATCACAGGGGTCATAGGCCCTCGTTGAAAGGACTCTCAGATGACAGCGGACACCGCTACTGCCGCCGGCTTCGACACACACGAGAAGGCCGGCGTCGTCCTGCCGGTGGGCATCATCGGTTTCGGTTGGATGGGTCGCGCGCACGCGCAGGCCTATGCGCGCCTGCGTCACCACTATCCGCACATCAGGCCGGTGCCGCGACTGATGGTCATCGCCGACGAGGTCACCGACCGCGCTGCCGAGGCCGCCGCCCAGTTCGACGTTCCGTCGACCGTCGCCGACTGGCGCGAGGTCGTCGCGGATCCGACCATCGGTGCGGTCAGCGTGACGGCGCCGAACTTCCTGCATCGCGAGATCGGGGTCGCGGTCGCTGCCGCGGGCAAGCACCTGTGGATCGAGAAGCCGGTCGGTTTGACCGCCGGTGACGCCCGTGCGGTCGCCGCGGCGGCACGTGACGCCGGGGTGGCCACCGCCGTCGGATTCAACTATCGCAACGTGCCCGCCGTCGCCGCGGCCCGCGAGCTCATCGCCGCAGGCGAGATCGGTGAGATCACCCACGCCCGGTTCCGCCTGTTCAGCGACTATGCGGCTCATCCGGACGGTGCGCTGAGCTGGCGTTTCCAGCGGGATCGCGGCGGCAACGGGGTGCTGGGCGATCTCGCCTCACACGGTGCTGATCTGGTGTGGTTCCTGCTCGGCGACATCGACTCCCTGGTCGCCGACACCGCGATCTTCGTCGCGGATCGGCCGAAACCGACCGGGGCCACCTCCGGTCATCAGCTCGCCTCCGGCGGCGAACGTGGGCCGGTCGAGAACGAGGACTACGTGTCCGCGCAGATGCGCATGGCGTCGGGGGCCCGCTGTGTGCTGGAGGCCAGCCGGGTGTCGGTCGGGGCGCAGAACTCGTACGGTTTCGAGATCCACGGCACGGCCGGTGTCGTCCGGTGGGACTATCGGCGGATGGGTGAGCTCGAGGTCGGTCGGGGTGACAACTTCCAGGACATGCCGGTCGCGACGCGATTCGTCGGCCCGGGAAGCGGTGACTATGCGGCCTTCCAGCCGGGCGCGGCGAATCCGATGAGCTACGACGATCTCAAGGTGATCGAGGCGGCACACTTCTGTGCGTCGATCGCCGGCGAGGCCGGCGGCGCCACGATCGACGACGCGGTGCGCAGCGCCGAGGTGCTGGACGCGATGACGACATCGGTGCGAGAGGCTTCCTGGATATCACCGGCGTCGATGAGGTGATCGGCGGCTTGGCGAGACGGCGACGGGGGGCGACGCCGGGCCCCGCGGACTTCCCGTACGCCCTGGCCCTGCTCGGGGCCGGCGCGATGTTCATGGAGATCCTCGACGCCACCATCGTCGCGACCGCGTTGCCGGCCATCGCTGCCGACCTCGGCGTGCGGCCGTTGGACGCGACCGTGGTGGTGACCGCGTACCTGATCACCCTCGCGGTTCTGATCCCGTTGTCCGGGTGGGTGGCCGATCGTTTCGGTGTGCGACGGGTCTTCCTCGTTGCCGGGGCGGTGTTCACGCTGGCATCGGCCGGCTGCGCGCTGGCGCCGGACCTGACGACCCTGGTCGCGATGCGTGTGCTGCAGGCGGCGGGTGGCGCGATGATGGTGCCCGTCGGCCGGCTCGCGGTGCTGCGGACCGTGCAGCGATCGCAGTTGGTGCGCGCCATCGCGTATCTGACCTGGCCGGCGCTGATCGCGCCGGTGGTGGCGCCACTCATCGGCGGTCTGATCGTGACGCACTCCGACTGGCGGGTGATCTTCGCGATCAACATCCCGATCGGCGTCGTCGGTCTGGGTGCGGCCGCGCTGTGGTGTCGTCCGGCCGAGAGTCATGCCGGCCGCCGACGACTCGATGTCGCCGGCGTCGCACTCACCACCCTGGCGGTCGGTGCCGCGATGTTCGCCGCTCAGGAGGTGGCCGCGGATTCGCCGCGGTGGGCGGTGATCGTCGGGTGTGTCCTCGCCGCAGCTGTTCTCGGCGCCGGCGCGGTGCGCCGGATGCGGGTCTCGCCACATCCCTTGCTCAACCTGGACGTGCTGCGCATTCAGTCGTTCGCCTCGGTGGTGGGGTTCGGGACGGTGTACCGCCTGGTGATCAGCGCCGTGCCGTTCCTGCTGCCACTGATGTTCCAGCTGCAGTTCGGCTGGTCGCCGGTCGCCGCAGGCGCCATGGTGACCGCCCTGTTCGTCGGCAACGTCGGCATCAAGCCACTCACCACACCGATGATGCGGCGGTGGGGTATCCGCCGTGTGCTGGTGGTGGATCTGGTGGTGTCCGTGGTCGCGTTCGTCGCGCTGGCGGTCCTGGGGCCCGGTACCGCGACGGCGGTGATCGTGGTGGTGCTCGTGGTGTCCGGCGCGCTGCGGTCGATCGGCTTCTCCGCCTACAACACCCTGGCGTTCGCCGACGTCGACGCGGCCGAACTCAGCGACGCGAATGCGGTGCACGCCGCGGTCCAGGAGCTGGGGTCGGCCTTCGGTGTCGCGCTCGGCGCGGTCGCGGTGTCGGCGTTCGCCGCCGTCACCGTTTTACCGGCCGGCGCTTACTCGGCGACGTTCCTCGTCCTTGCCACGCTCATGGTGCTGTGTGTGTACGGGGCGGCCCGTCTGCCCGCCGGAGCCGGTGAACGCGCCGTGCGACCAACCTGAAATAGGTATTTAGGACCGAATGTCCTTACAAAGTCTTGACAGGGCGGGTGTGACGGGTATTACATCTACGACAGGAGGGTGTTCCCTCGAACACTCTGCATACCGAGAGGAAGAGTCAACGATGCATTCCACGCAACGTCGCCGGTCGCGTCGGCTGATCGGAATCGCCGCGGCCCTGTCGTCCGCCGCACTGATCATCGCCGGATGTTCCAGCACCGGCGGCGCCCCCGACGACAACGGCGACGGCGGGGGCGGCGCAGGCAACGCGGGTACCCCCACCAAGACCATCGCGATGATCACCCACGAGGTGCCGGGTGACTCGTTCTGGGACCTGATCCGCAAGGGCGCCGAGATGGCCGCCAAGAAGGACAACATCAAGCTCCAGTACTCCTCCGATCCCGAGGCACCGAATCAGGCGAACCTCGTCCAGACGGCGATCGACAGCAAGGTCGACGGCATCGCGCTGACACTGGCCAAGCCCGATGCCATGGCCCCGGCGGTCAAGCGGGCGATCGACGCGGGTATCCCGGTGGTGGCGTTCAACTCCGGATTCGATGACTGGAAGGCGATGGGCGTCCAGCAGTATTTCGGGCAGGACGAGACCCTGGCCGGCAAGACCGCGGGCGAGCGGCTGACCCAGGAGGGCCGCAAGAAGGTTCTCTGCGTCATCCAGGAGCAGGGCCAGGTCGCCCTGGAGTCGCGGTGTGCCGGTGTGAAGCAGGGATTCACCGGTGGCGGCTTCGAGATCCTCAACGTCAACAGCAAGGACATGCCCTCGGTCGAGGCGACCATGACGGCCAAGCTGCAGCAGGACCCGTCGATCGACACGGTCGTCACCCTCGGCGCGCCGATCGCGCAGACCGCGGTGAAGTCCAAGGGCAACGCCGGTTCGCAGGCCGAGGTCGTCACCTTCGACACCAACGCGGCGTTGGTCGACCTGATCCAGAAGGGCGACGTCAAGTGGGCGATCGACCAGCAGCCGTACGTCCAGGGCTATGAAGCGATCGACTCGCTGTGGCTCAACCTCACCAACGCCAACACCATCGGCGGTGGCCAGGCCGTGTTGACCGGACCGGCGTTCATCGACCAGTCCAACATCGACGCCGTCGCCGAGTACGCCAAGGGCGGAACCCGCTGACCGCGGGCTCACGAAGGGAACCCCGATGAGTACACAGCAAGATCTCGACCTGTCCACGCACAAGGTCGTCACCGATGAACGAGTGAGACGTCAGAAGCCGTTCCAACGGCTGCTGTTGCGCCCGGAGATCGGCGCCCTGTTCGGCGCGATCGCGATCTTCATTTTCTTCTGCATCGTCGCCGCGCCCTTCCGGACACCGGAGGCATTGGCCACGATTCTGTATGCGAGCTCGACCATCGGCATCATGGCTTGCGGCGTCGCCGTGCTGATGATCGGCGGCGAGTTCGACCTCTCCACCGGTGTCGCAGTGACGTTCTCGTCGCTGGCGGCGTCGATGCTGGCCTACAATCTGCACCTCAACGTCTGGGTCGGAGCGTTCCTCGCGCTGATCCTCGCTCTGTGCGTCGGATTCTTCAACGGCTTCCTGGTGATGAAGACCAGGATCCCGTCGTTCTTGATCACCCTGTCGACGTTCCTGATGATCACCGGTATCAACCTCGCGGTCACCAAGCTCGTCACCGGTCAGGTTGCGACGCCGTCGATCTCGGACATGCAGGGCTTCGACTCGGCCCAGAAGGTGTTCGCCTCGTCCTTCGACGTGTTCGGGGTGTCGGTGCGGATCACCGTGGTCTGGTGGATTCTGTTCACCCTCGCCGCCACCTGGGTGTTGATGCGCACCCGGATCGGCAACTGGATCTTTGCCGTCGGCGGTAACCAGGACTCGGCGCGCGCGGTCGGTGTGCCGGTCACCGCGGTCAAGATCGGCATGTTCATGTTCGTCGGCTTCTGCGCCTGGTTCGTCGGCATGCACCTGTTGTTCGCCTTCGACACCGTGCAGTCCGGCCAGGGTGTGGGCAACGAGTTCTTCTACATCATCGCCGCCGTCGTCGGTGGGTGTCTGCTCACCGGCGGTTACGGCACGGCGATCGGTGCGGCCATCGGCGCGTTCATCTTCGGCATGGTCAACCAGGGCATCGTCTACGCCGGCTGGAATCCCGACTGGTTCAAGTTCTTCATGGGCGTGATGCTGCTGTTCGCAGTCGTGGCCAACAACGCATTCCGCAACTACGCGGCGAAGAGGTGAGAGCAGAGATGAGTTCAGCAATCGAGACCAAACCCGAATCCGAGTCCAGCGGTGGCAAGGTGCCACTGATCGAACTGCGCAACGTCGGCAAGTCCTACGGCGCCATCATCGCCCTCAAAGACATCAGTCTGCGGGTGAAGGCGGGCGAGGTGACCTGTGTGCTCGGCGACAACGGTGCAGGCAAGTCCACCCTGATCAAGATCATGGCCGGTTTGCATCAGCAGACCGACGGCGAGTTGCTGGTCGACGGCGAGGAGACGAAGTTCGAGTCGCCCAAGCACGCGCTCGAGGCCGGGATCGCGACGGTCTACCAGGATCTCGCCGTGGTCGGCCTGATGCCGGTGTGGCGCAACTTCTTCCTCGGCCAGGAACTCCGCAAGGGGCCGTTCCGGACCCTGGACATCCAGGCGATGCGGGCCACCACCAAGGAAGAGCTGTTCAAGATGGGCATCGACCTGCCCGATGTGGACGCGCCGATCGGTTCCCTCTCGGGAGGTCAGCGCCAGTGTGTGGCGATCTCGCGCGCCATCTACTTCGGTGCGCGGGTGCTGATCCTCGACGAGCCCACCGCGGCGCTCGGCGTGAAACAGTCCGGCACCGTCCTGCGCTACATCTCGGCTGCCCGGGATCAGGGATTCGGCGTCGTGTTCATCACGCACAACCCCCATCACGCGCACATGGTGGGTGATCACTTCGTGCTCCTCAACCGTGGACGCCAGAAGCTGGACTGCACCTACGACGAGATCACCCTCGACGAACTCACCCAGCAGATGGCCGGCGGCGACGAGCTCGACACACTGTCGCACGAGCTGCGGCGCTGACAGCCGGGCAAGGCCGGTGACAGACGACCCGCTCGGCTCCGCACGGAGCCGAGCGGGTTTTCCAATTCCCGGCGTGACGATGACCGCGCGGGATACGTTTTCTTCGCTGAGGAAAGGGCGGGGGAATGGCTGACCAAGGACGCCTGGTGGGCGTGGTTTTCGGGGCGTCGAGCGCCTTCGAGGCCACTCTGGTCGATGAGTTGTACGGGGCGGCCGAGCGTGCCGGGTACCGCTTGGCGCTGGGACTGCACACCGCCAACCGGACGCGGGAGCGTGCGGTCACCGATCTCGCCGGGCAGGGGTGCGCGGTCGTCATCGTGGTCGGGGCCGAACACGGCGACCGCATCGGAGTCGACGTCCCGATCGTGGTGATCGGTGAGCGCATCCCAGACCTCACCGCGGTCACCATCGGGACCGACGAATGGCGTGGTGCCCACCTGGCGGTGCAGTACCTGATCGACCTCGGCCACAGCTCTATCGTTCACGTCGAGGGTGGTGACCACCCGTGTGCCGCCGAACGCCTGCGCGGATATCTGGGTGCGATGACCGCGGCCGGCCACCGCGACGAATGCCGGACCCTCGTGGGCGACTACACCGAGGAGGCCGGTGCGCTGGCCGCCGAGCGACTCCTCGCCGAGGGAAACCTGCCGACCGCGACGTTCCTGGCCAACGACCGGATGGCCGTCGGATTCATCGATGTCATGCGGCACAACGGGATACGAGTTCCCGAGGACATGTCGGTCGTCGGCTACGACGACGGGCCCCACGCAGTGCTCGGGCATGTGAACCTCACGACCATCCGGCAGGACGTCGTCGGACTCGCCCGCGCCGCCGTCGACGCAGTGGCATCGCTGACGGGCGATTCCGGCCGGGTCGCCAACACCGGTGGCGTCGGTTTCTACGGCGCCGTTGCTCTGGAACCCGAACTGATGGTGCGCGGGACCTCGGCCCCGCCCGCGGGCGGCGATCCGGCAACCGCCGGCGCCCCGATTCGGTGGGGCCTGCTCGCCGACACCTGTGATGACGCGTTGGTCCGTGAACTGGGCACGCCCGGAACCGTTTCCGGTGCCATCGAAGTCGTCGCGAGCGCATCCACCGCGGTCGCCTGGGAGATCGCCGACCGGCTCGGCATCATGGTCAGCTACGGGATCTACGAGGACCTCATCGACGACCCCGACATCGACGCCATCTTCGTCGCCCTGCCCGCCGATGCTCGCGAGGTGTGGGCCACCAAGGCCCGTGAGGCGGGCAAGACCGTGCGGTGCGCCTCGGTGGTCGCCTGAAAGTTCTTCCCCCGGCTATCGTTTCGTCCTGCGGCGGCAGTTGGGGGGCGAAACAACACCCGGGGGAAGAACCACCCGGAAGCCTGGTCAGACAGTCTGGTCAGGCGGCCTCGTCGAGTCGGTTGCGCTCCTCGAGTGCCTCGATGGCGTTGCGCGCGAAGACCTGCTGCTCGGTGATCGCGAGCTGAGTGCGGCTGCGGCTGGTGAACGCGAACAGCCAGTCAACGAGGGTGGTGAAGCGGTTGCGGAAGCCAACGAGGTAGACCAGATGCAGGACGAGCCACCCGATCCAGGCGACGAACCCGGCCAGTTCGATGCTGCGTGAGGTGCCCGGGATCGGGATCTTGGCCACCGCGCTGAAGCGGGCGATGGTCGCCATCGAACCCTTGTCCCAGTAGGAGAACGGCTTGCGCGCGTCCGGCACCCGGCCTTTGAGGCCGTCCTTGATGGCCGCTGCCGCGTACTTGGCCCCCTGGATCGCGCCCTGCGCCATGCCGGGCACACCATTGACCGCCGCCATGTCGCCCACGACGAAGACCTCCGGGTGATCGGGCAACGTCAGGTCGTCGCGCACCTTCACGCGGCCGGCGCGGTCGAGTTCCACGCCTGTCTGCTCGGCCAGCTGGCGTCCCAGTGGGCTCGCCGCGACACCGGCCGACCACACCTTGCACTGGCTCTCGATGCGGCGCCGGGTGCCGTCGGCGTCCTTGACCACCAGGCCGTGATAGTCCATGTCGACGACCATCGCACCCATCTGGATGTCGACACCGCTGCGCGCCAGCCGTGCGGTTGCACGGTCGCTGAGTTTGCCGCCGTAGGGCGGGAGGACCACCGGTGCCGCGTCCAGCAGGATGACCTTGGCATCGGTCGGATCGATGTTGCGGAAGGCGCCTTTGAGGGTCTTGGTGGCCATCTCTGCGATCTGCCCGGCCATCTCGACGCCGGTCGCGCCGGCACCGATCACCACGAAGGTGAGGAGCCGTTCGCGCTCGGTCGGATCGATCGACAACTCGGCCTGTTCGAAGGCGCCGAGGATGCGGCCGCGCAGTTCCAGCGCGTCGTCGATCGTCTTGAGACCGGGCGCGAACTCGGCGAACCGGTTGTTGCCGAAGTACGACTGGTCGGCACCGGCCGCGACGATGATGCTGTCGTAGCCGGTCAGCGTGGTCCGTTGCAGCAGACGAGAAGTGACGGTGCGGTTGCGCACGTCTATGTGCTCGACATCGCCCAGGACCACCCGCACGTTGTCCTGTTTACGCAAGATGACGCGCAGGGGAGGGGCGATCTGACCTTCCGAGATCACCCCGGTCGCCACCTGGTAGAGCAGGGGCTGGAACAGGTGGTGCGTGGTGCGGGCGATCACCGTCACGTCGACGTCGGCCTTGGCCAGTTGCCGGGCTGCGGTGAGGCCACCGAAGCCCGAACCGATGATGACCACGCGATGACGCGGGTCGGTGGTGGTGATGGTCGAATCGGAATTCATCTGCGACTGCCTCCAGCGTTCACCGTCGCAGACACCCAGGCGGTCGATGTCTGACTCAATTCGCTCCATGCCGGTCGATCCCGGCTACGCCAGTCGCGTTGACCATGCTACCCAAGCCCCCGGCACGGGCGCGACTCGGCTGCCTGCCAGGGATCAAGGTCTCAGCTCAGAGATCGGCGGGCGACCAATCCGGTGCCGCGCGCAGCACGACCTTGGCCAGCAGGTCCGCCGCGCGGCGGACCCCCTCCAGCGAATTGACGAGCGCGTCTTCGTGCTCGATGTTGAGCGTGCCGTCGTAGCCGACGGAGCGAAGGTGGTAGACGAAGTCTGCCCAGAATGCCTCACCGTCGGGATGTCCGAGTCCCAACGTGACGTAGTTCCAGGCACGCTCACGTGGCTTGGTGATCGGGACGGTGTCGAGCAGCCCATCGGGACCGGCAGCCCATCGGTTGACGCGGATGTCCTTTGCATGAACGTGGAAGATCGAACTGCCCAAAGCCTGTATGACAGTCGGGATGTCGGCGCCCATCCATATCAGGTGCGATGGATCAAGGTTGGCTCCGACGACATCCGGGCCAGCAGCGTCGATGAGGCGCCGGAGGCCGGACACGTTGTGTACCAGTTGGCTTCCGCAGGCCTCGATCGCGAGTCGGACTCCGTGCGTGCGGGCGAACTCGGCGAGTTCACGCCAGTAAGGAATGGCCACCTGCTCCCACTGGTAGGTCAGGATGTCCAGGTTTTCGGGCGGCCACGCCGTGGTCACCCAGTTGGCCGTGCTGTCGCCGGGCGCGCCGCCGGGGAGTCCGGACATCAGGACGACCGTCGGTACGCCGAGTTCACCGGCGAGCACGATCGTGTCGTGAACCACCTGGTCGTGCTGTTTGCCGGTGGTCGGATGGAGCTGATTGCCGTTGGCGGTCAGTGCACTCAACTCCAGCCCTCGCGAGGTGATCGCGTCGGAGAACACGCGCCTTGCCTGCGCGGATGACGCGAGCGAGTCGAGGTCGGCGTGCGGTGCCTCCGACCAATTCCCGGTCGCGATTTCGACCGAGGACAGGTTGTGTTCAACCGCGACGTCGAGGGCGTCCTCGAAGGACAGGTGATTGACCGAGTCAGTGATCAGTCCGATGCGCATGATGGGTTCCGTTCCGAAGGGGCGTGAGGTGGGGCCTCAGCGCGGCTCGAGGCCGATGGCGCGATAGGCGTTGTCGAGGTACCGCATGTTCTCGACCGCGTCATCGAGGCCGATGGGCAGTGAGCCCCCGTTCTGCACCGCCGCGGCGAACGCCTCGAGCTGATAGGTGTATGTCGACCGGGTGCCGAGTCGCTCGACGGCGACCGTGCCCTGTTTCGCTGCCACGACGGTGAGCCGGTCGTCTCGGTTGGGTCCGAGATAGTCGTGCAGATACAGACTCCCGTCCTCGCCGACGATCCGCAGACTGAACACATACTCACCGGCGACCATCGACACGGCCTGGGTTCCGTTGGCGCCATTGGGATACCGCATGTCGAGGACGGCGGATTCATCGATCTGTGGGCCGCGTGACACCGCACGCCCACCCGAGATCTCCGGTGCGCCACCGCACCACCGGCCGAGCAGGCGCGAGACGTGCAGGGAGTAGCAGCCGAGATCCATCAGCGCGCCGCCCGCGAGCTCGTAGGACCACCGCGGGTCGTCGTCACCTGGTGAGGGCATCGCCATCACCACCTCGACATTGCGCACCGCACCGATCGTGCCGGCGTCGAGCAGTTCGATGGTGCGGGCCATCAGGGGGTGGAACAGATAGTGGAAGCCCTCGAGGATCGGCACCCCGGCCGTGCGAGCCGCGTCGGCCACTTCGCGCGCCTCGACCTCGTTGCGTGCGAACGGTTTCTCGGACAGCACGGGTTTGCCGGCGCGGACCGCGGCGAGGTTCCACGGACCGTGCAACGCGTTCGCCAGCGGGTTGTAGACGATGTCGACCTCGGGATCGGCGATCACGTCGTCGTAGGAGTCGAGGACCCGTTCGACGCCGTATTTGTCGGCGAACGCCGCGGCTCGGCCGCGGTCGCGCGCCGCGACCGCCACAAGACGGTGGCCGAGTGCCTGTGCGGGACCGACGATCGCCGACTCGGCGATGCGTGACGCACCCAGGATACCGATCCGCAACGGCTGCGCTTCGGCGCTCATACTCGAACCGGTCGCTCGGCGGCCTTGCGCAGGAACGACATCGAGACGGCGACATTGCCCGCGGCCGCATCACCGTCCGCCTCGTCAGCCAGGATCGTGTCCTGCTCGAGCACATACCAGCCGTCGAAGCCGGCGTCGACCAGAGTCGCCACGACGCGCCGGATCCGGGCCTCACCCGCACCGAGCGGAACGTACATGCCCTGGGCCACGGCCTCGGTGTAGGTGATCTCACCACGCTGGACCTGCTGGGCGAGTTCCAGTTTCACGTCCTTGAGGTGTGCGTGGGTGATCCGGTCGGTGAACGCCTCGGTGACCTCGAGGGGGTCGGTGCCACCGATCAGCAGGTGTCCGGTGTCGAGACACAGACCGATCGTCGAGTTCTCCAACACGCGGTAGACCTCGTCGCGCTTTTCGATCATGGTGCCGACATGCGGATGCAGCGCCGCGACGACCCCGCGCCGCTCGGCCAGCGCACCCAGTCGGTCGAGGTTGGCCAGCAGCGTCGACCACTGGTCCTCGGACAGATCGGGCCGGTCGTCGTAGCCGTCGACACCCGTCGCGGCTGCGAGCACGAGTACATCGCCGCCCGATGTCTCGAGCCGGTCGAGGACCTCGGTGACGGCGGGGGCCGGGTCATGATCGGCCTCGTGCAGCACAACCGGGACGAACGAGCCGACGCAGCGCAGATCGTAGGAGTCCAGGGTGTCGCGGAGTTCGGCCGGCGAGGTGGGCAGAAACCCCTCGGGTCCGGTTTCGGCGGCGGTGATGCCGAGTTCGCGCATCTCGCTCAGCACGCGCTCGGGGCTGAGCTGATATCCCCATCCCGGGACTTCGCACACGCCCCAGGAGATCGGGGCCGCGGCGATACGCAGGTCACTGGTGGTCATGGTGGTGGTCCTCACTGTCGATGTGGGGGTCGTCGCGGACGACCCGGGTGGACGTCGCTGGTGGAGAAATCACTGTGTGTGAACGAGTTCGGCACGGATGGCTTCGATGCGCACGGGCTGGTGGGTGGCGACCGACCGGGTGGCCGCCTCGGCGATCAGCGCGACCTCCAGTGCATCGTGCACTGTGCAGGGAGTCGAGATCGACTCCGTCGCCTCGGTTCCGCCGGCCACCGCTGTACAGAAGGCGGAGAGCTCGGCTCGATATGCATCGGCGAACCGGTCCATGAAGAAGCTGTGCCGATTGCCGTCCGGAAAGTCGCAGTCGGGCGCGAGATTTCGGACCGGGGTGCCGTCGTCCCAGCCGGCGACGACTGAGTCGGCGCTGCCGTGCACTTCCAGCCGACAATCGTATCCACGGCCGTTGTAGCGTGTCACCGACACCACACCGATGGTGCCCGATGCGAAGGTCAGCAGGATCGATGCGGTGTCGACGTCACCGAGGTCGGCGAAGATCGGATCACCCTGAGTGCCGCCGGTCGCGTATACCTCGACCACGTCGTCACCGAGAAGCCAACGGACCGTGTCGAAGTCGTGTACGGCACAATCCCGGAAGATCCCGCCTGACGCGGCGATGTAGCTCGATGGCGGGGGCGCCGGGTCGAGTGTGGTGGACCGGACCGTGGTGATGAAGCCGAGGTCACCGGAGGCGACGGCGGCGCGCGCCGCGGCCATCGCCGGATCGAAGCGCCGGTTGTAGCCGATCTGAACCGGCACGCCGGAGTCGCCGACGCGCCGGACGACCTCGGCGGAGTCGGCCACCGACAATGCGATCGGCTTTTCACACAATGTGGGAATCCCTGCGGCGACGGCCTTCTCGATGAGCTCGGCGTGCGTGGGTGTGGCACTGGCGATGACCACGCCGTCGACCCCGGCGCCGAGCAACGCGTCGGCATCGGTCACCGCGCGGGCCGACGTCAGCCGTGCGGTGGTCGCATCGACCGCTGCGGCGACGGCGTCGGTGACCACGAGCTCGTCGACCATCGGCAGGGCGGCGAGCGTGTCGGCGTGGAATGCGCCGATCCGTCCGAGTCCGATGACCCCGATCGTCAGTCCCATCAGTCGAATCCTCCCATCACGATCTGATCCCAGTCGATCACCGATCCGGTGACCACCCCGCTGCGATCCGACAGCAGGAACACGACGAAATCGGCGATCTCGTCGGGCTGACCGAGTTTGCCCATCGGCAGCGAGGCATTGGCCTGCTCGACCCAGGTGTCATCGGCGCCGTGGAAGCGCTTCTGCACATCGGCCTCACCGTCGGTCTCGCTCCAGCCGATGTTGAGTCCGTTGATCCGGACTCGATCCCACCGGTGGGCGTGCGCCGCGTTCTTCGTCAGACCGACAAGGCCGGCCTTCGTCGCCGAGTAGGGCGCGAGATAGGGCTGTCCACCGTACGACGACATCGTGATGATGTTGACGATGCTGCCCGATGCCTTGCGCCCGATCATGTCTTTCACCGCGGCCTGCATGGTGAAGAACGGGGCCCGTAGGTTGATCGCGACATGGCTGTCGAACAGGTCCGGTGTGGTGTCGAGAAGTGAACCGCGAGAGGTGGTCCCGGCCGAGTTGACGAGGCAGTCGATCCGGCCGAACTCGGTCACGGTCGTGGCCACCGTGTTGGCCGCGGCTGTCGGGTCGGACAGGTCGGCCTCGATGAACACGACCGGTTGACGAACGTCGAACTCCGCGGCCAGGCGTTTGCCCTTCTCGGTGTTGCGTCCGCTGAACGCGACCCGGGCGCCGGCGTCGGCCGCGGCGCGCACGATCGCCGCACCCAGGCCCTGGGTCCCACCGCTGACCAGTACGACCTTGTCGGCCAATGCCTGCCCGAACATCTCGTGTCGGTTGTCGGTCACGGGATGTGCCGTGCGTCGAGTGCGGACAGTTCGGCGTCCAAGCGGGCCGTGTCGAAGTCGTCGGTGATCGCGCGGGCCAGCAACTCGGCCTGCGATTCCCCGGTCAGGCCGCTGATCGGCTGGTCGAGGTCCAGGTTGCTCGGGAAGGCATAGCCTTCGGCGGCGGCCGCGATGACGTTGGCGACGCCGCGCGCGTCGCCGTCGGCGGCGAGTCGACGCAGCGCCGGATAGATGTTGCGCGTGATGGCCGACCGGTCGACCGCATCCATTGCGCGGCCGAATGCCGAGGAGACCTGCAGCAGGTTGGCCATGCGCTTGATGCCGGCCGAGGTGTTGTGGCCCGCGGCGTGGAACAGCGCGGGATTGAAGAACACCGCGTCGCCGGCCGACAGTGGCAACTGCACGTAGTTGTTCGCGAAGTACTCCCGGAACTCGGGCAGGTTGAACGCCAGGTAGCCCGGCTCGTAGGTCTGCGAGAAGGGCAGATACATCGTGGGGCCGGATTCGATCGGCATGTCCACATGCGCGACGGCACCCTGCAGGGTGAGCATCGGCGACAGGCGATGGATGTGCGCCCGGAACCGCGCTGCGGTGTCGGTGGTCATGAACCCGAGGTGGTAGTCACGGTGCGGGTTCTGTGCCTCGCCGCCGGGATTGACGACGTTGATGGCCGAGGTCACCTGATACCAGGGGCCGAGCCAGGCCTGGCTGATCAGGGCGAGCACGTCGTTGGAGTAGTAGCGGGTGAACAGATCCGGATCGGCCTCGGCGAACTTCTGCAGGGCGTTCCAGATGCGATCGTTGGCGCCGGGCTTGGCGAAATGATCCCCGTTGGCGGTACCGGCGGCACGCTGATCCTCGATGATCCGACTGAACAACCTGGTGGACTCGCTGAGTCCGTGGCGGTCGTCGAAGGCTCCGGCGAAGACGACGATGCCGGGCCCGTTGAGCAGCGCGTCGGCCAGTTCGTCGGCGAGGGTCTCACGGGCGTCGCCGGTCAGCGACGTCACGGCCGCCGCGTCGTAGAAGAGGACGCCGTGTTCGGTGCTCTGGGCGTGCGGATAGTCGGCGAGGTCGGTGCTGCGTCGGGTCGCAGCGACGAAATCGTCGAGGTTGCATTCGCTCTCGGTGATCCGATCGGCGCGAGAAATCGCGCTCCGGGAGGGAATCGCGGCGGTCGGGACGGCGCTGCGCAGGGTCATGTGCGTGCGCTCCTCTCGGGATCAATGTCGTTTCGTGGGTCGAGATCGGGCCCTCGGCGATTCCGCCGTGATCACGTCCACCAGAATGACAAGATCTTATTGTCCGAACAAGAGCAGATTTCCATCAAGAATCCATCAGGGGTGGTCTGTGCCACATCGATATCCTGTTCGCGAGATCGCACGGCAGGCCGGCGTCAGTGAGGCCACGGTCGACCGAGTGCTGCACGGCCGGCCCGGCGTCCGTGAGGGCACGGTTCGGCAGGTCGAGCAGGCCATCGCCGACCTCGACCGCCAGCGGACGCAGTTGCGGCTGTCCGGGCGACGTTTCCTCATCGACCTGGTCATGGAGACCCCGCGACGGTTCTCGGATCTGGTGCGTGATGCGTTGGAGCAGGAGATGCCGGGTCTGCGCCCCGCGGTGATGCGGGCCCGCTACCACCTGCGCGAGACGTGGGACGTCGACGAACTGGTGGCCGAACTCGATACGATCTGCCGTCACGGCAGTCACGCCGTGGTGCTCAAGGCCCCCGACAGCCCCGAGATCGCGGCCGCGATCGGGCGGCTCACGGCGGCGCGCATCCCGGTGATAACGCTGGTCACCGATGTGCCGATGAGTACCCGCATCGCCTATGTGGGCATGGACAACCGCGCCGCCGGCGCCACCGCCGCCTACCTCATGTGCCAGTGGTTGAGACACGTGTCCGCCGATGTGCTGGTGATGACGAGCAGCGAGATGTTCCGCGGCGAAGAGGAACGCGAGATGGGTTTCCGTGCGGTGATGCGCAGCGCGGACCCGCGACGTCGGATCATCGAGGTGTCGGGATCCGACGGTCTCGACGCCACCAGTCGAACCCTCGCCGGCCGCGCACTGGCGGATCACCCCGGCATCGCGGCGGTCTATTCGATCGGTGGGGGGAACACCGGAATCGTCGCGGCGTTCGCCGCGGCCGACCGCACGTGTGAGGTGTTCGTCGGCCACGATCTCGGTGATGCCAACCGCGACCTGCTGCGCAGCGGACATCTGACCGCGGTGCTGCACCACGACCTCCGAGCCGACATGCGGCAGGTCGCACAGACAGTGATGGGGTTCCACGGGGCGCTGCCGGGAGATCAACGTCCGCGGGTGTCCGGGATTCACATCATCACGCCGTACAACCTGCCGGACGTGTGAACCGCTCCGAGGTGTGGGGTTCGCGATCGGCCGCGGTGTCGCGGCGCCGCTTGTGACACACCACTAGAGTGAGGCGGCCAAGATCGCTCCGGGGAGAAGAGGTCGTTGAGATGAGTGCGGCGCACGATGACCGGGACTCGCCCGAGGACGCGAACGTCCCCGATGCGACGGCGGGACTGAGGCCGAGCACCACGGCAGAACTGCACCCGGACCGTGCCGAGGGGTTGCAGTACCTGAAGCTGATCGGACTCGGTGCCGCCATCGGCATCCCGGCGGCTCTTCTCGCCTGGGGTTTTCTCGGCCTGGTCCATTGGTTGGAGGATCTGCTGTGGACCGATCTGCCCGAGGCGCTGGGCGCCAGCGCCCCACCGTGGTACCTGGTGATCGGGTTGCCGGTGGTCGGTGCGGTGATCGTGGCGCTGGCGACCGCGTTGTTGCCCGGCGGGGGTGGGCATTCGCCGCTGGACGGGGTCAGTGTGTCGCCCACGCCCTGGCAGTACGCCCCGGGGATCGCACTGGCGGCCATCGGCACGTTGGCGTTCGGCGCGATTCTCGGTCCGGAGGGGCCGTTGATCGCGCTCGGCTCGGCCGTCGGAGTCGCGGTCGTGCCGTTCGCGCGGGTCTCGGAACAAGGCAAACGGGTGCTCGCCACGGCCGGATCGTTCTCTGCGGTGTCGGCACTGTTCGGTGGGCCCCTGGTCGCCGGTCTGCTGCTCCTCGAGGCCGGACTGGCGACCGGGGCGGCGTTGCTCCCGGCCCTGCTGCCGGGCCTGATGGCGGCCGCCATCGGATATGTGGTGTTCATCGGCCTCGGTGACTGGGGCGGCCTCGGCACGATGTCGATGGCGGTGCCCGAGATGCCCGACTATCAGGGCACGCGCATCCTGGACCTGCTGCTGGCCGTGGTCGTCGGGGTGGTGGCGAGCCTGATCATGTTTCAGGTCAAGAAGGCGGGCACGATGATCGATCGGGCGGCGTCGATCGACCGGCGCCGTCGCTACGGCTTGCTGGTCGTCGGCGGTCTCGCGGTCGGGGTACTGGCGATGATCGCGCGATGGCTCGGTGCCGACTCCGATGACATCCTGTTCTCCGGCCAGAACGCTGTGCCCGCCGTGCTCGCCGAGACCGGCGTCGGCGTGGTGCTGGTGATCATCGTCGCGAAAGCGATCGGGTACGCCATCTGCCTGGGCTGCGGTTTCCGCGGTGGACCGGTGTTTCCGGCGATCTTCATCGGAGTCGGGGTCGCATCCATCGGGTGTCTGCTGTTCGGCTGTTCGATCACGTGGGCGCTCGCGGTCGGTGCCGCGGCCGGGATGACGGCGGGCACCGGGTTCGTGTTCAGTGCGCTGCTGTTCAGCATGCTGCTGACCGGCTCGGTCGGCGTCGACGCGGTGCCGGCCGCGGTGCTGGGCGTGATCGCCGCCTGGCTGACGACCGCTGCGCTCTCTCGCCGACGAGACACCGCCGGATCTGCCGCCGAGACCGTGACCTGACCTGACCTGACCTGACCTGACCTGACGGCCGACTCGGTGGCAGTCGACTGCATCACGTAGTGCTGGCAGATGTGATCTTTGTTATGACATAATGACAGGATGTCGGCACAGGCCTTACAGATTCCGGTCGAGCTCGATCGGTCCACGCCGGTCCCGCTCTATCATCAGCTCGCTCAGGCCATCGAGGCCGCGATCGTACGGGGCGACCTCACGCCCGGTGACCGTCTCGAGAACGAACTCGACATGGCGGGCCGTTTGAAGTTGTCGCGGCCGACCATTCGCCAGGCCATCCAGGAACTCGTCGACAAGGGTGTCGTCGTCCGCAAGCGCGGGGTCGGGACGCAGGTGGTGCAGAGTCCCGTGCATCGCTCGGTGGAGTTGACCAGCTTGTACGACGACCTGTCGACTGCCGGCATGCATCCCAGCACTCAGCTGCTCGAGTATCGGATCGGCGTGCCCGACGAGGAGCTGCGCACCGAACTCGCACTGCCGGTCGGGGCCGAGGCCGTCACCGTCAAGCGCCTTCGCTCCGCCGGCGGAGAACCGTTGGCGTTGATGATCAATCATCTCCCCGCCGAGATCTGCCCGCCCGCCGGCGAACTGGAGAACGGCGGTCTTTACAAGGGACTGCGCGGTCGGGGGGTGCACATCCGCCTCGCGCGACAGCGGATCGGCGCGAAGTCGGCGGATGAGGAGGAGGCCGCGTTGCTCGGGGACTCCGTCGGTGCGCCGCTGCTCACGATGCAGCGCACCGCATTCGACGACGCGGGCCGCGTCGTCGAGGTGGGTCAGCACGCTTACCGCGCGGACCGGTACTTCTTCGAGACCACCGTCGTCGACCGTTGAGGTAGCGGAACGGCGCGACAAAGCGTCAGACCTCGCCGACAGAACCCCGATTGCCGCCGAGAGAACCCGAAATTCCGCCGACAGAACCCGGATGGTCGGCGACAGAACCCGGATGGTCGCCGAGAGAACCCGAAATTCCGCCGACAGAACCCGGATGGTCGGCGAGAGAACCCGAACCGCCCGCGGGTGAGCCCTGCGGCGCGAGAAGAGCGCTGTGTACTTCGTAGATCGGCAGGTTCTGCCTGCCAGATTTTCGGTTCTGTCGACAAGAAAAAGGGTTCTGTCGGTGAGACTTTGGGTTCTGTCGGCAAGGAGTAGGGTTCTGTCGGCGAAATCTCGGGTTCTGTCGGCAAGGAGTGGGGTTCTGTCGGCGGATTATCGGGTTCTGTCGGGCTGAGGGTCGTTGTCGTCGCGAGGGGAGTCGGCGGGCTCCGGTCCGCTCGACGTGACGGCGACCAGCAGGGCGCGCACCGCCATCGCGCGACGATACGAGTTTCCGTCCAGTTGATCGAGTGCGCACTCTGGATCGGCCGGCGGGCCGAGGTGGGTACAGCCGCGGGGACAGTCCTCGATCGCGTCGCGCAGGTCGTCGAAGGCGTCGACGATGTCGTCGGGTCCCACGTGTGCCAGACCGAACGAACGGATTCCCGGTGTGTCGATCACCCACCCCAGCCGATCTCCGGCACCGGGCAACGGCAGCGCCACCGACTGCGTGGATGTGTGGCGGCCCTTGCCGACACCGGAGACCACGCCGGTCGCCCGATCGGCATCGGGCACAAGGCGATTCACCAGTGTGGACTTACCGACCCCGGAGTGGCCGATGAAGGCGGTGATGTGCCCCGCGAGCATCGAGGACACCGCGTCGATCGGATCGGCTCGGCCCGCGAGCACGATGGGGAGTTCGAGGTCGGCGAACGCCCGGGTGAACTCCTCGGGATCGGCGAGATCGGACTTGGTGAGGCACAGGATCGGGGTCAGCCCGCCCACATATGCGGCGGCCAGGGTTCGCTCGACGAACCCGGTCCGTGGCGGGGGATCGGCCAGCGCGGTCACGATCAGCAACTGGTCGGCGTTGGCCACGACGATCCGCTCGTACGGGTCGGTGTCATCGGCGGTGCGGCGCAGGACCGTCGTCCGCTCGGCCACCTTCACGATGCGCGCCAGGGTGTCCGGGCGGCCGGACAGGTCGCCGACGACGGCCACCTCATCGCCGACGACGACCGGTGTGCGCCCGAGTTCGCGGGCACGCATCGCCACCACGTGCCGTTCCGGGTCGCCACCCAGGACACAGCCCCACCGCCCGCGGTCGACGGAGACGACCATGCCCTCGACGGCGTCGTCATGGCTGGGCCTCTGTTTGGTACGTGGCCGGCTGCCCTTGCCAGGACGTATCCGGACGTCGGACTCGTCATAGCTCGAGGCGCGGCGGCTCACGTCAGAGGTGACCGATCATCTTCTGCCACATGCCCGGGAAGTCCGGCAGCGTCTTGGCCGTGGTCTCCACATCGTCGACGGTGACCCCCTGGACGACCAGACCGATGATGGCACCGGCCGTGGCCATCCGATGATCGGCGTAGGACTCCCACACCGCACCGTGGAGCGGGGCGGGATTGATGCGCAGCCCGTCCTCGGTCTCGGTGCACTCGCCGCCGAGTCGGTTGATCTCGGTCGAGAGCGCGGCCAGCCGATCGGTCTCGTGACCACGGAGATGGGCGATGCCGGACAGGACCGACTCACCGTCGGCGAGCGCACACAGCGCCGCGACGGTCGGCGTCAGCTCCCCGACGTCACGCAGGTCGATGCTCACCCCACGCAGCCGCGCCGGTCCACGGACCGTCAACGCCGAGTCGGCGCGCTCGATGTCACACCCCATCTCGGACAGGATCTCGACGATCTGGGCACCAGGCTGGGTGGTGGTCGCCGGCCAGCGGGGCACGGTGACCGCCCCACCCGTGACCGCGGCGGCAGCGAGGAACGCCGAGGCGTTGGACAGGTCGGGTTCGATCTCCCAGTCGATGGCACCGATCGGTCCCGGCGCCACCCGCCACGTGTCGGCATCGGGACGTTCGACGACCACGCCGGCGGTGGCCAGCATCTCGACCGTCATGTCGATGTGCGGCATCGACGGCACCGGGGCGCCGACGTGCCGCACGGTGACCCCGGTGTCGAACCGGGCGGCCGACAGGAGCAGACCGGAGACGAACTGGGATGACGCGGACGCGTCGATGGTGACCTCCCCGCCGCGGGCCGATCCGGTGCCGTCGACGGTGAAGGGCAGGCGGTCCCCGCTGACCTTGACCCCGAGCCCGCGCAGGGCGTCGAGGATCGTGGCCAGCGGGCGGGTGCGGGCCTGGTCATCGCCGTCGAACGCCACGGATCCGGTGGCGAAGGCCCCGACCGGAGGCAGGAACCGCATGACCGTCCCGGCAAGGCCGCAGTAGACGTCGGCCTCGTGCATGGGTCGCGGGACGACATCAATGGTCGTCGCGTCGTCCGGGTCGACATGCACGCCGACACCGAGACCGCTGAGTCCACTCAACATCAGGTTCGTATCGCGGCTGCGCAGCGCGCCGCGGACGGTGGACGGGCCGTCGGCGAGGGCGGCGAGAATGAAGGCGCGATTCGTGATCGACTTGGAGCCGGGCAACTCGACGGTCGCCTCCACCGGCGACGTCACGGTGGGCGCGCTCCAGATACTCATGCGATCCAGTTTGGCATGCCGCCGGCGCTGGTCATCTTCTCGAGGGGGTCAGCGGGTGTCCCGCCGAAGCGGGTGATCGGCCGGGATCTCGACGACGATGACGGTGCGGTCGTCGGGATCGGCGACGTGCATCTCGATCAGTCCCCACGATTCGGTGCGTGCCTCGCGAACGATGGGGACGTCGGCGGCACGCAGCTCACGCTCGGTGTCGGCCATGTCGCGGACCTGCAGCCACAGGGCGGCGTCGGCGCCACCGCCTGCCGTCACGTCGCCGCTCATGTGCGCCGGGATCTCGATCAGTCCGTTGCCCGCGTGGAACACCACGCCGCCCGGATATTCACGCGCGACGGCCAGTCGCAGGCGGTGACGGTAGAAATGTTGCAGCCGCTCGGGATCTGCGGAACGCAACAGGACCCTGCTACCGAGAACCTCCACGTCTATTGGCCCTCGGTCGACCCATCGGTGCCGCCGAGCGCGTGCCCCCGGTTCAGGTCGTTGCCGTGGCGGGCGGCCTCATAGATGGCCCGCTCGCGGGCGATCCGATCGGTCTCACCGATCGGCTTCGCGTCGCCGAAGGCGAACGCGGAGTCGTGTTCGTACTCGTGCGGCTTGTCGGGGTCGTCGTCGGAGAGGGCGTCGGCCGGGTGGTGATCGTGGTGAGGGCGCTCGGACATGCACCAACGATAAACCGCCGTCGCCGACTTCACGGCGTGCTGCGCGACACAGATGACCGATCCGGGCGCAGCACCGCCAGCACGGCCAGGGCCCCTGAGCGGGTGGCGGCCGCTTTGAGTTCGGTGGCGCGGCGCTCGGCATCGTCGTCGCGGCGGGCCTCGGCCAGCAGATATCGGGCGAGACGTGCCTCGTGCTGACCGAGCCCGGGACCTGTGGTGAGCGCCTCGGCGACGCATTCCTCGGCGCGGTCGAGTTCCCCGTTGGCGATGTCGATCATGGCCAGACGCGACAGCGCCCACGACCGGAAGAGGTCGAGGTGTGCACTGGCCTGCAGCGATGCGGTGAAGGCGGCGTGGGCCGCGGCCAGATCGCCGCGGGTCTGGTGGGCGATGCCGAGAGCACGGTTGGCCGTCGCGGTCCATCCCCGGTGACCGATCTGCCGGGCGATGCGCAGGGCCTCGCGGGCATCGGCCAGTGCGTCGTCGACGTGTCCGAGAGCCGCCGACGCCTCGCTGCGGTGCCAGAGCGCGTAGGTGATGCCTTCCTGGTGGCCCAGGGTGCGCGCAAGGTCGACGGCGATGTCGGTCTCGGCATGACCTTCGCCGGGTCGGGCGGCGAAGACGAGGGCGTGCCCATGCGTGGATCGAGGGGTGATCACGCGCAGGAGGTCCCCCGAATCGGTGAACAGGTCGGCGGCCCGGGCGAGGAGTTCGCCGCCCCGCTCGATCTCGCCATCGAGGAAGGTGGCCATGGCACGTGCGTCGAGTACCCGTGCGACTCCCGCCGCATCACCGAGTTCGGTGTAGTTCCGGATCGCCTCCTCGGCGCGCTCGGCAGCACGATCCGCGCGATCGAGGTTCATGTCGAGCACCGAACCCACCTCGAGTGCGCGGGCTCGCGCCCCGGGGTCCGCGCCGGCACGCACGATGGCCATCTCGCACAGGTCGGCGGCTCGCACCATGTCGTCGGAGCCGGACGCGACCATCGCGAGCTCGGCCAGCACGACGGCTTGGCGTGGCCCGGGCAACGCGGAGTTCAGTGCGGCACCGAAGTCGGCCCGCGCGCCGGTGAGGTCTCCCACCCGGGCTCGGGCCAGCGCCCGCACCTCGTGGAGGGCGGCGACGGTGACCGCGGGACCCGATCCGCCGATCGCGAGTCCCGAGCCGGCCAGGGAGATCGCCTCGTCGTGGGCGAACGCGTCCAGCGCGGAGCGGGAGGCGATGACATAGGCCTGCGCAGCCCGTCGGCCTTCCCCGGCGAGGTGCCAGTGACGGGCTGCGCTCGCGGCGTCTGCCGACTCGTCGGTCGCCGCAGCGGCCAGCGCGTGCAGACGGGCGCGGCGGGCCGGGTCGAGCCGCTGCTCGCCGACATCGCTGATCATGTCGTGCGCGGTGGCCCACCCCTGCTCGCCGAGGCGGACCAGGTCGGCGTGCGCGAGGCGGGTCAGTGCATCGAGGACCTCCGCCGGCTCTGCGTCGAGCACGCGGGCCAACTCACGTGCCGGCGTCTCGTGACGCAGGATCGCCAGCAGGTCGATCACATCGGCGGCCGGTCCGGTGATCGCGTCGAGACGGCGGCCGAGGTTGTCCTGCTGGGAGGACCGCGCGACCTCGCGTAGCGCGGCATGGTCGGCAACCGTGGCGTGCCACCTGCCCTGGCGGTCGAAGTCGACCATTCCGGCGCCGACGAGCCTGCGCAACGCCTCCGCGATGGCGATCGGGGAGTGGTCCGTGTGTTCGAGCAGCGTCTCGCTCACCGCAGGGTCGGCGATGAGGTCCCGCACGGCGGGGCCGTCGAGCCCGCCCAACGTGATTCGCACATCGGGATCGAGAGCCGTGAGTCCGGCATGACGACTCGTCTCGGGATAGACCTCGTCGGTCCGGTAGGCCAGCACCCACGAAGGTCGCGGTGATCGGCGGATCGCCGCGGCCACCGCCGACAGGCTGCTCTCGTCTGACCATTGCAGATCGTCGATCACGACGACCGTCATGTGGCTTTCGGCGATGAGTCGGGCCAGAACCTCGATCACCAACGCCCGCATGGACTCAGCGTCGGCATGAACGTCGACGGCGGGTACCAGATCGGGAACCAGCGCCGTCAGTGCACCGCGGAGCGGGCCCGTCACCTCGTCGACGAGGCCGGGGTCGCCCGACAGGATCTCCCGGATGAGGGCCGCGGCCATACTCCAGATGTCATCGCGCTGGGCGGCGAAGCACCGGACGATGGCGGCGTCGTCGTGTGCGCGCAGCTCGGCGAGGAGACGGGACTTGCCGGTGCCGGATCGACCGGCGACGGTGATCACCGATCCGGGTGATGCTGTCGCCGAACGTAACCGGTCGAGCTCGGCTCCGCGGCCGACGAACCGCAGCGGGGGCATCGTCGGCGTGCGGGTCGTCGGCGTGCGGGTCATCGGCGACGGACTCGCTTGTGTCCGCGGTGCGCCGCTGTGCAGAAGGCCCTCGAATTCCGTCACGGTGGCAGGTGACGGGTCGACGCCGAGTTCCTCGGCGAGATCCCGGCGGAAGCGGTCGTAGAGTGTGAGCGCACGGCGGGGGTCGCCATGTGCTGCGAACGATCGCATCGCCAGCACCACCGAGTTCTCCCTCAGCGGCGCGGCGGCCAGTGCGGTCGTCGCCCACTCGACGGCCTGTCCGGTGTCGCGTTCGGCGAGGGCTGCGTCGATTCCGCGTTCGAGTGCCTCGATCCGATACTGCGTCAACATGTCTCGGTATCCGGTCGCCCAGTCGTCGTACCGATCCTCGCTCAGCGGCTCGCCCGACCAGAGTTCCAACGCAGCGTCGCAGGTGGTCAGGGCGTCATGGCCGTCGACGGTGCGCGAGGCGGTCACCAGCGTGACGAACTCGTCGGTGTCGAGGCGATACCGGTTCTCCGCCAATCCGATCCGATACCCCGAATCGTGGGACACGATCAGGTCGCGCAGCCCCACCGC
The DNA here is from genome assembly GCF_058129505.1 of Gordonia sp. LMA484. Lineage (NCBI taxonomy): Bacteria > Bacillati > Actinomycetota > Actinomycetes > Mycobacteriales > Gordoniaceae > Gordonia > Gordonia sp. LMA484. The sequence goes on from NZ_CM176700.1 coordinate 1,176,531, forward strand.
ATGACGGGCCCGGGTGACCAGCACGGCCAGATTCGCCGCGGGATCCCGCGGCGTCCGCGCCGGCCACAGCATGCCGGTGAGCGTGTCGATGCTGACGTGCTCGTGCTTGCGGGTCAGCATGATTCGCAGCAATTGGCGGACCTTGCGGCCGCCGAAGGCGGGGGCGGGGACCTCGAGGCCGTCCACGAGTACCACGAAGCGACCGAAGAGGCGGAACTCGACAGCCACCGCGGCAGGTCGGACGCCGGTCATCGCTCGATGATCCGCTCGCCGCAAGGAAACCGCAAGGTCGGACTCCTAGCGTCGAATCGACCCCATCACGGGGCGAGAACCACTCGGTGCCGAGCCGGAACCGAGGCCACCCGATCCGGAGGAATCATGACCGCCACACAACAGCACACCGAACACCGGGACTTCGCCGAGCCCGACGAGGTCCGCACCTTCGAGCACGGGATGATGGAACTGCTCAATGTCGGCGGTTCCGACATCGGCCGACTCGTCCTGCAACCGGGATGGCGCTGGTCGAACGACGTGAAGCCGCTCGCCGGGACCGACCTCTGCGAGGCGCCGCATTTCCAGTATCACGTGTCCGGCACGTTGCACGTCCAGATGGCCGACGGCACCGAGTTCGACGCGACGCCGGGGCAGTTCACGTCGCTGCCGTCCGGACACGACGCCTGGGTCGTCGGTGACGAAGCGGTCGTCGTGGTCGACTTCTATGGCGCCAGCAACTACGCGAAAGAGGCAGGCGCATGATGACTTCGAGCACCGTTCACACCGACGCCCTCGCTGTGGTGGACGCGTTCAACGCCGCCTTCGGGCGCGGCGACATCGACGCGGTGATGGCGGCGATGACCGAGGACTGTGTCTTCGAGTCCACCGCGCCGCCAGCGGGCAGACGGTACGAAGGTCAAGTCGAGGTGCGTCAGGCGTGGATCGACTTCTTCGCCACGACAACCGATCCGGTCTTCGAGGTGGAGGAGAGTCTGGTCGCCGGTGACCGGGTGGTGGTCCGCTGGCGATTCACCTGGGGAGGTGATCACCCCGGCGCCGTGCGCGGCGTCGACCTGTTCACCATCGTCGACAGCAAGGTCGCGGAGAAGCTCGCCTACGTCAAAGGGTGAGGTCAAAGGGTGAGGTCAAAGGGTGAGGTGGCGCTCGCACTCGGAAGGCGCCGGTGAGGATCGCGCGGTCGTGTCAGGAGCCTCGCCGCGAGAACCCGCCGCCGGTGTGCTGGTCCCAGTCGTCGAACAAGCGTGTCACCTTGGGGTCGCCGAGGCTCTTGATCCAGTCGCACAGATCCTTGGGCGCCGCCGGATTGGTGACGATGAACGGGTGCAGGCCCTCATCGTGCTCGGCGAGGTAGCGCAGGGTCTCCGGTGGAGTGTCCGGATCGGCGGCCGCCAGTGCGTCACGCGGATCGAACGCGGCGGCCCGCATGGCGTCGGCGCTGGACAGGCCGAGTCCGTTCTTGGTGACCACCTCGATCTCGCCGGTGTTGTGGTAGTCGACCGGATCCGGTGAGGTGCTCTTGGTGTTCAACAGCAGGTTGAGCACGATGGCGGTCAGTGCGCCGGCGCTGATGCCGGAGTGGAAGATCGTCTGGAACCAGTCGGGGAACTGGTGGTACATGTCCAGCGAGACGTTGACGGGGCTGTCGCCCAGCGAGCGGTCGGTGTAGTAGATCTTCGCTTCGGTCAGCATCGCGACGCCGACCGAGATGGCCACCACGAGCACATTGGTGTTGCTGAACTTGACCTTGGTCAGCGTGCGGACGCCGCTGGCGGCGACCATGCCGAACAGGGCCACACCCGCGCCGCCGAGCACCGGCTGCGGGATGCCCTCGACGATTGCGCCCATCTTGGGTAGCAATCCGAGGACGACGAGGATGATGCCGGCACACGTCGCGACGTGCCGGGTACGGACACCGGTGATCGCGACCAGCCCGACGTTCTGCGCGAACGCGGTGTAGGGGAACGTGTTGAACACGCCACCGAGGACCGTGCCCAGACCGTCGGCGCGCATGCCGTCGGCGAGTTTCTGCGGGGTGATCTTCTTGTCGACGATCTCCCCGACGGCGACGATGTCACCGGTGGTCTCGGTCATGATCACGAGACCGACGATCACCATCGAGATGATCGAGCTGACCTCGAAGGTCGGAAATCCGAACTGGAAGGGCTGCGGGATCGCGACCCAGGGGTTCTCGCCGACGGCGTCCCAGTTGGTCATGCCGAATGGGATGGATACGAGCGTGCCGATGACGAGGCCGATCAGCACGGAGACACGTTTGATGGAGTCCGGGGCGAAACGCTCGAGTGCGATGATCACCGCGAGTGTGAAGAACCCGAAGGCGATCGCCTTCGGTTCGCCGAAGTCCTCGCCCGTCGCGGTGCCGCCGCCGAACCAGCCTGCAGCCACCCGCATCAACGAGACGCCGATGATGAGGATGATGGTGCCGGTGACCAGGGGCGGGAAGAATCTGATGAGCTTGCCGACGATGGGCGCGGCCGCGATCATGAACACACCGCAGGCGATCACCGACCCGTAGATCGAGGTGATGCCGTGTGACGTGCCGATGGTGATCATCGGTCCGACCGCCGCGAAGGTGACGCCCTGCATGAGCGGGAGCCGTACCCCGAACCGCCAGAACCCGACGGCCTGCATGATCGTCGCGATACCGGCGACGAACAGGTCGGCCATGATCAGGTGGACGATGTCGCCCTGCTCGAGCTGTCCGGCGCTGACCATCGCACCGCCGACGATGAGCGGCACCGCGACCGCACCGGCGTACATCGCGAGGACATGTTGGATGCCCAGGGGCAACAGCTTGGCCAGTGGCGGTATCTCGTCCACCGGGTGAGGTGTGGTCTTGCCGTGTCTGATCGTGTCGAGAACCGCCATATGCAGTGTCTACGAGTCGGACGTTTCGGACACGACGCAGCCGTGTCACGGCCGTGTTTCCACCTTGAAAATGTCCGCGGGCGAGCGGCGAAGGGGCGCGGGGCAGAATGGTCCGATGGCCACCCGCAAACGCAGTGCCGGGCTCCTGCTGTTCCGTCGTCGCGCCGACGTCGTCGAGGTTCTCATCGCCCATCCCGGCGGTCCGCTGTGGGCCCGCAAGGACGACGGCGCCTGGTCGATCCCGAAGGGTCTTCTCGAACCCGACGAACAGCCGGAGGCGACGGCCCGACGTGAATTCGCCGAAGAGATCGGCAGTCCGGCACCCGACGGTCCGGTGCTCGATCTCGGCGACGTCACCCAGGCGAGTGGGAAGACGGTGACCGGATTTGCGATCGAGGGTGACCTGGACACCTCGACTGTCGTCAGCAACACCTTCGAGATGGTGTGGCCGCCTCGATCCGGAAAGATGCAGAGCTTCCCCGAGATCGACCGCGCCGCGTGGGTCGACCCCGAGACCGCGCGCGTGAAACTCAATCCGGCGCAGGCCGAGTTCGTCGATCGTCTGCTGTCCGAGCTCGATGGCCAGGATTGAGCGCGACAACTTTCCCTGCCGTCACCTGCTTCGGCGACGTAGGGGAACCGGCTGAGCAGGCCTAGAGTTGGGGGAGTGGGTGAGCCCGGTGGAGACCCTCTCGCGGCGGCCGCTCTGGCGGCGGCGGCGGGTGACTGGGCCACGGCCCGGACCGGTTTCGCGGCCGTGGTCGAACGCGATCCGAGCGGGGAGGCGCTCGCCGGCCTGGGCGACGCACAATGGTGGCTGGGGGAGACCGAGGCCGCGGTGCGACATCAGGAGCAGGCCTATGCCGCCTTCCGCCACCGGGGCGACGACGTGCAGAGCGTCGTGGTGGCGGTGGCTCTCTACCTCGTCCAACGAGTGAGTCTGGGCAACGTTGCCGCCGCACGAGGATGGCTCGCCCGGGCGAAACGGCTGGTCGAGGAGTGCGATCTCGCTCCGCTGAGGGGCTGGGTGAGCCTGATCCGTGCGCATGACAGCGCCGATCCGGCAGCCGCCGAGGCGCTGGCCATCGATGCGCGCAAGTGTGCCACGGGATTGGGCGACAGCGATCTCGAGCTCTGTGCGATCAGCCAACTCGGCGCGGTTCTCGTCCGAACCGGCCGGCAGTCCGAGGGGACGGCGCTCCTCGATGAAGCGATGGCGGCCGGGCTGGCGGGGGAGGCGAAACGTCCACACACCGTTGTCTACGTCGGCTGCAATCTGGTCAGCGCGTGTGCCGAGACCGCACAGGTCGAACACCTCGTCGAGTGGGTGCATGCCGCGGACACCTTCAGCCGGCGATTCGGCGGATTCCACCTGCACACCACGTGCCGGACATCCTTGGGGATCGCGCTGTTCGCGGCGGGCGACTTCGCCGGTGCCGAGCACGAATTACGCGAGGCGTTGCGTGTCGGGGCGGCGGCAGAGCCTGCGGTCTACGCCGAGGCGGCGGCCCGGCTGGCGGAGCTTCGGCTGGTGCAGGGCAGACCCGATGAGGCCGCCGGTTTGCTCGACGGGTTGGAGGCGTACGTCACCAGCAGCTACCCGCTGGCGATGCTCGCCATCACGCGTGGAGACCCGGTCTCGGCCCGGCGCCTGGCATTTCGGCGCGCCCGGGAATTGCAGGGTGCTCTCGATGACGGGGCCGAGGACCGGCGTGATTCGTATCGCCCAGGTCTCGGGCCCTGCGTGGAAGCGGCACTGGTCTGGGAGCTGCTCGCGACGGTGGGCTGTGACGACGAGACCGTGGTGGAACACCTGTGCGGCCTCGCCGATGAGACCGATTGCGAGCAACTGCGTGCGAGGGCGTTGCGAGCGGCAGGAAGGATGCATGGCGACATCCGCGAACTCGAACAGGCTCTCAGCATGTTCGGTCGCCTGCGACTCCCGCTCGAGGCCGCCCGGACCCGACTCCGACTTTCCTGGGTACTCGACGGAGACGACGCCGTCGACGAGGCCCGTGCCGCTCTCGCTGCCTTCGAAGGGCTCGGTGCCGGACATGATGCCGACGAAGCGGCCGCCCGCCTACGCCAGCTGGGCGTCCGGGCCGCGCGCGGTGGACCGGCACATCTCGGCGAGCTGACCCAGCGTGAGCGCGAGGTGTTGACCCTACTGGGCCAGGGGCTGTCCAACCGGGAGCTCGCCGACCGACTCTTCCTCTCGCGCAAGACGGTCGAACGGCACGTACGCAATGTCCTGTTCAAGCTGGGGCTGCGCAATCGTGCCGAAGCCGCGGCCTACGTCGTCCGACACGAGGACGCGATCCGCTCCGGGAATTGAGGGTTTTCACCGATGCCGGATCGCTCGGCTGGTCGGACGCTGGACACCAGCACCAGGTTCCCGACCAAGGAGGGCGTCATGTCCACCACCGCCGACAGGCTCATCCACGCGCTCGCACACAGGCTGCACGGCGACATCGTCGAACCCGGGGATCCGGTCTATGACGCGGTCAGAGAGATCGACAACCACGTGCAGGACCGACACCCGGCCGCGGTGGTCCGCTGTGCCGACGCGGCTGATGTCGCCACCACGGTTCGATGCGCCGTCGCCGACGGTATCCCGTTGGCCGTCCGCGCGGGCGGACACAGCGCACCCGAACACAGCTCCGTCGACGGCGGGCTGGTGGTGGACCTGCGTGCCATCGATCACGTACGGGTGGATCCGGAACGCGGCATCGTCGCGATCGGCGGCGGGGCCCGTGCGGGTCAGGTGGACGCGGCCACCCATCGACACGGGTTGGCTACGACCACCGCCACGGTGTCCACCGTGGGACTCGCAGGCTTCACGCTGAGCGGAGGCATCAGCCACCTCACCCGCAAATACGGTCTGGCCGTGGACAACCTGGTCGGCGCGGACGTGGTGCTCGCCGACGGTTCGATGGTCACGGCGGGGCCCGGCGGGGACGACGACCTGCTGTGGGCGTTGCGTGGCGGAGGCGGAAACGTCGGGGTGGTCACCGAATTGCGGATGCGCGCGCACCCGGTGTCGATGGTGACCGGGGGACCCATGATGTTCCCGCTGGAGCACACCGAACGCCTCGTGCGGCTGTTCCGTGACTGGATCGCACAACAGCCTGACGACATCTACGCCTATCTTGCGCTCCTCACCCTGCCGCCGGACGAGACCATGCCCGAGGAGTTGCGCCTGCAGCCGGTGTGCGCGCTGATGTGGTGCAACACCGCTGAGGCGGATCGTTCTGATGCCGCACTGGCGCCATTTCGTGCCGAGAGCCCGCTGCTCGACGGTGTCGGGAGAATGCCCTATCCGGTCCTGCAGTCCATGTTCGACGGTGGTGCGGCCGCAGGCCGGTACGGCCACCTGACCGGACTGTTGTTCGAGGATCTCCCGGACGCGGCGGCAGCCAGGTTCGCCGAGTTCGGCGGCGCGACACCCACACCTTTGTGCATGACACATCTCTATCCGCTCGACGGTGCGGCTGCCCGCGCGGACCGGACCGACACCGCATGGCCATGGCGCGAGGCGGCGTTCGCGCAGATGTTCGCCGGACTCGCTCCCGTCGACGGCCTTCAGAATGCGATCGCGGGGTGGGCGAACGACTTCCGCGATGCCCTGCGTCCTTACTCGCTACCCGGCTGCTACGCGAACTTCGTGATGGACGAGGGTCCGGACGTCGCTCGCGCCTGTTACGGGACCAACGCGCAGCGCCTTGCCGAACTCAAGGCCCGCTATGACCCGGACAACGTCTTCCGGCGCAACCAGAACATCCTGCCTGCGGTGCTCCCGCCGGGAGACTCGACGAGACACTAGCTTCGTGCGATCCAGGTGGTCTTGAGCCCGGTGAACTTGTCGATCGCGTGCACCGAGAGATCCGATCCGAACCCCGATGCGCCGAATCCGCCGAAGGGGGTACCCGGCGACAACGCGTCGACGGTGTTGATCGACACCGTGCCCGCGTGTAATGCATCCGACATCCGCAGTGCCCTGTCGAGATCCGCGGTCCACGTCGATGCCGCCAGGCCGTACGGGGTGTCGTTGGCCAACCGGACGGCCTCCTCTTCGGTGTCGAAGGGAATCACGACGAGAACGGGTCCGAAGATCTCCTCGGTCACCGCGGGGGAGTCGAGGGGCAGGTCGACGATGACGGTCGGCTCCATGAAGCAGCCGGAGTCTCCGATCGAGTTACCGCCGAGCACGATTCGCCCGCTTTCGCGTGCACGGTCGACGGCGCTCAGCACCTGGTCGAGTTGCTTGCGCGACACCATGGCGCCGGCGACCGAGGCGTGGTCGAGCGGGTCGCCCGGACGATAGGCGGCGGCGTGGTCGATCACCTTCGCCACGAAGTCGTCGAGGATCTCGCGCTGCACCAGGAGCCTGCTGTTGGCCGAGCAGACCTCACCCTGGTTGCCGAAGATGCCGAAGCAGGCCATCTCGGCGGCACGGTCGAGGTCGGCGCAGTCGGCGAACACGATATTCGGGCTCTTGCCGCCGCATTCGAGCCACACCTGCTTCATGTTCGACTCGGCGCTGTAGGCCAAGAACTTCTTGCCGACCTCGCTGGAACCGGTGAAGGTGAGGCAATTCACGTCGGGGTGCAGGCCGAGGGCACGTCCCGCGGTGGCGCCGAGGCCGGTGACGACGTTCAACACGCCCGGTGGGATCCCGGCGTCGATCGCGATCTGTGCCATCCGCAGCGCGGACAGGGGTGATTCCTCTGCCGGCTTGAGCACTACCGTGTTACCTGCTGCCAAGGCGGGGGCCAGCTTCCAGGCGGCGATGTCGAGCGGGAAGTTCCAGGGAACCACGGCGCCGACGACGCCCAGCGGAACCCGCCGCACCAGCGCGACACTGCCGTCCGCGGTGGGCGGGAGCTCGCCGGGCAGCTTGTCGATGACCTCGCCGTAATATCGGAAAACTGCTGCGGCACCGGGGACTTCGACCGCAATCGAATCCCGGATGGGCTTGCCCATCTCGAGGGTCACGAGCAACGCCAGTTCCTCGGCGTGCTCCATCAACAGATCCGCGAACCGGTTGAGGATCGCGCCGCGTTCGCTTGCCGACAGTCTCGACCATCGGCCGTCGTCGAATGCCTTGCGTGCTGCCGAAACCGCCGCTTCGACGTCGGCGACGTCGCCGGCCGCAACCGCGGCGAGCACCTCGCCGGTGGCCGGATTGACGACGTCGAAGGTGTCGCCCGACTCCGCGGGTACCTGTCGGCCGTCGATGAAGGCGGCCGTGGGGAACTTGATCGCGGCGGTGCGTGCATGCCAGTCGATCGAGGTGAGGTCAGACATGGTGATGGCGACTTTCTCTGATCAGGCCAGGTAGAGAGCGAACTGCTTGAGCAGCGGCTCGGTCACGCGGTACTCACCGCGCCACCCGCGACGCAGCGTGAACGCCTCGCCCGCCGAAAACGTGTGTGCGATGCCGTCGTCGCCGGTCAGCGTGAGCGAACCTTCGAGCACGCGGGCGTATTCGTCGCCAGGGTAGGACTCGATGTACTCGGTGTAGGGCTGTGCCTCCCACGAGCCGACGATGAACTTCTCGTCGTCGCTGGTCAGGTGGATCGCTTCGCGCTCGCGCGGTTCGCCCTCACGGAGAGTCTCGGCGGTCACGTATTCGCTCGGCGTCATCGCGGCGCGTGCGTCCTCATCGGCTTGCACGAGTTCGGGAGTGGTCAGTTCGGTGGTCGTCATGTCGTCGTCCTTCGTTGTCGGTGTGGTTGTCGGTTGTCGCTGTGGTCAGCTGACGGGTTCGGTGAGGTTCTCGCATCGGACGTCGGCCGAATCGGGCTTGATCACAGCGACACTGCGGGCACGCAGGTAGCCGGCGACGGCGATGACGGTGAGTACGGCCAGGGTGCCCAGTGTGAACACTTCGAACCGCATCCGGGAGACGCCCCAGGTGTCGAGGAAGGCGTAGTCGACGCCGAGGAGGTGCTCCAGTGTGCCCGGGAACACGGCGACCCACACGCCGAGCGCCGCCCAGAACGTGGTCAGTCCGACGGCGATGGTCATCCCGATCGTTCCACCCGGAACGGCGTACGGACGCGGCGTGGTCGGCCGGGTGAACCGCAGGCGCAGCGCTGCGGGGAATACCAGCACGTAGGCGACCAGCGACGTGGAGATGGTGATGGTGAGCACCACACCGAAGGTGGCGGCGCTGTCGCCGCCGGAGAAGATGACCCCGGCGACCATGAAGACGAGGGCGATGAGACTGGTGAAGATCCCGACCCGCAGCGGGTTGTCCGTACGTTCGTCGAACTTGGCGAAGTAGGGGAAGAACCCGCCGTCGCCCGCGGCAACGGCCAACGCTCGGTTGGCGGCCATCGCCCAGGTGGCGCCGGTGATACCGAGGGCGAGGATGAACGCGATCACGGCGATCTTCACCATCACCGACGCGGCCGGACCGAAGACACCGAACACGGTGTTGACGGCCGCCATGAATCCGGCGATGCCGGTGATCTCGTCGGCTGGCAGGACGAGCAGCAGCGCCAGGACGGGCAGGGCGTACACCAGGATGCCGACGAGTCCGCCGAACGCGATACCGCGCGGGACGTCACGCTGGGGGTTCTGCATCTCACCGCCGGCCTGGCTGGGCACCTCGAAGCCGACGAGTGAGAAGAGCAGCAGCGGGACCAGCCCCAGGAATCCGGTCATCGTCGGTGACCAGGACACCGCGCCGATGCCGTGGAAGCCGTGCTGGATGCCGTAGACAAGGGTGGTCACCAGGAACACTGCCGCCAGGATCAGCTTGATGTAGGTGCCGGCTCGGAAGATGAGCCGGGCGCGCCGCATCGCCAGCAGGGTGATACCGACGGAACCGAGAACGAATGCGATCTTGAACGCGAGGTCGCCGAGCGTGCCGGTGCCGACCGGGTGGATGAACGAACTCCACGCCTCGGTGCTGATGAAGGCGAGCGAGCCGCCGATCCACAGCGGATTGATCGACCAGTACATGATCGTCGCGAGCGAACCGGCCAATTTTCCGAAGGCTCGCTTCACCCACTCGTAGAGACCACCCTCGTCGGGGAACGCGCTGCCGAGCTCCGCGGTGACCAGGCCATAGGGAATCATCCACAGCAGCCCGAGAACCAGGAGCCAGGTGAAGGTCTCACCGCCGAACGACGAGATCTCGCCGACCATGTCGAGGCTGATCAGCGCCGACAGGATCATGATCGGAACGTCGAGGCGCTTCAGCGAGTGCCGGAGATGGACTGAGTCGTGCGATCCGGAGTCGGACAGCTCGGGTTGTGCTCCCATGGGAAACTCCTGCTCAGAGTGGGGTGCTGTAATGCGTTCTACCAGCTTGCGGGCTTGCACATCATCTGTACAGTCGGTGTTTTCTTGGTTTAGGATCGGCTGCATCGAACCAAATCCGGGTCGGTGCGAAGCGAGGTGGGCGGATGGCCGATTACACGCTGCGGCAGCTCGAATATTTCGTCGCAGTGGCCGAGGCCGGCAGCATCACCGGTGCTGCGTCGGCGGTGCATCTGTCGCAGTCGGCGATGTCGACCGCGCTGACAGATCTGGAGGGTGCTCTAGGCGTTCAACTGCTGGTCCGCCATCACGCCAAGGGGATCACGCTGTCGCCGGCGGGCCGGGAGATGCTGGTCGCCAGCCGCAGGTTGCTCGCGTCGGCCGCTGATCTCCGGTCCGCGGCCCAGGGTCTCGGCGGTTCTCTCACCGGCACGCTCTCGATCGGATGCTTCGAGGTGACCGCTCCCTATCTGCTGCCCGAGTTGCTCTCCATCGCGGCCGACAAGCTGCCGAAGCTACGATTGCAGACCTCCGAGGTCGATCTCGCCGACCTGGCCGAGGGCGTCGCCGACGGCACGTTCGAACTGGGTATCGGTTACGACCTCGTCGACGATCCACGCCTGAAGCGGTGGCCGCTGCGCACCCTGCCGCCGTATGTGTTGGTGGCCGGCGATCATCGGCTGGCGGGGCGCCGCGAGATCCACCTGGCCGAGCTCGCCGACGAGCCGATGGCGCTCCTCGATCTGCCGCACAGCCGCGACTATTTCCGGCGGGTCTTCGCCGAGGCCGAGGTGACCCCGAACGTGCGTTACCGGTCGACGACGGTGGAGACCTGCCGGGCACTGGTCGGACGGGGGCTCGCCTACACCGTGCTGAACCTGCAGTCGGCGGTGCCGATGGCGCTCGACGGTCACCAGGTTGCCGCAGTGCCGATCGCCGACGACGTGCCGGCGCTGACCATGGTTCTGCTCAACGCCGTCGCCGCCAAACCGACACGTCGTGCGAGCGTGGTGGCTGATCTGTGCCGGAACCTTTTCGGGAGTGACGCCGAGGCGTGAGCGCGGACTTCCGTGTGTCACCAACTGGTAGCTGTGGAGCCCGTGAGCGAAAGTGCTTGGGCGTGACCATCCGGTCTCTGTGGAGGCCGTGAGCAAAGAGGGTGCGCGTGACCATGCGGTCCCTGTGGAGGCCGTGAGCAAAGAGGGTGTGCGTGACCATCCGGTCCCTGTGGAGCCCGCGAGCAAAGAGGGTGCGCGTGACCATCCGGTCCCTGTGGAGGCCGTGAGCAAAGAGGGTGTGCGTGACCATCCGGTCCCTGAGGAGCCCGCGAGCAAAGAGGGTGCGCGTGACCATCCGGTCCCTGAGGAGCCCGCGAGCAAAGAGGGTGCGCGTGACCATCCGGTCCCTGAGGAGCCCGCGAGCGGAGCGAGCGCGCGTCACGAAGGGCAACCCGCGGCCGAAAAACTTGTCGGTGCCCGGTTGTAAGTTTGTTGTCAGCAGGAATTACAGAGCAATGAGGGACCGCGTCACCCGCTCTCGGGTGTCGCAGATCAGAGACGAACGTGGGTGTCCTGCAGCCGTGTCCGCATCTCTGGAAGGTCGCTCGTGTCCTCGTCTGCCGCCCCGTCAGCTGAAACGCCGTTGTGGCGCGGCCTGTCGCGCGAGTACGTGGGCGGCATCGAACTCGATCGGGCCGATGATGCGGACATCAACGATCTGCTGCTGGGGATGAAGGACATCGACCGCGGGCACTCGTACCTCGCGTATGCCGACTACCGGTTCGCCGGCGTACTGTTCGATCGTCTCGTCGCCACCCGTGAGGACACCGACGGCTATGTCGTCGACGGGTTCGCCGACGCCGCCACTCGAATTGCGCAGCTGCGCAACATGACCCGCCATCAGGCGGAAGTCTTGCTCGATGAGGCCATCACCCTGCGCGACCGGCTCCCCAAGGTGTTGGAATGCCTGGGCGACGGGGTCGTCGCCCAGTGGCAAGCCCGCAAGATCATCACCGGCACCGCGCTGATCGACGGTCAGGACTATGCGCCCCTGGTCGACGCGCAGATCGCCGAGCGGCTGCGGGCCGGATCGTACTCGGCGCAACGGTTGCGGGACATGGTTGATCGCATCGTCTTCCGCCAGGATCCCGATGCGGTGCGTGAGCGTCGCAAAGACGCTGTGGACAAACGTGGTGTGTGGCTGGAGAACCGCGGCGACGGGACCGCCGAACTGACCGGGGTGATGTCGGCGGAGAACGCGCGCATCGCCTACGCGCGGATCGAGGCCGTGGCAGCCAGGGTGTGCGAGCACGACGGTCGCACGAAGAATCAGCGTCTCTCGGATGCCGAGTTCGCGCTGCTCAGCGGTAGCGACTACACCTGTGAATGTGGCCGCGATGACTGCTCGGTCACCGCCGCGACCCTCGAACTCGACACCGACTCCGACGGCAACCCGGCAGGCCCGTCGGGCACGGCGGGTACGGCCGGGTCGACCGCAGTGATGCCGGTGACGCCGAAGGTGGTCGTCCACGTGGTGACCGACGAGGCCACCTTGGCGGGCCGGGCCGACAATCCCGGCTTCATGGAGGGCCACGGCGTCATCGACGGCGCCCATGTTCGTGAACTAGCCGCCCGTCCCGATGCGCGGATATCCCATCTGATCCCGCCGAACACCCCCATGAACCCGGACGGCACCTTCACGCTGCCCGGGTCGATCGCGTCAGACCCGTACCGGCCGACCACCGCGCTCGACGAGTTCATTCGTATCCGTCACGGCTACTGCAGCGAACCCGGGTGCGGCAAGAGTGCGTGGGAGTGCGATGGCGAGCATGTGCGCGAGTTCGACCACGACAACCCGGCCGGCGGTGGCCAGACCACCTCGGAGAACATGAATCCGAAATGCCGTCCATGGCATCTACTCAAGACCTTCGGCGAGTGGCTCGACGACATGTGGCGCGACGTCAACGGCCGATTGTGCACCGAGACGGTCACTCCCGAGGGTCTGGTGATTCCCGGAGAGGCCGAGACGCTGGAGGATCTCTTCCCGGGCCTACGACGTGCCCGTTTCACCGCCGTACCCCAGGCCCCGCCCGCCGGCACCGGCACTGGCACCGGCACCGGTGACGACGCCGAACGCCCGACCCGCAGGCGCAGTCGGACGGCGAACAAACACGCCCGCCGTCGGGCCGAGAGGAATCGAAACCGCAAGCGCAACAACGAGGGTCCGCCGCCGCCCTTCTGAGGTATCGGTCGCCTGCGGAAAGGCAAGCCACCGGCCGAGTGCGACGAAGCCTCACGTGACACTCGGCCGACGGCGATGGGATGCGTGATCGTGTTGCCGGCGGCGGACTACACCCTCGCGACGGGCGCGTGGAACACCGGCTCGATGGACAGTTGGGTGACCTCACGACGGAACGGAACCGGATCGTCGTTGTGCGGCACGTCGAGTTCCTCGGCGAACCGGTGACCCGACCAGACCGCGGCGGCGATCGTCGACGGCGCCCAGGCGTCGCCGATGCCCTTGACCGTGCTGATCCCCGCTGCGCTCCAATCGTTTTGGCGTGCGTGCAGGGCGGTGTAGAGCTCGTCGTGGGGGAGTCGTGCGGTCACTAAGACCACGGAGTCGGCCTCGAGCGCACCGGCCCGACCGGTGAACCGGCAGGCGGTGTCCACGCGGTCGGAACCGATCGCGGTCACGGTGGTGTCGGTGCGCACCTCGACGCCGGCCTCGATGATCCGGGCCCGGATGCGGTGGGCCTCCATGGTGTTCGTCGTCCATTGCGACACCTGCGGAACGGGGGTCACCAGGGTGACCGCATAGCCCTCATTGGCCAGCAGTTCGGCGATCACGGCGCCGAGGTAGTAGTGGTCGTCGTCGAACAGGACGACCCGATTTCCTGTGGGGCGCATGCCCGTCATGATGTCGTCGGGGGTCAGTACGTCGGCGGCGGAGTCGACGGCAATCGGGTGGGTGTGCCAGCGGCCCACGCCATCCCGCCGCCACGACGATCCGGTGGCCACGACCACATGGTCGAAGCCGTACTCGAGGATGTCCTGCTCGGTCATCGGCGACTCGCGGTAGACCTCGACGTTGTCGAGCCGGTCGAGCTGCTGCAGTCGGTAGTCGATGACCCGGATCCACGCGGACAGCCCGGGCAGCTTCGACTCTCGGGCGACGCGGCCACCCAGGGTGCGTGACGCCTCGGTCAGCGTCACCGGGTAGCCGCGATTGCCCAGGGCGCGAGCGGCTTCCAGTCCCGCGGGGCCGGCCCCGACGACGAGGACCGAGGAGTCCGACGCCTTGGGGGCGATGCGTTCGGGGTGCCAGCCGCGCCGGAACTCCTCGCCCATGGTCGGGTTCTGGGTGCAACGGATGGGGGACATGGTGAAGTCGCCCGACACGCACATGTTGCAGCCGATGCACTCGCGGATGTCCTCGAGGTCGCCACGTTCGATCTTGTTGGGCAGGAACGGGTCCGCGATCGACGGCCGGGCGGCGCCGATCAGGTCGAGAATGCCGCTCTTGACGTGCCGCACCATGGTGTCGGGAGAGGTGAACCGCCCGACGCCCACGACGGGCTTGGTGGTCAGCTGCTTGAGTCCGGTGACGAAGGGTTCCTGCTCTGCCTCGGGGCCGAAGCGGGAGGTCACCGAGTCGTCCTCCCAGCTGCCCAACACCAGATCCCACAGATCGGGGTGTTCACCGATGAGCCCGAAGACGTCCTGCATCTCGGCGCGTGTGATGCCGTCGTCGCCGAGGAGCTCGTCGACCGAGATCCGGCAGGCCACCGCGGCCTTGCCGTCGGCGATCTCGCGGGTGTCCTCGAGGATCTCCCGGATCAGCCGGACGCGGTTTTCCAGGCTGCCGCCGTACTCGTCGGTGCGGTTGTTGTAACGCGGCGAGAGGAAATGGTGCAGACCACCGATCGCATGGCCGGCGTAGACGTAGACGATGTCGTAGCCGGCCTTCAGCGAACGGTGGACCGAGTCGGCATGCCATTTGCGGAGGTCGACGATGTCGGCCTTCGTCATCGCGCGGGCCTGGACGGGGTCGAGATTCCACGACACGACGGGCAGATGCTGCGGCCCCAGCGGGGTCTCACGGCTGATCAGGTTCGGGCTGTTGAGGCCGTTGTGTGCCAGTTCGATGCCGGCGAGTGCGCCGCCCTCGTGGATCTGCTCGGCGATGCGGGCGATGGCCGGCATGTCCTGGTCGTCCCAGAGCCGCAGTTCGATGAACGGCCCGATGTCAGAGGTCGGATGGATCTCGACCTGTTCGGTGCAGACCACGGCCCATCCGCCCTCGGCCTTGACCCGACGCATGGCGGCTTCACCCGACGGGTCGCGATAGCCCATTCCGTTGCAGTGGGGCACCTGGAAGAAGCGGTTCCGGGCCGTGACCGGTCCGATCTTGACCGGTTCGAACAGGATGTCGTAGCGAGGGTCACGCATGGGATGTCTCCATCAGTGGGGCTGTGGGGGTCGAGGCTTGGGGGTCGAGGCTGGTGGTCAGGGGCTGCGGGTCAAGCCGTGGGATCCCTGGCCGTCGATCGGTGGTGATCGCTGGGGATCCAGGATTCTTTGAGTTCAATCGCAAAGAATGATTCGACGGTAACCTGCGGCGATGCCGGGGCGCTACTCTGTTGCCTACATCTCGTCTTGCAAATATTCGAAGCTGTTCATCGGCGCGGCCGAAGCAATGCCCCCATTTGCATCCGTGACGCCGTAGCAGGCAGGATTGGCGAACCATGGCCCGCCCCCGCCGACAGGACGCCCGTCGCGCCGAGATCATCACTGCCGCAGCCCTCGCCATTGCCGAGCGCGGGCTCGTCGGGCTGCGCATCAAGGACATCGCCGCCGCCGCGGGACTGTCGCCGGGGTCGGTCGCCTACTACTACCCGGAGCTCGACGACTTGCTGCTCGCCGTCCACGAAGCGGCCGTGACTCGTTTCTATCGTGCGCGCCAGGAAGCCATCGCCGACATCTCGGACCCGGTGCAGCGACTGCGCACTCTGGTCGAACTGGGCATCTGCGATCCCGACGATCCGATGAGTCCGGCGCTCTACGAATTGCACCTGCACGGCGCGCGTGCGGCTCGGCACGCCGAGTTGATGACACAACTCTTCGACCTGGAGGTGTCGCTCTACCGGGAGGTGATCGACCGCGGCGTCGCCGACGGTGTGTTCGCGGTCGACGGTGACGTCGGCGACATCGCCGCGGCGGCGGTCGCTCTCGAAGACGGATTCGGGCTGCACCTGGTGGGCCGGACCCGGCACGTCCACCCGGCAACGGTGCGCGTCACGCTGCGGCGATTCCTCGCCGCCGCACTGAGATGCGCTGCGCTGACGTAACAGTCGGCTGTTGCAACAGTCGGCAGTTGCCAACAGCCCGCCGTTGCCAACAGCCCGCCGTTGCCAACAGCCCGCCGCTGCCAACAGCCGGCCGCTGCCCGTCGGGGCTTCTGTCAGTGTGGCGCGGGAGTTCTCGGCCCGCAGAGGTGGTCCGTGCTCAGGACACGTTCGAGCACCTCGTCGTCGACCAGCGCCGAGCGACGGACCAGCTCCGGGATCGACAAGCCTGTGGCGACCGACTCCGCGACGAGTGCGGTGGCCGCCTGATAGCCCAACACCGGGTTGAGTGCGGTGGCCAGACCGGCCGAACCGAGCACGGCATCACGCATGCGGTCCGGGTTGGCCGTGATCCCGCGGATGCACCGGTCGCCCAGCACATCGACGGCAGCCCTCAAGTGGCTCAGCGAGGAAAGCAGTGCCCGGGCGATGATCGGCTCGAAGGCGTTGAGCTGCAACTGGCCTGCCTCCGCGGCCATCGTCACGGTGAGGTCGTTGCCGATCACCTCGAAGGCGACCTGGTTGACGACCTCCGGAATCACCGGGTTGACCTTGCCGGGCATGATGCTCGAGCCCGCCTGCACCGGAGGCAGATTGATCTCCGCGAGACCTGCGCGTGGACCGGAGGACAGCAGGCGTAGATCGTTGCAGATCTTGGACAACTTGACCGCGGCCCGCTTCGTCACCCCGGACAGCTGCACGAACGCGCCGACGTCGGAGGTGGCCTCCACGAGGTTGCCCGCGGTGGACAACGGCAGCCCGGTGATCTCGGCGAGGCGAGCGCACACGAGTGCGCCGTAGCGGGGGTGCGCGTTGAGCCCGGTTCCGATCGCCGTGCCGCCCAAGTTGATCTCGGCGATGAGCACCGACGCCTCGTCGATCCGGTCCGCGTCCTCGCCGATGGTGACCGCGAAGGCCCCGAACTCCTGACCGAGCGTCATGGGAACCGCATCCTGCAGCTGTGTGCGGCCGATCTTGAGCATGTCGGCGAACTCGACAGACTTCGTGCTCAACTGTTCGACAAGCCCGCGCAGGGCGCTCGCGAGTGACCGGGAAGCGGTGCCCAGGGCGATCTTCACCGCGGTCGGGTACACGTCGTTGGTGCTCTGGCCGAGATTGACGTGTTCGAGCGGGTGGATGATGCGGTAGTCGCCACGGGCGTGGCCTCTGATCTCCAGCGCGCGGTTGGCGATCACCTCGTTCGCGTTCATGTTGGTCGACGTGCCGGCGCCGCCCTGGATCTGGTCGACGACGAACTGGTCGTGCAGCCGGCCGTCACGGATCTCGATACAGGCCCCAATGATCGCGTCGGCGATCTCGGTGTCGAGGAGCTCGAGTTCGCGGTTCGCCTCGGCCGCTGCTTGTTTCACCGCAGCGAGTGCACAGACGAGGTCGGCGTTCCGGGAGATGGGTACTCCGCTGATCGGGAAGTTGTCCAGGGCGCGTGCGGTGTGCACGCCGTAGTATGCGTCGGCGGGTACCTCGCGGTCGCCGAGCAGATCGTGTTCGGTGCGGGTGGTGTTCGTCATCGGCGTTGTCCCGTCTGCGGATCGTGGGCGTGGTCTCGATACGCTCGCTCGCCTGGCGGCTCGCGGGCTACTCGACCAGCGGGGACTCGGGTGGTGGTGGCGGTTACTCGGCTAGCGGGGGATCGCCTGGTGGCTCGCGGGTTACTCGGCCAGCGGGGGCTCGGGTGGTGGCCGCGGCTACCCGGAGGCCGGGTTGGCGGACAGCAGATGGCCGCGGACGGCGGACTCGGTGGCCGCGTCGACGATGGTGCCGGCGAGCGCGAGTGCGCCCTGCGCGATGGCGGTCTCGGCCGCGGGAGTGATGGTCGCGGCGGCGAATTCGGGCTGATGATTGACCGCCGGCAGTGAGTCGATGCCTATGTAGGGATGGATCGCCGGCAACACCTGGGACACGTTGCCCATGTCGGTGGATGCCCGCGACATCGTCGTGTCGGGTCCGGTGCCGAACCGTCGGCCGGCCGCGAGCGCTCGCCTCTCGTAGCAGGCGAGCAGGAGTTCGTCGGTGCGAAACTCGGCGTACGGCTTGGATTCCGGCGTCACGGTCAGTGTTGCGCCGGACGCGAGCGCCCCGGCCTCGAAGCAGCGCATGACCCGGGGTTCCACCTCGGCGAGCTCGGCGAGCGTCTCGGCGCGCACGTACCAGCGTCCCTCGGTGTGTTCGGGGATGGCATTGGGTGCCTCGCCGCCGCGGGTCATCATGCCGTGTACCCGCACCGATGAGGGGAGCTGCTGCCGGAGAAGGCCGATCGCGATCTGCGCGATGGTGAATGCGTCGGCGGCGTTGGTGCCACGCTCCGGGTAGGCGGCCGCATGCGCGGATTTCCCGTGGTATTCGATGTGGCTGTGCGACACCGCGAACGGATGTGCGCGGGCAACATCGGCGGGCCCGGGGTGGACCATCGCGGCCGCATGCTGGCCGGCGAATCCGTCGCGTTCGAGCAGTTCGATCTTTCCGCCGCCGCCCTCCTCGGCAGGGGTGCCGACAACGGAGAGGGTCACACCGAGATCGTCGACCAGGGGTGCGAGCGCCGCCGCTGCTCCCACCGTGATGGCCGAGATCAGGTTGTGCCCGCAGGCGTGCCCGAGGCCGGGGAGGGCATCGTATTCGGCGCACAACGCGATGTGCAGGTTCCCGGTGCCGATCCGTGCGGCGAACGCGGTGTCGAGGCCGCAATACCGCTCGGTGATGTCGAACCCGGCATCCGTCAACGACGAGGCCACCCGACGTGCGGAACGCTCCTCTTCCCAGGCGACCTCGGGATGATCGAAGAGATCGCGGGACAGTGCGACCAGACCCGGGTGTGCGGACGCCACGCGCGACGTCAGAACCTCATCGAGGGCTGTCACAGGTCCCCCGGTACGCCGTAGGAGGGTGCCCGGGTGGGGTCGACGCCACGCACGCGATAGTCGTTCTTCTGTGGCTGCCAGATCTGCCACAGGTTGGTCAGGTCGGTGAGCGGGTCCTCGGCGAAGTCGACGCGCAGGTCGGTGACCGGCCAGGGGACATCGTCGACGACCAGCAGGCCCGCGGAATGCACCGGACCCGCCTCACCCCCGGCGCGCAGAGCCGCGCGGAGACCGTCGAGGAGACGCTCTTCGAGGGTGTCCGAACCGCTTTCGACATAACCGGACAGCATCGCGGCGATCACGTCCCGGTCGGCGAGCAGGTTTCCGGCGGCGACGGCACCGTCACCCTGTGCGTCGGCGTGGACACCGAGGCTGTGCGCACCGGAGTGCGCCGCGGTGTCGCCGTGGGTGTCGACGACGGTCAGTTGGCGGTGTTCCGGGAATTGCTCTTGTGCCAGTGCAGATTTCAGTCCAGCTTCGGCGGTCGCTCCGTCGGCGAGCTGGTCGAGGACGGCCGGACCGAGAGCGGGGTTGGTGATGTTCTGGGAGGCGACCACACCGACGCCGGCTCGCGCATGGGCGCAGCGGGCGGCCACAGCGGGACTCGACGAGCAGATCACGATGCCGAAGGCGCCCGTCTCGCGGTCGCGTGCCACCAGTGACAGGGTCATCGGCCGGTCTCCTTCGACTCGCTGAGCACGGCCGTGGCGTCGATCTCCACCAGCCACTCCGGGCGGGCCAATGCCTCGACCACGAGCCCCGTCGACACCGGGTAGACACCCTTGAGCCAGCGACCCATCACGCGGTAGACGGTCTCGCGGTAGCGGATGTCGGTGAGGTACACGGTCACCTTGACGATGTCGCGCACCGAGCTGCCGGCCTCGTCGAGCAGCAGGGCGATGTTGCTCATCGCCTTCTCCGTCTGGGCCTCGACGTCGCCGATGCCCACCGATTCGCGGGTGTCGAGATCTTGACCGATCTGTCCGCGCAGATAGACCACTCCGCCGGCCACCACGGCCTGGCACAGATCGTTGTCGAGGTTCTGTTCGGGGTAGGTGTCGCGGGTGTTGAACGGCCGGATGCGGGTGTGGGTCACCTCGGGCGTGTGCGTGCTGGTCATCGGCGATGATCCTCTCGGCAGTGGTGATCGGGGCTGGATGTCAGGAAACCGGTTGCGGCTCCGGGATATCGGCGTACGGCGTGTTCTCGCCGGCCGGGTACGCGGCCAGATAGCCCCGCTGGATCGCGATCTGATCGGCGAGGTACTTCGCGTCGTGCCACACACCCCAGATGAAGCTCGATCCGCGCCGCGAGAGCCACGGCAGGCCGAGGAAGTAGACACCCGGCTCCGACGAGACGCCGCGCTGGTGGCGCGGCCGTCCGTCCTCATCGAAGGCGTCCACCTGCAGCCAGTCGTAGTCGTGGGCGAAGCCGGTTGCCCACACGATCGAGGTGATCCCCGCGGCGGCGAGATCGAGATGCCGGATCGGGTCGGTGACACAGGCGGGGTCGGGCCCGAGAGTGCGCGCAGCGGGCTCCGCGGGTAGATCGAGTCCGGTGCGGGCGACGAAGGCGTCCGCCTCGTCGAGCATCGACAGGTAGTTCGCGTCGCCGGCGTCGATGTTGGCGCGCAAGTCGTCATCGAACTCCAGGGTGCCGTCGGCGTAGGTGCCGGCTCGGCCCAGCAGGGTGATGCCGCTCGCGGCCAGCGAACGGAAGTCGACGGTGTGGCCGCCGTGTGCGCCACTGACGGCGATGGTCACGTGCTCGGCTCCCTGCGGTGGGGACGACATGTCCCACTTGCCGAGAACGCCCAGCCACCAGCAGAAGTCGCGTCCGCGATAGCTGCGCGGCGGACGGTCGTGGGGCCCGACCGCGAGGTAGACCTGACGCCCGGATCTGCGCAGCTCGTCGGCGATCTGGACGCCGGACGAGCCGGCGCCGACGATCAGCACGGCGCCCTCGGGCAGTTCTTCGGGATTGTGGTACGAGCTGGAGTGGATCTGGTGGATGCGGGTGTCCGGTGGCACGACCGGGGGAATGACCGGCTTCTGGAACGCGCCGGTCGCGGCGACGACGTAGCGCGCATCGATCGTGCCCTCCGATGTCTCGACGGTGAATCCCGGGCGTCCGTCGTTGCGACGGACCGCTCGCACCTCCACGCCGGTGCGGATGGGGGCGTCGATCTTCTCGGCATAGGTGCACAGGTAGTCGGCGACCTGTTCCTTCGTCGCGAAGCCATCGGGGTCGATGTCGAATTCGAGGCCGGGAAAGCGGTCGTGCCAGGCCGGTCCGTTGGCGACGAGGGAATCCCATCGCCACGAGCGCCAACGTTCGGCGACCCGGTCACGCTCCACCACGAGATGTGGCACGCCCTGCGCGCCGAGGTGCTCGCTCATCGCGATGCCGGCCTGACCCGCACCGACGACGAGGACCTCGATCTGCTGGTCGGTCATCTCAACCTCCGCTGTTCATGGAATCGGTTCGTTGGAAACCATGATTCAGCGCGGTGTTGCATCTGTACAGCGGAGATAATCGTGCTTCTACATCGGTTCAGCCGAATCCATCGGTTCAGCCGAAGTCATCGATTCAGCCGAAGTCACGGAGCGTTGGGAGTCCGACCCAACGGAATGGGCTCAGGAGGCCGCGGGTTCGCTCTCCGGCGACTTACGTGGAAACACTTTGCGGATGGTGGCCAGCGCGACGATCGCGAGCACGATGTCGGCGAGTATGAACAGGAACGCGCCGAGACTGATCGAGTCACCGATGGTGCACGTGAACAACCCGAAGTCCCAGAACCCGTGCATCACCATGGCGGCGATCAGTGACCCGGACACCCGGCGGGTCAGGTAGAAGAAATAGCCTGCGACCGCGGTGGTGAGCACCTGCGGGATCGCGCCGAGCCCCTCGGAGAAGATGTTGGTGGCGTGCGCCAGACCGAAGATCACCGACGTCCACAGCGCGACCATCCCTTCGCTGTAGCCCGCCTCCCGGAAGGTCACCACACCCACGCCGCGGAAGATGCCTTCCTCGCTGAATCCGACGGCCATCGTGCCGATCAAGAGCAGGATGGTGTACGTCAGGCCCTTGTCGGCCAGCCGCGAATAGGCGGTCCCGGCGGCCACTGCGATCAGCAGCACGATGGGGAACACCCACACCCAGCGGGGCAGCCGGTGCTCTTCGACGAACACCGGACGCCACCACCGGAGGACCCCGATCACGATCACCACGATCAGGCAGCCGAGGCCGGTGGTCACCCACAGGCCTCGCGTGATCTCGGCGATGCTCTCGAAATTCCCGTACTCGGTGCCGCTCGGCTTGGTCAGCTCGGGCACCGTCTGGATCACCAGGAGGTAGCCGATGACCAGGAGCACAAAGCCCCAGATCGGCAGCCGACGTCGTGTCTCCGATGGTTCTGGGGCCATGGATGCTTCTCCGTTCGTCGTCCTGAAGGCGATCAGGGCGCTTGCGTGCGTCGTGGCGTCATCACTATTTCACAGGGGGCGCCGCACGACGCGCCGACGAACCGGGGTGGGGATACGTTTCCCGGAGAGGAAGGTCGCCCTAACCTCAGTGAACACTGAGGTGTGGGTTGACGCTGCGCCGAATCGGCGCAGACTGGACAGCGTCACGCTGTGACGCGGGACACAATGGTGTGTCCGCTCGAGTCGAGGATGTGTAGATGCGAGAGATCCTGACCACGCTCGTGGAGCATTGGCGCAACGGTGAGACCGTCGGGTTGACGACCGTGGTGACGACGTCCGGGTCGGCGCCGCGCCAACCGGGTGCGGCAGCGATCCGGCTGGCCGACGGCAACGTACTCGGGTCGGTGTCCGGAGGGTGCGTCGAGGGCGCGGTGTACGAACTCGCCGGCGACGTCATGCAGTCCGGTGTGCCGCAGGCCGATCGATACGGCATCGCCGACGACGACGCATTCGCCGTCGGTCTCACCTGTGGCGGCATCCTCGACGTCTTCTGCGAGGCGGTGTCGCAGCAGAGTTGGCCCGATCTCGGCGAGCTCGCCGACGCCGTCGAAGCGCGTCGCCCGATCGCCGTGGCCACCGTGACCTCGAGTTCGGACGCTGCTGTGCTCGTCGGCAGCCATCTCACCGTCACGCCGGACAGCGCTAGCGGCACGCTCGGCGAGGAGAACCTCGACCGGGTGGTGGCCCAGGACGCCCGTGGTCTGTTGGACCTCGGGGAGACATCGATTCTCCGATACGGTTCCGAGGGCCTTCGCACCGGCGACGGCATCACCGTGTTCGTCAACAGCTTCGCGCCGTCACCCCGCATGATCGTCTTCGGAGCCATCGATTACGCGGCCGCGGTCGCACAGGCGGGTGCATCCCTCGGCTACCACGTGACGGTCTGTGATGCCCGCGGCGTGTTCGCCACGAGGCATCGGTTCCCCGCCGCACACGAGGTCGTCGTCGATTGGCCGCACCGCTACCTACGCGCCGAGATGGCCGCCGGGCGAGTCGATTCGCGCACCGCGATCTGTGTGCTCACCCACGACCCCAAGTTCGACGTGCCGGCCCTGCTGGCCGCGTTCGAGACACCGGAGGGCGCCTACATCGGCGCGATGGGGTCGCGGCGAACCCACGAGGACCGGCTGCGCCGACTACGCGAGGAGGGGGCCTCCGACGCGGATCTCGCCCGTCTGCATTCGCCCATCGGCCTCGACCTGGGGGCACGCACGCCTGCCGAGACCGCGGTGTCCATCGTCGCCGAGATCATCGCCAGGCGACGAGGCGGCAGCGGGCTCAATCTGGCCCGGCTGACCGATGACATCCACCCCGGAGAGGCCCACCGCGCCGGCAGTGGGACCCGACGTCCGCTCGGGTCCAGACATTCGGTCGAGACTCACCACTCCGTCGAGTCCCAGTAGATCTGTCGAGTCCCACCAGAGGAGACACCATGCAGGTACCGGCTCCCTTCGAATACGAACGTGCGACGAGCGTCGACGACGCCATCGGTCTCCTCGGGCGGCTGGGTGACGAGGCCCGGTTGATCGCGGGCGGGCACAGTCTGCTCCCGATGATGAAACTCCGGCTCGCGACGCCCGAATACCTCATCGACATCAACGATCTCCACGACGAGCTCGGCTACATCCGGTTCACCGACGACGACGTGCGGATTGGCGCGATGACCCGCCACTGCGAACTGCTGGCCAACGACCCGCTGTTCGCGGCCTTCCCCATCTTTCGCGACGCCGAGAAGGTGATCGCGGACCCCGTGGTCCGCAACCGGGGAACCCTGGGCGGGTCCCTCTGTCAGGCCGACCCATCCGAGGACCTGTCGAGTGTCTGCGCCACGCTCAACGCGAGCTGCGTGATCCGTGGTGCCGATGGCGAGCGGGTGGTCACCATGACCGAGTTCCATCGCGGACCCTACGAGACGGCGGTCGAGCAGAACGAGATGCTCACCGAGGTCCGGATCCCCATCCGCTCCGGTGGCGCCAGCGCGTACGAGAAGGTGGAGCGCCGCGCGGGCGACTGGGCCGTGGTGGCCGCCGGCGCGGCGTTGTGGCTGACCGACGGGGCGATCGCCGACGCGCGGGTCGGCCTGGCTGCGGTCGGTGCGAACACCACCGGGATCCCGGCGATCTCGGAGGCGTTGCGGGGTCAGGCGCCGACCGAGGCCGCTTGGGCACGGGCCGGGGAGATCGCCGCAGAGGTGTGTGATCCGGTGACCGACGGCCGCGGAACCGTCGTATACAAACGGCATCTCGCCGACGAGCTGACCAAACGTGCCCTTCGCCGCAGCGCCGAGCGGCTGGGTGTCGGCGCGGCGACGTCGGCCTGAGTTCCGCGACAGCCCCGACCGTGACAGCCCTGACCGTGACAGCCCTGATACAGAGGAGATTTCGATGCAAGTGACGATGACCGTCAACGGTGAGTCGGTGACCCGCGACATCGAGCCGCGCCTGTTGCTCGTGCACTTCCTCCGCGACCATCTCGGGTTGACGGGGACCCACTGGGGCTGCGACACGAGCAACTGCGGCACCTGTGTGGTGCAGCTGGACGGCCGGCCGGTGAAGTCGTGCACGGTGCTCGCCGCCATGGCCGGTGGCCATGAGGTGCGGACCGTCGAGGGCCTGGAGCAGGGCACCACCCTGGATCCGCTGCAGCAAGGGTTCATGGAATGCCATGGGCTGCAATGCGGATTCTGCACCCCGGGCATGCTGATGACCGCTCGTGCGCTGCTGGACGAGAACCCGGACCCCACCGAGGACGAGATCCGCGAAGCGATCAGCGGGCAGATCTGTCGCTGCACCGGGTACACCACGATCGTGCGTTCGGTGCAGTGGGCCGCGCGACATCCCGACGGTGCCGCGCAGGAACAGAACACCACCGCCGACGCGGCGACCGAGGACACCACGGCAGGAGCGGTCCGATGACCATCACCACACCTCCGGAGCCTGCGGCGGCGGATCTGGTCGACAACAACCAGAAGCCGGTCGGGTACGGCCGGATGCTCCGCAAGGAAGATCCACGTTTCATCCGCGGTCTCGGTCGATACGTCGACGACGTGCAACTGCCCGGCATGCTGCACATGGCCATCCTGCGTTCCCCGGTCGCCCACGCGAGGATCGTCTCGATCGACACCTCGGCGGCCGAGGCGTTACCCAAGGTGAAGGCCGTCATCACCGGCGAGACGCTCAAAGGTCTGGGACTGGACTGGATGCCGACGCTGTCCAACGACGTGCAGGCGGTCCTGGCCACCGACAAGGTGCGGTTCCAGGGTCAGGAGGTCGCGGCCGTGGTGGCCGAGGACCGTTATGCGGCACGGGATGCGCTCGAGCTCATCGACGTCGACTACGACATCCTCGAACCCGTCTGGAACGTGCGCCAGGCCCTCGACGAGTCGGCGCCGGTCATCCGCGACGATCTCGAGGGCAAGACCGACAACCACGTCTTCGACTGGGAGACCGGGGACAAGGCCGCCACCGACGCGGTGTTCGCATCCGCAGACGTGGTGGTCAGCCAGGACATCGTGTACCCGCGGGTGCATCCGGCCCCGATGGAGACCTGCGGCGCGGTGGCCGATTTCGACCGGGTCGACGGGAAACTCACGCTGTGGTCGACGAGTCAGGCGCCGCATGCCCACCGCACCCTGTATGCGATCGTCGCCGGGATTCCCGAGCACAAGATCCGGGTCATCTCACCCGATATCGGCGGCGGATTCGGCAACAAGGTGCCCATCTATCCCGGCTACGTGTGCGCCGTCGTCGGATCGATCGTCACCGGCAAGCCGGTCAAGTGGATGGAGGACCGCACCGAGAACCTGACCAGTACCGGTTTCGCCCGCGACTATGTGATGCGGGGTGAGATCGCCGCCACGAAGGACGGCCGGATGCTGGCCATCCGCACCAACGTGCTCGCCGACCACGGCGCGTTCAACGGCGTTGCCGCACCCGTGAAGTACCCGGCGGGATTCTTCGGTGTCTTCACCGGCAGCTATCAACTCGAGGCCGCGTACTGTTCGATGACCGCGGTCTACACCAACAAGGCGCCCGGCGGTGTCGCCTATGCGTGTTCGTTCCGGATCACCGAGGCGGTCTACCTCGTCGAACGGTTGGTGAACTGTCTCGCCTATGAACTGAAGATGGATCAGATCGCGTTGCGGCGCAAGAACTTCATCCGTCCCGACCAGTTCCCGTACACCACCAAGACCGGGTGGGTGTACGACTCCGGCGACTACGACGCGGCGATGGTCGAGTCGATGCGGATCGCCGACTACGACGCGCTGCTCGCCGAACAGGCCGAGAAGCGCGAGCGCGGCGAGCTGATGGGGATCGGTGTCGCATTCTTCACCGAGGCCGTCGGCGCCGGGCCACGCAAGGATATGGACATTCTCGGGCTCGGCATGGCCGACGGATGTGATGTGCGCGTGCATCCCACCGGCAAGGCCGTCGTGCGGCTGTCCGTGCAGTCGCAGGGCCAGGGACACGAGACGACCTATGCGCAGATCGTGGCCGAGGAGCTCGGCATCCCGCCGGACGACATCGACGTCGTCCACGGCGACACCGACAACACGCCGTTCGGTCTCGGCACCTACGGCAGCCGATCGACACCGGTGTCGGGGGCGGCGGCCGCGGTCGCGGCGCGCCGGATTCGCGACAAGGCGAAGCTCATCGCATCGGGCATGCTCGAGGTGTCGGTCGCGGATCTGGAGTGGGAGAAGGGGTCGTTTCACGTCAAGGGTGATCCCGGTCAGTCGGTGACCATCGCCGACATCGCCATGAAGGCACATGGTGCCGGTGACCTCCCGCCCGGCGTGGAGGGAGGATTGGACGCATCGGTGGTCTACAACCCCGCCAACCTCACCTATCCGTTCGGCGCATACATCTGTGTGGTCGACATCGATCCCGACACCGCAGTGGTCAAGGTGCGGCGATTCGTGGCGGTCGACGATTGTGGCACCCGGATCAACCCGATGATCATCGAGGGACAGGTGCACGGTGGTCTCACCGACGGCGTCGGCATGGCGCTGATGGAGGTCATCGAGTTCGACGAATCGGGCAACTGCCTCAACGGATCCCTGATGGACTACCTGATCCCGACCGCGCTCGAGGTACCCCACTGGGAGACCGGGCACACCGTGACTCCGTCGCCGCACCACCCGATCGGCGCCAAGGGCGTCGGCGAGTCGGCGACGGTGGGCTCGCCGCCCGCGGTGGTCAACGCGGTGGTGAACGCACTGGAGCCGTTCGGGATTCGCCACGCAGACATGCCGTTGACCCCGTCGCGGGTCTGGGAGGCGATGCGGGGTCGGGCACAACCGCCGATCTGAGCAGCGAGAACCGGCAGCGACAACCAGGAGCGGCGACGAGCAGCAGAAGACCAGCAGCAGAAGACCGGCAACGAGAGGAGCCCGCATGTCAACCGATGATCGGAGGTCGCTCGCCGAGTTCGCGGCCGAACTCACCGGTCGGCGTATCCCGTTCGCGCGGGCGACGGTGGTGCGCGCCCAGTCGCCGACCTCCGCGCATGCGGGTGATCAGGCGTTGGTGACCGCGGACGGGCAGATGCACGGATTCGCGGGCGGTCAGTGTACGGCCGAATCGGTCCGTCTGGCGGCCGTCGACTCGATCGCCGACGGCGAGGGTCTGCTGCTGCGTATCGTCCCCGACGGCGCCGAGGACTATCCGGAGACGCCGGGGGCGAGGGTGGCGGTCAACCCGTGTCTGTCCGGTGGGACCCTGGAGATCTTCATCGAGCCGGTGTTGCCCGCCCGGATCGTCCACGTCGTCGGTGATACTCCCATCGCACTGGCGGTCGTCGAGCAGGCACGGTTGCTGGGATTCGATGTTGCTCATGACGACTCCGCCGAACCAGGTGAGCCGACGATGGCGACGTCCGACGGGGCGGTGGCGTCGATCGTGTGTACCCACGGGGGTGACGAGGCCGGACTGATCCGGTCCGCACTGGATCACGACGTGCCGTTCGTCGGCCTGGTGGCGAGCCGGACGCGGGGAGCCGCGTTGCTGGATGCGATGGAACTGACGGCGGGCCAACGAGACCGGGTGCACACGCCCGTGGGGCTCGACATCGGCGCGGTGACGCCGCCGGAGATCGCGTTGTCGGTACTCGCCGAGGTGGTCGCGGCCATCCGGCGTGGGGGGATCGCCGCACGAACGGAGCCGGCCGCGATCGACACCGGCAGACGTCCCGGCGAGGATGCCCTCACGCGGCCCGGAATCCGTCGGGAGGTGGACCCGATCTGCGGGATGACGGTATTGGTGACCGAGGACACCCCGGAATACGTCGACGATTCCGGCCGACACTGGTTCTGCTGCCCCGGATGTCGCAACACCTTCATCGCCCGCGCGACCGGCGGCCTGCAGGCGGCCCGATGACGGCACCGGTGTGCGCGGTGGTGCTCGCGGCCGGCGGCTCCCGCAGACTCGGCCGACCAAAACAGTTGTTGCCGTACGCGGGGAGCACCCTGCTCGGCGCGACGCTCGACCGCGTTCGAGGCCAGGGATTCGACCAGATCCTCGTCACCCTCGGCGCGGGCGCCGACGACGTGGCGGCCGGTGTCGATCTGCACGGTGTCACCGTGGTGCGCAACGACGACTTCGGTACCGGTTGCTCGTCATCGATCCGGAAGGCGATCATGCACATCGATGCCGCCGCAGACGGAGCGGTACTGCTGTTGGGCGATCAGCCCGGCGTGCAGGGTGCGGCGGTGCACGCGCTGGTGGCCGCGGCGTGCCGGTCACCGATCGGCGCCGTCCGGTACCGAGACGGCCTCGGTCACCCGTTCTGGCTGGGACGCTCGATCTTTCCCGCCGTGGCCGAGTTGCACGGCGACAAGGGTGTATGGCGATTGATCGATGCGGCGGGCGCCGATCTGATCACCGTCGACATCGACACCGACACTCCGATCGATGTCGACACCGAAGACGATTACCGCAGACTGCTGGCGAACGCGCCGGACGTCGGTTCGGTGAGGCCCGCCTGATGGATTCCGGCGACCCACTGTTCTCCTCACCACACGACGTTGCGCAGCTTCTCGACTCCGTCGACTACCTCGCCGACGAGGGGCTGGCCACCGCGTTGTTCCTGGCCACCTCGCTGCAGATGCCGATCCTGCTCGAAGGTGAACCGGGAGTGGGCAAGACATCTGCGGCGACCGCCCTGGCCGCGGCGCTGCACACCGAGTTGATCAGACTCCAGTGCTACGAGGGTCTGGCCGCACACGATGCACTCTACGAGTGGAACTATCAGCGACAGCTGTTGGCCATCAAGATGTCCGAGACCCGCGGCCAACCACTCGCCGATGCCGATCTGTATGCGCCGGAGTTCCTTTCCGAGCGACCCCTGCTCGCCGCGATCCGGTATGAGGGTGAGAAGCCGCCGGTCCTGCTCATCGACGAGATCGACCGTGCCGACGACGAATTCGAGGCGCTGCTGTTCGAGTTCCTCGGCGAGGGGGCGGTCACCATTCCCGAGCTCGGCACCATCCACGCCCGGCGTCGGCCACTGGTCGTGCTCACCTCCAACCGAAGTCGAGAGCTGCATGAGGCGCTACGGCGCCGATGCCTGTATCACTGGATCCCATACCCCGGGGCGGCGCAGGTCGCCGCCGTTCTGCGTCGTACCGTCCATGGCGCTTCCGACAGCCTCATCGCCGACGCCTCCGTGTTCGTCGGCCGTATCCGCGAACTCGACCTCGACAAGCCGCCGGGCATGGCGGAGGCGATTGACTGGGTGTCGGCGCTCATCACGCTCGGAGTCTCCGAACTGATGCCGACTACGGTGCAGCCCACCCTCGGAACGCTGGTGAAGACGCCCGACGACCAGGAGACCCTGGTCGAGGCGCTCGACCGCGGGGCCTTCCTGTGATGGCTGCGGTTCGACGATTCGGGGCCGCGGGTCGATGACCGGCGGGCCGGTCCTCGCGCGCATCGATCGCGCCGCGTTCGCCGCCGGATTCACCGAGCGGCTCCGCACCGCGGGCGTACCGGTCGGGCAAACCGACGCGTCGGCGTTCTGTCGCGCGTTGGAGGCGATGCCGCGTGGATCCGTGTCCGTTCGTCGCGAGCTCTACTGGTTCGCGCGGATCACTCTGGTGCGCAGGCACTCTGACCTAGGCAGGTTCGACGCGGTGTTTGCCGCGGTCTTCGACGACGCGGTGTTCTCCCTGGACCCGGTGGCACTGCGGGGCTCGGTGTCGGCGCCGCGAGGCGATCAGTCGATGGCGGTGCCCGGCCCACATGCCGGTGCGGATGACACCTCCGACGGGTTGCCATGGGCGACGTTGCCGCGGATGGCGGTCACCGACGACACCGTCGAGGACGGGGAGGGCGCACCGGTCTGGATTCCGCGGCCGAGCGCGATCGAGGCGATCGCGCGGGTCCCGTTCGATCGGTTGGATCACGGCCAACTCCGGTTGATCGAGGCCTGGCTGGACGGGGCCGCGGAGAGGTGGCCGAAACGCCGCGGGCGCAGGGAGCGCACTCTGGTCGCAGGGCGTCGGATCGATCTGCGCCGCACGCTGGCGAACTCACGGCACACCGGGTGGGAGGTGGCCGATGTGGTCTATCGCGGGCCGATGTGGCGGGCCCGACCTATCGTGATGGTCTGCGATGTCTCCCAGTCCATGCAGGGCTATGCGAGAGCGTATCTGCACATCATGCGTGCGTTGTCTCGGCGCGGCCGCAGTGAGACGTTCGCATTCAGTACAGGACTGACCCGGATGACGCCGATCCTGGCCTCCTCGTCCATCGACGATGCCGTCGAGTTGGCGGGTGCGAAGGTGGTGGATCGCTTCGGCGGCACCCGTATCGCGGCGAGTCTGGACGCGCTGCTGGCGTCGCGTCATGCGCAGAGCCTGCGCGGTTCGATCTGTGTGATCGCCTCAGATGGATGGGATTCCGATGATCCGGCCCGTCTGGAGCGGGCGATGGCCCGGATCGCGCGCCGGACGTTCACGGTGATCTGGCTCAATCCGCGTGCCGGAGCTCCCGGCTACGAACCACTGGTGGGTGGAATGGCCGCAGCTCTACCGTACTGTGATCGGTTTCTTCCGGCAGCGACCGTCGACGACCTCACCGGGATGATCACGGCGATCACCGAGGCCCGCCGTCGATAATCGCAGGTTCCGTGGAGTCTCGCTCAATTCCACAGGGTGACATAGACGGCCGGACGAAAATGTTTCACCGGGACACCGGATCCGCGCAGCATCGCCTGCATGGCCTTCGGGGTCGCGACGAAGCGCATGAGCTCGTCGGCAGTGCGGGTGGCGTCGTGGGAGAGTGCCATCGCGCTCCACGTCTCGCGGCGGTGCGCTTTTGCGCCGTCCACCCGGACAAGTCGCCCGGTCTGCAGGTCCGAGTGCACGGCGAATGTCAGCGCCAGCGTCAACCCGGTGCCGCGCTGTGTCTCCTCCCAGGCCGCGGCATCGCTCTGGAAGATCCGCTGGCAATCCTCGGCAACACCGAGGCGTGCCAGCATCTCGGGGATCGCACCGCGTCTGCCGGCTGCCGACGGGCCGAGATTCCACGGGGTGCCCGCGAGTTCCTCGGGACTCACGCGCCGCCGCGCGAGCGGATGTGAGGGCGCCGCCATCACCTCGACGTCGTAGGTGAGGAACTCCTTGACGCTCAGGGCGGGACCGTCGTGGCCGGCCTCGGTTTCCAGAGGTGCCGGTCCGATCGCGACGTCGACGGCACGCGAGGCGAGCAGAGAAGAGAACTGATCTGGCGGCTGGACACTCAGTTCCACCTCGAGATCCTTCGCCCGTTTGGTGAACAGGTCGATCAGACCTCCGGCGGCATGTTCGGCGAACAAGCTGGACGCGGCCACCCTGATCGTGCGCCGGCCGCCGGCGGCCGCCTCGACCTCGCTCACGGTCTGATCCTGCAATCCGAGGATCTCCACGGCACGGGCGGCCAGCCGCAGCCCGCCCGGCGTGAACGCGAGGCCGGAATGTGTCCGCCGGAAGAGCTGATCGCCCAGGCTCTTGCGGAGCTGCGCGACATGCATCGACACCGCCTGCTCGGTGAGGCCGAGCTCGGCGGCCGCCTGCTTGACCGACCCGGTCCGCACGATCGCGACGAACGCGCGCAGCTGGGTCGAGGTCATGATGCCCATGGTAGTGACCGGCCGCGCGCGCCCGGTCGCGATCAGAGCAGGTAGGTCCGCGTCATCGCCTTCCACAGATCCAGATGCGGATCCGTTCGCGGGTCCCGGCGATCGATCAGGTAGGTCGTGGCCACGCCGCGCATGCTGGACAACAAGAGTGGATACAGCTCGGGATACCTTGGGTGAGCGGTCAACTCGTCGCCGAGGAACCCGGCGACGGCCTGTCGTACGGTCGGTCCGAGTCGTCGTTCGGTCGGCAGCAGCGCGCTACGCAGTTGTTCGTTGGTCCGTGCCGCGATCCACAACTCCATGGACGCGACGAAGTAGGGCTGATGAAAGGTACTCCAGCCGAGTTCGATCGCCGGGCCGATCCGTGCTGCCGGATTGTCCGGCCAGTCGACCTGGGATGGCATCTCCTCGATTCGCGTGCGAGCAAGGTGGTCGACGGCGGCCATGAAAAGTCGGTCGCGCGAGGGGTAGTGGTGGAGCAGGCGGCCGCGGCTGACACCCGCCTCGGCTTGGATCGCGAGGGTGCTGGCCCGCGCGTAACCGCGCTCGACGAGCACACGGATCGCTGCATCCATGATCTGATGACGGGTGCGGTCACCGCGTTGCTGCGTGCCGGCACCCTCGCCGCGCGGGAGGTTGTGCGCCGTTGCGTTCACCCACCGATCCTATCCGCCGACGCCACCCCGCTCAGGCATCGAGGAAGTGGCGTAACCCTGCGCGATAGCGCGCGCGGTCCTCGGCCTTGATCGGATCGAGCATGGGTAGCTCTGCCAATGGGAACACCGATGCCGGTCGTGCGGGACTGTCCGCCGCGGCGAGAATCGCGTTGGCCGCTCGACGCCCGGACTCGTTGGCTCCTTCCATCGTCGCCAGATCGATGTTCGTGCGGACGTGATCGCCGCCGATGAAGAGGTTCCGAATTGCAGTGTGGGCGGTGGGCCGGTGGTGATAGGAACCGGCCGTGTTCACCATCAGCGGGGTTGCGTTGGCGATCTGTGGCGACCATGTGATCCCGGGGTCGAGTGACCACGTGACGATCTCCTCGCTGCGCAGCAACCTGTTGCCTGCGGAGTTCATGGCGCGACTCATCTGCGCCCACACCTCGCGGGCGATCTCCCGCTTGGTGCAACGTCTGGCGGGCTTGCCGTAGAGGATGCCGGGCTTGTCCCAGTCGGAGATGTCGATGGACAGGCAATCACGGGTTCGGCCGTCGCCGTAGGTCTTGGCGAAGTCGACATTCCATGGTCGTGCCTGGAAGAGGCCGGTCAGGGCCCACGGTGTGCCCAAGGCGGCGATGTGGCCGGGTGGCAGTTCCGTCTGGCGGGAGAGGAAGTACTGGATCCCCACCATCCAGTCGTCCTGGAGGCGCCGGATGCCCGCCAACGATGGATCGGCGCGCAGCACGCTTCCGGTGAGCAACGGTTTGAGTCGATCGATCGGGATGGCCGCCACATACCAGTCGGCAGTCACGGTTCCGCCGGACGTCAGGCGCGCACCCGTCACCCGCCGATCCGAGACCTGGAAGTCTGCGACCCCGTCGCCCATCACGAATTCGACTCCGCGACCACGCAGGTAGGCCACCCACGGATCGATCCACGCGTGACTGGTGGGGGCGTTGAGGATTCGGTCGACACCACCCTGCACGAGGCCGGCGTCGTATTGGCCGAGCAACCCG
This sequence comes from Gordonia sp. LMA484, assembly GCF_058129505.1. NCBI lineage: Bacteria > Bacillati > Actinomycetota > Actinomycetes > Mycobacteriales > Gordoniaceae > Gordonia > Gordonia sp. LMA484. The sequence continues at coordinate 1,211,205 of NZ_CM176700.1, forward strand.
GTCGCCGATGTCGCCAGGGCCAATCCGATCTGCCCGATGGTGCGTGCCGACGCGGTCTGCGACTTCGCCGCCACCAGGGCTCGGGTGAGGGCACCGGCCAGATACCGTTGATATGCCGACGATTTGCCCTTCGCCTTGACGAACTGTACCCAGGACTGCTGTTCCCACTGGCCGAGTCGTCGTTCCTCGCAGCTCGTCGCGATGATCAGCTCGCGGGTCACGAAATAGGCGAGCTCGTCGGGCGGGACGTCGGCGACGAATTTGAGTCCCGTTGTCAGGGCGTTGCGGAGGTTGTCCAGTTCGAGGACCGCGGGACCGTGTTGGACGGCTCCCACGAGGGATGTCGGGGCCGTCGTGGGAGCGTAGCCGGAGTCGTCGAAGGCGATGACCGCCGTCTCGACACTGATGAGATGACGGTCCCTGACGGTGCCGCCGGCCACCGGGATTCGTTCCATCGTTTCCGGGACATGCCGGTAGCAGCCGGGGAAGAAGCGGAAACCGTGCTCACCGGGCAGGGCGAGACGACCGCCACGGGCGGTGCCGGGAACGTCGTGGCTGCGTGCCTTCCCGCCGAGATACGCCGGTTCGTACACGGTGACGCGGAACCCGCGTTCGACGAGTTCGTGTGCCGCGGCGAGTCCGGACATACCACCGCCGAAGATGGCGACCTCACGTCCCCGACCCCGGCCGGTCCGTGGAACTGCCTGTGCCGATGGCACTGTGACGTTCGGCATGGCGACCGCGGTGCCCGCCAGCACGGCGGCCGCCGCCGCCCCCGTCAACGCCGACCGGCGAGAGAACCGGCCCTTGTCCTCGTTGGTGTCCTCGTCGTTCATGTCCCCGTCCCTTCCAATCAGTCAGCACTGACTGATTGTGGGTTTACCACTGTCCGACGGACCGTTGGGACTGATTCGGGAAAAAGTCTCAAATAACCTGGTCAATCGTCTCACTAGGCATGTCTGGGCGCGCCTTCTCCCGGGGTGGGCGCTAGCGGAGGGCCGCACGCGTTGGGCCCTTCGTGACGCATCGCTCGTTCCTCGCGAGGCTCCTCAGGGACCGGGTTGGTGACGCATCGCTCGTTCCTCGCGAGGCTCCTCAGGGACCGGGTTGGTGACGCATCGCTCGTTCCTCGCGAGGCTCCTCAGGGGCCGGGTTGGTGACGGTTCGCTTGTTCCTCGCGAGGCTCCTCAGGGGCCGGGTTGGTGACGGTTCGCTTGTTCCTCGCGAGGCTCCTCAGGGGCCGGGGTGGTGACGCTTCGCTTGTTCCTCCGGTCCGGGACGCTCGCTCGTTCGTTAGCGTGTCAGGAACGGCGCGAGCAGATCCGGCGACACGGTCGCCATCAGTTCGGCGGCGGCGGATTCGTCGAGGTCGACGGCGGCGTACGCCTCCGATCCTGCGGCGGTGGCGAGGATGACGGTCTCCACGCCCTGGCGACGTTGGAACACCGACGCCCGCGACGCCCAGCCGACGGTGCCCGTACGGTCCAGGACGTACCGGTGACGCGCGATCCGCGGCGGCGCGATGACCACCGACCGGTCGGTGATGTCGTGACCGAGATGGTGATAGCGAACCATGCCGAGGAGGCATGAAATCAGGACCACGAGAACTGCGAGGATCAGCCACGGCCAGGTCAGAGGGCCGGCGACCAGGGCTGCCAGGATCGCGGCCGCCACCAGGCCGGACCAGAATCCGCGGGTGACACGGCGTACCAGTGCCACGTGGCCGTGCCGGCGCAACCGTCCTATGAGTTCGCCGTCGCCGTGCGTCACCAGCCGACCGACGCGGATGGCCTCGGCGGCCGGTGCCGGTGGCAACAGCAGTGGATGTTTGGACGAACCCGTGGCGATGGCATGGAGGCGGGCCCCGTCCAGCGGCTGCATCAACACCGGTTGATGCAGGTGCACGCCGCGGATGCGGTTCTCGTCGAGGCTGGAGGCATTCGTGGTCAGCAGACCGCGACGGATGCGTAGGGTGCCGTCGTCCGGGTTGCGAGCCAGCGAGAAGTTCCAGTACCCCAGCACGTATCCGCCGACCGACAACAGGGCGCCGACGGCGAGCACCGCGAGCACGACGACGGTGATCACCACCGGCACCGGGACGTCGCGGACGCGGTCGACGGCCTGTTCGGCGGCGGTCGCCCCCTGCTCGAACAGGCCCGCGTCATTGGCGAACTGTGCTGCCAGCCCACCCGCGGCGGCGGCTGCGGCGAACCCGGTCATCTGGAACGGTGCGAACCGCAACCAGGACAGTCGAAGCTGCGAGAGCAGCTGTGGGGGAGTCGAGGGTGGGTGCGTGCCGGCAGCGTTGACATCCGATCGCCGGACGCGTGCGGCCGTCGCCATCAGGTGGTCGTGCAGGGCGTCGGCATCAGTCGCGGTGATGGCGTTGAGCTCCACCACCGACGAGTCCTTGTCGCCGCCGGTGCCGATACGGATCTTCTTCAGACCCAGCACCCGATGGGGCAGGGATGCGGTCAGGTCAACACTCCGGATCCGATCGCGCCGTGCTGTCGCGACCTTGCGGGTGAGCAGTCCGCTCCGCACGCGGACGTGTTCCTCGGTCACCTGATAGCGGGTGACCAGCCACGGCACGATGGTGACCAGCGGGACCGCGACGACCGTGAGGATGATACTGAGGCTCGGGGCGCCGCGTCCGGCGAAGAGTATGGCGATGACCAGCGGGATGAGCTGGGGCAACTGTTCTATCGGCTTGACCGCGATCATCCAGGGCGACAGCCGATGCCATTCGTCGGGGTTGTCGTCGAGTGCGTCGGCGACCGGTGGGCGGCCGCCGGGCGGGAGGGGCTGCTCAGGTCGCGTCATCGGAGTGTGCCTGGGTGCGTGCGGTGAGATCTGCCGCGGCTCGACGGGCGCTCGCGGCGTCGAGCCCGACGACCCGGATGGTCCCGGCCGACGATGCGGTGGTGACGGTCAGTGTCGCGAGGTTCAACAGCTGTTCGATCGGTCCCGCCGCGGTGTCGACGACCTGGATGCGGGCGATGGGGATGATCACCCGGCTCCGCACGAACCATCCGGACTGGGTGTAGACAGCGTCCTCGGTGACCTCCCACCGATGAAATCGATACCTCCACACCGGCACGACGGTGACGAAGAAGGCGGCGATCAGCACGGTCAGCACCGCGACCACCAGCGCAGGCCAACGGATTGTGTCGACCATCCAGGCGAGGACGACGGCGACCGCCAGCAGCGGGATGGCCGGCAGGAGCGGTGTCATCCGCCACATGGTCAGGGCGCGAGGATCGACCTGGTGGAGGGGTTCACGGAGTATCGGCGGCGAGGCATCCATTGCCGACCAGTTTAGGGTGCGGGCCGGCCGGCACCCGCCGACTTCGCGCAGGCGCGGGTGTCGCCGTGATCGACGGCGGCGGTGAAGACCAGTGGCAGAGGCTACGGCGCCTCCGGCGACGCCTGGCTCATCGTGGCGGGAACCGGGACCCACGCGGGGTGCTTCGCGGCGCGGTCGTCACCCGACGACCGGCCGCGTAGACGGCGGATCACCCACGGTGCCAGGTGGGCACGGGCGAACCGTAGGTCGCCCGCCCACCGTCGTCCGCCGACCGGGTCCTCGGGTCGCTGCGGCATCGTGGCCGTCTCGACTCCCAGCGCCCGGAGGATGTGGGCCGCGACCCGCCGATGGCCGGTCGGGTTGAGATGCAGACGATCATCGGACCAGTAGACCGGCTGACGGATCTCACTGTCGCCGAACACATTGACGAACCGCACGGACTCCTCGACGGCCAGTGCGCTCACCTGCGTGGTGAGGAATTCGCCGCGACCCCGGATGGCGTCGCTGAACGGCAGACCTGCCGAGGGGTCCGCGCCGGCCAGCAGCACGACCTCGATCCCCGCGTCCCGGCAGCGTCGTACCGCGCTGCGGGTGAGTTCGATCAGTTGTGTGAGATCGCTTCCGGGGCGAAGCATGTCGTTGCCTCCGCCGTTGAAGGTGAGCAGTGTCGGCAGGGGATCGAGAGACAATGCGGCGTCGATCTGCTCGGTGGCGATCGACGCGAGCAACCGGCCGCGGATGGCGAGGTTGGCATACTCGATGCCCCCGTGGTGGGCGGCCAGTCCTTCGGCGACCAGATCGGCCCATCCGCGCGGAGTGACACCGTCCGGTTCATCTCCGACGCCTTCGGTGAAACTGTCGCCGACAGCAACGTATCGCACAGTGCTCCTGCTGGATTCGAGATCTGACGTCTGTCGTTTGACGGATACTTAAGTGACCGTCACACCACCGTCGACCGCGACGGTCTGACCGGTCACGTAGCCAGATGCCGGCGAAGCCAGCCAGATCGCGGTGGCGGCCAGTTCCTCGCCCTTGCCCATTCGCCCGAGTACGACCCGCGGCAGCTGGGATTCGAGGTAGCCGTCGTGGTAGGTGTCGGTCATCTCGCTCTCGAAGAACCCCGGCGCGATGGCGTTGACGCGGATTCCCTTGCGTGTGCCCCACTGCTGGGCGAGATCCCGGGTGAGACCGATGACGCCGGCCTTGCTCGACGCGTACGCGGCCTGCGGCAGTCCGGCGGTGGTGATGCCGAGGACGCTGGAGATGTTGATGACCGCGCTGCCCGGCTGCATCACGCGTCCACACGCCTGGGCCATCCAATACGACCCGTTGAGGTTGATGTCGATCACCGAGCGGAACTGATCGGGTGTCTCGCGGGTCGCGGGGACGGCTGTGCCGACGCCGGCATTGTTGATCAGCACGTCGACGCGACCGAACGTCTCCATGGCCGCGTCGATGACCGCCTGGCACTGGTCGGGGTCGGCGACATCGGCCGGAACCGACAGGGCCTTGCGGCCCAGCGCCTCCACCATCGCCGCGGTTTCGGCGAGGCGATCGGCGCGACGTGCGGCGAGCACGATGTCGGCGCCGGCCTCGGCGAAGCCCTTGGCGAAGGCGACCCCGAGTCCGGAGGACGCGCCGGTGACGACGACGACTTTGTCGGATAGGTCGAACAGGTCCATCACGGGCATGTGTGTCTCCTTGTGTCGGAACCGGATTGATCACAACCGGCGGGTAGGGATCAGGGTGCGTCAGAACCAGGCGGGATCGGCATCCACGGTGGTCCGGTCGAGGGTGGCGACCAGGTTCAGCGCAGCGGCTGTCTTCGGCAACTCGTAGCGGAAGAAGTATTGTGCCGCAGCACGCTTGCCGTCATAGAAGTCACCGGTCTTCTCATCTGCCGCGAGCACTTGCTCGAGCCAGAGCCACGCCATGACGATGTGTCCGGCGGCCTCGAGGTAGGCGGTGGCGTTGGCCAGCGCCACCGCCGGATCGCCGGTGGACCATGCGGCGGCGGTTGTTGCGACCAGCTGCTCGAGCGCGGCGCGGAGTTCGGCGGCGTAACCTGCGACGGCTTCCACGCTGCCGGCCCGCTCGATGGTCGCCCCGATGGTCTCGGCCAGCAGAGCGAGTCCGGCACCGCCCTGCATCACGACCTTGCGGCCCAACAGATCCAGACCATGAATCCCGTGGGTACCTTCGTGGATCGGGTTCAGCCGGTTGTCGCGGTAGTACTGCTCGACATCGAACTCCTTGGTGTAGCCGTAACCGCCGTGGACCTGGATGGCGAGACTGTTGGCCTCCAGGCACCACTGCGACGGCCAACTCTTGGCGATCGGGGTCAGGACGTCGAGCAGCAGGGTCGCGCGATCGCGGTCGTCACCGGTGCTCGTCGACTCGATGTCGACGAGCTTGCTGCAGTACAGGCCGAGCGCCAGTGCGCCTTCCACATAGGACTTCTGCGCCAACAGCATTCGCTTGACGTCGGCGTGTTCGATGATCGGGATCGGCTTGGCGGCCGGATCCTTCTGGTCGACAGGTCGGCCCTGCGTGCGGACCTTGGCGTACTCGAGAGAGGCCAGGTAACCCGCATAGCCCAGCGAGGTGGCGAGGAATCCGACGCCGATACGCGCCTCGTTCATCATGTGGAACATGTAACTCAGGCCGCGATGCTCTTCGCCGACGAGATAGCCGACGGCGCCGCCGTCCAGGTGTGTTCCGTCGCCGAAGTTGAGCAATGTATTGGTGGTCGCCCGGTTGCCCATCTTGTGGTTGAGGCCGACGAGCGCGACGTCGTTGCGGGTGCCGTCGGCGAGATACTTGGGCACGATGAACAACGAGATGCCCTTGACGCCGGGCCCTCCGCCTGGTGCCTTCGCAAGCACCAGGTGAACGATGTTCTCTGACAGCTCGTGCTCGCCCGCCGAGATCCACATCTTGGTGCCCGTGATCCGGTAGGTGCCGTCGGACTGCGGTTCTGCCTTGGTCGTGATGTCGGCCAGTGACGAACCGGCCTGGGGTTCGGACAGGCACATCGTCCCGAAGTAGCGTCCCTCGACCATCGGGCGTACCCACGTGTCGATCTGCTCTGGGGTGCCGTACTCGGTGAGCAGATTCGCGTTGCCGACGGTGAGGAAGGTGTAGGACGACATCGCGGCGTTCGCCGCCTGGAACCACGCACTCGACGCCCGGCTGATCACGGTCGGCAGCTGCATCCCGCCGACCGATTCGTCGAACGAGCCGGCCATCAATCCGGCCTTGACGAACTCGGAGATGCCGGCCTCGATCTCCGCCGGCAAGACGACCTTCCCGTCCTCGCCCACGAACGGTTCGTTCTGGTCGCCGAGCTTGTTGAACGGCGCGAACCGTTTGGTGGCGAGATCCTCGCTCAGCTCGAGGACCGCGTCGAACGTCTCGCGGGAATGCTCACCGAAACGTTCGCGCTTGGTCAGCTCTTCGACGTCGAGCCACTCGTACAGGAGGAACTCGAGATCGCGTCGGGAGAGTGGGGTGGCCATCGGACTCCTTCGTCACCTAAGCATTCGCTCATAATCTAAGCGCTCGCTTATGATGCATCGTACAGTGCGATCAGGTCAAGATGTCGAGATCAGGAAGGCGGGGTGAGCGTCGGTGGCTGGGCCGAAGAACGGCGACTCGGTGGCGGCGGAGCGAATCCGCAGGGCGGCGATCGCCTCGTTCGCCGAGGTCGGTTACGGCGGCACCTCCACACGGCAGATCGCCAAGCGGCTCAACATGAGTGCGGCCGCCATGTATCCGCACTATCGCTCGAAAGAGGAACTGCTCTACGCGATCGCCCTCGAAGGGCACCGTGGTGTGCTCGCCGCGTTACGGGAGGTCGACGATGAATCGCTGTCCGCGAGTGACCGACTGCGGGTTGTCATCGGCGAATTCACCCGCTGGCAGGCCGAACAGCATGAGCTCGCGAAGGTGGTTCAGTACGAACTGCACGGCCTGACCCGCGAGCATTATCGGACGATCACCGCAATCCGTCGTGAGACCTCCGACGTGCTCGCGGTGATCGTGCGTCAAGGTGTGGCGTCCGGGGAATTCACGGTGACGGCCGCCGACGACGCCGTCCTGGCGCTCTCGTCGTTGTGCGTCGACGTGTGCCGTTGGTTCCCGTCACGGACCCACCGCGACCCCGTTGCGCTCGCGCGTGCTTACGGAGAGTTGGCCGTGCGGATGGTGCGGTAGGCGCCGATCGCCTGCTCAGGACTCCGTGGTGACGTATGCCCCCGACGGCAAGAGCTGATCGTTCATCCGCGGCGCGTACTGATCGAAGTACACCCGGGCGATCAGCTCGCGTCGGCTGCGTACACCGGCCTTGTCGAAGATCGACTTGAGGTGGTCCTGAACCGTGTAGGCGGAGACGTGCAGCGTCGACGCGATGTCCTTGGTCGCGACCCCCTGCAACACCATCTGGGTGACGTCGCGTTCGCGGGCGGTGAGGCCGAAGGCGGCCACCACCAGGGGAACGATCTCCGGCGGCCGTGCCTCCTCGATGGTCACCACCACCTCGCCGACCCGGCCATCGGCATTCGACAACGGGGAGGCGTGCACCACGAGCCACATTCCCGATGCCCCCCGGACCCGCAGTCGCGGCGGAACGTCGGTTTCCCCACGACCGTACCGTCGGGCCGCCCCGACCAGCGCGGTGATCACCGATGACGCTGCCCCGCTGTTGGCGCCGGAGAGAAGGTCGTCGACCCGCTCCTCGGCGCCGGCACTCATCTGGACCATGTGATTCTGGCTGTCGACGATCAGCACACATGGACCCGAGGGCGCTGACTGCGGTTCGGCGACGATGCTGGCGAGCAGACCGGTGCGGACACCGAGGGCAAGCGGTTGGGACAGAGTTCGAAGGAATTCCACCTCGTCCGGGGTGAAGGGTCGCTCGCCGACCTCGCGGAAGAAGGCGATGCCGCCCCAGACCTGCGCGCCGTCGCGCATGAGTAGCCGTGCCTCATCGGTGAAGTCGTAGTGCGGCCGCATGAACTCATGCATTCGCGGCGACTCCTGAGTCCGACCAGCCGTCAACTCGTGCATGCCGACCGCATCGACGCCGGCCATCGCGAGTTGCCGGAACGACGAGGACTCGACGGTTCCGTACTCGCGCAGTCCCCACTCGTCGTCGTGCTGGTTGCGGCCGAGGAGATTTCCGTATTTTCGGGTGCTGGTGATGAGCAGGGTGTTGGGGTCGACGGTGGCCATACAGGCGGCGGCGTGGGGTACCGCCCGGATGAGTGATCCGATGGCCTCGCCGAGGAAGTCGCCGACGCCGAGCCCGGCGTGGGCGAGCACATCGACGTCACTGCGCACCCGATCCGCGGTCAGACTCGTCGTCATGAGAAGATTCTCCGTTTTCGCAGGTCATCTGTCTATCCCAGAAATGTGGGGACGCTGATCGAACGACCGGCCGGACGCGGGTGCGTCCGGCCGGTCGCCGTGATCGGTATCTGTCAGGCCTGTCGCGCGAACATCCCGGTCGGGTCGTGGCGGCCGCGGATCGCGGCCAGCTGTGCCGCGTCGGCCGCAGACCACAGGCCCGCCAGTTCGTCCGCGGGCATGTGGCCGGCGAAGTTCAGCAGGCCGCCATGCGCCCATGGTGTGACCGCACGGTGCACGGCTGCGACATCGGAAGCCGCCTGATCGGCGAGCGGTCCTGCGGGGACGGCGATCGCGAGAACCCCGAAGGCTGCGTGGCGACCGGCCACGGAGTTGGGGACCCCTTGCGGCGCAGCGATCCTGCCGCCCAACAGTCGGATCTCGACGATGGCCAGCGGACTCGGCACCTGCGGCCCGGCCACGGTGAGCAGCGCGTCGATGGCCTCGGCCGGCAGCTCCCGCAAGGCGCAGCCCCGCTCGATGCTCGGCAGCGGCCCGGGCGGGTCCATGTGGACGGCGTCAAGCGCCGCGACCGGCAGCACGTCGACGTTCTGCAACAGGATCGGGCCGGCGGACATCATCGGTGCCAGCAGCTGCGCGCCGACGGCGGGATCGCCGGTATAGGTGAACCGGACGTGCACCGCGATCTGGCCCTGCAGCGGCGGCGGGAGTTGCGGGTCGGGCGGGAGACGCAGCACCGCCGCCGAGGTCCCCGCCGACTCGGGGAGCGACGGGGCCCACCGCCGCCAGGCGTGCAACACCTGCTCGGCCGCCGAGCCGGCGAAGAATATCCCGCCCCCGTAGAGGGTGACGAGCGGGATCAGCTCGAACTCGATCGCCGTGACGATGCCGCAGCCGTCACGGCCCCCGAGCAGGGCCCAGAAGAGATCAGAGCCCGCACCGGCGTCGACCGTTCGAATCGTGCCGTCGGCGGTCACCACCTCGATGCGACGCACGCGGTCGGCGGCAAAACCGAACTCGCGGGCCAGCGGACTGAGTCCACCGCCCAGCGTGTAGCCGACGACACCGACCGACGACGAGGAGCCGACCAGCCCGGTCAATCCGTGCGGTGCGGTTGCGGCGATGACGTCACGCCAGCGCACACCGGCCCCGATCCGTGCGGTCCGGGCGACCGGGTCCACCTGGATATCGGTCATCCGGGAGGTGGTGACGGTGAGGTAGCCCGCACCCTCGATGACCGGTCCGTGACCGGTGGCCCGCACACCGATGCGCAGCCCGTGTGCCCGGGCGTGACGGACGGCGGCGGCGACGTCGTCGGCCGATGTGGCTCCGACGACGATCGCCGGATTCGGCGCGCTCGCAGCATTGAAGCCCGCCAGTTCGTCGGCATAGGCGGCGTCGCCGGGGGTCAGGACGGGACCGTCGACGATGGCGGCGAGGGTGTCGGTGGCAGCGATGGTCGGGGGGATGTGTTCTTCGGGGGTGGTGATGGACATGGTTTCTCCTTGGCTTTGTGAGATGTGTTGGTGATCAGTGAGTTCGGGTTTCGGTGATCTCGATACGGCTCCTCGCGAGCTCGGTGCCTACTCGATCAGCGGGGGGGGGGGGGGGGGGGGGGGTCCTCGCGAGCTCGGTGCTCCCTGGATCGGTGGTGGGTGTCCTGGCGAACTCGGTGCCTGTCGGTCCGGCGGGGGTTGGCAGCTCGGCTCGGGTGAGGCTGCGGCCCCCCGTGGGTCGAGTAGCCACGAGCCGCCAGGCGAGGGGCGTATCGAGACCGCTCACGGCGACGTGCATCGTGCAGATCAGCGACCGGCCTGCGCGGTGATCTCGACGGCGAGGCCGGGTAAGGACAGCGCGGCGACGCCGATGAGCGCCGCAGGCGGCGTGGCGCCCTGCGCATCGAGGCGTTCGGTCAGGGCTTCGTAGGCGGCGAGCGTGGCCGGTACGTCGGTGGCGTAGACGGTGAGCATGTGTACGTCGGCGAGGGTCATCGACGCGGCCGACAAGATCTCCTCGACGTGGTGCATCGCGAGCGAGAGTTGGGCTGCGACATCACCTTCGTGCAGGACGGTGCCGTCGTCGTCGACGGATGCCTGACCGGCGATGGTGAGGATCTCGCGCGGTGCCGGCCGCAGTTGGGCGTGGTCGAACCGGAACTGCGCGTTCCAGGAGGATGGGTTGATCCGGGTGATCGTGTGCGTTGGTGAGTTCATGCATCAGAGATTCGTCTGGACGCAGAACATTTCCCATCCCGATGACCCGGGGAATTCTCCATCCAGAAATCTGGGGGCCGATCGGCCGATCGTCGTGGGATGCCCCGGGGGCGTCAGTTCGCGACCGACGACCAGGTGAAGTCGCCGTGATCGCTGCCGAGTCCGGTCGCGACGATTCCGGCGACCGCGCAGCCGATCTCGGCGGACTCGAGCAGGTCGAGGTCGTGTCCGCGAGCCGCGAGGAACCCGGCCGAGAACGAGTCGCCGCAGCCACTCGTGTCGACGACGGTGACAGCTTGTGCCGCAGCATGTTCGGCGTTCCCGGACGTCACGACGTGGGCGCCGTCGGCGCCGGCGGTGACCGCGACGCAGACCACACCGAGGTCGATCAGGCGTCGGCATGCGGTGACGAGGTCGCGCTCGCCGGTGAACCCTCGCACCTGATCGTCGTTGGGCAGCAGGTAATCCAGATGCGGCAGAACGGGTTCGATCCAGGTGAGCAGACCGGGGTCGCCGTCGGCGAGGATGTCCGCCGATACAGTGGTTCCGGCGGCCCTGATGTCGGCGAGCAGCGGTGCGAGTTCCGGTGGATTGAGGAGCTCGGGAGCACCGACGTGAACATGATCGACGCCGGTCAGCAGTTCCAGCGGAGCGTGCCCGAGCGGATACGCGAGGTTTGCGCCGGGTAGGTGCAGAGCCGGGCGGTCGCCGTTGCTGCGGATCGGCAGCATGCTCATCGAGGTCGGTTGATCGACGGTCACGAGGTGGTCGGTGTTGACGCCGTGGCGGTTCAACATGGTGGTCAGCACATCGCCCGGATCGTCGGGCCCGATGGCACCGACGGTGTAGACCTCGACGCCGAGTTTGGCCAGGGCGATCGCGGTTCCACCGGCCGGTCCGGCTGCCGACATCCGGATGTTCTGCACGAGCGCGGCGCCCTGTCCGTCGGGGATCTCGTCGACGGGTTGGGCGAGCACATCGAGTACGTGCGCGCCGAAGGTGGCGACCCTCATGCTTTCCTCCCGGGGAACGGTGTGTAGTGACGTCGGAGTGCGGTGGCGACGACCTCGGTGACGTCGTCGGAACTCAGGGTCGCGGGCGGCGCAACGGCGGCCGAACGCAGATAGACCTCGGCCAGCCAGTCGACGAGTTCGATACGGTCGCAGGCCATGTCGAGGTTGTCGCCGTAGGCAACGGAACCGTGGTTGCGCATCAGTGCCGCGGTGCGCTCGGTGAGGGCCGCCGCTACGCCGTCACCGAGGTCATTGCTGCCGAAGACCGCGTACGGTGCCACCCGGATCGAACCCCCGATCAATGCGGCGGTGTAGTGCACGACCGGGAGTTCGTCGACGATGTTGGCCACCGCGATCGATGCGATCGGGTGGGCGTGAGCCACCGCACCGGCCGGGGTGTGGCGGTAAACGTCGAGATGGATGCGTAGTTCCGAGGTCGGTCGGTACTCGGTGTCCTCGATGACCACTCCGTCGAGATCGACGACGACCATCTGGTCGGGTGTGACATCGCCGAGCTGACAGCCCGACGGTGTGAGGACGACCGATTCGCCGACCCGGATGGAGAGGTTGCCGCCCGTGCCGTGGGTCATCCCGGCGTGCGCCAGTCGATGCGCCGCGGCCGCCAGCGATGTTCGTTCCTCGGTGAATCGCACGTTCGAGAGACTACGCGAAGCCCCGTGCGGCAGCTGTGTCATCCGAACGGACGAACTGCCGTCATCGTGGAACCGATTCGACCGCGCCGACGTCCAATGACCATGTCCGATATTCGATCAGACGCGATGAGTGAGGGGCGGAGAAGTGGGGGCATCCATGCGTGACGAGCATCTGGCGGACCTGCGGGGGATGGTCGCGGCGCGGCTGATCCCGGGTTTCACCGAACTCGCCGACATCGAGTCGGATGCACGCGACTGGGCCGAGGATGCCGGGGAACCGGCCGTGGAGGCCGTCGCCGAGGTCCGGCGGATGTGGTGGGCGCGCCGCGAGTCCGAACGCACATGGAGCGACGGCGGCGACTACGGCAGGCTCCGGGCGGCGTTCGACGAACTCGTCACCGACGGCGTGCTCGCATTGATGAACTACTCGTGTTGCACCCGTTGCGCGACAAGGGACATCGATCGCGAACGCACACCTGAACCGGACCAGGATGACTGGTATGGGTTCCGGGAGTGGGCGTATGTGTTCTTTCACGAGCAGGACGCCGAACGGCTCGCCGACGACGATCCTGTTCTCTATCTCGGGTACAGCGCATTCCGGCCGCATCCAACGGTGCCGGAGGCCTTGCTCGACGCGATGTCGGCGGGCGACACGGACGCCGAGCACGCCGTCTACGAGAGCACAGAGACGTTGTTGGGGGAGCAGATCGTCGCAACCCTACGGCGGTCCGGGCTCGACGTCAGGTGGTCGGGGTCGCGCCATGACCGCATCGGTGTCCGCATCAGCGAATGGAGAAAACCCCTACCGCAGAGCGTGACCGGGTGACGGGAGAAGGTCAGACGTCGATGCCGAATTCCTTGATCTTGCGGTAGATGGTGGCACGCGAGATGCCGAGCGCGGCTGCTGCCGTGGCCTTGTTGTTGCCGTTCTCCTCGAGGCTGCGGATGATGGCGTCACGTTCGAGCGCCTCGATACGGGTCAGCTTGTGCCGACTCAGCGACCGGACCGACGGCGGCAGCTGATGGACGTCGATGACACCCGACCGCTGATGGGTGACGACCTCCCGCAGGACCTGGCGGAGTTGGGCGACGTTACCGGGCCAGCTGTACTTGCTGAGCTGCCGCAGCGCCTCGGCGGACACGGTCAGTTCGCGACCCCGCGTCAACTGTCGCAGGAGCATCGGGATCAGATCCTGCAGATCCTCGATGCGGTGCCGCAGCGGCGGGATCGACACGGTGTGGGTGAAGAACGGCAGCACGGTCGCTGCGGCGTCGGTGTCCTGCGACGCGGCGGCGGTGTCGCCGACGGTGATGCCCACCCAACCGGCGCTTTCGCGCCCCTGGAACATGCTCGCGATGTGCGCGAGGGACGGTCCTTCGAGTGCGTCGACATCGCTGAGGATGACGCTGAAGTCGTCACGTTCGAGTTCGCCGGCCAGTGCGTCGAGCGAGGCGGGGAGGAGGAGGTCCTTCGCGGAGAACACCCGGGGATTGCCGTGCGCGAGTGCAGCGCTGGCGCGGAGCACGGTGAGGCGCCCGGACCCGGACTCGCCGGACACCGCGATCCACTCGCCGGCACCGACGTACCGGACGACGTGGTCGCAGCATTGTTGCCACGACGAACTCCGGCCGACCAGGCCCGTAAGGGTGGCTCCGGGGCGGCGTGTCGACGATCGCGGCACCGGTCGCTCACCGGTCTCGACGAGGTGGACATGGAACACCGCCATCCCGGCACGCTCGTCCCAGTACTCGGGCACCGGGGACAGCCGGGCGACCCGCCCGCTCGCCATCGTCGTCACCCCGCGCGATGACGTCGTGTCGAGCGTCTGGTCGACCGCATGCTCGAGCAGCGAGATCTGGTCCTGCGGGTCAACTGCGATTCGTAGGCGTTGATTCATCAACACGACGTCACCGGCGATGGCGAGCACCATCATCTGAGGTGCGCGTCGGCAGGTGGCGAGGTAGGCGTTGAGGAGTCGCGATTCGCGTTCGCTGGCCTGTGACAGCATGCGTTGCTCGATCTGAGCGGTCGCCGACTTCGCGAGGGTCAGCAGCAACGGACCGCCGTCGTCGGCCAGTCCGGTGAGGTCGAGGGCGCCGACCACGGCGCCGGACACGGGATGCACGATCGGCACACCGGCACACGACAACTGCGCAAGGCACCCGGCGTAGTGCTCGGAACCCCGCACGAGGGTGGCCTGCCGGTTCTCCAGGGCCGTACCGATGCCGTTGGTCCCCGCGTGCTCCTCGCTGTAGCTGTAGCCGGGCGCCAGGCTCACCTGGTCGAGCATCTGGTTGAGCGGGCGGTGCGCGGTCGCACGCGACAGGACCACGCCGTCCGCGGAGGTGAGGATGATGCTCACCGGTTCCGCGGACAGGTCGTCGGCCAATTGCCGGATGATGGGTCGCGCGGCCGAGACGAGTGGACTCTCCAGATTGGGTTCTCGGACGAACGGCAGCTCCAGGCGGTCGGCGTGCACATTGAACGCGCGGGACCGACGCCACGAGGTGGAGATGCTGTCACGTACTCCGCCGGAGATGTTGTCGTCGGTCAGGAAGCGTTCACGCGCGGCGGCGACCTCGATGGGCGTTTCGGTCTGGGAGGCGGGCTGCGATCTCACAGAAAACGAACTCCTCTGTGATGTGGATCTCACATCGGTCCGAGTCTAGCCGACTCGGTGGGCCCCGGAATGGGGTGGCTGGACGGTGATGGTGGGGAGGGCCGGCCGCGATCAACGCCGCGAACATGTCGTTCGGATCGCGGCCGGCCCAGCTCGGGGCGCGTCAGTAGATGTTCGAGGGGCGCACCATGCCCTCGGCCAGATCGCCGAAGCCCGGGGCCTCGATGGCGCCGGGGTGGGTGAGCACCTCTTCGACGACGGCGGTCTCGGTGGTGATCAGCAATGCGGCGATCGACGCCGCACTCTCCAGGGCGGCCCGGGTGACCTTGCACGGATCGATGACGCCCTCGTCGAACATATCCCCGTATCCGCCGGTCAAGGCATTGAAGCCGTGGCCGATCGGGAGGCCGGTCACCACCTTCACCACCTCCTCGCCGTCGAAGCCGGCGTTGGTTGCGATCCAGAACAGCGGTTCGGCCAGCGAGCGTCGCACGACATCGATGCCGACCGCCTCGTCGCCGGTGGCCTCGAGAGAGTCGAGGGCGCGATGGGCCTGCGCCAACGCCGTCCCGCCGCCCGAGACGATGCCTGCCTCCACCGCCGCCCGTGTGGCGGCCAGCGCGTCCTCGACCCGGAGCATGCGCTCCTTCAGCTCGACGCTGGTGAAGCCGCCGACCCGGATGACCGCCACCCGCCCGGTCAACCGGGCGATCCGCAGCTCCAGGCTGTCGCGATCGGCATCGATGCGTGCGCGACCCAGTTGCGCCTCGAGATGGGTCACCCGGGCGTCGACGAGTTCCTGACTGCCGTGCGCTCCGACGATGGTGGTCTCGTCCTCGGTGATGGTGACCCGGTCACAGGTGCCGAGGTGTTCGAGCGACACCTCGGACAGCTCGATACCGGTGTCCTTGGCGATCACGTGTCCGCCGAGGGCGACCGCGAGATCTTCGAGCTCGGCGATCCGGCGGTGACCGAATCCGGGGGCACGGACCACGACCGACTGCATCGTCTTGTGCATGTTGCCGCCCACCAACAGCTGGAGCGCGGGGCCGTCGACGTCCTCGGCGAGAACGAGCAGCGGCCGGTCGGCACGCTTGGCCGTCTCGACGGCCGGCATGATCTCCTGCACCGCGGTGATCTTCTTGTTGGTCAGCAGGATGACGGGGGACTCCAGAACCGCTTCCATCCGTTCCGGGTTGGTGACCATGTACCCGGAGATGTAGCCGTGGTCGAACTCGATCCCGTCGACGACCTCGACCCCGAGTCCGAGCGTGTCGCTCTCCTCGGTGGTGATCACGCCGTTCTTGCCCACATACTCGACAGCGCCCGCGATCACCGATCCGATGGCGTCGTCGTCGCTGGCGGCCAGGCTCGCGATCCGTTCCAGGTCGGCTCTGCCGCCGATCTGGACGGCCTGACCCTCGAGCGCCTCGATGACGGTCGCGACGGCGCGCTCGATGCCGCGACGCACCCGCATCGGGTTGGCGCCTTGTTCGACTGCGCGTAGGCCTTCACGAACCATCGCCTGCGCGAGCACGGTCGCGGTGGTGGTGCCGTCGCCGACCACCCCGTTGGTCTTCATGGCGACCTCTTTGACCAGCTGTGCACCCATGTTGGCGAACGGATCCCGCAACTGGATCTCGCGGGCGATGGTGACACCGTCGTTGGTGATCGTGGGGGGACCGGTCAGCTTCTCCAGGACGGCGTTTCGGCCTTTCGGGCCGAGGGTCACCTTGACTGCGTCTGCCAGGGCGTTGACGCCCCGTTCCAGCCGTAGCCGCGCTGCGGCGTTGTAGCGCAACTCTTTGGCCATTGTCATCTACCTTTCGTGGGTGTCTGCTGCTGTGGTGTCTATTGCTCTGGACGTCGGGGCAGGTATCAGGGAACGAGGATGGCCCGCCCGCGCACGCGGCCGGCGTCGAGGTCGTCGATGGCCTGCTGGTAGTCGTCGAGGGCGTACTTGGTCGTGTGTAGCGCGACCTTGCCCTGGGCGGCCAGGGTCATCAGCTCAGTGAGGTCGTTGTAGGACCCGACCAGATTGCCGATGAAATTGATCTCGGTGGAGATGATGTCGATGGTGGGGACGTCGATGTTCTCGCCGTAGCCGACGACGAAGTAGTTGCCCGCCCGGCGCAGCATCGCGACGCCTTCGGCCGTGGCCCCGCCCTCGCCGACGAAGTCCAGCACCGCCTCCGCGCCCTTGCCCTCGGTGAGCTCGAGGACCTTGTCCACGTGGTAGCCGTCGGCGACGATGCCGTGCTGCGCCCCCACCTCGATGGCGAGCTCGACGGCCGCGGGGTTGCGGTCGACGACCACGATGGTGACCCCGGAGATGGCGTTGAGGACCTGAATGCCGATGTGGCCCAACCCTCCTGCACCGATGACGACACAGGTGTCCCCGGGCCTGGTCATCCGCGCCACCTTCGCGGCGGCATGATAGGCGGTCAGACCGGCATCGGCGAGTGCCGCGACGTCTGATGGCTGCAGCGACTCGTCGATCCGCACGACGCTGCGAGCCGTCGTCTTGAGATACTCGGCGTAGCCGCCGTCGGTGTCGATGCCGGGGAAATCACTGTTCTCGCAATGCACGTCGTCGCCGTCGCGGCATGCGTGGCAGAGTCCGCAGGTGATGAGCGGATGCAGGATCACGGTGTCGCCGACCGCGACATTGGTGACCGCGTCACCGATGGCGTGTACCCAGCCGGCATTCTCGTGGCCGATCGTGTATGGCAATGCCACGCCGCTCTTCTCGGCCCACTGGCCTTCGAGGATGTGCAGATCGGTCCGGCACACACCGGCGCCGCCGATCTTCACGATGACGTCGAGGGGACCGGTGATCTGCGGGTCGGGAATGTCGTTGAGCTGCAGCTTGTCGTGGTAGCCGATGACCTGGACGGCCTTCATGATGGGTTCTCCTCGGATCGGAGGTTGGTGATGACGGGCCCGCTGCGGCCGTCGCAGTCGGCGTCGTCGGCGTAGCGGGTGGCGAGCAATCCGCGGCAGAAATGCCCGTTGCCCTCGATCGAGATCCGCACCGACCGCGCGAATCGGAATGCCAGCGCGACGTCGTCGGCCGGTACGGGCTGCCCGTCCTCGTCGACCAGGACGAGGCTGTTGGGGCACAGACTCAGACCCGCGTTGGCCCGGCGGCGCAGCAGCGCCCCTTTTTTCGCCCCGGGGGGCAGATCGCGCAGCGTCAGATGCCCGATCGACTCCATCGTGATCTCACCGCGCGCGAGCAGATCGGAGATGCAGCGCTCCATCGCCGCGGTATGCGCCTTGCGGACGAAGATCGTGCGCAGTTCGTCGAGACTGTCGTCGGCCTCGACACCGAACGTTCCGACATACCCGGACTCCGCGGCCAGACCGGTGTTGATCTTGTCGCTGTCGTGATGATCGTCGAGAAGCACCCGCACGAAACCGATGTCGTCGACATGGTGCAGCGCGTCCTGGGCATCCGATGCCATCAGGTAGGCGAAGTTGGGCGAGCAGAACGAGGTCGGCAACCGCAGGTGCACCGTGACGCCCTCATCGTCGATCACGACCGATCGCACAAAGTTCAGATCGGTGATCGGCTCGTCGAGTTCGGGATCGAGGACGGTGCCGAGTGCCGCGAGGATCGCGTCGACGACCGGTGCCGTCGACGTCGGGCTGCCGGTGGCCAGGGCGGTCATGCCGTCACCGCATCCTTGGCGCCGGCCGCCACCTCCACGCCGGGATCGGCCGCATCCGTGGGGATCTGGAGCTCGCTGGGCACCTTGATGCTGGGATACAACGCGGCCGCGTTGAGGCCCAGGATCTTCTTCTTCTGCTCGACGGTGATCGGGGCGTACTCGGTCATGTCCTCGGGGATCTGGAAGTCGACGAACCGTTCGACGAGCCACTGTGGCGTCCAGAGTGCGTAGTCGGATGCGAAGAGGATCTTGTCCTCGCCGATCCAGTACAGCAGCTCCCCGATGATCTGGGCGAAGTACCGGGGGCGGGTGTGGATGAACGGGATCGCCACGGCGAGACCGCCGTACACGTTGGACTCCTGCGTGGCGATCCAGCAGAAATCCTCCAGGCGAGGCAGGCCGACATGCTCGATGATGAAGTTCAGGTCGAGATAGTCGGTGGCCACCTTGTCGACGTCGGCGACGTCGAAGGCGTCGCGATCCAAAGGCCGGATGGTCGGTCCCTTGTGTACGTGAATGTTCTTGATACCCAGGTCGATGCACTCCTCGAGGTAGCGCCTCGACCACGGGTCGTCCAGTTTGTAACCCCGCGAATCGCCGTGCCATTCGGCGGTGTAGAGCTTGACGCCCTGCAACTGCATGGCGTCGGCGTCCCGGCGCAGCTGCTTGAGGCCCTCTTCGCCGTCACGCGGATCGTAGGCGTGGTTGTAGGTCAATCTGTCCGGGTTGTCCTGGGCCAGCTTGAGCGAATCGTCGACCTGGGCGAATCCGTTGACGTAGAACTCGCGCAGGATGGTGGCCTGGAAGATCGCGTGATCGACCGGGCCGTCCACGAACAGGTCGTTCATCAACCGGTCCGCGCCGTAATAGCAGTAGGTGTCGTAGTCCCACACCTGCTCCTCGGGGCTCAGGTTCCTGTGGTAGTCGTAGAAGCAGTCGATGAACTGCTTGCCGTGTATGTTGCGCTGGTTGGATTCCCGGCCGTCCCACAGGTGGACATGGCCATCGACGATGAAGTACTTCTCGCCGTTCTTCTCGTACATCGGTTCGCTCGCTATCTCTCGGTGGGCTGGGGCTGGAGCTGTGGGCGGGGGTGGCCGGTCGGGTCCACCGCCCGAGGGTGTGGGGAGTCAACCCTCGGGCGGCGAAGCTGTTACGACGAAGCGGTGAGATCGAAACCGATGAACTCGGCCGCGTCCTCGGGGCTGGCGAACAGGATCGTGCGGTCATCGAGGTGCACCATGCGCCCGTAGTGGGTCGAGCTGATCTCCTCGAAGATCGAGCCGTCGAAGTCCTGACCGAGGGCGTCGGTCAGTTCGTCGTAGTCGAAGTCGAGCCTGTTGACCCCGTCCACGCGGATCATCGACGGGTACTCGGTGAGGCTGATCCCTTCCTTGGCGCCCATCACATTCGCCACGACGCGACCGATCGGCGTGTTCATGAGCGTGACACCGCACATGTTGGAGAACTCCGTGTCGGCTCCGAATTGCATTGTGCTCACTGGTCCAACTCCTTGGGGGTTTCGACTTCGATCGAGGCGAGCACGTCGCGGAACTTCGTCGTGGCGTGCTCGAGGCTGGCGGCGAAGGTGACGCTCTTGTCGGCCGGCTGCGACCAGATGGGCTGCAGTGACCGGGCGGCATCCAGGCAACGGGGCACCCACTCCGACATCCACTCCGCGAACAAAGCCTTGTTCTGCTCGCCGAACGTCTCGTCGCGCGCGAGCATCTGGAACAGAGCGCGCGAGTAGTTGAGGTCACGGGAATAGTCGTATTCACCGGTACCGACGATCGTCGGGGTGATGTAGTCGCCGTTGCGGGCGGCCACCTGCATCACCAGTTCCGACCGGAACAATGATCCGACGAGCTGTTCGAACACGATGTTGGTGGCGAACAGCAGCTGGCACCAGTCGCCGATCGCGGTGAGCCTCTCGACTGCCTCCCGAGTGGCCTGCCACTCCGGGGCCGACTGCCAGACCTCCTTGTGTGCAGAGCCGTCGAATCCGTCCTCGGCCTCGGACAGGTCGAGGTTGAACAGCGCCAGGTCCTGTGCGAACCGCAGTTTGTGCGCCGCACTGACCGCCACCGCATTGTTGATCATGTTGGTGGGCGCAGAGCGTTGGATCGAGGTGAACACGTGCAGGCCCATCCCGCTCTCGGCGTGCATCCAGGCGCCCAGGTTGCGTTCGATGAACTTGAGCCAGGAGGAGTTCCAGTTATCGTATGCCCGTGCGCGTTTGGCGTTCTGGAGACACAGGTCCACCTGATGCACCACCGCGGAGTTGTTGCGGTAGATGGTCTGTTCCCATTCCTCGTTCGGATCGAGGAAGGCATGCCAGTTGCTGGACTGGGCGGCAGTCCACTCCTGCGGATAGCCACCGGGGCCGTCACCGAATCCGTAGATCCATCCCTGGGTGAGGTGCCGCTCGGGATCCGGCTGCACGTCGACCGTGACGTCCTCGTACATCGTCGCGCGCTTCTTCGCAGGCGTGTAGTAGCTGTACTTGCGGCTCTTGGAACTCGGGAATTCCTTGGCGCCGGCCTCGGCGTCGGTGAATTCGATGGAGGGGAAGCTACGCTCCCGCGGCTCTGCTGGTGCGGACATACCTTTCGTTCCTGTCGTCTTGCGTTCGCCGGTCAGACGGCCGGTTGTTCGAACGCGGGGCTGGAGAACTTGTCGAAGAAGATCTGGTCTTTGGGTACCCCGGCCTGATCGGCAAGGGCGAGGGCGGCATCCACCATCGGTGGCGGCCCGCAGAAGTACACCTCCGTTCTGGCCAGGTCGGGTTCGCATCGAGAAACGATGTCGGTGACGTTGCCCGTCTCGACCGTCACGCCGTCCGGGGCGTCGTCGGCGGATTCCGACAGGCATGCGGTGAAGCGGAAGTCGTCGAGTGTGGCTCCGAGGGAGATGATCTCGTCGAGATAGAAGAGATCGGCGGGTGTGCGGGCGCCGTAGTAGAAGTGCACCGGTCGACGCAGTCCGGTCTCACTCGCATGCCGGAGCAGGGAGAGGACCGGCGCCATGCCTGCACCGCCACCGATGGCCACGATCGGCAGCACATGACCGTCCTTGATGGTGAACGAGCCGAATGGCCCGGTGAGGCAGATCTCGTCGCCGGCCGCCAACCCCTCGTCGAGCAGGCCGGCGAACAGCCCGCCGGGATACTGCTTGATCAGGAACTCCAGTTTGTCCGGATGTGCCTGCGTGGTGGCCAGCGAGAACGAACGCGTGTGGTCGGTGCCGGGCACCTGCAGGTCGACATACTGACCGGCCTTGAACTCGAATACCTCCGGTTCCACGACATCGAGTCGCAGGGACACGATGTCGCGGGTCACGTGTTCGATGGCGCTGATCCGGGTCGTGACGTCCTGGATCGGAGCGCCGCCGAGCAACTCGTCCTCGTCGAAGTTGAGCAGCTCGATCTCGCAGTCGCTGTAGGCATACGAGCGGCACAGCAGGACATAGCCTTCTTCGGTCTCCGCGTCGTTGCAGGCGAACGTCGAGTAGTCGTCCATCTGGATGTCGCCGTCGAGGACGAACGACTTGCAGGCCGAGCATTGGCCCTCGCGGCAACCGTGCATCAGGTGGATGCCCTGACGAAAGGCGGCGTCGAGGATGGTCTCGTTCTCGCCGACCTCCATCTCGATGTCGACGGGCTCGAAGTTGATGCGGTGGTTGTCTGCCACGGGAACTCCTGTCTGTGCATGAACCGCTGGCTTTCCGCTGGTCGAGTGGCGTAGCGAGACAGCGGGTGTGGCGGGGTGGTCTCGATACGGCCGGCGGTTGGGTGGTGGTCGACCCTTTCCGCTGGTCGAGTAGCCGCGAACGGAGTGAGTGGCTTTTCGAGACCCCTGGGGTGGTGGTCTCGATGCGGTCCTCGCCTGGCGGTTCGGTCCTACTCGACCGGCGGTTGGGGTATCCGACCCTTTTCCGCTGGTCGAGTAGCCGCGAACGGAGTGAGTGGCTTTTCGAGACCCCTGGGGTGGTGGTCTCGATGCGGTCCTCGCCTGGCGGTTCGGTCCTACTCGACCGGCGGTTGGCCTACCCGGCCCTTTTCCGCTGGTCGAGTAGCCGCGAACGGAGTGAGTGGCGTATCGAGACCACCCGACCGGATCTCCCTCAGGCGGGGACGGCCCCGTTGGGATTGGCGCGATAGGCCGCGACATGGGCTTCGCGGTCAACATCCGACATCTCGTTCAGCAGCACGTTCGGACTCTGGAAGACATTGCCGCGCACATCGTCGAGCGTCCACATCTTCTTCGGATCGAGATCCAGGTGTGGCTGCGGGATCAGCGTCTTGCCGTCGTCGCGGACATAGCCGAGATCGGTGATGATGTCAGCGAGATCCTTGCCGTGATGCAGCGTCTCCCATTCACGGAAACCGGTGAGCCGACCCATGTTCGGGGTCTCGCGGCCTTCGTACTCGGCCCGGAACGCGACCGCGTCGGTCCAATAGCAGGTCTCCGAGCAGTAGGTGCGCCACTGTCCGTCGACCTTCTCGACCACCATGTCCTCGCGGATGAGGGCCGGGACCATGCACGTCCAGCACCGGTGCGGGTACTCATAACCCACGTCCTCGAAGGCGATCGGCTTGTTGCGGCCGGGGTAGGCGAGACGGTTGTAGTTCTCCCACCACTTGCCGAACTTGTTGTACCAGCCGGGGTACTTCTCCTCGAACCACTCGAAGTCCTTGTCGGTCATGGCGTCGATGCGCCAGTAGTTGACCGGCCAACCGGTGGCGAAGAACCGTGCCACCTCGTGCACGTAATGCTTGTTGACGATCCGGTTCCAGGCTTCCTCGACGAGGTCGTGCGGGATGGTCAGACCGTACTTCTCCAGCGGCAGAAGGTAACTGCGGTAGTAGTCGTCATAGATCCACCGCCGCCACATCTCCGCGTAGCTCTCCCGGTCCTTACGACGGTCCTTGGTGCCGTACTCGATGAAGGTGCCGATCGCCGCGTCGACGACGCAGTGGTTGTTCCACCACGCGTACCGCAGATCACGTTCCAGCAGTGGACGATTGCGCTCGTCAGCCAACGCCATCAGCAGGATGGAGTAGCCGTTGGAGATGTGCCGCGACTCGTCGGACTGTACCGAGTGGAACACCGTGGGCAGCAGATAATCACCGTTCGCCGCGGCCTCGTCGGGCATCGCGACGAACAGGGTGTTGGTGAACGCGGTCTCGGCGACGACGGTGAGATAGATGTTCGCCGCGGTGATCGCGTCGCCGGTGATGAATCCTTCACCGAACTGTCGGCCGATGGTGCCCGCGTAGTTGTTGGCGAATGCCTTCTCGGTGATGTCGAAGCCTGCCGGGTCGATGTAGTTGTTCATGTACAGCTTCTTGAGGTTCATCTGGATCGTCGAATGACGAACCTCGTCGATCATCTGTACGGCGAGCCCGTTGTGGATCTCCGGGTTGGGCACCGCATCGATGGCCATGGGCATCGCGCGAGCGGCCGAGATCTCCGGGAACGGGATGATCGACAGGAACAACTTCTGCCATTCCAGCCACCGCTCCTGGACCTGGCGGAACATGTTGCCGCGGATGGCGCCGTCCATCGCGCCGTAGACGCGGTTGTCCTTCTCCTCCTCCATCGGGAAGTAGGACCGCATGATCTGTTTGAGCGGATCCTTCTTCGGGGCCTTCTCAAACGTGTAGTCGGTCCCGAATCGTGTGGCCGGTGTGGCAAAGGTGGGTTCCCACGACAATTCGGTGATCTTTGCATGTGCTTTGGTCAAGCTCTGCCTGCTCAATGTGGCCTCCTCGTGAGAAGGCCGGCGCGGTGCCGGCCTGCTTGGCTGGAGCGCCTTTGATACAACAGTGTGAGTCAGGTCATATCCGTCTCACTGTGAGACACGAAGCACATTTGATGAGATGAATCCGGAATTGCCGGACGTGTGGATGGCGATCTCAGGTTCCGTGTGTCTTCAGGTCGTCACCGCCCGATATACGGCCGTCTCGAAGTCCAGGTACCCACCCACCGATGTCGGGTCGGCGAAAGGGAAGATCTGAGTGGCCCAGAATCCGCCGATCTTGGTCCTGCGATCGATCCAGTAGTAGAGATTCGCCAGACCCGCCCAGGCGAGTGAACCAGCTGGTCGGCCGGTCGGGGCGTCCTCGTCGTTGATCATGAAACTCAACGCCCAGGACTTGGGCATGCCGGGGAAGAATTCGGCATCGTTAGACAGTGCCGGAATCACCCCGGGCAGCATCGTCACCCGCAGGTCACCGATGTGATTCTGCTCGGCGTCGGCGATCGTGTCGGGCCGCAGGATCTGGTCGCCGCCGTCGGACAGGCCGTCGTTGAGCCACATCCGCATGAAGGTCAGGTAGTCGCGCACCGTCGAGTAGAGGCCGTGGCCGCCCATGTGCACCTCGGGATCCTCCGGCAGCGCCCACTTGTGATTGGCGGACAGTGAACCGTCCTCGCGCCGATGGTGCATGACGGCGCGGCGACCGGTCATCTCGCCGGTGAGGGTGAACGACGTGTCGGACATCCCGAGCGGCGAGAACACCCGTTCGGACATCACCTCGCCGAGGCGCTTGCCGGTGATGCCTTCGACGACCAGCCCGGCCCAGTCGATGTTGCTGCCGTAGCACCACTCGGTGCCCGGATCGAAGAGCAGCGGTGTTGCCAGCGACTCCCGGGTGGCGGTGATGATCCCGGGCACGCCGTGGTCACGGGTGAGGCGAAGGTAGGTCTCGTTGAAGAAGTCGTACCCGAAACCGGCTGTGTGGGTGAGGAGGTGACGGGTCGTGACCGGAGTATTCGGCGCCCGCAGGCGTGGGTTGCCGGCATCATCGAAACCGTCGATCACTGCCACGTTGCCCAGGCGCGGCGCGTACTCCGCGGCCGGCGCATCGAGGTCGAGCCGCCCGTCCTCGACGAGCTGGAGTGCCACGGTCGCGGTGATGGCCTTGGTGGTGGAGAAGATGGCGAAGATGCTGTCGGTGGTCATGGCGTCGTCGCCGTCGATGGCGCGAACACCGCCCGCACGCAGCGACAGCATTTCCTTGTCGGTGGTGACTCCGGCGACGACTCCGGGAACCCTCGGCGTACCCGACACTGCGGCCGCGATCACCTCGTCGACCGCATCGCCGATCCTGTGGGGGTCGATGGTCGGTGTGCTCATGTGCTGCCATCCTCTCTGATGTGCTGCGTCACCTGTCGACACTAGGGTCAGCGGCGGCGTTCGGGAACTGCCGAACCGGACAGGTCGCATCGGCCCGAGTGGCGGCGTTTCGCGGGTCCACGGGGGGTTCTGTCCAACGATCAGTGCCGCAGCGATGCCACGAATTCGCCGAGCCTGTGGAGGCCTTCGGTCAACTCGTCGGTCGAGGCCGCGTATGACAACCGGATGTGATCGTCGGCCGTATGATGCCCGAAATCCTTTCCCGGCGTGAGGGAGACATGTGCCTCGCGCAGCGCGCGATCGCAGAATTCGGCTGAGGTGAGCCCGGTGCCGCCGACGTCGATGTAGACGTAGAAGGCGCCGTCGGGCACCACGGGCACGTCGAGTCCGATCCGGGCCAAGCCATCGACGACGAGGTCACGGCGAATCCGGAACTCCTCGCGGCGTGCCTCGGTCAGGGCGAGGGACTCGTCGGTGAAGCAGGTCAGGGCAGCATGTTGGGCCGGCGTGGGCGGGCAGATGTAGAAGTTCTGCGCGAGGCGTTCCATGACCCCGACGAGCTCGTCGGGCACGATGCACCAGCCGAGGCGCCAGCCCGTCATGCCGAAGTATTTGGAGAAACTGTTGATCACGACCGCGCCGGGATCAGCGGCCAGGATGCTGCTCGGCGGGCGGCCGGCCGTATCGTCCGCGAGGCCGAGGTAGATCTCATCGACGATGCGCCATCCGCCACGACCGGCCACGTCGGCGCACAGCCGGCTCAGTTCGTCGTAGGGCACCGACGTCCCGGTCGGATTCGACGGCGACGCGACCATCACACCGCGGGTGTGCTCACCCCACGCGTCGGCGACGAGGTCGGTGGTCAACTGGAAGCGCGTCGCCGGTGTGGTGGGTATCAGGCGCACGCGAGCGCCATAGCTCTCGGCGAACTGGCGGTTACACGGATAGGAGGGATCGGCGACCAGAACCTCGTCGCCGGGGTCGATCAATGCCGCACAGCTCAGCAGAAGGGCAGCGGACGCGCCTGACGTCACCACCACGCGGTGGGAATCGACGTCGCAACCGAACCGGCGGGAGTAGAACTCGGCGATCGCCGCCCGCAGTTCCGGTAACCCCAGCGCTGCGGTGTAGCTGAGTGGGCGGCCGTCGGTGAGATCGCGGACCGCAGCGAGAAACGCTGGTGGGGCACCGAAGTCGGGCTCACCGATACTCAGCTTCACCACGTGGTGGCCGTCTGCCTCGATTGCCGCGGCGCGCTTGGCGAACTCCATCGCATAGAACGGCGCGACCGCCTCGGCGCGCTGGGAGATCCTCATGGCGTCATTGTGCTCTTCGGAGGATTCCCGGCCTGCCGAGGGGCCGCGTGTGTCGTTCGTGCCGGTGAGCGCTACGGAATGTAATTGAACTCGTCCGGGTTCGGCCCGCGCCGACGATCCTTGTTCAGTCCGTCGATGGCGGCCATGTCCTCACTGGACAGCTCGAAGTCGAAGAGGGCGAAGTTCTCCTCGACCCGCGAACGGGTCACCGACTTGGGGAACACGATGTCGCCGCGCTGGATGTGCCAGCGCAGGGTGATCTGGGCGGTGGTACGGCCCTTCTCACCGGCGATCTTGGTGAGCACGGGGTCGTCGAGGACGTCGCCCTGCGCGATGGGCGACCATGCCTCGGTCGCGATTCCGTGCTCAGAGTTGAATGCGCGCAACGCATTCTGGGTCAGATACGGGTGAACCTCGATCTGGTTGGCGGCCGGCACCACATCGGTCTCGGCAAACAAGCGCTCGAGGTGGGCCTGCTGGAAGTTGGAGACGCCGATCGCGCGGGCCTTGCCTTCGGCATGGATCTTCTCCAGTGCACGCCAGGTCTCGACGTAGTCGGTGTCGATGCCGGGGAGCGGCCAGTGGATCAGGAACAGGTCCACGGCGTCCACGCCGAGATCGGTCAGGGTCTGATCGGTGGCGCGCACGGCGTCGTCGTGGGCGTGGAAACCGTTGTTCAGCTTGCTCGTGATGAAGATCTCCTCGCGCGGGATGCCGGACTCCGCGACCGCCTGACCGACCTCCTTTTCGTTGCCGTACATCTCGGCGGTGTCGATGTGGCGGTAGCCGATCTCCAGCGCCGTCAGGGTTGCCGCCTTGGTCTCCTCCGGCGGGATCTGAAAGACACCGAAGCCCAGTTGTGGGATCTCGACACCATTGTTGAGAGTGATTGTGGGAACAGACATTCTGTTTCATTCACCTTTCGTCGATCATCGGTTTCACAGGACGGTTCGTCGGTGGGCCGGATATGCGAGTCAGGGTACGAGGATGAACTTGCCCCGCGGATGGCTGGTCGCCAGTTCGTCGAGGGCGCGCGCCGCCTCGGTGAGTGGGAAGGTCTTGGCGACCTCGGTGATGAGCGCACCCGAGGCTGCGTCGGCGATGAGACCGTCGATGGCCTCGGCGCGGTGGCGGCGGCTGTCCGGGGTGCTGCCATTCACCAGCACGATACCGTCGGCGGCACGCCCGAAGGCGGCGACGCTGATGATCTTTCCCGGGTTGTCGACCAGCTCCAGGGACGCGTCGATCGCCTCGGGGGTGCCGGCGGCGTCGACGACGACCGTCACCGGACCCGGAGCCGTCGCGCGTACCCGATCGACCAGTCCGTCGCCGTACGCTACCGCAATGGCGCCCAACGACCGCAGATGATCGTGGTTTCGCGTGCCCGCGGTGGCGATCACCGTTGCCCCGCGTGCGACGGCCAGCTGGATCGCGATCGAACCCACGGCGCCGGATCCACCGTGGATGAGCACGATGTCCGATGAGCCGACGCCGGCGGTGCCGATGGCATCCGCGGCGGTCGTTCCGACCAGCAACAGTCCTGCAGCATGCTCGAAGTCGAGTGCGGCCGGTTTGGGATGGATCGCGGTGGCCTTGGCCACCAGCGTGTCGGCAACGGCGCCCACAGCGCGGTAGACGATGACCTCATCGCCGACCTCGATCGGGCCCTTGTCTGTTTCCGCGCCTTCGCCTACCTCGACGACGACACCCGCAGCCTCATACCCGATGGGTAGCGGCAGCTTCGACTCATCGGCGCCCAGTGCGCCCAGCACGGTCTTGACATCGATCGGGTTCAGCCCGATGGCGCGCGTCTCGACCACGACCTGACCCGGTTGAGGCGACGGAATCGACACATCGACGAACGCGAGGACGTCGGACGGGTCCCCGTATGCGGTCGCAACGAGCTTCTTGGCCATGCCCGGTACAAGGACAGGGCCCCCGTCGAGTATTCCGAGCCGGCTCATGGGGCCCGATCGCCGGCGGCGGGAGCTATCTCATACCCCGATCCCTGAGGAGGTCCGGAGCGCCAGGGGCGGGGGATTGTTTCTCCCGATCCCTGAGGAGGTCCGGAGCGCCAGGGCGGGGATTGTTTCTCCCGATCCCTGAGGAGGTCCGGAGCGCCAGGGCGGGGGATTGTTCTCCCGATCCCTGAGGAGGTCCGGAGCGCCAGCGGAGGACCGTCACGAAGGGTCGGCCCTTCGTGACGCTCGCGGGCTTGCTCCTCAGGGACCGGGTGGTCGCGGGCTCGCTCCTCAGGACCGGGTGGTTACATCAGGGACCGGTGGGGGGGGTTACGTCGGCGGGACGCTCCCCAGGCGCCCGGAGCGCCAGCGCTGCGCGACACTCAGCGACGAAACCAGGCGGACGGATCGTTCCGCAGTGCCTTGTCGATGCGGAGTCGCGACGTCTCGGCGAGATCGTCGGGTAAATCGTCGATGGCGAACCAGTCGACTGCGGTGTTCTCGTCATCGGCCGGGTGCGGCTCGCCGTCGATGTGACGCGCCAGGAAGCAGACATCGAGGTACTGGGTCTGATCGCCGTTGGGATATGTGATCGTCGGCGTCACGTCGACACTCGTCAATCGCAGCACCTCGGCGCGAACGCCGGTCTCCTCGGCGATCTCCCGAAGAATCGCCCGGGCCGGCTCCTCCCCGGGTTCGAGCACTCCCGACACCACGGCCCACTGGCCGGTGTCCGCACGATGGGTGAGGAGGATGCGGTCGTCATGATCGACGATGACCGCGCTGACGCCGGACAGCCACAACGGCGCATGTCCGACGTGGCGGCGCAGGTCACGGATGAATTCTGGGATGGGCACACCGCCATCCTGCCCGAGCTTGTCGGTGGTCGGTGATTCACTTGCGCCGTCCCGATACAGGAGGTGTCGCCCATGACCCAGTACCAGCCCGACCGCCACCCCGAGGCGGGCCGTTCTCGCCGGTCGGTCGACTGGGCAGCCATGGACCGATGGCTGGTCGAATCCATGGGCCGGATGCCACGCGCCGCCATCCTCGATGTCGGTCCGGCCGGAATCCGGGTCGACGACGATTCGCGTGACGCCGACTGCGCCCAGATCCTGGCGCTGAGCTCGGAGACGTTTCTCTTGCGCCTCTCGACCGTGATCATGTCGGCTCCGGTGCTCTCGTCCTACAGCGTGTCCCGAAGTGCGTTGGACACCTGGTTCTACGACGACACGTTCGACGACTGCACGCATGGTTACCTGATGAGCCGTTCGCGTCGGCGCATCGCAGAGATCACGGTCGCCTGGTTTCGCGATCGGTGCAACTACACCACCCCCGACCAACTCGGGTGCTCGTACACCGCTCCGGCGCAACTGCCGAGGTCGGCGCCGTCGGGCGGAGCTGTCGAGCGTCAGGGATACCCCTGATCTTTCCCCGATTTAGACCGCCGGCTGATGATTTTCCGGCCCGCAACGATCACAGTGGAGTCATGACAACATCAACAAATCCCAACGGGACAACAAGCAACGGAATCGGTTTCTGGAAGGTGCTCGGCATCATCGCCGTGGTGCTGCTGGCGCTCGCCATGGTGGGACCGCTCCTCAAGGGTCTGTTCTGGATCGCACTGCTCGGCCTTGCCGTCTACGGCGGGTACGCGCTGTACAAGTCGAGGTCCGGCAAGAACGTGAACGGGCCGACGTCGTACTGACCGCCTGATGGTCTCGGCCGGCATGGGCAGCATCGACATCGTCATCGGCGACATCACCACGATGCGCGTCGACGTGATCGTCAATGCCGCGAACTCGTCTCTCCTCGGTGGTGGGGGCGTGGACGGCGCGATTCATCGCGCGGGTGGCTCGGTGATCCTGAACGAATGTCGGTTACTGAGAGAGACGACACTGCCCTCGGGCCTGGAGCCCGGAGCCGCGGTTGCCACCACCGCAGGAGATCTTCCGGCTCGATGGGTGATCCACACAGTCGGGCCGGTCTATTCGCCCGGCGAGGATCGCTCGTCGGTTCTACGGGCCTGCTACACCCGCAGCCTGCGGTTGGCCAATGCGATGGGCGCCTCGTCCATCGCATTTCCGCTGATCTCGGGGGGTGCCTACGGATGGCCGCTCGATGATGCCGTCGGGCAGCAGGTTCGTGCTGTCAAAGGCGCAGATTCAACTGTCGAATCGATTACGCTCGTTGCCTTTTCGGACGAGATCGCGGATCTCACACGCCGCGCACTGAGCTAGCACTCATTCTCGGGCCGTGGTGACTATCCTCTGCTGGTGGCCGAAAACCGGGGGTACATGACCCACGCCTGCGGGCATCGCGATGCGAGCCGTGACCTGGCGCGTGGCCGACGATGACCGCCGACGCCGATCACGCGGAATCGACGACCACGCGGCCTGAACCAACACTGCGGGAACCGACGGTCCTGCGACCCCACACCTTCGCGTATGCGGCGGCCGAACGCACCCGGACCGACCGCGAATCGTCTCGTGCGGCCGACGTTCCGATCCTGGATCGTCTTGCCCGTATGGCGGTGTCGGCCAGCCGGGTGACCGATCACGGGTCGATCCCCGGGGAAGTCCTCATCGACGTCGATGCAGAGATCTGGCGCAGTGCCGTCGCGCCCGGCTATCTGCGACTTTTCGTCGCCGGTCATGGTCATGACGGCACGATCGCGATCGTGTTGACCCGTTTCGTCGTCGATTCCGGGATCGCGATCTCCGAACTGATCGATCATGCCTTCGTGGAGGCGCGAGCGCTTCCGGAGTGGAACGAACACGAGGCCACTCGCACCCAACCGGGCTTTCGGACCGCAGGTTCATCCATGCAGACCGGCACCTACGTCGGCGACGACCAGACCTGGTACTGCGCGATCCGGTACGCGGCGTACCGCCGCGGGAATGTCGCATATCTCCTGCACGCCACCGGAACCGCCCCGGCGAGGGAGGGCGCGTCGTTCCGCCGATCTATCGGCGCCGCGGTGAGCTCGGTCCGATTCGACGACTGACGGGAGACGGGAAATGGTCAGACGTTGCGATCGTGTCGACGATCTGGAGGCCGTGCTGGCCGCAGAGGCCGACTTCGTGGACGATCCCGACGATCAGGGTTGGATGACCGCAGCGATCGGCGAGCAACAGCTCTACGTCCGGATGGGTGATTTTCCGGACGAGGACCTCTGGTCGCTGTGGCTCGGTGACGGGCGGTGGATGGATTTCACCGTCCCGCCCGCGGGCTGGACCTTGCGGGTACCCGGCAGGCGCTGGCCCGCCGGAGCCCGCCCGCGATTGCCGAAGAACGAATTCCACGGTTGACGGCGCACCCGGACCGCTCGCTGGCATTAGGCTGACCAGGGAGTCCGTGCCAGTGTGCGGCCCTTGCGGGCCACGACATCGGGGTGTGCCATGCCGACCGCGATCGCGACCATCAGCCTCAAAGGCGGTGTCGGCAAAACGACGCTGACCGCAGGTGTCGCCGAATTCCTGGCGGGCGAATTCGGGAAACGGGTGTTGCTGATCGACCTGGACGCCCAGACCAACCTCACCACGATGATGATCGGTCCGGACCGCTGGCAGCAGTGCAATGCACGCGGCCATACGCTCGCGACGCTCTTCGGTGATGTCCTCGACGGCACCGAGCAATTCGATCTGGCCAAGACCCTCCAGCGTGATGTGTCGCCGGTGCGCGCAGTTGCCGGCATCGACCTGCTGCCATCGTCCCTGGACCTGATCGAGCTCTCCGAAGAACTGAGCGCACATCGCGTGGCCGCCGACGATCACGCCGCGGCCGTGGGCATCCTGCGCACGGCCGTGGCGTCGATCGCCGCCGACTACGACTTCATCTTGATCGACTGCCCTCCCAACGTCGGGCCGTTCAGTCTCAACGGTTTGGCGCTCGCCGATGCCTACGTGATCCCGACCATCCCGGATGTGTTGTCCACCTATGCGATTCCGCACATCCAACGGCAGGTCGCCGACTTCGCCGCCGAGATCGGCCGCCACATCATCGAACTCGGTGTGGTCGTGACCAAGTTCCGGAGCGGATCGGTCCTGCACCAGGACACGATCCGCCGGCTCCGTCGTGATCCCACCATCCAGAACGTCTTGCCCGCCTACCTGCACGAGGCCAACGTCATCGGCGCCGCCGCGGAGTTCACGCCCTATCCGACCCTGCATGCGAAGTACGGACACCACGGTCATTTCGACCAGTTCCGCAGGCTGGCGCAGGCACTGATGATCGAGGTCGGCGTGAAGCTCGATCGGGGTCGACCTGGCTAGTGCTGCACTAGGACCGTGCAGGGCGTTGGGCCGCCATGATGGCGGGTGACATCACCACCGACAGGTCAACGGCCACGTCACGATCATCGTCAGGGGCCATGACGATGTGGCCAAGCCCGATCCGTGCGATCGCGTGCGATCCGTCGCGGATCGTTGCGGCGGCAATCAGCGAACCCCAGGCGGTCCGGATACCTCGCTGATCAGCTCAGAAGGCGACTCCGACGATGCAGAGGCGGCGACTGCGGCCAGGTCTTCGCCGATCGAATCCCGGTGGACCGCGGTCGGCTCGTCGGGTGAGCTCGCATCGGACTTGCGCCCGCCGGTGAACAGCGAGGCGATCGCGCCGATCACGCAGCACACGATCGCGAAGCTGAACGCGGCCGACAGTCCGTCCGCGAACGGATTGGTGATCAGATGCGGGAAGAAGTCCAGCCCGGTCAGCGTGTCCTGGTTGGCCTGCGGAAGGCTCGACAGCTGGCCGCCGAGGAGCTGCTCCACAGGGTTGTAGCCGAGGAATGCGGCGAAGAGTACGGCGACAGCGGGAAGCTGGGCGATCTGACCCGCCTGGGCCGCGGAGACCCCGTTGTCGATCAGGCCGGCGCTCATGGTCGCGGGCAGATGGGCCGAGAGACCGGTGATCATCAGACTGAAGAACAGGCCGATCGACAACACCATGGCGGTGTTCTGGAAAGTGGTCATCATGCCCGATCCGGACCCGCGGGCGTCGGCCGGCAGGCTGTTCATCACCTCCGCGCGGTTGGGCGAGGAGAACAGTCCCATGCCGATGCCGTTGAGCAGCAGCACGACCGCGAACGCGGTGTACGAGAAGTTGACCGGCATCGCGATCAGTGCGGCGAAGGACGCGGCGGTGAGCAGCATGCCGGTGGTGGTGAACCACTTGGTGCCCAACCGATCCGACAGTGCGCCGGACAGAGGCGCGGTCACCAGGAATCCGATGGTCAGGGGGATCATGTAGATCGCCGACCACAGTGGCGTCTGCTCGAAGTTGTAGCCGTGCTGGGGGAGCCAGATGCCCTGCAGCCAGATGATCAGGATGAACTGGAGGCCGCCGCGGCCGATCGAGGCCATCAGGTTCGCGATGTTGCCGAACGTGAACGACCGGTTGGTGAACAGGTGCAGGTTGAACAGTGGGCTGGGCGCCCGGGTCTCGATCAGGACGAAGGCGGCGAGGACGAGGCCACCGCCGATGAGGCAGGACAGCACCATCGGACTCGTCCATCCCATGCTGTGTCCGCCGTAGGGCTGGATGCCGTAGGTGATCCCGACCAGCACGGCGATGAGGCCGACCGCGAAGGTCAGGTTGCCCCACCAGTCCATCTTGGCCTTGCGCCGAACGCCGGTGTCGCGGAGCTTGAGGTAGGCCCAGATGGTGCCGATCACGCCGAACGGCACCGACACGAGAAAGATGAGGTGCCAGTGGATCGGTGCCAGCACACCGCCGACCAGCAGGCCGAGAAACGAACCGGCGATGGCCGCGACTCCGTTGATACCCAATGCGAGTCCGCGTTGGTTGGCGGGGAATGCGTCGGTGAGGATCGCCGACGAGTTGGCCATCAGGAATGCCCCGCCGACGCCTTGGATGACGCGCCAGAAGATGAGCCAGATCGCTGCTTCGGAGCCGTCGAACCAGGTGATGGCCAGGAAGATCGACGAGATGGTGAAGATGGCGAAGCCCATGTTGTACATGCGGGCTCGGCCGAACATGTCGCCGAGGCGTCCGAAGCTGACCACGAGTACTGCGGTGACGACGAGGAAGCCCATCATCATCCACAGCAGGTAGCTGGTGTTCTCGGGCAACAGCGGGTTGAGGTGGATGCCCCGGAAGATGTCCGGGAGCGCGATCAGCACGATCGAGCTGTTGATCGTGGCGATCAGCATGCCCAACGTGGTGTTGGACAGGGCGATCCACTTGTAGTGCGGATCGTGGTCCGCGCTGGAGGTGTCTGCGGGCGAGGTGGATGTCATGGGAGTCCTAGCCGGCGGAGGCGTGTCGGTGGTCGATGTGTGTGGCGGGCATCAGATCGCACCGAGGGCATCGGCCAGGATCGCGAGTCCTCGGTTCACCGTCACGCGGTCGTCCTCGTCCAGGCCGTCGATCGCTTCGGCGAGCACGCGGGCCCGCATGGTCCTGGCGTTGGTGATGAGTTCCACGCCGGCCGGTGTGGCGCTGAGGAGTTTGGCTCGCCCATCGTCGGGATCGGTGGTGCGTTCGAGGTAGCCCTGCTCCTCCAGCGCGGCGACGATGCGCGACATGGTCGGGGCCGAGACCGATTCCCGCTCGGCGAGTGCGGACAGTCGGATCGGGCCGTGGTTGATGACGGTCCACAGCGCGGCGGCGACGCCGGCGGTGAGGTTTCCGCTCCCGCCGCGGGTGCGCAGGATTCGGGTGATGCGCGTGAGCAGGTGATAGAGCGTCGCGATGTCCGTCGCGTCGTCGACCTCGGCGGTCGGGTTGACCAGCGCCATGCGCGCCACCTTTCGCGGGGGGATGGGGCCCGTTCGGGGTTCCGTCCAGATGGTTAGTTGTAGGTAGCTAACTATATTAGTTGCGTAGTGCTAAGTAATCGAATCGTAAAGAGATTTCCCCCGATCTCTTGCCGGTGCGCGGGTACCGTTTTCGGGTACGACACGTCATCGCGGATGAGTGGGCTCGCCGCAGATCTGGAGGACCTTCAATGCTCGGACTGGGAATCATCGGTTGGATCATCATCGGCGGACTCGCGGGGTGGGTCGCCAGCATGATCATGAAGACCAACGCGCAGATGGGGCTTCTGCTCAACATCGTGGTCGGCATCGTGGGTGGTTTGATCGGCGGGTTCATCCTCAAGCTGTTCGGCGTCGACGTCGAGGGCGGTGGACTGATCTTCAGCTTCGTCACCTGTCTGGCCGGCGCCTGCCTGCTGATCTGGGTCGTCGGCCTCGTCCGGGGGCGGGGTTCGCGGGTGTGACCGGAAAGCCCTGACCCGCCAAGCACAGCAGCGCCCCGCCACTTCCGAGTGGCGGGGCGCTGCTGTGGTCGGTGAAAAGCGTGTCCGGTGTGGGTCAGACCCCGGCCTGCGCCATCCGGGTGCTCGGGCGGATGTAGAAGGCCCACGTGACTCCGAGCAGTGCGATGAAGAAGAACACGTAGAACCACAGGGCCGGCTCGATGTTGCCGAAGTGGCTCTTCGACCAGGCGTAGGCCAGCGGCACGATGAATCCGCCGAATGCGCCGACGGAGGAGATGATCCCGAGTGCGCCCGCGGCCTGACGGCGCATGTTGGTCATGATCTCCGGGGTTCCGCCCGCGTCCTCACCCTTCACCCGGAAGATCTTGGAGATCATCCGGTACGTCGAGCCGTTGCCGATGCCGGTGGCGATGAACAGGAACATGAAGGCGGTGAAGAACAAGGGCAGGTTCTCGATCTTCACCGACCACAGTGCGCCGGCCGCGCCGACGGCCAGCATGACGAAGCTGACCGCGGTGATCCGCGCGCCCCCGATGACGTCGGAGAGCTTACCGCCCAGCGGGCGCGCGATCGAACCGATGCCGGCGCCGAGGAAGGCCCAGGTCAGTGCGATGTCGCCGCGATCGAAGACGGCCTTCAACAAGCTCGGGAAGGCGGCCGAATAGCCGATGAACGAGCCGAAGGTGCCGATGTAGAGCAGAGACATGATCCAGGTGTCCTTGTGTCGCAACGATTCCCAGACAGGCTTCACGTCGGCCTTGGCCTCGGCGAGGTTGTTCATGAACAGGAACGCCAACACGGCGGCAGCAACCGCGAGCGGCGCATAGAACAGGCCGGCGTAGGACAGGGTCACGCCCGCACCGATCACGACGATGTACGGAATGATCTTCTGCGCCACCGCGACACCGATGTTTCCGCCGGCGGCGTTGAGGCCCAGCGCCCAGCCCTTCTCCTTCTCCGGGTAGAAGAACGAGATGTTGGCCATCGAGGAGGCGAAGTTGCCACCGCCGAATCCCGCCGTCGCGGCGACGAGCAGCAGTAGGCCGAAGGGGATGTCGGGGTTGGACACAGCCCATGCCAATCCGAGGCACGGGATGAGGAGCAGCAGTGCCGAGATCACCGTCCAGTTCCGCCCGCCGAACACCGGGACCGCGAAAGTGTAAGGGAGACGCAGGAATGCGCCGACGCCGCTGGGGACCGCGACCAACCACAGCGCCTGGGTGGTGGTCAGGGCGAATCCGGATGCGGCGGGCGTACCGTCGGCGCCGGCGGTCATCTGGACGACGACGATGCTCCACAACAGCCACACCGAGAATCCGATGTGCTCGGCGAAGATGGAGAAGCAGAGGTTCTTGAGGGCGACCTTCTTGCCGATCGAGCTCCAGAACGTCT
The DNA here is from genome assembly GCF_058129505.1 of Gordonia sp. LMA484. NCBI lineage: Bacteria > Bacillati > Actinomycetota > Actinomycetes > Mycobacteriales > Gordoniaceae > Gordonia > Gordonia sp. LMA484. The sequence continues at coordinate 1,249,105 of NZ_CM176700.1, forward strand.
CGTCGTCAGGCTGCCAGTTGTGGATCCAGTGGCCCCGTTGGTCGAGTGCGACCTCGTCCGGGGTGCGGGTGGTCTCAAGAGTTGATGTCATCAGGGAACTTCCTGGGATGTGAGCGGCTGCTGAAGAAAGGCGGGCGACGCTGCCCAGATGTACTGCGATGAACCTATGGACGCCCCGTTACGTGCCGTGCGCGCTCCCGTTACGCGACAGTCAAGCGCTTCGCACATTCGCCGACGGTGGCTGTGAGGGAATCGGGAGGCCCGGCGGGCAGTGAAAGCCGCAGGTCAAGACCTCACAGCCAGTGTAGCGCGCTGTGCGGAGTAGCAATCGGGGATGAATCGGGGAACGGGGTGTCGCGACTCACGCCATCGTCGCGGCGATCTCGCCTAGCCTGGCGTAGAGGCCAGAAACCCGACAAGAGAAGGAGAAACGCATGAGCCAGATTGCCATCATCGGTGGTCACGGCAAGATCGCGTTGCGACTCGCGAAGATCCTGTCCGATCGCGGTGACAAGGTGAGCTCGATCATCCGGAATCCGTCGCATTCCGACGATGTCATCGCCGCGGGTGCCGATCCGGTGGTCGCCGACGTCGAGCAACTCGACGCCTCGGGACTGGCCTCGGTGCTCTCCGGGGTCGATGCGGTGGTGTGGTCCGCCGGGGCCGGCGGAGGAGACCCGAGTCGGACCTACGCCGTGGACCGCGACGCCGCCATCCGCTCGATGGATGCCGCACAGAAGGCGGGGGTGCGCCGCTACATCATGGTCTCCTACTTCGGTGCCGGCCTCGACCACGGTGTGCCCGAGGACAATTCGTTTTACGCTTACGCCCAGGCGAAGGCCGAGGCCGACGTTCACCTGAAACAGACGCCGTTGGAGTGGACGATCCTCGGACCCAGTCGACTCACCGACGAACCGGGAACCGGCAGCATCGACGTGGGTGGCACGCGGGCATCGGGCGATGAGGTCAGCCGCGACAACGTGGCCGCTGTCGTGGCCGCCGTGATCGCCGATCCGACGACGGTGCATCGGACCATCGAGTTCAACGACGGCAGCACACCGATCGCCGAGGCCCTCCGCGCGCCGTGAGCACGATCGAGGCGTTCCTCGGTCGTGCTCGCGCGATCGTCGGTGACACACAGGTGCTGACCGATCCGCAGGCGATGTCCGGCCACCTCACGGACTGGACCGGCCGATGGACGGGGTCGGCGGCCGCGGTTGTCCGTCCGCGTACCACCGACGAGGTCGCGGCGATCGTGTCGGCCTGTGCCGACGACGGGATCGCGATCTGCGTGCAGGGCGGGAACACCGGATTGGTCGGCGGATCCGTCCCGCCCGCCGACCACGACGACGACCGGTCGCCGCTGATCGTGCTGAGCACCGCACGGATGGACGATGTCGACGAGGTCGATACCGTCGGTCACTGTGTGGGCGCTCAGGCCGGGGCGACGATCGACGCGATCGACCGGTCTGCGCAGGTGTGCGGCCTGGCCTTTCCGGTCGATCTGGCCTCGCGTGAATCCGCCACCGCGGGAGGGGTCGTCGCGACCAATGCGGGTGGGGTCCGGATGATCCGGCATGGCAACACACGCGCCCAGGTGCTGGGCATCGAGGCGGTGCTCGCCGACGGACGCATCCTGCGTCGGTGGACGTCGCTGGTGAAAGACAATGTCGGTTATGACCTTCCGGGTCTGCTGGCGGGTAGCGAGGGGACACTCGCGATCATCACGAGGGTGCTGTTCCGGTTGATCGCACCGCCCACCGAGACGATCGTCCTGGTCGCGGCCGTCGACCATGTGGAGGACACGTTCGCGCTGCTGGACCAGTTGACCGCTCGCGGCCTGACCATCGAGGCCGCGGAGATCATGACCGAGGACGGACTCCGGCTGGTGCATGAGCGCGGGGTCCGCCGCCCGGTCGCGGTGCAGGCGCAGTTCTACACGCTGGTGGAGGTCTCCGGTACCGGCGGGATCGAGGCGGTGGTTCTCGATGCGCTGGAGAACGCCGCGGTCGCCGACGCCGTTCTCGAACCGGGCCCGGGTCGCGCCCTGTGGGCGGCGCGCGAACTCCACACCGAATCCATCTCCCGGTCCTCCACCACCCCGGTGGTCAAACTCGATGTGTCCGTGCCGATTCGGGCGTTGCCGGAGGCGCTGGCCGAGCTGTCGACGGTCGCCGACGTCGTCGACCACGCATGTCGTCCCATCTTGTTCGGCCACATCGGCGACGGGAACATCCACGTCAACCTGCTCGACGTCCCGGAGGATCGGGCCGATGAGGTCACGTCACACGTGTTCGGGATCGTCGCTGCCAACGGCGGCAGCATCAGCGCGGAGCACGGCATCGGGCGGGCCAAGGTCGCCTGGACACACCTCGGACGCAGTGACGTCGACCTCGCGACGATGCACGCCGTGAAAACCGCGCTCGACCCCGCGGGTTTGCTGAATCCCGGCGTCCTGTTCGGCCGATAGCGCCGGTTGGCTGGTGTCAGCCGCCCACGGCCGCTTTCACCGCCGCGGAATCGGCCGGTTCGGAGAACATCGGGTAGTCGAACTCGATCGCGTTGTCATGTTCGGCCACCGAGGTCGCCGCGGTGCAGTCGGTCAGGGTGATCACCCGATAACCGTTCTCGTACCCGGTGCGCATGGTGGACTCGACACAACAGTTGGTGAGGTACCCGGCGAGGATGATCGTGGTGATCCCCTTGCTACGCAGGATGAAGTCGATGTTCGTGCTCGCGAACGTGTCCAGCCCGCGTTTGCCCTCGATGAGGATGTCGCCGTCGGCGGGAGCGAGGTCGTCGACGATCGCCGCACCCCAGGAGCCCTTGACGAAGGCGTTGCCGTCGACGACGCCCTTGAGGATCCCGTAGGGGTGGCGGGTCAGTTCGCCATAACCGGGCGCGAAGGTGATGGGTGCATGCATGATCGTCACCCCCGCTGCTCGCGCCTTGTCGACGAGGTCGATCGTGTTGGCGAGCATGCCGGTTTTGTCCATGACCTCGGCGACAGCGTCGTGCAGGACACCGCCGTCACTGGTGAACTCGTTCTGGAACTCGATGAGCACCAGAGCGGTTGTCGTGGGATCGAGGGTCAGCGTGTCGGCCATGTGTATGCCTTTCGACGATGAGCGGCGCCCGCCTGATTCAACGAGCCCGATTCAACCACCTTTCGAGTGTGGCCCCACCGAATTCGCGTGGTATTCATCGGGCGCACCGCGCCGAATCCTGAGACCATGCTCGGGTGACGACGGTGCATGTGCCACGCGAGCAACTGGCCGGGCTGGCCCGACGATGTGGCGTGGCCACGAGCTACGTCGGCTGGGATGAGCTCGAGCACGAGGTGAGTTCGGAGACGATCGTCGCGGTCCTCGACTCTCTCGGTGTGACGGCGGGATCGGCAGCCGAGATCGACGCCGCGCATGCCGCGCTCGATGACGAGGCCTGGCGCGCGATGGTGCCCGCCGTGACGGTGGCCACCCAGGGGTCGGGTGCCACGTTCGTGGTCCATGTGCCGCACTGGGATCCCGTACACGTGTGGATCACTACCGAGAGCGGTGCGACCGCGGATCCCCAACAGGCCGACGTGTGGGTGGAACCACGCGAGGTCGACGGGGTTCTCATCGGGCGCGCGACATTTGTGGTCCCCGCCGACCTCGAACCGGGCTATCACACCGTGCACGCCGTCGACCCGGTCACCGGCAGTTCCGACGAGCGCCCGTTGATCGTGACACCGCGCCGACTGTCCACCGCGGACAAGCTCTTGGGCCACCAGCAGTGGGGCCTGGCCGTCCAGCTGTATTCGGTGCGGTCGGCGCGGTCATGGGGCGTGGGCGACTTCGCCGACCTCGGCGAGATCTGCGCGATCGCCGCGAGCAACTACGGGGCGGACTTCGTCCAGATCAACCCCGTGCACGCGGCCCAGCCCCGCGCGCCCATCGAGGCCTCTCCCTATCTGCCCGTGACCCGACGCTTCATCAACCCGCTCTACATCCGCATCGGCGACATCCCGGAGTCCGCGACCCTCGACAAACGTGATCGCAAACGGATCCGGGTGCTCGAACGAGCACTCTTCGACGAGAATCTCTCGGTAGCGAAGATCAAACGCAACAAATCCTTTCGCGCAAAGATGGCCGTTCTCGAACGGATACACGAGCAGCCGCGGTCCGAGGCCAGGGACTTCGACTACCGCTCCTTCTGTCGACGTGAGGGCAAGGGGCTGAAGCGGTTCGCCACCTGGTGCGCCCTGGCCGAGCAGTACGGGGACGACAGTCCGAAATGGTCGACGAAGCTGCAGGACAAGGACTTCGTCAAGGGCAAGCGTAAGGAGCTCGCGGGCCGCGTCGACTTCTTCATGTGGCTGCAGTGGGTGTGCGACGAGCAACTGGCGGCGGCCCAGCACTCCGCGATCTCGGCCGGCATGGGAATCGGGATCATCGCCGATCTCGCCGTCGGGGTCGCGCGGCACAGTGCCGACGTCTGGATGCTCGGCGAGGTGCTGGCAAGCGGCGCCACCGTCGGGGCGCCGCCGGACGGTTTCAATCAACAGGGGCAGGGCTGGGATCAGCCACCCTGGCATCCGCGCCGCCTCGCCGAGGCCGGGTACGTCCCGTACCGCGACATGCTGCGGACCGTTCTGCGACATGTCGGCGGAGTGCGGGTCGACCACATCCTCGGGCTCTTCCGGTTGTGGTGGATTCCGGATGGCAAGGGGCCCGCCGACGGTACCTACGTCCACTACGACCACGACGCACTGATCGGCATCCTCGCCCTGGAGGCGGAAAGGGCCGGCGCGGTGGTGATCGGTGAGGATCTCGGCGTCTTCGAGCGGCATGTGCAGGAGGCGTTGACGCAGCGGGGAATCCTGGGGACGTCCATCCTCTGGTTCGAGCACGGCCAGTACACGCCGATACCGCCCGAGGACTACCGCGAGTTGTGTCTGACCTCGGTCACCACCCACGACCTGCCACCGACGGTGGGCTATCTCGCGGGTGATCACATCGAATTGCGTTCTCGCCTCGGACTGTTGGAGACCGGCGAAGAGGCCGAGCGGGCCCGCGACGAACGTGACCGGGACGCGGTGCTGGCGATGGCCCGGGCGCGTGGACTGATCTCGGAGGACACGCCGCTCACCGACCCGCGGACCGTGGACGCGCTCTATCGCCTGATCGCGGCGAGCCCGTCGGTGCTGCTCGGGGTGGCGCTCGTCGACGCGGTCGGGGAGCGGCGCATCCAGAATCAGCCGGGAACGGGAGCGGCGCAGTATCCGAATTGGTGCATCCCGTTGGCCGGCGACGACGGCGAGGTGGTCCTGGTCGAGGATCTCGCCAGCAACGCGCGGTTCGCGGAGCTGGTCGAGGCGCTCAACGATGCGGGTGTCGGTCGCGGCTGATCAGTGCGTCGGCTCGATACGGTCGAGGGCGTCACTTCAGGCTGCGACCGTGAGCCCCGGTGTTGCTCCGACGAGCGCTGTCAGCCGCGGTTCGATCTGGCCGAGACGCTCGGGGCAACCGGGTTGTCGGCGCGGACCCGTCGGTCGGCGCGAACCGCCATCACGGTGAGCGTCAACGCGATGAGCGCCATCAGCCCGACCACGATGTTGAACACCACGCCCGAGGTCCGCAGCCCCCAGTGCGATGCCGCAATTCCCTCACCGACGATGGGAATCGAGATCGCGACGTAGGCGACCACGAAGTAGGTCGAGGTGACCTCGGCGCGTCGGTCGGCGGGACTGGCGGCGACCACCGCGGCCAGCCCCTTGGAGAAGGAAAGACCTTGTCCGACCCCGCTGATCACCGCACCCACGATCAGAACGGTCAGCGACGCGGCGAGAAGTCCCCAGATCAACACCGCCACACCGACCACGAGGACCGCGCATCCGACGACCAGGGCACGCTCGGTCGGCTGTGATCGACCGACGATCTGCGTGAGCGCCGAGGTCAGGAACAACACCGCGACGAGGATTCCGGATACCGCGTGGGAACCGATGCCGAGGATGTGCGACACGAACGACGGTGCGACGCCGCTGAATGTCCCCATCACCGCGAATCCGGCGAACGCCGCGATCGCCGCCCGCAGGAACACGCCGCGCACCTCGGCCGGGACGGAGAGTCGCTGTACGGAAAACCGCGCGTCGGGTTTCACGTCGACCGGTTCGGCGATGAACCAGATACCGACCAGCACGGGTACGAGCAGGACCAGGTCCACCGCGAACGGGAGATGCAACGGCGCAGGTGCGAACTCCGCGAGCAGTCCGGCGACGAGTGGCCCGAGGCCGAGTCCGCCGATGTTCGCGGCGGTCGCGATGGACGGAGCGCGGCTGCGCCACCCGGCGGGCGCCAGTTCGATCACCGCAGCGGTGGCGGCGCCCGCATAGATGCCGGCGGACAACCCGGACAGCACGCGGCCGATCATCAGCTGCCAGACCGGACCGGCGGTGATGAAGACGACCGCGCTGATCAGGGACAGCACCGCTCCGGCGATCAGCAGTGGTCGTCGGCCCACCACGTCGGACAACCGTCCGAAGACGACCAGTGCCGTGATGACACCGGCCGCGTAGATCGCGAAGATCACGGTCGTGGTGGTGACACCGAACCCGAGTTCGTCGGAATAGATGGCGTACAGCGGCGTCGGCAGAGTCGTGCCCATCATGACGACCGTGAACGCGAGAGCTGCGGAGACGAAGGCCCAGCCACCTGACGTACGCCGGCGCGAGTCCGTGGCCCGGGTCGGCTGAGCGGCCGACGGCATATGGTGCGGACGGCTGTTTCCGGTCGATGGCATACCACTGCCAGCGCCGGGCGAGGCAAGGGTATTCCGACCGACGCACGGGCGCCGGCGGCACGGCCACGGCCAGCAACAGATCTCCGGGATTGTCAGGCGGCCCCGGAGGCGTCCTCCTCGGCCGGATACGCCGCGACCATCAACGAGGCGACCGCCGTGAGTGCGTCGGTCCACGCCTGTGTCATCTCGGGCGTCCAGCTCTCGCCCCCGATCTCCGACATCGCGGCGATCATGCAGTCGGCGACCGCCGCATACATGGGTTCGGTGACCCCGAGTTCGGCGTGGCGTCGGCCGAGCGAACCGAGGGTCGTCGACAACCACTCGGGCTCGTCGAGATGATCGACGACCGCGATGACCGCGGTCCGCAGCATGGCGGCCTGCTGACGCTGATCGCGGCTGAACATCGGTCTGACCTCTGGGTAGCGCTCGAAGAGGATCTCGTAGAACCGGACGGTCAGTCCGGCGTCCGGCAGATCGACGAGCGAGAGGCTGTGCTCGAGAAGGTTCTTGTCCATGTGGTGATGGTCCGGCGCAGCTGTTACCTGACAATTACCGGCGCGGCAATTGGTCTTGGCCGCGGGTAACCGGGATCTCACACCGTGTCGGCAACGGTGTGAGATCGCCGAGGAATCGACTCTGGTCCCGCGCGCGCCGCTGGGTTAGTGTGTCTTGCGTAACATCAAAATGGCATGACGGGCGGGGTGATGACGGTGCGGCCAGATCACGAGGTGGTGATCGTCGGCGCGGGCTTCGGCGGCATGGGCGCCGCGATCGAGTTCAAACGACACGGGATCGAGTCGATCGCGATTCTCGAACGGGAGCGCGATCTCGGTGGTACCTGGCATGTCAATCACTATCCCGGCCTCGCGGTCGACATCGCCTCGGTGACGTACTCGTACTCGTTCGAACCCAATCCGCGCTGGTCGCGGCTCTTCGCCCCCGGTGCCGAACTCGAACGGTATGCGCAACACGTGGCCGACAAGTACGACCTGAAGCGGCACATGGAGTTCGGTACATCCGTCGAGCGTGCGCAGTGGGACGATGACCGGCAGATCTGGCAGGTCACCACCGCCGACGGCGCGACGCGTACCTGCCGCTACCTGGTCACCGCCACCGGATTCCTGTCGCAGCCGCACGCTCCCGACTTTCCCGGGATGGACTCGTTTGCCGGAACGATCATCCACACGACAGCGTGGCAGGACGGTCACGACTTCACCGCCGAGCGGGTGGCGATCGTCGGGACCGGTGCCACCGCGGTCCAGTTGATTCCGGAGATCGCCGCGCAGGCCGAGCAATTGACGGTATTTCAGCGCACACCGATCTGGGTGGTGCCGAAGATCGACTTCCCGATACCCGCGGCGGTACAGAATCTGTTCGCGCGGGTGCCTCTCACGCAGCGCCTCGCCCGGCTGGTCAACACCGCGGGCCTCGAGGCGCTGATGGTGTTCGGTGTGCTCCATTTCAAACAGGCGAAGCCCGGCAACCGCGCGGCCGAGCTGCTTGCGCGGGCGCATCTGCGGTTACAGGTCAGAGATCGGGGAACCCGCCGTGCGCTCACGCCGACCTATGATTTCGGATGCAAGCGACCGACCTTCTCCAACAGTTACTTCCGCACCTTCAATCAGCCTCACGTTGCGCTGCAGACGGGTTCGATCGCCCGCATCGAACCCGATGCGATCGTCACCGAGGCCGGTGACCGGATCGGCGTCGACGTCCTGGTCCTGGCCACCGGCTTCAACCTGTGGGATGTCAACTTCCCGGCGTTCGAGATCGTCGGTCGAGACGGACGAAATCTGGGGAAATGGTGGCGGGAGAATCGTTTTCAGGCTTATGAAGGCATCACGATACCGGGTTTCCCGAACCTGCTGTCGCTGAACAGTCCGTACTCCTACAGCGGCCTCTCGTACTTCACGACGATCGAGGGCCAGATGAAACACATCCGAAGGATCTTCGCCGAACTCGAGCGCAGTGGCCGGTCGACCTTCGAGGTCACCGAGCAGGCCAACGCGGAATTCCTGGCAACGGTCACCGAACGTCTCGGATCGTCGGTCTTCTACAACGGGAACTGTGCATCATCGCGCAGCTACTACTTCAATCAGCACGGCGAGGCGGCGTTGCTCCGGCCGAGTTCGACCCTGTCGACACTGCGCGAGATGGACCGGTTCCCCTTGGACGCCTACACCTACCGCTGATGGCGGTTCGGGGCGACCCGATCGGACCTATCCTTGGCCTATGCACGCCTGGGTGGTCCAGAATCCGGGGCCGATCACGGACCGGCCGTTGTCCTTCGTGGAGAGGCCCGTCCCGGAACCGGCCGCCGACGAACTACTCGTCCGGGTGATCGCCTGCGGTGTCTGTCGGACGGACCTCCATGTGGCCGAAGGGGACCTCGAGGTCCGGCGTGACCAGGTGACGCCGGGGCACGAGGTCGTCGGCGAGATCGCCGGGATGGGTGCGGAGGCGGACGGATTCGCGCTCGGTGACCGGGTCGGTGTGGCCTGGCTGCACCGGACCGACGGCACATGTGCTTACTGCCGTCGCGGCGATGAGAACCTGTGTCCGGCATCGTCGTACACCGGTTGGGACCACGACGGCGGGTACGCAGAGTACACGACGGTGCCGGCCGCGTTCGCCTACTCGCTACCGGAGGATCTCGACAGCGTGGCCGCCGCGCCGCTGCTGTGTGCCGGGATCATCGGGTATCGCGCCCTGAAACGGGCGAGCCGAACCGATCCCGGGGCCGAGTTCGGCTTCCGGGTGCCCGACCGGCTGGGGTTGTACGGCTTCGGTGGCAGCGCCCACCTGTGCGCGCAGGTCGCGATCGCGATGGGCGCGAGGGTGCATGTGATGACGCGCGGTGCGGCGTCCCGCGAGCTGGCGTTGACGCTGGGCGCGGACTCGGCCGGCGACGCGTATGACGCCCCGCCCGAGCCGCTGGACGCCGCGATCACCTTCGCACCGGTCGGGGATCTGGTCCCGGTGGCGATGCGAGCACTCGACCGCGGTGGGATCCTGTCGGTCGCCGGCATCCATCTCACCGACATCCCGACGCTGAACTACGAACGAGAATTGTTCTACGAGAAGGAGATACGCTCGGTCACCGCCAACACGCGCGCGGACGGCCGGGAGTTTCTCGCGGTGGCGGCACGCCATGGGGTTCGCGCGAGGACCCACACCTATCCACTGGCCGAGGCCGACGAGGCACTCATCGATCTGAAGGCCGGGCGCTTCGATGGTGCGGCCGTCCTGGTCACCGACTGAGCACTCACACCGGTTCGAGCAGCTCCGGACCGTTGTTGGCGACCCGATTGACCAGCGGTGCCACCTCACGGATGTCGATCGCCTCGGCGACCGCTTCGCTCGGGGGCGCGAAGAGATCGTTCGGCGCGGTGTGGTCCGGATCGAGCCATGCGTCCCAGTTGTCGAAGGGCATGATCAGCGGCATCCGGTCATGGACGTCGCGGAGGTGGCCGACCGCGTCGGTGGTGAGGATGGTGCAGCTCAACAGCGGCGCCGCATCCTTGGGTGCGTCCTTCGGACGCCAGACCGACCACAATCCCGCCATGAACAGCCGGGTGCCGTCCACCGGTGACATGAAGTACGGCACCTTGGTCGGTTTGCCCTTGTCGTCGACGGGTCCCTTGCGCCACTCGTACCAGCCGTCCATGGGCACCAGACAGCGTTTGGACTTCACCGAGGTCCGAAACGAACTCTTCTCCGCGGCGCTCTCCGCGCGCGCGTTGAACAGCAGGGGACCCTTGTTCACGTCCTTGGCCCACACCGGTACCAGCCCCCACCGCATCGCCCGGACCCGCAGTGCCGGATCGTCGTCGGGATCGTCGGGGGAGTGTCGCTTGACGACGGTCATCACCGTCGTCGTCGGCGCGACGTTGTAGTTCGGTCCCGGTTGGCGGGGTCCGTTCTCCGACTTCTCCGTACTCTCCGACTTCTCCGTACTCTCCGACTTCTCCGTACCCTCCGTCTCGCTCGAACTCGCCGTCGTCGGGTCGAGCGGCACCGGTACCTCATTGATGGCGTCGATCTCGGCGGCGAGTTTCGCCGGGTCGGTGGTCACCGCATAGCGTCCGCACATGTGTCCATGCTGTCACGCCGGACCGACGGTGGTCTCGGTCGGCGCGGTGATCGGAGACCGTCCGTCCGGCCCGTCAGACCGCGATGTCGGCGACCACGGCATCGGTGACGGCGACCAGGTCACCCGGGGCGAGGGCGACCTCGAGGCCGCGTCGACCGGCGCTGCAGAACACGGTCGGCCAGTCGAGCGCAGAACGATCCACCACCGTGGGCAAAGCGGTTCGTTGGCCGATCGGCGAGACCCCGCCGAACACATAACCCGTCGATCGGGTCACCGACTTCTCATCGGCCATCCGGGCCTTCGACGCACCGGGCACCACGTGAGCCAGCGCCGCCGCGGCTGCTTTGAGCGACAGGCGACGTGGAACCGGCACCACGGCCACGGCGAGTGTCCCGGCGAGATCGATCACCAGCGTCTTGAAGACCTGCTCGGCGCTGGCCCCGACGGCGTCGGTGAGTGCGCTGACCGCCTCGGCTCCGTAGGCGTCGGTGTTCTTGTCGTGCGGGTATCGATGCACGGTGTGCGTAATGCGCGCACGCTCGAGTGCGGCCACCGCGGGAGTCGCGGCCATTGTTGTCTCCCTTCTCCTCGATCGATGCCGATCGTCGCGTGGAACATTTGTCGCACCACGGCTGTTGTTGAGTGTGGTGACGAGCTGGACACTTCGTCTTCTTGTTGCCGCAACCTGCACGTTCTCGACTCCGAAGGAAGGTCGATCAGCCACATGAGTAGCGTCGGCTTGCTCGTACCCGCCTCACCGGTACACGAGCCCTCAGACGAGCCGGGCATCGCGCCCGGATCGTCATCGGTAAGCTTGACCGACAGCGGAACGTCGGCGCCCGAGCCCCGTTGGGTGTTCCCGGCGCCGGACGACGTCTCCGCGAAGGCCGTCACCGAAGGGATCGTAGTGGTCGAACCCGAGTCAACCGATCAGGCGCCCGCCGACGAGGCGGACGAGTCCGGGGCGCGCGCGTCCGGGGCCGGATCGCAGGCACCGAGCCGCACCGATCCGACCGAGACACCCGAGGCGCTCACCGAGCGTTTCGAGCGTGATGCGCTGCCGTTGCTCGACCAGATGTACGGCGCCGCTCTGCGGATGACCCGCAATCCGGCCGACGCCGAGGACCTGGTGCAGGAGACCTATGTGAAGGCCTTCTCGGCCTTCAAGTCGTTCCGTGAGGGCACGAACCTCAAGGCGTGGCTCTATCGCATCCTGACCAACACCTATATCAACGGCTATCGCAAGAAGCAGCGGCAGCCGGCGCAGTATCCGACCGACGAGATCACCGACTGGCAGTTGGCAGCGACCGCCGAACACTCGTCGACCGGGTTGCGATCGGCTGAGATCGAAGCTCTCGAAGCCCTACCCGACGACGACATCAAGGCAGCCCTGCAGGAGTTGCCCGAGGACTTCCGTATGGCGGTCTACTACGCCGACGTCGAAGGGCTGCCGTACAAGGAGATCGCCGAGATCATGGATACCCCCATCGGCACCGTCATGTCCCGTCTGCACCGCGGTCGTCGTCAACTGCGTGAACTGCTCGCCGACGTCGCCCGTGAGCGCGGTTTCAACCGGGCCGCTCGCACCTCGGAGAGCGAGGTGGCACGATGAGCAGCACACATGGTTCCGAGGAGCCCCGAATGGACGCCGACGCCGATCCCGAGTTCCTGCAGCTGGACTGTTCCGCGGTTCTCGCCGACGTCTGGCTGCTCCTCGACAACGAGTGCGACTCGGGTGCGCGGTCGCGACTGCAGTCGCACCTCGACAGTTGCCCGTCGTGCTTCGCCCACTACGGCATCGAACGGCAGCTCAAGACCCTGATCAATCGCAAATGCGGCAACGATCACGCCCCCGAGGGCCTCCGTGAGCGGCTGCGGGTGGAGATTCGCAAAACCGTCATCGTCCGCGAGACCGGCCAAGCGTAGCCAACACGGTCACCACCGCACCAACCTCACCACCGTGCCCAGCACGGAGAGCAACCGCACGAACCTCGCCATCGTGCCCAGCACGGAGAGCAACCGCACGAACCTCACCATCGTGCCCAGCACGGAGGTCGAGAGAACCCCAGAATTCACCGACAGCACCCACCCCGGCTCGGACCGATGAGGTCCGCGACCAACGGTGGGTGCTGTCGGTGAATTCTGGGGTTCTCTCGACGCGACAAGCGCCGAGCCTCCGACGCGAAAGGCGCCGAGTCCAAACCCCGCAGTAGTGCTCGCGACCCCTGAGATCAGGAGTTGGGACGCTTGCCGTGGTTGGCAGCGTTCTTCTTACGAGCGCGCTTCTTGCGACCGCGCTTACCCATGACGGATCTCCTTCGTGCTGATTGCGTCCTCGATTGTCCCATGCTGGTGGCTTCGGTTCCCAATCGCCCATCGACCTCGTCGTGACCAGGCGGGAAGTGAGCTAGTTTATGTCCATGGCTGAAGACGTCGTGGCGGAGATCGTGGCTAGTGTTCTCGAGGTGCGGGCGAGCGCCGGGCAGCAGGTCGACGTCGGTGACACCCTGTTCCTGCTCGAGTCGATGAAGATGGAGATCCCGGTCCTGGCGGAGGAGCCCGGCACGCTTGCCGACGTCAAGGTCAAGGTGGGCGATGTCATCCAGGCCGGCGACGTCATCGCCGTGTACCAGTAGTCGGGCGTCGGTGGACACACTGCCGCCCTCCCGGCTCGCTGGCTGAGCGCGTTCGCACATGTCGACGCTGGCCGACCTCCTCGCCGAACACACTCAGCTCTCCGATGCGGCCGCCGCGCATCTGCAGCGGCTCGTCGCCGAGTGGCAGTTGCTGGCGGATCTGTCGTTCGCCGACTTCCTGATGTCGGTGCAGACCGAGAACGGCGACATGGTCACGGTGGCGCAATGCCGACCGAACACTGCATCGACGGTGTTCCCGCGTGACGAGGTCGGGTCGGTCGCCGACGGGACCGTCAACCCTCAGCTCGAGCGCGCGTTCGTCGCTGATCGGGTCCTGCGTGATGAGGACCCGGAGTGGCTCGGCGCGGTGGCGATCCGGCGGGAGGCGGTGCCGGTCGGGTTCACCGGCACGGACCGCGCGATCGCGGTCCTCACCCGGGCCGTCGATCTGACCCATCCGCGTCTACCGTCGCCGCTGGAGTTGGCCTACCAGGACTCGGCGAACGACCTGTGTCAGATGGTCGCCGACGGTACGTTCCCGCATCAGGAGGGCAATCCGCGGGGGCTGTCGACGCCACGCGCCGGTGACGGTTTCGTTCGGGTCGACGAGCACGGCATGGTGGTCTATGCCAGCCCGAATGCGTTGTCCGCGTTCCATCGGATGGGTTGGGCGACCGAACTGACGCATACTCGGCTGTCCGATGTGACCTCGTCGCTGCTGACCGATCCGTTCGAGTCCGAGGATGTCGCGACGATGATCGACGCGGCCGCAGGCGCCACCCCGCCGCCGGCCGGGCCGTACCGGGATGTGGGGATGCGGATGGAAGCCGATGCGCGGCGCGCAACGGTGCTGATCCGCGCGGTGCCGCTGCGTCCACGCGGCCGGACCACGGGTGCCGTTGTCCTGATTCGTGACGTCACCGAGGTGAAGCGGCGGGACCTCGCACTGATCAGCAAGGACGCCACGATCCGGGAGATCCATCATCGCGTCAAGAACAACCTGCAGTCGGTGTCGGCGCTGCTGCGCTTGCAGGCCAGGCGTACCACCAATCCCGAGGCGCGGGGCGCGCTGACCGAGGCCGTGAGCCGCGTCGCATCCATCGCCCTGGTACACGAGTTGCTCTCCGGCAGCGTCGACGAGGAGGTGGACCTTGACGAGGTCGTCGACCGGCTCGTGCCGATCCTGGTCGACGTCGCTTCCGGCGACACCCGGGTGCGGGTCACCCATACCGATCGGCTGGGCGTCCTCTCCGCGGAGATGGCGATGCCTCTCGTGATGGTGCTCACCGAGTTGATCCAGAACGCCATCGAGCATGGGTTCGGTGCGCCGAGCGCCGACAGCGAGATCGAGATCCTCGCTGATCGAGATGTCCGTGAGCTCCGGATAGCCGTGCGTGACAACGGTTCTGGTTTACCGGAGGGATTCGACGTCGCCTCGTCTGATCGACTCGGTCTACAGATTGTGCAGACGATGGTGTCGATCGAACTCGGTGGGACGCTCACGATGGGTCCGAGTCCGTCCGGGCGTGGCACCGAAGTCGGTGTCGTCATCGGACTCCGGTGATCCCGGACACTGACGAGATGTTCGAATCCGTTCGGTCGCTGGCCGTTTGGGTATGTACGGGGATCGCCCGGCACATGAACTCCGTACAGACGAAGAGACCCGGCCGGGGCCGGGTCTCTTCGTGACCGCTGTTGCGGTTTCGGCTCTGTGGCCCCCTAGACGCTGCTCCGCGTCCGTGTACGTGCGGTGCGACGCTTGAGCGCGCGCCGTTCGTCTTCGCTCATCCCGCCCCATACGCCCGCGTCCTGTCCGGACTCCAGGGCCCACGAAAGGCATTCGGCCGTGACGGGGCACCGTGCGCAGACGAGCTTCGCATCAGCGATCTGCGCGATGGCCGGCCCACTGGTCCCTACCGGGAAGAACAGTTCCGGGTCTTCGTCGCGACAGATTGCATTGTGACGCCAGTCCATTCCTTCTCCTTCAGGTGCTTTCAAGCACCACTCGACAACTCCCAATGTCTGGTTTGTTGTGGCTGTAACCGCTAGTTCACGCGGACACACCGAATGTTTCCGCACTGTTGCTTGTGAATACTTTCACGAATCCAGGCGAAGTCAATGGTGTTCCGTTAACACGTGTGCAATATCACTGTTCCGTGACCATCCTTGGGAGGGGGTGGCTGCACACCGTTACGCACCGATGTACTACTCTACTCGTTCTTGTTACGAGTTTGCAGAGATTTCCGCAGGTCGTCGAAGAAAAACCCTGGTGGTATTCGCTTCACCGTCGGTACTCTGTGAGGCATGCCACGACGACGATGTTGATCCTCATCACATTCGCGGGCGCCGAGGGCGTCCCGGCTGACGACGCCGGCGTCGATCGCGGCCCTGGCCGAGGACGCCATCCCGCTCTATCCGCTCTACGCGGTGATGTTCGCCGACCCCGACGTCACCGGGGCCGGACTCTCTGCAGCTTCCATCTCGTCACTGTTCATCATCTGGTCGATCTGCTCATTTCTGTTCGAGATCCCCACGGGGATCGTGGCCGACCGGGTGCCGCGTCGTCGGTTGCTGGTGATCGGCCCGCTGTTGACGGCCGCCGGATTCGCCCTGTGGACATGGTGGCCGTCGTACGCGGCGTTCGCCGCCGGGTTCGTGCTCTGGTCGGCAGGGTCGGCGTTGCGTTCGGGCACACTGCAGGCGCTCCTCTATGACACCCTCGCCGCCCGCGGACAGGCGCAGCGGTATGCGGCGCTCGCCGGTCGGGTCCGGGCCATGGGCGCGTGCGGAGTCCTTGTCGGCACCGTGGCAGCGGTGCCGCTGACCGCCTGGGGCGGATACCAGGCGGCGGGCGCGGCGAGCGTCGGATCGTGCGTGGTGTGTGCGGCGGCATCGGCGATGCTGGCGGAGGAGCACGCTCCGCAGCGTGTCCGCGCGCCACGACACAACGGCGCCGATGTCGTACGCCCGGATGGGACCGAACACCCCGTTGACACCGAGCAGCGGCGGTCGGACGGGCGTGTGGTGACCGACCCCACCTCCGGTCGCGGGGTGATCGCGGCGGTGTTCGGCCGGTTTCGTGCCGACCGCATCCTCCGCCGCGTCCTCCTGCTCGTGATCGCCCTGACCTGGGTCGGCGCCCTCGACGAGTACCTGCCACTGCTCGCCGACGAGATGTGGAGCGGTCCGACCTCGGGTGTCGCCGTCCTGATGGTCGTGGTGGCCTGCGGTGACATCGCCGGTGGCTACGCCGCCGAACGCACCGATGTGGGAGATTTCCGCCCGCGTCGGCTGGCGCCGTGGCTGGTTCTCGGCGCCGTCGCGCTGGGGATCGGTGCGGCGTCAGGTCATCCGGCCGGAATCATCCTGGTGGCCTTCGCCTTCGGAGTCTTCGGGTGGTCTCTGGTGATGGCCGATGCGATGCTGCAGGACCGCGTGCCGTCGGGCGTGCGGGCGACGATCACGTCGGTGGTCGGGGTGGGCGAGGAGGTTGTCGCCGTGGCTGCGTTCGGCGCCTGGGCCGTCGGGTCTGCGTGGCTGCCACCGACCGCGCTGTTCGCCGTTGCCGCGCTGCCTTACGCAGTTCTGGGCGTGATGTTGTGGCGCGTGCTGCCGGGTGCGACCACCGCGAGGGCGTCCGCGCGATAGCCGAACTCGATCAGCTGATGGGCGCCGATGTAGTCGCCGTCCATCTGCACGTCGATCGGCTCGTCGGTGCGGAACCGCACCCATTCGACGTCGTCGTCGCGGTAGACGTGGCGTCCCTTGGGGTCGCGATGAGTGAGCAGGCGTGCAGCCAGCGGAATGTTGCGGGACACAGCGGTCGACGTCGCGGCGAACAGGCCGAGGCGGGTGTCGAACCCGGTGGTCGGGTTCGTGCGGATCTCGTAATCGCCGAAGTAGGTCCACGGGCTGGTGTTGCTGACGAAGCCGAACTTCACGCCCTCGATGGGTTCGCGATCGGGGACCTCGACGGTGAAGGACGCACCGCTCGTCGCATTCCGGAGGAACGAGGCGACGGTGGTCCGGAAGTACCGCGCGGGTGTGGCCGGTTTGCCGGCGTGCCGCTTGTCTTCCATCGCGTGCACCACGACGGCGTCCATCCCCATCCCGGTGTTGAAGAGGAACCATCGGTCCTGGGTGTGGCCGAGGCCGATGCGGCGGCAATGTCCGGTCTCGAGGAGTTCGATGATCTGACCCGTCGCGGCGAGTGGGTCGGCCAGGATCCCGAGTGTGCGGGCGAAGACGTTGGCGCTGCCGCCCGGGATCACGCCCAGGCCCGGCAGTCGGCGCCCGGGCTCGACCGGCGCCGCCGGTGCGCCCAGGAGTCCGTTCACCGCCTCGTTGACCGACCCGTCGCCGCCATGTACGAGAACCACGTCGACACCTTCGGCGACGGCGCGTTGCGCTAGTTCGCCGGCGTGTCCTCGGTGGGTGGTGTGTTCGACATCGAGCGTGAAGCGCGAACCGAGGGTGTGCGCGAGCGCGTCGCGACCGGCCGGTGTGGTCGCGGTGGCGAACGGATTGACGATGAGCATGACGCGCACGAGACCCCACGATATGGGGTCGCGCGGTGTGACGTGCATCCGCCTGCCCGCGGCCGGGGGTGAGCGGCGCAGACGGCTCGCCCACCCATAGGCTGGAACTCGTGAGCGAGAAGCGGGACGACGGCACCGTCGAGCGGGTACCGACGACGATTCGGCTGGCCGGAGCGGTCACCGCGCTGGAGGGCGCCATCGCGGTGACCGTCGCCGTGGTCCTGGCCATCCGGGAGGCGGCCGGTCACCGAGAGGCGTTCATCAGCGGGTACGGCACGGCGGCATGGTTCGGGATCATCGGTGCGGGAGTCCTCGTGGGTGGAACCGCGCTGCTCGTCGGACGCCGGTGGGGACGCGCGATCGCCGTGGTCGCAGAGATTCTGCTGTTGCCCGTCGCCTACGCACTGCTCACCGACAGCCACCAACCGTGGTTCGGCATACCCCTGGCCATCGCGGCCATCGCGGTCCTGGTGCTGATCTTCAGTCCGGCCTCGACCAGCTGGTTGGTGGGCGAGTACGCCTCTGATGACCCGCCTGCCGGAGAGCGCAGGTCACGACGGCGCTGAGGGCCGCGGATCCGATCTCGGGTCCACTTCCGTGTCGCGGCGCGGGTAAGCACGACGGCTGCGCCCATCGGCCGTACAGTTGATGCCATGACCCGGATGCTGGCCGTCGCGAATCAAAAAGGTGGCGTCGCCAAGACCACGACTGTTGCGTCGCTCGGCGCCGCCCTGGCCGATCTCGACGTCTCGGTTCTGGTCGTCGACCTCGATCCACAAGGCTGTCTTACCTTTTCGCTCGGACATGACCCCGATCAGCTCCAGGTGTCGGTGCACGACGTGCTGCTCGGCGACGAGGAGATCGCGGACGTCCTACTGGACACCGAGGACAACATGACCCTGCTGCCCGCCACGATCGATCTGGCCGGTGCGGAGGCGTTGCTGCTGATGCGCCCGGGACGTGAGTACGCGCTCAAACGCGCACTCGCCGAGGTCGCGCAGGATTACGACGTCATCCTGATCGACTGCCCGCCGTCGCTGGGCGTGCTCACCCTCAACGGCCTGACCGCCGCCGACGAGGTGATCGTGCCGCTGCAATGCGAAACCCTGGCCCATCGGGGTGTGGGCCAACTGCTGCGGACCGTCAAAGAGATCCAGCAGATCACCAACCCCGGCCTGAAGACTCTCGGTGCGGTGGCAACCCTGTACGACGCCAGAACCACCCACAGCCGTGACGTGCTGGCCGATGTGTCGGATCGATACGAGCTTCCGGTCCTCGATCCGCCCATTCCGCGCACGGTCCGGTTCGCGGAGGCGTCGGCGTCGGGTACGTCGGTGATGCGCGGCCGAAAGAACAAGGGCGCGAACGCTTACCGAGGACTCGCCGAGAACATGTGGAAGCACTGGGAGGCGGGCAAACCGGTGCAGACGTTCGAAACGGCCTGAACATCGCCGGATGTGCCGGCGTCAGCGGTCACGCCGGCCCGTAGGCCTGCACGGTCGCACCCCACTGTTCCAGAACGGTGGAGCCGAGCACCCGCAGGCTGACCGGTTCGTCGTGTCGGCCGTCTCGGAGGACTGGGATCGTGCGGAACTCCCGCCCGGTGGCAGCATCTCGCACGCTGATCCCGGTCGGCGTCGGCAGTAGCAACTGGCCTGCCATGACGTCGCCCGTTCCGATTGCCCCGGGCACCTGATACATCGGCCGCAGGTCGGCGGAGTCGAGCACGACGGTCGCGTTGCCAGTGTAGAAGCTGGTCAGTCCGCCGCCGGTGACCGCGACGACCTCTGCGGGCGGGGCCTCGGGGCCGTTGACGGTGTTGGTGGCCATGGCCACGCCGTCCGTGTTGAACTGCCGGATCGTGGCCGTATCCGTCCCGCGCGGGGTGGGGCTGTTCTGGGCCGGAATGGGGGGATCGCCGCCGCCGTCGTAGACAGCGATCGCCGAACTGGTGATCCCGATGACCACCGGCGGCGGTCCGGATGTGCCGTCGGTGATGATCGACGACCCGTACTGCTGGACCTCCTCGTCCTTGTCGAGCACGGCCCCGAGGACGGTCAGACGGTAGCCCGGTTCACTGCCGCAGTGTTCGATGACTGCGACCCTACTTCCGCCGGTGGCCGACGAGAAGAGGTGGCAATCCTTTCGTCCCGGCTGCACGCCGGGTTTGACCGGCGCGTCGACCCGGCCGTATTCGATGCCGCGGACGAGATTGGATCCCCAGGTCTCCAGGCGGGTAGGTCCTTGGGAGACAACGTAACCCGAATCCGACGTCAGGCGGACGTGATCGTCGGCGTCGCTGCTGCGCGCGCCGGCGCGACGTCCCGACGATCCGTCGAGAGCGGTCACCTCGCCACACCCGCGCGAGTTGCGGTAGGCAGCGAGGACCTCGTTGCTGCTCGACGGCCATGCGGCGAGCACCGCGCAGAGATCCAGATCGCGCCGATAGTGCCAGCGTTCGTCGCCGGTCGCCGGGTCGCGGCCGACCACCTCGCCGCCGTCGGCTGTCACGACCAACGAGCGGGTGACCGCCGGGCTGTGGGTGCGGGCAGACGACGCGCGCCAGATCGGCGTGAGTCGGTCAGGCACGGCCGACGACGGCTGCACCTCGGTAACCGGCGCGGCCGCCTGGGTGCTATCGGTGTGCCGAACCGGGCTGTACAGCCAGACCACCAGCCCCGCGACGAGCAGGATCACCACGATCGCGGCGGATACCGCGAGATCGACGGGTGTCCGCCGCTCAGGTCGGATACGGGCCACGAGCTCTCCGGTCGCGGATCACCGCCGATGCCGACTGGGGTCCGATCGTGCAGCGGAATCTGATCACGCTACTGAGTATCACTCGGCGGACGCGGCGGACGTGGCCTTCTCGGTCTGTGTCTCGGTGGACGACGGGCTGCGCTTGGCCCCTCCGCGGCGACGGCGCCGACGACGGGGCTTGTCGCTGTCCGACTGGTCGGTGGACGGGCCGTTGCCGGACCCGGGGTTCTCGGACTGTGCTGCCGCGGGTGCTGCGGCCTCGCCGCTCGTCTCGGACTTGCCGCCGCGGGTGCGTCGACGCGTCCGGTTGGACTTCGGGCGGTCCGAGCGCGGAGAACGCTCGGCCCTCTTGCCGTCGGCGTCGGAGGTGCGCTTCGGGGCGACGATCCGGCCCGTGGCCGACTCGGGGATGCCGAGTTCTTCGCGCAGGTGCTCCGACGTCGAGTAGGTCTCGACCGGCGCGGCCTTGTCGAGACCGAGGGCGTTGTTGATCAGTTCCCAGCGATGCATCTCATCCCAGTCGACGAGGGTGATCGCGATGCCGGTGCGGCCGGCGCGGCCGGTGCGACCGATGCGGTGCACGTAGGTCTTGTCGTCCTCGGGGCACTGGTAGTTGACGACGTGGGTGACATCGTCGATGTCGATGCCACGGGCGGCGACATCGGTGGCGACGAGGACGTCGATGTCGCCCGTCCGGAAACGTTTGAGGGCCTTCTCCCGGGCCACCTGACCGAGGTCGCCGTGGACGGCGCCCACCGAGAAGCCGCGCTCTGCGAGGTCGTCGGCGACCTTCTGGGCAGTTCGCTTGGTTCTGGTGAAAATCATTGTGGCACCGCGGCCTTCAGCCTGCAGAACCCGAGCCACCAGCTCGGCCTTGTCCAGCGCATGGGCGCGATAGATGTACTGGGTGGTGCGCTCGTGGATCGCCGAATCGTTGGCATGCTCGGCGCGGATGTGCGTCGGGCGGTGCAGGAACGTCCGGGCCAGGGTCACGATCGGGCCGGGCATCGTCGCCGAGAAGAGCATCGTTTGCCGGGGCGTCGGGAGCGCGGACATGATCCGCTCGATGTCGGGCAGGAACCCGAGGTCGAGCATCTCGTCGGCCTCGTCGAGCACGAGGATCGAGACCTTGCCGAGGATCAGGTGACCCTGCTGGGCCAGGTCGAGGAGGCGGCCGGGGGTTCCGACGACGACGTCGACACCCGACTTCAGGTCGGCGATCTGCGATTCGTAGGGACGCCCACCGTAGATCGAGGTGATCTTGAGGGGGCGGGTGGTGCCGTTGGCCAGGGTGACCTCGAGCTTGGGTGCGGCGACCTCCAGGTCACCGGTGACCTGCAGGCACAGCTCGCGGGTCGGCACGATCACCAGGGCACGTGGGGTGTTGTCCAGTGCCCGCAGCCCGGAGGACTCGGCGTGTGCGAGTCGATGGAGCAGGGGAACACCGAAACCGAAGGTCTTGCCCATGCCGGTGCGGGCCTGACCGATGAGATCGTCGCCGCTCAGCGCGAGTGGCAGGGTCAGTTCCTGGATCGCGAAGGTGTGGGTCTTGCCGTCCTCTGCCAGGGCCGCGACGATCCGGTCGTCGACGCCGAGCTCGGCGAACGTGGGGGAGGAGTGTGTCTCGTCGACGACGGTGGTCTTCACCTCGTCGTTCCCGCTGTCGGTCGGCGCGGCGGGACTGGTTGTCTGTGTCGCGATGGAATCGCTCATGTGAGGTTGTATGCCTTTCTGCATTTCCCGCACGCACGAAAGGCACCACAGTTGATTCGACGGTCTGCGGCTGAGAAAGGTCCGCTTCGGACCGGGCAAACCGTGGTCGGTGACTGTGTGGTGGCCGGCCGGGCTGCGTCGCCCGGCGCTCAAAGTGCGCGCACATTGTCCGGTGCCCGCGCGTGATCCGGGTCGGTCGGCGGGCCGTTCGGCCGGTCGCCTCGCCACCTGATCGTCATGATCGCGTCAGTGCACCGTTGTCAAGTGTACTTGGTGAACGCTTCGGCCCCGCCTACCATCTCCACCATGTCGACTGCGCCGCCCCCGTCCGGAGTAACTCCCGATCCCGCAGCAGCCCCCGGCTCGGGCGCTGGGGACAGTGCGATCGCCAAGCTGTTCGCTGTCTTGCTGGCCGGTGAATACGCCGCGTTCTACCGGCTGATCGACGAGTCGCGCATGGCGCCGGACGTGCAGAGCAGGATCGCGATCGCGCGCATGGCGGCGTCGGAGATCCACCATTTCGATGCTCTCGCCGCCCAGGTGTCCGCACGCGGGATCGACCCGACCGAGGCGGTCGAGCGGTACCGGAAGGTGTTCGACCAATACCACCAGGTCACGACGCCCAAGACCTGGTACGAGGTGCTGGTGAAGGCTTATCTGGCCGATGGCCTCGCCGCGGACTTCTACAGCGAGGTCGCCGGCGGCCTGCCCGCCGATGCGCAGTCGGTGGTCCGCGAGGTGATGGCCGAGACGTCGAACTCGCGATTCGCTCGTGATCAGGTCGCGGCGGCGGTCGCGGCGGACCCGGCTCTGGCCTCTCCGCTCAAGCTGTGGGGTCGCCGTCTCCTGGGCGAGGCGGTCACCCACGCGCAGTGGGTGTTGGCGGCCGAGGAAGAGGTCACCGACCTGTTGTTCGCCGGCTCGGCGGCACTGCAGGGGATCGCCACCTTCTTCGACGCGATCACCGAGGAACACGGCAAACGGATGCGTGATCTCGGCCTGGACTAGCGGTCGTTGCGCTGTGAGCGGAGCCGGTGTCATCGGGCTCGCGGCCTGAACTAGCCTGGGTCGGCACACCAATTGTGTCGTGTCGACGCCTTCGGGGTCGGTCCTCGGCGGCACCGTCAGATTGAGAGAAGGGTGGCCATGGCCGTTGAAGTGAAGATCGGTATCACCGACAGTCCTCGTGAGCTGTCCATCCACACCGCACTCACCGGTGACAAGGCGTATACGGAGGTCGAGGCGGCGCTGTCCGGCAAGGAGCAGCTGCTGTCGCTGGTCGACGACAAGGGCGCGCGTTTCCTGGTGCCGGTCTCGAAGATCGCTTACGTGGAGGTCGGGAGTACGGAGAACCGCCGGGTCGGCTTCGGCCCCTCCTGAGGCGGCTCCGCTGGGAGTGAGCTTGGGGCGTCTCCACCTCTGTCGCCGAGGAGCCGTGCGACGGACGAGTGATGCGTGACCTTTCGGTCCCTGAGGAGCCTCACGAGGTACGAGCGATGCGTGACCACCCGGTCCCTGAGGAGCCTCGCGAGGGACGAGCGATGCGTGACCACCCGGTCCCTGAGGAGCCTCGCGAGGGACGAGCGATGCGTCACGAAGGGCGCCCCTTCGTGACGGCCCTTCGCTAGCGCTCCGGGCCTCCTCAGGGATCGGGTGAATCAGCCTCGCGAGCGACGCGCGATGCGTGACCATTCGGCCCCTGAGGAGCCTCGCGAGGGACGAGCGATGCGTCACCAACCCGGTCCCTGAGGAGCCTCGCGAGGGACGCGCGATGCGTCACGAAGGGCGGCCCTTCGTGACGGTCCTCCGCTAGCGCTCCGGGCCTCCTCAGGGATCGGGTAAATCATTCCAGGGAGCGGGCGCGATGCGTGACCATTCGGTCCCTGAGGAGCCTCGCGAGGTACGAGCGATGCGTGACGAAGGGCGGCCCTTCGTGACGGCCCTTCGCTAGCGCTCCGGGCCTCCTCAGGGATCGGGTGAATCACCGCAGAGCTCGGGTGCTCATCCCGCGGGACGGTGGTCCGCTGAGCGGATGTCTCAGCTGTCTGTGGAAGCGGCGTCGGTGTCGGCGTAGTGCTCGCCCGACGAGCCCTGTAGGGGCACATGCGACAGGCCGCCCCAGAGCAGTGCGACGGTCGTGTCCACCGCGGCGCGCTTGTCGACCGGGCGCTTGGCCTCGAGCCAGTAGCGGGCGTTGACCTGACTCGCGCCGACGAGTCCCGCGGCCAGCATGCGTGAGCGGTAGGGGTCCAGGCCCGAGTCGTGCATCACGAGGCCGTAGACGGCGTCGACGCAGGCCTCGGTCGCGCCCTCCACGCGGCGGATGACTGCCGGATCCTTGGCATCCGAGGAGAAGATCAGGCGATACCCGGAGTTGTCCTGATCGATGAAGTCGAAGAACGCCTCCACGGCGGCACGCACACGTTGTTTGTTGTCCGTGGTCGTCAGCAGTGCCCGGTTCACGTCGCTGACCAGCTTCTCCGCATGCGAGTCGACGACGGCGATGTAGAGGTCGAGCTTGGACGGGAAGTGCTGATAGAGCACCGGTTTGCTGACCCCGGCATGCACGGCGATCTCGTCCATGCCCGCCGAATGGTAGCCACGCTCCACAAAGATCTCGCTGGCAGCATCCAGGAGCTGCATGCGACGAGCACTGCGCGGAAGGC
The DNA here is from genome assembly GCF_058129505.1 of Gordonia sp. LMA484. NCBI lineage: Bacteria > Bacillati > Actinomycetota > Actinomycetes > Mycobacteriales > Gordoniaceae > Gordonia > Gordonia sp. LMA484. The sequence continues at coordinate 1,274,291 of NZ_CM176700.1, forward strand.
GCGTGCTACGCCCTGCGCCGTGCGATGAATTTGTGGCGGTCGACATGGGTTGAGCGTACTCGCCGGTGTCCGGCGTGATCTCAGCCGCACAGCACGCGTTGTGACTTGGTCCCGCTGATCATCGCTGACCTGTGAGAAGGTTGAGCCTGTGAGTCACCCAGGAGGCGGGCCGAACTCCGGCGATCCCGGCGCCGGTTCGATGGGCCCAGGGGCGGCGGGGGTCGCAGGCGGTGAGCAGGTCCGCGCACGTGATGTGGGGCCCCGGCGGACCCGCATGGACACCGGACCGTCGGCGGACACGACCGTGCCCCCGCCGGGTGCCAGAACGCGTCCCCGGCCAGATCAGCCGCTACGTGCGCGGTGGGATCCGACCGACGACAGCGGCCGCATCCGCGTCGATCGGGAGGCGCAGCCGGAACGCAAGAAGCAGAGCGCGCTCGGTCGGTTCGTAGCCACCTATGGCTGGCGGGCCTACGCGATCCCCGTGCTGATCGTGTTGACCGTCGTGCTGATCGTGGTGACCGTCCGCAGCGGAAACGACGCCGCGTTCGTCCCGGCTGCCGATGTGAATCCCGACTCGGCGTCACGCAACACCGATGTCAGCAAGGAGACCAAGCCGATCGGCGCGCCCACCGGCTCGATCCAAGCCGCTTCGTTGCCCGCGGGCACGCTGCCCGACGGCGGTCCCTACACGCAGAAGGGCAAGGAGACCTACCACGTCGTCCGCGGGGGTGGGAAGCAGGTGGGGACCGGCCCTCAGGTCTACACCTACGCCGTCGAGGTCGAGAACGGCTTGAACGGACAGGACTTCGGGGGCGACACGTCGTTCGCCAAGATGGTGGATTCCACCCTGGCCAATCCGCGGAGCTGGATCGGCGACGGGAAGGTCGCGTTCCGGCGGGTGTCGTCGGGCGATCCCGATCTGCGGATCACGCTGACGTCGCCGGGCACGACCCGCGAACTCTGCGGCTACCAGATCCAACTCGAGACGTCGTGTTTCTATCCCCCGGAGAAGCGGGTGACGCTCAACGAAGCCCGCTGGGTGCGTGGCGCGCTGTCGTATCAGGGTGACGACCTGGCGTACCGCCAATACCTGGTCAACCACGAGACCGGCCATGGGATCGGCTACGAGGCCCACGAACCCTGCAAGGAGAACGGTGCGCTGGCCCCGGTCATGATGCAGCAGTCGTTCGGTGTGGCCAACGCCGAGATCATGGCGCTCGACCCCGACATGCGCGCCAATCGCAGCTACGTCTGCACGCCGAACCCCTGGCCGTTCCCCAAGAATTGACGCGCTCGGACCGCGTCCGGAATGACAGCGCGGTCGTGACCGTTGACGAATAGAGATCACAGATAGAGATCGCACATCGAGTCACGTACTGGAGGCGCCCGTGTCGTCCTTGCCACCGCTGGTGGAACCCGCAGCGGAACTGTCCAACGAAGAGGTGGCCCGTTACAGCCGCCATCTGATCATCCCTGACGTGGGGATGGACGGTCAGAGGAGGCTGAAGAACGCCAAGGTGCTGGTGATCGGGGCCGGCGGCCTTGGCTCGCCGACACTGCTGTACCTGGCCGCGGCCGGAGTCGGCACCATCGGCATCGTGGAGTTCGACGTCGTCGACGAGTCGAATCTGCAGCGTCAGGTCATCCACGGCCAGTCCGACGTGGGCCGTCCGAAAGCCGAGAGCGCCCGCGACTCGATCAGCGAGATCAACCCGTATGTCACCGTCAACATCCACGACGGACGGCTGGAGCCCGAGGGGGCGGTCGAGCTGTTCTCGCAGTACGACCTGATCCTCGACGGCACGGACAACTTTGCGACGCGTTACCTGGTTAACGACGCCGCCGTCCTCGCTCACAAGCCCTACGTCTGGGGTTCGATCTACCGGTTCGAGGGCCAGACGTCGGTCTTCTGGGAGGACGCGCCGGACGGTCGCGGCATCAACTACCGCGACCTCTATCCCCAGGCGCCGCCACCCGGAATGGTGCCGTCCTGCGCTGAGGGCGGGGTGCTGGGCATCCTGTGCGCATCGATCGGATCGATCATGGGTACCGAGGCGATCAAACTGATCTGCGGAATCGGCGAGCCCCTGCTCGGCCGTCTGATGGTTTACGACGCCCTGGACATGACCTATCGCACCATCAAGATCCGCAAGGACCCGGCCGGCGAGAAGATCACCGAACTGATCGACTACGACGATTTCTGTGGCGTGGTGTCGACCGAGGCGGCCGATGCCGCAGCGGATTCGACCCTGACCGCCGCCGAGCTGAAGGAGAAGATCGACGCCGGCGACAACCTGGCCCTCATTGATGTGCGTGAACCGGTCGAATGGGAGATCGTGCACATCGACGGTGCGACCCTGATCCCCAAGGACGAGATCCTGTCCGGGGCCGGGTTGGCCAAGGTTCCCCAGGACCGGCCGACAGTCCTCTACTGCAAGACCGGCATCCGCTCCGCCGAGGTGTTGGCGGCCCTCAAACGTGCCGGATTCGCCGATGCGACCCACCTACAGGGTGGTGTCACCGCGTGGGCCAACCAGGTGGACAAGACGCTCCCGGTCTACTGATCGCTGTTCGATTGGTTGCTGTTTGAGTCGGAAACCGACGCAAACAGCAACCAATCGTGTCTCTGCCCTGCTCAGAGTCGCGTCGTTGCGGAGTTCTGCCCGGTTCGCTCGGTAATCTCTGCAGATGTGAAGACCGTCGAGCCGCCCGAACATGTGTTGAACACGTTCGGGTTGACCGCACACCCGCCGATTCCCATGGGTGAGTCCTGGATCGGTGGCTGGCGGGTCGGTGAGGTCGTGTTGTCGCTGGTGCCCGATCACGCACGGGCCGCGTGGTCTGCGAGTGTGCGCGAATCGCTCTATGTGGAGGGCTTGCGGATCGCACGTCCATTCCGTGCCACGGATGGTCGCTACGTGGTGTCGGGGTGGCGGGCCGACACCTATATCGCGGGTGCGCCCGAACCTCGGCACGACGAGGTCGTACTCGTCGCGGATCGCTTGCACGCGGCCACCTCAGGGCTGGACCGTCCGAGATTTCTGCTGCAGTCCCCGGCGCCACCGCATACCGACGTCGATGTGTTCACCGCCGCGGACCGTGCGGCGTGGGAGGATGTCCCGATGCGGACCGCGCGTGCAGCCGGCATGGGCGAACCGACCTCGCCGGACGGTCAAGACAGCGTGCAGATGTTGAGAACCCTTGCCACACTTCGGAAGACGGTGTCCCTGGATTCTCAGGTGGTGCACGGTGACCTGTTCGGCACGGTGCTCTTCGCGGGTGCCGCCGCGCCCGGGATCACCGACATCGTGCCGTACTGGAGGCCCGCGTCCTGGGCGGCCGCGGTCGTGGTGGTCGATTCGCTGGCGTGGGGTGGCGCCGACGACGACCTCGTGCGACGCTGGGCAGATCAGCCGGAGTGGCCGCAGATGATGCTGCGTGCCGTCATGTTTCGGCTGGCGGTGCACGCGTTACATCCGAGGGCCACCGCGGGCGCCCTACCCGGCCTGCAGCGGGTCGTCGATCTTGTCCGTTTGATGCTGTAATCGCAGGTCAGTATCCGCTGACTCCTTCTCACAGTCTCTGCCGCGCAATGTGAGCACATCGTGACCGATCGGTCACGCCAGGGAAAATCCCGGCAACACGGGCTCCCTAACTTTGTTCCCATCACCGACAGCGTCGTCGGTAATTCATCACGACGACTCGATGGGACTGCTCATGCCTGTACTGCCCGCCTTTGTGCGGCAAGCGATGACGCGCGATCACACGATCACCGAATGGGATCCCGAGGACCAGAAGGCCTGGGACGCAGGGAACGCCGAGATCGCCAAGCGCAATCTGGTCTGGTCGGTGATCTGCGAGCACGTCGGCTTCTCCGTCTGGTCCCTGTTCTCCGTGATGGCACTGTTCATGGGCCCCGAGTACGGGATCAGTCTCGATCAGAAGTTCATCATCGCCGCGACCGCGACGTTCGTCGGCTCGTGTCTACGTATTCCTTACACCCAGGCCACCGCACGATTCGGTGGGCGCAACTGGGCCATCTTCAGTGCGATCGTCCTGCTCGTCCCGACCGCACTGACCATGATGTTGATGATGAATCCGGGCGAGTTCGGCTTCGGCTGGTTCCTCGGCGTCGCCGCCCTCACCGGCTTCGGCGGCGGCAACTTCGCGTCGTCGATGACCAACATCAACGCGTTCTATCCTCAGCGCCTCAAGGGGTGGGCACTGGGGCTCAACGCCGGCGGCGGCAACATCGGCGTGCCGGTGATCCAGCTGATCGGCCTCGCCGTCATCTGGCTCGCCTCGGATCAGCCCGAGATCGTCTGCGCGATCTACCTCGTGGCCCTCGCCGTCGCAGGCGTCGGCGCCATGCTCTACATGGACAACCTGGATCACCAGACCTCGAGCGGTCGCGCCATGATCGACTGCCTCAAGTACCGCGACACCTGGCTGATCTGCATCCTCTACATCGGCACCTTCGGTTCCTTCATCGGTTTCGGCTTCGCCTTCAGTCAGGTGCTCAACATCAGTTTCACCTCTGCCGGAGCGGCCAAACCGGCGCTGGCGGCAGCGCAGATCGCCTGGATCGGACCGCTGCTCGGCTCGTTGTCCCGGCCTTACGGCGGCAAGCTCGCCGACCGGGTCGGTGGCGGCAAGGTCACGTTCTACAGCTTCATCGCGATGGCCGCCTCCGCATCGATCCTGGTGGTCGCCGGCACGATCGCGGACTCCAACGGCAAGGTGATCACCGGCGGAGTGCTGACCGCGTTCGTCATCGCGTTCATCCTGCTGTTCCTCATCTCGGGCATCGCCAACGGCTCGGTCTACAAGATCATCCCGACGATCTGGGAGGACAAGTCCAAGGGCTTGTCCGGGCTCAACGCGCTCGGCAAGACCAAGTGGTCGCGCAGCATGTCCGGCGCGCTGATCGGGATCGCAGGCGCGGCAGGTGGTCTGGGCGGTGTGGGGATCAACCTCGTCCTGCGCCAGAGCTACAAGTCGAATCAGTCGGCCACCGTGGCCTTCTGGATCTTCCTGGCCTTCTACGTCGTCGCCGGGGCGATCACCTGGTGGTTCTATGCGCGCCGTCCCGCCGTGGTCAGCGAGACCACCGACCTGCAGGTCGCCGAGGGCTCCGGAGCAGAAGCAACCCCGGTCGACCCGGGCACCGACACCAGTGAGGTCGCCGCCGGTACCGATTCCGGCGCGACCGACAAAACCCTGGCCTGACCGGTCCCACCGACCGGTCCTACGCCGAAACATCAAGGAGTTACCAGTGACCAGCGAATCCAAGACAGTTGTCGTGGTCGGCCACGGCATGGTGGGTCACCGCTTCGTCCAGACGCTACGCAACCGTGACACCGACGGCACCTGGCGGATCGAGGTGGTCTCCGAAGAGGCCGACCCCGCATACGACCGTGTCGGCTTGTCATCCTATGTCGGCGCCTGGCAACGGGATTCGCTGGCGCTGGACGGCAACACCTACGCCGGCGACGAGCACGTGGTGACCCATCTCGGGGAGACGGTCACCGACATCGACCGCGCAGGGCATCGGGTGGTCACCACGTCCGGTCGCGAGATCGCCTACGACGCGCTCGTGCTGGCCACCGGCTCCTACGCGTTCGTTCCGCCGGTACCCGGCCACGACAACGAGAAGTGCTTCGTCTACCGCACGCTGGACGATCTGGACGCAATCCGGGCGACGGCCGATGCCGCCGGTCCGGGGGCCCCCGGAATCGTCGTCGGCGGCGGTCTGCTCGGACTGGAGGCCGCCAACGCGCTCAAGCTGATGGGTATGACGCCGCACGTGGTGGAGTTCGCGCCGCGACTCATGCCGATGCAGGTCGACGAGGGCGGTGGGGCGGTCTTGAAGTCCCTGGTCACCGACCTCGGGCTGACGGTGCACACCGGTGTCGGCACCGCTGACATCGCCGACGGTGAATCCGGTGGGCTGCGCGTGACACTCAGCGACGACACCGAGTTGGATGCGGCGCTGGTGGTGTTCTCGGCGGGTGTCCGGCCCCGCGATCAGGTGGCTCGCGAGGCCGGGCTGGCAGTCGCCGAACGTGGCGGCGTGCTGGTGGACACCGCGTGCCGCACCGACGACCCGGACATCTATGCGATCGGTGAGGTCGCGGCGGTCGAGGGGCGTTGCTACGGGCTCGTCGCCCCCGGCTACAGCACTGCCGAGGTGGTGGCCGACCAGCTCCTCGGCGAGCAGTCCACATTCCCGGGCGCCGACATGTCGACCAAGCTCAAACTCCTCGGCGTCGACGTCGCCAGCTTCGGTGACGCGATGGCGACCACCGAGAACGCGCTGGAGATCGTCTACCACGACGCGGTGGCCGGACGCTACGCGAAGGTGGTGGTCTCCGACGACGCCACGACGCTGCTCGGCGGCATCCTGGTGGGTGATGCGTCCGCGTACGCGATGCTCAAGCCGATGGTGGGCCGGGAGATCCCCGGTGACCCGGCGGCGCTGATCGCTCCGGCGGCCGGGCCCGGTATGGGCATCGACGCCCTGCCCGACGACGCCGAGATCTGTTCGTGCAACGGGGTGTCGAAGGGCGCCATCTGCTCGGCGATCGCCGACGGTGCCTGCGAGATCGCCGACATCAAGAAGGCGACCTGTGCCGGCACCACCTGTGGTGGCTGTCTGCCGAGCATCAAGTCGCTGCTCGCGGCGTCCGGCGTCGAGCTGTCGAAGGCCCTGTGTGAGCACTTCGAGCACTCGCGTCGTGAACTGTTCGAGATCGTCTCGGTGACCGGTATCCGGACCTTCTCCGAACTCATCGAGCGGCACGGGACCGGACAGGGCTGCGACATCTGCAAGCCCACCGTGGCATCCATTCTGGCCTCGACCTCGAGCGATCACATCCTCGACGGTGAGCAGGCGGCACTGCAGGACACCAACGACCACTTCCTGGCGAACATGCAGAAGAACGGTTCGTACTCCGTCGTCCCGCGGATGCCGGGCGGCGAGGTGACCCCCGAACAGCTCATCGTGATCGGTGAGATCGCCCGCGACTTCGGGCTCTACACCAAGATCACCGGCGGGCAGCGTATCGATCTGTTCGGTGCGCGTGTGGATCAGCTACCCGAGATCTGGCGCCGGCTCGTCGACGCCGGAATGGAGTCGGGCCACGCCTACGGCAAGAGTCTGCGCACGGTGAAGAGCTGTGTCGGCTCCACCTGGTGTCGCTACGGCGTGCAGGACTCGGTGGGGATGGCGGTGCTGCTCGAGAAGCGATACCGGGGCCTTCGGTCGCCGCACAAGCTCAAGTTCGGTGTCTCGGGATGCGCACGGGAATGCGCCGAGGCGCGCGGAAAGGACGTCGGGGTGATCGCCACCGAGAACGGATGGAACCTCTACGTCGCCGGCAACGGTGGACAGAGTCCCAAGCACGCGCAACTGATCGCCAGCGGAGTGGATGACCGGACGCTGGTCGCCTACATTGATCGGTACCTGATGTTCTATATCCGCACCGCCGACCGTCTGCAGCGCACAGCGCCGTGGCTGGAATCCTTGGAGGGTGGACTCGATCATCTGCGTGCGGTGGTCTGTGACGACAGCCTCGGACTCGCGGCGGAACTCGAGGCGGACATGGAGCGCCACGTCGCGGGCTACCGCGACGAATGGGCCGCAGTTCTCGAGGACGAGGAAAAACTCAAGCGGTTCGTCTCGTTCGTCAATGCACCGGAGGTGGTCGACCCGACGATCCGTTTCAGCGAGGAAGACCGCAAGGTGCCGGTGCTGCTCGACATGCCGTCGATGCCCGTAGCCGGGGCAGACGATTCCGCAAACCACGATGCGATCGAACGTGAAGGAGTGCCGACATGACAGTCGCCCAGGAGTCCACGGCGAACGAACCCGGTGGGGTGACCCATCCCGATGTGATCCCGGGTCAGTGGGTCCGCGCATGTGTGCTGGCCGACCTTGCGGTCGGCCGTGGGGTCGGAGTCCTCGGGCCCGAGTTCGAACAGGCTGCGTTGTTCCGGATCCCGGCACTGGAGACCGACCGCGAGGCGGTCCTCGGCCGCACCCGCCTGTATGCGATCGGCAACATCGATCCGTTTGCCCGTGCGGCGGTGCTCTCCCGCGGTGTCACCGGTGACCGTGCCGGTGAGCCGATCGTGGCGAGCCCGCTCGGCAAGCAGGTGTTCTCGTTGCGCACCGGCGTCTGCCTCGATGACGAGTCGATGTCGGTGCCCAGCTACGCCGTACATGTCATCGACGACATGGTCGAGGTGTACTTCCCTCACTCATGAGCAACAACAAACAGACGTCCGCCGACGACGCCGAGACGTTGCCCCTGGCGGGATTCACCATCGGGATAACCGCCGCCCGCCGAGCCGAGGAGTTCGCGGCCCTGTTGACCCGACGCGGTGCCGAGGTGATGGCCGCGCCGACGATACGTATCCTGCCGCTGGTCGACGACACGGAACTCGAGCACGTCACCGAGGAGATCATCGCCGACCCGCCCGAGCTGATGGTCGCGACCACGGGCATCGGATTCCGTGGTTGGGTGGAGGCCGCCGACGGGTGGGGCAGTGCCGAGCCGCTGATCCGCGCGTTGGACAAGAGTCGACTGATCGCCCGTGGACCGAAGGCCAAGGGGGCAATCCGCGCCGCGGGGCTCCGCGAGGAGTGGTCGCCGGAGAGCGAGTCCTCCTCGGAGGTGCTCGACCGGCTGCTCGACGAGGGCGTGGAGGGTGTCCGGATCGCGGTGCAGCTGCACGGGGCGACCACCGAGTGGGAGCCGCTGCCGGACTTCTGTGCGGTGCTGCGCGCCGCCGGGGCGAAGGTGATGCCGGTGCCGGTGTACCGCTGGAACATGCACCCCGACATCGACCGGATCGATCGGATGATCGGCGCGGTGATCCGCGGTGATCTCGACGCCATCACCTTCACCAGCGCGCCGGCCGCGGCATCGATCCTGACCCGGGCCAAGGAGCTCGGCAAACTCGCCCAGTTCGTGCACTCGATGCGCACTGCGGTGCCGGTGATGTGTGTCGGCTCGGTGACCGCGGGGCCGCTCGAGGCCCTGCAGATCCCGACCACCTACCCGAAACGGTATCGCCTCGGCGCACTGGCCCGGCTGATCACCGACGAACTACCACGGAGAAGTCACAACTTGCGAGTCCACGGACACGACACAGCAATTCGGGGGCAGGCCGTGGTGGTGGACGGTGTGGTCCGGGAGCTGTCGGCGACGAGCCTGATCCTGCTCAAATCGCTCGCCTCGGCACCCGGTCGTGTGGTCTCCCGCCAGGACCTGCTCGCCGGACTGCCGGGCGACAGTTCTGACACGCACGCCGTGGAGGTGGCCGTGGCCCGTCTGCGGAATGCCCTGGGTGACCCGAAGATGATCCAGACGGTGGTGAAGCGCGGATATCGCCTCGCCGTCGACCTGGAGTACGAGGGAGAGGACGTCGAATGAGGCATCGTGGCGAACGACCGGCACTGCCCGTCGGCGACCGCCTGCGCGAGATCAGCCCGGTGCTGGTTGCGCACGGAACGCGAAACCCGCACGGCATCACTGTGATCGCTCAGATCGCGGAAGCCGTCAGTGAGCGGATCGGAACCACCCGCACGGCGTTCGTCGACGTCCTCGGGCCGACTCCTACCGAGGTGATCGCCGACGTCGACCGACCGGCGGTGCTGGTCCCGGCTTTCCTCGCCTCGGGCTATCACGTTCGCAAGGACATCCCTGAACATGTGGCCGCCGCGGGACGCGAGGACACGGTGGTGACCCGTGCGCTCGGTCCCGACCCCGCCATCGCCGATGTGGCGCGCCTCCGGCTGGTGGAGGCGGGCTGGGAGCCGGGAGATGCCGTGGTGTTGGCCGCCGCCGGCTCGTCAGACGAAAGTGCTTGCTATCAAGTTCATCTCGCTGCTCGGCAGCTCGAGTCGATCATCGGCGGGCGGGTCGAGGTCGGTTTCATCACCACGGCGTCACCGTCGGTACCCGAAGCCGTGGAGCGTGCCTCGCGACGCGGGCGGCGGGTGGTGATCGCCAGCTATCTGTTGGCGCCCGGCCTCTTTCACAACAGACTGCACACCTACGGCGCGGACGCGGTCGCTGCTCCGCTCGGCGCGGACCGCCGCATCGTCGACCTCATCGAGACGCGGATGCGGGCCGCCGTGAGCCCCTACCGGCGGCGGGCAGTTCGGCGCTGAGCGATTCCGCTGTCCGACCAGCGGTCTCGATACGGTGCTCGCCTGGCGGCTCGCGCCTACTCGACCAGCGGTCTCGATACGGTGCTCGCCTGGCGGCTCGCGCCTACTCGACCAGCGGGCGGCGTGACGTGTGTCGGTGGAGTGTCTGTGCTTCGCTGGTCGAGTAGTCGCGAACGGAGTGAGTGGGCGTATCGAGACCATCGAGCCCGATTCGATCAGGCGTCCGGCGTCCAACGGCAGCGCCGCAGCGCGATCCGGCCGTTCTCGATCGGAACGCCCTCGGCCCCAAGGCGTTCCAACTGTCTGGTGGCCAGGTGCGGGGCAGGCCTCCCGGATGCTGGGACAACGCGATGCCAGGGCAGGTCACCGGAGTCGGTGCGCATGATCCACCCCACGATGCGTGGGCTGGACAGGCCGACCGCATGGGCCAGGTCGCCGTAGGTGGTCACCTGCCCTGGCGGGATCGCGGCGACGAGCGCTCGCACCTGCTCGACGTCGGCATCGCTGACCGCTGCCACGGTCAGCGAGTCCCGACCATTGCCCGGACACTGCGGGCGGTGAGTTGTGGCTCCAGAAACGGGACCATGTGTCCGCAATCGGCGTGCACGATCTCCACGCTGTCGCTGCGTTCGGCGGCGCATGCCTCCAGGAAGGCCGGACCGACGAACGGCGGGTCGACCTGATCGGCGACCACGATCGTCGTAGGCAGACCCGGAGGCGGCAGGGCGAATTCCCGGGCCATCTCACCCCACGCGGCCGCCGCGCCGGCGGCGCTGACCCGCCAACCCACCCGGCCCTGGTCGAGGCCGATGAGATGATTCTCGATCTCCTTGTCCAGCAATATCTCCGGGACCTCGGCCCAGCCCTCGCCACGCTTCGCCGCGCGGGCGGCATCGGCGTCGGGATAGTCCCAGTGCGCGAGACTGTCGGTGGCCACCTCCAGTGCCCAGCTCGGATCGAGACCCTGTGCCGGGTCCAACAACACCAGCGCGCGAACAGCCGATACGCCCAGCCGCCGCGCGAGACGGATCGCGATCGCGCCACCGAAGGAGTGGCCGACGATGACGAACGGACGAGCCGATGCCGGTATGTACTCGTCGACCACCTCCGTCAGCGCATCCACATGCTCGGTGAACGACCACGGGGGCTCCCACGGCGAGTGGCCGTGCCCGAGTAGGTCGGGCGCGATCACACGCAGATCCGGCAGGTGGTCGGTGGCCAACGATTCCCATCGTCGACCGTGGCCGGTCAGGCCATGGACGGCCAGGACGTGCGGCACATCTGTGGAGTCCGGACCGAACGCATACGTCGTCAGCGTCATGCCGCCATCCTGCCGCACCCGCGCCGAACGCCGCGGTCCCGGGCCGTGTCGCCGGGTTCAGCGTGCGCCCTTCACCCGGTGGATGGCGATGGCGCCCAGCAGTGCGAAGATCGCCGACGCCAGGTACAGCGTGACGAAGTTCCCGTCCGGTCCCGCGGTGTAGACGCCGAACGCGGGTATCGCGAGAAAGGCCGGCGCGATCGCCGGGGACAGCGCCGGCGGCACGGTGTTGGCGACGTTGAACAGACCCATCGCGCGGGCGGAGTCGTCGGTGTCCGGGATGACCTCGGTGACGAGGGCGAGATCGACTGCGAGATAGATTCCTTCACCGATCCCGGTGACCGCCATGCCGATCAGGAACAGCGGCAGCGAATGCGCGAGCGCGATCGCCACCATACCGAGTGCGTAGATCGATGCGCCGGCGGCCACGAAGATCTTCCGTCGTCCGATTCGGTCCGAGAGCGATCCGGCGATCGGGCTGAACACGAAGGTGAACGCGTAATGGACGAGCGTGGAGACCGCGACGATGCCGGCGACCGACGCCATGGTGTAGTGCAGTTGGTTCACCAGGTAGAGCACCTGATAGCCGACCAGAATCGCGGTCCCCATGAAGAGCAGGAACCGACTCAGCCACGTCCACCCGAAGTCGGGGTGTCTGCGCGGACTGATCCAGTAGCTGCGCACCATCGCGGACATCGTCAATCGCGGAAGTGCCTCGGCGGCTTCGGGACTCAGACGCCGATCGTCGAGTACCCGAAGCAGGAATCCCGCACCGACGACCATGAACACGCACGGTCCGACGAACATCGCCAGTGGTCCGTACCGCGACAGGATCGGCATGAGCGCTGCGCCCGCGACCGCGCCGACAGGGACACACATGCCTGCGAGGCCGGCCACTCGGCCACGCTGGTCCGCCGGCACCTGGTCGGGCAGGATCGCCATCAACGCGGCGAGCACCGCGAACGCGCCGGCGATGCCGATCAGGTAGCCGATGAGGATTCCGGGTATCGAGTTCGACAGCGCGAGCAGTCCGAACCCGGCGACGGAGACGGTGGTGCCGCCGACGATCCAGGGGGTGCGCATGCCGAATCGTGAACGGGTGCGGTCACTCAGCGCGCCCACGATCGGGTTGGTCAGCAGTGCGACCACACCGCCGGCGCCCAGCACGAGCGAGAGCGCCCGGGCCCGTTCGCCCTCGGGCAGCACATCACTGATACGCAGGGACATGGAGACGATCGGCGGGGTCAGGTAGGCGAGCCAGAAGCCCACGTACGTCAGCAGGAACGCGATCAACAGCTTGGTGCTGATCGGCGCCGCGGTCGCGGCCGGCGGTGTGGCGACCGGGTCGGATGGGCGGCTTGTCATCGGCTCCACGAATTCTGGCATCGTGCGTGTGACCTCCGGGATATCTCGCTACGAATGTGATGCGAGCCATTGTCGGCAGGGTGGGAGGTGTCGAGGAAGACGAATCTCTCGATGGTGGATATAGACGGCATCTATGCCAGAGAGGCTGCCCGTCTGGTCCGACGGCGCCTCGCCGGATGGTGTCAGCGGCGCGTGATTCCATGGTCACATGGCCAGACGCAGTGACGACCACCGCGGAGTGGACGCACATCGCCGCGCCACCGGTGGCACCGCACTGCGTACCCGGTTGATCGCGACGCGAGCCGCCGACGACGGTGAACGAACCTGGCCCGCCGAGGTCGCCGCCGTCATCGAAGGATCGGCATCGGCGGATCCGGGGCAGCCGTGGTCGCCGGTGCGGGTGCACGGTGGACCCGGGACCGGGAAGTCCTCGCTGATCGTCGATGCCGCCGTCGCGCGGTTGCTGCGAGCGGACGTCGACCCCGAGTCGGTGCTGGTGCTGGCCGCATCGCGGCGTGCGGCGGCATCACTGCGGGAGCAGATCACCCGCCGGGTGCTGTCCGCCACGGCGGGAACCGGATCGAGCGGCGATGCGGATGCGCTCGCCGACGACAGTCGCGCGTTGCGGGAACCCCTGGTACGGACAGTTCACTCCTACGCCTTCGCGATCCTGCGGCTGCAGGCGAGCGCGCATGGCAACCCGCCGCCCAGGTTGATCACCGGTTCCGAGCAGGACATGGTGTTGCGCGAGTTGCTCGCCGGTGATGTCGAGGACGGTGCCGGCCACTGGCCCGAACGCCTGCGTCCCGCGCTCGGTACCGCAGGCTTCGCGCAGGCACTGCGTGACCTGATGATGCGGGCGGCCGAGCGTGGCGTGGGACCCGAGGAGTTGACGGCGCTCGGGCGTGAACATCGGCGACCGGAATGGGTGGCGGCGGGCCGTGCCTACGCACAGTACGAGCAGAACATGTTGCTCCGCGGCTCGGTGGGTGCCGACGCGCCCGGCGCATCCGCTCCGGCGGTGGACGCCGCCGAGCTCATCGGATCGGCGTTGTCGGCGTTCGCGACCGACCCCGAACTGCTGGCCGGCCAGCGCCGTCGGATTCGCCATCTCCTGGTCGACGACGCGCAGCACCTCGACCCGCAGGCGGCCGCGCTCGTGACCCTGGTCGGTACCGGTACCGACTCGACGGTCATCGCCGCGGACACCGATCAATCCGTGTATGGGTTCCGGGGTGCGAGCCCCCGATTCGCCGACGGACTCGCCGAACCCACATCGGAGCGGGACATTCTGCTGGACACGACGTTTCGCAGTCATCCCGAGATCGCGGCAGTCGGGGCAGCGCTGGTGTCCCGGCTCCCCGGAGCTCGTCCGCATCCGTATCCCGCACCCGCCGACGACGCTACCTCCCGGGCGCCGGATGGCACGTCCGGCGGAGCCGAGGTCAAGGTGTTCAGCTCGGCCGCCAAGGAGGCCACCGCCGTCGCCGACCTGCTCCGCCGGGCTCATCTGTTCGAGAAGACACCGTGGTCGCGGATGGCGGTTGTCGTGCGGTCGGTGCCACTGGCGCTGCCTGCGTTGCGCCGCGCCTTCCGGTCCGCAGGCGTCCCGGTGACCACACCGACGAGTGATCTGCCGCTGCATCGGCAGCGGGCGGTGGCCGCACTGATGCAGGTGTTGCGGGCCGTCGCGGCACGGGAGCTGCCCGATGCCGCCGCGGCCGACGAGTTCACCATCGACGACGCCGTCGCACTGCTGTCCGGCCCGATCGGCGGCGCCGACCCGGGCGCCATGCGGCGACTGCGACGAGGCGTGCGGCGGCTCGACGAACGCGGAGGTGGCGGCGCGGCCACGGATTCTCTGGTCGCGTTGCGTCGAGCGCTCCTCGACCGTGAGGCCGCAGCGCATTATGTCGCCGAGCTCACCGAAGCCGAGGCGAAACCTCTCGTGCGGGCCCTCGAGGTCGTCGACGCCGCCGATCGCGTGCACCGTGAGCGCCGTGGTGTGGAGGACACCCTCTGGGCCGCATGGCAGTCGACCGGCCTGGAACGACGATGGGCGGCCAGTGCGATACGTGGTGGACCGGCCGGTGAACAGGCCGATCGTGACCTCGACGCCGTGATGGCGATGTTCGAGGCGGCGGCCAACTTCGTCGACACCCTGCCCGCCGCCGGGCCCGCGGGTTTCGTGCGCTACCTCGCCGCGCTCCAGATCCCCCGGGACAGTCGTCTCGCGGGCGCCGCGGGCGACGCGGTCACCGTCCTGTCGGCGCATGCCGCGGCGGGCCGCGAGTGGGATGTCGTCGCGGTGGCCGGCGTGCTCGACGGATTGTGGCCGTCGCTGCGCAGTCGTGGCAGCGTGCTCGCGACCGGCCAACTCGTCGACCTCCTCGACGGGGTCGACCCCGAGGCGCTCGACACGGTGGCGCGTTCGACGTCGGCGCTCGCCGACGAGCGTCGGCTGCTGCTGGTGGCGTGCACGCGCGCGCGACGTCGGCTGCTGGTGACCGCGGTGGAGGACGGTAGCGGTGACGCATCGCCCTCGCGGTTCGTCGCGGAGATCGCGGATGCGATCGCGGCGCGGCACGGACTGTCGTCAGGAGATCCGGTCGAGGCCGCGGAGTCCGGGTTACCCGAACTACCTCTCGATCCCGGTGTCGGTCGGGTGTTGTCGTTGCCGTCGTTGATCGCGACCTTGCGCTCGGTTGTGGTCAGCGGGTCGGACGGGCTCGAACAGGGCGCGCCGGCCGATCGACGCACGCGTGCGGCCGCCGAGCTGCTCGCGCAACTCGCCGACTCCGACATTCCCGGTGCGGCACCGAAGGATTGGTTCGGCCTGGCGGGCCCGAGCACCCAGGCCGCGCTGTGGACCCCCGACCGCGGGCCGGTGACGCTGTCCCCGTCCAATGTCGAGTCGCTGACGCGGTGTTCGCTGCGGTGGGTGCTCGAACGGCACGGCGGGCGCGACGGGGACGGGACGCCGGCGTTGACCGGCAACCTCGTGCACACGTTGGTCCAGGCGGTTGCCGGCCAGATCGAGCCCGCCGAGGTGACCGCCGCCCTGCGTGGCATCTGGGATCGTGTCGACACCGGAGCTGCGTGGTATTCGGTGCGGGAACTCGAGCGTGCCGAGGCGATGCTGACGAATTTCCGTGACTGGCTGCGGATCTCGCGTGACGAGCTCTCCGAGGCCGGGGTGGAGGCGGAGATCGACGCGACCATCCCCGCCGACCGCGTGCCCGGCACCGACGCCGATCTGAAGCCCGGCGAGGTGCCGGTGCGGCTCCGGGGCCGGATCGACCGGCTGGAACGCGACCGGCAGGGCAGACCGGTGGTGGTGGACGTCAAGACCGCCAAGACCGCGATCTCGAAGGCCGATGCGGCCGACCACGCACAGTTGGCGACCTATCAGCTCGCGCTGGCGCTCGGCGGCACGGAGGGTGCCGGGTCGACCGAGCCTGGTGGGGGACGATTGGTGTACGTCTCGGCGGCCAACAAGAACACCGGCGCCACCGAGCGGGTACAGGGTCCGTTGTCTCCGGATCAGGTCGACGAGTGGATCGCGACGGTGCGTACCGCCGCGCGTGCCAGTGTGGGGCCGATGTTCGCCGCCACCCGTAACCCCGGCTGCGTCCACTGCACGCTGTCGACGAGTTGCCCTGCCCAACTGCGTGGGAAGACGGTGATCGATGACTGACGCGTCGCAGCGTCCGCAGATCTCCGCGGTGGCGATCGCCGCTGCGCTGGGGCTGCCGACACCGACTCCTGAGCAGGTGGCGGTGATCGAGGCACCGATGGAACCGTTGCTCGTCGTGGCCGGTGCCGGAGCCGGAAAGACCGAGACCATGGCGGCACGGGTCGTCTGGCTGGTCGCGAACGGCATGGTGGCTCCCGACGAGGTGCTCGGCCTCACGTTCACCCGCAAGGCCGCGAGCGAACTCGGTGCGCGCATCCGACGGCGACTGTCGATGCTGTCGGGCTCGCCGGCGTTGCGGCGGTGGGACCCCGATGGCGCCATCGCGGCATCCCTGAGTGGGGGCGACCCCGAGGTCAGCACCTACCACGCCTACGCGGGTCGGCTCATCGCCGACTACGGGCTGCTGTTGCCGGTGGAACCCAACTCGACGCTGCTGTCGGAGACCGAGTTATGGCAGATGGCGTTCTCGGTGGTGTCCAACTGGACCGGAGAGCTGCAGACCACAAAGGTGCCGTCGAGTGTCACCGAAGCGGTGCTGAAGCTCTACGGGGAGATGGCCGAACATCTCGTCGACGTCGACGATCTGCGTCGGGCCGGCGATGACCTGTACGGCCTGATCGAGACCCTGCCGAAGGGGCCCCGTCAGCGGGACACACCGACACAGGCGTTGCTCAAGATCCGCGACGTCATCGACGAGCGCCGCGAGCTCATCCCGATGGTCATCGCGCTGGCCGAGACGATGCGTGCGGCGACCGCCCTGGACTTCGGCAGTCAGATGTCACTCGCGGCACAGCTCGTCATGCGCAATCCGGAAGTGGTTGCTGCTGAGCGCGATTCATTCCGTGCGGTGCTGCTCGACGAATATCAGGACACCGGACATTCGCAGCGTGTCCTGCTGGCCACCCTGTTCGGGGTCGCGCCGGCCGCCGTGCGCGGCAGCGGACACCGCCCGCAGCAGGGCTCGGTCGCGGTGACGGCGGTCGGCGATCCGATCCAGTCGATCTACGGCTGGCGAGGCGCATCGGCGGCCAACCTGCCGCGGTTCACCGACGACTTCCGTCAGGCGGACTCCTCGCCGGCCGTCCGGCTGGAATTGCTGACGAGCTGGCGCAATTCGGTTCATGCGCTGCGGCTGGCCAACGAGACGTCGGAGGAACTCCGGCGCCGCGGCATCCCGGTGAGTGTGCTGCGGCCGCGCCCGGATGCCCCGCTCGGCACCGTCGATCTTGCACTGACCGAGACCGTCGTCGACGAACGACGTTGGATCGCCGACCATGTCGAGCAGCTCTATCGGGCCGCCGAGGACGCCGGCGAGAACCCGCCGACCACGGCGATCCTGGTGCGGCGCAACGACGACTCCGCACCGCTGGCGGCCGAACTCGAGAGCCGCGGCATACCCGCCGAGGTGGTCGGCATCGGTGGGCTGCTGCACGTTCCGGAGATCGAGGACATCGTCGCGATGCTGCGGGTCATCGCCGACCCGATGGCCGGTACCGCGGCGATGCGGCTGCTGACCGGCGCGCGATGGCAGCTCGGTGCCGCTGACCTGGCCGCCCTGTGGCGGCGCGCCACCGAACTCGCGGCCGTCGAGTTCACCGCGTCGAACGGGGTGGTGGCATCGCGGGAGGAACTCGACGATGCCCTCGATGCGGTGCTGCCGACCGAGATCGTCGACCGGGCGGGGATCGCCGATGCCATCGTCGACCCCGGCGAGCCGCATCGCTACAGCCCGGAGGGATTCGCCCGGATCCGGGCGTTCGGGGCCCAACTCGAGTCGCTCCGTCGGCGAATCGGCCAGCCGCTGCCCGAACTCGTCGCCGACGTGGAACACACGATCGGTGTCGCCGTGGAGGCCCAGATCCGGGCCCATCGGATGCGCGGCGCGATCACCGGTCGCGAACATCTCGACGCCTTCGCCGACTACGTCACCTCCTACGCGGACCGCCAGGGTGCGAATCTCCCTGGCCTGCTGGCCTTCCTGGACACGGCGGAGACCATCGAGAAGGGCCTGGAACCCGGCCGGATCGAGGTTGCCGAGCAGCGCGTGCAGATCCTGACGGTGCATGCGGCCAAGGGGCTCGAATGGGAGGTCGTCGTGCTGCCGCACCTGTGCGAGAACATCTTCCCGGGCGGCCGCGCCGACTCGACATGGCTGGGTAGCGCCAAGGAGTTGCCGGCGGAGTTGCGCGGCGATCTCGCCGACGGGATCAACAGTGAGGGCTTCCCGGCGCTGGACCTCCGGTCGGTCGCGGACCGCAAGGAACTCGAGGTGGCACTGACCGAGCACAAGGAGGCGATCGGGCAACGTCGGCTCGAGGAGGACCGCCGGCTGCTCTACGTCGCGCTCACCCGCGCGAAGCGATCGCTGCTGATCTCGGCGCACCACTGGTCGGAGACCGGGGACAAGCCGCGCGGCGGTTCGCCGTTCTTCGAGGAGATCCGGACGATCGTCACCGCGGCGATCGCCGATCCGGGGACCGATTCGACGGGTCTGGCCATCGACGTCGACACCCCCGATCCGCCCGCGGACGCGACGAACCCGTTGGCCGACGAGATCATCTCCGCCGCATGGCCCGCCGACCCGCTGGGAGAGCGTCGCGACGCGCTGGATACGGCGGCACGCATGGTCACCGAGGCGATCGCCGAACGTGATGCCCCGGCGCTGTTCGAAGTCCCCTCCGACACCGGGAGGGGGAGCGAACCTGCTCTGTTCGACGCAGCGCACCAGGAGTCCGACGATGATGAGGAGATCGCCGCGTGGCGGTCGGAGGTCGTCGCGTTGCTCGCCGAGCATCACCGGACCAACCAGGCCGAGGTCGACGTGGAATTGCCCACGCACCTGTCGGTCAGCCAGCTCGTCGAACTCGATGCCGACGAAGGGGCTTTTGCGCGGCGACTGCGCCGTCCCACACCGTTCGCACCGAACCCGACGGCTCGTCGCGGCACCGCCTTCCACGCCTGGGTGGAGCGCTGGTTCGGCGCCACCCGGCTGCTCGACATCGACGAGCTCCCCGGCGCCGCCGACGCGACAGCCGTCCCGGACGCCGACCTCGACGCCCTGCGCGACGCGTTCCTCTCCTCGCGGTGGGCGCAGCGCAGCCCCACGGAGGTGGAGGTGCCGTTCGAGACCGTGATCGGGCCGACCGTGATCCGAGGCCGGATCGATGCCGTGTTCGCCGAACCCGACGGCGGCTGGCTGGTGGTGGACTGGAAGACCGGTTCAGTACCCGAACCGGCGCGACGCGAATCCCTGTTCGTCCAGCTCGCCGCCTACCGGATCGCGTGGGCGCAGCTGGCCGGTGTACCGGTGGAGAAGGTGCGTGCGGCCTTCCACTACGTACGGTCGGGATTCACGCTGGAACCCGACGATCTGCCGGACCGTGCGGCACTCGGCGCACTGCTCGCGAAATAGGCTACATTCGGCTCTTGTGAAGCAACGTCGGGCGCGATATTGATGGCCAAGCGTGGTTTCCGCAGTCGCCTGCGGGGTGAGCAACTCAATGACCGGCCCGACTACGCACTCGTCGGCGTCGTCAGAATCCCCGAACTGCAGCAGAGTCCGGGGCGCGCCATCGGCAAGCGGGTCGTCTTCGCGGTGTTCGCGCTGTTCGCAACCGCGATCATCGTCTACCTCGACCGTGACGGCTATCGCGATGTGCAGGACGATCCGCTGTCGTTTCTCGACGCGATGTACTACTCGGCGGTCACCTTGTCGACGACCGGCTACGGTGACATCACACCCCTCAGCGAGTCTGCGCGGTTGATCAACCTGCTCATCATCACGCCGTTGAGGGTGTTGTTCCTGATCGTCTTGATCGGAACGACCCTCGAGGTGCTCACCGAGCGGTCCCGTCAGGCACTCAAGATCCAGCGGTGGAGGAACAGCGTGCGTAATCACACGGTCGTCATCGGTTTCGGCACCAAGGGGCGGACCGCCGTCGACGCGATGGTCGGCGACGGCACCAAGCCCTCCGAGATCGTCGTCGTCGACTCGAATCCGGACGTCCTGGAGGCCGCCGCGGCCGAAGGACTCGTCACGGTCCGCGGCGACGCCACCAAGTCGGACGTACTCCGGTTGGCCGGCGTCGGGCACGCGGCCAGCATCGTGGTCGCGGCCAATCGCGATGACACCGCGGTGCTCGCCACGTTGACCGCGCGCGAACTGAACCCGCGCGCGAAGATCGTGGCGTCGATCCGTGAGTCGGAGAACACGCACCTGATGCGGCAGTCCGGCGCCAATTCGGTGGTGGTGTCGTCGGAGACCGCCGGACGCCTGCTCGGCATCGCGACCATGACACCGTCCGTGGTCGAGGTCATCGAAGACCTGCTGACACCGGACGCCGGCTACGCGATCGCCGAGCGAGAGGTCGACCCGACCGAGACCGGCGGCTCGCCGGCACACACCCGGGACATCGTGCTCGGCGTGGTACGCAACGGCGTGCTACATCGCGTCGACGACAGCGTGGTCGAACAGATCGAAGTCGGCGATCGCCTGCTCTACGTGCGAAAGGGGCCTTCGGACTGATGGCGGACTTCGTATTCGATCAACCGCCGCTGCTGTCGCGGGCGACCTTCGATCGAGCCGACGAGATCCGCGACGACCCCGCTCGGATGCACTCCGGATGGGCCGGGGCCCGTGTGCTCCAGATCGACGCACAGGGTCGATATCCGGTGGCCGACGGCGGTGGGCTGCGGTGGATCGAGGCGCCCTCGTTCGGCGCCGAACCGCTGCCGGATGCGGTGTTCCTCGGCGTCTCGGGAACCGACCTGTGGGCACTGCGGGTCGACGAATTCGACGGCCCCGGCGACGACCCGCGGCGCGGCGCGCACGGGCTCTCCGCCGACGAGGCCGGACTCCTCGCCACCGCCCTGGGCATCCTGAACTGGCATGCGACGGCACGGTTCTCGCCGATCGACGGCTCGCCGACCGAACCTGCGAGAGGGGGCTGGGTCCGGCGTCACGCCGCGACGGGCAGGGATGAGTTCCCGCGGACCGATCCGGCCATCATCACGGTCGTGCACGACGGCGGCGACCGCGTGCTGCTCGGGCGGCAGGCCATCTGGCCGGAAGGGTGGTTCTCGACCCTGGCGGGTTTTGTGGAACCCGGCGAATCGTTGGAACAATGCGTCCGGCGCGAGGTGCACGAGGAGGTCGGCATCACCGTGACCGACGCCCGCTACCTGGGCAGTCAGCCGTGGCCGTTCCCGCGGTCGTTGATGCTGGGCTTCGCGGCGGTCGGTGATCCGTCCGAGCCGCTGGCATTCCTCGACGGAGAGATCGGGGATGCGGCATGGTTCGATCGCGCCGAGGTCATCGAGGCACTCGAAGAAGGTGGCGAGTGGGTGCGCGGCGACGGCTCGGTCGGCACGGGAACCGATGACCGTCGACTCCGCCTGCCCGGATCGATCTCCATCGCGCGTGCGCTGATCTCCGCCTGGGCATACGCCGAGCGTTGACACCCGAACCTGGCCGCTCGGGTTTTCAGGCTCAGAGCGGTTCGACTGGGAACAGTCGCAGGATCCGTGCTGTTATTGGTGGCATGAGCAATGTGATCGATGATGATGCCTCTGCCCGGGTCTCCGAAACAGGTGAGCTGACGATGTACACCACCAGCTGGTGTGGCTACTGTTCGAGGCTCAAGGTGGGTCTCAAGAGCCTCGGCCTGTCCTGGCAGGAGGTCGACATCGAGCTCAACCCGGACGCCGCCGATTTCGTCGGCAGCGTCAACGACGGGAACCACGTGGTGCCGACCGTGCTGTACGCCGACGGCACGACCGCCACCAACCCCTCGATCGCGGAGGTCAAGGCCAAGCTGGGCGTCTGACCCCCCGAAGTCGGCTTCTGCGCTCCGCGAGCTCACCTGCCCGCTGAGCGAGCCCGCGTCTGTCGACAGGCCGCCGCGGCGCTGTGGATGGGGAACGAGCGCTGTCGGCGGGCGGTGGCATAGTGAACCGGTGCCCGATCCACACCGCATCCTCGACGGTCTCGACCCCGAGCAGCAGCGGGCGGTGTTGGCGCCCCGGGGACCGGTCTGTGTACTCGCAGGTGCGGGAACCGGCAAGACGCGGACCATCACCCGCCGCATCGCGCATCTGATCGACAGTGGGCAGGTCAGCCCCGGGCAGGTGCTCGCGGTCACGTTCACGACCCGGGCGGCGGGGGAGATGCGTGCCCGGCTGCGCTCGCTGGACATCGCCGGTCCCGGCAATGCCGTTCAGGCGCAGACATTTCACGCCGCGGCGATGCGTCAACTCCGGTACTTCTGGCCGCGTGGACTGACCTGGGAGCTCCTCGATCACAAACTCCCCGTGGTGGCCCGCGCCGCCGGCCACGTGGGTATCACGACGTCGAGCGAGACGTTGCGCGACCTGGCATCGGAGATCGAATGGGCCAAGGGATCGCTGATCGGGCCGGCGGACTACGCGACAGCCGCCAGCGAGGCGGACCGCGACGTCCCGTTCCCGCACGACGTCGTCGCATCCGTGTTCGAGACGTACGAGAGCGCCAAGCGCGACGGTTCGCATCTGCTGCTCGACTTCGACGACCTGATCATCTACGCCGGTGAACTGCTGCGCGAGCCGGAGGCGGCAACCGATTTCCGTTCGCGCTACCGGTGTTTCGTCGTCGACGAGTACCAGGACATCACGCCCGTCCAGCAACAACTGCTCGATGCCTGGCTGGGGGAGCGCGACAACCTCACCGTCGTCGGGGACGCGAACCAGACCATCTACTCGTTTGCCGGGGCGACCGCGAAGTACCTGCTGGATTTCACCCGACGCCATCCGGATGCCACGCTCGTGCGTCTCGAGCGGGACTACCGCTCGACTCCCGAGGTGGTGGGGTTGGCGAATCAGGTCATCGGCGCCGCCACCGAGCGTTCTCCGGGAACCCGGCTGGAACTCATCGGCCAGCGTGCCCGGGGTCCGGTGCCCCGGCCTGCCGAGTTCGCCGACGACCTGCGCGAGGCGCACGGGGTGGCCGCGCAGATCAAGCACCTGATCAACGCGGGGACGGCACCGTCGGAGATCGCGGTGCTCTATCGCGTCAACGCGCAATCGGAGCGTTTCGAGGAGGCGCTCACCGAGGCCGGCATCCCGTATCAGGTTCGGGGGTCCGAGGCGTTCTTCACGCGAACCGAGATCGTGCAGGCCATGCGCAAACTCGCGGCGACCGCCGAGCGCGACGATCTCCCGGACGGGATAGAAACCGCGCGAGTGGTTCGCGCGGTCCTGGCGCCGCTCGGGCTGACGGAGGAGGAACCGGCGGGTCAACACGCCAAACTCCGCTGGTCCTCGCTGCACATGCTGATGTCGGTCGTCGACGAACTGCTCGTCGACGATCCGGGGATGACGCTGCAGCGGCTGGTGACCGAGCTGACCATGCGCGCCGAGGAACGGCACACGCCCGAGCATGCCGGCGTGACCCTCGCCTCACTGCACGCGGCGAAGGGTCTGGAGTGGGATGCGGTCTTCCTGGTCGGTCTGACCGAGGGGTCGGTTCCGATCACGCAGGCCATCGAGCGGGGCCGCGATGCCATCGAGGAGGAACGCCGCCTCTTCTACGTGGGCATCACCCGTGCACGGGAGCACCTGTATCTGTCGTGGAGTCTGTCCCGGTCCGGGGCCGCACGCGCCACCCGGCGTCGTACCCGTTTCCTCGACGGGATCGATCTCGATCCCCGTCGCAGTGGCCGCTGCACCGTGTGCGGCGCCGAGCTCGTCAACCCGGAATCCCGTGTGCGCGGACGGTGTGCGAGCTGCCGGATCGAGGACCGTGACGAGGGCCTGGTGTCGGCATTGCGCACGTGGCGCAGTGACCTTGCCCGAGTCCGTGGAGTCCGCGACATCGCGGTCCTCACCGACGCGATGCTCGAGGCGATCGCGGAACAGCGCCCGACCGATGTGCGGTCTCTCGGTGCCATCCCGGGCATCGGCCCGGTGAAACTCGAACAGTTCGGCGGCGAGCTCCTCGAACTCGTCAACAGCCGTCGGGATTGAGTCGCTGCATGAGCAGGCCAGGCATACGTCGAAACCCGCAGGTCAAAAATAGGTTGTGCGATTGTCGGGACGGCACATATTCTTGATCCGTCAGCACGGGGTGCCATTCGTTTGTCCGTAACGGGTCGCCTCACCAGGTGGAAGCCAGCGAGCACAGAAGGGAGCGGATCAGTGAACGGAATCAACATCACGGCCGGCATCAGCCTGCCTGTGGCCGAGCCGAGCATGGTCGACCTCATCGATGCATGTTCCCGACGCAACCGCTTCTGGGTCGACGAGACCCGCGTGGCTCCGATGGCCGGCCATCCGGCCGCCGAGCGCGTAGCACGCGTCGGTGCCGCAACCGCCGCAGCGCGAGCCTCGCAGCGGTTCCCCGTGCAGATACGAAAACTGCGGAAGAGATAACTCCGCACCATTTCGGGCCACGGGCGAATCGCAGAGGCGAAACCCGTGGCCCTTGTTGTGAGACAGTCCCTCCCGCTTCTCATCGGAGACGATGAGTATCCGGGATCGACACCTCCACACGGGACTCGGGTGCAACACCCAACACGAGCAGATGTGGAGAGCAGAATGACTGTCGATTGCGTTCTCGAATCCTGTCTTTCGGCGGACCGCGTGTCGGTCGGTCTTGACCTGCCCTGCCAGGTGGCCGACGCCGATCTGTGGTTCGCCGAGGACCCCCGAGATCTCGAACGGGCGAAGGCCATGTGCGCCGACTGCCCCTTGCGCGAGGCCTGCCTGCAGGCCGCGCTCGATCGTGCCGAGCCCTGGGGGGTCTGGGGCGGCGAGATCTTCGAGCGCGGCACGGTGATCGCGCGGAAACGTCCGCGCGGTCGCCCGCGTAAGAATGCCGCCTGAACGGCGGAGTCGCCACGGTCGCGACCGCGGGATGAGTATTCCCTCCGGTCTCTGAGGAGCCTTCGAGCTTGCGAGGATGCGTCTGCGGGATGAGCATCCCTCTGGTCCTTGAGGAGCCTTCGAGCTTGCGAGGATGCGTCTGCGGGATGAGCATTCCTCCGGTCCTTGAGGAGCCTTCGAGCTTGCGAGGATGCGTCTGCGGGATGAGCATTCCTCCGGTCCCTGAGGAGCCTCCGAGCTCGCGAGGATGCGTCACGAAGGGCCCTTCGTGACGCTCGCAGGCTCGCTCCTCAGGGACCGGAGTGGTGACGCTCGCAGGCTCGCTCCCTTCGTGACGCTCGCGGGCTCGCTCCCTTCGTGACGCTCGCGGGCTCGCTCCCTTCGTGACGCTCGCGGGCTCGCTCCCTTCGTGACGCTCGCAGGCTCGCTCCCTTCGTGACGCTCGCAGGCTCGCTCCTCAGGGCGGCGCCTCAGGGCGGCGCCTCGGGGCGGCGCCTCAGGGACCGGGGTGGTGACGCTCGCAGGCTCGCTCCCTGCGGCCTGGGGGTCTCAATCGGCGAGGCCGGGGACCCACTTCTCCATGATCGCTCGGTAGGGGGCGTTGGCCTCGAGCTGCGACGCGATGCCCACGCAGCCTGCGAGGACCCGGAACACCATCACATAGTTCTTGGGCACGTTGAGGTTTCGTGACGTCTTGTAGACGTCGCCGCGTACGTCGGTGGCCTTGCCGGCGGCGCGCTGCATCCACTTGCGGGTGAAATGGAAGGACTCGCTGTACAACGGGTCCACGTACGGCTTCAGGTACGCCTCGATGTCCGAGGCGGTCACCCGATCCGCCCGCGACGGACGGATGAAGTCGGTCCGCACCATGAGCTCTTTGAGCTCTGCGTACTCTTTGTCGCGCGCGAGCCGCAGGATCGGCCCGGTCTCCGGTGGCAGACCGTTGGGGTAATGGCCCACCGCCCCGAAGTCCAGGACACCGAACCGGCCGTCGTCGGTGAGGAAGAAGTTGCCGGGGTGTGGATCACCGTGCAGCAGTCCCACCCGGAACGGCGAACTCACCTCGAAGGTGGCCATCTTGGCGGCCGCATCATCACGGGTGGCCTGGTCGCCGGTGGTGATGATCTTCGCCAGCGGAGTCCCGTCGAGCCACTCCGACACGACCACCTTGGGGGCGCTCGCGACGACCTTCGGGATGACGAAATCAGGGTCGCCGTCGAAGGCCTTGGCGAATGCACGCTGGTTGTCGGCCTCACCGAGATAGTCGAGTTCGGCCTCGGTGCGGTCGATGAGTTCGTCCATCATCGCTTTGACATCGGTGCCCGGTGACATCCGCTGGATGACTCCCGACATCCGGGACAGCGTCTTCAGATCGGCTTTGAGCGCGTGATCGGCGCCCGGATACTGCACCTTGACCGCGACCGTGCGGCCGTCGGTCCACACCGCCTTGTGAACCTGTCCGATGCTCGCCGACGCGGCCGGCTCATCGGAGAACTCCCGGAACCGGTCCCGCCACTTCGTTCCCAGCTGTTGGTCGAGGACCTTGTGCACCTTCGGCGCCGGCATCGGCGGTGCCTCGGCCTGCAACTTGGTCAGCGCCTCACGGAACGGTTCGCCGAACTCGTCCGGGATGGCGGCCTCCATGATCGACATGGCCTGACCGACCTTCATGGCGCCGCCCTTGAGTTCGCCGAGGACGGCGAAGAGCTGATCGGCCGCCTTCTCCAGCATCTCCTGCTGGACTTCGTCCTTGTCCCGGCCGACCATCCGTTTACCGAGACCGGCGGCGGCGCGTCCGGCCATACCGATGGGCAGCGACGCCAACTTGGCGTTGCGTCGTCCCTGCCCCCGAGTGATGTCGCTCATAGCGTCCTTTCCCCACCTCAGGATAGAGGACCGGGTTGTGTCGATGATCCCCAGCACGCCTGCACCACATCGGTCACAGAGCCGGTGGGTGTGGTGTGCGCCGGGGCGCCGCGCGTGTATCTCATCCCGCCGCCGCGAGCGGCCTGCAGTCGCACAGCGGGTGTGGTGGCCACTCGGTGACCGTGAGTCGGGCCGGGTTGGTGTGCAGTTCCAGCGCACGGTTGAACAACTGCGGGGTCGGACTCCCGGTGGCGCCGGACCACAGTGCGGCCGCCAACTCCTCGATCTGCACGTGAGCCAACGCCGCCGTGCTCCGGATGGTTCCGGCGCTGGCATAGCCGGGTTGGTGCACCATCTGCGCGGCCAGCAGCGGCCAGTCCGGCTCCATCGCAACGCGGTGGTGGTCGGCACAGCGAAGACAGCTCGACAGGCCGGGCAGCACGAGTGGACCGATCACCCCGACGCCGTCGCGAACCCGTACCTGCACATGGGCGATACGAGCTGCGTTGAGCGCGTTCACGATTGCCGGGTCGTGCACCAGAAAGTCGGTGAGCACCACCAGGTTGGCGTCCCACCCGTCGGGCGCGGCGGACATGGCCGACCGACGAACCGATCGTCGCGGCACCATCCCCACCTCGGTGAGCGATGTGGTCAGCAGATCCGACAACGGGCCCCGACCGTGTAACCGGATTCGCAGCGCCGACGACGATCTTCCGTTGTCGGTGGGTATCGCCTGTCCCGCCACGGTGAGTTGTCCGATGATCCGGGCCAGGTCGGTCGGTGTGAGCCCGATCGTCCTTGCGCGCCGCAACATCTCGGCTCGGCTGCGCGGCCGGGTCAGCTCGCGCAGCAGACCGGCGACGTCGGCCGCCCGCACGGGCGGCGTCAGCTCGATGACGAGGCTGCGGTGGGGGTCGCTTCCGATGTGGACACGATTGCCGGGCCGCACCATCACCGGAGTGTTCGGCCGCACGAGCGGCAGACTGATCGGTAGCGCAGACACCTCCGTGACCTCCATGTCCGAGGCGCGGTGCTCGCTCGTGGCGGCGCTGCGGGCGGTGCGATCGGACATGGGAGTCACTGTGCCATCTCCCGCGGCCGGTGCCGGGTGGTTGTCCACAGCCCGCTGCTCGGCCTGTGGGCGAACACGAACTCAGTTGTCGGTGTCCTTCTCGCCGCCGTCATCGTCTGCCGCGGAGTCGTCCGTCTTCTTCGACTCCTCGGCCGCGCGCTCCTGCGCGAGAGTGGCCTCGAGTTGGGCGATCGGATCATCGAAAGACCCTGTCCCGCCACCGATGACGCCGTCGATGAAGGCTGCCGGATTGTCCAGGTCGGCGGTGTCGGGCATGAGGTCGGGATGAGCCCACACGCCGTCGCGGGTCGCCACGTCGGACGCTTCGAGCAGCTGCCGCCACAATGCCGACGCCTCGCGGACCTTACGCGGTCGGAGTTCGAGGCCGACGAGGGTGGCGAACGTCTGTTCGGCCGGTCCGCCGGATGCACGGCGGCGGCGCATCGTCTCGGTCAGCGCGCCTGCGCTCGGGATCCGGTCGTCGAGTGCGCGCGAGACCGCTTGCTCGACCCAGCCCTCGACGAGCGCGAGCAGTGTCTCCAGGCGTGCCAGCGCCGCTTCCTGCTCGGGTGTGGTGGTCGGTTCGAACGAGGCCGACGACCCGATCAGCTCCTCGAGTTTGGCGGGATTGGAGAGCAGTTCCTGAGGATCCACACCGGTGGCGAGGTCGTTGATCCCGCTGAAGTCGATGCTGATGCCGCGGGCGTACTCCTCGACGGTGGCCAGCAACCGCTGCCGCAGCCACGGCACGTGGGTGAACAGCCGAACGTGCGCAGCCTCACGGGCGGCGAGGAAGACGATGATCTCCTGGGCGGGTTGCTCGAGCCCTTCGGCGAAGCCGGCGATCGCCTCGGGAAGCAGGACCGCGACGCCCTCCGGGGCCAACGGAAGTCCGATGTCGGTGGAGGTGAGCACCTCCTTGGCCAGCTGGCCGAGTCCCTGGCCGAGCTGCGTGCCGAACGCCATCCCACTCATCTGGGTCAGCATGCCCATCATCGGCCCGGCGAACTGCGCCGCTTCCGCAGGCAGGTTCTGCTCCCAGGTGCGTGAGAGTTGCTCGGCGACCGGATCGCAGAGTCGCTTCCAGGTGGGCATCGACTCCTCGAGCCACTGCACCGGAGTCCACGCGACCGATGTGCGAACGCCTGCGGGCAGCGTGGTCACGTCGTCGAGCCAGACCTCGGCGAGTCGGACGGCATCGGTGACCGCCTGGGTCTCCTTGTCGAGCACCGGCGTGAAGTTGCCGATCTGCTGCCGAGCGAGATTGGCGGCGACCTGGTAGTTCACCGGTCCGCCACCCGACCCCGATGTCATGCCGCTGCCCATCCCGCTGAACATGCTGCCCAGTTGCGAGAACATCTGGCCGAGCTGTGACGGGTCGAACGAGGAGGGGTCGAAGCCCTCGCCACCCATACCGAAGCCGAAGGGATTCTGTGCGCCACCCTGCGCGCCACCCGAGGCATCGCCGGTGCCGCCCTGATTCTCGCCGTGCTTGTCCTTGCGCCGGTCGTCGTCGCCGTCGCCGGATGGGGAGAACCCGAAGGGCAGATCAGTCATGAGTCCACGGTACCGCCCGGGTATCGACCATTCAGCGTCCCGGCGTTCGCCTTGAGCGTAGGCAGCTCAATGTCGGCGGTCGCGGGCCGGACGTCTGCGCCACGTCCGTACTGCGTGTGGCCGTGCGGTGCCCTCGGGCGTTCCGGCGGTCCACTACTGTGAGCGGAATGAGATTGCAGCCCGGGCATCGTCGGATTGCGACAGTCGCGGTGACGGTTCTGGTCTTCGTGGCACTGTTGTTCGTCGGGACGACGGTGCAGGTCCCGTTCGTCGCGCTCGGACCCGGGCCCACGGTCAACACCCTCGGACAGTTGGACGACAAGCCGGTCGTCGACATCACCGGCGTCCCCACCGATCCGACCACAGGCAACCTCAACCTCACCACGGTGTCGGTGACCGACGGGATGTCGCTGTTCCAGGCGCTCGGCATGTGGATGTCGGGGACGTACACCCTCGAGCCGCGTGACCGGCTGTTCCCGCCGGATCAGACGCCCGACGACGTCCGACAGCAGAATCAGCAGGAGATGTCCGGTTCTGAGGACAGCGCCACGGCGGCGGCCCTGCGATATCTCGACCGGCCGACGAAACTCGTCATCGAATCCGTCGCGAGCGACGGTCCGGCCGCCGACGTGCTCAAGCCGGGCGACCAGGTACTCACGGTGGGCGGCACACCGGTGTCGACCACCGCCGAGATGCAGGCTGCGGTGAAGAGCGATCCGCCCGGGACGCGACTGCCCATCGAGATCGATCGGGGTGGCCGACGCCAGGAGGTCACCGTCACGCTCGCCGCCCGCCCGGACGACCCGAAGGTGGGTTACCTGGGGGTGACGCCCGAGGTGGTCAACGCCGACCCGGCCCTCAAGATCTCCTATAACGTCGGCGACATCGGCGGACCGTCGGCGGGAATGATGTTGACGCTCGCGGTGATCGACCGGCTCAGCCCGGGGGAGCTGACCCACGGAAAGTTCATCGCGGGGACCGGAACCATCGACGAGAACGGTACGGTCGGTCCGATCGGCGGGATCACCCACAAGACGCGCGCCGCACGGGATGCGGGCGCCACCGTCTTCCTCGTGCCGGAGCGCAACTGCGCCGAGGCCAGCTCGGATGCCCCCGACGGGCTGACCCTGGTCAAGATCGACGACCTGCAGGGCGCCGTCGACGCACTCGGCGATATCGGCGCGGGCCGCCCGGCGCCGCACTGCTGAGCCGCCCTACGCCGTTCGGCAAACCGCGCCCGTCACGCAACCGCGCACCCGTCATGTAGACCCACACCAGGCGGTGCGCGTGAGCGTGACGGCTGCGCGTCAGGACCGATCGTGTGGCCGGGTGGTCAGTCCTCCGGCTCGGCGAAGGTGTGGGCGAGGGCGGTGCGCAGATCGGTGGCCAGATCCCGGTGCGTGAGCAGTTCGACGCCACTCGACGTCTCCGTGTCCGCGGTCGCGGGCTCGGGACGCAGGTGCAGCAGGCTCAGAGAGGGACCGTCGCGCAGGGCCCCCACCACGAGGCGGGCCGTGCGGCGGTCCGGGTGCGTCGACGACGGCTGGGTGTCCAGGTCGCCGTCGGTGCCCGGCGGGAGCACGACGATCTCCCGGATCAGGGCGGCTCCGACGACCATCGGCGGCCACGCCGTGGTCGCGAGAACACGTTCGAGCTCGGCGTCGACCTCCGGGCCGGCGCTCACGCTTGTCAGCGGGTCCTGGGCGATCGGGCTCAGCACCGAATCGTCATCGGGGTCGACGAGATCGGGTTGGGTCGCGGCCAGCGTCGATGTGCGAACGAGCGCGAACAACATCGGCGGTTGACCCCAGCCGCCCGGGTCGAGGAATTCGACGATCGCCCGCAGGGCGCTGCCGAGGTCGTCGACCGACAGGGACACGGGCTCGCACGGTGTTTCATCGGTCACCGCTCCCATCTTGCCGCCCCGGCCGGTGTGACGCGGAACTCATCGGACAGATCGGTCGTTGGCCCTTCGACGCGGACCCCATCGCTCTGACCACGGGCGGTGTTCCCGACCGGGTGCCTGCGGCACCGGCGTCGGGACCGTGTGGCACCGGACCAGTACAGTTGGGTGCACATATTTCCGGAGGGCCGCGATCAGGGTCGGGCCGATGTCCGGAATGAGAACTTTGGAGAGTGGGATTAGGTGGGCGTACGCGGGCCGGCGGGCATGCCGACACTGTCGCGCAGAAGCAAGATCGCCATCGGGGTCGGTGTGGCCATCCTGGTGTTGCTCCTCGTCGGCCCACGGCTGGTAGGTCTGGCGACCGACTGGCTGTGGTTCTCCGACGTCGGCTACACGCGGGTGTTCTCGACGATCATGTGGACACGCATAGTCCTGTTCGTGGCGACCGCACTCGTCGTCGGGTTGCTGGTGTTCGGATCCATTGCGATGGCCTACCGATCGCGCCCCGTCTTCGTGCCGGCGTCGGGGCCCAACGATCCGCTGGCGCGATATCGGGCGACGGTGATGGGCCGGACGAAGTGGTTCGCCGTGATCCCCGCCATCGTGATCGGGCTGCTGGCCGGTCTCGTCACGCAGGGATCGTGGGCGACCGTGCAGACCTTCCTGCACGCGGTGAACTTCGGGGTGACCGACCCGCAGTTCGGGCTCGACGTCAGCTTCTACGCCTTCGATCTACCGTTTTACCGCCTCGTCCTGAATCTGCTGTTCGTGGTCGTGGTGATCGGCTTCCTGGCCAACCTGCTGACCCATTACCTTTTCGGGGGAATCCGCCTCGGTGGTGGTGGCTCCAACGGCAACGGGCCGACGATCACGACCGCGGCGCGTATCCAGCTCGCCGCACTCGCCGGAACCTTCCTGTTGCTCAAGGCGGTGGCCTACTGGTTCGACCGGTACTCGCTGCTGTCCAGCCAGCGCAAGGAGGAGATCTTCACCGGCGCGAGCTACACCGACATCAACGCGGTGCTGCCGTCGAAACTGATCCTGATGTCGATCGCGATCATCTGCGCGCTCGCCTTCTTCGCCGGGGTCGTACTGCGCGATCTGCGCGTACCTGCTCTCGCGACCGCGCTCATGCTGCTGTCCGCGTTGGTCATCGGCGTCGGCTGGCCGCTCGCGATGGAGCAGTTCTCGGTGAAACCGAACGCCGCGCAGAAGGAATCGGAGTACATCGCCAGGAACCTGACGGCGACCAAACAGGCGTACAAGATACGCGAGAAGGACGACGTCACCTACGATCCGAACTGGACGGCCACCCCCGCCGATCCCGTCGCGGTCAACAGTGATGCGGCGACGTTGTCCAACATCCGCATCCTGGACCCGAACGTCATCGCGCCGACGTTCAACCAGCGCCAGTTCCTCAAGAACTTCTATGGGTTCCCGGCACAATTGGCGGTGGATCGCTACACCGTCGACGGCCAGGAACGTGACTTCGTGGTCGCGGCTCGTGAGCTGGATCCGTCGAAGTACCAGGAGAACCAGCAGAGCTGGATCAACAAGCACACCGTGTTCACCCACGGCAACGGCTTCGTCGCGGCCCAGGCCAACACGGTCGACGAGGCGTCGTCCGACAGCGACAGCGACCGCGGCGGTCTGCCGGTGTTCCAGGTCAGCGACCTCGAGACCATCCGGGCACCCGGGTACCAGGAGAATGCGCCGATCAAGGTGAAGCAGCCGCGCATCTACTTCGGCGAGCTGATCGCCAAGGTGAACCCGGACTACGCCATCGTCGGTTCGACCGGCGGGGACCGCGAGTACGACGAGGACGGCAAGAACTACACCTACACTGCCGATTCCGGTGTCTCCCTGGGGAACTGGTTCAACCGGCTGCTGTACTCGGTCAAGTACACCGAGCGCAACATCCTGCTGTCCGATGCGATCAACTCGAACTCGAAGATCATCTACGACCGCGACCCGCGGGACCGTGTGAAGAAGGTCGCGCCGTGGCTCACCGTCGATTCCAAGACCTATCCGGCAGTGATGGCCGACGGGTCGATCAAGTGGATCGTCGACGGTTACACCACGCTCGACACCTATCCGTACGCCCAGCGGATGTCGTTGCAGGGTGCGACTTCCGACGCGCAGGAGCTCAATCAGGGGCAGACGGGCCGCACGCAGATCAACAAGCAGATCTCGTATGCGCGCAACTCGGTGAAGGCCACCGTCGACGCCTACACCGGCAAGGTGACGCTCTACCAGGTCGACACCGACGACCCGGTGCTGAAGACCTGGATGAAGGTGTTCCCGGGCACGGTCAAGTCGAATGCCGAGCTCGAGCAGCAGAAGGACCTCATCTCGCACTTCCGGTATCCGGAGGATCTGTTCAAGATCCAGCGTGCATTGCTGGCGAAGTACCATGTCGATGACCCGGAGACGTTCTACCGCAGCAACAACTTCTGGTCGATTCCGGCCGACCCGAGTAAGGATCAGGCGGTCCAGCAGGGACTCAACCAGCCGCCGTACTACTTCACCGCGGCGGCGCCGGACGGCACGGACGCCCAGTTCCAGCTGACGACAGTGATGACGGGTCTCAACACCCGAAACCTGGCCGCCTACATGACCGCGTCGTCGGAGCCGGGATCGTACGGTCGCATCACCGTCAAGATGTTGCCGACGGCCAAGCAGACGGTCGGTCCGCAGCAGGCGCAGGAGAACATGAAGAGTGCCGGCCCGGTGGCGTCCGACCGTAAGCAGGTCGAGGACACCACCCGGGTGACCTACGGCAACCTTCTGACCCTGCCGGTGGGTGGCAACGGCATTCTGTACGTCGAGCCGATGTACACGCAGTCGAAGACCGACGACTCGGCGATCCCGAAGCTGTATCGCGTGCTGGTCTACTACAACGCGGCCAGCGACGGTGCCCGAGTGGGTTATGCGGCCACGGTCGCAGAGGCGCTCCGGCAGGTCGGCATCAACCCGGCCGCGGTGACCTCACCCGAAGGTGGCCCGGTCGTGGAAGGTGGCACGCCACCCGCCGACAACGGCAATTCGCAGTCCAACCAGTCGACCGACGGGTCGGCCTCGACACCGTCGGGCAACCAGGGCAGCTCATCGGAGCGCGACGCCGCGGTGCAGGCGATCGGAGAGGCCCTGACCGCGTTGCGGGATGCCCAGACGAAGGGTGACTTCACCGCATACGGGGCGGCGCTGGATCAGCTGAACAAGGCAGTGGCGCAATACGAGGCACTACCCGGCGGCAGCTGACGGGCGGTACGACCCGCAAGACGACGAGCCGTGGTGCACCGGGTGTCCGGTGCCCCACGGCTCGTCTGTGTGTGGCCGGCGATCAGCCGCGGTAGCGGCGCATGTATCGGCCGAGCTCGGCGTCGGTGTTGTCGGGCAGGACAGGACTGTGGTGGTGGCGGTGCACGAGGGACAAGAAGATCGACGTCGCTCCTGCAAACGCTCCCACCATCAGCAGGCCGAACAGGATGGCCGCGGGGACGTGGCCACCCGCCATCGACACCAGCCACAAGGCGGCGCATGCGAATCCGCCGAGTATCAGTAGATATCCGATGACGCTCATCGGATGATTTCCATGGCTCTCGTGATGGGGCAGATGATGAGATGCCATCGTTCCTCCTCGATCTGAGCGGCTTGGGCAACCACCAGACTACATCGGACTGTGATGGAACTCACACGCGTTTCGTTGTAAAGGTTGTCCAGTAAGGCGCCATGTCCGCAGCCTCCCCAGAACTGGCTCGCGGGTAAACCGAGCAGGGGGTCGGCCCGCGATTCCGTCGCAAACGGGGAGCGTGACCCGGGCGCCCCGGCCGTGAGTCCGCTCCTGGGGGAATGCGGCCCCTCCGACAGGGGTCCGGCGAACGTGATTCCCGCCACATCAAGTGGCTCGGAAATACCGTCGTTTGCGCAGGTGAGGGCGGTTGCAGCAGGCGATTTGCCTCGCTGTCGAGCGTGTGTGTAACGTGGTGTTCACCAACGCGGGGTGGAGCAGCTCGGTAGCTCGCTGGGCTCATAACCCAGAGGTCGCAGGTTCAAATCCTGTCCCCGCTACCACGACGAGAACCCCCGCCCGGGATGCCCGGGCGGGGGTTCTCGCTTTTCGTCTGGGTGTTCGCGAGCCCGACCGTGCCTGTCCTTCTGGGCTCTGCCGGCGGTGGCCAGAGACTCGATATCGCCGATCCGTTCGCCGCGTCGGGGGGTGTGCTCGCGGCGCTGGCGGAGGTGTGTATTGTTGGTTTCTGCAACGCGGGGTGGAGCAGCTCGGTAGCTCGCTGGGCTCATAACCCAGAGGTCGCAGGTTCAAATCCTGTCCCCGCTACCACGACGAGAACCCCCGTCCGGGATGCCCGGGCGGGGGTTCTCGCTATCAGCGTCAGCGACGGGTGGTCGCGATCGAAGAGACGCCGTCCTCGATGACTGACAACACCTCGTCCTCAGCTCTGGCCGACCGGATGCTCGGCGAGCCAGGCGAGGACCACATCGGCCACTTCCGGCCAACCGTGGTCGATGGTCAGCGAATGCCCGCGGCCCTCGAATCGATGGAAATCGGTGACTGCCGCCGACTTCGCATACCGCTTGTACGCGGCATGCGCACTGACATCCGGAACGGTGTGATCCTCGGTGCCCGATGTGATCAGCAACGGCCCGCGCGAGGCGTTCTTCGTGTCGACGGCGGCGGGTGAATGAGGGGCGAAGTTCGCGACGGCGGCTTCGAAGAGCGGCTTGCCCGGCGACGGGATCGCCCACTTCTCCCACAGCGCGTCGGACTCCTCGGCGCTCAACGTGTTGCCGAACGCGTAGCGGAACTGGCTGACCGACAGGGCTTTTGCGCGTCCCCTGTTCAACGGGTTCCCCAGCACCGGCGACGCGGAGCGAAGCTGTGACAACGGTAGGGGTTTGACGCCCTTGATCGGGGCCGGATCGATGGCCACGGCGGCGGCGGCCTTGTTCTGGCTCAGGAGCTTCTGTGCGATCAACCCACCGAACGAGTGGCCGATCACGATGGGTGGACTCGAGAACTGTCCCGCTGCGTCGGCGAAATGCGCGGTGATGTCGTCGATGCCGACACCCGCTTGCGCCCCCGGATCCTTGCGGGTGGCCTCGACCGTGTCCGCCTCGCCGGGCCACGCGGGCGCGACGCCACGGTGTCCGTGCTCGGCGAAACGGTCGATCCACGGCTGCCAGGCCGTCTGGGAGACCCAGAGGCCATGGATGAAGACGACGTCGGACATGGTGCTCCTTGCGTTGGGGGTGAACGTGTTCGGGACCTTGCTAACTGCGGATCGTGCGGTCGACCTCGATCGGGTCGACATGCCGCGGCGTCATTGCCACGAACCAGGCCTCCTGTACTCCCAGGACGACGATGAGGCTGACGATCAGGCCCTCGAGCTCGATCGAGGTGAGGGCGAGTCCCACCGCGGCGGCGACTCCGGGCCACAGGGCCACCAGAACGACGGCCAGGTACAGCGGTACGCCGATCACGCCGAAGACCCACGGCAGCACCGTGGTGTCGGTGCGCCGAGCGAACTGATACGCCAGCAGGGCGATCCCGATCGCGCCGAGGATTCCGGACAGCGCGAACGAGATGCGCCAGACCGCGGGGATCTCGGGTGCGACTTGAGCGAGCAACGACATGGCGGCCGGGATGGCGAATTGCAGCGACACCAGATAAGCCATGCGCGCTCCGGTGCCGGTGGGACCGCCGAGGTCGTCACGGTCCTTGATGGCCACCCACCACAGACCCAGGAGGGTGAAATTGGTCGCGGCGACGACCCCGTAGAACGCCGACTGGTCCATGTGTCGACGATAGTCCCGTGCGACCGGCCGTGTTCGAAGGTTCACGCAGCTCACGGCGGTTTCTGACCGCGATCGCGTCATCGCTGTCGTTCGAGCAGCTGCTTGATCCGGCGCAGGTCGTTTCGGTTCGCCCGACGCATCGCGATGGACATGAACGGTGCGATGATCGCCGAGAATCCGCTGGGGTCGCCGCGGTTACGCAGCGTCATCCGGGTCGTACCCTCGGTGACCGGTTCCCATTCGTAGATCGTTTCCATTGCGAACGGACCGTCGCTCGTGCGCATGACGAACCGTCGGTCGTCGGCAACCTCGGCCACTTCGTAGGTGTATTCGAGTCGTCGCCCGAGAAAGTGCGCCACGAACGCGATCTCGCTGCCCACCCGAAGCGGGGGTGGCGTGACCAAGGTGGAGGAGACGATGTTCTGGTACCAGTTCGTTGCGTTCGCCGGGTCGCGGGCGTACTCGGCCACCTGTGCGGTCGGGCGATCGATCACGATTCGGGTGACGACATCGACCATCGTGGTTCCCATGTTCGGTGCGATTGTGCTGTGACATGGGTATTGTCGCCCGTCGCGAGTCGCGATCGCGTTCATTCGGTGAATCGTCGGCCGGAAATCGACTGGTGCGGTGACGATGGTCGATGCGACGATGGCGGGGTGGAGATCACCAGCGCCGAGCAACTGCGCGCGATCGTCGGCCACCCGAACGAGATGGTCGCCAAGAAGGTCCGGCCATCGTTGCGACAGGTGCACGTCGACTGGCTCGCCGCGACACCGATGATCTTTCTCGCGACCACGGACCGGAGCGGGCGACTCGACGTGTCGCCGAAGGGAGACCCGCCCGGCAAGGTGGTTCATGTCATCGACGAGTCGCATATCGCGATCCCTGAGCGTCCCGGGAACCGACGCGTCGACGGGTATCTGAACATCGTAGAGAACAGGCGCGTCGGCACGCTGTCGGTGATTCCCGGGCGCGGCGACACCCTGCGTATCAACGGGTCGGCGCGGATCGTCGACGACGGTCCGTATTTCGACGACCTGGCCATCCGGGCCAAGCGGCCGATCCTCGCCGTCGAGATCGCCGTCGAGGAGGTGTTCTTCCACTGTGCCAAGGCATTCCTGCGATCGGAACTGTGGAAGCCGGAGACCTGGAACCCCGACGCACTGCCGAGTACGGCCGCGATCTACAAGGCACTGATGCCGGAGCTTGATGAAACCGAGCTCGACAGGGCATACGCGGAGTCAGCGGTCCGTCGGCGCTTGTACTGAGTCGCTCGCCCGCCGGCCTCGCGCCGTCTACTGTCGGAATCATGGCCACGGACAAGTCGATCCACGAGCACATCACCGACCTCATCGCCGAAGAACACGACCTCCGCGCGAAACTCGGGCGTGGCGAGATCTCCCGTGACGAGGAGAACAAGCGGTTACGTGAGCTCGAGGTGTCGTTGGACCAGTGCTGGGACCTGCTCCGGCAGCGCCAGGGCATGCGGGATGCGGGGGAGAACCCGGACGATGCCGCGGTTCGGCCGGCGGACGTCGTCGAGAAGTATCTGGAGTGATGGAGCGAACCGTGCCGCTCGACGCCCGCTGGTGACCGGTCGGCGCACAGTCGTCCAAGCAACTCCGTGGCAACCATCACATCGCTAACCTCGAACCGGGACACCGCACAGTCGTGGGACAGAGGGTCGAGCGAGAGGGATGGCGATGGGTCGATACGACGAGGCATTCGCACAGGCGTGGGATGACCGGGAGGCCTTCTGGCTCGGCGCCGCCGAGGCGGTCGACTGGGTGTCGCCCCCGACCCGGGCGCTCGACGACACGACGGCCCCGATGTACCGGTGGTTTCCCGACGCCACGCTCAACACGTCGTACAACGCCCTCGACCGGCACGTCGAGGGGGGCAACGGCGACCGCGCCGCCCTGATCTGGGACTCGGCGATGGTCGGGCAGAAACGGACCTACACCTACGCAGATCTGCTCGACGAGGTCTCCCGTTTCGCGGGCGTGTTGGCCGGGACCGGCGTGGCGGCCGGCGACCGGGTGATCATCTACATGCCGATGATCCCCGAGGCGG
Organism: Gordonia sp. LMA484; assembly: GCF_058129505.1. Classification (NCBI taxonomy): domain Bacteria; kingdom Bacillati; phylum Actinomycetota; class Actinomycetes; order Mycobacteriales; family Gordoniaceae; genus Gordonia; species Gordonia sp. LMA484. Next base: position 1,314,004 of record NZ_CM176700.1, read on the forward strand.
CCATCGCGATGCTCGCCTGCGCCCGCATCGGCGCGGTGCACTCGGTGGTGTTCGGCGGATTCGCGGCCCCGGAGCTGGCGACCCGTATCGACGACGCCGAGCCGGTGGCCATCGTGACTGCGTCGGGCGGTCTGGAGCCCGGCCGGACGGTGGAGTATCTCCCGATGGTCGCGAAGGCCGTCGAGCTGGCGGCGTCGCCGCCGGCCACCGTCATCGTGAAGAACCGGCCGCAGGTCGCGGGGGCGGCGGCCGACTACGACGGTTGGTTGGACTGGGACGAGCAGATGGCCGATGCCGCGCCGGTCGCGCCGACGCCCGTCGCAGCCACCGACCCGCTGTACATCCTCTACACCTCGGGTACCACCGGCAAGCCCAAGGGCGTCGTCCGCGACAACGGTGGGCACGCCGTGGCGCTCACCTGGTCGATGGGCAACATCTATGGCATCGAACCCGGCGATGTGTGGTGGACGGCCTCCGACGTCGGGTGGGTCGTCGGACATTCCTACATCGTCTACGGCCCCTTGCTGATCGGGGCGACCACGGTGATGTACGAGGGAAAGCCGGTGGGCACACCGGATGCGGGCGCGTTCTGGCGGGTGATCGCCGACCACAAGGCCAACGCCCTGTTCACCGCTCCCACCGCGATTCGGGCGATCCGCAAGACCGACCCCGAGGCCGCCGAACTGGCGAAGTACGACATCTCGTCCCTACGAACCCTTTTCGCGGCGGGCGAGCGATTGGACCCCGACACCTTCGAGTGGGCGAGCGCGACCCTGGACGTGCCGGTCGTCGATCATTGGTGGCAGACCGAGACCGGGTGGGCGATCGCGGCGAATCTGCGTGGACTCGAACCGATGCCGATCAAGGCCGGGTCGCCGACGGTACCTGTCCCGGGCTACCACGTCGGCGTCCTCGACGCCGAGGGACACGAACTCGGGGCGGGGGAGGAGGGCAACATCGTCATCGCGCTGCCGCTGCCGCCGGGAACACTCGCCGGGTTGTGGCGTGACGAGGACCGCTACCGCAAGTCCTACCTGTCGGCCTTCGACGGCTACTACCTCACCGGCGATTCCGGCTACGTGGATGCCGACGGCTACGTCTTCGTGCTCGGGCGCTCCGACGACGTCATCAACGTTGCCGGGCACCGCCTTTCGACGGGAAGTATCGAAGCGGTCGTCGCATCGCACCCGGCCGTGGCGGAATGTGCTGTCATCGGTATCCACGATGATCTCAAGGGCCAGCGGCCGAGCGGCTACGTGGTCCTCAAAGCGGGCGTCGAGATCGAGGCGGACACGCTGCGTGACGATTTGGTGGCGATGGTGCGCAACGAGATCGGGGCCGTCGCCACCTTCCGCGACGTCACCGTGGTCCCCGCACTACCGAAGACGCGGTCCGGCAAGATCCTGCGCAAGACGATGCGGCAGATCGCCGACCACGAGGAGTACACGGTGCCGTCGACGATCGAGGACGTCGACGTGTTGACGGATCTGGCCAAGCAGCTCGGCGACTGATCGACCATGGCGATATCGGGCGTCGATCATGTGCTGCGGTTCTCGATCCGGCTGGTGCCGTTCGTCGGCCTGGTGGGAACGGTCATCGCGACCATCGTCGACGTGGTGACACCGGGCGGAGACCTCGGCCGAGACCTGCTGTTGAACTCGATCGTATGGATGATCGGAGTCCAGGGCTGGATGACCGGTTGCGGACACATGTTCTTCGGTGAGCCGATCGCGGAGTCGATCGGGTGGCCCGCGAAGACCCCGTGGCAGTGGGAGGTCGGGCTGGCCAGCCTCGCCACCGGCGTCCTCGGCGTCGTCGCACCGGGCTTCGGCAAGGAGTTCTGGCTCGCCACGATCATCGCGTTCGCGGTGTTCTACCTCGGTGCGGCCGTCGGTCATATCCGAGAGATGGTGGTGCGTCGCAACTTCGCGCCCGGGAATGCCGGTCCCATCTTCTTCTTCGATGTGATCGTGCCGGTGTACCTGCTGGTGCTGTACGCGGTGGTGACGTAGGCGCCACCGCTTGACCGTAAGGGCCACGCCTATGGAAGCGCTCTCAAACAGCTGAGCTGTGATTTGCGCTGGGCTTGACATGTGAATGTGATCTGGACCATAGTGACTTTGTCACGAGAGTGGAAGCGCTCTCACACCCTGGCGGAAGAAGCGGCGCCGTGGGGGTCGTCATAAGTCCGCCGGGCGAGAGGCACACAGGTGACCAGGAAGACGAATTCGTGGCGCGGGGCGATGGCGGTGGGAGTCACCGTCGGCGTCGTCGGCGCATTGTTGGCCGGCTGCGGTGGAGCCGGCGACGGTGCCCAGACATCGCTCGGAAAAGATGACACGCTCACGATCACCACCTTCGGCGACTTCGGGTACGGCGACCTGATCGACCAGTGGAACAGCGACCCGGCAAGTCCGTTCAAGGTGAAGGAAACCAAGATCGCGCAGTGGGATACCTGGAAACAGACCCTGACCTCGAACCTGCAGGCCGGAACCGGTCTGACCGACGTGGTCGCGATCGAAGGCGACGCAATGCCGCAATTCCTCACCGACGGTGCATCGGACCAGTTCGCGGACCTGACCGACCCTGCGCTGGACAATCGATGGGTCTCCTACAAGTACAAGGACGGCCAGACCGCCGACGGCACACAGATCGGTTATCCGACCGATGCCGGGCCCGAGGCGATCTGCTACCGGGCCGATCTCTTCCGTCAGGCGGGATTGCCCGCTGACCGGGAATCGGTGGCGAAGATGTTCCGAACATGGGACAGCTACTTCGATCTCGGTCAGGAGTTCGTGAAGAAGGTACCCGCGACCAAGTGGTATGACTCCAGCGGATCCATCGCCCAGGCCATGCTCAATCAGGTCGAGTATCCGTTCCAGACGAGCGACAACACCGTCGACGTCGACAATGCGGGACTCAAGAAGGTGTATTCCACGGTGGCCGAGTTCGCCCCGACACTGTCCACCCGGGCGGTGCAATGGAGTGATGACTGGACTGCCAACTTCACCAACAACGGGTTTGCGACCATGCCGTGCCCTGGTTGGATGTTCGCCAACATCAAGGAATCCGCGCCGTCGGTGACCGGTTGGGACATCGCCGATGCGTTCCCCGGCGGCGGTGGCAACTGGGGTGGGTCGTTCCTGGCCGTTCCCGCGCAGTCTGCCCATCAAGAGCAGGCCAAACAATTCGCCAACTGGCTCACCGACACCAAGCAGGAGGTGGGTGCGTTCGATGCCGCCGGCGCGTATCCGGCGAATCTGGCCGCCGAACAGGAGCTGAGTTCGGCCAACAAGCCGGACCCCTACTTCGCCGACGCGCCGACCGCGCAGATCCTGGCCGATCGGGCGAAAGCGGTGCCGGTGGGAGTGCCGTACAAGGGCGACAAGTACTCCGACATTCTCGGGCTCCTCCAGACCGCGATCCAGCGCGTCGACGAAGGCCAGTCGCCGGAGGCCTCCTGGGCCACCTTCACCCAGGCCGTGGGCAACCTGGATTGATGACATGACCTTGGTCCCCAACGAGACCCGGAGATCGGCCGGAGATGCCCAGCGGCCGGAGCCGTCGGCTCCGGCCGACTCCGACCCGTCCGGAGCTTCCTCGAAACCGACTCGGCGGCAGCGTATTTCCCGTCTCGATCGCTCGGCTTCGCCCTACCTGTACATCGCACCGTTCTTCCTCGTCTTCGCCGTCATCGGGCTGTACCCCATGCTGTACACGGGGTATCTCTCCTTCTTCTCGTGGCCGCGATTCGCGGCGCAGCACGGCGGCGCGGTGGGGTTGGACAACTACCGGCATGTGTTGACCGATCCGGTCTTTCACAAAGCGCTCGTGAACACGATCGGGATCTTCCTGTTGTCGTCGATCCCGCAGATCATCATCGCGACGATCGTCGCGGCACTGCTCGACACCGGTCTGCGGGGTCGCTCGTGGTGGCGGATGAGTGTGCTGATCCCGTTCGTGGTCGCACCGGCGGCCGCGGCGTTGATCTTCGGTTCGCTGTTCGCGGACAAATCCGGCCTCGTCAACGATGTGCTCAGCGGCGTCGGGCTTCCGCAGGTCGCCTGGCACGGGGATCGACTGGCAAGCTGGACTGCGATCGCCACCATGATCAACTGGCGCTGGACCGGATACAACACGCTGATCCTGCTCGCCGCGATGCAGGCCATCCCGCGCGATCTGTACGAGGCGGCGGCGATCGACGGAGCCGGGAGCATCCGGAAGTTCCTGCACATCACCCTGCCGTCGATCCGCGCGACGATGATCTTCGTCATCGTCACCTCGACCATCGGCGGACTCCAGATCTTCACCGAGCCGCGGCTTTTCGACACGAATCTGCAGCACCAGGGGGGCGCGAACCACGAGTACCTGACGCTCACGATGTACGTGTTCAACACCGCCAACAGCGCCACGGACCCATATCCCCGCGCGGCGTCGGCGGCCTGGCTGCTGTTCTTGCTCATCGTCGTGTTCGCGCTGGTGAACTTCTTCGTCACCCGTGCCGTACAGAGGAGGTCGTCACGATGACCCGCCGTCCCGGATTCATCGTCTACGGCCTGCTGGCCGCCTTCGTGCTCGGATCTGTCTTTCCGCTGTACTGGTCGTTCGTCATCGGCTCGGTCACGTCGCAGCGTGCGAATCAGACACCGCCACCACTGCTTCCCGGTGGCCACTTCTTCGAGAACGCGCAGCGCGTTTTCGACCGGATCGACTTCTGGTCTGCGCTGGGCAACTCGATCATCGTGTCCAGCGTGGCGGCGATCTCGGTGGTGCTGTTCTCCACCCTGGCGGGTTATTCGTTCGCCAAGTTGAGCTTTCGTGGGAGCAGCGCGCTGATGGTCTTCGTGGTGCTCACGATGGCGATCCCACCGCAGCTCGCGCTCATCCCGCTGTTGAAGGAGTTCAGCAATCTCGGGCTGACCGGTACCCGATTCGCGGTCGCACTTCCATGGCTGGTCACCGCTTTCGGTGTCTTCTTCATGCGCCAGTACCTGAGCACGGCGATTCCCGACGAGCTGATCGACGCCGCTCGCGTCGACGGGTGTTCCATGCTCCGGACCTTCTGGACCGTGGCCGTTCCGGCCGCTCGGCCCGCGATGGCGATCCTGGGTCTCTTCACGTTCATGCAGGCGTGGACCGACTTCATGTGGCCACTGCTGATCCTCCAGGGATCTGACGTGCAGACCCTGCAGACCGCGCTCGATCAGCTCAAGATCGCACCCGGTCATGGGCTGAGCGATATGGCGCTCCTGCAGGCCGGCACCATCCTCGCGACCGTGCCACTGCTTCTCCTGTTCGTCGCGACCGGTCGCCACCTGGTGACCGGCATCATGCAAGGAGCCGTAAAAGGATGAACTCCGCACTGCACTTCCCCGATGGATTTCTCTGGGGCGCGGCGACCGCGTCGTATCAGATCGAAGGCGCACACGACCTTGACGGTCGAACACCGTCGATCTGGGATACCTTCGCACGCGTTCCGGGCGCAATCCTCAACGGCGACAACGGCGATGTCGCGTGCGATCACTACCACCGGATGGCGGCCGACGTGGCGCTGATGCAGCGCCTCGAGCTGAATGCGTACCGATTCTCGGTGGCGTGGCCGCGGGTCCGCCCCGACGCGGGCAGCGCGAACCAGAAGGGCATCGACTTCTACGCCCGACTCGCCGACGAGTTGCTCGACGCGGGGATCACGCCCTGGCTGACCCTCTATCACTGGGATCTTCCCCAGACCCTGGAAGATGCCGGCGGGTGGACCAACCGCGACACCGCGTACCGCTTCGTCGACTACGCGTTGAGCGTGTATGACTCGCTGGCCGACCGGGTGGATCACTGGACCACGCTCAACGAGCCCTGGTGTTCGGCCTTCCTGGGCTACACCAGTGGTCAGCACGCGCCCGGTAGGCAGGAGGGAGTGGCCGGCTTGGTGGCCGCCCATCACCTGCTGCTCGGTCACGGTCTCGTCGTCGACGAACTGCGGCGACGAGGCGCGACTCCGGATCGTGGTAAACAGGTGGGGATCACGCTGAACCTCACCGTCGCTACGCCGTTCGATCCCGGCAGTGCCGATGACGTCGACGCGGCCCGGCGCCTCGACGTCTTCAGCAACCGGGTCTTTCTCGACCCGCTGTTCCGCGGCCGCTACCCCGACGACATCGCGGACGACGTGGCAGGTCTGACTTTTCAGGGCCGAGCATGGCACGACTGGGTCCTCGATGGAGATCTGGACCTCATCGCGCAGCCGATCGATGCGCTGGGCGTGAATTTCTACCATGGCGATGGTGCCAGCAGCAGCGTGCGCACCGACCTCCTCGGCGACGATGTGGTGGCACCCGCACGCGTGGCCGCCCCGGCACAACCGGATGGGCGACGGATCACCTTCCCGCGACGGGGATATCCGGTCACCGACATGGGCTGGGAGGTTCAGCCGGCGGCATTGACCGAACTGCTCGTGCGGCTACGCGACGACTACGGGGTGCCGCCGGTCTACATCACCGAGAACGGTGCGGCCTACACCGACATCGTCACCCCCGAGGGGGCCGTCCACGATGAGAAGCGCAGGCAATTCATCGATCTCCATGTCCGCGCGGTCCACGACGCCATCGCGCAGGGTGTCGATGTTCGCGGTTACTTCGTCTGGACCCTGCTGGACAACTTCGAGTGGGCGTGGGGCTATACGCAGAGATTCGGCATCGTGCACGTTGACTACGCCACCCAGGTCAGGACGCCCAAGGACAGCGCGCTGTGGTTCGCCCGGGTGGCAGCATCCAACGCCGTGCCCGACCGCTGGGGGGACGACTCGTGACCGGCTCGGAACCGCGCAACGCATCACCCACGCTCGACGAGGTCGCGCGACTGGCGGGAGTCAGCCGAGCGACGGCCTCGCGCGCGGTCAACGGGGGCAGCCGCGTCAGCCCACGTGCCCAGAAAGCGGTCGACGAGGCTGTCCATCGTCTCGGCTACACACCGAATCAGGCGGCCCGGTCGCTGGTGACCCGTCGAACACAGTCGGTCGCGCTGGTGGTCCCCGAGCCCGACGAGCGTGTGTTCTCCGACCCGTTCTTCGCCCGTACGGTCCACATCGTCACCAGAGAACTCTCGAAGCATGACTTCCAGGTCGTGCTCCTCCTTGCCGGTGGCGACGACCAGGAAGCCCGGATGCTGCGTTTCCTGGGCAACCGGCAGGTCGACGGCGCCATCGTCGTCTCACACCATCGCGGCGACAGCCTGCCCGATCACCTTGCCGAACTCGGTCTGCCCAGCGCGTTCATCGGCCGCCCGTGGAGCAACAGCGATCGCTTGTCGTGGGTCGACACCGACAATGTCGCCGGTGGTCTCGAAGCCACCCGGCGCCTCCTGGACCGTGGCTGTCGCCGCATAGCCACCATCGCCGGGCCGACCGACATGACCGCCGGCGTCGACCGTCTGGAAGGGTGGAAGCAGGCCATGACCTCGGCGGGTCGACGGGCCGACGCCATCGGCTACGGGGATTTCACCCCGGATGGCGGTGCGTATGCCTGCCGCCAGTTGCTCGATTCCTATCCCGACATCGACGGCATCGTCATCGCCTCGGACCTGATGGCGGTCGGGGCGTTGGACGTGCTTGGCGCGGAAGGTCGCCGCGTGCCCGACGATGTCGCCATCACCGGCGCCGACGACCTCGGGGTCGCCGAGCGTACCGACCCGCCACTGACCACACTGCGAAACCCCCTGGCGGAGATGGCCGCCGAGGCAGTCGCGCTGTTACTCGGGCAGCTCGACGGTGGATCGGTCGCACCACGTCGAGTCGTCTTCGCCCCCACCCTCGTCCGCCGTGAATCGGCCTGAAAGTCCATTGGAGCAATCACGATGACCACCGTCACCTTCGACAATGTCCGACGCAGCTACCCGGGCACCGATCGACCTGCGGTTGCCGGTCTGAACCTGCACATCGCCGACGGCGAACTCCTCGTCCTCGTCGGGCCGTCCGGCTGCGGGAAGTCGACCACTCTGCGGATGCTCGCGGGCCTGGACCGCAATGACGACGGCCGAATCCTCATCGGCGACCGTGATGTGACCGAGGTGCCGCCCAAAGATCGTGACATCGCAATGGTTTTCCAGAACTATGCGCTCTACCCGCACATGAACGTCGCCGACAACATGGCCTTCGCGCTCCGCCTGGCGAAGGTGAGCAAGGCAGAACGAGATGCCCGGGTCGCGCAAGCGGCCGAGATGCTCGACCTCACCGCTTACCTCGATCGGAAGCCGAAGGCGCTGTCGGGTGGACAACGGCAGCGGGTCGCGATGGGCCGGGCCATCGTGCGCTCACCCCAGGTGTTCTGCATGGACGAACCCTTGTCCAACCTCGATGCGAAGATGCGCGTACGCACCCGCACCGACATCGCAGCACTACAGGCAGAACTGGGTGTCACCACTGTCTACGTCACACATGACCAGGTCGAGGCCATGACGCTGGGATCGCGTGTGGCAGTGATGCGCGACGGCGTCATCCAGCAGGTCGACACACCGCTGGCCCTGTATGACCGCCCGGCGAACGAGTTCGTCGCGAGCTTCATCGGCTCGCCGCAGATGAGTTTGCTGCCCGGAGTCGCGACCGAGAGCGGGGTTCGCATCGCGGGCGAACTGCTCCCGATCCAGACCATTGCGCGCGGCCCGGTCACCGTCGGTGTCCGTCCCGAGGACTGGCAGGTGGTCGCCGACGTGTCACGGGGTATCGGCGCGCAGGCGACCCTCGTCGAGAAGCTCGGCTCCGACAGCTACGTCTACGCCGCCACCGAGGTCGACGGTCAGCGCCGAACGGTGGTGGTGCGGACCCCTGCGCGCGGCAGCACGGCGAAAGGCGATCTCGTTCGCCTGATCCCGGACCCGGAGCGCCTCCACCTCTTCGACCCCGCGACCGGACGCCGAATCAACTGAGCGGTTTGTCGGCACGCAACGTCGATGCGACCGAGATGTCGGTCAGACGTGTGGCGGGGCGAGCGCTGTAAGGTGTCGATGGGTGATGGATCTCGCCCGGACACGCGACCGGTGTCGCTGTCCGAACCGCCGCCACCGGCTGATAGTTCCTGGTCCGATTGACGGATGGGGCTGACGCATGGGTTCTGATCACATTCCGCGCGACACCGCGCCTGCGGACTCGCACGCCGAGTTGCCCACCGACCCCGACGCCGTTCGGCCCCTGCATCTGCGGCCGACGGCGATCCTGTGGGTCCTGCTCGGCGGTGCATGTGGCACCGGTCTGCGCTATTGGGTGGAGGAGCTGCTCCCCGCCCATGGCACCGACTGGCCGTGGGGCACGTTTCTGGTCAACCTCGTCGGGGCCTTCGCACTCGGGGCGCTCCTGGAAGGTCTTGCGCTGTCAGGGGAGGACGACGGGTGGCGACGTCGGGGACGTCTGCTCCTGGGCACCGGCCTGTGCGGGTCGTTCACCACCTACAGCAGTTTCGCGCTCGAGATGTCGCTGCTGACGCATCGGGGCGCCCTGCCGGTGGCGGTCGGCTATGGGCTGGCCGCCGTCGTCGCCGGCGTGGTCTGCGCGTGGCTCGGGATCGCCGCTGCGGGTGCGGCGTTGCGTCATCGAGCGGGGGAGGTGTCGTGATCGTCCTCGCGGTGATGGCCGCCGGGGCCCTCGGCGCGGCCGCCCGGTTCGTGCTCGACGGGGCCATCAAACAGTGGCGGTCCACGACCTTCCCCTGGGCGACGCTGGCGATCAACCTGAGCGGTTCGCTTCTGCTGGGTGTGCTCGCCGGCGCGGTCATGTTCCACACCCTCCAACCCGACGTCCAGACCATCGTCGGAACCGGGTTCTGCGGCGGTTACACCACTTTCAGTACGGCGAGCTTCGAGACCGTCCGATTGGCCGAGAAGCGGCGCTCGGTGCTCGCGCTCGGCAATGCGGTCGCCTCCCTGGTCGGGAGCGCGGCGATGTGCGGCCTCGGTCTGGTGCTGGCGTGGTCGCTGTGAGGCGGGGGATGATGGGACGAGAGGGATCGCGATGACGAAGGACACCGATTACGGCCACCTCGACGGCGACGCGCCGTTGCGTCGGCGGGTCCGTGGGCCGGAGCCGAGTCGTCGTGCCGAGGCGAGCCTCGTCGTCGGATGGGACGGCAAACAGGCAAGTAGTGCGGCCGTGCGGTACTCGGTGGATCTGGCTCATCGCCTGACCGCGCACGTACATGTGGTGCACGTCGTCGACATCGATGACATGCCCGTCGATCCCGACGCCCCGGACTGGGGGGAGCAGATTCGCGCCGCCGTCGTCGGCGAGGCGGCCCAGGCGAAGGAACTGCTCGACGCACTGGCCGCTTCGTGGACCTACCACAGCGGCCACGGAGACCCGGCGCAGTTGTTGTCCACGGTCGCCGACCGCTACTCGGCACTCATGGTGGTGATCGGCAGTCCGCGCGGAGGGCTCCTGTCGTATCTGGACTCCATGCTCCGACAGTCCGTCGCCCAGCAGATGATCGGTCACCGCAAGACGCCGCTGCTACTGGTGCCGGCGGACTTCGAGGGCCGCACTCCGGCGGTCGAGTAGACCCTCGCCGGTAGGCGAGGGTCTACTCGAGACCTCGTGACATGCGGGTGGTCTCGATACGCTGTCTCGCCTGGCGGCTCGACGGCTACTCGACCAGCGGTCGGGTCGGCTCGACGGCTACTCGGCCAGCGGTCGGGTCGGCTTGACGGCTACTCGGCCAGCGGTCGGGTCGGCTTGACGGCTACTCGGCCAGCGGTCGGGTCGGCTTGACGGCTACTCGGCCAGCGGTCGGGTCGGCTTGACGCTACTCGGCCAGCGGTCGGGTCGGCTTGACGCTACTCGGCCGGCCACCGCTACTTCAGCTCGGCGCTGCTCTTGTTGAGCACACGACGGGCGATGATGAGCTGCTGGATCTGCTGGGTGCCTTCGAAGATGTCGAGGATCTTCGAATCCCGGGCCCACTTCTCCACCAGGAGTCGTTCCGAATAGCCCAGCGTGCCGGTCAGTTCCACCACCTTGTTGGTGATGTCGGTGCCCGTGCGGCCCGCCTTTGCCTTCGACATCGACGCCTCGAGTGAGTTCGGCTCCTTGTTGTCGGCCATCCACGCCGCACGCATCGTGTGCAGATACGCGGCCTCGAAATCGGCTTCCATCCGGATGAACTCGGCGGCGGCGGCGTGCTGGTCGGCGGCCGGGCGATCGTAGTCGATCTCGATGCCGGCCTCTTCGAGAATTCGTCGCATCTCCTCGAGCGCCGCGCGGGCGACGCCGACCGCCATGCCCGCAACCATCGGCCGCGTGTTGTCGAAGGTCTGCATGACACCGCCGAAGCCCTTCTTGGTGTCGACCTCAGGCGAACCGAGCAGATTGTCCTTGGGAATGCGGCAGTTCTCGAAGCGGATCACCGCGGTGTCCGACACCCGGATCCCGAGCTTGTGCTCGAGACGCGCGACCTCTACGCCCGGGTGCTCACGTGGCACCACGAAGCTCTTGATCGCCGCACGGCCGAGGCTCTTGTCGACCGACGCCCACACCACGATGTGGGTCGCCCGCGAACCGGCGGTGACGAAGATCTTCTCACCGTTGAGGATGTACTCGTCGCCGTCGAGAGTCGCGGTGGTCGAGACCGCTGCGGAGTCCGAGCCGAAGCTGGGCTCGGTGATGGCCATCGCAGCCCACACCTTGCCGAACCGTTTAAGCTGGTCGTCGGTGGCGACCGCGGCGATCGCCGCATTGCCCAGACCCTGGTACGGGATGGTCAGCATGAGGCCGACATCGCCCCAGCTGGTCTCCATCGTGTTGATCACCGACTGCATGTTGCCGCCGTTGACCACCGCGCCCTCGGCCCTGGGCTTGTCCGACTTCTGCTGGCTGCGTCCGCCGTCGGCGCCGGCGCCGGCCTGGCCGGCCTCGGCGAGACCGTCGTACAGGCTTGCGAGAGTGTCGAGCTCGACCGGATAGTCGTGCTCGCGCAGATCGTACTTGCGCGAGATCGGTCGGAAGATCTCCGCGGCGGCCTGATGCGCCTGATCGATCGTGACGTTCAGTTTCTTGGGCAGTTCGAGATTGATGCTCATGTCAGTTGTTCCTCACCAGATCCGGCCGTCTACAGGACGACGACGCCCTCGCCGATACCGGCACCGCGCAGATCGCGATACCACCGCTCCACCGGGTGTTCCTTGGTGAAGCCGTGGCCGCCGAGCAGTTGGATACCGTCGAGCCCGATCTGCAGGCCCTTGTCGATGGTCAGCTTGCGTGCCAGCGCTGCCTCGCGCGCGAACGACAGGCCTTGTTCGGCACGTGCTGCACCGCGCAGCGTCACCAGGCGGATCGAATCAACCTCGGTCGCGATGGTGGCGACCATGAAGGCGACCGCCTGGCGGTTGGAGATGGGCTCGCCGAACGCCTCACGCTCGTTCACGTAGGGGATCACGTAGTCGAGGACCGCCCGCGCAGTTCCGGCGGCCAGCGCCGACCAGCCGAGGCGCGACAGGCGCACCACGTCACGGTAGGCGGATGCGGCCGCGTCACCGTCGGCCCCGCCGACCAGCGCCGCCGACGGCACGGCCACATCCTGCAGCAGCAGGCGTCCCATGCCGGCCGCACGGACACCCATCCCCGGATCCGCCTCGACGATCAGTCCCTTGGTGTCGGACTCGACGATGAACAGCGCCGGGCGGCCGTCGAGCTGAGCGCCGACGATGAAGAGCTCGGAGGAGCCCGCCGCGGGCACAAACGATTTCACGCCATTGAGGCGGTAGCCGCTGGGTACGCGGGTGGCCTTGGTGGACAGGTCGAAGGCGTCGAACAGCGGCTTCGGCTCGGCGATCACCACGGCCGACTGCGGCACGTTCTCGCCGGCGAAGTCGGGGAGGTAGGTGCGTTGCTGCTCGTCGGTGCCGAAGTTGGTAAGCGTGGTCGCGACACCGCTCGGCGCCAGCAGCGGCAACGCCAGACCCATGTCGCCATACGCCATCGCCTCGGCGACGAGGGCGTTGGTCACCACACCGCGTTCGGATGCGGCACCCTCGAACTCCTCGGGGACGTTGATCATGGTGATGCCGAGCTCGGCGGAACGCTTGAGGATCTCCTCGGGCGCCGCGGCGGCGTTGTCGGCGTCGTAGGCCGCCGGACGCAGGATCTCGACCGCGAAATCCTTCACCGTCTCGGCGATCATCTGCTGCTCGTCGTCGGGGTTCAGGTCGAAGTAACCCTTGGGCGACGTGGTGAGCCGCTTGGCCTGGCCCGAGCCGCCCTGGGCGGCCTTGAAGGCGCGATTCGCCGCACCGAGGGTCTGGAAGCCGGTCTTGGTGCCCTGATAGGCGATCCGATTGATGGGTTCGCGGATCTTGTACTTCTCGGCGAACTCGGACCCGGTGACGGTGGTCAGTACGCGCATCGCGGTACCGATGAAGTTGCGGGGGTGTGGGTTCTTGCCGACAGCGGAGGTGTCGCGCGGTTCGGTGTGCCGCGCTTCGGTTTGTGAGGTCATGTTCACCAGCCTGTTCTCGGGCGGTAGGGCAGGGCCATCGCTGGCTCGACCCATATCTTACTCGGTAGTAAGTAGAGACCTTACTATCCGGTAAGGAAGATGTCACGCATTCGGTTGTGCTTGCCGATCCGGCGGTCCGTTCCTCCGCCCGTTCCCGGTTCGTCCGCCCCGTGCACGGGGCGGACGAACGGAATTGAGGGGGAAGAACCGGCGGCGGAGGACTGACCGGGCCAGGTGAGTGTGGACGTGGCCGGGGCCCTGTGGATGGATTTCTGGCGGTTGAGCGCATCGGCGGCATGATCGTCACCATGGACGACCGGCCGGGGTTTGGTGCAGAGCACCTCCTGTTTCGATCCGCCGCGATCGAGCAGGGCATCACCGACGAGATGTTGAGTGCCGATGTGCGAGGACGACGCAAGACCCGCGTCTGGCGTGGCGCCTATCTGCCGACCGACACTGCCACATCCGACACCGGCAACTCCGACGCGACATCGTCGCGATACCGTCGCCAGCTCGATCACTACCGCGCCATGATCGTCGCGGCCGCCCGCAACGGTGGACCCGGACGAGTCGTCAGCCACACGTCGGCCGCTGTGCTGCAAGGCATTCCGATGTTGCGACCCGACCTGACCGTCGTTCATTTCACTGCCGCCACAACAGGCAAACGCACAGCTCACGGGATCACCCATCAGGCGACACTCCAGCACTCCGAAGTTGTGCTCCTCGACGGCATACCGACGACCTCGCCGGCGCGTACCGTGTGCGACGTGGCCAGGCTCGCGACCCTGGAACAGGCGGTGTGCGTCGTCGACTCAGGCCTGCACCTGGGTGTGCCACGGCAAGAGATCGACGACCAGGCACGACGACTCCGCCGCTACCACGGCGCACCGACCCTGCGTGCGGCCCTCACCCTCGCCGACGGTCGCGCCGAGAGCATCGGCGAAACAGTGAGCAGACTCGTGCTTGCCGACCATCCGCTCATCCCTGTGCCCGAACTTCAGGTCCCGATCCGGATCGACCTCGACGGCGGCAAACACGTGTACGGGGACTTCGGGTGGCGCGACACGTCGGGCACACTCCGACTCGTCGGGGAATTCGATGGGCGGGTGAAGTATCACCGATCCAACCCGTTCAGCGACGAATTACCCGAGGAGGTCATCTTTGCCGAGAAGCTCCGGGAGGATGCGATCCGCGCGACAGGCCCGCATGTCGTTCGCTGGGTCTGGGCGGACTCGATGCGGCCCAGGATCCTCCACGCCAAGGTGGAGTCCGCACTGCGGCTGGTCGGCCTGATGCAGTGATAGTTCCTCCGCCCGTTGCCCGTTCGTCCGCCCCGTGCAAGGGGCGGACGAACCGGGAACGGGCGGAAGAACCGCCTCAGAGGCTCAGCCGAGCGGCTGCGAGGGTCACACGGACTCCTTGGTGAGGGACGCGGCGTTGTGGGGGAGGAGGTTCTGCGCGAAGAAGGCGGTGAGCTCATCGGTCGCTGCCAGCGGAAGAACCTGCGCGACGTACTGATCCGGTCGGACGACGACCACGGCGCCGCGCCGGTCGATGCCGCGTTCGGCGAAGATGTCGACGCCGGGGTCGGTGGCGTACACCTTCTCGTAGTCGATTACCTCGAACGGCCCGACCCTGGGCAGGAAGATCGACGGCACGGTACCGAGATCGACTCCGGTGTGATCCTGCCGATAGATCACCTTGACGTCGAAGATCGCGTCGACGTCGACGCCCTCGGGGGTGTAGCGGACGATCGGCGACTCGCGATCGTGTGCCAGCCAGTCGGCCCAGTCGTCGAGCGATGAGTCGCCCGGCGCCCCAGCGTTGTGAGGCGCGGCCGGATCCGCGGCGAATGCGTAGATGCGCCAACGCCCGTCGGCTCGGTGGTGGTGGCCGAGTTGCACCGGATTGGCGTCGCAGACCCGGACCACCGGCGCCGACTTGAACCGCTTGCCGATGGGGTAGCCGGATGCCAGGTCCTGGTGAATGCCCGCACCGACGATCATCGACGGCTGGTACTCGGTCATGAAACCGGCCGGGAATTCGGCGGTCTTGACGTAGAAGTCCTCGAGCTCCGACGGTGAATCGAACTCCTCGGGGCGTTTGGCCATCATCGATGACCACTCGCGGTCGAAGTCGATCAGGTTCTGTGCGATCACCTGCCGTTCGGCCGAGTAGGTCGCCAGCAGGCTCTCGGGGCTACGGCCGTCGAGCACATGGCCGAGTTTCCAGCCGATGTTGAAGCCGTCCTGCATCGAGACGTTCATGCCCTGGCCGGCCTTCGCACTGTGGGTGTGGCAGGCGTCGCCGGTGATGAACACCCGCGGCGTGCGGGTCCCGGCCTGCTCGATGGGGACGTCGTCGAACCGGTCGGTCACCCGGTGGCCGACCTCGTACACGCTGTGCCAGGCGACGTTCTTCACGTCAAGGGTGTACGGGTGCAAGATCTCGTTGGCCTGCTTGACGATCTCGTCGATGTTGGTCTTGCGGATGCTGCCGCGGTCGTTCTCGGGCACCACCCCGAGATCGACGTACATGCGGAACAGGTAGCCGCCCTCGCGCGGGATGAGCAGGATGCTGCCGCCGGAGCCGGACTGGATCGCGCACTTGGTGCGGATGTCCGGGAAATCGGTCACGGCGAGGACGTCCATGACACCCCACGCGTGATTGGCCTTGTCCCCGTGTGGGGTACACCCGATGGCGTCGCGGACTCCACTGTGCGCGCCGTCGGCGCCGACGACGTACTTCGCGCGCACGGTCCGGGTGGCGCCCTCGTGTTTGCCGACGGTGTGTTTGAGCGTCACGGTGACGGGATACTCGCTGCCCCGGCCGATCTCGAGCCCGACGAACTCGTAACCGTAGTCCGGGGTCATCCGGGTGGGCGAGTTCGCCATGAACTCGGCGAAGTAGTCGAGCACGCGCGCCTGGTTGACGATCAGGTGGGGGAACTCGCTTATGCCCGCCGGATCGTCCTCGGCCCGCGCGGCACGGACGATCCGTGTCGGATCGTCGGGATCCGGCTTCCAGAAAGCCATCTCGGTGATCCGGTAGGCCTCGGCGATGATGTGCTCGGCGAACCCGAAGGCCTGGAACGTCTCGACGCTGCGTGCCTGGATGCCGTCCGCCTGACCGATCGCCAGGCGGCCGGGGCGCCGTTCGACGATGCGGGTGGTGACGGTCGGGAACTGGGACAGTTGGGCCGCGGTGATCATGCCGGCGGGCCCGGTGCCGACGATGAGGACGTCGACCTCGTCGGGGAGTTCGTCCGAGCGGTCGAGACCCACACCCGCGGCAGGCTGCACCCGCGGGTCACCGGAAACGTAGCCGTGGTGATGGAACTGCATTGTTCAGGCCCTCGTCATTCCTCTGATCGGACTGGTTGTTTGTTCTGCCTCGTGGTCGGGACCCAGGGGGATACCGCTGCGGTCGCGCAACGTGAGGGTGGCGATCAGGCTGATCAGCACCACGCTGCCCAGATAGAGCACCACCGATGTGGTAGTGCCGGTCGCGCGGACCAGCGCTGCGGCGATCATCGGAGCGAACGCGCCGCCGAGGATGGCGCCGAGCGCGTAGGAGATGGAGACGCCGGAGAATCGGATCGACGCCGGGAAGAGTTCGGAGTAGAGCGCGGCCTGCGGGCCGTAGGTGAAGCCGAGGCCGACAGTCAGCAGGGCGAGTCCGACGAACAACAGCCACACGTTGCCGGCCCGCACCAGCGGGAAGAGCGGGATCAGGGCGGCCAGCAACAGGACCCAGCCGATGATGTAGGTGGTGCGACGGCCGATCCGGTCGCTGATCGCCGCCCCGACGGCGGTGAAGATCAGCCAGGTCACCGCGGATGCGGCGACGGCCCACAGCACCGGGCCGCGCGCGAGGCCGACGGGACCGTCGGGGTTGGTTGCATAGCTCTGGATGTAGCCGCCCGTGGTCATGTAGCCGACGGCGCTGTTACCGGCGAACATCAGTGCGGCGACCAGTACCAGCAGCCAGTGCTTGCGGAACAATTCGGCGATCGGGGTCCTGGTCTCTTCCTTGCGTTCGGCGATCTCCAGGAAGACCGGGCTCTCCTCGACGCGACGTCGGATGAAGTGGCCGATGAGGATCAGCACGATCGACAGCAGGAACGGGACGCGCCACCCCCACGCCATGAAGGCGTCGCCCGGGGCGATCACGGTCATCAGCGCCATCACGCCGGAGGCGAGCAGGAGGCCGAGAGGAACACCGATCTGCGGGGAGGCACCGAACACACCGCGTCTGCGGTCGGGTGCGTGCTCGACGGCCATCAGCACCGCACCGCCCCATTCGCCGCCGGCCGAGATGCCCTGCAATATCCGCAGCGCGATCAACAGGATCGGGGCGGCGATGCCGATCGCCTCGTACGTCGGCAGGAGTCCGACGAGCGTCGTGGCCACACCCATCGTCACGAGGGTCACCATCAGGACGATGCGGCGACCGTACTTGTCGCCGAAATGTCCCGCGAGAAAGGCGCCGAGCGGACGGAACAGGAAACTGATGCCGACGGTGAGGAACGACAGGATCGTCGCGATCGAATCGCCGGCCGGGTGGAAGAACAGGTTGCCGAAGACCAGTCCGGCCGCGGCCGCATAGACGAAGAAGTCGTACCACTCGACGGTCGTGCCGACGATGGTGGCGAAAACGACTCGACGGCGATCGGTCTCGGTGACTATCGGGGAATTTGCCGCGAGGGCTCGGGGAGGTGCATTCATCGAAGCTCCTTTGTGGTGCAGGCGATGCCTGTCGGTGCAAGGGACTGCGGTGGTGGCGGGGCTCACCGACCCGGGATCGTGCGATCTAGGTCACTTGCAATCTCTGTGAGAGAACATATACGATCTCGTATACCCGATGCAAGATATGTTTTCGTATACGACTTTGAGAAGGAGGGCTGCATGACGACCGAGTACGAGCCGGCAGTCGAGGCGAAGCCCGTGGCCAGGATCGGCCGGCCGGGCAAGATCGTCGCGGTTCATCTGAGCTACGCCTCGCGTGCCGACCAACGTGGACGTCGCCCGGCGCATCCGTCGTACTTCTTCAAGCCGTCGAGTTCGGTCGCCGAGAGCGGTGGTGCGATCGAACGCCCCGCAGGTACCGAATTGCTCGCCTTCGAGGGGGAGGTCGCACTGGTCATCGGTGATCGCGCCCGCCGCGTGTCGATTGAGACCGCCTGGGACCATGTCGCGGCCGTGACTGCGGCCAACGATTTCGGGCTCTATGACCTGCGAGCCAACGACAAGGGCTCCAACGTGCGTTCCAAGGGCGGTGACGGATTCACACCGCTGGGCCCCGGCCTGATCGACGCCCGCTCAGTCGATCCGAACGCACTCCGGCTGCGCACCTGGGTGAACGGCGTTCTGGCGCAGGAAGACACGACAGCCGGGATGATCTTCCCGCTGACCCAACTGGTGGCCGATCTGTCGCAACACTTCACCCTGGAAACAGGCGACGTGATCCTCACCGGCACCCCGGCCGGGTCGTCGGTCGTCGTGCCCGGCGATGTCGTCGAGGTCGAGGTCGACGCACCGACGTCGTCCGACGCGCCGACGTCGGGACGACTGGTCACGACGGTGGTCGCCGGCACCAGTGGATTCGACTCCGACCTGGGGTCCCTTCCCGCGGTGGACGACACCCAGCGCGCCGAGGCGTGGGGATCGCGCGAGGCGGCGGGCTTGCCGAAAGCCGCCGCATCCGCGCTCACCGACGTCCTGCGTGACAAGCTGACGCGCGTCCCCGTCGCCGGGCTCTCCGCGCAGCTCCGCAAGCGTGGACTCAACAATGTCTCGATCGACGGTGTGCGCGCGCAGACGCGTGGCACGAAGATCGTCGGCACCGCCAAGACACTCCGCTTCGTGCCCAACCGTGAGGACCTGTTCACCTCCCACGGCGGCGGCTACAACGCACAGAAACGGACCTTCGACGCCGTCGGCCCCGGTGAGGTCATCGTCATCGAGGCCCGCGGTGAGACTGGCTCTGGCACGCTCGGGGACATCCTGGCCATCCGTGCGAAAACCCTTGGTGCGGAGGGAATCGTGACCGACGGCGGTGTCCGCGACTACGATGCGGTCGCCGAGATCGGCCTCCCGGTGTTCACCGCCGGGTCGCATCCCGCCGTGCTCGGCCGCAAGCATGTGCCGTGGGACTTCGACCTCACCATCGCGTGTGGCGGCGCCACCGTGCAGCCCGGCGACATCATCGTCGGTGACGACGACGGCGTGATCGTCATACCGCCGGGCCTCGCCGACGAGGTTGCCGACGCTGCTCTCGAACAAGAAGAACAGGACGCCTGGGTGGCGGATCAGGTGGCCGCAGGTCACCCGGTCGACGGTTTGTTCCCACCGAATGCCGAGTGGAAGGCGAAGTATCTCGAATGGCGCAACAACCGATGAGCGACATCGTGGCGAACCAGCAACCGACACAGAGTAAGTCGCAGATCGCCTACCACTGGATCAAGGACCGGATCGCGCGGCAGGAGTACACACCGGGCTACCGCCTGGTGTTGAGCACCATCGCGAAGAGTCTCGACATGAGCGTGGTGCCCGTCCGTGAGGCGATCCGGCAGCTCGAGGCGGAAGGCCTCGTGACCTTCGAGCGCAACGTCGGTGCGCAGGTGTCGATGGTCGACGACTCGCAGTACCGGCACAGTATGCAGGCCCTCTCGATCCTCGAGGGTGCGGCCACCGCACTGGCCGCGCGCCGTCTGACGGAGGAGGACCTGCGCAAGGCCCGTGACATCAACGAACGCATGATCGCCTCGCTCGACCATTTCGATCCGAGCCTGTTCACCGCCCTGAACCAGGAGTTCCACGCGACCCTGTTCACCCGGTGCACCAATCCACGGATGATCACCCTCGTCGAGGCCGAATGGGCGCGCCTCGGTCACCTGCGCGCCTCGACGTTCTCCTTCGTTCCCGGACGTGCCCAGGAGTCGGTGCGCGAACACGAGAACATCGTGCGGCTCATCGAGATCGGTGCGCCGCTCGGCGAGATCGAGAAGGTCGCGCGGCGCCACCGCGCCGCGACGCTGGACGCATACATGGTCCACGAACACCCCGACGAAACGCTGGGCCTCCCGACCTACTGACCCTCGGAACCTCCTGACCCCTCCAGACCCTCAAGAAACGGAGTAACCATGACGAATACGGTGAGTGCAACCGCCGCCCGACACGTCCCCGCGGATCTGCCCACGCGCATCCAGCACTACATCGGCGGCAAATTCGTCGACTCGATCGACGGCGACACCTTCGGCGTCCTGGATCCGGTGTCCAACGAGACCTATGTGCAGGCGGCGGCCGGTAAGAAGGCCGACATCGACCTCGCCGTCGCGGCCGCCACCAAGGCCTTCACCGAGGGGCCGTGGCCGAAGATGCTGCCCCGTGAGCGTTCTCGCATCCTGCACCGCATCGCCGACATCGTCGAGTCCCGTGACGCGCGACTGGCCGAGCTCGAGTCGTTCGACTCGGGCCTGCCGATCACCCAGGCGCTCGGGCAGGCACGCCGGGCCGCGGAGAACTTCCGCTTCTTCGCCGACCTGATCGTCGCGCAGGCCGACGACACCTACAAGGTGCCCGGCCGTCAGATCAACTACGTCAACCGCAAACCGATCGGTGTGGCGGGCCTGATCACGCCGTGGAACACACCGTTCATGCTCGAATCCTGGAAGCTGGGTCCCGCGCTCGCCACCGGCAACACCGTCGTACTCAAGCCGGCCGAATTCACCCCTCTGTCGGCGTCCCTGTGGGCCGGCATCTTCGAGGAGGCCGGCCTGCCCGATGGTGTGTTCAACCTCGTCAACGGCCTTGGTGAAGATGCCGGCGACGCACTGGTGAAACACCCTGATGTGCCGCTGATCTCGTTCACCGGGGAGAGCCGCACCGGCCAGATCATCTTCGGCAACGCCGCACCGTTCCTCAAGGGCCTTTCGATGGAACTCGGTGGCAAGAGCCCGGCGGTCGTGTTCGCCGATGCCGACCTCGATGCAGCCATCGACGCCACGATCTTCGGCGTGTTCTCCCTCAACGGCGAGCGCTGTACCGCCGGTAGTCGCATCCTCGTCGAACGTCCGGTCTACGACGAGTTCGTCGAACGCTATGCGGCGCAGGCCAAGCGCGTGGTGGTGGGGTACCCGCACGAGAAGAACACCGAGGTCGGGGCGCTCGTGCACCCCGAGCACTATGAGAAGGTGATGAGCTACGTCGAGATCGGCAAGACCGAAGGCCGGCTCGTCGCCGGCGGTGGCCGTCCCGACGGTTTCGAGACCGGCAACTTCGTCGCCCCGACGGTGTTCGCCGACGTCAAGCCGGACGCCCGGATCTTCCAGGAGGAGATCTTCGGACCCGTCGTCGCCATCACCCCCTTCGACACCGACGAAGAGGCCCTCGAGCTGGCCAACGGCGTGAAATACGGTCTGGCCGCCTACATCTGGACGAATGATCTCAAGCGCGCGCACAACTTCTCGCAGTCCGTCGAGGCCGGCATGGTGTGGCTGAACTCCAACAATGTCCGCGACCTGCGGACCCCGTTCGGCGGTGTGAAGGCGTCGGGTCTCGGGCACGAGGGCGGCTACCGGTCCATCGACTTCTACACCGACCAGCAGGCCGTGCACATCACCCTCGGCAAGGTGCACAACCCCACCTTCGGCAAGCAGTGATCACCTTCAGTTCCCATCCAGTCCCTTTATTCCACAATCATTTTCATCACCAAGGACGCTGATATGACCAACCGCGAAGAGATGACCCTGACCTCGTCGGGCTACTACGTCTCGCAGGAAGCACCGATCCATTCCGACCACCCCGTCGCGACGCCGCAGGCATCGCCCCCCGACATCCTGCGGTGCGCCTACATGGAGATCGTCGTCACCGATCTGGCGGCATCGCGCGAGTTCTACGTCGACGTCCTGGGCCTCTACGTCACCGAAGAGGACGACGAGGCGATCTACCTGCGCTCGACCGAGGAGTTCATCCACCACAACCTCGTGCTGCGCAAGGGTCCGGTCGCCGCCGTCGCTGCGTTCTCCTACCGGGTCCGCACCCCTGAAGACCTGGACAAAGCCGTCGCCTTCTACACCGAGATCGGCTGCCGCGTGGAACGTCGGGCAGAGGGCTTCGTGAAGGGCATCGGCGACTCGGTACGCGTGGAGGACCCACTCGGGTTCCCGTACGAGTTCTTCTACCAGACCGACCACGTCGAGCGGTTGTCGTGGCGCTACGACCTGCACACGCCGGGCGAGTTGGTGCGCCTGGATCACTTCAATCAGGTCACCCCGGATGTGCCCCGCGCCGTTCGGCATTACCAAGACCTCGGCTTCCGGGTCACGGAGGACATCCAGGACGAGCACGGCACCGTCTACGCCGCGTGGATGCGTCGAAAGCCCACCGTGCACGACACCGCGACAACCGGCGGCGACGGACCGCGCATGCACCATGTGGCGTTCGCGACTCACGAGAAGCACAACATCCTCGCGATCTGCGACAAGCTCGGTGCGCTGCGCCGTTCGGATGCCATCGAGCGCGGTCCCGGCCGGCACGGTGTGTCCAATGCGTTCTACCTCTATCTTCGCGACCCCGACGGGCACCGCGTCGAGATCTATACGCAGGACTACTACACCGGCGACCCGGACAATCCGGTCGTCACCTGGGACGTGCACGACAATCAGCGCCGTGACTGGTGGGGCAATCCGGTGGTCCCCAGTTGGTACACGGATGCGTCGCTCGTGCTCGACCTCGACGGCAACCCGCAGCCAGTGGTGACCCGTACCGACGACTCGGAGATGGCGGTGACCATCGGGGCGGATGGATTCTCCTACACCCGCAAGGCTGACGACGAACAGATGCCCGACTGGAAGAAGGGCGAGTACAAACTCGGCGCCCAGCTGTAGGAACCGTTGGCACCCCCGGCTGGTCGAGAGCCGCCGCCGCCCCGCTGGTCGAGTAAGCCCGGCGACGAAGGAGCCGAGCGCATCGAGACCCGCCGCCACCCGATCTCGATGCGCCTCGTCGCCAGCGCTCCTCGGCTTACTCGATCAGCGGTGGAGGCGTCCGTTCGCCGCGTTTCGCTTCGAGAGCGAGCGGAGCGAGCCCGACGCGTATCCGCCGGATCGAGCTTGTCGAGATCGAAACCACTCAGAAGGAGGACACAATGCTTCCCGCCCAGACGATCACTGACATCGCCGACGAGCTGGCGGCGGCCGAACGTGACCGCACCATGGTGCCGTTGTTGACCGCGCGGTACCCGGATATGACCGTCGAGGACTCCTACGCGGTCCAGAACGAATGGCGTCGTCGCGGAGTCGAATCCGGCCGCCGTCCGGTCGGCCGCAAGATCGGGCTCACCAGCAAGGTGATGCAGGCCGCGACCGGCATCACCGAACCCGATTACGGGGCGATCTTCGACGACATGGTGTTCGAGAACGGATCGGTCATCGAGCACGGCCGGTTCTCGAACGTGCGTATCGAGGTGGAGCTGGCGTTCGTCCTCGCCGAGCCGCTCAAAGGTCCGAATGTGACCGTGTTCGATGTGCTGCGGGCCACCGACTATGTGGTGCCGGCGCTCGAGATCCTCAGCTCGCGGATCGAGATGGCCGGCCGCACCATCGTCGACACGATCAGCGACAACGCTGCCATGGGCGGGATGGTCTATGGCGGAAACCCGAAGAAGATCAACGAGATCGACCTGCGCTGGGTGGCTGCGCTGCTCTACCGCAACGAGACGATCGAGGAATCCGGGGTCGCCGCAGCGGTACTCAACCATCCGGCGACCGGTGTTGCCTGGCTGGCGAACAAGCTCGCACAACATGGTGATCGACTCGAGGCGGGAGAGATCGTGCTCGCCGGTTCGTTCACCCGCCCGATGTGGGTGGAGAAGGGCGACACCGTGCTCGCCGACTACGGGCCGATGGGTACGGTGTCATGTCGATTCGTCTGAAACCCACACTGCGCGAGGTCCTCTCGTCCAGTGGTCGGCCCCTCTTCGGCGGCTGGGCCTGCCTGGGATCGCCGGTCTCGGCGGAGATCATGGCGGGCTCCCGGCTCGACTGGGTGCTCATCGACATGGAACATGCCCCGAACGGGTTGGAATCGGTTCTCGCGCAACTCTATGCGATGTCGGGCTACGACGCCGTGCCGGTCGTGCGGGTGCCGGCGGCCGACCCGGTCATCGTCAAACAGGTGCTCGACCTCGGGGCGCAGACCATCCTGGTCCCGATGGTCTCGACCGCCGGCGAGGCCCGCGAGGTTGCGGCTGCGGCTCAGTATCCGCCGATCGGTCGTCGGGGAGTGGGCAGTGCGCTGGCCCGCTCGGCGCGCTGGAATCGTGTCGACGGCTACCTGGAGGGTGCGGCCGATCATGTGTCGGTATTCGTCCAGATCGAGACGGCCGAGGGGGTCGAGAACGCCCGTGCCATCGCCGAGACCCCGGGCATCGATGGAGTGTTCGTCGGGCCCAGCGACCTCGCGGCGTCGATGGGACTGCTCGGGCAGCAGACCCACCCGGACGTCGTCGCGCAGGTTGAGAAAGCGTTCGCCGGGGTCCGGTCGGCTGGAAAGCCGGTGGGAGTAAATGCGTTTGTCCCCGAACAGGCCGACAGCTACGCCGCAGCCGGGGCCACTTTCCTACTCGTCGGCGCCGACGTCGCGCTACTGGCGCGTGGCTCGGAGGCACTCGCCGCACGATTTGTCACCGACCGGCCTGAGGCCGGTCGTAGCAGCTACTGACACCCAACATCCGGCAATGAGGCCGGACCGATATCGAAGGAATCCCGTCATGAGTGTCACCTACGACTCCCTCCTGGCCGAGATCACCGATCCCGACGGTCGGGAGATCACCGATCCGGCGACCGATGAGGTCGTCGGCAAGGTCCGATTCCAGTCCGTCGACGAGCTCGACGAGGCCATCGCCCGTGCGCGGGCGGCCCAGCCGGCATGGGCAGCGCGGACCGATTCCGAACGGGTCGACCTGCTGATGAAGGTCGCCGATGCGATCGACGCCGCCGCCGAACCGCTGGCCGAGCTGCTGTCACGGGAACAGGGCAAACCGCTCAACGGCCCCAACGCCCGCTTCGAACTGGGTGGCTGCTCGGCCTGGCTTCGCGCCACCGCCGTCACTCAGCTGCCCGGACAGACCGTTGTCGACGACGACGAGACCCATGCCGAGCTGCACTACCGCCCCGTCGGCGTCGTCGGTGCGATCGGACCATGGAACTG
The DNA here is from genome assembly GCF_058129505.1 of Gordonia sp. LMA484. NCBI lineage: Bacteria > Bacillati > Actinomycetota > Actinomycetes > Mycobacteriales > Gordoniaceae > Gordonia > Gordonia sp. LMA484. Next base: position 1,339,682 of record NZ_CM176700.1, read on the forward strand.
GCCGATGATGATCACCATCTGGCAGGTCGCCCCGGCGCTCCGCATGGGCAACACCGCCGTGGTGAAGCCGTCGGAGTTCACCCCGCTCAGCGTCCTCGCGCTCATCACCGTGATGAACAGCGTGCTGCCCGCCGACCTGCTGATCCCGGTCGTCGGCGACCGTGAAGTCGGTGCCCGGATCTCCAGCCACCCCGACATCGACAAGGTGATGTTCACCGGCTCCACCACAACCGGCCAGGCCATCATCAAGAGCTCCGCCGACACGGTCAAGCGGCTCACCCTCGAGCTCGGCGGCAACGACGCCGGTATCGTGCTGTCCGACGTCGACGCGAAAGCCATCGCGCAGGATCTGTTCTGGGGTGCCTTCATCAACACCGGGCAGACCTGTGCGGCGATGAAGCGACTCTACGTTCACACCGACGTCTACGACCAGGTGTGCGACGCACTTCTCGAGGTCGCCGGCACCATGCCGATGGGTCGCGGGCTCGACGAACGAAACGTCCTCGGACCGCTGCAGAACCGCAGGCAGTTCGACATCGTTACGCGGTTGGTGGACGCGGCCAAGGAGTCGGGTGCCAAGATCCTCACCGGCGGTGACCCCGACACCGGTGCGGCCGGCAACTTCTACCCGACCACCCTGGTTGCCGACATCGACAACGACAATCCGCTCGTCGCCGAAGAGCAGTTCGGCCCCGCACTGCCGATCATCCGATACACCGAGCTCGACGACGTCGTGACGTGGGCGAATGGTCTCGATGTGGGCCTGGGTGCATCGGTGTGGAGCAGTGACCGCGACAAGGCTCGCGAGGTCGCCGCGCGGCTGGAGGCCGGTACCGTGTGGATCAACTCGCACGGTGGCGTGCACCCGATGATCCCGTTCGGCGGTGTGAAGAAGTCGGGTTACGGACTCGAGTTCGGTGTCGAAGGCCTCAAGGGAGTCTCCGTGCCTCAGGTTATCAACGGCTGATCGTCTGCGAGGCAATCGCGTTCGTGATGCCTGTCGCGGGCTCGCCCATGTACTAACGCCGCAGGCCAGTGCGCTCTGGATACGCCGCGCCGAAGGTCTCGTACCGGGCGCGTGTCAACGGCGGCCTTCTGTACCTAAGCTGGTCGGGTGACCGCGGGTGATCAGATCTCGTCTCGGGCGACATCGTCGTCGAGGACTCCGCATGCATCCGGCGGCGGCGCGCGTGTCACGGCGGCAGCCGTCACCATGGTCGGTCTGACCGCGACGACGGTTGCGGTGAGCTTGTCGCCGGCCACCGTGGCCCGTGGCCCGGGGCTGTGCCCGTTCGCGCGGATGACCGGCCTGCCGTGCCCGGCCTGCGGACTCACCCGCAGCTGGGTTGCCCTCGGCCACGGTGACCTGGTCGGTTCGGTGAACTTCAACTGGTTCGGACCACTGTTCATGGTGGTGACCGTGGTGGTCACCGGTGTCGCGATGTGGACGGCGATCACCGGCGGGTCATCGGTGGAGCGGGTCCGTCGCGTCCTCACGAGCCGGGCTGCGTTGGCGCTGGTGGCCGTCTGGTTTGGCTATGGCCTCGTGCGGATGCTCGACGCCGGGTTCGGCTGGGGCATCTTCCAACTCGTCGTGTGAAACGTCGGTCCGATCGTCCTCGACCCGCCGCGGCGACGTGACGTCGGCGGTCGATCGGAGCAGAGTGGTACTCATGCAGATCACACACTTCGGTCACTCGTGCGTCCTGGTGGAGATCGACGGAACCAGGGTCCTGTTCGATCCGGGGAACTTCTCCCATGGCTTCGAGGGCGTCACCGATCTCGACGCCATCCTCATCACCCACCAGCATCCAGACCATTGCGACCCCGCGCGGCTGCCCGACCTCGTCGCGGCAAACCCGCAGGCCGTGCGCTACGCGGACCCGCAGACCGCCGCCCAGCTCAACGACGACGACGTCGCAGGACCCTGGCAGACCGCGAACGCCGGCTCGCACGTACAGATCGGTGCGGTCACGGCGCGCTTCACCGGCGGCCGTCATGCGGTGATCCATCCCGAGATCCCGGTGATCGACAATGTCGCCTACGTGCTGGACACGAAGTCGATGACGGGCCGGTTCATGCATCCCGGGGACTCGTTCTACATCCCGTTCGAGAAGATCGACGTGCTGGCGCTGCCGTCCGCTGCGCCGTGGATGAAGCTGAGCGAGTCGGTCGATTACCTTCGGGCGATGGCCCCGCGGATCGCGGTACCGATCCACCAGGCGATCCTGTCCGACGCGGGGTCGGGCATCCACTACGGACGGTTGTCCGAGATGAAGGCCGCCGCAACCGAGTTCGTGGTGCTGGACAAGGAATCGGCCACCCAGCTCTGATCGGACGGCCGGGCAGCGCCCGTGCCGATTACGCGCCCATGCCGGTGGTCGAGTAGGGGCGAGGCGCCGTATCGAGACCCGGTTCTCTTGCACTGGAAGGGATCTCGATACGGCGCCTCGCCTAGCGGCTCGGCGCCTACTCGATCCGCGGGAGGAGCGGGTCGGTCGTCTGGCGGTCTGGGGGAGGAGCGGGTCGGTCGTCTGGCGGTCTGGGGGAGGTGCGGGTCGGTCGCTTGGCGGTCTGGGGGAGGCGCGGGTCGGTCGCTTGGCGGTCTGGGGGAGGTGCGGGTCGGTCGCTTGGCGGTCTGCGGGAGGTGCGGCTCACGCGGGGCCTCCGATCTGTTGCGTCGAACGTATGTTCGAGAATGGTAGAGCGGAGGTCGCGCCGGCAAGGGGCGATCACGCAGGCGGAGCGAAGAACTCGAGAGCGATGTTGTCGGGATCGCGGAACGAGATGCCTGAGCCGTAGTGGGCATGCTTGATCCCGCTGTGGCCTATCCCGAGGCTGTCGAGCTTCTTGGTCCAGGTCTCCAGTTCGTCCTGGGTGGTCCCGAAGGCTATGTGATCGAGACCTGTGCGGCGCTCGTCGAAGGAGTCGTCGGGTCCGGGGCTCGTGTGGGTGTGCAGGCCGAAAAGCGTTCCGCCGTCGAGTGCGAAGACGGTGTGGTGAAAAGTGCCCGACTCCTCGTCTTCGTCGAGGACTGGTTCAGCGTCGAACAATGCGGAGTACCACCGTGTACTGGCCGCGAGATCCGTCACCGTGATCGCCACGTGGGTGAGGGCGGGGAACGACATGATGCAACTCCTTTGGTGCCGAGCCCCCTTTCGTACGGTACGCCCCGGACTGCTGCGCCCGACGCGATACGAATGCGGCGCTTCAGCCGGTCGGCATGCCACCCGAAAGTGCCCCGAGTGTCGCAGCGTGCAGCAGTCCGTTGGTCGCCACTGCGCTGCCGCCGGCGGGTCCCTCGGTACCGTCGAGTGCGGTGAACTGTCCGCCGGCCTCACGGACGAGGATGTCAAGCGGTGCGAGGTCCCAGAGCGAGACCTCGGGCTCTGCGGCGATGTCGACCGCCCCTTCGGCCACGAGGCAGTAGTTGTAGAAGTCGCCGTAGCCCCGCACGCGCCAGACCTCGTCGGTCAGCGCGATGAACTCGTCGCGGATCCCACGGTCGGCCCAGCCGGAGAGGCTCGAGAACGCAAGGCTCGCCGACGGCAGCGTCGACACCCCGGACACCGCGAGCCGTCTCGGCATCTCCTGGCCGTCGAAGACGGTGAACGCGCCGTGGCCCTCGGCGGCCCACCAGCGCCGGCGTAGCGCCGGCGCCGACACCACTCCGACGCGCGGCACGCCGTCGACCAGCAATGCGATCAGGGTCGCCCATACCGGCACACCTCGAACGAAATTCTTCGTACCGTCGATCGGGTCGACCACCCATTGGCGGCCACTGAGCACGGCATCGCCGCCGAACTCCTCGCCGAGAACCGCGTCGTCGGCGCGGCGGGCCGAAAGTCGCCTGCGAACCATCGTTTCGCAGGCGATGTCGGCGTCGGACACCGGAGTCAGGTCCGGTTTGTCATCGACTTTCAGGTCGACGGCCCCGAAGCGCTCCATGGTGAGCGCGTCGGCCGAATCCGCGAGGGACAACGCGAGTTCGAGGTCATCGTTGAGCGCGGTGGGCCCACGGTCGTTTGGCATGCCGGTAGGTTAGCGCCACGCGGGCCTGCGAATGACCCGGACGCGGCGAAGCGGTGAACGTCCGGATTGTCCGGCCCCGGCCGGTAGGCTGGCGCCATGTCCTTGCTGGCTGTGGGTTTCGTCGTGATCTTGGCCGCGGTTCTGGTGGCCTTCGTCGTCCAATGGCAGCGAGGCCGCAACCCGCGACCGCTGGGCGCGTCCCGGGCGACCCAGTTCGTGCAGGGCACCCTGACGGTCACCGGCGTGAGTGACAGACCAGATCAGGGCGACGCCAAGGGGGAGCGGTTCTGCACCGTGTCCGGCACGATCGTCGGACCCGGCACCGATCCGGCCGAGGCGTACGGGACCCTTGTGCTGGGTGACCACGATCCCTGGCCGCAGGTCGGTGCGGATCTCCCGGTCGTCTACAAGCCCGGCAAGGCCACCTCCACGTGGCGATTCGGCGAGCTGCCGCCGATGGACACCGCCTTTCCTCCTGGCGCTCCACCGCCGGCCTGAGTCATTTCGTGCTGGTAGTGGGCGCGGACGTACCGTGACCGATTCGCGGCGGTAGGCTTGATGACCGTGCATCCCGACGTAATCGCAGACCTCGAATCCATCGGCACCACCTTGACCACGGTCGAGAAGGTGCTCGACCTCGACGAGCTGCGTCGTCGGATCGACGAGCTGGAGATGCAGGCGTCCGATCCGGACCTCTGGAACGACCAGGAGCACGCGCAGAAGGTGACCAGTGAGCTGTCCCACGCGCAGACCGAGTTCCGCAGGGTGTCCGAGCTGCGCCAGCGTCTCGACGATCTGCCGGTCCACTATGAGCTCGCCGAGGCCGAGGAGGGCGACGACCGCGCGTCGGCTCTGGCCGACGCGGACGCCGAGCGTGCCTCGCTGAGGACCGACGTCGAGGCGATGGAGGTCAAGACCATGCTCGCCGGCGAGTACGACTCGCGTGACGCACTGGTCAACATCCGATCCGGTGCCGGTGGTGTCGACGCCGCGGACTGGGCCCAGATGTTGATGCGGATGTACATCCGGTGGGCCGAGAAGCACAACTACGGCGTCGAGGTGTACGACACGTCCTACGCCGAGGAGGCGGGGATCAAGAGCGCCACGTTCGCCGTCAAGGCGCCGTACATGTACGGCACACTGTCGGTCGAACAGGGCACCCACCGATTGGTGCGGATCAGCCCGTTCGACAATCAGGGTCGACGCCAGACCTCGTTCGCCGAGGTCGAGGTGCTGCCGGTGGTCGAGACGACCGACCACATCGACGTCGACGAGAACGACGTGAAGGTCGACGTCTACCGCTCGTCGGGTCCCGGCGGGCAGTCGGTCAACACGACCGACTCCGCGGTCCGCCTGACCCACATCCCGACCGGGATCGTCGTAACCTGTCAGAACGAGAAGAGCCAACTCCAGAACAAGGCGTCGGCTATGCGTGTTCTCCAGGCGAAGCTGCTCGAGCGCAAGCGTCAGGAGGAGCGGGCCGAGCTCGACGCGCTCAAGGGGGATGGCGGTTCGAGCTGGGGGAATCAGATGCGTTCTTATGTGCTGCACCCGTACCAGATGGTGAAGGATCTGCGCACCAACGTCGAGGACAACAACCCGTCGGCGATCCTCGACGGTGACATCGACAAATTCATCGAGGCCGGGATTCGGTGGCGTATGGCCGCCGCAGACGCCTGACATGCCGTTGCCCCAGGTGACACCGCTCGCATTCGCGCCCGGTGCGACCGAGTCGGTGATCGGCCGGTTCTATGTGTGGGCCGCCACGGACGGCCTGGAGATCCTGATCTGGATCCTGGGCGGACTGTTGCTCATCCGATGCATCCGATGGTCGGCGGACAAGTACGCCGCGCGCGTCAAGGCCCAGTTCGACAACAGCGACCTCATCGTGCAGACCGAGGACGCCAAACATCGGCGCGCGCTCGTCGATGTCGTCGCGTGGACCATGATCGTCCTGGTGGGCATCGTCGTGACGATCACCATCCTGGTGATTCTCGGCGTGCCGATCAGTGGTCTGGCAGGTCCGGGTGCGGTGCTCGGTGCCGCACTCGGCTTCGGCGCACAGCGGGTGGTGCAGGACATTCTGGCGGGCTTCTTCGTAGTGGCCGAGAAGCAGTACGGCTACGGCGACGTGGTCAACCTGACCACGACCGGCAACGGCGTCGCCGAGGGCACGGTCGAGGACGTCACCCTGCGGGTGACCAAGCTGCGCACGGGCGACGGTGAGGTCGTCACCGTGCCCAACGGGCAGATCATCAAGGCGACCAACCTCTCCAAGGACTGGGCGCGGGCCGTGGTGGACGTCCCGGTTCCCGCCGACTCGGACATCGCGCTCGTCAACGAGACCCTCGACCGGGTGGGCGACGACTTCTACAACCGCAAGCGGTGGCATGACCTGTTGCTGGACTCGCCGTCGCCACTCGGGGTGATCGACCTCGAACTCGACTCGATCACGGTGCGCATGGTCGCACGAACCCTGCCCGGCAAACAGTTCGACGTCAGCCGGGCGCTGCGCATCGAGATCGTGCGCGCCCTGGCCCGCGAGGGCATCACCGTTGCCCCGGGCCGGGACGTCCAGGCCGCGAGCGGGCCACCGGCCACGCTCGCCGACGAGGTCGGGAAGGAGCGCAATCCATGACCCGCGACGGGAAGCATCGCACATCTCCCGACACCGATCAGAGCTCGGAGTCGAGCGGAGGGGTCATTCCGCCCCGCCTCCGGGACTGGGGTCACGTTTATAAGACGCGGATGCGGACCAGTACTGCTGTGCTGCTGATCGCCTTTTTCGGTTCGGTCGTGCTCTACGGCTACACGTCCCAGCGGTACGGCGTGGTCGCACCGCCGCCTGCTCGGGTGACGACATCACACACGACCACGACGGAGCCGACCTGGACCTCGACCCCGTCGTCGAGTATCGCGCCGAGTTCCACCACGACGACGACGGAAACGACGGACAGCGGCACCGAGGGCGGCTTCGGCACCGGCGAGGAGCAGTCGACAACCACGACGACCGAGCAGACGATTCCGGGGCTGCCCGGTATCCGCATCCCGGGTTTCGATCAGCAGACTCCGCAGACCACGTCCGTGCCGACGCGGTGACCAGGCACGTCTGTGACGCGACAAACCTGAGCGGCCGTCTCAGAGGCCGTGGCTACACTGGCTTCTCGTGATCAAGCTGGAGAACGTCACGATGAAGTACAAGGCTGCGACGAGGCCGGCGCTGTCCGACCTGAGCCTCGAGGTCGACAAGGGCGAGTTCGCGTTTCTCATCGGCCCATCCGGCTCGGGCAAGTCCACCTTCTTCCGCCTGCTGCTGAAGGAGGACAAGCCGACGTCTGGCGACGTGTACGTGGGTGAGTTCCACGTCAACACCCTCAAGGGGCGCACGGTGCCGAAACTGCGCCAATCGATCGGCTGCGTGTTCCAGGACTTCCGGTTGCTGCAACAGAAGTCCGTGTCCGACAACGTGGCGTTCGCGCTGGAGGTCATCGGCAAGTCGCCGTCGACGATCGGGCGGATCGTGCCGGAGGTTCTCGACTATGTCGGGCTGTCGGGCAAGGCCGACCGGATGCCGTACGAGCTGTCCGGCGGCGAGATGCAGCGCGTGGCGATCGCGCGCGCGATCGTGAACCGGCCGCTGCTGCTGCTCGCCGACGAGCCCACCGGAAACCTGGACCCGGAGACCAGCGAGGAGATCGTCGACGTGCTCGACCGCGTCAACCGGCGCGGCACCACGGTGGTCATGGCCACCCACGATCGCCACATCGTCGACGCCATGCGGCGTCGCGTCCTCGAGTTCGACAACGGCCGGCTGGTCCGTAACGATCCGCAAGGGGTCTACGGCATCGGCTGAGCCGATTCCGCGACCGTGACACGACCGCGTGAGGCCGACCGCCTCCGCCCTCGACTTCTGTTAGGACTGCGCACAGACCCATGCGAGCCAACTTCATCATCAGCGAGGTCCTCAACGGTCTTCGTCGCAACGTGACCATGACCATCGCCATGATCCTGACCACGGCGATCACCCTGGGCATGTTCGGCGGCGGACTGTTGGTGATCCAGATGGCCGACAAGAGTCAGAAGATCTTCCTCGACCGGGTCGAGATGCAGTTCTTCATCAACGACGCCGTCTCCGATGCGGACCCCAACTGCCAGCAGGCGCCGTGTTCGGTGCTGCGGACACAGATCGAGAACGAGCCCGGGGTCGGCTCGGTGACGTTCATCGACCGCAAGGAGGCCTACGAGCAGGCCAAGCAGACCTTCAAGGACAACCCGGACATCGCCGACAACATCCGCGAGGGAACCATCCCGGCGTCGCTCAAGGTCCGCATGTCCGACCCGTCGCAGTTCGGGCCGGTCCTCGACAAGTTCAAGGATCGCAAGGACCTCGGCGTGGACGGGGCCCTCGATCAGCGTGAACTGGTCAAACGTATCTTCAGCGTGCTCGACGGGACCCGCAACGCGGCGTTCGCGGTCGCGATGGTGTTGGCGATCGCCGCGATACTCCTGATCGCGAACACCGTGCAGGTCGCTGCGTTCACGCGGCGGACGGAGGTGTCGATCATGCGGTTGGTCGGAGCGACGCGTTGGTACACGCAGTTACCGTTCCTGCTCGAGGCGGTGGTCGCCGCGCTGATCGGCGCCTTCTTGGCCATCGGGGGACTTTTCACGGCGAAGGTGCTGTTCTTCGACAAGGCACTGAGCGATCTGTACGGTGTGAACATCCTGGCGCGTATCGGGGTGTCTGACGTGCTGTTCGTATCGCCGTGGCTGATCATCGGCGGAATTCTGTTGTCGGGGGTCACCGCGTATGTGACGCTGCGTGTCTATGTTCGCGAATAGTTCAGAAAAGGAGGTGTGGGCATGGTGAAAGAGAAGGGTCGCAATGTCATCGCGACCAATCGCAAGGCACGACACAACTACACCATCCTCGACACCTACGAGGCCGGCATCGCGCTGCTCGGCACCGAGGTCAAGAGTCTCCGCGAGGGCAAGGCCTCACTCGTCGACGCCTTCGCGACCGTCGACGACGGTGAGATCTGGCTGAGGGCCTTGCACATCGCCGAATACGGCAGCGGATCGTGGACCAATCACGCCCCGCGACGCAACCGGAAGTTATTGCTGCACCGCCGTGAGATCGACAACCTCATCGGCAAGATCCGCGATGGCAACCTGACGCTGGTTCCGCTGTCGCTGTACTTCAACGACGGCAAGGTCAAGGTGGAACTCGCACTCGCGCGCGGCAAACAGGCCCACGACAAGCGACAGGACCTCGCGCGGCGCACCGCGCAGCGTGAGGTCGAGCGTGAGATTGGTCGTCGCGTCAAGGGGATGTGACCGGTGGATGTAGCCCGTCCGCACGGACTTCCTCATCCACTCCGGATCGTCGCGGCAGTATTCTCCGTACTCCTCGCGCTGGTCGTTGTCTCCGCCTGTACGCCGGACCCCGAGGGGCGGATCGGCGGTGACGGCGTCGCCGTCGACGGCCTGCCGGCGACGCCGCCGATGGGTTGGAACAGCTGGAACACCTTCGGCTGCAACATCACCGAGCAGATCGTGCGGGAACAGGCGGACGCGCTGGTCGATACCGGTTTGCGGGACGCGGGTTATCGGTACGTGGTCGTCGACGACTGCTGGGCGGCCGATCAGCGTGCCGCGGACGGCTCGTTGCAGGCCGACCCGAAGCGCTTTCCCTCCGGAATGGCCGCCCTCGGGGAGTATCTGCACGAGCGGGGTCTGAAGTTCGGCCTCTACTCCGGGGCGAGCAAGCAGACCTGCACCCAGTTCCTCGGTTCCGCACCGGGGTCCACCGGCAGTCGCGGCCACGAGTCCCAGGATGCCGCGACATTCGCGGACTGGCAGGTCGACTATCTGAAATACGACTGGTGCTCAAGCGATTCCGATCACGACGATCAGGTCGAGGCGTTCACCGCGATGCGGGACGCGATCCGGGACACCGGCCGGCCCATCGTCTACAGCATCAACCCCAACAGCGGCGTCGCCGGCTCGGTACCGGGCAGCGAGTACGACTGGGGTGGTGTGGCGACGATGACTCGGATCACCAATGACATCACGCCAATGTGGTCGACCAACGCCGATGCCTCGGGTTCTCAGGGCATCGTCGACATCACCGACGCCGTCGCGCCGCTGGCGGCCCGTGTCCGGGCCGGCTCGTTCAACGACCCGGACATGCTCGTCGTGGGCGTCGACGGGAAGCCCGGCCTCACGGTGGCGCAGCAGCGGACCCAGATGTCGATGTGGGCGATGATGGCTGCGCCGCTGATCGCCGGCAACGATCTGACGCGGATGTCGCCGGAGACGCGCGCGATGTTGCGCAACCGGGCGATCATCCAGGTCGACCAGGATGACCGGGTCAGCGCGGGGGCGCCGGTGGACGACGATCCGGAGATCTGGGCCCGGGCGATCGGGGAGAAGGGACTCGTGGTGTCCCTGACCAACCGCGGCGACCATTCGCGGACGATGACGGTGTCGTTGGCCAGCCTCGGGCTGGTCGGTGATCACACGGTCAGCGCCATCGACGCCTGGACCGGTCGGCGGTATCAGGCGTCGGGAGGCGAGTTGTCGGTGGACGTCGGCGTCAACGACACGGCGTTGCTGCAGATCGTGTGAGCGGTTGTCTCATGCCGCGTCCGAGAGTGTGACGTCGCGGTAGCTGTCCTCGTACCGATCGATCCGGTCACGCTCGACCGCGGGCATGAGCGGGTCGCCGTGCAGGATGAGGGCGTCGTTGCTGGTCGTCTCGGCGCTTTCGCGCATCTGAAAGCGGAATGCCGCGACCGAGAGCGCGTAGGCGGCAGCCGCCCCCACGCCGCATCCCCACGCGCCGGCGGTGGCACCGAGGGCGAGCGCCGCCACGAACAGACCGAGCAGGGTGAAGCCGATCAGAAGCAGCAGGTAGCCGATGTAGGAGAACGATATCGACCTGACGAGGTCGCGCATCGTGAGAGTCCTTTCTCGCGAGTTCGTGCTCGTGGACCCGAGCCACAGCGATACACACACTGTATCGATACGTTCACTGTAGCGATACGCCATGTGTATCGCAACATGCTGTGTATCGAAACGGTCCGTATATCGACAGGCCGGCCGTGGTATTCCTGATCGGTGGCGCCGACGACCGACAGTGGGATGAAGATCGTGGGGTCGACGCTCGAGCTTCTCCGATCGCGTGGGCCCGCCGCGGTCACGATCGAGGCGGTGGCGGCCCATTCGGGCGTGGCCCGGACCACGATCTACCGCCGCTACCGCAATCGTGAGGAGATGCTGACCGATGCGCTCGTCGCGGTCGGCGTCCCGGAGTCCCCCTCCGGGGATCTGACCGCCGAGCAGCGAATGCGGTGGGTCATCCGGCAGTCGGCGGCGATGGTGTTCGACGGCATCGGATTCGGGGGCATGGCGGCTTTGCTGACCGACAGTGACCCGTCGTTCAGCGAATTGTTCCGGCGGGTGCTCACGATGCATCGCGAGATTCTCGAGGCGGCCCTGCGGGACGGGATATCCGCCGGTGTGATGCGCGCGGACCTCGAGCCCGACGGCCTCGTCGACGGTGTGGTAGGGATGCTCGTGGCAGAGCAGGCGCGCACCGGGACGATCGCGCCCGATTGGGAGGACCGGGCCTACGCACTGTTCGGTTCCGTGGTTCTCGTGTGAATCGTCGCCGAACGGATACCCGGATGATTTCGACTGCAGACGTTGTTAGACTGAAGTGCTCATCGAATTCTGGTGAGTACCTGTCTCGGGGCTGATCGGTTTCGACTGCGTGCGTCGAGGTAGGGGAAGCGTGTCGGTGCAGGCTAGAGACCACCGTAAGCGTCGTAGCAACCAATTAAGCGCCGATAAGAATCAGCGCGACTACGCCCTCGCTGCCTGAGCAGCACGGCTAGTCTGTCGGCCCGGGTCTGCTCCCAGCCCGGGTCCCGGCATCATCTTCGGGAGCTCACCGTCCTCGCCGGTCGCGGGTGGGGGCGGGACAACCAACAGCGACTGGGATCGTCATCTCGGCTTGTTCGCGTGACCGGGAGATCCGAGTAGAGGCATAGCGGACTGCACACGGAGAAGCCCTACTGACACGACGGAGGACCCGGGTTCAATTCCCGGCAGCTCCACGGCAGACGGCCCCTGAACCGCAATGGTTCGGGGGCCGTTTTGTTGACGGTGGACGAGCGCGGCGCTCAAATCAGCGCACGCCCTCCCAGGTCTCGCGTTCGTCTTTGGCGGGATCGGAGACGTCGGCCACGATGTCGGCGATCAGTCCCACGTGCCGGGCACTGAGGTCATACGACGTCCAGCCCGGCGAGCCGCTGGTGACGAAGTCGACCCAGACGCGATGGGCGGTGTCGGCGACCGCCTGCGACGGGTGGTCGCCGAGGCGTGGCGCCACCGTCTTCTCCCGGAGGTTGTCGAAGACGAACGGGATCTCGGCGGCGTGTGCGGCACCGAACCCGCGGCTCTCCGAGGGATCCGGATAGTCGAATCGGTACAGCCAGGTCGGCGCGCCACCGGCCGTCACCCGTGTCTCCGCGACACGCAATGCCGGAATCCCGAAGAACCAGTCGGTGACGACCGCCGCCACGAGATCGCCCGGGCTCGCGTCCGGCCGATTCTGCCGGTACGTCTCGATCGCACGCTCGTCCAGTCCGTATGCCTGTGCGGTCGCGGTGAAGGTGGGTTCGTCGATGAGGCCGATGGTCTGCGGGGCCACCAGGAACAGTCTGGCTTCGTCCCGCGTCGAGCCGGTCAGCATCGTCACCTCGGCGCCGACGCCGTCGGCCATTGCCTCGAGAGGGTGGCGGGGTAGTACATCTCCGTCGACGACGGGCGCAAACGGCAGCAGGCTCATCGCCAGGGGTCCCCATTTCTCCGGGTCCGGACTGGTCTGGACCTCGGTCACCAAATCTGCGGCGGCCGTGACCAATGTGTCCAGGTCGACACCGGCAATGGCCGCCCGGGTCGGCTCCACACCGAGCGATTCGGCGAGGAATCGGCTCACCATCAGCCCCTGTTCTGGGCTGATCGTGTGCGCGGTGGCGCCGGACTGCGTGATCGCGCGGGAGAACAACCCCTGTGCGGATGGCATCGTCAGCAGCGTCGACACGCTCATCGCCCCGGCGGACTCGCCTGCGACCGTCACCTGATCCGGATCGCCACCGAAAGCCGCGATGTTCTCCCGGACCCAGCGCAACGCGGCGATCTGGTCCAGTAGTCCTAGGTTGGCGACACCGTCGTCGAGATAGAGGAATCCTTCCGCGGCCAGTCGGTAGTTGATCGACACCAACACCACGCCGTCCCGCGCGAAGGCGGCGCCGTCGTACTCGGCCACCGAGTTCGACCCGTTCATGAACGAACCGCCGTGTATCCACACCAGCACCGGACTTGCGCCCTCGAGTCCCGGCGACCAGACGTTGACGTTGAGGCATTCGTCTCCGTCGATGGTCACCTCCGCGAAGAGGGGCGCGAAGTGCGGTGGGTAGTTCCCCTTGGGCACGGTCGGGCCGAACTCGCCGCAGTCGCGCGGCTCACCCCATTTCTCCGCCGGCGCGGGCGGGCGCATCCGGTTGGGGCCGAAGGGTGCTGCCGCATAAGGGATTCCGAGGAAGCGAAGGACGCCGTCGGCGAGTTCGCGGCCGCGGACCGGGCCGGAAGCGGTGGTGACGACGGGACGGCCGGGTTCAGCGGACATGGCACTCCTCGATGCTTGTGTGAGCTTCGTCACAGTAGCATCGAGGAGGCCTGGCCGACGGCGGCGGCGCCGATGAGTCCTACCGGCCGGGACGCCTCGCGACGATGGCCGTCTCGGCGGTACCGCGCGCATCAACGCGAGTAGGTGCGCTGACGCCTTCTGGAGGACGGGCGAGGGCAGCACCCACGAAATCGAGTGCGGCGCGCTGCCAGAGCCCGATGTGGTCGAGCATCGCGTGGTCTCCGCCGGGGACCGCGACGAAGGTGGCGTCCACGCCGCGGGCCACGAGTTCACGAACGCCCTTCTCGGTCCGCCGCGGGTAGGTCCGCTCGTCGGCGGTGCCGTGGATGGCGACCACGCGAACATCGTCGTTGATAAATCGCCAATCGGCGTGCTGCCACCACGGTGCGAGCGCGAGCAGGCCCACCACGCGCGGATCGGCGGCCAGTCGGGCCCCGACCCGGCCGCCCATCGAATGGCCGACGACCACGATCGGGACACCGGGGTGTTCGTGGGCGAGATCGTCGAGGGCCTTCTGGGCGTACGGCATCGGGCTGTTCTGCTCGCCGTTCCAGCCGTACACGCGATAGCGGACCTGGTGCACTCGCACCGTGCGCGGAAAACGAGCACGGATCGACCAGGTGAACGGGTACATCCGCAGCGCCGAGGCCTGGCGCGGGCTGAACGGTCGGTAGCTGTGATCCGTGCCGCCGGGGAGCACCAGCACCAGCAGTTCGCACGGGTCGGGTGCGCGTTTCAGCACGGCGGTCCGATCGGGACGGATGGGTTCATGACAGGGTCCTCTGTGACAACGGTCCGGTGGGGCGACAGCTGATTTTGGCTCACAGTAGCTGTTCGTCCGTTGTCGACGTCCGGATCGGTTCCAGTGGCAGAATTGCGCCATGGCACATCCGAGAGCAGGTACACCAGCGCTCCCCGAGGATCTGATCGACGTGGCCGCGGTGGAACGCGCCTACTACGACAAGTCGCCTGACCCCGACGATCCGATGCAGCAGGTCCTGTTCGGGACGTCCGGGCATCGCGGATCGAGTCTCGATGCCGCCTTCAACGAGGCGCACATCCTCGCAACCACTCAGGCGATCGTCGAATACCGGAAGTCGGCCGGCATCACCGGCCCGTTGTTCATCGGTTTCGACACCCATGCGCTATCGATCCCGGCGTGGCGCAGCGCGCTCGAGGTGCTGACCGCCAACGAGGTGGACGTCTACATCGCCGAGAACGAGAAGTTCACCCCGACCCCTGCGGTCAGCTTCGCGATTCTGCGGTTCAACCAGGCGAATCCCGGCGTGCAGGCCGACGGGATCGTCGTGACGCCGTCGCACAACCCGCCGCGCGACGGTGGATTCAAATACAACCCGCCCAGTGGTGGTCCGGCCGACACGTCGATCACCTCGGTCGTGGCACGCCGCGCCAACGAACTGCTCGCGAACAAGCTCGATGGCGTCAAGCGGATCCCGTTCGAGCGGGCACGTCGCAGCGAGTTCATCCACGACTTCCCCTACACGGCCACCTATGTCGATCACCTGCACGAGGTCATCGACATGGCCGCCATTCGCGATGCGGGAGTCCGGATCGGGGCGGATCCCCTCGGCGGTGCATCGGTGGGGTACTGGGCGGAGATCGGTTTCCGTTACAGCTTGGAGAACCTCACCGTCGTGAATCCGACCGTCGATCCGACGTTCCGGTTCATGACCCTGGACACCGACGGCAAGATCCGGATGGACTGCTCCTCGCCGAACGCGATGGCCTCGCTCATCTCCGCCCGCGACAGCTACGACATAGCGACAGGCAACGACGCCGATTCCGACCGCCACGGGATCGTCACGCCCGATGCCGGTCTGATGAACCCCAACCACTATCTGGCCGTGGCGATCGACTACCTGTTCACGCACCGTCCGGGATGGAAAGAGGGCGCGGCGGTGGGCAAGACGCTGGTGAGCTCGTCCCTGATCGATCGGGTGGTCGCCGGCATCGGTCGTCGCCTCCTCGAGGTCCCGGTGGGGTTCAAGTGGTTCGTCGACGGATTGCTCGACGGCAGCATCGCATTCGGTGGGGAGGAGAGCGCCGGGGCGTCGTTCCTCACCTTCGACGGCAAGCCGTGGTCGACCGACAAGGACGGCATCATCATGGCGCTGCTCGCCTCGGAGATGCTCGCGAAGACGGGCCAGACACCGTCGGAGCGTTATCGCGAACTCGCCGGGCGTTACGGCGAGACCGCGTACGCGCGCATCGACGCACCGGCGACGCGCGCGCAGAAGGCGCTGCTGGCAAAGCTGTCCGCGGATCAGGTGAAGGCCGAGGAACTGGCCGGTGAACAGATCACCGCCATCCTCACCGAGGCACCGGGCAACGGCGCGCCGATCGGCGGCCTCAAGGTGACGACCGAGAACGCGTGGTTCGCGGCGCGGCCGTCGGGAACCGAGGACGTCTACAAGATCTACGCCGAGTCGTTCAAGGGAGCCGATCACCTCGCCATCGTGCAGGCGCAGGCCCAGGAGCTGGTCGACTCCGTGCTCGTCTGACCTGTCGTCTCAGGTTGCTCCTATTCGGTGCCGGTTAGAGTCGTCTGCGTGTGCCGAGGACAGACCCGTGGCCGCGTGATCACCGCTGCCGGCGTGACTCGCGCATCGGCGAATCGTGGCTACACGATCGACTGCGGGTGTTCCGGCACGGACGATCGGGACGCGACGGTGACCCGGCGGCACGACGCGATCGAGGTCGCACGTGACACCGGCTTCCTGGCGCATGCCGCGCGGCTCGTCGTTTATCCGCGCACGCCCGCGTCACTCGGGCACCGTTCGCGCCGCTTCGTCGGGTCCGGCGCATGCGCCGAGGTCGATGGCGTGGAGGTCGCCGACATCGAGGCGAGACCGAACGGGCACCTCACACGTACGGAATCGAATGATCAGAAGGAAAAGGTGTGAGCGACAAGCGCAAGCCGGCCGGATCCGCGGCGACGTCGAAGTATCAGCCGCGAGCCAACTCGAGCCGCACGACCTACATCTTGGCAGGAGTCGCGATCGCGATCATCGCGGCTCTCATCGTCGGCGGCGTGGTGTGGAACAGCAAGCGCGACAGGGGCGGCGTCGACGAGGCAGTCCTCAGTGACAACGCCGCCCTGATCATCGGCGCGCCGTCCGCGCCGCAGACCATCGACGTCTTCGAGGACTTCATGTGTCCGGTCTGCCACGAGTTCGAGCAGCAGTCGGGTGCGGCCATCACCAAGGCCGTCCAGGACGGCTCGCTGCGGGTGCGCTATCACATGCTGACGTTCCTCAACGACGAGTCGTCATCCGGCGACTATTCGTCCCGAGCGGCCGGCGCAGCGCAGTGTGTGGGTTCGAATGAGGACAAGGAGGTGTTCCTCAAGTTCCACACCGCGCTGTTCGCCGACCAGCCGAAGGAAGGGGGGAGCACCGACCTGAGCAGTGCCGACATCGCGCGAATAGCCGGCGAACAGGGGGCCTCGGCCGCAACGCAGAAATGCATCTCAGATGGCGCCAAGGTGGACGAGGCGAACACCGCGGCCGAGCAGTCGCAGACCCAGCTCGCCAAGGCCAACGGCGGTCAGGTCGCCACCCCGACGGTCCTCTCGGGCGGCGAACCTGTCGACGGCATCATGAACGGCTCCGGGTGGCTCGATCAGCTGCTGGCCGACAACGGCTGAGGTGTCCCGGCCCGCGTCCAGCGGATTTGGCCGCAGTGACGACGATGGTGTAGTTTCGCCTTTGCCCTTGAAACGGGTGAACAACAGAATACGGGGCTATGGCGCAGCTGGTAGCGCACCACACTGGCAGTGTGGGGGTCAGGGGTTCGAGTCCCCTTAGCTCCACCGCGAGAAGTCCGTTCCGACCGAGTCGGGACGGACTTCTCTGGTTTGTGGGCGGGCGGACCCGTGCTCAGTTGAGCGCAACGAAGGCGTCATAGACCATGAACGCGGGCCAGAACAAGCCTTCGATGATGGCCCACACGTAGTGCCAGAAGCCACCGTCGACCTGCTGCCAGAAATAGACCCAGGCGCCGAGGATGCCGAGCCCGTAGATGGCGCCACCGCCGGCCGCACCGGCATTGGAATTGTTGCTCATGATTCGAAGCAGTCCTTCAGCCACGCGCGCGATTTGTCCGGGATGTTCTTCAGACCCTGTTCGGCATCGTAGATCGCTCGCATCGCCTCCCAGGCGCGTTCGGTGGTGTCGACCCCGGCGGCCGTGTTGCCGAGCAGCCGGATGATCAGGTCGGCGCCGTCGAGGCGACCGAAGAGATAGTCGTTCTCCCGGTACCCCGGTTTCAGAAAGGCACTGAAATGGGCGAGCCCGTTGCCACACAGCTCAGGGCGTTCAGATTCTTTCTGGGACAGGGTGGTGGCCTCCCGCGGGCTGAACTGGCTGACGGGGATCGGCGAGAACTGCGGGATCTTGGACAGCGCCATGATCGGGAAGAGGATGGCGTCCCACTTCGGGAACCCGAGGTAACGCGACGCCAGCAGACGGAAGTCGCCGTCGCCCCAACCGCCGGGACGTGATTCGGAATCGGCGACGCTGCCACTGTCCTGCGCGGCGTCGACGGTCTCGGTGAAGATCTTCCAGATGGCTTCGTTGTCGTTGTGCAGTTCGGACTCGAGGAATGCGGCGTACTCGGTGAAAAGTGCCTTGATCCGCCTGACGAGGTCGGCGGAGAGCCCTTCGCCAGGTGTCGATTGCTCGGCGGCGGCGATCAGGAATTCGACGTCGATCCGCTTGTCCGTGAACGCCGCCTCGGGCGCGGCCTGTGTAGCGCTCAGCTCGGCCCATACCTTCGCCTTGAGCGCGTCGACCTGTGCCCGGGGTGGACCTCCGCTCCGGTACAGGCTGTTGATGCCGTCGATGATGAACAGGAATCGTCGCTCGCTGTATGGCGTGTCGTGGGGTTTCAAGAACGTCTTCGCGAGGGCGGAGCCTTCATTGTCGGCGTCGGGGTCACCCGACCGCTCGTCGTCCCACTCCGGCAGCCCACGGACGTACTGCGAGAGCGCTGACCTGATGTAGGCGGCCGTCGAGGACTCGTTGGGGAGCCGGTGACAGGTGAGGATCGCGGTCGCGACCCGGTCCGCGATCGCCAGCGCCTTCATCCGTTCGTAGGTGCTCCAGGTCGCCCTCAGTGTTGTCTTGGCCTGCGCGTAGAAGGTGTCGGAGATCTTCTGCGCCGACTCGAGTGCCCTGAGTTGGCCGAGGAAGGTCTCCGGCATCGTGCCGCCGTCCGACTGCCGTTTCATCTGCGCTGCGACGGTCTCTTCGACCCGCTCCCGCAGATTGTGCTCGATCTCTGTGTTCTGCTGTTCGGCCACGGCACCGATCTCATCGATTCGCGCATTCATGTCCCGCAGCCGGAGTAGGTCTTTCAGGATCGAATGACTGGTCAGCGGAGCCTTGATCCCGAGGAGGTCGGCGGCGAACGATTGTGAGCCGCCGCCGCGACGCTTGACCGGATCGGTGAGTGCGGCTCCCGGATCCGGCTCGATATAGACCAGACGGCGGATGACCCGGCTCTGCGCGGACTCCCGTGCGATGGCGTCGATGACGAGGTCGAACGGCGCGTTGTCGATGAGGCCGCCGTCGACGAAGGCCTGCTCGGGAGCCTTCTTGTCTCGAACCCCGGGCGTGTTGGGATAGCGGAACCGGAACACCTCCTCGAGCGCCGTCGCGTCGAGGGTGATGGCCTTCTTGACCTCGGACAGGAACCCGCTTCGGGAGACCGGCAAGAAGGCCGCCGGAAATGCCGACGTCGCGCGCGCGGCAAAGGTCAGTGCCGGAGTGCTTTCCGGTCCGAGACCAACCGGGGTGCTCCCCGGGTCCGCGTTCTTGCTGCGGAACTCCATCACCTGTGCGTACGCTCTGTCGCGCTGGCCGACGCCGCCGGCACCGGACGGGACGACGACGTCGAAGCCGTTCTGATCCGTCGTCGTGACGAACAGTTGCACGCGCCGACCGTCGGGTATCAGCGAGTTGAGTTCGCCGGAATGGTCGGCCGATGTTCGCCGCTCGACCTCGGTGTCCATCGTCGTGAGCGCGTTCAGCAGATTGCGCGACATCACGTCCGAGCGCAACAGGGATGTCGAGCGCCAGGCGGTGGCGGCCGCCCAGATCGCAGCCATCCCGGCCTGAACGGCGAGGCCGGCGAATGTCGGGCCGCGCAACAGCTTCCGGAGGTCCCCCTCCTTGATCCACAGGTCACGCAACGCGTCCTGGCCGGCATTGACGGCCAATGCCTTGGCCAGCACCACACCGTTAATCCCGCCCGCCGATGTTCCGCCGATGATGTCGATGACCACCGACAACGGATGCCCGGCCGCGGCGAGATCCTTCAGTGTCTCGAAGTAGACCGCCTCGGTGTCGCGATGGACGTCCGTGGCCGAACTGCTCGGGTGGGTGAACGGGTTGTCGGCATCAGGTCGATTGCCGGCGCGGTCGAAGGCGCGGGCGGCGACGACGAGTTTGTGTAGTTCCTTGGTCACGCCGTGCATGTACACGGCGAGTGACACCCCGCCATAACAAACCAGCGCCAGCCGAAGTTCGGTGACGGTCTCGTGTTTGTCGTCGGGGGAGTGGTCGGACGAATCGTCAGGCGGCATGTGAGTGCGCTCCGGTCACCGATGGAAAGGCCGACTGGAATTATCCACCAACAATTGTTTCGTGTGACCGGAAAGGGACGAGCGTAATCGATTGTTCAGGTCAGGGCATCGGCCAATGCAGTCGGCTGACTCAAAGCAACCAGATGGCCGCCCGGGATGACAGTGACGTCGACGCCCAATCGCTCGCGCGCGATACGTCGCTGGAAATCGGCGGGAAAGAACCGATCATCGCGGCCCGTGATGACCCTGACATCCGTCGGCCACTCATCGAACGGGCTCTCGCAGGACATGATGCCGTCCGACTGTTCGGGCTCACCCAGACGCATCGCCTCGGCGACGACGGCCTCGGGGACATCGTGGAAGAAATCCTGCATCGGGTCGATGCCCTCGGCCGGGGGCCGGCCGTCCGCGGCGGCGGCCGCGGCGCGCGCCGTGCCCGCTCCGCTGGTCGTAAACCAGTGGCCCGGTGTCTCGTGTGGCAGTGGGATCATCGCGTTGACCAGCACCACGCGCCGGGGATCGAGACGGCCGGCGACGACAGGGGCGGTGAATCCCCCGAGAGATTGGGCGACCACCACGACCTCATCACCGGTGAGTGATGACGGCGTGTGGCCCGAGGCCACGAGTTGTCCGACGCACGCGTCGGCGTAGGCGACGAAGTCGGCATCCGGGTCGCCTGCGGGCAATGCCACCGCAACCGCGTCGTGTCCCCGGGCGGCCAACTCAGCGACCACGCGATGCCAGTACCAGGCGCTACCGCCCGCCCCGGGAATGAGAACGAACGTCGCCATCTACTCGGGCAGAATGTCGAGTCAGTGCGCGGCTTCGAATGCCTCGATGACGGTCAACGGAATGCGGCCGCGATCGCTGACCTCATACCCGTTCTTGTTCGCCCACTCGCGGATGGCTTTCGTCTGTTCCTTGCTGCGACTCGATGACATCGGCGTCGAGCGCTTGATGCCACGCGAGGACGAAGTCACCCGCGAAACGGAAATGTACTTCGCGACGGAATCGCGGAACTGGGCGGCATGCTTCGACGACGTGTCGAATTCATAAGTCTTTCCATCCAGGGCCCAGCGGACGGTCTCGTAGTCCTCGAGAACCTTGCCATCGATGTCATCAATTACTTGAACAATTTCCTTCTTCGCCATAGTGAACTCCCTGTGCCTTCGTTGTGCCGAACTGTTCCCGAGTTGAACTAACGACCAATGGATCGTGCGCAAAGGCAACTACCCCATTTTTCCGTCAGGTTGTGCTGGTCATCGTATACGGAAAAATCTAAAGAGTTCCTGAGAAATCCACCATTCGACGGGGTATGCGTTAAATGACGTAGGAAGTGAATGAAGATTAGGCTGTCGGCGACGCGGTGGCGGTGGTTTCCGGGGCGATGTCGGACTCCGTGGATGCGGTGTCGGCGGCTCCCGATTCAGGTATTCCGACGAGCGCCGAAGGGGCGCGCTCGGATGCCGTGATCGCTCGGTAACCCGTTGGGGTGACGGCGAATCCGGACTCAGAGCTTGATTCGATGCAGAACAGTCCGGCAGTTTCGACCAGGCAGGAAAACCGTGAAATCGAAATCGTGTACCCGTAATCGACGATTGTGCTGCGGTATAGCACGGGATACCGATTGGCACATGCTCCCGCTTCTGTACCTTCCGTGCTCAAGGTCACAAGATTCTTGGCCCAATCGCATGTCGCGCTCGGAGCTGATCGCGAGATGCCTTTCGGCTGTCCGTTGAGCCGGCAGGCCAACGTCGCCGAGCCATTCGTCCCCGTAGAACAGTTCACTGCTCTGTCCGGAGTCGAGAAGTGAAAACCCGAGGTGTCCTCGAGCGGGGATTCGGGTGTTACCGAGCCTTGGTGATAGCGGGCATTGTCGACTCGCGGCGCCAGCGCGACAACTCGACCGAACGTCCAATCGGGTAACGAGGCCGCGGTGTCGTCGACGGACACGCGGGTGGTCGTGGTCGA
This sequence comes from Gordonia sp. LMA484, assembly GCF_058129505.1. Classification (NCBI taxonomy): domain Bacteria; kingdom Bacillati; phylum Actinomycetota; class Actinomycetes; order Mycobacteriales; family Gordoniaceae; genus Gordonia; species Gordonia sp. LMA484. Next base: position 1,362,010 of record NZ_CM176700.1, read on the forward strand.
GGAGTCGACGACGGACTCCGTGGAGAGTGCGTCGGTCGGGGGCAGGACGATGCCCGACGGTGCGGTATCGGGTGATATCGAGCATGCGACGAACGTCGCGCCGACGAGTGTGACCAGCACCGCGGCCAGCGATACGCGTACCGAACCACGGCGCAGGTGTCCGTACCCTTGCACTGTGTCGACCCCCAAGATCGTGTTGTTCTACGTGTTCACGCCGCTGGCCGACCCCGAGGCCATTCGCCTGTGGCAGCAGGCCGTCTGCGAACAGAATGGACTGCGCGGCAGGATCATCGTGTCACCCCATGGCATCAACAGCACCGTCGGCGGTGACATACGTCAGGTGAAACGGTACGTCAGGGCCACCCGGTCGTATCCGGCGTTCAAGGATGCCGACATCAAATGGTCCAACGGCCTCGGTGACGACTTCCCGCGACTCACCGTGCGGGTGCGCCCGGAGATCGTCACATTCGGTGTACCCGACGAGGTCCGGGTGGATGCCGACGGCGTCGTCGGCGGAGGAACCCACCTGACGCCGCAGCAGATTCACGAGTTGGTCGCCGACCGCGGCGACGAGGTCGTCTTCTTCGACGGACGCAACCGCGTCGAGGCCGAGGTCGGCCGATTCACCGGCGCGGTGGTGCCTCAGGCGGAGACCACCCGCGACTTCGTGCCTCTTCTCGACAGTGGGGCGTTCGATCACCTCAAGGAGCGGCCGGTCGTCACCTATTGCACCGGAGGCGTGCGATGCGAGGTCCTCTCGTCGTTGATGCGCGCACGAGGGTTCCGGGAGGTCTACCAGCTCGACGGCGGGATCGTCCGCTACGGCGAGGAGTTCGGCGACGACGGCCTCTGGCAGGGGTCTCTCTATGTCTTCGACAACCGCATGACCGTCGATTTCTCCGACCACGCCGCCGTCATCGGTGCCTGCTCACGGTGCGGGGCCCCCACCAGCGCCCTGGCCAACTACCCGGACGCACTCGGACGCGAACTCGCGGTGCTCTGTGACGCGTGTCAGCAGGCGGTCGGTGCCGACGACGCCGACCGGTCATCGGTGTCGTGACGCGCGGAACCGTCCCGGTGATCGTGGTCGCCGGATTTCTCGGCTCCGGCAAGACCACCGTGCTCAACCATCTCCTGCGCACTGCGTCCGGCGCACGGATCGGCGTCCTGGTCAACGACTTCGGCGCGATCAACATCGACGCGCTGCTCATCGCCGGGCAGGCCGACGGTTCGGTCAGCCTGTCGAACGGCTGCATGTGCTGCAGCGTGGACGCCGACGGTGTGGAAGCCGCGCTGTCCCGACTGCTGCGGCCGTCGGCGCGCATCGACGCGATCGTCGTCGAGGCGAGCGGTATCGCGGAGCCGAGGTCGTTGGTCCGGATGATCACCGGGTTCACCGACCCTCGGATGCGCTACGGCGGACTCGTCTACGTGGTCGATGCGGCAGCGTTTCCGGATCTGCGGGAGCGGCATCCCGAGATCGATCGGCATGTCGAGATCGCGGACCTGGTCATCATCAACAAAGCCGACCTGGCCACCGAGGCCGAACTGTCGGCGGTGCGTGCATCCACATCCCGCGTCAACGACACCGCACCCACGGTGACGACTGCCGACGGCGTCGTCGACGTCACGCTGTTGTTCGACGCCCCGCAGCGCCCGCACCGGGCCGAGGCCCGTGGCGGCCAGTTGGCCCTCGACGAACTGTTCGCCGACTGTGACGGTCACGAGCACGGTGCGCATGATCACCGGCATCTGCACGACGCCTATCAGTCGGTCGACTTCGTCACGGACAGGCCCATGAGCCCCCGTCGGCTCGCGGGATTTCTGGAGCGCCCGCCGGCCGGCTGCTATCGGATCAAGGGTGTGGTGGCCTTCGATGTGCCGGGGCACCGACAGCGCTACGTCGTCCATGCGGTGGGTGGGTTCGTGCGGGTCGAGCGGCACGCGTGGTCGGGTATGCCACGAACGACCAGCATCGTCGTGATCGGTTCCGGTATCGATCCGAACGCGGTCGAGAAGGCGCTGGAGGCCGCCGTCGACGACGGACAGCCGGACGAGCACGGCATCCTGAGCATCACACGGTACGTGGTCACAGCTCCCTAACGTTTTCGTCGGCCCAGGTCGCGAATTTTCCAAATGATCGGCGGCCTGTTTCACTTGTTACGAATGTGACTAATGTGGCCAGTGTTGCATCTTGGAAGGGAGTGTGGCGCCAGAGCCGGCCTGCGGTCGGCGGCGCCCGATGTGTGATGACCCAACGACGCATGATGACCGGTCGGCGACGGATGGTGGTCGCGGCGATCGCCGCTGCTGCTCTGACCCTCGGCTCGGTGACGATGACCACGATCTCGGCGCCCGGCGCCTTCGCGGCGCCGGCCCCGGCAGGCAACACCCTCGCCGGAAAGACGGTGTTCCTGGACCCGGGCCACCAGGGCAGTTCCGCAGGCCATGACCTGAACGCCCAGGTACCGGACGGGCGCGGGGGAAAGAAGCCGTGCCAGACCAGCGGCGCCACCGCAGTGAACGGTGCCAAGGAACACACGGTCAACTGGCAGATCACCCAACTCGTCAAGGCCGGACTGGAGAGTCAGGGCGCGCGGGTGGTGCTCAGCAGGCCCGACGACACCGGCTGGGGCGGCTGTATCGACCAGCGTGCCGCGGCGGCGAGCCGGTCGGGTGCCGCGGTCGCGGTGAGCGTCCACGCCGATTCGACGGCCGCCGGTGCCGACGCGTCGAAGAAGGGCTTCCACATGATCGTGCCGGCGCTGCCGGTGCCCGACGCGACGGTCAATCAGGTCCAGGGTGGTGAGGGGCGCAAGGCATCGACGACGATGCGGGACTCCTTCGTCAAGGCCGGATTCCCCGAGGCCAACTACGCCGGTGTGAGGGACGGGCTGCAGACCCGCTCGGACATCGCGGCGGTGAACCTCACCAAGGTGCCCGCGGTCTTCATCGAGATGGGCAACCTGTCCAACCCGGCCGAGGCCGCCGCGCTGTCCGGCAAGGACGGCCAGTTGAAGTACGCGATGGCGATCACGGACGGGATCATGAACTACGTCCGTGGTCCGGCGCCCGCCCCCAACGCCGTCACGCCCAACAGCAACACCCCCAACAGCAACACCCCCAACAGCAACACCGGAGCCCCGCCCACCACCACGACTCCGGCCCCCGACGGTGACGGCGACCAGGGGTTGTCGATCGTGATCCCGTTCGTCCAGCAGTTGCTGGCCACCGAGGACCCCGCGGCGATCGTGCAATTGCTGCTCGGTCAGGGACAGGATGTGTCGGCCCAGGTGTTGAAGGCGATGTTGACGGTGGTCTACGGGCTGTTCGGCGGCAAGTTGCCGATCGGCTGATCGCGTCTTCGGTCGGCTGGGGCCGCAGGCAACTAGGGTGGGGCCATGGGCCTCAAGGATCTGATCCTGATGAAGACGCCGGTACCCACCCTCCGCGGCCGCACGGTTCTGATCACCGGTGCGGCGAGCGGGATCGGTCGGGCCACCGCGGTCGCCGCGGCGCGCGACGGTGCTCAACTGGTGCTGACCGACGTCCGTGGCGACGCCCTCGACGCGGTGGTGGCCGACATCAACGGATCGGGCGGCGAGGTGGTCTATCACCAGGCCGGTGACATCTCCGACTACGAGTGGGTTCGCTCTTTCTCGAATCAGGTCGATGCCGAGGTCGGTGTGATGGATGTGGTGATGAACATCGCCGGCATCTCGGCGTGGGGGACCGTCGAGAACCTCGAGCACCGACATTGGCGGTCCATGGTCGAGGTGAATCTGATGGGCCCGATCCATGTGATCGAATGCTTCGTGCCGCAGATGATCCGTCGGGGTCAGGGCGGTCAGTTGGTGAACGTGTCGTCGGCGGCGGGCCTGCTGGCCTTCCCCCGGCATGCGGCGTACAGCGCCAGCAAGTTCGGTGTCCGCGGCGTGTCGGAGGTGTTGCGGTTCGATCTTCGCCGCCACGGGATCGGCGTCACGCTGGTCTGCCCCGGAGGTGTGGACACCCCGCTGGTCGACACCGTGGACATCGTCGGCGTGAACCGCGACGACCCGCGCGTCAAAGCGCAGATCGCGCAGTTCCACAAGGTGGCGGTGACCCCGGAGAAAGCCGCGGCCGCGATCCTCACCGGCGTCCGCAAGAACCACTTTCTCGTCTACACGTCCTTCGATGTCCGCTTCGGATACTGGTGGGCGCGCAAGTTCGCGCTGCCGTACGAGATCGCGATGCGGGTCGCCAATGACCAGTTCGACCGCCTGGCGCGCGCCACCACACGGTCGTCTCCCCACACCAGCGACACACCAGACGGTCACGACGTCACGCACGGATGACCCCGACCTTCCGTAAGCAGCGGCGCGACGTCGATCCGGACTTCTTCCGTGCCGAGGCGGCAGGTCTGCGCTGGCTGCGCGACGGAGGTGGCCCGGTCGTCGAGGTGATCGACGTCGGCGACGACTTCATCGAACTGGAGAGACTTTCGTCGGCACGGCCGTCGGCCGAGGCCGCACACGACTTCGGTGTGGCGCTGGCCCGGATGCATGATTCCGGTGCCGCCGGCTTCGGGAGTCGGCCCGATGGCCACGCGGGCAAGCAGTACATCGGTGAACGCGGCCTGAGTTCGACCGTCCATGAGAGCTGGGGAGAGTTCTACGCGGCCGAACGCGTGCTGCCGTACCTCGGACCGGCCATCGATGCGGGAAATCTGGGCACCGCCGACGCTGCGGCGACGCGCCAAGCATGTGCGCTCATCGCGGACGGGGTCTTCGACGACGGGGCGGCCCCGGCGCGCATCCACGGCGACCTCTGGAGCGGCAACGTCCTGTGGACGCCGGGCGGGGTCGTTCTCATCGACCCGGCGGCCCACGGCGGTCATCGGGAGACCGACCTGGCCATGCTCGAGCTGTTCGGCTGTCCGCTGCTGGCCGAGATCGTCGTCGCCTACGAATCCGAGCACCCGCTGCCGCCAGGCCGGGACGAGCGCATCCCGGTCCATCAGCTGCATCCCCTGGCCGTGCATGCCGCCGGGCACGGACCGTCCTATGGTGCGGCGCTGGGTCGCGCAGCGAGGGCCTGTCTCGCGCTGGCCGAGCGTGGGCGCTAACTTCTGTGGCGTGAGAATCGATCGATCGGCCCTGATCGTGGCCGCGACTCGTGCCGAGGCCCGCTACCTACCGGCCGATGCCCGCGTGCTGATCACCGGCATCGGCAAGGTTCGTGCCGCGACGGCCCTGACACAAGCGCTCTGCGACGCCCGGCACGGGGTGACCGAACCGATCAGTTGTGTGGTGAATGTGGGCACGGCAGGCGCACTCCATGATCATCACTCCGGCATCTTTCTGCCGTCGGCGGTCATCGAACACGACATCAGCAGTTCCGCGCTGCGGTCCATGGGATATCCGGTCGTCGACCGTTGGGAGCTGCCCGACGGCGACGGCACCGTATTGGCCTCCGGCGACACCTTCGTCGCAGATCCGGCCCGGCGCGCCACGCTCGGGGGGTACGCCGACCTCGTCGACATGGAGGGATGTGCGATCGCTCATGTCAGCGCCGAATTCGGTATCGCCTGTCGCATGGTGAAGATCGTCAGCGACTCGGCGGACGAGCGTGCGATGGATTGGCCATCGCTGGTGGATACCTGTGCGCGGCAGCTGGGAGAGTGGTTCGACGGAGTTCCGGTCGGCTGATCCCGCTTCGCCGTCGGTCCGAACCCGGTCGGCTTGACCACCCGATCACGCCCGGTTGCGTGACCTGATCGACTGGTAGCTGGGCGTTGCCACCTTGCGTGCGACCGATTCGTAACGGTCATGGTCGACGGCCGACGAGGGTGTGGCCCGTCGTGCCCCGCCGGCCGGTGCACCGGCGTCGGCGGAGGGTGTGGGGGCCGTGACCGGGCGAGACGGCTGATCGATCGCGTCGATCTGCTCGCCCGCACCGGCGCGGTAGACAGCGCCGGCGGTGGAGCGGCGACGTGTCGGCGGCGCAGCGGTCGCGGTGCCGCTGTCTTCTTTCGGCCGTTTCGTCGGCGTTCGGCGCGGCGGCGATCCATCGGCGGAGGTCGGCGTGTCCGGTCGTTCGGCGGCCGACGTCGGTCGAGGGCCCGGCTTTGCTCCACGTGCTGTTTTCTTGGCCGTCGTGGGCGCGGCGGCGCTCTCGGAATCGCCGGCCTTGGCCTTCACCCCGGTGGCGGACGGTCCCGGTTTGGCCATGCCCGGCTTGGATGTGCCCGGTTTGGAGCCGTTCTTCATCGCGGCCTTCTTGGCCGGGGCCGCAGCTCGCCTCGACCCGACACCGGACGGCGTGCGGGTCAGGTACCAGCGTGCGAGCACCAGGCCCAGCGTCACGACGAAGGTCAACGCCATCCACGGGAAGTCGTTGGCGATCGGCAGCAGGACCTTGAAGATCAGGCTCTTGAGGCCGGACGATGCCTGATCCGCGTTGAGTCCGTAGAGCGCGATGACGCCGACGAGGAACGCGATCAAAGGGGGCTGAGCTGCGGCGGTGAAGAGAGCGCGACGGCGGACGGCCAATGCAGCCGCCACACATCCGACCAGGTAGCAGAACTTGAACACGGCACCGAGTGAGTCGGAGTTGCTCGCGTCGATCGCCGCACCTATCCCGGTGATCACCGTGGCCACCAGCACCGCGCCCCACCAGGGAACACCGCGGACCGTCGGCAGCACGGACTGCTGATCCAGCGGCACCGCTGAACGCTGTTGGGCAGAAGACACATCTAGACGGTACCGGGTGATCCGTCGATTTCCGTTAACCGCCGGGTGATGTTGCCCATTGTCCGTCGTCGACGACATCGTCACTGGTCCGAATGCCTCCGGCCGTACGGACCGTGATGTCGATCGGCGTGGCCGTCGTGTGTTCTGGCTCACCCTGCAGCGCATCCAGTTCGGCCAGCTTGCGTGCGGTGACCCCCACCCGTGCATCGACTGCGCCGACAGTCGAGTTGAACGACTCGACCGCACGTCGCAAAGACCCACCCAGCCGGTCGAGATGTCCGAGGACGCCGCCGAGGCGATGGTGGAGTTCGGTCCCGAGCTGATGAATGACCGCCGCGTCGCGCGCCATGGCGTCATGGCGCCAGCCCAGCGCGACGGTGCGCAGCAGGGCGACGAGGGTTGCCGGTGTGGTCAGCACGATGTTCTTGGTGAACCCGAACTCGATCAGGTCCGAGTCGGCCCGCACCGCCCCTTCGAGGACCGGGTCGCTGGGGAGAAAGAGCACCACCATCTCCGGGGTGTTGTCGAAGGCCGACCAATACGCCTTCGACGACAGGTGAGTGATGTGCGCCCGAACCGCACGTGCATGGTCGGCCATCAGCCGCGCCGACGCCTCCGGGTCGTCGGATTCGATCGCGCCCAGGTAGGCGTGCAGCGGAACCTTTGCATCCACGATGATGTCCCGGCCGCCGGCAAGGTGCACGACCATGTCCGGACGGACCGTCCCGGACGCGCCCTCCGCGGTGACCTGCGTCGAGAAGTCGCAGTGGCGCGACATCCCGGCGAGCTCGACGACCCGTTCGAGCTGCAGTTCGCCCCACCGGCCCCGCACCTGCGGGGTGTGCAGCGCATTGGTCAGCTGCCGCGTCTGGTCGTTGAGTTGCGCCGACATCTGATGCATTCCGCGCACCTGTTCGCTCAGCCCGGCGTAGGCGCTGACCCGGTGATGCTCGGTGCGGCGCAACTCTTCGGACAGCTGGGTCAGTACCCCACGCAGCGGGTCGACGATGTGGGCGACCTGCGAGCCGATGGCCGTCGACTGCCGGCGGGCCGCGTCCTCGGTGGCCGAGGACAACGACCGCGCGGCCATCTCATGGGCGGCACGCATGGCGTCCCGTTCGGCGCGGGCGGCCGCGACCGTCGCGGCGACCCGCGACGCATGCGCGAGCCAGCCGATGACGAGTCCGACCGCCAGGCCGGCGATCACGGCGATGAGCACTGAGATGTTCATGGGCGTCATCGTGCTCGACGGGTACGACAACAGATCGTCACCCGACCGCCGGTCGGTCGATGCCGGTCAGTCGGGCCGATGGCCTTCCCGGTCGAGCAGCGACTGCTTGATCGGCAGACCGTAACGGAACCCGCCGAGCGACCCGTCGCTGCGCAGCACACGGTGGCACGGCACGAACAGAGCTGCTGCGTTACGTGAACACGCTGACGCCGCCCCGCGCACGGCCGCCGGGTTGCCCGACAGGGCGGCGAACTCGGTGTAGGTGACCGGGTCACCCGGCGTCACCGTCCGCAGAGTCGACCACGCGCGTTCGAGGAACGGGCCCGAGCGCTGGCGGACGGCGACCGAGTCGACGGCCGAGAACATGCCTTCGTAGTAGGACTCGACCGCTGCCCGGATCGACTCGAGCCCGGAGGTCTGCGCGACGCTGTCGGGCCGGAGGGACGGGTGGACGAGGGCGGTCAGGTAGTCCGGATCATCGGTCCAGCCGGATGCGAGGACCTGCTCAGTGCTGTCCGCGATGACGGTGAAGGTCCCGTCGGGTGTGTGCACCGACGTCCACTGGGCCGCAGCACCCGCGGTCGGTGAGGTGGACGCGGAGGTTGTGCTCGCCGGGGTCGCGATGGTGGCGGCGGAGGTTGCCGGGGTGGAGATGGTGGATGTCATCGTGCTCCTTCTGCAGGCTCGCCGCTGTGTTCGCGACGAGATGAGGTCGATCGCGTGATGGGCGATCGTGGTGATGGGGCCCGCGTGGAATGCTTCGTCGACATCGGCTCGATCGGAATCTCGTCGACCAGTATGGCCTCGGTCTCCGACAACCGATGACGCCACAGATGCATGGACGCGTACGAGCGCCACGGCGACCACGCAACCGATGCCGAAGCGAGGTCGATGCCCAGGTCGGCGGCGGCCCGGGCCACCACCAGATCCCGGTCGAGCATGATGTCCGGGTCACCGGTGACCCTCATCGCCACGTAGTCGGCGGTCCACTGGCCGACACCCGCCAGGGAGCGCAGATCGGCGCGCAAGGCCGACGCATCACAACCCGCGTGCATCTCCACGCTGCCGTCGGCGAGCGCACCTGCGGCGGAGATGATCGCGTCGATCCGCCGCTGCGGCCCGGTGAGGACCCGGTGACCGTGTTCGGCGATGGTTGCCGGGTCGGGGAACAGCTTCCATCCCCTCGCCGTGGCGCCGGGACCCGCATCCTCGGTGCCGATGTGGCCGGGGTCCGGGATGGGATGCCACGGCGCCGGACGACCGAGTTCGGCCACGAGTCGGCTGACGTGATGGCGGGCGGCCTTCACGCTGATCTGCTGGCCGATCATGGTCCGGATGAGCGTCTCGGAGGGGTCCATCGTCCCGGGGACGCGCAGGCCCGGGGCGCGCGCGACGAGCGGTGCCAGAGCCGGGTCGGCGGCGAGTGCGGCGTCGGTGCTCACCGGGTCGGCGTCGAGGTCGAGCAGTCGGCGCACGCGGTTGACCGCGACCCCCAGGTCACGCATGTCGAGGTGCGCGATACGGGCGGTGACATGTCCCCGTGTCGGTTCGACGGTCACCAGGGCCGGTCCGTGTGGAAGGGCGACGGTGCGTCGATAACGCCAGCCGCCCGGGGTGTCCGTGTCGTCCACGCGCTCGGTGCCCTCGACCGCGTGTGCGGCGAGGAACCAGTGCAGCCAGCGGTGGTCGAGTGGGTGCCGGTGCGCGAGGCGGAGCGTGACCTCGCCGAGCGCGCCGCCGGACTCGGATGGCGCAGCGCGAGCAGGTTTTGATCTCGAGGGTGACGGAAGGGTGCGCAGCCGGGTCGGCGTCGTGCCGAAGATCTCCCTGATCGTGTCGTTGAATTGGCGAATACTTCGGAACCCGGCGGCGAAGGCGATCTCGGCCATCGGCATCGACGTGCACTGGATCAGCACGCGCGCGGTGCCCGCGCGGTGGGCCCGCGCCAACGCCAGAGGGCCGGCGCCGAGGTGGTCGGTCAGTACCCGGTTGAGATGTCGCGGGGTGTAGCCGAGTTGCCCGGCCAGTCCTTCGACACCATCACGCTGCACCACACCGTCGGCGATCAACCGCATGGCCCGCGACGAGAGGTCGGCGCCGGTGTTCCAGAGCGGAGAACCCGGAACGGCGTCCGGTGAGCACCGTCGGCAGGCCCGGAAGCCTTGTTGCTGGGCGGCGGCCGCGGTGAGCACGAAGTGCAGGTTCTGCGGACGGGGAGTCTGGGCGGGACACGATGGCCGGCAGTAGATCCCGGTGGTGTGCACGGCGACGAAGAACTGGCCGTCGAATCGGGTGTCGCGGGACGACACGGCGCGATAGCAGCGGTCGAAGTCGAGCGAGTCGGTGGTGTCGCGAGCGATGGTCACCCCTCCACTGTGGCATCAGGACCGAGGGATTCCTGGCGGAAATCGGACATCTCCGGGAAGGTGGTTCACGCGAATCGCCGAACGGAGTGACGCAGATTACATTTCCTGGCAACATGTTCGTCATGAACACACCGTTCGGTGGCCGTCAACGAGGACGGAACCACGAACTGCCGCTGTCGGAGTACCCCGCCTGGGCGCTCGAGATCATGATGGGTCTGTACGGACCCGAGACGATCGAGGGTGCCTGTATCCACGATCGGGCCGTCACCTCGCTCACATCCCCGTCGGTCGGCGAAGGTCGGAAAGTTGTCGCGCCCGTGCCCGCGGCGGAGACTCCGCCGGCGGCCCCGACGGGCGAACCACTGTCGCCCATCGTCGTGGAACTCGAGGCCATCAACGAACTCGTCAAGTACGTGGAGCGCAAGCTGAAGCGTCATTAGCCGCTCCATCAGCGCAGCCGAGGCGTCATCGACGCTCGCGGCACGGATACGCGATGCGTCAGATCCCGCGACACATGCGGTGAATGTGTGACGATCTGAGCGTGACTGATCAATCGGGCGTGCCCGGCATCCCGGACGTGTCGGACTCCTCCGGGTCCGCGAATGAGACGACCGGATTTCCGACTCGCATGCAGGTGGTGCTCGCGGGCTTGCGATCCTCCTCGATCGTCAGCCTTCAGCTCGTGTTGGTCGTCGCGGCCGTCTGGGTGGTGCTGTGGGTACTCGGCAAATTCTGGGTCGTCCTGCTGCCCGCGGTTGTCGCGATCATCGCGTGCACGGTGTTGTGGCCACCGGTGCGGTGGATGCGCAATCGAGGCGTCCCGGCGGCGGCGGCGTCGCTGGTGATGATGTTGATCGGGATCGGCGCGGTGGCGGGAGTGATCAGTCTGATCGTGCCGTCGATCGTGCGGCAGGCGCCGGAACTGGCATCGCGCGCGACCGATGGCGTGCACACTTTGCAGGACTGGATTCAGGGCCCACCGCTCAATGTTCGGGATGAGCAACTCGACAACATCGTCGACACGGTCACCCAGAAGATGCAGTCGAGCGCATCCACGATCGCCGCAGGTGTGTTCAGTGGCGTCGGGACCGCGACGTCGATCGTGATCACGCTGTTCACCGCGCTGATCCTGGTGTTCTTCTTCCTCAAGGACGGGCCCAAGTTCGTTCCGTGGCTCGACCGCACCGTTGGTCGGCCGTCGGGAACCCACATCGGCGAGGTGCTGCTCCGGATGTGGAGCAGTCTCGGCGGCTTCATCCGGACGCAGGCGATCGTCAGCTTCGTCGATGCCAGCCTCATCGGCGCCGGGCTGTTCATCCTGAAAGTCCCGCTCGCCGGGGTCCTCGTGGTGATCACGTTTCTCGGCGGCTTCATCCCGATCGTCGGTGCGTTCGTCGCCGGTGCGCTTGCTGTCCTGATCGCGCTGGTGTCAAACGGACTGACCACCGCGCTCATCGTGCTCGGGATCATCATCGGCGTGCAGCAACTCGAGGGCAACGTATTGCAGCCGTGGCTGCAATCGAAGTCGATGGACCTGCACGCGGTCATCGTGTTGCTCTCGGTGACGCTCGGGGGCACGTTGTTCGGCATCACCGGCGCGTTCCTCGCGGTGCCCACCGCGGCCGCCATCGCCGTCGTGCTCCGCTACCTGAACGAACAGATCGCCGAGCGCGCCGGTGAGACACTGCCCGATCAGGGCACACCGGTGAGCGCGCATGCCGGCGGGGTCACCGACGACGAGCCGCCCGAGGGCGCCGATCCCTCGGCGGATCCGGGTACGTCGTCCGCCTGACCCGCCGAGAGAACCCGCGATCGCGCCGACAGAACCCGCGATCCCGCCGACAGAACCCGCGATCACGCCGACAGAACCCGCGATCGCGCCGACAGAACCCAGGATCACGCCGACAGAACCCAGGATCACGCCGACAGAACCCGCGATCACGCCGACAGAACCCGCGATCGCGCCGACAGAACCCAGGATCACGCCGAGAGAACCCAGGATCACGCCGAGAGAACCCAGGATCACGCCGAGAGAACCCTCCGTTTCGGCGTCAGGGCCGTGCGGCCGCCGCTCGGAACGCACCTGCCGATACACTGGACGCCCGTGAGTCTCACCCTCGGAATCGTCGGCCTTCCCAACGTCGGGAAGTCCACCCTCTTCAACGCGCTGACCCGCAACGACGTGCTGGCGGCCAACTACCCGTTCGCCACGATCGAGCCGAACATCGGCGTCGTCGAGCTGCCGGACACCCGCCTGAACCGCCTCGCCGAGATCTTCTCCAGCGAGCGAATCCTGCCGGCCACCGTGTCCTTCGTCGACATCGCCGGAATCGTCAAAGGTGCGTCCGAGGGGGAGGGGATGGGCAACCAGTTCCTCGCCAACATCCGCGAGGCCGACGCGATCTGCCAAGTGGTCCGCGTGTTCGCCGACGACGACGTGGTGCATGTCGACGGTCGCGTCGACCCGCTCTCCGACATCGGCGTGATCGAGACCGAGCTGATCCTCGCCGATCTGCAGACGATCGAGAAGGCCCTGCCGCGCCTGGAGAAGGACGCGCGCAAGAACAAGGATCTCGCCGAGACCGTCGCTGCGACGCACAAGGCGCAAGAGATCCTCAACTCCGGCAAAACCCTTTTCTCGCAAAAGGATTCGTTCGACCTCTCGGCGGTACGGGACTTGCACCTGATGACGGCGAAGCCGTTCCTCTACGTGTTCAACGCCGACGAATCGGTGCTCACCGACGAAGCCCGTAAGCAGGAGTTGCGTGACGCCATCGCGCCGGCCGACGCGGTGTTCCTCGACGCCAAGGTGGAGAGCGAGCTCCTCGAGCTCGACGAGGAGGATGCGCAGGAACTCCTCGACTCGATCGGGCAGACCGAGCCCGGGTTGCGGTCTCTCGCGCGCGCCGGTTTCCACACCCTGGGCCTGCAGACCTATCTGACCGCAGGTCCCAAGGAGTCGCGGGCGTGGACGATCCACCGCGGCGACACCGCCCCCAAGGCGGCCGGGGTGATCCACACCGACTTCGAGAAGGGCTTCATCAAGGCCGAGATCGTCTCGTTCGACGACCTCGACGCCAACGGTTCGATGGCCGCGGCAAAGGCGGCGGGCAAGGTCCGGATGGAGGGCAAGGACTACGTCATGGCCGACGGCGACGTGGTCGAGTTCCGGTTTAACGTATAGCGCTGTTAGCGCACCGCGTTAGGCTGGTTCGGTGATCAGTTACGTTCGGCGACAAGATCACCGGACGTATGTCTGATGCCACTGAAGGCGACGTGATCGAGCCGATCCACCCGGATGAAGTACTCATGGAGGACTTCATCGAGGGCTTCGGGATCACGGAGAACAAGCTCGCCGTTGCGATTGGTGTGCCGCCACGACGCATCAACGAGATCGTGCACGGCAATCGGGGGATCACGGCTGACACAGCCGTGCGGCTGGGCAAGTACGTCGGCACGTCCGCCGAGTGCTGGATGAATCCGCAGTCGCAGTACGAATTGCGGATCGCACGCCGTGCGTTGCGTGAGCAGCTTGATGCGATCTCGCCACCGGAGCCCGCATGACGGTCGAGGTCGTCGTTGGGGGACACCTGGTCTGCGCGAACGCCGACGAGGCCGACATTGTCGAACGGCTCCTGACGCGCCACGTCGACCTGACACGCGCCGAGCCGGGCTGCTTGTCCTTCGACGTCGACCGGACCGACGATCCGTTGGTGTGGCGGGTCGACGAGAAATTTGCCGACGAGGCTGCGTTCGCCTTCCACCAGCGGCGAGTCCTGGACAGTGAGTGGGGCCGCGCCACCGCCGGCATACAACGCCGGTACGCGATCACGATCGGCGAAGGCTGACGGCATCCGTGTCCCGCTCGCGCAATCCCGCGGAGTTGCGGACCCGCGAGGGTGCCAGCGGGCCATCGTCAGTTGTTGTCGACTCGCCAGTGAACTCTCGGTGTGGGTCACCGATTCCGATGTGGAGCTCGAGCTCACCATCGATCGCCCGGCCGCCGGGTGGACCGGATCGGTCGGGTTCGTGACCGATCCACTGCGGCGCCTGACACTCGACACCGACCGGACCACGGCACTGCTGTGCGGACCGGAGCCGATGATGCGCTTCGCCGCGAGAGTCCTTCTGGAGAAGGGTCTCCCGCAGAACGACGTACGGGTCTCGTTGGAGCGCAACATGCAGTGCGGTATCGGGCACTGCGGGCATTGTCAGCTGGGTGAGCTGTTGCTGTGTCGCGACGGGCCGGTTGTGCCGTACGCTGTCGCCCGCCCGCTGCTGGGAGTTCGGGAGCTCTAGTGGTGTGTCTCGGAAATAGGCGACTGGTCTCCGGCGTTCGATCGACGCCTGGCCGCGTTGTCGTCGGTCGAGATAGCGCCGCTATCACTCCCTCCTCCGCCTTGCCAGACGCCGATCGCTCCACCGGATACCGGCCACCTATTTCCGAGACACACCACGAGATGAACAGACCGACAGTGGCGGTGTGGAAGTTCGCCTCGTGTGACGGCTGCCAGCTCTCACTTCTGGACTGTGAGGACGAACTGCTGGCGCTGTCCGGCGCAGTGCGAATCGCCCACTTTCTCGAGATGTCCAGCGCCGTCGAGGACGGGCCGTACGATCTCTCACTCGTCGAGGGCTCGATCAGCACGGCCGCCGATGTCACACGCATCCACCGGGTCCGGGAGCAGTCACGAACGCTGGTCACGATCGGTGCCTGCGCGACCGCCGGAGGGGTGCAGGCATTGCGCAACTTCGGTGATTCCGCCGAGTTCGCCGCCGCCGTCTATGCCCACCCCGACTACATCGACTCGCTGGCCACCTCCACGCCGATCGCCGCGCACGTGCCCGTCGACTTCGAGTTGCGCGGCTGTCCGATCGACCGTGGACAGCTGCTCGAGGTGCTCACCGCGTTCCTGGCCGGGCGCAGGCCGAACATCCCGAACACGACGGTGTGTACCGAATGCAAGCGCCGCGGACTCACGTGCGTCATGGTCGCGCACGGCACACCGTGCCTGGGCCCGGTCACCCACGCCGGCTGCGGCGCGGTGTGCCCGGCCCAGTCCCGCGGCTGCTACGGGTGTTTCGGACCCGCGCCGGACCCCAACATCGCGTCATTGGCGGGTTGGCTCCGGGAGTCGGGGACCAGCGAGGCAACGATCGACGCGATGCTGGCGACATTCACCGTGGCAGCACCCGAGTTCGTCGAGGGGCGCCGGCATGGCCGAGCAGAATAGACGGCTGAGCCTGCGCGGGCTCGCGCGGGTCGAGGGCGAGGGCCGACTGCATGTCTCGGTCGGCGACGGGGTGGTCGAGCGGGTCGAGTTGAACATCTACGAACCGCCGCGCTTCTTCGAATCCCTTCTGCGCGGTCGGGATTTCCGCGAACCGCCCGACATCACGTCCCGTATCTGCGGGATCTGTCCGGTGGCCTATCAGGTGAGTGCCTGCAACGCGCTCGAACAGGCCTGCGGGGTCGAGCTGAGCGACCCGATACGCGGCCTGCGACGGCTCCTCTACTGCGGAGAATGGATTGCCAGCCACGCCCTGCACATTTATCTCCTGCATGCGCCCGACTTCCTCGGCTGCGCGGACGCGATCGAACTCGCACGACAGCAGCGGGGGGAGGTGGAACGCGGACTCGCCCTCAAGAAGGCCGGCAACGCGATCCTCGAGCAGGTGGGTGGTCGGCCCATCCATCCGGTCAACGTCCGCGTCGGAGGCTTCTATCGGGTGCCCACCCGATCCGAACTCGCCCCACTGGCCGAGCAGTTGCGCCGTGCGCTCGACGACGCGGTCGAGACCGTGGCGTGGGTGGCCGGTTTCGAATTCCCCGAAGCCCACGTCGATTGCGACCTGCTCGCCCTGCGCGGCGAACACCGATACCCGATCGAGGACGGCTCCATCGCCTCGACGGGCGGTGCGGCGTTCGCCGCCGCCGATTTCTCCGCGCACGTCACCGAGCATCAGGTCCACCACTCCACCGCGCTGCACGCCGCCCTCGACGGACACCGCTACCTCACCGGTCCGATCGCCAGGTACGCGCTGAACTCGGCTCTGCTACCGCCGGTGGCCCGGCAGGCCGCCGCCGATTCCGGGCTCGGCGATCAGTGGCGTAACCCATTTCGCAGCATCGTGATCCGCGGTATCGAGACCGTGTGCGCGATCGAGGAGGCGCTGCGCCTGATCGACGGCTATGAACGCCCCGAACGGCCGAGCGTCGAGGTGGAGCCCCGGGAGGCCGTCGGGCACGGGGTCAGCGAGGCGCCCCGCGGACTCCTGTACCACCGCTATTCGATCGGTGCCGACGGAGTGATCCGTGCGGCCGTCATCGTCCCGCCCACCG
This sequence comes from Gordonia sp. LMA484, assembly GCF_058129505.1. Taxonomy (NCBI): domain Bacteria; kingdom Bacillati; phylum Actinomycetota; class Actinomycetes; order Mycobacteriales; family Gordoniaceae; genus Gordonia; species Gordonia sp. LMA484. The sequence goes on from NZ_CM176700.1 coordinate 1,378,684, forward strand.
CGCAGAACCAGGCGGCGATCGAAGACGATGTGCGCGCGGCCGTGACGGCCGATCTCGCCCTCACCGATGCCGAACTGACCGATCTGTGCGAGCGCACCGTGCGCAACCACGATCCGTGCATCTCGTGTGCTGCGCACTTCCTGCAGACGACGATCGAGCGTCGATGACCGGCGTGCTGATCGGTGTCGGCAACACGTACCGCCGCGACGACGGGGTCGGTCCGGCCGTGGCACACGCGCTCGAGCCGTCGGCCCCGCCGGGGTGGCGCGTTCTGGAATCGAGTGGTGATGTCGGCGAACTGCTCGACGCGTGGTCGTCGGCGACGACGGCGTTGACGGTCGATTCGCTCGCCTGTGAACCATCGATGCCGGGGACCGTGCATCGTTTCGAGGCCGGCACGATCGGGGTCCGGGGTGGATCGACGAGTTCACACGGCCTCGGCCTCGCCGTGGCGTCACGCCTGGGCGAGGTGCTCGGGCGGGTGCCGCAGCGACACATTGTTTTCGCGATCGAAATCGCGGATACCACAGTGGGAGTCGGCTTCTCGCCGGACGTCGCGGCCGCGCTGCCCTCACTGGTGCGCGCGGTGCGAGCCGAGATGGTGATGCACACCTGGTGACCTGGACGCCGTGCCGTTCGGGCACGTGCCGTGATGGGAATGGCTGTAATCGTCCCCGAGATGTTGCTCCGAAGGATATCTCCCTCGGTCGGTGCTTGAGGGAGACGATTGTGGCTCCGCCGAGACAGGGCCCTCGCACAGCCGACGATGGTCAACTGGCCAGGCGGGACCGGGTCAGCACCCCACATCGCGTTGACGAAGGCCGGCGAACCCGGTGACTACCAGGGCGGCGGCGATGATCGTGATCGTCGCAAGGGGCGTCACCGTCGGACTCTCGAGCGGAGCCTGTGGCGTGTGGGCCAAGGGAGAGCCCTTCTCGATCCAGGTCGGCAACCGGAAGGATGCGGCGAAAAGAGTGATCACCACGCAGTAGCCGAAAGCGGTCCACGCGACGATCCCCGCGGCCCGCGGCATCCAGCCGAAGCCGAGCACCGCCACCCCGACGACTACCCACACCGCCGGCAGATACACCAGTGCCACCCCGGCCAATCGGATCGCCTGACCGGGATCGGAAATGCTGAGCCCGTAGGCAAGACCCTCGGCGAATCCGCCCACGGCCAGCAGAATTGCGCTCCCGCCCAGCGCCATCGCGACATGACCGGCCAGAAATGAACTGCGACTGTTGGCGGCCGCGATGACCGGGTCGGCCCGACCCGCCAACTCCTCCTTGCGCGCCCGCAGCGCGCTGTTCACCCCGTATCCGGTCGCGAGAAGTGCCGCGATCGCAAGACACAGGGCCAGATAGGCATTCACCGCGTCGGCCGCGCCGCCCGGCAGGTAGTCGCCGATCTGGGGATTGTTCTCGATGAACTCGGTGATGCTCTCGGCAAACGACCCGTATGCCGCCGACAGTGCGAAAACGCCGACGGCCCACGCGACCAGCGAGCCGCGCTGGGTTCGCCACGCCAGCCCCAGCGCCGAGCCCAGCATCCGGGTTGCGGTGGCCCGGCCTGCGCGGTAGCCGAGCAGGCCGGCGCCGAAGTCCCGGTGTTCCAAGAGTGCTGCCGCAGCAGCGACGCAGAGTGTGCCGCCGGCCAGCGGGAGCAACAGTGGCAGCCAGTGGTCGCCGACATACGGCCATGTGCGCTGGCCCCAACCGATCGGAGACAGCCACGACAATGTGCCGTCGCCCACGTCACCGGCGGCGCGCAACACATACGCGAGGCCGATCGTGGCGGTGACGGCACCGTAGACACTTCGCGGGTTCTCGAAGACCTGGGCGGCCACCGCGGTGACCCCGGCGAAGGCGAACCCGACTGCGGCGAGGGCCACTCCGAGTAGCAGCGAGCCTTCCACCGGCAGGCCGGTCGCGACGGCGGTGAGGAAGACGATCATGCCCGCCGCCACATCGGCCAGACCCGCGAGAGCCACCGCGGACACGAGCAGGGCACGGCGACCGACGCGCGCCGACCGGATCAGTTCGGCACGTCCGTTCTCCTCGTCGGACCGGGTTCGCCGGCCGACGAGGAACATGTTCATGAGGGCCAGAATGATCGCGATGTAGCCGAAGATCTCGAAGACGACCTCGCCGCCGACCGTGCCGAGCAGCTGCTCGGGCCCGCTCAAGGCGATCAGTGCCGGGCTGCCACCGACCGTCTGACGCAAGGCGGCCAGCTTTTCCGGACTGTCGTAGAGGCCCTGGCTGCCCAGCGACTGGAAGCCCAGCAAGAGCGCGGTACCGACCAGCCAGGCCGCCAATCCGACCCGCTCGCGCCGCAACCCGAATCTCAACAGCCAACCGGACCCGGTGGTGCTTTCCGACGGGTGGACGATCGAAGTCATGACGGTCATCTCGGTGTGCGCGCATCGTCGACGGTCGTGGGCGCCCACGTCGCTCCGTCGCGGTAGTGGCGTAGGAAGATGTCCTCCAGCGTCGGCGGCGAGCTCGTGAGATCACGCACGCCGAGCGCCGCGAGTGTCCGCATGATGTCCTCGAGTGCGACCGCGTCGGCGTCGAACCGGACGGTGTGTCCGTCCCGGACGAGGTTGTGCACGCCGGGCAATTCGTCGATCCCGGTCGGTTCCTGCCGCGTCTCGGCGGTGATCGCCACTCGGCTGAGATGACGCAGTTCGGCGAGAGTTCCGCTCTCCACGGTTGTGCCGAGCCGGATGATCGTCACCCGGTCGCATAGCGCCTCGACCTCGGCCAGGATGTGGCTCGACAACAGCACGGTCCGTCCGCGCGATCGTTCCTCGGCGACACAGCGCTGGAATTCCGCTTCCATCAGCGGGTCCAGTCCGGCAGTCGGCTCGTCGAGGAGCAACAGTTCGGCATCCGACGCCAGTGCGGCGATCAGAGCGACCTTCTGTCGATTGCCCTTCGAATAGGTGCGTGCCTTCTTCCGGGGATCCAGGTCGAAGCGTTCGAGGAGAGCGTCGCGGCGCTGCCGATCGGAGTCGCCGCGCAGACGGCCCATCAGATCGATCACCTCGCCGCCGGTGATGCCCGGCCAGAGACTGACCTCGCCGGGCACATACGCGAGTCGGCCGTGCAGTGACACCGCATCGCGCCAGGGATCGCTACCGAGCACCCGGATCGTGCCGCTGTCCGCACGCAGCAGCCCCAGCAGGACGCGGATCGTGGTTGTCTTACCCGAACCGTTCGGGCCGAGGAAACCGTGCACCTCTCCGGCGTGCACGGTGAGGTTCAGTCTGTCCAGGGCCCGGACATGCCCGAACGACTTGGTCAGTCCCGAGATCGAGATGGCGGCCACCTTTCCAGGGTCACCCAAACGCCGGCTGCGCGCGAGGGCCGAATGTCCCTTCGGACAGTGACAGCGGCACCGATCCGGTGTCAGTGGAATGTGACGACGCCGCCGGCGCCGAGTTGACGGACCACCGAGCGACATTCGACAGCGATCGGATCGACTCGACGCTTCTCCGAGGCGATTCGGACGCCGTTGCCGCTGACCCGCAGCTGCAGGCGATGGCCGCGATAGAAGATTCGAAACGACAGAGTGCCGAGCGCTTTCGGCCAGTGGGGATTGACGATGAGGCGATTCTCGCGCAATTCCAGACCGGAGAAGCAGCGCTGCAGAAGGTCGATGCTGCCGGCCATGGCGGCCAGATGAATGCCCTCCGAGGTCGTGCCACCCTGGATATCCGCGACATCGGACAAGAGCACGCGTTCGAAGAAGTCGACGGCTCGCGCCCGGTTCGCCCGAGCGAGCACCCACGCATGCACCACCGAGCTCAACGTCGAGCCGTGCGAGGTACGCGCCAGGTAGTAGTCGATGGTGTGGGGGATCATCTCCGGCGGCAACCCATAGCCGAGGTGCTCGAGAATCGTGCGCAGCTCATCGGCAGACAGTAGGTAGAACAACATCAGGACATCGGCCTGCTTGGAGGCCCGGTAACGGTTCACGTCATCGTGCTCGGCCTCCAGTATTCGATCGAGCCGTTGAATGTTGCCGTACTTCGCGCGGTAGGAATCCCAATCCAGTTCTGCCAACGCCTCGTAGCCCTCGAACTGGCTGATCGTGCCGTCGTGAAAGGGTACGAACATGCGACACGCCAGCTCGCGCCAGTGCTCGAGTTCCGGCTCACGGAGGCCGATCTCGTCGAGCAGGTTGACACGATCGCGCTGCGGGATCGCCGCGAGTGCATCGAGCGCGCGCCCGAGCACCCAGACAACCATGACGTTCGTGAAGGCGTTGTTGTCGATTCCGTCGTACGGCGCTTCCGGATATCCGGCGTGGAACTCGTCCGGCCCGATCACCCCGCGGATGACATACCTGTCGTGCGTCTGGTCATAGGTCGCCAGCGACGCCCAGAACCTCGCTGTCTCGACGAGTAGCTCGGTGCCACATTCGATGAGAAAGTCGAGGTCGCCGGTGACCTGGAAGTACTGCCACACGTTGTAGGCGACGGCGAGGCCGATGTGATGCTGACGTGCGCTCGGGTCCGGGTTCCATCGTCCCGAACGTGGATTGAGGTGAAGCTTCTGGCTCTCCTCGCGCCCGTCGCTGCCGGACTGCCACGGGAACATCGCGCCCCGATATCCTGCCTCGCGGGCGAGCTGACGTGCCTCGGGCAGCCTGCGGAAGCGATAGCGGAGCAGGGCCTTGGTGAGTGCGGGCAGACGCGGATTGAGCACCGGCAGGACGAACAACTCGTCCCAGAAGATGTGTCCGCGGTACGCCTCGCCGTTGAGTCCGCGCGCGGGCACACCCGCATCGAGTTCGACGGTGTGGTCGGAGACCACCTGCAGCAGATGCAGCAGGTGCACCCGGATGACACGCTGTGCCTCCGGGTGGCCGTCGAGGTTGATGCAGAACAGATCCCAGAGCTTGACGAAAGCGCGCGCGTGGTCGGCGAGGAGCTCGCGAAAGCTTCCCAGCCGGGCCAGCCATCGCGAGGCCGCCTCGCCGGGTTCGGAGATACCGTGGTCGCGCGAGGTGTACAGCGTCACCACCTTCTCCGCGGTGACGCTGTCGCCGGCGACGACGTCGACAGCGATCCGGTGGCCGACCCGGCGGCCCTCGTCCATGAGTCGGTAGCGGCCCGGCAATCGTTCCCCGCCACGCCAGAGGGTGGTGCGGGCGGCCAGAGCAACCGCGATGCCGGATTGATTGGTGCGCGCGGTCAGCAGCACCGAATCCTCGGACAGGCGTGTGGTCCGGTGCGCCGTGAGGTGGTCGCTCGCCAACTCGCGGTACCGTTCGACCAGACTGTTTCGGACGTCGCCATCGAGCATCGAGCAGAACTCGATCGTGCCGGACCAGTCCTCCGCGGTGATCGTCGTCTCCAGGGCACAGACATGCGGCTGGTCCATCGACACGAACCGGCGCTGCCGCAGCGTCGAGACCCGGCCCGCCGGGTCGCGGAAACGGACGTCGCGGGTCAGGACCGCGCGCCGAAGATCGAGGGACTGCCGGAACGACATCAGTTCCACGTCGTCGATGTCGAACCATGCGCCGTCGTCGATCCGGAACGTCAGCGGCAGCCAATTGGGCAGGTTCACCAGGCTCTCGTTGTCGATGTCGGTGCCGTCGACGTGGTCGATCAGTCGGTTGAACAGCCCGGCCGCGTAGGTGCCGGGGTAGTGCACTTGTCCCGCATCGCATTCCGGTGCACACCCGCGGCTCGCGAGGTAGCCGTTACCGACGGTGCACAGTGCTTCCCGGAGTTTCTCGGCGTGCGGATCGTAGGCGTCATAGGTCAACGACCAGGCACTGGTGGGCTCGCGAGACTGTTCGAGCAGATCGGCGATGCGGCCCAGCAGCTTGGCCAGCGCGCCGGGGGAGTCGACGGCGAACTGTGCGGCGGAGCGGCGGTCCTTGTTCTCCGCGGCACGGACCACCACGCCGATCCCGTCGGTGGAGACCTGGTCGAAGGCGTCCTCGTCGGTGATGTCGTCGCCGAAGTAGATCGGTATGGCGTCGCCGGGGACGTCCATCCGGTCGAGGATCCAGCGCAGTGCGCGACCCTTGTCCCAATCCACGTCGGGGCGCAGTTCGATCACCATCCGCCCCGGCACGATCCGCAGACCATGCGTGCGACCGACCGCCCGTGTTGCCGCCGTGATCTCGCCCACGCGATCGGTGTCGACGTTCCGGTAGTGGACGGCAACACTGAACTTCTTGTGTTCCAGCAGAATTCCCGGTATCCCGTCGAGCTGATCACGTAATTCCATTGCGGCGGAATCGACTTTGTCGGTGGATCCCAGGGCGACCTCGTTGACGTAGTGCTCGCCCGCCGGCCCGACGAGCTCGGCGCCGTGGCTTCCGGCGTACCAGATCCCGTCGAGACCGACCCGTGCGCGCACGTCGGGGACGTCACGGCCGCTGAGGACGGCGACCGGGCACACCGTCGAAAGTCGGGTCAACGTCTCGGACGCACCGTCGACCAGGGCCGCGGCGGCCGGATCGCGAACGATGTCCGACAGCGTGCCGTCGAAGTCGAAGAACATCGCCGGGGTGCGCGTGGCCGCGATGGAATGCAGGTGATCGAGATAGGTCCGGGCATCGGGCATCGTCGAGATCCGGGCACCGCCGAGGCGGACCGTGACCTCGGCGAGGTCGGTGACCACGACGTCCGCGCCGGCACGTACCAACGCATCCGCATCTCCGGTGCGGTCTACGCCGATGACGAGTGCGAACCCGCCGGCGCGGCCGGCGGCGATGCCCACCGCCGCATCCTCGACGACGACACAGCGTCGCGGCGTCGCCCCGAGCCTGCGGGCGGCCTCGAGGAGGGTTGCGGGATGGGGCTTGCCCGGCAGGCCGAGTTCCTCGGCGACCACACCGTCGACCCGTGTGGAGAACAGATCTCCGATACCCGCGGCCTCCAGGACCTGCGCGCAGTGGCGGCTCGACGAGAACACTCCGCAGGCGATCCCGAATGCTTTGAGCCGCCGGATCAGTGCGACCGTGGAGGCGAACGGTGCCACACCGTCGCGATCGAGCATCTCGAGATAACGGACGGTCTTGCGATTGCTCATGCCCCAGACGGAATCGGTGTCCGGTGGATCGTCGGGCGTGCCGCGGCCGACGGTGATGCCGCGGGAAGCGAGGAAGTCGGTCACCCCGTCCTCGACCGGTTTGCCGTCGACGTATCGCCGATAGTCGTCATCGGTGAACGGCGATCGAACGGCGCCGTCGAGGTCAGGGTGTCGCCGGAGGTAGTCATCGAACAGCTCCGCCCACGCGGTCGCGTGTACCGATGCGGTGTCGGTGATCACGCCGTCGAGGTCGAAGATCACCGCATCGTGGAGACGGGCGTCGATCGTGACCACGCGGGTGGCGGATTGCTCGTCGGGAGCCCCCGTCCCGGACATCGTCATAGGACCAGCATCCCCCCTGCGACGTCGTGCGGTGTCCGAATCACGGGTGAACGGGACTTTGGTCTGTCGTTGCCGGGCGACAGACCAAAGTCCGCGGTCCCGCCTACTGTGTCGCCATGTGGATGCGCGAGAACAACTCCGCTGCAGCCAGCTTGGACTCGTCGGTGGCCACCTCGTCGAAGGACTGGCCACCTTCGATGTCGACCATCGCACGGTGCAGCTTTCCGGTGAATCGGAAGGGGGCCTCGTAGGCATTGGAGACCGGAGTGATCAGATCGCAGCCGATGTCGAACGACTCCTGGACGGTGTAGCGCATCGGGACCTGTTGCGCGAAGATGCCCGCACCGATCACCTCGGTGCCCGCGCGTAACGTGACCCGGCCTCCGGTGCCCAGAGTTCCCGGCTCATCGCACTCGATCTGGGCCGACACGATGTAGCGGCCGGCCGGAAGCGGCGCGTCGGAGGACACCCGGTAGCGGTGCTCGGAGAACCAGTTGTGCTCCCAGTGCAGCCTGCCGTCCTGCACGAAGAGCGTGTACCCGGCGGTACGCCCACCACAGGAGATCAGCACGCCTTCCGTCGCCGGATCGAGGATCTCGATCTCGGCGGAGAGGACATGATCGACGTTCTTGATCGGCGGCGACGAGGTCTCCGGAATGCGCACTGTTCCCGCGAAGTACGTGAAGCTCTTCTTGCCGGCGATGTGGCTCGGCCGCAGGCTCACGTCCGCGCGTTCCGAGAACCGATCGTCGAGCGGCAGCACGTTGTACTTCGCGGCCTCCGCCATGAACAGGTCCTGTAGCTCTCGGAGCTTGTCGGGGAACTCCGCGGCCAGGTCGTGGGCCTGAGAGAAGTCCTCGTCGACGTTGTACAACTCCCACGTGTCCGCGGCGAAGTCGGCCGAACCCCGCATCTGCCACGGGATCTTGTGCCGACACCCGGCCACCCAGCCGTCGTGGTAGATGGCGCGGTTGCCGAACATCTCGAAATACTGCGTGCGACGCCGGCCGTCGGCGTCGGCATCTGTCCAGGTGTAGGCCATCGAGGTGCCCTCAACGGGGGTCTGCTCGGCGCCGTTCACCCGCGTCGGGTGCGGGATGCCGACGGCGTCGAGGATGGTCGGCGCGATGTCGACGACGTGGTGGAACTGTGAACGCACCGTGTCGTTCTCGTCGATGTGTCCGGGATAACGCATCACGAGTCCATTGCGGGTGCCCCCGAAGTGCGAGGCCACCTGCTTCATCCACTGGAACGGGGACGAGCCCGCCCAGCACCACGGCACCGGATAGTGGTTCTCGTGGTTCGGGCCGCCGATCTCGTCGATGTGCGCCAGCATCGTGTCCAGGTCGTCGTGGAATCCGTGCTGGGTCTTCATGTTGTTCAGCGTGCCGGTGAGTGTGCCCTCCGCGCTGGGCCCGTTGTCGCCGATGATGTAGATGACGAGAGTGTCGTCGGCGACCCCGAGCGTGTCGAGTGCGTCGATGAGGCGGCCGGCCTGGGCATCGGTGTGCTCGAGGAATCCGGCGAACACCTCCTGCATCCGGGCGTACAGGCGCTTGGCGTCGTCGGGCTGCTCGTCCCAGGCCGGAATCTCATCCGGACGCGGGGTCAACGCGGTGTCCGCGGGAATGATGCCCAGGGCCTTCTGCCGTTCGAACGTCAGCTGCCGCTCGTGATCCCAGCCGTGGTCGAACGCGCCCCGATACCGATCCGACCACTCTTTGTCGACGTGATGGGGCGCGTGAGCGGCACCTGGCGTCCAGAACACGAAGAAGGGCTTGTCGGGAGCCGAGGCCTTCTGATTCGTCATCCACTCGATGGCCTTGTCCGCCATCGCCTCGGTGAAATGCCAGGTCTCGTCGGCGCCGGGAGTGCGCTCGACCGGCGTGGTGTTCTCCCACAACGGCGTATTCCACTGGTCGGCCTCACCGCCGAGGAACCCCCAGTAGTACTCGAAGCCCTTGCCCGTCGGCCATCGGTCGAACGGCCCGGCGGCACTGGTCTCGTGGTCGGGGGTGTTGTGCCACTTGCCGAATGCGGCCGTGCTGTAGCCGTTGAGCTTGAGGATCTCGGCGACCGATGCGGATTCGGGGCCCCATTGCCCGTCGTAGCCGGGGAACGCGGTCGCCAGTTCCATGATGTTGCCGGAGTGCACCGAATGATGGTTGCGGCCCGACAGGAGTGCGGCGCGCGTGGGCGAGCACAGGGCGGTGGTGTGGAATCGGTTGTAGAAGGCGCCTTCGGATGCGAGTTGTTCCAGGCGTGGGGTCTTCGCCGGGCCGCCACACAGGCTGGGCTGACCGAAGCCGACGTCGTCGAGCATGATGACCACGACGTTCGGTGCTCCCGCGGGGGCGGACGGTGAACTCATCACGCCCGCCTCTGAATCGTGGTAGGTCACACCGATCTTCCCGGAGAATGGTTCGGGCGGTAGCAGCAGGTGGTTGCGGCTCATGATGGCTCCTCGTTGGTTCTGTGGTTGGTCAGTGCGTGGTCGCGGTGCCGAGCCGGCCGGCATCGGTGTTGCGGTAGCGCCGGATGAGGGGGAGCAGGAACAGGAGGAAGGCTGCGGGGATGATGGAGAATCCGAGCAGCAGGCCCTCGAGCGCGGTGGCGGACTGCGGGATCGCGTGCGTGGAGGAGACGAAGCCGCTCCCGGCGAGGATGAGGCTGTAGCAGAGCGGACCCAGCGCGTGGGAGCCGTTGTCAGCGGCGGTCCACAGTCCGGTGAAGGCGCCGGCCTGGTCTCGTCCGGTGCGCTTGGTGTCGGCGGCGATGGTGTCGGGCAGCATCGCGAAGAGCGGAACCTGGGTGCCCATGGTCGCGACCCCGATCAGGGCCGCGACGACGACGGTGGGGAGCAGGCCGGCTTTGACGGCGGGGTAGAACGCCGCGGCACTGGCCGCCCACGCGCAGATCATCAGCATGAACATGCGCGGTTTACCGGTGCGACGGGTGTAGCGGCCGATCAGCGGGGCCGAGAGGGCGCTTGCTGCCGTGAGTACGAGGAACACGATGGCGGTCTTCGCCTGGCCACCCAGGTAGTACGTGGCGACGTACGGCAGACCGGTCATCGCCATGGTCTGGAAGATAACCATCAGCGCGTAGGTGGTGACCAGGAGGAAGAACGCCGTGTTGCCCCGTGCGCTTCGGAAGGATTCGCGCAGACCGAGTGCCTGACCACCGTTGCCGGAACCGGAGCCGGAGCCGGTGCCGGAGCCGGTGCCGGATCGGACCCACCGTGTCGAGCGCGCCGGCACGATCATCGCAACCAGGAGGCCGATGCCGACGACGACGGCCATGGTTCGGTAGGAGGCCATGGTGCCGTGACCGACGAGCTTGGGAGCGATGACGCCGCCGATCAGGAATCCGAACGTGAAGAACATCGACCGCCAGGTCATGATCCGGGTCCGCTCGACGGGAGAGTCGGTCATCTCGGCTGCCAGCGCCGTCTGGGGGACCTGGAACAGCAGGTAGCCGGTGGACGCGAGGAGGAAGGCGACCAGCACCCACAGCGCCCCGATGCTGCCGGTGAACGGGGAGGCGAAGGTCAGCACGAAGAAGACGGGGAGCGTCAGCGCGCCGATCCACATCAGTTGTTGGCGCCGATGGGTGCGGACCGCTTCTCGGTCGCTGAGTGCTCCGGCCCATGGGCTCAGCAGGGTGTCCCACAATTTCGGCAGCGCGACGATGAGGCCGGCCAGTCCGGCGGCGACTCCGACGGTGTTGGTCAGGTAGATGATCAACAGCAGGCCCGGAGCGGTCAGAAACGTGTTCGAAGCCAGAAAGCCGGTGGACCAGCCGAACAATCGGGGCCGCGACACGCTGGACGTCTTGGGTCTCGGGGATGTTGTGGCGGGGACTTCGGTGAGGGACATGGCGGAGATCCTTCTGTGTGGTCGGGGCCGAGTGGCTCCCAGTGTGCGACCTGAATCACAGGACAAACTTGACTTGAGATGACACGTATTTGACTTGAGAGGTCACGGTTCGTCGCGTCGCGTCGGTGTACGGCGATGAGGGCCCCGTACAGCACCTCGCCCGCTGATCGAGTAAGTCGCCTCACCGATTCGCGTAAGGGAGTCTCCTTCCGCTGATCGAGTAAGCGAGGAGCGTCAGCGGCGAGAGCATCGAGATCACCTGCATGACAGGGAGATTGGTCTCGATGCGCTCCCTCGCTTGCGCTCGGTCACTTACTCGACCAGCGAAATGGCGATCTCGCTGCTGACGATCACCGGGAGTTCGACCGGCGAGATGGCGATCGGGTTGCTGAGGGTCGGCGGGAGTTCGACCGGCGAGATGGCGATCGGGTTGCTGGGGATCGGCGGGAGTTCGACCGGCGAGATGGCGATCGGGTTGCTGGGGATCGGCGGGAGTTCGACCGGCGAGATGGCGATCGGGTTGCTGACAATCAGCGGGAGCCGATCAGCGGTCGGCGAGCTGGTTGCGATAGGCGCGGGGGCTCGTGCCGAACCACCGACGGCATGCGCGGGTGAGCGCGCTCTGTTCGGAGTAACCGAGTTCGCGGGCGATGAACGTGAAGCTCAGGTCGGTGTCCCGGAGGTAGCGCTCGGCGACGTCTCGTCGGACATCGTCGACGAGGTCGGCGTAGGTGGTGCCCTGTGACTCCAGGCGTCGCTGGAAGGTTCGGGGGTGCATGGCGAACTGCTGCGCGATCATGTCCAGCGTCGCCCCGGTGGGCAGCAGGTGGCGGATGAGTTCGCCGGCACGAACGATCAGGCTCGTCTCACGTGCGGGCAGGACGGTGTCGAGGTAGCGCCGGATCACCTCGTTGGCGGCGCGGTCATGGCTGAGCGGTCGATCGAGATCGCTGGTGCGCAGCACCAACCCGGCACGCGGCTGTTCGAATCGCGGAGCGCAGCCGAAGTAGGCGAGGTAGTCCTTTCGGCCGGTGAGCGCGCGATGGGTCAGGTGGACCTGCAGTGGCCGGTACTCGGGACCGAGCAGGAACCGGAACACCTTCAGCGACACACCCAGGGCGAGCTCTTGGGTCTGGGCGTGCGGAGGGAGATGGTCGAGCAGCGGGCGGATCTCGTAGAAGGCCCGGGCGTCGGTGTCGGTCGGTTCGAGCGTGACCGCGATCGCCGGTCCGTAGGCGCCGACATACTTGACCCCGATGGCGACGGCGTCGGCCACGTTCCGGGCCGTCCGCACCGCGACCCCCAGTGGTCCGAGGATCTCGACGCCTTGTCGGCGGTCCGCGAGTAGCCGTCCGAAGTCGACTCTGCCGGTGGCCTCGGCCGCGCTCTCCATGGCCGTGATGTGACTCCGATACGGGATGAAGACGTCGTGGTTGCCGGCATCCTCGGGGCGCAGCCCGGCCGCGCGCAGCAGCAGGTCGGGATCGGCGCCGAGCTCGGCGACCTGCTCCCGATAACCGGTCAGCACCGATCCACGGATGACGGACACGTCGGCCATCTTCCGGTGGGTTGTCGTGTCAGGTCAAGTAGTCGTCGCCTCAAGGCAAGTATGTTGCCCGTCCAGCCGCGCACGATCGATGTCATTCCGCGTCGACATCCCGCGAAAGGAACCCCGATGGTCCACGCCGACTACCGCACCAGCCTCCCGATTCAACCGCCACGGCCCGCGCCGACCACCGCGGTCGATGTGCGTCACGCCGAGACTCCCGCCCCGATACAACCGTTGCGCCCTCCGGCCGGCGCGCCGAACGTGGTGATGATCCTGCTCGACGACATGGGCTTCGGCGCGTCGTCGGCGTTCGGCGGTCCGTGCCGGATGCCGGTCGCGGAGCGGCTCGCCGCCGACGGCCTGCGCTACACGCGTTTTCACACCACCGCGATGTGCTCCCCGACCAGGGCTTCGTTGCTGACCGGTCGCAACCATCACACCGCCGGGATGGGCGTGATCACCGAGCTCGCCTCGGCATTCCCCGGCTACTCGTCGACGCGACCCGACTCTGTCGCCACGCTGCCGGAGATGTTGCGGCGCAACGGGTATGGCACCAGCTGCTTCGGCAAATACCACCAGACACCCACCTGGGAGATGAGCCGGTCGGGCCCGTTCGACCGGTGGCCGACAGGTGAGGGCTTCGAGAAGTTCTACGGTTTCATGGGCGGCGAGACCGACCAGTACGCACCGACCCTGTTCGAGGGCACCACGCCGGTGCAGACGCCGCAGGGGCAGAGCTACCACCTGAGCGAGGACATTGCCGAGCGTGCGATCGCCGACATTCGTCAACAGCAGACGCTCTCGCCGGACAAGCCGTTCTTCAGCTATCTCTCGTTCGGCGCCGTGCACGCACCGCACCATGTGCCGGCGGCCTACGTCGAGTCCTACCGCGGCGACTTCGACCACGGGTGGGACGCACAGCGTGAGCAGACGCTGGCGAAGCAGAAGGAACTCGGCATCGTGCCCGACGACACCGAACTGAGTGCCCGTCCGGACGAGATCGGGTCGTGGGACGAGCAGCCGGAAGACGCGCGGCGTCTCTACGCGCGGATGATGGAGGCCTACGCCGCCATGGCAACCCACACCGACGAGCAGATCGGCAAGGTCGTCGACGCGCTCGACGAGATCGGTCAGCTCGACAACACGATCATCATCTACATCCTCGGCGACAACGGCGCGAGCGGCGAGGGCGGACCGCACGGCTGCCTCAACGAGTTCGCCACCTACAACCTCGAGCCGGCCACCGTGACCGAGATGCTCGAGCGGATCGACGAGATCGGCGGGCCGAGCCTGTTCAACCACTACCCGGTGGGATGGGCGCATGCGATGAACACCCCATACCAGTGGACCAAGCAGATCGCCTCCCACTGGGGTGGCACCCGCAACGGGATGATCGTGCACTGGCCCGCCGGCATCGAGTCCGCCGGGGAGAACCGGCATCAGTTCACCCACGTGAACGACGTGGCGGCGACCGTACTCGAGGTCGCCGGTCTGCCCGAGCCGACGATGGTCAACGGCGTGGCCCAGAAACCGCTCGAGGGCGTCTCCATGGTGTACTCGTTCGACGACGCCGACGCCCCCGAGCAGCACACCACGCAGTACTTCGAGCTGTTCGGCAATCGCGGGATCTACCACGACGGCTGGTCGGCGTGCACCATCCACGGCATCCCGTGGGTGTTCGACGGCGAGACCCCCAGCTTCGCCGACGACGACTGGGAGCTCTATGCCCCCGATGACCACAGCCAGGCCCACAACCTGGCAGCGGCAGAACCCGAGCGGCTGGAGCAGCTCAAGGACCTGTTCCTCATCGAGGGCGCAAAGTACAACGTGTTCCCGCTCGATGACCGCAAGGTCGCGCGGCTGCACGCACCCTCGGTGGGCCGGCCGCAGTTGATGGACGGGCGGACCACGCTGACGCTGTTCCCCGGGATGTCGCACATGAACGAGAACGTCGTCCCCGACACCAAGAACTGCTCGTGGCGGGTCAGTGTCGAGGTCGAGGTCGGTGCGGCCGATGCGGGCGCCCTGGTCACCCAAGGGAGTCGGTTCGGCGGCTGGGCGCTCTATCTCTGCGAGGGGGTCCCTGCGTTCCACTACAGCTGGATCGATGTCGAGCACTACGAGATCGTCGCCGACGATCCGCTGATCCCGGGAGCGCACACCGTGGAGTACGACTTCAGCTACGACGGTGGTGGTGTCGGCAAGGGCGGCATCGGGCGGCTCTTCGTCGACGGGGTCTGCGTCGGCGAGACGGTGCTCGCGCACACCGTGCCGTTCCTGTACCACACCACCGACGGACTCGACGTGGGCGCGGACAACGGGTCACCGGTGTCGGATGACTACGGCACCCCGGGCGGTCGTTTCACCGGCACCATCCGCCGCGTGGTGCTCGAGACCGACACTGACAAGGGTGACGAGCCCGGGGCCGCCGAGGCCCGGCTGCGCGCCCAGCTCGCCACCCAGTGAATTACAGTGCGATCTCGCGGTCTCGGACAGTAACCCGGAGGACACACGGATGGATTCTCACATCGAACAGTCGGGTTGCTGCACTCCGGCGCGACCTTCCGGCGCAGCCGCGGTCGGTACGGGGTCGTCCGGACCGGTAGCCGGGCCCGGGGACGTGGACACCGAATGGGTCCGCATCCCCGCCGGCGAGTTCCTCATGGGCACCGAGGACCCGGTGGGGTTCCCGGGTGACGGGGAGGGGCCGGTACGTCCGGTGTATGTCGATGCGTTCCGGATCGCCCCGTATGCCGTCACCAACAACGACTACGCCGCCTTCGTCGACGAGACCGGATATGTCACCGACGCAGAGCGATACGGCTGGTCCTACGTGTTCGCCGGCTTTCTGCCGTCGAGCCTGAGGCGGGGCGCACCGCGACCGGACCAGACGCCGTGGTGGTGTGGCGTCGACGGCGCGTATTGGGCGGCACCGGAAGGGCCCGGGAGCACCGTCGAGGACCGTGGGCGTCATCCTGTCGTCCACGTCTCCTGGGATGACGCGCAGGCCTACTGCTCGTGGGCCGGCGCGAGGCTGCCCACGGAGGCCGAGTGGGAATGCGCGGCGCGCGGCGGTCTCCGCCACAAGCGATACGCGTGGGGCGACGAACTGCAGCCCGACGGCGAACACCGGTGCAACATCTGGCAGGGCAGCTTCCCGACGAAGAACACCGCCGACGACGGGTTCCGAGGTACCTGTCCGGTGGATGCTTTCCCGCCCAACGGGTTCGGTCTGTACAACGTCGCCGGTAACGTCTGGGAGTGGTGCGCGGACCGGTGGGGCATCACCCATGCAGCAGAGCGTTGTGTCAACCCGGGCGGACCCACCGACGGACCGGCGCGGGTCATCCGCGGCGGTTCATACCTCTGCCACGACTCCTACTGCAATCGCTACCGGGTGGCCGCGCGAACCGCGAACACGGCCGACAGTTCGACGGGCAACACCGGCTTCCGGTGTGCGCGGGATGCACACTGACTCGGGTTCGCCGCCACCCACCGTCACTCGCCGGCGAGATCGGCCGACAGGTCGGCGACCTCGACACCCTCCGGGATCTGCACCTCGGCGATGCGCTCGGGAACGTCATCGAATTCGAGGCGCAGCGCCTTGCACATCGTCGCGTGCATGTCGTACAGAGCGGTGATGTAGGTCAATTGAACGATCTGTTCGGAAGACAGGTGCTCGGTCAGCACCTCGAACACGCCGTCGGGGACCCGGCCGCCGTCGAGGACGAGGCCGTCGGCATAGGCGAGGACGGCGCGCTCCAACGGCGTGAAGAGGTCGCTGACCTGCCATGCGGGGATGGCTGCGATCTTCTCCTCCGGCATGCCCAGGGAGCGCATCTGTTTGCAGTGCTGCGAGAAGACGAACTGACTGCCACGAGCGTAACCGGCGCGGCCCTGTCCGAGTTCGCGCAGTAGCGGATCGAGAGATGAGTTGCGGTACAACGAGAATCCCCGGACCGCATGCCGGAAGACATCAGGCGACTGCGCGAACACGGTCCACCAGTCACCCGGGGTGGCGTGAATGGTGCCGTGATCGACTGCCGGGTCCTTGTCCGGTCCGAAAAGCCGGTCGTAGAAGTACAGGATCTTGTCGTCGGTGACGTCGGCGCGATGGACCTCGGGAAGGCGTGGCATCGGGTTCCTTTCGGGTTCGTCGGATCAGTGGCCGGTCGGAACGCGGCGATCGGCAGCGGTCTTCGGTTCGTGGACTACGTCATCTTCAGTGAATTCCCTGGTCCAACAAGCGAATTCAAGAAGAATGCCGTCGGGATCCTGGAAGTAGAAGGACCGCACGAAGGTGCCGGGATGGACGTGGCGAGAGACGCCGGCCGGGCTGTCGTCGTGGTTGAGGACAGGGCTCACTGCCACGCCTGCCTCCGCCAAGCGCGTCCGGTAGTTGTCGAACTCCTCTGGCGGAACCGCGAACGCGACATGGTTCATCGATCCGACGGCGCTCGCGAGTTCGCCTTCGTCGGGGCGGCCCTTGGGTGCCGCGATGCCGGGTGCGGCATCAGGGGAGTCGGCCAGCCAGAAGAATGCCACCGAGTTTCCACCGCCGCAGTCGAAGAAGAAGTGCTGGCCCAGGCCGCCGGGGAGGTCGAGGGTCTTGATCAGAGGCATCCCGAGGACACCGGAGTAGAAGTCGATGGTGCGGCGCATGTCTGCGCACACCAGTGCGAGATGGTTGATGCCACGGAGTTCGAACGTGGTGTTTTTCGAGGTCATCGAGCTTCCTTCCGTGGGAGAATCGATCGGTGGACGTGCCACCGTGTACGAGTCGGCCCGTAGATGACTTGACTGTCATGTCAACTTCATGAATAGTGTTGATCGTGGCCAAGTCATCTGTCAATACCTCGGCGGTGCCCGCTCCGGTCGAATCGCTGTCGCCACGGGGGCGGGCAACGCGTGACGGGCTACTCGACGCGGCGCAACGGGTCTTCGAGCGGGTCGGGTTCCTCGACGCCCGGGTCGAACTCGTGGCGCAAGAGGCCAACGTCTCGTACGGAACGTTCTACCGCTACTTCGAATCGAAGGAAGACGTCTTCCGGGAACTCAGCTCACGCTTGTTCGCCGATGTTCATCTACGTGAGCCCGCCGCATCTGACATGACGCCCGCGCAACGACTCATCGCGTCCAACCGTGCGTACTACGAGGCGTATCGGCGCAACGCCCGCATGATGGCGATCGTCGAACAAGTGGCCACGTTCAACGACGAGTTCCGGGAGTTGCGCCACGAGCACCGCGCGCAACTCATCGATCGGACCGCCGCCGCCATCGCCCGCTGGCAGAAGGACGGACGGGCCCGGGCAGGCCTGGACCCGACGATGGCGGCGCGCGCCATGGCCGCGATGGTCGACCACACCCTGTACCTGTGGCTTGTCCAGGGTGAGGACGCCGACGAAGAGCACCTGCTCGACACGCTCGATCAGATGTGTGTCGGCGCACTGGGACTCGACGATCACTGATCGCCGGTGTTCCCGGCGACTCTCAGCGTGGCCGCGGTGAGGCGGCCGAACACGAACGGGAGATCGATGACGATCGGACAGCTCGCCGAGCGCTTCTTCACCGCGATAGAGGCAGGCGACACCGCTGCACTGCGCGAACTCTACAGTTCCGACGCCGTGATCTGGCACAACGACGATCAGGCCGAGCAAACCGTCGACGAGAACCTGCGGGTGCTCGGGTGGCTCGCCCGCACGATCAGCGACCTGCATTACCAGGACATCCGCCGCGTCGTCCACGACGACGGATTCGTCCAGCAACACCTGCTGACCGGGATCCTGCCCGACGGGTCGGACATCGCGGTACCCGCGGCGTTGTTCGTCACCGTCGTCGGTGAGCGGATCGCACGCCTGGACGAGTACGTCGACTCCGCGCACATCAGGCCCCTGCACGCCCTCGCCGCTCGACGTCGGGCGAACGCCGAGGACCGAGCCCCGGCCGACCAGAGGAGGATCCGATGACCGACCTGGCGACATCCCCACCCGACACCGATCTGGCGCACCTCTGCGCACGGATGCGGTCGTTCATCGACGATGAGGTGATCCCACAGGAGACCGCGCTGCACGGGCCCGACGCGGCCGGGGTCCTGGACCACTTGAGGTCTCGGGCGAAGCAATTGGGGTTGTGGGCGCTCGGACACCCGGCCGAGGTCGGCGGGGGCGGGGTGCCTTTCCTCGATTTCGTGTATCTCAACGAGATCATCGGGCGTTCGGAGTACGGGCAACTCGCGGTCGGCTCGGTGACCATGCAAGACACCATCATGCTGCACAAGCACGGCACCGACGAGCAGCGTCGGCGATGGATACCGGGCATGGTCGCAGGCGATGTGCTGCCGTCGGTCGGCCTCACCGAGCCGGAGGTCGCCGGTTCGGATCCGACGCTGATCGACACGCGCGCGGAACTCGTCGACGATGACTGGGTGATCAACGGGCACAAGTGGTTCACCACCGGGGTGGACAAGGCCGCCTACTGCACCGTGTTCGCGCGCACCGAGGACGAGTCGGTCCCACGGCATTCCCGGATCAGCTCGATCATCGTGCCGACCGACACGCCCGGATTCGAGATCGTCCGCTCGATACCAACCATGGGCCATGACCCCAGCGATCACTTCGAGGTGCGACTGACCGATGTCCGCGTCCCGAAGGCGAATCTGCTGGGGGAGCGCGGCAAGGGCTTCGTCATCGCTCAGGACCGGCTCGGCCCGGGCCGCATCTTCCACTGCATGCGGTGGCTCGGCCAGGCTCAGCGCGCCTACGAGTTGATGTGTGAGCGCGCCAATTCACGGTTTGTCCATGGTTCGTTGCTCGCCGAGAAGGGCGAGGTGCACCGCTACATCGCGGAGTCGGCCGCGGAGATCCAGGCGGCGCGCCTGATGACCCTCGACGCGGCGCGCGTGATGGATTCCGGCGACGACGCCCGCGTCCAGATCGGTCTGATCAAATTCTGGGGCGCACGCATGCTGCACAACGTCGTCGACCGCGCGATCCAGGTGCATGGGGCGCTCGGTCTTACCGCCGATACACCGCTCGAGCAGATGTACAGGCGGGCGCGCTACGCACGTATCTACGACGGCCCGGACGAAGTCCACCGGATGTCGACCGCGCGCCGTCTGCTCCGCGACCCGGAGGCCGCGCCGTGGCGTTGACGTTCCCGGTGGCCACGCAGGTCGACGCATTGTCGGCCGCGATCGGCGCGGTGCTCGCCGAGGCCACCGGAGCGGATGTCGAGGTCGATGGCGCGCGCCGGTCGTCGGCGGCAGCGTCGACGGGACCGTTCGGGACATGCTGGAACCGATCGGCGTGGACAGCGAGATCGCCCTGGCCGAAGGCATTCGCGACGCTGCCGTCGATCCCGCCGACACCATCCGCCAAGCGATGTCGGCGGCGATCGTGGCACGGCTGCAGGTGGCCGATCCGCGCCATTTCGTCCATGACGACCCCTCCGCGTAGAAAGCTCACTGATGTCCGATCTGATTGGTGACAAGACCACGGTGCGACCCTGCCTACGGTCGCTCCTCGGCTCCGGCAAGCCGGTGATGGCGCCGGGTGCCTATGACGCATTGTCGGCCCGGCTGGCCGAGGAGGCAGGTTTCGATGCCGTCTACATGACCGGTTTCGGTACTGCCGCAGGTCTTCTCGGGCGCCCCGACGTTGGACTGATCACCGCGACGGAGATGGTCGACAATGCTCGCCGGATGGTCTCGGCGATCGGGGTGCCACTGATCGCGGACGCAGACACCGGTTATGGCAACCCGATCAACGTGATCCGGACAGTTCAGGAGTACGAGCGCGCCGGTGTCGCAGCGATTCAGTTGGAGGACCAGGTCGCGCCGAAACGCTGTGGACACATGGCAGGCAAGGCGGTGATCCCGGCGGTGGAGATGGTGGCCAAGGTCGAGGCCGCGGTGGCGGCGCGCACCGATCCGGACCTGCTGATCATCGCCCGCACCGATGCCGTGGCGGTCTACGGGGTCGACGAGGCGATCGATCGGGCCCGGCGCTACGCCGACGCGGGCGCCGATCTGCTGTTCGTCGAGGCACCCCGTGACCGGGACGAGATCGGCGCCGTCGCATCCGCGCTGAAAGGGCATCAGTTGGTGTTCAACTGCGTAGAAGGCGGGCGCACACCGAGTCTCGACCTCGACCGGATCGCGGACCTCGGCTTCGCACTCGTTCTCTATCCGGTCGGTGCGTTGTTCTCGGCTGTTCGTGCCATTCGCGGTTACTACGAGATCCTCGGCAGGGAGGGGTCGCCCACGAGTGCCCTCGCGGATCTGCCGACCTTCGACGATGTCACCGACTTCCTTGGTCTTCCCGAGATCGACCGGCTCGGTGAGCGTTTCGCCGCTCGGTGACGGCAATCCGATCCGTTGGGTCGCGCTTCGTGACACTCGGCCGGCGCCGCGTTCCTCAGAGACCGGAATCATTCAACTTGGGGTGGTCGCTCGAGCCCGATAGGGGGCGTCGTCATCGACTGATGTGCGCCGCGGTCGGCGACCGGTGACACACCCGAGGGCGTGGCGTGGTGGAGGTGCACGGCCTCAGGGGTGTCACCGAGCTTCGCGCCCATGTGGTCGCGCGCGCGACGCCGACGACCTGGACCGATCGCCGGTCAGATCCCCGACATTCCCCGGGGAGACCCGTACGACGACAGCGCTGCTTCGGACGTCGGTCCCGATTGCGGCGACTAGACGAGGCTTCCCGTGAACTGGCTGCGCAGATCCTTCTTCAGGATCTTGCCGGTGACGTTCTTGGGGAGGCCTTCGACGAACTCGACCCGTCGAGGCACCTGATACCGGGCCAGTCGCTCGCGGCACGACGCGATGATGTCGTCCGCGTCGGCGATGGCACCGGGACGGAGCACGACGACGGCGCAGACGATCTCACCCCACGTGTCGTCCGGTACGCCGATTGCGGCGGCCTCGGCGACAGCAGGATGCTGATAGAGCGCCTGCTCGACGGTCAGTGACGCGACGTTCTCACCGCCGCTGATGATCAGGTCCCTCTTGCGGTCGACGATGTAGACGAACCCTTCCTCGTCCTGTCGGACCAGGTCTCCGGTGTGGAACCAGCCGTCGGTGAACGACGATGCTGTCGCATCGGGGTCACGCCAGTACCCCGACATGACCTGGTCACAACGGACCAGCATCTCACCCACGCCACCGGCCGCGACGTCGTTGCCCTCGTCGTCGACGATGCGCAGATCGGCCAGCCGCATCGGCCTTCCGGCGGCCGCGAGCAGCCCGGTCTCGCCGGCGGCCGCACGACGGTGCGCCGCTTCGTCGAAATGCAGGACGTTTCCGGCCAGTTCGGTCATGCCCATGCCCTGGTAGAAATCGACGTTCAAACGCTCGAGGCCTTCGCGCAGGACGGCCGCCGGGATGGCGGACGAACCGTAACCGATCGCCTCCAGGGTGCTGAGATCGTGGTCGTCGAGCGCGGGGTCCTGCAACAAGAAGTTGATCATGGTCGGTGCGAGACCGGTTTGGGTGACCTGCCATTCGTCCACGAGTCGCAGGAACGTGGCATTGTCATACGTGCGCAGAATGCCGACGGTGGATCCCATGAGATGGTTCAGCAACGTGACATAGCCACCCACATGGCACAGCGGGAAGCAGAACAGGAACACTGTCGCATCGGGCACCGTCCACTCCAGTGCCGACGATGTGACGCCACTGACCAGATTGCGATGGCTGAGCATCACCCCCTTCGGGTTTCCGGTGGTGCCGCTCGTGTAGACGAGCCAGGCCATGTCGTCGGCGGATGGACGTGGTGTGGGCGCGGTCGACGGTGCGGATTGGACGAAGCCGGCGTAGGACGTGGACGGGTCGGTGCCGCCGATCACGATCACGGTGTGCACGCTCGGGATTCGGTCGCGGAACTCGGACACGGTGCCGACGAACTCGGCGGCGACGACGAGTACCGATGCCTGCGAATGGTTCACGAGGTCGCAGATCTGATCCGGATGGAGCCGGAAATTGAGGATGGTCAACGCCATTCCCGCCATCGGCACCCCGTAATAGCAGTCGAAGTACTCGGTGCAGTTGGTGGAGAGGATGGCCAGCCGGTCGCCGGCAGACGCGACACCGTGCAGCGCATTGGCGAGTCGCCGACTGCGGTCGCGGAGTTCGCGATAGGTGATCGTCTCGTCCTCGAAGCGAACGGCGAGTCGGTCCGGGTGTTTGCGCGCACCGTATTCGACGATGTCGCTGACCAGCATCAGAGCCTCCTCGATGTGCCGGGATTGTCGGTGGGCATCGCCGCGATCACCGGATCGCCAACGGGTTGATGGGGGAGCCGACGCCGCGAGTGAACTTCAGCGGCGGACCGGCGAAGAAGAAGTCGAAGCGCCCGTCGGCAGCGCAGGCCGCCGACAACTCTTCGAAATCGAGCATCTCGGCCAGCGTCATGCCCATGTCGCGGATCAGCACCATGTGCAGTTCGAAGAGTGCGCCGGGATTCTCGCCGGGCATCACCTCGACGGCCCAGTTGTCCGAACCCACCACCGCGACGTCGCGGTCGCGCAACCACTGTGCACAGGCCAGCGACAGGCCCGGCTCGCCGGCCATGAAACCGGCGGGATCGCGCTCGGCCAGGAACTTGGCGCGCCAACCGGTCCGGAACAGCAGGATGTCGCCGGGGCCGATCTCGACCCCCTGAGCCGCGGCGACCTCATCGAGTTCGTCCGGACTGATCGCAGTGCCCGCTTCGAGCCAGTCGACCCCGCGGTGGCGGGCGATGTCGAGGAGTACACCTCGACCGGCGATGCCCTTGGCCTGGGTGTGGATGCCACACTTGTCGGCGCCCTTCACGGTCACGCCGTCGCCCGGATGGCCGTTGTAGAGCTGACCGTCGTAGTGGACGTGCGAGAGCGAATCGTATTGCGAGCCGGCCTGCAATGGCATGAAGACATAGTCGTCGGCCCACTTGAAGCCGCCGGGCAACACCTGCTCCTGGCCGTTCTCCGCCATGAGCCGGATCGGGTTGATCCGGGCGCCACCGGGCTGCGGGCCGTCGGAGTCGAGCGGGATGCCCAATTCGAAGATCTCGCCGCTGCGGATGAGACCTGCGGCCGCGGCCACCCGATCCGGGGTGATCAGGTTGGTGGTTCCGCGCTCGTCGTCCTCGCCCCACCGTCCCCAGTTCCGTACTCGGCGTCCAAGCTCACGCATGTCGGCGGCAAATGTGGTCACGCTACCTCCAAAAAGTCTATGACGTGACAGTCATGTCATGTTGACGGTCGATATTGTGACCTGCGGCACTCGAGGGTGTCAACAGGCAGGCCTGCGGGAGTGCAACTGGAATCCGCCCTCGGTAGGTGCGTGGTCGGCGAAATGCCGAAGCCTCCGCTGGTGAGGCGGTTTCCAGCGACATGCCGTGCGATGGCGCGGGGAGGGATGTCACCAGGGAGGGTGCGAATACAAAAACGGGCTCCCGGATGTTCGGGGGCCCGTTTGTGGTGGTGCGCGATACTGGGATTGAACCAGTGACCTCTTCCGTGTCAGGGAAGCGCTCTCCCACTGAGCTAATCGCGCGAGACTATGAAGTTGGTGATCTTGGAGGCGGCGACGGGAATCGAACCCGTGTGCACGGCTTTGCAGGCCGTTGCCTCACCACTCGGCCACACCGCCAATTGCGAGGGGACTCGCTCGCCGAGCGGATGACGGGATTCGAACCCGCGACCCTCACCTTGGCAAGGTGATGCGCTACCAGCTGCGCTACATCCGCGTGGTCGGGAGCGATCTTGTGGATCTTTTGTTGCTCTCGACGCGATGAGGAACATTATCGGACGTACTCCGGCTTCGCCAAATCGCCTGGTCAGGGGGCTGCTCGTCGGAAGTTCTGCAGGCCGACGCGGGCCCGCGGGCCGATTTGGGAATGTAGGTGTGCAACGTGTAATCTTCCTCCTCGTGCACCGGCGCGATCGCGCCGCGCGCGGTCCCGTGGCTCAGTGGAAGAGCGTCCCGTTCACACCGGGAAGGTCGCTGGTTCGATCCCAGCCGGGACCACAGAGAACTACGAGAGGCCCTCTCCGCCGTCTGCGCGGGAGGGCCTCACTCGATTCGGCGCGCCCCCGATCGATGAAGATCAGAAGCGATCCGGCATACGCTCGCAGAGTGAAACTTGCGCCGAATTTGAGCCCGATCGCCTCCCTCATCGGTACCTGGACCGGTCCTGGACGTGGTGAGTATCCGACGATCGAGGCGTTCGACTACACGGAGACGATCACCGTCGAGGACATCGGCAAACCTTTCCTGGTCTATCGGCAGCGCACGCGTTCGGCGGCGGGCGCCCCGCTGCACACCGAATCCGGATTCCTCCGACTGCCGGCCGACGGCGTCGTCGAACTCACCCTCGCGCAGCCGACCGGGCACACCGAACTGTGCGAGGGCGTCCTGGAAATCGTCGACGGCGTCGTCGAACTGAGGATGTCCGGGGTCGTGACGGCAACGGCGACGGCCAAGTCGGTGGAGGCCACCGAACGTCGCTACCGCCTGGACGGAGACAGCCTGCGCACCGACTTCGCGATGGCGGCGGTCGGTGTGCCGATGACCCATCACCTCACTTCGGAGCTGGGTCGCGTCTGAATGCAGGCGAGTGGATCTTTCTCTCCCGAGGATCAGTTCGTCCGAACGACTGCGCGGTACCGGGTATCGGCCTCGGGATCGGCGCCGTCTGTTCGGACTGAGAATTGCCCACGGGCTTCTATCGGCGTCGCGTACCGTCGGTCGGTATGACGCGTGCTGACGTGGAAGCCCCCGCTGTACTCACCACTGGTGGGCGGGTATCCGGTCTGGTGGTCGATGGGGTCCTCTCCTATCTCGGAATCCCGTATGCGGCACCGCCCGTAGGTGAGTCGGCTTTTGCCGCTCCGGCACCTGCGGTCGGGTGGGACGGCGTCCGGCGGGCCACCGGGTACGGGCCGACCGCCCCGCAGATCGACTATCCCGCCCCGATCGCGGCGTTGCTCGACAACGCGATCGTGCTCGGCGATGACTACCTCAACGTCAACGTGTGGACCCCGGACCCGAGTGCGGGTGCATTGCCGGTGATGGTGTGGATTCACGGGGGCGCGTTCACGCGTGGCTCGAATCGCATCGAGATGTATGCCGGGGATACGTTCGCGCGCGACGGCGTCGTTTGCGTGGGGATCAACTATCGACTCGGCACCGCAGGTTTCGCATCGATCGAGGGTGCCCCTGACAACCGCGGGTTGCGCGATCAGATCGCCGCGTTGCACTGGGTGCGCGACAACATCGCAGCCTTTGGTGGCGACCCCGACAACGTGACCGTGTTCGGAGAGTCCGCGGGTGCGATGAGCGTCGCGTCACTGCTTGCGTCTCCACTCGCCGCAGGCCTGTTCCGGCGTGCGATCATGCAGAGCGGCAACGGGTCCGCTGCCGCCGATCCCGCCGACGCACGCAAGGTGACAGCTCGGATGGCCCAGATCCTCGGGGTCGATGCGACCGTCGATGCCTTCGGTCGCATCGGCGTCGACGACATCATGGGCGCTCAATCGAAGATGGCACTGGAGTTGATGCTCGACCCGGACCCGGAGGTCTGGGGAGCGACGGTCGTCGCACTCGGTTTGGGGATCATGTCGCAGTTCCCGGTCGTCGACGGCGAAGTCCTCACCGCGATCCCATCCGATGCCATCGCGGCCGGGTCCGGGGGAGACATCCCGCTGATCGCGGGATGGAATGCCGACGAGTTCCGCTTCTTCATGGTCGCGACGGGTGGTGCGCAGGCCGTCACCGAGGAGGCCGCGGCGGCCGTTCTCGGCCGCAGTGCCGGCGGCCTCGACCATCTCCGTGAGCGGCTCGATGCCGGGGCGAGCGCGGGTGACGTGGTCAGCGAAGCCCTCACCGCTCGGGCATTCTCGTCTCCGACGACCGCGATCGCCGAGTCACGACCTGCCGGCGCGACGCACCTGTACGAGTTCGGATACCGCAGTCCGCAGGCCGACATCCGAGCCGGTCATGCGGTGGAGATCCCGTTCGTCTTCGACCACCTCGCCACCGCTCATGCATTGGTCGGGCCCGAACCCGATCAGCGCATCGCCGACGAGATGCATCGCGCCTGGGTGAGTTTCGCGACGACCGGCGACCCGGGATGGTCGGCATATCACGACGCGGGTGACGTGCGGCGTTTCGTCTGATCCTTGAGTGGCCCGGAAACCGCCCTCGGGCGGGACGCCGCCGGCGTATCGCCGACGGTCTGCCGCGCGAGGGCGGTTCTCAGTGGACGGCGGCCAGACGTCAGCTGGTCAGCGCCTCGGTGCCGGTCCGGCAGCATCCGATGACGAATTCGCAGAGAGCAGAGGCGAGTTCGTCGGGTCGGGAGAGTTGCGGAGCGTGATCGGTGGTCAGGCTCACCACCCGTGCGCCGGGCGTCAGTCGCTGCATCGTGCGTTGCGCGGCGATCGGAACCGAGCGGTCTTCGGTGGCCTCCACGTACAGCCAGGGCAGCGCACCCGCGCCGACCGCGGTCCACTCCGGGGCGATCAACCGTGCGGTCTCCAACTGGGGGACCAGGCGCCGCGCCGCGGGCACCGACAATGCGGGCGGAGCCTCATGAAAGAAGACGGCCGCGGCGACCTCCGGCGGCACGACGGTCCCACGCCCATCGGACGTCGGTTCGGTGAAGGCCGACACGCCTACCGGCTCGGGCAACTCGGCGACCCGGCACACCTGCCCGAAGTTCATGCCCGACGGCAGCATCATGCCGGCGACAAAGCCCAGACCACGGATGCGATCATCGCCATCGCTGCACAACCGTTCGGCCACGCCGGTCGCCACGACGCCGCCGCCGCTGTGTCCGATCACGACGATGTCGCCGTCGATGTGCGAGATGTCGTCGATGACGTGATCGACCACGTCATTCAGGTCGATGGACGTCCGCGCGTCCCACCTGCCAGAACCGGGGAGATCGGGGGAGTGCACGACGATCCCGGCCTCGTCGAGCAGTGGCGTCACCAGGTCCCACACCCACGAGCCGGCCCACGCGCCATGGATCAGCACAGCGGTTGCCTTGCGCGAGTTCATCGGTCGGTCGCTCCCAACACCCGGGCTGCTTCCCGCACCGCCGCGACATTGAGCTTGCCGCCCCGGGAACCGGCAAGTTTGGCGGCGATGTGATCGGTGACGGTGATCGGTTCATAGGCCATCCCGTCATCATTGTCGAGGTGACTGGCCAGTGTTGCGATGACCGCGTCGGCGTTGCCGTCGTGGAAGAACGCCGCCGACCGCCTGCGCTCGATGGTGCCGTCGACGATCGGTGGCTTGACGCGATGCAGCGTCGACATCCAGCGGTCGTTGGTCAGCCGCGCGGTCAGATCGCCGAGATTGACCAGCAGCGCGCCGTCGGCGGGTGACACGTCGTGCCAGCCTCCGTCGAGGCCGAGCACCTGCAGGCCCCGGACCTGGTCGGCCCACAACACGGTGACGATGCCGAAGTCGGTGTGTTCGCCCATGCCGGTGAGATCACCATCGAGCGCCACGTCGGTGCCGGGTGGCAACGCGTAGTTGTTCATCCGAAGCACATCGATCGAGTGATCGGTGAGGGCATCGAAGAATCCTTGGTCGAGACCCAGGGCGTCGGCGAAGATCGTCGTCAGCGTGTGTGCGACGCGTTGGGCGGCAGCGAAATACGCCTCGATCCGGGCTTGGTATCCGTCGATCGCGGGCCACATGTTGATGCCGTAGTCGGCTTCGTCGAGGTCGAGCCCGGTGAACGATCGGGCTTCCACGCCGACATTGAAGGCCTCGAAGAAGTCGTTCATGCGCGTCGCCGCTTCGACACCCGCGCTGAGACTCAGCGATTCGCTGCGCGGTGCACTGTAGCCGCGATTGGCGCCGTCGACGCGATAGGACTTCTTGGCGTCCAGCTCTAGACCGAAGAAATCATCCATCGCGCCGGTGAGGCCGTCGATCACCGCGTCGGGGATGCCGTGACCCACGATCTGGATGAAACCGACGGTGGCGCAGGCACGATCCATCGCATCGGCGACCGTGCGGCGGTCGATCTCCGAGCCGCCCCGGACATACGGGGAGATGTCGACGGTCGGAACGAGAAACGGTGTCGTGGTGTCAGGCTCGGGCATGGGTGTTCTCCTCGGAGTCGGCTGATCCCACCGGTGCGGCGACGACGATGTCGGTCGTGGCGTCGGCGGCCGGTCCCGGTGTGACCCGGTTGCGCAGGGGTGTGTGGAAGAACGCGAGATTGAGGCCGAACGCGACGATCGCGGTGAGGGTGATGCCGCTACCGAGAATGATCTGCAGCGAGTCGGGTAGGTGCACGAACATGCCCGGCACGAATTCCGGGAGCAGCCCGATGCCGATGGAAGTGGCTGCAACGGTCAGGTTGACCGGGTTGCTCATGTCCACCTGTGCGAGTGTGCGGACACCGATCAGGGCCACGGTGGCAAAGAGCACGAGGCCGACCCCGCCGACCACGGGGCCGGGCAGCGCTGCGACCACAGCGCCCATCTTCGGGGTGAGGGCCAGCAACATCAGGATGATTCCGCTGCCTGCGGTGACGAAGCGGCTGTACACCCGGCTGGTGGCCACGGCACCGACGTTCTGGCCGAAGATCGTGTCCATGAATCCGGAGAAGATGCCACCCAGCACTCCCGAGATGCCGTCGCCGACGAGACCCCGCGCGAGATCGCCGCTGGACAGCGGCTTACCGGTGATCTCCGAGATCGCGAGCATGCTCGCGGTCGACTCGGCGAACACGACCGCCATGACGATGCTCATCGACACCACTGCGGCGATCGGGAACTGCGGGGCACCGAAATGGAACGGGGTGGGGAATCCGACCCAGCCGGCGTTCGCCAGGCCGCTGAGGTCGAACATGCCCAACGCGGCGGCGATCGCGGTTCCCGCGAGGAGGGCGATGAGCACCGCGAGCTGCGACCAGATCCCGCGCGCCAGACACAGCAGCGCTACGGCGATCGCGACGACGATCAGTGCCACGATCAGGTTGCGTGGCGAGGCGTAATCCGGGCTAGTGTCGTCGGACCCGACGATGAGTCCGCCGGCGACACCGATCAACGAGATGCCGATGACCGTCAGCACGCTGCCGGTCACCAGCGACGGGAAGAAGCGGACGACGCGCGCAAAGGGAATCGCCAGCGCCAGCCCGACGACGCCGCCGAGCAGCATCGAACCGTACACGGCCGGCAAACCGTACTTCTGGGCGATGAGAATCATCGGGGTGAGGCCGGTGAATGTCGCGCCGCACACGATCGGCAGCCGCGCCCCTGCGATGCGACCGACGCCGAATCCCTGGATCGCGGTGACGATTCCGGCGACGAGAAGGTCGGCGCTGATCAGAAACGCGATGTCGCCGCGATCGAGTCCCGCGGCCGCACCGAACACCAACGGGACCGTGATACAGCCGGTGTACATGATGAGCACGTGCTGCACCGCGAAGGCGAGCAGGCGCGCCATGGGCGGTCGAACATCGACCTGATGTTCAGACGTACGTTCGGACATGAGATGCTCCAATGACGTGAAAGGGTGCGGGAACAGCGTTCATCGATATTGAACAGACTGAATATTTCTTTGACTGTGTCGATATTGTGTCGTTCTTGTTAACACTGTCCATCCGTCGTTTTCACGGTTGCTCCATTACGGTGTTGGGGTGCCAGACAAGGTGTCCGCGGTGACCGACGATGACGCTGCTGCGCTTGCGAGCGCACTCGGCTCGGCAATCCGTGCGGCGCGCAAGACGTCACGTTTGACCCTGCAGGAGCTGGCCGACCGCACTGGTTTGTCCCAGTCGTTCCTCTCCCAGGCCGAGAACGGTCGCACCGTGCCGAGCGTGATGAATCTGCACGCGATCGCGCGGGCGCTCGGCACCACCGCCCATGATCTGTTGAGCCGCACCGACGACGAGGCATCGTTGGTCCGCGCGAACGACGGGCCGGTCCTCGATCTGTCTCCCGGTTCGACGATGCGGCGGTGTACGCGCAGTGGCGGCGTCATGGGCCCCAACGAGGTGACCGCGGAGCCCGGCGCCTCGTCGTCGGCGGCGACCGAACATGTCGGGGAGGAGTTCATCTACGTCCTCGAGGGCACCCTCGAGGTGGAGGTCGGCACCACGACCTACCAACTCGACACCGGCGATGTCCTGTATTACTCGTCCACGGTGTCGCATCGCTGGCACAACCGCGGTGCGATCACGGCCCGGTTCCTGATCACGGGTTCACCACCGTTCTGAATTCGTACGGTGCCGGCGGCGATGAGTTCTCAGATCGCGGTCGGTCTGTATCGTGCAGCGCCGGCGTCCGGTCCGGCCGGCCGGAGGAGTGGGACATGGGCTCGATCGTGGTGAGCGAGTTCGTCTCGGTGGACGGTGTGATGGAGGCACCGGGCGGCGAAGCGGGCTATCCGCACACGGGCTGGACCATCGACTTCCACACCCCCGAACTCCGGCGGATCAAGCTCGCGGAGATCCTGGAGGCTCAGGTGCACCTGCTCGGGCGCCGAACCTATGAATCCTTTGCAGGCGCGTGGCCCCGCTACACCGACGACGACGGCTTCGCCGACAAGATGAACACGATGCCCAAGGTCGTGGTCACCTCCAGCGCAACCGGACTGGACTGGGCCAATTCGGTTGCCCTGGAAGGTCCTGTCATGGAATCGGTTCGACGACTGCGTGACTCGACCGAGGGCGTGGTGCTCGTCGCCGGGAGTCGCACCCTCGTCCACGACCTGCTGCGCAACCACCTGGTCGACGAACTGCGACTGATGGTCTTCCCGGTCATCCTCGGTTCAGGATTTCGCGTGTTCCCGGATACGACGGAACCGCTGGCACTGACCTTGCATCACCAGCAGGCCCTCGCCAATGGTGTGCAGATGGTCGTCTATCGCATCGATCAGGGTTCGTGACGCGCCGACATCACGGCGATCCTCCATCGGATTCCCGCTGTGCGCGAGTATGTTCGGCTCGTGTGCGCATACACCGCCGACGCCGAGAGGAGTCGGCGCGCTGCGCCACCGATCGCGGGCTGGGTCATTGCGCTCACGGCGCTCGCCGCGGCGGGGGTGGTCGTCTGGCACGTCACAGCCGTGCCACTCGGGAACCCGTTCTACGGATTGTTCAACAACTACACCGACCTGAAGGTCTATCGGGCCGGCGCGCAGACGGTTCTGGACGGTAACGGGCTGTACGGAGCGCCGGTGCTGTGGGCCCTCGACTTCACCTACCCGCCGTTGGCGGCGATCGTTCTCGTTCCGTTTGCCCTGCTGTCCGCGACGACTGCTGCGGTCGTCTGGTGGTCGATCACGTTCGCGGCGCTCATCGCGATCATCGTCCTGAGCTTTCGCAGCCTCGGATACCGCGCAGACGGTCGGCTCTGGCTGTTCGCAGTGTTGCTGGCCGTGTGTGCGACCGCGCTCGAGCCGGTGCGGACCACGATCTGGCTCGGACAGATCAACATTCTGCTGATGGCGCTGATCCTCGCGGACCTCATCCTCGTGGACCTCAAGCGGCCGGGTTCACGTCTCAAAGGAGTCGGGGTGGGCCTCGCCGCCGGCCTCAAACTGACGCCCGCCTTCTTCCTGATCTACCTCGCCACCATCCGCGAGTGGCGCAGCGTGGTCGTCGGGCTCGTGACGTTCGGCGCGACAGTGCTGGTCGGCTTCCTGGTCATCCCCGCCGATGCGTGGCACTACTGGACCGACGCGATCGGTGGTACGGCACGGGTGGGTCGGGTGGACTCGCCGGCCAATCAGTCAGTGAACGGCTTCATCTCACAGTTGTTGGCCTATTTCGACATTCGACGGTTCGCTCACCCCGCACCCGGGTACCGGGTCTACGAGGCACCGTGGTGGTTGTGGGTGCCCATCGCGGTTGTCGCGGGCGTGCTCGGATTGTGGGGGGCACGTGTCGCCCATCGCCGTGGGCGAGAGTTGTTGGCGGTGAGCATCGTCGGGATGACGGCGGCAACCGTGTCGCCGTTCTCGTGGGGTCATCACTGGGTGTGGTTCGTGCCCCTGTTCGTCGTCGCGTTCGACGCGGCGTACCGAGGACTGCGCGACAACCCGCGGGGGAGCTGGTGGCTCTGGCTCGGGCCGGCCGGGATCGTGACCGTGTCGTTCACGTGGTGGCACCACTGGTACCAGAGCGGGCCCCGTTTCGGCTCGGATCATGCAGTTGCCCTGGGGCTGTTCATGATGCCGCGGTGGCCCGATCCGCAATGGTTCGACCGGCTCGCCGTCGTCCTGTACGCCGGATGCTACCCGCTGGTCCTGCTGGTGACCATCGCCGTCGTCGTGGTCGCGGACCTTCGCGAGCGGCGCATCGAGAAGGCTGTCGTGACAGCACACCCGGCGGACGACATCACCGCCGCGGCGTGAGCGTGAGGTCCGACCACCTGTGCGGTGTCGCGCTGTGCGATCGGCGGGGCGGCGGTTTTGTCGGCGAGGTCCGGGCACGGACCAACCTCCATGCGTGAGACGTCGGGTGTCGTGGTCTCCTGCGCGACAGCCGTCACATGTGGCGCTGTTCGTGTCCCGTACCGGGGTCGGTGATCTCTTCGATCCGATCGTGGAATGTGCGCCAGCGCCGCTCGTCCTCGTGGGTGAGCACCGCACTCTGGGTCGAGAGGTCCGCGGCGTGGGCGATCATCTCCGCCGCGGAGAACAGGTATCGCGGCGCGACCCGGCCGCCGGTGAGGTCCTCTCGCACTGCGCCGGGAGAGAAGTCGATCTGCCGCATGATCGCCGCCGCGCGGCGGAGGTAGAGCGCGATGAGTCTCGCGGTGGAGGCATTACGCCAGTTGTTGCCGATGATGCGGTGGCGTTCGGCGAGGAGGTCGGCGAGCCCCGGGTAGGAGAGCAACGCCTCCGACATGGCCCACGAGGTCTCCATCGCTGTGGCCAGCCAGGAGCCGCTCTGTTCGCTCCGATCGGCGTGGGCCTCGAGTTCGCTCTCGATCGCGGCGATCTCCGCCGGCTCACCGCCGTCCTCCATGAAGAGGATTCCGGCAGTCTCGATCGCGCGTTCGTCGTTCAGATCGGGCGCACCTGCGAACGGGCTCGGTGACGGTGAGTCGGTCGGTTCGGTGCAGGACCATCGCTCTGCGAGCGCGGTGAGGGCGCGGGCGATACGTTGCAGTGCCAGGGCATCGGTCAGCGGGGCCTCGGAATAGTACTTCTCGTGTTCGCGATGGAAGTGGGAGAGATTCCCGGCAATCGCCAGCAGGTCGTCCTCGGCGGATGCGGGTGTCTCGGGCGCATCGTCGCTCATGGTTGCCCTCGCGATCGTCGATGACGGCTCTGGCGATGGTCCGGATGTTACTCGGCCTCCCGGCCAGGTCGCCGACGTTCGCCGTGCCAATGGTCGGGAACCCGTGTCGATGCTGATACCACTGGTGGGCTCCTGGCGCACGATCAGCGATGAGCCTGTCGACGGGACCGCAGACCATCGCCCGCGGTGCGCGTCTCGTCAGCCCACCGACGCCGCCGACCGGTTCTGGTGGTCGGCGAGCAGTTCCAGTTCGTTGAGGTGCGCAGCGGTCCAGAGCAGCGCGGCCGCCGCAGTGTCGGACCCCAGCGCGTCGAGGAGGTCGGCACCCACCGTTGCCGACCGGCGGAGGTCGGAGCCGCCGGTGAGCCATGCGGCGAGTGCCGCAGCATGCTGCTCGAGTACATCACGGACCGCGGCGGTCGCGCCGGCGGATTCGGTGGGGTTGATCCGCCCGATCGCCTCCGCGGCAAGGACCGTCCGAACAGTGCGGGTCGACGCCTGCAGCACTGGTCTGATTCCGTCCGGGGTGCCTCCGCATTCGGCCAGATACTGGCGGACATCGTCGTCGAGGGTCCGGGCGCTCGCGTAGGCCTCGGATTGCACGGCCGGGTCGAGGGTCTGACGTAGGGTGACGTGCTGGACTGCCGCGACAAGGAATCGCGCTCCCGCGACGGCGGCCCCGGCCTCGCCGATGCGCATGGTGGCCGCGACGCTCCGGGGCCACATCAGCAGGGCCACGACGACCGCCACCGTCGAGCCGAGAACCACGTCTTCGATGCGGATCAGCCCCACCCGGAAGCCGACCGGGTCGATGACGTTGAACAGCACCACCACCGTCACCGTGAACGCGGCCTGGCCTGCCGTGAACGACACGACCTCCGGCACGAATGCCGCGAGGAAGATGGCCGCCGGCAACACAATCCAGAGCGCGACCCGACCGGTCCCGAGGAGCTCCAGGATCGCAGCGCCGATCGCGAAGCCGAGAACGGTCCCGACGATGGCACG
This sequence comes from Gordonia sp. LMA484, assembly GCF_058129505.1. NCBI lineage: Bacteria > Bacillati > Actinomycetota > Actinomycetes > Mycobacteriales > Gordoniaceae > Gordonia > Gordonia sp. LMA484. The sequence goes on from NZ_CM176700.1 coordinate 1,413,782, forward strand.
CAGCACCGAGGACCCCGTGGTGAGTGCGGAGCCACGCAGGACGGACAACGTACCGAGCACGATCCAGAAGCCGTGCTGCACGGAGAAGAACTCGGTGACCGCAACCGCCGAGGCCAGTCCGAGGCCCCCGCGGAGACTGTTCTGCAGCGTGATCGATCGAGATCGCAGGTACCCGAGCGTGTAGTTGGGCGAGATCAATGGCCCGGGGATGGCTCGGCCGTCCGCTCCTTCGCCGGACAGACCGCGGCCGAGCACGCGGTCGACGACCGGACGGGCGTCGGCGGCCGCCGACCACGCGACGATCCGGCCGGTGGTGGCCACCGCCGAGTCGACGGCATGTGAGGCCAGGGCGGCGGTGGCCGCGCGGTGATCCCGGGCGGCCGCGAAGTCGCCGAACGCCCTGTCGCGCTCGGTGTCCAGTTCCGCGACCAGGCGCTCGAGGTCGGCGAGCGACTGTCGGTGGTGCCCCCGTCCGCCGGGCTCGATGGTCGACGCCGCACTGCGCAGAACCCGCGCAGCAGTCCTCGGCGAGGACCCCGCCGACGTCGGACCGTGCCGGAGGGTCAGGCAGTCGGTCAGCCATTGCAGCTGACCCACCACCCGGACCAGCGCCCGGCTGCCTGCCGAGAGACCGACCGGCCGGCAGGCCGTCGCGAGGAAGCTGGTCTGTAAGTCGCTCATCGCGGCTCTCGCCTCGGCGGGGTCGCCGTGGCCCTCCGAGATGTCGGCGAGTAGTCGGCAGGTGCGCGCTGCCCGAGTGCGCAACCGGTCATGGTGGTGGGGAGCGAACAGGTACAGCGCCGCCGGGATGCCGCAGGCCAGTGCGATCGCCCAGCCCAACAAACGATCCCCGATGGCGCTCGCCGGCGCCGAGGAGGCCACCGGGAGTACGAAGGTCAGCAGGACGGAGCGTTGGGCTGCGGCGAGCGCGGCGCTGATGACGCCGATGAACATGACCACCGAACCGATCATGAACATCGCCGCCACGGCGAGCCAGGGGATCGTGGACACCAGCGTCCCGACGGTGATCAGCGCGGTGCCAACCACGGCGAGTCCGAGGTAGCTGACCGCCCGGGCGCGTCGGTCGCCCGGGAAGTCGACGAACACCAGCAGTGCGAAGGACCCGAACGCGGCGAACAACGGGGCCTGTGAGCCGCCGATGGCGTAGTAGCCGAGAGCAAATGCAGACGGTATGACGACGGCTGCGCGTCCGGCCCTGCGCACTGCGTCGTGCTCGGGGTCGTGTGACCGCATGTGGCCGCGTACGGCGGCAACCATCGGACGAGCCACCGGTCACCGCCTGGTCGGCGCACAACAGAGACCGCGCGGATCGGATCTGTTCGGTGTCATCACCCACCCATTGTCATCGCCCACCCATTGTCATCGCCCACCCATTGTCATCGCCCACCCATTGTCATCGCCCACCCATTGGTCAACCGACGATGTCGGCGCGTGACTCCGTCGACGCGGGTAGCTTAACGCGAAAACGGCACCGGGCCGGTCGGGAGCCCGGCTACTCACGATCGTGCCCGGCAGCGGTGCATCGGACTCGGGACACCGGCCCGACACCGCCGCGACATCGGCCGCCGTCGTCGTGGTGACGCCGGTTGCGGCGTTGCACGTACCCTGTACGTCGAAGACGAGGTCGGTCGACAATCAGATTCCGGTCGACCACGGGGGAAGCGCGCGTACGCGTCGGGAGCAGAGCGGGAGGACATGTCGTCCACGACCAGGCTGCGGGTGTGGACCCGTCAGCGGCGCTATGTGATCCGCCGCAATCCGGCGCTCAACCTCACCTACCGGATCGGGATCGGTGTCATCGGCACGCTTGTGCTCGCCGGTGGGATCGTCGCGATCCCGTACCCGGGGCCCGGCTGGCTGATCGTCTTCCTCGGCCTGGGCATTCTGGCCTCCGAGTTCACCTGGGCCCATCGTCTGCTGACGTTCGCGCGGTCGAAGTACGACGCCTGGGCTGACTGGCTGAAACAGCAGCACTGGAGCGTGCAAGGTGTTCTGGGTCTCGGCACCTGTGCGATCGTCCTGGGCTCTCTCTGGCTCCTCGGTGCGTTGGGCACGGTGGGGGGCTGGTTCGGCATCGACGCCACCTGGCTGAGCAGCCCGATTCTGTAGGCCCGTTCGCATGGCGATTGCGGTGGGGGTGCGGCGAGGCGGATCGCCGCGGATACCATCAAGCTGCAGACATCTGTTCCCGCCGCGCGCCGTTCGTGCACGGCCGACCATGAGGAGTGCCCCGAAGTGCCCGACGACCTGATCGCGTCCCGCGCCACCACCATCCGTGTGCCGGCCGGGACCACCGCGGGTACGGCGCTGCGCGAGCATGAGCTGCCCAACAAGGGTCCGGACGCCGTCGTCGTGGTACGCGATGCGGGCGGTCAGCTGCGTGACCTGTCGTGGACGCCCGAACTCGACACCGACGTCGAGCCGGTCGCCGCGAACACCGAGGCCGGGCGCAGCGTCATCCGTCACTCGTGCGCCCACGTGCTGGCCCAAGCGGTGCAGGAGCTGTTCCCGGACGCGAAGCTCGGGATCGGTCCGCCGATCAAGGATGGCTTCTACTACGACTTCGACGTCGCCGAGCCGTTCACGCCCGAGGACATCGCCGCCCTCGAGAAGAAGATGAAGCAGATCATCAAGTCGGGGCAGCGGTTCTCACGGCGCGTCTATCCATCGAAGGACGCGGCACGCATGGAGCTGTCGTCCGAGCCGTACAAGCTCGAACTGATCGACGACAAGGGTGCCGCCGCCGACAGCGAGATCATGGAGGTCGGCGGTGCCGAGCTGACCGCCTACGACAATCTGAACCCCCGCACCGGCGAACTCATCTGGTGCGACCTCTGTCGCGGACCGCACGTGCCGACGACCAAGTACATCTCCGCGTTCAAGCTGACACGCAGCTCGGCGGCGTACTGGCGCGGCGACCAGGACAACGCGGATCTACAGCGGATCTACGGCACCGCATGGGAATCGGCAGAGGCCCAGGATGCGTACCTGGAGCTGCTGGCCGAGGCCGAGCGTCGTGACCACCGCAAACTCGGGGCCGAACTCGACCTGTTCAGCTTCCCGGACGAACTCGGTTCCGGTCTTCCCGTCTTCCACCCCAAGGGCGGAATCATCCGCACGGAGATGGAGGACTACTCGCGACGTCGGCACATCGACGCCGGCTACGAGTTCGTCAACACCCCGCACATCACCAAGGGCCACCTGTACGAGGTCTCCGGCCATCTCGACTGGTACGCCGACGGCATGTTCCCGCCCATGCAGCTCGACGCGGAGTACAACGACGACGGCACCGTGCGGAAACCGGCGCAGGACTACTACCTCAAGCCGATGAACTGCCCGATGCACAACCTGATCTTCCGGTCCCGGGGTCGGTCGTATCGCGAACTGCCGTTGCGGCTCTTCGAATTCGGCTCGGTGTACCGGTACGAGAAGTCGGGCGTGATCCATGGGCTGACACGAGTTCGCGGCATGACCCAGGACGACGCCCACATCTATTGCACCCGCGACCAGATGCGCGACGAGTTGCGGTCGTTGCTGACCTTCGTGCTGGACCTGCTCAAGGACTACGGGCTCGACGACTATTACCTCGAGCTCTCCACCAAGGACCCGAAGAAGTTCGTCGGTGACGACGAATCCTGGGAGATCGCCACCGAGACACTGGCCGAGGTCGCCCGGGAATCGGGACTCGACCTCGTGCCCGATCCGGGCGGGGCCGCCTTCTACGGCCCCAAGATCTCGGTGCAGGTCAAGGACGCCCTGGGCCGCAACTGGCAGATGTCGACGATCCAGCTCGACTTCAACCAACCCGAGCGATTCGAACTCGAGTACACCGGCTCCGACGGCGCCAAGCATCGCCCGGTGATGATCCACCGCGCACTCTTCGGCTCCATCGAGCGCTTCTTCGGCGTGCTGACCGAGCACTACGCCGGGGCCTTCCCGGCCTGGCTGGCGCCGGTTCAGGTGGTGGGTATCCCGGTGGCGGAGGCGTTTGCCGACCATTTGCAGGATGTGGTCGATCAGCTCAAGGCCCGCGGTATCCGCGCCGAGGTCGACTACTCCGACGACCGCATGCAGAAGAAGATCCGCAATCACACCAAGGACAAGGTGCCGTTCATGCTGCTCGCCGGCGAGCGTGACGTGAGCGCGGGCGCGGTCAGCTTCCGGTTCCGCGACGGGTCCCAGGTCAACGGTGTTGCCGTGGCGACCGCCGTCGACGTCATCTGCGACTGGGTCGACCAGCGGCGCAACGACTCACCGTCGAAGGACGTGATCTCCGGCGGCGACGTCGACGCCGGATCGGACTCCGCCGATGGCTGAGCGCGACGAGGTCGACGGCCGGGAGATCCGTGACTGTGGCACGGGTGACGCGGACCGGTTGCAGCGGCTCTGGAGCCCGCACCGGATGACCTACATCACCGCCGACCCGCCGCCGTCGGAACAGACGACCGGACACCCGTTCCTCGACATCCCGCGGATGTCGGACGAGGACGGATTGATCGTCGCGCGGGGCGATTCCGTCTACGCGGTGCTCAACCTGTACCCGTACAACCCGGGCCACACCATGATCGTCCCGTACCGGCAGGTCGCCGATCTCGAGGATCTGACCGCCGAGGAGTCGTCGGAGCTGATGGCATTCACGCAGCGCATCATCCGCACCATCAAATCGGTGTCGAACCCCAACGCGTTCAACGTCGGGCTGAATCTGGGATATGCGGCAGGCGGCTCACTCGCCGAACATCTGCACCAGCACATCGTGCCGCGCTGGATCGGGGACGCGAACTTCATCACGGTTGTCGGCGAGACGAAGATCATGCCACAGTTGCTGCGCGACACTCGTTCGCTGCTCGCCGCGGCGTGGCACGAACAGCTGTGACGATGGCCGGTCGGGGGACGAAAGGAGCGGTCAGATGTTGAGCATCCGGGGCCGGGCCTCGGTGTCGAAGGTGACGTTGCCGATGGGACGCGCGTTGCTGCGTACCGGACTCACTCCGGATCTCATGACGCTCATCGGGACGACGGCGACGATCGCGGCCGCGCTGACGCTGTTCCCGATGGGTTATCTGTTCGCCGGGACGCTCGTCATCTGGCTGTTCGTGATGTTCGACATGCTCGACGGCGCGATGGCGCGGGCCCGCGGCGGGGGCACCCGGTTCGGTGCCGTGCTCGACGCCACCTGCGACCGGATCGCCGATGGCGCGATCTTCGCCGGGCTGGCCTGGTGGTGCGCGATCACCGAGCCGCACCATCTGTTGCTGGTCGCCACACTGATCTGCCTGGTCACCTCGCAGGTGATCTCCTATGCGAAGGCGCGCGCCGAGGCGAGTGGGCTCAACGGCGACGGCGGCTGGATCGAACGTCCGGACCGTCTGATCATCGTGCTGGTCGGTGCGGGCTTCACCGGGCTGGGCCTGTCGTGGGCGATCCACATCGCGATGTGGGTGCTGGCGGTGCTGTCGATCGTCACCGTCGGCCAGCGCATGTGGTCCATCTACACCTCGCCCGGTGCGCGAGACCTCATCCCGCTCAACAGGCCGGCGCCCGATGACGATTCCGCGGCCGACGAATCGACCACCGACGGCCCGTCGATCCACGAGCCGATGACCGACGAGCCGATCACCGACCACCCGTCGACCGACGGGGCCGGGCCACCGGCCGACGAGCCTCCGCCGTCGGGCACGCAGCCGCAGGCCGGGGCACACTGACATCCATGTCGATGGTGGAAAGGACCCGATGAGCGCGGTCACCGCGAAACTCTCGGATCTGGCGTATGCGGCGGGTTGGGCGGCGGTCCGGTATGCGCCCGAGACGCCGGCCCGGTCTGCTTTCGATCTCGTCGGCGGGATGGCCGGCCGCCGTAACGGGGGTCCCGACCAGCTGCGTCGCAACCTCGCGCGCGTGATCGGTTCGACACCCGAGGCGGTGCCCGACGACCTGATGGCCGCGGCGATGCGTTCCTATGCGCGCTACTGGTACGAGGCCTTCCGCCTGCCGGCCCACGATCTCGCGGCGACGGCGGCCACGATGACCCTTCCCGACGCCGACCGGGCCAACCTCGACGCAGCTGTGTCCCGCGGCAAGGGAGTGATCCTCGCGCTGCCGCACACGGGCAACTGGGACATGGCCGGTGTGTGGCTGGTTCAGCAGTACGGACAATTCGCGACCGTCGCCGAACGCCTCGAACCGGAGTCGCTCTTCAACCGCTTCGTCGCCTACCGGGAGTCTCTCGGATTCGAGATCTTCCCGCTCAGCGGCGGTGAGCAGCCGCCGTTCGGGCAGCTCGCCGACCGGCTGCGCGCGGGGGGCATCATCTGCCTGCTCGGCGAGCGTGACCTCGCACGTCACGGTGTCCCGGTGACGTTCTTCGGCGAACGCACCCGCATGCCGGCCGGGTCGGCACGGCTGGCCATCGAGACCGGCGCCGCGTTGCTGCCGGTGCATCACTGGTTCACCGAAGCGCCGACGTCGATGGCGTCCGTCGGACCGCCGATCGACGTCTCCGGTGGGGTCGGGTCGGCAACGCAGGCGCTCGCCGACGCCTTCGCGACCAACATCGCCGCCCATCCGCAGGACTGGCACATGCTGCAGCCGTTGTGGGAGGCCGATTGGTCGGCCGAACGCCGCGCACGCATCGAAGAGCCGAGCTGATGCGGATCGGGATGATCTGCCCGTACTCGTTCGACGTACCCGGCGGTGTCCAGGCACATGTGGTGGAACTCGCGCATGTGTTCATCGAACGCGGGCACGAGGTCAGCGTGCTGGCGCCGTCGGCGCAGCAGACCGGACTTCCCGACTACGTGGTCTCGGCCGGTCCCGCGCTGGCGATTCCGTACAACGGCTCGGTGTCCCGGGTGAACTTCAGTCCCAAGGGCTATCTGCGACTGCGTAGCTGGATCGACGAGAACGCCTTCGACGTCCTGCACGTCCACGAGCCGAATGCGCCGAGTATCTCGATGCTGTCACTGATGGTCGCCTCCGGCCCGATCGTCACGACTTTTCACACCTCGACCACCCGATCGATGTGGCTGTCGGTGTTCCAGGGCATTCTGCGGCCCTACCACGAACGGATATCCGGCAAGATCGCCGTGTCGGAGCTGGCCCGGCGCTGGCAGATGGAGTCGCTGGGGTCCGACGCCGTGGAGATCCCGAACGGTATCGACGTGGCCGCATTCGCCAACGCCGAACCGCTGGACGGTCAACCCGCCACCGGCCACACGATCCTCTTCCTCGGCCGGTACGACGAGCCGCGCAAGGGTATCGACATCCTCATGCGAGCCCTGCCCGCGGTGGTCGAGGAGTTCGGCGACGTTCGCGTGCTGATCGTCGGCGGCGGCAACGAGCGGGCGCTGCGGCGTCGAGCGGGTGCCCTGGCCGAGCATCTGGTCTTCCTCGGCCAGGTCGACGACAACACGAAAGCCCGTGCGCTGCGGTCGGCCGACGTCTACTGCGCCCCCAATCTGGGCGGGGAGAGCTTCGGGATCGTGCTGGTGGAGGCGATGGCGGCCGGGGCCGCCGTCCTCGCCAGCGACCTCAACGCCTTCCGGCGTGTGCTCGACGACGGGCGCGCCGGGCGTCTCGTGCCGACCGGGTCGGCCGACGATCTCGCCGAGGCGATCATCGAGCTCCTCGGCGACGACGCGATGCGTGCGGAGATGGTCGCAGCGGGTCGTCGGCGCGCCGACCGTTACGACTGGTCCCGCGTGGCCGACCAGATCCTGCGGGTGTACGAGACGGTGACGGTCGGTGCGGGACCGGTCGTCGTGGCCGAGTAGGGGGGACCGATGACCATGTCCGGACTGACCGTCGCGATCATCGCGCTCATCGTCCTGCTCGTCGTGGTGGCGGGTGGATGGGCGTTTCAGACCGCCAATCGGCTGGACCGACTCAACGTGCGGGTTGATCTCGCACGCCAGGCACTCGACGCCGCACTGGCCCGACGTGCGGTGGTCGCTCGGGCGATCGCTGCCGGCATGATCGCCGGCTACGACGAGGAGGCCCGCGGCGCGGGGCAGGCACTGGCGGTCGCGGCCGATGAGGCCGAGCGCGCGGCGCCGTCGGCGCGGGAGCAGGCCGAGAACAAGGTGTCGACGCTGCTCGCCCAGACCGACACCCAGTCCCGCCCCCAGGGTCTGGTGGTCGAACTCGCCGATGCGGAGACGCGGATCATGATGGCGAGACGGTTCTACAACGACGCGGTACGTGACACACGCAATCTGGGCGAGCGGCGCCTGGTCCAGTGGCTGCATCTGGGCGGTACCGCGGAGTTGCCCCAGTTCTTCGAGATCATCGAACGGATGGCCCCAGGAACCGGCTCCTGACCGGGTCCTGACCGGCTCGGGACGTGCCGGCGAGCTGCTGCGATCGGGTGCGGCGCAGGTCGCCGGTGAGGCCACTGCGCGCACTCGCCTAGAATCGGGGGACAACCGCGTCACGCGGCGCCGGCACCTCGTGCCGAAATGACGACATCAGGAGACATCAGTGAGTCAGTTCCAGTCAGGGAGCACTCCCGGACCGGATGCCCGGAGCACCCTCAACGGCACCACCGACGCCAACGGCGGTGTCGCGCCGACAGTGGGTCAGGGTACGGCCCGGGTCAAGCGCGGCATGGCCGAGATGCTCAAGGGCGGCGTGATCATGGACGTGGTCACCCCCGAGCAGGCCAAGATCGCCGAGGACGCGGGCGCGGTGGCCGTGATGGCGCTCGAGCGCGTGCCCGCCGACATCCGGGCCCAGGGCGGGGTGTCGCGGATGAGCGATCCGGACATGATCGACGGGATCATCTCCACCGTGTCGATCCCGGTGATGGCCAAGGCGCGGATCGGTCATTTCGTGGAGGCGCAGATCCTGCAGAGCCTCGGCGTCGACTATGTCGATGAATCCGAGGTGCTCACTCCGGCCGACTACGCCAATCACATCGACAAGTGGCAGTTCACCGTTCCGTTCGTGTGCGGTGCGACCAATCTCGGCGAAGCCCTGCGTCGGATCACCGAGGGGGCGGCGATGATCCGGTCCAAGGGTGAGGCCGGCACCGGGGACGTCTCCAACGCCACCACGCACATGCGCCAGATCCGCGACGAGATCCGTCGGCTCACCTCGTTGCCCAAGGACGAATTGTTCGTCGCGGCAAAGGAATTGCAGGCCCCGTACGACCTGGTCGTCGAGGTGGCCGAGGCCGGCAAGCTTCCCGTCACGCTGTTCACGGCCGGTGGGATCGCCACACCCGCCGACGCGGCGATGATGATGCAGCTCGGCGCCGAGGGTGTGTTCGTCGGATCGGGCATCTTCAAGTCCGGCAACCCGGCTCAGCGCGCGGCGGCGATCGTGCAGGCCACGACCTTCCACGACGACCCGGACGTGCTGGCCAAGGTGTCGCGCGGCCTCGGAGAGGCGATGGTCGGGATCAACGTCGACGACATCCCCGCGCCGCACCGGCTCGCCGAACGGGGCTGGTAGGCGATTCTGCCGTAGGATCTGCTGATCATGGACGCGGCGACCATCGTGCGGGACGCATCCCGTTGCGGCACCGACACACTGGCCGGTCTGCAGCTCGAATGGGCGGTGGTGTGCAACGTCGGGCGGGTCCGCGAGGCCAACGAGGACGCCGCGCTGGTCGCTCCCGGCACGTACCTGCTGGCCGACGGGATGGGCGGACACGACAGCGGTGAGCTCGCGAGTGAGGCCGCGCTACAGACGCTCGCCGACATCGAGAGCATGCGGGGCCAGAAGGAGACACAGCTCGCTCTCATCGATCTGTTGTCGCAGGCGCAGGACCGGATCGGCGACATCGCCACCGAATCCGAACGCCGGGCCGGGACGACCGCGACCGGTGCGGTGCTGGTGATGCACGACGGTGCGCCCCATTGGCTCGTCCTCAACATCGGCGACTCGCGCACCTATCGGTTGCAGGGCGGTGTCCTCGAGCAACTGACCGTGGACCACTCGCAGGTCCAGGAATTCGTCGATGCGGGTTTCCTCACGCCCGAGGAGGCCCGCATCGACCCACGGCGCAATGTCATCACCCGCGCGCTCGGCGCCGGAATGGTCGAACCGCACGCCGACTTCTTCTCCCTGCAGGCCCTTCCCGGCGACGTCATCCTGGTCTGCTCGGACGGGTTGACCGGCGAACTCCCCGACGAGGAGATCGCCGACATCCTCGTCGGCGCCGAGAGTGCCGAGCAGGCTGCGGACGCTCTGGTGGAGGGGGCGCTGGCTCTCGGCGCCCATGACAACGTGACGGTGGTGGTCGTCCGGGTGGCCGAAGAGATCCCCGAAAACGAGGAGAACTGACGGGAACCTGACGCGGACTCATCGCGTCTAACTCACGACGGCGGGGCGGAAGACCGTCCGCCCCCGGACGAGTGAGGACAACCATGACAGTCATCGCGCATCACGTTTCGCCGCATCGCTCCTCTGTCCGCAACAGCGCACATCGATCCGATCGCCCCGGCCAAGGGAGCGCCGAGACGGGTGACGTCGCCCGCCGCGACGCCGATGCCACGCGTCGGCGACAGGAAGCGCTGGCACGGCTGGCGCAGCGCCGGATGCCACTACCCGCACTGCCCCAGTCCGGGCGAACCGACGTCATCGAGCGGTCCCGACGAGAGTCGCCGGTGGGCGGGCACATGAGTCTCGTCACGTCGATCACGAGCCAGGGGGGCGGTCCGCGCTGCACGTGCACCATGCGCGGTCACGATCTGCCACGACCCGCACTCACCACCCGCGAGGTGGAGGTGTTGCGAACCTGGCTCAAGGTGGACACGAAACCCGCTGTGGCAGCGGAACTTTACATTTCCCTCGGGACGGTCAACACGCACCTGACCCGTATTCGCGCAAAATATGCCGACATCGGACGGGCGGCTCCGACGAAGGCCGCACTGGTCGCACGCGCTGTCCAGGACGGATTGATCACCCTGGACGAACTCTGAGCGCGGCCGACCGGGATCCGAACGTGGCCGTAGGGGGCGCGATACTGTTCTCCCGTGGCAACCATCGAGGAGATCCTTCAGGTCGAGGCGATCGAGACCGACATCTTTCGGGGGCCGGCCTTCCCGAGCCTGCTGCAGCGAACCTTCGGTGGTCAGGTTGCCGGCCAGGCCCTGATGTCGGCCACCCGGACCGTTCTCGAGGAGTACGCGGTGCATTCGCTGCACGGATATTTCCTCCGCCCGGGCAACCCGGACAAGCCGGTGGTCTTCCTGGTCGACCGCATTCGCGATGGTCGCTCGTTCATCACGCGTCGCGTCACCGGTATCCAGGCGGGCGAAGCCATCTTCACGATGTCGGCCTCTTTCCATGTGACCACCGATGAAGGTGTCCGGCATCAGGACCGGATGCCCCCGGCGCCGTCGCCGGATGAACTGCCCGATCAACTCACCGCCCTTCCCGACGACGCGATGGCGATCTTCCAGGAGTGGAAGGAGTTCGACATCCGGATGGTGCCGCCGGAGCAACTGGCAACCTCGAACTATTTCGTCGCCCAGCAGCGGGTCTGGTTCCGTCACCGTCGCCGGCTGCCCGACGACCAGGTCTTTCATGTCGGCACCCTGGCGTACATGAGCGACATGACCCTGCTCGGATCATCGAAGGTCCCACACCCGGATGTGGAGACGCAGACGGCCTCTCTCGACCACGCGATGTGGTTCATGCGTCCGTTCCGCGCCGACGAGTGGCTGCTCTACGATCAGACGTCGCCGTCCGCGGACGGGGGACGCGCGCTCACCCAGGGACGGATCTTCGACCTCGACGGCCGCATGGTCGCGGCGGTCACCCAGGAGGGGCTGACACGAACGGGACGGGCCGAGTCCGCCGACCAGCATGCGCGGCGGGACGGGTGAGCGCCGCCGACCGCCCGAGGATCGGCGTGCTCGCGCTCCAAGGGGATGTCCGTGAGCACCTCGCCGCTCTGACGGAGGCCGGTGCGCAGGCCGGGACCGTTCGCCGGCCGACGGAGCTGGCCGAGGTCGACGCGCTCGTCATCCCCGGCGGCGAGTCGACGACGATGAGTCACCTGCTCACCGTGTTCGATCTGTTCGACGGTTTGCGCGAACGTCTCTCGGCGGGCATGCCCGCCTATGGATCGTGCGCGGGGATGATCTTGCTGGCGACGACGATCCTCGACACCCGCCCGGACGCCCGTCATCTCGACGCGTTGGACATCACCGTGCGCCGCAACGCCTTCGGCCGGCAGGTGGAGAGCTTCGAAACAGACCTGGAGTTCGCCGGCATCACCGATCATGCGTCCGACCCGCTGATGCGTGCCGTCTTCATCCGGGCGCCGTGGGTGGAATCGATCTCGCCCGATGTGGAAGTGCTCGCACGGGTGCCCGACGGTCCGGCGAAGGACCGGATCGTCGCGGTGCGCCAGGGCAACGTGCTCGCGACGTCGTTCCATCCGGAGGTGACCGGTGATCGGCGGGTACATCAGTACTTCGTCGACATGGTCACCGGCGCGTGACGGGAGCGTGGGGGAGGCCGTCGACGCACATCGGTAAGATCGAAGAGTTGGGCGGATCGTCACCACGCGGTCACGTCACCTCGTACGTGCTGTCGACAAGGATGCGGGAGTCTCATGAGCGGCCATTCCAAATGGGCCACCACCAAGCACAAGAAGGCGGTCATCGACGCCAAGCGCGGCAAGATGTTCGCCAAGCTGATCAAGAACATCGAGGTGGCAGCCCGGACCGGCGGCGGTGACCCGTCCGGCAACCCCACGCTCTATGACGCGATCCAGAAGGCGAAGAAGTCCTCGGTACCCAACGACAACATCGAACGCGCCCGCAAGCGTGGCGGTGGGGAAGAGGCCGGCGGCGCCGACTGGCAGACCATCATGTACGAGGGTTACGGCCCCAACGGTGTCGCGATCCTCATCGAGTGCCTCACCGACAATCGCAACCGGGCGGCCGGCGAGGTGCGTACCGCGATGACCCGCAACGGCGGCAACATGGCCGACCCCGGTTCGGTCTCGTACCTGTTCACCCGCAAGGGTGTCGTCACACTCGAGAAGGCGGGCCAGAGCGAGGACGACGTGCTGATGGCCGTGCTCGACGCCGGTGCCGAAGAGGTCAACGATCTCGGCGAGAGCTTCGAAGTGGTCAGTGAGCCGACCGATCTCGTCGCGGTCCGCAGCGCCTTGCAGGAGGCGGGCATCGACTATGACTCGGCGGAAGCGGATTTCCGTGCCTCGGTCGAGGTTCCGGTAGATGCCGAGGGCGCACGCAAGGTGTTCAAACTGATCGACGCGCTCGAGGACTCCGACGACGTGCAGAACGTTTACAGCAACGTCGACGTCAGCGACGACGTACTCGCCGAACTCGACGCCTGAGCATCACCCCGCCGATGTGGTGGGTGGGTGCTCGGCCACGCAGAACATGTTGCCCTCGGGATCGGCGAGCGTCGACCACTGCACCCAGGGCACCTCGTCGAGGACATCCCAGTGGTGTCGGGCCCCGATCCGGACCAGGCGGTCGACGTGGGCCTTGCGGGTACCCCATGGCACGGTGAGATCGAGATGCAGCGTGGGGTGCGGCGCGACCGGGCCCGTTCGCGGACCGAAGAACATCCCGAAACCGTGCGGACCGGCAGGGGCCAGGTAGACACTGTCTCCTGCTGTCGATCGCTCACCGCCGGTGACCGATGCCCAGAAGCCGCTCAGCGCATGCGGATCGCTCGCCTCGATGTTGATCGCACCGAGCGCGATTGCAGGCGGGTTGTCGGCGTGGGGTGCAGGTGTCTCGGGCTCGGTCATGAACGCGACCCTAGAGCATTTTCCGGCCCCCGGAGCTCGCGCGATCCGGCCGGCGTCACGAGGCGCTGACCGCCGGTCGTTCGGGGTGATCGAATCGGACGGCGATGTCGGGGGTCGGGGCTGTGTCGGCGTGACGGACGAGGGCGGGGATCGTCCACGCGTCCTCGCTGGGGGTCCGGCGTCGCAGAGCGGCCTCGCTCATCATCAGCGCGATGGAAGCGTCGACGTCGATGCCGGAGCCGAGGAGCAGCGGACCGGCCAGCAGGATCACCTGGTGGACCGATGCCTCCATCGGGCTGTCGCGGAAGGATCGGTCGCGCGACGCATCCCACAGGCGTGGCAGCCATCGACCCCGGGTGTGCACGGCGTCGACCACCTCGCGTGACACCGCGGCATGGTCGAACCAGACGGAGCCGTAACTCTCCGGATCGGTGTGCCCGTACTCCAGTCGCAGGGATGCGGGTCGGAGGAAGTCCGACATGGAGACCACCGCCGCGGCCCGGCCGCCGGTGACAAGGCGGTCGGCCACCGCCTGTGCGAGCGTCGTGGGCGTTGCGGCGTCGGCACCATCGACAGTGATGACGCGACGGCCGGGCGCTTCGGCCGCGAGCTCCGCGCACAGCTCGACCAGTCCGTCGGGCGAGATGGGATCGAATCGGGTCATGGCACCTGCCATTGTCGCGTGTTGCTCACCCAGGTCGTCGGGGGAGCCGGATAGAATCTCGAACAACTGTTCGGTCGCGGCGTCCGTGGTGGAGGTATGTGTGCGGGTCATGGGAGTCGATCCCGGTCTTACGCGGTGCGGGATCGCGCTGGTCGAGTCCGGACGCGGACGCACGGTCACGGCGTTGGACGTCGATGTCGTGCGCACGCCCAGCGACATGGACCTTGCCGAACGCCTGTTGGCGATCTACACGTCGGCCTGCCATTGGCTCGATGTCCATCAACCTGATGTGGTGGCCATCGAGCGGGTGTTCGCGCAGAATCAGGTCTCCACCGCCATGGGGACAGCTCAGGCCGGTGGCGTGATCGCGCTCGCCGCCGGGCAGCGCGACATCCCGGTCCGGTTCCACACCCCATCGGAGGTCAAGGCCGCTGTCACAGGTAGCGGTCGGGCCGACAAGGCGCAGGTCACGACGATGGTCACGCGGATATTGGGGATGCAGAGCAAACCGCGGCCGGCCGACGCCGCCGACGCGCTGGCGCTGGCCATCTGCCACTGTTGGCGGGGACCGATGACGGACAAGATGGTCGAGGCGCAGAAACGGGCCGAGGAACTGGCCCGGCGACACCGCGGAAGGGTCGCTGCGGCTGCGGCCGCACGAGGAACGAGCACGCGCGGGGCCGGCCCGGCGCGGACACGGAAGGGGGGAGCAGCGTGATCGCTTCGGTACGAGGTCCGGTTGTGGATGTCGCCCTCGATCACCTGGTGATCGATTGCGCCGGAGTGGGGTACCGAGTTCTGGTGACCCCCGCCACGGTGGCGTCGGTGCGGCGGGGCGAAGAGGCGACCCTGCTCACGTCGATGATCGTGCGCGAGGATTCGATGACGCTGTACGGGTTCACCGAACCGGACGCGCGGTCCTTGTTCGCGCTGTTGCAGACCGTGACCGGCGTCGGCCCGCGATTGGCGATGGCGACATTGGCGGTGCTCGAGCCCGAAGCGCTACGACGTGCCTTGGCCGCCTCCGACGTCAAGGCGCTGACCACGGTGCCCGGTATCGGTAAACGGGTGGCCGAGCGACTCGTGGTCGAACTGCGCGACAAGGTGGAGGCGCCGAGTACGCAGGCGGGCGAGGCGGTCATGGCGGTCGGCGGGTCGGTGCGTGATCAGGTCGCCGAGGCGCTGGTGGGTCTCGGGTTCACATCGGGTCCGGCGGACAAGGCGGTGACCGCGATCCTGTCCGATGTGCCGGATGCCGACGCCTCCACCGTGTTGCGCAAATCGTTGGCTCTGCTGGGGAAGACCGCCTGATGGACGATTCGTTGCCCGATCCCGACGAACGTGACGTGAGTCCGGCGGAACTGCATTCCGACGGGGATTACGACGCAGGCCTGCGGCCGCGGTCGCTCGCCGACTTCATCGGTCAGCCTCGGGTGCGTGAACAACTGGAACTGGTACTACGCGGGGCCAAGGGCCGCGGCGGCACACCGGACCACATCCTCTTGTCGGGTCCGCCGGGACTGGGGAAGACGTCGTTGGCGATGATCATCGCCGCGGAGATGGGTGCGGCGATCCGGGTCACGTCCGGACCCGCGCTCGAACGAGCCGGCGACCTCGCCGCCATGCTGTCCAATCTCGTCGACGGAGACGTGCTGTTCATCGACGAGATCCACCGGATCGCGCGACCGGCCGAGGAGATGCTCTACCTGGCGATGGAGGACTTCCGGGTTGACGTGGTCGTCGGCAAGGGGCCGGGGGCGACCTCCATCCCGCTCGACGTCGCGCCGTTCACCCTGGTCGGTGCCACGACCCGATCGGGGTCGCTGACCGGCCCGTTGCGCGACCGGTTCGGCTTCACCGCCCACATGGAGTTCTACGAGACCGACGAACTGGTGCGGGTGTTGCGTCGGTCGGCGGGCATCCTCGGCATCCGGCTGCTCGACGATGCGTCGACCGAGATCGCCCGACGCTCCCGGGGGACGCCCCGCATCGCCAACCGGCTGCTGCGCCGTGTCCGGGATTACGCCGAGGTCCGCAGTGACGGGATCATCACCGTCGACATCGCGCGTGCTGCCCTGGCCGTCTACGACGTCGACGATCTGGGATTCGACCGACTGGACCGGGCCGTCCTCAACGCACTCGTCCGCGGATTCGGCGGCGGACCCGTCGGTGTGTCGACCCTGGCCGTCGCCGTCGGCGAGGAGCCGGCCACCGTCGAGGAGGTGTGCGAACCGTTCCTGGTTCGGGCGGGCATGATGGCGCGCACTCCGCGCGGACGTGTCGCCACCGCTGCCGCCTGGCACCATCTGGATCTCACCCCACCGGCCGGTGCGATGAACGCCAGCTTCGGCGTCCGGACCCGCGACGCCGTCACGGACAGCCTGTTCGACGATCTGTGAGCGAGGCCTGTCCACGGCGACCGTGATGGGGCGTTTCGCGCGGACGTGGCACACTGGGGAGAGCCGCGAGAGGTGCTGGCGCATCCGAGCGTGCCTTCGCGCGGCCTCGGGCCGCCTCGCCGAATCCGACATAACACCCAGACCGAACCGACAAGGATTGTTGCCGTAATCATGGAGTCTCTTTTCTTCCCCCTCCTGCTCGCCCTGCTCGCCGGGTTCATGTTCCTGAGCATCCGCAAGCAGAAGAAGCGCATGAACGAGATGCAGGACATGCAGAACTCCGTGGCCACCGGGGCGCGTGTGCAGCTGACCTCGGGCATGTACGCGACCGTCGTGGATGCCTCGTCGGACTTCGTCGACCTCGAGATAGCCGCCGGCATGGTCACCCGCTTCAACCGGGCGGCCATCGTCCGGGTGGTCCCCACCGAGGACGCGGCCGAAACCTATCCCGGTGCGCTCGGTTCGCGGCCGGAACAGATCGACGACACGGATGGCGCGGACGGTTTCGACGGCTCATCGCCTTCGGATGAGGCCGAGACCCGCACCGACGACACCTACTCCACAGACCGTCCGGGCGAGACGCCGACCGACGACAAGTGAGCGTGATGCCGCAGGCATCCACGACGTGAGATCACCGGCGCCGTACCGCGGGCCGGTGGTTACCGCGCAGTCAGTAGAGTGAGCGACCGACCGGCTCGTTCGCGCGCCACGCCCCGTCGGGTCCGTGCGCGCAATTCCTAGGAGACCAGAACAGCAGTGACCACACCTCGCCGGGCGTCGGCGAAGCGGTCGGGACCTCCGCGTGAGATTCCGCCGTGGAGACCCCTGACCGCATTCCTCGTGTTGTTGGCCGTCGTCTACGGACTGGTCTTCTTCACCGGTGGCGGATCTCCGACCCCGAAGCTGGGGATCGACCTCCAGGGCGGCACCCGGGTGACGCTGACCGCGCGCACGCCGGACGGCAAACCACCGTCGAAGGAGCAGCTCGACCAGGCCAAGCAGATCATCGAGCAGCGTGTGAACGGGCTGGGTGTCTCGGGCTCCGAAGTCGTGGTCAACGGCGACAACCTGGTGATCACGGTCCCCGGTGACGATGGCAAACAGGCCCGGAATCTCGGCCAGACCGCCCGGCTGTACGTGCGGCCGGTCGAGAAGGTGACGGCCGCGACGCCGCAACCCAAGACCGACCAGCAACAGGGCTCGACCGGATCGCCGGACGAGACGTCGGCGGCCGCGATCGACGAGCAGCGCAAGTTGCGGCAGGCCCCGAAGGATGCGAACACCGACGCCCTGACCGCACAGATGGCGAAGATGGACTGCTCGCCGGATGCGCAGGACCCGCTGCAAGGCAATGACCTGCCCGATCAGTACCTGGTTGCCTGCTCACAGGATGGCCAGGAGGTCTACCTGCTCGGACCGGAGATCATCGATGGGCGCGACATCAAGAACGCCTCGGCCGGCACCACTCAGCAGGCGGGCGCGTGGATCGTGCAGGTCGAGTTCAAGGGCGACGCGCAGAGTTTCTGGCCCACCTACACCGGGCAGAACATCGGCAAGCAGACCGCATTCACCCTGGACACCAAGGTCGTCTCGGCTCCGCAGATCCAGGGAGCGATCACCACACCGCAGACCGAGATCAGCGGCAACTTCACCCAGCAGGAAGCCAAGGACCTCGCCAACGTCTTGAAGTACGGCTCCCTGCCTCTGTCGTTCGAGGCATCGGACGCGCAGACGGTGTCGGCGACCCTCGGTCTGTCCTCCCTGAAGGCGGGTCTCATCGCGGGCGCGGTCGGCATGATCGCGGTGCTGCTCTATGCGCTGCTCTACTACCGGATGCTCGGGATCCTGACCATGCTGTCGCTGGTGCTGTCCGGACTGATGGTGTACGGACTGATCGTGCTGCTCGGCCGCTGGATCGGTTTCACGCTCGACCTCGCAGGCATCGCCGGCCTCATCATCGGTATCGGCATGACCGCGGACTCGTTCGTCGTCTACTTCGAACGAATAAAGGACGAGATGCGTGAGGGCCGAAGTTTCAGATCCGCGGTGCCGCGCGGCTGGGCGAGTGCGCGGCGCACCATCTGGTCCGGCAACGCGGTCAGCTTCATCGCCGCCGCCGTCATCTACATCCTGGCCATCGGCGAGGTGCGCGGCTTCGCGTTCACCCTGGGCCTGACCACCATCCTCGACGTCGTCGTCGTGTTCCTGGTCACCCACCCGCTCGTGGTCCTCGCCAGCCGGTCGGAGTTCCTGTCCCGGCCACGGGTCAACGGCCTGGGCGCGGTCAGTGAGGTCGCGCGGGAGCGCCGGCAGGCCGAGCGGGCCGCCCGAGTCGAGGCGTCGGAAGGATCCGCGAAATGAGCAGCATGCAACGGCCCAACTCCGGTCGCGCCGGCGCCGGGCGTGGCGTCGCAGTGCCCGAGACTCCGGTCGGTGACGACGCCGAATCGGCGCAGTCGTCGACGTCGGACGCCAACTATGTGGCGGAACGCAATCGCTCGTTCCTGTCCCGGCTCTACACAGGTACCGGTGCGTTCGGGATCATCCCCAATCGCCGCAGGTGGTACATCGTCACCGCGGTGATCATCGCGATCTGCATCGGATCGATCGCCTTCCGCGGTTTCACTCTGGGCATCGACTTCGAGGGTGGAACCGAGATCTCGATCCCGGTCTCCACCGGGGTCACCGCCGACTCGGTCGAGACCGTCTTCTCGGACACGCTCGGGCAGGAGCCGGAATCGGTGCAGACCGCCGGGTCCGGTTCTTCCGAGACCGTGCAGGTGCGGACCGAGACGTTGTCCCTCGCCCAGAACGAGCAGCTCACCAGGGCGCTGACGGCCCAGTTCGGGCCCGAGTTGACCGCGGACGAGGTGAGTTCGTCCGATGTCAGTTCCACCTGGGGTGGCGAGATCACCCGCAAGATGCTGATCGCGCTCGCCGTCTTCTTGGTGATCGTGTTCGTCTACATCACCGTGCGGTTCGACCGCGAGATGTCGTTGGCCGCGCTGACCTCCCTGTTCTTCGACATCATCGTGACCGCGGGCGTATATTCGCTGGTCGGCTGGGAGGTCACCCCGGCCACCGTCATCGGTCTGCTCACCATCCTCGGCTTCTCGATCTACGACACCGTGGTGGTGTTCGACAAGGTCAATGAGAACACCCGATCGGTGCTGCAGACGACGCGACGAACCTACGCCGAACAGGCCAACCTCGCCGTGAACCAGACCCTCATGAGGTCGATCAACACGACCGTGATCTCGGTGCTGCCAATCATCGCGCTGATGGTCATCGCGGTGTGGATGCTCGGCGTCGGCACCCTCAAGGACCTCGGGTTGATTCAGCTCGTCGGTGTCGTGGTCGGTGCCTACTCGTCGATCTTCCTGGCGGCTCCCCTCCTGGCGACGCTGAAGGAGCGTCGCCCGGACATCAGCCGCCACACGAAACGTGTGCTCGATCGACGTGCCCGCGTCGAGTCCGGGGATGACCTGGCCGATGCACCTCGCCCGGCGAAGGGACGGGCGTCCGGTCGGCGCAATGCGACCGCCGCCGTCGACGACTCGCCCCGTACCCCCACGGGGAAACCGCGACGCTCGCGCTAATCTACGCGTCGTGACTGTGCGGAGCGGGTCGGACACCCGCCGACCATCCGGCCTGCCCGTGACGTCGTCGGTCCTCCTCGGCGTGCTGGTGGTGCTCGCCGGTCTGCTGACCGGATGTGGCGACGACAGCCCGCCCGCCATCGATTACGTCGTGGACGCGCGCATCGACAGCTACAACGCCAACACCGTCGAGGCCAACGCGGACGGTGTGCTGATGGCGACGACCCGCATGCTGCCCGGGTTCAGCTACCTGGGTGCGCAGGGGCAGGTCACCCCGGATCGCGACATCGGAACGGTGACACCGGTGCCGGGTACGAGCCTGGCCTTGCGGTACGACTTCAACCCGGAGGCCCGGTTCTCGGACGGTCCGGCACTCGACTGTGACGACCTGGTCCTCGCCTGGGCCGCGATGAGTGGCCGGTTTCCGGGATTCCGGCAGGCGACCACCGCCGGATACCGCGACATCGAGAAGGTCGACTGTACGCCGGGCGACAGATCGGCGACGGTGTCCTTCGTGCAGGGCCGCGACTATCGGGACTGGCTGTCGCTGTTCGGCGCCGGTACCTTGCTGCCCGCCCACGTGGTGGCGGCAGAGGCCGGTGTCACCGACGTCATCGATCCCATCCGGTCCGGCGACAACGCCGCCATCGGCAAGATCGCGGCGGCGTGGAACGACGGGTTCGACCTGTCACCCGGGACCATCGACGAGACCCGCTTCCCGTCGTCTGGGCCCTACCGGATCGATCACTACTCGACGTCGGACGGCCTCGTCCTCACCGCGAACGAAGCGTGGTGGGGGGATGCCCCGAAGACGCAGCGGATCGTGGTGTGGGACCGCGGAACGGATGCCGACAAGCGTCTGTCGGACGGCGATTTCGATATCGCCGACGTGAGTCGCGGAGCGGTCGCGGGTGACATCGCGCCGTCGGGTGCGGATGCCGAAGTCTCGAAACAATCTCTGCCGCAACCGAACCGGGCACTCGGTGTCGAGGAGTTGGTGCTCGCGCAGAAAGGGGTGTTCGGCGACCTCCGGGCGCGGCGGGCGTTTGCGTCCTGCGTGCCTCGCGACGGGTTGGCCCGTCAGTTCGGGGCCGGAGCACAACTCTGGAACCTACGGGTCCTCGCGCCCGCGGACAACCTCGCCGGACAGCTCAACGGCGCGTTCGGCAGCGCGTACACCCGTCCGAATCTCCCGCGGGCGCAGGCGCTGAGCGACGAGTCCACCGGATCGGCCACTGCGATGACGGTGCGGATCGGCTATCTGGCGCCGATGGAGCGCCGGCGCCAGATGGTCGCCGCCATCGCGGAGTCCTGCCGGCAGGTCGGCATCGACGTGGTCGACGTGGGTTCGGCCGACCTGACGCCGTCGGCGTTGGGTCGTGACGCCGACGTCCTGCTG
This sequence comes from Gordonia sp. LMA484, assembly GCF_058129505.1. Classification (NCBI taxonomy): domain Bacteria; kingdom Bacillati; phylum Actinomycetota; class Actinomycetes; order Mycobacteriales; family Gordoniaceae; genus Gordonia; species Gordonia sp. LMA484. The sequence continues at coordinate 1,435,605 of NZ_CM176700.1, forward strand.
GTCGCCAACGGCACCGGCTTTGCCGCGGCCGGGGCGGCCAACCCCTCTCGCGACGCATACCAACTGCGGGGCGGGGACCCGCTCAACCTCGGCGGTTTCCGCAACGCCCAGGTCAGCGGTGCGATCGATCAGCTGGTCGCGTCGGATCTCGCCGCTGATCGCCTGGATCTGGTGCGCACCATCGAGAACGCCGCGTGGGCGGAGCTGCCGTCCATCCCGTTGTTCGCCGCGCCTCGGCTGCAGGTGTGGGGTCCGCGGGTCGATAATGTGGTGGCCGGCCTGGGCCGCAACGGCACGGGATGGAACATGGATCGGTGGACGGCACGTGACTGACTCAATCCTCGAACAGGCTCGTGCGGCGATCGCCACCCACACGCGGCTGGTCGCCGATTTCCCGAAACCGGGCATCGACTTCAAGGACCTCACACCGGTTCTGGCCGACCCTGCCGGCCTGGCGGCTGTCGTCACCGCGCTGACCCACGGTTGCGCCGACGTCGAGCTGGTCGCCGGGATCGACGCGCGGGGATTCCTGCTCGGTGGGGCGGTGGCGCGGGAACTCGGGGTCGGCGTGCTCGCGGTGCGCAAGGGGGGCAAACTGCCCCCGCCGGTCCACAGCGTGACGTACACCCTCGAGTACGGCACGGCCACGCTGGAGATCCCCGCCGACGCGATCGACCTGTCCGGCCGGCGCGTGCTGCTCGTCGACGACGTGCTGGCCACCGGCGGCACCGCCGTCGCCGCCGGCGAATTGCTGCATCGTGCCGGCGCACACGTTGTCGGCATCGCGGTGATCATGGAACTCGACGGGCTCGGCGGACGTGCGACCATCGCCGACGGACTGGACCCGCGACTACCGGTGCGTGCGGTCACCAACGGTTGACCTTCGATCCGCGGTCCGCTTCCGGCGACTAGACTCTCCTCATCCGGCGTTCGACACGTCGGCTGAACCGGCGACGGAGCGATGACATCCGATCGGCCGGTGGGTGACCGGACACGGAGAGGAGGTCACGATGCACGACGAGGTCGACACCAACGCCCATCAGGGACGCGTGGACACAACGGGGACGGGCCCGCGGCCCCCGCGTGACACTCTGCCGTCCGCGCCCGATGGGACCAGGCCCTCCGGGGAGACCCCACCGCGTACCGACATCATCGCGACACCCTCGTCGTCGGCGTCGCGGCGTGTGCGCGCGCGGCTCGCCCGCCGGATGACGGCCACCCGCAGCCCGGTCCGCCCGGTGTTGGAACCACTGGTGACCTTGCACCGGGAGATCTATCCCAAGGCCGACACCGCGCTCCTGCAACACGCCTATGACGTCGCCGACGAACGGCACGAAGGGCAGACCCGCAAGTCGGGTGACCCCTACATCACCCATCCGCTCGCGGTCGCGACGATTCTCGCCGACCTCGGCATGGACACGACGACGCTGGTGGCCGCACTCCTGCATGACACCGTCGAGGACACCGGCTATACCCTCGAGGCGCTCGAGAAGGACTTCGGGGCCGAGGTCGCCCACCTTGTCGACGGTGTCACCAAACTGGACAAGGTCGCCCTCGGCAGCGCGGCCGAGGCCGAGACCATCCGCAAGATGATCATCGCGATGGCGCGTGACCCCCGGGTGCTGGTGATCAAGGTCGCCGACCGGCTGCACAACATGCGCACGATGCGTTTCCTGCCGCCGGAGAAGCAGGCGCGCAAGGCGCGAGAAACCTTGGAAGTTATTGCGCCGCTTGCTCATCGGCTCGGTATGGCGACGGTCAAATGGGAACTCGAGGACCTGTCCTTCGCCATCCTGCATCCGAAGCGATACGAGGAGATCGTCCGCCTCGTCGCCGACCGGGCGCCGTCGCGCGACACCTACCTGGCCCGCGTCCGTGCCGACGTCAACAACGCGCTCGGTGGGGCCCGGATCTCGGCCACGGTCGAGGGCAGGCCGAAACACTACTGGTCGATCTATCAGAAGATGATCGTCAAGGGACGCGACTTCGACGACATCCACGACCTGGTGGGTATTCGGATCCTGTGCGACGAGGTGCGTGATTGCTACGCCGCCGTCGGTGTTGTGCACTCCCTGTGGCAGCCGATGGCCGGCCGGTTCAAGGACTACATCGCCCAGCCGCGGTTCGGCGTCTATCAGTCGTTGCACACCACGGTGATCGGGCCGGAGGGTAAGCCGCTCGAGGTGCAGATCCGGACCCACGAGATGCACCGCACGGCCGAGTTCGGGATCGCCGCGCACTGGCGGTACAAGGAGACCGGCTATCGCAAGGGCAAGACCCCGCGCAAGGATGCCGGCGAGATCGACGACATGGCCTGGATGCGCCAGCTGCTCGATTGGCAGCGTGAGGCCGCCGATCCGGGCGAGTTCCTGGAGTCACTGCGCTATGACCTCGCGGTGCAGGAGATCTTCGTGTTCACCCCCAAGGGGGACGTGATCACCCTCCCGGCCGGTTCGACGCCGGTGGACTTCGCCTACGCGGTGCACACCGAGGTGGGCCACCGCTGCATCGGAGCGCGCGTCAACGGCCGGCTGGTCGCACTCGAGCGCAAGCTGGAGAACGGTGAGGTCGTCGAGGTGTTCACCTCGAAGGCACCCAACGCCGGACCGTCGAAGGACTGGCAGAACTTCGTCGTGTCCCCGCGTGCGAAGGCCAAGATCCGGCAGTGGTTCGCCAAGGAGCGTCGCGAGGAGGCACTCGAGGCCGGCAAGGACGCCATCGCCAAAGAGGTCCGCCGCGGCGGATTACCGTTGCAGCGCTTGATGAGTGCCGAATCCCTGGCGGCGATCGCGACGGAACTGCGCTATTCGGACGTCACCGCCCTCTACACGGCGGTGGGGGAGCATCACGTCTCCGCCCGTCACGTGGTCAACCGGCTCGTCGCGGCCCTCGGCGGGCTGGACGACGCGGTCGACGAGATCGCCGAGCGGTCCACGCCCTCGACGCTGCCGACGCGTACCCGCCACGGTGGCGATGCCGGTGTGGTGGTCGAAGGACTCGACAACGTCATGGCCAAGCTCGCCAAGTGCTGCACCCCGGTGCCCGGTGACGAGATCATGGGGTTCGTGACGCGGGGCGGTGGGATCAGCGTGCACCGCACCGACTGCACCAATGCCGCTTCGTTGAAGGAGCAGTCCGAACGGATCATCGAGGTCGCGTGGGCGCCCTCACCGTCGTCGGTGTTCCTGGTGGCCATCCAGGTGGAGGCGCTCGACCGCCATCGGCTCCTGTCCGACGTCACCAAGGTGCTCGCCGACGAACGCGTCAACATCCTGTCGGCGTCGGTGACCACGAGCCGAGACCGCGTCGCGATCAGCAAGTTCACCTTCGAGATGGGCGACCCCAAGCATCTCGGCCATGTGCTCAACGTCGTCCGCAACGTCGAGGGAGTCTACGACGTGTACCGGGTGACGTCGGCAGCCTGACAGCCGCGCTGCGCCCTTCGTGACGGCCCTCCGCTGGCGCTCCGGACCTCCTCAGGGAGCGGGGACAAACGGTCCTCCGCTGGTGGCGGAGCAATGTCCACCCGGTCCCTGAGGAACCCCGGAGCGCGAGCGGTGAGTCCGTCCCGGTCCCTGAGGAACCCCGGAGCGCCAGCGGTGAGTCCGTGCCGATCCCTGAGGAACCCCGGAGCGCCAGCGGTGAGTCCGTCCCGATCCCTGAGGAACCCCGGAGCGCCAGCGGAGGGGTGTCACGAAGGGCGGCCCTTCGTGACGCACGCTCGCTCCCCGAGGCCAGAGTCGCGGCATCTCCCTCGTTGACGCTTCGGACCAGCGCTCAGCGCTGCCCGGTCAGTCCTGGCTGCCGGAATCGACGGTCGCGGTGGTGATCTGCACCGGCTGCTTCGGCCGGCCGTCGTCGGCGCTGCCGTTGGGGCCCGGCGTCAGACCATTCTTCTGGATCTTGTCGAGGACGGTGAGACCGTCCGGGTCGACCTTGCCGACCACCGAATAGTTCGGTGCCAGTTGGCTGTCCTGGAGGACCAGGAAGAACTGGCTCGAGCCGGTGTTGGATTCACCCGACTGCGGATTGTTGCTGTTGGCGATGGCGACGGTGCCGCGGGGATAGACCACCGGGGCGGTGCCGGACATCGGATCGGGCTGACCTGCCGGTTTCAGATCGGTCGGCAGCTCGTCGGGGCTCGACCACCCCGGCCCGCCGGCCCCGGTGCCGGTCGGATCGCCGCACTGCAGCACCTTGAGCGTGTCGCTGTTGGTGAGTCGATGGCACGGGGTGTCGTTGTAGAACTTGTTCTCGGCCAACGAGATGACGGCACCGGTGTTGCACGGCGCGCCCGTGCGGTCGAGCGTGATCGGGATGGCGCCCTGGTTGGTGTCGAGTACCAGGTTGGCGGTGCCTTCCTTGAGCTGCTTGTCGTCGGGCTTAGGTGAGGTGCGCTGCTTCGGTTCGCCCGCGCGCATCTCGTCGAGATAAGCCTGTGCCTGGGCACGCTGGTCGGCCGGGACCTGGGCCGGCACCTCCTTGGGCAATTGATCGAAACGGCTCGGCTGGTCCTCATAGGAACACGCGGTCCACCGGGCGGCCTCGCGGTCGTCGAGCACCTTCTTGACGATGAGAGTCGTCGCCGTCGCGACGATCGCCACGACCACGACGGTCGACACCGAGGCGATGATGATCTTGCGTCGCCGGGCCTGCTGGCGGTCCCTCTCGAGCCGGTCTTCCAGCTTGCGCTTGGCGGCCTCGCGACGTTCCTCGTTGCTGGACACGCGGTTGGACCCTCCTGAACTCGTGTGCCGTGGATTCCCCCCGGGGGATGGCACGCCGGACGTGCCATCGCGACACGTGAATCGGCGCTGATGCTACATCGAGTGGCCAGTGTGCCAGCTGAACCTGAGAGTGGGATTGCCGGGGAGTGTGCGTGGGTCGAGCACGGTCGGGCAACGCCGCGGACGGGCGCGAGTGGAGCCGTCGCCCGCCTTTGTCACAATGGACAGATGCTGATCACCGGATTCCCGGCCGGGATGTTCCAGACCAACTGCTATCTCCTCGCCTCCGAAGCGGGTGCCGAGGCGGTCATCATCGACCCGGGACAGGACGCCGCCGTGCGGGTGCGCGAACTCCTGACCGAACATGACCTGACACCGGTGGCCGTGCTGCTCACCCACGGGCACCTCGATCACACCTGGAATGCCGCCGAACTGTGTGACGAGTTCTCCATTCCCGCCTACATCCACCCCGACGACCGGCCGATGCTGGCCGATCCGGGCATGGGTCTCGGTCGTGCGCTGGGAGGAATGATCGGGTCGCTCGAGTTCCGGGAGCCCGAGAAGGTGATCGACTTCGTCGACGGCGAGGACGTCGACCTGGCGGGTATCCGGATCTCGGTCGATCTGGCGCCCGGCCATACGCAGGGCTCGGTGCTGCTCGGAATCGAGGTCCCGGTCGACGCAGACCCGCAGGACAAGGCCGACGGGGCGCCCGACGTGGTGCCGGTCTGCTTCTCCGGCGACGTGCTCTTCGCCGGATCCATCGGCCGCACCGACCTGCCCGGTGGCAGCCATCAGCAATTGCTCGACTCCATCGCCGCCAAGTTGCTGCCGCTGCCGGACCACACCCAGGTCCTGCCCGGTCACGGTCCGCAGACATCGATCGGAGCCGAACGGGCCGGCAATCCCTTCCTCACAGACCTCGGCCCGACGGGCTCCACACCGAAGAAGGGACGTTACGGACTGTGAGCGGCAACCTCGACGGGGCCCGATCCAAGGACTTCTCCGCGCCGCGGGGCATCCCCGACTACTTCCCGCCGTCGTCGGCGGACTTCCGGCGCGTCCGGGACACGTTGACCGACGCCGCGCGTCTGGCCGGCTACGGCCACATCGAGCTTCCGATATTCGAGGACACCGCGCTGTTCGCACGGGGCGTCGGCGAATCGACCGATGTGGTCAGCAAGGAGATGTACACGTTCGCCGACCGCGGTGACCGGTCGGTCACGCTGCGCCCCGAGGGCACGGCCGGCGTGGTGCGCGCCGTCATTCAGCACGGCCTCGACCGTGGAGCGTTGCCGATCAAACTCTGCTATGCCGGACCGTTTTTCCGCTACGAGAAGCCGCAGGCGGGTCGGTACCGTCAGCTGCAGCAGGTGGGCGTGGAGGCGATCGGGATCGATGATCCCGCGCTCGACGCCGAGGTCATCGCGGTGGCCGACGAGGGATACCGGCGGCTCGGATTGAGCGGCTACCGATTGGAGATCACCTCGCTCGGCGACGAAGCCAGTCGTGGCCCGTACCGAGAGGCGTTGCAGGAGTTCCTGTTCGGACTCGATCTCGATGAGGCGACGCGACATCGCGCCCAGATCAATCCGCTGCGCGTGCTCGACGACAAGCGGCCGGAGATCAAGGCGGCCACCGCGAACGCGCCGCTGATGATCGACTATCTCTCCGATGACGCCCGCGCCCATTTCGACACGGTTCTGACCAATCTGAAACGGCTCGGCGTGCCCTATGAGATCAACACACGGCTGGTGCGTGGTCTGGATTACTACACGAAGACGACATTCGAGTTCGTCCACGACGGTCTCGGTGCCCAGTCCGGGATCGGCGGCGGTGGACGCTACGACGGGCTGATGCGGGTGCTCGGTGCCAAACAGGATCTGTCCGGTATCGGGTTCGGGCTCGGCGTCGACCGCACGATGCTGGCGATGGAGGCCGAAGGTGTCGCGCACGCCGACGTCGCCCGATGCCAGGTGTTCGGCGTCCCGATGGGGGCCGATGCCAAGGCCGAATTGGTCGGCGTCGCCGGTCAATTGCGTGCCGCGGGCATCAGCGTCGACCTCGCCTACGGCGACCGCGGTCTCAAGGGGGCGATGAAGGCGGCGGATCGCTCGGGTGCGCGTCTGGCACTCGTGCTCGGCGACCGGGAGCTGGCCGAGCGGATGATCGAGGTCAAGGATCTCTCGAACGGTGAGCAACATCGGATCGCGTTGGACGCCGTGGTCGAGGAGGCTCGACGGCTGCTGGGGTGAGCCTATGGGCTGTGCGGTTGCAGACCGTAGGCGCGTACCTGTGAGATGACCCAGCGGCCCTCGCGCCTCACCAGCACGTCGGTGAAACCGTGCTCGACTGCCGAGCCCGGACCGCCGAGGGAAGCAGCGACCCCGGTGACCCGCGCCCGGCCGTCGACGACCGCGACGTCGTCGGTGACCAGTTCTATGCGTTCGACGGTGCTCTCGTGGCGTGACCCCTGTGCCTCGCCGGCGAGCAGCAGACCCAGCACCTCGCGGATCGCCTGGTGCCCGCGAGCCACCTCGCCCCGCGGACTCACGAGCACCGCGTCCGGGGCCAGGCACGCGATGATGCCGTCGAGGTCCGCCCGTTGCCACGCCGCGTCATAGGCCTCCTCGACGCTGCGAACGGCCAGGCGGGTTGCGTTGGTCATCGGATCTCCGTTTCAGTCCCTCCCACGGTAGATCGTGACCTCCAGCGAGCCGCCGCATCTCGAGCCCGGGCGGTGTGGCGGCCGGCGTCCGAATCAGGGCCGCGTGAGTTCGGCGGCCAGTACGTCGAGGGACACCCCGCCCAGCGCAAGGGCTCGGGTGTGGAAGTCCTTCAAGGTCCAACCGGGATGGGTGGCGAGTGCGGCGTTCCGCGTGTTCTCCCAGACCCGTTGACCGAGCGCATAGGACGGGGCCTGCCCGGGCCACCCGAGATAGCGATTGAGCTCGAACCGCAGCACCGCGCGATCCATCGCGACGGAGTCGGTGAGGAACTGCCACGCCTTGTCGGCATCCCACGTTCCCCCGCCGAGCGCGGCAGGCGCGGGCAGCCCACAGTGCACGCCGATGTCGACGACGACCCGCGCGGCGCGTAGGCGCTGCGAGTCGAGCATGCCCATTCGATCCCCGGGATCGTCGAGCCAACCGAGTTCACCCATGAGCCGTTCGGCATAGAGCGCCCAACCCTCACCGTGTCCGGACGTGAAGGACGCGAGCTTGCGCCACGAGTTGAGATCCTCGGCGACGATCGCCGAACCCAATTGCAGGTGATGTCCGGGCACACCTTCGTGGAACACCGTCGTGGTCTCCTGCCAGGTGTGGAAGACCGTCTGTTCCGGCGGAACCGACCACCACATCCGTCCGGGCCGGGACAGGTCCGCGCTCGGCTGCGTGTAGTAGATGATCCCGGTCGAAGACGGTGCCAGTCGGCATTCGAGTCGGGTCAGCCGCGGCGGGATGTCGAAGTGGGTCCCGGCCAATCCGTCGACTGCCCGGTCGGACAACTCCTGCATCCACGCGACAAACGCATGGCGATCGGCGATCGCGTAGCGCGGCAACGTATCCAGATGCGCCATCGCATCGGGGACCGATGCGCCGGGAAGGAGGTCGGCGACGATTGCAGCCTGCTCGGCCGCGATCGACGACAACCGATCCAAACCCCACGCATACGCGTCGTCAGGGTCGACATCGGCTCCGAGATGGGCCGGCAGGTGGCGCAGGTACCGCTCGCGTCCCACCCCATCCGTCGACGTCGCGACCGGTGCGACCTCGGTGCGCAGCACGGCCGCCAGGGCCGCGAACGCCACGCCGACGTCGCCGAGTGTCGTCTCCAGCTGCCGCGCCGACGCCTCGGCGGCGGTGAGCGGGCCGGTGTTGGTGGCGATCGCATCGGCCGCATCGTCCGCCTGGGTCGCGGCGAGTTCCACCTGTCGCCGAGCGATCGCCGGCCCGTGCACGACACGGTGCCGGAGGCCGTCGATGATCGTGTCGACGCACTCGGGCACCGCCCGTAATCGAGCGAGGAACATCTCCCGAGACTCCGGTGTGTCCGACGGCATCAGGTCGAAGATGTCGCGGACGGCCTGCAGCGGCGAGGCGATCACGTTGCAGTCACCGACACGCTCCCCAGCCTCGGCCAGGGCGATCTCCCGACGCAGCGACGCCGACATGGTCGCGACCGTCACACGGTCGACGTCGTCGACAATCGGGGCGTCGGTGAGCGCATGTACCGCCGCGCGCGCGGCAGCCGCCCGGGCAGCGCACCCGCCGGGGGAGAAGTCGGTGAGCTCGTGGTCGTGCCCCGGGACGCCGATCTCGGTGGCGAACAGCGGGTCGAGACGCGACTGCTCGGCCAGGTAGTCGTCGGCGATGCGGTCGATGGCGGTCGCGGGGCGGGGGGTCGACCTGTCGGGGCCGGTCATAGGTCGTTGGTGGCGAAGGTGTCGCACCTGCGTGGGTCACCTGAGTCGTAGCCGATGGTGAACCAGCGGGAGCGCTGCTGTGCCGATCCGTGGGTCCAGCCCTCCGGGTTGGAGTTCGCACCCTGGATGGTGTCGTCGCCGATCGCCTTCGCGGTCTGGATGACGGAGTCGATCTGATCCGAGGTCAACGGTTCGAGCATCGCGTCGGGGCCCTTGTCCGCGTGGTAGGCCCACACTCCCGCGAGACAGTCGGCCTGCAGCTCGACGCGCACCGAACCGGACAGCGGACCCTGAGATCCCATCCGGTTGCCCTTCTGGAGGGCGCCGGTCAGGTTCTGCACATGATGGCCGTATTCGTGCGCGACCACATACTCCTGGGCGAGGGGACCGTCGCTGCCACCCATCTGTTCGAGCTGGACGAAGAAGGACGGGTCGAAGTAGGCCGTCTGATCGGTGGGGCAGTAGAAAGGTCCGGTTGCCGACGTCGCCGGCCCGCACCCGGTGTTCACCGATCCGGCGAAGATCTTCGTGTTCGGGGGCGTGTAGCGCGGCATGAGATCCGACCAGACGTCGTCGAGGCTGTTGGTCGTCGCGACGATCCGGCAGATGGCGTCGGTGTTGGCCTTCTCGATGGTGCACGACCGGATGTGGTCGTTCAGCTCGGCCGCACCCTGGCTGTTCACGGTGTCGTTGCCGTAGGTCGAGCCGCCGGTCAACGAGCCGGGATCGATCCCGAAGAACAGCGCGACGATGGTGACGATGAGCCCGGCGCCGCCGCCGAGCGCGATGCGGCCCATCCCGCCGCCACCTCCACCCGAGACATTGCCCGTGTCGAGGGGGCCGCCGCCCTGAAAGGTCATCTCGGTCTCCTTGCTCGCCGATCACACACCATCCGCCAGACCGGTGCGGGTGACCGGAGGTCGGCACGGTCGAGCATATTCGTCGTCGCTGTCGGCTGCCCCGGTTCGCGCGGCGGTGCCCCGCGTCACAACCCGTGTGCCCCCTCGGCGTCGGAGACGGCCGGGTGCAGGTCGTCGGTGGTCACGAAAGTAGGATTGGCGAGATTCACCACGTATCAGCTCTGGAAGGACTCTGAGTGCTCCGCACCCATCTCGCCGGTTCGCTTCGCCGCGCCGACGCCTCGCAGACCGTCACCGTCGCCGGTTGGGTCGCACGTCGCCGTGATCACGGGGGCGTGATCTTCATCGACCTGCGCGACAGCTCGGGTCTGGTCCAGGTGGTCTTCCGCGACGAGGCGGTCGCCGAGGCGGCGCACCGGCTGCGCGCCGAGTTCTGCGTCGCGGTCACCGGGGTGGTCGAGGTGCGGCCCGAGGGCAGCGAGAACCCGAACCTGGGCTCCGGTGAGATCGAGATCAACGCCGCGAAACTCGAGGTGCTCAATGCGGCCGCGCCGTTGCCGTTCCAGCTCGACGATGCTCCCGGCGAAGAGGCCCGCCTGCACTACCGGTACCTCGATCTGCGTCGCGAGGGTCCGGCCCGGGCGCTACGGCTGCGCTCGCAGGTGAATGCAGCTGCGCGCGGTGTGCTCGCCGATCACGACTTCGTCGAGATCGAGACGCCGACCCTGACCCGGTCGACCCCGGAAGGAGCCCGTGACTTCCTGGTGCCCGCTCGACTGCAGCCCGGCACGTTCTACGCGCTGCCGCAAAGCCCCCAGCTGTTCAAGCAGCTGCTGATGGTCGCCGGGATGGAGCGTTACTACCAGATCGCGCGCTGCTACCGCGACGAGGACTTCCGGGCCGACCGCCAGCCGGAGTTCACCCAGCTCGACCTCGAGATGAGCTTCGTCGACCAGGACGACGTCATCGCGCTGGCCGAAGAGGTGCTCGCCGCGTTGTGGAAGCTGATCGACGTCGAGATCACCACGCCCATCCCACGGATCACCTATGCCGACGCGATGCGCCGATTCGGCACCGACAAACCCGATCTCCGTTTCGGTATCGAGCTCGTCGAATGCACCGAGTACTTCGCCGACACCCCGTTCCGGGTGTTCCAGGCGCCCTACGTCGGTGCCGTCGTCATGCCGGGTGGTGCATCGCAGCCGCGTCGACAGCTCGACGCCTGGCAGGAGTGGGCCAAACAACGCGGCGCCAAGGGCCTGGCCTATGTGTTGGTCGGTGAGGACGGCGAACTCGGCGGCCCCGTGGCCAAGAACCTGTCCGATGCCGAGCGTGCCGGACTCGTCGCACATGTGGGGGCGAGCCCGGGCGACTGTGTGTTCTTCGGTGCCGGTGCGGTGAAGTCGTCGCGGGCGCTGCTCGGTGCGGCACGTGGTGAGATCGCCGAGCGGCTCGGCCTCATCAACGACGGGGAGTGGGCTTTCACCTGGGTGGTCGACGCCCCCTTGTTCGAACCGGCCGACGAGGCGACCGCCTCCGGTGACGTCGCCGTCGGCTCCGGCGCGTGGACCGCGGTCCATCACGCGTTCACCGCACCCAAACCCGAATCCGTCGACCAGTTGGAGTCCGATCCCGGTTCGGCGCTGGCCTACGCCTACGACATCGTGTGCAACGGAAACGAGATCGGTGGCGGATCGATCCGTATCCATCGCCGCGACGTGCAGGAGCGCGTATTCGAGATCATGGGCATCAGCCACGAGGAGGCGCAGGAGAAGTTCGGCTTCCTGCTCGACGCCTTCGCCTACGGCGCACCGCCGCACGGCGGGATCGCGTTCGGCTGGGACCGCATCACCGCGCTGCTCGCCGGCGAGAACTCGATCCGTGAGGTGATCGCGTTCCCGAAGTCCGGCGGCGGTGTCGACCCGCTCACCGATGCGCCCGCGGCGATCACCCCGCAGCAGCGCAAGGAATCGGGCATCGATGCCAAGCCGGTCTCGCGTCATCAGCCTGCCGAGAACGCGGCCGAACGTGCCGACGGCAGCGCCTGACCGTCCCGGCTCACCGGTCCCGGAGGCCCCCGCTTCCGACAGGCCGGAAATGCACCCCGGAAATGCACCCCGGAGAAGTGCCCCTCGCAGCAGCGCCGCGAACACCATGTCGATCGCGGTTCTGACGGGGACGCTTTCCCGGGGCGCTTCCCGCGCGGCGGATCACACAACGGATGGGCGTGATACCTCCCGCATATCCGGCATCGGATCGGTATCTGTGATGAGATTTCTGACATGACGATCAAGGTGGCCCTCGAGCATCGTACGAGTTACGCGTTCGATCGCCCGGCAAAGATCTTCCCCCACGTGGTACGTCTGCGGCCGGCGCCGCACTCGCGCACGCCCATCGAGGCCTACTCGCTGAAAATCGAACCGGCGGAACACTTCCTGAACTGGCAGCAGGACGCGTTCAGCAACTACATGGCCCGTCTGGTGTTCCCCGAGCCGTCCACGTCGCTGTCGATCACGGTCAGTCTGGTGGCCGACCTGACGGCGATCAACCCGTTCGACTTCTTCATCGAGGACTGGGCGGAGAACTACGGTTTCGACTACCCCGAGGAACTGAGCACCGACCTGGAGATCTTCCTGCGGCCGGTGGGGGTGACCGAGGGGGAGTTCGCCGGTTCGCCGGTGCATCCGTCGATCGCCGAATTCGCGGCCGAACACAAGCCCGGCGGCAAGGTGCGGATCATCGATTTCCTGGTGTCCCTGAATCAGGCGGTGCAGAAGGCGGTCGGCTACACGGTCCGCCTCGAGGCGGGTGTACAGACGCCCGAGTACACGCTGGCCAGCGGGATCGGTTCCTGTCGTGACTCGGCCTGGCTCCTGGTGGCGGTCCTGCGTGAACTCGGCCTGGCCGCACGCTTCGTGTCCGGCTACCTGGTCCAGCTGACCTCCGACATCAAGTCGCTCGACGGACCGTCGGGCCCGGACGCCGACTTCACCGACCTGCACGCGTGGACCGAGGTCTATCTGCCCGGCGCGGGCTGGGTGGGGATGGACCCGACGTCGGGTCTGTTCGCGGGCGAGGGCCACATCCCGCTCGCGGCGACGCCGAGCCCGGGCGGTGCCGCCCCGATCACCGGCGCGACCGGGCCCTGCCACGCCACGCTGGACTTCTCCAACACCGTGTCCCGCTTCCACGAGGACCCGCGGGTGACGCTGCCGTACACGCCGTCGCAGTGGGAGCGCGTGCAGGAGTTGGGCGCCGCCGTCGACGCGAAGATGAAGGAGAACGACGTCCGGCTCACCATGGGTGGGGAGCCGACGTTCGTCTCGATCGACAACCAGACCGACCCGGAGTGGACAACGGCCGCCGACGGCCCGCACAAGCGGGAGTTGGCATCGGACCTCGCGGCCCGCCTCAAGGAGGCCTACGCACCGACCGGATTGGTGCAGCGCAGTCAGGGCAAGTGGTACCCGGGTGAACCGCTGCCGCGCTGGCAGATCGCGCTGATGTGGCGTGCCGACGGACTGCCCATCTGGCGACGTCCCGAACTCCTGGCCGACCCGTGGTCCACCCGCGCGGAGGCACAGGCGAGCATCGACGTCGAGTCGAGCGGCCCGAAACCAGGGACCCGCGGATCATCGGGGACGGCCGAGAAACTGCTCGCCGCATTCGCGACCCGCCTGAGGCTTCCGCTGTCCCAGGTCATGCCGGCCTTCGAGGACCCGCTGCTGCGGATGCGAGACCTGGCGGCGCTGCCGCCCGGCGACCCCGGCGACGACCCGACGCTGCGCACCTACGTCGCCGCCCAACTCGCCGAGGCCGCGGTCGAGGCGGCCGACGCCGACGAGGACCTCACACCGCCGGAGGACTCCACCCCGGCCCGTCGGGCATTGCTGGAGAAGCTCGACGAAGCGGTCAGCGCGCCGACCGCGTACGTGCTGCCGCTGAGCCGGTCCGAGGACGAGACCGCTTGGCAGAGCGCGCGCTGGACGACCCGCCGCGGCCGGCTGGTGCTCACCCCCGGCACATCGCCCGCCGGCCTCAGGCTGCCGTTGAACTCGCTGTCCTGGGGGCCCGCACCGACGATGTTCGAGGTCGACCCGTCGGCCCGTCCGGGCCCGCTGCCCGACGATCCGGCAGAGGCACTCGGCTGGACGGTCAAGGAGATGGACCCGAGCGCGTTCGTGCCGCGGTCCGCTGTGGTCGCCGAGATGCGGGGCGGCGTGCTGTATGTGTTCCTGCCGCCCACCGCGTCGCTCGAGGAGTACCTGGCGATCGTCGAGATGGTCGAGGACGCGGCGGCCGACATCGACACCCCGGTGGTGATCGAGGGATACGGCGCGCCGGCGGACGGGCGCCTCATCACGCTGACCGTCACGCCGGATCCCGGTGTCATCGAGGTCAACATCCAGCCCACCGACAGTTTCGCCGAACAGTCCGAGCTGCTCGAGTCCCTGTATGACCATGCCCGCCGGTCGCGCCTGGGAACCGAGACGTTCGACCTCGACGGCAGCCACGGCGGCACCGGCGGCGGTAACCACATCACTCTCGGCGGATCCACCCCGGCGGATTCACCGATGTTGCGACGCCCCGACCTGCTGGTCTCGATGCTGACGTACTGGCAACGGCATCCGGCGTTGTCATACCTGTTCTCCGGACGGTTCGTCGGCACCACGTCGCAGGCCCCCCGTGTCGACGAGGGGCGCGAGTCGTCGTTGTACGAGCTGGAGATCGCCTTCGCCGAGATCGATCGACTCGCGGTGAAGGCGGGCGGTGCGAGCGCGATCGATGCGCCGCCGAACCCGTGGGTCACCGACCGAGCGCTGCGGCATCTGCTCACCGACATCACCGGCAACACCCACCGGGCCGAGTTCTGCATCGACAAGCTCTACAGCCCGGATTCGCCGCGTGGCCGGCTCGGTCTGCTGGAGCTGCGTGCCTTCGAGATGCCGCCGCACCACCGGATGGCGATGGTGCAGTCGCTGCTCGTGCGTTCGCTCGTGGCGTGGTTCTGGGAGAACCCCTACCGGGGCCGACTGATCCGGCACGGCGCGGATCTGCACGGTAAATACCTGTTGCCGCACTACATCATCGCCGACATCGCCGCGGTCGCCGAGGAACTCCGAGAGGCGGGCTACCCGTTCGACACGGCATGGCTGGACCCGTTCACCGAGTTCCGCTTCCCCCGGCTGGGGACGGTGCAGATCCGCGACCACGAGGTCGAGTTGCGCGGTGCGATCGAGCCCTGGAACACCCTCGGGGAGGAGTCCACCGGGATGGGCACCGCGCGTTACGTCGACTCGTCCATCGAGCGCGTCCAGGTCCGGGTCCTCGGCGGTGAGGACGACCGGTTCATGCTCACCTGCAACGGTTTCCCGATTCCGCTTCGGCCGACCGGGCGTACCGGAGAGCGGGTCGCCGGCATCCGGTTCCGCGCATGGCAGCCGCCGAGTGCCCTGCACCCGACGATCAGTGTCGACACGCCGTTGACGTTCGACCTGGTGGACACGGTGTCGGAGCGGTCGGTGGGCGGTGCGACCTATCACGTGGTGCACCCCGGTGGCCGGGCCTACGACCGCCCACCGGTCAATGCCGTCGAGGCGGAGTCTCGGCGCAACGGCCGGTTCGAGGCAACCGGGCACACCAGCGGTGTCGTCGACGTGGGACTGCTGCGCGAGCGTCACGCGCGGATCGCGACCGATTCCGGGGTCCCGGCAATCCTCGATCTGCGTCGGGCACGTACAGTTCTCCGGTGACTGTTTCGTCGGGCAACACGTTGCCCGGGGTGTTCGATCGATACCGTCCCGACGGTTCCGCGCTGTTCGATGTGACCCGGATCGACGCCCGTCCGGCGCCGCTGAGCGCCACGCCCGCCCCGTTCGACGAGATGGTCGATCCCGCCGGACGCACCCGCACCGCGTGGAAAGAGCTCGTGGACGGCTACGCGCTGCGTGGTGACGCCCGCCTGCAGGCGGCAGCGGCCCGTCTGGCCACCGCGGTGGGCGACGAGGGCGTCGTCTACAACGAATTCGACGGGGTGCAGACCGTCGCCCGTGACTGGCAGATCGACCCGGTACCCCTCATCGTCGACGGGGTCGAGTGGTCGGACGTCGAGAAGGCCGTCATCCAGCGATCGACCCTGTTCGATCTGCTCATGCGCGACCTGTATCGGGATCAGAAGACCGTCCGGTCCGGACTCATCCCGCCGGAGATGGTCTTCGGCCACCCCGGTTACATCCGCAAGGCCGCGCGGCTCGAGGTCCCCGGTCCGCACGCCCTGTTCCTGCACGCGCTCGACCTCGGACGCGCTCCCGATGGCAGGTTCGAGGTGTTCGCCGACCGTACCCAGGCGCCTTCCGGGATCGGGTTCGCGATCGTCGACCGCAAGCTGCTGTCCCGGACGTTCCCACAACTCTTCCAGGCCTGCGCGCCGCGGTCGGTGACGAACTTCGTCGGCACCATCCGGCTGGCCCTCTTCGACTACGCCCCGCCGGGGGTCGACGACCCGACCGTCGCGGTGCTCAGTCCCGGGAGCATGTCCGAGACGGCGTTCGACCAGGCCCACCTGGCGTCGGTGCTGGGCCTGCCGCTTGTCGAGGGCAGCGATCTCACCGTGCGGGACGGTGTCGTGTACATGCGCTCGCTGGGCAAGTTCAAGCGGGTCGACGTCCTGTTGCGACGTGTGGACGCGGAGTTCGCGGATCCGCTCGATCTACGCACCGACTCGCGCCTCGGCGTCGCCGGACTCGTGGAGGCCATCTCACGGGGCACAGTCACCGTGGTGAACACGTTGGGCAGCGGAGTGCTGGAGAACCCGGCCCTGCACACCGTGCTGGCGAAACTGGCTCCGGTGCTGCTCGACGAGGAGCTCGCGATGCCGTCGGTGCCGACGCTGTGGGCAGGGGACAACCTGCAGCGCGGCAAGATCGTCGCCGACCTTGACTCCTTCGTGCTCACCAATTTCCGCACCGGGGAGGAACTGCTGGGACCGATGATGACCGCCGCCTCCCGTACCGAGCTGGCGGCCCGGATCGAGACGCAACGATGGCAGTGGGTCGCACGAGAGTTGCGCCCCTACTCGGTGGCGCCGACGATGACCGCCGGGCGGTTCGCGGGGTCGGGGAGCGGGCTCGTGCGCGCCGCTCCGGTCGGGATCAGGGCGTTCAGCGTCGCCCAGGGCCCCACCTACGCAGTGATGCCCGGCGGGTTGGGTGCCGTGCTCGCCGATGGTGTCGCCGGGTCCGCGCAGCGTTCGGTGGCCGCCAAGGACGTCTGGGTGACCAGCGCCGACGTCGGCGGACATGTCTCCCGCAAGTCCGTCACCAAGGCGGATGTGGCGGAGGCGCCGACCTCGCGCGGTGCCGGCCGGCCGGCCCGGGTCACCGAGTACTCCGACGTCGCCGCCGCCGCCAGTCCGCGCGTCCTGGCGGATCTGTTCTGGTTCGGCCGTTACGGCGAGCGCACCGACGCGACCACCCGGTTGGCGAAGGTGGCGCGTGAGCGGTACCAGGAGGTCCAGTACCGGCCGTGGATGAGCGGCAGCGCGGCGGTCCCACAGGTGCTGCACGCCGCGGCGATCGTCACCGGGACCGCCGCCTACCTCGACACCGCCCACCTGACCGCCGAGCACGATGATCAGCCGACCGCGCCGGATCGGGTCGCCGAGGCCATCATCAAGCTCACCGATCTCACCGTGGCGCGCGCGGTGCCCGGGACCATCGCGCACTCGGTGGACCGGCTGGTGTCGACGGCGCGCGCGGTTCGGGATCAGATGTCGACCAGCACCTGGATGGTTCTCGCGCCGGTGGAGCGGGCGATCGAACAGCTCAGCGCCCATGTGCGCGCCGGCCGTGACGGTCGCCTCGAAGTGCCCGACGACGCACTCGACCTGGGCTCCGAACTGGGCCACGCGCAGGACGAGGTGCTGCACGGGGTGCTGGCGCTCGCCGGTCTGCAGGCCGAGTCGATGGTGCATGACGCAGGCTGGCGTTTCATGGACATCGGCCGTCGGATCGAGCGCGCGGTGACGCTCGCGGATCTGACCCGTGCGCTGTTCACCAACCACCGTGATCGGGAGGTCGAGCAGGCGCTGCTCGAGTCCTATCTCGTGGCCAACGAGTCGTCGGTGATCTACCGCAGACGAAACCGGGGTCTCTACCAGCTCGAGGCGGTCGGAGAGTTGTTGTTCTTCGACGAGTCCAACCCGCGCGCGATGACCTATCAGCTGACCCGCATGCACGATGACCTTGCCGACCTTCCCGATGCACTCCGTTCGGCAAGCGCGGAGCGGATCGTCGAGGAGATGATCGCCGAGCTCCGACGGTCCGACCCCGACGATCTCGCCGCCGTGGATGCCGACGGGCGCCGTGGCGAGCTCGACGAACTGATGACGGCACTGGGTGCCGGCGCACGGGAGCTGTCCGAGGTGCTGGACCGTACGAGATTCGCCTCGCCGGTACAGGCCCAGCCGATCTGGGGCGGGGGAGGTGTCGACGCGCCGTGAGCAGTCCCGTTCCCACCCCGGGTTCCGACCGCACCCGGCGATACCGTGTGCTGCACCGCACCTGCTACACCTACGACGATGTCGTCTCGTCGTCCTACGGCCGGTGCTATCTCATCCCGCGAGAACTGCCCGGTCAGCGCGTCCTCGAGGCCGATGTCCGCATCGAGCCGGAACCAGACGACTGGTCCACCGGCGTGGATGTCTACGGCAACACCGATTGTTACTTTCACGTCCGGACCGATCACGACGAACTCGTGGTCACCGGGACGTCCGTCGTCGAGGTCGATCCGCCCGACGCCGGTGTCCTGCTGTCGCCGGCCGCGCTCGGCCCGTGGGAGCTGGCACGCCCGGCGGTGGTCGGTCACGCCGGTGCGGGTGTGACGGAGTTCGCCCTCGACCTCTATCCGCCCGAGATCACCCCGGCGGTGGTCGACTACGCGCAGCAGGTCTTCACGCCCGGACGACCGACGATCGAGGCGGTCACCGACCTCACCAGCAGGATCTTCCGCGACTTCACCTACAAATCCGGCTCGACCGCCATCAGCACCCGGGTGGACACGGTCCTCGAGCGGCGGATGGGTGTCTGCCAGGACTTCGCCCGCGTCGCGATCGCCTGTCTGCGGTCGGTGGGACTCGCCGCACGCTACGAATCCGGGTATCTCGCGACGGACCCGCCGCCGGGCCGGGAACGCATCTTCGGCGCCGACGCCAGCCACGCGTGGGCGGCGGTGTGGTTGCCGGGGGATCACTGGGTGGCGTTCGACCCCACCAACGACAAGCTCGTCGACGAACGCCACGTCACGGTGGCCTGGGGTCGCGACTACGACGACGTTCCGCCGCTGCGCGGGGTGATCTACACGGAATCGAAGAAGAGTCGTATCGACGTCGCGGTCGACGTCAGTCCGATCGATGTCCTCGACGCGGCCGTCGAGGCGGCGGGCGGGTCGGAGGACACACCCCGGGCGGCCGTGGACTGATCTCACAGACCGGATGGCGGATCGGTGGGCCCCAGGTCACGGATACCCGCTCGGTCGTCCTCCGAACAGATGACACCGCCGGAGGCGCCGCTCCGCGGAACGATCGGTGTTGTGCGAGACAGGATCTGGTGAAGTGACAGTTTGTCGGTGGCAACTGTGTTGCAGATGGGTGAAGGGTAGTGACGCGTCGTTCTCGGATTGGGTAGGTTGGTTGTCGACATGACGGTTATCACTGAGAGTCGCATTGCCAGTGTGGTGCGCGCGGCCGAGTCGGTGCTCTCGCATCGAGCCGGTTCCTCCGTCACCCTCGCCGACCCGGAAGACCTCGGTGGCAGCGGCCGCACCGTGGTGGTGCGGGCGCGGGTGATGGCCAACCCTCTGTCGATGGATCGCACCTTGGTGATCAAGGCGCTGCCCGCCGACGAGGATCCGCGCGCTTTCCACCGTGAGTTGGCGTCCTACAAATACGCCACCGCGTTGCCCAACGAGTCCCGGCCGGGTCCCCAGTTGATCGCATCCGACCCGGACGTGCGTCTGCTCGTCCTCACCGACCTCGGACACGGTCGCACGATGAACTCGCT
Organism: Gordonia sp. LMA484; assembly: GCF_058129505.1. NCBI lineage: Bacteria > Bacillati > Actinomycetota > Actinomycetes > Mycobacteriales > Gordoniaceae > Gordonia > Gordonia sp. LMA484. The sequence goes on from NZ_CM176700.1 coordinate 1,455,676, forward strand.
GCTGTCGGGCACGGACGCGGTCGAGGCGTCGCACGCGGTCAGCGCCTGGGGGCAGGCGCTGGGGCGTATGCACGCCGCCACGGTCGGCGGGGAGGGCGACTTCCTGGCCATCCTGCGCCGCCATGCGTCCGGTCTCGAGAGCTCCGACATCCTCGGCGAGTCGGCGGCCCGCGCCGTCAGCGACGCACCGTCGCACCTGGACCGACTGGGCGTCGAGCTCCCCACCGAGGTGTTGGAACGGATGCAGTCGGCGTGTGAGCTCGTCGCCGCCGGTGACCACCGTGCGTTCAGCCCGTCCGACGTCGGCCCGGAGAACATCCTCATCAACGATGACGGCGTCCAGTTCATGGACTACGAATGGGGCGGCTTCCGGGATGCCACGCTCGACATCGCCTACGCACTGGTGACCTGCGGCGCACAGCTGTCGCCGTCCAACGCCGCCCATCGTGCCGAGCTCGAGATCTCGATGGTCGACGCGTGGCGGTCGGAGGTCACGCCGATCTGGCCCTCCCTCGGTCACGACCGGGAATGTGCGCGCAAGATCACGAATGCCCGACTGTTGTGGACGTGGCTGTCCACCGTCTGGATGCTGCCGGTGCACGACGGGGTCGTCATAGTGGCGATACCCCAGGTCAGCCCCGCCGGATACACCCACGACTGGGCGCTGCACACCAACGACCCCCGCGTGGTCGTGGCGCGATGGACGGACCTGGCGACGGCCGCCGTCCGTTCCGGGGAGTCCGGCATCGCGGAGTTCGCCACGCAGCTCGGGGCCGCGCTGCAGCGCACCTGGCTGCGCTGACGCCGCCGCCATGGATGGGCTCTTCGACCCGCCGAATGCAGGCTCACCGGAGAGTGCCGGAGGCCTGCGTGCCGGGACACCGTTCGCCGGGCCGGTCGCCGCGAATGCGCCGCTCGCGGTCCGCATGCGCCCCCGATCGCTCGACGAGATCGTGGGGCAGGGGCATCTGCTGGGGACCGGTTCGCCGCTCCGCAGGCTGATCAACGGGTCGGGCGCGGCGTCGGTGATGCTGTACGGACCACCCGGCACCGGCAAGACCACCATGGCATCGCTGATCTCACAGGCCACCGGCGGCCGATTCGAGGCGTTGTCCGCCCTCTCGGCGGGCGTCAAGGAAGTGCGCGCCGTGATCGACGTCGCCCGACGGCGGCTCATCGACGGTCAACAGACAGTGCTGTTCATCGACGAGGTGCATCGGTTCTCCAAGACCCAGCAGGACGCCCTGCTGGACGCGGTGGAGAACCGCATCGTCCTGCTGGTCGCGGCCACCACGGAGAACCCGTCGTTCTCGGTGGTCTCGCCGCTGTTGTCGCGGTCGTTGGTGCTGCAACTCCGCTCGCTGTCCGGTGACGACATCCGGGAGGTGCTCCGTCGGGCCATCACCGACCCGCGCGGTCTCGACGGGCAGGTCGAGGTCAGCGAGGATGCGCTGGATCATCTGGTCGCCGTTGCCGCGGGCGATGCCCGCCGCGCGCTGACCGCACTGGAGGCCAGCGCGGACGCGGCAACACGGGACGAGCAGTCCGACGACGGGGATGCGAGTGCGGACGGACGAGCCGCGGACCCCACCTCGGGCACGTTCCGGCGGGTCCTCGACGTCGCCGACGTCGAGGCGGCGATCGACCGGGCCGCCGTCCGGTACGACCGCGCCGGCGATCAGCACTATGACGTCACCAGCGCCTTCATCAAGTCCATCCGCGGCTCCGACGTCGACGCCGCACTGCACTACCTGGCGCGGATGATCGCAGCCGGCGAGGACCCGCGCTTCATCGCCCGGCGCCTGATGATCCACGCCAGCGAGGACATCGGCATGGCCGACCCGATGGCGTTGCAGACCGCGGTCGCCGCGGCGCAGGTCGTCGCCCTCGTCGGGATGCCCGAGGCGAAACTGGCCCTCACCCAGGCGACGATCCACCTCGCCACCGCCCCCAAGTCGGCGGGGGTGGTCTCGGCGATCGGCGCCGCGCTCGCCGATGTCGAGGCCGGCCGCTCCGGTGCGGTACCCGCCCATCTGCGCGACAGCCATTACGCCGGCGCGAAAGGGCTCGGCAGCGGTATCGGCTACCGCTATCCGCACGACGACCCGGACGGGGTCGTGGCGCAGCAGTATGCGCCGGATGACCTGGTCGGCGTCGACTACTACCAGCCGACCGATCACGGCTTCGAACGTGAGATCAGTGCGCGGCTGGGAAAGTTGCGCTCGATCGTGCGTCGCGCCGTGGCGAGGAGGCGTTGAGGCACTCCGCGCTGGTCCACACCGCATACCGGGCACCGAAAGCCAGGAGAAGCCGCGTCTGGTGTCGGTGGTCGGTCCACCGTCATCGGGGTGACGCGCCGCATGGCGGTAGGCTGGTATGTCGCAGTTCGTCGGCGTTGCGGACAACTCCGCGACCGGGCCCGCGCCCGCCCGGCGACCCATCCGATACCACACGAACCGACTGACCCCGACCGAGGACGACAACCCAGTGCAGACGCATGAGATCCGGCAGCGATTCCTGGATCACTTCATCAAGGCAGGACATACCGAGGTGCCCAGCGCCTCACTCATCCTGGACGACCCGAACCTGCTGTTCGTCAACGCCGGCATGGTGCCGTTCAAGCCTTACTTCCTCGGTGAACAGACCCCGCCGTTCGACCGCGCGACGAGCGTGCAGAAGTGCGTGCGCACCCTCGACATCGACGAGGTCGGCATCACGACCCGGCACAACACGTTCTTCCAGATGGCCGGCAACTTCTCCTTCGGCGACTACTTCAAACGCGAGGCCATCAACTTCGCGTGGACGTTGCTCACCAACAGCGTCGCCGAGGGCGGCTACGGCATCGACCCGGAGAAACTGTGGCCGACGGTCTACCTCGACGACGACGAGGCCGAGGCGATCTGGCGCGATGAGATCGGGGTGCCCGCCGAACGCATCCAGCGGCGTGGTCTGAAGGACAACTACTGGTCGATGGGTGTGCCCGGGCCGTGTGGCCCGTGTTCGGAGATCTTCTACGACCGTGGGCCGGCCTACGGACAGGAAGGCGGGCCGGAAGCCGACGAGGACCGCTACATCGAGATCTGGAATCTCGTGTTCATGCAGAACGTCCGCGGACCCGGCGGGGGCAAGGACAACTACGAGATCCTCGGACCGCTGCCCAAGAAGAACATCGACACCGGCATGGGCATCGAGCGGGTCGCCTGCATCCTGCAGGGCGTCGACAACGTCTACGAGACCGACCTGCTCAAGCCGATCATCGACCTCGCCGCACGCCTGACCGGACGCGCCTACGGGGCAGGCAACCACGAGGACGACGTCCGGTTCCGCGTGATCGCCGACCACGCCCGCACCTCGGCGCTGCTCATCGGTGACGGTGTGCTGCCGGGCAATGATGGTCGCGGTTATGTACTGCGTCGGCTGCTGCGGCGAGTCGTCCGGTCGGTGCGCCTCCTGACCGCCGGGAGCGAAGCAAGCGGGGTCGCCGCCAAGGCCGCGGATCAGCCCACCATGGACGATTTCATCAGTCTTGTCGTCGACACCATGTCGCCGTCGTACCCGAACCTCGCCGAACAGCGCGATCACATCATCGACGTGGCCGTGGCCGAGGAGGCCTCGTTCAGCAAGACACTGGCGGCCGGATCGAAGCTGTTCGCCGACGCCGCGGCCTCCACCAAGGCGGCCCAGCGGTCCACCCTGAGCGGCGACGACGCATTCACCCTGCACGACACATACGGCTTCCCGATCGATCTCACGCTCGAGATGGCCGCCGAAGCCGGTCTCGCGGTCGACCAGGAGGGCTTCACCGCGTTGATGGCCGAGCAGAAGCAGCGGGCGAAGGCCGACGCGACCGCCCGCAAGGCCGGCCACGCCGATATGTCGGCGTACCGCGAGTTCATCGACGACAGCCCGACGACGTTCACCGGCTTCGACGAGTTGGTCTCCGAGGCGCGCGTGTTGGGTCTGATCGCCGACGGCACCCGGGTGCCGGCCGCCACCGCGGGCCAGGAGCTCGTCGTGGTGCTCGACCGCACCCCGCTGTATGCCGAATCCGGTGGTCAGATGGCCGACATCGGCACGATCACCACCGGCAACGGCGTCCGCCTGCGCGTCACCGACGTGCAGAAGGCGGGCAAGAAGGTGTGGCTGCACAAGGTGGTCGTGGACGAGGGCGAGGTCGCCGAGGGCGACGAAGTCATCGCCGCGGTCGATCAGACCTGGCGCCACGGGGCGACACAGGGGCACTCGGGAACCCATATGGTCCATGCCGCTCTGCGTGAGGTACTCGGTCCCACCGCAACCCAGGCGGGGTCGTTGAACCGGCCGGGCTACCTGCGTTTCGACTTCCACTCGGGCAAGCCGCTGTCGGAGAGCCAACGCCGCGAGATCGAGGAGATCAGCAATGCGGCGGTGGAGTCGAACTATCCGGTGAACACATTCGAGACCGGCCTGACCGAGGCGAAGTCGATGGGTGCCATCGCGTTGTTCGGTGAGAACTACGGCGACGTGGTGCGCGTCGTCGAGATCGGCGGACCGTTCTCGATGGAATTGTGCGGTGGCACACATGTCGGGTCCTCGGCCCAGATCGGTCCCGTGACGCTGATCGGCGAGTCGTCGGTGGGTTCCGGTGTCCGCCGCGTCGAGGCCTATGTCGGGATGGATTCCTTCCGCTACCTGTCGAAGGAGCGTGCGCTGCTGGCCGGTCTCGCATCCTCGTTCAAGGTGCCGTCCGACGAGGTCCCGGGCCGTGTCGAACAGTTGGTGACCCGGCTGCGCGACGCCGAGAAGGAGATCGAGCGCCTGCGTGAGGAATCGGCCCGGGCCGCTGCGGGTGGACTCATCGACGGCGCCGTGATCGTGGCCGACACCCTCGTCGTCGGGGGCCGATTGCCGGACGGACTCGACGGCAACGGTCTACGCTCGCTCGCGACCGACCTGCGTGGCCGGGTCGCCGACCGTGCCGCGGTGATCGCGGTGTTCTCCTCGTCCGCCAACGGAGACGGGACCAAGGTGCCCTTCGTCGTTGCGACCACCGAGGGCGCCCGGAAGAGCGGTATCAAGGCGGGTGACATCGTCAAGGAGATCGCGCCGCTGATCGGCGGACGCGGAGGTGGAAAGCCTGATCTCGCACAGGGTTCGGGTACGGACGCGGCCGGTGTCGACGCGGCGATGACCCGGATTCGTGAACTCGTCCGGGACCGATGACCCTGACGCGTGGGCGTCGATTGGGCGTCGATGTCGGATCGGTACGGATCGGGGTCGCGGTGTGTGACCCCGACGGCATTCTGGCGACACCTGTCGAGACCGTGGCGCGCACACCGCGCGGCGACGGCGACATCCAACGCATCGCGGCGCTCGTCGAGGAGTACGAGGCCGTGGGTGTGGTGGTCGGTCTGCCCAAGACCCTGCGGAACGAGAACGGTGCTGCGGCCGTACTGGCCCGCGACTTCGGTGAGCAACTCGCCGAACGGATTCGGCCGGTGGGTGTCGAATATCACGACGAGCGGCTGACCACGGTCACCGCGACCCAAGCCCTTCGGGCAAGTGGGGTGAAAGCGAAATCCTCGCGCGCCGTGATTGATCAGGCGGCTGCGGTCGCTATCCTGCAGGGGTGGCTGGATACGCGACGATGACTTCTGCATGCGTACGGCCAATCAGCACAGCGCAATTCGTGATCGCGAACCGAGCATGTCGCAAGACCGAATCTCGCGGGAACCTGGGAGGAACCGCTCGGTGACCGACGAACGCCATCGACCGCGGCGACACGACATCTCCGATCAGCCGACCGAACAGCTGGATCTGGACCGGTTGCGGTACTTCACGCAGCCCGCCGACGGCAAACCGTCGACACGCCACCGTCGGCGCCGGGAAGCCGGAGCGGACGGCCCGCCGACGGGGCCGCACCCGGCCGTCCCGCCGCCCGCCGCGCCCGAGGCGCGGACACCCACCTCGCCCCGCGGCGGGTCCACGGATTCGTGGCCGGCACCGCCCGGCCGGCCGGCCGGCCGGCGCCAGGCCCCACCGCATGCACCATCGCCGGACGTCACGTCGCCACCGAGTCGACCGGAGCGGGTCATGCCCCGGCGCATACCTGCGGCGCCCCCGCCGCAGGAGTATGTCGATGACCGTGACCAGTCGCTGACTCTTCGATCCGGTGAATACGCCGACCCGCTGCGCAGTGCCGTGCCGCACAGGTCCCGTGCCGGGGCGCGGGCCGAGGTAGCGGACACCGCAACCGCCCCGGTGGTCGATGTGGACGATGACTTCGTCGCCGCCGACCTCGACGACGACACCGTGGACGAGCGCCCCTCGCGCCGACGTCGCACGAAGAGACGCAAGCCGGTGACCGTGCCGGGGGAGCAGCGGCCCGCGTCGCGACGGCGTACACGGCGCCGCATCGTGCTCGCCGTGGTGTTGGCCTGCATGCTGGCTCTGGTGGCCGGCGTCGGATTCGTCGGTCTCCGTTCGCTCGGCGTGTTCGAGAACCACAAGGACTACACCGACGCCGCGGGAACCGGCGATGTCATCGTCGACATCCCGCAGGATTCGACCCTCATGGATTTCGGCAGGATTCTCGAGCGCGACGACGTCGTCGGCAGCGCGCTGGCCTTCGTCGACGCGGCCGACGGCCAGGCGATGTCGGGCGGCTTCTACAAACTGCGGACCGAGATCCCCGCGGCCACCGCGGTGGAGATGATGACCGACGGCACCGAGCACCGGGTCGGCCGCATGGTGGTGCCCGAGGGTCTGCAACTCGACAACAAGAACGGCGTCGACGGCAAGACGACACCGGGCATCTTCCAGATGATCGCCGACGCGACCGCCGTCACCGTCAACGGGCAGCGAATCGGGGCCGACGTCCCGGCCCTCGAAAAGGCGGCCGCCGACTCATCGCCGGAAGCGCTGGGTGTACCCGACTGGGCGCGGCCGACCGTGGAGAAGTTGACGGGCGATCACCGGCGCATCGAAGGCCTGATCGCTCCGGGAACCTGGGAGACGATCGACCCGACGCACTCGGCGACGCAGATCCTGCACGATCTGATCGTGGCCAGCGCGGCCCGCTTCGAACAATGGGGGCTGCTCGAGCAACGCGACTCCGGGCTCAGCCCGTACGAGACGCTCGTCGCCGCCTCGCTGGTCGAACGGGAGGTGGCCAACCCCACCGACTACGCGAAGGTGGCCCGGGTCATCCTCAACAGACTCGCCAAAGGTCAACGGCTGGAGATGGATTCCACCGCTAATTACACCGCCACGGTCACCAACATCGACGTGTACGGCGACGCCTACAAGGCCGACAACGATTGGAACACCTACCGGATCCAGGGCTTGCCGGTCACTCCGATCGGCGCCGTGGGCGAGCGTGCGCTCGAGGCGGTGGAGCATCCGGCCGAGGGCGACTGGCTGTACTTCGTGACCATCGACCGCGAGGGCACCACCCTCTTCGCCGCCACCTTCGACCAGCACAAGCAGAACCGTGAGAAAGCATGCGAGAACAAGCTGTTGAGCACCGGGTGCGGCTGACCGACGTGGGTGACACCGCACGACGCGCCGCCGTCCTCGGCTCCCCGGTCGGGCACTCGCGCTCACCGGACCTTCATCTGGCAGCGTATCGCGCACTCGGTCTGACCGACTGGACCTATGATCGGATCGATTGCACGGCAGAACAATTGCCCGATCTGGTCTCCGGTCTCGCCGCTGAATTCGTGGGTCTGTCGGTCACGATGCCGGCCAAGCTGGCGGCGTTGGCCTACGCCGATGAGCGAACCGCCCGCGCCGAACTCGTGGGCTCCGCGAACACCTTGGTGCGCACCGCGGACGGGTGGCGGGCCGATTGCACCGACATCGACGGAATGACCGGTGCGCTCGCCGAGGTCGGCGCCGATGCCGCGGTGAACGCCACCGCGACACTGATCGGGAACGGCGGCACCGCGTTGCCGTCCGTTGCGGCGCTCGCCGAGAAGGAATTCACCGACCTCGCCATCGTCGCTCGGGATGCGGCACGCGCAGAGCCGGTCGTCGAACTGGCGCAGCGGCTCGGCATGACGACCTCCGTGCTGGGGTTTGACGCCGACGACACGCTCGCCGAGCGTGCGCGCAGCAGCGGGGTGGTGATCTCGACCGTGCCCGCCGACGGCGCGAGCTCGCTGGTGTCCGTGCTCGCCGGGGCCCCGCGGCTGGTCGACGTGATCTATCACCCGTGGCCGACACCGCTGGCCGGTGCGGTCGCTGCCGCGGGCGGGAAGGTCGTCGGCGGGCTCGTGATGTTGCTGCACCAGGCGTTCAGCCAGGTGGAACAGTTCACCGGACGACCCGCCCCGCGTGCGGCGATGGCGGCGGCGCTCGACGCTCGCTGATTCCGGGCGCAAGTCGGATCCAGCCTGTGGAAGAAATCTCGGCGCCGCGCTCCTCGTGGGGCACGCTCGACGCATGTGCCTGTGGATCATGCTGCTGTGGCTGTCCCGGATCACCGTCGCCGACCTGCGGACCCGTCGCATCCCGACGTCATCGCTCTGGCCCGGGATCGCGGCGACACTCGCCTACACCCCGGTCGAGCCGACGGTCGGCCTCGCGGCCGTCCTGACCGCGGCGCCGTATGCCGTTGCCGCGCTCGCCGGCCTCTGCGGTGGTGGCGATGTGAAATTGGCTTTCGTGCTCGGTGGCCTGCTCGCCGACGTCGCGACCGGCCTGATCGCGGTGCTCGTCGCTGCGCTGTTCGGTCTCGCTGCACACGTTGTCGCCCGACGGGTCGACGCCCAACCGCACGCTCCGGCGCTGATCGCCGCGACCGTCTGCGTGCTCACGTTCGTCGCATGAACAGCAGATGCTCTCGTGGCCTGATGGCCACCGCATGGTCGCGGTGTCCAGAGACGGCGCCCGCCGGCAGTGTCATGGCCATTCAGCGACGGCAGGTCCGGACGAGATGAACCGGACCCGCCGCTCACGCGCTGATCGCGGGACTCACCCTGCGATGACGACGTCCCCGAAGTGCTTGGTGAAGCGGGGCTGGCCGTTCCAGGCGGTCACGCCGCCATCCACCGCGATCTCCTGACCGGTCACGTAGGACGCCAGGTCCGAGGCCAGGAACAGCATGACCTTGGCGATCTCCATCGGCACTCCCACACGAGACATCGGGATGTTGTCCATGTAGCTCTGGAACGCGTCCGGATGCCCGCGCAACGGGCCGGTCAGCTGCGTCTCGATCAGACCGGGGGAGATGCAGTTGACGCGGATGTTGTCGAGCGCGTAGTCCAGGGCCAGGTTGCGGGTGTAGTTGATCACGCCGCCCTTGGCCGCCGCGTAGGCGTTGAACCCGTAGTCCGCGCGGGTGCCCGACACCGAGGCGGTGTTGATGATGCTGCCACCCTGCTTCATCAGGTGGGGCAGTGCGTGACGGCACGTATGGAACACGGCGTTGAGGTCGACGTCGATGATCTTGTGCCAGTCGGCCGGATCGATGAGGTGGGTGCGGCCGTAGATGCCGTAGCCGGCGTTGTTGACCAGGATGTCCAGGCCGCCGAGGAATCCGACGGCCTGTTCGATCATCGGTCCGATCTGCTCGGCCTCGGCGAGATCGACCTCGCAGAATGTGGCCTTGGGGCCCAGCTCGTCGGCCAGCTGCTTGCCGCGATCGGCGTTCATGTCGGCGATCACGACGCTGGCGCCGTGTTCGAGGAACAGCCGTACGGTCTGTTCGCCGATGCCGTTGGCGCCGCCGGTGATGATGGCCTTCTTGTCGTTGAGCATTCCCATGAGAGTTCCTTGTCGTGTTGGGGGAGTAGGTTTTCGGTCGGTTGCGGATCAGTTGTCGGTGATCTTGACGAGCTGCTTGCCGACGTTCTCGCCGGTGAAGAGGCGTCGCAGCGCACTGGGCGCATTCTCGAGACCCTCGACGATGTCGATCTGGTTGTTGATCTTTCCTTCGGCGGCCCAGGTCGCGAGATCACCGATCGCCGCCTCCGCCCGATCGAGGTGGTCGAAGACCAGGAAGCCGCGCATGGTGGCGCGCTGCAGGGTGAGGTTGAAGACGTTGCGCACCGGGACCAGTCCCTGGGACTCGCTGTAGCCGGAGACCGACCCACAGAGCGCGACCCGGGCGCCGACCGCGATGTGTGCGAGCGCCGCATCGAGGATCTCTCCGCCGACGTTGTCGAAGATGACGTCGATGCCGTCCGGGCACGTCGCACCGAGCCGGGCGTCGACGTCCTCGTTCTTGTAGTCGATCGCATCGTCGAGGTTGAGTTCGTCGCGCAGCAGCGCGCACTTGCGGGGTCCGCCCGCGATGCCCACGACCCGGGCGCCCTTGATCCTGGCGATCTGGCAGGCGACCGATCCGACCGCTCCGGCCGCACCCGAGACCACCACGGTGTCGCCGGCCTTGATCTCCGCCACGTCTTGGAGGCCGATGTACGCGGTGAGCCCGGTGATGCCGAACAGCGACAGTGCAGTCGGCGCGTCGACGCCCGCCGGGACGGTTACCGGAGGGATGAGGCCGGCGAACGGCGACCCGTCGCTGACCGCGTAGTCCTGCCAGCCGAAAGCGCCGGACACCACGTCACCCACCTGGAAGTCGGGGTGGCGGGACTCGACGACCTCGCCGACCGACGCGCCGACCATCATCTCGCCGATCTCGACCGCCGGGATGTAGCTGTCGAACTCCATGTAGGTGCGCTGGGCGGGGTCGCAACTCAGCCAGCGGTTGCGAACGAGGAACTGACCCTGGGCGATCGATGGCACGGGCTCGACCTCCAGATCGAAATCCTCGGGGCCCACGATTCCCGAGGGGCGCCTGGCGAGCAGCCACCTACGGTTCTTCTCTGTCATGACCAACTATCACTTTCTGTTCAGACTGTGATCTGTCACCAATCGATGTCAGTGAAGTGAGTTTGCGCGCTCCGAGATAGGGGAGTATTGACAGCAGAGCCCATGTTTTTGACAGTAGAGAGCATGTCTGTGATCAGGGGCACGTCGATGCGCGGTTATCCGGAAGTGGTGGCCGAGTTGGGCGGCGACCCCGATGCGCTGCTCACATCCGCAGGCATTCGGTTGGCTGATGTCGGCAATTTCGACGCATTCATCACCTATTTGGCGCACATCGACGCAATCGAATCGGCGGCCAGGGCGACGCAGACACTCGACTTCGGCCGTCGGCTCGCCGAGCGTCAGGGCATCGAGATGTTCGGGCCGGTCGGTGTCGCCGCCCGAACGGCGAAGTCCGTGGCCGGGGCGATCGATATCTTCGAGAGCTATCTGGGCACGTACAGCCCGTCGAATTCGGTGGTGATCGACCCGGGCGACGAGACATCGTTTCTGGAGTTCAAGATCCTGATTCCCCATCCGCCCGCATGTCCGCAGACATTCGAACTGGGGCTGGGTGTGATGCTGCGGGTGTTGCGATTCCTGCTCGGGTCCGGATATGCACCGACGACGGTGCACATTCCGCACACCCCACTGGTCTCGCCGGAGGAGTACCGGCAGTACTTCTCCTGCACACCGAAGTTCTCCGCGCAGCGAGCCGGGATGACCGTGCTGGCCTCCGAGCTGCAGCGGCCGCTGGTACGCGACGACATGGCTCATCGCGTCGTGCTGGAGTACCTCGACACCGTCATCGACCGGCACCGGCCGACGATGTCGTCGTCGATACGTGAGCTCGTCCGGCAACTGCTGCCGACGGGTTCGGCCACGGTCCCGATCGTCGCCGAGCAGTTTCGTTTGCATCCGAATACGTTGCGACGTCGACTCGTCTCCGAAGGGACGACCTTCAACGCGCTTGTCGATGACGTGCGGCGCGAGATGACCGTGCGCTACTTGCGTGATACCGACATCGCACTGAGCCACCTGGCCCGGGAACTGGGCTACGCCGAGCAAAGCGTGCTGTCCCGATCGTGTCAGCGCTGGTTCGGCGACAGTCCGGCGTCGCTGAGGCAGTCGCTGAGACGGCAGTGGCAACACGCGATACCGCCCAGTGCCGCACCGTGAACCCATCAGCGCGCATGCGGGTCCGCCGAAAACGGCGCAGGCCGCGGTGCACGCCATCGGGTGGCCCGAGCCGGTCACCACTGCGATTCGCGCGTGACGTGTGACCTCACCGCCGTGCGCAGGCGGTGGTGGGGTCCCGGGCGGCACATGGAACAATTGAGCACTGTGTTGCGCTGGATAACCGCCGGAGAGTCTCATGGCCCGGCCCTGGTCGCCATCGTCGAGGGGATGGTGGCCGGAGTGGAGATCACCTCGTCCGACATCGCCGAACAACTCGCGCGCCGTCGGCTCGGCTATGGCCGTGGTGCGCGGATGAAGTTCGAGGCGGACAAGATCACCGTCGTCGGCGGTCTGCGGCACGGCCGCACGATGGGCGGTCCGGTCGCGGTCGAGATCGGGAACACCGAGTGGCCCAAATGGGAAACGGTGATGGCGGCCGATCCGGTCGATCCGGCCGAACTCGAGGGCAGTGCTCGCAACGCGGCGCTCACCCGCCCGCGGCCCGGCCATGCCGATTACTCCGGGATGCTCAAGTACGGATTCGACGACGCACGGCCGGTGCTCGAACGCGCCAGTGCACGGGAGACGGCGGCGCGCGTCGCCGCCGGAACGGTCGCACGGAACTTCCTTCGTCAGGTGTTCGGGATCGAGGTGCTCTCGCACGTCATCTCGATCGGCGCGAGCGAACCCTACGACGGTCCGGCACCGCGGTTCTCCGACCTGCCCGCGATCGACGAGAGCCCCGTCCGTGCGTTCTCGGCGGAGTCCGAGCAGCAGATGATCGCAGAGATCGAGGCCGCCAAGAAGGACGGTGACACTCTCGGTGGCGTCGTCGAGGTCGTCGCCACCGGTGTTCCGGTGGGGCTCGGCTCCCACGTCAGCGGGGAGACCCGCCTCGACGCTCGCCTGGCCGGCGCGCTGATGGGCATCCAGGCGATCAAGGGTGTCGAGGTCGGCGATGGTTTCACGACCGCGCGGCGTCGCGGCAGTCAGGCGCACGACGAGATGGTGCCCGGGCCGGACGGCATCGCGCGGTCGACCAACCGCGCCGGCGGTCTCGAAGGTGGTATGACCAACGGTGAGGACGTGCGTGTACGGGCCGCGATGAAGCCGATCTCGACCGTGCCGCGCGCGTTGTCCACCGTCGACATGTCCACCGGCGACGAGGCCGTCGCGATCCATCAGCGTTCCGACGTGTGCGCGGTGCCCGCCGCCGGTGTGGTCGCCGAGGCCATGGTCGCGCTGGTCCTCGCGCAGGCCGCGCTCGACAAGTTCGGCGGCGATTCGGTCGCCGAGACGGCCGGCAATCTCGCCGGATACCTGAAGGCCATCGAACTCCGGCCGCCGCGCTCATGACCGTTCCGAGAACCGATCGGCGGCCGGTGGCCGTCCTCATCGGCTTCATGGGGGCAGGCAAGTCGACCGTCGGCCGCATCCTGGCCGAACGTCTCGGGGTCGACTTCGTCGACACCGACGCCGAGGTCGTACGTACCACCGGCCGTCCGATCCCGGAGATCTTCACCACCGACGGACCCGAGCGCTTCCGCGAGATCGAGCGGGACGTGGTCCTCGACGTCCTGAGTTCACACGGTGGCGTCGTCGCGCTCGGCGGTGGTGCGGTGATGACTCCCGCGGTCGCCGAGGGGCTGACCGGTCACCGCGTGGTCTATCTGGAGATCTCCGCCGACGACGGTTTCGCCCGCGTCCGTGACAGTGACCGCCCGCTGATCGCCGGTGAGGACCCACATCAGCGCTACGGCGATCTGCTCGCCGAACGACACGAGACCTATGCGAGCACGGCCACATTCGCCGTGGACGCCGCGGCCGGCGACCCCGGCGAGGTCGCCGATGCGATCATCGCCGTCCTCGCCCGCACCCGCATACCAGAAAGGGCATCGACCACATGACCGAGCCGGTAGCGATCACGGTGAATGCCGGAGCACCCTACGACGTGATCATCGGTCGGGGACTGCTCGACGACGTGGCCGTGGCGGCAACCGGGGCGGATCGGATCGCGATCCTCTACCAGCCGACCTTGGCGCAGACCGCGGAGCAGATCCGGGAATTCCTCGCCGACAAGGGTTTCGACGCCCATCGGGTGGAGATCCCGGACGCCGAGGCCGGCAAGGACCTGTCGGTGGCCGCGTTCTGCTGGGACGTGTTCGGCCGGATCGGGCTGAAGCGCAACGACAAGGTGATCAGCCTGGGTGGGGGAGCCGCGACCGACCTCGCCGGGTTCGTGGCGGCGACCTGGATGCGGGGCATCGGGGTCATCCACATCCCGACGACGCTGCTGGCCATGGTCGACGCGGCGGTCGGCGGGAAGACCGGCATCAACACCGACGCCGGCAAGAACCTCGTCGGCTCGTTCCACGAACCCGATGCCGTCCTGATCGACACCGCGACGCTGGAGACCGTGCCGCACAACGAGGTCGTCGCCGGACTGGCCGAGGTGATCAAGACCGGGTTCATCGCCGACCCCGTCATCCTCGACATCATCGAGGCCGACCCCCAGGCGGCGGTCGACACCGCCGGCACCGTGCTGCCGGAACTCATCCGGAGGTCGGTACAGGTGAAGGCCGACGTGGTGTCGGCCGACCTGAAGGAATCCTCGCTGCGCGAGATCCTGAACTACGGCCACACGCTGGGCCACGCCATCGAACGACGTGAGCGTTACAAGTGGCGCCACGGTGCGGCGGTGTCGGTGGGGCTGGTCTTCGCAGCGGAGTTGGCACGCCTGGCCGGCCGCCTCGACGACGCCACCGCCGACCGCCACCGGACCGTGCTGGAGATGGTGGGGCTGCCGACGACCTACGACGCCGACGCGCTGCCGGACCTGCTGGAGACCATGTCCGGGGACAAGAAGAACAGATCCGGCGTGCTGCGATTTGTCGTCCTCGACGGTCTGGCCAAGCCCGGTCGACTCGAGGGTCCCGACCCCGGCCTCATCGCCGCCGCATACTCGGCGATCGGGGGCGACGCGACGTCGGCCGCCGTGCTCCTCTGACGTACGTATTCACACACCGAACGCCCGCCGACTCGTTGTCGCGGGCGTTCGGTGTATTCCGGGGGGCGGTGTCAGCTCGGCACGTGTTCGCCGTCCCGATCGGGATGCACCGACCAGTCGTCCTCGTCGTTCTGGCCCTTGCGCTGGTCACGGCGGATCAGCCAGCGGCCGATCGCGGCGCCGACGAAGGCGGGCGCAAAGATCAGCAGCGCGGTGAACGAGCCACCGGCGACGATCTCGATGAACAGCCCGGACTCGCCGATTCCCGCGAAGAAGAATCGCCCGAGCACCCAGCAGATGATCCCGGCCAGCACACCGGCGAGCAGGCCCGCTTGTAGCCAGCGCACGGTGAGGTCGTCGTAGTCGTCCGGATCGGGATTGGCCCGCGCGTCCGCCATGCCGTCGATCCCGCCCCAGATGAGGGCGATGAGGACGACCGCGCCGATGGCGATCGTCTTCCAGACGGTGGTGTGCAGAGGTGCGTTGACGACGGCCACTCCGAGCAGGACGCGAGCGAGGACGTGTACGGCGGTCATGACCAGACCGCGCGGCAACCACGAAGACATAGCCGACAGGGTACGCAATGTAGAACGTGTTCGAAAACACATCCCCACCCACCGGGATATCCGGTGGTGAGCTCAGTCGTCGATGCCGTCCGGCGAGGCCGATGCGATCAGCGAGAGTGCTTGCAGGGTTCTCAGGAACCCGGCCCGGTCCGCGTCGGGAAATCGACCCAGAAGTCGCTCCTCGCTCGCGCGGATGTCCCGTCGGGCCGTGTCGCGCACCGAACAACCCCGATCGGTGATCGAGAGCAGGCGGACACGCCGATCGTCCGGGTCCGGGATCCGCTCGATGAGTCCGTCGTCCTGCAAGCGGTCGAGCACCGGTATCAGCCGTGATTTGTCGGCACCGATCGCCGCCGCGAGCGCCGCCTGCGACCGCGTCGGTTCGGTTTCGAGGTTGCGCAGCACCACATAGCCCCACATGCTCAGTCCGTGTGTCTCGAGAACCGGAACCTCGAGGCGGGTCAGCGCGCGACCGAGTGGCACGACCATCTCGGCGAGGTCCGGTCGCTGATCGGTGTACTCGGTCGGCATGGGTCAAAAGATACATATCGACATATCGTATGCGGGCACATACGATATGTGAATGAATACTATTGTGGACAACAATCGACGAGCGGTCGATCACACCGTCGAGCTGGTCGCCGGCATCAGGACGGCCGATCTGTGTCGCGCGACGCCGTGCGCGGGATGGGATCTGCGTGCCCTGCTGGGGCACATGACGGCGCAGCACCGTGGTTTCGCCGCCGCCGCGCGCGGACGCGGTGCCGATCGCGCAGCCTGGCAGTCCCCGACCGGATCGCCCGATCCGGTCGGGGACTATCGAGCCGCCGCGGCCGAGCTCCTCGTGGCCTTTGCCGAGGCCGACGTGAGCGATCGGGCGTTCGTGCTGCCCGAGATCGGTGGTGACCAGCCGATCCCGGGCGGACGGGCCGTTGCGTTCCACTTCCTCGATTACTTCGTCCACGGTTGGGATATCGCCCGGACCATCGGACGGCCGTTCGACGCGGACGATGATCTCGCGCGGGCGGCCCTCGACATCGCGCGCCTGGTGCCCGACGGCGCGGCGCGGACGCGACCCGGCGCTGCATTCGGGCCGCAGTTGCCGGCATGCGGAGGATCGCCGCTCGACGATGTCCTGCGGCTACTCGGGCGCTCGCCGTCCTGGACTAACTTGGAGGGATGTCTGCCGACGGGATGACCAGTGATCATCGCGCGCGCCGCGACCGGCTGCGCGCACGGCTCGCCGAGTCCGACCCACCAACCGAGTCCTTCGTGGTCAGCGATCTCGTCAATGTGCGCTATCTGAGCGGATTCACCGGCTCCAACGGAGCGGTGTCGATCTCGGCGTCCGATCCCTCCGCCGACCGCATCTGTACGGACGGTCGCTACCTCACCCAGGTGGCCGAGCAGGCCGGTGACCTCGAACCGGTGATCGCCCGCAACTGCCTCGCCGAGCTAGTCATCTTCGCGTCGGATGGGGGTGCGGCCGCCATCGGTTTCGAGGCAGATGCCGTCACGGTGGCCGAGCACCACGCGCTCCTGACGCGTGTGTCCGACGCGGCGGACGGCTCACACGCCGAGTTGGTCGGTGTCACCGGATTGGTCCAGGGGCTCCGCGAGATCAAGGACGACGCCGAGATCGAACTGCTGCGTCGGGCCTGCGAAGTCGGCGATCGGGCACTGGCGACGATCATCGACCGTGGCGTGATCCGACCCGGCGCGACCGAGCGTGAGGTCGCGCGAGCACTGGAGTGGGAGATGTTCGCGCTCGGCGCGGATGGGATCGCGTTCGAGACGATCGTTGCTGCGGGGCCGAACTCGGCCATTCCGCATCACCGACCGACCGACGCAGTCCTGGCCGACGGCGATTTCGTGAAGATCGACTTCGGATCGGTGGTCGGCGGTTATCACTCGGACATGACGCGGACCTATGTCCTGGGCCGAGCGGCTGACTGGCAACGCGAGATCTACGACCTGGTCGCGGTGGCCCAGGCGGCCGGCCGAGCCGCGCTGCACCCGGGAGCACAGTTGCGCGAGGTCGACGCGGCCGCCCGCTCGGTGATCGCCGATGCAGGTCACGCCGACCACTACGTCCACGGCCTCGGTCACGGCGTCGGACTGCAAATCCACGAAGCGCCGGGAATCGGTGCACTTGCGACGGGTACACTGCCTTGCGGCGCAGCGGTGACCGTGGAACCCGGCGTCTACCTCCCCGGGCGAGGTGGCGTCAGGATCGAGGACACACTCGTCGTCACGGACGACACGCCGGAACTGCTGACCGCCACCGACAAGGCATTCACCGTCATCTGACGTCTCGGCACGGGCGCACGGCCCACGACCGCCGACACGAGACGGACCGGGCCACACCGACACGACCGACGAACAAGAGGAAGAGAACACATGGCGACCACCGCCGATTTCAAGAACGGCCTCGTGCTGCGCATGGACGACCAGCTCTGGCAGATCCAGGAGTTCCAGCACGTCAAGCCCGGCAAGGGCCCGGCCTTCGTACGCACCAAGATCAAGAACGTGATGTCCGGGAAGATCGTCGACAAGACGTTCAACGCCGGCGTCAAGGTGGAGACCGCAACCGTCGACCGTCGCGACATGACCTACCTGTACAACGACGGCACCGACTTCGTGTTCATGGACGCCCAGGACTTCGAGCAGATCTCGATCCCGCCGGCCACCATGGGTGACGGCGCCCGGTTCCTGCTGGAGAACATGACGGTGCAGGTGTCGATGCACGAGGGCAACCCGCTGTTCGTGGAACTCCCGGTCACTGTCGAGCTGCTCGTGGAGCAGACCGACCCGGGCCTGCAGGGCGATCGTTCCACCGGCGGCACCAAGCCGGCGACGATGGAGACCGGTGCGGAGATCCAGGTTCCGCTGTTCATCAACACCGGTGACAAGCTGAAGGTCGACTCGCGCGACGGCAGCTATCTCGGTCGCGTCAACGCCTGATTCGCATCCCGTGAAGCAACCCGGTACCCGACACAAGGCCCGCCGCCGTGCGGTCGATCTGCTGTTCGAGGCGGAGGCCAAGAACGTCAGCCCGACGCAGCTGGTGAGCGAGCGTCGTGAGTATGTCCGTGACGACGAGAGCGTCGGCACCATCCACGACTACACCGCGACCGTCATCGAGGGCCTCGGCGCCGATCTCCCGCAGATCGACGCCGTGGTCTCCTCGCACCTTCGTGGCTGGACCCTCGAGCGGCTTCCCGCAGTCGACCGGGCGATCCTTCGCCTGGCCACCTGGGAGTTGTTCAACTCCCTCGACGTCGACCCCGTCGTGATCGTCGACGAGGCGGTGGAGTTGGCGAAAGAGCTCTCCACCGATGACTCGCCGGCGTTCGTCAACGGGGTCCTGGCGAAGATCGCGGAGCTCGCGCCGCAGGTGCGTGCGGCCGGGCGTGACTGAACCGGCCGCATTGACGAACGCCACTGCTCACCGGCTCGGTCGTCGACGATGCGACGTGTAGAGTCTTTCGCGACAGACATCCTTTAACGATCCGTCCGGCGAGGCGGAGAAGGAGGTCGGCATGGCCATGTCATCAGATGGTGCCCAGCCAACCGATGGTTCCCGACCCACGGGCCGGGTGCTCCTCGACGATTCCGACGTCTCCCGGACCATCGCGCGGGTCGCACACGAGGTCATCGAGAAGACGGCACTCGACGCGCCCGGCGCCCCCCGCGTGGTCATCATCGGAATCCCTACCCGCGGCACGTATCTCGCTTCCCGTCTGGCGGCGAAGATCAACGATTTCGCGGGAACAGAGGTGCCCGTCGGATACCTCGACATCACCCTCTACCGCGACGACCTGCGCGCGAAGCCACACCGTCCGCTGGAGCGCACCGTGGTCCCGACCGGGGGTGTCGACAATGCCGTGGTGATCCTGGTCGACGACGTCCTGTTCTCCGGTCGCACGGTCCGGGCCGCCCTGGATGCGCTGCGTGACCTCGGTCGCCCGGCCGCCGTCCAGCTGGCGGTCCTGGTCGATCGCGGACATCGCGAACTCCCGCTGCGCGCCGACTACGTCGGCAAGAACATCCCGACCTCGCGGGACGAGTCGGTCTCGGTGCATCTCCAGGAGCATGACGGGGTCGACGAGGTGGTGCTGAGTCCCGCGCCCGCCCAGTCGGCACCGGAGACAGGGGGCGGCCGGTGATGCGCCACCTGCTGTCCACCCAGGATCTGTCGGCCGATGAGGCAACCGAACTCCTCGACGAGGCGGAACGTTTCGAACAGGCCCTCACCGGACGCGAGGTGCGCAAGCTGCCCACCCTGCGGGGCCGCACGGTCATGACCGTGTTCTACGAGAACTCCACCCGAACCCGGGTCTCCTTCGAGGTCGCCGGGAAATGGATGAGCGCCGACGTCATCAACGTCAGCGCGTCGAGCAGCTCTGCCGGCAAGGGCGAGTCATTGCGGGACACCGTCAAGACCCTGCACGCTGCCGGCGCCGACGCGCTGATCGTGCGGCATCCCGCATCCGGGGCGGCTCACCAGATCGCTGCCTGGACGTCCGGCGACGGGGACTCGTCCACCGGACCCAACGTGATCAATGCCGGTGACGGTACCCACGAACATCCGACCCAAGCGCTCCTCGACGCCCTGACACTCCGGCAGCGACTCGGCGGTCTGCAGGGCCGGCGGATCGCCATCGTCGGCGACATCCTGCACTCACGCGTGGCGCGGTCCAACGCGCATCTGCTCTCGACGCTGGGTGCCGAGGTGGTGCTGGTGTCGCCGCAGACACTGTTGCCCGTCGGGGTCGAGGAGTGGCCGGTCGTCGTCTCCCACGATCTGGATGCCGAACTACCGGCGGTCGACGCGGTGATGATGCTGCGTGTCCAGGCGGAGCGGATGAACGGCGGATTCTTCCCGAGTGCCCGCGAGTACTCGGTCCGATACGGACTCAACGACCGGCGGATGGCGCTGCTCGCCGACAACGCGGTGATCTTGCATCCCGGTCCGATGTTGCGCGGCATGGAGATCGGGTACTCGGTGGCCGATTCGCCGCGGGCGACCGTTCTCGAACAGGTCCGTAACGGTGTGCATGTACGGATGGCGGTGCTGTTCCGCCTCCTCGTCGGCACAGACAACACAGGAGCTCAGTGAGTGGAGATGGCAAGGTGAGTGCTCCGACAACCGGTTCGGTCCTGATCGCCGACGTCCGGCCGTACGGTGATGGCGATCGGGTCGATGTCCTCGTCAGCGACGGACAGATCAGCGAGATCGGGCCCGGCCTGACCGCTCCCGACGGGGTGGACCGCATCGATGGTGGCGGCGCGATCCTGTTGCCCGGGTTCGTGGATCTGCACACTCACCTTCGCGAGCCGGGGCGCGAGGACACCGAGACCATCCGCACCGGGTCGGCGGCCGCCGCGCTCGGTGGGTACACGGCGGTGTTCGCGATGGCCAACACCGATCCCGTGGCCGACAACTCCACGGTCACCGACAACGTGTGGCGCACCGGACGTGACGTCGGCCTCGTCGACGTCTACCCGGTCGGAGCGGTCACGGTCGGGCTCAAGGGCACTCAGCTCGCCGAGATGGGCATGATGGCCGCGGGCGCCGCCGGGGTCCGCATGTTCAGCGACGACGGCAAGTGCGTCGACGACCCGCTGCTGATGCGCCGCGCACTCGAGTATGCGAAGAGCCTGAACGTGCTCATCGCCCAGCACGCCGAGGAGCCCAGGCTCACGGTGGGAGCGATCGCGCACGAGGGCCCGAACGCCTCTCGGCTCGGCCTGACCGGGTGGCCGCGCGCGGCCGAGGAGTCGATCGTCATCCGCGACGCATTGCTGGCCCGCGACGCCGGCACCCGGGTCCACATCTGCCATGCCTCCACCGAGGGCACCGTCGAACTGGTGCGGTGGGCGCGGGCACAGGGAATCTCGATCAGCGCCGAGGTCACGCCGCACCACCTGTTGCTCGACGATTCGCGGTTGGCCACGTACGACCCGGTGAACAAGGTCAATCCGCCGCTGCGTGAGTCCCGCGACAAGATGGCGCTGCGCCAGGCGCTCGCCGACGGTGTGATCGACTGCGTCGCAACCGATCATGCGCCGCACGCGGCGCAGGAGAAGGCCTGCGAGTTCGCCCTGGCACGCCCGGGCATGCTCGGCCTGCAGACCGCGCTGGCCATCGTCGTCGAAACCATGGTCACCCCCGGTCTGCTGGATTGGCGTGGGGTTGCGCGAGTGATGAGTGAGCGTCCCGCACAGATCGTCGGACTCACCGATCAGGGGCGCCCGATCGACGTCGGCGAACCGGGCAACCTCACCCTGGTCGACCCGGACACATCCTGGGTGGTCCATGGTGACGAGCTCGCGAGCCTGTCCACCAACACGCCGTTCGAGGCGATGACGATGCCGGCGACGGTCTCGGCGACGGTGCTGCGCGGGGTCGTGACCGCCCGCGACGGCAAGGTCGCCCGATGAGCGGGTTCGAGGTCGTCGTCGTGGTGATCGTGGTGCTGGTATGGCTGGGGCTGATCGCTCTGGTCATGCGTGGCTGGCGCAACCGGGGCCGTCGGCAGTCCGACCTGATCGGTACCCCGCCCGCGGTGCCCGATGGCCTGCCGGCCCCCACACGCGGACCGGACTCCGGGCTCTACGTCGGCAGCACGATCGCACCGAGCTGGCAGGACCGGGTCGCCGTCGGCGATCTCGGTGACCGGGCCGCCGCCGCGATCTCGTCCTATCCGCAAGGCATTCTCATCGAACGACAGGGCGCATCCGACATCTGGATACCGCGACCGTCGATCACCGCGATCCGCACCGAACGAGGCCTGGCCGGCAAGGTGATGACCGCCGACGGTGTGCTGGTGATCCGCTGGGTGCTACCGAGTGGAACCGAGATCGATTCCGGCGTGCGCGCCGACGACAAGAGCAGCTATCCCGGCTGGGTGACCGAGGACCCGCGCCCCGACACCGCCGACGGTCACACCGACGTCGCCGAACCCGGGAACACCGACGCCCGAGACACCGAAACCGAAGGGGCAGGGTCGGGACCCGAGCACATCGAACAGGGGAAAGATCAATGAGCACAGCAGTTCTGGTGCTGGAGAACGGACAGGTCTTCCGTGGGCTCCCGTACGGGGCGGTGGGTGAGACGCTCGGTGAGGCGGTGTTCTGCACCGCGATGACCGGGTACCAGGAGACCCTGACCGACCCGAGCTATCACCGTCAGATCGTGGTCGCCACCGCACCGCAGATCGGCAACACCGGGTGGAACACCGAAGACGGGGAGAGCACCGGTAGCGCCGGCAGTGACTCGTCTGTCGGTGACTCCGGCAAGATCTGGGTTGCCGGTTACGCGATCCGCAATCCCACTCGGCGCGTGTCGAACTGGCGGGCCACCACGTCGCTGGAGGACGAGCTGCGCCGCCAGGAGATCGTCGGCATCGCCGGGATCGACACCCGCACCGCGGTCCGCGTACTGCGCGACCACGGGTCGATGCGGGCCGGGATCTTCTCCGGGGCGGCACTGGCCGGCGACGACGAGCTGGTCGCCCGCGTGCGCAGCCAGCCGGAGATGAAGGGGGCCGACCTCGCCGGTGAGGTCACGACCGATTCCGGCTATGTGGTCGAACCCGAGTATGGCGAGGCGCGCTTCACGGTCGCCGCCCTCGACCTCGGCATCAAGACCAACACCCCGCGGATGTTCGGTCAGCGCGGTGTCCGGGTGCACGTCCTGCCGTCCACTGTCGGCCTCGATGCGATCACCGACCTGAAACCGGACGGGGTGTTCCTGTCCAACGGCCCGGGCGATCCGGCGACCGCCGACGCCATGGTCGAGCTGACCCGGGGCGTGCTGGGCGAGGGAGTGCCGCTCTTCGGGATCTGCTTCGGCAACCAGATCCTCGGCCGCGCATTCGGTCGCAGCACCTACAAGATGAAGTTCGGGCACCGGGGGATCAACATCCCGGTCATCGATCATGTCACCGGCAAGGTGTCGATCACCGCGCAGAACCACGGCTTCGCGCTCGAGGGGGAGGCCGGCGAGGAGTTCGACACCGACTTCGGTCGAGCCCGGGTCAGTCATGTCTGCGCCAACGATGGCGTCGTCGAGGGTGTGGAACTGCTGTCCGGACAAGCGTTCTCCGTCCAGTACCACCCCGAGGCCGCGGCCGGCCCGCACGACGCCGCCTACCTCTTCGACAAGTTCGTCACCCGGCTCGAGGGTGGCTCAGCACAAGGAGCGAGTGCCTGATGCCGCGCCGTACAGACATCTCCCACGTCCTCGTGATCGGCTCCGGCCCGATCGTCATCGGCCAGGCGTGCGAGTTCGACTACTCGGGCACCCAGGCGTGCCGGGTGTTGAAGGCCGAGGGCCTGCGCGTCAGTCTGGTGAACTCGAACCCGGCGACGATCATGACCGACCCGGAGTTCGCCGACGCCACCTACATCGAACCGATCACCGCGGAGTACGTGGAGAAGGTGATCGAGGCCGAACGCGACGCCGGGCATCCCATCGACGCCGTGCTCGCCACCCTCGGCGGGCAGACCGCACTGAACACGGCCGTGGCCCTGCACGACCGTGGGTCGCTGGAGAAGTACGACATCGAGCTGATCGGCGCCGACTTCGACGCCATCCAGCGCGGCGAGGACCGGCAGATGTTCAAGGACATCGTCGCCAAGGTCGGCGGCGAGAGCGCGCGTTCGGCGGTCTGTCACACGATGGACGAGGTCCGCGACACCGTCGCCGAACTCGGGTACCCCGTCGTCGTGCGGCCGTCGTTCACCATGGGCGGACTGGGTTCCGGTATGGCCTACAACGAGGCCGACCTCGAGCGCATCGCCGGCGGAGGTCTCGCCGCGTCCCCGACCGCCAACGTGCTCATCGAGGAATCGATCCTCGGCTGGAAGGAATACGAGCTCGAGCTGATGCGCGACAACCGCGACAACGTGGTGGTCGTCTGTTCGATCGAGAACCTCGATCCGGTCGGTGTGCACACCGGCGACTCGGTGACCGTCGCGCCGGCGATGACCCTGACCGACCGCGAGTACCAGATCATGCGTGACCTCTCGATCGCGATCCTGCGTGAGGTCGGCGTCGACACCGGCGGCTGCAACATCCAGTTCGCACAGGATCCGCGTGACGGGCGGCTCGTCGTCATCGAGATGAACCCGCGGGTGTCGCGCTCGTCGGCACTGGCGTCCAAGGCGACCGGCTTCCCGATCGCCAAGATCGCCGCGAAACTGGCCATCGGGTACAGCCTGGACGAGATCGTCAACGACATCACGAAGGAGACGCCTGCCTGCTTCGAGCCGACGCTCGACTATGTCGTCGTCAAGGCGCCGCGCTTCGCCTTCGAGAAGTTCCCCGGCGCCGACGACACACTGACCACCACCATGAAGTCGGTGGGCGAGGCGATGAGCCTGGGCCGCAGCTTCGCCGAGGCGCTCGGCAAGGTGATGCGCTCGCTGGAGACCAAGGCCGCGGGCTTCTGGACCGAACCGAACCGGCCGGATCCGGCGAGCATCGACCTCGACGGCCTGCTCGAGTCGCTGAGGGTGCCCAAGGACGGCCGCCTCTACGGGTTGATGCTCGCCTTCGAAGCCGGTGCGTCGATCGAGCAACTGTACGAGGCGACCGCCATCGACCCGTGGTTCCTGGCCGAGATCGGCGGGATCGCCGCGCTCGGTTCCGCGATCCGCGACGCGGACTCCCTCGACGAGGCGTTGTTGCGCGAGGCGAAGAGCGCCGGCTTCTCCGACCGGCAGATCGCTGCGCTGCGTGACGATTTCGCCGACGAGGCCGCGGTGCGCGAGTTCCGGCTCGGGGCGGGAATCCATCCGGTCTACAAGACCGTGGACACCTGTGCCGCGGAGTTCGAGGCCAAGACGCCATATCACTACTCGACCTATGAACTCGATCCGGCGGCCACCAGTGAGGTTGCGCCGCAACCGGATCGTCCCAAGGTGCTGATTCTCGGATCGGGGCCCAACCGGATCGGCCAGGGCATCGAGTTCGACTACTCGTGCGTCCATGCCGCCCTCACGTTGTCGGAGGCCGGCTACGAGACGGTGATGGTCAACTGCAATCCGGAGACGGTGTCCACCGACTACGACACGGCCGACCGACTCTACTTCGAGCCGCTGACCTTCGAGGACGTCCTCGAGGTCTACCGAGCCGAATCGGAATCAGGGACCGTGGCCGGCGTGATCGTGCAGCTCGGCGGGCAGACCCCGCTGGGCCTCGCACATCGCCTCGCCGCCGCCGGCGTCCCGATCGTCGGGACGAGCCCGGAGGCCATCGACCTCGCCGAGGATCGTGGCGAGTTCGGCAAGGTCCTCACCGCCGCCGGGCTGCCGGCGCCCGCGTTCGGCACCGCGACGAGCTTCGCCGAGGCCCGCGACACCGCGGCGCGTATCGGCTACCCGGTACTGGTCCGGCCCTCGTATGTGCTCGGTGGCCGCGGGATGGAGATCGTCTACGACGAGCAGTCCCTGGAGAACTACATCTCGCGTGCCACCGAGTTGACGGCCGACCATCCGGTGCTGGTCGACCGGTTCCTCGAGGATGCGGTGGAGATCGACGTCGATGCACTGTGCGACGGCAACGAGGTCTACATCGGCGGCGTGATGGAACACATCGAGGAGGCGGGCATCCACTCCGGTGACTCCGCGTGTGCGCTCCCGCCGGTGACTCTCGGACGCTCCGATCTCGCCATGGTGCGGGCCTCGACCGAGGCCCTGGCGAAGGGCATCGGGGTCCGTGGGCTGCTCAACGTGCAGTACGCGCTCAAGGACGACGTGCTCTATGTTTTGGAGGCCAATCCGCGTGCCAGCCGCACGGTGCCGTTCGTGTCGAAGGCGACCGCGGTATCCCTGGCCAAGGCGTGTGCACGCCTGATGCTCGGCGAATCGATCGCCGAGCTGCGCAATCAGGGCCTGCTCGAGGCCACGGGCGACGGCGGTGAATCACCGACGCACGCACCGATCTCGGTGAAGGAGGCGGTGCTGCCGTTCAACCGCTTCCGCCGTGAGGACGGGAGCGGGGTGGATTCCCTGCTCAGCCCGGAGATGAAGTCGACCGGCGAGGTGATGGGGATCGACGCCGACTTCGGCCGCGCCTTCGCCAAGTCGCAGACCGCCGCATACGGGTCGTTGCCGACGTCGGGCGCGGTCTTCGTGTCCGTCGCCAACAAGGACAAGCGCGCGCTGATCTTCCCGGTGAAACACCTCGACGACCTGGGATTCGAGATCCTGGCGACCGAGGGAACCGCAGATGTGCTGCGGCGCAACGGGATCGAATGTCGTACCGTCCGCAAGCATTTCGAGGCCGGTGACGGGGAACCGACGATCGTCGACATCATCCGGGCCGGCGAGGTCGCCATGGTGATCAACACTCCGTATGGCAACTCGGGCCCGCGTGTCGACGGCTACGAGATCCGCAGCGCCGCGGTGTCGGTGAACATCCCGTGCATCACCACTGTGCAGGGCGCCAGCGCGGCCGTACAGGGGATCGAGGCGGCCATGAACGGTCAGATGGACGTGCAGTCGTTGCAGCGGCGCCACGCGGTACTGGTGAACCGGGGATGACCGGTAGCCCCGCCCACGGATTCGCACCCCGATTCCGAGGCGCGGTCTCCGCGCGCGGCCGACTCTGCGCCGGTATCGACCCGCACCCCGAGCTGCTCGAGCAGTGGGGCCTCCCGATGTCGTCGGACGGGCTGTCGCGGTTCGCGCAGATCTGCGTCGAGGCGCTGGCGCCCGTCGCCGCGGTGATCAAGCCGCAGGTGGCGTTCTTCGAGGTGTTCGGGGCATCCGGGTTCGGTGTGCTGGAACGGGTGATCCGCGGCTGCCAGGAGTCCGGAGCGCTCGTTCTCGCGGACGCGAAACGGGGCGACATCGGCTCCACGATGGCCGCGTACGCGTCGGCCTGGCTCGACGACTCCTCGGCTCTGTGCGCCGACGCGGTCACCGTGTCGCCCTATCTCGGATTCGGATCGCTCTCGCCGGCGATCACCGCGGCGCGGGAGGGGGATCGGGCAGTGTTCGTGCTCGCGCGGACCTCGAACCCCGAGGGCGCGGAGATCCAACTCGCCGACACGGGCGGGCGAGGCGTGGGCCAGAGCATCGTGGATGCCGCCGCGACCGAGAATGCCGACGCCACCGCGACGGTCGGACTCGTCGTCGGTGCGACGCGCGCGCACGGTCTCGACCTCTCCGCACTCGACGGGCCCATCCTCGCGCCCGGGCTCGGTGCACAGGGCGCGACGGCCGCCGACCTTCCCGAGGTGTTCGCGGGCGCCGACACGCAGTGGGTGTTGCCCGCCAGCAGTCGCGGTGTGCTGCGGGCCGGGCCGGACGTCGGGGCGCTGCGCTCGGCGTTCGAGACCGCGCGCGACGAGGTCGAGGCAGCGTTCGGCTGAGCCCGCGAGGTGTCCGTGGGAGCTGCGGTGGACGGCGCGGGGTGGCGCGACACGCGCGACGGTGAATCTGATTCCTCAAAAATCCTGGTCCTCACTTGCGTCACACGTGTATCAGCGCTGGCAGGGGCTGAAATTGCCGTGCCGTCGAGGCGGCCTGACGGACGGCCGGACGGACGGGGCGCTGACCTGCATCGATTCAACAAAAGCCGAAGTCAGGGGCCTGCGATCAACGCGTGTCGGGACAGTCGGCTAGGTTCGAGGGGCGAGGGACGCTACAACACTCGATTTCCTGGATTTCGAAGGGGTGGCACTCGCAAATGCCTGCTCACGTGGGTACGGTCGCTTTCGCCGCATCATTCGGCGGCGGTGGCACCGCTCATCGCGACCGCCACGGTCGTGCAGGCGACAAACCGCCATCAGGAGCCCTCGGGCACCTGGTGACTTTCCAATCGAAGACACGAAAGACGGAGGAACCCGTGGCCCTTCCGCAGTTGACAGACGAGCAGCGCGCTGCCGCGTTGGAGAAGGCAGCTGCCGCTCGGCGGGCCCGCGCCGAGCTCAAGGAACGCCTGAAGCGCGGCGGCACCGACCTCAAGCAGGTGCTCAAGGACGCCGAGAACGACGAGATCCTGGGCAAGATGAAGGTCTCGGCACTGCTCGAGGCCCTGCCGAAGGTCGGCAAGGTCAAGGCGCAGGAGATCATGACCGAACTGGAGATCGCACCGACGCGTCGCCTGCGCGGTCTCGGCGATCGCCAGCGCAAGGCGCTGCTCGAGAAGTTCAGCTCCTGATCGAGCGACACGAACAGCCGAGCGTGATGACGGCACAGGTTCGGCGGTGACCCGCCCGACACCCGAGCAGCCGCACACCGCGAGCACGAGGGGCCGACTGGTGGTATTGGTCGGCCCCTCGGCCGTGGGGAAGTCCACCGTGGTGGCCAAGGTGCGTGAGATGCTCCCGCAGATGCACTTCAGCGTGTCCGCGACGACGCGCGCGCCCCGGCCGGGTGAGGTGGATGGTCGCGACTACCACTTCGTCGGCGCCGACGAGTTCGACCGGATGATCGCCGACGGCGCGCTGCTGGAGTGGGCGGAGATCCACGGTGGCCTGCAGCGATCCGGCACCCCGCGGGACCCCGTCGTCGCTGCGCTGGAGCAGGGCCTGCCGGTTCTCGTCGAGGTCGACCTGGTCGGTGCCCGCAACGTGGTCCGCCGGCTGCCCGAGGCGATCAGCGTGTTCCTGGCCCCTCCCACATGGGACGATCTGGAGGCCCGGCTCCGTGGTCGTGGCACCGAGACGGACGAGGTCGTGGCCCGCCGACTGGAGACCGCGCGCACCGAGATGGCGGCACAAAACGAGTTCGATCACGTGCTCGTGAATCGCGAAGTCGACCAGGTGGCCTCCGAGTTGGTATCCTTGCTGGTCGGGTCCGACGAGTCGACCACGCCGCCGACTTCCGCCCGACAGTCGACCTCAGACGTTTGAGAAGAGCCGACGACCTGCCGTTCGCAGCAGGTCGTCGTCACCACAGCACAGTGATGCAGGAGATTGCGTGAGCACCCCGACGAATTTCGACCTGACCGAGATTGCCGACGCACCGGCATATGAGACCCCGCTGGGTATCACCAATCCGCCGATCGACGAACTGCTCGAGCGCGCGTCGTCGAAGTATGCGCTGGTCATCTACGCGGCCAAGCGTGCGCGTCAGATCAACGACTACTACAACCAGCTCGGTGACGGCATCCTCGAATATGTCGGCCCTCTCGTCGAGCCCGGGCTGCAGGAGAAGCCGCTGTCGATCGCGATGCGGGAGATCCACTCCGACCTCCTCGAGCACACCGAAGGCGAATAAGACCTCGGGCGCGGGGGATGGCCACGACACGCACCAGTTCGCCCGGCACACAGCGCCGGGTCCTCATCGGTGTCGGCGG
Source organism: Gordonia sp. LMA484 (assembly GCF_058129505.1). Lineage (NCBI taxonomy): Bacteria > Bacillati > Actinomycetota > Actinomycetes > Mycobacteriales > Gordoniaceae > Gordonia > Gordonia sp. LMA484. The sequence goes on from NZ_CM176700.1 coordinate 1,485,542, forward strand.
CGGGATCGCCGCGTACAAGGTGTGCTCGGTGATCCGGCACTTCACCGAGGCCGGCCACGATGTGCGGGTGGTGCCCACACAGGCGGCGCTCAAGTTCGTCGGTGCCGCCACCTTCGAGGCGCTGACCGGTAATCCCGTCACCATCGACGTCTTCGACGACGTCGATCAGGTGGCACACGTGCGTCTCGGGCAGGGCGCCGATCTCGTGATCGTCGCCCCCGCGACCGCGGACCTGATGGCCCGGGCGGCCTCGGGGCGTGCGGACGATCTGCTGACCTCGTCGCTGCTGACGGTCCGCTGTCCGGTGCTCTTCGTGCCCGCGATGCACACCGAGATGTGGGAGCATCCCGCCACACAGGCCAATGTGGCGACGCTGCGCGCACACGGCTCGACCGTGATGACCCCGGCGTCCGGCCGCCTGACGGGGACCGACAGCGGTCCCGGCCGACTACCCGATCCGCAGGAGATCGCCATGATCGGTGAACTCCTGCTCGACCGGCCCGACGCGTTGCCCTACGACCTCGCAGGTGTGCGCGTGGTGATCAGCGCCGGTGGTACGCGCGAACCCCTCGACCCGGTGCGTTATCTCGGAAATCACAGTTCCGGCAAGCAAGGCTTCGCGCTGGCGCGCGCGGCCGCCCAGCGTGGCGCCACCGTGACCGTCGTCGCGGGCTCGACCGCCGACCCGGGCGATCCTGCGGGTGTCGACATCGTCCGGGTGTCGAGCGCCGAACAACTCTCCGACGAGATGACCAAACGGGCTGCCGAGGCCGACGTCGTGATCATGGCCGCCGCCGTCGCCGACTTCCGGCCGATCTCGGTGGCGGACGCGAAGATCAAGAAGGGCGAGGACGGGCCGGCGCCGATCGAGCTCACCACCAACCCGGACATCCTGCGCGGACTCGTCACCAGCCGCGACGCCGGCCGTATCCCCGCCGAGACGGTGATCGTCGGATTCGCCGCGGAGACCGGCGACGAGACCGGGGGCGTGCTCGACCACGGGCGCACCAAACTGCACCGAAAGGGGTGCGATCTCCTGGTGGTCAACGCGGTCGGTGAGGGCAAGGCGTTCGGGACCGAGGACAACACCGGTTGGCTGCTCTCCGCGACGGGCACCGAGACCGCGCTCCCGTTCGGATCCAAGACACTCATGTCGAGCAGAATCCTTGACGAGGTCCGTGCCCTGGTACGCAGCGATCACGACACGGCCTGACGAAACACCGCCGGTCACCGATGTGTAGTTTGGAACGCGTTCGCTGCGGTCTCGTCCCGTAGTGCAAAACCATCGTTCAGTAGAGACAATCAACGGCAGATGCCGTCGAACGTGCCCGCACCCGGGCCCGGAAAGAGCCGAGAGGATCAGATGACCACCTCTGCGTCACGCCTGTTCACCAGCGAATCCGTCACCGAGGGGCACCCCGACAAGATCTGTGACGCGATCAGTGACTCGATCCTCGACGCGATGCTCGCCGAGGACCCGAAGGCCCGTGTCGCCGTGGAGACCCTCGTCACGACCGGACAGGTGCATGTCGCCGGCGAGGTCACCACCACGGCCTACGTCGACATCCCGGGCATCGTGCGCGCCAAGATCCTCGACATCGGCTACGACTCCTCGACCAAGGGATTCGACGGTGCGTCCTGCGGTGTCAACGTCGCGATCGGCGCCCAGTCGCCCGATATCGCCGGCGGCGTGTTCAATTCGCACGAGAGCCGCAGCGGCATCTCGGAGGACGAGATCGACAGCCAGGGCGCCGGCGACCAGGGTCTGATGTTCGGTTACGCGACCGACGAGACGCCTGAGCTGATGCCGTTGCCGATCGCCCTCGCGCACCGCCTGTCGCGTCGCCTGACCGAGGTCCGCAAGTCCGGTGTGCTGCCGTACCTGCGCCCGGACGGCAAGACCCAGGTCACCATCGAATACGACAAAGAAAAGCCGGTGCGCCTGGACACCGTGGTGATCTCCACCCAGCACGCCGCCGACATCGACCTCGACAACATGCTGGCACCCGACATCCGCACCAAGGTGCTCGATTCGGTTCTCGCCGATATCGCACTGACCGGACTCGACACTTCCGACGTCCGACTGCTGGTCAACCCGACCGGCAAGTTCGTCCTGGGTGGCCCGATGGGCGATGCGGGGCTCACCGGACGCAAGATCATCGTCGACACCTACGGCGGCATGGCCCGACACGGCGGTGGCGCGTTCTCCGGCAAGGACCCGTCGAAGGTCGACCGCAGCGCGGCCTACGCGATGCGGTGGGTTGCCAAGAACGCGGTGGCCGCCGGTCTGGCCGGACGCATCGAGGTCCAGGTCGCCTACGCGATCGGCAAGGCGGCCCCGGTCGGACTGTTCGTGGAGACCTTCGGCACCGAGCGGGTCGATCCCGCGGTGATCGAGAAGGTCATCTCGGAGATCTTCGACCTCCGGCCGCTCGCGATCATCCGCGACCTCGACCTGTTGCGACCCATCTACGGCCCCACTGCCGCGTACGGCCACTTCGGCCGCACCGACGTCGACCTCCCGTGGGAGCGCACCGACCGCGCCGAGAAGCTGCGGGCCGCCGCAGGCCTCTGAGCCGCGCCCGTCCGACTGCCGCTGTGACGTCCCGGGGTGGTTCGCGTGTGTCCGCGTCGCAGTTGCCGGTCGGCAAGGTGCTGCCCATGCTCGGGCTCGCGCACCTCGACCGACCCTTCGACTACCTGATCGACGCCGAACAGGACGAGCAGGCGGTCCCGGGCGTGCGTGTCCGCGTCCGTTTCTCCGGGCGCCTCGTCGACGGATACCTGCTCGAGCGTGTCGCGGAGAGCGACCACGTCGGTAAACTCGGCTGGCTGGAACGGGTCGTATCACCCGAACCGGTGCTCGACGGCGACCTCGCCGCGCTGTGCCGGGCGGTCGCCGACCGCTACGCCGGCACCATGTCCGACGTGATCCGCCTGGCCATCCCGCCGCGTCACGCGCGCACCGAGAAGGAGACGCCCGCCGGTCCGATCTCACCGGCCGTGGCCGAACCGGACCTCTCGGCGTGGCGGACGTATCCGATGGCCGACTCGTTCGTCGCCTCACTGCACTCCGGCCAACCACGCGCCGTCTGGCAGGCGACGGCAGGCGAGGACTGGCCCGCTCGCCTGGCCGAACTCGCGGCCACCACAGCGGCCGCCGGGCGCGGGACGATCATCGTGGTCCCGGATCAACGCGATCTGGACCGGTTGGAGCGGGCGTGTGCGCCGTCGTTCGGGGATCGCTGCGTCACGCTGGCCGCCGGGCTGGGCCCCACCGCCCGCTACCGCCGGTGGCTGGCGGCCCGCCGTGGCGGCGCGGACGTGGTACTCGGCACGCGCAGCGCCGTCTTCGCGCCGGTGCATGACCTGGGCCTGATCGTGATCTGGGACGACGGCGACGACAGCCTCAACGAGCCCCGCGCGCCGTACCCCCATCCCCGCGAGGTCGCCGTGTTGCGCTCACACCTGCAGCGATCGGCACTGGTGATCGGCGGGTTCGCCCGTACCACCGAGGCGCATTCGCTCGTCACCGCGGGCTGGGCGCATGACCTCGTCGCCGATCGGAACACCGTTCGCGCCCGGACCGCCCGCGTGCTCGGGCTCAGTGACGAGGACCGGCGCATCGCCGGTGACCCGCTGGCGCGATCCGCACGCATCCCGGGTATCGCGTTCGAGGCGGCCCGGTCGGCGATCGCGGCCGATGCTCCGGTGCTCTTCAGCGTCCCGCGGCGCGGCTACATCCCGTCGGTGGCATGTGCGCGCTGCCGGGCACACGCCCGGTGCCGGTCCTGCCACGGCCCACTGCAGCTGGACGCCCGCGGCTCATTGTCCTGCCGGTGGTGCGGACGGCCGGAGCCGACGTTCCGGTGCGCCGAGTGCGGCGGCACCGAGGTCCGTGCGCTCAGCACCGGTGCCCGACGTACCGCCGAGGAGCTGGGCCGTGCCTTCGCGGGCGTGCCGATCATCACCTCCGGCGGCTCCACGGTCGTCGATGCGATCGAGCCCGGTGCACGAGTCGTTGTGGCGACGCCGGGCGCGGAACCGACGGTCGCGAGCGGGTACGGTGCAGCAGTCGTCCTGGACACCTGGGCGCAGCTCGATCGCGCGGATCTGCGTGCCGGAGAGGACGCGGTTCGCCGCTGGATGGCGGTCGGGTCGCTGGTGCGAGCACGCGACGACGGCGGCACCGTCGTCATCGTCGCGGATGCCGGACTGCTTCCCGTGCAGGCGTTGATCCGCTGGGATCCGGTGGGTTTCGCCGATCAGGAACTGGGCGAGCGAGCCGAGCTGGGTTTTCCGCCCGCCGTGACCATGGCCTCGATCGACGGTGCGCCGAGCACCGTGTCGCAGTTCGTGGAGAAGGTCCGGCTCCCGGCGAGTGGGGAGACACTCGGGCCGGTGCCCCTTCCCGCGGGCGTACGGGCCCCAGCAGGTTCGGGTGACGCGTTCGACGGCGAGGTGGAGCGGGTGCTGCTGCGGGTGGACCGGCGTGAGGGCAAGCAGCTCGCGGCGGCCCTGGTCAGCGCGCAGGTCGGCCGCAACACCCACCACGAGACGGGTCCGATCCGGGTCCAGGTGGATCCCCCTACGATCGGATGAGTTGCGGGGATCGGGTCAGCCGGTCGGATCCGCAGGGCAGGATGAGCAGGGGCGGCGGGTGTCACTATTCGCAGTCGGGGACGAGAGGGTCGTATGAGGGTTGTGTTCGCCGGAACGCCGGACGTGGCGGTGCCGTCGCTCAGACTGCTGCTCGCCTCGCCGCAGCACGAGGTCGTCGGCGTGGTGTCGCGTCCGGATGCGGCGGCCGGCCGCGGGCGGAGTCTGGTCCGGTCACCGGTCGCCTCGGTTGCCGATGAGCACCACATCGAGGTCATCACGCCGCGCCGGCTGACGGATCCGGGTGTGCTCGATCGACTGAGGTCATGGCGGCCGGATTGTGGCGCCATCGTCGCCTACGGCGGATTGGTTCCGCCCGGACTGCTCGACCTGCCCACGCACGGTTGGGTGAATCTGCACTTCTCGGTGCTGCCCGCCTGGCGGGGTGCGGCCCCTGTGCAGCATGCGATCGCGGCCGGCGACGAGATCACGGGTGCGAGCACGTTCCGCCTGGAGGAAGGTCTCGATACCGGTCCGGTCTACGGCGTCATCACCGAGACGGTCGCGGCCACGGACACGAGCGGGGACCTCCTCGGCCGCCTCGCCGAGAGCGGCGCACACCTGATGCTCTCGACGCTCGACGGAATCGAGTCCGGCACGCTGACACCGGTGGCCCAGTCCGGGGGAGGCGTCAGCCATGCACCGAAGGTGGAGGTGGACGACGCCCGGATCCGGTGGGATCTGCCTGCACACATCGTCGATCGCCGCATCCGTGCGCACACCCCCGCCCCCGGTGCCTGGACCACCCTGGATGGGGCACGCGTCAAGGTCGGCCCCGTCGCTCCCGTCGACGACGACAGCGCCGACACCGACGACACAGGTGGAAGCCCGGTGCCGGGTGCGCTGATCGTCGCGAAGAAGACGGTGGACGTCGCCACGGCGACGCGCCCGGTGCGACTCTCCTGGGTACAGCCGCCGGGCAAGAAACCCATGCCGGCAGCGGATTGGGCGCGCGGCGCACGATTGGCCGATGGGACGGTACTGCAGTGAAACGGTCCGAACGATCGCCGATGATCCGCGACAAAGCCGTCGACCCCGTCCGCGCCGCTGCTCGCGACACGCTGCGGGCTGTCCGTGAGCGGGACGCGTATGCCAACCTCGTCTTACCGAAAATGTTGCGGGAGAGAGGGATCAGTGGCCGCGACGCCGCGCTGGCCACCGAGCTCACCTATGGTACGGCCCGTGCACAGGGCTTGCTGGACCGCGTGATCGAGTCGGCGGCGAGCCGGCCGGTCGGCGAGATCGACGGCGCGGTCCTCGATGTACTCCGACTGGGCACCTATCAGCTGCTGCGTACTCGTATCGGGGCGCACGCCGCCGTCTCGACGTCCGTCGACCTCATCCGATCCGAGATGGGCATGGGACCCGCCGGCTTCGTCAACGCCGTGCTGCGCAAGGTGTCCCAGCGCGACGAGGAGATGTGGATCGAGCAGCTCGCGCCGTCGATCGCCGACGATCTGATCGGCAACCTGGCGTTGCGGTACGCGCATCCGCGGTGGATCGCCCAGGTGTTCTTCGAGGCTCTCGGCGGATCCGCAGGCCAGTTACAGGCGGCGCTCGCCGCCGACGACGAGCGTCCGCCCGTGCACCTCGTGGCGCGTCCGGGTCTCATCACGGCCGAAGAACTGGCCCTGACCTGTGACGGCGAGGTCGGCCGATACTCGCCGTACTGTGTGTACCTGCCCGGCGGTGATCCCGGCGATCTGGAGGCCGTGCGCGACGGCTACGCCGGCGTCCAGGACGAGGGCAGCCAGTTGGTCGGACGCGCGGTGACGGTCGCGGAGGTGGCCGACGACGCCGGGCGCTGGCTGGACATGTGCGCCGGCCCGGGTGGCAAGGCGGCCCTGGTCGCCGCGATCGCCGACATCGACGGCGCGCATCTCGACGCGGTCGAGGTATCGGATCATCGTGCCGAACTGATCCGGAAAGTGGTACGCGATCTGCCGGTGGACGTGCACGTCGCAGACGCCCGGGCGAGTGGATTGAGGCCGGGTTACGACCGGATCCTGCTGGATGCGCCCTGCAGCGGACTCGGATCGCTGCGGCGACGGCCGGAGGCCCGCTGGCGCCGGAGCGCCGCCGACGTCGACGACCTCGTGGTGTTGCAACGCGAATTGCTCACCGAGGCACTGCGATTGCTGCGTCCCGGCGGTGTGGTCGTCTACTCGACGTGTTCGCCACATCCGGCCGAGACCACCGAGGTGATCACCGCTGTCCTCGCCGAGCACCCCGACGCCGAGCAGATCGACGCACGCACACTGGTGCCGGTGGACAACGCGGGCGACGGACCCTATGTCCAACTCTGGCCCCATCTGCACGGAACCGATGCGATGTTCCTCGCCGCGGTGCGTCGCTGAGCGTCTCGTCCTGGTCGGGTGCCCGCATCTTTCCATCCGTCGGTCGCATGGGCGGCGTCACTCGCTGGTTCCGTCGGTCGCGTGGGCGGCGTCGCTCGCTGGTTCCGTCGGTCGCGTGGGCGGCGTCGCTCGCTGGTTCGGTCGGTCGTGGTGAGTCGCGTCGTTCGCTGGTTCCGTCGGTCGCGGTGAGGCGCGCCATTCGCTGGTTCCGTCGGTCGCGTGGGCGGCGTCGCTCGCTGGTTTCGTCGGTCGCGTGAGTCGCGTCGCTCGCTGGTTCCGTCGGTCGCGGTGAGTCGCGTCGCTCGCTGGTTCGGTCGGTCGCGGTGAGCCGCGCCACTCGCTGGTCGAGTAGACGCGAGCGGCAGCGAGTGGCGTATCGAGACCCCGTGCGCTGCAGTAGTTCTCGACACCGCCGTGACCGACGTTCACGCCGTGACCGACTCAGGCGGAGACGGTCTCCGACGCGCGTGACGCTTCGCCGGCTGCCGCGGCTGCCGGCCGCCGTCCGTTCGGGATCAGCGACGCGATCACCAACGCGACGAGAGCGACGCCGCCGCCGATCGTCAACGCCACCTGGAAGCCGGCTTCCGAGGGCATCGTGTAACCGCCGAATGCGATGGTCATCTGGGCGAGCACGGCTCCGATCGTGGCGGCACCGATGGATGTGCCGAGCGACCGCATGAGCGTGTTGAACCCGTTGGCCGCGGCGGTTTCGCCGATCGGCACCGAACCCATGATCAGTGCAGGCATGGCGCCATAGGCGAGGCCGACGCCACTGTTGATGACCATCAGCGAGAGCATCAGGCCCCACGCGGTGCCGAGTAGCAGAAGCGAGAGTCCGTAGCCCGCCGCCAGCACGAGAACACCGCACATCAACGTGAACTTCGGGCCGCGGGCGTCGCTCAGCTTGCCGCCGAACGGTGAGACGATCATCATCATCAATCCGCCGGGAAGCATCCACAGGCCGGTCGCCAGCATCGACTGCCCCAATCCGAAGCCGGTCGCCGTGGGCAACTGCATGATCTGAGGCACGACCAGCATGCTCGCGTACATGCCGACGCCGACGAAGATCGACGCGATGTTGGTGGTCAACACGCGGGGTCGGGCAGTGGTGCGCAGGTCGACGAGTGGGTCGCGGGTGCGCAGTTCCCAGTACCCCCACGCGAGCAGCGAGACGATCGCGAGGGTCAGCAGTCCCAGTATGGATACGGAGGTCCAGCCCCACTCGGCGCCCTTCGAGACCGCCAGCAGCAGGCTGACCAGTCCGATCCCCAGTCCGACCGCCCCTGGGACGTCGAATCGCTGTCCGGTCGCTGCGGGTCGCACATCCGGGACCAGCGACGCCACCAGGACGCCGATCATCACCGCGAGCACGGCTGAGCCCCAGAACAGCACCCGCCAGCTTGCATATTCCGCAACGGCGGCGGCCACCGGTAGGCCGATTCCGCCTCCGATACCCATTGACGCACTCACCAGTGCGATGGATCCGCTGAGTTTCTCCGCCGGAACCACGTCGCGAAGGAGAGCGATGCCCAGCGGCACCATGCCCATGCCGAGTCCCTGCAGGCCGCGCCCGATGATCATCGGCACGACCGACGACGACAGCGCGCAGACAACCGATCCGAGCGCCAGGGGGACGGTGAGCGCGAGCAGCACGCGGCGCTTGCCGAGTTGATCACCGAGTCGCCCGGTGATCGGGACACAGACCGCCGCGACCAGCAGGGTGACGGTGATGACCCACGTCGAGTTCGAGACCGACGTGTTCAGAATGCGGGGCAGCTCGGGAAGCAGGGGCGTGACCAGCGTCTGCATGACTGCCGCTGTGGTCCCGGCGAACGCCAGGGTGGCGACCACCGCGCCGGGGCGTGAGGTGCTGTGGGTGGACGACATGGCGAGATGTACTCCTTGCTGGATGGACGCCGCGTTGGCGGTGGCAGCCGCGATGCATACGTGTCGGTGCGAACTGTGGACGACGAACGTAAGTCAACAGGTGATGACTTTTACGGTAGGTTCGTCACCGGGCTAAGTCAACGCATGACGACTTATGTGACGAACACCGCACAGTCCGGTTTGGAGCGCCGTTAAGCTGACAGGCGGTCCATCCGACCGGGAGGTGACCCTATGGCAGACGACACGACCCAACGTCCGCGCAATGCGGCGGCCACGCGCGAGGCCTTGCTGCAGGTCGCCCGAACGATGCTGGCCGAGCGCGGTGCAACCCAGACCACGACCCGCGACATCGCCGCCGAGGTGGGGGTCAATCAGGCACTGATCAACCGGTACTTCGGCTCCAAGGAGAATCTGTTCGTCGAGGCCGTCCGGTCCGGGGGTGCCGGTGTGGCGGACCTGCTGGCGGCCGCACCACTGGACGAACTGCCGCAGGTTCTGCTCCGGCATGTGCTCGAGGTCAGTGTGACGGGCCGCGGCAACACCGCATTACTGGCCGGTGTCGTCAACAGCGAGACCATCACCGAGGTGATCCGCGACATGGTGGAGAGGACGTTCACCGAAGGTCTCGGTCCGCGCCTGGGCGGCTCCGACGATGCCGCCCTACGAGCCGAACTCCTCAACGCCCTGGTTGTGGGCATCGTGGTGATGCGGGAGAAGATCGGCAGTCCGGCACTTGCCGCCGCCGACATCGACGACATCGCCACACACGTGTCCGCGATGGCGCAGCCGCTCCTCGAACGCACCCCGGAGTCGGAGCTGCGCTGAGGGAGTGCCGACGCGTCGCCGGTGCTCTCTACAATGTGTGCTCATGTGTGCTCCCGGACATCCGATGATCGCCCCGTCGATTCTTTCCGCGGACTTCGCCAACCTGGCCGCCGAGGCCGAGGCGGTGTCCGGGCCCGGTGCGACACGCGCCGATTGGCTGCACGTGGACGTGATGGACGCCCACTTCGTGCCGAACCTGACGCTCGGCCTGCCGGTGGTGGAGAGCCTGCTCAAGGCGACCGACATCCCGCTGGACTGCCATCTGATGATCGAGGATCCGGGGCGGTGGGCGCCCCCGTACGCCGAAGCGGGCGCCTACAACGTCACCTTCCACGCCGAGGCCACCGACGATCCGATCGCCGTCGCACGCGACATCCGGGCTGCTGGTGCCAAGGCCGGGCTGAGCCTCAAGCCGGGCACCGCACTGGACCCGTACCTCGAGATCCTGCGTGATTTCGACACGTTCCTGATCATGAGCGTCGAGCCCGGTTTCGGCGGACAGAAGTTCATGCCGGAGGTGCTCGCCAAGGCGCGCGCGATCCGAAAGGTCATCGACGCCGAGGATCTGACCCTGCTCGTCGAGATCGACGGCGGCATCAACAGCGACACGATCGAACAGGCCGCCGAGGCGGGCATCGACTGTTTCGTGGCCGGCTCGGCGGTCTACGGGCCGGACGATCCGGGTGCCGCGGTATCCGCGCTGCGCGATCAGGCGGCCGCCGCACGCGCGAACGCCGGTTGAGCGACGGTGCCCGACGATCCGGTCGGTGGTCATCCTGACATCACCGCGGCCATGCGCGTCGCCATCGACGAGTCGCGCCGAGCGCAGGGGAGCAGCTCGCCCAACCCGCCGGTCGGTGCGGTCATCGTCGGGCGCGACGGATCGATCGTCGGCCGGGGGCACACCCAGCCGCCGGGCGGCGCCCACGCCGAGGTGATGGCCCTGCGTGACGCCGGGGGTGCCGCGGTCGGCGCGACGGCGGTCGTCACCCTCGAGCCCTGCAATCACACCGGACGGACCGGTCCCTGTAGCCGGGCCCTCATCGAGGCCGGGGTGTCGGCGGTCTACTACGCGCTCGGCGATCCCTATCCGGCGGCCGCGGGCGGCGCGGACACCCTGCGAGCGGCCGGACTCACCGTCGTCGGCGACGTCGAAGCCGCCGAGGCGGCGGCCGGACCGTTGCGGGCCTGGATGTTCCGTCAGCTCCATGGCCGTCCCTACGTCACCGCCAAACTCGCCTCGACCCTCGACGGCCGGGTCGCCGCGCCGGACGGGACGAGCCAGTGGATCACCGGGGAAGCGGCCCGGCAGCGGGTACACCGGCAGCGCGCGGCACTCGATGCGATCGTGGTCGGTACCGGCACCGTGCTGCGCGACGATCCCGCTCTCACCGCGCGACACGACAACGGACAGTTGCGGACTCACCAGCCGACACGGGTCGTGATGGGGCATCGTGACATCCCGGCCGGGGCCAAGGTCACCGACGCGGCCGCACGCCTTGTGCATGTCCGGACACATGACCCGCAGCAGGTCCTGTCCGCGCTCGACGACGCACTCTGGGTCCTCGTCGAAGGCGGGCCGTCGATCATCGGCGCTTTCCTCGCCGCCGGCCTGGTCGACGAGGTCGAGGCCTACCTCGCGCCGATGGTGCTCGGCGCGGGCGCGTCATCGGTCGACATCGGTGGGGTGCGGACTCTCGTCGACGCACAACGGTTCTCGCTCGCCGCGATCGAAACCCTGGGCGACGATGTCCTGCTGCGCCTGACCAGCTGACCCATGGCCGATCCGATCGTCGAATGTGGCCCAACTCTCACCCGCTCAGCGGACTCCTGATTTCCCGACGTGTTCGGTCGTGCTAATTTCGATATCAGAGTTCTCGGGGCGGGGTGTAATTCCCCACCGGCGGTGATGGTGTCCTCGCAATGCGTGGACGTCGAGCCCGCGAGCGCCTGCCGACCGGCAGGGACAGCAGATCCGGTGTGAATCCGGAGCCGACGGTCATAGTCCGGATGTGAGAGAACCGGGCACCACCGACGGCCGCCCACGTCCTCACATCGAGCCTGCTCCGAGCAAGGACATGAGGAGCGCAACGTGTTTACCGGCATCGTCGAGGAGCTCGGCACGATCGTCCGACGTGATGATCTGTCCGACGCGGCCCGCCTGACCGTCCGGGGACCACTGGTCACCAGTGACGCGAAATTCGGTGATTCGATCGCAGTGAACGGCGTGTGTCTGACCGTCGTCGAACAGGGTCCCGACGAGTTCACCGTCGACGTGATGGCCGAGACGCTGCGACGCAGCTCGCTCGCGGCTCTCACCAGCGGCAGTCCGGTCAACCTCGAACGCGCGATGGCCGCAGGCGGCCGTTTCGGTGGCCACATCGTGCAGGGTCACGTCGACGGGGTCGGCGAAGTCGTCGCCATCACCCCATCCGAGCACTGGACGATCGTCCGCATCGCCGTCCCCGACGAGCTGAGTCGCTACATCGTGGAGAAGGGATCGATCACGGTCGACGGGGTGTCGCTGACCGTCGCGGGCCTCGGCGGCACCGACGAGGACACCTGGTTCGAGATCTCGCTCATCCCGACGACCCTGCAGGAGACCAACCTCGGCACCATCACCGCGGGCAGTCCGGTGAATCTGGAGGTCGACGTGATCGCCAAGTATGTCGAGCGTCTGCATCCCGCTCTGCGGGAGCCTCACGACGCGCGGGTACCCGGCGTGGACGACGATGACGTGCGGGACACGTCGGGAGTGGAGTGAGAACGATGGCGCAGACGACAGTAGGCGGTGGCGACATGGCAGGTGCGGCGGATTCTTCGGTGCGCGACAAGGTGCAGCTCGACTCGGTCGAGCGGGCGATCGCGGACATCGCGGCCGGCAAGGCGGTCGTCGTCGTCGATGACGAGGATCGCGAGAACGAGGGCGATCTGATCTTCGCCGCCGAGATGGCCACCCCGGAACTGGTGGCCTTCATGGTGCGCTACACCTCGGGTTACCTGTGTGTGCCGCTCGCGGGCGAGGACTGCGACCGGCTCGGTCTGCCACCGATGTACTCGATGAATCAGGACAAGCACGGGACCGCGTACACGGTCACCGTGGACGCCCGCGAGGGCATCGGTACCGGTATCAGTGCGGCCGATCGCGCGACCACGATGCGTCTGCTCGCGGATCCGAACAGCAGCGCGGTCGACTTCACCCGCCCCGGACACGTGGTTCCGTTGCGCGCCAAGGAGGGCGGCGTGCTCCGTCGACCCGGGCATACCGAAGCCGCGGTCGACCTGGCCCGCCTGGCCGGGCTGACCCCGGCCGGCGTCATCTGCGAGATCGTGAGCCAGAAGGACGAGGGCTCGATGGCGCAGACCGACGAGCTGCGCGTGTTCGCCGACGACCACGACCTCGCCCTCATCTCGATCGCCGACCTCATCGCCTGGCGCCGTCGCCACGAGAAGCACGTGGTCCGGGTCGCCGAGGCCCGCATCCCGACCCGCCACGGCGACTTCCGTGCCGTCGGCTACTCCAGCATCTACGACGAAGTCGAGCACGTGGCGCTGGTCAAGGGCGACATCTCCGGCAGCGACGGCGCCGGACACGATGTGCTCGTCCGGGTGCATTCGGAGTGCCTGACCGGTGATGTCTTCGGCTCGCTGCGATGTGACTGCGGCCCTCAGCTCGACGCCGCGATGGAGATGGTCGCGGCCGAGGGGCGAGGGGTGGTGCTGTACATGCGCGGTCACGAGGGACGCGGTATCGGCCTGCTGCACAAACTGCAGGCCTACCAGCTGCAGGACTCCGGATCGGACACCGTCGACGCCAATCTGCAGTTGGGCCTGCCGGCGGATTCGCGTGACTACGGCCTCGGCGCCCAGATCCTCGTCGATCTCGGCGTCAGCTCGATGCGGCTGCTCACCAACAACCCGGCCAAGCGGGTCGGCCTGGACGGCTACGGCCTGCAGATCGTCGACCGTGTGCCGATGCCGATCCGCGCGAACGCCGAGAACCTTCGGTATCTGCGGACCAAGCGTGACCGGATGGGCCACGACCTGATAGGGCTCGAGGACTGGGCCGACGGCAGTCCCGAAGCAGGGCCGGCATGAGCGGGCACGGCGAACCCACGCTCGACCTGCAGGATGCGAGCGCGGTGCGCCTGGCCATCGTCTCGTCTCAGTGGCACACCACGATCTGCACGGCGTTGCTCGACGGTGCCGTTCGCGCAGCCGCCGCCAACGGGGTCAGCGACCCCACGATCGTGCAGGTGGCAGGAGCCATCGAACTGCCCGTCATCGTGCAGGCCCTCGCCCGCCACCACGACGCCGTCGTCGCACTCGGAGTGGTGATCAAAGGGGAGACACCGCATTTCGAGTATGTCTGTGACGCCGTGACCGCCGGTCTGACCCGGGTGTCCCTCGACGAGTCGACCCCGGTCGGCAACGGCGTGTTGACCACCCTCACCGAGGAGCAGGCTCTCGCGCGTGCCGGCCTGCCGGACTCCAAGGAAGACAAGGGAGCGCAGGCCACCACGGCGGCGCTCGCCTCGGCATTGACCCTGCGCGCGCTGTCGCGCGGCGAACTCCGATGAGCGTCGACACCGCCGTGCAGTGGGATTTCGAGTACCGGCCGCGACGCATGCCGCGGATCGCGATCATCGCGGCTGTTGTTGTACTGGCCATCCACATCACCTTCGCGGCCCTGCTGACCATCTCCGACACCGGTGTGCACATCGGTGGCTCCGATCAGATCGGCCTGGCGTTGATCGGGTTGGTCGAGGCCGCCGCGATCCTGCTGTTCACGCAGGCCCGACTGCGGGTCGGGCCGGCCGGCGTCGGGGTGCGCAACCTGGTCGGCGAGCGTCTGTTCGATTGGGACCAGGTACGAGGGATGTCGTACCCGGAGAAGGGATTCTCCGCGCGGCTGCTGCTGCCCGCGGACGAACATGTCCCGGTCCTGGCGGTGCAGGCGTGGGACTCCGACCGGGCGGTCGTCGCCATGAACACGTTCCGTGAGCTCGAAGAGCGGTACCGTACGTCCGACCGCTGAGGCCGGAGCTTGTCACTCAGTACTCGGTGATCGAGTGCGTGACTATTTCCCTGCCGTCGGGTGGGCGTGACTCATCCTCTGCTGATCGAGTCGCCGACGAACGGAGTGGGGAGGCGTATCGCGATCACGTGAGGTGTCGTCGACACGCATCGGGCCCGCACACCGCTCCTCAACCCGCAGCTCGCGGACATCGCCCTCATGGCTGCTCCGCCAGGGAGTCCACGCGACCGGGCAAGGTCACTGCCGCCCTGGAGATCGGAGTCCGACGCCTCGACTAGCCTGGGATCCGTGGCAGACCCGACAACGTATCGTCCCGCCGCGGGCACCATTCCCACCGATCCCGGGGTGTACAAGTTCCGTGATGCGCACGGCAGGGTCATCTACGTCGGCAAGGCCAAGAACCTGCGGTCGCGGCTGACGTCGTACTTCGCCGATCTCGCGTCGCTGCATCCCCGTACCCGTCAGATGGTGACCACCGCCGCGGCAGTCGAGTGGACCGTCGTCGGTACCGAAGTCGAAGCCCTGCAGCTCGAATACAACTGGATCAAGGAATTCGATCCGCGGTTCAATGTCCGCTACCGCGACGACAAGAGCTACCCTATGTTGGCCGTGACGCTCAACGAAGAGTATCCGCGGCTGTTCGTCTACCGCGGCCCCCGCCGCCGCGGCGTCCGCTACTTCGGCCCCTATTCGCACGCGTGGGCGATCCGCGAGACCGTCGATCTGCTCACCCGGGTGTTCCCGGCCCGGACCTGCTCGACCGGGGTGTTCAAGCGGCATCGCCAGATCGATCGGCCCTGTCTGCTCGGTTACATCGACAAGTGTTCCGCGCCCTGCGTCGGCCGTGTGTCCGCCGAAGAACATCGCGAGATCGTGGATGATTTCTGCGACTTCCTGGCGGGGCGCACGGATCAGATGATTCGCCGACTCGAGCGCGAGATGTCCACGGCAGCTGAAGAACTCGACTTCGAACGAGCGGCCCGCTTGCGTGACGACGTGGGTGCGATGCGTCGGGCGATGGAAAAGCAGGCGGTGGTCCTCGGCGATGGTACGGACGCGGATGTCGTCGCGATGGTCGGGGACGAACTCGAGGTGTCGGTACAGGTCTTCCATGTGCGGGGCGGTCGCGTGCGCGGGCAGCGGGGCTGGGTGGTCGAACGATCCGACGACGGTTCGCTGGGGGAGCAGGTGACCCAGTTCGTCACGCAGTTCTACGGTGCACAGGTCGATCTCGACGCCTCGGTAGAACTCGACGAGCACCGGGCGCGCGGCGAGACGATCCCGCGCGAGGTCCTCGTACCCGAATTGCCCGACGATCACGAGGACCTCCAGTCGTGGCTGTCGGATCTGCGGGGCAGCCGGGTGGCGCTGCGGGTGCCGCAGCGCGGCGACAAGAAGGCGTTGTTCGACACCGTCGCCCGCAACGCGTCAGAGGCCCTGGCGCAGCACAAGTTGCGGCGTGCGGGCGACCTGACTACCCGCTCTGCCGCGCTCACCGAACTGCAGGAGAACCTCGGCCTCGACCAGGCGCCCCTGCGGATCGAATGCATCGACATCTCGCATGTGCAGGGGACAGATGTGGTGGCATCGCTGGTGGTGTTCGAGGACGGGCTGCCCCGTAAGTCGGACTACCGGCATTACGCGATCCGGTACGCCGCCGGCGAGGGGCGTTCCGACGATGTGGCGTCCATTGCCGAGGTCACCCGCCGGCGGTTCCTGCGGCATCGGCAGGACCAGGAGCAGGCCCCGCCGCCACCGATCGATCCGGACACCGCACGACCTCGGAAGTTCGCTTATCCGCCAAACCTTTTCGTCGTCGACGGTGGCGCACCCCAGGTGCACGCGGCCGCCACGGTGCTCGACGAGCTCGGCGTCACCGACGTCGCGGTCATCGGTCTCGCCAAACGGCTCGAAGAGGTGTGGGTCCCCGGCGATGATGACCCGGTGATCTTGCCTCGGACGAGTGAAGCGCTATTCCTGCTGCAGCGAGTGCGGGACGAGGCTCACCGGTTCGCGATCACCTTCCATCGCAGCAAACGCAGCAAGCGGATGACCGAATCCGTCCTCGACGGCGTGCCCGGGCTCGGGCGCACCCGACGCACCGCGCTGGTGACCCATTTCGGGTCGGTCGCGCGGCTTCGGGAGGCGTCCCTGGAAGACATCTCGGGGGTGCCCGGCATCGGCGCGGCGACCGCCCGTGCTGTTCGGGCGGCGCTGGCCGAGGATGCGGCTCCGCCCACCGCAGACCGCAGGCCGTCGGCGGAGAGCCCGCGCCCCGCACCCGACCGAGTGGAGGAACCGACAGGTGACTGAGCGACGAGAAACCGACGGGGTGCCGGCACCGGTGACCCCCGCACCGACGCTGATCGTTCTGTTCGTGGCCGGCATGTCCGGGGCCGGTCGTTCGACGGCAGCCAACGTCCTCGAGGACGACGGTTGGTATGTGGCCGACAATGTCCCACCGACGTTGATCACCACGATGATCGACCTGGTCCGGGAGAGCGACCCGGACATCTTGCGGCTGGCCATGGTGATCCGCGCTTCCGACGAGTCGATCGGCACGCAACTCGACGACCTGCGAAAGTCGTTGGAGGCGTCGGGAGCCCGCACCAAGGTGCTCTTTCTCGACGCCAGCGATCAGGTGCTGGTCCGCCGGTTCGAACAGGTTCGCCGGCGGCATCCGCTTCAGGGTGGTGAGACCCTGGTCGACGGCATCGCCCGTGAGCGTGTGATCCTCGCGCCGATCAAGAATTCCGCCGATCTGGTGGTCGAGACCTCGTCGCTGACGGCGGCAAAGCTGCGCGAGGTGGTCGAGGGTGTCTATCCGCACGACGGGGACGGCCGGCTGAGCGTCGCCGTGCAGTCCTTCGGTTTCAAGTATGGCCTTCCGATCGACTCGGATTTCGTCGTCGACGTGCGATTTCTGCCGAATCCGTACTGGGTGTCCGGGCTGCGGGAGCAGAATGGTCGCGACGACGACGTCCGCGATTACGTGCTCGGTCAGGACGGTGCGGGACGTTTCGTGGACCTCCACCTCGAGATCATCGGTGTGGTGGCGCCGGGATATCTGCGAGAAGGCAAGCGGTACATGACGATCAGCATCGGATGCACGGGTGGGAAACACCGTAGCGTGGCCATCTCCGAAGAGATCGGTGCGCGTCTGCGCTCGATGACGGACCGGCATGGCACGCCGACGTTCGACGTGCGGGTCCTGCACCGGGATCTGGGGCGCGAATGAGTGGCACCGACGATCAGCAGCGCCGCCCGATGCGGATCGTCGCCCTCGGTGGCGGTCACGGGCTGTACGCCACCCTCACCGCGATGCGCTATCTCAGCCCCGACGTGACCGCGGTCGTCACCGTCGCCGACGACGGCGGTTCGTCCGGACGACTGCGCGCCGAACTCGGGGTGATCCCGCCGGGGGATCTGCGGATGGCCTTGTCGGCGTTGATGTCCGCACCCGCCGCACTCGCGGACCGGTCGAGCGGGGTGCGTCCGATCGGCCGGGACGGTCACGAATTGTGGGCGAGCATCTTTCAGCACCGGTTCGGTGGCAGCGGCGCGTTGGCCGGCCATCCCATCGGCAACCTGCTGCTCGCCGGGCTCACCGAGGTGACCGGGAACCCGGTGGCCGCGCTCGATGAACTCGTCGACGTGTTCGACATCGACGGCCGGGTGTTGCCGATGTCGACGGTGCCTCTGGACATCGAAGCAGACGTCTCGGGTCTGGAGAGCGACCCACGGATCAGCCGGTGCATCCGCGGCCAGGTGGCCGTGGCGACGACTCCGGGAAAAGTCCGTCGCGTCCGGTTGTTGCCGGGCGAGCCCCCGGCCTGCGCTGACGCGCTGGCGGCGATCCGGTCTGCCGATCTGGTGGTACTCGGCCCCGGGTCCTGGTTCTCCAGCGTCATTCCGCATGTGCTGGTGCCCGAGCAGCTCAAGGCGCTCCGGGAGACCACCGCCCGCAAGATGCTGTTCGTGAACCTCGCACCCGAACCCGGTGAGACGACCGGATTCTCGGTGGAACGGCATCTGCACGTCCTTCATGCCCATGCCGATGTCCTCCGGGTGAACGACGTGATCGTCGATGCCGCCTCGGTGCCCGCTGGTCGTGAGCGGGATCACCTTGTCCGGGCCGCGGAGTTGTTCGGCGCACGCCTGCATGTCGGTGACCTCGCGGTTCCCGGTCGGCACGTGCATGACCCCGAGAAAATTGCCACCCTGGTACACGAACTGTGCGAAGGTGAATTGAGTCGATACGCTGTCCGGGCGCAAGAATCTTGAGTGAGTCGTGCACACCGACGGCGGCAGCATGCCGCCGCGGTGATGACACGGGAGCAGGGAGAAACTGCGGTCGCTGACCGCCGCGGCCGGGCCGCGGCGCCCGGCCATCGCGGTCGGGGGACTCGCGAGCGTCGACACGGATCGCGTGACCGACCAGCTCCTGGCGAACCACGGCGTGAACCGGACAGGAGGACCGTGACAGGAGGGCAGGGACCGGTGGCGATGACCGCGGCGGTGAAGGACGAGCTTTCGCGTCTGACGGTGACCCAGGTGAGTTGCCGCAAGGCCGAGGTGTCGGCATTGCTGCGGTTTGCCGGGGGATTGCACATCGTGGCAGGACGGGTGGTGGTCGAGGCCGAGGTCGACCTCGGCAACGTGGCCCGTCGTCTGCGACGCGAGATCTTCGATCTCTACGGCTACGGTTCCGACGTTCACGTGCTGCGCAGCGGTGGGATCCGCAAGGGTGCGCGTTACATCGTCCGGGTCACCAAGGACGGTGAAGGTCTGGCTCGCCAGACCGGGCTGCTCGACCTGCGGGGACGGCCGGTCCGCGGACTTCCGGCCCAGGTGGTCGGAGGCAGCGTCGCCGACGCGGAAGCTGCCTGGCGCGGTGCGTTTCTCGCCCACGGCTCGCTCACCGAGCCCGGACGTTCTTCGGCCCTGGAGGTGAGCTGCCCGGGTCCGGAGGCCGCATTGGCGCTGGTCGGCGCCGCCCGTCGGCTCGGTGTCTCGGCCAAGGCGCGCGAGGTGCGCGGTGCTGATCGGGTGGTGATCCGCGACGGCGAGGCCATCGGTGCCCTGCTGACCCGGATGGGTGCCCACGACACCCGACTGGTGTGGGAGGAACGACGCATGCGTCGGGAGGTCCGTGCCACCGCCAACCGATTGGCGAACTTCGACGATGCGAACCTCCGCCGGTCGGCGCGGGCAGCGGTCGCCGCCGCCGCGCGGGTCGAGCGGGCCCTCGACATCCTCGGCGACGAGGTACCCGATCACCTGATCGCCGCCGGTCAGCTGCGGATCACCCACCGCCAGGCGTCGCTGGAGGAACTCGGTCAGCTGGCTGATCCGCCGATGACGAAGGACGCGGTGGCCGGACGTATCCGACGGCTGCTGTCCATGGCGGACAAGAAGGCCCGTGCCGACGGAATCCCCGACACCGAGTCGGCGGTCACCTCGGATCTGCTCGACGAGGCGTGAGGTGGTGCCGGGAATTCGGCACGATGAATCCAACCCTTCGCATGCTGGACTGAGGTCGTCCTACTAGGCTGAGGTGGGCCCTGCGCGTGACCGTCCTTCGGTGAACGGTGACGCGTTCCCGGCCGCAGGCCTTGATGATGAATACCGCTAAGGAGCACAACAGTGACTGTTCGGGTAGGCGTTAACGGATTCGGCCGGATCGGCCGCAACTTCTTCCGCGCCGTGGAAGCACAGAAGGCTTTGGGTAGCACCGACATCGAGATCGTCGCCGTCAACGACCTGACGGACAACGCGACGCTGGCCCACCTCCTCAAGTTCGACTCGATCCTGGGCCGGCTGCCCGAGGACGTCTCGCTCGAGGGTGACGACACCATCGTCGTCGGCGACAAGAAGATCAAGGCGCTGGCGATCAAGGAAGGCCCCGCCGCGCTGCCATGGGGCGACCTGGGCGTCGACGTCGTCGTCGAGTCCACCGGCATCTTCACCGACGGCACAAAGGCCAAGGGCCACATCGACGCCGGTGCCAAGAAGGTCATCATCTCCGCGCCCGCCAAGAACGAGGACATCACGATCGTGATGGGCGTCAACGACGACAAGTACGACGGCAGCCAGAACATCATCTCGAACGCCTCGTGCACCACCAACTGCCTGGGACCGTTCGCCAAGGTGCTCAACGACGAGTTCGGAATCGTCTCGGGTCTGATGACCACCGTGCACGCCTACACGCAGGATCAGAACCTGCAGGACGGCCCGCACAGCGACCTGCGCCGCGCCCGCGCCGCCGCGATCAACGTCGTGCCGACCTCGACCGGCGCAGCGAAGGCGATCGGCCTGGTGCTGCCGGAGCTGCTCGGCAAGCTCGACGGCTACGCCCTGCGTGTCCCGATCCCCACCGGCTCGGTCACCGACCTCACCGCCATCGTCGAGAAGTCCGCGAGCGCCGATGACGTCAACGCCGCGATGAAGGCCGCCGCCGAGGGACCGCTCAAGGGCATCCTGAAGTACTACGACGCCCCGATCGTTTCGAGCGACATCGTCACCGACCCGCACTCGTCGCTGTTCGACGCCGGCCTGACCAAGGTCATCGGCAATCAGGTCAAGGCCGTTTCCTGGTACGACAACGAGTGGGGCTACTCAAACCGCCTCGTCGACCTGACCGGGCTCGTCAGCAAGTCGCTGTAATCGATCCCACGAATCGCTAGGAGCAACGCCACCATGGGCGTACCCACACTGAAAGACCTTCTGGACGAAGGCGTTTCGGGGCGGGGAGTGCTGGTCCGGTCGGATTTCAACGTTCCGCTCGACGGAACGACGATCACCGACCCGGGTCGCATCCTGGCCTCTCTGCCGACGCTGTCGGCGCTCGTCGACGCGGGCGCCAAGGTGATCATCACGGCGCACCTCGGTCGGCCCAAAGGTGAACCGGACCCCAAGTACTCGTTGGCTCCGGTCGCGGCACGCCTCGGGGAAGAGCTGGGCCGGAATGTGCAGCTGGCCGGCGACGTCGTCGGATCCGATGCGCTGGCCCGTGCCGAAGGTCTCACCGACGGCGACGTGTTGTTGTTGGAGAACGTCCGTTTCGATCCGCGGGAGACCTCCAAGGACGAGGCCGAGCGGGAATCGCTGGCCAAGGCGTTCGTCGAGCTGGTCGGTGACGACGGCGCGTTCGTCTCGGACGGCTTCGGCGTGGTCCACCGTAAGCAGGCATCGGTCTACGACGTCGCCAAACTGCTCCCGCACTACGCGGGCAAGCTGGTCGAGGCCGAGGTGAAGGTGCTGTCCAAGCTCACCGAGGAGGTCGCACGGCCTTACGCGGTGGTCCTCGGCGGCTCCAAGGTCTCCGACAAGCTCGGCGTGATCGAGGCGCTCGCACCAAAGGTCGACACGCTGGTCATCGGCGGTGGCATGGCCTTCACCTTCCTTGCCGCACAGGGGCATCCGGTCGGTACGTCGTTGCTGCAGGAAGACCAGATCGACGTGTGCAAGGGTCTGCTGGAACAGTTCGGGGACGTCATCCGGCTCCCGGTCGACGTCGTGGTGGCCGACAAGTTCGCCGCCGACGCGGAGTCGAAGACCGTCCCGGTCGAGGAGATCCCGGACGGTTGGATGGGCCTGGACATCGGCCCGGAGTCGGTCAAGCGGTTCGCCGCGGTGCTCTCGGGTGCCGAGACCATCTTCTGGAACGGCCCGTCCGGGGTCTTCGAGTTCGAGAAGTTCTCGTCGGGTACACGCGGGGTGGCGGAAGCCATCGCGGCCACCACCAAGGGCGGCGCGTTCACCGTCGTGGGTGGCGGCGACTCGGCCGCCGCCGTGCGCACACTCGGTCTGCCGGACTCGGACTTCTCGCACATCTCGACCGGCGGCGGCGCGTCGCTGGAGTATCTCGAAGGCAAGGAATTGCCCGGACTGAAGGTGTTGGAGAGCTGATGGCAGCGTCGCGAAAGCCTTTGATCGCGGGCAACTGGAAGATGAACCTGAATCATCTGGAGGCGATTGCGCTCGTCCAGAAGATCGCGTTCGCACTGCCGGCGAAGTACTTCGACAAGGTCGACGTCACGGTCATCCCGCCGTTCACCGACATCCGCAGCGTGCAGACCGTGGTCGACGGCGACAAGCTCTTGCTCACCTACGGTGCGCAGGATCTGTCGGCACAGGATTCCGGCGCGTACACCGGAGAGATCAGCGGCGCCTTCCTGGCCAAGTTGGGCTGCACCTTTGTGGTCGTCGGTCACTCGGAACGTCGGACCATGCATGCCGAGACCGACGAGATCGTGCTCGCCAAGACCAAGGCTGCGCTCAAGCACGGTCTGACCCCGATCGTCTGCATCGGTGAGGGCCTGGACATCCGCGAGTCGGGCGAACACGTGGCCTACAACGTGGCGCAGCTCAAGGGATCGCTGGCCGGTCTGTCGGCCGAGGAGATCGGGAAGGTCGTCATCGCCTACGAGCCGGTGTGGGCGATCGGCACCGGCCGGGTCGCCAGTGCGCAGGACGCCCAGGAGGTATGCAGCGCGGTGCGTGCGGCTCTCGGTGAGATCGCGGACGCGGCCACGGCGGCATCGGTCCGGGTGCTCTACGGCGGATCGGTGAATGCGAAGAATGTCGGCGACATCGTCGGCCAGACCGACGTCGACGGTGCGCTGGTGGGTGGCGCCTCGTTGAAGTCCGACGAGTTCGCGAGCCTGTCGGCGATCGCCGCCGGCGGACCCCTTCCGTGACGATTTCTCCCGGTCGCTGAGGGGACGAGGCGGGCGGGCCCCTTCGTGACGCTCGCAAGCTCGCTCCTCAGGGACCGGGTGGTGACGCTCGCAAGCTCGCTCCTCAGGGGCCGGGTGGTGACGCTCGCAAGCTCGCTCCTCAGGGGCCGGGTGGTGACGTCGCAAGCTCGCTCCTCAGGGGCCGGGTGGTGAGGTTCGCAAGCTCGCTCCTCAGGGACCGGGTGGTGACGGTCGCAAGCTCGCTCCTCAGGGGCCGGGTGGTGACGGTCGCCGACTCGGCTCCTCAGGGTGTGGATGGTGACGTTTGCCCGCTCGCTTCTGGTGTCCTGGGCGGGGGCCATCCCTCCGATCCCTGAGGAGGCCCGGAGCGCCAGCGGAGGGCCGTCACGAAGGGCGGGTGTCAGCGCAAGCAGAGTTCAGAGCATGGTGCACCCGCTGGCAAGCCGTTCCCCAGGCCGCCATAGGGGCCGATCCAGGAGCCCGTCGAACGGCGCGTAGACTGTGGCAGGTTGTGCTGGGCGAGTACGCTCGTTGTCCGGCGCGACCTGCCACAGTTGCATGTATCGACGGACAGGACTGACTACACGTGAAGCTCGCACTCGACATCGGATTGGTCATCACCAGTGTGTTGATGGTGGTGCTGGTCTTGCTGCACCGGGGCAAGGGCGGCGGTCTGTCCTCGCTGTTCGGTGGCGGTGTGCAGTCGAGCCTGTCGGGGTCGAGTGTGGTGGAACGTAACCTCGACCGCTTGACCATCTTCGTCGGTCTGATCTGGGCGATCTTCATCATCGCGATCGGCCTCGAGATCAGCCTCTCCTGACGGCTCACGGCGGCTACGAGATGCCGCCACACCCGGATGCCGGGATACTGGGAGCCATGAGCGAATCGATCCCCTCAGCGGGTGCACCTGCATGGCGACCGTCGATTTCGATCGTCGATCACATCTCCGTCGACGACGAGGGTCGTGCGCTGACCGAGCCTCTGCGTGAGGACATCCGGCTACTGGGCGGAATCCTTGGTGACATGGTCCGCGAGCACTCCGGGACCGACGTCTTCGACCTCGTGGAGAGTGCCCGCGTCGCTGCATTCCGTATCCGGCGATCCGAGATCGACCGGGATGAACTCGCGGACATGTTCACCGACCTCGACATCGGCGTGGCACTGCCGGTCATCCGGGCATTCACCAACTTCGCATTGTTGGCCAATCTGGCCGAGGACATCCACCGCGAGCGCCGTCGCGCCATCCACGTCCGGGCCGGCGACCCGCCGCAGAACAGCAGCCTGGCCGCCACCTATGCCAAACTCGCCGCCGCAGATCTGACCGACGACGAGGTGGGACGCGCGCTCGCCGACGCGACGGTGGTACCGGTGATCACCGCTCATCCCACCGAGACCCGGCGTCGTACGGTGTTCGAGGCGCAGAACCGAATCACCGAGCTGATGCGTTTCCGTGGACGCACCGAACTGACTCCCGAAGAGGACGCGGAGGTGACCGAGGGTATCCGTCGTCAGATCCTCACACTGTGGCAGACCGCCCTGATCCGTCTCGAACGACTGACCATCCAGGACGAGATCCGCTCGGGCCTGCGTTATTACGACGCCTCCTTCTTCGAGGTCGTGCCCAAGATCAACACCCGGGTGCGGTCCGCGCTGCAGTCGGCGTATCCCGATGCGGGACTCACCGACGACCCGATGCTGCGAATGGGATCCTGGATCGGCGGCGACCGGGACGGCAACCCCTATGTGACCAATGAGATCGTCACGATGGCAACGACATTGGCCGCCGAGACGGCCGTTGCCCATCACCTCGCGGAGCTCGAATTGCTGGCGGTGGAGTTGAGTATGTCCGCCCGACTCATCGATTCCGTCGATGCCCTGCTCGAACTCGCCGGCGTGGCCCCGGATGATCCTTCCGCCGACGAGCCCTTCCGCGTGGCGTTGCGCCACATACGCTCACGAGTCGCGGCCACGGCGAACACCCTGTTCGACACCGAGTTCCTCTCATCGAACGACCTGTTCCTGGTCGACGGGAAACAGCCCTACGACTCCGCGGACGAGTTGCTGTCCGATCTCGACCTCATCGACACCGCACTACGTGACAACCGCGATGAGACCATCGCCGACGACCGGCTGCTGCGCCTGCGGGAGAGCGTCCGCACCTTCGGGTTCAACCTCTCGGGCCTCGACATGCGGCAGAACTCCGACATGCACGAGGAGGTCATCGCCGAGTTGCTGGCCTGGGCTGGTGTGGAGGCCGACTATCTGTCGCTCGACGAGGCCGCACGCGTCGAGATCCTCGCGACGGAGCTGGCCGCCCGACGTCCGTTGACACGGCCGGATGCAGCGCTCAGCGAGTTGGCGACCAAGGAACTGAACATCGTGCGTGCCGCCGCAGGCGCGGTGGCCAAGTTCGGACCGCAGGCGGTGCCGAACTACATCATCAGCATGTGCACGTCCGTGAGCGACATGCTCGAGCCGATGATCCTGCTCAAGGAAGCAGGCCTGATCGACATCGACGGTGAGACCGGCAAACTCACGTCGACGGTGCGGATCGTGCCGC
Source organism: Gordonia sp. LMA484 (assembly GCF_058129505.1). Classification (NCBI taxonomy): domain Bacteria; kingdom Bacillati; phylum Actinomycetota; class Actinomycetes; order Mycobacteriales; family Gordoniaceae; genus Gordonia; species Gordonia sp. LMA484. Next base: position 1,511,573 of record NZ_CM176700.1, read on the forward strand.
TGTTCGAGACCATCGAAGACCTGCAGCAGGGAGCCGAGACACTCTTGGCGGCGCTGGACCTCACCGTCTACCGGGATCTCGTCGACGCCCAGCACGGAATGCAGGAAGTCATGCTCGGGTATTCCGACTCGAACAAGGACGGCGGCTACATGGCGGCCAACTGGGCGCTGTATCGCGGCGAGCTCGACCTCGTCGAGGCCGCCGAGAAGGCCGGGATCCGGTTGCGGCTCTTCCACGGCCGCGGTGGCACTGTCGGCCGCGGTGGCGGGCCCAGCTATGACGCCATCCTCGCGCAGCCGCCCGGCGCCGTCCAAGGGTCGCTCCGGATCACCGAGCAGGGCGAGATCATCGCCGCCAAGTACGCCGAACCAGTTCTGGCGGAACGGAATCTGGAGACCCTGTTGGCGGCGACGATCGAATCGTCGCTGCTCGACGTCGAGGGCCTCGGCGACGAATCCGAGGACGCGTACGCCAACATGGACGAGATCGCCCGGCTGGCGCGCTCGGCATATAGCAAGCTCGTACACGAGACACCTGGTTTCGTCGAGTACTTCACCACCTCGACCCCGTTGTCGGAGATCGGTGCACTCAACATCGGCAGCCGGCCGGCCTCGCGCAAGCAGACCGAGAAGATCGCGGACCTCCGGGCGATCCCGTGGGTGCTGTCGTGGACTCAGTCACGGGTGATGTTGCCCGGGTGGTACGGGACGGGCTCGGCCTTCGAGGAGTGGGTCGGCGACGATGAGCAGCGGTTGGAGACGCTGCGGCGCTACTACGAGAAGTGGCCGTTCTTCCGTACCGTGATGTCGAACATGGCTCAGGTCCTGGCCAAGTCGGATATGGGTCTGGCGCACCGCTATGCACAGCTGGTTCCGGATGAAGAGTTGCGCGACCAGGTTTTCGGCATGATCGTCGACGAACACGAGCGGACCATTGAGATGTGCGCGAAGATCACCGGTACCGACGACTTGCTCTCGGACAACTCCGCCCTCAAGCGGTCGGTGTACAACCGATTCCCCTACCTCGAGCCGCTGAACCTGCTGCAGGTCGAGTTGTTGCGCCGTTTCCGCGCCGGCGACGACGAGCCGCGTATTCGCCGTGGCATCCAGCTCACCATGAACGGCCTGGCGACGGCACTGCGCAACTCGGGTTAGGCGCAATACCGTTCAGTTAAGATCACAGCCGTGTAAGTTATGAGTTATGCCGCGTGCTGGGTGGGTGAAGCCTGAGTCGGATCGACGATTGTCGGATTTGGTGTCGGTGGGTGTGTTGACGCGGACGTTTGCGCCGGATCTGGTGGACGAGGTGATCGCCGAGGTGGGTCGGACAGAGGTGCGTCATCGTGCGCTACCGGCCCGGGTGATGGCGTACTTCTCCATCGGGATGGCGTTGTATGCCGAGGGCTCGTATGAGGATGTGTTGTCCCAGCTCACCGATGGTTTGTCATGGGCCTCAGGGTGGCAGGAATCGTATCGGCCGCCGAGCAAGTCGGCGATCTTTCAGGCGCGGACCCGGCTGGGGTCGGCGCCGTTGGCGGCGTTGTTCGACCGGGTGGCGGCACCGTTGGGCCGTGAGTCGATGCCAGGGGTGTGGCTGGCCGGGCGACGACTGGTCGCCGTCGATGGAACCTGCCTCGATGTCGCCGACACGCCGGTCAACGACGAGTATTTCGGGCGGCCCGGGGTGAACAAGGGTGAGCGGGCAGCGTTCCCGATGGCGCGGGTGGTGGCGCTGGCCGAGTGCGGCACGCACGCCATCTTCGCGGCCGCGGTGGGCACCTACACGCAGTCCGAGGCGGTCCTGATCGAGTCGTTGTTGGCGCGTATGCAGTCGGGGATGCTGGTCACTGCCGATCGTGGGGTGTTCTCGTATGCGTTGTGGCGCAATGCTATAGCGACCGGAGCGGACCTGCTGTGGCGAGTCAAGACCTCAGCATCGGGGCCGAAACCACGACACGTGAAGGACTTGCCAGACGGTTCGTGGCTGGCGGACTTGCAGCAGACACACTCGGCCGCGGCGCGTCGCGCAGCGCCGATGCTGGTCCGGGTCATCGACTACACCATCGATGACGGACGCGAGAACGCCGAACAGTACCGGCTGCTGACCACAATCCTCGACCCGGGCGAGGCCAGTGCCGTCGAGCTTGCCGCGGCCTATACCGAGCGGTGGGAGATCGAGATCGCCTTCGATGAACTCAAAACCCACCAACGTGGACCCCGAACCGTGCTCCGTTCGAAATCTCCTGACCTGGTGCTGCAGGAGATCTGGGGCCACCTGTGCTGCCACTACGCGATCCGATCACTGATGGTCGAGGCCGCCAGCCACGCCGGCCACGACCCTGACAGGGTCAGTTTCGTTGCTGCACTGAGGATTACCCGCCAGTCGGTCGCCCACCAGGGCGACTTTCCCCCCTCACGACCCTGACGTCTGCCACCGTAGCTGGAAAACCTGCCTACGCCGCCTGGCCCGTCGGCTCAACCCCAGGCGACGCCGCCGAGCCAACCCACGCGTCGTCAAACGCAAATACGTGAAATGGCACGTCAAACGCGCCCACCACGCCTCCTGGCCTCAACCGACACAGGCACCGATCTACACATCCGCACCCCTTAACTGAACGGTATTGGGGTTAGGCGGGTCTGTTGCGAGGGTGATCTCGATACGGTGCCTCGCAGGCTCGGCGCCTACTCGATCAGCGGGAGGTGGGCTCGTCTGCGGGACTTTGATCAGCGGGAGGTGGGCTCGTTCGGCTGGTTGAGCTGCCGGGGACGGGCCGGGCCGATTCCGCTGGTTGGTTGAGCTGCCGGGGACGGGCCGGGCCGATTCCGCCGGCTGGTTGAGCTGCCGGATACGGGCCGGGCCGATTCCGCTGGTTGAGTAGCAGCGGGGCGAGCTTGCGAGGTCCGCCGCGTATCGAAACCCGTTGAGTCACTCCGCAAACCGATGCGCAGCATTGCCCCTCACACCTGGTGACACGTCTGGGCAGAGCTGGATGGAGTGATCATAGAACCGCTCGTCGAGGGGCAGGTAGGGGATCGGTGCCTCGTCTGCGACACCACCGAGGCGATCGGCGAGGTCGGACTCGACGGATTTGATCGTCGAGTCGTCGATGTCGCGAGCTCCCGTGATGAGGTGGGGGCGCAGGGTGTCCATGCCCGTGTACCAGAATGTGCCGTGCAGTGTGGTCCAGAGGACGTCCTCGACGTCGCCACTGATCCCACGTGGTCCGAGGCTGCCGGGTCGGTCGCCCGCGGTGACGATCGTCAGGGCCCTCCTGCCGGCAAGGCCTCCATCGCCGTACTTGCGGGCGCGCCCGGTGTCGGGATCGATGCCGTCATAAGCGAGTCCGCCCTCGAAGACGCGGTCGATCCACCCTTTCATGATCGCAGGCATGCCATACCACCAGAGTGGGAACTGCATGACCAAGAGGTCGGCGTCGAGGAGCTTGCGCTGTTCCGAGACGACGTCGGCGCCGCCTTCGTGGCGCAGCACCGGATCCCAGCCCATCGCGTAGAGGTCTGATTCGACGACATCCCAACCGTTCTCGGTCAGTACCCGGGAACCGAACGTGGTGAGGTGGCGGTTGAGGGATCCTTCGTCGGGGTGTGCCGTCACCCACAGTGCTCGCATGCCCGGTGTAACGCGGTGGCGCAGGCAGAACATTCCGTGGCCCACACGGAGACCGGAGCCTGCAACAGTTGCGTTGCAGCGCAGGCGATCGGCGAGACGCGTTCTCGCGCTACGTGGCGCCAGACTCGCCTACCAGACCTTTGCGACGCTCAACGAGGACAAGAGCAACGCTCAACGAGGACAAGAGCAAAGTCATCGTGTATCCAACCTGGTACTCGGGATGGCACAGCGACAACGAATGGCTGGTCGGCACCGACAAGAAGGCCCTGAACCCGGCGTGGGCCGACGGTGACTACGCGCCGGACGCGTGGCCGTTGAAAGGGGCTCCGCGTTTGACAGGATCTTTGCAGGGTGAGGCTTCTCGCAGGCTTTCTGGTGGCAGGAGGAGTGGCGAACGATGGGGTTCACCTCATCGACTTCATCGACACAGAAATCGCCGAACTGCTCGCGGCCCCGGGACTTGCCGACATCGGCTAACCGGGCGTGCGGTCAGAGCTTGCCGGCGGCTGCTCGGTCGAGGAACCAGACGGTCTCGTCGGTGCCGTGGGCGCCGGCACAGGGCCAGTCGTTCGCATGGGCGCCGGTATGTGCGGCCCAGACGGCCTCGGCCTTGTCAGCGCCCGCCACGAGGAACCAGACCGCCTTGCTGCGGTTGACCACGGGCAGGGTGAGGGTGATCCGACGGGGCGGCGGCTTCGGCGAATCCTCAACCGCAACAACGGTCTTCTCGGCTTCGGCGGTCGCCGGGGTGTGCGGGAACAGCGAATTGATGTGGCCTTCTCCACCCATACCGAGCAGGTGTAGGTCGAAGTGCGGTACCGCCCCCGGACCGAATCGGCCGAGCACGGCGGCGTAGGCCGCTGCCGCGGCGTCGATGTCGTCACCGAACTCACCGTCCGACGGTGCCATCGGATGGACCCGCGCGGGGTCGATGGCCACATGGTCGAGCAACGCTTCTCGGGCCTGACCGTAGTTACGTTCCGGATCGTCCTCGGGCACGAAACGATCGTCACCCCAGAACAACTCGACACGAGACCAGTCGATGTCACCGCTGTCGGCGGCGAGGGCACTCAGGATCGCGATGCCGTTGCTTCCGCCGGTGAGCACCACCGACGCCACACCGTGGTCGGACTGGGCTCGGGTGACGAGATCGACGAATCGGTGAGCGGCGGTGCTGACGAGCTCAGTCTTGTCATCGAACACAAGGGTTTCCGGAGTCATCAGGCCGCTCCTTGGACATCGATCTCTTTGACACCGGCCAGCGCCTGCTCGAACACCTCGTCGATGTCGAGCCGCCGGAGCTCCTCGGCGAGGAGAAGAGGCAGTTCGCGACGGGTCATCGCCACCCGTCCGTCGGGTTTGCCCGGCATACTCAGCACGGCGTTGTTGTTCTCGTCCAGCGACAGGATGGTCGGACCGTCGTCGCGCATGAGCCGGACCTCGAAGCTGCCGATGCCACGGTGTGTCGGTACCTTCAGCGCAGAGCGGAGCCATCCGGCGAGTAGGTCGATACCGGGGGAGTGGCCCGGACCCGTGACCTTGACCTCGGTGATCGGCGTGTGGGGTGGCCGATCGACCGCAGACGCGAGCAGCGCCCGCCAGTGGGTGATCTGTGTCCAGGCGAGGTCGGAGTCACCCGGCGCGTAAGCAGCGAGGCGCCGGGCGAGAACAGTCTGCGGGCTCGCGCATCGGTTCGCATCGAGGATGCGTCGCCGACCCAGCGAACCCATCGGATCGGCTGCCGGATTCTCCGGCGCCTCGCCGGGCCACCAGGTGACCACGGGGGTGTCCGGGAGGAGGAATGGGGTGACCACCGAGCGTGGGTGCTCGGCCAGATCGCCCTGCAGCGTCAGCAGCACGACCTCGGAGGCTCCGGCGTCCCCGCCGACGCGGATCTCGGCGTCGAGGCGTGACTCAGCGTCCCGATCACCTCGGGTCACGACGATGACCCGGCTCGGGTGCTCGCTGCTGGCGCCGATGGCCGCCTCGATGGCCCCTTCGGTCGGTTCTCCGTGCTCGGCGCACACCACGAGCGTCAACACACGCCCGAGGCTGATCGCGCCGCCCGATTCACGGACCTCGACGATCTTCTTCGCGACCTGATTGGTGGATGTGTCGGGCAACTCGACGATCATCGTGCATCATCCTGTCGTTGTCGGGCGCTGTCGGTCACTGGCGATCAGCATCAGGGCCGCCGCCAGCTGCGTCCCTGACCCATCATGTCGTCCGCGGAGGCCGGTCCCCACGTCCCCGACTCGTAGGTGTCGGGCTTGCCGCTCTCGGCCCATGCCTGGATGACCGGATCGAGGATCTCCCAGGAGAGTTCGACCTCTTCGTTGACGGGGAACAGTGAGGGTTCACCCAGCAGGACGTCGAGGATCAACCGTTCATAAGCTTCCGGCGACGCCTCGGTGAACGCGGTTCCGTAGCTGAAGTCCATGTTGACGTCGCGGACCTCCATACTCGACGCCGGCACCTTGGACCCGAATCGCAGTGTGATCCCCTCATCCGGTTGAACCCGGATGACCAACGCATTCTGGCTGAGTTCCTCGGTCATCGTCTGGTCGAACGGCAGGTGCGGCGCCCGTTTGAACACCAATGCGATCTCGGTGACACGACGGCCCAACCGCTTGCCGGTGCGCAGATAGAACGGAACTCCCGCCCATCGGCGCGAGTCGACCTCCAGCGCGATCGCCGCGAACGTCTCGGTGGTGGAGTCCTGGGCGAACCCTTCCTCCTCGAGCAGCCCGGGCACCTTCTGGCTGCCCTGCCAGCCGGGACCGTACTGGCCACGGGCGGTGTTCTCCTCGAGCGGGAGGATGTTGCGGGTCGCTGCCAACACCTTGATCTTCTCGTCCTGCAACTGCTTGGGTTCGAACGAGATGGGCTCCTCCATCGCCACGAGTGCCATCAGCTGCAGCAGGTGGTTCTGGATGACGTCGCGGGCGGCGCCGATGCCGTCGTAGTACCCGGCCCGACCACCCAGGCCGATGTCCTCGGCCATGGTGATTTGGACGTGGTCCACGTAATGCGAACTCCACAGCGGGTCGAACAGCTGATTGGCGAACCGCAACGCCAGGATGTTCTGGACCGTCTCCTTACCCAGGTAGTGGTCGATCCGGAACACCGACGACTCGGGGAAGACGCTGTTGACGATCGAGTTCAGTTCCTGCGCCGACTCGAGGTCATGCCCGAACGGTTTCTCGATCACCACCCGGCGCCAGTTGTCGCCGTCCTCTCGTGCCAATCCGCTACGGTCCAGCTGCTCGCAGACCGTCGGGAAGGCCTTCGGCGGAATCGACAGGTAGAAGGCGTGATTCCCGTCTGTCCCGCGTTCCTTGTCCAGCCGGTGCAGGGTCTCCTTGAGCCGGTCGAACGCCGAGTCGTCATCGAAGGAGCCGGAGACGAACCGGAAGCCCTCGGCCAGCCGTTCCCACACCTCCTCGCGGAACCCGGTGCGGGCGTGATCGCGCACGGCATCGTGCACGACCTTGGCGAAGTCCTCATCGTCCCAATCGCGCCGGGCGAATCCGACCAGCGCGAACGACGGCGGCAACAGACCCCGGTTGGCCAGGTCGTAGACCGCGGGCATCAACTTCTTGCGCGCGAGGTCTCCGGTCACCCCGAAGATGATCAGACTGCACGGGCCCGCGATCCGTGGCAGTCGTTTGTCCCGGGGGTCGCGGAGCGGGTTGTTCCAGGTCGTACCGCTGCCGGGCAACGGGGTCAGCCCTTCGCGGCGGCCGAGAGTTGCTCGGCGGTGGCGTCGAGCAACTCGTTCCAGGCGACCTCGAACTTGCTGACACCCTCGTCCTCGAGCACGACGAACACGTCGGCCAGGTCGACGCCGACCGCCGCGATCTGGTCGAAGACCTCCTGGGACTCGTTCGCCAGTCCGATGATCGATCCCGTGTTGACCCAACCGTGATCGGCGAACGCGTCCATCGTCTTGCCCGGCATGGTGTTGACCGTGTTGGGCGCGACGAGCTCGCTGACGTAGAGGGTGTCGGGATAGTCGGGGTTCTTCACACCGGTCGACGCCCAGAGTGCGCGCTGCGGTCGGGCGCCCTTGGCGAGCAGGTCGGGGAAGCGAGATTCGACTTCGAAGATCTCCTGATAGGCCTGGTAGGCCAGTCGGGCGTTCGCCAGTGCCGCTTTGCCCTTGAGGTCCATGGCCGCCGGCGTGCCGATGGCGTCGAGCCGCTTGTCGATCTCGGTGTCGACCCGCGACACGAAGAACGACGCGACCGAGTGGATCTTCGACAGGTCGTGGCCGGCTTCCGCGGCGGCATCGAGACCGTCGAGGTAGGCGTCCATGACCTCTTTGTAGCGCTCGACCGAGAAGATCAGCGTCACATTGACGCTGATGCCCTCGGCGAGGGTGCGGGTGATCGCAGGCAACCCGGCCTTGGTGGCCGGGATCTTGATCAGCAGATTCGGGCGGTCGACGATCTTCCACAGCTCAATGGCCTGGGCCACCGTGGCGTCGGTGTCGTGGGCCAGCCGCGGATCGACCTCGATCGACACACGGCCGTCGACGCCGTCGGACTCCTCATAGGCAGGTGCCATCACGTCGCAGGCGTTGCGGACATCGTCGGTGGTGACGGTCCGGATAGTGGCGTCGACGTCCGCACCTCGCGCAGCGAGTTCGTTGACCTGGGCGTCATAGCTCGTGCCCTTGGACAACGCGGCCTGGAAGATGGACGGATTCGTGGTCACGCCGACGACGGATTTGGTGGCGATCAGTTCGGCGAGGTCGCCGGAGCCGATCAGGTCACGGGACAGGTCGTCCAGCCATACCGAGACTCCGGCGGCGGACAGTTCGGCGAGCTTCTCGTTCTGGGTCACGATTCTCTCCTCTGACGTTGGTCCTGTTTAGTTGTTGATTGCGCGCTGCGCCGCGTCGACGACCGATTCGGCCGTCAGTCCGAACTCTTTGTAGAGGACCTTGTAGTCGGCGGAGGCGCCGAAGTGCTCCAGCGAGACGATCTCGCCCTTGTCGCCGACGATCCGGTACCACGGCATGGCGATCCCCGCCTCGACCGAGACACGCGGAACCGTCGGGGGCAGCACCGAGTCGCGGTATCCGTCGGGCTGCTCGTCGAACCACTCCACGCACGGCATCGAGACCACCCGGGCGGCGACGCCCTTCTCCTTCAGCGCCTTCTGTGCCTCGACGGCGAGCTGCAGTTCGGAACCGGTACCGATGAGGACCACCTGCGGATCTCCGTCGGAGTCGCTGAGCACATACCCGCCCTTGGCGACCCCATCGGCGCTGGTGCCCTCGAGAGTCGGCACGTTCTGCCGCGTGAGTGCGAGGCCGACCGGGCGGTTGCGCCGGGTCAACAGGTGCTGCCAGGCGTAAGCGGTCTCGTTTGCATCGCCTGGCCGCACGACGTCGAGATGCGGGATGGCCCGCAACGCGGCGAGGTGTTCGACCGGCTGATGGGTGGGACCGTCCTCGCCGAGTCCGATGGAGTCGTGGGTCCAGACATAGATCGGGTCGATCTCCATCAGCGCTGCCAGGCGCACTGCCGGCCGCATGTAGTCGGAGAACTGGAGGAACGTGCCCCCGTAGGCGCGGGTCGGTCCGTGCAGTGCGATGCCGGACAGGATCGATCCCATCGCGTGCTCGCGGATACCGAAATGCAGGGTGCGGCCGTACGGGTTCGCCGACCATTTCTTGGTGCTGATGGAGGTCGGCCCGAAGGATGCGGCGCCGTCCATCGTGGTGTTGTTGCTGCCGGCGAGGTCGGCCGAACCGCCCCAGAGTTCGGGCAGTACCTGCCCGAGCGCGGAGAGCACCTTGCCGGATGCGGCACGGGTGGCCACACCCTTCTCGTCCGGTGACCATGAGGGCAACACGTCGGTCCACCCGTCGGGCAGCTCGTGCGCCTGCAACCGATCGAACAGTGCCTTGGTCTCCGGATTCGCGGTCGCCCAGGAGTCGAAACCGGGTTGCCAATCCGCCTTGGCCGCCGCGCCACGCTCGGCCAGCTTGCGGGTATGCCCGATGACCTCGTCGGAGACCGCGAAGTTCTCGTCCGGGTCGAAGCCGAGGATCTTCTTGGTCGCGGCGACCTCGTCGGCACCGAGGGCGGAGCCGTGCGCCGCACCGGTGTTCATCTTCTCGGGCGCGGGATAGCCGATGATCGTCCGCAGACAGATGATCGACGGCTTGTCGGTCACGGCCTTGGCCGCCTCGATCGCCGCCTCGATGGCCACCACGTCCTCGCCGCCCTCGACGGTCTGGACGTGCCAGCCGTAGGCCTCGTACCGCTTGGCGACGTCCTCGGAGAGGGCGATGTCGGTGTCGTCCTCGATCGAGATCTGGTTCTGGTCGTAGAACACGATCAGATTGCCGAGCTGCTGGGTACCGGCCAGCGACGATGCTTCCGAGGTGACACCTTCTTCGATGTCGCCGTCAGAGGCGATCGTGTAGATGAAGTGATCGAAGGGGCTGGCGCCGGGCGCGGCATCGGGATCGAAGAGCCCGCGCTCGTAGCGTGCGGCCATCGCCATGCCGACCGAGGAGGCGAGTCCCTGACCGAGCGGGCCGGTGGTTATCTCCACGCCCTTGGTGTGGCGGAACTCGGGGTGTCCGGGGGTGAGTGAGCCCCACGTGCGCAACGCCTCGATGTCGCTGAGCTCGAGGCCGAATCCGCCGAGGTAGAGCTGGATGTAGAGCGTCAGGCTCGAGTGCCCGCACGACAGCACGAAGCGGTCGCGACCGACCCAGCCGGTGTCGGTCGGGTCGTGCCGCATCACGCGCTGGAAGAGCGTGTAGGCCAGGGGAGCGAGGCTCATGGCGGTGCCGGGGTGGCCGCTGCCACATTTCTGCACGGCGTCGGCGGCAAGCAGCCGGGCGGTGTCCACCGCGCGAGTGTCCACGTCCGACCAGTCGTCTGGGTATGCGGGCTGGGTCAACGCGCGAATGTCATCTGTGAGCGCCACGGTTGTGCTGTCTCCTGCCTATCGGTGCGAGGGTTATCGCAATCCTTGGTGTGTACAAGCCCACAGCGTGGTGGGCGGTGTGGTCCACGAGGCCGTCGGGGCGTGGTCGCGGCATCGCGCCGGAACGTTCCGACGTGGCCTGCCACGGGTTCGGCAACTTCGGTTCGGCAACTACGACGTCCAGAGTAATCTTTCGCGTCGCGCCGGTGCGCGGCGAGTGACCCATCGCGGTCGGGACGCGATTCTTCGATCACGGAACTCACGGTCTACCATGCTCTGTAGTAGCCCCCATTGTTGGTTTCTACGCTGTCGTGCTCGACGCTGTCGTCTTCGATCTGCCGTGTTCCGACGCTGCCGGGGGCAGACGAGGAGAGGCTGTGAGGATTGGGGACCATGTGAGCGGAGGGCTGTCCGCCGCATCCCGCGGTACCCACGGCACGTCGGATTCACCGTCGTCGCCGAGTCCATCCGAGTCCGTTCCGTCGCGGTTCAAGGCAACGGTGCTCGCCTACGTCGCGCTGACGAAACCCCGAGTGATCGAGCTGCTCCTGGTGGCCACGATCCCGGTGATGTTGCAGGCCGACCGTGGACACGTCGACATCGGGCTGATCGCTGCGACGCTGCTCGGCGGATGGCTGGGTGCGGGCAGCGCGAACACACTGAACATGGTCGCCGACGCCGACATCGACCAGAAGATGAAGCGGACCGCCCGGCGTCCACTCGCTCGCCACGCGGTGTCCACACGCAATGCGTTGATCTTCGGCATCGTCTTGTGGATCGGCTCGTTCGCAGTGCTGTGGTTGGCGGCCAATCTGCTCAGCGCCCTGCTCGTCACGGCGACGATCGCCTTCTATGTGGGCGTCTACACCATGATCCTCAAGCGCCGCACCTGGCAGAACGTGGTGTGGGGCGGAGCGGCCGGATGTATGCCGACGCTCGTCGGCTGGGCCGCCGTCACCGGGTCGATCAGTTGGCAGCCCATCGTGCTGTTCCTGGTGATCTTCTTCTGGACACCCCCGCACACCTGGGCGTTGGCCATGCGATACAAGGAGGACTACCGGGCCGCCGGCGTCCCCATGTTGCCCGTCATCGCCACCGAGGAACGCGTCACGCGGCAGATGCTCCTGTACACCTGGGCCACGGTGCTCAGCTCGCTGGTACTGATCGCCGGCACCAGCTGGATCTACGCTGCGGTCGCGATCCTGTCCGGCGGCTGGTTCGCGAGCCGTGTGCACAAGCTGTACAAGGAGACGCGTGCGGGTGCCGAGGTGACCCCGCTGAAGATCTTCCTCCAGTCCAACGAGTACCTGGCGATCCTGTTCTGCGGTCTCGCCATCGACGCGGTCATCAATCTGCCGTTGATCACCAGCTACTTCTGATTCCGGACGGCACGGAGTGCCCCTTCGTGACGCATCCTCGCAGGCTCGGAGGCTCCTCAGGGAGCGGGGTGGTGACCTCTCTCGCAGGCTGCTCGGGGTCGGGTGGTGACGTTTCTCGCAGGCTGGTCTGGCGCGGGGTGGTGACGTCTCTCGCAGGCTCGGACGTCCTCCGCGGTGGCAGGACTCTGCGAGTGGGGACCGGAGTCCATATCCGGTCCCTGAGGAGGCCCGGAGCGCCAGCGGAGGGCCGTCACGAAGGGCCGAGCCGCGCGCCCCGGGAGTGCGCGTCAGCCCGGGATCAGCACAGTCGCGCCGGTGGTTGCGCGGCTCTCGAGGTCGGTGTGTGCCTCGCGCGCGTCTTCCAGCCGGTAGTGCTGCCCGACCCGAACATCGATGTCGCCGTCGGCGATCGCGGACAGCAGCTCGTCGGCACGCCACCGCAATTCCTCCGGGTCGGCGACGAAGTGCCCGAGTGTCGGACGCGTTACCGTCAGCGAGCCGGCCGGATTGAGGCGTTGCAGGTCAAACGGCGGCACAGGACCCGACGAGGCGCCGAACAGGACGATGATGCCGCGCACGGCCGTCGAGGCCAGCGACTGTTCGAAGGTGTCCGCACCGACACCGTCGTACGCGACCGAGACGCCGCGGCCGTCGGTGAGTCCGCGCACTTCCTCGGCGAGTGCGTCACCGTAGCGCAGGACGTGGTCGGCACCTGCCGCTGCCGACAGCGCCGCCTTCTCATCGTTCGACACCGTGGTGATCACCCGAAGTCCCCGACGTTTGGCGAGCTGGGTCAGGATCAGCCCGACGCCGCCCGCACCGGCATGGATCAGCACCGTCTCACCGGCCTGCGGGTGCGCACTTCCGTCGAGCAGGTAGTGGGCGGTCAGGCCGCGCAACATCGCCGATCCGGCCACGTCGTCTGGAACGGCATCGGGGATCGGCACCGCGCGGCCGGCCGGTACCGCCACCAGTTCCGCATAGCTTCCGGGGGTGTCGACCCAGCACACCCGCTGGCCCACGGTCAGATCGTCGACGTCGGCGCCCACCGAGATCACCTCGCCGGCCCCCTCCGTGCCCGGGACATAGGGCGGGACCGACGGATACAGGCCGCGCCGCAGGTATGTGTCGATGAAGTTCACACCGATCGCCGACGTGCGCACCAAGACCTCACTCGGCGCGGGGATCGGGTCGTCGACGGTGCCGTGCTCGAGGACTTCCGGGCCACCGTGGCGGACCACCTGAATTGCGCGCATGGCACTGTTCTACCCCATGGGCGGGCGTGCACCACGACCCGACCGGGCCGGTATGCTCATGCACCATGAGCGAGCAGCCTGCATCCGAGACCGTCGACCAGACCCCTGCGCCTGTCGAGGTACCGAAAGACGTGGTGACCTCGATCAAAGGATTCATCGGCCGTGAGGGCGGATCGGCGAAGGCGGTGCTACAGCCGATCGGCGCGGCCGGGGTGCGCATCACCCTCGTCGGCGAGAGCGGTGGCATCCTCGGTGACCGTGTCGTCGACGATCTCGCTGTAGCCGAGGCCGTGGTCGATTCGATCGACGGTCTGGAGACGGCCGAATGGGATCGCGACCTGACCTCGACCGCGAACGTGTCCGGGTCGCATTACCGCAAGATGGCCGGCTGGGTCGCCAAGCAGACCCGGTTCCCCAAGGCGCGCAACCGCGCGATCCTCTGACGTCTGAGTCGTACTTCGCTCTCAGCGAGCGTTTCGCTCCGTACGCAGCGAACCCGCGGTTGCCGAGAACTCGAGGTCGTCGTCGGAGGACTCGTCGCCGCTGAACTGCAGGATCAGCCAGGTCGCGGTGATCAGCAGCAACGCGCTGACCGTCATGTGCGCGATCACGAGGGCGATCGGCAGGCCGGTGTTGTACTGGACGATGCCGATGACGCCCTGGATCGCGATCAGCCCGAGGAAGACATTGGCGGTCCGCCGCTCCGGAACTCGCATGACGTGCGTGACGATTGCGATCGCCACCGCCAGACCGACGAGTACGAACACGCCGTCGGCGTGTAGCTGGGTGGCGTTGTCGGGCGCCAATCCGTTGCGCGGCGCATCGGCGTCACCAGCGTGCGGGCCCGAACCGGTCACCACCGTGCCGAGGTAGATCACCGCCCAAGTCACCATGTACTGCAGCCAGGCCAGTCGGCGGCCCAGTGACGTCCACGGGCCCCGGGACGCTGCCGCCGTCGGGTTCGGACGCAGACGGTAGACCAGCACCGTTGCGCCGGACACGAGCGCCATCGACAGCAGGAAGTGCAGTGCGACGACCCATGGGTTGAGCTTGGTCAGCACGGTGATGCCACCGATGACTCCCTGGAACGGGATACCGAGGGCGAGGAGCGTGACCAGCCAACGGTCCCGCCGTGTGGCACGGGCGTAGCGGAATATCGCGGTGAACGCCGCAATCGCGATGATGACGAGGACCCAGGTCAACATACGGTTGCCGAATTCGATGACACCGTGGACTCCGAGCGCTTCATGCGGCACGAAGGAGTCGTCGGTGCATCGCGGCCAGGTCGGGCATCCGAGCCCGGAGCCGGTCAGCCGGACTGCGCCGCCGGTCGCGACGATGCCGACATTGGCTGCGAGCAGCGCGAGTGCCCAGTACCAGACAAAACGTGCGGTCGGCCTACCGAAACCGGGCATCCGGTCGAAGCGGCCGCCTGCGGGTCGTCGGATGTCGTTCCCGCCGTCGATCGGTGCCGCGGACGGCTTCTGAGACGTTGTCATTCGAACCTGAACCACCTCACCGCCAGCGCGGCGGCGACGACCGCCCATGCCAGCAAAACACCGATACCGAAGAAGTCGAACCCGCCGTCGGTCGCCTGGCTCAGCGCCTCGGTCAACGCCCCCGACGGCACACAGCGGGCAATCCAGCCGACTGCCGTCGGTACCCGATCGTCCATCACCACGAGGCTGCCGATGCCGACCATTGCGAACCACAGGAGGTTGGCCAGCGCGAGCACGACCTCGGCCTTTAACGTCCCGCCCAACAGCAGCCCCAGCGCGGAGAACGTGACCGTCCCGATCGCGATGATCACGGCACCGAGCACGATCCCCAGGGGAGACGCGCGCCAGCCGAACGCGAGACCGATGGCCCCGATGATCAGCGCCTGCAGCGCGACGACGATGATCACGGCCATCGATTTGCCCGCGATGATGCCCCAGCGGGGAAGCGGCGTGGCGCCCAAGCGCTTCAATGCGCCATAGCGCCGGTCGAAGCCGACCGCGATCGCTTGTCCGGTGAACGCGGTGGACATCACCGCCACGGTCATGATCGCGGGTACGAAGGTGCCTGCGCGTTCCGCGGTCGACTCACCCAGCCCGGTGTCCACCGGCAGCAGGCACAGTCCGATCAAAAGGGTGATCGGGATGAACATGGTCAGCAGCAACTGTTCGCCGTTGCGCAACAGCAGTGTGAGCTCCATCCGCGCCTGCGCGGTCAGGATCGCCGGCAGCGATGCGGCCTGAGGCCGGGGGGCGAAGGTGCCGGGAGCGAACCGGTTGGCGGGCGCGGTCATGAGCGCAACGCCCGTCCGGTCAGGTCGATGAAGACATCGGAGAGGCTCCGGGTCTCCACGCGGAGGTCGGTGGCGAGCACGTTGATCTTCGCGCACCACGCGGTGACCGTGGCCAACACCTGGGGCGTGACCGGGCCACGGACGAGATAGGAACCGGGGGACGTCTCGGTGCAGCGATAGTCCTCGGGCAACGCCAACAGGAGTAGCGACAGGTCCAATCCGCGGGGAGCCGAGAATCGCAATTCGTTCTCCGCGCCCCGACGCGTGAGGTCGGCGGGGGTGCCGGATGCCACGACCTGCCCGTGATCGATGATGACGACCTGGTCGGCGAGTTCTTCTGCCTCGTCCATCAGGTGAGTGGTCAGCAGCACGGACACGCCGTCGCTGCGCAGCCGATCGATCAGCTCCCACACGAGAATCCGCGCGTGCGCGTCGAGTCCGGCGGTCGGTTCGTCGAGAAACACGAGTTCTGGACGGCTGACGATCGCGCACGCCAGGGAAAGCCGTTGCTGTTGTCCACCGGACAGCCTCCGGAACGGGGTGCGCGCACATTCGGCCAATCCGAGGACGTCGAGCAGCCATACCGGGTCCACGGGATCGGCGGAGTAGGCGGCGCACAGGTGCAGCATCTCCTCGGTGCGGGCGCCCGGATAGGCGCCGCCGCCCTGCAGCATCACGCCGATCCGGCGACGCAGCCGATCGTTGTCGGCGATGGGGTCGAGGCCCAGGACGCGGACGTTGCCTGCATCGGGAGTGAGGAAACCTTCACAGACCTCGACGGTGGTGGTCTTGCCGGCTCCGTTGGGTCCGAGGAGGGCCAGGATCGACCCGGTGGCCAGTTCCAGGTCCAACCCGTCGACCGCGGTGTGTTCTCCGTAGCGCTTGACCAGACCCGCGACAGACAGTGCGGGCGAGGCGCCGCCATCCGTGTTCAGCATGCGGCGATCGCCTGGTCGGGGCGAGTGCGGCGACGGCGATTCTCGCGCATGATCATCTCGTCGATCATCGCCATGGCGCTCTCGGGTCGTCGTGCCGTGCACACTGGCCAGACTATGCTTTCGTCCTCGTCGGCCAAAAATGGCGGCATCGCGACGTACCGACGCAGCTCACCCCGACCGCGAATCTTTT
Organism: Gordonia sp. LMA484; assembly: GCF_058129505.1. NCBI lineage: Bacteria > Bacillati > Actinomycetota > Actinomycetes > Mycobacteriales > Gordoniaceae > Gordonia > Gordonia sp. LMA484. The sequence continues at coordinate 1,528,207 of NZ_CM176700.1, forward strand.
GCCGGCGTCGCGGTCTCACGCCGCCTCCGCCACCATCGGTGGACCGGCAGGTCCTCGAAGAACAACGCCGTCATCACCGCGACCATGATCACGCCGGCCAGAAGTCCTTGCGCGAGAACCACTCCGCTGGTGTTCGAACTCGTCGGCATCACCACGATCGCGATGATCGCCGACACCGCGATGGTGGTCAGCCGGAACCAGGGGCGGGTCGCCCAGGCAGCGAGCGGGATCACTGCCCACAGCAGATACCACGCCTGGACGAACGGGAAGAACACCACGACTGTGGCCATTGACACACCCAGCGCGCCGAGCGGATGTAGTCGTCCGCCGAGCGACGCCAGCATCCAGCGGATGATGAACACGGCCGCGATCAACTCGCCGAGCGGTCGTCCCACCTCGAGGATCGCCTGGGTCTGGTCGCCGAGACCCAACGCGACCCCGATGCGCCCGGTGGTGACCGACAGCAGCGTCGGCATCGACATCCAGGACCGCACCACGTCGCCGGTCGAGAGCGTGCTGGTCCAGCCGAACCCGAGTCCGGTGCCGAAGCAGATCCCGACCATGACGATGATCAGGATGCTCGCGAGCGCGGCCCCGGAGGCCGCCAGCGCGGCGATCGACCGTCGGGACCGCTCCCACCACTGGTTGAACGGGGCGTGGCGCAGCGCCGGCAGCGTGGCGCCCCATCGTTGCGCGAGTGCGATGCCGACGAAGCCGAGCGCCAGCATCGACGTGATCTTGACCATCGCCGACGCCGACAGCACCGCCGTGCCGGCGATCAGGGTCCAGCCGGCCGGGGACGGCCAGATCGAGTCGGGTCTGCGAAGCCGATCGCTGCCGTAGATCGCCCGGAAACAGAGCTCGAGACCGACGAGCATCAAGCCGAGCATGAGGGCCTCGTTGTGGATGCCGCCGACGAGATGCAGGATCACCAGCGGGTTCATCGCCCCGAGCCAGAGCGCGGCGACCGAGGAGACCCCGCAGCGCCGGGCCAACCGGGGCAGGGCCCAGACGATCAGTGCGATCCCGGCCAGCGCCACCAGGCGGTGCAGAAAAATGGCCGCGGTGATGTTGTCGCCGGTGACGGCGGTGATCCCCTTGCCTATCCAGAGGAACAGTGGGCCGTAGGGCGCAGGCGTGTCCCGCCACAGGTTCGGCACCGATCGGGTCAACACATGGTCGACGCCGAGGCCACGTACCGGACTGACCACGTACGGGTCCATGCCGCGGTAGGCGATCGCACTCTGGGCCAGATAGGAATAGATGTCCTTGGACAGCAGGGGCGGCGCCACGATGATCGGGGCGATCCACAGCATGAGGGTGCGGTCGGCCTGCTTGCGGGTCATCCGCCGGTCCGGGCTGCGGCCGTGCCGGACCTCGACGCTGAATCGGCCCACCGCGAATCGGCCGATCAACAGCCAGGCGACGACCAGCATGATGGTGCCGCCGATCGACAGGGTGAGGGCCGTACTCCACATACGTGACGGCAGCGAAAGCACCCGCATGCCGGCGACCGGGTTCTGCAGGACGGGAATCGCGCCGGTACCGAGCGAGCCGATCAGCAGCAGCACCGAGCCCGTCGCACCGAACAGCTTGATGCGCAGCAGGCGCCGATTCTCGGCGTCGTTGAGTGGCCCGACCTCATGCTCGTCGTCGTGCAGGCGGGCGACGGTCTTGCCGTAGTCGCCCCGACGGTCGGTGACATCGCGATCTCTCGTGTCCCGTGCGGGACCGGATCGGCTCAGGCCCAGGTAGTCCACCGTTGCTCGCAGACGATGGCGCAGCGAGCGGGCCCGACCACCCGTCACTGTGGTTACTGGCACGTCGACGACTCTAATGGGGTGGTCGCGCTTCTCCGAAAAATGTCCGACGCCGCGCGGGGACTTCACGCCGGAGCAGAGCGATCAGGGAGCGGGTGAGTGAGCCGGTTAGGGGAACCTTGGTGGACAGTCGGGAAGTAATTACGACACACTTGTGTTGTGAAAACCATGAGGAGCGATACAGCGCTGCCCGCGGGCGCGCCCATCGGCCCCTCCGAGGGGGCCAATTCTGCCGGTCATCATGACGGGCAGACGCGCGCCGCCGTGGTGTCACTACTGGTCGAAGACGGACCCTTGACCGCGACGGAGATCGCAGATCGTCTGGGCATCAGTGCCGCCGGTGTGCGTCGTCATCTCGATGCTCTCACCGAGGTCGGCGATGTGGAGACCTCGTCGTCGGGCTTCGGGCGACGCGGTCGCGGTCGCCCGGCGAAATGGTTCCAGCTCACCGCCACGGGTCGGGGCAAGCTGCGGCATGCCTACGACGATCTCGCCGGTGCCGCGATGCGGAAACTGCGCGATGTCGGCGGCGAGGTCGCGGTCGAGGCGTTCGCGCGTGATCGCGTCGAGGAGATCGTGGCCGATGTGGTGCCTGCCCAGCGATCGGGTTCGGTGACCGACACGGTGCACGACATCGCCGACGCATTGACCAGCGCAGGGTTCTCGGCGAACACCCGTGAGGTGGGCACCGGGATGCAGATCTGCCAGCATCACTGCCCGGTGGCCCACGTCGCCGCCGAGTTCCCGGAACTGTGTGAGGCCGAGACCGCCGTGTTCACCGAACTGCTCGGTACGCACGTGCAGCGATTGGCGACCATCGCCAACGGCGACTGCGTCTGCACCACCCATGTCCCGTTGCATCCACCGCCACAAGGCGCGTCGGGTGGCTCCGGTATCTCCATGACGATTTCCAGCGATGCCCAGCCCGCATCTGCTCATTCGAAGAAGACGAGTCGAAAGGCCTCGCGATGACAGTCACAGATCCAACCGCGACCGACACCGGTACGCCGACCAAGCCCTCGCCGCTGACGCAGGAGGAGACGATCGCGTCGATCGGAAAGTACGGCTACGGCTGGGCTGACTCCGACGTCGCGGGCGCCAGCGCGCAACGCGGTCTGTCCGAGGCGGTCGTCACCGACATCTCGGGCAAGAAGAGCGAGCCCGAGTGGATGCTCGAGCAGCGGCTCAAGGCGCTGCACATCTTCGACCGCAAGCCGATGCCGCACTGGGGTGCCGAACTCGACGGCATCGACTTCGACAACATCAAGTACTTCGTGCGGTCTACCGAGAAGCAGGCTGCCACCTGGGACGACCTGCCCGAGGACATCAAGAACACCTACGACAAGCTCGGCATCCCCGAGGCGGAGAAGCAGCGGCTGGTGTCCGGCGTGGCCGCCCAGTACGAGTCCGAGGTCGTCTACCACCAGATTCGTGAGGATCTGGAGGAGCAGGGCGTCATCTTCCTCGATACCGATACGGCTCTCAAGGAGCACCCGGAGATCTTCCAGGAGTACTTCGGGACCGTCATCCCAGCCGGAGACAACAAGTTCTCGGCGCTGAACACCGCGGTCTGGTCGGGCGGTTCGTTCATCTATGTGCCCCCGGGTGTCCACGTCGACATCCCGTTGCAGGCCTACTTCCGGATCAACACCGAGAACATGGGCCAGTTCGAGCGGACCCTGATCATCGTCGACGAGGGCGCCTACGTGCACTACGTCGAGGGCTGCACCGCGCCGATCTACAAGACCGACTCGCTGCACTCGGCGGTCGTCGAGATCATCGTCAAGAAGGGCGGTCGGTGCCGCTACACGACCATCCAGAACTGGTCGAACAACGTCTACAACCTGGTCACCAAGCGTGCCAAGGCCGAGGCCGGCGCCACCATGGAGTGGATCGACGGCAACATCGGCTCCAAGGTGACGATGAAGTACCCGGCCGTGTGGCTGACCGGCGAGCACGCCAAGGGTGAGGTTCTCTCGGTCGCGTTCGCCGGTGAGGGTCAGCACCAGGACACCGGATCGAAGATGGTGCACCTGGCGCCGAATACGTCGAGCAACATCGTCTCCAAGTCGGTGGCGCGTGGCGGCGGCCGCGCCTCCTACCGCGGCCTGATCAAGATCAACAAGGGTGCGCACGGAAGCCGGTCAACGGTGAAATGTGATGCGCTGCTGGTGGACACGATCTCGCGCAGCGACACCTATCCCTACGTCGACATCCGTGAGGACGACGTGACCATGGGCCACGAGGCCACCGTCTCCAAGGTGAGCGACGACCAGTTGTTCTACCTGATGAGTCGCGGCCTGACCGAGGACGAGGCCATGGCGATGGTCGTCCGCGGATTCGTCGAGCCGATCGCCAAGGAACTCCCGATGGAGTACGCGCTCGAGCTCAATCGCCTCATCGAACTGCAGATGGAAGGAGCCGTCGGCTGATGGCAGACCCCACAATTCCCGTCAGCCCGGCGGTCACACCTGTCAACAAGGGGGAGATGTTCACGTCCTTCGACGTGAATGCGTTCGAGGTGCCCAGCCCTCGTGAAGAGGTGTGGCGCTTCACCCCGTTCCGCCGACTGCGCGGGCTGCACGACGGCTCCGCCCAGCGAAGCGCTGATCCGTCGATCGAGGTCTCCGGCGTCGCCGATGGCGTCACCGCCGAGACCGTCGGTCGTGACGATCCGCGATTGGGAGAGGGTGGCGCACCGTTCGATCGGATCGCGGCGCAGGCCTTCTCCTCGTTCGGCGACGCCACGGTCATCACCGTCGGCCGTGAGGTCGAGCTGTCCGAGCCGGTTGTCATCAAGCTCACCGGCCCCGGTGAGGGTGAGGTCGGCTTCGGGCACATCCAGGTCCGTCTCGAGCGGTTCGCCCGCGCCGTGGTCGTCCTCGACCAGGTCGGCAGCGGCACGTACGCCGAGAACGTCGAGTTCGTGGTTGGCGACAGCGCCGGACTGACGGTTGTGAACGTGCACGATTGGGCCGACGACGCCGTTCACGTCGCCGCCCACCATGTTCGGGTCGGTCGCGACGCCGTGGTTCGCCACTTCGCGATCAGCCTCGGCGGCAACCTGGTCCGGCTCTCGCCCGTCGTGCACTACGACGCACCGGGTGGGGACGTGGAGCTGTGGGGCCTGTACTTCGCCGATGCCGGTCAGCACCTCGAACAGCGCCTGCTCGTGGACCACAGCCAGCCCAACTGCCGCTCGAACGTGGTGTACAAGGGTGCGCTGCAAGGCGACCCGACAGGGGACCGGGCGCGTGAAGCCCACACCGTCTGGATCGGCGACGTCCTGATCCGTCCGGCGGCCGAGGGCACCGACACCTTCGAGCTCAACCGCAACCTGTTGCTGACCGACAATGCCCGCGCCGACTCGGTGCCGAACCTCGAGATCGAGACCGGCGAGATCGTCGGTGCCGGTCACGCCAGCGCGACCGGCCGTTTCGACGACGAGCACCTGTTCTACCTGCAGGCTCGCGGCATCCCCGAAGATCAGGCCCGACGCCTGGTGATCCGCGGATTCTTCCGCGAGGTCATCGCCAAGATCTCGGTGCCGGACCTGCGGGAACGCCTCGAAGCCGCGATCGAGCACGAACTTGAACTAGCCGGCGCCTGACATTTTCCCGGTGGTACCGATGCAACACGGCCGACGCCCCCCGCTGATCGAGTAGGACGCCACACCCGCTGATCGAGTAGTCCGAGGCGCTAGCCGAGGACGTATCGAGATCACACAGCCCAAGAAAGAAACCTAGAGAATGACCACACTGGAAATCCGTGACCTGCACGTCGATGTCGCTCCGAGCGACGCCGACGCCGAACCCATCCACATCCTCAAGGGGGTCGACCTGACGGTGTCGTCGGATCAGACCCACGCGATCATGGGCCCGAACGGCTCCGGCAAGTCGACGTTGTCGTATGCGATCGCCGGGCACCCCAAATACCAGGTGACGCAGGGTTCGATCACGCTCGACGGCGAGAACGTGCTGGACATGTCCGTCGACGAGCGTGCCCGCGCCGGGCTCTTCCTGGCGATGCAGTACCCCGTCGAGGTGCCCGGTGTGTCGATGTCGAACTTCCTGCGCACTGCGGCCACCGCGGTGCGGGGTGAGGCTCCGAAGCTGCGCCATTGGGTCAAGGAGACCAAGGAGGCGATGAGCGCCCTCGAGATCGATCCGTCCTTCGGCGAGCGCAGCGTCAACGAAGGATTCTCCGGTGGCGAGAAGAAGCGCCACGAGATTCTCCAGCTCGACCTGCTCAAGCCGAAGATCGCGATCCTCGACGAGACCGACTCAGGCCTCGACGTCGACGCGCTGCGCGTGGTGAGCGAAGGCGTCAACCGCTACAAGGCGCAGGAGCACGGCGGCATCCTGCTGATCACGCACTACACCCGCATCCTGCGCTACATCCAGCCGGACTTCGTCCACGTGTTCGTCAACGGACAGGTCGTGGAGTCCGGGGGCCCCGAACTCGCCGACGAACTCGAGGAGAACGGCTACGTCCGCTTCACCTCGGCTGCGGCTGCGGGCTGATCTCAGCGAAGGAGGTGTCACAATGACGCTCTCACCCGACGTGGTGTCGAAACCGCTCGACGTGGACCTTCTGCGCGCCGACTTCCCGATCCTGTCGCGGACCGTGCGCGATGACAAGCCGCTGGTGTATCTGGATTCCGGCGCGACGTCGCAGCGTCCCGTGCAGGTACTCGACGCCGAGCGCGCGTTCCTGACCACGCACAACGCGGCGGTTCATCGTGGAGCACACCAGCTCGCCGAGGAAGCTACCGACGCGTACGAGGGGGCGCGCGAGACGATCGCGCGGTTTGTCGGCGCAACGGCCGCGACCATCGCGTTCACCAAGAACGCCACGGAGGCGTTGAACCTGGTCACCCACACGCTGGGTGACGACAGGTCCGGACCGGTGTTGGGCGGCAAACCACTCGGCCCGGGCGACACCGTCGTCATCACCGAACTCGAGCACCACGCAAATCTGGTTCCGTGGCAGGAGCTGTGCCGCCGCACCGGCGCCACGCTGAAGTGGTACGGCGTCACCGCAGACGGCCGGATCGATCTGAATTCGCTGGATCTCGACGACACCGTCAAGGTCCTGTCGTTCACCCATCAGTCCAATGTCACCGGTGCGGTTGCCGACGTTCCCGAACTGGTCTCGCGGGCCCGTGCGGTCGGAGCGCTTGTCGTGCTCGACGCATGCCAGTCCGTGCCGCACATGCCGGTGGACTTCCCGGCACTCGACGTCGATTTCGCGGCGTTCTCCGGCCACAAGATGTTCGGACCGTCCGGCGTCGGGGTGCTCTACGGCAAGGCGGAGCTGCTCGATGCGCTCCCGCCGTTCATCACCGGCGGATCGATGATCGAGACGGTGACCATGGAGGCCTCCACCTACGCGCCGCCGCCTCAGCGATTCGAGGCCGGGGTACCCATGACCTCGCAGGTGGTCGGGCTCGGCGCCGCAGTCGATTATCTGAACGCGATCGGTATGGACGCGATCGCCGCCCACGAGCATCAGCTGACCGAGTATGCGCTCGAGCGTCTCGGTGCGATCGACGGTCTCCGGGTCGTCGGGCCGGCGACAGCCGATCGGCGTGGCGGCGCGGTGTCGTTCCTCATGGACGGAATTCACGCCCACGATCTCGGCCAGATCCTCGACGACGAAGGTGTCGCCATTCGCGTGGGTCACCACTGCGCATGGCCGTTGCACCGCCGGTTCGGCGTGGCCGCAACTGCGCGAGCCTCGTTCGCCGCGTATAACACCCTGTCCGAGATCGACGTGCTCGCGGGTGCGATCGTCCGGGCGCAAGACTTCTTCGGGAGTCGCTGATGCGGATGGAGCAGATGTACCAGGAAGTGATCCTGGACCATTACAAACATCCGCACGGGCGTGGCCTGCGCGAACCGTTCGGCACCGAGGTGCATCACGTGAATCCGACCTGTGGCGACGAGGTGACCCTGCGTGTCGCCTTGTCGACCGACGGCGCGAGGGTCGAGGACATCTCCTACGACGGGCAGGGATGCTCGATCTCGCAGGCATCCACCTCGGTACTGCACGATCAGGTTGTCGGACTGCCGGTCGACGAGGCACTGTCCACGGTTGATGCCTTCAACGCCATGATGACGTCCCGCGGCGCCGACGCCGGCGACGAGGACGCGATCGGCGACGGTATCGCGTTCGCCGGAGTGAGCAAGTATCCCGCTCGGGTGAAGTGCGCCCTGCTGGGATGGATGGCATTCAAGGATGCGTTGGCACAGACGGTGCACAATGGCAATTCTTCAGATACTCAGGAAGCCCAGGAAGCGGAGTCAGCATGAGTGACGAAACCACCACCCCGGAGGCCCCGACCGCCCCGGCGGAGGCCCCGACCACCTCGCTGCCGCAGCTCGAGGACGTCGAAGAGGCGATGCGCGACGTCGTCGACCCGGAGCTCGGCATCAACGTCGTCGACCTCGGTCTGGTCTACGGCATCGAGATCACCGACGACGCGGTCGCGAAGATCGACATGACGCTGACGTCGGCGGCCTGCCCGCTGACCGACGTTATCGAGGACCAGTCGCGCGGAGCGCTGGTGAACAGTGGCCTGTGCACCGACATGGAGATCAATTGGGTCTGGATTCCGCCATGGGGTCCGGACAAGATAACCGACGACGGGCGCGAGCAGTTGCGGGCGCTCGGCTTCACGGTGTAGGCGCACAAGCGCACTCAGCAGGACCGTCTGGAACACGCATGTTTCTCACGGTCTTGTTTTTGTGGACGCGGTGCACTCGAGGCTCAGGCACCCGAGCCGAGCGTGACCGTTGGAAGCGCTGCAGCTCCACTGTTGAGGTGAGCGAGCTTCTCCTCGACGTCATAGGCGCCGACGCCATTTGTGCCGGCGTTCAGGTTCAGCCATTCATCGATCGCGTACACGCGATTCCCGACCTGCACTTCGCGTTGTCCCAGCTGGCGAAGTCTGCGTTCGATCAACGGCCAGATGTGGAGGGGCTGAACCTGTATCCCTTGGTCCATTAGTCGGCGCAATGAGGCATCGCTTGTCAGTTCGATTGCGCCCGTGGTCGATTGCCACACAGATGCGGCGTTTATCGTGACCGACACCCGCCCCGCACGGACGGCCTCATCGAATGCATTCTTCAGTCGGCCCACGCATCCATCACACGGGAGCCGATTCATATCGATCACGATAGGCACGCGTGAACCCTGAGCGAACCGTCCCGCAGCTCGGTCTCGTTCGATGCAGTTGAGTAGTCGAGGTGCGTTGCGCTCGATGTGGATCTCGGCATGCCCTCCACGGTTTGTGTATCCCAGCGCGGGGCCGAAGCGGACGTTGCCGCCGTACGTGATGAAGGCGCTGGTCGTTCCGGTGAACATGCGCATCCGCAGTGCGATCTGCAGTATCTCGGCTGGATTCTGGGACAGATTGATACGTTCTGCTGCACTCGCACTGGCAAACACCGCGGGAGGACGAGTCTTGGTGCCGGGATCGAGACGCAGGCCTTTGAGGCCAAGCGGGTGCAGCTGGTCCCACACGATGCCGAGTGCGGTCCGCGCCTGCGCTGCGTTGGCGAACGTACGCCCTCCGAGCATGTCGCGCGCCTTCGCTTTCACGGCGGTCGGAGTCAGCCGGCCCGGCGCCGCCTCCTCATCGTCCTTTCCGGCCGAGATCTTCCCCTTCACCCACTCCTTCCCGGCCGTCACCTTCCCCTTCACCCATGCCTTACCGGCGGCGACCTTCTCCTTGGCCTTACCACCGATTCCCTTCAGCCCGCGGATGATCGGAGCGGCCAGCTTCAGGCCGGTCGTGATAACGACGTCGAGTGCCTTCGTCACCGGCTTGCGGAGCCGGTCGATGATCGCGCGGATCTTCTGACCGATCCCGCCGAGACCGATCACGTTGGCCAGGAACCCGATCAGGAGGGGCACCATCTGACCGAGTCCATCCTCGATCTTGGCGACGACGCTGCTGATGTTGCCACGCACGATGTCCACGGCGGAGTCGATCACCGTGTTGACGAAGGCCAGGATCCGCTCGGCGTTGTTGACGAAGAACATGATGATGTCGTAGATCAGCTTGCAGGCCTTGATGAATGCCGCAGCAGGGTTGAGCAGACCGATCAGCCAGGTGATGCCCGCAGTGATGACTCGCGTGACCACGAAGTCCTTGACCTGATCGAGGATCATCTCCTTGATGTCGCCGAGCTTGTCCACCAACATCTGCCACAGCCCGCCCACGCCGGTGGTGGCGATGGTCCGGAAGATGTCGACACCCTTCTCGACCGCGGCCATCGCCGGCTCGCCGATCTGCTTGACCAGCCGGTTGCGGATGTTTCGCCACGTCAGCCCGAACAGGGATGCGAGCAGTTTGACGATGCCGGCCAGATCGAATGTGTCGGGCAGTTCCACACCGCCTTCGGCGAGCGCGCCGAACAGCCAGCTCATCAGTCCCTTGCGGAGATGGTCGAGGATGTTGTCCTTGAAGCGCAGGATCCCGCCCTTGACGCCGTCGATCAGGTTGCCCAGGAATCGAATGGGATGCTTGATGATGTCGCCGACCACATGCGCCACCCGGGCGAGAGTGTCCATCAGCATCGAGGCGAGCTTGCGGATGGTGTTGATCACGGCCTTGATGGCGCCGATCGCCTTGTCCACCAGTCCCTTGTTCTCGGCCTGCAGTTCCTCGATGCGTTCATCGAGCCCCTTGCGGGCTTCGACGTACTTCGTCGCCAGTGTGTCGACAACAGCATCCTGCTTGGCGTTGACATCGTCTTCGAGTTGCTCGAATCTGTCGTTGATCTCCTTGGATGCCTCCGCTCCCACCTTGCGCAGGTTGACCGGGAGGCTCTTCACGTACGCGGCGATCTGGTTCTTGCCCATCGCGATCCGCTTCTTGGCCGCGGCCAGGTCGTTGCCGACGATGTCTGCGACGCGGGAGATCACGGTATCCATGTGCTTGAGGTAGAGCTCACGGCCGGATTCGTAGAATCGGTTCACCTTGTCCGGCATACCGACCAATTTGTCCTTCGCCCAACGCAATCCGCCGAGCCAGCCGCTGTAGCGATCCTTCTTGTACGCCGACATCTTGGCCGCGACGTAGGTCTCGAACGTGGTACGTGCCTCGGCCTCGCCCTCCTCGAAAGCCTTCTCCACCTTGGGGTCGATGCCGTCGAGTAGCGCCTTCACATCTGTTTCCGTCGCCGTGAAGATGGCCTGTACGCGTGCGGTGACCTCGGCGCGTTTGGCCTCGTCTTTCGACTTCGTCTTGCCCTTATCGGCGATGAGCCTGCCCAGCGCGGCGGCCTTGGTGCCCTGCATCCCGGCGACGCCGGCCTTCGTCTCGGCCGCCGCCTCCGATCGGGATCCGGCGATGACATCGGCCTCATGGTTGCGATAATCGGCCGGAGCGGTGTCGGCGTGGGCGGCGGCCTGCTTCTTGTCGGCCAGTGCCTGGTGGAATTCGGGCTCATTGGATTCGGCGAGTTGATGCTCGTCCACCTCGGCATCGGCCATCTCCTGGTCAGCCTGGTGCTTGCCGGCTGCGAGGTTGAGTTGCTCGGCCGGCGCCGGCTTGGGTACAGCGCCCGCGGCCGGGATCGCGGGCGCCCGACCCTGCGGTTCGGTTCCCATCGGGGTGACGGGTTTCGGCACCGCCGCCGAGGTGTCCGGAGGTGCGGCGGTGGCGGCCTTGATGTCTTTCGCCTGCCCGTCCTTGCCCTGCGTCACCAGACCCTTGATCTCACCTTTGACTTCTCCGGCCTTGCCGGATTCCGCGTATTTGTCGGCCTCGCTCAACGTCTTCGGTGACTTCGCCTCGATCGCTGTCTTGACTGCGGCGATGAATGCCTTCTTGTCGAAAGTGCCTGCCTGCTGGGCATCCATGGCGTCGACCTTGGCCGCCCTGGCCTGTCCGGTGAGGTCGTCGGTCGGGGCCACCGCGGCGTCCTGGGCCTCTTTGGCCTTCGACGCGGCCGACGGATGGGCGCGCTTCCCGGCTGCGACGGCGCGCACGTTTCCGGTCACCGCCGCGAATGCCGGGTCCTGGTGGGGTGACACGCGCTGCGGAGGCACCGGGGGTCGCAACAGTTGACCGGCGCCGAGAGGTCTCGCGTTCTGTCCGGCCACGGGTCCCGCGGGGGCCGCCGTCGCCGGCTTTCCCGTGCCGCCAGGTCCTGCTCGTCTCGCGGGTTTCGCCGCGGCCAGGCCGAGCGGATTCTTGGACGGTACCGGCTTCTTCGGTGGCACGGCCTTTTTCGGGGCGACCGCGTCGGGCCCGAACCCGGTCATCGTGACTGCCAGGGCCGATGCGGGTGGTTTCGGTCCTTCCAATTCGACCGGGACACCGGCGTCCTTCGCCGCCCTGAGACCCTTCTCCACCGTCTCGATCCCGGGGTCGTCTTTTCTGATCTCTCGTAGCGCAGCATCGATCTCGGTTTTGCCGGGCGCTCTGAACTTGCCGAGCAGCAACGCGTCCACGGCGGAATTCCCTGCGGCGCGCTGAAGCGCCGTCAGCCCGGCCGCACCTGCCGGCAGGCGGGCGGAAGCGACCTGGCGGCGCCCGTCCGCCAGTGCATCGGTCACCGTCCGCGCGGTCCGGGCGGGCTCCGTCATGTCACCGGTCCGACTCTTCCTCGGCGTCATCGCTCTGTCGTTGCACGAAGGTCTGAGCAGCGGCCGGTGCGGCCATCATCCGGTCGGCATTGGCGACAGCTTCACGTTCGAATCGGTCCGACGGGTCGCTGATCTTGATCCCGCCACCCGCATCGGTACCGTCGACCGGGCCGTTGCGCTGCTGGACGACATGCGTCAGCTCGTGCGCGATCATGTGCTTGCCCGCGGCCGAGCCGGGATCGTACTTCCCGCTCTGGAAGACAATGCTGGAGCCGACGGTGTACGCCTGCGCGTGCACCGAGGTTGCGGACTCGTGGGCCGCCGCATCGTCGTGAACTCGCACGTCGCCGAAGTCCTGGCCGAAGCGGCCTTCCATGTCGGCGCGGAGTTCACCGGGTAACGGCGCGCCGCCAGAGCTCACCACGTCGTGGACGGGCGACCGGTGCGCACCGATGACAGCGGTGGTTTCCGCATTACCGGCCGACCGTTGCAGCCCCAGGAGCCCGGCCGCGCCTGCGACGTCGAGTCGCCCCGCGAGGGCGGCTTGCATCGCAACGGAAGTGTGGGTATCCGCCTGCTTGAGTTCCTTGGCCCCTTGGCCGACTGCCGGTTGTCGATCGCTGTCGTGGGTTCGCATCGGTCCTCGCCTCCCTCGGATATGGCATCCACGATCCGCCCGACGCGCAGTGGAGGGAAGGTGCGTAAGGGTGCCTGTTCAGGTCGCAAACGCTGCCCGAACAGGCCGGATGCTCGGGCTGGTATCGGCCGTGCCTCGTGCCGTTGGGCCAGACCCGGTGTAGAACCGTGATGTGGACCGCTCACCCAACGATCCGCCGAGCGAACACCCGGTGGACGGACGCTCTTCGGACAACCAGTCGGCACGAGACGGACGGTTCCGGCGCGTCCGGCGATGGCAGCCGCCGCGCTACGAGTCACGTGTGGAGAAAATGATCCGGGAGGCGACCGAGCGGGGCGAGTTCGACAATCTGTCCGGGATGGGTAAGCCGCTGGACCTCTCCGATGCCGACGATCCCGACTGGTGGGTCAAGCGGAAGATCCGTGACGAGAACCTGGACTCGTCAGCCTTGCTCCCGATGCCGCTGCAGCTGCGGAAGGAGGCTCAGAGCTTTCCGGAATCGCTGGCCGGCATCGCCGACGAGCACGCCGTGCGGGAGATCCTCACCGACTTCAACCGGAGGGTCCGCGAAGCCCATCTCGGTTCGCGCGCGGGGCTCCCGACGCTCATCACCGCCCATACCGTCGACGTTGACGACCTCGTCCGCCGTTGGCGGGTGCTACGTTCCACCCGAGGTTGAGGTGCTCGCGTGTGCCGGGTGGATTCGGCCCGCTCGCTGCGCTCGGCAGAATTCCGGCCCGCTCGCTGCGCTCCCGGCGCGAGGCAGAATTCTGGCCCGCTCGCTGCGCTCCCGGCGCGAGGCAGAATTCCAGCCCGCTCGCTGCGCTCCCGGCGCCGACTTGATTGTTAGGCTGGGAGTACGGACCAACGCGAGTTTCGAAAGAGGTGCGCGATGACCGTCGACAACCCCATCATCCCGTCGGCCGACGATGCCGATCTGATCGAACAGTCCATCGACGTCGAAGGTGACGACTCCGAATCGTATCCCGCCACCAGCCGGGACAGCATCGAGGACGAGGCCGAAGCCTTCACGCCGGTCATCGGTTCGCAACGGCACTGAGTCACGCCGGTCCGGCAGCTCCGGTGCGGCGTCACCGTGCGGCGAACGAGCGTGCGAGGGCGATCTTCGTCCGTCCGTCCGCGGCGGCGAACAACCGCGCCATCGCAGCGACCGTTCCCTCCAGGTCGTCGCGCCCGGACAGATAGGCCCGTTGGCTGTGTAGCGGCAACCGAGCGAAGGCGCCGAAGAAGCGTCGCGTCGCGTCGGCATCGAGGGCCAGGACCGCACGGAGGCCGGTGAGTCGGAGTCGATGCACCCCGCGCGCCGAGGTCGGCCACAGGGCGCCGAGGGGATCCTGTCCGGCCGCAACGGCATCGACGACCATGTCCGCAGTACCAAGCGAGGTCGCGACGCTGTAACCGGTCGCCGGATGCATCAGCCCGCCCCGGGCCCCGAACGACACCGGCCGGGACTTCCACGGCAGACCGCGCGATCGGAGCCCGAACGAAACGGACTCCGTCGCCGATGGTGTCACGGCGAGGTGACCGAGTCGTGTCTCGAGACGACTCCGCAGCCGACTCACCGGCAGCGCCGGATCAGCCGCCAGACACGTCTCCTCCAGCAACACTCGGTCGTCGTCGAGCGGAACCACGTACAGAAACGACGCCGGCTCCGAGGCGTCATCCGGGCCCGCCGGGCGCCAATCCATCAGGATCGCTTCGGCGCCATCGAGCACGGGCGCCGCCTGGACCCGGGGCACGACGACGCCCCACGCCGTCTGACGCGGCCCGCCGTCGCGTAGTCCGCGGGCATCGATCACCACCGATGCGGTCACCCTGTGCCCGGACGCGGTGATGACCTGATGTTGGGTCAGGGCGGCGGCACGTTCGTCGACGATCCGGACTCCGTCCAGGCGCAGGGCGCGTTTCAGTGCAGAGTTGTCGAGCACCGTGTACCCGCGTGGCAGGTCGACCGGGTCAGGTGCGCACATTCGGATCGAAACAGGCTGTGCAGCAGTACACTCCGGTGGAATCCAGGTCGGCAGCTCGTCGGTCCAGCAGGCGTAGGTGGATTGCCATGGAGCTTCCGGCCGTGGGTCGACGACGACAACGTCGAGCCCGCGGCCGGCGAGCCGGTGGGCGAGCGCGCGACCGGCGGGACCGGCGCCGACGACGGCGACCTCTGCCGGTGTGTCGGCCATGACTACGCCGTGGAGAGCATTCCGCCGTCCACCGCGAGTGTCTCGCCGGTGATCCATGCGGCGTCGTCGGAGGCCAGGAACGCCGCCGCCCGGGCGATGTCCTCGGGGGTGCCGAACCGGCCGAGCGGATAGCCCTGCAATGCCCGGGCCTCGTTGTCACCGGCGATCAGGTCCTTGGCGAATCGCGTCTTGACGATGGCCGGGGCGATTGCGTTGACCCTGATGTTGTTCGGTCCCAGCTCCCACGCGAGTTCCGAGGTCAGGCGGATCAGCGCTGCCTTCGACGCGCCGTAGGCGGCGATCACCCCTGTCGAGCGGATGCCCGCCGCGGAGGAGATGTTCACCACCGCGCCGCCGCTGTCACGCATACCGGCGCGATAGGCCTCCTGGATGAAGCCCAGTGCCGCGACGACGTTGGTGTCGAAGATCTTGCGGAAGGCACCCAGGTCGGCATCCATCAACGGCCCGAAGATCGGATTGATGCCGGTGTTGTTGACCAGGATCTGTATGCCGCCCTGTGCAGCGGCTGCGGCCACCGCTTCCGCCCGGTGAGTTTCGTCACCGGTGTTGCCGGGGCACGCTGTCACCGTCGCGCCCGGGATCAGGGCCCGGATCTCGCCTGCGGCCTCCTCCAGTGGATCGGGTTTGCGTCCGGTGATCACCACCGCTGCGCCGCGTCGTGCCAGTTCGGTGGCGATGGCGAGGCCGATTCCGCGGCTGGCGCCGGTCACCAACGCAGACTTGCCGGTGAGATCGGACGACTTCTGTTCAGCTGTGTTTTCGCTCACGGTCCACACGCTAGCGGGCGGCCCATGTGGCAGGTGGGCGCTCGGGTGGAAAATCAGGTGGCGGGACGCGGGTAGACTGGCTGGTCGTGATCACCGCGACCGACCTGGAAGTCCGAGCGGGCGCTCGGACCCTGTTGTCGGCGCCCGGCGATGCGTTGCGCATCCAGCCAGGGGATCGGATCGGTCTGGTCGGTCGCAACGGTGCGGGAAAGACCACCACGTTGCGCATTCTCGCGGGTGAGACCGAGCCGTACGCGGGCACGGTCCTCCGTAGCGGTGACCTTGGCTACCTGCCCCAGGATCCCAAGGAAGGCGATCTCGACGTCTTGGCGAAGGATCGCGTGCTCTCGGCGCGCGGTCTCGACTCGATCCTGCGCCAGATGGAGAAGCAGCAGGCGCTGATGGCCGAGGCCGCCGACGATCGCATCCGGGACAAGGCCGTGCGGAAGTACGGCCAGCTCGAGGAGCGGTTCTCGGCTCTCGGTGGTTACATGGCCGAATCCGAGGCCGCCCGGATCTGCAACAGCCTCGGCCTGCCCGACCGCGTCCTCGGCCAACCGCTGCGCACGCTCTCCGGCGGACAGCGCCGACGGATCGAGCTCGCCCGAATCCTTTTCGCGGCATCGGACGGCTCCGGCAAGTCCGACACCACGTTGCTGCTCGACGAGCCGACCAACCACCTCGACGCCGACTCAATCACCTGGCTGCGGGGATTCCTGCAGAACCACGAGGGTGGACTGGTGGTCATCAGTCACGATGTGGACCTCCTCGCCGACGTGGTCAACCGTGTGTGGTTCCTCGACGCCGTCCGTGGCGAGGCCGATGTCTACAACATGGGCTGGAAGCGTTACCTCGACGCGCGGGCCACCGACGAGCAGCGGCGCAAACGCGAACGCGCGAACGCAGAGAAGAAGGCCGGCGCGCTGCGTGCGCAAGCAGCCAAGCTGGGAGCCAAGGCGACCAAGGCCACGGCAGCCCAGAACATGCTCAAACGCGCCGATCGAATGCTGGATGCGCTCGACGAGGAACGCGTCGCCGACCGCACTGCACGCATCCGATTCCCGGAGCCCGCATCGTGCGGCAAGACGCCGCTGATGGCGAGCGGACTCACGAAGACTTACGGCTCGCTGGAGATCTTCACCGGTGTCGACCTCGCCATCGACAAGGGCAGCCGGGTGGTTGTGCTCGGGCTCAACGGTGCGGGTAAGACCACACTGCTCAAACTCCTTGCGGGCGTGGAGAAACCTGATCTCGGCGCACTCGACCCCGGCTACGGTCTGAAGATCGGCTACTTCGCCCAGGAGCACGACACCCTCGACGAGATGGCGACCGTGTGGGAGAACATCCGCCACGCCGCGCCCGACGCGGGCGAACAGGATCTGCGAGGGTTGCTGGGCGCGTTCATGTTCAGCGGCGCACAGCTTGATCAGCCGGCAGGCACGTTGTCTGGTGGCGAGAAGACGCGCCTGACCCTGGCGGGCCTGGTGTCGTCGGCGGCGAATGTCCTGCTGCTCGACGAGCCGACCAACAACCTCGACCCGATCTCACGAGAGCAGGTGCTCGACGCCCTGCGCAGCTACACCGGCGCCGTGGTGCTGGTGACGCACGACCCCGGCGCGGCTGCTGCACTGGATCCGCAACGGGTGATCCTGCTACCCGATGGCACCGAGGACCACTGGTCCGACGAGTATCAAGAGCTCATCGAGCTGGCCTGAGGCCTGCGTCACCTGGCGCCGTGAGGTGCGAGCTTGCGAGCGGCCCAACGGTCCCGGAGCTGCTGCCCGAGGGAGACGAGCGTGGAGGCGTTATCGCGGGTGTCGGAGCGGCTGCCCGAAGGAGGCGTGCGTGGAGGCGTTATCCCGGTCCCTGAGGAGCCTCGCGAGGAACGAGCGATGCGTCACGAAGGGCGGCCCTTCGTGACGTTCCTCCGCTAGCGCTCCGGAACTCCTCAGGGATCGGGGGAAGTCATTGCCGTCGCTGGGGGGCGTGCGTGGGGGCGTCGTCCGGGTGTCGGAGCGGCTGCCCGAAGCAAGTGAGCGTGGGGGCGTCGTCCGGGCGGCGGAGCGGCTGTCCGAGGGAGGCGTGCGTGGGAGCGTTATCCCGGGTGTCGGAGCGGCTGCCCGAAGCAAGTGAGCGTGGGAGCGTCGTCCCGGTGTCGGAGCGGCTGCCCGAAGGAGACGAGCGTGCGTGCGGCATAACGGTCCCGGAGCTGCTGCCCAGAAGGAGGCGTGCGTGGAGGCGTTATCCCGGTCCCTGAGGAGCCTCGCGAGGAACGAGCGATGCGTCACGAAGGGCGGCCCTTCGTGACGTTCCTCCGCTAGGAGACTGCTGAATAATCGGGGGTGGATTCCGGCGCGGGAATGCGCTGGTTTTGGCCGCCGTGCTGGGATCCTGAGGTTATGCAGGGTGAGTCGGATCGCCAGGGTGAGTTTCTGGATGTGAACTCAGTGGTGGGTCATTTGCTGGCCGAAGGCAGCGTGTTCGCCTTTCTGGCCGCCCATCGTGAGCAGTTGTTTCCCGCGGAGATGTTCGCGGATCTGTTCCCGAGTGGGAGGGGTCGTCCGTCGATCCCGCCGGCAACGATGGCTTCGGTGATCGTGCTGCAAACCTTGCAGGGACTCTCTGATCGGGAGGCCGCTGATGCGGTCACTTTCGATCTGCGGTGGAAAGCTGCGTGTGGGTTCGTGTTGGGTGATAAAGGTTTTCATCCGTCCACGTTGACCTACTGGCGGCGGCGGCTGGCCAACAGTGAACGTCCACACCGCATTTTCGAGGTGGTGCGGGAGGTCATCACCGCAACCGGGGTGCTCACCGGCAAGAATCGTCGGGCCCTGGACTCGACGGTCCTCGATGATGCGGTGGCCCGCCAGGACACCGTCACCCAGCTGATCGCGGCGATGCGGCGGGTGGCCCGCGAGGTCGATGGCGCTGCCGCGGTCGTGGCACAGCGTGCGACCCGGCTGGCGGCGGTGACTGGCGCCGGTTATGACCAGCCGGGTAAGCCGCGGATCGCCTGGGATGACGAACAGGCACGAGATCAGCTGGTCAGCGCGTTGGTCAGCGACGCGTTGGCAGTGCTCGACGGCCTTGATCGCGAGAGGATCGAGACTGCCGGCAGCGAGGCCGACAAGCAGGCGGTGGCGTTGTTGGCGTTGGTCGCCGGCCAAGACGTGGAACCGGCCGAGGGCTCCGATGGCACCGACGGTCGCTGGCGCATCGCCGAGCGCACCGTCACCGATCGGATGATCTCCACGGTCGACCCTGAGGCCCGCCACGCCCATAAGACCCAGTCACGCCGCCAGGACGGGTTCAAAGCTCATGTGGTGGTCGAACCCGACACCGGGCTGATCACGGCGACGGAATTGACCAAGGCCTGCGGCCCGGCCAATTCCGATGCGGCGGTCGGGGCGCGGTTGTTACCGACCGATCCCACCGCGCCGGCCCAGGGCGGGCAGGTCCTCGGTGATTCGGCGTATGCCACCGGAGCGATGTTGGCGAGCTTGGCCGAAACGACCTGGGAGGTGGCGCTCAAACCGTGGCCGTATCGCCCGGCAATCCCGGGCGGGTTCGTCATCGATGACTTCTCCTACGACCCCGCCACGAACACGCTGACCTGCCCCGCCGGTGTGACCCGGCCGGTCACCGCCAGCCATCGCGCCGCCTTCAGGCAGGCCTGCACGGGGTGTGCGCTCCGGGCCCGGTGCACCACCTCGGCCAAGGGCCGCTCCGTCCACCTCGGTGAACACCATCGGCTCCACCGTGACCATCGAAAACAGTTCACCAACAACATGATTCAGCAATCGTATCGACAGCATCGGCCCATGGTGGAACGCTCGATCGCTTGGCTGACCCGCGGTAGCCGCCGCACCCCGTACCGAGGAGTCACCGCGAACAACAACTGGCTGCACCACCGCGTCGCCGCGATCAACCTGCGCCGCCTGATCACCCTGGGACTGAGCACCACCAACAACACATGGACCCTGACCACCGCCTGACCCCGCGGGACAGGCGCCCGAGCAACACTCGCCCGTGATCAACAGACCCAGCATTACCGACGGCCAGCCGCACACAGACCACTTCTTCAGCAGCCTCCTAGCGCTCCGGAACTCCTCAGGGATCGGGGGAAGTCATTGCCGCCGCTGGGAAGTGAGCGTGGGGGCGTCGTCCGGGCGGCGGAGCGGCCGTCCGAAGCAAGTGAGCGTGGGAGCGTCGTCCCGGTGCCGGAGCGGCTGCCCGAAGGAGGCGAGCGTGGGAGCAGCATCCCGGTCCCCGAGGAGCGAGCGTGCGAGGGTCATCCCGGTCCCTGAGGAGCGAGCGTGCGAGCGTCACGAAGGGTAATTCAGCGCGGGGCTTTCATGACTTCGCTGTCTCCGGCCAATAGCGTTTGCGCAGTTCGCCTTTCACGAGTTTTCCGGTGGGCGTGCGGGGTAGATCGTCGACGAAGTCCACGGAGCGGGGAGCCTTGTAGGCCGCGAGCGACTCCTTCGTGAACTCGATCAGTTCGTCGGCGAGTTCCGGCGACGGGGCGAACGCCGCGTCGAGTTGCACGCAGGCCTTCACCACTTCTCCTAGGTCATCGTGCGGCACACCGATCACGGCGACGTCGTACACGGCCGGATGGTTGATCAGGACGTTCTCCGCCTCCTGTGGGTAGATATTCACGCCGCCGGAGATGATCATGAACGCCTTACGGTCGGTCAGGTAGAGGTAACCTTCGTCGTCGACATAGCCGACATCGCCTGTGGTCGACCAGTTCTCGTGCTTCGGATGCTGCGCTTTCCGGGTCTTCTCGGGGTCGTTGTGATAGTGGAATGCAGGTTCATCACGCTCGAAGTACACCTGACCGACCTCACCGGTGGGCAGCTCCGTGCCGTCCTCGTCGCAGACGTGCAACACGCCCAACAGGGGCTTGCCCACCGAGCCGGGATGATCGAGTGCCTCCTGCGGGCCGATGAAGGTCGCCCCGGCCGCCT
The DNA here is from genome assembly GCF_058129505.1 of Gordonia sp. LMA484. NCBI lineage: Bacteria > Bacillati > Actinomycetota > Actinomycetes > Mycobacteriales > Gordoniaceae > Gordonia > Gordonia sp. LMA484. Next base: position 1,549,228 of record NZ_CM176700.1, read on the forward strand.
CGGTGGACGCGTAGTACTCGTGGATGACCGGGCCCCACCACTTGATCATCGCCTGCTTGACCTCGACCGGGCATGGTGCGGCCGCGTGCACAGCGACCTTCATACTGCCGACGTCGTACTTGCCACGCACCTCTTCCGGCAACTTGAGCATCCGGATGAACATGGTCGGGACCCACTGGCTGTGGGTCGCGCGATACTTGTCGATCGTGGCCAGGGCGACTTCCGGATCGAATCGATCGAGGAACACCACCGTTCCGCCGACGGAATTCGTCACACCGCAATAGCGAAGGGGCGCAGCGTGATACAGCGGTGCGGGGGACAGGTAGACGGTGTCGGCATCGAAACCGTACATCGGCGCGAAGATCGCGGTGTAGGAGTCTGGGATCTCGTCGACCTGGCCCTGAGGCAGTGGCGTCTGGATGCCCTTGGGTCGACCGGTCGTGCCTGACGAGTACAGCATGTCGGTGCCGCGCGGCTGATCGGTGCGCTGGTCCGTCGAGGCGGCCGCGAGGACGGCCTCGTACGAGTCGAAACCCGCGATCTCTCCGGCCCAGGCCAAGCGCCGTCCGGGCTGGTTGAGTTCAGCGATCTCGTCGGTGTGCGAGACCGCCTCGGCAACTGTCGCGCCGGCGAAGACGACCTTGGCATTGCAGTCGCCCAGGATGTAGTTGGTCTCGGCCGCGGTCAGGTGGTGATTGATCGCGGTGACATACAGGCCACTGCGCAAGGCGGCCCAGTAGACCTCGAACATGTGCAGGTCGTTCTGCGAGATCATCGCGATCGTGTCGCCGGGCCGGAGCCCCAACGACTCCAGATGGTTGGCGAGGCGCCTCGAGTTGTCGTCGAGCTGCCGATAGGTCAGTTGCTCGCCGGTGGAGGCGCGGATGACAGCAGGCTTGTCCGGGGTGGATGCGGCGAAGACTCCGGGGAACAAGTGATACTCCTCTGACGAAGGGACGGCAACACCGTCGACGATCATTACCGAGCGATCGATCGGGTGTTGGGAATCACACTACACACACGTTTACGCCTTTTCGTGCACGCCTTGGCGAAATTGCTCACCGCCCGGCGAGGAACCTGTCCATGGTGCGTTCGGCGAGCGCGGTGATCGTCAACGAGGGGTTCACCAGACCGACCGCACCCGGCACGAACGACCCGTCGACGACGTAGAGATTGTCGTAGCCGAGGACGGCACCGTTCATCGACGCAGCCTGGCCCATGACGACACCGCCGAGCCCGTGATAGGTGCTGGCCGAGCCGAATCCAACGGCTCTCGCAGACAACGGGACGCCGTTGGCGGGACGGCCGAATCGTCGTTCGGTCCGTTCGTAGAAGCGGGTCACGAGCGCCGTGCTGCGCCGGTCGAGCATGCTGGAGCCCTCTGGGAACGGATAGTTCAGGTGGGCCGCGCGTGTCGCGTGGTCGTAGTCGATCGTGCCGCGCTCATCGGTGTGCGCCTGGATCAGGTGGGTGGTCAGTGCCTTACCGACCGGGGACGGCAGTGGGGTTGCCTGATAGACCATGGAGACCGGCCCGCCCGGCAGATCGTCCTCGTAGATTCGTGCGTACCCCGGACCGCCCTGGACGGCGCCGAAGTCATCCGACGGGTTCACCCGGATCGTCAGGAAATCGCCGTTGCTGCCGAAGCCGTTGCCGATCTGCGGCGACAGGTGGGGGAGGACGCCGAGCGCCCGGGCCCGGACGAGAAGTGCAGTCGTGTGGAACGAACCAGCGGCCATGAACAGGTGATCGGCCTCGGCGGTGACGATGCGAATCGTGCGGCCCGCGTCGTCGAGCACGCGCGCGGAAACGACGAACCCCGCTCGGCGAGAACGCAGCCGGATGTCGTAGACCTCGTGCATCGGCTTGACCGTGACGTTGCCGGTGCGTTCCGCGGCGGGGATGTAGGTGTGGTCGACCGACTTCTTGGCACCGCTGTTCACCCCGTACTGCAGATCTCCGATGGAGACGCCGGCACGCCGTTGTCCGCGCAGCTCGGCCCGGACCAGATCCCAATCGATCGCGAAGTCGAAGAAGTGCGGGGTGGCGCCGTAGCGGGCGATCGTGGTCAGCCACGAGCGGGCCCGGACATAGTTGGGGTGCGCGAGGATGTCGTCGGGCAACGGTGAGACGCCGAGCATCTTCTTGGCGCGCGGGTAATAGACACGGGCGAGTTCGGGGTAGTCGGCGGCTCGGGGGAAGTTGCGTTCGAAGTCCTGCCGGCGCGGTTGCGGCGTGAACGAACCGAACACCAGCGATCCGCCACCGACGCCGGCGCCATGCACGGACTCCAGACCGTTGCCGATCACATGGTCGAGAACTCCGGGGTACGGCTCGACCGGCACCGCCGTGGCAGCGCTGGCTCCGGCTCCGCTTCCGAACCAGGCCGCGCGTTTGTCCGGAGTCAGGAATGTGGCAAACGTGTTGCCGTCGGGGCGGATGGGCCAACGCCGCCCACGTTCGAAGACAGTTGTGCGGATCCCCGCCTGTCCGAGGCGGAGGGCGGCGACGGCGCCCCCGAAGCCGCTACCTATGACGATGGCGGTCTCGACCGGGGCGGCCGTCGAGCGCGCCGACACCGCTGCGAGCGCACCGAACGCACCGATGCCGGCGGCGCCTCTGATCAGCGCTCGGCGGGATATCGGTGTGGGTGCGTTCGGCACACCGTCCACAGCTGCAACCCTAGGCCCACGAGCTGATCCTCAGGTGCGAAAGCAGAGAACCGCGCTGGGTGTTCCGCCGGTGCATGGCCGCCGGAAGGTCCTCACCGCCCCTTCGACCGAACCGACGCCTCGACCAGGTCGAGCACCGCATGCAGATCGTCGGTCGGCTGGCCGGATGCCAATCGGGTGATCAGCCCGTCGAGCACCAGGTCGAGGTACTTCACGAGCACCTCGGTGGGGACGTCGTCGCGGAGCCGGCCGGCCTGACGGCCGCGTTCGAGCCGCCGGAGGGTGGCCGCCTCGACATCAGCGGAGTGGGACAGCCACGCGGCGCGGAACGAGACGTCGGTGCGCAGTTTGCGGGCGATCTCCAGCCGGGTGCCGAGCCAGTCGAAATCCTGGGGCCGCGCGAGCATGTCGCGCATGACCTGGACCAGACCCTGCTCGGCGGCGACATCGGCCATCCGCTCCGCGTCTTCGCGCGCGAGGGCGAGGAACAAGGCTTCCTTGTCGCGGAAGTGGTGGAAGATCGCACCTCGGGAAAGTCCGGTCGACTCCTCGATACGTTTGACGGTCGCGCCGTCGTAGCCGTATTCGGCGAAGCAGTGCCGCGCGCCGTCGAGAATCTCTCGACGGCGCGCGGCCAGCCGGTCATCACTGACCTTGGGCACTTCTCGTGCTCCCTGTCTTGTTCAAGGACTGACGTTGATCAGCTCTTGATCATGTTGCGCAGCACGAACTGCAGGATTCCTCCATTGCGGTAGTAGTCGGCCTCGCCGGGCGTGTCGATCCGCACCTTGGCGTCGAACTCGATCGTCGAGCCGTCCTCCTTGGTCGCGGTGACGTGCACCGTCTGCGGGGTCGTACCGGCGTTGAGCTCCTCGATGCCGCTGATGTCGTACGTCTCGGTGCCGTCGAGGCCCAGCGACTTGTGCGACTCGCCCTCGGGGAACTGCAGCGGGATGACGCCCATACCGATCAGGTTCGAGCGGTGGATGCGCTCGAAGCTCTCGGTGATGACCGCCTTGACGCCCAGCAGGCTGGTGCCCTTGGCCGCCCAGTCGCGCGAGGACCCGGTGCCGTACTCCTTGCCGCCCAGAACGACCAGCGGGGTGCCCTGCGCCGCGTAGTTCTGCGCCGCGTCGTAGATGAACGACTGCGGGGCGCCGTCCTGGGTGAAGTCCCGGGTGTAGCCGCCGGTCACACCGTCGAGCAGCTGGTTCTGCAGACGGATGTTGCCGAAGGTCGACCGGATCATCACCTCGTGGTTGCCGCGGCGGGCGCCCAGCGAGTTGTAGTCCTTGCGCGCCACCCCATTCGCATCGAGATACTGCGCGGCCGGGGTGCCCGGCTTGATGGTCGAGGCGGGGGAGATGTGGTCGGTGGTGACCGAATCGCCCAGCTTCGCCAGCACGCGTGCGCCCTTGATGTCGGACACCGGGGCCGGGTCCGCCTGCATGCCCTCGAAGTACGGAGGCTTGCGGACATAGGTGGACTCGTCATCCCACTCGAACGTCTTGCCCGAGGGGGTCGGCAGGTTCCGCCAGCGCTCGTCGCCCTTGAACACATCCGCGTAGTCGGACGCATACTGTTCGGCCGAGATCGACTCCGAGATCGTGGTCTGGATCTCCTCGTTGGTCGGCCAGATGTCCTTGAGGAACACATCGTTGCCGTCGGAGTCCTTGCCGAGCGGATCGGATTCGAAGTCGAAGTCCATCGTGCCGGCGAGCGCGTAGGCGATGACCAGCGGCGGCGACGCGAGGTAGTTCATCTTCACGTCGGGGTTGATACGACCCTCGAAGTTACGGTTACCCGAGAGCACCGCGGTGGCGGTCAGATCGTTGTCGTTGATCGCCTTGCTGATCTCCTCGGGCAGCGGGCCCGAGTTGCCGATGCAGGTGGTGCAGCCGTAGCCGACCAGGAAGAACCCGAGCTTCTCCAGATACGGCCAGAGGCCCGCCTTGTCGTAGTAGCCGGTGACGACCTGCGAACCCGGAGCCATCGAGGTCTTGACCCACGGCTTGGCGGTCAGGCCCTTCTCGACGGCCTTCTTGGCGAGTAGGCCGGCGCCGAGCATGACCGACGGGTTTGAGGTGTTGGTGCAGCTGGTGATCGACGCGATGGTGACGATGCCGTGGTCGAGGATCATGTCGCCGCGCTCGGCCGAGGAGACCTTGACCGGCTTGGACGGCCGACCCTCGGCGCCCGAGGCGGCGTTGTGGGCGGGCTCGTCATCGGCGAAGGACAACGTGGCCGCAGTGGCCGAGACCGAGGGCGCGTCGGAGGCCGGGAAGCTCTCCTCGTTCGCCTCGTCGACACCGTTGTGTTCCGGGGTGTTGCCCTCTTCGACGTAGTTGTGGATGTCCTTGCGGAAGGCGTTCTTCGCATCCCAGAGTTCGATGCGGTCCTGCGGCCGCTTCGGTCCGGCGATCGACGGTACGACCGTGGACAGGTCGAGCTCCATGTACTCGGAGTACTTCGCCTCAGTGGCGTCCTTCTCCAGCCACATGCCCTGTTCCTTGGCGTAGGCCTCGACGAGGTCCAGGGTTTCCTGGGAGCGACCGGTCAGCTTCAGGTAATTGACCGTCTCCTCGTCGATGGGGAACATCGCGCAGGTGGAGCCGAACTCGGGACTCATGTTGCCGATGGTGGCGCGGTTGGCGAGCGGGACCTCGGCGACACCGTTGCCGTAGAACTCGACGAACTTGCCGACCACACCGTGCTTGCGCAGCATCTCGGTGATGGTCAGGACCACGTCGGTGGCGGTGACGCCCGGCTTCGTGGCGCCGGTCAGCTTGAAGCCGACTACACGCGGGATGAGCATCGAGACCGGTTGACCCAGCATCGCGGCCTCGGCCTCGATACCGCCGACGCCCCAGCCCAGCACACCCAGGCCGTTCTCCATCGTGGTGTGCGAGTCGGTGCCGATGCAGGTGTCCGGGTAGGCCACACCGTCGCGGACCATGACCGACCGGGCCAGGTGCTCGATGTTGACCTGGTGCACGATGCCGGTGCCCGGCGGGACGACCCGGAAATCGTCGAAGGCGCCCTGGCCCCAGCGGAGGAACTTGTAGCGCTCCTCGTTGCGCTGATACTCGATCTCCACGTTGCGCTCGAAGGCCTGGGCGTTGCCGAAGGCCTCGATGATCACCGAGTGGTCGATGACCATCTCGGCCGGCGCCAGCGGGTTGACTTTGTCGGGATCGCCGCCGAGCTCCTTGACCGCGTCGCGCATGGTGGTGAGGTCCACGATGCAGGGCACGCCGGTGAAGTCCTGCATGATCACACGGGCCGGCGTGAACTGGATCTCGATGCTCGGGTCGGCACTCGGATCCCAGTTGGCGATGGCCTCGATGTGCTCTTTTGTGATGTTCGCGCCGTCTTCGGTGCGGAGCAGGTTCTCGGCCAGAACCTTCAGCGCGTACGGGAGTTTGTCGGTGCCCTCGACGGCGTTCAGGCGATAGATCTCGTACGAGTTGTCGCCCACTTCGAGGCTTCCGCGGGCGCCAAAGGAATCGATACTCACGTCTTGTCCACTCTCCTCAAGTGCCGGCGGGCTGCGCCGGCCTGCTTCTCCGACGGGCTGCGTCGGCTTCGTGCAGCGTGCTCTCGCTGCGGTCATGTCACCGTCCGGGTGTCGATCAGCGCGGGAGCTGTACGCGGACCGGGAACGACACCGGCAATGTTAACAGTACGGCCGTACTGTTAACAAGCGACGCTTACACTCGGCGTGTCGAACTCCGTGCGCCATCCGGACCGGGATTCTCCGGACGTGTCCATTCTGTCGTACGGTGCTGCAGGAGGTTTGGCGAGCCGTTGCCGTCCGTGCGAATTTAATGCTCGCGAAACCTCGCCGGTGACGTCCCGACACGATCGGGTCCCGTACCGGAAGGATATGCGGATGGATGCGAGGATGACCACATGAGTCCCGGTGCGACGCCACAGCAGGTGCTGGCTCTGCCCGCCATGGGGGCGACGGCGCCGTCCGTCATCCCCGCGGACGTGGACATGCCGGCGATCCTGCACGACCTCCAGCAAGATGGCGTGTCGGCGCCGGCCGACCAGGTCGCCGGTCTGCAAGCCGTCGTGGCCGACGCCAAGGCCGACGGCTACGACGTGAGCTTTGTGGTGATGCCACGGGCCCTCAAGTTCGAGTACTACCGCGATATCGCGACCGAACTGCAATCGGATGTAGGCGGCACGGTGATCGTTCTCGGTCCGAACTCGGTGGGTTCCTCGTCGCCGTATTTCAGTCGGGTGCAGCAGGAGGAGGCCACCGACCACCTCACGCTCACGAACCCGCCCCTCGCGGCGCGGCAGATGTGGGACCAGATGAGCGGACCGTCGTTGAACTGGACGGCCATCACTCTGGTCCTCATCGTGGTGGTCGTCGTCGGCGCCGCGATCGCGCGCGTGCGCTCCCGGCGTCGCACGCGCACGGACCTCGCCGAAGGTGGCGGTGACCTGGCAACACCGCACGCCGCCGGGACGACGGACCTCTCCCGCGATCTGCCGTAGTCGGGGCCGTCGCCCCAGGTGCCGCGCGGTCGCCGCGGTAGCCCTCACGCATCCCCGCGCGGTGAATTCTCGCCATTCGCCGATCGTGCGCGATCGGCCTCTCTCAGGGGCCTGACGGGCGCTGATACACCTCGTCGCCGCATGAGCAGCCCGTGCCACGCTCGCCGCCAGCGTTTCGTTGCTAATTCGAGATCTTGGTGGTCGGTGCGACTTTTGGCCAGTTCACAGTGTTTTCCCTGGTAATCACGCCAATGTAATTCGTGACGATTGTTTTCCGATGTGTCCGATGTGACGTACGGTTCTGTTGTCACGTGTGGTGTCCGAGTGATGGTGGGCACCGCATGTGGTGCATGGTGCGTGACACGGAAGGTCGGGATCGGGGCAGGCATCGATGTCGCAGCGATGCGGGTGTGCCGGGGCATACCGCGAACGACAAGGGAGATCTTGTGAACCGAGGTAACGCCGGTGTGGCGGGTGGGGGACCACCGGTGCCCAGCGCGGGACGAAAGTCACCGCTGGTGCGCCTGTGTGTGCTCATCGTCATCGTCCTGCTCGGAGCGATCGGCGCGGGCCAGGCGCAGGCGGCGCCGGGGAGCGGGTCGAAGTCCACGGCCTCCACGTTGATCAACCAGATCGCCAAGGCGAATCAGAATCTCGCTGACCTCGACAACGCTGTCGCGGTGCGGCAGGAGAACGTCAACCGCGCGCTCGTGGACTACCAGAATTCGGTGGCTGCGCAGCAACTGGCCACGGTCGCGGCGACGTCGGCGAAGCGTTCGCTGGCCGACGCCGGCCGCAAGGTGGCCGAGGCGCAGAAATCGTTCGACCGATTCGCGCGCGACGTGTACCGCCAGGGCAGCGCACAAGGGTCGATGTCGGAGTACGTGTCATCGGACAACCCCGGCGCCGTGCTCGACCGGATCACGGTCCTGGACCGGCTCGGCAAGCAGCAGCGCGACACGATCGAGCGTCTGCAGGTGGCGCGCAACCAGCAGGCGAACCGCGTCGCCGCGGTCGAGGCCACTGCCCGTCAGGCGCGGTTCGCGACCCGCAGCGCCGCCACCCGTAAAGACGACGCACTCGCCGCTGTCGCCGCCGCGCGCTCGGCCGCAGCGTCCGAACAGCAGCGTCGCGCCTCGTTGATCAGCAAGAGGGACAAGGTCCAGGCCTCGCTCGACAAGATTCGCGGCGTGGTCCCGAAGCGAGAGGCCGACGGCCCCACGGCCGGCGACCTCCTGCAGAACCTGTTCCCGGACTCTCCCGCCAGCCCGACGCCGCCCGGCGCCCCGGCGACACCGGTGGCCGATGGTGACAACCAGGCGCTGGCCGTTGCCGCCGAGGCCGCGGCCAAGCTCGCCCTCGATGTCGGGCAGAAAGTGCTCGCAGGTCTCGTGGGGCGTCAGCAGGTGCCGCATTCTCAGCTGCTCGACGAACTCGGTGTCGGCGGATCGGACATGACCGGTAGCGGACCGGACTCGTTGAGTTCGACGCTGAGCACCGGCAGCCTCGGCTCCCTGTTCGGCAGTTCGTCCGGAGGTGGCATGGTCCGGCCGGGTCTGCGTGGACCGCAGGCCGTCGAGATCGTGGTGAACCGCGCCCTGTCGCAGCTCAACGTGCCCTACGCGTGGGGTGGTGGTGACGCCAACGGGCCGACCCGCGGAATCCGCGACGGCGGCGTGGCCGACAGCTACGGCGACTACAACAAGATCGGCTTCGACTGCTCCGGGCTGATGATCTATGCCTTCGCCGGGGTCGGCATCGACCTGCCGCACTACACCGGCTATCAGTACACGTCCGGCCCGCAGTATCCGTTGTCGCAGATGAAACGGGGCGACATGATCTTCTTCGGTCCGAACGCCAGCCAGCACGTGGCGCTGTATCTGGGCGACAACAAGATGGTCGAGGCGCCGGAATCGGGCAGCGTCGTCAAGGTGTCGCCCCTGCGAACCGCGGGCGCGATGCCCAACGTGGTGCGCCTGCTCTGAGTCGCCGTCGACCGATCCTGGGTCGACAGGTGCCAGAGCCGCCCACGCGACCCTTCTTGGCCGCTTTTCAGACAACGCGACTACGCTGGCAGCGACAGGCCGCCCCCACAGCGCTGCGCTGCACGTAGGTAGAACAGGAGCAACCGGTTGACCTCTTCGCATCCCCCGGCCGAATCCGCGGGCGGAGCCGGCCCCGACGGAACGGTCGCGTTGTCCGACAGCGACGTCAAGCTGCTCGAGCGGGCGATCTACGAGGTGAAACGGGTCATCGTCGGGCAGGACCAACTCGTCGAGCGCATCCTCGTCGGCTTGCTGGCGCGCGGCCACATCCTCCTCGAAGGCGTGCCGGGCGTCGCCAAGACCCTCGCCGTGGAGACCTTCGCCACTGTCGTCGGCGGATCCTTCTCGCGTGTCCAGTTCACCCCTGACCTGGTCCCGACCGACCTGATCGGTACGCGTATCTATCGGCAGGGCCGGGAGGAGTTCGACACCGAACTCGGTCCGGTGGTGGCCAACTTCCTGCTCGCCGACGAGATCAACCGCGCTCCGGCGAAGGTGCAGTCGGCGCTTCTGGAGGTGATGGCCGAGCGGCACGTGTCGATCGGCGGCACCACCTATCCGATGCCGGATCCGTTCCTGGTCATGGCAACCCAGAACCCGATCGAGAACGAGGGTGTCTACCCGCTGCCGGAGGCCCAGCGCGACCGCTTCCTGTTCAAGGTCCTCGTCGACTACCCGACGGTGGAGGAAGAGCGCGAGATCGTCTATCGCATGGGCAACGTGCCGCCGACGGCCTCGCAGGTCCTCGATCCGGAGACGATGATCCGGCTACAACAGACCGCAGCCAACGTCTTCGTCCACCACGCGCTCGTCGACTACGTCGTCCGCGTCATCAACGCCACCCGTCGGCCCGCCGAACTCGGGTTGACCGACGTCTCCGCGTGGCTGTCCTACGGTGCGTCCCCACGCGCCACCCTCGGCATCGTGGCGGCGGCCCGGGCGTTGGCGCTCGTGCGCGGACGTGACTACGTGGTGCCGCAGGACGTGGTGGAGATCGTGCCCGACGTGCTGCGCCACCGACTGGTGCTCAGCTACGACGCCCTCGCCGACGAGGTCGACGCCGACCAGGTGATCACCCGAGTGCTGCAGACGGTAGGGCTGCCACAGGTCGGTGCGCAGCCGGTGTCGCCCAATGGTTTTCCGGGGACGCCTGGCCAACCCGGCTCGAATCAGCAGGGGCCGCAACAGTATCCGGGCCAGACCAACGGCGCGGGGGTGAACCGGCCTGCGGTGAATCAGTCTGCAGTGAACCAGTCTGGGGCGACCCAGTCGACGCCACGGTATGCCGGCCAATAGCGACCTGCCGTCGCTGGGCGCCGGGCTCCTGTCCGAACCTCAGCTCTCGGCGGCCCTCAAGACTCTGGAACTGACCGTGCGGCGCAAGCTGGACGGCGTGCTGCAGGGCGAGCATCTCGGGCTCATCCCGGGCCCGGGTTCCGAGCCCGGTGAGGCCCGCGCCTACCAGCCCGGCGACGACATCCGGCGGATGGAATGGTCGGTGACCGCGCGGACCACTCAACCGCATGTCCGGCAGATGATCGCCGACCGCGAACTCGAGACCTGGTTGGTCGTCGACGCCTCGGCCAGCCTCGATTTCGGTACGGTGAACTGCACCAAGCGTGAACTGGCAGTCGCCGCCGCCGCTGCCCTGGTGCACCTCACCTCCGGCGGAGGCAACCGGCACGGTGCGATCGTCGTGACCGGTGATCAGTTGGTCCGAATCCCGGCCCGCAGCGGCCGTGCCCATGCCCAGAATCTGCTCAAGGCGATCGCCACCACAACCCGCGCCTCGACCGGGGTGCGCGGGGACCTGCATGCCGGTATCGAGGCGTTGCGCCGACCGCAGCGCCGTCGCGGACTCGCCGTGGTCATCAGCGACTTCCTGGGACCGATCGACTGGGAGCGGTCCCTTCGCGCGATCGGCGCCCACCACGAACTGCTCGCGGTCGAGGTCCTGGACCCGCGCGACCTGGTACTCCCGGACGTCGGCGAGGTCACGCTGGCCGACGCGGAATCCGGCGAGATCCGCGATATCACCATCACTCCGACGATCCGGCGGGACTTCGCGTCCGCTGCGCGTGCGCATCAGCAGAAGGTGCATCGCACCGTCCGCAGTTGTGGGGGACCGGTGCTGAGTCTGTCCACCGACCGCGACTGGATCACCGACACCGTCAAGTTCGTCGCGCAACGTCGACGCGGCCTGGCAGCCGGGGTCGGGTGACGCGCAGGTGTCGATCCTGGCGAGCCCCTGGTGGCTCCTGCTGCTCCTGGTCGTGGCCGGATTGGCGGCCGCGTACATCTACGTGCAACGGTTGCGGCGCAAACGTGCGCTGAGATTCGCCAACCTGGACCTGCTGAACCGTGTGGCGCCGCAGCAACACAACAGATGGCGCCACGTACCCATCGCCCTGCTGCTGGTTGCCCTGACGCTGCTCGTGGTCGCGATGGCCGCGCCGCAGGCGGATCGCCGGGTGCCGCGGAACAAGGCGACCGTGATCCTCGTCATGGACGTGTCGCGGTCCATGAACGCGACCGACGTCTCGCCGTCGCGGATCCGGGCAGCGCAGGACGCCGCCCGGAAGTTCGCCGACGAACTGACCGACGGCATCAACCTGGGGTTGATCTCCTATGCGGGGACCGCGTCGACCCTCGTCTCGCCGACGCCGGACCACAACGCGACCAAGGAAGCGGTCGACAAACTACGGCTCGACGACAAGACCGCGACCGGTGAGGGCATCTTCGCGGCGATTCAGCAGATCAAGACCCTCAACGCGGTCCTCGGGGGAGATGAGGCGGCGCCACCTGCGCGGATCGTGCTGCTGTCCGACGGCAAGGAGACCGTGCCCGACGACCCGGACGATCCACGCGGGGCGTTCACCGCGGCCCGCAAGGCCAAGGAGGAGAAGATCCCGATCTCCACGATCTCCTTCGGGACCATGAACGGCACCGTCGATCTCGAGGGCGATCAGGTCCCCGTACCGGTCGACGACGATTCGCTGCGCAAGATCGCCAATCTCAGTGGTGGACAGTTCTTCACGGCGGCCAGCCTCGACGAGCTCAACAAGGTCTACGAGACGCTGCAACAGCAGATCGGGTACGAAAAACGCCGGGGTGACAATTCCCGCCCATGGCTCATCGCCGGTACCGTGTTAGCGCTGCTCTCGGCATTCGCCGCATTGGCGATCAATCGTCGACTGCCCTGAGCGCAAACACACCGAAACGAACGGATAAGTTTGACCACCATGGCAGACAGCAACGAAGCTCAGCAGGTCTCGCGCTCGGTATTGGTGACCGGCGGCAATCGCGGGATCGGACTCGCGGTCGCCCGCCGCCTGGCATCGGACGGCCACAAGGTCGCGGTCACCCACCGTGGTTCGGGTGCGCCCGACGGCTTGTTCGGTGTGCAGTGCGATGTCACCGACAACGAGTCGGTGGAGAGGGCGTTCGACGAGGTGGCCGAGCACCAGGGCCCCGTCGAGGTGCTCGTCGCCAACGCCGGTATCACCGACAACATGCTGCTGATGCGTCTGTCCGAAGAGTCCTTCGAGAAGGTGATCGACGCGAACCTGACCGGAGCTTTCCGCTGTGCAAAGCGGGCGACCAAGGGCATGCAGCGCGCCAAGTGGGGACGGATGATCTTCCTCGGGTCGGTCGTCGCGATGTCGGGCATTCCGGGACAGGTCAACTACGCGGCGTCCAAGGCCGGTCTGATCGGCATGGCGCGCTCGATCGCCCGCGAGGTCGGATCCCGCAACATCACCGCCAACGTGGTGGCGCCGGGATTCATCGAAACGGACATGACCGCCGCCATGGAGGATCGCTACGTCGACATGGCGAAGCAGGCGATCCCGCTCGGACGGGTCGGGCAACCCGAGGACGTCGCCGCCGCCATCAGCTTCCTCGCCTCTGACCAGGGCAACTACATCACCGGCGCGGTGATCCCCGTCGACGGTGGCATGGGCATGGGCAACTGATCCGCTGATCCGTTCAATCGACGACATCCGAGCTTGAGGAGCTGACCGTGACCGGAATTCTCGACGGCAAGACCATTCTCATCACCGGCATCATCACCGATGCATCCATCGCGTTCCACGCGGCCGCGATGGCACAGCAGCAGGGTGCCAAGGTGATCATCACCGGTATCCCCGAGCGGCTTCGGCTGATCGACCGGATCGCCAAGCGTTTGCCGCAGGAGGTGCCGCCGGCCATCGGCCTCGACATCACCAGCGAGGACGACCTGAACGCGTTGGCCGGCAAGATCAAAGAACTGGCACCCGAGGGTGTGGACGGCGTGATGCACTCGATCGCATTTGCTCCGCGCACCCTGATGGGGCCGGATGCCGTGCCATTCCTGGAAGGGCCGGGTCCCGACGCCGCCAAGGCTTTCGAGATCTCCGCATGGAGTTATGCGTCGCTGGCCCGTGCGGTGCTCCCCGCGATGAACGAGGGGGGCTCGATCGTCGGCATGGACTTCGATCCGCGGACCGCGATGCCGTACTACAACTGGATGGGGGTCGCCAAGGCCGCACTGGAATCGGTCAACCGCTACGTGGCACGCGAGGTCGGCAACGCCAAGAACATCCGATCGAATCTCGTTGCGGCCGGACCGATCAAGACGCTGGCCGCCAAGGCGATCGCCGGCACCGCGACCGACGACGCCAAGCAGCTGAACATGCTCAACGAGTACTGGGACGGTGCCTCGCCGATCGGCTGGGACGTCGACGACCCGACGGTGGTCGCGAAGTCGGTGTGCGCGTTGCTCTCCGACTGGCTGCCCGGCACCACCGGCTCGATCGTCTACGTCGACGGCGGGGCGAGCCACAACACGTGGTTCCCGGAGAACTTCGCCGGGTAGTGGACGCCGTTGCCGAGCGCTTCGACGCCGTACTGTTCCTGAGCTTCGGCGGGCCGGACGGCCCCGACGACGTGATGCCGTTCCTGGAGAACGTCACCCGGGGTCGTGGCGTCCCGCGGGAGCGTCTGGAGGCCGTCGCCGAGCACTATCTGCATTTCGGTGGGGTGTCGCCGATCAATCGGCTCAATCTCGAGATGATCGGCGCCATCCGGTCGGCACTCTCGGCGCGCGGTCAACAGTTGCCGGTCTACTTCGGAAACCGGAACTGGCATCCGATGGTCGAGGACACCGTCGCCGAGATGTTCCGCGACGGGCATCGGCGGGTGTTGGTCTTCCCGACCTCGGCGTGGGGCGGCTATTCCGGATGCCGCCAGTATCACGAGGACATCGCGCGCGCCCTGACCGCACTCGCGCGCACCGAGCCCGACAGCGCGTCGGATCCGATGCTGCTGCGCAAACTTCCGCAGTACTGGGATCACCCGGCGATGGTCGCGGCCGGCGCCGATGCGGTGCGGCGTGCTGTGGCGCAGCTGCCCCCGAACGGCGGTGAGCCACGCCTGGTGTTCACCGCGCACTCGATCCCGACATCGGCAGACCGGGCGTCCGGCCCGGCTGCCGACGGTGGGGGTCTGTACTCACGCCAGGTCGCCGCGGCCTCGGCGGCGGTGGCCGCAGCGGCCGGATTCCGCGACTTCGATCAGGTCTGGCAGTCCCGATCGGGCCCCCCGCAGGTGCCGTGGTTGGAACCAGACATCTGTGATCACCTCGAAACGATTGCTGCCCAAGGTGTTCAGCAGGTCATCGCGTGTCCTGTCGGGTTCGTCTCCGATCACCTCGAAGTGGTCTGGGATCTGGACAACGAGGCGGCAGAGGTCGCCGAGCGGCTCGGTATCGGCTACGTGCGCGCCGCCACCGTCGGCGACGACCCCCGATTCATCGAGATGATCGCGGATCTCGTCGAGGCCTATGTCGACGGCGACGGGAAGACCGCCGCGATGGGGTGCGGGGACAATGGGCGGATCTGCCGCACGGACTGCTGCGTACCCGCCCGACGACCCACCTGATCCGGCGTCTCGGCGGCCCGATCAGCGGTCGACCGGGAGGTACTCGCGGATCACCTGATTGACCGCGGCCGCCCGCGCGCCCCGCGCGAGCGCCGTGAGGCGTCGAAGGCGGGAATCTCCTGTCTCCACGTGGACCGCGGTCACGCCGAATGTGGGGGTCTGTGCGACGGCGAGGTCGACGATCGCCTCGACACGTGCGGCGGAATCGAGCACGCGGGTCGCCCGGTCGTCGTCGTGCGGTGGGAGCGTCACATGGTGTCGAGCGGTCAGGGTGTTCAGTGTGACGCGCAACTCCTTCGGACTGCCGCGTACCGCGCCGCTGCCGAGGCCTCCGATGATATCGGCGGTTTCCCGAACCGCTTCGCGCAGATCGTATTCCACCTGACCAAGTGGTTGCGGGGGTCCGGTTTGGACCGGTTGCCGATAGCGTCGGGCGGTCCACCGGCAGGTCTGGTCGGCGAACTCCGGGATGAGACCGATGGTGGTGTCATCCGATCGATCATGGACCAAGACGATCTCGGCGGCAGCGAGTGCTGCCGTCGTCGCCGGGTCCGGCGGCAGGCCCTGCGGGTCCCCGGGGGTCGGCAGGCGAACCTCGATCCGCCCACCACGACGGAGAAGTGCCAGCAGGGCCAGTCGGGCGTTGTCACCGGAACCGTCGAGCAGGTCGTCGGCGTCGATGACGGTGTGACGGCCGGCGAACTCGTCGAGGGTGTCGGTGACATCGTCCGGCGCGCAGCGTCCGCCGAGCCACGCGGCAGCCCAGGCGCCCAGCGCGCAGCCCGGCCACGCGGGTGGGCCGGAGACGATGTGATCGGTGCTGGTCATAGGTTTTCCACGATAGGCGACCCGGTGGGATCCGGGTAACCCGGCGTGGCTCTGCGCCGTTCGGGCGCCGAGGTCTTACGGTAGGTCTCCGTGAGCGATGACCGTTACGGACGAGACGTGCTGGCCAACCCGCGCCGTGCGAAGCCGAGAGCGCCCGAGGTGGCTGCCGAGCGCGATCTCGTCGTCGAGGACGCCGCCAGCGGATTCTGCGGTGCTGTCGTGGGACTCGAGAAGAGCTATTCGGGTGATCTGGTCCGGCTCGAGGACCGTCGCGGTACGACTCGGGTGTTCTTGATGCATCCGGCCGCCTTCCTGATCGATGGTAGGCCCGTCACCCTGGTGCGACCACGCACCCGCGGTCCTGCGGTGGCCGCGACGACGGCCTCCGGGTCCCGCGTCGCACCGTCCTCACGAGCGCGGACGGCACGGGCCAGTCGGATCTTCGTCGAGGGGGTGCACGACGCGACCTTCCTCGAACGGGTGTGGGGTGCTGACCTGCGGGCCGAGGGTGTTGTGGTGGAGAGTTTGGACGGCCTGGACAATCTCGCCGCGACGCTCGAGGAGTTCGGCCCCGCCGCACATCGGCGCGCCGGAGTGCTGGTCGATCATCTGGTGGCGGGCTCGAAGGAGATGCGGCTGACCGCGGAGGTGGGCGAGCACGTCCTGGTATGCGGCCATCCCTACATCGACGTCTGGGAGGCGGTGAAACCGTCGTCGGTGGGGATCCGGGCCTGGCCGACGATTCCGCGCGGAACCGATTGGAAGACCGGCGTGTGCCGTGAATTGCGTTGGGGGACGCCGCGAGACGGTTGGCGTCGGGTGCTGTCCGGGGTGCGGGACTATCGTGACCTCGAAGTGGATCTGCTGCGGTCGGTGGAGGAACTCATCGACTTCGTGACCGCCGCGGCCGGCGATCGCTGAGAACGTCGGGCCCACGGTCCGATGGGTGATTTCTGGCACACTGGAGTCATGACCGCATTGGTGTGGTTGGTGGCCGCCATTCTGTTGGTGATCGCCGAGATGTTCGTCGGCGATCTGACCCTCCTCATGCTCGGCGGAGGAGCGTTGGCGGCTGCGGGTGTCGACTTCGCGCTGGAACCGCCCCTCTGGGTGGACGCCGTGGTGTTCGCGGTCGTCTCGGTGTTGCTGGTGGGGGTGGTGCGTCCGGTTGCGCGACGGCACATGCTCAATCGACCCACGGTGCTGACCAACACCGAGGCGCTCGAGGGTCGTCATGCCACAGTCACCGAACGTGTCGACGAGCACGACGGACGCGTGAAGATCGGCGGTGACGTGTGGTCGGCCCGCACGCTCAATCCCGGCGAGGTCATCGAACCGGGTATCGAGGTGACCGTGGTGGAGATCGATGGCGCCACCGCGGTCGTATGGAAGGGATGACGCAAGATCATGGAGTACATCGGATTGATCGTGGTGGTCCTGCTCGTCCTGCTCGTGGTGACGGTGCTGGTGAAATCCGTGGCGCTGATCCCGCAGGCCGAGGCAGCTGTCATCGAGAGACTGGGGCGCTACACCCGTACGGTGTCGGGTCAGCTGACACTGCTGCTGCCGTTCATCGACCGGATCCGCGCTCGTGTCGACATCCGTGAACGTGTCGTCTCGTTTCCGCCCCAACCGGTGATCACCAAGGACAACCTGACCCTGTCCATCGACACCGTTGTGTATTTCCAGGTGACCAACCCGCGCTCGGCGGTCTATGAGATCGATGACTACATCACCGGTGTGGAACAGCTCACCATCACCACGTTGCGCAACGTCGTCGGCGGGATGACCCTCGAGGAGACGCTCACCTCCCGCGACTCCATCAACGGGCAGCTGCGTGGTGTCCTCGACGAGGCGACCGGCCGATGGGGACTCCGGGTTGCCCGGGTCGAGCTGAAGAGCATCATGCCGCCACCCTCGATCCAGGAATCGATGGAGAAGCAGATGAAGGCCGACCGCGAGAAGCGGGCGACGATCCTGGCCGCCGAAGGCCAGCGGGAGTCGGCCATCAAGACGGCCGAAGGCAACAAGCAGAGTCAGATCCTGGCGGCCGAGGGCGCCAAGCAGGCAGCGATTCTGGGTGCCGAGGGTGAGCGGCAATCACGCATCATGCGGGCCCAGGGTGATCGGGCCGCGGCGTATCTGAATGCGCAGGGTGAGGCGAAGGCGATCGAGAAGACCTTTGCGGCGATCAAGGCGAGCAAGCCGACACCGGAGGTGCTGGCGTACCAGTATCTGCAGCAACTCCCGGAGATGGCCAAGGGGGCCGGCGACAAGGTCTGGGTGGTGCCATCCGACTTCGGTTCCGCGCTGCAGGGTTTCGCGAAGTCGTTCGGTGTCCAGGGCGACGACGGTGTGTTCCGCTATGAACCGTCGCGCGACGACGAGCCGACCGCGGTCGACGAATCCGATGTGGCGGACTGGTTCTCGCTGGCGTCGGATCCCAAGGTGGCCCAAGCAGTTGCCGAGGCCGAGGCGGTGGCACGCAAGCCGGTGGCACCCGAGGTGACCACGCACGCGGCGCGGGAGTTGGGCTATCAGACCTCCAACGATCTCGCACCGCAGCCTCGGTCATCGGAGTGATGGTGCGTCGTCACGGAGGGCGGCCTTCGTGACGACCTCTCCGTCGGGCTGCGTGGTTGCTGGGACCAGGAGCGGTCAGTGCCCGATGAGGTAGGCGACGCCGGCCATGCCCGCCGCCCACAGTACCGAGGCGAATGTCCCCATGATGAATTGCTCGCTGGCCTGGGGAGCACGGAGCTCGGGATACCGGGCGAAGCTCTTCACCGCGAGGATGACCACCAGACCATCGGGCCAACCGGCGAGGAGAGTCGCGGCCACCGCACCGCGTTCGAGGTAACCGATGACCCGGCCGCCGCGCAGCGGTCCGCGGTCGGGGCCGTCGTCGTGCGGATTGACCCCTCCGGCTCGTAGCACGAGGCGGACCACGAACCCGCCGCCGGCCGTCGCCGCGATCATCGACGCGCACACGGTCACTACCTCTCCGACATCGCGGGCCGGACCGGCGGATGCGGCGATCACGGCGGCTGCGGCCGCCAGGACGATCATCGTGGCGGCGGTCGTCCCGTCGAGCGCGGTGGCAGCACGGGGATGTCGAGCGTCGTCGAGCAGTCGGAGTCGCACGATGGCGGGGATCACCGCTACCACAACCGTCGCGACGAGCAGGATGATCGCCGTTGCCGTCATCGCTTCTCCCCGTTCGGTGCGTTCCCGGTGTCGGCCCGTTCGAGGAGTTCGGTCACGAGTGCCAGCGCATCGCGCTCAATGTCCCATCGGGCACTCTGCAGCCGTTGCGACATCGCCTGTGGAGTGATCCCCAGGACGTCCGCGCCTTCGGCCTGGGTCACGCCGGTCCGCATCACCCTGACCGCTTCGTCGCCGTGGTCGCTGCGGCCGGCGATCACATCGGCCAACAGTCGTGCGGCGGTCTCGGCATGATGCGACCACAACGTGTCCACACCGCGGATCGCCAGCGGGATGCGATGCTTCTTCGCCGCCTCGACGGCGTCACGGGCGTATTCGAATGCGGGGCCGCGGCCGGACCGCGTCGAGGCAGGCAGGGGGAGGGCGACCGGGCCGATGCCCACGCCGACGCTCCAGTGACCGTCGGCGGCCAGGGCGACCGCGAGACGCGCGACCACGTCCGGTGCGTCAGCGGTCGCCTGCACCTCATCGCCCGCGGTTCGTTCGAATCGGCGCAGGAGCGCCACCTCGGCCATGTCCTCGAGGAGGCCATCGACGCGATCGACATCACCACGGCTGCCGCGTTGGTCCACGGTCAGGACGTACACACGCCACCACCTCCGACACTCAAGGTTAGAGACTTGATATGCAGATATCAAGTCTCAGTGCTTGATTGGACGAACCTTGATCGCGGGATATCAAGGGATGCAGCTTGATTCCTCTGGGGATTGGTCCGACCGTCGATTGGCCGGATCGGTGACGGGGAGTCTGGCGTCCAGGATCAGGCCGATGATGCCGACGGCGAAGAAACAGGCACTGAGCAGCAGCAGGAGTGGATTGCGCTGACCTGCCAGAGTGTCGCCGAGGAAGACGACAGCCGCCGTTCCCGGAGCCATGCCCAGGACCGTCGCGACGAAATAGGGGAGGGCGCGCACCGACGACAGTGCCGAGCAATAGTTCGCCACGGAGAACGGGCACGCGGCGATGAGGCGGAGTGAGCCGACGGCGAGCCAGCCTCGTCTGCTCAGACGATATTCGACCGAGCGGACCACGGGTTTCGTCAGATAGGGGCGGATCCGTTCCCGGCCGAGCATCCGAACCAGCCAGAACGAGACCATCGCGGCCACGGTCGAGGCGATCATCGCACCGGTGAACCCGACGATCGGACCGAAGAAGATGCCGGACATCACGGTGAACGGAGACCGGGGGACCGGCGCCAGCGTGACCACCGCATAGATGACGAAGAACGCCCAGACGAACGCGGGTCCCAGCCCTTCGCCCCAGGTACGCACACTCGCCACCGTCGGTAGCGGGATCAGGTAGGAGCCGATGAGAACCACGGCGACCATCGCGGTCAGCGTCAGTGCCGGGCGGAGTACGCGACGATCGATCCGGGCCCGCGGACGACCGGTACCGTCTGCCGTGCCGTCGGCTGTCGACGAATCGTCGACAGTGGCGGCGGGCTCGGTTTGCACCGGCCCACTGTACCCGCGCGATCGACGTGTGATGGATCACGCAGCGACCTGGACTGTGGGCCGAGCGAGCGTTCGGCTAAAGTCGGTTACGCGCTCGAACCGGGAGCATCACGGAGGTGTCACGCCCCATGTCGCAGACCACTGCGTCGCAATCAGATCGGCCCGACAGGCCGCTCGACGAGGCCTATAACGCCTGGTCGCAAGCCGCTGCCGCGGTGGTGGCCAAGTCCCGCAGGACCACCGTCGACGAGCTGGGTGCTTCAGCCGAGGAGTTGCTGTCGACCAACACATTCGACGGTCTGTCCATCCGACCGCTGTACACGCGAAAGGACGAAACCGCTGAATCCGGCGTGCCCGGCAGCTTTCCGTTCGTCCGCGGCGCCGACCCGGACCGCGACGTCACCGCCGGATGGCGCGTGACCGAACGCTTTGGCGACGACGCCACCCCGGTGGCCGATGTGAACCGGGCAGTCCTGGACGCGCTGTCCGGCGGGGCGAGCGGGCTCTGGTTGTCGATCGGCAACACGATCACACCGGACGACATCGCCGCCGTTCTCGAGGGCGTTTACGTCGACCTCATCCCGATCACCCTCGACGCAGGGGCGGCCGGAATCTCCGCCGCGCGCGCGTTGCTGGCTGCCCGGGAGAGTGCGGTCGCCGCGCCCGAGGCCGCCGCACCGACCGCCGCGACCGTGACGTCACTGGGTCTCTCCCCGCTGACCGCGGCGTTCTCGGGTCGGCCGACCGTGCAGGCCGCCGAGGCGACCGCCCTGGCAACCGAGGCCCCGACCGGCGTCCGGACCTTTCGGGTGGACGGCACCGACTTCGCCACTGCTGGAGCCGACAACGGACTCGAACTCGCTCTGCTCGTGGCCGCAGGTGTCACACACCTGCGCGACCTGACCGCCGCAGGCCTGTCCGCGGCGGACGCTCTGGGCCAGATCACCTTCGCCGTCTCCGCCGGAGACGATCAGTTCGCGACCATCGCCAAGTTCCGGGCATTGCGCAAGCTCTGGGCCCGGGTCGCCGAGGTGGTCGGGGCCCCCGAGGCGGGTGCTGCGCTCACTCACGGCGTCACCGACCTGTCGATGCAGACCCAGCGCGATCCCTGGGTGAACATGCTCCGGACCACGATCGCCGCATTCGGTGCGGGAGTCGGCGGGGCGGATCAGGTGACGGCCCTCGGATTCGATGCCGCCATACCGTCGCAACGCCGGACCAGCAGTCCCGCATTCTCTCGGCGCATCGCACGCAACACCCAGTTGCTGCTGCTCGAGGAGTCGAACATCGGCCGCGTGCTCGATCCGGCCGGCGGTTCATGGTTCGTCGAATCGCTCACCGACGAGCTCGCCGCCAACGCCTGGACGGTCTTCGGCGAGATCGAGACCGCCGGCGGCTATCGCGCAGCACTCGGGTCGGGATGGATCGCCGACGAAGTGGCGGCCTCCCTGGGCCGCCGTGACGACGCGGTGGCACATCGCCGCGCCGCGGTGACCGGCGTCAACGAGTTCCCCAATCTCGACGAGAAGCCGTTCGCGTCCGCGATCGCGGACGCCGTGGACGTGCCGTTGGGCTCCCCGCGTCTCGCTCGCGTGGGCCGTGCCTTCGAGGAACTGCGCGATGCCGCGGATGCCGTGCTGGCCGAGGCGGGCCGTCGACCGACGGTGCTGCTGCTGCCTCTCGGTACCGTCGCCGAACACAACGCCCGAACGACGTTCATCGCCAACCTGCTCGCCGCAGGTGGTATCTCGACGATCAACCCCGGGCCGCTCGCTGTCGACGGCATCGCGGCGGCAGTCGCCGAGGCAGGCACGCCGATCGCGGTGATCTGTGCGAACAAGCAGCGGTACACCGACGACGGTGCTGCGGCGCTGGCGGCCGCTCGCGCCACCGACCTGAGCGCCGTGTTGATGGCCGGACCGGACAAGGAGTGGCCTGACGGCGGCGACCGCCCCGACGGGTCGTTGCGGATCGGCATCGACGCGGTCGCGACCCTGCGGGGACTTCTCGACCAGCTGACCCACGAATCGGCGGGAGCGACATCATGACCCAGACGGAACCGACCCGTGCCACCGAGGATTTCGGCGCGATCCCCAGCTTCGCCGGGGTGGACCTGGCGTCCGCCGCGGCCCCGGGTGCCGCCGACGCCGATGCGGCGATCCAGCGGATGGCCCGGGACCAGGGGCGCACCACCGACGAGATCACTTGGACCACACCGGAACAGATCGATGTCCGCCCGATCTACAGCCGAGCGGACCGCGACGCGGTGACCACGCTCGAGGAACACCCCTACCCGCTGGACTCGATTCCGGGCGAGGCCCCGTTCATCCGCGGCCCGTACCCGACGATGTATGTCAACCAGCCGTGGACGATCCGGCAGTACGCCGGATTCTCCACCGCCGCAGAGTCCAACGCCTTTTATCGCCGCAATCTCGCGGCCGGCCAGAAGGGCCTGTCGGTCGCCTTCGACCTCGCCACCCACCGTGGCTACGACTCGGACCATCCGCGCGTCGCCGGAGACGTCGGCATGGCCGGGGTCGCGATCGACTCGATCCTCGACATGCGGCAGCTGTTCGACGGGATCGACCTCGGCTCGGTGTCGGTGTCGATGACCATGAACGGCGCCGTGCTGCCGATCCTGGCGCTCTATGTGGTGGCCGCCGAGGAACAGGGAGTGCCGCCGGAGAAGCTGGCGGGGACCATCCAGAACGACATCCTCAAAGAGTTCATGGTCCGCAACACCTACATCTATCCGCCGAAACCGTCGATGCGGATCATCTCCAACATCTTCGAGTACACCAGCCAGAAGATGCCCAAGTTCAACTCGATCTCGATCTCCGGCTACCACATCCAGGAGGCCGGGGCGACTGCGGATCTGGAGCTCGCCTACACGTTGGCCGACGGGGTCGAGTACATCCGCGCCGGTCTCGAGGCGGGCCTCGACATCGACAAGTTCGCGCCGCGGCTCTCGTTCTTCTGGGGCATCGGGATGAACTTCTTCATGGAGGTCGCCAAGCTCCGCGCGGCTCGCCTCCTGTGGAGCGAACTGGTCGCCCAGTTCGAACCCGCCAATGCGAAATCGCTGTCTCTGCGCACTCATTCGCAGACCTCCGGGTGGTCGCTGACCGCGCAGGACGTGTTCAACAACGTTGCCCGCACCTGCGTGGAGGCGATGGCGGCGACCCAGGGTCACACGCAGTCGCTGCACACCAACGCCCTCGACGAGGCGATCGCGCTGCCGACGGACTTCTCCGCCCGCATCGCGCGTAACACCCAGTTGCTGCTGCAGCAGGAGTCGGGAACCACGCGCTCGATCGACCCGTGGGCGGGTTCGAACTACGTCGAGTGGCTGACCCACCAGCTCGCGCAGAAGGCGCGCGCACACATCGCCGAGGTCGAAGAGGCCGGCGGCATGACGCAGGCGATCAACGAGGGCCTTCCGAAACTACGCATCGAAGAGGCCGCCGCCCGTACCCAGGCACGCATCGACTCGGGTCAGCAGCCCCTGGTCGGGGTCAACAAGTACCTGGTCGACGAGGACGAGGAGATCGAGGTCCTCAAGGTCGAGAACTCGAAGGTCCGCGCCGAGCAACTGGAGAAACTCGCCCGGCTGCGCGCCGACCGCGACGAGGCGGCGGTCCAGGCGGCCCTGGAAGATCTCACGCGGGCCGCGGCATCCGACGAGGGTGGACTGGAGAACAACCTGATGGCGCTGGCGATCGAGGCGGCCCGCCACCAGGCGACCGTCGGTGAGATCTCCGACGCGATGGAAAAGGTCTATGGTCGCCATCAGGCGGAGATCAAGACCATCAGCGGGGTGTATCGACATGAGGCCGGACAGGTGAGCAACGTCGACGCGGCGACCGAGATCGTCCGGCAATTCGGTGAGGCCGAAGGCCGTCGGCCGCGTGTGCTGGTCGCGAAGATGGGCCAGGACGGTCACGATCGCGGCCAGAAGGTGATCGCGACCGCGTTTGCCGACCTCGGCTTCGACGTGGATGTGGGCCCGCTGTTCGCCACGCCCGAGGAGGTCGCCGCGCAGGCTGCGGACAACGACGTCCATGTCGTCGGCGTCTCCTCCCTCGCCGCCGGTCACCTGACGCTGGTGCCGGCACTGCGTCAGGCCCTCGCCGACGTCGGGCGTCCCGACATCATGATCGTGGTGGGCGGTGTCATCCCGCCGGGCGATTTCGACGAACTCTACGAGGCGGGTGCGGCGGCGATCTTCCCGCCGGGCACGGTGATCGCCGACTCCGCGGTCGAACTCGTCACCAAGCTCGCGACCAACCTGGGACACGAGCTGGCGGGCGTCGCCGGCGAGTGATGGCGGAGCAGAACGCCCCAGCTGCGGTGGCCGCGTCCCGGCGACAGATCGACATCGATGCCCTCGAGCAGTCGGTGCTGGCCGATCGCCGCGCCGACCTGGCGCGTGCGATCACTCTCGTCGAATCGACGCGACCCGACCACCGGGCGGCGGCGCAGGAACTGCTGTTGCGGCTGACACCGCACTCGGGCAAGTCGTTTCGGGTCGGTATCACCGGTGTGCCGGGTGTGGGGAAGTCGACCACCATCGAGGCGCTCGGAACCTATCTCATCGAGCAGGGGCACAAGGTCGCGGTCTTGGCCGTCGACCCGTCGTCGACACGTACGGGCGGATCGATCCTGGGCGACAAGACCCGCATGGGTCGGCTGTCGATGTCGAAGGACGCCTACATCCGACCGTCACCGACCTCCGGCACGCTCGGTGGTGTCGCGCGAGCGACCCGCGAGACCATCGTGCTCGTGGAGGCGGCCGGCTTCGACGTGGTCCTGGTGGAGACGGTCGGGGTGGGTCAGTCGGAGGTGACCGTGGCCAACATGGTCGACACCTTCACCTTCCTCACCCTGGCCCGCACCGGGGACTCGTTGCAGGGCATCAAAAAAGGGGTCCTCGAGCTCGCCGACGTCGTCGTGGTGAACAAGGCCGACGGCAAGCACCTCAACGAGGCCAAGGGGGCGGCACGCGAGCTGAAGAACGCCCTGCGACTGATCTATCCGCATGACACCCTGTGGGTGCCGCCGGTGCTGACGATGAGCGCGATCGAGAACACCGGCGTCGCCGAGTACTGGGACGCGGTGCTGCGGCACAAGAAAACCCTCTCCGACGCCGGGCAGTTCGAGGCGCGGCGCAACCAGCAGCAGATCGACTGGACCTGGGCGATGGTCGACGACATCGTACTGTCCCGTCTCGCGAACAGCGGACCGGTCAAACAGATCCGCAAGGACGTCGAGCAACAGGTACGGGCCGGAGACCTGACCCCTGCTCTGGCGGCCCAGCAGATCGTCGACGCATTCGACACCCGACCCGACTAGGGCGTGTCTCCCTGGCTGAACCGGCGCCGCGAACGGCTGCGGGCTAGCCCAGGTGCGTGGTGATCGGCGCGGGGGTGGATGCCACGTCGGCGAGCACCCAAATGTTGTGGGCGACATCGCGGCTCTCGCGTTTGGCCACCGCGGCGATCGCGAGGTCGAGAACGCCGGCCACACCTGGCGGGTCGAAGATCAGCGTGGATCGGTGGGCGACCTGGATGTCGCGTGCGCGGATCGTCGCTCGTCGGAGGAGGTCGGGCTCGAGCGCCAACACGGTGGCGAATTGCCAAGCGCCGTCACGGAACACCTTGATCGCCTCGTTCAGCAGGAAAATCTGGTTGTCGCGGAGAACGGCGTAGATGTCGGCCAGTGCAGGGGAGAGTTCGTTCAAGTCCTCGACCACCCCGTTGACCTGGCTGGCCAGCACCGCGTTGATGGTGTCGAAATCCTTGTGCAGAGAGCTCAGCTTCGTGCGCCCCGTGAACTGGACCGCGGCGATGCCGAGGTCCAGGGAGATATGGCTGTTCACGCCTGACAGCATGTGCTGCAACAGGATCGGTTCGGGCAGTTGTGCGCGATCGAAGGTGACACGCCACGAGCGGGTCGGTCTGCCGAACTGGTCCGGGTGAAAATAGCGGTTCAGGGCGTCGAAGTAGCGGGAGGCGAACGCGGCGTCGAACGCCTTCATCCGCGGGCCGTCCTCGAACAGACCATCATCGATCGCGACACCCACCGCGAGCGTGATCCGCTTGTACAGCGCGGCGAAATACCCCAGTCGACTCGACTCCCGAACCGCCCAGGCGATGATGGCGTCGATCGCGGCCACCACCTCGTCGATGGTGGCGACCGGACCGATCGGTGCCGGGGGCGGCGGGTGGGGCGGCGGCATGAGACGATTCTGGTCCCCGGCCCGCCGGGTCAGGTGCCGGAGCCGGGAATTCATCTCTATGGATGACGCACCGACCCCGACGACGCGAGCGGTCAGCCGATGAGCGGGGCCAACGTCTGTCCCAGCAGCGAAACACGGCCCGGCACATGACCGTTTGCGGGTGCATTGACGGTGACACCGTCCACGCCGGTGGCCAGCAACTTGCTGTAGCGTGCCGCAACCTCGTCGGGGTCACCGACGATGGTGGAGGCGCGACGCACCTCGGCGGCCGGATTCCGCTGCAGATATCCCTCGAACTCGGCGACGGCCTCGTCGTGGGTGGGCGCGATGCAGGCCGACGTCTGCAGCGTCACGGTGATGTCGGCGCGGTTGCGGCCCAGCCGGTCACAATGGCCTGCGAGTGCATCGAGCTTGCGGCCGATGTCCTCGACGGCACAGATGAGATTCGATTCATCGGCGTACTGTGCGACCATCCGCAGGGTCTTGCGTTCGCCGGCGCCGCCGATCATCACCGGGATCTTCGACAGCGGCGCAGGCACATTCATCGCCTCACTCACCTGATACCACTTGCCGTCGAGCGACGGCTTCTTGCCTTCGAGCATGCCGAGGATGATCTGCATCGACTCCTCGAGCTTCTCGAAACGGTCGGTGAAGGTGCCGAACTCGTAGCCGAGTGAATCGTGTTCGAGCTCGAACCAGCCTGCGCCTATCCCGAGTTGTCCGCGACCGCCGGAGACGATGTCGAGGGCTGTGACCGTCTTCGCGAGCAGGGTCGGGTTGCGATAGGAGTTGCCCGTCACCAGTGACGACAACCGGACCTTCGATGTGTGCTGCGCCAGCGCCGACAACAGGGTGTAGCACTCGAACATGGGATCGTCGGGGGCGCCGAGGATCGGAAGCTGATAGAAGTGATCCATCACCAGGACGGTGTCGAAACCGGAGTTCTCGGCTTCAACGGCTTGGGCGACAACTGTCGGGAACAGCTGGTCGGAGGGGACGTCGGGGTAGGTGAAGTTGGGAATCTGGTAGCCGAGTCTGGTCACTCCTCGACGCTACGCCCGCGCCGGCCTCAATGCAGCCAGTCGTCCGCCGCGCCTGTCGTTATGACCGAATTGTCCGAAGGTGCAAACGATCTGGCGAATCTGCCGAGCGTCTCGATGAGTTCGTCGAACACCGCTTCGACATCGGTGGAAGCCGCGATTCGGGCATTCGGTTCACCGGTCATCGACCGCTCGTCGGCGACGGTCATCCCCCGGGTGAGCCGTCCGGTCAGTTCGATGTCCACGCGCGCAGGAACCGTGGTCACGATGTCCGGGGTGAGTGCCACCATGGCCGCAAACGGATCGTGCAGGTGCGCGATGTAGCCCTCATCGTGCGCCTGGTGGAACTCGAAGTAGAAACGCAGTGCGTCGGCGAGGTGACGGATGACCGGGTTGTCGGCAACCGACCGCACGCCGATCTCGTCGGCTGGATCCGGGCACTCGACGGGGGTGCTGCCGGCCGCGGCGGCCAGACGGACGAGATGGTCGGGTGTCATCGCCACGGACTCGGTCAGATCGAGGGGGCAGACGATCGGCGGTCCGATGCCCTCGGTCCCGAACGCCGCGAAGACCTCGGCCGCTGCCTCCGGGTCGACGGCGATGTTCCACTCCGAGGTCGGGGTGGTGTTGCCGTGAACGTGAAACGCGCCGCCCATGATGACCAGCCGCGCCAGCCGGGTCGGCAGCGCAGGGTCGCGTCGCACCGCCGTGGCCAGCGACGTCAGCGGTCCCGTGACCAGTCCGATCAGCTCGCCGGGATATGCGTTTGCGGCCTCGATCCAGGCATCCGCGGAGTCGGTCGAACTCGCCGTGATGGTGGCCGACGGAAGTTCGGCATAGCCCACACCCAGTGGTCCGTGGGTGTCCTCGGTGGTCATCAGCTCCGCGACGAGCGGGCTGTCGGCGCCCGCGTGCACCGGGATGTCGGCACGTCCGCACAGCTCGAGCCATGCCAGGTTGTTGGCGGTCACGACATCGACGGGCACGTTACCGGCGGTGGAGGCGATCCCGACGATGTCGACGTCGGGCCGACCGAGCAGATACAGCAGTGCCAGAGAGTCGTCGATGCCGGTGTCGCAGTCGAGGAAGAGGCGGGTCACGAGTCCATTGTCGCCTGTCCGCAGCCGACGAGTCGGCGACGGGGTACGACGCGCCATCCGATCAACCCGACGAAGCCTCCGAACGTCACTCCCCGGTCACTGGGGAGCCTCCGAACGCCACCACCCGGTCCCTGAGGAGCCTCCGAGCTTGCGAGGATGCGTCACGAAGGGCCCTTCGTGACGCTCGCAGGCTCGCTCCTCAGGGCGGCGCCTCAGGGCGGCGCCTCAGGGACCGGATGGTGGCACACGCTCGCTCCCTTCGTGACGTGCGCATGATCGCTCCTCAGAGCGAGAAGATCGTCGCCGAGGCCGTACCCGGTGCGCCGTAGACCTGGGCGAGGCCGACCCGGGGGTTGCCCGGCACCTGCCGCGCGCCGGCTAGACCCCGGAGTTGGCGCACCAGTTCGTGCATCTGACGCAATCCCGAGGCGCCGATCGGTTCGCCGTTGGCGATGAGTCCGCCGTCGGTGTTCACCGGAATGGACCCGGTGATCTCGGTTGCGCCCTCGGCGAGTAACTGCTCCTGCTCGCCGTCCTTGCACAGTCCGGTCTCGGCCATGTGGATCACCTCGGCACCGGCATCGGTGTCCTGGAGCTGCGCGATGTCGACATCCTCTGGTCCGATGCCGGCCCGTTCATACGCCGCCCGGGACGCGTAGACGGTGGGTGACATGTCCTCCTCGATCGGCGCCGACGTCGCATGAACCTCGTATGCACCGGCTCGGCGGGTACGGATCTCGCTGGCGCGTAGGAACACCGGCTTGTCGGTGAACTTGTGGGCGATGTCGGCTCGGCACATGATCACCGCGGCCGCGCCCTCGTCCGGCGAGCAGAACATGTACTGCGTCAGCGGGTAGTTCACCATCTGCGAGTTCAGGATCTGGTCCTCGGAGATCGGCGTGCGCCGGAACGCATTCGGATTCCGCTCCCCGTTGCGGAAGTTCTTTGCCGCGACCTTTGCGAGGGTGGCCTGCGAGATGTTGTGATCATGGATGTAGCGATTCGCCTTGATCCCGAAGAACTTCGTGGTCAGGAACTGGCCGTTCTGCGCGTACCACTGTGGCAGCGCGAGTTTCGCGGGATTGTCGGTGAAGGCTCCCCGGGGATGCTTGTCCATACCGACGGCGATACCGATGTCGTAGGTCCCGAGGCGGATGGTGTCGGCCGTCTGCTGGATGGCACTGGCCGACGTCGCGCACGCGTTGAACACGTTGGTGAAGGTGATGCCTGTCAGCCCGACGAGACGGGTGACCGCATCCGGGTTCGAGATCTCATAGCTGCCGCCGAACCCGAATTGGATGTCCTTCCACTCCACCCCGGCGTCGGTCAACGCCAGTTGGATCGCCTCGGCGCCCATCTGCATCGCAGTCTTGTCGAAGCGCCCGAAGGGATGGAGTCCGACACCGATGATTGCTACGTCGTTGGTCATGGAATTCCTCTCGGATCAGGCCGGCGCGAAGGCGAAGGTGTAGATGTCGTCGCCATCGGCATCGGTGGCGAACGGGATCATGGTCAGCTCGACGTCCTGACCGAAGCGCAACTTGGCCGGATCGTTTTCGGTGAGACGACCCTCGACGCGGACCACGTCGCCGAGTTCCACCAACCCCACACCGAAAGGGACGAAGTCCTTGCCGGTCGGTCCGATGTATGGGTCGCCGGGCGGGAAACCTTGGACCGTCCAGGCGATGAGCTTGCCGTTGCGGGGGAGTAGTACCTCGGCCGTGGCGCCGGAACTGCACTTGGGGCAGCGGTCCTGGACCGGGAACGTCGTGAACTCGCAGTCCGAACACCGGGTTCCGATGAGCTGCGTGTTCTCGTCCGGCCATGTGGAGATCTCGGGCGCGAGCGCCTTTGGCATGTCGTTTCCTCGCCTCGCTAGACAATCGATTCTGCATCAGCATAATCCAGGTTTCCGAAAATGGAAATGGCATTCTCGTACCCTCTCGGAGGCGACGATCGGCGAGTGAGGGCGATCCGAGGCTCGTCGAGGAGCGTCGGACATCACGTTTACATCGTGTGCCGAGCACGTACGGTCGGGGACATGGGGACCAATCTGATGGCATTCGAGTGGACGGACACGAATCGTGAATGGCTGATCGAGAACCCGATCCGGATCGTCGTCTATCTGGTGGTGGCGTTGATCGTGCGGTACGTACTGCACCGGATCATCGACCGGGCGACACGTCGGCCTCCGGCGCCAGAACCGGGATCTGTGGAGACCAAGAAGCCCGCGTTGGTACGACACCTCCGTGAGCGCACCCCGAAGGCACTGCGGGATCCGGACATGGCCGAACGGCGGGCGCAGCGCGCACAGACCATCGGTTCGGTACTGAAGTCGACAGTGTCGATCATCCTGCTGGTGTGGGTGGTGTTGTCGGTGCTGAGCGTCCTCGGTGTCAACATCGCCCCGTTCGTCGCATCGGCGGGAGTGGTCGGCCTGGCCATCGGATTCGGTGCGCAGAACCTTGTGCGAGACTTCGTGTCGGGCGTGTTCATGCTGCTCGAGGACCAGTACGGGGTCGGCGACATCGTCGACCTCGGCGAGGCCATCGGCGAGGTCGAGACGGTCGGGCTACGGATCACGACACTGCGCGACATCGATGGAACGCTCTGGTACGTCCGCAACGGTGAGATCGTCCGGGTCGGCAACATGAGCCAGGAATATGCCGTTGCGCGTGTCGAGGTGCCGGTCGCTCTCAGTGCCGACATCGACCGCGCGCAAGAGGTCGCACTCGAGGCGGCCCGTGCGGCAGTCGAGGACGAGAGCATCCGCGCCGACGTGCTCGGGCCGCCCGAGATGCTGGGCGTCCAAGAGGTCGCGCCCGACATGATCACCCTGCGCATGACGCTGAAGACCAAGGCAAACCGTCAATGGGCGCTGTCCCGGCGGATTCGTCGCGACATCTTGCGCGCTTATGAGGAGCACGGCATCGACCTCCCCTACCCCAAGGGTCGGATGGCCGGGCTGCTGGGGACCAACGGGAACTCATGACCCTGTCGGTCGGGATGGCGTTCGACCGGTCGCGTCGCCGACGCGGAAACAGCCTTCGCAAGCGTGATCGCACGTAGGCTTTGACGATGAGCCTGTCGTGGCCGCTCATCGGTCGGCAGGCCGAGATGAGCGCCATCGATACCGCCATCTCGGCCCGCGATACCTCTGGGATCGTCGTGTACGGCGCCGCAGGTGTGGGGAAGAGTCGGATCGTCCGTGAGGCGTTGTCGGCCGCGGAAATGCGTGGATCCAACTGCAGTTCGGTGGTCGGCACCTCCTCGGCACGGGCGATTCCGCTCGGCGCTTTCGCCGCCTGGGCGCCGGCAGATGTCACCAGTACCGTCCAATTGTTGCGGGACGTGATCGAGTCGCTCACCTCGTCGGCCTCGGATGCTCCCGTCGTCGCGATCGATGACGTGCACCTGCTCGACGACTTGTCGATATTCGTTGTGCACCAGATCGTCCTGCGCCGCGCCGCGAAGGTGATTCTCACCATTCGTGAGGGTGATCCGATTCCCGACGGAGTGCACGAGATAGCGAAGGTCGGCCGGTTCGACCGGGTCGATCTGCGCCCGCTGAGCCTCCAGGAAACCGCGACGTTGCTGACGGCGGTGCTGGGCGGACCGACCGAGCCGGGCGCGGCTCGTCGGCTGTGGCAGTTGACAGAGGGCAATCCCCTGTACCTCCGCACGATCGTCGAGCGGGAGGTGGCGGTCGGGCGACTGAGACGGGAACGTACATCGTGGCGATGGGCCGGTGATCCGACGATGCCGCCGGGTCTGACCGAGCTGATCGAAACTCGTATCCTGGCGGCCCCGGAGTCGGTTGTCGATGTGGTCGACACCCTCGCGGTCGGCGAGCCGATCAGTCTGGAGACCTTGTCGCGCATCGTCGGCCCGTCGGCGGTCGAGGAGGCCGAGAACTGCGGTCTGATCGCACTCGAATCCGCGGCGGGTCGGGTAGAAGTACGAGTGATCCATCCGCTGTATGGCGAAGTGCGACGCATGTGTGCACCCACCACCAAGTTGCGGAGACTACGTGGAAGGGTCGCACTCGAACTCGCCGCGTCCGGTGACCGCAACGACATCCCGGTGCTCGTGCGTCGGGCCGCGTTGAGTCTGGACTCCGACCTGACGCCAGACGCGGATCTGCTCGTCAGGGCAGCCCATGGTGCGGTCTGGCTCGCCGATCTGACTCTCGCCGAACGCATCGCTGGTGCCGCGATCCGTTCGGGTGCCGGTGTGGAGGCGAGTTTCATTCGCGCACATGCCCTTTCATGGCTGGGGCGAGGTCGCGAGGCGGAAGAGGTGTTCGCGCGGGTACCGCCCGGGCCGCTGACGGATGGCGAGCGCGGGCGATTTTCGTTCTTACGTGCGAGCAACCTGCTCTGGGCGCTCGGTGATCCCGTGCACGCCCAGGAGGTCATCGATGAGGCGTCGTGCGGGGTCGGCGAACACGGTGGCAGCTTCGTCGACGCCTTCCGGACCGTGTACGAGTTCGCGCTCGACCGACCCGAAGAAGCGATGCGGACCGCTGCGGATCTCGCATTGAGCGATCTGCCGGCTGTCGTCGGAGCCGAGACCTGCTGGGCGTTGACCACCATCGCAGCTGATGCCGGGCGCGTGGACGAAGCCGAGGCCGTTGCCGACGCGGGATACGCCGCGGTGGCACGGTCCTTCGACGCTCCGCAGATGCGGTTCAACATCGCTGATTCGCACGTGGGTGCGCTGCTCCTGGCCGGCAGGGTCGGTGACGCCCGTGAGATGGCCGAGCGAGTGCGCTCGCAGGGCGCCGATCTCCCGGGGGCGGCTCAGCTGCTGGGGCTTGCCGTGGCCGGTCGTGCCGCGCTCTGGGCAGGGGATCTCGCCACCGCATGGTCGTTTCTCGAGCAGGCGGTCGAAGGCTTGTCCGTCTCCTTCGCGATGGGGTGGGGGTACCGATACCGTGTTCCGCGCACGATCGTGCTCGCGATGCGAGGCTCAACCGATGAGGCAGTCGCCGAGCTCTCCGTCCTGAACGAGACCCGACGCCCTTTTCGGTCGTTGGACTACGAACTGAGTCTGGCCCGGGCCTGGGTGTCCGCGGGGCAGGGCGCGGTGAGCGAGGCGATCGCGGTGGTGTCGGCGGCGGCTGACCGAGCGCATGAGAAGGGCCACTTCGCAGCCGAGGTCCTCTGCGTTCAGACCGCCGTTCAGTTCGGCTGTCGAAGCAGCGGACCGAGGCTGCGCGGGCTCGTAAAGGTCGTCGAGGGTCCTCGCGTGGGCATGGCCGCTCGTTTCGCCGAGGCACTACGGAACGGAGACCCCAGGGAATTGTCCCTGGTGTCAGAGCACTTCGAGCAGATGGGTGACCGCGTGGCCGCCGCCGACGCGGCTGCCCACGCCGCACTGGCAAATCGCCGACTCGAACTGCGGGGATCGGCGTTGGGATGTGCAGCTCGCGCCGCCGATCTGGCTGAACAATGCGGAGGCGTATGCACACCCGTCCTGCGCCGGGTCGATGATCCGTTGCCGCTGACCGACCGCGAACGTGAGATCGTCACGCTGGTCGGCAACGGGCTGTCCAGTCGCGAGGTCGCCGAGCGGCTGTGCCTCTCGGTACGCACCGTCGAAAGCCACGTCTACCGGGCCATGGCCAAGACCGGAACGCGCACCCGAGACGAACTCGCCTCGCTGCTTGTCCGCGGCCGCAGGACAGCGAAATAGGCGGGCCGTCGAACACCAGCGCGGCAGCGTCCGGCGCCGCCGGCCTCAAGGCGATCATCACCGCACTGCGGAGCTGGTCTAGCGACTTCTCGATCGGGATCGAAGACGTCGTCGCGCACTGGGGTGTGCCGGACGAACAGGCGGCGATGGCGCGCTCGGTGACGTCGCTGGCCGCGCCCTCCGCAACCCTGATCATGCTTGCTTTCGGCAAGCCGCTCGGGCCGCTGTTCATGCCGCAGGGCGCCACGGTGGAGAGCATCGAGGCCGCCTACCGGGAGTGGGTGGTGGTCGATGTGATGCAGGCCGGCGAGGAGGCCGAGTTGCCGCGGATCGCGCGGAAGTCGCAGCCGAGATTCTTCCGATTGGAGCGACGCTGAACCCGACTGAGACGACAGTGCCCCGGCGGACCGCCGGGGCACTGTCGTGGTGGATCTCGCAGCCATGTTCCAGGCCTGATCACTCTGGTGTCCGAGGGGGGACTTGAACCCCCACGCCCGTTAATAGGGCACTAGCACCTCAAGCTAGCGCGTCTGCCATTCCGCCACTCGGACTCAGTTGTCGGCGCGTTTGTCGCGCACCGGCCGGACTACCCTAACCGAGGTTGCCGCTGTATCCCAAATCCCGTAGGAGTGAGGTGTGACTTCCCAGCGCGCGGCCGTTCGTGCAGTCGATGAAGTGGTCGACATCGTCAGCAGTTTGATCCGTTTCGACACCTCCAACACCGGGGAACCCGACACCACCAAGGGCGAGGAGGAGTGCGCCAAGTGGGTCGCACAACTCCTCGAGGAGGTCGGCTACACCACCCAGTACGTGGAGTCCGGCAGACCGGGGCGCGGGAATGTGTTCGCGCGGCTGGCCGGACCCCCTGATTCGGACCGGGGTGCTCTGCTGGTGCACGGCCACCTCGACGTCGTGCCTGCCAAACCCGAGGACTGGAGTGTCCATCCGTTCTCCGGTTCCGTCTCCGATGGCTACATCTGGGGGCGCGGTGCCGTCGACATGAAGGACATGGTCGGGATGGCGCTCGCGCTGGCGCGGCAGTTCAAGCGCCAGGGCACGGTGCCGCCGCGCGAACTCGTCTTCTTGTTCACCGCGGACGAGGAGGCCGGCGGAACCTGGGGTGCGCACTGGCTGGTCGAGAACCGCCCCGACCTCTTCGACGGGATCACCGAGGCCGTCGGCGAGGTGGGGGGTTTCTCGCTGACCGTCGATCGGCCCGATGGTGAGCAACGTCGTCTCTACCTCGTGGAGACCGCGGAGAAGGGGCTGTCGTGGATGCGCCTGACCGCCGAGGCGAAGGCGGGTCACGGTTCCTTCCTGCACGACGACAACGCGGTGACCGAGGTCGCCGAGGCCGTGGCGCGCATCGGCCGTCACACCTTCCCGATGGTGATGACCGAGTCGGTCAGCGAGTTCCTCGCCGCGGTGACCGACGAGACCGGGCTGGACTTGCGGCCCGACGCACCCGAACTCGACACCACTCTCTTCAAGTTGGGCAATCTCGCCCGGATCATCGGTGCCACCTTGCGCGACACCGCGAACCCGACGATGCTCAAGGCCGGCTACAAGGCGAACGTGATCCCGCAGAAGGCCGAGGCGGTCGTCGACTGCCGGGTCCTGCCGGGTCGGCAAGCAGCCTTCGAAAAAGAGATCGACGAACTGATCGGCCCGAACGTGACCCGCGAATGGATCACTCACCTGGACTCGTACGAGACGGAATTCTCGGGTCACCTGGTCGATGCCATGAATGATGCGATCCTGGC
Source organism: Gordonia sp. LMA484 (assembly GCF_058129505.1). Classification (NCBI taxonomy): domain Bacteria; kingdom Bacillati; phylum Actinomycetota; class Actinomycetes; order Mycobacteriales; family Gordoniaceae; genus Gordonia; species Gordonia sp. LMA484. Next base: position 1,585,718 of record NZ_CM176700.1, read on the forward strand.
TCACGACCCACTGGGCAAGACGGTGCCCTACATGCTGTCGGGTGGTACCGACGCAAAGGCGTTTGCCAAACTGGGTATCCGGTGCTTCGGTTTCGCGCCACTGCAATTGCCGCCGGAACTTGATTTCGCCGCCCTGTTCCACGGTGTCGACGAACGGGTCCCGGTGGACGCGGTCTTGTTCGGAACCAACGTGTTCGAGCACTTTCTGTTGCACAGTTGAGGTGCGCAGCCCACGATCGTCGACCGATCGTGGGCGCCTGCGCACAAACGAGAAAGGTGATCTGATGTCGTCGTCGTTCAACCCGTACGATCCGCTGCCGAACCTGCCCGGCTTCACCCTGACCTCGGAGAGCGTGACCGACGGTCAATCGCTGCGCAACGAGCAGGTGAGCGGACTGATGGGGGCAGGGGGCGACGACCTGTCGCCGCAGCTGAGCTGGTCCGGGTTTCCTTCTGGCACCAAGAGTTTCGCCGTGACCGTCTATGACCCCGACGCTCCGACGGCCTCGGGATTCTGGCACTGGGCGGTCGCCGACATCCCGGCCTCGGTGACGTCGCTGCCCGAGGGGGCGGGGGACGAGACCGGTGGTGGATTGCCGGCAGAGGCGGTCACTCTCGGCAACGATGCGGGCATGAAACGGTTCGTGGGTGCTGCACCGCCGCCGGGGCACGGCCCGCACCGCTATTACGTCGTGGTGCACGCCGTCGACGTCGAATCGCTCGGATTGCCCGACGGCGCCACCCCGGCGTATCTCGGGTTCAACCTGTTCTCCCACGCGATCGCCCGTGCGACCATCGTCGGCACCTACGAGCAGGCGTCCGAGAACGTCTGACCAGGACCGGATTCGTGGCACCAGCCGGCTCCCGGTGACTTGCTGCTACGAACTCTTGGCGTCGCTGCCGACGGCGTCGGCCAGGCTCGCGAAGCCGGCCGCGCGCACGTGGGCGGCGACGCCATCGTGGATCTCCTTGGCCCACAGCGGTCCGCCGTAGATGAACCCGGTGTAGCCCTGCAGCAGGTTTGCACCCGCACAGATGCGTTCCCAGGCCTGATCCGCGGTCTCGATACCGCCCGCGCTCACCAGCGCCAGTCGGCCGCCGACGCGCGCATACAGGCGACGCAGCACCTCCAGCGATCGGTCGGCGAGTGGTGCTCCCGACAGGCCACCTGCCCCCATCGCCGTGACCTCGGCCGGCGGCGTGCGCAGGCCGGAGCGTTCGATGGTGGTGTTGGTCGCGACGATGCCGGCCAGGCCGAGCTCGACCGCGAGGTCGGCAACAGCGTCGATGTCCGCGTCGGCCAGATCGGGTGCGATCTTGACCAGCACCGGCACCGTGACCTCGTCGAGCACAGCGGCGAGGATCGGACGCAACGAGTCGACGGCTTGCAGGTCACGCAGGCCCGGCGTGTTCGGGGAGCTGACGTTGACCACGACGAAGTCGGCGAGCGGCCCCAGCATCCGGGCACTGAACCGGTAGTCGGCGTCGGCGTCGGCGACGGGAACCACCTTGGTCTTGCCGATGTTCGCCGCGATCGGCACGCTGACCGGCCCCGGTCGTAGCGCGGCGAGGTGCTCGGCGGCGACCGTCGCGCCGGGGTTGTTGAAACCCATCCGGTTGATCAGCGCGCGGTCGGCGGGCAGGCGGAACAGTCGGGGCGCGGGGTTGCCGGGCTGCGGCTGCCCGGTGATGGTGCCGATCTCGGCGTAGCCGAAACCCAATTGACCCCAGGCATTGACCGCCGACGCGGTCTTGTCGAAGCCGGCCGCGAGGCCGAGTGGGGCCGGGAAGTCCAGGCCGAAGACCCGCTGCCGCAGCACCGGATCATGGCTCGCGAACACCTTGGCCGCGAGGTAGCGCAGGAGCGGATTGCGCCCGGTGAAGCCGATGGCGCCCGCGGCGAGGCCGTGGATGCGTTCCGGCGAGAGCAGGAACATCACGCGCAACAGGAGCGGGTAGAGCGCGTGGTTGATGCGGCTCAGCATGCCGCGGCGTCCGAGTCGGGGTAGTCGGGCTCATCGAAGCCGGCATCGAGTCCGACGCCGTCGGGCACCCGCGACGGGACGGTACCGCGGCCCCGTGGTGGCTTCTTCCGCCGCAACAGCACCTTTCGGGTGCCGTCCGAGTACAGGCGGACGCGCCGCAGTTCCCACCCACCGAACTCCGCCTCGATCGACAGTCGCATCGATGCGGTGACCCGGGTGACGTCGGGCGGCAGGGTGAGCAGCACGCACTCGTGGTCGTCGGTGCTCACCTCCCAGCCACGCGGATGGCGTGCGGCGATCCGTGCACTAGGCGACATGGTCACCCCGCCGGAGTGACGGCAACGACACCGCGCAGTGTGTAGTCGGGCGCGGCGACCTGCAGGCCACCTCGCGCCGAGAGCACGTAGACCGTGCCGGACGAGTCGTCGACGGCGATGTTGTCCGGTTGCGCGACCGCCGGGAACCGATGCTTCTCCACGGGTTCGCCCCCGGACAGGTCATAGGCCACCACCTCGTTGTTCGCGGTTGTCGACACCCAGATCAGGTTGTGGGTGTCGTCGTAGTCTACGGCGTACGGGCCGCCGGACACCGGATAGCGGAACCGCATCACCTGAGGTGACCCGAAGAATCCGAGCAACTCGTCATCGCGGGTGTCGGCGACCAGGACACGTCCATACCGATCGACCGTCGAATTGGTTGCTCCGTTGCCGGCCCGCAGGGCGGGCCCGAGTTTCCCGTCGGACAGATCGACCGGGGTGACCGAGGACTGTGCACGGTCGAGCACCACGACCTGTTCGTCGGCCAGATCGGCTCCCGGCGGCGACACGGTGATGTCGTCGACCCGGACGAAACCGTCGATCACCCGTCCCGGGTGGAGGTCGCGATCGAAGGCGAGGACCCGACCATCGCCGGTACCGATGAGCACCTGCCCGGACGCGGTGCGCGCCAGCGCGGTCGGATCGTCGACCGAGACGGCGGTGGTCGTCACCGCACCGTCGGGTGCGATCCGCGCGACCACGTCGGGTCCGACGCCGAGGAACGCGCCGTCGCCGCTGCCGATGATGCGGGTGAGCGGTGGGGTGGTCGACTGCTGCGCGGCAGTGCCCGGCGCGCTCTGCGGATATCGGAGGACCGTGGTGCCCCCGGGACCGAGAACTGCCACGACGCCGTCGTCGATGGCGAGGTCACGGCTGTTCGCCGGTGCCGGTAGCACCGTGCCGACGGGACGTGCCGCGGGCCCGGCGGGCGCCGGCGCGGCGGTGGCCGGTGTGACGGTGGGCACATCAGGCTGCGACGACGTGTCCGACGATCCGCAGCCGGCGATCAGTACCCCCGCGACCAGCACACCGACGCCCGCCGCCACTGCTCGAGGCCTGGCCACCGCAGGGAACGGACCTCTCGAACGCTTCGATCTCGGCACGTGCATGTGACCATCTTGCGTCACGACGCGCGGTGCGCATGAGCGGGGTCGGCCGCGCGTGAACGCCGGATCTGTCCAGGTTGTCGGGAAATGCCGGGGCAACCGGATGCGGTGCGACCCACGGAATCCACGTAGCATCTGCGGCCGTGACCGACACCATGACGTGGGCTCAGGCCATCGTGCTCGGCGCCCTTCAGGGCGTGACCGAATTCCTCCCGATATCGTCCTCCGGGCATCTGCGTATCGCGTCGGAGATCATGTTCGGCGACGACGCCGGGGCCTCGTTCACCGCGGTCACCCAACTCGGAACCGAAGCGGCCGTCCTCGTCTACTTCGCCCGCGACATCGTGCGCATCGTCGCGGCCTGGTTCCGCGGCCTGTTCGACCGGGAGGACCGCGGGCTGGACTACCGGATCGGTTGGTACGTGATCTTCGCCACCATCCCGATCGGTGTGCTCGGATTCCTGTTCAAGGATCAGATCCGCACCGGGGGCCGAAACCTCTGGCTGGTCGCGAGCGTGCTGATCCTGTTCGCCGGTGTGATCTGGCTGGCCGAACGGTACGGACGCAAGGAGCGGTCGATGGAGCAGCTCACGCTGCGGGACGGGCTGGTGATGGGGCTGGCCCAATGCCTCGCGCTGGTGCCGGGCGTGTCGCGCTCGGGTGCCACCGCCAGCGCCGGTCTGTTTCTCGGCCTCGAGCGCGAAGCGGCATTCCGCTTCTCGTTCCTGCTCGCCATCCCGGCCGTGACCGCGTCCGGTCTGTTCAGCCTGCCCGACGCCTTCAACCCCAGCGGAGAGGGGATGGAGGCCACCGGGCCGCAACTGCTGGTCGCCACCCTGATCGCCTTCGTCATCGGGTTCGCCTCGATCGCTTGGCTGCTGCGCTTCGTGAGCGCTCACTCGATGAACTGGTTCGGGGCCTACCGCGTGATCCTCGGCCTGACCGTCATGGGTCTGCTGTCCGCAGGCGTGATCAGCGCGACCTGAGCCGTAAGGTTGAGGCCATGACCGTGATACTGGTGCGCCACGGACGTTCCACGGCCAACACCTCGGGGGTCCTCGCGGGACGGACGCCGGGCGTCTCCCTCGACGACAAGGGGCGCGAGCAGGCCACGGCGCTCATCGACCGGCTGGGCGTCTGCGTCGGCGAGATCAGCGCAGTGGCCCGCTCGCCGCTGGAGCGTTGCGCACAGACCGTGGCGCCACTGATGGCCCGATTCGTCGCCGAACCGGGCCGTGATGTCCCCGAGATCGTCGTCGACGCACTGGCCGAGGTCGACTACGGCGCATGGACCAACCGGCCGCTCAAAGACCTCGTGTCCGAGCCGCTGTGGAAGACGGTGCAGCACCAACCCTCGGCGGCGGTGTTCCCGGAGGGCGAGGGCCTGGCGAATGTGCAGGCTCGGGCCGTTGCCGCGGTTCGCGAACTCGACCGGACATACGGCGGCGAGGACGGCAGTGGTGTGTGGGTCGCGTGTTCGCATGGGGATGTGATCAAGTCGATCATCGCCGATGCGATGGGTATGCATCTCGATTCGTTCCAGCGCATCGTCGTCGAACCCGCATCGATCAGCGTGATCCGGTACGGTCCGACCCGCCCGTATGTGCTCACCGTCAACAACACGGCGGTGTTGCCGGTACCGCCTCCGCATCGCGAGAAGCCCGCGAAGGACGGCGAGGACGGAGGCGACGATCCGGGCGAGGACGCCGTCGTGGGCGGCGCCACGGGCGTCGACGGCCACGATCGGGGCGTGAAGGCTGCGGCCGGCCCGCTGGCACGCGGATAATGGACGACACAGTCAAGGAGGTGTGATGTCTCGCGCGATACACGTGTTCCGGACCCCGGATCGGTTCGTCGCCGGCACGGTCGGTCAGCCGGGGGACCGTACGTTCTACCTCCAGGCCGTGCACGAGGCCCGGATCGTGAGTGTTCTGCTGGAGAAGCAGCAGGTCGCGATCCTGGCCGATCGGATCGGGGCCCTGCTCGAGGAGATTCATCGCCGATTCGGAACCGCCATCCCTCCCGAGCGCGATCAGGTCGGAGACCTGAGTCCGCTGGTGATGCCGGTGGACGCCGAGTTCCGGGTCGGCACCATGGGCCTGGGCTGGGATGCCGAGTCCGAGGCCGTCGTGGTGGAACTGCTCGCGATCACCGAGGGGGAGTTCGACGAGAGCGTCGTTCTCGACGACACCGACGAGGGCCCTGATGCGGTGCGGGTCTTCCTCACCACCGAGGCGGCTCGCGAGTTCGCGGCGCGCTCGTCACGGGTGATCTCGGCCGGGCGACCCCCGTGCCCGCTGTGCCACGAGCCGCTCGACCCGGACGGCCACCTGTGCGTGCGGACCAACGGGTACAAGCGCGGCGCGGAGCTCAGCAAATCCCTCGACTTCGTCGATCCAGAGGTCTTCCGCAACCTGACGATGCAGGATGAGACCGACTATCTGGACCCCGATCCCGACGACGACACCGACCCCGGTTCGTCTGGCCAGGACTGATGTGACCGTCGGCGAACCCAACGAACCTCCGGTTCCCGAGCACGAGCCCGACGATTCTGCGGGCCCCGATCCGCTGCGGGATGGCGAGTTGGTCATCGTCGGGCGGATCCCCACCGCCAGCAACGCCACCCTGGTGTGTGACGCCGTCCTCGGCGAACGCGAGGTCAGGTGCGTGTACAAGCCGGTCCGCGGCGAGGTCCCGCTGTGGGATTTCCCTGACGGCACGCTCGCCGGACGAGAGGTCGCCTCCTATCTCGTGTCCGAGGCGCTGGGGTGGTCGGTGATACCCACCACGATCCATCGTGACGGGCCGCTGGGGCCGGGCATGGTGCAACGCTGGGTCGTGACGGTCGACAACGACGACCCGTCGGCGCGGCACGGCGCCCCGACAGAACTGCCGACGCCCGCCATCGATCTGGTGGACCTGTGTCCGCCCGACACCGTCCCGGTCGGCTACCGCGCGATCCTGCGCGCCATCGACCCGTACGGCGAGCCAGTGGTCCTGGTTCACGCCGACGACCCGCGGCTGCAGCGGATGGCCGTGCTCGACATCGTGTTGAACAACGCCGATCGCAAGGGCGGTCACGTCCTGGAGGCACTCGACGGTGGCGTCTACGGTGTCGATCACGGGATCTGTCTACACACCGACGACAAACTGCGAACCGTGCTCTGGGGCTGGGCAGGCGAACAGATCCCGGGCCATCTCGTGGCTGACCTCGCCGACCTCGCCGATCACCTCGCGTCCGCGGGGCACCCGCTGACCACCGAACTGGCCGCACACATCACCGAGCGCGAGATCATCGCCCTGGCCGAGCGAGCTGCCGACCTCGTCACGAGTGAGACGATGCCGCATCCGCCGGGCCACCGTCCGATCCCGTGGCCGCCTTTCTGAGCGCGCCACCGGATCATCCACCCGGCCATCCCGCTCGCGGATGATCCACGTGCGTCGACCACACGGTTCCGGCCCAGTCGGTGTCGCCTGCCGGTAGGCCGTTTTCCGGCCATCGCGCACCCACCACGAACAGGGTGCGCCCGTCGGCACCTCCCAACATGCAGGCGAACGCGCCACGATCGAGGTCGATCCTTTCGAGGATCGAGCCACCCCGTGCCACCCGGACGCACCTGCCGTGCGGCACGTCGGCGTACCAGACGGCGCCGGTGTCGTCGATCGTGATGCCGTCCGGCGGATCCTGCCCGAGGTCGGCAAAGAGGGTCCGATGCGCGAGCGACCCGTCGTCGAGGATGTCGAATGCGGTCAGCCGGCAGCGGTAGGACTCGGCGACGACGAGGGTGCGGTTGTCCGGGGTGATCGCCATCCCGTTGGGAAAATCGAGATCATCCGCGACGACCCGGGTCGTGCCGTCCGGTGTCACCAGCGCGATGCGGCCGGGCGCCCGCTCGCCGGGCGGCGTGGTGGTGCCGAACGGCGCATTCGGGCTGTTCACGTACGCGTTTGCCCGTCCGTCGACGACGATGTCGTTGGCCCCGACCTCCGAGAGCGGGGTGAGATCAGCGTGTCGGACCAGGCCACCGTCCTCGAGTCGAAGCAACGACCGTGTCTCCGACGACACCACGAGCAGCCTGCCGTCGGGCGTGAAATCGAAGCACAACGGGAACGAGCGGTGTGCGATCTGCACCTCGGAACCGCTGTCGGTCAGGGCGCGGATCTCGCCGGCCGCCCAGTCGGCGAACCACAACCGTTCGGCATGCCATCGGGGCGATTCGACCAGCCCGAACCCTTCCGCGAGCGTCTGCATGGAGGACTCCCTTCCGCGACGGACCGCCGGCTCGACAGTCGCACGTGTTCAGACCGATGCCACGCCAGGAAATCATCGTGCGCCGTCGTGGGGCGGGCTGTCGACGACGCGATATCGGCGGCCCATACAGTGGATGCATGCAGTCTTGGCCTGATCCCGCCCTCCCGGCCGTTCCGGGTACCGGGCCCGCCCTTCGTCTCCACGACACCTCCGACGCCCAGGTCCGGCCGGTCAGCCCGGGCCCGACGGCGACGATGTACGTGTGCGGTATCACCCCGTACGACGCAACCCATCTGGGGCACGCCGCGACCTACGTGACCTTCGATCTCGTGAACCGCGTGCTCCGTGATCTGGGCCATGACGTGCATTACGTCCAGAACGTCACCGATGTCGACGACCCGCTGTTCGAGCGCGCCGAGCGCGACGGGGTCGATTGGCGCGACCTCGGGGCGCGGGAGACCCAGCTGTTCCGGGACGACATGACCGCGCTGCGGGTGCTGCCACCGCGGGACTACATCGGTGCGATCGAATCCGTCGGCGAGGTCATCGAGGTGGTCGGGAAGCTGCTCGCATCCGGAGCGGCCTATGTCGTCGACGACGCCGAGTTCCCCGACATCTACTACCGGATCGATGCCACCGAGCAGTTCGGTTACGAGTCCGGGTATGACCGCGCGACGATGGATCGGTTCTTCGCCGAGCGCGGTGGTGATCCCGATCGTGCAGGCAAACGCGATCCGCTCGACGCCCTGCTCTGGCGGGCCGCTCGCCCGGGCGAGCCCTCGTGGGAGTCGCCGCACGGCCCGGGCCGCCCGGGGTGGCACATCGAGTGCTCGGCCATCGCCCTCAACCGTCTGGGTATCGAGTTCGACATCCAGGGCGGAGGCAATGACCTGATCTTCCCGCATCACGAGTTCTCCGCCGCCCACGGCGAAGCACTGACCGGTTCTCGCCGGTTCGCACGCCACTACGTCCACACCGGCATGGTGGGACTCGACGGCGAGAAGATGTCGAAGAGCCGGGGCAATCTCGTGTTCGTCTCGCATCTTCGGCGCGACGGCGTGGATCCGGCGGCGGTCCGGCTCGCGTTGTTGTCGGCGCACTACCGGGCGGACCGGATGTGGACCGATGCCGTGCTCGACGAGGCGCGTGAACGCCTGTCACGGTGGCGCACCGCCACCGCGGCAGCGGCCGGTCCGGATGCGGCCGCCACTGTCGATCGCCTTCGCCAGCACCTCGCAGACGACCTCGACACACCCAAAGCACTTGCCGCAGTCGATGCTTGGTGTCGCGACGTCGAGTTGGGGATCGGCCACTCGAGTGCCGCACCCGGTGAGATCGCGCGCGCCGTCGACGCCCTGCTCGGCGTCGCGCTCACCTAGTAAGGTTCTCCCGTGGCACGCACGCAGGAGATCGCACCCGAGACGACCGGCGGGGTATGGACGGTGGTGACCCGCACCTCGACCTATCTGCTCGATTTCGACGAGATGACCTTGCTCCGCGCACCCGGGGTCGGAGGAACCGACAACGAGGACTGGGCGGTCAGCCGATTGCGGCGGGATTCCGAGGACATCCCGCTGCTGGGTGTGAAGTCATGCCGCGTGGGCGAGTCAGCACAATTCTGGGTGCGCGCCGCCGACGACCCCGACGTCCGCACATGGCGGATCACCACGCCGGTCGTGTCGATCGAACGGATCGGCTGAGCGGGCTCCTGGGCTGACCGCGCGCACTCGAATGGTTGGTGATGGCCGGTCGGCATCACCTCACCCTTCGGTCCCTGAGGTGAGGAGCCAGGAACGCGCGATGCGTCGCCTCACCCGTCGGTCCCTGAGGAGCCTCGCGAGGACCGAGCGATGCCTCGCCTCGCCCTCCGGTCCCTGAGGAGCCTCGCGAGGAACGAGCGATGCCTCACGAAGGGCGGCCCTTCGTGACGCATCCTCGCAGGCTCGGAGGCTCCTCAGGGAGCGGTGGGTGCGTCGTATCTCGCTGGCTGGGAGGCTCCTCAGGGAGCGGTGGGTGCGTCGTATCTCGCTGGCTCGGAGGCTCCTCAGGGAGCGGTGGTGGCGTCGTATCTCGCTGGCTGGGAGGCTCCTCGGGGAGCGGTGGTGGCGTCGTATCTCGCTGGCTGGGAGGCTCCTCAGGGAGCGGTGGGTGCGTCGTATCTCGCTGGCTGGGAGGCTCCTCAGGGAGCGGTGGGTGCGTCGTATCTCGCTGGCTCGGAGGCTCCTCAAGGACCGGTGGGCGTCCGGGACCGGCGGGTGCGTCGCAGGGGCGTCAGGGGCGGTGGTGCGTTGCATCCTCGCAGTTCATCCTCCGAATGACCCCGGCCCCGCGCCCGGCCCGCGGCGCTTCAGATAACGCTCGAACTCGGCGGCCAACGCATCGCCGTCGATCTTGGCCATCACTTCGTCGGGGTCGACCTCGGCGTCACCGCGTTCCTCGAGGCCGCGGACGTAGTCGGCGATCTCCTCGTCGTCCTCGGTCATCTCGGTGACCGCGCGCTCCCATTCCTCAGCCTGTTCGGGGAGGGTGCCCAGCGGCACCTCGATGTCGAGCACCTCCTCGACGCGGTTGAGCAAGGCGACCGTCGCCTTCGGGTTCGGGGGCGTCGAAACGTAGTGGGGAACGGCCGCCCAGAACGACACCGCGGGCAGGCCGGCCTGTACGAACAGGTCCTGCAACACCCCGGTGATGCCGGTAGGGCCTTCGTAGCGGCTCTCCGCGAGGTTGTACCGGGAGGCGGACTCGCTGCTGTACGCGGCACCTGTCACCGGGACCGGACGTGTGTGTGGCGTGTCGGCGAGCAATGCCCCCAACATCACCGTCGTCTCGACCCCGAGCTCTTTGGCCAGGTCGACGATCTCCTTGCAGAACCCCCGCCAGCGCATGTTCGGTTCGATCCCGCGAACGAGTACGATGTCACGGTCCGCACCGTGGGGGGTGCAGTACGAGATGGACGTGGTGGGCCAGTCGATTCGTCGGGTGACCCCGTCGACCTGCTTCACGATGGGCCGATTCACCTGGAAGTCGTAGTAGTCGTCGGAATCGATGTCGGCGAGGGCAACGGCATCCCAGTTCAGTGCCAGATGCTCGACGGCGCTGCTGGCCGCGTCCCCTGCGTCGTTCCACCCCTCGAAAGCGGCCAAGAGAATGGGCCTGCGCAGCTGGGGAAGGTTCGACCTCTGCTCAGCGTTCACTGAACCAGCCTACGACCGAACCCCGAGAGAGAGCGAACTACGCTGTCAACCATGTCGACCCCTACCACCGACCCGGACAACTGGGCCCGCACGCGGCGCCCGGCCGACTACGACACGACATTCCTGACCGCGATGTCGCGTCGTGTCCTCATCGGCGATGGGGCGATGGGCACCATGTTGCAGGCTGCCGACCTGACGCTCGACGACTTCGCCGGACTCGAGGGCTGTAACGAGATCCTGAACGACACACGTCCGGATGTCCTGGCCGACATCCATCGCGCCTACTTCGAGGCCGGCGCCGACGCGGTCGAGACCAACACCTTCGGTTGCAACCTCTCCAACCTCGGGGACTACGACATCGCCGACCGCATCCGCGAGCTGGCGTACAAGGGCACCGGCATCGCGCGCGGCGTGGCCGACGAGATGGGCCCGAGCGCCGACGGGACGGCGCGGTTCGTCCTGGGTTCGATCGGACCGGGTACCAAATTGCCCAGCCTCGGACACACCACGTTCGCGGTCATCCGGGATGCCTACTTCGACTGCGTCGCCGGCATGCTCGAAGGCGGCGCGGACGCCATTCTGGTCGAGACATCGCAGGATCTGTTGCAGGTGAAGGCCGCGGTGCTCGCGGCGCGTCGGGCGATGAGCCACGTCGGTCGGCACATCCCGATCATCAGCCACGTCACCGTGGAGACAACCGGCACCATGCTGCTCGGTTCCGAGATCGGAGCGGCACTGGCCGCGGTCGAGCCGCTCGGTGTCGACATGATCGGCCTGAACTGTGCAACCGGCCCCGCCGAGATGAGCGAACACCTGCGCTACCTGTCCCGGCACGCCCGCATTCCAGTGTCGGTGATGCCGAACGCCGGACTGCCGGTCCTGGGTGCCAACGGAGCCGAGTATCCATTGCAGCCGGACGAATTGGCAACGGCGCTCGATGATTTCGTCACCGATTTCGGACTGGCGTTCGTCGGAGGATGCTGCGGCACCACGCCCGAGCACATCCGGCAGGTCGCCGAGCGTGTCGGTGAAACCGCCCCCAGGCCGCGGCAGCCCGAACACGTGGCCGAAACGTCGTCGCTCTACTCGGCGGTGCCGTTCGACCAGGACTCCAGCTTCCTCGTCATCGGTGAGCGCACCAACACCAACGGTTCGAAGGCATTCCGCGAGGCGATGATCGCCGAGGATTACCAGAAATGCCTGGATACCGCGAAGGACCAGACCCGCGACGGTGCGCACATGCTCGACCTCAACGTCGACTACGTGGGCCGCGACGGCGCCGCCGACATGACCGCGTTGGCGAGTCGGTTCGCGACCTCGTCGACACTGCCGATCATGCTCGACTCGACCGAGCCCGCGGTCATCCAGGCCGGTCTGGAGGCCCTCGGCGGTCGTTGCGCGGTCAACTCGGTGAATTACGAGGACGGCGACGGGCCGGAGTCGCGTTTCACCAAGATCATGGAACTCGTGGTCGAGCACGGTGCGGCCGTGGTGGCGCTGACCATCGACGAAGAAGGGCAGGCACGCACCGCCGACTGGAAGGTCAGGGTTGCCGAACGACTGATCGATGACATCACCGGGAACTGGGGTCTGGCCGAGGAAGACATCATCATCGATGCGCTCACCTTCCCGATCTCGACCGGCCAGGAAGAGGTGCGCCGCGACGGCATCGAGACGATCGAGGCGATCCGCCGACTGCACGAGTCCCACCCGGACGTGCACTTCACACTCGGTATCTCCAACATCTCCTTCGGCCTCAACCCGGCCGCACGTCAGGTCCTGAATTCGGTTTTCCTCCACGAATGTGTGCAGGCCGGTCTGGACACGGCGATCGTGCACGCATCGAAGATCCTGCCGATGGCGCGCATCCCCGAGGAGCATCGGGAGGTGGCCCTGGACCTGGTCTACGACCGTCGGCGCGAGGGCTACGACCCGCTGCAGAAGCTGATGCAGCTGTTCGAAGGGGTGTCGGCGGCGTCGGCGCGGGAGTCGCGGGCGGCAGAGCTGAACAAACTGCCGTTGTTCGAGCGTCTCGAGCGACGCATCGTCGACGGCGAGCGCAACGGTCTCGAGGCCGACCTTGACGAGGCGATGACCACAACGCCGCCGCTGACGATCATCAACGAGACCCTGTTGTCCGGGATGAAGACCGTCGGGGAGCTGTTCGGTTCCGGGCAGATGCAGTTGCCGTTCGTGCTGCAGTCTGCCGAGGTGATGAAAACCGCTGTGGCCCATCTCGAACCGCACATGGAGTCGACAGGGGAGGACGGCAAGGGCCGGATCGTGCTCGCCACGGTCAAGGGTGACGTTCACGACATCGGCAAGAACCTCGTCGACATCATTCTGTCCAACAACGGGTACGAGGTGGTCAACCTCGGCATCAAGCAGCCGATCAACACCATCCTGGAGGCGGCCGCGGACAAGCGGGCCGATGTGATCGGCATGTCCGGACTGCTGGTGAAGTCGACCGTGGTGATGAAGGAGAACCTGCAGGAGATCAACGGGCGCGGGGTGGCCGACAGCTACCCGGTCCTTCTCGGCGGCGCTGCGCTGACCCGCACGTACGTTGAGAACGATCTCGCCGAGATCTATGAGGGTGACGTCCACTACGCGCGGGACGCGTTCGAGGGTCTGCGGTTGATGGACGAGATCATGGCCACCAAGCGCGGTGAAGGTCCCGATCCAGACAGCCCGGAAGCGTTGGCCGCCAAGGAGAAGGCCGCCGAACGCAAGGCTCGGCACGAGCGCTCCAAGAGGATCGCGGAGAAGCGGAAGGCCGAGGCGACCCCGGTTGACGTGCCGGCACGCTCGGATGTGGCCGCCGACAACGAGATTCCGTCACCGCCGTTCTGGGGCACCCGCATCGTGAAGGGTGTGCCGATCGCCGACTACCTGCAACTACTCGACGAGCGCGCACTGTTTCTCGGACAGTGGGGACTGCGCGGTGCGCGTGGGGGAGAGGGTCCGAGCTACGAGGAACTCGTCGAGACCGACGGCCGGCCACGGTTGCGGTACTGGATCGATCGCTTGTCCACCGAGAACATCCTGCAGCACGCGGCCGTCGTGTACGGCTACTTCCCGGCGGTCAGTGTCGGCGACGAGGTGCACGTCCTCGCCGAGCCTCGACCGGATGCGCAAGTGCGCCACCGCTTCGCATTCCCGCGACAGCAACGTCCACGCTTCCTGTGTGTCGCCGACTTCATCCGGTCACGCGAGGATTGTGAACGGACCGGTCAGATCGATGTGCTGCCTTTCCAGTTGGTCACGATGGGCCAGCCTATCGCCGACTTCGCGAACAAACTATTCGCCGAGGATGCATACCGGGACTATCTCGAGGTGCACGGCATCGGAGTTCAGCTGACCGAGGCGCTCGCCGAGTATTGGCATCAACGTGTCCGCAGCGAATTGACCGTTGCCGGTCGATCTTTCGCCGGCGACGATCCGAAGGATGCCCAGGGATTCTTCGACCTCGAGTACCGTGGCGCCCGCTTCTCGTTCGGTTACGGTGCGTGTCCGGACCTTGATGATCGGGCCAAGATGATCGATCTACTCGAACCCGAGCGGATCGGCGTCGTGCTGTCGGAAGAACTGCAGCTACATCCGGAACAGTCCACAGACGCGTTCGTGCTGCACCACCCGGAGGCCAAGTACTTCAACACCTGACGGATTGCCGCACGCCTCTCTGCTGCTCGGGGAGTAGGCGCGATGCGGTGGTCGGGCCGTCCGTCCGCTGGTCGGGTAGTAGGCGTGTCCGTTGGTCGGGTCGTCTGTCCGTTGGTCGAGTCTGTGTATCGAGACCCCCCATGCACCACGACATGAACGCCGACCGCACCATCGCCGGGCGAACGCGATGACCGTACAGGCCATGTCACCCGCCCTGACGCCGCTTGTCACGGGATAGTTGTGAGAATACAATCGTTGTATGCCTACAACTGACTCGCCACGTCGGGCAGTCACGTCGACGACGCCGACCGCGACGGAGCTGTGGTTCGCGATGAACAGCCTGGTTCGTGACCACGCCGCCGAGCCCCGCGCCCGTATCGACGCGAGGGTCGACATGCCGTTCAGTCGCTTCCGAGCGCTGCGTCGCATCGCTGTGCGCGACATGACGCAAACCGATCTGGCCAAGCGGCTGGGTATCGACGCACCTGCGGCCAGCGTCATCGTGAACGACCTGGTGGATCGGGGACTGGTCACCCAGGAGCCTCACCCCACTGATCGGCGATTCAAGGTGGTCACTGCCACCGAAGAGGGTCGCCGGATCGTCGACTCGGTGGTCGCCGACCCCGCTATCGCGCCGGACATGTTCACCGCGCTCGATGATGACCAGCGGCAGCAACTCGGCCGACTGCTCGACCTGCTCCGGGAGGCCGCCGACTCATGAACACTTCTGTTGCGACCGCGTCGATGTCGGAGGCATCGAGCCTGAGTCCACGGCGTCGCATGGTGATCCTGACCACCTGCTGCCTCAGCCTGTTCATCGTCGGGATCGATGTGTCGGGCGTGAATGTCGCACTGCCGTCCATCAGTTCGGACCTCGGTGCGTCTGCCTCACAGCTGCAGTGGGTGATCGACGCGTACACACTGGTCATCGCCAGCCTGTTGATGCTCGGGGGTTCTCTCGGAGATCGCTTCGGTCGCCGACGTGTCTTCCAGACCGGACTGGTCGTCTTCGGCCTGGGCTCGATTCTGTGTTCGCTCGCGGTGTCACCCGAGATGCTCATCGGGGCGCGGATGCTCCAGGCCATCGGTGGGGCGATGTTGAATCCCGTGGCCATGTCGATCATCACCAACACCTTCACCGAGCCGAAGGAGCGTGCACGGGCGATCGGAATGTGGGGCGCCGCGATCGGTGTCAGCATGGCCCTCGGACCGCTGGTGGGTGGGGCCCTGGTTGACGGAATCGGCTGGCAGGCGATCTTCTGGCTCAATGTGCCGGTGTGTATCGCGGCTTTCGTCCTGACCGCGATCTTCGTGCCCGAATCGAAGGCCGAGCACGCGCGGCGACCGGATCCGGCCGGACAACTGCTGATCCTGGCGTTTCTCGCCACAGTCACCTACGCGATCATCGAGGGCCGCACCCGCGGCTGGGAATCGGGTGTGGTGATCGGCTGCTTCGCCATCGCCGCATTCGCCTTCGTGGGCCTGCTGGTGGTCGAATCCCGGCGGCGCGAACCACTTCTGGACCTGCGGTTCTTCCGCAGTATCCCGTTCAGCAGTTCGGTGATCAGCGCGATGCTCGCGTTCAGCGCCATGGGCGGCTTCCTCTTCCTGAACACCCTCTATCTGCAGCAGGTCCGCGGGCTGACGCCGTTCGAAGCCGGTCTGATGACGTTGCCGATGGCTGCGGCGAACGCGGTCCTGTCGCCGGTCTCAGGCAGGCTTGTCGGCAGTCGGGGAGCCCGGACGCCGATGGTCATCGCGGGCATTGCGGTGGCGATCAGCGGGTTGATGCTCACACAGGCGGGCAACGACACCAGCATGTGGTACCTGGGCGTTGCCTATCTGGTGCTCGGCACGGGTATGGGCCTGGTCAATGCGCCGATCACCAACGCCGCGGTGTCCGGGATGCCGAGATCCCAGGCAGGCGTCGCGTCGGCAATCGCATCGACGAGCCGCCAGGTCGGCACATCCCTCGGGGTGGCGGTGTTCGGAACGCTCGCGTTCGCCGACACAACCGCCGGGACGGGCCGGCTCGCCGGTGCTGCCGGCCCCGTCTGGTTCATCATGGCGTTGTGTGGCGTCGGCATCTTCGTCGTCGGGATCGTGTCCACGAGTCGATGGGCAAAGGCAACAGCTGAGCGCACCCGAGAGCGGATCCTGGCCTCCACGACCGCTTGAGCAGCGCTGTGAACCTCCCAGCGCTCTGACACCGCGCCCACAGCTTCGACTCGCACAGTGGGTGCATGACCGTGGCCGATCCTGTCCAGACCCGTACTCGTCCCGCTCCAAACCCCGGTCCCGTCACAACGACGGGCCCGGCGGCGTCATCCCCGCCCCGATGGCTGCGATGGCTCGTTCTCGCAGCGATCATCGCTGTCGCCATCGGAATCCGCTGTTGCTTCCTAGACATCGAGACCCTCGACTACCGCGCCTTCCTCAGCCGCTGGTACGACACCCTCGACAGCCAGGGCTTCGGTGCGTTCCGGGAGAAGTTCGCGGACTACAACTACCCGTATCTGTACCTGATCTGGCTGCTCACCGTGCTCAACGTCCCGGCACTCGTGGGCATCAAGGCGATCTCGATCATCTTCGACTTCGTCCTCGGATTCTTCGCCTACCGCATCGTCGGGCTGCGTACCGACCGGTTCTGGTTGCGTGCACTGGCCTTCACGGTGATGGTTCTTCTCCCGTCGGTCATCGCGAACAGCTCTTATTGGGGCCAGGCCGACGCGATCTACTCGGCCTGTGCGCTCGGCGGTGTCTACTTCCTGATGCGCGCGCAACGCGACTCGGTGCGCCCGAACTCGGTGCGCCCGAACTCGGTGCGCCCGAACTCGGCGCGCTGGAGCTCCTTGTGGGCGTGCGTCCTGTTCGGGCTCGCCCTCTCCTTCAAGCTCCAGGCGATCTTCGTGCTGCCGGTCCTGGCATGGCTGCTGATCCGTCGTCGCCTGCCCTGGTACACAGTGCTCGCGATCCCGGCCGTCTACCTGCTGCTGGATGTACCGGCGATCATCGCGGGTGCGCCGTGGCAGACGGCGTTGTCGGTCTATCTCGACCAGACCGACAGCTACAAGCAGCTGACACTCGGCGCGGCCAACCTCTACCAACTCATCCCGATCGCCGGTGACGCCACCTGGCTCGCCCATCTCGGGATCGCCGCAGCGGCAGCGGTGATCGTGGGCTTTCTCGCCTGGTCGATCTGGAAGAAGCCGGTGGTGACCCCGACCTCGATATTGGTGGTCGCCACCGCGTCGGCGGTCATCGTGCCGTTCCTCCTACCGGCGATGCATGACCGCTACTTCTTCACCGCCGAGGTACTGAGTGTGGTGATGGCGTTCTACCTCCCGCTGCGCTTCGTCCTGATCCCCGTCCTCATCCAGGCGGCGGCGATCGGTGTCTACCACTCGTCACTGACCGGCGACCAGGGGCAGATGATGGGCGGTGGTGCCCACGGCGGTGCCATGGGCAGCGGTGGTCACGGCGGCCCACCGGGCGCAGGCGCTACCGGTCGGAGCGCTCCGGCCGGCCCAGGCTCGGGCGGCCCGGTGACAGGTGACGCGGGCGGCCCAGCGCACGGTCGCGCAGCCGGCGGCCCGGTCGCCGGCGGTGGATCGAGCGCCGGCGGTGGATCGAGCGCCGGCGGAGACGGGTACAGCTCTGGCCGCGGCGACACCGCCTTGTCGATCTACGCCTCGATGATGGGGCTCGCCGTACTCGGCGTCGGATACGCCGTCGTCGACACGCTGCGTCGTTCGCGGAAGCTCGCACTGCGCGCGCGGCCCTGATCCGACCACCACCTGATGGTCCGGTCGACGATCGGTCCCGGCGTCCGTACCCACTGCACGTGTCCGACCGACCCGCCGGGAGGACAATCATCGGCGGTGTAGGTCCAGGTGGTGCGGACCTCGGGATCGAATCGGCGCTCGAACAACTCGGCCGCGGGCGAGGTCACCAGCCGGTCCTCCGCGAGCCGCACGGCGAGGATCGGGATACCGATGAGGTCATCGCCGTCGAACGGCGCCCGCCCGGTGCGGACCATGCGCGCCCATTCACGCATCAAGGTCCGCGGTGCGGGGGCGCCGAAACCCGGGGTCGGCCAATGACCGATAGCCGCGGTGACGATCGGGACGGCGGTCGCGGTGCCGAACTCGACGATCCCGCCGCGCGGATAGTGGCGGAACCACGGCACCGACGCCGCGACCGTGACCACAGCGTCCGGGCACATGTCGTCGCCACGGGTGCCGAGCACCGCACACAACTGAGCCCCCAGACTGTGGCCGAGAACGAGAACAGGACGTGACGGATCATCGGCACGCGCCCGCGCGACGGCCGCGCCGAGGTCGTCGGCCTCGTCGGCGTATGACCAGTCGTTCGCACGCGAAGGACTCTTCGCGTGGTCGCCGATGCCGCGCCGGTCGACCGTGGTGGCCGCCCAACCTTCGTGGGCGAATGCCTCGACGAGCGGGCGGTAGTAGCGTCCCGGTACCGCCATCGCCGGAGAGATGAGCACGAGGGGCACATCGTTAGGATTCATGGACACCAGAGTCACGCTGATCGGGAGGCGGATCCACTACCTGACAGGTAATCGAATCAGGGCGGCCCGCTGCCATACGATGACCGACATGGCGGTCGGAGTGGGCACGATGTTGCGGCAGTGGCGGTCGCATCGGTCGATCAGCCAACTCGACCTCGCCTACGACGTGGGAGTCTCGCCACGGCATCTGAGTTTCGTCGAGACGGGCAAATCGACACCGAGCCCGGCACTCCTCGAGGCACTCTCCACCCGCCTCGACATCCCGCTGCGCGAACGAAATGCGCTGCTGCTCGCCGCCGGCCACGCGCCCCGCTACACCGAGCAGTCGCTCGACGCGGCCGCGATGAGCCGTATCCGCGGGTCAGTTCAGCGAATCCTGGACGCGCACAATCCATATCCCGGTCTGGCGCTGGACCGAAGCTGGAATGTCGTGTTGGCCAACGACTCCGCAGCCCAGCTCGCCGGGCTCCTGCCCGACCACCTGCAGGGCCCACCGTTCAATCTGTTCCGCGCGTCGTTGCATCCCGAGGGATTCGCTCGTGTGACGGTCAATCTCGATGCGTGGGCGGGGTATCTCGTCGACACACTGCGGCGTCTCGTCCGGTTGACCGGAGATCCACGACTGACCGCGCTGGAACGTGAGGTGCGCGACTATGACACGGTGGCCGATCTCGACCGGCGCACGACGTCGGCCAACCATCCGGCTGAACCGACCCTGCTCGTTCCGTTCGAGTTGCGGTTCGGTGATCAGGTGCTGTCATTCTTCACCACGCTGACGACCTTCGGCACCCCGCGCGACATCACCCTCGAAGAGATGACAATCGAACTGTTCTACCCGGCGGATGAGACCACCGAACGCGCGGTTGCGATGATGCAGGGGTGAGTAGACCCGCACCGCAGGCCCCGGCCGCAGTCCTCTGGGATATGGACGGCACGCTGCTCGACTCCGAACCCCTGTGGGACATCGCGATGGTCGACCTCGCCGTGCGCCACGGCATCGTGATGTCGCCACGCCTACGTGAGTCCACCCTCGGCAACTCGCTGCCGGACGCGATCGCGAAGGTTCATGACGCCGCACAACTCACCCCTGCCGAGCGCGATCCCGACGGCGACGCCCGGTGGATGCTCGATCACGTGGCGGTGCTGTTCTCGAAGGGCCTGCCATGGCGCCCCGGGGCGCTCGCGGCGCTCGAGCTGGTCGCCGACGCGGAACTGCCCATGGTGCTGGTCACGAACACGGTGCGTGAGCTCACCGAGGTCGCGCTCGACACGTTGGGCCGAAGCCGGTTCACCGCGACGGTCTGTGGCGACGAGGTGCCCACGGGAAAGCCGGCGCCCGATCTCTACCTGCGTGCTGCCGCACTGCTGGGCCGCGCGCCGTCGGAGTGTCTCGCCGTGGAGGACTCACCGACCGGCACCGTCGCCGCCACCGCGGCGGGATGTCCGACGCTGGTCGTGCCGTCGGCCGCCGTCGTACCGCCGGGTGCGCTGCGCAGCTTCCGGAAATCGTTGGTCGACCTCACCGTCGACGATCTGGTCGATGCCTGGACCGGCCAGCACCCCGGCCACCGTTCCGACGATCGTGACGTGCCAAGATAGGGGATCGTGAAGACATTCGAGGATCTGTTCGCCGAACTGAGCGAGAAGGCACAGAGCCGTCCCGCCGGGAGTGGCACGGTCGCCGCCCTCGACTCCGGGGTTCACACCCTCGGCAAGAAGGTCATCGAGGAGGCGGGCGAGGTCTGGCTCGCGGCCGAACACGAGTCGGACGAATCCCTCGGTGAGGAGATCTCGCAGCTGCTCTACTGGGTCCAGGTGATGATGATCAAACGTGGTCTCTCCCTCGAGGACGTCTACCGACATCTGTGACCGGCCGGCCCGGACATCTGTACTTCTCATCCAGACTCACCACGTACTCCCGAAGGAACAGCCATGCTGCGAGTTGCCGTGCCCAACAAGGGTGCGCTCTCCGAGTCCGCGGCCACCATTCTCGCCGAGGCGGGCTATCGGAAACGATCGGACTCCAAAGACCTCACCGTGCTCGACAACGCCAACGACGTCGAGTTCTTCTTTCTCCGGCCCAAGGACATCGCCATCTATGTCGGCGCCGGAACCCTGGACCTCGGTATCACCGGCCGGGACCTCGCACGGGACTCGGGCGCCTCTGTCGACGAGCAGCTCTCGATGGGCTTCGGATCGTCGACGTTCCGCTACGCGGCGCCCTCGGACAGCACCTGGACGGTCGACGACCTCGCCGGCAAGCGGATCGCCACGTCGTATCCCAACCTCGTACGCGCCGATCTCGGCCGCCGGGGACTCGAGGCCGAGATCATCCGTCTCGACGGCGCCGTCGAGATCTCCATCCAGCTCGGCGTCGCCGACGCAATTGCCGACGTCGTGGGCTCCGGTCGCACGCTGCGTCAACACGGACTCGCCGCGTTCGGTGAGTCGCTGTGTGACTCCGAGGGCGTGCTGATCTCCCAGGCCGGAGTGGACCAGGGCAAGGCGGCGCGACAGTTCGTCGCGCGCGTGCAGGGCGTCGTGTTCGGCCAGCAGTACGTGATGATCGACTACGACTGCCCGCTGACGCTGCTCGAGGAGGCGTCCAAACTGACGCCGGGCCTGGAGTCGCCGACGGTGGCGCCGATGGCGGACCCCAACTGGGTCGCCGTGCGTGCGATGGTTCCGCGCAAGGTGCACCAGAGCCTCATGGACGAGCTGTCCGAACTGGGTGCAAAGGCCATCCTGGCCACCGACATCCGCTCCTGTCGGTTCTGAAGCCGATTCGCTGGAGGAGAGGGCGGTACCTGCGGGTGTCGCTACGGAGTCGGGTTCAGCAGCACCGTCTGGGCGGATCGGCCGATGAAGCCGTCGGCGTCGTAGAGGTCGGCGAACGTCGCACCGAAGCCGTGGGGCCCTTGCACCATGTCGGCGTCGATACCCACCCACGGTCCGCTCGGCACCCGGGTCAGATGCACGGTGGTGTCGGTGTTCATCCAGGTCCACTCGTCGACCCGTAAGCGTGTGCCGACTCCGTTCGCGATGTCGATGACGGTGAAGATCGACTCCAGATCGGAGATCTCTTCACCGCCGACCAGCGGGATCGCGGGACGAATCCAGATGGCGGGAGTATCGCCGGTACGACCGTCGATCGTGGCCGACTCGACAGAGCCGATGAACCCGACCGTGCCCCAGTCGACACCGAGGTCGGCACTCTCGGTGACCCCCCGCACGGGGGTGAGGTCGGCGGGCACGGGGGACAACGGTGCCGGGGTCTCGACGATCGCCGCCGTGTCGGCGGTGCGCAACCGCCAGCCGACCGAGCGGGCGGCCAGTCGGAACGAACCGTCGGGTTGCTGGACCTCCAGGTCGGTCCCGACCAGACTGATCTGCCGGCCCGGCCTGATGACCTCGGCCCGGATACGGTTCACACCCAACCCGATCGGTCCGAGGATCTCGGTCGTCACCCGGGTGAACCGTTGGTCGGGGTTCGGGTCGCACCGCAGCAACGATCGCATCATCAGTCCGGACGGTGGCCCACCGTGCTGCATGGTCGACGCCCACACGCTCTGCGTCGCGTCGCTGGGCTGAAAGTACTCGTAACCCGCATCGGGCTCCGATCGCGGCCCGTCGATCGGAACGTAGTAGCAGCTCTCCACGGGAGCCACCGTATGCCCATCGTCATAGTCGGCCGGAGCAGGGGGCCCGAACGGTGGGTTCAGGCGACAAACCCTGGCGGCGGGCCCGGATACGGCGGGATCTCGCCACCGAACTCCGGGCACCGCGCCTGGTGCTCGCACATACCGCACAGCCGTGATCGGCGGGGGCGGAAATCGCCGGATGCCACTGCCGAGCGGATCGCCGCCCAGATCGCCTTGAGGGTCCGGGCGAAGCGCTCGAGCTCCTCGCGGTCCGGGGTGTAGGTCAGTTGCTGGCCGTCAGATAGGTACATCAACTGCAGGCGTGCCGGCACCACGCCGCGGATGCGGAGGATCGCGAGGGCATAGAACTTCATCTGGAACAGGGCCTTTGCCTCGTAGGCCTCGCCGGGGGAGCGGCCGGTCTTGTAGTCGACGACCCGGATCTCACCGGTCGGCGCGACGTCGATGCGATCGATGAACCCGCGCATCAGGACGTCGTCCACATCGATCTCGACGTGCTCCTCGCACGCGTCGGCCTCGAACGCGGTCGGGTTCTCCATCGTGTAGTAGGTCGCGATGAGTTTCTGGGCCTCGGCGAGGAACCGCTCGGTCTGTCCTTCCCCGACGACGTCGGCGAGCTGCGGATCTCCCTCACACATCGCCGCCCAGGCGCCCTCGACGAGAAGGTCTGCACTTTCCTGTGTCCGAAGCTCGGCCGGCATATCGAAGAGATTCTCGAGGGCCGCGTGCACCACGGTTCCCCGCGTCTGCGCCTGCGTCGGAGTCTCCGGGAACCGGTCGATGGCGCGGTACCGGTAGAGCAGTGGACACTGTTTGAAATCGGCGGCCCGAGACGGTGACAGCGCCAGCGGCCGCCCGACCAGACCGCGGGCCGGGGGCTCGACATCGGCCGGCACGCCGGACCCGACATTCTCGGGGACAGCCCCAGCGTCAATCGTGGTAGTCACATTTGGCAGGGTAGGTCGCGACACTGACAGGTTCGGGGATGACACCCTGAACGGCCGGAAGGATCTCCAGAGACCGATGCCCACCACCGGCCCATTCGACGTGGGTGACCGCGTACAACTGACCGACGCCAAGGGACGGAAGTTCACTGTCCATCTCGAGGCGGGCAAGCAGTTCCACACCCATCGCGGCGCGATCGAACACGACGACCTCATCGGTGCTCCCGAGGGCAGCATCGTCGCCGCGACGAGCGGCACGCAGTACCTCGCCCTTCGTCCGTTGCTCGTCGACTATGTGCTGTCGATGCCGCGCGGCGCCCAAGTCATCTATCCGAAGGACGCAGCGCAGATCGTCACCGAGGGGGACATCTTCCCGGGTGCGCGTGTGCTCGAGGCGGGAGCCGGGTCCGGGGCATTGACCTGTTCGCTGTTGCGTGCCGTCGGTACCGAGGGCAGCGTCACGTCCTACGAGGTGCGCGACGACCATGCCGAGCACGCGGTCCGCAACGTCGAGACGTTCTTCGGCGGCCGGCCGCACAACTGGGAGCTGGTGGTCGATGATCTCGCCCACCTGGACGTTGCCGGACTGGCCACCGAGACCCTCTTCGATCGCGTCATCCTGGACATGCTCGCGCCCTGGGAGCCACTCGATGTGGTCCGAGGTGCGATAAAACCGGGCGGAGTCCTGATCATTTATGTGGCAACGGTCACGCAATTGTCGCGGATCATGGAAGCACTTCGTGACCAGGAATGCTGGACCGAACCCCGTGCGTGGGAATCGCTGGTACGGGAATGGAGCGCGGTCGGCCTGGCGGTGCGTCCGGAACACAAGATGCAGGGTCATACTGCCTTTTTGATCACGACACGCCGTCTGGCAGACGGCGTCGCGACCCTCCGTCCGCAACGTCGACCGACCCGGGGATGACGACGATCGGGTCTGCTCGGCACTAATTCCCTTTACCGAATGAAACGTCGCGAATACGTTGCGAAGACATAGATTTAACAAGTCGTCAACACCCATTGCTGCGCGGTACAGGGCGATTTCCCGTCCGCACCGGTAGCGTGGGGTTACGGCGCAAACACTCCACGTGAGCAGTGTTTGCCGGGGAGAGGAGTCAGCAATGACCGAATCTGACCGCCAAGGTGCCAGCGGCGCCGACCGCCTCGGGTCCTCGGGTGTGCCCGAGCCCGACGACACCGGCCAGATGCCCGAAGAGAGCTTCGTCCCGGCCTACGCGTCCCCCCTCGCTCGGCCCGAGTCATCTCGCGGCGACACGTTGCGCGGAAACTTCGCGCGGCCCGGCGATGCCACTGAGCTCCAGGAGCGGGTCGACAATCTGACCGCGCGGAACGCAAAGCTGCTCGATACCCTCAAGGAGGCCCGGCAGCAACTGGTCGCCCTGCGTGAGGAGGTCGACCGGCTCGGGCAGCCACCCAGCGGATACGGCGTGCTCCTCGACATCCACCCGGACACCACAGTGGATGTGTTCACGTCCGGGCGCAAGATGCGGCTGACCTGCTCGCCGAACATCGACATCGATGCGCTCCGCCGGGGCCAGACGCTGCGCCTCAACGAGGCGCTCACGATCGTCGAGGCCTGCGAGTACGACGCCGTCGGGGAGATCAGCACGCTGCGCGAGATCCTCGGCGACGGCCGTCGGGCCCTCGTCGTCGGTCACGCCGACGAAGAGCGTGTCGTCTGGCTGGCCGAGCCCCTGATGGGGGAGATCGACAGCGACGACGGCAAACGGCGCAAGCTACGTCCCGGCGACTCACTGCTCATCGACACCAAGGCCGGCTTCGCGTTCGAGCGCGTGCCGAAGGCCGAGGTCGAGGACCTGGTCCTGGAAGAGGTGCCCGACGTCGGGTACGAGGACATCGGTGGCCTGGGCCGTCAGATCGAGCAGATCCGCGACGCCGTCGAGTTGCCGTTCCTGCACAAGGACCTGTTCCGTGACTACGCGCTGCGCCCACCCAAGGGTGTGCTGCTCTACGGTCCTCCCGGCTGCGGCAAGACGCTGATCGCCAAGGCGGTGGCGAACTCGCTCGCGAAGAAGATCGCTCAGGTGCGTGGCGACGATGCCAAGGAAGCGAAGTCGTACTTCCTGAACATCAAGGGTCCCGAGCTGCTCAACAAGTTCGTGGGTGAGACCGAGCGCCACATCCGCCTGATCTTCCAGCGTGCGAGGGAGAAGGCCTCCGAGGGCACACCGGTGATCGTGTTCTTCGACGAGATGGACTCGATCTTCCGTACCCGTGGATCGGGTGTGTCGTCGGACGTCGAGACCACCGTCGTGCCGCAGCTGCTCAGCGAGATCGACGGTGTCGAGGGCCTGGAGAACGTGATCGTCATCGGTGCCTCCAACCGCGAGGACATGATCGATCCGGCGATCCTGCGCCCGGGCCGTCTGGACGTGAAGATCAAGATCGAACGCCCGGACGCCGAATCGGCCATGGACATCTTCTCCAAGTACCTGGTGGAGGGCCTGCCGGTGCACGCCGACGATCTCAACGAGTTCGGCGGCGACCGCACGGCGTGCGTGAACGCGATGATCGAGCGGGTCGTGGAGCGGATGTACGCCGAAAGCGACGACAACCGGTTCTTGGAGGTCACCTACGCCAACGGCGACAAGGAGATCATGTACTTCAAGGACTTCAATTCGGGCGCGATGATCCAGAATGTCGTCGACCGCTCGAAGAAGTACGCGATCAAGTCGCAACTCGAGACGGGGCAGCCGGGGCTGCGGGTGCAGCACCTGTTCGACTCCATCCTCGACGAGTTCGCCGAGAACGAGGACCTGCCGAACACCACCAACCCCGACGACTGGGCGCGGATCTCCGGCAAGAAGGGCGAGCGGATCGTCTACATCCGGACGTTGGTCACCGGCAAGAGCGCAGGTGCGAGCCGCGCGATCGACACCGAGACGAACACCGGTCAGTACCTGTAGCGCAGTCTCAATCCCTCACGTCTGCACCCCCGGTCCCGATAGAGGGTCCGGGGGTGCAGACGTTGATCCCGAGGCCTGGACGTGATCACGGCGGGGGTGTGGAGGTGACCCCGGTTTGTGCAGAAGGGCTGGGGGCTGGTGTGGAGGTGACCCCGGTTTGTGCAGAAGGTCTGGGGGCTGGTGTGGAGGTGACCTCCGGTTTGTGCAGAAGGGCTGGGGGCTGGTGTGGAGGTGACCTCCGGTTTGTGCAGAAGGGCTGGGGGCTGGTGTGGAGGTGACCCCGGGTTTGTGCAGAAGGGCTGGGGGCTGGTGTGGAGGTGACCCCGGGTTTGTGCAGAAGGGCTGGGGGCTGGTGTGGAGGTGACCCCGGGTTTGTGCAGAAGGGCTGGGGGCTGGTGTGGAGGTGACCCCGGGTTTGTGCAGAAGGGCTGGGGGCTGGTGTGGACGTGACCCCGGGTTTGTGGAGAAGGTCTGGAGCGCTGGTGTGGACGTGACCCCCGGTCCCTGAGGAGGTCCGGAGCGCTAGCGGAGGACCGTCACGAAGGGCGGCCCTTCGTGACGCATCCTCACAGGCTCGGAGGCTCCTCAGGGATCGGGTGGTGGCGCTCGCAGGCTCGGAGGCTCCTCAGGGACCGGGTTGGTGTTCGGAGCACGGAGAGCTATTGCCCGCGGTTCGTGAAGAAGGTCTTGCCGCGTGGGTGAGTTGTGACCCCGGGTCGTGGTGTTCGTCGGCTCCGGAAAGGCTCGGGGCGAGCCTCGTCTCAGATGCCTCCACCGGCGACGAGTTCGACCCGACTCGGGCCGGCGTCTTCTGCCGTGCCGACCGGATAGCGGACCAACCCGAGTTCGGCGTCGTCGGACAACTGTGCGTGGCGAGGGAGTACTCGCGCCGTGTAGCCGTGGCGTCCGGACCGTGCCGGCACTACGGTCGCGACGAAAAGGGTGCGGCCCGACGGATCGGCGTTGCCGGTCGGGGTCATCTGGGCGACAACCGGATCGACGATCTCACCATCGTCGGTGACCCGCCCCACCAGCGCCTGCACACACACCTGATCCGGCCCGAGTTCGCCGAGCGCGACGTGCGCGGTCAGTGTGAGGCTCACCCGTTGCGGGCTGTCGGCCTCCAGGGTGTCGCCCGAACCCGCCTCATCGATCCCGGCGATCTGCACCGCGGGCCAGGTCTGCTCGAGCACCCGCCGGTACTGCGCGAGATCGCGCGCAGGCGCGCATCCGTCGGCGCAGATCGACGCGAACTGGTCTGCGGCCGGACCGTAGAGGGCGATGGTGTAGTCGCGCACCATTCGCGTCGCCTGTACGCGCGGCCCGAGTTCGCTCACGGTGTGGCGCACCATCTCCACCCAGCGTTCCGGCACCCCCTCGGGCGATCGGTTGTAGAACAACGGGATCACCGTTTCCTCGAGCAACACATATAGGGCTTCGGCCTCCAGATCGTCGCGGCGATGCTCGTCGGTGACACCCTCGGCCGACGGGATGGCCCAACCGTTCTCACCGTCGGCCATCTCATCCCACCACCCGTCCAGGATCGACAGATTCAGGCCGCCGTTGAGTGCGGACTTCATGCCGGAGGTGCCACATGCCTCCATCGGGCGCACCGGATTGTTCAGCCAGACATCGCAGCCCGCGTAGATGTCGCGGGCCATGGAGATGTCGTAGTCGGGCAGGAACACGATCCGGTCGCGCAACTCGGGATCCTCGGTGAACCGCACCACCTGCTGGATCAACGACTTGCCGCCGTCGTCCGCGGGATGCGCCTTACCGGCGATCACCAACTGCACGGGCCGATCCGGGTCGGTGAGAATGCGGCGCATCCGATCGGGGTCGCGCAGCATCAGTGTCAGTCGCTTGTAGGTCGCGGCACGGCGTGCGAAACCGATCGTGAGCGCTGCCGGGTCGAAGATGTCAGTGGTCCATCCCAGTTCGGCGTCGGTGAATCCGCGGTCACGTGCGCTGTCGAAGGCGCGCCGACGGACCTCGTCGACGAGCCCGGCGCGCAGTTCGGACCGGATCTGCCAGATCTCATCGGACGGCATCCCCGACACGACGCGCGCTTCGGCTTCCTCGTCCCCGGCAGCGAGATCCAACCATCGACGCGCGGTCCACGTTGGCCCGTGCACGCCGTTGGTGACCGCGCCGATCGGCACCTCGTCGGCGTCGAATCCCGGCCACAGGTCGGCGAACATCTCCCGACTGACCGCGCCATGCAGCTGGGACACCCCGTTGCTGCGCTGCCCAAGCCGAAAACCCATGTGTGCCATGTTGAACACGCCGGGATCCGCCTCGTCGCCGAGGTCGAGAACGGTGTCCACCGGAAGCCCGGGGAGGAGCCGGGAGATCCCGTCGTCGTCGGCATCGAGGTAGTACCGCACCATGTCACGCGGGAACCGGTCGATGCCGGCGGGAACCGGGGTGTGGGTGGTGAAGATGTTCGACGCCCGCACCACCGCCTCGGCTGTGTCGAAGTCGAGAACGGGGGGCGGCTCGTCGCCGGCGAGCCGTGTCGGGTTGGTGAGCTCGCGGACACGCTCGACGCCGAGGAACCCGGCATGTCCCTCATTCATGTGGAACACGGTCGGTTCCGGCCGCCCGCTGAGCCCGATGTAGGCGCGGACCGCGCGTACCCCGCCGACCCCGAGGAGGATCTCCTGCTTGATCCGATGGTCTTGGTCGCCGCCGTAGAGGCGGTCGGTGACGCTACGCAGCTCCTCGTCGTTCATCGGGACGTCCGAGTCGAGGAGCAGCAGCGGAATCCGCCCGACCATGGCGATCCACACCTGGGCGTCGAGCGTGCGGCCCCCGGGCATCGAGACGGTGATGATCACCGGCTCGTCGCCATCGGTGAGCGGGACAAGCGGTGACGACGTCGGATCATTGACCGGGTAGCGCTCGACCTGCCATCCGTCGTGCGACAGGCTCTGGTGGAAATAACCGGACCGATAGAACAGTCCCACCCCGATCAGCGGCAGACCCAGGTCCGACGCCGCCTTGAGGTGGTCGCCTGCCAGGATGCCGAGTCCGCCCGAGTAGATGGGCAGGACCTCGGAGATGCCGAACTCCATCGAGAAGTACGCGATCCCTTGCGCCGCGAGGTTTTCCGAGCCGGTCGAACTCTCCCCGAACCAGCGGGGCCCGCACAGGTAATCGTCGAGGTCGGCCGCGGTCGATGCCAGACGCGCGAGGAAATCGGGGTCGGCGGCGAGATCGGTGAAGCGCTGCGGCTCGACCTCGGCCAGCAGTCGCAGCGGATCGCCCGTGTCGTGCCACAGGTCGGGGTCGATGGTGGCGAACAGATCCTGGGTGGGGGCGTGCCACACCCAACGAAGGTTGTGGGCGAGGCGGGACAGGTCGGCGAGCTCGACGGGCAGCGGCACCCGAACCGTGAACCGGCGGAAGGCTTTCACCGAGTAGACGCTACCCAGCCGGGACCGAGGGTGCGACCGCTACCGGATGAACATCTAGGCTCGTACCATGCAGCGAATCATCGGTACCGAGGTCGAGTACGGGATCTCCGCGCCCGGCGACCCGACCGCGAACCCGATCATGACCTCCACGCAGGCAGTTCTCGCGTACGCCGCGGCCGCCGGGGTGCCCCGTGCCAAGCGGACACGGTGGGACTACGAGGTGGAATCACCACTCCGCGACGCCCGCGGATTCGATCTCGGCCGGGGTTCGGGTCCCGCCCCGATCATCGATGCCGACGAGATCGGCGCCGCGAACATGATCCTGACCAACGGCGCCCGGCTCTACGTCGACCATGCGCATCCGGAGTACTCGGCACCCGAGGTCACCGACCCGATGGACGCGGTCATCTGGGACAAGGCCGGGGAGCGGGTCATGGAGGCAGCCGCCCGGCACGTCGCGAGCGTGCCCGGAGCCCCGCGTCTGCAGCTCTACAAGAACAACATCGACGGCAAGGGCGCCTCCTACGGCACCCACGAGAACTACCTGATGAATCGTGAGACCCCGTTCACCGCGGTGATCGCAGGTCTCACCACGTTCTTCGCGTCGCGGCAGATCTTCACCGGTGCGGGCCGGGTCGGCATCGGTCAGTCCGGCGACGAGGCCGGCTACCAGTTGTCGCAGCGATCGGACTACATCGAGGTCGAGGTGGGACTGGAGACCACCCTCAAACGCGGCATCATCAACACCCGCGACGAGCCGCACGCCGACCCCGAGCGCTATCGGCGCCTGCACGTCATCATCGGCGACGCGAATCTCGCCGAGACCGCCACGTACCTGAAGGTGGGCACCACCGCGCTGGTCCTCGACCTGATCGAGGCCGGCGTCGACTTCTCCGACATCGAGCTGGCCCGTCCGGTACAGGCCGTGCACACCATCAGCCACGATCCCGGCCTGACGACGACCGTCGCGCTCACCGACGGCCGCGAACTGACCGCACTGGCCCTGCAGCGTGAGTACCTCGAACGGTGCATGAAGTTCCACGACGCCGAGCACAGCGACGACACCCGGGCCGCCCACGTGTTGGAGACCTGGGCCGACGTGCTGGACCGACTCGAGCGCGACCCGATGGAGTGCGCCGACATCCTGGACTGGCCGGCAAAACTGCGCATCCTCGAGGGTTTCCGACAGCGCGAGGGGTTGGGGTGGTCGGCACCGCGGCTGCAGCTGATCGATCTGCAGTACTCCGACGTCCGCCTCGACAAGGGTCTGTACAACCGGCTCGTCGCCCGCGGTTCGATGAAGCGACTCGTCGACGAGAACGACGTGATGCGGGCGATCAGTGAGCCCCCGCAGAACACCCGGGCGTACTTCCGTGGGGAATGCCTGCGGCGGTTCGGCGCCGATGTCGCGGCCGCGAGCTGGGACTCGGTCATCTTCGATCTGGGCGGCGATTCCCTGGTGCGCATCCCCACCCTGGAACCGTTGCGCGGCAGCCGGGCCCATGTCGGCAAGCTGTTGGACTCGGTGCACTCCGCCGCCGAACTCGTCGATCAGCTCACGACCACCTGACGCGCCGCGGCCACATGCGTGTTCGCTTCCGCCCGCGGCGCGGCGCGCACCGGTAGGGTGTGGAATACGCGGTTTTTCAGATGCGACCGTGTCGGCGTCGCGTCGACGCCCGACAGGGCGGATCGGGCCGGGCACGCAGCGAGCGGGTTCGGTGAGTCGAAGGAGGCAGCAGATGGCGCAGGAACAGACCAAGCGCGGTGGTGGCGACGACGATGGTGACATCGGCTCGGACGGCAGTGCCGGTCAGGAACGCCGCGAGAAGCTGGCCGAGGACACCGACGACCTGCTCGACGAGATCGACGACGTGCTCGAGGAGAACGCTGAGGACTTCGTGCGCGCGTACGTGCAGAAAGGCGGCCAGTGAGCGACCGGTTCTCCTCACCAGGTTCCTCAAACACGTTCCACTCCACGCACCCGCTGCGCGCGGACATCTCGTCGTTCACCGAGTACCTGCGGGAGCATGCGCCTGAACAGCTTCCGCACAATCGCGTCGATCCGATGAGCATCCGCACGGACGTGGCGGCCGAGATCCCGCACGGAACGACGATCGTGGCGGTGTCGTATCCGGGTGGGGTCGTGCTGGCAGGTGACCGGCGGGCCACGATGGGCAACCTCATCGCGACGCGTGATGTGCAGAAGGTGTTCGTCACGGACGAGTATTCGGCTGCCGGCATCGCCGGAACAGCGGGTATCGCGATCGAGATGGTCCGGCTGTTCGCGGTGGAGCTCGAACACTACGAGAAGATCGAAGGGGTCCCGCTGACCCTCGACGGCAAGGTGAGTCGACTTGCATCGATGGTGCGCGGCAACCTCGGCGCGGCAATGCAGGGGCTGGCGGCGGTTCCGTTGCTGGTCGGGTTCGACATCGATCATGACGACCCCAACGAGCGTGGTCGCATCTTCTCGTTCGACATCGCCGGCGACCGGCACGAGGATTTCGGCGGCTATCAGGCGATCGGATCCGGTTCGGTATTCGCGAAATCATCGTTGAAGAAGCTGTTCAGATATGACCTCGATGCCGATTCCGCGCTGGCGGTGGCCATCGAGGCGCTCTATGACGCCGCCGACGACGACTCCGCGACCGGCGGACCCGACATCGTGCGCAAGATCTTCCCGACCGCGGTGACCGTGGGGGCGCAGGGCGCGACCGAGGTGGCACCCGAAGCGATCGAGGCCGCGGCCCGGGCAGTGGTCGAACGACGCGCCGCCGAGCATGAGGGGGAGGCGCGATGACATTCCCGTATTACGCCAGTGCCGAGCAGATCATGCGCGATCGCTCGGAGCTGGCGCGCAAGGGCATCGCCCGCGGCCGCAGCGTGA
Organism: Gordonia sp. LMA484; assembly: GCF_058129505.1. Classification (NCBI taxonomy): domain Bacteria; kingdom Bacillati; phylum Actinomycetota; class Actinomycetes; order Mycobacteriales; family Gordoniaceae; genus Gordonia; species Gordonia sp. LMA484. The sequence goes on from NZ_CM176700.1 coordinate 1,618,632, forward strand.
TCGCGCTGACCTACGCCGACGGCGTGCTGTTCGTGGCGGAGAATCCGTCGAACACCTTGCGCAAGACGAGTGAGATCTACGACCGGATCGGTTTCGCCGCGGTCGGCAAGTACAACGAGTTCGAGAGTCTGCGCAAGGCCGGCATCCAGCTGGCCGACATGCGTGGTTACAGCTATGACCGCGCGGATGTGACCGCGTTGTCGCTGGCGAACACATATGCGAACGCGCTCGGTTCGGTATTCACCGAACAGGCCAAACCGTATGAGGTCGAACTCTGCGTCGCCGAGGTCGCCAAGTACGGGAAGCCACGGCCCTCGCAGCTGTACCGCATCTCCTACGACGGGTCGATCGCCGATGAGACGCGGTTTCTGGTGATGGGCGGCGCCAACGAGGCCATCACCACTGCGTTGCGGGAAAGCTACGAACCCGATCTCGACCTGTCCGCCGCAATCGCCGTCGCGGTGGCCGCGCTGGCCACGCCCGTCGACACCGGCAGCAGTTCGTCGGGCAGCTCGTCTCAGTCCTCGACCGAACCGCGCAAACTCGCCGCCTCCGACCTCGAGGTGGCGATCCTGGATCGCAATCGTCCGCGGCGCGCCTATCGACGGATCAACAATTCGGCCCTGGCAGATCTGATGCCGCCCGATGGCGAATCCGCCACGCCGGACGAGATCGCGAACGGTGGATCGGCGGACGCCGAAACCCCTCCGAGTGACCCGGAATCCTGACGTCGCGGACCGGCGACGCGACCACCCGTCGCGTCGCCCGGTCTGCGGGGTTGTCCGCGGGTAGTGTTGATCATGTGCAGCGTCGAATCATGGGTATCGAGACCGAATTCGGTGTCACATGTACCTTCCACGGTCATCGCAGACTGAGCCCCGACGAGGTCGCTCGGTACCTGTTCCGCCGAGTCGTGTCCTGGGGGCGTTCGTCCAACGTCTTCCTGCAGAACGGCGCGCGGCTCTATCTCGACGTCGGCTCCCACCCGGAGTACGCGACCGCCGAGTGCGACAGCCTCATTCAGCTGATCAACCATGATCGTGCAGGCGAGTTGGTGCTCGAGGACCTGCTCGTCGACGCCGAACAGCGGCTCGCCGACGAGGGGATCGGCGGCGACATCTACCTGTTCAAGAACAACACCGACTCGGCAGGCAACTCGTACGGCTGCCACGAGAACTACCTGGTGGTGCGGGCCGGCGAGTTCTCCCGCATCTCCGACGTCCTGCTGCCGTTCCTGGTCACGCGCCAGCTGATCTGCGGCGCCGGCAAGGTCCTGCAGACCCCGAAGGCGGCGACCTTCTGCTTGTCCCAGCGTGCCGAGCACATCTGGGAAGGCGTGTCGTCGGCGACGACCCGGTCCCGGCCCATCATCAACACCCGCGACGAACCGCACGCCGATGCCGAGAAATACCGCCGACTGCACGTGATCGTCGGGGACTCCAACATGGCCGAGATGACGACATTGCTCAAGGTCGGCTCGGCAGCACTGGTCCTGGAGATGATCGAGGCCGGCGTGGTGTTCCGCGACTTCGCTCTCGACAATCCGATCCGAGCGATCCGCGAGGTGAGCCACGACCCCACCGGACGGCGTCCCGTACGCCTCGCCGGGGGGCGGCAGGCGACCGCGCTCGACATCCAGCGCGAATACCATGCCCGCGCCGTCGAGCACATGACGAACCGTCGCCCCGACCCGGAGATGGACATGGTCGTCGATCTGTGGGGCCGGATGCTCGACGCGGTCGAGAGCGGTGACTTCTCGACGGTCGACACCGAGGTCGACTGGGTGATCAAACGCAAGTTGTTCCAGCGTTATCAGGACCGCTACTCGATGGAGCTGTCGGACCCGAAGATCGCACAGCTCGACCTCGCCTTCCACGACATCAAACGCGGCCGCGGCGTTTTCGACGTCATGTTGCGCAAGGGGCTGGTCGCCCGGGCGACCACCGACGAGGCGATCGCGACCGCGGTCAACGAGCCTCCACAGACGACGCGGGCGAAGCTGCGTGGCGACTTCATCTCGGCTGCGCAGAAGGCCGGCCGTGACTTCACCGTCGACTGGGTTCACCTCAAGTTGAACGACCAGGCCCAGCGGACCGTGTTGTGCAAGGATCCGTTCCGCAGCGTCGATGAGCGAGTCGATCGACTGATCGCATCGATGTGATCGTAAGCTGGCCCAGTGGCCACGCAGAAAGTTGAGCGCCTTCTCAATCTCGTGATCTGTCTGTTGTCGACCCGTCAGTTCGTGACCGCGGAGTACATCCGCCGCAACGTCGCCGGCTACAACGACGAGGGGCAGTCGGACGAGGCATTCAACCGGATGTTCGAGCGAGACAAGAACGAACTTCGTGACCTCGGTATCCCGCTGATCACCGGTCGAGATCGGATGTCGGGCAGCGCGGAGGGTTATCGGATCAACCGGGACAGCTACGAGCTGCCCGAGATCGAGCTCGACCGATCCGAGGCCGCGGTGATCGCGATGGCAGCGGCGCTGTGGGATACCCCCGAGATCTCCGCGATCTCGCAGAATGCCGTCCTCAAACTGCAGGCCGCAGGTATCGATGTCCGGGCCGACGACGAGCTGGTGGTGCCGGCCGCGTTGTCGGCGCGGTCGGTGGGTTCCGAACCCGCCCTGGCGGCGCTGGTCTCGGCGACGGGGTCGGCGCGGGCCGTCACCTTCACCTATCGGCCGGGTGCGGCGTCGTCGGCGTTGACCCGCACCCTCGAACCGTGGGGCATCGTCACCTATCGCGGTCGGTGGTACGTCGTGGGGCACGACCGCGACCGCTCGGCCACCCGCACCTTCCGGCTGTCGCGGATCTCCGACGTCACCGTGATCGGCGCCCCGGGCGATGTCGTGGTTCCCGAAGGCACCGACGTTCAGCAGATCGTGTCGGCGGCCGTCGAGTCCGCGACCGGCACCGACGGCCGCACCGCACGCATCTGGTTGGCGCGCGATCGGGCGGCCGGGCTGCGTCGACTCTCCAGGACGGTCATCCCCTCCGATCTCGACGGCGAGCCCGGCGACGTGGCCGAGATCGAGATCCGCTCGTTGTCCACCCTCGCCCGTATGGTGCTCGGGGCCGGCCGTGACGCCGTGGTGCTCGCGCCACCGGAGCTACGCGAGGCCGTCATCGCCTCGCTCGACAGACTGGCCGGGGTGTCCGCCTGATGTCCGCGCGTCCAGATCGGTTGAGCAGGTTGCTGGCGCTCGTGCCCTACCTCGACCGGCGTGACGGCATCGCGATCGACGAGGCGGCCCGCGACCTCGGCATCACGCCCAGGCAACTCACCAAGGATCTCGAGCTGCTCTTCGTCTGCGGGCTCCCCGGATACTTTCCGGACGATCTGATCGACCTGCAGTTCGAGCAGGGCCGGGTCAAGGTCGGGTTCACCGCGGGGATGGACCGTCCGCTGCGCCTGACCACGACGGAGGCGAGCACCCTGCTCGTCGCGTTGCGTGCGCTGCTCGACATGCCCGGCGCCGTCGACCGGGTCAGTACACGACGCGCCATCGCCAAGATCGAACAGGCCGTCGGATCGTCGGCGGCCCGGGTGCCCACCGGCGTCGAGCGCGACGTCGAGGTCGAGAACCCCACCCACGCGACCATCCGCGACGCGTTGCGTCTGCGGCGCGCCCTCGACATCCGCTACTACTCGGCGACACGGGACAGCTTCACCGAGCGCACTGTCGACCCGATCCGGCTGCAGTCGATGGACAACAACACCTACCTCGAGGCGTGGTGCCGCAAGAGCGACGGTGTGCGGCTGTTCCGGTTCGACCGGGTGGAGACGGCGACGCTGCTCGACGAACCGTCGACCCCGCCGGCTGAGGCGGTGGCGCGACCCCAATCGGCGATCCTGTCCGACAATCCGGACCTGCCGTTCGCCGAGATCGAGATCGATCCGGAGGAGCTCTGGGTACTCGACTACTACCTGATCGAAGCGATGGAATCGCTTGATGGCCGCAACGATCCGACGTCGCCGGTCCGTGCGCGCCTCGTGTACGGCTCACCGGAGTGGCTGACCCGCTTCCTGCTGGGGTTCGGTGGCCGCGTGCGGGTGGTGTCCGATCCGGCCATCGCAGGGAGCGTCGCGTCGACGGCGGCGGCGGCCCGGGCACGCTATGCGTGAGGCCGTGGCCGCCTGCGCCCGCGGTCGCCGGGCCGCACTCGGGTAGCATTGGCGACGTCGCGATTCGGAGGTGGAAAAATGGGCGCTTTGTCCTGGTGGCACTGGGTGATCGTCTTGCTCGTCCTGGTGATCCTGTTCGGCTCCAAGAAGCTCCCCGATGCCGCTCGGGGGCTGGGTCAGTCGTTGCGGATCTTCAAGAGCGAGGTCAAGGAGATGCAGAACGACGGCAAGGAGACCGGCGGCACCCCGCCGGCCGAGCCGGTCAAACGTGAACTGCCGCCGGGGGATGTGCCGCCGACCTCGACACATACCTCGACTGACGACACGAAGAAGTCCGCCTAGGCGCTTCTCGCCAGACCGGAGGCCAGGGCACCCGCGTGCGCATTTCTCTCGATCCGAGACGCCGTAAACGCAAACTCAATCCCGACGGCACCATGTCGTTGGTCGAACATCTCTACGAGTTGCGGACGCGCGTCGTCATCTCGATGATCGCGATCGTTCTGACGACCATCATCGGGTTCGTCTGGTATTCGCACGGATTCCTCGGCATCCCGTCGCTGGGTGATCTGCTGCGCGGACCCTACTGCGATCTGCCACCGTCATCGCGCGCGCAGCTGACCGCGGACGACTCCTGCCGCCTGCTCGCCACCGGCCCGTTCGACCAGTTCATGTTGCGGCTCAAGGTCGCGCTCACCGCCGGGGTGGTGTTGGCGTGCCCGATCTGGCTGTACCAGCTCTGGCAATTCATCACTCCCGGCCTGCACACCAACGAGCGGCGCTATGCGATCGGATTCGTCTCGTCGGCCGCCGTACTCTTCGTCGCGGGCGCCGTGCTCGCGTACCTCGTGGTGGCCAAGGCCTTCCACTTCCTGCTGACCGTCGGCAACGATGTCCAGGTGACCGCACTGGCCGGCGACCAGTATTTCGGGTTCATGCTGCACCTGCTGATCATCTTCGGTGTCAGCTTCGAGTTGCCGTTGCTGATCATCGCCTTGAACGTCATCGGGATCCTGACCTATGCGCGGCTGAAGAGCTGGCGTCGGGGGCTGGTGTTCGCGCTGTTCGTGTTCGCTGCGATAGCGACCCCCGGACAGGATCCGTTCACCATGCTGGCGTTGTCGCTGGCGCTGACCGTGTTGCTCGAGATCGCGATCCAGTTCGCCCGGATCAACGACAAACGACGCAAGCGGGACACCACCGATTGGTCGGACATTCCAGACGATCAGGCCAGCCCGCTGCCGAGCACCGGCCCGGCACCCAGCGCGACGCGGCTCGCGCAGCCGTCGGCGACCTCATCCGGCACGTCGGCGGCCACCCGCACCTCAGTCCGTGACCGAGACACTTTCGACGACATCCTGTGAGTCGGCTCGAGGAATTCACCGATCGGCTGTCCTTCGGCCTCGACGACTTCCAGCGGCGTGCCTGTGTTGCTCTCGAGGCGGGACATGGCGTTCTGGTCTGCGCACCGACCGGCGCAGGGAAGACCATCGTCGGTGAGTTCGCCGTGCATCTCGCACTGGCGTCGGGCACGAAATGTTTCTACACCACACCCATCAAGGCACTCAGCAACCAGAAGTACGCCGACCTCGCCGCCATCCACGGCGCGGAATCGGTTGGCCTGCTCACCGGGGACAACTCGATCAACCCGGATGCGCCGATCGTCGTGATGACCACCGAGGTCGTCCGCAACATGATCTATGCGAACTCGCGTGCGCTCACCGGGCTGTCGCATGTGGTGATGGACGAGGTGCACTTCCTCGCCGACCGGTTCCGCGGCGCGGTGTGGGAAGAGGTCATCCTGCACCTCGAGCCGTCGGTGCGGGTGGTGAGCCTGTCCGCGACGGTGAGCAACGCCGAGGAGTTCGGCGACTGGATCAAGACTGTCCGCGGTGACACCACCGTCATCGTCGACGAGCACCGACCGGTGCCCTTGTCTCAGCACATGCTCGTCGGAACCCGCATGTTCGACCTCTTCGACCCGGCCAGGCCACCCGGCGCAGCGGCGACACGGGAACGCCCACAGGTCAATCCGGAGCTCAAACGGTACATCCGCCACCGGATCCTGTTGGCCGACGATCGTGGTGGGGACCGGTCCTATGGCCGTGGTCGGCGGAGCGGCGGCCCCCGTGGTGGCAGACGCGGGGGAGCGCGCCCACCGTCGCGCCCCGAGCTCGTCGCACGCCTGGACCGCGAGGGTTTGTTACCCGCGATCGGGTTCATCTTCTCCCGCGCCGGCTGCGACGGGGCCCTCGCACAGTGTCTTCGGTCAGGTCTGAACCTGCTGACACCTGAGGAGGCGATGTCGGTTGACGAGGTGGTCGACCGACATCTCGAGGAGATGTCTCCCGCGGACGAGGAGATCCTCGGCGTCGCCGAATGGCGGGCGGGTCTGCGCCGCGGCTTCGCCGCTCACCATGCAGGTCTGCTGCCGACTTTCCGCCATGCCGTCGAGGAACTGTTCACCCGCGGTTTGGTGAAGATGGTGTTCGCCACCGAGACACTGGCACTGGGTATCAACATGCCGGCCCGGACCGTGGTGCTCGAACGGCTCGTCAAGTTCAACGGTGAAGCCCACGTCGACCTCACGCCCGGCGAATTCACCCAGCTGACCGGACGGGCGGGACGTCGCGGCATCGACGTCGAGGGCCACGCCGTCGTCGTGTGGACGGCGGAGACGGTTCCCGAGCAGGTCGCCGGCCTCGCCGGTGCACGCACGTTTCCGCTGCGCAGTTCGTTCCAGCCGGAATACAACATGGCGGTCAACCTCATCGGCCGACTCGGCCTCGCGGGCTCGCGCGAACTGCTGAACCGGTCGTTCGCGCAGTTCCAAGCGGATCGATCGGTCGTCGGACAGGCGCGCAAGGTCGATGATGCACGTCGACAGCTCCGCAAACTCGACATCGAGTTGACCGGTGCCGCCGAGAACCGAGGACTCGAGCCGGGCGGATCGATCGACTACGGCAACGAACCCGGAGACGACCCGCATGCCGGGTTCCTCGGTTACGTGCAACTGCGGGAGGACATCCGGCGACGGGAGCGTGAGCTCAAGTTCGAGCGGCGCACGGAACACACACGGTCGACGGTCGCGGACCTGGCCGCCCTCAAGCGGGGGCACGTGATCGGGCTGCACGGTGGTCGGCACCGCGGGCTCGCGGTGATCCTCGAACCGGCCGCACAGTCGGTGGACCCCAAACCGCTTGTGCTCACCGAGGACGCCTGGTGCGGACGGGTGGGAACCCGTGACTTCGTGAACCCACCCCAGGTGCTGGGCAACATGCGCCTGCCGAAGCATGTGGATCGCCGGACCGGACGGGGTCGTCGGGACCTGGCGTCCGCGCTCCGGTCCACCGGCATCGAGATGCCGCGCGGTCGTTCCAAGAAGCGCGCCGCCGCCGCCGATGATCGGGAACTGGCCCGACTACGGTCGGCGCTGCGGGCTCATCCGGCACACCGGCTCGATGGTGGCGATGAACTCTTCCGCCTTGCAGAGCGCCGCAATCGGGTGGTCCGCGAGATCGTGTCGGCCGAACGGGTGATCGCCGACCGTACGTCGACGCTCGGAGTCCAGTTCGACCGGATCGTGGCCGTCCTGGCAGAGTTGGGATACCTCGACGCCTCCGTCGGTCGGTCCGGGGCCCAACGGGTGTCGGTCACCGCGGCGGGTGAGCTGCTCAGCCGGATATACAGCGAGAGCGATCTGCTCGTCACCGAGTGCATCCGGGCCGGGGTCTGGGATGCGCTGGCACCACATGAACTTGCCGCGGTGGTGGCCGCAATGGTGTTCGAGGCGAGACGCGAGAGCTACTCCGGAACCGACGCGATGCCCGGGAATGCCGCACTGCGGCAGGCCGTGGCCCGAACCGTGGAGATCTGGCGGCAGGTGACCGCCGTCGAGGCTCGTCATCGCGTCGACTCCACCCGCGAGCCCGACACGGGATTCTCGGTTGCGGTGTCGCTGTGGGCATCCGGACGTTCGTTGACGGAATCCCTCGCGGCTGCCGGTGAACGCGGGCAATTGCTGTCACCGGGTGACTTCGTTCGCTGGAACCGTCAGGTGGTCGATCTGCTCGAGCAGATCAGACTAGGTGTCGGGGCCGATACCCGTCTGGCCGGATCGGCGCGCGCCGCGGTGTCGGGCATCCGTCGAGGCGTGGTCGCCGCAGAACTGGGCTGAGCGCTCATACCGTCGGTTCGTGCCCGGTTTTCCCGGTGACGTCGGCGTCGTCGGTTCGGTGATTGTGGTGGGGCCGTGAGGTAACGTTCTCCACGCGGTCGGGAGAACGGACGGGCGGGCTCGATGCGTCCTTCCCGACGACACGAGGGGATTCCGCGCTCGCCGACCGTGACGTCCAGGCGTGTCGGTGCCCTGTCACGGGGCAGAGCGGGAGACCCCATGAGCGAGCCGAACGATCAGAATCCTCCGAGCGGGTCATCACCGCACCCTGGTGGGAGTGATCCCGCACAGCCCGACTCCAACCGGGCCGAAGACACCACGGCCCCGTCCGGTCCTGCAGGCGAAACGCAGTCTCCGCAGCACTCGGATCCGGCGTCGGCGCCCCAGTCACCGCCCGGCCACTCGCAGGACCACGGTCAGCCGACGACGCCCTACGGCAATCCCTCGACAGCGCCCTATACGCAGGCGCATCCGCAGCAAGGTCATGGGCAAGCGCAGTACGGGCAGCCAGACTACGGACAACAACAGTACGGACAACCGCAGTACGGACAACCGCAGTACGGACAGCCACAGTACGGACAGCAACAGTACGGGCAGCAACAGTACGGGCAGCCACCCTACGGGCAACCGGGTCAGGGAGAACCGAACCAGGCCCAGCAGGCGTACGGCCAGCAACCCTACGGGCAGCAGGGCTATGCGCAGCAGGGCTATGGGCAGCAACCCTACGGCCAGCCGGGTTACGGTCAGCCCGACCACGGACAGACCGTCCCGGGTCAGCCGATGGGTGGCTATGGTGCCCCGGCCGGCTATGGAACCGCTGGTGAGCAGGCCTCAACCGCACCGTACGGCGCTTCTTCGCAGCAGCCTCCCGGCGCCTACTATTCCGCCCCGGGCACCTATCAACCGACCGGCGAGCATCAGCAGTTCGCCGGTCAGACCGCAGGCCACAGCCACTACGGCGGCGATCAGTTCTCGTCGATGGCGACCTCGCCCAAGAAGAGTCGGATGCGTACCTTCTTGTTCGTCGGCGGCGGTGCCGCGGTGGTCATCGCCGCGATCTTGCTGTTCACCGCGTTCGTCGCCCCCGGGTGGGCACCGAAAACGATCTCGCAGAACGCAGTCCAGGACGGCGTCAAGAAGATCTTGACCGAGGACTACCAGGCGACCGATGTGAGCAACGTCCAGTGCCCCTCAGGAGAGCGGGTCGAGAAGGGACAATCGTTCACCTGCACCGCCACCGTGAGTGGTCAGCAGCAGAAGGTCACCGTGACCTTCCTCGACGACGACGGCACGTACGAGGTCTCCCGTCCGACGAGCTGAGCGGTCGTCATCGCGCCGCACGCGTTCCGCCCACGGTCTGCTTCGGAAGCCGGAGCCTCCCGAACAGGAATCGGTTACCGGTTCTCGGCGGTCGACCATCCCAGCGCCTTGGCCAAACGTGTCACCGACGCGCCGATACCCAGTTCCTCGACCAGGTCGGCGAGACCTCCCGGGTCCGCCGGGGACTGCGGTAACCGGTCGTCGTCGGTGCTGTCGATGGTCTGCGCGTCGGTCTTGACCAATACGACGGTGCGGGCCGCACTCAGGTAGTCGGCCGACGCCAGCAGCGCTTTGCGGCTGCGGGTCGCCAACGACGAGCCGCTGTCGGCGGCCGCGGCCTCGAGGGCGTCCAGGCTTCCGTACTCGGTGATGAGTTTGCCTGCGGTCTTCTCCCCGATCCCGGGGACGCCGGGCAGACCGTCGGACGGATCGCCACGAAGCATCGCCATCTCCGCGTAGGCCATGCCGGCCCGATCGACCGGGACCGCATATTTCTCGGCGAGCTCAGCCGGGCCCATCATCTCGGCTTTCGCCAGTCCGCGGCCCACATAGAGGACCCGCACCGCCACCGGATCGTCGGCGACCACCTGCAACAGGTCGCGGTCCCCGCTCACCACCACCACCGGATCGGTCGACTCGTCGTAGGCCAGCGTGCCGATCACATCGTCGGCCTCACAGCCGATGGCCCCCGACGTCGCGATCCCTGCGCAACGCAGCACGTCGAGGATCATGTCGACTTGCGGTGTCAGCGTGTCGGGTACCTCTTCGATGTCGGTGACGACGTCGTCAGCACCGGCTGCACCGACGGTATGGGGTGCCTCCTCGGCCACACGATGCGCCTTGTACGACGGGATCAGCTCGGTCCGGAAGGCCGGACGCCAATCCAGGTCGAGACAGACCACGAGACGCGTGGGTTGCTCCCGGGTCACCAGCGACGCGATCGTGTCGAGGAATCCGCGGACGGCGTTCACAGGCCGCCCGTCCGGAGCTGTCATCTTCTCGGGCAGCGCGTAGAACGATCGGAACCACAGACTCGCTCCGTCGAGGAGCATCAGCGAACCAGCCATGACCCAACTCTGTCATGCCCGGCCATGTCTGTACGGGCGGTAGGCTGCGCTCATGACCTACCGGTTCTCCTCGGACGTATATCGCCATCGCCTCGACCGTGCCCGGAAGCTCACCGCCGAAGCAGGTCTCGACGCACTGATGGTGTCCACCGGCCCGGATCTGCGTTATCTCACCGGGTCTCGGGCGGACACCTTCGAGCGACTCACCGCCCTCGTGGTGCCCGCGGACGGTGCGCCGCGGCTCGTCGTTGCGCGGCTGGAACTCGCCTCCGTACGCGATTCGGCGGTCGCCGATCTCGGCATCGATGTGGCCGACTGGGTCGACGGGGAGAATCCGTACGCGCTCGCCCTGGCCGGGCTGCCGGACTCCGCGGCGCTGGCCGTTTGCGACACCATGCCTGCGCTGCACGTGGTGCCGATCGCGCGACAAACAGGCGCGACTCCCGCCCTCGCCACCGACGTGCTGCGAGAGTTGCGGATGATCAAGGACGACAGCGAGATCGAGTCGCTTCGCCGCGCCGGGGCGGCGATCGACCGCGTCCACGCCCGAATGGGGGAATGGTTACGACCCGGTCGGACCGAACGCGAAGTCGCCGACGACATCCGGGCGGCCATCCTGGCCGAGGGCCACACCGAGGCCGCGTTCATCATCGTCGGTTCGGGCCCGCATGGTGCCGATCCGCACCATGAGTTCTCCGATCGTGTGATCGAGTCCGACGACATCGTGGTGATCGACATCGGTGGTCCCGTCGACCCCGGCTACAACTCGGACTCCACCCGCACATACTGCTTCACCGAGCCTCCGGTCGAGATCGCCGACGCCTACCGAGTCCTGCACGACGCGCAGCGCGCCGCCGTCGACGCGGTTCGACCCGGGATCACGGCGCAGGAGATCGATGCGGTGGCACGCGATCTCCTGGGCGAGCAGGGCCTCGCGGACAACTTCATTCATCGCACCGGGCATGGCATCGGGTTGTCGGTGCACGAGGAGCCCTACATCGTCAGCGGCAACGACATCGCATTGCGCCCTGGAATGGCATTCAGCATCGAACCCGGCGTGTACTTCGACGGGCATTGGGGCGCCCGGATCGAGGACATCGTCGTCGTCACCGACGACGGGTGCGAACCGATGAACACCCGCCCCCACGAGCTGCTGGTGCTGTGATCGTCTCCGAAAACCACCCACCAGCGTTGCCGGTGCTGTGACCGGCTCCGAAAACCACCCATCAGCGCCTTGATGGCGGCGATTCGCCGAGCTCGCCCCGCCTGGGGGTGGTTTTGAGGCCGGCCGGGGGCGGCGGGAGGCGGCGAGGGGACCGGCGGCAAGGGGCCCGGCGGCCGACAAGTCGTCTCAACCCAACAGCGTCGCCGAGCCCATCACACGGGACACCTCGATCTCGATGACCACACGCCGCGGATTCGGCTTGGGCTGTCGATAGCGCGCGGCGTAGCGTTCCTCCGCCTCGCGGACACGTTCCGGCTCGCGGCGCACCGAGGCCGGGCCTTCGAGCGTGAGCCATCGCGGTCCGTCGACATTCGTCACCGAGGCGTATCCACCTCGCTCGGTATTCCGGACCTTCTGGCTGCCCTCGAACGTGATCACCCGGGCCAACCGGTTCTCCTTGTCCCAGGTGAATCCGACCGCGACGGCATGCGGCGTGCCATCGGCGCGCAGGGTCGTGAGGGTGGCCAGGTGCCGCTCGGCCAGGTACTCCTCGGCCGCAGCACCGAGGTCGTCAGGGGTACGGGTCATGGCATCACGCTAACCGGCCGATGAGATACTGGCTGCCATGGCCCAGCGACCGAGCACCGGAACCATCGTGGTCTTCGGCGGTCGCAGCGAGATCGGCGTAGCCCTGGCCCGACGGCTTGCCTCCGGCCGGACGGTGGTGCTCGCTGCGCGCCGGCCCGACGACCTCGTCGACGAGTCCGCGCAGCTACGGGCGGCCGGCGCGACGGATGTGCACACCGTCGAATTCGACGCCGACGACACCGATACCCACACCGCGCTCGTCGACACGATCATCGGGCAGTACGGGCCGATCGAGGCCGTCATCATCGCGTTCGGCATCCTGGGCGACCAGACACGCGCCGAGTCCGACGTTGCGCACGCCCTGCAGATCGCGCACACCGACTATCTCGCCCAGATCAGCGTGTTGACCCCGCTCGCCAGGGGTTTGCGCGCCCAGGGTTCCGGCACGATCATCGTGTTCTCCTCGGTCGCCGGCATCCGCGTGCGCCGGGCCAACTACGTGTACGGCTCCACCAAGGCGGGACTGGACGGATTCGCCAGCGGCCTGTCGGACGCACTGCACGGCAGTGGGGTTCGGCTCCTGTTGGCTCGTCCCGGATTCGTCATCGGCGCGATGACGCGCGACCTCATGGCCTCCGGCGTGAAACCAGCACCGTTCTCGGTCGACGCCGGGCAAGTCGCCGACGCGGTGGCCGACGCCTACCACCGGGGCCGCGGAGAAGTCTGGATTCCCTGGGTCCTGCGGCCGATGTTCGTCGGCATGCGGATGGTGCCACGCGCCATCTGGCGGCGGTTGTCCCGATGATCGGACACGTCGTCGTGATCGGCATCGGTGCCGACGGCTGGGACGGGCTCGGCAAATCGGCCCGTGATCAGCTCGCCTCGGCCAGGGTCATCTACGGGTCGGCCCGCCAACTCGAGTTGCTGCCGGATCTGCCCGCGCGACAACGCCGATGGAACTCGCCCATGAGCGAACACCTGCACACCGTGCTCCACGCCGACGGTACGGACGACGGGGTCACCCACATCCTTGCCAGCGGAGACCCGATGTTCCACGGCGTCGGCACCACCATCGTGCGGGCGATCGGCGCCGAACGTGTCACCGTCATCCCGACCGTGTCGAGTGCCGCCCTCGCGTGCGCGCGGCTCGGATGGGACCTCACCGACGTCGGGATCGTCAGCACGGTGACCGCCGATCCCGAGTCGTTGCTGGATCGGGTCACGGACGGCCGTGACCTGCTGGTGCTCAGCCGCGACGACACCACTCCGGCAACCATCGCACGCGTGCTGACGGACAACGGTTTCGGCTGGTCGTCGGTCACCGTCCTCGAGCAGCTCGGCGGAGACCGTGAACGCATCGTCCGGGGGGTGGCCCGGACGTGGCACGAACCGGCAGGGGACCGTCTGAACATCGTGGCGATCAGCTGTGTGGGGCCGCGACGCAGCCGCACCCCCGGTCGGCCCGACGACGAGTACGACCACGACGGGCAGATCACCAAGCAGCCGATCCGGGCGCTCACCGTTGCCGCCCTCACGCCGTCGTACCGACAGCTGTTGTGGGACATAGGTTCCGGGTCCGGCAGTGTCGCCATCGAGTGGTTGCGTGCCGACCGCAGCGCCCGCGCGATCGCCTTCGAGCAGGACGAACTCCGGGCTGCGCGGCTCCGCGACAACGCCGTCCGCCACGGAGTCGGGGAACGCATCACCGTACTCGGAGCGGCGCCAGACGCCTTGGCGGCGGCGCCGGAGCCGGACAGCATATTCATCGGCGGCGGACTCGACCAGGCGTTGCTCGAGGCAATCTGGTGCGCCCTCTCGCCGGGCGGCCGTGTCGTGGCGAACGCGGTGACCGTCGAGAATCAGGCGCTGCTCACCGAATGGTATGGGCGCCATGGCGGTTCGCTGCGCAGACATGTGGTCGAGACCGCGGGTCCGCTCGGCACCATGACAACCTGGCGGCCATCGCTGCCGATCGTGCAATGGGTGGTGGACAAGCCATGACCGTCTTCGTCATCGGCGCAGGACCGGGCGCGCCGGATCTCATCACACTGCGCGGTGCGGCGATCCTCGGCCGATGCCAGACCTGCTTGTATGCGGGCTCGCTCGTGCCGGCCGAACTGCTCGATCGCTGCCCGCCGGACGCCGTGCTCGTCGACACCGCACGAATGCCGCTGGACGACATCGTCGACCACATCATCGCGGCAGACGCGGCCGGACACGACGTCGCGCGTCTGCATTCCGGCGATCCCTCCCTGTACTCGGCGATGGCCGAACAACGACGCGAACTCACTTCGCGCGGGATCGCGGTCGAGGTGGTGCCCGGGGTGCCCGCCTTCGCCGCGGCGGCCGCAGCACTCGACCGGGAACTCACGGTTCCCGGAGTCGGCCAGAGCCTGCTGATCACGCGGGTGTCGACATTGTCCACGGACATGCCGCCGGGGGAGGAGCTCGAGCGGCTCGCGGCCACGGGTGTCACCCTTGCGCTGCATCTGGCGGCACATCGCGCCGACCAGATCGTCGCGGCGCTGACACCGCATTACGGAGCGGAATGTCCCACGGCGACGGTGGCTTTCGCCAGCCGACACAATGAGCAGATCGTACGATGCCGCCTCGCCGACCTGGCATCCGCGTTGGCCGATGCGGGGATTCGGCGGACCGCGGTGATCTTCGTGGGCCGTGTGCTCGATCCGACCGAGCATCCCGCGGTCACCGACAGCTACCTCTACTCCGAGGCCCGGATGACCAAGCTGCGCACCGATGGGTGAACGGCCGGTCCTGCTGCTCGGCGGCACCGGCGAGGCGCGAGCACTCGCCGCCGAGCTCCACGAGGCGTCGATCCCCGTGATCAGCTCGCTGGCCGGTCGGGTGCGCGACCCGCGCCTGCCGGTCGGGGATGTGCGCATCGGTGGATTCGGCGGGGTTGACGGGCTCGCCGAGTGGATCCGCACCCACGACATCGCAGTGGTCGTGGATGCGACGCATCCGTTCGCCACCGCGATGACCGAACATGCTGCTGCCGTCGCCGAAACCGTCGGGACCCCGCTCCTGCGGTTGCGGAGACCCCAGTGGCACCCGGGTCCGGCCGACCACTGGGAATCCGTGCCGGACATGGTCGCCGCCGCAACAGCTGTCGCCGCGCGGGCATCCACGCACGACGATCTGCGCGTCTTCCTCACCACCGGTCGCCAGGACGTCGGGGTGTTCGCCGACATCGACGACGCCTGGTTTCTCATCCGCGTCGTGGATCCGCCGACGTCCGCGCTGCCCGCCCGACATCGGGTTCTGTCCTCACGTGGTCCCTACGACCTGGACAACGAGCGGCACCTGCTCCGCGAGAACGGCATCGACCTACTGGTGACGAAGAACAGCGGCGGAGCCCTCACCGAGGCGAAGCTCTCCGCGGCCGCCGAACTCGGAATCGACGTGGTGATGGTCCAACGACCGGCAGAACCCGCCACCGGCGACTCGGTCGCGACAGTGCCCGCGGCTCTGGATTGGGTCCGCGGTCACCTCTAGTGGTGTGTCTCGGAAACAGGTGGGTCAGTCGCCGTGGTGGCGCGGCGTGTACACGAGATCGCCGCCCGATCGCGACACCGCCGTGGTCGTCGACGATCCCACGATCAGCAGGGTGCGCATGTCCACGGATGCCGGGTCGAGGTCACCGACAGTCGTCGTGAGCAGGCGCTCCTGCGGTCCGCCGACATCCCGTCCGACGACGACCACCCGATCGGGCGACACGGTCTCCAGCAGAATCTCTTTGAGCTGACCCACCTGCCAGGTCCGGCTGGCCGATCCCGGGTTGTAAATCGCGACGACGAGATCGGCTGCGACGGCATGTCGCACGCGTTCGGCGATCACCTCCCACGGCTTGAGCCGATCCGACAACGAGATCACCGCGAAGTCGTGCCCGAGCGGTGCGCCGACGGCCGCGGCAACCGCGCTGGCCGCCGTGACGCCGGGGGACACCCGTACTGCGACATCGCGCCAGCGTGGCTCGGCAGCGACCTCGGCCACCGCCGACGCCATCGCGAACACCCCGGGATCACCCGAGGACACGACCGCGACCCGGGCACCTCGGGCGGCCAGGTCGAGCGCGAACTCCGCCCGCTCGGACTCCACCCGATTGTCGCTGGCGTGCACGCGTTGACCGGGGCGTGGGGTCACGCGCGCCAGATAGGTTTTGTACCCGACGAGATCGGTGGCGCGGGCGAGTTCGGCCTGCACCGCCGGGGTCGTGAGATCGTCGGCGCCCGGGCCCAACCCGATCACCACCACCTCACCCGCGACCGGTGTGGACGCGCGGTGCGGGTTGTTCCTCGGGCCGGGCACCACGACCATCGCGAAATAGGGCACCTGGGCGGGATCGACGTCGGCGACGGGAAGAACGCGCTGAACCGAGGTCGACGCACGTTCGACATACCACGCCTCGTCGACGCGGCCGGCGGCGACGAGAGCATCGCGAACGCGCGTGAACGTCCGCCCGAGTTTGAGAACCGCGATCGCATCGGCGGCCCGGAATCGGGCGACGAGTTCGACCGCCGGCAAGGTGCCCGGCACCACGGTCAACGTCTCGTCGCCCTCGACCAGCGGAATTCCGGTTGCGGCCGACGACGCGCTCACCGACGTCACGCCGGGAATGATCTCGGCGTCGAACTCGTCGACGAGCCGTTTGTGCATGTGCATGTACGAGCTGAAGAACAGTGGATCGCCCTCGGCCAACAGTGCGACCGCCCGCCCGGCACGCAGGTGTTCGGCCAGACGTGCAGCGCTCTCGGCGTAGAAGTCCTGCAGGGCGCCGGAGTAGCCACCCGGATGGTCGGTCGTCTCGGTGGTCACGGGATACATCAGCCGCTCTTCTATCTGACCATCACGAAGATACGGCGCAGCGACCGAGCGGGCGATGCTGTTGCCATGGCGTGCACAGTGATACGCCACGACGTCGGCGGACCCGATCACTCGTGCGGCCTTCACGGTGACCAGTTCGGGGTCACCGGGGCCGAGGCCCACACCCCAGAGTTTGCCTGCCGTTGCTGATGCCGGTTCTGACGTCACTGTCGTCGTCACTCCTCAGGACTCGCGAGCGCATTGATGGCCGCCGCGGTGATCGCGGATCCGCCGCGCCGGCCGGTGACCGTGATGAATTCGAGGTCGTCGCGGGCCGCGAGTGCAGCGCACGACTCGGCCGCGCCGACGAAGCCGACCGGTGCGCCGACGATCGCCGCCGGGCGCGGTGCTCCGTCGTCGATCATGTCCAGCAATGCGAACAGAGCCGTGGGGGCGTTACCGATCGCGACCACGGACCCGGCCAGCCGCGGCCGCCAGAATTCCAGCGCGGCAGCCGTTCTGGTGGTTCCCAGTCGTTCGGCGAGGGCCGGCAACGACGGTTCGGACAGATAGCAGCGCACCTCGTTGTCGGCGGGCAGGCGTTTGCGGGTGACGCCCGAGGCCACCATCGACGCGTCGCACAGGATCGGTGCGCCGCTCTGCAGCGCGGTCCGCGCGGCGCGCACGACCCCGTGGGTGGCAACCACATCGTCGGTGAGATCGGTCTGCCCGCACGCGTGGATCATCCGGACGACGACTCCGGCCACATCGGCCGCGAACGCGCTCAGATCGGATTCGGCGCGGATGGTGGCAAAGGACTGGCGATAGATCGCAGCGCCGTCACGCAGGTAGTCGGTCATGGTGCTCATGACCTTATCGACGCTGCGTGCGGTACCCGTCGTCGGGCGTCGCCTCGACGAGGAGGTGCCCCTCGGCGGGCGAGCCGCAGTGACGACCGCATCCCACCCAGTGCTGGCGTTCCTCGATCGGCCCACCGTCGCGGACCCGTGTCAGGAGGTCGGCACGCACCGGCGCGAGCGACTTCGCGCACCCTGGGGCGCCGACGCAACAACTCGCCAGCACCCACGGTGAGTTGGCATCGAAGATCAGCCCCATCGGGGCCAGGACCCGGACCACCGTCTCGGCCACTCCTTCACCGAGGTCGCAGAGCAGGATCTCGCGGTCGGGCGTGATGACGATCGGCGCCTCGACGGCGGCGAGGAACTCCGCGAGTCGCGCGGGAACCCGGGCCAGCTCCACCACGGCACCGAGCAGGATTGAGCCGTCGTCCTGTTCGAACCAGCCGACGGTCGGGCCGCCGTCGGCTGGTTGAGGGCCGCCGACGGCCGGCGCCAACCGTGTCCGGACCCGCGCGGTCAGAGCGGCCCGATCCTCGACCGTGAGGTCGGCGATCCGCCAGGTACCCGGTGCGATGTCGATCAGATCGTGCGCGACACCGAGGAGTGCATCGGCGACGGCATCCACACCGTTCGCCGATCCGACCGGTTCGTCGTCGACAAGGATGTCGTAGACAACGAGGGCGCCGGCGTCGTCGGTGCGCCGCGCGATCGCACCGACGTCGGGCCTGCGACGACGGATGTCGCCGCGGCCGTCGTCGATACCGAACAGGAACCGTCCGGACAGCGCCGACGATTCGTCGTCCGCGCGGAGGCGTTGATCGAGTGCATCAGCGAGCGCACGGACGTCGGCCACCCCGCCGATGCGTCCGGTCAAGGGGCTGACCTCGATGTTGCGTACCTTGTCATGCGTCGAGCTGGGCGCGAGTCCGGCCGCGACGACCGCATCGGCCACCGCGTCGACGTCGCGGATGCCGCGGAGCTGGATGTTCGCTCTCGCCGTGAGCTCGAGATGGCCGTCGCCGTGATCGGCTGCTGCCTGTGCGAGCACCTGCAACTGCTCGGGCCGGATCCGGCCGCCGGGCAGCCGGACCCGCGCGACCGCGCCGTCAGCCGCATCATGCGTGCTGAACACCCCGGGGCAGCGGTCGGCGACGTCGCGTCGGAAGGGCCGTGTCATCGTTCCAGCCTAGTGAGGCATGGCACCAGGCATCGCCGGTGTCCGTCCGCGGATCGATCAGGCGCGGGCGATGACCTCGCCATGCGGGATCAGGATCCATCCGTCGGGGTGCGCGGCCCAGTCGCGCCAGGCCTGCGAGATCGCCGCAAGGTCGGCCTCGGTGGCCAGTCCGCGTTCGAGCGCCATCTGACCGACCGACGAGTGAATCCGCTCGGCCCACATGCCACCCCACGTCGCCCGGTCGTCGGGCGTGGCGTAACACCACACCGACGCCGACGGGGTCACCTCGGTGAACCCGGCCTCGTGTGCCCACGCCAACAGTCGGCGTCCGGCGTCCGGTTCGGCGTCGTTGCCGCGGGCGACCTCTCGATAGATCGACAACCACGCGTCCAGGCGCTCGTCGACGGGCCACCAGTTGATGGCTGCGTAGTCCGCGTCGCGGACCGCCACCAGCCCACCCGGCCGTGTCACCCGCCGCATCTCCCGCAGTGCGGCCACCGGATCGGACAGATGCTGCAGGACCTGATGGGCATGAGTGATGTCGTAGCTGTCGTCGGGATCGGACAGTCGATAGGCGTCGTCGACGGCGAAATCGATGGTCAGCCCGCGTGCGGCCGCGGTCGTCCGTGCTTGTGGGAGCGGCGCCTCGGTGATCTCGACGCCGCGTACCCGCCCCGGTGCCACCGCTGCGGCGAGATCGGCCGTGATGCTGCCCGGACCGCATCCCACGTCCAGCAGATCGAGTCCCGGCCGCAGGTGGGGCAGGAGGTAGGCGGCGGAGTTCGCGACGGTGCGGGCCGCATGACTGTTGACCACCACCGCAGGATGACCGTGGGTGTAGGTGTCCTGATCGGGCATTGCCGCCTCCAAATCAAAATCTCATATAGTGAGATATATCGTCCGTATAGTGAAATGATAGCCGTGGACGGGGAGTCGGGCAACGCCGGGTGAAACGGTAGGCCGCCCTCGGCTAGGCTGAAGCGAACCCAGAGCGGCAGAAGCCGGTGCAAGGCCGGCGCGGTCGCGCCACTGTGACGGAGGCCGGGTCGGCGACGATCGGTCTTTCGGAGTCAGACCTGCGCCTCGGGGTCCGCACCATTCAGTACGACGACGCACCCGGGCGCGCCTCCCGGCGAGGAGATCTCATGATCCTGCTGCTCTCGACCTCCGACACCGACCTGATCACCGCGGCCGCCTGCGCCGCGGACTTCACCGGAGCCAACCCGTCGCGGATCCTCGTCGACGACATCCCGACGCTCGCGGCCGACGCCGACCTGATCGTCGTACGCATCCTGGGCGGCACCCGCGCCTGGGAGGAGGGGCTCGCCGCCGTGGCTGCCACCGGGAAACCGCTGGTGGTCTGCTCCGGTGAACAGCAGCCCGACCCCGACCTCATGGCGCACTCCACCGTTCCCGCCGGTGTGGTCGCCGATGCGCACAACTACCTGGCGGCCGGTGGTGTCGACAACCTGGTCAATCTGCACAACTTCCTGTCCGACACCGTTCTGCTCACCGGTCTCGGATTCGAACCACCGCACGAGACGCCGGCGTGGGGCGTGCTCGAACGAACGGCATCGGTCGAGGACGAGACGGGTACCGACGCGCCGCGGCCCACCATCGCGATCCTCTACTACCGAGCCCAGCATCTGGCGGGGAACACCCGCTACATCGAGGCACTGTGCGCCGCGGTCGAGCAACGAGGTGGCCGTGCCCTGCCGGTGTTCTGCGCGTCGTTGCGCACCGCTCCCGACGACCTGATCGACCTCCTCGGCACCGCCGACGCGCTCGTCGTCACCGTCCTCGCCGCGGGCGGCGCCACTCCCGCGACAGCATCGGCCGGTGGGGACGACGACGCCTGGAACATCGCACGACTCGCGGCCCTCGACGTCCCGATCCTGCAGGGGCTGTGCCTGACCGGGTCCCGCGCCGACTGGGCCGCCACCGACGACGGCCTGTCGCCGCTGGATGTGGCGACCCAGGTCGCGGTGCCGGAGTTCGACGGCCGCATCATCACCGTCCCGTTCTCCTTCAAGGAGTTCGACGACAACGGCCTGCCCTGGTACCAACCGGACCCCGAGCGGTGTGATCGGGTCGCCGGGATCGCGGTCGCCCACGCCCGGCTGCGCACCATCGCGCCGGCGGATCGGCGGGTCGCGCTCATGCTCTCCGCGTACCCGACCAAACACGCGCGCATCGGCAACGCCGTCGGACTCGACACCCCCCGAAGCCTGCTGCACCTGCTGCACGCCCTCGCGGCGGCCGGATACGACATCGGTCCGACCGACGGGCCCGACGCCATCCCCGGCTTTGCCGAAGCGGACTCGGACGCCCTCATCCACGCAATCGTCGAGACCGGTGGTCAAGACTCCGATTGGCTCACCGAGGAGACTCTCGCCGCCAACCCGATCCGGGTGTCGGCCGACGACTACCGCCGCTGGTTCGCCGGACTCGACGAACAGTTGCGCTCGGCGGTCGAGCAGCACTGGGGGCCGGCACCCGGCGAGCTCTTCGTCGACCGCTCCGCCAACCCCGACGGTGACATCGTGGTCGCCGCGATGCGGTTCGGGAACATCGTGCTGATGGTGCAGCCGCCCCGCGGGTTCGGCGAGAATCCGGTCGCGATCTACCACGACCCCGACCTCCCGCCGTCGCACCACTATCTGGCGTCCTACCGCTGGCTCACCGGACGGGGCGAAACCGAGACGGACATAGCGGGTTTCGGCGCCGACGCGATCGTGCACGTCGGCAAGCACGGCAACCTCGAATGGTTGCCGGGCAAGACCCTCGGCATGTCCGCCTCCTGTGGAACCGACGCCGCGCTCGGCGACGTGCCGCTGATCTATCCCTTCCTCGTCAACGATCCGGGCGAGGGCACCCAGGCCAAGCGCCGAGCGCACGCGGTGCTCGTCGACCACCTCATCCCTCCGATGGCCCGCGCCGAGTCCTACGGCGACATCGCCCGGCTCGAGCAACTCCTCGACGAACACGCGAACATCTCCGCCCTGGATCCCGCGAAACTCCCCGCGATCCGTCAGCAGATCTGGACGTTGCTGACCGCGGCCAAGATGGACCAGGACCTCGGGCTCGCCGAACGTCCCGACGAGGAGGTCTTCGACGACATGCTGCTGCACGTCGACGGCTGGCTCTGTGAGATCAAGGACGTCCAGATCCGCGACGGACTGCACGTCCTGGGTCAGGCGCCGGCCGACGACAGCGAGGTCGACCTCGTCCTCGCGATGGTGCGGGCGCGCCAGTTGTGGGGTGGCAACCAAGCACTTCCCGGTCTGCGCGAAGCACTGGGCCTGCACGAGGACGGCTCCGCCGCCCGAGGCGACATCGACGACATCGAGGCGACCGCCCGCGGCCTCATCGCGAGCTGCGCGAAAGGGGAGTGGACTGCGGAGGCCATCACCGAGGCTGCGGCGGGCCACCCTGGCGCCGTCGCCGACGTCCTGGACTTCGCCGCGACCGAGGTCGTCCCGCGGCTCCGGCAGACAGATCGCGAGATCGATCAGATCCTGCGAGCCCTCGACGGACGTTTCATCGAGGCCGGACCCAGCGGTTCACCCTTGCGCGGCCTGATCAACGTCCTGCCGACCGGGCGTAACTTCTACTCGGTCGACCCCAAGGCGGTTCCGTCCCGACTCGCGTGGGAAACCGGACGAGCGCTTGCCGATTCACTGCTCGAGCGGTATGTCTCCGAGCACGGGACATATCCGGCATCTGTGGGACTGTCGGTCTGGGGAACCAGCGCGATGCGCACCTCCGGCGACGACATCGCCGAGGTCCTGGCGCTGCTCGGAGTGATGCCGGTTTGGGACGAGGCGTCGCGGCGGGTCCGCGACCTCGAGCTGATCGGTCTCGAGGAGCTCGGCCGTCCCCGCATCGACGTCACCGTTCGCATCTCCGGGTTCTTCCGGGACGCGTTCCCGCACGTCGTCACGATGCTCGATGACGCCGTCGCGCTCGCCGCGACCGCTGACGAGCGCGACGACGAGAACTTCGTCGCCGCTCATTACCGCGCATCGATGGCCGACCACGGCGACCCGCGACGGGCCGCAACCCGCATCTTCGGTTCCAAGCCGGGCACCTACGGTGCCGGCCTGCTGCAACTGATCGACTCGCGCGAATGGCGTAGCGACGCCGACCTGGCGCAGGTCTACACCGAATGGGGTGGCTACGCATACGGGCGCGACCTGGCAGGTGTCCCCGCCGTCGACGACATGCGCGCGGCCTACCGACGCATCGCGGTCGCCGCGAAGAACACCGACACCCGCGAGCACGACATCGCCGACTCCGACGACTACTTCCAGTACCACGGCGGCATGGTCGCGACCGTGCGTGCGCTCACCGGTACATCGCCCGACGCCTACATCGGCGACAGCACCCGCCCGGACTCCGTCCGCACCCGCACACTGTCCGAGGAGACGAGTCGGGTCTTCCGCGCCCGGGTGGTCAATCCTCGATGGATCTCGGCGATGCAGCGCCACGGTTACAAGGGCGCCTTCGAGATGGCCGCGACCGTCGACTATCTGTTCGGCTACGACGCGACGACGAACGTGGTCGCCGACTGGATGTACGAGAAGCTCACCGAGTCCTACGTCCTCAACGAGGACAATCAGCGGTTCATGCAGCAGTCCAACCCGTGGGCGCTGCACGGGATCGCCGAACGCCTGCTCGAGGCCGTCGAGCGCGACATGTGGACCGAGCCCCCCACGGAGATGCTCGACGCGCTCCGGGCTGTCTATCTGCAGGCCGAAGGCGACATCGAGGGCCGCAACGACTGATCGCTCATCGATCCGGGTGAGAAACCTGCCGGATTCGGGAGAAAACCGCCACTCTCGCTCGTTGCACCGAGTAGAGGCCCGCGACCGGCAACGGGACGTCGGCGCCACTTCATTCTCGGAAAGGCAGAGGGTCCGATGCGGATGCTGTACGTGATCGCCTACGTGGCGATCGAGATCGGTGCGTTTGTGGCCATGGCGCACTTCCTCGGCTTCGGCTGGGCGGTGTTGATCACGCTGGCCGCGGTCGTCGCCGGCTTCGCGCTGCTCCAGCAGCAGGGTCGGAAGGTCTTCGCAGAGCTGCGCCGTGCCTCGCGGAACGAGGTCGACCCACGCGGCCCGCTCAGCGACACCGCGCTCCTGGCCGCGGCCAGTCTGCTCATGGTCATGCCGGGAGTCGTGTCGACGGTCGTCGGTCTGGTGCTGCTGGCCCCGCCGGTCCGCAAGGTTATGCGCCCGGTGGTCGCGACCGTCGGTGCACGTCGATTCGCGGCGACCATGGATCGCGCGGGCATCTACGCGAGCGGCATGTACGTCGGTCGCGGCACCGTCATCGACGGCACGGTGGTCGATGACGGTGGCACGGTCGGCAGGCAGTCGACCCCGCCCGCGGCCGATCCCGGTGATCGAGGCCTGCCTCGGGGCCACTGACGGCCCGCCCCCGCCCTCAGGGCACACTTGAGCACCGTGACAACAGAACTGCTTCTGGGCGGATTCGTCTATTCCCCGGCCGCGCCCGACGCCACCGCGATGGCTGTCACCGACGGCGTCGTCGTGTGGGTGGGCAGCGACGATGTCGGCCGTGCACTCCATCCCGATGCGCAGGTCACCGATCTGCAGGGCCGATTTGTGGCACCCGGTTTCGTCGATTCGCACGTTCACCTGACCTCTACCGGCCTGGCGCTGGCCGGACTCACCCTGAACGACGCCACCGACCGGTCCGACTGCCTGCGTCGTGTCGCGCATTACGCCGCGCACACGGATGACGGCGAGCTGATCTGGGGACTCGGCTGGGACGACTCGCGCTGGTCAGGCGTCGATCCGGACGACCGACGGTTCCCGACGACCATCGAGATCGACGCGGTGGTCGGCAATCTGCCCGCCTATCTGGCCCGGATCGACGAACATTCCGCGGTGGCGTCCTCGGCGTTGCGACGGCTGGTGCCCGACCTGGCCGATGCCGTCGGATACCACCCCGAGGAACCTTTGGTCGCCGAGGCGCATCACCTCGTGCGCGGCGCAGCCCGACAACTCGTCACCTCGGGACAGCGCACCCGGGCGCAACGACGAGCGCTGGACCACGCCGCCGCCCACGGGGTGGTCTCGGTTCACGAGAACGGTGGGCCCGACATCAGCGGGCTCGAGGACTTTCTCTCGCTGGCCGTTCTCGATCACCCCGTCGAGGTCCGCCGCTACTGGGGACAGGCCGTCCAGAGTGCCGATCACGCGCGAGAACTGTTGGCCATCAGCCATGCGGACGCGCTCGCGGGCGACCTGTTCATCGACGGTGCCATCGGATCGCACACGGCGTGGCTGACCGAGCCCTACTCCGACGATCCCCATCACAGTGGCATCACCTACCTCGACTACGAGACGATTCGCGATCACATCCGGTCCTGTACGGAGATCGGCGTCCAGGCAGGTTTCCATGTCATCGGGGATGCCGCCACCGCCACGGTGGTCGCCGCCTTCGACGAACTCGCCGCCGACCTGGGCACACCGGCTCTGGCCCGCTGCGCCCACCGTCTCGAGCACGCCGAGATGGTGTCCGCCGAGCAGGCCGCACTCCTGGCGCGGTGCGGTGTGGTGGCGAGCATGCAGCCACTCTTCGACGCCGAATGGGGCGGAAGCGGGGATCTCTACGAGCAGCGCCTCGGCGTGTCGCGGACCGCCGGCCTGAACAACTTCGCCGGCCACGCCCGCGCAGGGTTGATCCTGGCGTTCTCCTCTGATGCTCCCGTCACCCCGATCGACCCCTGGTCGTCGATCCGGGCGGCCGTCCACCACAACCAGCCGCGCAACGCGATCTCGGCCCGGGGTGCCTTCGCCGCCGCCACACGAGGCGGCTGGCGCGCGGCCGGCATCAACGACGGACTGACCGGCACCCTCGTGCCCGGCGCCCCCGCGAGCTACGCGGTCTGGGAGATCGACGACCTCGTCGTCGCCGGGTCTCACGAGAGTGTGCAACGCTGGTCGACCGACCCCCGTTCGCGGGTCCCTGCGCTGCCGGACATCGCGCCCGGCGCGCGTCTGCCGCGGTGTGTGCGGACCGTGCACAACGAGACCGTCCTGTTCGACGCGACGGTCAGCGGCGGGTCCGCGTGACCTGGACGTCGAACGGTCGGATCGTGTGGTCGATCCGAACCGTGATCGCCGCCCTCTCCGGTCTTGCGATGTGGGCCGCCTTCCCGCCGCGCAACCTCTGGTTCCTGGCGGTGGTCGGCCTCGGTCTGCTGGCCGCCGTACTCGGTGCCGGCAGACCCCGGGCGCGCACCGGCGCGTGGCTCGGATTCGTGTTCGGCCTCGCATTCTTCGTGCCGCTGCTGCCATGGATCGGGGTGTATGTCGGGCCGTTGCCGTGGCTCGCGCTCGCGGCCGTGTTGGCCCTCTACCTGGCGTTGTTCGGGCTGGTCGCCACCGTGTCGATGCGCCTGCCGGTCCCGCCGATCTGGTTCACGGTGTCGTGGGTGGCCGTCGAGGGTCTTCGTTCGGCGTTCCCGTTCGGCGGATTTCCGTGGGGCAGGGCCGCCTTCAGCCAGGTCGACGGTCCGCTGCTGCCGTTGGCGTCTGCGCTGGGGGCGCCGGGACTGTCCGCGGCGGTGGCGCTGCTCGGTGCGTCGATCGCCTGGTTGTGCCTGGTCTCCATCCGCGCGTTGCGTGACGGCGAGTATCACGGCCGTGCGGTGGTGCGCACCGCGGCCCTGGCCGTCGTGCTGGCCCTGGTCGGTCCTGTCGCCGCCATCGCGCTGACCCCGGCCACGGTCGATCGGAATGTCGCCTCCGAGTCGGCGCACGTCGCGGCCGTGCAGGGCAACGTTCCGCGCCTGGGACTGGAGTTCAACGCCCAGCGCAGGGCGGTGCTCGACAACCACGTCCGCGAGACCGATGCGCTCGCAGATGCCGTCCGAATCGGTACGGCCGATCAGCCCGACTTCGTGGCGTGGCCGGAGAACGCTTCGGACATCTCTCCACTGACCAACCCGGACGCCGCACAGGAGATAACCGCGGCGTCGGTCTCGGTCGGCGCACCGATCCTGGTGGGCACGCTGGTGATGAACCCCGACGGCCGCCCCACCAACACAGTGCTGGTGTGGGATCAGGAGCGTGGGCCGGTCGACCGCTACGACAAGCACATCGTGCAGCCGTTCGGCGAATACCTGCCCTGGCGGAGTTTCTTCTCGATGTTCTCCTCGTACGCCGACATGGCCGGCAATTTCCGGCCCGGCACCGGGTCATCTGTGCTGGACGTCCCGGGCCGCTCGGGTCCGGTGCAGGTGGGCGTGTCCACGTGCTGGGAGGTCGCGTTCGATCATTCGGCCCGCAAGGCCGTCGACGACGGGGCCCAGATCTTGTACGTGCCGACCAACAACGCCACATTCGGCCGCACGGAGATGACCTATCAGCAGCTCGCGATGTCGCAGGTGCGAGCGGTCGAACACGGACGGGCGGTTGTGGTGGCCGCCACCAGTGGGGTCAGCGCGATCATCGATCCCGACGGGATGATCGTCGCCCAGACCGGCATCTTCACCTCGGATGTCCTGTCGAGTCGACTACCCCTGCACACCGACCGCACACTGGCGACCCGCCTCGGCGACTGGCCGAAGTGGATAGCGACGGTGGTGGCGGTGCTGGGTTTTTTGTTCGCGCTGACGCGGCATACTAGGTTCTCTCTGAGGTCACGCGCCACGCGTAGCCGCGACACCGACGATGCTGACGCCGATACGGCCCAGCCGAGCGGCACGGCCGAGACGGTGGAATCGGCGGGGCCGAAGGATGAGACAAAGGAGTTCGGTGGCATTGGATAGTCCGACAGCGGGTAGTCCATCGGCCGAACACGGGCCGGAGAGCACTGGGCCCGCCGACGACGCGCAAGCGGTCGTCGGCGACCGGGGCGAGCGGGCACTGGTCGTCATCCCGACGTTCAACGAGCGGGAGAATCTGCCGACGATCATCTCGCGGCTGCAGACGAATCTCGCCGGGATCCACGTCCTGGTGGTCGACGATTCCAGCCCGGACGGAACCGGTGACGTGGCCGATCAGATCGCCGCCGACGACGCGGCGGGTCGCGTTCACGTCATGCACCGCACCGACAAGGACGGGCTGGGTAAGGCGTATCTGGCCGGGTTCGCCTGGGGACTCGAACGCGAGTACACGACGATCATCGAGATGGATGCCGACGGCAGCCATGCTCCCGAACAGCTCCACCGCCTGCTGGACGCGATCAACGCGGGAGCGGACCTGGTGATCGGCTCGCGCTACGTCTCCGGGGGTCGGCTCGTCAACTGGCCCAAACACCGTGAGATCCTGTCGCGCGGGGCCAACACGTACGCGCGCATCGCCCTGGGTGCCAAGGTCAACGACATCACAGCCGGTTTCCGCGCCTATCGTCGGCAGGTGCTGGAGAAGATCGAACTCGACTCCGTCGAATCGGCCGGATACTGCTTCCAGATCGACCTGGCCTGGCGTGCCGTGCGCGCCGGTTTCGACGTCCGCGAGGTGCCGATCACGTTCACCGAACGCGAGATCGGGGAATCCAAGATGAGCGGTGGCGTGATGACCGAGGCGTTCTTCATGGTCGCGCGATGGGGAATCGAGAGCCGTCTGGACCGGTTCGGGCGCAAGCGCCGCTGAGGCGGGTGCACGCATCCAGGTACCGCCCATCACCATCGGTTCCCTGAGGAACGAGCGATGCGTCACCACCCGGTCCCTGAGGAGCCCGCGAACGAAGTGAGCGTGCGTCACCACCCGGTCCCTGAGGAGCCCGCGAACGAAGTGAGCGTGCGTCACCACCCGGTCCCTGAGGAGTCCGCGAACGAAGTGAGCGTGCGTCACGAAGGGCCCTTCGTGAAGCTCGCTCCTCAGGGAGCGGTGTGCTCCGCGCGCTCCTGAGGGAGCGGTGTGCTCCGCTGGCTCCTGAGGGAGCGGGTGCACTGCTCGCCTCGGGGAGCAGGGTGATCCGCTGGCTCCCGAGCGGAAGTGGTCGCTCTCCGCAGGGCTCGAGCGTCGGCCGCAACAAACACAGCGGCCGAGCGAGTCGATGGACTCACCCGGCCGCTGTGGATACTGCGATCAGTTCGTGACGCCCTTACGGCGCTGCTTGAGCAGTTCGAGCCGCTCATTGAGCAGCACCTCGAGCTCCTCCTCGGAACGACGTTCGAGCAGCATGTCCCAGTGCGTACGCGGCGGCTTGGCCTTCTTCTCCTCAGGCGCTGCACCCTCGAGCAGGGTGCCCTCCATACCGTTCTTGCAGGGCCACTTCGACGGCACCTCAGCATCGTCGGCGAAGGGAACGTCGAAGATCTCTCCGTTGTCGGTGCGGTACTGGACGATACGTCGTGGCGCGAGGTCGTGATCGCGATCGGTTTCGTAGCTCACCGCACCGAGGCGGCTACCCCGAAGTACTCGATCTGCCATTGACATTCCTCTCAACATTTCGTCGGGCTTTGTTCATTCTACGCGCTCATCGGGACGCCCCGGTCACGCCACGTCCGGCGCCACCCACCGGCGCGCGGGTACGGTCGTAGCCGTGGACGACCCCCGCCGACGGCCGTATTCCTGCGCGTGGTGCGGCCGGAGCATGATCGACTCGGATCTCGGTCGGCGCCGCAAGTACTGCAAGCAGTCATGTCGACAGCGCGCCTACGAACAAAGAGCGCTCACGCAGGGCACATCTATTCCCGACGACGCGGTGATCTTGACAGCCGCCGAAGCCGACGCCTTCGGAGACCGGCTCTTCGCCCTTCGGTGTGCCGCGGAGGACCTCGTGACCGCGGTCGCCGAAGCGGCGGACACCGACACCCTGCACGCGCTCGGCGATGACCTGCTGAGCCTCGCGCGGGAAGCGGAGCGACTGCGATGATGGTCCGGATCTTCGGACTGTCTGTCGTCGTCACGATCGCCGCCCTGCTCACGGCCTTCTTCTATGCCGGATGGACCGGCCTCGCCCTGTGCGCGATCCTCGGCATCCTGGAAGTGTCCCTGTCCTTTGACAACGCGGTGATCAACGCGACCGTCCTGGAACGGATGAGCCGCTTCTGGCAGCGGATGTTCCTCACCGTCGGGGTGATCATCGCCGTGTTCGGCATGCGTCTGTTGTTCCCGCTTGCCATCGTCTGGATCACCGGCGGGCTCGACCCGGTGGAGGCATTCCGCCTCGCCGTGAATCCGCCGGCCGACGGCGCGGCGTACTTCCCGGACGGAAGCCCCAGTTACGAGACCATCCTGGGGGAGGCGCACGGCCAGATCGCCGCCTTCGGCGGCATGTTCCTGCTGCTGCTCTTCCTGAACTTCGTCCTCACCGACCGCGACCTCACCTGGCTGTCCTGGATCGAGCGGCCGCTCGGCCGGCTGGGCCGCCTCGATCAGTTGTCGGTGGTCATCGCCGCGGTCCTCCTCCTTCTTGTCGCGGGGTACCTCGCTGACGACGACACCCGCGCAACCGTTCTGACGGCCGGGCTGATGGGCATGGTCACCTATCTGGTGGTCGACGGCCTCTCCTCGCTGTTCCAGCGGGGGCAGCCCGGTGCCGAATCCCCGACGAGCCGGTATACACAGGGGAGGCCTGCACCCGCCACGGTGGCGGTGGGCAAGGCCGGCTTCTTCCTCTTCTTGTACCTCGAGGTCCTCGACGCATCGTTCTCGTTCGACGGCGTGATCGGTGCCTTCGCGATCACACCGGACCCCATCCTCATCGCGCTCGGTCTGGGTTTCATCGGCGCGATGTTCGTCCGGTCCATCACCATCTACCTGGTGCGGCAGGGAACGCTCGGCGAGTACCGCTACCTCGAGCACGGTGCACACTGGGCGATCGGGGCGCTGGCCGTGATCCTCCTGGTCAGTGTCAGCATCCACGTCAACGAGCTGATCACCGGGTTGGTCGGCGTGGCCTTCATCGGTGCCGCGATGGTGAGCAGCGTCCGTGCCAATCGCCGGGAGCGGCGGAGTGCGGAGACCCACGGCGACGCGGGCGCGGTGACGAATCCGTGCGGGCCCGCCCCCCGATAGACTTGCTCCGTGACCGGCACCGACGACACGAACCGCGAGCCGACCACCGCATCCGAATCGCCCGCTGACGCAGGCACGACCCGCGCGCAGCGGGGCCCGGCCCGTCGGGCGGCCGACGCCCTGGCCCGTTCCGATGCCAGTGCAGGCGCCGTGAAGGCGGCCCGCGCGGCACGCGATCTCATCCCCAACACCCCGTCTCCCGTCACCGGACGTCGCACCTCGGACCGCGTCGCGCGGCTCATCAGCGAATCCCGCCCGGACCAACCGAGCGTGATACGCGAGTTGGGATTGGGTGCGGTCCAGGTCTGGCAGTCCCTGGTCGCCCGTCGGATCGGCCGTTCCCAGACCCCGGTAGACGCGACCATCCTGTTCACCGACCTCGTCGGATTCTCCACCTGGGCGCTCGACGTCGGTGACGATCAGGTGCTGCGGCTACTCGCCGAGGTGAATTCGGTGACCGAGTCCGTCGTCTCGGCGCGTGGCGGCAGCGTCGTCAAACATCTCGGCGATGGCGCGATGGCGGTCTTTCTGGACGGAACAGAGGCCATCGAAGCTGCCTACGAGGCGATCTGCGGGGTCAGCGCGCTCACCTTCGACGGGTATCGGCCTCAGCTACGGGCGGGACTGCACACCGGTGCGCCGCGTGCCGTCGGCGACGATTTCATCGGTGTCGACGTCAATATCGCCGCGCGTGTGGCCGCGGCGGCAGGTCCGGGCGAACTACTGGTGAGTGACGCGACATTGGCGAGCGCCGATCCCGCGCGGTACCACCGCCGGCGGCGTCGATTCAAGGCCAAGGGCGTGCCACGCGAATTGACGGTGTACGCGGTCGTCCCTCGTTACGAAAACTAACGACTTCCGCGAATCAGACAGTGTGCGTGCATTGTTGGGCCCTATGCCCGTTCTGTCGGGTGGTGGGGACCGGCACCGTCCACGGAAATCGGCGCCGTCACCGGACATTCACATCCGGTTGATTCTGGACAGTGACACTCGACACCATCCCGAGGCACAATGGCGTCGAAGATGGTCGACCGACAGGTTGAGACGCGCAACCGGATCGGTCGTCACATCAATGCCGGAGAACGACTCACAGGGGCAGGGTGGCAGTGGAGCACAAGCTGGACAACAGGCAGCGCCAGATGCTTGATTTCGAGACGAGTTGGTACCCACTCGGCGGTGGTTCCTCGCATGCCATCGCCGAGCGATTCGGCCTGTCCGACCGTGACTTCTTCCGTGAGGTGGACCGGATCATCGAAACAGATCCGCCTTCGTCGATGAGACCCGACGAGATCAGGCACATGCGCGGGGTGATCCGGCGACGGATCTGGATGGCTCGCTGACCGGGGACGACCCGAAGAAATCAGTCAAATCCTCGACCGCACGGACCTGGCGCGCTAATCTGACTACAGCAGTCCTCAGAATGGGTCACCCAATCGGGTCCCAGAATTGCGTACGCACCTGCGTACGCATGATGCGCGGAGGTTCGAAGATGACAGTCACCCAACAGGCAGAGATCGTCACCGACGAGGCCGTGATCTCTCATCCGGACGACGAGATCGAACTCATCTCGCCGGATTCGATGACGGCCGAACTCGTCGGCCGGTACACGTTCCTGCCGGTCAACGGGGCAGCGTTCGTCATGCAGGTGATGCATCCGGTGATCGGGGACATCGTGGGCGAGTACTCGGTGTTCCGCACCGATCCGATGGGACGGGCCGTGCGGTCGGTCGACTCGGTGATGCGGTGGGTCTACGGCGGTCAGGAGGCCATCGAGGAGGGCAAGCGTCTGCGGCGTATGCATCAGCCGCTCCAGATGCGCAACGCCGAGGGCCGCCACATCAGTGCACTCAACCCCGAGGCATATCAGTGGGTCATCGCCACCGCGATCCCCACTTCCTGCGCCGCCGCGCCACTGGTCATCGGGCGCGAGTTCACTCCGGACGAGACCGAAGAGATGTTCCGCGACAATCGCCGAATCGCCAAGATCGTCCAGGTGCCGATGAACGGCTACCCGGAGTCGCTCGAGGAGTTCGATCGGTACTTCGACGACATGGTGGAGAACAGGCTGGTCGCCCATCCGACGGCGCTGGAGCTGGTGGCGCAGATGAAATCGGCTCCGCGACTGGACAAATCGGTACCGCCGGCGTTCGTCCGACTCGCCAACTCGGTCGCCCGCATCGCCTCTGTCCCGGTTCAGAAACTCAACTATCTGACCACTGTCGGCGTGATGGATCCCCGTATCCGCGAGATCCTCGGCATCACCTGGACGGACGGCGAACAACGCGAGCTGGAACGGATGCACGCCGCCATCCGGGTCGCGTATCGGGTACTGCCCGAACGCCTGACCTACTTCCCGCTGGCATACCACGCCCGGCGTCATCACGATGCGATCACCGCGATGAAGAAACGTGAGGGCGCCGGCGCCGCATACTCGGTCGCACGGCGCAGCAGCGGCGCCGCGGACTGAGCGGACGGAGCCGGCCGCGGACACCTCTAGACTGGGGTTCGTGCCGTTCTCCGACGACGACCTCGAAGCGTTCTATCGGGACATCGAGTCACGCACCGCCGCCGATTCGGTGAGTCGGCGACCTCCGAAGCAACGCGCAGTCCCGGTCCGACCACCCGATCGGCCGGCGGGAGAGACTCGGTCCGACGACAGATCGTTCACCGACGATGATCTCGAGGCGTTCTATCGGGATGTCGAGTCGCGGACCGCGGCCCGGCGGCCATCTCGACGGAGGCGTCGAGGCGTGCGCTCTGCCACGCCCTCGTGCCCGACCCCGCAGAAGGTCGCGTTCGCGGCCGAAAACCTGGCTCGCGATGGCATCGCCGACGTCCGCCGGCACACCGGACCCGACGTCACGCTTCGCTGTTACCAATGCGTCTGCGGCGCATGGCATATCACGAGCAAGCCGGCGATATGACCGGACTCGAACTGCGCGGGGTGGTCGTCGAGCTGGAATCCGCGGACCCCATCGCGGCGCGCCGTGCCTACGCGCGGCTGATGGACCAACCCGTCAGCGGGGAGTCCTCGACCGACTATGTCGCGTTCGACAACGGGTCGATTCGCTGGCATCTCGGGACCGATTCGGGTCACCACGTGGCCTTCGGGGTCGACGATCTCACCGGGGCCGAGCGCCTGCTGGGCCGGCGCGGTCTCTCCGACGAGGAACAGGTGGGCGTCACCGGCTACATAGCAGCGCGCCCCGCGAGTCACGCCGACATCACCGGCATCGACCACCTGGTGTTCACGGCGCCCACCCGGGATCGAGCGCTCGCGCTGTTCGGCGCCACCCTCGGCCTGGATTTCCGGCTTGATCGCGACCTCGGCAACGGTGTCCGACAACTGTTCTTCCGCGCGGCCGATCTGGTCGTCGAGGTCGTGACCGGCGCGGACACCGAATCCGACGGGCACCGGAGCTGCACCCTGTGGGGCATCGCCTGGCGCACACCTGACGTCGACGAAGCACACCGCCGACTCACCGAGCGGGGGATGCCGACCAGCGGGGTCCGGATCGGGAAGAAACCCGGCACGAGGCTCTTCACCATCCGCGATCGGGACCTCGCCACCCGAACAGTTGTCATCGGGCCTGAGAGACTGGACGCATGACAACACCGTCCGCGGACAACGGTCGCAGGCCAGCGATCGTTCTGGTGTCCGCCGAGCACGCCGAGACCCTGATGGCGCAGTTCGAGCGCTACCGAGGCGACTACGACGTCACGTGTGCGGGCTCGGCGATCGAGGGGATCACCCTGCTGAGTCGTCTGCGTAGCGACGGACGACCGATCGCCATGATCCTCACCGAATCCGAGTTGCCCGACATGAACCTGCTGGAGGCATTGAGCGCCTTCCGCAGCATCATCCCGACGGCGCGGCGCATCGTAGGAATCCATTGGAGTAGGTTCACCGACCACAGTGAAACCCTGCGACCGGCGCTGCAGAAGGGGAAGTTCGACACCTTCCTGTTGATTCCGCGCGGTCCCCGCGACGAGGAATTCCACTACGCCGTCACCGAACTCCTGTCCGACTGGGGTGCCACGGTCGCGGCACCCGAGGTCGAGGTGCTTCGGATCATCAGCACCGAGTTGACCCCGCTCACGATGGCGATCCGGGACTTCCTGGATCGGATGGGGATGCCGTACCGCACCTTCGCACCCGACAGCCCCGAGGGCCGCGCAGCCGCCGAACAGTACGCCGCCGACGGCAACGGCAATCCCGCCGACAGCACCCCGAACCATCCTCTCGTCCAGTCCCTCCGCGGTCCGGGCACGCAGGTGATCGCACCCGAATCGGTGCGCGACGTCGCGGTCATGATCTACGGCCGCCCATCAGACGTCGAGGTGGAAACGGTCGTCGACCTCGCCGTGGTCGGTGCCGGACCCGCCGGACTCGCCGCCGCCGTGTACGCCGCATCCGAGGGTCTCAGCACCGTGGTCATCGAGTCCGAGGCGATCGGCGGACAGGCCGGCACCAGCTCGATGATCCGCAACTATCTGGGTTTCCCGCGCGGCATCTCCGGGATGCGCCTGGCCCAGCGGGCACGCACCCAGGCGATACGGTTCGGGGCGCGGATCTTCACCGGCTGGCCGGTCGAACGTCTGCTCATCGAGGATTCGCTGGCACCCTATCGGCTGGTGACCGCCGGCGGCGAGGTCTGTTCCCGCTCGGTGTTGATCAGCACCGGCGTCGCCTACCGCCGTCTCGGGGTCGCCGCCCTCGAGGAACTCGTCGGCGTCGGAGTCCACTACGGCGCCGCGATGAGCGCCGCCCGCGAGATGGACAGTCAGGATGTGTTCGTGGTGGGCGGCGGCAACTCGGCCGGCCAGGCAGCCATCCACCTGGCCCGCTATGCGCGCTCGGTGACCATCGTCATCCGGCGTGCCGACCTCTCGGCGACCATGTCGCAGTACCTGATCGGTGAGATCTCGTTCAATCCACGGATCACCGTGCGCGGATCGTCGGAGGTCGTCGATGGTGGCGGCAATGGCCGTCTCGAATGGATCACGTTGCGCGACAGGACTACCGGACGCGATGAGCGATGCTCGGCAGGCGGTCTGTTCCTGCTCCTCGGCGCATCACCGCACTGTGACTGGTTGCCCGACGGGGTCGAACTCGACAGCGATGGCTTCGTGCTCACCGGCCGCGATGTGCCCAAGCACCGCTGGCCCGGCGACGTCCCGCCCGCCAATCTCGCGACCAGTGAACCCGGCCTGTTCGCGGCCGGCGACATCCGGGCCGGGTCGATGAAGCGTGTCGCCTCCGCGAGCGGGGAAGGGGCCAGTGTGGTGCCGCTCGTGCATTCCTGGCTGGAATCGTTGCGTGAGGCCAGTACCTCGTGACAGTAGGCCGGATGCGCGTGCACCTGCAGTTGGCCGAGCGTCCCGATCAAGCGGGGGTAGCGGCGCGCGATGCGGCGGCACTCGGTGCCGACGGTGTGTTCACCTTCGAGGGTCGCCACGACGTGTTCTTCCCATTGCTGATCGCCGCAGCGCAGACCGATCTGGATCTGATGACGAACGTCGCCATCGCCGGTCCGCGTAGCCCGATGCACCTGGCTCATTCGGCCTACGACCTCCAGGCCTATAGCGGCGGCCGATTCCGCTTGGGGCTGGGTTCGCAGATCCGGCCGCACATCGAGAAACGCTACGGTTCGACCTGGGGTCGTCCGGCCGCGCGCATGGCCGAGACGGTGTTGGCTGTCGCAGCGATCTTTGATGCCTGGGAAGGCAAGTCGCCGTTGAACTTTCGAGGAGAATTCACCACGCACACATTGATGACACCGAACTTCGACCCGGGTCCCAATCCATACGGGCCGCCGCCGGTGTTCCTCGGAGCCCTGGGACCCGTCATGAGCCGGACGGCGGCGCAGGTCGCCGACGGTCTGCTCGTGATGCCCTTCAACAGTTCGCGCCACCTGGCCGATCGCACCCTCCCGGCTGTCGAGGAGGGGCTGCGCCGCAGCGGCCGGACGCCCGAAGATTTCTCGGTCGTCGCGCAGGCCATGGTCGCCATGGGTCGCGACGAGCAGCAGATACGCGCTGCGATCGACGGGGTCGCGATGCTGATCGCGTTCTACGGTTCGACGCCGGCCTATCGGCCGGTCCTCGATGTCGAGGGATGGGGCGACCTCCAGCCACGACTGAACAGCCTGTCGAAAGTCGGCGCCTTCGCTGAGATGCGACGACTGATCACCGACGAGATGGTCGCCACCATCGGCGTCGTCGGGACACCCGAGGAATGTGCCGAACAGCTTCGTCTGCGATTCGGCGCGATGTCGTCGGAGGTGTGTTGCTACTTCCCGCATTACGGGCCGGACCGCGATGACATCGCCGACCTCGTCGCGACGCTGCACGCTCACGATTCGTCCCGTACACCCCGGTAGATGCCGCGACGCACGATCCACGGCTGCAGTACCGATTCGATCGACCACGCCGGGAACCGGAGCGGTCGGCCGTTGGGCGCGAAGACCTCCAATCCGTCGCGCTGGACGCCCAGCACCGAACCCCACCTGCGATGTCGCGGACGGTAGCTGCGCAATCTGCGCCCGGCCAGAGATGCCACGACGTTGTGTGCGACGAGACGGTCGGCGCGATTGCGAGCCGAGTTCCGGAGCGGATCCGTGGCGGCCACGTCGCCGACGGCGAAGATGTCGTCGTGCCCGACCACGTGCAGTTCGGGTGTCACACGAACGAAACCCCGATCGTCGAGGATGTCGCGGGGTAGCCACTCGGTGTTGGGTCGCACCGCTCCGATCGCCCACAGGACGGCGTCGGCGCGGACCGGCGCCTGGCCGGTGGACCAGGTGACGGGGTCGTCGGTGATCTGATCGATGCCTTGGTCGGCGGGTAGCTCGGCACGATGTCCGGGGTGCAGGCGGACTCCGAGCCGTTCGAGTCGTGCGCGAACATGCCGCCAGACCCGCGGATGATGGTGGGGGAGAGCCCGATCACCCGGGTAGTACAGGTCCACCTCCTTGGACGGCCACACCGCTGCGATGTTGCCTGCACTGCTCACCGCTGCCGCGCCGCCGCCGATCACCGCGACGGTGCTGACCCCGGCGAGCCGGGCATGAGTCGCCGCGAGGTCCGCGTCGATCTGTGCCGCCGACTGGAAGGTGGGCTGCCGCCAGAACCCGTTCCGGACTCCGGTCGAGATCACCAGCACGTCGTAGGCTTCCGACGCCACCGCACCGTCACCGAGTCGTACGTGAACCTGGCGCGACGCAGGGTCGAGTCCGACGAGGGTCCCGTGGACGGTACGTACCCGGTCGAGCCCGCGGAACCTGCCGAAGGTACGCCAGTAGTCCCGTCGCCACATGTCGGGTCGGGTGATCCGATTGCCGACTTCCTGGCCGCTCACCAGGCCCGGTTTGACCGAGACGCCGACCACATCGACCTTTCCGGCCAGATGGATCGCGGTGAGGACCCCGGTGTCACCGAGCCCGGCGATGACGATGCGTGGCCGGGCGGCACGATCAGTCACGGGCAGCGACCTTTCGCGGTGGCCGCGGCACGAATCGCGGTACGCGGTCGATGACATCCTGATAGCCGGGACGGCGCGCGAGGCTGCGTTTCTCCATCATCGGGATGCTGGCGCCCTCGAACAGCGCCAGCATCACCGCGGCGCCGGCGAACAGCCACCACGCGTCCGACGGCGCAGTGGCCACCCCGAAGAGTGCAAGGGCGAACCAGAACGAGAACTCGCCGAAGTAGTTGGGGTGCCGAGACCAGCCCCACACGCCCCGGTCCATCACGTCGCCCGGGCGGCGCCGATGCGCGAACCGTCGCAGTTGCGCATCGGCGACGGTCTCCAGTGCGACGGCGCCGAGTCCGATGACGAACGCCAGTACGACGAGCCATGCGGGTCCCTCGGCGGGTCGGGTGACCGTGATGTACACGGGCAGCATTCCGACGAACACCTGCAGCGTCGGGATGACGTGGATGGCGAAGAGATCCACCGGCACCGCCCACCGCCCGGCGTCCTCGCGCAGCTGTCCGTAGCGCCAGTCCTCATGGTGGAGACCGGGGAATGTCATGACCCAGTTGGTGGTCAGTCGGATGGCCCACACCAGCACCACGACGGCGAGCAGCCAGCACCGGACGTCGTCGATGCCGAGATCACCGCGCCACCACCAATAGCCCAGCAGCAGTGGCGGTATGACGCTCCAATAGGCGTCGTAGAAACTGGAATTGTGGTAGCCGCGACTGAACGCGAAAATCACCAGTGTCGCGAGCAGGTCGGCGATCAACGTGTCCAGCCACAGCGTGTCGGTCGACGGCCCCCAGGCCAGCCAGACCGCGGCGACCGCGATCGCCGCAACGTAGGCGATGGCGATACGTGTCAGCCCGGCGGCCCGACCATCGGTGGCGTGTTCGTCCATTCGCCGGTCAGATCAGGGTGGCGAGCTGGTCGATTTCGGCGACGCTGCCGGGGGACACCAGCATCGTGGTCACGCCGGCCGCCTCCCACCGCTTCACCTCCGCGGACACATGGTCGATGTCGCCCACGATCGCCGAATCCTCGACGACATCGTCGGGGATGATGCGGGCCGCTTCGTCCTTCCGGCCGCTGCGGAACAGTTCGGTGACCTCGTCGACGACCTCGGTGTAGCCCATACGGCGGTAGACCTCGGCGTGGAAGTTCGTGTCCTCGCTGCCCATTCCACCCATGTACAGCGCCAGGAACGGTTTGATCGCCTCGTAGGTGCCGACGCGGTCGTCGGTGATGACGATCTGGGCGGTGGCACAGATCTCGAAATCGTCGCGGCTGCGCCGGGCACCATGTCGGGCGAATCCCTCGTCGAGCCATTCGTTGTAGGTGTCGGCCAGACGCGGGGTGTAGAACAGCGGCAACCAGCCGTCGGCGATCTCCGCGGCCAATGCGATGTTCTTGGGCCCTTCGGCGCCGAGCATGACCGGGATGTCAGAGCGCAGGGGGTGGGTGATCGGCTTGAGTGGCTTGCCGAGACCAGTGGTGTCCGGCCCGGTCAGCGGCAGCGGATAGTGCGGACCTGCACTGGTCACCGGTGCCTGACGCGCCCAGACCTGACGCATGATGTCGATGTACTCGCGGGTCCGGCCCAGTGGCTTGGCGAATCGCTGTCCGTACCATCCTTCGACGACCTGGGGCCCGGACACGCCCAGGCCGACGATGTGGCGTCCGCCCGAGAGATGATCGAGGGTCAGGGCGGCCATCGCGCAGGCCGTCGGTGTGCGGGCCGAGAGCTGGAGCACGGAAGTACCGAGACGTACGCGTTCGGTCGACGAACCCCACCAGGCGAGAGGCGTGTAGGCGTCCGAGCCCCACGCCTCGGCGGTGAAGATGCTGTCGAAGCCCGCCGCTTCGGCCGCGGCCACCAACTCGGCGTGATTCGTCGCCGGCTGCGCTCCCCAATATCCCAGTTGTAGACCGAGTTTCATCTCACTCCTGTGTCGTTCCACCGCCGGCACTCCGACGGGGTTTCCTCACCGTAACGGGTCGCCCCCGAGCGTCGCGGCGACATCGTCGGCCAGGGCCAGGCACGAGGTCAGCCCGGGTGACTCGATGCCGAACAGATTGACCAGACCTTCGATCCCGTGGACCGACCGGTCCTGCAGCAGGAAGTCGGCCGCGGGTTCGCCCGGCCCGCTGAGTTTGGGCCGGATCCCCGCGAAGTCCGGCTGCAGCGCGTCGTCGGGGAGTCCGGGCCAATAACGCCGAATCTCCGTGCTGAACCGATCGGCGTGGTCGGGGTCGACGTCGTAGTCGACGGCATCGGTCCACTCGACGTCCGGTCCGAATCGCGCGCCACCGCCGAGGTCGAGGGTCAGATGCACACCGAGTCCGCCGTCGACCGGAACCGGATAGATCAGATGCCGAAACGGGGCCCTTCCGGATCGCAATGTGAAATAGCTGCCTTTCGCGAGGCGACGGGGCGGTATCCGGTCGACCGGGAACCCGTCCAGCAGGCGCACCAGATCCCACGCGCCGAGCCCGGCACAGTTGACGAGGGCGCGGCACCCGAGCCTCCCGGCCCCCGCCACCTCGAGCACCGTCACCTGACCGGGCCGGACACAGCCTGCGATCACCTCGTTGCGGAGAGCGATGATCGCGCCGGCGTCCTCGGCGTCGTGTCGCAGCGCACGCATGAGTGCATGACTGTCGACGATGCCGGTCGACGGCGAGAAGAGCGCACCCACACCGGCGACCTCGGGCTCCAGCTCACCGAGCTCGACGTCGTCCACACGGCGCAGATCGTGGACACCGTTGAGTTCAGCTCGGCGCGCGATCGCATCGAGCTCGGCGAGCTGCTGCGCCGTGGTCGCCACGATCAGCTTGCCGGTCCGCCGGTGGGGGATGCCCCGGTCGGCGCAGTAGCGGTAGAGCAGTTCACGTCCCGCGACACAGGCGGAGGCCTTGCGGCTTCCGTGCGCATAGTAGATGCCGGCGTGGATCACCTCGGAGTTGCGTGAACTCGTCTGTGTACCAACCGCATCTTCGCGTTCGAGAACCACCACCGACCGCCCGTCGAGCGCGAGATGACGTGCGACGGCGACGCCGATCACCCCCGCGCCGACGACCACCACGTCAACGGTCTCCACCACGGGATCGAGCCTAGCCGCAGCCGACCTCCCAGCGGCGTCGGCGCCGGATTCTCGGGTAGGGTCGGAACCTGCCGGACGAGAGGACTGCGACAGTGAATCGGTTCCAGCAGATGGCCGCCACGGTCAACAAGGTTGTGGCGCCCGCCCTGCGACTGCCCGGAGTGCGCACGATTGCGGGCCGTTCGCTCACTGTGTTGACGTACACCGGACGCAAGTCCGGCAAGCAGTTCGAGTTGGCGGTCGGCTACCGCCGCGACGGCGACACCGTCACCGTCGGTGTCGCGATGCCGGACAAGAAGGGGTGGTGGCGTAACTTCACCGGTGCAGGGGCCTCCATCTCGTTGACCTTGGACGGTGGAATCCGGACCGGTCATGCGGTGAGCACTCGCGGCCCGGAGGGCGCTGTGAGCGTACGGATCGCTCTGGATCCAGTGGCATGAAGGCCGCACTCGCGACCCGTGATCTCCCAGAAAGGTGACCTCGATGTCCGCCATCTCCGACCTCCTGTCCGCGCTCGGGAGTGGAGCAGTCGAGGTCGTCGACCTCACCGCACCGCTGAGTCCACAGACGCCGGTGCTCCAGCTACCACCGCCATTCGCGAACACGATCCCGCTGTCGATGGAGAAGGTCAGCGACTTCGATGACGACGGTCCCTTCTGGGGCTGGAACAACCTGCACACCGGTGAACACACCGGCACCCACCTCGACGCCCCGACGCACTGGGCCACCGGGCGGGACGGGCTCTCCGTGGATCGGATTCCGCCGTCGCGGCTGATCGGGCCGGCGGTGGTGCTCGACTTCACCGCCGAGGTCGCCGCCGACGCCGACTTCCTGCTCAGACCCGACCACTTCGAGGCACACATCGCCGAGCACGGGCCGCTACCGGAAGGTGCCTGGTTGCTCTTCAAGACGGGATGGAGCCGTTTCAACACCGACCCCGCGGCATTCCTCAATGCCGACGATGACGGTCCGCACAGCCCCGGCGTCTCGGTGGCCGGCGCCGAGTGGCTGGCCTCCTCACCGATCTCCGGATTCGGCGTGGAGACGGTGGGCATCGACGCCGGTCAGGCAGGCGGCATGGATCCGCTGTTCCCCGTCCACCACCATCTGCTCGGTGCGGACAAATACGGGTTGACGCAGCTGCAGAATCTCCAATCGTTGCCGGCCGAGGGCGCGATGCTGGTGGTCTCGCCGCTGCCGATCGTCGGCGGAACCGGCTCTCCGGCACGAGTTCTCGCCTTCGTCCCGGCCTGACCCGGAGTGTTGTGATGCCATCGGTGTCCGAGGTCGTGGGGGCAACCCTGGCTGAACTGGGCGTGGGTGCCGCGTTCGGTGTCGTCGGCAGCGGGAACTTCGTCGTGACGAACGCACTGCGGGCAGCCGGCGTGCCGTTCGTCGCGACTCGTCATGAGGGCGGTGCCGCGACCATGGCCGACGCCTACGGGCGGCTCGCGGATCGTCCGGCGGTCGTGTCGGTGCATCAGGGGTGTGGGCTCACCAATGCCGTCACCGGGATCGGCGAGGCCGCGAAGAGCCGGACTCCGATGATCGTCCTGGCCGCCGACACCGCAGGATCGGCGGTCCTGTCGAACTTCCGCATCGACCAAGATGATCTGGTGCGGAGTGTGGGCGCGATCCCCGAACGTGTGCACAGCCCCGCATCCGTGGTTGCGGATGTGGTGCGTGCCTACCGCACCGCCGTGCACGGCCGGCGGACGGTGGTGCTGAACCTGCCCCTCGACGTCCAGGCCGCCACCGTCGAGCAGGTGAGTGCGATCGCGGCCCCTGACGCGCCCGATCCCATCCGGGCATCCGCGAGATCCGTTGCCGCCCTGCACGAGATGATCATGGCGGCCGAGCGCCCGGTTTTCGTTGCGGGTCGCGGTGCGCGGGACGCGGGACCTCTGCTCGCCGATCTGGCCGATCGGGTTGGCGCGCTCGTGGCGACATCGGCCGTCGCCAACGGCTTGTTCGTCGGTGACGTGTACGACCTCGGGATCTCGGGCGGGTTCTCCAGTCCGTCGACCGCGGAGCTGATCGCC
This sequence comes from Gordonia sp. LMA484, assembly GCF_058129505.1. NCBI lineage: Bacteria > Bacillati > Actinomycetota > Actinomycetes > Mycobacteriales > Gordoniaceae > Gordonia > Gordonia sp. LMA484. The sequence continues at coordinate 1,662,572 of NZ_CM176700.1, forward strand.
GACGCCGACCTCATCATCGGCTGGGGCTGCGCGCTCAACATGTGGACGATGCGCCAAGGGTCGCTGATCGGCCCGGACACGCGGGTCGTGCAGGTCGACGACGAACTGTCGGCGCTGGGCACCCACCGGCCGATCTCGCTGGGCGTTCATGGTGACTGCGCAGCGACGGCTCAGGATCTACTGGAGCTTTGCGGTCCCCGACGTGTCGGCTACCGCACCGACGCGGTGGCAGGTCGCCTTGCCTCCGGGCGGTGGTGGAACGATGTGCCGACATCGGATCTGTCCACGGCCGAACACATCGACCCGCGGGTTTTCAGCACCCTCCTCGACGAGATCCTGCCGGCCGAACGGATCGTCGCCGTCGATTCCGGAAACTTCATGGGCTACCCGAGCGCGTACCTGCGCGTGCCCGACCAGCACGGCTTCATGTTCACGCAGGCGTTCCAGTCGATCGGTCTCGGCCTGGCCAGCGGTATCGGAGCCATGCTCACCCAACCGCATCGGCTGGCCGTGGTGGCCGCGGGCGACGGCGGGTTCCTGATGAGCGTCGCCGAACTCGAGACAGCCGTCCGCCTGGGACGTCCCATGATGGTCGCGGTCTACGACGATGCCGCCTACGGCGCCGAGGTCCACCATTTCGGCAGGGACGCCGATCTCGGCGCGGTGACGTTTCCGGACACCGACATCGCCGCACTGGCCCGCGGGTTCGGCGCCTACGCGGTGACCGTCCGCAACCGCGACGACATGAAAGCGGTTGCGGCCTGGGTGGACTCGCCGGACGGGGTCATGGTCGTCGACGCGAAGATCGCCTCCGACGGGGGTTCCTGGTGGCTGGCCGAGGCCTTCCGGGGGCACTGATCCCGGTGGTGCCGGTGGGTCACGCCTGGTCCCCGTCGTTCTCCCAGACGATGCGTGCGAGTGCGTCGCGGTCGGCCACGTCCAATTTGATGCATGCGCGATAGATGTGGCCCTCGACGGTGCGAATCGACACGGTCAGCTTGTCGGCGATCTCCCGGTTGCTCAGTCCCTGCGCGACGAGCGCGGTGATCTCGCGTTCGCGCGCGGTCACCGGCAACGGCCGCGCCGCGGCGCGGATCGCGGGGGTGGTCGCGCCGTCGCATCGGTTGGACAACCGCGCGGCGCGTGCCCCGGACTCCGCGCTCTCGCGCCGACGACCGGCCCGGTCGTACAGCGGAACGGCATGGGCTGCCGCGTCCGCCGCCGACAACATGAGACCCACCTCTTCGAACTGCGCACTGACATCGTGCAGGGCCGCCGGATCAGCGTCCGCAACCGCCTCGGCATGGCGTGCGTACAGACCGGCGATCGGTCCCTGGACCAAGGGACGGACTGCGGCGAGTCGTTCGGCGACCCCCCGATCGCCGAAGCGTGCGGCGTGGTGCAATGCTTCGGCCTCGAGGGCGAATTGCCCGGATTCATGAGCGATGTCGGCTGCCCGGTGAGCCAGTTCGATGGCCGAACGCGTGCTCCCGGAGGCCGCAGCGATCCACGCACGGGCGATCACTCGTTGGGGCTCGTGCAGCGCCATGTACTGCCCGGAGTGTTCCTCGGCGTCGTCGATCACACACTGCGCCTTGGCCACGTCATCGAGTGCGGCGTAAGCCCGGACGAGGATGAGTCGAGCAGGCAATCGCCAGGGAAGCGATGAGTCGGCGTTCAACGCCGCCAATGCCTGCTCGATGTCGGTGACCGCGGCGCGGAACGCGCCGCGGTAGACGGCGACCAGCCCCGCCATGATCTTGGCGATGGCCCAGCCGACGAACTGACCCGACGAGGAGAACTCCGCGTACTCGGCAGCCCGCCGCTCCGCTTGGTCGAGGTCGCCGACCATGGTCAGCGCCAGGACATCGCCGTAACGGACCATGACCTTTATCTGGCCATCGGTCGGCTTGTGTTCAGGCCGGCATCGCGCGGCGATGGGTTCGAAATCGTACCCACGGCCGGCGACCGGCATCGCGAGTCCGGTGGTGAAGGCGGCGAACTCGATCGCCTGCCGGGGCGACTCCGGATTGGCGAGTACGTATTCGGCCAGTTCGATGCCTTCTTCGATCCGGTTTTCGTGGACGGCCATCGCCGCACCCACCGCGTCCACGGCGAGCCGTAGCGCCGGGTGCTCGACGCGATCCCGCAGCAGCTGCAGGATCTGATCGCTGCGATCCACATCGCGGGACGACCAGAACAACTGACTCATCCGGGCGATGCCCCACTGCACGAGCTCGAGCTCGCCGAGCTCATCGGGGTCGTAGTGGGCCAGCACCTCGTCGGACTCAGCCAGACGGCCCTGCCAGAGCAGTGCCCGCGACAGGAGTTCGGCGGCCGCGAGGCCCGCGCCCCGGTCGCGGGCCGCGCGCGCGAGTCGTTCGCCGAGTGGAAGATTCGTCAGAGCAACGGCATCTTTGGCTGCCGAGATCAACAGCTTGAGGTCGATCTCCTGGTCTCCGTCCACGCACAGCCGCGCGATCCGGATACGGTCGGCCGCCGAGTTGATCGGATGATCACGCAGGATCGCGACGATCCGCGCGCGCAGCGTCCGACCGGCGACCGTGCCGATCCGGCGACGGATGACGTCGCCGTACACGGGATGATTGAAACGCGCATTGACCACCGCACCGTCCCGAGTGATGCGGATCAGACCCTGGACCTCCGCAGCGTCGACGGCTTTCTCGCCGGACAACTCGACGAGGGAGTCGAGGTCGAGCGGCTCGTAGAGCGCCAGCAGTTTCAAGGCGTCGACCACCTCTTGCCCGGCGCGGTCGAGCCGGGCATCGATGAGGGCCACCAACCCGGACGGGACCGCAGTGGGCCCGCGGAGCTGCCAGACCCCGTTCACCTCCGACAGGGTCCCGGCTTCGACGGCTCCTTCGACCATGTTGCGCAGGAACAGGGGGTTGCCCCCGGATGATTCCCAGATCACGTCGGCGGACAGGCCCTCCAACGTACCGCCGAGCACCATCTCGACGAGGTTCGTGCACTGTTCCTTGCTGAACGGCTCCAACTCGATTCGCGTCAGATAGCCGTCCTTCCACAATGTGGTCACCGCATCCGGGACCGGCTCACCGCTGCGGGCCGTCGCCACGATCCGTGCCGACCGTTCGATGGCGATCTGGTGGAGCAGAGTTGCCGACAGCTGATCGAGGAGATGCGCATCATCGACACCGATGACGGTGTCGTGCTCGGCCACCAGGGCTTCGCGGGCCGAGACGAGCGCGCCGATCGGGTCACGCGAGGAGCTGGGGGACAGCTGAACCCAGGGAGCGAAGGCGCCGAGCGGGATTGCCCGCGACGACTCGGTGCACGCGGCCCAGTGGACGGCGGCGTCGAGGGATGCGGTGACCGTACGCGCCAAGGTTGTCTTGCCGACGCCGGCGGAACCGACGAGCACGACACCGCAGGCCTCGCTCGTCAGTGCCGAACGAATCGCGTCATGCTCGGTCGGCCGGCCGAGCAATTGCCAACGGCCATCCATACGTCCCGAGTATAGAGCCGGGCGCAGTCGCGGGCTGCGGGAACGCGGCGTGGCGGGATGGGCATCGACGGTGCCGGGCGTCGTGCCGCGCAGTCGTAACGGTCGTGTCGTGGTCATGGCGGCAGCTGCGACGAATCCGACGGCTCCAGGACGGGTGCATTGTTCACCTGGTGACGGTACTGACTCGACGCCTCATACACTTTCTTCTTGAGGCGGTTGATGGACCCGAGCGGGCGATGGAGGTCGAGGCCCCGCCAGGAGTTGAAGGACAGGACGTCGTCGCCGAAGGCGCGTCGTTCCGGTGTGTACGGATCCTGCTTCGGGTACCGGATGGTCGCGACGGTTCGGTACGGGGACACCGTGTCGTCCCATCGCTTGGTCGCGTCCTCGATCGGCATAGCCACCCGGTCAGTACACAGCTGGACCTGCAATGCGTATTCCGCACTGTGACAAGCGAAGAAGTCGATCACCATATCCTGGAACGCGTTGATGCCGGTGCTGTCGGGGACTCGGAGCCCGGCAAGGGCACGCACCTCGGGTGAGGCGGGTACCAGGCGCATCTTGACGATGTATTTGCCGTACCGCAAAGGCGCCGAGGTGTGAAAGGTGTCGCCGAGGATGTGGGTGTTGGGGCTGATGAACACCCTGAGGCTCTCCGGTAGCCCTTTGCCGACCGGCTTGAGGACGCGCGTGTCCAGGGAACCGAGCAACTCGCTGCCCACCTTGATTGCGGGGTCGGACAGGCGTGCGAGCGCCTTGGCGAACAACATCCCTCGTCCGCTGTAGGCGTGCGCGTCGGCGAACAGGAACTCGCGGTGGGTCACCATGATGAAGTCCTGGGTGTTCGCGGTGTCGTCCGTCAGCGCCCGCGTGCCGTCGACCCCGATGGCCTTGGCATCGACCCCGATGACTTTGATACCCAGTCCGCGGACACCGCGTAACTGATCGCTGCGGATCGCACCGGAGGTGCTCGACAACCGGGCGATGACCGGGTACGTGCGAGGTGCGGCGAACAACCCCTGTGCCAGTTCTGGTGCCAATCCGGCGTGGACCTCGAGTTCGCCCCGCAGGATGCCGTGACTCTTGGCGTGGGCATCACGAATGCCACGCTTGAGTTTGCGATAGGCGCGTTCGTTGTTGCCGCGCAGGGCGCTGACGATCTTGTCGATGTCGGCTGCTTCGTCGGCGCGAGGCTCTTCGATGTCCTCGCCGAATTCGAGGTAGGTGAGGGACGGTGTCGCGACGTCGGTCATCGTGATGAGTCCTTCTCGGGTCGTGTCGGAATGTTCCAGGGCGCAAACGGATTGCTGACGCCGGCCAATGCCGGCGCCAGCGTTGGGTGATGACGCAGCAGGACCGACCTCATCGAGTTGTCCCGCACCCACGCCATCCCCATTTCGGTGTAGACCTCCGGGCGGAAATCGGTGGTGAAGAAGCGGTCGCAGGACAGCCTGCGCGAGGCCATCAGCACGAAGATCCGGAATGCGGTGTCGCTGAAGCCGAACCCGGGTGGCTTCGGTTCGGCGAGTAGGCCGATCATGAGGTCCACCTTGTCGACGTCGCGATAAACCTGCTCGAGTTCGCAGGCCCATCCCGGGTTGTCGGTCATCTCATCGAACGTCTTGACCCGCGGCAAACGCAGCAAATTGCGGAACTCGTTGTACCGAGGGACACCCCGCTCACGGATACGCATGATGTCGACGGTGCCGAGGTCGAGCGTCCGGCCGTCGGGACGCGGCAGGTTCTGCATCGAGAGCGGAAAGTTGTGCAGCGTCAACTCACCCGGATTGGCACGCCCGAACGAATACAGCAGGTCCGGCCGTGACCTTTCCCGAAGGCGGGTGCGCACGTCGCCGGCGAGCATGTCGGCCATCGCGTATTTGTTGACAAGCGTGTCAGGGCACACCGCGTTGCCACCCAGCGTGCGGATCTCGACATCGTCGGGAATCAGTGGGTGCATCCGGTAGACGGCCACGAACTCCTCGGTGAGCGAGAACGGCACGCCGCTGTCCTCGGTCGGCGATCCGGGGATACCGCACAGGACCTCGTTGTCGGTGACCCGCCCGTACCGACGCCGGATCCGCTCGCCCAGGAGACCGAACCAGTTGCCGCGCATCGCGGCCACGGTGGTGGGGTGGGCGATGACCGCGGGGGTCCAGTCGATGGTGTGGATCTTTGCCATCAGGGCGGAGTTGATCAGTCGCGCGGTGTCATAGAGTCGCTGGTCGTCGGACTTCAGATGCGGGTACGCCGCGGCCAGACGATCGCAGATCGCGTTGTGCTCGCGCAGGAACAACGAGTGCAGCAACGCCAGGCCGACCCAGAAGTTCGCGGCCTGCCCCTCGGGGTCGAGCAGACGCTCGGTGTCGGCGGGCGGGAGTCCGTCATCATCGAGCCTAATCTTGCCACCTTTGCGGGTCCGGATCGCTTTCGCATATTCCTTTGTCTCGCCGTAGATCTGGGAGCCATCCCACCAGTGTGAGACCGTGGTGGCGAAAGTGGGCGGTGCACCACGGGCGGACGATGGGGCCGGGGCGGTCCGTGCGAACGTCATCGCTCCGTGGGACCAGTTGTCGTCGGGGGAGAGGTCGATGGTCCAATCAGCGTCTGAGGGGGCATGACTGAACCAGTCGTGCACCTCGAACTGAATCCAGGCCGCGGCGAGCAGATTGAGCGTGGTGGCCGGTCGAAAATGGTCTCGTGCCAGGAGACGCCGACTGATCAACCGCGGGTTGGGCTCGAGGATTTGATCCGGCGGCTCGGGAAACGTCTGCTCGGCCGGTATGTTGCGGCCGAAGAGGCTGCCGCTGGCACCCACTCGGGGTGATTGCAGGTTGTTGTACGTGCCGTCGATCGTTCGTGCGCGATGGTCATCTCGCTCGCCGGGAGGCAGAAGTGCGCCCGGACGACCGGTGTCCACCAGGTTGTGGGCACGCAACTGGCTACGAAGACCAACCAGAACCGCCAACCCTGCGGGTGTCCAGAGGCGGGCCCAACCCACCGAATGGTCAATCCGTTCCGCGGTAGCGGCGAGATACCTGGTCACGGACCCGCGCGTGTCGACCGTGGTGGTTTGACATTCCGACCCCACACCAGCGTTTCCGCCCGTTGGCGTGTGCTTCCCGAGCATGGCGACCTCCGAGAGTGCCTCTGGAGAGTGATGCACGGCCCCGGCGTCATCCCGACCCCTGTTCGCCGCAATCACCAGTATGTCCGGTTGGGAGTTGCTTGGGATGAGTAGTCGACTACTCGTTCTACTCGATCGGCGTGCGAGGGGGGTCGTACGACTGAGGTAGCGGCGTACTCGCGTCAGGTCCGTGCGCGGCAGAGACGATGAAGCTGAGCCTGCGGCGCCCGGGGTCGAGACAGTGCACCGGTCGCCGTCGGAGTGAGCAAAGTTCAGAAAGGGGCCGACACGGTGATCCCACCCATCAAGATCAAGGTCAACCTCGACCGGCCGGCTGTGACCGACGTCCTCGACGTCCTGGGTTGCGCGACCATCCAACCGATCGCTCGGGAGATCTGGTTCGCCGAGGCGCGAGTGGCCGTGACAGACGATCCGCTGCCCCTGCTCGCCAGCCATCTGGCGATACGGCTACGAAGCGGTGACCGCGACGACGTGACGGTCCAGCTGCGCCCATGCGTCACCGAACAACTCGTCGGGCGCTGGACCGCACCGTTCGAGGAACCCGACTTCACCTACCGTCTCGAGCAGGACTGGTGTGGTTCGCGGCAGGTGATGTCGTCGTCCGCGATCAGCAATCGCGCACCGGGATCGGTCGCGGCGGCAGTGGAGACGGGCATGGATCCGGCTCACGTGCTCGACGCTTCTCAACGTCAGTTCGTGGTCGCGTGCACGACGGTTGGCGTGCCGATCGATCACCTCATGACGCTCGGGCCGGTCGCCTCGACGACATGGCCGGTGATCACAATCGATCAGTGCTCGGTCCACGTCGAACGCTGGACCGTGCGAGACGTCGACCTCCTCGAACTGTCGACCCGGGTCTGGCCGCGCCCCGGCGAAACAGTCGAACGCCTCGAAGCGCGGGCCCTCGCCCGGCAAGAGGCGTTCGAGACAGCGCTGACCCGGCGAGGACTCCGCATCGACGAAGACCGCATCGACACCAAGACACATCAGGTCATGGCCGCGTTGACGTGCGACACCCCCGCGCCCTGACTCCTGGGGATTGCCGGGTCCGCCACCGTTCGGTCCCTGAGGAGCGTCGCGAGGTAGGAGCGATGCGTCACCAACCGGTCCCTGAGGAGCGTCGCGAGGTACGAGCGATGCGTCACGAAGGGCGCCCTTCGTGACGGTCCTCCGCTGGCGCTCCGGACGTCCTCAGGGATCGGGTGGTGGGCCCGCGATGGCCGCTCGCGGCCACGTGATGGTACGCAAGCGCGCGCTCGCAACCGTCACCATTCGGTCCCTGAGGAGCCTCGCGAGGTACGAGCGATGCGTCACGAAGGGCGCCCTTCGTGACGGTCCTCCGCTGGCGCTCCGGACCTCCTCAGGGATCGGGTGGTGGGCCCGCGATGGACGCTCGCGGCCACGTGATGGCACGCGATCGCGCGCTCGCCACCGTCACCACCGGTCCCTGAGGAGCCTCGCGAGGTACGAGCGATGCGTCACCATTCGGTCCCTGAGGAGCCTCGCGAGGGACGAGCGATGCGTCACGAAGGGCGCCCTTCGTGACGGTCCTCCGCTGGCGCTCCGGACGTCCTCAGAGAACGAGTGGTCGGCCGCGACGACGATCAGACCTTGGCCTGCATCGAACTCCTGGCTGGATTGCCCTGCTCGTCGACCTTTGGGTCGGGCTCGTCCTTCTTCTCGGTGACGCCCGCCTTGATCCCGGCGCCGATGTCAGGGTCGATACGGGTCCAGTACTCGTAGGCGCGGGCGAGGACGGGTTCGCTGACTCCGTTCAGGAGGTGACCCACCACGTTGTCGACCAACCGTGTGCGTGCGTCGTCGTCGAGGACCTCACGAACCATCGTCCCGGCCTGGCCCCAGTCGTCGTCTTCCGGATGATCGACGTAGGCGCTGCGGACAATCTCGCCATCGGCGGCCCACTGCGGCTCGGCCTGCCCCGGATACACGGCTGACGGTCCGCCCTTCGAATTCGGCGCATACACGGGATCGGTCACCGGAGTGATCCGCATCGCGCCGTCCTTCGAATAGCTGTGCACCTCGTTGCGCGGAGCGTTCACAGGGATCTGCTTGTAGTTTCCGCCGAGTCGTGCACGATGGGCGTCGGAATAGGAGAACACCCGTCCGAGCAACATGCGATCTGGGCTGAACCCGATGCCGGGGACCACGTTGTTGGGTTCGAAGGCCGCCTGCTCGATCTGGGCATGGTTGTCGGTCGGATTGGTGTGCAGCGTCATCCGGCCGACCTCGTGCAGCGGGTAGTCGCCGTGCGGCCACACCTTGGTCAGATCGAACGGATTGAACCGGTACTTCGTCGCGTCGTCGTACGGCATCAGCTGCACCTTGAGCGTCCAGCTCGGATGATCGCCGCCGGCGATCGATTCGAACAGGTCGCGGGTGTGGAAGTCGGTGTCGGCGGCAGCCATCTGGTCACCCTCGTGTTGCGTGAAGAACTCCACGCCCTGATCTGTGATGAAGTGGTATTTCACCCAGTGTTTGACGCCTTCGGAGTTCACCCACAGGTAGGTGTGCGACGAATAACCGTTCATGTGTCGCCAGGTCTTGGGAATCCCGCGATCACCCATCAACCACGTCACCTGGTGGGCCGATTCGGGCGACAACGTCCAGAAGTCCCACTGCATGTCGTGGTCGCGCAGATTGTTGTCGGCGCGACGCTTCTGCGACCGGATGAAGTGCTGGAACTTCATCGGGTCCTTGATGAAGAAGATCGGCGTGTTGTTGCCGACCATGTCGTAAATGCCCTCGGAAGTGTAGAACTTCAGTGCGAATCCGCGTGGATCGCGCCAGGTGTCGGGGCTGCCCCGCTCGCCGGCGACCGTGGAGAAGCGTGCCATCATCTCGGTTTTCACCCCGGGCTGGAACAAGCCGGCACACGTGTAGGCGGAGACGTCCGCGGTGGTCTCGAAGGTGCCGAAGGCACCGCTGCCCTTGGCGTGCGGCTGCCGCTCGGGGATGCGTTCCCGGTTGAACTGGGCCATCTGCTCGATCAGGTAGTGATCGTGCAGGACGATCGGCCCACCCGCACCCACGGTCAACGAGTGCTCATCGCTGCCTGCCGGTGCTCCCGAGTCACGGGTCGTGTACATGGAATTGCTGTCGGACATATCGCCTCCGAGAAGGTCAATCCGTCATGGGCATAGAAATACCCGGGCTGTTTCAGGTACGCCGCTGATCCTACGCTCCTGGCTCGAAGCGCCGTCGCGTTTCTGTCGACGAACCCCGAACTGCCCGTCGAGACATGTTCGTACACAACGCATCTGTTGGGTGCCGCGGATGTCAGGCAGGCGCTGCGGCGCGGAGTCGCTCCAGTAGCGGCTGTGCGGCATCTGCGAGGAACTCATCCTGCGTCTCGCCGCCGATCTGAACGAGGGCGATATCGGTGAAGCCCGCTTCCCAGTACGGGCGTACCGTATCGACGATCGCATCGAGGTCCGGACCGCAGGCGATCGACCCAGCGACGTCGTCGGGGCGTACGTACTGCGTCGCCGCGGCGAAACCGGCGGTGGTCCGGAGATCGGCGTTGACGTCCCAACCGCCACCGAACCAGCGGAACTGGTCGTGGGCTCGGGCCACCGCGGCTTCCTTGTCCGGATCCCAACAGATCGGGATCTGCCCGATGGCCCGGGAGTCGCGGCCGACAGTACCGGTGGCGCTGTGCCGGTTCCAGCGATCGATCAATTCGCTGTCCGGTTCGACCGCGATGAGGTGATCGACCGACGAGGCGAACTCGTCGATGCCGCGCCCACCGGCGATCGCCGCGCCGATCGGCACACCGTCGTCGGGCAGATCCCAGATGCGAGCCGAGTCGACCTGGAAGTACTCACCTCGGAAGTCGACGAGCCCGCCATCGTGCAGCGCGCGGATGATCTGAATCGCCTCGTCGAGCATGGCCTGCCGATCTGCCACCGACGGCCAGCCGGTTCCTACGACATGCTCGTTGAGGTTCTCGCCGCTGCCGAGTCCGAGAATGAATCGCCCGTCGGCGAGGAGTTGCAGGGTGGCTGCCTTCTGGGCGATGACGGCGGGGTGATACCTGATCGTCGGGCAGGTCACGTACGTCATCAGCCCCACTCGCTCGGTCGCATGCGCCACCGCGCCGAGCACACTCCAGGCGTAGGGGGCGTGACCTTGCGACGAGAGCCACGGGAAATAGTGGTCGCTGCACACCTCGAAGTCGAAGCCGACATCTTCGGCCGCGACCGCGAACCGTACGAGATCCTTCGGGCCGGCCTGCTCGGTCATCAGGGTGTAGCCGAATCGTGTTGTCATGGTGCGCTCACTTCTCCCACGTGCAGAAACGGGATCTGCTGCAATGCTGGACATGATGCACTCGACCGGCGGCCGAACCTGGAGGCGATGACATGGGCTCGGACTCTGCTTCACCGATCAACACGGCCTCGTCGGTGGACACCGTGCTGCTCGATGTCGACGGTACCCTCATCGATTCGACCTATCTGCACACCTTGGCGTGGATGCGTGCGTTCGCCCGGCACGATCTGATACCGGCGTGGTGGAAGGTCCATCGCACCGTCGGGATGGGCGGCGACCTGTTGGTGGCGCATGTGTGCGGTGATGCCATCGAGGAACGACTGGGCGACGAACTGCGATCGGAGTGGGCGAATCGATACCGTGAGGTTCTTCCCGAGGTCCGCCCGTTTCCGGGGGTCCGGCAACTGGTCGACGCCCTGTCCCACACCGGGCTGAAGGTGGCGCTGGCCTCGTCGGGGGCGAGCGAGTTCACCGACGCGGCTCTGGACCTCCTCGAGATGACGCGCGACGACTTCGCGGCGGTCACCTCGGCCGAGGACGCGGACCGGTCGAAACCTCATCCCGACATCCTCCAGACCGCACTCGAGCAGGTAGGCGGGCGGCGCGCGGTCCTGGTGGGTGACACGGTCTGGGATGTGAGCTCAGCGCTGCGGCAATCGGCGGACTGCGTGGCCGTACTCACCGGCGGCTTCTCGGAAGCAGAACTCCGGGACGCCGGCGCGACACTCGTCGTCGACGACATCAGTGTTCTGGCACAACGAGATTGGCGTCCCTGATCACGTGCCGCCCACACCGACCATCGCGCGGTACAGGTCGATGAGCGCTTCGGTCAGTTCAGGAAGGCGGGCGGGACTCTCGGACGCGGTGTCGGAATAGCGCATGACGACACCGGTGATAGCATCGGCGATCAGGTCGGCAGACGCAGCGGGCGCAGCACTACCGTCCTCGGCCAGCCGTTCGATGAAACGGACGTGGCGTCGATGAGAGCGTGCATGGATCTCGTGGTGCAGCTGCCGGATGCCGGGGTCGGACAATGCCTGGTGCTCGATCACGGTGAGCATGCCACGATGGCGCGTGTACGCGGCGAGGTAGGCGGTCAGCGTGCTCCGTATGGTCTCGCCGGCCGACGAGACGTCCGCTTGTTCCTGGAGCTCCAGCAGCTCCTCGCGCACGCGCGCGGCCAGTGCCATGAACACGTCGTCCTTCGAGGGGAAGTAGGCGTACACGGTTGGCCGGGTGACGCCCGCTTCGCCGGCGATACCCGCGATCGTGGTGCCGGCGTACCCCTCACGGCAGAAGACCCGTTCGGCGCAGTCGAGGAGCAGAACTCGCTTGTCCTCGACCGGCAGACTGCGCGGGCCGATCGCGTTCACCGGCACACCCCTGCTTCGGGCGTCACGTCATGAACCCCGGTGATCAAAGGCACGGCCGATCCAGGCCCGGGTCTCGGCCGGGTCGATGACCGCGTCGATCTCGAAGACGCTGGCCACGTTGAGTGCCTTGCCGCGTTCGTAGTGCTGGGCCACCAACTCGGCGTAGCGCGCCTGCCGCGCTGTGGGGTCGGCAATGGCGTCGAGCTGATCGCGGTAGCCCAGGCGCACGGCTCCCTCGAGTCCCATGCCGCCGAACTCTCCGGTCGGCCAGGACACGGTGACCAGAGGTGCGTGGAGATCGCCGCCGGCCATCGCCATCGCGCCCAGGCCGTACGCCTTACGCAGCACGACCATCACCATGGGCGTGGCCAGCGTCGCACCCGCACGGAACATCGCGCTGAACCGGCGCACCGTGGCGGTCCGTTCGGCATCTGGGCCGACCATGAATCCCGGTGTATCACACAAAGAGACGACGGGGAGTCCGCGGGATCCGCACAACTCGAGGAATCCGACGGCCTTGTCGGCGGCGTCGCCGTCGATCGCGCCGCCGAGATGGGCGGGATTGTTGGCGATGATCCCGACGGAGCGGCCGTCGATGCGGGCCAATGCGGTGACCACTCCGATTCCGAAGCCCGCGCGAAGCTCGAACACCGAGTCCGTGTCGCACAGCACCTCGATGATCGGACGCACGGGATAGGCACGAAGTCGGTTCTCCGGCACGAGGTGTCGGAGTCGTCGCTGATCCTGCCCATCGTCCACAGAACGACAAGGGATGGCGAGAAAGTCCAGATATCGCCGGGCGTCGGCGACCGCAGTGACATCGTCCGCCACCAAATGGTCCACCACACCGTTGGCCACCTGGACGTCCATCGGCCCCACATCTCCCGGCGCGACGCGTCCGAGTCCGCCGCCCTCGATCATCGCGGGACCACCCATCCCGAGACTCGACCCCTCGGTGGCGATGATGGTGTCACAGGTACCGGCCAGGGCGGCGTTGCCCGCAAAACAGTAGCCCGCAACAATCGCGAGTGTTGGTACGTGACAAGAGATCTCGGCCAACAAGCGGAAAGTCGTGACATCCAGCTGGGCAACTGCGGAGGTGTCCGTATCTCCCGGCCGGCCGCCGCCGCCCTCAGCGAAGATCACCACCGGGAGTTGTTCCCGTCGGGCGAGTTCGAAGAGCCGGTCGGTCTTTCGATGGTTGTGCAGGCCCTGAGTGCCGGCCAGCACGGTGTAGTCGTAGGCCATGATCGCCACGGGCATCCCATGCGCCCGGCCGGTGCCGGTGATGAGGCCGTCCGCGGGAGTGCGGGTGATCAGATCGTCGACGTCGCGTCGTTGACGTTGCGCCGCGATGGTCAGCGCTCCGTATTCGACGAAGCTGTCCGCGTCCAGAACCCCGGCCACACTTTCCCGGGCCGTCAGCCGGCCCTTGAGGTGCCGCTTGGCGACGACGTCGGCACGACCTTCGTCACGGGTGAGGCGTATTCGAGCCAGGACCTCGGCAAGGTCGGGTCGGATGTGGTCGGGGTCGGCATGTGTGGCCGATCCGTCGGCCCTCGAGGTGTCCGCCGACTGCGCGAGGAAGACTACGGCGGTGCCCTCGTCGACCGTGTCGCCCACTGCACCGGCCAGCGCGACGACCGTGCCGGTGGCCGGCGCGGACACGACATGTTCCATCTTCATCGATTCGACGACCACGAGTTCCGAGCCGGCCCGGACCTCGTCGCCGACATCGACCGGGATCGAGACGATCACGCCACGGATGGGGGTCGGGACGGGAACGGAATCGTCAGTGAGAGCGGGGTCGTCGCCGATTACGAGGTCGCTCTCCGCCGACTGCGGAACGAGATCGGCCAGGTGGCGGTCGACGTACGCCGTGTCGATCCGGCCGGCCGCGACGTCGTCGAGGGCCAGTAGTGAACGCAGGAGGTCGACGTTCACCGGCACCGGTTCGACGTCGAACCGGGCGAGTGCGCGGGCAGCGCCGCGCACCGCAGCAATCGGATCCGATCCGGTCACGATCACCTTCGCCAGCAACGAGTCGTAACGTGGTCCCACCGTGTATCCGGTGTAGCCGTGGGTGTCGACGCGAATGCCACGGCCGGAGGGCGGCTCAAAACGGGTCAGCACACCGGAACCGGGAGAGACGGTGCCGTCGGCACCGATCCGCTCGGCGTTGACGCGCGTCTCGACAGCGGTTCCGCGAGGGGACGGAGGTCCGTCGATGCCGAGGCAGGCGAGCGACTCACCCTGCGCCACACGGATCGCCAGCTCGACGAGATCGAGTCCGGTGGTCTCCTCGGTGACCGTGTGTTCCACCTGGATGCGGGGATTCACCTCGAGGAACACGAACTCGTCACCGGTGACGAGGAATTCGACCGTGGCGAGTCCGCGGTAGTCGGTCATCAGGGCCGCGGCGGCGTCGTGAAGCCGTTGCCGCAGCGATGTCGAGAGTGCGGGTGCCGGGGCGATCTCGATCAGCTTCTGCCGTCTGCGCTGGACCGAGCAGTCCCGATCGCCGAGCACCACCGAGGTCGACCCGTCCCCGAGGACCTGGACCTCGATGTGGCGGGCATCGCTGAGGTACCGCTCCAGGTAGAGCGAGTCGTCGCCGAAAGCGCCGGCGGCCTCCGATGCGCACCGGGCCATCGCGGCCTCGAGATCGGTGGGATCGGTGACGATTCGCATGCCACGACCACCGCCACCGGCGGCCGCCTTGACCATCACCGATCCGCCCGAGCCCAGCGAATCGAGGAATTCGTGCGCGGTCGCGACGTCGGTCGGAGCAGTGGTGGCCTCCAGCACCGGCACCCCACAACCGGTCGCGTGTGCGCGAGCAGACGTCTTGTGCCCGAACAGCTCCAGCGATTTCGCCGCGGGACCGACGAAGACGATCCCGTTGTCCGCGCACGCGCGGGCGAGCTCAGGATTCTCCGCCAGGAATCCATAGCCCGGGTGGAGCATGTCACAGCCGCACTCGATGGCCGCGGCGACAATCTGGGCGAGGTCGAGATACGCGGCGGGACCGGCTCCGTCGAGCACGACCGACTCGTCGGCCATCCCTACATGAGCGCACTCGGCATCGTCGGCCGGATGGACCGCGACGGTGTCGATCCCGAGTGCTGCAGCGGTCGCCATGACACGGACCGCGATCTCGCCCCGATTGGCGACCAGCAGCTTCATCAGTTCCCCCTTCGTATGATGATCCCGGCTGCTTCCCGGTCCCAGGTGTCGGCGCCGACGCCGGTGTCGCGCAGTTGCTTCTTCTGGATCTTCTGAGTCGGCGTCTTGGGCAGCACGTCGGTGAACTCGATGTATCGGGGAACCATGAAGTAGGGGAGTCGTTCCCGGACGAACTCGATGAGCTGCGCCGGATCGGGTGATCTACCGGCACGCCCGACCACCACCGCCTTGATCTCGTCCTCGCTCAACTCGGACGGGACCGCCACCACGGCGCTCTCGAACACGTCGGGGTGCTGATTGATGACCCGTTCCACCTCGAAACTCGAGATGTTCTCTCCGCGACGGCGGAGCGCGTCCTTCATGCGATCCGAGAAGTAATAACGCCCCGCGTCATCGGTACGGAAGGCGTCGCCCGTGTGCACCCATCCGTCGACGATGGTCTCGGCGGTCTTGTCCGGCAGGTTGTGATAGCCGCGCATCACCAGGCGCGGATCCGCGGGACGTACCCACAGCTCGCCGACCGCTCCCGGCGGCACCATCCGGCCTCGGTCGTCGACCAGCTTGAGCTCGAACTCGTCTCGGGCGAAACCTGATTCGCCGCCGACGATCGTGTCGGGCGCACCGTTGAGCACCGCGCCGATCTCGCTCATGCCGTACACGGCGGCGAGATCGATCCAGAACCGCGCCCGAAACGCGTCCACGTCGCTGGCCAGCGGTGCCATGACGGCGATCTCCAATGGGTTATGGCCGTCATCTGGTTGCGGTTCGACCTGTTGCAGGAGTTCGGCCATCGCGCCCAGCATCACCGTGAACGTGATCTGCTGATCGCGCACCGTCGTCCAGAACCGCGACACCGAGAAGCCGGCCTCGACGACGCAGGGGATGGTGTGGATCAGCGACTGGTAGACGCCGTACCACTGTCCCGCGAGGTGAAAGAGCGGCAGGGTGACCAGCGTGCGGTCGTCCCGTCGGGGACGCTCCTGGTCCTCGCGCGAGGCATAGGTGTAGGCCTGCGCATGGGGGATGAGCACGCCCTTGGAGCGGCCCGTCGTGCCCGATGTGTACATGTAGGCCATCAGGTCGTCGGCGTCGAGGTGTATCGGCACCGCCGGGGTGTGCGCCGTCAGATCGTCGAAGGTCACCACGCGGACCTGATCCCGGAGCCCATCCGCGGCGGCGATGTCACCGCGGATCACCAACGTCTCAAGGTCGGTGAGATCGGATGCGATCCGAGCAAGCCGGTCGACATAGACGTCGTCACAGATCAGCACCCGCGAACCGGAATCGTTGAGGATGTGGGTGAGGAACTCGCCTTTGTAGGCCGTGTTCACGGGCACCTCTGCACCTCCGCCCAGGCAGGTGCCGGTCCATGCGTGTACGGCGTCCACCGAGTTGTCCATCAGGATCGCGACGGGCTCCTGATGGCGGACGCCGAGGGCTGCCAGACCCCCGGCGATCGCGAGGGACCTCTCGTGGCTCTCTGCGACCGTGTAGTGGGCGTCCGCGCCGATGAGGGACACGTCGTCGGGTGCTCGGGTCAGGGCCCGGTCGAACGCCCAGCGCATCGTGCGGTCGGTGATGTCCGGTAGTCGTCCCACGCAATCCTCCTCGACCGATCAATGGCGATGACGCTACTTTACATTGATGTCAACTAACGCTCGCTGCACTTCGGCCGGAATCCTTCTGAACTCTGCAGGCCCGCGCAGTCGAACAGAAAGCCGCGCGAAGAACTGTCAACCCGCGACGCGCCGTGGCACGATTTCCTTGTGACCAGCGCTCCAGACGATGATCAACGGCTCCGCGACCTCGCGCGCCTGCGACGCGTGCGTGACCGGATCGATCGCGAGTACGCGCAACCACTCAACGTCGAATCGCTCGCACGCGGGGCCCACATGTCGGCCGGCCATCTCAGTCGCGAGTTCCGCCGGGTGTACGGGGAATCGCCATACTCCTATCTGATGACGCGACGCATCGAACGGGCGATGACGCTGCTGCGGCGTGGGGATCTCAGCGTGACCGACGTGTGCTTCGCCGTCGGGTTCTCGTCGCTGGGTACCTTCAGCACCCGGTTCGCCGAGCTCGTCGGCATGCCACCCAGCGAGTACCGGGTGCACGAGGCGGATGCGACCGCCGGCATACCGCCATGTCTCGCCAAGCAGATCACCAGACCGATCAGGAATCGAGAAGCGCCTGCGGGTCGATGACCTCTAGCGTGATCGACATGAACATCACCATTCACTACGCCTTCCTGCCACAGACCGATCCGGAGGCCGCACTTGCCTTCTACCGGGACACTCTCGGCTTCGAGGTTCGCAAGGACGTCGGCTACGAGGGGATGCGCTGGCTCACCGTCGGCCCCCCGAATCAGCCCGAGACAGCGATCGTGCTGCATCCGCCGGCCGTCGATCCGGGGCTCACCGATGACGAGCGCCGCACAATTCTCGACCTGATCGCCAAGGGTAGCTACGGTGCGCTCACCCTGGGCACCGACGATCTCGACGGACTCTTCGAACGACTCGAGGCCAGCGGCGCCGAAGTCCTCCAGGAACCCACCGATCAGCCGTACGGTGTGCGTGACTGTGCGTTTCGGGATCCGTCGGGCAACCTCCTACGCATCGATCAGCTCGACTGACCGGGCTCGATTGACGACCCCATGTGCCAGTTCCGAGAAGGACGTGTACACCTCGACGCGTCCGGCAGAGTGGTAGCGACGAGTCCGACACGGCAGCACGGTGCGGTGGGTTCAGGTCGGCCCGCACGAAAAGGATGGAGACACGATGAGCACCCCCACGAAGGCGAAGCCGACGGCGAAAGCCGCGTCGCCTGACGTTCCGATCGCCGACAGCCACGATCTGATCCGTGTTCACGGCGCGCGGGAGAACAACCTCAAGGACATCAGCCTCGAGATCCCCAAGCGGCGCCTGTCGGTCTTCACCGGCGTCTCCGGATCGGGCAAGAGCTCCTTGGTCTTCAGCACCATCGCCGCCGAGTCCCAGCGGATGATCAACGAGACCTACAGCGCATTCGTGCAGGGGTTCATGCCCAACCTCGGTCGGCCCGACGTCGACGTGCTCGAGGGCCTGACCACTGCGATCATCGTCGATCAGGAACGCATGGGCGCCAACCCGCGTTCCACGGTCGGCACCGCCACCGACGCGAATGCGATGCTGCGTATCCTGTTCAGCCGGCTGGGGAAACCGTATATCGGTTCGCCCCAGGCGTTCTCCTTCAACGTCGCCTCGGTCAGCGGTGCCGGGGCGGTGAGTATCGAGAAGGGGGGCCGCACCGTCAAGGAGCGTCGCAGCTTCTCGATCACCGGCGGGATGTGTCCACGATGCGAGGGGCGCGGTGCCGTGTCGGACTTCGACCTGACCGCCCTGTACGACGACACCAAGTCGCTCAACGAGGGGGCACTCACCATCCCGGGCTACAGCATGGAGGGATGGTACGGCCGGATCTATCGCGGGTGTGGATGGTTCGACCCGGACAAGCCAATCAACAAGTTCACCAAACGACAACTGAACGATCTGCTCTACAAAGAGGCAACCAAGATCAAGGTCGACGGCGTCAACCTGACCTATCTCGGACTCATCCCGCAGATCAAGAAGACCTTTCTCTCCAAGGACCGGGAGGCGATGCAGCCGCACATTCGCGCCTTCGTCGATCGGGCCATCACATTCCAGACCTGCCCGGATTGCGATGGCACCCGCCTCACGGCGGAGTCGCGGTCGTCGAAGATCAAGGGTCGCAGCATCGCCGACCTCTGCGCCATGCAGATCAGCGATCTGGCCGATTGGGTGCGCGACCTCGACGAACCGTCGGTCGGACCTCTGCTGACAACGTTGGGTGAGACACTCGACTCGTTCGTCGACATCGGTCTGGGGTACCTGTCGCTGGACCGGCCGGCCGGGACGTTGTCCGGTGGGGAGGCGCAGCGAACCAAATTGATACGCCACCTCGGATCGTCCCTGACCGACGTCACCTATGTCTTCGATGAACCGAGCATCGGCCTGCACCCGCACGACATCGAGCGGATGAACAACCTGCTGATCCAATTGCGGGACAAGGGCAACACGGTGTTGGTGGTCGAACACAAACCGGAGGTGATCGAGATCGCCGACCATGTCGTCGACCTCGGCCCACACGCCGGTAGCGACGGCGGCGAGATCGTGTTCGAGGGCACGGTCGACGGTCTGCGGGGGAGTGCGACTCTGACCGGTAAGCATCTCGACGACCGGGCGTCGGTCAAGCAGTCGTTCCGCGCATCCGACGATGCGCTCCAGATCCGCGGTGCGTCGACGCACAACCTTCAGGACGTGGACGTCGACATCCCACTGGGCGTCCTCGTCGTCGTGACCGGTGTCGCCGGATCCGGCAAGAGCTCCCTGATAGACGGGTCGGTGGCCAAGCGCGACGACGTGGTGTCGATCGACCAGGGCGCCATCAAGGGCTCGCGACGGAGCAATCCGGCGACCTACACCGGCCTGCTCGATCCGATTCGAAAGGCCTTCGCCAAGGCCAACGGCGTGAAACCCGGTCTTTTCAGCGCGAATTCCGATGGGGCATGCCCCAATTGCAACGGCGCCGGCGTCATCTACTCGGACCTCGCGATGATGGCGGGGGTGTCGACGCCCTGCGAGGTCTGCGAGGGGAAACGGTTCTCCGCCGACGTGCTCGACTACGCCTTCGGCGGCAAGGACATCAGTGAGGTCCTGTCGATGTCGGTCGCCGAGGCGGAGCGGTTCTTCGGCGAGGGCGACGGGAAGATTCCGGCCGCGCACAAGATCCTGGTGCGGCTGCGCGACGTCGGCCTCGGATATCTCAAGATCGGGCAGCCACTGACGACATTGTCGGGTGGCGAACGTCAGCGACTCAAGCTGGCCGCGCAGATGGGGGACAAGGGCGACATCTACGTCCTCGACGAACCGACGACCGGACTCCATCTCGCCGACGTCGAACAACTGCTCGGACTCCTCGACCGCCTCGTCGACTCGGGCAAGTCCGTCATCGTCATCGAGCACCATCAGGCGGTGATGGCCCATGCGGACTGGATCATCGACCTCGGACCGGGCGCCGGCCACGACGGTGGGCGAGTCGTGTTCGAGGGCACCCCATCCGCCCTCATCGCCGACAGCTCGACGCTGACCGGCGAACATCTCGCCGCCTATGTCGGGGCCTGAGGTCGGCTCCCCGCGGTTCGCGGGATATGGGTGACGTACGTCTCCGCGAGTCGTAGACTCGCTGTTGGAACATAACTAAGTATTCGTTCCAACGCGCGGCGACGTCGCGTTGAGGTGCGGCAAGGGTGTGGGGAGCACAGGTATGAACGCGAAGAAGAGGATGCAAGCCGGGCTGGGGACGCTGAGCAAGGCCTATCCCAGCAAGCCTCGCCCCCTCGCCGAGCCGCCCGCCGGTTCGGGACTGAAACCGGTGATGGGCGATGCCGGCATGCCGATCCTGGGCAATACCCTCGAAGCCCTCGCCGATCCGCTCGGCAGTGCGATGGCTCGCTACGAGCGCTTCGGTCCGGTGTCATGGTCGGGATCGCTGAACATGAGCATCGTCACCCTGATCGGGCCGGATGCGATCGAGTGCGCCTGGATGAACCGCGAAAAGGCATTCTCCAGCGAAGAGGGCTGGGAACCCATGATCGGACCGTTCTTCCGGCGCGGCATCATGCTGTTGGATTTCGACGAGCACATGCATCATCGACGGATTCTGCAACAGGCATTCACACGTCCCCGCCTCAACGGGTATCTCGACATGATGACCCCACACATCGCGAAGACGCTGTCCAATTGGAATGTCGGCAGCGGCTTTCCGATGTACTCGCGGACCAAGGACCTGACCCTGTCGCTGGCCACCGAGGTATTCGTCGGCGCGTCGCTCAACGAGTCCGAGGCCCATGACCTCGAGAGCGCCTTCGAGGCGGCCGTTCGCGGCGGCCAGGCGCTGGTTCGCGCCGATGTCCGGGACTGGACGTGGGCGCGCGGGCTGCGTGGCCGTGAGGCGCTGCAGAAATACTTCCGATCCGAGATCGGCTCCCGACGCGCCGGCGACGGCGACGACCTGTTCAGCGTCCTCTGCCACAGCGAAGACGAGGACGGCAACACCTTCAGCGACGAAGACGTGGTCAATCACATGATCTTCGTGATGATGGCCGCTCACGACACCAGCACCATCGCGCTGTCGATGCTGACCTACTTCCTCGGCCGATATCCGGAGTGGCAGGAACGTCTCCGCGACGAATCACTGGCACTGGGCAAGCCGACCATCGACTATGACGACCTGGACAAGCTGCCGAGCCTGGACCTCGCGTTCAAGGAAACCCTCCGCATCAATGCGCCGGTCGGCATGTTGTTCCGAAAGACCATCGCCGACACCGACATCCTCGGTCACTACGTGCCGAAGGGCACCTTGATCTCGATCCACCCGTGGGCATCGATGCTTCGGGAGGAATGGTGGCCGAACCCGACCCACTGGGATCCCGAGCGATTCTCTCCGGAGCGCAAAGAGGACAAGGTGCACCGTTTCGCCTGGGCGCCGTTCGGCGGCGGCGCACACAAGTGCATCGGCCTCTATTTCGGTGGCATGGAGGTCAAGGCGATCATGCACCAGATGCTGCAGCAGTTCGAGTGGTCGGTGCCCGCCGACTATCGTCTCGATCTCACCTACGGGACCGGGCCGACCCCGGCGGACGGGCTCCCGATTGACCTGCGCCGACGCACGACAGCGTGACTGACGGCCGCCCTTCGTGACGCATCCTCGCGGGCTCGGAGGCTCCTCAGGGAGCGGGTGGTAACGCAGGTCGCGAGAGTCGCCTCGGGAGGGCCGCCCTTCGTGACGCATCCTCGCAGGCTCGGAGGCTCCTCAGGGAGTGGGTGGTAACGCAGGTCGCGAGAGTCGCCTCGGGAGGGCCGCCCTTCGTGACGCATCCTCGCGGGCTCGGAGGCTCCTCAGGGAGCGGGTGGTAACGCAGCCCGCGAGACACCCCCCGCTCCCTGAGGAGCGAGCTGGCGAGCTTCACCCGCTCCCTGAGGAGCGAGCTGGCGAGCGTCACGAAGGGCTGGTCCCGCGGCCCCCTTCGAGGATCATCCCGCTCACGGTCTCGACCAGGTCCGCGACGAGAAGCTCCGATTCCTCCCGGTTGGCTCGCCACGCGGCAACGGTCGAGATACTGGTGCGCATCCCCTCGATGGGCAGGATGCGCACCGCCTCGCCGTGAAACAGTCGGTTGGCCATCCCGTCGTGGAGGCCGACCAGGGTGAACGCCTGCCCTGTCGCGACGAGGTGTGCCAGTCCGATGAAATTGTCGCCGGTCAAAGTGATCCGCTTGCGGATACCGTGGCGATTGAGCAGTTCGTCCAGATTTCGGTAGATCTCCGGCGCGGCGTCGTGATTGATGGATGCGAACGGTATGTCGGCCAGGTCCGCCAATGCGATCGATTCGGCGTCTCCGGCGACGGCATCCGTGCCCACCGCGACCCCGACGGGCTGTCGTTCGAGAAATGTACTGCGGATACCGGATCCGCCTGCCGGCCCGTGGACCAGAGCGAGGTCGATCTGGCCGGCGCGCACGTCGCGGAGCAGCGGCTCGGAACTGGCCGGGACGAGTTGGGGTCTGATGTCGGGATGGGCGTGGGCGAGGTCTGCCAGAAAGGTGTCCCGCACTGTCGCCGACACCTCGGGAGCGATCCCGATGACCGCCTGGCGAGCCGACCGTGTGTCGGCGTCGCGGACGACGACGGTCAGCGCGTCCGTGCGATCCAGGATGTCGATCGCCCGCGGCAGCAACGCCGCGCCTGCCTCGGTGAGGTCGATCCGGTGATGCGCCCGTACGAACAGGGAGGCGCCGAACTCACGTTCCAGATCCTTGATGCGTCGGCTCAGCGGCGATGCCGCCATGTGCAGCCGAGCCGCGGCCTTCGTGAAGCTCCGCTCCTCGGCAACGGCGACGAAGTACCGCAGATGGATCAGGTCCACACCGCCTACCCTAACGACCCGATCCACGCCACGACCGATGCGGTCATCTGGCCCTGCTCGAATTGATTCTGGTGACGCCGACGACACGCCCATAGCCTGGGAAGCGAGATCACAGTGGTGTGGACAAGGAGGTGGCGCATGTCGCGCGAGCCGATAAAGATCGCGAACTTCTCCGGGTACCTCGGGGACCGCCGCACGGCGATCGACGAGGCGATGGCGGGTGACCCGTTCGACGTGATGATCGGTGACTACCTCGCCGAGATCACGCTGGCGGCCTTGTCGGCGGCCTACCAACGCAATCCAGACCGTGGCTACGTCGACTATTTCGTCGACCAGATACGGCCCCACCTGTCCACGATCGCCGCCCGCGGAATCAAGGTGGTCACCAATGCGGGCGGATTCCATCCGGCCGCGCTCGCCGCGACCCTCCGCGAGGAGGCGGCAGCGGCGGGGGCCGATCTGCGGATCGCCCACATCGAAGGCGACAACATCCTGTCCGATCTGACACGGTTGGCCGGGCAGGGACACCGATTCGACAATCTCGACGGCGGCGCACCGTTGAGCGAGTGGGTGGCCACACCGTTCGCCGCCAATGCCTATCTCGGTGGCTGGGGCGTCGCCGCGGCGCTGGCCGACGGGGCCGACATCGTGGTCTGCGGGCGTGTCACCGATGCCTCCCTGACCGTTGGACCAGCGGCCTGGTGGCACGACTGGTCCGCCGACGACTGGGATGCGCTCGCCGGCGCGGTGCTCGCCGGGCACATCATCGAGTGTGGTGCGCACGCGGTAGGCGGCAACTTCTCCGGGTTCCTCGACATCCCGCACCGCACCGTTCCGGGGTTCCCCATCGCCGAGATCGCCTCCGACGGAACATGCGTGATCACCAAACACACGCGCGATGGCGGTGCGGTCACCGAAGACACCGTGACCGCACAGATCATGTACGAGATCCAGGGGCCCGTCTACCTTAATCCCGACGTCACCGCACACCTGGACCACGTTCGGGTGACGGAGGTCGGGGCGGATCGGGTCGAGGTGAGCGGCACGACCGGATCGCCACCACCCCCGACGACCAAGGTCGCGATCTTCGGTCCGGTCGGTTTCACAGTCGTCAACACCGTGTTCGTCACGTCCCCGCACGTCGACGAGAAGATCGCACTCATCCGCGATCAGGTCACGCTCGACCTTCCTTCCGGTGTTGCAGTGGAGTTCACCCCGATCGGGACGGCCGCCGACGATCCCGAGTCCCAGTGGTCGGCGACTGTCGCGCTGCGGGTGATGGCCACGGCGGACACCGCGGATCTCCTTTCGCAGGCAGACCTCGGCAGACGTCTCGGGAGCCTCTATCTGCAAGGCATTCCCGGCTATTTCCACGACGGCGCGGCCGGTCTGCAATCGAAGCCGCGACCACGAGTGGACTACTGGCCGGGCTTGCTCCCGATGGCCGCGCTCGATCACCGCGCCGTACTCGACGACGGTCGCGTCATCGAGGTGGACGCGCCCGAGCAGACGGAGATCGTCGGGCAACCCCTTCACCCGGAACCCTCGGAGGCCCCGCTCTCGGAGCGGGTGACCCGCCTTCCGCTCGGCACCCTCGTCCATGCGCGCAGTGGCGACAAGGGCGGCAACAGCAACGTCGGGATATGGACGCGTGATCCGCGGGTGTGGTTGTGGCTCAAACGGTTCCTCACCAGCGACGAGATCCGCAGGCTGATCCCGGAAGCGAAGGACCTCGACGTCGTACGCCACGAGTTCCCCGAGTTGCAGTCGGTACACTTCGTTCTCCGTGGCCTGCTCGGTACCGGTGGTTCCTCGAACACCAGGGTCGACCAGGTCGGTAAAGCGGTCGGGGAGTATCTGCGCTCCCGGCAGGTGCTCATCCCCGACGATCTCCTCGCCAATGCGGTCGATCCGTCGTTGGAGGATGCCCTGTGAGCGCATTGGCCGATCGTCTGCGGACCGCCTACGAGAACCCGGCCACCGGCGCCGACTTCGATCCGTCCGCTGAACTCGACGAGGTGCTGACCGGGATAGGGATGAGCGCCGCGGATACCGGCGGCGCGATCGACTTCCTCGGGGCCGATCCCGTGGTACCCAGTACGCTTCGTCTCGGTGGAGCGGCAGCAATCGCGCTCGCGGCGAAATCGGCTGCGCTAGCGAAACTCTGGCGCCTGCGCGGCGGTGAGGGCCAGGACATCAGGGTGGATCTGCGCAGCGCGCCGCATCGGCTGTGCCCGTTCTACGACCGCAAGTGGGAGCTGGTCAACGGCTATCCCGCCGGAACACCGTCGAACCCGTCGAACGCGTTGGGTTTCCGTTTCTACCCGACCGGCGATGATCGTTGGATCATGCCGCTCAATCCATACCCGAAGATCAAGGTCGGCGCCCAGAAACTGCTCGGTGTACCCGACGACGGCGCGGTCGTGGCGAAAGCGATCGCCACCTGGAAGGGACGCGAACTCGAGGCCGCCGGCGCCGAAGCCGGCGTGGTGATGCCGATGCTGCGCACCGTGCCCGAGGTACTCGACGAGCCACATTTCCGCGACGTCTTCGGCGACATGCCCCTGATCGAGATCACCAAGATCGCTGACAGCGAACCTGTTCCGCTGCCGAGATCGGGCGACCAACCCCTCGACGGGATTCGCGCACTCGGTATGGGCCACGTGATCGCCGGGGCGGGTGTCGGTCGTGCGCTGGCATTGCACGGCGCCGATGTCCTCAACGTGTGGCGGCCCAACGAGCTCGAACACGATGCCACCTATGTCAGCGGGAACGTCGGTGTCCGCTCGACGACACTTGATCCCTATCGCGGTGATGGGCCACAACACATCCAGCGTCTGCTGGCCGGCGCCGATGTGTTCTACGCGAACAGGCGACCCGGATACCTCGCGGAGATCGGACTCTCGCCCGCCGACGCCGCACAGGCCCGCCCGGGCATCGTCTACGCGACCGCCTCGCTCAACGGCGAATCGGGCCCGTGGTCGTCCTGGGTCGGCTTCGACCAGACCGCGGGCAGCCTCGCGGGCATGATGTTGCTCGAAGGTGGGGGCGACAAGCCCGTTCTGCCGCCGATCATGGTCGTCAACGACTACATCGTGTCCTGGTTGATGGCCGCAGGTATCGCCGAGGCGCTGGCCCGCCGCGCCCACGACGGCGGCAGCTACCAGGTACATGTATCGCTGACCCGCGCCGCATTGTGGATCATCGGCATGGGTATTTTCGATCTCGAGTACGCCCGTGGCACAGCCGGACAGCCCGGCAACGCCGACCGCCACCTCTATCTCGATCCCGAGACCTTCACCGCCGAAACTCCTTTGGGCCACTATCAGGGTGTGACCGATCAGGTGCAGATGAGTGCTACGCCGGGGCGGTACCGAACCATTCTGGTGCCGAAGGGATCGTCGCGGGCGGCATGGCTCGACGACCCGAGCTGAGGCCATGCCGGGCGAGACGCCGAGTCGCACTTTGCGCGTCCGCCAACCTGGCGGTCGCTGGCCGGGTAGCTTCGCACCGTCGGATACCGTTCCGCGAGACCTGATACGAGGGGCAGAGTGACCGAGAAGAACATCGCGCCGTCGACCGATCCCGCCGAGGTGGCCGATCGGATAGCGGGGCGTCTGAGTACGATTCGTGGCCGCGACATCACCGTGCGAAAGGCCCGTGTCCTGCCGGCGGGGGCCAGTCGGACCACCTATGCGGTCACCATCGGCGACGAGTCCGGCGACGAATCGGTGATCGTACGAGCGGCACCGGCGGCACAGCCGGGCGAAGGAGGACTCGCCGCCGAGGTCGCGGTCCTCCATGCCGCGTTGGACGCGGGTGTGGCGGTGCCCGAGGTGATCGACGTCAGCGACTCCGCCGGCGAATCCGGTGTGCTCGGCTTTCCGTACGCGGTGATGAGCTTCATCGACGGTGAATCGATTCCCCGACGGATTTTGCGCGACGAGGCGTTTGCGGAGATCCGGGACCAGTTCGCCCGACAGGCCGGTCACACCCTGGCCCGCATCCACGCGATGGAGATGTCGGCGACGGGTCTCGCATCGATCGGGGACCCGATCGATGCCCTGCGAACCTTGTTCGCCCGTGAGTACGCACAGGCGCCGGCGGGCCTCGTGGTCGCCGTGCAGTGGCTCGAGGAGAACCGTCCCGAACCGGGGTCGACCACGGTCGTGCACGGCGACTTCCGGCTCGGCAACCTGCTGATCACCCCGGACCGGATCTCGGCGGTGCTGGACTGGGAACTCGCCCACCTCGGTGATCCGATGGAGGATCTGGGCTGGCTCTGTGCCAAAGCGTGGCGGTTCGGGGTCGCTCGACCGGTCGCCGGGATGGGAACTCGCGCCGATCTGCTCGACGCCTACGCCGAGGTCGCCGGATGGCGGCCGAGTGAGACGACCCTGCGTTGGTGGGAGCTGTACGCCACCGTTCGCTGGGGTCTCATCTGTGCACGACAGGCCAACCGCTTTCTCGACGGTGCCGAACGATCCATGGAACTGGCCGCGATCGGCCGACGCAGCGCGGAACAGGAATTCGACGCCCTGCTGGCCCTCGGCATCACCGCGCCGATGAGGGTCATCGATCCGAACGACACCGTCACCCACCAGGAGCGGCGATCCGAGGACCCGCACACCGCCCCGACGATGTCGGATCTGCTGGAATCGGTGTCGGGCTTTCTGTCCGACGAGGTCGCGGCCGACGCCGGGGTGTCACCCCAGGTTCGGTTCCACACCCGCGTGGCCGGCAATGTGCTGGCGACCGTGCGACGACAACTGCTGGTGGGTGAGAGCCAGGCCGCCGAGAGTCGACAGCGACTGGCCGGCCTGGGCGTCACGAGCTCCGCAGAACTCGCCGCTGCTCTTCGCGACGGCACATTGTCGGCCGACGACGCAGCGGTCCGAGCCGTCGTGATCGCCGAGGTCGTGGACCGTCTGACGGTCGCGAACCCGCGACACCTGTCCCAACCCGAATGCTGACCGAGGGGAACTCAGAGTGGATTTCGCACTGCCCGAATCGCTGACCGACTATCTTGCCGAACTCGATGCGTTCATCGCCGCCGAGATCGTCCCGCTGGAGCAGTCCGACGACAACATCCGGTTCTTCGATCACCGCCGTGAGGATGCCCGGACCGACTGGGATCGCGGCGGGCTGCCCAGCGCCGATTGGGAGGCACTGCTCGGTGAAGCACGTCGTCGTGCCGACGCCGCCGGCCATTTCCGTTACCCCTTTCCGGCCGAGTTCGGCGGGCGCGACGGCTCGAACCTGTCGATGGCGGTGATCCGGGAACATCTCGCGTCGAAAGGGCTCGGGCTGCACTGCGACCTGCAGAACGAACACGCCATCGTCGGCAACAACGTCGGCTTGCTCCTGATGCTCGAGTACGGGTCGGATGACCAGAAGAAGGAATGGGTCGAAGGGTTGGCGGCGGGTACCCGATTCTTTGCCTTCGGCATCACCGAACCCGACCACGGATCCGACGCCACCCACATGGAGACCTCCGCGGTCCGTGACGGCGACACCTGGGTGATCAACGGAGAGAAGACCTGGAACACGGGTATCCATGTCGCGCACCGCGACATCATCTTCGCGCGCACCGCCGGGGAGGCCGGGGATGCTCGCGGGATCACGGCGTTCCTGGTCGACCCGCACACCGACGGCTTCACGGTCGAGGAGTATCTGTGGACCTTCAACATGCCCACCGACCACGCCCACATCACACTGCGGGACGTGCGTGTGCCCCACACGGCCATCATGGGCGAGGAAGGACGTGGGCTGCAGATAGTCCAGCACTTCTTCAACGAGAACCGGATCCGGCAGGCCGCATCGAGTCTGGGCGCGGCGCAGTACTGCATCAACCGGGCGGTCGACTACGCCAACGAACGATCACCGTTCGGTAAGAAGCTCTCGACGAACCAGGCCATCCAGTTCCCGCTCGTCGAATTGCACACCCGCGCCGCCATGCTGCGAGCCCTGATCCGGGAGACCGCGTGGAAGATGGACACTCACGGACCCTTCGCGGCGTCGCAGGAAGTGTCGATGTGCAACTACCAGGCCAACCGATTGTGCTGTGACGCAGCCGATCAGGCGATGCAGGTGTTCGGTGGACGCGGCTACTCACGACACGAACCGTTCGAGCACATCTACCGCCATCACCGCCGATACCGCATCACCGAGGGTGCCGACGAGATCCAGATGCGACGCGTGGCGGGTTACCTGTTCGGCTTCATGTCGGCCGGCGCTCCGAAGGGCGTCGGCAGCGGTCAGGCCGGGTGACGCGGCGCTGAGGCGGCGGCCTGCGCGAGCGCCCAGTCGAGTGCGTGATCGGCCACCGCCTCCCAACCGGGTTCTGCGCAGGTCCAGTGTGATCGACCCGGGAACTCGTAGTACTCGGTGACCGCTGCGGACTTCCGATAGTGCCGCGCATTCGACTTGTTGACCGCCGGGGGCATGATGTGGTCGGCGCCACCGCCGATGAACAACAGCGGTGCGCGTTCGTCGCGTGAGTAGTCGACCCAGGTCTCGAGATGACGCGGGGTGAGGTTGGCGAACAGCCCGTATCGCCAGACCCATGACCCCGGGGCGGCGATGGCGTACCGGTCGTAGGCCTCACGCGATGCCTCCGCGGTCAACGTGTTGGTGAAGGCGTAGTGGAACTCATCGGCCGTGAAGCCTGCCGCACCGTTTCGGCTCGAGGGATGCCTGAAGAACGGAAGCAACGACCGGAGCTGCGAGGGAGGATTGACCCGAACGCCCTCGGTCGGCGCGGAGTCGATCACCACCGCTGCGGCACCCAGGCCGCGGTCCACGAGTAGCTGAGTCATGGTGCCCCCGAACGAGTGGCCGATGAGGATCGGCGCCGCTGGCAACTCCTCGATGATCTTCGCCAGGTGTGCGATGGTCTCGGGAACCGTGAGGTCCGCGATCACCTGCGGGTTGTCCCGCAGGGCCTCCACCTCGACCTCGAAGCCCGGGTAGGCGGGGGTCAGAACCCGCAGGCCCTTGCTCTCGTAATGCGCCACCCAGTGTTCCCAGCTGCGGGGTGTCATCCAGAGGCCGTGGATCAACACGACAGTGTCGGGCTTGGGGGTTGTCATCGTTGCACTCCGTTTCATCGGTGCGGTGGATGTGACGGGTCCGGAGCCTCGTCGCCCCTGGGCTCTCTGCGGCGGCACCGTACCGCATCGTCTCCGTGTCGATCTGGCCCAGCGCGCACACTTTTGTGCTCACGCAGCACGACTCGGAGATCGCGACCCGTCCCGCCGATTGACGACCCGTGCAGTGTCAGCACAGGGGAGTGCAGGCACAAGCAGTTCGGGTGCGCTCCCTGCACGTACGGTTGGGGCCCCGAGTCGCGCAGGAAGGACCCTCATCATGACTTCGATCGCTCTGCATCGCCGGTCGATCCGGTCGCTCGTGACGATGATGGCGGCGATGTTCATCGTTGCCGTCGGCCTGGCCGGACTGTCGCCGGCGCCGGTTCATGGTGCGCCGCTCAAGCCGACGATCGTGTTGGTGCACGGCGCATTCGCCGACTCCACCGGATGGCGCCAGGTGGCGGCGAACCTCACCGCACGGGGTTACCCGGTGCAGACCTTCGACAATCCGCTACGCGGTCCAGCGCATGATTCCGCACTGCTCGAGAAGCAACTCGCGGGAATTTCCGGACCGATCGTGTTGGTCGGCCATTCCTATGGCGGGGCCGTCATCACCAACACCCACGATCCCGATGTCGTCGCGAACGTCTACATCGCCGCGTTCGCGCCCGATCGTGGGGAGTTCGTCCAGGGACTGCTGAACCCACTGATGTATCCCGGGAGCCGGCTCCTGCCGCCGGCATTGCAGCTGAAGGTGGTGGATGACCCCACCGGCATCGGCGGCAAGAATGTCGACGGATACATCGCCCGGGAGTACTTCCACGACATCTTCGCGCAGGACGTCAGCGCCGCGACCGCGGCCGACATGTATGCGCACCAGAAGTCCGCCGCCCTCGTCGCGAATCTCGAACCGTCGGGAGCACCGTCCTGGAAGAAGGTGCCGAGCTGGTATCTGGTCTCCCGTCAGGACCGCGTGATACCACCCGCCCTTCAGCGATTCATGGCGTCGCGTGCCGCACCCGGCCGGACCGCCGGCGTCGACGCCGGCCACGCTTCGCTGGTGTCGCAACCGGGCGCCGTGACCGCGATCATCCTGTCCGCCGCGCAGGCGTGAGCCTGCGGTTCGCTGATCGTGCGATGCGTGCCCACTCGGTCCCTGAGGAGCGTCGCGAGGTACGAGCGATGCGTGCCCACCCGGTCCCTGAGGAGCCTCGCGCGGGACGAGCGATGCGTCCCCACCCGGTCCCTGAGGAGCCTCGCGCGGGACGAGCGATGCGTCCCCACCCGGTCCCTGAGGAGCCTCGCGAGGTACGAGCGATGCGTGCCCACTCGGTCCCTGAGGAGCGTCGCGAGGGACGAGCGATGCGTCACGAAGGGCGCCCCTTCGTGACGGCCCTCCGCTAGCGCTCCGGGCCTCCTCAGGGATCGGGTAAGTCATTCCCGGTGGAGCCGTCGCGGGACGAGCGATGCGTGCCCACCCGGTCCCTGAGGAGCCTCGCGAGGTACGAGCGATGTGTGCCCACCCGGTCCCTGAGGAGCCTCGCGAGGGACGAGCGATGCGTCCCCACCCGGTCCCTGAGGAGCCTCGCGAGGGACGAGCGATGCGTCACGAAGGGCCCGACACGGATCTTCGTTGTGGGCACGAATGGCTCGCACCGTACCTCCCTCGAACCGTCTGCTTGAACGAGGAGCGCGATGCAGGAATCACTGCTCCAGCAAGTCACCGACTTCGTGCGAACACATCTGACCGATCCCGACCTGTCGGAGGCGATGATCGCGGATAATCTTGGAGTGGCACGGGCCCGGCTACGTGACCTCTCGGCATCCACGCAATTCGATCTCGACAGGTGGATCATCGCGGAGCGTCTCCGTCTGGCCCGCACGGTTCTCGCGGAGCAGAGCACCGGGTGGTGTCCCGAACAGTCGCGACGATGGGGCTTCGGGAACGCTTCCCACTTCACCGAGGAGTTCACGGCGGCCTATGGCGTCACACCGAGCGAATGGCAACGGATCACAGCGGCCGAGCCGCACCACACCGACGACGATCCCGACTGAGGCGACCTGACATGGTGACGGTCTTCAGTACCGCCGGGCTCGCCCCGTCGGAGCGAGTGGAGGCAACCTGCGCAGCGATGCAGGAGCAGTCGGTGCCGTCGACCGTCCAACTTGAGGACCCGGCGAACGTGACCTCTCGGATGGATGTCTGGACCTATGGTGACACCAGTATCTTCCGCGCCGAGATGACCGGATTCCGGCTCATCCGGACCCATCAGCAGATCAAGTCGGGCCCGGGCGAGATGCTGGCCATAGCCATCCATGAGGGTTGCGTCGGAAAGCAGGAACAGTTCGGCATCCAGCGGTACGCACGGCCCGATGAGCTCATGCTGATGGATCTGAACTCGACCTACGACTATGAGCTGAACGGTGTGGGTGCATCACGGTGCCTGCACGTTCCGGTCGAGGCCATCGGGCTGCCGCACGAGCTCATTCGGGAGGCTGCCGATCGGCTTCCGGCCAGCCCGGTGTATCAGATGCTGGTCAACCACATCCGCGAACTCACCGTGCACGCCGAGGCGTTGACGGTCAGCAGTGCGGCGCACGCATTGGGTGAGATCAGCATCGAGCTGACCCGCACACTGCTCGCCTCGGCATACGACGTCGACTACGCCCGGGGCGCGATGGCGGAGCTGATGCTGCCGCGCATCCGCGCGTATGTGAAGCAGCACCTCCGGGACCCTGGACTCGGCCCGGAGCGCATCGCCGCGGCCCACGGCATCTCGCAACGACGGCTCTTCCAGTTGTGCGCCGGCGCCGACTTCCGCCTCGAGCAATGGATCATCGCCGAACGGCTCGTGCGGGCTCGCGACGAGCTGGCGCGACGGGACATGCGGATGATGTCCATCGGCACGATTGCCCGGCGATGGGGATTTGCCAACGACTCTCACTTCAGTCGCCGGTTCCGGATGCAGTACGGGTTGTCGCCACGTGCGTGGCGGCAGTTGAACGCCGATTGCGATCCCGGGCCATCGACCGCTGCACCGTCCCCGTCGTAGCACCGTCATGGCCCTTCTTCTCGATACCTCAACCGTCGAACCCGGCGCAGTCGCCACCGAACTACATCGGGCCCTACGGGCGGCGGGTGCCGCAGCAGCCGCCGCTGTCACCCCTTTGGTGCCGCTCAGCGCGTTCCGTGCGACGGTCCACGGCTGGTCGGTCGGTGAGGGGATCACACTGATGCACAGCGAGTCGGACCCGATCGCCGTGGCCACCACGGCTCCACGGATCCATGCTCAGCCTTTCAACCGGGTGGCCCTCGCCGCCGTCTCCGCGGGTTCGTGGACCCATCTCCAGCACGGCAGGCGGATCGACCCCACAGATCAGGAATCGACCCTTCTCATCGTGGACCCCGCTTGTCCCTTCGACTTTCGCCGATCCGATCGCGGCGCGGCGACCGTCGTCCATGTCGATGTGGGCCTGCTGAATCTGCCGCCGACGGCGATCCGCGCCGCGGCGATCGCGTTGCGCCGAGCCCACCCGCTCCATCGCCTCTACCTCGACCATCTGGATCAGCTTCGGTGCGTGGCGCAAACCTGTCCCGCCATCCTGCCCGAGTTGGGCACCACGACGAACCTGCTCACCCGATCTCTCATCCTCGACGTCGCCGACGGTCCCGCTCCGGTTCCCATCGACGACGCCGGCGATCTGCTCACGCGTCTGAGTCGTCACATCACCGAGAACCTCACCGACGGCGATCTCTCGGCGACGGCGATCGCCAGGGCACACAACATCTCGGTGCGGACCCTCTACAAGACATGGGAGTCCACCGGCACGAGCTTGCAGGAGCACATCATCGGGCTTCGACTCGACCGGGCTCGCGACACGCTGCTCAGCCACCCACACCTGACGATCGCCGCGGTCGCCCGGCAGCACGGATTCGCCGATCCGACCCATTTCACTCACCGTTTCCGCGATCGCTTCAAGGTGAATCCACGCGACTGGCGTCTGACGAACCGACGACCGCTGGACGGGTGAGGGCGCCGTTACGCCACACGTGCACCGGCGATGCCAACGTACTCAGGCGCCGGCAGGCCCTGGGATCGAACCGGGCACCAGACGATGTTCGGCCACCGGCACCCGGGCGGAACGCCGCAAACGGATATGAGTGTCACCGTTTGTCGCGTACAGCGCGACATCAGAGGGCAGCTCGCGCGCAATACGCCGGACCTGCCAGGAAGGCCGGGCGCCACGCATCCCGACCACGACCGCCGTTGCCTGATGCCGGATCGCCGCATCCGAGAGAACCCGAACGGGGTCGCCTTCGATCGTCTCCGACGTCACCGTTGCCCGGCACCCGGACGCGAATGTCTCACGGCCGCGGCGCAGCTGCTCGTCGAGGATCGCCTGGTCCGACAACAGATATGCATCGCCCTTGAGTGCGTCGTACCCCACCCTGTCGGGCCGCGGCGGGCGGGTCGGGTTCATGCCGCAGACGAGCGCCACGCGGCTACTGGCGTGGACCGCGCGGGTGGTCGCCATGAGTGCCCTCCGTGACGCCTCGGTGTCGGTGTAGCCGACGACCAGCACACCGTGGGCCGGAAGCGCTGTGACGATCTCGTGTGCGAGTGTTCGCTGTGGGTGGATGATCTCGCGGAAGGTCATTGTCCTCACCTCATGCCGTTTCGACCGGTGGATGACGCGGTGGATCGATTGCATATCTGACGCTATGGTCTCCGGGACGCTCGATCTGCATGCCGAGGACGGAAACCGGCTCCACCCCAGGGTGGAGACGACCGTCCATCCGGAAGACGATGACTTCGGCCGAGCACCACCTATCCTTGTGTCGGTGAGGTCGTCGATTGCGTGGCTGCTCCGCCGGATCAGGATGGCCGGCGACGGCTATCCGCCGCTCTACCCGGCGGTGACCCTCGGCGGGTCATTCGCGATCATCATCGGTGCGGTGATCCAGCGCGTTCCGCTCGTACCGCCGTGGTGGGCGCTGATCGGTGCAGCGGTCGCGGCACTCTCGCTGGTCCTCGATCTGTGGCTGCTCAGCAAGATTCCGTGCACCGTCCTCGCCGCGGTCGCGACCGGTTTGATGCTGATGGATCCCGTGTCCACCGACATCGCGCCGCTGTTCCTCGCGCTGACCACCGCCATCGCCGCGGCCATGGAGTCACTCCGGACGAGCGTGGCGGTGACGGTTCTGTCCATCAGCGTGATCGTGATCGGCAATCAGACCGGCCACCTGCAGTCGCCGGCCGTGTACATCCTCGCGATTCTCTGCGGTTGGCTGGTGGGCTACATGATCCTCTATCAAAAACTGCTGTCCGAGAACGAGGTACGCGCACAACGTGTCAGAGCCGACCACGCCGCCAATGACGAGCGTCGCCGGATCGCCCGGGAAATACACGATGTCATCGCACACTCGCTGTCGATCACGATGCTCAATGTCACCGGCGCTCGACGTGCGTTGCAGGACGGCGCCGACGACGAGGCGCTCGAGGCGCTCGAGGACGCCGAAAGACTGGGCCGGCAGGCGATGACCGAGATTCGCTACATCGTCAAGGTGCTCGGCACCGAGGACGCGGTGGCCGCACCGCCCCCCGCGGCGGGGGACATCGTCCAGCTGGTCGAGGAGTATCGCAAGGCAGGGATCGACGTGTCGCTCGATGTTCATGGCGACCTCACGGCGATTCCGGGTCCCATCGGCTCTGCGCTGTACCGCATCGCTCAGGAATCCCTGGCCAACGTGGTCAAGCATTCGCCCTTCCCCAAGGCGAGCGTCACAGTGCGGGCCGATCCTGACATCGCGCTGCGCGTCCAGAACCCGTACACACCGACTCTCGGTCGGGCGGGCACGGACGGTTCGGGCATCGATGGGATGCAACAGCGCGCCCAGCTTCTCGGCGGATCGGTCGGTGTCAACGGCAGCGACGACTCATGGGTGGTGTCCGCGGTGTTCCCTGATCCGGTCCGCCCAACACGACAGCAGGCGATGTGATGACCTCGGTGCGGGCCGTACCCGCGGATGAGTCGCCCATTCGGGTTCTGCTGGTCGACGACCAGGAACTGGTCCGGACCGGCCTCCGACGAATCCTGCGACCGCGGGATGGGTTCGAGATCGTCGGGGAGTGCGGGGACGGGGGTGACGTCCTCGCCGCGGTCGCCGCGTGTACCCCGGACATCATCCTGATGGACTTGCGGATGCGCCACGTCGACGGGATCACGGCTACGACCTCGGTTCGGCGCCTCACCCAACCGCCCCCGGTGCTGGTGCTGACCACATTCGACGACGACCAGCTACTCTCCGGCGCCCTGCGGGCAGGGGCCGCCGGATTCGTGCTCAAGGATTCACCGGCCGAATCACTGATCTGGGCGGTGCGTGCGGTTGTCCGTGACGGCGCCTTTCTCGATCCGGCGGTCACCGCGCGGGTACTGGGCGGATTCCGGCGTTCCGCTCCTGAACCGCGTCAGCTCGGGGACACCGGATTGACAGATCGCGAACTCGACGTGCTCAAACTCATGGCACGGGGGCTGACAAACGCGGAGATCGCTGTCCGACTGTATATTTCGGAGGTGACGGTGAAGAGTCATGTCAACCACATCTTCACCAAGCTCGATCTGCGCGACCGTGCGGCGGCGATCGTCTACGCCTTCGACCACGCCTTGGTCCTACCGGCCGAGCGAACGGGCGATTGACCGATTCATCCGATCTTCATTGTCGCGGATGTACCATTGACAATTGTGTTAGGCAATCAGGCCCTGATCCGCTGACGTGCATCATGGCAACAGAGCTGGTCGAGGGCTTGACCTTCACCTCATCCGCCCCCGTTGTGGTCGATGACGAGCTCGTCTCCGGTTTCGCCGATGTGCTCGGGTCGGCCCCGGACATTGTGCCGCTGCCGATCATCTACCGCGTGAGTGTCGAACTGGCCCATCAGGCAATGGATTCCGGCGTGGTCCCGCGCGACGGCATCGTGCACACCGCGGAATCGATGCGCATCCGGCGCGCTCCGCGCCTCGGCGACCGGCTCACCGGCCTCCTGACGGTCACCCGGGTCCATCATCGCGCCGGCGCCACCCAACTGGCCGTGCGCAGCGACATCCTCGCCGATGGCGAGAGCACGCCGATCGTCGAGAGCACCTCGACCTTCGTCTTTCGGCCAGAGGCGAGGCCATGACCGAACGGGTGACCGATCGGATCCAGCTCGACGACCCACTCTGGGATGTCGAGGAGGATATCTCTCTGGAGCGGGTCCGTCGCTACGCCGAGGTTTCCGGCGACAACAACGCCATCCACATCGACCCGGATGCGGCCCGAGCGGCAGGCCTGGCCGCTCCGGTCGCGCATGGACTGCTGCTGGTCGCCATCATCCTCAAGTACGCGGACGCCTGGGCTCGCACCAACGGTCTGATCATCACCGGTTGCGATACTCGTTTCGTCCGGCCCGTGTATGTGGGCCTGCAGCCATGCCGACTGCACCTGACCGGTCACCTCGGCCGGCCCGAACAGATCAGCGCCGAAGTCTGGGTCCTCGACCCTGACGGTGTCACGCACCGCCCGGTGATACGTCCGATCCGGATCTCCTATCAACACCTGACCGAGGCGTGATCAGCGGTTCGACTCAGACCCCAGCATCGAAGCCGCCGCCCGCAGGTCCGACCGTAAGGCGGCGGGGGTCACGATGCGCAGGAGCGCGACAGCGGGTGCGATCACCGTGGGGACCGTGAGGTGCGCCGCCGCCGCGACGTCGCTGCCGCCGCCCGAGCGATCACGGAAGCTCAGCGTGAGACTGGCATCGACGAACCGCCATCGTCCGATCTCGGACCACCGTTCGCCCGGAACACATTCGGTGACCTCCATCTGCGGTGCCACGCCGGGCACGACGGTCACATCGGTCCATGCCGTACCGCGGTCGCCGGGCCGACCGCCGACCGCAGCGACGCTATCGACGCGTCGCAGACTCGACTGCCACTGCGGTCGATTCTCCGGATCGACCAGATAGTCGAAGGCGATATCCACCGGCACGGCGAAAGACACTGTGACGTCGGCGATCTGCATACGGTGGGTCGGAAAGTTCACGGGTGCTCCTGATCGGTGTCTGCAGTCTAACGGGCGTCGTCAACCGATAGTTTGGTCTCATGCGCGAGTTCCGAACAGTTCCCGACGCAGACAGCGCCGGAGCCGCCTTCCATGCGCTCTATGGCCCCTGGGCGACAGTCGCACCTCGAGATGTCCCCGACGTCCTGAACAATTTCACGAGACCGTGGTGGATCGCGGGCGGTTGGGCGATCGACGCATTCACGGGGACGGTCCGATCGCACGAGGACATCGACGTCGGCATCTTCCGTGATGACGTCCCGGCGTTGAGGGAAGCGATGATCGGCCACCTCCACGTGTGGTCGGTGGGTCCCGACGGGCTGCGTCCGATCACCGACGAGCAGCCGCTGCCGGCCTCGGCCGACCAGATCTGGTTGCGGGCCGATGCCTCGTCACCATGGCTCGTCGACATACTGCTGACCCCACAGCGTCACGGGCAGTGGGTGAATCGGCGTGATCGCACACTGGTGGCGCCGTTGACCGAGGTTACCTGGACCGATCGCGACGGCATTCGCTACCTCAAACCCGAACACGTCCTGGCGTTCAAGGCCAAATGGAACGCGGACGGGGGTGGCAGGTCCAAGGACGTCGCGGATTTCGAACGCGCCTGGCCCGCACTGGGCGTCGATGCCCGACGATTGCTCACATCGTTCCTCACCGAGCATCACCCGGATCATCCGTGGCTGGCCTACATGCGGTAGATCAGGACAGGTCGACGTGACGGACGTCGCCGAACCTCGCAGCGGCTTTCGTGCCCGGTTTTGGGCAGAGACTCCGCCTGGACGCAACATTGCGCAGGCGGCGCATTGATCGATGGTGTCGATGAATCAGGCGAATATGTGTCCTTGTGCCACCTCGGATGCGAACTAGCATCGAATGACGACCCAGGTTCGTGGTGCGCAACGGGCCGACGAACCCGATGGGACGAGGTGAACACCGACGATGCGAGCGCTCGATTCGGCTGGCGACTCCACCGACGACACAGCCACAGTCGGGCTGCTGGACCGACCCGACGGACCACGTCCGCGCCCCCGTGACCTGATTCGCGACGTCGGCGGCACCTATGTCGTCAACGGCATCATCGGACTCATCTTCTCGGCGACGGGACCTGTCGCGGTGATTCTCGCGGCCGGGTCCGCCGGGCACCTCACGCATGCCCAGCTCGCCTCGTGGCTGTTTGGTGTCTTCGTACTGAACGGCGCGCTGACGATCCTCACCAGCTGGGCGTATCGGATGCCTCTCGCGTTTGCGTGGACGATCCCCGGGACTGTCTTGGTCGGTACCTCACTGGGCCATCTGTCCTGGCCCGAGGTCCTCGGATCGTTTCTGCTCACGGGGGTGCTCGTTACCGTCGTGGGGCTGACCGGCCGGGTTCGACAGGTGATGTCGGCGTTGCCGACGCCGATCGTGATGGCCATGGTCGCCGGCGTCTTTCTCCAGTTCGGGACCGACGTCGTCCGCTCGGTCGGTCTCGACCCGAGCGTCGCGCTGCCGATCATCGTGGCATTCTTCGGTCTGATGGCCTACCGGCGCCTGGGTCGTTTCCTGCCGCCCATCATCGGTGCCTTTGTGGTCGGAATCGGGGCTGTCGCCGTGAGCGGACAGTTCCGTCCCGGATCAGATACGGGCTCGTGGGTGGCCGTGCCGCAGTTGCAGGCTCCCGAATTCAGCATCCGGGCGCTGACCGAGTTGGTGATCCCGCTCGCCATCACCGTCATCGTCGTGCAGAACGGACAGGGTGTCGCGGTACTGCGTGCGGCCGGGCACCGCGCCCCGGTGAATGTGGTCACCATCGCGTGCGGGCTCTGGTCGATGCTCGCGTCGGCGATCGGGGCGATCTCGAGCTGCCTGGCCGGACCCACCAACGCGTTGCTGGTCGCGGGCGGTGTGCGGGAACGCCAGTACACGAGCGCCCTCACATTCGGCACTCTCGCTGTGCTGGTGGGGGTGTTCGCACCTGCGTTCGTCGACTTCATGCTCGCGATGCCTGCCGCGTTCATCGCGACGGTCGGCGGACTGGCGCTGCTGGGTGCCCTACAGAATGCGTTCCGCTCCGCCTTCGGTTCGCACTACACGCTGGGAGCGCTGGTCACCTTCCTGGTCTCGATCTCCGACCTGACCGTCCTCAACATCGGTTCCGCGTTTTGGGGTCTGGTCGCCGGTGTACTGGTGTCGCGGGTGGTCGAGCGCGAGGACTGGCGGCGTACAGCCTGACACCGGTGCTGCGATTGCAGGAATCCGGCCCTTCGTGACGGTCCTCCGCTAGCGCTCCGGACCTCCTCAGGGACCGGGGGAGACGTCCTCGGGTCAAGAGCCGGGGCGGAGACGTCCTCGGGTCGGGAGCCGGGGAGACGTCCTCGGGTCAGGGACCGGGGGAGACGTCCTCGGGTCAGGAGCCGGGGGGAGACGTGCTCAGCTCAGGGAGCGGGGGAGACGTCCTCGGGTCAGGGACCGGGGGAGACGTCCTCGGGTCAGGAGCCGGGGGGAGACGTCCTCAGCTCAGGGAGCGGGGGAGACGTCCTCGGGTCAGGGACCGGGGGAGACGTCCTCGGGTCAGGAGCCGGGGGAGAAACGTCCTCAGCTCAGGGACCGGGGAGAGACGCCCTCAGCTCAGGAGCCGGGGGAGAAACGTCCTCAGGGACGGGCACGATTCCGGCACCGCGGTCAATGCGTCTGTTGGGCAGAGGGATCCGGTTTGACGTGAGGTCGAGCCCGCTCCTGCAGGCTTCGGAACACGCGTTTGGACGCCTCCGCCCACGGCATCAGGATGGGGAACACATGGAACATGCCGTATTCCTCCATCGCGTACACCTGTACACCGGCCTTTTCCAGCACCTCGGTGAATGCCCGAATCCCGTCTCGGAACATCTCGTCCGCGCCCCAACAGACAAAGGTCGGCGGGAACCATTCGGGATCCAGGTCGGCGTAGAGGACCGAGACACGTGAATCGTTGGGTTGCACGCCGTGCAGATACGGCGTCACCGGGACATTCCACGGCAGGATGTCGAACTCGGCGTTATCCGTCATGGACGGGCGGTCGAGGTCGAGATCGATCTCGGGGGAGAACAAGGCGACCGCCGCAGGCCGGGGCATCGCCTCCGCGTGCAGATGGGAGAGCAGAGAGGCCGCCAACCCACCGCCGCCGG
Source organism: Gordonia sp. LMA484 (assembly GCF_058129505.1). Lineage (NCBI taxonomy): Bacteria > Bacillati > Actinomycetota > Actinomycetes > Mycobacteriales > Gordoniaceae > Gordonia > Gordonia sp. LMA484. The sequence goes on from NZ_CM176700.1 coordinate 1,704,377, forward strand.
AGTCGCCGGCGACGACGAGATGCGACGAATCGACCCCGCGATCGAGCAGTCCCTGATAGACATCTGCGGCGTCGAGCACACCTGCGGGAAAAGGAAACTCCGGGGCCATTCGGTAGTCGGCGATGAAGACCTCGTAGCCGGTGTGCTTCACCAGCGAAGCGGCGAACGCGGTGTACATGATCGGCGACGTACCGATGTAGCCGCCGCCGTGGAGGTACAGAATCGTGGCCCCGATGGTCTGTTTGTCGTCGGTGTCATCCACGAACGCATCCGAACTGGCCTTCGCCCGACACCACAGCCCGGGTACGCCGCCGATCGTGTCGCTGGTGATCTCGACCCCGTCGCTCAACGCGACGAAGGGTGGCATCACCACTTTGCAGATGTCGTCGAGGATCTTCTCCATCGACCGGAACTCCTCGATCGGCAGGGCCATCGAATAGCCCATGAACGACCGCACGACCTGGCGCGTCACCGTCTGCCCGACGTTGTCCAGCAAACCTCCGGGCCCCTGCCACGGGCGGCGGAAGGGAACGCGTGCCAACCCGTTGACCAGACACTCGGCCAGACCCACGACCGCCAGTGCGGTCACCGGACCAGACGCCGTGCGCACTCCAGGACGATCAGCCATCACCATGCCGACCATGATAGTGACAGCCGACCTCCCGTCCGGCCTTGATATGCAAGTAGCCACTTGCATATAGTGGGCTCGTGGCCGATGTGTTCCGAGCACTCGACGACGAGACGCGACGTCTCGTGCTCGATGAATTGGCTCGACGCGACGGCCAGACGCTGTTCGAGATCTGTTCACTGCTGACCATGCGACATGGTCTGAGCCTGACCCGCCAAGCAATCTCGCAGCATCTCGGTGTGCTCGAGTCGGCGGGGTTGGTCGTCACCGAGCGTCGCGGCCGCTCCAAGTTCCACTATTTCAACCCCGAGCCCCTGAACGAAGTCACCCGACGCTGGCCCGTCGGAGAGAGGACCCATCATGAGGATCAACCTGACGAGCGTCTTCGTCGATGATCAGCGAGCCGCCCTCGCCTTCTACACCGAGGTGCTCGGTTTCGTGAAACACCATGACATCCCGATAGGCGACGCCTCTTGGCTGACGGTGGTATCGCCCGAATCGCCTGACGGCCCGCAACTTCTGCTCGAACCCGCCGGCCACCCCGCGGTCAAGCCCTATCGCGACGCCCTCGTCGCCGATGGCATTCCGCTTGTCCAGTTCGCCGTCGACGACGTCGAGGCCGAACACGCGCGCCTCACCGGCAGCGGTGTGGTGTTCACCCAGCCACCGACGGACATCGGGACCGCTGTGATGGCGGTCTTCGATGACACCTGCGGAAACCTGGTACAGATCGTCGCGGAGAAGTCGGGTGCCGCTCCTACCGTGTGAGGCGCGTCCGCCGGAGCCTCAGACGATGCCGCGCTCGTAGGCGAAGGCCGTCGCGGCCGTCCGGGTGTTGACGCCGATCTTGGCGAAGATGTTGGTCAGGTGTCGCGACACCGTCTTCTCACTGAGAACCAGGTCGGACGCGATCTGTGCATTGCTCCGGCCGGTCGCGACCAGGCGGAGCACCTCGATCTCGCGATCACTGAGCCCAGCCGGAGGCGTGTCGGGGGCGATCACTGCGGCCAGCCGCTCGGCATCGGGCCGGGCGCCCAACGCCCGGAACGTGCTGCAGGCGGTGGCCAGCTCGTGGATGGCCGAATCCCGGTCGGAGAGGTCCAGCAGACTGCAACCGATCACGGCCTGGCATCGGGCCGTCTCGTAGGGACAGTCCAGATCCATCCAGAGTTGGCGAGCCTTGCGCAGGTACGGGAGCGCTCCGGCGGGATCGTCGTCGGCGGACTCGATCTGCCCCCACGCATACGCCGCCTTCGCCTGCAATCCGACACATCGGAAGCGTCCGGCGATAGCGTCGAGCTCCTGGGCCAGCGGCCGCGCCGCGTCGGCCGATTCGGTGGCCAGAACAATGTCGATCACTCCGGGCAGGATCCGCGACCGCTCGACCGGCTCGACTGTTTCCATGAGAAGCCGATGGACCGCGCCGCTCGCCGCGCCGGCGCGTCCGCGAGCGAGCCACAACTGCGCGAGCCCGGGCTGGGGGTCGTATCCGTGCGCACTCGCCGCCTCGTACGAGTTGTCGGCGTTCTCTATGTCGCCGAGGATCCGGTAGATATCGCCCCGTTCGGCCAAGGCCAGACCGGCCGCGGGTGCCGACGTCGTGCGGTATCGCTCCAGGGCCGCGTCGTACTCCGCGATGGCCTCGGCGAACGCGCCGTGCAGCGTGTGGATCTGCGCGCGGTGTACAGCGCATTGGCCGGTGTAGGGCACCAGGCCGGGCTGGTGATCACACCAGCGGCTCAGTGCCGCCGTCCAGGTGGCGGCGCGGCCGACGTCCGAGACGCGTTGGCAACCTTCGATCATCGTGCAGTACACCTGGCCGGCGAAGACCGGCGACACCTCACCGGCAGCGACGCCGACCATCGCTTCGTCGAAGAGGGCAAGACCTTCGGGGACCTGACCCCCTTCGAGCGTGAGCCTGCCCTGCGATGCCGTGCCGACGGCCACCAGGTCGGGGTCGTGGTGTCGTCGGCCGGTGTCCACGACGTCAGCGGCACACGCTGCGGCTTGTGCCCATTCGCCCGCCGCGATGTGTGCGTGCATCCGCAGGATCTGGAGGTAGCCGTGTTCGACGACATCGTCGCCCAGGTCGTCGAGCAGTCGCTCGGCTCGCGACGTCCAGCCCTGCCCGACGACCGGTTCGCCCGCCATCGACACGATCATCGCCACCCAGAAGGCGCAGCGGATGGCCTCGATGATGTCACCGTTGTCGAGATCGGTCTGAAAAGCGCGTTGCAGGGCGTTCACGGCGGTCGGGTCATGCCCGGTGAGGTGCGCCGCGACAGCGAGTTTGCCGAGGTCGTCGGGCCCGAGCTCGTCGGGATCGATGCTCTCCCAGGCCAGGAAGGCACCCTGCCAATCGCCCGCCTCGAATTCGGATCGCGCACGAGCGAGATCGTCGGTGACCGTCATCGACATCCACCTCCTGCATCGAGGGTAGGACGATCCGCTCACGCTGTGGAGTACTCAGATCATCCGGCGTCCACCAGCGCCGGGCGGTCGGCCCTCTCGTGGATGCGCTCGGCGATGTAGGCCGCGTCGCGGCCCACACCGGGCAGGACCATCGAGCTGAAGGAGTATTGGAAGGACAACCCGCAGAAGAACAGTCCGGGCGTGGCGGCGACGACCCCGCGCATCTCGTCCGGCCAGCCGTCCGCACCGAGGACGGGAAGGTGGATCCAGTCGAACACCTGGCGAAACCCCGTGCACCAGATCACGTTCGACGCATCGAGTACGTGGCCGTCGGCCGTTTGGGGACGACCGTCCGCAGTGCCCGTCACACGCTGCTCGATGCGGGTCACCCCGCGCTCGCGCAGATCACTCGACTTGACCCGCAGTGCGGGGGCACCGTGGAAGCGCACCTTCGGCATCTCCTTCCGCCCGATCGGCGTGCGGCGGGTGAGTACATGTCGCCAGGCGAAGACGAGGAACGGGAACAGCATCCGTGCCTGCCAGGACTCCGGTCGAACCGGGATCGAGCCGCAATCACGGCCGCAGAGGGTCGTCGGATGTGTTTCGGCCACCTCATAGGCGATGTCGGCTCCGGAATGCGAGGCCCCGACCACGAGGGTCGGGCCGTCCCTGAGTTGCGCAGGCCGTCGGTACTCGCTCGAATGCAGTTGCAGTATGGCCGGATCCAGTTCCGCCGCGAAATCCGGAATGTTGGGGGTACGCCCGAACGTCCCGGTCGCCACGACCACATTGCGACACACGAGCGTGCCCGAGTCGGTGCTGACCTCGAAGCCGCCGGCCGGGTCGGGGTCGAGGGCCCGTACATGTGTGTTCAACCGGACGGGCAGGCGAAATCGGTGTGCGTATGCCTCCAGATAGTCCCCGACATCGTCCTTGCCCGGAAACGACCACCCGTCCGCGGGGAACGGCATCCCGGGCAATCCGTCGTACCGGGCGGGGGAGTACAGGCGCAGGCTGTCCCACTGGCGGCGCCAGTTGTCGCCGATCCGGCTGTTGGCGTCGAGCACCACACACGGGCGATCATGTGCTCGCAGGTGGTAGGCGGTCGCGAGCCCGGCCTGACCGGCTCCGATGATGACTGTTTCGATTCTCTCGGTGGTCATGGCGTCCTCCTGTCACGGGTGATGACAGTGACGCTAGGAGCCCACGGCGTCCACCACATCGGGCGTGGACACCAATCGCGGCCGGCCACGGAGTGGGGCGATCACCCCACGAACTCGGTTATCACGCCTTCTGGGTCACCTCGGGCTCATCGACCACGGCGCCGGAACGCTGACGGGTGCGGCCAGGCCAAGGAAGGCGACGATCTCATAGCCGCCCGGATTGGCCTGGATGGGCACCTGCTTCCAGTTGTTGGCGAGCCAGACGTTTCCGGACGGGTCCACGGCAACTCCGGTGTTGCGGACGAGTCCGTCGAAGTAGTAGCCGGTGACGTCGGGGGAGATCGGTGCGCCCACGGACTTGCCCGGCGGGCAGGTGGACGTGTCGACACCACAGAAATGCGAGAGTCGCTTGCCGCCGAAGTTGGCCACCCACACATTGCCGTCGCCGTCGGTGGCGATACCCCACGGCAGCGTCGCACCGCCGCCGCGGAACGGGCCGGCGACCGCCCGTCCGTCCGGGCTCATCAGGCTCACCGACCCGACCTTCGGGCTCTGCTGCGCCCGCTGTGGGCACGGCAGCGACACCGCTCCGGAGTTCGCGACCCACACGTTGCCACGTTGATCGGTGGCGACTCCCATGGGTTTGTCGAAGATGCCGCTGCGCGGCGAACCGGCCACCGGTGTGCCGTCGTAGCGAAGAACGGCGACGTTGTTGCTGACCATCCCGCTCACGAACACGTACCGGCCGTTGTCGACCACGCCGAACGCCTGCTTCAGCCCGACATCGAGGCTGCGGGCGCGACTCGGGTCGCCGCCCTGATAGACGGTCACGCGACCGGAGCCGCAATTGGCCATCCACACGTTGTTGCGTCGATCGACCGCCGTGCCCTGCGGCCAGTCCAGCCTGCCTTGGGTGAAACCGGTCGCCGGCGAGAGTGGGGTGCCGTCGGAGGTGAACGTGGACACGGAGTTGTGCGGCGGCTGCCGATCGGCCGGACATTGGGGCACCGGAGCCGCGAATCCGTAGTTGGCCACCCAGACGTTGTCGCCACGGTCCAGCGCGATACCGAAACCGGAGCCACTCAGTCCGCCACCCCGGAACGGTGATCCGTCGACCATCTTGCCGTTCGGCGCGAACTTGAAGAGCAGATCGCTGCCACACGCCGGGATTCGGGAGCTGGGCGTGTAGTCGTAGTTGTTGTTGACCCACAGGTTGCCCCGCCGATCGATGGCGAAATTGCCTGGACCGTCGATCATCCCGCCGCCACCGTTGAATCGCAGCGCGAGCGTCCAGGCCGGTGGTGCGGTCGCGAGCCCACCGCCGAACACTGTGCGGACCTTCGACAGTGCGAACAGCGGGAGAGCATTGTTCGACGGATTCCGGGCGATCTGCGCGAAGGCCCGGAAGCTGTCGGCAGGTCCCGGCCATCCGGGTGTGGTGGCGCCGGAGCGCAACGCATCACATGCAATGGACGTGGCCACGCACGCGGCGAGCATGTTGGTCAACGAGTCGAACGCACGCAACGTCGAGGTCTGTGTGCCGTTGGGCGCAGAGGTCAGTACCCTGCCGAGGGCGCCGGTGTGCAGATCCACCAGATTGGGCACCATCGTCGCCGCGTTCAACACGCCCGGCGCGCGACCGCCGATACCGCGTGGCCCGATGAACTGGGCCAAGGCGAAACCGGTTGCCACCGTGGTGCGTTCGTTCAGCACCACCTGGCCTGGCACGCCGTCGAACACAGTGGCGAAGGTCGGCGTGCTGCCCGAACCAGGTGCGTGCGCAGTCAGGTACACGATCGACCATTCCCGCGGCAAATCTGTCACCGGCACCCGGAAAGCACCGCCCGCGGTGGTCGTGGTGCGACCGACAACCCGTCCGACACCATGTCCGGTACCCGAGATCGCCGCCGTGACCGTCCATCCGGCCCCGTCGCCCGATGACGGTGCCACTCGACCGGCGATGCCCGCGGCCGGTTGGGCGGTCGCCGGGACGGTGGCGATCACGGTTCCCACGAGTGCACTGACCACAGCGATGACGAACGGCCGAAAACTCTTCATGGAACGGGTGCACCGCCTCGGTTCAGAGGTTGCTGACACGATCGCTTCTCGGGCGAATGCTAGACGACGACGCACCACGGCGTTGCGAGAAATGCCGCAACGTGACATGACTGGCAACTACCGTTGCCTGTGGTGCACCTCGCCCGGCAGCGGGTCGACGCGGCTCGGCTCACCCGGGCCCCGACTCCGAGCGGCTTGCGCACTCCGGTCGCAGGTGCGCACCGTCGGACCGTCACCCGGTCGTGTCGCGATCCGGTCCGGTGACCTCGCAGCCACGCCGGTTCTGCGCGCCGCGCTCGACGGCGTGTTCGGCCGGCACTCGATCAGTGGAACACCCATCCCAGGGGTGGTCCTGCCGACATGGCACACTACCTCGGGTCCTGAAAGTCCCGTGAACCCCGTGAGGCGGCGATGGAGAGTGCTGAGCAACCGACGCTGGCGCATGCCTGGGAGGCCAATCGGTCCATCCAGAAGTCGGCCGCGGTCCGGCTGTTCGCGGCCACCAATTCCGCATTGTATGTGACCTTGATGGAGCGCCACCTGGACTTCGGCACCCGACTGTCGGAGACCGACCTCGCCGTGCGACTCGAGCGCGACATGGTCGAACTCGACGTCCACGACCAGGCGAGCGGCCTGGAACTGCTGAAATCGTGGGCCCGGCAGGGATGGCTGCATCGGGTCACCGACAGCACCCCGTCCACCACGCAGAACCTCTGCTATCTGAGCTCGGAGGCGCGGTCGGTACTCGACTATGTCCGCCGCCTGCGCCGCGAGGACAGCGTGGCCACCGGCGGTTCCATCAACGGCATCGCCGCCGGCCTGCGTCGGGTCGCAGGACAGGTGACCGACGATCCGCAACAGATTCGCGAGGATATCGAGCACCAGATCTCCGAACTCGACGCCGAACTCTCCGACCTCGACGCCGGTCGTCGGCGCGATCCGGATCTGCGGGTGGCCGAGGACGAGGCCCGCTCCATCGCCTACCAGATGGAGCAGGTCATCTCCGACATCGGGCAGTACAGCACCATGCTGGACCGCATCACGACCGCACTGCTCGACGATCCACACGACTCCGACCTGGCATACCGCGATCGCCAGCGGCAGATGTTCGACGACTACGAGTCGCTGCTCGAATCCTCGCAGAGCGCGTCCTATCACGCGTTCAGCCACATGATCCAGGATCCTCGCCAGCGCGAGCGCCTCGCCGCCGACATCGAAACGGTGACGCGGCACCTCCCCGACATCGACCGGGGCCTCCGGTCGGTCATGGACAACTTCTTCGGGCTCGTCACCCAGCAGATGGGCGAGGTCGGCCGCACGCGGCAACGCTGTGCCCGCCGAATCCGCAGGTTCGTCGCCTCCGGAACCCTCGAGCAGAGCCGTGGCGTCGCGCGTCAGCTCAACGACGCGTTGGCGACGGCCAACGAGCTCCTTCGATCCTCCCTCGCGGACCGCCGCATCGGATACGAATTGCCCTTGGCGACACCGGCGGTCACCTCGGCCGGGCGGCTCGCCTTCGAGATCAGGAATCCGGAGTCGCCGGCTCCGGCCCTGCCGGCCGGCGGCACCACCGACCTGACGTCCTTCGCGTCCATGGCCGGCCAGGTCGACACCGGCGAGCTGACGGAGACGGTGAACGACGCCGTGCAAGCCGGCCCGGTCGCGCTATCCGAGGTCGTCGGCCGACTCGAGGAGCCTTACCTCGCCCACGTGATCGTGCTGTGGTCCTGGGCGTTGAAGCAATCAGGAACCGCGAGTCACCGATCGGAGTTCGTGCGGTTCCGATCGCTGGAAGGTGAGGACCGAGCCATCGAGGTCCCTGCAGTGATGTTCACCGAACCGATTCCGACCGTGGAGGTCGATGACTTGTGACCAGCGATCTCGACACCCCCGATGAGGACGCCGGATTCGACGACCTGCCGTCGGTCCAGAACGTCAGCGCCGACACCGGTCCGCAGGCGCCTCGGTTCGACGGCGATGTCGGCGAGCTGCCCGACCGCGCCTGTTGGGCGCTGCAGAACCTGCTCACGCGCCGCTACGTCAGCGGCGATCGTCAACCGCAACTGTGGGCGTGGGTCGCCGAGTATCAGGATGTGTTGCGCGTCCGACTCTCCGAACTGGACCTTCGCCTGCGTGTCGTGGACGAACTGGAGGTCGCCTTCGTCGAACAGGCTGACTACGATTCACGCTGGGGCAGAAGGATTCTCAAACGTGAGACGATCCAGACCTACGACGCGATCCTGGCGTTGCACCTGGCCAAGTACGTGCGTGCGTCACGCGAGGAGCACGTGCTGATCACGCGGGAGGAGATCCATGAGCTGTTCGCCGGGGTCTCCAACACCATCGACCGCGACCTCGCACTGTTCGACAAGCGCATCGAACGATCCATCGACAAGCTGGAGGAGCTCGAGTTCCTGCGTAAACAGCGCGACGACCACGACACCTTCACCGTGAGTCCGGCGATCTCGGCTGTGATGACGGCCTCGGTGATCACCGACCTGCAACGACAGTTCGAACAGTTCATCGGGTCCGGCGACACCGGGGACGACGCGATGTCACCCGACACCGACTCGAGCGACGACGAAGCCGGCGGGACCGACGACGAGGACGAAGGAGACGATTGGTGAGCGGACTCGTCGAGCAGTACCACCTGTCCCGGTTGCAGCTGATCAACTGGGGAGTCTTCGACGGGTATCACTCGATCCCGTTCAGTACCAACGGTTCACTGATCACCGGTTCCTCCGGCAGTGGTAAGTCGTCGTTGCTGGACGCCATCTCGCTGGCCTTCCTGCCCGACCACCGACGCAACTTCAACGCCTCGGGCGATGCCACCGCGGCAGGGTCCTCGAGTGGCAAACGCACGGTCGGCAAGTATGTCCGTGGTGCATGGGGCGAACGCCGCGACGGGACCAACGCGCACCGCGAGATCATGTACCTGCGTGGCAGTGGGCCCGCGTGGGCGGCCATCGCGGTCACGTATACCTCGAGTTCGGGTGCGTCCATCACGGGCCTGGTATTGAAATGGCTGGCCGCCGGAAAACTGACCGACGCGCACAGTTCCTACTTCATCCACGACGGTGACGTCGACATCGTCGAGGTCTGCAACGACTGGGCCGCGAGCAACTACAACTCTGCGCGATTCCGAGATCAGGGTTGGCGCGGCGGTCCCGGGGAAGGCAAGTATCTCGCCACCCTGTACTCGCTGATCGGCATTCGTGCCTCCGAGGCGGCCCAACAGCTCCTCGGAAAGGCCAAGTCGCTGAAAAGTGTTGGTGGACTCGCACAGTTCGTCCGCGAGTTCATGCTCGACGATCCGACCAGCATCGTCGGGATCCCAGACGCACTCGATCAGATCGATCCGCTTGTCGAAGCCCGCGAGCTGCTCGATGTGGCCCGCCGGAAACGGACCATCCTCGGCAACATCGAATCCGTACACGAGCGGTACGTCAGCGAGGCGGCCACATTCAGCGTCCTCGACACCATCGATTCCGCGACGGTCCGGTCCTACGTCAACAATCTTCGACGCCACAACGCCCAACCAGAGGTGGCCGACCTCGACGATCAGATCGCACGCCTCGACACCGATCTCGGCGCCCTGACCGCCCAGCATGATCAGCTTCGCCAGGACCACAGTCATCTGCTGGCGCGGATATCGTCGTCCACCGGCGATCTCGCCCCACTGCAGGAGCAGCTGGCGGCGGCCCAGAAGGTCAGCAACGAGATCACGACACGACGTTCCGGCTACGAGGACAAGATGACCGCCCTGGGTTATTCCCTGCCCGAGGATGCCGAGGACTTCTGGTCGCTGCGCGAGACACTCATGGAGGAGGCGACCCGGATCGACGGTCACCTCGAGGCCGGCAAGGCGCACTTCGCCGAAACGCTCGCACGAGAGGTGACGGCCCGCGCCCACCGCGATGCCGCCCATGACGAACTGAGTCGAGTGCAGCAGGCGGGATCGGCGCTACCCCGCGCCGAACACGAGATGCGTCGTGGCATCGCGAATGCCCTGCAGATCGACGAGTCGGAGCTGCGCTATGTCGCCGAGCTGGTCGAGCTGGATCCGGATCAGGAACGATGGCGCCTGGCCGTCGAGAAGGTTCTGCGCAACGCCGGACTACGACTTCTGGTTCCGGACAAACACTTCCGCGCTGCCCTGCGATATGTGAACAGTCACGACATGCGCGGCCGCATCCAGTTGCACCACGCGGAGAACCGGTCGGCACCCACTCCTGAGCCGAACACTCTGGGCGCGCTGCTGCGTTCGGTGGACCCCGGCCATCCATGCTCTGCCGAGGCGTTGTCGATCCTCACCCGACTCGGCAACTACACGTGCGTCGACACGCCGGCCGACTTCGCCGACCACACAAAGGCGGTCACCGACCAGGGCCTGCGGAAGGATTCGGCCAAGCTCGCGGTCAAGGACGACCGACAAGCCCTGCGGCCCTCCCAGTACATCTTCGTCGGCGACGTTGCAGCCAAGGTCGCCGCGCTGCAGGAAGAACTCGACCACGAGCAGCGCATCTTCGACAGGATGCGCGAGGCCAGCGCCGAATTGGATCGCGAACGGACCGAGCAGGCCCACCGTCGGGACGCCTACCGAAGGATCTGCGAACAGTTCACCCAGTGGAGCGAGATCGACACCGAAACCGCCGACGATCGTGTCGAGCAGCTCGCCGATCAGTACGAGTTGCTCATGGAGGAGCATCCCGACGTCGAAGCATTGCAGCGCAAGGCCGAAGACATCTGGGAGCAGGTTCGGGCGGCGATCTCGCAGGCAGCGCTCGTGCGCGACAAGATCGCCACACACGATGAGCGCCGCACCCAGCTGCTCGATGTCATCGATCGATTGACGACGGACGATCTCCCGGCTCAAGCGGTCAGCACACTCGACGGGTTCCGCGAGGATTCCGTCGCGACCCTCGACGTTCTCGCGCCCGAAACCTACCGCCAAGAATTGCTGAAGGCCGTCATCAGGGATCGAGACCGCACGCGTGCCGATTCGCGACGTTCCCGGGACGAACTGGTGCGCATCCTCGACAGCTACGACGAGGAATTCCCGGACGCGATTCCCAACGACAGCGACGATCTCGACGAGCGACTGCACGACTACGTCGCGGTCTGTCGACGAATCGATGAACGTGAGCTGCCCGCCGCCTACGAACGGATGCGACGCCTGATCACCGAGCAGGCGCCCGGCGCAATCCTGAACCTGCACATGGCCGCCGATGCCGAGGAACGCCGGATCGTCGAGCAGATCGAGCGCGTCAACACCGGTCTGGGCGCGGTGGCGTTCAACCGCGGCACCCGACTTCGGCTGTGTCCGGGCCGCAAGAACCTCGCCGCAGTCGCCGAATTGACCGAGAAGGCACGACTGATCGCGCAACGTACCACCGCCGTCAGCTTCGGGGACGAGCAGGCGATCCTCGAGCAGTACACCGATATCCTGCTGCTGCGCGAACGGCTGGCGGGTGCCACCCCCGAGGACCGGCAGTGGACCCGGGACGCCCTCGACGTACGCAACAGATTCGACTTCTATTGCGAGGAGCACGACGCGGTAACCGGGGAGACGATCCGGACCTACAGCAACGCGGGTGACAACTCGGGTGGCGAGCAGGAGAAACTGATGGCGTTCTGCCTGGCCGGTGCGCTCAGCTTCAACCTCGCCAGCCCGAACGGCGACGACAACCGCCCGATTTTCGCCCAGCTCATGCTCGATGAAGCGTTTTCCAAATCGGATCCGCAGTTCGCCCAGCAGGCGCTGTCGGCGTTCCGCAAGTTCGGGTTCCAGCTGATCATCGTGGCAACCGTGCAGAACACCAGCACCATCCAGCCCTACATCGACAATGTGGTGATGGTGTCGAAGACCGAGGACCCGGCTGACGGCCGTCCCGTCGCCACCGCCATGTCGACGTCGATCCGGGAGTTCTCGGATCTACGCCGTGGTGGTGGGGGACAACTGCTGGTGTGATCTCGTCCTCGACTGCGGGGCTGCTAAACGATCCTGCCCTGGACCGCATCCCGCCCGACCACGTCCACGTAGGACCCGATGTTCGGGGCGCTCTCGGCCCGTCCTGGAAACTGCTGCCATCGGTGATATGCCGGTGCTGCGATGTACAAGGGAGTCGCCGGATCGTCGGTGATCTCCAGCAATCTCACCTGGCCTGCGAACCTGCTCACCCGGTTCGCTTGTCGTCGTAACCGGCGAACACCGATGGTGAGGAGATTGATGCCACGGTAGGCGAGGTTCAGCGAAATGTTCGGTGTGAATCGATCATCGAGCACGTCGACCGCCTCCGGCAGAAGGCGTAGACGTGCGGGTACGAACTCCAACCCATGCTTCGAGGCCTCGGCGACCATCCAACCGAGTGTCAACAGCGACGGCTCACAACGCTGGTATCCGCCGCCGATGTCGGTGTGTACGCCTTCGAACCAGACCTGCTTGATGTCGGTCGTCGTGTTCTTGTCCGTCGTCCACACACAGGGGTCGAAGGTGAGTCGGCGCTCGTCGATCGCGAGGGCCTGTCGGGCGACGTCGACCGCGGGACTCAGCTCGACGTCGAGGAACCGATACCGCCTTCGAGTGATCCCGGGAGCCCCCAGGGCGCCGACGGTGTCGAACACACCGATGAACTTGATCCGCGGCGCGGCGCCGGCGTCATCGGATCCATAGGTGTAGCCGCGGAAGGTGTCAAGTCTTTTCCTCTCGTCATCGGCCTTCTTCCCGCCGCGAAGGCTGGTGCTCTGGTACAGCTGCAGCGCCTCGTCGAGGAGGTTCGTGTGGCCGGCCGGCGGAATCGCGAGATTGTCGGCCGTCACCAGCCCGATCTTGGCAATCATGCCGACCAGACTCCGGGCCGTGTAGGCGCCTCGGCTGAAACCGAAAACGAAGATCTCGTCACCCGGTTCGTAGTTCAGCGCGAGAAATCGATATGCGTCGACCAGATTGATGGCCAGGCCTCGCCCGAAGGCACCGCCGATGACGCGGTCAAGCCAGATGGCCCCGGTTCCCACACCGTTGGAGTAATGCACCAACTGCACTGTGCGGGTTGCTCCGTCGCCGGCTTCCGTCGTGATCGCCCGTGCGATCTTCTCGATGTTCGAGATGTAGGGATCCTTCGACGACTTCCACGTGCCGTCACAGCACACAACGAGACGCTTCATCGACGAACCCCGATTGTCGCAGTTGTTCGGATGAGCCGACCCTTTCAAGCGAAACCCGATCGGGCACGAGTAGTGCGCTACCCGATTGCGTCGGGGTTTACTACCCACATGTCCGTGACGCTTGTTCCGCGAGCTCTCGGCCGGTGTGTGTCCGCGTTCAGCCTGATCGTGCTCGTCGTGCTGCTCACCTGGCCGGCGGCCCGCGCGCACGCCGCACCGGGCGCCGGCGGCCTGGACCCGGCGCTGGCGACTGCGTATTCGGGGGCGGCCGCGGCCGCTCGCGCACAGGGCGTCCCGCTGCGCATCACGTCCGGCGCGCGCACACGCGCAGAACAGAGACAGATGTGGCGCCAGGGCATCGCCACCTACGGCAGTCCCGAGGCAGCGCGACGCTGGGTCCTACCTCCCGAAGAGTCCACGCATGTCGGCGGTCATGCCATCGACGTCGGGCCCCGCGCGGGCGCCGCGTGGCTGGAGACGAACGGCTACCGCTGGGGCCTGTGCCGGACGTTCGCCAACGAGTGGTGGCACTTCGAGGTGATGTCGGTGCCCGGTGTGCGGTGCCCGCCGATGTGGACCGACGCCGCGACCCGGGCCGATCGGCGAGCCGACCCGCTCGGCTGACGCACGACGCGAGGTCAGACCAGTTCGGCAGCGGAATCGAGCGGCACCACCGGATACATCGGCGGTTCGTCGGCGGGGAACAGGGCGGTGGGACCGTAGATCCAGTCGATGTAGGTGTAGTCGTGAGCGTCTCGGGTGCGCAACAGCGCGTTGCGCTGTTCGCGACCCGGCGCGCCGAGGTGCCACAATTCGCCCCATGCGCGGGCCGTGGTCATCACGCGGCGGCAGTGCTCAGGACGGACGGCTTCGTAGGCCGCGAGCACGCCATTCCAGTCGATCGCGCCGCCGGCGCTGCGGAGGCGGGCGACATGACGACCCAATACCCAGCCGTCCTCGATCGCCATGATCGCTCCCTGCGCCATGTACTGCAGCGGGGGATGGGCCGCGTCGCCGAGCAATGCGATCCGCCCGTGCACCCAGTTCATGATCGGATCCCGGTCGTACATCCGCCACCACCTGTCGCGCCACATGAACCCGATACCGTCCCGCACAGCGTCACAGGACTCGGTGAAAGCGGCCTCCAGTTCGTCCGGAGTTCCCCAATCCTCGTCACCAGCCAGGGCTTTGGGGGACTCGAACACGGCCACCTGGTTGAGCATCTCGCCGCCGCGCAGTCCGTAGTGGACGAAATGATGTCCAGGCCCGACGTAGACGACGACCTCGGACAGATCCACCGGGCGTTCGGCCAGTTCGGCCAGCGGCACGGTGCCACGGTAGGCGACGTAAGACGACGAGACGGGTTCATCATCGACGAGCAGCTTGCGTGCCACCGAGTGCAACCCGTCGGCGGCGATCACCAGACCGGCCTCGTGCACGTCACCGGTCGCCAACCGAACCAGCGCACCGGTGTCGGTGTTCTCGTAGGCAGTCGCCGTGGCATCGGTGACCAGTTCCACACCTGCCCTTCGGCAGGCACGCAGCAGAATGCCGTGCAGATCACTGCGATGGATGACGAGATACGGGAAGCCATAACGGCGTTCGAGGTCGACCAGGTCGAGCCGCGTCAGGTCGGTGCCGTCCAGGGCATCGCGCATGACCATCGCCTCCGGAACGACACCGAGACCCTTGGCCTCGTCGAGCAGCCCGTAGTCGTCGAGGATGCGGGTGCAGTTCGGCGCAAGCTGCAGGCCCGCGCCGACCTCGCCGAACTCGGCAGACCGTTCGAGCACCCGGACCGCGAGGCCTTCCCTGGCGAGGGCGAGTGCGGCGCCGAGACCGCCGATGCCGCCGCCGACGACGATGACGTCAGGTGTGTGCATGGTGATTTCCGTTCCTAGAGCCACGCCGGCAGCGCCGGTGCGGGAGATCCCTCGTCGGTCGACAGGTTGGTGGTTCGGCCACTGAGGTAGGCGACAAGGTCGGTCAGCGGCGCGGATATGACGACTGGTGTGTGCGGTCCTGCCAGCTCCCAGGTCACCGGGGCATCAGTGGCCACGAGCCGTAGGGCGAGGGTCGTCGAGGAGTTGCGTTTGGCGACTATGTCGGCGCCGAGTTCGGTGAGAAAGTCCGCGGTCAGGTCACCGAAACCCGTTCCGGTGCACAGATCGACGGCATGTACGCACGTCTCGCGTGCCCGCAGCCACGGGATCTCTGTGGCCGGCACCGTTCGCCCCTGTGCGGTCCGGACGTCGTGGGTCCACTGCGCATCGGACAGCCGATCCATCGCCGATTCCAGTGCCTCGGCGGAGTGCGACGCCCAGGCCAGCAACTCGGGCGTCGGTTTCGAGGCGCCGTCTTCGATGCCGCGGGCACGAGCTTCGGGAGATGCGTACATGGGCGTCTCGACGCCGGTCTGCGCCCAGCGGACGAGATTGCCGAGTGCCTCGGCGTTCGCGGCGACATGCGCGACCAGTTGCCGCCGACTCCAGCCGGGAAGGCCGGAGGCGGCGCCCAAACCGCTGTCGTCGAGTCCGGCGACACCATCGAGGTAGAGGGTGGTGCCGTGGCGCATCCAGCGGCGGGCGTCGTGGACGTCGCGGGTCATGCCTTCACCACACGGTTGGTGCAGGCACCGAGGCCGGCGACGGCGGTCACCACCGTCTCGCCGCCGAGGAGGTAGACCTTCGGGTCGCGTGCATGCCCAACACCGGCAGGGGTGCCGGTGGCGATCAGATCGCCGGGATTGAGTCGGGTGACGGTCGAGATGTACTTGACCAATGTGACCGGATCGAACAACAGGGTTCCGGTGTCGTCGCGCTGCATGACCTGACCGTCGACGGTGGTGGTGACCTCGAGTGCCGGACGGACACCGCCGACCTCGTCGGGTGTCACCAGGTAGGGGCCGACAGGGGTGGAGGAGTCCCAGATCTTGCCCTGGGTCCACTCGATGGTGCGGAACTGCCAGTCCCGCACGGAGACATCGTTCATGACGGTGAACCCGGCGATCGCCGCCTCGGCCTGCGCGTCGTCGGCACGGCGTACCTGCTCGCCGATCACGATGACCAGCTCGACCTCCCAGTCGAGGGCGTCGGTCTCGTCCGGCTTGACGATGTCGTCGTTCGCTCCGATCAGGGTGTCGGCGAACTTCGGGAACAACGTCGGGTAGGTGGGCAGGTCGCGGCCCATCTCCTTGATGTGGTTGGTGTAGTTGTGTCCCACGCACACAACTTTCGACGGCGCCGGGATGACGGGTGCGAAGTCCGCGCCGTCGACGGGGTAGGTGGCAGCTCCATCGGCGGTTGCGTCTGCCGCCCGGTCCTGCCAGTCCGGCCGGGCCAGGAAGATGCCCAGATCGGGGTCGCCGAGGTCGAGCAGACGGTCACCGTCGAGCCTGACCGCGCGGGTCGTGCCGTCGATACGAATGGTGCTGAGCTTCATCGTGTTACCTCCATGCGGTTGAGCTCGAGAGCTTCGAAGACGGGTGCGTCCCCGAAGCGGAACAGATCCAGGGCGCCGGAATCCGAATCGGTCGCACCGGATTCGGACCTGGCCGAGAACGACTCCCAGGACGGTACGACGAACAGGTCCCCACGCGTCACGGCCCAGGTCTGGTCGCCGACCGTCACCGTGCCGGAGCCGTCGAACACCTGATAGACGCTCGACCCGGTTTCCTTGACGGGCGCGGTCTCGGCACCTCGGACGATGCGATGGAACTCGGTCCGCATCGTCGGCAGGACGTCTCCGCCGTTGTGCGGGTTGGTGTATCGGACCGCCGCGTGGCCGGGCTCGATCGTGCCGCCGAAGCCCTCGGCCTCGATTGCGAGTTGGTCGTTCAGCGCACGATCGGTGAATTCCCACTTGTAGGACAGCAGGGGGGTGCCGGGTGCGGCGTACGTTGCGCCGAGTGGCCGCAGACCGGGATGGCCCCACAGCCTTTCGGAGCGGGAGCGCTCTGGCGTGACGCGTTCGGCGTCGCTGATCGCATCACGGCCGAACTCGAAGAACTGCGCCTCGGTGAGGTATTGGAACGGGATGTCCAGGCCGTCGATCCAGGCCATCGGTTTGTCGGTGGCGTTGTGGTGTGCGTGCCAGTTCCAGCCGGCCTGCGGCAGGAAGTCGCCCCGATTCATCGGCACGGCATCGCCACCGACGACCGTCCACACCCCGGATCCCTCGACGACGAAGCGGAAGGCGTGTTGTGAGTGGCGATGCTCGGGGGCGTCTTCGCCCGGCATCAGATACTGGATCGCCGCCCAGAGCGTGGGAGTGGCGAAGGGCCGGCCGCCCAATGCCGGGTTGGCCAGCGCGATCGCGCGACGCTCGCCGCCCCGTCCGACCGGGACGATCTCGCCGGCCTGCTCGGCGAGACGCACCAGGTTCGCCCATCTCCACAGGTGGCCCACCGCGTGCGACCGCGGGTGAGCCGGCATCAGATCACCGATCTCGGTCCACAGCGGCACCAGCAATTCGTTCTCGAATCCGCGGTACAGATCCTTCAGCGCGGGGGTGACCGGTGGCTGGTCCGGCGAGGCGACTGGGTGTAGCCGTACTGGCGTGTCGGTCGATGTCATGGGTCAAGCCTGACCGCCGTTGTGGTCCACAGAACAGTTGATTCTGCTATACAGAATGCAATGAAGCCGCAGAAGAACCCACCCACCTACGCCATCGCGAGCGTGGACCATGCGCTGAGGCTTGCGGCCATCCTGCAGTTGGAGGGCGAACTGACGGTCGCACAGGCGGCGGAACGACTCGGTGTCGCCCGCTCGACCGCCCATCGACTGCTGCAGATGCTGGTCTACCGCGACTTCGCGGTGCAGCATCCGGGTCGCGAGTACGGTGCCGGGCCGGTGCTGCAACTCGCGGAGCACTCCCGATCCGCCACATCGCGGCTACGGTCGGCCGCGCTGGCCCACATGGAACGTCTGGTGCAAGCAGTCGACGAGTCGGTCAACCTCACCATCCGCGTCGGCGCCGAGGTCCGCTTCATCGCGTCGGTGGAGTCCGGTCAGGCGCTTCGCGTCGGTTCGCGAGAGGGGATGGTCTTTCCCGCCCATCAGACCTCGGGTGGTCTGGTGCTCCTGGCCGACCTCTCCGAGGAAGTGGTCCGCGAGACCTATGAGGTGCGTTACGAGGCGGACGATCCCGACCGACCCGACCTGGTCCGGCTGCGAACCGAACTTGCGCGGGTCCGGAAACAAGGGTTTGCGGTCAACCAAGGTCGATCAGAGCGTGGCGTTGTGGCGATCGGCGTGCCCGTACGCGATGCCGACGGCACGGTCGTTGCCGGACTCTCGGTTTCGATACCGTCCGTGCGCTACGACAAACAGCGGTTGCCGGCCCTGGTCGCCACCCTGCGGATGGCCGCCGACGCCATCGCTGTTTCGTAGCGGCAGGCCATGCACCGCGCGGTGCGGAGGGCGGCGCAGTCGCTTGCCACCAAGCCGCGGTGGCGCCCACGAATCCCGGTTCCTGCTGCCCTTCACGACTTTGCGGCAATAGCCGGCGACCAGGCCATCGCCCGCTCCAAAACCGCTAGAGTCACAGTCGTCACTCCCGTCCGGTGAAACTGGAGCCGCGATGCACTGGTTTGTCGACAGCCCCCTGCTGACCCTGTTCTTCTGCGTCGGGTTCGGAGCACTGGTCGGGCGTATCCCGTTCGGGCCGGTCTCCTTCGGCCCCGCCGGGGCGCTGTTCGTGGCCTTGGCGCTGTCGGCGATCGAACCCGATGTCGCGCTGCCGCCCATCGTGACCAGTCTGTCGCTGTGCGTGTTCTGCTACATGGTGGGCATCGCCGCCGGACCGGCGTTCGTCAGCGTGCTGCGCACCGGATGGAAACCGGTGCTGGTGTCGCTGGTGGCGATCGTTGCGATGGCGGCCACCGCACTCGGGGTCGGCAAGGTTCTCGACTTCGACATCGGCACGATCGCGGGTGCGTTCGCCGGCGCCGGCACGGCCACCGCGGCCCTCGGTGCAGTCCAGCAACAACTGGCAGACGGCGGCGAGATACCGCCCGAGCC
The DNA here is from genome assembly GCF_058129505.1 of Gordonia sp. LMA484. Lineage (NCBI taxonomy): Bacteria > Bacillati > Actinomycetota > Actinomycetes > Mycobacteriales > Gordoniaceae > Gordonia > Gordonia sp. LMA484. Next base: position 1,723,822 of record NZ_CM176700.1, read on the forward strand.
GGCGATCGGATACGCGGTCGCCTACCCGATCACTGTCCTCCTCACCATCCTCGCCTGCTCGTATCTGATCAGCGCCGGCCGTCGCAAGCCGACTCCGGAGGATCAGGAAAAGGTGTGGCCCATCGTGGTCCGGACACTGGAGGTCATCGGAGACCCGAAGCTGACGGTTCATGGACTGTGCGAGCGATACGAAACCGTGGTCTCGCGGCTGACACGCGACGGCCAGACCGTCGTCGCGCATGATGCCGAGGCGATCGCGGCCGGTGACCAGCTGACGATCACCGCCCGCGAGGATGTTGCCGAGCGCCTGACTGCCGACCTGGGACGGCCCGCACCCGAGGAGACCTGGCTCAACCGATCCGAGATCGACTTCCGCCGCATCGGCTTGTCCAACCGTGCGTACGTGGGACGCGAACTCCACACCTTGCGACTCGAAGAACGCTTCGACGCCGTCGTCAGCCGGGTCCGCCGCGGGGACATCGACCTCATCGCGGCACCGGACCTGGTGCTGCAGAGCGGAGACCGACTCCGCGTGACCGCGCCGCGTGACCGACTCGCGGAGGTCACCACGGAACTCGGGGACTCGGAGCGCTCCGCGAGCGACATCAACGCCATCGGGCTGGGCGTGGGCCTGGCCATCGGCCTCGTGCTGGCGTTCGTGGAGATCCCGTTGCCCGGAGGGGGCACGCTGGTCCTCGGTACCGCGACCGCACCGCTGATCGTCGGAGTGGTCCTCGGCGCCCTGGGACGCACGGGACCGATCGTCTGGACCCTGCCGGGCAATGTCACGAACACGCTCAATCAGTTCGCGCTGTACGTGTTCCTGGTTGCGGTGGGTACCGGCGCGGGCTCCGGTCTGGTCACCGCCCTCGGCGACCAGGGACTGCAACTGGTGGTGCTGGGACTGGCCATCTCCGCGGCGCACGCTCTCATCGTCGTGTTCGCGCTGCGTTCGCTGCTCAAGTTCGGTACGGCTCGCGCACTCGGGGGACTCACCGGCTCACAACTCAACCCGGCGCCGTATGCCTATGCCATGGGGAAGGTTCCCGACCAGCGGGTCGCCCTCGGCTACGCGGTGCTCTTCCCGGTGAGCATGATCGTCAAGGTCTTTCTGGCGCAACTGATGGTTGTCTACTTCTGACGGTGATCGATATGGCCAAGCGAACTCTCGGTACTGACTACCTCGTCATCGGGGCGGGCGCGGCCGGCATGGCGTTCACCGACGCGCTGATCGACCACGCCGATGTACACGTGACCCTCGTCGACCGTCGGCACACGGCCGGGGGACATTGGCTCGACGCCTACCCGTTCGTCCAACTGCATCAGGCATCGGTGTTCTACGGCGTCGCCTCGACCGTGCTCGGTGACGGAACTCTGCAAGGCAGCGGGCCCGAGCAGGGGTTCGGCGAACGAGCCCGCCAACCGGAGATCGAGGCCTACTACGATGACATCCTGCGCCGCCGCTTCGTCGGCTCCGGCCGGGTCACATTTCTCGGCGGCCACGAATACACGTCTGATGGCGACACTCATCTCGCGACATCCCGGGTATCCGGTGAGACGGTCGAGATCCGGGTCGCCCGCCGGGTCGTCGACGCCACGTACGTGTCGCCGACCGTTCCGGCGACGACCCCACCGCCGTTCGGAGTGGCCGACGACGTCGCAGTGGCCCCGATCAACGAACTCGCTCGACTGGCCGCCGCACCCAAGAATCTTGTGATTGTCGGCTCCGGCAAGACCGCCACGGATGCGATCGTCTGGCTGCTCGCACACGGGGTGGAGCCCGATCAGATCACCTGGGTGCGTCCACGCGATCCCTGGATGCTCAACCGAGCCGTGGTGCAACCGAATCCGGCAGTGGCACTGCGATTGGCCGCCGACACGATGGCGGCGGCCGCGGGTGCCGACACGCTCGAGGACCTGTTCCTTCGTCTGGAGGCCGCCGGCGTGATGCTCCGCATCGACCGCGACGTCACGCCGACGATGGCCAAGACGCCCACTCTCGGCGAGTGGGAACTCGATCTGCTCCGAACCATCGACCGTGTCGTCCGCTTGGGGCATATCGACCATGTGACGCGCCGGGAGATCGTCTTCGACGGCGGGTCGGTACCGTTGCCGCCGGATTCACTGGTGGTGCACTGCGCCGCCTCCGGGCTGCAGTACCCGCCGCTGATCCCGATCTGGGCGCCTGATCGCATTCGGCTCCAGACGATCCGGGCGGGATTCCCGTGCTACTGCGCCGCGCTGGCCGGCTATGTAGAGGCCACACGTGACGACGACAGAGAACGAAATCGGTTGTGTCCGCCGAACAATCTGCCGGACGACCCCAGAAGTTGGGCGCAGATGCAGGTGCGGGGAACGATCGCGGCAAAGACCTACGGAGCGGAGCCGGACATAGCCGCGTGGGCCAACCGCTGCGCTCTCAACCCGGCACGTATCCAAGCGGGGCAACAAGACGATCCAGCCGTCCGGGCAGCGGGTGCCGGCCTGGCCGAGCATGCCCAGCAGGGCCTCGCCCGCCTCGCCGAACTCGCACGCCTACCTATGTAGCGGGCTGTCGATGCGGTCGACCTACCCGGCGGCCGCGCCGCGATCACCGACGCGCCGATGGAATCGGCATGGCCAGCACCGTGAGGTCGCCGTGATCGGCCGAGCGGATGGTGACCGGTTGATCGGCGGCGCGGATGTCGATGAGCAGCTCACCGCCGACCGAGCCCGCAATCGCGGGGTAGAGCGTGATCAACTCGAACCGGAGTTCGATGTCTGGGCCCGTCGCCGAGGCCGTGACGGTCCCAAAGACCACGTCGTCATCATCGAGCAGTTGGACACCGTGCGATCCGACACGGATCGTGACGTGCGGTGATGACCGCTCGAGTGCCCGCAGCAGTTCCGCCGCAACGATCGTCACCCGGGTAACAGCCGGCGCGAGTGTCTCGAGCATCGTCCGATAATCGGGAAACTCATTGTCGACAGTCCGGCAGTGGTACTCACCAGCTGAGGTGATCACCTGTACACCTGTTGCGGTGCAGACCAATTCGACGTCGGGACTTCGACGGATCTGCGTCACCGACGTACGGAGGTCATCGACGTGCAGTGCCGCCGACCAGTGCTCGCCGACGTGCCCGGTGAGCGCGAGGGTGCGTACGACGAGTCGGTATCGGTCGGTCGCGGCCATCGTGAGGCCGTCGCCGGTGACCTCGACACACACCGTGTTGAGCATGGCCATTTCGGGCTCGACTGTCGTCGCCGTCAGTACCTGTTCTATCGCTGACGCCAACACCGGCCCGCGAAGTCTGACCCCTGGGCCATCGCCGCAGCCGACGGCGAGACGGCTCTTCACGCCTGCGGCCTGCCGACGGGCGTGCGCGGCATCGTCGACGACCATGGCCACATGCTCGTCGACGAGGACCATGGCCTCACTCGGCGACGCGTCGAGTACCTCGCGCACGCGCGGCAACGGCATTGCCATCTCGCGCAACTGCCGCAACGTCACCGCGCGGTCGACCTGTTCGTCGGTGTACATCCGATACCCGGAGACGGTGTCGGTGTACGCGGGCGGCAACAGCCCGGCGTCGGCATAGAAACGCAGTGCGCTCGCGGTGAGTCCGGTCCGGCGGGCGAAGGCGCCGATGGGCATCTCGTCGGGTGTGGTCACTCGATCATCCTCGGGCTTCGAGCAACATGAAGGTCAACTCATCACGCCGCGTGTGCCCGTGAAGCGCTCAACGCCCGATCTCTGGCCAGGAAGAAGAACGGGATGGCGGTGGCGATGCCGACACCGAACGTGAGCACGACCGAGGCAAGCCACCAACCGACGATGTGCAGGCGACGTGCCTCCGCGAATGCCCACGCGTGAAACCCGATCACCACAAAACCGAGATCGACCATCGCGAATCGGCCCGGCGTGGTCTTGTGGATGTCCCCGACGAAGAAGTCCGCGGTCGATCGCCAACCGTTCTTCTGAACATAGGGAAGAGCGATCGCGTTCTGGGTGACGAGTGCCGCCAGGAAGATCACGATGAGCGATCGACGCTGCCAGTCTGTGGCCGGTGCTGATGCTGACACGGAACATCTCCTTCTCGTGGCGTGGACGCCGACCATCATGCACTAGATCAGGACACCCCGAAATCAGTACGCTTCGGACTGTCGAGAACCGGGCTTCTGCTCCGTCCCAGGGATACGAGCGGCCGACACGGGCCGCACGACGCGAAGGAGATTGACCATGAAGTACCTGTTGCTCAAGCACTACCGTGGCGGCCCGACACCGGTCGACGGCTGGACGACCATGGACCAGTGGACCCCTGACGAGGTCGACGCGCACATTCAGTTCATGCGTGATTTCTCCAAACGGCTGGAGGAGACGGGTGAGATGGTCGACGCGCAGGCCTTGGCACCGGAGGGTACGTTCGTCCGCTACGACGGCGAAGGACGCCCACCGGTGACCGACGGTCCGTTCGCCGAGACCAAGGACCTCATCGCCGGGTGGATGGTGATCGACGTGGAGTCGTGGGATCGCGCCCTCGAACTGGCCGGCGAGTTGTCCGCCGCTCCCGGAGCGGGCGGCGAGCCGATCCACGAATGGCTCGAGGTCCGTCCGTTTCTCACCGAACCGCCCACGGTCACCGAGTGAACGAGTCGCTGCTGCGCGACCTCGTGCCCGAGGTGATCGGCGTCCTCGTCCGTCGTGGAGCAGACTTCGCGTCGGCCGAGGACGCCGTGCAGGAGGCACTGATCCGGGCGCTGGAGACCTGGCCCGACGACCCGCCCCGGGAGCCGAAGGCTTGGTTGATCTCGGTCGCGTGGCGCAAGTTCCTCGACGCCGCGCGCGCTGAGTCATCAAGGCGCGACCGGGAGATCGTCGTCGATGCGGAACCGGCCGCCGGCGCGGCACCGGCCACCGACGACACCCTGAAGTTGTATTTTCTCTGTGCGCACCCCGACCTGCCGCCGAGTTCGGCTGTCGCGTTGACGTTACGTGCGGTCGCCGGACTGACCACCCGACAGATCGCGGCGGCCTATCTCGTGCCGGAACCGACAATGGCGCAGCGGATCAGCCGGGCCAAGAAGCGCATCATGGGACTGCCGCTCGACCAGCCCGGCGACCTCGCCTTGGTGTTGCGGGTGCTCTATCTCATCTTCAACGAGGGATACGGCGGAGATATCGACCTCGCGGCCGAGGCGATCCGCCTGACCCGCCAACTCGATGCCCTGACCGATGAGCCCGAAGTCGCCGGACTCCTCGCACTCATGCTCCTGCACCACGCGCGTCGCGCGTCTCGTACAGGTCCGGGCGGTCGGCTGGTGCCGCTCGCCGAACAGGACCGATCCCTGTGGGACACCGTGCTGATCGCCGAGGGGGTGGCTATTCTGCAGGCGGCGTTGGGTCGCGACCGACTAGGGGAATACCAGGCACAGGCCGCAATCGCAGCCCTGCACGCGGATGCCCGCAGCACCGATCAGACGGATTGGGTCCAGATTGTCGAATGGTACGACGAACTGCTGACCATCACCCCGAGTCCGGTCGTCCGCCTCAACAGGGCTGTGGCGGTCGGTGAGGCAGATGGACCACATGCCGGTCTGGCGGCGTTGGCCGATGTCGACTCCCGGGTGCCCCGTCACACCGCGGTCATGGCTCACCTACATGAACGCGCCGGCGACGCAGATCAGGCCGCCGACCTCTACGCCGCGGCGGCCCGCGTGGCAACCAGTGTGGCCGAACGCGATCATCTCACCCGTCAGGCCGCCCGCGTACGTGCCTCTATGGAAAAGTCGTGACCGCCTATCGCAGAGCGTCGGCCAACCGACGCCACTGCTCGCGCGGAATGGCGCGCTGATCTGCCTGCAACACCTGCAGACAGACATGATCGGCGCCCGCCGCGCGATGCTGCTCGATGCGGGCGAGCACGTCGGCCTCGTCACCCCAGGCGATTATCTCGTCGAAGAGGCGGTCGCTCACCGTATCCAGATCATCGTCCGAGAAGCCCAGGCGGCGAAGGTTGTTCGCATAGTTGGGCATCGCCAGGTACCCGCGCAGCCACTTGGTGCCGATCGATCGGGCCTCGTCGCGGTCCTCGGTGAGGATCACGGTCTGCTCCGGTGCGAGCAGCGGAGCCTCACCGAGGGCTGCGCGAGCGATCGCCGTGTGCTCCGGCGTCACCAGGTACGGGTGTGCACCGCGGCTGCGTTCGGCGGCCAGGTCCAGCATCTTCGGGCCGAGAGCCGCAAGGACCCGGCTGTCGGCCGGGACCGGCTGTGTGGCCGCGTCCAGCCCGTCCAGGAACGCCTTGGTGGTCGCCAGCGGCTTGCGGTAACGACCGGGTTCGCCCGCGTCGATCAGCGGTGCATGGCTGATCCCGAGGCCGAGCAGGAATCGGGGACCGTGCTCCTCCGTCAGGCGGGCATGCGCGGCCGCGACATCGTCCGGCTCATGCATCCACATGTTGAGGATTCCGGTCGCGATGACGGCTTTTTCGGTGGCGCCGAGAAGGTTCTCCACGGCGTCGAGCACCGGACCGCCGACATCGGGAATCCACAGCGCCGTGAAACCCAGTTCGTCCAGCTCCGATGCCGCTTCCGCAGCCGCTCCCGCATCGCCGTAGCGCAGTGGCGAACTCCAGATACCCACCCCGTCGAGATCCATACCGCGACCCTACCCGGTGGTGTGGCTGCGACGTGAAGTGCGGCGGTCGCGGTGGGGCTCAGGACGAATAGTCGTAGAAGCCCCGCCCGGTCTTCTTCCCGAGGTAACCGGCGTCGACCATGCGCTGCAGCAGGGGCGGCGGCGCCAGGTGCGGTTCCCGGAACTCCTGGTAGAGGGACTCGGAGACGTCGAGGACCACGTCGAGGCCGACCGTGTCGGACAACGTCAACGGACCCATCGGATGGGCGCAACCGTTGATCATCCCGGCGTCGATGTCTTCCTTTGTCGCGTAACCACTCTCGTACATGCGAATCGCGCTGACGAGATAGGGGATGAGCAAGGCGTTGACGACGAAACCGCCACGGTCGCCGGCCTGGATGGTCTTTTTGCCGAGGTGGTCACGGGCGTAGGCGGTGACGGTCTCGATCGCCTGCGGCGAACTGGCGAGACTGGCGATGATCTCCACCAACGGCATCACCGGCACCGGATTGAAGAAGTGCACGCCGACGACCCGGGAGGGATCGGCGACGTTCTTCGCGATGCGGACGATCGGGATCGACGACGTATTGGTGGCCAGGATCGTGGTGGCAGGTGTGACCTTGTCCAGTTCGGCGAAGAACTCGACCTTGAGTTTCTCGATCTCGGGCAACGCCTCGATCACCAGTTCGCGGTCGCCGAAGTCGGCAATCGTGGTGGTGGTGCGCAGCCGTGCCAGGGACTCCTGCGCCTGTTCGTCGGAGACCTTGCCCGATTTCACCGCCCGTGCCAGCGACTTCTCGACGCGTGCCCGTGCGGCCGCGGCAGTGTCCACGTCCCGTTCGAGGACCAGCACGTCGTCTCCGGCCCGTGCGGCCACCTCGGCGATACCGGCACCCATCGTGCCGCCACCGATCACTCCCAGCTGTGTCACGCGATCCTCCGTCGTATCGGATGTCAGGGTTTCCCATCGGGCGGCGGCATCGGCCGCCGCCGACAGTCTGTTCACAACCTAGCGGGCGCGTGGGCATCTGCCATGCCCAGGTTGCGGTGACCAGGTCACGGATGGGCGGACGGCCGAGTTCGCCAGGGTCCTAGGTACCGCTGACGGTGACGATCAGCCCTCCCGCTGCACCGCGTTCGACACTGGTGAGCGGCCATCGCAGCGGCAATCGTGGACGTATGGATTACGTGGTCGCAATCGAGGAACTGGGCCTCGAGAATACATCCCTCGTCGGCGGCAAGGGCGCAAATCTCGGCGAGCTGGCGCGGGCCGGGCTGCCGGTGCCGGGCGGGTTCGTGCTGTCGGCCACCGCCTTTTCCGACTCGATGGAGCACGCGGGGGTGCGTGACGAACTGATCGATGTCCATCGTCAGGCGTTGAACGCGGTTGACGACGGCGATCGGGTGGCCATGCTCTCTGATCGGATGACGAACATCGTGTCCGCGGCCGGGATCGCCCCGGCTGTGCGGGATGCGCTGGTCGCGGCGTATCAGGAGTTGAGCACGGACGGTGACACCGACGCGATTGTGGCGGTGAGGTCATCGGCGATCGGTGAAGACGGCGTCACCGCATCGTTCGCCGGGATGAATGCCACGTTCACGAACGTTTCCACCGAGGCCGGGTTGGTCGGCGCAGTCGGACGCTGCTGGGCCTCACTGTTCAGCCCGAGGGTCATCACCTACCGGGCCGGCAAGGGTCTCAGCGGCGAGCCGTTGATGTCGGTGGTGGTGCAGAGAATGGTTGCCGCGGTCACGGCCGGCATTGTGTTCACGGCAGATCCCGTCACCGGAGATCGAAGTCGTCTCGTCCTCGAGGCCGCTCGCGGCCAGGGTGAGGTCGTCGTCTCCGGTGCGGTCACACCCGACACGTACGTCGTATCGAAGGATGGTGACTCGACGATCACCCGGACCGCCGGAACGCAGGATTTTCGTATCGTTCGCGGGACGGACGGGCACGATCACCGCGAACAACTCGACGAAGCGGAACGTTCGCTGCCCGTCCTCGACGACGATCTGGTCCGAACCATCGTCGGGCTGGCGCTGGCGGCCGAGAAGCATTACGGCGACCCGCAGGACATGGAATGGGCCATCGACGATGCCGGCGCAGTGTGGATCGTCCAGTCGCGCCCGATCACCACGCTGGACCCGACGGGATTGCGTAGCGGGACCATGCCCGAGAAGTCCACCGGCGGAAAGCGATTGGCGCACGGATTGGCGGCCGCGCCCGGCATCGCCAGCGGCCCGACGCGGATACTCATGGCCCCGGAGGAGGGCCCTCGCCTCCGAGCCGGGGAGGTACTCGTCGCGCCGATGACCGATCCCGATTGGTTGCCGACGATCAGGCGAGCCGCCGCAGTGGTCACCGATCGAGGCGGCGTCACCTGCCATGCGGCGATCGTCGCGCGTGAGGTCGGTATCCCATGTGTGGTGGGCACCCGCTCGGGCACCAGGGATCTCGCGGACGAGTCCATCGTCACCGTGAACGGAACGACGGGGGAGGTGACGGCGGGTACGGCTCCGCAGCTGGTCGATTCACGGACGAGACCAGCCTCTACTGCGCGATCCGTCGGCCGAGAATACGTGACGGCAACGCACATCTACGTCAACCTCGGCACGCCCGATCGCGCCGCCGAGATCGCCGCCGACGACGTCGATGGTGTTGGGCTCGTGCGAGCGGAGTTCATGCTCACCGACGCGTTGTCCGGCCGCCATCCGCGTGCCGTGATCGCCGATGGTGACAGTCGAAGGTTCGTCACATCCCTGTCCGACGCACTGAGCCGGATCGCCGCGCCGTTTGGCTCACGTCCGGTCACGTACCGCACCACGGACTTTCGCAGCAACGAATTCCGTAGGCTCGCGGGTGGTGCGGAGTTCGAACCGGAGGAACGAAACCCGATGATCGGCTACCGCGGGTGTTTCCGTTACGTCCGGGACCCTGAGGTCTTCCGCCTCGAACTCGAGGCCATCGCGCTGGCGCGCGAGTCGCACGCGAACATCCACCTGATGCTGCCGTTCGTGCGTACTCGGTGGGAATTGGAGCGCTGCCTTGATCTCATCGACCACAGCCCGCTCGGAGGGCACCGTGGGATGCACCGATGGATCATGGCCGAGGTGCCCTCGGTCATGTACTGGCTGCCCCAGTACGTCGACGCCGGTATCGACGGCGTGTCGATCGGGAGCAACGATCTCACCCAGCTGATGTTAGGGGTCGACCGGGATTCCGAAACATGTGCCGAGTTGTTCGACGGGAGTGATCCGGCGGTGCTCGACGCCATCGAGACGATCATCGGTACCGCCCGTGATTGTGGAATCTCGTCGTCACTGTGTGGGCAGGCGCCATCGACCGATCCCGCCTTTGCCGAGAGATTGGTGCGAATGGGTATCACGTCGATCTCGGTGAACCCTGACGCGGTGGCGGCCACCCGTCGGCACGTGGCACGTGCCGAACAACGGCTGCTGCTGGACAATGTGTTGCGTCACGCGGCGCCGGGAACACAGGACGGGTAGCGCAGAACCCTTGGTGCGCGCTCGAATGGATCCACCGCGGCGCTCGCCCATCACATCCCGCGGTGCCACCGAACGACCGTGATGGGGCAGTGCGCCGCGGCCAGCACGTCTCGACTGGTCGACCCGAGGAGCATGCCGGAGAACCCGCCTCGCCCGCGGCTGCCCACCACGACCAGTTGTGCCGCCTGCGCATGATCGAGCAGCGCACGAGCCGGCCGATCCCGGACCACAACCGCACGAACCGGAATGGCGGGGTATCTGGCGCGGACATTGGCGAGGGCATCGTCGAGCTGTTCCTGGGCGTCGGCACGGTGCACCGGCCATTGCCGCGCCAGATTCTGATCCGACCCCATCAACGCGAGGTCGCTGTCAGCCCATGCGTGCACCACCGTGACAGCGACACCGCGAGCCGACGCCTGGTCGAACGCGGTCTCCAGCGCCGTCGCGCAGGCCGCGGAGCAATCTGTCCCCACCACCACCGCTGAGTCGACGGGGACATACGCGGACCGCTCGCCGACGACGGTCAAGGGACAGCGGCAGTGCGAGGCCAGAGCGGTGCTCACCGATCCCATGCTCGCGCGAACGATCCGCCTGTGGCCCCGATCGCCGACGACCAGCATCCACGCGGTCTCAGACCGGGTGAGCAACGACGCAATCGGCGCCTCGGTCACGATCTCCACCCTGACGCCGACCCGGGAGCCGTCGGCCATCGCGGCTGCGATTGTGCGGCGCGCCTCGGCCAATGCGCGCTCACATCCCGAACGCAACGACGCGCGGTACGCGGCCGGCAGGATCGTGGCGCCAGATGGGCACATCGATGACAGCAGGAGAACGGCGGATTCGTGGAGTTCGGCATCCTTCGCCGCCCAACGCACCGCCTCCAAGGCGGTCCCAGAACCGTCGACGCCCACGACGGTCAGACCAGCCGACACGTGGATCACCTCCGTGCCCGAAGTGGTCGATACTGTTCCAGTAGAACTCATTTCGAATGGCTGGGGCACGTGTCGAAGACCCCTGATCGCTGGGCCGAAATGCCTCGCCCCAGGCCGCCCAGGTGCCCCGGCAGGGGAGTTGATCGAGGATCAGCGGTTGCGCCGCTCGTCGGCCAGCTTGGCCGCGTACACGGCGGCCTGGGTTCGTCGCTCCATTCCGAGCTTGGCCAGAAGGCGCGACACATAGTTCTTCACGGTCTTCTCGGCCAGGTGCATCCGCTCGGCAATCTGGCGATTGGTGAGACCTTCGCCCAACAGGGACAGCAGGATCTTCTCCTGGTCACTGAGGCCGTTCAATGGCCCGGACTCGTGCTCCTGCTGCTGACGGAGCCTATCCATCAATGCGGCCGCCGCACGATTGTCCAGCAACGACCGGCCCGCACCGACCTCGTTGACCGCCTTCGCCAGCTCCATTCCGGTGATGTCCTTGACAACGTATCCGCTCGCACCCGCCAGGATGGCATCCAACATCGCCTGATCCTCGGTGAAGGAGGTGAGCATCAGGCACCGGAGGCCGTCCACCTTGCTGAGCAGTTCCCGACACAATTCGATGCCGTTGCCGTCGGGGAGGCGTACGTCGAGCACGGCGACGTCGGGCCGGAGCGCCGGGATGCGCGCCAGTGCATGTGAACAATCCCCGGCCTCTCCGACGACTGTCAGGTTGGGGTCGGAATCGAGCAGTTCGATCAGCCCCCGCCGAACGATTTCGTGGTCATCGACCAAGAACACGGAGATCATCGGTTCCTCCCGACCGGAGCTGATGGCTGGCGATCACAGTCTGAAAGCAGCGGGTCAGCCGGTTCGGACCGGCACTCCGGGATGCACGGCCTCGGTTGAGAGGTTCGTCCCGAAAACCTCGTCCGCGAGCTTGCTCAGCGCGCGACAATCCTGCGCCCACGCCATCCGGCCGGCCGGCGTCGTGTGATACACCCGCAGCTGTTCGTATCCGGCCAGCTGACAGTCCATGGTCAACAGACCATTCGCGACGAGTTCCTCGAGGATCGCACGCAGTTCGCTGGACTGGAGCCGATAGTCGCGGCGGATGAGTTCTGCCTCGATATGAGGTTCAAGCATCGGTTCTGCGATCGCGCAACCCAGGATGTGGAGACGTTTCGCTGCGTACTCGATGGATCGCATCGTCATTTCCTCTCTGGGGCCGGCTGTCCGCCCGTCACTCTTCACTGTGCGACTGCTCGAGCAGGTTGTACAGGGCCGCAGTACCCTTTCCCCGAGGGACTTGTGCCGCCGCGCCGCGAAGACGACCCGCGACGGTGATGGACGCCGTCGGCGCACCCCGACCTGCTGTGCGAGCGGTGTCGGCACCACTAGGATCAGTCCTCATGACGGCTGATTCGGGAAGCGCGGGGGATCAGTCGGAGGACAGGCATGACCCGCTGTCCCAGATGCGCGTCCGAGATCCGACGGACGGCTTTCTCGAGGCCATGCTGGCGGTCAGTTCCGGACTCGACCTGAAGGCCACACTTGCATCGATCGTCGACTCGGCGGTGACCCTCGTCGACGCCGAGTACGGGGCGCTCGGCATTCGCGGCACCGGACACGACCTGAGCGCGTTCATCCACCAGGGTATCGACGACGCCACGCGCACCCGGATCGGTCCGCTGCCGAGCGGCCGAGGCGTGCTCGGTCTACTCATCGATCAGCCGAGAGTTGTTCGGCTCAAAGACCTCTCGCAGCACCCCGACTCGGTCGGCTTTCCGGCACATCACCCGACGATGACCACATTCCTGGGGACTCCGATCCGAGTGCGTGACGAGATCTTCGGAAACCTCTACCTCACCGAGAAGAAGGGTGGTGCCGAGTTCACCGAAGACGACGAGCTGGTGATCCAGGCGTTGGCGTCGGTGGCAGGGATCGCGATCGACAACGCCCGCCTGTATGAGCAGTCGCAGACGCGGCTCACCTGGATCGAAGCAACCCGCGACATCCGCATGGAATTGTTGTCCGGCGTCGACCAGCACGCGGTCGTCGAGATGATTGCGCGCAAGGCCCTCGTCCTTACGGATGCGAACCTCGTTTTCGTTGCGGAGCCTCCCGTGTCCGACCAGCCTGCCGGGATGGTTCGCGAACTCGTGGTGACCGTGGCCGAGGGCGAGCACGCGGGCGACGTGGTCGGCTCATCCATTCCGGTGGCGGACTCGACCTCCGGCGAGGCGTTCTCCAGGCGGATTCCGTTGCGCCGCGATCGGCTTCGATTCAGCCCCACCGATGAGGTGTCCAATCGTTATGGCCCTGTCATGGTGGCACCGTTACGCACTCTGGAGGTCACCAGCGGTGTACTGGTGGTGCTGCGCCGGGCCGGTCAGCCGTCCTTCTCCGACGAACTGTTGGCGTTGAGCGCGAATTTCGCCGACGAGGTGGCGCTTGCCCTGGAGTTGGCCATGGCCGGCCACCGGGCACAACAGGTACAGGTCCTCGCCGATCGAGAACGGATCGCGCGCGACCTGCACGATCACGTGATCCAGCGGATCTTCGCCGAGGGCATGAGCTTGCAGGCGACGTTGCAGCAAACGCAGTCGCCCGACGTTCGGGAGCGATTGACCCGGACGATCAACAATCTCCAGGACGTCGTCCAGGAGATCCGCACCACGATCTTCGACCTGCACAACGCCGACTCGGCGATCACGCGACTTCGGCAACGGATAGACGAGGTCATCGATCAGCAGGTCGACGACGCACTACCGTTGCGCACTCATGTCCGGTTGTCGGGGCCCTTGTCCGTGGTCGAGCCACGGCTCGCGGAGCAGGCGTTGGCGGTGCTGCGGGAGGCGGTCAGCAACGTTGTCCGCTATGCGCAAGCCGACACCATGACGGTGATCATCTCGGTCGCCGACGACCTGGTGGTCGAGGTCGTCGACGACGGCATCGGCCTACCCGAAGACGTCACCGCGAGCGGCCTGACCAACCTACGTGAGCGAGCGGAGGCCTTCGGCGGTTCCCTCACACTCTCCCCGCCACCGACCGGCAGTGGGCTCGTGCTGCGATGGTCGGTACCACTCCAATGACCGACGAGCCATATCGCGACATACGAGCGGAGTCGGTCAGTGGTGGCTGTTGATGTCAAGATCTCGCCACTCGTTTTCCCACACGCGATACCTACTGCGTTGCAGGAGACGTCGGATCGCCGCGGTGAGAAGCCACCACCCCAACACCACCAGTAGCGTGGTGGCCGCAGTGGCGATCAGAGCGTCGACCAGAGCATCGGCCGCCGTCCGCGGCGGGTTCACCACGGTTCCGGAATCGTCGACCCAGAGAGTTCGCGTCCCGCCGACGATGTCGGTACGGAATGAACCGATCTGAGCGCTCATCGATCGACCATCCGGTTGGGTCCACCTCACAGTGGTCGGCATATCCAGTCGCGCTGGAGCTTTCGTAATGGTTGCGACGACAGAGTGACGCGGCGCCTGATGATCGATCGTCGATGTCACCGAGGTGTATGTGCTGCTGCCGATGATCAGACTGACCGCAAAGCCCACCGCGGCGGCGATGGTCACGACGACCAATGCGAAAGTCTCGATGCGGTCGACCGGGCGGACGAGTTTGTTCGCCGACATGTGCATCAACCGCCACGCGTGGAGTTCCCGGGAAAGCTGCTGCAGCATGTGTCTCGCCTCCCTGCCGACGGCCGGACTCCAACTCCCAGAGTATCGCTGCGCCGCTGATCGATCATCGGTTCTTGGACTGCAGGCCCGATGACCTTCGTCCCGGTTGGCCGCGATGTCCCCTTCGTCGCGGGTGGGCCGTTGGGCCCGGCGCCCTGGGGCGATCCGCCGAGCGCTGACCGCAACACCCGGCTGACGATGGCCTGGAGACCGTGATGCCCGTCGACCTCGCGGAGGATGACCTTCGACTCACGCGCAGACGCCTACGGCGAGCGTGTAATGGCGTCAGCTGATGTGGTTCCAGCATTCACCGGGAAGAAGGAAGACGGACATGAGCGAGCCGAACGCGCCGATGATGGTGGCGGTGGATGGGTCGGACAGCGCGACGGATGCCCTGCGTTGGGCCGCCGCGGCCGCGGTTCGCGAACACCGAGATTTGACGGTGGTCAGCGTCGCCGGAATCGTCCCGGCCGCCTACGGGCCGGGAGTCGTAATGACCTATACCGAGATCAAGCATGCCATGCGCGCCGAGGCGCAGCGCGTCGTCGACGATGCCGTTCGACTCGTCACGGAGTCGGCACCCGCGCCCTCGGTGACCGGAACCGTGCTGGAAGGCACACCCGCGCTGGCACTGCGCGAGATCTCCACCCGCGCGCACACGCTGATCGTGGGCAGTCGCGGGCGCAGAGGAGTCAAGGGATTGATGCTGGGCTCGGTCAGTACGGATGTGGTCGCGCACGCGAACTGTCCGGTCGTCGTGGTCTCGGGTCCGAGCGCAGCGGACGGACCGGTGGTGGTGGGCGTCGACGGTTCACCGCTGTCGCGTGCGGCCGTGGCCGAGGCCTTCCGGCAGGCCTCGTTGCTGAACACCTCAGTGCTGGCGGTCCACACCTACGGGGGCTCTGAACAGTTCGTTGGTTTGTGAGTAAACGTGATCGAAGGTGTGTATTTGTTGGCGTGTGTAGCTGGCTGTGTGGGCGCGGTCGCAGGGTGTTCATCGGTAGACGGCGTATCGGTGGTTTCGTGAGGGTCGGATGCCGGTTCCTGCTCGGCGGTTGGGGTCGGGGACGATGTGGGTGGAGACTTCGGTCACCGAGCCTGTTGGTCGGACTGTTGTGTATGCGCGGGTGTCCTCGCATGACCAGCGGGCTGAGCTGGACCGGCAGGTCGCGTGGGTGAGTGAGTGGGCCACGGTCAATGGGCACACGGTTGGCGAGGTCGTGTCCGAGGTCGGCTCGGGCTTGAATGGCAAGCGGCCGAAGATTCGGCGGGTGTTGTCGGACCCATCTGCAACAGTGGTGATCGTGGAGCACAGGGACCGTCTGGCGCGGTTCGGGGTCGAGCACCTCGACGCTGCATTGTCGGTGCAGGGCCGTCGTATTGTGGTGGCCGACGACGGCGAGAGTGACGATGATCTGGTCGGCGAGATGATCGAGGTCCTGGCGTCGATGTGTGCCCGCCTGTACGGGCGGCGAGGAGCACGTAACCGGGTCATGCGGGCGGTCGCCGCGGCGAAGCAACCCGACGCTTGGGCTGTGTGATGGCCGTGAGGTTCCAGATTCCGGACGGGCACGTGCTCCAGGCGTACCAGTACGCACTCGATCCGTCCGATGGGCAGGTCGGGGTGTTGGAGTCGCATGCTGGTGGTGCGCGGTTCGCATACAACACGATGCTGCGGGCGGTGAAGGCGAATCTGTCGCAGCGGGAGGCCGAGAAGTCCTACGGGATCGCTCCTGAGGACCTGACCCCGTCGCTGAGGTGGTCGTTCCAGTCATTGCGGAATGAGTTCAACCGCCGCAAGCACCAGGTGGCCCTCGACGAGGACGGGTTGCCGTGGTGGCCGGTGAACTCGAAGGAGGCCTACGCCGGGGCGTGCAGGAACCTATCGGAGGCGTTGGCGAACTTCGATGCCAGCCGACAAGGCGCCCGTGGTGGTGCGCGGGTGGGGTTCGCGTCGTTCAAATCGAAACGGTCGACCCGCACGTTCACCTTCACCACCGGCGCAATCCGCGTCGAGCCTGACCGCCATCACGTGACGTTGCCCAAACTCGGCGCTGTCCGGGTCCATGAGTCGACTCGCAAGCTCGCGCGGCGCCTGGAATCGGGTACGGCACGGATTCTCCGGGCCACAGTGCGATTCGAGCGCGGCCGGTGGCTGGTCAGCTTCACCTGTGTCGTCGCCCGCGCCGTGCAGCGGCCCCCACACGTCAAGCTGGTCGCACCGGTGGTCGGGATCGATCTGGGGGTGAAAGACCTTGTTGTCGCCGCGACCCCGGAGGGCAGGGAGGTGATGCGGGTTCGGGCACCGAAGGAACTCTGCCATGCCGGGCGGCGGTTGCGGGCGTTGCACCGCAAAGCGGCCCGCCAGCAGGGCCCGTGGGACGACCCCGCAGGAGCCGTCGGCCGGGTGGCGGCGTACCCAACAGCAGCTCGCCCGCGAGCACGCGCGGGTCGCGAACCTGCGGCGTGACCGACTCCACAAACTCACCACCCGGTTGGCGCAGTCGTTCGAGGTGATCGGTACCGAGACGCTCGCGGTGAAGAACATGATGGCCGCCGGTAGTGCCCGCAAACGCGGGTTGAATCGTGCGATCGCTGATGCCGGGCTCGGTGAGTTCTTCGGGCAGCTCGACTACAAGACCGGCTGGTACGGCTCGACATGCGTGCGAGTCGATCGGTGGTATCCAAGCTCGAAGACGTGTTCTGGCTGCGGGTCAGTGAAAACCAAACTGGCCCTGTCAGAACGCCTCTACCAGTGCAGTAACGGCGACTGCGGGTTGCAGATCGATCGTGATCTCAACGCCGCAATCAACCTCGCACGCTATGCGCGAGCGGAGCAGAGTGCCTGCTTCGACAATGGTGGAGCCGACCGTAAGACGACCGCTCCGGCGGCGCTGGTGGCGATGAAACCTGAATCCGGTAACGGAAGCGCCTCACCGCAAGGCGAGGCTGCCTGATGAACGAGCACACTCACCTTTGCTCACCAACAGGCAACGGCTCTGCCCATGACGCGTTCTACGGTGCGGGAAACCAGGTGATGCAGCGATGGCACGACGAGGCGATCGCATTGGTGGCCGAGCAGTTGGCCGGCTTTCGCGAGGATTACCCCGACGTCGGCATGGACACCATCGTCGCGGTCGATACACCGGCGCACCGCATCGTGGATGCGGCTCAGACTGCTCAGCTCGTGGTGGTCGGAAGCCGTGGACGCGGAGGCTTCCGCGGACTACTTCTCGGTTCCACCAGCCGAGCTGTGCTCCATGTCTCGCCTTGCCCGGTCATGGTCGTCCACAGCGCGACGTAGGCCTCGGCGTTCGAGTGCCGCCGGGAACGCGACACTGCCCACGCCTGCCGGGCACCGGCTCCGGGCCGGGGTTCGGTGCCCGAGCAGCGACCGCTCAGACGCGATCCGGTGCTTGTTCGGCTGCGGCGATCTCGGCGCGCACCTGGTCCATGTCGAGGTCGCGCACCGCGCCGATCAGTTGATCGAGCTGCGCGGTCGGCAGGGCGCCGGGCTGATTGAATACCAGGACACCGTCACGGAATGCCATCAGCGTCGGGATCGACCGGATCTGGAAGCCGGCAGCCAGCTGTTGCTCGGCTTCGGTGTCGACCTTGCCGAACACGATGTCGGTGTTGTCCTGTGCGGCCTTCTCGAAGACCGGCGCGAACTGGCGGCAGGGACCGCACCAGCTCGCCCAGAAGTCGAGCAGCACGATGCCACCCTCTCCGATGGTGTCCTGCAGATTCTCCAAAGTGATCTCACGAGTGCTCATGATCTGTTCAATGCATACCCCTGGGGGTATATTCCCTCGGAGATGTCACCGTGATCACGCTGTCCATTCCGGTGCGGCCCGCGGCGATGCGTCCAGACCGCGGGACGCCTCAGGCGTCATCCGGTGCTTGTTCGGCTGCGGCGATCTCGGCGCGCACCTGGTCCATGTCGAGGTCGCGCACCGCGCCGATCAGTTGATCGAGCTGCGCGGTCGGCAGGGCGCCGGGCTGATTGAATACCAGGACACCGTCACGGAATGCCATCAGCGTCGGGATCGACCGGATCTGGAAGCCGGCAGCCAGCTGTTGCTCGGCTTCGGTGTCGACCTTGCCGAACACGATGTCGGTGTTGTCCTGTGCGGCCTTCTCGAAGACCGGCGCGAACTGGCGGCAGGGACCGCACCAGCTCGCCCAGAAGTCGAGCAGCACGATGCCACCCTCTCCGATGGTGTCCTGCAGATTCTCCAAAGTGATCTCACGAGTGCCCATGACCACTGCAAGGCCCGTCCGTCTGGGCATATTCCCGATTCAGTCCGCGGTGTTCGCGCCGGGCCGCGCTCCGCGCGACGACGCGCTGCTCACTGATGCAGGTGTAGCGCGAGGACCGGGATCGTCCGGATACCTTCGGTCTTTACCGCATAGTCGGCGAATCCCGGGTAGCGACGAGCCTGTTCGGCATAGATGCGGTCGCGATCAGGCCCGGTGACCTCACTGACCGAGACCGCACGCTTTTCGGTGCCGAGTTCGACCTCGGCGGAACCCGCGGTGGTGAGGTTGTAGTACCAGGCGGGATTGCTGGGTGCGCCCGCCTTCGACGCGAAGACATAAACCGTCGTGGGATCCTGATCGTCGGGCAGATACATCATCGGAGTGACGTTCTCTTTGCCGGTCTTGCGACCTCGATGATGGACCAGCACCATCGGGGCCCCCTCGAAGTTCCCTCCGACCCTGCCGTCGTTGGCCCGGAACTCATCGATGATCTGGTTGTTCCAGTCCTGGTACTCGCTCATCGCATTTACTCCTCGGTCGGTACGGCGCACGACAAAGCTGGGAGAAGCCTACGACGATCGGTGTTGCGGTAGGCCCGCATATCGGTAGATCGCGCTGTCCGGATGCCGTGCCAGCGCACCGGGTCCACAAAGCAGGCCGTGGCCCAGATGTCACACCAGATGGTCTCTCAGATCTCGAAGTACTCACAGTGGATGGACGCCGGCTCTGCCCCGGCGCGGATTGCCGCAGCACGGATCGAAGAAACTCTTGTCCCGCCCAGAGCTGGTGGGGAAGTACGAGTCCTGCAGCCAGATACCCGTACAGATGGATCAGGTGCCAGGACTCGTAGCGCAGGCGGCGGCGCGCAAACCGGTACGACGTGAGCACGACCATGACGATGCATACCGTCCCGGCGATCGCGAGCAGCATGCCCGGATAGTCGAGCGCGAAGTCGACGACGGTCGGCCAGATGTGCGCCAGGTCGACATCCGCGTATCCGACGGTGACCAGCATGATATGCGCGAGCAGCAAAGCGAAAGAACCGAAACCGACCCAGCGATGCGCCCGGGTCAGTGCGTCCCGCCCCCACGCACGTTCGATGAACGGCACTCGCGCCATCATGATCACCTGGACGAGCATCAACGCCGATGCCCAGAGCCCGGCCAGGCACCCGATCGAGGTGACGATCGCACCTGCCGTCCCCGTGTCGGTCAGGCCACCGCCGGCCACCCAGAGCACCGTGACGAAGAGAAGCAGTGCCCAGAACACACTTCCGGTCACGTCTCGCCACCAACGAGGGCTCCGATGAGCTCGGCGTCGCCGCGTACCGACGGCTGGCGCCGCACCGGCCGATGGAGGGGCGGGAGCGACAAGATTGCCCGATGTCACGTGGCCAATCCTCTGTCGCGAAGTCGGGGGGTGACTGGCAGCGGGCTGGGAACCACCTGTCAACGGTGTGCAGCGTCGTCCCGGCCGAAAGAGCGGGAATCGGCAACAGCGTGGATGCCAAATCGACCGTGCACGTCACCTCCTACCTGATTCGACGTGGGATAACGTCTAGTCATGTCGGATTCTGAACGTGAGGATTCAGCGGCCCAGCCGGCGCCGTCCATGGCCAGCCCGGCCCTGCTGCGTGAATTGCCGTCCACCCCTCGCGGCATCCGCACCCGCGACGCGTTGATCTCTGCGGCGCGCATGGTTTTCGAACGGCTCGGCTATCTCGACACCCGGCTGATCGACATCACCACCGAAGCACGCTGTTCGTCGGGGACGTTCTACACATATTTCGCGGGCAAAGAGGAGATTCTCGCGGCGGTCCTCGAGATGTCACAGAAGGACATGCTGCATCCCGGAATGCCTCACGTCATCGACGATGACGATCCGGTAGCCGTCATCGCGGCCAGCAACCGCGCGTATCTCGAGGCGTACCAACGCAATGCGCGCTTGATGGGAGTCCTCGAGCAGGTCGCCAACATCGATCCCGAGTTCCGCCGCCTACGTCATGAGCGAGCCGAGGCGTTCGTTCTCCGCAATGCCCGGAGCATCGAGGCGCTGCAGTCGCGAGGACTGGTCGACGAGCGCCTCGACCCGCTGCTCGCATCCCGAGCGCTGTCCGGAATGATCAGCCGACTGGCGTTCTCCTTCTTCGTGGTCGAGCCTGAATTGGGCAAACCGCCTGTCGACATCGACGCGGTTACGGACGCATGCACCATTTTGTGGGCCAACGCTCTTCGACTCGCTTCCTGACATCCTTTTCGCCGGCCCCGCTGATCGCCCCTGCCTGCCGACTCCTGCCGAGCAGGCATCGATCCGAAGTCGCCGGGTAGTCGCCATCGGGAAGAAGGACGACCTCCCCCCGGTCGCCGACGAGATCTGTTCGGTCCCGACTCTGTCCTCCGCTATTGAAGTTGACGGCGACTTCAACTATACAGTTCTGAGACGTGCATCACAGCACGTTCACACATTGGGGTAGCTCACACAATGAGCTCGGGAATGGCCGCGGAGACCCTCGAGCCCGTCCACGCAGTCGCCTACGCCGGTTCTATCGCCGGCAGTCAGATCACATTGTCGGAGAAGGGAAGCAGGTTGACACACACTGAGACGGAGCTGATCGACAGGAGCGCGAGCGCCGCCCCGCCACGTGGGCTGCGGTCGCTCTGGGATCGCAAACTCGACAGCTATCCGGAAGCCGCGGCACGCTACCGATATCTGGCAATCACCGTTCTCGCCACGATCGTTCTGTACTACCAGCTCTACATCCAAGGGGCGGTCGCGACGAAGATCATCGCTTCGTTCGGCATGACCTTCACCCAGTTCGTCGTCATCTCGATCGTCGGCAATCTCGTGGGTGCGTTCGCATCACTGGCCGCCGGACTCGCCGACCGATGGGGACGTGCCAACCTGGTCGTCATCGGCCTGGTGATCACGGGTCTGTTGGTGCTGTTCGCGTTGCCGCTGGCTCCGAATACCCTGTGGTACACCATCTTCTTCGCGCTGCTGAGCATCGTCGAAGGCATGATCCTCGTGGCTACGCCTGCGCTGATCCGTGATTTCTCACCTCAGGTCGGCCGGGCGTCGGCGATGGCATTCTGGACGATGGGCCCGGTGCTGGGCAGCTTGGTGGTGACCGCCGTCTCCAGCAGCACACTCGATGCACACCCGGATTGGCAGTTCCAGTTCTACGTATGCGGCATAGTCGGGCTGATCGTGGCAGTGATAGCCATCGTCGGGCTGCGCGAGCTCTCGCCGGGGCTACGGGATCAGCTGATGGTCAGCCTTCGCGAACGAGCGCTCATCGAGGCCCGCGCCCGCGGCATCGATGCCGAGACGGCCCTGCGCGGACACTGGCGTCAGATGCTCCGATTCGACGTCATCGGCCCAGCCATCGCGATCAGCCTGTTCCTGCTGTTCTATTACATCGCGGTCGGGTTCTTCGTGGTGTACTTCGCGACGACCTTCGGCTACTCCGAAGCACGCGCCAACGGTCTGGCCAATTGGTACTGGGTCGCGAACGCGATCGCACTGATCCTCGCGGGTGTGATCTCCGACAAGATCCGGGTACGCAAGCCACTGATGGCGATCGGTGCTGCGATCTCGATCGTCGGCACGGCGATCTTCGCCATCCTGGCGACACATCCCGATACCGGGTATTACACGTTCGCGATGGTGCTGGTGATACAGGCAGTGGGCGGCGGAATCGCCTATTGCGCCTGGATGGCGAGCTTCACCGAGACGGTGGAACGACACAACCCGGCCGCCACGGCGACGGGCCTGGCGATCTGGGGATGGACGATCCGTATCACCGTGACGCTGGCACTGACCGCCTTGACTTTCGTGGTCCCGGCGACATCGACACTCGTCGACCAGGGTTCCCGAGTGTCGGAGATCGTCGCGGAGTATCCCGAACAAGTGGCCACGGCGAGCGCGGTGGAGCCGGCGACGCTCGGCGCCCTGGCCGCCAACCCGATGGACGCGCGCGCGGGTGCGTCCGCGGTCGCCCAGTTGATGCGGGCAGGTCTGGCGGCGACTCCTCAGGACGCGGTGGCACGCCTTCAGCAACTGAGCACCGATCCGATCCCACCCGCCGATCAGGCCTACCTCGCCGAGCACGCTTCCGACGTGAAACAGGCACAAGACGACAATCCGGGCCAGTGGCAGGTCTGGTGGTGGATCTGTGTCATCGCTCAGCTCCTGTTCGTGCCGTTCATCTTCGTGCTGAAGGGTCGATGGAACCCGCGAAGGGCTCGTCTCGACGCGCGGGAACACGACGCCGTCGTCGAGCGGGAGCTGTCCGCGTTGCGGTCGGCCTGAGAAGCGATCTCTCGCAGGCCAACTCGCCGACAGATCGGCCCGGTCCCCGAGGAGCTCCGGAGCGCCGGCGGACGATCCGACCACAGATCCCTGAGGAGCTCCGGAGCGCCAGCGGACGACCCGACCACCGATCCCTGAGGAGCTCCGGAGCGCCAGCGGACGACCCGACCACCGGTGCCCGGGAAGCTCCGGAGCGCCAGCGGACGACCCGACCACCGATCCCTGAGGAGCTCCGGAGCGCCAGCGGAGGAGCGTCACGAAGGGTCACCCCTCTGACGCTCCTCCGCTGTCGTGGCGGCCGGCGCTTCACCCCTCAGGGCCGAATTCATGCAGCTCGGAGGTGGCGGTTCAGCAGAGTGCGGGTCACGTCGGACGCCGGATGAGAGTCTCCGATCGGTTCGGAGGTCCGAGGTCGGCAACACCAGCAGTGGCCCGAACTACCGAGTTTTGGCCGCTCCTGTGCTGTCGGTCACACCGCAAGCGCCATAGGTTCGTACGTGACAGAGGTCACAGGGTCCACAGATCATGCTGATGGACTTACGACGGTGAGGGAGAGACCGCATGCCACTCGAACCTGTATCGCAGGGGCTCCTGCAACAACTCGCGGAGGAACGCCAGCCACCGATCAGCGAACAAACTCCTGCGCTGGCGCGGATGTCGGGACCGATCTTCGCCGGAATGAGTGGTCGAGGTCCGGACGTCGCGCGAGTGCAGAATCTCAAACTGGAAGGCAACGACGGCGGCACGTTCCGTGTGCGTGTCCTGGTACCCGAGGGGGAGCCGGAGTCGGTCATCGTCTATTTCCACGGTGGGGGATGGGTTCTCGGCGACATCGACCTCCAGTACGACCATGTGGGCCGCGACTTGGCGAATCGGACCCGGTCCACGGTCGTGTTGGTCAATTACCGCAAGGCACCCGAGCACCGGTTTCCGGTCGCGATCGAGGACAGCTACATCGGATTGTGTTGGGCGGCAGATCATGCGGCGGAGTTCGCGAGGCCCGGCGCGCCACTGATCATCGCCGGGGACAGCGCCGGCGGCAACATCGCCGCCGTCATGGCGTTGTGGGCGCGGGATCGGCAGGGACCGCGGGTCGACTACCAGGCCCTCGTCTACCCCGTCACCGATTGCGACTTCGAGACGGCGTCGTATGTGAACCCGGAAAACCAGTTGATGCTCAGTCGGGACACGATGATCTGGTTCTGGGATCACTATCTACCTGACGCCGACGCGCGTACGGATCCGGATGCGTCGCCACTGCGCGCGACAAACCTGGCCAGCCTACCACCGGCGCTGGTGTATGTCTGCGAGTACGACCCACTGCACGACGAGGGGGTCGCCTACGCGTCAGCGCTCGAGAAGGCCGGTGTGCCGGTGACTTTGACACAGGCCGACGGCCAGATGCACATCTACTTCCAGATGGCGAACATCCTGCCCGGCTATCAGACAGGCATCCAACTGGTCGCCGACCACATCAGCGAATTCATCACCAACCACACTCGCACAGCGCAGGAGTCCTCCCGCGCTCCGGAAAAGGAGACCACTGATGCCTGATCGCGACGTCATCATCATCGGCGCCGGCTTCTCCGGTCTCTACCAGCTGTTCAAGCTGCGCGACCTCGGGTTCGACGCCCATGTGATCGAGGCGGGTCCACAAGTGGGCGGCACCTGGTATTGGAACCGATACCCGGGCGCACGCTGCGACATCGAATCGATCGGCTACTCATACTCGTTCGATCCCGACCTCCAGCAGGAGTGGAACTGGTCCGAACGCTATGCCGCTCAGCCGGAGATCTTGTCCTATCTCGAACACGTCGCCGATCGCTTCGACCTCCGTAGGGACATCACCTTCGACACGCGGGTCCAGTCATTGGAATTCGACGATTCCGACGATGTGTGGACGGTGACCACCGACTCCGGTTCGCGGATCACGTCGAGGTTCGTGATCGCCGCGACCGGATGTCTGTCGAAGCCGTTGGTTCCGACGTTCGACGGCCTGGACGACTTCACCGGCGACAGCTACTGGACCTGGAACTGGCCGGTGAGCGGTGTCGATCTCAGCGGCAAACGTGTTGCCGTCGTGGGAACCGGATCCTCGGGCGTACAGACGATCACCGCCATCGCCCCGACCGTTGGCTCGCTGACGGTGTTCCAGCGCACCCCGACCTATGCGGTCCCGGCCCACAACCGGCTCATCGCCGAGGAATTGGCAGAACTCAAGACGCACTATGACGACTACCGGGAAGAGTGCCGGCTCTCGGTCGGCGGGGCGCTCTGCGGCGACGAGCTACCGCCGTTCTTCGATGACCTCGACGACGATCGCATCGCTTCCGAACTCGGACTGCGCTGGGACGACGGCGGACTGTGCTTTCAACAGTCGTTCCGTGACCTGCTGCAGCACCCGGAGGCCAACGAGCGAGCCGCCGAGTACGTGCGAAACCGCATCCACCAGAAGGTCGAAGACCCCGAGACGGCCGAGAAGTTGACTCCTCGGTCATACCCCATCGCGGCGAAACGAATGTGTGTGGACACCGGCTACTACGAGGTCTACAACCAGTCGAACGTGTCCCTGGTCGATGTGAACGAGCATCCGATCCACCGGATCACCGAACGTGGGATCCTTGTCGGCGAGACCGAGTACGAGTTCGATGTGATCATCCTGGCCACCGGTTTCGACGCCATGACCGGGGCGCTCGACGCGATCGAGATCCGTCACGGTGACCTGACACTTCGCGACAAGTGGGCCGACGGACCGCGCACCTATCTGGGGCTGATGTCGGCCGGGTTCCCGAATCTGTTCACGGTGACCGGCCCGCAGAGTCCGTCGGTGCTGTCGAACATGCTGACCTCAATCGAGTATCACGTCGAATGGATCAGCGCTGCACTGCAGCATCTGCGCGACCAGGGGCTCACGCGCATCGAACCGGACGTCGATGCCGAGGACAATTGGGTCAACACCAACAACGACGTCGCAGACCTCACGCTGCTACCGCAGGCACCGTCCTGGTACATGGGCGCGAATGTTCCCGGCAAGCGACGTGCCGCCCTGCCTTTCGTCGGCGGGGTCGGCACGTACAAACAGATCGGCGATGGCGTGGCGATCGCCCACTATCACGGCTTCGAATTGGCCTGATGCACAGCCGGATTCTCAATGGGGCTGTGGTCTGCTTAGCGGCCACTGATCGCTCAGCCTGATCCACCGGTGTCCTCAGCTCATCAGCTCATCACGAGCCACTGATCCCTGAGGAGGCCCGGAGCGCCGGCGGAGGGACGTCACGAAGGGCGGCCCTCCGCCGGCGCATCCTTGCGAGCGTTCGGGCTCCCTCAGGACTCGTGGTGGATGGGAGCTCGGATCCGAACCTCTACGAAGAAGTGATCGGCAATCGTCCCCGCCCGAGCGACCGCAGGCGAACCGGTGCTCAGTCGGCGGTCGGTGAGCTCGCCCACCGTCGCATCGCCCGCGAAAAACTCGACCAGTCGCGGTATCCCAGTCGCTCGGCGATCTGGGTCCGCGGCAACGACGTGTCACGGATCAGGTCGTGCGCCAGGCTACGACGGACATCGTCGTGAATCGCCCGATACGAGGTGCCCTCGCGGGTGAGGCCCCGGCGCAACGTCCGAGCCGAGTAGTGCAGGTCTGCGGCACATTCCTCGAGTGTCCGGTCCAGCGACGGCTGCTCGAGCAGATACGCGCGCACACGACCGGCCACCCCGTGAGCGTGCAGGCGTTCCGCGCGCAGCCGCTCACACTGTTCGATGATGACAGCGGCGGTGTGTGGATTGGCCATGGGCAGCGGCAGGTCGAGGTAGGAGCGATCGAAGATCAACTCGTCTCGGCTGCAACCGAAGTCGACCGAGACCTCGAAAACCTCCCGATAAGTGTCACGCGCGTCACCGTCGGGTGCATCGCGGGTCAGGTGCACCTCTCGCAACGGCGCGACGTCGGTGCCGGCGAACAGTTCACGCTGCATCTGCACGCTCGCGCTGAGGTCACGTTCGATCACAAATGCCGCGATGTCATCTGGTACACCCGCGGTGTGCGCCGAGAGTGACCAGCGGTCGTCGCCGACGAGCTCACCGGTCATCGTCGCGAAGGCGAACGTCAGCGGCGAGTACCTCAGACCGCACCGCACCATGTCCGCGACCAGACTGCAGGCCTGCAGCAGATAGCCGTAGTAGCCGTACGACGTCAGGTGGTACTCCCGGCCGATCTCGGCCCCGATACCCGGTCGGTCACCGAGGGCGGCCAGCAGGTTCCGGATCACCACGATCTCCTGCTGCGCCTCGATCAGCTTGGCCGTGTCGGTAAGAGTGTCCCCGGTCAGTCCGGATCCGTCCCAAAGCGATTCGGGCGATACCCCGTTGTCGGCAGCCCACGCGCAGATGATGGCCACGCCGGCGGTCGTGCGTGGATGGTCCCATGGGTCTGGCATGCGGGCGAACACCGTTGCCGACGCCTCATCGATCACGTCCCCGTCCGTCTCGACGATCATCGTCACGCCGTCATCCTCTCTGCCGCGCCGCTCGAGCCATGTGAGGAGTATCACCCTCCAGGCCGCGCCACGGCAATTCTCTGCACGTTCACGCGAAGGAGTGGGACGACCGTCCGAGTCCCCCTGTGTGGCCGCAATTGCCATCCTTCTGGCCCCGAATGACCTGTCTGTGTCGCGCCTCCCGACCATACGCTCATCAACGACCGACGTGACAGTCGTCACATGGCGCGGCGTTTCCGGTCCGATGACACAGCACGCACCCCGGCCACCCGGTTCACCAAGTCCCAAGGAGAACGTATGAAGACCAAGGCAGCGATCCTCGAAGAGGTCGGCGGAGACTGGAAGATCGCCGACGTGGACCTCGGCGATCCGACGGCAGGCGAGGTGCAGGTCAAGCTCGCGGCGTCCGGCCTGTGCCACTCCGACGCGCACCTGGTCACCGGGTCGAGCCCGGTGCCCATCATGCCGGTCCTCGGCGGCCACGAGGGTGCCGGCGTCATCACCAAGGTCGGCCCTGGCGTGACCGGACTGGAGGAGGGCGATCACGTCGTGCTGGCGTTCATCCCCGCCTGCGGTACGTGTCCGTCATGCTCGACCGGACTGCAGAACCTGTGTGACGAGGGCGCCGGGCTGCTCACCGGGCAGGCGATCTCCGACAAGACCAACCGGGTGACCCGCGACGGGCAGCCTGTGCTGCAGATGTGCCTGTTGGGAACATTCGCGCCCTACGTGACCGTGAATCAGGCGTCCGTCGTCAAGATCGAGAAGGACATTCCGCTGGACAAGGCCGCCCTGCTCGGTTGCGGCGTGTCGACCGGGTGGGGTTCGGCGACCGAGATCGGCAATACCCGCCCCGGAGACACGGTCGTGGTCATGGGGGTCGGTGGTGTCGGTATCAATGCCGTCCAAGGTGCCGCGTTCGCAGGTGCACGGTTCGTAGTCGCGATCGACCCGGTGGAGTTCAAGCAGAAGAAGGCGATGGAGTTCGGCGCCACCCACACCTACGCGTCGGTCGACGAGGCAATGGCGGAGCTACCCGACATCACCTGGGGTCACATGGCCGACGTCGTGGTGATCACCGTGGGCGAGATCAAGGGAGAGCACGTTCAGCAGGCACTCGGCATGACGGCCAAGGGTGGCCAGGTGGTCGTCACCGGTATGGGCAATTTCCAGGACGGGCAGGTCGATCTCAACCTCTTCGAGCTCACGTTGCTGCAGAAGCGGGTGCAGGGGGCCATCTTCGGCGGCGCGGGCCCGCGCACCCAGATCCCCAAGCTGCTGCACCTGTATCGATCCGGACTCTTGAAGCTCGATGAACTCGTCACCACGACGTATCGCCTCGAGGACATCAATCAGGGCTACCGCGACATGGCCGACGGCAAGAACCTGCGCGGCGTCGTCGTGTACACCGACGAAGACTACTGAGGAGACACCCAGATGCGTACCCACAAGGACCACTACATCAACGGGCAGTGGATTCCGTCTACGGGGAGTTGGCTTCTCCCGGTGACGAATCCGGCGACCGACGAGACCATCGGCGAAGTCGCCGCGGGGTCGGCCGACGACGTCGACCAGGCCATTCGGGCCGCGCGCGCCGCTTTCGACGGATGGTCGGCGACGTCGGTGGCAGAGCGCGCCGGCTATCTCGGCGCGATCGCGCAGGGACTCATCGATCGTTCGGAGGAACTGGCCGCACTCATCTCGAGCGAGATGGGCGCACCGATGTCGTTCGCCCGTGCGGCGCAGGTCCCGTTGCCCATCAACAGCTTCGCGCAGGCCGCCGCCATCGTCACCGAGTTCGAATTCGAGGGCAGCTACCGCGGGTCGACGATCGTCCGCGAGCCCTACGGGGTCATCGGTGCCATCACGCCGTGGAACTATCCGCTCCACCAGATCGCGCTGAAGGCCGCATACGGCATGGCCGCAGGCAACACCGTGGTGGTGAAACCGAGTGAGGTCACACCGCTCAACGCCATCGTTCTGGCCGAGATCATCGACGCCGCGGGACTTCCGCCGGGTGTGTTCAACGTGGTGTTCGGAACGGGTCCGGAAGTGGGAGAGGCCATCGCGTCGCATCCTGACGTCGACCTGATCAGCTTCACCGGCTCCACCCGGGCTGGGCGACGGGTCAGTGAACTCGCGTCGAACACCGTCAAGCGGGTCTCGCTCGAACTCGGTGGCAAGAGCCCCAACATCCTGCTCGACGATGCCGACCTCACCGCCGCGGTGCCGGCCGCGGTGCAGGCCGCATTGCTCAACTCGGGCCAGACATGCTCGGCCCTGACCCGTCTGTTGGTGCCTCGCTCCAAACTGGCCGACGTCGAGAGCATCGCGAAAACCGTGATCGAGTCGATTCCCGTGGGCGACCCGACCGACGAGGCCACAGTGCTCGGGCCGCTCTCGTCTCGAACCCAGCAGGAGCGGGTTCTCGGATACATCAAGAAGGGAATCGACGAGGGTGCACGTGTTGTGACCGGCGGACAGACCGAGCCGGGAGACGGTCCCGGAGCCTATGTCCAGCCGACTGTGTTCTCGGACGTCACCACGGAGATGACGATTCACCGCGAGGAGATCTTCGGCCCGGTGCTCGCGATCGAGCCGTATGACACCGAGGACGAGGCAGTCGAGATCGCCAACGACACCATCTACGGTCTCGCCGGTGGGGTCTGGTCTGGCTCGACGGAACGTGCCCAGAAGGTGGCGCGAAGGATTCGGGCGGGCCAGATCGCGGTCAACGATGCCGGAATGAATCTCGATGCGCCTTTCGGCGGCTACAAGCAGTCCGGGATCGGTCGCGAGGCAGGACAATTCGGCCTCGAAGAGTTCTTGGAGGTCAAGTCCATCCAGGGCTGACCGATGGCATTGCCGTCGACGCTGCGAAACCGGGATCGTCTCCGGTTTCGCAGCGAGACGTTCTAGTGTGTGATCACGGCCACATGTCTGATGCGCCCCCGGCACGGATCCGCGGCGCACGACGAGGGAGAGATGAAACATGTCAGTCACCACCACCGGATCGACCAATGATCTGACCACCGAACCGCTGCGCTCGCGTCGAAATCACTGGAACAACCAGGTCCGTCGGCATGCCTTCATGACCCCCGATCAGGCGGCGGTGACCTACCTCGACACTGTGACGACGTGGCGCGAACTCGACGCACGATCGCGCGCATTCGGCGCCGCGCTGCACCGGCGGGGAGTGCAGTTCGGCGACCGCGTCCTGATGGCGCTGCTCAACCGCACCGAATACCTCGAAGCGGTGCTGGGGGCCAATCTGATCGGCGCCATCCCAGTGCCGGTCAACATCCGCATGAGTCCCGCCGAAGTCGGCTTTCTGGTCAACGACAGTGGGGCGAAGGTGATACTGACCGAGACGATGCTCGCCCCACTCGCCGACGCCGTCAGCGCCGCGACCGGCGGGATCGACACCACTATCGTGGTCGGCGGCAGTGAGAACGAGGCCCACCTCGACTTCGAGACGCTCGTTTCCGAGGATTCGTCGGATCTGCCCGAGATCGATGTGCCCGAAGACACCGTCGCCCTCATCATGTACACCTCGGGAACCACGGGAAAACCCAAGGGCGCCATGCTGACCCATCAGAATCTACAGGCGCAGGCGATGACGGTGATCGCGACGTCACAGAGTGGATCGTCCGACGACGACGTGGCCTCGATCGTTCCACCCATCTTCCACATCGCGGGCCTTGCAGCTTTCGCACCGGTGCTCTACCGCGGGGTCCGGTCGGTGATCCATCCGCTGGGCGCCTTTGATGCCGACGACATGCTCGACACCCTGGAACGGGAGGGGACCACGTCGGTGTTCATGGTGCCCGCGCAGTGGCAGGCGGTATGCGCCGCACAGCAGACCCGTCCACGAAAGCTGAAATTGAAGACGATCAGCTGGGGCGCTGCGCCGGCCTCGGACACCGTCCTCCACGCCATGAACGACAACTTTCCCGAGGCGCTCAACATGACCGCGTTCGGTCAGACCGAAATGTCACCCATCACCACGATCCTCGAGGGTAAGGACGCGCTGCGCAAGATCGGCTCCATCGGCAAGGTGGTGCCCGCGGTGACGGCACGCATCGTCGACCCGATGATGAACGACGTCAAACCCGGGGAGGTGGGGGAGATCGTCTATCGGGGCCCGAACATGATGGTGGGCTACTGGCAGAACCCGCAGGCCACCGCTGACGCCTTCCGCGGCGGCTGGTTCCACTCCGGCGACCTGGTACGCCAGGACGACGAGGGCTTTCTCTACGTCGTCGACCGGGCCAAGGACATGATCATCTCCGGCGGGGAGAACATCTACTGCGCGGAAGTGGAGAACGTCCTGTACGGCCACGACAAGATCGCCGAGGCCGCAATCATCGGTCGTGCCCACGAGAAGTGGGGAGAGGTCCCCGTCGCCGTCGTCGTCCTGGCGGAGGGAGTCGACGATCTCACCCTCGACGAACTCGAGCCCTATCTGAATGACAACCTCGCCCGGTTCAAGCAGCCCAAGGATCTGGTCATCATCGATGAACTGCCGCGCAATGCCGGCGGCAAGGTCGTGAAGCCGAAGCTGCGCGACGCCTATGGGAGCAAGGACGCCGGGCTCGCCCACTGATTCGACGGGTGGGTGGCGCGGGCTCGAATCTCGCGCGCACCCACGAGGGGCGGTCGCGGACGAACGAGCGAAGCGTCACCCCTGGTCTCTCAGGAGCATCGCGAGGAACGTCGCGAACGTCACCACCGCACCCTGAGGAGCCTCGCGAGGAACGAGCGAAGCGTCACGAAGGGCGCCCTTCGTGACGGCCCTCCGCTATCGCCCGGACCTCCTCGGGGACCGAGTGGTGACGACTCCCATCCCGCGCCACGACCGCCACCGACGGGCAGTGCACAACCCGAGGAACGTCGCGACCGTCACCCCCGCTCCCTGAGGAGCCTCGCGAGGAACGAGCGAAGCGTCACGAAGGGCGCCCTTCGTGACGGCCCTCCGCTATCGCTCCGGACCTCCTCAGGGACCGAGTGGTGACGACTCCCATCCCGCGCCACGACCGCCACCGACGGGCAGTGCACAACCCGAGGAACGTCGCGAACGTCACCACCGCTCCCTGAGGAGCCTCGCGAGGAACGTCGCGAACGTCACCCCCGCTCCCTGAGGAGCCTCGCGAGGAACGAGCGAAGCGTCACGAAGGGCGCCCTTCGTGACGGCCCTCCGCTATCGCTCCGGACCTCCTCAGGGACCGAGTGGTGACGGCCCTCCGCTATCGCTCCGGACCTCCTCAGGGACCGAGTGGTGACGGCCCTCCGCTATCGCTCCGGACCTCCTCAGGGACCGAGTTGGTGATGGCCTCGACCGGCGCTTGCGGTGGAAGTTCTTCTGATTTTTTGTGAAGGGTGCCGAAGATGACATCGGGCGCCGATGGCATCCTCGTCACCCGCCTGCGTCGCGGCGCGATTCTGGTCGATCGACCAACTCCATAGCAGCGCTGACCTGCTGCGATGCGGCCACTCACGATGCGCCGACCAGTGCAGGCCGATCGGGCGAGAGCGTGGCCGAAGCGAGTCCTCCGGCAAAATCAACCTGCTGTGGGATATCTCTCTCATCTGCCGGGCTCACAAACCGTACTCGCGCGTAGGGAAACGATTCGCAACAATCAACCACGTCAGCCGTCGACGTTCTGCGTCCGACCACAACCGCCCGACCCGAGCTCGGCACAGCCGTCGAGCCGGGCGCCGCGACCGCCACGCGCCAATCGGCAGGCACATAAGAGAAGGGAGTCGGTGATGTTCGCTCGCATTGCCATCGTGAACCGGGGTGAGGCCGCGATGCGCCTCATCCACGCAGTCCGGGGTCTGTCCGCGGAGACCGGGCAGCAGATCGAGGTGGTCGCCCTGCACACCGACGTCGACCGGAACGCGACATTCGTGCGCGAGGCCGACATCGCCTACGACCTCGGGCCTGCCGCAGCGCGCCCGTATCTGAACCTGAAGGTCCTCGAGCACGCCCTGCTCGAGACCGGCGCCGACGCCGCCTGGGTCGGCTGGGGCTTCGTCGCCGAGGACCCGAACTTCGCCGAACTCTGCGACCGCATCGGCGTGACCTTCGTCGGCCCGTCGGCCGAAGCCATGCTCAAGCTCGGCGACAAGATCGGCGCCAAGCTGATCGCCGAAGAGGTCGGCGTGCCGGTGGCCGCGTGGAGCCGAGGCGGTGTCGACACCGTGGAGGACGCGCTGGCTGCGGCGGCCGAGATCGGCTATCCGTTGATGCTCAAGGCGACCGCCGGCGGTGGTGGTCGAGGCATCCGGAAGGTCACCAACGACGCCGATCTGCGGGACGCGTACGAACGAACCCGCGACGAGGCGGCCCGGGCCTTCGGCAGCGGCGTGGTCTTCCTGGAGCGCCTGGTCACCGGCGCCCGACACGTCGAGGTGCAGGTCATCGCCGACGGTCAGGGCACCGCATGGGCGCTGGGCGTGCGCGACTGCTCGGTGCAACGACGCAACCAGAAGATCATCGAGGAATCCGCGTCGCCGGTACTCCCGGCCGACCAGGTCGCCAGTCTCAAGGCGTCGGCCGAGCGACTGGCGGTCGCCGTGGGCTATCGGGGTGCGGCGACGGTTGAGTTCCTCTACCACCCGGGCGAGAATCTGTTGGCCTTCCTGGAGGTCAACACCCGTCTGCAGGTCGAGCACCCGATCACCGAGACCACAACCGGTTTCGACCTCGTACGGGCACAGCTGTTCGTCGCCTCCGGTGGCCGCCTGGAGGGTGAGCCGCCGCAGGAACGCGGCCACGCCATCGAGGCACGACTCAACGCCGAAGACCCCGATCGCGACTTCGCACCCGCACCCGGCCGCATCGCACTGCTCGAACTGCCGGCCGGTCCGGGCATCCGCGTCGACACCGGGGTCAGCGAGGGCGACACCATCCCGGCCGACTTCGACTCGATGATCGCCAAGATCATCGCCTACGGCCGTGACCGCGACGAAGCGCTGGGACGGCTGCGGCGTGCGATGCGCGAGACGCGCGTGATCATCGCCGGAGGCGCGACCAACAAGAGCTTTGTCCTCGAGTTGCTGAACCGGCCCGAGGTGATCGACGGCAGTGCGGACACCGGCTGGATCGACCGCGTGCGCGCCGACGGTGAGCTCGTCGCCAACCGGCACTCCGCCATCGCATTGGCGGCTGCGGCCATCGACGCCTACGAGGAAGAAGAACTCGTCGAACGGCAACGACTGCTGTCGACGGCAGCCGGTGGACGGCCGCAGGTCCAGCACGACAGCGGACGTCCCCTCGACCTGAAGCTGCGTGGCGCGGGCTATCGCGTTCGCGTGGCACGCATCGGAGCGCATCGCTTCCGGGTCGGCATCGAAGCAGGTGCCGACACCCACACCGCCGACGTCGAGATCGAACGCTTCGACGAGCACACCGCGCAGATCGTGGTCAATCGTGTCCGCTACCGACTCGTCACCGACACGCACGGACCGATCCACCTGGTCGACGTCGACGGCGTGACCCATCGGGTCAGTCGCGATGAGGGCGGCGTCGTCCGTTCGCCCGCTCCGGCGCTGGTTGTCGCCACACCGCTGGAGGTGGGTGCGGAGGTCGAGGCCGGAGCTCCTGTGCTGGTCCTGGAGAGCATGAAGATGGAGACGGTGCTGCGTGCACCGGTCCGCTCGCGGCTGAAGGAAAGCCTGGTGTCGGTCGGCACGCAGGTCGAAACCGGCGCAACGCTGCTGCGACTCGAACCGCTGGCCGACGATGACGACGACGAGTCAGCTGATGAGGCGACCGAGGGCATCGACCTCGAACTTCCCGCAGAGCCGACGCACGTCGAGGCACACGAGCGCACGACCCGTAGCCAAGAAGATCTGCGTAGTCAGCTGCTCGGGTACGACGTCGACCCGCACGATCGCAGTCGACTGCTCAACGACTACCTCTCGGTTCGCCGTGATGCGCTCGAGAACGGGCGCCGTCCGCTCGCCGACGAGCTCGAACTGATCACCGTGTTCGCCGACCTCGCTGAACTGAGCCAGAACCGGACCTCGGGTGAAGACCTCGGCATCGAGCACGTACACAGCGCACGCGAGAACTTCCACACGTACCTGCAGAGCCTCGACGTCGAGCGCGACGGACTGCCCGAGACCTTCCACACCCAGCTCGGGAGGGCCCTGGCCCACTACGGGGTCACCGATCTGGAACGTACCCCCGAACTCGAAGCCGGCGTGTTCCGGATCTTCCTGGCGCTTCAGAAGCCCGCCGATTCGGTGACCGTGATCAGCACACTGCTGCGGGAGTGGCTGCGCGAACCGACTCCGCGCGACGAACTACAGGACGCTGTCGGCAGCGGCCTGGACCGGCTCGTGGCGGCAACGCAGGTCCGGTTCCCGGCCATCGCCGACCTCGCACGCGGCGTCGTCTACGCCTGGTACGGCCAGCCGCTGCTGCGGCGCGACCGGGCGCGGGTCTACAACAACGTCCGCAAGCAGTTGCGCTACCTGGACGCGAATCCCGAGGCGCCCGACCGCGACGAACGCATCGCGGACATGGTCCGCAGCACCGAGCCGCTGGTTCGACTGCTCGGACAGCGCATCTTGCGCGGCAACTCCGACAACACCGTGATGCTGGAGGTGCTGACCCGTCGCTACTACGGAAACAAGGGCCTCACGGGTATCCACATCCAGCAGGCGGGTGGAGCGACCTTCGTGATCGCCGGACGCGACGGCGCGAACCTCGTGTCGGCCGCGGTGGGTTACGACCAGCTTCCCGCCGCGATCACCGGTCTGGCCGAGATCGCCCGGGACACCGCATCCGTCGATGCCGACATCTACCTGAGCTGGGAGCAGCAGCCCACGGACTTCGACGTCATGGCGGGCGCCCTGCACGAGATCATCAACACTGGATCGCTGCCCAACCAGGTGCACCGCGTCACCGTCACCGTCGCCGGCAGTGGTGATGCCCGCATGCACCAGCACATCACGTTCCGGCAGTCGGCCACCGGCATGTCCGAGGAGCGGCTGATCCGCGGACTGCATCCCTACATCGCCCAGCGGATGCAGATGGAGCGGTTGCGCAAGTTCGACCTCACCCAGCTGCCGTCGTCCGACGACGAAGAGGTGTACCTCTTCCGGTGCGTTGCCAAGGAGAACCCGGCCGACGACCGCCTCATCGCGTTCGCCCAGGTCCGTGACCTCACCGCGATGCGCGAGCAGGACGGCCGACTGCTGACCGTGCCCACCGCCGAGACCACACTGGCATCCTGTGTCGACTCGATCCGGCGGGCTCAGCGCGGCTCCAAGAGGACCGTCAACACCAACCGGATCATCATGTACGTCTGGCCGCCGATCAGCGACACGCCCGAGGATCTCGACACGATCGCCGACTACATCCGGGGCACCGCCACCGACGTCGGCCTCGAAGAGGTGCTGCTCATCGCGCGGCGCCGCGACCGCGACTCCGGCGAGCTGACCAAGGTCGCAGTGCGGTTCTCGGTGAATGCGACCGGCGGCTTCAACGTGACCGTGGGAGAGCAGTCCGACGACCCGATCGAGCCCGTCGACGCCTACCGCCAGAAGGTGCTGCAGGCCGCCCGACGCAACACGGTCTATCCCTACGAGCTGACCGGGTTGCTCGGTGAATTCACCGAATATGACCTCGATGTCGAGCAGCGACTCGTGCAGGTCGATCGCCCGAAGGGCCGCAACACCGCGGCCATCGTGGCCGGTGTGGTGACCACGCCGTCCGAGAAGTACCCGCAGGGTGTCACCCGCGTGGTGCTGCTCGGGGATCCGACGAAATCGCTTGGTGCACTGTCGGAACCGGAGTGCAGTCGAGTGATCGCCGCCCTGGATCTCGCCGAACAGATGGAGGTGCCGCTCGAGTGGTACTCGCTGTCGTCGGGAGCGCGGATCTCGATGGATTCGGGCACCGAGAACATGGACTGGGTGGCACGCGCACTCAAGCGGGTCGTCGAG
Organism: Gordonia sp. LMA484; assembly: GCF_058129505.1. Taxonomy (NCBI): domain Bacteria; kingdom Bacillati; phylum Actinomycetota; class Actinomycetes; order Mycobacteriales; family Gordoniaceae; genus Gordonia; species Gordonia sp. LMA484. The sequence continues at coordinate 1,761,584 of NZ_CM176700.1, forward strand.
TTCACCCAGGCGGGCGGCGAGATCAACATCGTCGTCGCCGGTATCAACGTCGGTGCGCAGCCGTACTGGAACGCCGAGGCGACGATGCTGATGCACACCAAGGGTGTCCTGGTGATGACCCCGGATTCGGCGATGGTGCTGACCGGTAAGCAGTCGCTGGACTTCTCCGGCGGTGTGTCCGCCGAGGACAACTTCGGTATCGGTGGTTACGACCGGGTGATGGGTCCGAACGGGCAGGCGCAGTACTGGGCGCCCAACCTGGAGGCCGCGCGCGACATCCTGATGTCGCACTACGACCACACCTATATCGCACCCGGCGAGCAGGCGCCGCGACGGTCGTTGACAAGCGATCCGACCGATCGGGACGTCTCCGATTTCCCACATGTGCTCGCGGGCAGCGACTTCACCACGGTCGGCCAGATCTTCTCGTCGGCGACCAACCCGGATCGCAAGAAGCCCTTCGACATCCGGACCGTGATGCGTGCGGTCGCCGATCAGGATCACCCGGTGTTGGAACGCTGGGCCGGCATGGCCGACGCCGAGACGGCGGTCGTGTGCGATGTCCATCTCGGTGGTATCCCGGTGTGTCTGCTCGGTATCGAGTCGCGGGAGGTGCAGCGTCGCGGCTACAAGCCGACCGACGGCCCCGACACCTACACCGCGGGCACCTTGTTCCCGCAGTCGTCGAAGAAGGCGGCACGGGCGATCAACGTGGCCAGCGGCAACCGTCCGCTGGTGGTGTTGGCCAATCTGTCCGGGTTCGACGGTTCACCTGAGTCGATGCGGAAGCTGCAGTTGGAGTACGGCGCCGAGATCGGCCGTGCGATCGTGAACTTCCGTGGACCCATCGTGTTCTGCGTGATCTCGCGGTACCACGGTGGCGCGTTCGTGGTGTTCTCCAAGGCACTGAACCCGAACATGACCGTGCTGGCCATCGACGGCTCGTTCGCCTCGGTGCTCGGCGGCGCACCGGCAGCGGCAGTGGTGTTCGCCGGCGAGGTCGCCAAGCGAGTCGGTGCCGATCCTCGCGTTCGCGAGCTGGAACTGCGGGTGGCGGAGGCATCCGGGGCCGATCGGCCGGCGTTGAACGCCGAGCTGGCCGATACCCGGCAGTCCGTGCGCGCGGAGAAGATCAGCGAGATCGCCGCCGAGTTCGATTCGGTTCACAGCATCCGACGTGCGGTCGAGGTCGGTTCGGTCGACGCCGTGATCCAGGCCGCCGAACTGCGTCCGCGCATCATCGGTGCCATCGAGGGAAGCCCCCGGTGGTCAGATCACAGTGCGCAGGTAGGGGTTTCGTAGTCGAAACCCTCATCCGAAGAAGTCGGCCACCCCGGTGGTGGCCAGGCTCGACTCCCAGAGCAGTCCTTCGGATTCGGGATCGCGCTCGGGAGTGAGGAGTTGGGCCGGACCCGGCTTCCCACTCCCGAGCGGTCCGTAGAACTCGCCGCTGCGTGCGGTGGGGTCGCACGATGCGCGCAGGATTCCGAGTGCTCCGTCCTCGACGGAGTGAGCGACTCGGAGCGTGCGTTGCAGGATGAGTTTGTCGAGCACCCGCGTTCCGCCGGCATCGGTGGTCTTTGCCTGCAATCCGGAGTTGGTGGGACCCGGGTGCGCGCACAGGCTCGCGACTCCCGAGCCGGCGTGGGTTGCGGAAATCCGATCGTGCAACGCGTAGGTGAACAGCAGATTCGCCAGTTTCGACTGCTGATATCGACGCCACTTGCCCAGGCCCGGAAACCCGTCGCCGCCGAGGTGTCCTCCGTTGGTACCGAGATAGTCGGCGCGAAGGGCCGGTCCGCGTCGGGCTCCGCTCGATTGGTTGACGACGCGGGCCTCAGCAGCTCGCACGAGTAGCGGCCAGGCCCGCGACGTCAGCAGAAAGTGCGACAGGTGGTTGGTCTGCATCTGGATGTCGCACCCGTCGACCGTGGCCTGGTCCGGCAGACCCATCACACCGGCGTTGTTGCACAGCACATCGAGACCGTCGGGGCAGGCCTGCGCGAGCATGTCGGCGGCGACCCGAACGCTGTCGAACCGCTGCAGATCACAGGGGACCTGCACCGCCTCGACGTCATCGTTCCGGAGGTCGGCAGCCGCCGCGTCGGCTCGTTCCGACGGACGATTGAGCAGTATGACGCGTGCACCCAATCGTCCACAGGTACGGGCCATCACAAGTCCGGTGCCGCTCGTACAACCGGTGATGGCGACGGTCTTCCCATCGAGTCTCGGCAGCGTGGCCACGACCTCGTCGAAGAACCGAGGCGCCGGGGCGGGATATGTGCGGGACAGCATGCTCGAGCTCCTGCGTTTGGTGGGATCCAGTGGTGCGTCTCGGAAACACGCAACTAGTGGTGCGTCTCGTCCGGATCGGAGAAACGGGGCTCGCGCTTCTCCATGCCGGCATACACCGCCTCGAGCTGATTCGGCGAACCCATGAGACCCTCTTGGAGCTCGCTCTCGAGCATCAGGGCCGTTGCCGGATCCGAGCTCGTCCACGTCTGGTCGTACAGATGCTTGGCCGCCCGGACGGCATGAGGTGATTTCTGCGCGATCTCATGTGCGAGATCAAGTGCAGTAGTGAGGGGATCGTCGACGACACGGGTGACGAGTCCGAGGTCGTGCGCTTCGGTGCCCGACAGGATGCGCCCGGTGAAGGTCAGTTCCTTCGCGATGTCGGCGGCCACGAGGCGGGGGAGTGTCTGGGTGATCCCCATGTCTGGGACGAGGCCCCATTTGACCTCCATGATCGACAGTCGCGAATCCGCAGTGGCATAACGGATGTCGGCGCCGAGCGCGATCTGTAAGCCGCCACCGAAGCAGTTGCCGGTGATCGCGGCGATGACCGGCACCGGCACTCGGGCCCAATCCACCGACACGCGCTGTGCGTCGTTGGCGAGCTGACCTTCCTCGCGGGTGATCAGCGAGCGGGTCGCGTTGCCCTGTCCCAGGCTCGTGATGTCGAGTCCGGAGCAGAAGCTCTTGCCCGCGCCGTGCAGGACGACGGCTCGGAGCCGAGGATCGGTGGCGAGTGTGCCGGTGACATCCAGGAGAGCATCGAACATGGCGCGGTCGAGGGCGTTGTGCTTCTCGCCGCGATCCAGCGTGACCGTCGCGACACCGGAGTCGTCGAGGTCGACGCGGATTCTGTGTTCGCTCATCAGGTGTATCTCCCTACAGTCGTTGTCGGATCGATCCGGGGCCATTCTAGGAGGCCCAGGGCCTCTACCCGCGGCCGGACAGGATCACCTGTGCCGTCGCGGCGACCGCGCGGTCCGGATCCGCGGTCAGCCTGTCCAGCAGGTCGTCGGCTGCGGGAACGGGTATCTCGGCGAGCGACTGCGTGATCCGAAGCCGTGCCGCAGCATCGCTCGTCGCGTCCACATGGGCCCGCAATGCCGCGACGATGTCCTCGGGCGACTGCGGTGACAGTCCTCCGAGTGCCTCGGATGCCTCGACGTCGCGGTGGCCGTCGACGATCATCGCGATGAGCGTTGGGATTCCCGCTGGGTCTGCAGCGCCGGCGAGCGCGATGGCGGCACGCTCACGCACGTCGCGGTCGGCGTCGTCGAGGCCCCGGCGGAGCAGCGCGATCGCGTTCGGATGATCGATCGCCGCGATGGCCGAGACGGCTCGCCGTCGTACCGCATCCTCGGGTGAGTCGAGGCCCGCGGACAAGCCGTCCAGAGCCGCTCCGCCATCGCGCGCGAGCGCCCATCGCAATGCGCCCGAAACGTTCGGGTCACTTTCCGAGAGAAGAGCTTTGACGAGTTCGGGCATACTGAACCCGGCCCCGTCGGTCGGGGCCAGAATCGCCTGCTGTCGTCGGGCACCCGACTCCGAGTCCAGTGCGCGTGCCTGCGTGACGACATGCACCACATCCGCCCAGTCCGTGGGGCCCGATTGCTGTACGCGTTCCAGTCGAGCCAGCAGGTCCTGCTCGGTGGCGATGCGCTCACGGGTACGTTCCATGAGCTCGCTGACCAGAGCGGCCGGCGAAAACCCTGGTCGAGCCATGGCTTCGCGGACGTCCTGGAGGGAGAGGCCCAGCGTTCGGAGACTCTCCACGTGGAAGAGTCTCCGAACGTCGTCGGCGGAGTACTCGCGGTAACCCCCGGTCGTCCGTCCGGTGGGCGCCACCAACCCCAGCCGGTCGTAGTGACGGAGCATCCGGGGACTGACACCCGAGCGCCGGGCGACCTCACCGATCAGCATCGGCTACCCATCGACACCGACAGAGACCCGTCGGGCGAAATCGACAGCGAGGTCGAACCCGGCGTCGGGGTCGTCCAGTAGCCGGCGAGTGGTCGTGGCATGCACGCGGACGCCGTCGTCCGGATCTTCCATATGAGCGTCGATGACCGCCTGGGCCGACTCACCGAGCGCCATCAGACCGCGGGTGAGACTCAGCTGTACCTCCTCGTCGCCTCGACCCAATTCCCTCGCGAGATCCGCGGCGAGATCGGCCTGACCGTCGGGCTCGACCAGTGCCACCGCGGCGCGCCACGCGGCCCGGGCGACGTCGTCGTCGCTGTCGTGCAGCACGACAGACAACGCCGAGAACGCCTGCCGGTCACCGATCTTGGACAACGTGTGCAGGGCCTGGCTGCGCGCCTGGGGGTTCGCCGACCCGAGTTCGGCCACCAGCCGAGGCACCGTGACCTCGGCGGGGAACCGGCACAGAGCCCACGTGAGCATGTCGCGCACGAAGAAGTCGGGGTCGATCCCGCACCGCTCTACGAGAGCCTCGACGAGGCGCACATCTCCGCTGGTTCCAGCGGTCAGCGCGGCGCGAAGCCGCGTCGAATCGTCGTCGGCGCCCAGTGCGTCGATGAGACGAGTTGTCAGATCGTTCATGGTCATGACGATCACCTCCTTCACCGACCATGAAACAGCCTGTCACGGTGTCAAGGTCAAGCGTCGGAAATCGAACAGCGCGTCGGTCGGAACCCTTGCTCGCCATAGACTGTGACCGTGAGCGAGGCCACCTGGGAACTCAGTGATGCAGATGGGTCGGTTGTCGTCCACACCGGCGTCGCCGGTCGGGCGGCACGAACCGGGCATCGGCTGACCATCGAGGCGCAACGGTGGTCGGCGTCGGTGACCTGGGAGGGCGACACACCCACGGCGATCGCGGCGACCATCCCGGTGGACTCGTTGCAGATCATGTCGGGCAGCGGCGGACTGACCCCCTTGAGCGGGGCAGAAAAGGCGGTGGCGCGCGCCAACGCACTCAAGTCCATGGCGGCCGACAAGTTTCCCGAGGTCACCTACGAGACGTCGGCGATCACCGGCGCGGCCGACTCCTACCATGCGGAAGGCACTCTCACGATCCACGGTCGCCGTCGTCCGCACTCGCTCGACTTCACGGTCGCCGACGCCGAAGACGGTTGGGTCATCACCACGGAGACGACGATCATTCAGACCGATTTCGGCATCAAACCGTATTCCCTGATGATGGGTGCACTGAAAGTTGCCGACGACGTTCAGGTGACAATCGAGGTCAGACGCGCAATGGATGCGTGAACGATCGGGATGATCACCCACGTACTCAACGGAACGGGTCGGCCGGCGAGATCCCGAGTCTCCGCAGCGGTGCGCCCAGCCGCCAGTAGAGCAGCCCGCCCAACCCGCGCGGAAAGAAGGTGGAGGTGGTCGAAAGTTCGGCAACCGCGCCTCGGCCGGTTGCCGAATCCGTCAGCGAGAACTCGACGAACGCTCGTCCCACGTGACGGTCGGCGCCGATCCGCAGCAGGTCCGGCCGTCGCATGTCCACGACCTGCCACTGCTTGCCGACGCGGCGGCGGAGTTGGTCCCAGGAATCCTCGGCGCTGCGGGGCACCGACCGGCGCTGTGCGGTCCGAAACACCGTCTCCCCGGCCCATGGCGGATCGGACGGCAGCGGCTCGGCGGGTGGGACCTCGGCCGTCGCGTTCGACCAGGTGGCCTCGCCGTCTCCGCGATGCACTCGATCAAGGGTGGCCACCAGCGCGTCCCGGTAGGACGTCAATCCGCCGACAGGTGCTGCGATGACCTCGTCGATGTCGTGTTCGCGGCAGATGGCGTCACATTCCAACGACTCGATCAGCGGGCGTGCGATCTTTCCTCGGATCGGCGTGACGAATCGGACCCATCGACTCGCGATGGTCGGGGTGAGGTAGGGGAGCACGATCATGCGCCGACGTGGCAGGCCGGCGATCTCGGCGTAGCCCTGCATCATGTCGCCGTATTCGAGGACGTCGGGGCCGCCGATGTCCCACGTACGGGATTCGGGGACCGGAGCGGTCGCCGCCTCCACCAGGTAGTGCAACGCATCAGCCACCGCGATCGGCTGGATCGAGTTGTGCACCCAGCGCGGAGTGGTCATCACCGGTAGCCGCTCGGTGAGGTGGCGAATCAATTCGAACGACGCCGAACCGGATCCGATCAACGTGCCGGCCTGCAGCGCCACCGTCTCGATTCCCGAGTCGATCAGGATCTGCCCGACCTCCGCGCGTGAGGCCAGATGCTCGGACAAGTCGGTGCCATCCGGATGTAGCCCGCCGAGATAGACGATCCGGGATACGCCTCCCGAACGAGCCGCGGCGATCACGTTCTCGGCGGAGCGACGCTCTTCGGCGGCGAAGTCCGCGTCTGTGCTCGTCGAGTGCACAAGGTGATAGACGACGTCGACGCCGGCGAACGCGTTCGCGAGCGAATCGCGATCGGACAGGTCGCCGGCCACGACCTCGGCGTCGGGATCAGCCGCCCACGGTGCGTCCGCCAGTTTCGCGGGTGTCCGCGCCAGCGCGCGCACCCGATGGCCACGGGCGATCAGGCGCGGCGCGAGTCGGCCGCCGACATAGCCGGTCGCGCCGGTGACCAGACAGCGTCGCGAATCATTCACAGGTCCACCCTACGGATCGCAACCGACGCCGCCGCGCACTTCAACGTCCTCACGGCTGGTGAGGAGCCGACAGTCCGATATCGGCGAGTACTGCCTTGGCACCTTCGTCATTCTTGGCCGCCTCGCGCTTCACGAGGTCGATCGCCCACTGCAGACCTTCGCGGGCCGCGCGTTCCACGTATTCCTCGTGGATACGGGCGTCGATATTGAGCACGAACCCGGCCAGCGTGTCGATCGGCTCATCGGTGGTGCGGTACTTCGATCGGCTCGGGAACTTCATGCCGAGTTCCTCGTCGGCCATGGACATGGTGGCACCTCCGAACATGCGGTTGAACTCGTCTCCCGAACCTCGGAAGGCGTTGACGTCGACGGATTGCCCCGACACGCTGCCGGTATCCGAGAACTGAAGGATCTGAACAGGTTTGCCGCCGACATCCGCCCAACCCGCATGCCCGTCGCCGGGGTAGAGGTTTCGCGGTGTGTTGTGTCCGAACACGTAGTGGCTGTTCCAGATCGAGACCGGCAGTCCGGTCAACCGTGGTGCCCCCATCCACTCACGCCAATACCAGCGCGGTAGATAGATGGGTAACAGACGGGTGAATCCGGCTGCCCGGTAAGCGGATATGCGGTGGTAAAGGTCGTCGAGAGAGCCTGCGTTCGCGGTGTCTTCGTAGTCGATCTGCAGTGGGAAGTCCGTCGAACCGGCGTGTGATCGCAATAATCGTGCTTCGGCTTCGGGGTCGGTGTGCGTGCGGCAGAAGACATAGCCGCCCCATCGTCCGGGGAACCAGCGTCGCATCTCCGCCTGTGCGCGTGGCCAATACGGGTCACGATAGCTGTCACCTTCGGTGACCTTGTGCGTGGCGAAGGTGATGCCTTCGCCCTTGGCACGAGCGAAGTCGAAGTCCCTCTGGTGGTTGGAGACATCAATCCCGAAGAACGTCACCGTTGGCCTCCACAGAGCACTCGTGCACCCGCCGATCGATGGTGAGGACGAACCCGGGAGTGGATCGGCGGGCAGATCCTCTCGTCACGGCCGGAAGTAGACGAAAGCATGTTCTGCTGCTGAGGCGTGTGGTCAGCCTCCCTGCGTACTGAAAGTGCCGTCGCAGCGACATCATTCGGTACAAACAATCCTACGCTCGGACAAGCAGTCGCAGCCGCGATGAGTTTTCGCCTGGTCGTTGGTCTGTCCCGCTGAAGGGCTTCGGCGCCGCATGCCGTCGCCTGCACGAGCCACCCGGAGGAGACCATGACGACCACACCGAACGATCCGGCGGCTGGAATGCGCGGCCGCCCACCCATCGTCGACCGGACCACCTGGCAGAGTGCCCGCGATGATCTGCTGGTCCGCGAGAAGGCTCACACCCGCGCGGGCGACGCGATCGCGGCAGCACGTCGACGACTGCCGATGGTGGAGTTCGACCCGGCCGTCGACGTCGTCGGACCGGACGGTCCGATCCCGTTCCTGGACCTGTTCGGCGATCACGACGAGCTCGTGGTCTACAAGCACATGTGGTACGACGGTGCCCCGCATCAGGGCCAGTGCGAAGGCTGCACCACGACGGCTTGGCATCTGAAGGACTCCGTGTATCTCGATGCGCGCGGAGTCTCGTTCGCGATCCTGACAACCGGACGGTGGGACGAGGTCGCTACCTATGTCGCCTTTCTGGGCTACGCCCAGCCTTGGTATTCGGTGCGCGACGTGGACGACCCGATCGGCGGCGAGATGGGCTATCTGACCTGCTATTTGCGAGACGGCGATCGCGCGTTCCTCACCTACTCCACGACAGGCCGCGGGAACGAGCGCGTCAACGGCTCCCTGGGCCTGCTCGACATGACGCCCTACGGACGCGGCGAAGAGTGGGAGGACACTCCCGACGGCTGGCCCGAGGGTCACAGCCCGTGCTGGTCATGGCGCTCGGACGTGGATGGGAACGCAACCTGGGGGCCGACCAGCCGACCGGTGCCGCAATGGAGTCGACCCGGCGCGACAGCGGTGGATACACTCGGAAGGCCGGGCCACCCTCACTGACGTGTCGGCGCCGATCGACGACGGCGCGTCGACGAGCTCATCGTCTGTCAGTTGTCTCCGTGCTGCCGATGCGCGAGCTCTTCCTGCAGGTGCGTCGCTCGTTCTGCCCGAGCCGCATTGTGGGCGTCGACCTCGTCAGCGGTCCAGACGATCGAATCCGGCCCCGGATAGACAAGTGCGGTGTGGCCGGAGCCTTCCCACCGGACAAGGTAAGGAGGCGACCCATCGGCCGACCTCACCTCGAGGATCAGACCCATCTCCGGTTCCTTGCCGAGCACCGCCTGCTCGACCACGAGCCAGTTTCCCGGTTGCGCATGCATCACGCCTCCTTGTCCGAAATGACTGATGAGACCAGCTTCCCGCACACTCTGCGGCGACATGCCGCAAACAAGCAACAAATGCCGGAACGAGGGGGTATCCGAGCCGGCGCCGGAGTGTCCGAGCGATCGGACGACCGACGTTGGACTACCTTGCGTGCCTCACCACCAGCGTCTGGACCTCACCGATGATCGTGCGCGTGGCCGCGATCGCGGACCGCAACTCCTCGTTCGACGAGCCCAACGAGCCAAGGATCTGTGCCGACCTGCCGGCAAAACCCGGCGGAGCCAGCTCGAGGCGTGCCACAGCCGGTATCAGCCCCTTCTCGTTCGTCACCCATCTCCGGTTGTGTGCATGAAGCACATGCGCGCACAGCATCAGCGCCCTCGTCAGGCACAGGCAGACGTAACCGGTGTCCTCGCGAGTCGTTGCCTTCGCAGCGATCGCCACCAGGAAATCCGCCTCCCACAGCAGGTGGCACATGGCGTCCCGCAGGGCTCGCGGATACCGCTGCATCTCGCGATGCAACTCGGTCAGGACTCCTGACGGATCGACGAGAACGACGGCGAGCGCGAGCTCACCCGCGTAGGCAACGTCGAGGAAGCCGAGTGGGTGGCCGACCTGCATGTGAAAGGCGAAGTCGCCGTTCTGCGCTCGTGTCCACTGCTCGCGAATCCGGCAGACATTCCGGAGCAGCCAGTCGACCGGAACCTCGTCCACGCGGAGCCAGCCACCGCCGTCGACCCACGGCCCCCCACCCTCCGGGACCCACGATCTCGGCATCGGGTCCCGACCATCGTTTGCCGACAGCTCGTAGGGCGGTGAGGTCGAGCGAGGCGTCGTAGTAGATGCCGAGATCGACGTCAGAAGACGGGAGAGCGTCGCCGCGAGCGCGACTTCCACCAAGGGTGACGCCGACGACCCCGTCGACGGCGATGATGTCCTCGACCATCTGTCGGACAACCGCATCGGACAACATGGGCAACCTCGCCGGGTCGGAGTTCACGTAGCGCACAACCTACCGTCCACTTGGACCAGGCTCCACGGATTTTGTTCCGCACTAGGCGGTCAGCGAGATCGGGTGCTGCAGTCAGCCGCCAGCAATTGGATCTGAAATCGATCGTGAAAGCCTCTTGCACATCCCCTCCGGATGCCATAGACTCGAACGTACGTTCGACCGCGAGCCGATCAGGGGGAGGTGTAGCTCATGGATTCCGACCGACCGACATCCGACGATTCACACTCCGACGATTCCCACTCCGAGGTGGTGGCGCTGTACCGCGAACTGCACGACGTCCTGGATCGGATCGCGCAGGTCGACACCACGCCGGCCTCGGATGTGGAGGTCGTGGAGGTGGCCGACGCGCACGAGCGTGCCGTTCGTCGGATGAGTGGCTTGGGCCATCACCGCTTGATGGATGTCTCCGATCGAGGCGCCTTCACCAAGTTCGGGTATCGAAACCTGACCGATTTCCTCGGCGACCGCCTCAAGATCAGCGAGCCGCGCGTGCGACAGCGACACACCGCTGCCCTGGCGCCGAGATTTTCGATGCAGGGCGAGAAGATGCCTCCCACCTGCCCGAACACCGCCCAGGCGCTGATCGACGGCGCGATCAGTGTTGATCACGTCGACATCATCCTCAAGACGTTGCACCGGATTCCGGCCGCGCTGCCGGTCGCGGTCAGCGCCGCCGCCGAAGCCGAAATGGCCGACATGGCAACCAAATACTCCACCGATGCACTCATCGAGATCGGCAAACGCATCCTCGGCCACGTCGACCCCGACGGCACCCTTACCGACGACCGCGACCGCGCCCGGCAACGTCGACTCGGTGTGGGCAAACAAGACATGCAGGACATGAGCAAACTTGCCGGCCTGCTGGACCCGAAGACCCGAGCCATGCTCGACGTGGTCTTGGCCAGCTGGGCGGCTCCCGGCATGAACAATCCCGCCGACGACACCCCACTGGTCGGCCGCACCGACGACGTCGTCGATGCCGAACAACTGCGCCAAGCCGTCGAACGCGACCACCGCTCCCAGCCGCAACGCAACCACGACGCACTGGCCGCGCTGCTGCGCCACGCCCTTGACGGCGGCATCCTGGGGAACAGCCACCGCGGACTGCCGCCGCACCTGATCATCAAGATCACCGAATCCGAACTACGCGAACGCGCCGGCGTCGCCACCACCACCAGCGGCGCACGCCTGCCGATCAGCACCCTGATCGAACTGGCCGCCCACTCCCAGATGCACCTGGCCGTGTTCGCCGACCACACCGGCGAACCGCTCTACCTCGGCACCGCCAAACGCCTGGCCAACCAAGCCCAACGATTCATGCTCTTCGCCCACGGCGGCGGCTGCTCCTGCCCAGGCTGCACCCGCGCCTTCGACACCGTGGAAATCCATCACGCCGAACGCGACTACGCCGACGGCGGCACCACCGACATCAACACCCTCACCCCCGCGTGCGGACCCCACAACCGCATGGTCGGCACCAAACCCGGCCAATACACCACAGACATCATCAAAGACGGCCCCAACACCGGCCGCGCCCAATGGACACTGAACACCGACGGCACCACACCACCAAACCCACCACGCATCAACGAACTACCCTTCATCGGCGAACTCTTCGAACGACGCCTCCGAGAACACACACCCGACCGAAACCACCCGGGCACCCCACTGCAGACGATCATCGACGAGATCAACCAGACCCGACCCCAGACAGACCAACCTGCACGCACGCCCACTCACCGCACGGCCGAACAGACACTGGCCGGCGCCCTTCTCGACCAACTCCTCCAACGCGACCCCATCAGCAACGCCGTCGCACACGGATGGACGATCACCGACTTCGGCCCCGAAGGATACGACCTATCCGACCTCGAACTCGCCGGATGACCGGTGGAACCGAGCAGGTCAGCAAGACGTGACGTGGTCCTCCCGCGCCGTCAGATCCCCCGATCGGGCGCACTCATGTCGCCTGTGCCGGGCGTCCCGTCGGCAAGCGCGTAGCGCAGTAACACGACACCTCGGGGCGAGGTGACGGCCGGCTCGACGAGAGTGAGATTGGTGGGGACGCTGCCGCCGTCGAACACCTTCTTACCCGTGCCCAGAACTATTGGGTGCACCCACAGGTCGAGAGTGTCGAAGAGCCTCTCGCGCAGTAACGTCTGCACCAGGTTGAGGCTCCCGACAACGCTGATGTGCTCGTGTCGCTCTCGCAGTTCGCGCACTTCGGCGGACAAGTCGGGCCCGAGCTGACTGGACCCGGCCCAGTCCAACGTCGGCCGCCCACGCGACGCGACATACTTCGGGATGCTGTTGAACAACGTCGCGATCTCGTTGTCCTCGTCACCCTCGTATGCCGGCCAGTAGCCGGCGAAGATGTCGTAGGTCCGGCGGCCCAGAAGCAGAGCGTCGGTCCGCTCGTACGCTGCGCCGACCTGCGCTCCGGTGACCTCATCCAGCAGCGGCGCCTGCCAGCCACCGAAGCCGAATCCGACCGGGTCCTCGTCCGGTCCGCCCGGAGCCTGCCCGACGAGGTCGAGGGTCGCGAACAGCTCGATCTGGATCAGGCCCATCGTTCCTCCAAGAATCGTGATGGTCGCGCCGCCGCACGCGTCGTGCAGATCTCGCCAGGATAGGCGCGACGCCATGGAGCGCGGCAGGGAAACAACGATTCACCGGCCTCGAGCGGACGGACTCTCAGCGGCTCCCGTCGTCTCGGTCGTCGGTGTCGTCTGTGGCACGACCTTCCTCGGGCGATCCACCGTCGGCAGGGTTGTCGAAGGTCACGTCGATCTCCTGAAATCCCTTGCTGCGCTGCGCTCGTGCCTGCGCCGAATATGCAGCCTCGTCTCCCGGCGTGAGAATGACGTTGTCCGTGAACGGCGTGAGCAGCGACCGTGGGTAGAGGTTGTCCACGCGCACCGCGTTGAACTCGAGACACACGACGACCATCACGGCGGCCACGTAGAGGAAAGCGAGGAGCCCCAGCACCACCGCGAACACACCGTTGGTGGCGCTGGCATTGGCGATGACCCGTTGCACGAAGACACTGCCGAATGTCTGCAACGCCTGCCACCCGACGGCGGCAACCAACGCTCCCGGGAGAACATCCCGGATGCTGACCGGACGCGCGGTGCCGAATCGGAAGCCGACCACAAACACCGCGCTGTAGAGGATCACCGGTCCGATGAGCGCCAACAGTCGACCGTTGCCGGGGAGGTCGAGTGCAGCAGTCACGCCGTTGAGAATGGTCAGTCCGAGGATGGCCAAGCCCACCGTGGACAACAGCATCGCACCCTTGATCCGCACCTGGATGGGATTGGGTCGGTCGTTGCGCGGTACCGTCCACACGATGTTCATCGCGTTCTGGATCGCGACGGAGACACCCAGCGCGCCGTAGATCGCACTCACCACGCCGATGGTCACGGCGGTGACGCTGCCACTGAGCTGTCCTGCTTCGCCCAGCTGCTCGCCGACGACGGGTATCTGGGACAGCGCCGAATCGACGATGCGCTCCTGGAGTTCGGGGTTACCTTCGAGCAGCAGACCGAGCACCGAGGTGAACACCAACAGCAGTGGGAAGAGCGAGATGAAGCCGTAGTAAGTGATGAGTGCGGCGAGGTAGCCGCCTTGATCGTCGAAGAACTTGTAGGCCACGGCCAGTGGGAATCCGCTCCGCGGGTGCCGGCGCTGGAAGTCGTCGATGCGGTAGGACAACGACACCGGCGCCACCTTCCCTCGAACACGCGCGAACTGAACGCCGCACCGTCTGACCGGCACCGTCACGGATGCCGTCGCAGCGCCGAGTCTACGGCGCTTTGCCACCCTGAACGCTCAGTACACACGGGGCATCTGACTGACCCACAGATCACGACTGACTCAGGAGAGGTAGGGGACGACCGAAGTCCCGAAACGGTGCAGCTGATCGATCGGATCTCCGACAGGCCAGACGAACACCGCATCGACGCCGGCGTCGGCGTATCGCGCCAAAGTGCCGACGCATTCCTCGGCCCGCCCGATCAGCACTTGTCCGGCCAAGATCGCCGGATCCCGGCCGAGCATCCGCGCCACGGCATCCAGCTTCGCCCGGGCCTCTGGCGCCGACTCGGTGACCCAGGTCCACATCGTCGCGAGGACGATCGGGAACTCCTCGACGTTCCGCCCCAGCGAGGCCAACGAATCGTGGATGATCCCGCGTCCGACGGATATCCGCTCGGGCGTGGTGTTGTACGCCGAGGCCAGCCATCCGTCACCGAGACGGGCGACCCGGGTAAGTCCAGCTCGCGAACCCCAGCTGCCGATCCAGATCGGGAGCGGCTGCGGCGGCCGAGGTACCAATACGGGGACGTCGTAGAAGTGTCCCGAACCCATTGCCGGCGCGTCGGACAGGGAGGCACGAAGGACGCGCACCGATTCATCGAACCGGGGCCAGCGCTGGTCGAACGGAATCCCGACCGCCGCGTAGTCGGCGCTCGAGGAGCCCGGACCGACACCGAGCACGAACCGACCACCCGACAACGAAGCCAGTGCCGACGCCGCTTTCGCCACCATCGCCGGTCCCCGGATCACCGGAAGCGTCACCGTCGTCGCCAACGTCAGACCGGCACTCTCCTCGACAACACTCGACAACGCGACGAGTCCGTCAAGCCAAGGCCGAGCGAAGACCACATGATCGTTCGCGCTGATCGCCCGGAAGCCCGCATCGCGTGCGGCATCCACGAAGCCCGTCAACGAGGGACGCTTCGAACTGTCGAGGTCGATCAGCGGCAGGTGCGCACCGAACCACACCGTCAAAGGGTAACGGAGGCAGCCTCAGCAGGTTCCGAGTTATGCGATCGCTACCCGCAACACGGGTATCAGCCCGATACCGGATTCGAGTAGGGCGCTACTCGCGTAGAGAGCATGATCTCCTGTCACGCTCAGACACAGTGGAGCGCTCGGCCAGACCGGGCGCGGAGAAGGATCGTGGTGACCATGACCGCTGCCCAGATATCAACGCGCCGAGATGAACTCGAGCTCGCTCTGCGGCAGGAGTTGCCGATCTCGATGCGCCACGCCGACCTCGCCGTGCTCACCGACCAGGAGCTGGTCGCCGGCCGGCGCATGCTCGCCGCGCTGCGCACCGAATGCGGCTGCCGAGCAGGCGAATTCACAATGATTGCGGCCCTCGCAGTAGCGCTCGGCCACATAGCGCTCGGACACGGCTCGAGCACGGCGGCGGGCGTGGTGGCCGCGGTGGGCGAGGTCGTGCTGGCGCTGGTCGCCGGTGGCGGAATCGGCAAAGCCGCCGGGATCCTCACCGCTCGTATCCGATACGTGCACCGCAGTCGCCACCTTGTTGGAGGTCAACGATGAGTTTCTTCACCGACGTCCTACGCGCCGTCTTCGACAGTTCCTCGATCGGCCCGCATACGACTGCCGAGCGTGATCGCGCGGTCGTGGTGCCGGATGATCTGGCGCGATGGGTTCGTGCGGCATTCGCGGCGGACGGCGAGGATGAGGAACGGCGTCTGATCGATCATCTCGCCGCGGATGCCGAGCGCACCATCACCGACGTTGCTCGCCTCTACTGGCGGCTCGGCGACGAGGACGCTTCGCTTCGGTGGGCGTTGGTTCATTGCGCGGCACAATTGCGCTCACGCTCTGCCACAGGGTTTCTGACCGACGTGCTCGACACCGATATCCCACCGGAACAGTCGACGGATGTGCATCTGTACTCGACCGTGGCCGAGGAGGTGGCCCAACGGATGCGAGCGATCGAGGGGCTGGCGGATCTGCTCGACACGGACGACCGGGCCGTCGAAGGTTTGTTGCGGGCGCTGCGGCACCCCGTTTTCGCGATCCGCGCGACGACGTACCTCGCGGTACGCAACCGGGTGGATCCGGCGCGGCTCGACGACGCGGTCGCCGAATCCGATCGCGAGGAGTTGAACGGGCTGCGTCGGATTCGCGTCGCTGAGCTCAGCGATTTCGGCGAACTCGAGCGCGTCGACCTGCCACGTCTACCGGGACCGTCGGAGCACGTGCGCAGCACCGGACCCAGACGCACACCGACGATCAGAGGAGGCGATCATGGCTGACTGCAAATACACCGTGGGCGATCTGGACGCCAGCGGCGACAACCTGTACGGCACCCGGATGGCGAATCAGCCATTCATCGACTGGGCGTGGCCCACCTGGCAGTTCGCCTACCCGTGGTGGCAGGACGGTTGGGGCTGGGACGACTGCACCAACCGGCGCAAGCCGCTGGGCCGTACCTTCGCCGCACTGCATGCGCTGACATACTCCACCGCGAACAACTGGTCGGCCACATTTGGTCCGAACATGCTGGAGTGGGGTGCGCGCTGGGCGGCCGGACAGATCCAGGGCTACGAACTACGAGCGCGCTGCGGAACGAAGGTCGCCAGCACGACCGGTCAACAATGCGCCGCCGGGCACACCGCGAGCAGTCGGGTCTGCGACGCCGTCGAGCAACAGGCCCGACGTGAGTGCCGCAGCTGGTTCTTCCTGTTCAGCTGGATCTGCCACCTGTTCGTCACCGTGTGGGTGTGGGTGTGCACGGCCTGGAGCACCATCACCACGTGGATCTGCGATGCATTCACGGCCAAGCACATGGATCTGCAGAACACCGCCTACTTCTACGGAAAACCGGTGGTCGGACGGGCATCGACGTTCATCCACGAATGCCGTCATATCTCCGGCAAACCACACAACGCCAACTTCCCATCAGGATCGGTGTACGGGAAGGGATCTGGTGCTGACGCGGACTGGGAGTACGAAGGTGCGTGGCGCTGGCAGGCGATCTGGCTCGCGTGGTACGCCGAGACGGCGATCGACTCGACGGCGGCGCTCCGGACGCGGGCGCGCGACGACGCCAACGTGATCATGCTCGGCGCCTTCGCCAAGAGCCCGGGCTTCACGTTCTGACCGCGGTGCCGCGGGCAGGGAAGTATCGGCGGGGCCGATCTCACTCGAGCGCCGACACCGCGATCGTCTGCCACAGCGTGCGGTCGGCGCCGCCGGGTATTTCGAGGAGATCGGGTCCGACGTTGGCGGCCTCCACGCACACGAACTCGCGCCAATGCGGACCCACATCGGCCATACCCGACGCACCGTCCTCGCCCGGATTCCACACCACCGCGCTCCGGCCGCCGCGCACGGAGACCTCGATCGCGCGGCGTAGACCCGGATCGACGAGTCGGTAGTTCCCGCCCGCTCCCGGGTAGACCCGGTCGCTGCGCGGGTCGTCATCACGCAGCGTCCAATCGCCGTGCTGAGTCTTGGTTCTCAAGCCGTCGAACTTGTCCAGGTAGGTCAACCCGCCGAGCCCTTCGACGCGGACCTCACCGACGTCGGAGACACGGAAGTAATTGTGGAACGCCTCGGTCATGATGACGCTCTCGTCACCCGGGTTATGGGTGTGCAGACCTTGTTCGAGGGTGGCGCCGACACGAACTGTCATCCGTGGCCGCAGAGGTAGGCGATCGAGGCCGTCGGGTGTGAACTCCAACTCGATGACGCCGGATTCGGTCGTCCGGCCGGCGGTCATGCTCCATCGAGCAGTGCGCGCGTACCCGTGCGACGGAACGTCACCGACCTGTCCTTCACGCCCGAAATATGGCCAGCACAAGGGTATTCCGCCGCGGATCGGAGTCGGGGGAGACGCGAGGAGAGGAGACACCCAGAGCGTGTCCACGGCCGCGTCCGCCGGGATGAACGACAGCACTTGGCCGCCGAAAACAGAGATCGCGGCCGTGGAGTGCGGGGTCGTCACGATGATCGCGTCGAGTCCGTGGACCGTGCCGTGCCGCACGCCGTCGATGTCACCAGATGCCGTCACGGTCCCAGCATGGCACAGCACGGACGGGGAGATTGCCGGCCTGCAATGTCACGTGAGCATGGCCAACAGCGCGACCAGAGGCGGCAGGGTGGATGCGATGGTGCCGAGGATGCTGCCACCGCGGGGCCGCCAGAGCCCGAGCAGATCTGCCAGGCCCATCGCCAGGCTGGCGAGCACCATGTAGCAGCATGCCGTGACGACGGTGGCGTGTCCGGCAACACGGGCGCCGTCGTCGTCTGCGGCCCACCAGATGATGAGCCCGATGATGGCGCCGAGACCGGCGAGCATGTTCCGGAAGCCGACCACGAAGGCCCACATGCGCACGTCATCGATGTTGTCGGCCTCCACATGAAGGAACCGCCGGGCGGCGGGTCGATCAAAGAAGACCATCTCGACCGGCGCAGCGCCGAGATAGACAAGCGCGGATACCAGAGCGGCGACCTGCGCCGTGATGTTCATGCCTTCACTCCTTGGCAGGTTCGGCGGCCGATTGCGCCCGCCATCGCTTTTCGCGAGCTTGGGCGGTCGCGATCGCGTCGTCGATCACCAACGGCGAGTCTGCGTGAAGATCGGTGTGGGACGCGACGGAATAGAACCGGATCTCGTGCCCATCGGGGTCATGCACCATCGGCAGGATCCAGCCGATGGTGGCGAAATGTACCCCCGCATGCGTCTCATCGAGCGAGGTGAGGTGGTCAGCCAGCTGTTCCAGGTGCGCGCGATCCGGCACGCCGATCGAGAAATAGTCGAATCCCGCTGACGCGCGGGCCATTTCCGGGCTGTAGGTCAGGCCCAACATCGGGCCACCGGACGGGTGCGTCATGGAGACACCTGTCCGGTGGCCATGTTCACGGAATTCGATGACGACCTGATAGCCGAGACATCGTCGATACCACTCGATCGCACGGTCCAGATCGGTGACAGGCAGTTTCAGGTGGTGCACTCCGGCGAGCGTGGGAATCATCGACTCCACCTCCATAAATGCAGCGTGAGTGCATCAATACAGTTAGACTGCATCACATGGGTGGAGATGTCAAGGAAGGGGCGTCGGGGCCATCAGATCTGAGGGCTCAGCGTGTCGCCCGTACCGAGACCATGCTGATCGATGCAGCACGAGCGCTGTTCGTGGAGAAGGGCTATGTGGCCACGACGCTCGCCGACGTTGCGCGACAGGCTGGACTGGCACCGCGCACGGTGTACGTCCGCTTCTCCACAAAGGCGACCCTGTTCCGGAGAGTTGTCGACCAGGCCCTTGTCGGCGACACGGCTCCGATCGATGTCGCGCACCGGGCACGTGTCCGGGAAGCGATGACGGCAGCGACACTCGCGGAGCGCATCGAGAAGCTCGCGGATGCCGCGGTGGGGATCGCCACTCGTGCCGGTGCCCTCTTCGAAGTGGCCGCTCAAGCCGAGGGCCTCGAGCCGGAACTCGGCGAGGCCGCCCGTGCGGACCGACGCGCCACGGCTGAACTCTGCCAGACGTTCTGGGACAACGCGGAGGCGGACGGCCTGGTGAACGGGCTGGACGCGGGGCGCTGTGCCGCGGTCACCGATCTGCTCATCAGCGCGGACACGACCGTGCATCTCCGGCGCACCGGCGAGTGGTCAGCACCGATGCATCGGTCGATCATCATCGACACCCTCACGGCGCTGAGCCGGTCAATCGAGTGATCAGGACGTGCGAGCTCGTCACAAGGCATCGTCACACAGGGCGTCGTCGCGGTTCGCGCCCTCTGCGTCCTACGGCACACGGCAACACGACGATCCTTCGCTGCCGACGCAGTCCTCTGCGATGATTGTCAGCGATGAGTACCCCTCTGCCGCCCGTACCCACCGACGTGCGTCTCGTCGTCAGCGACATGGACGGCACACTGCTCGACGAGTCAAAGCGCATCCCTGAGTCACTGTGGCCGTTGCTCGACATCCTCGGTGACCGCGGAATCGTGTTCAGCCCGGCCAGCGGCCGGCAGGCGGCGACACTGCTGCACCAGCTCGGCCATGCGGTTCCCGGTCTCGTGGTCATCGCGGAGAATGGTGCGGTTGTCGCCCGCGACAGCGAAACGCTTCGCGTCACCCCGCTTGATCACGAAGCCATCGGCACCGTGCTCAACCGCGCACGTGAGCTGGTTGGCATGGGTGTCTCTGATCTCGGAATCGTGTTGTGCGGACCCGACGGCGCATTCATCGATCGAGCCGACGACGCCTTCCTCGAGCAAGTCGTGCCCTACTACTACGCACACGAGATCGTGGACGATCTGAGCGCCGTCGACAGCGAACTCGTGAAGGTCGCGGTCTACGACTTCGGCAACATCGAGGACGTCACCGCGCCGGAGATCGCGGCGTTGGGTGGCGCCATGGAGGTGGTCGTCTCCGGCCGAAACTGGCTCGATGTCATGGCACCCGGCGTCGACAAGGCCGCTGCGGTGCGCGCCGTCCAGGAGCGACTCGGCATCTCGCCGGCACAAACCATGGTCTTCGGTGACTATCTCAACGATCTCGCGATGCTCGACACCGCCGACTGGTCGTACGCCGTCGCGAATGCGCACCCCGGCATCGTCGAAGCGGCCCGCTATCTGGCTCCCTCGAATGCGGAGAACGGGGTGGTGCGGACGGTGCGTGCCGCGCTGGGGTTGTCGGACCTGTGATCACTGGTCCGACCGCCGCATCTCGACGTCCACCCACGGTGTCGTTCACATCCGCTTGAGCCAGATCCGGTAGAGGTGGCCCTCGCCAATTCGCATTGACGGTCCCAGCCGTCGCAAACAGCGCATGTCAGTCGACAAGCGACACCGGCGTTGACACGGGTGGGGTAGCGGGGCAGCCGACGTCGTTCGGAGACTGCGACTTCCGAGATCCTGTGCGGCCGTGGTGGCGGAGATACCAGACCAGCATCAGACCGGACGACGTGCCGTGAAACCCGTGGAGCACCCAGATCGGACCGGGCGGCAGGCTGAACACGTAGATCGCGTAGACGGCGTTGCCGACGTTGGCCAGCACGATGTTGCCGATGCTGTAGGAGGACAGGTCGCGGGTGGTACCCGCTTTCCACAACATGGGCAGCGTCGAGACGACGAATACGGCCGTCGAGACGCTACCGGCGAGTGTTGCCACGGCCATCATGGCCGGGCTCCGGTCACCGGATTCACCGCAATCTGGTCGGCAAACGCTGACGTGTTCATGCCTGGGACTCCCATCCGATGTGTGCGTGGTGTGGCGGTACGTGATGACAGACCCAGGATCGGTCGTCGTACGCCACCCCGACATCGGGAGCCGTTCCCCATTTATCGTCAGCGTGGGAGAACCCCGTCGCGACCCCAAACAGGGAGCCGGCGTGCTGACGTCACTCGTCAGAGCGAGGGAGTTGCACACGGTAGCCCTGTCTCGTGAGCCACTCGCGGGCCCGGCCGCGCTGCCGTTCGTCGGAGAACATTTGGTACCGGGAGAATTCGTCCGGCGACTCCCACAGAACATCCTTGAAACGTCGGAACGCCCCCTTACCGATCAAGGCGTTGCGCAGGTGTTCCACCAACGCCGGATCGGCCACCGAAGCGACGAAGTCCTCCATGTCGCGGTAACCGTCGCGCGACCCGATGCACTCGACCTCCAACCAGCGGTCAGGGTCCTCGAGATCGTCCTCGCTGAATTCATCGGTGACGCCAAAGTCCAACAATTCGTCCGGCCAGGTCTGCCCGGTCTGGAGGTCTATGCGGCCGCCGCCGTGCGCGATGTCACCTTCCAGCGACGACGACAGATCCTCGAGATCGATCGGCAACGGACGCAACATCAGGGTGGTCGAGTTCAGCGTGGATTGCATCTGCTCGGCCAGTTCGGCGTCGCCCTCCCAGCCACGGACCTCGAGGGCCGCCACACACTCGCCGGCCACCTCCCGGGCCCCCGCGACGTCGTCCTGGACGGCCTTCATCAGTGCGTCGCCGACGTGTTGGAGCGCGGCATGAAATGGTCTCGACCGCAACAGATCAACGAGCTCGGCACCACCGGAGTAGATCGCACCTCGCAGCGCCGTCACCGACGCATCATCCCAGGGCGGCGACTGTGCGGAGCCATCCCGTGACCCTCCGGTGGCTCCCGGGTATCCGTTTTCCGCGTCGGCGATCCGTTGGTCCAGCCATGTTTCGATGTCGTCGACGGCCACCGCGGCCACCGGCGTCGGATGCGCAGTGAAGCCATGTGGTGCGTCCGGATACACGCGGAGGTCGACGTCGCAGCCGGCGACCGAGAGCCGGGTCGCCATCGCCATGTTGTCCTCCAGCAAGATGTCTCGCTCCCCGATGACCAGCAGCATCGGCGGCAGCTCGTGGAGGTCGGCGTAGATGGGGGAGACGTCGCCGACGGTGCGGTCAGACACCTCACCGGCGTATGCCTGCAGGAAGTACTCATCGGCTATCCGACGTCCCGCGGGTGTGGTGCCGCTCAGATCCCAGGTGCCGAACTGCAGTGCAGCACCGACGATCTGATCCGCCATCCCCGCGTCGCGCAACCTCACCAGCGTGGTCATGGCCAGGGTGGCCCCGGCGGAGAATCCGCCGAGTGTGACGGTCGGAGTCCCGAATCGAGTCTCGGCGAGGTTGACGACCCAGAGCGCCGCCGTGCGGCAGTCATCGGGGGCGGCCGGCCACGGGTGTTCGGGTGCCAGCCGGTAGTCCACGCTCACCACGGCGATCCCCAGCGCCTCGGCCAGCTTCCGGTTGCGCGTGTCGTCGTCGGCCGCGGCACCCATGTAGAAGCCACCGCCGTGAAAGTCGAGGTGCACGGCACGGGCCGGCCTGCTGCGAGGTGTGATGATCCGGATCGGCACACGACCAGGTCCGACCTCAGCGATCTCTTCTACGACCTCGTCGTCGGTCGCGGTCGATGTTCGCCGCGCTCGGGCCTCTCGGAGCTCATCTGGGCCGTCAGGTCCACGGCCCCTCGGTGACGTGCTGTAGAAGGTTCTCGTCTCTTCCAGCGCCGGGTCAGACACGGGTACCATGACGTCGTTCAGCCTCAACCGCATGTGTCCTCCTCGCTGTTCCACGGTACTCAAGAACCCCTCGAGATCGAAGGCAACCCGGGCCCGCGCCGTCATACGTCGGGCGCAAACCGACGGTAGATGAACCAGGAAGACGCCCCCACGATAGGCACCACGATGATGACCGTCATCCACAGCGCGCGCCGCGACCCGGGCATCTCCTTCTTGGCAAGCGAAAACATCGCCGAGGTGGCAGCCACAATCCACATCAAGAGTGCGATCGGTCCGAAGAATAAACCGATCAGGAATGTGCCGAAGCCCGGCATACAGTTGTCCATGCCGGCGTCGACGCAGTCCTGTATCCCCGCAGCCACCTGCTCATGCTACTGATTCCCACACCGACTACCGTGCCGCTTCGGACAGATGGTGACGTCGACGGCACCGGCGGAACCGCAGTAGCTTGCCTCGGCTACCGACGGCTGACCGCGTAGGTCAGGTGGGTCACCTGCCGCGTCGCCTCGGCGCGGACCTGCGCGAGGGCAAGACTGTTCGCCTCCACGTGCTCGAACAAGCGTATCCCGGAGCCGAAGAGCATGGGGGAGAGCGCGATCGAGAACTCGTCGATCCGGCAGGCGTTGAGGTACTCCACGATCGTTGCGCCTCCGCCCGCAATGCGGACGTCTCGCTCAGCGGCGGCGTCGCGGGCCTGATCGAGCGCGGTCTCGATGCCGTCGTTCACGAAGTGGAAGGTGGTCCCACCCGCCCGCACCCAGGGCTCACGCTTGTCGTGCGTGACGACGAAGACCGGTGTGTGGAACGGCGGCTCCTCCGGCCACGCGTGCTCACCGGCATCGAACATGCGTTTCCCCATCACGCTTGCTCCGGTGCGTTCGAATGTCTCCCGCAGGATGTCGTTGTCGCGCCCTTCATCGCCGCCCTCGCCGAGCTTCAGATTCTCCCGGAAGAACCGCTGCGGGAAGATCCACTGCTGCAGTTCCATCCACTGTGGGCCCATCAAGTCCTCGGCGGACTCGGGCGCCACGAACCCGTCCACCGACATCGTCACGCTGAAGAACACCTTTCCGGCCATCAGTCGTCACCTACTCGCCGACCGATCACGGCGACATAGTCGGCGAGGTGACGCAGGGTCTGCTGACCACCCTCGATTGCGTGATACTTCTCGACGGCCTCGTCGCGCGACTCCTTGGTGGGAAACACCGTCCGCATCTCGATCCGGGTCGCCGGTCCGTCGGATGCGAACGTGAGAACGGACTCGAACGCGTTCGGGTCATCACGGAACTCACCGTGGCGCAGTGTGATCCGCTCCGGTGAGGAGATCTCGATCCAGGAGATCCACTCCGGGTAGTCCGTCCCGTCCGGTCCATGCATCACGAACTCCCACTCACCCCCGACGCGGAACTCGAATGCCCGGGTGTTCGTGGTGAACCCGTCCGGTCCCCACCATTGCGCCAGATGCCTGACTTCGGTGAACGCCTCGAACACCAGCTCTCTCGGGGCACTGATGACCCGAGAGATCACGACCTCGCGGTCCGCTGTCGCCGATTGTGCCGGCGCGTTCCGTGCAGTTGCTGCCATCGGTCACTCCTGTTTCCGTGATTGCTTGAGGTCTTGTACGTACGCGTCCAAGCGGTCGAAACTCTCGTTCCAGAACTGCTCGAACCCTCCGGTCCACTCGTGCACCGGGCGTAATCCTCGTGCGTCCAGGCCGTACAGGCGTTGTTTGCCCACCTTGCGGTCCCGCACCAGCCCGACCTCACGGAGCACCCGGAGATGTTTGGACGCTCCCGGCTGCGCGATCCCCAGCTGCTGGGCCAACTCGGTCACCGGTCGCTCACCCGCACGCAGCAGCACGAGGATCTCCCGACGTTGCGGCTCGGCGATCGCGTTGAAGACGTCCGATGTCGTCGCTGCTCGTGCCATTCTCCCATCATATTCCCATATCGGAATGCGTCAAGACCGGATCGCCGAACGGAGGACCGGATGTGGCCGCGTCGGGAACCGTCAGGTCAGCTGATCGACGAACCAGTCAGCGGTGAGCGCGTCGCGTTCCTCGGCGTGGTTGTGCAGGGCGTGGTCGCCATCGGGCCAGATCTGCAGATCTCCCTGACCACCGGCCGCGTCGACGAAGGGTTGCTGGATGTCGGGTGAGACGATCAGCGGGTCGCTGCCGCCATGGAGGACGCGGACCGGACAACCGATCGGGTGGGCATACGGGTCGAAACGCAATTCGGTGAGCACGCGATCAACCTCGTCGGGGTCGGAGGTGCCCAGGGCGGCCGCGAATTGTTCACGGATACTGCGGAACTCCGGCAACGTCGGCGCGGCGGGCGCACCGTTGACCACGCACGCGCGGATTCGGTCGTCGGCGGCGGCCAGGTGGGCGGCGAAGAGGCCTCCGGAGCTGTTGCCCTGCAGTCCGATCGCGCCGCCGAGCCGCGGGTCGCGTGCCACGACCTCGACGAACCTGGCAAACCCTTCGACGACTTTCGCGTCGATGAACAGTCCGTCTCGCAGGCGTGGTTCCCCTTGGCCGGGCCCTTCGGCGAGCAGACACGCAAGTCCGCGCTCGGCCAATGCGTCGGCCGACCGCAGATACAGCGCACCCCAGCCACTGAGTCCGCCCCACATGATCACCGTGCCGTTGGCGGTGCCGGTGTCGGGCAATCGCAACCAACCGACGAGATGGCCATTACGGTAGGGCGTTTCGATCCGCTCCAGTACGGGGGGCCGCAGCGAAACCAGCTGTCGGACATGATCGACGTATCGGCCGTAGAGCGAGCGCTTGAGGTCGGTATCGGCGTTCTCGGCCATCTGGGCGAATGCCGCGGCGCCGACAGCCCATCGTTGCATCAGCTCCGCTGTGCGGTTCTGCCCTCGGGCCAGAGCCTCCGCTGCCGCGCCGGCCCGCCGGTCCGCCAGGCACGATGCCGTTTCGGACCAGTTCGTGCCTGACGCGGTTTCGGCGAGCAGCGAGCGTGCGTCGGAGGGGTTCATCCCGCCATCGGTCAGCCGGCTGTACGACATCGCCCGATGAAGCGCGGCGGTGGCCGCACCCATGTCCTCGATGGCCGCCCCGCTGCGCTCACCCGGCGAGGTCATGGCGACACCCCCGTCGTCGGCAACTCGTCTCGCGTGGCCACCGCGCGAATTCTACGGCTCGCAGACCCGACCTCGAGCCGGAATGCGGGGGTTGATTCGATGGCGACCTGGTCACCTCCCTCTCGGTGATAGCTATCGACGACCGCCTACGGTCGCCCGGCATGCCCGACCGGGACCTCGACGGCGCGGATCGTCGCCTCCCGAGCGGCCGACCGTGCATGCTCATCGAAATCCGGTGCGCAGCAGATGAACAACGTGGTATCCGCGCTTCCACCGAGCATGCACGCAAAGGCGCCGGTGTCGAGTGCGACCTCATCGACGATCTCACCGCCCTCGCGGACCCGGATCACCCGGTTGCCCACGGCATCGGCGGCCCACAGGCACCCGTCGGCATCCAGACCGCAGCCGTCAGGCGCGACCACAGCTCCCGCCAGCACGTCGCCGAGTACGTTCGTCGCCGGTGGATCGCCGAAGGTCGCCCAATCGCGCCGGGAACCCAATGAACCGTCCGCTGCGATGGCGAACGCACTGATCCGGTTGCCGAGGGTCTCGTCGACCAACAGGGTGGCGCCGTCGGGCGTCACCACGCTGCCGTTCGGGAAGTAAAGCCCTGCCGCAACCGTCGTGACAGTTCCGTCCGGGTCGATGCGCAGCAGATCGGCGGTCTCGAGGTCGGCGCCGGCCATGAGGTCGAAACCGAAATTCCCCAGCCATGCACGGCCCTGCTCGTCGACGACCATGTCATTGGGGTGTCCGGTGACGTGGCCACTCACGTCGGCATGCACCGCGACCGCGCCGTCGGGTTCGACCCGCAGAATCTTCCGGTCCTTCATCGACACCACCAGCAGTCGACCATCCGGAAGCCACCCGAGCCCCGACGGCTGTGCCGGCACGTCGAGCTCGGTGCGCAGATCCGTCCCGTCGGCGTTCACCGAATTCACGGTGTGGGTGTAGAAGTCGACAAACCACAGACGATCGTCATGCCAGCGTGGGCATTCGGTGAAGGACATGCCGGAAACCACGGTGCGGATCTGCGATGAACTCATGGAGCGACTATAGGCAGGCGTGGCGGCCGCTCGATGGTCATTCGACCTGGTTCTCAGTCCGCCGCCATCACTGTCTGGTCCATCCACATGATCTGCCATGAGTGACCGTCGAGGTCGTCGTAGCTGCGGCCGTACATGACCTCGTTACCCTCGGCGTCGCCGGGCTTGCCTCCCGCGGCGATTGCTCGGTCGACGAGTCGATCGACGGCCTCGCGACTGTCGACGTCGAGGCAGACAACGCACTCCTTGCTCATGGTGGCGTCTGTCGTCTGCACTGGGTGGAACGTGTCGAAGAAATCGCGCTGCAGAAGCATTGCGACCAGATTCTCACCGAGTACGACAGAGACCGCTCTGTCGTCGGAGAAGTTCTCGTTGAACGCATATCCGAGCTCGGCGAAGAACGCGCGCGAACGCGCGACGTCGGCCACGGGCAGGTTCACGAACATCATGGTGTGCATCGGGTTTCTCCTGGGGTCTGCGACGTCCGCTGGTGAACATCGTCAGTGAGGTGGACACCGGACTGCGGCGAAACTCATCGGAGTTGTCGATCGTCGGCTCACGACAACGGGCGGCGATCGGCGGCGAATGCGATGCCCGCACGCATCATCGCGAGTTCTGCATGGATTCGCGGTCGCCAGGGTCGATCAGTGAGCCGGCTCAGCGATCGCTCTGTTCGGACCGTGTAATCTCGGCCACCACACGCTGCGCGGACTCGAGGGCGCCTTCGATATAACCGGCGTGTTCGGCGGCGGTCTCGGTTCCCGCCCAGTGGATGTCACCGACCGGGAAATGCTCGACGGCGTAGAACCCTTCGCGCGTCCCCAACCGAGGCAGGGACGCGTATCCGCCACCGACGAACGGGTCCAGATGCCATGCCTTGTCGTGCCAACCGATGGGCCGCCGTTTGCCTGCCCCCAGGGAGCTTTCGAGTCGGTCGAGCAGCAGCCTCATGCGTTCGTCGACGGGCAGATCGCCGACACGGCGGGCCCCGGAGCCACCGACGAGCAGGGTGAGATGACCCGGACCGTCCGGTGGTGAGGAATCGAAGACGGCGCAGCCCGGATCGCCCGACACGATCATTTCGGCTTCGGTGTGATCGCGCCAGAACGGCGTGTCATACACCGCGAGCGCTTTGTACACCGCACCCATGTAGGTGTTGCGGTGCAGTCGGTTTCGGCTGTCCGGCAGCGGGGGATCGAACGTTATCCGGGCTGCGATCGGCGGAGGCACCGTCACGACGACATTGGCGGCGGTGATCGTCGCATCCGCCGTCGCAACGGAGACTCCGCGGTCGTTCTGCGCAATCGCGGTCACCGCACTGTTGAGGTGCACCCGGTCGCCCAGCCTTTCGGCGAGTCGGCCGGCGAGTTCACCCGCACCCTCGACGAGTAGCGAATCCTGAGCACCGCCAGTTGTTTTCATCATGGTCATCAGACCACCCTGGAAACGGATGAGCTTGAGGAACGCCGTCAACGACAGCTCGTTGGTATCCGCGCAGCAGGTGACCGCGATGACGACGTCGAGTATTCGTCGCGCACGGGCCGACGGAATGCGGTCCAGCCACTGCCCGATGGTCATCGTGTTCTGTTTGTCCCCGGTCGGCAGATGCGAGGCCAACTCGAACCCCACCAGAGTCGCGTTGGCTGCCAGCATCGCCGGGGAGATTGCGCTGATCGCGCCGTCGTCGTCGGCCACCATCGGCGACTTCGGACTACGCATCTGATATTGCGTGACGCCCAGCTCAGCGGCCAGTTCTTCAAACCGGTGGTGACCCTTGCCGACCCACTGGCCCCCGAGGTCGACAGCCGAGCCGAGGGCAGTGGTCTCCACCATGACACGCCCGCCGACCCGGTCAGCCGCCTCGAATACGACCACATCGATGCCCCTGTGGTGCAAGTCGTCGGCAGCGGTGAGACCGGCGATGCCGGCGCCGACCACCACCACCTCAGCGTGCCGGGGGAGTGGCGAACTCGCGGAATCCATCAGTGCTTCCCGGTGCCGGCGCGGTCAGTTGCTGCCGTCGAGGATCTCGGCGGCAGCGCGATAGCCGGATCGGACGGCGCCGTCCATGTAGCCATTCCAGATGTCGGAGGTCTCCGCTCCGGCCCAGTGGATACGACCGACCGGAGCGGCGACGGCCTTGCCGTAGTTGGTCCACACACCGGCAGCGAGTCGGCCCCCATAGCAGCCTCGGGTGAATTCCTCGGCATTCCAGTCCAATTCGATGATCTCGATCGGATCCGCAGCCCGCTCGCCGAAGTACTTGACCAGATCGCCGAGGATCAGTTCGCGACGCTGCTCCGCAGTGAGCTCGGCAGCAGCACGGGCGTGGCGGCCTTCGAGGAACCCGACGAGCACGCCACAGGAGTCGTCGTGCGGCGAGTTGTCGAGTACCACATTGAACGAGTCATCGAGACTCATCACCAGTCCGTTGAGGCCGTCCTCCCGCCAGAACGGCGTCGGGTAGGCGATGTTGACCTTGATGACCGACCCGGCGGGAAACTGTTGGGTGACCCCATCCCGGGCGGCGGGCAAGGGCGGCGAGTACCGCAACCGCCCTGCGAGGGTCTGCGGGATGGCGACGACGGCGTGGTCGGCGGAGACCTCGCCGCCATCGAAGGTGACGATCACACCGGTGTCGGTCTGGGCGACACCGGTGACCACAGTGCCCAGGTGCACCGCATCGCCGAGGTCGGCGGCCATGCGTTCGGAGATCTGGTGGGTTCCGCCGACCACGCGAGACTCCTGGGCGCCGCCGGTGGTGGAGAGCAGGACCTCGAGGCTCGTCCCGGACTTCATATAGAAGAGAAAGTGCAGCAGGGACAGTTCGTGTGATTCTGCGGAGAACAGGGCGGGTACGACCAGGCGGAAGAAGCGGATGACGACGTCGTTGGCGGTTTCGGCGACCAGCCACTGGTCGAAGGTCTGCCGGTCGAGGTCCTCGGCGCCAGTGGTGGTCCACGGCGTCGCCAGCTCGACACTCTCCGCGAGTACTGTGATCGTCTCCCAGAGCCGGCCGATCTCGGTGACGTCGGCTTCGGCCAGACCGAAGCTTTCGTCGGTGTATCGGTGGGCTGCCCCGTCGTAGTAGGTGATGGCCGCACCGGTGTCGTAGGACCGATAGGTCTTCAGCCCGAGTTCGGAGATCAGCGCCAGAACGGCGTCCTGCGTGCGGCCCACCCACTGGCCGCCCATCTCGATCGGGACGCCGTTGCCGAAGGTGGCGCCGTGGTTGCGCCCGGCGACGCGGTCGCGTGCTTCGAGCACCGCGACGGTCTTTCCCGCCCGCGTGAGTCGGCGGGCGGCCGACAACCCGGACAGGCCGGCTCCGACAATGACGACATCGACGTGATGCATGGTGAATCTCCTTATACAACAAAGTGGTTGAGTGGCGGATGACTGGCGACTGGAACTGTCGATCCTGGAGCCTGGGTGATGCCGCCGCCCGTCTCGTGCATGCCCGATGGCCGCGGGCGGTATCCGGCTCGCCGCGATGAACCTGTTCTCAGTCATACAACCGACTGAAAACTAGGCTAAGGGAGGTTCAGGTGATCTGCAATACGCTCGGCGAAAATTTGCTGATACTCTCGCCCGCCGACGTCCGGGGTTCGTGCCGGCACCATCGGGACGGCACGCCGCGCGTCTGGGCGCCGCACCGTTCGGCGGTGCCGATTGGGTCAGTGCTTGTTCGTCGTCGCCGATCGCGGTGCCGCGAGTCCGACGAGCATCTCGGTGATCGTGTCCAGGTCCTGGTCGGCACGTTCGTCGTCAGGGTCGCACACGTATTGCAGGATGAGCCCGTCGATACAGGCCACGATGATGCGCGCCAGCTGGGGGAGCGGTATCGCAGACACTTCACCAGCCGAGGTCGCCGCTTCTGCACACCAATTGGCCACGACGTCGGCATAGGACTCGTACTGCCATCGGGCGAGTTCCTCTTGCCCCTCGGTCCGCAGCGAGTAGGTCGTCAGTTCGTACTGCATGACCTGCAGATCTCGATTGGACACCAGTCGCTTCCAAAAGGCCCGCACCCCGTCGCGAATCGCATGGGCGAGCCCATCACCGGTGTGCGCAGAATCGGCGAACACGTGGCCGATCTCGGTCACCACGTCCTCGATCACTGCGCGTAACAGCAATTCCCGGGAGGGGAAGACATACTGCAATGTGCCCAGCGGAACGTCACCTTCGGCGGCGACCGCGCGCAGCGGCGTGTTGGCGACACCGTCACGAGCCAACACATCACGCGCTGCTGCGACCAGTTGTCGGCTGCGAACCGCCGCCTCGACACGCGCCATCGGCTGCCCTTTCGCCCGGTGACCTGGCTGTTTCAGTCAGTTGTATGACTGCGAATGTAGGCCCTCGGAGCGCCCGCCACAACTCATCGGTACTTCAATCCAGCGTCAGCCCCCGCCATAGGGGCGCGTGATGATCTCGAGGCTGTGCCCGTCGGGATCACTCCAATAGAGGCCTCGGCCACCGTCGTTGGTGTTGATCGTGGCGGGTTGTCGGTGAAACGGATCGGCCCAATAGTCGAGACCACGATCGACGATCCGGTCGTGGATCGCGTCGAATTCGGCCTCTGTGACGAGGAAGGCGTAGTGCTGGGGAGTCACCCGCTCGGCATCGGCGTAGTCGAGCGAGAGTCGGCCGACCTGGACAATCTGGAACGGCCCGAACGGTTTCGGCGTCGGCAGGTCGAGGATGTCGGCGAGGAACCGGGCGGACACGCGACTGTCGCGTGCGTACACGATCGTGTGGTTGAGTTCGACGGTCACGGACGACACCTCGCTCGGGGATCTGGCGATCAGACCTGCTCGTGGTGGCACCAGTTTACCGGCACCCCCGTTCCCGATGGCCACATGTGCGATTCTCGCACATGTGTGCGAACATGGTCAGCGTGAATTCGCGCAGACCGATCGGTTTGACTCCCGACGACCTCGAGTCTCTGTCCGCGGGACTTGCCGCCGGCAAACGCGTCACCGTCTATCTCCGTGATCCGATGCCGTCGTTGGACCTCGATGCCGGCGCGTCGGCGCGCGTCGTGTCCATCGAGGGATCCACGGTCACGGTGAGCCCGAAGGGGGTCGACGATCAATTGCCGTTCGAGCCCGACGAACTGCTGAGAACACGTGCCGCAGCAACGTCCGCCACGTCGGCGAGACGGCGACCGGCCAAGGCGGCGTCCACGTCTGGGCCGATCGCCAGGTCATCAAGAACCGTTGTGACCGAACCGAAGCCGACGCCCGAACCTGCACCGCCCACCGAACCCGCACCTGCACCTGCACCGCCGAGACCAGTGAAACCGAACCCCGTCCAGGCGAAAGCGCCGCGACGTTCCAAGGCTCCGGGCGCGCCGGTCAGTGTGACCGTCACATCGACAGGGGAGAGCACGTGGACGGTCTCGGTATCCCACGGCGCCAAGAAGCATGGCAAACCCACCGAGGTGACCGCCGACCGGGTCGCGCGAGCCATGCGCGAGCTCGGCGACGACGCCGCGATCACCGCGGTCGACGGGGCGATCGAGTCGGCGCGTGCGGCCGCCCAGAAGAGAATCGACGAGCTCAGCCGCGAACTCGAAACCGCACGAGCAGCGCTGGCTCATCTCGACAGCAAGGTCACCGATAGCTGACAGCGGCGGGTGCAGCAGAGCCGGATCGCGTTACCTGATGCGCACCCCTTGCGGGCTGCGCAGGTGTCGATCGGGCAGTTGTCAGACGAGACCCTTTGTCAACGTAGCCCTTTCACGACGTCACGGACGCCAGCAGTGAGCGTGCACCAAGGATTGCTCCCTCTATGTCGTCACCGAGAGTGTTGTCGGGCAGCGCCCCGATCTCATCACTCAAGAGATCGACATCCTTCACGAGTAGGTCGAACTGAACATCGATGAAGTTGTCGCTCATCCAACTCTGGCCTGTCGAGGCACCGATCACGTCGAGAAGACTCGTCGCCGGCGTCCCCAGTTTCTCCGCGAGACTCAGCATTCGTGCTGTCGCCGCGAGATTGCACGTCGCCAACATGTTATTGAGCAATTTGACCAGTGCGGGCTGTCCGTAGGATTCCAACCGGAAGGTGCGGCCCGAGATGTTCTGCAGGAGAGCATCCTCGGCAGCGGAGGTCGGAGGGCCACTGAGAAATATCGACAGGGTGCCTTCGCGAGCACCTCGCGGTCCGCCCGATACGGGTGCTTCGAATACGCGCCAACCTTCGGGTGCGCACGACATGATTCTCCGCGCGTCGGTGGGAGCGAGGGTGGTGTGGACGAACACTGTCAGCGGTCGCGCGGTATGTGCGGTCAGCGCATCCACGACGGCGCTGACCTGATCAGCCAGGCGCACTGCGATGTGGACGCTGTCGACCGTCGTCCACTCCACTTCTGCCACACTGGTGGCTGCCGGCGACCCGGTTTCCGCGGTCCACTCACGGACCCGCTGAAGGTCGAAGTCACAGCCATAGACCGGCTGTCGCTGTTCGGCAAGATGTGCGCCGATGTTCCCGCCGATGGGGCCGAGACCGATGATGAGATGCATGTGCCTCTCCGATTCTGTAGATGCGATCGGTTGTCAGACGTCTGCTGGGACCAGCCCTCGCTCGGCCATCACCTGCTGCAGGAGCGTGAGGGCGTTGAGCACGCGGGGAAAGCCGACGTACGGGATGCAGTGAATGAGAGCACCGACGATTTTCTCTCTCGTCAGACCCACGGTGAATCCCGTGTTGATGTGCAGTTTCAGTTGCGGCTCGGTCCCCAAGGCCACCAACGTGGCGATGGTGATGAGCGTTTGTTCCTGTTGGCTCAGACTCTTTCGCGAGTAGATGTCGCCGAAGGCGAACGAGACGATGTAATCAGGAAGGTCGGGATCGAGATCCTTGTAAGCTTCGATGAGTTTGGCGTGGTCGAACGTGTTGGAATGCTCGGTGGAGACGAGTTCCATCATTCGGTCGAGGCCGTGCTGGTAGCGATCTGTGATCATGTGTACTGACCGCCTACTGGTGGTTCGGATTACGGACGAGCTTCTTGTTGGCGAACTCGGTGAAGCCGTATCGGCCGAGTTCACGGCCGAAGCCCGAACCCTTGACGCCGCCGAACGGCAGGTCGGGGGAACTCTTGCTGGTGTCGTTGATCCACACCATTCCGCTCTCGAGTTCTGCGGCAACCCGATCGGCCATGTCGAGGTCACTCGTGAACACGGTGGCACCGAGACCGAACGGCGAATCGTTGGCCAGATCGATTGCCTCGTCGACAGAGTCGACTGCGTAGACCACCGCCACCGGGCCGAAGAGTTCCTCGTCGAAGGCCCGTGCCTCACGGGTGACGCCGGCCAGCACGGTGGGTGGATAGAACGCGCCGGCTCCACCGGGTCGATCGCCGCCGAGCAGTACCTCGGCTCCGGTCGACACCGCATCGTCGACGAGGTCGGCGAGCTCGTCGACGGCCGACATCGACGACAGAGGCCCGAGTTTGACGGTGGCGTCGGTCGGGTCGCCGGGCTCCCAGGCGGCCATTCCCTGTACGAGCTTGGCGACGAACTCGTCGTACACCTGCTGCTCGACGATGAATCGTTTGGAGGCGGTGCAGGCCTGACCGACGTTGGCGAGCCGACCGATGACTCCCGCGCGGGCGGCCTTGTCGATATCGGCGTCGGCGAGCACGACGAACGGGTCTGAGCCGCCGAGTTCGAGGACGCATTTCTTGAGATGCCGACCGGCGACTTCACCCACGGCCGAGCCTGCCTTCTCCGACCCGGTCAAGGACACTCCTTGCACTCGCGGGTCGGCGATGGCCGCGGCGACCTGAGTCGAGGAGATGAAGGCGTTCAGGTACACACCGGACGGCAGTCCGGCTTCGGAAAGGATCCGCTCGATGGCCAGCGCTGACTGCGGGCAGTTTCGTGCGTGCTTGATGATGATCGTGTTGCCCAGCGCGATGTTCGGGGCCGCGAAGCGCACCACCTGGTAGAAGGGGTAGTTCCACGGCATGACACCGACGAGGGGGCCGATCGGTTCGGTGCGAACGACGGCTGTGCCCGTCCCGGCGATGTCGAGAGTTTCATCGGCGACGAACTCGGCGAGATGGTCGGCGTAGTACTGGTAGATCGAGGCGACCAGTGCCACCTCACCCTTGGCCTGGGCGATGGGTTTGCCCATCTCGAGGGTGGCGAGTTTGGCCAACTCGTCGGCCTGCTCGCGGTGCAGATCGGCGACCCGGGCGAGCAGGGTGCGCCGCTGGTCGAGGTCAAAGGTGCGCCATTCTCGATAGGCCATCGCGCTGTGGCCGATCAGGTCGTCGAGTTCGTTGTCGGATATCTCCGGGTACTGTGCTTGTTGTTCGCCGGTGGCGGGGTCGGTGGTGGTGTACACACCCACGGGTGTCTCCTATTGCTGTTGTGCGCGGCGGGTTGTCAGATGACGGCATCGCGCCGCTGAGGTGTCGTGGTCAGGCGTCGACTGTCTGAGGGGACTTCACGTCGAAGCCCCGGTAGCCGGTGGCAGCGACGTCGGCGAGGACTGCCCGATAGTTTCCGAGGCCCCCGAGGTAGAACAACACGCTGGGCTTCTTGCCCGGAATATTGGCGCCGAAGATCCATGAGTCGACCTTGGTGAACAGGGTGGCGTTGGCGATCGTCGTGCAGGTATCGGTCCATTCCGCCTCGGCTTCCGGCGTCGGCTCGATCGCCGAAACACCCCAACGCTCGGCGTATTCGATTGTCTGACTGATCCATTCGACCTGGGTTTCGATGCTCGGCGGCAGATTGGTGAACGGGCCGTTGGGCCCAAGGACCATGAACCAGTTCGGAAAGTTGGCGGTGGCCACGCCCAGGTAGCTGGTCGGTTGCCCGTTCCAGTGGTCATTGATGGCCAGACCGTTACGGCCGCGGATGTCGATGCGGCGGTAGTTGCCGTCCACAGCGTCGAACCCGGTGGCGAAGACGAGGACGTCGAGTTCGTGCAGGACTCCATCCTGGGTCACAACTCCTCGCCGGGTGACCTCGCGGATGGGGGTTTCGCCGATGGCCACGGCTTCGACATTGGGTCGATTGAACACCTCGTGGTAGCCGTCATCGCAGAGCGGGCGGCGGGCGAACAGTCCCGTCGGAGTCAGTTTCCGAGCGGTTTCCGGGTCCTTGATGACTTCGGCGATCTTGGCGCGGATGAACGATGCGGCCGCCTCATTCGCCTCCTCGTCGGTGGCGATGTCGCCGAAGGTGCCGAACATGAACCGGAAGCCGCCGCCGTGGTTCCAGGTGTCCTCGAAGACGCGTTGCCGTTCCTCGGCGGATACCCTCATCGCCGGCACGGTGCTCTCTTCGAAGCCGAACGCCACACCGGAACTCTTCACCTGTTCCCAGATCTGGTCATAGTCGGCCTTGACAGCATCGATCTGTTCGGGTGTGACCGGCCGCTTGCCGACAGGCACCGAGTACTGCGGCGTCCGCACGAATACCGTCAGGTGCTCGACGTCGGGGGCCAGCGCGGTGATGACCTGCTGGCCGGTCGAACCTGTGCCGATGACACCGACGCGACGGCCCGAGAGATCCCTGCCCTCGGGCCACGCGGCGGTGTGGATGACCTCTCCGTCGAAACTGTCCAGACCCGGCAGTTGCGGCAGATTGATCGCCGAGAGCAGCCCGACCGCGTTGACGACATAGGTTGCGCGGTACACCTCACCGGTGCCGGTGGTGACCTCCCACGATTCCTCGTCGTCGAGGTAGATCGCCGAAGCGACCTCCGTTCCGAACCGGAAATGACGACGCAGGTCGAAACGGTCGACGACACCTTCGAGGTATTCGAGGATCTCTGGCTGGGTGATGTAGGTGTGTTTCCATGACCCGTCGGCCAGCAGATCCTGATCGAAGGAGAAGCGGTAGACATGGCTCTCGGTGTCCGACAACGCACCTGGATAGCGATTCCAGTACCAGGTACCGCCGGGGCCGTCTGCCTTGTCGAATCCGATGGTGGAGAGTCCGAGATCGTTGGCCAGTTTGTGGACGGCGTAGATGCCGCCGAACCCGGCGCCGATCACGATCGCGTCGACCGTCTGGATGCGATGCTCAATGGTCATGATCAATCCAATTCCTTTGCGCTGGTGATGAGGTGAGATCGGGATGTCAGGCGCGGTGCCACGCGGCGAGTGCATCGAGTTCCGCCCGGACCAGTGCCGAGCGTCCGGCCAGGAACGGGTACACGTGTTGCTGACCTTCGGCGATCGACAAGGTCACGTCGACGCCGGCGGCCTCAGCACGCTCGGCCAACCTGGTGGCGTTGTCCAGAAGCGACTCAACGCTTCCGGCCGTGATGTAGATGCGAGGAAAACCGGCGAAGTCGGCGTGCAGCGGGTTCGCCAGAGGCGTGGCCGGATCAATTGTGCCGCCGAGCACGCCCTCGAGTAGTTCCGGGGTGATCAATGCGTCGCTGTCGTTGTTGGTGATCAACGTTTCATCCTTGTTCTCCATGTCGAGCCACGGAGAGAAGGCGATGACCGCACCGGGTCCTGCCTTCTGCCGGCCACTCAGGGACAGGGCGATCGCGATCGCGAGGTTGCCGCCGGCGGAGTCGCCGATCGTCGTGATGTCAGCCGGTTTGATCCCCGATTCGACCAAAGCCGAGAAGACCGCGACGCCGTCCTCGACTTGAGCCGGATGTGCGAACTCGGGGGCGCGGCGGTAGTCCGGTACGAAGCTGTGGGCGCCAAGGGCAGCGGCGACGTGGCCCGCCAATTTGCGGTGGCTGGCTGCCGAGCCGACTGCGAACCCGCCGCCGTGGGTGTAGAGCAGCACCTTTGCCGCGTCGGCTCCCTCGGGTAGGCACCAGATGCCCGGCACGCCACCGACGGTGTCTTCCCGGTAGGTCACGCGCTCCGGTTCTGCGGTGGGTCGATGCCACTCGTCGAACAACGACCGAAGCAGCCGGATCGTCAGTTCGGGTGTGGACGCCATGATCTGTGACCAGTCCGCGTATAGCTCACGCAGTGCATCGGAGCCGTCGTCGCCGACAGCTGAGAGGTCGATCTGTTCGGACATGGTGGTGTTCATCAGGGCCCCTTGGCGTAGTGCGCCGAGCCGAGTCTCATCCCGGCGCAAATGTGTTGTGACAACACGTGGCGGCCGCAGATGTGATGGCGACCACGTTCTCCAGATCAACGCTAAGGGCGTATCGAGAAACACATCTGTTCCGATGTGGAACACTGCGGTGAGCGTCGTCGTCGATACCGTGAGGTGTGTCCACACACGACCGACACACGAAAGAGACTGTCTCGCATGCAATCATTCGCCCTACAGCCCGACGACCCCACTATCCATGACCTGACCCTGCCGACACCCGAGCCCACCGGCCGAGAGGTGCTCCTGAGAGTGTGTCGTGCGGGCGTGTGCCACACCGATACCCATCTGCGAGCCGGCGGATACGACCTCGGAAGCCGAGGTGTCATGAATATGAAGGACCGCGGAATCCCTTATCCGATGGTGCTCGGTCACGAAGTTGTGGGTGTGGTCGACGAGGTGGGCGACGACGTCCGAGGTGTCGTGAAGGGCGATGTTCGGCTCGTCTACCCGTGGATCGGTTGCGGCGATTGCCGCCGGTGCCGCGGCGGCGAGGACAACAAGTGCGTCGCCGGGCAGAACCTCGGCGTGGCGCGCCACGGCGGGTATGCCGAGTACATCGTCGTCCCCGACGAGAAGTATCTCGTCGACATCGCCGGCCTCGACTACAGCTGGGCCGCCACTCTCGCGTGTTCCGGCCTCACTGCGTACAGCGCGGTGGACAAGATCCTGCCGCTCGACTCGAACGAGCCGGTCGTGGTCTTCGGTGCCGGCGGTCTTGGTCTGACCGCGATCGCGTTGCTACGGGCACGCGGCCACGGCAACATCTGCGTCGTCGACAGGTCCGAGCAGAACCTGACGCTCGCGCGCGATATGGGCGCCACCACCACGGTGCTGTCCGGACCTGACACGGACGCGGGGAGTATCCGCCGGTCCGCCGGTGGCCCCGCCGGCGCCGTGATCGACTTCGTCAACAACGGGGAGACGGCGACCGCCGCGTTCGATGTGCTGATCAAGGGTGGCATCATGATTCAGGTCGGCTTGTTCGGCGGCGAGGTCACGGTCCCCACTGCGCTCCTGGCCTTGCGGATGGTCCGCGTCGAAGGCAGCTTCGTGGGCACATTGGCGCAGCTCAGAGCTCTGGTGAAGGTGGCACAGGGCGGTTCTTTGCCTGACATTCCGCTCGTCGAGCGTCCGCTGTCGGCGCCAGAGGTGTCCCGGGCTCTCGATGAGTTGACCGCCGGGGGAGTCGCTGGACGCATTGTGTTGTCTGCATCACACTGACATGGTGAGGCAGGATCGGTTCGATCGCGAAGATGCGATACGGAGTGCGCGTGAGCAGTTGCTGACCAAGGGACTTCTGCACGCCTCCGTTCCTGCCTCGCTGGTCGCCACAGAGATCGAACAGAGTTGGCGACGGTCGGTTTCGCTCCAGGTGGATCCGGGTACCGGCCCCCACGTCATGGGTGAGATCGATCCCGACAGTTCCATCCTCCGCGCCGCCGGCCGGATCCTCGACCAGTGGCAGACCAATCTCAGCGACTCGCGGATGACACTCTTCCTCGCCGATGGCGATGGCCGGATCGTGTCTCGCCGAATCGTGGACGCCCAAGACCAGAAGGCACTCGACAAAAGCCAATGCCGCAGAGGGTTTCGACTTCTCCGAACAGGCCCTCGGTACCAATGGCCTGGGCACACCCATCGAATCGAGAGGAGTCGTCTTCGTCCGCGGCAGCGAACACTTCAACGACGGCTTGTCCAGCCTGGCCTGCGCCGGCGCACCGATCAGACATCCGATCACCGGCCGGATAGTGGGTTCGCTGTCCATCGCCTCCCACGTCGACTCCGCAAGTCCGCTGATGGTCGCCATGGTCCGCCTGGCCGGACACGAGATCTCCGAGGCGCTCGAACTGATGGCGGATTCGCGAGACCTCGAACTCGC
Organism: Gordonia sp. LMA484; assembly: GCF_058129505.1. Classification (NCBI taxonomy): domain Bacteria; kingdom Bacillati; phylum Actinomycetota; class Actinomycetes; order Mycobacteriales; family Gordoniaceae; genus Gordonia; species Gordonia sp. LMA484. The sequence goes on from NZ_CM176700.1 coordinate 1,801,788, forward strand.
CCGGACTTATCGCAGTTTCCGGTCATCCACGCACCCCGTCCTGGTCATGAATTCGGGAACGGTGATGACCGACCTTCCCGCGCTCGCCCACTTCGACGCCGATGCCCACGCCCGCCTCTGGGACACGCTCCGCAAGCAGCACTGGGATCAGGACCGTCTCCAGCTCGAACTCCCGTTGCTCGGCGCGCAGGCTATCGTGCGCCGGCTGGGTCGATCGGGAGCCGATGCGATCTTCGCTCTGGAGTTCACCGAGACTGACGGAGCGGACCGAGAAGACGCCGATGATCAACCTGTTCGGATCGGCTCTCCGAGCGACGAACGCGATGTCCGGCCCACCCCGTTCAGCCGCTACGAACAGGCCGAGCGAGATGCAATCAGTGCCGCGCTCAGCGACGCCGGCGGTAACAGATCCCGTGCCGCAGAGTTGCTGGGAATCGGTCGAACAACCCTTTACCGGAAAATGCGTGCCCTGAAGATCAACTCTTAGGAGTTGTCACAGGTGAGTATGCGCCCGCCGTGGCCGCACCACGCGAGCTCCGACAGCGGGAAGCGCTGCCGGAGCTCTCGCATCACGATCGGGCGTATCAACCTCTGAGCGCAGAAGCGGGGCCCTCGACCGGCACGACAACCGAATCGGCTGCCGCCTCGCCGAGCAGTTCGGTCCTGCTCCGCCCACCGAGTAGTTCGGTTGGAGTCAGGTATGTCTCGCGCATTGCAGCGACTGCCAGAGCTGCGATCGCTGTGGCGACTGCTCCGAACACTGCGACCGGCACCCATCCGGAAGGGCCCTCTGCGAGGATGACCGCGGCGATCAGCGGTGCGAATCCGGCGAGGAGGTTGCCCAGTTGGTTACTGACGGCCATCCCGGTGAATCGTACTGGGGCCGAGAACTGTTCGGGGAAGAACGACGTCCAGACACCGTTGTAGCACGTGAAGAACAGTGTCATGTTGATGAAAGCGAACACCGCGATCAACGGCACGTTTGCCGACGAGATTGCCCACAGGTACCCGAAGATGCTCAACCCGCATCCGCCACAAGAGATCAGCATCGCCGGCTTCCGGCCGATCTTGTCCGACAGATGCCCGGCCGCGGGAATCCCGATGATGGTCAACGCGATTGCAGCGGAGATGATCGCAAGCATCGCTCCCTTGTCCACGCCTGCTGATGTTGCGTACGAAAGGCTGAACACCGAGAACAGCGTTTGAATCGAAGCCATGAGAGTCGCCCCGGCAACGCAGATCACGTCGCGACGATGGTATGTGAAGACGTCACGGAGCGGTCGTCTGCGCACCTGATCGGCACTCTTGGCCTCGACGAACGCAGGGGTTTCATCGAGGCGGCTGCGCACGTAGTAGGTGATGACCACGACAGCTGCGCTGAGCCAGAACGGAACACGCCAGCCCCAGGCGTAGAGCGCATCATCAGGCAACAGTGCAACAGGCAGGAAGACCACCGTTGCCAACGAATTGCCCACCGCGTAGCCGACCATGACGAAGCTCGCGAAGAAGCCACGGCGGCCCGCCGGCGAATGCTCCACCGTGAGCGTCGATGCCCCTGCCGATTCGGCTCCGGCCGAGAAGCCCTGCACGAAACGTAGTGCCACCAACAGAGCAGGAGCGAGAGCTCCGACCTGACCGAAGGTCGGAAGGCAGCCGATGGCGAAGGATGCGGCACCCATCATCAGCACCGTCGCCAGCATGACTCGTTTGCGCCCGAGACGATCTCCGTAGTGACCCATCACGACCGCCCCGACCGGCCGGGCGACGTATCCCACCGCGAACGTGGCGAATGACGCGATCAAAGCCACCGCGGGGTCACCCGAGGGGAAGAACAGCACATTGAACACCAGGGCGGCTGCAGCGCCATAGATGAAGAAGTCGTAGTACTCCAGCGCACTGCCGAGCAGTGCGGCAGTCGCAGCGCGCCGGGGAGTCATCACCGGCGACGATGAGCTTTTCATTGATTCTCCTAGTTGTAACGGGGGTGATTCAAAGCTAGGAGTGAGGGCCCGGTCACAGTTGTTCCGATCTGAAACAGGTCCTCGTCGATTGGGAACCAGATGGCGCCATGGCAACGTATATCGATTGGCTACTTCACAAGATGGTTGGTCAGTGCCACGCTGGAGAGTGTTTCGAATTTCTCAAATACGAACGGTAGAAAGGTTTTTTCAGCGTAATCAACAAGAGCACGACTGATCTGTTGAGGAGGAAGTCATGGCTCGTGTGGAAGGTTTCGAACCAGCGCACAGTGGACAATCACCCACCGACCCCTGTGGGGTGTGGGGTGACTCCGACACTGGCGCAGGAGTTTTGGGTACGAGCGGAGTTCTCCCGGCGGGGGAGTTCAACCCGCCGACCGGCACCGCCGGCGTGGAAGGACATGGTGTCGACAGTCTCGGAGTGTACGGCCGCAGCCAGAACGCGACCGGCATCCTCGGCGTCACGTTCTCGCAGGAGGGCGGAGCCTCGGGGGTCTTCGGCTCCAGTGTCGCCGAGGGTAACGGGGTGACGGGTTTTGTCGGCAGCGCCACGGGAGTCCGTGGATCGAGCGTTCGCGGCGGTGGCGTGCACGGGAGTGGCGCCACGTACGGTGTGCAGGGCGAGACCTTCGGCGGCCGCAACGCGGTCGCCGTCGAAGGCCGCGCCGGCAGCGGCCTGGGCGTACGCGGAAAGAGTCAATCCAACAGCGGCGTCGTCGGCGTCACGACCGGCTCGGGTTACGGCACCTTCGGGCTCCACTTCTCGGAGGACGCGGGTACCGGGGTCTTCGGCGAAAGCGTCCTGGGCGACGGCGTGGAAGGTCACAGCTTCACCCGCTTCGGTGTGCGCGGCGAGGGAAGAGGTGGTGGGGTCCACGGGGTTTCCACGTCCACCGACCCCGCCGCCGCCGGGATCGTCGGCGAGAACCCGAGCGGCTATGCCGGGACCTTCTTCGGCGACGTCCGCGTCACGGGCTTCGTCTCCAAGGCGGGCGGCGGTTTCGAGATCGACCATCCAAGCGATCCGACCAACAAGTACCTCAGGCATTCGTTTGTCGAGAGCCCGGACATGCTGAACGTGTACAGCGGCAACATCAGCACCGACGACGACGGCGCGGCCAGTGTCGAGCTTCCCGACTACTTCGAGGCACTCAACGAGGACTTTCGGTACCAGCTGACTGTCATCGGCGAATTTGCGCAGGCCATCGTGGCGCAGCAGATCGCGGACAACCGATTCGTCATCAAGACCGACCGACCGAAGGTCCGGGTCTCCTGGCAGGTGACCGGAACACGAAAGGACAGGTGGGCCGCCGCTCACCGACTCACCGTGGAGGGTGACAAGCCCGCAGCGGAGAAAGGCCGCTACCTACATCCAGGATTGTGGGGACAACCCGAACACGGGACCACCGATCCAGAGTCCAAGCTCGAGAACCATCAGCGGCAACTGACCCAACTGATGCCCGAACATCTTCGACACCGCGTTGAACCGGCTCTACGAGAGGCCGAGCACAGCGATGGCAGCGCGTTGCGGCGGCTCGTGGCGGACATGGTGGCGGAACTGCATCCGCAAGCGAGTGAAGAAAGGGAGCGCGTTCTGCGTGGTCGTGTCGAGGAGGAGCTGCGGAGGGTCCACGAGGGACTGGGCGGGGTGACGCCTGGTGGATCCGGCGCCTGACCGATGAGTTCCGCATTCGTATGAATCCATTTCCGATCTAACTGCTGCGTTCGTACGAGGTCGGCGTTCTGCCTGATGGTCGCCCGAAGCCCGCGACCCGCTGACTCGGTGGAGGCCGCGCCCGGCACGGTCGCGCTGTGCCGAGCGGCCGTAGCCGGACGTGGGGTTGACCATCGTCTGGGGTAGCCATCACGCCTCCTGGTGGTCGGCGAACTGCGGGTCAGGCGTCTACGGGACCACCGACAGCAAACATCGCCGATGCAGTGGAACGGCGGTTCGCGCGATCATTGACTGACTCTGTCCCCGTTCCGACCTCGTTCACACAAAGTCGAAGATCGGTGGGAGACAGACCACCACGAGAGCCGCCCAGATGCCGAAGACCGGCAGATAGCGCGTCTGCCAACCTTCCATCGCGCTGAATCCACAGCGGCCGCGGAGGAAACCGAGGAGCAGCCATGCCGACCAGCTGAGGTTGACCAGCAGGACGACGTTCATGCCGAGTGCGGCCGCCTTGTTGGGGGTGAAACCCCACTCCGCGATCCTGCTGAGCATGACGACCAGCATGAGCGCGTCGACCGCCAGAGCACTGCCGACCAGGACCAGTTGCAGACGGTCGAACACATTGGGCGCCAGCAGCGGGTCGCGGGCCGAGATGGCGTACAACAGCAATCCGAAAACGAGAACGAGGATGACGTCCATCAGGATCAGCAGGTTGCGGTCGACATCGACGACGCTGCCCTTCATCGCGAGCGCGACCAGTAACACCAGCAGCATGAGAGTCGTCAGCGGGGTGAACACTCGTGTGAGCACGGGGGCGATGTTCTCCACCACATTCTGTTTGGCCTCCACCAGCCATGCGGCGATGATCATCGCGCCTGCCGCGCCGAACGGCACGATCCAACCCTCGGCCGCCCACTCGACATCCATGCCGAGAGCGTCGAAGGCCTGGATCGTGAGCGCGATCAAGACCCCGCCGCCGAGACCGAGCAGGACGAGATAGACCAGCCATTCTCCGGTGAATCGAATGAAATCCATTCGCCGCCGGTCGGATCGCCATTGGCCACCGACATACGCGATACCGACGACGAACCACAGCGCGATCGGCGCGTGCAGCGCCGCAATCACTTCCGTCGCACCCTCCGCGGCGAAGGGGTACACGTTCAGTACGATCGCGGCAACCGCGAACGGCAGCAGCAACGCCGCGGCGCCGCGCGGTGTCATCTGCCGCTTCCAGGCGAAGTATGCCGCGAGGAAGGGCAGCACGAAAAGGCTCGCATTGCGGGCGAATACGTCGTCTGCGAGTGTCGCCGAACCGATCTTCAGAGCGATCGCCGCAGCGCCTGCGAGCCCGATTGTCACCATCAGTTCGCCCTGGGGACGGCGGCCTTCGGCGTCGGCAGGCTCGGGCATCAGCACGAGCTGTTTCCAGAGGCGATCAGAATGCTCGCGCGCGAACTCACGCGATATGGCGTTGACGTCGCCCATGCGTTTGACCGCGACGAGAAACGCCTCATCGGCCATCAGCCCGCCGGCGGACAAGTCTGAGATCTGGTCACGCAGATGGTCTTCCATCTCGTCGACGTCATCGGCCGATATCGCACGGTGACGTTCGACGAAGCCGCGCCACTGTCCGATCTGCGATTCCAGGCCGGAGTCAGCTTCCATCAGGTCCACCCCTCGGCAGCCGGTGGCAGCTGGACGCTCCGCCACACCTGATCGAGGGCATCGGCCACGACATCCCACTGAGCGCGCCGTTCGGCCAGCATCTCGAGGCCTGCGGCGCTGATCGCATAGTGTTTGCGGCGACGGCCGCTGTCCGAGACGCCCCACGACGCCGACACGAAGCCCAGCCTCTCCAAGCGATGCAGCAGGGGATACAACATCCCATCCGTCCACTGCATCTGCCCGCCGGAGAGTTCGTTGACCCGCTTCAGGATCGCATAGCCATAAGACTCGCCGTCGGCGAGAATTCCGAGCACCAGCGGGGTCGCCGAGGCCGCCACGAGGTCCTTGTCGATGAACATCTGCGCTCCCATACCTAGAACAGTGAGGGTAGCAGCTCTAGGTATCGGTCGTCACGGACCCTGGCCATCGGCGACGAGGTGCGGTGGGATGGCCGATGTCGACCGGTCGGTTCCGAACTTTTCGGTCATGACACTCAGTCGGGAATGCTGGTTAGTGTGAGGATGCCGGCTCGGGTGCCGGTGGACGCCGATGCCGGATCAGGGGACCACGATGACGAAGACCGCGGTGATCACGGGTGGCGCCGGTGGGATGGGACTGGCCACTGCAAAGTTGATGGGCGGCGACCATCGGATCGTGATCGCCGATGTGGACCAAGAACGCCTCGACGCCGCGGTCGAAGAGCTGACCGCGCTCGGTATCGACGCGAGTGCGGCGAAATCCGACATCACCGACCGCGCATCGGTGGACGCCCTGTTCGATGAGGCCGAGTCCGGTGGTCATGTTCGTGCGGTCGTCCACGCCGCCGGCGTCTCGCCCCAGATGGGCGATGCAGCGTTCATCGCCCGCATCAACGCCGTCGGTACGGTCAACGTCTGCGAGTCGTATCTCCGGCTCGCCGGGGATACGGACGCGATCGTCAACGTCGCCTCGATCGCCGGGCATATGACCCCCGGGTTTCTCCAGCCCACCCGGACCTTCAAGCTGGCCATGACCGATGTCACGAAGTTCGCCGAGAAGATCGAACGGTCGGCGAAACTGTTGCCCAACTCGGCCCGTCCAGGGGGCGCGTACAGCACGAGCAAGGCGTTCGTCATCTGGTATTCCCGGCAGATGGCTGCCGCTTTCGGCGCGAAAGGCGCACGCATCCTGTCGGTCTCGCCTGGATCATTTGATACCGCGATGGGGCGGCTCGAGGAGAAGTCCGGCTCCGGCAAACTCGTCCAGTACGCCGCACTCAAACGATTCGGCACTCCCGAGGAGGCCGCCGCCGTTCTGGCCTTCACGGCGAGCGAGGAACCGGGGTACCTCACCGGCACCGACATCCTCGTCGACGGAGGCGCCACAGCCGGTCTGACCCTCAAGGGCATGATTGCCATGGCTCGCGGCGACTGACGCGCGACGACGGAAGGTCGCTCGGTCGGCCATCCGCCTTCCCCTCACCGGCGGTCGCTTCGCGTTTTGCCGATGCCCGCGAACGAGCACTGCGGCCGCCACTCCCACCACGACACCGATCACCGTATCGATCCCGCGCGCCACCAACAGCGCTGTTGCGTCGCCGGGATCAGCGAGTTCAGTCATCAGCATGACGAGCGGGGTGAAGAAGCCGATCGCCACGGCGTAGTGGCGTGTCATGAACAGTTCGGTCGGGAACAGCAGCGTCATCATGATCGCAGCGAGGATGCTCGGCCCGAGATCACAGGTCAGCAGGATGGCAGTCGCGACCAGACCCGCGAACGTCCCTTCGGTACGGTGGATCGCGCGGACCAGCACGAGTCGAACCTCGCGTTCGGACGGGCGCCCGACGTCCATCGCCCCCAGCGGGACGGCTGCCGACGCCATCGCCCAGTTCACGTGATCGAAGCCGAAGAACATTCCGAGCCCACCCGCGGCACCCACCGCGACGGCGTATCGCGCCGCGTGCACGAGCGAACCACGCGGCAGTCGCCGACGTGCGCGGTGCGTCGTGTGGGCGTTCCGAGGCGCCCCGACGAGTCCGATCACCAGCGACAACGCCGCCGCGGCCACGCAGATCCCGATCGCGGAGGGCGGAGCCGCCAGAGACGGCGGAACGGTGGCAGTGGCACCGAGCGCGAAAAGGAAGAAGAACGGCCCGGCCGGCCGCAGCTCCAGTGCGTCGGCGATCACCGAGGCCGAAGCGGCGAACACGACGCCGACGACGACCACCACCCACATCAACGCCGACGACGAGCCCAGTAGAACGCCGAGCGACACCCCCGCGGTCAAGAGCACCGCTGCCCGGACCTGCTGGCCGATGCGTTGCCCACCGGTGCAGGATCGTCCGTACATTCCCGCAAATGATCCGAACGCGGCGTAGACCATCAGCTCTGGGCGCCCCGCGGCCAGCAACGCGACCCCGGGGACCGCGAGTCCGACTGCGACGCGCATGGCATGGCGTCTGTCGGCGGTGTCGGGCCGAATGGCCGTGGGCATCGTGAGTGCTTCCACGAGATCGTCGTTCTCCCATCCGGCGTCACCGATGTGTCTGCGGCTCATGTGCGCCCGATGCGCAACTCCTCGACAAATGTTCCGCCATCAGGCGACACCACGTCCAAGTGATAACCCAACTGAGCCGATCGGCGGCGCCTATCGCCCGTGGTAGAACGGTTTCATGCTGTTTCGTCAGCTCGAATACTTCGTCGCGCTCGCGCGGGAGCAACATTTCGCCCGCGCCGCCGCTGCCTGCTATGTGTCACAACCGGCACTGTCGGAGGCCATCCGCAAACTCGAACGGGAACTCGGGGTGCCGCTGGTGCGGCGGGGATCGAGTTTCGAGGGCCTGACTCCCGAGGGAGAACGGCTCGTCCTGGGTGCTCGGCGCATCCTCGCCGAACGTGATTCCCTCGAACACGAGGTGGCGGCAATGCACACGGGCCTCACGGGCGAGATACGGATCGGCGCGATTCCGACCGCGACCACCAGCGTCGCCGACCTCATCGGACCATTCTGTGCCACGCATCCACTGGTGCGTCTGCGACTGGAAACAGCGTTGCGCTCCGACGAGATCATCGAGCGGATAAACCGATTCGAGCTCGACGCGGGGGTTGTCTACATCGACGGTACCGATACCGCGGGTCTGGTCACCACAAGCATCTACGACGACCACCACGTGCTCCTCGTCGCCGAGGATCTGATCGCCGGGGTGACCGGACCGGTCACCTGGCGGGACATCTGCGAGTTGCCGATGTGCCTGCTGCACAGAGGGATGCGCGGCCGCGATCGTATCGAGGAGGTCGCCGCGCAGCATGCGGTGACCATCTCACCGCGTCTCGAGGCCGATTCGATCGCCACGCTGCTTGCCATGGTCGACCACGGCGGGTGGGCGACCATCGTCCCACGCGCCTGGGCCGATGCCCGGTCCACAGAGGGCACCCGGCGCGTCTTCGAACTCGACGGCGCCCCGCTCGGCGGCCGCATCGCGCTGGTCCGGGCCGCCGGAGACCCGGCGTCGGTGCTGGTGAAGGCGCTCGAGGAGGTCGCCGTGGCCACCAGGTTGTCCCCGCCGGGGTGAGTCACGCCTGCCCGTGATCGGAATCGCCTATCGTGACGTCGAAGCCATTTCTCAGACGAACGCTCTCGACGAATCGCGAATGAAGGACCTTCATCCGCGATTCGTCGGCGTTGCGGTGACCGGCGCGCTCGGCCTACCGGTATTCCGGATTCTGGAAATCGTAGCGGCACCCCGCGTCCCAGCCCGAACGGATATTCCCGTACGCGGGGACACCGCCGGCATCTTTGAGCACCCGCGCGAGGTGGATCAGGTTCCAGGTCATGAATGTCGTGTTGCGATTGGTGAAATCGTTCTCCGGGCCACCAGAGCCGGGGTCGAGGTAGGAGGGGCCGGGGCCGGCCTCACCGATCCAGCCGGCGTCGGCCTGGGGCGGGATCGTGTAGCCGATGTGCTGCAGCGTGTACAGCACGTTCTGTGCGCAGTGCTTAATGCCGTCCTCGTTGCCGGTGATGAGGCACCCGCCCACTCGGCCGTAGTACAAATACTGTCCGGCATCGTTGAGTAGATGTGATCCGCCGTAGAGCCGTTCGTGCACTTTCTTCATCACGGAACTGTTGTCGCCCAACCAGATCGGTCCAGCCAAGACGAGGATCTCCGAGGCGAGCACCTTCTCGAAGATCGGGGGCCAGTCGTCGGTCGCCGCGCCGTGCTCGCGCATATCGGGCCAGACCCCGGTGGCGATGTCGTGGTCGACGGCCCGTACGACCTCGACGTCAATGCCATGGGCGGCCATGATCCTCGTGCTGATATCGATCAGGCCCTGAGTGTTGCTCAACTCGGGCGACGGCTTCAGCGTGCAGTTGATGAACAGCGCCCGCAGGTCGCTGTAGTCGGCGGGCGGATTCGGCTCTGACATGGTCCCGATTGTCCCGCTCCGGGACGCGCGACATGCCAGTATTGCGGAGATAATTCCGCTGCCGGGGCCCGAGTCCGGACCGACACTCGTGCACTCGCCAGAAACCGGGCCGCTGCGCAAATCGGGCACGACGGCCGACGCGCGAGAGAATACTGGGGTTGTGAGCCCGCTGCATCGCTACATCGCCGAGGAGATCGCCACCGATCACGCCGACGGTCTGCTGACACGTCGCGAAGCGCTGCGCCGATTAGGACTGATGGGCTTGTCGGCAGTCGCCGCATCGTCGCTGCTCGCGGCCTGCGCCGGCGACGACAACGGCGGATCTGCGTCGCCCAGCAGCCCGGCGCCCAAGGCCACAACGACCGGTAGTCCCCGCGCGGACGCACCTGGAATGGATACCGCAGTGGCCACCGAGCCGATCACCTGGGCAGGACCGCGCGGTGAACTGCAGGGCGCATGGGCGGCCGCCGCCGATCCGCGCGGCGGCGTGGTGGTCATCCACGAGAACAAGGGCCTCAACGACTGGGTCCGCTCGGTCGCCGGCCGGCTCGCCGGTGTGGGTTACTCAGCCCTGGCGGTCGACCTGTTGTCCGAGGAGGGTGGCACGGCAACCTTCGACGACCCCGCGGCGGCGACGGCCGCACTCGGCAACGTCGCCCCCGAACGGCTGATCGCCGACGTCGGGTCCGCCCTCGGCGAGACCGCCAACCGCTTACCCGACAAACCGCTCGCCGTCGTCGGCTTCTGCTTCGGCGGTGGAGTGACCTGGCAGCTGCTCGCGGCCGGCGAACCACGCGTCGCGGCCGCCGTGCCGTTCTACGGCCCTGCCCCGGACAACCCCGATTTCTCCGGATCCCGTCAGGCTGCGGTTCTGGGTTTCTACGGCGAACAAGACGCCAGGGTCACCGCCACCCAGGCCACCGCGCAGCAGGCCCTCGACAACGCCGGAATGGTGAACGATCTCGTGGTGGAGCCGGGCGCCGGACACGCCTTCTTCAACGACACCGGGCCGCGCTACAACCCGACGGCCGCCGCCGATGCGTGGCAACGGCTCCAGGATTGGTTCGCCGAGCACCTGGGTTGAGGGTCGTTGTAGACCGCAGCACGGCTGCCGACGACGGAACGGTAGTCGTTTGGTCGGGGTCGAAATGAGAAAGGACGACCTGTGCACAGCACTGATCATGTCGACGGCATCGAGGTCCTGTGGCGTCCCGGCTGCCCTTTCTGCGTGCGCCTGCGGAGGGGTCTGCGTCGGCGCGACATTGCGACCACGGAGTTCAACATCTGGGACGACGAGAACGCCGCCGGACGCGTCCGCGACGTCACCGGCGGTGATGAGACGGTTCCGACAGTATTCGTCGGGACGGTCGTCATGGTCAATCCGAGTGTCCGGCAGGTCGTCGCCGCCATCGAATCGGAGTTTCCCGATCGCACCCACGAGTTCCTCGGCGAGCAACGAGGCCCAACACGAAAGTCGTGGTGGACGCTACTGCAGCGCTAGGGGCAGCCGAATCAGCGCGCCGTACAAATGATTCGATGATGAGAACACTGGCAGATCACCAGGTGGAGTACGCGTCAGACAGGTCGACGCGCGGCACACCGTCGTCGCGGGAAGCAAACCCACCGATGGCGGTTCGGGACGCGCGGTGGTCGCAATTGGCGGCGTTCAGAGATTGATCTGTGGGATGCAACCGAGGCTGCCGAAGAAGAAGTAGCCCGGAGGCAGAGCGGGTCCGGAATCAACGGGCTCGCAGGTGATTGTGAGTGCGGATGCGGGTGCCGCTCCACAGACGAACAAGGCACTTGCGGTCAGCAAGACAGTGGCGAGAGCGCGCTTCATGTGACATCTACTCCTGCGTGATGAGAAGAAATGGTCGGCGCCGGTGCCGAGTGGTGCCTAGATTAGAGCATTGCGCGGCGCAATTTCGTCGTCCACATGGGCGACTCCGGCATCGCCTCGGCGATGCCGGGTGCTGACGCACGGCCGCAGATGTGGGAAGTGATCGATGCGAATCTCGGCCGATGGGTCGGACACAACATCGACGACTTCAGGCCGGCTCCAGCGCGCGCTTGGCCTTCTCCAACGCAGCGAGCGTCCGCAGCACGAACTCACGTTTCGCGGTCAGCTCGGACACCTTGGCCTTGCCGCCCAGACCGGCGTCCTTCTGCGCGGCAGCAAGTCGGTCCTCGATCTCGGTGAGCTGCGCCAACAGGCCCTCGGCCCGGCTCGCGAGCTCGGCTCGGTCGGGCCGAGAAATGTCCGACGGTCGAGTCGCCGTCGACGTGGCCTTCTGCGCCCTGCCGGTCGCCGCCTTCACATCGGCCTTCGGGGCGGTGGGCGCGGATCCGGGGGAACGCTGCCCAGACCGCGATGTGCGGCGCGGGGGAGTGTGTGTTCGGATCCGGGTGAGCTCCGCCGACGCCTCGCGAGCTGCGACCCGATGCTCGCGCTCTTCCTCGTCGTCGGACTCCACGGACCCGCCCAACGGTCGCAGACCGTAGTAGCCGACGAACTCGCGCGCCGCAGCGATGGTTTGTTCCGCGGCGCGGCAGCGCGCGCACCGCGGTTCATTGCGAAGGTCCGCGACGTCGTCGTCGGACGAGCACCACACGCATATCCGGGAAGTGACGTCGGTCATGGGGGCATCGGCAGCGCGGGGGATCACGGGTGAAGAGAGTACGACACAAAGCTTTTCACATCGAAATCGGGGCTTCACTCACACCGGTGTTCCGGTGTGAGATCGGTGGGCTCGACGTCAGCCGTGCGCTCCCGGTAGGTCACCACGAGCGGGGCGTGATCGGACAGGCGCTCGGCCGGGAGCGGTTCTTTGTCCACCACGACCTCGGTCGCGCGGCGAGCGAGATCGGGTGTGGCGAGTTGGTGGTCCACGCGCCAGCCCACATCCTTGGTGAACGACTGTCCCGCCCAACTCCACCACGTCAATGGCCCCGGACGATCTCCATGCACCCGTCTCACCACGTCGACGAGCCGACGGCTGCCCAGGATCGAACTGAACCAGTCACGGTCTTCGGGCAGGAAACCGTCCATGGTCCGAGCGGCACGCCAGTTGGTCACGTCGTGCTGTGTGTGCGCGATGTTGAGGTCGCCGACCAGGAGGAACTCGCGCCCCTGGCGCAGCGCCACGAGACGGTTACGGTTCAGTTCGCGGGTGAACGAGGTCAAGAACCGCTGTTTGCGCGCATACTTCACGCCGCCGTCCGGCTTGTCACGCATCGCTCCCGACCGCTGGCGGTCCGCGGGCAATCCGCCCTTGGGGAGGTAGAGGCATGCGACCGTCACGGGTCTGTCGGCGAGGTCGACCTCGATGTATCGGCCGTGCGTGGCGAACTCGCGGAGCCCGCGTGCTCGCGGCGGATCGGTCACCCATGTGCGCACCGCCACGGGAGGCAGTCGTGTCAGCACGGCCACACCATTGCGGCCGGCCACGGATCCGACATCCGCCGCCACCGAATAGCCCGGGAAGTCACCGAGCTCGGACTCGCGACAACGCAATTCCTGAATCGCGATGACATCAGCCGACCGCGCTGCCAGCCAACGATCGAAACCGCGACGTCGCGCCGCCCGGATCCCGTTGACGTTGAAAGAAACGACCGTGAACGAATCGGTGGTTGCGGGACTCACACCGAAACTGTGCCGGATTCAATAGAATGCCGAACATTGAGGGGCTCTCAGATCCTGCGGGATACCGCCGAACGACGTCAGTCGTGAGGCTCGCGCCGCCAGGTTATGTCGCTGGATTCTCGACCGTCCGTGCCAGGATTCCGAGCGTCGCACGCAACGCTGCTTCGGGGATGATCGGGAAGATGTCCATGTCGCGGTAGCGGCCGTCGATCTGGCTCCAGTCGTAGTACGACGTCGCGCGGGTCCCCTCCTCGGTGGGTTCGAGTCGATAGCCATAGATGTGTTTGATCGGCGGTTGAATGGCTCCCGAGATCGTCCACTCGAGGAGTGAATCCTGTTCGTACTGCGTGATGATCACGGTGACGTCGTATTTGCCCATCGGGATGTCGTTCAGCGACTCGCGATCCATGTGAACGACGAATGTGTCGCCGGCGGCGCGCACCGGCTCGCCCTCGGCCGATTGCAGCATGCCCGAACTGTCGATCTGGACGTGGCCTTCCGGCCGAGTGAGAAGGTCGAACACCGCTGCGGGTGGTGCGGCAATCTGTCGGGCAACCTCGAACCGTTCATTCGTCATTGCACCGACCCTGCCAGATCCACGGTTCGCACACGAGCGAATGCCCACCGATGGCGGCCGCCACGTCGGAGCGTCGTTGCCAACGCTCACATCTTTGGGCACGGTGGAGGGATGAGTGGACAAACGAGCGTCACAGTGGAACGTGTCATCGACCTGCCGGTCGACACGGTGTTCGAGGTGTTGAGCAACCCGGAACATCACCCTGAACTCGATGGTTCGGGATTCATCCGCGGGGTTGATCACGCGGACCGAATTCAGCACGTCGGCGATGTATTCACGATGAACATGAACGGCCCGCACATGGGCGGCGACTACCAAACCGACAACCACGTCACCGGTTACGCCAAGGACAAGCTGCTGGCCTGGCAGACCGCGCCGGCCGGTACCGAGCCGCCCGGATGGGAATGGGTGTGGGAACTCGAGTCGCAGAATCCCGACAAAACGCTGGTGCGCCACACCTACGACTGGTCCAAGGTGACCGACAAAGATCTGCTGGCGCAGGTGAAGTTTCCGTTGGTGACCAGAGATCAGCTCGAGGAGACGCTGAGCCGCTTGGCCGCCGCCGCGAACGGATAGTTGCCCCGCCCACGTCCTGACGGCGAGAAGCGTTCGATAACTGCGCCTTTCGCGCACGAATCTGCGACACCTTGTGCACAGTGGTCGGCCGGCCGGTTCGCCGATGACGGACGCCGAAAGCCGTTCCGGTCACAGTGGGAATCGATCCGGTGGCGGCGCCGTTGGTGCCACCATGCGAGCAATCACGTACTCCCGCTTCGGCGGACCCGAGGTCCTGGCGCTCACCGAGCTCCCCACGCCCAAGGTGGGGCCCGACTCCGTCTTGGTGCGCGTGCAAGCGACCAGTGTCAACCCGGTGGATTGGAAGGTCCGCGGGGGCTACCTCGACCAAGTGCTGGACACCGTGTTTCCCGCTGTCCCCGGCTGGGACGTCGCGGGCATCGTCGAGCAGGTCGGCCTGGATACACCCGAGTTCGAGGTCGGCGACGAGGTGTTCGGCTATGTCCGCAAGGATCTCGTGGGCGGGACCGTCGCCGGCGGCACCTTCGCCGAGTTCGTCGCTGCGCCGGTACGCACCCTGGCCCGTAAGCCGGCTGCCTGGACGTTCGAGGAAGCCGCCGCGGTTCCACTCGCCGGACTCACCGCCTACCAGACCATTCGCCGGGCCGGCCTGCAGCCGGACCACACGGTGCTCGTCCACGCCGCCGCCGGCGGTGTCGGATCGTTCGCGGTGCAGGTGGCCCGGTCAATCGGTGCACGGGTGATCGGCACGGCCTCGGGCAACAATCACGACTTCCTGCGCGGGCTCGGCGCCGAACCGGTGACCTATGGCGACGGACTCGCCGATCGCGTGCGCGCGCTCGCCCCAGACGGTGTCGACGTGGTCCTCGACTACGTGGGCGGTGACGCGCTCGACTCGGTGCCCGACGTGGTGCGCGACGGCGGCACGGTCGCCTCGATTACCGATGCCCGGGCCCGTGATGAGTTCGGCGGCCACTACGTGTGGGTCCGCCCCGACAGCAGCGACCTCGCCGAACTCGCCCGCCTCGGCGATGCCGGCAAGCTGAAGCCCGAGATCGCGGAGGTGTTCGACCTCGCCGATGCCGCCGCCGCCCACGAGCGCAGCGCGTCGGGTCACGTGCGCGGCAAGATCGTCGTTCGGGTGTGAGTTCACGAAGCTGTGGTCGCGCCGGCCGCCCGAGGCCGGTAACACGCATCGGCCGGAGAGCGATCACCTGGTCACATGACAACCTCGACGATGGGCAGGGGCGACGGTGGGTAACGGCAGAAGAGTCGCGGCCGGATTGTCCACGCTGGCAATAGTTGCGGGTGCGGGTGCCGTGACGGCGGCACAAGCTGCTGCGGCACCCATCGGATGTTCGGTCTACGACTATCGACACGGCGTGTCCGCCAACTGCCCGCCCGGGCGGCCATACGTGGTGGAGCTGGACTGCCTCGGTCTCGGCCGCAACACCGGGGAGACCACCGGCGTGCGCATTCTCTACCACCGCACCAGCAAACCCGCCGACCGGACCGGGTTCGCGGCAGTGGACTGTGGTCAGGGTAGCTACATCGGGATCGGCCTCGTCTCGAGGGCGTGGATCCGATAGGGCAGACGTGGCCCTGGCAACTGCATCGCCGGGTAGCTCACACCGGAGTAAAGTCCGGGAAAACAAGCCCGTCCTCGTCTGTCACCAGAGTGTGACGGTTTCGCCGAGGAGTCAGCCATGTCCACCGCCGTTCCCGGGTCCGCCGCCTCGTTCGCCGACGTCACCGACTACGTCTCCGGCCCCTACGCCCCGGTCGCTGACGAGATCACCGCCTTCGACCTTGCGGTCGACGGCGAGTTGCCGGCCGAGCTGAACGGACGCTACGTCCGTAACGGGCCGAACCCCGCCGATCTGAGATCTGTTGATCTGCGCACCACTGGTTCGTCGGCGACGGAATGGTGCACGGCGTCCGACTGCGCGACGGCCGCGCAGAGTGGTACCGCAACCGTTTCGTCGGGTCGGCGAAGCTTTCCGCCGCCCGCGGTCAGCCCGATATCACCGGCCCCAACTGGAGCGGAAATCCACTCGGCCCCAACACGAATGTTGCCGGTTTTGCCGGCACGACGTGGGCGGTGATGGAAGCCGGCGCCTGCCCGGTCGAACTCGACTACGACTTGGAAACCCTGGGTCGCAATGACTTCTACGGCACACTGCCAGGAGCGTTCACGGCACACCCGAAGCGGGATCCGCGCACCGGCGAGTTGCACGCGATGGTCTACGCGTGGGCGCAGTGGATGGATCACGTCCAGTATGTCGTCGTCGGCGTTGATGGGAGAGTGCGGCACACGCTCGACATTCCGCTACCGGGTATGACGATGCTCCACGACATGTCACTCACCCCACACTGGACGATCATCTACGACCAGCCCTGCACCGTCGACATCGACGTGGCCATGACCGGTCGTTTTCCGTTCCGATGGAATCCCGATTACGGCAACCGAATCGGCCTGTTGCCACGCACCGGGGACGGCGGCACGGGAGCCGGCGCAGCCGACATCGTCTGGGTCGATATCCCACTTGGCTACGTCTTCCACCCCATGAACGCGTTCGAGCGCGATGACGGCACTGTGGTGATCGATGTCTGCAACTACCAGAAGATGTTCGCGCGAGATGTCTTCGGACCGTTCGGCGACGGGCTCAGCCGACTGGAGCGCTGGGAGGTCAACCCTCGCCGACGATCCTGCTCCGTCTCCGTCGTCGACGACACGGCAAACGAGTTCCCGGTGCACCGCGGATCGGTCGGACTTCACGAACACCGGTACGGCTACTGCTCAGCACCGTCCCTCGACCGTTCGCAGGGCTGGCCCACTCTCAAGCACGACCTGCTGACGGCGAACGGCGCGTGTTCGATCACGGCCCGGGACGGGCCGCCGGAGAACCCGCCTTTGTGGCGCGGTCGGAGGGTGACGGCACCGAGGACGACGGATGGCTCATCACCTTCGTCCACGATGTCGCGGCCGGCACGGCCGAGTTCGTCGTGATGGACGCCCAGGAGTTCGACCGCCGCGGGTACGTGGCGCGAGTTGCGCTGCCACAACGCGTTCCGTTCGGATTCCACGGCAATTGGATCAGCGACGAATCGGTTCCGCCGCCGGATTGAGGTGCGCATCTGCTATCAGCGGCATCAGGGCAATTGAGACGAGACCGGAAGCGACACAAGGTAGGTCGAGTCGCTGTATCAAACAGCGGCCGTGACCCCGGGGTAGCGATGGGCAACTGTTGAACTACAAGTGCGTCCACCAGGCATGCGAGCAGAGCGCCGTCGCTGTCCGCGACGACCGTTAGATCTAGTCGCGGACATACCGCCCAGGGGCCGGATCGAGTACCGGGTGTAAGGAACTACCGAGATCCTCGCCGGCACTCACCCGCGGGCCACCTCGCTGGCTCACCCAATCGGCCCAGACTTCCCACCAGCTGCCTTTCTCACGGGTTGCCTCATCGAACCACGCTTGCGGGTCGGGGCCAGGTCGCTTGCCAGTCCAATAGTGCGCCTTGGGGTTTCCAGGCGGATTCACCAGACTGGCGATATGTCCGGAGTAACTGAGAACGAATGTGATGTCGTCACCACCGAGTAACTGAGTGGTGCTATAGCACCCCCTCCACGCGGTGAGATGATCGGCGATCGCCCCGGATACGAAAGTGGGTATCTCGATGCGGGACAGGTCGATCGGAGTGCCGAGCACCGTGAGAGCTCCTGGGGTCGCGAGCAGATTGCCGCTGAAGATGTCCAGGAATTGACCATGCAATGCGCCCGGCAGATTGGTGCCGTCCGCGTTCCAGGCCAGGATGTCGAAGGGTGGTGGTTTCCGGCCCATCAGGTAGTTGTTGACGACGTAGTTGAAGACAAGTTCGTCCGGACGCATCCAGGTGAAGGCACTCCCCATGTCGCGAGCGCTGATCAGTCCCTTGCGGCGCGAGCGGGATTTGGCGAACGCGAGCAGTGCTGAGGAGCGGTAGGTCGAAAGCTGCTCGCTGTGGCCGAAATCAAGCATGGTGACCGCGTACGAAATGCTGTTCACCCGGTTATCGCCCTCGGCGGCGAGATGGTTGAGCAGCAGGGTGGTGATCAGACCACCCGCGCAGAATCCGATGAGGTTGACGTCATCGCTGCCGGTGACCTCACGGACTTCGTCGATCGCCCGTGACACCCGCCCGGCGTAGGTGTCGAGGTTCCAGTCGCTCTGCTCTGCCTGCGGATTACGCCATGACAGCATGAATGTCTGCAGACCCCGCGAGACCGCGTACTCGACAAAGCTGCGCCCAGGCCGAAGGTCCAAGAAGTAAAAGCGACCGATCGGTGGCGGCACCACCAGTACCGGCCGTTCGTGCACGGTCTCGGTGGTGGGTCGGTACTGCAGGACCTCGGCGATCTCATCACGGGCGATCACGGCACCGGGAGTCAGCGCCAGGTCGGCACCAACGGCGAACGCACCGGGTTCTATCATCGACGGCATACCGCCGTTGTGCCGCACGTCGGACACGTAATGACCGATGCCACGCGCCAGGCTCAGGCCGGCCGTGTCGAACGCTTCCTTGAGCGCGGCCGGATTGGATGCCAGGAAGTTGGTTGGCGCGACAGCCGAGGTCAGTATCGAGGCCGCGAACTTCGCCTGCTGGCCGCGTGCAGGCTTGTCACCCTTGTCGGCCCATTCGTCGACAACCTCACCCAGCGCGCCCGTCGAGGCCAGGTAGGTCTGCACGATCCGGTGAAAGACCGGGTTTGTCTTCCAGGCGGGATCGGCGAAGCGTCGATCTCCCTTGGCCGGCGCCACCGAGGAGCGCCCGACGGTGATCTTTGCCAACTCACCTCCGAGTCGCAGCCCGGTGCGAGCCACCACTCTGCCCTGTCCCATCGCGCTGGCGAGGGCGCGCCACACCTCCGACGACCCGGGGGGCATACCGACGTCGTCGCCTCCACCAATGGCTTCCTCAGTGCGAGAATCTATTTCGGTCACGGTGCCCATGGCGACTTTCCTTTCGGGCGTACTGATCGTGGGGTTGCGCCCTCCTTGTGAAGGCTACCGTCGGCAACCGGGCAGCTGCGGCGTTTCCAGACCCTCGGCACCTCCAAACTCCTTCGAAGAAGCCGCGTACAGTGCTGGGCGATCATCGACAACCCTCGAGCGAGTGGGAGCGAGCAGGGGAGTGGCGAACCGCAAGTCTCTGACCTGCAGCTCGCCAATTCGGGTGAAACAGGAGGAACCTGATTCTCGCCACGGATCGGTCGCGAATGTTCGACAGCCCGTTCACGGAACGATCAATGGTGGAGAACCGTCGCTGATCTGGGGACGGTGAAGTGGCGATGATCGAGAGTGGCGACCGTCCTGGTCCGGTACACATCGGCCGAGACGATGTTCGACGCGTCGGCGAGTCCCACGGGTTCGTCGGATGCATCGATCAAAATCGAGACCCCCTCATGCTGCGGTTCAGCTGCGTCGAAGTAGGCCAGCACTGCGCTCGTGTCGACGATCACTCGCCGAAACCCCCCGCAAATCGTCGACACGCTCGGGCAATGGGTTCATTGCCCGAAACAACGCACCTCGAGGCCGAGGGGTGTTCCCGCTCAAAATTTTTCGCAATGCCTGAAGCGCGATCTCGGCCTCCGGAAGCGATCGCCGGGACGCTTCGAGCTCGATGGCCCGCTTCAAGTCATCCGTGAGGTACGAGGTCGTTTTGACCTTTCCCTACATGGTATTACCTGCGGTTTACCGCAGACGCTGAATTGAGTCCCATCCACCCGGACATTCCCATTCACACGGTTAGACTGTCGGAGGACATCGGGAACTGCCCACGGGCTGGATTGAGGTGCGCAAAGCATCGACCATGCGGTACACCCGGTCGGGCATGGCGGCGGCCGCGGTGGGTGTCACCGAGCACTTCACGCTGCTCAGTCACCGTCCGGTTGGTGGCGGTTCACCGGTGACTGTCCGACTTGCACGATCCAGCTACTCCGATGCACCGGCGTGCAGCCACGTACCGCTGACAGCCGACGAAACTCGAGGAGTGTCCCATGGGCACAGTGGTCATGTACGGCTCGGTGTCGGTCGACGGTTTCATCGCGGACGAGAACGACCAACCCGGCCCACTGTTCGAGTGGTTATCCGCCGGCGATGTTCCCCTCGACGGGAGTGGCATGTTGAACGTGTCGCAGACGTCCTACGACTACATTCGACCGTACTGGGATCAGATCGGGGTCACCATCGTCGGCCGCCACGTCTTTGACATCACCGATGGCTGGGGCGGGGTGCCTCCGAGTGGCATCGACCACGTGGTCGTCGTGACGCATCGACCGGCGCCTGACGACTGGAACCTCGAGGCGCCCTTTCACTTTGTCGACGGCGTCGCCACGGCCGTGGCCACAGCACAGGAACTTGCCGGTGACCGGATCGTCGAGGTCGCCGCGGGTGAGGTCGGTGGCCAGGTGTTTACCGCGGGCCTCGTCGACGAGGTGCGGATGGACGTGGTACCCGTCGTCCTCGGGGTCGGCAAGCGGTTCTTCGGGTCGGTCAACGCGCAGCACCTACTGGAGGATCCCGACGCGGTGATTCCGGGTAACCGGGTGCTGCACCTGCGCTATCTGGTATGCCGCTGACGCAGGTCGACGCCGCGACACCGTCTGATCGTCCGAAGGAACATCACGTTCCGCAGAACGTCTGGAATGTGTTGGTGAACGATTCGGGCGCCGGCGCAGCGAAAGCTTCCCACTCGCCGCGATGCTCGAAGGGGTGAGTTACCGCCGCCAAGAGTAGCTCGAACGGGGCCATATCCCCGTGTGTGGCTGCGCTCAGCGCAGCGTCGAGGTGGTGATTGCGTGGAATGTAGAGCGGGTTGATGCGGTCCATCGCGTCCGCGGTCTGATCACGGTCGCGACCGAGACCATCCAGCGCGGCGTGCCAACGGTCCAGCCACGGCGCACTGTGCTCACTCGGTATCAGCGCCGCCAGAGGGGAGTCGTCACCGCGCAGTTCGTCGGCGAGCGCGCGGAAGGTTCCGGTCCAATCTGCGCGGTCATCCCTCATCAAGAGCAGCAGATCATCGATCAGGTCGCTGTCACCGACGACGCCGGCCAGTCCGATCTTCGCACGCAGGCCCTCAACGAGGTGTCCGGTGTAACGATCATCGAACGTGACCAGGACGGCGGTCGCCGCGTCGATCGCCTCGTCCGGTTCTGCACCGATGAGGGTCAGCAGTGTCTCGGCGAAGCGTGCGAGATTCCATTTCAAGACGGCCGGCTGATTGCCGAAGGCGTAGCGGCCGCCGTGATCGATCGAACTGAACACCGCCGAGGGGTCGAAGGCATCGATGAAGGCACACGGGCCGTAGTCGATGGTCTCGCCGGAGATCGTGGTGTTGTCAGTGTTCATGACACCGTGGACGAAGCCGACCAGCATCCACTGCGCCACCAAGGCAGCCTGCCGATCGAGCACCGCGTCCAGGAACCTGAGGTACCGATCGCCGCCCTCGGGGAGGTCGGCGAGCTCGGGATAGTGGCGCGCGATCGCATAGTCGGCGAGTGGCCGGAGAAGCTCGGACTGGCGGGCCGCGTACTCGAAGGTCCCGACACGCAGATGGCTGGCCGCGACCCGGGTGAGCACCGCGCCGGGTTCGATCCCAGTGCGGTGGACACCTCGTCCGGTCGCGACGACCGACAGGGAACGCGTCGTCGGAACACCCAGCGCGTACATGGCCTCGCTCACCAGGTACTCGCGCAGCATCGGAGCAACCACCGCGAAGCCATCGCCGCCTCGGGAGAACGGTGTCGGTCCGGAGCCTTTGAGCTGCAAGTCAACTCGATGTCCGTCGACGTCGATGACTTCACCCAGCAGCAGGGCCCGCCCGTCGCCGAGCAACGGCGCGTACCCGCCGAACTGATGTCCGGCGTATGCGGTGGCGACCGGCGTCGCATCGACGGGCGCTGCCGCACCGGACAGGATCGCGACACCGTCGGCCGACCGCAGGGCCGCCACATCCAGACCCAACGTCGCCGAGAGTTCCTCATTGACGACGAGCAGCGCCGGCTCGGGCACCCCGGCGCCGCGCCAGGGTACGCTCAGCGGCGGCAACTGGTCGGCAAATGTGCGCTCGAGGCCGGTGATCGCCGGGCTTGTGCGGGTGGGAGAGTCGGACGGTGCTGGCACACTCCGAGCCTAACCCCGCACACGATGGTCCACCCGTCTCGGATCCCTGGCACGTGAGAGCAGAAGCGTTGGCGATGCGTTCGAGGCGGCAGTGACTTCCTGCCGGTACCCGCGTGGCCTTGTTCCACGCTGGTGTAACGCTCGTCGATGCATCCCACATGTCGAGCGTGCTCACCCGAGAGGCATACCGGACGGTTTGATCACCTTGACACTTTGAGCACGGAGAGCAAGCTCGACCTGGGTCAGAATTTGCGCGACAATCGGACTTGAAAGCGCTGCGCCGCCGCCATGGCCTTCTCAGCGCGGCTGCCCTGTGCCGGCAGAGTTCCCATTTGCCTGGCGATGTTCGCGTTGTCGCTCACCACCGTGAAATAGCTCCCAAGGCCGTCCCGCAACTCGATGGTCTCGCGGACGTCGAAGCTGACGTGATTGCCGGTCGGCGCAAGTCCCGGTGGCTCGAATATGCCGCCGTGCGTTCCGGTGAGTTTCCAACACAGGCTGATACGCGGCGCTGCGGGGTGGAAGAACGGCCCGTCGTCGAGCTCGAGCAGTAGATCGGGGAATGCACGCCACACCCGCTTGTAGTACTCACCAACCGGCCGGCGGCCGTGCAGCGTATCGGGGATGTTGCTGTGCTCGAATACAACATCCTCGACCATCACTTCGGTGAACTTTTCAGGATCATGCGCGTTGAACCCGGCCAGCAGTCGTTCCACGAAGACCCTGGCCGTGGCCTGGTCGACTGCGCCGGCGTTGAGGCTGTCCGAACTCACGGTGGCTCCATCGTTGATGAACACGACAGGTACATTCTGCGCGGCCGCGACTACTCGACGCGGGGTATCCAGCGGGATTTGCACCGTCCGAACGACCTCGGTGCGAAAGCGATCGAGCACAGGGGAAAGGCGCGTCTGCCGCTGCAGCGCGAGGCCTGCGATTCCCAGCCTCATGCCGGCCGAGGTGGGCGACGATCTCGCTCGTTGAGCAGCGAGATCACTCGGAGCGTCGCTGTCTCGCGGCTGCGGTTTGTAGACTGCGGGTAACGGACATCAATCGTGAGGAGCTGAATACGTTGGCGCGGAGTGCAGTTCCGATAACGGTTGATCCGATGGTCGATGTGGTGTTGGCGCGATATCGAGCGGAACTCGGGCCAGACGAACCGACGTATCGCAATCACATACATCGCTGCGCGAACTACCAGCGGGCACTGCTCGGAAACGAGCTGCCGACTGCGGCCGTGGTGGCCTGGGTCGTGCACGACCTCGGAATCTGGACTGCAAGTACATTCGACTATCTCGCTCCCTCGGCTGCGTTGGGCGACGCACTTGCGCCCGAATTCGGGATCACGGAGCCGGAACTGGTCCGGCGAATGGTCCTCGATCACCACGGTCTGCGTTCCCGGGCAGATCCATTGATCGAGACGTTCCGACTGGCCGATCGCGTCGACGTGAGTAGGGGATTGCTCCGTGGCGGCATCGATGGAGGCTTCCTCGCGGACGTTGTCGCACAATTCCCCTACGTCGGGTTCCATCGATTTCTGGTGCGGACGGGAATCCGGCACGCTATCAGACACCCCACCCGCCCCCTGCCGATGATCCGTTGGTAGCAGCATTTCAGCATCTTCGATCCATCGTGCATCGGCGACCGTGTTGCCGACGAAAGCTTCGTCATCGAATGGCTGGACGCTCAGGCGATGGAGACCCGTGTACCCGTCGGCGGTTGCGGTCGGCGAACTCGGTATGGCATCGCGGCGATGACGCCCGGGCGCAGTCGCGACCGGCACCACAAATGGCTGGAGAAGACGTCAACTCGTGATCACAAGCGCGCTCAGCGTGCGAACCTCACGTCTCTGAATGGAGGCTCGCCAATTCGGGTGACACTAGAGCAACCTGATTCTTGTCACAATCATTGGCGAATGTTCGGCAGCCCGGCTTACGGAATGATCAGTGGCGCCGAACCGTCGCCGAGACGGAGGACGGTGAAGGGGCGATGATCGAGAGTGGCGACCGTCTTGGTCCGATATGCGTCGGCCAAGACGATGTTCGACGCGTCGGCGACGCCGATAGGCACATCGGCGTACTGTCGAACGATCGCCGAAGCGGCCGACAGCCGCTCGCGCGACATGGCGGCGAGTTCCCAAGCGCCCGAAGTCAGTTCATCGAGCACAAGGCGCTCGATGTGAGAGCCATGGCGCGTCAACACGAGGTGGTCGAGCTCGGCCACGATGTACGGCGATACGACCAAGGGCTCATCGGATGCTTCGATCGCCACCGTGACAGCCTCATGCTGCGGTTCGGCTGCGTCGAAATAGGCCAGCAGTGCGCTTGTGTCGACGATCACTCGCCGAAACCCTCGAGCAGCTCGTCAACACGTCCGGCAATGGGTTCATTGCCCGAAAACAACGCACCTCGAGGCCGAGGAGTGTTCCCGCTCAGAGCTTTCCGCAATGCCTGCCGCACGATCTCGGCCTCCGGAAGCGATCGTCGGCGCGCTTCGAGTTCGATAGCCCGCTTCAAGTCATCCGGGAGGTACAAGGTGGTCTTGGCCATGCCATATATGGTACCACCGGTGGTATACTCTCAGACGCTGAACCGAGTCCACGGCGCCAGAAGGTCGGCATCACGATCCCGAATGCCCGGGAAGGACGCACGCCTGCCGGCCGGACTCGCGGTTTCGCCGCACTACTTGGGGCTGGGAGAACAAAGACAGGAGGCATGACGTGGCCGACATCCAGTTGCCGACCGAATGGCCATCGAAGGCTCGAGCCATCGCGCAGGCCACCGAGCGGGGCATCGGTACGGCGCGCGCACACGACCTCGACGGTTTCGGAGAAGCACTCAAAGTGCTCGAACTCCACCCTGAAGCGCGAGACGTACACGCTCACATGATCCGAGAGCTCGTCGAGACCCGGTATCAGGACGGTGTGACCGGGGACGACGTTTCCGAGGTATTGACCCGCACGGTCGGTGATGCCGGCGCCTGGAATGCGCCCATCGATCCGTCGGCCGTGGTGGTGGTGCTCACTGGCAGTCTGGCTGTGGTCGACCGTTCTGACGATGACGGCCCGGCAACGGATTTCCCGCCGGCACAGCTCAACGGCGCATCGGTCCTGGTGATCGCCGATATGGCGGCCGCTGCCGCGCTCGATCATCGTCCGTACCTGGTGCGCGCCGTCGAAGAGATCCGCCGCGCTCAGACGGTGGAGATGCCCTGAGAGAACCCCACCGAGCCGGCGGCATTTGACCTGTGATCATCCTTGACACCAACGTGATCCGCGAACCCACCGCCAAGACTCCGAACGAGTTCGTCATCGCCTGGTTGGACGCCCAGGCGATCGAGACCCTGTACCTGTCGGCGGTTACCGTCAGCGAACTGCGATGTGGCATCGCAGCGATGCCGCCCGGGCGCCGTCGCGACGAGTACCACACGTGGCTGGAGGACGACACCCTGCCAACGTTCACGGGCCGAGTCCTCGCCTACGACCTGGACACCACCGCACCTTATACGCACCTGATGTCCCGAGCCCGGGCCCCCGGCCGGCCGATCACCGCTCGCACGACATGGCGGCGAGTTCTCCTCGCCGACAACGGTAGTAGCGTGCCCGATGCCGCCAGCGATCCCACCTGCTCCGACCGGATCAGGTCACCGTTGACGCTGGTCGGCAGCGGGTTCGGCGGTGAATAGAACGATTCCCCGGTCGCGACAACCTCGGCGCAGGCCGCATGCCCGCGGGTCTGTTGTCTGCGCTATGCCACAGCCGCGGCAGCCAGCTCGGATATGCGCGCCCAATTCTTTGTTGTGACAGCTTCTTTGGGTGTGATCCAGGAGCCGCCCACGCACCCGACGTTGGGTAGTTCGAGGTAGCGAGGGGCGTGTGCGGGGGTGATGCCGCCGGTGGGGCAGAACCGGGCGTCGGGGATCGGACCACGAATCGCCTTCAGATGGTCGACGCCGCCGGCGAACTCGGCGGGGAAGAACTTGAGTTCGGTGTAGCCGGACTCCATCGCCGCCAGGACCTCGGAGACGGTGGAC
Organism: Gordonia sp. LMA484; assembly: GCF_058129505.1. Taxonomy (NCBI): domain Bacteria; kingdom Bacillati; phylum Actinomycetota; class Actinomycetes; order Mycobacteriales; family Gordoniaceae; genus Gordonia; species Gordonia sp. LMA484. Next base: position 1,828,466 of record NZ_CM176700.1, read on the forward strand.
ACGCCGGGCAGGTGCGGGAGCCCGGTGTCGGTCATCGCCGACAGCAACGTGGGCGTGCTGCCGGGCGAGACGAGGAACTGAGCGCCGGCTTCGGCGGCGCGTTTGGCTTGCTCTGGTTCGACGATGGTGCCGGCGCCGACGTAGATCTCGGGTACCTCGCCGGCGATCCGCTCGATTGCCGACAGCGCCACCGGCGTACGCAAGGTCAGTTCGATGATCGATATTCCGCCCGCGACCAGCGCCCGGGCGACCGGCGCGGCGTCCTCGATGTGATCGAGGACGACGACGGGGATGACCGGGGACACGTTCAGTAGCGAGGTGCTCATGGAGTTCTCCTGGGTTCTCATGCGACAGTTCTCATGCGACGTAGGTGGGGAAGATGCTGGCGCCCCGATCGGCGGATCCGACCGCGGCCCGCATGCTGGCGAAGAGCTCGCGTCCAGTTCCGACCATCTCGTGGGTCTTCAGGGCTCGGCCGGTGGCAGGCCGCGCGGCGAGTTCGCCGTCGGGGACGTGGAGCGTCAGGGTGCCGGTGGTGGCGTCGACGGTGATCTGGTCTCCGTCACGGACTTTGGCAAGTGGCCCGTCGGCGGCGGCTTCGGGGGTGAGATGGATGGCCGCGGGGACTTTGCCCGAGGCGCCCGACATCCTGCCGTCGGTCACCAGGGCGACCCGCCGGCCGCGGTCCTGCAGTACACCCAACGCGGGAGTGAGTTTGTGCAGCTCGGGCATCCCGGTGGCGCGTGGTCCCTGGTATCGGACGATGGCGACGAGGTCCCGGTCCAGGTCCCCGGCGTCGAACGCGGCGAGGAAGTCGGCCTGGTCGTCGAAGACCACCGCGCCGGCGGTGATCACGCGGTGCTCGTCGGCGACGGCCGAGGTCTTGATCACGCACGAGCCGAGATTGCCTGTGAGGGTTTTCAATCCGCCATCTCCGGCGAACGGGTCGTCGGTGCCGCGCAGCACCGTCGTGTCATGGCTGGCGGTGGTGCCCGCGCGCCACTCGACGGTGCCGTCGGCCAGGACCGGTTCCTGGGTGTAGCGATGCAGCCCCTGCCCGACCACAGTGGCGACGTCCTCGTGGAGCAATCCGGCCTCGAGCAACGTGGTGATGGTGAAGCCCAGACCGCCGGCGGCGTGAAAGTGGTTCACGTCCGCGCTGCCATTGGGATAGATGCGTGCCAGCAGCGGAACGGTGGCCGACAGATCGGAGATGTCTTCCCACCGCAGGTCGATGCCGGCGGCCTGGGCGATGGCGACGAGGTGCATGGTGTGATTGGTCGAGCCGCCGGTTGCCAGCAGCGCGACGACGCCGTTGACGATCGCGCGCTCGTCGATCATCTCCCCGACCGGGGTGTAGTGGTCGCCGAGTGAGGTCAGCTCGGTCACCTGTGCGCCGGCTGCGTCGGTCAAGGCGCTGCGCAACGGGGTGCCGGGATTGACGAAACTCGATCCCGGCAGGTGCAGACCCATGACTTCCATCAGCAGCTGGTTGGAGTTGGCGGTGCCGAAGAACGTGCACGTGCCGCTGCCGTGGTAGGAGGCCGCCTCGGCATCCAACAGCGCCTGGCGGCTGACCTTGTTTTCCGCATAGAGCTGGCGGACACGGGACTTCTCGCCGTTGGGCAGCCCCGATGTCATCGGTCCGGCCGGGACGAACACCGTCGGCAGATGACCGAAAGCCAGTGCGCCGATGAGCATCCCGGGGACGATCTTGTCGCACACGCCGAGCATCAACGCGGCGTCGAACATGTCGTGTGACAGTGCGATCGCGGTCGACATGGCGATGACGTCACGGCTGAACAGCGACAGCTGCATCCCGTGGCGGCCCTGGGTGATGCCATCGCACATGGCCGGCACGCCGCCGGCGAACTGCGCGATGCCGCCTGCCTGTATGACGGCCTGTTTGAGTTGGTGGGGAAAGGTTTCGAACGGTGCGTGTGCGGAGAGCATGTCGTTGTAGGACGACACGATCGCGACGTTCGGTTTGACCAGTTCCCGTAGAGCCACCTTGTCCCGGGCGCCGTTGGCGGCGAAGCCGTGGGCGAGATTGGCACACGCCAGCCGACCGCGCGCCGGGCCGCGGTCGGCCGCCTCGCGGATGTGGCGCAGGTAGGTGGCGCGAGAATCGGCGCTGCGGGTCCTGATGCGATCGGTGACAGTGTCCAGGGTCGGATTGATAGTGGTCACAGGGCTGCTCCCCCGTGCCAGGTGCGGCCGTCTCGTTCCAGCAGTGTGATCGCCTCGACGGGGCCGTTGGTGCCCGCGGGGTAGCGGCGTGGTCCGCGCTCCTGCGCTTGCCACGCCACCAGAATCGGTTCGACCCACGCCCAGGCCGCCTCGACCTCATCACGGCGCATGAACAGGGTCGGATCGCCACGCACCACGTCCATCAGCAGCCTTTCGTAGGCGTCCGGGGAGCGGCGCTGGAAAGCGTCGACGTAGTTGAGGTCCAGCGACACCGGCTTGAGCCGGATGCCGCCGGGGCCCGGCTCTTTGGCCGTCATGAACAGGCGCATGCCTTCTTCCGGCTGCAGCTGGATGACCAGCTTGTTGGGTTCGGCGTCGCCGTCGCTGCCGGGGAACATCGGGTGCGGCACCGGCTTGAACTGGATGACGACTTCAGAGCTGCGGTTCTCCATCCGTTTACCGGTACGCAGGTAGAAGGGCACTCCGGACCAACGCCAGTTGCGCACTTCGGCTTTCACCGCGGCGAAGGTCTCGGTGAGGCTGTCGGGGTTGTCGGCGTCGTCGCGGTAGCCGGGTACGGCCTTCCCGTCGACCAATCCGGCGACATATTGTCCGGCGACGGCGAGGGTGTTGACATCGTTGGGGCTCAACGGTTTCAACGCCTGGAGAACTTTGAGTTTCTCGTCGCGGACGGTTTCACGATCGACGCAGGTGGGCGGTTCCATCGCCACCAGACACAGCACCTGGAGCAGGTGATTCTGCACCATGTCGCGCAGGGCGCCGGATTGGTCGTAGTACCCGGCGCGGCTGCCCACCCCGAGGGACTCGGCCACGGTGATCTGGACGTGGTCGATCCAACTGGAGTTCCACAGTGGCTCGAGGAACGTGTTGGCGAATCGGGTGACGAGCAGGTTCTGCACGCTCTCTTTGCCGAGGTAGTGGTCGATCCGGAAGATCTGGGATTCGTCGAAGACCGAACCCACCGCATCGTTGATGGCACGGGCGGAGGTCAGGTCGTGGCCGATGGGCTTTTCCAGGACCACTCGGCAGGTCTCGTCGACGAGGCCGTGTGCTTCCAGATGCTGGGAGATCGGACCGAACAGGTTCGGCGCGCAGGCCAGGTAGTAGACCCGCCCCCTGTCCGTGGGCTGGTTCAGCAGCGCGAGGAGCTGATCCCAGTCGTCAGGGGCGGCGGCATCGACGCTCGCATAGTGCAATCGCGCGAGAAATCGATCAAGTGTTTGGGAGTCCAGCGCTTCTGCGTCGACGAAACGGCCCAGCTCCCCCCGTACTTTGTCGCGGTAGCCGACGTGGTCGAGCCCGGCCCGCGACGTCGCGATGATGCGTGTTTCGTCAGGTAGCTGGCCGTCGCGGTCGCGCAGGTAAAGCGCGGGGAGGAGTTTGCGGACGGCTAGGTCACCGGTTCCGCCGAAGACAACGAAGTCGCATGGTGCGACGGGATTAGCACTCGACATAGGTCTTTCTCCTGAAGTTGTCGGGGGCTTGCGTGTCGAACGCTACGGACAGTTCGGCATTCTTGCAACCGATCTTATGACTTTGCGCGTGCAAAAGTAGTTTCGGAGCCTATGCCGAACTGCGTCCTATTTGGTTGAATGACACATATGCGCATGTCACGCTCGACAAAAGCGACAGCGACCGTCGGCGACGTGCTCGCACTGATCCGCGACGGTCTCGTGGCGACCCGCAGCGACATCACCCGGGTGACCGGGCTGTCCCGAACAGCGGTTGCTGCGCGGCTGTCGGCACTGGAAGCGTCCGGACTCGTGCTCGAACTCCCCGACACCGAGTCCACCGGGGGGCGCCCGCCGTCGCGGCTGACCTTCAACGCCGATGCCGGCGTCGTGCTGGCGGCCGCGATCGGTCGTAGTCGAACCCAGCTCGCCATCTGCAATCTGTCGGGTCAGGTACTGACGTCCGTCGACATCGACCAAGAAATCGGTACCGGCCCAGACGAACTGATGCCCGACATCGTCAAGCGCCTCGAGGTGCTCCTTGAGGACACCGGTCGGCGACTCGACGAGATCCGTGGTGTCGGTCTCAGCATCCCGGGCAGTGCCGACAGTGCCCGAGGATGCAGTCTCGATTCGCCGGCGATGAGTGGATGGGATGGTGTGCCCCTGCCGCCCTACCTGCAGTCGCTCACCACCGCCCCGGTGCGGCTCGACACCGATGCCAACGTCATCGTGCTCTCAGAACGACGCGGACAACACGACCGGTTCGACGACATGGTGCTCGTCAAAGCCTCCACCGGTTTGGGCGCCGGCATCGTGGCCGGCGGAGTGCTGCAGCGCGGAGCAGTTGGAGGCGCAGGACAGTTCGGCCACACCAAGATTCCGGAGGCCGCCGGAAAGGTGTGCCGATGCGGTGACACGGGTTGCCTGGAAACCGTTGCCTCCGGCTGGGCTTTGGTGCGCGCGATGCGCGAACAAGACCGCGACATCGCGCACATCCGTGAACTCGTCGACCTCGCGCTGGCCGGTGATCCTCAAGCACGCCAACTCATCCGTGAAAGCGGGCGCCACATCGGCGAAGTACTCGGCGGCGCCGTCAATCTGCTCAACCCCGCGGCCCTGGTGCTGGCAGGAGACATGGCCAAGGCCTACGACATCCTCGTAGCTGGATTACGGGAGACCGTCTACGCCAACGCCACCGCCCTGGCGACCCGTGAACTGCAGATCCTGCCCTCGACCCATGGCGCGCAGGCCGGCATCGTCGGTTGTGCGGCACTGATTCTCGACCACGTTCTGAGTCCGGCTGTGGTCGACGCCATGCTGGCTTGAGACTGTCAACGGCGACCGATCGGGCGAGGGTGACCTGGATTCTGGTCTCGGTGAAAGACATCAACCACCGGGGTGACGAGAACGTCGTCGAGGCACAAGTCAGCGACTGCGGCGTCGCATCGATGAACATTCGGCGCCAAGACAATCGATACCGTTCGCGGGGTCGGCTACCAGTTGGCCGTCGATGTCACGGGTTGATGCGGTGTGGTCCTGATTCCATACGCAATGTGAAGCCCACAGGACGCGACGATGGGCATGTGCGGGTCGGCGGCACAGAAGGTATCTCGAACGTCGCCACCAACGGATCCAGCGGGCGCTCACCCAAGGCGCTCAACCCCGGGCCGTGTTCTCGAGCAACCTCTCAGGCCAGGACCCGCACGAGGAAGTCGACCTCGTCGGCGAGCACCATGGCCTGCCATGGGCCGGCGTATATGTCGAAGTGGTCGACCGGGTACTCCAGCACCGTGGTCGGACCACCGGCACGCCGCGCTGACTTCCGTGCTGCATGCGGCGGAGCCACCAGATCGTCGCTGCCGATCTGAACGAGCATCGGGCACTTGATTTTCGACGCCTTTGTGATCGGCCGGTTGAATGCGACCTCGAGCGCCGTCCGGGCGCACACCTCATTTCGCCACGTCGGACCGGCGATCGATTCGTATGCTTCCATGGTGCCCGAAGTGGCCATGATCGCCACCGATCCCGGCTTCGCGGCGAGCGGAATGCGGTGCGGCTCGGCGCCGGTCACAGTCGTGATGGCGTCACGCAAGCCGTGCGCCACCAGTTTCATCGGTGCGATCGGTCCCGCGTTCCGGGCGATCTGCAGAACCGCCGCCAACCCATCAGGTGCGGGCACCAGCGCCGCGACTGCCGCGATCCGCGGATCCTCCGCCGCGACGGCCATCACGTGGCCGCCCGAGTACGACGTACCCCAGAGTGCAATCCGATCGGGATCGACGCCTGGCATCCGCCGGGCGGCATCGATGGCTGCGCGGTAGTCCTGGCGCTGCATGCGGACGGAGACGACCTGACGGGGGGCCCCCTCGGACTCGCCGAAGGTGCGGTAGTCGAAGACGAAGGAGTCGATTCCGGCGGCCGCGAACCCGTCGGCGAAGTCCATCAGCGCGGTGTCGCGGGTGCCGCCGAATCCGTGCGCGATCACGATGCACGGCCGTAATCTGTTGCGTACGAGATCATCCGAGGTGGCGCGCGCATGCCAGGCGACGCATTGCACACCGTGGCTGGTGAACGTCACGTCATCGGTCTGGTGTGATGTCATCACCCGACCGTCGCGAACTCGGGGGTGATCGACTCGAACTTCAATGCGGGGTCGTCGACGGGGCCGTGTTCGAGGCGCTCGACGTCGTCCTCGTAGGCCATCTTGACCGTCCACGGTCCCGTGGTGCCCGCCTTGGGGAAGGCGCCGATCCGGCGCTGCACGTAGCCCGAGCTCATGTCGAGCAGGGGAGTGCATTCCATCGTCGGATCGGGCAGGACCGGAGTGACGACGTTCTGCCCGTGCTCGTCCATGTAGTTGAGCAGCCTGACCATGTGGGTGCAGACAAGGTCGACCTTCAACGTCCAGGCAATATTGGTGTATCCGATGGCGAACGCGTAGTTGGGCACACCGCTGAGCATCATGGACTTGTAGACGACCGTATTCGCGACGTCGATTGGATCCCCGTCGACACTCAGGTCGATGCCGCCGAGTGGCAGCAAGTCCAGACCTGTTGCCGTCACGATGATGTCGGCGTCCAGGTGCTGGCCCGACGTCAACGCAATGCCTGTTTCGGTGAAGGACTCGATGTGGTCGGTGACCACGGACGCCTTGCCCGACGAGATCGCGGAGAACAAGTCGCCATTGGGCACCATGCACAGACGCTGATCCCACGGGTTGTAGCTCGGGTTGAAGTGGGTATCGACGTCGTAGCCCTTGGGGAGCCGACGCTTGGCGTCGGACATCAGCAGATTGCGGATGAGCTTCGGGGCGCGCTTGCTCGCCTTGAAGATGCCCCGGTTCAGCGTGATGTTCTTCCGTCGGATGATCCCGTAGGCGCGATCGGGTCCGATCAGCTTGTTCAGTGTGTTCGCGATTGCGTCCTCGCCGGGCAGCGACAACACGTAGCTCGGGGACCGCTGGAGCATGGTGACGCGGGCGGCCTTGTCGGCCATGGCCGGAATCAGCGTCACTGCGGTCGCGCCGCTACCGATGACCACCACCTTCTTGCCGGTGTAATCGAGATCTTCGGGCCACTGCTGCGGGTGGATGACCTGACCCGTGAACCTCTCGCGTCCCGGGAATTCGGGCGTGTAGCCGGCCTCGTAGTTGTAGTACCCGGTTCCGGAGTAGACGAATCGCGCTGTGTACGTGGTGGGTTCGCCGGATTCCGCGTCGGTGGTACGGATCGTCCATCGGCCGGTCCGGGTATCGAAGTCGGCGCCGTCAACCTTCGTGTTGTACCGGATATGGGCACGAATGCCGTTCTCGTCGACAGCCTCGTTCAGGTAGTCGAGGATGACGTGCGCGTCGGCGATCGACTGCTTGTGCGTCCACGGCTTGAAGCCGAAACCGAACGACGGCATGTCCGAGTCGGACCGGATGCCCGGGTATTTGAACAGGTCCCAGGTTCCACCGAGGGCCGCACGACCTTCGAGAATCGCAAACGACGTCGACGGGCGCTTGGACTTCATCTTCGTCTCATGTCGAGCAACCAGTGATCGCGGCTGCTCCACGGCCACTCCGTGATTCATTGGCTGCACAGTTCGCGCACCAGCACTGTGATTTGCCGACCTTGACAACCAACTCGAGTTCATCGAGCGTGGTGGCCACGCCGTCCGGGCCGTCGGAGATCCGGCAGATTCCGGTGAGGCCGATAATCTCACTTTCTGTCAACTAGTTGCGTAGCACCGAGCGGCTCGGCGTAGTTCGCTTCTGACGACCGGCCCACCAAAGCCGCATGGTCACAGCTGTATCCGGGCTTTGACGAGTCTTTCAGCGATCCGAGTTGATGACAGTCCGCGTGGACATGTTGCCTGATACCGCTCGAGGATGGCGACCTCAGCGTGGATGTCGCCGGCTTTGCGATAGAGGATGGCCGCTTGTTCTGTGTACCAGGGTGGTGGGGCGTAACCGTGGTGTTGGGCATCGCGTTCGGCGGCGTCGATGCATTCGAGGACCAGGTTCAACGCGTCGTCGAAGCGTTTGGCGCGTTTGAAGTCATTGATGGTCTCGACCCATTCCGTAAAGTCTTTGTCTCGCACCAGGCGCCGGCGTTGGTCAGCAGCCTCACGTCCACCTGCGGCGAGGCGGTTGAGTCGGAGTTGAGCTTGTTCATCGGCTGCTTGGCGAGCCCGCGCGGCGGCTTCGGTTTCGTCTTGGTGGGCGATGACCTGTTCGTAGGGCCCGAGTGTGATGCGCGCGTGTGGCCGCGTGCCGTTCGACAGGAATACGCGGCATCGGACTCGGCAGTCTCGACCCGAGTATTCGTCGCGGCGGATGACATCGCGAACGATGTCGGATTCCAGCGATCCGACGTAACCGACGAGGTGGTGGTCGATGTAGGTCGCAATGAGTCCCCGACCTCGGGGCGCATGGGGGAGTTCTCGGACGATCGCGAATGTGTGGAGTGCTTCGCCTGGTGGCACGTGAGCTGAATCGAGCACCGTGCGAATGGTGTCCATGAAGTTCTTCTCATGGGCCAGTTCAGCTGGCTGGGGGATCATCACATCAGCACCGGGTAGAGGGTTGTGAAGGACGGTCGGAGAACTGTGTGTGTTGTCGACAACCGTTGTCGGACGCGGTGGCTGTCCTACGGTGGGTTTGCCGGCGAGTTGACGCGCCCGTGCTAGGCGGGTTTGTACGCCCTTTGTGCCGCAGTGGTCGGGGTCTGCGGCGAGGAATCTTTCGAGGACAGCGACTTCTGCGTCGTAGTTCTTGAGGGAGCGGTGGATGATGGCGGCTTGCTCGGTTGGCCACAATGTGGGTCGTGAGAAGACGATCGCCGCGCTCTTTTCAGCCGCCGCGATGCACTTCTCGAGAAGCGATAGGGCCAGTGTGGTGTCACCTTCGGCGCGTGCTTGAGCGATGTCGGGGCGGAGGGTCTCGAAATCACGGCCTTCGACGAGTTTGGCCGTGTCTCTGGCTTCGATCTGGCGCCAGAGTCCACTGTCGCTGAGGCGCTCTGTGCGGTCAGGGCTGACGCGTCCTGGCCAGGCTGCGCGGTCGACGTAACGCCAATCAGGTTCGCGTTGCTCGGTCGGGTCGAGAGTGACGCGTGCCCACCATTCGCGGTCTTCACATCTTGCCCAGACTCGGGCGGGTACAGCGACGCTGTGGCGGTTCTTGTTGGCGCGAAGGATCTTCGGCTGAATGTTGGGCGCCAGTTCGGCCGGAATGTACCCGACGATGTGTCCGCCAATGCGGACCGCAACCGCATGGCGATCGTGTGGGTTGTTGGGTTCGGCAACGAGTTCGGCGTCCCGCCAGATTTGCCCACCCAACGGTTTGCCGTCCGTCGCGAACAGCTTGGCGAAGGCCGGCGCGTAGTAGCTTTCTCCCACTACTTCAAGGTCTTGAACGGGTAGAGAGGGCGCCGAGCTGCGAGATGCCGACGGTCGCTTCGAGTGCGGGGTGCGCTCGTCGGTACGCGCCGCGACCTCGCGTGAGGGCGCTGTGGCACCAGCCGGCGACACCTGTGATGGTCCGTGGGAACCGGGGTCGGCTGTTGCCGACCGTGACAGGGGCTGAGTCTGGTGAGTTACGTCGCTGGGAGGCTGTTGGTGCCTGGAGTCGCGCGCGTCGCCAACCGGGTCGGCGTCCGCGGGGTTGTGGCCAAGTGGCTGCGTGGCAGTGGACGTCTCTATGTCCGACGGCGCGAGCGGAGAAGGTGTAGCAGTTGGATGATCAGATCGATTCCAGAGCTGGGAACGGTTGATTCGCACAACAGTGGAAAGCCAATCACGTAGCTGCTCGAAGTGCGGTTGCTTCTTACGGGTGAACAGCACTGTCGCGGGATCACTTGCGGTGGGCTTGGCATCGGGTGACTCGGCAGTGAGCACCTGAAGGTAACCATTGACGAGAAATGAGGCGGGCTTGTAGCGGAGTCCGGTGACATTGGTCAGCGGAACGCTCGTACCGTGTCCGAAAGCTGTTGCGGTGACGGAGCCGCTGACTTTGGTGATCGATGCGTCATCGACATCGAATCGAGCGCCGTGTCCGGGGTAACTCTGCCGGCCAGGCACAGGCTGGCGATTCTCCATTCCGCACTCACTTCCTCGAGCGTGCGACGAGGACGTGCACGCACAATGCTTCGCAGCTGCCAATGGCATCGATGTCGGTCGACACCCGCGATTGTGATTTGACTCTAGTGGGCCGAACGCACACGAGTTGCGCGAAGGATAAGTCTGGTTGCTGCGATGCGGTCGGCGCCGCCAAAGACTGTGCGGGAATCACCAGTACGGAGTAAGCGCATCTATATTCGTCACTGTGACGTAACTCCCGCCCGGGCGCCGCCGGCTGTAGCATGAGAGAGGCGCCCGGCAAGGTCAGTATCGCGGATACATATTCCGAACAGTAAGCCGGACAGAAGATCCGGCAGATTCGTTGCAGCCAGCAGTTTCGCTCGAGATCCGCCAGGACGAGTCCTCTCATCTGTTTGAACTCGTCCTAGTTTGCCGCCGATAAGATACATTATGTCAAGTAAAGCTCTGGATATCACGCTGCCCGCAACACTATTCAGCAGCGGACCGTTGTCGGATGACAAGGTAGATGAGACTTTGACACCCAAGTTTGAGACTCGATGACACAGATCTGAGACTCCGAACTCAATGAGCCGGCGTGTGCGCTATCCGCGAGCGGCTACTGCCAGTTTGGCCGACTCAACCAGGTGCTGCGCTGCGCGGATCATCCGCTTTAGCTCCGCGAAGGTTAGGTCCTGATGCGTGTACGCTGCCTTATTCTTCAGGTTCAACAGCGTGTTCAGGTGTCGCTCGGATCCGCTGTCTGCACGCTTCAGGAGGGCTGCAGCCTCGGCGTGGTTGCCGGTATTGGAATGCACACCAAGGCGAACACAGCAGATAACGTCTGAGGCTGCGATGCCAGCGTCGACGTACAAGTCCCCAGCGGCGTTGGGCATCTCCTCCCCGAGATGGTCAGCGGCATCCAAGAACTCGTTCGCCTTCGACATCCGCCCTGCGATGACCGCGGAGTCACAGTCGCGCTGCGACGCCATCAGAACCTCCCCGACGCGGGGCGCAGCTGCGCGTTGAACCAGGACCGCGTACCCGCAACGGTGAGGCCTTGCTTCGCCACGTCACGAAGCAGAGGTTCACCCGCGGCAGCCGCGGCGCGGAATTCGTCCGCAGCGTACTCGACTATGCGGCCGTCGTTGCCGGTCCACGCTGTGATGAGCCGGGCAACCTCGGTCACCCGATGCCCCCACACGTCGTCGCCCTCGCGGCCCCAGTCCCCGGCGCGCACCAGGATCAGGTCAATGTCGCTGTCTCGCCGCATATGCCCCGTCGCCGCCGACCCGAAAACCGCAGCGTACCGCAGTGTCTTACCCCACTCTCGTAGGTGCTCTTCGAGACGGTTCAGAAACGCGGAGTTCAGACGTGCCAACGCCATGATCGGCTCAGCGGCGAGGTGTTCAGTGTTGAGTCGATAGGTATTCGTCCTACCCACCTGGTCGTGCAACACCACGCCCTGAATGGCGAGTCGGTTGAGGACCTTGCGGATGCCCTCAGCCGACGCCGTGGTGAGAATGCGATGGACCTGGCTGATCGTGAACGTGGCGTCTGCGGACGCCAACACCGCGAGTACGTCTCCGTCCAGGGTCGGCGTTACCGTGGCGAATGGCTTGTTCAATTGCACGCCCGACACCTCCTGAGATTGCAACTAAAGTTAGAGTAACACAACTATAGTTGACTTCGATCGCATGGAGTCGCCCAAGCGTCACGCGGGAGATTCCCGCGAACCGGAGTCGTACGGCACAGCGAAGCGGCCTATCTGACCGGTCAGCACCCCGCTCGTTCATTCGCCACGCCGCACCACTTCCGACGCCTAGGCTTGCTCCCGCGCGAAGCTACCAGTTAGCCAGACTGCGCGCCCCGGTTCGAGTGATTGAATATGCAGCAATTGAACATGCAGCGTTACCACCAATAGCCTGCAGATGGGTAGCAGTGCAAGAAGATCCAAGCACAGGACCACCACCACTACTCCCGAAGTTGCGCTGCCGCTTGGTTATCACATCATTGCGCGAGCCCCAGGAACGCCATCAGCGAGCGTTCAACTTCCACCAGCTGTTCGGACGTCAGCCGGCCAACACGCGTCAGCACGTTCGACCGTCGGACCGCGGTCAGCTTGTCAACCATCACGTCACTGTCCCGCTCGAGACCCGAGATCGCGTCCCCGTCGCCTCGGATGCGTATCCGCATCAACGGCGCATCGACAAGCCGGCTCGTCATCGGCGCAACCACCACCGACAGAGTTGAATCGAAAAGGTCATCCTGGACGATGACCACAGGCCGCGGCTTGGACGCATACACACCGCCCGCCACTGTCCAGATCTCACCGCGAATCACGTCTCGTCATCCCATGGCACCGCAACGGCCTCGACGAAATCCTGCGCGTCCCCATCGCCATCGGCCTGCGCGACGAGAAGCGACTGCATGTGGGCTTGCGCGGCAAACTCGGGCGTGCGCACGTCAGGGACCCAAACCTGCAACGGGCGCAAACCGCGCTCACGCATCCGGCGTCGATACTCACCCACCCTGTCCCTCACAGCCATGAGCTCATGTTACATGTAACGCTACGGAGTGGCCCGGCTATGCGTCGACTGCGAATATGCAGCAATCGAATATGCATGGGTTACCCGTAAATCACTGCATATTGCGCTGCACCGCAACGCCACTCCACCTGCAAAAGCCGGCGTGTTGTCATGCAAGCGCCATACCCCAGACCCAAGCTACGCCTTATCAGTCTCGATCAGCGCTCGCAGTTCTTCGGCGATCTCGTCCACGAGTAGCCGCCCTGGCCCTTCGTAGAGATTCTGTGAGCCAGGTCCAGATCTCTTCCAGGAACCTCGCTTCGACGGATACCTTGCGCCGAACAGAATGATCACTTCTTCAGGCGGCTTCCCGGTCAACTCAGCCTGACGAGAATGCCAGATCAGTCCTTGCAGCGGTGAATCATGCCGTTGCGCTAGGGCCGCGATTCCCAGCCGTCTGGTGCACGGGTAATGCTCGGCAGGACTCGTGATCACTTGACTGCGATCGAGGCCGAGCCGGGCAAGTTCCGGATCGCGAAGGTCGCCCAGCCTGGCATCAGTCGGAACCTCGATGTGTGCCAAGAGCTTTTCGTGCAGTTGTGTGTCGTAGGCGATCATGCTGCCCAGTTCGTGCACGTCATGGAAGACTGACTCGAGCAGCACTCCCGTTGGTGATTCTCCCAGATACATACTTGGCAAACGCTTTGCAGTAGTGGGATCGTCTACCGGAGCGAAACGAGTATCGCCCCAGCCTGGATTGAACTCGTCATAGCCCCATTTTCCGTCGTAAACGCGATAAAGCAGGCGGCCTTTATTGAGGGTCACCGTACTCAACGCGGGCAGCTCCGCGGCGACGGTACAGCCAGCCGGATGAGGGCACACCAAATCCTGCGACGGTGGTGTCGCGGTCATGTGGACCTCAACTTCTAGGCGGCCGCGCCCGCGGCGAAGCGGTCGGCCGCTCGCAGCGCGCGTGCCGGATCAGTCGATGCGATGCTCTCTGGTATCTCGCCTGAGAGAAAGCTCGTCGGGCTCGTGAGCCACGACCACAAGGACCACTCCCGCACTCCCCCCTGCGCGAGCGCTGCCAGGATCGGTGCCAACTCTGGGCGCAGCTCGCCGTTCTCATCGAATTGGAACGCAGGTATCAATGTCCTCCCATGAAGATCGACGGTGAACAGTTCGTGCGCTCGGCGGCGCCGCGCCACCCACGTTCTGGCGCTGGATTCTGGCGAGTTGCGCTGCTCGCTGAGCGAGACGTAGGTGTGGAAGGGCGTCGCGAGCAGCTCGTTGCGGTGTGTCGCCAAACGCCTCGACTGCGAAAGTGACGCAGCAGGCGTCAGGTTGACGCCGTGGCCCATCAGCGCCCGAAGAAGTTCTTCACGGGACGCTTCAACGTGCTCAGCTTGCAGTTCGCGAACAGCGTTGAACAACTCAACGAACTCGCCGACGTTGACCTCTGGTCGTCCGTGGACGAGCGCATTGCGCAACCGTGTTACCGACACATCGTAGGAAGCGGAGCCGGTTGACTCGTATCGGCCTGCGGCACTTTTGGAAAGGCTGAGAAGCTGAAGCGCCCCGACGAGCTCTGATCGGGTTACACCATGGACCGCCAGCCAGTCGACCAACTCGGCGATATCGTAATCCGGCACCATGTAGCGAGTGTAGCACCAGATTCAAAATCGGAACGTCGCTACATCACCGATGCGGCCACGCGCAGCTCCTGACGGCTCGTGCAGAGTGACCGGCCTGCCGACCTTGGCGCCGGTCCCCCGGCATCGGCGCTACAGGCTCGCGAGTTGCTCGAGCTGCGGGTGGACAACCGAATATGCAGCGATCGAATATGCCGGGTTACCGGTAGACCACGGCATATTGCGTCAGATGAATCACGACCAGACTTCCGCACGCCACCCATTGGCTCGCGTACGAGTCGATCGTCGCAGGTCGGTAACTCCCAAGTGGCTATCACCACTCCCAGATCCGTTGTCATCCGACGACACCCGCTCGCGCAGAGGGCCGCAACGACTGCCGAGGTTGACTCGAGCATGCAATGGCGACGACGGCAACAATTCCCTAATCTGACTCGAGCTCGTCCAACTCTTTCGCTAGCAACGCCGTTATCGCCGCGGTGAAGTTGCGGAGCTGAAGAGCGAGCACCGATTGCGCTTGGAGATCATCAAACCCGTACCGATCCTTAAGCGCCTCGGCGACCATGTCTTCGCTCAGTCCCTCGGTGGCCACCAGATCGAGGACGTCCCGACGGTTCTCAACAGCGGTGATCACAGCTCGGAGAATCAACACCCGCTGAGAAGATTCATTTGACAAAGCATTCTCCATTCATCCGGTAGTGGCCAACGAGCCAATTGGCCGCGATCCATCTAATCGAAAGTCCTGAAATTCAAAGTCGAGGGCTTTTCTGGATTCTTAACGCGGCGGTGAAAATAAGCGGATCGTTGGTGGTGCATTGCTTTTCGATTAGTGGATCGCGACCCACCTCGTTAGGGCACCTACTCCCAGGGATTGATCAATGCGATTCCGAGATCCATGAAATCATCGACGTTGCGGGTGGCGAGCTGGGCGCCGAGTCGACCGCAGATCGCTGCGATTTGCGCGTCAGCCATGCCGACCGGTTTTCCGAGGCGCTCTCGCGCGACGACCATCTCCGCATACATCACCGCAGCGGGCGCGTCGAATGGAATGACTCGCCCGCGAAAATCATCTTCAAGGAGCCCTTGTACTCGAGAACGTAGATCCGTTTGTCGGCGCCCTTTCGGTAACCGCTCGACGCCGTACCTCAACTCTGCGGCCGAGATCGCCGTAATTGCGATGTCAGCGGACGGCCAGCCATCCACACGCTCCAGAACGCGCTCATCGGGATCAGCGCGCATCAGTTCCGACACCACATTGGTGTCGAGAATGATCATCAAAGCTCGGCCGCCCGCGGAGCATCAGTCCGTAATGGAGGTTCGACTACATCCGCGTCAGATCCGGCAAATCGCCGACGAATCCGCGTGCCCATACCGACGTCGTCAATCGTCGGTGCGAGAACTTCACGCAATATTGTTCGGACCTCAGCCTCCATCGATCGCCCGTGGCTGGCAGCACGCATCCGCAGGGCCACCTTCAGATCGTCATCGAGATCCCGAATCGTCAAGCTCGCCATTTCGCACCTGTCCATATGATTGCAGTGAAATCAATGCTATCAGGACACGCTAGGCGCCGACATCCCGAACCGTCACCGGAAGCTAACAACCTCAACCCTGCTGCAGGGAACATGATCAACTCGATATTGACGGTATCCAGTAATGCACTGCATATCGCATTGCGCAGCAACGGAACTCAAGCGCCCCACCACCCAACCCGCCGCGGTACGCCACTGCGCATGACGTCATCGCGCAAGTCCCAGAAACGCCATCAACGAGCGTTCGACTCAATGAGCTGTTCGGACGTCAGGCGGCCGACACGCGTCTGAACATTCGACCGTCGTAGCGCGGTTAGCTTGTCAACCGTCACGTCACTGTCCCGTTCGAGGCCCGAGATCGCATCGCGATCACCCGGGATGCGAATCCGCAACAAGGGCCGCATCGATGAGCTGGCTCGTCATCGGCGCACCACCACCGACGGAGCTGAATCGAGAAGGTCATCCTAGACGCTGACGGCCGGCCGCGGATTGGACGCGTACACGCCACCCGCAACGGTCCAGATTTCGCCGCGAATCATGCTTCGTCTCCCCAAGGCGCGGCGACAGCCTCGACGAAATCCTGCCCATCCCCGTCGGCCTCGGCCTCTGCCACGAGAACCGACTGCTTGTGGGCTTGCGCGGCAAACTCTGGCGTGCGTACGTCAGGAACCCAGACCTGCAACGGTCGCAAACCGCGCTCACGCATCCGACGCCGGTACTCGCCGACCCTGCCCCTCACTGCCATGCCCGTATAAGTTACAGGTAACGCTCCGGACCGGCCAGCGTGCGCAGCCCCGAGATGGATATGCAGCAATCGAATACGCAGCGTTACCAGTTTTCTTTACATATTACGTTGCTGCGCAACGTGATTCGTGGACATCACTTTGCCGCTGACACCCATCGGCGCCATCAGTTCCCGGCTAGTCTCAACTACCTGCCACTTGTCTCAGGCGTGTTGTCGCCAGACAGCGGTACGGCACTTTCGTTACTACCGCACGAGAACCACGCGGAGCGCAGCGTCGACGCGTCTCAATTCTTCATGGGTCAGGTAACCCGCACTCGCTCCGAGTCGCTGTGGATCAACCGAACCAAGTGAAGAGATCCGACCCTCAGGCTCCAGCGTCTGGATGCGTCACCGAACGTAGATCCAATTGGGGTATGCCAACAAACTCGCTTGGGTTGCAGGTGTACAGCGGAATACCGTTCGCGATGGCACTGGCAGCGATCAATGCGTCATATGCGCGCGCTCTGGGCTTTCGCCCTGATGAGCGTAATGCGGCCGCGACACCGCCGAAAGCTCGCGCACTCTCGGCAGTGAATGCCAGCACCTCGAAATCCGCTTCCGCCTGCTGGACGTGCTGTTGTCGGGCACTTCGCTCGTGATCGGTTCGCGCGACGTGCGGGCCCACTGAAAGCTCCGCAAGGGTGATCGCACTGATCACCGACTCCTCGGGCAGCTCGTCGGGATCGGCCAGTCTGCCGAGCAGAATCACGGTTGAGGTGTCAAGCACCCCTCGCGTCGTACCGACCGACCCCGTCATAGGGACGAATCCAACACGCTGTCGATGTCAGAGCGCAGGACGTCCGGGTCGATCTGCGGAAGATGGGCGCGCCGGCGAATCAACTCCGCCGCGCTCGCACTCTTTCTGGGCAGAGACCGGAGTTCGGCCACTGGCTCGCCATCGCGCGTGACCACGATTCGCTCACCCCGCTCGACTCTGCGTAACACCTCGCCACCGTGGTTACGCAGATCTCTGACACTCACCACCTCGGTCATGCCACCAGTGTATCACCGGTGATACACGCGCGGTCGGTGAATATGCAGCAATCATACGAGCGCGAGTCGCCGAAACTCGCTGTGTGGGGGTTCATCTGGGGTGGCTTCGCCGCTACATGGGCGATCGCCGTGCACGGCAACAATGCGCTGATCGACCTCTACGCAACGTTGATCTCCCACGAATTCGCCCTCAACTGGGGCCGCCGCTGGCGGCTCCGTTCGTCGAGGAGAGCGCCAAGGGCATCGGCTTCGCGCTGATACTGGTCCTTGCCCGTCACGCTGTTCGCTCCGCATTCGACGGTCTGATCCTCGGCGCGTTCATCGGTCTCGGTTTTTCAGGTGCTGGAGAATGTCCACTACGCACTCGGCGCGGCCGAGACCGCCTTCAGCAGCGCCAACATCAGCGGTGTGATCGGTACCGTTTTCGGCCGCGGCATCATGAACGGTCTGTTCTCGCACGTATTGTTCTCCGCCGTGGTATGTGGCGGCCTCGTCTATCTGATCGGCACGCCGAGTGAACCGCGGAATGTGACGCGTGGACTCGTTCTCGTTGTCACTGCGGTGGTCGCCCACGGGTGCTTCGACGCGATCGCCCTCCGCCTCGGATTTACCGAGGTCCCTCCTTGGTCTGTTCGTCATCGAATTCTGCTTGATCTGGCTGGCCTTCCGCTGGACGGTCGGGCGCGAGCGCGGCTGGCTACGCGACGCTCTCGCACCCGAGGTCGACACAGGAGTGATCACCGTCGAAGAGCTGGCCGCGCTCACTGGGAAGCGCAAGCAGCGTCGTGCCTACATCAAGTCCAAGGACAACGACATGTCCCGGAAGCAGGCGGAGAGTGTGTTCGTCGCCGCCACGGACCTCGCCGACGAGATCGCCAAATCGGGTGCGGCCGAAAGTGAGGAAGTAGTTTTCGCGAGGTCAGAGATCGCGAGGGTGCGGACCGCATGAGGCGAGGCGGGGCGGGCGGTTCTCTCGTGTCGAGCATGTCGTCACCGGGACACGTCCCCGCGCCTCGCGAACGTCCTGCTAGGTACGACGACATTTGATATGACGACGCTGACGCGGTCCACCGAGGCGCCAACCTCTGAGACGAGAACCGACTATTTGCGGCTTCCTTGGCAAATCCGGGCGGAAAGCCAGCGCGAACCTTGATACGGTCCAGATGAATCAATCCGTGAATGAGCGGTGACGATGGCCGTCGTGGAGGCCGACCCTCGAAAGGACGCTGCGATGGACATCCGGTCGTCATTCCACCTTCGCCAGATTCGGCGCGCGAAGCATCCCACCTCGTGGTGGGGATCGATCATCCTGAGCTTCCTACTGATCCTCTTCCTCAGCGGCGCGGGCGCGCCAATCGTCAGGAACTTCACCAGCGACGAGGACGGGACGGTCGGCGCCCAGGTGGTCGAGGCGATCGGCGGCGTCTTCATCATCGTGGCGCTATCGCTCTGGGTGCTGGCGAAAGAACGACGGAACCCACTATCTCTGGGATTCTTGGGTTCAGGCATGACGGGTTTCCTGCGCCTGCTCCTGGGACTGGGCATCGGCGCCGCGATGTTCAGCATTACCGCGGGAATCGCCCTGGCCATCGGCGCGGTTGAGGTCCGCGACAACCCCGACGGGGTGACGACGGGCTCAGCCGCCGCCGGCGTCGCGTTGATCATGGTTCTCGCCTGGCTCTTCCAGGCAGGTTCCGAGGAGATCGTGGTCCGCGGCTTCATGTTCCAGTCAGCGGGGCGCCAGCTGCCGACGTTTCTCGCGGTGGCCGTTCCCGCAGTCGTCTTCACTGCGCTGCACCTGCTGAACCCAGGTGAGAAGACACCTGTCGTGATCGCCAACCTACTGGTGTTCTCCGTTTTCGCGGCCTTCATCGCGGTCGCGGACCGCGGACTGTGGCTCGTCATCGGCATCCACACGGGATGGAACTGGTTCCAGGGCAACGTCTTCGGTGTCGCAGTGAGCGGCGAATCGCATGCAACCTCCATCATGTCGCTGACCCCTGGCGACAATTCGGCCGCCATCACCGGCGGTGATTATGGGCTTGAAGGCTCCATCTCGGCCACAATCGTTCTGATCCTGGCGCTTGTCGCGTCGCTGTGGTGGATGAGGCGGCGCCTGGCCGCCGAACCCGCCCAACCGGCGCTTCAAGAAGCCTGACGTCAACCAGAACCCACACTCATCGTCGCCGCGCACGAGCACCGGTGCGGCGCACATCGACCGGTCTACTTCAGACCCGATGGCACGACCGTGCCGTCGACCATCACAGTCACCTCTCCGGTCTTGGTGTTCTCGGTGACCTTGCCGTTCTCGAACGTCACCACCTCCAGATCACCCTCGGTGGTCAAGTCGCTGGTAGGAACTCCCAGGGGCCCGGGAGAGCCGTTCATACCGCTGAGCGACGGGGTACCGTCCGGGGCACGTTCAGTGTTCCAGGCATCCCGAATCTTGCCTGACGTGACGATATATGCCGCCGTCCCCGGGTCATCGTTCTTCGCGATGATCACGCCGCCCTGGAACTGTTGAAACACGACGCCACTCTCGCGGATCCCTGCGTTGTGGTCGCCGGTCAGCGGCTTGCCGAGGGCATCTTTCTGAGCGTCGGTCGCCGACTCGTACTTGACGGCGAGCGGGCCGGTCAGGGTCACCTCAACGTCCCGCTCCCCCACAATTGTCACTTCGGCGGGGTCGGCATCGGGCGTCGTCTCTTCGACGGTGGCCGAAGGTGCATCCTCGCTGGCCTCTGACGTCGACTCCGACACCGAAGCCGCAGCCGACGAGTTCTGCGACGCGGCGTCGTCCGTCGTGTCGTCGCTACCGCAACCTGCGGCGATCAGCGTGACCGCCGACAGTCCGGCGACGAAAACGGCACGACGGTAAGAGAGTTGCCTCAATGTATTCCCCTCAGTTATTCGGCACATGCCCCGGTCCAAAGTGCGCGAACCGGACACTCTGTTCGACTCTATCGGTACGACGGCGCGGATTCCTCCCAGCGATCTCGTCCTGTCGATGTGGGCGCCCATATTCAGGGCGTCGACCAGACAGCCCCGCCTACAGCGAACACGAAACAGGTTGCGGCTGGATGTGTTCAATTACGAGCTGCAACCACCACCGCATTCGGCCGGTGAGTCACCTCCGCCAGCGCAATCAAACCTTCTCGATCTCCCCCGGCTGCCAAGACTTGTCGAACCACGGCTCGAGCGGGCCATAGATCCGGAGAACGGTGAACCAGCTCTTGTTGGGGAGTGTCTGGATCCAGTTGGAGTCCTTGCCTGCCGGCGCCGTCGGCGCGAACCAGAGAACGGTCGAACCGTCCGGTTCTGACATCACGGTGTCGCCCAAGCTCATCAGGCTCGGATAGGGATTGTCGGTCTGCAGCAGTGACCGGGTTTGGGTGTCGTAGACGTCGACCGACCAGAAGTTGGCGGCCGGCGGATTCGGCGGCAGCACAAGGCGGTATGTTGCCGCACCATCGAGGATGCGGCCCTGCGAATCCTGGGCGGTGTAGGTGTAGGCCGACCCGGCACCGACCTGGGCGTGCGACATGGCCGGGGTGATGACCGTCGCCGTGTAGTGATACATGGTCCGGGCATCAAGGAGCCGGACCTGATCCTTGACGAATTCGTAACTGCCACCGACGAATGCGTCTTTCCAGGACGATCCCTCGAACGTAAGGTTCGCCCGGTCGCGCGGAAAGTAGAGCAGCGCGCGACTCATGCCTGCGGCAGTCTTGGCCGCCGCGTCGAGGATTGCGCGGAGCCGATCATCAGGCGTGAACGGTTGGCCGTGAACGATGCCGATCGCGGCGAGCTGACCAGCCCGTTCCGGATCGATCGAACCAACGGGTTCGGACTGAACCAGTTCGTTGATCTCCTCGAAGAAGTGGAAATCGTTGGCGTGCACGGTGTTGAAGACCTGTTCGGCCATGTTCACGAACTGCATGGCAGGCGGGTCCGTGGCGTCGGCGAGCAGATAGACGCGTGCCTGCTTGATGGCGTCGATGCCGTCCAATGCCCGAAGAACAGTCCACACCGTGAACGTGCTGCTGCGGTAGACGAAGTAACCCTCGGGTTCCTCCCCTGTGTAACCGGGTGGCAGAAACAGATACTTCCCACCCTGACCTTTGTCCGGCCCGGCCAACCCCATATCGGCGACGTATCTGAACCAGAAGTCGTCGACCACACACAGCGAGTTGGTCGGTGGTTCGATGACCACGGGCCCATCTCGCAGATCAAGGAACATGGTGCCGTAGGCCGTCGACGTGTTCGCCGTGAGCAGCAACGATCCCGAGTTGGCACGAGGATCGGTGATTCCCAGGACATTCAACCCGTCAACACCGATGCTGCGCAGACCGTGGCGCATAGCGACGAGAGACGCTCCGGGCACGGCATTGAGGAACACGTCGATCCCGCGAAGATAGTCCAGGCCCTCGTACAACTTGGCGGTGGTTTCCGGCTTTGGCACCCCGTCGAAGAAATCGAAAGTCCCCAACGGGGTCTCAACGCTATCGGGCAGACCAAGTGCCTCGAGTTCCGCCGTCAGATCGGTATTACCTGCAGTGCCATCCACTCGGTCTGCACTCCTTCATCAGGATCGCCCGGCACAGCCGAAACGATTCAGTGTGAGAACGCCACCATCCGCGGGGTTCCGCATCAACCGTAGTAGGAATCGCGCATCGCTGGTGGGTGTCGGTGGATGCCACCCGATCCCTGAGGAGCCTCGCGAGGAACGAGCGACGCGTCACCACCCGATCCCTGAGGAGACTCGCGAGGAACGAGCGACGCGTCACCACCCGATCCCTGAGGAGACTCGCGAGGAACGAGCGACGCGTCACGAAGGGGCCGGCCCTTCGTGACGGTCCTCCGCTGGCGCTCCGGACCTCCTCAGGGACCGGAGGGTGACGGTCCTCCGCTGGCGCTCCGGACCTCCTCAGGGACCCGAGGGTGACAGTCACCGAGACGGCGCTCCAAACCTCCTCAGGGTGACGGTCCTCCGCGCTCGCTCCCAGCCTCCCCGGAGGGTGATCTAGTAGGCGTTCTTGATGACGAAGTAGGAACCTCGGATGGTGCCGGCGAGCTTTGACTTCTGCCGCGCGAACTTGAAGGTCGATGCAAGCTCGTCGGGGATCTCCATGCCATCGGACAACTTGAAACCGACCGCGCGCTTGCCCCCATCCTCGAGCGAGTACATCACGTTGATCGACAGACCACTTTCGTAAAAGACATACGCCATCCGAATGCCGTCGACCTCGAACTCAGTCGCCTCGAGGGGCCGCGACCCGATGACGAGGTCACGCTCCTCCTTGAGGATGCGGTGTACCCAGTCGACAGTCGAGGTCGCCTCATCCGCCGGTTCGACGGTGAACACGTGGTTGTACTTGTTCTTGAAATAGCGCGCTTCGTTGGCCCGTAGCCCGGCCAGCGCATCGACGACCGGCGACGATTCGAGTCCGATGGTCGAGACGTCTGTGAAATCTACCGCGTAGGCCATGGCCTTTCTTTCCTTCCCGTCCGGTGAGTGCCACCCGAGTGTCAAGTCATTTCGGGTCGACCGCGTCATCCCCCAACCCTGCCAGCTTCGACGTCGAATCGCCGCCGATCTGCGTCATCGAGGGTTCTAGGACTTAAACAATCGCCGGCGGCATGCCAAAGTGAAGCCTGCGCGAGCGGGGCAGACCGCCGGCACTCGCCAGGTCTCTCGAGACCCAAAGCTCGCCCGGTCGAGCCGTCACACCCCCGGGTCGGGAACCAGCCGGAAGATCGGCGGCACCCGCCCGAGCCTGCGTTCGTAACGGTCGTAGTCGGGCGCGATCGTGAGGATCCATTGCCATCTGTCCACGGCCTCGTCAGCGGAGAGCGGTTCGGCACGCAATCGCATTCGGCGACCGTACAACTCGCCGACGAGCGACGGGTCGGCGCTCAGGTTGTGGTACCAGCCCGGCGGCGTCGCCATCCCGCTGTTCGCCGCGACGACAAACAGGTCCACGCCGTCCTCGAAGACCTGCACCAGAACGGTGCGAGGACGCCCCGACCGGCGGCCGGTGGTGGTCAGGACGATAGCGCGGCGCCGCCACAGCGAGGTGATCCGACCGCGAGTGCGCCGGTACAGCCACACTCCGAATGCCACGGACTTGGTGTCCAGGGCGTGCTCGATCCGAGTCTTCTGGTCCTCCGAAAAGATATGAATCGACATATCTTCATCTCAGCCCTCGAGACCTGACACGGCCAGAGCCGTAGGTCACTCGACCGGCGACTCCAGCGCCAGTGCCGTCGGCCTTCGCGCATCGCATCCGCGATGCAGTATCGGCGGAAAACACGTGTCGCGTAGGCTTGCCCATATACCCCCTAGGGTATATGGGCCGCGTGGCCCGATACCCACGTTCCGAAAGGAGGCAACCAGCACATGATGGGAAGTACGGGCGCGATGGGTTCCGGTATGGGCTGGGTGTCGATGGCGCTGATTGTCGTCGGCCTGGCAGTGATCGTCTACGTCGCGGTTCGACTCGTCCGACGTGACAGCACCCCGCCGTCTGCCAACGCGTCAGAGCCGCTTTCCCCGTCGAACGCCGGGAGTCCAGCGCAAACGATTCTCGAGGAGCGCTATGCGCGCGGAGAGATAGACACCGAGGAGTTCACCGCCCGCCTCCGCATCATCCAGGGCCGATGAGCCAGCCGATCAGTCGCCGGAAGGCGCTGACGCTGGGAGTGCTCGGGGTTGGCGCCGTGGCTGCCGGGGCGACCGGCCTGGTGGTCGGAACCCGGTCGTCGGGGCCGGACACGGCGGCCGGCGGTTCGGGCGCCGCATGGGGCGAGCCACCGGTGCTGTCATCGACCGATGGCGCCCTCGACCTGGAGTTGCGGATCGCCGAGACCGACGTCTCGATCGACGGCGACACAGTGCGGATGCTCAGCTACAACGGCACCGTGCCGGGACCGACCCTCCACCTCCGGCCGGGCGACCACCTGCGCGTGCACCTCCACAACGGACTCGACCGACCCACCAATCTCCACACCCACGGTCTCGTGGTGTCCGCCGCCGGCAACAGCGACAACCCGTTCATTCGCGTCGAACCCGGCGACACCTTCGACTACGACATCCACCTTCCCGACGACCACCCGGCCGCGGTCTGCTGGTATCACCCCCACCATCACGGCACCGTCGCGGATCAGCTGTTCGCCGGGCTGTACGGCGCGATCATCGTCGACGATGACGACTGGGCGACAGCGCCGCCGCGCATCGTCGTCGTCTCCGATGTGACCATCGGCGACGGCGGCGTCGCCACCGTCTCCGGCGCCGAGCGGATGGCCGGGCGCACGGGCAAGACCCTGCTGACCAACGGTCGGATCGCCCCTGCCCTCCACTCACGCGCCGGCGGCAACGAACGGCTGCTGCTCATCAATTCCTGCTCGAGTCGTTACCTGGATCTGCAACTGTCCGACTTCGGCGCCCGATTGCGCGGCCGGGATTCCGCGCGCCTCCCGGCGCCGGTGCCCACCGATCGGCTGCTGCTGCCACCCGGCAGTCGAGCCGATCTCGTCGTCACGGTGCCGTCGGCGCCGACCGATCTGATCGCTGCCGCCGTCGACCGCGGCCAGGTGGGCATGGGCATGATGAGTGGACAATCCACCACCTCCCCCGAATCGACAGTGCTGTCGGTGGTACCTGATGCCGCAGCCGCGCCGTCCGCTGTCGCCGATTCGACGTCAACCGCGCCGCCGGATCTGCGCGACCGCCCCGCTGATGCTGCCCGCACGTTGACGTTGAGCATAGGCGGTGGCCTGGCAGGTGGCGGTGGCATGGCAGGTGGCGGCGGCATGCGATTCGTCATCGACGGTCGCGCGTTCGATCACGAACGGATCGACCAGGCCGTGCGCACCGGCACCGTCGAAGAGTGGACCATCGTCAACAGGTCCCCCATGAATCACCCGTTCCACCTGCACATCTGGCCCATGCAGCTGATCCGTGAAGGCGGGTCGGACGTGACCGCCGTCGACGTCCGCGATGTCATCGACGTTCCTGCGCGCCAGTCGATCACGGTCCGGATCGCGTTCGACCGGTTTCCCGGGAAAACGGTGTACCACTGCCATATCCTCGACCACGAGGACCTGGGGATGATGGGCGTCATCCAGGCCCGATGATGGTCAGCGCGGCGGCCCCGATCTCAGAGACGCTCGGACACCCACGGGTTTCATCAACAGCCGACAATGATCGCCGACGACCGATGAGTGGAACCCATTTGGCAAGTCGGTCTTGGCAAGAGATGACGATCGATGACCGGAGGACCAATGCGCACTGTCGAGCTGTATCACGAGACCTATGGCGAACTCGGCGACCGGACACCGCTGGTCCTCGTGCACGGAGGTGCCGGCACGATCGGGTCGAACTGGGGCGCGGCGATCCCGCTGCTGTCAACGGACCGGCTCGTAATCGGCGTCGAGTTGCAAGGGCATGGTCACACCCCACACTCGGAGCGGCCATACACGTTCGAGAACTCCGCCGACGACATCGCCGCGGTGGTGCGGAAACTCGATGTGCCGCGCGTCGACGTCATCGGCTTCAGCAACGGTGGACCGACCGTGCTGCGGTTCGCCATGCGCCACGCCGACTTCGTGAGGCGCGTCGTCGTCGCGTCCGGGTTCTACCGGCGCGACGGCATGATCGAGGGGTTCTGGGGCAACTTCGGCGACCCGACGATCGACTCGATGCCCACGGTGCTGGCCGAGGCCTATGGCGCCATCAATCCCGACCCCGCTGACCTGAAACGCATGTTCGACCTTGATGTCTCACTGATGCGTGGATTCACCGATTGGGATGACGACGATCTCGCGACCGTGACCCAACCGGTCCTCTACGTCAGTGGCGACGACGATGTGGTTCTCCCCCAGCACACCGTGCGTATGGCGCAGCTGACGCCTCATGGGCGCGCCCTCATCCTCCCCGCCGGCCACGGCGACTACCTGGGCAGCACCGACACCGGTTCGGTCGACCACGGCCTCACCGAACCGTGTCTCACCCTGATCCGGCGATTTCTCGACGATAACCAGGAGAATGCGTGAGATGTGGACCTCCGAGGACTTGCACCGGATCGCCGTCACGGACGAGCTTCTGATCGCCGCACAGCGCGCCGACGGATCGCTGCAAGATTGGGTTCCGATCTGGACGGTCGCCACAGGCGGTGAGGTTTACGTCCGCACGTGGTACCGACGCCGGACGGGGTGGTTCGGAAGCGCGGTGCGCTCGCGCCGAGCACGCGTCCGCGTCGACGGATATGAGGCGGACGTCGAGATCGAGGATCTCGGTACCGGCACTGCTGCTCTGCGCGCCGATATCGACGCAGCGTACCGTGCGAAATACGGTCGCTACGGCGAGGCGACGGTTGCCCGGATGGTCGGCGACCAGGCGGCAGCGGCGACGCTGAAACTCGTCCCGCTCGACGCCCGCTGAATCAGCCACTGGCTGGAAGACATTGGCGCGGTGTCGATCTGCACCTGCTCACTCAGCGGACTCGTCGAGCAACTGTCGAATCGCGGTGATGAGTTGCTCGCGCCCCGGAACGCGGTCGTATCCGGCGTCCGTCAGGTACCTGCGGCAGGTCAGGGACTCGGCGACCGTGCCGTCCGGGGCCAGGGGATCGATCCCGTTGACGGTCATGGTCGGGGATCCGGCGAATGCGGGGTGCGCAGCGATGTCGTCGTCGGACCCGAGCACGATGGTGGCAACCGAGGTCGCATCCAGGTGGAGCTCGCCCAACACGTCGACGAGGAGATCGTGGGCGATCTGCTGATTCGGGCAGTCAGGTATCACCAGCAACTCGAAGTGCGGTGTGGGCATGCACCCACGGTAACCCGGAGCCGAGCTGCCTGACCCGAACCCCGTGAGGGCACTCGACATGGCCTGCCGCGTAGCCACTCTCGGGATCGGGCCGGGCGGCGGGCGAGCTGTGCTGGTGCCAGATCACCGCTGGGACGCCTCATTTGTCGATGATCGGGGCGAGCAGTTCCGCGGCTCGGGCGAAGGTGATGCCTTGGTCGTCCGGCACGTGGTGATCGCCGTGGACTCGCAATCGGCCGTTTCCGGACGGCGACCCTCTGATCGCGAGAGAATGACGCACAAGCGGGACAGCTTCGGCAGCAACATCCGCCACAGCGCCAGGAGGGCACAATGACTCAGGCCCAGCACTATGAACAGTTCCTGGCACTGCATCAGCGGCCCGGGGCATTTGTGATGCCCAATGTCTGGGATGGACTGTCGGCGCTGATCTGCAAACACGCGGGCTTCGGAGCATTGGCCACCTCATCGGCCGCTTACGCCGCCACTCTGGGCCGACGCGACGGGCGACACGCGGTCAGCGCCGCCGAGCACCTTGCACATGCACGGCTTCTGATCGACGTGAGCGGCCTACCCATCAACGGTGATTTCGAGGACGGCTACGGCGAGACACCCGACGACGTCGCCGCGACGGTGAACGCCTGCATCGACACCGGCCTTGCCGGAGTGGGCGTCGAGGACTCGTCCGGCGACCCCGACAACCCGATTCGCGACTTCGACGACGCCGTGGCCCGGGTGAGCGCCGCGTCGCGTGTGGCGCGGGGGCGGATCGTGCTCACCGGTCGAACGGACAATTTCTTCCAGGGCCGCATGGACCTCGACGACACGATCCGTCGCCTGACGGCGTTCGCCGAGGTGGGTGCCGACGTCCTGTACGCGCCGTTCCCGCCCGACACGGCGGCTGTGCGGGCGATCGTCGCAGCCGTATCCCCGAAGCCGGTGAACATCGTCGTCGGCACCAAGTCCGAGAGGCCCCCGGTCGCCGAACTCGCCGCGGCCGGGGTCAAACGCATCAGCACCGGGATGGCGCTCTATGCCCACCTCGCCGCGTCGCTGCAGGAAGCGGTCGCAGCGTTGGGCGACGGTGATATCGCGAGCGCAACGACGGGGATCTCGTTCGCGGAACTCGGCAGCCTCCTCGACACGGCGGCAACTCGGAACCTTCCGGGCACGTCCTGACCCATCGTGACGGCATCCGGCATTACGCTGAACCATCGTGGACGACGCCAGCCAATCCTCGTCGCGGACACCGGCACGGCGCGGACCCGCGGCGAGCACCTTGACCCCGGTGCGACTGGTCGCGTTGGGCTTCGCCACGGCGATCATCGTCGGCACACTGCTGCTCTTGGTGCCCGCGGCCACCAATCCCGGGCTGCACACCAGCGTGTTGCAGGCATTGTTCACGGCAACATCGGCGATGTGTCTGACCGGACTGGCCGTGGTCGACACCGAATCGCATTGGTCGACCTTCGGTCACGTCGTCATCCTCGGTCTGATCCAGATCGGCGGCCTCGGGATCATGACGCTCGCGTCGGTCGTCGGCCTGATCCTGGCCAACCGCATCGGGTTGCGCGCCCGATTGAACGCCGCCGCCGAGGTGCGCGCCTCCGGACTCGGTGACGTACGCAGTGTCGTCGTCAGTGTCGTCCGGGTCAGTCTGGGCATCGAGGCGATCATCGCGGCATGTCTGTGGGTGCGGTTCGCCGTCGCTTATCACGAGCCGGTCGGATATGCACTGTGGCTCGGCGTGTTCCATTCGATCTCGGCGTTCAACAATGCGGGCTTCGCCCTGTTCGGCGACAACATGATCGGGTTTGCCACCGACCCCTGGATCTGTGTGCCGTTGATGGTCGCGGTCATCCTCGGCGGCATCGGATTCCCGGTTCTCGTCGAAGTGGGCCGGCGAGTGCGCGGTCATAGGCGGCGGTGGAGCCTGCACACGCGCCTGACGGTGACGATGACCGCGTTCCTCCTCATCGCCGGCCCTCTGATCGTCTTGGTGCTGGAATGGTCTCGCACGTTGCGTGGCTTCGACTTCGGCGCCAAGATCCTGGTCGCGACGTTCCAGGGAGTCATGCCGCGCACGGCCGGCTTCAACAGCGTCGACTATGCCCAGATGGACCATGCGACCTGGCTGGCCACCGACGTGCTGATGTTCCTCGGCGGTGGGAGCGGCGGGACCGCCGGCGGCATCAAGGTCACCACCTTCGTCCTGCTGTTGTTCGCGATCGTGGCCGAGGCACGCGGAGACCGCTTGGTCACCGCATTCGATCGACGGATCGACGGCCGCGTGATCCGGCAGGCACTCGCGGTCGCACTGCTCGGGGTGGCGTTGGTGATGGTGCCGACGATGCTGGTGATGGCCGGCACCGATTTCGATCTCGACGCCGTGCTGTTCGAGGTCACCTCGGCCTTCGCGACGGTCGGACTGTCCACCGGGATCACCGCGCTGTTACCGGGGTGGGCTCAGGTGATCCTCGTGGTGCTGATGTACCTGGGGCGCATCGGATCGATCACCTTGGTCAGTTCGCTGGCAGCGCGTCAACGCGACCGCCGGTACACCCTTCCCACGGAAAGGCCCTTCATTGGCTAGGAGACCCTCATCCGACGTCGTGGTCGTACTCGGCCTCGGCCGGTTCGGAGAATCGCTTGCCATCGAACTGATGGCCCAGGGCACCGAGGTCCTCGGACTCGACGCCGATGAGTCGGTCGTCCAACGCATGTCGCACCAGCTCACCCACGCGGTGGCCGCCGACACCACCGACGAGGAGACACTCCGGCAGCTGTCGGTACCCGAGTTCGACCGCGCGGTGGTCGGGATCGGTCACGACCTGGAAGCCAGCCTGCTCACCGCGTCGGCACTCATCAACCTCGCGGTACCTGTCGTGTGGGCCAAAGCGGTGACCAATGCCCACGCCCGCATTCTCCGTCAGATCGGTGTGGATCATGTCGTCCGTCCCGAACATGACATGGGCAAGCGGGTCGCCCACCTCGTCCGGGGCCAGATGATGGACTACATCGAGTTCGACGATGACTTCGCCATGGTGAAGACCGATGTTCCTGCCTGGCTTGTCGGAAAGAAGTTGGCAGATTCCTCGATCCGGCAGAAGTTCGGTGTCACGGTTGTGGCGGTGAAGAACCAGGGAAGCCGATTCACCTACGCCACCCCGGACACAATTCTGTCCAGCGAGGACACGATCATCGTGTCGGGCGAGGTGGCGCAGGCCGAGAGGTTCTCCAACCAGCGATAATCACCTGGCCCACAGGGCGCACGGTCGGACTCCTCGCGACACCGGCAGAGATCGACCTCGTGCGTCCATGCGCGCAGCACCGTGTTCATTCCGGGCACCGGAGACATCGACCGTCTCGAAGCCGACCTGAACGTCGGCGACGTCGGTCCAGTGTCGACAGCGACGCCGATCGAGGCGCCGCACTGGCCCGCTGAAGCGCGTGGACGCCCCGATCCGGTTCACCGGCAGAACCCGGTTTGTACGCACCGCTCAGTAGTTCCGCGCGACAACCGGACTCGTGCCGTATCGATCCCCTCCCTGGGCATAGTGCAGATGCACTTGTGCGTAGATCTCGTCGGTGTCGTCGAACGCGTTGTGATCCTCGTCCATGTATTCGCGCGGGACGAGCATGATCTTCAGGTAGCTCAGCCCTTGATCCGTGGCGAGCAGATGCCCGCCGGGCATGCTGCCCGTTCCGGTGGCGAGTCGTTCGAAGACGACGTCGTCGGTACCGGGATCGTCGGCCTTCAGGGTGTAGGTCACTCCCCCGGCACGCTGGTCGTTCATGTACTGGATGATGGTCTCGGCATCGATCCGGCTCATCGGAAAGACGCCTTCGATGGTGACCCGGATGTTGTATGCATCGGGTGCGTACACCGACAGGCGCGTGCCCGTCGCCCGCGGTGCGGCATCGGCAAGGCCGGCCGACCCGACGGTGAACAGTCCGGCGGCGATGGCGACGGCCCCCACCATGGTTCCGAAACGTCCGGTGAACTTCGGAAAGCTCATTTGTTTTCTCCTGCAGTGTGGATGGTGACGCAAGTGCTTCGGTGACCACTTGCCCAGGTGCGGCCGGTCGACCAGCAGCTGGGGCGCTCCGGCTGGTGGAAGCGCCGACATCAGCATTGCCGCAGATCGATCCGGGCGAATCGGGAAAAGCTCCCCACATTTCGACCGGCGTGTGGGCGATCGTGCATGGGGAGATCGCGCGCTATCCCGACGTCGGCTGCCACTGCGCGCCCCGTCCGACGGCGATGCTGCTCCGGGGGGCCGGGCATTGATGGACAATCGAACGGTGACCACCGAGCGTCCACCGAGCCGCGACGTCATCTCCCCCACCGACGTCGCGAATCTGGTGTTCGACACCGAGGATCGGGTCAACACGTTCATGTTGGCCGGTCGCCTCGGGCCGGGCGGATTCGTCCTGCCGGACGGCACCGTCGATCTGGACCGCGCACGGGATGTTCTCATCACCCGCGCCGAGGCCGTACCCCGACTCGGACAGCTCGCCAATAGGTCCGGACGGGTGTGGCGATGGCAGGACACCACGATCGAGCCGACCCATCACATCCGCTCGGTCGACGCAACGAGCCTGACCGACCTCTGTGCGGCGTGCATCGCCCGTCGCCTCGACCACGCACATCCGCTCTGGGAGATTCTCCTGGTCCCTCGCATCAGTCCCGGATGCGCAGGCATCGTCATCCGCATTCACCACGCCGTCGCCGACGGGCTGGCCGCGGCCGTTGGGGTTGCCGCACTTGCTGACACGACGTCCCTCACCGCGCGAGTCAGACCGACAGATGCGACGGATGCGACGGCCGGCGGCCACGGTCGCCTCGGGCAGTTGTGGCGCGTGGCCACCGGCGCGAAGGTGCCGACCTCCAGCGTGCTGCTCGGTCCCACCGATGGGCCTCGCGCGGTTCGATTCGCCGACGTCGATCTCGCTGCCTTCCGTGCCGGTGTGGCCACGGCCCAAGGCACCATCAACGACGGGGTCCTGGCCGTGGTGGCGGGGGCCGTGGGCACGGTCCTCGGCTCCCTCGGTGAGAATCCACCTGCGTCGGTGACCGTTTCCGTTCCGGTGGCACTGCGCCGCCGCGGTGGCGAGGGCAACGCGATCGGGTCCGCGATCGTGCCCCTCCCGCTGCGCATCGACGATCGCGCCGAACGAATCCGCCAGATCCACAGGGTGGCAGCGGTGGCCATCGCGGACGCGCATCGTGCCGGCACCTTCCCACCGGTGAACAGCCGTTGGATGATGCGACAGTTCGACCGCTACAGCCGACACCAGCGCAGGATCGGCCTCGTCACGAGTGATGTCCCGGGACCCGAACAGACACTGACGTTCGACGGAGCACCCCTGCTCGAGATGCACGGCGTAGGGATGCTCGGCGGCAACGTCCGGATCAGCGTGGTCGCCGCGTCGTATGCCGGCGTGTTGTCCTTCGGATCACACACCGCCGCGGCAATCCCTGCCGACACCCTCGCCGATGCCCTGAACACAGAGGTCAACGCCGTCACCACGCTCGCTCCGGGCCACCCCCACTGAACGGCCCGGCGACAGCCGAAACCTGCTGCCCGACCTCGATTCCCGGAGTTCTGGCGAGCAGTCAATCGATGACGCCGACCTCCCGCCCGCGGCGGACCGCCTCACGCCGGTTCGGCACCTCGAGGCGGGTGAGGATGGCCGACACATGGTGATCGACCGTCTTCTCCGAAAGATAGAGGCGTTCCGCCAGTTCAGCATTGGTGAGACCTTCGCCCATCAATGCCAGCACCTCGACCTGCCGCTTGGTCAGCCCCGCCGCGTTGGCCACGGTCGCAGACCGCCGTCGCGCGGGGACCGCGGTCATTCCGTTCAAACGGAGATCCCGTCGGATCTTGCCGGCCGTCGCGTGGGCGCCGAGCCTGTCGAGTGTCAGGAGACCTTTGCTGACACAGGACGGATCTCCGGTCTCGGTGAAGGCCACCGCCGCATCGAACTCCAGACCACGCTCCTGCAGCATTCGGGCGGCTCCGAGGATGTCGCCGGCGACATAGGCCGCGTAGGGCGGTGCCATGTCGGCCGGCTGCACCTCGACCCCCACGCGCCCCAGCCAGACGGCCAGATCTCCTCTTCCCCATTGCAATCCGTCGCCTCCGTGGGCAGCAAGGTGCGCGAACTCACCGCTCCTCGCATCCGCCGAGCCGGTGAGCCACATACGCTCGACAAGCGCGGTCGCCGCCGGGACGATGCGCAACGGCCCTCCGTAGCAGACGCTCAACTCCCACGCCCGATCCAACTCGTCGCCACCCTCGCCGCGAGAACGCAGGGCGACGAGACCACGGACGAGTAGCGGCCAGGGCCGAGCGAGCGGTGCCGACGGTCCATCGAGCACCACCGCACAGTCTTCCAGGGCCTCATCCCAACGGCCGCTGAGGAATTCGAGGCGACCGCGGGCACCCAACTGCCACACACGACACACCGGGAGATCATTGTCGATGGTCATGTCGATGCTGATCGCCAGCAGATCCGCCGCCTCGTCGAAGCGACGTTGCTCGACGTCGAAGTAGGCGAGATTGCTGTAGCCGCTGGAATGGATCTCATCCAGGTGTTCGGGAGCGTGGGAGAGGACCTTCAAGATGCGCTGGCGACCACCCGGCACACCGGCCAGCACGTCGCACATACCGTCGATGATCTCGATGCGTGCGCGAAGCCCCGGCTCGCCGACGACCTCGGATACGCGGCGAGCACGTTCGATGTGCTCGCGTGCCACGGCGACGGAGGCCGAGTGCAGTGCAAGAAACGCCCGCATCGCGAATCCATGACCCAAGGGGGCGGCAACCTGGTCTGACCCGTCGAACACACTGATCGATTGGGCGACATGGTGATCGGCGCGTTCGCGATTGGCGTTGTACCACTCATAGATTGCCAGTGCGTTGTGGTCGGCGCTCATGCCGGGCACGTCGCCGGCCGCGCGACGGCGATCGAGCGCCCGCTCGCACGCATCTATCGCATCCTCGAGCCGATCGATCAGGTAGAACTCCGCCGCCAGCAACTCCAACAGTTCGGTGTCGTCGGCGCCGGCGCCATCCTGGACTGCGAGAGCTGTCCGGAAGAAGTCCGCGCTCTGGCGATGTGCACCCGAGCGAGCGGCGGCGCGTCCGGCCGCAGCAGCAGCGGCACGCACACGGGCATGATCCCCGGCACCCTGTGCGTGGTGGACGATCGTGGCGGGATCGGGATCTCCCACGGCGTCGTACGCGCTGATCAAGCGCCGGTGCAGGCCCACTTCGGCGCCCGGTGGTATCACGTCCACGACCGCCAGGCGGCACAGATCGTGCCAGAACGAGACGCCACGCGCGGTGCTGCGGACCAGATGCGCAGCACTCAGGCGCGCCAAGGCCTCACCGCTGGCGCCCAGCGTCGCCATCACCTGGCCTGGTACGGCGCCCGGTGAGCATGCCAACAGGTTCAGCACGTCCCAGCAGCCGGTGTCCAACCCGACGGTGCGAGCCAGGATCGCGTCGCGCACGGTGGCAGGCAGGTCGTCGCCGTCGTGGTCCAGCAATTCGGTGACGAAGAAGGCATTTCCGCCGCTGAGTCTGTGCAGAGTCGTCGCATCGAGGTGACGGTCGCCGATGAGCTGCGTGACACCGTCGACCGACAGTGGTTGTACCGGAATCGAAATGGCCGACGAAGAGCGCGCGACGTCACCCAGGAGGAGTCGCACCGCATCGGCTTGTCCCGGAGCCTCGTCACGACGCGCGGTGATCACCACCAGGGTGGTGAAGTCGCGGATGCGCCTCAGGATGTGCCGCAGGAAGTCGGTGGTGCCCTGATCAGCCCAGTGCGCGTCATCGATGACCAGCAGAGTCGGCGTCGACGCGAGATCGAGCGTCACGGCGTCGAAGATGTCGTAGGCGTGCTCGGCCCCGCGCAACGTCTCGCGGGTCTCCGGGGAGAGGGCGTCGACGACGTCGAAGAGTGGGCCCAGCGGCCGCGGGGTCTCCAAAGGGTCACAGGCACCCCACAACACCCGAAGGTCACCTGCGGACTGCCGCACGAACTCTTCCACGAACGCTGTCTTGCCGGCGCCGGCCTCGCCGGTCACCATCACGACACCGCCTTCACCGCCACGTGCCCGATCGGCGCGTGCCATGAGCGTTGTCAGCTCTTCGTCGCGCTCGATGAGGGCCACGAATAGACGATAGGCATCGCGTTGACCAGCACACAAGACCACCGAAGATGGGGAGCAACTCCCGATGTGAGGGATGTTCGCCGAGGACGACGCTGGTCGAGTACATCCACCCTCCGAGAACAAGGAAACCGACCATGAAAACCTTCGTCATCGAACGCGAATTCCCCGGCGCCAAGGATCTCGACACCGCCGCGCTCGCGGAGATCGCGCGCACGTCCAACGCGACCGTGGAAACCCTCGGCGTTCCGTATCGATGGATCACCAGCTTCGCAGCGGGCGACAAGGTCTACTGCGTTCACGAGACCGCGGACGAGGCCAGCGTCTGGGAGCATGCACGCCGCGCCGGCTTCCCGTGCACCACGGTCACCGAGGTGTCGTCCGAGTTCGGCCCACAGACGGCTGATCGCTGACGGCTGACCGCAAGGGCACAACCCGCGCTCCACGAGGCCACCGAAAGCCACAGTGGAGCGCGGGTGTGCTGTGGTGGTGCGGGCTACAGACCAGCGGCGTCCGAGGCGTCCTCGTGACGGGCGAGCCACGCCAGCACGCGGCCCTTCGACCAACAGCGGCCGACGGCCTCGCTCCGCAGGCAGGAATGCTCGACGATCGCCAGACCGATGATGCTGTGACCAGAGGCGTGACGGTCACCGAATGTCGGTATCGATGGCGCGACTCCCACACCCTCCACCGACACCCAGGCAACGGACCGCGCGGTTGCTGCCCCATCCAGACTCTGCAGGAAACGCAGACGACCCTCCACACTGAGTTGCGACAGTGCCCAGGCCGTCATGACGACCGGCACGGCGTCCGCGGGTACGCGGGCGATGGCGTCGGACAGCACGTCGACCGCATCACCTCGGACGAGGAGCGGCGGTGTCTCTGCCGCCACTGCGATCTCCGCGTCGAGCCTCGCCGCAGAGTCGGCCTGATCGGGTGGCAGGCAGGCACGCAACCAGCGGGTGTCACCTTCGTCGGTGACATCGATCGGATCCTCATCCACTCTGATCCGCGAAACGACCTCGGGGATCGGCGTCGCCGGAACACCCTTGTCCCCCACGATCGATGCGGTCATCTGTACCGGTGACGACAGGACACCGAGCGTTTGCCCGTTGCTGTAGCTGACGTTCACGCGATCGACATTCAGATCCAGTCCGGCGGACCTGCCGACGTCGATCAGCCCGACCCTGGCTGCGCCGGTGCGGCGCGCCGCCTCGGCGATCGCGGGGTAGAGCACGGCGCAGTGACCGGTCTCGCCGCTCCGAATCGTCCGGCGCGCGGCGGCCGCGAGTACGGAGTCGTCCAGCCGCACCAGAGTGTCGATCGCCGCGGCGGCGGCAGCATCCCCGTCGGCGGTGGCATACGCATCGGCGAGTGCGGGGGCGTGTCCGCTCAGCGCCAGATCGTGCAGCACGGCGAGAACGACGGCGGGGCGACGTCGGCGAGCCGGTGCCGCCTCGATGGCGCGCAGTGCCGCCGCGGACCTGCTGACCGCCGTCGCGATCCGCGCGTACAGCGCCGAACCGTCGGCTGGTTCGGTCTCTCCGAAACGGCGATACAGCTCGGCAAGCGCATATGTCGTCGCCATCACCCTCCGCTCTCCTGCCGGCCGACGCCCGACTTGTGGACGGCGTGCGGCACATTCGTCAGACGCGGCCACGGTGGTTGCCGCAGGACCGCGGCCGAACCGAGCGTTGCCGCGACGAGGCCGGTGATCACTCCGATCAGTGCGACTCGTCCACCATCGACGATCGGGGTCCACGTGGTGGCACCGTCGGTCACGGTGAAGGCGCCCACTGCGACGGGCCTGCCCCGCAGGCCGCGGCGTGAGACGGGGATGAAAGTCGTGTGCTCGTCGATCGTCACCGGAGCACCGAACCGTTCGACGGCGGTCTTGTCGGCGGAATACTGGCGGTTGGACATCAGCTCTCCCTTTTCCTGTCGGCTTGTGGGATGTCTCATCCGATTGCAGGGCCCGGGGCCGCATGCGTCAAGACCGCGGCCTCGGCCTGTACTACTCGATCGATCGGTTCTGCGGCACGTACGTAATTGGAGTAGCCAGCTACCCACGCGGCGTTCACGGCGCCCATCGCATACTTGTCACGATCTCATTGGACTCCAGCGAGCCGAGGTACCGCCATGACGATCATCTCGCCCATCCCCGCGCATCCGTCCGCGTTCGACAACGAACACGATCTCCAGGTGGCGGCCGCCGAACGTCGACTCCGCGAACGCGCCAGACCGCGAGGTGAGCACAGCCGCGTTCTCGTCGAGGCCGACGGACTTGCGAAAGCCGATGACCCAGAACGTATCACGCAGCGACTGGCGCGCATCGCCAACTACTACACGCCCGCCGACACGATCATCAGTCCGCAGCCATCGGTGACCGATGGCGTCGAGCAGGCTGCCGCGATCATGGACCTCCCCGGGGCGGACCTCGAGAAGATCATCAACACCGCCGACTTCCTCGGTGTGCGCTACCTCGACGATGGCGTTCTCGCCAGCCGCGCGATCGGCCGGGTCCAGATCGGTGTCATGTCGGGTCGATTGCAGGGCTACGGTACGGGTTCGATGGTCTCCCCCACGTTGTTGCTCACCAACCACCACGTGTTGCCCGATGCGCAGACCGCTCGCACGAGTCGGATCGAGTTCGACTACCAGGACGGACCAGGCGGAACAGAGCTGAGATCGCATACCTTCGGCTTGGATCCCGACCGGTTCTTCCTCGCGGACCGGCAACACGATTTCGCCCTCGTGGCCGTGGCGGGCGACCCGGACCTGTTTCGCCAGTACGGGTTCAACCACCTCACCGCGGACCAGGGCACGGTCATCATCGGCGAGTACATCACCATCGTGCAACATCCGGGTGGGCGCAAGAAGCAGATCGTGCTGCGCGAGAACAAGATCGTCGACATTCCCGCCGGCTTCGTCCACTACAGTGCCGACACCGAACCGGGCTCGTCGGGATCCCCCGTGTTCAACGACCAGTGGGAGGTCGTCGCGCTTCACCACGCCAGCGTGCCCGCGCCCGGGCGAACCGAGTTCGGCGGCTTCCTGAACGAAGGAGTCCGGGTGAGCAGCATCCTGGATTTCATCTCCGCCAGGACATTCCCGGCTGATCAACAGAAGCTGGTCGACGAACTGCGCCGAAACGATGTTCCGGTCACGCCCACTGCGTCGCACTCCCCGGTGACCGTGCAGCCGCGCACAGCACCGGAAACCGTGACCCCACCCGCGCCCGATGGGACCGTCACCCTCCGGGTGCCGATCGAGGTCACCGTGCGCCTCGGTGAACCGTACGCACCGGGAGCGGTACCGACGACGGTTCCGGAACCCGCTGTCGCCGAGGCGGTCACCATCGACCCCGACTACTCCGCGCGCGAAGGGTACGACCCGATGTTCTTGGGCTCCTCGGCGCCGCTACCGACCGTCGGCGCAGACCTGGTCGACGTCGCCTCCGGCGAACTGCGTTATCACCACTACAGCGTGGTGATGAACCGCCGCAGGCGGATGGCACTGTTCACCGCGGTCAACATCGACGGAAATCAGGCCGCCGACATTCGACGCGAGAGCGACCGCTGGATCCGCGATCCGCGGCTGCCCGCCGACGAGCAGACCGATGAGAGTGTCTACACGAACAACGACCTCGACCGGGGACACCTCGTCCGTCGCCTCGATCCGGCGTGGGGCCCGAATGCCAAGGCGGCCAACGACGACACCTTCCACTTCACCAACTGCACACCACAACACCACGACTTCAACGCAGGCCGGACACTCTGGCTGGGTTTGGAGGACTACGTTCTCCGCAACAGCGCCGCCCATGGCCTGAAGGTCAGCGTGTTCACCGGACCGGTACTCGCCGACGACGACCCGCCCTACCGGGGCATAGCGCTCCCCCGACAGTTCTGGAAGGTCGTCTCCATTGTCACCGCCGACGGCACCCAGGCGTCCACCGGCTATCTCCTGAGCCAGGCAGCGTTGCTCGAGGAGTTCGCTGCCGGTCCGGAAGCATTCTCCTACGGCGC
This sequence comes from Gordonia sp. LMA484, assembly GCF_058129505.1. Taxonomy (NCBI): domain Bacteria; kingdom Bacillati; phylum Actinomycetota; class Actinomycetes; order Mycobacteriales; family Gordoniaceae; genus Gordonia; species Gordonia sp. LMA484. The sequence continues at coordinate 1,868,217 of NZ_CM176700.1, forward strand.
CTACCGGACCTATCAGGTTCCGGTTCGCCGCATCGGCGACCTCACCGGACTCGGTCTGGGCCAGTACGTCGCCGCCGACCCACTGGAACACCTGGAGTCGGCGGGCGACGCACGTGAGTTGCTCCGCCCCCAAGACCTCATCCTCTGCTAAGGAAAGATCATGACCAGCATCGAACCACCCCTCGTGCGCCAGTGCGCGACGATGGAGATCCACCGCCGCCTGCTGACCGAGTCGGCACAGTATCGTGCCGCGCGCTCATCACTCGAGAACGAGACCATCCGCTTCGTCAGCCTCGAACGCACCACCGACGAGATCCTGCAGATCCCGGTGGTCGTCCACGTGGTGCACCGTACTGCCGTCCAGAACATCTCCGATGACCAGATCCACAGTCAGATCGACGTCCTCAATCGCGACTATCGCGCCACGAATCCCGATGTGTCCTCGGTACCGGACGTGTTCGAACCCCTGGTGGCCGACGCGCGGGTCGAGTTCCATCTCGCGTCCATCGACCCGGACGGCAACCCCACCGACGGCATCACGCGCACCCAGACCGGCCGGAACACCTTCGGCACCGATGACGCGGTCAAGTCGGTCGCCTCGGGCGGCGCCGACGCGTGGCCGGCAGATCGCTATCTGAACATCTGGGTGTGCCAACTCTCCGGCGGTCTGCTCGGCTACGCACAGTTTCCCGGCGGCCCGCCCGAGACGGACGGCGTGGTGATCACCTACACCGCATTCGGCACGACCGGTACGGCCACGCAGCCGTTCCACCTCGGGCGTACCACGACCCACGAAGTCGGCCACTACCTCAACCTGTTCCACATCTGGGGCGATGACGGCACCGGTTGCGGCGGCTCCGACGAGGTCGACGACACGCCCAATCAGGGATCGGAGAACGTCGGCAAGCCGACGTTTCCCAAGGTCAGCTGTCACAACGGGCCGAACGGCGACCTGTTCATGGACTACATGGACTACGTCGACGACGATGTGATGGTGATGTTCACCGCCGGGCAGGTCGCGCGGATGCGCGCGTGTCTGCACGACGCGCGCAAGCCGTTGTGGTCGGGCGTCTGAGGCGCACATGAGCGAACTGTGCCGACGATGGTGGCACTCCTTCGAGGAGGACCATGATCACATCCGGGTGTACCGGCCCGACGGTTTCGACTTCCCACCCGCCCGCGGGCGCCGCGGTATCGAATTGCAGACCGACGGAACCTGTACCGAGTTCGGGCTGGGACGGGGCGATGCGCCCGAGCCCACGACCGGGACCTGGACGGCCGACGACAATCTCGAACGACTCGACATCAGCGACCCGGCCGGGTCCACCCGGACCCTGCGACTCGTCCACCTCGGACCCGATCGCCTCGAACTCGACCCGCGGGACGACCAGTGACCACTCCATCCGACACCGCGACAACAGAATTGGGCCCGTCTGCACACAGCTGCCGACAAGCGGCGGCCCTTCGCGCGACCTCGGAGCTGGTCCGGCCGAGCCCGGTGGCCCGCGAACGTGACGACGTCACCGCGGCGTTGCTCGAGCAACTGTCGGCCGAGCGCTACACCGCCACCCATGCGGAGATCGCGGCACCGATCACGCGGCACTCGGCGAGCCCGGAGTTCCGGAAAGTCCTGACGAAAGTCGCCGAAGTCCTATCCGACCTCGGATGTCGGATCACCCGAACAACATTCGCCATCCCGGGCGGGCACAGCGAGAACTGCATCGCCGAGTACCCCGGAACCGGCGACGACCGCGGCCTGGTCGTGATCTCCGCACATCTGGATTCGGTGAACCGACACGGCGCGGATCTGCCGGCCCCGGGCGCCGACGACAACGCGAGCGGGTCCGCGGGGGTACTCGAACTTGCGCGTGTGCTCACGAGCCAGACCTGGCGCAACGATGTCCGGTTCATCCTGTTCGGCGGCGAAGAGCAAGGACTCTTCGGCAGCATCGACTATGTGAACGAACTCGCGGACACCGAACGTGACCGCCTCACCGCAGTGATCAACATGGACATGATCGCGCGACGCAACACCGCCGAACCCGGCGTCCTGATCGAGGGCGCGCCGGCGTCGCAGACATTGATCGACGAACTCGCCACCTCCGCTGCCACCTGGACAGAACTCACGGTCACGACGTCGACGAACCCGTTCGCCAGCGACCACGTCCCGTTCATCGACGCCGGGCTTCCCGCGGTGCTCACGATCGAGGCCGACGACGACACCAACACCGATGTACACACCGAGAACGATGTACTCACGAAGGTCGACGTCGGGTTGGCCATGGCCATTCTGAGGATGAATCTGGCCGTGGCAGCAGCGCATCTGCGACGCCCGCGCGAGGTGTAGTGGCGTGAACCGCTGCTCGTCAGGCCGGCGAACTCAGAACATGTCAGCGACAAGGCTCACTCACAGCCGATGGCACTAGGCTGAACCGATGTCGTCGCTCTTACTCGGACCGATCCTGCGCCATGTCGGCGAGACCACCGCAACAGTCTGGGTGCAGACCGACGAGGCGGCCGACGTCGAGGTGCTGGGATGTGGTGCCCGCACATTCGCCGTCGAGGGCTGCCACTACGCGCTGGTCGTGGTCACCGGCCTCACCCCGGATTCGACCACTGAGTATCAGGTGAATCTGAACGGCCGACAGGTGTGGCCCGACCCCGCCTCTCCGTACCCGCCGAGCGTGATCCGTACGCGGGGGCCTGCGCGCGCCGACCACCTGCGAGTGGTGTTCGGATCCTGCCGATTCCCGAAATCCGGCGATGCCGCCCTGGACAAGAAGAACGGACTCGACGCACTCGACTGCTACGCGCGGCGACTGGCCGAACACCCTGCCGATGAGTGGCCGGACGCCCTGATCCTGCTCGGCGACCAGGTGTACGCCGACGAGTTGACCCCGGACGCCCGCAGACGACTCGCCGGTCGCGACCGCAGCCCCAGAAGAAGCGCGAAGCGTCCGCCGGATGAGGTCGTCAGCTTCTCCGAGTACGAGGGCCTCTATCGACACACCTGGGGCGATCGGGAGATCCAGTGGATTCTGTCCACCGTCTCGACGGCGATGATCTTCGACGACCACGACATCCGTGACGACTGGAACACGTCGGCTTCCTGGCGTTCTGACATGCAGGAGCTACCGTGGTGGCGAGATCGCATCCGCGCCGGACTCGCCTCGTATTGGGTGTATCAGCACCTGGGCAATCTCAGCCCCGACGAACTCGCGCGCGACGACACTTATCAGCGCATTCTCGAAGCCAAGGGCGACTGCTGGGACCTTCTGGTCGATCTTGCCGACCACGCGGATTCGGACACTTCCGCCGACAAGGGGCTACGGTTCAGCTATCGATGGGATCTGGGACGCAATCGCCTGGTCATGGTGGACTCACGCAACGGCCGCGTTCTCACCGGCCGACATCGGAAGATGCTGAGTGACAGCGAGTTCGGGTGGCTCGAGGATCAGGTCACGAACGACCTGGACCAGGTCGATCATCTGATCCTGGGCTCGTCGCTGCCGTGGCTGATGCCGCCGGCGATCGGCGACCTGCAGACGATCAACGAGATCGCGGCCGCCCGCCCCGGCCGGCGCGGCAGGATCGGTGAGAAGATTCGTCGCGCCACCGACTTCGAGCACTGGCCGGCGTTCATGAACTCGTTTCTGAGGTTGAGCGATCTGATCCACGGCGTCGCCCGCGGATCATCCGGACCGGCAACGATCACTGTCCTCTCCGGCGACGTGCACCACAGCTATGCGGCGCGGGCCGACTTTCCGGGCGGCACAACGGCGGTGGTCCATCAACTCGTCTGCTCGCCGGTCCACAATCATGTGCCCGGCTACGTCAAGCCGGTGTTCCAGCACGGCTGGTCGCCACGGATGGCGCGGCTGACCCGGGTATGGGCGCGGCACGTCGGCGCACCCACACTGCCGCTGAAGTGGGCGAACACCGCCGGGCCGCTGTTCGGCAACACGATCGCGACACTGCGCACAACTGGCCGTGACGCCGAGGTCGTGTTCGAACAACCAACCGAGGACCGGGGCCTCGCCACGATCGCGAGACGCTCACTCACCGACTGAGGCCGCCGACGTCGCCGGCGGGCCTGCGCTCATCGCAGCTTGGCTCCATAGACATGACTGATCTCGAGTGCCATGAGCACTCGTCGGTCCGACACCATCACGGCGCGGTACTCGTTCCAGTCGGGATGCTCACCCGCGCCACGCCGGTAGTAGTCGACCAGGGCATCCACCACGGGTCCGTTCGGATCCGTACCCGGCCCGATCAGACTGACATTGCCTTCGGCGGTCGCCCATGTGTAGCCGTCCGGCCCGGTGAACTCGATCGCCGCGCGCGGATCGCGACGGAGGTTTGCGGTCTTGGCGCGTCCCTCGGTCATCGAGACGAAGATGGTGTCGGTGTCCCGGTCGTAGACCGTTGTCACCGGCGACAGCTGCGGCACCCCGGTCGACCTGATGGTGGCCAGGACGCCGATCCTGGTGTCGGCGATGAGCGTGCGCGGATCGAAATCTGTGGCAGCCATGTCCATGCCAACCCGGGCACCGACCGAGTCATTCCGCCGAGGTGGACGTTGTCCGTGCAGGACCTTCGTCCCACCCGATGGCGGGGCCCTCTCCTCTGGTGCCGTGACATCATTCGTTGTCCACTGGACGTGGAACGTCGCCGAGGCCAGGAGTCGAGATGCGAGTACTGGTGGCCACCGCCAGCAGGCATGGTGCCACACGAGAGATAGGAGCCCGGATCGGCGCCGTCCTGTCCACGGAGTTGACGAACCGTGGACTCGATTCCGACATCGACGTCGTCGATGCCGCACAGGTGCACGACGTGGGCGCCTACGATGCGGCGATCATCGGCAGCGGGATCTACTTCGGCCGCTGGCTCTCAGACGCACGCAAACTCATCGACAACGAGGAGTACCACCTGCTCGGTATTCCGGTCTGGCTGTTCTCGAGCGGCCCGATCGGCGATGACACCCAGTCGACGAGGTCGCCGGTGACTGCTCCGTGGGCGCGCGAACATCGCACGTTTCCCGGCAAACTCGATCGCTCCGCACTCAACGTCGGCGAGCGCTTGGTCGCGTCCCTACTGCGGGTCCCGGACGTCGACGGCCGGGACTTCGCCGACATCGAGAGCTGGGCACGCGAGATCGCCGCCGCGGTTTCCGGCGACGCCCCATCGGGAACCACGCGCTAGGTTTGACGGACCGGAAAGCCCGAGACGACCGTTTCGGGCCGTGGGAGACAGCGGTCAGCCGTCGGTCCGCGCGATTTGTCGGCCGTCGATAGGAAGGGCAGGTCGTCAGTGCGCGCCCCGAAGGTCTGGATCGGCATCGCGATCTGGGCGCTCTATGCCGTGACCGTGTTCATCGTGCAGGTGGCGATGGGAGTTCCCTACGACGAGTGGGGTGACTCCGCGGACAATCTCTGGCGCGGCGCCGTGGTCTCACTGGCCGTCGGTTCGCTGTTGATGGCGGTGATCGCGACAGTGCTGGGTTGGTGGCGTCCGGCACTGTTCGAAGCCTCCCGCACCACTTTGCGCTGGGCGTGGGTGGCGCCGATCGCGATGCTCGTACTGCTCGGGGTGAACCTGGCGGCCACCGACTTCGGCGAACTCGGGACCGACTTCCTGGTGGCGGCGCTCGTACTCGGCGTCGGGGTCGGGTTCTCCGAGGAGATGATGTCGCGCGGACTCCTGCTGGTCGGCTTGCGGTCGACGTTGTCCGAGCGTTGGGTCTGGATTTTGACGAGCGTACTGTTCGGGTCTTTTCATCTCATCAACATCGGCCTCGGCGCACCGGTCCTGCAGACGGTCGTCCAGGTGGTGACCGCCTCCCTGTCGGGGTCGATCTTCTATGTGACCCGCCGACTCACCGGCTCGTTGTTCGCCCCGATGCTGCTGCACGGGCTGTGGGACTTCTCCACATTTGTGCAGCCCCAAGCGCCGACATTCGACCCGCCGGCGACCCTGATCGTGTTCGTCGGGATCTTCGCGGCGGTCGCTGCGTGGCGTATGACTGCCCCTGCCCGCATCGACGCCGAGACCTCGAGCGTGCCCACGTCCCGCGCCTGACCGAAGACCGATCCATCACGCGATAGATTTGGTGGGTCGAGGACCTGTCCGACGGAAGAGTTGGCCCGTGGTGGCACTGCACGACTTCGCTCTGATAGCGGTCATCCTGGCCATAGCGGCGGCCGCCGGGTTGCTCGCGACCAAACTCCGCCAGCCGATGATCGTCGCGTTCATCGGTGTCGGCATCGTGCTGGGTCCGACGGGCGCGGGGTGGGTGGTCACCGACGACACGATCGAACTCCTTGCCCGTCTGGGCATCGCCATCCTGTTGTTCCTCGTCGGCCTGCGACTGGACATGCACCTGATCCGCAGCACCGGTCCGGTCGCGCTGATCACCGGCCTCGGCCAGGTGTTGCTCACCGCCGCGATCGGGTATCTCCTCGCGATCGCGTTCGGCATGAGTGCCATCGCCGCCATGTACATCGCGCTGGCCGTGACGTTCTCGTCGACGATCATCATCGTCAAACTCTTGTCTGATACGCGCGAGATCGAACAGCTCCACGGACGGATCGCCGTCGGCCTCTTGATCGTGCAGGACCTGGTCGTCGTGGTGGTCATGATCGCGATCAACGCATTCGGCAAGGACACCGACGACACGATGGCGGCCAGCGTGGCCCTCGTCTTCGTCAAGGGGATAGCCCTGCTCGTCGGTATCGGCCTGCTGATGCGATTCGTCCTCCCTTGGCTCCTGCACCAGGTCGCCCGATCCCAGGAACTCCTCGTGCTGTTCGGTGTCGCCTACGCGATCGCGCTGGCCGCCGCCACCGACAGTCTCGGATTCAGCTCGGAAGTGGGCGCCTTCCTCGCCGGGGTGTCGCTCGCGGCCACACCGTATCGAGATGCGCTGGGCGCCCGGCTGGTGAGCCTGCGCGACTTCCTGTTGCTGTTCTTCTTTCTCGACCTCGGCGCCGGACTGGATTTCGCCGACGCCTCCGGGCACATCCTGGAAGTTGCCGTCTTCACGATCGTCGTCCTGATCGGTAAACCCCTGATCGTCATGGCGCTCATGGCTGTGCAGCGCTATCCACCCCAGGTGGGCTTCATGACCGGTCTGCCCATGGCACAGGTATCCGAATTCTCGCTGATCCTCGCCGCGTTGGGTCTCGGGTTGGGCCATATCTCGAACACCACGGCCAGCCTCATCACCGTCGTCGCCCTCATCACCATCGCGGGGTCGACCTACCTGATGCTTTTCTCCCATCAGCTCTATCGCCGACTCGAGCGCGTGTTGAGCATCTTCGATCGCACCGCGGCGCGGCGAACCGAACTGTCGGAAAGCGATGAGGAGATCGACGCGATTCTCTATGGACTCGGTAGGTTCGGTCGCCACCTGGCGGACGAGTTCAGTGCGGCCGGCCACCGGATCCTCGCCGTCGACTTCGACCCGCACCGACTTGCGGCCAATTCCCGGCCGGGCATCACGTCGGTGTACGGCACCGCGACCGACCTCCACTTCCTGGAATCCCTGCCCTTGGGACAAGCCAAGTTCATCATCAGCACCATTCCCGCGACAGACGCCAACCTCGCCCTGCTGCACGCGTTGCACCACCACGCCTACCGCGGTCACGTCGTCATGACCGCCCATCACCCGCGGGATGCCGAGCAGCTGCGAGCCGCGGGTGCCGACACCGTGCTCGAACCGTTTTCGCTCGCGGCCGAGGCCACCGTCCACGAACTCAGTCGGCTCGTCGACGGCGACGGGGGCGAGTCCGACCCGGAGGATCGCGGACCATCCGACCAGTGAGAACGACCACGTTTCCCACCGCCCCGGCCGGTACACGGCCTGCCGGTTCGGTAGACCTGAGTGAGGACCCGCCACGCATCCCAGACCCCGGAGGCAGCAGTGCAGCTCGGTTGGACGCATCATCTGGTCGGCGCCGCGGCCGGCGCCATCGCCGCCAACGTGGTGCCTCATCTCGCACACGGCATCGCCGGCACACCGTTCCCGACGCCATTCTCCGACCCGCCCGGGGTGGGTGATTCGTCCCCGGCACGCAACCTCGTCTGGGCGTCGATGAACGTGGCCGCGGCATCGGGTCTGCTGTACGCGGAGCGATCCCGGCTGAACTCGCCCGTGTTCTGCGGGGTCGTCGGTGTCAGCGCCGCCGCTGCAGGTGTCGGACTACGAACGTACTTCCGAGGCGTCCGCGGCGCCACGACCTGAGAATGCCGTGTGATCGCACATGACCGACCATCCGAACCACCAAGGAGGCGCACCTTCGCAATGAGCAATCAGCTCACCTTCACCATCGGCCACGACGAACTGATCATCCGGCACCGCTGGGAGGTGATCAGCATCGTCAACGACATCCTGATCGCCGCCTGGTTCGTCATCGGCAGCGTGTTGTTCTTCAATGAGTCGACAACCACCGCGGGCACCTGGCTTTTTCTGCTCGGCAGTATCGAACTGATGATCCGGCCTGCGATTCGCCTGGCTCGCCGAATCCACCTCCGGCGTGTGCGTGGCGGACAGCTCAGCACCGATTCCGACACCGACTACTGAGCCGCCACCAGAGTCCTGGGCGCAGGTGCGCGATTCGCCTCACCGCATGACACAGCCGCCATCCCATTAGGGTGAGGCGAATGGTTTCGCAGCAACAATGGGAGCGCCGGACCGAATGGCCGATGGCAGGGGTGGCCCTCGCCTTCCTCATCGCCTACAGCTGCCAGGTCTTGATGGACCTGTCAGGAGCCGCCGAGCACATCTGCGCGGTCGTGATGGCCGCGTCCTGGGTCTTGTTCCTCATCGACTACCTCGGGCGTCTCGTGCTCGCCGAACGGCGGGTTCACTGGTTCTTCCACCATCTGGTGGAGTTCGCCGTGGTCGTGCTTCCGGCGATCCGGCCGCTGCGCCTGCTCCGGCTGGTGGCGATGGTCACGATCATGCAGCGAGCCGTCGGTGGCGCCATCCGCGGCAAGGTGTTGATGTACACGGTCGTCACCTCGTCGCTTCTGATCTATGTGGCGTCGCTGGCGATGTTGGAGGCCGAACGCGGCCAACCCGACTCGACGGTCAACAGCTTCGGTGAGGCACTGTGGTGGTCGATGACCACGGTCACCACCGTCGGCTATGGCGACTACGCACCGGTGACCACGACCGGCAGGTTCATCGCGGCGGGTCTGATGATCGGCGGCATCAGTCTGATCGGTGTGGTGACAGCCACCATCGCATCGTGGATCGTCGAACAGGTCGCCGAGGAGGACAGCGCCCAGCAGGCCGCGACCGCACGGCAGATCGAAGAGTTGCGTCAGGAGGTCGGCCGGCTGACCGAGCAGGTCGAGGCGACGACGGTCAGCACCCGCTGACGTCCCTCACCCGCGGGGCGTGAGCGCCAGGATGGGGATCGTGCGGTCCGTCTTGGTCTCGTAACCGCCGAAGCGACTCGAGGCAGCCACCACCTCAGCCCACACCCGCTCTCGTTCCGGGCTGTGGAGTTCTTCGGCGTGCACGTGCATCTTCTGTCCGCCGACCTCGATGCTCACCTGATCGGGATGGGCGGCGATGTTGTGGTACCAGGCCGGATTGTTCGCCGCACCGGCAGCGGACGCGACGATGTAGCGCGTGTCGCCGGGCCCGGGAAACCAGGCGACCGGCGTGCTGCGCTCCGCTCCGCTCTTACGCCCGGTGGTCGTCAGGGCGAGGACCTGCATCCCCATCATCTTTCCGGACTTGCCGGCACGCTTGGCCATCATCTTGTTCATCCAGCGCATCACCGCGCCGTGCGGCTGACGGGCACCGTAGGTTCCTCGTGGATTCGAGAAAGTCATGTCATTGTCTCCCATCCTCGTTGGCGTCGCCGTGGAGTGATACAGACCTGCCTACATCATGGAGAGATCACACGCCGCTGTCCATCACGCGGGCAGCTTGAGCGGTCATACCCGCAATCACGGCCGACGCCGATTCGACCGCGACGATTGCGCCGACCCCCATCCCGGCATCCACCGCGGGTGGCGCCCAGTCACGCAGGCCGGCACGATCGGCATCACCGAGCACCTGCTCGTGCAGGTCGCGTGACCAGCGGTCGGTGAACCTGTTGCGCAACACCCGACTGGGGAATCGCTGCGGCCATGGCCATTCGTTTATGCGGTCATAACCCTGGGTGAGCACGGTGTCCTCGGGCACGGCACGAAGTAATCGGTCTTTGGCCACCGCCGGGGTGGACGCCTCGACACATGCCGACAACGTCGTGCCCACACCCAGACACCGGCAGCCCCGGCCATGAGCGCGGCGGCGACATCGTGGCCGGTGGCGATACCGCCTGCCGCGAGGACCGGGATGTCGACGGCGGCGAGCACGGCGTCGAGGAGCGGTACTCGAGGCTCGCGCGGATCGCCGTGGCCGCCACCCTCGAGGCCTCGAGCCACCACCACATCGATGCCGGCGTGCTGGGCTCGCTGCGCTTCGACGGCGGAACAGACCTGGGTGACGGTGTGGATTCCGGCGGCGTGCGCAGGCTCGACCCATTCGAAGGTGTCGCCGAAACTCACCGACAGCAGCGTCGGGCGCGCCGCGATCGACATGTCGAGCAGCTCAGGTGCGGCACGGCACACCCAGTCGACCAGACCGATGCCGAAGGGCCGCACGTCGCCGAGTGCGGTGAGTTCACGCGCCAACGTGGCGGCGGTGGCGGCGCTACCCATCCCGATCATGCCGAGTCCCCCGGCGCCCGAGACGGCCGCGGCCAGGTGTCCCCCGGCGACCCCGCCCATCGGGGCGTTGACGATGGGCGTTCGCAATCCCAACCCGTGCGACCAGGCTGTGGCGATCGTGGGCCCCGACCTCATCCCATCCGAGCCAGATTGTCGACGGACGCCCGCACATCGGACTCGATCACCCGCGCGACGAGTCTGCCGACCGGGCCGTTCAGCAGACCGCCACGCAGTTCGGCGCTCAGATCGAAGCGCGATCCGTCGTCGACGGCGATCACCTTCATCGTCAGGTCGATGCGTACGCCACCGCGGCCATGCCCGGACAGTGCGATGGCGTCCGGTTCGTCGTAATGGGTCACCGTCCAATGGATGACGTTGCGAAAACCCTTGACCTTGATCACCGACGACACCTCGGTGCCCCGACCGATCTCGTCGGGAAGGTCGCTTTTCCAGCCCCCGAAGATCGTCAGCCATTCCGAGAACCGGCTCAGGTCTGACGCCAGCGCCCATGCCGCTTCGGGTGTCATGTCCGACTCCACACCCACATCCACTCCGGCCATCAGGCCCTCCCCTTCGTCGCGTCTGCACGAGAACGCTTGCCCGGTGTCTCGAACGTACGATGTGCAGATGAATCCCGCCGACCCGTTGTCCGCCGACGATACCCAGTCCGCGGTTCCGACGTTCGGCGTGGAGGAGGAGTTCATCTTGGTCGACCTCGCGACCGGCCACCCGGTGGGCCGCAATCGGGACGTGGCCGCAGCGGCCTCCCGCCGCGGTGTCGACCTCGATCTGGAGCTGACGTCATGCCAGGTGGAGATCGCCACCTCGACCTGTTCCACGAGTCACGACGTGCTCGCCGAGCTGCGGCGGCTTCGGTCGGTCGTCGCGGAGGCAGCTGCCGAGGTGGGGATCGGTGTCATCGCGGTGGGCGTACCGCCGACGGTCCCCGATCAACTCCCGATCACCGATACCGAGCGTTATCGGCGAATCGGCGAGGGCTTCGGCATGCTCGCCCACGAACAGGGGATCAGCGGTTGCCATGTCCACGTGGGCGTTCCCGACCGCGACATCGCGGTCACGGTCAGCAACCACCTGCGCCGGCGGTTGCCGATACTGCTCGCGTTGGCGGCGAATTCGGCGATCTACCGGGATGCCGACAGCGGGCATGCGAGCTGGCGGACGATCTTGTGGTCGCGCTGGCCGGCCGCGGGCCCACCGCCACATCTGCGCTCGCGCAAGCACTTCGAATCCCTGGTCGACATGCTCGTCTCGAGCGGGGCGATTCTCGATGACCACATGGTCTATTGGGACATCCGCCCCTCCGATCATCTGCCGACGATCGAGGTCCGGGTCGGCGATGTGCAGCCGCGCGCAGAGGATGCGGTCGGGCTGGCCGCGATCGTGCGTGCGCTGGTCATCACCGCCATGTCCGACGACGCGGCGGGGGTCAGCGCCCCGGTCATCGACGCCGAGGTGCTGTCCGCCGCGCTGTGGAAGGCGGCACACGACGGTATCGACGGCGACGCGATCGATGTGTCCACCCAGCAACGGGTTTCGACGCAGAGCCTGGTTGGCTCGCTCATCGAGGACGTGACTCCGGCGCTCGACCTCGCCGGCGACCGTACGCTCGTGGAGACGTATCTCGCGCGTGTCCGCTCGCACGGCAACGGCGCCTCCCGCCAGCGCGCGCAGTTCGCGGCGGGTGCCGCCGGCCTCGACATCGTCGAGACCGCCATCGCCGAATTCACCAGGTGATCATGCCCTCGAGACGCCAGTTTGCTGCCGCGTCGGCTGGTTGAGGCGATTTCACACGTGAGTTGGTGCAGGTGAGGATCAGTACGGCGAGGTCGATCGTGGTCTTCGCTCCCATCGCGAAGCAATTTTTCCGCACCTACTGGGACGTCGGTCATGGACATCGCGTTCACCTCGGACGGCCGGATCACCGCGATGGACTCGACGCTGCGTCGTCGGCGGTCCAGGCGGTCGCGGTGACCGATCTGTAGTCCCGATTCGGCGTCAGGGCCGCACAATCGCGCCACAGCGCGGCCGACGGCTCTATCGTGGCCGACATGACCAACCGAACCGGCACCGACATCGACATCAAACCCCGTAGTCGCGACGTCACCGACGGCCTGGAGAAGACCGCGGCCCGCGGCATGCTCCGGGCCGTCGGGATGGGCGATGACGACTGGGTGAAACCCCAGATCGGCATCGGGTCGTCCTGGAACGAGATCACCCCGTGCAACCTATCGCTGGACCGCCTGGCGAAAGCGGCCAAAGAAGGCGTCCACGCGGGTGCCGGCTACCCGCTCGAGTTCGGCACGATCTCCGTGTCGGACGGCATCTCGATGGGTCACGAGGGCATGCATTTCTCGCTCGTGTCGCGCGAGGTGATCGCCGACAGTGTGGAGACGGTGATGAGTGCCGAACGCCTCGACGGCTCGGTGCTGCTCGCCGGTTGCGACAAGTCCTTGCCCGGGATGCTCATGGCGGCGGCCCGACTCGACCTCGCATCGGTGTTCCTGTATGCCGGATCCACTCTGCCCGGCTACGCCACGCTCTCCGACGGATCCGAGCGTCAGGTGACGATCATCGACGCCTTCGAGGCTGTGGGTGCATGCTCACGCGGGCTCATGAGCCGCGAGGACGTCGACACCATCGAACGCGCGATCTGCCCGGGCGAAGGCGCGTGTGGCGGGATGTACACGGCGAACACCATGGCCAGCGCCGCCGAGGCGCTCGGCATGTCGATCCCGGGTAGTGCCGCCCCGCCGGCACCGGATCGACGGCGCGACCGGTATGCACGCGAGAGCGGAGAGGCGGTGGTCGAGTTGCTGCGCAAGGGCATCACCGCCCGCGACATCATGACCAGGGAGGCCTTCGAGAACGCGATCGCGGTGGTGATGGCGTTCGGTGGCTCCACCAATGCGGTCCTGCATCTCCTCGCCATCGCCAATGAGGCCGAGGTCGAGCTGTCCCTCGACGACTTCTCCCGCATCGGATCGCGGGTTCCGCATCTGGCCGACGTGAAACCGTTCGGCAAGCATGTGATGACCGACGTCGACCGGATCGGCGGGGTGCCGGTGATCATGAAGGCGTTGCTGGACGCCGATCTCCTGCACGGGGACTGCCTCACGGTGACCGGCAAGACGGTGGCGGAGAACCTCGCCGACATCGATCCCCCCGATCCGGATGGTCTGGTTCTGCGGGCCACGTCCTCCCCTATTCACCCCACGGGCGGGATCACCATCCTGCGTGGATCGCTGGCACCGGAGGGGGCGGTGGTGAAGTCGGCGGGTTTCGACTCCGATGTCTTCGAAGGTGTGGCAAGGGTTTTCGACCGTGAGCGCGCCGCTATGGACGCTTTGGAAGACGGCACGATCACCGCCGGGGATGTCGTCGTCATCCGCTACGAGGGACCCAAAGGTGGGCCTGGCATGCGGGAGATGCTGGCGATCACCGGGGCCATCAAGGGCGCCGGCCTGGGCAAAGACGTCCTGCTGATGACCGACGGCAGGTTCTCCGGAGGAACCACCGGACTCTGCGTCGGCCACGTTGCCCCGGAGGCCGTCGACGGCGGGCCGATCGCGCTCGTGCGTGACGGCGATCGCATTCGGCTCGACGTGGGCACGGGGACGCTCGACCTGCTCGTCGACGAGGATGAATTGTCTTTGCGCGCAGCAGAGTTCACGCCGTTGCCGCCTCGCTACACCCGCGGGGTACTGGCGAAGTACTCGAAACTCGTGACCTCGGCGTCGATGGGTGCGGTGTGCCGCTGACGGATCGCGCCGACAGCGACATGTGACATCGCACGTATCCTGATGGTCATGAACCTCCAGGAGATCATGCCGACTGTTCCGACGACGACGTCGGAGGCCCTCGATCTGTTCGACGCCTCCGACGCCGTCGACCCGGATTTCGTGATCGGCACGTGGCACGGGGCGGAACTGCCCACCGACCATCCGATCGACGGACTGCTGGCGGCCAGCGGCTGGTGGGGCAAGCAGTTCATCGATCCCGAAACCGTGCATCCGCTGTTGTTTCGCACACGCGACGGGTCCGCCTTGTGGGCGATGAATCCTGTGCTCGCCTTCGGCGGCGTGCCACTCGCCAACCGTGTACCCCAGGTGAAGAAACTCTCCCTCGGCACCGCGATCGCCTCATCGCGACTGCTCTACCAGACCCGGACATCGAAGGCCCGCCTGCGGACCACCCGGTTTCGGGGGACGGATACGGCGACGATGGTCTATGACCAATTACCCATCAACGATGTGTTCCACCGACTGTCCGATGATGTGGTGATCGGCGCGATGGACCTCAAGGGAATCGACCGACCCTACTTCTTTCTCCTCGAGCGCAACGATTCACTCGCCCTGCGCTGACACGACACCGACACCGTCCCGAGCTCGTCTAACCGGTCCCTGAGGAGCGAGCCTGCGAAGGCCCCAGAGGACCACCACCCTCCAACCCGTCCCTCAGGAGCCAGCCTGCCAAGGCCCCAGAGGACCACCACCCTCCAACCCGTCCCTCAGAAGCCAGCTCGCGAAGGCCCCAGAGGACCACCACCCTCCAACCCGTCCCTCAGAAGCCAGCTCGCGAAGGCCCCAGAGGACCACCACCCTCCAACCCGTCCCTCAGAAGCCAGCTCGCGAAGGCCCCAGAGGACCACCACCCTCCAACCGATCCCTGAGGAGCCTCGCGAGGAACGAGCGAAGCGTCACGAAGGGCGCCCTTCGTGACGCCCCTCCGCTAGCGCTCCGGGGCTCCCCAGGGATCGGGGCAGGCGCTTCTCCGGCACCATCGCCCACCAATGCAAGGCGCAGGCGCTTCTCCGGCACCATCACCCACCAATGCAAGGCGCAGCCACTACTCCGGCACCATCACCCACCAACAGCTGATTCCCGCTCAGTCGAGGCAGAATTCGTTGCCCTCCGGATCGGTCATGACGATGTGCCCACCTTGGAGCGGCGGTTCGGGCTCGTGTCGCCGGACACGGCTCGCGCCGAGGGCGAGCAGGTCCGAACACGTGGTTTCCAGCGCGGCCATGCGTTCGTCCCCCGCCAATCCGGGGGCGGCCCGGACATCGAGGTGCACCCGATTCTTCGCGGCCTTGCCTTCCGGTACCCGCTGAAAGAATATCCGCGGACCGGCGCCGTCGGGATCGACCAGTGCCGACGCGTCATTGCGACGCTCGGGTGGAATCCCCATCGCGTCCAGTGCCGCGTCCCAGGAATCAAATCCCGGCGGTGGGCTCTGGATGCGGTAGTCGAGCACCTCTGCCCAGAACCCGGCCAGAGCCGCCGGGTCGCCGCAGTCGAACGTCACCTGGATCTCCCGAGCCATCAGCTTCCCTCTCGATGATGTTGTCCTGACCTTCGCGTCATCCCATCGTGGCACCGAACTAGGACAACCACGGTCCGCCGTCGAGCGACGCACCGACTTCGGTAGGTTGTCGGCATGAAACTCCGTCGTGGCGCTCTCCTGTCGGCCGTCGTTCTCACCTTGACGTTGTCCGCATGCGGTTCAACCGATTCGTCATCAGAGACGACCGCTGCGGACGGCGCGACGTCGGCAAACGCAGCGTCCACGACCTGTCCGAGCGCCGCACCAACCGATTCCACCGATCCGGAATGGGAGTTCGACGGCGCCACCGGCAAGATCGCGGTCACCGGATCGACCGATTCGGCCGCGCCGCGTGTCGACGTCACCACCCCGTTCTCCGTCACCGAGACCGAGGTCCACACCTTGCAGAAGGGCAGCGGCCCCGTCGTGGCGGACACCGCGACCGTGTCCGTGTGCTACATGGGTGTCAACGGCCGAGACGGCAAGGTCTTCGACAGCAGTTATGAGCGCGGAACGCCTGCCGACTTCCCGCTCGACGGCGTCGTGCCCGGCTTCCAGAAGGCCATTGCCGGGCAGACGGTGGGCTCGACCGTCGCGGTTGCCATGACGTCGGCGGACGGCTATCCCGACGGCCAGCCCGACGCCGGCATCGAAAAGGGCGACACATTGGTGTTCGCGATCAAGATCCTCGACGCACAGCAGAGCTGACCGCATCGAACTCAGCCCTCGCCGCCGTCGGAAGACAGCTCGGCGAGCCGGCGGCGCGCCGACTCGAGTCGCTCCGCGGCCTCGGCACATGTGCGTGCCGCGCTACGCTGTTCACCGGAACGGACCTCGACCTCACGGCGGGCAAAACGGAGCTCGTCCTCGCATCGGGCCAGTTCGGCGCGGAGCGACTCCGCGCGTTCGCCGAGTTCATCGGCGCGGTCGGTGGACTCCGTGAGAGCGTCGTCGAGCGCCGCCAGCGCTTCGCGGGCCGCGCGTTCAACTCTTGCCGCTTCGCCGACCGAGGCCTCCGCTTCCGCGATCTGTTCGGAGCGACGGTCGTCGTGGTCGGTGGCGTCCTGCGCGGTGGCATGCTCGCGCGCTTCGGCTGGGGGCACGTCAACCGGTTCGGGCACGACAAAGACGCCGGCCGGTCCGAATCCGCTGTACTCGGCTGTCGCGGTGAGGCGACCGCGACGGACATCATCGGCCACCTCCGGATCGGCGATGGCGGCCCGCAGCGTCTGCGTGATCTCGCGGGTCGCCCCGTCTGACAACGTCGTCTGCATCGTCTGCGCGGTGCGCGTGATCTCGGCGACGGTGTCGGCGACAAGGCGTTGACGACGACCGGACAGTTCGCGCAGCCGATCTGCAGACGACCGGCGCTGTGCGCCGACCAGTTCGGCTGCGAGATCGAGGATGGCCGCGACACCGTCCGGCTCCCGCCGCGCCCACTGATTGACCGCCCAGGCCGACTGGGTCGGCCGACGCAGCGCCGAGATCTGCTGCGCGAGTTCGCGATGGCCGTCGGCTTTGGCCTGCTTGGCGAACTCGTTCCGACGGCGGACAAAATCGCCGGGCGCGAACCCATACAACTCGTCGATCACATCGTCGAGATCCGTCACAGGCATACCCCTATCTGTACCGGGTCGAAGCCGGGCGGTGTACCGGTATCCCATGGACGGCCGCGGCAGTACCCACACTGCCGCACTCCGTTGCCGGGCGCGGTGGCTGCGGCGTGTCTCCCAATTCCCTTTGCGGGCATTTGCGAGACACGCCCTAGGCTCAACTCATGCGTGCACTGTGGACCCGCCGAAGCCTCCTGGCCCTCGGCGCCTCAATCGCCGTCGCCATGCTGCCGATGGTTCCGACCGCTGCGGCGGCGCCGCTGAGTGACGACGCACTCGCCGTCGCGCTCCCGGCGCGACTGGCCACGGCAAACGCCTATGCAGCGACCCGCCCCGGCACGGTCGGCATCGTGGTCACCGACCGGCGGACCGGGCTCACACTGGTCAACAACTTCGCCGACACGCCGGTCTGGACGGCCTCCACGATCAAACTCGCGATGGCCACCGACCTGCTAGGACGAAATCGAAGCGGCGCAATCCACCTGGATGCGGCAGATCGCGACGCCATGCACGCGATGTTGCATTCATCGGACGACGACGCGGCCGATCGGCTCTGGTACGCCTACTCGGGGCCGCGGCACATGATGTTCAACAAAGACTTCGCCCGGTTCGGCATGACGAGACTCGCTCCTGCGCGCGGATTCTCCGCCTACTATCCGTACTGGGGGTTTCAGAAGGACACTCCCCGTGACCTCGCCGCCCTGGTCAGGTATGTGTTGTCAGACCTTCCGGCCGCCGACCGCGAGCTCCTCGTCCGTGAGATGCGTGGGGTGGCGACGAACCAACACTGGGGTCTCATGGACCTGCCGGCCGGGTTGCAGCCGGGGAACAAGAATGGTTGGTCCGACGAGCAGGGCGGGTCCGTGGTGAACAGCATCGGGTTCGCCGGCACAAACCAGCGTTTTGTCGTGGCGATCATGAACTCTTTACGCGGACAAGGGAACCAGGCCGACGGCAAGGTCACGGTGTCGCATGTCGCGCGTGACCTCCTGGCCTGACCGCGCCGTTCGCGCGATCCCCCGGGCCGGCGGTCCGTCCCCGCACCGGCCCAGGCCCGACGAACGTTGACACCGATGACCTGGACGTGTACCCAGACCTCATGACCGCTACACCGAAGTTCCGAGCGGACCGATTCGATCAGGTGACGGTACTCTCGTCAGCCCACGGTGGCGCCTACCCGTACGGAAACACTGTGGTGGTCAACGGGTCCGAGTCAACCCTGGTCATCGATCCGTCCCTCGAGATCGACCACGACCCCGTCGGAGCCGACGCGGTGATGATCAGCCACGCCCACGAGGACCACCTCGCGGGCCTGAAGCATTTCACAGCCCGGACCTTCGCACATGGCGCCGACGTCGACGCAGTCCGATCACTCGAGGCGCTCCTCGACGGCTACGGCCTCACTCCGGCGGAAAAGGTGGCCGTGGCCGACGAGATCGACGATCAGTTCGGCCTGCCTCCCGGATTTCCCGGCGCCGAGGGCGTGACCGGCGGTCACGTTTTTGAGCTCGGCGACGTGACGGCGACGGTCATCCACCTGCCGGGCCACACCGCCGGCCACTGTGGCGTTCTCGTCGAACCGACAGGATTCTTCTACATCGCCGACATCGATCTCACCTCGTTCGGCCCGATGTACGGAGACGTCGGCAGCAGCGTCGAGGCGTACCTGCGGTCGATCGACCGGGTTCGCGAGATCGACGCGCGGTGGTACGGCACCTTCCATCAGAAGGGGGTCATCGAGGGCGCTGACGAGCTGCGCCGCAGACTCGATGATTACGTCGGCGTCATCGACCGCAGAGAGAATCGGCTGTTGTCGTTCCTGGACCGGCCGCGGACCCTGTCCGAGATCGCGGCGCATCGCCTGGTCTACCGGCCGCACGTGGACCTGCCGTTCGCCGATGCGGTCGAGCGCCGCACCGCCGAACTCCATCTGGACCGACTCATCGCGCACGGCCAGGTGAGGGTGACCGAGACCGGCGCCTACACCCTCAGCTGACGCCGGTTGCGCGTCGATCACCCCGCGCCCGTCGTTCTGCGGAAAGCAGCCGAATCCGTCTCACGTCCATGGGAGTATCGAAACCATGAGCGATCACACATATCGAGTCATCGAAGTCGTCGGATCGTCACCGAACGGTACCGATGAGGCGATCGCGAACGCGATCGCGCGCGTCACCTCGACCACCCGGAACGTCGAGTGGTTCGAAGTGGTCAGCACCCGTGGCCACATCGAGGACGGCGCGATCGCCCACATGCAGGTCACGCTGAAGGTCGGGTTCCGCATCGAATCGGATTGACCGGCCGATATCACGCATCGCCTGAGCGGATTCCGTCCGAAGTCTTGACTGAGTCCAGAAAACGCGACATATTGTGTGCGTGCCATCACACTCGGATCATGCGGATCGACTCCGCGATGCCGATCTGCGGGTGACTCGCCCGCGAGTCGCCGTTCTCGACGCCGTGTGCGCACATCCTCACGCCGACACCGAGACAATCGTCGGGGTGGTCCGTGCCGGACTGCCCGACGTCTCCCGACAAGCGGTCTACGACGTACTGCGTGCGTTGACCACTGCCGGCTTGGTGCGTCGAATCCAACCGTCCGGCCACGTGGCCCGTTACGAATCACGTGTCGGCGACAACCATCATCACGTCGTCTGCCGGTCCTGCGGGATCATCGGCGACGTCGACTGCGCCGTCGGGGAGGCTCCCTGCCTCACACCGTCGGACCACCGAGGTTTCGTGCTCGACGAGGCCGAGGTCATCTACTGGGGTCTCTGCACAGAGTGCGCGGCCTCTCCCCCTTCGGGATCACACCCGTGATCACAGCCCGAATCACTCCGAAAGGATTGTCGTGACCGAGGAAAATCCCGCCCAGGCGACTGAGCATCCGCCGATCGCCGAGGCGCAAACCGAGCCCGCCGAGGGCGGATGCCCCATGCGGATCAAGCCGCCGGTCGAGGGCGGCGGGAACCGTGACTGGTGGCCCAATCAGCTGAATCTCAAACTGCTGGCACACAATCCGGATGTGGTCAACCCGTTGGGGGCCGACTTCGACTACGACGCGGCACTCGGGGGCCTCGATGTCGACGCGCTCAAGGCCGACCTCGTCGATGTCATGACGACCTCGCAGTCCTGGTGGCCCGCCGACTTCGGCCACTATGGCCCGCTCTTCATCCGTATGTCCTGGCATGCCGCCGGCACCTACCGCGTCGAAGACGGTCGCGGTGGCGCGGGTTCGGGCATGCAGCGGTTCGCTCCCCTGAACAGCTGGCCCGACAACGCGAGCCTCGACAAGGCCCGTCGTCTGCTGTGGCCGGTGAAGAAGAAGTACGGCAAGGCCGTCTCGTGGGCCGACCTGCTCGTCCTGGCTGGAAACGTGGCACTGGAGTCGATGGGCTTCAAGACGGCCGGTTTCGCTTTCGGCCGCGTCGACGAGTGGGAGCCCGAAGAGGTCTACTGGGGCCCCGAGGCCGAGTGGCTCGGCGACAACCGCTACAGCGGTGAACGCGATCTGGAGAATCCTCTGGCCGCCGTCCAGATGGGCCTGATCTACGTCAATCCGGAAGGGCCCAACGGCAATCCGGATCCGCTGGCCGCGGCAACCGACATCCGGGAGACCTTCAACCGGATGGCGATGAACGACGTGGAGACCGCAGCGCTCATCGTCGGCGGTCACACCTTCGGCAAGACCCACGGCAACGGTGACGCCGAGCTCGTCGGCCCCGAGCCGGAGGCCGCGCCCATCGAGCTGATGGGACTCGGCTGGGTCAACCCACAGGGCACCGGCGTCGGCGCCGATGCGATCACCAGTGGTATCGAGGTGACGTGGACCAACACGCCGACCAAGTGGGACAACAGCTTCCTGGAAATCCTGTACGGCTACGAATGGGAACTCACCAAGAGCCCGGCGGGCGCCAACCAGTGGAAGCCCAAGGAAGATGCCGGTGCGGGCACCGTGCCGAACGCCCACGGTGAGGGCACCACCCATCCGTCGATGCTCACCACCGACCTGTCGATGCGGTTCGATCCGGGATTCGAGAAGATCACTCGACGTTGGCTCGAGCATCCCGAGGAACTCGCCGACGAGTTCGCCAAGGCGTGGTTCAAGCTGCTGCACCGCGACATGGGTCCGGCGATCCGCTACCGCGGCCCGCTCGCACCGTCGGAAACCTACCTGTGGCAGGACAATGTTCCCGCGCAGGAGGGCCCGGCCCTGTCCGATGCCGACGTCGACTCGCTGAAGGCGCAGCTGCTCGAATCGGGTCTCACGGTGTCGCAGTTGGTGTCGACGGCGTGGAAGGCGGCATCGTCGTTCCGCGGCAGCGACTTCCGTGGCGGCGCCAACGGCGGTCGCATCCGCCTGCAGCCGCAGGCGGGCTGGGAGGTCAACGAGCCGGATGCGCTCGGCGAGGTGGTCGCGAAGCTCGAGCAGATCCAGGAGTCCTTCAACGCCGAGGCCGGCGCGAAGGTGTCCTTCGCCGACCTCGTGGTCCTCGGCGGCGTGGCCGGCGTGGAGAAGGCGGCCAAGGATGCCGGTGTCGCGGTGACGGTTCCGTTCACCCCGGGCCGCACCGATGCCACCCAGGAGATGACCGACGTCGACTCCTTCACCCACATGGAACCGAAGGCCGACGGCTTCCGGAACTACGAGGGCAAGGCGAGCGAACTGCCGGCGGAATACCGCCTCCTCGACAAGGCCAACCTGCTCACCCTGTCGGCCCCGGAGATGACCGCACTGGTCGGCGGTCTGCGTGTTCTGGGCACCAACTACAAGGGCTCACAGCTCGGGGTGCTGACCGACAAGCCCGGACAGTTGACCAACGACTTCTTCGTCAACGTGCTGGATATGAGCACCGAGTGGACGCCTTCGCCGGCCGATGACGGCACCTATGTGGGCAAGGACCGCGAGTCCGGCACACAGAAGTGGACGGGCAGCCGCGCCGACCTGGTGTTCGGTTCGAACTCGCAGCTACGGGCGCTGGCCGAGGTCTACGCCGAGGACGACGCGCAGGAGAAGTTCGTCAAGGACTTCGTCGCGGCGTTCGACAAGGTGATGAACCTGGACCGTTTCGACATCTGATCCGGGTTCGGCGATCGACTGATCGACGAGGGCGCCCTCCTGCCGTGACAGGAGGGCGCCCTCGGTGTCGAATGCCGGGTCAGCCGCCCGCCGGTCCATAGTTCAGGTGCAGCACACCGTTGCTGTACACGTCGGTGCCCTGCAAAGACAGGGTCAGTTCGTCGGCCTCGGACCACAGCCGCTCACCAGTGCCGAGAACGACGGGATAGACAAACAGGTGCAGTTCGTCGGCGAGCAGTGCCCGCACGAGGGTGCCGCTCCCTGAGATGTAGATGTCACCGTCGGTCTCGTCACGAACCCGACGGATCGTGTCGGCGTCATAGGCACCGATCACGGTCGAGTTGGCCCATTCGACCGCGGGAGTCCCGCTGGTGACCACGAGCTTCTCGGTGTCGTTGAAGAACGGCGCACCCGGATCGTCGTCGGCCGTCCGCGTCGACCAGGCCGGCGCGAACATCTCGAACGTGTTTCGGCCCAGCATGATACGCGTCGAGCGCGCACAAATGGCGCCGATGGTCTCCCCCATCGCCGGATCGAATCCGAAAGGTGCTGTCCACGATGGATTCTCGTAGACACCATCCAGTGACATGAACTCGTGCACGGCGATCATTGTTGATTTCCCATCCTCGTTGTCGTTACTGCTGAGGTTGACTCGCGGGGTGCGCGGAACTCATCGGCGCCGTAAGACTCCCGATGAACGGCATCCTCGAGGGGCCGGCGCCTGCGCCATCCGAAGCGTTCCAGATCGGGAACCGTCTGCAGACGGGTCACCGGTCCCAGACACAGCCACGCGACCACCTCGACCGACTCTGGAGCTCCCACCAGATCGCGGAGAAACCGATCCCGATAGAAGGAGACCCAGCCGACGCCGAGCCCTTCGGCAGTGGCCGCGAGCCACAGGTTCTCGATTGCCAACCCGACCGACAACCGCCCGGTCTCGTCGATGGTGTGCCGGCCCAGGATGTGGCGGCCACCACGACTCGAATCGTAGGTGACCACGATTCCGGTGCCCGATTGCTCGATCCCCTCGACAACGATCGGCCCGAAGGTCGCCGCGCGGTCGGCCGGCAGGGACCGTGCGAAATCCTCCCGGCACTCGGCGACGTGACCCGCGAATCGCGAAAGGGTGTCGCGGTCCTGCACCACGACGAAATCCCACGGTTGGGTGTTGCCGACGCTCGGCGCGGCGTGCGCGGCGTCGAGGACCCGCCACAGTTGTGCTTCGTCGACGACCTCGCCGCTGAACTCGTTGCGGACGTCGCGACGGGCGCCGATCGCCTCGTAGACGTTCATCAAGAACTCCCTTGTTCTGACCTACAAGCACTGTGCCACGATGAACCGTGGCCACTCGTTGGGACGACACCGACGCACCCAGAGGTGAAGAGTACGACGCCCGCTGGGCACGATTGGCGGCCACCGGTCAGAACATCCACGGCGAGGCCGACCTCGTCGACTCACTCCTGGGCGAGTTCGGCGGCGAACGGGTTCTCGATGCCGGATGCGGGACCGGCCGGGTGGCGATCGAACTGCACCGTCGGGGCTTTCATGTGGTGGGCGTCGACGCCGACGAACCGATGTTGGCGACCGCCCGGCACCGGGACCCGTCGATTGCATGGATCCACGGGGATCTGGTCGAACTGGCGTCACACGTCGACGAACGATTCGACGCCGCAGTACTCGCCGGTAACGTGATGATCTTCGTCGACCCCGGGACCGAGGGCACGGTCATCGACCAGATATGCGGCCGGCTCGAGCCACCGGGACTCCTGATCGCGGGTTTCCAGGTCAACCGCCACCGGTTACCGCTCGCGACCTACGACGAGCACGCCGAGCGCAACGGCTGCGAGCTGATCGCACGGTGGTCCACCTGGCAGCGCGATGCCTATGCAGGTGGCGACTACGCGGTGTCGGTCCATCGACGCGCGGTGTGAGCGTCGGATCGCTGGGCCCCGAACTGTTACCGCGCTCGTCCAGCAACCGTTGCCCGATGTCGCTATGCTGGCGCTTTCCATTGGGCGACCGCAGTCGACGCCGACGTCGCTCGGACGGACAGGAGCGACGATGACCGCAGATCCGAGCACGACTCCCTTGTCGTCGGACGAGCCCGGACGACATATCCGTCTGACCTCGCACAGCGGTGGCGCCGACGCGCTGCCCATCCGGTGGGGTGCTGCCACCCCCGCTGAGCGGGGACCCGTCGTCGGCACCACGGCGCGCCGCGCCGACCGCAATGTCATCGGCACGCACAGTGGGTCCTACAGCGTCTACCGCGCTCTGGCTGTCGCATCCGGCGCGCTGTCCCGCGATCACCGTGCCGACCTGACCAACACCGCGCCGACCGATGTCATCGGGCCCTATCCGCAGTGGTCCGATCCAGCGGCGATCGTGAGTCTGGACCCATGGGGTGCGATGACCTCGCAGGCGTTCGCCGACGAGCTCGCCGCCGGACGCGACATCCGGCCCACCATCGCGATCACCAAGGCACACGTCGTGCTCCCGGAGATCGCCGATGCCATCGCGAAAGGTCGTCTGCGTCCGGACGGCACCCATCTGCTGGACTCCGGCGCGGCCCTGGTCACCAAAGCGGCGGTCGAACCCGTCTGGTACCTGCCCGGTGTGGCGGCGCGCTTCGGATGCACGGAAGGCGAGCTTCGGCGCGTGTTGTTCGAGGAGACCGGTGGGATGTACCCGGAGTTGGTGACCCGCTCCGATCTCGAGGTCTTCCTGCCACCGATCGGCGGCCAGACCGTCTACATCTTCGGCGCTCCGCGAGATCTGTCGAACCCGTTGGTTGAACTCACCGCGCGAGTCCACGACGAGTGCAACGGGTCCGACGTGTTCGGGTCGGACATCTGCACGTGCCGTCCCTACCTCACACATGCGATTGAAGAATGCATCCTCGGGGCACAGCGAGGTGGAGTCGGGTTGGTCTCGTACTCCCGCAAGGAGGGTCGCGCGCTCGGCGAGGTGACGAAGTTCCTCGTGTACAACGCTCGCAAACGCCAGGAAGGCGGCGACACCGCCGCTCAGTACTTCGCGCGCACGGAATGCGTTGCCGGCGTTCAGGACATGCGATTCCAGGAGTTGATGCCCGACGTGCTGCATTGGCTCGGCGTGCGCAAGATCCATCGTCTGGTGTCGATGAGCAATATGAAATACGACGCGATCACCGGTTCGGGCATCGAGGTCGGCGAGCGCGTCAACATCCCTGACTACCTCATCCCGGAAGATGCCCAGGTCGAGATCGACGCCAAGATGGCGGCCGGCTACTTCACCCCGGGTCTGGTGCCCGACGCCGTCGAGCTCGGCAAGGTCAAGGGCCGGGGGTTGACCACGTGAGCGTTCAGACCAACACGAGCCCATCGGATACGCGGATCAAGGCCGCCGCGGCACATCCCGCCGACCTACTCCGTACCACCACCGCCATTCGGGAGCGGGCGGGGCAGCTGCTGGCCCGAGCCCGCGCGGGCTCATCGGCGTGGTTCGTCGTTCACGATGATGCGCTCGCGGCCACGGCGGCCACGGTCGCCACCGTCACCCGAGAGCGCTACCCTGATCTGGACATCCCCTTCCACAGCCGCTGGCGGCATTTCGAAACCGCCGGGGTGGACCGGATCGAGCCACTGCGCGATCGACTGTCCACCGATCCCGACGAGCAGGCCCGCACGTTCATCGACCTCGCGGTGGTGAGTGTGCTGCTCGACGCAGGCGCCGGCGCGTCCTGGCGTTTTCGCGAGCAGGACACCGACCTCGTCATCGGGCGCTCCGAAGGGCTGGCGGTCGCCGGTTGGCACGCGTTCTCCAACGGGTTGTTCTCCAGCGATCCCGACCACCCGCAACAGGTGGATGCGGGCGGCCTGCAGGCGTTGTCTGCCGATTCACTCGCGTCCGCATTCCAGGTCGACGGGGACAACAGTCTCGTCGGACTCGATGGGCGGGTCGAACTCCTGCATCGTCTCGGTACCGCGCTCACACAGCAGCCGGACGTCTTCGGCGACGCGGCCCGACCCGGCCGCCTGTACGACGCGCTCAGAGGTTCGGACGCGGACGCGATCCGGGCCCATGACATCCTTTCCCTGCTACTCGCCACGTTGTCCGGAATCTGGTTGTCCGACAACATGGTCGGCGGCCAACCGGTCGGCGACTGTTGGCGTCACGACGCCGTCGCCGGCCCCGGCGACACCGCCGGCTGGATGCCGTTTCACAAGCTGTCACAGTGGCTGACCTACTCGCTCCTGGAACCGTTCTCGTGGTCCGGAATCGAGGTGACCGGACTCGACGATCTGACCGCGCTTCCGGAGTACCGCAACGGCGGTCTGTTGATCGACACCGGCGTCCTGACGTTGCGTGATCCCGATCTCGCACGACGCAGCCTGCACGTGGGTGACGAACTGGTGGTGGAGTGGCGCGCCCTCACCCTGGGCCTGATCGACGAACTCGCCGTGGCCGTCCGGGACGTGCTCGGCGTGGGAGCCGACGAACTGCCCCTCGCCTGCGTACTCGAAGGCGGCACCTGGGCGGCGGGCCGCGAACTGGCGGGTCGACTCCGCGACGGATCACCGCCACTGACCATCATCAGCGACGGCACGGTCTTCTGACACCGGCACAAAGGACACCGACATGGACGACGTAGTTCTCATCGATCACCCCCTGGTGCAGCACAAGCTCACCCTGATGCGCCGAAAAGAAACCTCCACCAACGATTTCCGCCGTTTGCTCACGGAGATCTCCACGCTGATGGCCTACGACGTCCTGCACGACGTCCCGATGCACCCGGTGACGATCGAGACCCCCTTGGAGACGATGACCGCACACGTCATCGACGGCAAGAAGGTTGTCTTCGCCTCGATCCTGCGGGCCGGTACCGGGATCGTCGACGGCATGCTGACCGTGGTGCCCGGCGCACGGGTGGGCCATATCGGTCTCTACCGCGACCCGAAGACCCGAGTCGCGGTCGAATACTACTTCAAGATGCCGGGCGATCTCGCCGAACGTGATGTGGTGATCGTGGATCCGATGCTCGCCACCGGCCATTCGGCGGTGGCGGCCGTGGACCGCATCAAGGAGTACGCGCCTCGCTCGATCAAGTTCGTCTGCCTTCTCACGTGTCCCGAAGGTGTCGCGACACTGCATCGGGCACACCCCGACGTACCGATCTTCACCGCGGCCATCGACCGTGGACTCGACGAGAACGGCTACATCGTCCCCGGCATCGGCGATGCCGGCGACCGGATCTTCGGCACCACCTGATCGCCCACCGCTCGCTGATCGAGAAAGTGACCAGCGGCATAGCAGCCAACCCCTTCGCTGACCGAGAAAGTGACCAGCGGCAGCAGCCAACCCCTCCGCTGATCGAGTAAGTGACGAGCGGCAGCAGCCAACCCTCCGCTGATCGAGTAGCTGACCAGCGGCAGCAGCCAACCCCTTCACTGTCCGGGAAAGTGACGAGCGGCAGCAGCCAACCCCTCTCGCTGATCGAGTAAGTGACGAGCGGCAGCGAGGAACTGTATCGAGATCGAGATCGGGTTCCACCGCGGTCAGGACGGGAGCTGCCAGGCGACCGCCGCCCCGATCGCCCCGATCGCGTTGAGCGCCCAATGCAGCGCAACCGGGGCCAGCAGGCTGGTGGTGCGATGCCGCAGCCACCCCAGCACGAGGCCGGCGGCCGACGTCGCGATCACCGCACCGACGATGCCGACGACCTGACCGACCACGCCTGCCCCGAGGAATCCGGCCAACCCCTCGTTGCCGGCCGTCAGGCCCAGCGACGAATTGACATGCCACAGACCGAAGGCGAATGCCCCCAGACCCAGGGTCCATCGCACGTCGAACAACCGGCCCAGCGCGCCCTGCAGCACCCCACGGAACAGCAGTTCCTCGGGGAGCACGGTTTGGATGGGGATCAGCACGAGTCCCGCCAGGACTGCGTCGGCTGCGCTGTCGTAGCGATCGGACAGAAAGAACTGCCGGGTGAATGGAACCGCCACAGCCACCGACACGATGGCGAACACGACCACGACGGCTGCCACGGCGTAGGGCACGCCGGCGCGGAGTTCGGTGCGGCTCAGACCCATCTCCCGCCATTGCATACCGGCGAGCCGCGCTCCGATCGCCACCACGACCGCCGCCGCCGGGACGGCCACCATCGATGCCCAGTGGCCGGCGAAGTGGGCGAGGAAATTCGTGGCCACCAGGGTCGCGACGACACCGACGAGCAACATGATCGAGCGTGCGCGGGTCGGCTGCACGGTGGTCACCGGGATACGGTACGTCGGGAGCGGGGTTCTGGTGGCGCGGGTGGCGTGAATCGTGTCGATACTCAACCCGATGTGCCTCATCTGCACAGCGACGACGTGCGCTTGGAGGCGAGGGGGACAGCACCTACTCGGGAGTCGTCACCCCTTCGCCGACGGCGGCTACGCGCCCAGATCGCCGAGCAGATACCGGTCGATGCTCGGGCCCACACTCGTGGCCAACTCCTCGATCGAGGCATTCTCGACATCGGGAACCTTGAGGATGTATCTGGACATCGCCAAGCCGATGGTCTGGGTGACCACGAGGGCGATTCTCCCGTCTCTGTCGTCGGGTCTGGCGATTTCCCCGAGGGCCATCCGAGCGATGCCGAGGAAGAAGTCACGCACTCGCCCGGCGATCTCCTCGCGGGTCACGGCAATTCGGAGCAACGCGATTGCCCGAGCCCGTTGTTGCGGATTCGACTCCCAGAACCCGAGAACTCGGCGAAGGAAATCCTCCCCCGGATCGGTGGTGTGTGACGTGATGCCGGCGAAAACGGTCTGCACGTCGACCTCGGGCCGAAGTGCGGCCACCAACAAGTCGTTCTTGGTGCCGAAGTAGTGATGGATGAGTGCCGGATCGACACCGGCCCGCTGCCCGATCGAACGCATCGTGGTTCGTTCGAAACCATTGTCCGAAAAAAGTTCTCGTGCGGCGATCAGAATCGCTTCGCGATTGTCGGCACTGTCCTCGGCGAGCTTCGGTCGCCCCCGGCCTCGCGGAGTCATCACCGTCCGCGGGCCAAGACCAGCATCCGTTCCTCGATGGTGGCCCGTACCGGTCGGATCTCGGCGTCGATCCCTGCGTCGGTGAGGACGGAGTCGATCCTTGCCGGGTCGGTGTCGGGTACGCGGATGGCCCGACCCGCCAGGATGACCGGTACCCCGGCGTCGTTGAGGACCGCGAATGTCCGTGCCCAATCCCGCGTGTGGACCGCGAAGGCTCGAGTGCCACCGATGATGTCGTCCTCGCTGCCCGACCCGACGAGCTTGCCACTCGACATGAGCAGCAAGCGGTCACACTGCTGTGCTTCCTCCATGTAGTGCGTGGTCACCAACACCCCGACGCCCTTGTCGGCCTGCTCCCGAATGGTGTCCCACAACCCGGCACGTGAAAGTGCATCCACGCCCGACGTCGGTTCGTCGAGCACCAGCACCGACGGCTCGTGGGCCAGCGCCACCACGAATGCGGCCTGTCGCTGTGTGCCGAGCGCGAGATCGCCGACGAGGGTGTTCCGCACGTCGTTCAGTTCGGCGGGCAGTCGGGGTATCCGCGCGCCGTAGGCGCCGGCGCTGAATGCCAAGTTCTCCGTCACCGTCAGGTCGCGGTACAGGCCGAGATTCTGCGGCACATAGCCCAGGTGCGCCCGGCGCGTCCGATCCGGTGGTCCTCCGAGCAGTTCGACCGCTCCCTCGGTCGCCGCAAGCAGACCCAGAAGCATGCGGATCAAGGTGGTCTTGCCGGCGCCATTGGCGCCGAGGAGTCCCACCACCTCACCCGGAGCCACCGTCATCGACACCGACTCGACGGCGGTGAAGTCGCCGAATCTGCGGGTCACCGATTCTGCCGCTATCACGTCGCCGCTCATGACGTGCGCACCTCCTGTCGACGTGTGAGCGACAGCGCGATGACGATGTCCTCCAGGTCGGGTGCGACCCTGGGTGCGTCGGTGGTCGGCTGCCCGTCGGGCCAGTACTCGTGTCGCTCCCGTCCGCGTCGCCAGGACCAGTCGGCCCGGACGGGCACCTCGGCCCGGGTGATGGTGCCCCCGAAACCGGCGCGCACATCGTCGTACGCCCCCTGGACCAGGATTCGGCCGGCGTCGAGGACCACGAGCTCGCCGGCGCGTTCGGCCTCGTCGAGGTAGGTCGTCGACATCAACACGCTCGCGCCGTCTGCCGCGGCTTCGGAGATCATGCGCCACAGATCGATTCGGCTCACCGGGTCGACACCGGTACTCGGCTCGTCAAGTATGAGCAACTCGGGTCGATGGAGCATGGCCATCGCGGCGCCCAGTTTGCGACGCATCCCGCCCGACAATGCCGATGCCAGCCGGTCCGCGGCAACCCGGAGTCCGGACCGGTCGATGAGTTCCTCCCGTCGCCGTTCGAGGTCATCGCCGCGCAGCCCGTAGATCCCACCGACAAAATCCAGGTTCTGCCGAACCGTGAGCGCCGCCCAGCTGCCCGGACCTGCCGACAGAAAACCGATCTCGTGTTTGCCTGGAGCCGAGATGGTTCCGACATCCGGCACGACCTCACCGACGAAGGTGCGCAGCAGGGTGGACTTCCCGGCACCGTCGCCGCCCACCAGCGCCACCACCTGCCCGGCCGTCACCTCGACGCTCACATCGTCGAGAGCGGTCCGATCCCCGAACCGTACGGTGACCGACCGCGCCGACGCGATCATGCGACGTCCGCGCCGGTCGAATCCGCCGACTTCGACTCCCCGGGCGCCCGTGACCTGGATACATCGGGGGCGAGGTCACGGCGGAATCGCAAGGTGGCCCCGGTGAACACGACGATTGCCATCACGGTCAGCACCAACAGCGGCAGCCACAGCGACGTGACGGGGGCGCCGCGCAGCATGACGCCCTGGGAGATCATCGTGAAATAGGTCAGCGGCAGCAGATAGCCGATCCAGCGCACCCCTGCGGCCATCGCGTCGAGCGGAAATATCATGCCGGACAGCAGAATCTGCGGCAGAAGGAAGAAGAATGCCGTCTGGATCGCCTGCCCGGTCGTCTGCGAGACCGTCGAGATCAGCACTCCCAAACCGAGGACCACGAACAGGAAGATGCCCGCGCCCAGGGCGAACACCAGCACGTTGCCGTTGAACGGGACACCGAACAGCAGCATGCCCAGCACGGTCACGATGATCATGTCCAGAGCGGCCAGCAGGAAGTACGGAATGATCTTGCCGAGGATCACCTGGCTGGGCCGGATAGGCATCACCGCCAACTGTTCAAGGGTGCCCGCCTCACGCTCGCGGACGAGTCCGATGCTGGTGATGATCGTCCCGATGAACGTCAGGATCAGACCGATGATCGCGGGAACCATGACCCACGACGTCTTGAGGTTCGGGTTGAACAGAACCTGGGTATCGACCCGGTCTCCGAGCCGGTTGAGCACGGACACCGTCGACTGGGCGGCGAACAGATTCGACCCGTCCACGAGCGCAGTCGCCTGCTCACCGGGACTTCCGGTCATGATCACGACATCGACCTTGTTGTCTCGCAACAGATCCTCGGCTTGCGCCCGGGTACCGTCGACGTTCGTCTCGGTCACGTCGAAATAGGACGGCAACACCTGGGAGGCCTGCTGGGCCGAGGGGCCCATCACTGCGGTCTCGACCGAGGAGACATAGAAGTTTGCGGCATACCCGAAGATCACCAGCAACAAGAGCGGCAGGACGATCAGCATGGCCAGCGTGCGGCGGTCACGCCGGAGTTCGCGAAATTCCTTGAGGATCATGGCTCGCATACCGAATGCTAAGCACGCCGGACGACCGTGGTCAACAACCGATGAATTAATTCCTCGGTTGACTGATCACGGTTGCACGGACGTGCTCGACGATCGCGAGACGACCCGACCAGCCCGGTCTCGCCGCTGTGATCAGTTGTGCGGAACGTCGGCGGTGAGGCCGCCGTCCATCACGAACTCGGCGCCGGTGGCATAGGACGACTCGTCGCTGGCCAGGAACACGATGAAGGTGGAGACCTCACTGGACTCGGCGGGCCGACCCAGTGGTGTCTTGACGATGTCCTCCGGCAGACCTTCTGTCATCGGGGTGCGTATCATGCCGGGGTGGATCGAGTTCACCCGGATGTTGTGCGGAGCCAGTTCCAACGCAGCGGATTTCGCCAATCCACGCACTCCCCACTTCGTCGCCACGTATCCGTGCGCCCAGGGGCTGCCGCGGAGCCCTTCGACCGACGAGACGTTGATGATCGAGCCACCACCGGCGGCGATCATCGGGTCCACCGCCACCTGCATACCCAGGAATGTCCCGGTGAGATTGACATCGAGGATCTGTTTCCACTTGTCGAGGCGGAACTTCTGCAGGCTGCTGCCGTTGACGATGCCGGCGTTGTTGACGAGTACGTTGAGCTTGCCGAAGTCGTCGATGGCGGTGGACGCAGCGGCAGCCCAGTCGTCCGGTGAGGTGACGTCGAGATGCACGTAGCGTGCAGCATCGCCCAACTCGTCGGCGAGGGCCTTGCCCTCGTCGTCGAGAATGTCGCCGATCACCACCTTCGCCCCCTCGGCGACGAGCATGCGCGCGTGCGACGCACCCATTCCCCGTGAACCACCGCTGATCAGCGCAACCTTGTCATCTACACGTCCCATGGCGAGCCAGGTTACCTGGTCAGGAACCAAATGAGAACAGGTTCTATCAATCGACCACCGGACGTGTTCTACTGAAATGGACAGTAGTCCGGACAATTGTTCACCTGACCAGCACAAGGAGCTTTCGATGGCCATCCGCGTGGCTCACGTAGGAACCGGAAATGTCGGCAGATTGGCGCTTCGCCAGTTGATCGACGACCCTCGATTCGAGCTCGTCGGCGTCTGTGTCAGCGATCCGGACAAGCTGGGCAAGGACGCCGCGGATCTCGCCGGACACGGCCGGACTCCGACCGGCGTGCTTGCCACCGGCGGCCTCGACACGATTATCGCCGCCGACCCCGACTGCGTCGTCTACTGCGCGATGGGTGACACCCGCCCGGTGGAGGCGCTCGACGATTGCGTCCGCGTGCTGTCGGCGGGTATCGATGTGGTCGGGTCGGCCCCGGTCTCGCTCCAGTATCCATGGGGCGTCATGCCCGAGAAGGCAATCCGGAAGGTCAAGACTGCAGCGCAGGATGGCGATGCGAGCATCTTCATCAGCGGTGTCGACCCGGGTTTCGCGACCGACCTCATCCCGATAGCATTCGCATCCACCTGCCAGAACGTCGAGCAGGTGCGCTGCATGGAGATCGCCGACTACGCCACCTACGACGGTGCCGAGGTCATGTTCGACGTGATGGGCTTCGGGCAGCCATTGGATCAGACACCGATGCTCTTTCTGCCCGGAGTTCTCGGATTGGGCTGGGGCACAACCATTCATCAGCTCGCCGAGGCTCTCGGCGTGGCCGTGGACAGAATAGTCGAGCGGCACGAAAGCCTGCCGGCACCCGAATCCTTCGACGTCGCGGCAGGCCATATCGCCATCGGCACGCGGGCCGCCGTTCGCTTCGAGATCATCGGCATGGCGGATGGTGCAGAGCGCGTCGTGATCGAGCACGTCACCCGACTTCACAGCGATATCGGCCCTGCGTGGGCCGAGCCGTCCCAACCCGGCGGCTGCTACCGCATCGAGATCACCGGCGAGCCGTCCTACCGCGTCGACATCTGCCCCACCAGTGAGCATGGCGACCATAATCACGCCGCGATAGTCGCAGCGGCCGGGCGCATCGTGAACGCTATCCCCGCCGTTGTCGGCGGACCATCTGGTATCCGAACGACTCTCGACCTTCCGCTGATTTCAGCGGCTGGTCACCACGGGGTCTGAGTGCCCTTCACCCCGTCCTGAGCCCTTCGTGACGCTCGGCTGGAGCCTCGCTCCTCAGGGAACAAAGGGTAAATCGGCAGCTCAAGACCCTTCCGCCCACCCTGAGAAGCGAGCCTGCGAGCGTAACCACCCGATCCCTCAGGAGCGAGTTAGTCCGAAAATATAGGTGACGGGGCATGCCGGGGTGCCCCTGCTCACGTTCGGGTGGTGAGTGGTTGGGTTCGTTGCGCTGTTGTTGTGTGGTGAGGTTCGGGCTACGCGGCCGGTTCGAGCGAGACCTGCCAGCCCAGTGACTGCAGGGCTTGGATGTGGTGGCGCGTGGCGCGGGTGGTGTTGCGGTGCTTGTCGTAATGGTCGGGGCCGAGGTCCTCGAAGTGGGCGTCGGGATCGGACAGCAGCTGCCAAATGATGACGTAGTGGAGTTGCTCGGCATGGTCGGGGGTGAGGTCATCGCAGTAGCTGTGGGGTCGTTCGCGGTTGTAGAACACCACCCACTCGGCGGTGCCCAGTGAGAGTTCGCTCGCACCGTGGAATCGGGCTGGTTGTCGACGAGCTCGTTCTTGTAGTCCGAGTTCACCGACTCCACCAGGGCATCGTCGTAGCTATCCCCAACGCTTCCAATAGAGGCCGCGATTTCTTCCTCGGCCAGCCGCTGCCCGAACACAATTGCGGTGTACTGTGATCCCGCGTCTGAATTAAACCGAATTCCTGTTAACACCGATTATGCCGGGGTCTGGGTTAAGCCGAGGAATGGCGAGTTGTCCTGTACGGGTTAGGGTGTGTGACCGGTTTCTCGGCTTAATGTTTGTGCGGGGTGTGGCTAGCGTCGATGCGTATCCGTATGTCCTCTGGAAGGAGAAGGTCATGGATACGACGGTCGCAGGGATCGCTTCAGTTGTTGTCGCACAGCTACGTTCGGCCGGTTACATGGAATCGACGATCGGTCAGTACAAGAAGACGATCAAAGCTCTCACGGTGTTCGTTGCTGAGCAGGGCGGGGTGTACACGCCGGAGCTGGGCGCACGATTCGCAGCGATGACGACCAGCCCGCGCACGGGCCGGTTCAGCGCCCAACGACGGTTCGATTACCGACGGCTGATCGCCCTGTTCGACTCCTATGTCCTGACCGGGCGAGTAGACATCTCGACGAGGAAACGTGGTGGCGGAGGCGCTGTCCCGGCCACGGACGAGTTCGTTGAGCTGGCAGATGCGTGGGAGGCCGAGATGGCTCGGCGCGACCTGGCACCGGCCACCTGCGAGGCCTACGGACGAATCGCCCGCGGCTATCTGGTGTTCCTGGAATCTCGCGGCGTGGGATCGGTGCCGAAGGCTGACGGTGCCAGCGTGCTGGAGTTCCTCGAATCGCTGACCGACCGGTGGGCGCGGTCGTCACTGTTCTGGGTGGTCTCGAACCTGCGACCATTCCTGCAGTTCACCGGACGGATCGAGTTGGTCGAGGCGGTCGGGATGGCAGGGATCACACGTCCCCACCGGATCGTGCCGGTGCTCTCCGAAGCCGACGAGGTGAGGGTGGTGCAGGCATGCCTGTCCGGATCGGTCCGTGCGCGCGATGCGGCAATCACGTTGTTGGCATTGACCACCGGGCTACGGTCGTGCGACCTTGTCGCGCTGCGGCTCGGTGATATCGATTGGCGCACACAGACCGCGTCGATCGTGCAGCAGAAGACCCACAACCCGTTGACGGTGCCGCTGATGCCTGCGGTGGTCGACAAGCTCGCCACCTACGTCCTCGAGGAGCGCCCCGCCGCATCCGATGATCACGTGTTTCTGCGGTGCAAAGCGCCGCACAGGCGTTTGGGCAACCATGCGGCGATCCATCGGATCACCGCCGGGGTGTTCGCCCGGGCGGGGGTGACCGAGTTCAAGGGCGGTACCGCGTTGTTGCGCCACAACGCGGCATCCCGGTTGCTGCGGGCATCGGTCCCGCTACCGACGATCTCGGCGGTGTTGGGTCACGCCAGCGCGGACTCGACCAACACCTATCTCAGCGTCGATCGTGACCGGCTGCTCGGCTGCGTCCTCGACGTCCCCGCACCGGCGGTGCGGTCATGAACCGCCACGGGTTCACCAGCGCGTTCGCCGCGCAGTTGGATGCCTACCTCGATTTCAAGACGGCGATGGGATTCTACGGGGCCTCGAGAATCTGGTACCTGCACAAGTTCGATGACTTCTGCACACGCCACAACCGCACCCGCTTCGATCAGGCCACCGTCGAAGAGTGGGTCAGTGAGCAGCTGACCCGCTCCGGTGAGTTCCGGTCATGGATGTCCTACATCCGAGACTTTGGGCGCTGGTTGCAGGTGCACGGCGACCACGACGCCTACGTGCTCTCCCCAGCGTGGAAAGCCCAGTTCGTGCCGGCGCACCCGTACCTGCTCACCGAAGCGGAGATCGACCGCTTCTTTGCCGCCGCGGCCGGCATGGCCACGACCTCGCCGTGGCGATGGCAAGCGGTCGCGTTCTTCACCCTGATGCATTCGTGTGGACTGCGCACCGGCGAGGTACGCCAGTTGGAGCCCATCCACATCCATCTGCGTGAGGGATATCTCGATGTGATGGGCGCCAAAGGCAACCGCAGCCGTCGGTTACCGCTGACCGACGACGTCATCGCCGTCCTCGAGAGCTGTGAGCAGATCACGGCCCGCCGGTTCGGCCGCGCCCGCGGCACTTTCTTCGTCTCCTCCACCGGCCGGCCGGTCACCGCGGCAACGGTGGGAGTGATGTTCAACCGGATCTGGGACCGGGCCGGCCTGCCCCGCCCCGAGGGCGGGCAGCGGCCCCGGCCCTACGATTTCCGTCATCATTTCGCCTACGCGAACATCGACCGCTGGATGGCCCGCGGCATCGACGTGACCGCGATGCTGCCCTACCTGGCGCGCTATATGGGGCACGCGTCATTCGATTCCACCTTCTACTACATCCAGACCTCGCCGCGGTTCCTCGACGCCTATGCTCACCTCACCGCCGCCATTGCGTCGGTGCTACCCGAGGTCGGGTTTCGATGAAACGCGACCCGCGCACCGGTGCCCCGCAGTTCTACGCCTTGGCCCGCACCTGGCTACACGTGTATCTGCCCACTGCTCAACATCGTTCGCCGAACACGATCGAGGCCTACCGGATCAGTCTGGAATGCTTTCTGGGATATCTGACCGCCGAACACCACATCGACCGCATCCACGTCACTTTCGACCACTTCGATCATGCCCACCTGCTGGGCTGGCTGACCTGGATGAGCGAGCACCAGCACTACACGCCCGCCACGATCGCGCTGCGCCTCAGTACGATCAAGGCGTTCCTGGCTTACTGCGGTGCCGAAGACCTCACCCTGGTCACCTTGGGCCAGCGTGCAGCCACTCTCAAGGCCCCGGCATCACCGAGGAAGCCTGTCGAGTTCCTCACCGAACCGCAAACCCGAGCTTTGCTCGCGGCGTGGACGGGCGCCACCGTCAAGTCGCGCCGTAACCGGATGCTGTTGATCTTGTTGTACGACACCGCCGCCCGGGTCGGGGAGATCACCGCGCTCACTCTCGGCGACCTGCACCTGGCCGCGCCCGGGCACCTCACGCTGACCGGTAAACGCAACAAGACCCGCGTCGTTCCGTTGACCACCACGACAATCGACCACCTCCGCGTCTTCCTCGACGAGTTCCATCCCGAGCCCAGAAACGCCACCCGTCCACTGTTCTACAGCCTGCGTAACGGCAAACCCGCGCCGCTATCAACGGATTCCGTTGCAGTCGTGCTCAAATCAGCCGGCCTCGCGGCCCGAAAAACCTGCCCATCAATGCCCGACCGAATCCACTGCCACATGCTCCGCAAGACCAAAGCGATGGACCTATACCAGCAAGGAATCCCGTTGCCGATCATCATGCGACTCCTCGGCCACGAGAACATGTCGACCACCACCGCGTTCTACGCGTTCGCGACCGTCGACATGATGCGCCACGCCATCGACGCAGCTACCCCGGCCATCGACGGCCCCGCGCCCGACAGCCTCACCGATGAGAAACTCCGTGCCCTCTACAGCCTCCGCTGACCCTCAACGTTAAGACGAGAAACCAGCTACACACCCTAACCCGTACAGGACAACTCGCCATTCCTCGGCTTAACCCAGACCCCGGCATAATCTGAATGATGTACGAGTTTCGTCAAATCAACGACGCCACATCGCTTTCGGTTGTCGATCGCGCTGTTGATGGCATCGGTCACCAGGTTCACTGTCATTTCCGAGGCCACTTTCCAGCCGACGATCCTGCGCGCGAACACGTCGATGACAAATGCCGTATAGGACCACCCTGATTCGGTACGACAATACGTAAAATCGTCTACGACAGGAAACACGCCCGTAGCCGTCGGCGGGATAATCGAGGTGCGGCGCGCAGCAACTCGGCGCGGCGTTCGGCGTTGTTTCCGCCTGGGCGCCCGCGCCAGGTTCCCGAAACCGCGAATCGTGAGCCGTATTCGGTGCTTCGGCCGTCGCCCGAAAGCGTATTCGCCGGGGCGCCTGACCACACAGATCGGTCACTGTGGACGTTGCGTGTCACACAGGAACCGACCAGACCGGCGCAGCGCTACAGTGCGACAGTGGGAACATCGTGGCCACGCCCGAGCGTGCGCATCTCGGCGCTCATCCGGCTGGTGGCGGAGCACATGCTCGCCGCAGCCGACACAGCAGCGGAAGAGGTGACGGCGGCGGCACACGAGTCGGCGGATTACCGCGCCGTGCTCGACGACCCGCAGCTCGTCGACGCGGACCGCCGGATGAACAGGACCAACATGCTGCACTGGTTGTCCGCGAACATCCAGGCTCCGGGCATGCGGGTTCCGCCGAGCATGGACCCGGAGATCTTGCAGTTCGCGCGGGACGTCGTGCGCCGTGGGCTGGATCTGCACGACCTGGGTTCCTGGCGTGGCGCTCAGCACGGCGCGTGGTCGATGTGGGTCGACGGCTGCTTCGCCGCCACCACCGACCTCGACGAACTCCGGGAACTGATAAAGGTGTCCGAGCGCTCGATGGCGACGTTCATCGACGATTCGATCGCCGCGCTCGACGAGTTCGTGGAGCGGGAGCGCGCCGATCTCGCCAAGGGGGCGAACGCCGAGCGACACGCCACGGTCCAGCTCCTGCTCGAAGGCGCGCCGATCGGTCGCACGCGGGCGGAATCCCGTCTCGGCTACGCCCTGACAGGGCACCATGTGGCCGCGATCATCTGGAGCGACTCGGCGGACGAGGCAGCGGGCCTCGACACCGCCGCGGAGGCGGTGATGCGGATGTGCGGCGCCGGTCGGCGGCTCACGCTCAACGCGAGCACCACCGCTCTGTGGGTGTGGGTCCCGGCCCACGTGGTCCCACCGGCCGAGGTCGCCGAACAGATCGTCGCGGAAACCCCGGGAATCCACCTCGCCTTCGGGCGGCCGGGCGAGGACCTCGAAGGTTTCCGCCGCACCCACCTCGACGCGGCGGCGGCGCAGCGCATGCTGGCCCGACTGGGCTCGAACCGGACCGTCGTGCGCTATGAAGACGTCGCGCTGGTCTCGGTGCTCACTGCCGACATGGCCCAGGCCGATCAGTTCGTCGACGACACCCTGGGCGACCTGGCCACCGCCGATCCCGCGCTGCGCGAGACGGTGCTCACCTACGTCCAGGAGCGGTTCAACGGTTCCGCCGCCGCGGAACGGTTGTTCACCCACAGGAACACCGTCGAGCGGAGGCTGGCGCGCGCCGACCAGCTCCTGCCCGTGCCGCTAGCCGAGAACGCTGCGAGCGTCGTCGCCGCGCTCATGCTGGTGCAACTGCGCGACTGACGCCGCCGTGTCCTCGACCGGGGCCGTCGTGGTTCCGGCTCACCCCGCGGCGACGACCTTCGCCTGGGCCGCGAAGCCGAGGTCCCCGAGGGCGGCGACACCTACCCCGACATCTGAGTCAAGGCCGTGAGGGTCTGGAGATGTGCGGCCCATGCGAATTCGGATCCGGAGCAGAGGATGGCCGCCGCCTCACCGATGTCGGCGGGCTAGCCGGGGATCGAGCCGTCCAGGTAGGCCGGCGTGCGTGCGAGTGCGGCACCCATCAGTCCACAGTCGAGGACCGTGACGCCATGAGCGGTGTTCTTCTGCACGGGTGCGTCTCCCCCGTGTTCGGTTCGGGTCATGGTGGCCGGCCTACATCGGCAGGTCCGGCGAGTCAACGCCGACCACACGGTCGCCGCAGAACACCCGGATCGACTCGGCCGGACCGTGTCCGCCGATGCCAGACGGACCCCAGAAGCTCTGCGCGGAGTCGTCGCCGAGGTCGGCGACCTTCGCACCGTTGACGCGGACCTCGCCGGACTTGACCCGGGCACCGACGGCGATCGCGCGGTCGGTGTCGGTGCCGAAGACGTACGCGTCGAGGCCGGACGGGTGTGCGTTCGCCGCCCGCAGCGCCTCCTCCTCGGAGTCCACGCCGTGCAACGAGACGACCGGCCCGAACAGCTCCGCCGTTGTGCGGTCGGGGTCGGAACCGGTGGCGATCGTGGGAGACAGGAAGAACCCTGCCAGGGCGGGGAGCTCGCCCGGCTGGTCGACCTCGGCTCCGAGCGCGCGCAGACCGTCGATTCGCTGCTGCAGCGTGCGGTGGTGCGGCTCGTTGGAGATCGGGCCGATGTCGGTCGCCTCGTCCAGCGAGTGCCCGATTCGCAGTTTCGCGATGCGCTCTACCAGCGCCTCACGGAGCGGCTGCACCAGGTGCTGCGGCGCGAGTACCTTGCCCGGGCCCTCGCACCATTGTCCGTTGAGGTTCGTCATGCCCGTGAGGATCCCGTCGGCGGTCGCGTCGAGGTCGGCGTCGTCGAGCACGATCACCGGGTTGTTTCCGCCCAGCTCCAGCTGCAGGACCTTGAAGTCCTCCGCTGCGGCGCGGGCTATCGCCCGCCCCGCGCCCGGGCCGCCCGTGAAGGACACGACCTGGATCCGATGGTCACCCGTCAGTGCGGCACCGATCTCGCCGGTGCCGTGCACCACTTGAAGGGCGCCGTCGGGCAGGCCGGCGTCGACGAGGCACTCAGCGATCACCTGCGCGCTCGCGGGCGCGTGCTCGGAGGGCTTGAGCAGGACGGGGCAGCCGGCGGCGACGGCGCTTGCGACCTTGGCCGCCGGGATGAAACTGGGGCCGTTCCAGGGGGTGAGGATCGCCGCTGGGCCCCACGGGATCCGGTGCAGCCGTACGTCGCGGCCGCCCGCGGAGAGCGCAGCGACGCGGGCGATGTTCCGTGCCTCGGCGGCCGCACCGCGTAGGCGGTGCGGAAGGAACGCCGCGATCTTGCGGGTGGCGCCGATCGCCGTGCCACTGGTGAGCGCGTCGACCCGCGCGATCTCCTCGAGCCGCTGATCGACGTTGGCCGCGGCCCGCTCCAGTGCCTCGGCGCGTTCGATCCGGAAGTCGTCGGCGGTGAAGTCCGTCGCGTCGTAGACGCGCTGCGCGAGGTCCAGCGCGCGGTCCAGATCGGCCTGGGTGGTGGTCACCGTGCGGTGGACGGGGGCGCCGGTGTTCGGGTCGACGTTCCAGGTGTCGAGCGTCTCGCACTCGATCCACTCCCCGGCGATGTAGCTGCGGGGCTGGGCGAGGGTGGTTGTGATTTCGGTGGTCATAGGGTCACCTCGGTCTCGGAGCGGGTGGGCATGGCGACGACGATCCGCGTGACGTCGCCCGATTTCATGGATTCGAAGCCCTCGTTGATCGCCTCGAATCCGATGACGTCCGTGACCATCTCGTCGAGCAGCAGTCGGCCTTGCTGGTAGAGGCCGGCGAACTGCCCGATGTCCTCGCGTGCCTGGCCGGAGCCCATGTACGAGCCGATCAGGCGCTTCTCGCTGAAGAAGAAGTCGGAGGCGGGGACGGGTACGTCGGTGCCGTCGGGCGCGATGCCGACCAGGCACGCGGTGCCGGTGGCGCGCACGATCGCGAGTGCCGTCGCGGCGGTGCGCGCCGAGCCGACGGCCTCGAAGGCGTAGTCCACGCCGTCGCCGCCGAGCAGTTCGGTGATCTCGGCTCGCACGTCGCGCGCACCGTTCACGGTGTGCGTAGCACCGTACTGGTGCGCGGCCTTCAGCCGGGCGTCGTCGAGGTCGATTCCCACGATGGCGGACGCGCCGGCCAGCCGCGCGCCCTGGATGATGGCCGATCCGACTCCGCCGCAGCCGATCACGGCGACGGTGGAACCGGGGCGCACCTGCGCCCCGCGGAACACAGCGCCGACGCCGGTCACGATGCAGCAGGAGAGCAGGCAGCCGACGCGGGTCGGTACGTCGTCGGGCAGCTTCACCACGGCGTTCGCGCGGAGCAGGATGTGCTCGGAGAACGCGCCGACGTCGCCGAGGCGGGCGACGGGCGTCCCGTCGGGCAGCGAGTACGCGGGCCGGGGGCGGCGCCGGATCTCCGCCTGGCGCTGGCACTGGGTGGAGCGGCCGGCGTTGCAGTTCGCGCACTGCCCGCACGACGGGGTCAGCGCGCCGGTCACAAGGTCGCCGGGCTTGAGGTCGGTGACGGCGGAGCCGATCGACTCGACGACGCCCGCCACTTCGTGCCCGACGACGACCGGCATCTCGGATTCGACGGTGCCGGTCATGTAGTGCAGGTCGCTGTGGCACAGTCCCACGTGGGTGACGGCGACCCGCACCTCGTGCGGCTCGGGATCGTCGACGTGGATGTCGGTCAGGTGCAGTGGCCGGCCCACCTCGGTGAGCACGGCGGCGCGGGTGGTGATCATCGGTTCGCTCCGTTCACGGTGCCGGGTGTGCGTGCGTCCCAGAAGCTCTGAACGCCGGCGGTGAGCGAGCCGCTGTTCCAGGACTCGTCGGCGGCCGCGTCCTCACGTTCGAAGGCGCGCTCGATCTCCTCGATCGACGGTCGCAGCAGCTCCAGGTGCAGAGCGGTGTTGTTGACGCCCTCGGGGGTCCACGCGTGCACGGTGTCGATGGCGCGGGCCAGCAGCGCCTCCGGCTCGACGATCTCGTTCAGCAGGCCGATCTTCAGCGCCTCGTCGGAGCCGACGCGCTCGGAGGCCAGGACCATGCGCATCGCGTGGCCGCCGGCGATGCGGGGTAGCAGGATGCTGGACGCGTTGGAGATGGTCAGGCCGCGTCCGTTCTCGGGCTGGTAGTACTCCGTCCGCAGCGTGCCCAGTCGGGCGTCGCAGCACAGCGTGATCTCCGACGCGCCGCCCACGGCGATGCCGTTGATCGCCGCGATCACGGGGACCCGGGTCTCGATCACTGCGCGGGTCAC
Source organism: Gordonia sp. LMA484 (assembly GCF_058129505.1). Lineage (NCBI taxonomy): Bacteria > Bacillati > Actinomycetota > Actinomycetes > Mycobacteriales > Gordoniaceae > Gordonia > Gordonia sp. LMA484. The sequence continues at coordinate 1,912,108 of NZ_CM176700.1, forward strand.
GTCGTGGAAGCTCTCGAAGCTCTCCCGCATCTCCTCGAAGGACGTGGGAGCGGCGGCGAGGTCCTCGCCGGCGCTGAACGCGCGTCCGGTCCCGGTGAGCACGATGCCCCTGGCCTTGTCGCCGGTGCCGTACTCGCGGATCAGCGCCGACAGGCGCCTGCGCATCGGTGCGGTGAGAGCGTTGAGCTTCTCGGGCCGGCGCAACGTGATGACGGCGACCTCCCGGGTCACCTCGACGAGCACATGCTCGGTCGCATGATCGCTGTCGTTCACCTTGTTCACCTTGTTCTCCTTGGTCGACGGGGCCGGCGCGCGCAGGTCGTGGACGGTGCCGGGGGCCTGCGCGGCGCGGGCCTTGAGTGCGGGTTTGGACACCCGCTCGGACGGGGTGCGCGGGAAGTCCGCGACGAATTCGACGTAGCGCGGCACCTTGAAGCGGGCGAGGCTTTCGGCGACGCGGGCGACGATCGCCTCAGCCGTCGCACGGTCGGGGGCGACGCCCGCCGCGAGCTGCACGAAGGCCTTGACCTCCTCGCCGAGCACGTCGTCGGGTTCGGCGACGACGGCGGTCGCGACGACGGCGCCGTCGCGTTCGAGCGCGGCTTCCACCTCCGCGGCGGCGACGTTCTCACCGCCGCGCCGCACCATGTCTTTGAGGCGGCCGACGAGGCGGATCCCTCCGTGCTCGTCCTTGACGGCGACGTCACCGGTGTGCAGGCGACCGTCGCGTAGGGTCCTCTCGGTCTCCTCGGGGCGGTTCCAGTAGCCGAGCATCATCGGCGTCCCGGCCACGGTCAGCTCGCCCGGTGTCCCCGCCGGGACCTCGGCACCGTCGGCGTCGACGATCCTGACCTGCTTGGTGGGTACGGGATGCCCGAGGGTTCCGCTGCCGACGGCGGCGTCGTCGTTGAACCTGCTGAACAGGTCGATCCCGCTCTCCGTCATCCCGTAGACCTCGCGCCAGGGTGCGCCCCAGCGCTCCTCCAGCGCGGCGTGCAGCGCCGTGGGGATGGCGGAGCAGAAGACGCCACGTAAGCGATTCGCGCGATCGTCGGGGCCTGGCGGCTGCTTGTACAGCAACGTGGGCATCGAGCCGAGCACGTAGCAGAAGGTCGCGCCGTGGCGGCGCACGTCACGCATGAAACCGGACGCCGAGAACTTCGGCAGTACCACCAGCGGAGCGCCGGTCGTCAACGCCAGCACGGTGTTCCACTGCGGGTCCATATAGGAGAAGGGCTGGGCCGTGAGCAGCACGTCGTCGGGACCGAGGCAGGCCGCTCCTGCGCAGGTCCAGCCGATCCGGGTCCAGTAGTCGTGCGTGAGCATGCACGCCTTCGGGAAACCGGTGGTCCCCGAGGTGTACTGCAGGTTCGCGAGAATGTCTGGGCCGATGCCCACGTCCGGGGCGGTGGACGGGTGCTCGGTGCCGGTGGTCTCCGCGACGTCGACGACGACGACGCCGCCCAACGCGGAATCGCTCGCGATCACCTCGCGCACCAGCGGCAGATGGTCCGCGTCGGTCACGATCACGCGGGCGCCGGAGTCCTCCAGCACGAACCGCAGGTCAGCGGCGCGGTAGGCGGAGTTGACGGGCACGGCGACCGCGCCGGCCTTGAGCACGGCGAACCAGGTGAGCGGCCAGGCCGCGACGTTGGGCAGCATGATCGCGACCCGCTCGCCCGGGGCAATGCCGTGGTCCGAGATCAGCAGGTGCGCGAGCCGCGACGATGCCGCGTCGGCCTGCTCGTAGGTCCACGACTCGTCGCCGAACCGCAACAGCTCCGCACCCGGCGTGCGGGTGGCACCGTCGGCCAGGAGACCCGTGACGGTGCCGATCCGGGGGGCGTCACCGAGCTCGTCCACGGCGACGGCGCGGCGTCGCGCGGTCTCTTGGGGGTGGGATGTGGTGGTCACTACCAGGCCTCCTGTCGGGTCGTCGATTCGTCGACGATCCAGGCCATCGCCGGGTCATCGCTGTCCATCCATTCGGGGTGCCACTGCACGCCGAGGATCGGCGCGCCGGGCGCCTCCACGGCCTCGATGACACCGTCGGACGTCCGGCCCGTCACGATCAGGCCGTCCCCGCACCGGTCGACGGCCTGGTGGTGCCACGAGTTCGTCGTCATGCTCGGGCCGAAGACCCGCGCGGCGGTCGACCCGGGCTCGAACCGCACCACGTGAACGGCGTCGCCGTCGGTGGGCGCGGACTGCGGCGAGAGGTGCGGGATAGGACCCGCCGGGAGGTCGGGAATCAGCGTGCCCCCGAGCGCGGAATTGAGCACCTGCAGCCCCCGGCACACCCCCAGCACCGGGATCCCGCGGTCGACGGCCGCACGGGTGAGTGCGAACTCGTAGTCGTCGCGTTCCGGATCGTGCGCGTTCGTGTCGGTCCTCGGGTCGACGTCGCGTACGACCGCGGTGTCCCCGCCCCAGCGGGCGGGGTGGACGTCCTGCCCACCGGTGATCACCACGCCCGACAGCCACTCGCAGGCGTCGTCGGGCTCGGCGTCGTAGGGCAGGTGCACCGGCAGCCCGCCGGCCTGCGCGATGCGGGTCGCGAACGCGGACATGAACGAGTCCATGCACGCCTTGCCGTAGCGCGGGTCCGAGCCGGCGATCAGGCTCAGTTCGAACCGGCGGCCGGTGATCCCGATGAGTGGCGGGCGGTTCATGAGAACTCGAAGTAGCGTCGGGACTCCCACTCGGAGAGCTCGGCGTACGGATCACCGCCCGTGGTGTGGAACTGCATCCACTCCCACCGGCGCGAGGCGGTCCAGAAATCCACGAATTCGTCTCCCAGGTACTCGCGCAGGATCTCGTCGCTGTCGAGCGCGTCGATCGCCTTGGTCATCGAGTCGGGGATCCGCGCGATGCCGCAGTCATCGGGCAGGCACCACGCCATGTCGTCGACCTGCGGCGGGGGCGCCATCCCCTTCTCGATCCCCGCGACGATGCCGGCGAGGACGCCGGCGAGCGCGTAGTAGGGGTTGACGTCCGAGCCGGGTACGCGGTACTCGAGACGGGAGTACTTCGGATGGCCGGCGATCGCCCGCAGGGCCGCGGTCTTGTTGTTCACGCCCCAACTGATCGTGGTGGGCGGCCCCGATACGTCGACGAGACGGCGGTACGAAGTGATCTGCGGCAGCGCCAGCAGGGTGTTCCCGGCCATCGTCGCCATCAGGCCGCCGACGGCCTGCAGCATCGTCTCCGACGGTCCGTCGGGCGCGTAGAACTGGTTCACACCGTGCCGCTGCAGCGACACGTTCAGGTGCGCTCCCTGCCCGAAACCGGCCGTCGGCTTGGCCATGAAGGTCACCGATCGGCCGTGCTCGCAGGCGATCTCGCGCATGACCTGCTTCGTGCGCACCCAGGAATCGGCGAGCGCGAGCGGATCGGTGGGAGCGATGTTCAGCTCGGTCTGGCCCGGCGCGGCCTCGTCGGTCCACGCCTCCCACACGATGCCGAGCTCGTCGAGCCGGTCCGTGACCGCCTCCATATACGCGATCCAGTCGGAGGATCGGGCCAGGTTGTAGGTGGCGCCGGTCTCGCCGCCGAGGGCGGTGAGGTCGCGGTAACCGCGAGCTCTGGCCTCCTGGATGGACTCCTCGAACAGGGTGGTCTCGATCTCCACCGCGACCGTCGCCGTGTAACCCAACGCTCCGAGGCGCTCGATGAGGCGGCGCACCATGTTGCGGGGACAGATCGGCACCGGGTTGCCGTCCTTCATCCAGAAGTCGCCGATCACGGACTGCACGCCGGGCTTCCACTCGACGAGCGTGTTCATGTCCGGGAGGAGGGCGATGTCGTAGAGGTTGCCGCGCCACTCGGGATAGGCGTCGCCGAACACAATGTCGGTGCCCATGTCGATAGCGAACAGTACGTCGGCGAACGCGAAGCCGGACTCCTTGCCGGCGGCGAACTTCGCGGGGGTGACGTTCTTCCCCATGAAGCTGCCGTCGTGGTTGGTCGCCTCCACGCGGTAGGCCTTGGCCGGGCCGGGTGCACCGGCTTCGGATCGGCTGGGATCAGACATCGTAACGGGCCTTCCACGAGGCAGCGGTCATTACCGACAGCTGCGCGAGAGTGCCCTGGACCCGCAGGCCACGCTCCAGGGCGGTGAACAGGAAATCGGTGCCGGTGAAGAATCCGGCCAGTGCGTCTGGGCTGCCGACGATGCGGTAGGCGACGTCCCCGACGCCGAACCTCCTCTCCTGCGAGCCCTCGATTCCGCGGGCGACCACGGTCAACACGTCGGGCATGCCGGGGATGGTGCGGGTCTGTTCCCAGAAGCGGGCACCCGCTTCCTGCCAATCGGGCAGCGGGACCTGTAGGGCGCCGAGCACCGCGGCGGCGAGATCCGCGTCGCCCTCGGTATCGACCCGCGCGCACCGGCTGTCGAGGTCGACGACCACGGTGGCGTCGACCGGGGCGAAAACGCCTCCGGTCACGGCGACCATGCCGTCGGCAAAGGTGACAGTGGCGGCCTGCGGTGTCGAGTGGGAGCGGATCGCGATGGATCCGGAACCGCGCCCGAGCAGGTCGGCCGCGTGGCCGGTCCGACTCGCGTCCCGCAGGATCCGGCCGAGGAGGCGGACGATCGGCGTCGCGTCATCGTCGATCTCGATCCGGAGGACGTTCGCAACTCCGGATGGGCGGATGGTGGTGGTTTCCATGGCGTGTCCTACTTTCTGGAAGGTGGTGGCCCGCTGTGCGCGGCCGGAGTCATTCAAGGGCCGCGTACACGTCCGGCCGGTTCCGGCGCAGCCCGGCGGCCCATACAAGGCCGGAGAGGAAGGCCGTGGCGAGGACAGCGAGGAACACGTCGGCCAGGCCGTCCGAGCCGATGAGCAGGTCGAAGTTGCCGACGACCATGACGAGGATCGTGCCGAGCGCTATGAGCGCGAGGACGGGCGCGACATTGCCTCGCCACATGCCGGCCGTGCGGACCCGGAGGAAGTGCACGACGATCGCGGCGGAGGTGAGCACCAGCAGAGCGATCAGACCGAGCGTTCCGGCTCCGCCGAACCAGGCGTAGACCTCGGTGACGGGATCCAACCCGCCGATCGCCGTCACCGCTACCAGCACGCTGATGACCGCAGAAGTGAGCAGCGATGCGACGTGCGGCGACCGGTGCGCGGGGTGCACCGCGCCGAGGCGCCGGGGCAGGGCGTCCTGCCTGCCGAGGGCGAACAGGTACCGCGAGACCACGTTGTGCGCGGTCAGGATGCACGCGAAGAAGCTGGTGACCAGGAGCACCTGCACACCGTCGTGCGCGACCTGCGAGATGTACCGCGTCGCGAGCCCGGGCGCGAGCCCCTCGGGGTCCTGCGCGGCCAGCTCGGCGGCGCGGGAGACACCGAGTCCGTTGATCATCGCCCAGGAGGAGAAGGCGTAGATCACGGCGATGAGGACCACCGCGATATAGGTGGCGCGCGGGACGGTGCGGTCGGGGTCCTTCGCCTCGGACCGGAACACTGCGGTCGCCTCGAAGCCGACGAATCCGAAGACCGCGAACATGATCCCGGTTCCGGTGGTGCCGCTGGAGAACGCGCCCCAGGACAGCGGCTCGGCCGAGAGACCGTCGGCACCACCGCGCAGCACGATCGCGAGGTCGACCAACGCTACGATCCCGATCTCCGCGACCAGCAGCACACCGAGCACGCGGGCGCTCACCTCGACGTTGCGGTACCCGAGGTAGCCGATCGCCGCGAGCCCGGCCGCAGAGAGGATCCACCACGGCACCGACAGGCCGGTGAACGTGGTGATCACGTTGCGGGCGGCGGCACCGAGGTAACCCGTCACGGAGACGATCAGGACGGCGTAGGTGACCAGGGCGAGCGCCGCCGCACCCAGGCCGACGGTGGTTCCCAGGCCTCGCTGGACGTACGAGTAGAAGGCGCCGGCGTTGCGGACCTCGGGCGTCATCGCGGAGTAGCCGACGGTGAACAGCACCAGCACGATCCCGACGATCACGAAATCGACGGGGGTACCGATGCCGTTCCCGGTACCGAGCATGAGAGGGATCAGCCCGGCGAAGACCGTGAGCGGTGCGGCGAACGCCACCACCATGAAGACGATCTGCGGGACGCCGAGGGTGCGGTTGAGGCCGGTGCCGGTTTCCGGTGCCTGGACTTCACGCTGCTGCGTCATGAGAGCACGCCCCCGCCGACCCGGGCGCCCGCGGCGGTCAGAACCTCCGAGGCCGCGCGCTCCGCGGCGCTGACGGCACCGTCGATGTAGCCCTGGTTCAGGATCGCCGTCTCCGTGCCGGCCCAATGAATCCGGCCCACCGGCCGGCGATCGGCGTCGGTGTACTGGGTCAGCGAACCGGGCGCGCGGGAACCGACGCAGCCGCTGATCCACTGCTCGTGCGTCCAGTCCTTCTCCAGGTACGCCGCCGGATTCGCGGCCTCAGGCCCGAACAGAGTGGTCAGATCGGCGAGGAAGGCGTCCTGGCGCGCCGCGGGATCGTCGAGGATCGCGTCGGACCAGTGCTGGCCACCGCCGGCGCCGGCGGTGCCGTGGAAGGTCAGCAGGATGCCGACGCTCGCGTCGGGCGGAGAGTTGTCGACGACGTAGTTCGCGACCGGGAGGTCGCTGACGGCCTGACCGTTCAGCCCCTGCTCGCGCCAGAACGGGCGGTCGTAGACCGCGAACAGCTTGTTCTCGGAGCCGGTACTCCACCGTCGCTGCAGCATGCTGCGCCGGGTCGGGAGGTCGGGCGTGAACCGGATGCGCGTCGCGTCCGCCGGCGACATCGCGACGATGACGCGGTCCGCCTCGACGTCGAGCCGCGCAGAGCGGACGAGCACCCCGTCGGCGTCCTGGTGGACGTCGGACACCGGGGAGTCGAGCACCACTGCCGGCCCGAGGTCGGCCGCCATGCGGTCGGCTATCGCCGCCGTGCCGCCCACCACCCGCGACTCCTGCGCACCGTCGGTGATGTTGACGGCGTGATCAATACCGCCACCCCCCTTGATCCGCGCGAGCTGGACCAGCAGCGAGGTGCTGTGCAGGTCCTCCGCGTTGGTCACGGTGAAGGCCATCGTGAACATCTCCTTGGCCTCCGCGGTGAACGAGTGCGCGTCCAGCCACCGGCCGAACGTCGTCGCGTCCCACTCCTGCGCCCGGCGCGCCGTCCACGGGGCCTCGAGAGGAACCGATTTCGCCATCCGCTCGAGCCGCAGCTGCAGCTGGGCGAAGTCGGCGATGGCCAGGGTGCTCATCGGCGGGATCGTTCCGTCGTAGCGCCTGGACCTGCCGCGCCGGTGGTAGATCGACTTGCCGTCGATGAACGTCTTGAACGTCGTGAGGCCCAACTCGTCGATCAGTGCGAGGATGCGGTCCTGGCCGGGGCCGACCCACTGGCCGCCGCCCTCGGTGATCACGTCGCCGGTCACCTGCAGGTTCATCGTGCGGCCGCCGACGCGGTCGCCGGCCTCGATCACGGCCACCGAACGTCCGGCCTGGGTGAGCCGCCGCGCCGCCGTCAACCCGGAGATCCCGGCGCCGATCACCACGACGTCCACGGTGCGCTGCTCTGTCATGCCGCCACCTTCTCGATGTGGGAGACGACGTGGTCCGCGATGCGCAAGGCGAGCGCGTCGGGAAGGTGATGCCCCATGCCCGGGATCACGATGTGGCGGGCGTGGGGGATCGCGGCGGCGGTCGCATCGCCGCCCGACGGTGCGACGATGAGATCGCGGTCTCCGTTGATCACCAGGGTGGGCGCCGTGATCCGTGCCAGCTCGGCGGTGCGGTCGCCCGACGCCGCGATCGCCTGGATCTGCCGGGCGGTGCCGGCGACACCGTCGCCCGCGGTGCGGTTCCAGGTGGTGACGGCATGCGCCGCCTCCTCGACCTCGTCGATCGGGTACGCCGTGCCGGCGAGATGGGCCGTCATCCGCAGGTGCGCCCGGACGGCGCCCACCCGGTCCCGCGGGGGCGGGCTCGCGATGAGCGCCATGGTCGACGCCGCGGGCTGCCCCACCTTCGGATTCCCGGTGGTGGAGTACAGCGACGTCAGCGACGCGGTCAGTTCGGGGTACCGCGCGGCGACGGTCTGCGCGATCATGCCGCCCATCGACCGCCCCACGACGTGCGTGGCCCCTAGCCCGAGGTGCTCGATCAGCTGGGCCGCGTCGTCGGCCATATCCCCTAGCGTGTAGGCGTCGCGGCGGGCCTTGCCGAGCAACTGCCGCAGCGTGTTCGGCGGCGGCGCCGCCGCGTACGTCGACCGCCCGCAGTCCCGGTTGTCCATGCGGATCACCAAGAATCCCGTGGCGGTCAGCGCCGACACGAATCGGTCCGACCAGGTCGTGAGGTCCTCGGCGAGACCGGCGACCATCAGCACGGGCGATGCTCCGTAGTGGCCGTCCATCCGGTAGCAGATGCGCGTGCCCCCCGGGAGCGGGGCGAACCTGTCCTCGGTGTGCTCAGGCACGGACGACCTCCTTCGCCGTCGACGGTGCTGCGTCGTCCGTCGTGGAGCCGAACACCAGGGCGTCGTCGAGCAGCGGGCCGCGGAGGATCTTGGCGTCCTGCTGGTACGACATGGACATCTGGAACAGGCCCGTGCCCTGCTTGGGGATGACGTCGCGGGCGCGCTGGGCGTAGCCGGAGCTCAGGTCCACGATCGGCCGGCGTTCCATGCCGGGGTCGGCTTCGACACGGACGCTGTCGTAGCCGAAAACGTCCATGTGCGTGACCAAGTCGCAGAAGTAGCGGGCGAGGATCCCGACCTTGAGCGTCCATGCGGACGTGGTGTAACCGATCGAGATGGCCAGGTTGGGGATGCCCGAGAGCAGTGCGCCGCGGTACGCGACCGTGTCCGGGAGGTGGATCGGGGTGCCGTCGACCTCGAGGTCGATACCGCCGAGCATGCGCATGTTCAGGCCGGTCGCGGTGACGATGAGGTCGGCGTCGAGGTGTTCGCCCGATTCGAGCGCGATCCCGGACGCGGTGAACCGGTCGATCTTGTCGGTGTTGATGGAGGCGGCGCCGGTGCTGAGCGCCTCGAAGAAGTCGCCGTCGGGGCACAGGCACAGACGCTGGTCCCACGGGTTGTACGGCGGGTTGAAATGGGTATCCACGTCGTAGCCCTCCGGCAGGGACTTGGCGTTGACGCGCCGGATGATCTTGCGCGTGAGGTTCGGGAACGCGCGCATGAACTTGACCTGGCCGAGGTCGGTCCAGATGTTGGTGAACCGGGTCATCGCGTAGCCGCGCTTCTCGCCGAACAGCCGGCTGAGCAGCTGGGCGAAGCTGTCGACCTTGGGCCACGGCACAACGTAGGTCGGCGTGCGCTGCAGCATGGTGACGTGCTCGGCGGCACCCGCGTGGTTCAGCATCGACGGGATCAGCGTGACCGCGGTGGCGCCGCTGCCGATGACCACCACCTTCTTTCCGGCGTAGTCGTAGTCCTCGGGCCAGTGCTGGGGGTGAATGATGTCGCCCGTGAAGTCCTCGCGGCCCTCGAAGTGCGGGGTGTACCCCTCGTCGTAGCGGTAGTAGCCGGTGCCGGCGAAGATCCAGTTCGTGGTGATGCGCCGGTCGCCGTCGGGGGTGTGGACGTCGAGGGTCCAGCGGGCGTCGGCGGACGACCACGAGGCGTGCTGGACGCTGTGCTCGAAGCGCACCAGCCGGTTCAGGTCGAACTCGTCGAGCGTCTCTTGCAGGTAGTCGACGATCTTCGGCGCTTCTGCGATGGCGTCCGGGTCGGTCCACGGCTTGAACTCGTAGCCGAAGGTGTGCAGACCGTTGTCTGACCGGATGCCTGGGTACTTGAACAGGTCCCAGGTGCCGCCGATGTTCGCGCGGCCCTCGAGGATCACCACCCGCTTGCCGGGGAACGCCTCGGTGATGTACTTAGCCGCGCCGATGCCGGAGATGCCGGCCCCCACGATGACGATGTCGAATTCTTCGGTCTGCGGGCGTGCCTTCATCATGTGCCCTTTCGGTGGTGACGATGTGTCGGTGGTCACTTGGTGTGCCCATGACGTTGCCGGTTCAGCCGTCGTGTGAGCCACAACGCACTGCTCCTAGTTCTCCGAGGGGGTAGTGCACTGTGCACACGCTCGTCGTGTCCGGTCGACGGCGATCGCACCACCTGGTGCAAGGTGTTGCGAAGGTCAGCCGAGGATGTTGCACCTCGCCGTAGCGCAGCGAGCGCTCTTCGCGGCACCGTGAGAAGCGTCACGAGACACGGATCACATCTCACAGAGGAAACGGCACCATGCGCGACTTGCTCTTCGCTGCAGCGGACATCTGGATGATCGCCATCGGATTCATCTGCGGCATCACATTCATCAGGAAGTATTCGAACTGGCTGATCGGCCTCGAGTGGATCATCATGGGAACGTCGGGCACGAACTTCCTCGTCTACGGCGTCACGAAGGCCGGCACCGACTCGTCGATGTACCACGTCGCTTTCTTCCTCGACGCGTTCTCCCGGTCGATCGGTTTCACCGTGATCCTGGTGCTCGGCCTGCTCATGGTCACGCACCGGTACAAGCCCACGAAGGCCGTCGAGGTCGGCGTCTTCGCCCTGGCAGCGGTGCTCGGATTCCTCCTGTCGCAGTTCGCTACCGAGATCGGCACGCCCGGTAAGGTCTTCTTCCTCGTGATGGCGCTCGGCGTCAGTGCCTTCCTCGTGTACTACGGACAGCGGCTGTGGGCGCTCGGCGAGCACTCTCACGCGGTCTGGGTGTGGATCGCCACGGCGCTCAATGTGGTGGTCGCCTCTATCTACGACTTCTGGCACATCCCGGGTGACGACGCCAACCACACGCTGTTCTACATCCTCGCGCTGTTCACCTGGGGCCTGGCCATGCTCGTGATCTACCGCTCATACGTCGTTTTCGACGCGCACAACCGCGCCGCCGACGGTGCGCGCAGCGTCGGCACGGCGGTGGTCCAGGGGGCTGAGAAGGCATGAGCGCCACGACGAACACGGCCTACACCGAATTCTCGGGCTGGATCGATCCGCCCGCCGATGTACGTCCTCCGCTGACGGAGAACCTGACGTGTTCCGTCGCCGTGATCGGCGGTGGGCTCGCCGGGATGGCGACGGCCCTGCGGCTCGCGGAGCACGGCGTGGACACGATCCTGCTCGAAGCCGCGTTCTGTGGGCACGGTGCCGGCTCGCGCAATGCTGGCCAGCTGGCCAGCGCGCCGGGCGGCGACATCCAACTCCTGGATCTGCTGTACCGCAAGCGGATGCCGGCGATCATCCGCCTCACCGAGAACGCGGCGGCGCACGTGGAGGACCTCATCGCGACACGCGGGATCGAGTGCGACTACGAGGCCACCGGCAACGTCTTCGCTGCGGTGTCCCGTGGCCAGCTGGGCCGGACGCGGCGGATCGCGAAGATCCTCCGCAGGGCCGGCGCCGAGGTCCACGAAGGGAACGCCCGTGAGTTGGGGATCCCCCACGGCTTCCTCGGCGGTATGCGGGAGGTCCACGGCGGCATCATGAACCCGGGGAGATTCCTCCGCGGCCTACGTACGGCGGTGCTCGGTTCGCCGGTTCGGGTCTTCGAGCAGTCGAAGGTGACCGACATCGTTCGCGACGGCGCCGGGGTGCGCGTCACCACCCCGCGCGGCGTCGTCCAGGCCGGCACCGTCGTCCTCGCCACGAACGCCTACGCGGGCGAGTGGGACATCACCCCGAAGAGGCTGTCCTCGCCCATGTGGGTCACCGAGGCCGAGACCGAGCCGATCGACCCGGAGCGGCTCGCCGCGCTCGGCTGGACGAGCCGATCGGGGCTCGTCACGCAGCACAACATCATGGAGAACTACCGCCTCACCGCGCGCAACACGATCGTTTTCGGGGTGCGCAAGATCGAGCGCGCCGTCGAATACCCTCTCCCGGAACGTACCCCGGATCCGGCCGTCGTGGCCGAACTGGCGGGGGCCTTCGCCCGACGATTCCCACCGCTCGCGGACATCTCCGTCGCCCGGGCATGGGGCGGCTGGATCGGCATCACGTCGAGTTGGTTGCCCGTGGCTGGAACGACCGGAGGCAACATCTACTACTCACTTGCGTGCAACGGCCACGGCCTGGCACAAGCGCCGTACATCGGCGCTCTCATAGCCGATCGGATCGCGACGGGAACGATGCCGGAGGACCTGCGCACGGTGTGGGCCGACCAGCCGCGGTTCGGCCGCGCGGTCGGCCTGATCATGGGGCGGCTCGGCGTCCGAGCGGCCTGGGCCCTCGACCGGTTCAACGACGCGCTGAACGGGAGCAAGCGGATCGCGCGGCGGCGCTACGCGCACGCGACATCGGCCGGCACCGATTCCTCGCGGGCGCTGGACGTACGGAGCGGAGGACACCGGTGAGCACGAACAGTCCAGGCCTTGGGTACCGCGCTGTGTGGGGTCCGTACTGGCGGACATCGCAACCTGTGAGCAAGGCTCACCTGCACCCGGCGGCCCGGCCCCGCCAGCCCGTCGGATCCGGCACAGCGTCGTATTGCACCAACCTCCAGCAGGGACGGCAGGAAAGTGGGCCTGTTCACCGACGCAGGGTCAGGTCCGCGGCCTGGCGATACCGTTCGTAGACAGCGGTGTCGTGGTCGTCGGCGTCGCGGCGATCAGCTGTTACCTCCCACGCCGGCAATTCACCGGTCAACACCCACGCCGCCTGGCGGGCGGCCCCCAGCGCCACGTATTCGCCTGCCGCCGGGACCGACACAGGTCGGCCGAACAGTCGAGGTGCGACCGCGAGCACCGCTGCCGAGCGGCTTCCCCCGCCTACCAACAGGATTCGTTCGATTCCAATGCCCTGCTCGCCGATCAGGTCCATACAGTAGACCAGCGAACACAGCAGACCTTCGACCGCTGCCCGGGCGACGTTGGCGGGGCTCCAGTTGTCTCCGGTGATCCCGACGAGCGAAGCGGTCGCGTCCGGCAGGTTCGGCGACCGTTCACCGGAGAAGTACGGCACCATCACCAAACCGTCCGCACCGGGCGGCGCGGCCGATGCGAGTCGACCGAACTCCTCGAGGTCGACGCCCAACAGCCGGGCGGTGTCCGCAAGCACCGTTGCACCGTTGAGCGTGCACACCAGCGGCAGCTGTCGCCCGGTCGCGTCGGCGAACCCGGCCACGAGGCCGCTGCCGTCGTGGGACGGCACGTCCGTGACCGCACTCACCACACCTGAGGTCCCCAGCGACACAACGCAATCTCCTGACCCGGCGGACAGTCCGAGAGCTGCTGCCGCGTTGTCCCCGGCGCCCGGCCCGACAACGCAGCCCGATCCGTCGACACCGGCCCGCTCCGACGGCTTGAGGACATCGGGCAGACGCGGTCGGCGCCCGCCGAAGGCCAACTCCAGAAGTTCGTCGCGATACTCGCCGTCGGCGGCCGAGAAGTAACCGGTCCCCGATGCGTCGCTCCGATCGGTGACCAGTGCGTCGATACCCGGGGCTCCACGCAGCCGCCAGGTCAACCAGTCGTGCGGTAGGCAGATCGCGGCGGTGTCATCCGCCAATTCAGGTTCGGCCTGTGCCATCCACCGAAGCTTCGAAGCGGTGATCGAGGCGACCGGAACCACACCGACCCGCTTCGCCCATTCGTCGGGCCCACCCAGTTCGTCGACCAGTGCCGCGGCTGCGGGCGCCGACCGGGTATCGTTCCACAACAACGCGTTTCGAACAACGACGCCGTCCTCGTCGAGGCAGATCAATCCGTGCTGCTGTCCCGCCACCGAGATGGCGGCGACGTCGTCGAGGCCACCTGCTGCGCTTACGGCCTGCTGCAGCGCCGACCACCAGTACTCGGGGTCCACCTCGGTGCCGGGTGGATGTGGAGCCTTGCCGAATCTCACCACCTCGCCGGTGTCGGCCTCACAGACGACGACCTTGCACGATTGGGTGGACGAGTCGACTCCTGCGACGAGGGTCATGCGAGCAGCTCCTCCAGCGTTGCTCGTGCACCGTTGCGGCGCAGTGATTCCAACGCAGCCAGGTACGGTTTGGTGAATCGGGCGTCATCGGCCAGATCGCCGAACAACGCGCGATCCGAGACGAATGCGAGTGTCTGCATACGTGATTCACGGGCCAACGGCACGAGCCGGTCGGAGAGTGGGTCCGCCACGGCGATGGCGTCGCCATTCTCGTCCACCCCTTCGGCGTAGCGGGTCCAACTCGCCACGACGGCCGCGGCCAACGTGACCTCCCCGTCGGCCGCAAGGTTTTCGCGAATGACCGGCACCAGCCACTTGGGGATTCGGTCCGACGAATCCTGGCACAGCCGCGCGATCGTGTCCGCGATGGCCGGATTCCCGAACCGCGAGATCAGTGTCTCGGTGTAGTCGTCGAGGTCGACGCCCGGGACCTCGGCCAGTGTCGGGCGTCCTTCGGAGTTCATGTAGCGCCGCAGCAGGGTCGCGATCAGCGGGTCAGCCGTCGCATCGTGCACATATCGATACCCCATCAGATACCCGAAGTAGCACAGTGCCTGGTGACTGGCGTTCAGCAGCCTGAGCTTCATCAACTCATAGGGGGTGACGTCCTCGACGACCTGCACACCGACGTCTTCCAGGCGAGGTCGCCCCATCGAGAACTTGTCCTCGAGAACCCATTGGGTGAAGGGTTCAGCAACCACCGGCCAGCGGTCGTCGACCCCGGTACGCTGAGCCACCTCGTCGCGCAATTCGCGCGGGGTCGCGGGTGTGATGCGGTCGACCATCGAGTTGGGGAACTCGGTGTGTTCGGAGATCCATTCCGCGAGTTCACTGTCTTTGAGCCGTGCGAACGCCAGAAAGGTCGACTGCGCCATGTGACCGTTGCCCTGGATGTTGTCGCAGGACATCACGGTGAACGACGGGACGCCGCGGTCGCGCCGACGACGCAGCGCCTCGGTTACCAACCCGAACACAGTGCCGGGAACCGCACCAGCGGCGAGATCGGCGACGATGTCCGGGTTCTCGGCGTCGAACTCACCGGTCGACGGCGAGAAGTTGTAGCCGCCTTCGGTCACCGTGAGCGACACGATCCGCGTGTCCGGCGCAGCCAGCTTCTCGATCACTCTTTCCGGATCATCGGGCGCATAGAGATAGTCGTGGATCGACCCGATGACCGAGGTCTCGACCTTTCCGTCCGGATGTTTGAGCGTCAGCGTGTAGAGCCCGTCCTGTGGTGTCAGCGCATCGCGCATGGCCGCATCGGCCGGACGGACACCGACCCCGC
The DNA here is from genome assembly GCF_058129505.1 of Gordonia sp. LMA484. NCBI lineage: Bacteria > Bacillati > Actinomycetota > Actinomycetes > Mycobacteriales > Gordoniaceae > Gordonia > Gordonia sp. LMA484. Next base: position 1,927,302 of record NZ_CM176700.1, read on the forward strand.
ATATGCCCCAGTCCATCGCGTCCCGACCGCCCGAGGTGAGCAGGCGGTCGAGGTACATCGCCTGGTGAGCGCGGTGAAACCCCCCGACGCCGAAGTGCACCACACCGGTGGACATCGCGGCACGGTCGTAGGTCGGCAGCGAGAGGTCGCTGATCTGCGACAACGAAGCCTGGCTCAAACCAACAGATTCGGTCATGCGTCACTTCCTCGGGTCGTCGCGGCGGCCGTCTTGGCCGACGATCGATGATGGGTCATCGCCGGATAGACGACGGCCTTGATGCTGCCGGGTTCTCGGTCGGCGTCGAGTGCAGCTCGAGCATCGTCGAGGCCGAACCTGCCGGTGACCATGGCATCGAGATCAACATGGCCCGACGTGATCAGCGACAGCGCGCTCGGCCAGGTGTTTGCGTACCGGAAGACACCGGTCAGCACGATTTCTCGGTTCTGGATCACGGTGACGGGCAAAGTCATCGAGTCGGATCCCATTCCGACGAGCACTGCGCGCCCCGCCGGACGCAATGACCGGATACCGGCGACGACCGCGGCCTCGACACCACTGGCATCGATGAAAGCGTCGATGGGCGCAATGGCGTCGGCGGCCACGCCGGGTTCGATCGCATCGGTTGCGCCGAATCCGAGGATCTTCTCGCGACGGATCGGGTCCGGCTCACTGACGATGATCCTGGTGGCCCCTGCGGCGCGCGCGACCTGAGCGCACATGAGTCCGATCGGGCCGGCGCCCGCGATGAGCAACGAATCCCCCATCCCGATCTGGGCTTTGCGTATCGACGCGATGCCCACCGACAACGGTTCACACAACGCTGCGGCCTCGTCACTGACAGCGTCGGGAACCGGGTGGGCGAAAGTGGCGCCGATGGTGACGAACTCACACAGTGCACCGTCAACCGGCGGCGTCGCATAGAACCGCATGTGCGGGCACAGGTTGTAGAGGCCACGGCGCGACTCGGCGCTCGACGGGTCCGGCATCTGGGGTTCGATCGAAACCCGCTCCCCGATCCGGTCGCTCGCGATGCCGCTACCCACACCGACGATCGTTCCGGCGGCCTCATGTCCGAGCACCAATGGACCGGTCACCACGTGGTCGCCGATTCGTCCGTGCCGGAGATAGTGCGCGTCTGATCCGCACACCCCCACCGCACTCACCTGGATGAGGACCTCCCCCGGCCCGGGGGCCGGTATCGGCCGATCCTCGACCGTCATCCGACCGTCCGGGTACAGGACACTGGCCCGCATGCTGATCGGTAACTCACTCTGCGATTTGACTGTTGCGTGCGTCACATCTGCGATGTTAGCGTATTGAGCAATAGTCCGGCTAGTGAGCAAATGTTCACACCACATTTCGAGGCGGCTTGATGACGACTCCAGCAAAGACCACCCCCGATACCGGGCATGACCTGCGGTTGCTCGTTCGGGCCGCCACCATGTATCACCTCGAGGGACTCACCCAGGCCGAGATCGCCACCCGCCTGGGCGTGTCCCGCCCGACGGCCGGTCGTCTGATCGGACGGGCCCGGGCGCAGGGTTTGGTGCAGGTGACAGTGACCGCGCCGAGTCACCTCAGTGCGTCCATCCACACCGATGTCGAACGCGAGGTCGAACAGACCTTCGGCCTCGACGAGGTGCTCGTGATCGATGAAACCGCGGACGGCAGCGCCTCCGGAAACGCCGCGCTGGGCCGCGCAGGCGCGTCGGTACTGACCCGACGCGTCCAGCCGACCGATGTGCTCGGATTCACCTGGGGTCCCGAACAGGTGGCCGTCGCCGACTCGATGCCGTCGAGCTCCTCCTGCCGTCAGGTGGTTCAGATGGACGGCTCGATGACCTCGGTCGAGTACCACACCGGCGTCGACCATGCGCTCGCCCGGTTCTCCGACCGACTGCACGCCCAGCCGATGCGCCTGGTCGCCCCGCTGTACGCGGATCCCGACACGGTCACCGCGCTGCAACGGGATTCCATTCTCTCGCAGTCGTTGTCAGCGGCACGGTCGGCGAATGTGATGCTGTTCGGAGTGGGTTCCGTCTCCACCTCGACCACCCTCTTCCAGGGCGCTTTCATCGATGCGATCGTCCTCGACGAGCTGATGGAACTCGGAGCGGTCGGCGAGATCGGTGGGCGATTCTATGACGCCCACGGCTCGGCCGTGGCGTCGACACTGGTCGACCGCACTGTGTCGGTCCCGCTCGACTCGGTGCGAGCCTGTCCCACATCGATCCTCATCTCCGGTGGAGAACACCGCCGGGAATCCATCCTCGGCGCCTTGCGCGGCGGGTACGTGACGATCCTCGTCACGGACCTCGAGACCGCGCAATGGCTTGTCGCTCAACAGAAAGGTGATCTCTGATGGCCGAACAACCGATGCCCTCGCGGCACCTCGGCCACGCGTCCCGGCGGGTCCGAATCCTCGCGGTGGTGATCGCGGCATCCCTGGCGCTGATCACGAGTGCGTGTTCCGGCGCGGGGTCCCTGCTCGGTGGGGGCGGTGACAGCATCACCGTCGCAATGGTCTCCAATTCTCAGATGCAGGACGCCGTCGAGCTGTCCAGCCAGTTCGAGGAGCAGAACCCGGGGATCAAGCTCAAGTTCGTCACGCTCTCCGAGAACGAGGCGCGCGCCAAGATCACCGCATCGGTGGCGACCGGCGGTGGCGAGTTCGACGTGGTGATGATCAGCAACTACGAAACGCAGATGTGGGCAGAGAACGGGTGGCTGGTGAACCTCAGCCCCTACATGAATGCCGATCCGTCTTACCAGGCAGACGATTTCATCCCGACTCTCAAGTCGGCACTCTCCTACGAGGGCTCGATGTATTCGGCTCCGTTCTACGGCGAGTCGTCCTTCCTGATGTACAACAAGAAGATGTTCGCCGACGCAGGGGTATCCCTGCCGGCCAAACCGACCTGGCCGCAGGTCGCAGAGGCTGCGGCGAAGCTCAACCGCGGCAACGTTTCCGGCATCTGCCTACGCGGCAAGCCCGGCTGGGGTGAGCTCCTGGCACCGTTGGACACCGTCATCAACGCCTTCGGCGGCCGCTGGTATGACGAGGACTGGAACGCGCAGCTGACCAGCCCCGAGGTGAAGGCCGCGGTGAACTTCTACGTGGACACCGTGCGTAAGTACGGCGAGCCCGGCGCCGCCTCGTCGGGCTTCCAGGAATGCGGAAACCTGCTCTCGCAGGGGCAGGCCGCGATGTGGTATGACGCAACCTCGGCAGTGTCGGTGCTCGAGAGCCCGGACACCTCGACGATCGCGGGCGACGTCGGCTATCTTCCCGCTCCGAGCATGGCCAAGTCCGACAACGGCTGGCTCTACACCTGGTCGCTCGGCATCCCCACCAGCAGCAAGAAGCCCGATGATGCGTGGAAGTTCATCGACTGGATGACCAACCGCGCCTACATCCAGCATGTCGCCGACACCCTCGGTGCCACGCACATCCCGCCCGGAAGCCGGTTGTCGACCTACCAGCTCCCCGCCTACAAGGCGATCTCGGGACCGTTCGCAGACGCGACGCTATCTGCGATGAGAAGCGCAGACCAACTCCATCCGACGCTGAAGCCGGTCCCTTACACCGGCATCCAGTTCCTCGCGATTCCGGAGTTCCAGGATCTCGGAACCCGGGTGAGCCAGCAGATCTCGGCGGCCATCGCCGGACAGATCAGCGTCGACAGGGCGCTCGAGCAAAGTCAGAAGTACGCCGAGACGGTCGGTAAGACCTATCAGAAGGAGAGGTGAGCCGTGGCCACCACACTTGCCCAACCAGGGGCACAACCACAGCCGCGATCCGACCAACCGCTGGGCTCAGGCCGCGACCACATCTCGCGTGCCGAGGGCTGGCGTCGACGAGGACCACTGTTACCCGCCCTGATCTTCATGATCGTGGTGACGCAGATCCCGTTCCTCTTCACGCTGTTCTATTCGACGCAGTCGTGGAACCTGGTCCGGCCGGGCTCTCGCAGCTTCGTCGGGTTGGACAACTACATCGCGGTCTTCACCGACGGGCAGTTCTGGCGGGTGACGCTGAACACCATCTTCCTGATCGTCGGGACGGTGATCGCCTCGGTGATCCTGGGGCTGATCTTCGCGCTGCTGCTCGACCGGAAGTTCCTCGGCCGCGGGATCGTTCGCACGCTGCTGATCACACCGTTCCTGGTCACCCCGGTGGCCGCGGCGCTGTTGTGGAAGACCAGCCTGCTCTCGCCGACCAACGGCCTCGTCAACTGGGCGTTGAGCCCGTTCGGCATTCACACCGACTGGCTCAGCCAGTATCCGCTGATGAGCGTCATCGCCGAATTGGTCTGGCAGTGGACGCCGTTCATGATGCTGCTGATCCTGGCCGGCCTGCAGTCCATGCCGAATGACATCCAGGAGGCGGCCCGCGTCGACGGTGCCACGAGTTTCCGACTGTTCCGTGAGCTGACGCTGCCGCATCTGCGCCGCTTCATCGAACTCGGAGCGGTCCTGGGCGCCATCTATCTGGTCAACACCTTCGATGCGGTGTACATGATGACCTCCGGCGGACCGGGCGTATCCAGCTCGAACCTGCCGTTCTACATCTATCAGCGCGCATTCCTGGGCTTCGACATCGGACAGGCCGCGGCCATGGGCGTGGTCACGGTGATCGGTACCATCGTCGTCGCCTCGCTCGCCCTGCGCCTGATCTTCAAGAGCTTCACCGGAAATGAGGAGGCAGCCTGATGACCACGACACTCGGTTCCCACCGGTCATCGGAACGCATCGGCGACGTGGAGATCCACCGCCGGCGTAACCCGCGGGGTACGTTGCTGACCGTCATCACCTGGATCCTGGCGCTCGGGTTCTTCTTCCCGGTGTTGTGGATGGTGTTGACGGCGTTCAAGAAGGAAAGCGACGCCGCCACCAATCCGCCGACGTTCATCTTCACCCCGACACTGCAACAGTTCAAAGAGGTGTTCGACGCCGGTATCGGCACCCCTCTGCTGAACTCGCTGTTCGCCACCATCGTCTCCACCATCCTGGTACTGGCACTGGGTGTACCGGCAGCGTTCGCACTCTCGCTGCGCCCGGTCCGCAAAACCCAAGACGCCCTGTTCTTCTTCATCAGCACCAAGATGCTGCCCATCGTCGCCGCGATCATCCCGCTCTATGTGATCGTCGGACGCATCGGCATGCTCGACAACATCTGGACCCTGGTCATCCTCTACACCGCCATGAACCTCCCCATCGCGGTCTGGATGATGCGCTCGTTCTTCCTCGAAGTCCCCGGCGAACTACTGGAAGCCGCCAGCATCGACGGCGCCAGCCTGTGGACCTCCGTACGCGAAGTGATCCTGCCGCTGGTCTCCCCCGGCATCGCCGCCACCGCACTGATCTGCGTCATCTTCTCCTGGAACGAGTTCTTCTTCGCCGTCAACATGACCGCCGTCAACGCCCAAACCATGCCGGTCTTCCTCACCGGCTTCATGTCCGGACAAGGCCTCTACTGGGCCCAACTGTCGGCCGCCTCCGTACTGGCCGCCCTCCCCGTGGTCATCTGCGGCTGGATCGCCCAGAACAAACTCGTCCGCGGCCTGTCCTTCGGCGCCATCAAATAACCCGACCAGTCGCACACCGCGACACCGTCCCGGAGCGGCGCCATCAAATAACCCGACCAGTCGCACACCGCGACACCGTCCCGGAGCGGCGCCATCAAATAACCCCCCTTCTCCTTTCGACCCACCCTTACGACTCTCAGGAGACACCCATCATGGCTTCCATCACCTACGACAACGCCTGCTGCGTCTACCCCGGCGCCGACAAACTCGCCGTCGACCGCCTCAGCCTCGACATCGAAGACGGCGAATTCGTGGTCCTCGTCGGCCCCTCGGGCTCGGGCAAATCCACCGCCCTACGCATGCTCGCCGGCCTCGAAGAAATCGACTCCGGCGCCATCCGCATCGGCGGCGACAACATGGTCGGCGTCGCCCCCAAAGACCGCGACATCGCCATGGTCTTCCAGAACTACGCCCTCTACCCCAACAAAACCGTCGGCGAGAACATGGGCTTCGCACTGAAAATGCGCGGCATCCCCACCGAGGAACGCAAACAGAAAGTCGCCGAAGCCGCCCGCCTACTCGACCTCACCGACTACCTCGACCGCAAACCCGCCAAACTCTCCGGCGGCCAACGCCAACGCGTCGCCATGGGCCGCGCCATCGTCCGCGAACCCCAAGTGTTCTGCATGGACGAACCCCTGTCCAACCTCGACGCCAAACTGCGCGTACAAACCCGCACCCAAATCGCCGCACTCCAACGCCGCCTGGGCACCACCACCGTCTACGTCACCCACGACCAAGTCGAAGCCATGACCATGGGCGACCGCGTCGCCGTCCTGCGCCACGGCGTCCTGCAACAATTCTCCACCCCCGCCGACCTGTACGACCGCCCCATCAACGCCTTCGTCGCCGGCTTCATCGGCTCACCCGCCATGAACCTGTTCACCGCACCAATCACAGACAACGCCATCACCATCGCCGGCTCCACCGTCGACCTCGACGACGAAACCCAAGCCCTACTCCGCAAATCCGGCCACGACAAGGTCATCGTCGGCATCCGCCCCGAACACCTCGCCATCGGCGACCACGGCATCAACGCCGACGTCGTCCTCCTCGAAGAACTCGGCAGCGAGAGCTACCTCTACGCCAAAATCGACGACCCCACCATCACCACCCTCGACGGCGACCCCGTCACCCTCGTCGCCCGCGTCCCCCACCGCGCACCCGCCAAACTCGGCGACACCGTCCACCTCCACCAAGCCGACCGCGCCGTACACCTCTTCAACCCCGACACCGGCGACCGACTCGGGTGAGCGCGCCGGCCGGGCCGGTGGGCGCCGGCCGCTGATACTGTTACTGCTCCGACGACTCTGAGGAGCAGCGGTGACAGACGGCAGCAGTCCATCGGCCACGGACGGCGATGGCGCCTCTGACGGAGTGCCCGTCGGCTCTTCCGACCACGAGGCTCACGGCAGCCAGACGTCGAAGGGCGCGACGCGTCACGACGGCCCCAGCGCCGACAGCGGCGCCGGGGCCGACAACACTTCGTCGAGCGCGTCGGGATCGGGTTCGACCGCGACGGCGGCAAATACGACTGCGACGACCGCGAGCACGACTGCGGCAGAGTCACAGCCAGACCGACGGGCCCACCGAGGCTGGTGGCGGCGACATCTCGACCGCTACGCCTTCAGCGGTTCGCTCGTCGCACTGGCGTTCCTGTGGTTCTCGATGACCCCGTCCCTGCTACCGCGGGGTGCGTTCTTCCAGGGCGTCGTCAGCGGGGCGTCGGCCGCCGTCGGCTACCTTCTCGGCGTATTCATCTCCTGGCTGGTGCGCTACCTCATCTCGCGAGATGAACCCTGGCCGCGCGCATCACGGATCGCCTGGATCGTCCTGGCAGTCATCGCGCTCATCGGCACGATCCTCATGCTGGTGTGGTTTTCGCAATGGCAGGACGATATCCGTGACCTGATGGGCGTCGAGCGGCTCAGTTGGACCGCGTATCCGTGGATAGCCATCCTCGCGGTGCTGGTGTTCCTGCTCTTGGTCGCGCTCGGCCGGCTGTTCGCGTTCGAGGTGCGATGGGCCGTTCGCGGACTCAACCGCATTGCTCCACCACGTGTCTCGGCGCTCATCGGCGCCGGCCTGGTCATCGTACTGACGGTGTTCATCCTCAACGGTGTGGTGGCCAAGTACTCGATGCAGTGGCTCAACTCCAGCTTCGCTGCGGCGAACGAGGAAACGAAACCCGACAACTCCCCGCCGACATCCTCGCTACGATCCGGCGGCCCCGGCTCGCTGGTCTCCTGGGCGTCGCTGGGCCGCGAGGGCCGTGTGTTCGTCTCCCGAGGTCCGGATGTCGGCGCCCTCACCCAATTCAACGGCGCCCCGGCCTCCGAACCGATCCGGGTGTACGCCGGCCTCGAGTCCGCCGACAACATCCGCGAGGCCGCCGAGCTCGCCGCGGACGAACTGGTCCGGACCGGCGGTCTACAGCGTGCCGTGGTCGCCGTCGGGTCGTCGACCGGGAGCGGCTGGGTCAACAAGGCCACCGTCGATTCGCTGGAGTACATGTACAACGGCGACACCGCCACGATCAGCATGCAGTATTCATATCTGCCGAGCTGGCTGTCGTTCCTCGTCGACAAAGAACGTGCCCGGCAGGCAGGTCGCGCCCTGTTCGAGGCAGTGTCCGAGAGGGTCCGTGCGCTCCCAGAGGCTCAGCGGCCCAAGGTGGTGGTGTTCGGCGAGAGTCTGGGTTCCTTTGCCGGCGAAGCCGCCTTCGGCAGCATCCCGACCATCGCGGCGCGCACCGACGGCGCCCTGTTCAGTGGGCCGACGTTCAACAACACGCTCTGGAACGACACGACGAACGATCGTGATGCGGGCACTCCGGAAGTGTTGCCGGTCTACGACAACGGCAAACAGGTGCGCTTCATCGCCGACCAGACCGACCTGCCCGGAGCCGACGCGAACTGGCAGGCATCACGCATCGTCTACCTGCAGCATGCGAGCGACCCGATCACGTGGTGGAATCCGGCCCTCATCCTGAACAAGCCCGATTGGCTGAGCGAACCGCGTGGTCGTGATGTGCTGTCGTCGACGCGTTGGATTCCCTTCGTGACATTCCTGCAGGTGTCCGCCGACATGGCGGTGGCGGTGAACGTGCCCGATGGACATGGGCACGATTACATGTCGGCGATCCCGTACGCATGGTCACGGATTCTGCAACCACCGGGTTGGACAGATGCAAAGACCGAGGCACTGCTCCCGCGCCTCAACCGCGACTGATCGTCGACCACGTCCGCGTCAGATCATGCCGGTGGCGTCGAAAACCCAACTCGTGTCGGCCGACGCGAGACTCTCCATCCACGTTGCGGGCGCGCTGTTGAGCAGCGTGGCCGAGTCCCAATAGTCCTTCCACAGCGCGACTTTGCCGTCTCGGACTCGATGTACCGTCACGAACGGCAACTCGGCGACCTCACCGCTGGGCCATTCCCACGTCTCGGAATGCTCGTAGATGACCTCGTCACCGTTGGCGACGAGCAACCCGTCGTGGTTGGTGTAGCTCGCGAGCTGCTCGAATGCCACCTTGATGCGCTTGACGATGTCGACCGGGCCTCGAGCGGCCAGCGTCGGGCCGTAGGGCATGTCGAGATAGATACAGTCGTCGGCCAGAAAGGGCGTCATCGCATCCCAATCACGCTCCGACAGAGCTCTCCACAGACCCAGGACCGAGTCGGTCGCGGCTTGTTCACTCATTCGCGGACCCCGCGTCGACCAGGTCCACCGAAGCAGACGGGCGGGCAACGACAGCGACTGGGCGGCCCGGCCGGCCGAACCGAAGGAACTGACCGGTGCGAACGGCGCCGACCGTCGGCGTGGTGACTCCGTGATCGACGACCTTGTGTCCACTCACGAAAACCGCGACGACGGTGTCGTCGTTGCGGTTCACCATCCGCGACATGCCACCGAAGGCGGCCACGGGTGCCTCCGCGTATGCGTCGAGGGAATCATCGAGCCGGCACGGGTCCACGACCATCAGGTCGGCACGATCGCCCGGGCGTAGATGTCCGGCGTCGATGCCGTACCAGTCCGCCAGTTCACCGGTCATGCGATGGACGGCCTCGGCGACGCTCAGGAACGGGTCACCGGCCTGCTCGGCCGCATACACGTGCCGTAGCAGGCGAAGGCCGAAGTTGTAGAAGGCCATGTTTCGCAGATGTGCCCCGGCATCGGAGAACCCGAATTGGATTCCCGGCTCACGCGCCATCGCCCTGAGCACCTCGGGCCGGTGATTGGATATCGTGGTGCGCCAGCGGATCTCTGTGCCGTGCTCGAGAACGAGGTCGAGGAAGGCGTCGACCGCATGCAGACCGCCGCGGTCGAGGCCAACCTGGCCGAAGGACTTGCCGACCACCGACTCGTCCGGGCACTTGACGATCTCGGCGTCGAAGAAGTCGCGGTGCCAGACCCGCGTGCCGAACTTCGACTCATAGTCTTTGCGGAACCGCCGGCGGTACGCCTTGTCGCGCAAGAGTTCGTTGCGCTCGAGCTCATCCTTCAGATGCAGCGCCGCGGCCCCGGACCCGAACTCCTCGAAGATGACCAGGTCGATGCCGTCGGCGTACACCTCGAACGGGACCGGCAGATGCTGCCAGCGGAAGTCGCCGCCGAGCCTGTTGACCAGTCCGGCAAGCGGTCCCATGATCCTGATCGCGTGCGGATTCGCCTTGATGTCGGCGGCGGACAACAAGCTCGTCTTGAGCTTCCTGCGCCCGATGCCGACCGACGTGAGAGCCTGCGACACCACATTGGTGGGGTTGCTGATGTCCGGACCCGCCTGCAGGATACGACCGGTCCGACGCAGCAGTGACTTGAGTCGTCGCAGTTCCTTCGGTCCGGCATAGGTCGACGGGAGGGTGCGCGACCGGCAGGTGTCGCCGTCGAGTTTGTCGAAGAGCAGCTGTTGTGACGACATCCCGACGAACCCGGCGTCCAGCGCCTCGGACAGCCACCGTTCCATCTGCTCCTGTTCGGACATGCTGGGCCGCAACTCTTTCCGGGTCGCGCGCTCCAGACCCATGGCGGCCGTGCGCATGTCGGAATGGCCGATGAACGCCACGACATTCGGTCCGAGCTCACGGCTCTCGAGTGCGTCGACGTAGTCGGCGGGCGTGGACCACGTCTTGTGCCGATCAACGGTCTCGATAACGTGTTCACGCGGGATCGCCTCCACGCGCCCGAACAGATCACCGGCCTCGGTCGGGTCGACGTGGATGGTCGACAGCGAACACGAGCCGACGAACACGGTGGTCACACCATGACGCAGCGATTCCGCGAGTCCGGGCTGAGCAAGCACCTCCACGTCGTAGTGGGTGTGGATGTCGATCATGCCGGGCAGTACCCACAACCCTGTCGCATCGATGACCTCGCCGCATCCGCGCTCGTCGAGCGGGTCGGCGGAGACGGTGGCGACGACGCCGTCCCGGATGCCGATGTTGCGGACTGCGGCCGGGGTCCCGGTACCGTCGAACCACAGACCATTCCGGATGATTGTGTCGTAGATCACGTGAACATTAGAGACACGGTCAGCGATCAGTGTCAACGAATCAGTAGACATTTTCTCAGATCTGTACACCTGACCCACTTCCACGGGAGCCCACACCGGGTCGGCGTCAGTCCCGGCCGCGCCGCGAAGGGAGCAAGAACGGTCGGGCGGACCGGTTGCCCGACGGCGGATACTGGGTTCATGACCGAAGCCGGACGCGATCGCATCCGCGAGTTACTCGACACCGTGCTCGCCGACGAGCACTCCACGCTCGACGCCATGGCGGCCGGCGCCCATGTGTCGGCGTTTCATTTCAGTCGGCAGTTCTCGCGCAACGTCGGCGAATCGCCGGTCGCACTTCGCCGGCGGGTCCTGCTCGAACGCGCCGCGTGGTCATTGCAACGCGGAGAGTCGGTGACCGACACCGCGTTCGACTCTGGGTACGAATCCGTCGAAGGCTTCGCGCGGGCCTTCGCCCGCGCGTTCGGACACCCGCCGAGCCGAATCGGCCCGCGTACACACCGTGGGCACTGGTTGCCCGCTCCCAACGGCATCCACTTCCATTCGCCCACGGTCCTCTACGTCGACGCGGGAGCGACCTCCGAGGAGTCCGCCGGCGACGTTCTCGCACTGATGGTGCGTCATGACCTCGACGACGTGTCCGCATTACTGGACGCGGCCAAGGACATCGATCGCGACGCCTTTCACGCGATCCGGCTACCCGGTCATCGACCACTCGCCTGGAACGGTACAGAAGAGTCGGTCGCCGAAGTCCTCCACCACCTCGTCGTCGACAAACTGCCCTGGCTGGCCAGTATCGAGGGTGACGACGAACCGGGCCTCGACGGTCCCCACGACGTCCGGTCACTGATCGAGTCACACGCCGAGATCGCGCCGCGCTGGCTGGCGTTGACGCGGGACATCGATCGCCGGGACGCGTGGTCGGACCGGATCATCGACGCGATCTGTGATCCGCCGGAATCCTTTCTGCTGTCGCAGATCTGGGCCCACGTGCTGACGTTCTCCGCCCATCGTCGGCAGATCGCACGCTGGATGCTGACTGACGCCGGGATCGATGTCGCCACACTCGATCCCGACCCCATCATGTGGCATCGACATCAATCCGGAGGTTTCGCATGACCACCTCGACACCGCGTGGCTTGTATTACACGGCAACCACACTCGACGGCTACCTCGCCGATGAGCACGATTCACTCGATTGGCTGTTCATCCAGCCCATCGACGAGGACGGTGCCATGAACTATCAGGATTTCATCGCCGACATCGGGTGCATGGCGATGGGCGCCACCACCTACCAGTGGCTGCTCGACCACGAGGTCAGCGACGGCAAACCCTGGCCCTACGAAATGCCGAGTTTTGTGTTCACCCATCGCGACGTGACGCCGGTGGCCGACTCGATCCGTGTCGTCGCCGGTACTCCGGAGACGCATCGGGCGGCGCTCGTGGAGGCTGCGGGAGGCAAAGACATCTGGGTGGTGGGCGGCGGCGATCTCGCCGCGCAGTTCGCCGAGGCAGAAATGCTCGACGAGATCATCGTCAACGTCGCGCCCGTCACGCTCGGCGCGGGACGCCCGCTGTTCCCCCGGCCGTTCGACCTGGAACTCCTCGACGTCGACCGCAACCGTGCCTTCGTGTGCGCCCGCTATCGCGTGGTGGGGCCACGTTCGGCAAACTCCTGACACGTCACGGCCAAACGGCCGTGCAGCGATCGTGATTCCGGATTCTCAGGCGTCGCCGATGCCGAACCGGTGGTCGGCATCGAGTTCCTGCGCCCACTTCGGCAGGATGAAGATCCCCTCCGCTTCGGCGCAGACCCCGTCAGCCGTCGATATCTCCCCTTTCGCAAAGGACTTACGCCGTTCGGTGCGATCGTGCCAACCCTTGACGGTGACCGGCCCGAGGCGCGTGCCCTGCCGATAGCGAATCGACAGGGTTCCGGTCATGCCGGGGGCACCGGCGTGCACGGCCGCCTGACCGAGCACCTGATCGAGGATCAACGCGATGACCCCGCCGTGCACCAGGCCGGGCGGACCCTCGTACTGCGGGCCCAGGAACACCTCCGACCACACGTGATCGTCCTCGTATTCGAATTCGACCGGCGGTGCGAGCGGGTTCCGGATCCCCTCCACCGCGTTGCCCCAATTTCTTTGCCGTCCATCGGAATTGAAACGTATCCCGAAGGATGCGTCGATCTGCTCTCGCCCCAGGATCTCGGCCGCGGCCGCGATGTGACGTTGCGCCTCGCGGACGTCGTCCGCACCGACATCGGTGATCACCGTCGCTGCCACCAGATCCCGAACGCTGTCACCGAGCGATCTCGCGACCTCGATCTGCCGCGTCAACTCGTCCGGGGAAATGTCCTCGGTGATGTACTCGCTCACTGTGCCACCTCGTGCCGCATCGCATGTTCCGAACAGTCCGCAGAACACGCTATCCGACGAGGGCCATCCGCCAACCCGACCGACCCCAGGTCAGATACCGAATGAGAACCTGTTCTCGTTTTGCTAGGCTCGGATGATGGCACGGATCGGCGACTACGCAGACGACGACATCATCAGTTGGTTCGGCCTGTCGCCCCAACTGGGCGCGTCGCTCGGCGCCTATGCCGATGCCGTCTACACGAAGAATCGACTCGAGGTCCGCACGCGCGAACTGGCCCGGATGGTCATCGCCGGCCACAACGAATGCGAGGTCTGCCGGCACACCCAGGTCGACCGAGACGGGGATCGATGAGGACTTCTATCGCCACGTCGACGAATGGGCCGCCTGGCCCGGGTATTCCGACGATGAACGGATCGCGGCGGAGTTCGCTCACCGGTTCGCCACCGATCACATCGGTCTGCGGGAGGACGAGGGCTTCTGGCGGCGCTGCCGCGCCGCGCTGTCCGATGAACTCATCGTCGATCTGACTCTGTCGTGTGCCCTGTGGCTGGGCCAGGGCCGAGCGCTTCGTGTCCTCGACGTCGGGCAGGCCTGCCAACTGACGATCTGACCGGTCATCGCGCCCGGTAGCCTCAGCACCATGAGCGATCAACAGTGGACAGCATTCGAGGTCTCCATCTCGGACTACATCGCCGAGGTCACGATCACCGGGCCCGGCAGGGGCAACGCGATGGGTCCCGATTTCTGGCGGGAGCTGCCGGAGATCTTCGCCCATCTCGACCGAGAGGACGACGTCCGGGCGGTCGTGCTGACCGGCTCGGGAGCGAACTTCTCCTATGGCCTGGACCTCGCGGCCATGGGCGGTGATCTCGCGCCGGTCCTCGCCGAGGGCGCGAAGGCACGTCCACGGACCGAGTTCCACGACACCATCCGCCGGATGCAGGCCGCGATCACCGCGGTTGCCGACTGCCGGAAGCCGGTTGTCGCCTCGATCTCCGGCTGGTGCATCGGCGGTGGCGTCGACTTGATCAGCGCCGCCGACATCCGCTACGCGAGCGCGGATGCCAAGTTCAGTGTCCGCGAGGTCCGGGTCGCGATGGTGGCCGATGTAGGCAGCTTCGCGCGACTGCCTGCCATCATCGGTGATGGCCACCTGCGCGAGCTCGCGCTGACGGGTAAGGACATCGACGCCGAGCGCGCGGCCCGGATCGGCTTGGTCAACGATGTGCTGCCCGACCAGAAGTCGGCGCTCGAGACCGCGCGAGCAACCGCCGCCGAGATCGCCGCGAATCCGCCGCTGGTGGTGCACGGCGTCAAAGCCGTGCTCGACCACGGGCGACGTCCCGCGGTCGACGACAGCCTGCGATATGTGGCCGCGTGGAACTCGGCGTTCCTCCCGAGCGAAGACCTCACCGAGGCCGTCACGGCGGTGTTCGAGAAGCGTCCGCCGGAGTTTCGCGGCGCCTGAGTCCGTTTCTGCTGGAGCCGATCACGCCACCGCGATCGGCTCCAGCACGAAGACGGGGATGTGGCGTGGAGTACGGGCCACATATAGGTCGAAGTTCGGCCACACGGCGACCATTCGCGTCCAGGCCTGCGAGTACTCCGCCCCGTCGAGCTCACGCCAGCCCATGGTCGTCGACTGCCCGTGATGTCCCACCTCGACGCTCTGGGCCGCCCGGATGTTGTACACCCATTGCGGCATGTCGGGGCCGCCGAAGTAAGACCCCGCGATCAACCAGGCGCCGTCGTTCCCGGGCACCGCGAGCAGCCGGGTGGAGCGCACGACCCCGCTCTTGCGTCCGGCCACCTTGAGCTCGATGTTCGGCAGTCCTGCGATGTCGAGCAGGCCGTAGCGGTCCCCGGTCAGCTTGTGCAACGCGTTGTCGCAGACGACGATCTGCGGCAAGAGTTTCGGCATCCAGCTGATGGAACCGATCTTGATCGCCAATGGTGTGAGCGCGCCCATCAGTCCAGTGTGACAGTTCGCGTGGGATACCTCATCGCGTCACACGCGCACCCACACAGTCCACAGGGTCGACGAGCTGTGGACAGACTTTTCGAGGTCATGAATATGCGGGCGATGATCAGCCCATGACAATCGACAACACCGCCATTCCCGACATCGCGACCGCGCAGGAGCCCATCGGTTCCGTCGGCGATCTCCGCCAGCGCTGGCGTGCACTCATGGGTCCGCTCGGCTTCTCCGAGTCGTTGCTGTGGTTCACATTCATCGGTGCCGACCGCCGACTCATGAAGGTCCTCAATCAACTCCCATTGCCTCCGTCACCCGACGCGTTCCTTGCCGACATACTGATCACGCGGTTCGGCGAAGTGTTCGAGTCGATCCCGGCGACGTCGGCCGCCTGCCTCATCACGCGACCCGGCAGCGATGGCGTCAGCGACGCCGACCAGGCATGGGCGCATCTACTCGTGCAAGCGGCGCACGCACACGACGTCCCACTGGAGCCGGTGTTTCGTGCCAACGACGTCGACCTGCTGGCCCTGACCGTCGCCGACGCAGCGCGTCCCACCGCTAGCTGAGCATCCTCGAGAGGAATGTGATTGAGAACTCAGGGGTCAAGGCCCTACCCACCCGCTCCCTGAGGGGCCTCGCGAGGAACGAGCGAACCGTCACCACCGCCCCTGAGGAGCCTCGCGAGGAACGAGCGAAGCGTCACGAAGGGCCCTTCGTGACACTCGGCTAGCGCCTCGTTCCTCAGGGGGCGGGCGATGGATGGCCGAGTTCTCAAACACGCGCAGAGGAGCCTCGCGAGGAACGAGCGAACCGTCACCACCGCCCCCTGAGGAGCCTCGCGAGGAACGAGCGAAGCGTCACGAAGGGCCCTTCGTGACACTCGGCTAGCGCCTCGTTCCTCAGGGGGCGGGCGATGGATGGCCGAGTTCTCAAACACGCGCAGAGGAGCCTCGCGAGGAACGAGCGAAGCGTCACCACCGCCCCCTGAGGAGCCTCGCGAGGAACGAGCGAAGCGTCACGAAGGGCCCTTCGTGACGGTCCTCCGCTAGCGCTCCGGACCTCCTCAGGGACCGGAGGGTGACCGTCGCCGAGCTAACGCTCCGAACCTCCTCAGGGACGGGAGGGTTACCGTCCAGGGATCAAGATGGCGGCCCACCAACGCTCCCCACCACCTCAAGGATCAGCTGCGGGGACGCTCATCCGGGCTCGGCAACCGCCGCCGACGCCGCACCCGAAGAGTAGGTTGACTTGCGGGGGTGTCGGCGACCGCGCCGGCCATGAGGAGCGCAGGAGGTCGGATGCCCGGGCCGCAACGTCTTCTCGTCGACGGCGGTCAGACCGCCACCCGGCTTCGTCTCGTCGGGCCGTCGTCGAATGGCGATCACGAGGCCGGCCCGGTTCACACGGATCGGCCGGTCGTGGGCCAGATCGCTGCAGCTGCAACAGATTTGGCCGAGGAAATCGGTATCTCGGTGGATGAACTCGCCGCCGGGGTGTCCGGACTGACCCCGGAGGCGACGCGGCCGGCCGAATTGCGCACCGCCGTCGCCGATCTCGGAATCGACAGGGTTGCGCTGGCACACGATTCGGTCTCCGCCTATCTGGCCGCCAACGGCCTCGAGCTCGGTGCCGTGATCGCGGTCGGGACCGGAGTTGTCACCTTGGGGGTCGCCTCGGGCGGAACCGCCCGGGTCGATGGGTGGGGCCACCTCGTCGGTGACGCCGGCAGCGCCTACTGGATCGGCCGGGCGGGACTCGACGCCGCGCTACGTGCCTTCGACGGACGCGGCAGGGCAACCGGACTCGAGGACGCTGCGGCGGATGCGTTCGGACCGCTGCCCGAGCTCTACATGGTGTTGCAAGGTGACCCCGGGCGGGTGGCACGTACCGCCGGTTTCGCCCGCGTCGTCGGCGAGCTCGCACGGACAGGCGACCCGGTCGCCGTCGACATCAACAACCGCGCCGCCGCGGAACTGGCTGCATCGGTGGACGCGGCACTGAGCCGCAGCGGGCACCGCGCCGGCGAGCCCACTCGCGTCAGTTGGATGGGCAACGTCCTGACCGCGAATGACCAGATCCGCACACGGTTCATCGAGCTCGTCGGCAGGGCACACCCAGACGTGACCGTCGCCGAACCGTATGGAGAACCGCTCGACGGCGTCGCGCTGCTGCTCGACGTGCCGCCCGATCATCCACTGGCCGCGCAGATCCACTCGGCCTGAGGCCGAGCGGACCCCTTGGTCTGCGGTCAGTCGGTCGCGTCGAGCGAGGCGGTCAACGTGGACGACAACAGCTTGGCGAATTCGGCCGGGTCGCCGAGCTCTCCGCCTTCAGCGATCACCGCCATGCCGTAGATGAGCTTCGCGGTCGGGATCAAAGACGTGTGGTCGTCGGAGGAGCCGAACGCCTTCTTGAGCCCGACGACCAACGGATGGTCGGCATTGAGTTCGAGCGCACGCTTGCTCTTCGGCAGTTCTTGTCCCGATGCGCGATACAGCTTTTCCAGCTGCGGCGACATCGAGAAGGTATCGCCGACCAGACAGGCCGCCGACTCGGTGAGCCTCGACGACAGTCGCGCCTCGCTGACGTCCTCCGCCAGTGCCTCGGCCAGCCAGGTGAGGAGTCCCGAGAACTCCTCGGACTGCTTCTCCTTGTCCGCCTTGGTCTTCTCGGCGTCGGAGTCGTCGGCGGAATCGCCATCCAGATCGTCGAGATCGACGGCGCCCTTGGCGATGGAGGTGAACGACTTGCCGTCGAACTCGATACCGGAGGTGACCCACATCTCGTCGACCGGGTCGGTGAGCAGCAACACCTCGATGCCCTTTGCCCGGAACGCCTCGATGTGTGGCGAGTTCTCGATCTGCTGGCGGGTCTCCCCCGTCATGTAGTAGATCGTCTCCTGGCCGGTGTGCATGCGTCCGACATAGTCGGCGAGGGTGGTGAGGCCGTCGGCCGAATCGGTCGACGCGAACGACGATGCCTTCAGCACTGCGTCCCGATTGTCGAAATCGTTGATCAGGCCTTCCTTCCAGACCCGACCGAAATTCTCCCAGAAGGTGTTGTAATCATCTGGCCGCGAGCTGCGCATCTCACCCACCGTCGAGATCACCCGCTTGGTGAGTCGACGTCGGATGGCGCGGATCTGCCGGTCTTGCTGCAGGATCTCCCGCGAGACATTCAGCGACAGATCGGCGGCATCGACGACACCCTTCACAAAGCGCAGGTATTCGGGGATCAGCTCTTCGCAGTCGTCCATGATGAACACCCGCTTGACGTAGAGCTGAACCCCGGACGCGCGCTCGCGCATGAAGAGGTCGAACGGCGCCTGCGTCGGGATGAACAGCAGGGCCTGGTATTCGAAGGTGCCCTCTGCCTTCACCGTGATGACCTCGAGGGGCTCATCCCACGCGTGGCTGACGTGACGGTAGAACTCGTGGTACTCGTCCTTCGAGACCTCGTCGGCCGATTTCGCCCACAGCGCCTTCTGCGAGTTGATCGTCTCGGTGACGATCTCGATCTTCGGAGTGTCGCCGTCGGTGTCGTCGGCGTCGTCGGACGGCGTCACGGGCTTCTCGACATCCATGCGGATGGGCCACGCGATGAAGTCGGAGTACCGCTTGACCAACTGACGCAGCTTGGTCGGGTCGGTGTAGTCGTAGAGGTGGTCCTCGGCATCCTCGGGTTTGAGTGCCAATGTCACCGAGGTGCCCTGTGCGGCGTCGGCGACCTCGTCGATCGTGTAGGTGCCGTCGCCGGTCGATTCCCATCGCGTGCCGAGTTCGTCGCCGGCCCGACGGGTCACCAGCGTGACCCGGTCGGCGACCATGAAGGTCGAGTAGAAGCCGATGCCGAACTGTCCGATCAGTTCCTCGGACGCCGCGGCGTCCTTGACCTCGGCGAGTTTGCGGCGCAGCTCGGCCGTGCCGGAGCGGGCGAGTGTCCCGATCAGGCCGATCACGTCCTCACGCGACATTCCGATCCCGTTGTCGCGGACGGTGAGGGTGCGCTCCTCGCGGTCGGCCTCCAGCTGGATGTGCAGATCGGATGCGTCGACATCGAGATCTTTGTCCTGAAGTGACTCCAGCCGGAGCTTGTCCAGGGCATCGGACGAGTTGGAGATCAGCTCCCGAAGGAAACTGTCCTTGTTCGAGTACACCGAGTGCACCATGAGATCCAGCAACTGCCGGGTCTCGGCCTGGAACTCGCGAACCTCTGTTTGACCACTCATGATCGACCTCCACTGGGCGCGCCACTGACGGAGCCGGATAATACCGGCCCGCACATTGGCTACTCTGAAGTGGGTCAGCTCAGCACCCGGTACGCGGAGGCGGATCGGTCGCAACGGCCACCCCGCCCCGACGCCACCATCGGAAGACAGGTGAATGTCCGCTCCTCGTCTGCTGTTCGTGCACGCGCACCCCGACGACGAAACCCTGTGGACAGGTGGTGTCCTGGCCCGCCACACCGACCGTGGCGGCGACGCCGACCTGATCATGTGCACCTGGGCCGAGGGCACCGACCGGCACACCGAGCTCATCGACGCCGTCCGTGAGCTGGGTCTGCCGCGGCCACCGATCATGCTGGGCTATGCCGACGAACGTGTGCCGGACTCGGCGCCGGACGCCGAGCGATTCTGTGCGGTTCCCTTCGACGATTTGGTGCGAACCATGGTCGGCCATATCCGCTCGTTGCGTCCGGACGCGATCATCACCTACGACGCGATGGGAATCTACGGCCACCCGGACCACATCCACGCGCACCGACTGGCCGCGGTCGCCGCCGACGCCGCAGCAAGTCCCCGCCTCTACCGATCGCAGGGTGACGCCTGGCAGACCCGGTCCATCTACTTCGTGACCATCGCCGACTGGATGGTCGACGATGTCCGCATGGATGTGCTCAAGGAGATCCCCCGCGACCACCTGCCCGGCACGCCCGAATCGGCGATCGATCTCACGGTCGACGTCGGGCCGTGGCGAGACCGCAAGGCAGCCGCGCTGGCGGCACATCACACCGAGATGAGACGAAGTAAGACGATGCAGGCACTGATGGCCATGGATCCCGACCGGCGCAGCCGGCTGTTCGGGTCGGAGAGCTTCATCCGACGAGACCTCGTCCCCGGGGGCGTCGAGCTCGACGAATGGTGACCGGCGATCAGTGGGTCGCGGATTCGGCGGGGTCCACCACGCTGATCGGTGAACGCAAGCCGCTGGCCCGCTGCACGCGCCGTGCCACGGCTGCCGCGAGTACGTCTCGCGAGCCGATGATCCGGACCCTTCGCTGGGCTCGGGTGATCGCCGTGTACAGCAGTTCCCGGGTCAGCAACTCCGAGCCCTCGGGTGGGAGAACCACCGTGACAGCATCGAACTGACTGCCCTGACTGCGATGGATGGTCATCGCATACATCGGGACCGCGTCGGCGAGCTGGGTGGGGTGCAGCGTCCGGACACCGCTGCCGCGGCGGAACACGACTTCCAGGCCGGTGACCCCGCGGATCACCACGCCGTTGTCGCCGTTGAAGGTCTCGGTCTGACGGTCATTGGCCGTGACCAGCAGCGGTTGTCCCGGATGGCTGAGACCGCCATCGGGCACCACGTCGTGATCAGGTAGTTCGGACAGCCACTCGACGATCCGTCTCGACCACCCCTGCACGCCCCAGCTGCCCTCGCGGTGAGCGCACAACACCCGATGTGTATCGAGGGCGGTCAGGGCTCCGGCAGCGTCGCCTACGACGGCCGCGGTGCGTAGCGCACCGCCCCATGCCTCGACGTCGGCACGCAGACCCTCGAGATCGCCGGCGGGGACGAGGGTGACGTCGGCGATCGCGTCGTCGCTCACCAGGTCCAGCACGGCGTAGACGTCACCGCGGTTGACCGCGTCGGCCACCTGCGCGATCCCGCCGCCGAATCGTCTGCCCCGATACAGCGTCACCACGCCACGGGAGACGCTCTCCCGATCCTCGGTGGGGACAGCGTCTGCGAGGACTCCCGCCGGGACCGGAACCGGCGGCAGCGACAGCTCGCGGTCGACGAGGTCGGCGAGAACGGCGCCCGCCTCCACCGACGCCAGCTGGTGAGGGTCGCCCACCAGGATCACTCGGGTGTCCGGGCGGACGGCGTCGAGAAGTTTGCTCATCGCGGTCATCGACAACATCGAGGTCTCATCGACGACGACGACGTCGAACGGCAACTTGTTGCCCCGCCCATACCGCGGTGCGTGGCCGGGCCGCCAGCCCAGCAGCGAGTGCACCGTGACCGCGCGGACCGAGTCGGGCGCCGCGCCGTCGGTGGACACGGCCGCCTGGAGTTGAGCGGCGGCGCGGCCGGTCGGCGCACACAGACCGATCCGTGCAGCGCCCCCGGCCAGACGGTCGAGAACCGCCAGAATGCGTGCCACGGTGTACGTCTTGCCGGTTCCGGGGCCTCCGGCGACGACCAGAGTCCAGTTGATCGCCGCCATCTGCGCGGCCACCCGTTGCTGGTCGACGACGTCGGCGTCCCCTGCGCCGAAGACGTCGGTCACCGCCTCCGACAACGCATCGGCGTCGACGTCGGGGCGGGTTCCCTCGCGGGCGACCAGCACCGACCTGATCAGTTCCTCCTGGCGAAAATACTTGCGCAGGTAGAGCAACGGGCCGTCTGCAGAGGTGGCGAGGACCAGCGGCCGCAACGGACCGGTTCGACCGCCCCGCACGAGCACACTGTCGGCCAAGGCGCGCGCCAGGTCGGCCGGAGACGGCATCAACGCCGCAATAGACGGATCGTCGCCCACGATCTCGGATACCCGGTCGACCGCCAGGCACGTCGATCCGAACCGTACCGCCCGCACCGCCAATGCGGCGCCGATCTGTGCGGTCTCGGCAACGGGCTCACCGCACAACCGCATCAGCCTGCGGGTGACGTGCAGGTCCGCTGCGTCGAGGACACCGAGAGCGTTGAGCCGCACCAGAACACCGTCGTCGCCGGCCACGGCGCGGGCATCGTTCGTGGGCCGTGGCGAAGCGGTGGTAGTCCCCACGGTCGATGCCGGCGACCGCGGATCGGGGCCGGTCACGCGACGCCCTCCGCGAGGAGATCGGACAGACCTTCGACCAAGGAGGCGGGCACCGCCCATTCGAACACACCGCATCCGGACGGGGTCGCGGGGCCGATCATTCCGCGAACGAAGTGATACTGAACGGGACCCAGATGCACCGCGGCGCGGTACCCGGGCAGTCGCCACCGCAGATAGCGATGCAGCGCAACCGAATACAGCAGGGCCTGGAGTGGATAGTTCGCCGCGATCATCTCGTCGGCCATCGCGGCACGATCGAAGTCCTCGGCGGTCAGGTCGCCGGCACGCAGTCGATTCGTCTTGTAGTCGACGATGACGTATCGCCCGTCGGGGGTGCGCAACACGGAATCGATACTCCCGGTCAGGTAGCCGCGGAATCGTTGCGGCGGGAGCTCACGCAGTCGTGCGCCGAAGCCGATGAGTGGATCGTCGGGCGACAGATGGCGGTCGATCAGGTCGGCGACCGCCGACATCGTCACCGCGCCGGCCGCGGTGACCTCGCCGCCGGCAGGCGATTCGGGGCTCCCGGCCAGCGGGAACTCGAACTCCAGCTCGGCCAGCCGGTCGCGGGTTCGGACAGACCACAGGTCGCCGAAACCGATCGGGGTCGTCAGCACCCCGATCAGAGCGGCGGTCAATCGATCCACGTCGACATCGACCATCCGCCGCTCGACCGCGGAACGACACAGATCTGCCACGTGCGCCTGCATGTCGTCGGCTTCGGTGTCGACGTATTCGAGGACCTCGTGGACGAGGGTGCCGAATCCCGCACCGAACGGCATCCCGTTCATCAGCGACGCGGTCACGCCGTCCTCGGCCGGCGGCGACACCGTACCGGTCGATGATTCGGCCTGCGCCGATGACGCCGCGTCGACAGGCTCCGCCGCATCCTCGAGCGACATGGCAGGCTCGTCGGCGATCAGGTCGTCGCCCGCCTCGCTCCCGGTTTCGAGCACCGGCGCAGATCCGTGGCCGACCGTCGCCACGATCGCGGAATACGATGTGCGTCGCCAACTCTGATCGATGACGCGGTCGAAGTGCGCCACAGCGAGGTCGGGTGAGCGGCGATGTGCGGGCGACCGTTCGTCGATGCTGCGATCCCCGTCGCGGCCGGCCACCTCCACCCCGATGGCACCGTCGGCGGCATACCCCATCAGCACCCGGCCGCACGTGTCGTCGTCGGGGACATCGAAGGTGTCGGGCACGACGGGTGTCCGACCTGTGCGCCTGAACAGCAGCCGGTGCAGTGCGGAGTTCTTGGTGAAAAATGCCGGCGCCCACCAGATCACCACCGCGGACTGCGCGCGGGTCAGTGCGACGTAGAGCAGCCGGAGCTCCTCCCCCGCGGACTCGGCCTCATGACGTTGCCAGCGGGCCCGGTAGTCCGGGGCCTCCTTGCCGCCGACGTCGAGAACCCGCTGTCCGTCGTCGTCGTGAAAGGTGAACGTGACCCGGTTCGAGTTGCGGAAGCCATCCCATGCGAACGGTACATACACGATCGGGAACTGCAGCCCCTTGCTGCGATGGACGGTCATGATCTGCACCGCCTGTGTGTCCCGGTCGAGGCGCCGTGTCTGGTCCTGATGCCGTTGCCACCGGGTGGTGTCGGCGATGCGGTCGGCCAGCCACTCCCCGAGCGCGCCGAGGCCGCATTCGCTGCGCATGACCTCGGCGTTGCACAGTGACGCCACCTGGATCAGATCGGTGAGCGTACGTTCGCCGTCGTCGCTGCCGAGAACCCGTTCGGCCACCGCCATCCGGCTCATCAGTCGCTGCGACATCGCCGCGAAGCCGCCGTCGGCGAAGACCCGGCCCAATCCTTGCAGTGTGCCGGCCAGTTCTGCGACCGCGGCGCCGTCGTCGGCGGCGAGCTCGGGCACCTCCCAACCGATCAGCGGGCCCAGTGCGGCCATCCGGACCAGATCGGCGCGCGCCGGTTGTTCGATCGCCCGGATGGCCGCGAGCCACTGTCGCGCAGCGGCCGTGTGGAAGACGCTGGCTCCGGAACCGATCACCGCGGCGACGCCGTGGGCCTGCAGCTGCGTCTGCAACGGCTCGATGGTCTTGTTGAGGGTGACGAGCACGGCGATGTCACCAGGTTCGACGGGGCGGGTGACGCCGTCGACCTCGATCAGGGTTCCCGAGGCCAACAGCCCTGCGATGTCGGCGGCGACGTCGGCGATCACGCGGTCGCGGACCTCGCCGACCGCGGCGAATCCGCTGGGCCCCGTGACCGGGAACGATCGACGGGGGAAGGCGCGCAGACGCACCGGCGGCACACCGTGGACACGACTACCACCGCGAGCAGCGGTGACGTCGTGGACGACGATGTCTCGGTGGCCCAGCTGGGCACCGCCGTGCAGCCGGCCGAGTGCGTCCACCAGGGCGCCGTCGGATCGACGGTTGACATCGAGGACACGTAGGGCGTCGGCCGACCGGACCGCCTGGAGATAGCTGAGGACCTCGGCGCCGCGGAATCCGTAGATCGACTGTTTCGGGTCACCGACGAGCGCGAGTGTCCGGTGACCGTGGAAACAGCGCCGGACGATCTCCCACTGCTGCGGGTCGGTGTCCTGGAACTCGTCGACGAGGACGGCGTCGAACATGGTGCGAATCCGTTCACACGCCTGCGGCCCGATCACCGGGTCGGTGACGATCCGGTACAGGATCATCTGCAGATCATCGTAGGTACGCAAGCGGGACAACCGTTTACGTTCCTCGATGATCTCCCGGATGCGCTGCGCGAAGCGAACCTTGCGCGCGGCAACCGCCGCGGCTGCTCCGCCTGTCGAATCGAGATCGATGTCGGTGGGCGCCAACCGGGCCCCCGGTTGCCGCACGGCGTCCCGGGCGATCGACGTCGCGTCGGCCAGCGAGATGTCGGGCCGGTCGGCGCCCGCGTAACCACGCAGATAGAGATCGAGGGCGGCCTCGTCGACGAGATCGTCCACGTCCTCGACGATCTCGTAGATCAGTTCCCGCTCCCCCAGGAATCCGAGAGCGTCGAGCATGCGATTGCAGAACGTGTGCGTGGTCGCGATCGTGGAGGCGTCGAAATCGGACAGCGCACGCACGAGCCGCTCCCGACGACGCGTGACCTCCGCGGCGTCGCCGCCGGCGAGATGGCGGACGAGCGGGTCGTCGTGCGTTGTGCATTCGGTTGGATCAGAGAGCGCGGCAACGAGTTCGGACACGCGATCGCGCATGCGCTCGCGAAGTTCGGCCGTGGCGGCGCGGCTGAACGTGACCAGCAGCAGTTTGTCGATCGGCACGCCGTCGGCGATGAAGCGCGCGCCCAGACCGACGATCGCATACGTCTTGCCGGTGCCTGCGCTCGCCTCGAGCACCGTGGTGCCGGTGGGCAACGGGGCCGTGATATCGAATGCGACGGGTACGGTGGTCTCCTCGACCCGGGGCGCGCGCGTTCGCGCCTGATCGCGCGCCGTCATGTCACGGTCTCGTGATCCATCAGCGGTTCCCACACCAGCCGCGCCAATCCGGCGAACACCGCATCGCCGGCCTCGCCTGGTAGTTCGAGCCCACACCACGTCCGATCGGGCCCGACGGTCTCCGTGAGCAGCATGTCGAAGCCCGTCGGCGCGGTCACATCACCACCGAACGCCAGCCGTAGATAACGATCCCGGCCGGCTCCGAAATCGCCGTCGAATGCGCGTCGCGCCGCCGGCAGCGCCCGATCGATCCGGCCGCTGCGTCGGTGGTGATCGGTGAACTCGGCCGCCGGGTCGGACGGTAGCGGCAGTGCCCGGCGGAGTCCGGTGTCGCGCAGTGCGATCAGTTGCATGAGGACCGCGAGCGGGTCGTCCGGGACGGCGAACAGCGCGCGGGCCACACCTCCGGACCGGCCGGGTCGTCGGGCGACGACCGCCGCGGCCCGGATGTCGGTGGACATCGCGTTGCCGTGCTGCGCGGCCGCAGCCAGCGCCAACAACCGTATCCAGGCGACGACACGCTGCTTGGCCCGCAACTTCGAGTAGGTCGCGGTGACGACGGTGCCCGCGTGGATGTCTCCGATAGTTCCGAAGAGCCGGCGCCCGTCCGGCAGCGGGACCACGATGTCCACGGTCTGAGGTGATCCCACCCGCGCCGCAGCCGCCGCTTCGAATACCGCGCGAACGTCGCGGGAGATGTCCTGAAGTTCGCGGGTGCCGAATGCGAACGGGGGCAGCGTGCCCCGCCGGAGCTCGGCGGCCTGGCATGCCTCGAGGTCGGTGCCGCCCAGCATCCGGGACAGGAAGCGGTCGCCGATCGCCCAGCGGTCCAGCGGCGGGAGTTCGACATCGAGTTGGTCGGGGTGCGGACGTTCGTCATCGGGGATGCGCGCTCCGAGCCGCTGACGGACGAACCCCTCGATGGGGTTGGTCACAAAGCTCACCAACGTCGCGAGGTCGATGTCCCCGGGCTCGGGCGGGTCGAGAACGATATCGGCGATCCGCGCAGTCGTCACCGCTGCCGTCCCCAGCGCACGCGCCCCGGCCAGCAGTGCGGTGTCGTAGGAGAAGGGACCAGCGACGCCCGCAACCGCGTCGGGCCGGAAGTTGGTGTCGTCGAACGCGTGCAGGGTGTGCTGCCGGGTGCACACACCGCCACCGGCGTCACCACCGGTCAGACCGTGCACCGTGTCGACGAGTTCGCTGACCACCACGGCCGGCGGAACCCGTTGGCCGGACACGGGATCGGCACCGCTGTAGTAGACGTGCAGGTTCTCCTCCGCGGCGCCGATCGCGTCGAGGAAGAGTTGTCGATCCTCGTCGCGTGGATTTCGCTCCCCGATCAGCGGGGAACGGCCGAGGATGTCGTCGCCGTCGGTGCGCTGGGCCCGGGGAAACGCGTCGCCGTCGACGCCCAGCAGCACGATGACCCGATGCGGCACCGAGCGCATCGGCACCATCGAACACACGGTCAGCTCGCCGGTGCGAAAGTTGGCGCGCGTCGGCGACGCGGCGACCAGACCGGCGATCAGATCGCGGATGTCCCCCAGCCGCAGGGTCAGCGGTTCGCCGTCCGGATCGTCGGCGTCGTCGGGAAAGACCGCGACGATCGATCGGATCGCCTGTGCCCGTTGCCATTCCTCGTCAATTCCGGGTCGTGCCAGCGCATCGACCGCGCCGACGACCACGTCGATCCAGTGGTGAACGGGATGCGCGCCGGTCAGCGTGTCGAGTGTCACCGACAGACGTTCGACGAACTCGGCGAACCGGCCCGCCAGGTCGATCTCGGTGCTCTCCACCCCGGCCAGTGGTAGTGCCGTGTCGAGCCACTCCCCGTCGGATTCCTCGGCGACGGCACCGAGCAGGATTCGATCCAGGCCGGCATCGAACGTGCCCTGGCCGAAGCCGGACAACCCGAACCTGGATCGCTGCGCATCGTTGATGCCCCACCGGATGTTGCTGCCCGTGAGCCATTCCCGCACGATGTCGAGATCGTCGTCGGTCATGTCGAAGCGCTGCCGCACCGGTGCGCGGCCGAGTAGGTCGAGGACGGCGCCCGCCGACACGCGTCCGGCGGCGAGTTCGACCACCGCCGCCACCACGTCGAGCACCGGATTGGTGTGCCGCAGCCCGCGGTCGGCGAGGCGGACCCGGAGTTCGAACGCGGGGTGCCCGAGGCCGGGTTGTCCGAAAGCACCGCGGATGAGCGGGGCGAATGTCTCGACATCCGGGCACATGATCAGCACATCGCGGGGTTGCAGTGTCGGGTCGTCAGCGAACAGGTGCAGGAGGCGGTCACGCATCACCTCCACCTGGCGTTCGGGCCCATGACACGAGTGGATCTCGACCGACGAGTCGGCTGCCACCACAGCGGTGTCGAGTCGGTCGTCGCGCAGGCCGGACTGCAGTGCGGCCAGCACCGACGGCGCTTTTGTGCCGGCGGGCGGATGATGCACGACGCGGTCCGCAACGGTTTCGACGCGACGTTGCAGTTCCTGCACATCTCGGGACAACCCGGCCAGCAGCGGATGGGCGAGGGCGGGCGGCGGGTGATCCACTCGCCGGCCACCAGGTGTCGGCACGGTGTCGGCCACCGCGTCCCACAACGCCGGACTCGGGTGCGGCACGAACAGGTGGACGTCGCGGTGCACCGATACCGCCGCCAGGACGGCAAGCAACGATTCGGTGACACGGGTCGGCCCGAAGACCGAGAGCCGCTCCGGCAGGTCGGTGACCGTCGGGTCTTCGCGCAACGTCTCACAACATCCCGCCAACAGCTCGGCCGGGTGGGGCCGGCCGATCTCGCGGCGTACAGCCCGCCAGACGTCGGGCTGCCAGAGGAGATCGTCGGGAACGGCTGCCCCGGCCCCGTCGGTGTCGTCGCCGATCGCCCAGGCGGCGAGCATGGCGGGTCGCTGCCGCCCATAGCCGTCGAACAGCTCCGCGACCTGGCGTGCGGTGGCGAATCGGCGTCCGCGGCGATGTTCGTCGGTGCCGTCGCCGTCGGCCCCCACGTGCCGGGCGAGCACGGCCAGTCGCGGATCCCCGATCATGCCGTCGAGCACGCGCAGGACCGCCCAGGTCATCGCGGCCGGTCGCCACCGTTCGCCGGCCGCCGCGGGGTGTTTCGCATCGCCGGGGCGCCGGTGCTCGGACCCGGCAACGTCGGCGATGATGCGGTCGGTCAGGGCCGCCGGAGAGGCGAAATCGAGGTTCGCGGCCACCCCGTCACCGTCACGCGTGGCACCGAGCCGGGTGGCCAGCCGCTGCTGTAACCAGCGTTCCACGCCGGGGGCGGGAACCGCCACGATCTCGGTCGTCATCGGGTCCGTGAGCGGCACCGCCAGCAGATCCGCCAGGGCGTCGGCGAGAGTGTCCGTCCGTTCGGCCCGGTGGAGGTGGAACATGTGATGCCGCCCTTACAGAGTGTCCGTGTCGGGGTGTCCTCGTCATGGTGTCCGCGACGTACCGGCGATGGTCAGGAACGTACCGGCAATGTGGCCTCGGCGATGAGGTGTGATTCCAGGATCGCGCGGACCTCGTCCGGGATCGGCGTCGGCCGACCGGTCTCCGTGTTCACCGACACCATCGTCGTCGCGGCGACCGCGCACGTGGTTCCGGTGGGATCCATCAAGGTGAGCGAGAGGTGGAAGGACGTGTTGCCGATCCGGCTGACGCATGACCGGACGGTGACCGGCTCGAGCGAGTACTCGAGCACCGCGGTGAACACGATCTCCTGACGGGCCACCAGCACCGAGAACCCGGCCGGCCGTTCGGGCAACCACGTCGCGAAGGATCGAACCCGGGACTCCTCGAAGATCCGCGCGAACTGCACATTGTTGATGTGGTTGTTGATGTCCATGTCGCCCCAGCGCAGCTGGATCGACAGATCGAGGTGTACGTCTGCCACGATCGGCAACCCTAGCGCCTGCCGCCGACATCGGGCCGACCGGACGAGTCGGCCGTCGCGACCTCCGGGCCCGGACCCCACCGGAGGAACACACGACTCGGGGCTCCCCGTGTTCCGGGCCGCGGGACCGTACACTCACCGCAGGCAGTACAGGCGAGGGGGAGATCGTGATCCTGGAGACCGTTCGGTTACGGCTACGTCCGGTCGCGATGTCCGACGTCGACGCACTCGTGGAACTCGACAGCGATCCGGCGGTGATGCGGTTCGTGACCGGCGGCGCGCCGACGTCGCGTGAGGTGATCGAGGAGTGGGTGCTGCCCCGCGCCGAGGCCGAGCGACGGGCCCACCGCACCGGGATGTGGACGGCGCTCGACCGCCGCACCGCCGACTTCCAGGGCTGGTTCGCGCTGCGCACACCCCGGCACAGCCATCGGTCCGAACTCGAACTCAGCTACCGGCTGCGCCGGGAGACATGGGGTCGCGGGCTGGCGACCGAAGCCGCACGGGCCTTGCTGTCGACCTCTTTCCGGGACATCGGCGCCGATCGGGTGTTCGCCAGCACCATGTCCGCGAACACCGCTTCTCGCCGGGTGATGGAGAAGATCGGCATGCGGCTGTCCGCGATCCGCATGTGCGACGACGAGCTCATCTCCGGTTCCGGGGCCGGAGAGGTCGAGTACGAGTTGCTGCGCAGTCATTGGGAGACGATGACGATGAGCTGGTCGCAGGCGCCCGGCCGGCCCTGGACACCGATCCCGACCGCGTCGTGGTCGCCTCGCCATCAGCGCGTGCCCGAC
The DNA here is from genome assembly GCF_058129505.1 of Gordonia sp. LMA484. Classification (NCBI taxonomy): domain Bacteria; kingdom Bacillati; phylum Actinomycetota; class Actinomycetes; order Mycobacteriales; family Gordoniaceae; genus Gordonia; species Gordonia sp. LMA484. The sequence goes on from NZ_CM176700.1 coordinate 1,957,969, forward strand.
CTCACGGCCTGAGTGATCGGGCGGGCGGCTGAAATGCGCCCCTGAGGAGTCCGACGGCGGCGAATCGCCGACGTCGGGCCGGACGTGGGCGGTTTTCAGTGGCCGGCGGATTCGGACAGATCCGGCGGTGGGAAACCCGGGTGGGGTCCCTCGTCCGGAGGTTTCGTCGTTGATTGACTACCGTGAGTGGTGCGAGGCCCGCAGCCCCCTCCCACGACAGGAGATGTTCTTCAGATGAGCAGCCCCACTCCGACCACATCGCGCCCTCATGTCGTCATCGTCGGATCCGGTTTCGGCGGACTCTTCGCGGCACAGCGCCTGGCCAAATCCGATGTCGACGTCACCCTGATCGCGAAGACGACCCACCATCTGTTCCAGCCGATGCTGTACCAGGTGGCGACGGGCATCATCGCCGAAGGCGAGATCGCGCCGGCGACCCGGATCGTGCTGCGCAAACAGAAGAACGCGAAGGTCCTGCTCGGCGATGTGTTCGACATCGATCTCGAGGGCAAGAAGGTGACGTCGCGACTGCTCGAACGGGTCACGGTCACCCCGTACGACAGCCTCGTCATCGCGGCAGGCGCCGACCAGTCCTACTTCGGCAACGATCACTTCGCCGAATACGCACCCGGCATGAAGACCATCGACCATGCGCTCGAGCTGCGTGGTCGCATCCTCGGCGCATTCGAGCAGGCCGAACTCTCCGACGACCCCGAGGAGCGGGCCAAGCTGCTCACCTTCGTCGTCGTGGGTGCCGGCCCGACCGGTGTCGAACTGGCCGGCCAGATCGCCGAGATGAGCGACAAGACGCTCAAGGGCACCTTCCGCAACATCGATCCGACCGAGGCCCGGGTCATCCTGCTCGACGCCGCACCTGCCGTGTTGCCGCCGTTCGGCCCCAAGCTGGGCTCGAAGGCCGCCAAGCGGTTGGAGGGCATGGGGGTCGAGATCCAGCTGAACGCCATGGTCGTCGATCTCGATTACGACGGGTTGGTGGTCAAGGATTCCGACGGCAGCACCCGCCGGATCGAATCCCAGTGCAAGGTGTGGTCCGCCGGTGTCCAGGCGAGCCCGCTGGGCAAGCAGCTCGCCGAACAGTCCGGGGTGGAACTCGATCGCGCCGGTCGCGTGAAGGTGCTGCCGGATCTGACCATCCCGGGCAATCCCTACGTGTTCGTCGTCGGCGACATGATGGCCGTCGACGGGGTGCCCGGCGTCGCCCAGGGCGCGATCCAGGGTGGCCGCTATGCGGCGGACGCCATCAAGGCCGGTCTACACGGGCAGACCCAGGAACAGCGCAAACCGTTCCACTATCACGACAAGGGATCGATGGCCACGATCTCGCGGTTCAGTGCGGTCATGCAGGTGCCGATCCCGGGCTTCAAGAAGAAGTTCGAGACCGAGGGCTACTTCGCGTGGCTGGGCTGGCTGGCGTTGCACCTGGTGTACATCGTCGGGTTCCGCAACCGTCTCAACACCCTGATGAACTGGTTCTTCGCGTTCACCACGCGTGGCCGCACACAGCTGGCGGTCACCGAGCAGCAGGTCTACGCGCGGACCGCGCTCGGCGCTCTGTCCGAATTGGAGAACAAGCCGGCCCCCGAGGTCGTGGCACAGGTCGCCCAAGGCGACTCCCCACCGTCGGACGGCGAGAAGGCCGAAGCCGAGGCCAGCTGAGCGACGTCTCAGCCGGGCGTCGTGGCCAGCTCCAGATCGTCACACAGCACGCGAGCGGCGTGCGTGGAGTCGGCGAGCGCCGTGGTGAGCGTGGCCCCGGCGATTCCCTCGGGGCGGGCGAGTTCCAGCCGGGAGGCATACGCCGTCGACGACACCTCGGCCGGGCGGGCGTCGGGGTAGCGCAGAATGCTGCTGACGGCGCGGTGGCCGGTGCTCGCGCGCCCGCCCAGACCGAGCCGATGACGCAGGACGGGCGATCCATCGACATCGAGGTGCAGCTGGCCCTGCCAGCGGGCCCGCGCGATGTGCTCGGCCGACTCCTCGGATCTGCCCAGTTGGGCGTGTTCGGCGATGATCACGGTGCCGGTCCGGTCGCAGCGCACTCGCGTCGACGTGTGGTGTGCTGCGCCACCGGCCACCACCGTGGGTTGCGGATCGACGTGGAGGCGCGCACCGGCGGCGACCTCGATGGTCCAGTCCATTCGCGAGTCGATCCGTTGCCGCGACGGCAGGGCGAGTGTCGCGGCCACGGTCTTGAGGTGCAGGGTCGCACCGGGTTCGACGATCACACGGACGTCGATCGTGTCCCCGCCCAGGGGCGTGGCGGCGGTGCTGATCAGGTGGACGGTGTCGGCGCCGGTCTGGCGCGCGGCGAGGCCGCCGATCGCTCGCACGCGCGGCGAGCGACCGACGGCCGCCACGATCTCGATCTCGGTGCGCACCGGGTCAGCCGGCCACCGAGATCTCGGCCAGCTGAGTACGCACCCAGGCGAGCACGTCGGTGGCCGTCGGATCGTCGTTCAGGGAGATCATCGCCGTCGGACGTCCCTCGCGAACCCGCTCGGCGTCACGGCGCATGACGTCGAGGTCGGCGTGCACCCGCTCCGCCAGGTCCGTCTTGTTGATCACCAGCAGATCCGAGTAGGTCACACCGGGCCCCCCCTTGCGCGGCACCTTGTCCCCGCCTGCGACGTCGATCACGAAGATCTGGACGTCGATCAGCCCGGTGGAGAACGTCGCGGTGAGGTTGTCACCCCCCGACTCGACCAGGATCAGGTCCAGCGGCGGGTTGGCCGCGACGAGATCGTCGATGGCGTCGAGATTGGCGGTGATGTCATCGCGGATCGCGGTGTGCGGGCACCCGCCGGTCTGCACGGCGGTGATCCGCTCGTCGGGCAGCACCGCGTTCCGTCGGAGGAAGTCGGCGTCCTCGGTCGTGTAGATGTCGTTGGTCAGCACCGCGACGGAGAGTTCGTCGCGCAGCTGCCGGCACAACGCGGCCACGAGTGCGGTCTTGCCCGAGCCGACGGGACCGCCGACACCGATGCGCAGGGCCTCACCGGGTTCGCGGCGCCGGCGCGGTCGGCCGTGGTCGTGGCCGTGGGGTTGTCCGTCGATGAGATGCGGGGACATGTCGTCCTCTCGGATTCGGGTGCATTTTCCTCAGAGTGGGCGCCACCATCGGCGCCCCGCGTCAGGACATGAACAAAGGCATGTCGCGGCGCTCGTGACGTTCGGCGAAGACGTCGAACGTCGGGTCGGACAGGTCGGCGAGTTCCACTGCCGCCGCCGCGGCGACACGTTCGCAGTCGACACCGAGGTCGGCGATGACGACGGCGACGTCGGCGGGATCGAGGGCCAGTAGCCGCTGACCTGCGGTCGCCGCCCCACTCATGGTCGTGTAGGCGAGGATCAACGCCGTGTGGAACCCGGACAGGCGGCACACCCGACCGACCGCACCGACGATGACCGGCTGGTGTGTCTGCGGGGCGTGTTCGGACCAGTCGACATCCGGCCACATGCGGCGGGCGAGCCGCAGCATGCCCCTCCCCTGTGCCAGCGACGCCCGCCGTGCCGCGGCCGACGGTGTGCGCGCATCGGTCTCCCGTTGCGCAGCCGGAACCTGCAGGGTGTCGTCGGCGACCGCAGCCGCGATCGACGCGGCCACCAGCCCGGTGGTCGCGACACGTCGGTGCAGGAACTCGGCCAGACTGCCGGCGTCGGTGACCACGCGGTCGGCGATGGCCTGCTCGACCCCGCCGGAGTGGACATGACCGCCGACCGGCAGGCGGGAGTCGGCCAAGGTCAGCATCATCGCCAACTGCGACCGGGATTCGGGTGCGGGGTCCATGGGTTCGACCAACTTCTCGACACGTACCTCAGAAGAGGAAATACCGTTGCGCCATCGGCAGTTCCGAGACCGGCTCGCTGTCCCAGATCTCGCCGTCGACGCGCACTGTGAACGTGTCGGGTTCCACCAAGATAACCGGGGTCGCAGAGTTGTTGGGCATGTCGGCCTTACCGATGCCGCGGGTGTCGCGGACCGCGACGAGCCGACGGTCGAGTCCGAGCGTCTCGTCGAGTCCTGCGTCGAGTCCGCCCTGGGCGACGAAACTCACCGACGTCGCGGCGGCGGTCTTCGGCGCCGCACCGAACATCGGACGTGGCAACACCGGTTGCGGCGTCGGGATGCTCGCGTTCGCGTCACCCATCGCCGCCCAGGCGATGGCCCCGCCCTTGATGACCAGGTCGGGCCGCACACCGAAATATGCGGGGTCCCACAGGACGAGGTCGGCGAGTTTGCCGGTCTCGATTGAGCCGATCTCGTGATCGAAACCGTGGGCGATGGCCGGGCAGATCGTGTACTTCGCGATGTAGCGACGCGCCCGGTTGTTGTCCGCGGCACCGTCCCCGGGCAGTGCACCGCGTTTGGTCTTCATCACGTGCGCGGTCTGCCAGGTACGCAGCACCACCTCGCCGATCCGGCCCATCGCCTGGGAGTCCGAACCGATCATCGAGATCGCGCCGAGATCGTGCAGCAGATCCTCGGCCGCGATCGTGGACGGCCGGATCCGGCTCTCCGCGAACGCCAGGTCCTCGGGAACGGTCGGATTGAGGTGGTGGCACACCATCAGCATGTCGAGATGCTCGTCGAGCGTGTTGACGGTGTGCGGCCGGGTCGGGTTGGTGGAACTCGGCAGCACGTTGGGATGCGATGCGACGGTGATGATGTCGGGTGCGTGGCCGCCACCCGCGCCTTCGGTGTGGTAGGCGTGGATGCTGCGTCCGGCGATGGCTCCGATGGTCTGCTCGACGAAGCCCGCCTCGTTCAGGGTGTCCGAGTGCAGCGCCACCTGGACGCCGGTCTCGTCGGCCACCCGCAGGCACGCGTCGATCGCGGCCGGGGTGCTGCCCCAGTCCTCGTGGAGTTTGAAACCCGATGCACCGGCGACGATCTGCTCGTGCATGGCCTCGGCCGAGACGGTGTTGCCCTTGCCGAGGAGGGCGATGTTCATCGGCCAGTGGTCGGTGGCGGCGAGGATGGAGGCCAGGTGCCAGGCACCGGGGGTGACCGTGGTGGCCTTGCTCCCCTCGGCCGGACCGGTGCCGCCGCCGATGAGTGTGGTGATGCCGTTGCCCAGCGCCTCGTCCATGATCTGCGGGCAGATGAAGTGGACGTGGCAGTCGATTCCGCCGGCCGTCAGGATCTTGCCGTTGCCGGCGATGATCTCGGTGGATGGGCCGATCACGAGGTCGGGATGGACCCCGTCCATGGTGTCCGGGTTGCCCGCCTTGCCCATCGCGGTGATTCGGCCGTCCCGAATGCCGATGTCGGCCTTGATGATCCCCCAGTGGTCGAGGACGACCACACCGGTGATCACCGTGTCCGGCGCCCCCTGCGCACGCGTCGCGCGGCTCTGGCCCATCGACTCTCGGATGACCTTGCCGCCTCCGAAGACAGCCTCGTCGCCGGCGAGACCCGGCCCTCCGCAACGATCTTCGGTGACCTCGATCAGCAGATCGGTGTCCGCCAGACGAATACGGTCACCGGTGGTGGGGCCGAAGAGTTGCGCATAACGGTCGCGCCCGAGAGTTGCCATCAGTCGATCACCCCTGGTGCGTCGAGCGAGATACCGTGGACCTCGCGGGTGCCGCCGAGCGGGACGAGGGAGACCGACATCTCGATACCCGGCTCGAATCGGACGGCGGTGCCGGCCGGGATGTCGAGCCGGCGCCCGCGAGCAGCCGCACGGTCGAAATCCAACGCGGCGTTGGCCTGTGGGAAGTGGACGTGGCTACCGACCTGCACCGGACGGTCCCCGGTGTTGACGACGGCGAGCGTGACGACCTCGGCACCCTCGTTGAGTTCGATGGTGCCCTCGGCGGGCAGGACCTCGCCGGGCACGACCGACGACTGTGTTCGCGACATCTGCAGGGCCTCTCGCCGGGCTAATCGATCGGATTGTGCACGGTGACCAGCTTGGTCCCGTCCGGGAAGGTGGCCTCGACCTGCACGTCGTGCAGCATCTCCGGGATGCCGTCCATCACCTCGTCGCGCGTGAGGACCTCGCGTCCCGAGGTCATCAGCTCGGCGACGGTGCGGCCGTCACGGGCGCCCTCGAGGACGTGATCGGTGATGATCGCGACCGCCTCCGGGTGATTGAGTTTCAGACCCCGACCCTGGCGGCGACGTGCCAACTCGGCGGCGTAAGAGATGAGCAGTCGCTCCTGCTCATGCGGCGACAGACGCACCAGATCCTCTCCTAGCGACACGGATCCGGTCCACGACCCGAATCCACCCGGGACAGCGACACGGCGTGACCCGGCGCTGTCGTAGATGACATCCTGCCACGCAACCCACGCCGCGGCTCGACGAGCGACACTCCCGGCCCGCAACCACGGTCAGGTCGGCAGACCGCCGCCGCTCGCGCGCAGTTCCGCCAGCCGCACCGGTGTGCACAGTGGTGCGATCGCGACGACTTCGTCGATACCGAACGCTCCGGCGGCCGCGCCGCGCTCGAGGACCAGGGCCAGCGACAGGGCCGTCGCGGGCTCGTCGACGACATCGCCGGACTGTCGATCGAAATACGATTGCAGCCGCTGCGCCGCGGTCGGCATCGCCGACCGGAAGAATCCGATCACGGCAAGCCAGCGGGTCACCAGATGGCCCGGATGCATGTCCCAACCCTGGTAGATCCCGCGCTCGAGCGAACGCACCACCAGCCCGTGGTGCCGCCGCAGGGCCGAGTCGATCTGCTCCGGCGAGCCTGACGGCACGACCTGGGTGGATCCATCGCTGATCCAGACGCCGGTCTGTGCGGCCGCGGCCTGCATCACCGATTTCGCATGGTCGGCGACGGGGTGTGTCAAGGACTGCTGCGCCGACACGATCCCGCAGGCGGCACTGTAGTCGTAGGTTCCGTAGTGCAAGCCGGTCAGACGGGGCGTGCCGCGGTGGATCGCCTCGGCGACGGTCGCCCGACCGTCGGGCCCGAGCACCGCCTGGGGGATCTCGACCTGCAGCTCATAGCGCAGCTGACCGTCGGGGAGGCCATGGGCGCGTTCGAATGCCGCACACAGGTGGTTGACCGCGTCGACCTGCCGTGGGTCTCGCAACTTGGGCACCGTGAACACGAATCCGTCCGGGACACCGCCGGCAGCCTCCAGAACCAGTTCCAGCGAGCGCAGGCCGCGGGCGCGTTCACGCTCCCCCAGGCCTTTCGCCCGCACCCCGGCGCTGCGCGGCGCATGCGGTCGCATCTGCGTCCATCCGGCGAGGATCTCACCCGCGCGTCGTGCGTGCGCATCCTCGGTGGCGTCGTCGCGCCAGCCGTAGCCGTCCTCGAGGTCGATGCGCAGATCCTCGATAGGGTTGTCCTGCAGCCGCTTTCGGGCCAGCCCCACCACCTCGGAGCCATCTGGGGACAGTTCGGTGAGCAGGTCGAGCGTCGAGGTCGCCAGCACGCCGGCGGCCTCGCCCCACACGGTGGGCGTGGCGGACTCGACATCGGCCGCACTCACGTAGACGGTGTGCGCAGGCTGCGCGGAAGCGCGGTCTCCCGGATACCCCGCGGCCAGGTCGGCGTCGACGGGACGCAGGATCGCTTCCAGCTCTGCCCGTTCCCTGGCCGAGAGCGTGCCGCCCGTCATGGAGCGGGAGGGAAGGTCGGTACCTCGACCCCCTCGGGAAGTTCGATGTTCTGCAGCCGCACCTGAGACGCGGCGACCAGACGACCCTGATCGTCGGTCATAGTGACACGCCACAGTTGCTGCCGACGTCCACGGTGAATCGGTGTCGCGGCGACCGTCACCGTGCCCGAACTGACCGACTTGATGAAGTCGGTGTTGTTGTTGACGCCCACCGCGGTGCCGCCGATCCCGGTCGTCTGCAGCCAGGTGAAGGCGCTGCAACTGGCGACGCTCTCGGCCACCGCGCAGTAGACACCGCCGTGCACGATGCCGAAGGGCTGGTGATGCTTCTCGGACAGTTCGAGCGACGCGGTCACCCCGTCCGGCCCGACGTCGGTGAGTCGGAGCCCGAGTGAGGTGTCGAACCCGCGTTCGAAGGTGTCCTTGATCATCTGTTCACTGTCCACGCTCATACCCATGAGATTGTCACGGAAGCGCGACGGGGGCGTGTTCAGGTGGCGGGACCCGGTCTGCCGGCGGGCTGCCGGGTTCCTCCCCCGGGTATCACCAAACTCTCCACAAACATGTGGAGGAAGTGACGACGCCCGGAGGAGGAACCGAGCTGGGCTCGGCCCGAAACGGGGTCCGGGAACGGATGTGCCCCACGCCTCGTTGAGGAAGCGTGGGGCACATCCGTCGTGGACCGGGGGTCTCTGCAGCCCTCAGGACTCTCGCGCGGTCCGACGTGCCATCAACGTAGGGTAGCCTTACCAATATTGTCAAGCCGTGGCGCAGGCGAAGCGGAACCGGTCGGCGACGTAACGACGGTCGGCATGCACGGGTAGGAGAAGCAGAAGTAAAATGCGAAGAATGAATGGGCTGGGCGACCTCGAACGCGCTGTCATGGACACCTTGTGGGCGAGTTCGACGCCGCAGACGGTGCGACAGGTCCACGAAACGCTGTCACATGACCGTTCGCTGGCCTACACCACCGTCATGACGGTGCTGCAGCGGCTCGCGAAGAAGAATCTGGTCACCCAGATCCGTGACGACCGCGCTCACAAGTACGTGCCCACCCACCCTCGCGAGGACCTCGTGGCCAGCCTCATGGTCGATGCCCTGAGTGAAGCCGAGGCGCCGGGATCGCGGCATGCTGCGCTCGTCTCGTTCGTCGGGCGGGTCGGTGCCGACGAGGCCGCGGCTCTGCGTCACGCGCTCGATGAGCTCGAAGCGGCCCGCGGGACGCACGAGACAAGCTAGATTCGGCCCCACGACAAGTTCCACACAGAACCAGATCACCCCACCATCAGCAGCGATACCAGACAGCCCACTCAAGGACGTTTTCGATGACCGCGCTCTTCTTCGGCATCCTGACCTTGGCGCTGGTCGGCCCTGCCGCGGAGTCGTTGTCCCGCGCGTCCTGGCCGGTCAAGGCACCTCGGGCGGCGATGACGTTGTGGCAGGCGATAGCTCTTGCCGGCGTGCTGTCCGCGTTCAGTTGTGGCCTCGCCATCGCGTCGAACCTGCTCGCACCTGGTGAGGACGGCGCTCCCACCACCAACCCGCTGCACGAGATCGAGCGACTCGGTCTGCCGATGTGGCTCACCCTGGTCGGTGTGTTCGCGCTCACGCTCATGGTCGGCGCGCGCCTCATGTACACCGTGATCCGCGTGGGTGTCCGCACCAGGGCCCGCCGCTACGCCCACCGACAGCTCATCGACATCCTCGATCGCTGCGATCGCAGCGCGACGAGTGACAGGTCGCACCCGCTGTTCGCCAGCGACGTCCGCATGATCGACGTCGAGCAACCCCTCGCCTATTGCCTGCCCGGCCTGCGGCAGCGCGTGGTCATCAGCGAAGGCGTCGTCGCCCGCCTCTCCCGGGAGGAACTGACCGCCGTACTGACGCATGAACGTGCTCATCTCCGGGCGCGTCATGACCTCGTCCTCGAGGCGTTCATCGCGCTGCACGAGGCTTTCCCCCGGTTCGTCCGGAGCCGCTCGGCGCTCGGGGCCGTCGAACTTCTGGTCGAAGCCCTCGCCGACGATCAGGCCGTCCGGGCGACGGCCCCGACGACGCTGGGTCGCGCGCTCGTCGCATGTGCCGACGCGGTCGCCCCCCGCGGCGCGATGGCGGTCGGCGGACCAACGACGCTGGCCCGGATCCACCGACTCCGCGACGAGCAGCCCACCCGCGTGATCGCGCTGACCGCCTATGCCGCCGCCGCCGCGATCCTCGTCGTCCCGACGCTGGCGGTGGCGATTCCGTGGCTGACCGAACTCAGTCGACTGATCTCGGCGACATGAGTCGCGCCACCCTCCGGGTCGTGGGGCGATCGTCCACACAATAGGCTTGGTGCCATGACCACTCCCGCCTCATCCGGCTCTGCTTCCACCGACCCGACAAAGGCCCAGATCGGCGTGACCGGCCTCGCCGTCATGGGTTCGAACATTGCCCGCAACTTCGCCCGCAACGGCTACACGGTCGCCCTGCACAACCGGAGCATCGCCAAGACCGACGCGCTGCTCGAGAAGCACGGCGGGGACGGTTCCTTCATCCGCACCGAATCGATGGCGGAGTTCGTCGCCGCGCTCGAGCGACCGCGGCGGGTCCTGATCATGGTGAAGGCCGGTGACCCGACCGATGCGGTGATCGAGGAACTCGCCGACCTCATGGAGGACGGCGACATCATCATCGACGGCGGGAACTCGCTGTACACCGACACCATCCGCCGCGAGGCCGCGATGTCCAAGCGCGGACTCAACTTCGTCGGCGCAGGTATCTCCGGTGGTGAGGAGGGCGCTCTGAACGGTCCGTCGATCATGCCGGGCGGGCCCAAGGAGTCCTACGAGTCGCTCGGCCCGCTGCTGGAGCAGATCTCCGCGCACGTCGACGGTGAACCGTGCTGCACCCACATCGGCCCGGACGGTTCGGGACACTTCGTGAAGATGGTCCACAACGGCATCGAGTATGCCGACATGCAGCTCATCGGCGAGGCCTACGACCTCATGCGCAAGGCCCTGGACCTGCCCGTCTCGGAGATCGCCGACGTGTTCCGCGAGTGGAACTCCGGCGACCTCGACAGCTACCTGGTCGAGATCACCGCAGAGGTGCTCTCCCAGGTCGACGCCGAGACCGGCAAGCCGCTCGTCGATGTGATCGTCGACGCCGCGGGCCAGAAGGGCACCGGCCGCTGGACCGTGAAATCGGCCTTGGACCTGGGTATCCCGACAACCGGTATCGCGGAGGCCGTGTTCGCGCGGGCACTGTCCAGCGCCACCGATCAGCGCAAGCAGGCGCAAGGTCTCGAGTCGGGCACCCTCGCGGCCGCGCCCACCGACAAGAAGACCTTCATCGACGACATCAACAAGGCGCTCTACGCGTCCAAGGTGGTCGCCTACGCCCAGGGCTTCGACCAGATCGCCGCCGGCAGCGCCGAGTACGACTGGGACGTCCACCCCGGTGACCTCGCCACCATCTGGCGGGGCGGCTGCATCATCCGGGCCAAGTTCCTCAATCGCATCCGGGACGCCTATGCCGAGAACCCGGACCTGCCGAGCCTGCTGCTCGCCCCGTACTTCCGCAGCGCCGTCGAGGACGCGGTGGACAGCTGGCGGCGAGTGGTCGCGACGGCCACCACGATGGGCATCCCGGTTCCCGCGTTCGCATCGTCACTCGCCTACTATGACGCGCTGCGCAGCGAGCGGCTCCCCGCCGCCCTCACCCAGGGACTGCGCGACTTCTTCGGCGCGCACACCTATCAGCGCATCGACAAGCCGGGCACCTTCCACACATTGTGGAGTGACGACCGGTCCGAAGTGACTGCGTGAGAGGAGCGCTCGAAACATCGTGCAATTCCTGGAAGGCCATGCGCCCACCCACGATCTGACCTACGACGACCTGTTCATCGTGCCGAACCGGTCGGATGTCGCCTCGCGATTCGACGTCGACATGTCCACGAGTGACGGTAGCGGCACGACGATCCCGATCGTGGTGGCCAACATGACCGCCGTCGCGGGCAAACGCATGGCCGAGACGGTGGCACGACGGGGCGGATTGGTCGTTCTGCCCCAGGACCTGCCGATCTCGGCGGTCGCCGCGTCGATCGACTACGTCAAGACACGGCACCTCGTCGCCGACACCCCGGTGACGCTGACCGCCGAGGACTCCGTGTCGGACGCGCTGGCGCTGATACCCAAGCGTGCGCACGGTGCGGCCGTCGTCGTCGACGACGGCCGTCCGATCGGCGTCGTGACCGAGAAGCGCTGCCGCGACGTCGATCGTTTCGCCCGGGTGCGCGATGTCCTCGATCCCGACATCGTCACGCTGCCGGCCGACACCGCACCCCGCGAGGTCTTCGACGCCCTGGGTGACCTGCATCTCGGTCTGGCCGTGCTGGTCGACGACACCGGGCGGCTGGCCGGGGTGGTGACACGCCTCGGCGCGCTGCGGCAGGGTATCTATCGCCCGAACACCGACGCCGACAACCGGTTGCGCATCGCGACCGCCGTCGGTATCAACGGCGACGTCGTCGGCAAGGCCAAGGCGCTGGCCGCCGCGGGTGCAGATCTACTCGTGATCGACACCGCCCACGGCCATCAGGAGAAGATGCTCACGGCACTCGAGGCGGTGGCGGCCGCCGATCCCGGCGTGCCCATCGCCGCAGGCAACGTCGTGTCCGCGCAGGGCACCCTCGACCTGATCAACGCAGGTGCCTCGATCATCAAGGTCGGCGTCGGTCCGGGCGCGATGTGCACCACGCGGATGATGACCGGTGTCGGGCGGCCACAGTTCTCCGCGGTCGCCGAGTGTTCGGCGGTGGCCCGTGAACACGGGGCACACGTCTGGGCCGACGGTGGCGTCCGGCATCCGCGCGACGTGGCGCTGGCCATCGCGGCCGGTGCGTCCAACGTGATGATCGGCTCGTGGTTCGCGGGCACCTACGAATCGCCCGGCGACCTGCAACAGGATGCGGACGGGCGTTACAAGGTGAGCTTCGGGATGGCGTCCAAGCGAGCCGTCGCCGCCCGGTCCGCCACCGACAGCGCCTACGACCTCGCACGCAAGTCGCTGTTCGAGGAAGGGATATCGAGTTCGCGAATCCGCATCGATCCCGAGCGGCCCAGCGTCGAGGACCTCATCGACCACATCTGTTCGGGTGTTCGCAGCACCGCGACCTACACCGGCGCCCGGACGCTGGGCGAACTCCATGACAAGGTCGTGCTCGGCATCCAGTCGGCAGCCGGATTCGCCGAAGGACGACCCCTGCCGGGTGGGTGGTGACGGGTGGAGACCCTCCTCCTCGTCGCCAGCCTCATCGGTTTCATCGCGCTCACCCTGGGCACCGCGGTCTTCGTCGCCGCAGAATTCTCGCTGACCGCGCTCGAACGGTCCACGATCTCCGACGACGTGGCCACCCGGGCCGACCGTCGGTCCCGCCTCGTCCAACGTGCGCATTCGACCCTGTCGTTCCAGCTGTCCGGCGCCCAGCTCGGCATCACCATCACCACCCTGATCACCGGCTACATCGCCGAACCGGTCCTCGCGCGGATCTTCAACCCGGCCCTGACCGGGCTCGGCCTCAGCGATTCGGCCGCGTCGGGCGTGTCACTGGCACTCGCCCTGATCCTCGCGACGTCGTTGTCGATGGTGCTCGGCGAGTTGATCCCCAAGAACCTCGCGATCGCCAAGCCGCTCGCGGTGGCCCGCGCCACCGCCGGCGTCATGACGATCTTCTCCGCCGCGTTCCGGTGGGCGATCAACGGGCTCAACGGCTCGGCCAACTGGCTGGTCCGCCGGTTGGGCATCGAACCGGCCGAGGAGTTGCGATCTGCGCGATCCCCGCAGGAACTCGTCTCGCTGGTACGGAATTCGGCCCGTCAGGGCTCCATCGACCCCGGCACCGCCGCACTCGTCGACCGATCGCTCAAGTTCGGCGAACTCACCGCCGAGGATCTGATGACGCCGCGGGTGACCGTCGAATGCCTCGACCGCGAGGACAACATCCGCGACCTCGTCATGGCGTCGTCGCGGACCGGTCATTCCCGGTTTCCGGTCGTCGTCGATGGCGACCTCGACGACCTGGTCGGCGTCGTCCACATCAAACAGGCATTCACGGTTGCACCCGAACGCGCCGCCGACACCACGGTCGCGTCGATCGCGCGCAACGTGCCGCGGGTACCGGCGAGCCTCGACGGCGATGCCCTGATGGAACGTATCCGCGCGGACGGGATGGAGCTGTGTGTGGTGATCGACGAGTACGGCGGGACCGCCGGCATCGTCACCACCGAGGATCTGATCGAGGAGATCCTCGGTGATGTCGTCGACGAGCACGACCACGAACGCGCCGACATCGCCGAGGACGGCGACGGCTACCTGTGCTCCGGACTGCTGCGCATCGACGAGGTCTTCGAGGCGACCGGCTATCGGGCCCCGGAGGGTTCCTACGACACGCTCGGCGGACTGGTCATGTTCTGCCTGGGCCGGATCCCCTCGGCCGGCGACACCGTGGATCTGCCGAATCGTTCGTCGGTCGGCGACGGAGACGACGACGAAGAGGACACGCCCATGCCGGGCACGGAGACCGTCTGGCGCGCGACCGTGACGCAGATGGACGGCAGGCGCGTCGACGTGGTGTCACTGCGACCGGTCACCGATCCGGCGGGACCCGCGGATGAGTGATGTCTGGGCCGTACTGCTGACCGTCGTGCTGCTGGGCGGCAACGCCTTCTTCGTCGGCGCCGAGTTCTCCCTGATCTCCGCACGCCGCGATCGTCTCGAGGCACTCGAGGACGCCGGCAAGAAGCGCGCACGAACCGTGATCCGGGCCAGTGAACGTCTGTCGCTGATGCTGGCCGGGGCGCAACTGGGCATCACCATCTGTTCGATCCTGCTCGGCCGCGTCGGTGAACCCGCGGTGGCACATCTGATCGAGAAACCGCTGGACCTCGCTCATGTGCCGGAGGCCCTGTTACATCCGATCTCCTTCGCCATCGCGCTGTCGCTGGTCGTGGTGCTGCACATCCTGATCGGCGAGATGGTGCCGAAGAACATCGCGCTCGCCGGGCCGGAGCGGTCGGCCATGCTGCTGGTCCCCGCTCACCTCATGTTCCTCCGGCTGGCCCGACCGCTGATCGCCTTCTACAACTGGCTCGCCAACATCTCGCTGCGTCTGATGCGGGTGGAACCCAAGGACGAACTCGCCTCGAGCGTGTCACCGGGCGAGTTGGCGCAGATGCTCGGCGAATCGAAGCAGGAGGGTCTCATCGACGCCGAGGAACACGAACGGCTGACGCGTGCCCTGCAGTCGGTGAGCCGGATGGTGAGCGAGGTGATGATCCCGCTCGACCAGCTGCACAGTGTCGCCGTCGAGGTCGACGCGGCGACAGGCGGCACCGGCCCCACCCTCGGCTCCGTCGAACATGCGGTCAGCGACACCGGGTTCTCCCGCTTCCCGGTGCGCGGACCCGACGGCACGTTCACCGGCTACCTGCACCTCAAGGACATCCTCGACGACATCCTCGACGAGCGGATCGGCCCCGACACCATCATCGGTATCGACAAGGTGCGCACCCTGCCGGTCATCGCGTCGACGACCCCACTCGACGAGGCGACCGCGGCGCTGCGCCGGACCACCGCACACCTCGGAGCGGTGGTCGACGACAGCGGCCGTACCGTCGGCATCGTCGCGATGGCCGATCTGGTCGAAGAGTTCGTCGGCACCGTCCGCGACGAGACGCACCGGGTGTGAGCTCATGACCGCCTCCACCGCCTCCCGAGAAGTGCAGCGCCGACTGCACCGGTCCGAGTGGCACGCCCTGCGTGACGCTCACCGTGCCCGCGTGGACGAGCTGATCGGACCTTATCTGCGCGCCCGGCGAACCGGCGTGAAACATCCGGTGATCGACTTCCTGTTCACCTACTACGCATCCCGACCGGGCCACGTCCGCCGGTGGCATCCCGGGTACGGCGTCGCCCTCGACGGCGGGGATGAGTACCTGAGCCTGCGCGGGTACCGGCGGGTCGAGACGGGGACCGATCACCACGGTGTGAGCGTCGACCCGGCATACCTGCGGCGTCGCGTCGGCGCGCTCGAGGCCACATCGGCGCTGCTGCGGGCCACCGCGTCGCGTCCCGCTCATCTGAGCTGCTTCGGTCTGCATGAATGGGCGATGGTCTATCGGACCGCGGACACCCGCCATCAGATCCCACTGCGCCTCGGTCCCACCGGCACCGACGCGGTCGTCGAGGACATGTCGTTGCGGTGCACGCACTTCGACGCATTCCGTTTCTTCACTCCGCAGGCGCGCGGGCGCAACTCCGACGAACTGTCCCGGGAACGCCAACTCGCCGATGAACAGCCCGGCTGTCTGCACGCGACGATGGATCTCTACCGAGTCTGCTTCACACTGGCGCCGCTGCTCGAATCCGACCTGACCCTCGCCTGTTTCGAATTGGCGCTGCGGGCACGCGAACTCGACATGAGGGCGAGCCCGTACGACCTGCGCGACCTCGGCTATGAACCCGTCGCGATCGAGACCCCGGCCGGCCGTGCACACTACGTCCGTGAGCAGGTGGCGATCGCAGCAGACGGCGCGGTCCTGCGCGAGGCGATCATTCACCGTTGTACCGAGCTGTCGAGCCTCCCGCTGGTCGAGTAGCCGACGAGCGTAGCGAGGAGATGTATCGAGACCCTCCCGACCCGAGCCACCACCTGCCGAAGCGCTGATTACCGGCGAGTAGCATGTAGGGGTCGATTCATCGCTGGAGAAAGGCTGTCATGTCTGACCGGATCAACGTCAACGGGCTACAGGTCGCTTCCGTCCTGTACGACTTCATCAACAACGAGGCGTTGCCCGGCACCGGTGTAGACCAGGACGCCTTCTGGGCCGGTGCGGCATCGGTCATCTCCGATCTCGCACCCCGCAACCGCGAGCTCCTCGGGGTCCGCGACGACCTGCAGGCCAAGATCGATCAGTGGCACCGTGACAACAAGGGCGAGTTCGACTTCGACGCCTACAAGTCGTTCCTGACCGAGATCGGATATCTGGCCGAGGTTCCCGCCGATTTCCAGGTCGGCACCGAGAACGTCGACCGGGAGATCTCCGAGACCGCCGGACCGCAGCTCGTCGTCCCCGTGCTCAATGCGCGCTTCGCCCTCAACGCGTCGAATGCGCGCTGGGGTTCGCTGTACGACGCGCTCTACGGCACCGACGCGATCCCGGAAACCGACGGCGCCGAGAAGGGCACCTCGTACAACAAGGTGCGCGGTGACAAGGTGATCGCCTACGCCAAGGACTTCCTGGACAAGGCGGTCCCGCTCGAACAGTGCAGCTACTCCGACGTCACCGCCTTCGCGGTGGTCGACTCGGCGTTGCAGGTCACCCTCGCCGAGGGCAAGACATCGTCGTTGGCCGACCCGTCAGCGTTCGCCGGATACCGCGGCGAGCCGAGCGCACCGACGTCGATCCTGTTGCGCAACAACGGTCTTCATCTCGACATCGAGATCGACGCCGAGTCGCCCATCGGCACGACCGACCCGGCAGGCATCAAGGATGTGGTCGTCGAGTCGGCGATCACCACGATCATGGACTTCGAGGACTCGGTGGCCGCCGTCGATGCCGACGACAAGGTCCTCGGCTATCGCAACTGGCTCGGCCTGAACAGAGGGGATCTCGCCGAAGAGGTCACCAAGGGCGGCAAGACGTTCACGCGTGTGCTCAACCCCAACCGCGACTACCTCGCGCCGGACGGATCGTCGTTCGACCTGCACGGCCGTTCCCTGCTGTTCGTCCGCAACGTGGGTCACCTGATGACCAACCCGGCCGTCCTCGACGCCGACGGCAACGAGGTGCCCGAGGGCATCCTCGACGGCCTGTTCACCTCGCTGATCGGCATCCATGGGATGAACGGTGCCGGAAGCGAAGCGACCGGGCCGGGTGTCTCCGCCGAGGGGCTGCAGAACTCCCGCACCGGCTCGATCTACATCGTGAAGCCGAAGATGCACGGCCCCGACGAGGTCGCCTTCACCGTCGAGCTCTTCGACCGCGTCGAGAAGGTCCTCGGCCTGCCGGAGAACACGCTCAAGGTCGGCATCATGGACGAGGAGCGCCGGACCACCGTCAACCTCAAGGCCTGCATCAAGGCCGCTGAGGATCGCGTGGTGTTCATCAACACGGGCTTCCTCGACCGCACCGGCGACGAGATCCACACCTCCATGGAAGCCGGCGCGATGATCCGCAAGGGCGAGATGAAGCAGCAGAAGTGGATCGCGGCCTACGAGGATTTCAACGTCGACACCGGTCTGGCCGCCGGCCTGCAGCACAAGGCGCAGATCGGCAAGGGCATGTGGGCCATGCCCGACCTGATGGCCGACATGCTCGAGCAGAAGATCGGTCATCCCAAGGCCGGCGCGACCACCGCCTGGGTGCCGTCGCCGACCGCGGCGACGCTGCACGCCCTGCACTATCACCTCGTCGACGTGTTCGAAAGGCAGGACGAGATCGCCAAGCGCGACCCGGCGTCCGTCGACGACATCCTGACCATCCCGCTCGCACCGAAGACCGACTGGTCGGCCGAGGAGAAGAAGGAGGAACTGGACAACAACTGCCAGTCCATCCTCGGCTACGTGGTGCGCTGGATCGATCAGGGCGTCGGCTGCTCCAAGGTCCCCGACATCCACGACATCGCGTTGATGGAAGACCGCGCGACGCTGCGGATCTCCAGCCAGCTCCTGGCGAACTGGCTGCACCACGGGATCGTCACCACCGAGGACATCGTCGCCGCGCTCGAGCGGATGGCACCGGTCGTCGACCGGCAGAACTCGGGGGATGCGTCCTATCGGCCGATGGCCCCGGACTTCGACTCGAGCATCGCCTTCCAGGCGGCCAAGGAGCTGATCCTCGAAGGCGCCAAGCAGCCCAGTGGCTACACCGAGCCGATCCTGCATCGCAAGCGGCGGGAATTCAAAGCCGCCAACGCCTGATCGGCCGGTGTTCCGCGCTGCGCAGCGGTGCGCATTGTCGCCACCATGGTGTCGTCGGTCCTGATGTCCGCTATCGTCGTCGTTTGTCACCCCGGTCACAACCGGACCGGGGTGACAGATGACGGACCGAGCTGCGGAAGGCGGGGGGTTGGCACACCATCGGAGTACTGACGGCCGCTCATCGGGGCGTGGACGCGGAGTCAGTCGAGGTCTGGTCGGCTCCCTGTTGGGGGTGGTGCTCGTCGCCGCCCTCGTCGTGGTGTGGGTTCAGCTCGGCGACCACATCGACCGGCAGGGTGATCAGGCCGCGGCGAACTGCGTGGAAGGCAGGACCACGGTGCCCGTCATCGCCGACCCCGACATCGCCGCTGCACTGGGCACCATCGCTCAGGAATACTCGAAGACCGATCCCGTCGTGCGCGATCATTGCATCGCCGTCGAGGTGCGCCCTGGTGACGCCAAGATCACCCTCGACGGCCTCGCCGGCACGTGGGACACCGCCTCACTCGGCGCGTACCCGGCGGCGTGGATGCCACAGTCCTCGATCTGGGCGGCCGACCTCATGACCGCACGGCCCGACATCGTCGACGGCGATCCCAGATCGCTGGTCAGCTCGCCGGTCGTGCTGGCCACGGCGCCACAACTGGCTTCCGCCTTCGACGGCAATCTCGATTGGCGCCAACTACCGACCCTGCAGCAACGCGATTCGAGCCTGGGCGACGTCGGACTCGGCAGCTGGGGATCGATTCGCCTCTCGATGCCCACCGGGGCGCAATCCGACGCGACTGCCCTCGCCGCCCAGGCGGTGGCGATGCAGGTCACCCGAACCACCGGGACGCTCACCGAACAGGACGCGAGTTCACCCCGGGTGGAATCCAGTGTCGAGGCCATGCTCTCGGGTGCCCCGCAGTCGCCCGACGGCTCGCCGGTCGGGGCGGCCCGGTTGATCGCCGACGCCGACGACCCGGCCACCGCGTCCATCCATGCGGTCGCCATCACCGAACAGTCCCTGTACCAGCTCACCCGCGCCGACACGACGCAGCGGCTCGCCGAGGTCATCCCGGGCGGTCCGACGCCCATCGCCGACTACCCCATCATCCGGCTCACCGGACCCGACGTGGCGCCCGAGCAGACCGACGCCGTCGCCGAGTTCGTCGAGTTCGCGAGTCAGCCGGAGCAGCTGAAGAAACTCACCGGGCTCGGGTTCCGCGGCGACGCGCCGATGCCGGCGAAGACCGCGACTGTCGGGTTCCCGGTCACCGACGACCCGATGCCCAACCCCGAGACCGCCGCCACCGTCACGATCAATCGACTCGTGTACGGCCCCGACAGCGGCCCGCCCATTGCGCCGAAACCGTCGGCCCCGGCATCCTCGACCGAACCCGCCGCGACGAGCCCCGCGGCCGGAGGCTAGTCGCTGAACGCCTCGATCGGCGGGCAGCTGCAGACCAGGTTCCGGTCGCCGTAGGTGCCGTCGATGCGTCGCACCGCCGGCCACACCTTGGCCCGCGCGCCCGCCGACGGCAATCCCTGCGGATACACCGCGACCTCCCGCGAGTAAAGGTGATCCCAGTCCGCGACGAGAGCCTCCGCGGTGTGCGGTGCATTGCGCAGCGGGTTGTCGTCGGCCGGCCACTCCCCGGCCCCGACCCGATCGATCTCGGCGCGGATGGCGATCATCGCCTCGCAGAAGGCGTCGAGCTCATCGAGGTTCTCACTCTCGGTGGGTTCGACCATCAACGTGCCGGCCACCGGGAAACTCATCGTCGGGGCGTGGAACCCATAGTCCGCCAAGCGCTTTGCCACGTCGTCCACCGTGACACCGGTGGCCTTGGTCAACGGCCGCAGATCGAGGATGCACTCGTGGGCCACGAATCCGTTCTCGCCCGCATACAGCACCGGAAAATGATCGGCCAGTCGCCGGGCGATGTAGTTGGCCGACGCGATCGCGGTCAGCGTCGCCCGACGCAGGCCGTCTGCGCCCATCATGGCGATGTAGGCGTACGTGATCGGCAGGATCGAGGCCGACCCGTACGGGGCGGCCGAGATCGTTCCCTCATCGGGCAGGTCGTCGGCCAACGGATGTCCGGGCAGGAATGGCGCGAGGTGTTCACCGACGGCGACCGGTCCGACGCCCGGGCCGCCCCCACCGTGTGGGATGCAGAACGTCTTGTGCAGGTTCAGATGGCTGACGTCGCCGCCGAAGCGTCCAGGTCGGGCCACGCCGACCAGCGCGTTCAGGTTCGCGCCGTCGACGTAGACCTGGCCGCCGGCGTCATGGACCGCGGCGCAGATCTCCTCGATGTCATGCTCGAACACACCGTGCGTCGACGGGTAGGTGATCATGATGGCCGCCAGCGCATCCCTGTGCTTGCCGATCTTGGCGCGCAGGTCATCGACGTCGACGTCACCGTTCTCCCGGCAGGCGACCACGACGACCCGCAGACCGGCCATCACAGCTGACGCGGCGTTGGTTCCGTGGGCGCTCGAGGGGATCAGACACACGTCACGTTCGACGTCCCCACGGCTGACGTGGTAGCGCCGGATGGCGAGCAGGCCCGCATACTCGCCCTGCGAGCCGGCATTCGGCTGGACGCTGACGCGGTCGTATCCGGTGATGGCGACCAGCCAGTCCTCGAGGGTCGAGATGAGTTCACGGATGCCGACCGTATCCGACGACGGAGCGAACGGGTGCAGACGCGCGAAACCGGGCCAGGTGATCGGCTCCATCTCCGCCGTGGCGTTGAGCTTCATCGTGCACGACCCCAGAGGAATCATGCTGCGGTCCAGGGCGATGTCCTTGTCCGAGAGCCCGCGTAGGTACCGGAGCATCGCGGTCTCGGTGCGGTAGCGGTTGAACGCCGGATGCGTGAGGAACTCGCTGCGGCGGGTCTCGATCGGCTGGGAGAACGCATGGCTCCGCACACCTTCCGCGCTGAAGGCGCGCAGAACCGCTGCGAGGTCGTCTCCCGATGTCGTCTCGTCGCAGGCGATGCCGATGGTGTCGGCGTCGATCAGCCGGAGATTGATGTTGCCGTCGCGCTTGGCGTGGGCCACCACAGCCGCGGCCTGACCCGGCGCCCGAACCACGATGGTGTCGAAGAACGAGGAGTGTGCCACGGAGAACCCTGCGACCGTCAGGCGATCCGCCAGGAACACCGCGGCGTCGTGAACGCGTCGTGCGATGGCACGCAGACCGTCGGCGCCGTGATAGGACGCGTACATCGCGGCGACGATCGCCAGCAAGACCTGCGCAGTGCAGATGTTGCTGGTCGCCTTCTCCCGACGGATGTGCTGTTCGCGGGTCTGCAGCGCGAGCCGGTAGGCGAGGTTGCCGTCGGCGTCCTTGGAGACGCCGACCAATCGGCCCGGCAGCTGCCGCGCGTGCGCGGAGTGGACCGACAGAAAGCCGGCGTGCGGTCCGCCGAATCCCATCGGCACCCCGAACCGCTGCGTGGTGCCGAAACAGACGTCGGCGCCGGCCTCGCCCGGTGGGGTGATTAGGGTGAGCGCCAACAGATCCGCGCCGACGGCGACGAGAGCGCCGGCCTCGTGCGCCGCGGCGATGATCGGCGCGACACCGAGGATGCGGCCGGAGGCGCCGGGCGTCTGCAGCACCACACCGAAAAAGTCACCGTCGGGCAGACCACACCCGGGCATCGCGGGATGCAACGACGCCTCGACCACCTCGATGCCGAGTGGTTCTGCGCGCGTCTCGATCAGCGCGCGGGTCTGCGGGAACAGATCGGTGTCGACCACCAAGCGGGACGAACGCGACTTGCCGGCGCGACGCATCAAGGTCATCGCCTCGGCCGCCGCGGTCGCCTCGTCCAGCATCGACGCGTTGGCCACCTCCATGGCGGTCAGATCGGCGACCATCGTCTGGAAATTGAGCAGCGCCTCGAGGCGCCCCTGACTGATCTCGGGCTGGTACGGCGTATATGCGGTGTACCAGGCTGGGTTCTCCAGCACGTTGCGCAGGATCACCGGTGGCGTGAACGTGTCGTAGTAGCCCAACCCGATCATCGACCGCGCCACCACGTTCCGTGCGGCGAGTTCGGCGAGTCGGTCATGGACGCTCTGCTCGGAGATGGCGTCGGGCAGCGCGGCCAGCCCGTTGGCGCCCGGGTCGTCGGCGATCACGGCCGGCACGACTTGCCGGGCCAGATCGTCGAGGGTGGGCACGCCGATTTCGGCGAGGATGCGCTCGGTCTCGTCGGCGTCGGGTCCGACGTGGCGGTCGACGAACTCGGCCGGCTCGGTGTGGGGAGTGGCGGACATGACGGGCTACCTCTCGGCGGTCTGCGGCCCTCCCCCTCTGTCATGTTCGTCGGTCCGCTCGCGGACACCGAAACGCCTGAGAGATTCGGTCGGCCCGCTGTGGGCCGACCTTTCACCGTGGGCGGACCCGGGTCACCCCGGGTCACTTTCCAGAGACGCCGTCAACATCACGGTCCTGGGTGCCTGAGAGTTTGACGAGGAGGTGTTGCTCCTTCGGCGGCCACCTCGAACCCGATCGGTGGCTCTCTCCCGCAACGCAGCGACGTCCAGCCAGTATACGTCGATGCCCGGGCACCGCAGTGCACGCGGGAGGTGAGCGGGCTGCCTCAGCCGGTACGGCGGGTGCGGCTCTTGCGACGTGCGGCCAGTTCGTCCTCCGGAGCGGTTTCGGTCACACCTCCGTCGGCGCGCTCGCCCGGGAAATCTGCGATGGTGCCGGTCAATTCGCGCATGGCTCCGCTGACCGCGATGCCGAAAACGCCCTGACCGCCCTGAAGCAGGTCGACGACCTCCTCGGCCGACGTGCACTCGTAGACGGTGGTGCCATCGGAGAAGAGGGTGATGCGGGCGAGGTCCTCGACGCCACGCTTGCGCAGATGGTCCACCGCCACGCGGATGTTCTGCAGCGAGATCCCGGTGTCGAGCAGTCGCTTCACGATCTTGAGGACGAGGATGTCCTTGAACGAGTAGAGACGCTGGCTCCCCGAGCCGGCCGCACCACGGATCGACGGCACGACGAGTGAGGTCCGGGCCCAATAGTCGAGCTGGCGGTAGGTGATGCCGGCGATCTGACACGCGCTCGGCACCCGGTAGCCGATGAGTTCATCCGGCACGGTGTCGTTCGGGAACAGTCCCGGCGCGATGTCGTCGAGGCTGCCCTGGGTTGCCGTACCGGGACGGACATCGCGGCTGTCACCATCGCGGGTATCACTGCCAGGCGACCCCTCCGTCGGTGACGTCACCTCGTCGTCGAACGGCTCATCGCCCACTGCAGACTCCCTCGCAACGCCTGGATCGACTCGACAGACACCGAACCCCGGGCGTGAGCCTCGAGGACTGGTTCAACAGTACGCGCCTGACGGACGATCATCCTCCGTCCCCGCTGAAATCGGGAGACGTGTCGACGGTAGGTGGCTCTCGAGAACCAATCAACGCGACGCGCCCGCGAGCCTCAACCTCAACTTGAGATCGAGCAAACGGTGACCTCGCGGTGCCCATTCCGTGACCATTCGCGGCTCATGCGCCGCCACTGGCCTTGAAATCGTCCGGGGACACGTTGTCGAGGAATTCCTTGAACTTCTCGACCTCGTCTTCCTTGGCATCCGCCGGTGCGCCCGCGTCACCGTCCTCGTCGGGGATCAACAATCCTGCTTCGGTGAGGACGTCCTCATCGGCGATGATGGGCACCCCGGCCCGCATGGCGACGGCGATCGAATCAGACGGTCGCGCCGACACACGTAGATCGTCGCCGAAGACCATCTCCGCGTAGAAGGTGCCTTCCTGCATGTCGACGATCCGAACCTCGCGCAGGGTCTGGCCGAACTCGACGATCAGATTCACGATCAGGTCATGTGTCAGCGGCCGAGGCGGCTCGATCCCCTTTTGCTGCAGCGCAATCGACGCGGCTTCACTCTGCCCGATCCAGATCGGCAGATAGCGTTCGCCCTCGACCTCGCGCAGTAACAGCACGGGCTGGCTCTGCGGCGGCTCGACCCGAATGCCCACGACTCGCATCTCGCCCATCTGGCACCCGCCTCCTCATGATCGCCGGATAGTTGACGTCGGCCGACTCGCTGCGGCCGAACCGCTGATCACGACGCTACACCGCATCGGGACCCCACGAGGGCCGCCGAATACCGATCAGTCGAGCACTCCCCGAACCGCAGCCTTGACCAATTGCGTGTGCAGTGTGACCGACAATGCGGCGATCTCGCGAACCAGCTCTTCGGCCCGATCGCGGGCCCCGGTGCCCTTGCCCTTGGCGATCGGGCTGGCGATCTGGGCGACCAGTCCGGCCTCACGATCCGCGGACACCTTGAACGCTCTCAGGTGCCGAGTCTCCACCCCATAGTTCGCCAGGGCGGCAGCGGCCTCGACCAGTCGCACCGCATCCTCGTCGTAAAAACCGGCGGGTCCCGAGATCAGCAACCCATTACGCTGCAGTTCGGTGACGAAGGCCGAGTCGACACCCGTCCGCTCGATGAGCGCCTCGCGGGAGACCCGTCCACCCCGGGCGCCGAAGTCGGTGGCCGGCGCGACCGCGGTCCGGGCGGATGACAGCAACCGGGTGCCGCCGGCACCCGCACCACCGTCGCCACCGTCGATCGCGTCGAGCTGCTCTTTGATCACTTTGAGCGGCAGATAGCGATCACGCTGAGCGGTCAGCACGAACCGCAGTCGTTCGACGTCGGACGAACTGAACCGGCGATACCCCGACGGCGCCCGCTCGGGCGTGATCAACCCCTCGGATTCCAGGAATCGGATCTTCGAGATCGTGACGTCCGGGAAGTCCTCCCGCAGCAGCGCGAGGACCGACCCGATGGACATCGATCCTTCGCCGCGCTGCCCCGCCGACGACGCCGTCACGGGGTCAGGCGCCCGCTTGGCCGTCGCGCGGGCCACTCAGGAAGACGAGGCGGAACTTGCCGATCTGCACCTCGTCGCCGTTGCTCAGCTGGGCCGTGTCGACCGGTTCGCGGTTCACGTAGGTCCCGTTGAGGCTGCCCACGTCGACGACCTGGAACTCGTTGTCGCCAAGCCGGAATTCCGCGTGACGTCGGCTGACGGTCACATCGTCGAGGAAGATGTCGCTGTCCGGGTGCCGGCCGGCCGAGGTCGTCGCCTGATCGAGCAGGAAGCGCGATCCCGCATTGGGACCACGCTTGACGACAAGCAGCGCCGTGCCGGGCGAGAGCCTCTCCACCCCGGTGTCGGCGGGTTCACTCGAGGCGACGGCTCCGGAATCGAGTTCGGAGATGAACTCCTCCCGGAAAACCGATGTGGTCTCCACCGGCGCCTCAAGGTCCTTGTCGTTATCGCTCACCACTTCTCCTTCGTCTGTCTCTGTGCCCGAGAGCCTCGGCGTCCCCACATCCGGCGGTCCCGGACGGACACGCGAACCGCGTGACCATGCGCTGGCGGTGCCGGTGCATCTTCATCGTGCTCGGGCCTCCGGCTCGCCGACTTCGTCGGACATCGAACCGGACCTGCTGTGAGTAACCGTACCGTGTCGCGGTTGCCACACGGGTGATCGAGTCGACCAGAACACCGACGATCATAGTCGCTGCGCCCTGCTCGACATTCCGCTTACGGGTCGGGCGTTGTCGGCTTGTTACTCCCCGGTCCGACCGGGCAGCGACAAGCGTCAGGCGTCGATGACCCCGCGATAGCCGTCCGCGTCGAGAGTCTCCGCGAGCGCCGCATCCAGGGCCCCCTCGTCTGCCATGCTGATCACGACCAGCCAGCCTGATCCGTAGGGATCAGAGTTCACCAGTTCCGGTGACGACTCGAGCTCTCCGTTGATCTCCGACACCGTACCGTCGAGTGGGCCGTAGATGTCCGAGACACTCTTGGTGGATTCCACCTCGGCGAACGACTCGCCGTGCTCGACGGCGTCGTCGACGGCCGGGAGTTGGACGAAGACGACGTCTCCGAGCGCGTCCTGGGCGAAGTCGGTGATGCCCACTCGCACCGTTGTGGGGCCCGTTCTCTCCACCCATTCGTGCTCTGCCGTGTAGCGCAGCGTTGCGGGCACATCGGTTTCGGTCACTGTCGCACCTTTCTGGTCGGAGGCGACAAAACTGCGAACTTCTTCAAACGCAGGACTTTAGGTCATCTGTACCCGGATCGTCGGGCGGGTCGCCCGATTGCCCCGAATCCGTCGGCGATCACGAGCCGGCAGCCACCCGCGGCATACGACGGACGACCAACAGCGTCTGGTAGGCGTACAGCAGGAACGACCAGAGGTACAGGCCCACACCCCAGATCATGAACGCCCACCCGACCGGGTATGCGATCGTGCCCACCACCGAATCGAGTTGTCCCGCAAGCAACCACGGGAACGCGCTCATCAGGGCAAAGGTTGCGGCCTTGCCGATGTAGAGCACCGGCAGCGCCACCAGTCCACGAGAGCGCAGCAGTGGGGCGGTCGCGAACAACGCGAGATCTCTGCCGATGATCACCGCGATCAACCACCACGGCACGAACTCGCGGATCCCGAACGCGATCGGGATGATGACGATGTAGAGCCGGTCCGCCGCCGGGTCCAGCAGCGCCCCGATCTTCGACGACTGGTTCAGCCATCGTGCGAGCTTTCCGTCCGCCCAGTCGGAGAACCCGGAGAACACCAGGATCGCGAACGCCCACCCGTCGGACTTCTGCACCAGCAACAACCAGAGAAACACCGGGATCAGGGCCAGACGCAGCACGCTCAGCGCGTTGGGCACCGTCAGCAACCCGCTGTCGCGGGGCGTCGGCCCCGACTGGCTGTCGACCGGTTCCACGGCCTCGGCTCCCCCGCCGGAACTCACCGGAAGATGCCGATGATGCCCTGCAAGGTCTTCGCCCCACCCGACGAGAACAGATTGTCGTGAACCATGTACGTCCACGTGGTCGTCGACCGATGCAGATCCGCGGTACCGAGGTCCACACCGTCATTCGTGATCGATGCCTCGCGGAACGTCTCGCACGCCTTGTCGAGCGCGTGGCCCGGGAGGGTGGCGAACTCGTCCAGGATCAGCTTGTGGAACTCGTCGAGCGGGCTCTGCTTGCCCAACGACCGCAGGTGGATGCTCGCGCGTACGTCGGAGACGAAGGCGAGGTGGTCGGCCCACGCCCGGTCGAGGTGATACAGCATGATCTCGCGGGCCGCCTGCGCCAACACGTCCTTCTCGACGGGCTCGGTCGGGGCGACCGGTTCGGTCTGAGTCTGTTCGGTCTGGGCCGGTCCGGTCTCGGCCTGTGTGGTTGTCTCGCCAGCGCCGTCGGTCGGACCACTCTCGTCCATCGACGCCTCGGCGTCATCGGCCGAGCCGTGGTCGGTGGATTCGGATTCGACCGCGGGCGATGTCGCCGTCCCGATCAGTTGCGCGTAGCGCTCGGGTTCACGCTCTTGCAATTCGTCGAGTGCGAGGTCGGTGATGAGGATCTGCATCCGGCGGGCGACGATGATGTCGCGCTGCTGGTTCACCAGCTTGTTGTACCGCCAGGTGTTGGCATGCAACTCGAGCATGACGCCCTCGGCGACGCGCTGGGCCTGCTCGATCAGGTCGATGCCCTTGGCACCCATCGACCCGTCGTCGGCCTGCGACACCGGGTCGCGCTTGAAGGCGAGGTTCTTGGTGACGACCGGGTCCTCGACGCTGGAGAAGAAGACCGACCGGCCCGGATCACCCTGCCGGCCCGCACGGCCTCGCAGCTGATTGTCGAGGCGTTCGGTGTCATGCCGGCCGGTGCCGATCACGCAGAGCCCGCCGAGTTCCACGACGTCGGTGCGCGCGTCGTCATCGTCGGCGGAACCGCCGAGCCGGATATCCGTTCCGCGGCCCGCCATCTGGGTCGAGACGGTCACCGCACCACGCACGCCCGCCTCAGCGATGATCTTGGCCTCTTCGGCGTCGTTCTTCGCGTTGAGCACCACCGGTGGGACGCCGGCCTTGTCCAGGAAGTAGGCGAGCTCCTCGGACTCGGCCACGTCGTGCGTGCCGATCAGGATCGGCTGTCCGGTCTCATGGATCTCCTTGACGTAGGCGACGATACCCTCGACCTTGTTGGCCTTCGTGTCATAGACCCGATCTGCCTCGTCCTCACGGATGTTGGCCGTGTTCGGCGGGATCTGCGAGACGAGCAGGTCGTAGAACTGCCGGAACTGTTCGCCGGCGGCGAGCGCGGTGCCGGTCATGCCGCACACCTTGGGATACCGACCGATCAGAGCCTGCACGGTGATCGTGTCGATCACCTCGCCCGAATCGGTCTGGCTGAGTCCCTCCTTGATCTCAACCGCGGCCTGTACGCCGTCCGGCCAACGCTGCAGCTGGGCCACCCGTCCGCGCGACGCGTTGATCAGGTGCACGCCGCCGTCGCGAACGATGTAGTGGACGTCGCGCTCGAGCAGGTAGTGCGCGTGCATCGCGATGTTGATGTGCACGAGGGTCGTGCCGACATGCTCTTCGTCGTAGAGGTCGATCCCGCCGAGTTCCTCCTCGACGAACGCTGCGCCCTCCTCGGTGAGGGTCACGTTGCGGCCGTCGGTGTCGACCTCGTAGTGCTTGTTCTTCATCCGCGCGACGACGTCGTGGATGGCCTGATCGGGAACCTCGGCCTCGGTCGACCCGGCGAGAACCAGCGGCACGAGCGCCTCGTCGACCAGCACCGAATCGGCCTCGTCGATGATCGCCACGTCGGGTGTCGGTGACACCAGATCGTCCGCGGAGAGCGCCAGCTGATCGCGCAGCACGTCGAACCCGATCTCGTTGACCGACCCATAGGTGATGTCGGCGGCGTAGGCCGCCTTGCGGTCGCCACGATCGGAATTCTCCGACACCGCTTTCGCGGTCAGACCGAACGCCGCGAACAATGGCGCCATCCACTCGGCATCGCGCGTGGCGAGGTAGTCGTTCACCGAGATGACGTGGACCCGATGTCCCTGCAGCACATATCCGATGGCCGCGATCGCACCCGAGAGGGTCTTGCCCTCACCGGTCGCCATCTCGACGATGTCGCCCTCGAGCAGACGGAGTGCGCCTTGTAGCTGCACATCGAACGGGCGCATGTCCAGTGTCCGGTCGGCGGCCTCACGAACCAGGGCGAGAAACCTTGCTCGATCGCCATGGTCGGAACCGATGTCGAGTTTCTGCGCCTCCGCCCCGAACGCGTCGTCGTCGAGACCGGTCGCCCAGGTGGTGTGCCGATCGGCTTCCTTGATCAACGCAACCGACTTCGATTGGTTGCGGGACGACTGAGAACCCAGGAGTCGCCACATACTGTTGCTCAGCTTGCCCACCGAAACACTTCTCCTCCACTTGTGCGTGTCGCGCATGTGTACTGGTCGCGGCACCGATCTCACGGCGACGGGCGTGGCTGCGCGGCCTGCCGGAACCGACCGCGGGTGCCCCGAGGTCGCCGTCCACGGTACGCGTCACGAGACCGCTGTCCGCGCGAACCACCCGGCCGGACCGAAGATCGCCGCGAGCACGACCATCCGCGGCCAGGTGCTCCTATGATCACCTCGACTGCTGTGAGCGACGACGGTCCCACCCGGGGAGGACACCAGGATGAGCTCGACCGGCGTGCGTGTTCTCCGAGCCGGGGTGTCCGGCTGCCTGATCGCCGTCGGTATCGGCGTGGGTGCATTCAATCCGTGGTGGGTGGCCCTGGCCATCGGTGTACCCGCGGTCTTTGTCGGCATGGCCCTCATGCCGCGCCCGTCACGGATCTCCGAGCTGTCCGAGTTCCGCCGGGGCACGTCGAACCGGGCGGTCCCCATCGAGGTGAACGCGATCACGCGGAGCAGCCTCACCGCCTCGGACCTACAACCGACGATGCTCACCGCGACCCTGCGGCCACCCGATGACACCGCATATGACGCACGCTGGATCACCGCCATGAGCCGGGGCCATTTCCAGAGCCTCGTCGAGCGGCCGTTCGGTACGGTCCCGCCCGACGCGCTCCCGCCGCGAGAGACGAGCGAGGTCCCGGAGTTCGGTGACCAGCCGGGGCGTCGGGCCCTGCTCTATCCCGCCGTCACGATCGCGACTGCGGGCGCCGTGCTGTTCGGCGTTCCCGGCACGGTGTGGGACGTCGACCTCTCGATGCCGTCGATGACCGGCGGCGTCGCAGATACCCCGACGTCCGATCGCATCGTCAAGGACCTCACGGGTCGCCTGCAGGACGTGCTCGGGCAGATCTCCGAGCTCGGATCGTCGGCATCGGACAACATCCTCGGCATCTCGCTCGGTGCCGATCAGACATCGCGCGCCGAGGTCTATGACCCGACCACGGGGCAGTCGGTCAACCTGTGGAAGTACGGCGATCGCGGGTGGCAGGAGCCACAACGCACCGAGACCACAAAACGTCGGCCGGACACCTTCCGCGCCGCCGAGATCGCGACCACCGACATCTCCGCGATGGCGTCCACGATGCAATCGCGGGTGGCCGCCGAGGGCGAGGATCTGGCGCCGGCGGGATTCACCGTCGGTCGGCCGGTGCGTGGTCAACCCGTTCTCCTGGTCGGCGGATTCGGAGAGCACGGCATCACCGACGTCGAGATACAGGGCCGCGCCGACGGCACGGTCGCAGCATTCTTCGATCCCGGCGACTTCGACGCCTCGTTCGGCCTGGCCCGCGCCGCACTGACCGACGCGGGGCTCTCGACAGATCAGAAGATCCTGCGCCGCTTCGAGATCCGCGGGACCGCGAACAACACCCCGACGATGTATGCAGGGCAGATCCAGAACAGTGGCGGAGTCCTGATGGAGTTCAGCGACGACAGACGATACGGCACGCTCACCGTCGTACCCGGAGCCTTCCCGGAGTTCTCGACCTATGCGGGTACCGGCGGCGCGGGGTCGTTCTCCTTCGAGGACGTGTCGCCGGAGGTGTTCGCTTCGGTACGTCGCGACGCCATGGCGCGAGGCGTCGTCGAACGTTTCGATGCCGACGCGGTGGACATCCAGATGTCGTCGATCTTCCAACCCGACGGACAGCCGGTCATCCAGGTGGAGTTGGCCCGAGAATCAGCGTCTGCGGGGACGTATTCGCCGGATGGCCGATTCCTCGAAGAGGGCTACTGACCCGGTCCCGCGTCGATCGCACGTCGAGTCGCCGCGGCCAGCTCGGCGATCGCCGGTTCGGGCGGGTGCAGGGTGCCGCGATCGGTGAGTGTGGTGACGATGTCGTGCACCTTCGTGTAGTAGGTCACCTGCTCGGCAGGCGTGGCGCCGCTACGGGCGTGGTCGTACAGCTTCAGTGCGCGGCGTAGGTCGTCCCGATCCTCGGACGCGAGGTAGCCCGTCCCCAGCCGACGGCCGTTCGTCTCACACGCGATCCACGCCCGGCGCAAGGTGTTCACCGCTTGCTGATAGGCGTCGGCACGCGCCCGATCGCCCGGGTAGCGCTCGGTTCGCAGCGCGGTCGCCTCGTCGAGCGCGATGTGGAAGTCCTGCACGGACGTCAACGTGACGTCGGTGACCGCGGGGAATTGCAGCAGCATCTGTGGCGCCATCTCATAGGTCCCGTAGTCACGCAGCACCCCGTCGTGTCGACGAGTCGCGTCCTCCCACAGTCGTTCGGCCGCTTCGTCGCTGCCGGCGTCCGCCACGCGCGGTGTGGTCGATCGAGCCGGACCCGGTTCACCGAGAACAGCAGTCGATGTCGTGTCGACGAGCGGTTCCGTCCTCGGAGGATGCTGTGCCGGAGGGTGCTGTGCCGGAGGGTGGTGTGCAGGAACCTGCCTGCGCAGTCGGGCGATCACCTCGATCGCGGCCGGATCGCTCTCCACGACCCCGATCCGCCATCGGGAGATCTCCTCGTGGCCATCGCCGGTGGAGTGCGCGAACTCCAGGGTCAGTGTCCGACGCCCGGTGATGGTGAGGTCTTCGACCACCGTCCCGGCCGCCCCGGTCGTCTCCGCCATCGACCCGAGCGACACCGAATGCAATTCGGCCAGCGGACGACTGACGATGCCGCGCACCTCGTCGCCGAGATACACCGAGTCGGAATCCACCGCGAGCACGACCGCTCCCCGCGGACTCAGGTGTCCGACCGCGGCCGCCGCCAACGACAGCACCAGCAGACCCGCGACCGCTCCCGCGGTCGTGTGCCCGTCGACTCCGACCGCATTGAGAACGACGAGTGCAAGCAACCCGGACGCGGTGCATACCCAAGCCACCTGCGCCGCCATCAGGTGGCGTCGACGCAGATACTCGGTCCGGCAGGTCACCGCGACCGCGGACACGTTCGATTGCGTCATCGTTCATCGCCTGTTCGGTCGGTTCGGCTACCGTAGGCTGCATGGCTTCCATCGGCGAGGGAACAGCCACGAACCGGAACGATCATCGCATCCCACAACGGCCGGCGGCGATCGGAACAGGCACCCGTCCGCGGAGCACCACGGCCGCGGCCGGTGCGTCGCTGCTCGGTGCGATCGTCAGCGCGATCGTCATGGTGCTCGCCATCGGGACCGGAACCGCGGCGGCGCTTCCCGCGCCCCGTCCGCCCGCGCCCATCAGACCCGCGCCGGCACCACCCGTCCTCCCCGATGACCCGTACTCCCTGTTCGTCGGCCGCAGCTACGCATCGGTGGCCGACATCGGCGGCGCCATCCCCGGCGGCGGGCCGATGCGTATCGTGTTCGGACCGGGCCATCGCGTCGGCCTCTATGCCGGGTGCAATCGCCACGTCGGCACCGCTACGATCACCGGCGACCAGATGCGCATCGGCCCGCTCGCATCGACGAGGATGGCGTGCCCGCCGCCGCGATCGGAGTCCGACCGCTGGCTCGCCTCATTCACCTCTGTGCCCCTGACCTGGCATGTGCTGGGGCCGGTGCTGACGCTGTCGAGCCCGATCCAGACCGTGCTGCTCACCGAGACCACCGTGCGCACCGGCTGACGACCCGGACGCAACCGTCGAAAGGATCCGATGTCCTCGATCACTCCCGCCGTGGTGACCGTCACCGGCGCAGCCGGCCACATCGGCTACGCGGCACTGTTCCGGATCGCGGCAGGCGCGATGCTCGGCCACGACCAGCCTGTCCGATTGCGATTGCTCGAACTGCCTCACGCGGTATCGGCTGCCGTCGGCACCGCGATGGAACTCGACGACGGCGCGTACGAACAGCTGTCCTCGGTGGACATCTACGATGATCCGCGGGCAGCGTTCGACGGCACCGACTTCGCGTTGTTGGTCGGGGCGCAGCCGCGCAGCAAGGGAATGGAACGTGCGGACCTGCTGCAGGCCAATGCGGCCATCTTCGCCGAGCAGGGTGCAACCCTCAACGAGGTTGCCGCAGAGGATCTCCGGGTCATCGTGGTGGGTAACCCGGCCAACACCAACGCTGCGATCGCTGCTGCACACGCACCCGACATCCCGTCGGAACGATTCACCGCGTTGACCCGCCTCGATCACAACCGGGCGATCGCGCAGCTCTCCCATCGGGCACACTGCGCTGCCCGCGAGATCAGTCGGGTCTCGGTGTGGGGCAACCACTCCCCGACCCAGTATCCCGACATCTTCCATGCCCGTGTGGCCGGGCGCAGCGGCGCCGAACTCGCCGAGGACCGCGCCTGGCTGGAAGACGACTTCATCCCGACGGTTGCGAAACGTGGGACAGCGATCATCGAGACCCGCGGCGCTTCGTCGGCGGCGTCGGCGGCCAGCGCGACCATCGACCACGTTCATGACTGGGTCCTCGGCACGCCCGACGGCGACTGGACGTCGGCCGCTCTCCCATCGCCGGGCAGCTACGGTGTGCCCGAGGGACTCGTCTGCTCGTTCCCGGTGCGTTCGGTGAACGGTCGCTGGGAGATCGTGGAGGGACTCGACATCAACGAGTTCTCCCGGGCACGGATCGACGCGTCCGTGGCCGAACTGGCCGACGAGATCGCGGCGGTGGGCGACCTCCTCCCCGCCTGAGGGTTCAGAACGTAAGCTCTGTCCTCATGGCGAAGAAGTCGCACGGTGACAAGAGTCCCAAGAAGATCTCCGGCAAGGTCTACGACGCCGAGATCTTCCGACTGCAGACCGAGTTGGTGAAGCTGCAGGAATGGGTGCGCACCACGGGTTCCCGTGTGGTGGTGATCTTCGAGGGACGCGACGCCGCGGGCAAGGGCGGGACGATCAAGCGGATCAGCGAGTATCTCAGTCCGCGCGTCACCCGCGTGGCCGCGCTGCCCGCGCCCACCGATCGTGAGCGTGGACAGTGGTACTACCAGCGCTATGTGGCGCACCTGCCGGCACCGGGCGAGATCGTCCTGTTCGACAGGTCCTGGTACAACCGTGCCGGTGTCGAGAAGGTGATGGGTTTCTGCACCCCCGAGGAACACACCCGCTTTCTGCGCCAGACCCCGATCTTCGAGCAGATGCTCATCGACGACGGAATCCTGTTGCGCAAGTACTGGTTCTCGGTCTCTGACGAGGAACAGCTCAAACGGTTCCGCTCACGCCTGAACGATCCGGTGCGCCAGTGGAAACTCAGCCCGATGGACCTCGAGGCCGTCTACCGCTGGGAGGACTACTCGCGAGCCAAGGACGAGATGATGGTCCACACCGACACAGCGCTGAGTCCGTGGTTCGTCGTCGAGTCGGACGTGAAGAAGCACGCGCGACTGAACATGATCGCTCATCTCCTGTCCACCATCGAATACGAAGACGTTCCGAGGAACAAGGTCGATCTACCCAAGAAACCGATCGACTCGGGCAACTACCGACGACCTCCTCGGTCCCTGTCCAAGTACGTCCCGGATCACGTCGCCACACTCCTCGGCAGCGATCACTGACGACGGCGTCGGCCCACCCGCCGAAGTGGGTAACATCCCGTGGGTGCCTGCGCCCGGTCTGCCCGCCAACGCCATCGCCCGTATCCGCAAACGACTGAGTTCACGGGAGATCATCTACCTCATCGGCCCGTCAGGGTTTCCGAACTACGGTGACGAGGTGATCGCCAGGGCATGGCTGCGGCACCTGGCCCGCGCCCGCCCACGCGCGATGGTGGTCCTCGACTGCCACAGTCCGGGCCAGGCGTCATTGCTGCTCCGGGGCATTCACCCCGGCGCCGTATTCGTCGACACGTTGTGGCAGCTGACCAACTACGCGGCCGACCGTACCCGCACCGACGGTCCGGACCCGGACATCCCGTGGACCTGGGTCGCCGAGGCGGCGACCCGCTTCGGCCCCGCACCGCGACTCGCCGAAGGAGTCGACGTCTTCCGGCGCGCCTCGTCGGTGCATCTCCTGGGTGGCGGATACCTCAATCAGGTCTGGCCACACCATGTCTCGCTGGTGGCTGCCGCGGCCGAACTGGTCCGCACCACCGGTGCCGTCGCATACGCCACCGGTCAGGGGCTGCTCCCCCGTTTGGACGGACCGGGATGGTCGGTCCTTCGTGACGCGGCCGACGTGTTCGCCGTGTTCGACGTGCGCGACGCCGCCTCAGCCGATGCTCTCGACGGCGCGACGGCCCGGCGGCGGACCGGCGACGACGCCTGGCTGGCGGTGGATGAACTGACTGCCCCGCCGTCCCGGGACATGGGATCTCCACGAGACGGCGTGACATTGTGCCTGCAGTCCGACCTGACCGAGGAGTTCGCCGCGAACGGGACCACGGGGCTCGACGCTCTCACCCGCTTCGTCCACGACACCCTCGACGCGTGGCAGGTCCCGGGCGAGGCCGTGACGGTCGTCGAGGGAATTCCTGGGCGAGACCTGGAGATCCCAACCCGGTTGGCCGACCGCCTGCAGGGGTCCACCCGGATACCGTTCCTCGATGTGTGGCGTTCCGGGTTACCGGTAGGGCGGGGCGACACCTGGATCAGCACGCGTTTCCATCCACATCTGATCGCCGCCGCCGCCGGTGACTCGGGCGTGGCCATCATCGGCCGCCCCGATTACTACGCCACCAAGCACCATTCGCTCACGGCGTCCGGTTCACGCTGGACCGTCGTCGACGATCCTGATCAGATCCCGCAACGCCCCACCGCCGGCGGCTTCTCACCACAGGACCGGGCCCGCGCCGTCGCCGCCAAGAAGGATCTGGCGCATCTGCTCTATCCACGTCGACTGACTCGTTGACGGCGTACTCACCCGGCCCCAGACAAGCCACACCAGGACAAACCACACGTCACCACCCGGCCCCTGAGGAGCCTCGCGAGGAACGAGCGACGCGTCCCACCCGATCCCCGAGGAGCCTCGCGAGGAACGAACCACCCGCACCACCCGATCCCTGGGGAGCCTCGCGAGGAACGAGCGACACGTCCCACCCGATCCCCGAGGAGCCTCGCGAGGAACAAGCGACGCGTCCCACCCGATCCCTGAGGAGCCTCGCGAGGAACGAGCGACGCGTCACGAAGGGCACCCGACAAACCCACACGAGGAACGAACCACCCGCACCCCCCGATCCCTGAGGAGCCTCGCGAGGAACGAGCGACGCGTCCCACCCGATCCCCGAGGAGCCTCGCGAGGAACGAGCGACGCGTCACGAAGGGCGCCCTTCGTGACGGCCCTCCGCTAGCGCTCCGGGCCTCCTCAGGGATCGGGGCCTCCCCAGCGAACGGGGCCTCCCCAGCGAACGGGGCCTCCCCAGGGATCGGGGCCTCCCCAGCGAACGGGGCCTCCCCAGGGATCGGGGGTCGCCCCAACGGCCCGGACCACAAGTGGAGCTGTTCCTGTCCCACAGCGGCCGGCCGATACAATCGGCACCACGATGTGGATCGGTTTCGCAGAACTCGACTACCTGCTCGGCGATGTGCATTCGCTGAAGCACAAGCGGTCCGTCGTCCGGCCGATCGTCGCCGAGGTTCGGCGACGGTTCGCTGTCTCGACCGCCGAGGTCGGCTTTCTCGACGTACACCGGCGCACGGTGATCGGGGTCGGCGTGGTGGCCGCCGACCGGGCGCATGTCATCGACGTTCTCGACGCGGTCGAGCGTTTCGCCGGTGGCCGTCCCGAGGTGGAGCTGCTCTCCGTGCGTCGTCGAATCATCTCGTCGACCGACATGTGACAGCTCACCCCAGAACTCCGGCAGCCCGCGCCGCCCGCGCATAGGCCGCGGCGAGCGATTCGACGGTTTCGTGTGCGTTGAGGCCACTGGGGTTGGGCACCACCCACACCGCGGCACCGTGCCACTCTTCGGACTGAGGTCCGACGACGGCGCGAGGTAGGTCGAACGCCGAGCGATAGGCCGTGATCCCAGCGATCGCCACCACCCGAGGCGCGACGCGTTCGACCGTCTCGCGAAGCCGCCGACCGCCGGTACGCAGCTCGTCGGCCGACAGTTCAGCGGCAGTCGCCGTTGCCCGCGCCACCACGTTCGTGATGCCGATACCACGGCTGCACAACAGGTCCCGGTCCTCGTTGGACATGCCGTCGGACGCGTCGATAAGCCGGTCGACGATGCCCGATCGGTACAGAGCCGGATAGAACCGGTTGCCTGGCCGTGCGAAGTGCGCCCCGACCGCCGCCGTCCAGAGACCGGGATTGATGCCCACGAACAGCAAGCGACAGTCGTCGCCGATCAGATCGGCCACCTCGACGCCGCGGTACGACAGGAGTTGCTCGCGGGTGAAACCCATCACGAATCGCCGTCGACGTCGCAAACGGTACCCGCATCGGCGGAGGCGAACATGTCGTCAGGCTACGCGTCCGATCCGGGGCGACCCAGGACGATCCGGACTAAACTCTCGCTGTGGCTCGGCTCGCGTACACCGTCCTGGGCGGCCTCGGCGCGCAGATCGATTCCGAGACCGTCGAACTCGGCACGCGCAAGCAACGCGCGGTTCTCGCACAGCTGATCCTCGCGGACGGTGATCCGGTCAGCGTTGGCCGACTGATCGACGGCATCTGGGGTTCGAGCGCGCCCGACCGGGCCGAGGTCTCCGTGCAGGCCTACATCTCCGGCCTCCGCAAGGCTCTGGAGCCCGACCGCAAACCACGGAGCCCGTCGACGGTCCTCGTCACCCGTGGGGCCGGCTACGCGCTGGTCGCCGACGTCGCGCAGGTGGACGTACGCCGACTCGTCGGTGCGATCGCCGACGCGCACGATCTCCATCGGAACGGCGGCGCAGACGCGGCAGCGAGAACCCTGCAGACCGCGCTCGCGACCTATCGGCCCCTGCTGCCGGAGTTCGAGGGTCTGGCATTCCGGGACGAAGCCGCAGCGCATCTGGATCGCACCATCACCGAGGCGAGGGAGTTCTCCTTCGAGGTCCGGCTGGAGCTGGGCGAGCACCGGGCCCTCGTCGCCGAACTCGAGGAAGCGGTACGTCGGTCGCCGCTGGACGAGGGTCTCTGGGTTCTGCTGGCAACGGCACGGTATCGTCTCGGTCGCCAATCGGACGCCCTCGCCGCGATCGCCGACGCGCGCCGGATTCTCGCCGATGAGATCGGCGTGGATCCCGGACCACGACTGCGCGCGGTGGAACGGGACATCCTCGACCATTCCCCGACGCTCGAGACACCACATCGCCCGGGCGCCGCGTCTGTCGGCCGGCCCTCTCCCGCAGTCGATCAGGCCTCACCAACGCCCCGAGCCCGAGAAATCCGAGTCCCCGAGACCAACGCCTCGACCGATGAGAAGCACGCCCCGACGCTGATCGGCAGAACAGACGAGCTGGCCGTACTGCACCGTGCTGTGCTCGCGTCCCTGCACGGCCCTGGCGGGATCGTCATCGTCGAAGGTGACCCGGGCGCCGGAAAGACGGCACTGCTCGACGAGGCCACACGACGCGCGGCCGCCGCAGCGGATCTCACCGTCCTCTGGGGACGCTGCGTCGAAGACGCTGCCGCGCCGTCGATGTGGCCGTGGGTTCAGGTGCTCGGATCGGTGCTACCGGAGATACATCCCGATCATCGCTCGGACCTGCTCGACAACGACCTGGGCCGGATGGTCACCCAGGGCACCACCGTCATTCCTCCCCCGCGCGAGATGCCCGATTCCACCGCGCGATTCCGTTTCTACGACGAGGCCGCGAACCTCCTGGAAGGCGTCGCGGCAGCACACCTGCTGGTCATCGTGCTCGATGACCTGCAGTGGGCGGACAGTGCGTCGCTGGAACTCCTCGTCCACATGGCAAGCCGTCGTGCTCCCGGTGTCACCTTCTTCGCCACGCTGCGTACACGGTCCCGTCGATCGGCCGTCACGAACACCCTCGCCGCCCTCGCCCGCCTTCCCGAACATCGACGCATCGAGGTGGGACCGCTGTCCGACGACGACATCGCCGAACTGGTCCGCCGGGAGACCCACGAGTGGCCTGCGGTGGGCACCACCGCCTCGATCGCCCGACGTACGCGTGGAAACGCCTTCTTCGTCCGTGAACTGGCCCGCATCCTGGCTGATCGTGGCAGCATCCCCGACAACTCGGTACCGGCGGGGGTACGCGATGTGGTCCGCGAGCGGCTTCGCCCACTCCCCGACGCCACGGTCGAGTTACTCGAGGTCGCCTCCCTGATCGGCAGTCGTGTGGACATCTCCCTGCTGGCCGGGGCGACCGGACGGCCGGTGGACGAGGTCCTCGAAACGCTCGAGCCCGCGGAGACCGCCGGACTGATCGGGACCGAGCGGGACGATCCGTTCGCCTTCGGCTTCGATCACGACCTCATCCGGGAGGCGATCCTCGGCCGCGTCCGGGCTGCTCGGGCGTACCGAATACACCTGGCGCTCGCCGACCAGTTCGAGGACTCGAGCACGGCCGCCGCGGCCACACAACGGGCCCGTCATCTCTGGGCGGCCGGCCCACTCGCCGATCGTGCCCGAACTGCCCGGGCCCTGCTCGATGCCGGCCGAATCGCACTGCGCAGCTACAGTTTCGACACCGCGGCCCGTCAATTGACCGATGCCTCGGGTCTCGCGAAAGCCATCGGAGAGCGCGACATCGAGCTGCAGGCGATCCGTACTCTGCTGGCGAGCGACGTCGCACGCAACGGCTATTTCGCGGCCGATCGTGATCTGTTGCGGCGCGCCCGGGAACTCGGCGAGGCGACCGAGAACCAGGAGTTGCTCGCGCAGCTGGATTACGCACGCTTCGCCGCGCACTCACAGGTCGCCGAGATCCGCATGTCTCATCGCTACGCCGACGAATTGTCCGCGCGTGCAGAACCTTCCGAGAACCCTGTGGTCGTTCATCTCGGGATGCAGGCCGCCGGAATCGATTTGTTCGACCGCGGCCGGATCGGTGAGGCATCTCGACTGCTCGACCAGTACGCGCCACTCGGTGCCACGATCGAGGGGCTGCAGAACGACCAATTGATGATCGCCCGCGGCTTCCGGGCGCTCGCGGCGACCCTGCATACCGGGACAGCCGTCGGACGGGAACTCTTCGAACGGATCGACGCCGGGCCCGACGAGCCGATGTCGTACCTCGGTACCGCGATCTTCTCCGTCACCGCGGCCGCGATCGCAGGCGACGTCGGCTGGGCGCGCGAGGTGGGTGGACGACTGGTGTCCGATTCCGGCCACACCGCCCTGGAGTATCTGCGTCGCGGCGGCGAGCGAATCTACTGGTGGGCACGTGCACTGGCGGGATCTGCGGACGAAGCGCTCGAGAACATCGACCGGTTGGAGCACCCGGGAAATCCGCAGCGGACGGGTGTGGGACTGTGGTTTGCCCTGCACGCGGAGGCGATGATCGCGGCCGGCCGTCTCGATGCGGTCCCGGCGCTGCTCGAGAAGGCACACTCGTTCGCCGAGCGCACCGGGCAGCGGTACCCCGATGCTCATCGGCTGCTGGTCTGCGCCGAGTTCCAGCACGCCACCGAACAGCCCGGCGCAGTGGTTCTCGACACCCTGCGTGAGGCCAGGCGGGTCGCGGCCCGCCAGGAGGCGATGGCCGTCCATGCGCGGGTCGAGGCCTTCGCGATCGATCACGGCTATGCCCCCGACCTGCCCTGATCCGTCGGCCTGACCAACCCGCTCGCGACTTGGACCGCACCTCCAAGTCGCTTCCAAGTAGCCCTCAAGCGTGGTGGACGAGAGTTCTTCACATCCGGGACAGCCGGAGAGAACGGACCCGCCGGAGACACCGGCCCACAGTGAGGAACCATCGATGACCATCCAATACACGCGCCCCGCCGAATCCGAGAACCCCGACCTGGCGGTACGTCCCGGCAGCTCGGTGCTGGCCGAACTCGCCGACCGCATCGCCGGCGACGTCTTCGGACCGGGCGACCCCGGATACGACGCGGCACGTGCCGGATTCAATCTGCTCGCCGATCAGCGCCCGGCGGTGATCGCAGTCCCCGTCAACCA
The DNA here is from genome assembly GCF_058129505.1 of Gordonia sp. LMA484. Taxonomy (NCBI): domain Bacteria; kingdom Bacillati; phylum Actinomycetota; class Actinomycetes; order Mycobacteriales; family Gordoniaceae; genus Gordonia; species Gordonia sp. LMA484. Next base: position 1,999,776 of record NZ_CM176700.1, read on the forward strand.
TTTCGACGTCGTCGAGGCGGTTCGGTTCGCTGCCGAGGAGAACCTGCGGGTGGCCATCCAGGCAACCGGTCACGGCCCCGGTTCGTCGACCGCCGGTGCGCTGCTGATCAACACCTCGGCGATGACCGACGTCACCGTCGATCCGATCACACGCACCGCCACGGTCGGCGCCGGCGCGAAGTGGGCACCGGTGCTCGAGCAGGCCCAACGACACGGGCTGGCACCGCTTCTCGGATCGACCACCGATGTGGGCGTCGTCGGCTACACGCTCGGCGGCGGATTCGGCTGGCTCGGCCGCAAATACGGCCTCTCGTCGGACGCGGTCCGCTCCTTCGACCTGGTCACTCCCGACGGCAACCCGTTGCGGGTCAGCGCGACCAGCCATCCCGACATCTTCTGGGCACTGCGCGGCGGCGGCGCCGGCAGTCTGGGAGTCGTCACCGATGTCGTCATCGACCTCTTCCCGGTGAGCACGGTCTACGCCGGGAACCTGATCTACCCCGCCCAGTACGCGACGGAGATCCTGCAGCGATTCGCCCAGTGGGCACCGGAGCAGTCCGAAGACCTGACCTCGGCGGTGACACTGATGAACTTCCCGCCGCTGGAGTTCGTGCCCGAACCCTTCCGCGGGAAGAGCTTCGTCATGGTACGCGGCTGCTGGTCCGGGGACATCGCCACCGGCAAGGCGGTCATCGACGAGTGGCGCGAGTGGAAGGCACCAGAGCTCGACATGTGGGTCGAGATGCCGTTCGCGGCCGCCGATGCGATCAGCATGGACCCGACGGATCCGATGCCCGCGATGATCACCACCGAATGGATGAACGAGATCCCTGATGCGGCGATCGACATCCTGACCTCGCGCGTTCTTCCGGCGGCAGGCGCCATGCCGCTGATCCTGTTCGCGGAGATCCGCCACGCGGGCGGCGCTGTGGCCCGGGGTGCTGCGGGGTCGCCGAATGACACCGGACGAGACGGAACGTTCCTGCTCGAGATGGGCGCGGTGGTGCCCGATCCGCACGTCGGACTCGCCATCGAGTCGGCGATGCGGTTGACCCGAGAAGCGCTGGCGCCGTATGTGACCGGAGCCGCCTATCTGAACTTTCTGGAGGGAGAGGAGAAGACGGCCCGATCGGCGACCGCGTTCAGTGACACCAATCGCCGTCGACTGGCAGCCATCAAGGCCGCGCTCGACCCACAGAACCGCTTCTGCCACGGTGTCGCCTTCGGCTGAGCCGACCCGGATGATTTCGGCCCCGACCGCATGATGCGGCCGGGGCCGTCTCCTGTCCACAGTCCACCGCGAACACCCTCGGGCTCAGGTCTGCATCGGCGCATGACCCGGTGCCCGGTAGGCTCGCCCCGACAACACGAGGAGGACTCCGATGCAGTCAATCGACCGACGTCTGCGGCCGTGACACCCGACGCGAACCCACTCGTCGTGGTCGACGCGGCCAATGTCGTGGGCTCGGTACCGGATGGCTGGTGGCGCGATCGCAAAGGCGCCACCGAACGCCTCCGTGATCGTCTGGCAGGCCTCGTCGAAAATGGCCTGACCGCTATCGACGGTCCAGCCGACGTGGTCATGGTCGTCGAAGGACAGGCCCGAACGGTCGAGTCCACCGCGTCGGTCGCCACGATCGCCGCGACAGGGTCCGGTGACGACCGGATCGTCGAACTCGTCGCCGAACATCCCGGCCGGCGCCGGATCGTCGTCACCGCCGATCGAGAACTGCGTCGGCGGGTGGTCGCGCTCGGTGCCGAGGTACTCGGTCCGTCGACACTGACGCACGGAGCGAACCACCCGGGACCGAAAACGGACTAACGGGCTCGTCGATCCGGGTCACTCGAGGGTGCGGGGGCCCGGTCGGCGGGTCGCCACGTGAACCGGCGGTCGAGTCCCGTCACCCGCACCTTCCCGGTGACCCGTAGCTTGCCGGTGACCCGGATTCTGCCCATCACACACCACCCTTCGTCCCTGTGCGGGACACGAGGCCTTGACGACGCCAGGTTACCCGGTGAGGTGGGCCCGCCGAAGCGGCGCGAATCCCGCTGTGCAGGATCGAGGTCAGCGGTACATCCGGACCAGCGGGCACGTGAACGGATCACGCTCGCCGAGACCGGCCTGATTCAGGTAAGCGATCACGATCCGATACGACCCGATCAACGAGGTCTCCGTGTACGACACGCCGTATCGGGCGCAGTGCGCGCGCACCAGCGGTTGCACCTTCACGAGGTTCGGGCGGGGCATGCTCGGGAACAGGTGGTGCTCGATCTGGTAGTTCAGTCCACCCATCATGAAGTCGGTGAATCGCCCGCCCCGGATGTTGCGCGACATCAGCACCTGGCGGCGGAGGAAGTCGACGCGCATCCCCTTGGGCACCAGAGGCATTCCCTTGTGATTCGGAGCGAACGAACCGCCGAGGAGCAGACCGAACAACGCCAGGTGCACGACGATGAACACGGCCGCGATATGCACCGGCATGACCACCAGGGGCAGGATGAGCCCGAACAACAGCCGGGCCACGATCAGGGCGAGTTCGAGGAGGCGATGGGCCACGGGCGCTTTCCCCACCAGGCCTTGGACACTGGCGATGTGCAGAGCGACACCTTCGAGGGTCACCAGCGGGAAGAACAGCCATCCCTGACGCCGGGTGAACCATTTGTAGAATCCGGAGCGGTCGTTGGCATCGGCAGGAACGAATGCCAGCGGCCCCGGCGCGATATCGGGATCTTCGTCGATCATGTTGGGCGCCTTGTGATGCCGATTGTGCTTGGCGCGCCACCAATGGAGGGACAGGCCTGCGAAAGCGCCGGCCAGGATGCGCGCGGTCCACTCGTTGGCGGCCGACGAGGCGAACATCTGTCGGTGCGCTCCGTCGTGGCCGAGAAACCCGAATTGGGTACTGATCACGGCGAGGATCGCGGCGAGGCCGACCTGCCACCACGAGTCCCCGACCACCAGGACGCCGGCCCACACTGCCACGAACGCCGCGACCGTGACTGCGATCCGGCTGATGTAGAAACCGCGCCGGCGGTCGAGGAGACCGGACGCGCGAACCTCTGCGACGAGTTCGGAGTACGAACTGACGAATCGGTCGCGGACAAGCGTGGGACTGTTCTGGTCGGGCACGGAGGAGCCTCGTTGCTTTCTGCTCTGGCCTGGCGCCACGGACTCGATCCGTGAAGGGCGCCCTACGAGACTCAAGACCTTTGGGACAGCAATGCATCGCGTCGGCGCCCTCCAGTGTGCCAGATACCCCGGCCCCTGGCACCCCTCGACGCCGCGGGTCAGCCCATCCGTCGGACACGAGCCGGGGAGGTGTCGAGGAAATCCTCGAGTATCTGCACGACCTCGTCCGGCGATTCGGCGTGCGGATAATGACCGACGCCGGGCAGCACGGCGAGGCGGCTGTCGGGGATCGCCTCGTGTGCCGCCTCGCCGTGTGCGACCGGGATGATGTTGTCGCGCTCACCCCAGATCAGCTGGGTGGGCAGGGACGCGTTGAGATAGAGCCGGTTGAGCGCGCTGACGGCCTGCCCGCGATGATCGACCACGGATCGCAGGGTCCGCAGGAACGCCTGCCGCGTGGCACCATCCGAGAGCGATGAGTAGGCGCGCCAGGTCTGATCGGCCCGTGGCGAGTGAATCCCCGCCGCCGACGCCCACGAGCGCAGCTTGTCACCCACCCGCAGAACCGGTTTCGGCGCGATGATCGGCAACAGTAGCTCGGCGCCGGGTGCCGCCAGCAGACGTAGCATCCAGCTGACGTCCGGCCCAAGTCCACCGCTGCTGATCAGCACCAGACGCTCGCAGCGATCGGGATGCTGATAGCTGAACTGCATCGCGATTCCGCCACCCAGCGACTGGCCCACCACGGTCACCCGCTCGACCTCCAACTCGTAGAGCAGATCACGGAGAAAAGCGGCGAACGCGCCCAACGAGTAATCGCCGCGAGGTTTGGCCGATTCGCCGTGCCCGGGGAGGTCGGGAGCAATGACCCGGTAGCGGCGCGACAACGCAGGCAGGATCGCGTCCCAGGTGGTCGCGCTCCCGGCCATGCCGTGGATCAGGAGAATCGCGTCCCCGGAGCCGGCGTCGCGGTATGCAACCCGGTCGCCGTGCAGGTCCAGGTGGTGGTAAGAGGTCACTGACATCACTCCCAGGCGGTTTGGTCAGAGTCGAGATCGGTCAGGCCACGCCCTGGGGACCGATGAAACCACGAACATCGGATCTCGGCTCTGCCCCCCGAACGAGACGTCGTCGCCATGAGACGGGATGCACCGATTGTCATCGTGAGTACGGACGCGGTCAACGTGAACCGCGTCGCCGCACGTCACCAGGGGTCTGGCGGCGCGCCCGGCGCCCGGGCGCAGTCACTCGGAGCGCGAGAACTCCGACGCTCGGGTCACCTGGTCGGCGGTGATGGCGACCCCGGTGTAACGCTCGAACTGGCGTGCCGCCTGTAGCGCGATGACCTCGGCGCCGGTGATCACGCGCTTGCCCGCGTCCCGGCCGGCCCGGATCAACGGCGTCTCACTCGGAAAGGCGACGACGTCGAAGACGACGTCGGCGGCCGAGATCTGCGATCGGTCGAATGCCAGGGCACCCTCATCGGCTCCGCGCATCCCCAGCGGAGTGACGTTCACCAGAATCGATGTGGCCGCTTCCGGCGCCGTGGACGCCCAGACATATCCGTACTTCGCCGCCAACGCCGATCCCGCGTCGGCATTACGCGCGACGACTGTCACCTGATCGAAGCCGGCACCGCGAAAGGCGGCGACGACGGCCTTGGCCATGCCGCCGGATCCGCGGATCGCCACCGATGCCGACAGGTCGAGGTCGTGCTCGGCGATCAGCTGTGCGACCGCCTCGTAGTCGGTGTTCGATGCGGTGAGCCGTCCGGCATCATTGACGATCGTGTTCACCGATTCGATGGCCGACGCAGACGGCTCCATCTCGTCGACGAGCGGGATCACCGCCTCCTTGAACGGCATCGACACCGAACAGCCCCGAATCCCCAACGCACGCACCCCACGGATGGCGCCGTCGATGTCGTCGGTGCCGAACGCCTTGTAGATGAAGTTCAACCCGAGTTCGTCGTAGAGATAGTTGTGGAACCGGGTGCCGATGTTCGACGGGCGTCCCGACAGCGAGATGCACAGGGTCATGTCCTTGTTCAGGATGGGCATGCGGCAACCCTAACCGCCGCGGCGCCCGACACAACTACGCTCGCCGTCATGAGTGAGATGCGCAGTCGTCATATTTCCGTCGTCATCGGCGCCGCCCCGGACGATGTCTACACGTTTGCCGCTGATCCGCAGAATCTGCCGACGTGGGCATCGGGATTGGCCTCCGGCGTCCGGGTCGATGGCGATGACCTGATCACGGAATCGCCGATGGGCCGGGTACGGGTCCGATTCGCGCCGCCGAATCCGTTCGGAATCCTCGACCACGATGTGACCCTTCCCAACGGTGCCGTCGTCGCCAATCCGCTCCGCGTCATGGCGCATCCCGACGGCTCCGAGGTCGTGTTCACCGTCCGCCAACGCGACCTCGCCGACGACGAGTTCGATGCCGACTGTGCTGCGGTGGCGCACGACCTCGCAGCGCTGAGGGATGCGGTGGTGGCCGGCCTGCACTGACGCTCAGATCGTCGCGCCCCGGCGCGAAGCCCGTGAGACCAGATCGTGACGTCGTCGTGCGCCAAAACACGATACCAATGATTCACAATTACCCCATTGGTCACATTGGTAACATCCGTCACAGTCGGAGGTCATGTGCGGCGACGATTCATGCACGGCGCTCATCTCTCGCTCGTGGGTGTCCTCGCGATATCCGCGTGCCTGCTGGCGACGACGCACGGGGCGGGCTACGCCGACGCGGCCCCGTGCGGCAATGGGGGCTTCGGTTCCAGCATCCCCGACACCGGATCGTTGGGCTCCAGTGGTTCGCTGGGGTCCAGCGGCTCATCGGGGTCCAGCGGCTCGAGTGGTTCGAGCGGTTCCCTGGGTAGTTCGGGCATACCGAACATCGGTCCGCAGGGCCCGTTGCCGCCGTACGTCGGCTTCAGCACCCGTTCGGTCGCGTGGGTCACGGGCCCCCTCAGCATCAACAGGACGTTCAGCCGTTTCGCCATCAGCGGCACCGACCTCGGCGTCAGCTGGGACAACGGCCGTGGGCAGACCCTCATGGCCTTCGGCGACACCTTCGGCAACTGCAATGCCGTCGGCCAGCAATGGCGCCACAATGTCCTGCTACGGACCGATGACGACCGCCTCGCGGACGGGATCCGGGTACCGGACGGAATCGCCGGTGACGTCCGCTCGGGGTCGGTCATCGCGCCCGGAGAGCCGAACTATGCCCAGGAACTCATCCCGGCGCTGGGAATCTCCGCCATCGAGGTCACCACGATCCCGACCGCCGCAATCTCGCTTCCCTGGGGATCCGGCTTCCGGCAGTTCATCAACTACATGTCCGTGCGCTCCTGGGGATCCGCGGGCAACTGGGTGACCAACTTCTCTGCGATCGCCTATTCGGACGACAACGGCCAGACGTGGCAGACCGACCAGAGCACGATCCTGATCAACGCGCCCGTCGCGCTGAACCTGCCGACGGCGATGCCACCGATCGAGTACAACAACGGAAAATACCAGCAGAACGCCTACGTCAAGGGGCGCGCCGACTCTACCGTGGACAAGGACTACATCTACCAATTCGGCACGCCGAACGGACGATTCGGCGCCGCGTTCCTGGCACGCTTCAAGCCCGCGGACATCTTGTCGCTCGATCGATATCAGTACTGGGCCGGCAAGGGCCTCGGATGGGTCGACGACATCACGCAGATCCCCGACGACGGTTCGGCGATCGTCGTGCCCCAACCCGTGACCGAGTTGTCGGTGGCATTCAGTCCCTACCTCGGCAAGTACGTGATGCTCGACGGCGACAACGGCATCCGCCTACGCACCGCCGAGCACCCCGAAGGACCGTGGAGCGCGCCGACCTACATCGTGACGCCCGGCGCCCTCGTGGTGTACGGCCCGATGATGCTCCCCAATTCTCCTGCACTCCAGGGAAGTTCGAAGGACCTCTACTTCAACGCATCTCGGTGGAGCGACTACAACGTCCTGCTGATGCACACCGATCTCAGCCGCGTACCGAAGTAGCGACAGCACTCGCCACGGCCTACTTCCCGAAACCGGCGTCGCGCAGGGCCTGTGCCATCGATCCGCTCGGCTGAGTGCGATTGCCACCTCGTCCACCGTCACGTCGCCCCTTGGCGCCTCCCTGCCGTTGGTTCGACCGTTGTCCACGGCCCTGTCCGCGATCGCCTGCCGCCACCTTCGACGGGCCCTTGCCGGCGCCGCCACGAGGCTCGTCGTCCAGACGCAGACTCAGACCGATGCGCTGCCGTTCCACATCGACGTCGACGACCTTGACGCGAACCACCTGACCCGATCGGACCACCTCATGCGGATCGGACACGAACTTGTCCGACATGGCCGAGACATGGACCAGGCCGTCCTGGTGCACGCCGACGTCGACGAACGCGCCGAACGCGGCAACGTTGGTCACGACGCCTTCGAGCACCATGCCGGCCCGCAGGTCGGCGACCTTCTCCACTCCCGCGGCAAAGGTGGCCGTGGCGAATGCCGGACGCGGGTCACGACCCGGCTTCTCCAACTCCGCGAGGATGTCGGTCACCGTGGGGATACCGAAACGGTCGTCGGCGAACTCCGCCGGGCGGATCGCGCGCAGGGCCCGTGAATCGCCGATCAGCTCGGTGATCGCCAGACCGGAACGGTCCAGGATGCGGCGCACCACCGGATAGGCCTCGGGATGCACGCCCGACGAATCCAGCGGGTCGTCCCCCTCTCGGATGCGGAGGAATCCAGCACACTGCTCAAATGCCTTGGGCCCCAGACGCGGAACGTCGAGCAAGCTCTTTCGGCTACTGAACCGGCCGACCTTGTCGCGGTGGTCCACGATGGCCGCGGCGAGGCCCGGGGTCACCCCGGACACCCTCGACAGCAACGGGACCGACGCGGTGTTGAGGTCGACGCCGACGGCATTGACAGCGTCCTCCACGACAGCGTCGAGGCTCCGGGCCAGCGTGCCGGGCGTGACGTCGTGCTGATACTGGCCGACGCCGATGGACTTCGGGTCGATCTTCACCAGTTCGGCCAGCGGGTCCTGCAACCGTCGGGCGATCGACACCGCGCCGCGCAAGGACACATCGAGCTGCGGCAGCTCCTGTGACGCGTACTCCGACGCCGAGTACACCGAGGCGCCGGCCTCGCTGACCACCGCCTTTGCCGGCGCGGTCGCCCCGGACGTGCGGATGTCGTCGATCAGTTCGGCCGCCAGCGCATCTGTCTCCCGGGACGCGGTACCGTTGCCGATCGCGATCAGCTCGACACCGTGCCGAGCGACCAGGGCGGCCAGGGTCGCCTTGGCCTGGTCCCACTGCTTCTGTGGCTGATGCGGGAAGACCGCGCAGGTGTCCAACACCTTGCCGGTCGCATCGACGACCGCAACCTTGACCCCGGTGCGGAACCCGGGGTCAAGCCCGAGCGTGGGCCGCGTACCCGCCGGCGCCGCCAACAGCAGATCCTTGAGATTCGTCGCGAACACGGCGACGGCGTCGGCCTCGGCGCGCTGTCGCAGCCGCACCCTCGCCTCGATCGACGCCGAGACCATCAACTTGGTGCGCCAGGCCCACCGAGCGGTTGTCACCAGCCATCGTGTCGCAGCCCCGGGGTGGGAGCCGTCGATGCCCAGCGTGGCCGACACCATGGCCTCATAGCCGTCGTCATCCCCGCCATCGAGGGTCAGGGTGAGTGCCTCTTCCTTCTCACCGCGCAGAACAGCCAGCACCCGGTGTGACGGCATCGACTCGAGTGGCTCCGAGAAGTCGAAGTAGTCCCGGAACTTCTGCGCGGGAGCCGCCGTCTGAGCGGCCTCCGAGCGCGCCGCGGTGCGCATCGAACCGTCGGCCCAGAACTTCTCTCGTATCGCGCCCACCAGTTCCGCGTCCTCGGCCGCTCGTTCCACCAGGATGTGGCGAGCACCGTCGAGTGCGGCCCCCGAATCGCCGACCGCCTCGCAGACGAACTCCGCCGCCACCTCATCGGGCACCAGCGACGGATCGGCCAGCAGCCGGTCCGCCAGCGGCTCGAGACCCGCCTCGCGGGCGATCTGCGCCTTGGTGCGGCGCTTGGGTTTGTAGGGCAGGTAGATGTCCTCGACGCGAGCCTTGGTCTCGGCGGCGAGCAAGGCCGTGCGCAACTCGTCGGTGAGCTTGCCCTGTTCCTCGATGGAGGCCAGCACCGCGTCCCTGCGTTCGTCGAGCTCACGAAGATAGCGGAGTCGCTCGTCGAGTGTGCGGAGTTGCGCGTCATCGAGGCTGCCGGTGACCTCCTTGCGATACCTCGCGATGAACGGCACCGTCGAGCCGTCGTCGAGGAGCCGCACCGCGGCGGCGACCTGGCCCTCCCCGACCGACAGTTCCTCGGCAATGCGTGCGTTCACGGACTTCACAGCTGAGCTCGAATTCACCTCGTGGACCCTACCGAAGTCCGGTGACACCGGCCCGCAGGCGTCGCCGCGGCGGCGACCGCCGACTGCCGAAACGGCCGAACGCCCATGGTCACCGTCGGTGTGCGGCGATAATCGAGGGCGCCGATGGCCCGCGGAAGGGTGAAACTCATGAACGATGTCGACGTACTGGTGGCCGGTGCCGGACCGATCGGCCTCACCGCCGCGATCGAACTCCGTCGCCGCGGTGTGCGCGTACGGATCGTCGATCCGCTGATCGAGCCACCGCAGTACGCGAAGGCCGTAGGCGTGCAGCCGCGTACTCTCGAGGTCTTCGAGGGCATGGGCGTACTGCGCGACATCCTCGACGCCGGCCTCGAGATGCGCGGACAGGTCGTCTACGTCAACGGGACCGAGGTCTCCCGGATCGACCTCGAGGTGCCCGACGACGTCCCGTTCCGCTTCCACTCGATACCGCAATACGAGACCGAGCGGGTGCTGCGAGGGCGACTCGCCGACCTCGGCACCACCATCGAGCGGGGATCCGGCCTCACCGGGCTCACGCAGGACGCGGACGGTGTCACGGCGACCCTGTCCGGACCGGGCGGTGAGGAATCGCTCCGGGCCGGCTACCTCGTCGGCTGCGACGGGGCCCACAGCGTTGTCCGGAAGACGCTGGGCCTCTCCTTCGAGGGTGCGGCGTTCGAGGAGCAGTACATGCTCGGCGACGTCGCGGTGGACTGGTCGCAGCCACGTGGTTACGGGGTGCGGTCGATGCACCAGACCGAGGGGGTCACCGATGACCTGCTGGTGTGCATCCCGCTGCCCGGCCATGGCCGCTACCGCATGTCCATGCTTGTGCCCGACGACCTGGCGGCGCAGCCCACCGTCTCCCCGGACGGAATCGCCCACGGCTTCGAAGGTGCGCGCACACCGGAGCTGTCGCACATCCAGGCCGTGGTCGATCGACTCTCGCCGGAGCCGGCCACCGTCTCCGACCTCCGATGGTCCTCGGTGTTCCGGATCAGCCACCGGATCGTCGACTCCTATTCGAGAGGAAGGGTTTTCGTCGCCGGCGATGCCGCGCACATCCATCCGCCGACCGGCGCCCAGGGGATGAACACCGGCATTCAGGACGCCCACAATCTTGCCTGGAAACTCGCTCTGGCGGTGCAGGGCGCGGCCGCGTACGGTCTGCTCGCGACATACGACGCGGAACGACGTCCCGTCGGGGAGGAAGTGGTCGGCAGAACCGTCCGTAGCGCGCGGGAGGGGATCGGCGCGGACGCCACGGACCCCCGGTACATCATGCGCCGCGAGGCGCAGCTGCTCATCAGCTACTCCGACAGTCCCATCGTCGGCTCCCCGTCGGGATCGGCCGGTCCGCAACCCGGAGAACGAGCGCCCGACGCCGCCGGGTTGTCCCGCGAGGTGGTCAACTTCGGACTCCGTCTGTACGCACTTCTCGACCGACGTGATCACACCTTGCTCCTCTACGCCGGCGACTCGGCCGGAGCCGGCGACGTCGGCACCTTCGAAGCAGTCGCGGCGGAGGCGATCGCGGCCGCGCGCGGACGTCTCGGCGTCTATCTCGTCGCATCACCGGAGGCCCAGGTCGGCAGTACCGTTCTCCCACTCATCCGGGACGCCGACGGACTGTTCGCCACCGGGTACCGGCCGGATGGGAACTCGGCCTTCATCGTCCGCCCAGATGGCTATCTCGGGTATCGAGGCGGCGTCGACGGCGGTTCGGTGACGAAATATGTGGCCCTGACCTTCGGGTGACCCGGCGTCAGCACAGCGCACACCTCCGGCGATCGCCGATGCCGTCCTCTCCCATGGCGGACAAGCGCCCTCCGCGACTGTCGGAGCGCCACCGGACAGTTGGCCACTAGCCTTACCGTTGCATTTCCAGTATCTTCGACTGCACATGGATTCCGCCGGGCAGCAGCACACCTTCGCCGGGGCGTGCGCGATCGGGACAACCGACTTGGACAAGTTTACCGAAAGCACTACCGGAACCCTTTCCCCAATTGTTACGGTGCATGCTCAGCGAGCAGCGTCGGCCCCACCGGTGCCCGGCGATGCCGCCGCAGCCAACTTCGCAGGGAGGACGAGATGGTCGTAGGGGACCCACACGTCACCGCCTTCTCGGCCGGGTCCGCGACCGCCACGTCCTCGGCCACCGACACGGACACGGACACGGCCCATGACGAGGACGGGTTCTAGCCATCCCCGCAACACCCTGGCTTTCAGGGAGTTGCGGGGATCGTGGTTTCTGCAGAGTTGAAGGAGCGGTTCTTCGAGGCGTTGGATCGCGAGGACGGGAACGTCACGGCTGCCGCTCGTAGCGTCGGAGTCAATGGCGCTACCGCGTATTCGTGGGTCCGGCGGGCCGGGCTACGTGGGCCCGGCAAGCCCGGCACCTCGGGCCATCCCGGGCGCGCCCGCTATGACGAGCTGCGCGCCGCTGGTGTCGGTTGTCGCGAGGCTGCCGAGCAGGTGGGAGTCCACATCCGGACAGCCCGGGACTGGGATCGAGGGATTCGTAAGATCGGTGACGCGCGCCTCCATCCCGATGGTCGCCGCATCGACTACAAGACCGGTATGACCACTTCCGTTTCAGCAGAGCAACGGCCGTCGGTGGCCAAGATCGAAGCCCAGTTGCATCCTCGGTTCCTGACCGTGTGGGAACGCGAACAGATCGCCGACATGCGTCGTGCCGGCGACTCGCTCAGGGAGATTGGACGTCGGCTGGGTCGGGCGGCGTCAACGATCAAACGTGAAATCGATACCTACTCGGTGTCGGGCGTCTACCACCCCTACCGAGCACAGAAGGGTTGGGCGAGTTCGCGTTTACGACCCAAAGACTCCAAGCTGGCGGTCGGCGGAGCATTACGGGACTACGTGTCGAGCAAACTCGCTGTGCAGTGGTCGCCGGAGCAGATCAGTCACACTTTGATCGTCGAGTTCCCCGATGACGAGGCGATGCGAGTGAGTACCGAGACGATCTATCAGGCGATCTATGTACAGGCGCGGGGCGGGTTGCGCCGCGAAGTTGCCGACGCGTTGCGGACCGGTCGTACGCGTCGCAAGCCTCGTCGGTCGCTCGATCAGCGGACTGCTCGCTTCGTCGATGAGATGGTGATGATTTCCGATCGCCCGGCCGAGGTCGAGGATCGGGCTGTGCCGGGGCACTGGGAGGGTGACCTGATCGTCGGTACCCGGTCGGAATCGGCCATCGTGACCCTGGTCGAACGCACGACTCGCTACGTCCTGCTCGGACATCTCCCGGGCGGGCACACGGCCGAGGAGGTCCGCGACGTGCTGATCCCGCTGATCGGTTCTCTACCCGAGCATCTGCGGGGGTCGCTGACCTGGGACCAGGGCTGTGAAATGGCCGCGCACAAGCAGTTCAGCATCACCACCGGTGTACCGGTCTACTTCTGCGACCCGCATTCACCATGGCAGCGCGGCTCGAACGAGAACGCCAATGGGCTACTGCGCCAATACTTTCCGAAGGGAACCGACCTGTCGGTGCACAGTGCCGAGGACCTCGAACTCGTCGCCCAACGACTGAACGGCCGACCACGCAAAACGCTCGACTGGAGGACCCCAGCCGAGCGTCTGCGTGATTTACTTGTACCCGTCTAACCAACCGGTGTTGCGAGGACCCCTAGAATTCGCCGAGGGGGCACCGGCCGGCACGCCTGCCGACGCCGCGGGGCGAGGACGCGGTGACCTACTGGGAGCAGATACCCCACCTCCATCGCCTGGACACCGACGGACAGGGGTCGTCACGACGAGCCTGAACACCCCAGTCCCGCACTGTCGGCAAAGTTCGATGCCACCGCACCACAACTCCAGCAGATCTTGACCCCTCTGAACTGGGTCTCCACTGCGTCTCCGATCACCTCTACGGTGTCATCGAGTGCCAACGGTGTCTACCAGGTCGACGCATTCGTCACTGTCAGCTCCACGAGCAAGCAAGCGCCCAACGGCGCGAAGACCACGGTCACCTACAAGGTGACCGTGGACGGCAACAACGGGTGGACGATCACCGACGTCGGCGGACTCGACGGCGGCCTGCCGAACTGAGGTCTGCTGCTGTCACGCCCGGCTCACACGCTGCCGGCAGGACATCCGGACCTGTGCGCAGCTCACTTCCCCGGATGCCGGTACTCGTACCGCACGTCGGAGATCGTGCCACCCTGCTCGACCAAACCCAGAACGTGCCGCCACACCGAATCGGCTTCTGCGAGTAGAACATCAGTCGCGCGCAGGATCACCGGGTGCGAATCGCCGGCGACCACGGTCGTGCGGGAGTGACGGGCTCGACGCACCGTGCGGTGCGCGACGATGTCGCCTGTCGAGGGCAGGGGGTCTGCCCCGGAAGCCGGGTGGAAGAGAATGTCCCACTCCATGGCCCACCTTGGCTCCGCCACGAAGAAACGTGACTGCGAAGAAGTCGAATGACGCCGACAGTAGCCCGTCAGATGTTCGATTCGACTGGCCAACGTCAACTCCGAGTCACCGCCGGTCACCCCAGGCGGCGGATCAACTCGAGGAACACCGCACGCTCCCGCTCGTCGAGAGGTGCGAGAAACTCACTCTGCACGCCGCCGAGCACCTCGCTCAGTCGCTGCAACTCGATCCGACCCGCATCGGTGATCCGCACGACATTGCGTCGACGATCGTCGGGATCGCCCATGCGAACCGCGAATCCGGATTCCACGAGCAGCCCCAGCGAAGTCGCCACGTCGCTACGGTCGAGCGACGCGGCCCGACCGAGGTCGGCCTGGCTGACCGGTCCGATCTCATCGAGTGCGGCGAGGACGCGGAAGTAATAGGCCCGCGACCCCGCAGCGGTGAACGCGCGCTGCAATTCGGCATGCGCACGCAGATGCGCGCGGCTCACCAACCATGTCGCCTGATCGTCGAGGCGTCGCACCATGGGCCCATCATAACAAGTCGTTGGCCGCACCAACGAAATCGAGTATCGTTGGTTTTGCCAACGATTACTGTGACAAGGAGCCCCCGATGATCCCGTTCGGACCCCAACTCATCGGCCAGACGGAGAAAACCCTCAACGCGCTGCTGACCATCGCGCTCGGCGGCGCCGACATCTCCGAACAGGAGTGGGTGACGCTGCGTCTCGCCGACCAGAACGAGCACCGACGACCACTTCCCGAACACGTCCGCGACATGACCGGGATCGCCGGTGCCGAGGCTCTCGTCGACGGCCTCACGGCGCGCGGCTATCTCGCCGACGGAAGCCCGACCGAGCTCGGTCGGGCGTTCCTGGATGCCACCGGCCGGCGGATCACCACACTGACCGCGCCGCTCTGGGCCGACCTCTCCGACGACGACGTCGCCGCGGCGACCCGGGTGCTGAATGCGGTCGTCCTTCGCGGCCGCGAGATCGCCGCGGGTGCGACCGTCCCACGCTGACCGCGCAGCCGGGGTCCCCCGTCGTCGACACCGCGACGAGTTCCGGCTACCCCGTGTCCACCGGAAGTCCGGTTCGCTCACGCGCCGCGTCGATACTTCCGGCGTCCGTGACATCGGTGAAGCCCTGTGACCTCATGATCGCGACGGCACGCGCGGATCGGTTCCCGGTCCGGCAGTACACGATGTACGGCGCATCTTTGGGCAATGTGGAAATCGCCTCCGCGAATGTCCCCGACTCCAGGCTGATGTTGCGGGCCCCCTGCAGATGTCCGGCCGCATACTCGGCCGGGGTCCGCACGTCGATGACAACCGCGCCGGTCGACAGAGACGACGAGGTCGTCTCGGCGGTGGTGTTCTCCGATGAGGTACCGCACGCCGCAAGGAGGACCGTGCCGACGAGTATCGACAACAGGATTTCGGCGATGCGGGCGCGCACAAGTCCATTCTGCCTCCGCGCAGTATCGTCCGGCCTGATCCCACTTCATCTCGCCCCAGGGCGTCGCGTAGTTAGATGATCTGGTGGCGACGCATACGATTGTCGGTCGGCGAGACACAGCGTGACGCGGTCCCGGGTGATCCTGCTGGCAGCCTTCGCACTGTCGGTGATGGCCGATCCCGTCTCGTCCGTCGCCTACGCGATCGAATCAGCTCTGCGCGCCCTGCACGGCGACGTCGGCCTGTTGATACCGACGATGCTGCTGGTGTTGACGATCATCACGATCGTGGTGCTCAACTATCGCCAGTTGATCGACCGCTACCCCGAGGGTGGTGGAGCCTCGGCCGCCGTCGGTGAAGCGTTCGGGGATGGCTGGGCGTTCGTGCCCATCGGCGCGTTGATCGTCGACTTCGTGCTGACGATCGCGATCAGCGTCTCCGCGTCGTCGTCCGCGATGATCTCCTACGCACCCGCGCTCTCCCCTTGGCGCATCCCGATGGCGCTGGCGTTGACGCTGGCCGTGGCCGCGGCGATCCTGCTCGGCCACCTGGGCCGACTCCTGTTCGCACTGATGACGATCTCCTTCGTCGCGGCGGCGGCCACGGTTCTGCTGATGGGGATCGGTTCCTCCCCGCACACAGGGGTCGCCGCATCGGCCACCGCGGAGTCGGCCACCTCCGGCGCACCCGTGTGGTCGGTGCTTCTGGCCTTCCCCGTCGCGATGGCACTCGCCACCGGCGTGGAAGCACCGTCGACGGCAATCGCCGAACTCGGTCGCCTCGACAGCAACGAACGCCGTCGTTTCGGGAAGGCCACGCTCTGGCTGACCCTGGCCACCGTCGGTGTTCTCACCACCGGCATCGCTGTGGAGGTCACTGTTCTCGACATCGGGATTCCCTCTGGTGATACGACACTGATCGCCGAGCTCGCCCGAGCAGTGACACCTGGAGCATTCTTCGGCATATTCCAGCTCGTCACACTCCTGCTGTTGCTGGCAGCAGCCAGCTCGTCATTCCAGGCCGGGTCAGGGTTGTTGAGCGCGCTGGCCAGGCGGCAGACCACCGATGGCACGACGCACGGGATTCTGCCCGCCTTCCTGGCGCGCACCAATGGCCGCCAGGTGCCGTATTGGGGTGTCATGGTCTTCACCGCATTGACTCTTCTCGTCACCGTCGCCGCGGGCGCTCGAGACCAGACATTGGTGCTCTACTACGCGGTCGCCGTGTTTCTCAGTTTCTTGGGCGGCCTGCTGGCGATGGCAGCTTTCTCACGTCGAGAACGTGAGTGGGGTTCATTCGGCCTCAACGTGTTCGGGGCGGTGGTTGTCGCCTTCACCCTGGTGATCAACTTGCTGCGCGTGGTTCCGTTGGCCGCTCTCGCCGCGGCGCTGGCAATCGCCGGGATCCTGTACCTCGTCTGGATCACCTCCGGCCGCCCACCCGGCGTCAGGGCGACGCCGGCCGCCGCATGGGCACCCGAGCGCCGAGCCTCCCCCGAGAACCCGGCCGAACCGCTGTCCTGATCATGGAGCCGCGCCTACGGCCGGACGTCTGATGAAGCGAACGGGATCGCCGGCCGATCTCCGGTGGCCGACATGCCCGATGGTGCCGATCCGGTGCCCGCTCACGCAGAGTTTCCTCCGCGTCCGCAGCCCGTGCCCCAGACTGACTTCATGCACGGACGCGCCGACCCCGGACGACGGCCCCCACAGTCCATGTCGGGCACTCGGTCGGCCGCGGAGCGCGCGTCGACGCGCACCGACGGTCGGCGAACTCCATCCGACCAGTTGACCGATTTGCAGCAGACAGCGGGCAACCAGGCGGTGTCCTCGCTCGTGATGCTCTCCGCCGAACGCCGGAACAGAGGCGGCGAGGGTGTCGGGGACGTCATTATTCAGCGGGCCCCGTTGAGCCCGGCCGAGAAAGCCTTGAATCTCACCTCTCCTCGCTACGCAGGTGACCCGGTTCTGGAAGCGGCATACGACAACTCACCACCCCTCCGGAAAGGTCGGACGGACCCGGCGATCGCCAAGGTGCAGCAAGGTTTTGTCGCGAACGGATTCGCGATGCCGAAGTCGACGAAATCCGACGGGACGATGGACGGCGTTTTCGGGACCGAGACCAGGGCGACGGCGGTCGCCTTCCAGAACAAGCACGGATTGGCGTTGGAGGACGGCGCGGTCGGCCGCCAGACGATGGGGAAGCTCGACGAGATCGCCGGAGGTGGCGGCAAGGCCGGTGCGCCGGAGATCAATGCCTCGACCGACGAGATGGGCGAGCGCGTCGTAGCCGGGATGACGAAGGCGAACACGGAGTTCGGTCCCGACAAGGGGGTCTGGTACGACTACAACTACCACGCCGAGCATATGCGGGACCCGGCCAACTACCCGTGGAACGACGACTGGCGCAGTGGCCTTGCCGACCCGACCATGTTCGACCGAGTCGGCTGGATGGATTGGAAGCTGAAGCCGGGCACGAGCGCGTCGGCGGGCGTCAAAGCGTGGCTCAAGGGACTCACGATCGCCGAATGCCTCAGTTGCATCGTGGCGATCGAGATCGACACGATGCGAGCGGCGATCGGTGACGACAAGTTCGACACGCTGTTCGGATCGACCAACGGTTCGGTGGCCGACGACAAACGGTTGCGGATCCACACCGGAACCGAAGGCACTCCGATAGAGGGGATGCTGACCTCGGCACACGGTGCCGGCCCTGGCGAGGCCGGCACGATCGGGAGTCGGCCGACCAAGAAGGGAGACTGGGTGTACTTCTACAACCACCCGAAGTATCTGCTGAAGCACCCCGGTGGCGCCTGGCAGGGCGAGAACGCCGTGTTCATGGGCGAGACCGGGGGCGAGCAGATGTGGGCCGGCCTCGGCGCCGGACCGATGACCGAGCGAGACATGCTGCAGGAGATGGCCGACGCCTACAACGGGCCCCGTGACGGCGCCGACTACGCCGGGCTGCTAGGCAGCTACGCGAGCGACGCGCCAGAGGTGTCGTCGCCGAACCAGGCGTACCGCGACCGTGACACGGCGTACCTCAAGAGCCTCTATCTCAAGTACAAGAGCCGAATCCCCACGCAATACCACGAGGGTGGTGGCGAGTTCTCCGACACCGTGACGGTGGCGGACATCCTCAACGATCCCGCATACACGCTCGGCGGAACCGAACGCAAGGGCGGCTATTTTCCAGGAGCTGCCGCCCGACTCGACCCGTCCCGCATCCAGGCCCTCCGCCAGCCATGACAGACTTCATCGCCTCTGCGACGCTCGTGTCCACCGAGCGCAAACGACCACCGAAGCAGGTGCTTCGGATGGACATCACCGTGGACGGAGGGCCTCGAGACGGTTGGCTCGTCGTCGCGGACTGTGTCCGCACCGACCTCGACGTCTCGCCACGGGGCATTCACACCATCGACCGCTACGAGATCGCGCCTGGATGCGACCTGGTGTGGTTGAAGGGCGACCACGGTGTGTTGGTCTTGCGAGTCGGGCCCGAGCCGTTGATCATTCGTGGCCTCCCGGTCAATCGGTGGTCGGATGCGAACGTCGTCGGCATCGGCGTCACGCGCGGGATCACGGTCGACGGGAAGGACCTGGACGGCGTTTTCGACGGACCGATTCGGCGGCCGAACAGCGAGGTCGATGCGCGGGCACTTTCTGCGGGAGCCGCGATCGGTCAGCGGTTGGCCGGCGACTTCGACCACACCTTCGATGTCGTCGTCGACGAAATGATCACGCGCGCCATCGAACTCGACTGATCGCGCCCAACAGGCACCGCGGATTCGGCCTCCAGATTGCCACCCGGGCGACGGGTGGCCGCACTGCGATCCGCCGGCCGACACGCCCTCGCTGCGATACGACATCGCACGTTCAACGTCTGCGGGCAAGTAGTTGCGCAGTGTGCCCGGGACCGCGATGCTCATAGCCGAAGCCCTGCGAGCAAGGTTTCGCCCACGACAGCACGAGGACACGGGGTACCGATGAAACACCGAGGTTCGCTACATCGCCGCCCGCGGTCAGGGCACCGTGATGGCTGAGGTCGGCTCGGCACCAACGAGCATCGGAGTTCTGACCAGTGGTGGCGATGCCGCGGGGATGAACCCGGCAGTCCGGGCGGTGATTCGCACCGCGCTCCACCACGGGATCAACGCCTACGCGATCCACGAGGGGTATCAGGGCCTGGTCGAGGGCGGCGAGTTGATCCGGCGCATGGAGGTCGCCGACACCGACGGCATCCTACGCAAGGGCGGCACAGTCATCGGAACAGCACGTTCACAGCAGTTCCGCACCCGGGAGGGCAGGCGGGCCGCGGCCCGCAACATGCTCGAGCGCCGAATTGACGCGCTGGTGGTGATCGGGGGCGACGGCAGCCTCACCGGCGCGAACACGTTTCGCGCCGAGTGGCCGGACCTTCTCGCCGAGGCGGTGGACGCGGGCGAGATCGCCAAAGAGGTCGCCGAGGCCCATCCGTTCCTTCGTCTCGTCGGCCTGGTGGGCTCGATCGACAACGACATGTCCGGTACCGACATGACGATCGGGGCCGACACCGCGTTGCACCGGATCGTGGAGGCGATGGATGCCCTGCGCAGCACGGCGTCCAGCCATCAGCGCTCGTTCGTGGTCGAGGTCATGGGCCGGCACTGCGGTTACCTCGCACTGATGGCATCGCTGGCGACCGCGGCGAACTGGGTGCTGATTCCCGAACAGCCGCCGGCCGACGGCTGGGCCGAGCAGATGTGCCGTGACATCCGGGCGGGCCGACTCATCGGGCGCCGACAGAGCGTCGTGGTCGTCGCAGAGGGCGCCGAAGACCGCGACGGCAACCCGATCACCGCCGAGCAGATCAGAAAACTCCTCGAGGACGAACTGGGCGAGGACACCCGCATCACCACCCTCGGGCACGTGCAGCGCGGCGGTTCACCGTCCGCATTCGACCGGTACCTGGCGACTCTGCTCGGACACGCCGCTGTCGAGCGCCTGCTCACCGACGAACCCCAGTCCCCCGCCCAGTTGATCGGCCTGCGCGGCAACCGGGTGGTCACCTCCCCGTTGATGGAGTGCGTCGAGCAGACACAGGCAGTCGCCGAACGCATCAAGGCCCACGATTACGACGGCGCGATGTTGTTGCGCGGGGGAAGTTTCCGGCAATCCCACAAGATCCTGCAGACGGTCCAACAGGCCGCGCCACGGCCCACTCCCGCGGGCCGGCGACGGTTCCGGCTCGCGGTGATGCACGGCGGAGGGCCCGCACCGGGCATGAACACCGCGGTGCGGGCAGCCGTACGGCTCGGGCTCGACCGCGGCTACGCGGTACTGGCGGTCAAGAACGGCTTCCGCGGACTCCGGCGGGGCGAGGTCCAGGAGATGGGCTGGATGGATGTCAGCGGCTGGGTGTCCGACGGGGGCGCTGAGCTCGGCACCAACCGGTATGTGCCCTCGGGCGCGGCCATCGGGCAGATCGCCGAGCAGATCGTGGCCCACAAGATCGACGGTCTCCTGATGGCAGGCGGATGGTCGGGCTACGAGGCCGCCCACGCATTGCATCTGCACCGCGACGAGTACCCCGCCCTCGACATCCCGATCGTCTGCATGCCGATGACGATCAACAACGACGTGCCCGGAACCGAACTCAGCATCGGCAGCGACACCGCCTTGAACAGCATCGTGTCCGACGTCGACAAGATCCGGCAATCTGCGGTGGCCACCCGCCGGGTCGTCGTCGTGGAAGTGATGGGACGCGACTGCGGATACCTGGCCCTGCTGTCCGGGATCGCCTCCGGCGCCGAGCGGATCTACATGCCGGAGGACCGGATCACCATCGACGATCTGACCACCGACATCCACTCGATGGCCGAGGGATTCCGGTCGGGGAAACGGCTGGGATTGATCATTCGCAGCGAGGGCGCCGACCCTGTGTACAACACCTGGTTCATCACATCGCTGTTCGAGAAGGAGGGCGGCGAACTGTTCGATGCCCGGCAATCGGTACTCGGGCACGTACAAGAAGGCGGCGACCCGTCACCGTTCGACCGCGTCCACGCGACCAGCCTCACCGCCCGCTGCATCGAGTTCCTCTCCGAGCAACTCGAGTCCGGCGGCCGAGCGAGTGCGATGATCGGCTTCCAGTCGGGCCGGCTGCAGTTCACCGACCTCACCTCTTACCCGGCGCTCATCGAGGCGGATGTCAAGCGGCCGGTCGAGCAGAGATGGATGGACCGCCGCACCCTGGCAGAGATCATGCGTCGGTGAGGCTCATCGCCACCCGGCCGCATCCATCATTACCTCGGCCCAGGCGATGTGCCCCTCGAAGCCCAGAGACCGGGCCATCGCGAGATACCGGCGCGCCAGGTCCTGGGAAGCCTCCTCGTCGCCTACCGCTGTGGCCAGCAGAGCGCGCAACTTCAGCACGGTGATTTCGGGTATCGCCGCATCCGGGCCCGACGACAGATCCGCCACCCACTCGATGGCCCGGCGCGCCTCGGCGAGCTCGCCACCGGTTGGTCGCTCCAGTAATGTCTCGACGAACAGCGCGGTGCCCGCGACGCCCCATCCGGGCCGTCCCTCACTGCGCAAGTCCTCCACAGCGGCACGCATCGCAGGTATGGCGCGGGCACGATCACCGCGTCGGGCCTGCTCTCGAGCCGCCAACAACTCGAGCACAGGGGCAAGCGACGGAGCACGTTCACGCACGAACCCCCCGGCATCTCCCAACAAAGCCAGCCCCTGGTCTCGCTCGTCCGGCGTGTCGCGATAGAGCAACGCCAGCACCCGCAGGTAGCGCGCCCCCAGGAGTCCGAAGTCGTTGACCACCGCGTGCGCCGGCCCTTCGGTCTCCTCCAGAACCCGCATCATGGAGTCGTCGGCGCGAAGCACCCCGTACAACAACTCGGGTCCGAACGTCCATGTGACAACGAGTGCGAGGGTGCCCGGGTCGCTATGACGGGCGATGACGCGGGAATCGTCGAGATCCTCCCGCCACCCGGGATGACCGAACCACCATCGGGCGATGCCCCGAAACGCCGTGGCCATCGCCAGTGGCGATCCCAGTCCGAAACCGCTTCCTTTGGCGGGGTCGCCGTCGGCCAGATCGATGACGATCTGCGACCACCGGAGGATGTCACCGAACTGCCCGGCATTGAACCAGTTGGCAAAGGCCAAGAAGGACAATCCGATTGTCAATCCTGGATCTCCGATCGACTCCAGAAGTTCCATCTGGTCGGATGCCTGCCTGGACCCCTCCCCGGGACGTCCCGCGTAGAGCAGTTCGGCGACCAGGCCGCTCATGCCGATGGCCAGCGACACCTTGTCCCCGGCCAGGGTGCAGAGCTCGCGTAGTTCGGCGAAGCGGCCCCACGTGTGCTGTACCGGTCGTGCCTGCCAGTCGGTAGCGCACAACATCGAGCGTGGAGCGATGCGCATCTCCAGGATGTCGGGGGCATCGCCGGGCAACCCGTCGGCAACTCGGCAGGCGCGCTCCCAGCCGACCCGCGCCGCGCCGAGATCGCGACTCGCCGACCAACTCGCGCCACGCATGTGCCAGCCGTAGGCCGCAGGTAGCTCGCCGGCGGCTTCGAGGTGACCTGCGATCAGGGCCGCGTGCTCATCCTCGGCTCCGCGGTCGCGAATCGCGGCGGCCAGACGCCGGTGTCGGCCGGCGCGGTCGGACCTCAGTTGCGACTCGTAGGCCACCGCACGGATCAGCGGGTGGCAGAACGCATACTCCACGACTGGGAGCGACCGCACCTGATCGATGAGCTCGGCGTCGAGCAGCTCGTCGACCGCCGACTCGGCCTCCACCTCGGCGAGCAGGTCCGCACCGAATCGGGCCCCCACCACCGCCGCCATGTGCAGGGTGCGCTTGGCTCGGGCGGGCAGCGCGTCAATACGTGCCTCGATGGCCGCCTGCACCGTGACCGGCACACTGACATCAGCGATGTCGAGTTGGCACATGTGGTCTCCGCGTTCGCCGGCGAGCACCCCGCGCTGCTCCAACTCCCGCACCATCTCCTCGGCGAAGAAGGGATTACCCGCAGCCCTCTCGACGACGATCTCGGCCAGTTCGACGACCGATGGATCGGAGCCGAGGAGCTCGTCGACCAGCGACGCCGTGTCCGATGCGTCCAGCGGGGACAGGGTCATCTGCTGCAGACCCGATAGATTCAGCAGGCCTCCCCGGTACTCGGGGCGTGAGGTGATGACAACAACCGACGGTGTATCAGGGAGAACTGCCAGAAAGTCGACCAGCAGCGACTCGCTCACCGAATCGATCCAGTGCACGTCCTCGACGATGAGCAGCACCGGCCCGGCGCGTTGCCGCGACGCGGCATTGATCAGCGCGGTCAACCGGCGTCGCCGGGCATCCGGATCGATGTGCGGCAGAGCCACATCGGGGTCGGCGATGCCGAGAAGGTCCTCGAGCAACAACAGATCCTCCGCGTCGGCATCGGAGAGTCGGTTCCGGACCCGCCTGCGCGCGGTCTCCCCATCGAGATCCGCCACACCGAGTCCCGTCCGCAACAGGCCTGCCACGGCGTGGAACGGAACGTCTCGGGCATGCGATTCGCAGAAGGACCACAGCACCTCGACGTCGCGGGCGACCGCAAGGTCGGCAACCTCCCGTGCAATACGGCTCTTGCCGATACCGGGCGGTGCCACCACGTTCACGATCGAACCGCGCCCGGCGATCGCGCCGTCGACGAGAGTGTCGAACATTGCCATCTCCCGATGCCTGCCGACCAGTCGGGCCCCGGTACGCCCAACCACCCCGTGGCGTCGGCGAACCGCCAGCAACCGTCGTGCACGCACCGGTTCATCCGCGCCCTTGATGTGTACCCACTCCGGCTCCGCCAGCACGGCGAGGCCGTCGACCAACCGAGCGGTCGACTCCGACAACATCACGCCGCCCGGCGGGGCCACCGACTCCATGCGTTGCGCGAACCCGACCTGCTCCCCTATCGCTGTGTAGCCGAACGATCCCGAGCCGAGTTCTCCTGCGATCACCTGACCTGAGTTCAGCCCAACCCGCACGCGCAAGTCCACTGCATCGATGCGAGATACTTCCGCCGCAAGGCCGTCGGCTTGCCGTTGGATCTCCAAGGCCGCCAGGCACGCCCGCGCAGCATGGTCCTCCACTGCGACCGGCGCACCGAACACCGCCATCACTCCGTCACCGGTGTAGTCGACGGTCCCTCCGTAGCGTTCGACAACGATCGCCGCCCGCTCGACCAACCCGGTCATGATCTCCCGGAAGCGCTCCGGTTCGACTGCGGCAGCGATACCCATCGATCGGACCACATCGGCGAAGAGCACCGTCACCTGCTTGTACTCCGCACGATCGGCGACCGTTGCCACCGGAGCCCCGCACCGGTCGCAGAACCTGGCGCCGTCGCGCAGACCCGTGCCGCAGGACCCGCACGTGACACCTGCGGCCATAGAGCACCACCGATCCAGAGTTCGCAGCCCCCGACAGTGGTAAGGATAGGGCTTTCACCAGTGCGGAATGGTGTGATCCCCGCCGACTTGGTGCCGTCGATATGGTTACGAACTCTGTCGATCAGGAGCTTGTCGGAGTAACAAATCTGCTGTACTCTCGAACACACATTCGAACGATGGTCCGCTGGGGGGGTGGGTATGGCCGAGCCGAACACGCACGACACGCAGGACGCGCAGGAGTCGTTGTCGGAGGTGCCGGGTCTGCTCACCGAGTTGCATGCGGTGTTGGATCGGTTGGCGGCGGCGGATCTGACGCGCTGTAGTGATGCGGAGGTGCTGGCGGTGGCGCGGGCCTCGGAGCGGGCGGTCAATCGGCAGTTGTTCGAGGGCAATCGCCAGATTCTGGAGTTGTCGGATCGGGGTGTGCCGCGGGCGATGGGGTTTCGGAGTTTGACGAACTTCCTCAATGTCGAGGTGCGGGTCTCCGAACCGGGTCGGCGGAAGGATCAGATCGCGGCGACCGGGCGGATGCGGCAGTTGGGTGGGCAGTGCGCCGAGCCACGCTATCCGGAGTTGGCGGCGGCGTTCGCGGCCGGTGAGGTCGGGCCGGCGCATCTGAGTACGGTGATCGACATTCTGGAGACGATCCCGCAGCAGGCGCCGCATGACAAGAAGGTGGCCGCGGAGGCGTCGTTGGCCGAGTTGGCGGTCAAACACACCCCGGATGAGATCGTGATCCTTGGTCAGCGGGTGTTGGCGCATCTGGATCCGGACGGCGAGTTGACCGACGACAGTGATCGGAAACGTAAGCGGAATCTGTGGCTGAATCGGCAGAACGCGCAGCAGATGTCGAAACTGACCGGCCATCTGGATCCGGAAACCCGGGCGTTGCTGGAGATGATGCTGGCCGCGTGGGCCAAACCCGGCCTCAACAACCCCGAGGATCCCGACGCCCCTTCGGGTGCCGAAGAAGACGCCGACCCCGAGGCGCTGAAAGCGGCCGCCGCCCGCGACACCCGCACCCAGGCCCAACGCAATCATGATGCGTTGGCAGCCTTGTTGCGGGCAGTGTTTGCAGATGGGTTGCTGGGCAAATCCCATCGGGGGTTGCCGGTGCAGCTGATCGTCAAGGCCGACCTCACCGATCTGATCCGGGAGACCGGATTCGGCACCACCGCCACCGGGTCGCTGTTGCCGATCACCGATGTGATCCGGTTGGCTGCCGAGGCCCAACAGTATTTGGCGGTGTTCGCCGATGCGAGCCCGCAGCCCTTGTATTTCGGGCAGGCCAAACGGTGTGCCACCCGGGCTCAACGGTTGGCGTCGTTCGCCCGCCCGGATGGGGAGGTGTGCTCGGCACCCGGCTGTGATCAGCCGGCCTCCCACGTCGAACTGCATCACGCCCGCCGCGACTTCGCTGCCGGCGGATTGACCGACATCATCGATCTGGCCCCGGCGTGTCCGAAACACAACCGGATGGTCGGACCCGGGATCGGCCAATTCACCACCGGCATCTACGAGGACGGCCCCCACACCGGCCGCACCTGGTGGCGCCGCAACAGCGCCGACGGCGCACCGCCGAACCCGCAGGAATTCAACCGGCGCCCCGACATCGCCGTGCTGTATGCGCAGCACCTCGAACAGGTTCGCGCACAACTCCACCCACCACCGCAACCAGACGCGCCGCCACCCGACGACGGCCCGCACCTGCATCTCACCGAGACGATCCCCACACCGATCTCGGTCATCGAAGCACGCCTCGCACTACTGGTGCTCACGGGCTGACGCCGGCGGCCAGAGACCGAGGCGATCGTGGTGCGTTCGATTCCCGGCGAGCGCTTGATGGGATCCGCGCCGATCCGACCTAAGGTCGATACAGTTCCCACCAACCGGTAGACCGGATCTGCCGACGAGCGACCGGAGTGTTCGCATGGATGCCGCAGGACCGCGCACATCTCCGCTCGACCGTGGTGGCTCTGTCGCAGACCTTCGCGAGCACAACCTCGTCCAGGTGCTGCGTGTGCTGGCCGCCGACGGGCCCATGGTTCGCGCAGAGATCGCTCGCCTCTGTGGTCTGAAGGTCACCGCATTGACCGGCCTCGTCGACGAACTGCGCGCCCGTGGTCTCGTCGAGGAGGTGCCTCAACCACGCACGAAGACCCGCGGGCGCCCTGCGCATCCGGTCGCCCTGGCAGCCGAGCCGACCTGCACACTGGCCTTCGGCTGCAGCCGCAACCATGTGATGACCGCCATCGGCAACCTCCGTGGCGACGTCATCGCCGAGACCCGTCGCCCGATCAGCGGTCCGGCGGGGTGGGAAACCTACGCGCCTCAACTCGAAGAGGCGCTCGTGTCTGCGGTCGCCGACGCACGCCGACGTGGGTTGCGCCCCCTGTCCGCCCAGTTCGCGATACCCGGCGCGGTCGATCACGAGCGCGGCCAGGTGATTCGCTCCGTACTGAATGGGTGGGGCAGCGTCGACCTGCTCGGCGCCGCCCTGGAAATGCTGGCCCGAGCGGGCGTCGAGACCGCCTTGGTCGGCATCGACCGCGAAACCAACTTCTCGTTGCTCGCCCGGCACCAACGTCTGGAGCGACCGACCGCGCCCGTCGTATATCTGGGCGGACGCAACGCCATCAGCGGTGGCATTCTGGACCGTGACGGCATCGTGCATGGCGCCGGCGGACTCGCCGGCGAGTTCGGCCACCTGATCATCGATCCCGGTGGACAACCGTGCTGGTGTGGCCGCCGCGGCTGCGTGGAGACCCACCTCGGCCTGCGCTACCTGTACGCCGCGATCAGCGGCTCGGCCCCATCGTTCGAAGACCTGTCGGAGAACTACCCTGACCTGCTCGATCTCATCGTCGAGAAAGCCGATGCCGGTGACGATCTCGTGAATGCCTCCCTCGCCGAGGTCGGCCGCTGGTTGGGCATCACCATCGACACCGTCGCGTCGGTCGTCAACCCGCAGGTCGTGATCGTGGACGGCTACCTCTGCCGCCTCGCCGCGCACGTGGAGCCGTCCCTACGCGGTTATCTCGATTCGGTCGGGTCCCTACCGTCGCTGGCTTCGTTGTCGGTCGAATACCGAGCCGACGCCTCCGACGACGTATCCATCTCCGGCATGGTCATCGCAGGTCGCAACGCCATTCTGGCGAGGCCGGCAGTGGCCCGGATGGCGGCCGCCTGACTGGGACTTTATTTATTCCATGTCGTGGATTAAAGTGAGCTCGGCCACTGGGCCGATGCTCAGTGGCCTGGACCTCACCACGAAAGGCCAGTCCCATGACCGGATTGCCCACCATCGATTCATCGACACACCCCGTGTCGACACCACCTGCCCCGTCCACACCAGTTCCCCAGCAGTGGCGCTCACATCAGCTGCGGTCGCGGCGTCCCCTCTTCTGGGCCATCTTGTGCATCGCCGGCATCGGCGGGCTCCAACCGCTCGACCCGTCCCTACACTCCATCGCCTTCACCGGCGCGGTCTCCGACCTCGGGATGAATCCCGGCATCGCCTCATTCGTGAAAAGCGTCGGGACGATCGTGTTGGCGGCGTCCATGCTCGGTGTCGGGATCCTCGGCGACCGCCACGGACGTCGCAGAGTGCTGGTTGCCGGTGTCAGCCTCATGGGCATCGCCGGCGTGGTCACCGCGCTGGCACCGGACGTCGCGATCTTCACGATCGGCCGCATCCTGATGGGTGTCGGGACAGCGATGATGTTCTCGATGTGCGTCGCAATGATCCCCACCCTGTACTCGAAAGCCGAGTTACCCAAGGCATTCGGCATCTTCTTCGCCCTCGGTTCGGCCGAGCTGATGGTGTTCACCGCGTTCTCCGGCACCATCCTCGGCGCATTCGGATGGCGCACCATGTACGCCCTGCTGGGCGGTCTGGCGCTCGTCGGTGGGGTGGCGGCCACGCTACTGCTCCCCGAGAACCGTGCTGCGACCAGTCGCCGCTTCGATTCCGTCGGCGTCGCGCTGGCCGCAGCCGGCCTCATCGCTCTCGTGTGGTCGATCGGTCAGGCCTCGATCCGAGGTTGGTCTGAACCGGCTGTCCTGCTGGGTCTCTCGTTCGCCATCGTGGCCCTTGCCGTCTTCGCCTGGTGGGAACTGCGGGTACGCGAGCCAGGCTTCCCGATCCGGCTGTTCGCCATTCCCGCATTCAGCGCCGCCTGCCTCGCAGGTGTCCTTTTCAACTGGGCAGATGCATCGATGCTCGGCCAGTACCCGGCATTGGCGCTGCCCGGAGGGGTCGCACCGGCGGTTGTCACCGCGATCGTCGCCCTGATGTACCTCGGGATGGTGTCCGGTTCCGCCGCGGCCGCCACCATGCAGCGCCGCTTCGGGCTCAGTACTCGCACGATGTTCGTCAGCGGCCTATTGCTATGTGCTGCGAGCCTGATCGCCCAGCTCGGGGTGACCGCACCGACCGACATCGTGCTGCCTGCCGCCGGCCTGTTCTGTGTCGGCTTCGCCGTGATGTGGATGCAGAACCCGCAGGCCGCAGTGATCCTGGGGTGCGCCCCGGCGGACCAGGTCGGAGCCGTGTCTGCGGTGAAACCTGCTGTAGGACAGCTCGGATTCGGTCTCGGATTCGCCACGGCTGCGCCCATCGCATCGCTGTTCAGCACCGGCCCGTCACTCGACGTCGAAGGATTCGGCCACGGTCTCGCTGTACAAGGGGCGGTCTTCATCGCCGCCGCTGCCGCGGTGGCCTACCTCCTGCGCAGCCGTCGTGCGAAAGGCGGGGCCATCACAGCTACGGAGGAGAGCCGATGACACGCAACGCGGACACGATCTTTCTCAACGGACGGATCATCACCGTCGATGCCGATTTCCATCTCGCCGAGGCCGTTGCTGTGGCCGACGGACGGATCACCGCGGTCGGGACCGAGCGCGAGGTGCGCGCACAGTACGCACCCGACACCCGGGTGATCGACCTCGGTGGGCGCACCCTCCTGCCGGGATTCGTGGAGGCGCACGGGCACCCCACCGCCGAGATGAACATGCTCGGTCCGGATACCGTCGACATCCGCGCGTCGGAATGCCCGACAGCGGCCGAAGTCTTTGAACGCCTCCGTGACGCCATCGCCCTCGCTGCGCCCGAGGACTGGGTGATCGCGTTCGGTTGGGACCCACTGCTGGTACCCGA
Source organism: Gordonia sp. LMA484 (assembly GCF_058129505.1). Classification (NCBI taxonomy): domain Bacteria; kingdom Bacillati; phylum Actinomycetota; class Actinomycetes; order Mycobacteriales; family Gordoniaceae; genus Gordonia; species Gordonia sp. LMA484. The sequence continues at coordinate 2,029,792 of NZ_CM176700.1, forward strand.
CCTGCCGGCGATGTCCGGCCGGCTGCTCACCGAGCTGTCGCCAGAGATACCGGTGTCGGTGATGCACTACTCGGCGCACTCGTCGTGGGCGAACGACGCCGCGCTGGCCCGCCTCGGTCTGGATCGCACCTCACCGGACCCGGTCGGCTCCGCGTTCATCCGCTCCGACGACGGTGAACTGACCGGCGAAGGCCGCGAGGTCCCCGCATCGATGATCCTGATGGGCCCGAAGATGGAGGCCCGCCCGGAATCGTTCGACGGCTTCCTGCACCACGAACTGCACCGCTTCGCGGCCGCCGGCATCACCACCACCGGCGATCTTGCGTTCGAGGCCACCAACTACGACGCGGTCTCCGACTACCTGGGCCGGTTCGAGAGTCCGGTACGCATCCGCGCGTATGAGCGATCCGGTGCCGGGCCCCACATCGCACCGGCCGCCGCCGGCGACTCGATGTTCCGCAAAGTCGGCGTGAAGGTATGGAAGGACGGGTCACCCTGGATCGGCAACATCCACACCAGTTTCGGCTATGAGGACAGCGAGGAGACTCGTGCCGTCGGGGTGCATCCCGGGCACCGCGGATGCAGCAACTACTCGGCCGCAGATCTGTTGGAGATCTGTCGCACCCATGTCGGCGAGGGCTGGCAGATCGCCTGTCACGTGCACGGAGACCTGGCGATCGACACCGTGTTGGACACCTTCGAACAGGTCATGCGCGAAACCGGGCGAACCGACCTCCGGTTGCGGCTCGAACACTGTGGGGCCGTCACCGGTGAACAGGTCCGTAGAGCACATGATCTGGGTGTGACGATCTCGTTCTTCGTCGCCCACATCCACTTCTACGGAGACGTGTTGCGCGGACTGTTCGGGAACCGAGCCGACGAATGGACGCCGGCCGGGGCCGCCGCAGAATGCGGAATGCCGTTCTCCTTGCACAACGATTCCCCGGTGACCCCGGCGAACCCGTTGCTGAACATGCGGACCGCGATGACCCGGAAGACGAGGTCCGGTGTCGTCCTGGGCGAGGATCTGCGCATCGATCTCCGCGACGCGATTCGCGCCCAGACGATCTGGCCTGCCTGGCAATTACACTCCGAACATGAGATCGGCTCGATCGAGCCCGGCAAGTTCGCCGACTTCGTGGTTCTTGGCTCAGATCCACTCACCACTGATCCGGAACAGTTCGACGCGATCGAGGTCGTCGAGACCTGGCTTGCCGGTCGTCGTGTCGATCCGGTGCACGACGTCGTAGGACTCGGTCGGTGAGCCGCATCGCATAGCCCTGCCCACCAGGAATTCGGAACCGCCACCGCCGAGTGTGGCGGTTCCGATTATCCGCTCTGTCACGCGACCCTGTGCTCTCCTGAACCGGTCAGTCCGAACTGCTCAGCGGCGTGAGGAAATCGATCCACCTCTCGCTGTCGACGAATCCATAGTGCCCGGCGCCGGGCCATCTGTGTGCGGCGCACCGTGGCATGCGTGCGGCGACCAGCGGACCCATCTCCGGCGCGAGCAGATCGTCGGCGTCACCGTAGAAGAGGTCGAACGGCTGCGGCACGTCCTCGAGCCCGAATCCCCAATCCCAGACGGCCTCCAGGAGTTCGTCCATACCGTCGCCGCCCTGTTCGATACCTGCCGCGAAGCTGGCCTCGAACATCGCTTTCTGTTCATCGGAGGCATAGAAAGTCGGCGCATCCGAGGCGTCCATCTTGGCCATACTCGACATGTACTTCTTGACGTCACGCCGACCGATCCATGCCTCGACGTCGAGAATCCCGTGGAGCAGATGGTGAAATCGCCGCATCTTGAGGACGGCACGCAGTTCTTTCGAAGCGATCAGGTTGTCGAAATCGGGTAGGTCGAGCGGTCCGATCGGAGAAGCCAGAACTCCGCGTGTCACACGGTCTTTCAGCTTGGCCGCGATCGCCAGTGTGTGCGGCCCGCCGCCCGAGTGACCCGCGACGGCGAATCGCTCGATACCCAGAGCGTCGACGAGTCGTTCGACGTCGTTTGCCCAATCGGTGAGCGTGCGCCCCTTGTGCGGGCTCGATCCGCCGACCGCCGGCTGGTCCGGGGCGATCATCCGGACACCCAGCGATGCGGTCAGGGCGTCATCGGGGTTACGGATGAGCCGAGAGTCACCAAATCCGTGGCTGAAGACGACCGGGGTGCCATCCAGATCGCCGTAGGTGATGAATGCGAGGGTGCGGCCGTCCGCCAAGGCCAGGCTGTCGGTGTGCACAGGTGCTCCTTTCTCACCAGAGCCAACGGTAACGGCATCGACAGGGGAACCGTGCGGTGTTGGCGCGCTCGGCACGCGAACATCGCGCAGTAGACGAGTTCGGGACCTCGACCACCGGACCCGAAACCATTTCGACATCCTCTGGTCTCGTTTTGCGGGACGAGACCGCCATCGGCGCGCCGCGCCTCAGGGCTGGTTCAAGTGCCGAAGCTTCGCGGGATTTCCGATGCCGTGCACGATGTCGATGCCATCCGGGCCCAAGGTGAAGGCGATCACCACCACAACTCTGCCCCCACTGCGGATCACCACACCGGGTTCACCATTCACCATCGCGACCACGAACTCCAGTCCACGGTTGGACAGCGACCGGATCAACTGCGCGGCGATGGTTGCCGCTCCCCTCAGCTCCGCGACCGGCGCCTCGAAGATGACGCCTCCCGAGTCGAAATCCCCTGCGACTCCAGGCGCCAGGACCGAGACGAGGCCGTCGAGGTCACCATTACCGCACGCCCGCGCGAAACGTTCGCAGAGCTGTCGCGCCTCCTGCGGGTCCGGCACGAATCGGGCACGGCCATCGGCGGCTATCGCCCGGCGGCCACGACTCGCCAACTGCCTTGCGGCATCGGCCGATGTGCCGAGGATCTCGGCTATCGTTGTGAACTCGAGCTGGAAGACGTCATGCAGCAGAAATGCCGTCCGCTGCTCCGGCGTCAATCTCTCCAGGACCACCAGCAGGGCCATGCGAACCGAATCGTCCAGGGTGATCCGGTCCTCGACCGGCAGCGCATCATCGGCGACCACGAGCGGTTCGGGCAGCCACGGACCGACGTAGGCGCGGCGGCTGTGCTCGTGGGCACGCAGCCGGTCCAGCGCCGCGCGCGAGGCCACGGTCGTCAGCCACCCTTTCGGATTCGACAGCGGGCCACGATGTTCCGCGAGCCGAACGTAGGTGTCCTGGGCCACGTCCTCGGCGTCGGACACCGAACCTCCGATCCGGTAGGCGACGTCCCAGACCAGACGGTGGTAGCGGGTCCACCACTCCGCGATGAGATCGGCCGCCAGCGGCTGCGGTGTATCGGTCATGGGTATCAGACGATCGACATGGTCCGGATGTGACGGTTCGTCACATCGGTGATGCTACAGCCGTCTCCTGTGCGCCCGTCCCGCAAGCGAGGAGAGTCATGAGCACCACCGGCCGCCGCATCACCACGGCCCCGATCGAGCGTCCCACCTGGCTGGACCAGACCACCTGGCCGTTCGCGATCCGAACCCACGACACGGGTCGCGGACGGATCGCCTACACCGACGAGGGAATGGGCCCAACGCTTGTCCTTGTCCACTCCGGTACCTGGAGTTTCATCTGGCGCGATTTCATCGGCCGGCTGAGCAGCCGCTTTCGCGTCATCACCTTCGACCCGCCGGCGATGGGTCTGTCCGACGGCGGCGAGGGCGCGGGCATCAGCCAGACCGCGCACGCCCTCGACTCCCTCGTCCGAACGCTCGGGCTCACCGACCTCGTGTTGGTCGCACACGATCTCGGCGGACCTGCCGCCCTCGAGGCGGCGAGCAGCTGGCCGGAGCGGGTCAGCGGTTTCGCCGCGATCAACTGCTTCGGCTGGCGTCCATCAGGATTCGCGTTCCGGGCAATGCTCGGCGTCATGGGCAGCCCGCTCATACGCGAGTCCGACACATGGACAGGCTGGCTCCCCGCAGCGTCGTCGACCGGTTTCGGTGTGGGCCGACATTTCTCCCATACCGACCGACGTGTCTTCCGGATCGGGATGGATCGTCGCGGGCGACGGAGTTTCCACCACAACATGCACTCCGCGCTGCGGCACGACTACGCGGACGTGGATCGCGGACGCGATGCGATCGCCGAGGGACCCATGCTGACCGTTTTCGGTCAGCGCAACGACCCGCTTCGGTTCCAGCCGAAGTGGCGAGCAGTCGGTGAACACGTGGAGCAGGTCGTGGTGCCGGGCGGGTATCACTTCCCGATGTGCGATGAACCGGCCATGGTCGCGCGCGCACTCGTCGGCTGGTTCGACCGCACCGTCGCCGGATGAATCAGCCCGCCCACGTGCTGTCTGACGTCGGCGGCAGCCTCACCCAGCATGTTCAGCAAGGTCCAAGTGCAACGCCTGGTGGGCATCGAGCATGTGCCGCAGACCCGTATCGAGCGGCCACGGATAGGTGAGCTCGTGTCCGAACCGGTCATCGACGGCGGCGACCGATCCCTGCCGAAGGGAGGTGGCATCGACTCGCTCGACGATCGACTCGAACAATTCGATCGGGGTGGCGAGGTAGTACAGCGGCCGGTGCGCGCCGGGTGCGTTCATCCCCGCGGCGTACACCAATCCGTGCGATGTGATGACCAAGCGATCCGCGGCGATCACGACTTCGCCGGAGATCTCGGCTCTCCCCCACTCCACGGCGGCAGCGCGGGCCTCGTCGACCCGTCGTCGGGTGTCGTCGGTCAGCAACTGTTCGACGTGGTCGCGGTCCATCCTCGCCGCAGAGGTGTACTCCGGACCGAAGTGCCGTTGGAGCACCTCGTCGACGAAATCCAGCAGTGGATCGCTCATCGACTGTTCGTCGCTCATGGCGCGCGCCTTTCGTCCGACTCACGCAACTGCCGCTCAGCGTGCCTCCGACACTACGCCGCCTGACCGGGGCCCTCGGCGGAAAATCTGGAACTCCTCAGGCGGATACCTGCACCAGTGCCCTCGGGTCCCGCATCGTCACTCAGAACGGACTGGAGCCAAGCCTGTCTCGTAATACCCGCGTCTCGTATCAGAATCAGACCTGGATACGAGACACAGCGTTGTGTGTGTCGTGCCTTATATATGCGACTCCGCAACGGCGGTCGAAAGGCATTCAGAATCTGTCTCAAAATCAGAGTCGTGGCGCCTCCTGTTTCGCGACATTTTGAGATACAGTGTTCGGCATGAAAGCGGACACGGCGGGCGGATATGCGGGCATGCTGCTCGGCTACGCCCGCGCGGGCGAGGGTGCCCACACGCTCGAATCGCAGTTGGACGCCCTGACCGATACAGGCATCGATCCGAACCGGATCTACAGCGACGAGTTCGTCGCGATCGCGGCCGGGCAGCGCCGTCCGGGGTGGGCAGCCCTGCTCGACTACGCACGGCCCGGCGACACCACCGTCGTCGTCGGCATCGATAGGCTGGGCCGTACCACGCCCGAGGTTCTGGCGTCCGCGCGTGACCTCGCCGATCGTCAGATCGGCCTTCGTTCACTTCGCGAGGGGATCGACACCGACGACCCGGCGGGCGCGATGATCGTCGGGGTACTCGCATCGTTGGCCGAACTCGATGATGAACGCAGCCGCGTTGTTGCCGCCACCTCGCATCCGAACAGTTCGTCCGTCGGCCGACCGCGGGCGCTCGATGACGATCAAGCAGCGCTTGCCGAACGGATGCGTGCCGGTGGTCAGCCGGTGCCGACGATCGCCGCGGCCCTCGGCGTCAGCCGCGCCACCTTGTACCGCACGCTGGCCGAAAGGCGTTCGGTCCATTGACAACAACCGAACCCGATGCACCGGACCTCGACATCGTGACACCTCACGGAGTCGTCACCCGGCTGCCGACATCGTTTCCGATCTTCGACGCCGAACTCGACGGCCACCTCGACCCGGACCTGTTCCAGAAGGGCTTCGAGGACGCCAACGCTGCGCTCGAGTCCTTCCCCTCGACGTGGGCACGGCATCACGCGTCGTCGACCATGGCGTCGGCTCCCGATCCGGATGCCGACGATCCGAGCTATACGCGTGGCTATCGGGCCGCGCTCTACGGGTTTCTGCGCCACTCCAGTGACTGAAGTCCCGTACGCACTGACGCTGTGGGTAGGGCACCGTCCGGATGGACGTGAACGCATGACCAACCCTCGGTTACCCTGACCTGCCCGACAGCCTCCAAACCGCCTGCGCAACGATAGAGGCCACGTGACGCAGGCCCGATAGGACACGACCAGGTGAGTGAGACACACGGCAGCGAGGCAATCCCGGTCTTTTTTCTCTCCGACAGCACCGGTATCAGCGCCGAGACCATGGGTAACGCGCTGCTGCTGCATTTTCCCGATCATCGGTTCGACCGGACGCTGATCCCGTTCATCACCACCCCCGACGACGCACGGGAGGTCGTGCGTACCATCGACGCCACGATGGACCGCGGCATGACACCGCTCGTCTTCGCGACAGCCGCGCTCGACGACGTGCGTATCGAACTGGCAAAGACCCGCGCACCCCTGATCGACTTCTTCGACATGCACATGCAGCAGGTCGAGGCCATCCTCGGGACCCGCGGCGCCCGAACACCCGCTCGACTCCACGGCGTCGGCGACGTCAAGCGGTACAACGCGCGTATGCAGGCCGTCGAGTACGCGATCGAGCATGACGACGGTCAGAGCATTCGCTCGCTGGAGAAGGCCGACGTGATCCTCGTGGCACCATCGCGCTGCGGCAAAACCCCGACGACCATGTATCTCGCGCTGCAGCACGGTCTGCGCGTCGCGAACTACCCCCTGATCGACGACGATTTCACGAGCACGGACCTGCCACGCCCGATCCGGCATCTGGCCGACCGCTGCTTCGGGCTCATGACCAGCGCTGCCCGTCTGAGCGCGGTCCGCACGGAGCGTCGCCCGGACTCGACGTACGCGTCCTTGCGCCAGTGCACCTACGAGCTCAAGCGTGCAGAGGCGCTGTACCGCGCACACGACCTACCGATCATCGACTCGTCCGCGAAATCCGTCGAAGAAATGTCCACACTCATCCTGCAAGTGCTCGCCCGCAGGCCCCACCCCGAGAATTGAGGAGCCGTTTCATGAACAGCAACGTCCGGTGGTTCGCCGACCTCGGCCTCGCCGACCTCGAGCAGGTCGGCGGCAAGAACGCGTCCCTCGGTGAGATGGTTCGCAACTTGACCACCGTGGGGGTCCGGGTGCCCAACGGTTTCGCGACGACAGCCGACGCCTACCGCCGATTCATGACCCAACCCGGTTCAGCCGACACCAGTCTGGCCGCCCGTATCAGTGCGCGTCTCGCCGACCTGGACACCGACGACGTACAGGCGCTGGCCGAGGCAGGCCGAGAGATCCGTGCGGCGGTCATGGATCAGCCGTTCCCCTCAGATCTCGAGGCCGACATCCGGACGGCGTTCGCGGAGCTGTCGGGCGGCTCTGACGAGGCGTCGTTCGCCGTGCGGTCCAGTGCGACCGCGGAGGACCTTCCGGACGCGTCGTTCGCCGGCCAGCAGGAGACATTCCTCAACGTGCGAGGTATCGATGCGATCTTGCAGGCGATGCGGGAGGTCTTCGCATCGTTGTACAACGATCGCGCCATCGCCTACCGGGTTCACCACGACTTCGACCACGACGCCGTAGCCCTCTCGGCGGGCGTGCAGCAGATGGTGCGCTCCGACATCGGCACGTCGGGAGTGATGTTCACCATCGACACCGAGTCAGGTTTCCCGGACGCCGTGTTCGTGACGTCGTCGTACGGTCTCGGTGAGGCAGTCGTGCAGGGTGCGGTGAACCCCGACGAGTTCTACGTCTACAAACCTGCCCTGCGTGCCGGCCGTCCCGCTGTGCTCAAGCGCGGCATCGGGTCGAAGGCGACCAAGATGGTCTACACCACCGACCGCTCGGTCGGCCGAACGACCGAGTTCGTCGACGTCGAGCCTGCCGATCGGCGACTGCTGAGCCTCACGGACGCAGAGGTCGAGGCGCTTGCGCGCCAGGCGCTGTTGATCGAGGAACACTACGGGCGACCGATGGACATCGAGTGGGGTAAGGACGGTGTCGACGGCGAGCTGTACATTCTGCAGGCCCGTCCGGAGACCGTGCAGTCGCGGGCGGCGGTCACCGGCCAGCAGCGCTTCCGGCTGAACGAGACCGGCTCGGTGCTCGTCGAGGGCCGCGCGATCGGTGCACGTATCGGCGCCGGCGCTGTCCGGGTGCTGGAGTCGGTGGAGCAGATGCACGAGTTCCAACCCGGCGAGGTACTCGTCGCCGACATGACCGACCCCGACTGGGAGCCGATCATGAAGCGCGCCAGTGCAATCGTCACCAATCGTGGCGGACGTACCTGTCACGCCGCGATCATCGCCCGTGAGCTCGGCATCCCCGCAGTCGTCGGTTCCGGCGGGGCCACCCGGTCGCTCGAAGCCGGCCGCGAGGTGACCGTCTCGTGCGCCGAGGGCGATACCGGTTACGTGTACGACGGGTTGCTCGACTTCGACGTCACCGAATCGTCGATCGAGGCGATGCCCGAGATCAGCACCAAGATCATGATGAACGTCGGCACCCCTGAGCAGGCGTTCGCGTTCTCGCGCCTACCCAACAGCGGTGTCGGCCTGGCGCGGCTCGAGTTCGTGATCAACCGCCAGATCGGGATTCATCCCAAGGCCCTGCTCGATTTCGACACCCTGGATGGTCCGCTGAAGGAGCAGATCGGTGAGGCGATCGCGGCCTATCCGAGTGCCCGCGAGTTCTTCGTCGACCGGGTGGCCGAAGGGGTCGCGACGATTGCCGCCGCCTTCGCGCCCCACCCGGTGATCGTGCGTATGTCGGACTTCAAGTCCAACGAGTACGCGAAGCTGGTCGGCGGCGACCTCTATGAGCCCGAGGAAGAGAACCCGATGATCGGCTACCGCGGCGCGTCGCGGTATCTGTCCAAGGACTTCGCCGACTGCTTCGCCATGGAATGTGCCGCACTGCGCTACGTCCGCGATGAGATGGGCCTGACCAACGTCAAGATCATGATCCCGTTCGTCCGCACGCTCGCCGAGGCCGAGGGCGTGATCGCGCTGCTCGACTCGCACGGCCTGCGTCGCGGCGAGAACGGACTCGAAGTCATCATGATGTGCGAGGTGCCGTCCAACGCGGTCATCGCCGACGCTTTCCTCGATCACTTCGATGGCTTCTCCATCGGCTCCAACGACATGACGCAGCTGACGCTCGGCCTCGACCGCGATTCCGCGCTCGTCGCCGACTCGTTCGACGAACGCGACCCTGCTGTCAAACACATGCTTGCTGCGGCCATTTCGGCGTGCAAGGCGCGCGGCAAGTACGTGGGGATCTGCGGACAGGGACCAAGCGATCACGTCGATCTCGCCGAGTGGCTGCTCGAGCAGGGCATCGAATCGATGTCGCTGAATCCCGACACCGTGGTCGACACCTGGACACGCTTGGCCAACCTGGGCTGACAGCGAAAACTCCCAACGCAGTTCGTCGTGCGAACTGCGTTGGGAGTCAGGCGTGATGTCGGTGTCAGCTCATTCGAGCACGAAGACCGGGATCAGTCGGTCGGTCTTGGTCTGGTACTCGGCATACGGCGGATAGGCCGCAACGGCCAGGTCCCACCAGTGCTCTCGCTCGGCGCCTTCGACCTCACGTGCGGTGAGCTCTTGCACCGTTGTACCGTCCTGCACCGAGATCTGCGGGTGTGCCTTCACGTTGTGATACCACGACGGATGGCTCGGGTCCCCGCCCTTGGAGGCGACCATCGCGTACTTGCCGTTCTCCTCGACCCGCATCAACGGGACGTAGCGCTTCTTGCCCGACTTCGCCCCGGTGGTGGTGAACAGGACGACCGGGCGGTCCATGATCAGGACGCCATCGGTCGTCCCCTGTTCCAGGATCTTCTCGGTCTGGTCACGGACCCACCCCTCGGGGCTGAGTTCTGGTTGATCGCTCATGCCAGTCGACAACGCCTTCGTGGCGCTCATCATTCCACGGCGTTCTTGGTTGGGGGACGACCGCGAGTTCAGGACGGCCGGGGTGCGTACATGATCACGGCGACCCCGAGCAAGCAGATCGCCGCCCCGGTGATGTCCCATCGGTCGGGGCGGAAACCGTCGAGCGCCATTCCCCACGCCAGGGATCCGGCGACGAAGACACCGCCGTAGGCGGCGAGAATACGGCCGAAATGTGCATCGGGCTGGAGGGTCGCGACAAACCCGTACGCCCCCAAGGCGATGACACCCAGACCTGCCCACAGCCACCCACGATGCTCACGCACTGCCTGCCAGACCAACCAGGCGCCGCCGATCTCGAGCACGGCGGCGAGGACGAAGAGCAGTATCGACTTGGTGACGGTCATGGCGGTTTTCTATCAGGTGTGACGATGCGCTGTGGGTGAAGGTGTGACGGGTCACCGACAGCGCGGACTGCGCTCGACGAGATCGGCACGCATCCCCAGCGACACGGCGGCGTCGACGACCCGCGGCCAGATGGTCGCGGAGTTCAGGGAAAAATCCTGGCCTCGGCCGTCGGCCGCTCGGACCACCTCGACATCGTCGTCGGTGTTCCACAACGCCAGTGCCCTGCCGTTGGAGTGAGCCGCGTGGTAGTAGACACCACGCATAGTTCGGCGCGCGACACGTTGATCCTCATAGATTGCTCGAGCCCATTCCTGGGTACGTGCGCGCGGATAGTCGCCGGTCGCCAGAGAGGGCAGCGCGCCGATACGCATGGCCGCCCCTTCGCCTCGTAGATCGAGCACACTGATCGGCGACGTCGGTTTCACCAGCGCCACGCGGTGATTCGGACAGACCGACGCAGCTGTCAGATCGCCGAAGACCTCGCCGAACGCCGTGGCCAGAGTTCCGGCGACGTACAGGACCGATCGGCCGTCGGGGCATTCCCGGGCGGCGCCCGAACTGGTCGGGATGTGGTGATCGAGTCGGTGAAGCGGACCGAAGGATCGGTGGGCTGCACCGTCCGGCGTGTGCGTGGCCCGATGGTAGATGCGACACCAGTACCACGGATGGGTCGATGCCGGCGCGCGCCAACGCCACGTCCAGGCCCGTCCCCCGGCGATCGGGCGAACCGGTGCTGCAAGCGCCGCTACCACGCCGCCGATGTGCTGGTGGCGGCGATTGCGACGACCTCGTCGACCCGGTTGGATGCGAGGGCCTGGGCGGGCGTCGCGCCGTCGAGGTCGACGTTGGGTTCGCCTGCCCACTCGGTCAGCGACACCACCCCGCCGGGAAACGAGTCCCGTAGTCGTGCCAGCCCGGGCACGAAGCCGTGCGCGCAGCCGGCATTGAACTGCCACAGCGGAAGGCGCCACTCCCGGCCCTTCTTCAGCCCGAGCAGGTCACCCGACTTGATCCGGTCGAGCACGGCCTGTTCGGACACCTCGAGCAGTTCGGCGGCCTCGGCTCGGGTCAGCGAGTGGTCGAGCACCGCCGATCGTGCGGTGAACTGCCGCCGCAGATTCTCCAGCGCCGCCTGTTTGCGTTGTGCCGGTGTCGGGCCCCGTCCCCACAGCGAACTGTCGAGTTCGTCGTCGCCGGTGACACCTCGCAGGAAGCTGTCGCGTGCGGGCTCCGGAACGCTGCGTAGCGCGTCGTCGAGCGCCTCCGTGAAGGCTGTCGATCCTACGATGGCCGTCGGACTCGACGCTGCCCGACCGCGGGGCCGAGCGGACGCGTTCTCGGCCCGCGACGCGCGCTTGGTCGTCGTGCGGCCGTCACCAGCCGTCGTGGTAGCCATGTGCCCATGCTACTGGCCGCCATCTGCAGAGCAAGTAAAACAAGTTACGAAAGTTTGACCAGCGAGGTCTGCCACCACGGCGGCAGACCACCGTCGGCGTCACCATTTCGTATGCGTCAGTAGTTCGATGGGCACCACGAAGGCGATACCGACGTCGAACGGCTCGACTCCCCACTCGCGGAGGGCGCCAACAGCGAGTGACGCCGCCTCCGCGCATGCTCGATGACAACGCGCCCAACAAGGTCACTCGGCCATCGACCGGTTGCGACACGCACCAGCGGCCCACTTCGGGTGGTGGCGATGCCGAGACGACAGACAGGGTGCGAACGTCAAACGTCGTCGTACCCAACAGGACGGACGGGCCTCCGATGCGCGGATACGGCCCGGCACCGACAACGACGACATCACCACGACCTTGGGCCTCGTCGGTTGCCCGGACGAGTAACGATCATTCCCCGGAATCGACGCGATGCGATGAATCCATCCACAGGGGGGCACACCGAGATGGTGCATGCGGTCTCGCGTGTGGCTCGCCGAGCCGGCGGGTGATCACGGGCCGAGTACGTCGTCCTCGATGTATCGGCGCAGCGCTTCGGCATCCACCAGGGCCGTCCACACCTGGTGGTAGTCGAGGTTTCGATACCGGTGCGCGACGATGATTCGGATGCCCACGATCAGACTCCAGGGCTGTCCGTCGAACTCGTCACGGAACTCCTGCGGTAGATGAGCCGCGGTGTCCCCGATGCGGCCGAGTACCGCCTCGGCGATTCGCTGCTGACGCCATTCCGACAGCAGCATCGACTTACCGTCGGCCACCAGTTGCTCTGCCTCGCGGCAGTATTCGATGAGGTCGTCGAGTCGGTCGAGGATCCGCTCCCCGTAGCGCTCCACGATGGTGCGACGGTTCCCTGCCCCCATCAGAGCGGCACGGCATCCGCAAGCACACGCCGGGAGAACCGATTGCCGGTGAGCGCGCCGTCGCTCACCACGTCCACATCGATCCCGAGGAGTTCACGCAGTTCCGCGACGAGAATCCCCACCTCGCCGATATGGGTGTCAGGCAGAAAGCTCACGAGCAAATCGAGGTCGCCGTCGCCGGTGTCCGCCCCCCGCGCAACCGAACCGAAAACCCGCACGTTCGAGCCGCGGTGAAGGGCCACCAGGTCGAGGATCTCGTCGCGATGCCGGTCGAGAAGGATCGACGGGCGCACTTTCGTCGCCGCCTCCACACGGGCGGCGACCTCGGGGGTGATCGTTCGCCGCCCACGTTCATAGGCGGAGATGTGCGGCTGGGCGATACCGCTCACAGCCGCCAACTGCGCCTGCGTCATCCCCGCACGCCGACGGAGACGACTGATGTCCGCACCCTCCATATCCGCACCATATACCAGAATTGGTATCTGCTCCGTGGTTGGCGTGGGAGACAGAATCGATAGGCGCCCACAACAACAAAAGTCCCGGAACCTCGAGGTTCCGGGACCAGTTCTGTCGGGCTGACAGGATTTGAACCTGCGACCACTTGACCCCCAGTCAAGTGCGCTACCAAACTGCGCCACAGCCCGTTGCCCCTCGAAAAGGGGCGCTGATGACATTAGCCGACGAGCACCACTTCTATCCAATCGCCTGGTCAGGCGCCTCTTGGATGCCCGCCCAACGCATCTACAACGCCTGTGGCCAGATACACGTCGCGCGGCGCTTGTATCTGGCCACAGGCATTGTGAACGGATCAGTTCGCCGTGGAACGGCTCTTGAAGTACATCCAGCCGGCGGTGATCAGGATCGCGCCCACGATCGAGCCGATGATGCCACTGGCCCGAAAGTTCAGACCGTCACCCGAGAGCAGGCTGATGAGTAGGCCGCCGACGAACGAACCGATGAGTCCCGCGACAATCGCCAGCCCCCAGTCGATCCCCTTGGCTCCCCTACCGAGGATGAGTTGCGCACCCGCGCCGATCAGCATTCCGAACAGGATGATTCCGATGATGAGCACGAGTGGCAGTATCGCACGGCCGGCGGCCACCGCCGCGGAAGGTCACCGTTTGCGGCGCTGCTCCCGTTTGTCGCGGACGCGGACGTTGACCCGCACCGGCGAGCCGTCGAAATTGAACTCCTCGCGGAGTCGACGCTCGAGGAAACGACGGTAGCCTGCCTCGAGGAAGCCGGTGGTGAACAACACGAACGTGGGCGGTCGTGTCGCGGCCTGGGTGGCGAACATGACCCTCGGCTGCCGCCCACCACGCAGCGGCGGTGGTGTCGCGGCGATGACCTCTTTGAGCCAGTTGTTGAGCCGGCCGGTGCCGATCCGTTTGTCCCACGACTCCAACGCGCCGTCGAGCGCCGGGACCAGCTTCTGCACGGAACGTCCGGTGCTCGCCGAGATGTTCACCCGGCGCGCCCACGGGACACGCGCGAGCTCCCGGTCGATCTCCTTGTCGAGCTGATAACGCCGGTCCTCGTCGACCAGGTCCCACTTGTTGAAGGCGATGACGAGCGCCCGCCCGCTGTCCACCACCATCGACAGCACCCGCAGATCCTGCTCGGTGATCGGCTCGGACGCATCGATCAGCAGGATCGCGACCTCGGCCGCGTCCAGCGCCGCCCGGGTCCGCAACGAGGCGTAGTACTCATGTCCGCTGGCCGTGCGCACCTTCCGGCGCAAGCCGGCGGTGTCCACGAACTGCCAGGTCTCGCCGCCGATCTCGATGAGTTCGTCGACCGGGTCGACGGTGGTGCCGGCCACGTTGTCGACGACGGAGCGTTCCGACCCGGCGAGCTTGTTCAGCAAGGAGCTCTTGCCGACATTCGGTTTCCCGACCAACGCGACCCGACGAGGCCCGCCGAGCGACGGCGCCTCGCGTGGCGTCTCCGGCAGCACCTCGAGGATCACGTCGAGCAGGTCACCCGCCCCACGTCCGTGCGCCGCCGACACCGGGTACGGCTCACCGAGTCCCAGCGACCACAGGGAAGCGACGTCGGCTTCCGCCCGCTCGCTGTCGATCTTGTTGGCCACCAGGATGACCGGAGTCTTCGACCGGCGCAGCACCCGGCCAACGGCCTCGTCGGTCGTGGTGGCGCCGACGGTCCCGTCGACCACCAGAACGATCGCGTCCGCGGTCCGCATGGCGAGTTCGGCCTGGTTCGCGACGGCCTGCTGCAGCCCCTTGGCGTCGGGTTCCCATCCGCCGGTGTCGACGACCGTGAATCGCCTGCCCGACCAGCTCGCGGCATAGGAGACACGATCTCGCGTAACCCCGGGAATGTCCTCGACGACGGCCTCGCGACGGCCGAGGATCCGGTTGACCAACGTCGACTTGCCGACGTTGGGCCGTCCCACGATGGCGACGACGGGTACCGGCGTGGCATCGATCGGTTGGCCGTCGACGTCGAAATCGGTGAGCTGCCAATCGGCTTCGTCCGACCATGTCCCGTCGCCGGGAAGGGCGAGCTCCTCCCCCACTCCACTGTGTTCGGTCACGACTGCACTCCGATCCGGTCGCGGACCAGGCCATCGAGGGTGTCGACGACCTGGTCGAGGGTCAGGTCACTGGTGTCGACGATGACGGCGTCGCCGGCGGGACGCAGCGGCGACACCGTCCGCGTCGAGTCGAGGTGGTCGCGACGGTTCACGCTCTGCAGAACCTCGTCGTAGTCACTCGGCCGCCCGGCGGCCAGGTTCTGCCTGTGCCTGCGGGTTGCGCGGGCCTCCGGGGTCGCCGTGAGGAACACCTTGAGGTCGGCGTCGGGGAACACGACGGTCCCGATGTCACGACCCTCGACGACGACAAACGAGCCCTGCGCCTCGCGGCGTTGCACCGCAACGAGTTTGGTGCGGACGGCGGGAACGGCCGAGACCGCGGAGACCGCGTTGGTCACCGCGTCGGTCCGGATGGCGACTGACACGTCGACGTCGTCGAGGTAGCTGGTGCAGCCGTCGACCCCGATGTCGAGCCGGATGTCGGCACGTCCGACCACCTCCGCGATCGACGGGGTGTCCTGCAGCGACACACCGGCATTCAGCACGGCGAGCGTTGCCGCCCGATACATGGCGCCGGTGTCGAGGAACCGAGCGCCGACCCGATCGGCGAGCACCTTGGACACCGTCGACTTGCCGGTACCTGCTGGGCCGTCGATGGCGATCACGCGGGTGGTCGACGAATCGCCTTCGCCCACAAATCCTGTGCGTGCAGCGTCTTCGCTCACAAGCCGACCGCCTTGTACAGCGCGCCGATCTCGTCGCGACCCAGCACCCGGAGGCTGCCGGGCCGTTGCTCGCCCAGTGCGACCACACCGACATGCGTCCGCACCAGAGCGGTCACCGGAAAGCCGACCTCTTCCATCATGCGACGCACGATCCGGTTCCGGCCTTCATGGAGCGTGATGCGCACCAGCGACTGTCCGTCATGGACTTCGACCGGGCTGAAGGAATCAACCGTGACCGGCCCGTCCTCGAGTTCGACACCGGACTTCAGCACACGTCCCAGCGACCGCGGCACCTCACCCTTCAGCGTGGCCAGATAGGTCTTCGGTACCTCATAGGAGGGATGCATCAACCGGTGAGCGAGCTCACCATCGTTGGTCAGCAGCAACAGGCCCTCGGTGTCGGCATCGAGGCGACCCACATGGAACAGTCGCTGCCCGGCCATGACACGTTCGGCGACGATGTCGCCGACACAGGGCCGCCCCTGATCGTCGGACATGGTCGACTGCCAGCCCCTGGGTTTGTTGAGGGCCAGGTACTGCTTGTCCTCGTCGATGATCACTCGGGCCCCGTCCACGCGGATGACCGCGGTGTCCGGATTGATGCGCATGCCCTGTTCGGTGACGATCTCACCGTCCACCTCGACGCGACCGGCCGCGATGAGCTCCTCCGCACCACGCCGTGACGCCACCCCGGCGGCGGCCAGCACCTTCTGCAGGCGCACGCCGTCGGCGACGTAGGTGGCACCCGACTCGGCGGACTCGGAATCGGAGTGCTGGTGGCGGGCCGGCTTGGCATTGTTGAGCCGGACCTTGCCCGAGCGGACATCGGGTTTCGACGAGCCCTTCCGATGGGTCTTCTTCGTCGAACCGCCGGTGACCTGCGGGTTTCGTTTGCCCGCGCCCTTCGGCGCAGCGCGGTTGGACCCGGTCGTCTTTCCCCCGGTCTTCGGTGTGTTCTTGCGGGTCCCCTGTGCGCGCGCCGGCTTCTTGCGCGGGCCCGGTGTGCCGTCTCGGCTAGCGGATGCCATGTCATCAGTCCTGATCGTCTGTGTCCGGGGTGGGCGCCGACGTGTCGTCGGCCGCCGCTCCGGACGAAATGTTCTCTGACGAGTCTGACCGGTGAGCACCGAGTTTGGCGAATCGCGGGTCGAGCGACATCTCCTCGTGGAGGTCGTCGATGACGTCGACGTCCGGTAACAGCGGCGCCAGATCGGGCAATTCGGTCAGTGAGGCGAGGCCGAGACGCTCGAGAAACATCTCGGTGGTGCCGTAGGTGGTGGCGGTGGTCTGAGGGTCGGTCCCGACCTCGTTGATGAGACCGCGGGCGACCAACGTCCGGATCACACCGTCGACGTTGACCCCGCGGATGGCACTGACACGCGCCCTGGTCACCGGTTGCCGGTAGGCGATCACAGCGAGGGTTTCCAGCGCGGCACGGGTGAGTTTGGATCGGGCGCCGTCGAGCAGCAACCGCTCGACGTACGGGGCGTACTCGGCTCGGGAGTAGTAGCGCCAGCCATCGCCCGCGAACCGCAGGTCGATACCGCTGTTCGCGGCGGTGAGTTCGTCGGCCATCCGGTTGAGCATCGTGCGGACCCGAACCACGTCCTGCTCGACCGCGGTCGCGAGCTCGTCGCTGGTCACCGGGGTATCGACCACCAAGAGCACCGCCTCGAGCGCCGATCGGAGTCGGGCGTCGTCGATGGTGAGCTCGTCGTCGATGTCCAGGGCGGACTGCCCACCCCCGGTCTGGTCGCCCACGTCCGCGACGGCGCCGCCGTCCTCGGTCATCCGTACTCCTCCGCTTTGTCCATGGCCAGGTCGTCCACCGAACGGTCGCCGGTCCAGCTGACCCGCAGATCACCCAGCGCCTCCGGCTGTTCGAACGCGACCGCCTGCTCTCGGTACAGCTCCAACAGTCCCAGAAAGCTGCCCACCAGCTCGAGCCCGCTCTCACAATCGGCCACCAACTGGTGGAAGGTCAGCCAGGAACCCGGGCTGGCGGTCAGCAACTCGGCCATCCGTCGGGCCTGCGCGGGCACCGACACGCTGTGCACGTCGTGAAGGTGATCCAGGCCGACCGTGGGCGTCGGCCGGGGCGTCAGCGCGGTCGCTGCGACCTGCGCAAATCCTGCCGCATCCACGCCGAGCGTCACTTCGGGAAGAAGCTCCTCGAATTGCTTCTCCAGCGAGACCGCACGCGGATAGCGCTGTAGCGCAGCCGCTTCCAGCTCTCCGAACAATGCCGCCACCTGTTTGTAGGCGCGATACTGCAGGAGCCGGGCGAACAGCAGATCGCGCGCCTCGAGCAGTGCGAGGTCCTCGGGGTCGTCGACCTCCCCCGACGGCAGCAGGCGCGCCGCCTTCAAGTCGAGCAGGGTGGCCGCGACCACCAGGAACTCGGTGGTCTGCTCCAGTCCCATCTCCGGTCCGAGTTCGCGCGTGTAAGCGATGAAATCATCGGTGACCTCGTGCAGTGCCACCTCGGTGACGTCCAACCGATGCCTGCTGATCAGGTCGAGCAGCAGGTCGAACGGTCCTTCGAAATTGCGCAGCCGAACCTGGAAGCCGACGGGCTTGTCCTCCGAGGATCCGGCGTCGGACGCCGACTCGGCCTCGGCTCTCACCGCAGGAGGCGGCCCCGTGTCGAGCACCAGGTCGTCACCGCCGGCGGCGCGGTCGGTCATGCCGAGGGTGCATCGCGGGCGATGACCTCGCGGGCCAGCGCCCGGTAGGCCTTCGCACCCGCGGACTTCGGCGCCCAGGAAGTGATCGGTTCCCCGGCGACACTCGTCTCCGGGAATCGGACGGTACGGCTGATCACCGTGTCGTAGACCGCGTCCCCGAACACCTCGACCACCCGTTGCATCACCTCACGGGAATGCAATGTGCGGGCGTCGAACATCGTGACGAGGATGCCACCGAGCGACAGCCGCGGGTTCAGTCGGTCGCGGACCTTGTCGATGGTGTCGGTGAGCAGCGCCAGTCCACGGAGGCTGAAGTACTCGCATTCCATCGGGATCACAACGGTGTCCGCGCAGGCCAGCGCATTCACGGTCAGCAGGCCCAACGATGGCTGGCAGTCGATCAGCACGAAGTCATAGCGGTCGATGACCGGATGCAGGGCGCGGGCCAGCGACTGTTCCCGGCCCACCTCCGTGACGAGCTGGATCTCGGCGGCCGAGAGATCGATGTTGCTGGGCAGCAGGTCCAGTCCGTCGACGCGCGTGCGCATCAGTACGTCATCGGTCGACGCCTGCGGCGGAACCAGCAGGTTGTAGACGGTCTGGTCCAACTCGTGATGCGGAACGCCCAGTCCCGCCGACAACGCACCCTGGGGATCGAGGTCGACGAGCAGCACCCGCCGCCCACACTCGGCCAGCGCCGCACCCAGGTTGATGGTCGACGTCGTCTTGCCGACGCCACCTTTCTGATTACAGACCGCGACGACCGTGGCCGGGCCATGCCGATCGAGCGGCCGGGGTTCAGGGATATCGCGGTACGGACGGCCGGTGGGGCCGATCTCGTTCTCGTGCTCGGTGTCCTCGTCCGCGTCATGTGACGTCGAGACCGGGATCCGGTACTGCGCGTCGGCGGCAGACCGCGGTGCCCCCGGGGTGCTCACGTGTCCGCCGCTCCTCTCCGTCGTGTGAATCGTCGACCGATGCTGATGATCCCGACCGCGAAACGCTGGTCCCAGCCTAGTGGGTCCGATGCCCGAAGCTGCGGAGCATCGCCGACACGCCGCGGCCGGACGTCCGCCGTCATGATCACCGGGCGCGCGGATGCGCCGTGGAATAGACCTCGCGCATGGTGTTGACCGTCACCAACGTGTACACCTGCGTGGTCGTCACCGATGCGTGGCCCAGCAGTTCCTGCACCACGCGCACATCCGCGCCCCCGTCGAGCAGGTGGGTGGCGAAGCTGTGACGCAGGGTGTGCGGCGACACCTTCTTGTCGAGCCCGGCGCGCTGCGCCGCATCGACCAGCACCTGCCAAGCGCTCTGCCGCGACAGTCGGCCGCCGCGGGCGTTGAGGAACAGGGCAGGAACGGCGCGATGGACGAGTGCCGGGCGACCGCGTACCAGGTACGCCTCCAGTGCGTCGATCGCCGGACCGCCCACGGGGACGACCCGTTCCTTCCCGCCCTTACCGCGCAAGCGCACCGCGCGGGTGTCGGTGTCGATGTCGTCGACATCGAGCGCGATCGCCTCCGAGATGCGCGCGCCACAGCTGTAGAGCAGCTCGAGCAGCGCCCGATCTCGCAGGGCACGGGGATGATCGGCGGTGCCGGCGGACTCGAGGATCGCGAGCACCTCGTCGACCGGCAGCGACTTCGGGAGTCTCCGCGCCGGCCGTGGCGGACTGACTGCCCGTGCGACGTCGACCCCGACGATCCCCTCGGCCGCGGCGAACTTGTGAAAACCTCTGACCGCCACCAGAGTTCGCGCGATCGAGCTGTCGGCGAGCGGCGAGACGTCGACGTCGGGATCACCGCGGCGAAGTTCGACGAGGAACTCCCGCACGTCCTCCTCGGTCACCGCGCGAAGGTCATCGATGCCGCGGGTGACCAGATACTGCTCATATCGGTCGAGGTCTCGTCGGTACGAGCTGACCGTGTTGACGGCGGCGCCGCGCTCGACCGTGAGGTGATCGAGGTATCGCGTCACCTGCTCCGCCGGGCTCTCGGCGGACACGGCGTGGCCGGTCATCGGTGCGAGCGGCGGGCGCGCAGCGCCGTCGGCTCGTCGGTCCAGGTCGCGGTCACCGCACGCAGGTCGGAGCCGCGGGCGTCGGCCGCCGCGACCGCGAGGATCCCGGCGACGCTCGTGGCGTTCACGATCTCACCGGCGAGAACCCGGCCGACCGCGTCGTCGAGTGCAAGCCACTCGACCGACATGTCGGCCTCCTCGTCGTGGCGTTCGGCCGCATCGAGCGACCGGAGTCCTTCGGCGAGATAGAGCCGCAACGCCTCGTCGGTGAATCCCGGGGACAGCGCGAGGTCCACCAGGACGTGCCAGCGCTCGGCGGCGAGGTCCACCTCTTCGGCCAGCTCGCGTTGCGCAGCGTCCAGAGGCCTCTCATCGGGTCCGGCGTCGAGCAACCCGGCCGGCAACTCGAGCAGCCGGCGACCGATCGGATGGCGATATTGCCGCACCATCGCGATCCTGCCGCCCTCGTCGCGCGCGACGACCGCGACCGCACCGAAATGCTCGACGACCTCACGCTCGGCGACCCGGCCGCTCGGCATCTCGACCTCGTCGACACGCAGAGTCAGGATCGCGCCGTCGTAGACGGTTGTGGTGGAGCGGACCGCGAAGTCGTGGCGTCCGGTCTGGGTGTGACCGTCGGATTCCCGGTCGGGTTCCGGTCCGCTCAAGCGCCACGTTCCTCGTCGTCGATCGCGTCCTCGCCGTCGGGAAGATGCCGCTCGTAGTCACCGAGATCGACGGGAAGTCGCTCGGCGGCTTTGTACTTCAGCGCCGCCTCGATCAACGCACGGAACAGCGGGTGTGGGCGCGTCGGCCGGCTCTTCAGTTCCGGATGGGCCTGGGTGGCGACCAGGAACGGATGCACCGACGTCGGATACTCGACGAACTCGACGAGGTGTCCGTCCGGCGATGTGCCCGAGAAGACCAGACCGGAGGCCGCGATCTTGTCGCGGTAGGCGTTGTTGACCTCGAAGCGGTGACGGTGGCGTTCGGACACGTCGGTCGTCCCGTAGGCCGCCGCGACGACACTGCCGCGTTCCAGCGTGGCCGGGTAGGCGCCGAGCCGCATGGTGCCGCCCAGGTCGGCCTCTCCGGCGACCACCTCCGTCTGGTCGGCCATCGTCGAGATCACCGGATAGGGGGTGTCCGGGTCGAACTCGGTGGAGCTCGCATCGTCGAGACCGGCGGCACGGGCCGCCTCGATCACGACGCATTGCAGACCGAGACACAGTCCGAGCAGCGGGATACCCCGCTTGCGTGCGTACGCGATCGCACCGACCTTGCCCTCGATCCCGCGGATGCCGAAGCCTCCGGGAATCAGAACCGCATGCGCATCGGCGAGTGCTGCCTGAGCGCCCTCGAGGGTCGAGCATTCGTCCGACGGGACCCACTTGATCTCGGTGCGCGCCTTCCAGGCGAAACCGCCGGCCCGGATCGCCTCGGTGACCGACAGATAGGCGTCCGGCAGGTCGACGTACTTACCGACGAGCGCCACTGTCACCGTCTCGCGGGGATCGTGCACCCGCTTGAGCAGCTCGCCCCACTCGGTCCAGTCGACATCACGGAACGGCAGGCCGAGCTTGCGCACCACGTACGCGTCGAGTTGCTCGCGGTGCAGGACTTTCGGGATGTCGTAGATCGACGGTGCGTCCGGGGTGGAGATGACGCCCTCGAGCTCGACATCGCACATGAGCGCGATCTTGTTCTTCAGGCCCTCCGGGACATCACGATCGCACCGCAGGATCAGTGCGTCCGGTTGGATGCCGACGTTGCGCAGCGCCGCCACCGAGTGTTGGGTCGGTTTCGTCTTCAGCTCGCCCGACGGCGCCAGGTACGGGACCAAGGACACGTGCAGGAAGAACACATTGTCCCGGCCGACGTCGTGGCGGATCTGGCGTGCGGCCTCGATGAACGGCTGCGACTCGATGTCACCGACGGTGCCGCCGATCTCGGTGATGACCACATCGGGGGCCTCACCGTCGGAACCCGGCTCGCGCATGGCCAGCACCCGGGACTTAAGTTCGTCGGTGATGTGCGGGATCACCTGGACCGTCTCCCCGAGATACTCGCCTCGACGCTCCTTGGCGATCACCGACGAATACACCTGCCCGGTGGTCACATTCGCCGACTGGGAGAGATTGCGGTCCAGAAACCGCTCGTAGTGTCCGACGTCGAGGTCGGTTTCGGCACCGTCCTCGGTGACGAAAACCTCGCCGTGCTGGAACGGATTCATGGTGCCCGGATCCACATTCAGATACGGGTCGAGCTTCTGCATCGTGACCCGGAGGCCGCGCGAGGTGAGAAGCTGGCCGAGGCTCGATGCCGTCAATCCCTTGCCCAGGGACGACGCAACACCGCCCGTCACAAAGATGTGTTTGGTGTCGTGCACGTGGCGAAGTGGTCGCAATGCGTCTCCCGTCGGCCGAAACAGGCCAAAAACCCTGATTACCTACGGGACTACAGGGTAACACCTCCCGCGCCGTTCGACCGCCGCCACACCGCCACCCTCGGCGCCGGCCGCCCGGATCAGGTGGCCGGTTCGGCGCCGACGGTGATCGCACGTGCGCCGGGACCCGTGCCATAGGCGGCGGTCTTGCCGTCGGCCTCCTGCGCCAGCGCCAGCACGGTCGTGATCAGCCCCGTCTGCTGATCCACGTTGTCGACGGTGGACACGGCGTTGCCGAGCGAGGGATCCGAGCGCACCACCGCGATCGGCGAGCCGCCGGTCGCCGAGCCGGCCCGCCCCACGAGCACGCCACCCTGTGCGCGGGCGGCCAGGGCGCCGGCCATCCGTGCCATCAGCTGACCCTGGGCGCCGGAGTCGTCGCCGAGCGCATCCCCGGTGACCACGACCACGAGATCTGCCGTCGACAGGGCGTTGTCGGCAGCATTGATGAAGCCACCCTCACGCAGTGCCTGGAGGCCGAGTCGCACATCGCCGGCAGAGGCGGCCGACCGCCCGTCGGGATGCAACAGCAGCGCACCGAGGAGGTCACCGACCCGTCCACCGGAATCGGTCAGCTCCGCACGGAGCGTGGCACCGGGCGGGATGGTCTGATCGACGATCGTGCGCAGCTGTTCCGCATTCTGGTCGCGGACCAGGTCGTCGGTCATCCCGATCTGTCCGGCGAACCGGGCGCCGGCGGCCGAGATCGACTCCTTGACGGCATCGACGTCGGCGTCGGCGGCATTGGGGGCAGTGACCACCAGCACCGATTGGCCCTTCAATGTGCCGGCGATCAGCCGTGGCGCGACCGCTGCACCGAAACTGTTGGCAGCGTTCAGCTGCGCGTTGAGCTGGTCGCGCTGGGACTCGAGGTCGCCGATCCGATCGCGGGAGGTCCCGGTGATCGAGTTGACGCGTTCACCCACGAAGCCCGAGCCCAGGAAGAGACCCACCGCCAGGGCCAGGAAGACCGCGACGAGTGAGATCGCATGTTGCCGAAGCGAGATCATCTACTACCTGTTCCACACACCCTGGGCCCACTCGACCGCCTGGTGGTATTGCGCCCGAGCCCAGTCGATGACGTCGGGGCCCATGTTGGACAGCAGGACGGCCGCGATCACTGCGATCAGAGCCGCGAGGATGACGCACGCGATCGCCGCCCCGGACACGCGACTGCGGTACAGCGTGGCGACCGCCTTGGCGTCCACCAGTTTCGGCCCGACCTTCAGTCGGGTGAGGAAGGTCGACGGGTTGCTCTCCCGGCGTGACCGGTCGAAGAAGTCGTCGAGCGTGCCGCCGTATCCGACGGTCACGATGAGGTCGGCACCGTGATAGTCGGTGAGCAGCAGCGCCAGATCGGCGGCCGAGCCGGCGGCGGGAAAGGTGGTCGCGCCGATCCCGAGGTCCTGGATGCGGGCCAGCCCGGTGGCATGCCCGTCGGTGTCGGCCGGAAGTACCAGTTGCGCCCCTGATTTGAGCGTCGCCGTCTTCATCTCCTCGGGGTCGCCGACGATGAGCGCGGGCTTGTGACCGGCCTTCATGAGGGTGTCGGCGCCTGCTCCGACACCGACCAGCACCGGCGAGTACTCCTTGATGAACGGTTTGAGGGCCCGCAGATCGGTCGCCCGGTCCGGTCCGTCGGCGACGATCACCACGTGACGTCCGGCGAGGTCGACATCGATGTCGGGTACACCGACTCCGTCGATGAGCAACGGGGATTCACTGCGGATGAACTCGATCGTGTTGCCGGAGAAGGCTTCCAGATGATCGACGAGGCCGGTCTTGGCCTCGATCATCATGTCCGCGATGTCGCGCTCCTCGAGCTCGGTGCCGAGCGCGAGCCGACGTTCGCCGACGTAGAGCCGGTTGTTGTCGATGCGAAGCTTGGCACCGTCCTTCACCCGCTTGAAGACCTCGTCCCCGACGTTGTCGAGCAGGACGATGCCTGACGCGACGAGGACCTCCGGCCCGAGGTTGGGGTATCGGCCGGAGATCGACTGCGACGCGTTGACCACGGCGACGACGTTGGCCTGCACCAGCGCATCGGCGGTCACCCGGTCGAGGTCGATCTCGTCGAGGATCGCGATGTCCCCCGGACCGACGCGATCCAGCAGACGCCGAGTGTTCTTGTCTATCCTGGCTATTCCGGTGACGCCAGGGAGTTCATTCGTCGTGCGGGCGAGCAGGGCAGGCATCTTCATGACGCCCATGATTGACGCGCGGAGTCCTCAACGCGCGGAGGCGCGCCGTAACAACTGCAACTTTTGTCACATCAGTAACAACGTCGGTGCGAGACGCACCACCGGGTTCTACGTCCGCTCGGCTTCTGCGGTCGCGAGCAGCTCCTCGGCGTGGGCCCGACCGGTGTCCGAGTCCCCGAGTCCGGCCAGCATTCGCGCGAGTTCCGCCACGCGTTCGTCGCGGTCGAGGGTACGAACGGTGCTGGTGTGCGGGCGGTTCTTGGTGGCGGCTGCGCTCTTCCCGATCACGAGGTGGTTGTCGGCGAATGCCGCGACCTGTGGCAGGTGGGTCACGACGATCACCTGGTGTGCGCGCGCCAGCCGCGCCAGGCGCCTGCCGATCTCGACCGCGGCCCGTCCGCCGACGCCGGCATCGACCTCGTCGAACACCATCACCGATCCGCTTGTCGGGGCGGCCAGAACGACCTCCATGGCCAACATCACGCGGGACAGCTCACCGCCGGAGGCGGAGCGCGCAATCGGCAGCGGCGTCGCACCCTTGTGCGCCACCAGAGCGAACTCGACCCGATCCGCGCCGCTCGCGCCGGAATGCGCCCGGCCATCCTCCAGGTCGATGGCCAGCCGGTCGTCGTCGGCGGCCGGATCGAGCCCGACGTCGACAGCCAACGCGGCGTCGCCCATCGCGAGGCCGGCGAGTTCGGCCGAGACCTTGGTCGCCATCGACTTCGCCGCGCTGCGGCGTCGTTTGCGGAGTTTTGTTGCCGCGTCGACCACCTTCGCCTGAGCGGCGGCCGCGGCGTTCTCCAACTCGGTCACCGATCGCTGCGGATCGTCGATCTCGGCCAATCGGACCTCGGCCGCCTGGCGCCAGGCGATGACACCGTCGATGTCGGGGGCATACTTGCGGACCAGTGCCTTGAGTTCGGCCTGCCGGTTGAGCAGCTTGTCGAGTTCCTCGGCATCGGCCGGGAGGTCGCCGAGGAACGAGGTCAGTTCCTCCCCGACGTCGGTGATGACCGTCAGCGCCTCGGCCACCCTGGGCAGCAGTTCCCGCAGGGTCTCGTCGCTCGTCGTCTCCAGCGTGCTGCGTACCTGTCCGAGTCCGTCGATGACCGAGCCGTCGTCTCCGGCGATGATCTGGTGAGACTGCGCACCGGCGGCACGGATGCTCTCCAGGTCGGTCAGCCTTCGGATCGTCGCCGCGAGGTCGGAGTCCTCGCCGGGCTGCGGATCGACCGCGGCGATCTCATCGACGCCGAACCGGAGCCGATCGGCTTCCTGCGCGAGTTCCCGATGGTTGGTCCGCCTCGCGTCGAGTTCATCGAGCAGCGCGATCCATTCGTCGCGTGCCTTCCGGTAGGCATCGACCGCGGTCGCCACCGACCCGCCGGCGAATGCGTCGAGCGCGGCCCGTTGGTGTTCGGGTTTGATCAGGCGAAGCTGATCGTTCTGTCCGTGCACGGTCAACAGGTGGTTGGTCAATCGGCCCATGACCCCGACCGGGACGGAACGTCCGCCGAGGTGCGCACGGGATCGGCCATCCGAACTGACCGAGCGCACCGCGATCACCGTGCCGTCGTCGTCGACGTCGGCGCCCGCCGATTCCAGAATCTCGGCGATGACCGGGTCGGCGTGCGCGTCGTCGGGCGACCCACCGTGATCGACGAGCCGGAAACGACCCTCGACGGTCGCCTTCGCGTCACCGGACCGCACACGCGTCGCATCGGCCCGGGCACCCGACAACAGGTGCAGGCTGGTGACGATCATGGTCTTTCCCGCGCCGGTCTCACCCGTCAGAGCGGTGAAACCGGGATGGAACTGCGCGGATGCCTGCGCGATGACACCCAGGCCCTCGATGGACAGTTCTTCCAGCACGTCAGACCTGCCTCCCCCGCCAACCCGTCACGGGTAGATCGAACTTGGTCACCAACCGGTCGGTGAAGGGCTCCGAATCGATCCGGACCCACAGCACCGATCGTTCACTGCGGACGACTTCGACGCGGGCCCCCGCGGACACGTCGAACTTGCGGCGTCCGTCACAGAGCGCCACACCCGGCCGACCGCGTCGATCCACCTCGACCGCCACCCGCGAGGCCGGACTGGTGACCAATGGCCGGGCGAACAGCGCGTGGGCGTTGCTCGGCACCACCAGAATCGCCTCGAGGTCCGGCCACATCACCGGCCCGCCCGCAGAGAACGCGTAAGCCGTCGATCCGGTGGGCGTGGCCACCAGCACGCCGTCGGCACCGAACGCGGACACGGGCCTCCCATCGACCTCGGTGACGAGTTCGAGAACTCCGCTGTTGGTGCGGTTGAGTATCGCCACCTCGTTCAGCGCCCAGCTGCGCAGCACCGGATCGCCCGGCCGAGCCGGATCGATCACCGTGACGTCCAGCGTCATCCGGGGCTCCACCCGATAGTCGCCGGCGATCAGCTGTTGCATGACCGAATCGAGCCGGTTGGCCTCGGCCTCGGCGAGAAAGCCGATGTGTCCCATGTTGATACCGAGAACTGGAACCTCTGCCGGGTACGCGAGCTCGGCAGCGCGCAGGAAGGTACCGTCGCCACCGAGAACGATGACCACCTCACAGCCCTCGGCCGAGGCCGGCACCGGTGAGGCCACTTCGACGGCAGCGCCGATACTGCGCAGGTGGTCCGGATCGACCGGATGGCCGGCCGACCTCGTCGGACCGTGTGACGACCCCGCATCGAGCGCGGACTCGTGCGCCTTCGTGTCGTAGTCGACGACGCGCAGCTTCACCCCGGCCGCCGCACAATGGCGCGCGATGGCATCCATTGTCTTCGTGACGATCTCACGTCCGGTGTGGGCGACCACGAGAAACTCCCGATGGCCTGCCGGATCGGCGACAGCATCGTTGGCCACTATGGTCCCTTCGTCTGTCAGCGAGGCCCGTTCTCGACGGCCCGTGTGATCATCTCGATCAGCGCCGGGTCATCGGATGTCCCCGAGACGGTGGCGGCATCATCGACACCACCCGTCGTGTCCGTTCGATGTTCGACCCTATCCGGCCTCGACGTCTCCTCGTCGGGCCGGTCGGCGTCGGTGGACGCCCACGGATTGTTCGTGGTCACGCTGACCACGCGTTCCTTGCGTAGCCACAGGAAGTATTCGACGTTGCCCGATGGGCCGGGAAGCGGACTCGCGACCACCCCGCGGGTCTCGAGGCCGAGCCGTCCGGCCGCGCGGGCGACGCCGAGCACGGCGTCGACGCGTTGTCGAGGGTCGCGGACCACACCCCCCGAGCCGACGCGGTCCTTGCCGACCTCGAACTGCGGTTTGACCATCGGAAGCAGATCACCTCCGACCCGCACACACCGGGCCAGCGCGGGCAGCACCAGCGCCAATGAGATGAATGAGAGGTCCGCTACGACCAGATCGACCTCACCACCGATGGCATCGGAAGCGAGATGCCGAACATTGGTACGGTCGTGCACGCTCACCCGTGGGTCGTTCTGGAGGCGCCACACCAGTTGTCCGTACCCGACGTCGACGGCGACCACCTCGGTGGCCGCGCGCTTGAGTAGAACGTCGGTGAATCCTCCGGTCGAGGCGCCGGCATCCAGGCAACGCCGTCCGCCCACACTCAGCCCTGCCGGCTCGAACTCCTCCAGCGCCCCGAGCAGCTTGTGGGCGCCCCGCGACGCCCAGTTCTCCCCCAGATCGTCCACGACGACGATCGGCGTGTCGCGGGCCACGTTCGTCGCCGGTTTCGCCGCCACGACTCCGTTGATCTTGACGTGTCCGTCGGCGATGAGTGTGCGGGCCTGTTCACGGGATCGGGCCAGGCCACGACGGACGAGTTCGGCATCGAGTCGTGCTCGCGGGGCCACCTCTCAGCCCTTCACCGTGGATCGACGTCTTCCAAGGCGCTCGTCAACACCTCATGGGCACGCTCGAGGAGTTCGGTCTGACGTGCCAGCGACCCCAGGTCGAACTCGTCGCCGGCCGATCGCCGCACCTCGTCGACCTGCCCGAGCAGTTCGGACACCGCATCGCCGACCGTCGCGGGGTCGATGTCGGCCCCGGGAATCCGCTGGGCGTCATCCGACCCCGCCGATCCCGTCGCGCGCGGCATCAGATGCGGGCCCGGACGCGGTGGGCCCGGGACCGGTCTCGTGGATGCCGGCATGTTCTGGTCTGGGCGGCCCGATTCGGTCATGGTGCCACCAACGCTAGCGCACCGGCGTCACGCCGACCGACTCGAGAACGCGACGGACTTCTGGGTCCGGACTGGTCACCACGAGATCTGCGGGATCGAAACCGGCGTCGTCGAGCTCTTGCCACACTGCTGCGGCCAGTGCCGGGACGAGACTCTCCGGCCGCGGCTCGCCATCGGCGTGAACGGTGGCGGTGGTCCCGTCGACAACGATTCGCCAGCCGTCGTGGTCACCGACGCGAACGACGTCGGCGTCGAACGACTGCAAACCGGCGAGATCACCGATCACGAATGTCGGCCGCTGCTCGGGTGGCGCGGTCAGGAGGTCCAACGCGGAGCTGACCCCGGTGAGCACCAATGCGCTGTCGACGCCGACCGAATGCGCACCCTCGATATCGGTGTCGAGGCGGTCACCGACCACAAGAGGCCGCGACGCACGGCTGCGCGCGATCGCATCCGCCATCAGCGGCGCGGCAGGTTTGCCCGCGACGAGGGGCGTCTTGCCGGTCGCGTTGGCAACCGCGGCGACCATCGAGCCGTTGCCCACCAGGACCCCCCGCTCGGAAGGGAGGGTCGCGTCGGTGTTGCAGGCGATCCACAGGGCACCGGCGTTGATGGCCAGGGCGGCCTCCGACAGCTGCGCCCAGCCGGTATCGGGGGAATGCCCCTGGATGACCGCAGCGGGTCGGTCGTCGGCACTGCGGGTCACTCCGATACCCACCTCACGCACCTCCTGGGCAAGTCCGTCCGTCCCGATGACCAGGGCCCGCGAACCGGGGGCCAGGTGCTCGGCGAGCAACCTCGCGGCCGACTGTGCACTCGTGATCACCTGATCGACAGTCGCGGCGAAGCCCAGTTCCACCAGGTGCGCCACGACCTCGGCAGGACGCCGGCTCGCGTTGTTGGTGACGAAGTAGCGTGCGGTGCTGACGGATTCGAGCGCTTCACGTGCTCCCGGAAGAGCATGCTTACCGGCGTACACCGTTCCGTCCAGATCGAGCAGCAGTGCATCGTATCGGGTCGCGAGGGCACGTACCGGCGCCGAGACCGCGTTGTCGGACTCGGCCGGCTCAGCCGGTACCTCGGCTGGTACATCGGCTGGTACATCGGCTGGTAAAGGTGTCTCTGCCGCGGCCTTGTCGACCGGAACACCCGCGGTGCCGGTGTCGACCGGGAGATCCCCGACGGCGGGGTCGTCCACCGCGGGGGACTCCACCGCGGAATCATCGATCATGTTCGAAGCCGTGATGGTCGCCTCGTCGTGCGTCGCCTCCGGGGCCGGCCCCGTGCTCGGCCCCGGCACCGTCGTCGGCGCCGACGGCACCGGAGCGGAAGCCACACCAGCGTCGAAGGACTCACCCGCCCCTGCTTCGTCATCCACCGGCACTGCCGACTCCGCGTCCGAGTACGACTCGTCGGTCAGTTCCACCAAGCGGAGCTCGGCGTCCGTGACATCCTCGACATCGGCAGAGGCCGCGTTCATGAACCATGTGATCGCGTCGTCGGTTCGGCCCGCCGCCAGCAGCGCGGAGGCATAGGCATAGAAAAGACGAGCAGGCGTGGTGCCGGTACGACCGGGCGTCAGATCGTCGGATTGCAGTGTCACGACGGCTTTCTCGGGCTCGCCGAGGTCGATGCGGGCTCCGGACTCGACAATCCGCATCTCGGTCGCCTCTTCGCCCGACAGGGTACGACCGTCGTCGCTGCGTGCGAGTTCGATGGCACGGGCCGGTCGTCCCAATCCGCGCTCCGCGTCGGCGATCAGCGGCAGCAATCCGGTGTTGCCGGTGATCCGCCGGGCCGCCCGCAGCTCCGACACCGCCTCCTGCCACTCACCGGCGTTGTATGCGGCGATGCCCATGGTCTCGCGGACCACGCCAACCCGTCCGGCGCGGCGACGCGCTGCGCGCGCGTGTTCGAGCGCGGCTGCCGGATCGTCGTCGAGCAGGCGCGTGACCATCACCAGATGGCGCGCCACATTCTCTGCATTGGTCTTGTCCAGCGTCAGCAGGTCGCGTCGTACATCGGAGTCGAGGTCCGAGGCAGCCACGTCGTTCGGCAACGCCGGCTCATCCGGACGACCTGCCGAACCGGTTCCGCGGGACGGACGATGTGCACGGCCTGCGTTTCCGTCGCGGCGTGGGCCGCTGTCGCGGCGCTGTCCATCGCGGCGCGGAGCACCCTCTCGTCGGGGAGCGCGGTCACGGTCATTCATAGCAGCCAATCTATGCCTCGCAGCGGGACGGACGTCGGATAATCGGCCGCCGGCTGTGCTGCAGACCCGGTGTCGAGAGATCCGGGTGCGGCACCATGCCGGTGGCATGCCAACGGCCCCGCATTCGAGGAATCTCGAATACAGGGCCGTTGTCCAAGTTGTGTTCGGCGGTGTCCTACTCTCCCACACTGGTTAGGGTGCAGTACCATTGGCGCTGGAGGGCTTAGCTTCCGGGTTCGGAATGGGACCGGGCGTTTCCCCTCCGCTATGGCCGCCGAAACATTGTGAAACACACGCAGTGTTTGTTTATCTTGTGTGAACCACCATCAACCAATGGTTACCACTGGTTGATGGGTTCACGAGGGGCGGAGCCCCCGTGCGTGTTGTTTCAGAAGTGTCATAGTGGATGCGAGCAGAGCTCTATCAGTACTTATCGGTGATAAGTGTTGTTGTAAGTCCTCGGCCGATTAGTACCAGTCACCTACACACATTGCTGTGCTTCCAGTTCTGGCCTATCAACCCCATGGTCTGTGGGGGGCCTTACCCCCTCGAGGGGGTGAGAAACCTCATCTTGGAACAGGCTTCCCGCTTAGATGCTTTCAGCGGTTATCCCTTCCGAACGTAGCTAACCAGCGATGCCCCTGGCGGGACAACTGGCACACCAGAGGTTCGTCCGTCCCGGTCCTCTCGTACTAGGGACAGGTTTCCTCAAGTTTCTGACGCGCGCGGCGGATAGAGACCGAACTGTCTCACGACGTTCTAAACCCAGCTCGCGTGCCGCTTTAATGGGCGAACAGCCCAACCCTTGGGACCTACTCCAGCCCCAGGATGCGACGAGCCGACATCGAGGTGCCAAACCATCCCGTCGATATGGACTCTTGGGGAAGATCAGCCTGTTATCCCCGGGGTACCTTTTATCCGTTGAGCGACACCACTTCCACACGTTGGTGCCGGATCACTAGTCCCGACTTTCGTCCCTGCTCGACATGTACGTCTCACAGTCAAGCTCCCTTGTGCACTTACACTCAACACCTGATTGCCAACCAGGCTGAGGGAACCTTTGGGCGCCTCCGTTACATTTTGGGAGGCAACCGCCCCAGTTAAACTACCCACCAGGCACTGTCCCTGAACCCGATCAGGGTCCGAGGTTAGAAGTCCAATACGATCAGAGTGGTATTTCAACAACGACTCCACAACCACTGGCGTGGCCGCTTCACAGTCTCCCACCTATCCTACACAAACCGAACCGAACACCAATACCAAGCTATAGTGAAGGTCCCGGGGTCTTTTCGTCCTGCCGCGCGTAACGAGCATCTTTACTCGTACTGCAATTTCGCCGAGTCTGTGGTTGAGACAGCAGAGAAGTCGTTACGCCATTCGTGCAGGTCGGAACTTACCCGACAAGGAATTTCGCTACCTTAGGATGGTTATAGTTACCACCGCCGTTTACTGGGGCTTAAATTCTCAGCTTCACACCCCGAAGGGCATTAACCGGTCCTCTTAACCTTCCAGCACCGGGCAGGCGTCAGTCCGTATACATCGTCTTACGACTTCGCACGGACCTGTGTTTTTAGTAAACAGTCGCTTCTCTCTGGTCTCTGCGACCCACACCAGCTCACGCCGCAAGGACGGTCACCGGGATGGGTCCCCCTTCTCCCGAAGTTACGGGGGCATTTTGCCGAGTTCCTTAACCACAGTTCTCTCGATCGCCTTAGTATTCTCTACCTGACCACCTGTGTTGGTTTGGGGTACGGGCCGTGTACCAACTCGCTAGAGGCTTTTCTCGGCAGCATAGGATCATGGATTTCGCCGCAACGGCTACGCATCACCTCTCAGGATATATGTGTGACGGATTTACCTACCACACTCCCTACAGGCTTACACCAGTATTACCACTGACTGGCCCCACTACCTTCCTGCGTCACCCCATCGCTTGCCTACTACCAGCCGAGGTCCCATGCAGCCCCATCCGGTCACCCGAAGGTGATCCATCTGGTTTTGGATGGTTAGTACAACTGATTCAGCATGGACGCCTGTACACGGGTACGGGAATATCAACCCGTTGTCCATCGACTACGCCTGTCGGCCTCGCCTTAGGTCCCGACTCACCCTGGGCGGATTAGCCTGGCCCAGGAACCCTTGGTCATCCGGCGGCAGAGTTTCTCACTCTGCTTTCGCTACTCATGCCTGCATTCTCACTCCCACACCCTCCACCACTAGCTCACGCTGTGGCTTCCAGGGATGCAGGACGCTCCCCTACCCACCCACACCACTGCTCCCCACCCCGCAAGGCGAAGAGAATGACTTGTGTGAGTGTCGCGGCTTCGGCGGTGTACTTGAGCCCCGCTACATTGTCGGCGCAGGATCACTTGACCAGTGAGCTATTACGCACTCTTTCAAGGGTGGCTGCTTCTAAGCCAACCTCCTGGTTGTCTTCGCGACCCCACATCCTTTTCCACTTAGTACACGCTTAGGGGCCTTAGCCGGCGATCTGGGCTGTTTCCCTCTCGACTACGAACCTTATCGCCCGCAGTCTCACTGCCACACTCTCACTTACCGGCATTCGGAGTTTGGCTGACGTCAGTAACCTAGTAGGGCCCATCGGCCATCCAGTAGCTCTACCTCCAGTAAGAAACATGTGACGCTGCACCTAAATGCATTTCGGGGAGAACCAGCTATCACGGAGTTTGATTGGCCTTTCACCCCTACCCACAACTCATCCCCTCCATTTTCAACTGAAGTGGGTTCGGGCCTCCACGACGTCTTACCGACGCTTCACCCTGGCCATGGGTAGATCACTCCGCTTCGGGTCTAGACCCGGCGACTCCACGCCCTATTCAGACTCGCTTTCGCTACGGCTACCCCACACGGGTTAACCTCGCCACCGAGCACTAACTCGCAGGCTCATTCTTCAAAAGGCACGCCATCACCCACAGCCGACCAAACGACTCGCAGGCTTTGACGGATTGTAAGCGTCCGGTTTCAGGTACTATTTCACTCCCCTCCCGGGGTACTTTTCACCTTTCCCTCACGGTACTAGTCCGCTATCGGTCACCAGGAAGTATTCAGGCTTACCGGGTGGTCCCGGCAGATTCACAGCAGATTCCACGAGCCCGCTGCTACTTGGGAGAACATCACGCAAGACCACAGGTTTTCAGCTACCGGACTCTCACCGACTACGGCAGACCATTCCAGGCCACTTCACCTAACCCACAGCTTTATCACTCACGCCCAGACAGGTAGATCTGAGAAGATGAACCCCACAACACCACACACACAACCCCTACCCGGTATCACATGCGCATGGTTTAGCCTCCTCCGCTTTCGCTCGCCACTACTCACGGAATCACAATTGTTTTCTCTTCCTATGGGTACTGAGATGTTTCACTTCCCCACGTTCCCCCCACACAGCCTATACATTCAGCTGGTGGTAACACGACATCACTCGTGCTGGGTTTCCCCATTCGGACACCCTCGGATCACAGCTCGTTTGACAACTCCCCGAGGACTATCGCGGCCTACCACGTCCTTCATCGGCTCCTGGTACCAAGGCATCCACCGAACGCCCTTAAACACTTACAACAACACCTACACCCACAGGGGCTCCGCCCCCCATGCACCCCCAACAGGAGACACACAAGGAACAACACCCCCCACGAATGTAGACATCACACAACAAACTCGAACAAAACACACAAACCAAAAACTATTGATTCAATATGCATTGCAAAATAAAGATGCTCGCATCCACTATGCACTTCTCAAACAACACACACCCACCACCCACACACCTCTGTATGCCCCACCACAGGACACCTCACCAAGGCTGCGCAATGACAGGCCCAGAAGAAACGTGTGTTCCCTCAGAACCCCGATAGTGTGCTGACAACGCCACCCACCTCACAGTGAACAGCCACCCACCCCACCAACCCAGACAGGCCGGCAGAACAGATCTGTTTGATGTTTCACCCTCGAACACACACCCACCGCACGGACACATGCCGGCAGAAATGGGTGATGTTGTGTGCTCCTTAGAAAGGAGGTGATCCAGCCGCACCTTCCGGTACGGCTACCTTGTTACGACTTCGTCCCAATCGCCGATCCCACCTTCGACGGCTCCCTCCACAAGGGTTAGGCCACCGGCTTCGGGTGTTACCGACTTTCATGACGTGACGGGCGGTGTGTACAAGGCCCGGGAACGTATTCACCGCAGCGTTGCTGATCTGCGATTACTAGCGACTCCGACTTCACGGGGTCGAGTTGCAGACCCCGATCCGAACTGAGACCGGCTTTAAGGGATTCGCTCCACCTCACGGTATCGCAGCCCTCTGTACCGGCCATTGTAGCATGTGTGAAGCCCTGGACATAAGGGGCATGATGACTTGACGTCATCCCCACCTTCCTCCGAGTTGACCCCGGCAGTCTCCTGCAAGTCCCCACCATCACGTGCTGGCAATACAGAACAAGGGTTGCGCTCGTTGCGGGACTTAACCCAACATCTCACGACACGAGCTGACGACAGCCATGCACCACCTGTACACCAACCACAAGGGAACAACCATCTCTGGCTGCGTCTGGTGTATGTCAAACCCAGGTAAGGTTCTTCGCGTTGCATCGAATTAATCCACATGCTCCGCCGCTTGTGCGGGCCCCCGTCAATTCCTTTGAGTTTTAGCCTTGCGGCCGTACTCCCCAGGCGGGGTACTTAATGCGTTAGCTACGGCACGGATCCCGTGAAAAGGAACCCACACCTAGTACCCACCGTTTACGGCGTGGACTACCAGGGTATCTAATCCTGTTCGCTACCCACGCTTTCGCTCCTCAGCGTCAGTTACTACCCAGAGACCCGCCTTCGCCACCGGTGTTCCTCCTGATATCTGCGCATTTCACCGCTACACCAGGAATTCCAGTCTCCCCTGTAGTACTCAAGTCTGCCCGTATCGCCTGCACGCCTGCAATTGAGTTGCAGAATTTCACAGACGACGCGACAAACCGCCTACGAGCTCTTTACGCCCAGTAATTCCGGACAACGCTCGCACCCTACGTATTACCGCGGCTGCTGGCACGTAGTTGGCCGGTGCTTCTTCTCCAGGTACCGTCACTCACGCTTCGTCCCTGGTGAAAGAGGTTTACAACCCGAAGGCCGTCATCCCTCACGCGGCGTCGCTGCATCAGGCTTGCGCCCATTGTGCAATATTCCCCACTGCTGCCTCCCGTAGGAGTCTGGGCCGTGTCTCAGTCCCAGTGTGGCCGATCACCCTCTCAGGTCGGCTACCCGTCGTCGCCTTGGTAGGCCATTACCCCACCAACAAGCTGATAGGCCGCGGGCCCATCCCACACCGCAAAAGCTTTCCACCACAGAACATGCATCCCATGGTCATATCCGGTATTAGACCCAGTTTCCCAGGCTTATCCCAGAGTGCAGGGCAGATCACCCACGTGTTACTCACCCGTTCGCCACTCGAGTACCCTGCAAGCAGGGCCTTTCCGTTCGACTTGCATGTGTTAAGCACGCCGCCAGCGTTCGTCCTGAGCCAGGATCAAACTCTCCATGAAAACCTATCGAAAAAGCCGGCGAACCAGCACTTTTCAACACAATCTCAGCCAGAGAGACAAAAACCTGACCAAACAAAAACTAGCAACACCCACCCACACGGGCAGGTGCCACAAAAAAATACATCTCATATCCAAAAAACTTGGACACACGATGCCAAACATGGCATCAAACAATCCATCAACACACTATCGAGTTCTCAAAGAACACACACCCACCAGCACCACCCTGTAACAGGGCGCTCACCAGCAAGCTTTACGTTCTGTTTGGATTTGCTGCCCCCTTTCGGGGCAACTCTTCCAGCGTACCGGAGTGATCTCCGATCCGCAACTCCCGTTTCGATCTCTCGAACCGGGGCTGGCCCCACAGAGTCGTCCCGAACTCACGTTCGGGCACCTTCACTGCCCGGGTCCTTGTCGGCCCCGGGGAAGTTGCTCACTGCGGTGCGTCGATTAAGTTACACAGGTGCGAACAACGCGTCAAATCGCCTGGTCAGAGCGTTACGGTCGCGCCGGCGAAGCTCTTCTTTCCACGCCGGATCACCAGCCAGCGACCGTGCAGCAGATCCGAGGTCGTCGGCTGCCACTCCGGATCGGTGACCTTCGCATTGTTCACATAGGCGCCGCCCTCTCCGATGGTACGGCGTGCAGCCTTGTTGCTGTCCGACAATCCGGTGTCCACGAGGAGCTCGACGATCGTCGGAGACACATCCGTGTAGGCGGCGACCGAGGTCTCACCCACGGCAGCCGCCAGCGTCTGTTCGTCGAGATCCGCGAGGTCGGCGCGCCCGAACAGCGCCTGGCTCGCCAGCTCGGCGGCCCGCGTGTGCTGTTCACCGTGGATCAATGTGGTCATCTCCGCTGCGAGACGCTTCTGCGCGATCCGCAGGTGTGGCGTCTCCTCGGTGGCCCTCTCGAGTTCCGCGATCTCGTCACGACCGAGGAAGGTGAACCACTTGAGGTAGCGCACGACATCGGCATCGGCCGTGTTCACGAAGTACTGGTACCAGGCGTATGGGCTGGTCAGCTCCGGGTCGAGCCACAGGCTGCCGCCCCCGGTGGACTTGCCGAACTTCTTGCCGTCCGACGACGTGACCAGCGGAACGGTCATCGCGTGCAGGGTCGCACCGTCGATCCGACGCGCGAGATCGACACCGCCGACGATGTTCCCCCACTGATCCGACCCGCCGATCTGCACTGTGCAGCCGTGACGGCGGTGGAGCTGCACGAAGTCGTTCGACTGCAGCAGGAGGTAGCTGAACTCGGTATAGCTGATGCCGTCGGATTCCAGTCGCCGGCGAACCGTCTCACGGGCGAGCATCACGTTGATCGAGAAGTGCTTGCCGATGTCCCGCAGGAACTCGATGGCCGAGAGCGCGCCGGTCCAGTCCATGTTGTTGACCACGACCGCACCGGTCGCCGAATCGTCGATGCGCACGAAGCGCCGCAATTGGGAATCGATGCGTGCGGCCCACTCGGCAACGGTGTCGGTGGTGTTCATGGTGCGTTCCCCGACGTCGCGCGGGTCGCCGATGAGACCGGTGGCGCCGCCGGCCAGCACGATGGGGCGATGGCCCGCCTCCTGGAACCGCCGTAACGTCAGCAGAGGTACGAGGTGACCGGCATGAAGGCTCGCTGCGGTCGGGTCGAATCCCGCGTACAACGTGGTCGAGCCCCGATCGAGTTCCGCACGCAGTTCGTCGAGATCAGTCGACTGGGCGATCAGGCCACGCCACTCGAGTTCGGACAGGATGTCGGTGGTCGGACCGGTAGACATGTCGGTTGTCACCCTTTGATCTTGTCATCCGGCATATCGCGGTTGGTGACGACCACGTCGACGCTGCTAATCGGCGTCGGTCGCACCACCGGTCAGGCGAGTGTGCTCGGCATCATCGACATCGCGCGCCTCGTCCGCGAGCATCACGGGAATGCCGTCTTCGTCGATGCGATAGGCCACGCGCAGGCGCGGGTTGTACAGCTCATCCCCCGCGTCGAGCAGGGGTCCGTGGTCCTGCGGGCACACCAACCGCTCACGAGTGATCGGATCGATGGATTCGGCGCGTGTGGCCATCGCTTGTGCTGGTCCCCTCGGTCGTGCGGCGTGGTCGGTTCACAACTGTAGTGCCCCGTTCCTGGTGCCGGGCGGTCGCGGGGCTCCGGTCATCTGCCGGCCGCGACAGGTGCCGCGCCGCCCGCGCCGGCCTCCGCCGACCAGCCCATCGTCGCGGCGGCTGTCCTGGTGTAACGGCGATACCGCCCGTCGTTGTCCCGATACCACACCTTCGCCCCTGGCCTGGGCAGACCGCGGCGCGCGAATCCCCGTGCGACGGGACGATACGCATCGGAGACCGGGATCTCGTCGGCGACCCAGACCAAGTGCGGCCGTTGCGTGGCTGCGAGCTCACCCAACGCGATCCGCAGTTGCGTCACCGTCAGCGAGTCGCCGTTGGCGTTCGGCCGCAGCGTGACGGCGGCGACTGCGATCTGCCTGCCCGGTGCACCCACCCCGTAGGCCACCGACTGGTCGACAGAACTCATCCGCGAAAGGATCTGCTCGACCGGCGGCACGAAGACAGGGCCATCGGTCGTGTGGACGATGCTCTCGAGCGATCCGAGGAACCACAGGTCGTCGTCGGCGTCCCGGACGAACAGGTGCCCGGACACCTCCCATCGATCGTGCGGCAGGAACACATCGCGGAGCACGGTCGCCGACGTGTCGAAACGGTGGCGTGCCCGAGCCAGCAGCAGGCCGGGCTCGCCGACCGCAGCTTTCTT
Organism: Gordonia sp. LMA484; assembly: GCF_058129505.1. NCBI lineage: Bacteria > Bacillati > Actinomycetota > Actinomycetes > Mycobacteriales > Gordoniaceae > Gordonia > Gordonia sp. LMA484. The sequence continues at coordinate 2,069,831 of NZ_CM176700.1, forward strand.
GACGAACCCCGCACCGTCGATGACCAGGCGATCCTTCTCGAGATCGTAGGCCGCGACCTCCACCGGATTCGTCTCCGGTAGCGGGCGTCCCATCGAACCGGCCTTGTTGGCGGAGACGTTCGCGAGTATCGCCGAACCGTCCGCCGTGGCGAAGAACTCCAGCACCCGGGCCCTCGGGAAACTCTCGGTGACGTCGTCCCAGAGTCCGACCGGCATGCCCGAACCCATGAACAGGCGAATCGGGTTGTGCTGATTGATCTGGAAATCGTCCGAGCGCACGATGTCACGCATCATCGTCCACGTATAGGACACCACCGTGATGCCGTATCGGTTCACCTCCATGGTGAAGGTGTCGGCGTCGACGCCGTTGGACAGGGCGATTCGGGAGCGGCCCACCACGGTCGCACCCAGAGTGGTGAGCAGGCCGGATGCGTGGTGCAACGGGGGCAGACAGTAGACGGTGTCGCGGTCGGTGAGCCCGGCAGCCGACGCGGCGCCGAAGGCCGACATCGCGAATCGGTGGTTGGTGATGGGCCACGGTGCGAGTTGGTCGCCGGTGCGGGTGAACAGGATGAATGCGAGGTCGCCGGCCAGGCCCGGATCGGCGCGATACCACGACGGCAGACGTACGGCGGCCGGATCGATCAGCTCCATGTCGATCACGGACGATCCGTCGGCACTCTCGATGGACCGGGACTCGCCGCTGCCACCACCCAACACCAGCACGCGATCGCAGGCACCCGTGGCCTGGTCGAGGTGGCTCGGATCGGTCACGACGACCGAACTGTCCGCGAGCCGCAGCATCTCCCGGATGTCGCCATCGGCCGCGAGCATGACTCCGACGGCGCCGAGCCGCGACAGCGCCGCGACCACGACCAGCGCGCTGGGGCGGGTGTCCATCAGGACACCGACGTGCTCGCCCGGGCGCACACCACAATCGACGAGGCCCGCGACCACGTTGTCGATGCGGGTGTTGACGTCGGCGTGGGTCAGCACCCGGTTCTCGAACAGGAACAGCTCCTGCCGAGCCGCCCGCTTGCAGTTCTCGGACATCAGCTTGCCCAGCGAGATCCGGGTTCCGGACTGGATCTGTCCGAGGCGGAAGAGACGGGGCACGGTGCGAGCCGATTCCTGTGCCACCGCTCGCGAGGTGCGCTGCAGTGAATTGGCCACGCCGAGGATTTCGCGAGAGACCCCGGCCCCTGCATCCGCGAGTGAACCGATGCCGTGCGTGATCCGCGACGACAGACTCACCCCGGAACCGTGCGGATCCAGGGTCTCGCGCATCTCCTCGATCAGCGGCGGCCGTTCGCCCGGCCCGGACTGCCAGAGCACCCAGTCGGCGGTGGTGGGCCAGGTGTGGGCACCGGCGGTGCTGCCGACCACCAATCCGAAGTGACCCACCGGAACTCGTGATTCGTAGACGTCGGCCCCGGGCGCGGCCCGGAGGATCCCGCGAACCGCCAGCGGCTGGCCGATGTCATCGGCCTCGCCGATGAAAGCCAACACCGGACAGGTGATCTCGGTGAAGGATACGAGATCGCCATGGATGACGAAACCACCCGACATCATCCTGTTGTGCACCACGAACTGGCGCAACAGCTCGGCGACAGCGGGGCCTGACCAGGCAACCCAGCCCTCGGCCTCGATGAAGCGCCGTTGATCTTCGCGCGGCAGCAGCGCATCGCGATCGTGGAGCTTGCGCAGGAAGTCGATACGGCTGCGAGCCGTCTTGACCGGGTCGACGAGCTGGAAGCCGGCCCGGGCCATCCACCCGGGTACCCAGAGTCGGTTGAAGACCTTGTCGGCCAGCAGTTCCGCACCCGGTACCACCAGACCGGCGGGCAGCCCCAGAGGCAGTGCGGCGAGGACGTCGACCGGACTGCCGAAGGTGACCAGGCTCGCGATCGACTTCGACTGCCGGTAGGCGGCGGTCTGGTAGGCGAACATACCGCCCTGCGAGTAGCCACCGAGGTGGACGTCCTTGCCAGTGGCCTCGACGATCAGGTCGATGGCACGACTGATCGCGACGACGTGGTCGGCGAGGTTGCGTTCCATCCCGCCTTCCTCGGAGTCCGGGGACCCGAAGTCGATGACCCACGGGGTGATGCCGGCCCGATGCAGAACCGACACCGCCCCGTTCTGCTCGGTGACGTCATAGACGTTGGCCGACACCATCATCGGCGGAACCAGAACGATCTGCGGCCCGATGTTCGGCGCGTCCGGGAAGTACCGGCGCAGCCGGAACATCTTCTCCGTCTCGACGACGTTGAACGGAGCGGGCTCGGTTTCGGTTGCGAGGCCGCCGTAGCGCAGCACCTCGAGGCCGTTCTGCGCGGTGGCGAGTACCCGGTCGACCGCGGCGCCGACGTCGGGAATTGGGGGCAAGCCCACCATGACGTCGATCCCTCCCCTCGGTTGGTTTCGAGTGATGCACGTCACTGTACCGGCCTCCCCGAAGGCGGCGTCACCAGCGTACTCAGGTGCGGTCGTGCGCCGGTTCTTCCGACAATTCGGCGCGTCGCCGCTGCACCTGTGCGCGCAGTTCGGACAGCTGGCGCGCCACCTGCACCGACGCCGTGCCGCCGTGGGCGTTGCGCGATTCGATCGACCCGCGCACCGTCAGGACGTCGCGCACCGCCGGAGTCAGGTCCGTACTGATCGACGCGAGGGTCTCGTCGTCGAGATCGGCGAGTCCCACCCCGCGTTCCTCGGCGGCGCGTACACTCGCGCCCGCCACCTCATGGGCGACGCGGAACGGAACTCCCTGACGAACAAGCCATTCCGCGATGTCGGTGGCCAACGTGAAGCCGGCAGGCGCCAGGTCGGCCATCCGCTCCTCGTGGAATTCCAGGGTGGCGACCAGACCGGTGACGGCCGGCAGCAAGAGCTCCAGCTGTGCGACCGAATCGAAAACCGGCTCCTTGTCCTCCTGGAGATCCCGGTTGTAGGCGAGCGGTTGCGCCTTCAGAGTCGCCAGCAATCCGGTCAGGTTGCCGATCAGACGTCCCGCCTTGCCCCGGGCGAGCTCCGCGACATCCGGGTTCTTCTTCTGCGGCATGATCGAGCTGCCCGTCGACCACGCGTCGGCCAGCGTCACGTAGCCGAACTCCGGTGTGCTCCAGAGGATGATCTCCTCGGACAGACGGGACAGGTCGACGCCGATCATCGCGAGGACGAACGCCCCCTCGGCGGCGAAGTCCCGTGACGCCGTCGCATCGATCGAGTTCTCGGCCGCCCGATCGAACCCCAGATCCGCCGCGATCGCCGCCGGATCCAGTCCCAGCGAGGAACCCGCCAGAGCGCCGGACCCGTACGGCGACACCGCGGTCCGCCGATCGGCGTCGGCAAGGCGCTCGACATCGCGGAGCAGCGGATGCGCATGCGCGAGCAGCTGATGCGCCAACAACACCGGCTGGGCCGCCTGCAGATGGGTCTTACCGGGCATCACCGCGTCGGGATGTGCCTGCGCCTGCTCGATGAGCGCGTCGACGACGTCGAGTACGCCCAGCGCGACCCGGCGCATCGCTGCCCGCAACCACATGCGGAACAGCGTCGCGACCTGGTCGTTACGGGAACGACCCGCACGCAGTCGACCGCCGAGTTCCGGTCCGACGCGCTCGATCAGTCCCCGCTCGAGTGCGCCGTGGACGTCCTCGTCGCTCTCGGCCGGACCGAAGGAACCGTCCGCGATGTCGGCGGCCAGTCGGGACAGTCCGTCGAGCATCGCGCCCAGATCGTGGTCGGTGAGCAGCCCGGCCCCGTTCAGGACGCGGGCATGGGCCATCGACGCCTGGACGTCGTAAGGTGCCAGCACCCAGTCGAAGTGCGTCGATTTGCTCAACGCGGCCATCGCCGCGGCAGGGCCGTCGGCGAACCGGCCACCCCACAACGAGCCCTTGTTGGTACCGCCCGCTGCGCCGGGGGCCGAACTGTCCGCGCTACCGCTCACAGATCAAGATCCCTCTTGGCGGCGATCTTCGACGACAGTCCGTGCAGTTCCACGAACCCGCGTGCCGCGGACTGGTCGAAGCTGTCGCCTTCGTCGTAGGTGGCGAGATTGAAGTCGTAGAGAGACTCGGAACTGCGCCGCCCGGTGACCGCGATGTGGCCGCCGTGCAGCACCAGCCGGATGTCGCCGGTCACGTGTTCCTGCGTCGACGCCACGAACACGTCCAGCGAACGCTTGAGCGGCGAGAACCACAATCCGTCGTACACCTCTTCGGCCCACTTCTGGTCGGTGTGCCGCTTGTAGCGGCCGAGTTCACGTTCCAGCGTGACATGTTCGAGTTCCTCGTGCGCCCGGATGAGCACCATCGCGCCGGGTGCCTCATAGACCTCCCGGCTCTTGATGCCCACGAGCCGGTCCTCGACGACATCGAGGCGTCCGACACCCTGTGCACCGGCGCGACGGTTCAGTTCCTGGATCGCCTCCAGGACACTGACCGGGCGGCCGTCGATCGCCACCGGGCGACCTTTGTCGAAGCTGATGATGACCTCGTCCGGCGACTGCCAGTTGACGGTCGGGTCCTCGGTGTAGTCGTAGACGTCCTTGGTGGGCGCGTTCCAGAGGTCCTCGAGGAACCCGGTCTCCACCGCGCGGCCCCAGACGTTCTGGTCGATGGAGAACGGCGACTTCTTGGTCACGCTGATCGGGATGTCGTTCTCCTCGGCGAAGCTGATCGCCTTCTCACGCGTCCAGGCATAGTCGCGAACCGGCGCGAGGACCTCGAGATCGGGCGCGAGCGAGGCGAACCCGACCTCGAATCGGACCTGGTCGTTGCCCTTGCCGGTGCATCCGTGGGCGACGACGGTCCCGCCGTGGTCCCGGGCCGCGGTGACCAGGTGCTTGGCGATCAGGGGACGCGAGATCGCCGACACCAGCGGGTACCGGTCCATGTAGAGGGCGTTGGAGGTGATCGCGGGCAGGCAGTACTCGTCGGCGAACTCGTCGCGGGCATCGACCACCACGGCCTCGACGGCTCCACAGTCGAGGGCGCGTTGACGCACCACATCCATGTCCTCGCCGCCCTGACCGAGATCGAGTGCCACGGCGACGACCTCCTTGCCGGTCTCCTTACCGATCCAGCTGATCGCGACCGAGGTGTCGAGACCGCCCGAGTATGCGAGTACGACGCGTTCCGCCATGATTGTTCTCTCCTGTGTGTCCTGCGCACCCGCGGCGTTTCCGGTGCCGGCTGCGGTGCCTTGTGGTTGATTCTGTCTGAAGGGCTGAGCTGAGGGGCCGCGTGGCTACACGAGGCCCTCGATTCGTCGGGACAGTTCGGCGCCGTCGACCGGCTCCCGGGCGACCACGAAGATCGTGTCGTCGCCGGCGATCGTGCCCACCACGTCGGGCATGCTGGCGCGGTCGATGGCGCTGGCGAGGTAGTGCGCCGCTCCGGGTGGTGTGCGCAGAACCGCCAGGTTTCCGCTGCTGTCGGTCGAGACGAGCAATTCCGCGAGCAGACGTGCCAGTCGATCGGTCCCCCCGAACACGCCGCGAACCGGCGATCCGTCCTCGGGCACCACGTAGACCCCGGCCCCGCCGTCGGCGGCACGCAGTTTGACGGCACCGAGTTCATCGAGGTCCCGGGAGAGGGTTGCCTGGGTCGCATCGATGCCCTCGCCGGCGAGGAGATGCTGTAACTCGGATTGGCTGCGCACCTGATGGGTAGCCAAGATGTCGATGATCCGGGCATGCCGGCCGGCCTTCGTGGCGGCGAGTCGCGACTCGCCGTGTCCGGCATCGCTGGGCGCCGATCGTCCGGTGCTGGTCATTGCTGTCCCAACAGCCAGATCAGCAGCGCCTTCTGCGCGTGGAGCCGATTCTCGGCCTCGTCGAGGACCACGCTGGCCGGGCCGTCGATCACCGAGTCGGTGATCTCTTCCCCGCGGTGTGCCGGGAGGCAGTGCAACACAATCGCTTCCGCATCCGCCTTGGCGAGCAGTTCGTCGTTGATCTGGTACGGCAGGAACGGAGCCTTGCGATCCTTGCCGTCGCCCTCCTGCCCCATCGACGTCCAGGTGTCGGTGACGAGGACATCCGCACCGGCGACCGCTGCGACCGGATCGGAGACGAGCCGCAGCGAGCCTCCGGTCTCCCGGGCTCGCGCGTTCGTCGCCTCGACGACAGCTCCGTCGGGTTCGAAACCGGCTGGGGCGCTGATGGTCACGTGCATCCCCGCAGTCACCCCGCCGAGCGCGAGTGAGTGTGCCATGTTGTTGGCGCCGTCACCGAGGTAGGTCATCGACAGACCGGCGGTGCGGCCCTTGTGCTCGATGACGGTCTGCAGGTCGGCCAGCACCTGGCATGGATGAAAGGTGTCGGACAAGGCGTTGACGACCGGGATCGTCGCGGTCGAGGCCATCGCGTCGAGCCGCTCCTGACCGAAGGTCCGCCAGACGACGGCGTCGACGAACCGCGACAGCACCCGCCCGGTGTCCTCGATCGTCTCGTCCCGACCCAGCTGCGTCGTCGTGCCGTCGACGACGACAGCGTGCCCGCCCATCTGGGCGATGCCCATCTCGAACGAGAACCGCGTTCGGGTGGAGTTCTTGTCGAAGATCACGCCGACGCCGCGCGGGCCCTCGAGGGGACGGTGACGCATCGGTTCGGCCTTCACCTCCGCGGCCAGACGCAGCACCTGTGCCTGCTCATCGGGCGTGAGATCGTCGTCGCGCAGGAAATGCCGGGTCATGCCTTCTCCCCCTGTGGTTCATCGGTGGTTGCCGCGTCCAGGATGTCGGGCAGTGCGGCGACGAAGTCGGCGCCCTGCTCTTCGGTCAGGATCAGTGGCGGCGCGAGCCGGAGGACGTCGGGTCCGGGTGCGTTGATCAGGAAACCCGTATCGCGCGCGGCCTTTTCGGCCTTCGCCGCGATCGGGCTGTTGAGCACGATCCCGAGCAGCAGCCCGGAGCCGCGGACATGCGAGATCTGCGGGTGAGCGAGATTCTCGATTCCCGTGGCGATCGATTTGCCCACGGATGCGACGTGATCGAGGAGGCCCTCCTCGTCGATGGTTCGCAGGACCGCAAGTGCCGCGGCGGTGCACGTCGGGTTGCCGCCGAACGTGGTGCCGTGCTGCCCGGGTTCGAACAGCTCGGCCGCCGGACCGGTGGCGATGCAGGCACCGATCGGTAGTCCGCCGCCGAGTCCCTTGGCCAGCGTCATGACGTCGGGAACCACCCCTGCGCTCTGATGTGCGAAGAAGGACCCGGTCCGGCCGATCCCCGTCTGCACCTCGTCGAGGATCAGCAGCGCACCGCGCTCGGCGGTGATCCGCCGCGCGGCCGCCAGGAAGCCGTTCGGCGGGACGATGACGCCACTCTCCCCGAGGATGGGTTCGAGGATCACTGCGGCGGTGTCCGCGGTGACCGCGGCGTCCAGCGCTTCGACGTCGCCGTAGGGAACGAATCGCACGCCCGGTGGCATCGGCTCGAAAGGTGCACGTTTGGCCGGTTGCCCGGTCATGGCGAGTGCACCCATCGTCCGGCCGTGAAAAGCCTTGTCGGCAGCGATGATCTCGGGTCGACCGGTCCTCCTCGCGAGCTTGAAGGCCGCCTCGTTGGCCTCGGTGCCCGAGTTGCAGAAGAACACGCGGCCCGGGTGCCCGAACTTGTCGAGCAGTTGCTCGGCCAGTTCGACCGCGGGTGCGCTCACGTAGAGGTTCGAGACGTGCCCGAGTGTCTGCAGTTGGGTCGTCACGGCCTCGACGATGGCCGGATGCGCGTGACCCAGAGCGTTGACCGCGATGCCGCCGAGCAGGTCCAGGTACTCCTTGCCGTCGGCGTCACGGACGACCGCGCCGGATCCGCTGACCAGTGCGATCGACGGGGTGCCGTAGTTGTTCATCAGTGCGGCCGACCACCGCTTCTGCAACGGCTCGGTCATGCTGCCCCTCCTGATGTATCGATGTCGGCGACGACGGTGGTTCCCGTCGAGCTCTCGGTCAACAACTGGGCGATCACCGAGTGCGGCACCCGCCCGTCGATCACGTGTGCGGCCCGGACTCCCCCGTTCACGGCGCGCAGGCAGGCCTCCATCTTCGGCACCATGCCGGAATCGAGTGAGCCCAGCAGCCCGGCGAGCTCGTCGGTGCCGATCTGGGAGACGAGCGACCCACGATCCGGCCAGTCGGTGTACAGGCCCTCGACGTCGGTGAGCATGACCAGTCGTGACGCGCCGAGGGCCTCGGCCAGGGCACCCGCGGCGGTGTCGGCATTGATGTTGTGCACCACGCCATCTCGGTCGGGAGCAATGGTGGACACCACCGGGATGCGACCCGCGGCAACCAGATCGAGAACCGCCGAGGTGTTCACCGAGGCGATGTCGCCCACCAGACCGATGTCGGTGGCCACGCCGTCGACGAGCACCGTCCGCCGGGCCGCGGTGAACAGATGCGCGTCCTCACCGGTGATCCCGACGGCATACGGGCCGTGGGAGTTGATCAACCCGACGAGCTCACGCCCCACCTGACCGAACAGGACCATCCGGGCGACGTCCATCACCTCCGGGGTGGTGACGCGGAATCCGCCGCGGAACTCGCCCTCCAGGCCGAGCCGCTTGAGCATCGCGGAGATCTGCGGGCCACCGCCGTGCACCACGATCGGGTGCATACCGCAGGCGCGCAGCAACACCATGTCCGCGGCGAAGGCTCGCTTGAGCTCGTCGTCGACCATCGCGTTCCCGCCGTACTTGACCACGACCGTTGCACCGTGCAGCGCCTGGAGGGCCGGAAGGGACTCGGCGAGGACCAGTGCCTTGTCGAGGGCACCGAGGTTCGTGGTCGAGCTGCCGCTTGTCCCGCTCATGACGAATACGCCGAGTTCTCTTCGACATAGCCGTGCGACAGGTCCGTCGTGCGGATGGTCGCGGACGCATCACCGAGTCCGAGGTCGATCTCGACACTGATGTCGGCGCCGGACAGATCGACGTCGCGAGCGCCGGGCGCGCCACAGCCGTCGACGCACACCGGGGTTCCGTTGAACGACACCGAGATCCGATCCGGATCGATCGTGATCGGAGCGATGCCGACGGCCGCGAGTACCCGGCCCCAGTTCGGGTCCGAGCCGAACAGTGCCGTTTTGACCAGCGAATCGCGCGCGACGGTGCGGGCCACGACGACGGCATCGTCTTCGGTGACGGTGCCCGAGACGGTGACCAGCACGCGTTTCGTCACGCCCTCGGCGTCGGCCATCAACTGCGCGGCCAGGTCGTCGCAGACCGCGAGCACCGCGGCGTCGAGATCGGCTTGCTCCACGGGGATCTGGCTGGCCCCCGAGCTGAGCAGGAGGACGGTGTCGTTCGTCGACGACGAGCCGTCGACGTCGAGCCGGTCGAAGGTACGGGCCGTCGCCTTGCGCAACGAGCTGTCGAGTTGTTCGGGGGTGACCCGCGCATCGGTGGTGAGGACGCACAGCATCGTCGCCAGCGACGGCGCGAGCATGCCTGCGCCTTTGGCCATCCCGCCGACGTTCCAGCCCTGCGGATGATGCAGCGCAACCTGTTTCGGGACGGTGTCGGTGGTCATGATGGCGTACGCGGCGTCGGTGCCGCCGGACAGGCCGCCACCCATGTCCTGCACGATCTCGGTCACACCCGCCAGCACCTTGTCCATCGGCAGCCGGTCACCGATCAGACCGGTCGAGCAGACGGCGACCTCGATCGCACCGGTCTCGGTGCCCCAATTGCTCAGAGCCTCGGCCACGGCCTCGGCGGTGGCATGGGTGTCGCCGAACCCGCCGGGGCCCGTGCATGCGTTGGCGCCGCCCGAGTTCAGGATCACTGCGCGCAACCGCCCGGTGGACAGCACCTGACGGCTCCACAACACCGGCGCGGCCTTCACCTGGTTCCGGGTGAAGACGCCCGCCGCGGCATACTCGGGACCCTCGTTGAACACCAGTGCGAGATCGTGCGCACCGGACGCCTTTATACCGGCGGCGATTCCGGCGGCCCGGAACCCGAGCGGCGCGGTCACGCCTTGCTCCCGAACCATCCGGGGAGCGTCGAGTGGGGCTCCCGGGGTGATCCGGTCGTCGGAATGCGCGGGATCGCCCGACGGCGGAGTCGGTTGCTGCGATGTCGTCATGGCGCCACCCCCACGGTGCTCAGGCCCTCGGCTTCGTCCCAGCCGAGCGCGAGGTTCATCGATTGGACAGCCGCGCCCCCGGTGCCCTTGGTCAGGTTGTCGACGGCGCCGACCGCGACCATCGTGCCGGCCCGCTCGTCCACGGTGACGGCGATCTGGACGGCATTGCTGCCGATCACCGATCCGGTCATCGGTAATGCCTCATCGGGCAGGACATGCACGAATGTCTCGTCGTCGTAGGCCTTCTCATACGCAGACCGGATCTCTGCGGCCGACGCCCGGGTACGGGCCGTGCACGTGGCCAGGATGCCTCGCGCCATCGGCACGAGGACGGGCGTGAACGAGACCGACACCGGCAGATCGGCGGCCGCGGACAGTGCCTGTGAGATCTCCGGCGTGTGCCGATGCGCACCGCCGACACCATAGGCCCGTGCCGAACCGATCACCTCGGATGCCAGCAGGTCGACCTTAGGCGCCCGACCGGCACCGGAGGCGCCACTGACTGCGACAACGGTGACGTGCGGCTCGACGAGTCCGGCCGCCACGGCCGGTCGTAGCGCGAGGATCGAGACCGTCGGATAGCAACCGGGGACCGCGACGCGCGTCGTATCGCGGAGAATCTCGCGGTTGCCCGGCAACTCCGGCAGCCCGTACGGCCAGGTTCCGGCGTGGTCACTGCCGTAGTAGTCGGTCCAATCCTGGGCGTTCTCCAGTCGGTGATCGGCGCCGCAGTCGACGATCAGCGTCGCCGGCGGCAGTGCATCGGCGATCTCGCCCGACTTCCCGTGCGGAAGCCCCAGGAATACGACGTCATGGCCGGCGAGCACCTCGGATGTGGTGTCCTCGAGCACACGATCGGCCAGCGGCAGCAGGTTGGGGTGCAGCGATCCGAGCGTGGCGCCTGCGTTCCCGCCGGCGGTCAGTGCACCGATCTCCAGCTCACCGGATCGCAGACGCGGATGTCCACAGAGAAGTCGTAAGATCTCACCACCCGCGTAGCCACTGGCTCCGGCAACCGCCACCCTGATCGTCATGCGATCATTATGCACGCCGATGCAAATCAATTCATAGGCGGGGTGGGCTGCTCGTTCTTCCTGGCGTTTTTCGTTCGTCCGCTGGATATTTTGCGCGGACGAACGCAAACCCGACGGAAGAAGTCGGCTCAGCGCAGTCGCGCGCCGACCACCTCACCGGCGTGCGCAACCGCCGCCATCTTGGCCTCGTTGGCCTCTTCCTCGGTCAGGGTCCGGTCGGGCGCACGGAATCGAAGTGCGAACGTGAGCGACTTGCTGCCCGCGCCCACCTGGTCACCGGTGAACACGTCGAACAGGTCGATCGCCTCGAGCAGGTCGCCGGCACCGGAGCGCAATGCAGTCTGCACGTCGGACGCCGACACGGTGTCTGCGACAACCACCGCGACGTCCTGCAGGACGGCCGGGAACGGGAAGACCCGCGGCGCCGGCAGGCGTTCGACCAATGGCATCGCGTCGAGATCGATCTCGACCGCGCACAGTCGCTTCGGCAGACCTGCCCGTTCGAGGACCGCTGGATGGAGTTCACCTGCATGACCCACCGTCGTGCCGTCCACGGTGAGCCGCGCACAGCGGCCGGGATGCCACGGCCGGTACTCGGCTGCCGACAGCACGATGTCGACGCCGGCGGCACGACCGATCGCGCGGGCCGCCTCGAACGCGTCCATGTGGTCCGCGGCACGTCCCGGTCCCCACGGACCGGCCGGATCCCGCAAGCCGGTGAGCACCACCGCCACGTGCAGGGGCTGATCCGGCAGAGATGCGTCGAGCGCGGCGATGTCGTTCTCACTCGGACGGCGGGTCACGTCCAGCGCCCCGACCTGTGCCATGTTGTCGCCGGCGAGCACCACCTGACCGATCGTGAACAGTGACAGATCGCGCTGACCCCGTGCGATGTTTCGCGAGGTCATCTCCAGCAGCCCGGGCAGCAGCGTCGTGTTGAGTTCGGGTCGGTCGGTCTCCAACGGGTTGAGCACCTTGACCGTCCGGCGGCGCCGGTCGTCGGCAGGCAGATCCCAGACGTCGAAGACCCCGGCAGGCATGAACGGGTACGGCAGCACCTCGACATAGCCGTCGAGGGCAAGCGTGCGCCCGACCCCGCGTCGACGTCGCTGGGCGGCGGTGAGACCGGTGCCCGCGGGTGCCCGCGGCACCACCGCGGGGATGTCCTCCAGGCCTTCGAGTCGCAGGACCTCCTCGACGAGATCAGCCCGCTCACGCAGGTCCGGGCGCCACGACGGTGGTGTGACCACGAGCAGGTCGCTGCCCTCGACCACGCAGCCCACCTCGCGCAGGCGGGCGGCAGTGGTACCGGTCGGATAGCTGATGCCCGCGGTTCGGTCGGGCTCGTCGGCCGGCATCGAGATCTCCGCCGTGACGGGTGACTCGATACGTGCCTCGCTGAGCGGCGAGGCAATCGTGCCGCCCGCGATGTCGACGATCAGCTGGGCCGCACGATCAGAGGCGACGGCCGTGATCTCCGGGTCGACGGTGCGTTCGAAACGCTTGCTCGCCTCCGACGTCAGCTTGTGACGCTTCCCGGTGCGGAACACCCGGACCGGATCGAAGGTCGCCGACTCCAGCAACACCGTCGAGGTGCCGGTGCCGACCTCGGTTGCCGCACCGCCCATGACCCCGGCCAGTGCGACCGGTCCACTGTCGTCGGCGATGACCACGTCCTCCGGGTCGAGGACCCGGTCGACGTCGTCCAGGGTGGTCAGTTTCTCGTCGGCGCGGGCGGACCGGACCGTGATGGTGCCGGACAGTTTGCCGGCATCGAAGGCGTGCAGCGGCTGTCCGAGTTCGATCATCACGTAGTTGGTGATGTCGACGATGGCCGAGATGGGCCGGATGCCGGCCACCATCAGACGCTTCTGCATCCACCACGGCGACACGGCGTCGGCGTTGACACCCGTGATCACCCGGGCCGTGTAGCGGGTGGCATCGGAATCCGCATCGATGGCAACCGGCCACGCGTCACCCGAGGCCGCCACCGCAGCCCCCACCGCACCGGGATCGACGAACGGCACTCCGAAGCTGCCCGCGAGTTCGCGGCCGAGACCACGGACAGAGAACGCGTATCCGCGGTCGGGCGTGACGTTGACGTCGATGGCGGTGTCGTCCAGTCCGAGCACCTCGTAGGCGTCCGCACCGGGTTCGGCCGTCCCCGGTGCGAGCACCAGGATGCCGCTGTGGTCGGTGCCGATGCCGAGTTCGGAGACCGAGCAGATCATGCCGTCGGAGATCCGGCCGTACGTCTTGCGTGACGCGATCTCGAACGGACCCGGTAACACCACACCGGGCAGGGCCGCGACGATGAGGTCGCCCTCGGCGAAGTTGCGGGCCCCGCAGACGATGCCGCGCGGCTCGGACTCGCCGACCTCGACAGTGCAGAAGCGGATGGGCTTCTTGAACTCGGTGAGCTCTTCGATCGTCTCGACGCGGCCGATCACCAGCGGACCGGTGATCGACGGGAACGGCTCGACGTCCTCGATCTCGAAACCGACGCGGACAAAGGCCTGGTCGATCTCCGCCGCGGTCGCCGACCACTGCGGGTCTCCTTCACGGAGCACCTCGCTGAACCAGGACTGTGGGGCACGCACGTCAACCAACTACTTTCATCGATCGGGCTTTCGCGATATCGGGTATGGGGTCGAGGTCACATCGCGGGTCGCTCAGACCGCCGGGCCGAACGGAACGGTGAAACGGATGTCCCCCTCGACCATGTCGCGCATGTCGGAGATGTCATTGCGGAATTGCAGGGTCCGCTCGAGTCCCATCCCGAAGGCAAAACCCGAATAGACATCGGGGTCGATCCCACTGGAGCGCAGCACATTCGGATTGACCATGCCGCAGCCGCCCCACTCCACCCAGCCGGCTCCACCCTTCTTGCCGGGGAACCAGACGTCGACCTCCGCGGACGGCTCGGTGAACGGGAAGTAGCTCGCCCGCATCCGGGTGGTGGTCTCGGGACCGAACAGGGCGCGCGCGAACACCTCGAGGGTGCCGCGCAGGTTCGCCAGTGTCAGCCCCTTGTCGACGGCCAGGCCCTCGATCTGATGGAAGACCGGTGTGTGGGTCGCATCGAGTTCGTCGGTACGGAAGGTGCGGCCCGGACAGGCCACATAGATGGGCAGGTCGCGGCTCAGCATCGACCGCACCTGGACCGGCGAGGTGTGGGTGCGCAGCACCTGCCGCGATCCCTCCGGGGCGATGTAGAACGTGTCCTGCATCGAGCGGGCGGGATGGTCGGGCAGGAAGTTGAGGGCGTCGAAGTTGTGGTGCTCGGTCTCCACCTCGGGACCCTCGGCGATCTCCCAGCCCATGCCGACGAAGACGTCGGCGACCTGTTCGGCGATCACGGTGATCGGGTGGCGCGCCCCCACCCGACGTCGGCCGCTGGGCAGCGTGACGTCGACGGCCTCCGCCACCAGGACGGCGGCGTCACGTTCGGCCTGCAGCGTGGCCGTGCGGAGATCGAACGCGGCGGTGACCCGGCCGCGCACCTCATTGACCAACTTGCCTGCCGCGGAGCGCTGATCCTTCGGGATGGCGCCCAGCGCGCGGCGGGCCAACGCGATGGCCGAGCGGTCGCCGAGGTGCGCGGTCTTGGCGCCCGCGAGCGCGTCGAGGTCGGCGGCCGCCTCGAACGCCGCGACGGCGGCCGCGGCTGCGGCGTCGAGTTCCTCGGGTTCGGGGAACCGGATCTCTGGGGCGTCGTCGGCAGGGCTGGCCATGCTCCGCGGTCTCCTCGGTGGGTCGTCTGGAAAAACGTTGTGCGCTACCGCGTGATCACATGCAATATCGCGCGTATCAGGGTAGTCGACCGGGATGTGGCGCGACGCTGCCGGTCAACGTCGGAATTACCGGTCCGGGCTCAGCGCGCTCGACCGCGTGCGCCGCGGCACTCTGGTACAGGCAGATCGCAGCGGCCGCAGCGAGATTGAGGCTCTCGGCACGTCCACGGATGGGTATCGACACCTGGTGATCGGCCTGCGCGGCGACGTCGTCGGACAGACCGTGGGCCTCATTGCCGAACAGCCAGGCGGTCGGCCGGGTGAGTACCTCGGCTGCGTCGTCCAGCGCCAGCTCCCCATCGGCGGCGGTCGCGAGCATCGTGATCCCGGCGTCCCGCAGTGCGGTAAGCCCGGCATCGATGTCACGTTCACGCACGACCGGTAGGTGGAACACACTCCCCGCGCTGGCGCGGACGCATTTGCCGTTGTGCGGGTCGACGGCGTCACCGAGCAGGATCACCGCGTCGGCGCCCATGGCATCCGCGGTACGGACCAACGTGCCGGCATTGCCCGGCTCACGTGGTTCGACGGCGACGGCGAGCAGCCGTGGGGTCCGGGCCAGGACGTCGGCGAGGTCGGCGTCCAGCAAGCCGCACACGGCGAGTACGCCAGGCGGCGTCTCGGTCTCGGCGAGCTTCTTCGCGGCTTTCGCTGTGAGCAGTACGACGGGCACCTCGTGACCACGCGCGGCGGCGACGATCTCACGGTGACGCCACTCGTCGTCCTCGGTTACCAGCACGACCTCGACGCGATGGGCCGACAACGCCGCCGTCACCGAGTTGGCACCCTCCACCAGGAATCGGCCTTCGGCCCGCCGGACCGAGGCGCGGTGGAGTTTGGCATACGACACGACCCGCGAGGAGCGCTCGGACAAGACCTCCCTCATCGGATGATCTCGTCGTGTGCGTCGCTCGCGGGTCGTTGTGTCGCTTGCGTCAACGCGTCGTCAGGCCGCGGGTGCGTTGACGTCCGCCGGCAGTGCCTTGCGGGCCACCTCGACGAGGCCGGTGAAGGCCTCCGGGTCGGTGACGGCGATGTCGGCGAGCACCTTGCGGTCAACCTCGACGCCCGCGACCTTCAGGCCCTGGATGAAGCGGTTGTAAGTGATGTCATTGGCGCGGGCCGCGGCGTTGATACGCGCGATCCACAGCTTGCGGAACTCACCCTTGCGGGCGCGACGGTCCCGGTAGGCGTAGGTCATCGAGTGGAGCTGCTGCTCCTTCGCCTTGCGGTACAGGCGCGAACGCTGTCCGCGGTAACCCTTGGATGCCTCCAGGGTCGAACGACGCTTCTTCTGGGCGTTCACAGCCCTTTTCACGCGTGCCATGTTTCAGTCCTCTTTGTTCGTCAGATGTCGGTGTCTGCGGTCAACGCGCGGTCAGCGGTTGAGCAGTCGCTTGATGCGCGGGGCGTCGTTCTCGCTGACGACCGCGACGCCGTCGAGGCGGCGGGTACGGCGCGACGACTTGTGCTCCAACAGGTGGCGACGGTTCGCCTTCTGGCGAACGATCTTGCCGCTGCCGGTCACCTTGAATCGCTTCGCGGTGCCCTTGTGGGTCTTGCTCTTCGGCATGTTCTTCCTTCGTTTGGGCGAACGGGAACCCACCCGAGGCCGTCGGGTGTTTTCTCGTGCGCTGCTGGTCAGTGGTCGCGCGGTCGGTCATCTGACCGTCCGCACCGAACTACTGGCTGGGCTGTTCGTCCTTGGCGGCCGGCTTGGGCCCGCCGTCACGGCTCTGCTGCGCCTTCTGCCGCGTCTTCGCACCCTTGTGTGGTGCGAGCACCATGGTCATGTTCCGGCCGTCCTGCTTGGCCGACGTCTCGATGAAGCCGTAGTCGGCGACGTCGTTGCCCAGACGCTGCAGCAGTCGGTAGCCCAGCTCGGGGCGCGACTGCTCGCGGCCGCGGAACATGATGGTGACCTTCACCTTGGACCCGGCCTCGAGGAACCGGACAACGTGACCCTTCTTGGTCTCGTAGTCGTGGTCGTCGATCTTCGGGCGGAGCTTCTGCTCCTTGATGACGGTCATCTGCTGGTTGCGACGCGACTCGCGCTGCTTCTGGGCGGCTTCGTACTTGAACTTGCCGTAGTCCATGATCTTGCACACGGGTGGCCGTGCGTCAGGCGCGACCTCGACCAGGTCGAGATCGGCCTCGTAGGCCAGGCGAAGCGCATCTTCAACACGCACGATGCCCACCTGCTCCGAGTTGGGTCCGACGAGTCGGACCTCAGGGACGCGGATGCGCTCGTTGATGCGGGTCTCAGTGCTGATGGGGCCTCCTTGATCAGTTTTTCTCTGGTGACCGCCAGGGATATGACATGGGTGGCAGGAGGAATCGCTCTCAGCAGAAGAGCCCCGGGATGCTGATCGCATCCGCAGGGCTCCGTTACCGACCGGCTCTCCGACACACGTGTCGGGCCGACGCGTACACGCAGCTCGGTGGCGGCGCGACTGTCGGCGTGAACCGGACCGTACAACTGCGGCCAGGCCGCGTCGTGACGGTGGGAGCGGAACTCCACTTGCGACCCCGGCGCAAACCGGGGCGGTCGTACTGTGGGAGTCTAGCAGCCATGACCGAGAACTCCTATTCGTCACCTGCACAGATGCCCGGTGGGCACGGCACAGACGGCGATGACGGGGTGGCCGGTATGGAGCAGACCGATATCGACAACATCCGTGATCTCGGTGATATTCCGGCGATCGAGGTCATCACCAAGGCGATCGTGATGCTGATGAGCGCATCGGCGGAGAAGCTCGGCCTGGCCGAGGGCGCCTCGGAGGACGATGTCGACCTCGACGAGGCGCGCAGACTCATCACCGCACTCGCCGGTCTCGTCGATGCGTCGAAGGCCGACCTCGGCGTCCACGCGGCACCGATCCGCGACGGACTCAAGCAGCTCCAGCTGGCCTTCCGCGATGCCAGCGCCTACCCGGACGAGCCCGGCGAAGGTCCCGGCGAGAAGTACACCGGCGCCGTCCGCGATCGTCGGCGTTAGGTTCACGCACCGACGTACGCTGGACAAATGACCAGCGAAACACCATCGGATCGCGATCCCGACGTCGTCGAGGGCGAGGTCGTCGCCGATCCGGCAGGTCCGACGGCGACCACCACCCCCGCGCCCGGCTACGTCCCGCCGCTGCCGGACCCGAACTACTCCGATCAGGGCGTGCCGACCTTCGACTTCGTCCGCGACAAGATCGAGAACCGGATCGCCACCGCGATCGGTAGCGAGGAACTCGCCCACACGAGCCCTGAGGGTCAGAAGGTCGACGAGATGATGCGCAAGCGCGACGAAGCGGCACGCAAGAAGCTCGACGAGATCCGAAAATCGATGGGCAAGTAGCAACCCCGCCGGCGACCTGGTTCGTCCGGGCCCGCTAGCCGGCCGACGCGACCGTCTCGTCGACGTCGAGGATGTTCGCCAGGAACTTGCCGGTGTGGCTGGCGGGTTCGACGGCGATGTCCTCCGGGGTGCCCTCGGCGACCACGGTGCCGCCGCCCGTGCCCCCCTCGGGCCCCATGTCGATGACCCAGTCGGCGGTCTTGATGACGTCGAGGTTGTGTTCGATGACGATCACCGTGTTGCCCTTGTCGACCAGCCCGCTGATGACGCCGAGGAGCTTCTTGATGTCCTCGAAGTGCAGACCCGTGGTCGGCTCGTCGAGGATGTACACCGTGCGGCCGGTGGATCGCTTCTGTAGTTCGGCGGCCAGCTTCACGCGCTGCGCCTCGCCGCCGGACAGGGTCGGTGCGGGCTGGCCCAGGCGCACGTATCCAAGGCCGACATCGACCAGAGTCTTGAGGTACCGATGGATCGACGTGACCGGCTCGAAGAACTCGGCGGCCTCCTCGATCGGCATGTCGAGCACCTCGGAGATGGTCTTGCCCTTGTAATGCACCTCGAGCGTCTCGCGGTTGTAGCGCGCACCATGGCACACCTCGCACGGTACGTAGACGTCGGGGAGGAAGTTCATCTCGATCTTGATGGTGCCCTCACCGGCGCACGCCTCACACCGGCCGCCCTTGACATTGAAGGAGAACCGACCCGGCTGATAGCCGCGGACCTTGGCCTCGGTCGTCGCGGCGAACAGGGTGCGGATCTTGTCGAACACCCCGGTATAGGTGGCCGGATTCGACCGCGGCGTGCGGCCGATCGGCGACTGGTCGACCTGGACCAGCTTGTCGAGCTGGTCGAGTCCCTTCACCCGGGTGTGACGGCCCGGCACCTGGCGGGCACCGTTCAGCTTGTTGGCGAGCACGGTCGCAAGGATGTCGTTGACCAGCGTCGACTTACCCGAGCCGGACACCCCGGTGACGGCGGTCAGCACGCCGAGCGGGAACGACACCTCGATGCCCTGGAGATTGTGCTCCCGCGCACCGACGACGGTGAGCTGCTTCTTGCGTGAAATGGGCCGACGAATGGCCGGGATCGGCAACTCGTCGCGCCCCGCCAGATACGCCCCGGTCAGGGATCGACGGTTGCGCAGGAGTTCCTTGTAACTGCCGCTGTGCACGACCTCCCCACCGTGCTCACCGGCGCGCGGGCCGATGTCGACGATCCAGTCGGCCGACCGGATGGTGTCCTCGTCGTGCTCGACGACGATCAGGGTGTTCCCGAGGTCCCTCAGCCGCGTGAGGGTTTCGATGAGCCGGCGATTGTCGCGCTGATGCAAGCCGATCGACGGTTCGTCGAGCACGTAGAGCACCCCGGCCAATCCGGAACCGATCTGCGTGGCCAGTCGGATGCGCTGGGCCTCACCGCCCGACAGCGACCCGGCGGCACGGGACAGGGACAGGTACTCGAGTCCCACGTCGAGCAGGAACGTGATGCGCGCCTGGACCTCCTTGAGCACCCGGCCGGCGATCGCCTGCTGGCGGTCGTCGAGTGTCAGTCCGTTGAGGTAGTCCGCGCACTCGGCCACCGACAGCGCACAGACCTCGGCGATCGACATCGCCCCATAGGTCGGATGGTCGAGCGTGACGGCGAGGATCTCGGGCCGCAGTCGCGCCCCGTGGCAGGCCGGGCATGGCACATCGCGCATGTACCCCTCGTAGCGCTCCTTCATCTGTTCGGACTCGGTCTGGTCCATGCGGCGGGCGAGGAACGACATGACGCCCTCGAACTCGGTGTAATAGGACCGGGTCCGGCCATAGCGATTGCGGAACTTGACGTGTACCTGGTGGTCGCTGCCGTTGAGGATCGCGTTGCGGGCCCTGGCGGGCAACTTCTTCCACGGGGTGTCGACGTCGAAGCCCATCTGATCGGCGAGCCCACCCATCAGCCGCAGGAAGTAGTCGGCGTTGTGTCCCCCCGACCACGGCGCGATCGCGCCCTCGGACAGCGAGAGGTCGGGGTCCGGCACGACGAGTTCCTCATCGACCTCCTTGCGGATGCCGAGTCCGTCGCATTCCGGACACGCACCATAGGGCGAGTTGAACGAGAACGACCTCGGCTCGAGATCGTCGATCGCGATGGGGTGACCGTTGGGGCAGGCCATCCGCTCCGAGAAGCGCCGCTCACGGTGCGGGTCGGACTCCTCGAGATCGACGAAATCGAGAACGACGATCCCGTCGGCCAGTCGCAGCGCCGTCTCGACGGAGTCGGTGAGGCGTTGCTTGGCAGTCGGCTTCACCGCCAGCCGGTCCACCACGACCTCGATGTCGTGTTTCTCCTGTTTCTTGAGCTTCGGCGGGTCGGTCAACTGATGGACGACGCCGTCGATGCGGGCCCGCGAGAAACCCTGGGTCTGCAGCTCGGCGAACAGGTCCACGAACTCGCCCTTGCGGGTGCGCACGACCGGCGCGAGTACCTGGAATCGGACACCGGCCTCCATGTCGAGCACCTGGTCGACGATCTGCTGCGGGGTCTGTTTCGCGATCAGCTCGCCACACTCCGGGCAGTGCGCCCTGCCGGCACGCGCGTAGAGCAGACGCAGGTAGTCGTAGACCTCGGTGATGGTGCCGACGGTCGACCGCGGGTTGCGGTTCGTCGATTTCTGGTCGATCGACACCGCAGGCGACAGTCCCTCGATGAAGTCGACGTCGGGCTTGTCCATCTGACCGAGGAACTGACGCGCATAGGCCGACAACGACTCGACATAGCGTCGCTGCCCCTCGGCGAAGATCGTGTCGAAAGCGAGCGACGACTTCCCCGACCCGGACAACCCGGTGAACACGATGAGGCTGTCCCGAGGTAGATCCACGTCGATCCCACGCAGGTTGTGTTCGCGGGCACCGCGGACGATCAAACGGTCAACCACTTGCAAGTCCTCATTCGTTGCTGATCCGGCCGTGCCGGTGTGCTGGTGTCTGAGCAGTTGGATGCGGTCGGCCGACTGGTTGGACCTCTCCGCGCGTACATTATCGACGGCCACCGACAAGTTCGGCGGGTCCCATCGACCAATGCTCCACGATACCCTCGCGCACCGGCTCCCGAGTTCCTCGACCACCCCTGGCTGACGGCCTTCCCGGTGCCCGTGGGTATGTCATAGCCTGGCCAACATGAGCCCCCAGGACGTTTCCATCATCGACACCTACACCGGCGACCTCTCGGGGTCACCCCGGCCGCAGCGACGCACCCTCGAGTCGGCGACGATCGTCAAACTGTCCGTGGGTCCGATGGACAACAATGTCTATGTGGTCACCTCACAGAACACCGGTGACCAGCTGATCATCGACGCGGCGAACGACGCCGAGCGGATCCTGGACGTCGTTCGTGAGCTGCCCGGAACACCCCGACTGATCCTCACCACTCATGGGCACTTCGACCATTGGCAGGCACTCGAGCAGGTGGCGGGAGAACTCGGGACCCCGACCACGGCCGGCCGTGCCGATGCCGACAAACTCCCGGTGGTACCCGACCGCCTGATCGACGACGGCGACACCATCGAGGTGGGCGACCTCACCTTCGAGGCCATCCATCTGGTCGGTCATACGCCGGGTTCGATCGCGCTGGCGCTCACGGACGGAGACGTCACCCACCTGTTCACCGGCGACTGCCTCTTTCCCGGCGGAGTCGGCAAGACCTGGGAGCCAGGAGACTTCGACACGCTGCTCTCCGACGTCACGTCCAAGGTCTTCGACCGCTACCCCGACTCGACGGTCGTCTACCCCGGACACGGCAAGGACACCACTCTCGGGACCGAGCGCCCGTCGCTGCCCGAATGGCGTGATCGCGGCTGGTGACCCGCTCCGCCGGACCACCGAACAGGGTTCCTGCGCCCGCTCGCACGGACCGGTAACCTCGATAAGGTTCACCACTCAAGTCGTGGGGGTGATCACCCGAGCCATGTCACGAGGAGGCCGTCAGTGTTGATCCGCCGAATTGCCCGACCCATGCTCGCCACTGTGTTCGTTGCCGCCGGCATCGACGCCTTGCGCAGCCCCAAGACCCGCGCCGATATGGCACAGGGATTCGTCGACAAGTCAGTCGAGACCCTGCCCGACAGCATCACCGACAAGGTGCCGACCGACCCCGAGACCCTGGTCCGCATCAACGGCGCCGTGCAGGTGGGCGGCGGAGTCCTGTTGGCCACGGGCAAGTTCCCGCGGTTCGCGGCGCTCGCACTGGCCGGTTCGACCGTGCCCACCACCGTCGCCGGCCACGCCTTCTGGAACGAGACCGACCCGGTGATGCGCGCTCGGCAGCGCACGCAGTTCTACAAGAACGTCAGCCTTCTCGGTGGACTCCTGATCGCCGCGGTCGACACCGAGGGCAAACCCTCACTCGCGTGGCGTGGCCGTCAGAAGGCCTCGGCGACAAGCCATGCCATCGCCGCGGCACTGCCCGTCGGCGTCGCCGCGTCCGAATCCACGTGGGACACGATCCGGGAGCGGTCCGCCGAGGGCGCCCACGTCCTCGGCGAGCGTTCCGCGGAGGCCGCCGAGGTCGTCCGCCACCGCGCGCCGGAGCTCGCCGAAGCGGCCCGGGAGTATTCCAGCGAGGCAGCCGAGCTCATCAAGCACCGCGCGCCCGAGTTGGCCGACGCGGCATCCAAACGCACCGCCGGATTGGCGGAGGTGGCCCAGAAGCGGACCGCCGAGTTCGCCGAGGCGGCACAGAAGCGTTCCGACAAAGCCGTCAAGGCGACACAGAAGCGATCGGACACCGCGGCCAAGGCCGCTCAGAAGCGCTCGGACAAAGCGGTCAAGGCCGCCAAGAAGGCGCAGAAGCGCGCCGACAAGGCCGCGGATCACATCATCGAACGCGCGCCCGAGTTGGCCGAGGCCATCCGGGAACGTTCGGCCGACACCGCCGAACTGGTCAAGAAGCGTGCACCCGAGATCGCCGATGAGGTCTCGGCCCGGGCCGCCACCGCACGGGACAAGGCGTACGAAGGCGCCGAGGAGGGCCGCCGACGCTGGAGGAAGGCCCGCTCATAGACCCGACACCCCTTCTGCCCGCCCACGACTACCCGTGGACGACGACCGAGGCCGCCTGCGATCCTGCGATCGATGCGGCTTCGGTCGCCGGCCGACACCTGGTGGTGGCGGTCGGCTCCAATGCCTCGCGCGAGGTGCTACGCAGGAAGCTCGCCGGCGTGACAGGCTCTGCACCGTCGCCACCGATCATGCGTGTCACGGTGTCCCATCTCGCCGTCGGCCACTCCGCGCACGTATCGGCCCGCGGTTATGTACCCGCCGCGCCTTACCACTGTCCCGGGTCCACACTGTCCACCGTCGGATCGTGGCTCACTGACGCCGAGACCGCTGCCCTCGACCACACCGAACCGAATTACATTCGTATGATGCTCTCCATCGCCGACCACCCTGTGGCCGCAGCTGACGCTGTGCCACAGTGGTTCTCGCTGTATGTCTCACGGCATGGCGTGCTCGCTGACCCCCATACCGGCAACCCGGTCGGGTTAGGTCGGCAACAAGCCGTGGTCGACTGGCTCGACACACATCTCGCCGATCAGGCGTTGATCGGTCCGATCGACGCCGTGTGCGGGCGCCTGGCAGCGCCGACGACCGGCGCACGTGTCTCGGCCGCCATGAAAGCCGCGGGATTGGCTCGACATTCCGGATTCGGGGCGATGGCGATCGCGAAAGGGTCGGCACGACAGTGAGCTCCACCGATACCGGTTCCACCGATAGTCCGACGATGGCCGAGACCGCTCGGATCGCCGAAGAGCAGGCCCATCTCGATCTCGTCTACGGCCGACTCGACCGGATGCGCGCCAACACCCAGCGGCGGTTGTCGACCACCCTCCGCGAGTCCGGTGGGACTCCCCAAGCCCGCTCGGAGCGCGAGTCCTACGAGCGGATGTACACGGACGATCTGGCGAAATACGATGCCGCCGAGCACAATTTGTATTTCGGTCGCCTCGATCTGGCCGATGGCGAGGTGCGGCGGATCGGCCGGATCGGTGTGCTCGACGACGATGCCGCCGATACGACACTCCTGCTCGACTGGCGCGCTCCTTTGTCTCGCCCGTTTTATCTCGCCACACCTGCGGCGCCCGAGGACGTCGATCGACGTCGGCACATCCGGACGCGGAGCCGGCGAGTGCGAGCGGTCAACGACGAGTCGCTGATCCTCGGTGACGCTTCGCCCGACGATGTCGGGCACGGCGACGTCGTCAACGAGACCGCGCTCGTCGCGGCGATGAACGCGGCGCGCACCGGTGAGATGACCGACATCGTCGAGACGATCCAGCGCGAACAGGATCTGATCATCCGTTCGACGCATCGGGGGGTGACGGTGATCCAGGGCGGACCCGGCACCGGCAAGACCGCGGTCGCCCTGCACCGAGCCGCCTACCTGCTCTATACGCACCGGGATATTCTGTCGCGCAGCGGAATTCTCATCATCGGACCCAACGACGACTTCCTGAACTACATCGGACAGGTCCTTCCGTCGCTCGGCGAATCCGGTGTCCTGCTCTCCACCGTGGGCGATCTGTTCCCCGGCGTGCACGCGACCGCAGTGGAACGCCGTCACGCAGCGGCGGTCAAGGGCGACCTACGAATGGTGGATCTCCTCAAGCGGGCCGTCCGGGCGCGGCAGTCGCTGCCGTCGAAACCGGTGCCGGTGGATTTCGACACCTATCAGGTGATGATCGATTCCGATTTGATCAAGGCGGCCCGTGCCAAGGCGCGGAGTTCGCGTCGAGCACACAATCTCGCGCAACCGGCTTTCCTCCGCGCCGCGTTGGACGGCCTCGCGCACGCCCATGCGCGATCGATCGGTGCAAGTCTGCTCGACGGCTCCCAGTTGCTCTCGGGCGCGGACATCGCCGACATCCGCGACGAGATGAGTCACGACCCCGACATCCGCCGAGCGCTTCTCGAATATTGGCCGACCCTGAACCCGCAGAGCATGCTGCGCAACCTGTATGCCGACCCGTCGGCAGTGCGCAAGGCCAGCCCCGGCTGGTCGGATGACGATCGCGCCGCACTGCAACGGGACCCGGGCGACCGTCACGACGACGGCAGCGACTTCACCCCGGCAGATGTGCCGTTGCTCGACGAGCTCGCGGAGCTGATCGGCTTCGGCTCGGACGACGCCGAGCGAGCCGAACGGGAACGCTGGCGTCGACAGCTGGCAGATGCACAGGATGCGCTGGACATTCTGACCGGTTCCGCACCGCAGGACCTCGAGGACGAGCTCGATCCGGAGATCCTGATGGCCTACGACCTGATCGACGCCGAACAACTCGCCGCGCGCCAGACCGAGACCCAGCGACTGACCACGGCGGAACGCGCACACGGCGATCGTAATTGGGCCTTTGGACATGTGATAGTCGATGAGGCGCAGGAACTCTCGGGTATGGCGTGGCGGATGGTGATGCGCCGCATTCCCAATCGGTGGATGACGATCATCGGTGACACGGCTCAGACCGGGGATCTCGCCGGTACGCGATCATGGGGCGACGTGCTCAGCACGTATGTCGCCGATCGCTGGCAACTGCGTGAACTCACCGTCAACTACCGGACACCGGCCGAGATCATGACCTACGCGGCGCGGGTGCTCGAGCAGATCAGTCCGACGCAGTCGCCACCGACGTCATTGCGAAGCAACGGAATCGAACCGGTCGCCGTACCCACCGATGCGGCCGCGCTGGCGAAGGTCGCACTCGAGGCGGCCACCCGAGCGGGACTGACCGGATTGAGTGCGGTCATCGTTCCGGACGGGCTCTACGACGAGACGGCCTCCGCGGCGCGCGATTTCGACGGCCACCCGCGGGTCCTCACCGTCGGCGGCTGTAAGGGCCTGGAATTCGACAACACGGTGGTGGTGGAACCCGCAGCGATCATCGGCGACTCACCACTGGGTTACTCGGATCTGTATGTCGCCCTGACCCGCGCGACCCAGCGGTTGACCGTGATCCACTCCGATGAACTCCCACCGGAACTCGAGGACATGACGCAGGAAACCCCCGACGCCTGGTGAGGCACCGGGGGCTTCGTCGCTGGTCGTGCGCGTTACGCGACTAGGTGGTGTGCACGATCAGGACGTCGCACGCCGATTTGCGTGCAACGTCGGCCGGTACGGAGCCCAGAAGCCGTCCGGCGATCGAGT
This sequence comes from Gordonia sp. LMA484, assembly GCF_058129505.1. Classification (NCBI taxonomy): domain Bacteria; kingdom Bacillati; phylum Actinomycetota; class Actinomycetes; order Mycobacteriales; family Gordoniaceae; genus Gordonia; species Gordonia sp. LMA484. The sequence continues at coordinate 2,096,277 of NZ_CM176700.1, forward strand.
TGAGTCCCTTGTTACCGACGACCAACAGGTCGGCGCTGACGTCGGTGACGAGCTGCAGTAGGGCGTCCACAGGTGCGCCCTTCACCGCGCGGGCATCGATATTGCCGGCACCCGCCCGAGATGCGCGTTCTTTCGCTGTCCTCAGGATCTCTTCGGTCGGCGACGATCCCATCACCTGATAGGCCTCGTCCTTCAGGACGTCGGCGGCCCCACCGGCACCGCGATCGTTCGGAAAATAGGCGCACGCGATCACCAGTGACGCATTCTCACCAGCAAGTGCCCCCGCACGCTCGACCGCCTTCAACGATGACTCGGAGCCATCGGTGCCGACGACGACCGTCTGATATGCGCTCATCCAATCCTCCACGTGTCAGTCCGCCTCGCCGTCGCGAGGCAGATGTCATCCCCACACACTGTAGAACCCCTGATCCGGCAGATTAGTTTGCGCCGTGCGATTTGTCCGCTGTTCGTGGGGATCGGCACATTTACTTGATGCCTGCGGCGTCCATCCCGCGCAACTCTTTCTTCAGGTCGGCGATTTCGTCGCGGAGTCGGCCGGCGAGCTCGAACTGCAGATCTCGCGCAGCGCTCATCATCTGATCGGTCAGCGACGAGACAAGGTCGGCAAGTTCCGCACGCGGCATCGACGACGTGTCCCGCTTCTCGATGACACCGGCGCTGGTGGCGCCTTTCGCCTTCGAGACCTCGCCCTGGGCCCGGCGTCCACGGCTCGCGTTGCGGCCCGAGCCGCCGACGGCGACGGCGTCGTCCTCGGCTTCCCGATACACCTGGTCGAGGATGTCGGCGATCTTCTTGCGCAACGGTTTCGGATCGATGCCCATCTCTGTGTTGTAGGCGACCTGCTTGGCTCGTCGACGTTCGGTCTCGTCGATGGCGTTACGCATCGAATCGGTGATCGTGTCGGCGTACATGTGCACCTGACCGGACACGTTGCGGGCCGCCCGACCGATCGTCTGGATCAACGACGTGGTCGACCGCAGGAAACCTTCCTTGTCGGCGTCGAGAATCGCCACCAGCGACACCTCGGGGAGGTCGAGGCCCTCACGCAGCAGGTTGATGCCCACGAGTACGTCGTATTCGCCGGATCGGAGCTGGCGTAACAGCTCGACTCGTCTGAGCGTGTCGACCTCGGAATGCAGGTACCGGACTCGGATGCCGAGTTCCAACAGATAGTCGGTGAGGTCCTCGGACATCTTCTTGGTGAGTGTGGTGACCAGGACGCGTTCGTCCCGCTCGGTGCGTTCCCGGATCTCGTGCACCAGGTCGTCGATCTGGCCCTTGGTGGGTTTAACGATGACCTCGGGATCCACGAGACCGGTCGGCCGGATCACCTGTTCCACGAACTCCCCGTTGGCCTGGCCGAGCTCATAGGGTCCGGGGGTCGCCGACAGATAGACCGTCTGACCGATGCGGTCCACGAACTCGTCCCACGTGAGTGGTCGGTTGTCCACCGCGGACGGCAGCCGGAAGCCGTAATCGACGAGATTGCGCTTGCGCGACATGTCGCCCTCGTACATACCGCCGATCTGCGGCACCGTCACATGAGATTCGTCGATGACGAGCAGGAAGTCCTCGGGGAAGTAGTCGATCAGGGTGGCCGGGGCGCTGCCGGCGGCCCGGCCGTCGATGTGGCGAGAGTAGTTCTCGATGCCCGAGCAGAACCCGACCTGCCGCATCATCTCCAGGTCGTAGCTGGTGCGCATCCGCAGACGCTGCGCTTCGAGGAGCTTCCCCTTCCCCTCGAGATCGGCCAGGCGCTGCTCGAGCTCCTCCTCGATGCTCTTCATCGCCCGCTCCATGCGCTCCGGTCCCGCGACGTAGTGCGTCGCCGGGAAGATGCGCAGTGAATCCACCTGCCGCACAACGTCGCCCGTCAGCGGATGCAGATAGTACAACGCCTCCACCTCGTCACCGAAGAACTCGATCCGCACGGCGAGTTCCTCATACGACGGGATGATCTCGACGGTGTCGCCGCGCACACGGAATCCACCGCGGGTGAAGGCCGTGTCGTTACGCGTGTATTGGACATCGACGAGCAGCCGCAGGAGCGCGTCACGGTCGATCTCCTCGCCGACGGCGATCTCGACCGACCGGTCGAGGTAGGACTGTGGTGTACCGAGGCCGTAGATGCACGACACCGACGCGACCACCACGACGTCGCGTCGTGAGAGCAGATTCGACGTCGCCGAATGTCGCAGACGTTCGACGTCGTCGTTGATCGACGAGTCCTTCTCGATGTAGGTGTCGGTCTGTGCGATGTACGCCTCGGGTTGGTAGTAGTCGTAATACGAGACGAAGTACTCGACGGCGTTGTTCGGCAGCATCTCGCGCAGTTCGTTCGCCAGCTGGGCCGCCAGGGTCTTGTTCGGTGCCATCACCAGCGTGGGTCGCTGTACTCGCTCGATCAACCACGCGGTGGTGGCCGACTTGCCGGTGCCGGTGGCACCGAGGAGGACGATGTCCTTCTCCCCCGCCTTGATCCGATTCTCCAGATCATCGATGGCGGCAGGTTGGTCACCAGCCGGTTCGTACTCGCTGACCACCTCGAAGTGACCGCCGGTGCGTTCGATCTCGCCGACCGGACGGAACTCAGAATGCGCGATGACCGGGCGTTCTGCTGCAAAAGCCATAGTGCCAGGGTAAACGCGCCCTATGACACGAATGTTCCGTCGCCGTGTACCGGGCCTGTCTGGGCCTCAGCAACTAGGGTGCGCCTATGGGAGAGCGCCCTCATCCGCCCAAACGCGAGGTCTTCGACGTCCCGGCCATGACGAACACCGACAACAAGGGGTTCGTCCGGCCGGTCGAGCGCTACGAGGTCACCGACCACGGCCTGTACATGTCCCGGACCGCAGATCATCCGCGGTTCTCCCACCTCGAGTCCTGGCTGCTACCGGCCCTCGGACTGCGAGCGAACATCTTCCACTTCACACCCGGGCATCGCGACGGGCAGCGGTTGTATCTGGACGTCGGCAGGTTCAGCGGACCCGACGCCCAGGGTCGTTGGCATGCCGAGGACTGGTACCTGGACCTGGTAGACGTTCCGGGGCGGCCCCTGGAACTGGTCGACGTGGATGAGCTGTTCGAGGCGCACACAGAAGGACTGCTCGGGACCGCCGACTGCACAGCCGCAGTCCAGATCGCAACGAAGGCGCTGGTGGGCGCGGCCGAGCACGGGCATGACGTGCAGGCGTGGCTGGATCATGCGGCAGGTGGTCGGGTGTTCTGGCTGGATGGATGAGCGACGCGCCCTGCCATGGCGCCCGCCAGCGCACAGCGACAACAGAGATGGGGCGTTGCGGATTTCGTCCGCAACGCCCCATCTCTGTTGTGCTCGGGAGCTCAGCTCACGATGTCACGGCGCGTAGACGATGCACGTATCGGTGAAGGGCAGATCGAAGTTGATCGGTCCGAGTGAGATCGCGGGGATCTGGATACCCGAGCCGACCTGGAGATTGCCTGTGGACTGTGCGTCACTGCTGCCCTGCTGCGCCTTGATCTTGTAGGTACCCGGCGCGGGCGGGGTCCACGTAATGGTGACCTTGTTGGCATCGGCGGCCACTGGGGAACCATCGATCGCCGTGTATGCCCCACCGTCCTTGGACACGCTGAACGCGACCGGGTCTGCACCCGACGTGTAGTCATTAATCGTCGCCTGCACGGTATACGAGCAACTCGAGCCATACCGATCGGCCACCGAGCCGTATCCCGACGGCGTCGTGATCGCGACACCCGTTACGGCCGCGCCGGCCGGAGCAGCCATGACCAGGCCTGCAGCTCCCACACCGACGAATACGGCGGCGCCCCCAACAATCCGACGAGTCATCCTTGCAGCCATGAGGCCCTCTCCCTTGACAATTCGTGAGCTTTCGATCGCATCCCGACGATTACGATCGCATTCAGGTATTCCACAGAAACCGCGACCCGGCAACCTTTACCGCTCGCAATTCCTTTTCGGTCTCTCAAAATTCACACAGTAGAACTGCGCCAAACTTTACAATCGCGAAGTGGCTCCCGAGCCGCTTTCACCGGCATCCACCGGATACGTGGCTCAGAGAATGATGCAGGAGCTGCCGGTATATATGGCCTGAACGACGGTGATTTCACCTGTTGACTTACCCGGGTCCCCGGCCCCCTGCTTTGCCACGATCTCGTATGTGCCCGGTGTCAACGGAATCCACGGATACGTGGCCTTTCCGCCGTCGGCTTTGTATGTGCCCCTCTTCTGTCCGTTCACATAGAAATCAACATTCTCGTCAGGCGTTGCGGTGGCGATCACGCCATAACCGCAGCCCACACCGAAACGCTGCTCACCGAGCGAACCGAAGAGGGCCGAGTTGTCGATCGTGATGTCGCTGACGGCCGCATTCGCCGGCGCGGCCAACACCGCTCCCGCGGCCGCAACACTCGCGAACGCTACGGCAGCAGCCGCGGCGCGGCCCCTCGTGCGTACACCCATGGCTGTTCTCCCTCGACTTGAGCAGTGATATAGGTCGCACCCCTGGGTGCGCGTTCACGCTAGCAAAAGTTCGCATCACTCACATCGCCGAAACCGGAAATCTGCACACACTCGTACCCAGAGTTCATCCAAATGCCGTAACCGCAACTCGACTACGACGCGGCTGTTCGCACCACCCCGGGCCGTCCCGGGTCGGCGGACGCGTAGACATCGACCTCGCCGTCCACGCGCGGAAAACCGCCCTCGGCCAGCAGATCGGCGACATCGGTCGACGAAGGGGAGAGAGTCACGCTCACCTCGGGCGCGGTGAGGTCCGATGGCGAGAGTTCAGCTCCCGGAAGCTCTGCCCGCGAGGCTAGGACGTCGGTCCCCGTCGTGGTGATCTGCGTTGCCTTGTCGCCGAGTATCGCCCACAACCTGTTGACCAGGCGGGTGGGCAGGGTCGACGGGTCAGGGTCGAGTGCCATGAGGTGAACGCGAAGCTCGGCAGCCCGACGAGCGCGTACGTTGCGTTCGAAGGGAACCAGTCGCTCATCCCAGAGCTGGGCGGCCGCGGCGGCCAGATCACTTTCCGAGCCCGAGTTGTCGAGCCAGACATCGGCGACAGCGCGCCGGTCGGCCTCCGACGCCTGGGCGGCGATACGTGCCCGTGCATCGGCTTCGTCCAGCCCGCGCAGCGTGGTCAGGCGCTGCACCCGCAGCTCAGGGTCCGCATTGACAATCACCACGAGATGGAAGAAGGGCGCCATGTGCCCCTCGACGAGCAGTGGGATGTCCTGCACGACGACGGCATCCTCGGGCGCGGCGTCGAGTAGTTCCTGCGTGCGCCTGCCGACCAGCGGGTGAGTGATCGAATTGAGTTTCTTGCGCTGTTCCTCGTCGGTGAATGCCTTGGCCGCCAGTGCGGGTCGGTCGAGGCTGCCGTCGTCGGCGAGAATGTCGTCGCCGAACGCCTCGACGAGTGAGGCGAGCCCTTCGGTACCGGGCTCCACCACCTCCCGAGCGATCTTGTCCGCGTCGATGAGGTAGCCACCGCGTTCGAGGAAGGTCTTCGCCACCGTCGATTTCCCGGCGCCGATGCCACCGGACAAGCCCAGTCTGATCACGTACACCAGTCTCGCAAACCCGCGTCCCCGGCGCGCCGAGTGGCCGATTGTGGCACATGCCCCTTGTCGGTTGTGTCAGACGTGAATGCGCGCGAATCAGTGAACCCGCGAATGGTTTGGCACCATCTGTTTCCGACACCGGCACCGAAAGGTGGCAGCGCACTTGGCCAACCGGTGAGACGGCCCGCCCATGCGCACAACAGTGTTCGAGGTCCTCAGAAATGCCAGAACTCCCCGACTCGAATCCGAGCCGGGGAGTTCTGGTTTCGTGCTACGTACTACTTATCAGGCGTTACCCGACAGCTTCTCACGCAGAGCGGCGAGCTGCTCGTCGCTGGCGAGCGAGCCACCCGTGGATGCCGGTGCGCTGCTGGGCGCGCGGCCACCTTCGGATGCCGACGAGTAGTCCGACGGCGCGTTCTCGGCCTCGGCGGCCGCGGCGGCGAACTTCTCGATCTGGGCGGTGTGCATCTTGTGGCGACGCTCAGCCTCGGCGTACCGGGCCTCCCAAGCCTCACGCTGGGTCTCGAAGCCCTCGAGCCATTCATTGGTCTCGGGATCGAAGCCCTCGGGGAAGATGTAGTTGCCCTGCTCGTCGTAGCTGTCGGCCATGCCGTACTTCGACGGGTCGAACTCTTCGGTGTAGTCCTCGTTGGCCTGCTTGAGGCTCAGCGAGATGCGGCGACGCTCCAGGTCGATGTCGATGACCTTGACCATCGCGTCGTCGCCGACGGAGACGACCTGATCCGGCACCTCGACGTGACGCTCGGCCAGCTCGGAGATGTGAACCAGACCCTCGATGCCCTCGTCGACGCGGACGAACGCACCGAACGGCACCAGCTTGGTGACCTTGCCCGGCACGATCTGACCGATCGCGTGGGTGCGGGCGAACTGACGCCACGGGTCTTCCTGGGTGGCCTTGAGCGACAGCGAGACGCGCTCGCGGTCCAGGTCGACGTCGAGGACCTCGACGGTGACCTCGTCGCCCACCGCGACAACCTCGGACGGGTGGTCGATGTGCTTCCAGGAGAGCTCGGAGACGTGCACCAGACCGTCGACGCCGCCGAGATCGACGAACGCACCGAAGTTGACGATCGAGGACACGACGCCCTTGCGGACCTGGCCCTTCTGCAGCTGGTGCAGGAACTCGCTGCGCACCTCGGACTGGGTCTGCTCCAGCCAGGCGCGACGCGACAAGACCACGTTGTTGCGGTTCTTGTCGAGCTCGATGATCTTGGCCTCGATCTCCTTGCCGATGTACGGCTGCAGATCGCGCACGCGACGCATCTCCACCAGCGACGCCGGGAGGAAGCCGCGCAGGCCGATGTCCAGGATCAGGCCGCCCTTGACGACCTCGATGACGGTGCCCTTGACGGCCTCGTCTTTCTCCTTGAGCTCCTCGATGGTGCCCCACGCGCGCTCGTATTGAGCTCGCTTCTTGGACAGGATGAGGCGGCCTTCTTTGTCCTCCTTGGTGAGAACCAGGGCCTCGACCTCGTCACCGACGTTGACGACCTCATTGGGGTCGACGTCGTGCTTGATCGACAATTCGCGGGAAGGGATCACGCCTTCGGTCTTGTAACCGATGTCGAGCAGAACCTCGTCGCGATCGACCTTGACGATGGTGCCTTCCACGATGTCGCCATCGTTGAAGTACTTGATCGTGGAGTCGATGGCGGCGAGAAAGTCCTCGGCCGAGCCGATGTCATTGACGGCTACTTGCGGCGAGGTGATCGTGGGGGACGACATATGTTGAGTTGCTCCGGACAGGTGTGTAGTAGGTACAGTTCTTCACGTGTGGATCGGCACCGACCACTGAGCGGGATTACCGCCGAACAGGGCGTGTGCGAACCGCGCGTCATGGTGCACACGCGCGTGAGTCAGCCTACTCCAGTGCCGTTGCGCTGGGCAAATACGTCCCGGCGGGGAGATCGACTCAACCGCCGCACCTCTTTTTCACCACTGAAAACCCTTCTGACCAGCGAATACGCAGACGCACCTTAATTGCTTATCCGCCGCGCTCGGCGCGTACCGTCCACGCGGCAGCCTCGTCGAGGTCAGGGAATGTCCCCGACAACGGGCGCAGCGCTTTGGTTGACTGGGTCTATGGCGCATTCCATCGAGCTCCTGCCCGACGAGGCCGCCGACGCCTGCATTCGTGCGGAGTGGTCGGCGCTGGTCGAGGCGGGACTCCCCAGCGGGGCGCGTGTCCGGTCGGACACCAACCGTCCGCACGTCACGCTGATCCCGGCCGCCCGGATCAGCGCCGGCGCCGACAACGCCCTGTCGCCGTGCGCGCAGCGACTGCCGCTGACCTGTGAGATCGGCGCTCCCCTGGTGTTCGGTCACGGCGCGCGCCACACGTTGGCGCGGCTCGTCGTGCCGAGCGCCGAACTCCTGTCGCTGCACGCGCAGGCAACCCGTCTGACCGACGATTTCATCGACGGCGACGGTGGTCGATTTCCGCATGCCGCACCAGGCGCGTGGACTCCGCACATCACCCTCGGCCGTCGCCTCACCTCCACGCAGATCGCCTCCGCACTCGACACCATCGAAGCGCTCCGACCCATGCCCAACCTCGCGACGTTCGTCGCGCTGCGGCGTTGGAACTCGGATACGCGGACCGAGCACGTTCTCGCCGGGCGCAACTGCTGAGAGGCAGGGCCGGCAGGTTGAGAGTGACCTGAGAGGCGACGAGCGCATCGTTGCGGGCATGACTACAGCAACGCCCCCGACACCGCCCACTCCCACACCGACTCCGGCCACAGCGAGTTCACCGACCGCCGACGCCTTCGCCGAGCGGGTGTTCACCTCGACTCTGGCGACCGCCGAGACGATGAGCATCTACCTCGGCGACCGGCTCGGCTGGTACACCTGTCTGGCCGAATCCGGGCCGTTGACATCCGACGAACTCGCCGACCGAACCGGAACCAACCGCCGCTACGCGCGGGAGTGGCTGGAGATGCAGGCCGCATTCTCGATTCTCGATGCCGACCTCGACAGCCGGCCCGTCCGGTTCTCGATCTCCCCCGGCGTCGCCGAGGTACTCACCGACACCAGCAGCCTGGCCTACCTCGGTGAGCTGCCCCGGATGTTCGCCGCATCGATCGGCCGCATGCCCGAGCTGCTCGACGCCTACCGGCACGGCGGCGGAGTGAGCTGGGCGCAGATGGGCGCCGACGCTCGCGAGTGTCAGGCGGCACTGAACCGACCGTGGTTCGACAGCCAGCTGGCCCCCGCGCTCGCCGGTGTCACCCATGTGCACGAGAGGCTGTCGCAGCCGGGTGCGCGCATCGCGGACATCGGTTTCGGCGCCGGATATTCGACGATCGCGTTGGCTCGGGCCTACCCCGAAGCGACCATCGTGGGACTCGACGTGGATACCGAATCGGTCGAGATGGCTCGTCGTACGGCCGCCGAGGCCGGTCTCGACGATCGGGTCGAGTTCCTGGTCGCCGACGGCGCCGAGGCGACCCGTCGCGGTCCGTTCGACGTGATCTTCGCCTTCGAATGTCTGCATGACATGCCTCGTCCCGTCGAGGTGCTGTCGGCGGCGCGCACCGCGCTGGCGCCAGGTGGAACCGTGGTGATCATGGATGAAGCGGTGTCGGATGAATTCGCGGGGCCGGCAGATGATCTGGACAAGATCATGTACGGGTTCTCGCTGTTCGTGTGCCTTCCCGACGGCATGAGTTCGCCGCCGTCGGCGGCCACCGGGACGGTGATGCGCCCGTCCACGCTGCGGTCTTATGCACAGCAGGCCGGGTTCGACCGCGTCGAGGTGCTCCCGATCGAGGACTTCAGCTTCTTCCGGTTCTACGAACTCACTCCGCGTTGAGCGCGGCCAACGCCGCGGCGACGACCTCAGGCCCGGACATGGCTCCTCCCCGCGCCATCAGGTCGGCGACGAACTGATCGTCGCCGAGCCCGCCGCGTATCTGTTCGAACGCCGCATCGAGTCGCTGCTCGTCGAACCCGTAGGCTCCGGCACCGGTGATCTCGTCGGAGTGACGGATCGCGCCGAGCAGGGTGGCGGCGTCCTCGATGTGGCCGCGACGTAGCAGGACATCGACGACGGTCCGCAGCGACACCCACTGATGCGTCCAGTTGCCGGCGTCGCGCCAGTGTCGCACGACGTCGACGAAAAGGCGTCCGGCGAGCTCGGCGTCACCGTGGCGGGCCTCGATCGATGCGCGTGACACCTGGGCGACCCCGCGCAGGTACCGGTCGCCGGTGCCCGCCGCGCCGGCGATGGCCTCCTCGAGCAGCGCCCGCGCGCGGTCGGGTTCGGTGTCGAGGACGGCTTCCCCGGCGCAGTACCGCGCCCACGCGCCCACCACGGCTTGACCAGTCGCGTCGCATTCGTCGGCGACCCGTAGCGCAGCCCGGTGCGACACCAGCGCGTCTCCGCGGTAGGCGTTCATCAGCATCACGCACAAGTCGGCCATGTGCGCCGCGCCCGACATGCCCGCGGCGAGAGCGGCGTCACGGAATCGCCCGGCAAGAGTCGCCGTCCGGTCCAGATCACCTTGGAACAGCCCGACCTCGACCAGCATCATGCGCAGGTAGATCTCCACGGCGGGGTCGGGACGGCGATCGAGACCGGTCTGCGCGTACCGCCTGGCGGTCGGCAGGTCGCCGTCGAAGCGGGCGCCGCTCGCCGCGACCGCCCACACGACCGCGTCCGGGCCATCGGCGGCCGCAGCCGACCGCAGACGTCGAGCCCATCCGGTGACCTCGGTACTCATCGTCAGTTCGAGATACGGGATCACGCCGGCGAGCAGACGTTGTCCGACCCGCGGATCCCGTTCGCACGCGTGGTCCACAGCCTGGCGTACGTCGTCCAACCGAGTCGCCACCAGCGCCGCCGCATCGACATGACCGCGGCCGAACAGTTCCCGTCCCAGCGGCTCGAGCCGGTCCGCGACCAGTCCGGCGTGTGCTGCGCGAACCGCGTCGAGACGTTTCTGCTCGTCGAGCTGCGCAATCCCGAACGTGCGCAACGTTTCCAGCATGCGATACCCGTCGGGGCCGACTGTCAGCATCGACGTCTCGACGAGTTCGGCGATCGCGTCGGTGACATCTGCCCGCTCGAGCACATCTGTCCCCACAGCGAGGTCTTCGGCGTCGTCGAGCCCGAAGCGGGCGGGGAACACCGACAAGGTGTCGAAGAGTCGGCGGCCGCGATCACTCAGCAATCCGTAGGACCAGTCGACCAACGCGTACAGACTTCGGTGGCGGGGGTCGCTGCTACGGGGGCTGTGTAGTACCCGGAATCGCCATTGCAGCCGGTCCACGAGAGCCTGCGGAGGAATCGCCCTGGCCTTGGTGGCGGCGAGTTCGATGCCGAGTGGCAGTCCGTCGAGGCGTCGACAGACCTCGGCGACGGCTGACACGTTGTCGCCGGTCAGCGTGAATCGGGGGTCGCGAGCCCGCGCGCGAGCACAGAACAGTCGTACCGCCGGCGACGCCGCGATCTCGGCGTCCGATGCGGCCACCGGCGGCACGACCAGCGGTTCGAGGTCGACCACCTGCTCGATGTCGAGTCCCAGCGGCACCCTGGACGTGGCGACGACCGCAACGCCCGGGCAGCCTGCGTGCACGGCGCGCGCGAGGTCGGCGGCCGCATCCAGGACGTGTTCACAGTTGTCGAGCACCAGGAGTCCGGACCGCGCCGCCAGGGATTCGGTCAACGCGTCGAGTGGGTCGAGGTCGCGACGGGGTGTGGTCGCCGTCGCGGTGACCACACCGTGCACGACGTCGGCGGCCGTCTGCACACCGGACAACTCCGCGAACCACACCGCTTCATGATTGCGGGTGTGGTGTCGGATCAGCGCGGTCTTGCCCACACCGCCGGGCCCGACGACGGTGGTCACGGTTTCCGACTGCAGCAGGTCATCGAGGGTGGCCAGATCAGCAGTGCGACCGATGATCGCGGGCCCTTGGCCGGCCGTCGGCGCGCGCGGACGATGGCCGCGCGCCGCCGGGGCCGCCTCCCCGGCCAGTACCCTCGCGTGCAGATCACGAACGCTCCGCGAGGGGTCCGTGCCGAGGTCTGTCGACAAACGTTGGCGCAGTGCGCGATAGGTCGACAAGGCATCAGTGGGACGATCGGCATGCCACAGCGCTTGCATGAGCAGCAGGTGCAGACTCTCCCGATACGGGTGTTGGTCGGCGATCGCGGCCAACCTGCTCGCCGCATCGCTCGGACATCCTGATCGGATCAGCGCCTCGGCCGCCACCTCCGTGGCCCGCACCCGCGTCTCGTCAAGTGCCTCGACGTCGGCACGCGCCCAGACCTGATCGGCGAACTCACCGTATGGCCTGCCACGCCAAAGAGATTCGGCGGCATCGACCTTCTCCACGGCCGCCGCGGGGTCCGAGTCGGTCAACGAACCGGCGTCCCGGACCCGATCGGCAAACAGCAGAGAATCGACCTCGGCACGATCGACCATCAGTGCGTAACCCGGCGCTGCCGTGATCACCCGCAGACGATCCCCGGCAGCTCGCCCGCGCAACTCGCCGCGCAACCGGAACACCAGATTGTGCAGAGCCGATTCGGGATTCGCCGGCGGTGAATCCGGCCATAGGATCTCGGCCAACCAGTCGGCATCCGCCACGGAATTGGCGCGTGTCGCCAACGCGCTGAGCAGGCATCGAAGTCGTGGACTGCCGAATTGTCCGCCGCGCCCTTCTGCCCGCGCCGGCACATCGACCGGGCCCAGGAGCAGGAGGCTGACCACGCGAGATTCTATCATCGCAGGATGCCCATGAGTGAGGACGAATCCGAGCACGCGCCGGCACCCGTACGACCTCCGCGGCTGCTCACCGATGTCGATTCGACGACGAGCGATCGGGCGAACCGGTGGTGGTGGGACCACGACGCGGAGAACTATCACGCTGAGCACGGCTCGTTTCTCGGCACATTCGCATCCGGCGGCGACTTCGTGTGGTGCCCCGAAGGCCTGCGCGAGGCCGACATCGGGCTACTCGGGGACATCGACGGCAAGGATGTGCTCGAGGTCGGTTGCGGTTCGGCACCGTGTGCACGGTGGCTGTCGACCCACGGCGCCCGGGCGATCGGTGTCGATCTGTCGCGCCGCATGCTCGGTATCGGGCTGGCTGCGATGGACGCCGACGGCCGTCGGGTACCGCTGGTGCAGGCAACCGCCGAGTCGCTTCCGTTCGCCGACGGCTCGTTCGACGTGGTGTGTTCGGCCTTCGGCGCCGTCCCGTTCGTCTCCGACTCGGCCGGTGTGATGGCCGAGGTCGCACGCGTACTACGCCCCGGCGGACGGTGGGTTTTCGCGGTGAATCATCCGATGCGCTGGATGTTCTTCGACGATCCCGGCCCGGAAGGACTCATCGTCCGGATCCCGTACTTCGACCGCACCCCGTACACCGAGGTCGACGACGACGGTGCGATCACCTACGTGGAACACCATCGCACCATCGGCGACCGGGTTCGCGAGATCCGTTCCGCCGGACTGATCCTCGATGACATCGTGGAACCCGAATGGCCCGAGGGTTTCGACCAGGAATGGGGTCAGTGGAGTCCGTTCCGCGGCCAGTACTTTCCGGGAACCGCGATCTTCTGCTGCACGAAGCCGAACGACCCTCCGACGGTCGAGTAGCGCACAACCACCCTCCGATGGTCGAGCAGCGCCCAACCACCCTCCGATGGTCGAGTAGCGCCGAGCCGCTAGGCGAGGCGTGTATCGAGACCACCTGCAGCTCAAGTGGTCTCGATACGCCACTCGCCTAGCGGCTCGCGACTACTCGACCACCGGAGGGGGGCTCGCGACTACTCGACCACCGGAGGAGAGCTCGCGGCTACTCGACCACCGGGGGGCTCGGCCTACTCGACCACCGGGGGCCCACCACCACTCGACGACCGAAGGAAAGCCCACGACCACTCGACCACCGGGGGCCCACCACCACTCGACCACCGAGGGAGCGGCCTACAACTCACAGCAGCTTCGACAAGAAGCCCTTTGTCCGCTCGTGTTGCGGATTGGCCAGCACATCGCGAGGGTTGCCCTGCTCCACCACGACGCCGCCGTCCATGAACACCAGCTGATCGGCGACCTCACGGGCGAAACCCATCTCGTGGGTCACCACCACCATGGTCATCCCCTCGGCGGCGAGCTCACGCATCACGCCGAGCACCTCACCCACGAGCTCGGGGTCCAGCGCGGACGTCGGCTCGTCGAACAACATCAGCTTCGGTTCCATCGCCAGCGCCCGGGCGATCGCGACGCGCTGCTGCTGGCCTCCGGACAGCTGGGCCGGATATGTACTGGCCTTGTCGGCGAGACCAACACGTTCGAGCAGATACCGCGCCCGTTCGGTCGCCTCACGTTTGCTCTGCTTCTTGACCTGGGTCGGTGCCTCGATGACGTTCTCCAGCGCAGTTCGATGTGGGAACAGGTTGAAATGCTGGAAGACCATCCCGATGTCGCGGCGCTGCTTGGCGGCATCCTTCGGACTCATCTCGTGCAGCTTGTCGCCGCGTTCGCGGTAGCCGATGAGATCGCCGTCGACGTACAACCGACCGGCGTTGACCACCTCGAGATGGTTGACGCACCGCAGAAAGGTCGACTTGCCCGAACCCGACGGACCGATGAGGCAGAGCACCTCACCGCGCCCGACCTTCAGAGTGATGCCCTTCAGGACCTCGAGCGTGCCGAAGTTCTTGCACACCCGGTCGGCCAGGACCATCGGGTGTTCAGCGACGCTCATCGCTCTCCCCCTCCACGATCGGTGTGTTCTGTGTGGCGGCAAGGGCTCTGAGCTGTCGGGCGGTCAACTGCCGACTGGCACCCTTGGAGTAGTAGCGCTCCAGATAGAACTGTCCGACCATCAGGATGCTCGTCACCGCCAGGTACCAGGTCGAGGCCACCATCAAGAGCGGAATCGGCTCGAAATTCACGCCGGAGATGTCGCGCGCACGCCCGTACAGTTCACCGGTGAACGGCACCGCGGCCACGAGGCTGGTGGTCTTGAGCATGCTGATCACCTCGTTGCCGGTCGGCGGGATGATCACGCGCATCGCCTGTGGCAGCACGGTGCGCCGCATCGTCTGCGCCCACGACATCCCGAGTGCCACCGATGCCTCGGTCTGCCCCTCGCCCACTGACGACACGCCGGCTCGCACGATCTCGGCCATGTAGGCGGCCTCGTTGAGAGCCAGACCGATCATGGCGAAGGTGAACGCCGCATTGAGCGACTGGATGTCGAAGTGCGCGAACTGGTGGACGAACGGGATGCCGAGGTCTATCTGCTTGTAGATCGACGGAAAGAGGCCCCAGAACACGAGCTGTACGTACACAGGTGTGCCGCGGAAGACCCAGAGGTAGACCCACGCCGTGTAGCGCAGGACCGGATTCGGTGAGAGCCGCATGATCGCGAGCAGGATGCCGAGGATGATCGCGATGACCATCGCCAGCACCGTCAGGGCGAGCGTGTACCAGACGCCCGAGAGGATGCGGGTGTCGAACAGATACTTGGCGTAGGTGTCCCAGGCGTAGGCGGCGTTGGTGGCGGCGCCGTAGACGAACAGTGCGGCCAGGATCAGCACGATGGCCGCGGCGGCCCACTGCCCCGGATGACGAAGTGGAACGGCCTTGATCGGGGCCGGCTCCGACGAGTCGGCGTGGGCCCCGATCGGACCTGTGGACGGAGAACTCACCGGCTAGCTGACCGCACCGTTGATGACCGAGTTCGGGATGGTGCCCGCCTCGACACCCCAGTTCTCGGCGATCGCCTTGTACTGGCCGTTGTCGATGAGGTACTGCACGGCCTTCTGCAGGGCCTGGCCGAGTGCCGACCCCTTCTGCACCGGGTAACCGTAGGGGGCCGAATCGAACACGCCGCCTGCGGGCTCGAGCTTGTCGCCGGAACGCTTGATCGCGTATGCGGTGACCGGCGAGTCCGCCGACATCGCATCCACCTTGCCGAGCACCAGCGCATTGGTGGCCTCGTCCTGGCTGTCGAACTTGACCTTCTCGATCGCGGGCTTTCCGGCGTCGGTGCACGCCTTGGTCTTGGCTGGGATCTCGTCGGTGTCCTCATAGGTCGTCGACTGCACTGCGACCTTCTTGCCGCATGCGTTGTTGGGGTCGATTCCCGAACCCTTCTGCTGGGCCCACTGCACGCCGGCGCTGTAGTAGGTCACGAAATCGACCTGCTGTTCACGTTCCTTGGTGTCGGTGAACGACGACATGCCGACGTCGTAGGTGCCCTGCTGGACCGCGGGGATGATCTTGTCGAAGTCGGCCTCACGGTAGACCGGGTTGAGCCCCAGGACCTTGGCGACGCCGTTCATCAGGTTCACGTCATAGCCGACGATCGCGCCGCTGCTGTCCTTGAACTCGTTGGGCGAGTACGGAACATTGACGCCGACGGTCAGCTGCCCCGACTGGCGGATCTTCTCCGGCACCAGTGCCGCGATCTCGTCGACCTTCTGCACATCGACCGACATCATGGACACGTCGGAGCTGCCGTCGCCCGAACTCTCGTCGTTCGAGCAGCCTGCCAGCACAAGTGCCAGCACCGCTACCAGCGCGGTGACGATGCCCGCCCACCGCAGCGAGTCGGGTCGGAATGATCGATGATGTCGCATCAGAAAAACCCCTTCATTCCCGCTCACCCGCGGGGCCACATCGAGACCGCCGGCACCATGCCGACGCCTTGACTGAACTTACTGCCTCGGCCGGTGGTCCACCGGGTGGTTACGAGAGATTTACTCCGATACCGGTGGAGGAATCAGTGGGCCGCGTCGTCCCAGGATCGACCGAAACCGACCGAGACCTCCAACGGCACGGACAGAGAGATCGCGTTGCCCATCTCTTCACGGACCACCGTT
Source organism: Gordonia sp. LMA484 (assembly GCF_058129505.1). Lineage (NCBI taxonomy): Bacteria > Bacillati > Actinomycetota > Actinomycetes > Mycobacteriales > Gordoniaceae > Gordonia > Gordonia sp. LMA484. Next base: position 2,112,730 of record NZ_CM176700.1, read on the forward strand.
TCGACCGCATCGCGTTCCCCGGACGCCACCTCGACGACGAGCTCGTCGTGGACCTGCAGCAGCATCCGCGATCGCAGGCCCTCGGACCGCAGGCGGCCGTAGACGTTGATCATCGCCACCTTGATGATGTCGGCCGCGGTGCCCTGGATGGGCGCGTTGAGTGCCATCCGCTCGGCTGCCTGGCGCCGCTGCCAGTTGTCGCTGTTGAGGTCGGGCAGATACCGCCGACGACCGAACAGGGTCGCGGTGTATTCGTTGCGACGGGCCTCGTCGACGACATTGTGCAGATAGTCGCGGACACCGCCGAAGCGCGCGAAGTAAGCCTCCATCTGCTCCTTGGCCTCGTCGCGGCTGATCTTCAGTTGTGCGGCGAGTCCGAACGCACTCAGTCCGTAGGCCAGGCCGTAGGACATCGCCTTCACCCGGTGACGCATCTCCGTGGTCACGGCGTCGATCGGCACCCCGAAAGCGCGGGAGCCGACAAAGTTGTGCAGATCCTCGCCGGTGTTGAACGCCTCGATGAGACCCGCGTCCTCGGAGAGATGCGCCATGATGCGCATTTCGATCTGGCTGTAGTCGGCGGTCATGAGGCAGTCGTAGGCGCCTGCGGAATCTCCTCCGACGATGAAGCCCTGCCGGATCTGCCGCCCGGCCTCGGTGCGGACCGGGATGTTCTGCAGGTTGGGCTCGGTCGACGACAAGCGGCCGGTCGCCGCCACCGTCTGGTTGAACGTGGTGTGCACCCGTCCGTCGTCGGCGACGGACTTCAGCAGACCGTCGACGGTCACCTTCAGCCGAGTCGCGTCGCGGTGCTCGAGCAGATGCGCGAGGAACGGATGCTCGGTCTTCTCGTACAGGCCCTGCAGCGCGTCGGCGTCGGTCGTGTAGCCGGTCTTGGTCTTCTTCGTCTTCGGCATGTCGAGTTTGTCGAAGAGCACGGTCTGCAGCTGCTTCGGCGAACCCAGATTGATCTGTTCCCCGATCACCTCGTACGCGGCGTCGGCGGCAGTGCGAATCCGTTGAGCGAAGTCGCTTTCCAGTTCGCCGAAGTGGTCGACGTCGACGGCGATCCCGGCGGCCTCGAGCTCGGCGAGCACGAACAACAGCGGCAGTTCCATCTCGGTGAGCAACGGGAGGGAATCGATCCGCTCGAGCTCGGTGTCGAGGGTGTCGGCGAGTTCGGCGACAGCCCGCGCCTCGAGCATCTGCTGCTCGGCATGTTTGGCGTCGCCGCCGTCGTCGTCGAGCAGCGACATCTGTCCGTCGTCGGGGGCGGTGTCATCGCGCAGTTCGCGCCGCAGGTAACGCAGGGTCAGGTCGTCGAGATTGAACGTGCGCTGACCGGGACGGACGAGATAGGCGGCCAATGACGTGTCGCTGGTGATACCGGTGAAGGCCCAGCCCCGTGCCCGCACGGCGTGAATGGCCCACTTCGCCTCATGCAACGCCTTGGGCAGGTCGGGGTCGGCCAACCATGCGGCGAGTGCCTGCTCGTCGTCCGCGTCGAGCGACGGCACGTCGATGTAAGCGGAGGTGTCGTCGGCGGCGGCGATGGCGATGCCCGTCGCATCGGCCCCGGTCACCGAATGCGGTGAGGTCACCGCCACCCCGCTGCGCCCGGTCCTGGTGTGTGCGTCCAGCCAGGCCCGGACCTCGCCGGCGCCGAGCCTGGTGCCGTCCAGGTCGAATCCGGATTCCGCTTCCGGTTCAACGGAACTCAACGTCGAGAACAGTCGGTCACGCAGAACCCGGAACTCCAGGTCGTCGAACAGTTGATGAATCCGGTCGCGGTCCCAGCCGACCATCGCCAGTTCGTCCGGTCGTGACGGCAACTGCATGTCGCGGACGAGTTCGGTGAGTTGTCGGTTCGTCTGCACCGATGCCAGGTGGGCGCGCAGTGCGTCACCGACCTTGCCCTTCACCTCGTCGACGTGATCGACCAGTGAAGCGAGGGAACCGTATTCGCGAATCCATTTCGATGCGGTCTTCTCCCCCACGCCCGGGATGCCCGGCAGATTGTCGCTCGGATCCCCGCGCAGCGCCGCGTAGTCGGGGTACTGAACGGGAGTCAGACCGTACTTCTTCTCGACCTCTTCCGGGGTGAAGCGGGTCAGATCCGACACCCCCTTGCGCGGATAGAGAACCGTGACCGACTCGTCCACGAGTTGCAGTGAGTCACGGTCACCGGTGACCACCAGGACCTTGTACCCCTCGGCCTCGGCCTGGGTCGCCAGCGTCGCGATGATGTCGTCGGCCTCGTAGCCCTCGATCGCCATGACCGGGATGCCCAACGCGTCGAGCACCTCCTTGGTGAGATCGACCTGACCGTTGAACTCATCCGGAGACTTGGACCGCTGCGCCTTGTACTCCGGGAACATCTCCGACCGGAAGGTCTTCCGCGACACGTCGAAGGCGGCGGCGATGTGGGTTGGTGCCTCGTCGCGCAGCAGATTGATCAGCATCGATGTGAAGCCGTAGACCGCATTCGTGGTCTGACCGCTCGCCGTCTTGAAGTTCTCCGCCGGCAGCGCGAAGAAGGCCCGGTAGGCCAACGAGTGTCCGTCGAGCAGCATCAGCAGCGGCTGACCGTCCTTGCCGGCGGACTTCTGGGCGGGCGCAGTCGTACTCTTCGCGGGACTCACCCAAGCGAGTCTAGTGACCCACTCGGACACGTCGCGGAGCAGTTCGACGACCGGTCCGAACGCATCAGCCCCGTCTGTACATCGGCCACACCGTGGGACCGTCGAGCGGCAACGTGACCTCCCCGATCACCTCGAATCCGAATCGCTCGTACAGCGGGATGTTCGCCTCGTTCGAGCTCTCCAGATAGGCGGGTGCGTCGACCCGATCGATGCCGGCGGACAGCAGAGCGGTGCCGACACCCATGCCCTGCACGGTGGCGCCGACCTGACCGAGATACCAGTGCGGCTCTTTGGGGCGCACCCTGCCGAACTCCTGCTCCAAGATCATTCCGCGCCGGAACTGACCGCCCAATCCTCGGAGGAAGCCCAGGATCGAACCGATCTGTGCCGCGGCCGACTGCCGGTGGCCGGGTGGATCCCACACTGCGGCGCCCACCGCGATCCCGTCACGCACCGCCACATCCATCGACGAGCGTCCACCGTGGACCCACCGGACCAGCGTGTAGAAGATCCGCTTGTCCGAACGGGTCTCGGGGATCAGCCAGCGCATGACGGGGTCCGCGACGAAGGCCTGCGCCAAGAGCGAACTGACCAGGTCGAGGTCACGCGAGGGCGACACCGTGATCGGGATCATGCACCCACGATAGGCGCGCGGTCGGGTCAGAAGAGCCCGACCGCATCGGAGGTGTCGAGCACCCCTTCGGCGGTCGTCCACTCCGCCCACATCAAGCCGTGGGTCGCCGCAGCGGTCGCCGGGTCGGAGAGACCACGGCTGCTCACCCAGGCAGCGGCCCGCACACTCTGGAAGAACAAGCCGGTGGCGCGTTCCTCCCCGATCGTGTCGCCGACGATCGAGGCGGTGAACAGCTCGGTGAGGTCGGTTCCGTAGTCCTGCTTGATCGATTCGATGATCTTCGGAGTCGCGGCGCCGAGGATCTCACCGTAGAGGTTGAAGTCCGACCAGCGGTCGGCACTGGTGTGCACTGCCGCAAGCGCATTCGGTAGGTCGAGGATGAGGTGGCTGTTCATCCCCGAGGTGGCGACCCGGCCACCGCTGTGATGGCAGTCGGTGGCGTACTGGTAGTAGCGCTGCCACTCGCGGGGCACGGCCTGTCCGGTCACGTGGGCGTGCACGGCGGCCAGGTAACGGTTGACGAAGTTCAACGCGAGGCGTCCGGCCCACCGGGAGTCCTGGTAGTCGCCGCGTTCGATCGAGGGGATCGTCACATCCAGGATCGGCACGTACACATCGGCGAAGGCGCCTCGCGGGTCCCCCTTGTCGCCCCAGATGTCGGCGATCTCGTGCACGTGGTCTCGCGCATCGGCCAGCGTCCGATTGGCCGACGCGGCCGACAGATCCGCGATGTGCTGCCGCTCGGAGGCGGGAATGCTCGGACGGCACGCGGTGGCTCCGGGTTGAGCGTGGGCCACGGGAATCCCGAACGCGGCCAGCGTGAGCACCCCGACTGCGATCATGACTGTTCGTTTGAGCATGCGGGGAACGTACTGGGGTCCGTGAGACGATTCAAGTCGAAGTGTCTCACGCCACTCCGAGGTAGGCCTCCCGGACCGCATCGTCGACGAGAAGGTCTTTGCCCGCGCCCTCTTTGGTGATCACACCGGTCTCCAGGATGTATCCGCGAGTCGACCTGCTCAGCGCCTGTTGCGCATTCTGTTCGACGAGCAGGATCGTGGTTCCGTCTTCGTTGATCTTCGCGATGATCCGGAAGATCTGCTGAATCACCATGGGCGCCAAACCCATCGACGGTTCATCGAGCAGCAGGAGCTTTGGGCGTGCCATCAGGGCACGACCGATGGCGAGCATCTGTTGCTCTCCACCGGACATCGTCCCGCCGAACTGCTTGCGACGCTCACCGAGCCTCGGGAACAGATCGAAGACGTGGTCGAGCGCCTCCTGATAGGCCTGCTTCGAATCGAACTTCCTGCCGTAGCAACCCATGTCGAGGTTCTCGAGTACGGTCATACCCGGGAAGATGCGGCGACCCTCGGGCACCTGGATGATGCCTCGTTTCACCCGCTCGTGCGGTGCCAGCCCGGAGATCGACTCCCCGTTGAACAGGATCTCGCCCTTGGTCAGGCGGTTCAGCCCGGAGATGCCGCGCATTGTGGTCGACTTACCGGCGCCGTTCGCGCCGAGCAGGGTGACGAGCTCACCTGCACCCACGTGCAGCGAGATCCCGTGCAGCGCCTGGATCCGACCGTAGTGGATCACGACATCGCGTAACTCGAGGACCGTCGTCGAGCCGGGCGCGTCCGGCTTCGTCTCGGATTCAGGCGGATTCGTCATCGGGGACTCCCAGGTAGGCGGCGACCACGGCGGGATTGTCACGGACTTCGCGTGGGGTGCCGTCGGCGATCTTGCGACCGAACTCGAGCACCACGATCCGGTCGGTCACGCCCATCACCAGACGCATGTCGTGTTCGATCAGCAAGACGGTGTACCCGTCGTCACGGATCTTCTTGATCAGGCCCATCAGCGCGGTCTTCTCGCTCGGGTTGAAGCCGGCGGCCGGCTCGTCGAGACAGAGCAGTTTGGGTTCGGTCGCCAGCGCCCGCGCGATCTCCAGACGGCGCTGGTCACCGTAGGGCAGGTTGGAGGCCTTCTCGGCCGCCCGCGGAGCGATCCCGACGAACTCGAGCAGCGCCATCCCGCGGTCGACCGCGTCGTGCTCTTCCCGATAGTGCCGCGGCGTTCGGACGATGCCGCCGAACACCGACGTCTTGTGCCGCGCGTCGGTGCCGACACAGACGTTCTCGAGCGCGGTCATCTCGCCCCAGAGCCGGACGTTCTGGAACGTGCGCGCGATGCCGAGGCGGGTGATCTTGTGCTGCTTGATCCGCCCCAGCGGGGCTCCGTCGAACATGACCGTCCCGCGGGTCGGGCGATAGACCCCGGTGATAGCGTTGAAACACGTTGTCTTGCCTGCCCCGTTGGGCCCGATGAGTCCGAGGATCTCACCACGCTTGATGTGAAAGCTGACGTCGTCGAGGGCGGCGAGACCACCGAACTCGACGGTCAGGCCACTGACCTCGAGGAGGTTCTCGCCCTCCGCGGTGGCGATGTCGCGATGGGGGGCGACGACCTCGGCGACGGCGCCGGGATCGGCGAGATCCGGATCGACCGCGGCCGGGTCGAGGATCGATCGCGCCTCGGGATCGGCCGCGGCCTCCGCGAGCTGTTCGTCGATGCCCTCGGCGCCATCGGCCGGGGCCGCCGGTGAAGTGTCCGGTGACTCGTCCTCGGGCTGACGATGCCGGCTCATGCGCTCGCCTCCTCGCCGTGCGCGGGCGCCGCCGCCGGCGCACGCTTGACTGCACCATAGATGCGCCGCCCGAATGTGACCAGACGTGCCCGAGCCGGGAACAGGCCTTGCGGTCGGAAGATCATGAGGGTCACCAGCGCCAGGCCGAAGAACAGATACTTGAACTCGCTCAGCGACTGACCGCCGACCTCGATCCCCTGCACGCGTGCGGGCAGATAGACGATGATGAACGCGCCGGCGATCACGCCCAGCTTGTTGCCCTGTCCGCCGAGGACCACGGCGCACAGGAACAGCATCGAGTTGATGACGGTGAACGCCTTCGGGTCGACGTACTGCACCTGCCCGGCGTAGACCGCGCCGGACAGGCCACCGATCCCCGCGCCGATCACGAACGCCCAGAGTTTGTACTTGAACGTCGGCACGCCCATGATCTCCGCGGCATCCTCGTCCTCACGGATGGCCACCCAGGCCCGGCCCACACGGCTTCGCTCGAGGTTGCCGATCACGATGAGTACGAGAATCACCAGCACGATGCCCAGCCAGTACCACCACACGCCGTAGTTGAGCGTGGACGAGTTGTTGGCACTGGAGAAGACGCCGTCGGGGTGCTTGTCGGACGTACCGAGTTCGGGGAACAGTACTCCCTGCAGGCCGGAGGCACCGTTGGTGATGTCACCGAGGTTGTCGGCGAGCAGGCGCACGATCTCGCCGAATCCGAGGGTGACGATCGCGAGGTAGTCACCGCGGACACGTAGCGTCGGTGTTCCGAGGATGACACCGGTGATCCCGGTGATGACGATGGCCAATGGCACACATGCCAACCAGGCCCACGGACCGGAGAAGATCCCATGGTCGGTGCTGTTCCACAGAGGGCTGGCCGGACTCGTCATCAGCGCCACGACATACGCACCGACCGCGTAGAAGCCGACGTAACCCAGGTCAAGCAGTCCGGTCTGACCGACCACCACGTTGAGACCGATGGCGATCAGTGCGGTCATCGCGAAGGTGGCCATCACGACGCCGAAATTGGTGGCCGTGGTGGTGATCAGAGGCGGGTTGATGACGGGCAGCAATCCGATGACGATGATCGCCGGGAGCCCGACCAGCCACTGACCCACGCGGGGCAATCCGTTCCACCAGCTACGGATCGCATCGCCGACGCCGCGCGGTTCGGGTTTGTTCGGATCCTCGAGCGCCGACGGATCGGCGGGCGGTTGATGTGTCGTCATACCCGTGCCTTCCCGAGTTTCTCGCCGAGTATGCCGGTGGGACGGAACATCAGCACCAGGATGAGCAGGACGAACGCCACCACGTCCTTCCACTGGTTACCGAACACCACCGAACCATAGTTCTCCATCACGCCGAGCAGGAGCCCGCCGAGCAATGCGCCACGCACATTGCCGATGCCGCCGAGGACGGCGGCACAGAACGCCTTGATGCCGAGGATGAAACCGCCGAAGTAGACGATGTTCGTCGGGACCCGCAGCGTGTAGAGCAGTGCCGCCGCACCGGCCAGCAGGCCACCGATCAGGAACGTCACCATGATGATGCGTTCGCGCGAGACACCCATCAGCAGCGCGGCGTCGGGATCCTGCGCCACCGACTGGATGCCACGGCCCAGCCGGGTGCGGTTGATCATGTAGTCGGTGCCCATCGCCAAGATCAACGCCGAGATGATGATGATCAGCGTCAGGTTGTAGACGGGGGCGCCGAAGATGGTGAACTCTTTGACCGGCTGCACGAGCCGGATCGTCGGCTGAGCGCTCGAGCCACCGAGTTGCGGATCGATCGGAAGCTTCGGCAGGACGTAGTGCACGAACTCCTGCAGCACGAACGACATGCCGATGGCGGTGATGAGGAACGCCAGCGGCTTGGCATTGCGCTTGCGCAGTGGCCGATAGGCAACGAACTCCAAACCTACTGCAGCACTGCCGGACACGGCCATGCCGCACAGGCCGGCCAACAGCAGGTACACGATCGTCATGACCGTGCCCTCGGAGTAGGTGTTCCCCGACGGCGTGAATCCGAGCAGCAGCAGTCCGATGTACTGCCCGAACATACCGAGCATGAAGACTTCGGAGTGTGCGAAGTTGATCAGTCGGAGCACGCCGTAGACGAGGGTGTAGCCCACCGCGACGAGTGCGTAGATCGCCCCGTAGGTGAGTCCTTCGATCGTGAGGCCCCAGAACCCCTGCTTCAATGCACCGAGATCAAAACCGATGGTTGATGCCACCGCCGCCGTCTCGGCCACCGCATGCACAATCATTCGTGCCTTTCCACCGCAAACAAGTCACCAGCGCAGGCACGGTGCGCCCGGGCTCGCTGCCCGGGCGCACCGTGCGGGACGTGAGTTGCTACTTGACCTCGTACACCCAGATCAGCGATGAGGTGAGCTCACCGGTCGGGGTCCACTGGTATTTGCGGGCCAGACCCTGTCCGCTGTAGGTGCGGACGTAGTTGAGCAGCTGCGGCCGGGTGGTGTTGCCCTCCTCGATGCCCTTCATCAGGATGCCGGCCAGGTCATAGGCCTCCACCGAGTAGACGCCGGGGGCCTGCTTGAACGCGTCCGAGTAGGCGGAACTGAACTCCGACGGCGCCGGACCACAGGGGCACGACAGGACCGCGCCCTTGGACGAGTCACCGGCCTGCGCAGTGAACTGGGGGTCGTTCGTGCCGTCACCGGAGACGAACAGCACGTCCGGAGCGGCCGACTTCAACTGCTGGGCGAACGGCGCTGCCTCCGAGTAGTAGCCGGAGTAGAACACCGCGTCGGGACTGGCAGCCGTCACCTTGGAGATCACGGCGGAGAAGTCGCGCTCACCGGTCTTCACGTCACCCGAGCAGCTCGCGTCGGCTGCAGACCCGAGAGTCTCGGTCATCGCCTTGGCCAGGCCGACACCGTAGTCGCTGTCGTCCTTGATGACGCAGATCTTCTTCTTGCCCATGGTGCCGGTCAGGTACTTCGCAACCGCGGGCCCCTGGACATCATCGTTGGCCAACCCACGGAAGAACGTCTTCCAGCCGTTGTCGGTGAGTGACGGGTTGGTGGCCGAAGCGGTCACCGACACCAGTCCGGCCTGATTGAAGACACCGCCGGTCGCCTTCGTCTCACCGGAGAACGCGGGGCCGATCAGGCCGACGATCGAGGTGTCGTTGGTGATCTGCGGTGCGACCTGGGTCGCCTTCTGCGGATCGCCTTCGGTGTCGAAGGTCTTCAGGACGATCTGGCAGTCCGGATTGGCCTTGTTGTGCTGGTCGACGGCGAGCTGGGCACCGTCCTTGATGTTGATGCCCAGCGCGGCGTTGGCACCGGTCAGAGCGCCGGCCATCGCGATGGTCGTCTGGTCACACTTGGCTCCGCCGTCGGCGGGATTGAGCGCGTCCGAGGTCGAGGCCTGCGGGACCTCGTTGCCGTCGACGTCGATCTGCGCGAGCGGTGAAATCTCCAAACCTGAACTCGCGGACGCGGAACCGCTTGAATCACTTCCGGAGTCGCTGGATTTGCTGCTACACGCGGACACGGCGAGCACGCTCGCCAATGCCACCGCGAGAGCACCTGTCGCAACACGACGATGCATTCTCTTACCTCTTCACTTCCCACCCACCCGGCAGAGTGCCGAGAGATCTGCTGAGGAGACCTTGAGAAAACATAGACCGAATCCCGGGCGCCCGCGATGGATTGGCGGCAAACGCGCACGACACCAATTGGCGTGTTTTCACAGAATTAACGGCTCGTCCCCCGGTACCGTCAGTTGCTGGGACCGAGGGTCTCGACGACCACCTGCGCGACCGCCTTCATGGTGGTCCGGCGGTCCATCGCCGCGCGCTGTATCCACTTGAACGCCTCGGGCTCCGAGAGCGCCTGCTTCTCCATGAGGAGCCCCTTGGCGCGTTCGACGAGCTTGCGTGTCTCGAGTCGGTCGGCCATCGTGGCGACCTCTTTCTCGAGCGCGGCGACCTCGTTGTACCGACTGACCGCCAGCTCGATGGCCGGGACCAGGTCGGCCTTGGTGAACGGTTTGACCAGATAGGCCATCGCTCCCGCATCCCGCGCCTTCTCGATGAACTCCCGTTGACTGAATGCGGTCAGCATCACGACCGGCGCCAGCTTCTTCTGCGCGATCTCGGAAGCCGCGTCGATGCCGTCACGCACCGGCATCTTGACGTCCATAATCACCAGGTCCGGGGTGAGGGTTTCGGTCAGTTCCACCGCCACCTGGCCGTTCGGGGCCTCCCCGACCACCTCATAGCCCTCTTCGCGGAGCATCTCGATGAGATCCATGCGGATCAACGAGTCATCCTCGGCCACGAGCACCCGATGCGTCGTCGCCTGCTGGCCGGTCTGAGCCGTAGCCCTGTCTGCCACCGTCACCATCCCCTCCTCCTGATCGACCTACCTGTGAACAGCACATTTGATCACCGGCCGATGCGAGCAGAGTACCGGTTGACCCGCCGCCAGGCTCATCATCTAAAGTGGACTGTCGCAGCCGCCGCCGATGCGCGGAGGTCGCGAATGCCCTCGTAGCCCAATTGGCAGAGGCAACGGATTCAAAACCCGTCCAGTGTGAGTTCGAGTCTCACCGAGGGCACCAGGAATGTGCAGGTCAGAGCTATTTCTGGCCTGCATTTCCTATTCGACGGGATGCCCATCACCGCTCCACGCGCCCGAACTCGATGCTGTTGCTTCTCAGGCCTCAGCCAAGGAGATTGACTGCATTGGCGACGACGAGGCTGAGGATCACGATCGACAGCATCGATTGCACCGCCATGGCCAGCTTCGCCCACCGGGCCAGCGGCATCACATCAGTGGGGCTGAAGGCGGTGGCGTTGGTCAACGCGAGGTACAGGTAGTCGAAGAAGATCGGCCGCCACCCGGGTGGCGCGAGGCCGGGGTCGAGTTGCTGAGGAAACGCCAGATCGGGGTGATCACGGGGCCGCAGATGCCTGTTGACGGGTCCCCCGTTGTCGAGCTCCCAGTACAAGAAGCCGAACGCGATAATGGTCTGCAGCCACACCAGAGCTCCGGAGATGAGCAGTTCATTCGCGACGGTCGTCTGCGGGTTGCCGTGCACCAGGTCCCAGACGAGGCGTGCCGAACCCCATGCCGCGCCGGTGGCGATCGCCGCGACGAGTGCGAGCGACAGAGCACGGGCCCAGGGTCCGGGCCGATCGATGCGGCCGGGATCGACGATGATCAATGTCAGAAGTACGCAACCCTCGATCGCCGGAAGGAACCAGTCTGTACCCGGCGAGTACCGCGCGGGGAGCAGGAACGGCACCATCATCGACACCACGACGAACGCCGATGCGGTCCACCGCCGTTCGGCTCGGGGTCGGCGACCAGCCGAGACGCCGTCACTGCTCATCACGGAATCCCCCTGAAATCTCTACCTCGCGTACATCTTCAACGCCTCACGCGAGGTCGACGACGGCGCCGAGGACGAGGCCGATGTGCCCGATGATTCGTCGCCCGAGGCCGAGCATGCGGAGACGATCAGCCCGACCGCCGCGCCGATCGTTCGGGGGTACAGGCCAATCAGCGCTTGACGGCTCATACCCTGGAACGGTACGGAGTCACGCAGGAAAATGTGAGGCCATTCATATTTGCGCGATGACAGGTAGGGAAAACGCGGCCGAGACCCATGGTCACGCATTCCTCGACCCAGCGGCTCGACAGCGGAATCACCTATCGGCGAAGAGTTTGTTACCCAACCACACCAGCGGATCATAGTGACGATCCACAACCCGTTCTTTCATCGGGATCAGCGCATTGTCGGTGATCTTGATCTCCTCGGGACACACCTGCGTGCAACACTTGGTGATCCGCGGCGCACCACAGGTGCGGTCCTCATCGTGAATCTCGCGGATACGTTGTGCCAGAACAGCATCAGACTCCTCACGAGCCGCCCGGGTCGGCGCAGCTTTACGCCAGGCATAAAACGACGAACATGCGATCTCGACTGGAGCCCGTCCATCGCGGAGATCCGCAAGACGCTCCGCAAGACGTTGCCCACGTGGATGATCCCGCAGGACATCGTCATCATCACCGAGATCCCGCGCAACGAACGGGGCAAGGTCGACCGCTCGGCACTGCCCCCGGCACCCCCGTCATCCACCCCCGCTCCCCCGCGCGGCCTCACCGAACGTGGACTGCACATGCTGTGGTGCGAGACGCTGGGCCTCGAATCCATCGGGCGCGACGACGATTTCGTCGCGCTCGGCGGTGACTCGCTGGCCGCCACCACCATGGTGGCGGCGGTTCGCGAGCACCTGCAGGTGGAGGTGACCACGGCGATGCTCGCCGAGGCGCCCACCATCGCCGAGTTCGCCGCGGCGATCGACCGAGCGGGCAAGGAGCGCTCGAAGAACGCCACCGGCGCCACCCTCGTGCAACTACGGCCGGGCACCGGCCTGCCCATCTTCCTCATCGCCGGCGCCGGCAGTCTGGCCACCAGCCTGACCCCACTCGCGCGTGCACTCGACACCCAGCGACCCGTCGTCGCGATCCAGGCGCGCGGCATCGAAAAACGCGCTCGCGCAGACCGTTCCGTGCGCAAAGCCGCGGCTCGTGCGGTGTCCGACATCCAGTCCCTGCAACCAGCCGGCCCCTATCAGATCGCCGGGTACTCGCTGGGCGGATTCGTGGCGGTAGAGGCCGCGCCACAACTGTCACGATCGGGTCAGCCCTGCGACGAGGTGATCGTCCTGGATTCGGTGATCGATCCCGTACTCGCCGACCGACTGCAACAAAAAGGCTCCGGCCTGCTCTCCCGGCTGCGCAGACCGCGCAGTTCGCTGGGCAGCGCCGCGGAGGTCCTGCCGGATCGCAGTGGCGAAGAGACCGAGACCGCGCAGCCACCGCTGGCAGCCCGCCTCCTCCAGCAGGCCGGGCAGCACGTGCTGGTCCTGACGGCCGGGATGTTCCGCCTACCGCCGGTCCTGCAATGGGTGGCGTTCTTCAACCTCGGTACCCGGATGATCCGACGCCACCAGCCGAGTCCGTTCTCGGGTGCCATCACGGTGGTACGAACCAGCACCAACACCGACGGCCCCGAACTCTGGAGCTACTTCACCTCCGGCCCGGTGCGGACCGTCGACATCGACGCCGACCACAACTCCATGATCCGGGTCCCCCACGTGAGCAGGACCGCGCACGCGATGGAATCAGTGCTCGGCCGGTGATCTGGGTATCTGCGTGCTCAGGTCGGTCCGCCGCCGGTCCCTCGTAAAGTCGACCAAGACAATCCGACTGATCAACCAAAGGCGAAGATCGACTCGGCCTCGATCTCCACACAACGCGTTTCAATCAGAGAATGTCAGAGACGTGCGACGGCGAACCTCACGGACAGACCGATATCTACCAGTGGCGATCCGCTATCAGGACCACAGGCTTGTCCGCGAGTCGGCCGGGGCACCTTTCGACTCAGCGCAAGAGGCCGTTCAGCAGCAGGTGGCCGAGTTCGGCGAACGCGTCAGCTGCAGACAGTCCGGTACGATCCAGCAGAACCCCGGACTGCACGCCCTCGATGGCGAGGGCCACCAATTGGGAGGCGAACACGCCGTCGCGGGCAGAGAACACATCAGCAGCGATTCCTTCGTCGATGAGTTCGCGAACCCGGTCTGCCGCTTTTTCAGTGTTGCGGCGGTAGATTTCCGCGGTGGGTTCGAACACGATCATGTCGGCGTAGAACGCCCGCGAGTTGCGGCGCATCGCATCTGCTACACCCCCGAGATAAGTCGTAATCTTCTCTCGCGGATTATCCTGTGCGGCAACATCACTCTCAATAGCCTCAGCTGAGCTCCCAAAGAATTTCTTGGTCGCCATGACGACGAGCTGCTCCTTTGTGGTGGCCACGCTGTAGAGGGTCGCCTTCGAGCAATGCAGCCGCTCGGTGAGCTCCCCCATCGTGATGGACATGAAACCTTCGGACAGAAAGATCTCCTCGATCTGCCTGAGCAGATCTTCGCGGCGCGAGACATCAACTCGCCGGCGGCGCGGCGTCCGGACAGTAGCGGCGCCTCGCGAGGTGGGCGTTGCGGACATGACCGCAGTCTTCCACACGCGCTCGCCAGCGACACCGGTGCAGCACCGACAGTGATGTGTTCGTTGTGATCGGCGTCGATTTTGCGAAGTCTTGCCAGCGCATTCTCAAGGCACACGAGTCTTGGACTCTTCACGCCCCGAACATCTTCGGCGAAGCCGATGAATGTACGGCCGCGGCGCCTTGATCGCAGTCGCGCCGAGGGCCGGGCCACTGCACTCAGCAAGGTCGACGGGCTCGCAGGCGGGTCACCGCGCAATACTGCCCGGTTGTCGTAGCAATCTCTTTAACCGGCAGACCTGCGCACTCACGCGTGATCGAAGACCTGCTGTAAGTGCCTGGCAGCTGCAGAAACCCGTGCCGCGGAGCGATCCGCGATCCGATCAGTCGAGGAGCCCAGGCACCCGATGGCCGCATAGGTGTCCTCGCGCACCTTGAAGGCGGACGCGACGGCGACGACCCCGAGTTGAAACTCCTCGTTGGATACGGCATAGCCCTGCTCGATGACGCGTTCCAGCTGTCGACGGATCATTGCGGGATTGACGATCGTGCGAGGGGTGGACGCACGCAACATCCTGGTCGTGAGCAGTTCCTCGCGACGTTGTCTACTGAGGCGAGCCAGGAGGGCTTTTCCGACCGCCGTGCTGTGCAGCGGCAAGCCCGCGCCCATCAGAGTGTTGGCGCGCAGTTCGCGAGTGTAGAGACCGTCGATGATGAGGGCGCGGTCCTCACTGAGGATCGCCAGTTGCGACGCTCCTGCTAGTTTTTGTAGTTCAACGAGATATGGCATCGCGGCGATACGCAGGTCATTGACGACCGGGTTGGCGTTCCCAAGCGTGAGCATCTTTTTTCCGATGGAGAAGCCCTCGTCCGAGTGTTCGAGCATTCCCAACTCGGCCAGCTTCCAGCACATACGGTGGACGGTCGTCTTCGCGAGGCCGGTCGACTCGGCGAGATGCGTGATGGTGACCGGGCGCCGTTCTGCCGCGCACGCTTCGAGAACGGCGAGAATCCGTTGTACCACCGGATCACGCCGGGATTCCGGTGCAACGGCGTCTGCGATCGGGTCATCGGTTGGCACGTCTACTCCTGTACTGCTCGCATCGGCGGAAGGTTCACCTCGACTGGCAGACCTTCCACACAAAGTCTAAAGCCGCTGCGCTACCCCTCGAAACTACCGCCACTCGACCGCAATACTGTCTCTCTGTCCTCGTCGAGGAGTGGTGGAGCCGTTCGGTAGGTCGGAGGGGTGGCGCTGAGATGGATCGGATTCGCTATCTGCGTCACCGTGTCCTTGCGGCGTGGGTCGTCGATCTCTGTCGTGGGCGCGAGCCTCAAACGTTCAGCCAAAGAGACCGCGTCCGCGATGTTGTTCAGCGGACCGCACGGGACTCCTCGAGCGGTGAGTACTTCGAACCATTCGTCAGCGGTTCTCAATTTCAACATAGAATTCAGTGTGTTTGTGAGTTCCTCACGATGGGCGACGCGTCCGGCGTTCGTTGCGAAGCGTATGTCAGCAGACAGTGCTGGACTGCCGAGTGCATCCGCCAGATGTGAGAATTGCCGATCGTTTCCGACGGCCAGAACCAAAGGCCGGTTCGCGGTTTCGAATACCTCGTACGGGGCGATGCTGGGATGCCTATTGCCCATCGCGCGGGGAACGACACCCGCGGCAACGTATCCGGTTGACTGATTGGTGAGCGCGGAAAGTAGAGAAGAGAGCAAATTCACTTCCACACGCTGCCCCTCACCTGTGCGCTCGCGGTGTCGCAACGCCGCAAGAATGCCTACCGCAGCGTGTAGGCCGGTAATGACATCGACGAGTGCTACTCCGACCTTGGTCGGAGTAGCAGCGTCCGGTCCGGTGATGCTCATCAGCCCACCGACTGCCTGTATGAGCAGATCGTATCCGGGCAGTTTGTTGTTGCTGCCGAATCCACTAACAGAGCAATAGACCAGTCCCGGGTTATCTGCGCAGACACTGCTGTAACCGAGGCCGTAACGATCCATCGCGCCGGGAAGAAAGTTCTCTACAACGACATCTGCCCGCGCCACTAATCGCCGGGCGCGCTCGAGATCACTCGGATCGGACAGATCGAGGGCCACCGACTGCTTGTTTCGATTGACGCCGGCGAAGTAGGTGGACTCCTCGTCGACCCACGGTGGCCCCCAGTGGCGGGTATCGTCTCCATACCCTGGCCGCTCGATCTTGACAACTTCGGCTCCGAGGTCGGCGAGCAACATTGTCGCGTAGGGTCCCGCCAATACTCGGCCGAAGTCTGCGATGACGAGCCCGTCGAGCGCACCGCTCATCGGAATGCAGCTTGGCCGGTCAGCGCCTTGCCGATGGTGAGCTGGTGGACTTCCGAGGTGCCCTCGTAGGTCAGAACCGACTCCAGATTGTTGGCGTGCCGCATCACCGGGTACTCGAGAGTTATGCCGCTGGCGCCGAGAATGGTACGACATTCGCGTGCGACGGAAATTGCCTCGCGAACGTTGTTGAGTTTGCCGGTACTCACCTGCTCGGGGGTGATCTGACCGCGATCCTTGATTCGCCCGAGATGGTAAGCCAGGAGGTGTCCCTTACCTACCTCAAGCGCCATGTTCGCGAGTTTGGCTTGAGTGAGCTGATAGCCGGCGAGCGGTTTGTCGAACACCTCGCGGGATTGTGAGTATGCGATAGCCGTTTCGAGGCAGTCGCGGGCGGCGCCGATCGCGCCGAAGATGATCCCAAAGCGTGCCTCTCCGAGGCTGGTGAGGGGCCCACGAAGCCCAACGACTTCAGGCAACACCGCTGTTGCCGGCAATCGGACGCCGTCGAGGACCAACTCGGAGGTCACCGACGCACGCAGCGACACTTTAGCGCGAATTTCAGGAGCGGAGAATCCTGGCGTATCGGTTGGAACCACAAATCCCCTGATGCCCTCAGCGGTTTGCGCCCAGACAACTGCGACATCGGCGATGGACCCGTTCGTGATCCACATCTTGGTGCCGTTCAAAATCCAGTCGTCGCCGTCTTTCTTGGCGTTGGTGCGCATTCCGGAGGGATTCGAACCGAAGTCTGCCTCGGTCAAGCCGAAGCATCCGATGGCCGTACCGGCGGCCATTCGCGGAAGCCATTCCTGCTTCTGTTCCTCGCTGCCCCAATGGTGGATCGAGAACATCGCTAGCGAACCTTGCACCGAGACGAGGCTTCGGATACCGGAATCGACCGCTTCGAGTTCGAGACAGGCCAGTCCGTAGGCAGTCGCGCTCATCCCCGCGCAGCCATACCCTTCGAGATGCATCCCCAGTACGCCGAGCGACCCCAACTCCTTTGCCAGATCACGCGCCGGGAGCTGGGCCTTTTCAAACCACTCCGCGACATGCGGACGAAGACGCTCGTTGCCGAACCGTCGCACGGTGTCGCGAATTTCGAGTTCCTCGGATTCGAGGAGTGAATCGAGAGCAAACAGCTCGCTCAGGGTCTGTGAGGTGGGCATGAGCAACTCCTGGGTAGGCCTCGGTGATGCGCTCGCGAGAGCAGAACCGGTGTAGCGAACGATTGCACAATCGTTAGCGAGAACGATTGCATCCGCTACGGTAGAGGCGAAACAATCGGTCGTCAACCTTGGCGATCGACACCGAAGCAGAAGATGAGACCGTACGAGCATGGAACGACCGGTTCGCGCCCCGACGCTGAAAGAGCTTGCGGAACGAGCAGGAGTGCATGTTTCGACCGCATCGCGCGTGTTGCGTCAGCCCGAGCCTGTCGATGGTTGGTCTGCATCCGCACTTCGAGTAAGGGAGGCTGCGGCCGAACTCGGATATCAACGGAATGAGTGGGCAGCAAGCTTGCGTACCCGTAAGACGACGACGCTGGGCGTTGTCGTGCCCCGTCTCGCTGACGGCGTAGTGGCAACGACGTTCCAAGGAATCGAGGAAGCCGCCACGTCGTTCGGCTACTCCGCGCTGTTGTCCAGTCCTCCAGATGATCTCGAAGCGCAGCACCGTGCCATAGAGTTCTTGATCGGTAGACAAGTTGACGGTTTGCTGCTGAGCGGCTTACACATCCCCGGCCGTCCCTTCGTGGAATCCCTGCGCGCCAGCACTCCACCAATTCTCGCCTTGACACGCCACGCAGACTCCGGGCTCCCTTTCGTTGGAGCCGACGACTACGAAGGCGGACAACTCGCGGCACGGCATCTGCTCGATCGCGGTCACACAGAACTCGCGATCATCGCAGGGCCGGTGCACGCGACCACGGCTCGCGACCGTGTCCGTGGATTCCTGGACGCCTGCGACGCTGCATCGGTAACCGTGCCAGCCGACCGAATACTCACATCGTCCTTCGAAGTGTCGAGCGGTGTTGAGGTGGGCAGCCGGTTGCTCAGCGGACAGAGTCGTCCTACCGCAATCTTCGCAGTCAGCGACATGATCGCGATCGGCGTCCTGGGCGTCGCACGCGACCTGGGTTTGATCCTGGCCAAGGATCTCGCCTTGGTCGGGTACAACGACACTCCGGTCGCTGCACAACTACCCGTCCCTCTCACCTCGGTGAGATCGCCTGCGCGAGAAATAGGCAAGCTGGCGGTGCACCGTATGTTGGACCTGCTCCGTGACCGCGATCCGGGGAACACCCGACTGTCGGTCGAGCTAATCGAACGCGCCACAACCTGATTGAACGTTCGGATCAACCAGTTCCAAGAACAGGCCGCCGCCGCGCAGGATCTCGCATTACCTCAAAGCTGGATGCCGCACATAGCGATCTCGTCGACTGACTGCCTCCGCCTCGGCGAATTCGTAGGCGCACGAACGGAACCGAGTTGAACGACTGTTCCACTGCACGGAAACGATCGTGCACGAGATGGTGTCGGTTGTCGCTAGCCTGAGCCAATCCGGGCAGCATGTTCGGTCGCCGTGCCGCTGGTGTCGGTCGACCTTGCCCAGCCCTCAACAACCAGGAAGTCACACAATGGAAACTCCGGAAAAGGCGGCACGGTTGCGTCCGACGGTCGGCGTGGTCTGTGAGTCCGAAGGGGGTGAGCGTCGGGTCGCGTTGGTCCCCAAGATCGTTGCGTCGTTGATCGGCAAGGGTGTATCGGTCGTCGTCGAATCAGGAGCCGGCGTTCCGGCTTTGATCCCGGACCAGTTGTACGTCGAAGCGGGCGCCGAGATCGGTGACGCATGGTCAGCCGATGTCGTCGTGAAGGTTGCACCGCCCACCGACAAGGAGATCGCGAAGCTCTCAACCGGCTCGACGCTCATCGGATTTCTCGCACCTCGTAACGCAGACAACAAGATCGACGCGCTCAAGGAGGCGGGGGTGCGAGCGTTCGCGGTCGAGGCAATCCCCCGCATTTCCCGCGCCCAGGTGATGGACGCACTGTCCTCGCAGGCGAATGTCGCGGGCTACAAGGCCGTCCTGCTCGCGGCATCGATCTCTACTCGGTTCTTCCCGATGCTCACCACCGCCGCGGGCACGGTCAAGCCGGCGACGGTGCTGGTGCTCGGCGTCGGTGTCGCAGGATTGCAGTCGTTGGCAACGGCGAAGCGCCTCGGGGCGCGGGCGACGGGTTACGACGTCCGACCCGAGGTAGCCGACCAAGTGCGGTCGGTCGGTGCGCAGTGGCTCGATCTGGGCATCGACGCTGCCGGTGAAGGTGGTTACGCACGCGAGCTGACCGAACTCGAGCAGGCCCAGCAACAGAAGGCCCTCGAACAGGCCATCAAAGGTTTCGACGTCGTCATCACCACCGCGCTGGTGCCCGGCCGTCCCGCACCTCGTCTGGTCACAGGCGCCGCGGTCGCAGGGATGAAGCCCGGAAGTGTCGTCGTCGACCTCGCCGGTGAGACCGGAGGCAACTGCGAGCTGACCGAACCGGGGCAGACCGTCGTCAAACTCGACGTCACCATCGCCTCCCCGCTGAACCTCCCTGCGACGATGCCCGAGCACGCCAGTGAGTTGTACTCGAAGAATGTCTCTGCACTGCTGGAGGCGATGTTGGACGAGTCGGGAGCGCTGGCGCCGGACTTCTCAGATGAAGTGCTGGCGCAGTCCTGCGTGGCCGGGGCCCGCAACGAGACACGAAGCGAGACTGCGAATGCGCACTGACTCGGTATCGCAGCTCTCCTCGACGAGCACGATTTCGGATCGATTGATCTCCGTGGTCGGTTTCCGCGTCGCGAGCCTGAGCCGGCAACCGGAAGCCCGTCACCTGAGTTTTGACGTGAACGCAGCCGTGCGTCCCCTCAGCCAGAACAGTGAGGACTGAATGTATACCGTTCTACTCGCGAACATCGCAATTCTCGTGCTGGCCGGTTTCGTCGGTTTCGCCGTCATCTCGAAGGTTCCCAACACTCTGCACACACCGTTGATGTCGGGCACCAATGCCATTCACGGCATCGTCGTGCTCGGCGCGTTGACCGTTCTCGGTCGGATGCCCGAGGACGCGTCGTGGGGCGTGCGGATCATTGCATTCGTCGCGTTGATCTTTGGCACCTTGAATGTCGTCGGCGGGTTCTTGGTCACCGACCGAATGCTCGGAATGTTCAAGTCCAAGAGAGCACCTAGGGCCACGGAGAAGGGCACTGATTTCTGATGAACAACCTCGTCAGCATTCTCTACATCGTCGCTTTCGGCATGTTCATCTACGGTCTGATGGGCCTGACCGGCCCGAAGACCGCCGTGCGCGGAAACTGGATTGCCGCTGTCGGCATGGGCATCGCCGTGGTTGCGACCCTGATCGAAGTACGCGAGGCCGCCGCGATCAACTGGATTCTCATCGCCGCGGGGTTGGTGATAGGAGTACTGCTCGGGGTCCCACCTGCCAAGCGCACTAAGATGACCGCCATGCCGCAGCTGGTTGCGCTGTTCAACGGCGTAGGCGGAGGTACGGTCGCGCTCATCGCGTGGGCGGAGTTCATCGAAACCCACGGGTTCTCGGCGTTCCAGCACGGCGAAGAGCCGACCGTCCATATCGTCGTCGGATCCTTGTTCGCCGCGGTGATCGGTTCGGTGTCGTTCTGGGGCTCGCTGGTCGCCTTCGCCAAGTTGCAGGAACTACTGAACAAGAAGGTCGAGAAGGCCTTCGTGAAAAATGCACGATCGTTCCAGCTGGCCAACATCATGTTGCTGGTACTCGCTGTCGCGGTTGCGATCTACATCGGGGTGAAAGCAGCTCCGGGCGAAGGCACGTCCGTGTGGTGCATCGTGCTGGTCCTCGTCGCGGCTGGACTGATGGGGTTGTTCGTGGTGTTGCCGATCGGCGGCGCGGATATGCCGGTGGTCATTTCCCTGCTCAATGCTCTGACAGGTCTGTCCGCAGCGGCGGCCGGTCTGGCGCTGAACAACACGGCGATGATCGTGGCGGGAATGATCGTCGGTGCGTCGGGGTCGATTCTGACGAACTTGATGGCGACGGCAATGAACCGGTCCATCCCGGCGATTGTGTTCGGGTCGTTCGGTGGCGGCGGCAGTGATGCGGGCGTCGACACGGAAGCGTCCGCTGGTGTCGTCAAGGCGACGTCGGCTGCCGATGCAGCCATTCAGATGGCGTACGCATCGCAGGTCATCGTCGTGCCCGGCTACGGCCTCGCTGTCGCGCAGGCGCAGCACGCGGTCAAGGACATGGCAACAATTCTCGAAAGCAAGGGTATCGAGGTCAAATACGCCATTCACCCCGTCGCCGGCCGCATGCCAGGGCACATGAACGTGCTCCTCGCCGAAGCCGACGTCGAGTACGACGCGATGAAGGAAATGGACGACATCAACGGTGAATTCTCGCGCACCGACGTCACTGTCGTCATCGGCGCCAACGACGTCACCAACCCAGCGGCGCGCAACGATCCGGCCAGCCCGATCCACGGGATGCCGATCCTCAACGTCGACGAGTCACGATCGGTCCTCGTGCTCAAACGATCGATGAGCTCCGGCTATGCGGGCATCGACAATCCGCTCTTCACCGCCGACCGGACCTCGATGCTGTTTGGCGACGCAAAAAAGTCGGTCAACTCCGTCATCGAAGAACTCAAAGCACTCTAGTGCGCCTTCGGCACCGGCACATGTCAGCACAGGCCCAGTGTCCGGCGAGGCGCCCAACAATCCGCACCGTATTCTTCGGCAGTCCCACCGACCGGAACACGCGCATTGGAGTCGGCACCGTCGTCATGGTTGTGTGAGTCCACGCACAATACGGAGGGCGGCGCAAGGCCCCGCCCGTATCAAACGCTGTAGCTCGCAGGCGCTTCAACGCAACGATCACTACTCAGGGAGAGAGAGACCATGTCACCTCGGTGGGGTCCAGACGGTAGGCAGGCAGCAGTCACCTTTGCTTTCGATAATCTCGGTGAGGCCTCGGACATCGAATTCGGTCGCTGGCCGATCGATCGAGCAGTCGGATCCCATCACAGTGTGACGCGCGATCTGCCCTTGATCCTAGACGCACTTGCCGGGCACACCGTTGCGTTCTTCGTCGAGTCGTGGAACCTTCACGTGTATCCGGATGCGATTCGCGCCATCGTCGAGGCCGGTCACGAAATCGGCAGTCATGGACTCCGACACGAGATCTGGTGCACCTTGTCCCCCGACCAGGAACGCGACCACATGAAACGTTGTGTAGACGACTTCGCACGGTACGGGGTCGAGATCAAAGGCTTGCGGCCGCCTGGGGCGATCGCAGCCTCGAGCTCAGCCCACGTCCTGCCCGAACTCGGTCTCACATATATCTCCCCGGTCGGAGTCTCGACAGGTGTCCTCGACTCGGGACTGGCAGTGTTGGAGTCGGTCGTCGCGGCCTCCGATGTCGCGTACTACGGAGAGCCCTTCGTCAAATATCGCAACTACAAGCCCAACAACACAATTCTCTCGCCCGAGGACTTCGTCGAGGGCATGATGTTCGAAATCGAAAAGGCGGTCGAGGTGGGTGGTCACATCTCGACCACATGCCACCCCTTCTATCAATCCACGTCCCCCGACCGCACAGATCCGGAAAGGATCGAGGCGCTCGCGGAAGTCGTTCGTCGGATTCACGCCGATAACCGCATCTGGGCTGCCACCCCACGGGAGGTCGCCGCTTGGATGATCGAGCACAGGTTCGACTTCCCCGGTCCCGCCAGCCTCGATCCGCCCTCGTACTGGAACCCAGCCTTCTACCAGGACATCAAGCGCGACACTTAAGCCGCGACGTAAACCAGCCCGTAGGAGCGGCCGGCAAGGACGTCATCGGGTGACTTCATTGTTCGGCAGAAGCACCGCACACAAGGAGCACAGACATGGCCCGCCTCCCTTACCGACACCGTCCAGACGCCGATGTCGCCGAGCAGTACATCTACGATCGCCTCGAGATCGAGCGCAAGAACCCCACCCCGAACATATTCCTGGCACTTGCACACGCACCTGTTCAACTCGACGGGATGCTCACGTACGCCAGAACTCTGAGATCCGCTACAGAACTGGGTCCGCGACTGCGTGAGCTGGTCATACTCGGGATCGCCGCCGCGAAGGGCGGAGAGTACGTGGCTGAACATCACAAACACGATGCGCTCAAGGCTGGACTCACCGAGCAGCAGGTCGACGCGATCGCACGCAATGCGGCGACGGAGGACCTCTTCGAGAGTGCCGAGGTGGCAGTCATTGATTTCGGGCGCGAAA
Source organism: Gordonia sp. LMA484 (assembly GCF_058129505.1). Classification (NCBI taxonomy): domain Bacteria; kingdom Bacillati; phylum Actinomycetota; class Actinomycetes; order Mycobacteriales; family Gordoniaceae; genus Gordonia; species Gordonia sp. LMA484. Next base: position 2,136,329 of record NZ_CM176700.1, read on the forward strand.
TCGGTGAACAGGACACCGTGACGAACCAGACGTGGGCTGCCGCAGCGCGGCACCTTACGCAACAACAACTGGCCCAGTTAACGATGACGGCATGCTGGTACTCCGCAGGCGTCCTGATGATGCGCATCCTCGACCTCGAACTCGAAGACCCATCACGCTCCCGGTGACCTTCGCAATATGCAGTAGCACAACTCATTACGGCTCCGGCTCCGGCTCCGGCTCCGGCTCCGGCCAGTGTTGCCCGATCCTATGGCGGAACCGGTGTTTACCGCGGGCGCAGCGACACTGCAGCCCCGCATGGTGGTGGTCCGGTTAAGACACAGGCTCTTTGTTCGCCCGTACGTGTTCCGCGATCAAACTGGATAGGAGTTCGGGTCGTTCGACCGGAACCAGGTGGGCCCCGGGCTCAACGATGACGTGGCGGGCATTCGGAATCCTGCTCGCCAGTCCGGCCATGACTTCGGGGGTGGTCGATGGATCGTCGACGCCTCCGAGAACCAGCGTCGGAGACTTGATCGCGCCCAGCTGCGCGTTGCCATCCCACTCGGCGAGAGCCTCGCCGCAGGCCGCGTAACCCTCCCGATCGGTACGCCGCACCATCTCGCCCAAGCGCTGCAGCAACGCCGGATCCTTCTCGGCGCATTCGTAGGTGATCCAACGGCCGGCCAGGCCGCTGATCAAATCATCGGTACCGGCCGCTCGCACCGCCGCCGCACGCTCGGTCCAGGCCTCGCGTGTTCCGAACCGCGATGACGTCGAGATGAGGGTCAACGACGCCACCCGATCGGGCGATGTCGCGGCGATGTGCTGTGCGACGGCGCCCCCCAGAGAAAGACCTGCGAGGTGAACTGCGCTCAACCCCAACGTGTCGAGGGTGCACAACACATCGTCGGCCAATTCCGCAACCGTGTACGGCCCGACTGGAGCGACCGATTCGCCGTGCCCGCGCAGGTCGACCGTGACGGTGCAGAGACCGTGGCCGTGCAGTGCCGCCGCGGTGTCCGCCCAGATGCTTCGATCGCTTCCCAGCGCACCTAGAAGCACGACAGGAGGCTGATCCTCGACGCTCTCGGACGCGGTGTAGGCGAGGTCGTAGGCCACAGGTGGGCTCCTAACGCTTCTCAGGTTGGTTGTCTTCTCAAGTCGCTGTCAGCGGCGTGCTTGCGCCGCGCGTTTGTCTTCGGCTTCGGCGCACAGATCGAAGAGTGGATAGTCGGGCGTCCATCGCACGTCAATGCTGTCCTCGCTTTCGCGCAGCCGTTCGATCGATGTCGGACCGTCAGGATTGAGGTAGTCGACGATGCGCTCAAAGCCACCCGGCGCTATCACACCGATCTGCTTGCTATCCGGAGCCGCAAACGCCCAGGCATGAATCCAATTCCGCGGAAGCACGCCGAACTCCCCAGCATGAATGTCACGCGTCACGCGCGTACCGTTCTGATCATCGAGCCACACCCGGACGATGCCCGACAACACATACAGCGCTTCGGTGGTCGTGCGGTGAAAGTGCGGCATCGTCGGCTCGTTCTCGTCGCCGGTGGACAGAATGATCGACAGATCATCATGAGTGTCGACCGCACGCGTCAGCAAGGTACGCCACCCGGTATTGGCACGCGAGTGCTCACCCTGACCCTCACCGAGAACGTATGCCCTACCCAAGCCGAGATCATCCAAGGACACCTGCCCAGACTCCCAGTTGTACTTCATGATGAACCTTTCGAAGGAGACAATTCGGTTGAAAATGCGCGAGCCGCGGTAGGCACGTCGTCGACATCGGCGTCGAACTCGAGAACTATGGTCAGCAATCTTGGGCGCTCACGGTCAGCTCCGCTGAAGGCGATGGTCCTCGGACGGTCGGCAGGACAGGATGTCCTGCGGCGTGACCGACATCGCAGGGCCGCGAACTGTGCGATTCATGAATAGCAAGTGTCGACGGCCGAAGACCAGTAGGCGGTTCCGCTGGATGGATCGCCCGAGTCACACCGGTGATTGTTGACTAGTCGTCGGCCGGCGCCCTGTTCCACCCATTGGTAAACACCTGTTGGTTCGAGCGACGCACTCCATGTCTACTGAACTCGACCGTCCACCGGCCAAGCGTCGTCCCCGCGCCCCATACGGCGCGACGTGCGCCTACACCTCCGCGGTCGTCGAGACAGCAAGCGTCACCGCACCGTTGTCCGTACCACGCCAGACTCACCACCCCGGAAGGCTGATCGTGTCAGAAAACAAGCTCGGCACCACCCCAGATCTTGCTCACCCCACCTCGACCGATGACGTCCGTCGCGCCGTCGAGGACAGCGCCGCCGCCGCGGGCCCCTGGGCCGCCACCTCTCTGCCCGATCGCGCGCACGCCCTGCGCACGATCGCGGACGAATTGGACGCGGCTGCTGAGGTGTTGGTACCAGTGGCCATGTCCGACACCAACCTCCCGGAACAGCGGTTACGCGGGGAGCTGAAGCGGACCACCTTCCAATTGCGGATGTTCGCCTCGGTACTCGACGACGGCGCGTTCCTGGGCGTCCGCGTCGACCACGCCGACCCGGACTGGCCCATGGGTGTGCCACGGCCAGACCTGCGCCGAATGCTGTTGCCGTTAGGACCGGTCGTGGTCTTTGCAGCCAGCAACTTTCCGTTCGCCTTTTCGGTCGCAGGCGGCGACACCGCATCGGCGCTGGCAGCTGGCTGTCCGGTGATCTTGAAAGCGCATTCTGGTCATCTTCCCCTCGCGGAAGCCACGGCAGCGGTGGTGATCTCCGCACTCGCGAAAGCAGGTGCTCCCGATGGAGTCTTCGCGACGATCAGTGGGGTCGAAGCGGGAAAGCTTGCCTTGCAGGACCCCTTGGTCAAGGCAGGCGCCTTCACCGGTTCGATCGGCGCGGGTCGACTGCTCTTCGACCTTGCGCAATCGAGACCTCACCCGATCCCGTTCTTCGGCGAGCTCGGCAGCCTCAATCCTGTCTTCGTCACTCGAGCAGCAGTCGATGAGAGGCTCTCTACGATCCGAGACGAACTGATCGCGAGTTTCTCCGGAAGCTCCGGGCAACTGTGCACCAAGCCAGGAGTGGTACTTGCTCCAGCAGGCAGTGGATTGGCCGAAAGCCTGAAAGCCGCCGAGTTGCCTACCGGTGCTCGACTTCTCAACGATCGGATCCTCAAGGGATACGGGGCGTCGCTTGCTGGCCTCCTCGAGGTCGACGCCGTGAACGTGCTTGCAGGTGAGGCAGATCCCTCCGCCGAGATGCCGGCGCCGACCATTCTCGTCACGTCCGCCGAACATGTCCTCGGTGGCGGGTCCGAAGTCCTCGAGGAGTGTTTTGGCCCTGCCACCGTTGTCGTCGAATACACCGACGCCCGGGAAATGGAGGAAATCGCGCGCCTGCTCGAGGGGCAGTTGACAGCGACGGTTCACGGCACCGACGAGGACGACGTCGAGGGCCTGCTAGCCATTCTGACAGGCAAGGCGGGGCGCATCTTGTGGAACGAATGGCCGACGGGAGTTGCGGTGACCTATGCCCAGCAACACGGTGGCCCGTACCCCTCGTCCACGACTCCCACCACGTCGGTCGGAACTGCTGCCATCGAACGTTTCATGCGTCCCGTGACTTTCCAGGGCATTCCGGATCGGCTCCTGCCACTTGCCCTGCGGGAGTCAAACCCACTGGCCGTCCCCCGAATGGTCGATGGAGGTCTCGAATCCCGGTGATTCGCCGGTGGGCATCCGCCGGCAACGAACGTACGCCCCACTTCCCGCTTAATCTCTTTGGAGGAACAACAGTGTCGAATTCGGACAATTCAGTCGACGGTGGTGAACTGGTCGCCAGAACCCTGCATGCCGCAGGAGTGACCAAGATCTTTGCCTTGCACGGCGGACACCTCGAGTCGTTCTACCGCGGTTGCGCACGGCACCAGTTGGAGCTCGTGGACTTCCGGCACGAGGCGTCTGCGGGTCACGCGGCAGAGGCCTACGCGCGTGTCACCGGTCAGATCGGAGTGTGTGCTATCACTGCCGGACCTGGGTTCGCCAACGCACTCCCAGCGATCCTCAATGCTTTCGTCGATGCATCTCCGACGCTCTTTCTGATCGGCGCTCCCCCCTTGCGGGAGAAGGAGACCAACGAGCTACAGGGTGGTTTCGACCAACTCGAGATTGCCAAGTCGAGCGCAAAGTGGGCGGTGTCGATCACGAACGTCGAACGCACTGCTGATCTGCTCGCCGCCGCGATTCGGCGCGCGACAACCGGTCGACGGGGTCCAGTGGTGGTCGAACTGCCTATTGACGTCCTCCACATGATCACTTCGGTCGACCGCGTCAAGCCGCCCAGCGGCCTCTCGGTTCACCCTCGACCTGCACCGTCGCGACAGGAACTCGCCGACCTACGCACCATGCTGCTCGCGGCGAAGCGTCCAGCAATCGTGGTCGGTGGAGACGCCCGCTTCAGCGACTGCGAAGCAATTCTCGCGAAATTCTCCGAGCGGGCGGGCATCCCGGTCTTCGCGAGCAAACGCGGTTTGGGCATCCTGCCGGACACCCACCCGTGCGATGCGCACGATGCTGCCAACCTCGGTTTGCTGATGAGCAACGGCTCGCCGCGTCCTGATCTTGTAATTCTGGCCGGAACGCGTATGGGACTGTTCCTCGGCGGCAGCGGCTTCGGCGTTCTACCCGAAGACTCTCAGATTGTCCAGATCTACAGCGATCCCGGTGAAATCGGCCGGATCAGAGACGTAGAGCTCGCGATTTCAGCTGACGTGAGCAGCGTTTTCGAGTGCCTCGACGACGCGACCGCGGGCGACTTGTGGCCGGACTGGACCACGTGGAGAGACCTTGCCGTAGATCAGAAGAACAAGCGAGCGGAGGTCCTCCCCGACCCGGAAACAGCCGGAGGAATCCACCCGTTCCACGCGATGGCAGAGGTCGCCGCAGTCGCCGGCTCGGAGGCTGTCTACGCGATTGATGGTGGCGAGGCCGGACAGTGGGCCGTTCAGCACGCCCGCACCGACGGGCCCGGCCGCGTGATCACGACCGGATACTTCGGCGGGCTCGGCGTCGGCCCAGGATTCGCGATCGGCGCGCAGGTCGCCGCCCCAGACCGGCGCGTCGTCCTCGTCGCGGGCGACGGCAGCTTCGGCTTCCATCTCCAAGAACTCGACATCATGGTGCACAACCGATTCCCGATCGTCACAATTGTCCTGAACAACGAGATTTGGGGTATGTCACTGCACGGCCAGGAAATCATGTACGGCAAGGGATACAGCGCAATCTCGAAACTCGGCGGACGAAACTACGCCGAGATAGCGAAAGCCTTTGGATGCTACGCGGAGCGCGTCACCAGCTTCACCGAACTCCGGCCCGCCCTACAACGCGCCTTCGACGCCGGCACGCCGGCGTGCATTGAGATCATGACCGACCCCGAGGTGGTGAGCCCCGGTCTCATCGCGATGCTCGGCGACGTCGACTCAGACACCCCCCACATCGTGGTCCCGTACTACGAGAACATTCCACTCTGACTACACAACCCATTCCCCCAAAACGCTCCCCCAAGCCTGACCACCAAAAGGACCTCTCATGAACTCCCCCTCCCAGGGACAAACTCACCGCTTCACCGACAAGCTAGTCATGGTCACAGCTGCAGCGTCAGGAATCGGCCTGGCCTGCGTCCAGCGGTTTCTCGCCGAGGGAGCAACCGTCCTCGCGTCCGACCTCGATGAAGCGGCCCTCCAAGCCAGCTTCGCCGAAGCAGAACACCGCGACCGTCTTGTCCTCGGCACGTTGGACGTCAGCAGCTACGATGCAGTTCAGGAGTACGTCCGGCAGATCTCGAACGATTGGGGTCGGTTGGACATCCTGGTCAACAACGCCGGACTGGGATCATGGGGTGCAGTGGACAAACTCTCCGTCGAACGGTGGCACCAGGTCATCGCAGTCTCGCTCGACTCAGTGTTCTACACCTGCAAGGAAGCCATCCCGCTACTCAAACGAAGTGGAGGGGCGATCGTCAACACATCGTCGATCTCGGGGATGTTCGGCGACAACGGCTTTGCTGCCTACAACGCCGCGAAGGCGGGCGTGATCAATTTGACGCGCACGCTGGCTATCGATCACGCCCCCGACGGTGTGCGTGCAAATGTTGTTTGTCCTGGTTTAACCGAGACCCCGCGAGTCACGTGGATGCAGCAGACCGAAGAAATAGCATCGGAGTATGACCGAAGGCTCCCGACAAAACGTCCGGGAACGCCGCAGGAGATGGCGGCTGCGATCACCTTCCTGTCCAGCGATGACGCTTCGTACATCACCGGGGTCTGCCTACCCGTGGACGGCGGACTCACGGCGGCTACCGGGCAACCCGCCTTCCTCCAACTTCTGCCCAACCGCGTCTAGATACTGACCAGTGCCGACGATGCCGCCGAGTCCCGATGGGAGACTCGGCGGCATCACTCAGTTCAAGCTTCCGCAACAACGTGATTGGTCAAGGTTCCGATCGAGGAGATAGATACGGAGACAACATCTCCCGGTTCCAACCATTGGTCATTTCCGCGATCAGCGAACGAACCGGCAGGCGTTCCTGTGAAGATGACGTCGCCGGGCGCGAGTGGCATGAAGGCTGTGACGTGTTCAATTAAGGCAGGGATGTCATGAATGAGCACGGACGTCGGGGAATCCTGCATAACGGCGCCATTGAGGGTGGTGGTTACCTGAAGATTCGCCGGGTCCGGAACCTCGTCCGCCGTCACCATCCACGGACCAAGACTGCCGCTGTGATAGAAGTTCTTTCCAGCGGTCGGGGTCGGTGCCTGACGCTGCCAGTCCCGGACACTACCGTCTTGTCCGACCGAGTAGCCCGCGACCACGTCGAGCGCGACCTCGCGCGACACGGCGCGACAGTGCTTTCCGATGATCACGGCGAGTTCACCCTCAAAGTCGAGCCACGACGACACCCGTGGGCGCACGATCGGTTGAAGGTGACCAGTGAGCGAGGACCACACCTTCAGAAACAGCGCCGGCATGCTCTCACGTGTCGACACTGCGGTCCCAGTTCGCTCAGCAACCAACTGTGCATGGTCGCTGTAGTTCACCCCCACACAGATCACTGCCCGCGACCCCAACGAAGGGGGAAGCAATGTCACGTCTGCCAGCGGGACTCGACTTCCGTTGTGGGGAACGGGGTCACCCTTTCCCCACCTGTCAAGGAATGCCCCCAACGTGCACCCCTGAACTGGGCCCACCCACTCGGTGATGTCGACGATGCTGTCTCCATCGACCACCCCGACCCCGGGCTGGTCGCCGTCTCGCACGAACAATGCAACTTTCACCAGGTTCACTTCCTGTCCGGATTCGTAGAGCGCCCGCTCGTTGTGCACGAACTGGGTCAAGAACACGCAACCAGCAGCAGGGCTACGACCGAAAGAAGTCCGTCCCACCCGGTGGAACCGGTGGAACGGACTTCTCCAGCCCGGCCGGGGTCAGCTCCGTGTTCGGACGTCAGGATGAGCCTCGCTCACCAAGCCGGCGCGGGGGTCAGCACTCTCCGTCTCGTTCACCGCAGTGCGCTCTGTGCGCGCCCTGTTCAGATCCTCATCGATGACCAGTTCGGGGTCTTCTGTGCGATGGGCGAAAGTCCGGTGCAACAGATACACAAGGCATCCCGAGGCCAGCATCACCAATCCATACAGTTGGAAAGCCGCTCCCGGGGATCCGCCCGCCGCGAACCAGTACCCCATCAGGATAGGTACGGCGATCGAGAAACCCCGACCGACTCCCATCATCATTCCCACTGCTGCACCGCGGTTGGCCGCGGGATAAAGGTGCGGGGAGATCGCGTAGTACGCCACCGTTCCACCAACCGTCGTCACACCGACCAGGACCGCAAGAGCCAGACCGAAACTCGTGGCGTACGCCATGGCGAACACCACGTAGACCGGCAAACCGAGTACCAGCAACCCCGCGGTGACCAAACGGGGGTTGAACCTTCTCGACAGGGCTGCGAAGGTCAACGATCCGCAGATCCCGCCCAGTCCGATGAGAACACCGGCCATCCGCCCATCCGATGCATTGCCCGTAGCATCTGTGATCAGCGTCGGTGTCCACGAGTTCGAGAAATAGAAGGCTCCGATGAGCAGGACGTAACCGGACCACAATAGGGTCGTACGTTTTAGGAGCGTCCCTGTGAACACCGTCCGCAGGGCACCGAGTTCCGCAGCCTGCCCGCGCCTTTCCGGCAGGTTCTCTCCGGTGGCCAAACGAAGTCTGCGCCCGATCTTGTGATAGCTGCGTAGGGCATGCCGCGGACGTGCCTCGACCAAATAGTCCACCGATTCTGGAAGCACGAAGTAGGTGACGACGACCGCCAGCGCCGAGAGCACTCCGGTTGCGACGAACGGGCCGTGCCATCCCCACGCCGCGATCAGCGACCCAGTGGCCAAACCACCGATCAGCCCGCCAATTGGGAGTCCGATGCCGTAAATCCCCAAGACCGTACCGCGGCGGTGGTCTGGTGCGTATTCAGAGACTATGCAAGTCAAGCTTGGGACGATCGCACCTACCCACAGCCCGGCGAAGGTGCGGGCGGCCAGCAGAGTGGAGACGTCTGTCGCGAGTCCGGTGAGGACCATGCCGAGGGCACCGAGCGCAAGGCAGAGCATGATGTGTGGACGGCGACCGATTCTGTCAGCCAACGGGCTGAGAAAGACCGCTCCCAGCGCCGCACCCAACAGCCCGGCACTGAGCGCGTATCCGATCGTCGCCGAATCCAGATTCCACGTCTGCGCCAACGTCGGTGCGACGAAGGCCATTACGGAATTCTCGTACCCGTCAATGGCTGCAATTGCGGTACAGAGCAACACAAGTCCCCACCGACGGCGATCCATCGGCGCGTGTCGCACTTGTTCTCGAAGGTCGTCGCTGTTCATAGTGACCTTTCAGTCGTCTGGCTGCTCGGATATGTAGACCCGGCAGAGGCGAAGGACAGAATCCGTGGGTAACGAATTACGGCAACGATTGGCCGGCGGAGCCGAGGTGTTGCCTCAGACACCGCGACCCGCGTTTTGGAATCAGTCCGTGGTTCCCTGCGCACCAAGAAGGACAATCGCAACTGTCGCCGGACTGCCGCTCGGATTCCGCCAGGCGTGACGCGCACCGTTTTGCACGAGAATGTCGTGCTTCTTGAGATTGATGATCTCTTCGTCATCGAGCTCGACCACCAGCTCGCCCTCGAGGACGATCGCGTAGTCGACCGTCTGCGAGCGATGAAAGGGCGGAGTCCCGTCGGCGGCCATACTCGCGATCATGTCGGGCATCTGTTCGGCCATCTCCGCCCCTGCCGCTTCCCCGTCGTAGCCCGGCTGTTCCGCCCACGAATCCGGAGGTATCGTCAGTACGAGCAGACGAGACTCGCCGACAGCAGGAAAAATGGACGTTTCGCGCTCCACAGGTTCTTCTGCTCCGTCGAAGCGCGGCGGCGAGGAAGTGGACCACGCAAACGACCACTCCATTCCCTTGGCGTGCTTGTAGGCGTGGCTTCGGGCGGGAGCACCGTCCGAGACCACCACAGATTTTCCTTCGCGCTCAGCGGTGACAATTCTACGAATCATTGGATCCTTCTTCTGGTTTGAGTTGCGCAACGAATTCAGACTGTCTCAGATTTGTATGACATAGTTCGTGAAGCCACCGTGGGGTTTTCCCTGACTGACGGCCAGAAGCGCGTCATTGATCCGTTCGAGCGGAAAGACGACGTTCTCGAAAACATCGATGTCGGTCTTGTTATCTGTCACCAATTGGGCCATTTCTTCACCCTGTGTGGATGTCATCCAAAACGATCCGGTGAATGTCTGCTGACAATGCATCATCTTGTTGACATTGGTCGGCACCGTCTCGATCACCCCCCCGATGTTGACGTGGGTGCCGCCGCGAGCCAACGCTCCAACGGCGTCGGCGTAGGCAAGAGTTGACCCACCGGTCGGTAGTGCATCTACGACAATGTCCGCGCCATGGCCGGCGGTGATCGCGTTGGCCCATTCCTCAACGGATTCTGTGTTCACCTCTGCCGAATGGACCTCGATCACGTCCGGTGCCAGATTCTTGACGTCGTTGAGCAGCTCGGCGTTGCGCCCCGTCCCAAGGATTCTTCGAACTCCCATGGCCAGCGCGAACAGAGCCGTCCCGAGGCCGAGCGTCCCGGAGATGCCGTTGATCAGGACCGTCGAATACGCATCCAACTGCGCCCGGCGGAGCGCGGCGTAGCCCGTCCCGAGGTAGCCCCACCGCGTTGCGGTCTCCCAGCTCACGTTCTTAGGCAGGCGCACCAGGCTGTGTGCCGGTGCAGTCATCTTTTCGGCATAACCCCCGTAGGGGTAGTCCTTCATCATCTCGGCAGACTTCGGGCCGATGCCAAAGTAGCCACTGAGGGCCGAGTAGTCACATGCTGCGGTGTTTCCGAGTCTGCATGCGCGACAGTTTCCGCAGTAGCGGTGAGGGTTGACATACACCCGGTCCCCTACCGCGAAACCGCGTACCAGCGAACCGATCTCGGAGATCACGCCCACCGCGTCGCATCCATAGATCGTCGGTCTTGCGGGGGCGATGCACGGCGCCGGCGGATCGATCATTGTCAGCAGGTTCGGAACCATACTGCAGGCCTTGACGTCGACCACGACATCGGTCGGCCGGGGCGAGGGAACCGGAACGGTCTCCACCCGAAACGGTTCGCCCACTTCGTGGAGCACCGCCGCGCGCATCTGCCCACTGGACGAGGTGACGACCGGTAGTTCTGCCGATGCTGGGATTGTGTCCGTGTTGGTCATCTGGATTCGCTTTCGTGTGACGTGACGAGTGTGTGAGACGTGCCCAAGACCAATACTCCTGAGGCTTTGGGGCCGGGCGCAGCAGCGAGGCTGCAGACACGATGCTCTTGCGTACCTGAGTCAACTCGAGGCAACGCTCGTGACGCCGCTCACAGTAGGTTGTTCCTGTGCGTCACACCGACTCTTCGATTCCGTTGGGTGGAACCCCGCAGCCGCAGTGTGTAAAACGCGAAGCCGAGTGGCCCTCGCGCGGCCCGCCTCCGCGGTTCGACGGAGCAGTTCCGCTGGGTGGAGTCCGCCTCTTCGTTCGCTCGAGCGCGATGTTGTCTACTTCACATGTCGCACGTCCGAGCTCCCGCCGGCAATAAGCAAGCGTGTGTGAAAAAGAATCGATCTCGTCAAGGGGTGAGTACAATCCGTACAGTAGAAACCGATGTTCTGATCGTCGGCTGTGGTCCAACTGGCCTGTCCGCATCTATCAGTCTTGCCGCACACGGAGTCAACGCGATTGCGATATCGCGTTATCCGGGGACCGCTCCCAACCCGCGTGCGCACATCACAAACAAAAGAACGATGGAAGTCTTTCGCGATTACGGAATCGAGTCCGAAATCAGCGAGGTCGGCTATCCGCTGTCCTGGCTACACAACAATCTCTTCGTGACGTCAATGGCCGGGATGGAGATCGCCCGGTTCAAGAGTTACGGCTCGTCAGAAGACCGTCGATCGGACTACGCAGCCGCGAGCCCGTGCGAGGCGCTGAATTGTCAGCAGCACGTGATGGAACCAGTCCTCCTCGCCGCAGCGGAAAAGCGAGGCGCAGATCTGAGATTCTCGACCGAGATGCTGCAACTGAACCAGACTCCCGAGTACGTGGACGCTGCGGTTCGCCACCGTGACACCGGCGACGAATACACCATCCGCGCCAAGTACGTGATCGCAGCCGACGGTGCCAAATCGACGATCGCGGAGCAGCTCGGATTCGAGTTCAGTGGGCAACCCGGACTGATGGGTATGGCCACCTTTTGGCTGCAGGCCGACCTGACCAAACATGTCGAACACCGTCCTGCGGTAATCTACTGGATTGCCGAGCCCGGAAACTTTGACGAACGTTTCGGCACAGCGAGTCTCAACAATGTGCGGCCTTGGGACGAGTGGATCTTCGTTTTTCCGTGGTCTTCCGACGATGACTTGCCTTCTGATGAAAAAGTGCTCGAGATGGCACGCCGAGGCATAAACGACGACAGCGTCGAGATCACCGTGAAGGGTCGCTCCCGCTGGCAGGTGAACAATGTCGTCGCATCCGAGTACCGCAAGGGTCGAGTCTTCCTGGCAGGCGACGCTGCGCATCGTCACCCGCCGACGGGCGGACTCGGGACGAACACCTCGGTTCAGGATGCCTTCAACCTCAGCTGGAAGCTCGCCTATGTGCTCACGGGCAAGGCCGGTGAGGCGATCCTCGACAGCTACGAAGCGGAACGCAGGCCTGTGGGCGCGCAGATAGTCGAAAGCGCGATCAAGAGCTGGAGAAACGCTTCGATGATTCCCGACGCCATTGGTTTGCGCGACGGTCAGACACCAGAGGAGGGCTGGGAGGCACTTCAGGATCTGTATTCCGCCTCGCCCGAGGCGGCGAGCCGCCGGGAGCTTCTGAACAAGGCTATCGAGCAGCAGAAATACCGAGCAAACGGCCTGGGCGTCGAGCTCGGTCAACGCTATACGTCGTCCGCGATCGTCGACGACGGAACGCCGTTTCCTGCGCCGACCCGCGACCCCGACCTCTACTACGAACCCACCACCCACCCGGGTGCGTATCTGCCCCACGCATGGATCGAGCATGACCGCACGAGGATCTCGACGCTCGACACTGTGGGACATGGCAGTTTCACCTTGGTGGTCGGCGTGGGAGGAGATCAGTGGAGAGAAGCCGCAGCGACCGTCAGCGCGGAACTCGGAGTGGACCTGCCGGTTGTCACCATCGGATTGCGTTGCGAGTACGACGATGTGGTCGGCGCATGGAGCGCCGTTCGAGAAGTCAGCGACCACGGCGCACTGCTGGTCCGACCGGACCGACACATCGCCTGGCGGGCGACCGACATGGCCGAGGCACCGACAGACGAACTGCGCTCCGCGTTTACATCCGCACTCAATCGCTGACGAGTCAGAACGACAAATAGGAACGGTTGTGCACTCATTGAGCTCGGGCTCCTGCCGCAGCATTAGATTCGGCAGGAGTCCGAGCTCGACCACAGAGTGCGGTGATCCAAGAGTGCGAGCAGGTTGCCCTGCTGGACGATCCTTCATACGTGCGACACCGGTCTGACGTTCAAGGTGTTCTTTCGTATCGACGTATGCGAACGCGGCGTCTGCTGTGACGATGACACTTGGAGTTAGGTACCTTATGGGGTACTTTTGGCGCAGTAGTAGTACCTAGGAGGTTGCCATGCCGATCAACGTCGATCTTCGCATCCGCGAGATCCTCGACACCTACTCTCAGCCCGACGCAGACGTCGCAGCGCTGCTCTGCGACAGGCACTCCCCGGACCGAACGGCCCTGACCGTCGTATCCGCAGAGCACGGGAGCGCCGCGTACTCCTATGGCGACCTCGCGGCCTCGTCGATGCGAGTGGCCGGATACTTGCGCGAGAAAGGCATTCGGCCCGGTGACCGCGTCGCCACCTTGATGGGAAAAAGCGCCGATCTGGTGAGCGTACTTCTCGGCATCTGGCGCGTGGGCGCAGTGTACGTCCCCCTGTTCACCGCATTCGCAGAGAACGCAATCAGCTCCCGGCTTGCAGAGGCGAACGCAGTATTGATTTTCACGGACCGGGATCAACGACACAAGGTCGCTGACGGACCGTGGACCATAGCGATAGTCGACGATGGCCCGGGCGGGATCCGGCAGCATCTCGACTCGCTTGCCACCACCCCTGCCATCTCCACTGCGATCGGTGGCGAGGCACCGCTGGTACACATGTTCACCTCCGGCACCACCGGGGCACCCAAAGGTGTAGTCCACCCCGTTCGCTACGCCGCCGGCTGGGTCAGCTACCTCGAGTTCGGACTCGGCGCACACACTGACAGTTCATTCTGGTGCGGCGCGGACCCTGGTTGGGCCTACGGGCTCTACACGGCCATCGTCGCGCCGCTGGCGGCCGGAATCCCAACGGTGCTGCTGCAGGGCGGCTTCTCCCCCGCCACCACATGGTCGACGCTGGCGGACCTGAAGGTCACCGACTTCGCTGCCGCACCGACAGTCTTTCGCGGCTTGCGTGCAGCAAGTGTTGAACCCCCGAAAGACCTTGCACTGCAACGACTGTCCAGCGCCGGCGAACCACTCACACCCGAAGTGAACGAATGGACGACCTCGACGCTAGGCCTGCCAGTACACGACCATTACGGACAAACCGAACTGGGAATGCCCATCGGCTACCCACACCACCCACAATTGCACCGCGACATCACCGAGGGCGCCATGGGACCCGCTCTGCCCGGCTGGTCCATGACGGTGCTGCGCGGCGAAACAGACGAACCCGCCGACCACGGCAGCATGGGCCGCCTTGCGGTCGTCGTCCACGAGAGCGCCTTCATGACCTTCACCGGCTACGCCGGGGCTACGGCGCCGAGCGACCGCTTCTGCGGCGACGGAGCATACTTCACCACCGGCGACACAGCGAGCATCGACTCCGACGGCATCATCCGGTTCTCCTCCCGCGATGATGACGTCATCATCATGGCCGGCTACCGCATCGGCCCCTTCGACGTCGAATCAACCCTGCTACGCCACCCCGACGTCATCGAGTGCGCCGTCATCGCCGCACCCGACGACGTACGCGGCGAAGTCGTCGAAGCCTACGTCGTTCTGGCCCGCGAAGCTGTCGGCACCGACGCTCTGATCTCCGACCTACAAACATGGGTCAAGACCCACTACGCCGCACACGCCTACCCCCGCCGCATCCACATCGTCGAACAGCTCCCCAAGACCCCCAGCGGCAAAATACAACGCGCAGAGCTGCGCCGACAGCGGCAGGCCCTCGAGACGGACGCCACGACGTGAACACCACACAACCGGTCGTCGTCGTCACCCAGCACGGCGCGGTGCGCACGCTCACCATGAATCGGCCCCACCGCCGCAACGCCCTCGACCACACACTCGTCGACGCACTCGACGCCGCGCTGACCGCCGCGGAAAACGACGAACACACGCGGTGCATCATCCTCGCCGGCAACGGACGCAGCTTCTGCGCCGGCGCCGACCTGCAATACTTCCTCGCCCTTCACAACGAACTCGGATCGCCCATCTCATTCCTCCGACGAGTCTCCGCACTCATCACCCGATTCGAAACAAGTCCCCTCCCGATCGTGGCAGCCGTGCACGGCCACGCCGTCGCCGGCGGACTCGAACTCGCCCTGGGATGCGACATCGTCGTCGCCGCCGACGACACCCTCATCGGCGACGGACACATCCGCAACAACCTCGTTCCTGCGGGCGGATCAAGTGTGCGCCTGCCCCGCAAGGTCGGCGACGCCATGGCGAGATGGCTGGCCCTCACCGGCGATCTGGTCACACCCGATCGCCTGGCCGCCACAGGCTGGATCCACACCATCACCTCACCAGGTGACCTCAACACGTCCGCCCTCGCGATCGCACAGCAGCTCGCCGACAACAGTGGTCCCGCCCAAACGCGCTTCAAACAGTTGCTGTTCGACCTCACCACCATGAACTCCACCGACGGACTCGCCGCGGAACTCAACGCATTCGATCGCCACTGGACCGCCAACGACGTCCCGTCCAGCCTCAACGCCTTCCTCGACCGAAAAGCGTTGTCAAACAAGAACCGAGAGCAACCATGAACCGATACGATGACCAGACCGTACTCGTGACCGGTGGAGCCCAGGGCCTCGGCGCTGCGATGGCCACACGGTTCGCCTCCGAAGGCGCCAACGTCGCCATCGCCGATGTGAACATCGATGCTGCCTCCACCCTCGCCCACGAGCTTCACAACACGTACGGCACCTCTTGCGTTGCCCACCGCGTCGACGTCACCGACTCGGGCAACGTGAACAACTGGGTCGACGCCGTAGCTGCAGACCACGGACGCATCGACGTCCTCGTGAACAACGCCGGAATCATCCGCGACAACAAGGTCGACGACATCACCGACACCGACTGGCACTCAGTCGTCGATGCATCTCTGTCCGGATCATTCTTCTGCACCCGAGCAGTGTTGCCGCACATGCGCTCCCGCCAGTACGGACGCATAGTCTCCTTCTCCTCGATGAGCTGGCGCGGCAACTACGGACAAGCCAACTACGTCGCCGCGAAAGCCGGCATCGTCGGACTCACCCGCACCATCGCACTCGAAACCGCCCGACACGGCATCACCGCCAACGCCATCGCACCCGGCCTCATCGAAACCCCCATGCTCGCATCCATGAACGCACCCGCACGTGAGAAGCTGATCTCCAAAGTGCCCCAACGTAAGACCGGCCGCCCCGAGGACATCGCAGAAGCCGCCGCTTACCTCTGCTCCCCCGCCGCCGCCTACGTCAGCGGCATCGTCCTCGATGTCGACGGTGGACTCGGCATAGGATCCTCCATCCGCTGACCACTGCCTGGACCTGCAGTTCACACGGCCCGAACCTAGCCTCCGACGTCTTCTTCTCTCAATGAACAGCACTCCGACCGAAAAGAGTTCTCATGTCCGAGTCACCCGCAACCACCGGAACAGACCCTGAAGAAATTGACGCTCTGTGGGGATTACACGCATCGCCGGCACCCACCGGGCTTCGAGATTGGATGTCGTACGACCGTCCGGCCGAGTACGAAAGCTTGCAGTACGAGATCCAGGTGCCTACCCGCGACGGAACGAGGTTATCGGCACGTCTGTACAGGCCCGGACGCGGCGGACAGCCTGCGGAGGGCGAGTTTCCTGGGATCGTCGCGCAATTCACGCCGTACCCGATTGAGATGTTTGCTCTGCAGCACGAATACCTGTCGGAACGCGGGTACAACGTCTTGGTCGCCAACGTCCGTGGGAGTGGCGCGTCTGAAGGGGAGTTCTCAGACTGGTTCCAGCCGGTAGAAGCAGAAGACAACTACGACATCATCGAATGGCTTGCCGATCAGTCATTTTCGACGGGAAAGATCGGCCAGACGGGCGATAGCTACGGATCGGTCACCACCTGCCGGGTTGCCACCCTCAATCCGCCGAGCCTCGCGGCAATCGCGCCGATCGTGTCGCCGACGAATATCTATGAATGGATTTACCCGGGAGGCGTCCCGACATCCAACGGCGCATGGTGGGCCAGTCAAGGGCCCGTCGTCGACGCTGCAGCCCATGCGAGCACGCTTCAGTCCTTTCAGGACCACTACTTGTTCGACGATCATTGGAAGCAGGCGGTCACGACGAACACAATCGCCACGGCCACGGCCCCAGCCTTGTTCGTCGGCGGATACTACGACATATTCAAAGAAGGAGGCTTCGACGCTCTGCAGCAGCGACCGGAGCAAACGTGGCTGTTGTACGGGCCCTGGGTACACGTCATTCCCTTCTTGGTACCCGGTAAAGTGCCCGTTACGGACCTCAACACCATTCAACTCATTGCGTCCACCGGCCTGAGCATGGAGGAACTGAGCCCGGACAAGTCGCTGTCCTACAGCGTTTTCCTCCACTGGTTCGACTACTGGCTCGACGAACGCCTGGGCGCCAGCCCGCCTCCAGCCCCGGTCGTCAGTTTCGAAGACACCGCTGCCGCAGGTGCGGGGCAGTGGATAGTGGCAGAGCACTGGCCCGCGCCCGAGACGACCGTGACTCGCCGGTACCCGACCCCCGAAGGCGGGCTGTGGCCCACACCCCCACCCACGTCAGATACGACCTACGCCGTCGATCCGTTCGACGGACCTTCCGCAAGTGTGCTCGGAAGCAGTCCCACCGATAGTTCGAAGAATCAGGCGTTGAGAGAACACCGCAGCCCAAACCAACAGGGCCGCTACGCCGGAGGCCGAACCTCGTTCACAACGTCCCCGTTCGAGTCCGACACAGTCGTGGCGGGACCCGTCATGTTGCATCTGTCAGCATCGATCACAGCCGAAGACACCTACTTCGTTTGCAAACTCGAAGTCGTGACCGCCGACGACCGGGTTCTCCAGATCGAGGTCGGTAGCCTGCGGGCGCGATTGAGAACGAGTCGAGAGAGGCTCGAATCGATTGCCGCGGGCGTACCCCACCAATACAATATCGCGCTGGGACACACGCACTGGCGCTTCCAAGCCGGCGAACGACTGCGAGTTACTGTCAGCGGCGGAGATTTCCCCCGCATCATGCCCACCGCCCCCGCAGGAACAGTCACCATTCACCACGGCGACCAGACCTACCTGGAGCTTCCGGTGCTACATTCGTGACTATCCCATCCAAGCCAACAAACAGTGATCGCCCAAAATTGCAACGCGTACCTTAGCATTCGAGACCACGGACAAGCCAACTACGTCGCAGCAATAGTCGGCATCGTCCTCGAGGTCCACGGCAGACTCGGCATAGGATCGTCGATTCGCTGATTCTGACCCGGGCCGACGTCGACCACAACGACAACTCGGTCGGCCCGGTCGACGCCGGGCATCGCGCGACAGACGATCAGTCGGTCGCGCGATCGAGTAGCGTCTCGACAGTCGTTCGTGCATAGACCCACGACGCGTGGATCCCCAGTTGTCGAAGTTCACAACAGGGGCGTCGGTGGTTCGAGTGGTGCGACACCGGCGACCGTCGACGAGATGGCTCACGATGTCATCGCCTTCATCTCTGCACTAGGGCTCGAAGAATATTGTGACATCCGGAATGAACTCGACATTCTTCGAGCATTTTCTCTACGCCTCACACACGAGATATGCAGTCATTGTAGATGACATGGCATAACCGACAACCTTCTCCGAAAACCAATCAAGAACCGTCGCCAGATACCCCCACCCCTGCCAGGTCGCGATATTGGCGATATCGCCGACGAGCTTGTGTCCCGGCCGATCCGCGGTGAAGTCACGCCGCAGCAGATCCGGCAGGCCGGCGCACTCGGCCGGGATCGTCGTCCGCGGCCTCTTCCGCCGCGGTTGACAGGCCACCAAGCCCTTCATCGGCCACCACGCCCTCACGCAGCAGGGCGGTGTGGATGCGGCGGCACAGAGGTGCGCACCCAAGAAGGCTGCCGTCATCACTAGGTGGGCTGTCGAGTCAAATGCTTCCCCTTCGTGTCCAACTCCACCGACCACGACGAACGTTGATTCGGCTCCTGCTCGAACTAGCCTGTCGTGCAACGCTTCGCTCTCGGCGATCGATGTGATCTGATCGCCGTCGCCGGAAGCAATGAGGAAGGGAGGAGCGCTGGAACTAGCATGTGTCAGCGGACTGACGTCGCGGATCTCTTGCGTGTCGGCCAAGGGATCGGGCCTGCCCATCAGAGCGCTCGCCACTGGCGCGGCTAGGAGGGCCCCCTCCAGCCACGATCTACTTGCGTCAGACTGCAGGTCAGCGGGCCCAAACCAACTGGCTACGGCGTCGACTCTGCCTTCGTCGAGTGCTGTTGCGCCGAGTAGGAGTGGGTCAGCGTTTGTAACGCCGAGCATCGTGGCAATATAGGCGCCCGCTGACGCTCCCCACACCCCAATCCGATCGGCTCAAGCCGTGCCGCGATGCATGACGCCTAAGCCAGGCAACCGCCGCCCCTCCGTCGTGGACATAATCTGGGTAGACGGCGGCCGGAGCCAGGCGGTAGTTCACTGAGGCGACCGCGACGCCCAATCTCGCGACTCCCATCAGCCTGTCCTCGGCATTCGCTGATTTGTCTACCGCTTGGAGTTCTCCTCAATGGAAGTACGCAACCACGGGACCATCCGCTGGGACCTCGGGCCGATAGATGCCCAAGGCCTGGAGTGGGTATTGGCCGTACGTCAGATCGCGGGTGACCGTGACTCGCATTCTTCTCCTCTCTTAAATACTCCGAAGTGTGATGTGCTACGCGGAATCACCGTGGTTGGGCCAGAGCAAGTGCCCACAATCCCTCGGGGTCGTAACCTTCGACGACAGGCTCTTTGCTGCGCAACAGCCATCGGCCACCGTCCTGACGCTGGAACTGATCACGCCAGCGCCCCCAGTGATCAGGTTGCGCCACATCGGTGTAGGCGATGAAGAGACTTTCGACGTTCGCATTCGAGGCATCAATGAAGTTGATGTCCGTCGTGGTCACGTGGTGACGGATGAATTCAGGTCCGGGGCCGGCCACTATGCGATGGATCTCGGAAGCGGGAACGGTGTCACCAGTTGGTAGTACGAATACACCGTCGTCGCAGAACAACTCCGGCATTGCAGAAAAATCTGCGTTTTCGGTAGCCATGAAGGCGTAGCGATGGACGATTTGTGTTATTTCGGCCCGCGCCAACAGCTCAGTGTTGTCAATTGGCTTCAGCATCCAATTCCAACCTTTCGTTTCTATTTGGCAGGAGACGCGACTGCGACGCAGTCATCAGCACTCCGCCGCTCGACGTAGTGCACTTGAGCCAAGAAGTCATCCGCCAGCGTGACGACGTCCATCGTGGGTGTTGCGAGTCCAAAGACATAGAGATCGGCGCGGGCGAGAAACGCCGTGGCATCGTGTTGGGAGAAGAATGACGAGTAGGTGTCGTCTGCCGGCTGGAAGTCTGCAGCCGGGGAGTCCTCGATCTCGAGGACGTGAACTCCGACGTCGAGAAGGCGTCGACAGCGTTCGGTGCCGAGTGCCAGCTTAGTTCCCACTGGGCCTATCAGCTGGCCACCAAATCCGACCACATCGTCGAGGAGGCTGTTGCCGTCGTCGGTTCTGATTCGACCCTGGGGTGCCAGCACTCCCGAACCCGGTCGCAATTCGCCCTCGCCCGATCGGGACAGGATTCCTGTCTGCAGGCCAGGGATCAAACCCGTCGGCGCATCCGCAGAGCGCATGAACTGATCGCGCGCGAGTGCGGCTTGCACATCTTCTTCCACTGCCGCCGCCCACACCCCCATCGAGGCTTGAACGAAGAATATGGCGTGAGGGAGGCGCTCTGTTTCGTAGCTGTCAAGAAGTGTTTCCGACACTCGACCGGCTAGCACCAGGTCGAGCTTCCACGCGATATTCACTGCATCACGCATGGCGGTGCATGCACCTTGACCCATCGATGGGCACATCGCATGCGCTGCGTCACCACCGATGAAGATCCGGCCGCGCCGGAAGGACTTCGCAACTTGCGATAGAAAGCGATAAGCAACGCGCCGGGAGATCTCGACGTCGTCCCGCTTGATCCCGAACTGGTCCTCCAAGAACGCGTATCCGATTGCGTGGTCGAGTTGATCGGGCAATTCTTCATCGTCGAGCATCTTGACGTCCGTGCGGCACCGATCGGCGCCATTCGGACCCGCGTACCACGGACGCTCCGGAAGCATGTGGATCTGAGTTTCGAAGACAGCGTCGGGCAGCGGCGACTTGGCGTCGAAGTCAGTCAGTATCCATCGGTCTGTGTGCTCGTGCAGTACGTCGAGTTCGATGCCGATCGCATCTCGTACAAAGCCTTTCGCGCCGTCGAAACCGAGAACATAGCCAGCGGTGACGGTCTCGGTGGTGAGCCCGCCAGCGGGGTCGGTTCTCTCAAGCGTTACCTCGACGTGGTCGCCGCGATCCACCAGCCCCTTCGCGCACGCTCCCCACAGCACGGTGGCGTTGGCGAACTCAGCGATTCGAGCCTCGAGCGCACTCTCGATGTTTGGCTGGTGCAGAGAGTAGTGCGACGGGTGGCCACACACCTGATGACTCCAGTCAACCGAGGGCAGCCGCACGTCATTGACCCCGTACATGTTGAGCGTCTCGGCGGGAATAGCACCCTCCATTGCTGCGGTGGGATCCGCGGCATGCTGCAGCACCCGTGCAATCTCTCCGTCAAGCGTGCTCATGCGGGGCATCCCATAAGGCGCGGGCGCCTTATCCACCGCTATCACGCGGTGACCCGCCCTCGCCAGCAGAGAAGCCGCGATCTCACCTCCCGGCCCAAACCCAACGATGACTACGTCGGCATCAAACGTCATGCTGTTCCTCCTGAACGCCACGGCGAGTGTGCGAATTACGCCACTTGCCAACTATGGACTCGACCGACCGCGTGTCCGTGTCGTCAAGCGCCCGTCCGCTGCCAGGTTTTCGCCGTTCTTGTGATCCAAGCCATAGAGTAGCCGCGATCCGCCATGCGGGCAATCGGTCCGTTGGATGGACCGATGCGCAGGTTCAAACCACGACGGCAACCGTCGCGCGTCCGCGCCAAAGCGTCAGCACACAAACACGCGACCCAGGCTCCATCGCCATGCCGAAGCCGACCCAGGAGGTCACGCAATACCGAGTGATCATGCGTTCGCTTGCACCACAGAAAGTTTCGCTCTTTGTGCCACCGTCGCCATCATTCCGCGGTGCGTGTGTGCAAGCCTCTGTGGCCTTCTACGAGAGCATCTTGACGGCCAGGGTCTCGTAGATCCGAGCCAGGTCATCCACAGAAAGTGGACCGTTTGGGTCGAATCAGCCTGCGATAGCAATAGTCATCTGCAAGATCGCAAACCCCGTTGCTCGCACATCGGGACCGGCGCAGCGGTCCGTCGCGACACAGCACTCAATGATGGTCGTCAGCTCCCGCTCGTAGTCGCGTCTCAACTCCACTGCCATGGCGTAGTGCTCGGGCGACAACCGAGACACCGCCCGCGGCCTGCATGGGTCACCGCGTCTGCACGCGGATCTACGTGCTGAGGGGTGGACGGTGCCGGAGAAGACCGTCGCTGATTCGATGTGCCGCCAAGGCTTGGTGGCGCGGCGGCTTCGTCGGCGCAACGGGCTGATCCGGCAGGACACGACCGCCCCGAAGTTCCGGAATTTGTTGTGTCGTGATTTCACCGCGCAGTGTCCGGACGAACGATGGGTGGGCGCCATCAACGAGATCCCGACCGGGGCGGGCAAGCTGTATCTGGCCACGGCCATCGACCTGTACAGCCGCCGCCTGCTGAGTGCGGCCACCAGCCGGCACCCGGATGCGATGGTGGCGTGTGCCGCGATCGAGATGGCGGTGGCCACGCGGGGCGGTACGCAGGCGACAGGGCGTGACGACGATGCGCAGAAGTTGATTTTCCACACCGATTATGCCGGGGTCTGGGTTAAGCCGAGGAATGGCGAGTTGTCCTGTACGGGTTAGGGTGTGTGACCGGTTTCTCGGCTTAATGTTTGTGCGGGGTGTGGCTAGCGTCGATGCGTATCCGTATGTCCTCTGGAAGGAGAAGGTCATGGATACGACGGTCGCAGGGATCGCTTCAGTTGTTGTCGCACAGCTACGTTCGGCCGGTTACATGGAATCGACGATCGGTCAGTACAAGAAGACGATCAAAGCTCTCACGGTGTTCGTTGCTGAGCAGGGCGGGGTGTACACGCCGGAGCTGGGCGCACGATTCGCAGCGATGACGACCAGCCCGCGCACGGGCCGGTTCAGCGCCCAACGACGGTTCGATTACCGACGGCTGATCGCCCTGTTCGACTCCTATGTCCTGACCGGGCGAGTAGACATCTCGACGAGGAAACGTGGTGGCGGAGGCGCTGTCCCGGCCACGGACGAGTTCGTTGAGCTGGCAGATGCGTGGGAGGCCGAGATGGCTCGGCGCGACCTGGCACCGGCCACCTGCGAGGCCTACGGACGAATCGCCCGCGGCTATCTGGTGTTCCTGGAATCTCGCGGCGTGGGATCGGTGCCGAAGGCTGACGGTGCCAGCGTGCTGGAGTTCCTCGAATCGCTGACCGACCGGTGGGCGCGGTCGTCACTGTTCTGGGTGGTCTCGAACCTGCGACCATTCCTGCAGTTCACCGGACGGATCGAGTTGGTCGAGGCGGTCGGGATGGCAGGGATCACACGTCCCCACCGGATCGTGCCGGTGCTCTCCGAAGCCGACGAGGTGAGGGTGGTGCAGGCATGCCTGTCCGGATCGGTCCGTGCGCGCGATGCGGCAATCACGTTGTTGGCATTGACCACCGGGCTACGGTCGTGCGACCTTGTCGCGCTGCGGCTCGGTGATATCGATTGGCGCACACAGACCGCGTCGATCGTGCAGCAGAAGACCCACAACCCGTTGACGGTGCCGCTGATGCCTGCGGTGGTCGACAAGCTCGCCACCTACGTCCTCGAGGAGCGCCCCGCCGCATCCGATGATCACGTGTTTCTGCGGTGCAAAGCGCCGCACAGGCGTTTGGGCAACCATGCGGCGATCCATCGGATCACCGCCGGGGTGTTCGCCCGGGCGGGGGTGACCGAGTTCAAGGGCGGTACCGCGTTGTTGCGCCACAACGCGGCATCCCGGTTGCTGCGGGCATCGGTCCCGCTACCGACGATCTCGGCGGTGTTGGGTCACGCCAGCGCGGACTCGACCAACACCTATCTCAGCGTCGATCGTGACCGGCTGCTCGGCTGCGTCCTCGACGTCCCCGCACCGGCGGTGCGGTCATGAACCGCCACGGGTTCACCAGCGCGTTCGCCGCGCAGTTGGATGCCTACCTCGATTTCAAGACGGCGATGGGATTCTACGGGGCCTCGAGAATCTGGTACCTGCACAAGTTCGATGACTTCTGCACACGCCACAACCGCACCCGCTTCGATCAGGCCACCGTCGAAGAGTGGGTCAGTGAGCAGCTGACCCGCTCCGGTGAGTTCCGGTCATGGATGTCCTACATCCGAGACTTTGGGCGCTGGTTGCAGGTGCACGGCGACCACGACGCCTACGTGCTCTCCCCAGCGTGGAAAGCCCAGTTCGTGCCGGCGCACCCGTACCTGCTCACCGAAGCGGAGATCGACCGCTTCTTTGCCGCCGCGGCCGGCATGGCCACGACCTCGCCGTGGCGATGGCAAGCGGTCGCGTTCTTCACCCTGATGCATTCGTGTGGACTGCGCACCGGCGAGGTACGCCAGTTGGAGCCCATCCACATCCATCTGCGTGAGGGATATCTCGATGTGATGGGCGCCAAAGGCAACCGCAGCCGTCGGTTACCGCTGACCGACGACGTCATCGCCGTCCTCGAGAGCTGTGAGCAGATCACGGCCCGCCGGTTCGGCCGCGCCCGCGGCACTTTCTTCGTCTCCTCCACCGGCCGGCCGGTCACCGCGGCAACGGTGGGAGTGATGTTCAACCGGATCTGGGACCGGGCCGGCCTGCCCCGCCCCGAGGGCGGGCAGCGGCCCCGGCCCTACGATTTCCGTCATCATTTCGCCTACGCGAACATCGACCGCTGGATGGCCCGCGGCATCGACGTGACCGCGATGCTGCCCTACCTGGCGCGCTATATGGGGCACGCGTCATTCGATTCCACCTTCTACTACATCCAGACCTCGCCGCGGTTCCTCGACGCCTATGCTCACCTCACCGCCGCCATTGCGTCGGTGCTACCCGAGGTCGGGTTTCGATGAAACGCGACCCGCGCACCGGTGCCCCGCAGTTCTACGCCTTGGCCCGCACCTGGCTACACGTGTATCTGCCCACTGCTCAACATCGTTCGCCGAACACGATCGAGGCCTACCGGATCAGTCTGGAATGCTTTCTGGGATATCTGACCGCCGAACACCACATCGACCGCATCCACGTCACTTTCGACCACTTCGATCATGCCCACCTGCTGGGCTGGCTGACCTGGATGAGCGAGCACCAGCACTACACGCCCGCCACGATCGCGCTGCGCCTCAGTACGATCAAGGCGTTCCTGGCTTACTGCGGTGCCGAAGACCTCACCCTGGTCACCTTGGGCCAGCGTGCAGCCACTCTCAAGGCCCCGGCATCACCGAGGAAGCCTGTCGAGTTCCTCACCGAACCGCAAACCCGAGCTTTGCTCGCGGCGTGGACGGGCGCCACCGTCAAGTCGCGCCGTAACCGGATGCTGTTGATCTTGTTGTACGACACCGCCGCCCGGGTCGGGGAGATCACCGCGCTCACTCTCGGCGACCTGCACCTGGCCGCGCCCGGGCACCTCACGCTGACCGGTAAACGCAACAAGACCCGCGTCGTTCCGTTGACCACCACGACAATCGACCACCTCCGCGTCTTCCTCGACGAGTTCCATCCCGAGCCCAGAAACGCCACCCGTCCACTGTTCTACAGCCTGCGTAACGGCAAACCCGCGCCGCTATCAACGGATTCCGTTGCAGTCGTGCTCAAATCAGCCGGCCTCGCGGCCCGAAAAACCTGCCCATCAATGCCCGACCGAATCCACTGCCACATGCTCCGCAAGACCAAAGCGATGGACCTATACCAGCAAGGAATCCCGTTGCCGATCATCATGCGACTCCTCGGCCACGAGAACATGTCGACCACCACCGCGTTCTACGCGTTCGCGACCGTCGACATGATGCGCCACGCCATCGACGCAGCTACCCCGGCCATCGACGGCCCCGCGCCCGACAGCCTCACCGATGAGAAACTCCGTGCCCTCTACAGCCTCCGCTGACCCTCAACGTTAAGACGAGAAACCAGCTACACACCCTAACCCGTACAGGACAACTCGCCATTCCTCGGCTTAACCCAGACCCCGGCATAATCTGAATTAAACCGAATTCCTGTTAATTCAGACCGCGGGTCGACCTACACCGCGAAACGGTTCACCAGGCTGTGCCGGAAGATGGGTATCCGGCAGTCGAGGGGCGTGTCGGATCATGTTTCGACAACGCCGTGGGGGAAGCATTCTTCTCATCTATTGAATGGGAAGTGTTGTCATGCAACACTTTCAACACTCTGGCAGAAGCGCAAGCAACGGTGTTGGACTGGTGCTACGGCTTCTACAATCACCAGCGGCGCCACAGTACGATCGGGATGATGAGTCCGGTCGACTACGAGAACGCCGCATTCACCGAATCCGAAGCCGCATAGAGGAGTCCTCCACGATTGAGGGGGAACCACAAGTAGTGTTCGCGGTGGTCTAGGCGAGCCGGGCACGTCAATTGGTGCTGGGCCGCATGTCGAAGCCCCGGATCGATTGAGTCGTCACCCGGCGCTCAAATGGCGACTCCTGAGCCTGCGAGAAATCTTGTCTCAACGGCGAAGGGAATAGGGATTGTTGAAACCGATTAAGTGGTGACGTCGAGCGGGCCTGTCGTAACCGGAGCCCACTGACAGCCACAATCAGAGCCGTCAGCGGGGTCGCGATTGGTCAAGTAGCGTCTCGACGGTCGTCCGTGCATAGACCCACGGCTGTGGGTCGTCGAGTGACGTCGACAGGGCCGCCGCGCCTTCGTAGAGCAGCGCGATCTGGTGTCCGAGTAGTTCTGGATCTGCAGCACCGTACTCGCGACAGAGATCAATGATCGCTGCGGCGAAGGCCCGCTTCTGCAGATGCACCAACTCGGTGACGTCGGGCATGATGCCGGCCGCCTCCACCGACGCGTTGTGGAAAGGGCATCCGCGCATCCGACCCTCCCCCGGCTCCGGGACCGCGAACAACAACATCAAACGCTCGCACGGACCCTGCGCCGGCGCCTCCCTCGGGTCAACCGCCGCGTCGCGAACACTGGCGAGGTATTGCTCCACCAGTGCCGACTTGCTTGGAAAGTACTTGTAGAGAGTCCTTTTGGACACGTCGGCATGTTCGGCAATCAGATCGACTCCCGTGGCGTTGATTCCCTCGACGTAGAACAGCTCGGTCGCGGCCGCGAGGATGCGTTCCCGAGGCCCCCGCCCGTCACCACGGCGCGGCCCTTGGGCGCGTGTTGCGTTTGCCATCGAAGTCACCGACCAATCAGGTCTCGCCGAACCAGTTACCCATTCAATATACACAGATCTGTTTACAAAACGCTGATCGTGATCTACGGTGAAGTAGACAGATCGGTTTACTTGAGTGGGAGACACATGACAGACCACACAGTTCGCAGCCCCGGCGACATCACGGTGCCGCGCGAGACCCCAGACACCTCATGGACGTCCGTTGCGAACCAAACGATCTCGGTCGACGGCACCGACTTCGCCTACCGCACATACGGCCGCGCCGGTGGCGTGCCGGTGGTGTTCTTGAACCACCTCGCTGCGAACCTCGACAACTGGGATCCACGCGTCGTCGACGGCATCGCTGCCCAGCATCGCGTCATCGTGGTCGACAACACGGGCGTCGGTGGTTCGAGTGGCGCGACACCGGCGACCGTCGACGAGATGGCGCACGATGTCATCGCCTTCATCTCAGCACTGGGTCTCGAGAAGGTTGATCTGTTCGGTTTCTCACTGGGCGGTTTCGTCGCGCAGGTCATCGCGATCGAACGCCCCGCGCTGGTCCGCAAACTCATCCTCGCCGGCACCGGCCCGGCCGGTGGCGAGGGCATCGACAAGGTGACCCGGGTGACCTACGCGGACTCCATCGCAGCGGTGCTGACACGCAAAGATCCCAAACAGAACCTCTTCTTCACACGGACCGCGAACGGCAAGGCGCAGGCGCGGGCGTTCATCACACGATTGGGTGAACGGTCCACCGACCGCGACAAGAAGGTCTCGCTGAGAACCTTCCGAGCCCAGCTCGACGCGATCCACACCTGGGGACTGACCGAACCGGCTGATCTGAGTACGATGACCCACCCTGTGCTGGTCGCCAACGGTGAAGACGATCGGATGGTGCCCACCAGCAACTCCTACGATCTGGCACGCCGCCTGCCCAACGCCACCCTGCGCATCTATTCCGACGCCGGTCACGGCGGAATCTTCCAGGCGCACGAGCAGTTCGTCCCCACCGCACTGGAGTTTCTCGCGGGATAACGCCCCAGCTCTTTCCTGCCGGCAGCGCACCGTGCGCCGCAGCACTTCCCTCAGAAAGGTCACACCATGGTTGGTCTCGACAATTCGGTCGTCCTGGTCACCGGCGCCAACGGCGGCCTCGGCGGTCACTTCGTACATCAGGCGCTCGCCCGCGGTGCGCGAAAGGTCTACGCAGCGGCGCGATCTCCACGCACGTGGGAGGACGAGCGGATCGTCCCCCTGCAACTCGACGTCACCGATGGCGAATCGATCACCGCCGCCGCCGAGCTCGCTTCCGACGTGACGGTACTGATCAACAACGCCGGCGTGGTCCCGCCGACCTCGAGTTACCTCGAGCTGTCGGAATCCGATCTGCGAGCGTCCATGGAGACCAACTTCTTCGGACCGGTCCTGATCGCGAAGGCGTTTGCCCAGACGCTGATCGCAGCACCCGGCGCGGCACTCGTCGACATCCACTCCGTGGCCAGTTGGAACGCCTTCGGTGGGGTGTACAGCGCATCCAAGTCCGCCTTGTGGTCGGCCACCAATTCGCTGCGCCTCGAACTCGCACCACACGACGTGCACGTCGTGGGAGTGCACATGGGTTACGTCGACACCGCCATGGCCGCGCACGCCGACGGCCCCAAACTCCGGCCCGAGGACCTGGTGACGCAGGTGTACGACACCGTCGTCGCGGGTGGCTACGAGGTCCTCGGCGACGAGCTGACCGTCATGGTCAAGACCGCTCTGAGCGGACCCATCGAATCGTCGTACCCCGCCCTGCGATCGACTTCCGTAGGTGCCGAGTCATGACAGCGTGGAAGGATACTCCCAACCAGAGCATCGACGTCAAAGGTGTCCGTTTCGTCTATCGTGCGCTCGGCCCCACCAGCGGTGTGCCAGTGGTGTTCCTCCACCACTTCACCGCAACCCTGGACGATTGGGATCCCCGCGTCATCGACGGCGTTGCCGAGAAGCACCGGGTCATCGCCTTCGACAACCGCGGAGTCGGCGGATCCGGATCGAAAGTTCCGGGCAGCATCGATGAGATGGCTGCCGATGCAATCGCCTTCATCCGCGCCCTCGGCTTGGACAAGGTCGACCTGTTCGGTTTCTCCCTCGGCGGTGGTGTCGCCCAGGTCGTCGCGTTACAGGCACCTGCCCTCGTGCGCAGGCTTGTGCTGACCGGCACCGGTCCACGAGGAGGGGCCGGTATCGACAAGATGGCCATCATCGTCGGGCGCGCTTACCTCAAAGCCGCCCTCACCCGCCAAGACGCCCGCAACTACCTGTTCTTCCCACGCACCGCAGACGGCAAACGCGCGGCCGCAGCGTACTTCGACCGCCTCGCGGAACGGACCACCGACCGCGACACCCCGATTTCGCTACAGGCACGCCTGGCCCAGTTGCGCGCCATCATCGCCGGCGGCAAAGCAGCACCCGATGATCTCTCGGTCATCACCCAACCGGTCCTGGTAGCCAACGGCAACAACGATGTGATGGTTGCCAGCGAACACTCAGTCGACTTGGCCAACCGACTGCCCAACGCGGAAATCGTGATCTATCCCGGCTCCGGCCACGGCGGCGTCTTCCAGCACTACCGTGAGTTCGTTCCCAAGGTCCTCGAGTTCCTCGACGGCCCCGACAGCGCCCCCGGCGTCGATCCCACTCGAGGAGGAAGTCAGTGAAAGCGTTTGTCATCGACAACTACCAGGGCCCGATTCACGCCGCCCAGGTACCCACACCCGTGGTCGGTCCGCGCGACATCTTTGTCAAAGTAGTTGCCGCCAGTGTGAACCCACTCGACCAGTTGGTCCGCAGCGGTGAGTTCAAGCAGCTACTCAAATACCAGATGCCCGTGATCCTCGGGCACGACGTCTCCGGCGTGGTGACCGACATCGGCAACGAGGTAACCGACTTCGCAATCGGCGACGAAATCTACGCTCGCCCCCGTGACCTGCGGATCGGAACCTTCGCCGAGTACATCGCCATCGACCAGGACGACGCAGCGCACAAGCCCGCGACACTCACTTTCGAGGAGGCTGCTGCGGTTCCGCTCGTCGCGTTGGCGGCATGGCAGATGCTCGTCGAGAAGGCCCACATCAGGCCCGGCCAGAAGGTCCTCGTCCACGCCGGCGCCGGTGGCCTGGGATCGACCGTCATCCAGCTGGCCAAACACCTGGGTGCGTACGTGGCGACCACCGCCGGAAGCGGATCGACAGATCTGGTCACCAGCCTCGGCGCCGACGTCGTAATCAACTACCGCACCGCCGATTTCACCGATGCACTCTCCGAGTACGATCTCGCCATCGATGCCGTCGGCGGCGACAACCTCATGAAGACCCTGACCGTCCTCGCCCCCGGCGGCCTGGCACTTGGAGTCACCGGGCCACCCGACGCCGGATTCGCCACACAGCTCGGCGCCCCCGCCCCGTTCAAGCTCGTCCTGAATCTACTCAGCCGCAAAGTCCGAGCGGCCGCAAAGAAGCGTGGCGTTCAGTACTCATTCTTCTTCATGCAAGCCAACGGCGCTCAACTCCACAGCCTGGCCGAGCTCTATGATGCCGGCCACCTGCGACCTGTCATCGACTCGACATTTCCCTTCGACCAGACAGTCGAAGCACTCGCCGACGTCCAATCCGGCAAAACCAAGGCCGGGAAGGTCGTCATCACCCACAACTGAAGTCATCCCAGGACGCGTTCTACCGCGTGTCGGCGTTGACCCGGATCGTGGACACTGGACGGGATTCCTTCAGCGTTCAATGCTGTAGCAGTAGAATGCTTTTGGTGGTTGACCGGTGACAGAGAACCGCACCACGAGTGCCGGCGGCGCGCGCTGTACCGCACCAGCCAGCGAAGCACTTCTCGGTGGCACGTCACCGCATCGGGTCAGTAGCGTTCATCTTGCAGAACCTCACGCTCGAGGGTCGAATTGCCGGCTGGTCACCGGAGGTGGCCGATCCGTCGGTACGAGTGGTGGCCTGGTCAAGATCGCCCACCCAACCCTCGTGATCTGGCCCCGCGCGGCAAACCAGCGCATGTCGACGACGGCAAACTCTGCGCCCCTTCACGCTCGACTGTTAGCGAGTTCGTCAGCGCACCAGCCGCATCCACTTCGACGTTCGCGTTGGATCGGGTCTCGCCCGATGTGTTGACAGTCACATCCAAGGGTCTGTAGAGTCCGTATTACAGACCAGCTGGACCGTATTGTGGACCAACAGGGATGTTATGCACGATGGCCGACCACGTGTGCAGTCGGCTCATCAACGCGAGGTTTGAGGTTTGACCAACAAGCCCAAGGAGGCGGCGCAATGGAAGCAACGCAAATCAGGACACAAGAATCGAATTCCAGGTTCGTTGAGACGACCGTCAATTACAGCGTCCAGTCGGACTATCGGCCGATAATCAACAACGAGGACTATTCTCAAAACAAACTCTCGTTGAAGCCCGCAAGAATCAAGGTCCGCGACGCCGACAGCGAACCCAACTTCTCCTCCTCGCTGGAAGTTGAGGGATTTGTTTGCATTGACGATCACTATGAAAACGTCGAGGATTTGGCTCGCGAACCCTCTGATGAGGAAAGTGTTGCCTACCGGCAGCACATGGCCGAGATGATCAAGTCGCTCAGCGGTGCAGACGAAGTCATATCCCCAGTGGAAGTGGTGCGGCGCCAGAAGGCAAATACGACCGCGGGATTCGTTCACTCGGACCAATCACCCGCCGGCCCGGAACAACTGAGCTGGGCGCTTTCCGAACCTACCCGCACGCCATCGCGCATCGCGCTCTACAACATCTGGCGACTCTTGACGCCCGGACCGACGAATTGCCCCCTCGCGTTGTGTGACGCCAGTTCTGTCACTGAATCAGACATCATCATTGGCGACTCCGTATTTCCCACCACGGGCATGAAGTTCGAGACACTCTTCCTCAAAGAAAACCCCAGTCATCGCTGGACCTACTTCTCGAAGCTGACGCCAAACAGGATCATCATTTTCAAACAAGTCGAAACCGTACCCGACTGGCCCTACGTGGTTCCGCACACCGCATTCGAGGACAAGTCATGTCCGCCCGGCGCGGCACCGCGGGTCAGCATCGAAAGTCGCGTCCTCGCCAGGTGGTACGACTGATCGAGATGCGATGACTGGGAGGTTGTTCCGGCCCTCGCGGTGAGCCGACCTGACATATGAATGCGTCCGGGTTGTGAAGTGGGCTGTCCAGGAACCGCTTCACAACCCGGACGCATTCGCGTCCCACCCTCGCGCAACGGTGAAGTTGCCCCACCACTGGTCCGGTACGGTGCGTTGTATCCCGTTGCTGTTCAGCAGCATCGATCCGCCACCTGCAGCTATCTCCGACGCGCCTGTGTCCGATCTGCGCAACGGCGTCGCCAACAAACAGCGCACCGCCGACCGACTCGACGACCAAGTTCGGATCGCCTGAACTCGCCGTGACTCGTTTCACGCCCGGAGACGGTCGCGTCCGACGAGGCGCCACTCGTCCCTCGCAGCCACGCGTGCCTAGAAGCGAACCTGAAGTGCCCCAGGTTCAGTTCCGGCTTCCATTAGGACTGAAGACTCCCCGGTGCTATCAAGCTCTATCAGGATTTATACCGTCGCCTCTTAGACGACCCGATAGATCAGATAGAGAGTACTGACAGTTCAAGATTTCGTGGGTGGCGGATGCAATTTGCTATGGGATGAGTAGTGGGCTGGGAGGGATTGGTGGGTAGATGCTGCCTCTGCATCTGGGACACGAGGGAGGCGCCGCCACCGGATGCCAGATCCGGCGAACAACCCAGGACGGAATGAGAGCTCGGGGTGTCAGGGCCGCGGGACGCTACTCGGCGGCCGAATCCGGTTGGCCTCCTGGGCGGTCTCCGTCACCCCGGCCTGCTCCACTCGCCGTGGTGCCAACGAGGCCGATGCCGCCGTTTCCGCCTTTGCCGCCGGCGCCTCCGGGGCCGGGGTCACCGCTGGGGCCGCTAGCCCGAAGAACCCGGACGCACCGCCGCAGCCGGGTGCGCCTGCGCTGCCGAAATCGCCGCCGGCGCCACCCGGCTGCCCGTCGCCTCCGCGCCCACCACGACCGCCTGGGAAACCGGCACAGTGTAGTCAGGCCGTGCGGTGCCCCGCCGTATCCGCCGTTGGCGCAGCACACCCAGCGTCGACCACCCACAACTATCTCGGGCTCGCTTGACACCAGATATGGCGCATCGACGCACCGTCCCTGCATCGCGTGTCGCGATTGATCGCTGTGCGAAGTACGTACACTTCGGTCGCGGGGGTCGGGGTGGCTGTCAGCGCAGGCCCCGTCCAGTCGCTGCAACCTTGAGGCCTTAGGTCGCCTCTCACCCAGGGTGGGGCGGAGAACCTTGCCCCCACCACTGTCCGCGCCGTCGGCCCGACCAGGTGCCGATGAGTCGCGATGCGTCGTGAGCGGCCACCCCGATGCTCGCCATGCTGGCGGGAGCGTTCACCCACACCCTAGCGATTCTTCTCATCGCGACGGTGGGTGTGATCGTCAGCCCGTTCTGGGACACCGTTCTCGAGCGGTTCAAAAAGCACGCCCTCCAGTCAGGATTCGTCGTGCTGGGTACGACCACCCACTCCGGCATCGGCGGCCTCATCCCGATCGAACGCCTACACGTTCACAATCTCACCGGGTCTCCCAGCTAGTGACCGACTGTTCTCGTGCGACTGAACCTCCAGCGACGCGTGCGCCGATCGGCCGGGAATCCATCCGGCCCCATACACGGAAACGAATATGAAGCGGCCTCGACGCGCCGCCGCCTTCGAACAGTCCGCGCCTCTGGCGGAGAATGGGAGCTAGTACTACAGCCGTAGTTAGCGGGTTCTGAGGTTTCGCGGCGTGTTTGCGCTGGTCAGAGCGGCTACCGGGGCATGATTCGTGGTTTGTGAAGACAACAAATACGCCCGCGGCAGCCGCGGGTTTGAGAGTAGACCATGAGCAGTGGCGGGAGCGGTTGGACACGGTGATGGACATGATCGCTCCGCGCTTCGCTCGGTGCGAGGCTGCCCGCAATGCCGGCGCGTTCGTGCTCGGGGTGCTCTCGGCGGTGGAAACGAAGAACTGTTGGACGATGGCTGAACTGTCCGGGCATGCCAGCCCGGACAAGTTGCAGCACTTACTGTCCCGCGCCAAGTGGGATGCCGACGACATCCGCGATGACGTGCGCGCCATGGTCATCGAGGCGTTCGGCGAACCGGATGCGGTGCTGGTCGTCGACGAGACCGGCGACCTGAAGAAGGGCACCAAAACGGTTGGTGTGCAACGACAGTACTCGGGCACAGCTGGGCGCATAGAGAACTGCCAGGTCGCGGTGTACATGACCTACAGCAGTTCGATCGGGCACGCCCTGATCGATCGGGCCCTGTACCTGCCACAGAGTTGGACCTCTGACCGTGGCCGATGCGCTGCTGCCGGTGTGCCCGCCGAGGTGGAGTTCGCGACCAAACCGGCGCTGGCCACTGCCCTGATCGAACGTGCCCTCGACGCGCAGGCCCCGGTGGGCTGGGTGGCTGCCGATGAAGTGTACGGGGTCGACCCGGCACTGCGGATGATGTTGCAGCAGCGTCAGGTCGGCTATGTGCTGGCCATCTCGTGCGATCGGCGCATCCCTACCCATGCCGGCGATCTGCGGGCCGCCGAGGTGGCCGACACGCTCACTGAGCGGGCTTGGCAGCGGCTCTCGGCCGGGCATGGCGCCAAGGGTGAGCGGTTGTACTCGTGGGCGTGGGTCACCTCCACCGAGACACCAGCCGCCGGCGAGTGCTCGCTGCTGATCCGGCGCAACGACACCACCGGCGAGCTGGCCTACTACCGCTGCTACAGCCCGCGACCGGTCACCCTGTCCACGCTGGTACGTGTTGCGGGCCGACGTTGGACCGTCGAGGAATCATTCCAGACCAGCAAGGGATTGACCGGGCTCGACCAGCATCAGGTGCGGACCTGGACTTCCTGGCACCGCTGGACCATCCTGGTCATGCTCGCTCACGCGTTCCTGGCCGTCCTCACCACGGCTCAACGGAACCGAGAACAGCCCAACGCGAGCCTGATCCGACTCAGCGTCAACGAGTTTCGCCGACTCTTCATCGCACTCGTCCTCACCCCGCTCCATGCCGCCGACCGCCTCCTGGACTGGTCGATATGGCGACGACGGCACCAACGACGAGCCCAACAATGTCATCAAAACCGCAGGTCACAACCACAATGAACCCGATCTACGGCTGTAGTACTAGTGCCAGTGTCAACGTCTTCTGTCGCGACCATCTACCGCAAGCTGGCCGCCGAGTACCCCACCTTTGACGAATCGGATGACGAGTGGATGCAGGAGGGATTGTCCAGCACGCCATTTCGCGCACTCGTTTCCGTCTCCTTGTCCACCATGACCAGCACCCCTCGGACCGTCAAGGCGGCAGTCGCTCTGTTTGATCTCGTCAGTTCGTTCGAAGACCTCGCTTACCTCGACGACGACACGCTCCGAGATGCCATCCACTCGGTCGCGCACTACAACCGCAAAACGCGAACCTTGAAAGCAATGGCGCAACAGATCAATGACCACCACAATGGCCACGTCCCATCGACGCGTGACGATCTGATGGGCTTGCCAGGGGTCGGTCGCAAGTGCACCGACATTATGATGAACTTCACTTTCGATGAGCCTACAATCGCTGTCGACACCCACGTAGCTCGAGTCGTGCGCCGCCTCGGGCTTTCTGAGGCCAGATCTAACGACGAGATCGCCGATGAGCTCATCGAGGTCACGCCAGCCCGTTACCGTAAGCACGCCCACGAGTGGCTCATCCAGCATGGAATGAAGACATGCAAGTCTCGACGGCCTGCATGTACGCGGTGTGTCCTAACTGCTGAGTGCGACTACTTCCGAAGGCGCTAGGAGTCGGCGCCCGCGGCGATTCTTACCGGCTGACCAGCCTTAGAAGTACGTACTCGGGAAACGGGACTTGCACACATTCGTTTCCGCACAGTCCGGCGCAGTCTCTTGCGGCGTCCACCTAGACGGGATTCTAGTCCAGGGCCATCAGCCCTGCCGCTTCAAGCCCGATTTTGCGGGCCGGGCCTGCCCATCGGTCGTAGAGCAAGCTGAACAGTTTCTCAGCATCCTCGGCTGGCCAGTCGGCTGGCAAGTGGTCCGCGGGCAAGCGCGGGTCGGCCTGTACGAGTTGTTGCCATTCACTGCGCAGGACAATGCACGCGCACAGCTCGTCGGGGAAGGGGGCAGAGTCCTGTTCGTCAGACCACCGTTCGGTGAAACGGAGGTATCGGTTGGCTATTTCAGTCAGGTCATAGGCCTCGTCGATGAGATCCGAGGCCTTCGCGGGGCCGGCGATCGCGCCGCCGTAGAAAACGGTGACGTTATCGAGGACATCGAGATCCTCAAGGGCGGCGCTCACTTCAACCCGTCCAGGGGCGATCCAGATGCCGCTGCGGAGCATCCCGAACCCCTGCCAGCTCAACCGCGAACGGAGGCGGAGACGAAGGGCACGTCGACTCTCTGGAATCGAGTAGGCCAAGACTGTCCAGGTGCCATCCCAGGCCGCTTCGGCCGGCCGCCAGGCGAGCGCGTTGCCGGCGTGAAGGAAGGCCGATCCGTGCTCGGTCAGCGTGTAGAAGGTTTCTCGGCCCTGTCGACGACGGTCGAGCAGTCCGCTCTCGACCAGTCGGGCCAAAGTTGACCGTGCTGCATGAGTAGACACACCAAGGCGAGCAAGAACATCGAGAAAAGTGGCCGTGGATAGAGCTAAGGGCTCCCCATGGGTCAAATGGCCCAGCAGGGTGAGAGTGAGCGCCTTAGGTCTGCGCGCTCGAGCAATTTCCGGCTCGAAGTCAGCCGGAGCGTCCACCGTACTCGTCATGTCGGAAATAGTAACCAACCAACATTGTTAGGCAAGTTATTGACGTTAGGATGATTTTACGCCTAACGTACAAGTCAACGAGGACGTAACCGATCTCACAGTATGGACTCGTTGAGGCCCCCACACGATCAAAGGAACCCGCTATGACATCGCTGGACACGCCCGCTCCCTCCCTCGCCCCGGAGAGTGGCCGCGAGTTGGGTAGCTGGACGACCATCCGGGCCCTCGTCAACGACGGGGTGGCGTGGGTGATTCTCAATAGACCCACGAAGCGCAACTGCATGAGTCCAACCCTCAATGACGAAATGCTGCAGGTTCTCGACGCGGTCGCGCTCGATGAAGAGGCGCGCGTCATGGTCCTCACCGGAGCTGGAGACGCCTTCTCTGCGGGCATGGATCTCAAGGAGTTCTTTCGCGACTCCGATGCTCTGGCGCCCGCGGCACGGGAGATCCGGCAGAGGTCAGCCTTTGAGTGGCAGGGACCGCGACTGCGGAACTTCCCGCTCCCCACGATTGCCGCGGTCAACGGGTACTGCTTCGGCGGCGGCTTCCTCCCCTTGGCCAGCTGTGACCTAGCGGTTGCGGCAGATGAGGCGACCTTCGGCCTCTCCGAGGTCAACTGGGGCATCATCCCGGGCGGAAATGTCCCGACGGCGCTTGTCCACACCCTGGCCCTGCGAGATGCGCTGTACTACAGCATGACCGCGGAGACCTTCGATGGCCGCAAGGCGGCGGAGATGCGACTTGTCAACGAGTCTGTCCCCCGTGACCGGCTGCAGGCACGTGTCCTGGAGATCGCCAACGTCCTCAAGGCCAAGAACTCCACCATCGTGCGTGTTACCAAAGAGACGGTCCGACACATGCGGAACATGGGGTGGTCCGAGGCGGAAAACTACATCAACGCCAAGTTTGCTGAGGCGCAGTACATGGATCAAGAAGATGGCCGCACCAAGGGACTCACCCAGTTCCTAGATGAGAAGTCGATCAAGCCCGGTCTTGAGGGTTACCGGCCCTGAGCCGAAGCTACAACCGTCGGATTACGAAGGAACCCTCGCCATGGCTACGAGCAGCGTTTTGACCGTCACCTCGGCCTTTGACCGGGTCGTAGGGCTTTATCCGAACTACGAAGCGGCAGTCGACAGCGTGTCGCGGCTGTCCTTTCACGATCTGGACGTTGCTACTCGACGGATGGTGTCGTTGTTTCGGGACGAGGGAGTCACGCTTGGGCAGCGGGTAGGACTGTTGACCCTCCCCTCAACGTCTCATCTGATCGCGTGGCTCGCGGTGGTTCGGGTCGGGGGCATCCCGGTGGTGTTCCACACCCGTGAGACCGCCGAAGTCCAAAGTCGGCTCTGCGACAACTTCGAGATCGACACCGTCGTGTTCGACACCTCGCTGTCCGAGGTCGTCGAGCAGATGACGACACTGCGGACGCTGCACACCATCGCGTTGCGATCAGCTGCACCGTCTTTGCAGGGCCAGGAGGTGCACCCGCCTGGCCTCGTCGAGGTGCCCCGCGACCTCGACAACTACGTCCCCGCTGAGGTCCTGGCTACGCCCTCGGAGGACGACCCGGCGGTCATCGTGCTGTCCTCAGGAACGACGGCACTGCCGAAGGGGGTTGTCCACACCCATCGCAATCTCGTTGAGGCTGCCCGGACTGCCTCCGGTCTCTACGCGGGGCTGCGTCCGGGACAGCGAGTGGTGGTCCCGTACAGCACCGCGTTCACCGCGAGCTACGCCACGTGGTGGCCGTTCCTCAATGCGGGAGCGTGCACCGTGTTCTTGGAGAAGTTCGACCTGCAGGCCTACCAGGACACCATTCGCGCTGAGCGGATCACTCACGTCTCATTGACGCCGACAATGTGGCGCAAACTTCTGACCCTTCCGGCAGCCGCGGACACCTATGACAGCGTCGTCGTAGCTCAGTTCGCTGCCGAGCCGATGGACAGCACCACATTGGAGCGCATCCGCGCCACGGTCGCGTCGACCGTCGTGCAGGCCTACGGATCCACCGAGACGCTGGCTTTCGTGACAGTCAACGTCGCCGACGACATGACCGCGCAGCGGTTGACCAGTGTCGGCCGCCCGTTCACCAACGTCGACGTCCGTGTCATCGAACCCGGAGGATCCCTCGAACAGACCGTCGCGCCCAACGAGCAGGGCGAGATCGTCGTCAGCTCTCCACATCTGGCCCACAGCATCTGGGGTAATGAAGAACTGACCGCGAAGCTGTTCGAGACCGATGCGCAGGGTCGGAGGTGGTGGCGTTCCAGCGACCTCGGGCGCCTTGACCCCGACGGGTTCCTGTTTCTCGATGGCCGCAGCGACGACATGATCATCTCCGGTGGGATCAACATCATGCCCGCGGCCGTCGAGGAAGTCTTGCTACGCCATCCTGCGGTCATCGATGCCGCCGTCGTGGGGCTGCCCCATCCCGAATGGGGCGAGCAGGTACACGCCTTCGTTGTCGTGGGCGAAGAACACGTCACCGCCGAGCAGCTGGACACGTTCCTCCTCGACTCCAGCCTGTCGGGGTATCAGCGTCCGCGCGAGATTCACTTCGTCTCATCTCTGCCGCGCACCGCCACCAACAAGCTCAATCGTCGTCGACTCCGCGAATCGCGCGCTCCGCAGCTGCACTGACATAGTGCGCACGATCGACACCGATCCCGACCGAAGGACCACCTCCCATGCCTGACTACCGCGCTCCCGTCGAAGACCTCACGTTCGTGCTGAACGATCTGCTCGACACAGCAAGCCTGGGCGACCTCGATGCCTACGAAGGCCTCGACGCCGACCTCATTGCCTCCACTATCGAGGCGCTGGGTGACTTCGCTGCCAAAGAGCTGGCCCCGCTCAACGCAGACGGCGACCGTTCGGGAGCCACCTTGGGCGACAACGGTGTCGAAAGCGCACCCGGGTTCGCAGCCGCCTACCGCAACTATGTCAGCGGGGGGTGGCCGGCGTTGACCGCCGACGCCGAGCACGGCGGCGACGGCATGCCGCCAATCCTGCAAACTCTGCTCGAAGAAATCCTCGCCGGGGCGAACTTCGCGTTCGCGATGGCGCCGCTGACTGCGCCGGGAGCCTACCGGGTCATCGCGGAGAACGCCTCAGAGGAACTCAAGCAGCGGTTCTTGCCGAAGATCGTCAGTGGCGAGTGGGGCACCGCGATGTCGCTGACCGAGCCCCAAGGCGGCTCAGCGCTGGCCCTGGTGAAAACCCGCGCCCTTCCGGAACCAGACGGAACCTACCGCATCACGGGCACGAAGATGTTCAACAGCTGGGGCGACCACGACATGGCCGATAACATCGTCCACCTCGTTCTGGCCAGACTCCCCGACGCCCCCGCCGGCACCAAAGGCATCAGTCTGTTCTTGGTACCCAAATACCTCGTAGACGACGACGGCGCCCTCGGTGACCGCAACGCGTTCAGCGTTGGATCGCTGGAAAAGAAGATGGGCATCCACGCCAGCCCAACGTGTGTCACAAACTTCGATGGTGCGACCGGTTACCTGATCGGGCAACCGCATCGAGGCATGGCCAGCATGTTCATCATCATGAACGCGATGCGCCTCGCCTCGGGAGCCTGCGCCGTCGGCATCGCCGACACCGCCTACCACAACGCACTCGACTACGCACGTGAACGGCTCGCCGGCCGTTCGGTCAGTGGCGCCAAGTATCCAGACCTGGCAGGCGATCCCATCCTCGTGCATCCTGATGTGCGTCGAATGTTGCTGTCTCAGCGCGCATTCGTCGAAGGGGGTCGTGCCTTCGCGTTCTGGGTCGCCCTGGAGCTGAGTCGAGCCGAAGCCCATTCCGATTCGCAGACGCGCGCCGACACCGAGGCGCTGGTGGGTCTACTCACCCCGGTCGTCAAGGCCTTCCTGACCGACCGCGGCTTCGAGTCCACAGACGCTGCGTTGCAGTGCTTCGGCGGACACGGCTACGTCCGGGACAACGGCGCCGAACAGTACCTCCGCGACATTCGGATGCTACGAATTGGCGAAGGCACCAGCGGGATACAAGCCCTCGACTTCGTCGGCAGAAAGATCCTCGCCGACGACGGCGCAACGTTGCAGCGGTACTTCGACATCATCAGCGAGACACTGAAGTCCCTGCACGATGCCGATCTGACCGGCGTCGTCGAACCCGTCCGAGCGGCCCTCGACCTGGCCACCAGGCTGACCGCCGATGAGCTGGCGCACTGGCGGAGCTCTCCGGAACGGATGGCCGCGTCGGCACTGGACTACCTACACCTGATCGGGTATCTATCTCTGGGCTACGTGTGGGCAAAGATGGCGGGCGTCGCACGCCGCCAACTATCCGCGCCCACACCCGAAACTCCCTTCTTACAGAACAAAATTAGGACAGCCGAGTTCTACTGCGCGTATGTCCTGCCCGAGATCTTCGCGCTCGATGCCCGCGTCCGTGCCGGCGAACCGACGATGATGGCGATCCCTGACAGCGAGTTCTGACCCGCCTCCTTCCCAAGCGCCCCCGGCCACTTCACCGTCTGCACTCGCTGACAGACGGTCAGCCGAACGTGCAACTTATCGCGATGCGCCGCTCGGTCCGCGCCACTGCCTCCACCCACACCGACAGGAATAGTCATGGATCTACGCGAAGAACTACGCACAGCACCGATGCGAGGACTACAGTTCGGAGTTGCAGCCGTCTGCATCGTGCTCGCGATCGTCGACGGCTACGAAATTCTGGTCATGGGGCTGGTTGCTCCCACGCTGGCGCGGGACTGGGACCTCGACAACGTGACCATCGGGTACCTCCTGAGTGCCGGGCTGGTGGGTATGGCACTGGGTGCCGTCCTGCTCGGTCCCCTGGCCGACCGGATCGGTCGTCGACGCCACATCCTGCTGTGCCTAGCTCTCAGTACTGTCGGAATGGGCCTGTCCGCGATGGCCCAGGATGTGCCGATGCTGATGGCGCTGCGAGTGTTTGCGGGCCTGTGGCTGGGCGCCGTCGTGCCCAGTCTCAACACGATGGTGTCGGAGTACGCC
This sequence comes from Gordonia sp. LMA484, assembly GCF_058129505.1. Taxonomy (NCBI): domain Bacteria; kingdom Bacillati; phylum Actinomycetota; class Actinomycetes; order Mycobacteriales; family Gordoniaceae; genus Gordonia; species Gordonia sp. LMA484. The sequence continues at coordinate 2,178,806 of NZ_CM176700.1, forward strand.
TCCGACAAGCGTCGCGGTGCCGTCATGGGCGTCTACGGCATCGGGTTGCCGGGCGGGATGGTGCTCGGCGGTGCCATCACCGGTTGGCTGGTCTCCCAGTGGGGCTGGCAAGGACCGTTCATGTTCTCGGCGCTGGCCTCGGTGGTGATGTTCGTCGTCGCGTGGTTTGTGCTCCCCGAGTCAGTGGAGTACCTGATCGAACGCCGGCCGGCCAATGCGGTCCACGACTACAACCGCATCGCCGCCCGATTCGGTCATCACCCAGTCACCCAGCTACCTTCTCGCCGAGCACGGGTCCACACAGACGGCGCCCTGCGCACCGTGTTCACCGGAACCTTGCTGCGACGCACAGTGCTGCTGTGGTCCGGCTACGCACTGACCGTCGCAGCCCTGTACTTTGCGAACTCCTGGACTCCGAAAATGATTGCCGACGCGACCGGAAATGACGGTGACGGCCGCACCGTAACGATCCTCATCTCGGTCGGCGGAATCGTCGGCAGTCTCCTGTTTGCGCTCTGCACGACCCGATGGAATCCCCGTCTGATCACCGCAGCGCTCGGAATTGCGGCACTACCGCTCTACCTGCTTTTTGCCTTCGTGTTCGAGACCGGCGCCGCCAAGATCGCCGCGGTCTTCGTGGGCATAGTGACAATCGGCGCCATGGCTGCCTTCTATGCCATCAGCCCGTACGTCTACCCCACTCGTAGTCGCAGCTCGGCGGTAGGATTCATGATCGGCAGCGGCCGCGCGGTATCCATTCTCGTGCCGATCGGCGCCGGGTACTTCCTTGACACCGGAGGCACTCCGCAGCAGGCCTTCCAACTCGCCGGTGTTGCGATGCTGGTGATGGGTCTGTTCGCGTACGGCCTTCACCGAACCTACTGCGGCCGCACCGAGGATCCTGAATTGGTGCAGGACGAAGACCGCGTCCGCCATAGCACCGCACTCCCCGCGCACGAAGTGCCCCGCACCACCTGAGGTTCTACGAGAGGTCGAAACCCCGGCACCAAGACGCTGCGTTGCACGATCAGTGTTGAGTGTCCAGGTAGAACAGCGCCCGCCCCAGCGACACCATGTCGCGAGAGCGGGCGCTGGCTGGATTCGTCATCCGATGGTGATCGCGAGATCATCGAGCCCTTCGACGGTGGCCACCAGACGATCACCAGGCACGACCGGGCCTACGCCCTCGGGCGTGCCGGAGTAGATCAGGTCGCCGGGTTGCAGGACGACCGCCTGGCTGCACAGCGCCACGACCTCGGGGATAGACCAGATGAGGTTCGTCAGCGTCGAGTGCTGGTGTGTCTCTCCGTTGACGGTGAGTCGAATCTCAGCGGAATCAATGCTGACGGTGCCGGCCGGCCGCAGGGGGCCGCACGGTGCGGAAAAATCGAAGGACTTTCCCCAATCCCACGGGCGGCCTAGGTCGCGAGCGTGCAATTGCAAATCCCGACGGGTGAGATCGAGGCCGACGCCGTATCCCCACACAGCGCCCAGTGCGTTGTCGAGGGTGAGGTCCGAAGCGTGCCGACCGATCGCCACGACGAGCTCTACTTCGTGATGCAGGTTGTCGGTCAACGGCGGATAAGGGACGCAAGTACTGCTGTCGCACAAGGCATCTGCTGGTTTGGTGAAGAAGAACGGCGGCTCCCGGTCCGGGTCCTTGCCCATTTCGCGCGCGTGGGCGGCATAGTTGCGGCCTACGCAGAAGATGCGGCGCACCGGAAAGCGGTCGTCGGTGCCGGAGATGGCGACCGACGACACTTCCGGAGGCGACAAAACGTACTTGATACTCATGCAACGCCCTCCGTGGTGTTGAGTGCGGTGATTAGCCGTCGCGCTGCGGCTAGCGTGGCCTGGGGGGTCGAGTAGGCCCCCCAGATGTAGCCGTCGGGGCGCACGAGCAGACTCTGGACTCCGTGGGCGGCGATATAGGCGGAGAAGCTGTCCTCAACATCGGAGTACTCGCCGCACTCACCGATGGCCACAACTGTGAGGTGCGGGTTGGCGATGAGCTCACTGGTTTGTGTCGCGGTGAGGAGCTGCCACGACCGCGGCGCGATGTCGTCGGACAGGACAGTGCCGGACTCTGCAGTGAGCAGCGGCTGGACAGCCAGCGAGCCGGCGAGCCCGGACGGATCTTCAGTGTCGAAGAAGCCGTCGTTGAGCGGGGGGATGAGGTTCTGCCTCACGGTCTCCATTCGGCCGCTGCGCATGTCCTCGCGCAACCGAGCGTCGCGCGCCTCGGCCCGCGGCCGGTCGGTTTCCCCAACAATCTCTCCAAGAGACTTGGTGATATCGGTGAGCACCCGGATGTGGGGTTTGCGTTCGATTTCGTAGGTGTCGAGCAGGGCGTCAGTGGACTGGCTGCGCAGGACGCGATCGAGCTTCCAGGCCAGGTTCGAGGCGTCGCGCACCCCGGAGCACAAGCCTTGGCCGAGGAAGGGGGGCATCTGGTGGGCCGCGTCGCCGGCCAACAGAACCCGTCCTTGTCTCCAAGTGTCGGTTACTCGGGCGTGAAAGTTGTAGACCGCCGACCGCCAGAATTCCAGTGCGTGGGGGTTGACATAGGCCGACATGCGGTCGGCGACCTTGTCGATGTCGCGGTAGGACTCCGGGTCTTCGCCGGGAAGTATCTTCATCTCCCAGCGGCGCAGAGCGCCCGAACACCGGACGTAGGCAGCTGGTTTGTCCGGATAGCAGTACTGCGTGGTGCGTTGTGGGAGTGGCGTGTCGGCGCGGAGCCACGCATCGACCACGATCCACCATTCGGAGAAGCCGAGATCTTCCTGACCAATTCCGAGGGATCGGCGGACGAAACTGTTCGCTCCATCGCAGCCCACTGCCCACGCTGCGTGTAGTTGGGTGATTCTGTTGGTGGGGTCGGCGATCGTTACGGTCACGCCCTGGTCATCTTGTTCAATCGCGGTGACTTCGCACGCCAGGAACTCGGTGACCGAATCGAACCGTCGAACTCCCTGTCGCAGTGTTTGTTCGGCGTCGGGCTGCACGAACATCAGGTTCGCCGGCCATCCCAGCGGGTACGGAGGTGGTGCCGAGTAGATGTACTTGATCAACTCGCCATCGATACCGACAAAATCGGTGCCGGTGTGAGGTTCGCACCCGGCGGCGATCTGGTCAGCCAGCCCGACACTCTGCCAGGTCCGAAGGACCTCCTGGTCGATGTTGATCGCGCGTGGCTGGTCGAAGACCTTGGTGAACATGTCGATCACAGCAACGCGGTGGCCGGCCTGTCCGAGGAGATTGGCCAGGGTCGCTCCGGTGGGGCCGTACCCGGCGATGATGACGTCAAAGGTGTTGGTGTCGCTCATGATAGGACCTCGAGAAGGTGGTCGACGATGTCGCCGGCCAGCAGTTTGGTTTCGCCGCCGAGTGACACAAGGATGTCGCCGGGCATGACTGTGACACCATTGATGGAGATCGGGGTGTTGACCGCCACGGGGCGATGTAGGGTTCCCTCGCTCGGTGGTGCGGCGGCGATGACGCCAGCGGCACCTTTTTCGGTCACGCGGTCGAGTAATGTGTCGCGGTCGTTCTGGGTGAGACTTCCTTCGGCCACGATCACTTCGCCGGGGCCGACAGCGTGCAGCGCCTTGAAGGCTGTCGCGGCCGCCGGGGGCCCGTCAGAGTCGCGGGCTGGCACTTGGCGCAGCGTGAAGGCGTGCCCGGCAATATCGCGTCCGTGTTCGGCGACTGCGAGTGGAGTGGTCGCGTGGCCGAGTGACTGAGCAGCCTGCTCGATGGCGTCGAACCCGGCGTCAACAAGTCGTGCGAGATCGGCGACGGTGGCGTGACACAGACGGTGACAGGCCGCTCCGATCGACACTGCGCGGCCCCGCGGGGTGATGCACGGTTGGGGTATCAAAGGGTCGGGTGCGCGTTGATCGGCGGCAACGATATTGGTGGAGGTCGAGATCCCGTTGAGATCGACCACCACCTCATCACCCACTGCGAGGAGCGGCGCTCCCGCGGGCGTTCCGGTCAGGATCATGTCGCCGGGGTTGAGAGTCATGATTGCGCTGAGTTCGGCGACGAGCCGGGCAAAGTCGAAGATCAGATCCGAACTATGGGCTTGCTGGCGCCTCACCCCATTGACGGTCAGGCGGACCGTCAGATTCGTCGGGTCGATGTCGGCAATCGGAATCAGCTTTCCGACCGGTGTGAACGTGTCGAAACCTTTAGACCGCACCAAAGATGGCGCATCGGACCATCCGTAGTCGAACACCGTCACATCATTAGCAGCCGCTACGTGCGACACGTACGAGAGGGCCTCGGCCTCGGGTACATCGCGAGCGGTGCGCCCGATAATGACCGCAATCTCGGCTTCGCCCAGCATGGTGTGCACCCCGGGTGGCATGACGATGGGAGTATTGCTGGCGGTCAGTGTGGACGGTGGTTTGAGGTGATACACCGGATACTGTGGCTTGTCGCCGTGCTCAGCGGCGCGGCTGTGAAAGTTCATGTGCAGCATGAAGATCTTGCTGCACTGTCCCAACGGTTGCTGGAGGCTCATGGCTGAATCGTCGCCTTTCGCGTCAGGAAGTCCTCCAACGTGGGAGCAGTTCGAGGGATAGCGGGTTGGGTCTGTTCGCACCCGGCAAACGGGGTCGCCTCAAAGAACCAGCTCGCCTGGCCCGGCAGACCCCATGGCTGGGCGCTGTCGTCCACGCGGACGACGTTAGGGTCCAACTCGGCGTCGATGGTCTGGTAGTGGCCATCGAAAAGTTCGACCCGGTGGCCATCGGGATCGCGGAAGTACACATAGAGCGCACCGTTGAGCGGGTGCCGGCCTGGGCCACGTTCGACTGTGCGGCCATACCCTCGGTCGCCGGCCATGTCGCATGCACGCAGCACCTGCGCGGGTTCTGAAACGACGTAGGCGAAATGATGCAACCTCGGACCGACGCCGGTGAACAGCACAAGGTCGTGAGTATTTCCCTTGCGCCACAGAAACGTTCCTTCTAGATCCTCTCCCGCAGTAATCGCCTCGGAGATCCTGAAGCCAAGTTCGCAATAGAAGCGGGTGTGCTCGACGTTGATGGGGGAAAACAACTGATAGTGGTCGAGGCGCTTGGCGTAGGCCGCGGGCGCGTGCAGATCACCGAAACGCCGGTCGACGACGTCCATCGAGGCGCACAACTCCACGGGAACACCAGCAACGTCTCGAGTGCGCAACGTCCGGCCTTGATACGGCACGGTCACCCACTCCACACTCGAACCCCGGTGCAGCAGCCACACCGCAGCTCTATCGAGCTCGCCGTCAGTCAGTACGCGCATGCCAATGGCGCTGCACTCGGGTTCAGCGTCCGGCTCACACACGTGGAGAACCAGTGAGTGGTGGCACGCCTCTTCGGCGGCACGCAGATAGCAGGTTGTGTCTGTTTCGTCGGAGACGATCAACCCCAGGACCTCGGTGTAGAAGTCACGCGAAGCAGCCAGATTTCGCACGGTAAGCCGAACGTGGCTCGACCGGGTGATCCAGAAGGGCGGATAGAAGACTGGCCGTGGCAGAGAGATAGTCATTGTGGTCGTCCAATCGTGCAGGCCCTCAAGGTCACCAAGAAGGACGCGACCGTGATGCCTGCGAGTAGGTGCGAATGAAGAAGCGTATTCAGAAAGCCATGGGCGCAGAGGCTCCATCGAAGCGGATATTTTGGCCTGAGATGTAGCTGGCCGAGTCGCTACACAGGAACGCGCATAGTGCGCCGAAATCCTCAGGACGCCCAAGGCGGCCTGCGGCGATGCTCCTGACTTGTGCGGCACGGGCCTGGTCATACGTAAGGTTGTCGCGCATCATGGCTGCTCGCGCCATCTGTTCCTGCCTGGGGGTGTCCACGCGCTCCGGAAGGAGATTATTGATCGTGACATTGTCGACAGCTGCCTCGATCGAGATCGCTTTCACTGCCGCTGTGAGTCCTGCCCGCGCACTGGTAGATAACACGTGGTGGGGCCGTGGAGTGAGAACCATCGCTGATGTGATGTTGATGATTCGTCCGAAGGTGCGTTCACGCATTCCTGGCAAAGCAGAGCGGATCATTTCGATCGGCGTCAGCAGATGCGAGTTGAACACGCTCATCCAGTCGCTCACGGTCGTGTCGAGGAATTGCTTCGGCGGGGGCCCTGAGAGGTTGTTCACGAGGATGTCTGGTGCGGGCTCGACTGCCCACAGCTGTTCACGGCCGGCGAAGTCGGTCAGGTCGGCACTGACGCCGACAACGTCATAGCTGGAGAGGCTGTCCAACGCCTGAGCCAGACGCTCACGATCTCGCCCACAGATTGTCACGTGCACCCCCTCGGCCGCTAGGGCACGTGCACACGCCAAACCGAGACCCGACGTGGACCCTGTGACGATTGCGCGTCGTCCGTCGATGTCGAGATTCATGCTAGCTCCGATCGCTTTGTGGCGGAGGACTTTCCGCGCCTGACAGTGTCGGCGTGGCGCCCGTTCTGCGTCCTGCGGCCGCGATGCTTGTGCCCTCCTACCGGCATGGTCACGTCGGGGCCAAGCGCCTGCTCGCGCTCTTTTCGAGACTGAACCCTACAGCAATATTCGTCAAGATCTTGACGATGGGACTATAGAACGCCTAACTTATGCATTGTGATGGCGGTCACTACCGCCGTATGCTCCCGAGGAAAGGCACTACATGACAACCACCGACGTCCACACCAACTCCGATGCTCTGGGGCGGGCTGGACTCGGTCCGCGCGAGCAGTCCGGGGTAGGTGCGCAACGCGATGCCCTCGTCTCTCAGATGGGTGCGCTGATCCCCCAGCTGCGTGCAACCGGGCCGGACACCGATGCTCAGCGACGTCTGTCCGAGGACACCGTGCGCGCGCTGGAAGAGGCCGGCGCGTTCCGGCTCTGCTCGCCCGCCCAGTACGGCGGGTACGAGGGCGACATCCGCACCTACATGGACGTGATCTCGGAGGTTGGTCGCGGTTGCGGCTCCGCGGCATGGGTCACGTTCATCTCCAACACCGGGGCCTGGATCGCCGGCTACTTTTCCGAGCAAGCCCAGCGGGAGATCTTTGAAGGCAACCCGGACTCTCGGTTCATCGGTGTCCTTGCCCCCACGGCCAAGACCACTCGCGTCGACGGGGGTTACCGGATCACCGGACAGTGGGGTTATGCCTCGGGCAGCCTGCATGCCCACTGGGGCCTGCTGGCGACCCCTCTCGCACAGGCCGATGGCTCGCAGGAGCTGGGACTGGTCCTGGCCCCGATGAGCGAGATGACGATCGAGGACACCTGGTATTCCGCCGGAGTCCGGGGGTCTGGCAGCAACACGGTCATCGCGAAGGACGTCTTCGTTCCCGAGCACAGGGCGATGCCGTTGAGTGACCTCCTCAAATTCAATGCCGTGGGCGATGCCACTCGCTCGCTGCCTTATCGGCAAGCCTTCGCCGCCACCGCGGTGATCGCCGTGGCCGCACCGGTTCTGGGGATGGCGCGCGCCGCTCTGGACCTGACCCGAGAGCGGATGAACTCCGGCGGTAAGCGCATCGCCTATAGCTCCTACGTCGACACTCGCCAGGCCCCGGCGATGCAGCTGCAGATCGCCGAAGCTGCCAGTCTGATCGAGATCAGCGACACCATCGTCAAGACCTGGTGCGATCGGATCGTCGCTGCTGCCGAGGACAACCGGGAGCTGTCCACTGCTGAGCGCGCGCAGATGCGCGCCGAGCTCGGTGTCGCCATGCGCCACAGCCGCGACGGCGTCGATCTACTCATGTCGGTGCAGGGCGCGAGTGGCTTCATGGATGCCAACCCGATTCAGCGAGTGTGGCGAGACATCGAAACCGCTACACGTCACGGTCTGCTAACTCCAGAGGTCCCGATGGAAATCTACGGACGCACGCTGTTCGACGATTACCCGGCGCTGTCGGCGTTCGTGTGAGGGACACCATGCACTCAGAAGCATCCCCTGTGGAACATCCCACCCGTGAGAAGTTCCGCGACGCCATGGCCCGGATCGCCGCAGCGGTCAACGTCATCACCACCGACGGACCCGCGGGCCTCTCAGGCTTCACAGCAACAGCGGTATGCAGCGTCAGCGACACACCACCAACACTGCTGGTATGCCTCAACCGCAACGCCTCGGTGTATCCGACGTTCACCACGAACCAGAAGCTCTGCGTCAACACCTTGGCGGCCGGTCAAGAGGAGGTGGCTCTGCTCTTCGGCAAACGTGGCGTACCGATGGAGCACCGATTCACCGCCGAGTCCTGGGAGCACCAGGTCAGTGGCGCCCCGTCCCTGATAGGCGCAGTCGCACGCCTTGACTGCCAGATCGCCGACACGGTCCAGAGCGGCACTCACGACGTGCTGTTCTGCCACGTACTGGCCGCTGAGGTCGATCCAGGCGCCGAAAGTCTGGTCTACATCGATCGTCGCTTCCACGGAATCCCCCGCATCGCCTGACGCAGCGTGCGCCCAGGACACCACAAATAGGCATGGACATGATTGACTACGCACAATTCGGTTCCGGACCGACCAAGATCGTCGGGCTCCACGGATGGTTCGGCGACGAGACCACCTTCACACCCCTCGAGCGTTCCCTCGACCCAGCAGCCGTCCAGTCCGTCTGGACCGCTCACCGCGGATACGGACGCTCCCGAGACCTCACCGGCTCCTACACCATGGCCGAAATGGCCCAGGACGCACTGGATATCACTGATCATCTCGGCTGGGAATCCTTCAGTGTGATCGGGCACTCCATGGGAGGCAAGGCAGCCCAGCTGCTCGCTGCGCAAGCCCCGTCACGCGTGGACAAACTCGTCGTCATCGCCGGCGCACCAGCAAATCCAGTCCCCTTCGATCCAGACACTCGCGCACTGTTCGACGCCGTCGCCACAGACCCAGACAGCCGTCGAGCCGTCATCGATCACTCGACCGGGAACCGGCTCAGCAGTGTGTGGATCGACCACTTCGTCAACTCGTCCATCGAGCGCGTCAACCCCACAGCGCAGGCCGCCTACCTGAAGTCCTGGGCCGACGACGATCTCGTCGAGCTCGTCACCGGATGCGAGGTGGACACCCTCGTACTGGCCGGCTCGCTCGATCCCGTCATCACCCCGGAGGTGTGCGACTTCGTCTTCCGAGACCGATTCAGCAACTACCGCGTCGAGGCGCTGCCCAACAGTGGCCACTACCCCATGGAGGAGACGCCGCTGGCCGTGGGCGCAGCCGTGGCGACCTTCCTCAGTTCGCAACTGTCGCCGGCCACCTGAACCCGACTGACTCCGGCGCAAGCACCGCGCCACGCCACCCGCTCAAAGGAGCACCCAGATGTCCATCTTCACCGCAGCCCCCGGGCAACCCGAAACGTTCCAACAGTTCATCGGCGGCGCATGGGTCGACGCCATCGACGGCCAGACCGTCGAGGTGCACAACCCCTACGACGACACACTCATCGCCACCGTCCCCGCCAGCACCCGCAAAGACATGGAACGCGCCATCGCCGCGGCGGTGACGGCGCAGCCATCCTGGGCCGAACTCGCCCCGGCAGCCAAACAGCAGCTCTTCCTCCGCGCCGCTGACCTCCTCGAAGAACGCACCGCCGACATTGTTGAGGCCCTCGCCGTCGAGACCGGATCAGGGTTCGGCTTCGCTGCCTTCCAGATCGGATGGGTGAGCAACCTCCTGCGCCAAGCCGCCGGATGGGTGTACCTGCCCAACGGAGAAATGCTGCGCTCGGACTTCCCGCACACCCTGGCCTACGCCGAACGCAAACCGCTCGGCGTCGTCGCCAGCTTCACTCCCTGGAACGGCGCGCAGGTCCTGGCCTGGCGATCGGTCATCGCGCCCCTTGCAGCCGGCAACACCGTGGTGGTCAAGCCTTCCGAACTGGCTCCCGTCACCGCCGGCCTGGTCGTCGCCCAGGTCCTCGAACAAGCAGGCTTCCCGCCGGGAACGGTGAACGTGGTCACCCACGCCACCGACGCAGCCGCCGACGTAGCCGAAGAGCTCTACGCCAACCCCGCCGTCCGGTGCCTGTACTTCACCGGCTCCGCGCGCGTCGCGCGCATCATAGGCGCCAAGGCGGCGGCCTCCCTCAAGCGCAGCGTGCTGGAACTCGGCGGTTACAACCAGATCATCGTCACCGAAGACGCCGACCTTGATCACGCTGCGAAAACAGTCGCTTTCAGCGCCTTCTTCCATCAGGGACAGGTCTGCATGAACGCCCGCCGTGTACTCGTCCACGAGGCGGTCGCCACGGACTTCACCGCCAAGCTCACCGCCATCGCTGAGATGCTCCCGACCGGAGATCCGCGCGAGCAGACAACCGTCATCGGCCCCCTCATCACCGACTCTGCGCTCAACGGCGCCATCCACGCAGTCCAGGAGGCCATCGATGCCGGCGCCACCTTGATCACCGGAGGGACACACACCGGACGAGTGTTCACCCCGACGGTCCTGACCAACGTTCCCGACCACGCAGCCCTGTCGCACGAAGAGACCTTCGGGCCCATCGTCGTCGTCCGCCCCGTGTCCTCCGACGACGAAGCCATCGTACTGGTCAACGACAACTCCTACGGTCTCGCGTTCTCGGTACTGACCGGCAACGTCGGACGCGGCATGGCGATCGCAGGTCGAATCGACTCCGGCGCGGTGCACGTCAACGCCCCCACCATCAACGACGAACCCCAAGCCCCCAATGGCGGAGTTAAAGACTCCGGCTGGGGCCGATCAGGCCTCAACGGTCTCGACGAGTTCACCGAGATTCGTTGGATGACAGTCGAAACCGAGCAACGCCAGCTCCCCCTGTGAAGTGAGGTCATCCCGATGACACGAATCGACGTCCACCACCACGCCATTCCAGCGTTCTATCGCGAGCACCTCACGAAACAAGGAATCACAGCAGCGGGAATGGCCATCCCCGACTGGAGTGCCACCAGCGCCCTGGACATCATGGAAACCTATGGGGTCCAGACATCGATCCTCAGCGTCTCCACCCCCGGCGTCCATCTCGGCGACGATCGATCCGCCCGACACCTCGCACGCCGGGTCAATGACCATGTCGCCGACATCGTTCGAGACCACCCACAGCATTTTGGGCTCTTCGCCTCGGTGCCGATGCCCGACATTGAGGGATCTGTCGCTGAAATCGCCTATGCCTACGACGAACTCGACGCAGACGGAATCATCCTGCTCGCCAACGCCAACGGCACCTACGTCGGCGCCCCCCGCACAGAACCCGTCCTCGAGGCACTCGACGACCGGGCGGCCGTAGTGTTCCTGCACCCCTCGACACTTCCAGCCGCGCCGGTGCCCGGAGTGCCGCCCTACATCTGTGACTTCCTCCTCGACACCACGCGGGCAGCGGTGACCTTGTCCCGGCACGACTACATACGCCGCTATCCAAATATCAGGTTCATCCTCGCCCACGCCGGCGGATTCTTGCCCTACGCCGCACACCGCATCGCATTCACCAACGGACTCGACGGCAACGCGCGAGCACCTGAATACATCCTGGAAGACCTGCGCACCTTCTACTTCGACCTCGCGCAGTCCTCGACCAGCAGCACCGTCAAAGCGCTCCTCGATTTCACCTCCTCCGACAAGCTCGTGTTCGGTACGGACTTCCCACACGTCACCCACGCAGGCGTGCACTACTTCGCAGACCACTACGCACATGTCGACCTGACAAACGCCGACCGAGACGCCATCAGCCACGCAACCGCACGAGAACTCCTCCCTCGTCTCAAACCTCGAGTCACCGCGTGAAACCCCGCCCTACATCCACACCCACTCCGACCGCGCCCGACCGCGGTCAAGCACGGATAGGTACACCCATGACCACCACGATCAACGTCGCACGACTCATCGAAGCAGGCAAACCCCTGGAAGTCGGAGTCGCCGAAAAACCGGAACCCGGCCCGCGCGACGTGCTGGTCAAAGTCGCAGCCTGCGGCCTCGTCCCCAACTCCTACAACATCGTCAACGGACTCACACCCCTGGGCCTGCCGCCGCTGCCAGCAGTCTTCGGGCTCGACGTCTCCGGAACAATCGAGGCCGTCGGCGAACACGTCATCGGGTTTGCCCCCGGGGACCGCGTATACGTCGATCCCTTCATGACCTGCGAAAACTGCCACGACTGCCGACGTGGTCGCCGAGACATGTGCGCGAGTGCCTGCCTGCGCGGCTACATGTATGCAACTCCCAACGGCGCCGAACTCATCAAGCAGTACCCGCTCGGAGGGCTCTCAGAGTACGTCCTCTCACCCGACCGGCGTATCGCCAAACTACCCGAGTCCATTGACTTCTACACCGCAGCCCGATTCGGCTACATCGGCACAACGTTCGCCGCACTGCGCAAGGGAGGCCTGGGTCCGGGGCAGACACTGCTCATCAACGGAGTGACCGGCACCCTGGGTGTGGCCGCCGTCGCCATCGCCCTCGGAATGGGCGCAACGAAAATCCTGGGAATCGGCCGAAACCGCGAGATCCTCGACCAGGTCAAGAAGCTCGGCGCATCTGGTCGTGTGGAGACCATCTCGTCCGAAGACGATGTCGATCTCGTCGAGTGGGTCAAGAGTCACACCGACGGCCGCGGCACCGACATGATGTATGACTGCCTGGGCGTGGGCGGAGACATCAACGGAACAAACGAACTGCTCCGCGCACTGAAAGTCGGAGGCCGCGCGGTCCTCGTCGCCGCCGGTGTCGTCGGACCCGTCCAACAGGAGTACTTCGAGATCCTGCTCCGCGACGTCCACGCGGTGGGCTCCCAGTGGTTCAACGAGGACGATCTCGACCAGATGGTTTCCATGATCGGTAGCGGCGTCATCGACTTGACGTTCCTTGAGCACCGTACGTTCTCGCTGGAAGAAGTGAATGATGCCTTCGATGCCGTCGGATCCCGTCTGGGCGGGTTCGTGAACGTCGTCGTAACCCCCTGACCCCACGACACGATCACGCGAACCAAATCACCTACGGCAAAAGGAACTACACAATGACCGCGGTAAGACGAGTCGTCACGGGCAAGCGCGACGGAAAATCCGTTGTCCTCAGCGACGGCCCCGCTCCCAACGAACACACCTACGACTCCACCCCAGGCATGATCGCATCGATCCTCTGGGCTGCAGAACCAGTACCCAATCCAGCCGTCGAAGAGACTGCACCAGTCGGTGTCAGCGCCATCCCCGACCCCGGACACTCACGCTTCATCGTCGTCGAGTTCCCACCCGACGCCGTCATGGCCGACCCCAGCTTCGACTTCCAGAAGGCGATCGGCGAACAGCTCGAGCACCTCCCCAACTTCGTCGAGACCTTCGAACCGAGCAACCCCGGCATTCACACCACACCAACCGTCGACTACGCGATCGTGCTCACCGGCACCATCTGGCTCGAGCTAGACGAAGGCTCGCGCACGCAGCTCGAGGCAGGCGACGTAGTCGTTCAACAACGAACACGTCACGCATGGCGCAACCTCGGCTCCGAGCCGGCGCGCCTCGGCTTCGTCATGATCGGAACCGACCGCAGCTGAACAGCACTCATACATCCAGACACGAATCGCTGATGCCGCAGTGAGCTGTGTTCTCTTCGCGCGGCGATGGTGCGTTGCGCGCCAGCGTTCGCTGCCTATTCCGACCGACTGATCGAGTTGGGAATCACACCGTCAGTAGGGACCGTCGGGGACTCCTACGACAACGCGCTAGCCGAAAGCGTGAACTCGGCCTACAAGACCGAGCTGATCCGCCAGCGTGGTCCCTGGCGCACCGTGGAGCACGTCGAATTGGCCACCCTCGAATACGAGTGGTGGTCACGATATGCAGGTGATCTCGGCGTGTCTGCTGGTGATAGTTCCAGGGCAGGCGGACCCTCGACTCGGGAGGTGCGTGGTGTTCGATCCCTGTCTGGTGCGCGGCGCAAGTACCGGCGGCCGAATGGTGTCACTCGGGCACGAGTTGGTTGACGACTATCTCGAACTGGTTGCCACGCGGGCGCGACCGAACACAGTCCTGGCGACCGCCTACGACCTGAAGGTGTTCTTCGAGGTCGTCGACCGAGAACCCGAGAAGGTCAGCGTCGATGACGTGCTCGATTTCCTCAAGCAGCAGCGTCAGCCGCGTCGGGGTGCGACGGTCGTGCGCATCGAGGACGGCGAGCAGGGGTTGTCGGCGCGCACCATCAAGCGCCGGTTGTCCAGCATCGCCGGGCTCTACGAGTATCTGCGAATCCTTGGTGTCGTGACGGCGAATCCCGTGCCGCGAGGACTCGCGACTCGGAGTCCGGGCCGGGCAGTGCGGGGAGTTCCGTTGATCCGGGCGCCGCGGACGTTGCCGAGGGTGCTCGATCCCGCGCAAGCCGATGCATTCGTCGCGGCATTGCGCACGGACCGTGACCGGGCGATGGTGGCCGCGATGCTGCTCGGCGGTCTGCGGCGCTGCGAAGTCCTCGGACTTGGGTTGAACGATCTCAATCCTGGTGAAAGACGGGTGTTTATCGCCGAAGGAAAGGGCGGGCATCAGCGGATCGTGCCGATCTCGACACGCTTCTTCACCGCGGTCACCGACTATCTGAATCGGGAGCGTCCACAGGATACGGCCACCGATCGCCTGTTCGTCGTGCTCAAGGGTCCCCGTCGCGGGCAACCACTCACCGCCGCCGGGCTCGACGAGATCATCGCCGGCGCGCGGCGCCGTGCAGGCATCGAGCAGCTGACGTGCCATCAGTTGCGGCACACCTGCTTTACCCGGCTACGCGAGGCCGGGATGGCGTTGGAAGCCATCCAGTCCCAGGCTGGCCACCGCTCGATCGAGTCGACTCGGATCTACCTACACCTGGCCAACGACTGGCTCGCCAGCGAGTACCGACGAGCGATGGAAGCCATTGATGCCCAGGACCTTTCGGAGCAATGATGGCCGCGGCCGCCGAGTTGTCCGGCAACGACGCACACATCGTCGCCAGCTACCTCGCGGCGATGCGCGCGGCAGGACTCAAGACTGGGCGCTCCACGACACAGGCAGCCGAAACCTGCCAGAGGCGAGTGAGTCGCGCCGGCGGCTGGCACTGCTTGACCTCGCCGCAGCGGCTCGAGGTCGTCGGGAAAGCGCGCTCATTCGCGTCCTGGCTGATGGTCACCGGGCAGCTGCGTGCCGATGCCGAGTTGATCAGCTCGCTGAATCTGCATCTGGGATACGCCGCACGTTCCCACTGCCCGCAGGACTACCGCTGGTTTCTCGAGGCGTGCGAGACAGTCGAGATCAGCGGCTCGCGGATCACCGGCCAGTGGAATCTACTGGCCAAGATCTCCGCGATGACCGCGACTCCTCCTGCCGCAGTGAGTGATACAGAGTTCTTCCCGGCTCGCGAAGCGCTCCTGGCGAGCTACCGGATGCGGGGGCTGCCCGAGGCCGGCCGCAACCTCGCGGGCATGTTCAACCAGCTCCAGCTGACCCTGTTCCATGCCGAGAGACTGTCCACCTGGCGGCGCCCGTCGAACCATCAGCCAGTCGCGACGACCGGCTGGGCGACGATCACACACGGTTACGCGACCACCGCTCGCCGCTACATCGAGCAGGTCACCCTGAGCCTGCGACCCAATACGGTCACCGGCATCGAACACGACCTGCGGCGCTTCGGTTCGTGGTTGACCGACACCCACCCACAGATCGCGAATTGCTCTGAGCTGCAACGAGTTCACATCGAGGAGTTCAAGAAGTGGCTGTCCACCACACCCACCCCACGTACCGGGAAACCGTTGAACCGGGTCAGCATCAAGAACGCTCTGATCAACCTGCATTGCTTCTTCGACCGGATCACCGACTGGGACTACCCGAACGCACCGGTGCGTCCGCTGGTCTTCATCGGGGACCTACCGATCATCGACAAGCCATTGCCCAGATTCCTTGACGACGGGGCCGCCACCAAACTTCTCCGCGCCGCCCGCGCAGATACCGACCCCCTGTCCCGTCTGATTGTCGAGTTACTCGCCCGCACCGGCATCCGCATCGGCGAACTACTCGGACTGACCACCGATGCCGTGGTCCAGATCGGTACAGCCTTCTGGCTACGAATTCCGTTGGGCAAGATGCACAATGACCGCTACATACCGCTGCATCCCCAGCTCAAAGAACTCCTCGACGACTGGATCGACAACCATCGTCCCGCCGGCATCCGCACCAGCCGGCTGCTCGTCGAGAACCACCGCCCGATCACCAGCCACCGAGTGACGGCCGCGCTCGACCGGCACGCCGAAGCCGCCGGGATCGGACATGTCACCGCTCACCAACTGCGCCACACCCTCGCGACCCAGGCCATCAACCGGGGCATGTCGCTCGACGCCATCGCCGCTCTGCTCGGCCACAAAACGCTCGCCATGACCATGGTCTACGCCCGCATCGCCGACAGGACCGTGGCCGAGCAGTACTTCTCCGTCACCGAAAAGGTCGAAGCACTCTACGACCAGCCGCCACACCTTCCCGACACCGACGAAGGCTCCGAGATGCGCAAGCTCCGCGCCGAAATGCACCGCCGCATGCTCGGCAACGGATATTGTGCCCGGCCCGTCGACATGGACTGCCACTTCGAATCGATCTGCGAATCCTGCAGCTTCTTCGTCACCACCATCGAGTTCCGTCCCACCCTGCAAGCCCAACGCGACGACGCCGCACAAAAGGGCCAAGTTGGCCGAGCCAAGGTCTTCGACGGACTCCTCGAACGACTCGACACCGACGTCTCATGACCGGCTCTTGACGCCGATCACCCACATAAGTACAACTGCGACCGTCTGCACTCCAGCATCGGACTGCTCCCGCCCAACGAGTACGAGCACGACCACTACGCTGCCCTCAACACCGAGGTCCAGCCCACCACCGAGGCGGCACAAAACCTAGGGTGATTCAGCTCGATCAGCGGGTCGGTGATGGTCTCCGTTGTTGTGGAGGTGTCGGTGGTCAGGGTCAGTCGGCATCGGTTGAGGACTTCGAGGCCGAGGTATCGGCGGCCTTCGGCCCATTCGTCGGTCTGCTCGGCCGGGACTGCGCCGATGAGCCGGATGATGGCGTCGCGGTTGGGGAAGATGCCCACAATGTCTGTGCGGCGGCGGATTTCGCGGTTGAGGCGTTCGGTGGGGTTGTTGGACCAGATCTGTCGCCACACGTCATCGGGAAAGCCGGTGAAGGCCAACAGATCCTCGTGGGCATCACCGAGTTGCTCGGCAACCTGTGGGAGTTTGCCCTCGGTGTATTCCAGGAGACGGTCGAACTGCTCGTGCACCGCGGTGGCGGTGGGCTGGTCATAGACGCTGTGCAGCATCGCTTTGACCGCCGGCCACATGGACTTGGGGCACGCGGCCATCAGGTTTGTTGCGTAGTGGGTGCGGCACCGTTGCCACGCTGCGCCCGGCAGGGTCGCCGCGATCGCCTCGATGAGCCCGGCGTGGGCATCGGAGGTCACCAGACGTACCCCGCCCAGGCCGCGGGCGACCAGGACGGCGAAGAAGGTGTTCCAGGAGGCTTTGGTTTGGCTGGTGGCCACTTGCATGCCGAGTACTTCGCGGTGGCTGTCGCCGTTGACGCCGGTGGCAGCAGGACAACGGCGTTGACGACCTGCTTATTCTCACGGACCTTGATCGTCAGGGCGTCGGCGGTGACGAAGGTGAACGGTCCGACCTCGTCGAGTCGGCGATGGCGGAATGCTTTGACCTGCTCGTCGAGATCAGTGGCCATGCGCGAGACCTGCGACTTCGACAGTGCATCGATGCCGAGGGTCTTGACCAGCTTGTCCATCCGCCGGGTGGACACCCCGGCAAGGTAGCAGTCGGCCACCACGGTGATCAGTGCGGATTCGGCTCGTTTGCGGCGTTCGAGGAGCCATTCGGGCAAGTAGCTGCCCGAACGTAGTTTGGGGACCGCGATATCGATGGTCCCGACACGGGTATCGAGTGGTCGGTGGCGGTAGCCGTTGCGGTGGTTGGTGCGCACAGCCCAGCACTGGTTCCATTCGGCTCCGCACACCGCGTCGGCATCGGCGAGAGCAGGACGTTGATCATGGTTTGCAGCAGCTCACGCATCAGATCTGGTGACGCTTCGGCCAGGGCTTGGCCACGAAGGCCTGCAGGGTCGACAATGTGGAGTGCGGTCATCGCGATGACTCCTCGAGGATTCTGTGGAAGGTTGACTCGAAGGATCACGCGGTGGCCGCTCTATCTATGTGAGCGACACGGGCTCGGTAACGAACTCGGCCACCGAGTTACACCACTCTGTGGGGCACTATGAGCATGACCGGGCTCACTGCTTTGCAACTATAAATCGTGGAGTTCAGGTTACGCGCGATCACCAGATCCAAGACGTTGTCCTCGACAACGGATGCCCGCGTTTCATCATAGGTTCCCGAGCCGCCACCTGCGATGAACGCCGCTATGTCCATGCGGCTCCAGGCCCGCACCACTTCGCTCACCACCTCAGGCATGGCACTGGGATCTGTCAGATCCCGCTCGAACTCAAGCGCTTGACCGCCTCGCTGCTCAAGTTCTTCTGCGGTCGTGCGCGCGCCACCCTCGCTGAGCTCAGATTCGAATGCTTCGAATGATCGAAGGTCGATGTCCACCACGGCGACTGCTGCTCCAAGTGAGGCAAGTCGCAGTGCGCGAGTCCTGCCGATCCCGCGCCTGCCCCCGTTACGATAGCGTGCTGACCCGTGAGCATTCCCTCTGACCTACTCACACTGTCACTCGGATCTCTTGGCCGGGACCGCGTAGGTGTCCGTGGTGTGCAGGCTGGACATCACATCCTGGTAGCGATCACCACGTGAGGTCGACGCAACGATGACGGACACCGCGTCCGACTCAACCGCACGGACAACAGCGCGCCTGAAACTGTCGCCATCAGACGTCGCAGTAGCCTCGCAACCCATCGATCGTGCAATGGCAGCAAAATCGAAGGACGAAAAGACCGAAGCGATCGGCCGGTCGCGTTGCCCGTGGTTCACCCAGCCCAGGATCTGATTGTCGAGCACAATGATCAGCATCTTTGCTTGGAGCTCGACAGCGGATAGCACGCCGTGCAACGACATCGCGAATCCGCCGTCCCCGCACGTCGCCACCGCAAGCCGGCCGTCACCTTGCAGAGCGGCCGCAAGCGCGGCAGGAATCGCGTAGCCCATGCCGCCGCCGCCGTTGGGTTGTAACACGGTGCCGCCTGCTTTCGACTGAAAGTCACGCAGTACGTACAACCGGTTCTCTCCTGCATCACACGTCACAACCGACCGGCTCGGTAGTTCCTCCGACAGAATGCGCACTGCATCACGTGCGCTGAATTCCTCAGGCGTCGAGGAGAATTCCCGATTGAAGTACGTGGATTGGCGTCTGAGCTCTTCCACGTGCGACGATCCGTCTGCGTTCCATGCGTCGAGCGCACCGCGGAGCAGCCGCAAAGTATCGGCTGCATCTCCGCGAACCGCGACGTCGACTGGAAATGTCCAACCGAGGTTGCACGGCTCAACGTCGATCTGAATCAGCGTCTGACGGTGCGGATCAATGAGGTCTTGGTGTTCGTTTGCCGTGTCCGTTGCGCCGAGCTTGGTACCGATTGCAAGGATGAGATCGGCGTCACCGACCCCTTGGTTAGCCGAGTCGTGGCCGAATGCGCCAATAACCCCCAGCGCCAGCGGGTCGTCTTCGGGATACGTTCCCTTACCGGCAGGAGTCGTAGCGACCGGGACATCGCACGCTGTCGCGAAGTCGTGCAGGAGAGCCTCTGCGGCGGACAATCGTATTCCGTTGCCCGCGATGATAACTGGTCGCTGTGACGCTCGGATTGCTTGGCACACCGCCTCGATCTCGCTGGTGGACACACGGTCGACCGCTGCATGAACCGATGACCTGCCGAAGTGACGAGGTGGTTGTGTTGCAGAATCGAGACTGTCAAACAGGGACCGCCCGGTAAACACCACCGCAACCGGGCCCGGCTCGCCAGACGTGGCGTGCTTGATGGCCAGTTGTGTCATCTGGTATGCCTGGCTGGGATCGTGAGCAACAAAGGTCTGTTTCGTTATCGCGTGCATCGCTGCTGGTAGGTCGACCGCTCCATAACCACCCAAGCCGGCCTGATAGGGACCCAGGTGCGAGAACGCACCTCCGTCGGTTGCGTCCATCAGGATGACCATCGGCGAGCTTCCGAGATGCGCCTCCATGATGCCGATGCCGGCGTTGCCCAGGATCCACGCGCCTTGGCCCATGACGATGGCCGGGCGATTGGTCAACCGGCCCTGCGCTTCCGCCATGACTGAACCCAAGGACTCCTGGCGAACAAGGTGCACGTCGACGGTGTCGCGATAATCGTAAAGGGCGTCGAAGACGTGCATGGTGTACCCGCCGGGCATTCCAAAGACCGTAGGTGTGTCCATCTCTGAGATGACCCGTGCTACTGCCTGCGCACCGGTGATGGGGCCACCGTGATCGACTCCGGTCGGCTCCGCCTGGGTGGCATGCTGGTGATCAACCTTGCTGAGGGGGGTCATCGCGCTCCTTCATCCGTCGGGGTATCAGCTTGAGCCATGACCGCCACCATGTGCTCCTGCGGGGTGTTATGTAGTCGTCTGTCTCGCAAGTTCATCAGTCCCAACACCGTTCGAACCGAGCACACCACGGTGCCCTGGTAGGAAATGACGGTGTTTGCGGTAAAGGACTTCCGCGCACCGAAGGCATACGACGTAGCACAGTCAACCGACGGCGCCTCACGCAGTTCACGCTGATAGTCGACCGTGAGGCTCAAGATGACCACTGCCATGTAATTCTGTACGAGCGCGGCCGGCGATGCACCCAGCGATGCGAGATGACGTGCGCGCGCCACCTCAGCCCACGTCAGGTAGGCAACGTGGTTGACGTGCCCGTTCATGTCCAAGTCGGAGAAGCGCACTTCAACTGTCGTTTGGTGTTCCCAAGTCATTCAAATCTCCCACCGGTAGCGATCGCCCGGCCAACAGTCGGCCCGTATTCGTCGAACATGACGCGCCGTGGTGTGTGCCGGGCCGGCCTACACCCCGGTGAACCGCGGAGCGCGCTTTGCCATGAAGGCCGCTTGGCCCTCCCGAAAGTCGTTTGAGTCGGCGCAGGCGTCTACGTAGGACTGAGCGATTGCAGCCCTACCAGGGTCGGCACCCACAGCGATCGATGCTTTCGCGGCGCGGATCGACATCGGAGCATTCTCGGCAATCGCCGATGTCATTGCAGTTACTGCGGTTTCGAGTTCCTCCGGCGGGACCACGTCGTTCACCAGTCCCATGGAATGAGCCCGCCGCGCGTCGATCCTCTTCCCCGTGAAAAGGATCTCGGCAGCGTTCCCGGGCCCGACGGTGCGCGCGAGCGCGTTGGTGAGAGCTACCGGATAGCCGATGCCCAACCGCGCAGCGGGAATGGCAAACGTACTGGTCGTTGAGGCGATTCTGATATCTGCTGCCATCGACAGCGCAACACCTGCGCCCAAGCAGTAACCCGAGATCATTGCGACGACCGGCGTTGCCGATTCCGACAGACCCAGGAAGAGACTCGACACAGCATCCGAATTCTGTTGCCGCACTTCGTCCACATTCTGCTGCGATTCGAATTCGGAAATGTCTGCGCCAGCGGCAAAGGCATCCGAGCCTTCACCGCGCAACACCACGGCTCGAACCGACGAGTCACCGCCCAGTTCTCGAAGGGTTTGGTCGAGCTGCGCCATCATCGCCGTGGAGAGCGCGTTGTGCTTCGTGGGGTTGCTGAAGGTGATCCACGCAACTGACGATCGGATATCGAGCAGTATGGCTCCGCGTGTGTCAGATGTCTGGGTCACTGCCGCTGTTCTTTCACATAGGTGTTCTTGCAGGCGCCGATACCTTCGATTCGTACTTCAAACGTATCGCCGTCGCGCAGGAAGAGGCGCGGCTCTCGAACCGCTCCGACGCCGGCGGGGGTGCCGGTGAGAATCACGTCGCCCGGTTCAAGGGACATGAAGATCGTGATGTATTGCACCAGGTCGCTGACCGAGAAGAGCATGCTGCTTGTCCGGTCGTCCTGCACGATGCGACCGTTGAACAGTCCGGTGATCTGCAGATCAGGGTTGACGCCACCGAGTCGCTGCGCCGGTATGACCACCGGCCCAAGGGGGGTAAGTCGCTCCCAGGCCTTGCCGGCTGTGCGTTGCGCCGTATGTACCTGGAAGTCACGCACCGATCCGTCATTGGCGGCTGTATAACCGAACACTACGTCCGCGACCTCCGCAGCGCTGACACGTCGGCACTTGCGACCGATCACGACTGCGAGTTCGCTTTCGAAGTCGATCTGGTCGGATTCCTCCGGCAAGGGCACCTCCGCGTGTGGACCCGATAGCGCGTTGGCCCATTTGGCGAACAGGTCCGGATAGGCGGGCGAACTCGTCCGCCCGCCTTCAGCGACGTGAGCGGCGTAGTTTTGGCCGACACAAATGATCTTCCGAGGGTTTTCGATTGGGCTCACCAGCGATAGATCGTCCAAGACCACCTCGGCGCCGGCTTCGACTCGATCGGCCCGGCCATCGCATGCGGCCAAGAGCTCCGGAAGGTCCGAAAACGTGAGTCCGTCCACGGTTGCGGTTCTTGCAGCCGACGTGCCCGGAGCAGTGAGCACCATGACCGATCTTCCGTCGACGAGAGCGCGGCCGAGACCGCTGCCGTCCTGTGAATCCAGCAGACTCATGATGAAATCCCAATCTCCTCGTGTGCCTTGACATCGTGTGGCGTCGCCACAACGCCAGCGGTGACCAGGTCGTGAACTTGTTGTTCGTCGTAGCCCAGCTCAGAGAGCAGCTCTGTCGTTGATTGGCCAAGCAGGGGAGCACGTCCGCGTGCCCGGGGCGCACCGTCGGCGATGACCGGAGTGTTGACTATCGTGTCGTGGCCGTGGAGGTTGCGATCCTTCGGGAACATTCCACGGACTGCATATTGCGGATCGGCCACGACCTGATCTATCGAATTGACCGGGCCGCAGGCGATTCCTGCCGCTCGTAGCGTCTCTATCCAATGATCTCGCGACGCTGTTTCGAATCGTCGTTCCAGAATCGCGCTGAGGGCGTGACGGTTCTGGAATCGTTCGTACTCCGTCGCGAATCGTGAATCATCTGACAGGTCAACGCCGAGGACAGCGCATAACCGTCCCCACGACCGTTCCACGGCGCCAATGACAAGCGCTTCGCCGTTGAGGCATTTGAACTCTTGGTACGGGGCAGCGAGCCGATGAGCGGTACCCAGAGGCCCGGGCACTTCCCCCGTAGACGCGTAGTCCGCCACCTCCCACACCGACCAGGCCGCGACCGTGTCGGAAAGCGCCACGTCGATATGGGAGCCGGCTCCGCCCGCCCGCACACGCATCAAGGCTGCCAGGATTCCGATTGCCGCCCACATCCCGCAGCCGAGGTCGGAGACCGGGTACCCCGACTTCGCAAGCTGCCCGTCTTCGGAGCCGGTGACGCTCATGAGTCCCCCGTACGCCTGGGCAACGAGGTCGATCGCCTTTGCGTCACGCATGGGTCCGAACTGACCGAAGCCCGATATCGAGGCGTAGACCAGGTTGGGACAATCCTCTGCGAGATCGTCGTACCCCAGGCCGAGAGACGACATCGCGCCGGTCCTGAAGTTCTCCACCAAGACATCGCTGTTGCGCGCGAGCTTCTTCAGAATGTCTCGACCAGCGTCAGTCTTGAGGTCGACACCCAGACTTCCCTTGTCGCGATGAGTCATCGCAAAGGGAAGGGGGATCCGATCGGGACCCATCGTTCGACGGCGCATGGCATCGCCGTCGACCGGCTCGATCTTGATCACGTCGGCGCCAAGGTCCGAGAGAATCATCGAGCAGTACGGCCCCGCCAATGCTCCGGTCACATCAAGCACACGAACCCCCTGGAGGAACGGCGCGACAGTCGACATCGTGTGGGGCATGACCACCCTCTTCCTGGAGCACGTAGCTCCTGTCCGATCCGCCCTGCGGACCACTGGACCAATTTACGGTCTAGTGGCAAACTATGCGACAGACGGTCGAAGCGTCAAGACACACCTCTGAGTCTGCGACGACGAACCAGGAGAATGGAGCGATCAATGGGGTCACACTTTCGTGATTATCTGCCTGAGGCATCCCGCTACGACGGCCTGACTGAGCTCGACGCTCGCGGGTGGGCCGACACGATGCGAGACGATCCGGTAGCCGGGCCCGCCGTGGCGGCTTGGCTCGACCTCTTTGAAACCGCGACCTTCACCGGCATCACCTCCGACGGCTCACCAGTGCCCGATCTCTTCCCACTCGGGACCAACGAGAACGCCCCGACCACAGTTGCGACGAAAGCTGCGGAGGCTCTCCTTGACGCAGTCTCGCCGTCCCAACGGGCAGAGTTGCTTCACCCACTGGACAGCAAGGTGTGGCGCGCATGGATGAATCCGGAATTCTATGTCAATCGCTTCGGCCTGCGCTTAGAAGAGCAGACAGATGAGACTGTCGATTTGGTTCTGAATCTACTTCGTGAGTCTCTCAGTCCGGCTGGCTACGCCAAAGCGCGGACTGCTATGCACCTCAATGGATTCCTGGGTCAAATCGTCAACCTACCCAAAGTCCTGAACGAACGCAGCTATAACGTCAACATCTTCGGCACCCCCTCAGAGAACGAGCCATGGGGTTGGAGTCTTTATGGGCACCACCTGTGCCTTAATTCGTTGTTCATTGGCAATCAACAGATACTCGCTCCCGTGTTCTTCGGGGCCGAACCCAATCACATCGACAGCGGACCCCACTGCGGGACATATCTATTCTCGAATCTCGAGAGCGCGGGTCTCAACATCATCAACAGCCTGCCGTCGGAGCTGGCCCAGCGAGCCGTCCTCTATAACCTGAAGAGAGACCCACTGATGCCAGCCGGACGTATTCATCCAGGAGATGAATTACACCTCGGTGGTGCCTTCCAAGACAACCGAGTCATTCCCTATGAAGGCGCACCGGTATCCGACTTTCCACTCTCTGTGCAAGAGGACACCGTCGATCTCATCAATCAGTTTCTCGACTACCAGCCCGACGGGCCCCGCACGGCACGTTTGGAAGCGGTGCGCGAACACTTGGATGAGACCTGGTTCAGCTGGATTGGCGGCAGGTCGGTCGGCGACGCGTTCTACTACCGCATCCATAGCCCCGTCATCCTGCTCGAGTTCGACCATCACGCAGGAGTGTTTCTGACCAATACCGAACCCGAGCCGTTCCATATTCACACAATCGTGCGGTTCCCCAATGCCAACGACTACGGCGTTGACCTTGTACGGAGACATACCGGCTCCGCACACCTCCTGGACGGTCCGGCATGAACACCAACGAGTCCGACTGGACAGAAGCTGACGCAGCCTGCCGTCAAGTCATCGTTGCGTTCGCCTACTTCATCGATCACCGTCAGTTCGATCAGGCCGCTGATCTTTTCACGGAAGACGGCACCTGGAACAGACACGGCGACGACCTCAGAGGTCGCGCACAGATCCGGTCCGTACTCGAATCCAAGCCGGGCGACCAACTCGAACGCCACGTGTTCACCAACATTCACTTGGATCATCACTCGCCCACAACGTGCTCGGCAGTGAGTTACGTTCAGATCTTTCGAGGAACGGCGGCTGTCGACAATACCGTCCCTGCGCCCAGTTCCTGCGCCCTCGGCGAGTTCCACGACGAACTCGTCAGGACCGCAGACGGCTGGAAGTTTGACTATAAAACGGCCACACCTGTCTTCAAGCTGTTGTAGAAGAACCGGACCTCGTCGCGCTTGGCAGAGCACGCGCCCACCTCCGGTCCGCACCATCCGCCCGGCTCCGCAGGACACTTGGCAGTCGCCAGCGGGCCACTCACGCACTCCGACCATCGTCCAGTGAAAGAGTATTCATGTTCTCGGTATCTGCTTCCTACGACATCGCCTACGGCGCCGAGCCACTTCAAAAGCTGGATCTCTATCGCCCCGATACCGACAAGCCCGTGCCTGTGGTCGCCTATTTCCACGGCGGCGGATTCCAGGCAGGAGACAAGAAGGACGACGCAGAGAAGCGCCTGATCCCGCTGGCGCGTTTAGGCGTTGCAGTTGCTTCAGTCAATTACCGACTCGCGCCTGACGCGATCTACCCGTCACAGGTGCACGACGCCAAAGCTGCTGTGGCCCACCTGCGTGCCCACGGAACGGATCTCGGGCTCGCGACCGACACAATCGGCGCCTGGGGCGCTTCGGCGGGCGGATACCTCGCGTCGATGCTGGGAACCACCAATTCAGACCACGCTTTGGCCGGCGACGCAGACCCCCAGGCAGTCCGCGTCGACTGCGTGATCAACTGGTTCGGTGGGATCGATCTGCAGTCAAACGCCAGTCGCTCCTGGCTGGAGACGTTGTTGCTCGATCCGCCTGTCGAGAGTGCGCTGTTGGGGATCGAGAATCCTGCCGCGGGAGGCCCAGGAATCTCGGACGCCAGTCCACTGGGCCGAATCAGCAGCGACGCAGTCCCGTTTTTGGTCGTGCACGGTGACCGCGACCGGATCGTGAACATCGGCGAAAGCCAGGCTTTTCATGATCGGCTCGTCCGCGCCGGCGTCGAATCCACTCTGGTGACCCTCGGGGGTGCCGGCCATGAAGCCGGTTTGTTCGACAGCGATTTCAGTCTCAGCATCACCGCCGGTTTCCTCAACACCCATCTCGGTCCTGCGGGCACGGAATGAGACCTTGACCTGCTCCGGGACGGCAACCGCCGGTCCCCAAAGGTCTCGGCCGGCTCGCCGACTGCAAGCCGGCCGAGACCCTGGTGTCAGAGCTCGCAGCACTCGGTTACGGCGTGAGAATGGCTCGTCCGCGTATGCGACCGGCATCGAGGTCGTCGATGGCGTCTTGGAACCGCTCCAGAGGGTACTGGTTGGTGTGCAGATTGACCTTCCCGCGCGCGGCAAGAACCATCAGTTCACACAGGTCGTTGTAGGTGCCCACGAGGTTGCCGATGAAGTTGATTTCCGACGACACGATGTCGATGGTTGGGATGTTGATGTTCTCGCCGTATCCGACGACGTGGTAGTCGCCGGCCTGGCGGAGCATGCGGATGCCTTCGGCGGTGGCGCCGCCCTCTCCGACGAAGTCGATGACTGCCTCGGCCCCCACACCGTCGGTGAGGTCGAGAACTTGGTCGACGTGAGTGCCGTCGGCTACGACGGCGTGGTCGGCTCCGATCGACAGGCCTAGCTTGACTGCGTCGGGGTTTCGGTCGACGACGATGATCTCTGCACCCGATATGGCACTGAGGACCTGAATCCCTATGTGACCCAGTCCGCCTGCGCCGATGACCACGCAGCGATTGCCGGCGCGCAGGCGCCGGGCAGCCTTGGCTGCGGCGTGGTATGCGGTCAGTCCGGCGTCGGCGAGGGCGGCGATTGCGCTGGGTTCGAGCGAATCAGCGATTTTGACGACGCTGCGGGCAGAGGTCTTGAGATATTCGGCGTAGCCTCCCGCAGTGTCGATTCCCGGGAACTGACTCTGCTGGCAATGCACATCGTCGCCTGCCCTGCAGGCGCGGCACAGCCCACACGTGATGAGCGGGTGGACGATCACCTTGTCGCCCTCGGCCACGTTGGTGACTGCGCTGCCGATCGCGTGGACCCATCCGGCGTTCTCGTGACCGATCGTGTATGGCAGCGATACCTGAGACTTCTCGGCCCACTGGCCCTCGAGGATGTGCAGATCGGTCCGGCAGACACCGGCGCCGCCGATGCGGACGATGACATCCCACGGCCCGGTGGCCTCGGGCACGGGGAGTTCGGTGATCTCCAAGTTCTGGTGGTAACCCACCACTTGTACGGCTTTCATCTTCATGGACGTTCCTTGTCGTCAAACTGCGGTTACGGGGAGCAGGTGCGAGGGGTCGGCCGGGCGGGGTGCCTGGTCGGCTTCTGAGCCGGGGTACCGCGTTTGCAACAGTCCCCTGCAGAAATGGGCGTTTCCGTCGACGGAGATGCGTGTCGAGCGGGCGCGGCGGAGGTGCAGCGGCACTTCCTCGGGCGGATACTGCCTGCCCAATTGGTCCACGAGGACATGGTCGTGTGGGTTGTTGGTCAATCCAAGTGCTTCTCGTCGTCGCCGAAGCGCCTCGGTCTGTGGCGTTTCCGGGAGGTCTGCGATTACCACGTCACCCACGGATTGCTCGGTTCGTGTCGGGTCATTGCGCAACATGGACGTCAAGACGCGTTCCATTGCGGCGGTGTGGGCCTTGCGCACGAACGTCATTCGGAGCTCATCGAGACTGTTGTCGGCTTCGTGACCGAAAGTGCCGCAGTACCCGGCGTCGGCTGCCAGACCGCGGTTGATGATGTCGGAGTCGTGGTGGTCGTCGAGCACGACGGTGACGCCGTAAACATCGGGCAGCAGCCGCAGCGCGTCTTTCGCGTCGGACGCCATGAGATAGGCGAAGTTCGGGGAACAGAAGGACGTTGGGAGCCTCAAGTGCACGGTCACACTCCGGTCTGCGTCGACGTGGATCGATCGTACGAAACCCAGATCGGTGATTGGTTCGTCGAGTTCGGGATCCATGACGGTGCCCAGAGCCCGGCGGATCGCGGTGTCATCGATATCGTTCATCTCACGCCCCGACGAGGTGGTCTGCGGCCTCTTCGGCCTTCTCGGCGCCCCGCGGACCAACCTCCGGTTCCGCGGCGTCAGCGATCTGCAGTTCGGGCGGGACCGGGATGTCGTACATCTTTGCGGCGTTGAGACCGAGAACCTTCTTCTTCTGGGTGAGTGTGAGCGCTGGATACTCGCCGAGTTCCTCGGGAATCTGAAAGTCGACGAAGGCCTCGATCAGCCACCGCGGTGTCCACAGCGCGTAGTCGCTGGAGAATTGGATCCGGTCTTCGCCAAGCCAATACAGCAATTCGCCCATGATCTGAGCAAAGTGTTTTGGTCGGGTGTGAATGAACGGCATGGCCACCGCAAGACCCGCATGGACGTTGGGCTCCTGTGTGGCGATCCAGCAGAAGTCCTCGAGTCGTGGCAGTCCGCAGTGTTCGACGACGAAGTTGAGGTCGGTGAAGTCTGAGGCCACGTGATCGACGTCGGCCACGTCGAAGGCGTCACGGTCGAGCGGGCGGATAGTCGGGCCCTTGTGTACGTGGATATTCCGTATGCCCAGCTCGCGGCAGGCCTCGAAATAGCGGTACGCCCACGGGTCGTCAAGCTTGTATCCGCGGGACTCGCCATGCCATTCGGCGGTGTACAGCTTGACTCCTTTGAGGCCAAATCGTTCAGCATCGGCGTGGAGTTGTTCGAGTCCGGCTTCGCCGTTGCGAGGATCGAAGTTGTGGTTGTAGGTCAGCTTCTCCGGGTGCCTCTGGGTCAGCGCCCAGGACTCCTCGGTTTGCCCGAATCCGTTCTTGTAGAACTCGCCGAGGTGGGCCGGCTGGAAGATTGCATGATCGACGTAACCGTCTGTGAACAGGTCTTTCATCAGCCGCTCACCACCCTGGTACAGGTAGTCGTCGTATGGCCACACCTCGGATTCCGGGCTGAGATTGCGGTGGTAGTCGTAAAAGCAGTCGATGAACTGCTTGCCGTGGATGTTGCGTTGGTTCTCCGGTCGCGCGTCCCACAGGGCTACGTGGGCGTCGACGATGAAGAAGCTCTCTCCGTTCTTGGCATACATGTGCGGCTCCATTCGATACGTTTGATGTCGCGTGACGGCCATCACAGCGATGACCTCAATCTAGGTAGGGTCCGGTGAGGATCGGGCGTTGCGATGTCTCAATCTGAGACCCCGCAAAATTGCTCCCGCGCTGTTCCTCTGTAACGTGGGTCACAGGCAAGGTCGGAGTGAAGCAGGCGAGAAGTATGTCCACGAACCACACGAACCCATTACCCGAGCGCGCACAGTGGCGTGCACCCGCTCAGCGCGGTGACACTGTCCCGCCGCGAGTGATGGCGTCCTGGCAGCGCAGTGAAACCTACGGCGTATCAGTCGACGCGATCGAGCCGGTCTTCTCCGGTGACGATGTCGACGATGGGTCGCTGTTCTACGAGTGCGGGAACAGCGTTCTCGAGCAACTGTGGCGCACGCTCGAGACCGAACCCGTGTCCCTCATGCTCACCGACAGCCGGGGTATGGTCCTGAGCCGACGCAGTGGCGATCCGGGGCTGATCGACGCGCTGGACGAGGTCTATCTGGCACCGGGATTCAGGTTCTCCGAACGCGAAGCCGGAACCAATGGTCTGGCGCTGGCGCTGGCCGATAGGGCCCCGACACTCATCACCGCAGACGAGCACTATTGCGCAGATCTCTTCGGATTCACCTGTGCCGCAGTCCCTGTCAACGATCTGACCTCCGGCCAATTGATGGGTACCGTGAACCTGTCGACCTGGTCACGATCATCGAGTCAACTCCTCCTTGCCTTGGCGCAGTCTGCGGCAACCAGTACTGCAGCCTTGATGCGCGCGAGGTCGGGTGGGCATGTTCCGAAACGGCCTGCCCGCGGTGAGGTCTTCTGGGTCAGACCCGCACGCCTGGACACCGACAATGCAATGCCGGTCGGATCGTCTGCACCCTGGTTGACAGCGATGGCAGAAGTCGACGCCGCTCTCGCCTCCGGCAAGACGGTCGCCGCCGTCGGCGAACCGGGTTCGGGACGCGCCGCCTTGCTCGCTCGCGCCCACCAACGCCTCGCGTCCAGCCCTCGAATCCTGAGCGTCAGTCCCCCCGACCCCGGCGACGTGGAAGCCTGGTTGGACCTATGGACCCCAGAGCTGCAGAAGATGGGTACACACATCGTCGTCCGTGACGTCGACACTCTGGCGCGGTGGGGATCGACGCAGCTCGGTCACGCGTTCGAGGAGGCCCGGTCAACAGTCGAACCGAAACAGGGTCCACGGCCTTATTCGATAACCGCCGACGATGTCGAATCACTCCCAGCGGAGTTGGCGGTGCACATCGACGTCGTCATCCGGGCGCCGGCTCTCCGGGAGCGACCCGACGACGTGGAACCCCTCGCCCACCACTTCGCCCAAGAACTACGCGGACATGCACTGACCATCACCCCGACAGCGCTGCGGGCACTGACCAACTATCAATGGCCGGGTAATGTGGCGCAGCTGCGTAGTGTGGTGCGCGCGGTCGCTGCCCGAACCGATGTCATCGATCTGCACCATCTACCTGCGGACGTCATCGATGGACCGCGCCACGGATTGACGCGAATCGAGCAGTTCGAACGCACCGAACTGGTCCGGCGACTGGCAGATCCAACCATGACGGCCGGCGAGGTCGCCGAGGCACTCGGAATGAGTCGCGCCACCGTCTATCGGAAAATCGCGAGGTACGGGATCCGCGTCCGCGACCGATCGTGATGAGCGGCGCGGCGAAATTCGGGCGTCATTAGACCGCGAGGTGACGCTGACCCAGCCCCTATCGGACCGGAGTCCACCTCAGGGCCACTCGTGGCGCACAGTCGACTTCAGCGCGCTGCCTCAAAGGTCCAGCACGAGCCGGTCCGAACACGAACGCGAACAGCAGATCATCATTGTTGACGCTGATTCTTGCTGCTCTGCACTCAAGACCGAGTCTCGGTGGTCGGGCTTTCCTGCCAGCACCTTCGTCTCGCAGGAACCGCAGACACCCTCGAGGCACGAACTCGGGATGTTGATCCCAGCGTCCTCCACCACTTCGAGAATTGAACAATCTACTGGCACAGCGAGAGTCAGCTTGGATTGTGCCAGCTCCACGGTGAACGATCTGTCCACTCCACCCTCGAGGAGATCGCTCTTGGGCATGAAGCGCTCCACGTGGGCAGTGAATCCGGCGAGTTCACGACAACGGCCCTCGACCGCGTCGAGCAAAGGCCCCGGACCACAGCAGTAAACCGCCACGTCCCCGCCGGCTGCAGAGCCGAGCGTCTGCGCCACATCGATGATTCCTGATGTGTCAGCCGGGACGAAGTGAACTCTCTCGCTGTCTATTTCTTGAAGCTCGGATCGAAAGGCCATAGACGCCAGTGCCCGACCGCCATAGACCAACCGCCAGTCCGCTCCCCTGCTCGCCACTGCGCGGATCATGGGGAGGATCGGAGTGATTCCAATTCCACCTGCGATGAAAATGTACTGATCTGCATCGACCAAGTTGAAATGGTTGCGCGGACCACGGATTCGTACGTGCTGTCCCACCTCGAGCTTCTCATGTACGTATTGCGACCCGCCGCGCCCCGATTGCTCCCGTAACACGGCTACTCGCAACTCCGAGCGGCTGGCGGGTTCACCACACAGCGAGTACTGGCGCACCAGTCCGTTGTCCAAAACCAGGTCAATATGCGCCCCCGCCTCCCAGGGCGGCAACTCGTCACCGTCTGACCGCACCAGGGTGAGCTGCGCGACGTCGGTAGCGAGGACCTCCTTCCTTGTCACGACGAGGTCGAACTCCGGCTCCGCTGCGGGCGAGGTAGTCATGACAGGTATCCCAATCTCATTTCGTACAACAGCTTCATCGCCGTTCACAGGCTGCGCATGATGATGAGGAGGCAGGCAGCACAGGGAGATCAGACGAAGGGCCTGGCACTCGACGGACTGGAAGTCGGGCCGCCTGCAGCGAGCGGTGCAAGCAGGGCAGCCCGATCAACCAGTTCAATTATCCGCGCACTAGACGGTCGCAGGCACCTTGCAGACCCACTGGTCCAGTGCCGCTTTGCACTCCGCGGACGCACGATCCGAGTCGCGCTCATTTGTCGCCCACGCAACGTACCCGTCGGGTCGGATGAGAGCGGCTGTGACACTGGCCCATTCGGGCCGCTTTTCTGGCGATCCGAGGGGACCCACATGGACTCTCATCTGGTCCGTTTGAGTCTTCTGATCAACGGCCTGAGCGACGCTGCTTTGTAGGTCCAGCAATACGAATTGGCCGTCTCTGAGCAGTGTGTGGAGGCGATCTTCCGTGCCCGCAAAGTCAAGGTTCGGTGCCCGACAACCCTCGAGAACGTGTCCTTCCGCGGTCGTCCGGGCGTAGGACACCCGGAATCCGGCGTAGCGTTCAGCGAGCGCGTCAACCATCTCCGGGTGTTCGCTCAGCATTTTGGACCAGAGCGACCGGAGCTGTGCCCCGTCCTCGGTGAAAGAGACGGTCATTGTGGTTTGGGCCTGCGTCATCTCGAGGAGGTCAAGTCCGACCTGCCGACGCTCAGCGGCGTAGGTGTCCAAGGTGGATTCCGGGTCAAGCCCTCTGACCACCCGGGCCAGCCGCCAGCCGAGGTTCATCGAGTCCTGAATGCTGGTGTTCATGCCCATTCCGCCGAGTGGGAAGTGACGATGGGCGGAATCACCGGCGAGCAGAATCCGACCGCTCCGATAGGAGTCGGCGAGACGGCTGCTGTTCCCGGTTCGGGCGAGGAAACTCGGGGAATGCATTCCGTAGTCACTGCCGAGGACGGCCTTCACCTTCGACCGCAGCTCCTCGAAAGTGAAGGAGCCTGGCCACCCCGGCTGGACATCGTCGGGCGTCATGCCGATGAAGCGACGGACTCCCGAGGGCAACGCGATCGTGACGACGGTGCCGTTGAGATTCCACTCCTCGAGGAACGGGGTGTCGATTGGATCGTCGAGGAGTACGTCACCGCACCAGATTGTCACTGAGTGGTCGGTGCCCGGGAACCCGATATGTGCAGACTCGCGAACCATGCTGTTCGTCCCATCGCAGCCGACGACATACTGCGCGCGCAGTGTGTAGTCGCCGTCGGGGCCCGCTACGGACAGCACGACCCCGTCGTCAGACGCTTCGATTGCCTTGACTTCGTTGCTGCGTCGGATGTCGGCGCCGAGCTCGACTGCGCGAGCTTCGATCAAGGTCGTCGTCCGCGCCTGCGGCTGGCCGAGAATGAAGTTGAAGTCGGTATCGAGACCTGCGTAGGAAATCAGCGTTGGTATTTGCGCAAAGCTGGCACCCGGGATCTGAGTTCCCTCCGCTATGAAGGTCTCCACCATGCCGCGCATGTCGAAGGTCTCCAGTGTTCGCGGATGAACGGTCACTCCGCGCGCCTGGGGATTGAGCGCCAAGTCCTTCTCGAGAACAGTGACATCGACTCCCCCTGTTCGCAGTTCCGCTGCCAACCACATTCCTGCCGGTCCGCCACCAACGACAACCACTTGGGTATCCACTTTGCTAACTCCTGTGCCTATTGCGCGTAGCGCTGTTTCTTGACGTCTGAGACCGTTCTGGCCGGCCACACCGAAACCACGACTCGTACGCTGCAGAACCCTCTGCATGATGTGATCCGACGCACATCGAGGCAATCGTACGTCCCGGACTGCATTGTGGTCAACCGGTCCGCTATTCGGCCCGATGAGTGGACGCGACGCACCCCGCCTCCACTCCAGTCCCGCGCCGGCAGTCACGCAAACCACCGCGGACGAGCGATCACAATGGGCGATCGAGACCGTTGTCCCGATCGCCCATTGCATAGCCGTCAGCCGACCCTACTCACGGTGCGGCCGCCGACTAGCGTTCTCGTACAACATTTTTGGCTCCGACCCTCACCGAGCTCGTGGAGCCCCGCCCTCCCGGCCGGTGCATGACCTGGAAGCGGTTCGGTGAGTGCGCGCCGTCCGAATGGGTCGCGGTGTGACTCGTCAGCTCGTTTCCGGCGGCGTCCACGTCACGTCGAGGCGCGTCGGGCCCCGGAAAGCCCACCCTTCGAACGGCACCTCACCCGCAAGTTGGAGATTCGGTAGCCGGCGGAAGAGCGTCGGCAGTGCGACCTGGCCAATGGAGAGTCGGGACGCCCACGCACCCATGCAGAAGTGGGCGCCGCTTCCGAAGGACAGGTGGGTGACCTTGGGGCGATGAATGTCGAAGACGTCGGCGTTGACGAACATGGATTCATCCCGGTTCGCCGACGCAACTGACGCCACGATCAAGTCGCCTTGCTTGAGCGCTTGTCCGCCAAGGGTCGTCGGAGTTGCGATCCGCTTGAAATAGACGGACAGCGGCGCGACCCATCGAACGGCCTCCTCGAACACTTGCTTCCACAGATCAGGCTGCGCAAGAACATCACGCAGCTGGTCGGGATTGGACAGCAATCCATAGGTGCTCAAGAGAATCGCATCACGCGGCTCGTTGATGCCCCCACCGATGAAGACCTTCAGATTACGTTTGATCTCGTCGACCGACAGGGGGTCTTCGGCGTGAACCATCGCAGAGACGATTGAGTTGTCCGGATCCCGCTTGACGGCTTCGATAGTCGCCTCGATGCTCACGTCAAGAATCTCGTTGGTCTGCGCACAGCGCGCCCAGACTTCCGGATCGTCGGCCACGTTGCCACCAGCGGCCACGAGATTCTGAGAATGGACCTGCAGTTCCGGATATGGCACACCACGCAGGCCGAGCAGTGCGTTGAGGTTCATGACCGACAGCGGCGCGGCGAAATCCTCGTACAAGTCACCCGCCCCTGCTGCCACGAACTTGTCGATGAGTGAATCTGCATTCTGCTGAAAGGTCGGGATCCAATGCTTCTTGATCACGTTGGGACGGAGAGCGGACTCCGCGGCTCGGCGCAATCGCGCGTGCGGATCGCCGTCCGTTGAGATCACCGAGACACCACCGATCGCCCTGCTGGCAGGCGTCGGTTCATCCTCGGGCTCCTCTGCCGAGAAGATCTCAGGATGCTTCTCGACGTACAGCACGTCCTCGTATCGGGAAACGAGATAGCAGTTGAGAGCCGGAATCCATTCGACGCCTTCTGCTCGCATACGCTCGTAGATCGGATATGGGTCGTGCCACAGCTGTTCAGGCGTGATGGCTGCTGCGAACTCGCTGATTTGGGTCATCTATTCCTTCTCTTCCTCTGAGTGGCTATGAGGGTCACCATGCGGGCCCGCCTCCCTGTTGGCTTCCGCGCAGTCCACCGGGAGTACGCGATTACGCGTAACTGGAGCCACCACTGGCCCACGGCGAGCGAAGTTCTCCGACCGAGACCACGCAGTCGTCGGCGGCTGGTGCACGCACCGGCGACCACGAATGCAAAACAACAGATGTGATGCAGAGCACGTCCCACGCCCGACAGTAAGCGAGGACCGCTTAGCGGTCAACTGGTCCGCTATCTGGACCGTTTTGGCCGGGCATCTTCGACACTCTTGACGGGCAGGCGGTAGTTTGCGCACACTGTGAACCACATCAAGGACCGTCGGTCCCTAAAGTGGACCGAATGAAGGGAATGAAAGATGGCGACGCTCGACCTGGGATCTGAAAACTACTCCGCCGCACGCGGAGCAATCAGCGATGTATTACATCGCTACGCCTTCCTCGCACGGGAAGGGGCAGATCTACTCGAACTCGCGGCGCTGTTCACCCCTGACGGAGTCTTCGTCCTACCCGACGGGTCGCAGGTGCCACCAGCAGAGTTGTACCGCATCGCCGACGACAATCCACCCGTGTACGTGAGACACCACATCACCACGATCGCTATCGAGTTCACGGATGAATCCAACGCGGTGGCTGACAGCTTCTTCATGGCCTTTTCTGACAAGGCCCAGCCGGATCACTGGGGTCGCTGGCACGATACGTTGACCCGCGACGCAGAGGGACGATGGCTACTGACCAGCAAGCAGCCAATCGTGGAGGGCCAAGACCCACACGGTGATTGGGCCAAGAGTAGGTTCGTCGAACAGTAACGTGATCGCCAGCAGCAATCCGGTGCAGACAACAAGTGCCCCGGCGATTTGTCGAGACGCGGTCTCGCAGATTGCCTTGCCGCCGCTCCCGCCCTGTGTGGGTAGTTCAGGTGTGATGGGCCTCCGTTCGTGTTTCATGCGGTAGCAGTCGCCGTCGGTGACGACGATCGTGGCGCGGTGCAGCAGTCGGTCGAGGATGCTGGCGGCGGTGGTGTGCTCGGGTAGGAACCGGTCCCAGTCATATGGGGCTGGCACTTGTTCGTCTCGGGGGAAATGTGCTGCTAGCTGGGCTTTAGGGCGCTCTGCGTGTCCTCCCTGTTTTCAAGGTGGGATCGAGATATGTTAGGTGCTACCTGAACCAGTTAAGTGGGAAGAAGGTGTGCCGGCGATGGAGGGTCTGCGGGTGATTTCCGGTGGCGCCGTCCCGGTCGAGCCGGTCGTGGCCGATCCTGCTGTGTTTCAACAACAATGCGTGGATGCGTTTGTGGCGTCGTGGCGGGCGCGGGGGTTCAGTCCGGTGACGATCGACAATGATGTCGGGTTGTTGGAGCGGACGTTGTCGGCGTTGGGGTGTCCGGCGTGGGAGGTCACCAGCGAGGACGTCGATCGTGTGGTTGGGGAGTTGGCGGTGGCGGGTCTCTCGGCGGCGACGCGGCGTGAGTACGTGCAGATCTTCAAGGGGTTCCATCGGTTCTTGCAGACCCGGAAGGCGGCCGAGATCGAGGCGGCGTTCGGGGTGCGGTTGGTGTGTCCGATCGACGAGTTCAACGCGTCGCGGCATGTGGGGGACGATTCGCCGGCGGTCGCGCCGCCGCCGAGTCCGGAACGGGTGGGTGAGTTCTTCGAGTTCTTGAAGTCCAGGATCGCCACGGCCCGCAAGTATGCGCCGGCGGCGCGGGACTACGCGATGTTCCGGACGCTGTATCACGCGGGTCTACGGTCGGAGGAGGCGTCGTTACTGGAGGTCGCCGATGTCCATTTCGGGCGGGGACCGTTCGGCAAGCTGCATGTGCGGTTCGGGAAGGGGGCGCATATGTCGGGTCCGCGGCCGCGGT
Source organism: Gordonia sp. LMA484 (assembly GCF_058129505.1). Taxonomy (NCBI): domain Bacteria; kingdom Bacillati; phylum Actinomycetota; class Actinomycetes; order Mycobacteriales; family Gordoniaceae; genus Gordonia; species Gordonia sp. LMA484. The sequence goes on from NZ_CM176700.1 coordinate 2,216,512, forward strand.
GGGTACCGATGCTCGATGGGTTGGACGTGTTGTTGGGCTGGTTTCTGGCCGAGGTGCGGCCCAAGTTTCCCGACTCGGTGGTGCTGTTCGCTGACGAGTCGGGTGGTGCGTTGCATCGTGGCACGATCCGCAACCGGCTGCGGTATCTGATGGAGTTGGAGGGTCGGCCGGCGGTGGAACGGTTCAGCCCGCACGCGCTGCGCCGGGCGTGCGCCACGCACAATTACGAGCGTGGCGTGGATTTGGTTGCAATACAACAGCTTCTGGGTCACTGGACGGTCGGCTCGACGATGCGGTATGTGCGTCCGTCGGCGACGTTCATCGAGGACGCCTACCGGCGTGCGGTCACCTCGACGTTGGCCGAGCTCGGCGCGGAGGACGCGGAGGACGCAACGGTATGAGGATCCGGTGGCGGTTGCGGATGGCGGCGGCCCAGCGTGAGGTGTGGACCGCGACCGAGTTGCGGCGGTTGCTCGCGGAGCGAGCGGGGATGCAGATGTCGGCGGCGTCGGTGTCGGCGCTGTTCACCAAGGAACCCAGCCAGGTCAAGTTGTCGACGCTGATCGCGCTGTGCACCGCACTGCAGTGCACCCCCGATGACCTGTTCGAGATCGACACCGCGCCGGTCGAGCAGCCCGCTGAGGCGGCCCGACCGGTCAGCTCCGAGCCGGCGGCCACCGTGCGGGGCCGGTCGATGCCGCCGATGTGAGCACACGACCTGGAGCGCGGGAATGGGTAAGCGGCAACGTGATTGCGTCGAGTGTGGCGCCCCGGTCGGATACCGCGACCGCGAGCACTGCTGCCGCTGTATCCGCCGGATACGCGCGCAGCAGGCGAAGGAGCGATGCCCGGGCTGCGCCCGTGACCGGGTGCTGTTCGCGGCGACCGGCCGCTGCGCGGTGTGCTCGCGCCGCTGCGCTGCCTGCGGCAACCCGACCCGATTTCGTGACGAGCCGTTGTGTCGAGGGTGCCGCAGACGCGCCGAGCGCGCCGCCGCGAAGTCGCTGTGCCCGCGTTGCGGCAAGCCCGGCTATCTGCGGGATTCGACCGGGTGGTGCGGGCTGTGCTCACGTCCGGGCCCGGCCAAGGACCCGCCCCGGATCTGTGTGTCCTGCGGCCAGCTCCGTCGCCACGTCGGACATGGCCTGTGTTCTCGTTGCTGGCAGCGCAACCCGGACCGGCCGTTCGTGCGGGGCGAGACCCTCGCCGCCCGGCTCGCCGAGCCGCCGGACTGGCTCGAGGACTTCGTCGCGTATCTGGCCGCCCGGCATTGCCCGGCTCGCGCAAGCGGACTGATCACCACGCTGGCTCGGCTACTCGACGACGACCACCCCAACCATCCGCAGCGTGTGCTCGAGCGGGCCCGCCGGCCCGGCCGGTCGATGGGAACGCTGGCCCGCGCGCTGGAGACGTTCTTCACTGACCGCGGCCTGGCGATGGCCACCGACCAGCCCGAGCGACTCGCCGCCGACCGCCGGCAGAAACGGATCGATGCCGTACCACCCGGGATGCGTTGTGCAGCTGCAGATTTTGCCGAGTCGATGCTCCGTGCCCGCGAACGTGCGCGGCGGGCACATACCCGGCCCCGCGCCGACCGCACCATCGAGACGGCGTTGGCGATCGTCCGAGATCTCGCGGTCTTCCTCGATTCCCAACGCGGCAAACAGGATTGGGCTCTCGTCGAGGTTGCCGACATCGAAGCGTTTCTCGCCGCCTCACCGAACAACCAAGCACGCCGGCTGACGGTTCTACGCCAATTCTTCCGCTTCGCCCACACCAGCCACGTGCTACTCATCGACCCCACCAGCGGCCTATCCGCGAAACGCTACCGAGCGTTTCGCGGCCCCACCCTGACGATCGACCACCAGCGGGACCTGTTTCGGCGCTGGAGCACCGATACCGACACCCACCCCCATGAGGCCCTGATGGGGCTACTGGCCCTGTTGCACGGCGCATCCAACCGCGAAGTACGCACACTGCAGATCGATCACATCGACGACGGTGCTCGATCGATCCGGCTCGGGCAGCGACCACACCCGGTACCACTGGACCCGGTCAGCTGGGCCGCTCTGCAACGCTGCCTGGCCCACCGCGACCGACTGCACACCGACAACCCGCACTTGCTCGTCACCCGCGGCACCAAGGCCGACCGACGACCCGCCTCCGAGGCCTACCTGACCCATTTGCTCGACCCGTGCGACGTGTCGCCCAAGCTGCTGCGCACCACCCGCCTGGCCGATCTGGTCAACACCCTCGACCCGAAACTCGTCGCCGCGGCCTTCGGCATGCGACCCGAAGGCGCGCTGATCTACCTCAACGACCACGTCGACCCAGACCGACTACCGCAGCACACCTGACGATCCACACCCGAACCCGTGCAGTTTCGGTGCCAGTGCGCACACGTTCGCGCGAACAAGTGCGCTTTTTCGAACGGCCAGTGCGAGGCGATCGCCAGGGACCGGCGTTCGTATGCGCCGGCGACGAGCCGGAACAGCAGTCGGTTGCCGGTGTCGTCGAGCGGGGCGAATCCGACTTCATCGATGATGAGCAAATCCTGGCGCAGCAGTGCTTCGATGGTTTTACCGACGGTGGCCCAGTCGATGGCCAGATAGTCACCCGGATACGGTCCTTCGCAGACTTCAATGGAACTCCCAGGCGGTGATGGTGTTTTTGGCACCTTCACCGTCATCGCCTGGGCTTCAGTCCGGGTCGACACGACGAACACAGGGCGGGGAATTTTATCTGGCCACCATAGGGACTTTGTCATGGCCATTAACACCCCAAGAGCGCCGTCGAACGCAACATCGACGTCCTGGCTCAGCTCGATGGGTGGTCGCGGATCAAGCCGTGCGGCTTCTCGACACAGTCGATCACGTTGACCCTGTGTGTGAATTGACGCTGACTATCCTGAGACGACAGCGACTCAGCAGCCATACATCAGAAACGGTTCACCTGGCCGTCCCGGAACGAGCGGTCGTGACAATCATCGAACGGGAAGACGCCACACAGCCGTTGCGTCTGGTGCCGGCAGGCGGGGCCAGGTCACCCATGCACGCCAGTTCGACCGGCACTTCGGTGCACATGGTGTGCCGCATCGCTTCTCGCTGATCAGCTCGCGGTAGCGCTTTGAACAGTCGCTCCCAAGAGTCGTGAAGAGTTTCGGGCTGCGAGGCCGTTGCTGACCTCTGCCGCAGCGGCGACAACCTGTTCTCCGAAAGTGTGCACTTCCGACTCCATCCGCGATTGCGGACCAGATACGCTGAGCGCGGCGATGGGTTGGCCACCCTCAGAGGTGATGTGGGCGGCGACCGAAATAATCCCACTGACCAATTCTTGGTCTGCGATCGCGTACCCGCGTCGCTTGATCTCGCGGAGATCAACTCTCAACTTCGTGGGATCTACAAGTGTACGATCCGTGATCCGCTCGAGGTCACCTTCGAGATAGGCGTCGATTTCGGCATCATCGAGGTGCGCCAGTATCGCTTTGCCGGTGGACGAGGCATGCAGGGGAGACTGTGTGCCGATCGGTTGGACCAGCCGCAGAGCGTGCTTGCTGTCCATCCGTTCGATGAGCCGCATGTGATCGCCATTCAGCGCACCCAGATGTACCGTTTCGAGAGTAGAAATATTCAACTGTGTCATCGACGGCAAGGCACAAGCTCGCAGCTCGCCGAGATTGTCAACACGCTCCCCCAGGGTGCGGACACGCTCGCCGAGCTTCCACCGCGTGGCGTCGCGCGAAGTATCCGCACGTATCCAGCCGGTCTCGGCCAGGACGGATAAGCTGCGCTGGACCGTACTCTTCGGGAGTTCGAGTAGACGGGCAAGAGCGCTCAGCCCGATAGGCTGGTTGTCGGCAACCGCTTCCAGCACCGTGAACGTCGTCCGAACGCTCCGCATCTCATCTCCCCTGTACCACATAGCCACCATGCTGGTCCGCAATACAGTCCAGTATGGCACAAGAGCGACTCGGTGGGACCGTCCCGATAAGGGCTATGGGACGACAGGGTCTCAACGCCGACCAGATCTCACGATCAATGGTTCAGGTCCCGGCACCGCGGACCCGCGCGTAGCGTGCGTACTAATAGACGTAGTCTTCGCCACTGGCGCGAACGGTGATGTCACTGATGCTGATTCCCCATGGTTGGTCGATGACGTGGACTACGGCTTCGGCCAGGTCGTCTGGGGTGATGAGCCAGTATTCCACCGAATCGCGGTCTTTCAGTTCCTCCGGCATCTCGCCCCGCATGTAGGCCGACATCCGACCGTTAAAGGTTTCAGCCCGCTGCCCCACGAGACCGACGAGCGCCGATCGATCCACCATTTCCTTGTGTAGGTTGGTCCCGAATACACCAGTGGGCCTCACCGTGGTGACCTTGATTTTTCCTTGCGCCTCGATTCGGAGCGAGTCCGACAAGGTGGCAACAGCCGCTTTGGTCGCGCTGTAGACGGCCGCGCCTTCGATGCCTGCGTTGCCGTAGATGGACGAGATGTTGACCACCTGCCCGCGCCCTTGCTCGATCATCTGGTCGTGGACCGCGCAGATGCCGTTGAGTACGCCCTTGATATTGATATCGATCGCCCGATGCCACTTCTCGATCGCACGGGCGTGATCAGAAAAGTACGCGAGCGGCATGATGCCGGCGTTGTTCACGATGACGTCAATCGCGCCGTAGGTGGCGACCGCATGCTGGGCAGCGGCTTGCATCTGATCGAAGTCAGTGACATCGGCCGCAAAGGACGTGATCTCTCCCCCGGCCTCGCGGATGGCCTCGGCGGCCTTCACCAGATGCGCCTCATTGAGGTCGATGCCGACGATCTTGGCGCCTCCCGCGGCGCATCGCTCGGCGATCAGGCGGCCGAACCCGCTGGCGGCGCCTGTAACGATGATTACTCGGCCGTCTAGATACTGCATGTGGAACCTCCGTTGAAGTGAACGTGATGGTGGCCAGGTCAGATGACCTGAAGGGCATCCAGGATCGGACTCACGCGCTCGCGGCGTCCGTCAATCGTGACGACGGGACGCCAGGCTGAACGCTTCGTTGCCCAACGCAGGAAGTCCGCGGCGCGGGTGGTAGCCGTGTCCGGCGGCAGATCGGCGGTTTCGGTCAGGGTGACGTTCTCACCGACTCGGGATAGCGTGAACCCCCGCTCGGTTTCACCCACGATCCGGACTCCCACTGGATCGTCGCGCAGGACCAGCAGCATCGACGCCGTGCGCATCTGGGGTAGACCCGCCAACATCCAGTTGATTGCCGGGTCGATGCTTTCGGCGATGTCGACCCGTCCAGTCACCGGGCCATAGGGCGCCAGCAGGTCGCACGTCACGTGGACGAGATGGTCGAACGCAACAGCATCCGCGAATTGGGCCAGTCGATACGAACCGAGTTCGCCGAGACGTATTGACTTTGAGGCCAGCGGTTCGCTCTGCTGAGCCTCCAGTGCTTGCAACCCTCGCTCGGCCTGAGTGTTGTAGTACTCATACGTCTGACTCGGTGACCAGTCCGCGCGCTCGATCACTGCAGCGTCGTTCAGCGACTCGATCGTGCCAAGAGGATTCGGCGGCAAGGGCAATCGTGGTTCGGCGATGGTGTGCAGGAAGAAGGCCAGGTGGGCAACCAGATCCTGGACGCGCCAGCCATGGCAGCCGCTGTCAAGGGCCCAATCTTCGGCATCGAGACCGTCGAGAATGACCCGGGTGTCGCGCATCAAGGCACGCACCGCGGTGATGGATGCCGTCATATCGCACCGACCTCACGCATTGAACTCATCTCGTCAGGCTCGACGCCGTGTTCAGCGAGTACAGCGTCGGTATGTTCTCCCAGGGCAGGGACCGGACCCATCCACGGCGAGTGGCCGGAGATCACCGACGGGGGCAGCAGTGCTGTCAGTTCTCCGACGGGCGAGGATACGTGCTTCCATCGTCCACGTGCCGCAAGGTCGGGGTGTTCCACGACTTCCAGCGGCGTGTTGTATCGGGCATTGCCGATACCGAACTCCTCAGCGGCGGACTGAATATCGTCCAAGGTCCGAGTCGCGCACCACGCTGCCACGATCTCGTCGATCTCCTCTCGCCGGGCAACCCGGTCGATGTTTCGCCGGAAGCGCTCGTCGCTTGCGAGCTCTGGTTGTCCCATCATTGCCGCCAATCTCTTGAATTCGCCGTCGTTGGTGGTGCCGAGTACCGCCGTCTGCCCGTCACTGGCGAGGTACGCGCCGTACGGAGCCAGCGCCGGCGCGCCCATACCAACGGGCGGGAGCTCCGACTGCGAGTATCGGGCGTGCGTCAACGAATATCCCATCAACTCTGTTGCCGCATCGAACATTGCGACGGATGAGCTCGCTCCTGTGCCAGTGCGATCGCGGTTGTGCAAGGCAGCCAAAATCGTGATCGCGGCATACAGCCCGGCGGACACGTCGACCACAGCGGGGCCTGGTTTCGCCGGTTCGCCCGGCCGTCCGGTTACCGCGCAGGCCCCACTTTCGGCTTGGATCAGCAGGTCGTAGGCGCGCTTGTGTGCCATGGGACCGTCCTGGCCGTAGCCCGAGATCTCCAAGGCAATGAGGCGCGGATAACGTTCGGCCAGCGTTTCCGGATCGAGACCGAGTCGGCGTGTGGCACCGGGCGTCAAATTGGACACCAGCACGTCGGCGGACTCGAGAAGTCGATGCATGACATCGATACCCGCAGGAGTCTTCAGATCGAGGCCGACCGACTCTTTGCCACGGTTCGCCCAGACAAAGTGAGCGGCCATGCCGTGAACGACATCATCGAACTGGCGGGTGAAGTCTCCCCCCTTGGGATTCTCGATTTTGATCACTCGTGCACCTAGATCAGCGAGTGTCCGGGTGCACATCGGCGCCGAGACAGCCTGCTCGACGGTAACAACGGTCACGTCGGACAGGGGTCCCCGGCGGTCGGCTATCGTCTCGGCGCTCACCGCTGTCCCTGCGCATCCGAGGCCGGATGTGGGCGCCCTGGGCCGACCACGACTTTCGGATCTGTGAAGGAGCGAAGCCCGTACAGACCGTTTTCGACTCCGACACCACTCTGCTTGTGACCACCAAAGGGCAAGTGTGGTTGTACGCCACCGCCATGGCTGTTGATCGAGACCTGCCCACTGTCGAGTTCGCCGGCGATGTCGAGGGCATGGGACGCGTCGGCGGACCACACTGACGATGTCAACCCGTATTGAGAGCGATTGGCTCGCGCCACTGCATCGGACACTTGTCGATACTTCACGATCGGCAACACCGGGCCGAACTGCTCTTCGTCGACGAGTCTGACGCCATCATCGACCTGGTCGATGATGGTCGGTTCGAAAAAGAAGCCTGGTCGATCGATTCTGCTTCCGCCTGCCGCAGCACGACCACCACACCGCAACGCATCCTGCACCAGATCGGTCACGTGAGTCAGCTGCGGCTCGTTATTGAGCGGTCCGAGGTCGACTCCGTCCGCCGTACCTTCGTCAACCCTCACGGACCGGGCAACGCCTGCGATCGCGTCAACAAACTCGTCGTGCACGCTGTCGTGCACGTACACCCTCTTGACGGCAAAGCACGTCTGTCCTGAGTTCCGAAATGCTGCCCAGAACAGCCTCTTGGCGGTGCGCTCGATATCCACGTCCGGCAGCACGATGGCGGGATCGTTACCGCCTAGTTCGAGTGTCACACGCTTCAGATCGCTTGCCGCGCCCACGGCGACATGTTTGCCCACCGCGGTTGAGCCGGTGAAGGTGACCTTGCGGGGTACCGGATGTGACACCATCGCCGCACCGAGGGGCTCCACCCCAGCGATCACATTCAACACACCGTCCGGGAAGACTCCACGCAAACACTCGCCTACCGCGAGTGTGGTCAACGGCGTGTAGGGCGATGGTTTGACCACGATGGTGTTTCCAGCCCGTAGTGCAGGCGCTATCTTCCAGACGGCCAACGTGATCGGATAATTCCACGGCGTGATCGCGGCGACTACGCCCAGCGGCCGATGAAGAACCTCCTCATACCCTCGCTCGTCGTCACGAACGATCTCGCGGGGCACTTCGAGATCGGCATAGTACCGAAACCACTGAGCACTGACCTTGATCTCTGAGCGAGCTTCCTTGAGCGGTTTGCCCTGTTCAGCCGTCAACAACGCTGCCAGATCATCCTGCGCATCCTCGAGCGCCGTAGCCGCGGCAGCCAGTGCGCGGCGACGCACCACTTCGTCGGCACGCCAGCTCTGATACGCAGATTCGGCAGCCATGAAGACGCTGTCGAGGTCGTCTACCGACAGCGCAGGTGACTGCCCCAACACCCGCCCCGTCGACGGGTCGAGAACATCGAAATGATCACTGGAGTCATAGTCTTTGCCGTTTACCGTCATCCGGTACGCGGACCGATCCGTTGTCTTGACCATGAGCAAGGACGATACACGCTTACTGGACATCCAGCAAAGAAGATGCAAGACTCGGGTTCCACCACGACCAATCGGAAGGACATCATGGATCTGACGGGTTCAGTAGCTCTGGTCACCGGGGGTGCCTCAGGCCTCGGACTTGCGTCCACCACCGCGTTGATCAAGAGGGGCGCAACGGTTTTCGTCGCGGATCTGCCGACTGCCGATCGAGACGCGGCCGCCGCCGCGGGTGCGACCTTCCTGGCAGCGGACATCCTCGACGAGGAGCAGGTCAACAAGGCGCTTGACGCAGCGCAAGATGCCGGACCGCTGCGCGCTGTGGTGCACACGGCCGGACGCGGTGGCGACCGCCTCCGGATCATCGACCGCGACCGTTCGCCGGCGCCCATGACATCGTTTGTCGACGTCGTGCAGACGAACCTGTTTGGGACATACAACGTCTTACGGTTGTGCGCCGCTCGAATGTCTGGGAACGACACGCTCGAGGACGGAAGCCGAGGAGCCTTCGTTTTGACCGCGTCGGTGGCTGCGTTCGACGGGCAGGTAGGACAAACCTCCTACGCAGCGTCCAAGGCGGCGGTCCATGGCATCACGCTCGTCGCTGCGCGCGATCTGGCGTCGTGGGGCATTCGGGTCAATACGATCGCACCCGGACTCTTCGACACACCCATGCTTGCGCGACTCCGCGACGACCTCCGCGAAGGTCTCGCCCAGTCCGTTCCGTACCCGAAAAGGCTTGGAGCGCCTGAGGAATACGCCCGTCTGGCCGTCGAGCTGCTCGAGAATGGATACGTGAACGGAGAGACCATCAGGCTCGACGGATCAATCCGCATGGCACCCCGATGAACGAATCCAGCGGGGAACTGACTACAACGGAGGTCGGCAACGTCGTCATCATGACGATGAACCGCCCACAGAGCCGCAACGCCATGACCCTCGAGATGGCCCAGGCTATCGCGGCGTGCCTCGACGAACTCGACTCGCGGGATGATCTCGCGGTCGGAGTACTCACCGGATCGCCAGAGACGTTCTGCGCGGGAGCAGACATCAAGCGTCTGGCCCAAGGCCAGTCGGCGACCGTCGAGGGGCGTGGATTCGGCGGACTTGCCGAGAAGCCGCCGTCGAAGCCACTGCTGGCGGCAGTCGAAGGCTGGGCGCTCGGAGGGGGTTTCGAACTGGTCCTGGCGTGTGACCTCGTCGTCTGCGGTGCCAGTGCTCGATTCGGACTTCCCGAGGTCCGTCGCGGACTCATCGCCCGGGCGGGCGGAGCCATCCGCCTGCCCCGCCGATTGCCACGAGCGGTCGCGCTCGAAGTGCTACTCACCGGCGAAGCGCTGACCGCACCGCGCGCCCACCACTTCGGTCTTGTCAACGAAGTAGTCGAAGATGGCGGCGCGCTCGCAGCGGCAATGAGCCTGGCCCAGCGCATCGCCGCGAACGCACCACTCGCAGTGGCCGCCACAAAGCGCATCGCCGAAGAATCCGCTCGCTGGGACCAAGACAAACTGTTCGAGCGACAGCGACAGATCACCGACCCCGTCTTCTCGTCTGCCGACGCCGCCGAGGGTGCGCGCGCGTTTGCCGAGAAGCGACCGCCAATCTGGACCGGCGCATGAGCGCGCCGACCGACCCAAGGAGATACTCATGCCGGACGCAGTGATCGTCGCCGCTGTTCGCACGCCAATCGGCAAACGCAACGGTGCGCTCTCAAGCCTGCACCCCACTGATCTGTCCGCCGTCGTACTGAACGAGCTGGTTGCGAGAACTGGCGTCGATCCCGAAGACATCGACGACGTGCAGTGGGGTTGCGTCACTCAGCTCGGCGATCAGTCCAGCAATGTCGGCAGGTTTGCAGTTCTGGCTGCGGGCTGGCCGCATTCCGTTCCCGCGGTAACGATCAATCGCGCCTGTGGGTCCAGCCAGCAGGCCCTGGACCATGCCGCACATGCCGTCATGTCTGGACAACAGGAAATAGTTGTCGCGGGAGGCGTGGAGACCATGAGCCGAGTGCCGCTCGGCGCAGCGCGAGCGGTTGGCCAGCCCTATGGTCCGACTGTGCTCGAACGGTACGGGGTATCAGACTTCAGCCAGATCGACGGCGCGGAACTGATGGCGGCCCGTCGGGGCCAGAGCCGGCACATGCTTGACGAGTTCAGCGCACGGTCACACGAACTGGCGGCTGCCGCGATCGACAAGGGCGCCTTCGACGAACAGATCGTGGCCGTCACCACGGGCGACGGCACGATCGTCTCTCGTGACGAGGGACTGCGGCGTGGAACGACGACAGAATCCTTGGCGAGCCTGAAAGCGATTGTCGGGGAGCAAGGTGTTGTGCACGCAGGGAATGCGTCTCAGATCTCCGATGGTGCCGCGGCAGTGCTGGTCACCACTTCCGAACGTGCGAAGTCGCTCGGGCTCGAGCCACTCGTGCGGTACCACAGCGGTGCGGTCAGTGGAGCAGACCCGATCACAGTGCTCGAGGGTCCGACACCGGCGACGGAGAAAGTGCTGCGTCGCTCTGGCCTCAGCCTGCGTGACATCGGGGCGTACGAGGTGAACGAGGCGTTCGCTACCGTCCCTCTTGCCTGGTTGAATGACCTCGGTGCTGATCTTGAGCGACTGAATCCACTCGGGGGGGCCATCGCGTTGGGCCATCCCTTGGGCGCATCCGGTGCGATCTTGATGACCAAGCTCATCCACCACATGCGAGACAACCAGATTCGGTATGGCTTGCAGACCATGTGCGAAACAGGTGGAACCGCGAACGCGACCATCGTCGAGCTTGTGCAGAACTGATCCGGAACAATGCAATCCATGCCGACACCGCGTACCGCGACACAGGACGAACGCAGCGACGCTGCACGGGCGTCCATCATTGCCGCAGCCATCACCTTGCTTGCCGAAGAGGGTTATCGTCGCACCACGTTCACCCGGATTCAAGAAGTGGCCGGTGTGAGTCGTGGCCTGGTCACCTACCACTTCGGATCCAAGTCGAAGCTGATCGAAGCAGTCATTTCCTCCACGCGTGACACTTTCGCCGTCGAGGCTCTCGAATCCTCGGGCACCAGCGGCACGGGCCTGGACGCAGTGATGGCCATGGTCAGCTCGTATATTCGTCGTCTGGAGATCAACTCCAAACCGGCCAGCATCATGCTGGTGCTCGCAGTCAGCGCCGAAGCGGACGAACCCGAGGTCAAGAAGGCGTTGACCGGTCGTTACGCCGAGATGCGTGATCAGCTGGTCGGATGGATCGAACGAGGCAAGCAGGACGGCAGCATCGCCGGCTCGATAGATTCCGTCGCGTATGCGGCGGTCGTCGAAGGAATAGTTCGCGGCGTCGCGCTGCAGTACATTGTGGATCCAGGGGCTGTGAACATACCGTGCACCGAAGATGCTGCCGTGGCGGCAGTGCGCGCAGCGCTGACCGGACGCTGAGACTATCGAGTTTCATGTGTAGCTCATTGCTTCTGTAGGACACAACCTACCGCGATCTCCACCATCACTCGGCATAGCGCCCCGCCGCGATCGGTCAGACAGAATCCGAATGAAAGCGTAGCGCCGGGGTCCGCATCAGTGGACCGGCTCGGGATCGGGATCGGGATCGCGGTGCGCCGACGCCGCCGCGGCGGGCGACAGATCGGCGGTACGGAGATCAACCGTCGGTGCACGCGTGACCAGTTTGTGGCCCCACCAGAACGCGAGGAACACGAACAGCGCCCCGTAGGCGGTCAGCCACAGTTCCAGGTTTCCCGCGCTGCCGTCGCGAATGGCGGGAAGATTCTGGCCCGCGATGACGGCGACACACATGACCAACGCGATGATCGGGCCTGCCGGGTACAACCACGCCTTGTAAGGGAGTTCGTCGAGCGAGCGCCCCTGCACGTTCCACGCCCGTCGGAAGCGGTAGTGCGCCCAGGCGATTCCCATCCAGGTGATGAAACCCGCCACCGACGACGCGGTCACCAACCACACATACGCGCGACCGTCACCCACCCGGCTGGCCGTGAAACACAGCGCGCCGATCGCCGTGGTGGCGGCCACCGCCATCAGCGGGACACCCGACCGGGTGACCCAGCCGAACAGCCGCGGTGCGCTGCCTTCCACCGACAGACCGTACAGCGCGCGGGTGGCGGCAAACAGGCTGGCGTTACCCGCGGACAGGATGGCGATCAGGATGACGGCGTTCATCATCGAGGCGGCGACGGAGATACCCGCCTGGGAGAACACAAGTGTGAACGGCGCGATCGCGATGTTCTCCTCGGAGGCGTTCAGCAGGTTCGGATCCGTGTACGGGATCAGAAAGGCGATGATCGTCAGAGTGCCCACGTAGAACAGCAGGATGCGCACAAAGACGGTGCGCACGGCCCGCGGGATCGCGGTCTTGGGCTCCACGGCCTCCCCCGCGGCCACCGCGATCATCTCGGTGCCCTGAAAGGCGAAGCCGGCGATCAGAAACACCGACAGCATGCCCAGCGGCCAATCCACGAACGGCGCATCACCGACGGTCCAGTTGCTGAAACCGGGCGAGGGCATGTCGCCGACGACACCCAGGATCAACAGCACACCAACAAAGAGAAAGACGACCACCGCGATCACCTTGATCGTGGCGAACCAGAATTCCGCCTCACCGAATGCCTTGACCGCAAACAGGTTCAGTGCGAGGAGTCCCGCCAGGAACACCACCGACCAGATCCACGACGGCACATCGGGCAACCAGTACTTCATGATCAGTCCCGCCGCAACCAGCTCAGCGGCCAGGGTTATCGACCAGTTGAACCAATAGTTCCAGCCGGCGGCGAAGCCGAACGACTTGCTCACGAACCGTTTGCCATACTCCTCGAACGGATTGCTGCACGGGATGTACGCCGACATCTCCCCCAGACTCTGCATGAGAAAGAACACCATGGCGCCCATGAGTAGATACGCCATGATGGCGCCGCCCGGACCGGCGTCGGCGATGGTCGCGCCTGACGCCACAAAGAGGCCGGTGCCGATGGCGCCGCCCAGCGCGAGCATGCTGATGTGACGGCTTTGCAGGCCCTTGCGCAGCGACTCGTCGGGGGTGATCCCCAAAGGACTGGACATTCGCAGAGTCTATCGACGAAACAGTTTGTTACCCAGCCACACCAGCGGGTCGTAGCGGCGATCCACCACCCGTTCCTTCATCGGGATCAGTGCGTTGTCGGTGATCTTGATGTGTTCAGGGCACACATCGGTGCAGCACTTGGTGATGTTGCACAGTCCCAGACCGTGCTCGGATTGCGCCGAATCGCGACGTTCGGCCACGTCGAGGGGGTGCATGTCGAGTTCGGCGACACGCATCAGGAAACGGGGCCCGGCAAAGTTCTGCTTGTTCTCCTCGTGATCGCGGACCACGTGGCAGGTGTCCTGACAGAGGAAGCATTCGATGCACTTGCGGAACTCCTGCGACCGCTGCACATCGACCTGCTTCATCCGGTACTCCCCGGCCTTCAATCCTTCCGGCGGAGTGAACGACTGGATCTCGCGGGCTTTCGCGTAGTTGAACGAGACGTCGGTGACCAGGTCCCGGATCACCGGGAACGTCCGCATCGGTGTGACGGTGACGACCTCGTCCTCGGTGAAGGTCGACATCCGGGTCATACACAGCAGCTTGGGACGGCCGTTGACCTCCGCCGAGCACGACCCGCACTTGCCGGCTTTGCAGTTCCAGCGCACGGCCAGGTCAGGTGCCTGGGTGGCCTGGAGCCGGTGGATGATGTCGAGTACCACCTCGCCGTCGTTGGCCAGCACCGTATAGTCCTGGAGCTCACCATCATCGGCGTCACCTCGCCACACCCGGAACTTCGCGTCGTAGCCCATGTCAGCTCTCCTTGTTCCCCCCGGCGTCGGGGTGGCCGGCGATCTCACCAGCGGTGTAGTACTTCTCGATCTCGGAGAAATCGAACAGTTCCAACAGATCCGGACGCATCGGGGTCTGCTCCTCTTTGACCACCGTCACCTCGGGCACCGGCGCATCGTCACCGAGTTCGGCGGTACAGACCAGCAACGTGTTGCGCCACTCCGAGTCCATCGCCGGATGGTCGTCACGGGTGTGCCCGCCACGGCTCTCGGTGCGCAACAACGCCGCCTTGGCAACACATTCGCAGACCAGCAGCATGTTGCGCAGGTCGACGGCCAGATGCCAACCGGGATTGAACTGCCGGTGGCCCTCCACCTGCATGCCCGGCAGACGCGAGCGGATGTCGTCGAGAACCTCGATGGCCTCGGCCACTTCGGCCTCTTTGCGGATGATGCCGACGAGGTCGTTCATCGACTGTTGCAGGTCGGTGTGCAGGGTGTACGGGTTCTCGGGCTTGCCGCCGGTCTGCGACTCGAACGGCGCGAGCGCGAACGCGGCCGCCCGGTCCACATCGGCCGCCGACACCGCTGGCCGGTTCCCCAGCCCCTCGATGTAGGAAGCCGCACCGAGACCGGCGCGCCGGCCGAACACCAGCAGATCCGACAAGGAGTTGCCGCCCAGCCGGTTCGAGCCGTGCATTCCGCCGGAACACTCGCCGGCCGCGAACAGACCCGGCACCCGCGCCGCCCCGGTGTCGGGGTCCACTTCGATCCCACCCATCACGTAGTGACAGGTGGGGCCGACCTCCATCGGTTCGGCGGTGATGTCGACGTCGGCGAGTTCTTTGAACTGGTGATGCATCGAGGGCAGGCGACGGATGATCTCGTCGGTCGGCATGCGCGACGCGATGTCGAGATAGACGCCGCCGTGTTCGGTGCCACGGCCTGCTTTGACCTCTTCGTTGATCGCCCGGGCAACCTCGTCGCGGGGCAACAGATCCGGTGTGCGGCGCGCACTGTCGTTGTCGGCAAGCCATTTGTCGGCTTCTTCTTCGGTTTCGGCGTACTGCCCCTTGAAGACCGGCGGAATGTAGTCGAACATGAAGCGTTTGCCGTCGGTGTTCTTCAGGACGCCGCCGTCGCCGCGCACACCCTCGGTCACCAGGATGCCCTTGACGCTGGGCGGCCAGACCATACCGGTCGGATGGAACTGGACGAACTCCATGTTGATCAGGCTCGCGCCGGCCCGCAGCGCGAGTGCATGTCCGTCGCCGGTGTACTCCCACGAGTTGGATGTCACCTTGAACGACTTGCCGATGCCGCCGGTCGCCAGCACGACCGCGGGCGCCTCGAACACCACGAAGCGGCCGGACTCGCGCCAGTAACCGAACGCACCGGCGATGGCATCACCGTCTTTGAGCAGTTCGGTGATGGTGCACTCGGCAAACACCTTGATGCGCGCCTCGTAGTCGCCGGTGGCCGCGTAATCCTCCTGCTGCAGCGAGACGATCTTCTGCTGCATGGTCCGGATCAGTTCCAGGCCGGTCCGGTCACCGACGTGGGCCAGTCGCGGGTAGGTGTGCCCACCGAAATTGCGCTGCGCGATGCGTCCGTCTTCGGTCCGGTCGAACAGTGCGCCATAGGTTTCCAGTTCCCAGACCCGATCCGGAGCTTCTTTGGCATGCAGTTCCGCCATACGCCAGTTGTTCAGGAACTTGCCGCCACGCATGGTGTCCTGGAAATGCGTCTGCCAGTTGTCCTTCGAATTGGCGTTGCCCATCGACGCGGCACAACCACCCTCGGCCATCACGGTGTGCGCCTTGCCGAACAGCGATTTGCACACCACCGCCACCGAATAACCCTTCTCCCGGGCCTCGATCACCGCCCGCAGGCCGGCACCTCCGGCACCGATGACGACGACGTCGTATGTGTGGCGTTCCGGTTCGGTCATCTAGCCAACAACCCCCACTGTGAGATCGATTGCGCAACAACAGTTGCGTTCAGGACAACGAATCAACCCACGAATCGCAGGTCGGAGATGGTGTCACTGGCCACCAGCATGATGTAGAAGTCGGTGAGCACCAGCGTGCCGAGCGTGATCCAGGCGAACTGCATGTGCCGGGTGTTGAGCTTCGACACCTGGGTCCAGATCCAGTATCGGATCGGGTGGGCCGAGAAGTGCTTGAGCCGGCCACCGGTGACATGCCGACACGAATGACACGACACGGTGTAGGTCCATAGCAGGATCACGTTCACCAGCAGGATCACATTGCCCAGTCCGAAGCCGAAGCCTCCGCCCTTGCCGTGGAACGCCATGATGGCGTCGTAGGTGTTGATGACCGAAATGATCACCGCCACATAGAAGAAGTAGCGGTGAGCGTTCTGGATGATCAGCGGCAGGCGCGTCTCGCCGGTGTACCGGCGGTGGGGTTCGGCGACCGCACAGGCCGGTGGCGAGAACCAGACAGAACGGTAGTAGGCCTTGCGGTAGTAATAACAGGTCACGCGAAAGCCGAGCAGGAACGGCAGAACCAGAAAGCCGAGCGGGATCCACATCGGCAGTTCCGGAAACGGTGTGCCGAAATGGCTCGATCCCGGGACACACGAATCGCTCAAACACGGCGAGTAAAACGGTGTCAGGTAGTGGTAGTCGGCCACCCAGTACGCGCTGCGCACAAACGACCGCACGGTCGCGTAGACGATGAACGCAGACAAACCCAGCACCGTCAGCAGTGGTGACAGCCACCATCTGTCCACTCGAAGAGTCCGCGCCGCCAGGCGCGCCCGACCCGGAGAGAAAACCCCGGTAGCCTCCCGCTCAGTCGCGGGGGCGCTCACTTCGTTCGCTCACGCGAGTGGAAGCCCAACCCTTCGTCTTGCGCACCGAGCCACGCCGCCTCGTCTGATTTGCTGTCGGGTACGTACACCACGTCGTCCTTGTTCCTCACGCGGAGCAGCGGTGGCGGCGCGTGCTCTAAGTCGTGCAAGTCGATCTCAAGTCGGTCGAGGTCGTTGGTCATCCGGCGGACGGCATCAACGTCGCCGTACCGCGCCTTCAGGGTGACGATGTGATGCCGCAGCACCGCGATGCTGCGGTGGAGGTCTTTCATCTCGACCGTTGCCATGGCGCTCCCTCCAAGACCAATGTGATACACACCACAGTACCGTCGAGGTCCCTTCAGTCAACGACTTTGTCCGAACGTGTCGAGGTGCTGGTGGCCGTGGCACGACTGCGTCAGTCGGTCTCGTCTCGTTCGCGGCGTCGGCGATTGCGTGTTCGTTCTTGTCGTCTGCGGGCGTGTTTGGCTGCCAGCCGGGTCACCCCTCGGGTGGGTGGGGTCGGCGGTGGATTCGGGTGGTCTGGCGGTGCGGGTGGGTCGGGTGCTGCAAATCGGATGCGCCGCAAGCCGGGGAAAAGCGGTTCCATGGTGTTGGGGTCACCCTCGATGACCAGCCCTTCGGGGGTGGTGAACTCGGTGCGTAAGCGGCCACGCCGGTCTCGGTACTGATCGTCAACCCAGTCCCCGAAGGTTTTGATGAGGTGGAAGAAGCGGTCTTTGATGTTCAGATTCTCCGGCACCGTCTGCCCACCTGCCGCCGGGTCGGTGTGGTCGTATTCGTCGACATGCTCCACATCGGCACCGGGGGCGAATGTCGACGTGTTGTTGCCGGGTACCACGCTGTAGCCGTCGCGAATCCGGATGAAGGTATCCAGCGCGGTCGAGGGCCGGTACGGGTTCGACGGCAGATGCGCGGGCAGCGTGTAGGTGCCGTCCGGGTTCTGCGGCGTGCCCTTGGGCACCAGGTGTTTGACCACCGCGTCGGGGCGGGCGGCCAGGTCGCGCACATGTTCATCGGAGATGACGCCGTGCCCGGCCATCCACCCCGCGTGGGCGGCGGTGCCTTCCAGGGTGGCTTCATCGCAGACCACGTGGATGACGACCTTGGCATCGACCGGCGGCACCGTGGCGGGTTCGGGTATCTGCGCGACACAGTCGTCGCGGCCACACCGGCACTCGAAGCGGGTACCGGACAGCAACGCGAACATGGCATCCGAGGCGCGTTGCTGTTTTGTGCGCTCATCATGTTGGCATGCTGCGGCGGCCAACGCGGTGACCGCGGCGGCGGCAATGCGCACATTCTCCGCCGACATGGTCGCCGTGATACTCGCCATGCCGTCGGGTTTCGGTGTGGTCCACATCCGCCGCTGTGCGAGGGCACGGCGGCGTTGTTCGCGTACCGCATCCGGGTCGTGGCGAAACACGATGCGATCCACCATGTCCCGGAGCCGTTCGGCCGACCAGGCGCCGCGATGCAGGTCGAGTTCGGCGGCGATCTCGGCATCCACGTCGGGCATCGCGTCGTGGCCGGTGAGCAGATCGGTGCGGGCGATGATCGAGGACACCCGCGCCGGCGCGATCTGCCCGTGGCGCAACCGTTCGGCCACCTGTGGCAGCCGATCCCGTAGCGCGACGGCTTCCCGCACCTGTGTTTCGGCGGCAGTCTGGGAGATGCTCAGCGCCAACGCGATGCGGGCGGCGCAATCGGCGAAAGCGTCGACCACCAGCAGATCGCGCTGCTCGTCGGGCCCCACCAGACGGCGGTGCAGGTCGGCGGCCAGCTGATAGTTGTGCCAGGCCAGATACGCCGCACCCCGCTGGGTGGAGGCCATCGATCCCAACAGGTCGTTGGTGTCGGCGTCGGCGATGTCGTCGGCATGCAGCCCGCCGGTGAAGCGCGGCGCCAGGTCTGGCCACGGCGAGGCCTCACCCCACCACGACGACAACGCCCAATCCGAACCCGACACCGCACAACACCTTTCAGAGAGATGGACACGGCGAAACCACACGTCCCACATATCTCTGAAAAGTGACCGACCCCCAGCGGGGCCGATCCGGCATCACATCACTGCTTCGATTTCGCTGGTTGCCAATCTACGACATCGGTCCGACAAGAATGATCGACGCAGGTCAGGGCGGGTATCACCGGGTCTCGATACGCCTTCTCGCCTAGCGGCTCGCAGGCTACTCGACCAGCGGAAAAGGGCGTGCCCGACGACCAGCGGAAAAGGGCGTGCCCGACGACCAGAGGAGTGGTGCCCCTCGCCCAGCGAAGTGGCGCCCCTCGAGCAGGGGAAAGGGGCGGACCCTACCGCGGATCGAGTAGCCGACGAACGTAGTGAGGAGGCGTATCGAGATCGACCAGCGAGGACGCGACGCGCAAGCCCTCACTCTGCCGCGCGACGGTACCGCTCGACGAATCGACGCAGGATCGCCGCCGGATGCCGCGCGTCGCGCTCGCGAGCGGCGATCTTCAGTGAGTCTGCCTCGTCGGGGGCGAAATAGCCGAAATCGCGGTAGACGTCGATCCTGGTCGACAAGCTGTCGGCGTCGAGTTCGGGATGGAACTGCGTGGCATAGACGTTGGCGCCCACCCGGAACGCCTGAACCGGGCACTGGGCGGAGGACGCGAGATGAACTGCGTTGTCGGGCAACGTCGTGGCGGCCTCCTTGTGGCCCCCGTAGGCGTCGAAGGTGTCGGGAACATCGGCGAACAGGGGGTCGCGCCGACCCTCCGTGGACAGCGTGACGCTCACCGCACCCACCGGTTCGCCGAATGTGCGGTCGATGGTCGCGCCGATCGCAACCCCCAGCGTGCCCACCCCGTAACAGCAACCGAGAAAAGGAAAGTCGGCGTCGACGACCCGGCCCACCAGGTCCAGGAGCTCGTCCTCCACGCGCAGCTGGGTCGAGGTCTTGGACTCCACGGGATCGCTCGCGTTGAACGGGCCGCCGCCGAGGATGATGCCGGACCAGTCGAGCAGATCGATGGGTCCGAGCCGACGCCGCGTCAGATTGACCGCGTGCAGCTCTGTGGGCGCCAACCCGCCGAGTCGGAGCACCGAGCGGTGCTCGTCCTCGGCCGCCTCCGGTTCAGCACGAACAGACAGCAACAGGAAAGGCAGTGGTCCGAGCACGTGAACCTCCTCGCCGACGTGCGCGGTCATCGCGGGAACGCGGCCACCATGGCTTCCACGGCGGCCTTACCCGCCTCGTCGACGGTGAGACTCATGATCGACGACATGGCGAGCAACACGGTGAACTGGCGCGGATTACGCGGCTTGCCGAACATCGAGGTCTTTTCCTTGATCTGCAGTTCACGAAAAGTCGAGACAGGGTTGCGGGCCGCCTCGTCCTTGCCGTGATGCCGGAACTTCGATACGGTCGCTCCGTCGAACAGGATCGACTCACCGTCAGCTCCACGTACCTCGGTCATCGACGTCTCGGACATGCCCACCTCTCGTCGGCGACATGTTATCCCGAAATCACGTGTTTGCTCCTGCTTCCGAGCGTTGTCGGATGACCGATGCCCACCGCTCGACGTCCGCCCAGTCGCGATGGTCGCCTGGCCGCGCGCCCATCAGTCCCATCAGCATCCGGGTCGTCAGTTCGGGCGGACGCCCGAATCTTCCGGCGAACGGGTGGTAGTCGACTGCCGCCAGGCGGTCTCGCATCGTCGCAATCGCGGGCGGAACCTTGGTGCGGAAGATCGCGCCGACCGGACCCCGCAGTGTCGGCCCCATGCCCAACGAGAACAGCCATACGGGGCGAAGACGGAGTTCATCCAGGTTGTCGTCGACGAAAGCGTCGAACTCGGACAACAACGCACCATTGTGGATCGGGCTGCCCGCCACGACGACATCGAAGGCGGCCGGATCGGGCCGATCAGCAACCGGCACAACGCTGACGAGCATCGATGCATCCCGCAGGTACTGACCGAGGCGCTCGGCCACCTCTGCGGTCGACCCGTCTGCGGTGGCGTAGGCCACGAGAACGTTTGTGCTCATTCTGCGATCGTCGCGCACCCGGTCAGTCGTGGGAAGGGCCCAACGTCACCTCTGCCGCTCTGGTCCGAGGTCCCCTGAGTGCGGAAGCGACGGCGGCACAGACCGACAGTGCGATCGAGACCGCGAACACCACCACGAGTCCGTCGTGGAACGGCCCGGACAGCAGGTTCGGGAAGAAGGTGTGACCGGTCAGGTGGTCGACCTGAGCGGCGGTGAGGCTGTCCAGCGTCCCCGTTCCCGACAGCAGGTGCTCCACGGGGTTCACACCCAGCATCGCCGAGAAGAGCGACGCCACCGGCGGCAGATGAGCGACATCGGTTGCCACGCCGGCCGAGACGCCCTGCTGTTGGAGACCCGCCGACATCGCCTCGGGCAGGTTTGCCGACAAGCCGACCACCATGAGCGAGAAGAAGACCCCGATCGACAGTGCGGTACCGGAATTCTGGAACGTCGCGCGCATCCCCGACGCGACACCGCGGTAGCGGGCCGGCACGCTGCTCATGATCGACGACGTGTTGGGCGCCGCGAACATACCGGTGCCGATGCCGTTGATGGCGATCAGGATCGCGAATGCCCAGTACGGGAAGCTGATCGGCAGGAACAGCAGCCCGACGAAGCTCGACCCGAACACGACCATGCCCACGGTGGCGAATCCCCGCGCGCCGAAACGGTCGGACATGGCACCGGTCAACGGCCCCGACACGAAGAAACCCAACGTCAGTGGCAACATGAAAATGCCTGCCCACAAGGGGGTGTCGGCGTAGTCGTAGCCGTGCAGTGGCAACCAGATGCCCTGCAGCCAGATGATCAGGATGAACTGCAAACCGCCTTGCGCGAGCGATGCACACAGCGCGGCGGCGTTGCCGGCGCTGAAAGCACGGATGCGGAAGAGCTCGAGCTGGATCATCGGCTCGGCGACCCGCTTCTCGATGAACACGAACGCGACGAGGAGCACGATGCCGGCGGCGAGCAGCCCGAGGGTGATCGGGTCGGCCCACCCCATCGTGTGTCCGCCGCGCGGCTGCAGCCCGATGGTGATGGCGATCAGGATCGCCGACAGCCCCACAGCGAACGTCCCGTTGCCCCACCAGTCGATCCGGCCGGGGTGCCGTTCCCCGTTGTCACGCAGCTTGAGATAGGCCCACAACGTGAAGAAGATCCCCACAGGCACGTTCACCCAGAAGACCGCCCGCCAGTCCCAGGCCGCCAGTAACCCACCGAGCACCAGCCCGGTCAGCTGACCCGCCAGCGCGGCAACCTGGTTGAGGCCCAGCGCAAATCCACGACGGTCGGCCGGGAAGGCGTCGGTGAGGATCGCCGCCGAGTTGCCCGTCAGCATGGATCCGCCGAGGGCCTGCAACACCCGCCACGCGATCAGCCACACGGCCGCACCCGACGCATGAAATGGGTCGAACGACAACAAGATCGATGCCACGGTGAACACCGCGAATCCGGCGTTGTAGATCCGCACCCGACCGAACATGTCGCCGAGCCGGCCCAGCGTGGTCACGGCCACCGCCTGCACCAGCCGATAGCCCATGATCATCCAGAGCAGGTAGCCGATGTTCTCGGCCGCGAGCGGATCGAGCCCGATCCCCCGGAAGATCGCGGGTAGGGAGATGATGACGATCGAGCCGTCCAATGCGGACATGAAAACCGCCGCGGTGGTGTTCGACAGGGCAATCCAGCGGTAGTGATCGTTCGGCGCGGCCGAGCCCGCCTCGGGAGACGGCCGCGTCGACGTCGCGGTCACAGGGCCGCCCGCAACCGGTCGAGCAACGGAAGAGCGGCCGCGAGGGTGGTGATCTCGTCGTCGGTGAGCGCCACTGTCATCGCATCGGCGATGGCATGGGTCCGTTGGTTGCGGCGTCCCGTCAGCGCCTCGAGCCCCTTCGGAGTGAGGGTCAGCACGATCCGGCGACCGTCGGCCGGATCCTGGGCGCGATCGATCAATCCGCGCTCCTGCAATCCGGCGATCGTGACCCCCATCGACTGCGGGCTGATCTGCTCACGACGGGCGAGGTCGGCCGACGAGCTCGGACCGTCACGGTCCAGGCGTGCGAGCACCATCATCTCCGGGACGCTCGGATCGTCGGGGTCGCGGTGCTGGCGCAACTGGCGCACCAGCGCACCGACGGAGAGACGCAGTTGGGATGCCACGTCCAGCACGTCGAGATCGCCCATGATCGTCAACTTACACTTATCAGTCTTAATTGACTAATTTGTCTCGGGGCGTACAGTCGGTCTGGCCTTGCTGTCGGAGTAGGTTTGCAGACCAGGAGGATTCATGCGTCTCACCAAGCACACCCACGCCACCGTCACCCTCGACAAAGGCGACGGCATCGTGCTGATCGACCCCGGAAGCCTGACCCCGAACACGCCGGATCTGCTGGCGCAGGCTGATGCGGTACTCATCACGCACGAGCATTTCGATCATTTCGACGCCGACGCGATCCTGAGCGCGATGACTGATCGGCCCGAGCTCCACCTGTACGGACCGGCCGCGGTCACCGGCGCGCTGTCCGACGTCGGCGACCGGGTGCACGCCGTCACGACCGGCGACTCCTTCAGCGTCGCCGGGTTCGATGTTCAGGCGTTCGTCGCCGACCACGCGATCATCCATCCCGAGATACCGATGGTCGACAACGCCGGATTCCTCATCGACGGCAGCGTCTTCCATCCCGGCGACGCGTACCTGAACCCCGACCGTAAGGTCGACGTGCTCTTGCTCCCGATCAGCGGCCCGTGGATCTCCACCGAACAGGCCATCGACTACGTGCGAGCACTCGCCCCGCAGAAGATGATCGCGATCCACGACATCATGCTCAGCGACACCGGCAAGGCCACCGCGGGCATGTTCCTGGGCGAGAACTCGCTCACCAAGACACCGATGGAGGTGTTGGAGCTGGGCGAGGTCCGCGAGTTGACCCCCGCGAGTTGACCTCCCGCGAGCTGACCTCCTGCGTGCTGAGATCGGGGCCTACGAGCGACGGCATCACCCGCCGTCTGGGGTGACGAGCCCGGTGCGCAAAGCATACAGGCTCGCGCCCACCCGATTCGACGCACCGATCTTGACGTAGGTCCGCTCGACGTGATTGCGGACAGTCTTCTCGCTCAACACAAGTCGCTCCGCGATGTCCCGGTTCGACAGCCCGCGGGCAACCAGGCCGAGAATCTCGGCCTCCCGGGGCGTCAGCGAGTCGTCGCGGTGGATGCGCGCACGGCGGTGGCCGGCCGCGGCCAGCACAGCCTCCACACAGTCACGGTCCAGGGCCTGCCCGTCCGCGCGTTGTTTGAGCCGCTGCACGGCTTCCTCTGGGCGCAACGCCTCCCGGTAGGGCCTCGGCTCGAGTGCGGACTGATAGGCGACGGCTGCCGCCAGCAACCGTTGTGTCCTTCCGAGTGCCGCTCCCCCGATCCCCAGCGGATACCCGCTGCCGTCCAGCCGCTCGTGGTGGGCGCGGGCGATCGCGGCCACGTCGCCCAGTCCCGCGATGCGCGTGAGCACGCGATCGGTCAGATACGGGTGCATCCGAACCCGTTCCCACTCGGCACCGGTCAACTCGCCGGGTTTGGACCAGATCTGATTCGACACACCGATGCGTCCGACGTCGTGCAGGTAGCCGGCACGACGCACTGCATCGGTGTCCGTTCCGCCGAGCCCCAGACGCACCGACGCAGATTCCGCGAGCGCGGCCACTGATCGGGAATGACCGAGCGCAAAAGGACACTTGAGGTCGACAAAGTCTCCGACAGCGATGAGCAGGGCGTCGAGACCGGGACCGTCCAAGCGGACCTCCGAGTCGGGGGCGAGATCCAGGGCCACTCTCCACGGATCCTCTGCCGGTGTCGCGAACAGGTCCTCGGCCTCATCGACGAACACGTCGACGACCGCCGGGTCGAAGTGGCCCCCGCGCCTGCTGCGCGCCATCGCCACCGCGCCGTCGATACCGTAAGTGCGTTGATGGACCTCGACCATGTCGGCCAGCTGGGCGACCCGCATCTCGATCGGGATGCCGTCGCCCGACGCACCGCTCGGCATGCCGCCCCCGTCATAGCGTTCGAAGGTGAACGCGATCGCGTGCTCGACCTCCGAACCGAGCCCGATGTGGCGGGCGAGGGCCGCCGCCGACATGCAATGGGAGTGGACGAGGGCCGCGATCTGTCCGCGGGCATCGCGGAACAGGGTCGCCATCGTCTTGGCCCGCTGACCCATCGGCTCGCCACGGCCGACATTGCCGAGCAGGAACCGAAGATAAGGCAGCCCCGACCAATCCACGAGATACGAATCCCGACGAACCGCGATGTCGTCGCCGAACCACCGCGCGTACTCCTGGGAGTCGGCATGACAGCCGATCCACATGACCAGCGTGGCGTAATAGACGGTGGCCCGTTGAGCCGTGGTGAGCCCCAGCCGGTCGGACAACCGACACGCGATGATCGCCGACCGGAGCATGTGCTCGGCAGGTTGGCCGAGCCCGAGGTCGATGGCGACGGAGAGCCCGGCCAGTACCTCCACGCGCCGCGGCAGCGGAGATGGCCCGGTCATCAGCTCATTCTCGCCCCCACGCCGTCCGGTGTCAGTCACCCGACGATGCACGTTTCGCGGATCAGACACGGCGATCAGGCGCGGTGGCGCAGACCGGGCACGAGCATCGGCACCCGTCGGCGGTACGCCGAGTAGTCATTGCCGAACGCACTCACCAGGTCCCGTTCCTCCAAGTGGATTCCGACGAGGATGAATCCGGTGGTGGCACCGGCGAAGACGAGGTGACCGCCTGTCATCGTCGGAGTCACCCAGAAGGCGATGAGAAAGCCCAGATAGATCGGGTGCCGGACGATTCCGTACCAGAGCGGCGTGACGAAGCGGTACGGCGGGGTCGTGCGCCCCCGAGCGTTGGCGACGACTTGCCGCAGTCCGAACAGATCGAAGTGGTCGATCAGGAACGTCGACGTCAGGACGAGGAGCCATCCGGCCAGCGACACCGCGATGAGCAGGCCCGACATGATTGTTCCCGACACGTCCCACAGCGAGGCGGTGATCGGGTGCCACCACCACATCAGCGCGGCGAGGCAGACCGTCGCGGCGAGCACGAACGTGCTCCTCTCGATCGGTGCGGGCACGATGCGCGTCCACCATCGCTTGAAGCCGGCGCGGGCCATCACGCTGTGCTGCACGGCGAACAGCGTCAGCAGCAGCAGATCCACCACCAACGCGATCCCGACCGAGGTGATCGGGCCACCCCGGTCGATGGTGCGCGGCACCAGGTCGACCTCACCGAGCGTGAGATGGATGTCCTCGACGAAGGCGATGGCCCACAGGAAGACCACCAGAAACAGCGTGTACGCACCGGCACCGTAGATCAGGCCGGCCACCCGGCCGGTGATCGCGGCGCCCGCCCGGTTCTCGACGGTGGTCATCGGGCGGCCTCCGCGTGCGATGTGGTGCCCGCATCGTGCGCGCTGTCGGCGGGCGTGAACCGGGCACGGCCGACGAAGAAGATCCCGCGCTGGGGAAGCCACAGGTCACCGAGCCGGGCCTGCTCCGCCAACGGCGCAGGCGTCCCGAGATCCTCGCCGCGATAGGTGGCCGAGCTCGCCGCCACCCGCCAGACCTGCAGCGGCGCGGCCTTGAAGGTCTGCCCGTTCGGCGTGCGACCGCACAGACGCACCCGGCCCGAGCGCAGCATGACGGCGGCCATCGGTCCCATCGACCCCAACACCGTCCTGCTGGTCCACGCCCGGGTGGGCATCGCAGAGCTCATCGCCGTCATCACGGTTGTCGCCGGCGAGGCGGAGACCTCGATTCGCCAGTACACCTCGTCCTCGAGCGTCACGTCGAGCACGGACTCATCGATCCAGGACACGTCGATGCGTCCGGCCGTTTGCACGGTCGCACCGGCGCCGAAATAACGGGGGCAGCTCACCTCTGGGGCAGCATTCGTGTGAATTGTCCAGTGTCCGTGTGGGTCCCGGTGCCATATCGTCGTGTAGGCCGGTCCGATCGAGCTGGCGAGCATGTCTCGCATCGCGAGGTAGTGGCCTGAGGCGAAGGGAATCCCCATCACCCCGTAGCCGCTGAAGCGTTCGTCGGGTCCATTCGGAAGGTCAGGGTCTGCATACAGGGCGTCGACCGCCCCCTGGGGTGTGTGAATGTTCATGACGTCAGTCTCGAACCGGGACCGCCACCGGCGCGTGGGGCATCTGCCTCACTTTTGTCGCGGCTCGTCGTGCCCGATGAGGGGCCGCTACGGGGACCAGGTGGTCACCGTTGCCTATCTCCTTTCTGATCTGGACCCGTGTGGGCAGTCAGAGGGATACGATCCGACACACCGGGCGTGTTTGTCGGACACGCCCGTATTGAGACTCAACAACTCAAGAACGGGCACTCTAGTAGGGAGCGTCATGTCCACCAATACGGCTGCCGCAATCGTCGAGAACGTCGGCGGCGCGGACAACATCGCAAGCCTCACCCATTGCGCGACACGGTTGCGCTTCCAGTTGGTCGACGCCTCCGGCGTCGACCAAGATGCGTTGGAGGCGATCGACGGCGTGATGGGGGCGGTCCCGCAAGCGGGCGACCGCTATCAGATCGTCATCGGCGGTGCCGTGCAGACGGTTTACAACGAGATCATGGCGCTGCCGGGGCTGGGCGGCGGTCCCACCTCCGCCGCCGCGATCAAGGCAGCCGAACGCGCGAAGGGGCCACGGGGCAAGTCGGCCTGGCTCGACTCGCTCTTCGAATACCTGTCCGATTCGTTCCGCCCGATTCTCGGCGCACTGCTGGGCGCGTCTCTGTTCATCACCTTCATGTCGTTGATGAGCACGCTCGACGTGATCGGCAACTGGGCCGATCCGCGTACCGAGTTGTCGCCGTCGTGGCAGTTCGTGAATCTCTGCTGGCAGTGTGTGTTCGTCTTCCTGCCGTTGATGATCGCCTACAACGCATCAAAGAAGCTGAACGCGGACCCCTGGGTCGGCTTCGCGATCATGGCCGTGCTGATGCTCCCGGGATTCAGCGCGCTCATGGACCAGTCCACTCAGCACACGATCTTCGGGTTCGAGGTCAACACCGTCGACATCTTCGGCATCCCGTTGACGGTGTTCGACTACAGCTCGCAGGTCTTCCCACCGCTGCTGATGGCCGCGGTGCTCGGTCCGCTGTACAAGGGCCTCAAGAAGATCATCCCCGAGAACGTCCAGCTGATCTTCGTCCCGTTCCTCGCGATGCTGATCATGATCCCGCTGACAGCCTTCATCATCGGGCCGATCGGTGTCTATGTCGGCGCCGGTCTGGCCGACATCCTCAAGTCGATCAACGACTTCTCGCCGTTCATCTTCGCGATCGTGATCCCACTCGCCTATCCGTTCATGGTGCCGCTGGGTCTGCACTGGCCGATCAACGCCATCATGCTGCTCAACATCCAGACGATCGGCTACGACTTCATCCAGGGCCCCATGGGTGCGTGGAACTTCGCGTGCTTCGGTGCGACCGCGGGTGTCCTGCTGATCGCCTGGCGGGAACGCGACATGCAGATGCGCCAAACCGCGACCGGAGCCCTGGCCGCCGGTCTGCTCGGCGGTATCTCCGAACCATCGCTCTACGGCATCCATCTGCGATTCAAACGGATCTATCCACGAATGCTCGTCGGCTGTTTCATAGGCGGTCTCATCATCGGTATCGGCGGCGGCGTGACCACCAACGCCTTCGTGTTCACCTCCCTGCTGACCATTCCGGCCTTCGACAGCATCATCCTGTACGGCATCGCGGTGGCGGCGGCGTTCATCGTCGCGATGATCCTCGTGGTGTTGTCGGGCTATCGCACCCCCGAGCAGCAACAGCAGTTCGAGGCTGCGCGGGATGCCGGCCTGGAACATGCCGGGGCGATCCCGATCGACGATTCTGCCGAAGCGATCGCCGCGGCGGCCGCGATCGCGCAGGCCGAGCGGCGCAGCGCCGGCGCGGGCACCGCAACGGCCACGGCCACCGCCACCGCGGAAGCACCAGCGGTGACGAGTACGGCCACGGGCGTCGTCACCGAGATCGGCTCACCGCTGGACGGGAAGGTCGTGGCCCTGAGCGATGTCCCGGACCCGGTGTTCGCCAAGGGGACCATGGGCGGCGGCGTCGCGATCGAACCGTCGGGAGACACCGTGTTCGCTCCGGCCAACGCCATGGTCGTGGCGGCCCAGCCGACCGGACACGCCTTCGGGCTGGTGCTCGACGGGGGCATCGAGTTGCTCATCCACGTCGGCATCGACACGGTCCAACTGAAGGGTGAGGGATTCGACGTCAAGGTCAAGGCCGGCCAGAAGGTCGAGGCGGGCACACCGCTGGTGACCTTCGACCGCAAGGTGATCGAGGCGGCCGGCTATCCGCTCATCACCCCGGTCGTCGTGATGAACACGAAGAAGTTCGCATCGGTCGAGAAGATCGCCGACGGCGACACCTCGGTCGGAACACCGGTCATCGCAGTGGAGGCCAAGCCGAAGGCCTGACGGTCATATCCGCAGGGATTCGAGCACGAACTGGCGGACGCGGCCGGCCACGCCGGCCGCGCACGTCGAGTGCAGGGGATCCGAGAGTCGCTCGGCGAGAATGACCTCGATGCTCCCCTCATCGCCGTCGAGGACGACGTGGATCCGGTGATCGGCACGCCGGACATCGCTCGGGGCGAGTGTGTCGATTCGATCGTCGCCGGTGTGCTGCCGCACGAAGTGCTGTGCGGCCTGGACGGCGTGCGGCAGCGAGGTCCGTCCCCGCAAGAGCGCATTCTCCACCCGCCCCTCGCGGTACAACCGGATCAGGTCGGCCGGGTCTGCGGCGGAATCGACTCGGCCATAACACAGTCCATGTGGCAGGACGAGCATCGTCGCGGCGAACCGGTCCCCGCCGAGATGCGAGCACTCCCACGTCCAGTCCGGAAATGCCGCCGCGATCGCGGCGGTCGCCGCCCGGCCCCGCACGGCACAACATTGGTCGTGCTTACCGTGGGCGCACACCGCGACGACGGGTTCCGTGGTGACGTCACCATCGGAACCATCGAGTGACAGGTCGAGCAGATCCGCGGGACCGGCCACCTCGCCGTGATGGATGGTCTCCGAACCGGGCCGGGCGTCGGCGATGTACCAGCGCCACCGAGGCGTCTGCGGACGTCGTCCCGGTCTGCGGATCGCGACGATCCGCATGCCTTCGGCCTCCACCCGACGCACGATGGCGCGCCCCAACCCGGGCTCGATGATCTTGGGCGACTGCAGAAAGACCGACGGCCCCCAGGGGCCGGACAACTCGAGCAGCACCCAGCGCGCGCCGGCCGACGCGGTGCCGTACATCGGATCGTCGCGGTCCCGGGCTTCGTCGCTACACGGTCGACGATCGGTCATAGGTGCTCCGACGGCGCAGAATCCGCGAGCACCACCACAGCCTCACGCAGCAGCCGGCGGAGCAACACCAGCCCGTCGGCGGCGTCGAGGCCGGGCACGGTGTCTGCGGTGACGAGGGCCCCGCGATAGACGGCGTCGACGGCGGGCGCGCAGCATCCGGGAAAGCTGATCGTGCGATCGGCAAGTCGTAGGTCGACGCGATCGGAGCCACGGTTCACCTGTGCGATCAGGCCATGTCGCCAACGCACCGGCGTGGACGCGTCCAGGGCCCTGATCGCGTCCGTTGTCGCCAGCGGCCTGACCGGGTCCGGCCGCGTGCGATCCGCGAACCAGTTGGTCAGTCGGGCGGCGGCGCGATGCCCCAGATCGTCTGGCGCAGTACGGATCACGTCGACCACCTCGGACAAAGTGGTCGCCACGACCGCCGACGTCGCGTCAGGGTCGCCCAGGTCCAGCGGTATCGGCAGCGGCGCCCGCAGACAGTCGATCTCGGCAAGCTGCTCGACCAGCGCGCGGAGCACGTCATACTTCGTGACCGCCGCGACCCCGATGGTGAGGTGAATCGACGTCTCCCCCATCGAGCGCGCGGAGTGGATCCAGCCCCGCGGGAGGTACAGGGCGTCGCCGGGCGAGAGCACGGTGTCGATGACCGGCGCTTCGCACACCCGGTCGTCGATGGCGCCTCGATGAGACGTCCACGACGTGCCGGCGAGCGGATCCCGGTGCACCGGCTCGTGGATGGTCCAGCTCTTCGGCCCGCTCACCTGCAGGACGAAGACGTCATGCACGTCGTAGTGCGCATCGAAACCCCGGCTGCCCGGTGGAGTGATGTAGGCGTTGGCCTGGACCGGATGACCGAGCGCGTCGACCATCCCGCGGACGAAGTCGATCACCGGCGGCCACAGCCGATGCAGACCCTGTAGCACGATCGTCGATCCGTCGGCGAACTGTGCGAGAACCTTTGCCGAATCGACCTGGTCGCCGATCTCGGAACCGAAGCCGGCGGACCCGGCGAAGCAATCCCGGCCCAGGAGGACACCCTCCTTGGCCATCCGGATGAAAGGGGTGCGTACGCCCCGCCGGGTGAGGAGTTCGTCGACCGTATCGGGCGACAACAGGTCACCGAAGTCACGGGGCAACGACTCGGCGCGGCTGAGCATCGGCCGGCGACCCCAATGATCTCGTGCGAACGAGTCGGGGTCGCCGGATATCAGTCGGCCCAGCGTGGCGCGGCCCTCACGCCGTGCCGTCGGCGCCTCCGTCGTGCCCACCGGGGTTCGAGCCGCCATCGGCCGGCCCCTCGCCGGCAGACCCGTCCGCGCCCCCGTCGTGTCCGTCCGGATTCGAACCACCGTCGGCCGGACCTTCTCCGGAGTCGGCCGTGCCATCGGCGCCGCCGTCATGCCCGCCCGGATTCGAACCGCCATCCGCGACGCCTTCTCCGCCACCGCTGGAGGTGGTGATGTCCTCGTCGTCGAGTGCCATCATGGACTCCTCTCGTCTTTCGTCGTCTGGAGCCTTGTCGCCGAAACCGGTGTCCGGTAACCGCACGGCTCCTGACTCCACTATGGACAGAACGGGGCTCGGTTACCCGTGATTCGCCGGATCGAAACCCGACGATCTCGGTCGGCACGACATACTCTTACCGGGTGCGACGCTGGGGCGTTCTGATCATTCTGTGTGCAGCTCAGTTCATCATGGTGCTCGACACGACCGTGATGAACGTTTCGGTATCGAGTGTCGTCGTCGACCTCGATACGACCATCACCCAGGTGCAGTTGGCGATCACGCTCTACACCCTGGTGATGGGTTCGTTCATGTTGTTCGGCGGACGTCTCGGCGACATCTTCGGACGGCGCCGGGTGTTCTCGGTCGGATTGCTCGTCTACGGATTGGGCTCGCTCATCACGGCCTTCAGTCCCAACATCGGAGTCCTGTTGTTCGGGTGGTCGTTCGTGGAAGGCGCCGGTGCGGTGTTGGTGATGCCGGCCATCATCTCGCTCACCGCCACCAACTACGACGGCAAGGATCGGGCCACCGCGTACGGCGCGTTGGGTGGCATCGCCGCGGCCGGCGCGGCAGCCGGCCCGCTCATCGGCGGCTGGGTCACCGAGACCCTCACGTGGCGAGTCGTCTTCGCGGCGGAGACGGTCGTCTGTGTGGTGATCATCCTGTGCGTACGTGCCATCGCCGACACCGCCGTGTCGACGTCGCGCCGCCTGGACTGGATCGGTACCTTCCTCTCCGCATTGGGCCTGGGGCTGGTCGTCCTCGCGCTGCTGAAAGCCGGGACGTGGGGGTTCATCCGGCCGTCCGGGGCGTTGACCATCGCCGGCACCGAGATCACGCCGTTCGGCTTCTCGATCGTTCCGTTCATGATCGCCGCGGGGATCTTCATCCTGATCGGCTTCATCGACTGGGAACGTCATGTCATCTCCGCCGGGCGGGTTCCGTTGATGCATCCGCCCCTGCTGCGCACCCTCCAATTGCGCAATGGCCTGGTGATGCTGATCGCCCAGCAGGCGATCATCGGCGGCATGTTCTTCGTGATCCCGATCTACCTGCAGTACGTCTTGTTGCAGAACGCGTTCGAGACGGGCCTGAAACTGGCACCGATGTCGGTGGCGATGCTGATAGCGGCGTTCTCGAGCCCGAAACTCGCCGCGACACAATCCCCGCACCGGATGGTCAACATCGGCCTCGTCCTGGTCATCGTCGGGTCGTGCTTGTTGATCACGACGATCGAACCCCAGTTGGACAGCGTGGTGTTCGCCGGGGGCATGGCTGTGTTCGGAGCCGGATTCGGTTTCATCGCCTCACAGTTGGGCAACGTCATCATGTCGTCGGTGGGCGACTCGGACCGGGGCGAGGCGGGCGGGTTGCAGGGGACGGCCCAGAACATCGGTACCTCGGTCGGGGTCGCCATGCTGGGCGCGTTGCTCATCGCATCACTCAGTGCGGGCTTCAACGAAGCGGCGCAAGCCGATCCGAACATCTCGCAGCAGACCAAAACCCAGATCGCCGAAGCGTCGGCCGACGGCATCGACATCCTGAGCAAGGATGATCTCGACGCGATCGTCGAGCAGCACGGGATCGCCGCCGCCGAGGCCGATTCGCTCGTCCAGCACTACCTCGACGCGCAGATCATGTCCATCAAGAAGTCGATCCTGTTCGCCGTCTTCCTGGCCGCTCTCGGCCTGGTGATCGCACGGCGGCTGCCCCGTGTCCCGGGCGCCGAACTGGGCGCCCCGGACACGGCGGCCGCGGGATCTCCGGATCCGTGACGGTCAGCTGCCGAGCAGCTTCGCCTTCTGCGCTGCGAACTCCTGCTCGGTCAAGATGCCCTGCTGATAGAGCGCACCGAGTTCCTTGAGCTGCTCGATGGTGTCCTGTTGGGGAGCCGCGGCGGGAGCCGGAGCCGCCACGGGCGCGGGGGCCGGGGCAGGCTGGGCATAACGCTGCTGATTATCGTATTCCTGTTGCGCCCAACGGTTCGCCTGTCGGCGCGATACACGGTTGCTGACCGACGTCGCGGTTCCGGCGATGACGGCGGTACGAGCGGCGGCGCGGATGAGTCCGGGCATTGAGATTCTCCTTACGGGGTGATGACGGCTGTGTGACGATGTCCGTCCGAGGTCTTCGTCGAGCTCAGGCCTCGGATCGGTCGAGAGCTTCGACGATGTCCTCGAACGGGATCCGGCCGGTGGCGACCATCTGGGCGCCGTTACGCCTCAGCGCCGCGGCAAACGGTGCCGCCCAGGCGTTTTCATACACGATGACCGCAGCCGCGGTGCCCGGCTCCAGAACCGATGCCGCTTCGGCGATGTCATCGGTCTCGAGGAGATTCGCCGAGGCACCCTCGAGGACGGCGAACTCCGCGCCGAGGCGGTCGATCTCGATCTCCGTGATGGTCCCGTCGGCTTCCTTCATCACGAAAGCCAGGTCGATGATACGGATGATGCCCCGTTCGACGAGGTCGATCAGGTACGGGATCGCCTCACCACTGGGCTGCTTGTCGGGCCACTCCAGAACCACATAATCGATGGGCCCGAGCTCCTGGACGGATTCTTCGGTCATTCGGCATTCCTCGCTGCGTCGCGATTGACAGGGGGTGGCCGATCGGCCCCGACAAAGAGCGACAAACGAGCGTCGGGTCACAACCGTCCGAGTTGATCGTAGTGTGATCACGGGTCGTTGTGTCGCGTCCTGACTCTTCGCCACCACCCGATCGGGTCGTCGGTAGGCTCATCCGGTGCCGACAACACCCGCCCATCGGCCGACGGTCCGCGTGATCACCGCCGGCCTGTTGGTCGCAGTCGCCGGAATCTGCTATTCATCCTGGGTTCTCGAGTTCTTCTGGTCCACTCCGCTCGACCCCCTGAACAGTTTCCTCAGCGAGCTCGACGCCGCGCACCGGCCGCACCGGGCCGTGTACGTCGCAGGCGACGTGATCAGCGCCTGCGCCGCCATGCTCGCCGCCGCCGTCATGCTCGTTCCCCGACCTCGGTTTCGCGGGTTCCCTGCGGTCACAGCAACAGTCGCCCTGTTCACCTTCGGTGCGTCGACCATCGCCGACGCACTCTCGCCCATCGAATGCATACCGGGAGTCGATCCCCACTGCCCGAACGAACCCAGCGGCCTACTTCCCCAGCTTCACCACATTCACGCGCTGACCAGCACTCTCGCGGTGTTCTCGATCTTCACGGCCATGGTCGCGGCGACGATCGCAGCACGCCGCGACGGCTGGTGGCCCGCGTTGCGAGTCGTCGGGACGGTCATCCTGGTCATCCTTTCTCTGGCCACTGTCTGGATGCTCGTCGCCGACAACCTTCCCGGTGACTACCGATTGGGCCTGGCCCAACGGATTCAGGTCGGCGGGATGACCGTGTGGCTGGTGATCTGGGGTTGGGCCATCGGCACATCGACCGACGCGCAGGACGCTAGCGGAGGTCGATGACCTCGGCGGAAGGTGTGTCGTGGTACATCTCAACGATGTGGTCGGCGTACTTCGACGCGATCGGCTTGCGGCGCAACTTCATCGTCGGCGTCAGCTCGTCGCCGCCCGGATCCCAGGCCGCCGGCACGATGGTGAACCGCTTGATCTGCTCCACCCGAGACAGTTTGCCGTTTCCTTCGCGGATAGCGGTGACCACCTCCTCGACGACCGACTGATGGCCCGACAGCGTGGCGATGTCCGCGTCGGGCATGTTGAGCATCTTCGCACGGGCGGCGGCGGCATCCGGGTCGAGCACAACCAGGGCCGAGATGAAGGGTCTCGCATCGCCGATCGCCACCACCTGCCCGATCAGCGACGACGCCGCCTTCATGGCGTTCTCGATGTTGGTGGGCGACATGTTCTTACCGGCCTCGTTGATGATGAGTTCCTTCTTGCGATCGACGATCGTGACATTGCCGTCATCGTCGATGGTGGCGATGTCGCCGGTCGCGAGCCAGCCGTCGGCGTCGATCGTCTCCGCGGTCTTGTCGGGCTGCTTACGGTAGCCACGCATCACCACGGGTCCCCGGATCAGCAGCTCGCCGTCGTCGGCGAGTTTCACCTCCACCCCGGCCACCGGTTTGCCGACCGTGCCGATCTTGAGGTTCTCCGATGTGGTCATCGTCGAGACACCCGTCGTCTCCGACATCCCCCACACCTCGAGAACCGGCACCCCCAGCCCGAGGAAGAACTGCAACACCTCCGGTGGGATCGCCGCGGCCCCGGAGCCGGCGAACGTGATCTGGTCCATCCCGATCGCCTCGCGGATCTTGTGCAACACCAGTTTGTCGGCGAGCCCGTGCTGGACGCCGCCGACCAACCCGTCGCCTCGTCCGGCCATGTGGGCCTTCGCCGATGCCGCGCCGGCGCCGAGAGCCCACGACGCAAGGTTCTTCTTCACCGGGCTCGTCTCGCCTGCCATCTTCGCCTCGATGCCGGCACGGATCTTCTGCCAGACCCGTGGGACACCGAAGAAAAACGTCGGGTGCACTTCGGGCAGTGCCGCCGCGATCTCCCGTGGGTCCGCGACGGTGGTCACCTGGATGCCCCGCACCATGTTCGCGGCATGCGAGGACACACGATCGGCAATGTGGGCTGCGGGGAGATAGGAGATGACCCGGTCACCGAAACCCGCCTCGACGTGTTCCTCGAGCGCGACGAGCTCGGCGATGATGTTGCGGTGGGTGATCTCCACACCTTTGGGCGGCCCGGTGGTGCCCGACGTGTAGATGATCGTGGCCAGGTCCTCCGGCCGGACGGCCCGCCAGGACGCCTCGAAGTCGAATCCGTCGGGCGCCGGGGTCTGTTCCAGGTCCGCCAGGGACACCGCGTCGCCTGCGACACCGTCGACGACGATGGTGGTGGTCACGGCGGTGTGCGCGGCGCGGATCACCGGAAGCAGCACCTGCTCGGTGATGACCACCGCGTTCTCGGCGTTGGCGAAGAGGTACTCGATCTGCTCGGGCGAACTGGTGTTGTAGATGGAGAACGGCACCGCACCCAGATGAAGGGCCGCCGTGTCGACGAGGTGGAACTCGGGACGATTTGTCAGCATGATGCCGACGGTGTCCCCGGGTCCGACGCCCAGCCCGGCCAGGCCTCGTGCGATCGCCTCCACGCGGCGTCCGTACTCCGTCCAGGTGATCTCCTGGATGCCGCCGACGGTCCGCAGTGCCACGTCGTCCGGCCGGATGGTGATCGATTGTTGGAAGGCCTCGGGGAGCGTAGCCACTCCCACTCCGCTCTCGTGCGGAAAAGTGATCAGTTCTGTCTGCGCCATGACCGGTGTCCTCGCTCGTCCCGACGGTGTGGTCGGGATCACAGTACCGACTGATCAGCGTCGGGAGGATCGATCCGCGAGATTGGTAATGAAATGGTAAAGAATGCTGTCCGAGGACCGATCCAGCAGCGGAATACGTCGACGTCAGACGCCGACCGGACGCACTTCCCATGCACCGCCGCCGGTCAGTTCCAGCACCTCGGTGTGATGCTGATCGGTGGTGCTGCGGTGGCTGACCGACACCAGGATCGTGTCGGGTAGTTCCTCGCGGATGAGCGTGTACAGCGAGTACTCGAGCCCTTCGTCGACCGCGGAGGTCGCCTCGTCCATGAACACCACTTCGGGACGCGTCAGGAGGACACGGGCGAACGCCACACGCTGCTGTTCGCCGGGTGAGAGGACCTTGGCCCAGTCCTGCTCCTCATCGAGGCGGTCGACAAGGTGGGGCAGGAAGACGCGTCGCAGTGCCGCCTGTATGGCCTCGTCGCCGAGATCGTCCGGCGACGCCGGATATGCCACGACAGTTCGAAGGTCGCCCAGCGGGATATACGGGATCTGGGTCAGGAACAGGGTCCGGTTACCGGCTGGACGCGTGAACTCGCCGTCGACGAATGGCCACAGGCCCGCCAGCCCGCGCAGCAAGGTGGTCTTACCGGCTCCCGACCGGCCCTTGACGACGAGCGCATCACCGGGAGCCAGGGACAGATCCAGGCTCCTGATCAGGTCGTCGCCGTCCGGCGTAGTGATCGACACGTTGGCCAGGCGAACAGCTCGATCCTGATCGGCAGTCGCGATCTGCGGCAACTTCCGCGACTTCGAATCGGCTACCTCGAGTCCGTCCAGTCGAATGATCGATGCCCGCAACGAAGCGAAATCGTCGTAGGAATTGCGAAAGAAGGACAGCGCGTCGTGAACGTTTCCGAATGCGCTCGCGGTCTGCGTCATGTCGCCGAGCTGGATGGAGCCCGCGAAGAATCGGGGGGCCTGCACCAGATATGGAAACACCACCGACAACTGCGTGACGCTGAAATTCCACCCGACGAACTTCAGCATCCGGTAGACGATCTGCCAGAAATTGTCGACGACGGACCGGAAACGTGTCATGAGACCGCGGTGCTCCACTCCCTCGCCGCGGTAGAACGCGACGTTCTCGGCACCGTCGCGGACACGCACCAGGGCGTAGCGGAAGTTGGCGGTGAGTCGCTCGCGCAGGAAGTTCAAGCGGATCAGGGGGCGTCCGACCCAGAACGCGACGACAGTGGCGATGAGCACATACATGAACACCAACCAGACCATCAGACGCGGGATCTCGACGCCCCCCAGTGTCATCGGTCCCGACAGGTCCCACAGGATCTTGGTGAAGGACACGATCGTGACGATCGCTGGAATCACGCCATTGGTCGACGATCCGCCCGAGCTGAAGATGAGCGAGCGACTCGACGATGCGAGGTTGGTGATATCGGATTCGATGCGCTGGTCGGGGTTGTCCACGCCCGGCTGGATACCGGCGTCCTTGCGCCCCGAGCTCAGATCGACGAAGCGATTGCGGTAGAAGGCGCGGCCGTTCATCCAGTTCCCGGCGGCACTCTCAGTGAGCCACCACCGCCATTTGATCTCGAAGGCGCTGCCGACGTAGAGCTCGAGCAGTGTGCGGACGACGTGGATCGTCGCGAGGATGCCGAACACCGTCATCGAATGCCAGAATCCGGACTTGCCCGCCTCGAGTACGGACTGCCCTTCGGGTCCTTGCCCGGCGAGACCCTGGGCAACCGTCTGGAACGAGGTGTAAAGGTCGTTGCTGAAGTAGGAGAACAGCACCGACAATCGAACGCCGAACAGTGAGAAGAACAGCAGGGCCACGATGAAGCCCCAGGCCATCACCCGGGTCTCGCGGCCGGTGAAGAAGTCGCCGGTCACACTCCAGAATTGCCGTCCCCACCGGGTCAGGCGCGCCAGCAGGAACCCGACGACCAGCAGTCCCACCATGCAGATCGCGAAGACGATTGCCAGCCACTTCAACGAGGCCCAGATCTCGTTGGCCCAGTCGATGCTGTACTCCATCCAGCCCCCTCTGCAGACGCACGGCTCCGCCGATTATGAGTCGCAGAAGTCTAACCCGGTGGAGGTCGTCGCACCCGACAACGCACCGGGAGCTATCCGAGGGGCCGAAGCACTGCGCCGTCGCCCAGTGCAGTTTCGGAAACGGTCTCCTGGAACACATCTCCGACCCGGACGATGTAACCGCCTCGACCTGCGGGAACATCCTTCGCGCTGAACGGCATCTCGCAGCGCCCGTCGTCGCCGCTGCGCCGTTGGCCGAGCGCGGTTGTGGACAGTTCGTCGCCGGTCTCGTCGAAGATACGGACAGGAGTTCCCGGACCGACCTGCAGCACCTGCGTCTGTGCGGTCGGGCAGACCACGACGCCCTGCGCGGTGAACGAGGACCGGTTCAGGACTCCCACCAGCAATGCCACGACCGCGACAGCGGCCAACGCCAGCCCGGCCAACGAGCTGAGCATGATGATCGGCGAGCGCGTGCTGTGCTGCCAGGTGCGCTTGGGCAGCATCTGGCCGGACTGCAGCCAGTACTCGGGCTGCCCGGGCGCCCGAGGTGAACCTTCAGGCCGGGGATGCGGGGCTGAGGTCATGCCGACCAGTGTGCCATCGTCGCCAAAGCCGATCTCCCAGAACCGCTACGGGTCAACTCTTCGGCGGGAAGTACTTGATCAGCGCCTCCTGGACGACGGAGGTGGCGAGAGTGCCGTCGCGATTCCAGAATCGCCCCGAACCCATACCGCGCGACCCCGACGCGACGGGCGAACGGGTGGCGTAGAGCATCCAGTCGTCGAACCGGAAGTCGCGATGAAACCACATCGAATGGTTGACGGTCGCGGCGAACAATCGGTCGATGCCCCACGACAGGCCGTGTGTCGTGATCACCGAGTCGAGCACCGTGGTGTCCGACGCGTAACACATGGCGGCCACATGCAGGATCGGGTCGTCGGGCATGGCGCCGTCGGTCTTCATCCACACCCGGTTGTCCTTGAGCTTCTCCCCCGCGTCCCGCATCTTCCAGGTCGGGTCGTTCGCGAATCGGATGTCGATCGGGTGCATCGCGTTGACGAAGGTGGCGATCCGGTCCTCATAGCCCTTGAAATGCTCACCGAGAGGCGGCAACTCCTCCGGATAGGGCACCTGCGGGATCTCCACGGCATGCTCGAGCCCGGCGGTGTTGTCCTGGAATGCGACGAGCATCGTGAACACCTCGGCGCCGTCCTGGATCGCGGTGACCTGACGGTTCGCGAACGCTTTCCCGTCCCGGAACCGGGCGACGTGATATTCCAACGGCTTGCCCACGTCCCCACCGCGGATGAAGTGCGCGTGCAGGGCGTGAATCGGGGGATTCCCCCGTGTGATGGTGCGCGACGCGGCCACCACGCCCTGGGCCAGCAGCTGCCCACCGAATGTCCGAGCGGTCTTCTGCTCCGGGTGGTGCCCGATGAACAGATCCTCACCCTGGCGTTCCACATCCAAGAGCGCGAGCAGCTTACCGAGATCTCCGGATTGTTCGGTCATGACAGCACACCCTATTCCGTATGCTTCCGATCACCGCGCGCGGCTTGCGGACGAGATCAACTGCCGATCCCTACCCCCGCTCCCTACCACCGATCCCTGAGGAGGCCCGGAGCCTGCGGAGGGCCGTCCCCACCGATCCCTGAGGAGGCCCGGAGCCTGCGGAGGGCCGTCACGCACCGATCCCTGAGGAGGCCCGGAGCCTGCGGAGGGCCGTCACGAAGGGCCCTTATCGAGTAGGAGGGCCGGGTTTCCCGGCCCTCCTCTCACACCACCGTACGTGCGGGTCTCGCATACGGCGGTTCGCTGGGTCAGTGAAATCGGGTCCAGGCCTGGTGAAAGGTGAGCAACCCCTGGCGTTGCCAGTAGCTGTTGGGTAGTGCCAGGTTGAGGAAGGTGTCGGCCACATGCCAATACCCGAGACTGCTGTGGCCCCAGCGCTGAGCCTCGCGAGCCGCGATACCCAGAGCCTGCAACTGCGCGGCCCGGGTATGGCCACCCTTCCATTCCACCCAACGGATCTGCCGTAACCGTCGCCTCAGCCGGCCATCGAGTCCGCGAAACTTTCCCGGTGTCGTGGCGAGGCGAAAATACCCCATCCACCCTCGGATGTACTGGTTGAGCCGCATGATCCGGAAACCCATCGACACACTCCACGTCCGCGACGTCAACGCGCGGACCCGCGCCAACATCCGGGCCCACGCCGTAGGCGCCACCCGAATCTCGAACGCCCCGTCACGCAGAAAGAACGCGAACCCCAACAACGTTGCTGCCAACGCCGGATGGATCGAGGACTTACTGCGGTTCACCCTCAACTTCAACCGCTTCTCCAGCAACACCGTGCTCGATACGAGCACCCGTTCGGCAGCCCGCTCGGATTTCACAAAGATCCGGATATCGTCGGCGTAGCGGACAAACCGATGCCCCCGCGCCCACATCTCCTGATCGAAATCATCGAGCATGATATTCGACAACAACGGCGACAACGGCGACCCCTGCGGGGTGCCCTGCGCCGACGGATGCCGCACACCGTCTACCATGATCCCCGCCTGCACATAGGCACGGATCAGCCTGAGTAGCCGCTTATCCTGGACTTTCCGCGCAACCCGCGACATCAGCATGTCGTGATTGACCCGATCAAAAAACGCATCGAGATCCACCTCGACCACCCACGCATAACCCTGCTCGATGAGCAGACGAGCGACTTTCACCGCATCATGAGCGCTTCTGCCCGGCCGAAACCCATACGAGACCTCGGCGAACCCCGGATCAAACACCGGGACCAACACTTGCGCGACAGCCTGCTGGATCAACCGATCCAACACCGTCGGTACCCCCAACTTCCGCTGCCCACCATCAGGTTTGGGAATCATCACCTGACGCACCGGCGACGGCCGATAGGTACCCGCATCCAACGCCGCACGAACCTCACCCCAATGCTCAGCGCACCAGCCACGTAACTGATCCGTGCTGATCCCGTCGACACCAGGCGCGCCCTTGTTACGTTCGACACGTCTCACCGCGGCAGCCAGATTCTGCGAGTCAAACACCTGCCCCCACAAATCATCGCTGCCCCTGAGGTCCTCCCCAGCATCCGCCGGACGGTCACTACGCACAGACGACGGCTCTCGCGGATTCACCGCTCAACCCCTTTCGTCTGCCCCACCACGGG
Organism: Gordonia sp. LMA484; assembly: GCF_058129505.1. Lineage (NCBI taxonomy): Bacteria > Bacillati > Actinomycetota > Actinomycetes > Mycobacteriales > Gordoniaceae > Gordonia > Gordonia sp. LMA484. Next base: position 2,258,982 of record NZ_CM176700.1, read on the forward strand.
GTTGGCTGCGATCACCGCACCCTCCGAGAAACACTGCTTCACACCATCAATTCCCAACGTTCAGCCCTTCCCAGCACACCCGATTCCCACTGGTACTACGACCTCTGCTGACTTCTGCCCCGTCACCGACCGCCCTCCCGGACAGCCGTGCTCCGACAACCCTCGCCGACGCACCAAGACAGACCTCCCCAGATAAGAACATCCACTGTCCTCCTACAACCGCCGCATATACACACCAGCCGTTTCGGTGGAACGGGCTTCATCACACACGGCTGACTCACCCCAACCGGCATGCCTCACATGCGATTCGTATACCTCGGTGCAGGATTTCGTCTCCGGCTTCCTTCCCACCCCACCTCACGATGACGCAGTTGCCCTCGACTAAGAGTTAAACCACCTTCCCCTCCGGAGGACTTCCACCTCCAAGCGAATGCCCATGCTGGGCGTACCGTGACGCACGCTCACTCCGTTCGCGGGCTCCACAGGGACCGGGCGGGAAACCCCGCGCTCACTCCGTTCGCGGGCTCCACAGGGACCGGGCGGGAAACCCCGCGCTCACTCCGTTCGCGGGCTCCTCAGGGACCGGGCGGGAAACCCCGCGCTCACTCCGTTCGCGGGCTCCACAGGGACCGGGCGGGAAACCCCGCGCTCACTCCGTTCGCGGGCTCCACAGGGACCGGGCGGGAAACCGCACGCTCACTCCGTTCGCGGGCTCCACAGGGACCGGGGCGGGAAACCGCGCGCTGACTCGCGACTCAGGACCGGGTCGCGAGCTCCTCCGCGGAATGGCGTCAGTGGTCCTGCTCGCCGATCCGGTGGACGTGGATCATGTTGGTGGATCCGACGGTCCCGGGGGGAGCGCCGGCCACGATCACCACGACATCTCCCTCTTCGAGACGACCGATCCGGAGCAGTTGATGGTCGACCTGATCGATCATGCTGTCGGTGGTGTCGACGTGATCGACGATGAATGTCTCTGTGCCCCAGCTCAATGCGAGCTGACTGCGCACCGCCTGTGTCGGCGTGAACGCGAGCAACGGCAGCCGCGAATGCAGGCGCGCCAACCGGCGGACCGTGTCACCGGACTGGGTGAACGCGACGAGCGCCTTGACCTCCAGGCGTTCCCCGATGTCACGCGCCGCATACGAGATGATGCCGCGCTTGGTCCGCGGAACATGCGAGAGCGGCGGGACATCGCGGGGCCCGGCCTCCACGGCCTGTGCGATCTTGTCCATCGTGCGCACCGACTCGATCGGCCACTTGCCCACCGACGTCTCGCCGGAGAGCATCACCGCGTCGGCGCCGTCGAGCACCGCGTTGGCGACGTCGGAGGCCTCGGCACGGGTCGGCCGTGAATTCTCGATCATCGAATCCAGCATCTGGGTTGCGACGATCACCGGCTTCGCGTTCTCCCGCGCCATCTGGATGGCACGTTTCTGCACGAGCGGGACCTGCTCGAGCGGCAACTCCACACCGAGGTCACCACGGGCGACCATGATCGCGTCGAACGCGAGCACGATGGCCTCGAGGTTCTCGATCGCCTCCGGCTTCTCCAGCTTCGCGATCACCGGGATACGTCGCCCGACCCGGTCCATCACCTCATGGACGAGTTCGATGTCGGCGGGACTGCGCACGAACGACAGCGCGATCATGTCCACCCCGAGTTTCAGGGCGAACTCCAGGTCGGCGATGTCCTTCTCCGACATCGCGGGCACCGACACGTTCATGCCGGGCAGGGACAGGCCCTTGTTGTTGCTCACGGGTCCGCCTTCGGTGACGGCGCACACCACGTCGTTGCCCTCGACGCCGGTCACCCGCAATCCGACCTTGCCGTCGTCGACGAGCAGGCGGTCGCCGGACGATGCGTCCTCGGCGAGCTTCTTGTACGTGGTCGACACCCGATCGTGGGTGCCCTCGATGTCGTCGACGGTGATGCGGACCTCGTCACCGGTCTCCCACATGACCTCGCCGTTGAGAGCTCCGTCGTCACGGAACTTGCCCAGACGGATCTTCGGTCCCTGCAGGTCGGCGAGGATGCCGACCGCCTTCTCCGTGGCGTCGCCAGCCTTTCGAACCCGGTCGTACACCGCCTTGTGGTCGTCGTGGGACCCGTGGCTGAAGTTCAGCCGTGCCACATCCATTCCTGCTTCGACGAGTTCCTTGAGCTTCTCGTCGGAACTTGTGGCCGGGCCGAGGGTGCAGACAATCTTTGTTCGCCGTGTCACTGTGTTCACCTTAGTCCCGTTGGTGCGGCATCTCTATCCCGGTGACGAATGGTCACCTGTCCGCCACGTCTCGTTGAGAAGGTACTCAGCGAACCGAGAGCGGCAACGCCGCCGGTCGCACTGGTGACGGCAGGTCGGACTCCCCCATGAGGAACTCGTCGACCGCGCGTGCCGTCGAACGCCCCTCAGCGATGGCCCACACGACCAACGATGCCCCGCGATGCGCGTCTCCACACACGAACACTCCGGGCGCGTCGGTCTGCCAGTCGCTGCCGCAGGACAGCGATCCGCGGCGGTTCGGTTCGATGTCCAGATCGGCCAGGAGCGGACCACCCCTCACTCCGGCGAAACCGATCGCGAACAACGCCATCTCGCAAGGGATCTCGAACTCGTCGCCGACCGGGGTCACGACCCGGCGGCCATCGGGTTCGCGGGTGACCTCGACCTCGGCGAGGACCATCGTGGTCACGTTGCCGTCCGCGTCGCCGACGAAGCGCTGCACCGCGACCTCATATTTGCGTTCGCCGCCCTCGGCGTGCGCCGACGACTCCCGCATGACCAACGGCCAGGTGGGCCACGGCGACCGGCTGTCGTCCCGGTCGAGCGGCAACGCCGGGTTGTAGTCGAGTTGCACCACCGACGCCGCGCCCTGACGGTGCGCGGTCCCCAGGCAGTCGGCGCCCGTGTCGCCGCCGCCGATGATCACCACATGTTTGCCCGCGGCAGTGATGGGCGACGGACCGTCCCCCTCACACTCCTTGTTCGCCGGGACGAGATGCTCCATCGCGAGGTACACACCATTGAGGTCGCGACCCGGCACCGGGTTGTCGCGCGCCTCCATCGCACCGATCGCGAGGACGATCGCGTCGTGGTGTGAGCGCAGCTCCTCCACCGACATGTCGGTGCCGACATCACAGCTGGTGACGAACTCGGTTCCCTCGGCCCGCATCTGCGCGACCCGGCGGTCGATGTCGGACTTGGGCAGTTTGTATTCGGGGATCCCGTAGCGCAGCAGCCCGCCGATCCGATCGTCGCGTTCGTAGACGGTCACATCGTGTCCGGCGCGGGTGAGCTGCTGGGCCGCGGCCAGCCCGGCCGGCCCCGAGCCGACGACGCCGACCGACTTCCCCGAGCGCGAAGCCGGCGGTTCGGGACCGATGATGCCCTCCGCCCAGGATTCGTGGGCGATCGTCTTCTCGATCCGTTTGATCGTGACGGCGCCGCCGGTGGTCTGCTCGGAGATGGACAGCACGCAGGCCGCCTCGCACGGCGCCGGGCACACCAAACCGGTGAACTCCGGGAAGTTGTTGGTGGCGTGCAACCGGGCGCTGGCCGCGTCCCACCGTCCGCGACGGACGAGGTCGTTCCACTCCGGGATCAGATTGCCCAGCGGGCATCCCGCGGTGCCGGAGTGGCAGAACGGAATGCCGCAGTCCATGCACCGACGGCCCTGCTCGGAGACCTCTGCCAGCTCCTTCAGTGGATTCTCCGGATGGGCGTAGACGTCACCCCAGTCCTGCACCCGCTCGGCGATGGGCCGGTACTTCGCTTCCTTCTTCGAGATGTCCAGAAAACCGCGTGGATCAGCCACGAGCCGCCTCCATGATCGCTGAATCGACATCGCGCCCTTCGGCTTCGGCCATGCGAGCGGCGTCGAGTACTCGTTTGTAATCGGTGGGCATCACCTTGGTGAAAGCCAGGCATCGCCGCGGCCAGTCGGCGAGCATCGAGGCACCGATCGCCGAACCGGTGAGTTCGGTGTGGGTGGTGATCGTGTCGCGCAGGAACTGCAGGTCGTCGGGATCGGGTCGCAGCAACTCGACCATCGCCTTGTTCACCTTGGCCGGATCGAGGTCGTAGACGAATGCGATACCGCCGGACATCCCCGCCGCGAGGTTGCGCCCGGTGGGTCCGAGGATGATGACCCGCCCACCGGTCATGTATTCGCAGGCGTGGTCGCCCACACCCTCGACCACCGCGGTTGCGCCCGAGTTACGCACAGAGAATCGCTCGCCGACACGTCCCCGCAGGAACACCTCGCCCGACGTCGCGCCGTAGAGGATGGTGTTGCCGGCGATGACCTGGTCCTCGGCGATGAACCATGCGTCCGGGTCGGGTGCGACGACGATCCGGCCGCCACACAGCCCCTTCCCGACGTAGTCGTTGGTGTCGCCGGACAGCTTGATCGTGATTCCCGGCGGCAGGAACGCGCCCAGCGATTGTCCGGCCGACCCGGTCAGGTTCACCACGATGGTGTCGTCGGCAAGACCCTCCGCGCCGTAGCGTCGGGTCACCTCGGACCCGAGCAGGGTGCCGACCGTGCGGTTCACGTTGCGCACCGGCAGTTCCAGGGTGACCGGGTGCGCGTCCTCGAGTGCACCTTCGGCGAGCTGGATGAGGGTCTGATCCAGCGCACGGTCGAGTCCGTGGTCCTGGCCCCGCACCCGGCGGGTCGGGCCCTTGTCCTCGAACTTGCGGAAGATCGGTGTCAGGTCGAGGCCCTTGCTCTTCCAGTGCGCGACGGCCTCCGCGGTGTGCAGCCGCTGCGACTGGCCGATCGCCTCGTCGAGGGTCCGGTAGCCGAGCTGGGCCAGATGTTTCCGGACGTCCTCGGCGACGAACCGGAAGAAATTCACCACGTGGTCGGCCTGGCCGGTGAACCGGGCGCGCAACTGCGGGTTCTGTGTGGCCACTCCGACCGGGCAGGTGTCGAGGTGGCAGACCCGCATCATGATGCAGCCGGTGACGATGAGCGGCGCGGTGGAGAAGCCGTACTCCTCGGCACCGAGCAGCGCGGCCATGATGACGTCGCGGCCGGTGCGAAGGGCGCCGTCGCACTGAACGGTGATGCGGTCACGTAGACCGTTGAGCATCAGCGTCTGCTGCGCGTCGGCGAGTCCGATCTCCCATGGGGTGCCGGCGTGCTTCAACGATGTCAGCGGCGACGCACCGGTCCCGCCGTCGTGCCCGGAGATGAGCACGACGTCGGCGTGGGCCTTGGAAACACCGGTCGCGACCGTCCCGACACCGACCGCGCTCACGAGCTTGACGTGGATACGGGCATCGGAATTGGCGTTCTTCAGATCATGGATCAGCTGGGCCAGGTCCTCGATCGAGTAGATGTCGTGATGCGGCGGTGGCGAGATGAGGGCCACACCCGGTGTCGAGTGCCGTGTCTTGGCGATCCACGGGTACACCTTGTAGGCCGGGAGCTGGCCACCCTCACCGGGTTTCGCGCCCTGCGCCATCTTGATCTGGATGTCGGTGGCATTGATCAGGTAGTCGCTGGTGACGCCGAATCGTCCGGATGCCACCTGCTTCACGGCGCTGCGGCGCTGAGGGTCGTAGAGACGGTCGACATCCTCGCCGCCCTCACCGGAGTTGGATCGGCCGCCGATCCGGTTCATGGCGATCGCGATCGTCTCGTGGGCTTCCGCCGAGATCGAGCCATAGCTCATCGCCCCGGTGTTGAACCTTGTCATGATCGCCTCGACCGGCTCGACCTCGTCGAGCGGGATCGGGTCGCGCGCGGACAGGTCGAAGTCGAACAGCCCGCGCAGCGTGCCGCCCTCGCGGGAGAGTTTGTCGACCTCGTCGGAGTACCGCTGGAACACTTCGGCCTGACCGGTCTTGGTCGCATGCTGCAGCAGGAAGATCGTCTCGGGCGTGAACAGGTGGAGCTCGCCCTCACGGCGGTACTGGTACTCACCGCCGACGTCGAGTCGACGGTAGACCTGTTCGGTCGCGTTCTCCGGGAAGGCCCGATGGTGACGGATCCGGACCTCCTCGGCGAGTTCGTCGAGACCGACGCCCTCGATCCGCGACACCGTCCGGGTGAAGTATTCCTTGACCACAGCCGACGACAGCCCGACCGCTTCGAAGGCCTGTGCACCGGTATAGGAGCTGATGGTCGAGATGCCCATCTTGCTCATCACCTTGAGGACACCCTTGCCGAGTGCCTCGAGGTAGTTGCGGCTCGCCTTCGACGGGGTGACCCCGGTGAGTTCGCCTTCCGCGATGAGATCCTCGATCGACTCGAGTGCCAGATAGGGATTGACCGCTGCCGCACCGAAGCTGATGAGCAATGCGATGTGGTGCACCTCGCGGGCGTCGCCGGACTCGACGACCAGCGCGACCTTCGTGCGCTCCTTGGTCCGCACGAGGTGGTGATGAACCGCCGACGTCGCGAGCAGCGACGGTATCGGGGCGTGGTCGCGATCGGTGTGGCGCGTCGAGATCACCAGTGTGGTGTGTCCTTCGGCGATGGCCTGGCTGGCCCGCATCCGAAGATCCTCGAGGGCGGCCGCCAGCCCCGGACCGCCGTCGGCGACCTCGTAGAGGCCGTGGAGCACCTTGGCCGACAGGCCCGGGTTGTCCCCGTCGTCGTTGATGTGTACGAGCTTGGCGAGATCGGCGTTGTCGATGACGGGCCAGTGCAGCAGGATCTGTCGGCACGACGCGGCGGACGGGTCGAGCAGGTTCTGCTCCGGCCCCATCACACGCGCCATCGAGGTGACGATCTCTTCGCGGATGGCGTCCAGCGGCGGGTTGGTGACCTGCGCGAACAGTTCGACGAAATAGTCGTAGAGCAGTCGGGAACGCTTCGACAACACGGCGACCGGGGTATCGGTGCCCATCGACCCGAGCGGTTCGTAACCGGAGGCGGCCATCGGGGTGAGCAGGACCCGCATGTCCTCTTCGGTGTAGCCGAACGACAACTGTCGGCGCACGACGGTGTCGTGGTTCGGCTTGTACACGGGGCGGCTGGGCAGTGTGGCGATGTCGAGCAGGCCCGCGTGCAGCCATTCGTCGTAGGGTTCCTCGCCGATGAGGTCGCCCTTGATCTCCTCGTCGGGGATGATCCGTCCCTGCTTGGTGTCCACCAGGAACATCCGGCCGGGCTCGAGCCGTCCCTTGGAGATGACGTCGTCGACGGGGACGTCGAGGACGCCGGCTTCCGACGCGAGGATCACCCGGCCGTCGCGGGTCTGCCACCAGCGGCCGGGGCGCAGGCCGTTGCGGTCGAGCACGGCGCCGACGACGGTGCCGTCGGTGAACGTGACACATGCCGGCCCGTCCCACGCCTCCATCATCGACGCGTTGAACTGCAGGAACGCTCGGCGTTTCGGGTCCATGTCCGGGACGTTCTCCCACGCCTCCGGGACCATCAGCATCACCGCGTGCGGCACGCTGCGGCCGCCGAGGTGGAGCAGTTCGAGGACCTCGTCGAGCGATGCCGAGTCCGAGGCCTCCGGGGTGCAGATGGGGAAGGCGCGCTTGAGGTCGCCCGGGATGAGATCGGTCTGCAGGAGGGCCTCACGGGCACGCATCCGGTTGCGGTTGCCCCGGACCGTGTTGATCTCGCCGTTGTGTGCGACGAACCGGAACGGGTGAGCCAGCGGCCACGACGGAAAGGTGTTGGTGGAGAACCGGGAATGCACGATGGCGATGGCGCTGAAGCAACGGTCATCACGCAGGTCGTCGTAGTAGAGCGGCAGCTGCATCGTGGTGAGCATGCCCTTGTAGACGATCGTCCGGCTCGACAGCGACGGGAAATACAGACCGGTCCCGGCCTCTTCGATCTCCGCGGTGACGCGTTCGGCCTGCTTGCGGAACGGATAGATGTAGCGGTCGAGGTCGAGCCCGCCGATCCGCTCGCCTCCTGGCGCGGGATCGACGGTGACGAAGAGCTGCATCATGTAGGGCATACAGCCCAACGCCGTCTCGCCGACGTCGGCGCGCACGGGATCGACCGGGAGTTCGCGCCAGCCGAGGATCGTGACACCTTCGGTGTCGGCCAGATCGGTCACGCGGGCGATGGCGCTCTCACGCAGCGTCGGATCCGCAGGTAGAAAGCATGTCCCGGCGGCGTAGGTGTTCGCACCGCTCGAAGTGGGTTCGGGAAGGTCGAAATCGACGACCGCGCGAAGCAGTTCATGCGGCAGCTGGATCAGGATGCCCGCGCCATCGCCACTGTTGGCCTCGGCTCCGGCCGCGCCGCGGTGTTCGAGATTCTCCAATGCCAGTAGGCCGTCGGCGACGATCGAGTGCGATCGTCGGCCGTAGACGTCGGCCACCATGGCGACGCCGCACGAATCCACCTCGGCGGCGGGGTCATACAGGCCCTGTTTGGCCGGCAATGCAGAAAACAACATCTCGAACCTCCACTCGACTCGCTGACGAATCGCAATGTCCTCAGGGACAGCGCTGGCCCGTGGAGCAGTGCCGGTGTCGGATCGGTTGGGCTGACCCCGCACACCGCGAAACATAACCTTATCCGACTGAATCCGGCGACGCCGTCTTCTCTGCTGTGATCAATGTCGGATCGAACCCGCGTCGGATCGGCCGAGGCTGGATCGAGCCGCGAGTGGGGTAACCGGCCCTCGCCGTGCGACGCAAGCCGACTCGGTCAGCGAGAGGTGTCGCTGTCGGCGTCGTCGGGGGTGCCGTCGGCGTCGTCGGGGGTGCCGTCGGCGTCGTCGGGGGTTCCGTCGGCGACATCGGGGGTTCCGTCGGCGACATCGGGGGTTCCGTCGGCGACATCGGGGGTTCCGTCGGCGACATCGGGGGTTCCGTCGGCGACATCCGAGGTTCCGTCGGCGACATCCGAGGTTCCGTCGGCGACATCCGAGGTTCCGTCGGCGACATCCGAGGTTCCGTCGGTGACGTCGGGGGTTCCGTCGGCGACATCCAGGGTTCCGTCGGTGACGTCGGGGGTTCCGTCGCGCGTGACCTCGGATTCGAGAACCCAGTCGTCGGAGGTGGTCTCCGAGATCACCGGCTCACCGTCGTCGGTGCGAGGCGTGTGACGAGCGATGGCCGCCGCGAGCGCGGCCTCGGCGGGACTCGGCGCGTCGTCGTCATCTGCGGGGAGTCCGACCCGGACATGGGCGGCGCCATCGTCGACGTAGCCCACCACCCCCAGCTCCTCGAGCTCCTCGGCCCGCTCGGGGTGATAGATCTCCAGTCCCTGCTCACGACCCTTCGGCGCGAGCACGAAGTACGCTGCCGCACACGCGAACACCAGGATCGCGGTGAACACGTTGATGCGGGTGCCGAAAATGTGGGTGGCCGGGTCGGACCGCATGAGTTCGACACCGAACCGCCCGACACAGTAACCGGCGACGTACAGCGCGAACAGTCGCCCGTGTCCGATCCGGAAGCGGCGGTCGAGGACGACGAGCAGGATCACGACCAGGACGTTCCACAGCAGTTCGTAGAGAAATGTCGGGTGCACGATCGCCACCACGTGGCCGTTGGAGGTGCCTGAGATCAGGCCGGGGTCGGCGTAACCGTTCGGGTCGACGCGTTCATAGATCTCGAGACCCCACGGCACGCTGGTCTCGCGCCCGTACAACTCCTGATTGAAGTAGTTCCCCAGTCGTCCGATGGCCTGGGCGAGCAAGATCGCCGGCGCGAGGGCATCTCCGAACGGGGGCAGCTTGATGCCGTGGCGGCGGGCACCGATCCAGGCACCGAGCGCGCCGAGCAACACCGCACCCCAGATCCCCAGACCGCCGTCCCAGATCTTGAGTGCATCGATCGGCTCTTTGGGACCGTCCCCGAAATACGTCTGCCAATCGGTGGCGACGTGATAGAGGCGCCCACCGACGAGGCCGAACGGGACGGCCCAGATCGCGACGTCGAGGACCTCACCCTCTTGTCCGCCGCGCGCCTTCCACCGGTGATTGCCCCAGAAGACCGCGATGACGATACCGACGATGATGCAGAGCGCATAAGCACGGAGCGGCAGCGGCCCGACGTGCCACACGCCCTGCGGAGGACTGGGGATGTAGGCCAGGATCGTCGGCCCAGCCATGGGTGTCGGCACCGTCACGGTGCCACCCTAACCGACGTGCCGACGACCGCTGCCACCCCGCACTACGAGGCCGCAGGAGCCGGCGACCGCACTCCGGCGGCGAGGTCCTCCACCAGCGCGGTCAGGTCGCCGACGCCTGACTTCGCCGCGCTCACCAGCGCAGAGCCGACGATCACGCCGTCGGCATACGCGGCGATCTCGGCGGCCTGCGCACCGTTGCGCACGCCGAGGCCAACGCCGATGGGAATGTCCGAATGGGCACGGACCCGTGCACACAGCTCCGGGGCGGCATCGGACACCGCGTCACGGGCGCCGGTGACACCCATGGTGGAGGCCGCATAGATGAATCCGCGCGACGCGTCGACGGTCATCGCCAACCTCTCGTTGGTCGACGACGGCGCGACCAGGTAGATCCGGTCGAGGTCGTGTTCGTCGGACGCGGCGTGCCAGGCGGCGCCCTCCTCGGGGATGAGGTTGGGGGTGATCATGCCCGCGCCGCCCGCGTTGGCCAGATCCCGGGCGAAGCGATCGACACCGTATTGCAGGACCGGATTCCAGTAGCTCATCACCACCGCCTGCCCACCGGCGTCGGTGATCGCCTGCACGGCGGTGAACACGTCCCGCACGCGCACACCATTACCCAGCGCGGTGTCGGCGGCCTCCTGGATGGTGGGCCCGTCCATCACCGGATCGGAGTACGGCACACCGACCTCGATGATGTCGCACCCGGCCGACACCATGGCCCGGAAGAACTCCACCGATTTCTCCACGGTGGGGTACCCGACCGGAAGGTACCCGATCAGCGCGCTGTGGCCGTCGGCTCGGCAGCGTTCGAAGGTCGGTCCGAGTTTCGACGGAGCGGTGTGGGTGATGGTCGCGGTCGCTGCGTCGCTCATACGGGCTCCCCGGTCTGCTCGCCGCCGGCGGCCGCCTCGTCTTGTGACGGCGGCTTGTCGAACAACCCGAACCATTCGGCGGCGGTGTCGACGTCCTTGTCGCCGCGGCCGGACAGGCTCACCACGATGACGGAGCCGTCGCCGAGTTCCTGCCCGAGCTTGAGTGCACCGGCGACCGCATGGGCCGACTCGATGGCGGGGATGATGCCCTCGCGGCGGCTCAGCAGCGCCAGCGCATCCATGGCCTCGGTGTCGGTGATCGGGTAGTACTCGGCGCGACCGATGTCCTTGAGGTAGGCGTGTTCGGGGCCGACGCCCGGGTAGTCGAGGCCCGCCGAGATCGAGTGGGACTCGATCGTCTGGCCGTCCTCGTCCTGCAGCAGATAAGAGTAGGCGCCCTGGAAGGCGCCCGGCGTGCCGCCGGTGAACGTGGCCGCGTGCCGGCCGGTATCCACTCCGTCACCCGCCGCCTCGTAGCCGACCAGCCGGACGCCGGTGTCGTCGATGAACGGGTGGAAGATGCCGATCGCGTTGGACCCGCCGCCGATACAGGCGACGACCGCGTCCGGTAGCCGCCCGGCCTGCTCGAGGATCTGGACACGGGCCTCGAGTCCGATGACCTTCTGCAGGTCTCGGACCATCGCCGGGAACGGGTGCGGCCCTGCGGCGGTACCGAAGCAGTAATAGGTGTTGTGCGCGTTGGTCACCCAGTCGCGCATCGCTTCGTTGATGGCGTCCTTGAGGGTGGCCGAGCCGTTGTCGACGGCGATCACGTCGGCGCCGAGCAGCCGCATGCGGGCGACGTTGAGCGCCTGCCGATCGGTGTCGACCCGACCCATGTAGACCACGCATTCGAGGCCGAGCAGTGCACACGCGGTGGCCGTCGCCACGCCGTGTTGACCGGCACCGGTCTCGGCGATCACACGCGACTTGCCCATCCGCTGGGCCAGGAGCGCCTGGCCGAGGACATTGTTGATCTTGTGCGAGCCCGTGTGGTTGAGGTCTTCGCGCTTGAGGAAAATCCTTGCGCCGCCAGCTGATTCACGCAGTCGCTTCGCTTCGTACAGGGGCGACGGCCGCCCGGTGTAGTCGCGTTGGAGGCGGTCGAGCTCGGCGAGATAGTCGTCGTCGCGGCGGAGCTTCTGATAGGTCGTGGTGACCTCGTCGATCACGGCCATCAGCGCTTCGGGCACGTGGCGCCCGCCGTAGACGCCGAAGTGGCCGCCTTCGTCGGGCTCGATCGATGTCCGGGTGGTGAGCCCCACGCTCGCCGCCGGATAAGAGGTCTCTGAGGTGTCGGTATGGGAGGTCACGGTCTCTTGTCGTCGCTCATCGGGTTGGTCGGGCGGAGATGTCCGTCAGCGAACCGGTTTGGGGCAGGACGGGTGGGTCCCCGCGGTGACCAGCTCGGACACGGCCGCGCGCGGGTCGCCACTGGTGACCAGTCCCTCCCCGACCAGCACCGCGTCCGCACCGGCGCCGGCGTAGGCCAGCAGATCGGCCGTGCCGCGGACACCGGATTCGGCCACCCGGATCACCTTGGTGGGCAGTCCGGGGGCGATTCGAGCAAAGCAGTCGCGGTCGACCTCGAGGGTCTTGAGGTTGCGTGCGTTCACGCCGACGACCGAAGCGCCGGCCTCGAGTGCCCGGTTGGCCTCCTCCTCGGTGTGCACCTCCACCAGTGCGGTCATCCCGAGGCTCTCGGTGCGGTCGAGCAGGGAGGCGAGCACGTTCTGTTCCAGCGCTGCCACGATCAGCAGGATGACGTCGGCGCCATGGGCCCGGGCCTCGTGGATCTGGTAGGGCCCCACGATGAAGTCCTTGCGCAACACCGGGATGTTCACCGCGGCGCGCACGCTGTCGAGGTCCGCGAGGGAACCACGGAACCGGCGTTCCTCGGTGAGGACACTGATGATGCGGGCACCGCCGGCCTCGTAGGCACTGGCCAGCTCGGCCGGGTCGCCGATGGTGGCGAGATCTCCCTTGGAGGGGCTGGCTCGCTTGACCTCGGCGATGACGCCGATGCCGGGCTGGCGTAGCGCCTCCATCGCGTCCTTGGGTGCGGGGGCCTTCGCGGACGCGGCTTTGACCGCCGCGTAATCGACCACGGCTTCGCGCGCGGCCACATCAGCTCTGACTCCGTCGATGATGGAGTCGAGGACTGTCGGCATACTCACGACCGTTGGCCCCCTTTCGGTGTTCGTTGTGTTCTCAGGGTAGACCGCGGCCCGTTTCGAGCTGAGGTCGGGTTCGTCGCTCAGCGACGCCCTTCGTCGTCGTCGGGGACGGTCCCACCGGGCCTGCCGTCGTCGTCGACATCGGTGGGATCGATGCCGGTGTCGAGGGCATCCCACATCATCCGTTCGTTCGCGACCGGACCTTCGTTACGCGCGGAAGTGTCGGCGGGTGGTTCGGCCGTGTCGCCCGCGTGGCCGGTGGCGCCCTCGGCGTCGGCCGCCTTGCGCTGCTCGTGTTCGGCGAAGATCTGTCGCTCGAGCTCCTCGCGACGGGCGCCCGGCGTCTGATACTTCGACGACATCCCGGTCGCACCCCCGGCGACCCGGAGCAACAACACCCCGGCCAGCACCGCGCACAGTGAACCGATGAGGACCACCACGGCCGCCCACGAGTTCGTGGTGATGAGCAGGACCTGGAACCGTCCCGGGATGTCGGCGGCATTCGACGCGTAACCCGAGTCGGCACCGCCGGTCAGCAGCGAGATCGCCGGCACCGCAGAAACCACGCCCGCGACGGCGACCAGCAGCGCGATGATGCGCAGACCCCATCCGCGAACCGAGAACGCGGCGAGGATGGCCGCCAGCAGGGCCAGCGCGAGCGGGGTCAGCCACGGGCTCCAGTCCGAGCCCCTGACGTCGAAGGTGCGCGGTGGCGCCAGCCCGTCCGACGCCAGGACGTGGCACCAGACCAGCCGGGAGGCCGACCACAGGGCCAGCGCGCACAGCGCCAGCAGGACGGCGGCGATGATCTGCCGGCGACGCAGGAACGCCTTGGTCGCGGCTTCCGGATCCATGCGCGACGGCGACGAACCGGACGGAATCGGGCCCGACGGTGCGGGACCATCCGGTGTGGAATCGGTCATCGGCTGCCGGCCTCCCCGACCGTCTGGTCCGCGCTTGGATCGTGCCCGACCGGATCGTCCACGCCGACGCGTCGCATCGTCGCGGCCGCCGCGACCGCATTGAGCACCGCGGTCGCCTTGTTGCGGGCCTCGTTGTACTCGTACTCGGGCTCACTGTCGGCGACGACCCCGCCACCGGCCTGGACGAACGCACTGCCGTCGGCCATCAGCGCGGTGCGGATGGCGATGGCGGTGTCGGCGTCACCGGCGAAGTCCAGATATCCGACGATGCCGCCGTACACACCCCGCCGGGTCAGTTCCTGCTCGTCGATGAGTTGCATCGCCCGAACCTTCGGCGCCCCGGTGAGGGTGCCGGCCGGAAAGCACGCCGTGACGGCGTCGAGTGCGGTCTGGTCGTCGCGCAGGGTGCCGGAGACCGTCGACACCAGGTGCATCACGTGGCTGTACCGCTCGACGTGCCGGTAGTCGCTGACCTTCACGGTGCCGGGGCGGCAGACCCGTCCCAGGTCGTTGCGGCCGAGATCGACGAGCATCAGGTGCTCGGCGTTCTCCTTCTCGTCCTCGACCAGGCCCTTGGCGAGGAGCTGGTCTTCTTCCTCGGTCTTGCCGCGCCAGCGGGTGCCCGCGATGGGGTGCGTCGTGGCGACACGATCCTGGACCGTCACCAGCGCCTCCGGACTGCTGCCGACGATGGTGAAGGGGCCACGCCCGGCACGAGCACTCCCGGACGGATCGGTGTCGCCGTCCTCGACGCCCGGCATCCGGAGCAGGTACATGTACGGACTCGGGTTGGAGGCGCGCAGCACGCGGTACACGTCGATGGGGTCGGCATCGGTCTGCATCTCGAAGCGCTGCGACGGCACCACCTGGAAGGCTTCGCCCGCCTCGATCTCGCCCACCAGATCCCGGACGATCTCGCCGTATTCGGCGAGCGTGCGTTGCGAGCGGTACTCCGGTGCCGGCCGGTCGAAATGCGACACGGTCGACGGGGCCGGCGCGGCGAGGGCTTCGGTCATGCGATCCAGCCGCGCGACGGCGTCGGCGTAGGCCTCCTCGACCCGATCGGCGGAGCCGTCCCAGTTCACCGCATTGGCGATCAGGGTGATCGTGCCCTCGTGGTGATCGACTGCGGCGAGGTCGGTCGCCAGCAGCATCATCATGTCGGGCAGACCGAGGTCGTCGACCGTGGTCTCCGGCAGACGCTCCAGGCGCCGCACCATGTCATAGGCGAAGAACCCGACGAATCCACCGGTGAGTGGCGGCATGTCCGGGAACGGGTCCGTGGCCAGCAGGCGCAGGGATTCGGCGAGGGCCTCGAGCGGGTCCCCGCCGTCGGGTGCACCGTTGGGCACTTCTCCCCACCATCGCGCCTGGCCGTCGACGACGGTCAGGGCCGACGGTGAGCGCGCACCGATGAACGACCAACGCGACCAGGAGCGCCCGTTCTCCGCGGATTCCAGCAGGAAGGTCCCCTCGCGGTCGCCGGCGAGTTTGCGGTATGCCGACAGCGGCGTCTCGGAGTCCGCGAGTACCTTGCGGGTCACCGGCACCACCCGGTGATCGGCGGCCAGGTCGAGGAACTCCTCGAGCGTTGTGGTGGTGGCGCTCATCCCAGTGGCTCGCCGCCGACGCCCCACTGCTGTCGCGGTACCTCGGTGATGGTCACCCAGACGGAATCGGGGTTCTTGCCGGTGGCCTTCGCGTAGGCCTCGGTCACCGCCGCGATGGTCTCGCGCTTGACCCGGTCGGACAGGCCGGGTGTCTGCGAAATCTGGATCAAGGGCATTCCTGCCGTCACCGCCTTTCTATGTCACGTTCTCATCGTCGGGGAGCTCGTCGGCAACCGCCTCACCCTCAAACAGCGACGGGGTGTCGAAGCAGCTGTGATTTCCGGTGTGGCAGGCGGCGCCCACCTGATCGACGACGAGCAGGACGGTGTCACCGTCGCAGTCGAGACGTACGTCATGGACGTACTGGGTGTGGCCGCTGGTCTCCCCCTTGACCCAGTACTGCTGTCGGGACCGTGAGTAGTACGTCGCCTGTCGGGTCGCCAGGGTGGCCTCCAGCGCGGCGTCGTCCATCCACGCCATCATGAGCACCGTTCCGGTGGACCGCTCTTGCGCGATTGCAGCGAACAGTCCGTCGTCGTTTCGCTTCAGCCGTGCGGCCAAGTCGGGGTCGAGGGCCATCAGCGCACCGTGATCCCTTCCGCCGCCATCGCGGCCTTGACGTCGGGAATGGTCAGCTCGCCGAAGTGGAAGACCGACGCGGCCAGGACGGCGTCGGCGCCGGCCTCCACCGCAGGCGCGAAGTCGCCGAGCGCCCCGGCGCCACCGCTGGCGATCACCGGTACGGTGACCGCCGACCGGACCGCGGCCAGCATCCGCAGGTCGAAACCTCGCTTGGTGCCGTCGGCGTCCATGGAGTTGAGCAGGATCTCGCCCACCCCGAGCTCCTGACCGCGCTCGGCCCACTCGATCGCGTCGATGCCGGTGCCCTGTCTGCCTCCATGGGTGGTGACCTCCCACCCCGACGGTGTCGGGGTGTCGCCGTCGGGCACCGTGCGCGCATCCACCGACAGGACGATGCACTGCGAACCGAATCGACGACTCATCTCGGCGAGGACGTCCGGGCGTGCGATGGCCGCGGTGTTCACGCTCACCTTGTCGGCGCCGGCCCGCAGCATCGTGTCGACGTCCTCGACGGTGCGGATACCACCGCCGACGGTGAGCGGGATGAAGATCTGGTCGGCGGTGCGTTTGACGACGTCGATCATCGTGGCGCGGCCCGAACTCGATGCGGTGACGTCGAGGAAGGTGAGTTCGTCGGCGCCCTCCCGGTCATACCGGGCGGCGAGTTCGACCGGGTCGCCGGCATCCCGCAGGTTCTGGAAGTTGACGCCCTTGACGACACGACCGTCATCCACGTCCAGGCAGGGAATGACCCGTACCGCCACCGTCATGACCTACCTCCGGAGTTGTCTGGGCGCGCGGACCGCGCGGGTCTCGAATCCCACTCGTCGCCGACCACGTCGCCGATGACCGCCATCAATTCGTCGTGTAACCCGGGTGCCCCGGTGACCAACGAGGTCGACCTCGCGGTCCACGGCGTTCCCCCCAGGTCGGTCGCCACTCCTCCGGCAGCCCGGATGAGCGCCGCCCCTGCAGCGTTGTCCCAGGCGTGGCGGCCGAACGCGATCGCGCCGCCGAAGATCCCGGCGGCGGTGTAGGCCATGTCGACACCGGTGCTGCCGGTCATCCGCAGCCGCGCAACCCGAGAACTCAGTGCCCGGAGCACATCCACGCGGCGTGCACCCGGGTAGCGTCCCTGCGCTGCCGCATTGAACGGCCCATACCCGATCACCGCCGACTCGAGGTCGATCGGCGCGAGGGCACCGACCGGCTCACCGTCGACGTACAGGGGGCCGTCGACATGTCCGGCGAAGCGCCGTTTCAGCAGCGGGAGCCAGGTGAGGCCGAGCACGGGTTCGCCGTCGACGAGCAGCCCCAGAAGGATGCCGGTCAGCGGAAAACCGGTCGAGTAGTTGTAGGTACCGTCCACCGGGTCGAGCACCCAGACCGGGCCCTCGGTGATCGGTGGTCCGCCGAACTCCTCCCCGTGCACGGGGATCTGTGTGCGTTCGGCCAGTTCGGCGCTGATGCGACGCTCGAGGTCCAGGTCGACCTGGGTCGCGAAGTCCGTCGCTCCCTTGGCGACCGCGCTGGGCGCACCGAGACCGGCGACGAACTCGTCGGCGACCGAATCGAGGATCGTGCTCGCGACGTCGAGCAGGCGGGAGGGATCCATCAGATCCCGTCGACGGCCGTGAGGGCCTCGGGGAGGGTGAACCGGCCGGCATAGAGCGCCTTGCCGACGATCGCGCCCTCGACACCTCGATCGACGAGCCCGGCGATGGCGACGAGGTCGTCGAGCGCGGAGACGCCGCCCGAGGCGACGATCGGCGCCGACGTGGCGGCGGCGACCTCGGCCAGCAGATCCAGGTTGGGACCGCCCAGGGTGCCGTCCTTGGAGACGTCGGTGACCACATAGCGGGCGCAGCCGTCGCGGTCGAGGCGGGTCAACACCTCCCACAGATCGCCGCCGTCGGTCACCCAGCCGCGGCCACGCAGTCGATACGACTCGCCCTCGCGGATGACATCCAGACCGACCGCGATCTTGTCGCCGTAGCGTTCGATGGCGCGTGCACACCAGTCCGGGTTCTCGAGCGCCGCGGTGCCCAGATTGACGCGCGTGCAACCGGTTCCGAGCGCCGCGGCGAGCGAGTCGTCGTCGCGGATGCCGCCGGAGAGCTCGACCTTGACGTCCAGTTCGCCGACGACGTCGGCGAGCAGTTCGCGGTTGTTGCCACGCCCGAACGCGGCGTCGAGGTCGACGAGGTGAATCCACTCGGCGCCGTCGGTCTGCCAGGCCAGGGCCGCCTCCCGGGGCGAGCCGTAGGAGGTCTCGGAGCCGGCTGCACCCTGGACGAGGCGGACGGCCTGTCCGTCGGCGACGTCGACGGCCGGGAGGAGTTCAAGGGTGTTACCCATCGGTGGAGGAGTTCCTGTCTGTCGGATGTGGGGGGTGCGGCGGTTGGGCCGGATCGGCGGCGCGGGCGGCCAGGATCTCGCGCTCGGCGGTCGCGATGATCCGGCGAGACACGGTACCGATGACCGCGATCATCGCCAACACGGCGATCAGCGCCACGACGAGCCCGGCGATCGGCGACCACTGCGCGATGAGCAGGATGACGGGGATCGACACCACCAGGACCAGCACGCCGGCGCCGAGCGAGTACAGCACCAGCTTGCCGTAGGAGAACCGGGTGTCGCCGAGGCTCATGTCAGTGACCGGACCCAGTTGCGCAGCAGATGCGCGCCGGCGTCGCCGGACTTCTCGGGATGGAACTGGGTGGCGGCCAGAGCCCCGTTCTCCACGGCGGCCAGGAAGGGACCGCCGTGTTCGGCCCACGTCAGTTTCGCGGCCGCGAGTGGTGAGCCGACGTTGTCCATCTCCCAGGTCTGCGCCGCGTAGGAGTGCACGAAATAGAAGCGGGTGTCGGCGTCGAGCCCGTCGAACAGCAGCGAACCCTCGGCGGCCTTGACGGTGTTCCAGCCCATGTGGGGCAACACCGGAGCGGGCAGTTGGCTGACGGTTCCGGGCCACTCCCCGCAGCCGTCCGCCTCGACCCCGAACTCCACGCCCCGCTCGAACAGGATCTGCATGCCGACACAGATGCCGAGTACCGGACGACCACCGGCCAGCCGCCGGTCGATGATCCGGTGGCCCTTCACCGCGCGTAGACCCTCGATGCAGGCGGCGAAGGCGCCGACGCCGGGCACGACGAGGCCGTCGCAGTCGGTTGCCGCGTCCCGGTCGGCGGTGACGGTCACCGTGGCGCCGGCCCGTTCGAGTGCTCGCTGCGCCGACCGCAGGTTGCCCGAACCGTAGTCGAGGATCGTCACCTCAGGCGTGCCGCTCACCGGGTCACCCCCGTGGTCCCGGAAATGCGCCCCAGAAAGCCACCCTCCTGGGCGCCGCCGTCGACATGATGTGCGCGACCGGCTGCTGCCGGGCGCTTTTCTGGGGTGTTTTTCGTCAGCGCCACGATCACAGCGCACCCTTCGTCGACGGCACGCCACTCACACGCGGATCGGGTTCGGTCGCCGCCCGCAACGCCCGGGCGACCGCCTTGAACTCGGCCTCGGTGATGTGGTGCTGGTCGCGACCGTAGAGGACCCGCACGTGCAGCGCGATCCGGGCGTTGAGGGCGATGGATTCGAAGACGTGGCGGTTGATCACCGTCGAATACGGCACCCCGGGGTAACCACCGATCACGGCGGTGAGCAGGTGCTCCGGTTCGCCGGTGTGCACACAGTAAGGCCGTCCGGAGACGTCGACCACGGCGTGCGCAAGCGTCTCGTCCATGGGGATGAAGCAGTCACCGAACCGGCGGATGCCCTTCTTGTCACCCAACGCCTGACCGAGTGCCTGACCCAGGACGATTGCGGTGTCCTCGATGGTGTGGTGTCCCTCGACCTCCACGTCGCCCTTCGCCTCGACGGTGAGGTCGAAACTGCCGTGCTGACCGAAGGCGGTGAGCATGTGGTCGAAGAACGCGATACCGGTGGAGATGGCGGTGACGCCGGTGCCGTCGAGGTTGATCTCGACGGTGATCGACGATTCGCGGGTGGTTCGTTCGACCCGCGCGATGCGCGGTGCTGCGGTGGTCACTTACCCATTCTCCAGATCTGTGGCCGCCAGCGTGGCGCTGACGTCGAGGAAGGCGTCGTTCTCCGGTGCGAGGCCGATCGTGACACGGAGGTGGCCGCCGATACCGACGTCTCGGATCAACACGCCGGAGTCGAGATAGCGCTGCCAACTGGCCGGAGCGTCACGGAACCGCCCGAACAGCAGGAAGTTCGCGTCGGAGTCCACCACGCGATAGCCGATGTCGGCCAGTCGCGCTGCGACGCGCTTGCGTTCGGCGATGATGGCGGCCACCCCGGCGAGGGTGTCGTCGCGGTGACGCAGGGCTGCGCGTGCGGCAGCCTGTGTCAGCACCGACAGGTGGTACGGGAGGCGCACGAGCTGCAGTGCATCGACGATGGCCGGCGCGGCCGCGAGGTAGCCGAGGCGCCCGCCGGCAAAGGCGAACGCCTTGCTCATCGTCCGGCTGACGACGACCTTCGTCGGATACTCGTCGATCAGCTCGACCGCGCTGGGCTGTTCGGAGAACTCGCCATAGGCCTCGTCGACGATGACGATTCCCGGCGCCGCCTCGATGATGGCGCGCAGCGCATCGTTGGGGATCGACCCGCCGGTGGGGTTGTTCGGCGAGGTCACGAACACCACGTCGGGCCGACGATTGCTCACCTCGGCCACCGCGTAGTCGACGTCGAGGGAGAAGTCCGAGGCACGCACGGCGTGCAGCCACGTCGTGTCGGTGCCGTCGGAGATGATCGGGTGCATCGAATAGGACGGCACAAAGCCGAGCGCACTACGGCCCGGACCACCGAAGGCCTGCAGTAGCTGCTGCAGGATCTCGTTGGAACCGTTTGCCGCCCAGAGATTCTCCGGAGACAGCTCCACCCCGGTGGCCTCGGTGAGGTAGTGGGCGAGGTCGGTGCGCAGCGCGACCGCATCCCGGTCGGGATAACGGTGCAGCTCCACCGCCGCCTGCCGGGTGGACTCGGCGATGTCGGCGACCAGCGCCGCCGACGGCGGGTGCGGGTTCTCGTTGGTGTTCAACACCACCGGCACCTTCAGTTGCGGTGCGCCATAAGCACTTTTCCCACGCAGATTCTCGCGCAACGGCAGATCGTCGACGGTGATCCGACTGCCCGGTCCGCCACGACTCGTGAGTGCGCTCATGACGCTCCCGAGGCGACAAAGCGCTGCTTGATGGCGTCACCGTGGCCTGGCAGGTCTTCGGCGTCGGCGAGGGTGACGACCTTGTCGGCGACGTCACGCAGGGCGGCCTCGTCGTAGTCGATGACATGCACGCCCCTGAGGAACGTCTGAACCGACAGACCGGAGGCGAACCGGGCCGAACCCGAGGTCGGCAGAACGTGATTCGATCCGGCGCAGTAGTCGCCGAGACTCACCGGCGCATAGGGTCCGACGAAGATCGCACCCGCGTTGGTGACCCGGTCGGCAACCGTCGCCGCATCCCGGGTCTGGATCTCCAGGTGTTCGGCGGCGTAGGCGTCGACCACCGCCAACCCGGCCTCCAGGTCGTCGACGAGCACGATCCCGGACTGCTTGCCGGACAGGGCGGTGCTCACCCGTTCGCGGTGCTTGGTCGCTGCCACCTGCGCTTCCAGTGCTACGTCCACCGCGTCGGCGAGTTCGACGCTGTCGGTCACGAGCACTGATGCGGCGAGAACGTCGTGCTCGGCCTGACTGATCAGGTCGGAGGCGAGGATGCCCGGATCGGCGCTGTCGTCGGCGAGAATGGCGATCTCGGTGGGGCCGGCCTCGGAGTCGATACCGACGACGCCGCGGCACAGACGCTTGGCGGCGGTCACGTAGATGTTGCCCGGACCGGTGATGAGATCGACCGGATCGAGTATCGCGCCGGCCGAATCGCCGTCGGAATCGCGGCCGCCGTAGGTCAGCAGCGCGATGCCCTGCGCTCCGCCGACCGCCCAGACCTCATCGACACCGAGCAGCGCGCACGCAGCGAGAATCGTCGGGTGCGGCCAGCCGCCGAATTCCTTCTGCGGCGGCGAGGCGATGACGAGGGAACCGACGCCGGCCGCCTGCGCCGGGACCACATTCATGATCACCGACGACGGATAGACCGCATTACCGCCGGGCACGTAGAGCCCCACCCGGCGGACCGGAATCCACTTCTCGCTGACCACTCCGCCGTCGACGACCTGGGTGCGCGAGGTCTCGCGACGCTGGTCGGCATGCACCAGACGGGCCCGGGTGATCGACTCGCGCAGCGCGTCGACAACGGCTTCGTCGAGGTGATCGAGCGCGTCGGCGATCACCTGAGCCGGCACCCGGACCGACGCCGGGCGGACGCCGTCGAACTTCTCCCCGAACTCGAGCGCGGCATCGGCACCACGCTCGGCGACCGCATGGACCACCGGCGCCACCGTGTCGAGAACGGCATTGACATCGGTGCCTCCGCGGGGCAACGCACGACGCAGTTCAGCGAGCGTCGGAGTGGCACCGCGCAGGTCGGTTCGGGCGAGCATCGGGATCTCCTGTTGACAGTGGGGAGGCTGCGCATCGTGCGCACGTCACCACAAGTTTATGGGGTCCGACGAAGTGGTTTTCACACGGTGCGGCAGGCCTCGCCGAATCGAGTGCACCGGCGGCACCGAATTCGGGCGGCTCGCATCACCGATCGGCGGTGGGCGCCGGGATGTCGAGGCCGAGATCGAGAACCGTCACCGAGTGGGTCAGCGCACCGACGGCCAGATAGTCGACGCCGGTCCGCGCGTAGTCGGCGGCCATGTCCAACGACAGGCCACCCGAGCTCTCCAGCTTCGTCTCCGGCGAGCGCGCGTTGCGCCGCTGGACCGCCATCTGCGTCTCCCAGAGCGCGAAATTGTCGAGCAGAACGAGCTGGGGCTCCAGCGCCAGCACCTCGTCGAGCTGGGCCAGCGAGTCCACCTCGACCTCGACCGGCAGGTCCGGAGCGGCGGCGCGCACCGCGGCGAGCGCGGCGCTCACCGAGCCGGCCGCGACGACGTGGTTGTCCTTGATCAACGCGGCGTCGCCGAGGCCCATCCGGTGGTTGACACCCCCGCCCGCCCGGACCGCGTACTTCTGCAGGTACCGCATCCCGGGCAGCGTCTTGCGTGAGTCACGCACCTTGGCGTCGGTGCCGTCGACTTCGGCCACCCACCGGGCGGTCGCCGTCGCGATCCCGGACAGGTGGCAGATGAGGTTGAGTGCGGTGCGCTCGGCGGTCAGCAGCGCGGCGGTGGGCGCCTGCACGGCGAGTACCACGTCCTTGGGGCCGACCACGCTGCCGTCGGACAGCGCCGCGGTCACCTCGTAGGCGCCGGCGCCGATGACCTCGTCGAACACCGCGAGCACCAGTGGGATGCCGGCTATGACGCCGTCGGCGCGACTGACGATCGCGGCGTCGGTCGCGGCGTCGGCGGGCACCGTGGCGAGCGTCGTGACGTCGGGTCCGTAGCGCAGGTCCTCGTCGAGCGCGGTCCGGATCAGCGTCCGCACCTCGTCGGTCACCGCGAGGTCGAGCGCCCCGGACACCCCGATCTGACCGACGAACGCGTCACTCACCGGAACCGGGATTGCCGATCGCGATCATCCGCTCGACGCTCTTGCGAGCGCGCTCGGCCACGTCCGGGGCGACGTGCACCTCGTCGCGCCCCTCACGCAGCGAACGCAGCAGGGCCGCCGGGGTGATCATCTTCATGTAAGGGCACGACGCCCGGTCGTTGACCGCCTGGAAGTCCACTGTGGGCGCGGCCTTGCGGAGCTGGTGCAGCATGCCGATCTCGGTGGCCACCAACACCTGCTTTGCCTGCGTTGCACGCGCCGCATCGAGCATTCCGCCGGTCGACAGGATCTTCACCCGGTCCTCGGGCACGGCTCCCTCACCCGCGAGATACAACGCCGACGTCGCGCAACCGCACTCCGGGTGGATGAACAGGTCGGCGTCCGGGTGCGAGCCGGCCTTCGCGGCGAGCTCGTCGCCGTTGATGCCGGCGTGCACGTGGCACTCACCCGCCCAGATGTGGATGTTGTCGCGGCCCGTCTCACGTTTGACGTGGGCGCCGAGGAACTGATCGGGCAGGAACAGCACGTCCTTGTCGGGATCGATCGATGCGACCACGTCGACGGCGTTTGACGAGGTGCAGCAGATGTCGGTGAGACCCTTCACCTCGGCGGTGGTGTTCACATAGGACACGACGACCGCGTCCGGGAACTCGTCTTTCCATTCGCGCAGTTCGTCGGCGGTGATGGAATCGGCCAGCGAGCAGCCGGCCCGCTCGTCCGGGATCAGCACCCGCTTCTCGGGGCTGAGGATCTTGGCGGTCTCGGCCATGAAATGCACACCGCAGAAGATGATCTCGTCCGCGTCCACCTCGGCCGCGATCCGCGACAGCGCAAGCGAGTCACCCACATGGTCGGCGACGTCCTGGATCGCGGGCAGCTGATAGTTGTGGGCCAGCAGGGTCGCGTTCCGGGCGCGGGCGAGCCGCCGGACCTCCTCGGCCCACTCCTGCGTGGGCTCGACCCCGGTGTAGCCGCCGGGTCCGTCGGTCCATGAGGCGTCCATCAGGTCGAGGTCAACGGCCCCGACCTCTGTCGTCACCGCCGGACGGTCGCTGGTGATGCTCATCTGCCACTCCTCTTCCGGTCATGCCCGGCGCTGTGGTCGCGCTCCGAGCAGGGTTTTCGACTGATGATCGAAAACACTGTCCATCGTAACACCGGTCACATCCGAGGCATTCCCGCGGGCAATTCGAGTAGTGGACTACGCGTTCGCGCGAACGCCACAAACCCTAGCGTCAGCGGAGTACACCCTCTCCGGCCAGGTCAGAACCGGCCGCTGACCAGATTGTGAGCAGCGTGATGACCGTTTCCCCGTCCGACACCTTCACGACCTCACCGGTTGCCGCCGGTCCCCTTGCACCGCCTCTCGGGCGGGCCGCCGCGGCCGCGATCCAGCGCCGCGAGGCCGCGCTGGCCCGACTCGCCGCGCGCCGCATGCCACTGCCCGGGGCCCCGGCCATGCCATCCGCCATGCCACCGGCGCCACATGCGGCCACTGTCCGCCGCCCGATCGAGGACACGCGACCGCGCCCCCATATGCATCTGGTGGCCGCACCCGAGGTCTCCACGCGGCCTTCCGCGGCGCCGACCGTGGGCCCGCATCCGACCGCGACATCCGCGCCCGGGGGCCCCCGCCGCCGTCCGGGCCTGACCGATCGCGAGATCCAGGTGCTGCGTACGTGGCTGCTGACCGATTCGAAGATCGCTGTGGCGAAGGAACTCTCGATCTCCATCGGCACGGTGAACACCCACCTCACGCGGATCCGCGCCAAGTACTCGGCGGTCGACCGGACCGCCCGCACGAAAGCAGCACTCGCGGCGCGCGCGATCCAGGACGGGATCATGTCACTCGACGAGCTCTAGCGCCGCGCGCGGCCGACGACGACGTGGGGTCGCGCGCCCATACAATCGACGCCATGGCGACGCCCCCATCGAGCTCATCCAGTGCCGCCGGGGCGTCCCAGGTTCGCGTGGAGGTCTTGACCGCCGTCTTTCAGGTCCGGGAAGTCGACGCCGACGTCGCGCCGATGCTGTGCGTACTGCTCTGGCGCCACGCCGGCGGCGCCGCGTGGTCATTGCCCGGCGGCGACGTCGCGCCCGACGAAACCCTCAAGAGCAGCGCGCGCAGGCTCGTCGCGGATTCGGTGGACGTCGCCGACATCGCCCACCTCGAGCAACTGGCCGTGTTCTCCGACCCGGGTCGCGTACCGGGCGTCCGCACCATCGCGTCGACGTATCTCGGGCTGGTCCCCACCGATGTGTCGGCGCGACTTCCCGACGACGCGGCCTGGTATGCCGTGGACGCACTGCCCGACCTGGCCTTCGATCACCGCGAGATCATCGAGGCGGCCCGACACCGACTCGCCGCGAAACTGTCATACACGAACATCGCCTTCGCCCTTGCCCCGAGCCGCTTCCCGATGTCGCAGCTATCCGAGATCTACTGTGCAGCACTGGGTTACGCTGTCGACACTACAAATCTGCTACGCATTTTGTCTCGACGTGCCGTGGTGGTGGCCACCGGGACCGTGGGTAAGACCGGGCGATCCGGCGGCCGCCCACCCGCGCTTTACGCGTTCGCGGAATCCGAGTTGCGGGTGACCGACGAGTTCGCGACGTTGCGTCCGCCGATGTGACCCCGCGCGCCGACCTCACGGCGCGGTCAGGACCTCGGCGTCGCCGTCGGTGATCGCGATGGTGTGTTCGCTGTGCGCGGTACGCGACCCGTCCGCGGACCGGATGGTCCAACCGTCGGGGTCGTAGACGATTCGAGCGGTGTGCCGGGCGAGCCACGGTTCGAGTGCGAGGGTGAGCCCGGGCCGCAGCCGCAGACCGTGCCCGGCGCGACCGAGATTGGGCACGTGCGGATCCTCGTGCATGGTGCGTCCCAGCCCGTGGCCACCGAACTCGGTGTTCACGGGATATCCGCGCGAGGTGCAGACCGAACCGATCGCGGCGGAGATGTCGCCGAGTCGGTTTCCCGCTCGGGCGGCGGCGATGCCGGCGGCCAACGCCGCTCTGGTGGTCTCGATGAGCGCCTCGTCGTCGGGCCGTGGCGTCCCGACGATGATCGTCCGCGCCGAATCCGCCACCCAGCCGTCGATCGACACCGCGATGTCCATGCTGAGCACGTCACCGTCGACCAGCACGTAGTCATGTGGAAGCCCGTGCAGCACGGCGTCGTTGACCGACAGGCAGATGACGTTGCGAAACGGCCCGCGACCGAACGACGGCGAATAGTCCCAGTAACACGACACGGCACCTCGGGAGTCGACGAGTTCGCGCGCCCGCATCTCGAGGTCGAGCAGATTGACCCCGGGTCGCGCCCGCAGCGAGAGATCGTCGAGCAATTCCGCGATGAATCGTCCGGTCACCCGCATCGCCGCCACCTCGTCCGGTGACTTCAGTTCGATCACACCCACCTCCTGGTATTTAAATACCAGGATACGGAATCACATCGGTATTTTCATACCGGGGTCGGTAGGCTGAGCGCATGGTTCGTGCACCGTTGACCCCTGAGCAGATCGCCGCCGGGCGGCGCCTCGGCGCGCTGCTGCGCGAGCTGCGGGGCGACCGCACCGTCACCGACGTCGCCGAAGCGGCGGGCATCTCACCGGAGACGCTGCGCAAGATCGAGGGCGGGCGGCTGCTCACCCCGTCGTTCGCGACGGTGGTGGCACTGAGTCGCGTCCTCGAGGTCTCGGTCGACGTCGTCGCCGATGCCGTGATCGACGCCACGCCGGCTCAGATCGGCTGACCCTCGGGCCCCTCGCCCGATCCCGCGGACACCGCGATGAGGTCGCCGACACCGAGATCGGCGGTCCGCGATCCGAGGGCGAAACCGAGATAGAGGAACGCCGCCGCGAACGGTGCGCACCCGAACAGCACCCATGCTCCCCCGACACCGCGAACCGCGCCGTCGAGCCAGAGATCGGGAACCAGCTCGAAGGTCGCACCGACCGGGGTGGAGCGTGGATCGTCGAATCGCCAGTCCGCGACCCGGGTCCCGATCCACGCGGCGAGGAACGAACCGATGACCGAGCTCACCGCGACCACGCCGAATCCGACCGGACCGCGCCAGGCGCGTGCGGTGAACCAGGCGACGACAACCGAGACGAGCCCGTAGACGAGCAGCAGGGACGCGAAGGTCCCGACGGCGGCGAACTCCTCGGGGAATTCGGCTGCCGGGATGATCGCGGAGCCCGCGGAGAGCACCCGGCCGGTCATGGCCGGGGTCACCATCGCCCAGATCATCCCGACGACCGCGCCGAGCAGGATCACCACGGCCACGACCGCGATCAACGGACCCGCGGCAGGACGGGTGTGACCCGTGGGGTCAGTCGTCGCCGGCGGCGGTTCGGGCGCCGTCGCCGGACTGCTCACCTCTGCCCCAGCTCGGCCGAATCCACCGTCCCGTGCCGGGAGCAGCGGGCGCCCCAGCCGTCCGGCCGCACCTGGACGACCATGCGCCTCCCGCATTGGCCGCAATACCGCGGCGGTTCGAGTCCCATGCGGGCCGCGGGCGGCACCGCGTCGGGTGACTGGAGATCGAGCTCCAGCCCGGTGTAGACGCCGTAGCGGCACGGCTCCGCGAGCGGCCCCGGGATGTCGAGCGGGGCGCCTGCTGGGCGTGGTCGGTCCACCGGGTCGGGCTTCGTCATCGACGTGGTCACGTGATCGAGCCTAGATGCTGTCGTTGAGTGCCTTGATCGGCATCGACAGATCACTCAGCAGATCGAGGTCGTCCTCGGCGGGGCGGCCCAGGGTGGTGAGGTAGTTGCCGACGATGACCGCGTTGATGCCGCCGAGGATGCCCTGTTTGGCACCGAGGTCGCCCAGGGTGATCTCACGGCCACCGGCGAACCGCAGAATCGTGCGCGGCAACGCGAGGCGGAACGCGGCAACCGATTTGAGCGCTTCCGAGGCGGGCAGGACGTCGAGGTCCCCGAACGGGGTGCCCGGCCGCGGGTTGAGGAAGTTGAGCGGAACCTCGTCGGGCTCCAACGCGGCGAGATCCGCGGCGAACTCGGCGCGCTGTTCCAGCGACTCCCCCATGCCGAGGATGCCGCCGCAGCAGACCTCCATGCCGGCCTCGCGGACCATGCGCAGCGTGTCCCAGCGCTCTTCCCAGCTGTGGGTGGTCACCACATTCGGGAAGTGGCTGCGCGCGGTCTCGAGGTTGTGGTTGTAGCGGTGGACGCCCATGCCCTTGAGCTCGTCGACCTGCTCCTGGCTGAGCATGCCGAGGCTGCAGGCGATCTGGATGTCGACCTCGTTGCGGATCGCCTCGATGCCGGCGGCCACCTGGCTCATCAGACGCTTGTCCGGACCGCGGACGGCCGCGACGATGCAGAACTCGGTCGCCCCGGTCTTCGCGGTCTGCTTGGCGGCCTCGACCAGCGACGGGATGTCGATCCACGCGCTGCGCACGGGCGACGCGAAGAGCCCGGACTGCGAGCAGAAGTGGCAGTCTTCGGGGCACCCGCCGGTCTTGAGGGAGATGATGCCCTCGACCTCGACCTCGGGTCCGCACCACGTCATACGCACGTCGTGGGCGAGCTGCAGCAGTTCGGTGAGTCGGTCGTCGGGCAGACGCAGCACCTCGAGAACCTGCTCGCGACGCAGCCCCTCGCCGTTCTCGAGAACCTGCTTGCGGGCGATGTCGAGGATGTCGTCGGATGTATCGGTGCGGGTGGCGCCGGGTGCGACGGGGGCCTGGGTCACGAGAGAACTCCTTCTTGGGGCTGTGCATTCAGGGACTGTGAACGGATGGGTGGTTCGGGCTCGGTCGGTGTCGGGGCGTGGCCGGGAAGACATTCGTGACGCAGCCATTCCGGGTCGATCCACGATGGCGCGAGTCGCCGGAAATCGGCCGGGTCCAGCCCACCGGCGCCGGCCGGGATCGCGCCGACGATCGGCACGCCGGTGAGACGCGGTAGATCGGTGCGATTGCAGGTCATCGCGAGATCCGGTTCGGCCGGCCACGATCCGATGATCAGTCCCGCGGCCCGCAGGCCGCGCCCGGTGATCGCGGACACCGTCAGTTCGGCGTGGTTGAGCGCGCCGAGGCCGGCCGGAACCACGACGACCACACCGGCATCGGTCGCCTCGGCGACATCGAGGAGCGTCAGATCCTGGGCGAGCCGGACCAGCACACCACCGGCCCCCTCGACGAACGTCACGTCGTGATCGGCGGCCAGACCGGCAACGGCCGACGTCACGGTGCCGATTTGCAGTGCGGCCAGCCCTGCTCGGCGGGCCGCGGTCTCCGGCGCGAGCGGCTCGGGGTAGCGGGCACATTCCGCCGTCACCGTCGGTCCGGCGAGCGCTTCGACGACGGCGAGATCGCCTGGTTCCCCACCCACGACACCGGTCTGCGCCGGTTTGCACACGGCCACACTGGTTCCCGCGTCCCGCGCCGCGGCGACCAGGGCGGCCGTCACGATTGTCTTACCGACATCGGTCGATGTGCCGGTGACGGCCAGGATCCGACCGGGCCCGGCGGTCATCGGACACCGACCTGTGTCAGTGCGTCGTTGACGACGCCCGCGACGTGATCGATGACCGAGGCCTCGAGATCGGCCCGCACCGTCAACCGGAGGCGCGAGGTGCCGGCGGGCACCGATGGCGGACGGAAGCAGCCCACGAGGACACCTTGATCGCGGCATGCGGCCGCCGCGGCAACGGCGGGCTTCGGGTCGCCGACGACGATGGAGATGACCGCCGCAGCCGGTGTGTCGGCCCCGATCGCGGCCGCCATCCGGGTCGCGTTGGCGCGCAGTCGGTGCGGCATCGCCGGGTCGGCGCGCAGCAGGCCGAGCGCGGCCCGAGCGGCGCCGACGGCGGCCGGGTTGAGTCCGGTGTCGAAGATGAAGCTGCGGGCGCGGTCGATCAGATGCGATCGCAGCAGCGCCGAGCCCAGCACGACACCGCCTTGCGCACCGAGCGACTTGGACAGCACCGTGGTCACGACGAGATCCGGCGCCCCGGACAACCCGAGTTCGGCGACCAGACCTCGACCACCGGGACCACGCACCCCGAGGGCATGCGCCTCGTCGACGAGCAGGGCCGCCCCGTTGTCGCGGGCCGCGGCGTACAGGTCGGCGATCGGCGCCGGCTCACCGTCGATGCTGTACACCGAGTCGGTGACGACGAGCGCCCGCTTCTCGGTGCGTGCACGCAGCGCGGCCCGCACGGCCGCATGATCGCCTCGATCCACCACGACCACGCGCGCCCGCGACAGCCGGCAGCCGTCGATCAGTGAGGCATGCGTCCCGGTGTCGCTGACGATGAGATCGCCGCGTCCGGCCAGTGCGGTGATCGCGCCGACATTGGCGAGGTAGCCGGAGGAAAAGGCGAGGGCGGACGGGAATCCGAGAAACTCGGCGAGGTCGTCCTCGAGTTCGACGTGGGCCGCGGTGGTGCCGACGACCAGTCGCGATGCTGTGGATCCCGCACCCCAGGCGTCGAGCGCCGCGTGGGCACCGGCGATCACCGCCGGATGGGTGGACAGACCCAGGTAGTCGTTGGAGGCGAGATTGATCATCGACGAATCGGGCTGTCGCACCACGGGTTCCCGGTGCAGACCGGCCTGCTCGAGCCGGACGGCCTCGTCGGCCAGCCACGCCAGGGCGTCCTCGGACGTGTCGACGTATGCGGCTGCAGTGGCCGCCGGGTTCAGTTCTGTGGTCGTCATCGACTCACTCCCGTGATGAGGTCTACGGACAGAGATGCATCCACCGCGGCACGCACACCGCGGGTGATCGTGTCGATGTCGTCGCCGGTGCACACGAACGGCGGCATCACGTAGACGAGATCCCGGAACGGCCGCAACCACACCCCTGCGTCGACCGCGGCGGCGGTGGCCGCCGACATGTCGACGGGCCGATCCAGCTGCACCACGCCGATCGCACCCCGGACCCGCACGTCGACGACGCCGGGCGTGTCGGCGAGGCCGGCGAGACCGCGCTGCAACCCGGACTCGATCGCGCCCACCCGGTCGCGCCAGGGTGACTCCAGCAACAGTTCGATGGCGGCGACCGCGACCGCGCACGCCAGCGGGTTCGCCATGAATGTCGGGCCGTGTGCGAGTCCGCCCGCCTCGCCGGCGCTGATCACCTCCGCGACCTCCGTGGTGCAGAGCGTCGCGGCCAGCGTCAGGTATCCGCCGGTCAACGCCTTGCCGACGCACATGATGTCGGGCGTGACGCCGACGTGGTCGGCGGCGAACAGTTCGCCGGTGCGGCCGAACCCGGTTGCGATCTCGTCCAGGATGAGCAGGACACCAGCACGGTCGCAGATACGCCGGAGTTCGGACAGGTACCGCGGGTCGTGGAACCGCATGCCCCCCGCGCCCTGCACGACCGGCTCGACGATGACGGCGGCGAGGCGCTCGCGATGTTCGGTGACGGCGGATTCGAGGACCGCGACGTAGTCGGCGTCGTACTCCGTCGGCGGCGCCGGGACGAAGACCTGGTCGGTGAGCACGTCGGTCCACATCGAGTGCATCCCGCCGTCGGGATCACAGACGCTCATCGGGGTGAAGGTGTCGCCGTGGTAGCCACCGCGCCAGGTGAGCAGCCGGGTCCGCGACGTCTCGCCGCGGCTGCGCCAGTACTGCAGCGCCATCTTCACGGCGACCTCGACGGACACCGAGCCGGAGTCGCAGAAGAAGACCTTCCGCAGGTCACCGGGGGTGATCGAGACCAGCAGCTGCGCCAGCCGGGCGGCGGGTTCGTGGGTCAGTCCGCCGAACATGACGTGCGACATCGCCCCGAGCTGATCGGTGACCGCCGCGTCGAGCACGGGGTGCCGGTAGCCGTGGATGGCGGCCCACCACGAGCTCATGCCATCGACGACGCGGCGTCCGTCGGCCAGCTCGAGCCGCACGCCCTGCGCACCGCGCACGACGAGAGGCGGCGTCGCCGGCGGCATGGCGCCGTACGGGTGCCAGACGTGGTCGCCATCGATGCGGCTGATGGTGGCGTCGTCCACGGGCGATGTCCTTCGGATCTCTGGGAGACGCGCCGGTGGCGTGCCTCACGGGCTTCCTCGTCCTGAACACTGTACAGGTTTCCTGAACGCTGTACAGGGCGCCTATTGTGGGCGCGTGAGCAACAACCGAGCCGACGTCCTGCGCGCGGCCCGCGACATCCTGACCGACCACAGCCTGGCCGATCTGTCCATGCGCCGCCTCGCCGCCGATCTCGGGGTGCGGCCGAACGCGCTGTACTGGCACTTCCCGAACAAGCAGACGCTGCTTGCGGCGCTGTCCGACGACATCCTCGGCGATGTCGCGGCCCCACCCGAGAGCATGAGGTGGGATGAACGTCTCGCCTTCCTGGCGACCGGGATGCGTGCCGCGCTCCTCGACGTGCCCGACAGCGCCGAGGTCGTGTCCTCGGCATGGGCCAGCGGGCTCTCCCCGAAGAGCATCGCCACCGATCTGGCGACGGTGGGGCGCGCCGGCGGACTGAGCGAGCGCGATGCGGCGGCCGTCGCGACGGCGGTATGCCAGCTGGTCATCGGATTGACCATCGAGGAGCAGACCCGAGCACAGATGGAACGACTCCAGGTGACCGGCCCGTCGGGACGCGATTTCACCTCCGAGTTCGCCGATGGGCTCGGGGTGATCCTGGACGGCGCGCGACTGCGGGCCGGCGTCCGCCCGGTGGCCGCCGTGAACGGGAACGGTAAAGAAACGTAAAGGTCAGCGGCTGTCCGTCGGTCGGTGTGTCGGACCGCGCGGAATCGGATATCACAGCTTGGGCATGTAGATTGCTTCACCGAAAGACCGCCTGAACCCACTCGACGATTCAGCCGGACCGTTCATCGAGCCGATGCTCACGACAGGAAGATCCACCAGGCAAGTGGCAGCTCCGACGCACACCGCCGCCCCGGCGTCGCCGGGCCCGGTGGACACCGTGCCCGCGTACCGCACGGACCTCGACGGTCTGCGCGGGATCGCGATCGCGCTGGTCGCCGCCTTCCACGTGTGGTTCGGGCGCGTCTCCGGCGGTGTCGACGTGTTCCTGGCCCTGTCGGGGTACTTCTTCATCGGGTCGTTGCTGCGCCACGCGATCCACAGCCAGGCCACGCACGTCACGCTCCGGGACACCATCAACCCGTGGCCGCGCCTCAAACGACTGCTGCGGCGGCTGCTACCCGCGCTGTTCACCATCCTCATCGCGGTCGCCGTGCTCACCGTCGTCGTGATCCCGCAGACTCGCTGGGTCAGTATCGGCCGCGAGCTGGTCGCCAGCGCGCTGTACTACCAGAACTGGCATCTGGCCTTCAATTCCCAGGATTACCTGGCCGCGAGCTCTGCGAACAGTCCGCTACAGCACATCTGGTCGATGTCGGTGCAGGGGCAGTTCTTCGTCGCGACCCTGCTGGTCGCGCTGATGTTCGCGGCCATCATCAAGCTGGCCGCGCGCATGCTTCCTCCGCTCGCCGAACCGCGGACGATCAGACTGCTGGTCGGCCTCGCCGTGCTCGGCGTGGCCGCCGTCTCGTTCTACTGGGCGCACATGCGCATGGGCGTCAACCAGCAGTTCAACTACTTCGACACGCTGTCTCGGGTGTGGGAGCCCCTGGCCGGCGGGCTGCTGGCGATCTGGCTGCCGAGCTGGCGTGTCCCCCGCTGGGTGCGCACCGTCGCCGCGGTCGCGGCGCTGGCACTGATCGTCACCTGCGGCTGGTGGATCGACGGCGTCGACTCGTATCCGGGCCCCCTCGCGCTGGTGCCGGTCGGCTCGACCCTGGTGATCATCTGGGCCGGCGCGACCGCACTGGAACGCCCGCGCCCCGGCGCCACCGGGCCGCAGGGCCTGCCGCCGGTCAACCGGATGCTGGCCAGCCGCTGGCCGGTGTGGCTCGGCACGGTCGCCTATTCGCTGTATCTGTGGCACTGGCCCCTGCTCATCTTCTACCTGACCTGGCGCGGCAAGAACCACGCCTCCGTCGTCGAGGGTGTCGGGATCCTCGCCGTCTCGCTGGGGCTGGCCTGGCTGACCAAACGCTACGTCGAGGACCCGCTACGCGGCGGCGGACGGTCCAGGCTGGCCCACGCACGCCCCGACGGCCGGACCCGATGGCTCAGCTACACCTCGGTGGTGACGAGTCTCCTCGTGGTCGGCACGGTGATCACCGGCGTCGGCATCAAGGTCTGGGATCGGCACGTGTCGACGATGGTGGTGGACACCAAGAACCTCGACCCCCGCTCATACCCCGGCGCCCGGGCCCTACTCGACGGGTACCCGGTGCCCGCGCTCGATCCACAGCCGTCGCCGCTGATGGTCACCCAGGACTTCCCGGAGACCTCCACCGACGGTTACATGAGCAGCTTCGAGGACCCCGGGATTCACGTCGGCGTCTACGGCGACCCGACCGCGACCAAGACCGTCGCACTCATCGGCGGCTCCCACGCCGAGATGTGGATCTCCGCCCTCAACCTCCTCGGACAACGCAACCACTTCAAGGTGACGACCTACGTGAAGATGGGTTGCCCGATGTCTACGGAGCTGGTGCCCAAGCAGCAGGGCGTGCCCTATCCCCAGTGCCACGACTGGGTGATGCGGGTGATGAAGAAGGTGATCGCCGACAAACCGGACGCGGTGTTCACCAACTCGACCCGCCCACGTGACTATCAGCCGGGTGACTGGGTGCCGC
The DNA here is from genome assembly GCF_058129505.1 of Gordonia sp. LMA484. Lineage (NCBI taxonomy): Bacteria > Bacillati > Actinomycetota > Actinomycetes > Mycobacteriales > Gordoniaceae > Gordonia > Gordonia sp. LMA484. Next base: position 2,294,463 of record NZ_CM176700.1, read on the forward strand.
CGACCTATACACCGATCTTCGACGAGTTCATCGATGGCGGTATCGACGTTCTCGGCATCCGGGACACTCCGTGGCCGAAGAACGCGAAGGGTTCCATCGACACGCCGACCTGCCTCGCCGACGGCGGAACCGCCGAGAGTTGCGGCACCCGCCGGGCGGCGGCCCTCGCGCCGCAGGACCCGGCGCTGGCACTGGCCGCGACGCGGCCGAAGTTCCACGCGCTCGACCTCTCCGACGGGATCTGCGACGCCGAACTGTGCCCGGCGATCGTGGGCAACATCATCGTCTACAAGGACTGGCACCATCTGAGCGCGACGTATGTCCGCAGCCTCAGCGACGAACTGGGACGGCAGATGGCGCAGGCCCTGCCGTGGACCGGCCCACCCGTGCCCTGATCAGGGGCCACGGACGACCAGAGTCGTCCATCCCACATCGGATCACGGTCTCTCCGAGATGAACACGTGACGGTTGACGGCTAGTGTCATGTCATGGAATCGCCGAAGGCCGAGATGACCAAATCGCCGGCCCCCGATGCCGGGCGTTCGGGCGGCCGACAACCCGCCGCGGAGCGCGCGGAGTTCATCGACCTCCCCGACCCGATCGATCATTCGGAGCCGCCCGCAGATGCGACCCCGTTTGTCGTCTGGCCGGGTAACCCGTATCCGCTCGGAGCGACGTATGACGGTGTGGGAACCAACTTTTCGCTGTTCTCCGAGGTGGCCACCGCCGTCGATCTGTGCCTGATCGACGCCGCGGGCACGGAGCGTCGGATCCGCCTCGAGGAGGTGGACGGCTACTGCTGGCACTGCTACCTGCCCAACATCGGCCCGGGCCAGTTCTACGGGTTCCGTGTGCACGGTCCGTACGATCCGGCGCAGGGGTTGCGCTGCGACCCCAGCAAGCTGCTCCTCGACCCCTACGGCAAGGCCTTCCACGGGGCCTTCGACGGCGATCCGTCCCTGTTCTCGTACGCGATGGTCGACCCGGACACGACATCGGCCGAACCCGCGGCGCCGGTCGAGACCGAGGCCGCAACGGCGGCGGTGACGACCAGCGACGCCGGGACTCCGCCGGTCCCTGACGGGGCGGCCGAGGACGGGGCGGTCGAGGACGGGGCCATCGATGCCGAGGTCACGGAGGCGACACCCGAAGCGCAGGTCACCGAGGACCAGTCCGATGCGTCGAACGGCACCGACCTGACACCCCGGTCCGCCGGCGATCCGGCACCGGCGGTGACCGGCACCGCCACCCCGAGCGTGCCGATGGCCTCTGCCCAGCCCGCCGACATGCCACAACTCGATTCGCTCGGCCACACGATGGTGTCGGTGGTGATCAACCCGTACTTCGACTGGCAGAACGACCGGTCACCGAAGCGGCCCTACCACCAGACCGTCATCTACGAGGCCCACGTCAAGGGGATGACGGCAACCCATCCCGACGTTCCCGAACACCTGCGCGGAACCTACGCCGGACTGTGCCATCCGGTCATCATCGACCACCTCAAGTCCCTCGGCATCACCGCGATCGAACTGATGCCGGTGCACCAGTTCATGCAGGACTTCGTCCTGCTCGACAAGGGACTCCGAAACTACTGGGGATACAACACATTCGGCTTCCTCGCTCCGCATGTCGAGTACACATCGCAACCCGACCAGCCGGCGAGCGCGGTCACCGAATTCAAGGCGATGGTACGGGCGTTCCACAAGGCCGACATCGAGGTCATCCTCGACGTCGTCTACAACCACACCGCAGAGGGTAACCACCTCGGTCCCACGATCTCGTTCCGCGGTATCGACAATGCCGCCTATTACCGGCTCGTCGACGGCAATCCCGAGATGTACATGGACTACACCGGAACCGGTAACAGTCTGAACGGACGCCATCCACACACCCTGCAGCTGATCATGGACTCGCTGCGTTACTGGGTGCTCGAGATGCACGTCGACGGCTTCCGCTTCGATCTCGCGTCCACGCTCGCGCGCGAACTCCACGACGTCGACCGCCTCTCGGCGTTCTTCGACCTCGTCCAACAGGATCCGGTGGTCAGTCAGGTCAAGCTCATCGCCGAGCCGTGGGACGTCGGCGAGGGCGGCTATCAGGTCGGGAACTTCCCGCCGTTGTGGACCGAATGGAACGGCAAGTACCGCGACACCGTCCGCGACTACTGGCGCGGTGAGCCGGCCACCCTCGGCGAGTTCGCCTCCCGTCTGACCGGGTCGTCGGATCTCTACGAGGCGACCGGTCGACGGCCGCTGGCGAGTATCAACTTCGTCATCGCCCACGACGGCTTCACCCTGCGAGACCTCGTCTCCTACAACGAGAAGCACAACGCGGCCAACGGCGAGGACAGTCGCGACGGGGAGAGCCACAACCGGTCCTGGAACTGCGGCGTGGAGGGTCCCACCGACGATCCCGAGGTCCTCGATCTGCGCGCTCGACAACAGCGCAACATCCTGGCGACGCTGTTCCTGTCCCAGGGCACGCCCATGCTCGCCCACGGCGACGAGTTCGGACGGACCCAGCAAGGGAACAACAACGTGTACTGCCAGGACTCCGAACTGTCCTGGATGGACTGGTCCCTCGCCGAGAAGAACTCGGACCTCTTGGATTTCACCCGCAAGGTGATCGATCTACGCACCCGCCACACCGTCTTCCGACGACGACGGTTCTTCGCCGGCAAGCCGATCCGGTGGGGCGGTCAGGCCCTCGACATCGTCTGGTTGACCCCGTCCGGCGAGGAGATGACGGCCGAGGACTGGGACAGCGGGTTCGGCAAGAGCCTCGCGGTCTTCCTCAACGGCGATGGCATCGGCGAACCCGACGAGCGGGGCGAGAAGGTGGTCGACGACAGCTTCATCATCTGCTTCAATGCCCACTACGAGGACATCGAGTTCCACCTGCCCGCGTGGGGGCTGGAATGGGTCGGCGAACTCGACACCACGCATCCCACCGGCGACTCCGAGATCAGCGCGAGTCCGGGTTCGGCGCTGATGGTGGGTGCGCGGTCGGTTCTGGTACTCCGCAAGACAGCGTGACCTGCGAGAGATGACAAACGACGCTTCTCCCGCCATCGGTGGTGTCCGTGAGCCGGTGGCCACCTATCGGGTTCAGCTGACCCCCGACTTCGGGTTCGCCGACGTCATCGAGATCCTGCCGCACCTGGTCGATCTGGGGGTGAGTCACATCTACCTCTCCCCGATCGGCCGCGCGATGCCGGGCTCGACGCACGGTTACGACTGGGTCCCGCCGCCCGTGGTGGCACCCGACCTCGGTGGTCTTGCCGGTCTGCGTGAGCTGCGCCGGGCCGCCACCGGCCACGGTCTCGGTCTCATCATCGACATCGTGCCCAACCACACCGGCGTGGCGGACGCTCTGCAGAATCCCTGGTTCAGCGATCTGCTGCGGTACGGGTCCGGATCCCGGTATGCGAACTGGTTCGACGTCGACTTCTCGACGGACAACGGCAGCGACGGGAAGATCGCACTTCCGGTGCTCGCCGCCGACGGCGACCTGTCGCCGCTGGTCGTCGACGGCGGCCACCTGCGCTATCACGATCACGTCTTCCCCACCGCCCCCGGTTCCACGTCGACCGGAGGTCCCGTCGAGGTGCACGGTCGCCAGCACTACCGACTGGTGCCCTGGAACTGCGGGTTGATCGGTTACCGCCGGTTCTTCACCGTCAACGAGCTCGCCGGGCTTCGGCAAGAGGATCCCGCCGTGTACGCGGCGACCCACGAGTGGCTTCGGGATCTCGTCGACGAGAACCTCATCGACGGTGTGCGCGTGGATCATCCGGACGGACTGTGGGATCCGCAGTCCTACCTCCGGCGGCTGCGCGCCGACGTCGGAGAAGGTCGGCTCATCTACGTGGAGAAGATACTCGCACCCGACGAGGAGCTGGAGCCGACGCTGCCCGTCGAGGGAACGACCGGTTACGACCAGATGCGTCTGATCGACGCGGTCTTCACCGCCCCGTCGGGGGTCATCGAACTCGGCGAGACGCACGAACGGGTCACCGGGCAGCCCGGTGATTCCAGCTGGCTGCACGAGGCCGAGCGCGCCCGAAAGCTGGTGACGCTGCGGGAGATGTTTCCCACCGAGCACCGCCGCCTCGTGCGGGCCATCACCCATTCCGACCCGTCCGCCGACTCCGAGGCGGTGGCCGACGCCACCGCTCAGCTGATCGCAGAACTCGGCGTCTACCGAGCCGACTATCCGTCCCTCCGCGCCCGCCTCGTCGACACCGCCGCCGAGATCACACGCCGCACACCGCGTCTCGCCGCTGCCATGGACCTGGTCGTGCAGGCGACCGGGAGCCCGGGCGCCGCGGCGTCTCGCCTGGCCCAGACCTGCGGTGCGGTCACGGCCAAGAGCGTCGAGGACAGTCTGTTCTACCGGACGGCGCGGCTGGTGTCGGCACAGGAGGTCGGCGGGGACCCGGCCGACCCGACTTTGTCGCTGCGGGACTTCCACGCCCACAACGCCCGCCGGGCACATGATTGGCCCTGGGCGATGACAGCGACGTCGACACACGACACCAAGCGCGGCGAAGATGTGCGGTCCCGGATCGCCCTGCTGACCCAGGTTCCCGAGCGATGGTCCAGGTTGGTGCGCGGGATATGGCAGGCGACCCCGCCACCCGACGATCTGACCGGATACTTCCTGTTGCAGAACATCTTCGGCGTGTGGCCGGCGGCCGGGCCGGTCGACGACACACTGCGACAACGGATCAAGGCCTATGCCCAGAAGGCCGCACGCGAAGCCGCGGTGTGCACCACCTGGACCGAGGTCGACGACGAGTTCGAGAACGCGCTCGCAGCCTGGATCGATGAGGTGACCACCGGCCACAACTCCGCGACGATCGCCGAGCTCGTCTCTGAGGTCACCCCGAACTGGTATTCGGAATCCTTGGCGCGCAAGGTGATCGCACTGCTCGGCCCCGGGGTGGGAGACATCTACCAGGGCACCGAATGGTGGGACGATTCCCTGGTGGATCCCGACAACCGTCGAGCGGTTGACTTCCGACAGTCGCGCGAGCATCCGAAGGTCGAGCTCATCCGAGCGGCATTGCGGGCCCGTGCGGCGCACCCCGAGGCCTTCCGGGCCGGCGGAACCTATACGGCCCTGTACGCGGAGGGACGCTGCGCCGACCACGTGGTCGCGTTCACCCGTGGCGTCGGAGACGACCCGCGGGTCGCGGTGGTGACCGCGCGATTCACCCACAGTGTCTCCGACCGGGACGCGTCGGCCACGACCATCTCGCTACCTTCGGGCACATGGCGGGACGCGCTCACCGGCGAGGTCCGCGGTCCGACGATGCACCTGTCGGAGCTGGGACCAACCTCCGTGGGCCTCCTGACCAGGACGGACTGACCGGGCGCCGGACGAGCGCTCGTGACCCCGATCAGGCATGCAGGGCCGTACGAACAGCCCGCTCCCCGCGGTCCCCGAGGACCATGAAGGGCCGGACGAACACCCCCGACCCCCGGTCCCTGAGCAGCACGAAGGGCCAGACGAACGGTTCCGACCCCCGGTCCCTGAGCAGCACGAAGGGCCAGACGAACGGTTCCGACCCCCGGTCCCTGAGCAGCACGAAGGGCCAGACGAACGGTTCCGACCCCCGGTCCCTGAGCAGCACGAAGGGCCAGACGAACGGTTCCGACCCCCGGTCCCTGAGCAGCACGAAGGGCCAGACGAACGGTTCCGACCCCCGGTCCCTGAGCAGCACGAAGGGCCAGACGAACGGTTCCGACCCCCGGTCCCTGAGCAGCACGAAGGGCCAGACGAACGGTTCCGACCCCCGGTCCCTGAGGAGCCTCCGAGCCTGCGAGGATGCGTCACGAAGGGCCCTTCGTGACGCTCGCAAGCTCGCTCCCTTCGTGACGCTCGCAAGTTCGCGCCTCAGGGCGGCGCCTCAGAGACCGAGTAGGGACGCTCGCACTCGTTTATCTCGGGTCAGCCCGCGGGAGCGGGTGCGGGTGCGGGAGCCGGTGCGGGTGCGGCGGGGCCCGGTTGTGCGGCACCCTGCTCCTGACCGATACCGGCCTGGGCCCCACTGAGTTCCGACACCAGCCACTGACCGTTCTCCTTGCGCAGGTCGAGCCAGAGCAGCATCAGGCTCTTGCCACCATCGGGGGCCAGTGCACTCTTCCCACTCACCTCCATCAACACGGAGGTACGTGCGGTGTCGGTGTCGAACTTCTCCACCGACACCGATTTCACGGTCGATTGGGCATCCTGCAGGTTCAGCTGGTCGACGGCCTTGGCGGTGTCGGACTGCTGTTGCTCGAGGTGCTTGTGGAAGTCACCGGTGGACAGCGGCCCGAGGGTGTTCTTCATGTCCGCGACGCCGTCCTTGGTCATCGTGCCGACCAGCTTCGTCACGAACTGCTCGGAGGCTGCCTTGCTGTCGTCGAATGCATCGAGCCGCTCGCGTTGCTGGTAGTAGCCCCACCCCAACAGCACGACACCGACCACGACGGCGATGACGACCAGCACAACGAGCACCTTGCGCAGTCCGGCCGTGGTGAACGTCAGCGAGATCTGCCGTGGTCCGTCCTTCGCCGCGGTCGCGGCGGCGGACACCTTTCCGGGTTTCGGCTCGTCGGCCGTCGCTTCGTCGGCCGGGCGTGAGCCGTCGGCGCCGCGCGAGGCCTTGGCACGCGAGGCCTTGGTCCGTGGTCGCACCGGTTCCGGGGTCTCGGCGGTCGTATCGGCCTCACCTGACGACTCTGCCGCCGACCCGGAGGGGTCCTGCGCGGAATCGTCGGTTGTCTTGTCCTCGTCGGTCATTCCTACTCTTAACGTCATTTGTCGAGCGGCACGGTCCGCGCATTCGGGTCGTAGTTCGGCGGCGGACCGGCGGTGTCGTCTCCGGGTGGCCGGGGGGCGTTCGCCGATCCCCGGATCTGTTGATTCGGATCTTCAGTGACACAGTACAGATTGGTCGGGACCGTCAGCTCCAGGATCTTCGTCGGCCGCACCGGAGTGACCGCGTAGGTGCAGCTGGGCCGCGGGTACACCGAGCCGAAGGCCCACCAGGCGCCGTCGTGGAACATCGCCAGGCTCTTGATGCCGGCGTCACGGATGGACGGCAACAGGTTGGCGATCGCCGGGGCGCGCAGTGCGCCCTGCCTCGCGATGTCGACGAACTGTTGCAGAACGTCGGTGACCGGATCGCGGATCTGGTTCAGCGACCCGGTCAGACTGGTCAACTGTGTGGGCCCCCGATTGAGCAGGGTCCGCAGTTCCTTGTCGGAGGCGACCGCGGCGTTCACGATCGTGCTCATCGAGTTCACCGTCGTACCCAGGTCGGGCTGGATGCCGGCGGTCGTTTTCAGGATCGTGCCGGTGTCGGAGATGAGTTTCTTGGTCTGCGGCAACACGCGCGCGAGGTCGGCGAAGATGGTGCCGCCGGAGACGAACAGCGATCGCAGCACATTGTCGTCGCTACCGCCGTCGCCGAGCGCCACCTGCAGATTGTCCACGGCGGAGCGGAGTTTCACCGGGTCGATCTGGTCGACCACGTTGAGAGTGGACTCCAACATGTCCGGGAAGGCGACGGTGACCCGCGTCTGGTTCTGCTGGATCTCGTCACCGTCGGTGAAGTAGGGCCCCTCGGCGGTCGCCGGCTCGAAGTCCACGTACTGCTCACCGGCCGCGGACAAGCCCAGGGCGGCGACGACGGCGTTACGGTTGATCTTCACGTCGTCGGTGATCTTCACCGTCACATCCACGGATTCGGGGCGAACCTGAATGGTGTCGACCTCCCCGACCCGGGCCCCACGTACCGTGACTCCCGAGGTGTCTTGCAGCCCACCGGAATTGGGAAAGTGCACGGTCAGCTCGTAGGTGCCCTTGAACGGATCCCAGCGCAGGGCACCGAAGGACAGGTAGGCCAACCCGACCAGCATCACCAGGATCAACCCGATGTTGCCGACCAGCACCGAGTGTTTGCGCACCCAGGTGAACGGTCCGGACAGTGCCCTCATCCGCAACACCCCTTCGTTCCGGTGAGACGCGCCAACAGGCGGGTGAGCGTCTGCTGCAAGGCCTCCGAGGCGGCGTCGGCGTCGCCGAGTTCGGGCAGTCGGGTCGCCGAGTCGAAGCCCACACCCGGGTTCAGGTAGTAGACCTTCGACGAGAGTGCCGCCGCACTACCCGGTGTCGCCTTGACCCATTTCGGTGTGAGCGTGCCGAGATTGTCCGCGAGGGGCCCGAGCGTGCCCGCCGCGTCCTTGAGCCCGGCGAGGGCGGTCTGCAGATGCCCGATCATCTCGACGAGGTTGTCTCCGTCGGAGTTCAGGAAGTCATTGGTCGCCGCGGTGACCTGGTTGGTCTTGTCCAAGGTGGTCAGGATCTGGCCGATCTGTCCGTTCACCGCGTTCACGGCGGGTGCGAGCTTGTTGATCGACGCCATGATCTGTGCACGACCCGCGTACAACTGATCGGTGAGCGCGCGGGTGGTGCGCATCGATTCGTCGACCTGCGCCGCGTTCTTGTTGAACTTCGTGATCGCCGTGGTGAGACCCTCGATCGAGCCGGACAGCTCGTCCGGGTGCGGCGAGACGGCATTGCTCAGCTCGGTCAGGATGACCTGAAGCGAACTCAGCGAACCGCTGTCGACCAGACCCGACATGCTGACCAGCAGATCCTCGACGGTCGCGGCCGCCGAGGTGGGGCCGGTGAGCGTGTCACCGTCGCCGAGATAGCCGTCGGGCGCGTCCCGGGGTGGCAGCAGCGCCACGAACACATCGCCCAGAGGTGTGGCCTGGCGGAGTTCGGCACCGGTCCCCACCGGCAACTTCGAAGTCTTGCCGACCTCCATCGTGACCACGGCGGTGTAGTCCTGCGCCTTGATCTCCGAGACCTGTCCCACGTCCATGCCGTTGAGCTTCACCTTGGCGCGGGTGGGCAGGTTCAACGCGTTGTCGAACTTGGCCGTGAGCTCGATGGCCTCGCCGATCCCGCCGGGCGCGGGGAGCGGGATCTGTTCGACCGTCAGGCCAGGCAGGACACCGCACCCCGACAGCGCCAGAACGGCTGCCACGGTGAGCGTCACCACGCCCCGGCGGCGTAGCCGACCGCGACGTCGTGGGTCCGGCTGGGTTCGGAAGCCCCGGATCGTGTCGCCGGTCATTTGGTCAGCTCCAGCAACGCCGAGAACACGCCGAGATCGGGACCGAAGTCCTTCAGCCGTCCGGTACGGCATCCGTTCTTCTGAAGATTGATCGCCTGGCAGAACGTCGACAACGCCTCCGTGTCGATCAGTGACTTGTCCAGGAGCACCTGAGCGCGCCAGGCCCCCTGCTCGGCGGACACCGAGTTGCTCAGGTTCTGGAACAGCAACGGACCGAGATCGATGGTCTCCACCACCTGTCGGGAGAAGTCGCTCAGGTTCGACGCGAGGGCCGCGAGCCGTCCTGTCGACGACCCGATGGTGCCGGCGTTGTTCTGCAGGAACTCGGTGGTGTTCTGCAACGTGGTGTTCAGGTCGGCGAGCGTGGCCTGCAGTCCGGGGGCCTGGCCGTTGAGCATCTGTGCGACCTGGTTGATCGAATGCGAGAAGGCCGTCATCTTCGGGTAGTTGGCGACGAGTGTGGACGTCAGGCTCTGAACGGTTCGGATGATGTCCACCAACGCGTCGCCGTTGCCCGATGCCACCTCGGCGGCCTTGTCGAGTTCGTCGAGCGCGGTCCGCATCCGCTCACCGTTGCCGCTGGTGATGCCCGAGGTGATGTCCATCAGGTCGGCCACCGGTCCCTCGCCGGGGGCATCGCCGGACAACGACTTCACCAGTGCGTCGATGGAATCGAACAACTCCCCCACCGACACCGGACTCTTGGTCTGTTGGATCACGCCGCCGTCGGTGAGCTTCGGGCCCTCGGAGTAGGTCGGCGACAGTTCCATGTGGCGCGTGGTGACGATCGACGTGTTGACGATCGCCGCCGTCGCGTCCGCGGGAATGGGCACGTCCTTGTCGACGGTGAAGGTGACCTTCACCCGGTTGCCTTGCTGCTGTACGGATGTCACCTGGCCGACAGGCATCCCGAGGACGGCGACATCGTTGCCGTCGTACAGCCCGGAGACGTCGTCGAAATAGGCTGTCGCCTCGATCGCCGATCCGAAGAACGCCGTCCACTTGGCCGGGATGAGTGAACATCCCGACAGCCCCACGACCGCGAACATCGTGATCGCGACCAGTGCCACCGACCGCCGCGCGGTGGTCCGGCTCAACATCCGTCCACCACCCGTGCCGTGCACAGCCAGTTGTCGGGGAAGATGCCCCACGGGAGATAGCCGTTCGCATAAGGGCCGTCACCGATGGTGTTGTTCGTCACGCGTGCGGTGACCGGCAGGATCTCGAGGAGCTTGCGAAGGTTCGCACGGTTCTTCTCCAACCCCTGCGACATGGTGTTCAAATTCGCCATGATCGGGGCGAACTGGTTCCCGTTCTCCTTGGCGACGGCACGGGCCTGCTCGGTGAGCTCGGCGATCCCGTCGAGCATGCGTGTGACCAAAGCCTCACGGGCGGCGATCTTCTCGGCGAGCTGCGCGCCTTGCCCGACGATGATCGCCAGCTGCGCTTGGCTGTCGTCGGCAATGGCCGTCACGGTCTTGGTGTCGGTGACCAGCTGATTGATCTGGTCGCGGCGATTGGTGATCACCTTGGACATCGCGGTCAGCGAATCCAGCGTCGGTTTGGTCACCGCCGGCGCTCCGGCGAGTTGCCGGTTGAGTGTGCGCAGGCCGGCGGCGAACTCGTCGTCGTCGATCCCGGCGATGATGGGCGTACCCTCCTCGATGGTCTTCTGCAGGTCATAGGGAACGCGGGTCTGCTCGATCTTGCCGTTCGGGGCCGGCGTCGGCGCGTCGCCCAGTGACACATCGACGTAGCGCTGACCGAGCAGGGTCGACATCTTGATCTCGGCGGAGCCGTTGGAGGTGACCTCCACGTCCTTGTCGACCTTCATGGTGACGGTGACATGGTTGCCGTTCAGTTCGGTCGAACCGACTTCGCCGACGTCGACCCCGGCGACCCGGACCTTGTCGCCCGGCCGAATTCCGCCCGCCTGCGCGAAATCCCCCGTGTAGGTCTTCTGGCCGAGGTGAGCCTGTGCGAGACCCGTGACCGCCAGCACCAGCAGCACGATCACGACGGCACCGGCCAAGCCGTACCACATTCGCCTGTTGTCATCGAAATGTCTGCGCCACTTACTCATTGGCACACCACCGAATGCTTGGTACCGCCGATCTTGTTGATCAGGCCGGGCGGGAACAAGACGTCCCCGATCGCGATGTCGAGGTCACACGCGTAGATGTTCAAGTAGGCTCCCTGGCCCTGGACGAGCGGGAAGTGGCCGAGGAAGATCGGCAACTGAACCGCCATCCGGTCGAGCTTCGCACCGTTGGCGATGAGCGTGTTGGTGGCCGCCCGGGCGTCGGTGGCGGCCCCGGCGAGCGAATCGCGGCTCTGCGAGAGCACATCGGCGAATCCGCTGGCTGTCCGACCGATCTGGTCGACCGACTTGCCGAATGCCGCCGAGTTGGCGTTGAGGTTCTCGATCAGGCTGCTGACGCTGTTGATCACGGTGCCCACCTGATCGCCCTGCCGCGCGAGGTCGCGCATGACCCCACTCAGATCGTCGATGATGGCGCCGATGACCTCGTCGCGGTTTGCCATGTCATCGGCAAGTTTTCCCACCTCGGCGACGGTGTAGCTGAGTGACACCTTGTTGCCCTGGAATGCCTGCACCAAGCCCTCGGACAGTGCGTTGACCTGGTCGGGGTCGAGCGTCTCGAAGACGGGCTGGAATCCGGCGAGCAGTTTGGTGACGTCGAAGGAATCCTCGGAGGGTTGCTGCAGCGTCGATCCCGCGGCGAGCGGTGCACTCTTCGCATCGTCCACCAGGGTCAGCGACAGATATCGCTGACCGATGAGGTTCTGGTACCGGATCGCGGCCTGGGTGTTGGTGAACATGGGCTGGTCGGTCTGGACCTCGAAGGTCACGCGGGCTCGGCCGTGGTCGAGACCGATGTCGCTCACCCGGCCGACCCGGACCCCGGCCATCCGGACGTCGTCGCCGGACGCCAGCCCCGACGCATCGTTGAAATAGGTGGTGTAGGAGTGGGTGTCACCGGGCAACGATCGTTCGAGCGTCGACCAGATGATGTAGGTCAGCAGCAACGCGATGACCGCGAACAGGGAGAAGCCGATCAGCGGTTTACGGATGCTGGACTGTCCGTGACTCATCGTCCCCCTCCTTCGCGATTCTCGGGTTCACCGGGTTTGATCGTCGACGATTGCACCAGCGGACCCAGCATCAGGGTGTCGGCCGCCGTCGGCTTCCGCTTGAGTGCCTCCCCCAGCGTCTTGTTGTCCGCCGATGTCGACACAGCCCCGAAGGTCTGGGCGGCCCGGCGCATGCCGTTGGACGGATAGATCATCAGCGGGCCCGAACTCGTCGGTCCGGTGCCGGTGCCCGGCCCGACACAGCCGGGTCCGCGCAGCTGTCCATACTTCCCGGCGTCGTACACCGGGCAGTTCTGCCTGGTGTAGCGCTCGAACGCGCCGAAGTTCACGCCGATGTTCAGCTGCGGATGGCCGTTGACCCCGGTGAACACGGTGAGGACGCGGGCGGCCAGATTGTTCAGCGCACTGAGCGCCTGTGGGAGCGAATCCGGTTCCAGCACCGCGGCACCGATCATCGTGTTCAGGTCGCGCACCACGCGTTTGCCGCTATCCCCGTTGCTCGCGAACAGCGCCTGGGTCTCGTCGAGGACGCCCTGTCCCGCCGACAGCATCGCGGTCAGGTCCTGTTGCTTCTCGGCGATCGTCATCGCGGGGATGACGCTGCGTCCCAACGTGTCGAGCAATTGCGGAGTGGATTGCGACAGCCCTCGGACCGCGTTGTCGAAGTTGTCGAAGCCCGACGGGGCGCCGGGCGGGAACTGCGCGTTGATGGTCTTCCAGTAGTTGTCCAGCAGCGGCACGAAGGCGCCGAACACCGCACCGCCACCCTTGAGAGCGTCGGAGATGGTCCCGAGAACCGAGGCGAGATCTTCCGGGGGGACCGCACGCAACAACGTCCGGAGCTCGTTCTGCGCATCCTGCAGCCGGAGGGTGGCCAGCGACTCGTCGGCGGGGACGACGTCGCCCGACGACAGGCTCTCGGAGCTGGGCTGCGCGGGCCGCACCAGTTGCACGGAGTTGACGCCGAACAGGTTGGACGGCACCGTCCGCGCGGTGACGTTGGCCGGGATACCGTCGGCCTGTTGCGGATCGAGCTCGATCTTGACGTTCTTGTACTGCAGGTTGCCGGGGCCGGTTTCGTCGCTGAGGTCGATCGACTGCACCGAGCCGACGATCAAGCCGTTGTAGCGGACGTCGGCACTGGTGACCAGGCCGTCGCCGACGTCGGTGAGTTTCGCGGTCACCGGCACGCTCGAGGAGAAGGCGCCCTGGTAGCGCAGGAACAACAGCACGAACAAGATCAGCAGCGCGACCAGGAACGCCACTCCCCGCAGGATGTACTGCACCAGGGAGGGGTTGCGGCCGTCGGTGTCGATTTGCATCCTTCTCCCCCTATCCCGAGATCTTGATTCCGGGCGAGGTGCCCCAGAACACGAGCGTCATGACCAGATTGGCGAAGACGATCACGATGATCGCCATCCGGATGGCGTGACCCGCGGCCACTCCCACCCCCTCGGGACCGCCGGAGGCGAAGTACCCGTAGTAGCACTGGACGAATGTGGCCAGCAGCACGAACAGGATCACCTTGGCGAAGGATGCGATCACGTCTGTGCTCACCAGGAACTGGTTGAAGTAATAGAGGTAGGTGCCCGCACCCTGGCCGCTCTGCAGCTGGAACATCACCTGGCAGGCCAGATAATTGGCGGCGAGCGACACCGAGTACAGCGGCACGATCGCCAACACGGCGGCCGACATCCGCGTGGTGACCAGATACGGCAGTGGCCGGATGGCGATGGATTCGAGTGCGTCGATCTCTTCGCTGATCCGCATGGACCCGAGCTGCGCGGTGAATCGGCACCCCGACTGTGCGGTGAACGCCGTGGCGGCGAGGAGAGGTCCGATCTCGCGGGTGGTCGCGAAGGCGGACAGTCCACCGGTGACCGGAGACATGCCGAGCAGATTCAGCGCGGTGTAGCCCTCGATCCCGACGGTGGCACCACCCATGACGCCGAGGATCACCATGACCCCGACGGTGCCGCCGCCGACGACGATGGCACCGTTGCCCCACGCGACGTCGGAGAGCAGTCGCCACACCTCTTTGCGGTAGTGCGTGAAGGTGATCGGCACCGATCCGATGGATTTCACCAGGAAGGTGATCAGGTGCCCCATCGCGGCGAGTCCGCCGCGCGGACCGCGATAGATCGCCTTGGCGGCCTCGACGGGCCGCAGTATCGGCGGTACGTACCGTGATGCCGTCATCTCACACCACCCTCGTCGGTACGAGGATCGCGAACAGCTGAGTCAGCCCGACGTTCACGGTGAACAACAGCAGTACCGAGTTGACCACTGCGGCGTTCACCGAGTTGGCGACGCCGGCGGGGCCACCCTTGGTGGTCAGACCGCGGTCGCAGGCGACCACCGCGACGATGGCTCCGAAGATGACGGCCTTGATGATCGCGAACGCGAGATCCGAGGTGGATGCGAAAGACGCAAAGGTGCCCGTGTAGCTGCCCGGAGTACCGCCCTGGAAATAGACGTTGAAGACGTACCCGGTGATGAAGCCGACGAAGCAGACGAAGCCGCACAGCAGGAAGCTGACGACCATCGTCGCGAGCAGCCGCGGCGAGATCAGCCGCTGGATCGGATTGACACCCATCACGCGCATCGCGTCGATCTCGTCGCGAATCGTGCGCGAGCCGAGGTCGGCGGCGATCGCCGAGCCCACCGCGCCTGCGAGCAGCAGCGAGGTGACCAGCGGCGCCCCCTGCCGGATCACACCGAGTCCGGTGGCGGCACCGGAGAACGAGGTCGCGCCGACCTGCCCGGCGATATTGGAGACCTGGATCGAGACGATCACACCGATCGGGATCGCGACCAGGAACGTCGGGAAGACCGATGTGCTCGACATGAAGGCGCACTGCCGAACGAATTCACCGAACGGGAATCGCCGCTTGACGATGTCGACGATGAGCACCTTGAACACCTCGACGAACATCCCCATCTGACGTCCGAACGTGTCGAAGGACGCCAGAACATGCCCGTGAAACCACTTGCTCACCCCCGAGCGCGCACGTGGTGCCTCGTCTTCCGAGGTCACCGTGTCAGTAGTCAATCCCCTGCCCCTGCTCTTGCTCCGTTGCCCTCGGGGTCGTCCTATCACATATATGTTGCCCAGAGAGCGCTCTATTTGACCACACTTTGTGCACTTTCCCCCTGATTGACGAACCCCCGGCGGTAATATACCTCGCTTCACAAAAGGTGCTGTGTCACGGGTCACACTACCTACATCTGCGCATGGATCGGTCGCGACATACCTTGTGTTGGGTGACCGATCACTCCTGCGCTCCAGACACCATAACTGGGACGGGTGACCAAGGGCGAGGAAACCCTTCGTTTCCGAATCCGGCACGACCGTTCTCGCCCCCCGGGTCGCTCAGGGAGCTGCGCGTCTGGGCGCCGACTGCCGAAACGGTCTCGCTGATCGTCGAGGACGACGACGCCGGGTCCACCGAGATTCCCCTGGGTCACGATCCCGCGGCCCCCGAATGGTGGATCCCCACGGCGCCCGCCGCGGTCGGGGAGCCGGCGGACAGCGGTAGTCTCGCGGACCTCCGGTATCGGTTCGTCGTCGACGGCGGGGAACCGACCTCCGACCCCCGATCCGTACGTCTGCCCGACGGCGTCCACGGCCCCTCGGCCCTGCACCGTCTCGACGACTTCGCCTGGACCGATGCCGGCTGGGCGGGCACCGATCTCCGTGGATCGGTCCTCTACGAGTTGCACATCGGTACGTTCACTCCCGGCGGCACTTTCGACTCGGCGATCGCGCGTCTCGACCATCTGGTGTCGCTGGGCGTCGACGTCGTCGAGGTGATGCCGGTCAATGCGTTCAACGGCACCTACGGCTGGGGCTACGACGGGGTCGGCTGGTATGCCGTGCACGAACCCTATGGCGGTCCGGATGCCTTCGCCCGATTCGTCGACGCCTGCCACGCACGCGGACTCGGCGTGGTGCTCGACGTCGTCTACAACCATCTCGGCCCGTCGGGCAACTACCTGCCGCGCTTCGGCCCGTACCTGAGTGAGGGCACCACCAGTTGGGGCTCATCGGTCAATCTGTCCGACCCCGATTCCGACGAGGTCCGTGCGTTCATCCTGGGCAACGCGCTGCGATGGCTACGCGACTTCCACCTCGACGGACTCCGACTCGACGCCGTCCACGCGCTCGTCGACCACCGTGCCGTCCACCTGCTGGAGGAACTGGCCGTCGCCACCGACCAGCTGTCGGCCGACCTGGGGCGGCCGTTGACGCTGATCGCCGAGAGTGACCTCAACGATCCGCGGCTCATCCTGCCGCGAGACATGGGCGGCTACGGGCTCGCGTCGCAGTGGGACGACGACATCCACCACGCGATCCACGCGACCGTCTCCGGCGAGCGGCAGGGTTACTACGCCGACTTCGGCGGTTTCGACGGGTTGGCGAAAGTGTTGCGCGGCGGCTTCTTCCACGACGGCACCTACTCGTCATTCCGCCGCAGGCATCATGGCAGGCCGATCCCGACCGACATCGTCGCGGCGAACGCGCTGGTCACCTACACCTGCAATCACGATCAGGTCGGCAATCGGGCGATCGGCGATCGGCCGTCCGCCTACCTCGACGGCGGGCAGCTCGCCATCAAGGCGGCGCTGGTGTTGCTCTCGCCGTTCACGCCGATGCTGTTCATGGGCGAGGAATGGGCCGCGGCCACACCGTTCGCCTTCTTCACCTCGCATCCCGAGCCCGAACTCGCCGAAGCGGTTCGGACGGGACGCCGCAGCGAGTTCGCCGATCACGGATGGGACGCGGCAGACGTGCCCGATCCTCAGGACCCGGCGACCTTCGAAGCATCACAGTTGAATTGGGACGAACTCGACCGGCCGGACCATCGGCGCATGCTCGACTTCTACGGGTCGCTGATTGCCCTGCGCAAGCGCGAGGAGAGTCTGGCCCGTGGCGACTTCGCCTCGGTCGACACCGCGTTCGATGACGCGGCCGGGTGGTTCGCGATGTATCGCGGCGAGTGGGCTGTGGTCTGCGTGCTTACGGCGAACGAGACGGTCGTACCGATTTCACTGACGCCCGAGATGTGGTGGGACGAACCGACACTCGAAGACGGTTGCCTCCGGAGTTCCGGGCACAACGTGATCGTCGGGAAGATCGGCCAGCTCTGAGCCGCCGGGTCGCGGAGCCCTGCCGGCTCAGGTCAGATAGTCATATGCCGGCGTTCCGGGCTCGAGCCGCTCGCAGTGCAGGTGCGAGTGGGCCATACGGTCCATGAGCCCGGCGAGTCCCTCGGGTTCACCGAGTTCGATGCCGACCAGCGCGGCCCCGGTCTCCCGGTTGTTGCGTTTGACGTACTCGAACAGCGTGATGTCGTCGTCGGGGCCGAGTACCTCGTCGAGGAAGCGGCGCAACGCACCCGGCTCCTGTGGGAAGTCGACGAGGAAGTAGTGCTTGAGACCTTTGTGCACCAGGGACCGTTCGATGATCTCCCCATAGCGCGACACGTCGTTGTTGCCGCCGGAGATCAGACATACGACGGTTGCGTCGGCGGGAATCCGTAGAGCAGCCAGGCCGGCCACCGACAAGGCACCCGCGGGCTCGGCGATGATGCCTTCGTTCTGATACAGCGCGAGCATCGCACTGCAGATGGCGCCTTCGTCGACGTGGGTGATGTGTGCGCTGCCGGGGCGTACGGCATAGGGCTCGTCCCCGCCGAGGACACCGACCGCCGGGGTCGGCGCGACCTGCCCGAGAACCGGATGGTCGGTGATGGTGGCACCGAGGTCGCTCATCACCCGGTATCCGATGGAGCCGATGCGTTTCACCGCCGCACCATCGACAAAGGAGTCGATGACGTCGAGCGTCACCGGGCCGCCCGCGGCGAGTGCTGCGGCCAGCGACGCGGCCCCTGTGGGTTCGACGCCCACGATCGCGACGTCGTCACGCTTGGAGCGCAGGTAGGTCGCGATTCCCGCAAGGCATCCGCCGCCTCCGACGGGTGCGACGACGACGTCGGGTACCGCGCCGAGCTGCTCGACGATCTCGTAGGCGATGGTGCCCTGCCCGGCCGCGGTGCGCGGGTCGTCGAACGCGTGAATCCAGGTCGCGCCGGTTCGCATCACATCGGCCTGGGCCGCGGCCGCAGCGGCGTCATACGTCTCACCGACCGCGATCAACTCGACAAAATCCCCTCCGTGCCAACGGATTCGGTCGCGCTTCTGCTTGGGGGTGGTGGTGGGCACGAAGATCCGGCCGTGGACCTTCATCGACCGGCAGGCATAGGCGACGCCCTGCGCATGATTCCCGGCGCTGGCGGCCACGACGCCGCGGGCGAGTTCCTGTTCGGACAGCTGCGCCATCACGTTGTAGGCGCCGCGGATCTTGTAGGAGCGCACGGTCTGCAGGTCTTCGCGCTTGAGCAGCACACGCGCACCGACTGCGGCCGAGATCCTCGGGGCGTCCTCGAGCGGCGTGCGGGCGACCGCATCGGCGATCCGCGTGACGGACGCGGTGATCGCGTCGCCGGTCAGTGCGGGGCCGTGCTGGTGAACCGGTGCCTGCTGAGTACTCACGATCTCCATGCTCTCACCTGGCAGGTCACGTGCTCACCCGAGGGCGGGCGGCGTTCGCGTCGATGTCCGTTTCGCGATGGTCGACTCCCCGTCGCCGGCGGGCTTAGACTCACCCTCAGGTCAACGAACCAGTCGTCCACCGGAGAAGTCTGAGTGAGTGCATGGCCATCGGCGGACGGCGCCCACCGATGCGGGAGGCCGCCATGTTCGGACGCACCCATTCTCTGAACCGCTGGGCGAGCGGCTCCCCCGGCGCCCGCGGTGCGACGAGGCGTCCGCGTCGACGTCGTCTCGTGGTCTCCGTCTCGGTCGCCGCGCTGGCTGCCGGCCTGATCAGCGCCCTGACCCCGGGGATGGCGGCCGCAGCCCCGGTCTGTCCGGGCGCCGGGCAGGCTCCCCGCCTCGTCGGCGCCGTTCCGGGGGCGGCTCTGGAAGGACTCACGGTCGATACCGCCGGCCGCCTGTACACGACCGACATCCTCTCCGGCCGGGTGTTTCGGCTGTCCGCACCGGGCGCCCGGGCGGTGCCGATAGCGCGGGTCCCGGAGAGCGGAGCCGGCGGTCTGGCATGGGCCCGCGACGGCGCCCTGCTCGTGGGCTATGGCGCTGATCCCCGGGTGGTCGTCGGCGATGTGCTCCGACATGCGGGCATCGCACGGCTGAACGTGAACACCCTGGCGATGCGCCCCTGGGTGCGTGGACTGTCGGCGGCCGACGGCATGGATGTGTCGGCAAACGGAATCGTCCACGCCACCAACGATTTCGCCAATCTCATCGGGCGCGTGTATCCCAACGGCGTCGTCCAGGCAGACTGGGGTTCGCTGCCCAGCGCCAACGGGGCCGTCCTCGGCCGGGGCGATCGGTGGCTCTACGTGTCGCGCACCTTTGTCAATCCCGGTGTCAGCCGCATCTCGACGGCCAACCCGCGTGTGGTGCAGAGCCTCCTGAACCTCGGCGGGGACATCACCGCCGGCCCGGACGGGTTGACGGTGGACGCCAAGGACCGGCCGGTGGTGCCGTTCAACGGCGCCGGGCAGATCGTCCGGATCACCTCACCGGGCCGATACTGCGTGCTCGCTTCGGGACTCGGTACGTCGAGCGTGCTCTCCTACGGCCGTGGTGACCGTGGCTTCTCGGCGGGACACCTGTACCGGGCGGGCTTCGACGGACGAATCTACGAGATCCCGGGCGGATTCGATCGAGGCGCCACGGCGGCCCATCCGGGCCAGTGAGAACGACCGCTCAGGATCGACGGGGTCGCGCGAACCTCGCGAACCAGACCCGCTCGGCCCACCAGACGGTGACGAGCGCCGCGCCGGACACCAGGGCAGCGGCCTGGCCCGTACCGATGAACGCGAAGGTGAGCAGCGCGGCCACCGCGGCCACCAGCACCGCGTGGATCTTGTAGGCGGGCCACCGCACGCCGGCGATCTCGATGACGGGGTGCCTCGTGCTGGTTCGGGCCGTGCGGACCTCGACCAGCGCGGTGACATTCGCTGCGGTCATGCTCGCTCCTCACGGTCCGTGGCGATCCGGTCGGGATGATCTCCACTGATCCGAGTGTAACGCAGCCTGAACTAAAATGTTCGGCGCGCCGAAATCTCCGGTTCGGATGTGGTGACTTTCATGTCCGGCTCCCGGGAGCGACAGGGCCGGCCGGGAGCGTCAGGTGCCGAAGCAGCTCGGTCCGAGTAACGCTTTGAGGTCCCCCATCAGAGCCGAACTCGGCGTGACCCGCAGTGCCTCGGTCAGTCGCAGCACCGTCGACCGTTGCTCGCTGACGAGTGTCACGTGCACGTCCGCGGTGCCGGGGTGCCTGGTCAGGACCTGTTTGAGGGCCTGGACCCGGTCGGGTGTGCAGGACCGCGCGCTCAGTGTGAGTGCCACCGGTTTGGCCGTGCCGACGACCGCCAGGTCTGGGACCGCCAGGTCGTTCGCGCTGATCATCGTGCTGTCGTCGCGGACGTTGACCCTTGCCTTGATCAGCACGATGTTGTCGGCGACGATGTCGAGTCCGTACACCGAGAACGCGCGTGGGAAGAAGTAGACCTCCACGCCGCCGACCATGTCCTCGAGGGTGACCACCGCATACGGCTCACCCTTCTTGTTGACCCGGCGGTTGACCGCGGAGATGATGCCACCGATGGTGATCTGCGCGCCGTCGGGCACCGTACCCTCGAGCAGCGCCGTGATCGACGTGTCGGTCTGGGCCACGATGGCATGTGCGACACCGGCGAGCGGATGGTCGGACACGTACAGGCCCAACATCTCGCGTTCCAGCGCCAGCTTGTGTTTGGACTCCCACTCCTCGTCGGGAACCTTGACCGCGAAGACCTCGGCCATGCTGTCGTCCGCACCGCCGGCATCACCGAACAGATCGAATTGGCCGATGGCCTCGGCCTTCTTGGTGCCGATGACCGATTCGACGGCGTCGCCGTGGACCAGGAACAGTCCCTTGCGCGGATGATTGAGCGAGTCGAAGGCGCCGGCCTTGATCAGCGACTCGGTGACCTTCTTGTTGCACGCCGTCACGTCGATCTTGCCGAGGTAATCCGAGAAGCTGGTGAACTTCCCCTTCTCTTCCCGTGCGGCCAGGATCGACGACACCACACCCGTGCCGACGTTGCGGACCGCGGCGAGGCCGAATCGGATGTCACCACCGACAGCGGCGAAGTTGCGCTGCGACTCGTTGACGTCCGGCGGCAGCACCGTGATCCCGAGTTTGCGGCAGTCGGCGAGATAGATCGCCGCCTTGTCCTTGTCGTCGCCCACCGAGGTGAGCAGGCCGGCCATGTACTCGGCCTTGTAGTTCGCCTTGAGGTAGGCCGTCCAGAACGAGACGAGTCCGTAGCCGGCGGCGTGCGACTTGTTGAACGCGTAGCCCGCGAACGGGAGGATGGTGTCCCACAACGCCTTGATGGCGGCCTTGGAGAACCCGTTGGCCTGCATACCGGCCTCGAAGCCCTCGAACTCGGCCTCGAGCACCGAGGCCTTCTTCTTACCCATCGCGCGGCGCAGGATGTCGGCTCGGCCGAGCGAGTACCCGGCGACCTTCTGCGCGATCTGCATGATCTGCTCTTGGTAGACGATCAGGCCGTAGGTGTCGGCCAGGATCTCCTTGAGCGGTTCCTCGAGTTCCGGATGGATCGGCTTGACCTGCTGACGGCCGTTCTTGCGATCGGCGTAGTCGTTGTGCGCGTTCATGCCCATCGGGCCGGGGCGGTACAGCGCCAGGACCGCGACGATGTCGTCGAACCCGGTGGGCTGCATGCGTTTGAGAAGCTCTCGCATGGCCCCGCCGTCGAGCTGGAACACGCCGAGCGTGTCACCGCGGGCGAGCAGCTCGTAGGTTTTGGGATCGTCCAGCGGGGCTGCGTCGAGGTCGAGGTCGATGCCGCGGTTGGTCTTGATGTTCTCGATCGCATCACCGATGACGGTGAGGTTGCGCAGACCGAGGAAGTCCATCTTCAGCAGACCGATGGCCTCGCACGACGGATAGTCCCAGCCGGTGATGATCGCGCCGTCCTGGGCGCGTTTCCACACCGGGATCGCGTCGGTCAGCGGCTCCGAGGACATGATCACCGCGCAGGCGTGCACACCGGCGTTACGGATCAGTCCTTCGAGACCGAGTGCGGTGTCGTAGATCTTCTTGACGTCCGGGTCGGTCTCGATGAGGGTCCGGACCTCGGTGGCCTCGGCGTAGCGCTCGTGCTCCGAGTTCGTGATTCCCCAGACCGGGATGTCCTTGGCCATGATGGGCGGCGGCAACGCCTTGGTGATCCGGTCGGCGATGGCAAAACCCGGCTGGCCGAACTGGACTCGGGCGGAGTCCTTGATCGCGGCCTTGGTCTTGATGGTGCCGAAGGTGATGACCTGGGCGACCTTGTCGCTGCCCCATCGCTCCGTCGCATAACGCACCATCTCCCCGCGACGACGGTCGTCGAAGTCGATGTCGATGTCGGGCATGGACACGCGCTCTGGATTGAGGAATCGCTCGAACAGCAGTCCGTGCGGGATGGGGTCGATGTTGGTGATACCCAACGCCCATGCGACCAGCGACCCGGCGGCCGACCCTCGGCCCGGGCCGACCCGGATGCCGACTTCTTGCGCATGCCGGATCAGGTCACCGACCACCAGGAAGTAGGCCGGGAAGCCCATCTGGATGATGACGTCGAGTTCATAGTTGGCTCGCTGCTGGTATTCCTCGGGCACCTGCGCACCCGGGAATCGACGCTCGGCGAGACCGTGCGCGACCTCCTTGCGCAACCAGGTCTGCTGCGACTCCCCTTCGGGCACCGGGAAGATCGGCATCCGGTCGTGATGGGTGAACACTTCCTTGTAACTCTGGACGCGCTCACCGATCTCCAGCGTGGAGTCGCAGGCGCCGGGTACGACGTCGTCCCACAGTGTGCGCATCTCGTCGGCGGACTTCAGGTAATAGCCGTCACCGTCGAACTTGAACCGGGTGGGATCCGAGAGAGTCTTGCCGGTCTGCACGCACAGCAACGCCTCGTGACTCTTCGCGTGTTCCTTCGTGACGTAATGGCAGTCGTTGGTGACCAGCGGCTTGATGCCGAGTGTGCGGCCGATCTCCAGGAGCCCGTCGCGCACCCGTCGCTCGATCTCGAGCCCGTGCTCCATCAGTTCGAGGTAGAAGTTCTCCTTGCCGAAGATCTCCTGCCATTTCGCGGCGGCTTCGAGCGCCTCGCGGTCGTGGCCGAGCCGCAGGCGGGTCTGCACCTCACCCGACGGACAGCCGGTGGTCGCGATGATCCCCTCGGCGTACTCCGCGATGAGGTCGGCATCCATCCGGGACCATTTGCCGAGCTGGCCCTCGATCGAGGCGAGCGAGGACAGTTTGAACAGGTTGCGCAGGCCGGTGGCGTTCTCGGCCACCATCGTCATGTGCGTATAGGCGCCGCTACCGGAGACGTCGTCGTCCTTCTGATCGCGGGTACCCCAGGTGACACGTTTGGTGTTGAACCGCGATTCCGGCGCGATGTACGCCTCGATGCCGATGATCGGCTTGATGTCGTTCTCGACCGCGGTGTTGTAGAACTCGCTCGCGCCGAACATGTTGCCGTGGTCGGTCATGCCGATCGCGGTCATCCCGAGGCGTTTGGCCTCGGCGAACAGCGGTGACACCTTTGCTGCGCCATCGAGCATCGAGTACTCGGTGTGGTTGTGCAGGTGAACAAACGAATCGGCCACGGACGCCTCTCACCTCGACTGCTTGCCAACGATCGATCATCTCCCCGCCCGCGGGCGCCGAAAATCCGGCCCCGCCGACAAGGCTTCTCCACTTTAGGCCGCGACTCGGACAGTCTCCGTGGGGCGCGCCCGGCTGTGACGGATGAGGCGATGAGTCGGTGTGTCGGGACCGGCGTGTCGCTCCCTCAGGCGGCACGCACGTCGCCGACGGCGTGTTCGACGTCGTGTTCGTCCGACACAGTCCGCAACCAGTGCCAGGCCAGTGCGGCGACCCAGAGCTCATATCCGAGTGTGCCGAGCGCGAGGACGGGGAAGACCGCCGGGACGACGAGGGTGGCGCTGCCGACCAACGCGAGCGGGATGAGAGCCAGGCCGCTTCGTCGCAGCCACCGGGCCGCATGTGTGCGCCGCAGGCCCAGCACGATGGCGCCGACGAACAAGGCGCGGGGCAGCGCCGAGAATGCCAGTCCGAAGGGTGCGACCGCATCCCAGCCGGCGAGGACGCGCACGTCGGCGCCGGCCTGCGCTGTCTCGAGTGCAACATCGTGCAGCATTCCCGTCAGCGGCCAGATCAGCGCCAGCAGAGTGCCCGCCGCGACGGCGACGACCGCCAGTACCCCGGACCGATCGGCGCGGCACAGTCGGGCCCAGACCACGCCGAGAAACCCGAGCAACAGCATCCCGGCGACCATGAAGGCGTAGTTCCCGGCCCGATAGAGGTCGGCGGCGTCGAGGACACCGGTGCCGCGATCGACCGCCGGATCGGTTCGCTGCCCACCATGGGGCAGCACCACCGCGATCATCACCACCATCACGGCCAGTTGACACAGGGCGAAGGCCAGCCCGAAACGCGCGCTGGTCCGTGCGATGCGGTCCCCCGCATGGGCCGTCGCTCCGAGGTACGTCTGTCTGGCATCGAGTTCTGTTGTGGTCATGATCTTTCCGTTCGTCGCGGTGGCGCCCGGGTTGGGCCTGCCACCACTGACGGTAGGAATCCGGATACGGTCGGCGCATCGACCGCCGGACCGATTCCGATCGGCCCACGGGCTGGTCGGCGAGTCAGCCCACGGGCTGATGACGTATCCCGGTGACTCCACTTACGCTCTGTGGGTGACCGGAGTCAGGTGGCTGCGCAGCACTGGATCGGATGCCGCGCTCGCCCTGGTGTTCGTGGTCGCCGGACTGGTGCAGCATGCGTTCGTCCCGATCGCCGCACCACTCGTCGGCGTCGTCTATGTGCTCGGATCGCTGCTGCCCCTGGCGTGGCGCCGGACATTCCCGATCCCCTCGGCCTTCGTCGCATCGTGCTTCTGGCTGATCCCGCTCGATGGCTTCCCGATTCTCGGTTTCGTCGCGGTCATCCTGCAGTTCTACTCCGTCGGGGTGCGGGGTCGGCCGCTCCTCGCGGCCTTCGGCGTGACGGTGTGGGCGGTGATCGTCTCCGTCATCGGCACCCTGCTCGGTCCCGAACAGCCGGTCGCGGCGGTCGGCGCGGCGCTCGTCGTGGTGGCACCGACCGCAGCCGGACTGGTGGTGCGACATCAGCAATGGCAGAACGCGCGGCTGCGGGCCCTGACCGCGCAGCTGCGAGCCGAGCGCCGGCACGCGGAGCAGGCTGCGGTGGAAGCCGAACGATCTCGGATCGCACGGGAACTCCACGATGTCGTGGGCCACGAGGTGACCCTGATCTCGATTCAGGCGGAGGCCGCCACGGTCGCGCTGCGGATGTGCCCCGAACGAGCCGAAGAACCGCTCGAGACGATCCGGACGACCGCCCATCGGACCCTGGCGCAGATGCGTCAGGTACTCGAGGTGCTCGCACCGGCTGCCGATGACAACGACGACCGGGACCGCGACGTCGCTGCGATCGCACGCACCGCCGATGTGGCCGGCATACCCAACACCCTCACGATCACCGGTTCGCCCGCGGCGCAGAGCTCTCCCGTCAGTCTCGCCGTTCGCCGCATCGTCCGCGAATGCCTGACCAACGCGGGCCGGCACGCCCCCGGACAGCACGTCGACCTGGCCATCGACTGGACCCCGCACCGGGTGGAGATCCGCTCGGCCAATCCCACGGTCTCGGACAAGGACAGTGCTTCCGGAGCGGCCGGCGGGTCCGGGCGCGGGCTCACCGGCATGCGGCATCGCGCCGAACTGCTCGGCGGCACCTTCGACGCCGACGAACTGGGTGGGCAGTTCACCGTCCGGGCCGCCATCCCCCGCGACGCACAGAGCGACCGATGATCCGGGTGCTCGTCGTCGACGACCAGGATCTCGTGCGGCACGGGTTACGGATGATCCTCGAGTTCGGCGGCGTCGAGGTGGTCGGTGAGGCGGCCGACGGCCGCCAAGCCGTGGACGCCGCCCGCGCACTGGTGCCGGACGTGGTGTTGATGGATGTGCGGATGCCCGGGATGGACGGCGTGGAGGCGACCCGACGGATCATCGCCGAGAACACCGGAATCCGCGTTCTGGTACTCACCACGTTCGACCTCGATCAGCACGTCGTCGACGCACTCCGCTCGGGTGCCTCGGGATTTCTGCTGAAAGACGCCACCGCGGAAGCACTGGTCGATGCTGTCCGCGCGACTGCGGACGGTCAGCCGGTCGTCGCTCCGAGCGTGTTGTCGAGGCTGATGGCTCATTTCAGCGACAGACCGCCGGTGCCCACTCGACTCCCCCCGGGCTACGGCGATCTCAGTGACCGAGAGCTGGAGATCCTCGGGCTGATCGGCTCGGGACGCTCCAACGCGGAGATCGCGGCGGAACTCTTCATCAGCATGGCGACGGTGAAAACGCATGTGCGGCACGTCTTCGCGAAGCTGGGTGTGCGCGATCGGGCACAAGCTGTCGCACTGGCCCGCGACGTCGGGCTGGGGAGCTGAGTCACTCGCGGACCTCGACGGATCGGCCGCACACCGTCAGGCGTCGCGCAACCGGTCCAGAGCCTGCTGCAGGTCCGCCGGATACGGGCTGGTGAAGGTGACCTGCCGTCCATCCGCGGGATGCGCAAACGACAGCGACCGTGCGTGCAACCACTGCCGGTCCAGCCCGAGCCGCTTGGCCAGGACGGGATCGGCGCCGTAGGTGAGGTCGCCGCAGCACGGATGATGCAGTGCGGAGAAGTGCACGCGGATCTGGTGGGTTCGGCCGGTCTCGAGGTGGATGTCGAGCAGCGACGCCGACGCGAACATCTCCAGTGTGTCGTAGTGGGTCACCGACGGCTTCCCGTTCGCCGTTACCGCGAACTTCCAGTCGCTGCCCCGGTGGCGGCCGATGGGCGCATCGATCGTGCCCTCCGGCGGATCGAGATGCCCCTGCACCAGCGCGTGATAGCCCTTGTCGACCTCACGCTCCTTGAATGCACGTTTGAGTAGCGAATACGCGCGCTCGGACACCGCCACGACCATCACCCCCGAGGTGCCGACGTCCAGGCGGGAGACGATTCCCTGACGCTCCTGGGCACCCGACGTCGCGATCCGGTAGCCCGCCGCGTCGAGCGCTCCGACCACCGTCGGACCGGTCCAGCCCTGCGACGGGTGCGCCGCGACGCCGATCGGTTTGTCCACCACGATGATGTCCGAGTCGTGGTAGATGATCTCCATGCCCTCGACCGGGGTCGGTTCGATGCGCAGCGGCTCGGCGGGTTCGGGCAGCGTGACGTCGAGCCAGCTTCCGGCCGCCAACTTGTGCGACTTGCCGACCGCGACGCCGTCGACGGTGACGTCGCCGTCCTCGGCGAGTGTGGCGGCCACGGTCCGGGACAGCCCTAGGATGCGCGCCACCCCGGCGTCGAGTCGCATCCCGTCGAGCCCGTCGGGGACGGGCATGGAGCGCGACTCACGCATCGGCGTCCTCCCCCGCGGTCGATCGATCCGCGTGGCCGCGTTCGGCGCGATGGGCCGCCCAGCCGGTGCGGGAGCCGTCGTACTCGAAGCCCAACAGGGACAGGGCGACCAAGAGGACGGCACCACACACGACCGCCGAGTCGGCGACGTTGAACACCGGCCACCAGCCGACTGACACGAAGTCGACGACGTGCCCACGCAACACTCCGGGTGACCGGAAGATGCGGTCCGCGAGATTGCCCATGGCACCGCCGAGCACCAAACCGAGTCCGACGATCCACCAAGCCGAACGCAGCCGACTGCTGTAGCGCACGATGCCGATCACCACACACAACGCCACGATGGTCAGCACCCAGGTGTAACCGGACGCCATCGAGAAGGCGGCGCCGCTGTTTCGGACCAGCCGCAGCGTCACGAAGTCTCCGGCGATGTGCACCGGTTCGGCAGGGTCGAGATGGGCCACGGCCAACGTCTTGGTCAGCACATCGAGGCCGATGACGGTGGCGGCGATGGCCAGCAACGTCCACACCACCCGGAGGTTCCGACGATCCCTCGGCGCCGAGTGATGCCCACCCCGTGGCGCGGAAGCGTCGCCGTCCGCGGGGGACGTGGCATCGACGCCCGCCGGCTCACCCCCGTCGACCGGCCCGGGTGTCGATTGACTCATGACTCCATCATCCACCCCATCATCATCCACGAGGCCTCCAATACCCTGGCTGCCGTGTACCCCCGTCTCGCCCGTCTCGCTGCCGCGGCGGCTCTGCTCATCGGCCTCACCGGCTGTGGTTCCGACAATCAGACCGACGGCGGCGACGCCGCGACGCAGTCGGCGGGCTGTACGAACGACTCGACCTCGGGTCGAGACGGTGTGAACCTGCTGTCGATCCCGCCGGCCACGGTGACCGTCGTCGACGCCGGGACCGGGGACAAACGTGTCGCCGTCGCCGAGCCCGACCGCAGCAGTCCACAATCGGTGACGCTCGTGACGACATCGTCAGTGGCCTCGGCCACCGACAGCCAGGCCCAGACCGTCGAGATGCCGCTGCGAGCACTGTTCGGGTGCACCGACCCCACTGACCTGGAGATGACGTTGGGGACCGTCACCTCGCCCGACTCGACCCTCGCGGACCAGTTGCGTCCTGCGGAGGGGTCGTCGGCCGGGCTCGCGATCGGGCCGGGTTCGACCCCGATCTCCCTGCGCCTGGTGCCCGCGGAGGATGAGGGCCCAGAAGCACGACTGGCCATCGAGCAGTCGTTGCTGCAGTCCCTGCAGCTGTCGGTGCCGGTGCCGACCGAGCCGATCGGGTCGGGCGCGCGCTGGCGGGTGGAACGCACGATCAGCGCGGCGGTGACCGTGACCCAGCACATCGAGGCGACGCTGCGCAGCTGGTCGGGCGACGCGATGACGCTCGACGTCACGGTCGAGGAGACGCCAGTGAATTCGGTGTTCATGATCCCCGGGTCCGACCGCACCCTGACGATCTCTCGGTTCTCCAATGCCGGGACCGGCCAGATCACGCTCGATGTCGGGCGTGCGCTCCCGGAGTCCGGCACCATCACGATGACCGGGGCGCGTGAACTCGTCGGCTCCGATCCTGCGCAGCCGCTGTTGCAGCAGACCGGCCTGTCCGTCGCGTGGCGGTGACCGGACGACTCAGCGTGCGCCGAGTGACCAGACGTCCCCAGGAGCCTGCCCGACAGACCGGCCGGCACGACCGGCCCAGACGACTCGGGCCGACGGCGTGAGTCGGAACTCATGCCGTCGGCCCGAGGGTCGCTGATCGCGATGATCAGTCGGTGATCTCAGATCAGTTGGGTGCCTGCGAACTCGACGCCGCAGTCGTGCACATCGGCGTCTTCACGTTGTTCGCGGTGATGAGCGGGCACACGGTGTCGCGTGAGAGCTTCCACCGTCCGTCCGTGTAGACGATGCTCGCATCGAGCTTGGTCGGCGGGTTGTCGGGCAGCTTGACCTGCACCTTCACCGTCGCCTTGTTGGGTCCGGCCGGAATGACCGGAGGATAGATCTCGTAGGTGACGTCCGGATTGTCCTGCTTGGCCTTGACCAGCTCGTCGAAGATGGCCGGGTCTGCCGAGGAACCCTCGACCAGATCGGTCTTCTCGGTGTTCGGCACGTTCGGGTCGAGCGCCTGTTCCAGCATCTGATTCAGCGTCGCCACCGAGGGCCGCGTGTTCGGGTCGGTCACCCCGCCACCCTCACCCGACGAGGCCGAGGTCGCCGCCGACGACACCGTCGGCACGGATGGGACGTCGTTGTCATCGCTGCCGCAGGCGGCCACCGATGCTGCCACCGACCCCGCGATCAACACGGCGGTCACGATCTTCGGAAACTTCACCGATCTCCCTTACTGTCGTTCGTCCGGTCCGCGGGCGGTCTCTTCCCCGCAGATCCTGGCAGTTTCTGGCCGACATACCCCCCTCGGGGCCGCCAAAACTTCCACCACTATGCCAAATCGACGGCGCCGCGCCCAACATTCGGGACGGGAAGTCGCACGTCGGAGGCCCAACGCTCGACGGCGCACCCAGGTTCCCGAGAATCCCGATGTCACATCTGTGACCCCCTAACCTTGGACTCCATGACGGCCACGCGCATCGTCCTGATCACCACCGGCGGCACCATCGCGGCGCAGACCACCTCCGACGGCGCGGTGCCTGCCCTTGCGGCGCGCGATCTGCTGCCGGACACGCCGGATGCCGACATCGTGAGCGTCGACCTCATGTCGGTGGACAGCTCGGCGATGACCGTTGCCGATCAATTCACGATCGTGGACGCGGTCGTCGCAGCCCTCGACGATCCGACCGTCGCAGGCGTGGTGGTGACCCACGGCACCGACACTCTCGAGGAGACGTCGTATCTGGTGGATCTCTTCCACACCGACGACCGTCCGGTGGTGTTCACGGGCGCCCAGCTCCCGTCCGACGCCCCGTCCTCGGACGGTCCCGCAAACATCGCGGCAGCGGTGGGCGCGATCACGTTGCCCGAGAGCGTCGGTCGCGGTGTCCTCGTCGCGATGGGAGGTGAGATCCGTTCAGCCCGAGGCATCTTCAAGGCGTCGACCACCGATCTGGCCGCGTTCGACAACATCCACGATGCGCTTCCACGACTGACGGTTGGTGTCACCGGAGCGCGGACCGCACGTGTGCGTGTCGACGCGTTCAGCCTGTACCCCGGGGTGTCACCGGGCCTCATCGCGGCGGCGGTAGACCAGCGAGCGTCCGGAATCGTATTGGCCGGCAAGGGTTCCGGGAATACGCACCCGGACATCACCGCCGAGGTCAACGCCGCAGTCCGGGAGGGGGTCGTCGTCGTGGTGACCACCCGTGTCCCCTACGGACCGGTCGTCCCCACCTATGGCGGCGGTGGCGGGGCCGTCGACCTGGAACGCGCCGGTGCCATCGTGTCGCGTTGGCTACGCGCACCCCAGGCGCGGATCGCGTTGCTGGCGCTCCTCTCCACCGGCGCCTCCCCCGACGACGTCCGAGAGTTCTTCCGCGCGAGCGATCCTCACCGCGGGTAGCCACGGGCCTGTACCGGCTCGCGAGCCTCACCCCACGCCCCCCGACGAGCCTGCGAGCCTGCGAACCTCACCACACGCCCCCTGAGGAGCCTCCGAGCTTGCGAACGCCACCACACGCCCCTGAGGAGCCTCCGAGCCTGCGGACGCCACCACACGCCCCCTGAGGAGCCTCCGAGCCTGCGAGGATGCGTCACGAAGGGCGACCCTTCGTGACGGTCCTCCGCTATCGCTCCGAACCTCCTCAGGGATCGGGGTTTTGAGAAGCACACTTGCAAGCGTCACGCCCACGCCCACGCCCACGCCCACGCCCACGCCCACGCCCACGCCCACGCCCACGCCCACGAGGAGCCTGCGAGGACGCGTCACGAAGGGCAACCCTTTCGTGACTGTCCGATCGGCGCCTCACTCCGCTCGCGTCTCTCGCGCCTGCTGTTCGACATCCACTTCCTGCGCAACAGTATTGACCCCCGGCCACGCCAGACTGTCCAGCGGATCGGCCCGCTGGAGCCGCGGATCCTCGGCCGGAAAGGTCATCGCCCGGCCCGGTCCTGTGGCCCGCGTCTCGAATCGCACGGTCACCACACCGTGCCCGCTCCCCTGTACCCATCCATGACCAT
Organism: Gordonia sp. LMA484; assembly: GCF_058129505.1. NCBI lineage: Bacteria > Bacillati > Actinomycetota > Actinomycetes > Mycobacteriales > Gordoniaceae > Gordonia > Gordonia sp. LMA484. Next base: position 2,326,486 of record NZ_CM176700.1, read on the forward strand.
GGTCAGGATGCACGACATCGCTGCCGGTTTCCCAGCGGGCACCCGCGTCGACCTCGGAATCATGCTCGGCAGCAGCACCATCCGCCGCTTCACCCGGCACCGATTCCACCGGTCCTGCCGCCACGAATCCGGCCTCGAACGCATCGTCATCGATGACGGCCATGGCCGACTCTCCCTCATCCAGGTCACCGAACAGCGAGAACTGCTGCACAGCAGTCAGACCCGAGTAGCCGACGCCCACCAGACGGATCGGCCCGATGCTCCGCGGATCGAGTGCGAGACGCTGGGCGGCCGAGGTGAGGACGGACAGCTCCGTCGTCGCCGCCGCCAACGTCGTCGACCGGGTCAGCACGGACATGTCCGACCGCTTGAGTTTGAGCACCACCGTCCGGGCCCCACGCCCGTCCGACAGCAGTCGCCGATGGGCACCCTCGGCGGCGGACTCGATCGCCGGCCGCAGTTCGTCGAGTTCCACCAGATCGCGCGGGAAGGTCGACTCGGCGCTGATCTGCTTGGCCGATGCCCGCTCGGTCACCGGACGGTCATCAATCCCTTGCGCGAGGCGGTGCAGTGCGGGACCGACAGTGGCGCCGAGCACCGAGACGACCTCGAGGTCCGACAGCTCCGCGAAGTCGCCGATCGTCTCGATCCCCAATCGGTGGAGCTTGTCCCCGGACACCGGACCGATTCCCCACAACTTGCGCACCGGTAGCGCATGGAGGAAAGCGAGTTCACGACTTGGTGGAATCGCCATCACCCCATCGGGTTTGGCGAGTCCGGACGCGATCTTGGCGATCTGTTTGCCGCTCCCGAACCCCACCGACGCGGAGATGCCCACCGTGTCCCGGATCTGCGCGCGGAGCCGTTCGGCGAACGCCGTGACATCCTCGACCGTCGCACCGGCCAGCTCTTCCGGCTCTCCGAACGCCTCGTCGAACGAGAGCATCTCGATGACCGGGATCGCGTCCCTGACCAGACCGAAAATCCTGGCGCTCACCACCCGATAGACCGATCCGCGCGGCGGCAGTACGACGGCACCTGCACCGATCAGTCGCCGCGCCTGATGCATCGGCATGGCCGAGCGGGCCCCGTAGGCGCGCGCCGCGTAGCTGGCCCCGGCCACCACACCACGACCGCCGGTTCCGCCGACCAGCACCGGTCGGCCTCGCAGAGTGGGCCGCGTGAGCTGCTCCACCGACGCAAAGAATGCATCCATGTCGAGGTGCATCACCCACCGTCCGCTCCGTTCGGCATCCGCACCGGCGGAGCCGGACGAGGACGGAACGGCGGTCACCACTCCCGCATCGTAGTTCGGGCCGCGGCCGGGCAGGAGGACGGCCACCGTGACTTCAGCGGATCTCGAACACCGGCAGAGCGTCGACGTGCGCGGCGATCGCTGCGTCGTCGGGATCATCACTCATCCCCTCCGGCAGGAAGCGCTTGACCTCCCAGCCCCACTTGTCGAGGTAGGCCCGGATCATCGGTGCGCGATCGGCAGCGGGCACCTCGACCAGGGTGATCGCGCGCCGACGCCGTCCCCGGCGTAGCTCTCCGGCATTGTTCACCCGCACGTTTCGCACCCACTGCGTGGTGCCGCGGGGAGCGACGAGATACTCGCGACCCTCGTACGTCATCGGGTTGACCGGCACTGTCTGCGGATTCCCACTGACCCGACCGGTGACCGTCAAGGTCTGCGCTCCGGCCAGATTGATACCGCGATCGACGAGCCACCGCACCACGCCGTTGAAGACATTGTCCATTCCCTGAGGTCCGCGGTAGTGCGTGTGCGCTGCGTTCATGATGTGCCCTTTCTGAGTTCCGACGTTTCGAGAGCACTGCTCTCGAAATCGAGTATGCACCGCGTCGGCGACAAATACAAGAGCAGTGCTCTCGTTTTGTGGCAGACTGGTGACATGACCGGAGGAACGACACGAAAAGCCAACCGGGCGGCGATGGAATCGGAGATCCGACGACTCGGACGCGAACATCTGCGCACGCAGGGCGCGGCCGGATTGTCGTTGCGAGCGATCGCACGCGACCTCGGGGTGGTGTCGTCTGCGGTCTACCGGTACGTCCCGAGCCGGGACGACCTGTTGACGATTCTGCTGGTCGAGGCCTACTCCGACCTCGCCGACGTCGTCGAGAAGGCACTGTCGGACATCGCAACCGATCGGCACCGCGATCGCCTGCGCGCCGCCACCCGCGCGTTGCGCACCTGGGCCGTCGACGACCCGTCGCGCTGGGCACTGCTCTACGGCAGCCCGGTGCCCGGCTATGCCGCTCCCGCGGAAGCGACCGTCGAACCCGGCACACGAGTCGTCGCGATGCTCATCGCCGAGTTCGCGCGCGCGGAGTCCGCGGGTCTGGTCTCCGTCGACCCGACCGCCGCCCCCGATGAACTGAGCGGCGACCTCGCCAAGATCCGCGAGGAGTTCGGCGCCGACCTCTCCGACGCCGGACTCCTCGCCGCGACATCACTCTGGTCCACCACGGTCGGTGCGATCAGCCTCGAGGTTTTCGGACAGTACGGCCCGGACACCTTCGAGGATCCCGAAACCCTGTTCGTCGCCTTGGTCGACCGGGCACTCGCAGCGGTTCGGGCCTGAGCCGCTACCGCGCGATCGGCCGCTCGGTGCCGATCCCGGTCAGCTTCTCCGGGTTTCGGGTCGCATAGATGTTGCCGATGACACCGTCGACGACATCGAGCACGAAGACGCCCTGGAGCTCACCATCGAAAAAGACACGCATGCCGGGGAGGCTGTTGAAGATCGCCGGCTCGACGCGGAAATCGTCGAGCCGAGATCCGACGCGGGAGAAGCCGGCCATGAGCCGAGCCACCGCCAACGCCCCACGAACCGGTTTGCGGACCGCGCTGGCCTTCCCGTCGCTGTCCGCTGTGAACTCCACGTCCGGCGACAAGATCGACATGAGTTCCTCGATGTCCCCCGATTCGGCGGCGGCCATGAACACAGCCGTCACCTCCGCCGTCCGCGCGGCGTCGACAGGCTGGAACCGGTGACGGCGCGCGTGGACGTGGGCTCGGGCCCGGTGCGACATCTGACGCACGGCCGTCGCGGATCTACCGACCATGTCGGCGATCTCGTCGTGGGAGAACGCGAACACCTCGCGCAGGACGAACACGACGCGTTCGTCCGGGGTCAGGCTCTCCAGCACCACCAACATCGCCGTGGACACCGACTCCGCCAACACGACATCCTCGGATGCGTCGTGTTCGTCCAGGAGGATCGGTTCGGGGAGCCATGGTCCGACGTATTCCTCACGGCGTCGTGAGGACGCGCGCAGCATGTTCAGGGCCTGCCGGGTCACCACCTTGGCGAGGTAGGACCTGCTGTCGGTCACCGTGTCGAGATCGACGTCCGCCCACCGCAGATAGCTCTCCTGCAGTACGTCGTCGGCGTCGGTGGCCGACCCGAGGATCTCATAGGCCACCGTGAACAGCAGCGGCCGCAGCTCGGTGAACCGAGCAGCATGTTCGTCAGCGTCGGGCACCGAGATCATCCGGCCACCTCGGCGGGCAGTTGCGCGGCCACCACGCGTGGATGTCTCGAGAACGACGGCGTGACACCGGGCCGACGGGCCTCCAACCGCAATCCCCAGATCACGCTGCGGCACACCATTTCCTTGATGAACGTGGCGGTCCGTCCGCTGATCGCGAACTGAACCGGGGCGTCGTCTTTCCTGGTCGGCTGAATCACCGCGCCGTGGCGACCGAGTGACGTGCACTGTCCGACGAAGATCGTCTGCGACGCCGTCGCCTGCGCGCCGGACAGATGCGCCAGAACCGTGTCGGCGGCGTTGGGCCCCAATTGGTTGGCCGCCTGGCAACTCATCCGATACGGCGCACCCGACGGTGCCACCGAGTCACCGGCCCCGACGATCCGCGGATCGTCGACGCTGGTCAGTGTTTCGTCGGTGATCAGCCGGCCGATCCCGTCGGTGGTGAGGCCGCTCGATACAGCCAGATCGGGCACCCGGAAGCCCGCGGCGACGATGGTCGTCGTGCTGGGCAGGATCTCCCGGGTGTCGGCTCCCACGACGGTCACGGTATCGGGTCCGACGGCCTCGACGCGATGGTCTTCCACGATCTCCACGCCCAGCTTCGCCAACCGCCGCCGCACCGACCGGCGAGCCCGGTCCCCGAACGACGGGGCGAGAACGCCGCGACAGACGAGCCGTACGGCCAGACCCGTCTCCGCGAGTTCGGCCGCCATCTCGATGCCCGTGAGCCCGCCGCCGACCACGGTCGTCGTCGAGTCGGGGCCGGAGGCGATCAGATGCTCGCGGAGTCGTTGCGCCGCTTCCCATTCGCCGAGCGGAAAGCCGTTCTCGGCCAGGCCCGGGATCGCGTCGGCGGGCGTGGCCGTCGAGCCCACCGCGTAGACGAGGTGGTCATAGCCGAGTGCCTCGCCCGAGGCCAGTTCCACCCGGCCGGCCGCGACATCGATCCGCGTGGCGCTGTCCACGACCAGCCGCACATCCGCACCGATGACTCGCTCGAATTCCTGCTCGGCGGTGCCGGTCCCGGCGATCCACTGGTGCAGTCGGATGCGGTGGACGAACTGCGGCCGTGGATTCACCAGCACCACATCCGCGTCAGCCGTCGACAGCCGGTTGGCGGCCATCGTCCCGGCGTAGCCGCCGCCCAGGATCACGATCTGTGCACGGCGCGAGGTCTGAGACTGTGAGGTGTTCATGGTTGCTCCTCTCGAAGGTGGACAACCCTGAGACACCATGAACCCACCGAACGTGACACACGGTGACGCAGATCACATCAGTGCGGTCGTCCCGCCACCTTCGCGATGTCGGCCGTCACCCCGTCCCCGAGCTCGACAGCTCCGGCGTCGCCGCTGGTCATGACGTCGAAGCGCACGGCCAGGACCTCGCCGGCGATCATCTCGGCGTGCCGGGTGGCCCAGTCGAGCCGCGCGTCGGGCACCACGAATCGAACCTCGATCCGGTCCGAGACCTCGAGACCGAGGCTGCGGCGCGCGTCCTGCAGTTCGCGGATGCGGTCCTTGGCCCATCCCTCGGCCTCGAGTTCCTCGGTGACACGGATGTCGAGCACCACCAGCCCGCGTCCGCCGGGCAGCTCGGCGGTCGAGTCGGGTTCCTCGGCAACAAGACGCCGCGTGTACTCCCCGTCCTGCAGTTCGATGCCGTCGGCGACGACGACCTCCCCGCCGTCGGTGCCGGTCTGGACCGACCAGTTGCCCGACTTCACCGCCTTGATGGCGCGCTGGACGTCCTTGCCCAACCGCGGCCCGGCGGCGCGGGCGTTGACCGCGATCTCGTGGCGACCATAGGCGTCCGCGTCGGTCGACAGCGTCACCGACTTCACGTTCATCTCGTCGGCGATCAGATCCTGGTACGGCGTCAGCCGCTCGGCCGTCGGCGATGCGACCGTGAGTCCCGGCAACGGCAGTCGCACCCGCAGTTGGTTCGCCTTGCGCACACTCGAGGCGACCGAGCAGACCTCCTGGACCTCGTCCATCGCAGCGACGAGATCGGCGTCGGATGGGAGCTCGTCGGCGGACGGCCAGTCGGTCAGATGCACCGAACGACCGCCGGTCAGGCCACGCCAGATCGACTCGGTCGCCAACGGCAGGAGTGGGGCCGCCAGTCTGCTGGCCACCTCCAGCACCGTGTACAAGGTGTCGAACGCGTCCGGGTCCTCGTCCTGGCCTGCCCAGAAACGGGCACGCGACCGACGGACATACCAGTTGGTCAACGACTCGACGAACTCGCGGAACGACTCACATGCACCGGCGATGTCGTAGACATCCAACGCGTCGGTCATCGTCTCGCGGGTGGCGGCGAGCTTGGCCAGGATGTAGCGGTCGAGCACGTGGGTCGAATCGGTTCGCCAGGTCGCGGGCCGCTCGGCGTAGAGCTGCAGGAAGCTGTAGGCATTCCACAGCGGCAGCAGCGCCTGACGCACACCCTCCCGGATGCCGCGCTCGGTGACCACCAGGTTGCCGCCGCGCAGCACCGGCGACGCCATCAGGAACCACCGCATCGCATCCGATCCGTCACGGTCGAAGACCTCGTTGACGTCCGGGTAGTTGCGCTTGGATTTCGACATCTTCTGGCCGTCGTCGCCCAGGACGATGCCATGAGCGATCACACTCTTGAACGCCGGTCGGTCGAAGAGCGCCGTCGCCAGTACGTGCAGGTTGTAGAACCACCCACGGGTCTGACCGTTGTACTCGACGATGAAATCGCCCGGATTGTGCGGCAATTCGGCCTTCGACTCGTTTCCGTCGAACCAGTCGGAGTTCTCGAACGGGTAATGCACCTGCGCAAACGGCATGGAGCCGGACTCGAACCAGCAATCGAACACCTCGGGGACGCGACGCATCGTCGACTTCCCGGTCGGGTCATCGGGATTCGGCCGAGTGAGGTCGTCGATATAGGGCCGATGCAGATTGTCCGGTCGCACGCCGAAGTCGCGCTCGAGGTCGTCGAGCGAGCCGTAGACATCGATCCGGGGGTAGTCCGGGTCATCGGAGATCCACACCGGGATGGGTGCGCCCCAGAAGCGGTTTCGGCTGATGTTCCAGTCCCGCGCACCCTCGAGCCACTTGCCGAACTGGCCCTCGCGGATGTGCTCGGGTGACCAGGTGATCTGCTTGTTGAGCTCGAGCATGCGCTCCTTGATCGGGGTGACCGCGACGAACCACGATGGAACGGCCATGTAGATCAAGGGTTTACCCGATCGCCACGAGTGCGGGTACGAGTGCTTGATGGTGTCGTGGCGGACGATCTTACCGGCCGCCTTGAGGTCCTTGATGATCACCGGGTTGGCGTCGAAGACCATCAGGCCCTCATATGGCGGCACCTGGGAGGTGAACCGGCCGCCCGGATCCAGCGGCTGAACGACCTCGATGCCGTTGGCGGTCGAAAGTTCCATGTCCTCCTCACCGAAGGCGGGAGCGAGGTGGACGATCCCGGTACCGCTGTCGGTGGTGACATAGTCGCCGAGCAGTACACGATGCGCGTTCGGATGGCCGGCGAAGAAGTCGAACGGAGGTGTGTACGACAGCCCCTCGAGATCTGCTCCCCGGTAGGTCCCCAGCTCCGCGGGCCCGGTGTGATCGCCGTCCGCCGCGCCGAGTTCCTTTGCGTAACTGCCCAGCAGCGCCTTCGCGAGCAGATACTCCTGCCCGTCGCCCGCCCTGACATGCACGTACTCGGTGTCGGGATGCACGGCTATCGCGAGGTTCGACGGCAACGTCCACGGCGTCGTGGTCCAGATGACCGCGTTCACACCGTCGAGCTCGCGGAGCGGACCGTCGGGAACGGTGAGGGGCATCCGCACGGTGACCGCAGGGTCCTGCCGCATGCGGTAGGCGTCGTCGAGTTTGGATTCCTGATTCGACAGTGGGGTCTGCTCGTACCAGCTGTAGGGCAGGACGCGGTATCCCTGATAGATCAGGCCCTTGTCGTACAGTCGCTTGAATGCCCACATGACCGACTCCATGAAGTCGAGATCGAGCGTCTTGTAGTCGTTGTCGAAGTCCACCCAGCGCGCCTGGCGGGTCACGTAGTCGCGCCACTCCCCCGTGTAGCGCAGCACGGAGTCGCGACAGAAGTCGTTGAACTTCTCCATGCCCATCTTCTCGATCTCCGACTTGTCGGTGATCCCGAGTTGACGCTCGGCCTCGAGCTCGGCGGGCAGACCATGGGTGTCCCAACCGAACCGACGCTCGACCTTCTTGCCGCGCATGGTCTGGTACCGCGGTACCAGGTCTTTCACATAGCCGGTCAGCAGGTGGCCGTAGTGCGGCAGACCGTTGGCGAACGGCGGGCCGTCGTAGAAGACGAACTCCTCGGCCTGTGCGCGATTCTCGATCGATGCGGCGAACGTACCGTCGGCGTCCCAGTACTCGAGGACGCGCTCTTCGACATCCGGGAACGAGGGTGCGCCGCGACCGGTACCGCCGGTCATGTCGATGATGGGATAGACCCGCGAACTGCTGGATTCCGGGGTGCCGGATGGGTCGTTGGTGCTGACCGTGTCGGTCATGGTCGCTCTCCTCGTGCCTGGCATGCGAACAACTGCTCTGGCACGGGGACGCACATCATGTGGTCGACGACCACCCGATCTGCGCGGTACCACCCCGCTTGCGTCGCGCGGAATCCCGTCAGGATCACGCGGCGCCTCTCGCCGGTCCGCGACCTCGCGGACCCACGGCTGTGACGGGCCGCTCCCGCCCGGTTCTACTGAGGGCCGCGCACGGGCTGTGCTGCCTCGACGACCCCGTTCTTCCGGGTGCTCCCCGGTGATGGCCGGATCAACGCAGCATCGAGTGTAGCCGCCACGGGGCCCGCCGGACCAATCGCTGTATGAGACCAGCCTGCGCTGAACGGCGGCTGCTTCGCCGGCTGCTCAGTCGAGCGGCGGTCGCCAGTTGGGGTCCAATGGGTCGAAGCGTTGGGTACGGGGTTCTGCCGAGCCGTCCCGACGATCATCGGGGCGGTCATCACCCGGTCGCTGGTCCTCGGGCCGCTGAGCCGAGAACGACTCTGCCGACGAGCCACCATTGCGCTGATGAGCCCCAGCAGAGCGCCCACCCTCGGGTGAGTACCGCCGCGGCGGTGCACCGGGTGGAGCCGCGCTCGGTGGATCGGGTCGTGGCGGCGCGCCGGTGAAACCACCCACCGACCGGAGGTAGTCGTCGTAGGTACCCTCCCGCGGCGGCGGAGGTCCACCCTGACCGCCCGGGGCGCCGGATGGACCCGGCGGCATCTGCGGACCCCCTCCCGGCCGCGGCCCTGATCCACCCTCTGGCCCGAAGGCAGGCGGCGCGCCCGGGCGCGATCGATCGCCACGTGATTGCGAGGACGACTCCTCGGGATCGCCGCCGCGGGACGGATCGGCGTGCGCCGGTGGCCCACCGCCCGGAGTCCAGGTCGCCGGGCCCGGGGCGCGTTCGTGCCGTCCGGATCGCGGCTGATCCGTGCCGTCCGCGGACCCGGACTCATCGGTCGGCGACGAATCCGCGCCTGCATCGTCGGTGGCGACGAAATCTTCGAGCGAACGCTCGTCACCGCCCCGCCGACCCGCGCCGACGATGTCCGCGATCAGGAAACCCAGACCGACCAGGCAGATGACGATGCACGCGATGGCCAGCCAGACTGTGCCGGTGATCAGTCCGAGCACCAGCAACACGAACCCTACGAGCGTTGCCGCCAGGGCCAGTGTCAGCACGAGTTCTCCCCGCTTGTCTGCCGACTAACTCGGTGAGTAGCTCGTGAATCCACCGTTGCCGGGATCCGACGAGAACGAGTCCGCCCGGCCACCCTCGACGGGTGCGGCGCTACCGCGCTGCTGCAACTCCTCGAGCTGGGATTCCAGATAAGTCTTCAGACGGGTGCGGTACTCACGTTCGAACGTCTTGAGCTGTTCGATTCGTCCCTCGAGAACCGTACGCTGCTGATTGATCGTGCCCATGATCTCGCTGTGCTTGCGCTCGGCATCGCTCTGCAGGGCCTCGGCGCGCTCCTGCGCCTGGCGGACCTGGGCCTCCGAACGGGTCTGCGAGTCGGCGAGGATCGCCTCGGACCGCTGACGGGCGTCCGACAGCAGGGCATCTGCCTTCGTCTGCGCCTCGGACACCATGGCGTCGGCACGCGAGCGTGCGTCGTTCACCAGCGAATCAGCCTCTTGGCGCGAGGTCGAGGTCAGCCGGTCCGCGGTGTCCTGGGCGAGGGCGAGCACTCGAGCCGCGCGCACGTTGGCGTCGTCGTCGGAGAACTCCGGCTTCGGTGCAGGCGCCGGGGTCTCCGCCACCGGGGCGGCCGCGAAAACCTGGGTCCGCTCCTCGGCCGACGGCGCGGCCGACTCACCGGCGGGTGCACCCGAACGGGCCTCCGCCAGGTCGCCCTCGAGCTCCTCGACCCGCTGTTTCAGGTCGCCGTTCTCCTCGATGAGCCGTGCGAGCTCGGCCTCGACAAAGTCGAGGAACTGATCGACTTCATCCTCGTTGTAGCCGCGTTTACCGATAGGCGGTTTGCTGAACGCGACGTTGTGCACATCAGCTGGTGTCAGCCGCATGTCGGTTCCCCTCATTTGTCAGTCGAACTGTTGTGGTGGCCGGATCAAGCCATGTTCAGTTGGCAGAGTGCCAGCCTGCACACTATTTGCTGCAGGCTGTCACTGTTTATTCATACCAGTCCACTGGGTAACTGGCGTCAAATCCTGTCACACGAGAACCGTTCGTAGCACGAGATCGATGCGCTCCTGCAATCAATCGGTCACTCGAGGATGACTCAACGGTAGACCACCGAACGTCGATGGTCACGAAGTGGTCACGAAAGAGAATCGGCGCGTCGCGCAAGCCCGTACGGGCCCCGCAATCCGCGCAGGTCAGCCGAGTCCGGCGATCGCCAGCGCCGCGGCCGAACTACGGCTCAGCGAACTGACCACCTGCATGGCGATCAGGACGACGATCATCACGATCATCAGCGAGAGATCTAGTCGCACGGGACCCAGAGGAATCGGCGGCAACACCCGGCGCAGCGCGCGGATCGGCGGATCCGTCGCAGTGAACACGACCTCGATGATCACCACCGCGATCCCCGTGGGACGCCATTCGCGGGCGAAGGTGCGAACGAGCTCGACGACGAGTCGCGCCAACAGAAGCAGCCAGTAGATGAACAACAGGTAATACAGAACCTGGAACAGAATCGTCACGCCTCAAGGTTGCCTGAAATGTCGCAGCTGTGCCTAAACGGCCCGCTCGCTGCGCTCCCGGCGCCCATGCCCAACCGGCCCGCTCGCTGCGCTCCCGGCGCCCATGCCCAACCGACCCGCTCGCTGCGCTCCCGGCGCCCATGCCCAACCGACCCGCTCGCTGCGCTCCCGGCGCCGGACGACAACACCCCGCCCACCGAGGCCTGGTGGGCGGGGAGCAGATGCGGTGTCGTCAGGTGGTGCGTGGTTCTCGGTACCGGGTCAGCTGTGGTTGTAGAAGCCGGTCTCGGCGATCTTCCGACGATCCTCGGGCGACACATCGATGTCCGGAGGTGAGAGCAAGAAGACCTTCGTCGCCACCTTGTCGAACGATCCGCGCAAGGCGAATGCGAGGCCGGCGGCGAAGTCGACGAGCCGCTTGGCATCGTCGTTGCTCATGTCGACGAGGTCCATGATCACCGGATTGCCGTCCCGGAAACGCTCCCCGATCGTCCGGGCCTCACCGTAGTCCGACGGACGAAGAGTCGTGATCTTGTGCAACGGACCATCCGCGAAGACTTGCTCGAGCTCGACACGCGGATCGGAACCGCCGCCCGCCCGGACGACGCCGGCGTTGCGCATCGCCGACCGTTGCAGCGGTTCGAGGCGGTGGGCCCGCATCCGCTCCACCGGCTCACCGTTGTGACGCCCCCCGGCGTACGCATACTCCGGCACGGCCTCGAACTCGTTGGGGTTGTAAGGATTGCCCACGAAGGACTGCTGGTCGAACTCCGGCGGGAATCTCCGGTCGTCGACGTAGGCGTAGTCCGCATCACGCGGCCCCTCACGGAAGCCCGGTTCGCGATAACCCGGTTCACCGTAGTAATCGTCCCGATACGCGCGGCCACCACGACCGGGGCCACCCGGCTCCTCCAGGTAGTCGTCCTCGTAGTCACCCGGAGGCACCATGCCGAAATATGCCTTGAACTTCTGCATCGTGGTCATAGCTGGCCTCTCTGTTGTCCAACGCTGCCGGGGGGAGCAGTGAGTGGTGCAGTATTTGATCTATGTGCTCGTTGGTTCTCATGTGACCAATGTGATTACTGAGAGACTATCGGTCGCGGCCCCATGATCGCGGTACCGACACGCACGCATGTCGATCCGTGCGCCACCGCCGATTCCAGGTCGCCGGACATGCCGGCCGACAACTCCCGGGCCGCCGGATGATCGACGACGAACTCCGCTTGCACCTGCGCCGCTCGGGCCATCCATCGTTCGGCGGGCCCATCGAGCGGCGCGATCACCATGAGTCCGCGCAGCGACAGACCGGGCGCCGCCTGCACCCGTTCGGCGAGGGCCGGCAGCTCGGTGACCAGGGCGCCCCCACGGTGCGGATCGCCATCGAGACTGACCTGCAGCAGAATTCCGAGCTCTGACTCCCGGGCACCACGGTCGAGAGCGGACTCCGCGCCCCTCGCGAGCGCATCGACGACCTTGTCGCGGTCGACCGAGTGGACCGTACGCGCCCACTCCGCGATGGTCTTCGCCTTCTTCGACTGGACACTGCCGATCATGTCGAAGACCGCACCACCGAGGTCTGCTTCGCCGCCTCGGAGCTCCGCGACCTTGCGTCCGGCCTCCGGCTCGCGGGACTCGCCGAATGACCGCGCGCCCAACGAGATCAGATGCCGGACATCGGATGCCGGGAAGTACTTCGTCACCACCAGCAGTTCGACGTCGCCGGGTGCACGGCCGGCCACGGCGATCGCCGCATCGAGCCGGGCCTGAGCCGCAGCGTAGCCCTGCGCCAGTTCACTTCGCCGAGCGTCGGCGTCCCCGCGGCCGATCATGCCCGGTCACTCACCGTCCCCGCCCTGCGAGTCGATCCAGATCAACGACGCCAGGCGACCGGTCGGCGCACCTCGACGATGGCTGAACAGTTCCGGATCCTCGATCGTGCAGCGAGGATCCGCGGCCACCGCGGCAACACCGGCCGCGAGCAACTGTCGCCGAAGACCGGCGCGGAGGTCGAGACCGGTGGTCCCCTTCTCCGTCACACACGCGCTGCCGGGTAGATGCTCCTCGACGTCGCGTTGCATGTACGGGGGTACCTCATAGTGAGACCCACACGCGGCAGGGCCGAGCAACACACCGATGCGTTCGGGTCGGGCACCGAGCCGAATCATCTCGCGCAACGTCGCCCCGATGATCCCCACTCGCGCGCCCACGCGCCCGGCATGCACGCCGGCGATCACACCGGCCTCGTCGTCGGAGAGCAGCACGGGAACGCAGTCGGCGGACAATACCGCCAGTGCCAGATCGGGTTCCGTGGTGACCAGAGCGTCGGTCGCGGGGACCGCCTCGTCGACAGGTTCGCTGACCACGGTGACGTTGCGACTGTGGATCTGCTCCATCCAGACGATCCGTCCCGGCGGCAGACCGATCTGTTGGGCGAGCCGGGTCCGGTTGTCGGCCACAGCTTTCGGATCATCCCCTACGTGATCGCCCAGATTGAACGAGTCGTAGGGCGCCACCGATACGCCGCCGGATCGGCTGGTCACCACGCGGCGTACCTGCACGGCCGGACTCAGCGCTTCATGAACGACGGCACATCGACGTCGTCATCGTCGAGAGTCACGTTGTTGCGCCGTGGACGCTCCTGCGCCTCGACGAACGGATCGCCTGCGCCGGACGGCATCTTGCCGAACAGCGGATCATTGTCCTGGGACTTGGCGGCAACCGAACCCGCCTGGCCCGGGGTGACCGCCGACTTTCCGGCCGCAGCCGCAGGGATCTCGGTACGCTTACGCGGTGTGCCACCGTCGAATCCGGCGGCGATGACGGTCACCCGCACCTCGTCGCCGAGATTGTCGTCGATCACGGTGCCGAAGATGATGTTCGCGTCCTCGTGCGCGGCCTCCTGGACCTGAGTGGCCGCGTTGTGGATCTCGAACAGACCGAGATCGCTGCCGCCGGCGATCGAGATGAGCACACCGCGGGCGCCTTCCATGGAGGCCTCGAGCAGCGGCGAGTTGATGGCGGCCTCGGCGGCCTTCCTCGCCCGCTCCTCGCCCCGCGACGACCCGATGCCCATCAACGCACTGCCGGCGTCGCTCATCACACCCTTGACGTCGGCGAAGTCGACGTTGATCAGGCCCGGAGTGGTGATCAGGTCCGTGATTCCCTGAACACCGTTGAGCAGCACCTCATCCGCGCTGCGGAAGGCATCCATCAAGCTGACCTGGGCGTCGCCGAGCTGCAGCAGGCGATCGTTCGGGATGACGATGAGGGTGTCGCAGGATTCGCGCAGCGCGGTGATGCCCGCCTCCGCCTGCCCACCACGGCGCTTGCCCTCGAAGGAGAACGGCCGGGTCACCACACCGACGGTCAGGGCGCCGAGCTTGCGCGCGATGGATGCGACGACCGGCGCGCCGCCGGTCCCGGTGCCGCCACCCTCACCGGCGGTCACGAACACCATGTCGGCACCCTTGAGGAGTTCCTCGATCTCGTCGCGGGCATCCTCGGCGGCACGCCGACCCACCTCGGGGTCGGCGCCCGCGCCGAGCCCACGGGTCGAGTCCCGACCGACGTCGAGTTTGACGTCGGCGTCACTCATCAACAGGGCCTGGGCATCGGTGTTGATCGCAATGAACTCAACACCTTTCAGTCCCTGTTCGATCATTCGGTTGACGGCATTGACACCGCCGCCGCCGATGCCGACGACCTTGATCACGGCCAGGTAGTTGTGCGGTGGCGTCATGTGCCCGCCTTCCTCGTTTGATATCCGAAACCCTAAACCTGAACCATAGATTTAGAGTTATGTCAAGTAGTTGGATGTTGGGGATGACGCTAGGCATCGAAGGGCCGCCCCGCCAGCAACGCCGCGGCGTGTCGCGAACTTGACCTGCCGATTTTTCTGCTGTGACGCCGGATTTCGACATCGGGGCCGGTCCAGGAGGTGCAGGCCGGCGCGACGATCACTTGAGCGCGGGGAACTCCGGGCTCGACACGTTGTATGTTGTCGCCGGCCGGGTCAACAGTGCATCGAGGGTTCTGGCCTTCTCGGCTCCGCGCTCGGCGTCGCCCCAGACCACCGTCTTGTCTCCCTTGAGGGTGAACTCGATGTCGACCGGCGAGGACGCCGTGACCTTGGTGAGCCGACCTGAGATCGATTCCGGCAGTTCGGCGACCGCCCCGAGAGTGGCCACCGTGGTCGGGTCGCTGGGCCCCGGGTTGGGTGTGGAGAACTCCGGCAGGCCGTTGATCTCGGGCGGGACGCCCGTCGCGGTGTCATAGGTGAGGTAACCGACACCGGAACGATCCAGCACATGGATCTTCTGACCGTCGACGATCTTGACCACCGGCTGACGCTCCACCACCGTGATGGTGAGTGCCGACGGATAGCTGCGCTGCACACGCACCGATTCGATCGATGGGATGGCGGCGATCCGCTGAGCGACCGCTTGCGTGTCCACCTGCAGCAGCGGTGTGCCATCGGCGACGTGCGCGGCGCCGATGATCTGATCCGTGGGGACGGCCTTGTTGGCCTGTACGTCCGTCGAGCGCACCGCCATGAGCGGCGAGTAGTAGGCGATGAGGCCCAGGCCGACGACGACCGCGATGACCATGAAGGTGCCCAACAGAAGTCGGGACCGTCGTGATCGGTGGCGCCGGTTCCCGATCACGGTTGCTGCCCAGCGGGGTCCGCCGCTCCCGTGCTCGCGGCGGGGGAACGAGTGGCCGGGCTGTCCGCCACGCCCGATGCGGGCGCGTCGTCCACGGGCCTGAGCGCGTCGAGGATCTCCGGTCCCTGCATGGTGATGTCGCCGGCACCGAGGGTGAGCACCAGGTCACCGGTTCGGGCGACCGCGGCGACGGTGCCGGCCAACGCCGACAGGTCGGGTTCGAAGGTGACCGGGCTGGTGAGCCGATCGGCGATGGTCGCACCACTGATACCGGGTATCGGTTGTTCCCGGGCGCCGTAGACATCTGCCACGACGACCTCGTCGGCGAGGTCGAGCGCCGAGGCGAAGTCGTCGGCGAAATCGCGTGTCCGGGAATACAGGTGGGGCTGAAACACCGCGATGACGCGGCCAGGGCGATCGTCCCCGTCCGGTGCCCGCTCCGAGGAGAGGCTGCCGACCGCCATGCGAGCAGCGGTGAGCACAGCACGCACCTCGGTGGGATGGTGGGCGTAGTCGTCGTAGACGTCGACACCGCCTGCGCGACCACGGAACTCGAAACGCCGATGGACCCCACTGAAGGCGGACACCCCGTCGATCACGCCGGGCAGCTCACCGCCTGCCCGCACGCACGCGACCGCGGCGCCGATGGCGTTGAGGGCCATGTGTTTTCCCGGCACGGTCAGCTCGATGGTGCGTTCGACGGCCGGATCGGCGATCGGAGGGCCGAACCGGACCCGGGCAACTCCCCCGGCGCCACGTGCCGACCAGGAGAGCAGTGTCGCCACCGGTATGGCCGACGGTGCGAGGTCGGCATGCACTCCCTCGCCATATCCGAGGATCGATATCCCACGCGCGGCCAGTCGCTCTGCGCATCGCCCGGCGAAGGCCGCGGCTCCCTCGTCGTCGAGGCAGACGATCAGCGACCCGCCCGCCGCGATCCGGTCGGCGAACGAGTCGAACACCTCGACGTAGGCCTCACGGGTCCCGAAGAAATCCAGGTGGTCGACCTCGATGTTGGTGACCACGACGACATCCGGGGTGTACTCCAGCAGGGAGCCGTCGCTCTCGTCGGCTTCCGCCACGAAGATCGGCCCGCTCCCGTGATGCGCGTTGGTTCCCGACTCGTTCAGTTCGCCACCCACCGCGAAGGACGGATCGAGTCCGCAATGTTGCAGGGCGACAACCGCGATCGACGTCGTCGACGTCTTACCGTGAGTGCCTGCCACGAGCAGGGATCGATAGCCGGCCATCAGTTCGGCCAGCACGTGCGGTCGCAGCAACACGGGGATACCACGGGACCGGGCGGCGACGAGTTCCGGATTCGTCTTCGGGATGGCGGCGAGCGTCGTCACGACCACCGACGGTCCGCCGGGCAGCTGGTCGAGCGCCGACGGGTCGTGCCCCACCTGGATGCGCGCGCCACGGGTCCGCAACGCGAGGATGCCGCGGCTGTTCTTCGCATCCGAGCCGGACACCTGGCCACCCCGGGCCAGCAGGATGCGCGCGAGACCGCTCATCCCCGCACCACCGATTCCCACCATGTGCACGCGACGCAGCTGTGCGGGGAGTTCACCCGTCGGTGCGACACCGCCGCCGCCGTTCACCTCGGGCCCGCCGCTCATCGACTCACCTCCGCCGCCATCGCTGTCCGGCCGATCGGCATCGGCCCCGTCGTGCACATCAATTGTCACCGCTGCGGCCCGGATCGGGCCGAGCGAAACGCGGAGCGAAGCCGACCGCGATACAAACCGGACCGATGCTGCGCAGCCAGATCGAGGGCCGCCGACGCCACCGCATCGGCGGCATCGCGATGCCCGGTGCCGGCGGCCGCCGTCGACATCGCGGCCAGACGACCCCGGTCCGTCAGCATCGCCGGGACCTCGCGGGACACCCAGTCGATCGTGATGTCGGCGTCGTCGACGATGACGCCGCCCCCGGCCTCGGCCACCGGCAGAGCGTTGAGCCGCTGCTCACCGTTGCCATGCGGAAGCGGGACATAGATCGCGGGTAGGCCGGTGGCCGACACCTCGGCCACCGTCATGGCGCCGGACCGACACATGACGAGGTCGGCGGCCGCGTACGCCAGGTCCATCCGCTTGAGGTAGCCCACCCCGCGGTACGGCGGCGCACCGGCGGGTGAGACCGGGTCGATCGAGTTCTTCGGCCCGAACGCGTGGAGCACGCCGATCCCGGCGTCGCCCAATGCGCCGGCCGCTCCGGCCACCGCGTCATTGAGTCGTTGCGCTCCCTGGGAGCCACCGAAGACGAGCAGGGTCGGCGCTTCTTCGTCGAGACCGAAGTAGTGTCGCGCCTTAGCGCGCAGGGCGGGACGGTCCAGTTCGGTGATCACACCACGAACCGGGATGCCGACCACCTCGGCCTCGAGCCCTGATCCCGCGACGGCGGCCATCACCCGATCGGCGAACCGCGCACCCACTTTGTTCGCGATCCCCGCACTCGCATTGGCCTCGTGGATGATGATCGGCAACCGGCTGCGGCCACGGACCCGCAGCCGGGCGGCGAGATAGGCCGGAAGTGAGACATACCCACCGAAACCGACCACCACGTCTGCATTGACTGCGGAGAGCACCGATCTGGTGGCGGCGACGGATCCGATCAGCCGTGCGGGCGTCTTCGCCAACTCGATCCCGGGTTTGCGCGGAAGCGGCACCGGCGGGATGAGCTCGAGCTGATAGCCGCGTTCGGGTACCAGGGAGGTCTCCAGGCCGCGCGTGGTGCCCAGCGCGGTCACCCGCGCGGTCGGGTCCAGTCGACTCACCGCGTCTGCCACCGCGAGGGCCGGTTCGATATGACCGGCGGTGCCTCCACCGGCGACAACGACCGACAGCGGCCGATCCGACCGCGATCGGCCTCGCTCAGAACTCACCGGTGCCCTACTCCATTTCCCATCGTGTCCGTCGACGCGTCGCGGACGAGCGCTCCCGGGCCGGGTCAGCGCCGCCACGCCGAGGATCGCCCTCGGTGCGCCGATTCCGGTCGCGGGTCACGTGAGGCGTACCCGCCCGGCTTCCGGTCGCTGTCCCAGCGACTCGAACCGCCGCCGGTCGACCCCGATGCCGCCGGACGACCGTCACGCCCGACACCTCGTGTGCCGGAATACCCCGTACGGTAGTCGACTCGCACGGGCGACGTACTCGGTGCCCGGCCGCGACGGGTGGATCGTCGATCGGGTACCGCGGTGGCCTGCGCACGGCGGCGTGGGCGCAACCGCGACCAGCCGGACTGCTCCGCCGCCGACGGCTTCGACGACGCCGCGGGTGACCGGCGGCCCGCGGGTGACCGTCCACGGTCCGGGCGTCGGCCGTCGAGACGGTCCCGTAGGGCATCGGCGCGGGTGGGTCGATACGCCACCGGCGCGGGCAAACGCAGCAAGCGAGGAAGACGTCGCTGATCGCCGCCACCGAGGGCGGCGACCGCCTCGGGCTCATGCCGCGCGGCGTTCGCCAACAGCCCGAGCATCGCCAGCACCGTCAACGTCGACGTTCCGCCGGCGGACAGCAGCGGCAGCTGGATGCCGGTGACCGGCAGCAACCCGATGACGTAGCCGATGTTGATGAAGGCCTGCGCGGTGATCAGGACAGTGACAGTCGCGGTCATGAGCCGCAGGAACGGATCCACCGAACGAGCGGCGATCCGGAAGCCGATGAATGCGAGGATGGCGAACAGGATCACCACCAACAGGCCACCGATCAGTCCGAGCTCCTCGCCGATGATCGCGAAGATGAAGTCGTTGTGCGCATTCGGCAGATAGTTCCACTTGGCACGGCTCTGCCCGAGGCCCACGCCGAACACACCGCCGTTGGCGAGGGCATAGGTGGCCTGCCGTGCCTGATAGCCCGCACCCTGCGGATCGTCGATACTGCCCAGGAAGCTCAGCACCCGCTGCGAACGGTAGCCCTCGACGAGCGCCAGCAGAACGGCGATCGCGGTACCGGCGCCGGCGAAGGTGAGGAACACCTTGACCGGCAGGCCGGCAAACCACAGCAGTGCACCGACGATGATCGCGATGGTGATGGTGGTGGACAGGTTGGGTTCGAGGATGATCAGCAGACAGATGAGCAGAGACACCGGCAGCAGCGGGATCAGCAGTTCCTTGAGCGACGCGTTCTCCCTGCGCCGCGACGCGAGCAGGTGCGCGCCCCAGACACACAACGCGACCTTCACCAGCTCCGACGGCTGGACCGACAGTCCTCCGACGACGAACCAGCGTCGCGCACCCTGGCTCAGCGTGCCGATGCCGGGAATCAGCACCAGGGCCAGCAGGATCGTGGTCACCACGATGAGTGGTGCGGCGGCGCGCCGGAGCAACCGTACCGGCAGGCGGAGCATGACGTAGAAACCGACGAGTCCCAGCAGCGCGAAGATGACCTGCGTGGCGAAGAGCCCGTAGGCCGAGCCGTCCTTCGAATAGCCCTCGACCGACGATGCGGACAGCACCATGACCAGACCGAAGGCCGTCAGCAGGAAGGCGATCGTCAGGATCAGGTGATACGACGCCAGCGGTCGCGAGAGCAGATTCCGGACCGCCTCGACGACGGCGGCCGGCCACGAGCCACCCGGTACCGCCGCGGCGGCCGACGTCTTCGTGGCCCCGGCGCGCCGGGAATCGGACCTCGCGCGGGCATCGGAATCCGCGGCTGTGTTCCTGCCGGCATCGGGCTTCTCGGCATCGCGGCGCTTGCCTGCGCCGTGCGAGCGTGAGTCTGTCGGGGTGCTCACCGGGATGATCCGCTCGGGACCTCTGCTCCGGGAAGTGCGCGGGCCGCGGCCGCGAACGCGTCGCCCCGCTTGCCGTAGCCGGCGAACATGTCCAACGATGCGGCCGCCGGCGCCAGCAGCACGGTGTCCGGCCGGTCCTCTGCGATGCGGGCGAGCTGCGCGGCGACGTCGACTGCGCGGTACATCACCGCGTCGGCCGGGTCGTCGCCGGATTCTGTGCGCCTCGAACCGGTGGGGTCGCCGAGAGAATTCGGCACGAGGTGGCCCCCGGGGTCCGCGGTGGCGTGCTGAACGGTCACGCGCCCATCGTCCCCTGTGAATACTGTGACGGTTGGGACTTCTGGGGCGTGTCGCGAGATCGCCTCGACGATCAACTCCCGATCGCGGCCGATCGCCACCACTCCGGCGAGTCGGTCTCGTGTGTCGCGGATCATCTCGTCGACCGCGGCACCCTTCAACAGGCCGCCCGCCACGAGCACGACCCGGCGATGTCCCAGGATCGCGGCATGCGCCGCGTGCGGATTGGTCGCCTTCGAATCGTCGACGTAGGCCACGCCGTCGACCCGGGCCACGACCTCGCCGCGGTGGGCGGCGGGGTGGAAACCGGCCAGTCCGGCGGCCACCGCCTCCGGCGGGACGTCGGCGGCCAGGGCCAAGGCAGCTGCAGCCAGAGCGTCCGAGACGCCCGACGGACCGGGCGGGTGAATCGCGGAGGATTCCACGAGCGGCCGGGGCGCACGACCGGGTCCGAACGCCCGGTCGACGAGCGTGCCGTCGCGAACCCCGAGTTCCCCATCCCCCGGTTCGCCGAGGGTGAATCCGACGCGTCTGCCGGCCACCGGCAGCCCGGCCGCAACACGGTCGTCGAGTCCGACCACACCGATCTGCCCGTGCAGCGCGATCTTCTTGGCATCGGCGTAGGCGTCGAACGACCCGTGCCAGTCGAGATGATCGTCGGCGATGTTGAGCACGACGCCGGCATCCGGCGCCACCGACGGAGCCCAGTACAGCTGGAACGACGACAACTCGGCACAGAGGACATCGACGCGCGGTTCGGCCTGCATGGCGTCGAGAACCGGCAGCCCGATGTTGCCGCAGGCGGCGACGGACCGGTCCGCGGCGACCATGATCTCGGCGAGCATCGACGTCGTGGTCGTCTTGCCGTTGGTCCCGGTGACGACCAGCCAGATCCGCGGCGGCCCGAGGACCCCGGCCCGGTCGAGACGCCAGGCGAGTTCCACCTCACCCCACACCGGCACTCCGGCGTGCATGGCAGACGTCATGAGTGGATGTGACGGCGCGAATCCGGGCGATGCGATGACCAGGGCCGTATCCGACGTCCAGCTGTCGTCGTCGAGCAATGCCGCCATCCCGACCAGGTCGATCCCGGCCCTGCCCAGGTCGTCGTCACCGGGCGGGTCGGGGTCGAACCGCGTGTCGGCCACGGTGACATGCGCGCCGGCGCCGGCCAGGTATCGGGCCGCGGACCGACCCGCCGTCCCGGCCCCAGCGACCAGCACGGCGGCGCCCGCCACTGCGCCGACGTCGACCACACGCCCTCGCTCAGCCACTGACGGCCAGGAACTCGCTGTAGAACAAGGAGAGGCCGAGCGCACAGGCGATCGCCGTGAGCAACCAGAACCTGATGATCACGGTGGTTTCGGCCCACCCGCCGAGCTCGAAATGATGATGGAACGGCGCCATACGGAACACCCGTCGCCCGGTCGTACGGAAGAAGGCGATCTGGATGACCACGGAGATGATCTCGGCCACGAACAGCGCGCCGATGACCACGGCGATCAGCTCGGTGCGGGTGGTGATCGACAACCCGGCCAACATGCCGCCGAGGGCAAGCGACCCGGTGTCGCCCATGAAGATTTTCGCGGGCGCGGCATTCCACCACAGGAAGCCCAGGCACGCACCGCCGCCCGCGACCGCGATCAGCGCCAGGTCGAGTGGATCCCGGACGACATAGCAGCCGGGCGTGATCTCCTGGGTCGCCTTGGGCCCGCCGGTGCAGGCGTTCCGGTACTGCCAGAACGTCACCAGCACATAGGACCCCAACACCATGGCCATGGAACCCGCGGCGAGTCCGTCGAGACCGTCGGTGAAGTTGACCGCGTTGGACCACGCTGCCACGACCAACCAGCAGAAGATCACGAAGACCGCCGACCACATCGATATCGCGTCGATGTCCCGCACATAGGACAGATGTGCGCTGCCCGGGGTGTACCCGGCGTCGTTGCGGAACTGCAGCACCAGGATTCCGAAGAGGATGGCGGCGACGAACTGCCCGATCGACTTCGCGGTCTTGTTGAGTCCGAGATTACGGTGTTTGCGGATCTTGATGATGTCGTCGAGGAAGCCGACACCGCCGAGTGCCGTCGCCAGCCCGAGGACCAGTAGACCGGACGCGGTGGGGCCGGTACCGCCGGTGAACGCGCCGACGATGTGGGCACCGAAGTAGCCCGCCCACAATGCGACCAGGATCGCGACGCCGCCCATCGACGGCGTCCCCCGTTTGGTCTGATGACTCTGCGGCCCCTCGACCCTGATCTCCTGCCCGAACCCCTGGCGCGTGAACAATCGGATCAGGAACGGGGTGAGCAGGATCGACACCGCCAGCGCGATGCCACCCGCGATCAGGATCTGTGTCACCGCGTCGTCCCCGTCTGCCCTGTCACCCTTGTTGCTCTCTCTCGTCTGTCCCGCTGTGTGTGTGCGCTTCGGGCCCACGGACTCACGCTGGGCCTCCTCGCCACAGATCTGCCAGCGCGACGATGTCGGGATCGCCGGCTGCGACAAGTACCACGTCGCCCTGTCGTGGGCGCCAGTCGTCGGCGGAGCTCAACACCTCGCGTGCCTCGCCTGCTGTTGCGACCAACCGGACCTCGTCGCCCCAGGAGCCTTCCATCACCGCACCCTGGTGCAGCGCACGGACCGCCCGCGATGCACCCACACACAGGGTCTTGTCCACGGCGAGTCGGACTGCCTGGCGCCCGAGCAGGTCATGCTCGACAACGCACTCGTTCTCCGACATCCCCTCGGCCACCGACACCTCCCCCAGGATCGCCCATGTCCGGACCCCCGGGTTCCCGGCGCGCGCCGCCGACCCGGCTTCGGCCAGGTCTCGCAACATCTTCCGTGCGGCGCCGACGTCGACCGGGGCCGGTACCACGAGGACCTCCGCCATGCCGGTCATGCGCCTCCCGCCCGGTCCGAGGGTGCGTGACCGATGTCCGCGAGTGCGTCTGCGGCCACGACACGATCGTCGAACGGATGCTTGACGCCGTTGATCTCCTGACCGGTCTCGTGGCCCTTCCCGGCGATCAGCACGGTGTCGCCCGGCGTGGCCCAGTCGATCGCGGCCCGGATCGCCGCGGCCCGGTCCCCGATCTCCCGGACCTCGGCACGGGTGTCCACTCCGTCACCTGTGGGCTGCGCACCGGCGAGCACCTGCGCACGGATCGTCACCGGGTCCTCGGTGCGGGGGTTGTCGTCGGTGACGATGACGAGGTCTGCACCACGAGCAGCGATTTGTCCCATCAGCGGCCGTTTACCGGTGTCCCGGTCGCCTCCGGCGCCGACCACCACCGCGATACGCCCGTGCGATTGGTCTCGCAGCGTGGCGATCACCGCATCCAAGGCAGCCGGTTTGTGCGCGTAGTCGACCACGACGAGGAAGTCCTGTCCGCGGTCGACCCGCTCGAGCCGGCCGGGCACCGACACCCCCGCCACGGCCTCGATCGCCGTCGCGACCGGTACCCCCGCGCCGACCGCGATCGCGATCGCCGTGAGGGCATTCGCGACGTTGTAGCGGCCGGGCAACGGCACGGTCAATTCGTGGCGGGTACCGCCCGCCACGGTCACCGTCGCATGCTGCACGCCGTCGCCGTCGACCACCGAAGGTCCGGCCTGCCATTGGGCGGGTACCGGCCCCGTCGATACGGTGACCGGTTCGGACTGCCGATCGCCGGCCGACCGATCGCCACGGGCGACGTCGACCATGCGCCGACCCCATTCGTCGTCCACGCAGATCACCGAGCGCACGGCCCGGGTCGGCGAGGACGGGGCGAACAGTCGCGCCTTCGCATCGAAGTAGGCCCGCATGGTCGGGTGGAAGTCCAGGTGGTCCTGCGACAGATTGGTGAAGGCGCCGATCGCGAAATGCGCACCGTCGACCCGACCGAGTGCCAGCGCATGACTCGACACCTCCATGACCACCGAGTCCACGCCGCGTTCGAGCATCGTCGCCAGCATCGCCTGGAGCGTCGGCGCCTCCGGCGTCGTCAGGGCGCTCGGCAGTGCGACGCCGTCGATCCGCGTCTGCACCGTCCCCATCAACCCCACCGAATGACCGGCGGCCATCAGCGCGGCCTCGACCATGTAGGCGGTCGAGGTCTTCCCCGACGTCCCGGTGATGCCGATCAGCTTCAACCGCTGGGATGGATAGCCATAGATACGGGCGCTCATCGGTCCGAGGACCGAGCGCGGATTGGGATGGATCAGGACGGCGCACGTCGCATCCGGCCCGAGCACCCGGGACAGCTCAGCGCGTCCCGCCGGATCGGTGAGGATCGCGGTGGCACCCGCGGACAGGGCCTGATCGGCATAGCGGGCACCGTGCGTGCGGTCGCCGGGCAATGCCGCGAACAGATCCCCGGACACCACGTCCTGGCCGCGCAGGGTCACTCCGGTGACCTCCGTCTCCGCTGCCACGGCTCCGATGAGATCCACGCGCGCTCCGGTGGCCGCGGACAACACCGACACCGGGGTCGGGGACACGGTGGTCGGCCGAAGCATCCCCGCAGCGTCTTTCGTGCGCTTACGGCGAGTCGACGCCATATGCTGGTCCCGCCTCCTAGCTGGTCATCTCGGGCGGCGGCCCGGGCCGGGCACGCCAGAACGCACTCACGATACCGTCAGTGGCCCGTCGTCTGTGTACCGGCGAGCCCCGACGCCGAACACCGTCCGTCACACGCCTGCGGTCTGCACCTCTGGTCAGCGACCCACCAGTGTCAACGGCGGTGTCGGATGGGCCGAGAGCGGCACCCGGTCCCGTTGGAGCAGCCACGACGCGATGGTGCCGAACATCGGCGCCGCCGACTGACCCCCGCTGCCGTCCGAACTACGCTTGGGATTGTTCAGCATGATGCCGATCACATAGCGCGGGTTGTCCGCCGGTGCGATCCCCGCGAAGGTGATGTTGTAGCGCGAATTGGAATAGCAACCGCAGCCGGGATCCACCTGCTGCGCCGTTCCCGTCTTGCCCGACAGCTGATATCCGGCGACATCGCCGGTGTAGCCCGTCCCCGACTGCACACCCATCGGATCCTTCTGCAGCACGGCCCGAAACATGTTCCGGACGGTCGTCGCCGTCTGCGGACTCACCACCCGGATACCCGCCGGGCGTGCCATCTCGTCGAGTGACTGACCGTCACGTTGCTCGGACAACAGGATTCGCGGCGGAACCCGCACACCGTTGTTGGCGATCGTCTGGTACATGCCGGTCATCTGCAGAAGGGTCATCGAGAGACCTTGCCCGATGGGCAGGTTCGCGAAGGAGCCGCCGGACCACTGGCTCAGCGCAGGAACCTCGCCTGCACTCTCTGCGGGCAGCCCCACCCCGGTGCGCTGCCCGAGACCGAATCTATTGACCATGTCGGCGAATCGCTTCTCACCGACCTTCCGCGCCAACATCAGGGTTCCGACGTTCGAGGACTTCCCGAAGATCCCGGTGGTGGTGTACGGCTCGACCCCGTGCGACCAGGCATCGTTGACCGTGACCCCGGCCATGTGGATGCTGCCCGGGACGCGATGGACCTCGTTCGGTGTGGTGACCCCGTACTCGATCGCGGCCGAGGCGGTGATGATCTTGTTCACCGAGCCGGGTTCGAACGGTGAGGTCACAGCCGGGTTGCCGAGATCGGCGTTCTTCTGGTCGGCCAGCGGTTGCGCGGCGTTGAAGGTGTTGTCGTTGGCCATCGCGACCACCTCCCCGGTGTGCGCATCGAGGACGACCGCGGAGGCACTCTTGGCGCCTGAAGCGGCCTTGGCCGCCGACACCTGGCTCTGGACGAACCATTGGACATCGGAGTCGATGGTCAGCCGGACGGTGCCACCGTTGAGAGCCGGATGCACGTTGCGCGTGCTGCCGGGGATGATGGCGCCGTCCGAACCGCGGTCGTAGGTCTTCGATCCGTCGGTGCCGGCGAGCGTCGAGTCGAGCGATGCCTCGAGTCCGATCAGGCCGTTGCCGTCGTAGTTGACGTCGCCCACGATGTTCGCGCCGAGGGACCCGCCGGGATACAACCGGATGCTCTGCGGGTCCGCACCCACCTCGGGGAACTCCGAGGTGATCTTGCCCGCCACCTCAGGGCTCACCGACCGGGCCAGGTAGACGAACGTGTCGTCACTCTTGAGCTCGGTCAGCAGGTCCTGTTCGCTGATCGAGCCGCCCAGCGCCGATGACACCCCCTTCGCGATCTCGCCGAGGCGCTCATCGACGTCGGGGAGGGCGTCGTCCTTCTTGTGTGCCTCCTCGATCGACTTACGCACTGCCTTGGGGAGGAAGGTCAGCGCCCGTGCCTCATCGGTGTAGGCCAGCGGCCGTCCGTTGCGATCGAGGATCGCACCTCGCTTGGCGGTCAGCACCTGGGTGTACTCGCGCTGCTGAGCGGCTTCGGCGGACAACGACGACGACTCGATGGTGTGCACCACCACCATGCGGATGGCGACCGCGACCACAGCGAGGATCACGATCGCCCCGGCGATCCGGCTACGCCCGAGAAATGAGTCGGGCCTGCGGGGACCACCTCCGGACGAGGCAGGTCTCCCACGCCCCCCCGGGCGGCCGGACCCCCCGCGTCCGCTTCCGGACGAGCCCATGTCGAGGCGCTGGAAGACGGCACGTGTCATGGATGTCAATTGTCCACTCGACTAACGCGATTCCGCCGAATTTGAGCTCGGCGCGTTGCCGGTCGGGGGCAACACATTCGGAGCGGGTGCGACCACACTCGGTACCGGCGCACCAGAACTGCCCGGTGCGGGCGCCGGCGTCGCGGTCGAGGCGGGGGTGGTCGCGCCCGGGTTGGCCGAATCGGAGTTGTCGCCCGAACCGGTGTCGGCCGAATCGGTGCCCGCCGAATCCGATTCGTCGCCGGAATCAACGGCGTCGCCGGGCAATCCTTCGGAGTCGTCCACCTTCTTGGGGTCGATCGTGGCCACCGGATCCGGCGAGGTCGGCGGATTGATCGATCGCAACGCCTTCCCCTGCGCCGGCTCCGGATCGCCCACCACGCGAGGCTTCCCGGTCCCCGTCACGATCATCCGGGCCGGATTCTGGGCAGGGATCATTCCCAGGCGGGATGCCTTGTCCGACAATTCAGGCGCCGAATTCCCGGATTCGTAGGTCCGTTTGAGCGAGTCACGTCGATCGAGCAGTGTCTGGTTCTGCTGCCGCTCGATACCGAGCCGATAGGAATCCGCGGCAGCCTTGGTGGACAACCACAAACTCACCCCCAGTCCGATCACCAGCAGGGCGATGACCGGCACGACGAAGGGAACGCCGGTGATCCGATCCCGCAGGGACACCGAGCCACGTGCCGACGCCGGGTGTGACCGGGGCGAGCGGACCGTCTTCGGCGACACCCGGGCCTCGCGCTCGAGTCGCTTGGCGCGTCGATCGATCGCACGTTGCGCGGCACGAGATCTCGTGGCACGCGCGTTGTCACTCCCGTCCCGTCGCCGTGTCCGTTTCGGGGCGTCACCGGCGACCTCGTCCTCATCGATGTCGATGTCAGCCATCACGGTCATCAGCGATCCCCTTCTTCCACACGTTCGATCACACGGACCCGGACAGGGGCCGATCGCGGGTTCCGGTCACGTTCGACGTCGTCGGCACGTTCCGCACCTCGGGTGATCAGCCGGAAATGCGGCGCCGAGCCGGGCAATTCCACCGGCAACCCCTTCGGGGACGTCGATGTCGTTCGGGATGCAAACTCCCGCTTGACAATTCGATCTTCGAGCGATTGATAACTCATGACGGCCAGCCGACCGCCCACCCGCAGCGCCGACAAGGCTGCCGGCAGCGCTCGACGTAACGCGTCGAGCTCGTGGTTGACCTCGATCCGCAGTGCCTGGAACGTACGTTTGGCCGGATGCCCGCCGGTGCGACGGGTGGCCGCAGGAATCGTGCGGTAGAGCAATTCGACGAGACGGGCACTGGTGGTGAAGGGTTCTCGCTCACGCTCCCGGAGGACCGCCGATGCAATCTTTCCGGCAAAGCGTTCCTCGCCGTATTCCGAGAGGATGCGGGCCAGCTCGCCATGTGAATAGGTATTGAGAATCTCTGCCGCAGTGAGTGATTCGGACGAATCCATCCGCATGTCCAGCGGGGCGTCCACAGCGTAGGCAAAACCCCGATCCGGCCGGTCGAGTTGCATGGAGGATACGCCCAGGTCGAACAGCGCGGTGTCGATCCGCGCGATGCGCAAGTCGGACAGGACGTCCCCGATCTCGTCGAATCGCGCCTGCCGAAACGTGATCCGATCCCGATGCGCAGAGAGTCGCTCACGTGCGATATCGAGCGCGGTGGAATCCCGGTCGATGCCGATGACGTGGACACGGGGGTCGGCGCGCAGTATCAATTCGGTGTGACCGCCGGCGCCCAGCGTCGCGTCGACGAAGATCGGTTCGGCATCGGCGTGGGCGAGAGCCGGGGTGATGAGTTCGATCATCCGATCGGCCATGACCGGGAGATGTCCG
Organism: Gordonia sp. LMA484; assembly: GCF_058129505.1. Classification (NCBI taxonomy): domain Bacteria; kingdom Bacillati; phylum Actinomycetota; class Actinomycetes; order Mycobacteriales; family Gordoniaceae; genus Gordonia; species Gordonia sp. LMA484. The sequence continues at coordinate 2,355,373 of NZ_CM176700.1, forward strand.
AACTCACCGGAGCGTTCCGGTGGCCCTGACCGGCCTTCCGGTTCCTCCTGGCGTGCGTTCACCGACCTGCTCCTCGGACTGTGCGGCTCGACTCGATCGCTGTTGAATACGGCGCCGACGGCGCCTGGGTGTCCGATGAGGCGGGGTCTCGGCCCGACTGCGCACCTGGCGTTGGGGAAGTACGCCAGGGTCGCACCGGGCCGAGGCCTCGACCCACCCGATCCGCTATTCATCTGTCTGCCTGCCCGATCGGCCCTGCGCTCAGAGCACGGAGTCCAATGCGGCAGAACCCGCAGCGGAGAAGTCCTCCTCATGCGCGCTCTGGTAGTCACGCCAGGCCTGCGCGTCCCAGATCTCGAGGTGGTCGAACCCGCCGATCACCACACACTCTTTCGACAAGCCGGCGTAGGACCGGTGTTCGGCCGACAGGGTGATCCGACCCTGTCCGTCGGGGCGCTGCTCATCGGTACTCGCGAAGAAGTACCGCTGAAAAGCCCTCGCCTCTGCGTTGTTTCGCGATGCCGCCATGGTCCGCTCCGCGATCACGTCGAACTCTTCGGCCCGATACACCGACAGGCTGCGGTCTTGGCCTCGTGTGACCATCACCCCTCCTGCCAGTGCCTCGCGAAACTTGGCGGGCAACGTGAGTCGCCCCTTGTCGTCCAACCGGGGCGTGTAGGTGCCGACAAATCGCGCGGACATGTCGTCACCTCCTGCCCCACCAGGTTCGACGTCCGGTCCGTCTCACCCAGTGCTGCCACAGTACCCCACTTTCCACCACTTTCCACCCCCAACACACCACAGTTCACCCACGCCTGTGCAAAAGACCAGTTCAGAGAGTCAGATGCGCTGGGTGAGCGTGTCGCGTGCCGCGTCCGGCGAGCCGATGGAGCCGATACTGGTGATGCCGGAGACCGCCAAAGTGCCTGATGAGGAGTCAGATTCTCCGCGGTGGGGCAAAGTGGGGAACCCAGGTGGGGTGAAGTGGGGAACGCGGGTGGGGTGCAGTGGGGAACCCAGGTGGGTCGAGTGGCGAACACAGGTAGGTGAGGTGGGGAGGCCATTGCGGGCCGGAACTTGCTTATGACAACAAAAAAGCCGCACACCGTGACGGTGTGCGGCCTGACGCGATGGTCATGCGCCGGTCATGTGCCGACGAACGCGCGGGAGTGGTTACTCCTGTTCGAAACGCCGGTTGAAGCGCTCTTCCATGCGCTCGGAGAACTTGCGCTTTGATCCCCCGGCACGGGGTTCCTTGGCGCTGCCACGTCCGGGGCCGTCCGACCCTGAGCCGCGACCACTACCACCCCACAGCGCCAGCAGGCCCGCCCCGAACATGATCAGGAAGCCGATGAGGCTGATGATCGGGAATCCGCCGACACGAACACCGATGACGAGCCCACCGACGAGGAGAACCAGACCCACGACGAAGATGGCCACCGCCTGCAAACGACGCCGACCACTGGACCTCCCGAGGCGGCGACGCTTGACGCTCGACGCGAACTTCGGGTCTTCGGCATACAGAGCGCTTTCGATCTGTTCGAGCATCCGCTGCTCGTGCTCCGAAAGAGGCACCGACCCTCCTTACTCCCAACTCCACCGACCCGACCCCAGACCCCACGATCCGTGTACACCGTCGGTGCCGTTCAGCCGCTTGTACGGCCTTCAAACATCATGATACGAGCAGAATCACCTGGCGACCACCATTACCCTCCTTTACCCGCAGTTGCGTCGAATTCCTCACTCACGCGGTGCGGTCGGACCGGGCGGTCTGATGGGCCAACTTGCCCTGCTCGTATGCGATCAGGATCGCCTCGACATCGTCGAGAAGGTCGATGACTCGCCGGCGCATGGCGGCCACTGCGCGCTCGTCCACCTCACGGACCAGACCCGACTCGATGTCGAGCCGAACCCGTGAGCGGGCGGCGAAGAACTCGGCGTGCCCGGCCAGGGCCGGTACGACCATCGGTAGACGGTTCCAGGCACTTCGCGAGCGGGAGCGTCGGACCGGACGGGTGGAGGGCTCATAGATCTCCAGCACCGCACCGGCAGCACGGAGGGCGGTCAGGTAGAACTGACGGAAACGCTCGGCTGCATCGGTGACCTCGTCGGCGTTGTCGAACAGGATCAGGGCACGATCGAGCAGGTCACGACTTCGACGCACGATGATCGGATCGATGTCCGTCGCCGACCCGCGGGCCGGGATCGAGCTGTGCATGGCCACCTCCCCGTGGCTCGACGACCGCCTTCTGCTGTTCACGGTCCCTGTTGTACAACGCCGGCCCGACAGCTGACGCTTCCCTCGTCATGCTGTCGGGCCGGCGCATCGTGTCGGCGGGGTGATTGACAGAACAGCTTGCGGAGGCTGATTCATCGAACACCCGTTCGACATATTCAATATAGCTAGCGGACGGCAGACCTTCAAGGCGACCGTCGGCACGGATGCCCAGAGTTCGACGAGAGGACAGACGTTCGTTGACGATCCGCCTCGTTGACCTGACCGGACAGGATGCTCACGTGTGGCTCCAGCCCGCGCTCGACATCTACGTGACCGCGATGAACTACCCGCGCGGCACCGAGATCCACCGTGCGGCGCTGTGGCGCGAGCACATCACACGGCCCGGCTGGCGTGCGGTCGGGGCGGTGGCGACCGTCTCCCCCGCCGAGATCCGCAGCCCTCAGGTCGCCGGCCGCCACTTGTCCCGGCCGGTTGCGGTGGCCGACAACGAACTGCTCGTCGGAATCGCGTACGGCTACCGGGGAGCACCCGACCAGTGGTGGAATCAGCAACTCCGCGTCGGGTTGCGTCAGTCCGGAGTCGCTCCCGCGGCCGTCGAGGAGATCACCCGGGACTATTTCGAACTCACCGAACTCCATGTCCATCCCACCGCCCAGGGCCGGGGCGTCGGGCAATGGCTACTCGGACGACTGCTCGCCGGACGGCCGGAGGGCAAGGTCTTGCTGTCCACGCCGGAGATCCCGGCCGAGGAGAACCGCGCCTGGGCGCTGTACCGACGACTGGGCTTCACCGACGTGCTGCGCAACTTCACCTTCGCCGGTGATCCGCGTCCCTTCGCCTTCCTCGGCCGCCCTCTGCCGATGGTCGCCGACGACTCGGTCACGACATGACGATCCGCCGGCGCGTTCCGGGCCGCCCCACCTCCACCGACGGTCGCGGCCACCACCTCGTCGACGCCGTTGTCGTCGGAGCGGGCCACAACGGACTCGTCGCCGCCGCATATCTCGCCCGGGCCGGACGGTCGGTCCGGGTCGTCGAGCGCGACGATGTCGCCGGCGGTGCCGTATCGACCGTTGAGCGTTTCCCGGGCTATCGCGTCGACCGCGGGTCGTCGGCGCACCTGATGATCCGTCACTCCCCGATCCTCGACGAACTCTCACTGGCAGATCACGGGCTGCGCTACGTCGACTGCGATCCGTGGGCATTCAGTCCGGCGACCGAGTCAACGGCGCCGATCATCTTCCGCACCGATCTGGACGCCACCTGCGCCTCGATCGAACGGGCCGTCGGCTCCGTCGACGCCGATGCTTATCGCCAGTTCGTGCAGGTTTGGCGTCCGCGGGCCAAGGCTGTGATGCGTTCCTTCTACTCGCCGGCGGGCCCCGGACGATTCGCCGCCGCGTTCACCGGGCTGACGAACACCGCGACAACTGCGCGCAGCGGGCCGATCGGACGACGCACCGGCGCAATGCTCTCGCTCACCCAGGAACTGATGTCGTCCGGGGACAGTCTGCTCGACCGCTGGTTCACAGCTGAACCCCTCAAGGCCGCGCTCGCCTGGTTCGGAGCCCAGTCCGGCCCGCCGATGAGCGCACCGGGAACCGCCCCGATGGTCGGATTCGCCGCCCTTCAGCACGACATCCCACCCGGCCGTGCGATCGGCGGCAGCGGCGCGCTCACCGAGGCCCTGCTGAGTCGCCTGGCCATCGACGGCGCAGACGTGCGGCTCGGTCGGGCGGCCACCGCCATCACACCGTGCGGTGACCACTGGCGCGTCGAGACCTCCGGCGAGCCAGGACACTGCACGACGACGGTGATCGCGGCGTGCCATGTGCTGACCACCCTCGATCTGCTCGCCGCGGGAGGTCACGACCGTACGGTCATCGATCGCTGGCGACGTCAGATCGTCGTCGGCGACGGGATCGGCATGGCCGTCCGGCTCGGCACCGACGCGCTCCCCGACTATCGGGATCTCCCGTCGGATCTCCCGCCCCACGGCGTGCAGTCGGCCCTCGGGCTACTGGTCACCGATCGCGCACAGCTGCGCCGGGCACATGCCGCGGCGAGTGTCGGAACGCTGCCGGACCGGCCCGCATGCGTGGCGATGGGCTATTCGGCGATCGATCCGACGCTCGCGCCTGCGGGTAAGCATCTGGTCAATGTGTGGGCCCAGTGGCATCCGTATCGTCTCGCGGACGGCACGAGCTGGTCGGCGGCGGGCTCTGCCGCCGCGTCGGCGATCACAGCGGAGCTCGATCGGTATGCACCGGGATTCACCGATCACATCGAGCACACGCACGTGCAGACCCCGGCAGACCTCGAGAACGAACTCGGCCTGCTGGGCGGCAACATCATGCATGTCGAGATGAGCATTGATCAGATGTTCTTCTGGCGACCGCATCCGGACCTGTCCGGGCACCGGATCCCGGGAGCCGACGGCATCCTGCTGGCCGGGGCGTCGACGCATCCGGGTGGAGGGGTGACCGGCGCGAGCGGTCGCATCTCGGCGCACCTGGCGCTGCGTCGCCGATGATCCCGCATCTGCGCGGTCGTGGTGCGTCGGCCGCGACCGGCGCACCACGTCTGGCACGATGATCACCGTGCGCTCGTCAACACGTTCGTCCGCGGTCTTGCTGCTGCTGTGCCTGATGGTGTCCGCACCACTTCTCACCGGGTGCCTCGAACGCTCTACCACCGTCGGCGACCGGTACTCCGGAACCATCATCGTGGCGACCTCGCCGGACAATCCGCAGGGTCCACCCAAGCTCGATGTCCCCGAGTCGATGCGATCACGGATCAGCCTGATCGACTACAGCACCGTCCCGGAATCCGAATCAGCCGCCCCTGGCGGCGAATCGTCGGCGCCGGGCGCTGCACCCGGTACCGGGGCAGCGGTGCCGCGTGTCGGGACGAGAGTGGTCTTCACCGACCTCACCAGCGGACAGTTCGGCCAGCTGGGTGACATCGTGGCCGCCGCGTGGGGTGACTCGGTGATGAGCATGGATCTGTCCGCCAAGCGCAATGAGGACGTCGTGCGGTTCCGCGGGAACGCCGATCTCACCAACTTGGCGGCGCCCCGTGACCTCGTCGACGTGACCATCACGTTCGGCGGCCCGATCACGGCCACCAACGGCGAGCAGGTCGGTGAGCGGACGGTGCACTGGGCGCCGGAATCGGGCAAACCGTCGGATTTCAGTGCCGACGCCACCTACCCCGACCCCGCCACCGCGGCGGTGAAGAGCTGGTCGTGGTTCCTGGCCCTGATCTGTCTGGTCACGGTGCTGATCGTGGCCCGTCTGGCCTTTGCCAAGCGGGACCGCAGTCCGCGGCCGGGACGTCCGCGGCGCTCGGGCAAGACGAAGAAGCCCGCGGCGGCCCCGGTGCGGCGGACCGGCGAGACGGAGTCCACCGAGGTCGGAGCGTCGAGTCGGTCGAGCGCGGATCGCTGAGGGTCACCCAGGAGATCGTCGGGCGATGATCGGTAGACCCTCAGCAGCGCGTGGCGATCGGCCGCGGTCAGTGCGCGGTGGCCGCCGGGATCACCGACGATGTGTCGAAGCCGATTCGCTCGAGGACCTCGCTGGTCGCCTTCGCGAAGTTCAGGCTGCAGAAGTGCAGGCACGGAACCCCCTCGGCGATGAGGCGTTGCGCCATCTCAGCCGCGAAATCGATGCCGACCGACCGCACCGCCTCCCGGTCCTCCTCGGGGCCGTCGCCGGCGGCCGCGACGAAGCGGGCCTGCACGTCGGCCGGGATCACCGAACCCGACAGCTCCGCCATGCGCCGCACCGTCGCCAGTGAGGTGATCGGCATGATCCCGGGGATGAGCGGCTTGGCACCCTGTTCGGGATCGGCGCGGTTGAGTCGATCCCGCAGCCGCAGGAAATGCTCGACGTCGAAGAACATCTGAGTGATCGAGTACTCCGCGCCGGCACGGAGCTTGCGCACCAGGGCACGCGTGTCGTGGTCGAGATCCGGCGCGCGGTGGTGGCCCTCGGGGAACGATGCGACACCGACGTGGAAATCGCCGAGATCGTCGATCAGCCGGACCAGTTCCTCGGCATATTCGACGCCGTCCGGATGCTTCACCCACTCGCCGAGCGGGTTTCCGGGTGGGTCGCCGCGCAGCGCCAAGATGTTGGTGATGCCCTGGTCGGCGTAGGCACCCACCAGCGCGCGCAACTCGTCGAGGCTGTGGTTGACGGCGGTGAGATGCGCCACCGGCAACAGCGTGGTCTGCGCGGCCAGTTCGCCGGTGATCCGGACGGTGCGATCGCGCGTGGATCCGCCGGCACCATAGGTCATCGAGACGAACGCGGGACCGAGCCGCTCGAATGTGCGTACCGCTCGCCAGAGTCGAGCCTCGGCCTCCGCATCCTTGGGCGGGAAGAACTCCACCGAGAACGGGACCGGACCGCGATGGGGCGCAGACAGCCGATCGACGATCGAGGGGGCCGGGTTGGCAGATGAGGTCACCTGGACATTGTACGGACCGGTTGTCGGCTCCTCCGGGCACCGGTCAACCGGCGCCCTCCGGGCGACAACGGGTGGATCGTGGCGGGGCACTAGCCTGGCAGGGTGACCTCCGCGCTCCCGATCCCCGACTCCCTCGTCGACGTGCCCTCGGCGGTCGAGGCGGTGCTCGCGGAATTCTTCGACCACGCGGTGCCGGTGACCGCGCGGATCGACCCCCAGGTCGGTGCCGCCGCGGAAGTGGTCCGGGACTTCGTCCTCAAGGGAGGCAAGCGGGTCCGTCCCACCTTCGCCTACGCGGGCTGGCTCGCCGGCCGATCCTCGTCGACCCGCATCGGGGCCGATCCCGGCTCCGACGCCAACGGCCGAGTCCTTACCGACGACGACGAACCCGATGGGGCCGACGCAGTGCGGGTCGCCGCCTCGTTGGAACTGGTGCAGGCGTGCGCGCTCATCCACGACGACATCATCGACCGTTCCGACACCCGCCGGGGACGTGCGACCGTCCACCGTGAGTTCGAACGCCGCCACCAGGACTCCCGATGGGCCGGCGACGCCGCCCACCACGGGGTGGCCGCGGCGATCCTGATGGGTGACCTCGCGCTGGCCTGGGCCGACGACCTGATCCACGGACACGTGCCCGACGATCCCCGTGGCGCCGTCATCCCCGATCCCGACCCGCCCGCGGAGACGGCGGTCCACCGACTCTCGGGCGCCACGCCGCGTCCGATTCCGGCACGGGTCGGCCGCGTGTGGTCATCGATGCGTACCGAGGTGCTGGGTGGCCAGTATCTCGACATCGTGAACGAGGTCGGCGGCGACGAATCGGTCGACGCCGCCTATCGCGTGATGCAGTTCAAGACCGCCGCCTACACCGTGGCCCGGCCTCTGGAGCTGGGCGCCACTCTCGCGGCGGCAGGCCCGGTCCTCGTCGACGACCTGCGCAGCGTGGGGCACGACCTCGGCATCGCCTTCCAGCTTCGCGACGATTTGCTCGGCGTGTTCGGTGATCCGGGACAGACCGGCAAACCCTCGGGCGACGATCTGGTGGCCGGGAAGCGCACCGCACTGCTCGCGGTGGGGCTGGCCCGCGCCGGAGCGAAGGACACGCATCTCGCCGACCGGCTGCGCGGCGCCGTCGGGCGACCACTGTCGGAGGACGAAATACGCACGGCCCGAGCGATCCTCACCGACGTGGGCGCGGTCGAGGAAATCGAGCGTCAGATCTCCGCCCTACTCGCCTCTGCCCTGGACACGCTCGCGACCACCGATATCTCCGAGTCCGTGCGTGCCGAACTGATCACGTTCGCCCACCGCATCGCCCACCGCACGACGTGACTGCCACGCGCGACGACAGACCACGAACCCGGCCCGCCGATATCGTCCGAGCCGCAGGCTTCGGCGATCTTGTGCTGGGCTTCCTCGGCGCCGTCGCGGTCTGTGTCGGCGGCTTCGGCGTCGGCGACGTCGCGCGCAACAACACCGTCGCCCAGGATCTCGGACTGTCGATGATCACCTACGGTCACGGTAAGACGTTGTTCGGCACCATATTCTGGCTCGGTGTGGCGACGATGGTGATCGCGTGGGTCCGCGTGGGGCGCGCAGTCGTCTCCTCATCGGCGGTCCCGTCGGTGAGCATGCTCCGGGTCGGAGTCCTGGCCTGGGCAGCCCCGCTGGCGCTCACCGTGCCGCTCTACAGCCGTGATGTGTATGCCTATCTCGGGCAGGGCGCCGTGTTTCGTGAGGGATTCGATCCGTACGCGGACGGGCCGGCCCATCATGCTGGTCCACTGTTGGACAGCATGGCCCAGGTGTGGGCAACCACGACAGCCCCATACGGCCCGTTCTTCGTCGGCGTGACCCGTGTCGTCACCGAGATCACCGGCGACCACGCGATCCTCGGCGTGTACGCGATGCGCCTGGTCCTGCTGCCCGGTCTGTTGTTGGCGCTCTGGGCGATTCCGCGCCTGGCCGAACACTTCTCCGCCTCGCCGCAGGCCGGGCTCTGGCTCGCGGTCGCCAACCCGATGATCCTGATCCACCTGGTGTCCGGAAGTCACGTCGAGCTGCTGATGATGGGGGTCCTCGTCTGCGGGGTCACCCTGGCGGTCACCGGACGTCATGTCAGCGGCCTCGCGGTCTTGGGGCTGGCCGTCTCGATCAAGGTCACCGCCGGTGTCGCCATCCCGTTCGTCGCGTGGATCTGGTTGTCACACATCCGCGCCCGACGACCTGTTCGCACCGGCGACGTCATCGGGGTCTTCGCCGCGGTGGTCGCGATCACGGTGGCGGTGTTCGCCGTCTGGACCGTCGTCGTCGGACTCGGATTCGGATGGCTCACCGGTCTCGGCGGGGCCGATCAGATCGTCAACTGGTTCACCCTGCCCACGCTGGCCGGGCATCTGGTGACGCTGGTCGCCGCGCCCTTCACAGCGCTGAATCTACAGCCGGTGCTGGTGGTCACGCGTGCCATCGGTGCGGCCGTGCTCGCCGTCCTCCTGGTCGGTCTGTGGTGGACGCATCGCCGCGACGAACGCAGCGCGATGGCGGGCATGGTGTGGGCGATGCTCGCCGTCCTGTTGCTCGAACCCTCCACCCTCCCCTGGTATTACACCTGGGTGCTGTGCCTGGCGGTGGCGTTCACGTTGCCGCAGTGGGCGCGCGCGACGGTGGTCTTCGTGTCGACCTTCATGCTGATCGTCTTCCAACCCGACGACGCGATCGTGTTCTACAAGCTCCCGGAGGTGACCCTTGCGACCGCGCTGTCCGCGCTCGCGTCGGTCTCCCTGCTCGTCCGCGACCCGCTCCGTCTCGGCCGCGTCATCGACTGGTTCCGTGACCGCCCGGCCGACGACGAGAGTGGCGGCGTGGACCGGCCGGCGACGGCGCCCGGTGGGTGAGAGCGCGGTTCGGACGCCGGATGCGGACGCCACCCGTATCCGGCTCGGCTACCGACGGGCCCGCACTCTGACCGCCGAACACGGTCGCACCTACTACGCCGCGGCATGTCTGTTGCCCGGCCCGCAACGTCGCGGCGTGTTCGCGCTCTATGCGTTCGCCCGGATCGTCGACGATGTAGTGGATCGAGCTACGACAGACACCGCCGGGCCATCCGCGGCTCGCCTGGATCACATCGAGACCGCACTGGATGCCACGCTGCGCCCACGTCCCGGGGTACCGCCGCGCCCGACGGTTCCGGCCGAGACGGACCTCGACGTCGTCCTCGCCGCGCTGCGCGACACGGTCGACCGTTTCCGGATCCCGGCCGACACCTTCGAGGCGTTCCTGCGCTCGATGCGGATGGATGCCCCGGGCACCGCCGAGTTCCGCGATCGTTACCGGACCTGGGATGAACTCGCCGACTACACGTACGGCTCGGCGGCGGTGATCGGCCTCCAGATGGTCCCTCTCCTCGGCGTGGCCGACGCGACACCCGAGATGAGGTCGGGTGCGGCGAAACTCGGCGAGGCATTTCAGCTGACGAATTTCCTGCGCGACGTCGCGGAGGACCTCGACCGTGGCCGGATCTATCTGCCCACCGACGAACTCGCGATGTTCGGTGTCGACGAGGCTCACCTGCGCTGGTGCCGCAGCCGTGGGACGACGAGCAGGCAACTCGCCCGCGCTCTCGCGCACATGATCGCAGTCAACCGCTCCCAGTACCGTCAGGCCTGGCCGGCGATCACGCTGCTGCCCAACCGTTCCCGCCACTGCGTACTCGCCGCTGCGGCGGCGTACCGCGACATCCTCGGCGAGGTGGAACGTGGCGGCTATCAGGTGATGGATCATCGCGCGGTCGTCTCCCGGCGGCGCCGGGCGATGCGGGTCGCACAGGCAGTCGTCGGGTACGACGCGGCCGACGGATCGATCTGAGACGGCCGGAACTCTCGATCCGGAGCGTCTCAGAAGGCCTGGGCCTGGGCGCGACGGATGACCTCACGCGCGGAATGCGTGTGCAACGCCTCGGCCGGATGCATGTCGAGGTCGTCCTGCGGTGTGAACAACCACGTCATCACCTCGTCGCGTGTGTAGCCACCGTCGAACAGCACCTCCACGAGACCGGTGAAGTGTTTGACGATCCCGAAATCGTCGAAGAAGACCTCAGGGACGGCAGGCTGCCCGCCCCGCGAGACGGCCAGGAGTTGGTGATCGCGGATGAGCGTTCGTACGCGATTGGACGAGACACGTAGCCGCTGGGCCACCTGGTCGACCGTGAGCGTGGCGATCTCGGGCGGGAGACTGTCTTCGGACAGCGGTAGTGAACCCACACGGCGAGCGTACCGGCTCGTCGCCCGCCGCGGCGACGATGGCGGCGACCGAGGTCACCGGGTCGTGGTACGACCCGAGTCGGTCCCCCGGGGACATGAGGATTCCCGGTAGATTCGGATGACGTGAAGCCTCCCACCGACTCCCTGCTGGGCGCGACCCTCGAGGGCCGCTACCGGATCGACGCGCCGATTGCGCGCGGCGGGATGTCGGCGGTGTATCTCGGTGTCGACCTGAGATTGGGCCGGTCGGTGGCGATCAAGGTGATGGACGAGCGCTACAGCGGTGACCCGATGTTCCTGCGACGATTCGAGTTCGAGGCACGGGCCGTCGCGGGGCTCAAACATCCGGGGCTCGTCGCGGTCTACGACCAGGGCATCGACGACGGCATCGCTTTCCTGGTCATGGAACTCGTGGAGGGCGGCAGTCTCCGAGAACTGTTGCGCGAACGGGGCCCCATGCCGCCGCACGCCGTCACCGCCGTCACCGAGCCCGTCCTCGGCGGGTTGGGCACCGCGCACGCGGCCGGGCTCGTCCACCGAGATGTCAAGCCGGAGAACGTGCTCATCTCCGACGCCGGCGAGGTCAAGGTCGCCGATTTCGGTCTGGTCCGCGCCGTGGCCGAAGCCGGCGTGACGTCGGCGAGCGTCATCCTCGGAACGGCCGCCTACTTGTCCCCCGAACAGGTCGAGTCCGGCGAGGCCGACGCGCGCAGCGACGTCTACTCGACAGGGGTGCTGATGTTCGAGTTGCTCACCGGCCGAACACCTTTCCGGGGAGACACACCGCTGGCCATGGCATATCAGCGGTTGAGTTACGACGTGCCCGCTCCCGGCGATGTGGTCGATGGCGTACCGGAGGAGTTCGACGAGATCGTGTTGCGCGCCACCGAGCGTGACCCCGCAGACCGATTCGCCGACGGCTTCGACATGCAGCAGGCACTGCTTGCTGTCGCCGACGAACTCGATCTGCCCCCGTTCACCGTGCCCGCACCGCGGCGGTCGGCCGAGCGGGAGACGATGGCGCGGCTGCGCGGTGCGCCACAGAACCACGCGCCCGCACCGGCACCCGCACACCACACGAAGGTGCAGTCCCAACCCGGACCGCCCCCGCAGACCGCGTCGCCGGGAGCTCCGATCGCGGCGCCCGGTGCGCGCGCCTCTCGGCCACCGAAACCCGAGGCCCGACGCATGGCCGGCGACCTTCCGCCCGAACAGGATGACCGCGGCACGCTGCGGGCGTTCATCTGGATCTCGATCGTGCTGGTCGTCGCCGTGGCCGTCGGTGCTGTCGGCTGGTGGATCGGACAGACCTACCTGGCCTGATCAGAACAGCGCGACAGTATCCGAAGTTCTTGAGGTCGGATCTGTGGACGAGAGACTCAGCCGCGGAGCATCTCGGCGACCAAGAAGGCCAGTTCGAGCGACTGTTGGGTGTTCAGTCGCGGATCGCACGCCGTCTCGTAGCGTCCGGCCAGGTCGAGGTCGGAGATGTCCTGGGCGCCACCGAGACACTCGGTCACGTCCTCACCGGTCAGCTCGATGTGCACGCCGCCGGGATGAGAACCCAACGCGCGGTGCACCTCGAAGAACCCCTGCACCTCGTCGACGATGCGGTCGAAGTGGCGGGTCTTGTAGCCGGTGGACGCCTCGTGCGTGTTGCCGTGCATGGGATCGCACTGCCAGATCACCTTGTGCCCGGTCGCCTCGACCGCGGACACGATCGCAGGCAACACGTCGCGCACCTTGTTGTTGCCCATCCGGGCGACGAGGGTGAGCCGCCCGGGACGGTTGTGGGGATCGAGTCGCTCGACGTATTCGACAGCCTGCTCGGGTGTGGTCGTCGGCCCGATCTTGACACCGACCGGGTTGCTGATCAGCTCGGCCAGCGCGATGTGCGCCCCGTCGAGTTGCCGGGTCCGCTCACCGATCCACAGGAAATGCGCCGACAGATCGTAGAGGACCTTCTCGTCGGCGTTGTCCGGGTCGTCGGCCAGGCGCAGCATGGCCCGTTCGTAGTCGATGACCAGCGCCTCGTGCGAGGCAAAAATGGACGCCGAATCCAGGTTCGAGTCGGTCACGCCGCACGCATCCATGAAGCGCAGGCCGCGGTCGATCTCGGACGCGAGCGCCTCATAGCGCGCACCCGCGGGGGACGTACGCACGAACTGCCGGTTCCAGAGATGGACACGACGCAGGTCCGCCTCCGAACCGGTCAGCGCCCGAACCAGATTCATCGCGGCAGCGGCATTCGCATACGCGCGCACCAGTCGCGAGGGGTCGTGGACACGGGTGACCTCGTCGGCGGGAAAACCGTTGACCATGTCGCCGCGGTAAGACGGCAGTCCGAGAGCGTCGGTGTCCGAGGACCGGGGCTTCGCATACTGGCCGGCGATGCGGGCCACCTTGACGACCGGCATGCTGGCGCCGTAGGTCAGGACGACGGCCATCTGCAACAAGGTCCGGATGTTGCCCTTGATGTGCGGCTCGGTGTTGTCGACGAAGGTCTCCGCGCAGTCGCCACCCTGCAGCAGGAACGCACGACCCTGGGCGACCTCGGCAAGCTGATCGGCCAGGGACCGGACCTCGACCGGCATGCAGATCGGCGGGACGCTCTCGAGCACGGTCCGCATCTTGCGGGCCTCGTCGGCCGGCCAACTCGGCTGCTGCAGCGCCGGACGGGCGAGGGCATCGTCGAAGCGGCTCTGCAGGTCGCCGGGCAGCGGCGGGAGCTCCGGGAGGTCCTCGATCGGAACGTCTACGGTCCAGTTGGTCACCACGGATACAGGGTAGTGGAGTCCGGGCGACGCCCACAGCGAGGGTCGTCGGCCTCGTGGCCGCCGATCAGTGACGAGACGACTCGATCGCCTGCCACTTTCGCCAGTTGTGACGCGCGTCGGTGAGGGCGTCGTGGGCATCACGGGGTGACGGTGGCAGCGCCGGACTTCCCGCCGCCTCCCAGTGCTGACGCAGTTCGCGGGTGAACCGCGGTATCGCCCGAGGTAGAGCCGTCATCGGGCCCCACAGTTGACACAGCACGACGTGGTCATACGCCCCGACCCACGCCCACAGCTCGACGTCGTCACCGGTCTCGGTGAGGAACTCGAGGAGCTCGTCGCGAATCTGTGAACGGCTGCGCCAGACCTTCGCCGCGGGTGACGGTAGTTTGGGCAACACGTTGGTCCTCACCCAGTCACCGGCCCGCGCGGGGTCGAACTCGGTGGAGACGGCATAGTATTCCCGTCCGTCCTCGGCGACGACACCGATAGATATGAGTTCGATGGTGGTGCCGTCCTCGATAAACTCCGAGTCGTAGAAGAACCGCATACCCTTCAGTATTCACACATCATGTGAGCGGAGAATTGCCGAGACCATGACTGCACTGTCCGAGGCCGACACCCGGCTGCGCCGATGGGCGCCGTCGACACGGGCCCGCGCGCTCATCGCCGCGGCGTTCGGGGTGTCGGCCACCCTTCAGATCGTGGGCGTCCCGTTCACGTCGAGTTTCGGCACCCGCACCCGCATCGACCTCGACGTCTACCGCCTCGGCGCACAGATCTGGCAGCACGGCCAGAGTCTCTACGCGGATGGCTCGATGCCGTTCACCAGCGACGGCATCTGGCTCCCCTTCACCTATCCCCCGTTCGCGGCGATCGGATTCGTCCCGTTGGGGGCGCTCGGGCTCGGCCTCGCCGGTCTGCTGATGTCGCTGCTGACGGTCGGGCTGGTCGTCGTGGTCAACCACATCGTCCTCACTGTGCTGTCGGTCGGTACCCGCACGAATCGGTGGTGGGCGGCCCTGGTGATCGCCACTCCTGCGCTCTGGTTCAACCCGCTCTGGATGACCTTGGGATTCGGACAGATCAACGTCATCCTGATGGCGCTGATCGTCGTCGACATCTTCATCGTCGGCCGAGGCCGCGCCCGACCCGCCGGGCCGCTGCGCGGAGTGCTCACGGGCATCGCCGCCGCGGTCAAACTCACTCCGCTGGTTTTCGTCAGCGTCTTCTGCGCAGCTCGTCAGTGGCGCGCTGCGACCGCCGCGGTCGGTGCATTCGTCGGCGCCGCCGCGCTGGCCTGGATCTGGCTGCCCTCTGACTCCGTCGACTACTGGACGCACACCCTGTTCCACACGACCCGGATCGGCGATCCGGCGGGCCGGATCAACCAGAATCTCAACGCTATGTGGATCCGGCTCGTGCCGCGGGCGGAGTCGACCGAACTGCTCCTGTGGGTGACCAGTTCGGTGGTGGTGACCGTGCTCGCACTCGTCGCCGCACGCTCCTGCAAACCCGTCACCGCCTTCGCACGACTCCGCGACATCGGCACGAACCCGTCGACGGGCCGCCTCGGCACCGACCCGAGCGCGGGTGTCGCGGCGGTGCTGGTCACCTGTGTCACCGCGATCTGGGGGCTGCTCGTGTCCCCGACATCGTGGGCGCACCATTGGGTCTGGGCCGTTCCCACGATCATCGTCTCCGCCGTGGTCGCCGCGCGCAGCACCGACCGCCGCACGCAGGTCGCGTACGGGATGGTCACGGTCCTCGGTGTCGTGATCTTCTCACTCGGCCCGTTCCAGTTCCTGTCGCCGGTGGTGCGACAGTGGTCGATCATCGACCACCTGATCGGCAACTCCTACACCTTGTGGGGCCTGGCTGTCCTGCTCGTCGTCTGGCTGCTGCCCCCGCATCTCACCGAACGCGACGTCGCCGACACGAGACGGGTATCCGCGCCGGTTGATCGGAAGCGCGCGGCGGCCCCTGCGGTGCCGAGCTGAGGCACCGGCACATGTGCGAGTGTGGCCGCCCTTCGTGACGCTTCGCTCGTTCCTCGCGAGGCTCCTCAGGGACCGGGGGTCGACACCGCACCCGAACCTCGCAAGGCCCCTCAGGGACCGGGGGTCGACACCGCACCCGAACCTCGCCAGGCTCCTCAGGGACCCGGGGGTCGACACCGCACCCGAACCTCGCCAGGCCCCTCAGGGACCGGGGGTCGACACCGCACCCGAACCTCGCGAGGCTCCTCAGGGACCCGGGGGTCGACACCGCACCCGAACCTCGCAAGGCCCCTCAGGGACCGGGGGTCGACACCGCACCCGTACCTCGCCAGGCCCCTCAGGGACCGCGACAACGACACCCGCCCGTTGCTCGCCAGGCCCCACAATGCTCGGGTAGCTCAGGCGGCCGCGGAGGCGACCGGCTTCGCCTTCTTCTCCTTGAGCGACGCGGCGTAGATGTCGACGTATTGCTGACCGGACAGCTGCATCAGCTCGTACATGATCTCGTCGGTGACAGCGCGCTCGATGAATCGGTTGCCCTGCATCCCCTCGTAGCGGGCGAAGTTCAGCGGCTTGCCGATCTTCACGACGATTCGTGCGGGACGCGGGATGATCGATCCCGGGGGATTCAGTTTCTCGGTGTTGATCATGGCCACCGGGATCACCGGGACGCCGGTGTCGAGCGCGATCCGGGCCAGCCCGGTCTTGCCCTTGTACAACCGCCCGTCGGGCGACCGGGTGCCCTCCGGATACATCCCCATCATCTCGCCGGCCTCGAGCTGGCGTCGCGCGGCGGTCAGCGCGCCCGCGGCGGCCTCGGCACCCGAACGGTCGATCGGGATCTGGCCGACCGCAGAGAAGAACCAGCGCTGAAAGGCACCCTTGAGACCGGTGCCGGTGAAGTATTCGCTCTTGGCGAGAAAGTAGATCCGCCGATTCACCATCAACGGCAGGTAAAAACTGTCCATGACAGCGAGATGGTTGCTGGCGAGAATGGCCGCACCCCGCGCGGGGATGTTCTCCAGACCCTCGATCCGCGGCCGGCCGAGGACTCGCAGAATTGGCCCGAGCAGCACATATTTGAACGTGTAGTACCACATCGAAAGACTCCGAACCTCGTCGCTCGCCGCCGCCTCAGACCTTACCCGCAGAAACGATACACATCCTCAGGTTCGGCTGCGCACCGTCTCCCCTGCGGCAGCCCTGATTCCTTGGCGCGCAACTTCTGCCGCGCCGATCACACCTGCACTCTCGCCGAGTTGGGTGCCTCGGATCCGCGCGAGCTGACGGTGCCCGGCACCGGTCACCAACCGCGCGTAATGTTCCCGCGCCTCATCGAGGAAGAGGCCCGATGCCGCGCCGACACCGCCGGCCAGGACGATGAGGTCGGGGTCGAAGATGTCGGCGATCATGGCCAGCCCCTGACCGAGGGATGCGGCGAATTGTGCGAATGCCGCCAGCGCGACCGCGTCTCCGTCGGCGGCCGCACCTGCCACCCGACGTCCGGTGAGCGCACCGGGATCGGCCGCCACGTCGGCCGCCAGCTGGCTGCGACCCCAGTCGCCATCGGCCAGCAGCTCCAGCACGGTGTCGACCAATGCCGTTCCACTGCAATATCTTTCCCAGCAACCGAGCTTCCCGCAGGAACACACCCGGCCGTTCGGGACCACCGTCAGGTGCCCGAGTTCGGGGGCCACTCCGAAGCTGCCCCGATAGATCTCGCCGTCGAGCAGCAGGCCGGCACCGATTCCCGTGCCGATCGCCAGCACCAGCGAGTTCTTGCCGCGTGCCGCCGCACCGAAACGCCACTCGGCCACGGCCGCGGCGTTCGCATCGTGCTCGGCGAACACCGGGATACCGATGCGGGCCGTCATGTCCTCCGCGACCGCCGCCTCGCGCCACGGCAGGTGCGGAGCGAAGCGGATGACCCGCCGGTCCGGGGTGAGGAAGCCGGCGATGGCCAAGCCCACACCCTTGGCCGCCCACCGTGAGGTCAGTTCCCCCACCAGCCGGTCCAGACAGTGCTCGAGCGCGGTTGCCGTCGGCGGTGTCGCCGCGCGCAGGGTGTCGAGCATCGCACCGTGGTCGTCGACGACGGAGGCGCGCACGCTTGTTCCGCCGATATCGATGCCGATGGTCAAGTCCCCCATCAGTTCTCACCTTCGAGGTCCGGTCGGCGAACATTCGCGGACGGATTGGTCACGTCAAACCGCACCGAGATCGGCTGATAGTGCGGGGCACCGCCCGGCGCCGTGGGCGGCGTGGACCGCAATGCGTTCGCCATCGCCTCGAGAACCGCGATCAGGGCCGCGATGAGACGTGCGAGCAGGTCGCCCAACTCGCTGAGCAACCCGGTGATCTCGCCGGAGAGATCGATGATCGTCGCAGCCTCGGTCGGCACGCCCGCACTGGCCGCGCTCCGCGACCCCGAACCCCCGAAGACCGTGGCGAGCTGATCGATCTGTGTCGCCAGGCCCAGCAGGAAGTCACGAACCGGGTCCCCCGCCGCGGCTCCCGAGCGCCCGGAACGGTCGCCTCCGGCTCGATGGGAACGGTCGCCTCCGGCTCGATGGGAACGGTCGCCTCCGGCTCGATGGGCGTGTCCTGCGACGTTGTCGTCGCCACGCCCGGTCGTGTCGTCCGAGGTCATCTGGGCAGCTCTCCTGTCCGGCTGGGCAGTAGTGTACGTGACGCCGCGGGCGCAGCGTGTCGGGCGTCAGCGGCCCTGGGGCCACAGTGCCGGGTCGGGGGCGAACCGGATCCTGATGTCGGTCCCGTCCCACGCCGCGTCCACGACGACGCAGCGACGCAGCACCGATGGCAGGCGTACCGGATGTCGGAATCCGCCCACCGTCACCAGCAGATCGTCGCCCGACCGCCCCAACTGCAACCCCTCGGGTTCGGGAAGTCGCTGCCGCCAGGTGAGTTCGAACACCCGATCCGAACCCGCGCCGTCTCCCGGACCAGAGTCCGTCACCTGCGCCGCACCGGAACCGCATCGCCGCCCGTCGGGGAGCGGCAGGGTGACCCCCAACTTCCGGAGCCGCGCTGCTCGATCGATCTGCTGCTCGACACGATGCACGGCCGTGCACGTGACGTGTCCCCCGTCGGCCTGCACCACCGACCGTATGCGGGTGATGCGCTCTTCACAACCACTGGCATCCTCACCCCCGACGCCGCCGTTGACCATGACCGATCGCAATGCCAGGCCCATCACGTCGGACGTGGCAAGAAAATGAGGCAACAGTCGCTCACCGCGATCGTCGGCACCGACCACGACATGAACGGCGACGCTGTGCGCGTCGGTCACCAATTCGGTGATGTCGAGACAATCTCGATCGATGGCGTCCACGGCCGATGTCAACTGTGCCATCACCGGCCGTTCCGCCGCCGCCGCGAGCCGACGATGCCTGGGCCACAGCCGATTCAGAGCCTGACTCAGCACCGACGAGGCGCGCAGGAACTCGAACGGGTCGCCGAATCCGGAGGCATCGACGACGATGCGCCGCCACTGACCGCTGATCGCCTCGTCCCGGATGCGGCGTAACACGAGGAAATCCTCGATGCCGGGTAACGCCGCGAGCTCTTCGGCGGCGATCTCGGACAACATGCCCACACCCGGCAACGACACCCTCGATCGGGCAAGCGTCTCCGACAACACGGTCGTGAAATCCGTCCAGGTGTGCTCGAGCAGCACCAGACTGTCCAGCGACAACAGATGCAGATGCGCCGAGACGGCGACCGGTTCGTCGGAGTTCCGAAAGACTCCGAGCATCCGCGCCGTCGGCGAGATCCGGTCCACGGTGACGAGCAACGTGTCGTGCTCGGGTACCAGTGACGCAGCGCTGCGCTCCCGGCCACGCGGACCGGCCCCGGACCGCCCCAGCGCGCCAGAAGCCGCGGTCACCGAGACCCCGGCACCACCCGGCCCGATCACCACATGGATGGGCGTGAGATCGATCAGCCTTCGACCCTCTTCTTCAAGTCGTTGAGCGCGGTCTCGGTGATCGCCTTCTCGGCGCGACGCTTCAACTGGCCGATCATCGGCACGAGCAGATCCACCATCAATTCGTAGGTCACTTTCGTCGACCCCGGAACCTGCTGCGAGAGAACGTATCGGCCCCGCTGATCGCGTTGCAGGTCGCTGCTCACCAGACGCCACGACACCGCCCGGCCGTCGCGATCCCACTCGTAGGCCAGGACGTAGGTGTCCTGGAGCACACCCGCGTCCAAAACGAAGCGGACCTCACTGGGGTGGCCATCGTCCCCGGTCTCGGTGACCTCGACCTCGCGTGCGGCGGTCACCCATGCGGGGTAATGCTCGAAGTCGGCGATCACGGCCATGATGTCCGCGGCGTCCGCATTGATCACGATCGACTGCTCGGTGTGGTCTGCCATCATCGCACCGCCTGATCCGTGGTCTGGGCGTCCTCGTCGATGATCGCGGGACCACCGACCCGCCGACCCGACTCGAGACGCTCCTTCACCTCGAAGGACATCAGTTTTCCGGCTGCACGTCGGTCCCGGTTCGCAGCCGCCAGCGCTGTCGCCCTGGCACGCGCGTCGTCGGGCAACGCGCCCCGGGGCTCGGCGTGCAGAAAATAGTGCAGGACGAATCCGTCCATGACCGGCTCACACCAGATCTCCATGGTGCCCGTCACCGCGCCGTCGACCTTCCACCGCACACCCTGCGCGCCTCGGTCCTCGGTCACGCGCAGACGCAGATCTGGCCACCAGCGTCGCCAACTGGCCTGGTCACCGACAACCTCCGCCACCAAGGACGGTGCAGCGGCGACGAAGGTCTCATCGGCCACCTGAATGCTCGTCACGATCACTAGCTTCACATACTCGGGCGATCTCGGGACAGACACCTCGTGGGACCGCACATTCGCCGACGGAGCCGGGACTACCATCGCTGAAGTGAATCGTCGGCGAAAGGTACATCGATGAGTGAGTTCAGTGTCCCGGCTCGGTTCTCCATCCCGGAGAATGCGAACTGCACCGACATCATCTTCCGCATCGCCGAGTCCGAGCCGACCAAGGTGGTGTTCCGACGCAAGGTGGGCTCGGACTGGACGCCGGTCACCGCCGCCGACGCCGCGGCCCGGATCACTGCGATAGCGAAGGGACTGATCGCCGAGGGCGTCGCACCCGGCGACCGCGTCGCGCTGCTGTCGCGGACGCGTCTCGAGTGGAATCTCATCGACTTCGCGATCTGGTCCGCCGGCGCGATCACGGTCCCCATCTACGACTCGTCCTCGGGCCCCCAGATCGAATGGATCATGGCGGACTCCGATGCGAGCACGATCATCGTGGAGGACGCCGGCCACCGCGAGATCTTCGACGGGATCGATGGTCTCGGGTCGGTCCGGGTGTTCCAGATCGACGTCGCCGACGGTGACGGTGCCATCGCCCGACTCGAGAAGGCGGGCGCGGAGATACAGGACGACGAGGTCCTCAAACGCCGATCAACGGTTCATGCGGCCGACCCGGCGACCCTGATCTACACGTCCGGCACGACGGGCCGCCCCAAAGGCTGCGAACTGACCCACGCGAACATGCTCTCCGAGATCGAGGGAGTGCGACAGAGCACCATGACCACCCTGCTCGGGCCCGACAAGCGACTGTTGATGTTCCTGCCGCTGGCACACGTGCTCGCACGTGCGATCACACTGGTCGCCATCGAGTCCGGCGTCGAGGTCGGGCACCATGCCGACACCCGGACCCTCGTCGACGAGTTCGCGACGTTCGCGCCGTCGATGATTCTCTCGGTGCCACGGGTCTTCGAGAAGGTGTACAACAGCGCACGCCAGAAAGCCCACGACGACGGCAAGGGAAAAATCTTCGACATCGCCGTCGATGTCGCCATCGACTACTCCTCGGCGACCGAACGGGGATCGGTCGGGCCGATCCTCAAACTCAAGCACGCACTGTTCGATCGGCTGGTCTACGGCAAGTTGCGGGCCGCGCTCGGAGGCCGGTGCGAGGCGGCGATCTCCGGCGGCGCGCCACTCGGGGCGCGCCTGGGCCACTTCTTCCGAGGGATCGGCGTACCGGTGTACGAGGGATATGGACTGACCGAGACGACCGCCGCCTTCAGCGTCAACACCCCGGGCGAGGTCAAAGTCGGCACGGTGGGGAAGCCGCTGCCCGGCAACAGTGTTCGGGTCGCCGAGGATGGCGAGGTGATGTTGTCCGGCGGCGTGGTGTTCGGCGGGTACTGGCATAACGAGGAGGCGACGGCGGCTGCGTTGGAGGATGGCTGGTTCCACACCGGCGACCTCGGAAACGTGGACGACGACGGCTTCATCACCATCACCGGCCGCAAGAAGGAACTGATCGTGACCGCCGGAGGCAAGAATGTGTCACCCGCCGGGCTCGAAGACGTCATCCGCGCCAACGCACTCGTCTCCCAGGCCCTGGTGATCGGCGACATGAAGCCGTTCATCGCCGCACTTGTCACGATCGATCCCGAGACGTTCCCCGCGTGGAAGGAACGCAACGGCAAACCCGCCGATGCCACCGTCGGCGAGCTGAGCGACGACCCCGACCTGCGGGCCGAGGTTCAGGACGCTGTCGACGCCGCCAACCAGACCGTCTCGCATGCGGAGGCGATCAAGAAGTTCCGTATCCTGCCCGACGACTTCACCGAGGAGACCGGAGAGATGACCCCGACTCTGAAGGTGAAGCGGAATGTGGTGGTGGACAAGTTCTCTGACGACATCGACGCGATCTACGCCAAGTAGCTCACAGCAGCTGTCGCAACCGGGCGGCGATGAACCGCCACTGCCACGTCTCGAGCACGTGCTCACGTCCGCGCGCACCCATCTCCGCTGCGGCGGCCGGGTCCGCGAGGATCGCGGTGATCGCCATCGCGACGGCGTCGATGTCGGTGCCATCGACGACGGTTCCGGTGACCCCTTCGACCACGGTCTCCGGGGCTCCACCCGAGTTCCCCGCGACCACCGGCACACCCGTGGCCGACGCCTCGAGGTAGACGATGCCGAGGCCTTCGACGTCGAGTCCGCCGCCCCGCGTCCTGGCCGGCATGGCGAAGACGTCGGCGACGTTGTGGTAGGCCGGTAGCTCGGCCGACGGGACCGAGCCCGTGAACCAGACGTGTTCGGACATACCGCATTCATCGGCCAGGTCCCGCAGAGCGGCCGCATGCGGTCCCCCGCCGACGATCACGAGTGCCACGTCACCGATCTCCCGGCGGATCAGCGGCAATGCACGGATCAACACGTCCTGTCCCTTACGGGGCACCAATCTCGACAGGCAGAGCACGGTCGGCCGGTCACCGAGACCGAGCTGCTGCCGAACGCGTTGACGCGCCTGAGGATCCGGCGCGAACCGGGAAGCGTCCACGCCCGGGGGCAGGTATTCGAGCGCCGCCTGCGCACCGAACGCCGCGGCGAACCGTCCGCGGGTGTACCGACTGACGAAGGTGACCACATCGGCGTGGCCACCGATGAAGGTGAGGACCTGCCGCGCCACCGGCAACATCGACCATCCGACCTCGTGGCCGTGGGTACTCGCGACCACGCGTCGTGCACCGGCCCGACGAACCGCGGGCGCGAGCGTCGCGAGAGGGGCCGCAGCGCCGAACCAGACGGTCGAGATGCCATGAGACCGTATGATCTTGGCCGCCCGACGCGCGACCAGCGGGGTCGGCAGCATCAGGGTTGTCGGGTGCCGTACCACGGTGTACGGCTGCTGTGCGTCGAATTCCTCGTGGCCACGCCACCGTGGCGCGTATACGACCACGTCCTCCGGCGGCAGCAGGTCGATCAGGTTCTGCAGGTAGGACTGTATTCCGCCCGGGCGGGGCGGGAAATCGTTGGTGATCAACAGCGTCCGATGCATCATCGCTCCTGAGCAGTCAACCATCGGCGCCATGAGCTGACCAGCTGGACGCGTGACACGCCCAGTGCATCGGACACGGCCTGATCCTGCCGCCGCCGGTCATCGGTGCCGGCGACACCCAGGTACAGTGCCTTGAGTTTGTCGTCGCCGAAGCGACCCGCCACATACCGGGCGATCGACCACGCGGACTGATACGCCACCAGCGCCTCGTCGGAGTCCACGGCGAAGTCCCGATCCTCGGGCAGGTCGGCCGGAACCTCACCCGCGCGGATCCGCGTGGCCAGATTCGGTGCCGCATCGTCGAAACGCACGTAGGTGCCCTTGCGACCGACGTACTCGGGCACTCCCTCGGTGATCCACAAGGGGGCGCCGGGCGACGTGCTGACCCGCGCCGCGACGTGGGTCAGTTCGTGACGTAACACCACCCCGAGTGCAGGTTCCGGGAGGTCAGCCGAGCTCGGGGTCAGGATCACGCGCTGCCCGACCGCTTCGCGGGCATCGGTGTCCACGCGTGTGAAGACGGTTCCCGCGGCAGCCCCGGTGACGTCGGTGCCGGCACTCCCCGACAGGAGACGGAACTGCTCCGGCGTCTGCGTGGCGACCACCACTGCCCGCTGAGGCCAGTCATCCCCCCAGAAGTCGGTGACCGAGGCCACAGCGCCGGGCAGCAACCGGCGCACCTTGGCAACCTCGGAATCGGTGCCGGCGTAGGACGTGATGACCGACGTGCCGCCGCCGGTGTGGACATCGGAGGCGGCGAGTCCGGGCAGATCCCACATCTGGGTGGGTGGCGCGGTACCGCCGATCGCCGTGGAATCCCCGACGACCTTCCAGTCGTCGCCATACCGCGCCATCACGAGTTGCAGGTCCACCATGATGTCGGGTTCGTCGACGCCCGGCGTCGTGGCACCACCGAGCGCATAGTGCAGCTCCACCGGCGCCACCCAGGAGTCCGAGCTGCCCTGTGCGTCCAGTCGCCCCTGCAGAGCGGGCGGAACAAGAACCTCGGCCTCGTTGGTGGGCGCGATCTCGTAGCGAAACTCCTTGAGTCGCAGCGCCGTGCCGCGTGGCGGAACCGGCGCACGCGATGACGGCGATGCAGGCGGCCGTGACGCAGCCGAACGTGACGCCGGCGACCGGGGCGCCGACGACTCGGCGGTCGGCGCGGCCGACCTGCTCGCCGCTGTCTCGGCGTGCACGACGCGGCCGGAGAAATCGGCTGCCGCGACCTGCAGGCGAGCGCGAAAGGCCGGTGACGCCGCCGGATCGATGAGTGGGGCCAGGCGCGCCCCGTCACCGGCAAGGATCGCGGCACTCAGGTCATCGAGAGTGCTCTGCACCCCGGCCGCGCGTTGCTCTTCGAAGACGTTGACCGCAGTCGTCGTGGTCGTCGTGCTGCTCGATGGACTGACCGCGGTCTGCGCATCCGTACAGCCGGCCGTCCCCGCCGCCACGAGTACAGCGAGGCCGATCGACATCGGCGCGGTCCACATTCGGCGGGGTAGGTCGGCGCCGATCACCCGTACGCGCCCATGCGAAGCGTCACTCAGTACCGGCGGGCGGTGTTGTACGGTCCGGCATCATCGATCGGGACGACCTTCACCGGCACACCGAACGTGGATGCGTGGATCACATACCCGTCGCCGACGTACATGCCGACGTGATGTGCGGTCGGGTAATAGATGATGAGGTCGCCCGGCTGCAGGTCCTTGCGGTCGACCGGTCGGCCGGCACCCATCTGGGCTTCGCTCGAACGTGGCAGGGTCTTGCCTGCCTGACGGTAGGCCCAGACCATCAGGCCCGAGCAGTCGAAGGAGTTCGGGCCCGTCGCACCCCATACGTAGGGATCACCGATGCGGGTCAGCGCCGCCTGGACGGCGACGAGTTCGGGCGAGGTGCCCTTCGGGATGAAGCGAGGGTCGAAATCGAACTTGGGTCCCCGCAGCGCGGCGAGCTGCTTGCCGGTCATCGACTCGTACACGGCTCGGATCTGGATCGCCTGCAGCTGGAGGTTGGCCTGCTTGGCCTGGAGTTCCCCACGGGTCTTCTCCGCGGCAGCCACCGCGGTTGTGGCATCGGCCGCGGTCTTGTCGGCGGCCGCCTTCGCCGCCAGCGTCGTGCGGCGCGCGTCTTTCAGACCCTGCAGATCGTGCGCCGCCTGGCGGGAGATCAGCTCGAGGCCGGACATCTGGTCGAGCAACGACTGCGGCGAGTCACTCACCAGCACCGCGTAGAGCCGGTTGACCCGCGCACCCTTGTAACTGGCGCGGACCACCGAGTCGACACGGTCCTGATAGCTCTCCAGGCGCTGCTCGGTGGACGTCAGGTTTCGATCCGCCTCAGCGGACGCCTTCTTCGCATCTGCCACGATGGCACGCTGTTTGTCGTACTCGATCTTGGCATTGTGCATCGCCTCGGCCGACTGCTCGGCGGCGTCGCTGAGTTTCTTGTACTGCGTCAGCAACTGGTCCGGTGTGCGAACCGGCGCGGCCGAGGCATCACCCGCCCCGCCCGCCGAGACCAGTTGACACAGCGACAAGATCGAGACCATCACCGCGGCCGCGAGCATCGCCGGCACGGACCGCTTGCGTGCGGGCGACCATCCGGCTACCACGCTTGTCACTTCTCCTCCACCGATAACCCCCCGGCACCAGGCCCGATGACCGTGTCGGATCATCGAGGGCCCTGGTGATCTGGTTGGGCGGACCACGCAGTTCGCGCGGTCCGCCCAACAAAGCTCACATCGTGGCCGATGCTCAGTAGCGTCGGATCCCGGTGACCGACCAGTTGCTCACCTTGTCCTTCTTCACCGGCACACCGTAGGTCGACGCGTGCACGAAGGTCCCGTTACCGACGTAGAGGCCCGCGTGCCCGCCCCCGTTGAAGATCAGCACGTCGCCGGGCTTGGCCTGCGCGATCGATGCCACCGGACGTCCGCCGCCCAGCTGTCCGTAGCTGTCGCGCGGAATGGTCTTACCGGCCTGCTTGTACGAGTAGTAGACGAGGCCCGAGCAGTCGAAAGCGTTCGGGCCGGCGGAACCGTATGAATACGGTGAGCCGATCTTGCTCTCGGCGACCCGGACGGCCTTCTGCGCCGCGGTGGGCTGGGCGCCGAGCAGGCCGCCACCACCCTTGGGCCGGAACTGCTGCGGGATCTGATCACCGTTGAGGCCGGGCACGGTGAAGGTGCCGAGATTCGGGATCTCGACGCTGGCGCCGGGCGACTTGGCCGCCGGCGTGGCCTTGGGTTGCTGGGGGACCTGCTTGGTATCGACCCCAGGAAGCTCGAAACTGCCGAGGTTCGGCATTTGCACGGGCGCTGCGAGCGCCGGGCCGGCGACAGCTGCCAGCGAGCCGACGGTGATCGACCCTGCGACGACCGCGCGCTTGGCTACCTTGCTGCCGCGGTTGGGCTGCTCCAAACGATGTTTGGCCACGAAGCGACTTCTCCTTGCTCTCCCTTCGACCGCCTACCGAGTTAGCTGTCGGGTTCGGGCCGGAAGAATGGCCCTACACGGCAGACTCGACGACGCGTGACACGTCGCCGGGCATGCGCGATTCACCCCAATTCGGATCGCTCCGAAAACTGATGGTTCCCCGGTTCGCCCAGAGGGCGATTGAGCGGTGACCTGTCCAGACCACTCCTGTTGGAGCGGGACGCTCTGAAAGGTCTCGGAAAGGTTACGAAATCGGATGCGGGTCTGTCCACCGACCCTCGGGGCCCCGAAATCCGAGTCCGACTCACCCAGCCCGCAATATCCGGAGACGACGCTCAGAAACGCCACTCTGAACTGCAGTTTTTCCTTTTCTTGCAGATACTGCAGAGTCTCTGGTGACCATTGCAGCGGAGACGAAAACATCGATCGCGGCGTCGATCGCAGCGTCGGCGGAGGCCGCCGTTTCCGTGACCTTTCCTCCACCTTCACCGGTGGGGTTTTCGCAGTTGGGAGGGTCGAACAGCACCTGCATCATGCACCCGTCGCAGGCGACCGGACGGACCGGGCAGGTCTGGCAGTCTACGTACATGTGTGATCTCCATCTCATTTGAGTCGGTGGGCATGTCGACGGCCGTCAAACCGGACGATCGGCGCCATGCGTCACATGTGAAGGAGAGTAGGAACCCGCACCGACAGATCCGGCCGGGCGACACCGACAACGGGTGAAATCACACCCTCCCCGCCTGTCACATCCGAATCTGTCGTTACGTCGAACTAATGTTCGCAACCGTGGTGCACTCATCGGCCGGGACCGGCGGACAACTCACCTTCGCGGACCTCGACGACGGCGACGACTTCTCGGATCGCTCGCTGTTCGACACCACGTTGGTCGTGGTCGACCTCGAGACGACCGGTGGCAGCGCCACCGCAGACCGCATCACCGAGATCGGGGCCGTGAAGATCCGCGGCGGTGAGGTGCTCGGTGAGTTCGCCACTCTCGTCGACCCCGGCTGCCCCATCCCGCCCAAGATCGTCACCCTCACCGGCATCACCGAGGCCATGGTCAGTGACGCACCGGCGATCGGCGAGGTCCTCATGTCCTTCGTGGAGTTCGCCCGCGGTTCGATCCTGGTGGCCCACAACGCGCGGTTCGACATGGGCTTTCTGCGGCAGAACGCGGCGCGACTCGGAATCGACTGGCCCTTCGACATCAGCCTCTGCACGGTCACCATGGCCCGCCGGATCCTGAGCCGCGACGAGGCGCCGACGGTCCGGCTGTCCGCACTCGCGGACCTGTTCGACGTCACGGTCCGCCCCACGCACCGAGCCCTCGACGACGCACGGGCCACCGTCGAGGTCTTTCATCGCCTGCTCGAGCGCGTCGGCAACCAGGGCGTGTCGACCTATGGCGAGCTCACCGCGTACCTTCCGCGCCAGACGACGCGCCTGCGCGCCAAACGCGCTCTGGCGCAGGATCTTCCGTCACTCCCAGGCGTCTACATGTTCCGCGGGCCGTCCGATGAGGTGCTCTACGTGGGCACCACGGTCAACCTGCGGCGTCGGGTGATGTCGTACTTCACCGGAAACGACCCCCGCCGACGCATCGGCGAGATGGTGAACCTGGCGACGCGTGTCGACCACGTGGAGTGCGCCCACGCCCTCGAAGCCGGCGTCCGCGAACTGCGGCTTCTGGCCGCCCATGCTCCTGCCTACAACCGCCGCTCGACCCAACCGCACCGCGGCTGGTGGGTCGTGCTGACCGCCGAGCGCTTTCCGCGCCTCAAGGTCTCCCGGACACCCACCGAGGACTGCATCGGGCCGATCGGAAATCGCACATCTGCCACCACCATCGCTGAACTGATCTCCCAGGCCACGGGATTGCGCAGCTGCACAACACGATTGGGATCCGCATCACACCATTGGTGCCGTTCCGAGGCGGCCGGCGGCCCACGCATCGGTGGATGTGACGCCGCGTCCGACCGTCCACTGACACTGCCCGACTACCTGCCGCGCGTGTCCACCACACGCGATCTGCTGTCCGGCGACTCGGATGCCGCCCTCATCACACTGACCGAGCGACTCGCGCGACTGTCCGAGGCTCAGATGTTCGAGAGTGCCGCGCGCCACCGGGACCGCGTGTCGGAGACGATCGACGCCCTCGCGCGGTGTCAGCGCCTCGGCGCGCTGTGTTCGATCGCCGAGCTGGTGGTGGCGCACCCCGACGATGATCGGGGATGGGAACTGGCGGTGATCCGATACGGCCGCCTGGCCAGTGCGGGTGTCGCCCGCCGGGGCATCCCGCCCATGCCCGTGGTGGACACGCTGATTTCCGCTGCCCAGACGGTCGTACCCGACGCCGGCCCGCTGCGGGGGGCGCCACCCGAGGAGGCCGGCCTTCTGTACCGCTGGGTCACCGCGCCCCGTACCCGGATCGTCACCACCACCGAACCGTTCGCGCTACCCGGCGCCTGCGCCGAGCGATGGTCGGCGTGGTCGCAGACGGCGCGTGCCGCCCGAGAGGCGCCCCGGCGCGCCGGGTGACCTCCTGCGAGAGTGATCCGACCCGGACCTCACCGAGCCCACCCTCCCGCCGACCGCACCGACCCCCGCGGCCACCGCCCGCGGTCGCACGCGCCCGGCACGCACCGCGCACAGACGTCCGGCGGCGCGCATTACTGTGTCAACCATGATCACCGCCATCGTCCTGATCCACGCCGACGTCCACCAGATCCCGGAGACCGCGCAGGCCGTGGCCGACATCCCCGGCGTCTCCGAGGTGTACTCCTGTGCCGGCGATGTGGATCTGATCGCGAAGATCAAGGTGCGCGATCATGAGCAGATCGCCGACGTGGTCACCGACAAGATCAACCGATTGCCCGGCGTGAACCGCAGCGCCACGCACATCGCATTTCGCAGCTACTCCAGTTCCGATGTCGAGGGCGGCTTCTCCATCGGCGAGCAATGATCGCGCGCCCGCCGATCGTCGGCCGGCCGAGCCGCGCGATGATCAGCGGGCCGCTGCGGACAACTCCGAACTGAGCGTCGCCCAGCGGTCGAGCACGCGTGTCGCCTCGCCGCTGTCGATCGCGGCGGCCGCGCGCTCCATCGCCGCGCCCATGGCATCGGTCAGCTCGGCTCCCGACATCGAAGCCTGCTGTTCGAACGCGACAATGGCTCCTGCGGCGTTGAGCAGGACCGCATCGCGCACCGGTCCGCGTGTGCCTGCGAAGAGGTCGCGAGCGATCGCCGCGTTCACCGTCGCGTCCCCGCCCTGGAGCGCGGCCAGCTGCACTCGACCGACGCCCAGATCTGCGGGATCGAGCGTGAGCCGGTGCACGTCGCCGTCGACCACCTGCCACACCGTCGAGGTGGTGGTCGTGGTCAGCTCGTCGAGCCCGTCATCGCCGCGGACAACCAGCACCGAACTCCCCCGCTCGGCGAACGACTGCGCCAGCACCGGTGCGAGATCGACGAATGCGCATCCGATGAGACCCGCACGGGGTCGTGCCGGATTGGTCAGCGGACCCAGCACATTGAAGACGGTGGGGATGCCGATCTGACTGCGGGGCGGACCGGTGAACCGGAAGGCCGGATGGAACACCGGCGCGAAACAGAAGCCGATCCCCACCTCGTCGACACATCGCGCCACATCCGCGGCGCCCAGGCCGATCGACACCCCGAGCGCCTCGAGGACGTCGGCACCGCCGCTCTTCGACGACGCCGCACGATTGCCGTGCTTGACCACCGGGATCCCGGCGGCGGCGATGACCACGGAGGTCATCGTGGAGATGTTCACGGTGTGCGAACGATCGCCGCCCGTACCCACGACGTCCACCGCCGGCCGGGAGATCTCGACGAGCGTGGCGTGCTCGAGCATCGCCGACGCCAGCCCGCGCAACTCCGCCGACGCCGCTCCCTTCATCTTTACGCCGACGCCGAACGCGGCGATCTGCGCACCGGTCGCGGCGTCGCTCATGATCTCGTTCATCGCCCAGGAGGCCTCCTCGACGGTCAGGTCGATCCCGTCGGTGACGCGCCCGAGAATCTGCGGCCAGGTGTACGCGGAAGGGTCCGTGCTGCTCACAGTGCAAACAGTAGTGGGGACGGCGTCAGCCACGCGCCACCGGTCGTTGCAGGACCTGCCATCTGGTCACGGTGCCACCGTGGCGCGCACCGAGGCCGGCCATCCGAGACCGTTCCTGCGACAGGTGCAGCGCGTCGAGAAGTTGTCGTCGGGCCAGCACGAGCACAACCGTGTCCGGGTCGTCCGAAACGTCGCCGGCGTCGGCGGCGTCGAGCCTCTCGTACCCGTCGAGTCCGGCGATCCGCGCGGCCTCGTCCACACGATCCGCGGCGAGCCGCAGCACATGACGGAGCACCACTTCGTCGTCGGGCCGCCAGGTGGCCGCGTCGAGCACCGTCGAGGACGCCACCGCGTCGTCATCTGACTCCGCGACGACGACGAGATCTGCGGCATCGACACCCGCCAGACAGGCGTCTGCTCGGCCGGTCCTCAGTTTCGCGCGCAATCGTTCCCACCGGCCCGGGATCACCGGGCGCCCGTTCAGATCACGCCGGGGCGAGGCGACCCTCGGCGGCGCATCTCGATCGCCGTCCACAGACCCAGCAAACCATGCCGTGGGACACGCCGACGACCGCATTCACGAGGCCACTACCTGGGCCGGGAGAAAACCTTCGAGCAATTTGGAGACCCAAGTGGTCAGGGCTTACTACGAACCGTCATACTTCATTTTGTGACTAGCGCTGTAGGTACCTCAGGAACAGCCATCACCGCGCGCGTGCACTCGCTGAACCGGCCCAACATGGTCAGCGTCGGCACCATTGTGTGGCTGTCCAGTGAGCTCATGTTTTTCGCTGGACTTTTCGCGATGTACTTCGTCGCGCGTGCCAATGCGACCATCGGTTGGCCACCCGAGCCGACCGAGCTGAACCTCGCTCTGGCGATCCCCGTGACCACGGTGCTGATCCTGTCCTCGGTGACCTGCCAGATGGGTGTGTTCGCCGCGGAGCGCGGCGACGTCTTCGGTCTGCGCCGCTGGTACGTGCTGACCTTCCTGATGGGGTCGTTCTTCGTCGCCGGTCAGGCCTACGAGTACTACCACCTGGTCCACGAGGGCACGACGCTCTCGTCGAGCGCATACGGTTCGGTGTTCTACATGGCCACCGGTTTCCACGGCATGCACGTGATCGGCGGACTCGTCGCGTTCATCTTCCTGCTGATCCGCACCAAACTCTCGAAGTTCACACCTGCACAGGCCACGGCCGCCATCGTGGTGTCGTACTACTGGCACTTCGTCGACATCGTCTGGATCGGCCTCTTCGTAACGATCTACTTCATCAGGTAGTGGCCTCGACGGCCGCCTGAGAGCAGCACAACCACACAACAGTCCGTCCGCTTAGTAGAGAGTCACAGATGAGTTCATCTCCACCGCGACCGTCGGATAGCGACGACGTGGACGCCGACAGCACACCCGGCGCGGGTGTGGCCGAGTCGACCAAGGCCTCCTCATCGGCACGCAAGGCCAAGTCTCGGCGCAAGCTCCGTCGCCGCGCCAGCGGCGCACTGCTGCTGTTCGTCGGACTCCTCACCGCCGGGGTGCTGGCGTCGGTCCTGACCCCCAAGCCCCAGGTCGCCGTCGCCGACGAGTCCAATGCCGCGCTGATCGCCGACGGCAAGAAGCTCTACGAGACCTCGTGCATCACCTGCCACGGCGCGAACCTGCAGGGTGTGGCCGACCGTGGACCGTCCCTGCTCGGTGTCGGTGACGCCGCGGTCTACTTCCAGGTCTCCACCGGCCGCATGCCCGCCGCCCGCGGCGAGGCGCAGGCCCTGCGCAAGCCCCCCAAGTTCACCAAGGCACAGATCGATCAGCTCGGCGCCTATGTGCAGTCCGAAGGTGGCGGCCCGCAGGTCATCTACGAACGCAATGCGGATGGCTCGGTGAAGATGGAGGACGGTCTCCCCGTTCTGGCCCAGGAGTCGCTACGGGGGAAGAACCTCGGTCGCGGCAGTGAGCTGTTCCGGCTCAACTGCGCCTCGTGCCACAACTTCACGGGTCGCGGCGGCGCCCTCTCGTCGGGCAAGTTCGCCCCGGCGCTCGACGGCGTCGAGGAGCAGCAGATCTACACGGCGATGCTCACCGGGCCGCAGAACATGCCGAAGTTCTCCAACCGTCAGCTCTCGCTCGACGAGAAGAAGGACATCATCGGCTTCATCAAATACGTCACCGAATCCAAGCCGCAGGGCGGACTGGGCCTGGGGGGCTTCGGTCCCGTCAGCGAGGGCATGGTGATGTGGGTTGTCGGAGTTGTGGCGATCGTCGCCGCCGCAATGTGGATGGGATCACGGACATGAGTGCAACCGGCGGTAACGACCCGTCGAAGGACGAACTCGACCAGATGAGTCACGAGGAGCTGGTCAAGCTCGGCACCAACCTCGACGGGGTGGAGATCATCCACCGGGCCGAGCGGTTCCCCGAGCCCGGCAGCGGGGTCGAGAAACGCGCGGAACGTCAGGTCGCGGCCTGGTTCACCATTGCCGGGATCTCGGCGGTGGCGTGCTTCATCATCTTCATCTGGAATCACTGGGAGTTCGCCCTCCCGGATTCGCTGGACTACTGGCGCTACACCCTCAACACCCCCCTGCTGGGTGTGACGTTCGGACTGTCGGTGCTGTCCATCGGTATCGGCATGGTGATCTTCACCAAGAAGTTCATCCCCGCGGAGATCTCGGTGCAGGACCGCCATGATGGCGGTTCCTCCGAGGTCGACAAGAAGACCATCGCCGCCGAGCTCGACAACTCGCTGACGACGTCGACGCTGCCGCGCCGCAAGATGATCATCGGTTCGGCCGCCTTCGGCCTCGGTGCGTTCGCCTTCACCGGCCTGGTCGCCGGCCTCGGCGGCATCATCAAGAACCCGTGGGCCAAGGGCGACGACGCCCCTCTGTGGCACACCGGCTGGTCACCGATCTACAACCCGGCCAGCGATCCGAACGAGACCATCTTCCTGCGGCGCGACACGGGTAACCCGTACCAGGTCGCCCTGGTCCGCCCTGAGGACCTCGACGCCGGCGCCATGGAGACCGTCTTCCCGTGGCGCGTCTCCGACGGTTACGGCGAGACCGAGGAGTCGCGGCACAAGCTCCTCGAGGGTCTGCGCTATGTGAGCAACCCGGTGATGCTGATCCGTCTGCGTCCCGAGGACGCGGCTCGCGCCATCAAGCGCAAGGGCCAGGAGAGCTTCAACTACGGCGACTATTTCGCCTACACGAAGGTCTGCAGCCACCTCGGATGCCCGACGTCTCTGTTCGAACAGCAGACCAATCGCATCCTCTGCCCGTGTCACCAGTCGCAGTTCGATGCGCTCGAGTACGCGAAGCCGGTGTTCGGCCCGGCCGCGCGGGCACTGGCGCAGCTGCCCATCACGGTGAACAATCAGGGATACATGGTTGCCGCAGGCGACTACATCGAACCCGTCGGACCGGCATTTTGGGAGCGTAGATCATGACCATCGCCGACCGTCTCGCGACGCAGGCCGAAGAGGTCGACTCGCGTTACCACATGGCTCCGGGAATCCGGCGGCAGATCAACAAGGTGTTCCCCACCCACTGGTCGTTCCTGCTGGGTGAGATCGCGCTCTACAGCTTCATCATCCTGCTGATCTCCGGCGTGTACCTGACCCTGTTCTTCGATCCGTCGATGAGTGAGGTCGTCTACGACGGCGCCTACCAGCCGCTCAACGGCGTGATGATGACGCGGGCCTACGAGACCACGCTGAACATCTCGTTCGAGGTGCGCGGCGGTCTGTTCGTGCGACAGGTCCACCACTGGGCGGCCCTGCTGTTCGCGGCGTCGATCATCGTCCACATGGCGCGCATCTTCTTCACCGGTGCGTTCCGCCGTCCGCGCGAGGCCAACTGGATCATCGGCTGCCTGCTGCTCATCCTGGCGATGTTCGAGGGCTTCTTCGGCTACTCGCTCCCCGACGACCTACTGTCGGGCACCGGCGTCCGCGCCGCGATGAGCGGCATCGTCCTCGGCATCCCGCTGATCGGTACCTGGATTCACTGGGCACTGTTCGGCGGTCAGTTCCCCGGCGACATCATCATCCCACGCCTGTACGTGATGCACGTGCTGCTGTTCCCGGGCATCATCCTGGCGTTGATCGGTGCTCACCTGGCACTGGTCTGGTATCAGAAGCACACCCAGTTCCCCGGCCCCGGTCGCACCGAGAAGAACGTCGTCGGTGTCCGCATCCTGCCGGTGTTCGCGGTCAAGTCGGGCGCATTCTTCGCCATCACCACCGGTGTCCTGGCGATCATGGCCGGCGTCTTCCAGATCAACCCGGTCTGGGTGCTCGGACCGTACAACCCGGCACACGTCTCGGCCGGCTCCCAGCCGGACATCTACATGATGTGGACCGACGGTCTGGCCCGACTCATGCCGGCCTGGGAGCTCTACCTGGGCAACTACACGATCCCGGCCATCTTCTGGGTTGTCGTGATCATCACGTTGATGTTCGCCGGCATGTTCTCCTACCCGTGGATCGAGAAACGTCTGACCGGCGACGACGCGCATCACAACCTGCTGCAGCGTCCGCGTGACGTCCCCGTGCGGACCGCGATCGGCGCCATGGCACTGTCGTTCTACATCATCCTGACGCTGTCCTGTATGAACGACATCATCGCCTTGAAGTTCCACATCTCGCTGAACGCGACGACGTGGATGGGCCGGATCGGACTGATCATCGTGCCGCCGCTGGCCTACTTCATCGCCTATCGGTGGGCGTTGGCCCTGCAGCGTAGCGACCGCCAGGTCCTCGCCCACGGTATCGAGACCGGTCTCATCAGGCGCCTGCCGCAGGGTGAGTACATCGAGGTGCACCAGCCACTCGGCCCGGTCGACGACCACGGTCACCCGATCCCGCTGCCCTACGAAGGCGCGGCCTTGCCGAAACGTATGAACAAACTCGGCTCCGCCGGCGCACCGGGTACCGGTTCGATCCTCCTCGAGGATCCGCCGGAGCAGCAGGTGCGCAACATCGAGCGAGAACACGAGGCCGAGAGGGCCGAGCAGAAGGCTCTGCGGGAGTTGCAGGCCAAAGACGGGAATGCCCTGGACTGACCGGGACTTTCCGCGAGATACATCCATCGACCGCCGTGCCGGAGCACGGCGGTCGATGGCGTTCATGGCCCCGCGACCGGCATCCGGCGGGCCACTAGGATCGAGACGTGATGAGACCTCGCCGACGATCCCGCACCGCATCCGAATCCATCTGGGACTCCGCCGGTTTACGCCAGATCACCCGGGGTCTCGGCACTCTCGACGGAGAGATCTTCGAGACGATCGCGCGATCGGAATCCCCGGCTCTGGACGCGCTCATGCCGCGCCTGACCCGGGCGGCCGACCACTCCAAGCTGTGGTTCGCGATCGCCGCCGGAATGGCGCTCACCGGGCGACCGGCGGCACAACGTGGTGCCGCGCGCGGCGTCGCGACGCTCGCAGTCACCAGCCTGGTCACCAATCAGGCGGCCAAACGGATCCGTAACCGGCCACGGCCGACCTCGTCGTTGGTGCCCGTCGAACGCCGCGGCCGCCGCTCGCCGACATCCAACTCACTGCCGTCGGGCCATTCGGCGAGTGCCGCCGCGTTCGCCATGGGTGTCGGTCTCGAGCATGCCCCGACCGGTCTGGTGCTCGGAGGCCTCGCCGGTCTGGTCGGTCTGTCCCGGGTCGCCACCGGTGCGCATTACCCCGGTGATGTGCTGGCGGGCTTCGGGATCGGCGCGACGATCGCGGTGATCGGAGGGCGCCTGGTCCCTCCCATCACCAAGCACAGCATTGCGGTCCCCTCCCCCACCCGCGTCCCGGCAACGCCGCGGCCTCGCGGCGAGGGAGTGGTCGCCGTCGTGAATCCCGCATCGGGTTCCGGCAACGGCCGCCGGGTGCTCGATGAGTTCACCAAGTCGCTCCCCGACGCCGAGATCGTGGAGGTCGGGCCGGACGACGACATCGAGGAACTGCTGCGCCAGGCGGCGCAGCGCGCTGACGTGCTCACCGTCGGCGGCGGCGACGGAACGGTCGCCACCGCGGCGCAGATCGCCCTGGACGCCGACGTCCCGCTCGCCGTGCTGCCCGGCGGGACGTACAACCACTTCGCACAGGATCTACGCATCACGTCCGTGGCCGACACCGTGTCCGCCATCGTGGACGGCCGGGTGTTCGCCATCGACGTCGCTCGACTCAACGAGGACACCCTGGTGCTGAACACCGCCAGCATCGGCGCCTACCCGCATTTCGTCCGGACGCGTACGAAGTTGGAGCACAAGCTGAGCCGGCCCTTCGCGACAGCCTTCGCGCTGACGTCGACCCTGCGACATACCCGACCCGTGCGCATCCGGGTGAACGGCGAGGTCATCGAGACCTCGTTGTTCCTGCTCGGCAACTCGCTCTACCGTCCGTCGGGTTTCGCCCCGTCACGGCGCATCCGGCTCGATGACGGTCTGCTGGACGTCCGCATCCTCGAGGTCGGACATCGATTCGCCCTGCTACGCATGCTCGGCGCGTTGATCACCGGACGTCTCGAACGCTCGCCGCTGTATCACGAGCTGCACGTTCCGGAGTTCTCGTTCTCCGCGGTGGACGAGCCCGTCGATGTCGCACACGACGGAGAGATCGGCGAATCCTACGAGAAGGCGACGTTCCGGGTCGGGTACCGCGCGTTGCCGGTCTATGCGCCGACTCCCCCGAAGTGACCAGAGCGGCCGCACCCGAATCGGGTGCGGCCGCTGGTGGTCGCGCTGCGGTCCGGTGCTCCGGCCTAGTGCTTCTCCGGTCCCACGTGATACTCGAACACGAGGCCCGCAGCGGTGCCGATGATCACGACAGCAGCGAAGATGGCGAACCAGAAGTTACCGGTGGCGAAGCCGATGCCGAACATCGCCGCGCCGCCGGCGACCAGGATCGGCCACCAGGAATGCGGGCTGAAGAAGCCCAGCTCTCCGGCGCCGTCCTCGATCTCGGCATCCTCGTAGTCCTCGGGACGGATCTCCACGCGGCGTGCGACGAATCGGAAGTACGTGCCGGCGATCAGGGTCAGACCGGCGCTGAAGAACATGCCGGTCACGCCCACCCACTCGACACCCTTGCTCGAGAACGCCGTACAGATGGTGTACGCGATACCGGCGAGGAAGAAGAATCCGGTCAGCAGTTCGAAGATCCTGGCTTCGATTTTCATCCGTTTGCTCCCACCGTGCAGCCCTGCAGGTTCGTGTCCGAGGCGTTGCCCAGATCCTTGGGGGTGTTACCCGACGTGGCGCGGCGCGTGTCGAACGGAACGGTCGTCACCGAGTGCGGTACCTCGCAGATCGCCTCGAGTGCCTGCGCGTTGGTGGCCAACGGGTTCTCGTCGCGGTAGCGGATGTACGCGTCGAACTTCTGCGGACTGACCGCCCGGACCTCGAAGTTCATCATCGAGTGGAAGGTTCCGCACATCTCCGCGCATCGTCCGACGAAGGCTCCTTGGCGGTCGATGCTCGAGATCTGGAAGACGTTGTCGGTGTGGTTCTGCTTCGGGAACGGCATGACGTCACGCTTGAAGAGGAACTCGGGCACCCAGAACGAGTGGATGACGTCGGCGGACGCGATGTCGAACTCGATGCGCTTGCCGGTCGGCAGCACCAGGATCGGGATCTCCGTCGAGGATCCGACGGTCTCGATCTTGTTGAACTTCAGGTAATCGCGGACATCGTCATCGCGACCGTTGGCCGGGCCCGGCTCCGGCACCTCTTCGCCGTCCTCGTTGGCCATGTTGCGGGCCTGGAGTTCGAAGGGGCTTCCGGACCGCTCGAAGCCGTTGTAGTTCGCACCGTCGGTGAAGACGACGTCGCGGTAACCGAACTTCCAGTTCCACTGGAAGGCGGTGACATCGACGGTGACCTTGGGATCCGAGGTCTTGCTCTCGACGTCGTTCTGCACCACGACCGTGAAGTAGAACAGCACCGCGATGATCACGAACGGGATCGCCGTGTAGCTGAGTTCGAGCGGCACGTTGTATGCCGTCTGCCGCGGGAACTCGTCCTTCCCGGCCTTGTGCCGATGGAAGGTGATGGACCAGAAGATCAAGGCCCACACCAGGATGCCCATCAACAGGGCGGCGATGACCGACCAGGTCCACAGGTCGCCCATCTTCTTGGCCTCCGGGGTCACACCCGCGGGCCATCCGAATCGCATCGCTGTGCGGGCATCACAGCCCGACAGGAGCAGCGCACCGATACCGAGTGCGACGAGTGCACCGACCTGCTTGATCGTCCGCGATGCGGAACGGGCTGCTCTCGCCCGCGGCCGTCCACCGTGTGCCAATTTCACGCCTTCCCGCTCGCTCGGTTCCGACACGCGTGTGGACCGAGTTGCCATGTCACATGACCCGCACAGGGCATTCATCGCCGGTTCCGAGCGAAATCTCACCCGGCGCCAAGGCAATTCTTGCACCTAGTACTACGCAGCGTAGACCAACCCGGCGAACGTTTCGTGATTGGGGTTTGCCTGCGTGCGTCGGCCACCCGGGGCCACATGACCGCATGCGGACCGCACCCGTTGCCATCACCGTTCGTCAGGCATACTCGACGCGTCAGAAGCGCGTGGAAACGTCGATATGTGAGGGCCTGTCTGGTGTGTGGTTTGCTCGGTCTGCTGACCTCCGACGGATCGGCGGACTCCGCCGTCGAACTGGTGTCGGAAGCCTCCCACTGCATGCGACACCGCGGACCCGACGAGCCCGGCACGTGGCATGACGCCGATCTCGTGCTCGGTTTCAACCGGCTGTCCATCATCGACATCGAGCACTCGCACCAGCCGCTGCGATGGGGCCCGGACGAGCAGCCGGACCGCTATGCGCTGGTGTTCAACGGTGAGATCTACAACTACCTGGAGATCCGGGAGGAACTCGCGCGTGACGAGGGCGCCCGGTTCGCCACCGAGGGCGACGGTGAGGCCATCGTCGCCGCGTTCCACCATTGGGGACCCGACGCGGTGCGTCGCCTTCGCGGCATGTTCGCGTTCGCGATCTGGGACACCGAGAACCGCTCGCTGTTCCTGGCTCGCGATCCGTTCGGGATCAAGCCGATGTTCCTGGCCACCGGCCCCGGCGGGTCGGCGTTCGGCAGCGAGAAGAAGAGCCTGCTGGAGCTGACCGGCCGCCTCGGCCTCGGCGATGAGCTCGACCCGCGGGCGATCGAGCACTACACGGTGTTGCAGTACGTGCCCGAGCCGGAGACGCTGCACGCATCGATCCGGCGTCTGGAGTCCGGATGCCACGCGACGATCCGACCCGGTGGGGCACCGCAGATCCAGCGGTACTTCACCCCCCGGTTCTCGGTGCGGCCCTTCACCGACGGATCGCGACAGGCGCGGTACGACGAGATCGCCGAGGTGTTGTCGGATTCGGTGGCCAAGCACATGCGCGCCGACGTCACCGTCGGGTCGTTCCTGTCCGGGGGCATCGACTCCACCGCCATCGCCGCGTTGGCGATCCAGCACAACCCCGACCTGATCACCTTCACGACCGGATTCGAGCGCGAGGGCTATTCCGAGGTCGATGTCGCCGTCGAGTCGGCCGAAGCGATCGGCGCCCGGCACATCGTCAAGGTTGTCAGTCCGCGCGAGTTCATCGACGCCATCCCGGAGATCGTCTGGTACCTGGACGATCCCGTCGCCGACCCGGCCCTGGTTCCGCTCTATTTCGTCGCCGCCGAAGCCCGCAAACACGTCAAGGTGGTGCTCTCGGGAGAGGGTGCCGACGAACTGTTCGGCGGGTACACGATCTACAAGGAGCCGTTGTCGCTGAGCACCTTCGACCGACTGCCCGCCGCGTTGCGCCGCCTCGCCGGCCGTGTCTCCGACCGCATCCCGGAGGGCACCCGCGGCAAGAGTCTGCTGCACCGGGGGTCGTTGACACTCGAGGAGCGCTACTACGGCAACGCACGCAGCTTCGACGACGCGCGGTTGCGGGCCGTCCTGCGCGACTACCGGCCCGAATGGACCCACACCGACGTCACCGCGCCGATCTATGCGATGTCCGAGGGTCTCGATCCCGTCGCCCGGATGCAGCACATCGACCTGTTCACCTGGTTGCGCGGCGACATCCTCGTCAAGGCCGACAAGATGACGATGGCCAATTCGCTGGAGCTGCGGGTACCGTTCCTCGACCCTGAGGTCTTCAGGATCGCCGAGGCACTGCCCTACGACGAGAAGATCTCCCACGGCACCACCAAGTACGCCCTACGACAGGCGTTGGAGCAGATCGTGCCACCCCACGTGCTGCACCGGAAGAAACTCGGTTTCCCCGTACCCATCCGTCACTGGCTGGCCGGGACCGAGATGTTCGACTGGGCGCACGAGACCATCGAACGCTCGCAGACCGATCACATCCTCAACAAGAACGCGATCGTCGAGATGCTCAACGAGCACCGCCAAGGCCTCGTCGACAACAGTCGCCGCCTGTGGACCCTGCTGTCGTTCATGGTCTGGCACGGCATCTTCGTGGAGAAGACCATCGTGCCCGACATCACCGACCACAGCTATCCGGTGCGCCTATAGCAGCCGCACCCAGCCGCATTCCGAGGCCCGCCAACGCCATCAGCACGGCGGTCGAGAGAAGAGTGTCCGGCCTCGAGAGACCCTTCGCGTCGAGAGAACCGTGCCCCGCCTAGAGACCCTTCGCGTCGAGAGAACCGTGTCCGGCCTCGAGAGACCCTTCGCGTCGAGAGAACCCGAAAATCCGCCGAGAGAACCCAGAATTTCGCCGACAGCATCGGTTCGGCAGGTGGGCTGGGTTCTCTCGGCGGATTTTCGGGTTCTCTCGACCTCCGTGCTGGTGGCGTTGGCGGCCTCGGGTGCGGTTGGCATCGCCCGGTGCGGCTGGCATCGCCCGGTGCGGGGGCTAGAGGTGCGCGGCGATCTCGCTTGCGGCGGCGTCGCCGTAGGCGTCGGCCAGTCGTTTGAGGGCGAGCTCGCGGTCCCAGGTCCAGTCCTGGGTGGAGACGGTCTCGAGCACGAGAACCGCGACCATCGAACCGACCTGCGCGGCGCGTTCGAAGTCCAGCCCCTTGGCGCGGGCGGTCAGGAAGCCGGCGCGGAAGCCGTCGCCGACACCGGTGGGATCGACCTTCTCGGTCTCCGGCACCACTGCGACATGGGTTCGTGTGCCGTCGCGGTCGATGATCTCGACGCCGTCCTTGCCCAGGGTCGTCACGCGGACCCCGACCATGTCGGCCACCTGGGCCTCCGACAGACCGGTCTTCTGCCGTAGCAGACCCCACTCGTACTCGTTGGTGAACAGGTAGGCGGCGCCGTCGATCAGGGCCCGGGTCTGTTCCCCGTCGAGGCGTGCGAGCTGCTGAGACGGGTCGGCCGCGAACGGGACGCCGAGCGTGCGGCACTGCTCGGTGTGCCGAATCATCGCGTCGGGGTCGTCGGCGCCGATGAGCACCAGGTCCGGAGTACCTGTCTGCGCGAACACATCGGACAGGGCGATCTCGCGCGCCTCGCTCATCGCGCCCGGATAGAAGCTCGCCAGTTGGGCCATCGTCTGGTCGGTCGTGCACATGAAGCGTGCGGTGTGCTGGGTCTCCGAGATCCGCACCGCACGACAGTCGACGCCGTGTGCCTCGAGCCACTGCCGGTAGTCGTCGAAGTCCGCACCGACCGAGCCGACCAGCAGCGGGCTGCCGCCGAGCTCGCCCATCGCGTAGCAGATGTTGCCCCCGACACCGCCTCGACGGACCACGAGATCCTCGACGAGGAAGCTCAGCGAGATGTGCTCGAGGTGGTCACCGAGCAACTGCTCGGAGAATTTCCCCGGAAAGGTCATGAGGTGGTCGGTTGCGATGGAGCCACAGACAACGATTGCCACGCGGTGCTCGCCCTTCGGTCGGCCGGAGTCGGACAGCATTCCACGCTACTCAGGCGCCCAGACGCCACTGACCGCACCCCCACGCTGGGGAATGCGGTCAGTGGTGTGAGTTCGTCGGGCTCAGTTGAACGAGTCGCCGCAGGCGCAGCTGCCGGTGGCGTTCGGGTTGTCGATCGTGAAGCCCTGCTTCTCGATGGTGTCGACGAAGTCGATGGTGGCACCGCCCACGTAGGGCGCGCTCATCCGGTCCACCGCGAGGGTCACGCCGGCGAAGTCGTCGGTGAGGTCACCGTCGAGGCTGCGGTCGTCGAAGAACAGCTGGTAGCGCAGACCTGCACATCCGCCCGGCTGCACCGCGATCCGCAGCGACAGGTCGTCGCGCCCCTCCTGGTCGAGCAGCGCCTTCGCCTTGGAGGCAGCCGCGTCGGTCAGAATGACGCCGGTCGTGGTGGTGGTTCCGGACTCGTTCTGAACGGTCATCGATACTCCTGTATGTCTCGGTTCGAGGTCACCGTCGACGGATCGAAGTCAGACTCCTACCCGCCCCTGGGCCACGTGCTG
This sequence comes from Gordonia sp. LMA484, assembly GCF_058129505.1. Taxonomy (NCBI): domain Bacteria; kingdom Bacillati; phylum Actinomycetota; class Actinomycetes; order Mycobacteriales; family Gordoniaceae; genus Gordonia; species Gordonia sp. LMA484. The sequence continues at coordinate 2,398,924 of NZ_CM176700.1, forward strand.
CATTCAACGGTACCCCGTCCCACTGTATTCCTGCCGACCCCAACGGTTGTCTCATGCACCCTGCGCGCGGCGTGGAGCCTCGGTTTCGGTCCACCCGGCCCCGACCTGCTCCGCCAGCCGGGCCAGCTGGTTGTCGGCGTCGGTCATCGCGAGTTCGACCGAACCCGCGACATCGACGATCGCGTACGCGCCGGCGATCCCGGCCTGTTCGATCGCGTCGGCGGTCAGCGCCACCTGCCCGGCGAACACCAGGGTCGGGATGCCCGCCGCGGCGGCCGCATCGTTGAGCGCGGAGACCACCTTGCCGCGCAGTGTCTGCGTATCGAACTTGCCCTCACCTGTGATGATCAGGTCCGACGACGCGACGTCGGCGGCCCGATCGGTCGCGTCTGCGACCACGGTCGCGCCGGAGACCCGACGCCCGCCCAGGGCCAGCAGCGCGGCGCCGAGGCCGCCGGCGGCGCCCGCACCGTCCTCGCCGGACACATCACGCCCGGCCATCTCGCCGAGCACCGTCGACCACTCGCCCATCTGCTCCTCGAGCCGATCGACCGTCGACGGATCGGCCCCTTTCTGGGGACCGAACACCGCAGCGGCGCCCGCCGGACCGAGCAGCGGGTTCTCGACATCCGATGCCGCCACGACCGTCACCGGGGCCAGTCGTTCGACGGCGGCGACCGGGCCGCCGAGCGCCTCGATCATGCCCCGCCCGCCGTCGGTGGTGGCCGATCCCCCGAGCCCGACGACGATCGTGGACGCCCCGGCCTCGAGCGCCGCGGCGATGAGCTGTCCGACGCCGGTGGTGTCGGCGGAAACCGCCGTTCGCGGGGTCGGCCGACCGCCCAGCTGATGCAGCCCACAGGCCTGCGCACATTCGATGTACGCGACGCTTGCAGCGTCGCGATCGTCGTACAACCACGAGGCCGTGACCGCGGCACCGAGCGGACCGGACACCGTCGCCGTGCGCTTCTCCCCGAAGCGGGAGGCCAGGACGTCGACGAATCCGGGGCCCCCGTCGGATTGTGGCGCGGCCCGCAGTTCGTCGCCCGGTCGCGACACCGACCAGCCGCGTGCGATGGCGGCGCACGCCGCGACCGCCGACAGCGTGTCGCCGAAGGAATCCGGCGCGATCAGAACGCGCATGTCGCCTGCAGGGACGTCGTCGCACCGGGGCGTGGTCTCATGCGCACGAAGTATAGGGAGGTCCGCGAACCTCGGCAGCGCGGATCACCTACCGTAGAAGGTGTGAAGTTGCCATGGAAGTCAGATGACGACGCCGTCACCACGAATGCGGACACCGAGGCGTCCGCGAACCTCGATGACGATGCATCGACCAGCGCGAACACCGACTCCAAAGGCACTGCCTACACGCCGGGCAAGGGGCGTGCGACGCCGTCGCGGCGCGAGGCCGAGAAACGCCGCCGCGGACCCGTCGCACCGCCGCCGACGACGCGTTCGGAGGCCCGGGCCCGGCGCAAGGCGACGAAGTCGAATCTGTCGCGCGAGGAGAAGCGCAAGCTCGCCGACGACCGCAAGGTCGCGCGCAACGAGCAGCGCGAGAAGATGATGGCCGGCGACGAGCGCTACCTGATGCCGCGCGACAAGGGTCCGGCCCGACGGTTCACCCGGGACATCGTCGACTCACGTCGCAACTTCGCAGGCCTGTTCATGCCGTTCGCGATTCTGTTGATCGTGGTCATGTTCGTCCCGCAACTCGCCGTCTACGCCAACCTCGTACTGCTGGTGTTCGTCATCTTCATGGTGATCGACGCCGTGATCCTCGGACGTCTCGTCAATCGCCGGGTACGCGAACGCTACCCGGATGTCGATCCGTCACAGACCGGCGTTCGCCTGGGCTGGTACGCGTTCACCCGTGCCATGCAGTTGCGCATGATGCGGGCGCCCAAGCCGCAGGTGTCGGCCGGCGACGAGGTCTGACCGGTGGGGCCACGGGAGACTCCCGTCAACGGCACCGCACACTCGACGACCACCACCCGCACCCTGGTGCTGGGCGGGGTGCGATCGGGTAAATCCGGCTACGGCGAGACGCTCCTGCGGCAGCATCCGCGGGTGCGTTACCTCGCGACCGGGCCGGCGACGTCGTCGGATGCCGACTGGGTGGCCCGGGTGAGCGCCCATCGCCGGCGCCGCGACGACCGCTATACGACGGTCGAGACGATCGACGTGGCGGGGTCGTTGCGATCGGATCCCGAGACCCCGGTACTGCTCGACGACCTGGGCAACTGGCTCGCCGCGAGTCTCGACGCCGTCGGAGGATGGGGCGACGAGCCCGTCGATCTGACCGATCTGCGGTCCGACCTGTGTTCGGCGATATCCGCATTCACCGGCGATCTGGTCGTCATCAGTCCCGAGGCCGGCCTGTCGCTGGTTCCGCCGACGCCGGCGGGTAAGCGATTCCAGGATGAACTCGGGGCCCTCAACGAGGCCGTCGCCGCCGTCTGCGACCGGGTCGTCCTGGTCGTCGCCGGCCGCGTTCTCGAACTTCCGGCGCCCGCAACCCCCACGACGCAATTCTCGTCGGCAGAACCCGACATCGCGCCGACAGAACCCGACATCGCGCCGACAGCAACCACTGTGCCGGCGCCCGCACCACCGACAACCACCGAATCCACGGCGACCGAAACGGCACCGGCGGCAATGACCGCACCCTTGCCGCCGACGGCCGCAGGCTCGACCGACTGGGTGGACGCCGAGGTCTTCCCCACCGTGGAGCCGCCGGACATGGGCACCGCCGAGGCGGCCCGCGCGCGACATCTGACCCTGACGAAGCCACCCGGCGCCCTCGGACGACTCGAGGACATCGGGATATGGCTGTCGTCGTGCCAAGGGGTCTGTCCCCCACGACCGTTGACGGCGCCTGCGGTCGTCGTCTTCGCCGGCGACCATGGTGTCGCACAGTCGGGCGTGTCGGCGTTCCCGCCGGAGGTGACCGCCCAGATGGTCGCCAACATCGCCGCCGGGGGCGCTGCCGTCAATGTCCTGGCGCGCCGTGCGGGTGCCAGCGTGCGAGTCGTCGACATGTCGGTGGATGCCGACACGTCACCGGAGGTCTCCCGATACAAGGTCCGCCGCAGCAGTGGTGATCTGCGCGTCACGGACGCACTCACCATCGGTGAGGCGCGGGAGGCACTCGCGGCCGGCCGTGCCATCGCCGACGATCTCGTCGACTCGGGCGCCGATCTGCTGATCGGCGGCGAGATGGGCATCGGCAACACCACCCCGGCCACCGTGTTGATCGGGTCGCTGACCCGGCGTGAGCCCGTCGAGATCGTCGGGCGCGGAACCGGGATCGACGATGCCGGCTGGATTCGCAAGACCGCCGCGATCCGGGACGGCATGCGTCGGGCTCGGCGGCACGTGCACGACCCGCTGTCGTTGCTGGCGGCGGTCGCGGGCGCCGACCTCACCGCCCTCGCCGGGTTCCTGGCACAGGCCGCGATCCGTCGGACCCCGGTGATCCTCGACGGAATGGTCGTGACGGCCGCGGCCCTGGTGGCCAACGAACTCGCTCCCGGTGCGGCACGCTGGTGGCTGGCCGGTCACCGGTCGGTGGAACCCGCGCACACCGTCGCCCTGGGCCACCTCGACCTCACACCCGTCCTCGACCTCTCGATGCGACTCGGCGAGGGAAGCGGTGCGCTGGCCGCGCTGCCGATCGTGGCGTCGTCGGTGGACATCCTGACGTCGATGGCCACCTTCGCCGAGGCCGGCGTCAGCGACCGCGACGACGAGCCCTCGACGACAACAGTCGCGACCGGCGCGCACTGAGATCCATGCGGTCTCCCCTGCGGGCCACCCATGTCGCGCTCAGCTGGCTGACCGTTCTGCCCCTTCCCCAGCCCCGGGTGGCGATGGATCGCACCACCGGGGCCGCGGCGATGACCGCGGTACCGGTGGTCGGCGTCGTCCTCGGTGTTCCGGCTGCAGCACTCGCGGCGGGATTGTCCGCCACCGATCTCCCGTCGGCGATGGTTGGTGTCCTCGTCGTCGCGGCCCTCGGGTTGGCAACGCGGGGCATGCATCTCGACGGTCTTGCCGACACCGCGGACGGACTCGGCTGCTACGGCCCGCCCGAGCGGGTCGCCGAGGTGATGAAGAGCGGGTCGGCCGGTCCGTTCGGTGTTGCGACCATCGTCGTCGTGATGATCCTTCAGGCCATCGGATTCGGCGCCCTCGCAGATCAACAGCGTTGGTATGCAATAGTTTTCGCCGTCACCCTCGGACGCCTGGTGGCCGTGATCGGTGCCCGGCGCGGGCTACCGGCCGCCCAGCCACAGGGCTTCGGGGCACTGGTCGCCGACTCGCAACGCGCCTCGATCGCCGTCTGGGGTGTCGTGGCCGTCCTCGCGGCGATCGTCAGTGGATGGCACGGCGACGCCTACGCACCCTCGACCGCGATCCGTTCGATCTGCGTCGTGGTCGCGGTCGTCGCGCTCGGATGGTGGTTCACCGCCCACTGCGCGCGCCGCATCGGCGGCATCAACGGCGATGTCCTCGGCGCCGGAATCGAACTCGGCGTGACCGTTTCACTGATCGGGCTGCTGGCCTGACCGATCAGCGGCGGTAGAGTCAGCGGCGGTAGAGCCCGGTCATCCAGCCATGGGTGTCGGCGAAGGTGCCGCGCTGAATTCCCGTCAGGGTGTCGCGCAGCGCCTGGGTGACCTCACCGGCCGAACCATCCCCGATCAGATAGTCCTCGGTCTCACCCTTCACCCGTCCGACGGGCGTGATCACCGCGGCGGTGCCGCACGCGAACACCTCGGTGATGTCGCCGGACGCAACGCCCTTGCGCAGCTCCTCGGTGCTGATGCGCCGCTCGTCGACCGCGAATCCCGCGTCGGTGGCCAACTGCAGCAACGAATCCCGGGTGATCCCCGGGAGTAGCGAGCCGGTGAGCTCGGGTGTCACGAGTCGCGCGTCGGCGCCGGACCCGAAGACGAAGAACAGGTTCATCCCGCCCATCTCCTCGATGTAGCGACGCTCGACGGCATCGAGCCAGACCACCTGATCGCACCCGTTCCGGGTCGCCTCGGCCTGCGCGAGGAAGGACGCGGCGTAGTTGCCGCCGCATTTGGCGAACCCGGTTCCGCCCGGTGCCGCCCGGACGTACTCGGTCGAGAGCCACACGCTGACCGGCTTGATTCCTCCGGTGAAATACGAACCGGCGGGCGAGGCGATGACGGAGTAGATGTACTTGTTCGACGGCGCGTTCACGCCGAGGCCGGCCTGCGAGGCGAACATGAACGGGCGTAGGTACAGGGCTTCCTCACCACCCGCCGCAGGCACCCATTCGTTGTCCGCGGCCAGCAGCGCCCGCAAGGATTCGATGAAGTCGTCGACCGGCAGCGGCGGCATGGCCAGACGCTCGGCGGACCGCTGCAGACGCTGACCGTTGGCCTCGGGCCGGAATGCGGCGATGGTGCCGTCGGGCTGGCGATATGCCTTGAGCCCCTCGAACACTTCCTGGCCGTAGTGCAGGACCATCGCCGACGGGTCGAGCGCGATCGGACCGTAGGGCCGCACCTGGGCGTTGTGCCACCCGTTGTCCACGTCGTAGTCGATCATCACCATGTTGTCGGTGAAGTACTTGCCGAAACCCGGTGCGGCGAGAATCTCCGCACGACGGCCTTCCGACACCGGGTGGGGATGCTCGGTACGCGTGAACTGCAAGGTCATTGGCCAATCGTACCGCCGCACGGCAAACCGATTATCGCCGCGTCGGCGGAGCAGCCACGAGGTCAGACGTGCGAGTCCACGAACGGTGGCGTCACCACCTCGCACCCCAGGTCGCGTCCGCGAACATCCACGACCACCTGATCGCCTACCGAGATCCCCGAATCGGTCGCCAGGAGGGCGAGCGCGATGCCCTGTTTGAGGGTCGGCGAGAACGTGCCGGACGTGCACGTCCCGATCACGGCGCCGGCCGAACCGGCACGGACGGAGCAGTCCGCCCGCGGGACACCCCGGCCGGTGGCCCGCAGCCCGTACAGTCGTCGCTCGGGACCGGATTCCTTCTCGGCGAGGAGTCGCTCGCGACCGAAGAACTCCGCCTTCTTCCACCCGACGGCCCAGCCCGCCCGCGCCTGCACGGGTGTGATCTCCGGACTCAGTTCGTGGCCGTGCAGCGCGTAGCCCATCTCGGTCCGCAGCGTGTCGCGCGCACCCAGCCCGGCCGGCTGTCCGCCGGCCTCGGTGACCGCGCCGAGCAGCGCGTCGAACACCGGCCCCGAGTCCGCCCAGCGTGGCAGGATCTCGTAGCCGCGTTCGCCGGTGTAGCCGGTGCGGCACACCCGCAGCGGCACGGTTCCACTCTCTGTTGTCAGTTCCGCGTCGGCGAAGGCCATGTATTCCATCTCGGTGGGCAATCCCAGCCCGGCCAGTACCTCCGGCGCCTTCGGCCCCTGCACCGCCAGCACGCCGAAATCCCGATGCTGGTCGGCGACGGTGATACCGGCGGGCGCGGCCGCGGACAGCTGTGCGACGACTGCCGCGGTGTTGGCCGCGTTGGGCACCAGGAACACCTCGTCGGCGCTCACCAGGTAGGCGATCATGTCGTCGACGACCCCGCCGGAGTCGTTGCAGCACAACGTGTATTGTGCTTTTCCCGGCGCGATCTTGCCGAGATCATTGGTCAGCGTGCGATTGACGAACTCGGCCGCCCCCGGCCCGGAGACCAGAGCTTTGCCGAGATGACTGACATCGAAGATCCCGACGTTCTCGCGCACTGCGGTGTGTTCGGCGACGGTGCCCGCATATGACACGGGCATGTTCCATCCGCCGAACTCGGCGAAGGTGGCACCGAGAGCGGTGTGACGGTCGGCGATCGGGCCGGCGAGGAGTTCGGTCATGTCCACATACGCTACTGGGAACCACCACCCGGCCATGGCGCTGTGGCAGAGTTGTGCCGTGACCAAGAACGAGACGACGGACCGCGTGCGCGGCCCGGAACTGGTGCCGGCGACCACTCTCGACAAGGGCGACGAGGCCCTCGTGATCGGCCTCGTCAAACCCGACGGGGACGACGCGACCGACGCCGAACCCACACTCGTCATCGGCGATGGCATCCTCGACGACGCGCAGGCCGAGGCCGTCGCCACCGCGGTCCGTCGCCTCGGAGCGACCGGAGCACACGGCGAGGTCACCCGTTTCTCGGCGCCCGACGGGATCGGCGTCGACGTCATCGTCGCCGTCGGTCTCGGCGACACCGACAATGTCGACGATGCCGAGCAGCTACGTCAGGCGGCCGGCATCGCGGCTCGCGAACTCGACGGGATCGACCAGGTCGCGACCACACTGTCGACCATTGACCTGCAGGCCGTGGCCGAGGGATTCTTCTTGGGCGCGTACCGATTCGACACGTTCCGCTCCGACAAGACCCGACCGAAGAAGGCGCCTCCGGTACGCGTCACCCTGCTCGCCGGCGACAAGGGCAAGGCCACGAAGGCCGATCTGGAGCACGCCGTCGCCGTGGCCGACTCCGTCGCGATCGCCCGTGATTTCGTGAACACCCCGCCGAGCCACCTGTATCCCGAGGAGTTCGCCGAACGGGCACGCCGGCTCGGCAGTGCCGTCGGCCTCAAGGTCGAGGTGCTCGACGACACGGCGCTGGCGAAAGCGGGATACGGCGGCATCATCGGCGTCGGTAAGGGATCGTCGCGGTTGCCCAGGCTGGTCCGCCTGACACACACCGGGAAGAAGGGCGCCAAGAAGGTCGCGCTCGTCGGCAAGGGCATCACCTTCGACACCGGCGGCATCTCGATCAAACCCGCCGCCAACATGGACCACATGACCTCGGACATGGGTGGCGCCGCTGCCGTCATCGGGGCCACCATCCTCGCGGCGCGGCTCGATCTCGACGTCTCGGTGACGGCCACGGTGCCGATGGCGGAGAACATGCCGTCGTCCACCGCACAACGTCCCGGCGATGTACTCACCCAGTACGGCGGCACCACCGTCGAGGTCCTCAACACCGATGCCGAGGGACGACTGATCCTGGCCGACGCGATCGTCCGAGCCTGCGAGGACGAGCCGGATTACCTCATCGACACCGCCACCCTCACCGGAGCGCAGATGGTCGCGCTCGGCGCTCGCACGCCGGGCGTCATGGGCACCGACGACTTCCGGGATCGGGTCGCCGCGCTCTCGCGCGAGGTCGGCGAGAACGGCTGGGCCATGCCACTGCCCGCCGAGCTCCGGGCCGATCTCAAGTCGCGGGTCGCCGACCTGGCGAATGTGACCAATCACCGCAACGGCGGAATGCTCTCGGCAGGACTGTTCCTGAAGGAGTTCGTCCCCGCGTCGGTGTCGTGGGCCCACATCGACATCGCCGGACCCGCATTCAACACAGGCGGAGCGTGGGGATACACCCCGAAGGGTGGTACCGGTGTGCCGGTGCGGACCATCGCCCGGGTGCTCGAGGACATCGCGGCACACGGCTGATGACCCCGCGGCATCCGGCGGATCCGGCCCACGAGAGTTACCGCACACAAAGTCCGGCCACAGCACGTCACTGTGACGCAGGCCGGGTAGGGTGACTCAGGGACGGACGGCTCACCCGCCACAGCCCGTTCCGGTGCACCGACGGCGCACACACCGCGGCGCGCAGAACAACGACAACACCTCGAGTTCAGGAGTCAACAACGATGGCCTTCTCCGTCCAGATGCCCGCCCTTGGTGAAAGCGTCACCGAGGGGACAGTCACACGGTGGCTGAAGGAGGAGGGCGACACCGTCGAGGCCGACGAGCCATTGCTCGAGGTGTCCACCGACAAGGTCGACACCGAGATCCCCGCCCCCGCATCAGGTGTGCTGACGAAGATCATCGCCGCCGAGGACGATGTGGTCGAGGTCGGCGGCGAGCTCGCCCTGATCGGCGAAGAAGGAGAATCGGCACCGGACTCCTCGGGCGGAGGCGACGAGGCGCCCGCAGCGGAGAAAGACGAGCCGGCGCAGGCCCCGTCCACCGACTCCGAGGAACCGGCCACCAAGCCGAGCGCCGAGTCGACCACCGGCGGCGGATCGGCATCGGGAACCGACGTCGTGATGCCCGAATTGGGCGAGTCGGTCACCGAGGGCACCGTCACCAACTGGCTGAAGGCCGTCGGTGACGAGGTCGCCGCGGACGAGCCGCTGCTCGAGGTGTCCACCGACAAGGTCGACACCGAGATCCCCTCACCGGTCGCCGGCACCCTGCTCGAGATCCTCGCGCAGGAAGACGACGTGATCGAGGTGGGCGGCAGGCTGGCCGTCATCGGCGACGCCTCCGCCGCACCGGCACAGAAGTCCGAGCCGGAGCCCGAGGCGAAATCCGAACCAGAGCCGGAACCCGAACCGGAGCCGGAACCGGAGCCCGAGCCCGAGCCCGAGCCGGAACCCGCGAAGGCGGAGTCGAAGCCTGCTCCTGCCGAGCCCAAGGACGAAGTGAAGGTCTCCAAGGCCGAGCCGGAGACGATGTCGTCGACCCCGTACGTGACGCCACTGGTCCGAAAGCTGGCCGCCGAGAACGACATCGACCTCAACTCCGTCAAGGGCACCGGCGTCGGCGGTCGAATCCGCAAGCAGGACGTGCTGGCCGCGGCCGAGGCCGCCAAGGCACCGGCACCCGCGTCCACGCCCGCACCGGCGGCATCCGCCCCGGCAGCACCGGCTGCGTCGTCGTCGCCCGAGATCAAGCCCGAGCTCGCCGAGCTGCGCGGTACCACCCAGAAGATCAACCGGATTCGTCAGATCACGGCGAAGAAGACGCGCGAGTCGCTGCAGACGAGCGCGCAGCTCACGCAGGTCTTCGAGGTCGACATGACCAAGATCGTGTCGCTGCGCAAGGCCGCCAAGGAGTCGTTCAAGGCATCCGAGGGCGTGAACCTCACGTTCCTGCCGTTCATCGCGAAGGCCGTCGTCGAGGCGCTCAAGGCGCACCCCAACGTCAACGCGTCGATCGACGAGGACAAGAAGGAGATCACCTACTACGACAAGGTGCATCTCGGTATCGCGGTCGACACCGAACAGGGACTGTTGTCGCCGGTCATCCACAATGCGGACGACCTGTCCATCGCCGGTCTCGCCCGTGCGATCGCCGACATCGCCGCCCGGGCCCGGAAGGGTGCGGGTGGCCTCAAGCCCGACGAGTTGGCCGGTGGCACCTTCACCATCACCAACATCGGTAGTCAGGGCGCACTGTTCGACACGCCGATCCTGGTGCCGCCGCAGGCGGCGATGCTGGGCACCGGTGCCATCGTCAAGCGGCCGGTCGTGATCACCGCCGACGACGGCTCCGAGTCGATCGCGGTGCGGTCGATGTCCTATCTGCCGCTGACCTACGATCACCGTCTGATCGACGGTGCCGACGCGGGCCGCTTCCTGACCACCATCAAGAAACGCCTCGAACAGGGTTCGTTCGCCGCCGACCTCGGACTCTAGGACGCGATGCGCATAGCCGTCGCCGGCTCGCAGGGGATGATCGGCTCCGCTCTGGTCTCCGCACTACGCGGGGCCGATCACACCGTGGTGCGCCTGGTCCGACGCGAGGCGCTGTCGGATGACGAGTTCAGCTGGGACCCGGAGACATTCGGGGTACCCGAGGAGAGTCTCGACGGCGTCGACGCGGTCATCGGGCTCGGTGGGGTCGGTGTCGGTGACCACCGGTGGACCGGCCGCTACAAGCAGGAGCTGCGGGATTCGAGGATCACACCCACCGAGGTGCTCGCCCAGGCGGTGACCGCGGCGGGCGTGCCGACCTTCATCAACGCGTCGGCCAGCGGTTACTACGGCGACACCGGAACGCATGCCGCGGTGGAGGGCGACCCCGCCGGCGAGGGATTCCTGGCCGAGATGGTGACCGACTGGGAGCGGGCGGCCACCGCCAACACCGGTGGTGGCACGCGGTTGGTGCTGTTGCGCACCGCACCGGTACTGGCCCGCAAGGGTGGTCTGGTGAGTCGGGTCAAGCCGATCTTCTGGCTCGGCCTCGGCGGTGCCATCGGCGACGGCAAGCAGTACTTCTCGTGGATCAGCCTGCCCGACCAGGTGCGGGCGATCGCGTTCCTGCTGGAGTCGTCGATCAGCGGACCGGTCAACCTGTCGTCGCCGGGATCGCTGCCGTTCGGGGAGTTCACCGACGCGCTGGGCCGGTCGATGCACCGACCCACCCTGTTCAAGGTGCCGGCGTTCGCCGCCAAGGCGGCCGGGGGCGAGCTGGCCGAGGAAATGATTCTGTTCAGTCAGCGCGTTACACCTGCTGTGCTGACCGAACACGGCTTTGAGTTCACCCACCCGCAGATCGACAACGCACTGGAGTACGTCAATGCGTGAGGCATCCATCCGTCAGTCCGGCGTGCCACTCGAAGTGCGCCGACTCGACGGATTGATCGATTACCGCGAGGCCTATGACCTGCAGCATCGGCTCGCGACCGAGCGTGCCGATGGCGTCCTCGAGCACGACGTGCTGTTGCTGCTGGAGCATGCCTCCACCTATACGGCCGGAAAACGGACCGAGGACTCGGACCGCCCGACGGACGGCTCGCCGGTCATCGATGTCGACCGCGGTGGTCGGATCACCTGGCACGGACCGGGGCAACTGGTCGGCTATCCCATCGTTCGTCTGGCCGAACCGCTCGACGTCGTCGAGTATGTGCGGCGCCTCGAGGAGGCGTTGATCACGGTCTGCCGCGACGCGGGCGTGCCGACGGGCCGCGTCGCCGGCCGATCCGGCGTGTGGGTGTGTGATGACGCCGGTGAACGCAAACTCGGCCAGATCGGCATCCGGGTGGCGCGCGGTGTCGCGCTCCACGGCTTCGCGCTCAACATCGACCCCGACATGAGTGCCTTCGAGGCAATCGTCCCGTGCGGCATCGCCGATGCCGGGGTGACGTCGCTGAGCCGCGAACTCGCGCGGCCGATCACCGTCGATGACCTGGTCGAACCCGTCGCAGCGGCCGTGCAGGCCGCCCTCGACGCCACCCACAACGTGATCGATGCGCCGCTGACCGCGAGCGTAGGATCGGAGCAGTGACTGTGTCCTCATCCCCCGACGCCACACCTGACACGCCGGGCCGGGTCTCGCCGGCCCCCGAACCGGGCGGCCGCAAGTTGCTGCGTCTCGAGGTACGCAACGCGCAGACCCCGATCGAGCGCAAGCCGAACTGGATCAAGACCCGCGCGACGATGGGACCGGAGTACACCGAGCTCAAGGGCTTGGTGAAGCGTGAGGGCCTGCACACCGTGTGTGAAGAGGCCGGCTGCCCGAACATCTACGAATGCTGGGAAGACCGCGAGGCCACCTTCCTCATCGGCGGCGAGCAGTGCACCCGGCGGTGCGACTTCTGTCAGATCGACACCGGCAAGCCCGCCGAACTCGATCGCGACGAACCCCGCCGCGTCGCCGAGAGTGTGCAGGCGATGGGCCTGCGGTACTCGACCATCACGGGTGTGGCCCGCGACGACCTGCCCGACGAGGGTGCGTGGCTGTACGCCGAAACCGTGCGCGCCATCCACCGACTCAACCCGGGCACCGGCGTGGAGAACCTGATCCCGGACTTCCACGCCAAGCCGGATCTGCTCGCCGAGGTGTTCGATGCCCGCCCCGAGGTGCTGGCCCACAATCTGGAGACCGTGCCGCGCATCTTCAAGCGCATCCGCCCGGCGTTCCGCTACGAACGCTCCCTCGACGTGCTCACCCAGGCTCGCGACTTCGGGCTGGTCACCAAGTCGAACCTGATCCTCGGCATGGGCGAGACGCCCGAAGAGGTGCAATCGGCGATCGTCGACCTCCACGAGGCGGGCTGCGACATCCTGACGATCACCCAGTACCTGCGCCCCTCGCCCCGCCATCATCCGGTGGAACGCTGGGTCAAGCCCGAGGAGTTCGTCGACCACTCCGAGTTCGCCACCGAGATCGGGTTCGCCGGTGTCATGGCCGGCCCGCTGGTCCGCTCGTCCTACCGGGCCGGACGCCTCTACGCGCAGGCGATGGCACACCGCGGCCGTGAACTCGAGCCCGCACTGGCACATCTCGCCGACGAGGGAAGCGCGAGCCAGGAGGCGTCCAGCCTCCTCGCCCGCCTGGCCCGATAGCCCCATCGCCCGTCCGGTTCGAGGCGGGAGCCCGAACCCGTGGCCGGAGCGGCCGAAGCGCGCCGTAAACTGGTCACCATGGCAAAGGCGCAAGACAAAGAGGCGAAGGCCGCAGCGAAAAAGGCCCGCAGGCAGGCGTCGAAGGAACGTCGCCAGCAGATGTGGCAGGCCTTCCAGATGCAGCGCAAGGAAGACAAACGGCTGATCCCGTACATGGTCGGCCTCTTCGTCGTCATCGTCGCCGTCTTCGTGGTCCTCGGCTTCGTCTTCGGCTCGGTGTGGCTCCTGCTCCCGCTGGGCATCGTCCTGGGTCTGCTGGCGGCGTTCCTCCTGTTCGGCCGACGGGTGCAGCGCACCGTCTACACGAAGGCCGAGGGTCAGCCGGGTGCCGCGGGCTGGGCGCTGGGCAACATGCGCGGCCAGTGGCGGGTGAAGCAGGCGGTGTCCGGCAACGCCCACCTCGACGCCGTGCACCGGGTGATCGGCAAGCCGGGCGTGATCCTCGTCGGCGAGGGCTCTCCCACTCGCGTCCGCCCACTGCTCGCGCAGGAGAAGAAGAAGGCCGCCCGCGTCGTCGGCGACACCCCGATCTACGAGATCATCGTCGGCAACGACGACGGTCAGGTCGCACTGAGCAAGCTCGAACGGCACCTCAACAAACTGCCCAAGAACATCGACGCCAAGCGGATGGATGCCCTCGAGGGACGGCTCGCGGCACTCGGCGGTCGCAACCCGCAGGGACCGGGCATGCCCAAGGGCCCGTTACCGGGCAATGCCAAGGTGCGTGGGATGCAGCGCACCGCCCGCCGCAAGAGCTGACGTCACAATCGATTTCGTAGCAACAGCCCGCGCAGTGCGCGGGCTGTTGCTTCTCACAGGTCAGTCCAGGAAGCCGTGCAGCAGCGTCGCGGTGCCGTCGATGTGCGCACGCATCGCGTCGGCGGCGGCATCGGGGTTGCCGGTCAGGATCGCGATGACGATCGCCTTGTGCTGTTTCTCGGAATGGGTGATGTTCGGTTCGAGCTGAGGGATCCGGTCCAGCAGACGATTGATGCGCATCCGGTTGTCGGCGACGAGCGTGACCAGTGTCGGGGCGCCCGCCGCCTCCGCGATGGCCAGATGCAGCCGTGAGTCGAGCCTGCGATAGTCGTCGCCACCGGCTCCGGCGGCGTCACCGGAGTCGGTGAGTCGTGCCCACAGGGATTCCCGTTCGGCGGCGGAGAAGGTTCGCCCCGCCGCCATCCGGGCCGCGCCCACCTCGAGGATCTCCCGAACCCGTACTGTGTCGTCGAGCTCGACCCGGCTGATCGGTTCGATGTCCCCCTCGGCGAGGTCGGTTCCCGCGATGGCCCCGGGTGCCGGCAGCCGCTCGGCCAGGAACGTGCCGCCGTACCGTCCGCGCTTGGACACCAGGAACCCGGCGTCGGCCAGCGCCTTGATCGCCTCCCGAACGGTGTCGCGGCTGACGCCGAGACGCAGCGCGAGTTCGCGTTCGGGCGGGATCGACTCCCCCGGCTCGAACACCCCCAGCCGGATCAGCTGGAGCAACCGCCCCACGGTCTCCTCGAATGCGTTCGCGGGACGGACCGGCGCGAGCAGCGCGTCGGCGAGTTGTTCCGATCGGGCGGGAATCGTCATGAGACGTACCTACAGCGGGGTCACATAGGCCGAGCTGATCCCGCCATCGACGAGAAAGGTCGATGCCGTGATGAACGACGCGTCGTCGCTGGCGAGGAAGGCGACTGCGGCGGCGAGTTCCTCCGGCTCGGCGAACCGGCCGACCGGCACATGCACCAGCCTGCGAGCCGCACGCTCCGGATCCTTGGCGAACAGTTCCTTCAACAGCGGCGTGTTCACCGGCCCCGGACACAACGCATTGACCCGGATGCCCTGCCGCGCGTACTGCACGCCGAGTTCCCGCGACATCGCCAGCACCCCGCCTTTCGACGCGGTGTACGAGATCTGAGAGGTAGCCGAACCCATCACCGCGACGAACGACGCCGTGTTGATGATCGAACCCTTGCCCGCCACTGTCATGTGCCGCAGAGCCGCCCGACAGGAGAAGTAGACCGACGTGAGGTTGACCGACTGCACGCGCTCCCAGGCGTCGAGTCCGGTGTTCTCGATGAGGTCGTCGTCAGGCGGTGAGATGCCCGCATTGTTGAAGGCGACGTCGACGCCTCCGTAGTGCTGGGCTGCCGAGTCGAACAGCTCGTCGACCTGTGTCTGGTCGGCCACATCGACCGCGACGAACAGACCGTCGACCTCCTCGGCGGCCCGCTTACCGGCTTCAGGGTCCAGATCGCCGATCACGATGGTCGCGCCCTCGGCACGCATCCGTCGCGCGGCGGCCAGCCCGATACCGCTGCCGCCGCCGGTGATCACCGCGACGCGTCCGGCCAGACGTTGGGTCAGATCGACTGTCGTACTCATGTTTTCCCTTCCAGATCGGGCACCGCGATGAACACGTTCTTGGTCTCGGTGAATCCCAGTGGGGCGTCGGGGCCCAGTTCCCGCCCGAGTCCCGACTGTTTGAAGCCGCCGAACGGTGTGCCGTACCGCACCGCCGAGTGCGAGTTGACGGACAGGTTGCCGGCCGCGACCGCCCGCGAAACCCGCAGTGCACGACCGAGATCGTTGGTCCAGATCGAGCCCGCGAGCCCATAGTCGGTGGCGTTCGCGATCGCGACGGCGTCGGCCTCGTCGTCGAACGGCAACACCGTGACCACCGGTCCGAAGATCTCCTCGACGACGGATCGGTCGCCCAATTGTGGCGTGAGAACTGTCGGCGGGAACCAGAATCCCGGCCCGTCGGGCGCGCTCCCGCGGAAGGCGACCGGCGCGTCGGCGGGGACGAACGACGCCACCTTCTCCCAGTGTGCCCGGGACACAAGGGGCCCCATCTCCGTATCGTCGGCGGTCGGGTCGCCGACGCGTACGCCGGTCACAGCGGGCTCGAGCATCTCCATGAACGTCTCGTACACGCTGCGTTGCACGAGAATCCGGCTGCGCGCACAGCAGTCCTGCCCGGCGTTGTCGAAGACGCCGTAGGGTGCCGTC
The DNA here is from genome assembly GCF_058129505.1 of Gordonia sp. LMA484. NCBI lineage: Bacteria > Bacillati > Actinomycetota > Actinomycetes > Mycobacteriales > Gordoniaceae > Gordonia > Gordonia sp. LMA484. Next base: position 2,415,072 of record NZ_CM176700.1, read on the forward strand.
GCGGCCGCCTGCTCGAGATCCGAATCGGCGAAGACGATGTTCGCGCTCTTGCCACCGAGTTCGAGCGTCACCCGCTTCACCGACTCGGCAGCCCGCGTCATCACGTGCCGGCCGGTCCGGGTGGATCCGGTGAACACGATCTTGCCGATACCCGGATGCCCCAGCAACGCCTCGCCGACGACGTCCCCGCGGCCGGGCACCACCTGCAGCAAACCGTCCGGCAGCCCGGCCTCGACGGCGAGTTCCGCGAGTCGGATGGTGGTCAGTGGTGTCCACTCGGCGGGCTTGACGATCACCGCGTTGCCGGCCGCCAGCGCGGGGGCGAATCCCCACGACGCGATCGTCATCGGGAAGTTCCACGGGGTGATCACGCCGACCACCCCGATGGGCTCACAGAAGGTGATGTCGATACCACCCGCGACCGGGATCTGCTTGCCGGACAGACGTTCCGGTGTCGCAGCGTAGTAGGTGAGTACATCGGACACATGCTCCGCCTCCCAGCGGGCCTGCCCGATCGGATGCCCCGAGTTCGCCACCTCGAGGGCGGCCAGTTCGTCGCGATGGGCGGCGACGGCCGCAGCGAAATCACGGAGCGCCTGCGCTCGCGCGGCCGGTGACCGACCGGCCCACGTCCGCTGCGCTCGTCGGGCCGCGTCCACGGCGTCGTCGACCGCGCTCGCATCAAAGAACTCGACGTCGGCGAAGACCTGCCCGGTTGCCGGGTTGATCAGCTCCACTGTGGTCACGCGTCCACCTCCTCGGCTCGGGCCAACCGGATACGTGCGGCATCGACGACCGCGGAGAACAGCCGTAGGTCATCGAGTCGCTCCTCGGGATGCCACTGCACCGCCAGCACGAACTCGTCACCGGGACGCTCGAGCGCCTCGATCAATCCGTCCGCATCCCGGGCACTGACGACCAGACCGTCAGCGGGCCGATCGATGCCCTGGTGGTGATAACACTGTGCTTCCACGTGCTCGCCGAGCAACGATGCGAGGCGCGTACCCGGGGTGATCTCGATCTCCGTACTGGAGAAGATCGCGTTGCCCGCGCGATGGCGCGAGTGCCCGAGGACGTCGGGCAGATGCTGATGCAATGTGCCGCCGAGGGCCACGTTGAGCACCTGGATGCCGCGACAGATGCCCAGCACCGGGAGATCGCGGCGCAGTGCGGCATCCAGCAGAGCGAACTCCCAGGCGTCCCGATCGGTTCGCGGGCGGTCGGTCTCCGGGTGCGGCTGTTGCCCGTATCCGGCCGGGTCGACGTCGACACCGCCGGTGAGCACCAGCGCGTCCAGACCCTCGACGACCCGTCGGGCGACCGCCGCGTCGACGTCCTGTGGCGGCAGCAGCACCGCGATACCGCCCGCTCGGCTTATCCCGTCGAAATACACGTGCGGGAGAAAGCTGGCGCGCACATCCCACACCCCGGTGCGGGACTGTTCCAGGTAGGTGGTCAATCCGATGATCGGCCGGTTGACCCCTGCTCGTTCAGAGGCGTTCAAACCCGCGCACCCTTTCCCAATCGGTCACGGCCGAACCGTACGCCGCCAGCTCCACCCGGGCATTGTTGAGGTAGTGCTCGACGACGTCGGTCCCGAATGCCGCGCGCGCCAACGCCGAGCCCGCGAACAGTTCGGCGGCCTCGGCCAGCGACGTCGGGAGCCGGTCCGCCTGCCCCGCATAGACATTGCCGGTGGCCATCTCGGGTAGCGGCAGCGCGCGATCGATCCCGTCGAGTCCGGCGGCGATCAGGGCGGCCACCGCCAGGTACTGGTTGACGTCGCCGCCCGGCGCACGGCACTCGACCCGCATCCCCGCGCCATGTCCGACGACGCGCATCGCGCACGTCCGGTTGTCCATCCCCCATGCGATCGCGGTCGGCGCGAAGCTGCCGTCGACATATCGCTTGTAGGAGTTGATGTTCGGCGCATAGAACAGCGTCAACTCGCGCAGCGACGCGAGAATCCCGGCGATGAAGTGCCGGAACATCGCCGACATCCCGTCCGGATCGCCGTCGTCGGCGAACACTGCCGTGCCGTCCTCGGCGCGCAACGAGATGTGGATGTGGCAGCTGTTGCCCTCGCGCTCGTCGAACTTCGCCATGAACGTGAGGCTCTTGCCGTGCTGATCGGCGATCTCCTTGGCACCGTTGCGATAGATCGTGTGGTTGTCACACGTCACCAGGGCCTGGTCGTAGCGGAAGGCGATCTCCTGCTGACCCAGATTGCACTCGCCCTTGACGCCTTCGCAGTACATGCCGGCGCCGTCCATCCCGCGCCGGATGTCGCGCAGCAGCGGTTCCATCCGGGTCGAGGCGACCATCGCATAGTCGACGTTGTAGTCGGTGGCGGGCGTGAGGTCGTGATAGCGCTTGGCCCACGCCTCCCGAAAGGTGTTGTCGAACACCATGAACTCGAGCTCGGTACCGACAAACGGCACGAGTCCCCGCTCGGCGAGCCGATCGATCTGGCGTCGCAGGATGTTTCGCGGCGCCGGCGACACGGGTTCGGCGTCGGTGGTACCGAGATCGGCGAGCACCAGCGCGGTCCCGGGTAGCCACGGGATTCGCCGGAGCGTGCTGAAGTCGGGGGTCATCACCATGTCCCCGTACCCGGTCTCCCAGCTCGACATCGCGTAACCGTCCACGGTGTTCATGTCCACGTCGACGGCCAGCAGATAGTTGCAGCATTCCGCCCCGTGCGCGGCGACGTCGTCGAGGAAGAGCCGCGCCGACACCCGTTTTCCGGTGAGCCGGCCCTGCATGTCGGGAAACGCGACGATCACCGTGTCGATCTCGTCGGCGGTGACGAGTTCCTGCAGATCGGCCATGTCCAGCATGCCGTCGGTCATCGACACTCCTCTGTGTGCTCCGGTCTCGTGCTCTCGGGCCGACGAGTGGCCCACCTGATTCGGCCTCAGTCAACCATTGGACACTCGATCAACTCGAATTCACCGTCCGATTTAACCGGAAATTTTCGTCTAAAGGTGGGTGAGCCAACCATTGGCGTCATATTGTGCCTTAACAGCGGAGCGCTGTCCGGCGGTCCCACGATCGTTTTCCCACCCCGATCCGTCCACCCGATCCGTCCCACTCGAGAGCGAGCAACGCGATGGCAGATGCCATGAAACCGGCGATGAAATCATCCGGGGCCACCTATACGCACGCCGAAGACGGCTACTTCGAGAAACGGCAGCTCAAACGCAGCGCCGGTTTCTGGGGTATCTGGGGCATCGGGATCGCCGCGGTCATCTCCGGCGACTTCTCCGGCTGGAACTTCGGCATCGGCCAGGCCGGCTGGGGCGGGCTCGGCATCGCCACCGTCGTCATCGTCATCATGTACTTCGGCATGCTGTTCTCGATCGGCGAGATGTCGGCGGCGATGCCGCACACCGGCGGTGCCTACTCGTTCGCCCGGGCCGCGATGGGGCCGTGGGGCGGCTTCGTCACCGGCTTCGCCGAGACCATCGAATACGTCTTCACCACCGGTGTCGTCGTCTACTTCTCGGCGTCCTACGCCGACGCGATCACCGACGACCTGTTCGGCCTGAGCATGCCCGCCTGGGTGTGGTGGATCATCCTGTACGCGATCTTCATCGGCCTCAACTCCTGGGGCGCGGAGGCGTCGTTCAAGTTCGCGATCATCGTCGCCCTCGTCTCCATCGGCATCCTGGTCCTGTTCGGTATCCTCGCCATCGCGAACGGGGCCGTCGACTTCGGCAAGCTCCTCGACATCGACCCGGACAGCTCCAAGGCCGGCGCGAGCGACTTCCTGCCCTTCGGTGTGATGGGCATCCTCTATGCGCTGCCGTTCGCCATGTGGTTCTTCCTCGGGATCGAGGAACTCCCGCTGGCCGCCGAGGAGGCCCATGAGCCCACCAAGGACATCCCGCGCGCCGGCATCTGGGGCATGATCACCCTCGTCGCCTGCGCGGCCATCGTGTTCTTCCTCAATCCCGCGGTCACCGGTTCGTCCGCGCTGGGCGACTCCGGCGAGCCACTACTCGACGGATTCCGCGCATTCCTGCCGTCGGGCTGGGCCTCGGTGCTGTCGGCGTTCGCCCTCATCGGCCTGCTCGCGAGCCTGCAGGGCATCATGTACGCCTACGGCCGCAACCTGTATTCGCTCAGCCGTGCCGGCTACTACCCGAAAGTCCTGTCGCTGACCGGCTCCCGGCAGACCCCGTACGTCGCGCTGATCACCGGCGCGGTGATCGGGTTCGTCGCCCTGCTGATCATCGAGTACTGGATCTCCGGTGCCGGCGCGATCGTGCTGAACATCGCGGTCTGGGGCGCGGTCCTGGCCTACATGCTGCAGATGGTGTCGTTCGTCATCCTGCGCCGGAAATACCCGAACGCACGCCGCCCCTATCGGAGTCCGGTCGGGCTCTGGGGCGCCGGGGTCGCCTTCGTCATCGCCGCGATCACCTTCATCGGCGTGCTGATCAATCCGGACTACCGCGACGCCGTGATCGCGATCGTCGTGTTCTACGTGATCGGTCTGCTGATCTTCGGGTTCTACGGTCGGCATCGATTGGTGTTGTCACCCGAGGAGGAGTACGCGGTGACCGGCGGCCTGCACGGCTACGACCCGGAGGCCGAAGGGCTCGGCGGCACGATCGAGGACGAGATCCTCAAGGGCCACACCGACTGACGCGTCACCCGCGACCGGGCGTCAGCGGGTCCGCACCAATGCGGTCCCCGTCGCCCGGTCGTGCATGGCCCGGCCGTTGTAGTCGTTGATCAGCGCCGGCACCAGGAAGACGATGAGAACCTGCCGAACGAGGGCGCGGACGATGCCGACCGCTGCCGGCGGCACCGTGCCCTGCGCCTCCTGCTCGGCGCGCTCGGTGCCGTGGTCCACCCGCGCCACCCGCAAACCCACCGCGAACTGACCCGGGGTGAAGCCGAAGAACGTCACCGCCACCACGCCGAGCACGAACCAGACGCCGAGGACCGCGGTGCCGAGCATCGGGGAGTCGAACGAGACGAACAGCAACGAGACACCGCCCGCGAGCAACCAGTCCACCAGCAGCGCGACGGTTCGCAGCCATCCACCGGCCAACGCCCCGGGGCCGGACTCGGGCAGTCCGAGATCCTGGCCGCGGTAGTCGCCCCCACCGCCACTCGGCCCGATCTGCGGGCCGGACAGCCACGAACCGGTCGCCCTGCCCATCAGCACGCCCCCGTTGGGGACTCGCTGCGCGGTACGGCGGACGGTGTGGATGCTCGCATGACGCCATGGTAATCCGCGGTGGCACGGCGTCCGAGGCGCCCGGGTCGCGGCCGCCCGAGGCGGCCAATCCGGGACTTCCGTGGTGCGCGGATAGCCGACATGGCATCGTTGCTCAGCGGAACAACCATGTTGTCGAGGCATCATGGCCGTGTAACACAGGAGAAACACGCCCTTGACGACTAGGCAACGTCGCGTCCATACGGTTCACGCTGAGATCCGCCTGCCACCAGCCGGCGGATGAGGCGGGCCAGTTCGCTGGCCACCCCGAACAAGTTAAGGAGTCACCGCACGGTGTACAGCAGCAAAGAAGAACTTCTCGAGGGCATCAAGAAAGAGGGTGTCGAGTACGTCGACATCCGCTTCTGCGACCTGCCCGGTGTGATGCAGCACTTCTCGATCCCGGCCTCCGCGTTCAACGAGGACGTGTTCGAGGACGGGCTGGCGTTCGACGGTTCGTCCGTTCGCGGCTTCCAGTCGATCGACGAGTCGGACATGATGCTGCTGCCCGACCCGGCAACCGCCCGAATCGATCCGTTCCGCAAGGCGAAGACGATGAACATCAGCTTCTTCGTCCACGACCCGTTCACCCGCGAGGCCTACAGCCGCGACCCGCGCAACGTCGCACGCAAGGCCGAGGACTACCTGGCCTCGACCGGCATCGCCGACACCTGCTTCTTCGGTGCCGAGGCCGAGTTCTACATCTTCGACGGTGTCTCGTTCGGCTCGGAGATGAACGGCACCTTCTACGAGGTCGAGTCGGAGTCCGGCTGGTGGAACACGGCGTCGCCGACCGACCCGGACGGCAGCCCCAACCTCGGCTACAAGGTCCGCCCCAAGGGTGGCTACTTCCCCGTCGCGCCGTACGACCACTACGTGGATCTGCGCGACGAGATGTCGACGAACCTGCAGAACGCCGGTTTCGAGCTCGAGCGCGGCCATCACGAGGTGGGCACCGGCGGTCAGGCCGAGATCAACTACAAGTTCAACACCCTGCTGCACGCCGCCGACGACGTGCTGCTGTTCAAATACATCATCAAGAACACGGCGTATGCGAACGGCAAGACCGTCACCTTCATGCCGAAGCCGCTCTTCGGTGACAACGGCTCGGGCATGCACGCCCACCAGTCGCTGTGGAAGGACGGCAAGCCGCTGTTCCACGATGAGGCCGGCTATGCGGGACTCTCGGACCTCGCGCGCTACTACATCGGCGGCATCCTGCATCACGCGCCGTCGCTGTTGGCGTTCACCAACCCGACCGTGAACTCCTACAAGCGCCTGGTGCCCGGCTATGAGGCCCCGATCAACCTGGTCTACAGCCAGCGCAACCGTTCGGCATGCGTGCGTATCCCGATCACCGGCAACAACCCGAAGGCCAAGCGCCTCGAGTTCCGCTGCCCGGACAGCTCGGGCAACCCGTACCTGGCGTTCGCCGCGATGATGATGGCCGGACTCGACGGCATCAAGAACAAGATCGAGCCGCACGAGCCCGTCGACAAGGACCTCTACGAGCTCCCGCCGGAGGAGGCCAAGGGCATCCCGCAGGCACCGACCTCGCTGTCGGCGGTCATCGACAAGCTCGAAGAGGACCACGAATACCTCACCGCCGGTGGCGTGTTCACCGAGGACCTGATCGAGACCTGGATCGCGCTCAAGCGCGAGAACGAGATCGAGCCGGTGCAGATCCGTCCGCACCCGTACGAGTTCGCTCTCTACTACGACTGCTGAGCGAACACGATCGACGCCGAAGGGCGGTCGGGAACATTGTTCCCGACCGCCCTTCGGCGTCAGTTCACGTGATTGACATCACGAAAAGGGCTTTGTACCCTGCCGTTTCACACCCGTTGCCCTTAGGTTTGAGGAATGACCACCACAGTGCGCACCCGACACGTCGACGAACTCGCCCCCGGCGACCGCATCAGCTACGACGGCCTGCGGGCCGTTGTCCGTTCGGCCGTGCCGGACGCGGACGATCAGTTCGTGATCCAGCTCGTCAACAGCACCGACGCCAACCGCTCCGAACTACGACTCGCCCGCGGCACCACCGTCGAGATCCTCTAGACACCGAAAAACGGACACTCGCGTTACCCGACGCCGCTACGCTGCGGTCAGAGGAGGTGTCACATGGACATCGGAAGTCTGATCGCTGCACTGTTGCTGGGATTCGTGTGTGGGGCCATCGCTCGCGCGCTGATCCCCAACGATGCGTTCAAGGCCCTGAGCGGGTGGAGGTCGTGGCTGGCGTCCACCGTGCTGGGACTGCTCGGCGCCCTGCTGGGGTACTGGATCTTCACCGGCCTGCTCGGGATCGGCGACGAGGACAAGTTCGACTGGGGCGGCATCATCGGTGCCATCATCGGATCGATCATCGTCGTCGCCATCGGTTCGGCGATCATCAAGCGGATGGGATCTGCGCGGCGCGTGTGAGCCTGTGCCTCGCGACGCCGCTCTGAGCGTCACTGCGGTCGCGCAGCATCCAGAACGCGAGAGCCGCGGACCCGACGAGTACGGCCGCGCCGCTGAAGGCTGCCACCGCCAGGCCGTCGACGAATGCCGACCGTGCGGCATCGAGTACTGCCGCACCGCGCCCGGCGTCCAGATGCGGCGCGGTGACGACCGCACCGGCGAGGCTTCGTGACGCCTCTCCCCCGATCAACCCGGCCGGGAAGTTCATTCGGTACACCGCGTTGACAACACTGCCCAATACCGCGATGCCCAGTGCCCCACCCAGTTCGCTCGACGTCTCGAGCAGACCGGAGGTCGCGCCTGCGCGGTCGGCCGGCGCGACCCCCACGACGTAGTCGGCGATCATCGACGTGGCCGCGACGACACCGGCCGCGAGCAGCGCCGCACCGATCAGCACCGACGGCAGCGAGTCGACCTCCGTCAGCGCCCCCAGCATCGCGAAACCGGTTGCTCCCGTGAGCATCCCGCCCACGATCACCGGTGGTCGGCCGACTCGCTGCGCGATCACGGCGGCCGCCGGTGCGACGGCCCCGACGACCACCGAGGGAGCCAGACTCCACAGTGCCGCTCGCAGTGGCGAATATCCGAGCACCGACTGCAGGTACTGCGTCATCAGGATCGAATTGCCCAGCAGCGCAAACATGCAGACGAGATTGGTCCACACGGAGGTGGCGAAGCGTCGCTCGCCGAGCAGCGCGACATCGATCATCGGGTCATCGATCCGCCGTTGGCGGACAACGAAGATCACGCCCACGACCAGGCCTGCCGTGAGCATGGCCACCCGGGTCACCGACCATCCGTCGGCGGCGAGGTTCTTGATCGCCGCGACGACGGGCAGGATCGCTGCCAGGACCAGGACGGCGCTCAGGACATCGACCCGACGGTTCGGCGTCGCGGTGTCGCCGGGCAGCACGATCGGCGCCGCGATCAGCAGCACCACCATGAACGGCAGGTTGATGAGGAACACCGAACCCCACCAGAGATGTTCGAGCAGCAGGCCGCTGACGATCGGACCGACGGCCACACCGCCGGCCAACGTCGCGTTCCAGATCGCCACGGCCTTCGCCCGCTGCGCGGTGTCATCGAACATGTGGCGGATCAAGGCCAGTGTCGACGGCATCAGCGTGGCGCCCGCGACGGCCAGCACGGCACGGGCGCCGATCAGCATCTCGGCCGACACGGCGAAAGCCGCGGCGAGAGATGCCGCGCCGAATCCCACCGCGCCGATCATCAGCAGCCGGCGATGACCCAATCGGTCGGCGAGTGATCCCATCGACAGCAACAGTCCGGCCAGCACGAAGCCGTACACATCGAAGATCCACAATTGCTGTTCCGGGGTCGGCGACAGATCCGCCGCGATGTACGGCACGGCGAAGAAGAGCACCGACACGTCCATGGAGACGATCAGGATGGGCAGGCACAGGACGAGGAGCCCGAGCCACGGGGAACGCCTGGTCATGGCGCCACCGCCTTTCTGTTTATCGCATCGACTGTTTACTGAGTAAGCAGATACTACGAACCCAACCGTGTATCTGGCAAGCAGTTAGTAGGATGGCGGTCATGACCTCGACGGATGACACCGAACGTCCAGCGGTCCCGCGCTATCTCAGTCTCCTGTGGGGCCGTGAGGACCCGACGCCGCGGCGCGGACCACGGCCGGCACTGACGGTGCGTGACATCGGGAGAACCGCGGTGTCGATCGCGGATGAGCACGGCGTCGAGGCGGTCTCGATGAAGGCCATCGCGACCGCCCTCGGGCTGACGACCATGTCGCTGTACCGATATGTCGACAGCAAGGACGACGTCATCGAGGTGATGATCGACAGCGCTTTCGGACCTGCCGACCCAGCGATCACGGCCGAGGGGACGTGGCGGGAACGCCTGACCGCATGGGCCCTGGCGGCTGCGGCGGTGGGCCGCAAGAGGCCCTGGCTGACCGCGATGCCGCTGAAACGACCACCCGTGGGACCGAATGTGCTGTCCTGGACCGAGGCCGGACTGCAGGCGTTCGCCGAGACCGGGCTCACCGGACAACAAAAGCTGAGTGCCCTGCTGTTGGTGGACGGCTTTGTCCGGCACCATGTCCGGCAGGCGAGCCAGATGGGCCTGCTGGACGGCCCGGACCGCGACGCGGGCCGCCACGATACCGGCGGCACCTACGAGGCGATGGTGGCCGAGTTCGCCGAGCCGGAACGACTTCCCCATCTGGCAGCGGCGATCTCGGATGCCGCCATGCACGACTCCGACGACTTCTTCACCGAGGAACTCACCTTCGGGCTCACAGTGATCCTCGACGGACTCGACAGGCTCGTCGCCACCACCGAGCCCGACTCGTGACGAACCCACGCGGCGTCGTGAACCACAGCCCGACACGGCGATCCATGCCCGAATTCCTGCCGCTGCGGCCTACCATGAATTCATGATCCGCATACTCATCCGTACGGTCGTCTACCTGATCTCGGCGGCCATCGGCATCCTCGTGGCGACCGCGTTTCTCGACAAGATGACGGTGCACTGGGGCGGTTTTCTGGTCGCCCTGGTGATCTTCGCCATCGCCCAGACGATCCTCGGGCCGTTCATCTTCAAGTTCGTCAACCGCAATGCCGACGCATTCATCGGCGGTGTCGGTCTGGTCTCCACGTTCGTGGCGTTGTTGATCTCGACCCTCGTCGGCGACGGCATCGAGATCGACGGTGTCGAGACCTGGATCGCGGCAACGGTGATCATCTGGCTCGTCACCGCCGTGGCCACGATGATCGTGCCCTGGCTGCTGGTCAAGGCCGGCGTCACCAAGGCCAAGGAGAACCGCGAGGGCGCAGACAAGTGACAGTTCGCCGGCCTCTCGGCCCTCAGCCCGCGAGGTCGGCGAACATCCGCTCGTTGTGCCCGAAGGCGGCCACCGCCTCGTCGATCAACGCGCGAACGTCCTCGCCTTCCAGCGGCAGCCCGTCCAGGGTGGCGCGGTAGGCATCCTTGTAGCGCTTCAGTTTGTCGATCTCGTCGAACACGTAGAAGCTCAGGGTCTCGTCGGTCATGCCGTAGTGCAGTTTCATCCGACTCCGGATCACCTGTCCCCCACTGAGATCCCCGAGGTACCGGGTGTAGTGGTGCGCCACGAACCGTGCGGGGTCCGCGCGGGTGGCCTCGATGGCCGCGACGTATGCGGCCACACCGGGCAGCGGGGTGACGGTCGCCGGGTCGACGCCCATCGCCGCCAGGTCCGCGGTCAGTCTGGGGAGCCGCCGCAACCGCTCGTCGAGGACCGGCCCCGCGATGTCGTCTCGGGCAAGGTCATCACCGACGGATTCCAGTGCGCGATAAATGAAGAAGAGTTGCGCGGCCATGCTGAGATAATCGGCGGCATCGAGCCGACCCGACATCAGGTCGTCGACGAAGGTGGCGCGTTCGGCACGGTCATGGGCCACCGCTGTCGCGGCCCGCAGACAGTCGGACACGGAGTCACCGTGGCCCGCGAGGGGAGGTGGCGAACTCTCTGGCGTGGTCGTCATGATGGCACCAGTGTTACCACCACGCCGCGATGATCGGAACCCGCGGCACCAGCACGAACCGGACGGTCCCTGCCGATCACGCGCCGAAGACCTTGCGCACGACCGTCTTCGCCCGGCGGGTCACGCGAAGGTAGTTCTCCAGGAATTCGGCGGCCTGGTCCTCCGGCCAGCCCGCGGCATAGGCCACTGCACGCAGCTGCGAGCCGGGCGCCGGGAGCTGATCGACCGGCTTGCCCCGCACCAATACCAGGGCGTTACGCGCTTGGGTGGCCGTCAGCCACGCCTCCTTGAGGAGCGCTACGTCGTTCTCGCCGAGCAGTTCCAGCGCGCCGATCGCATCGAGCGACTGCAACGTCGACGTGTTGTGGAGGGATTCGTATCGATGCGCGTACCGCAACTGCATGAGCTGCACGGTCCATTCGACGTCGGCGAGCCCACCGCGACCCAGCTTCGTATGGGTCGCCGGATCGGCACCGCGCGGCAATCGCTCGGAGTCGACACGGGCCTTGATCCGGCGGATCTCCTTCACCGCCTCCGCCGACACCCCTCCTGCCGGGTAGCGGATCCGGTCGGCCATGTGGAGGAACTCGACACCGAGATCGTCGTCGCCCGCAACCTGATGAGCGCGCAGCAACGCCTGGATCTCCCAGGGCTGCGCCCACTGCTCGTAGTAGGCCGCGTAGGCGGCCAACGTCCGGACGACCGGCCCGTTGCGCCCTTCGGGGCGTAGTCCGGTGTCGACCTCGAGCGGGGGATCCTCGCTCGGGGAGCCCAGCATCGAGCGGACCTTCTCCGCGATCGTCTGGGACCAGCGGACCGCCGCCGCCTCGTTCACGCCCGGCTGCGGCTGACACACGAAGAGCACATCGGCGTCCGAGCCATACCCCAGTTCGCCGCCGCCGAGGCGACCCATCCCGATCACCGCGATCCGGGCCGGGGCGGGTTCGCCGCGGTCGCGCTCGGACTCCGCGATGACGACGGTCAGGGCCGCGTTCAACACCGCAGCCCACACGCTCGACAGCGCAGCGCACACCTCGGGGACGTTCATCATTCCCAGGATGTCGGCGGATGCGATCCGGGCGAGCTCGAAGCGCCGATGCGAACGCGCCGCCGCCACGGCGCGTTTCAGGTCTGATTGGCGAACGGTCGACGCGATGAGCCCTTTGGCGACGTCGCGCGGATCGACCTCACGCAGCTTCGGGCCGTTGGTGCCGTCCGAGTAGAGATGGATCACCTCCGGCGAACGCATCAGCAGGTTGGCGATGTACTCGGAGGTACCGAGCACATGCATCAACCGTTCGGCGACGACACCGTCGTCGCGCAGCAGCCGGATGAACCACTCCGCGTCATCCATGACGTCGCACAGGCGGCGGTAGTTCAGGAGCCCCGCGTCGGCATCGGGGGTGTTGCCGATCCACTCCAGAAGCGACGGAAGAATCAGCAGCTGGATCTGCCCACGCCGCCCCGGCGACGACGCCAATGCTCGGATATGACTCAGCGCGCGTTCGGGTTTCGCGTAGCCGAGAGCGGAAAGGCGGCGTTCGGCCGACTTGTCGGTCAGCGTCAGCTCGTCGCTGTTGAACCGGGTCGCGGCATTGAGCAGCGGACGATAGAAGAGCTTCTCGTGCAGTCGGCGGATGCGGGCCTTCTGTCGCTTGAGCTCCTCACGCAGCACCGCCGTCGGATCGAACTCCCCCTCCTGACGGATGTGCGCCGCGCGTGCGAGCCAGCGCATGTTGTCGACATCGTCGAATGCGGGCAGCAGGTGGGTGCGCGACAGCCGCTGCAATTGCAGTCGGTGCTCGAGTGCGCGCAGGAACTGATAGGACGCATTGAGATTCGCTCCGTCGTCGCGCCCGACGTATCCGCCGGCGGTCAATGCGGTGAGTGCATCGACCGTGGCCTTGGTGCGGATCTCCTCGTCGACGCGGCCGTGCACCATCTGGAGCAGCTGGACGGCGAACTCGACATCACGCAGACTGCCGCTGCCGAGCTTCAGGTTGCGCTCGCGCAGCTCCTCCGGTACGAGGGATTCGACGCGGCGACGCATCGCCTGCACCTCGGGCACGAAATCCTCGCGCTCCGCGGCGGCCCACACCATCGGATCGAGCGCGGCGATGTAGTCGTCGGCGAGTTGCATGTCGCCGGTCATCGGACGGGCCTTGAGCAGCGCCTGGAACTCCCACGTCTTCGCCCAGCGCCGGTAGTAGGCGACGTGCGAGTCGAGCGTGCGGGTCAGCGCGCCGGCCTTGCCCTCGGGTCGCAGCGCGGCGTCGACCTCGAAGAACGCCAGCGATCCGACCCGCATCAACTCGCCGGCAATGCGTGCCGACACGCCGTCGGCGGGTTCGCTGACGAATACGACGTCGACGTCGCTGACGTAGTTGAGTTCACGCGCACCGCATTTGCCCATCGCGATGACCGCCAGCCGCACGGGAAGAGGTTTGTCGCCGCAGACCTCGGTGATCGCGACGGACAGAGCGGCGGTCAGGGCCGCGTCGGCGGCATCGGCCAGGAACGCACCGACCTGCGGCAGGTAGATTACCGGCTCGTTTTCCACGGTCGCGGCGACGTCGTGAGCTGCCAACTCCAGCAACAGGTTCCGGTACGCGATCCGAAGCGCAACGATCGCCTTGGGGCCGGTGGTGACGGCCCGGTAGACCTTGTTGCCCTTGTCGAGTTCTCCGGGCTCGGGCGTCGCGCCGACGGACGCGAGCATCCGCTCGTTCATCTCCTCGACCGTCGGGAGGTCCGGACGCGTCAGCAGTCGCCAGCTCCCGGGTTCGGCGACCAGGTGGTCGCCGAGCGCGTCCGATGCACCGAGGACGGCGAACAGTCGGCCACGAAAGGTCGTGTCCGTACGGATCAGCTGGTCGATCTCGGCCCAGTCGTCGGCCACCATGCCCTTGATCCGGATCAACGCACGCAACGCCAGATCGGCGTCCGGGGCGCGCGACAGCGCCCACAGGACGTCGACCGAATCGTCGTTGTCCCACTCCAGCTCCGAGAGGTGGCCCGGCGCTGTCTTCTCGAGCAGCCCGAGCCGCCCGGCGCTGGGGACGCGGCCGCGTCCGCGAAGTGAAGTCACACCCAAAAGGTAGCGGGCGCCACCGCCAACCTCTCCGTCAGGGCACCCCCGCGTGAGGACGCGTTACAGCGGCAGGTAGCTCTTCAGCTCGTAGGGCGTGACCAGGCTGCGGTAGTTGGTCCATTCGGTCCACTTGTTGCGCAGGAAGTAGTCGAATACGTGCTCTCCGAGGGCCTCGGCGACGAGCTCGGACTTCTCCATCTCTCCCAGCGCCTCGGCGAGGCTGCCCGGCAGTTCGCGGTAACCCATCGCCCGTCGCTCGGCGGGCGTCAGCGCCCACACATCGTCCTCGGCCTCCTCGGGCAGCTCGTACCCTTCGGAGATGCCCTTGAGGCCGGCGGCGAGCAGCACCGCGAACGTCAGATACGGGTTGCATGCCGAGTCGGGGCTGCGGACCTCGATCCGTCGCGACGACGCCTTGTTCGGCGTGTAGAGCGGCAGGCGGACCAACGCCGAGCGGTTCGCGCCACCCCAGGTGGCCGCCGTGGGCGCCTCACCGCCGTGGATCAATCGTTTGTACGAGTTGACCCACTGGTTGGTGACCGCACTGATCTCGCTGGCGTGGTGCAGGATGCCCGCGATGAACTTCTTGCCGGTGTCCGACAGCTGCATCGGGTCGTCGGGGTTGTGGAAGGCGTTGGTGTCGCCTTCGAACAAGCTCATGTGCGTGTGCATGGCCGAACCGGGATGTTCGCTGAACGGCTTCGGCATGAAGGTCGCCCAGGTGCCCTCGTCGATGGCAACCTCCTTGACCACGTAGCGGAAGGTCATCACGTTGTCGGCCATGGACAGTGCGTCGGCATAGCGGAGGTCGATCTCCTGCTGGCCCGGTGCGCCCTCGTGGTGGGAGAACTCGACCGAGATGCCCATCGACTCCAGCGCCTCGATCGCATGACGGCGGAAGTTGGGGGCGGCGTCGTGCACGGCCTGGTCGAAATAGCCGCCGGAGTCGGCCGGAGTCGGCACGGTCCCGTCCAGTGGCGCGTCCTTGAGGAGGAAGAACTCGATCTCGGGATGCACGTAGCAGCTGAAGCCCTGATCGGCGGCCTTGTTCAGCTGGCGCCGGAGCACATGCCGCGAGTCGGCCCAGCTCGGGGTGCCGTCGGGCATCGCGATGTCGCAGAACATCCGCGCCGAGTGATGACGTCCACTCGATGTGGTCCACGGCAGGATCTGAAAGGTCGACGGATCCGGCTTCGCGACGGTGTCGGCCTCCGAGACGCGCGAGAACCCCTCGATGGCCGAGCCGTCGAATCCGATACCCTCGGCGAACGCACCCTCGAGCTCGGCCGGTGCGATCGCCACGGACTTCAGATAGCCGAGAACGTCGGTGAACCACAACCTCACGAATCGGATGTCGCGCTCTTCGAGGGTCCGCAGCACGAATTCCTTTTGGCGATCCATGACTCCGGACATTAGAAGTACGCTGTTAAATCCGTGTTACATGTACAAGTCGAACTCTGCTTCCTGCGGTTATGCAGATCGAATCTCAGCATGTGAGAGGCAGCTGCGGCACCGTGAGATCGGTCAAGTAGTCGTCGACGGCGGTGTCGACGCACCGATTGCCGGTGAAGACCGCGGAGTGCCGATCGCCGAGCACGCGGATGAATCCGGCTCCGACCATCGACGCGAATCGGGCTCCGGTCGCGAATGGCGTCGCCGGGTCGCCGGTGCCGGCGACGACGAGTATGCGTGGCACCTCCTGCGGAAACCGACCGGTTCCGGGCGGACCGCCGGGCACCGGCGACTGCGCGGCCGGTGTCCAGAACTCACACACGCCCACCGGCCCGCGCCCGGTACCGCGCGCGTCGTCACGGAACGGCGCCGCGACCCGCGCTCGGCGGTCGAACTCGTCGTGGCGCGCGCGGTCGGGAATCCGGGTCTCGTCGGCGCAACCGATGGCCAGGAGGGCGTCCTGCATCGGGTCGTAGTGGCCGTCGGGGTCGCGGCCCTCAGAGGAGTCGGCCAGGCGCAGCAGACCCGAACCGTCGCCGGCGGCCAAGGACGTGAGCGCGGCACCCAGGTCCGACCACGTCGACTCCCGGTACAGCGCGGCGACGGTGCCGGTCTCGGCATCGGCAGCCGACAGGGTGCGGTCGCCCGCCCGTACCGGTGCCGTGATCAGCGGCCTCAGAAGTTCGCGGTACACCGCAACCGAATTCTGTGTCCGTTGGCCGAGCGGACACGACGGCCGACCGACGCAGTCGGCGGCGAAGGCATCGAACGCGTGCTGGAAACCGGCCAGTTGATCGACCGCGGCGTCGATCGGATCCTCGGCCGGGTCGACGACCCCGTCGAGGACCAGCGCCCGGATCCGGGACGGGAAACGTCGCGCGTACTCGATCCCGATCCGGGTGCCGTACGAGTGGCCCACAAACGAGATCTGGTCGACGTCGAGCGCAGCGCGCACGTGATCGAGATCCTGCACCACGAAGTCGGTGCCGACCCGCGCGAGAAATGCCGCACCGACACGCTCACGACAGCGTTGTGCGAGTTCCTGCCGATATCGCTCGATGCGCGCGATTCCCGCCGGCGATCGGTCGCCGAAGTCCATCGCCCGTTCGGAGTCCCGCTCGGCATCGGTCCGACACCTGATCGTCGGGCGCGAGGCGCCGACGCCGCGCGGATCGAGGGAGACGATGTCGTGCCTGTCGGCCACGGAGTCGGCCGCCAGTCCGGTGGCCGAGCCGACGAGATTCTGCACTCCGGACCGGCCCGGACCACCGGGATCGGTCACCACCACCCCACGACTCGGGCCACGTGCCCGCAGGCGCGCGACGGCCAGGCTCACGGTGCCCGCCACCGGGTCACCCGGGTCGAGCGCGACGTCGAGGCGTCCGCACGTCAGCCGCCGGCTCACCGCTGCGGGCACCGCACCGATCGAGGCCCGATCGACGCCGTCGGACGGACCACATGCATGCCACCCGATCTCGCCGTTCGCGGGATGGATGTCGCAGCCCACCAGCGCCGACGCGGCGACGATCACGGCGACCACACATCGGCCGTGCCAGGTGCCCGCTGTGGTCGCCATGGCGCGATCCTACGGTCGCAACCACGCCGGGAGCGGATCAATGTGTGAGAAAAACCACAGGTCACGAGCATTTATCCACGCACCGACCGGTGACACAATGTCAGTGTCCAACCCAACCCGGGTACCTGCAGTTCAGGACTCGAGGCAGAAAAGAGACAATGATGTCCGAATCTTCGGTGTATGGCGCGTCCGGCCCGGTCACGGCTGATTCCGCCTCTCTTCGTCGTCGCCCCACTCGCGTGCAGCATCTGGCCCAGATGAAGGCCGATGGCGAGAAGTGGTCGATGCTCACCTGCTACGATTACTCGACGGCTCGCGTCTTCGACGCCGCCGAGATCCCCGTGTTGCTGGTCGGCGACTCCGCGGCGAACGTCGTCCTCGGTTACGACACCACGATCCCGGTGAGCGTGGACGAACTCATCCCTCTGATCCGCGCCGTGGTCCGTGGTGCGCCGCACGCCCTGGTCGTCGCCGACCTGCCGTTCGGCAGCTACGAGGCCGGCCCGCAGCAGGCACTCGAGTCCGCGGTGAAGATCTTCAAGGAGACCGGCGCGCATGCGATCAAGCTCGAGGGTGGTGAACGCGTCGCCGACCAGATCGCGACACTCACCGCTGCGGGCATCCCGGTCATGGCGCACATCGGCTTCACCCCGCAGAGTGTGAACGGCCTCGGCGGCTACCGTGTCCAAGGCCGTGGTGACGCCGGCGACCAGCTGGTCGCCGACGCGATCGCCGTCCAGGAGGCCGGCGCCTTCGCCGTGGTGATGGAGATGGTCCCGGCCGATCTCGCCGGCCAGATCACCCGCAAACTCACCATCCCGACGGTCGGCATCGGCGCAGGCAACGAAACCGACGCACAGGTCCTCGTCTGGCAGGACATGGCCGGACTCACCCACGGCAAGACCGCCAAGTTCGTCAAGCGTTTCGCCGACATCGGATCGCAATTGCGGTCCGCCGCCGAGCAATACGCCGACGAGGTCCGTCGCGGAACGTTCCCGGCCCCCGAACACAGCTACTGACGCACGGCACCGACCACGAACGACGTGGGTTGTTCCGGTGAACGCGAGCCGCTCGACGGACCCGCGGTGATCGGAACGGCCCGCTGTTCGCATTAGGGTTGCTCCATGCGCGACTTCTATCCCGAAATCGACCCGTACCAGCACGGCCACCTCGACGTCGGGGACGGGCAGGAGATCTACTGGGAGACCTCCGGTGACCCCGAGGGCAAGCCGGTGGTGTTCGTGCACGGGGGACCCGGTGGAGGTACGTCGCCGGATCAGCGCCGATTCTTCGATCCCGACCGCTACCGCATCGTGCTCTTCGATCAGCGCGGCTGCGGGAAGTCACGGCCACACATCGCCGACGGCGCCGATCTGGCGCTCAACACCACTGCCGGCCTGATCGGCGACATGGAACGGCTTCGGGAACACCTCGGCATCCGGCGCTGGCAGGTGTTCGGCGGCTCGTGGGGTTCGACACTCGGCCTCGCCTATGCGCAGACTCATCCCGACCGGGTCACCGAGCTCGTGCTGCGCGGGATCTTTCTGCTGCGGCGCAGTGAGATCGACTGGTACTACAACGGCGGTGCAGCCCACATCTACCCGGATCTGTGGGAGTCCTACCTCGCGCCGATACCCGAGGCGGAGCGCAACGGGGACCTCGTCGCCGCGTATCACCGGCTGCTCACCTCCCCCGACCGATCCGTTGCGCAAGAAGCCGCGCTCGCCTGGACCGGCTGGGAGCAGGCGACCAGCTATCTGCTCCCGAAGAAATCAGAGGAGGAGGGCGATCCGCGTTTCGCCCTCGCGTTCGCATCCATCGAGAATCACTATTTCGTCAACCATGGCTTCCTCGACGACGGACAGCTGATCAGGGACATCGACCGGATCGCGCACATCCCGGGTGTCATCGTGCAAGGACGTTACGACGTCGTCTGCCCGGCCCGCAGCGCCTGGGATCTGCACCGGGCATGGCCCGGCGCGACGTTGCACATCGTCGATGACGCCGGCCACGCGTCGTTCGAACCCGGGATCAAGCATCACCTGATCACCGCCACGGACGAGTTCGCCGACCGGCCGCTCTAGTTGCCCTGTCGGTCTCTAGACTCGTCAGAACGGACGATCCGGGTGCGGTGCAACCGCACCCGGGCACGTGACAGGAGGAATGGGTGGCGGCATCCGAGCTGGTCGAGGTTGAGCTGAAGTTCGACGTGGATGCGGGGCACACCGCACCGGATCTACGGGTCCTGCCGGGAGTGATCGGAGCCGACGAGCCGGAGACGTTCCAGCTCGACGCCACCTACTTCGACACCGAGAACCTCGATCTGGCCGGCAACCGGATCACGATGCGCCGGCGCACCGGCGGGCACGATGCCGGATGGCACCTCAAGCGTCCGACCGGAACCGTGGGCGCACGGCGCGAGATGCACGTCGGTTTCGACGATGCACCCGCCGACGGCGACCTGCCGTCCGAACTGATCACGCCGGTGGTGGCCCTGACCCGGACCCGCAAGCTCATCCCGGTCGCCGCACTGTCCACCACCCGAACCGTCACCAGGCTCAAGGGCGCCGACGGTCGCCCGGTCGCCGAGTTCGCCGAAGATCTGGTCACCGCTCAGTCGCTGCTACCCGGCGGGCATTTCCAGGAGTGGGCGGAATGGGAGTTCGAACTGTTCGGCAATGCCGACAACACCCGGCTGCTCAAGGCCGCCGAGAAACTTCTGCGCGGCGCCGGCGGGCGGGAGCCGTCGTCGGCATCGAAGCTGGCCCGGGCGATCGGCGCGACGCCGACGGTCGTGGAACCTCATCTCGGCAAGCGTCCCACCGCGATCGAGCTGGTGGTGACCGACATCGCCATCCACCGGAACTCGTTGCTGACCTATGACCCGCTGGTGCGAATCGACGCCGATGATGCCGTGCACCAGATGCGGGTCTCCTGCCGCCGCCTGCGCAGCGTCTTCTCCGGCTTCCCGACGGTCCTCGACGCCGATCGGACCGACCATCTGAGCAACGAACTCAAGCTGCTGGCGCGGATACTCGGTGATGCCCGCGATTCCGAAGTGCAGCTGGCCCTCGACGACGCCGTGCTCCGCGCCGAGAACGCCTCCCCGGCGCTCATCGCCGAACTCGCCGGCAGCGAGACCGCCATCCATGATCACGCGATCAAGGCGGCACATGGCGCGATGAACTCGGATCGCTACTTCAGGTTGCTCGACGCCATCGATGAACTCATCGCTTCACCGCCGCCGGGGCCGGACGCAGAACTCGACGCGAGCATCGCCGTGGATCGCGCGATTGCGCGAAACCGCAAGCACATCCGCAAGGCACAAGAGAAGCTGGCCACGCTCGCCGAGGGGTCCGAGGAGTGGACCGAGCAGCTGCACAAGATCCGCAAGAGGGCAAAGCGGCTGCGGTACAGCACCGACGCCGCCACCCCGTTGGAGAAGAAGCGTCACAAGAAGGTGGCCAAGGTCGCCAAGTCCATCCAGTCCGCGCTCGGAGACTTCAACGACACCCAGATCAACCGCCGCCGCCTCAGCGAGATCGCCGCCTCCGGAAACCTTTCGGGTGCGGACATGTTCGCGCTCGGCCGGATCGATGCGCGGCAGGAGACCGACGCACATCGGGCACTCGACGCCTACCGGAAGGCCGCCAAGGGTCTGTGACCCATCCCCAAAGTTCTTCCGCTGCTTACTGATTCATCCGAGCGAAGTTTCAGCCGGACGAGTGCGGAGCCGGCGGAAAGAACCGGTTGGGGACCCGCCCGTGATCACGGTGACGGGGCGAATCGCACCCGGCGGGCGTGCGGATCGGCTTCGGTCAGCACGACCGACAGGCGATACCCCTGCTCGGGGTTGCCCTCACACGGGGCGATCACGGCGAGCTCGGTGAGGAACACCTGGGCCGGGCGATGTTCGGTCGCCGCGTGCACCACCACCGCGTCGAAGCTCTGCCCCACCCGCCCCGCCAGGAGCACGGCCTCGGTGAGGTCGATGCTCGCACGGTCGGCCGCCGACGCGAGCGAGTCCGCCGACCGCAAGATCTTCGGCAGCGTGGGCAGTGCGCGAGAGACCCAATCGGGGACCGGACTGCCCGACGTCACAGCCAGGCAGACCTCCGTCGCGAACCGGTCGCCGAGCCGGCGCAACGGGGCCGTCACATGCGCGTAGACACCACCGATCGCAGCGTGCCGCATCCGATCTGAGGCGGGCGACTCCTCCGCGGGATCCAGGACGAGATAGTCGGCGCCGCGCATGAGTGTCGCGCCTGCCGACATGAGGGCCAGCGTCGACGGTTCGTCCTTGGGCAGTCCGGCCAGAAAGCGCCCCACCGACAGCCCGGCAGGCCAATCGATGTCCAGCGATCTGGCTGCCGCCCGCAGGGCGGCCACCGAGCGCTCCTCGGCCGGCGGCAGGGTCCGCAGCAGTCCCACGCCGGCGTCCGACATGATCTGACCCGCACACATCCCGGTCAGCAGCGACAGCTGCGAGTTCCACATGTCGGCGTCGGTGTGCGGGGCGAGCCGGATCGTCCACGCCTCGCCGTCGCTCACCACCTCCTGATCGGGCAGGTCGAGTTCCACCGCGCCGCG
Source organism: Gordonia sp. LMA484 (assembly GCF_058129505.1). Classification (NCBI taxonomy): domain Bacteria; kingdom Bacillati; phylum Actinomycetota; class Actinomycetes; order Mycobacteriales; family Gordoniaceae; genus Gordonia; species Gordonia sp. LMA484. The sequence goes on from NZ_CM176700.1 coordinate 2,436,989, forward strand.
ATCGAGCGCCACCCGTTGCCGGAGTTCCCCGAACGCCGGTAACGCCGCGATCGACGGGTGGAGACGACCGGCGACGGCATCGCGTGCGACGCCCGCGTAGTCGAGTTTGGCCACCGACCGGATCCTCGCCCGGCGCACGGTGACCGCCCCGACCGCCCCGTCCGGAGTGACCCGGATGGTCCAGAGCACGCAGGGCCTGGCCTGCTCGGGCAGCAGCGAGCCCGCACCCTCCGAGAGCGAGCGCGGATGCAACGGTACGGACCGATCGGGGAAGTAGACCGTGGTGCCGCGACGGCGGCTCTCCTGATCGAGTGCCCCCTCCGGCTCGATGAGCGCGGCGACGTCGGCGATCGCGTAGTTCACCTCGAAGCCGTCGTCGTCGGCCACGATGTGGACCGCCTGGTCGAGGTCCAGCGAGGTCGGGGGATCTATGGTGACGAACGGCAGGCCGGTGCGGTCCTCGCGCACGTCCGCGTATCGGTCGCGGCAATGATCAGCTTCTGCCTGAGCCGCGACACCGTAGTCCTCACTCACTCCGAGTTCGGTCCGAACCGCATCGAAGTCCAGATCGGGAACCGACAGTACGTGCTGCACCCCACCGACTGTAGGCGACCAGGGCCGGTCGGCAGGCGGACAACATGAGGGCGAACGAGCCGGCGTGTAAGCCGGATCCTGTCCCCGGTCGTGAGACCGGGCGGCGACCATCCATCTGGGTACTCCGTCGCCGGGTACCTCGAGCGGCCCACCCGCGGGCTCGGGCAAGCAGCCCTCGAACACCCGCGCACGCGCACCCGCGGTCACCCGCGATGCGCGCTTCGGCCTTGCTCCGGGTGGGGTTTACCAAGCCGACGCGGTCACCCGTGTCGCTGGTGCGCTCTTACCGCACCGTTTCACCCTTACCGCCACCCCCGATTCCCGAGGAACCGGTACGCGGCGGCGGTCTGTTTTCTGTGGCACTGTCCCGCGGGTCACCCCGGGTTGCCGTTAACAACCACCCTGCTGTGTGGAGTCCGGACTTTCCTCGACGGCGGCGTACCCGGAGAACCGGGTCGTTCCGCGCGCCGCGGCCGCCCGGCCGACTCGTTCGCTCACACAGGATAGCGGTGGGTGGCCGACCGTCAGGCGAGGTGTCCGGTGTCGTTGACGAGTTTCACCACGGAGCCGCCGTCCGGATAGAACTCCGCGATGGACAGCGACGCGAGATCGAGGTGCAGGCGGAACAGCAGTTCGGGTCCGGTCGCGAGCGCATCACGCAGCAGCAACTTGATGGGGGTGACGTGCGAGACCACGAGAAGCGTGCGGCCCGGGTAGCGGTCCAGCAGCGACTGTTTCGCGTCGAGCACCCGCTGCGCCACCTGCGCGAAACTCTCGCCACCCGGAGCGGGGACCTCGGTGTCGGCCAGCCATCGGGCATGCAGCTCCGGGTCTCGTTCGGCGGCCTCGGTGAAGGTCAATCCCTCCCACGCACCGAAGTCGGTCTCGATGAACCCGTCATCGACCTCGACCTCGATCCCCAACCGTTCGGCGACACAATGCGCCGTGGTCATGGCGCGCTGCAACGGCGAGGCGATCACCGCCGCGATGTCGGAGGCAGCGCCGAGTCGCGCCGCCGCGGCCTGCGCCTGCGCCATACCGGCGTCCGTCAGATCCGGATTGCCCCGACCCGAATACCGCCGCTGCACCGACAGCGCCGTCTGGCCGTGCCGCAGCAGCAGCAACCGGGTGGGAAGTTGGCGCTGGCCCTGCCAGCTCGGAGCCTTCTCGTCGGCCGCGACGGAGGTGGCCACTAGAGTCCCGACTCCGACGTCCGGATCAGGATCGCACCGCACTCCTCACAGCGCACCACGTCCTCGGGTTCCTTGGCGGCGATCGACGCGATCGTCCCGCGGTCGAGTTCCATTCGGCAGGCACCACATCGGCGGGCGCGCAGCAACCCCGCCCCGACGCGGCCGGACGCACGCTGCTTGTCGTAGATGGCCAGCAGTTCGGGGGCGATGTCGCCCACGATCGCCGCCCGACGCGCCGCCGCAGCCTCCTGGTCGGCCTCCACCTCGCTCATCGCCGCGGCCCGCGTCTCGCGTACGCGAACCAATTCGTCGTCGAGGTGTTCGACGGTCGCGGCCGCGCGCTGCTTCTCGGTGTCGACCGCTTCCTGCTGTTCCATCACGGCGAGCATGTCGTCCTCGATCGAGGCCCGCCGTCGAGCCAGTCCCGACAGTTCGTGCTGCAGTTCCGACAGCGCCTTGGGGGCCAGCCCGCCCGCCGTCAACAGTGCCGAATCCTTGGCCTCGCGCGAGGACATGCCGTTGACCTCGCCCTCCATTCGACGGTATTCGCGGGTGAGGTCCTCCGCGGAGATCTCGGCGCGGACCATGTCGTCGCGGGCCACGTCCAGGCGCTTGTCGAGTTCCGCGATCTCGGCGTCCTGGGGAAGGTGGGTCCGGCGATGCTCGATCCGGGCGAGTTCGGCGTCGACATCGGCGAGATCGAGGAGTTGTCGTTGTGTCCCGGCGTCTACCTTCACCGTGCCCACCTCCATCGTTCGTCAACATGCTCTGCTGTCGTCACCAGTGCCTCATCCTCTGTGCTGTTGTCACGGAAACCACCCCGACCACGGGGCCCTCCCCGGCCTGCGACCCACTCGACGGCAGGTCTCCCATACGGTACGCGTCCGGGGACGCGCTGGTCCAAGCGCTCAGGATCGTGTGACCACAGCGAACGGGTCGGTGGGTTCGCGATGCACCGTCACGCTGACATCGAGTCGGTCGGCCAGCATGCGCGACACCTGAGAGCACCACGGGAATTCGGTCGCCCAGTGACCCGCGTCGATGAGCGCCGGGCCTCCTCGGCGACGACTCTCGTCGGCGGGATGATGGCGCAGATCCGCGGTCACGTAGACATCGGCGCCCGCGGCGGTCACGTCGTCGAGTAACGAGTCCCCGGCACCCCCGCAGACGGCGACCGTCTCGACCACCGCACCCGGGTCACCGGCGATGCGCACACCGGACGGACTGTGCAGCCGGGTCGCAACCCGTTCGGCGAACACACCCACCGTCGTCGCCTCGGCCAAGCGCCCGATCCGACCGAGTCCGACGTCGGTTGCGGTGTCGGCCAACTCGAGGATGTCGAAGGCCGGCTCCTCATACGGGTGAGCACCTCGCAATGCCGACAGCACCCGTTGTCGCAGTCCCCTCGCGGCGACCATCTCCACGCGTTCCTCGTCAACCCGGGTGCGCTCCCCGATGTCACCGATCGTGGGGTTCGCGGCATCGGTCGCCTCGAACTGACCGCTGCCCACCACCGACCACGAGCAGTCGCGGTACTCCCCGATCGATCCCGCCCCGGCGGCGAACATCGCCTCAGTGACCTGTTCGGCGTTGCCCTCCGGCACCATCACTCCCCACTTGTCCAACGGGGCCGCCGTTTTCGGCTCGATGGGGACGGTGTCGAGCACCCCCAGCACCTCGGCCAACGCATCCGAGACACCCGGGCGTGCGCTGTCGGCGTTGGTGTGAGCGGTGAACAGAGCTGTCCCGGAACGGATCAGGCGGTGCACGATGCGCCCCTTGGCGGTGTCGGCGGCCACCGAGTCGACCCCGCGCAGCAACAACGGATGGTGGGCGACGATGAGCTGTGCGCCGACGTCCAGGGCGGCGCTGACGACGTCATCGGTGACGTCGACACAGACGAGGACCGACTCGACGGGTTCACCGGGGTCCCCGCAGACCAGTCCCACCGAATCCCAGGGCTCGGCCAGCGCCGGCGGATACGCGTGGTCGAGTACACCGATCACTTCGGCGACGGTTGCCGTCATCGTCGGATCTCCTCTCGTAGTTCCACGATCGTGTCGATCAGGGTCTGGGTGGTGGCGGGATCACGTACCGCCAGCCGAACATGCGAGTCGTCGAGGCCGACGAAGTTGGCGGCGCTGCGGACCGCGAAACCCCTGCCCCGCAGCCGCTGTTTCAGCTCGAGCGCGTTCGGCAGCGTGATGAGCACATAGGACGCCGACGGCGTGACACTGACCTCGATCCCGGCACGGGTCAGCCGCGCAACCATCTCCGCGCGGTCCTCGGCGACACGACGCGCCTGCGTCTGTGCGTACTTCTGCCCCATCGAGCCCATGCATTCGGTCAGTGCGGTCAACGCGAGCGTGCCCAGCGGCCACGGACGACGGCCGATGGTGAGCCGCGAGATGACATCCCGATGAGCGAGGAGATACCCGGCGCGTAGCCCGGCGAGCCCGAATGTCTTTGTCACACTGCGGATGACGATGACATCGGTGGCAGCCTCGCCGGCGATCGACGCCGGTTCGTGCCGACCATCTGTCGCATCGAGGGTGATGTCGGCGAAGGCCTCATCGACCACCACCGTGCGGCCCGGCCTGCGAAGTCGCTCGATCGCGGCAACCGGATGGAGCACCGACGTCGGGTTCGTCGGATTACCCAGGACCACCAGGTCGGCATCGACCGGGACGTCGGCGGAAGCGAGCTCGAACGGCGGCGGCAGCACCACGTCGGTGATCGGCACGCCCGCGGCGCGCAAGGCGAGCTCGGGCTCGGTGAACGACGGCTGGATCAGCGCGGCATGCCGCGGGCGCAGCCGCGGCAGCAACTCGAACCCTTCGGCGGCCCCGGCCAGCAGGAGCACCTCGTTCCCACGACGGCCGTGCGCCTCGGCCACCGCGGAGATGGCCCGCTCCTCGTCGGCGGCCGACGGATAGTGGGCCAGGTCCGCAAGCCGGGTGGCCAGCGCATCCCGCAGGAAGTCGGGAGGACCGCCCCGCACGTTGACCGCGAAGTCGATGAGCCCCGGTTCGGCGTCGGCATCGCCGTGACGCTCCCGTGCGAACAGCCCCGATGTCATAAATCACCAGCCTACGTGCACGATGGAACAGTGACCGACACGCCTGAAACAGCCGATCTCACACCATCACGCGTCGACCCTGCCGATCCGTCGACCGTTCTGCTCGTCGATCTCGACGGCACCATCACCGACAGCTTCGCCGGCATCGCCAACAGTTTCCGCCACGCCCTTGCCACGATCGGCGCCCCGGAACCCGAACCGGACGTCGTCGCCGGGATCGCCGGCCCGCCGATGATCGACACGCTGACCACTCTCGGCATGGATGCCGCCACGGCCGACGCGGCGATGCGCGCATACCGCGAGCGGTATACCGATGTGGGCTGGCTGGAGAACTCGGTGTTCGACGGAATGGGCGAGGTACTCGCGGACCTGCGCGGTTCCGGACGAACCCTCGCGGTGGCGACGTCGAAGAACGAGAACACCGCCCGGGCCATCCTGAGTCACTTCGGACTGGCGCAGCATTTTGCCGTCATCGCCGGCGCGAGCGACGACGGTCGGCGGCGCGCCAAGTCGGACGTGATCGCACATGCGCTCGACGGACTCGGCATCGACGCCGACCCCGTCGCCCATGTGACCGGGGCCCCCGTGGTGATGATCGGTGACCGTTCTCACGACATCGAAGGCGCAGCTCTGTTCGGGATTCCAGCGGTCCTGGTGCGTTGGGGCTACGCTCTGGATGGGGAGGACGGCTCGGCGACCTGGTCTGTCGGGTCCATTGCACATCTGCGCGAGGTACTTGGTGTCTGATCAACTGCACGTGTGTTTCGTGTGCACCGGCAACATCTGCCGGTCGCCCATGGCACAGAACATCTTCCGGTCGGCGCTCGACGACGCGGGGTTGAGCGAGCGTGTCCTGGTGAACAGCTGCGGTACCAGCGGCTGGCACACCGGCGAGCCCGCAGACAACCGAGCGCGCACCGAACTGCTCGCGCACGGATACTCGGATGCCCATGTGGCGGCCCAGCTCTCACCAGAGCACTTCGACGCCGACTTGCTGGTCGCGATGGACTCCGGGCACGTCCGTGATCTCGAGCGCAAGCGTCTCGGCGACCGGGTGCGCCTGCTGCGTAGTTTCGACCCCGCCGCCGGCCCGGACGAACTCGACCTCAACGACCCGTACTACGGCGGCAGTGAGGACTTCGAGCTGACCCGCGAGCAGATCGAGGCGGCCGTCCCCGGTCTGCTCGCATGGGTGCAGGCGGCCCTCGAGAACCGCTGAGGACGGTCAGGCCGGCAGCACCAGGTTGTGCACGAACCTGACCTTCTCGAGCACCTTCTCCGGCAGGACGAACGGATACAGGTCGGGATGGCCCATCGACCGGTTGATCTGGTTCAGCGCCCAGGTCAGCGGGAGCCACCACTCGATGAGACGCTCGAATCCGACATCGCCGGGTAGTGCGCTGTCGATGGTCGACCCGGCCGGCGCCATCGCGAAGGCCGCCGCCGTGTCGAGCGTGTCCCGGATGTGCAGGTAATGCGCGAACGTCTCGGCGAAGTCCTCGGCGGGATGCATGGTGGCGTAGGACGACACGAAGGTCTGCGGCCAGCCGTCCGGTGCCCCCTGCGAATAGTGACGGTCCAACGCCGCCTGGTAGTCCTCGTCGGGGTTGCCGAACAGCTTCTCGAACTCGGGACGCTTGTCCTCGTCGATCAGTACGAGTTGGTAATAGTGCCCGATCTCATGCCGAAAGTGTCCCAGCACGGTGCGATACGGCTCCTCGAGTTCCACCCGCATCTGCTCGCGGTGCACGTCGTCGCCTTCCGCGAGATCCAAGGTGATCACACCGTTGGCGTGTCCGGTGACGACCGACTCATCCGAACTCGACAAGAGGTCGAAAGCGAGCCCGATGTCGGGATCCTCGTCACGGTCGCGGATCGGCAGGCCCAGCTCGTCGAGTTCCAGGATCACCCGCCGCTTCGCGGTCTCGGCACGGCCGAATTCCACGATCGCTTCCGCGTCGGTGTCGGCCGGACGTGTCCGAGTCAGGCGGCACGACGTGCACATCTGCGGCAGGCCGGTCCACTTGACCAGCCAATTACATTGCGCCACTTTGTTGTTGGCGCACCGCTCGAGCAGCTCGCCGTCGACCTTGACCCGGCCATCCTTGTCGAGGACGTGGATGGACCGGGTGGGCAGCCAGAATCCCAACGCACTCTTGCAGTGCAGGCACAGGCTGTTCTCGAAGGACAGACGCTGACCACACGTCCGACACAGGAAGTCTCGCATTGCGACAACGGTACCTTGCTCTGGCGCCCAACAGCCGAAGGCCGGGTCGGGGCGGCTTTGCCACCTCGGTACCGTTGAGGTGTGCATGTGTTGCGGACGTTCCTGCGCCCGGGGTGGCTCGCCCTCGGCGTGGTGGTCGTCGCGTTCGCGGCGATGTGTTTCATGCTGCTGGCGCCGTGGCAACTGGGGAAGAACACGGCGACGGAGCAACGCAACGCGCTGATCAAGTCGGCGGTGTCGCAGGCTCCCCTGCCGATCGCCGATGTGGCTCCCGCAGGTCGGGCGTTCGAGCCGTCCACGGAGTGGCGTGAGGTGTCGTTGACCGGGCGGTACCTACCCGACAAACAAGTCCTGGTCCGCCTTCGCTCGGTGGAGGAACGTCCGGCCGTCGAGGTCCTCACCCCGTTCGACGACGGCTCCCGAGTGGTCCTCGTGGATCGCGGATACGTCCGGCCCGATCAGGGGACGCTGCCGGCCATTCCCGCCGCCCCATCCGGCCAGACGACCATCGATGCCCGCATCCGCAAGAGCGAGGGCACCTCGCCGGGGCGTGGCGCACACGACGAGGCCGGCGCCATGGCCGTCTACACGATCGACCCCGCCGAGGTCGGCCGAGCCATCGACACCTCGCTCGACCCGTTCTACCTCCAACTCTCCCCCGACCAGCCGGGTTCGCTCGGCGAGATCCCGCTGCCACAACTGGAATCCGGCCCCTACCTGTCCTACGGGCTGCAGTGGCTGGCGTTCGGCATCATGGCCCCGCTCGGTGCCGGCTATTTCATCTACTCCGAGATCCGCCAGCGTCGACGCCCCGCCACCGAATCGGCCACCGACACCAGAACCGATTCCGGGGTCGAGGTCGAGGGCGGCGGCGCGCTGCACGCACACGATCACGCGACGTCAGCCGCACGAAAACGGCGTGAGCGCATCCGCGCCGACCTGCGCGATGCCGGCACCGACTCCAGCTCACGACAACGCGGCCAGATCGGCAGCGGACCCGACGCCGATGCGGCATCGGCGGACGTACGAGCCAAACTCACCGACCGCTACGGCGGCTGAGCGCCACCCGCAGCGCCACCGCGCCCACCGCGGCACCGACCTGCACGGCACGTGAGAGTCGAACCGCCGCACGTAGATCCGCAGTACCCGGGGACGGCCCGCCGCCCAGCCGGGGCCGGTCCTCGACACCGTGCGGGTACACGGTGCGGCCGCCCAACGTCACTCCGAGAGCACCCGCGAACGCCGATTCGACGACGCCGGCGTTCGGGCTCGGATGATGCCGGGCATCGCGCAGCCACGCCGCTGCGGCCCGCCGCCGCGCATCGCAGAGCACGACGACGAGCAGACCGGTGACGCGTGCGGGCATCAGATTTGCCAGATCGTCGAGCCGCGCGGCGGCCCATCCGAATCTCGAGTACCGGGCGTTGCGATATCCCACCATCGCGTCGAGCGTGTTGACGGTGCGATATGCGATGAGGCCGGGTGCACCGGCGACGGCGCCCCAGAACAGTGGCGCCACCGTCGCGTCGGAGGTGTTCTCCGCGATCGATTCGAGCGCGGCGCGCGCGACACCCGCTGCGTCGAGCGCCTGCGGATCACGACCGCACAGACTCGGCACCAGATCGCGGGCCGCCTCGAGGTCGTCGGCGTCCAGCGAATCGGCCATCGCCTCGCCCACCCCGACCAGGGTCGTACCCCCGAGCACGGCCCAGGTGGTGACCGCGGTCACGGCGACCACCATGGGAGTGGTCCGGCCGCGCGTGGCGAGGGAGCCGGTCATCCAACCGGTGCCCACGCAGATCCCCGTGAAGATCGTTCCGGCGAGTCGCGAATCCCGGTAGAGGAGCTGCTCGGCGCGGGCTGCACCGCGCCCCAGACCCGCCACGGGGTGGTATCGCCGAGGGTCACCGAGCACACCGTCGGCGACGAAGCCCGTGAGCAGCCCCAGCGCGACACCCACCCCGCGTTGCCCGCCGCGGCGCGGACGACGGTGATCGTTGCGGTGAATGGCGGACACACGGCGATCGTAGTGGCGGGTGAGGGCCGGTCCGGCGCCGGCTGCACGCCCTAGACTCATCGCGATGGCCCGAACCCGCGCAGAACCCGTCGCCGGCAAGCACACGATCGACACCGGCGTGGCCGAGCTGACCCGCGACACCATTGCCGGCGGGTGGCTGCTGACCATCAACGGCGCGCAGAGTTCACACATCCATCCCGACCCCGGCGTACTCGACTTCGAGTACATGCGGCAGATGGCAGCGGTGATCGGCGACCGATACGACACCGACGCCCCACTTCGGGTGTTGCATCTCGGCGCGGCGGCGTGTGCGCTGCCGCGGTACCTCGCGGATCGTTATCCCGCATCGCGACAGGTCGCGGTCGAGATCGACGCCGAGTTGGCACGCCTGGCGCGCGAATGGTTCGACCTGCCGCGAGCCCCGCGACTCCGCATCCGCGTCGGTGACGCCCGGGAGGTGCTCAGCTCGCTGACCGAGCAGACGCGTGACGTGATCGTCCGGGATGCCTTTGTGGCGACGCGCACGCCACGCCATCTGACGTCGCGTGAGTTCATCGAACAGGTCCGCCGGGTCCTTGCGCCGGGAGGCGTCTACCTGGCGAACTGCGGTGACAACCGAGACCTCACACTGGCGCGGGCGGAGGTGTCCACGGCGGCGTCCGTCTTCGATCACGTCTCCCTGATTGCCGACGCCGCGATGCTCAAGGGACGCCGAACCGGCAACATCGTCCTGGCGGCCGGCGACCGCCCGGTCGAGGCCACCTCCGAGCTGGTCCGCACGCTGCTGAGCGATCCCCAACCGGCGCAGATCCTGGCCGGGCGAAAAGCGCTGGACTTCGGGTCGGGCTCGGTTCTCACCGATGCGGGGCCGGCCCGCTGACCGGCGCGGCGGCATCCACATCGACGACCTGTCGATCAATCGGGCTACATCCGGTTTCCTGGTGTGAATTCCCGGATCCAGAAGGCGAAGCAACCGTCGACAACACGTTCGATTGCAGCGGTCGCCGACACGTACTCAGATCACGTAGTCGAGGTTGCCGACGATCGCCTCGCCGATCTGCCGGTCGCCCTCGACCACGACACGACCCGGGTCGGCGCTCTTTCGACCGCCCGCCAGGCGCGCAAGGTCCACACAGTCCAGGGTCAGGATCACGTCGGCCGACTCATCGCCGTCGGGGAACTGGTCGATCGCCGATGCACGGTCGTCGACGACGATCCGGATCTCCCGCGGCGCGATGCCACCGATCCTCATCAGCACCGACGACCCTTTCGGCGTACCGGCGCGCTTTCCCACGACGAACGGCATCGACGACGCGATCTCGGTCAGGGCCATGGTGGCCGCCACCGGGTCCGACGGCGCGGACCCGTCCGTACTGTCGCGGATGTCGATCTCGTGCATCCAACAGTCGAACACCCGGATTCGCATGAACCGGCCATAGGTGTCCGGACCCGCCGGCGTCAGGGCGTCGGCCTCGAACTCCTCCTGTGTCATCGCCGTCAGTGCGTCCGTTCGGACCGCGATGATCTCGCGGAAGGCGCTCATCACCTCGGACCGCGACGACCCGCGGAAGTGGTCGAGCCACCGCTCGTTGAGTTCGCCGATGGGGTTGCGGACGTGCTCGAGCGCGGCCACATCCCGCGTCGACTCGACGTCGCGGCCTGCGAGAAGACTCTCGGTGCCGATCACATGCGCGACGACGTCGGCCACCGTCCAGCCGGGCAGCACCGACGGAATGTCCCACTGCTCGTCGGACAACGCCGACACCACCTCGTCGAGGGTCGCCCATTCGGTGGTCAAGGCCTCGACCACCGGTTTCACGGGCAGCACGGTTCTGGCCACGGCCGTCCTCCTTCTCTGTCGGCGGTTTTCACCGCACGGGTTCGGTGCAACTCGACGGCGCCGCGGCCAGCGAACAGAACTCGGCCGGGCGGGTCGGCCGATACGTGCTCGGCACCCCGTTGTCGCCGGTTATCCGCCGATAGGCTGCGACGGCGCCGGTCGGGCGGCGCGTCAGTGTGGGGTCGGTCCGGACGTCCACTGTGTAGAGACCGAATCGCGGTGTGTAGCTTCCCCACTCGAAGTTGTCGGTGAGACTCCAGTAGTTGTACCCGATCACGTTCATGCCGGCGCCCCGGGCCCGCTGCAACCAGTAGACCAGGTCGCGCAGATGATCGGCGCGACGGTAGCCGTCGCGCCGCGGGGTGCCGTCGCGCCGCGGGGTGCCGTCGCGCGTCGGCATCCCGGACTCGACGACGTAGAGGGGCTTACCGGGATAGCGGCGCGCATAGGAACGCAAGGCGTAATACAGGCCGTCGGCGGACACCGGCGCGAGCCACTGTTCATCGACCGCGGCATGCCAGGCACCCGTGTCGGCAGGCGAGATCGAGTAGTAGTAATCGATGCCGATGAAGTCGAGGGTGCCGGCCACACGATCGACGAACCCGGTGTCGAGAAGGGGTTCGACCGTCGGGATGTAGGCGACGTTCGACGACACCATCGCGCCGGGGTCGCGCCGGTGGATGTGCCGATAGATCGCGCGATGGACCGCGACCAGCCGGTCGATCATGATCGGCGCCGCCGACGCCGCCAGCGCTCCGATCTTGATCTCGTTCGTCACGTAGGAGAACGGCTCGTTGATGGTGATCCAGATCGGGTGATAGCGGGAGTACCGGTCCACGACGCGACGCGCGTTGCGCAACCACAGCGCCGGGGTGGACGGGTTCGCCCATCCCCCGCGGTCGGCCACCCATCCCGGGTAGACCCAGTGGTCGAGCGTGATCATCGGACGCATCCCGGCCGCGACGATCGAGCCGATCATCGCGTCGTAGTAGGCCAATTCGGTTCGGTCGACGACGCCCGGCCGCGGCTCGACACGCGCCCACTCGACACCGACGCGGTAGACCTTCACCCCGAGTGACGCGGCGAGCGCGATGTCCGCACGGTAGCGGTGCCGGAAATCCACCGAGTTCCCGATCCGGTCGTGTGTGCGACCCGATGCGACAAAGCGCATCCAGTTGCTGTCCGGTGACGAGCCTTCACTCTGAAATCCCGACGAGGCGACACCCCACGCGAAGTCCCGCGGCAGCGGTGCTGGGGCCGCGACGACGGGCGATATCGGTTGCGCGTGGCCGGTCGAGGCGACCATCGCGCCCGGCAGCAGGGATGCAAGCAGCGTCGCCGACAACACGACGATCGATGCGATGGCCGCTCGGTGGCCGGCCGCGCGCTCAGGCACGGGCCAAGGATGTCAGATGAGCGCGGCTTCCGAGTCGAATCGGCAGACCTGGCGACTGCGGCCCGCACGGTCGCCCCAGGCCCTATTCTGTTGCGATGTCCGCCACCCGACCTCGCGCCCGGCGACGGCTCGCTCTCGTCTGCGCCATCGTCGTGATGGTCACCTCGTTCGGACTCATCGCGCCATCACCGGCGGCTCCGGGGGTTCCTCTGACGCAGCAGGTCGCCGGGTGTGCCGGTTCGTCGATGCGAGCAGGTGCCACCGTGATCCGAACGGTGAAGGTCAGTGGTGTGGTACGCACGTTCCGGATTCATGTGCCACTCGGTTACAGCGGGCGCCAACCGGTGCCACTGGTGCTCGCCTATCACGGTCACGCGGAGCGCGTCGCACCGTTCGAGAGCTACACCGGGCTGTCGACGCTGCCTGCGATCGTGGTGTATCCCACCGGACTGCGTGGGACAGACAACCGTTTCGCGTGGCAGGGGGCTCCGTATGCATCACCGCGCGCCGACGATCTCGCGTTCACGCAGGCGCTTCTCCGCGACCTGCATGCCCGCGCGTGCGTCGACCGCTCCCGGACCTATGCCATCGGGCGATCCAACGGCGGCGGATTCGTCGCCATGCTCGCCTGCCGGATGCCGTCGGGGTTCGCCGGCTTCGCGACGGTGAACGCAGCGGTCTACCTGGAAGCGGTCGCGGGCTGTCCTCGGCAGGGACCCGCGATATCCCTGATCGATTTTCACGGCACCGCCGATCGCACAATCTCCTACGCGGGCGGCCGGCGATTCGGCGAGCGGTACCTGTCGACCCCGGAGTGGCTGCATCGCTGGGTGGCCCGCGACGGCTGCGTCGATGCGCCGATCACCGTGCCGGTGAATCTGGCCGTCGACCGCATGTCGTGGCTGTGCACCCGGGCAGGCGCCGCCATCGTCCATTACCGCATCCGCGGCGGGACTCACGCCTGGCCCGCTCCGGGCGGAACCTCGATCCTCGGCAGCGCGGGTAGTGCCGGCAGCACCGGTGGCACGGTGAACGCGACGGATCTGATCTGGCGGTTCTTCCTCACCCATCCGAGGCTCGGATCATCGTGACCCGACGGCCTCGCCTCGAGCGGAGCTCGACGAGCCGGCGCATCGAGCGGAGCTCGACGAGCCGGCGCAGCAGGGAGCCCGGGACGACACGTCCTAGCCTGGTGGGATGAGTACTGATCTCCCCACCATCGAGCTCTCCACCGGCGCACTGATCCCCCAGTTGGGTCTCGGGGTCTGGCAAGCCGATGACCAGGACACGCAGAACGCTGTTCGCTTCGCCGTCGGCACTGCCGGATATCGGCATGTCGACACCGCGGCGGCCTACGGCAACGAGACGGCCGTCGGACGTGGAATCGCGGATTCAGGCGTTGCCCGTGACGACGTCTTCGTCACGACCAAGCTGTGGAACGCCGACCACGGACGCGACCGCACGAAGGCCGCCATCGACGCCAGCCTCGATCGCCTGGGGCTCGACCACGTGGACCTCTACCTCATGCACTGGCCGCTGCAGAACACCGATCGCATGATCGAGACCTGGCAGGCGATGATCGACATCCGGGAATCGGGCAAGGCCACCTCGATCGGTGTCTCGAACTTCGAACCCCACCACCTGGCCGCCATCATCGATGCCACCGGCCACGTCCCGGCGGTCAACCAGATCGAGCTGCATCCACGCCTCGCACAGCGTGAACTGCGCGACTACTGCGCAGAGCGGGGAATCCACATCGAGGCGTGGAGCCCGCTCGGTGGCAGCGGCTCGGGGTGGGGGAAGAACTCGGCGCCCAACACGCTGCTGACCGATCCGGATCTGTCCGGCATCGGGGCGAAGCACGGGCGTTCGACCGCGCAGGTGATGATCCGATGGCATCTGCAGAACGGCGTGATCGTGATCCCGAAGTCCGTGCACGACGAGCGGATCGCCCAGAACATCGACGTCCTCGACTTCGAACTCGACGACGAGGACATGGCGGCGATCGCGGCACTCGACGTCGGCGCCCGGGTGGGCGCGCATCCCGACGAACTGAATCTCGGCGCTCGCGACTGACCTCCGGTTCTCGGCTTTCGAAAGCACCGTCGGTACCAGCTTTGACCGTCGGCGAACGGCCATTGCGGTCACCACCTGTCCGCAAAAGGCGGCAGGATGTCTCCCATGTTGGAAACGTCAGCCCGACTGCTCGCCCTGCTGACCCTGCTGCAGACGCGTCGCGAGTGGTCGGGAGCCGAGCTCGCGGATCGCCTGAGCATCACCACCCGAACCGTGCGCCGTGACGTCGACAAGCTTCGCGAACTCGGCTATCCGGTCGACGCCACGGTCGGCGTCGGGGGCGGCTATCGGCTCGGCGCGGGCGCGGAGATGCCACCGTTGCTGCTCGACGATTCCGAGGTGCTCGCCGTCGCGCTCGGACTCAATGAGATCACCACCGGGTCGGTCAGCGACATGGCGGAGGCGTCGGCGGGCGCGCTGACCAAACTGCGTCAGGTGATGCCGTCGCGGCTGCGGCATCGCCTCGACGCGCTCACCATGGAGGCCGTGCCCCGCGAATCACGGACGTCGGTGTCCGGCGAGGTGCTCACCGAGATCGCGACAACCTGTCATCGCTCCGAGCGACTGCGCTTCGACTACCGCCGCGGGGACGGTGCCGAGAGTCGGCGCGAAGTGGAGCCGTATCGGCTGGTGCGCAGCGGACTGCGCTGGTATCTCGTGGGGTGGGACCTCGGCCGCGAGGACTGGCGCTCGTTCCGGGTGGATCGGATGCAGCCCAAGACACCCACCGGTCCGCGGTTCACGCCACGTCCACTTCCCGACGGCGGCGCCGCCGGATACCTGGCCCGGAGTCTCGGCGCTGTCTACCGGCGCGCATCCGCGCGGGTACGCATCCATGCACCGCTCGACGAGGTCGCTTCGATGGTCGACGACGACTGGGGCACCATCGAGGCCGGTGACGAGAGTGGGTGCGACCTCACGCTGTACAGCACCTCACTGGTCAGCATCGCCCGCTGGCTCCGAGCCTTCGACGCCGACTTCACAGTGCTCGATCCGCCGCAGCTGACCGACGAGTGCCGCGCGGTCGCGCGTTATCACGACGATCTCGCCGCGAGGTACCGGCGCGCCGTCGGCGACCCGGCGGAACGATGACGCCCGAATCGCCTGAAGTGCTGTCGCGCACGATCTCTCGCCTGCGCGCGGCCGGCTGTGTGTTCGCCGAGGAGGAAGCCGGGCTACTCGTCGCCCACGCCACCGACGCCGCCAACCTCGACGCTCTCATCGCCCGGCGCACGGCCGGTGAGCCACTGGAGGTCATCGTGGGCCGCACGCGTTTCTGTGGCCTCGACGTCCAGGTGGACCCCGGTGTGTTCGTCCCCCGGCAACGGACGACATTCCTGGTCCGACAGGCGCTCAGCGTCACCATCCCGGGCTGCGTTGTCGTCGACCTCTGTTGTGGGACGGGTGCCATCGGACTTGCCATCGCGGATGCGGTGCCCGGGGTGCACCTGTATGCGTGTGACATCGATCCCGTCGCCGTGCGATGCGCGGCCCGCAATCTCACGCCGGTCGGTGGACACACCTACTGCGGCGATCTCTTCGACCCGCTACCGGATCGTTTACGCGGATCCATCGACGTCGTGGTGGTCAACGCACCGTATGTGCCCACCGACGAGATCGCCTTCATGCCTCCCGAGGCCCGCGATCATGAGCCGCACCGGACTCTCGACGGCGGCGCGGACGGGGTGGATGTCCATCGACGTGTCGGCGCATCGATCGGCGCGTGGCTACGTCCGGGCGGTCACCTCCTGATCGAGACAAGCCAGGCGCAGGCGCCACTGACGGCCGCGGCATTGTCGTCGGTCGGAATGGCGACCACCGTCGAGATCTCCGACGAACTCGCGGCGACCGTGGTCGTCGGCACTCTCCCGCCCGGCACCGCGTCGCCCCCCGTTCCCTGAGGAGCCTCCGAATCCGACACAGCGTCATCCCCCGGTCCCTGAGGAGCCTCCGAATCCGACACAGCGTCATCCCCCGGTCCCTGAGGAGCCTCCGAGCCTGCGAGGATGCGTCACGAAGGGCCGCCCTTCGTGACGCTCGCAAGCTCGCTCCTCAGGGACCGGGAGACGTCGCAAGCTCGCTCCTCAGGGACCGGGAGACGTCGCAAGCTCGCTCCTCAGGGACCGGGAGACGTCGCAAGCTCGCTCCTCAGGGACCGGGAGACGTCGCAAGCTCGCTCCTCAGGGACCGGGAGACGTCGCAAGCACAATCCGCACGGACCGAGAGACATCGCAAGCACGCTCCGCACGGACCGAGAGACATCGCAAGCACGCACCACGCGGACGGGAGACGGACCCGGAACACTCTCCGCGTCCCGCCGCACTCCCCACCCCGGTCCCTGAGGAGCCTCCGAGCCTGCGAGGATGCGTCACGAAGGGCCGCGCACAACGGGAGCCGGAATCTTTAAGTCCCACGAGTCGGAAGGACACGAGCCAGATGGTGCGCGCAAAGGGATTCGAACCCCTGACCGCTGGTGTGTAAGACCAGAGCTCTACCGCTGAGCTATACGCGCGAGGGCGGCCTCCGATGGCGACATCGGCGAACACCAACACATGAATCTAATGGGTAACCGTCCGGAGCCCAAACCGCCGGTGGCGGGACCGACTACTCCGCCACCAGCAGCGCCTTCTCCCACAATGCCGAGTCGCGGGCCTCCCCGGGCCCGACCATGTCCGCGAATCGGATGACGCCGTCGCCACCCACCAGGAACGTCGCCCGGTTGGGGTAGCCTGCGGCATCGTTGAACACTCCATAGGAACGTGCGACGGCGCCGTGCGGCCAGAAGTCGGACAGGATCGGGAACAGGAACCCCTGAGCCGACGACCACACCTTGTGGGTCGGCGGCGGACCCACCGACAGGGCGACGGTCTGCAGGCCGTCGCGTACGAACCGCGGCTCGTGATCACGGATGAAACCGAGTTCTCCCTGACACGTCCCGGTGAAGGCCAGCGGGAAGAAGACCAGCAGGACCTGCCCCCCGGCCGTGAGCCCGGTCAGCGACACCCGCTGGTTGTTCTGGTCACGCAGTTCGAAGTCGGGCGCCACGTCGCCCACGGCCAACGGTGACGTCGGTCGCTCGGTGGCGTCGTCGTTCATAGGCGCTTGCGGGATTTCGGCTGCACGAGCCGAGATCCGGACCAGCCCCCGAGACTGACGACATTGGTCTGCGTGAGGCCGGCCGTCGGCGCCGATTCGGCGATCTCGCTCGGATCGACGTGCCCGTCGGTGCCCGTCTTCGGCGAGAAGACCCAGACGTATCCGTCGTCGGCCAACGGCGCGATCGCATCCATCAACGCATCGACGAGATCACCATCGCCGTCACGCCACCAGAGAACGACCACGTCGATGACGTCGTCGGCGTCCTCGTCGAGCATCTCTTCGCCGATGACATCTTCGATCTCGGCCCGCAGGTCATCGTCGGTGTCCTCATCCCATCCGAGTTCCTGCACCACCATGCCGGATGTGAATCCGAGCTTGTGGGCGCTATTGCCCCCAGCGCTGCTGGACTCTGTGGCGGCTACCACCGCGTGCGACCTCCCTGCCAATGCGAATTCGACTGTCAGCTTAGGGAACAGCCTAAATGCTCAGAGTGCAAGCCGAACAGGGGGCAACCGGAACAGGACGGAATTGATACGGCGGGCATCCGGCAGGCGAACCGGATCCCGTGCTACGGCGTGGCCGGCACCGACGGCGTCGGCGCGGTCGAGGTTGCCGATTCAGATGGGCCCGCGCCCGGCGCGGGAGCCGGTGACGCGTTGGCGGTGGGCGGCATCGGCAAGTAGTCCGTACAGCTGTCGAGCACTGCCTGTTTGTCGCGAGTCCATTGCGCAGCAATCGGATTGAGCCCGGTCAAACGCTCCTTGCCGATGGCATCACCGAGTCGGCCGGTGGAGTCGAGAAACCGGTCGGCCGGGTCCTTCACGTCGGCCGGGGTCGACGAGGTGATCTTCTGGCGGATGAGATCGGAGCCGGCGATCAGACTCGCGCGAGCCTTGTCATCCAGATCGCCGATCTCGTCGTAACTGTGGACGTCGCTCAAGCGACGCACGAACGCGTTGTACCCGCGGACCATCACCACCATCGACGACATGGCCTCCCGGCAGAGGTCGATGCCGTTCTCGCGTGCCACCGAGGCCTCCGACGCGGACACCTCCGAACGGTAGACCGCAACCTCGCCCGGCGCCGCAGTGCCCGAGCCGTCGACCGACGCGCAGCCCGACAGCGCGGCCAGCGCCACAAAGCCGCCCGCGACCACAGCCGAGGACGTCGCCCGGCGATGGCCGACTCCCCTGCGCGTGACCCCGACATCCCTCGCGCCCCGCATAGTCCTCCTGACCCACGAGTAACAAACACCGCAACGCTATCGCAGGTCGCGGCAGGTGGCACCAACCCGGACGCAACGCGGCCCACCCGGTGCCAACTGCAGTGACATGCGGCACGATGAGGAGGGACACCGCTGTCCCGACATCAAGGGAGCGGGCCCGAGTCATCGCACGCCGGACACCACCGTGTTCCGGCCGACCGAGGGAGTAGGCATCACAGTGACCGAACAGGCAGAGCACACGAGGACCGGGGTGTCGGGGAACGGTACCGGCCCCGCCGCCCGCAACGAGGATCCGGGCCGCGTCCGGGTGATCCGAGAGGGCGTGGCGTCTCATCTGCCCGACATCGACCCCGACGAGACCTCCGAGTGGCTGGAGTCATTCGACGGGCTGATCGACGCCGCCGGACCGGCGCGCGCCCGTTACCTCATGCTGAGGATGCTCGAACGCGCCAGCGAGAAACACGTGTCGCTGCCGTCGTTGACCTCGACCGACTACGTCAACACGATCCCCACAGACCTGGAGCCGTGGTTCCCGGGCGACGAGACCGTCGAGCGCCGATTCCGCCGTATCCTGCGGTGGAACGCGGCGATCATGGTGCACCGTGCGCAGCGCCCCGGGGCCGGGGTCGGCGGTCACATCTCCACCTACGCTTCGTCGGCGACGCTGTACGAGGTCGGGTTCAATCACTTCTTCCGCGGGCTCGATCACCCCGGCGGCGGCGACCAGATCTTCATCCAGGGTCACGCCTCCCCCGGCATCTACGCCCGCGCCTTCCTCGAGGGACGGATCGACGAGGCGAGGATGGACGGGTTCCGCCAGGAACACAGCCATGCCGGCGAAGGCGGCGGCCTACCGTCGTACCCCCATCCGCGACTGATGCCGGATTTCTGGCAGTTCCCGACCGTCTCGATGGGTCTGGGCCCGATGAACGCGGTCTATCAGGCCCGGTTCAATCACTATCTCCACGACCGGGGCATCAAGGACACCTCGGATCAGCATGTGTGGGCCTTCCTGGGTGACGGCGAGATGGACGAGACCGAATCGCGCGGTTTCGCCAGCTTCGCCGCGACCGAAGGGCTCGACAACCTCACCTTCGTCATCAACTGCAACCTGCAGCGACTCGACGGTCCGGTGCGCGGTAACGGCAAGATCATCCAGGAACTCGAATCGTTCTTCCGCGGCGCCGGCTGGAACGTCATCAAGGTGATCTGGGGCCGCGAGTGGGACAAGCTGTTCTACGCCGACCGCGACGGTGCCCTGGTCAATCTGATGAACGTGACCCCGGACGGCGACTTCCAGACCTACCGAGCCAACAACGGTGCGTTCATCCGCGAACACTTCTTCAACCGCGACCCGCGCACGAAGGAACTCGTCAAGGACATGACCGACGCCCAGATCTGGGAGATGAAGCGCGGCGGACACGACTACCGCAAGGTGTACGCCGCCTACCAGGCGGCCGTCGCGCACAAGGGTCAGCCGACCGTGATCCTCGCCCACACGATCAAGGGCTACCTGCTCGGCTCGCACTTCGAGGGTCGCAACGCCACGCACCAGATGAAGAAGCTGACACTCGACGATCTGAAGGCCTTCCGCGACAACAACCGCATCCCGATCACCGACGAACAGCTCGACGAGAACCCCTACCTGCCGCCCTACTACCACCCGGGTGCCGATTCCGACGTCATCCAGTACATGATGGATCGCCGCAAGACCCTCGGCGGCAACCTCCCGGCGCGGCGCACCAGGTCCAGGGCGCTCAAGCCCGACGTGAGCCAGGCTCTGAAGACCTCGGCGAAGGGGTCGGGCAAGCAGCAGGTCGCCACCACCATGGCGCTGGTCCGCATCTTCAAGGACCTGTTGCGCGACAAGGAGATCGGAAAGCGGATCGTTCCGATCATCCCGGACGAGGCCCGCACGTTCGGTATGGACTCGTGGTTCCCGACGCTCAAGATCTACAACCGCAACGGACAGATGTACACGTCGGTCGATGCCGAACTGATGCTGGCCTACAAGGAGAGCTCAGAAGGTCAGATCCTGCACGAGGGCATCAACGAGGCCGGATCGGCAGCATCGTTCACCGCCGTCGGTACGTCCTACTCGACGCACGACGAACCGATGATTCCGCTCTACATCTTCTATTCGATGTTCGGGTTCCAGCGCACCGGCGACAGCTTCTGGGCCGCCGCCGATCAGATGACCCGCGGCTTCGTCATCGGTGCGACCGCGGGCCGCACCACCCTCACCGGCGAGGGCCTGCAGCACGCCGACGGCCACTCACCGCTGCTGGCCGCGACCAACCCGGCGGTGGTGGCCTATGACCCGGCCTTCGCTTACGAACTCGGCCACATCATCGCCGACGGACTCGCGCGGATGTACGGCGACGACCCGGAGAACATCTACTACTACCTCACGGTCTACAACGAGCCGATCTCCCAGCCGGCCGAACCGGAGAACGTCGATGTGACGGGCATCCTCAAGGGCATCTACCGGTTCCGGCCGGCAGCCGAGGGCAAGAACCTGTACGCCAACATCCTCGTGTCCGGCGTCACCATGCCGGATGCCCTGCGGGCCGCGGAGATCCTGGCCGACGAATGGGATGTGGGCGCCAACGTCTTCTCGGTCACCTCGTGGAGTGAGCTCGCCCGCGACGGCATCGAGGTCGACCGTGCCGCGGTCCGGGAGCCGACGGCGGCGCACGCTCGTCCGTACCTCACGGAGGTCCTCGCCGACACCATGGGACCGACGATCGCCGTGAGCGATTACATGAGAGGCGTGCAGGAGCAGATCCGCGCCTACGTGCCGGGCAGCTACCTCACCCTGGGCACCGACGGCTTCGGATTCTCCGACACCCGGCCCGCGGCCCGGCGCTTCTTCAACGTCGACGCCGAGTCGATCGTGGTCGCCGTACTGGTCGGCCTCGCCCGCGACGGCAACATCCCGTTCACCACCGCGACCGAGGCAGCCGAGAAGTACCAGATCACCGACGTGGCGGCGGCACCCGAGCAGACCAGCGACCCAGGTGTGGCCTGACCTCTGCTTTTCGTGCGCTGTGACCGGGCGGTCCGGTTTCGGACCGCCCGGTCACGGCGCGCGTCGAGGTCGTGACCGGGCGATGGTCGACAGGGCTACATTGAGAATGTGTCCGATGCCCGCGTGAACCAGGAGCCGCCGAAGGCCGACGTGTTCGGTGAACGCGGTGCGCATGTACCCGCGCCGGCGACCGTGCACGATGCGCTGCCGGACACCCTGCTGCGGCGGGTCAAGCAATACAGCGGACGACTCGCCACCGAGGCCGTGCACTCGATGCAGGATCAGCTGCCCTACTTCGGCGACCTCGACGCCGCGCAACGGGCAAGCGTGCAGTTGGTCGTCCAGACCGCGGTGGTCAACTTCGTCGAGTGGATTCAGGATCCCGAGGGCAACGTCAAGTTCACCGTTCAGGCGTTCCAGGTCGTGCCGCAGGACCTCGCCCGCCGGATCACGCTGCTGCAGACCGTCGAGATGGTCCGCGTCGCGATGGAGTTCTTCGAGAAGTGGCTACCGCTGCTCGCACGGAACGACGCCCAGCTGCGGGCACTGACCGAATCGGTGTTGCGCTACGGACGCGAGATCGGGTTCGCCGCCGCATCGATCTATGCGTCGGCCGCCGAATCCCGAGGTGCGTGGGACTCGCGTCTGGAGGCCCTCGTCGTCGATGCCGTGGTCCGCGGTGACACCGGACCCCAGCTGCTCTCTCGGGCAGCAGCGCTCAACTGGGACTCCGATGCGCCGGCCACGGTGATCGTCGGCGCCCCTCCACCGGAGCAGAACGTCTCGGTGCCGTTGGCGATACACAACACCGCCAAGCAGCACGACCGCTCGGCCCTGTCGGTGGTCCAGGGCACGTTCCTCGTCGCCATCGTCAGCGGGCCCGTGCGGCCGGGCGAGAGGTTCGTGACCGACCTGCTCAAACACTTCGCCGACGGACCTGTGGTGATCGGTCCGACGATGGCGAACCTCGGGAGCGCACCCACGAGCGCGTCGGAGGCGATGGCCGCCATCGCCGCCGTGGTCGGCTGGCCGAATGCACCGCGCCCGGTCCACAGCCTCGAGCTCCTCCCCGAGCGCGCACTGAACGGCGACCCGGCAGCGGTGAGTGCTCTCAACGAGCGATTGGTGCGGCCACTGGCCAAAGGGGGCAGCACACTCAACGCGACTCTGGAGGCGTATCTCGACTCGGGAGGCTCGGTCGAAAGCTGCGCGCGCGTACTGTATATCCATCCAAATACTGTCCGGTACAGACTGAAGAAAGTTGCGGAAATCACAGGTCGCGATCCGATGAACCCCCGCGACGCGTATGTCTTGAGGGTCGCCGCGACAGTAGGTCGTTTGACACACTTCCAAAACGAATCGCAATCACAGGCCACATGAATCACATCAGCCACAGGTCGTTTTCCGCGTTTTCGCTGATCAAGGTTGATAGGACACAGTTTTATAACGCATCTCAGAGTGATGACGAACCAGGTGACCGTTCGATCAAGTTTGTGGGAACCCCACAAATCCACACCAGAAGGTTCATGCGCCTCAACACCCACAAAACCACCCTGGACGGTGTTCTCTGGTCACGTGCTTTCGATGCTTGCGCCCGGCCAGGGCTCTCAGACACCAGGGATGCTGACCGCATGGTTGGAACTCGCGGGTGCCCGTGACCAGCTCGCGACGTGGTCGAAGCTGACCCGACTCGATCTCGAACGTCTCGGCACCACCGCGACCGCGGAGGAGATCACCGACACCGCGGTCACCCAACCCCTCGTCGTGGCGGCGGCTCTGCTCGCCTACGACGAGTTCAGCAAACGTTCCGAACTACCCGCCGACGCCATCGTCGCCGGGCACTCCGTCGGTGAACTCGCGGCCGCCGCGATCACCGGTGTGATCAGTGCCGACGAGGCCGTGTCCCTCGCCGCGATCCGCGGCGCGGAGATGGCGAAGGCGTGCGCGATCGAGCCGACGATCATGGCCGCCGTCCTCGGCGGCGACGAGGCCCAGGTGCTCGCGCGCCTCGACGAACTCGATCTGGTCCCCGCCAACCGCAATGCCGCCGGTCAGATCGTGGCCGCCGGCAGGGTCGAGGCGATCGACGAACTCGTCGCCAATCCACCGGAGAAGGCCAGGACTCGCAAGCTCGCCGTCGCGGGCGCATTCCACACGCGCTACATGGCTCCGGCGCGGGACGCGGTCGCCGCTGCGGCGTCGAAGATCACGCCCGCAGACCCCCATCGGACGCTGCTCTCCAACTCCGACGGCCTGCCTGTAACGAATGGCGCCGACGCACTGACAAAACTAGTGGCACAGGTGACGAAGCCGGTGCGCTGGGACCTCTGCTCGGCATACATGCGCGAGCACGCCACAACCGCAGTCGTTGAACTGCCGCCCGCAGGCACCCTGGTGGGCATTGCGAAACGAGAACTGAAGGGCACGCCGACGCTGGCGCTGAAGGAGCCCGACGGTCTCGACAACATCACCGAACTTGGATAGCGGTCGCGGCGCGAGGCCGTGACCCCCGGAAGAGCCGCCAGAACGGCTTGTCCAAGCACGCACGGAACTCCGGTGTCCGTGCGTGCTCCGGAGTTGCATATCAAGCGAACAAGAAGGGAACCACACAGTGGCTGCCACCCAGGAACAACTCATTGCCGGCATCGCCGAGATCATCGAGGAAGTCACCGGCATCGAGCCGTCCGAGGTGACCATGGAGAAGTCCTTCGTCGACGACCTGGACATCGACTCGCTGTCGATGGTCGAGATCGCCGTCCAGACCGAGGACAAGTACGGCGTCAAGATCCCGGATGAGGATCTCGCCGGTCTGCGGACCGTGGGCGATGCGGTTGCCTACATCCAGAAGCTCGAGTCCGAGAACCCGGAGGCCGCGGCCGCGATCCAGGCCCAGGTCGAGGCAGACAAGAACTCGTGAGCTCACCGTCCCTCCGCGAATACTCCACGCTGGGCGGGAACTTCCCGAACGTGGTGGTCACCTCCATGGTGGCCACCACCTCGCTCGGTGAAGATCTCGACTCCACGTGGAAGAAACTGCTGGCGGGTGAGTCGGGCATCCGTGAACTGACCGATCCCTTCGTCACGAAGTACGGCGAACTGCCGTGTCGTGTCGGTGGGCGCCTGGTCAAGGATCCCGCCGAAGAGGTGACACGCGTCGAAGCACGCCGGATGGCCTACGTCGAGCGCATCGCTCATGTGATGAGCAAGCGCCTGTGGGCCCACGCCGGCGAGCCCGAGGTGGACCCCGACCGCCTGGCGGTCGTGCTGGGTACCGGCCAGGGCGGCGGCGACGCGATGGTCGATGCCGTCAAGGCGATCGAGGAATCAGGCAACTACCGCAAGGTCTCACCGCTCGCGGTGTCGATGGCGATGCCGAACGGCCCGGCCGCGGTCGTCGGCCTCAACATCGGTGCGCGCGCCGGCGTGATCACTCCTGTCTCGGCGTGCTCGTCGGGCGCGGAGGCCATCGCGCACGGGTGGCGTCACATCGTGATGGGTGATGCGGACATGGTCGTCTGTGGTGGCGTCGAAGGGCATATCGACGCGATTCCGATCGCGGCGTTCTCGATGATGCGTGCGATGAGCACGCGCAACGACGATCCCAAGGGCGCCTCGCGACCGTTCGACAAGGACCGCGACGGCTTCGTCTTCGGCGAGGCCGCGGCCATGCTGATCCTCGAGCGTGAGGAGCATGCCAAGGCCCGCGGTGCGCACATCCACGCCCGCGTGCTCGGTGCGGGCATCACCTCGGATGGCTTCCACCTCGTTGCACCGGACCCCAGTGGTCAGGGCAATGCGCGGGCGATGACCCGGGCCATCCAGACCGCAGGCCTCACCAAGGCCGACATCAGCCACATCAATGCCCATGCCACGGCGACACCGATCGGTGACACCGCCGAGGCGGTCGGCATCAACATGGCGGTCGGTCAGCATGCGGCGGTCTACGCACCCAAGTCGGCCCTCGGCCACTCCATCGGCGCAGTCGGGGCGCTGGAGTCCGTGCTCACCATCAAGAGTGTCGAAGAGGGAGTCATCCCGCCGACGCTCAACCTGGAGAACCAGGATCCTGAGTGCGATGTCGAGGTCGTCTCGGGCGAGGCCCGGTACGGGCAGATCGACTACGCGTTGAACAACTCGTTCGGATTCGGTGGGCATAACGTCGCGCTCGCCTTCGGTCGCTACTGACAACTCCATCCCGACACCCTCAGGAGACTGCGAATGACCACACTGGCTCCCATCACCGGCCATGAGGAATCAGCCGATCCGCGTGATCCGCTGCTCCGGCTGACCAACTTCTTCGACGAAGGCACGATGTCGCTCCTGCACACCCGCGACAAGTCGGGTGTGCAAGCGGCGATCGGCATGGTCAACGGCGTTCGTACCGTCTCGTATTGCACCGATGGCACCGTGATGGGCGGTGCCATGGGTGTGGTCGGTTGCGCACACATCGTGAACGCGATCGACACCGCCATCACCGAGCAGGCACCGGTCGTCGGCATCTGGCACTCGGGCGGCGCCCGACTCGCCGAGGGCGTCGAGGCCCTGCATGCCGTCGGCGGCGTCTTCGAGGCGATGGTTCGTGCTTCGGGCTACGTCCCACAGATCTCGGTGGTCGTCGGTTTCGCCGCCGGCGGCGCGGCCTATGGGCCTGCGCTCACCGATGTGGTGATCATGGCCCCGGCCGGGCGTGTCTTCGTCACCGGACCCGACGTGGTCAAGAGCGTCACCGGCGAGTCGGTCGACATGGAGACGCTCGGCGGTCCGCTGACCCATGGCAAGAAGTCCGGCGTCAGTCACATCACCGCCGACTCCGAGCCCGACGCCTACTGGCGTGCGCGCCGTCTCGTGTCGACGTTCAGCCGACAGGGACACTTCAACCGCGAGCAGGCCGAGGCCGGCGACGTCGACCTCAAGGCGTTGCTGCCCGAATCGAATCGCCGCGCCTACGACGTGCATCCGCTCGTCACCAACCTGCTCGACACCCAGCTCGCCGCCGACGGTGAGACCGAGGTCTCCACTTTCGAAGAGCTGCAGGCAAAGTGGGCCCCGAACATCGTCATCGGGTTCGGGCGACTGTCCGGTCGCAGCGTCGGCGTCATCGCCAACAACCCGCTGCGCATGGGCGGCTGCCTGAACTCCGAGAGCGCGGAGAAGGCGTCCCGCTTCGTCCGTCTCTGCGACGCCTTCGGTGTGCCGCTGATCGTCATCACCGACGTGCCCGGCTACCTGCCCGGCGTCGGTCAGGAGTGGAACGGTGTGGTGCGTCGCGGCGCGAAGCTGCTGCACGCGTTCGCCGAATGCACGGTCCCCCGCGTGACGCTGGTGACCCGCAAGATCTACGGCGGCGCCTACATCGCGATGAACTCTCGTGCGCTCGGCGCCACCGCGGTCTTCGCGTGGCCCGGCTCCGAGGTCGCGGTCATGGGTGCCAAGGCCGCGGTCGGCATCCTGCACAAGAAGGCTCTCGCCGCCGCACCCGAGGACGAGCGCGAGGCACTCCACGAGCGTCTCGCGGCCGAACACGAGGCCATCGCCGGTGGTGTGGGGCGCGCCCAGTCGATCGGTGTGGTCGACGACGTGATCGACCCGGCCACCACCCGCAGCCGGATCGCCGAGGCGCTCGCCGCGGCACCCGCCCGCCGGGGTCGCCACAAGAACATCCCACTGTGATCAGCTGATCGCAGCGCGCAATTCGGCCCCGGTAGATCACTACCGGGGCCGAGTTACGTTCTGTCGGTGCTGTTCCGCGCTGGTCCGTGCGGTTATCCGACGCGCTGCTGCAGCCAGGTCACCTCGGCACCGGCACCACCCATGCGGTACGGCTCGAGCGCGTCGTCCCAGGCGACGCCGAGGGCTGCCTCGAGTTCACCGGCGAGACCGACGCTGTCGGGCTGCCGGTCGATCAGGGCACGCAGTTGCATCTCCCCGATCATCACGTCGCCGTTGGCGCTCGTGGAGCCACGCCAGAGCCCGAGACCGGGCACATAGCTGAAACGCTCACCGTCGACACCGTCGCTGGCGTTCTCGGTCACCTCGAAACGCAGCGCCGACCATTCCCGCAGCGCCGTCACCAGACGTGCTGCGGTGCCGACCGGCCCCGTCCAGTCCACCGTGGCACGCTGCAACCCGGGGTCGGCCTCTTGCGCCGACCACTTCAGGTTGGCCCGCGCATTCAGGGTCGACGACAGAGCCCACTCGACATGCGGGCACAGCGCCACCGGCGCCGAGTGGATGTACACCACTCCTGTCGTCATGTCCGCAAACTGATTCAGATTGCGCACCTTGCTCACCTCCGGTTTCGACGAGGAACGTCTTCCCCAACACACCTCGCGAACCGGTTATCACACTCGTGTGGTTAATTGTGCCCCATGGTGCCCGTGTTGCGCCAGTTTCTGGAGTGCTTTCTCAGGATTCGCGTCGGCCTGTCAGATCACCGACGACGGCGTCGTTGAACTCGCTCCAGAGCGGCTTGGCCCACGCGCCGAAGGGGCGATCGGTGAGCACGACGCATGCCGCCTGCAGATCCGGGTCCACCCACAGGAACGTCCCGCTCTGCCCGAAGTGCCCGAAGGTGCGCGACGAATTGTGGTCACCGGTCCAGTGCGGGCTCTTGTGCGAGCGGATCTCGAACCCGAGTCCCCAGTCGTTCGGTCGGTGCTTGCCGTATCCCGGCACGAAGCCGTCGAGTCCGGGGAACTGCACCGAGTGCGCACGTGAGGCGAGTTCCGCAGACAACAGGCGTGGCGTCAACAGTTCCCGCGCGAACCCGGCCAGGTCGTCGACACAGGATCGTGCACCGTGCCCGGCCGGGCCGGCGAGCGTGGTCGACGACAGGCCCAGCGGTTCGCACACCGCCTGCTCGAGGTACTCGGCGAACGGGATCGCGCTGGCCGACTCGACACTCTCGGCGAGCACCTCGAAGCCGGCACTCGAATAGATCCGCTGGGTACCGGGAGGAGCGGCGACCTCGCGGCTGTCGAATGCCAGTCCGGACGCGTGAGCCAGCAGGTGGGCCGCGGTGGACCCGGGTGGCCCGGCCGCATCGTCCAACTCGACCGCACCCTCCTCGACGGCGACGAGAACGGCCTCGGCCACCAGGAGCTTGGTGACCGAGGCCAACTCGAATACCCGTCCCGTGTCACCGAATTGCTCGGTGACACCACTGTCGGTGACGATCGCGGCCGATACGTTGTCGACCGGCCAGCCGGTCAGCACATCAAGGGTGGACACATCGGATCACCCTACCGACACGCGACGGCGGCGTTCGGTCAGTGATCGTCGTCGGTGTAGCGGATCACGCCACGGATGTTGCGTCCCTCGAGCATGTCCCGGTAGCCCTCGTTGATCTGATCCAGCCGGTACTGACGGGTGATCATGTCCTCGATGTTGAGCTTGCCCATGCGGTACATCGACAGCAGTTGCGGGATGTCGAGTTTCGGGTTGCCCCCGCCGAAGAGCGAGCCCTGCAGGTTCTTCTGGAGCAGGGTCAGCATCGCGAGGTTGAGGGTGACGTCACTCTCCATCATGTTGCCCATGCCGGTGAGCACGCACGTGCCGGCCTTGGCGGTGATGCCCATCCACGTGTCGACGTCCTTGCCGTGCACCTCGCCGACGGTGACGATCACCTTCTGACACATACCGCCCGCGGTGATCTCGGCAATCGTCATCGCCGCCTCCTCGACCGACGCGAAAGCGTGCGTCGCACCGAACTTCATGGCCTGTTCGCGCTTCCACTCGACCGGATCGATCGCGAAGACGTTGCGAGCGCCGGAGATGACCGCGCCCTGGAGCGCCGCGATACCCACCCCGCCGACACCGACGATCGCGACATCCTCACCGGCCTTGACCGCTGCGCTGTGGGTCGACGACCCGTATCCGGTGGGAACACCGCACCCGCACAGGGCGGCAACCTCGAACGGGATGTCCTTGTCGATCTTCACCACGGACGCCTCGTGGACGACCATGTACGGCGCGAAGGTGCCGAGCAATGTCATCGGGTAGACATTCTCACCCTTGCTCGTGTGGATACGGAACGTGTTGTCCGACACCGCTTCACCCTGCAGCAGCATCGCACCGAAGTCGCACAGGTTCGACTGGCCCGCCTTGCAGGAGGGACACTTGCCGCATGACGGGATGAACGACAGCACGACGTGGTCGCCCACCTCGAAGTCGGTGACGCCCTCCCCCACCTGCTCGACGACACCCGCTCCTTCGTGGCCACCGAGGATCGGGAACCCGGCCATGGGGATCCCCCCGGTCATCAGATGATGGTCGGAGTGGCACATGCCCGCCGCTTCCATCCTGATCTTGATCTCGCTGCGCTGCGGATCGCCGATCTCGATCTCTTCGATCTCCCACGGCTTGTTGAGTTCGCGCAGCAGCGCGCCCTTGGTCTTCACTTCACAATCCTCCACTTCTCGATACCGCGTCGCCGGCCGGAGAACGCCCCCCCGTGAGACGTACGACGACCTACTGAGACCCTAGTCACTCCGGCGGAAAAATGAAACGTGTTCTAGTCGCGATTCTTCGTGCGGACACCGGTGCGATCCGATCGCACGAACGGACCGCATGCTCCCGGTTCGGGGTGCGTGCGGTCCGTTGGTTCGCCGGACCGGCGCCACGGTCCGGCGGGCACATCAGTTGGCCAGGCCGGCATCCTTGCTGCCGTAGGACGAACGCAGCGTCGGCTTCACGACCTTGCCACCGGCATTGCGCGGCAGCTCGTCGACGATGACGAGATCCTTCGGATGCTTGAAGCGGGCCAGGTTCTCGTTCAGGAACGGCTCGAGTTCGGCCAGCGTGAGGTCGTCGACACCGGCGGCGAGCACGACGACCGCAACCGGCACCTCGCCCCACTTCTCGTGCGCGCGACCGATGATCGCTGCCTCGGCGATCTTGTCGTGGCCGAACAGGACGTTCTCGACCTCGGCGCAGTAGATGTTCTCCCCGCCGGAGATGATCATGTCCTTCGCGCGGTCGACGACGTAGATGAACCCTTCGTCGTCCTGGCGGACCAGGTCGCCGGAGTGGAACCAGCCGCCGTGGAAAGCGTCCGCGGTGCCCTGCGGGTTCTGCCAGTAGCCCACCATCATGTTGGGGCCGCGGTAGACGATCTCGCCCACCTCACCCGGTGCGACGTCGTTCATCTCCGGGTCGACGATGCGGGCGGTGACCGCCGGGACCACCTTGCCGATCGACCCGAGCTTGCGCAGTGCGTCCTTGCCCTCCAGGGCACAGGTGATCGGCGACATCTCCGTCTGGCCGAACACGGCGACGTTGGTCGCGTCCGGGAAGGTCTCGTTCATGGCACGCAGCACCGAGTCCGAGGCCGGCGCGGCCCCCCAGCTGATGACCCGGAGTTTCAGATCACGCGGCTTGGCCTGCTGAGCCGCGCAGACCGCCTGCCACTGGGCAGGAACCAGGAAGATCGAGGTGGTGCCCTCGAGTTCCAGGGTGTCGAGCATCTGATCGGGATCGAACGCGCCGAGCGGGTGGATCACCGACAGCGCGCCCATGTAGAACAGCGGTGTCATCGCGCCGAGTCCGGCGATGTGGAACATCGGCGCCACACAGGCGCCGACGTCGTCCGAGCTCGTCTGCAACGCCTGCAGACAGGTC
Source organism: Gordonia sp. LMA484 (assembly GCF_058129505.1). NCBI lineage: Bacteria > Bacillati > Actinomycetota > Actinomycetes > Mycobacteriales > Gordoniaceae > Gordonia > Gordonia sp. LMA484. Next base: position 2,468,384 of record NZ_CM176700.1, read on the forward strand.
ACCGCCTGTGCCTGCAGGTTGGTGTGGGTCAGCATCGCGCCCTTGGGTTTTCCCGTGGTGCCCGACGTGTACATGATGAGCGCGACGGTCTCTTCCGGAACATCGATCTCCGGCAGATCCGACGAGTCCTCCGCCATCAGCGACTCGTAGACGAGGTGGGCGTCGTTCTGCGTGTCACCGACGACGATGGTGGCGTCGATCGCACCGGTGGAGGCGGCGACCGCATCGGCCAGGGGGGCGAGCAGCGATTCGGTCACGATGACCTTCGCCCCGCAGTCGCTCACGAGGAACGCGACCTCGGCCGGGGACATCCGGATGTTGACCGGTACCGGGATCGCGCCGATCAGGTTGGCGCCGAGCGTCGCCTCCACGTACTCCGTGCGGTTCAGCATCAGGATCAGGATGCGGTCGCCGAACTTCACCCCACGCCGACTCAGCGCGGCGCCAAAAGCTCGGGTGCGTTCGTCGAGCTCACGCCAGGTGGTGACGTTGCCCATGAACTTCAGCGCGGCTCGGTCCGGTGTCATGAAGGCGTGCCGGCGAACCTGGTTGTTCCAGTGGTTACGACGCGAGCGCAGGGGCTCCGTGGTCAGGTCACTCATCGAGTCGACGGTGGCGGTCATTGGTGTGCTCCTTCGTTCAGGTGACGCGGCCTGGCCGCGTCTGATGGTCGGTACGTATCGATTTCGGTCGGCCGGCCCCGGGCGGACGGGCCGACGGATCAGCGCTTGCCTCCGGCGAAGGCACTCATCGCCGCCTGGAACTCGGCGGACTGCAGCAACTGGGTCTGGCCGTCGAGCTCGCGGTCGAGTGCGGCCTCGAAGTCACCCATCGTGTGCGCGTCGAGCGCCGCTTTCGTGAGCCGCAGCGCGCTCGACGACGATCGCACGAGCTTGGCCACGGCCTTGTCGACCGTGGCGTCGAGCGCTTCGCGATCTGCCAGCACGTCGTTGATGAGTCCGGCGTCGAACGCCTCGGACGCGGGCAGCTTCTCTCCGAGCAACGCCATCGCGTTGGCCCGCGCCCGGCCGACCGCCGCGGCGACCAGCATCGACGCACCACCGTCGGGCATGAGGCCGATGTTGATGAATGCCAGCAGGAAGTAGGAGCGCTCAGTGGCGTAGACGAGATCCGCCGCGAGAGCCAGGGACGCACCGATACCGGCCGCCGGGCCGTCGACCGAGGCGATCACGGGCACCCGAACGCCGCGAACCGCACGAGCGAGTTCCGAGCCCCCGGATATCACCCCGCGCGCCTGGCTCGGAGCGAGTCCACCGCCGGCGTTCTCACCCGCGGTCTTCGCGATGTCGATCACGTCGGCTCCGGTGCTGAAACTTCCCCCCACACCGTCGATCACCACGACCCGGACGTCGTCGCGCTGCGACCACTCGGCGCACGCATCCATGATGGTGCGACTCGCCGCGCCGTTGAGCGCGTTCATGCGGTGCGGCCGGTCGATCTCGATCCGGGCCACGCCTCGTTCATCCACACCGACCCGGACTTCGTCCACGACGGTCTCGTTGTCACTCACTGCTGCCTCACCTCGCCCGTAGCGCCGGCCGCCCGACTCGGGCCGGCTGACGCTCACACTACTACCACAGTGCGATGTGAATCACGAGAATACCGATTAACTTATCTGTGGCCAGACACCGATCTTCCTGGGTTTTTCTTGTAGCTGACCGAATCGGCCATTGGGAAGACCGACTCCGGCTATGCTCGCTGATCATGGCTTCCCGTTCGTCCTCGCCGGCCACGCCGCAGAGTCGCACACCGCGACGGCGTCCCGTCGACCGGCGCGACGTGATCCTGCGGTCGGCGGCCAAGGCCTTCAGCGAGAACGGCTATCACGCGGTTCGCCTCGACGACATCGCCGACGCCGCGGGCATCTCGGCACCGGCCCTCTACCGTCACTTCCCGAACAAGTACGCGCTGTTCGCCGAGACCGCCCGGTCACTCGCCGACGCGCTGGCCGCCGCAACCGCCGCGGTACCAGCCGACCCCGCCCGCCCCGAGCACGAACTGCGCGGTCTGCTCGCCGCGCTGACCACCGCCGCGGTCGAGAACCGGCGCACCGGCGGCATCTACCACTGGGAGGCCGACTACCTCGAGGACGACGACGCGCATTTTGTGCGCTCGATCCTCGTGGCCCAGCACCGCCGGCTCCGCGCCGCCTTACGCGGGTGTCGACCGGGTCTCGACACGGAGTCGGCCGACCTGATCACCGCCGCGATGACGAGTGTGGTCGCGAGTCCGGCCACGCACCGGACCGCCCTGGCCTCGCGCCAGATAGTCGCCTTGATCACCGACGCCGCGATGTCGTTGATCCGGGCCGACCTGCCCGCCGCGGCGGCGGAGAACACGGAAGCACACCTGGGCGGCCTCTCCCCCACATCGAAACGCGAAGTGCTGCTGGCCGAGTCGATCAGACTGTTCGCCGCGCACGGATTCCGCGAGGTCACGATCGACGACATCGCCCGCGCCGCCGATCTTCCGTCGTCCGGGGTCTATCGGCACTTCGAGAGCAAGGCCGCGATCCTGCAGGCCGCATTCTGGCGTGCCTCCGACCGGGTGACGACGATGATCGGCGACGCGCTGTCGTCGTCGCGAACGCCACGCGAGGCCATCGTCACGCTCGTCACGCGCTATGTGGACATGTGCTGTACGAACAACGACCTGCTGTCGGTGTATGCCCGTGAGATCAGCAACGTGGCACCCCGCCAACGCACCGAACTCCGCCGCCAGCAACGGATCAACGTCGAGGAGTGGGCGGGCTGGCTGAGCCGGGACAGACCCGAACTGACCCCTGCACAAGCCCGGTTCCTCGTGCAGGCCGCCCTCAACGTCACGATGGACCTGACGCGGTCGAACCGACTCCCGTCACCCCAGCGCATCACGACTCTGGGCTTGCAGCTACTGCTGGGCGGGCACGGCTCAGACGGTGTCGAGGTCGTCGAGTAGCCACCGGCCATCGCGCTGCACCAGCGTGACCTTCACCCGCGACTGGTATGGAATGCCGTCAGGGAGTTCAGAACTCACCTGCGGCGACGTGACGGTCTGGTCGAGGGTGACCAAGACGACCGCCTTGCCGTCGGCGATGGACTGCAGCCCCGCCTCCTTCGACTCCGCGCGCGAGGTTCCGCGTGCCGTCGCATTGCCGCGCCGGGCGTCCTGCGACGACGTGATGTAGGTCTTCGCGAACTCCGGCGTGGAGATCTCCCGGATCCGACGATCGAGATCGTCGTAGTTCGCAGGGTCGTAGGTGGCGACGGTCGCGGCATACTCGCGGGCCGTGTCCATCGCCTCTTGCCGCGTGGCCGCCGACGGCCCGGCCGCGTCGACACCGTGTTCGGCCTGCACCCACGCATACGCGAAGAAGCCGGTGGCGACGGCGAGCACGATGACCAGCACCGACAGAACGATCGGCAACGGTCGCGACCGAGATCGGCCCACGGGCGCGACGACCTTGCCCGGAATGCGATCCGCTGGGGTCGCGATCCCCGGTCCGGCCCCCCGGGCGCTGTCATCTCCGGAGCGTTCGGCATCGGGTTCGGCATCGGCCGCCGACGCAACCTCGCCGGTCCGCCGCCACCGGGGGCGTCGTCGAGACTTGAGTTGCGCCTCACCACGCAACCGCTCCCGGTTGGAACGGTTGACGGCCAGGAACTCGTCGCCGTCGAGCGAGGTGACGTCGCCGACCGGACGCGCCGCGACTTCCACCGGGTTCTCGATCGGTTCGGAGGTGTTGGCGTCGACCGTCGTCGGCCGCTGGGACTTCACCATGCGACCAATGTAGCCACCCGGACGTCGCATGTGGCCATCGTCACCCGGCTGGGCTATCACATATATGTGATGTGATAGTTTGTCTCGAATGATGGGGGTTACGTCTGTGCAACCGAATTCCACGCGGGTCGGCTGATCCGTGGCGCGATCATCCCGACCGTCTACGGTGACACAGATGAGATCCAGCGCGACACCCTCGGGCGGGCCGACCAGTGCGGAGCGCCCCGCTCGTCTGCGACGCCGCCCCCAGCTCTCCGAAGAAGTCGCCGTCCATCTTCGCGAACAGATCATGACGGCCGCGATCCGACCCGGTGAGTACGTCCGGATGGACGAGACCGCCGAACGTCTCGGCGTGAGTGTGACCCCCGTGCGTGAGGCGCTGCTCACCCTGCGCGGTGAGGGCATGGTCAACCTCGCGCCACATCGGGGCTACATCGTCGCCGAACTCAACCGCACCGACGTCGAGGACCTGTTCTGGCTGCAGGGCGAGATCGCGGTGAAGCTGGCGCTTCGCACCGCGGACGCGATCAGCGCCGAGCAGCTCGCCGACCTCGAATGGCACAACCAGCAGCTGAGCAGCGCGCTCGACTCCGGCGACGGCGAGCAGGTGGCGACCGCCGAGTTCGAGTTCCATCGGGTGCACAATCTGATCGCCTCGGGCGGCAAGCTCGCCTGGTTCCTGTTGAGCGCCACGCGCTACACCCCCTCGCAGCTGTACGCCACCGACCCCGAATGGGGTGTGGTGGCCGTCGATTCGCACGCAAGACTGATCGAGGCGTATCGCACCGGTGATCGCGAGCAGGTGATCGAACAGACCCGCAGGCAGTTCACCGACGGCGCCGCACGACTCACCCGGCACCTGGAGACCACCGGCATCTGGGACGACCAGGACTCCTGACAACCACCGCCGACACCCCGGCACCCTCGCTCGTTCGAGGCACTGGCGCGCGTCGGGTACGCTCGTATGTGAGGCGCCGCCCAGGGCGGGGCTGGTCACCCCCGACGACCAGCCCCGCCCTGGGCGGCGGTCTCGTCCGTAGAGCCGGCAATCCTGGCGCGGTTGTCGCGCACATCGCTGATCGACCGAGAAAAAAATCGCCCGCCACCTGAGGTGACGGGCGATTGTCTTGCTCCCCCAACTGGACTCGAACCAGTAACCGTTCGATTAACAGTCGAATGCTCTGCCAATTGAGCTATGGGGGAATGCTCTCGAACCGAGTGCTGACTTTAGCGCATGGACGCACCGGAGAACAAAACGCCTGTACGCGCGTTCTCCGGTGCGTCCGCTGACACCCCCAGCTCAGTGACCGGCGACCACCTCGGCCTCGTCGACCGTCCGCGGTGTGCGGGCACCCGGCAGGAACCAGTAGGCCAGGCACACGATGCCGAAGAACGCATAGCCGAGCGCGACCTCCGGGTTCGCCGCCCAACTCACCTCCGGAGCGTGGATCAGGCCGATGAACGAGAGCACCGCTCCGACACCCGACGCGATCGCCGCGTAATGGAACTTCTTGTCGAGGATGAAGGTCACCATCGCGCCGAGCACCAGACCGACCAGCACCGCACCCTCGCCCAGGGTCTGCAGGCCTTCGTAGACGACCCCGGCGTTGTTCAGCGCGTCATTCCCCACATCGCCCGCGCTGGTGCCCGCCGCACTGAGCGCGTTGTCGATCATTCCCGACCCCCATTGCGCGAGGTTGGGCAGGATCGCCGCCACGACCGCGACGGCATGCAGTCGTGGCACGGCCTGGAACGCCTGGGCGCCGATCAACAGCCCGATGTACAGCAGGATCGGGACGATCGCGGGTACCGGCAGCAGCGCCTCGAGAACCCCGAACAGGCCGGCGAAACACAGGATGCCGATGACGACGCCGCTGGCCAGCGAGTAGCTGGATCGGCCGCCCGCGTCCTTCCAGCCCGGATGACCGATGTAGACGGCCGGCGGGAACGGGGAACCGAACGCGGCACCGATACAGGCACCCGCACCGTCGGCGAGCAGCACGCTGCGCAGGTTGTAGTTGTCGCCGGCCGCGGCGGCGCTCTCCACGTTGCTCATCGCCTCGGTGAAGTTGTAGACGCCGAGCGGGATCGCGGTTCCCAGCAGGGGTGCGAGGTCACCGAGACCGGAGAAGAGCATGTCGAAACGCTGATCCGGGATACCGACCGCGATATCGGACACCGCCTGGCTCAGGTCGGGCGCGGACATGAATCCGCCGATCCAGCCGATCGCCGTGCCGACCAGGAGTGCCGCGAGCCCGACCGGGATGTTGCCCGGCAGACGCACGTCGGTGAAGAAGCCGATCAGGATGATCGCCAGCACCGGCAGGCCGATCCACGCGACCTCCCACATCTGCGCGGCCGGCCGCATGGAGATGAAGGTGATCGAGATGCCTGCGAGAGTGCCCAGCATCGCGGCACGCGGGGTCAGTTTGCGGACGTAGGGACCGACGAACGCGCCGATCATGACGATCACACCGATCATGAACGCCCAGGCGAGACCCGCTTCCCAGGCCGCCATGGCGTCATTGGTCTGCAGGTAGATCGGCAGCATCACGACGAACACCACGATGAACATGTGCGGGACGCTCGGCCCGTACGGCAGCGCGGTGACGTCGTCGCGCCCCTCGCGTTTGGACAGTCGCCGCGCCAGGAAGGTGTAGTAGAGGTTGCCCAGGATCAGCGCGACGCCGAGGGCGGGCAGCACGGTCCCCAGCACGTCGTCGGCGGGGACCTTCACCACGCCGATCATCAGTCCGGTCAGGGTGAGGACGTTGACGAGGATGTTGAATCCGAGACCGAAGAAGGCGTTGGTGTCGCCTCGGGTCCACCAGGCGACGGCGGGCGGGGGTGGTGACGACGAGGGGTCGGCGGGTGGCGCGGGCTCGGTGGTGGTACTCATCTGATCGGGTTCCTCTCGGCGACAGGTGAAGTGACGGACTTTCAGGACACTGCGGTCGTCGGCGACGTTGCCGAGTGGTCGGTGAGGGCGGCGACGAGTTCGCCGCTGGGTGCGGTCCAGCCGAAGATGCCGCCCTGGGCGGCGATCATCTCGAGGCCGACGCGTTGGAACTCCGGGAAATACGATCCGACACAGTCGGAGACGACGACGCATTCGAAGCCGCGATCATTGGCCTCCCGAGTGGTCGTGTGCACACACACCTCGGTGGTCACCCCGGTGACGAGCAGCTGGGCGATGCCGTGCTCGGCGAGCACCGCGGCGAGGTCGGTCGCGTAGAAGGCGCCCTTGCCGGGTTTGTCGATCACCACTTCCCCGTCGATCGGGGTCAGCTCGTCGATGATGTCGTGCCCGTACTCGCCGCGGATGAGGATGCGGCCGAACGCGCCGGGATCACCGATCCGCTTGGAGGGCATGCCGCGGTTGAGCTTGGCGGGTGGGCAGTCCGAGAGGTCCGGAAGGTGTCCCTCGCGGGTGTGGATCACCAGCATTCCGGCCGCCCGGGCGGCGTCGAGCAGCCCCACCAACGGGTCCACGACCCGTTGGAGCTGTGCGACGTCGTTGCCGAGCGTCTCGCCGAAACCACCGGGCAACAGGAAGTCCCGCTGCATGTCGATGATGACGAGTGCGGTGTGGGCCAGATCGAGATCGAGGGGGGCGGGTTGGGCAGCAATGGTCACGGTGTCGGCCACGTCGCGAGCCTTTCTGTGGTGAGGTCGGGATTCTGGGCGGCCGCCGATGCGCGCGGCTCGTCGAGGAGGGCCGCCGCGAGTTGCAGCACCGTGTCGTCGGACAGTGCGTTGCCCAGCAGCATGGCGCTGTGCGGGCGGCCATCGGCGGTGTGTCCTTGCGGGACGGCGACGCCGAGCAGGTCGAGCAGATTTCCGAAATGCGTGTAGTGCCCGAGCATGGTGTTCGCCTCGATGGGGTGGCTGAGCACCTCGTCGACGGTGAACGTCCGGCCGATCGTCGGCACCACGAGGACATCCATCTCCCGCCATAGCCGGCCGACCTCGGCGCGCAATTCCTGCAACGCCTGCAGAGCTGCGAAGGCATCGACCGCCGAATACTTCTCGCCGCTGCGCAGGATGTCGCGAACCACCGGATGAATCGATTCGGGACGCCCGGCGAGGAAGTCGCCGAACACGACGAGCCGCTCGGCCACCCACGGTCCGGCGTAGAGCAATTCCCCGGCTGCCAGGAACGGCTCCAGCGACACCTCCACGACCTCGATATCGATCGGGAATCCGTGGTGGTCCAGCCGGTTGCGGAATGCGAGGTGGGCGGCCCGCATCGCGTCGTCGCCGAAGAACTCCAGCTCGGTCACCGGTGGCACACCCACGCGGATCGCGGCGCCGCCGAAGTCGGCGCCGGGCGAGCGAGACCAAGGGTCATCGTCGTCGCGCCCGAACATGACCTCCATCACCCGGTCGACGTCGTCGATGCAGCCGGCCATCATGGTGATGCAGTCCAGGGACTTGCATGCCGGAACGAGACCGACGGTGCTGATCAGGCCGCGGGATGGCTTGTATCCGACGACGCCGTTGAGCGCCGCGGGCACACGCCCGGAACCCGCGGTGTCGGTCGCCACCGCGAACGGCACCTGTCCCAGAGCGACCGCCACCGCCGACCCCGAACTCGACCCGCCCGAGATCATCTCGCCGCCGTAGACACTCCGCGGGATCGTGTACGGCGTCCGGGTGCCGTTGAGCCCGGTGGCGAACTGATCCAGGTTGGTCTTCCCGACGTAGAGCGCTCCCGCATCGAGCAGACGCTGCACCACCGGCGCCGTCCGCTCCGCCACGTAAGCGAAATCCGGGCACGAGAGAGTCGTCGGGACGCCGGCCACATCAATGCTGTCCTTCACGCCGAACGGAACCCCGTACAGCGGGAGCCCGCGGGCGCCGGGCCGCCGTTCGAGTTCCGCGGCGGCACCGATCAGCTCGTCCCGCGGCACCGTGGACAGCCAGGTTCCGTCATCTCCGCGTGCCTCGATGGCGTCGGCGACCATCCGCGCGGTTCGGGTGGGCGATCCGCTCCCGCTGACGTGGTCGGCGAGTATCTCGGCGACCGAGGGGCCGAGCGAGGGCCCGGCATCCGGCCCGAATGCAATGTCCATACCGTCGATTGTCGACAGAATTATGGCGCCTGCGGATCGGCTGTGTGTCAGTTGTGTTAGCTGGGGCTGTGCGCTCGGGCGGCGTCGCCCGGTGGAGCGGCCAGATCCAGGTACTGCAGGTGTTTGTGGTCACGGAGGGCGGCCACCGCCGCGACGGGGTCATTCGTCTCCAGCGCCTCGAGTATCGCGAGATGCCGTTTGAAGCCGTCGTCGGGACCATGATGGTCGACGGTCTCCGTGCGCAGGTTGACCGCCATCGGCAGCTGGAGCTTCAGCAGGATCGGCTCCAGCGCGATGTCGAGCTGCCTGTTACCGGCTAGTCCCACGACCGCCGCGTGAAAATGCCGATGTGCATCGTCCTTGGTCAGGTCATCGGAAGCATGCTTCATCTCCTCGACCGCCGCGCGTACAGGCGCCAGCGCGGTGGCCGGGTCCTCGAGCGGCAAGGCCGATTCCACCGCGAAGCGTTCGAGCACCTGCCGCAGCTCGAAGAGCTGCACGATGTCCTGGGGGGACCATTCGGCCACCCGCGTCCCACGCCGCGGCTGGTGCTCGACGAGTCCCTGCTGGGCGAGCAGGCGAAGCGCCTCGCGGACCGGCGCACGGCTGATCCCGAGGTCGGCACACAGGGTCTCCTCGACGATCTTCTGACCGGGCTTCAGGCCCCCGGACAGGATGGCGTCCCGAATCCGCCTGCCGGCGACATCGACCAGGCTCTCCGGGAGGTCACTGTCCACATTCGCCTCATCCGGCCCGGTCATGCGCTCCTCGTTCGTCGTCTGCACCGGATCTCCACGGCGCGGTTGCACTGGCTGTGCCACTACCCGGTGTCACTGCAGTCTAATCGCGCACCACGCCCACATCGCGACCGCGGCGATCGCGTCACCGCTCCGCGGCGTGCGCACCTCACCCCGGGGATCGCGCGGAATCGGTGACGACCGCTTGCGGTAATGTGCACCGGCGGGCATTCGTGCCCTGCCCGGGGGCGGTAGCTCAGTCGGTTAGAGCCGCGGACTCATAATCCGCTGGTCGTGGGTTCGAGCCCCACCCGCCCCACTCGCCCCTGACGAAGTCCGGTGACCCGTGCGCACCAGGCAGCGCTCGCACACGCCACCACAGACCGCGCGCCGCACCGGCATTCCGTCGCCGTCCGCCGACAGGCCCCGTGCCGGCACCCGGATGTCATCGGAAATGATTGCACCAGAGCATGGTTCGCTCAGCTAACCAAACGAGTATCGCAATGACGCAGTACCGCAACATACTTCGCTCAACTAAGTGTCGTCTCCCGTTGCCCCTCGTGCATCTTCGGTTGACACCTACACCATGTGCCACAGAAGTCACCGGTGTCCACGAATACATGTGCCCGACAGCCGGATTGACGTGGCGGCCGCGCACGGTCGCGACGCGCCGGAGTGTCGTACAAACATCCGAATATCCCTCGGACGCCCACTACCCCACTGTAGTGTTCGAGATCATCAATCCGATCGTTACCGCGTCACAGCAGCCCGGATCGACGACTCGATCCACGCCACCCCTCTCGCCAGCCGTGGACAAGGCCGATGACACGTATCACCATCGTGTTTCGAAAACTGTTCAGCCCCAACCCCATTAGCGATAGCGAAGCCGGCCCGGCCGCCCTCCGCCGTGCCGCGGTGTCGGTGATCGTTGCCGGCGCGGCGGCGTGTGCGCTGACCGCTCCGCCGGCGTTGTCGCACGCCGACCCGATCACGCCGGATGACGCCGCATCGTTCAACCTGTTCATCCCGGGCACCTGGGAGACCGACGAATCGGCCGACCCGTGGCGGGCGATCGGCGCGCTGAAGCCCGTCGCCGACCGGATTCGGCACGACCACGGCGCATCGGCCGTCATCTACTTCCTGCCCTATGTGGCGCGGGCCTTCGACAACGGCGAGAGTTACGGGTCCAGCAAGGAGACGGCAATCGACAATGCCGCGCGGGTCCTTCGGGATTTCACCGCAAGCCATCCCGCGGCAAAGTTCACCATCACCGGCTACAGCCAGGGTGCGGACGCGGCGGGCGATCTCGCAGCCGCCATCGGCAACCACCTCGGACCCATCCCACCGGACAAGGTGCTGGCCGTCGCACTGCTCGCCGACCCGCGGGCCGGGACGTCCGGCGAGACCGCCGTCGGACCGAGAGCCGACGGGATCGGCATCGCCGATCCACGCCCCCAGGGCATGGGCAGCCTGGTCGGGCGCGTCTCGTCGATCTGTGCTCCCGACGACCTGTACTGCTCGATCGACAAACGACAGAACCCGTTCCTCGGGCAGTTGGGCAGCGCGCTGGGCAAGACACCCGCCGACGCCGCCCACGCGGTCCGGCGGGCGGCAACTGCGGCATCGATTCTGGCCGAGCTGGATCTGCCGGGCATCGTCGACGGCCTGGAGTCACTGCCGAAGAAGGTCGCCGCCGGTGACCTCGCCGCCGCACACTCGCTCGCCGGCACCCTCAACAACGACATGCGTCCACTGGTCCGACTCGCCGCCATGGTCGACTTCGCCGAGGTCTCCGCGACCCTGGCGCTGATTCCCGACGACACCGGCTTCACCAAGGCGATGTCGCTGGTTGCGGCGGCCCTGTCCCACGTCGACATCGAGCGAACCGCCGAGCTGGTCGGCAAGATCCAGGAGGTCTCCTGGGTGGCCATCGCGGCAGTGGGCCGGCACGCCGGCGCCAAGACCGTGCCCACGACCGTGACGTCGATGGCAGACCTCAAGCGCCTCGCCCGAGAACTCGCGACCCTGTCCAGTTCGGTCGTCACCGCCACACCGCAGTCCGGGACCGGCGTCGACGCGGTGGCGCCCGATCTCAAGAGCGCGGCGAAGGACGTCATCCGCATCTCGGCCAAGTACGCGATCACGAACCCGGCGACCCTCATCACCGACGCCGTCAGCGCCGGAGAGTTCTACGCATCCGAGAGCCACGTCCGATACGGCTCGCTCGTCGTCGACAAGCAGGGGCACGACGCGGTCGACTGGCTCGGCGCCTGGCTGTCGGCGAGCATCTCCCGGGCCCGGTGACCACGGTCCGCAGGGACAGCAGGTGTGACGTCGCCCCTCGCCGACCTGCCCGATCGGACAGGTTGACGCATACTGCTCACTATCGCCAGAGCACCAAGGGGGCGCGATATGAGTGGAACGGGACACCACATCTGGGGACGGCCACGACCGGTCCCGGACCGATGCCGTGGGGCGCACACGTACGCCGGAGGTTGCATCTACAACTCCGACGATCCACACCGGCCCGCGTTTCCCGAGGAACTGAGACCGGGCGCCAAGTCCACCAAGGCCGCCTGAGAGGCCCTCAGCCGACGCCCGCGTCGGGATCCACCGCCTGTTCGAGCAGGCTGCGCCGATAGGCCTCGAGCGCGACGAGATCACCGAACACCGCGTTGTAGGCGTCGGGATCCTCTCCCGGCGCCATGCGCCGCAGCCGCGACTTGATGTCGGCGATCTGTGCACCCACCCAGACCTCCTGCAATCGAGCCAGGACGCTGGTGATGTAGCGCGCGATGTTGTGCTCGCTCACGGGCATCGACTCCACCGCGAGCTCGGTCACCAACGGGCCGACCAGCGGATCGTCGACGGTGTTGTGGATTGCGTCCACCCATTCGGCGCCCCCCATACCACTGGAGGTGCCGCCGGCGGCGGTCATCGCCGTCCGGATCGCGGCGTAGGCGGGTTCGGTGAAGCATTGCACCGGTAGCGAATCGAACACGGTGCCGGCAATCGCCGGGTACTGGAGTGCGGCCTTGAGCGCCTCGCGCTGCGGCCACAGACGAGGATCGGTGGGCAAGGGACGTGCGGTGGGCGGGGCCGAGGCCGCCTCGGGTCGCTGACGCCGGATCGCGGTGACACCTCGACCGTTCTTCGGCGCAGACGCCGCACCCGTCGCCCGCGCATATCGCGCACCCTCTTCACGCACCCGGGCCAGCACCTGGGCGACCTCTTCCCAACCGACCCACCCGGCCAACTGACGCGCGTATTCGTCGCGCAGTGCGATGTCCTTGATCCGCGCCACCACCGGCACGGTGTCGCGAAGCGCGTGCACACGGCCCTCCGCCGTCTCGAGATCGTGCCCGGCCAGCAGCGCCTTGATCGCGAACTCGAACATCGGCACCCGCCTCGCGATGAGGTCACGGACCGCCGCGTCGCCACTGCGTTGACGCAACTCGCACGGGTCCATACCGTCGGGCGCCACCGCGACGAAGGTCTGCCCCGCGATGCTCTGTTCGCCCTCGAATGCCTTGAGGGCGGCGGCCTTTCCCGCGTCGTCGCCGTCGAAGGTGTAGATCACCTCGCCCCGGAAGTACGAGTCGTCCATCATCAGCCGCCGCAGCAGCGCCAGATGATCCTCGCCGAACGCGGTTCCGCAGGAGGCAACCGCCGTGGTGACGCCCGCAAGATGCATCGCCATGACGTCGGTGTACCCCTCGACGACGACCACCTGGTGCCCCTTGGCGATGTTCTTCTTGGCGTGGTCGAGTCCGAACAGCACCTGAGACTTCTTGTACAGCATGGTCTCCGGCGTGTTCATGTACTTGCCGAGATTGTCGTCGTCGAACAGCTTGCGCGCGCCGAACCCGATGATGTCGCCGCCGAGATTGCGGATCGGCCACAGCAACCGACGATGGAATCGGTCGATCGGACCCTTGCGTCCTTGCTTGGACAGTCCTGCCGCCTCGAGTTCGCTGAACTCAAAGCCTTGCGACAGAAGATTTTTCGTCATCGTGTCCCACCCGGCGGGTGCGTAACCGCATCCGAACGTGGCCGCGGTGGCGGCGTCGAAGTCCCGCTCGGTCAGATAGTCGCGCGCGATCTGGGCTTCGGGTGACTGCAGCTGCTGGGCGTAGTACTTCTGCGCGGCGGCGTTGGCTGCCACCAGGCGGGCGCGGGTCCCGCGATCGCGCACGATGGCGGTGCCGCCGCCCTCGTAGTGGATCTGGTAGCCGATCCGATCGGCGAGTTGCTGGACCGCCTCGACGAAAGTGATGTGTTCCTGCTTCTGGAGGAAGCTGTAGACGTCACCACCCTCGCCGCATCCGAAACAGTGGAAGTGTCCGTGGTTCGGCCGCACATGGAACGACGGCGACTTCTCGTCGTGAAAGGGACACAGCCCCTTCATGCTGTCGGCGCCGGCCCGGCGCAGGGCCACGTAGTCGCCGACGATCTCCTCGATACGCGTCTGCTCACGGATCGCCGTGATGTCACGATCGGGGATTCGGCCTGGCACGCCTACGAGTGTAGTGACTGCACGGTCGACGTCCGCACCGCACGTATCACTCAGCCCAGATGCGCCTGTGCTCCCGAGTTCTGCCGGTCGGATCGCTCCAGCCGTCCCTCAGTCATCGACGCGATCTGGTCGACGATGACCCGCAGTCGCGCGTTGTCGTCGGCGGCCTCCTGCCACAGCGGCACGAAGATCGGATCCAGCCCGCCCGGCGCGGCCGCGGTCAGCCAGACAGCGACGCGGTGGATGCGTTCGCGCTGGCGTTGCTGGGTCGCCTTGTGTCGCTCGTTGGAGAAGATGAACCGCAACGCGAGCGTCTTGAGGATGGCGACCTCCGCGGCGACCAACGGCGACACGGTGAGGTCGGCATCGTAGCGGGCCACCGAACGATCGCCCACGACCGCGCGGGTGCCGGTGATCGCTGCCGACGCGAAACGACCGATCAGCTCGCTGGTCAACCGTTTGAGGGCCACCGCGCTGTCGAGACTGCCGTCGTATCCTCCGGCCGACCGCACGATGTCCATCGCCGACAGGCGTTGCGCGGCGTCGATCAATGCATTGGCCTCGAGTCCGTCGAATTCCTTCACGCCGATGTCGGCGAGCGCGCGCTGATCGGTGGGGTCACCGAGCGTGCGCAGATCGATACGGTCGGCGATCACGCCGTCCTCGAGGTCGTGCACCGAATAGGCCACGTCGTCGGACCAGTCCATCACCTGCGCCTCGATGCACTGCCGGCCCGGTTCGGCGTCTCGCCGGATCCAGTCGAGTGCCGCGGCGTCGTCCTCGTAGGCGCCGAACTTGATCGCCGGTGGTCGCCGGGTCCAGGGGTACTTGAGCGTGGCGTCGAGCGAGGCCCGGGTCAGGTTGAGCCCGGCGCTGCGCCCGTGCGCATCGAGCAGCTTGGGCTCCAGCCGGGTGAGGATGCGGAGGTTCTGCGCGTTGCCCTCGAATCCGCCGATGTCGGCGGCCACCTCGTTGAGGGCCCGTTCGCCGTTGTGCCCGTAGGGTGGATGACCGATGTCGTGCGCGAGACCGGCGAGTTCGACCAGGTCGGGTTCGCACCCCAGGCCGATGGCGATGCCTCGACCGATCTGCCCGACCTCGAGTGAATGGGTCAGGCGGGTGCGTGGGGTGTCGCCCTCTCGCGGTCCGACGACCTGCGTCTTGTCCGCCAGCCGACGCAGCGCGGCGGAGTGCAGAACACGGGCCCGGTCGCGCGCGTAGTCGCTGCGGTGGTCGGTGCGGGTTCCGGGCAGACTCGCGACCTTCGGTGCCTCGGGCACGATCCGTTCGACGGCCTCGTCGCCGTAGTCGGCCGTCAGCGGGATGGCGGGGACGCCGGTGGTGCTAGTCAAGCACCCATCCCCGAGCGACGGCGAAGTCGGTGATGCGCTGACGGATGGCGACGATCTGCGCCGCGGTCAGATCGTCGGACGAGTCGAGCAACAGTTCGGTGAGCTCCTCGTTGAACGATGACGCATCCAACGACGAACGCGAGCGGCGAGGCCGCTCCCCGCCGTGTGACCGACTGTGGTCGGACCGACCGTGGTCGTGGTTGTCCCGCCGGTGCGGCCGAGCGGTAGCCGTGCCACCGTCTTCCGCGGGGGCTGCTTCGGTGACCGCGACGTTGACCGCCTTGGTCCCCCGATCGGTCTCCTCGACGTCGAAGGAGACCTTGGCGCCCGGCTTCAGCGCGTTCTCGTCGATGTCGATGTCATTGATGTGGAGGAAGACGTCGGCGCCGCCGGCCTCCGGCGCGAGAAACCCGAAACCCCGATTTGCGTCGTAATGCACGACCTTGCCACTGACGGTCACTTCACACTCGCTCTCCTCGCCGCACGGTCCCCCGGACCCCACGTCCGGATCCTGCGACAACTCCACACTCAACTATGACAGATATGCGCAGGTCGCACGTCGTCCACACATCGATCCCCGAGGAGCCCGCGACGAACGGGCGAAGGGTCACGCCCCGAGCAGCTTGCCGCCCAGATACTCGACCACCTTGTCGAGCGCCACCCGCTCCTGGCCCATGGTGTCGCGCTCGCGAACGGTGACGGCCTGGTCGTCGAGGGTGTCGAAGTCGACCGTCACACAGAACGGCGTCCCGATCTCGTCCTGGCGGCGGTACCGCTTGCCGATGCCCTGCGCGTCGTCGAACTCGACGTTCCAGTGCTTGCGCAGTTCAGCGGCGAGGTCCTTGGCCTTCGGCGAGAGCTTCTCGTTGCGTGAGAGCGGGAGCACGGCGACCTTGACCGGGGCGAGCCTGCGATCGAGCCGCAGAACGGTGCGCATGTCGGTGCCGCCCTTGGCGTTCGGCACCTCCTCCTCGGTGTAGGCATCGCAGAGGAACGCCATCAGCGAGCGGGTCAGCCCGGCCGCGGGTTCGATGACATAGGGGGTGTAGCGCTCGCCGCTGGCCTGGTCGAAGAACGACAGGTCCTCACCGGAGTGCTTGCTGTGGGTCGACAGGTCGAAGTCGGTGCGGTTCGCGACGCCCTCGAGTTCGCCCCACGGGTTGCCGGAGAAGCCGAACTTGTACTCGACGTCGACGGTGCGCTTCGAGTAATGCGACAGCTTGTCCTTCGGATGCTCGAACAGGCGCAGGTTCTCCGGGTCGATCCCGAGGTCGACGTACCAGTTGAATCGCTGATCGATCCAGTATTGGTGGCATTCCTCGTCCTCGCCCGGCTTGACGAAGTACTCCATCTCCATCTGCTCGAACTCACGGGTGCGGAAGATGAAGTTGCCCGGCGTGATCTCGTTGCGGAAGCTCTTGCCGATCTGCGCGATGCCGAACGGCGGCTTCTTGCGCGCGGTGGTCATCACGTTCTTGAAGTTCACGAAGATGCCCTGCGCGGTCTCCGGGCGCAGGTAGTGCAGCCCCTCCTGGTCGTCGACCGGACCCAGGAAGGTCTTCATCAGGCCACTGAACGCCTTGGGTTCGGTCCACTTGCCGGGCTGCCCGGTGTCCGGGTCATTGATGTCGGCGAGACCGTTGGCCGGCGGGTGGCCGTGCTTGAGTTCGTAGTTCTCGATCAGATGATCGGCGCGGTAGCGCTTGTGCGTGTACAGCGACTCGACCAGCGGGTCGGTGAACACCTCCACGTGTCCGGAGGCCTCCCACACCTGGCGCGGCAGGATGACCGAGGAGTCGAGGCCCACGATGTCGTCGCGACTCGTCACCATCGAGCGCCACCACTGGCGCTTGATGTTCTCCTTCACCTCCACACCCAGCGGCCCGTAGTCCCACGCGGACCGGGTTCCGCCGTAGATCTCACCGCTCGGGAACACCAGACCTCGACGCTTGGCGAGGTTGACGACGGCTTCGACGCGGTTGGACTGGGCGGCCACGGTTAACTGATCTCCAACGAGTAGGGGTACAGGGTCTGGTGTCTGCATCGACAGTGTCGTCGGCGCGCAACGGCATCGCTGACGACATGGCAACCCTTACAGGGTAGCCGCACGAGGGCTCGGTCACGGAATCGCTGCCGCCCTCGGGCCCCACCCCGGCGCCAGGAGTCTGCCTAGGCTGGTGTCGTGTTCCGGGTGTGTGCCGATCGCGGACCGCGACGAATCGCATGTGTCTGTCTCGTGGTCACGGTGGCCGTCGTCACGGCGTCGGGCTGCGAACTCGCCGAGGCCGGCCGGACGGTGTCGTCGACGACCTCATCTGCACCAGCCGTCTCCGGGGCCGCGGAAGGCCTCACCCCCGATCGTCTGGCGGCAGCCGTGACCGGGAGCGCCGTCCTCGCACACGTGCGGGCACTGCAGGCCATCGCCGATCACCACGGCGGAAACCGGGCGGCCGGCACCCCTGGATACAACGCTTCCGTGGACCATGTCGCCGGGCTGCTGCGCCTTGCCGGGTTCACCGTCTCCACGCCGAGGTTCGACTATCCCCGGTTCAACGGTGGGACGACGACACTGACCGCCGACGGCGCGGACGTTCCCACCGCCGTGTTGCAGTATTCGGCCGGCACCGACGGATCACCGGTCAGCGGTGTGCCGGTCTCCGCCGGCCGCCAGGGCTGCGCTGCCGCGGACTATCCCGCCGCGAGCCGCGGTGCTGTCCTCGTCGTCGATCGGGGTGAGTGCACGTTCGCCCGCAAAGCGGAGCTTGCCGAAGGTGCCGGCGCAGTGGCGATGGTCGTGGCGAACACCTCGGACGACCCGCTCAGGGATGCCACCCTCGAACCGGACGGCGCCCGCGTGATCCCGGTCGTGGCCGTCGCGCGCGACCTCGCGACCCGGGTCCGCGGCGCCCGGTCACTCACGGTGACCTCGACCGCCACGACAACGACGATCACGTCGCGCAACGTGATCGCCGACACGCGCACCGGCTCACCGGACGACGTGGTGATGGTGGGCGCGCACCTCGACAGCGTCCCGGAAGGTCCCGGGATCAACGACAACGCGACCGGCGTCGCCGCCGTGCTCGAGACGGCGTTGCGCCTCGGCGCGACACCGCCGGTGAACAGGGCCGTCCGCTTTGCCTTCTGGGGTGCCGAGGAGGACGGACTGGTGGGGTCGTCGCGATACGTGCAGCGCCTCGGCGACCGCCGCCGCTCGATTTCCGCCTACCTCAATTTCGACATGCTCGGATCGCCCAATGCCGGCTACTTCGTGCTCGACGGTGATGGCTCCGACGCGGACGATGGCCGAGGCGGGCCGACCGGATCGGACCGCCTCGAGCAGATCCTGACCGATTACTACGACGAGCGCGGCATCGCCACCTCGCCCGCCGGGTTGGTGGGTCGCTCGGACTACCAGCCGTTCGTCGACATCGGAGTGCCGGTCGGCGGCGCCGACACCGGCGCCGAACAGCACAAATCCGGGGAGCAGGCTCAACAGTGGGGCGGACGGGCCGATAGTGCCTTCGACCCGAATTACCACACCCCCGCCGACACGCTCGGCAATGTCGCCCAGGATGCGCTGGCGATCAGTGCGCCCGCCGTCGGCTACGCGGTGGCCACCTGTGCCCTCTCCCCCGGACCGGAGATCTGCTGAGACCCGGTTGATCGGTGTCTTCGGCGGCTCAATTGACAACGACTTCCGTTAGTATGGACTGCGATGTCCGCGAAGGAACGAGATTGCGCAGCCTCCACCGATCACCGCGTCGCCGGGACGGTGGAGTGCGAGGCTGCCAGCGACCTGCTCCGCGCTCTCGCGTCACCGACACGGATCGCGATCGTGCTCCTGCTGCGAGAGCGCCCGCAATGCGTTCACGAGGTGGTCGGCGCGCTCTCGTTGAGTCAACCGCTGGTCAGTCAGCACATGCGGGTACTCAAGGATGCCGGTGTCGTTCGCGGTGAACGCAACGGCCGCGAGATCGTCTACGAACTGGTCGACGACCACCTCGCCCACATCGTGACCGACGCGCTCACCCATGCCATGGAGCCCTCGGCCACCACCGAAACCCGCCCGGTCGACTAGATGCCCGCAAGTACCGATCGCCCGGTCACCGGCGTCCGTTCCACCCGGCAGCGCGCAGCCATCGCCGATGCCCTCGCGGCTGGCGACGACTTCGTCTCGGCACAAGAACTCCACGATCAGCTGAAGGCTCGGGGCGAGTCGATCGGCCTGACCACCGTGTATCGAAACCTGCAGGCACTGAGTCAGGCAGGCCAGATCGACATGCTGTGGGACGGGTCGGGCGAGACCCGCTACCGGCACTGCTCCTCGGGGCACCACCACCATCTGGTGTGCCGGCAATGCGGCACGACGGTCGAGGTTCAGGCCGGTCCCGTCGAGCAGTGGGCGGCGAGTATCGCTGCCCAGCACGGGTTCTCCGAGATCAACCACACCGTGGAGGTGTTCGGGCGCTGCCCGGACTGCACGGCGATCGCCGACTCGACGAGTCGGTGACCGATATGCGTAAGCCGCCGCCAGCCCCCTGAGGTGCCGCCCGAGCGAGCGTGCGAGCGTCACCACCCGGTCCCTGAGGAGCGAGCGTGCGAGCGTCACCACCCGGTCCCTGAGGAGCGAGCGTGCGAGCGTCACGAAGGGAGCGAGCGTGCGAGCGTCACCACCCGGTCCCTGAGGAGCGAGCGTGCGAGCGTCACCACCCGGTCCCTGAGCTGAGGCGCCGCCCTGAGGAGCGAGCGTGCGAGCGTCACGAAGGGAGCGAGCGTGCGAGCGTCACCACCCGGTCCCTGAGCTGAGGCGCCGCCCTGAGGAGCGAGCGTGCGAGCGTCACGAAGGGAGCGAGCGTGCGAGCGTCACGAAGGGCCCTACGTGGACGCATCCTCGCAAGCTCGGAGGCTCCTCAGGGACCGGGTGCGCTCAGAGTGCGGCTGCATCGGCGAGCCTCTCACGCCCCCGAGAGCTGTTGGGCCGCATCGGCTCCGGCGGCCAGCACCATGTGCAGTACGGTCAACAGCGGGATGTCGTCGAGGGACCCGGCGGGGAATGTGTAGTACTGCAGCACGTCCGTAGTGACGCCCTCGGGGTCCGATCGCCGCAGCGCCCCGAAACTCAGTCGTGCGTCGCAGGATTCGACGTCGTCGCGCAAGGACGGGGTGTTCGGCAGATTCACCGCCACGAGTTGGGTCACCGTCAGGACGTCGAGACCGGCCGCCAGTTCCAGCACTCGAATCGACGCGCGGGTGGGCCCGACCTGCACCACGACGGAATCGGTGTCGACGTCACCGACGTCGCCGAACTCCGCGAGCAGCCCGGCGAGTCGGGTCGGCCAGGCCGAGCCCGGCGTCGGGTGGGTCATGTCGGCATCACTCCGCCGAACCGGCGGTCGCGGGACGCATACTCGACACACGCCGCCCAGAGGTCACGGCGGTCGAAATCGGGAAACAGCTTCTCCTGGTACACCATCTCTGCGTATGCCGACTGCCACAACAGGAAGTTGGAGATACGCTGCTCCCCCGACGGCCGCAGGAACAGGTCGACGTCGGGCATGTCCGGCTCGTCGAGGTAGCGGGCGAACGACGACTCGGTGATGCGTTCGGGATCGATCTCACCGGCTGCCGCTCGTCGCGCGATCTCTCTTGCCGCGTCGGCGATCTCGGCCCGACCGCCGTAGTTGACGCACATCGTCAGCGTCATCACCGTGTTGTTCTTCGTCATCTCCTCGGCAACTTCGAGCTCCCGGATCACACTGCGCCACAGGCGTGGCCGACGACCGGCCCATCGAACGCGAACCCCCATCTCGTTCATCTCGTCCCGCCGACGCCGGATCACGTCGCGATTGAAGCCCATCAGGAAGCGGACCTCGTCGGGACTACGCGACCAGTTCTCGGTGGAGAAGGCGTACGCCGACAGCCAGGTGACGCCCATTTCGATACAGCCGCAGACGGTGTCCATGAGGACGGCTTCGCCTCGCTTGTGCCCTTCGGTGCGAGGCAGGCCGCGGTCGGTGGCCCAGCGTCCGTTGCCGTCCATCACCAGGGCGACGTGCTTGGGTATCAGCTCGGGTTGGAGTTTCGGCGGCCGAGCCCCACTCGGGTGTGGGTCGGGCGGACGTACGGTTGCGGTTTCCGGGCGGGCCGACCGTTTCCCGGATCGCGAACCGGGTCGTAAGGCCATCACCCGTCTCCTCTCACGCGGTGTCCACCAGCCTATGGGGTGCTTCGCGTTCGATGAGCGGCAGGGTTCGCAACTGCCGTTCCAGATGCCACTGGAGATGGGCGGCGGTCAGGCCACTGGCCTGGCGCTGCATCGACGAGCTGATCCCCACGGTGTGCTCCCATTGGCCGCGGAACAGAGCGTCCATCAGGTCGAGCACACCGGGTGACGGTGTCGCCGCACCCGGCGGACGGCAGTGGATGCAGACGGCCCCACCGGCCGCAACGTGGAACGCCCGATGCGGTCCGGGCTGTGCACAACGCGCACAGACGTCCAGGGCGGGCATCCATCCCGCGCAGTGCATGGCGCGCAGCAGATACGCATCCAGGATGAGTTCATTGGGGCGGCGATGTTCGGCCAGCGCGTCGAGCGCGCCGACGGTCAACCGGTGCAACTGTGCGGCCGGGGCGCGTTCCTCACCGGCGAGTCTCTCCGCGGTCTCCAGGACCGCGCACGCCGTGGTGTAGCGCCCGTAGTCGGCGACGATGGCGTCGGCGAACGCATGCAGGGTGTGCACTTGCGTCACGATGTCGAGATTGCGGCCGGGATAGAGATGGACGTCGATATGGGCGAAGGGCTCGAGGCGGGCACCGAACTTCGACCGGGTGCGGCGAACACCTTTGGCCACCGCACGCACCAGACCATGGTCCTGGGTGAGCAACGTGATGATGCGATCGGCTTCGCCCAGCTTGTGCTGGCGAAGCACCACGGCCTCATCCCGATAGAACCTCACCGTCACATTCTTCCATCACCCACCGACACCGATCGGATGCGACATGCATCGTCTCAGGTACCGCCGCTCGAACGATCGGCCACCTGCTCGCCACCGACGCCCGCGACGTGTGCCGGCGACGGAGTCGTGATCGTCGCCGGACCGTCGCCCTCGACGAATCGCGCGAGCCGAGGTGGCAGCGTCATACCGCCGGGGAAACGGTGCCAGCCCTTCCGGTCGTACAGTTTCGTCCCACCCAGACCGAGCAGCACGCCGACGATCAATCCGATCACGCATTGGATCACCGATCGAGCCAGCCCGGCGTCGAAATCGGCATCGAAGTAGAGAATCGCGCGAACCCCCAGATAGACCAGGTGCATCGGCTCGATGTCCGCGATCCACGCGAACAGCCGTGGACTCGCCTCCAGGGGCACCGTGCCGCCGGACGACGGTAGTCCGAGGATCACGAAGAAGATCAGGTTGAGGATCAGGCCCGGATTGCCGAACACGGCCATCATCGAACTCGCCGAGATGCCGACCGCGGCGATCACCAGCACCGAGAACATCCACAGGGCGAAAGCGTTGGGCAATGACGTACCGACCGCGGTACACACCCCGATGTAGAGCGCCGACTGCACCACCGCGACGAGCACCATGATCGTCCACTTGGTGGCGAGCGTGCCCCACCGGGAGATGGCCAGGCGCTGGCGGAGCTGATAGAAGGGCCCGTACTCGATCGGGGTCTGGCCGAGGATGCCGTCGACCACCACACTGACCATCATCGCGCCGGTGAATCCCGCGAGGATGAGCAACAGTGTGTAGTAGAACGCGGACAGCCCGTTGCCCGATCCGTCCGGCAACGGGGTCGGTTCGACGACCCGCACGTCGACCGGATCCGACAGCGCCAGCTGCGCCGCGCCGGAGAACGGGACGTCCGCCTTGACGAGCGTCTGCCGGACGGTAGCGGTCAGCCGCTCGCCGACCTGCTCGTTGACCTGCGTCGACATCTCGTCGGCGAACGTGGTGGTCACCGCGGAGGCGAATGTGCCCGAGCCGCGATTGATGTAGACATCGATGGACATCGGATCGGGTTTGGCCGTGAGGACCGCCGACCGCCCGAGGGCCACCGCACGATTGGTGAAGTTCGCGCCGATCACCACCACCCCGTAGCTCTTGCCCGAGTTCAGCTCGTTGAGCGCGGTGGTCTTGTCGGTGCGGTGCACGGCGATCCCGCTCTCGGCCGCTGCGGAGATCACGCCGTCGGCGACCTCGGTGCCGAAGTTCTCGGTCGTGGTACCGCCGTCGGGGTTGTCGACCTCCCCTCCCTGGTCCTCGTTCACCAGTGCGATCGGGAAGTCGTGCAGGTTGCGCTCGGGATCCGCGACGGCACCCATGTACAGCGCAGCCATCAGCGACATGATGACGACGACGAGCAGCAGCGGTGCCAACCAGAAGCGGGGCGAGCGCAGGACGCCGGCGATCGTGGTGCCCGCCTCCGCGTCCTGCACCGGCGCCTCGTGCAGGCCGTCGCCGATCTGCCCGTTTCCGTCCAGATCCTGGTTCTCGTGCCGCCCCATCCACTCTCCCGTCGTCCGATCACCGACCCGAGCCGTGTACGACCCCGGGCTCTGGTCCCCCAGTCCGGGGACCCCCCCGCTAGAAGCCCATGCGCCCCAGCTGTTTGGGGTCGCGTTGCCAGTCCTTGGCGACCTTGACGTGCAGATCCAGATAGACCCGTGTGCCCAGCAGTTTCTCGATCTGGGCCCGGGCAACGGTGCCGACCTCTTTCAGCCGGGCCCCCCGATGGCCGATGATGATGCCCTTCTGACTGTCACGCTCGACGTAGAGAATGGCGTGCACATCGACCATCGACGGTCCGCTCTCGTCGGTGTCGGAGTCGTTGTCGCGCGGGATAATCTCCTCGATGACCACGGCCAGCGAATGAGGGAGTTCATCGCGCACGCCCTCGAGGGCGGCCTCGCGGATGAACTCGGCCATGAGCGTTTCCTCGGGCTCGTCGGTGAGCTCGCCGTCCGGGTAGAACGCCGGCCCCGGCTCCATGAGATCCACCAGGACATCGGTCAGGACGTCGAGCTGTTTTCCCGCCTTCGCCGACACCGGGACGACTTCCGACGTCGGCCCGAGCAGTTTCGACAGAGCGAGGAGCTGTTCGGCCACCTTGTCCCGGGTGACGCGGTCGATCTTGGTCACGACCCCGAGAACCGTCGTGCGCGGCGCCATCTCGCGCACCTGCGACACGATCCACCGATCTCCCGGGCCGATCGCCTCGTCGGCGGGCACGCAGACACCGATGACGTCGACCTCGGAGTAGGTGTCGCGCACAAGATCGTTGAGCCGCTGGCCCAACAGTGTTCGGGGTCGGTGTAACCCGGGGGTGTCCACGAGGATCAGCTGGGCGTCGTCACGATTGACGATCCCCCGGATGGTGTGGCGGGTGGTCTGCGGCCGGTTCGAGGTGATTGCGATCTTCTCCCCGACCAGCGCGTTGGTCAGCGTTGACTTCCCGGTGTTCGGCCGGCCCACGAAACAGACGAATCCGGACCGGAACTCGGCCATCAGACCGCTCCGACCCGGTCGGTGGGGGCGCCCGACAGATCGGTCAGGACGGCGTAGGCATCCGGGCTGATCTCGGCGAGCGTCGCCATGCCGGGATCGGCCGACGACCCGTTGACCAGTACGGCAGCCTCGAACACGGAGGCCCCGGAGGACAGCGCCGTCGCAAGGGCCACCTGCAGACCGGACAGTGTCAGAGTCCTGGTGGTGACCGGAGCACCCGCATAGGTACGTCCGTCGCCGTCGCGCACCGCGGCCGCCGACGTCGCCTCCGCTCGGGCGAGGGCGCCCCTGGCCAGCACGACCAGCTTCCGGTCCTCGTCGGATAGTTCGGGCTGCCCGCTGGCGGGTGTGGTCACTGTCGGTCCTTGCTCCCGGTGGTCTGGCTCGATCGGTGGCCGTGTCCTCGACGATGCGTTCGTTCACGGCTGGACATGGAGTATTCCGCACGTCCGTCGGATTCGGCCACTTCGCGGTCGGGCATGTCGGTGTCGGTGTGCTCACCGGCGGTGTCGGCTGTGCCATCGGCGTCGTCGAAACCCTCGACGTCGCGCGAGTCACCCTCGTCGGCCTCACCGTTGTCCGGCTCGTTCACCCGCCGGGCCAGGACCGTGATGATGCGCTGGCGTCCACGACGATTCGGCCCACCTTCGGCGGTGAGCAGCAAACCGTTCGACTCCACATGCGCGCCCGGCAACGGGACGCGCCCGAGCTCGAGGCCGATCAACCCACCGACCGTCTCGACCTCGTCGTCGTCGATGTCGACGTCGAACAACTCGCCGAGATCCTCCACCGGAAGCCTGGCCGACACCCGGTAGGTTCCGTCGCCGAGATCCTCGACCGGTGCGACCTCGTCGGTGTCGTACTCGTCGGTGATCTCGCCGACGATCTCTTCCAGGACGTCCTCGATGGTGACCAGCCCGGCGATGCCGCCGTACTCGTCGACCAGCAGCGCCATGTGATTGCGGGTGCGCTGCATGTCCGCGAGCACCTTGTCCAGCGGTTTGGAGTCCGGGATGAACTCGGCCTCGCGCATGGACGCGCTCACCTGTGACGACATCGACGGACCACCACCCGCGACGAGGTCCTTCAGGTAGACGACCCCGACGATGTCGTCGGGGTTCTCGCCGATCACCGGGATGCGGGAATGACCTGATCGCACAGCGAGGTTCATCGCCTGCGCGGCGGTCTTGTCCTGTTCGATCCAGATCATCTCGGGCCGCGGCACCATGACCTCGCGGGCATTGGTGTCGCCGAGATCGAAGACCGATTGGATCATCCGGCGCTCGTCGGCTGCCACGACTCCGCTGGCCTCGGCCAGGTCCACCACCTCGCGCAGCTCGACCTCGGTGGCGAACGGGCCGTTGCGGAATCCCTTGCCGGGTGTCACGGCGTTACCGATCAGGATGAGCAGACGTGTCAGCGGCTTGAGCAACAGCCCGATCGCCTGCAGCACAATCGCCGACGACAGGGAGATCGAGTAGGCGTGCTGACGTCCGAGGGTCCGTGGACCCACCCCCACCGCCACGTAGGAGACCACGGCCATTCCGACGATCGCCGCGAACAGCCCCCAGCCGACGCCGATCCAGTCGGTGAGGACGAGGGCGATCAGCGCGACCGAAGCGGTTTCGCAGACCACCCGCAACAGCACCGCGAGTCCGACGTAGGTCCCGCGGCCTTCGAGGACCGTCGCGAGCCGGCCCGCGCCCGGGCGCTGTTCTTTGACCATGTCCTCGACGCGGGCGATCGAGACGGTCGACAGCGCGGCATCCATGGCCGCGAAGATGCCCGCGAGCAAGATCAGGACGAGCGCGGCCACGACGAAAAGGGCGTCGTCGGGCACCGTCACTCGTCCTCGGTCGCGGTGTTCTCGCGCACTGTGGTCTCGGTGAACCCGATGTTGGTCAGCAGCCGCGTGTCACGGTCGGACTGGCGCTGTAGTTGCGCGAGCCGATGACGTTCGGCATAGAAGTCCTCGAGGATTCGGTTCTGCAGCCCGAACATCTCTTTTTCCTCGTCGGGTTCGGCGTGATCGTAGCCGAGCAGGTGCAGGACACCGTGGATGGTCAGCATCGACAGTTCGTGTTCGAAGGACCGGCGGGCGGTTTTCGCCTGCTGGGCGGCGAACTGTGGGCACAGGACGATGTCCCCGAGGATCGCCGGGCCGGACTCGGCGGCATCGGGCCGCCCGCCCGGAGCGAGTTCGTCCATCGGGAAACTCATCACGTCGGTGGGGCCGGGCAGGTCCATCCACTGCATGTGCATGTCGGCCATGGCGTCCTCGTCGATCAGCAGGATCGACAGCTCCGCGGCCGGGTGCACGTCCATCTCCGCGATGGCGAATCGCGCCGCGGAGATGATCAGGTCCGCCGGCGCCTCGACGCCCGACTCGTTGGCCAGCTCGATGCTCATGAGCGCCGCCCGTGCGTCGAGGCCCGACGCGCCGCCCGATTGCCGGGCAGCCGATCGGCATCACGGAGTTGCGCGCTGCCGCGTGCGCTCTCCTCGGCGCGACCGTAGGCGTCGACGATGTCGGCGACCAGCCGGTGCCGAACCACGTCGGCACTGGTGAGACGAGAGAAGTGGATGTCGTCGATGCCCTCGAGAATCCGTGTCGCCGCGGTCAGACCACTCTGCGCGCCGCCCGGTAGGTCGACCTGCGTGGTGTCGCCGGTGACCACGACCTTCGATCCGAAGCCGAGACGGGTGAGGAACATCTTCATCTGCTCGCCGGTGGTGTTCTGGGCCTCGTCGAGGATGATGAAGGCGTCATTCAACGTCCTTCCGCGCATATATGCGAGCGGTGCCACCTCGATGACGCCGGCGGCCATCAGCTTCGGGATCGATTCGGGGTCCATCATGTCGTGCAGCGCGTCGTACAACGGCCGCAGATAGGGGTCGATCTTCTCGCTGAGCGTCCCGGGCAGGAAGCCGAGCCGCTCACCCGCCTCCACAGCGGGTCGGGTCAGGATGATGCGGTTGACCGACTTGGACTGCAGTGCTTGGACGGCCTTGGCCATGGCCAGGTAGGTCTTGCCGGTTCCGGCGGGACCGAGCCCGAACACGATGGTGTGATTGTCGATCGCGTCGACGTATTTCTTCTGGTTCAGGGTCTTCGGGCGGATCGTCTTGCCGCGTCGCGAGAGGATGTCCAGTGACAGCACGTCGGCGGGCGATTCACCGGCTCCTTCGGAGAGCATCGACACACTGTGTCGTACCAGGTCGGGGGTCAGCGGGGTGCCCCGGCCGACCAGATCGACGAGTTCGGCGATGACGCGCTCCGAGGCCGCGACGTCGGCGGGCGTCCCTGTCAGCGTGACCTGGTTGCCGCGCACGTGGATGTCCGCCGGAAGCAGTTGTTCGAGGGTCCGCAGGTTGACGTCGCTGGTCCCGAGCAGCCCGAACACCACCTCGGGAGAGATTTCCACGTTTGAGGTGACTGATCGGCCCGCAAGAGTCCTGCTCGTCGGCGTGCTCACGTCGGGGTTGTCGTCACTCACGTATGAAATCACTCCTCAGGGGGTCAACGTCGGCGCGTCTGTTTCGCCGGGATGTTGTCAGTCTAACGCGATTGAACCGCGCACCAGCAGGCAATATTCCGCCGCGCGGCTCGGGGTGTCGATGCTCGGGACCCTCGATGGTCAGATCCCGAGTAGACGGATCGTCTGGCGGGTCGACGCGCTGCGCGGATCGACGAATGCATCGTGGCCTTCACCGGGGACCACCACGAGTTCGGCCGACTGACCCGCCGCCGTCACCGTCTCGACGTAGCGTCGGCTGGCCTCGAGTGGGATGGCGGTGTCGTCGGCGGCATGCACCGCGACCACGTGAGCGTCGAACGGTGCCTGTCGAGTCGGCGACGCGTCCCGGTATCGGTGTGGGATCTCATCGATGGGCCTGCCCATCAACCCTCGGATCGACGGCCGGTCCGCCCCGGCCTCCAGATCGAGCGCCGCCGATTGCGCGATCACCGTCGTGATGGCGCAGCGTTCGGTCCTGGCCCCGAGCTGCGCGACCGACCACACGGCCAGCTGACCGCCGGCCGAATGTCCCACGACGGCCACCGCACCCCAATCGACCTGCTTCTCGAGGTCGGCGGGCAGGGCGGTCCGGACCGGGTCGTCGAGCGCACGCAGAGCGGCCACCACATCCCGTCCGGTCGACGGCCAACCGCCACCGTCCTCGCCCACCCGGCGGTATTCGATGTTCCAGACGACGGCTCCTCGTTCGGCGAACTGACGTGCGATCGCGGTCTCGATCGTGAGACCGAACTCCGTGGTCCAGTAACCGCCGTGGATCAGCACGACCGGGCGTACGGTCGCGGTCGGTTCGACTCCGTCGACCGGCTGATACACATGCCCGAATTGTGATCGCGCACTGCCGTATTCGACCTTCGTCCGGTGCACCGCACACCGCTTGCGCACGCTCATCGGATCGCCCACCGGTCGGTCAGCACACCGATCGCGCCGAGCGCGACCGCCGCCGCGGTCGATGTGCGCAGCACCTCGGGGCCGAGGATCACCGACGTCGCACCGAGCGCCGTGAAGTCGGCGATCTCGGCATCGTCGAGGCCGCCCTCCGGACCCACGACGAGAATCACCTCGGGCGCTTCGGAGAGGGCGAGCTCCCGAAGCGGGATCGCGCCGTGTTCATGCAGGACGGCGACCACGCCTCCGGCCGCGATGACGTCGGCACAGCGGGCGCGCACATCGGTCGTCGAGGACAGCGGCGCGATCTCCGGAATCCAGGATCGCCGACTCTGCTTGGCCGCGGCCGACGCGGCGGCGGCCCACTTCACTCGGCCCTTGTCTGCCTTACCGGTCCACCGGGCGACGCATCGGGCGGCCTGCCAGGGCACGATCTCGTCGGCACCCGCCTCGGTCGCGAGGTCGACGGCCAACTCGGAGCGCTCCGATTTCGGCAGCGCCTGCACCACCGTGACCCGGGGGCGCGGCGGTTGTGCCTGGGCGCAGGTGTGCGCCCGGGCGATCAGGGTGTCCTTCGCGGTGATCTCACTCACCTCGCACAGTGCGGTGCAACCGCGCCCGTCACCGACGATCAGTTCCTCACCGACGGCGAGTCGGGTGACGGTCACGGCATGTCGTCCCTCGGGACCCGACAGCGTCACGTCGGAACCGGCGCGCGGCACCTCGTCGATCCAGAACAGCGGTGGACTCACGCGGGCGCCCGGTGTCAGCGTCCGGCGAAGGCGTTGCGCAGTCTCGAGAACAGTCCGCCCGTCGCCGCACCTGCCGCCGACGTCACGACCTCCGGCTGATCGTCGGAGGTCTGCCGGAAGGCACGCATGGCCTCGGCCTGCGCCGAATCGAGTTTGGTCGGCACGACCACATCGAGATGGGCATGCAGGTTTCCGCGCACCCCGGTGTTCAGGTGGGGCATCCCCTGCCCCCTCACCCGGACCACCTGGCCGGGCTGTGTGCCCGGCGCGATGGTCACCCGAGCCGTGCCGTCGAGGATCGTGTCGACGTCGATCTCGCTGCCCAGGGCGGCATCCGCGATCGGGACCCGGATGGTGCAGTGCAGGTCGTCCTTGTCGCGGACGAAGACATCGTGGGGGCGCTCGGTGACCTCCACGTACAGGTCACCGGCCGGTCCGCCACCCGGGCCGACCTCACCCTGGCCGGAGAGTCGTACGCGCATGCCGCTCTCGATCCCGGCCGGGATCTTCACGGTCATCGTGCGACGGGACCGTACCCGGCCGTCGCCGCCACACTTGCGGCACGGATCGGGGATGATCTCGCCGACACCGTGACAGGTCGGGCACTCGCGGACGGTCATGACCTGACCGAGGAACGAGCGCTGCACCGCCTGGATCTCGCCCGCACCCTTACAGGTGTCGCAGCTGACCGCCTTGGAATCGCCGTGCGCGCCCGATCCCTTGCACAGATCGCAGAGGATCGCGGTGTCGACGGTGATCTCCTTGTTGACCCCGGCGGCGCATTCCTCGAGATCGAGTTCGACGGCGACGAGAGCCGGCTCACCGGGTTGCACCCGGCTCCGCGGGCCACGGCCGGAACCGAATCCTCCACCGAAGCCGCCGCCCCCGGAACCGAAGAACGCCTCGAACACGTCGCCGAGACCCCCGCCGGCGAAGCCCCCGCCACCGAAACCACCTGCACCGGGGCCCGCGAGCGGGTCGCCGCCGGCATCGACGATGCGGCGCTTCTCGGGATCGGTCAGCACCTCGTATGCGGTGCTGACCTCCTTGAAGCGCTCCTCTTCGCCGGGGTTGACGTCGGGGTGAAGCTCGCGCGCCTTCTTGCGATATGCGCGTTTGATCTCCTGGTCGGTGGCACCTTTCGCCACTCCCAGGATTCCGTAGTAATCACGTGCCACGGTCGTCTCGGTCCTGTCGTCTCACACTTGGTCACACTGGCGCGGGGTGTCGGCGCTTCATCCGGCCCGGGCCGCACGTGGCGGCCGCACGGGTCATCGGTCGGCCAACACCTCGCCGACATACTTGGCAACGGCTGCGACAGACGCAATTGTTCCCGGGTAGTCCATGCGTGTGGGGCCCACCACGCCGACGCCGCCGAACACCGTGCCCGATGCACCGTACCCTGTCGAGACCACGGCGGTGCCACGCAGGTTCTCGGTCTGCGTCTCTTCTCCGATCTGGACTGTGACCCCGCCCATCCGTTGACTCGTGGCGAGCAGCTTGAGGACCACCACCTGTTCTTCGAGTGCGTCCAGCACGGAGTCCATGCCGCCGCCCACCGGCGTGAAGTCGGCAGCCGACCGGGCCAGATTCGACGTGCCGCCCAGGACCAGACGGTCGTCGCCCCGTTGCACGAGTGTCTCGACCAGGACGGTCGCCACGTTTATCGCCGCGTCGCGGATGTCGTGCGGGGCGTCGTTGGCCAATTCGGCCACGGCGGCCGACGCCTCCTCGAGCCGCTTGCCGTGCAGCGCCGCCGAGAACATGTCGCGGAGCCGCACATAGTCGGCCTCGGCCAGATCGTCGGCCAACGCCACCATGCGCTGTTCCACGCGACCGGTGTCGGTGATCACCACGAGCAGCAGGCGCGAGGGCGAGAGGGAGACCACCTCGAGATGGCGGACCGTGGCCGTCGACAGCACCGGGTACTGGATCACCGCGACCTGCCGGGTGAGCTGGGCGAGCAGTTTGACCGACCGCCGCAGCACGTCGTCGAGGTCGACGCCGGAGTCGAGGACGGACAGGATGGCACGACGTTCGGCCGCCGACAGCGGTTTGACCTCGCTGATCCGGTCGACGAACATCCGGTAGCCCTTGTCGGTGGGGACGCGCCCGGAACTGGTGTGTGGTTGCGCGATGTAGCCCTCGGCCTCCAACACCGCCATGTCATTGCGCACGGTGGCGCTGGAGACGCCGAGCTGATGACGGTCCACTATGGCCTTGGAACCGATGGGCTCCTGGGTGGCAACGAAATCCGTGACGATGGCACGCAAGATCTCGAATCGTCGATCGTCCGTGCTCGACATGCGACCCACCTCCCGAACGTGCACTCTGCCATACAGTAGGTGACATCCATCTTACGAACCGCACGACGATTCACGCCGAATCCGGGCGCGTCGGAATCTCAGGAAAGTGCTCGATGATCTTCAAGGGGGTACGGGAGGGCAGGCCCTATCCCGACCATGGCTTGTCCACGAAGGGGTGGGCGAAGATCCCCCCGCGCCAGTTCCGTCTCGACGAACTGATCACGGTGACCACCGTCCTGGCGCTCGACAAGCTGCTGAGCGAGGACTCCACGTTCTACGGCGACCTGTTCTCGCACGTGGTCCGTTGGCGCGGCGACCTGTATCTGGAGGACGGTCTGCACCGTGCGGTGCGCTCGGCGTTTCGCAATCGGCACATCATCCACGCGCGGATGCTCGACCTCGACGCCATGGATCTCGCATCATCGGCGGCCTCGTTGGAGGAACAACTCGACAGCGGTCGCCTGCCGTCGCCGGGTCGCGCCCCGACACCGGGCGCACACCGGGTCGGCAGGAGCACCGGTTGGACCCTGCCGCCGTCGAGTCCCACACCACAGAACCCCACGCCACCGAACCCCGCGCCACCGAACCCCACGCCACCGAGCTGGTGAGACCGACGGGGTCCTCGTCCCAGCTCACCCCGCGAACAGGATCTCCCGCACCACCCGATCGGCCAACAGCCGACCCGCGTCGGTCAGCACCAGTCGGGCACCCACCGAACCGATGTGCTCGAGCAGCCCGTCGTCGACGAATTGCGCGGCCCGCTGATATTCATCCGGCGTGAGCTCCTCGACGGCGAGCCCCCCGCGGCAGCGTGCGGTCAGCATCACCGACTCGACGTGTCGGTCCTCGGCCGTGAGCACCTCGTGGCCACCGATCGGAAGCTGTTCGGCGGCAAGTGCATCCGCGTAACGGGCCGGATGCTTGTGATTCCACCACCGCACTCCGTTGACGTGGGAGTGGGCGCCGGGACCGATGCCCCACCAGTCGTGGCTGTGCCAGTAGGCGACGTTGTGCCGGCACCGTCCGGCATCGGTTCGCGCCCAGTTCGACACTTCATACCAGTCGAATCCGTCGGCCCGCAGCCGGTCGTCGAGGATCTGGTAGCGGTCGGCGAGTACATCGTCGTCGGGCGCGGGTAGCTCACCCCGCCGGATGCGGCGGGCCAGTGCCGTGCCGTCCTCGACGATGAGGGCATAGGCGGAGACGTGATCGACCGGGGTCGAGAGGACCGCATCGACGCTGGTGTGCAGGTCGTCGTCGGTTTCCCCCGGGGTTCCGTAGATCAGGTCGAGGTTGATGTGGTCGAAGCCGGCCGCGGCGGCCTCCCGCGCGGCCGCCAGCGCGCGCCCGGGGGTGTGTGTTCGGTCGAGGGTGGCGAGGACGTGAGCAGACGCGGACTGCATTCCCAGCGAGATCCGCGTGAAGCCGGAGCGCCGCAGACCGTCGAAGAACCCGGCGGACGTGGACTCCGGGTTCGATTCGGTGGTCACCTCGGCGTCGGCGGTGAGCTCGAACCGCGACCGCACCGCATCGAGCAGCCTGGCCAGTCCGTCGGTGCCGAGCAGCGACGGCGTCCCACCGCCGACGAAGATCGTCGACACCGGTCGCACGGGATCGAGCAGACGCGCGGCCGCTTCCAGCTCGCGCTCGACCGCCGCCTGCCACGATTCCGGCGACGAGGAACTCCCCAACTCCCCCGCCGTGTAGGTGTTGAAGTCGCAATATCCACACCGCGTTGCGCAGAAAGGCACATGCAGGTACAGGCCGAGCGGGGTCGCGGGGTCGACGGCGCCACATGCGACTTCGACGGCGTCGTCGACTGCCGGCTCGCTCTCGACCTTCATATCTCCATCATGCGCGTCTCCTCGACGCGCGCAGCACGGGCGTCGCCACACGACAGGTTGCTCGTCGGTCCACCACCGCATCACTACGCCATCGCACCCGCGACCAGACCACGGGGCAACTTCTCGATGGCCGCATCCGGAATAGACGTCCGCCCCGGCGCCTTGAGACAGACAAGCAGACCTCACAATGGGCCTTTGCCTCACCGTGAGGGAAAATAAACCCAAGTAGACGCGGCAAGGGTGATCGTGGCACTATGAACGGCGTGACTTCCCCAGGGGTGTGGCTCGCAGCTCGACGCCACATTGATTTCAAGCGCGTCTGCAGCGCATTCTGTCGTCCTTAGACGACGTGCTCCCCTGTCGTCCCCGGACGACGGTCAGGCCCTGAGAAGTTCCCGCTCTTTCCGCGGGTTTGCCGCACGTTTCCAGCCCACCTTTTCGTGACTGCTGACGTGTGCGCGCGTCGGCTCAGGAGACTTCATGACGTCCACCACCGACGATCTTTCCGTGACCACTTCCGACGCGACCACTTCCGACGCGACCACTTCCGACGCGGCGGAGAACGTGCCCGCTGGGTCCGACGGTCACGCCGCCCGAGCGACGCCCGCCAGTCCGCGCGGCGAACGCCCGGCCCGCAAGGCGCGTCCGACCAAGCGTCGCGCCGAAGGCCAGTGGAAGCTCGGCTATCGAGAGCCACTGAACCCCAACGAGCAGGTCAAGAAGGACGACAACCCGCTCAACGTGCGGGCCCGGATCGAGAACATCTACTCCAAGCAGGGTTTCGATTCGATCGACAAGCAGGACCTGCGTGGCCGTATGCGCTGGTGGGGGCTCTACACCCAGCGCGCCGAGGGCTACGACGGCACCTGGACCGGCGACGAGAACATCGACATCCTCGAGGACGACCACTTCATGATGCGCATCCGCTGCGATGCGGGCGCACTGAACGTGGAGCAGCTCCGCACCCTCGGCCAGATCTCGACCGAATTCGCCCGGGACACCGCCGACCTCTCCGACCGCGAGAACGTCCAGTACCACTGGATCCGCATCGTGGACGTCCCGACGATCTGGGAGCGGATCGAAGCCGTCGGCCTGAAGACCACCGAGGCCTGCGGCGACTGCCCTCGCGTGGTGCTCGGCTCTCCGCTCGCCGGAGATGCCGTGGACGAGGTGCTCGACCCGACCTCGGCGATCGACGAGATCGTGCGCCGCTACATCGGTGACCCGCAGTACTCGAACCTGCCGCGCAAGTTCAAGACGGCCATCTCCGGACTTCAGGACGTCTCCCACGAGACCAACGACGTCGCGTTCATCGGGGTGAATCATCCCGAGCACGGACCGGGTCTGGACCTCTGGGTCGGCGGCGGCCTGTCCACCAACCCGATGCTCGCGCAGCGGGTCGGCGCATGGATTCCGCTCGACGAGGTGCCCGATGTGTGGGAGGGCGTCGTCGCCATCTTCCGCGACTACGGATACCGCCGGCTGCGGGCCAAGGCACGCCTGAAGTTCCTCATCAAGGACTGGGGCATCGAGAAGTTCCGACAGGTCCTCGAAGACGAGTACCTGGGCCGCAAGCTGATCGACGGCCCGGCCCCCGAACCACTCACCCGTCCCCGCGATCACGTCGGCGTGCAGCGACTGAAGAACGGGCTGAACTCGGTCGGCTTCGCAGCCGTCGCCGGTCGCGTCTCCGGGACGATCCTCACCGCGGTCGCCGACGCCGCCGAGCGTGCCGGCTCCGACCGCATCCGCTTCACGCCGTACCAGAAGCTGGTCGTCCTCGACGTGCCGGACGACAAGGTGGAGCAGATCATCTCCGAGGTCGGTGCGCTCGGCCTGTCCGCCCGGCCGTCGAACTGGCGTCAGAACCTGATGGCCTGCAGCGGCATCGAGTTCTGCAAGCTGTCGTTCACCGAGACGCGCAAGCGTTCACAGCGGCTCGTGCCCGAGCTCGAGGAGCGCCTGGCCGACATCAATTCCGCCCTCGACCTACCGATCACCGTCAACATCAACGGTTGCCCCAACTCCTGCGCCCGGTCGCAGGTCGCCGACATCGGCTTCAAGGGTCAACTCGTCGAGGACGAGAACGGCAACCAGACCGAGGGCTTCCAGGTGCACCTCGGTGGAAGCCTGGGCCAGGACGCCGGATTCGGCCGCAAGTTGCGCCAGCACAAGGTTCTCTCCACCGAGCTCGGCGATTACATCGACCGTGTGGTGCGCAACTTCGTGGAGCAGAAGGAAGACGGAGAGCGGTTCGCACAGTGGGCCGTTCGCGCGGATGAGGAGGCACTGCGATGAGTACGCCGACAGAGACCACCACCGGTCGCCGCTTCAGCGAAGCCGAGCTCCGCGCGATCGCCGAGAAGGGCGCACGCGATCTCGGCGACGACGCGAGCCCGGCGGAGTTGCTGCGCTGGACCGCGGAGACCTTCGGCGACAACTTCGTCGTCGCCTCCAACATGCAGGACGCCGCGCTCGTCGACCTGGCCAGCAAGAACGTCGAAACCGAGTTGCTGAACGGCGAAAAGCTCAAGGTGCTCTTCCTCGACACCGGCTACCACTTCGCCGAGACGATCGGTACCCGCGACGCGGTCGAGCAGGTCTACGGCGTGGACATGGTCAACCTCACCCCGGAGCACAGCGTCGCCGAGCAGGATGCACTGTTGGGGCGCAACCTGTTCGCCAGCGATCCGGGCGAGTGCTGCCGACTGCGCAAGGTGGTTCCGCTCAAGAGCGGCTTGTCGCACTACGACGCCTGGGTCACCGGTATCCGCCGCGTCGAGGCGCCGACTCGCGCGAATGCTCCCCTCATCTCCTTCGACGAGGGCTTCGGGCTGGTGAAGATCAACCCGATCGCAGCATGG
Organism: Gordonia sp. LMA484; assembly: GCF_058129505.1. NCBI lineage: Bacteria > Bacillati > Actinomycetota > Actinomycetes > Mycobacteriales > Gordoniaceae > Gordonia > Gordonia sp. LMA484. Next base: position 2,505,546 of record NZ_CM176700.1, read on the forward strand.
TCGGACGAGACCATGCAGGACTACATCGATTCCAACGGTGTGCTGGTCAACCCACTCGTCGACGACGGCTATCCGTCGATCGGCTGCGCGCCGTGCACTGCCAAACCCGAACCCGGATCCGATCCGCGCAGCGGCCGCTGGGCCGGCCGCGCCAAGACAGAATGTGGGCTCCACGCATGACCATCGCCGACACCTCCACCACCCCGTTCGTCGAGACAGCCGACGATTTCACCACTCTCGACGCCCTCGAGTCCGAGGCGATCCACATCTTCCGTGAGGTCGCAGGCGAGTTCGAACGTCCGGTGATCCTGTTCTCCGGCGGCAAGGACTCCACGCTGCTGCTCCATGTGGCGCTCAAGGCGTTCTGGCCGGCCCCGCTGCCCTTCTCGCTGTTGCACGTCGACACCGGGCACAACCTGCCCGAGGTCCTCGAGTTCCGCGACCAGGTGGTCGACCGGTACAACCTGCGGCTGCACGTCGCCAAGGTCGAGGACTATCTGGACGACGGGCGACTGACCGAGCGTCCCGACGGTGTGCGTAATCCGCTGCAGACCATCCCGCTGCTCGACGCGATCACCGAGAACCGCTTCGACGCCGTCTTCGGCGGTGGGCGCCGCGACGAGGAGCGTTCCCGCGCGAAGGAGCGGATCTTCTCCCTGCGCAACGCCTTCGGCCAGTGGGATCCGAAGCGCCAGCGTCCAGAGTTGTGGAACCTGTACAACGGCAAGCATGCTCCGGGCGAGCACGTGCGGGTCTTCCCGTTGTCGAACTGGACCGAGCTCGACGTGTGGCGCTACATCGCCCGTGAGCAGGTGATGCTCCCGCAGATCTACTACGCGCACCAGCGTGACGTGTTCCTGCGCGACGGCATGTGGATGACCCCCGGCCCCTGGGGCGGCCCGCGCGACGGCGAAGAGCTGCAAAACCTCTCGGTCCGCTACCGCACCGTCGGCGACGGTTCCTCCACCGGCGCCGTGCTGTCCGATGCCGCCGACAACGAAGCCGTCCTGGCCGAGGTCGCCGCCTCTCGGCTGACCGAACGTGGCGCGACCCGCGGCGACGACCGCGTCTCCGAGGCCGCCATGGAAGACCGTAAACGCGAAGGATATTTCTGATGACTGACGCTTCGATCGGGCACTCCCCCGACCTCCTGCGCATCGCCACGGCCGGAAGCGTCGACGACGGCAAGTCCACGCTCGTGGGCCGTCTTCTCTACGACACCAAGTCCGTCCTCGCCGACCAGATCGACGCCGTCACCAAGGCATCGGTCGACCGCGGCCTCGAGGGACCGGATCTGTCGCTGCTCGTCGACGGCCTGCGCGCCGAGCGGGAGCAGGGCATCACCATCGATGTGGCCTACCGCTACTTCGCCACGCCCGCACGGTCGTTCGTGCTCGCCGACACGCCAGGGCACGTCCAGTACACCCGCAACACCGTGTCCGGTGCCTCGACGGCGCAGCTGGTGATCCTGCTGGTGGACGCACGCAACGGGGTCGTCGCACAGACGCGCCGCCACGCAGCCGTGATGGCGCTGCTCGGTGTGCCGCAACTCGTGCTCGCGGTCAACAAGATCGACCTCGTCGACGACCCGGCCACCGCGTTCTCGTCCATCTCGGCGGAATTCGCCGAGCTGACCCGGTCACTGGGGTGGTCGGCCGAGCAGGTGATCTCGATCCCGGTGTCGGCATTGCACGGCGACAACATCGCCAGCCGATCAGAGAACACTCCGTACTACGACGGTCCCGCACTCATCGAGCACCTCGAAACCGTGCCGAACGTGACCGACCCCCGCCCCGTCGGACTGCGTTTCCCGGTGCAGTACGTGATCCGCCCCCGCACCCCGGAGTTCCCCGACTATCGCGGATACGCCGGGCAGATCGCGGCCGGCCGTGTCTCGGTCGGCGACGAGGTGGTGATCCTGCCGTCCGGCACGCGCACCACCGTCAGTCAGATCGACACCGCCGACGGACAACTCGCCACCGCGCACACCGGCCGCAGCGTCACCATCCTGCTCGCCGACGACGTCGACGTGTCGCGTGGTGATCTCATCGCGAGCGCGGGCGACGCGCCGGAACCGGTGCAGCAGTTCAGCGCCACGGTCTGCTGGCTCGCCGAGAAGCCGCTGCGTCCCGGGGCCCGGCTGCTCCTCAAGCACGGCACCCGGACCACGCCGGCGATCGTCGGCGGCCTCGAGGTGCTGTTCGACGAGCAGAACCTCGCGCTCCTCGACGCACCGGACACCGTGGAGCTCAACCAGATCGGGCGGATCGCCATCCAGACGGCCGAGCCCATCGCAGCCGACGACTACCAGGTCAACCGCGAATCGGGCAGCTTCCTGCTGATCGATCCGCAGGGCGGCAACACGCTCGGCGCAGGACTCGTGGGCGACGCCCTGGAGCACCTGCACCTCTCGTCGACGCCCGAACTCGTCTGACGCGATTCAGGATTCGTTCGAGGTGACCCCGACCCTGCTGCTGGTCGCGCACGGCAGTCGCGACGCGCGTTTCCCGGCGACCGCCGGGCGCGTCCGCGACGCCGTCGCGGACGCGCTGGGCGGTGTCGATGTGCGGCTTGCCTATCTCGATCTCAACGAACCACTCGTGGGTGAGGCGCTCGACGAGATCACCGGCGACTGCATCGTTGTGCCACTGCTGTTCGCCGCCGGCTATCACAGCAACGTCGATCTGCCGGCGATCATCGCCGAGCATGCGCGGCCCGGCAGGACGGTGCTGCAGACCGATGTCGTCGGGACGTTCCCGTTGGCCTCCGCGCTGGCGGAGCGCCTCTCCGAGGCGGGTGCCGACGACCGGTCCGACGATCGCGTCGGCATCATCCTGAGCGCGGTCGGCTCCTCCGACCCCGCTGCCGATCGGCATGTACGGCGACGTGCGATCGAGTTGTCCACGCTGGTCCATCGTCCGGTCGAGGTGGTGTTCGCGACCAAACTCGGCAGCCGATCGCATCGGCTACGTGCCGCGGTGCGCCGGTTGCGCGCGGCCGGCGCGGACCGGATCGCGGTGAGCCCCTACTTCCTGTCGGCGGGCCGACTCACCGATCGGTTCGAAGCGGCCCTCGACGAGCACGCGCCCGGATCACTGGTCGCGGGGCCGCTGGGCGCGCACCGCGACATCGTCGACGCCGTCTGCCATCACTACCGGCTCACGGCGACCGATGCCGAGCGCGCGGCCCGTCCGGGCCTGCTCAGGAGTCGCTGAGCGCGGCCACCTTCGTCGCGCGGGCGAAGATCGATTCGCCCGCCTGCAGATTCAGCGCGTTCGCGTCACCGCGCGTGATCTGCGCCTGGAACTCGCTGCCGGTCGCGACGGCGACCAGTTCCACCCGCGTCTCGAATCCGAGGTGGACCACCCGCTGGACCGTGGCCTTGATGACGCCGGTGTCGAGCGCCGCGTCGGCGGCCGGAAGTGCGAGCTCGGGGTTGCGTCCGATGCGGATGTCGTGCGGCCGCACCAATTCCCCGTTCAGGCGCACCGTGGATCCGAGGAATGACGCGACGAACTCGTTGGCAGGCCGGTCGTAGAGGTCATCCGGTGTGCCGACCTGTTCGATGCGTCCCTTGTTCAGCACCGCGATGCGGTCGCTGACGTCGAGCGCCTCCTGCTGGTCATGCGTCACCAGGACGGTCGTGACGTTGACGTCCTCGTGCAGGCGGCGCAGCCACTTGCGCAGATCCTCCCGGACCTTGGCGTCGAGTGCGCCGAACGGCTCGTCGAGCAGCAGCACCTGGGGATCCACGGCGAGCGCGCGGGCCAGCGCCATCCGCTGCCGCTGGCCGCCCGACAGCTGCGCCGGAAATCGCTTCTGGAACACCGTGAGTCCGACGATCTCGAGCAACTCGTCGACCTTGGCATCGATGTCGGCCTTCGACCGCTTGCGGATCTTGAGACCGAAGGCGATGTTGTCGCGCACGTTGAGATGTTTGAACGCCGCGTAATGCTGGAAGACGAAGCCGATGTCACGTTTCTGTGGCGAGGCGGCCGACACGTCGTTGCCGCTGATGATGACGGTGCCCGAGTCGAGACTGTCCAGACCCGCGATCGCCCGGAGCAGCGTCGACTTGCCCGACCCCGACGGACCCAACAGCGAGGTCAGAGATCCCGCGGGGATGTCGATCGACACGTCGTCGAGGGCCGCGAAGTCGCCGTATCGCTTGTTCGCGCCGATTACCGAGATGGACATGTCACACGCCTTCCTTGTGGTGCACGATCTGCCGGGCATCGATGGATTCGGGGCCGTGGGGTGGGGTCAGATCCGATTCGGTGTCCTGCGATTCGGTACTCACGGCGAGCGTCTCGCTCGCCGCCGCATACCGCCCCTTCGCCCGACGCTCGATCAGTGTCATCGCCACCAGGACACCGATCGCCACCATCATCAGCAATGTCGCCGCGGCGTAGGCTCCGAACTCGTTGTAGTCGTCGGTGTAGCGCGAGTTGACCAACAGTGTGAGGGTCTGGGAGATGCCCGGGAAGTTCGACGAGACCATCGTCACGGCGCCGTACTCACCGAGCGCGCGGGCGACCGTCAGGACGATTCCGTAGGTCAGACCCCATTGGATCGCCGGCAGTGTGATCCGTGAGAACGTCTGCCAGCCACTGGCTCCGAGGGTCGCCGCAGCCTGTTCCTGTTCCGTCCCGATCTCGCGGAGCACCGGTTCCACCTCGCGCACGACGAACGGCAAGGTGACGAACAGGGTGGCCAGCACCAGGCCCGGGAAACCGAAGATGACACGGAATCCCAGACTCTCCACACCGCCGAACCAGCCGCCGTGCCCCCAGAGCAGGATGAGCGCGACACCCGCCACCACCGGCGACACGGCAAAGGGTAGGTCGACGACGGCCTGCAGGAAACCCTTGCCGGGGAAGCGTCCCCGGACCAGGGCGAGGGCGGTTGCCACGCCGAAGATGACGTTGAGCGGCACCACGATCACCACGATCAGCAGGCTGAGCTGCAGGGCGGCGATCGCGGCCGGGGTGGTGATCCATTCCCAGAACTGTCCGATGCCGTGCTCGAACGAACGCCAGAAGATCAGGCCCACCGGCACCACCAGCAGGATGAAGAGGTAGACGAGCGCAACGGTCCGCAGCCCGTACCGGGTGATCGGTGAGAGTTTCACTGGTCGCGCTCCTCTCGCACCGACTGCCGTCGGCCGACGAACCGCAGGATGAACAGGGCGACGAAGGCGATGAGCAACAACATCACCGAGATGGCCGCCGCGTTGACCGGTTCGTCGACCTCGATCTGCTGTTGGATGTACTGCGACGCCACCTGTGTGTCGCCGGGTATGTTTCCGCCGATCAGCACGACCGAACCGAACTCCCCGATGGCACGCGTGAAGGCCAGTCCGGCGCCGGTGAGGATTGCCGGGAGCAGCGCGGGCAGCACGATCTTCGTCCAGATCAGCCAGTTCCCGGCACCGAGCACGGCGGCGGCCTCCTCGACGTCGGTGTCGAGTTCGATCAGCACCGGCTGCACCTGCCGGACGACGAACGGCAGGGTCACGAACGTCAACGCGATCACCAGGGCCGGCTTGGTCGCGTTGAGCTGAATGTCGATCGGGCTGTTCGGCCCGTACAGCGAGAGCAGCACGAGGCTGGCGACGATCGTCGGCAACGCGAACGGCAGGTCGATGATCGCGTTCACAAAACCCTTGCCGCGGAAATCATCGCGCACCAGTACCCAGGCGATCAGCGTTCCGAACACGACGTTGATGAGTGCGGCGACCACCGACACGAGAACTGTGATCCACAGCGCGTCCAGTGCATTCGGGTCGGTGATCGCGGCCCAGAATCCGCTCCAGCCGTCCGTGAACGACTGCACCGTGATCGCGGCCAGGGGCAGCAGCACGATCACGCTGAGCCACAGCCACGCGACACCGACGCCGAGCGGGGACACACCGGTGAACGTCCGTGACCGGCCGAGGAATCCGCCCGGTGGGGCCGTGTCGGCCACCTGGGTACTCATTGCCGCCCTCCTGCGTTGTAGATCTCGGTGATCGCGCCCTTCGAACCGAAGAGCGCGCTGTCGACCGCCTTCCAGCCCGTCAGATCCTTGCCGTCGTTGTCGGCCGCGGTGCCCTCACCGAGCACCGCGCCCAATTCCTTGATGGTCCAGAGCTTCGCGATGTGGCCCGGGAAGAGATTCGATGTCTCGGCGATCACCTCCGGCACGACCGGCCGAAAACCCTGCTCGGCCCATAGCTTCTGCGCTTCGGGTGTGAAGAGGTACTCGACGAAGGATCGCGCCGCCGCCTTGTCCGTGGAGGTGTTGACCACCGCGACCGGGTTCTCGATCTTGAACGTCTGCGGCGGGATCAGATACTCGACCTGCTGGTCGGCGGGCGAACTCGCGTTGGCCCGATCCAGCATGATCGCCTCGTTCTCGTAGCTGATCAGCACGTCGCCCTGGCCCTGTTCGAAGGCCGTGGTGGCCTCGCGGCCGGATTTTGGCACCACCGTGACGTGGTCGCGCACCAGTTCGCTGACGTAGTCCAATCCCGCCTGCGAGTCGCGGCCACCATTGCTCTTGGCGGCGTAGGGCGCGAGAAGGTTCCATTTCGCGGAGCCGGAACTACCGGGGTTGGGGGTGACCACCTGGACGCCCGGCTTGAGCAGGTCATCCCAGTCATGGATGTGCTTCGGGTTGCCCTTGCGCACCACCAGCGCCACCACAGAACCGAACGGGGTGCTGTTGTCGGGTGCCTGCTTCTTCCAGTCCTCGTCGACCACGCCCTCTTTCACCAGGCGGGTGATGTCGGGTTCCACCGAGAAGTTGACGACGTCGGCGGGAACCCGGCGGGCCACCTTGCGCGATTGGTCGCCGGACGCGCCGTAGGACTGTGAGAAGCCGATGTCATGGCCTGCCTCGGTGTCGCGGAACGCAGGGATGACGACGTCGTACCCCGGCTTGGGAACCGCGTAGGCGACCAGATTCAGGTGCCGGCTGCCGCTGGAGATGTCGGCGCCGCCGGGCTCATCGGTCGAGCCGGCACCGCACGCCGTCACACACGTGACCATCATCATGGCGATCGCCGCACCAGCCGCGGCCCGCCACCTGCACCCCATCACGAATCTCGTCACGCATCCTCCCGGCTTCGCACCCATTCCGCCCGGGCCGCGCAGTGGAGTCGTTGCCGATCTTCACTCCGTATTCACCTGGACGCATAAACGCTAGCAACGTGCTCAGGGGGTGCATGCGCACGTCAGAGCACTGATTTGGGCCCGGGCCGTCCGCCGTGCTAGCGCGTGAGCACCCAGGCGAGCAGGACGAGCAGGATCAGTGCGATGAGAGCGAGGGTCACTCTGGATCGGATCATCGGCTACAACCCCGTGCCGTCGTCGTCGGCGAAGCGGCGGCGGTCGACGAGGGCCGACACCGTATCCACCAGCACATTGAGGAGCATGGCCACGAGAACAGCGAACGGGATGACCACGACGAGTGTCACGAGCAGCTGCGGGACGAATGACAGACCCGTCAACCATTCCTCGACGCCATCCCACCAGTTGGCCAGCGATGTCATGTTCACCTCATTCCCACCCTTCACCCGAATCGGACATCGTCTCGGGTTTGACTCAGGATGAATTTAATGTCGGCCGGCCCGCTCACGGCCGAGTGGCGGCAACCGGGGCCGCTCGCAATGATATAGCCATGACTCCTCCGGAAGACGCTGCCGTCACTGCGCTACCCGTCGGCACCGTCGACGAACCCGACATGTCCGACGGGCCGCAGGACGCCACCGACGTCGACCCCGAGGCCAAGGCGTTCTCGCCCGCGACGCCGAGCCACAATGCCTTCCCGCCGATCGGTGACTACGCGTTCCTGTCCGACACCGAGACCAACTGTCTGATCGCCCGCAACGGGTCGGTGGAATGGATGTGTGTGCCGCGGCCCGATTCCCCGAGTGTGTTCGGAGCCATCCTCGACCGCACCGCCGGACACTTCCGACTGGCTCCCTATGGGGTGAACGTGCCGGTCGACCGTCGGTATCTGCCCGGCAGCCTGATGGTGGAGACCACCTGGCAGACCGACACCGGATGGATCGTGGTCCGTGATGCGCTGGTGATGGGTCCGTGGCACGACAACGAGCGACGGTCCACCACGCACCGCCGGACCCCCACCGACTGGGATGCCGAGCACATCCTTTTGCGGACGGTGCGGTGTGTCTCCGGCACCGTGGAACTCTCGGTGAGTTGTGAACCTGCTTTCGACTACCACCGTGCGAACACCGCCTGGGAGTATTCGGGCCCCGCGTACGGTGAGGCGATCGCCACGGCGACCGGGACCACCACACCGGGCCCCACCCTGAAACTGACGACGGATCTGCGGCTCGGCCTCGAGGGCCGTGAGGCCCGGGCCCGAACACGACTCGTCGAGGGTGACAATCGCTTCGTGGCCCTGTCCTGGTCGCGGCAGCCTGCTCCGCAGAATTTCGAGGAGGCCGCGCAGAAGATGTGGTCGACCTCGGAATGCTGGCGACAGTGGATCAACGCGGGCACGTTCCCCGATCACCCGTGGCGCACACATCTGCAGCGCTCGGCACTCACCCTGAAGGGCCTGACCTACTCCCCCACCGGCGCGCTGCTCGCCGCGGCGACCACGTCCCTACCGGAAACCCCCGGCGGCGAACGCAACTGGGACTACCGGTATGCGTGGGTGCGCGACTCGACGTTCGCTCTCTGGGGTCTGTACACGCTGGGTCTCGACCGCGAGGCCGACGACTTCTTCTCCTTCATCGCCGACGTGTCGGGTATCACGAACTCCGAGCACCACCCGCTGCAGGTGATGTACGGCGTCGGCGGCGAACGCACCCTCGAGGAGGAAGAACTCCACCATCTGTCCGGTTACGACGGTGCCCGTCCCGTTCGTATCGGCAACGGGGCCTACAACCAGGCCCAGCACGACATCTGGGGCACCATGCTCGACTCGGTCTACCTCAACACCAAGTCGACCGAGGCAGTACCCGAAACGCTCTGGCCCGTACTCAAGGCGCAGGTCGAGGAGGCGGTGAAGAACTGGCGCAAGCCCGATCGCGGCATCTGGGAGGTTCGGGGCGAGCCGCAGCACTTCACGTCGTCGAAGGTCATGTGCTGGGTCGCACTCGATCGCGGCTCGCGTCTGGCGGCGCTGCACGGCGAGAAGTCGTATGCGAAGACCTGGGCGGGGATCGCCGACGAGATCCGGGAGGACATCCTCGAACACGGCGTCAACGTGAAGGGTGTGTTCACCCAGCGCTACGGCGACGACGCCCTCGACGCCTCGCTTCTCCTGGTCCCGCTGCTGCGATTCCTGCCGTCGGACGACTATCGGGTCCGCAACACCGTGCTCGCGATCGCCGACGAACTGACCGAGAACGGGTTGGTCCTGCGGTACCGCGTCGAGGAGACCGACGACGGACTCACCGGCGAGGAGGGCACCTTCACCATCTGCTCGTTCTGGCTCGTGTCGGCGCTGGTGGAGATCGGCGAGCTGCCGCGCGCAAAGGCCCTGTGCGAGAGGCTGTTGTCGTATTCGAGTCCGCTCAAGCTGTACGCCGAGGAGATCGACGCGAACACCGGGCAACACCTGGGGAACTTCCCGCAGGCGTTCACCCACCTCGCGCTCATCAACGCCGTCATGCACGTGATCCGGGCCGAGGAGGCCGCGAGCCACGGGACGTTCCAGCCCGCACACCACTGACCCGCGACAGAACCCCGAAATCCGCCGACAGAACCCGCAATCGCGTCGACAGAACCCGAGATCGCGTCGACAGAACCCGAGATCGCCGCGACAGAACCGATCGGACTCGCACAACCCGAGATCGGGTGGCGTATCTCGACCGCTAGTCGAGCCGCCACGGTTCATACGCCCGCGGATCGTCGATCGGTTCGACGTGGATCGTGACGTCGAGGTGGGTGAGTGCCGCGCGCAGGTCGGTCTCGACCTCCTCCACGACATCGTGGGCGCGCTGCACCGTCCAATCGCCGGGAACCAGCATGTGCATCTGGACGAATCGTCGATGGCCGGCCTCGCGGGTCCGGATGTCGTGGAAGTCGGCCCCGCGGTCGCGATACTCGGCCAGCGCCGCATCGATCCGGGCCCTGTCGTCGGCCGGGAGCGCCGCATCCATCATGCCGGCGGCCGAACGCCAGATCAGCCGGCCACCGACCACCAGGATGTTGATCGCCACTGCGATGGCGATGAGCGGGTCGAGCGGCAACCAGCCCGTGACCGCGACCAGCAGCACGCCGACCACGACGCCGGCGGTGGTCCACACATCGGTCATCAGGTGCTTCCCATCGGCCTCCAGTGTGAGCGACCGGTGTCGTCGTCCGGCTCGGAGCAGGATCACCGCCACCGCTCCGTTGATGGCCGTCGCGACGACCGAGATGGCGAGTCCCACTCCCACGGACTGCAATTCGGACGGGTGCAGCAGCCGGTCGATCGCAGCGAGAAGAATGGCCCCCGCGGCGACGATGATCATCGCGCCCTCGGCCACCGCCGAGAAGTACTCGGCCTTCGTATGACCGAAATTGTGTCCGGCATCGGCGGGCCGCGCGGCGACCCGCAAGGCGACGAAGGCACCGATCGCGGCGACGAGATTCACCAGGGACTCGGCGGCATCGGACAACAGTCCCACCGAACCGGTGAGCAACCAGGCGAAGGTCTTCAGAGCGATCGTGAGGATCGCCGCCCCGATACTCAGGAGCGCGAAGCGCGACAGGTCACCGCGCGTGTCGCGGGCGGTCATCGATCGATCATCGGTCCCGCACCGACCGCAGAGCCGAACGCCTCCAACGGAAAACCACCCGTCAGCGGGGTGCTGTCGGCGCATCGCCGACGTCGGCCCGCTCGAGGGCGGATTTCAGCGGCGGTCATCAGCTCACCCCAACCCGCGTCGCACCAGCAACGGCCCGATCTCCGGGTCCCGACCGATCAGTTCCCGGTGGGCGACGAGCGGATCCGCGCTGTCACCCCGTGACAGGGTGGCATCGGCGAACCGCTGCCCGTTGCGTCGACGCAACCCGCCCTCGGCGATGAACCACTGCTCGGTCTCGGCGTCGAGGACCTCCGACCAGATGTAGGAGTAGTAGCCGGCGGAGTATCCGCCGCCGAAGATGTGGTTGAAGTACGCACTCCGGTAGCGCGGCGGGATGAGGTCGCCGACGAATCCGGCCGATCGCAACGCGTCGGCCTCGAATGCCTCGACGTCACCCACGGTGTCGTCGGCCGTGATGCGATGCCAGGCGAGATCGAGCACGGCCGCGGCGAGGTATTCGATGGTGGCGTGGGCGGTCTCGGTGTTCGCCGAGGCGCGAGCGGCGTCGGCCAGTTCGGCGGGGATCATCTCGCCCGTCTCGTGGTGGCGCGCATAGTTCGACAACACCGACGGGTGCAACGCCCACATCTCGTTGACCTGTGAGGGGAACTCGACGAAGTCGCGCGGCACCGAGGTGCCCGATTGGGAGGGATAGTCCACCGCCGAGAGCAATCCGTGCAGCGCATGGCCGAACTCGTGGAACAGCGTGGTCAACTGGTCCATCGTGAGCAGACACGGCTTGCCGTCCTCGGGCTTGGTGAGGTTGAGGACGTTCACCACGATGGGCGTCGTGGCCAGCACATTCGACTGATCGACGATGTTGTTCATCCAGGCCCCACCGCGTTTCGACGGCCGCGCGTAGTAGTCACCGAGGAACAATCCGATGCTGCGCCCGCTGTCGTTTCTCACCTCCCACACCCGGACGTCGGGGTGGTAGCCGGCCAGGTCGTGCCGGCGGGTGAACCGCAGGCCGTACAACTTCTCGGCGGCATGGAACACGCCGTGCTCCAGGACGTTGTCGAGCTCGCAATAGTTCGCGAAATCGTCAAGCGGCACAGCCGATGTCGCCCGCTTCTCGCGCTCCAGCCAATAGGTGAGGTCGGCGGGACCGATCTCCTCGTCGGCCAGCGCGGACAGCCGGGTGAGTTCCCGCCCACCGGCGCGAAGCGCGGATTCGGTCAGCTCGCCGAGCAATTCGAGGACGGCCGCGGGATCTGGCGCCGTCTCCTCGGCGATGACGTATTCGGCGTGGTCGGTGTAGCCGAGTATCCGCGCGCGTTTCGCCCGTAGCGCGACGATCTCGAGGACCAACTCTCGTGTGTCGTGCTCGCTGCCCCGGGCACATCGGTTGACCGAGGCCTCGAACACCTTCTGTCGCACATCGCGATTCGTCAGTGACCTCAGCACGGACTGGCTCGTCGGCAGTTCCAGGGTGATCAGATACCCGGTGTCGTGACCGGCGTCGGCCGCGGCACGACGGGCGCCCGCGATCTCGCCCGGCGACAACCCGTCGAGGTCGGCCGCGTCGTCGACGAGAACCGCCGAGGCGTTGGTGTCGTCGAGGATCTTCTGCGAGAACGTGGTCGTGAGATAGGCCAGCCGCGAGGAGATCTGACGCATCTGCGCCTGGTCGTCCGGACCGAGGCCGGCCCCGGCGCGGATCGATTCGCGGTATCGCTTGGCCAGGAGCCGCTGCTGCGCCTCGGTGAGGTCGAGTTCGTCCGTACGGTCGTACAGATCCACGATGCGGGCGTAGAGCCGCTCGTCCATGGCAATGGTGTTGGCGTGCTCGGTGAGCAGGGTGGACAACTTCTGGGAGATGTCGTTGCGCTGCGGATTGGTGTCCGGCCCGACGAGATTGAAGAAGACGCCGCTCGCGCGCGCGACGTCCCGGCCCGAGAGTTCGAGCGCCTCGATCGTGTTGGCGAACGTCGCCGCACGCGGATCGGTGGCGATCACCTCGACCTCTGCCAGCTGCGCGGCCATCGCGTCGGCGAACGCCGGCAGGAAGTCGTCGTCGCTGATCGAGGCGAAATCGGGCAGGCCGTGTGGCAGCGTGCTCTGGACCAGAACCGGATTGGCGGTGCGGCTGTTGTCCAACGGTCTATTTCCCCTTCGGTTTGTCTCCCGCGGCGTCGGTGGACAGAGCGGCGACGAACGCCTCCTGCGGGACCTCGACCCGGCCGATCGTCTTCATCCGCTTCTTGCCCTCTTTCTGCTTCTCCAGCAGTTTTCGCTTACGGCTGATGTCGCCGCCGTAGCATTTGGCGAGCACGTCCTTGCGGATCGCCCGGATGTTCTCGCGCGCAATGATCTTCGACCCGATCGCCGCCTGCACGGGCACCTCGAACTGTTGGCGGGGAATCAATTCCTTGAGCTTGGTGGCCATCTTGTTGCCGTAGGCGTATGCCGCCTCGCGGTGGACGATGGCGCTGAACGCGTCGACCGCCTCGCCCTGCAGCAGGATGTCCACCTTGACCAGATCGGCCTCCTGCTCGCCGGCCTCCTCGTAGTCGAGGCTCGCGTACCCGCGGGTTCGGGACTTGAGGGCGTCGAAGAAGTCGAAGATGATCTCGGCCATCGGAAGGGTGTAGCGCAGCTCGACGCGTGTCTCGGACAGGTAGTCCATGCCGCCGAGTTCACCGCGGCGCGACTGACACAGCTCCATGATCGCGCCGATGAACTCGCTCGGGGCGATGACCGTGGTCTTCACCACCGGCTCGTAGATGTGGCGGGCCTTGCCGTCGGGCCAGTCCGACGGATTCGTCACGGTGTGTTCGGCGCCGTCCTCCATCACCACCCGGTAGACGACGTTGGGCGCCGTGGAGATCAGATCCAGGTTGAACTCGCGTTCGAGCCGCTCGCGGGTGATCTCCATGTGCAGCAGCCCGAGGAAGCCACAGCGGAAGCCGAAGCCCAGGGCCACCGACGTCTCGGGCTCATAGGTGAGCGCGGCGTCGTTGAGCTGGAGCTTGTCGAGGGCCTCGCGCAGCACCGGATAGTCCGATCCGTCCACCGGATACAGACCCGAGTAGACCATCGGCCGGGGTTCGCGGTACCCGGTGAGCGCCTGCTCGGCGCCGTTGCGGGCGGTGGTGACGGTGTCACCGACCTTCGATTGCCGGACATCCTTGACACCGGTGATGAGGTAGCCCACCTCACCCACCCCGAGGCCTTTCGTCGCCTTGGGCTCCGGCGACACGATGCCCACCTCGAGCAACTCGTGGGTGGCGCCGGTCGACATCATCAGGACCTTCTCGCGCGGCACGACACGGCCGTCGACGACACGCACATAGGTGACGACACCGCGGTAGGTGTCGTACACCGAGTCGAAGATCATGGCGCGGGCGGGCGCGTCGGCATCACCCTCGGGTGCGGGTATCTGCCGGACCACCTGATCGAGCAGCGCCCCGACCCCCTCGCCGGTCTTGCCGGAGACCCGCAGAACGTCGTCGGGTTCGCATCCGATGATGTGGGCGATCTCCGCCGCGTAGCGGTCGGGGTCGGCCGCCGGGAGGTCGATCTTGTTCAGGACCGGGATGATCGTGAGGTCGTTCTCCATCGCCAGGTAGAGATTGGCGAGGGTCTGCGCCTCGATTCCCTGCGCGGCGTCGACCAGCAGAACCGCACCCTCGCAGGCCTCGAGCGCGCGGGACACCTCATATGTGAAGTCGACGTGGCCGGGGGTGTCGATGAGATGCATCACGTAGTCGGTGGTGACGCCGTCGGCGTCGGTGACATGCCACGGCAACCGCACGTTCTGTGCCTTGATGGTGATGCCACGTTCGCGCTCGATGTCCATCCGGTCGAGGTACTGCGCACGCATCTGTCGTTCCTCGACCACGCCCGTGAGCTGCAACATCCGATCGGCCAGGGTGGACTTTCCGTGGTCGATGTGGGCGATGATGCAGAAGTTCCGGATCCGCGCGGGGTCGGTGAAGGTGGTGTCGGCGAAGGTCGAAATCGAACTGCTCCTTGCAAACGTGCATGGCGATGTCGTACGGCCGTTCGACCGCAACTCCCCACCAGTTTCTCATGTCTGACCGTGGTGTCGTCGCCCACGCTCGCCGCTACCGTGTGTGCATGACCTCGACGACCCCGGAAACGACGTCATACGACTCCGACGGCGTGATCGCCGAGGTGTCCCGGCCATCGGGCGCAAGCATCGGTGTGGCGGTCCTCGCCCACGGCGCGGGCGGCAATCGGCACGCGGTGATCCTGCGTGCCGTCGCCGACGAACTCTGCTCGCGCGGGCTGGTGGTGGCCCGCATCGACCTGCCCTACCGCCAGCGACGCCCGAAGGGCCCGCCGAGCCCGTCCACCGCCGCGGCCGACCGGGCCGGCATCGAAGCCGCCTGTGCTCTCTTCCGGAACGAGTCCGGCGGACCTCTCATCGTCGGTGGACACTCCTACGGTGGTCGGCAGGCGTCGATGACGGTCGCCGAGAAGCCCGAACTGGCCGACGGCCTGCTGCTGACGTCGTATCCGTTGCACCCGCCGGGCAAGCCCGACCGGTTGCGGACCGAGCATCTCCCGTCGATCGGTGTGCCGACGGTGATCGTGCACGGCAGCACCGACCCGTTCGCGACCACCGACGAACTCACGGCGGCGGTCGCGCTGATCCCGGCACCCACCCGGGTCGTCGAGATGGAGAAGGTCGGCCACAACCTGAACCCGGACCGCAAGCCGACCGCGGCACTGACCGCGGACGCGGTCATGGAGCTGTTCTTCGGGCCGGCCGCGTCGTGACCACCATCGGCCCGGGACACCCGACCCACCGGTATGCCCGACAGATCGTCTACGCCCCCGACCTCGACGGCGCCGCCGATCCCGGTGAGATCGTCTGGACCTGGGTCGTGTTCGAGGATGATGCGGCCAGGGGCAAGGACCGGCCAGTTCTGGTGGTCGGCCGCGATGTGGACGACACCGACAGGTCCCACCTGTTGGGGCTCATGCTCTCCAGCAAGGACTGGCACCGCGACGACCCGGATTGGATCTCGCTGGGCACCGGTGTCTGGGACGCATGGCGCCGCGAGAGCTTCGTCCGGCTCGACCGCGTCCTGATGGTGGCCGAGCACGGTATCCGGCGCGAGGGCGCGATCCTCGACGTCGACCGGTTCGAGATCGTGGCGATGCGGTTACGGACCGACTTCGGGTGGCGGTGATC
Organism: Gordonia sp. LMA484; assembly: GCF_058129505.1. NCBI lineage: Bacteria > Bacillati > Actinomycetota > Actinomycetes > Mycobacteriales > Gordoniaceae > Gordonia > Gordonia sp. LMA484. Next base: position 2,521,523 of record NZ_CM176700.1, read on the forward strand.
TCGATACGGCTCCTCGCCGCCGCTCGTCCCCGACTCGATCAGCGAGGGGTGGGGTGCCGTCGGCGCCGCGATCGACCAGGGAGCTACTCGATCAGCGAGGCAAGGCGGCATCCCCTGGCCAGGCCGGGTGGCATCACCTACTCGGTCAGCGAGGGGTGGGGTGCCGTCGGCGCCGCGATCGACCAGAGAGCTGCTCACCCGAGCGGCCGCCACGGCGCCGACCGCGTCGTCACGCCAGCCGCGTGATCTCCACCACCACATCGAGATCTGTTGCGCCACCACCTGTGTAGATGCCCTTGAGCGGTGACACATCCGCGTAGTCACGTCCGACGCCGACCGAGACGTGTTGCTCGGTGATCGGGGTGTCGTTGGTGGGGTCGTACCCCCACCAACCGCCGGTCCAGGCCTCGATCCAGGCGTGGCTCTGGCCCTCGACGGTCTTGTCGATCGCAGCATTCGGTTTCGGATGCAGATAGCCGGAGACATAGCGTGCCGGGATCCCCAGACTGCGCAACATCAGCAGAGTCAGGTGCGCGTAGTCCTGGCACACACCCTTGCGCTCGTTCCAGGCGTCGACGGCGGTGGTGTGCACGCCTGTCGTCCCCGGCACGTACTCCATCTCCTCGTGTACGTATCGGCACACCGCCTCGACGGCCGCCTCGGGTTCGAGTCCCTTCGCCAACCGGTTTGCCGCCGAGGCGAGTTGGCGGTTCTTGCACACATAGGTGGTGTAGGAGAGCATCTCGTCGTAGCGGTCGTGCACATAGTCACTGCGCATCTCGTCCCATGTGCGCTGCTCATCGGGCCGTCCGCCGGCCTCGGTCTCGACGACCGACATTCCCGACACCTCGAGTTCTTCATGCGGCGCATGAAGGTCGAACGCGGTGACCGCGGTTCCCCAGTAGTCGGTGTATCGGTAGGACCTCGTCGCCGGGACGGTCTCCACCCGGTTGACGATGACGTTCTGCCGAGTGTCACTGCGCGGAGTGAGCCGGGCCTCGTTGTACGACGACGTCACCGCACTCTTGTAGGCGAATCCGGTGGAATGGACGACGCGTAGACGCCAGCTCACAGCTCACTCTCCTCGATCACATGGTCCTCACTGACCCGGGCATCCGCCCATGACACATAGGGCGCCACGTGGAAGTACTGGCCGGTGACGGCCTCGTTGACCTCTCGACAGGTGTCCTGGAGGTCGATCAGCCGATCCTGCAGGTCATCGAGCAGTTTGCCCGGCTCGAGGAACTCCAACGAGCTCCGGGCCCGACCGAGGAGCAGCAGCGGCTCAGCCTGGGCACCGACGCGACTCGGCCTTTTCTCGAGCTCGATCAGATTGTTCTCCGCCACGCTCAGCGCGTGGAAGACCGACCTCGGGAACAGCCGGTCGAGCAGCATGAACTCGACGATGTTCTCCGCGTTGAGGACGCCGCGGTAGGTACGCAGGAAGGTGTCCTGCGCACCGGCGGACACCAGAACGCTGACCCAGGCCGGCGACGTCACCCGGTCGCCCGCACGGGACAACAACATCCGGATGGTCATGTCGACACGCTCCACCGACCGTCCGAGCAGCAGGTAGCGATACCCGTCGTCGTGACTGAGGGTCGCATCGGCGAGCCCGGCGAACATCGCCGCACGGTTCTTCACATACGAGAGGAACTCGTGCGGTCCGAGTCGGCGTGCCCGCCGCTCGGCATCGCTCAGCCCGTTGTAGGTGGTGTTGAGGCACTCCCACATCTCGCTCGAGGTGACCTCGCGTGCGCCGCGGGCGTTCTCGCGTGCCGCATGGATGAGGTCGACGATGGAACCGACAGAATTCTTGTCGTAGGCGACGCGTTCGGTCAGCGACCACACGTCGAGTTCGAGGTCATCGTCGGGTGCTTCGAGGCCCAGCACCTGGATCACCAGCCGCGCCTGTCGATCGACGTCGACGGTCGCGTCCTCGAGCAGCTGATGGATCGCCACGTCGAGAATGCGTGCCATGTCGTCGGCCCGCTCGACGTAGCGGCCGATCCAGTAGAGCGATTCGGCGTTGCGCGCCAGCGTCATTGCTGCTCACCTCGCATGTCTGGGCCATGTCCCTGTTGCTGTTGGCCCTGCTGCTGTTGCTGGGACTGCGTGTGCAACGGGTCCGGGGCGCTCTCCGCCGGCCGGGCCGCGGCCACGCCGCTCGCGTTGACCACCTTCGCACCCGAGAGTTCCCGTTCCTCCGACGACCGGGAAGATGCGAGCACCCAGGTGTCCTTGGAGCCGCCGCCCTGACTCGAGTTCACCACCAGCGAACCCTCGGGTAGCGCGACGCGGGTGAGGCCGCCGGGCAACACCCAGACCGACTCGCCGTCGTTGACGGCGAACGGTCGGAGGTCGACGTGCCGCGGCCGCACCTCGCCGTCGATCTTCGTGGGCACCGTGGACAGTTGCACCACGGGCTGGGCGATCCAACCGCGAGGATCGTTGCGCACCTTGCGCGCGAGTGTGTCGAGCTCCGCCTTGGTGGCGTCCGGGCCGAACACGATGCCGTATCCGCCGGAACCCTCGACGGGTTTGACGACGAGTTCGTCGATGCGGTCGAGAACCTCTTCGCACTCGTCGTCGAGCCAACACCGCAGCGTGTCGACGTTCATCAGCGACGGCTTTTCCCCGAGGTAGTACTCGATGATCTCCGGCACGTAGGTGTAGATCAGTTTGTCGTCACCGACCCCGTTGCCGACCGCGCTCGAGATGACGACGTTGCCCGCCCGCGCGGCATTCAGCAGACCGGCGACGCCGAGCATCGAGTCGGGCCGGAACTGCATCGGATCGAGGAAGTCGTCGTCGATGCGACGATAGATGACGTCGACGCGTTGCTCCCCTTCGGTGGTGCGCATGTAGACGATGTTGTCCCGGCAGAACAGGTCGCGCCCCTCGACGAGCTCGACGCCCATCAGCCGGGCGAGCAGCGAGTGCTCGAAGTACGCCGAGTTCGCCACACCCGGTGTGAGCACGACGATGTTCGGGTCCGCCTCGTTGAACGCAGCCGACGCACGCAGGGCCCGAAGCAGGTGACTCGGGTAGTCGCCCACCGCCCGGACCCGGTGTGACGAGAACAGGTCGGGGAAGACACGTGCCATCGTGCGGCGGTTCTCCATCACGTAGGAGACACCCGACGGAGACCTCAGATTGTCCTCGAGCACCCGGAAGTCGCCGTTCTCGTCCCGGATGAGGTCGATCCCGGCGACATGGATACGGACTCCGTTGGGCGGCCGGATGTTTGCCGCCTGCCGGTGAAAATGCTCACACGAATGGACCAGCCGCTTGGGCAGGACGCCGTCGCGCAGGATCTCCTGCTCACCGTAGATGTCGTCCAGAAAGAGTTCGAGAGCCTGCACGCGCTGGGTGATGCCGGCCTCGAGCTTGCTCCATTCACCGGCCGAAATCACCCGCGGCACAACGTCGAGGGGGAACGGACGCTCCTTGCCCGACAGCGAGAACGTCACGCCCTGGTCGATGAAGGCGCGACCGAGCGCGTCCACCCGCACATCCAGATCGGCACGGTCGTACTCCGACATCGCCTTGTAGATTCCGCGGTACGGGGTCCGGACATCGCCGTCGGCGTCGAACATCTCGTCGAAAGCCTGGCCATACGGACCTTGGCCATACCCGGCGAAGATGGTGTTGTCGATCGCTTTCGGTTCCCGGACAACGGTCTTGGCACGTTTCGCCGGAGCGGCGGTGTCCCTCGATCGCGATTTGCTGCCCGATTGGGATCGTGTGCCGTCGCCGCGGCCCCCGGCCGCCTTACCGCTCTTCGCCGTTCCGGTCGCGTTCGACTTGGCGGTCGCGGCCTTTGTTGCTGTTCGCTTGTTGGACGCTGAGGTCGTCGACGCGGGACTCATAACCTGACATGGTGCTACAAAAAGCTGGATTCGGCATGACGGTTGGGTATGCGCCCTGTCATCGGCCTCAGATCGACCGGCGCAATCCCAGCACTCGTCGCCGGGCGCGCCGGACGACATTCATCCCACGGGTCCGCCAGCGCGGCGATGCGGTGTTGATGGGCGCGACCTTCACCATCTCCGCCATCGTCTCGACCGCAACATCGAGCACATGCTGCATGGTCGGCGGCTCGGCGTCGGCCCCCGCGGAGGTACTGACCGCGAGATCCTCGAGGTCTCCGGTCACCGGGTATCCCTGCGATCGAACCGCCGCGACCATGTCCTGGGCCGTCTGTGCCACCCAGACGCGCTGATCCGAGCTCAGCCCCAGCGGCACGCCCCGGGCCTCTTTCAGGATCTGGATCACCTGTCCCTTGACGACTCCGTCATACCTGCGCCATTCGATGTCGGATGGTTGCAGGTGATGGTTGAGCAATCGCAGGTACTCCGCCTGGGCCGCCGGCAGCGACGAGTTCAGCGTGGGTACATCCAGGGTGAGCGGGGCCGGGTCGACGTCGAGCACCCGGAGGAATCTGTCCCAGATCGAGTCGCCCGGCACGTCGCGCTGTTTGGGCACCGTCACCACATGCACCCGCTCCGGCCCCACCGCCGCAGCCCAGTCGCCGAGGATGCGGACATAGTCCTGGAACTCCCAGAACGGCTCCTCGATGCCGTCGGTCGGCGGGACGAACCCGGCGACGGCGGGCCCGTGGGCGCGGACCGAGGCGAGGAACTCGCCGAAGTCGGCGCGACGTTGGTTCTTGATGTTCTCCTGCCACACCGACGGCAACTGCCGGGCCAGATCGCGGACGGTGGCGATGACGTGAACCTCGTCGGCGAACGCCAGATCCTTGATCAGCGTGTCGATGTGCCGGGGTGTGGCCGTCGCGTACAGCTCGTGCGACAGCAACGACGTGCCGGGCCACGCCTTCATCTGCGCGACCAGCTTGGGCCAGACGTCGGCGAAATCCGGGTTCACCCAGTCCAGGTAGCGTTCCGGCTGCAGGTGCGCCGCGGCATGGAAGTGTTCGGTCATCCGGTTGCCCGGATAGAGCAGGCCGGACGACTGTAATGCCAGGTCACGGTTACGCCAGAGGCGGTCCTGGAGGTGTGTCGTTCCGGTTTTGGGTAGGCCGATGTGTATGAAGACGACTGACATGATGTTCGACAGCCTAGTGTGAGGTGGCGCAGCGATTTGGGTCGCATCGTCAGCTGCTGGTAAAGTCGTTCGCTGTTGCAGCGTCGACGTGAACACGTGCGAAACGACCGTCCGACCTGCTCAGGCGCGAGCCGCTCGCGACCTGTCCAGAACGAGCAAGAACCTACAGATCAAGAGGAATACACGCGTGGCCAACATCAAGTCGCAGATCAAGCGCATCGGTACCAACGAAGCACGTCGTCAGCGCAACCAGTCGGTGAAGTCGTCGCTGCGGACCGCCATCCGGAGCTTCCGCGAAGCCGCTGAGGCCGGCGACAAGGACAAGGCCACCGAACTGGCTCGTTCCGCCGGGCAGCAGCTCGACAAGGCCGCCTCCAAGGGCGTTATCCACGCCAACCAGGCCGCCAACAAGAAGTCGGCCATGGCGTTGGCCGTCAACAAGCTCTGACCCTTCGTCGGTCGAAGCACAGATCCTTCTCGACTCACCCCGGTGACATCCACGCTGTCACCGGGGTGAGCTGCGCTGTGTCGACGCGGCTCCTGCCGGTCTGGGCGTGCGGGACTCCCCGTGACCGACCGGGCCGCCGTGACCGCCCAGCCGGACGGCGACGGAAGTTCTCAGCCGCGTCGATCGCGTGTCGGACGTAGATCGGCCACTGTCGCCACCGCGTTCTCCAGGCTGAAGTCGGCGTCGGCGGCCTGCCCTTTCACGTCACCGTTGAGTTTCGCCACCACGATGACCGCGGACGCGATGGACGCCGAATCCCACGCACGGGCCTGCGCCTGCAGCTTCTTCACCCGCCGCGGTGGCATGCCGAGTTCGGAGGCCGCCGCGTATTGATCCATCGATCCCATCGCGCGCACTCGCGCGATCCCGTGCACCGCCTCTGCCAGCGCATCGGCGAGCAGCACCCGAGGCACGCCGTGGTGCTCGGCCCAGGCCAACGATTCCAGAGCGCCGGACCGGTCACCGGTCACCGCCTTGTCCGCGACCTCGAACCCGGTCACTTCCGGGCGACCCTGGTAGTAGAGGCGGACGGCATCGACGGTCACCTTGCCGCCGGTGTCGGCGACGAGTTGGCTGCAGGCGGCGGCCAACTCGCGTAGCTCTGATCCCACGCCCTCGACCACGTGCTCGACCACATCGTTGCTGACCCGGGCGCCGAGCAGACGGAACTCCTTGCGCACGAAGTCCATACGTTCTGACGGCCATTTGGGAGCGGCGCAGTCGTGTTCGACGGCGCCGGACTTCTTGAGCGCGGGTACCAACGACTTCGCACGGCCTCCGCCGGTGTGCACGACCATCAGGGTGATCCCGTCCGGCAGCGCTCCCGCCGCCGACGCGATCAGCGCGGCCGGCTCTTTGCCCGCATCCGCGGCCGACTCGACCACGACGACGCGGTCCTCGGCGAACAGCGACGGACTGAGCAGTTCGGCCAACTCGTGTTCGGTGACGTCGCCGGCGCGAACCCGGGTGACCGGGACGTCGCTGTTCGTGGCGGCCGACTGTTCGGCGACCATGGCCGTGATCACCCGCCCCGTCAGGAAGTCGTCGTCCCCGAGCAGCAGGTGCAGGCGTTCAGTCACGGCGACCATCGTGCCAGATGGAACCGACAGACATCCGGCCGCCACGACGGGCGGCCCGCCACAGCCGCGGAGCATGCACGACTGTCACGACGCTCAGCATGGTCACCGCGGCGACGACGGCCGCGCCCGTGACGCCCGAGGGCACCGGCACCGTCGCCCACGACTGCCCGCCGAGCATCCGGGCGCAGGTCAACATCCACCACAGTTCGGGTCCGAGCGCCCGGATCATGAGTTCGGCACAACTCGACCCGATCCCCTGCCGGGCTCCGATCGCCCCGACGACCGCTGCAGTGGTTCCGACGATGCCGATCAGTGCCACCACCGGCACCACCAGGACATTGGCCACGATGCCGGCGACACTGAACCGACCACTCATCAACGCGATGATCGGCGCAGTGACCAACTGCGCCGCCAGCGCCATCGCGACGAGTTCGGCGAGACCGGACGGAATCCGTCGACCGCGCAACCAGTCTCGTAGGGTCGACGACCACAGCACCAGACCGACGGTGGCCAGCACGGAGAGCGCGAAGCCGGGCGCGAGGGCCATGTCGGGCCAGCACAGCAGACCGATGATCGTCGCGGCACCCAACGCCGGCAGCGCCTGTGCTCGCCTCGATCTGACCAACGCGAGCAGACCGACCATCCCCATCATCGCCGCACGCAGCACACTCGGTGACGGCCGCACCAGGATGACGAATGCGACCACGATCAATGCCCCCGCGAGCGCGGTGACCCGCGGCGATGCCCCGAGCATGCGTACCGCCATGACCGCGGCGCCACAGACGATCGAGAAATTGCTTCCCGACACGGCGACGAGATGCGACAAACCTGCGGCCCGGAAGTCGTTGCGTACTTCCGCATCGAGCGCGCTGGTATCGCCGAGAACCAGGCCGGGTAGCAGCCCGGCGGCCTCCGGGCCGAGTGCCCGCGCCGAGACCTCCTGCAGCCGTTGCCGTATCGCCACTGCCAGTCGCTGATGCGGAGGCGGACGACCGGTCAGGCGTGGAGCCGACACCGCGGCCAGCCGACCGACGATCAGTTCTCCACGGCGGGGCGGGCCGACCCGCACGGTCGCCGAGAATCGCTGCCCGGGAACGAGTTCGGACCACGTGTCGGCCGCGGCGGTCAGCTCGGCCCGCATCGCGATCGCACGGCGCCCGTCCACGACGTCGATGTCGGCGGCCATACGGACTCGCCCGGTCCGGGCCGGGCCCACCGAGACCGGATCGTCCCGGATGACCCCGGCCACTCGGACCTTGCCGTCCACCTGCGACAGCGGGTGTTCGGCCCTGGCCTCCACTCGCAGGGCGATTCCGCCGGCGGTCATCGCGGCCATTCCGCTTGCCACCACGACGACGGACACCGCCGACCAGGACACCCGACCCGACCGCACCGCGGTTGTGCAGGCGAGGCATCCGCCCACGCCGGTGACAGCCAGCGGCCAGCCGATCCAGGACGGGCCGAGGAGGACGACGAGGCTGACAGCCCACGTGGTCACAGCCGGTCCCACCAGCCGGTAATCGCCGGTGGGGAACATCCCATCCAACAACGTCCCGCGACTCACACCGTGACCTGATCGCGCAGCCGGGCCAGGCGGGCCGGACCGATCCCGTCGACCTCACCGAGTTGTTCGACCGAGGTGAATCGCCCGTGCGCGTCACGCCACGCGAGGATCGCCTTCGCCGTCACCGGACCGACACCGGGTAGAGCATCGAGCTGCTCCTCGGTAGCGGTGTTCAGATCGACCTTGCCCGCCGTGCCACCGCCGGGGGCGGCCGATGTCGGATCGGTCCCGATTCCTCCTGACGTCGGCGACCCGGAACTGCCGGATGCGCCCACCACGGCGCTGCGCAGCGCCATCCGTCCACCGTCACCGACGTAACCCACCAAGATCTGATCACCGTCGTGCAGACGTTGGGCGAGGTTGAGCGAGAGCAGGTCAGCACCCTTCCGGGCCCCGCCGGCCCGGGCCAGTGCATCGGCGACGCGCGCCGAACCGGCGAGTCGTACGAGACCGGGACGATGCACCAGACCGACGACGCTGACGACGAGTTCGGCGGACTCGGACGGGGGCGCGGCCGTGCTGATGCCGGATTCGGCCGTGGCGGTAGGGCCGGCCTGGGCCCCGAATGCGACCGGCGTCGCGGTCTGGGAGTCCTGTCGCAGCAACGAGATGCCGGCCACCACGCAGGCGATGACGCCGACCAGGATGAGCGCGATCGCCGCGGGCGGTGCGACCAGGAATCGTCGCCGCGGTTGATCGTCCTCGTCCTCGTCGGGGTCGTGTTCGCCGAACCTGTCCCCCACGCTCATCCGCGCCCGGTCGGTGATCTGATCGTCCGCCTGGTGCTCATCGTGCACCGATGGGTTCAGCCAGGTGGGAACGGCCGTCACACCCCACGGACTCGTGACGGCGGAGGCCGGTTGCCCGTCTCGTTCGGAGTCCGGCCGCCCCTCGAGTGGTTCGGGATGGGCTGTCGGGGTGGCCAACCGGTCCAGCGCGGTCCGCCTGCGACCGAGGTCGACGCCGGCTCCGTCACGACGAGGCGCTGAGGTGCTCATGCCCGTCGAGCGTATGGACCGCGGGGCCCGATTCGGCCGTCGCCCGAGATCCCGCCGACTTCTGTGGATCGATTCGCGGTTGTGGACGCCGGTGCCGCGTCGGTCAGACCTCGATCGGATCGAGATGGGTCGCGAGCGTGATCCCGATGGCGCCCGAACCGACATGGCAGCCGAGGACCGGACCCAGATCCACGATCATCTCCGACGTCACCACGCGGAGCCGATCCGTCAACTGCCCGGCGAGCTCGCGAGCCAGCTCGGGCGACCCACTGTGCTGTACCCCGAGGGTGACCGGTCGCCCGTCGGCGGATTCGACCGCCGCGTCGACCATCTTGGTGAGCGCTTTGGAGAAGGTGCGATGCCGTTCCTTGAGTGTCAGCATGCCGTCGACCATGTGCAGGATCGGTTTGATCGACAACGCCGAGCCGAGCATCTTGCTCGCCGCGCTGATCCGGCCGCTCTGCCGCAGGTTCTCGAGGTCGTGGACACACACCATGGACTCGATCGTCGACGCCTGGCGAATGGCCGATTCGTAGACACGATCCCGGTCGGCGCCCGCGGTCGCCGCCTGCGCCGCACCGATCGCGGTGAAACCGACGGCGAGCCCGACCGAACGCGAATCCACGATGCGTACCTGCCCGGAGAATTCCTCGGCGGCCAGACGACCCGCTCCCCACGTGCCCGACAGCCGCCGCGACATGTGGACCGCCACCACGCCATCTCCGTCGCTGGCCTCCAGCGCCTCGGCATACGCGGTTCTCAACTCGTGCGGATTGGCCCCGGAGGTGGTCACACCCGGGGTCGAGACGATATCGGCCGGGATGTCGTCGACGCCCTCGAGGTAGTCCTTGCCGTCCAGGGCGAGATGCAACGGAACCTGCCGGATGCCGTAGTGATCGGCGACTGCGGCCGGCAGCCGCGACGATGAGTCGGTGACGACGACGACTGGCACGCGTCTACGTTAGCGGGTCGGCTCGACGTCGGCGGGACGCCCATCACCCGCTGCGCGCGGACGCCGATCGAGCACTCGTCGGACCGCGGGCACGACCTCGTCGGCGATGCGCCGGTGGCAGTCGAATCCCCAGTGGATACCGTCCGGGTTCATCTCGTACTCCGCCGCGCCGAAGGCGTCCCGAGTCGCCGGATAGAAGTCGACGGTGGGCACGCCGTGGACATGTGCCCACCGCAGCATCGCCGCGGTGGTCGGGATCCGCCCGCTGTGCACGTGACCGTAGTAGGGGCTGCGGTGCGTGGGCGGGAGGCACAGTACGACGGGCAGGTCGGGCCGCAGCTGGGTCAGCGCGTCGTGGATCTTGTCGAGGTACTCGACGGTGATGTGCGGTGGCAGTGCGACGGGCCATCCGACCTTGGACAGTCGGGGCTGCAGCCATTGATAGCCGTCTCGGACGACCTGCCGGACCCGATTGGGTCGCACATAGCGGATCTGCTCGCGCACGGCCGTCGGCAGCGGTGACGGGAGGCTGTCCATCCCGCCGAACGCCAGTATCACGACCTCCGCAGACGGTACCGCGGCCCAGATGTTGGGGTCCTGCGTCAACGCCCACCAGACATCTCGGCTCGTCCACCCGATCCGCCCGAACAGTGCGACCTCGCGCTCGCAGTCCTCACCCACGAGATTCGGCCAGATGCGCGCGTCGTCGGCGGGCAACCCGCCGGTCGGACCGTAGTAGGCCAGCGAATCCGACAGGACGAGCAGACTCACTGCACGCCCGCGTCCGCGCTCTCGGCCGACGCGTTCCAGACATCCAGCCGCCACCGGGGCGGGCTGCCGGGCACACCGTGTCCCGACAACTGCACCCAGCTCGTGTTCGCGAGTCCGCCGAACACCGGCCAGGACGTCTCCGGAAGGCCGAGCAACGCTGCGGTCATGGCCGCGATGACACCGCCGTGGGCGACGAGAACCACGGGGGCCTCGGGCAGGTCACCGCTGCCCCAGTCATCGAGATCGGCCACGAGTTCGTCGACGAGCGGCACGGCACGGCGGGCGACATCGATGCGGCTCTCTCCGTTCGGCGGCGACCATGAGGCGTCGTCGCGCCAGATCCGACGTGCGCCCGGCATGGCCTCATCGACCTCGATGTGAGTCATGCCCTGCCAGTCGCCGAGATGGGTCTCGCGCAGCCGTACGTCGGTGGTGATGGGGAGCCCGGCGCGCCGCGCCAAAGCGTCCGCGGTGTCGCGCGCTCGGGTGAGGTCCGACGCGACGATCCGCATCGGCGCACGATCTGCGAGTGCCACCGCGGCGGCCTCGGCCTGCCGCACCCCCAACGCAGACAGCTCGGTGTCGAGCTGCCCTTGCATCCGGCTGGCGGCGTTGTACTCGGTTTGACCGTGGCGCAACAAGATCAGCCGCCGGACAACCGGCGTGAGGCGCTCGACCGAGGTGTCGTGATCGTCGGGACCGCCGCTCACGAAAGGCCGTCCACGTCGATGACCGGACAGTCCTTCCAGAGACTCTCCAAAGCATAGAAGTGCCGCTCATCGGTGTGCTGGATGTGCACCACGATGTCGGCGTAGTCGATCAGCGCCCAGCGCCCCTCCCGGGTGCCCTCACGGCGGACCGGCTTGCGCCCGGCTTCGCGCAGCTTGTCCTCCACCTCGTCGACGATCGCGGTCACCTGCCGCTCGTTGTCCGCCGACGCGATCACGAAGATGTCGGTGATGACGAGCTGTTCGGAGACGTCGATGACCGTGACGTCGTGCGCGAGTTTGTCGGCGGCGGCGTGCGCCGCGACCGTGGCCATCTCCAGCGCTTCGGCTGAGGCAGTCACAGGTGTCCTTCCATAGTGGGGTCGCGGCTGTCGCCGCGCGGGGTGCTCACGGTGCGGAGACCCCCGGCGAGGATGCCTTCGGTGCACGGTACAGCTTGCGTTTGGCGATGTATTGGACGACGCCGTCGGGTACCAGGTACCAGACCGGGCGGCCTCGTGCCGCGCGGGCGCGACACTCGGTCGACGAGATGGCCAGGGCCGGGATCTCGAGCATCTGCAGTGTGTCGTCGGGCAATGCCTCGAGGTGGTGGGCCAGGTGCTTGGCGTGCAATTCGTAGCCGGGCCGGCTGACACCGATGAAATGCGCCAGTTCGAACAGCTCCTCCCAGTCCTGCCACGACAGGATGGACTCGAGTGCGTCGGCGCCGGTGATGAAGTAGAGCTCGGCCTCCGGGTGCATGGCGCGCAGGTCGCGCAGCGTGTCCACCGTGTAGGTGTCACCCTCGCGCTCGATGTCCACCCGGCTCACCGTGAACCGAGGGTTGGACGCGGTGGCGATGACCGTCATGAGATAGCGGTCCTCCGCCGGACTCACCGGCCGGTTCGCATCCACCTCGCTCTCGGCCGCCGGATCGGCGAGTTTCTGCCAGGGGCGACCCGTCGGGACGAAGATGACCTCGTCGAGAGAGAAGCGGTGCCCCACCTCGCTGGCCGCCACCAGATGCCCGTTGTGGATCGGGTCGAACGTACCGCCCATGATGCCGATGCGACGTGCGCGCGGCTGCGAAGTCGGCGGGCGGTCGGTGGCCATGACGTGTGAGTTTACGCGGTCGGCCGCAGTTGTCCGCGCGAGGAGTCGGTCACACGGGGAGCAGGTCCGCGATGGCGCGGCCGAGTTGAGTGGCGTTCCGGCACTCGAACATCTCGATGATCTCCGCGTACTCGACGGCCGCGGAGTCGCCGGTCCCCCAGTTCGCCCTGGCCTCCGGGTTGAGCCAGTACGCATGGCGGGCACGCTCGGTGAGCTCGGCCAGCGCGCGCAGGCGCGGGTCGTGATAGTTGTTGCGGGCGTCGCCGAGGATCAGCAACGCCCCGCGGTGGGTCAATGATTCGCCGTACTCGTCGACGAACCCTTTGAGCATGTTGCCGTAGTCGGAATGTCCGTCGCGGGTGCTGATCCGTGCCGTGGTGATCATCCGGTGCATGTTCGTCCCGAAGTCCTCGTCGTCGGCGCCGGTGTCGAAGAAGTCGGTCACCTCGTCCACGGTGTCCACGAAAGCGAACACGCGGACCTTCGAGAACTGTTGCCGCAGAGCGTATACGAGCCGCAACGTGAATTGCGAGAAGCCGGCGACCGAGCCGGACACGTCGCAGATGATGGTCAGTTCCGGACGGCCGGGGCGCGGTCTGCGGTGGCTGAGTTCGATGGGCACCCCGCCGGTCGACATGGACGCCCGCAAGGTCTTTCGCACATCCACGGCCCCGCGATGCGCACGGCGGCGCCGGATCTCGAGCTTCGAGGCCAGCAGCCGGGCCAAGGGCTGGATGGTACGTCGGATCTCGGCGAGGTCTTTCGCGCCGGCGGACAGGAAATTGATGTTCTCCGGCAGCTGCGGGATCGCGTAGTCGGCGACACGGTCCCGGCCCTTCGCGCCGGCCATACGACGTTGGGTCTCCGCCTCGATCGCGGCCCGGAGATCGGCCGAGCGCGCCCGGGCGGCGCGGCGGTACATCGGCTCGGTTCCCGGCCGGTCGCCGAGCCCGCCCTCATCGTCGCCACCCCCGGCCATGGCTGCGGCGATCTTGGCGATCAACGTCTGCGGGTTCACTTGGGACAGAGCCTGATACGCCGAGAACGCCTCACCGCGAGTGGATTCGTAGCGCCCGAGCTGATCGACGATGAGGGAGACCATCTGTGCGAGTCGGCCGTCGGCGTCGGCGGTTTCGTCGGCCAGCAGGTCGGCGATCATGTCCCGCACGGCGTCGACGTCGATCTCCCCGTCGGGTGTGCGCGGCAACTCGGTCGCGGTGGTCCGCGCCCCGGTCCCCAGTGGGAACCACAGGTCGAAGACGGTGTCGAAGACCTTGCGATGCATGTGATCGCTGATCAGGGTGGTGGCCAGACCTTCCCGCAGACTGCGCCGATCGATGAGGTCGAGTACCTCCACGGCCTGAGCGGCATCGATGAGCGACGACGGTCCGACGACGATTCCGCGGGCACGCAATTCGTCGACGAACCCGGTCAGATGCGCGATCAGCGGCACCTCGTCGGCATCGGGCGCGGTGGACATCAGCCCAACTTGAGTTCTTTGAGCGCCGTCTTCAGGTCTGGGCGATGCTTGAGGACCACACCGAGCGTGCGGGCGATGAGCCCGTCGTCGAGCTTGCCGGATGTGTCGCCGCCCGATTCTCCGGCGCCCAACGCGAGCAACGTGTTTGCCCAGTCGATGGTCTCGGCGACCGACGGCTTCTTACGGATGTCGAGCGTTCGCAGCACCCCGATCACCCGGACCAGTTCGGCGGCGAGGGCATCGGACAGTCCCGGCACCCGCGACGCGAGGATCTCGCGTTCGCGCGCGGCGTCGGGGAAGTCGATGTAGAGGTACAGACAGCGACGCTTCAGCGCCTCGGACAGGTCGCGAGTCGCGTTGGACGTCAGCAGCACCACCGGTCGTCGGGCGGCGGCGACCGTCCCCATCTCCGGGATGGTGACGGCGAAGTCGCTGAGTACCTCGAGCAGCAACCCCTCCATGTCGACGTCGGCCTTGTCCACCTCGTCGATGAGCAAGACCGTCGGCTCGGATCGGGAGATCGCCTTGAGCAATGGTCGCGGCAACAGGAACTCGTCGGAGAAGATGTCGGTCTTCGCCTCGTCCCAGTCGCGGTTTCCGGTGGCCTGGATGTGCAGGATCTGCTTGGCGTGGTTCCACTCGTAGAGTGCGCGCGCCTCGTCGATCCCCTCGTAGCACTGCAACCGGATCAGCTCGGCATCGGTCGCCTGCGAGATCGCACGTGCCAGTTCGGTTTTGCCCACACCTGCGGGGCCTTCGACGAGCAACGGCTTGCCCAGCCGATCGGCGAGGTAGGTCGACGTGGCCGTGGCGTCGTCGGCGAGATAGCCGGTGGCTCGCAGGCGCGAGACCACATCGGCGACATCGGAAAAGGACGGAACGGTCGTCGGCCCGCCGCCCGCGGCGGTCGTCGCGTCAGCCATCACGCCGGCCGGATGTGGCCGTCGCCCCAGACGATCCACTTGGTCGAGGTGAGTTCGGGAAGCCCCATCGGTCCACGGGCGTGCAGCTTCTGCGTGGAGATGCCGATCTCGGCACCGAAGCCGAACTGCTCGCCGTCGGTGAAGGCAGTCGACGCATTGACCATCACGGCGGCCGCGTCGACCCGGGACGTGAACTCCCGCGCTGCGGCGAGATCGGTCGTGACGATCGCCTCGGTGTGGCCGGTTCCGTACATGTCGATGTGAGCGACGGCGGCGTCGAGGTCGTCGACGACCTTCATCGCGATGTCCATCGACAGATACTCCTCGGCCCAATCCTGTTCGGTGGCCGGCTCCATGTCGGGTTCGTCGCCGTGGATGACGACGCCCTGCGATCGCAGCGCCTGGCTGATCTTCCCCATCGCATCGGCGGCGACCGCCTTGTCGATGAGCACGGTCTCGGCGGTGTTGCACACGCTGGGACGACGGGTCTTGGAGTTGAGGATGATGCGGGTCGCGACGTCGATGTCGGCGAGCGCATGCACGTAGACGTGGCAGTTGCCGGTGCCGGTCTCGATGGTCGGCACCGTCGCATTGGCCACCACGGCATTGATCAGGCCGGCACCACCGCGCGGGATCACCACGTCCACGAGGCCACGAGCCCGGATCAGGGCCGTGACACTGGAACGGTCCTCGCTGGGCAGCAGGGCCACCGCGTCGGCGTTGATGTTCTTCTCGCGCAGCACGTCACGCAGGATGCGGACCAGCTCGGCGTTGGAGTCGGCGGCCGACGACGATCCGCGGAGCAGGACGGCATTGCCCGACTTGAACGCGATGCCGAAAGCGTCGACGGTCACATTCGGCCGGGCTTCGTACACCATGCCGACAACGCCGAGCGGAACACGCACCTGCCGCAGCTCGAGTCCGTTCGGCAGCGTCTTGCCTGCCACGACGACACCGATCGGATCCGGCAGGACGGCCACCTGACGCAGCCCGTCGGCGATACCGGTCACCCGATCGGGGGTGAGGCGCAGCCGGTCGATCAGGTTGGCCTCCGTGCCGTCTGCCTCGGCCCGCGCGATGTCGGTGGCATTGGCCGCGAGCACGGACTCGCTGTTCGCCTCGATGGCCTCCGCGGCCGCGAGCAGCAGCTCGTTCTTCGCGGCGGTCGTCAGACCGCCGAGCGCGCGAGACGCGACCTTGGCAGCCTTGGCCAGACCCGTGACGACCTGTTCGACGTCGGTCGCCACCACGGCCGGTTCGGCGGTGGGTGCACTCATGAAATCCTCGACTTCGCCTGCGAAATTATGTCGTCCACCAGAGTAGCGGGGCGGCAGGCACCACCCCAACGCCGCCTGTTGCCCGGGTCACCACGGCCTGATACACTCGAACATGAGTTCGATAACCGATCTGATGAGCTCACCGGGGGGAACCATGGACTCGACCGACGATCTGCGATCACTCGTCGTGAAGCTTGCCGACCTGCCCTGCGGCACGTCGGAATCCGATTCGATGCAGCGCTTGACGATCCTCGAAGAGGTCAAATCCGCGTGCGCGGCAGCACAGGTCCGCGAGACCGCCCGTGTCGAGGAACTGCGGGCCACCGATGAAGAGATGCGCAACGTGCCCCTCCGACGGCGCGGTCGCGGGCTGTCCGCCGAGATCGGCATCGCGCGCAAGGTGTCGCCCCGTCGCGGCGGCCAGTTCCGTGGCTTCGCGCGGGCGCTCGCCCACGAGATGCCCCACACTCATGCGGCCCTCACCTCCGGACGGCTCACCGAATGGCGCGCGACGATCCTGGTCCGCGAGACCGCCTACCTCACACGCGAGACCCGGACCGAGATCGACCGCCGGATGTGCGCGAGCCCGTCGACGCTCGAGGGTGTGAGCGACAAGGAACTCGACGCATCCGTCAAGAAGCTCGCCTACGAGCTCGATCCGCACGCCGTGGTGGCCCGCTCGTCCGCGGCGACGAAAGATCGCCGGGTCGGCGTGCGGCCGGCACCGGATCTGATGACGAAACTGTCGGCGCTGCTGCCCCTGACCCAAGGTGTCGCGGTCTATGCCTCTCTCAAGGCGCACGCCGACTCGATTCTCGGCGCCGACGACCGGACGCATGCACAGATCATGGCCGACACACTGGTCGAACGGGTGACCGGTCAGGCGAACGCCGCGGCGGTTCCGGTCGCTGTCGATGTCGTGATCCCGGAGCGCACTCTGCTCACCGACAGTGACGAGGCGGCCGAGATACCCGGATTCGGGCCGATTCCCGGTCACCTGGCCCGGCGGATGATCGCGGACGGAACCGCAGACGACGCGGAGACCGTCTCGACCATCCGACGTCTGTATGCGCGGCCGCGCGATGGGACCCTCGTGTCGATGGACGCCCGATCGCGCGGCTTTCCCAAGGCACTGGCACATTTCGTCGCGAGACGCGATCGGCGATGTCGGACGCCGTACTGTGGCGGAACGGTCGCCGAGATCGATCATGCACGGCCACATCGACACGGTGGACCGACATCCGCCTCCAACGGGGACGGTTTGTGCCGTGCACACAATCTGGCGAAGGAGGCCGACGGCTGGCGCTTCACCGTGATCAAGGCGGCTGGAGGCCACACCGTCGAGATCAGTACGCCCACCGGCGGTGTCCTCATCTCCGCCGCTCCCCCGGCCGTCGGATTTCGAGCACCGACGGTCAGCATTGTCGAGACCCGATTGCATGCGCTGGTGAACGCCGCGTAGTTCCGCCGTTCAACACCGGCCCAACACTCGCGACAGAACGTCGCGCGACGCGGCGTCGAGGTCGAGATGATAGGCGGCCGTCACCGCCACGAATTGGATCGCGTACTGGCAGTGGAACGCCCGGTTGGGCGGCATCCATTGTGCCGGGCCCTGATCGGACTTCGTCAGGTTCGATGCCGCATCGACGGCCACGAGATTCGCGGGATCATTGGCGAGGTTCATGCGGGTCGTCGGTGGCCACGACCACGCACCCATGTCCCACGCGTACGAGAGTGGAACGATGTGATCGATCTGGACTGCGCCTGCGCGACGATCCCTGCGGAAGACGAGGAAGTCGCCGGTGTACGGACTACGGAACTCGCCGGAGATCACCGCCCGGGGGCACGACGCGATCGCCGCCCGGCGCGTGTCAGTGAGGTCACGGCCGAGCACATCGTTTCTCGTGTCACACCCGTTGCCACCGCCCGCCACCGCGACGGCGTCGGTCCACGGGGAACCGAACGCCTCGCGCCGATAGTCCGATCTCGATGATCGTTGTGCGACAACGGAGATACGCGAGAGGAGTGCAGTGGCGCGGTGAGCCTGGGCGGTCAGCGCCGGGTTCGACGGCCCAGGGCCCGACGACACCGTGCCGACCGCCACGACGACCGCGGTGCCCACGGACCCCATCAGGATCAACCACCACCGCCACGGCCACTGCGGTGCAGCTCGATTCATTGCGGACACTCGTTGTCCGGGATCGGCCATAGCGTCGTCGGTGACCGTCGATCTGGCCGCACCGCCTCAACCGAAGGAAGACCCGTGAACCTCGTCTCGATCCGCATCATCACCGACTCACTGCCGCATCTCGTTGAGTTCTACGAGCACGTCACCGCTTCCTCGGCGCGGTGGGCGACCACCGAATTCGCCGAGATCCTCACCCCTTCCGGAACCCTCGCGCTGGCAAGCGAACGGACGGTGGCGATGTTCGCCGACGGCTGTGCCGTCCCGAGGGCCAATCGGTCGGTGATCATCGAGTTCCGGGTCGGCGATGTCGATGCCGAGTATCAGCGGTTGGCGGGGAGGCTCGACGAGGTCGTCCAGGAACCGACGACGATGCCGTGGGGTAACCGCTCGCTGCTTTTCCGCGATCCCGACGGCAATCTGATCAATCTGTTCACCCCGGTCACCGCGCATGCCCTGGATCGACAGACCATCTGACCCGCCGCAGAGGTCACGACTTGTCCAGGTATTTGACCTTGTTGGGTACCAGGATCGCGTCGACGAGGTCGGCGAGGGGACGATGCTCGGCCAGCGGCAGATCCGCGACCACGATCTCCTCGGCGAACTCGCGTGCGTCCGCGATGACGTCGGCATCGTCCAGCAGGGACAGGAACCGCAGCGATGAGGTGCCGCCGGACTGCAGCGATCCGAGGACATCACCCTCCCTCCGCTGCTCCAGATCGACCCGAGCGAGTTCGAATCCATCATTGGACGCTTCGACCGCCCGCAACCGTTCCATCGCCTGCGAAATCGGCGGCGCCGAACTCATCAGCAGGCACAATCCGGGATGTTGACCACGGCCTACGCGACCACGCAGCTGGTGTAGCTGGCTCACCCCGAAACGTTCGGCGTCGACGATCACCATCATCGTGGCGTTCGGGACGTCGACACCGACCTCGATCACCGTCGTCGACACCACCAGGTCGATCTCGCCGCGACCGAACGCGTCCATCACGGCGTTCTTGTCGTCGGCGGGGAGCCGCCCGTGCAGCATCTCGATCCGGAATCCACCGAGGGGTCCCGCAAGCAGCTCTGCGTACTGATCGAGCACCGATGTGCTCTTCTGCGCCGGCCCCTCGTTCGCACTCGCACGTTTCGACTTCTTGTCGTCGGGGTCATCGCCGATCCGGGAGCAGACCACGTAGACCTGTCGACCGGCGCCGATCTCCTCCGCAGCACGCGCCCACACACGATCGACCCAGGCTGCGTTGCCCATCGGCACCACCGAGGTGCTGATCGGCTGTCGGCCGCGGGGCAGCTCGGTGAGGACCGACGTCTCCAGGTCACCGAACACGGTCATCGCGACGGTCCGTGGAATCGGTGTCGCCGTCATGACCAGGAAGTGCGGCATGAGGCCGTCTTTTCCTCGGGCCCGCAGTACATCTCGTTGCTCGACACCGAATCGGTGCTGTTCGTCGACGACGACCATGCCGAGGTCGAAGAAGGTCACGTTCTCCTCGAGGAGCGCGTGGGTGCCGATCACGATGCCCGCGGTACCGGTGACGACATCGAGAAGGGTCTGCCGCTTTCCGGCGGTCTTCATCGACCCCGTCAGCAGCACCACCTTCGTGGCGCCCTCGGCCGCGGACAGTTCACCCGCCTCGGACAGATCTCCCAGCATCGTCCGCATCGTCCGATAGTGCTGCGCGGCAAGCACTTCAGTAGGCGCGAGGATCGCGCACTGATGCCCGTTGTCGACCACGCGCAACATGGCCAGAAGGCTGACCAGGGTCTTACCGGACCCCACCTCACCCTGGAGAAGTCGGCTCATCGGCACGTCGCGGCCGAGTTCGTCCGCGATCTCGGCGACCACCGCCTGCTGTCCGTCGGTCAGGGTGAACGGCAGACGCGCCATCAGCCGGTCCTCCAGGCCACCGTCGACATGCGGGCAGATCGGCGCGTGCTCGGTTCGGCCCGCCACCCGCCGCTGGGCGAGGACGGTCTGGATGGCCAGCGCCTCGTCGAACTTCAGCCGGGCTCGCGCCGTGTCGATGTCGTCTTCGGTGTCCGGCAGGTGGATGCGGTGCAATGCGTCGTCGGTGGAGATCAGCTCGCGAGCGGAGCGTTGCTCGGGCGTCAGTGCGTCCGGGATCACCTCGTCGGCGGCGTCGAGGGCAGCCAGTACCCGGCGTACGGCACCCCAGATGTTCCAGGTCTGGATCTCCTTGGTGGACGGGTAGATCGGAACGATCGGGCGGTCCAGCCCCGCCTCGTCGACCCCGCCGGTGATCTCCGCCTCCACCGAGTACATCTCCGTCAGCATCGCCGATCCGACGACGCGGTCGACCTCGGGGTCGCCGTCGGGGAGCACCGCCCATTCCGGATGCGACAGCTGCACTTTGCCCTGAAAGGTCTTGACCTTCCCGGCCATCATGACGCGCGCGCCCGGCTTGAGGCGTTGCTGGATGAACCTGGCGTTGAAGAAGTTGGCCTCGTAGGAGTGGTTGCCGTCGGTCACGGTCACCTTGAGGAACTGACCGTGGCGCTTGCGCATCTGGATCATCCGTGCCGCGGTGATCCGGCCGACGATCGTCGCCCACTCGTCATCGACAGGTAGCTCGTCGTTGGACAGCTGACCTTGCCGGACATAGCGCCGCGGCGCATAGCGCAGCAGTTCGCCCACCGTCGCGACTCCGATGGATTCCAGCCGTGCGACGAGTTTCGGGTCGAGGACCACGTCGAGGCCGTCCGCCATCCGGAGCACTACTCGACTCCCACCTGCAGCAGCTGATCGGATTGGCCGGTCCGATACATCGCGAGCTCGACGCCGGCATAACTGCGACGCATCTGCTGACTCAGGGCCTCGAGCGCGGCGTCGTCGACGCCGGCCCCGGCCATCACGGTCACCAGTTCGCCACCGGTGGCCAGCATCAGGTCGACCAGTGCGGTGGCCGCGCCGGTCTGGTCCGGCGCGATGACCAGGACGTCGGAACCGATCAGCCCCAGTACGTCGCCGACCTCGCAGGTACCGGCCAGCGTCATGATCCGACTCGGGGCACGCACCAGCGATCCCCACCTGGTGCCGGCCGCGGCTTCGGCCATCGCATAGGTGTCCGGGTCCGGCGCCTCGCCCGGATCATGGACGGCCAGCGCCGAAAGACATTGCACCATCGACGATGTCGGCAGAAACACCACCGACCGCTGGGTCGAACGCGTGGCGGCGGTGACCGAGACGAGGTCCTGCGCGGACAGTTTGCCGTTCGCCATCACGACGACATGGGCGCTGTCGGTGGCACGGATCGCCTCGGTCAACGCCTCCGGCGTCAGCCCGTCGTCGGCGGACAGGACCGCGGCGCCGGCCTCGGCGAACAACTCTGCCGCACCGGCACCGGTCACCACGGCGACCACGGCACGTTTGTTCCGGGGTGGCGGTTCGGTGGTGTCGACCTGGGCGCGGATCGCGTCGAGCGCGAAACAACTGATCCGGATGTCGGAGAGCGGTCCGCGCACCACGCCTGCCTCGACCGCCTTGCCCGGATCGCTGGTGTGGACGTGAACCGAGAACCGTTCGCCGCCGGCGGAGCTGTCGCCGACGATCACCACCGAGTCCCCGATCTCGTTCAACGTCTCGCGCAGCGATCCGATCTGCTCCCCCGCCGCACCGTCCAGCAGATACATGACCTCGAAGTCCATGTCGCTGCCACCCGAGCAGGTGTCGTTCTCCTGGTGCCCCGGCCGCCCGCCGCCGATGAGAATGCCCCGGTAGCGGCGACGTCGTTGGGCGACCCCGGTCAGCACCGCCACCATCGCATCGGCGAGGGCGAGGAACCCCCGACCACCCGCGTCGACCACGCCGGCGTCGGCGAGTTCCGGCAGCTGTTCCGGAGTTCGTTCGAGCGCCTCCGCACAGTCGTCGGCGACCGCCCTGGCCAGGTCCCCGGCGGACTCGGTGACGTGGGCGGCAGCCGTCTCCGCGGCAATTCGGATGACGGTGAGCACGGTGCCCTCACGTGGCTCACTCACCGCGCGGACCGCGGCCAGCGACCCCAGCCGCAGGCCCGCCGCCCACAGCTGATTGAACGTCATGTGCGATTCGTCGGACATCAGCTCCGCCGCGTCCGATATACCGACCAACAGTTGCGACAGGATGATGCCGGAGTTGCCACGCGCCTGGGCCACCGCGCCATCGGCCATCGTCCGCGCGACCGTCCCGACGCCCGCGTCGTCCGGCAGGGTGTCGATCGCATCCATCGCGGCCTGCATGGTGAACAACATGTTGCTGCCCGTGTCGGAGTCGGGGATCGGGAAGACGTTCAGGTCGTTGATCTCGCCGCGCAGACTCTCGAGCCCGTCGACGGCGGCATGCGCCCAGTCCCGCAGGAGCTGCGGGTTCATCATCTTGATGAGACCGCCGTCGAACGCCGACTCCATGAAACCCCTCTACCGTGGACAATGGCGCAGGCCGGCGAAACCCTGAGCAGGCCGGCGCAGGCTGATCGCCAGTTGCGTTCGAGGTTACCCGGGCCATCGGACGGCACCGAGCCGACCGCCGCACGCCCACGAGAACGCCATGCTCTGTGGACCGATTTGGTCGGTCAGGACCGGTCCGGCTATTCTTGCAGGGTTGCCTTGCAGCTGTGCCCGTCGGTGCATCGTCACCGATCGCGGAACTGCGGGCAGAACACGACCACTTTCATCAACACAAGGGAGTTCGACGATGGCTGCCGTTTGCGATATCTGCGGCAAGGGACCGGGCTTCGGCAAGTCGGTTTCGCACTCGCACCGGCGCACGAACCGCCGGTGGAACCCGAACATTCAGTCGGTGCGCGTCGAGGTCGCGCCGGGGAACCGCAAGCGCAAGAACGTGTGCACCTCCTGCCTGAAGGCCGGTAAGACCGCGCGCGTCTGATCGTCGACGCGGCAGTTGCCGCTCACTGATCGACCGATCCTCACACGGAGCCCGATCTCCCGGACCGAGCAATCGCTCGCCCCGGGAGATCGGGTGTTTGTGCGTTCCGGCTAGAGTCTGCAGACCATGACCGCACAGCCTGACACCGAGCCGACCACAGCCCTCGTCACCGAGGACGGCGGCGTCCTGACGATCGCCGTCTCCACCGCCGCCGCGGGCACCTCGCTCGCGGATGACGCACTGACCGAGGGCGCGGCCGCGCTGCGCGAGGTCGCGCGTGGCGAGCGCCAGGTGGGAGCGATCCTTCTCGTGGGCCACGGCGCCAACTTCTGCGCCGGCGGAAACGTCCGGGCCTTCGCCTCGGCCGACCATCGCCCGACCTATCTGCGCGGTCTCGCCGACAACTTCCACGCGTTCGTCACTGCTCTCCACGAAGCCGATCGGCCGGTCGTCGCTGCGGTGAAGGGCTGGGCCGCCGGCGCCGGAATGAGCATCGTCCTACACGCCGACGTCGCGATCGGCGGCACGTCGACCAAGATGCGTCCGGCGTACCGGGGCATCGGTCTCTCGCCGGACGGCGGGATGACCTGGACGCTTCCTCGCGTCGTCGGTGCCGCACGCGCACGGCACATCATCCTCACCGACCAGGTCATCGGCGCCGAGCAGGCCCTCGCCTTGGGCATTCTGGCCGATGTCGTCGACGACGGTGAGGTCGAGTCCGCGGCTCGGTCGGCCGCCGAGAAGATCGCCTCGGGCCCGTGGCAGTCCGACGCGGCTACACGCTCGTTGCTGTCGCAGTCGGCGACCGTCTCACTGAGCGAGCAACTCCGTGCGGAGGCCCAATCGATCTCCGTGCTCTCCGCGTCACCTGAGGGCATCGAGGGTGTCGACGCGTTCGTCGGCAAGCGCAAGCCGGACTTCGGGTCTGTTCGCCGATAGCCGGCGCCACCCTTCGTGACGGCCCTCCGCAAGCTCCGGGCCTCCTCAGGAACCGGAGGGTGACTCCCCGACCAACGCCTCCACACACGCGAACACCCCCACGGCCACTGAGGAGCGAGCTTGCGCGCGTCACCCTTCGTGACGGCCCTCCGCAAGCTCCGGGCCTCCTCAGGGACCGGAAGATGACTCCGCCGACCAACCCCTCCACACCGCGAACACCCCCACGGACCCTGAGGAGCGAGCTTGCGAGCGCCGCCCCACGGACCCTGAGGAACGAGCTTGCGAACGTCACGAAGGGCCCAGGTCCGCCCTGGCTAGCCGGGCAGACGCCAGTCGACCGGGTCGCCGCCGAGTTCCTCGAGGGCCTCGTTGGCCCGGCTGAACGGTCGCGAGCCGAAGAATCCGCGACTGGCCGACAGCGGGGACGGATGGGCGGACTCGATCACCGGGACCTCCGGCAACCACTGCTTGAGTCCACCGGCGTCGCGACCCCACAGGATGGCGACGAGGGGCTCCGAATCGCGGGCGACGAGAGCCTTGATCGCGCATTCGGTGACCTGCTCCCAGCCCTTGCCTCGATGCGACGCCGGTTCACCGGGCGACACGGTGAGAACCCTGTTGAGCAGCAGGACACCGGAGTTGGCCCATGGGGTGAGGTCGCCGTTGGCGGGCATCGGGAAACCCAGGTCGTCGCAGTACTCGCGGTAGATGTTCGCCAGCGATCGAGGGATCGGTGAGACCTCCGGAGCCACCGAGAAACTCAGACCCACCGCGTGCCCGGGGGTGGGGTACGGGTCCTGGCCGACGATCAGCACGCGGACGTCGTCGAACGGGTGGGTGAACGCGCGCAGGACATTCTTGCCGGCCGGGAGGTAACCGCGGCCGGCGGCGTTCTCCTCGCGCAGGAACTGCCCCATCGAGGCGATGACCGGCTCGACCGGCGCCAGCGCCTGCGCCCAACCCGGATCGATCAGGTCCGCCACCGGTTTCGGTGACGGCGCCGCGCCGGCGTCCGGTGTGCTCACCCGATCCTCCGCAGCGCTTCTCGGAAGTACTTTCCGTTCTGGAAGTACATCTCGACGTTGAGGTCCACATGTCCTTCCGGGACCTCGTAGCCTTCGCGGACCTTGGCCGGCACCCCGAGCGCCATCCGACGTTCCGGCACGGTGAACTTGAACGGCACAACCGCGCCCGCGCCGACGATCGCGCCGGTGCCGATCGTCGACCCGTTGAGCACCACCGACCCGGATGCGATCAGACAGTGATCCCCGATCGTCGCGCCTTCGATGTGCGCGTTGTGACCGACGACGCATTCCTCCCCGATCACCGTGGCATCGATCGGGGTGCAATGGATGATCGTCCCGTCCTGGATGTTGGTCCGACGACCGATGGAGATCGTGCCGGAGTCCCCACGCAGGACTGCACCCGGCCACACCGAGACCCCGTCGGCGAGTGTCACATCGCCGATAACCGTGGCATCCGGGTGAATGTAGACGTCGTCACCGATCTTGGGTTCGCGGTCGCCGAGCGCATAGATAGCCATGCACCGAATCTAGGGCATGTCGTTCAGGAGCCGAACGACTGCCAGCCTCGTCGACTCCCGATCGGCCGACCGTCCACGAGCACCCCGGTCCCGTCGTGGACGTCCCCGATGCGTGTCCAGCCGGGCGGTATCGCCGCGGGCGGGAATGCCGCCAGCAGCTCGTGATCCTCCCCACCGGCGACGGTCCACTCGTCCAGATCCACCCCGAGCTGCGATGCCGCAGAACGCATGTCCGGCTCGACCGGGATGAGATGGCTCGCCACCTCGACCCGAACCCGCGACGCCGCCGCCACCGTGATCAACTCCTCGACGAGACCGTCGGAGATGTCGGTCATGGCGTGCGCACCGGCACGTGCCGCGGCCGGGCCCTGCCCGAGGTCGGGTTGCGGCAGCCGATGCGCGTCGACGAGCCTCGGGTACCGTTCGACCAATTCGGCCGTGCCCCGCCGTTCGGCGTCGAGTAGCAGTGCGAACCCGGCGGCACTGGCCCCCAGTGTGTGTCCGGTCACCGCCAGGACATCGCCGGGCCGCGCTCCGCTGACGACGATCGGGGTAGCGCCATCGAGTGCGCCCATCGTGGTGACCGTCAGCACCACCTGTTCGGCGGCCACCAGGTCACCGCCCAGTACACGTCCACCGAGGCGGTGTGTCGCCTCCACGATCCCCGCGTTGAGATCGAGGACGGTGGCGACCGTGGTATCCGTCGGACACGCGAGCGACACCACCACACCGGTGATCCGGCCGCCCATCGCGGCGATGTCGGCCGCGCTCTGCACCACCGCTCGTGCGCCGATGGTGTGCGCATCCGACCAGTCGAAGCGGAAATGCCGTCCCTGCACGGCGGTGTCCGTGCTGACGACCGTCGGCCCGGCCGTGTCGATCACCGCGGCATCGTCGCCCGAGCCGATCACGATGTCGTGCATGTGCTCTACCGGCCCGTCGAGGGGATCGATCGTCGCCGCAGCGCGCGTCAGTTCGGCGATGAGACGGCGCTCCCCGACCTCGCTCACCGTGCGTGCCCGATCGACCGGTTCCCCGGCATTTCCGACGGTCACGACATCTCCTCGATTTCCCTGAGTCGCGCTTGGATGGGGTTGTCAGCGACAATACTGTCACCGGGTCTACAGCCGGACTCCGGGCGCTGACGAGAGGATGGGCGTGGTTCAGGCATACATACTGATCCAGACCGAGGTCGGACGGGCCGCGTTGGCAGCGGCGACGATCGCGGAGATCTCCGGTGTCGCCACGTCCGAAGAGGTCAGTGGACCCTACGACGTCATCGTCCGTGTCGACGCCGCCGATGCGTCGCATCTCAACGAGAACGTCGTCCCCCAGATCCAGAAGGTGGACGGGATCACCCGGACACTCACCTGCCCGGTGGTGCAGACCCCGCACTGAGAGACTCCGCACCGAGCGGGGTCCGATCAGCCCGAAAACGGACCACTAGGGTGGTTGTCGTGAGCGACGACGAACACCACGATGGTTCACCTGCGGACGTGGACTCGCGGTATGGCACCGGCCCCCGTCTGAGCCCGGCTCTGATCGCGACACTGGTTGCCATCCCGGCCATGGTGATCGTCGGCTTCATCGTCTTCGCGGCCCTGCGCCCGGAGGAGACGACGCCGATCGAGTCATATGCGGCAGGTGAATCCGCGTCACCGGACTGTGCGAAGCTCATCGCCGCGCTGCCGCAGTCGTTCGAGGGTTTCGGCGACAAGCAGGTGGACGGCAGCACCGTGAGATGGCCGGCGGACGGCGATGGCGATGCGGTCACCCTGCGGTGCGGCATCTCCCGGCCGAGTGAACTCTCCCCGACGAGCAATCTCCAGGTGATCAATCCGGTGCAGTGGTTCATCACCGACACGGTCGAGGGCTCCGGACAGGCGTACGTGTGCGTCGATCACCGACCGTATGTGGCGATCTGGGTCCCGGCCAACGCCGGCAACGGTCCCATCACCGACGTCTCGGCCGTGATCGAGAAGACGCTGCCGCGCGGTCCGCTCGACTTCGGTTGACCACGAGCTGTCAGTCGTAGATCTCCGGCTTGGGCCGGCGGCCGAGCAGAGAGCTGACGGCATCGCTCACCGACATACCGGAATGACACACTCCGTGCACCGCTTCGGTGAGTGGCATCTCGACGTCGAACTTGTCGGCCAATGCCCGGACGGACGTACACGATTTGACGCCCTCGGCCACCTGGCCGTGGGTGGCCTCCTGCGCCTGCGCCATCGTGGCACCCTCACCGAGACGGGCGCCGAACGTCCGGTTGCGCGACAGCGGCGACGAACAGGTCGCCACCAGATCACCCACCCCGGCCAGGCCCGCCATCGTCTCGATCTGTGCTCCCACCGCCACACCGAGTCGGATCGTCTCGGCGAGACCGCGAGTGATGATCGTCGCCAAGGTGTTCTGGCCGAATCCCACACCGCTCGCCATCCCGCACGCGAGGGCGATGACGTTCTTCACCGCTCCACCGATCTCGCACCCGATCACGTCGGTGTTGGTGTAGGGCCGGAAGTATCCGGTGGCGAACGCGTGCTGCAATTCGACCGCCCGCTGCTCGTCGGGGCAGGCGATCACCGTGGCCGCGGGCTGCCCCTCGGCGATCTCACGCGCGAGGTTGGGCCCCGTCAGCACGGCCACCCGATCGGGAGACGCACCCGACACCTCCGCGATGACCTGACTCATCCGGAGCAGGGTGCTGGTCTCCACTCCCTTCGCCAGCGACACGAACGTCGCATCGGCGGCCACGTGTGGCGTCCAGTCGGTGAGATTGGCCCGCAACGACTGGGACGGGACCGCGCACACCACGACGTCGGCTCCCGAGATCGCCTCTGAAACTGAGCTCGTCGCGGCGAGCTCAGTGGGCAGGGTGATGCCCGGCAGGTAGTCGGCATTGGTGTGATCGGTGTTGATCCGTTCGGCCAGATCCGGCCGACGGGCCCAGATCGTCGTGTCGGTACCCGCGTCGACCAGTACCTTCCCGATCGCGGTCCCCCAGGAGCCCGCACCCATCACCACCGCACGCACGTCAACTCCTTCGCCAACCGCTCCTAGCCCCTTCACCCTAGTGCCTCGGCGGGTGCCACCACACCGAGGTGACGGATCTCCCCCGGCGGATCGCAGGGTGCGTCGCGGCGCCGCCCGGCGGGTCGGCATCATGGTCGGTATGGAGTCGACATCGTTCACCGGCCCGGGCGGCACCCGCCCCGGTGATGTCGCTGCGGTCCTCGCGGTGAAACGCCTCGACGAGGCGAAGTCGCGACTCGCGGCAACCCGTGGGCCCGGGCGCGACGTCCTGCACCGCGCACTCGTCCTCGGCATGATGTTGGACACGATCGAGGCCGTTCGCGGCGCGGGCGTCGACGATGTCATGGTGATCAGCCCCGACGACGACGTCCTGCGGACCGCCCGTGCGGCCGGGACGGTCGGCGTCCGGGAGGCGATCGATCAGTTCTCGACCGGCGCGGACCGGCTGAATCTGGCCTTCACGCACGCCACCGGGATCGTGCGCAACCGATGGCCGCACGCGCGAACCGTACTGCTCGTACAGGCCGACCTGCCCGCCGCGACCGCCCGGAGCCTGCGTGCTGTGCTCAACACCTCTGTCGGGCTTCGGCAGGCATTGCTCGCCGACCGCGACGGCACCGGGACCACCATGCTGGTACGTGACGTCGACATCACCGAGCCGCCGCGGTTCGGCCCGGATTCGGCTGCGGCCCACCGATTGGCCGGGGCCGTCGAACTCGATCCGTCCCACGAACGCTGGCCCGACCTGCGGACCGACGTCGACACCGCTGCCGACCTGGACGCGGCGCGCTCACTGGGTCTCGGCCATCACACGGATGCCGCGCTGCGCGGACATCCATCGGCATCCGGCCTGTCGCCGCAGACCGAACACCTCCGGGTCACCCCCGATGCGTCATGATTGAAGGGTGAGCCCTGCCGACGACATCGCAACCCAGCCGGTCACAGCCATCCCCGGCGCACCGCCGGCGGCGACGCTGCTGCCCGACGAGTCAGCCGACCTGCCCGACGACCGCTATCTCAATCGTGAACTGAGCTGGCTGGACTTCAATTCCCGTGTCCTCGCGCTCGCAGAGGACACGTCGATGCCCCTACTCGAGCGCGCGAAGTTCCTGGCAATCTTCGCCTCCAACCTGGACGAGTTCTTCATGGTGCGCGTCGCCGGCCTGAAACGTCGCGACGAGACCGGACTCTCGGTGCGATCGGCCGACGGCCTGTCCCCGCGCGAACAGTTGCGGCGGATCGCCGCACGAACCCAGACCATCGCCGACCGGCACGCCCGTGTGTTCCTCGATTCGGTCAACCCTGCTCTGGCCGAGAACGACATCCACATCGTCACCTGGGCCGAACTGTCGGAAGAACAGAAGGCACGTCTCGTCGACTATTTCCACGAGGACGTGTTCCCGGTGCTGACGCCACTGGCCGTCGATCCTGCGCACCCGTTCCCGTACATCAGCGGTCTGTCGCTGAATCTGGCGGTGACCGTCAAGGACGCAGCCGAAGGCGGCGAGCACTTCGCCCGGGTCAAGGTGCCCGACAACGTGAATCGGTTCGTACCGGTCGACGATCTGATGCGTCGGTCGGATGCGTCCAAGAAAGACGAACGTCGGACGACACTCCTCCCGCTCGAGACGTTGATCGCAGCGAACCTCGAGCATCTCTTCCCGGGCATGGAAATCGTTGAGCATCACGCCTTCCGGATCACCCGTAACGCGGACTTCGAGGTCGAGGAGGATCGCGACGAGGACCTGCTGCAGGCGCTCGAACGCGAACTCGCCCGCCGCCGCTTCGGCTCGCCGGTGCGCCTCGAGGTCGCCGACGACATGACCGAACACATGCTCGAACTCCTCCTGCGGGAGCTCGACGTGAACCCCCACGACGTCATCCAGGTACCCGGACTACTCGATCTGTCATGCCTTTTCGAGGTGAACGGACTCGATCGGCCACAGCTCAAGGACCGCCCGTTCGTCCCGGCCACCCACCCGGCCTTCGGCGAGCGCGAGACACCCAAGAGCGTGTTCTCCACGCTGCGGGAGGGTGACGTGCTCGTCCACCATCCCTATGACTCGTTCTCCACCAGCGTGCAGCGGTTCATCGAACAGGCGGCGGCGGACCCGCAGGTACTGGCGATCAAGCAGACGCTGTATCGCACCTCCGGCGATTCACCGATCGTCAACGCCCTCATCGACGCTGCCGAGGCCGGCAAGCAGGTCGTCGCGCTCGTGGAGATCAAGGCCCGCTTCGACGAGCAGGCGAACATCAAGTGGGCCAGGCAGCTCGAGCAGGCGGGCGTACACGTCGTCTACGGCCTCGTCGGACTGAAGACCCACTGCAAGACATGTCTGGTGGTGCGTCGGGAGGGATCCGCGATCCGGCGCTACTGCCACATCGGCACCGGCAACTACAACCCCAAGACCGCACGGCTCTACGAGGACGTGGGCCTGTTCACCGCGGCCCCCGACATCGGCGCGGACCTGACGGACCTGTTCAACACGCTCACCGGGTATTCACGCAAACAGGAATACCGCAACATCCTGGTGGCGCCACACGGAATCCGGTCCGGGATCATCGACCGCGTCAACATCGAGATCGACCGCTTCCTCCACGGCGACACCCGGGCACGCATCCAGCTCAAGGCCAACGCGCTCGTGGATGAGCAGGTGATCGATGCGCTGTATCGGGCGTCGCAGAGCGGTGTTCCGGTCGAGATCGTCGTGCGTGGAATCTGCGCACTCCGACCGGGAATGGACGGGGTCAGCGACAACATCGTCGTCCGATCGATCCTGGGTCAGTTCCTCGAACATTCGCGAGTCCTCTATTTCGGCGCCCAGGACGAGTATTGGATCGGCAGCGCCGACATGATGCACCGCAACCTCGATCGCCGGGTCGAGGTGATGGTCCAGGTGCGCGACGCGCGCCTCACCAAGGAGCTCGAGGACGTGTTCGCCTCGGCACTCGATCCGCGGACCCGCTGCTGGATCCTGCAATCCGACGGCAGCTGGTCGGCGTCGCCGGCCGAGGGAGAAGAGGTCCGCGATCATCAGCGGCAGATGATCCGACGCAATCGCCGGCGACCGGACCCGAGCTCGTAAACCTTCTGGCAACCTCCGACCCTTAGGATTCGCTTCGATGTCGAAGACAACGAAGACGGTATGGGCCGCCGGTGGCGTCCTCTGGCGCCCGACCCTCGACGGCGATGTCGAGGTCGGCGTCGTCCACCGGCCCGGGTACGACGACTGGACGCTGCCCAAGGGCAAGATCGACAACGGGGAGACGCTGGTCTCCACGGCCGTTCGGGAGATCCACGAGGAGACCGGCCACCGAACACGCCTCGGCCGACACCTGCTCGACGTCGGCTATGACCTTCCCAGCGGTCATCGCAAGCGTGTGCGTTATTGGTCGGCGCGATCTCTGGGAGGCGACTTCACCCCGAATCACGAGGTGGACGAACTCCGGTGGCTCGACATCCCTTCGGCTGCCACGAAACTGAGCTATCGCCTCGACCGCAGGATACTGAAGGAATTCCAGCGGCTACCGGCCGACGCACACACGATGCTGCTGGTGCGTCACGCTCGCGCCGGACAACGGTCCCGATACAAGGGCGACGACAGATTGCGCCCCTTGGACCGATTGGGCCGTCAGCAGGCTCGAGAACTCGCCAAGCTCCTCTCGAGTTTCGGAGCCGAACGCTTGCACAGCGCCGATCGCGTGCGGTGCGAGCAGACCCTCGCACCGGCGGCCGACAGCCTGGGGGTGGGTATCGTGCCCGAACCTGACTTGTCGGAGGAGGCGTACCGGAAGGACCCCGACGCCGCCCACCAGCGCGTCCGCGACATCGCGGCCGACACCTCGGCGATCCATGCCGTGTGCAGCCAGGGCAAGGTCATCCCGCCGTTGATGCGGTGGTGGGCCGATCTCGACGGGATCGCGCTGCCCGCCAAACGCAATCGGAAGGGCAGTGTCTGGGTGCTCTCGACCGTGCAGGGCCGCCTGGTCGCCGCCGACCACATCGACAGCCCGTTGCCGCACACCGACTACGAGGACGTCTGAGAGACCACCCCCGGATACACGTCGACCCCCGACGGGGGAAGTACGTCGGGGGTCGAGTCGGCTGGAACCGCGGGCACTCAGCGCCGGGTGGTCGCCTTCTTGGCCGCGGTCTTCTTGGCCGGAGCCTTCTTGGCCGCGGTCTTCTTGGCCGGTGCCGCCTTCTTGGCCGGAGCCTTCTTGGCCGCGGTCTTCTTGGCCGGTGCCGCCTTCTTGGCCGGAGCCTTCTTGGCCGCGGTCTTCTTGGCCGGTGCCGCCTTCTTGGCCGGAGCCTTCTTGGCCGCGGTCTTCTTGGCGGGAGCCGCCTTCTTGGCCGGAGCCTTCTTCGCTGCGGTCTTCTTGGCCGGAGCCGCGGCGGTACCGCTTCCCCGCTTCACCGCCGGACCGCTGGCGGACAACTTCTGCTTGCCCGCCACCACGGCCTTGAACTGGGCGCCGGGACGGAAGGCGGGAACCGAAGTGGCGCGCACCTTCACGGTCTCGCCGGTCCGCGGGTTGCGAGCGACTCGAGGAGCGCGCTTGCGCTTCTCGAACACACCGAAGCCGGTGATGGTGACGCTCTCACCCTTGTTGACGGCACGCACAATCGTGTCGACGACGAGCTCGACAGCGGCTGTCGCAGTCTTGCGATCCGCATCGAGCTTCTTGGTCAGCTCATCAATGAGCTCTGCTTTGTTCATTGAAACCTCCGCAAGCTGTTCTGACCCATCTGTAGGCCAGCTAACTCCACACGGTAAACGTCCAATTCGAAAACGTCCATCTTCCACGCCAATTAACCAGGCATGTTGCGAAATCGAAAGCAGGAATCGCCTTCCGGCGATGGGCCCGAACAGCCCGCGAAGGGGGCTTCAGATCATCGATTCAGGGTCACCGGCTTGAAGCCGGGACGCGCTCCCTCGAACTCAGAAATCGCCTCTACCTGCCGTAATGTCAGTCCGATGTCGTCGAGTCCCTCCATCAGACGCCACCGCGTGTAGTCATCAATTGCCAACGGCACCACAAGGTCTCCGGCGGTGACCGTCCGATCGGCAAGACTGACCGTCAGTTCCAGCCCGGGCTGCTCTTCGAGGCGCTTCCAGAGCAATTCGACGTCGGATTGCTCCACCTGAGCGGCCACCAACCCGGCTTTGCCGGCGTTGCCGCGGAAGATGTCTGCGAAGCGCGACGAGATGACCACCCGAAAGCCGAAGTCCGACAGAGCCCAGACCGCGTGCTCGCGAGACGACCCGGTGCCGAAGTCGGGCCCGGCGACGAGAACCGACCCGCGGTTCCAGGGCTCGTTGTTGAGGATGAAGTCGGGATCGTTGCGCCACGCGGCGAACAATCCGTCCTCAAAGCCCGTGCGGGTCACCCGCTTCAGGTAGACCGCGGGGATGATCTGGTCGGTGTCGACATTGCCGCGCCGCAACGGCACACCGATGCCGGTGTGGGTGATGAAAGGTTCCATGATGTGTCCGATCGTCTGATGGGGGTGTTGTGCTCTGAAGTCAGGCGAGATCCGTAGGTGCGGACAGCGTGCCGCGGATCGCAGTGGCCGCCGCGACCGCCGGCGACACCAGGTGGGTCCGGCCGCCTTTGCCCTGCCGCCCTTCGAAGTTTCGGTTGGAGGTCGAGGCACAGCGCTCGCCGGGCGCGAGTTGATCGGGATTCATTCCCAGGCACATCGAACATCCCGCCTGCCGCCATTCGGCGCCGGCGGCCACGAAGATCTCGCCGAGCCCCTCCTCTTCGGCCTGGGCTCGCACCCGCATCGACCCCGGCACGATGAGCATGCGCATGCCGTCGGCGATCTTGCGGTCCTTGAGAACGTCCGCGACAGCCCGGAGATCCTCGATCCGCCCGTTGGTGCACGAGCCGACGAAAACGGTGTCGACCTTCACATCCCGCAGCGGTGTGCCGGGCACGAGGTCCATGTACTCGAGCGCACGACGCGCGGAACTCGCCGCGTTCTCGTCGCCGATCTCCGCGGGGTCCGGGACGCTGGCGCCCAACGGCGCCCCCTGCCCCGGATTGGTGCCCCACGTGACGAACGGGGTCAGCTCGGTGGCATCGATGTGGACCTCGGCATCGAACTCGGCGCCGGGATCGGTTCGCAGACTGTCCCAGTACTCGATTGCGGCATCCCAATCGGCACCCGTGGGGGCGTGCGGACGACCCTTCAGGAAGTCGTAGGTCACCTGATCCGGAGCGATCATCCCGGCCCGGGCGCCCGCCTCGATCGACATGTTGCAGATCGTCATCCGGCCCTCCATCGAGAGTTTCTCGATGGCCGAGCCCCGATACTCGAGGATGTAACCCTGCCCGCCACCCGTGCCGATCTTCGCGATCACGGCCAGGATCAGGTCCTTGCTCGTGACCCCCGGCGGCAATTCGCCGTCCACGGTGATCGCCATCGTCTTGAAGGGACGCAGGGAAAGCGTCTGGGTGGCCAGGACATGCTCGACCTCCGAGGTGCCGATTCCCATCGCGATCGACCCGAAGGCGCCGTGCGTGGAGGTGTGGCTGTCCCCACACACCACGGTCATACCCGGCTGGGTCAGCCCCAGTTGCGGACCGATGATGTGCACGATGCCCTGCTCGAGGTCGCCCATCGGATGCAGACGGATCCCGAACTCTTCGCAGTTGCGGCGCAACGTCTCCACCTGCGTGCGCGAGACCTCGTCCGCGATGGGCTTGAAGATGTCGACCGTCGGCACGTTGTGGTCCTCGGTCGCGATGGTCAGGTCCGGCCGACGCACCGGACGGCCGGCCAGCCGGAGACCATCGAATGCCTGCGGACTCGTCACCTCGTGAACGAGATGGAGATCGATGTAGATCAGATCGGGATTACGATTCCCGGCGGCATCCTCTTCGCCGCGCGCGACGACGTGGTCGTCCCACACCTTTTCGGCGAGAGTACGCGGTGCGTTTGGGCTGGAACTCATGGCAGTACTCGCATCTGTTGGTCGTGTCGCAGCACTCCCGCATCTTCCGCAACGGGGGTGCATCTCATTATCTGGGACGCTAGTATCGTCCTATGGGACAGGATAGCGCATCGACAGCCACCAGCGGAATCGGTGTTCTCGACAAAACGGTGGTGGTTCTGCGGGCGATCGCCGACGCCCCCTGCAATCTCACCGAACTCTGTGAGCGGACGGGACTGCCCCGGGCGACGGCACACCGCCTCGCCGTCGGCCTCCAGACCCATCGACTCCTGGCCCGCAACGCCTCCGGGCGTTGGTATCCCGGCCCGGCCTTGAGCGAACTCGCCGCCTCGGCACACGATCCGGTCCGGGAGGCCGCGCTGATGGTGCTCCCACGGCTGCGCGAGATCACCGGCGAATCTGTCCAGGTCTATCGCCGCGAAGGCGCCGAACGCGTCTGTATCGCCGCGATGGAGCCCCCGACCGGGCTGCGCGACACCGTGCCCGTGGGCACACGCTTTCCCATGAGCGCCGGCTCGGCCGCCAAGGTCCTGCTCGCATGGGCTGAACCGAGCACCCAGCGCGCGCTGTTGCACGACAGCGTCTTCAGTGAACGCGCACTGCACGAGATCCGTCGGCGCGGTTGGGCCCAGAGCGCCGGCGAGCGCGCCGCCGGAGTCGCCAGTGTGTCGGCCCCGGTCCGCGACGGAACCGGCGAGGTGGTGGCCGCGATCTCGGTGTCCGGTCCGATCGACCGCATGGGTCGTCGTCCGGGCGCACGGTGGGCGGCCGATCTCCTTGCCGCGGCCGACGCCATCCACAAACGGCTGCAACCGCCGCGCAGCTGAGACACCCACGAGTTCAGATCTTCACACCTTTCCGGGACCCGAACGCACCGGTCGGCTAGCTTCGGAGAATGGGAGTCAATCAACGCAGCCAGATCGTCATGTCCGAGACCGAGATCGGCGACTTCGTCGCGAACAGTCGAACCGCGACGCTGGCGACGACCGGTCCCGACGGCGGGATTCACCTCGTCGCGATGTGGTACGGGGTCGTCAACGGCGAGATCTGGTTCGAGACCAAGGCCAAGTCACAGAAGGCGGTCAACCTCCGGCGCAACGGCCGATGCTCGGTGATGATCGAGGACGGCGACACCTACGACACGCTCCGCGGCGTGGCGTTCGAGGGCACCGCGGAGATCCTCGAGGACCCCGACTCCTGCCTGATGGTCGGCATCAGCGTCTGGGAGCGGTACACCGGCCCCTACACCGATGAGATGCGGCCGTTCGTGGACCAGATGATGCACAAGCGGGTCGCGGTCCGTCTGGTACCGGATCGGGTGCGTTCGTGGGATCACCGCAAGCTCGGCCTCGACCCGATGCCCGTCGGCGGGAGCACCGCGCCCGGCGTCGGCGACTGACGCGGGCTCCGCTGACCGCGATCGCCACCGACGACGAACGCCTCCCCCGGAGACCGGAGGAGGCGTTCGCTTTGTAGCCCCGACGGGATTCGAACCCGCGCTACCGCCTTGAGAGGGCGGCGTCCTAGGCCGCTAGACGACGGGGCCATGGACACGCTATTCAGTTGAAACTCCCGGAGTGGGTAACCGGCAGTTCGCTGGGGTACCAGGACTCGAACCTAGAATGGCGGTACCAGAAACCGCTGTGTTGCCAATTACACCATACCCCAAGGGATTCCCTCGCCGACCTGGTGAACCCGTTTGCTCGGCTCCCGCGCCCGAACAATCGGGCCCGTTCGCTTCGCTCCCGGCATCCGGTCGGAATTGAACCGAGAAGAAGACTACCAAAGGGATACCCGGTGACCACAAATCAGCAGGTCAAAGCCCTAAATCGGGACGATTTCACGTGCTGACGCCAGGCGCGCGAGGCTCTTTTCACGCCCGAGCAGTCCCATCGACTCATACAGCGGAGGGCTCACCTGTGAGCCGGTGACCGCAACCCGTACCGGACCGAACGCCTTGCGCGGTTTGAGGCCGAGGTTGTCCACCAGAGCGGACTTGAGAGCCTCCTCGATCGCGGGACCCGTCCACGTGTCCAGGGCGGACACCGCACTGATCGCGGCATCGAGTACCGGCCCGGCGTCGGCACCGAGATTCTTGGCCGCCGACTTCTCGTCGATGACGAACTCCTCGTCGGACACATAGAGGAACGACATGAGCGGCCACGCGTCGGCGAGCACCTGAATGCGCGTCTGCACCAGTTCGGCCAACGCGCTGAATGCGGGCTCGGCCACGGGCTCGGTCAGATGACCGGCGGACACCAGGTAGCCCTTGAGCCGAGCGGCGAAATCCCCGGCATCGAGTCGACGGATGTGCTCGGCATTGATCGCGTCGGCCTTCTTCTGATCGAAGCGCGCAGGATTGGAGTTGACCTGGCGGACATCGAACGCACCGATCATGTCGTCGAGCGTGAACACGTCGGACTCCCCGGAATAGCCCCACCCGAGCAGCGCCAGATAGTTCAGCAGGCCTTCGGGGATGAACCCACGGTCACGATGGTGGAACAGATTCGACTGCGGATCACGCTTGGAGAGCTTCTTGTTGCCCTCCCCCATCACGAACGGGAGATGCCCGAACTCCGGCACCCGCTCGGCGATCCCGAGGCGGATCAGGGCGTCGTACAACGCAATCTGGCGCGGTGTCGATGAGAACAGGTCCTCACCGCGCAGCACATGGGTGATCTTCATCATCGCGTCGTCGACCGGGTTGACCAGGGTGTAGAGCGGCTCACCGTTGGCGCGGGTGAGCGCGAAGTCCGGAACGGTGCCCGCCTTGATCGTCGTCGTACCGCGAACCAGGTCATCCCAGGTGATGTCGTGGTCCGGCATCCGTAGGCGCACAACGGGTTTACGCCCTTGCGCGGCATACTCCGCCCGTTGGGAGTCGGTCAGGCCGCGATCGAAGTTGTCGTAGCCGAGCTTGGGGTCGCGGCCTGCGGCCCGATGACGGGTCTCGACCTCCTCGGGTGTGGAGTACGCCTCGTAGGCCTCGCCCGCGGCGAGGAGCTTGTCGACGACGTCGAGATGGATCTCACGCCGCTGCGACTGCCGGTAGGGACCGTAGGGTCCGCCGACCTCGGGCCCCTCGTCCCAGTCGAGCCCGAGCCACCGCAGGGCATCGAGAATCGCCGCGTAGGACTCCTCACTGTCACGTGCGGCGTCGGTGTCCTCGATCCGGAAGACGAAGGTGCCCTTGTCGTGGCGTGCCTGGACGAAGTTGAACAACGCGGTCCGGGCCAGGCCGACATGCGGGGTACCGGTCGGGGACGGACAGAATCGGACGCGCACATCGGAGCCACTCATAGAGGTCAGCGTATCGAATCACCGGTCGCGGCCTGCCTGCCGTCCGGCTCCGACATCATGACTCAGCGATGCGCGGCGAGGAACTCGACCAGGAGCCGATTGACCTCGGCCGGCTGTTCGAGGTACCCGAAGTGGCCTGCCTTCGCGATCTCCTCGTACCGCGCTCCGGGGATCGCCTCGGCGACCTCGCGTGCGAGTTTGGGGGGCAGCGTGCGATCGTCGGCGAACCCGATGACCATCGCCGGCCGGCCGATGGCCCGGTAGGCGGCGAGACGGTCCGCCTCGCGATCATGCAGCCCGAGTTGGGCCCGCACCCCCGCCGTGACCGTCTGCGGCGAGAACCCGATGACGTCGAGCCAGTCCTTCGCGGAGCGATCGTCGTCCAGGGTGTGCGGCGAGAGATTGAGATGCGCGGTGATCGCCGCCGCATAGTCCGCGGGCAAGGTGATCTTGTTGTCGTACAACGCACGTTCGCCGGCCGAGATCGCCTGCTGCAGTGGGGTGTTGCGCCCGTAGGTGGCGATCATCACCGCTGCCTTCACCACATCCGGCCGCGACAGTGCCAACTCCTGGGTGATCCGCGCTCCCAGGGAGGTCCCGACGACGAACGCCGGTCCCCCACCGAGATGTTCGATGAGCGCCGCGGTGTCGGCGACCATGTCATCGTGGGTGAAGCCGTCGACACATTCGGACGACGGTGAGATACCGCGATTGTCGAACGTCACGACTCGGTAGCCGGCCTTGGTCAACGCGGGTTGCTGATGGGCCTGCCACACCCGGCCCGGGCTACCCGTGCCCATCACCATCACGACCAGGGGGCCGTCGCCGAACTCCTCATAGGCGAGATCGATCCCGTTGACCCGTGCGATGGTGGGTGCCTTCACGATTTGTCCACCACGGGATTGCCGAGGGTTCCGATGCCTTCCACGGTCACCTCGACCCGTTGCCCGGCGACCATCGGGCCGACACCTTCCGGCGTACCGGTGAGGATGACGTCACCCGGCAGAAGTGTCATGACCCGCGAGATCCATTCCACGATCGCACCGACGTCATGGAGCATCAGCGACGTCCGGGACCGCTGCTTGACCTCTCCGTCGAGTTCGGTGACGACCTCGACGTCGGCCGGATCGAATTCCGTCTCGATCCACGGGCCGAGCGGGCAGAAACTGTCATAGCCCTTGCCGCGGGTCCACTGTCCGTCTGCCTGCTGCTGATCACGGGCGGTCACATCGTTGGCCACCGTGTACCCGAGGATCACATCCTTGGCCTTCGCGGCAGGTACGTCCTTGCACGGTTGCCCGATCACGACGGCGAGCTCGCCCTCGAAGTCGACCCGATCGGAGGACGGTGGCCGCACGATCGGCACCTCGGGTCCGATGATCGAGGTGTTGGGCTTCAAGAAGATCACCGGATCGGCCGG
Organism: Gordonia sp. LMA484; assembly: GCF_058129505.1. Lineage (NCBI taxonomy): Bacteria > Bacillati > Actinomycetota > Actinomycetes > Mycobacteriales > Gordoniaceae > Gordonia > Gordonia sp. LMA484. The sequence continues at coordinate 2,562,238 of NZ_CM176700.1, forward strand.
GACGTGGCCCGCTCGCTCCGCTCCCGGCGCCGGCGGCGCTTCCCCACCCATCTCGGCCACATGGGCGGCGTAGTTCTTGCCGATGCAGATGACCTTCGACGCGAGAATCGGGGCCAGCAACCGCACATCCGGCAGTGCCCACGATCGGCCCGTGAATGTGGGGGTACCGAAAGGATGTTCGGCGATCTCCCGTGCCCGCGGACCGTCCTCGGCCTCCTCGATTGCGACAAAAGCTACCCCGTCGGGGCTGGCGACCCGTCCTAAACGCATGGTCCCGACACTATCGCACCCACGCGGAGCCGCCCGCGTCGTCTTGTGAGGCGCTCGGGTATGCGAGACAGTGATCACATGCCGACGGGCACTGAGCTCCTCGCCGAACGCCTGATCGGACGTGACGACCTTCGTGCGGCATTGCGGGTCGATCCGCCGGCCACGGGCTCGGCGCGACGTCCGGTCCTCGTGACCGGGGTCGCGGGCATCGGCAAGTCGCGTCTGCTCCGTGATCTGGCCGAGGAAGCCCGGGCGCGCCAGGAGTGGGTGCTGCAGGGTCGCGCGATCGACGGTGACGGCGATGCGTTTCGATGTCTGGTCGAGGCACTCTCGCGCTTCGACCTCGCCTCCGGCTGCCGGCCCGGCGACCACCTCTGGGTCGCGTGGCAGACGATGGTCCGCGCCCTCGCCAACGCCGGCGCCCGCCCCATCGTGCAGGCCGAGGAACTGGTCAGGTTCTTCCGTGTCGCCGGTCGCCGCACACCGCTCGTGGTCATCCTCGACGACGTGCACTGGGCGGATCCGCAAACGTTGACCGCGCTGACGTACCTGTGCGACAACCTCGAGGCGCACGGTGCGTTCGTCGTGATGGCCGCGCGGCCGGCGGACCTGCCTGCGGAATTGACCCGGCTGATGCAACGGCGGGTGATCGACCTGCTGGAGGTCGGCCCCCTCTCACCCGGCGCGGTCGAGGAACTGGTGCTGGAGTGCCTGCAGGTGGATGCCGTCGATCCGGCGCTGACGGACTTCATCGTGACCCGTGCCGGCGGCAACCCCTTCGCGGTCGAGGAACTGATCGCCGGACTCGTCCGATCGGCGACCCTCACCCGGGAGGGCACTGTCTGGCGGGTCGACGCCCCGTTGCTGCACACCGTCGCGCCACCCACCGTCGCGTCGTCGGTGGCCAGGCGCATCTCCGACCTGCCGTCCACCACCCGCAGTGCTCTGCATGCCGCCGCAGTGATCGGTCACGACGTGGACTGGACGATGATCCCGGCCATGACCGGGCTCACCGACACTGCCGTCGCCGAGGCGTTCCGGACCGCGCAGGATGCCGGTCTGCTGTCGGTGTCCCCGTCGGGGGTGTCGTTCCGGCACGCGCTCACGCGCGATGAGGTGCGGCGCAACATCCTGCCACCCGAACGGCATCAACTGGCGCGCAAGGCACTTGAATCCATCGTCGGCACCGACGGTGAACCGCGTGACGGACGGGCCGACCTCGCACTCGAACTCGCCGAGGACGCCGGTGACCAAATGTTGTGGCGAAACATCATGTTGCGCACTGGTCTCGACGCGGCCGCGCGCGGCGCTCTGGCACAGGCGATGAACCGACTACGCCCGCTGGTTTCCGAACCCGATTCGGTACACGACGACGTCTGGACCGCGGCAGCCGTGGAGCTCACCGAAATCCTGGGCGCCATGGGTGATCACGTCGCGGCGCGGGATCTGGGCGAACTGGTCCTCACGACGCTGCCCGCACACCGTGCCGAGACGAGGCGTGTCGGCGAGGCGCTCACCCGCGCGGCGCTGGTCGCGGGGGACCACGAGGCCGCCGCTGACCAGATCGCCACGCTGCTGGCCGCCAACGACCCCGGCCCCGGTCTGCGTGGGCTCCAGGCGCAAGTTCTTCTCGAGCAGGGAAGGCTCGACGCGGCGTCTGCTCTCGCGACCGAACTCGCCGACGAACACGGCATCGACCACCGTCTCCGATGCGAGGCGATGGAGACGGCCGGCCGCGCAGAGCGTGTCGCCGACGTGGCCGCGGGCACCGCGTGGTTCGAACGGGAACTGGCCGAGGCGCAGGCGGCCGGCGACCTCCATTGGCAGGCTCGTGCGTTTCATGAGCTGGGCACCATCGACCTGTTCGACAACCTGCGGACCGACCGGCTGGATCACGCGCGCCGACTCTCCATCGAGATCGGCGACCCGCACATCATCGCCCACGCCGACTTCCACCTCGCCGAAGCGCGTGTCGCTCGCGGCGAGACGCTGTCCGGACGGATCGCCGCCGAACGTGCCGCCGACGTGGCGGGCCGGATCGGTTCGCCGGTCCAGAACTGGGCCTGGCTCACCACGGCCCGGTCCTACGCGTACGACCGCGACGACCCGGCGATGGAGACGGCCATCGCCCGCGCCCGCACCGGCGCGGGGGGCGAACTCGACGCTATCGAGGCCGGGGTCAGTGGTCGCGTGCGTGCTCTACGCGCACTCTTCGGCGCCGATATGGCAACCACCGCAGAGCATCTCGACGATGCGGCCGATCGGCTCGAGTCACTTCCCGGGCACCATTTCCCACACTGGGGACTCTGGGCGCTCGTGCGCGCGGCGCAGGGTGTGCTGCGGTCCGGGGATGTCGAGCGGGTCCGCAGGGCGTCCGGCGCGGACACGCGATTCAACCGGGCCCTGCTCGATGCCGCCCTCGCCGTCCGCGCCGGCACGGACGGCGACCGAGAGTCGGCTACGCGGCTCTTCGGCGCAGCCGAGGACGCTTTGCGCGGATACCAGGGTGTCGAATGGGTTGTCCACGTCACCCGATGGATCTCTGTTCGTGCTGCGCGGCAGTCCGGATGGGGCGAGCCGGCGACGTGGGCAACCGAAGGGGTCCGCTGGTTCTCCTCCCATCATCATGAACCCCTCGCCGCGGACAGCCGGCAGATCCTGCGCGAGATGGGCGTGAGTATCCCGCGCCGGGGCCGTGGGCACAGCCAGGTACCCCCGGCACTCCTCGAACGCGGCGTGAGCAGCCGCGAGGTCGACGTGCTGTCCCTGATCGCGCTCCGGATTCCCAATGCCGAGATCGCATCGAGGCTCGTTCTCTCCCCCCGCACGGTGGAACGGCATGTGGGTAGCCTGCTCGCCAAGCTCTCGGCGCGCGACCGCGGGGAACTCGCCGAGCTCGCCGAGGAACTTCGCCTGGTCTGAGGTGGTCGATCGCCATCGCGCCTTAAATGGGTACCCACGATCACTAACGACGTGCTCGCACTGCGGAAGTCTCGATGTCGCACCGGGGAAATCCTCCGGGCAGACGACGAAAGCAGACAATCATGCAGACTCCATGGGTGGGCGACACCTTCTCGGTGTCCGCCGACACTCACGTCATCCCGACCTACTGGCCGGTACCCGGACTGGGCACCATCCCGATGAACGCCTTCGTGATCACCGCCGACGAACCCGTCCTCGTCGACGCCGGCGTCGAGATCCTCGACCACGACTTCCTCGACGCACTCGGAGATCTCGTGGATCCGGCCGAGCTGCGCTGGATCTGGCTCACCCACGAGGATCGCGACCACACCGGAGCACTTCCGCGGCTACTCGAAATGGCACCGCGGGCAACAGTTCTCGGTACGTTCATGACGTTCGGTCGTGCGGCACCGGACGGTCTGATCCCACCAGAGCGCACGCGCATCGTCAACGCGGGCGACGTCGTCGACGTGGGCGACCGAGTGCTCCGTGCCGTACGCCCGCCGTTGTTCGACAGCCCGGGCACGCTGGGCTTCCTCGACGGAAAGACCGGGGCCTACGTGAGTTCCGACTGTTTCGGCGCACCGCTGCCCGACGACCTGGTGACCGTCGAATCCGCCGACGACGTGGCATCCGATGTTCTCCGGGAGGCCCAGGTGACATGGTCGACAGTGGACAGCCCCTGGGTCCTCGACATGGATCGCGGACGGCTCGTCGACCAGGTCGAGGCCGTAGGGCGACTCGCCCCGAGTTCTCTCCTGTCCTCACATCTACCGCCGGTACGCCGCGTGCAGGACAGCCTCGATTCCGTTGTCGCGGCGCAGGCAACGCAGCCCGCCCCGGCGATGACGCAATCCCAACTGGAATCGCTCCTGGCGGGATTCGCACCCGCCGGGGCCGCATGACCCCGACCCATCCGATCGACACGACATCACGGAGAACCATCATGACCACAACCATCGACCGCGGACCGAAGCAGGGCTACGAGGTCCTCTACCGGTTCGAGGGCAACTTCAATCAGATCATCCCGGTCGGCCCCGTCGCCGACGGGTTCCGCCTCGACGGCCACTTCGGTGGCAGCCTCACGTACGGCGACCTGACCGGAGCGGAACTCGTCGGCGTCGACTACTTCCGCATCCGCGGCGACGGCGTCGGCATCGTGACGGCCAACGAGGTGATCCGGCTCGGCGACACGGTGATCACGGCAGAACTCCACGGATACCTGCTCCCACCGACCGGCATCGACGCCCCGGTGCCGTCGGACATCGTCGCGCCCGGATTCACCTGGCCGACACAGCCCTACACGATCCATGTCGCCGCGACGTTCGAGACGGCTGCTCCCGAGCACACCGAGCTCAACCGGACGATCGTCGCGCATACGGGAACCGTGAACTTCGCGAATGGGACACTGTCCGTGGAAGCACGAAGGATCGGCTGAGTCAGATGACCAGCGCCACAGTGGGCCGCGGTGAACACCGCGGCCCACCGCGGCGCCGACACACCGAAACGACGAGAACCCGAGAAGAGGGATGAGCATGACCTCACCGTCGTCACCACCACCGCTGCACAGCATCGCCCATGTCGCACTCACGGTCGTCGACATCGACCGTTCACGCGCCTGGTACCAGCGGGTGCTGGGTTTCGAGCACGTCATCACCGTGGACCACGAGGGGGGCGAGGGCGCAGTTCTCGCGGACCCGGATCGTCGGGTCTGGTGGGCTGTGCACCGCCACGACGGACAGGACGGCGCGACCTTCTCCGAGAAGCGGACCGGCCTCGACCACGTCGGACTTCTCGTGGATTCGACCGACACACTGGACGAATGGGTGACGTGGTTGGACGTCAACGACGTCGAGCACGACCCCGTCCGGGATCTCCCCGACTTCGGGATGCGCGCCCTGGTGTTCCGCGACCCGGACGGCATCCCGCTTGAACTGCTCACCTACCTCTGAACCGATCTCTCGATCGGACCGGCAACGCGTGTCGCCGACCCACGGACGGGCTGGACGGAGGTGCGAGGTCCAATGGCCACGATCACCACGGCGCGGCGCTGGAGCATCCTCGGCTGCTCACTCACCGCCGCGCTCGCGACCGCATGCATCGCCGGCGGCGTCGCCTTCCTCATCCCGCAATTGCACACCGCGGGCGGGATGACGTTGCCGCAGGCGTCGCTTCTTGCTGTCGCCGCAGGCGTCGGATTGATGCTCACCACCGTGCCGTGGGGGTGGGCTCTGGACCGACGCGGTGAACGGGAGATCCTGCTGATCTCGTTGAGCGCCACGGCCGTCGTCACCGCGACGGCGGTCCTCGCCGCGGCAACACATCAGGGCTTCCGGGTCATCGGCTTGTTGCTGGTCCTCGCGGGTGCGGCGTCGGCGTCCACAAACGGAGCGAGCGGACGAATCGTGGTGGGGTGGTTCCCTCCGGATCAGCGCGGTACCGCCATGGGTATCCGCCAGATGGCACAGCCCCTGGGCATCGGGGTCTGCGCACTCACCGTGCCGTTGCTCGCCGAGCGATTCGGTGTGGCCGGTGGACTCGCGGTGTTCTTCGTGGTGACCGTCATTGCGCTGGTCGGTACCGCGGTCGGCATCATCGACCCGCCGCCCGCGCCACAAGCCATCCCGGCCACCGACGACGGCGATGCCCCGTCGTCGGTCCTCGTGGAGAATCCGTACCGCCGCAGCTCGTTCCTGACCCGAGTCCACCTGGTGAGTGTGCTACTGGTGATCCCCAAATGGCACTGTGGACCTTCGTGCCGGTATGGCTGATCAGCGACCACAACTGGGCCGCGGCGACCGCCGGCGTTCTGGTTACCGTCACCCAGATCATCGGCGCCCTGGGGCGTATCGCGGCCGGCCGCTGGTCTGATGTCTGGGGTTCGCGGATGCGTCCGGTGCGGCTGATCGCCGTCGCGGCCGCGGCATTCACCGGCGGGCTGGCGCTCCTGGACTGGATCGACAGCCCGGTGGCGGTGGTCTTCATGGTCGCCGCATCGATTGTCGCCGTGGCCGACAACGGACTCGCGTTCACGTCCATCGCCGAGTACGCCGGACCGAGATGGAGCGGCCGCGGTCTCGCGATCCAGAACACCGGACAATATCTGGCCGCCTCGGCCGCAGTGCCCCTGATCGGGGCCGTCATCGCCTCCACGGGATACCCCGCTGCATTCGGAATCGTCGCCGTGGCACCGCTGATCGCGATCGGGCTGGTCCCGGTCGGGTTGGAAGCACGACCGGGCGGCTGACGCCTACGCGTCGAGGCGAGTGCGGTGCGGACCGCCGGGGTTCGCGAAGCTGTTGATCAGCCCGGCTGCGGTCCGTGCGTCGTCGACGACCACTACCTCACGCCTGCCGTCGCGCCGGGTCACGCTGATCGCCTCGCCGGATCGAAACACGAATCCTTTGGCGCCCTTGAGATCACCTCGCATCGCGATGCGGTAGCCGTAGCCCCCGAAGTCACGAAGCGCGCGGACCCTGACGAGTTCGGCATGGTCGATCTCCGCCACCGTGATGACGGTGCGCGGCCACCCGAGGAATCCGCGCACAGCGATGCCCGAGCGATCGACGGTGATCCGAACACTCCACATCGCCGCGATCACGACGACGAGGACGACCACGACCACGACGGCAGGCCAAGACCGGGTGACGATGGCGACCATCGCCACCGTCAGGAGTGACACGGCCAGGATGGCAGCCGCGGGAGCCGACATCGACACCACGCGGGTCCAGACAATCAGTTCGTTGTCCCCGACGCTGAGCCGGGGACGCTCCCCCGCGTCGTCGCCCGGCTGGTGGGTTCGCCACTTCGGCATGACCGCAGCGGTGGCGCAGCCCACCAGCACTCCGACGAACCACGAGCCGAGAATCTGCCACCCAGGGGTGCCCACTGCCCGCGCATCGTCGGCGCCACGTTGCATCGCGGCCGTCCACACGATCAGGCTGATGGTCGATACCGCCACGCCCGCAACGAGTCCGACGGCGGTTCTGACCAGCGTGCGATCATGCAGGAGGATGCACAGCGCGCCGATGACGGCACAACCGACGCCCACGACGAGCGGCACGGCGACGATGAAGGTCTGACTCGAGAACCCGTCGGCCCCGTGCGACGACCAGTGTGTCGCAACGGGATCGGGTAACTCGCCACGCCACGAGGCGATCAGGAGAGTGCCGACGATACCGGCGACCAGTGACGGCGCGATGGCCAGCACCAGGACCAGTCGACGTGCGCCTACCGTCATCCCCTGTTCCGTGCCAATGCTTCCAGGGACATTGCTTCCAGGGCCATTCCCTCGAGACCGCTCCGTCATCGGGCCCACCTCTCCAGCATCTGGGTCGTCGTATCCTCGCGCGTCACCCCGAGTCGCCGGGCAACCTGTATCAGTTCGTCGATCGCGCCCACGAGATCGGCACGATCGCGAGCGGCATCGGTGATCAGGGCCCCGCGCCCACGACGCAGTTCCACAAGCCCTTCGTCCCGCAGCATCTGATAGGCACGCAGCACGGTGTGAATGTTGATGTCGAGGGAGTGTGACAATTCACGCGCGGGCGGGAGCCGATCACCGCGGACGAGGTCGCCACGCATGATCTCGCCACGGATCGAGGAGGCCACCTGCTCGAACAGCGGTGTCCGCGAGGTCGGATCGATCCGGATCAACACACAAACACCATATAGTTCTATTTCAAATAGAACAATGGGGGCTCAGATCCGAGATGCAGATGACCCCGCCCGGTATGCGCCGGGCGGGGTCATCTCGTCGCTTCGCGGATCAGACGCGTTCGCGAATTCGCTTTCCGATCTCGGACGTGCTGAGTTCCTCCGAGCCGCGCTCGGCGAGGTCGTCGGCGACGGCCTTCTCGACTCGCTGGGCGGCGTCGGTCTCGCCGAGGTGATCGAGCAGCAGTGCCACCGACAGGATGGCTGCGGTCGGGTCTGCCTTGCCCTGTCCGGCGATGTCGGGGGCACTGCCGTGTACCGGTTCGAACATCGACGGATTCGTACGGGTGGCATCGATATTGCCGGACGCCGCAAGCCCGATGCCGCCGGTAACCGCGGCCGCGATGTCGGTGATGATGTCGCCGAACAGATTGTCGGTGACGATCACGTCGAACCGGCCGGGGTCGGTGACGAGGTAGATCGTCGCCGCGTCCACGTGGCAGTAGTCGGTGGTGACATCCGGGTACTCCGCCCCGACCTCGGCGACGGTTCGGCTCCACATCGAACCGGCGAAGGTGAGCACATTCGTCTTGTGCACCAGGGTGAGCTTCTTGCGACGCGCCTGCGCACGCTCGAACGCGTTGCGCACCACACGCTCCACACCGAAGCGGGTGTTGACGCTGACCTCGGTCGCGACCTCGTGCGGAGTGCCGGTGCGGATCGCGCCGCCGTTGCCGGTGTAGGGACCCTCGGTCCCCTCCCGGACGACCACGAAATCGATGTCCGGGTCACCGGCCAGCGGCGACGTGACGCCGGGGAGCTTGCGGGAGGGCCGGAGATTCACGTGGTGGTCCAGCGCGAACCGCATGTTCAGCAGAAGTCCACGCTCGAGCACACCGGACGGGACCGACGGGTCACCGATCGCGCCCAACAGGATCGCGTCGTGACGACGCAACGAGTCCAGGTCGTCCTCGGTCAGAAGTTCACCGTTGCGGTGGTAACGACGTGCACCGAGATCGAACTCGGTGGTCGAGACATCGGGAACGACGGATTCGAGAACGCCGATGGCCTCACCGATGACCTCGGGACCGATGCCGTCGCCAGCGATGACAGCGAGTTTCATGTCAGATCCACCTGTTCGATCAGGGTCGCACCGACCGCTTCGCCGACCGAGGCGACGAGGTCGTCACCGAGCGGCTCACTCACCCGCAACACGACCGTCGCACCGGGCCCTTCGGCATCCTGGGACAGGCCTGCCGCGCGGATGTCGACCCCTGCGTTGCCGAGTAGGGTGCCGATCTTGCCGAGCGAGCCGGGCTGGTCGGCATAGCTGACGATCAGGTTGTGCCCCTCGGCACGGAGATCGAAGTTGCGGCCGTTGATGTTCACGATCTTCTCGACCAGCCGGGGCTCGGTCAGCGTGCCCGAGACGTTGTGCACCGTGCCGTCGGGGAAGACCGCCTTCACGTCGACGACGCTTCGATGATTCGGGCTGTCCGGCGCCGTGGTGACCTCGCTGGTGACGCCGCGCTCGGCGGCCGCTGCCGGGGCGTTGACGAAGGTGATCGGTTCGTCGAGCACTGCGGAGAACAGCCCGCGCAGTGCCGAGAGCCCGAGCACCTCGACGTTGTTGGACGCGATCTCACCGCGCACATCGACGACCAGCGAGGTCGGCGGCTCATTGCTGATGGCGCCCACCAGGACACCGAGCTTGCGGGCGACCTCGAGCCAGGGCGCGACCTCTTCGTCGACGGCACCACCGGTGATGTTGACCGCGTCGGGAACGAAATGCCCCGCCAGCGCCAACCGCACGCTCTTGGCGACGTCGGTACCGGCACGATCCTGTGCCTCGCCGGTCGACGCACCGAGGTGCGGGGTGACGACCACCTGGGGCAGATCGAAAAGTGGTGAATCGGTGCACGGCTCGGTGGCGTAGACGTCCAGCCCGGCTCCGCGGACGTGGCCGGAGGTGATCGCATCGGCGAGTGCTTGTTCGTCGACCAGACCGCCGCGGGCCGCGTTGACGATGACGACACCCTTCTTGGTACGGGCCAGCTGATCCTTGCCGATCAGGCCGAGCGTCTCAGGTGTCTTGGGCAGGTGCACCGTGATGAAGTCGGCGCGCTCCAGCAGTTCATCGAGGGTCACGAGTTCGATGCCGAGCTGAGCGGCGCGCGCCGCGGAGACGTACGGGTCGTAGGCGATGATCGACGTCTCGAACGCGGCCATCCGGGCAGCGACCAGCTGACCGATCCGGCCGAGCCCGACGACGCCGACGGTCTTGTCGAAGATCTCGACACCGTTGAACGCCGAGCGCTTCCAGGTGTGCTCCCGCAGCGTCGCGTCGGCGGCGGGGATCTGGCGTGCGGCGGACATCAACAGCGCGACGGCGTGTTCGGCGGCGGTGTGGATGTTGGACGTCGGCGCGTTCACGACCATCACACCGCGCGCCGTGGCGGCGGGGACGTCGACGTTGTCGAGACCGACGCCGGCGCGGGCGATGATCTTCAGCTTGGGGCCTGCATCGAGCACGTCGCCGTCCACCGTCGTCGCGGACCGCACGAGGAGTGCATCCGCGTCGGCGACGGCCTCGAGCAGCTTGGGCCGATCGGGCCCGTCCACCCAGCGCACCTCGACGTCGTCGCCCAGCGCTTCGACGGTCGAGGGTGCCAGTTTGTCGGCGATCAGAACGACCGGACGGCCAGCTGAGGTCACGATAATCTCCATGGTCGGGGGCCTGCGTAGGTGTGGTGGAGATCGTCGCGGCCGGTCGCAATCGACCGCGAGGACTTCCGCGCACAGCTTAGTCGTCGGCATTTGTCCGATTCGCAGGCGGTGTATGCCAGTCAGCTCGGCATACTCCGAAATGCGGGTAGATTGTGATCGGCATTACGGATAGGTTGCAAACCGACCCCGGGACGATTCCGCGCCGCGCCGTATGCGGGCGCAGCCCGGTACCGTGTGCTTGGCCCCGAGCACGCCTCGGGTCCACAGGGGTTTCTTGTGCGCGTCGAATGAGCGGAGTTTGGATGATGAGGAAGCTGACAGCACTGTTGGCTGTTTTGGCGGCAACGGTGCTGGCCGGCTGGGGGGCTGGCTCTGCTGTGGCCGCACCGGCAAAGATCTATCTCGGCGGCGGCTCGGGAATCCTGGTCCTCAAGGGCGGGAACTCTGCGGCCGCGTGCACGCTGACGACGATCGGAAAATCGAAGACCGGCAAGCTGATCGGCATCACCGCCGGCCACTGCGGCGATCCCGGCCAGAAGGTGTATTCCGAGACCTTCCAGGATCGCGGTCAGGCCGGCACGATCAAGTATTCGGCCAGTGACCTCGACATCGCGATCATCGAGTTCAACGCGGCGAAGGTCGTTCCGCTGCGAACTGTTCGCGGCCTGACCATCCGGTCCGTCGACACCAGGCCACTCTCCTTCCCCACCGTCGCGTGCAAGGAGGGCCGCACGACCGGCAGTACGTGCGGCATGAGCTGGTTCTCCGACGGCGACGTGCACTTCAGCCAGATGTGCGTCATCGAAGGCGATTCCGGCAGCCCCGTGGTCGTCGGCGACCGCCTCGTCGGCATGGTGAACGCCTACTACTTCCTGGCCTGCCTGGGCCCCGAGACCGGCACCAACATCGGACCGGTCCTCAAGCGGGTCAGTTCGCTGCCACAATACGGTGGCTTCCGCCCGATCTGATCGACCTGCGCGAACGACAAGGTCCCCCGAGCGCTCGTGGCGCGCGGGGGACCTTGTCGTTCGTCCGCCGGAGTGACCGGGATCAGCGCTCGTAGGTGACAGTCGGATTGACGCGCAGCCAGGCACCCAGCTCTCGCTCGAATTGGTCGCGCGTCCACTCTTCGACCGCGTCGCGATCAGTGTCGCTGACTCCAGACAGACCAGTTCGCAAGCTGTGGTCCATCAATTCGTCAACCGCATGATGGATTCTTCGTGCCAATTCCGCCGCGCGAACCCGACGATCCTCACAGAACAGTCGGTAGTCATCCGAACGCCAGGAACTCGGCATCGGCATCACCAGGTCGGTGAGTGGCGCGAGGTCCAACTCGAGGACGGTTTCGCGAACGACGGCCCTGGTTGCGGGGTCGAGGGCCATGTCGCGGAGCACATCGATGTACTCACCGGGTATACCGCTCAATTCAGACATATCGCGATTCATCCTCGACGATTGAGGCATTTCGCAGCCGTTTGACCGGTGTTGTGGACGACAGTTCCCCTCGGAGTTCCGGGTGGCGGAGGTAGAAGTCAAACAGCCACAATGTTGCGGTCGGGCCGATTGCAGTTTCGTCGACCCGCAATTCATCACGTCGATCAACGGGTTCGAGCGCCACCCAAGCACCTAACCTCTTGTCCCCTGCGATCGCCGCCGGGGCGGCGCGCTGGATCGTCTCCAATAGGCGCGTGACCCCTCTATGACCGTGGCGGATCCCGCTTGGCGAGATCTCGTACTCTCCCGCCCGGGAGCGCGAAACCCGAACTGCACGAACGACGTACAAGCCCCCGAGAACAAGTGCGACAGGTGGGTAGAGGCCCAGCTGGTCCATACCGGCCGCCGGTAGTGACCAATTCTCGTTCGAGACACCGTAAGCGAACATCAGGAATCCCAGCCCGGTCGAACCGGCTGCCACGATCTCATAGCCGCGGATCCTCGTATCGCGATGTAGGACTAGGGCGCCGTTCCGTACGTGCACACCGAACTCGAAGTCGAGATGGTCGTTGTGACACCGACGCCGTACCGATCGAATGATGGACAGCGGTTTGCTTGTGCTGCGTTGGTATGTGTTGGTTATGCCTGCGAATCGCCGAATAGTTGGCTGGAGACGACCACGGCGATGCCAAGCCCTCCGATCACGGCAGACAACACAATGAATACGCAGAGAGTGCCCTTGTCGCCCCTGGAAAAGCGCTTGGCCCAGAGGCTCGGGACCGGGAGCGATGCTTGGGCACTCACTTGCACACCGCCTGCCCGGCCAGGTTCCCGATCATCCCGAAAGCCAAACCGCTCACTGCGCCCGCGCCAAACAGTCTTGCCGCACCTGCGGTTTCGGACACCATCGCGCTGACAGCAAGGTCCCCCATCAGAGTCACCGCCCCCGTCGTTCCCGCGACACATCGGTCGTATCCTGATTTCGCCTCCACAACGGCAACCGCGGTACCAAGGACATTCAACGCCGGACCGGCCGCCTTCGCGCCGACCTGCAGTTTCTCAGCCTGGGCTGCTGAGATAAAAGGGAGGCCATCGGTGACATGAGGTTCGAGGGCTGCCATTCCGCCGCCGGCCAGCGCTTGAGCAACGTGGTCCGAATTCGGGACCTGCGCCTGAACGCCATCCACCTCCGCAGAGGCTTTCCCGTCACGACTCTCGGTTACGACGACGGGGCTTTTGCCCCCTCGCATCAACGTTGTCGTCATCGATCCGTCGGGATTCTTCACCCTCGACGAAATGAGCGTCCCTTTCTCGTTATACAGGTCGAACGTATCGCCGATACCTCCGTGATGGGCGTCGGTATAAACCTGTCGACCACCATCGAGCATTCTCAGCGTCGTCACCGTCGTACCGTTCACGGCAACTGTTTCCTTGTCGACAACGGTGCCCAACATGTGCTCTGCGAGCTTCTTCCGCTGATTCTCGCGACCGATGGTCGGGTCCTCGACTCTCGTCGGAATACGGATCGGTCGTGAAGTCCTTGGATGCGTGTACGTCGCGCGGCAGCTCGGGCAATTCGGGGTTCGCTAGCTGAATCTGCCGACGAATGTAATTGCCGAGATCGTAGTCGGCATGTCCCAGATCCATGAGACGAGGATTCAACTGATCCTGAAACCCTGTCGCGGCCAGACTCATGAGTCTGGCCATCGCAGGCGACATCAGTTTCTCGCAGATCAATACGACCCAGTCGTCGGTGACATACAAGTCCCCTGTTTCTATTGTCCGGACCAAGCCGCTTATGGCCCGCGCGGAATGTGCGAGCGTCGGCCCGTACTTCTCGATTCCGATCACGCTCGAAGCGGCGATATTCGAAATCGCCCGCGCGCTCGCATCCCCACGCTCAACTCCGTCAACAGCTGCTCGATAGGACAATCCGTTCCAGTCCCCGTTCGGACCTCCATCCGGTCCCATGGCGCGAATCCGGTAACCGAGTCCCGAGCCCAGGTCGTCGAGATTCTCGGCTGCCGTTTCCAAGTCGTCACCGTGGGCGACGAGTTGATCAACGTTCCACGTTTCGAAAACCCGCCGACTCGGGATCACTTCGCCCCCATCACACCACGGAGGTTGTCGGCGATGTCAACGTCGGTGCCTTCGAACTCACCGGCCGCGTTTCTGACCGCGGACGACAGCCCGGAGTAGAAATTGGCAAGTTCATCCAGTGCACTGCGGATCGCGGGCGACGCAGTATTCGAGGAGCCCGGCATGCACGCAGCAAGATCGTGGAAGCGATCAGGCAAGCGGCAGCCGGACACCTCACCAGATACGTCCTCCACGGCCGCCGAATAGTCGCGCAGCGCGCACGGATCTACCAAACATCGGTGATCGAAATCCCCCCGTGTCTTCGGTGCCCAGTTTGCGAGATACTAGCGGACGAGCGCGCCCTCCTCGTCCTCCCAACTGGCGGCAGCCAGTAAAGTACGCCACCCGAACGACAAGGTCCCCCGCGCGCAGCGAGCGCTCGGGGGACCTTGCGGTTCTTCCGCCGGGACGAACGGAATCAGGCGGTCTCGGTGATCGGTCGATCCACCCAGCTCATCAGATCGCGCAGCTTCTTGCCGGTGACCTCGATCGGGTGCTCGGCATTCTTCTTACGGAGATCCTCGAGTTCCTTGTTGCCGCCCTCGACGTTGGCGACCAGGCGCTTGACGAAGGTGCCGTCCTGGATGTCGCGCAGGATGCCGCGCATACGCTCCTTGGTGTCGGAGTCGATGACCCGCGGGCCGGAAAGGTAGCCGCCGAACTCGGCGGTGTCACTGACCGAGTAGTTCATGCGGGCGATGCCGCCCTCGTACATGAGGTCGACGATCAGCTTGAGCTCGTGCAGCACCTCGAAGTAGGCCATCTCCGGTGCGTAACCGGCCTCGACCATGACCTCGAAACCGGTCTTGACCAGTTCCTCGGTGCCACCGCAGAGCACAGCCTGCTCACCGAAAAGGTCGGTCTCGGTCTCTTCCTTGAAGGTGGTCTTGATGATGCCGGCGCGGCCACCACCGATCGCGCTGGCGTACGACAGCGCGAGAGCCTGACCCTCGCCCTTGGGGTCCTGGTCGATCGCGATCAGGCAGGGCACGCCCTTGCCGTCGACGAACTGACGACGCACCAGGTGACCCGGTCCCTTCGGCGCGACCATGCCGACGGTGATGTCGGCGGAGGGCTTGATCAGGTCGAAGTGGATGTTGAGGCCGTGACCGAAGAAGATCGCGTCGCCATCCTTGAGGTTCGGCTCGATCTCCTCGCTGAAGATCTTGGCCTGGCTGGTGTCCGGCGCCAGGATCATGATGACGTCGGCCCACGCTGCCGCCTCGGCGGCGGTCATCACCTTCAGACCCTGCTCGGCGGCTTTCTCGCGCGACTTGCTGCCCTCGCGCAGACCGACCGCGACGTCGACCCCGGAGTCACGCAGCGACAGCGAATGCGCATGTCCCTGGCTGCCATAGCCGATGACCGCGACCTTACGACCCTGGATGATCGACAGATCGGCGTCGTCGTCGTAGAACAGTTCGATCGCCACAGTTGGATTCCCTTCGATTTCTGTTGTCCCTCTGGATGTTCGGTTATCCGAAAGGGCTCTGGTACTTCGTGTGTCGGCTGTGCGCCGAGGTGTCAGCGGTTGGCCGACATGCTCTTTGGCCCCCGTCCGAGTGTGACCGCGCCGGACTGTGCGATCTCGCGGATGCCGTATGGGTCGAGCATCCGCAGCAGCGCCTCGAGTTTCTCCGAGGTTCCGGTCGCCTCGACCGTCAGCGACTCGGGTGAGACGTCGATGACCTTCGCGCGGAACAGGTTCACGACCTCGATGACCTCACTGCGCACTGCGGAGTCCGAACGGACCTTGATCATCATCAACTCGCGCGACACCGAGCTCGCCGGGTCCTGCTCGACGATCTTGATCACGTTGATCAGCTTGTTGAGCTGCTTGGTGACCTGCTCGAGCGGGAAGTCGTCGACGGTGACCATGATCGTCATCCGCGAGATCCCCTTGAGCTCGGTGGGTCCCACCGCAAGGGACTCGATGTTGAAGCCGCGACGCGAGAACAGTCCCGAGACGCGCGCGAGAACACCTGGCCGGTCTTCGACGAGGACGCTGAGGGTGTGGGTGGTGCTCACTTCTGGTCCTTCTGTGCAGATGTGGCGGCCAACACGGCCGCGTCCGTCCGATTCATCGTCTCGTGGATCTCCGGTGTGTCCGACGCCGACTCGTCTTCGTCGAACAGCGGCCGGATGTCCCGTGCGGCCATGATCTCGTCGTTGCCGGTTCCGGCAGCGACCATCGGCCACACCTGTGCGTCCGCGCCGACGATGAAGTCGATCACCACCGGACGGTCGTTGATCGCACGGGCCTGCGCGATGACGTCATCGACGTCGGCCTCGTTCTCGACGCGGAACGCCGCGCAGCCCAGCGCTTCTGCGAGCTTCACGAAGTCCGGGATGCGTCGCGAATGGGTGGCGAGGTCGGTGTTGGAGTAGCGCTCCTCATAGAAGAGGGTCTGCCACTGACGCACCATGCCGAGGTTGCCGTTGTTGATCAGCGCGACCTTGATCGGGATCCCTTCGATGGCACACGTCGCCAGTTCCTGATTGGTCATCTGGAAACAGCCGTCACCGTCGATGGCCCAGACCTCGGTGTCCGGGGCCGCCATCTTGGCGCCCATCGCGGCCGGCACCGCATAACCCATCGTGCCGAGTCCGCCTGAGTTGAGCCAGGTTCGCGGCTTCTCATAGGAGATGAACTGAGCGGCCCACATCTGGTGCTGACCGACACCGGCGCAGTACACCGCATCCGGACCGGCAGCCTTGCCGATGGACGAGATGACGAACTCCGGCGACATCGAGCCGTCGGCCTGGCGGTCGTAGCTCAGGGGGTAGGTCCGGCGCACACCGTCGAGGTAGCTCCACCATTCCGACAGATCCGGCGCCGCCGTGGTGGTCGCACGCTCGTTGCGGATGGTCTCGATGAGGTCGGCGATGACCGCCTTGCAGTCTCCGACGATCGGCACGTCGGCATGACGATTCTTGCCGATCTCGGCCGGATCGATGTCCGCGTGGATGACCTTCGCGTTGGTGGCGAACGACGACAGCTGGCCCGTGACGCGGTCGTCGAACCGTGCGCCGAGGGTGATCAGCAGGTCGCTGCGCTGCAGGGCCGCGACGGCGGCGACGGTGCCGTGCATCCCGGGCATGCCGAGGTGCTGCTGGTGGCTGTCCGGGAATGCGCCGCGCGCCATCAGGGTGGTGACCACGGGGATGCCGGTCAGCTCGGCGAGTTCCCTCAGTTCTGCCGACGCGTTCGCCTTGATCACGCCACCGCCGACATAGAGGACAGGTGCCTTCGCGGCCTGGATGAGCCGCGCGGCCTCGCGGACCTGCTTGCCGTGCGGTTTGGTCACCGGGCGGTAGCCGGGCAGATCGAACTGCGGTGGCCAGCTGAACGTGGTCTGCGACTGGAGGATGTCCTTCGGGATGTCGACGAGGACAGCACCCGGCCGTCCGCTCTCGGCGATGTGGAAGGCCTCGGCGATGACGCGCGGGATGTCGGCGGCGTTGCTCACCAGGAAGTTGTGCTTGGTGACGGGCATCGTGATGCCCGAGATGTCGGCCTCCTGGAACCCGTCGGTCCCGATGAGCGCGCGACCGACCTGGCCGGTGATCGCGACGACCGGCACGGAGTCCATCTGAGCGTCGGCCAACGGGGTGACCAGGTTGGTCGCACCCGGACCCGACGTCGCCATGCATACCCCGGCGCGGCCGGTCACCTGCGCGTAGCCGGTGGCCGCGTGCCCTGCACCCTGCTCGTGTCGGACCAGGACGTGACGGACCTTCTCCGAGTCCAGCAGCGGATCGTAGACGGGCAGCACTGCACCACCGGGAATACCGAATACCACCTCGACGCCGAGTTCTTCGAGCGACCGGACGACGGACTTCGCTCCGCTGACCCGCTCCGGTGCAACAGTGTGTTGTCCTACCGCCCGCAGGTTCCCGCCGGCCGGTGACTCTTGGCGCGGCGCCGATTCATGCGAGGTGGCCGTCAAACTCGGCCCACTCGCTCCGCTGCCGGCGCCGGTACGTGCTGTTGGTGCGCTCACTGCACGGTCCTTCATGCTCTGGTGTTCGTTTAGTTGACAAGAAAAAACCCCCGACAGCTGAGCTGTGCGAGGGTGGCGCGTCGATGCCGAGGGTCTACGATGTGACCGGTCAGGCGACGACGCGCCGGCCGATTACTACGAGATTCTCGTGCTGCTTCACGCCTTCACGGTAGGACCGGCGCGTGTCAAGAGTCAAACCACATCCGACCCCGTCTCACATCGTGGGAAAACACTGGTGGACCAGCGGGATGACGGAGGTGAGACAATGGTGTGGTGTCAACGTCAACACCCGCCTCCTCTGATGCACCCGCCGTCGAACTGCCGCAGACGTTCCGGATCGCGAAGATCGCATACTTCGCAATCCCGATGATGTTCGTGGTCGCGGTGATCCTCGCGGGCGCCTCGCTGGTGTGGTTGGGATGGACCCTGATCGTCCCGGTGCTGCTCGGCTGGTGGATCGTCCGGATTCGCACGGTGGTCACCGATGAAGGACTGTGTGCGGTACACACCTTCTCCTCCCGGGAGATCGCCTGGAACGAGATCGACGGGTTGCAGTTCCCCCGCTGGGGTTCGGTGCGCGCAGTCCTCGTCAACGGTGCGCGCGTGAGGCTGCCCGCGATCACCTTTGCCGATCTGCCACGATTGTCGGCCGCGAGCCGCGGACGCATCCCCGATCCGTACGCCGCTGCCGCGCAAGACGAGAGCTGACCACTCCCGGTCCCTGGTCTACGCGCCGACCGTCCACACCGCCGACCATCCAAACCGCTTTGTTGTGCCTGATCACAGCGGAGTAACCTCGGCAGGCGGTGACGCGCATGAGGTGTCGCGGTCGCCTGCCACACCCTGATCCGCCTCTTGTCAGGCGCAACGACCACCGAGGATTGATTCGATGCCAGCTCTGAGGTCCCGCACCACCACCGTCGGACGCGAAGCCGCGGGCGCCCGCTCGCTGTGGCGCGCCACCGGCATGACCGACGACGACTTCGGCAAACCGATTGTGGCAATCGCCAATTCGTACACCCAGTTCGTTCCCGGGCATGTACACCTCAAGGATGTCGGCGAGATCGTCGCCGACGCGGTTCGGGCCGCCGGCGGCGTGCCGCGCGAGTTCCACACGATCGCCGTCGACGACGGCATCGCGATGGGCCACGGCGGCATGCTCTATTCGCTCCCGAGCCGGGAGATCATCGCCGATTCGGTCGAGTACATGGTCAACGCCCACACCGCCGACGCCTTGGTCTGTATCTCCAACTGCGACAAGATCACTCCGGGCATGCTCAATGCCGCGATGCGCCTGAACATCCCGACGGTGTTCGTGTCGGGCGGCCCGATGGAGGCCGGTAAGGCAGTCGTCGTCGGCGATGTCGCCCACCCGTCGTCGGACCTCATCACCACGATCTCGGCGTCGGCGAACAGCGACGTCGACGACGAGGGCCTGTCGGAGGTCGAGCGTTCGGCGTGCCCGACCTGTGGTTCGTGCTCGGGCATGTTCACCGCCAACTCGATGAACTGTCTCACCGAGGCGCTCGGTCTGGCCCTGCCCGGCAACGGTTCCACCCTCGCCACGCACGAGGCCCGCCGCGCTCTGTTCGAGCGTGCCGGACGCGTCGTCGTCGAGGCGGCGACGCGCTGGTACCGCGATGACGACGATTCGGTGCTGCCTCGTAACGTCGCCACGCCCACGGCGTTCCGTAACGCGATGGCGCTCGACGTCGCGATGGGCGGGTCCACCAACACCGTCCTGCACATCCTCGCCGCCGCTCAGGAAGGTGAGGTCGCCGACTTCGACCTGTCGGTGATCGACCAGATCAGCCGCAATGTGCCCTGCCTGTCGAAGGTGTCACCCAACTCCGACTACCACATGGAAGACGTCCATCGGGCCGGCGGCATCCCCGCCATCCTCGGCGAGCTGCGTCGTGCCGGGCTCATCGACGACACCGCTTCGACCGTGCACAGTCCCACCATCGCGAGCTTCCTCGACGACTGGGACATCCGTGGCGGCTCCGCAATCGACGAGGCACTCGAGCTGTTCCATGCCGCGCCGGGCGGGGTCCGCACCACCACCCCGTTCTCGACCGCCAACCGGTGGAGTTCGCTGGACACCGATGCCGCCGGCGGATGTATTCGCGACCTCGCCCACGCCTACACCGTCGAGGGCGGACTGTGCGTGCTGCGCGGCAACCTCGCCCCCGACGGCGCGGTCCTCAAGACCGCCGGTATCGACGAAGACCTCTGGCACTTCGAAGGCCCGGCCCGCGTCGTCGAGAGCCAGGAGGAAGCCGTCCAGGTCATCCTGTCCAAGACGATCCAGGCCGGCGAGGTCCTCGTCGTCCGATATGAAGGACCCGCCGGGGGGCCCGGCATGCAGGAGATGCTGCACCCGACCGCCTTCATGAAGGGCACCGGCATGGGCAAGAAATGTGCATTGATCACCGACGGACGTTTCTCCGGCGGATCGTCGGGGCTGTCGGTCGGTCACATGTCCCCCGAGGCCGCATCCGGCGGCGCGATCGGCCTGGTCGAGAACGGCGACCCGATCCTCATCGACGTCGCGACCCGGCGCCTCGAGGTGCTGGTCGACGACGATGTCCTGGCCGAGCGCCGCGCGAAGATGGAGGCATCCGAACGCCCCTGGCAACCGAAGGATCGTCAGCGCACGGTCACCACGGCGCTGCGGGCCTACGCGAAGCTGGCGACATCGGCTGACCGCGGAGCAGTGCGCCAGGTCGACTGAGGTCGACTGAGGTCGGCAGCATCCGTCTGCCGCGAAAAGCGCCCCAGGGAAGCGCCCGGCAGAGCGGCGCCATCGACATCATGTCGTTGAGCGCTCTCGACCGGGTGACTGTGTGGGGCGCTTTTCGTGGAGGTGGCCGCTGCAAACGACCCTCCTGCGAGCGACCCTCCCGTCAGGCGACGCTCCCCTCAGGTGGGGTTACCCGGAGAGTGGAACGGGTTGGTCCCGTTGAACAACAGCCAGATGGCGACCGCAGCACCGATCCCCACGACGAGTAGTGCCAGCGAACCCCACGCGGGGCGCCGTGCCCAGCCCCGGGGCGCATCGATCGAGAGGCGGCCGGGTCCGGTGAGAATGATCACCGCTGCGCATACCACCAGCAGCAACTCGTATTCGATGCCCGCTCCGCCGCCCCCGCTCACGAAGAACCAGACGCCCCCGGCCAGGGTGGCCTTGTAGGCTGCGGCGATCAACATCACGCCGAGTACTGCGGACGCAGCCAGGGGCGTGAACAGACCGACGACCAACATCAGTCCGCCGAGCGTCTCGGAGAGCGCGCCGACGATCGCGAGTGGCCGGGCGGCGTCGGGCTGGAAACCGATCGCCGTGTTCGGCGCGTTGATGAGCATGTCCTCGAACCCCGACAGTCGCGGACCGTTCCACCACCCGAAGAGCTTCTGCGCGCCGTGCGCCATGGCGATGACGCCCACCGCACATCGGAGTAACAACAGCCCCAGATCAAGGGTGCCCCGACGCGCGTGACGTTCCATGTCCGCGAGGTCCGCCTCGGTGGCACGAAGTCGCTCGTCGGCGGTCGGCGCGCCGTCGTGATGATCGGCCATGTCCGGGTCGATCGCGGCGGCCGGGACCGCGGGCGTGTGCACCTCGGTGTAGGCAGCCCGGGTCGAGGGGACGTCGGACGGGTCGGCGGCGTCGAATGCCGTGGTCGGCGCCGACCGAGCGGATGCACTCGACGCGGTGAACGGTTCGGTCGCCGCCTCACCGGTGTCGGAAGCCCCCTCACGGGTGTCGGGCACCTTCTCACCGACGTCGGGCACCCTCTCCTGTGGTGGGATCGCCTGTGTCGCCGGCGTCCGATCAGTCGCACGCATCGACGTCGTCTCCAACTCGTCCGGCTCGATGTCGTCGAGGTCGTCGACCCGCGACATCGGCGGCCGAGGCGGCATCGCGTGCTTCGCGTAGAACGAATCCCGATCCTCGCTCGGGACCCGACGCCGGCGCATCGGCGCACCCTGCCCGAGATCGATCTCACCGGTCGGCTCGTCGTACGGACTGGACCCGCCTCCAGCGGGCATGTCACGTTCGCTCACACGTCCGACTGTAAGCGCAGTTGCCGATGTGTGCGCCCAGCAGCACGCGGTGAGTCGGAATCGATCGCCTACTCTGGGTGGCATGCGCAAGGGGTGGCCGTCGGCAACGCGCAACCGTGAGCGGTTGGCATCGGGGAGTCGTCGGTCACACTCGGTCCGATTCGTCGCCGTGACCGTCCTCGGCGCGCTTCTCCTGGCGCTGAGCGGCTGCGCCGACTTCACCGACCAGGATCGGGCCAAGGACGCCGGGGCGTTCAGCGCCAACAACCAGTCCGCGGCGCAGAAGCCACCGCCGCGCCCCTCCCCCACCGAACCGCCGATACCCCCGCCGCCCGGACCCTGCGTCGACCCTGATCCCGCGGTCATCGCGACGTGCCTACAGTCGACTGCCGCGGTGATGCCCGGCGATGACAAGGGTGATGTCACCGTGGTGGCCGAACGCACCACCGGCAAGATCATCACAACCAAACGCTATGGGCCACAACGAGTTCTGGCCGAGACTCCCGTGGACGCGTCCGGCGACGGCGGTCTGATCGACTTCGCCTTCTCGCCAACCTATGCACAGGATCGTCTGATCTACGCGCTGGTCACCACCGCGTCCGACAATCGGATCGTGCGCCTCGCACCGGGAGACGTGCCCAAACCCATCCTGGTCGGTATCCCCAAGGGTGCCACCGGGAACATGGGTGCGATGTACTTCCGCTCGCCGACGGAACTGGTGGTGGCGACCGGCAACGCCGGCGACCCCTCCGCTGCCGCGAATCCGTCGTCGCTGGCCGGAAAGATCCTGCTGGTGACCTCGTTCCGGTCGGGAACCAACCCACCGCCACGCATCCTGGCGTCAGGTCTCGGTTCCAATGTCTCACTGTGTCCCAGCGTCGCCTCCGGCACTCTGTACCTCGCCGATCAGACGGCGAGCGAGGACCGGCTGCAGGTGCTCGAGGCCTCGGGTCCGAAGGTGTTGTGGACATGGCCGGACCGGCCGCAGATCGCCGGATGCGCCGTCGCCTCGGGCGCAATCTTCGTCTCCACCACCCGAACCCAGCACATCGAGGCACTCAACGAACCGACTCGGGAGAAGCCCGCGATCACCCCTCCGGTGGTGGTGCTGGACAAGCGATACGGCGCCCTCGGGCGAATGGTGGCCCTGCAGAACGGAATACTGCAGTTCGCCACCGTCAACCGCACTTCGGGCAAACCGGTCAGCACCGACGACCGGGTGATCCGGTGGTTGCCACCGTCGTCGACGGAGGACCGCACCTGACCTGCGGTGATCCGCACCTGTTCACCGCCCTGCCCGGGTTTGTCGAACTCGCAGCCGACGATCGGCGTCGTCCATTACAGTTCGGTCAAACTCATCCCGCGATCACCGAACGCGAAAGGCGCGGCACATGAACCGTCGCAGTCTCCTCGTCGTCCTTGCCTCCATCTTCTCCCTCTGCCTGTCGTCCGGCGCCGTCGCGACAGCCGCTCCGAATCCGCTCGGGTCCCTCGATCTCGGCTCCCTCGGCGGCCCCGCCATGCACGGTTGCTCGGTGGCGTCCTACGAGCAGAAGAGCGAGCTCGGGCCGCAGACCCTGTCGAACGAGCCGCCGACGGGGCCACAGTTGGCCGGCTACCAACGGTTCGGCTCTCTGCCGGGTAGTACAGAATTCCTTGCAAAGTACTGGGACACCGAGAAGAAGTGGTGGAAGTACCCGGATGGGCAGGGCTACGTCCTCGATCGCAACCATCAACCGATCAAGCACAAGGCGACGATGAAGGTCGGGCGCCGGTTGGATCGCTACGGCGGCGAGCGCGGCAACTTCCTCGCGCCCGCGGGAACGAAATACGCCGCGCGTTCACTGCCCCCGTCGAATCTCAGTGGCCCGCAGGGCCAGGAAGAATACTGCAACTATCACGTGTACGAGGTGATCAAGGATCTCCCCGTCGACACCGGTCGTATCGCACCCTGGTTCGAACAGCGTGGCGGCGGAATCCAATACGAGGTGGTGCGCAGCTATCTGACGACGGAGGTCACCAAGAACCCGCAGTGCGACAGCTTCATCAACGACGACGACACGCTCGGCGTCGCCTGGCTGCGGTGTGCAGGGTATGTGCAACAGGTCTTCCCCGCCGTGCACTGATGCCGGGAGACCAGCTCGATGACGAGATGCGTACCCGGATCATGGATCTGGGTACGCGGATGCGGGCGAATCCGGAAGATCTGCCGGTGCTCGGCGAGATCCGCGGAGACGCGACACCGTGCTGCGTGAACGATTCGGACGGCTGGCATATCACCAGTCGCGAACGCGACCGCATCCTGTCGGACCGGAGTTCCACGGACCCGGACAAATACCTGTCGCTCGTCGCCGAAGTGATTGCCGAACGCATCGCGTGGCGCCTGCATCCACCCGAATCCGGCGACTTCCCCCGGGCCGCGTGGCAGGCACAGTACGACGCGCTGGCCTGCGCCGATCAGTCGTGGGCCGAGACCTGGCTCGCGACGCTGCGGGCACGGATGATCGATGCCGGTGCGGACGAGGGCATCATCGACTCACTGCCGTCGCCGTGACCTCGGCGGCCCGCGCTCCCGGTGGCGGGGCGAGGGCGCCCGATGTGACAACTCACTGACAGGCTGCGAGCACCAATTCCTTGACTCGTGCCGGATCTGCCTGGCCACGCGTGGCCTTCATGACGTCACCGACGATCTTGCCTGCGGCCGCGACCTTGCCGCCGCGAATCTTGTCGGCGATGTCGGGGTTGTTGGCGAGGGCGTCGTCGACCGCCTTCTGCAGCGCGGAGTCGTCACGGACGACCTCGAGGCCACGGTCGGCGACGACCTGCTCCGGCTCGCCCTCGCCGTCGAGAACCGCCACAGCCACCTGCTGCGCGAGCTTGGTGGTGAGTTTGCCCTCGTCGACGAGACCGATGATGGTCGCCACCTGGGTGGGAGTGATCGGCAGGTCGGCCAGGTCGGTGCCCCGACTGTTCGCCTGTTGGGCCAGGAACGACACCCACCACCCGCGGGCGGCCTCCACCCCGGCGCCGGCATCCACCGTGGCGATCACGAGGTCCACGGCACCCACGTTGACCAGGTCACGCATCACCTCGTCGGAGACGCCCCACTCGTCCTGGATACGCGCGCGACGCACCCACGGCATCTCCGGCAGGGTCGTGGACAGCTCGTCGATCCACGACGGATCGGGTTGCACGGGCGGCAGGTCGGGTTCCGGGAAGTACCGGTAGTCCTCCGCCGTCTCCTTGCGGCGTCCCGGCGAGGTGGTGCCGTCGCTCTCGTGGAAGTGACGGGTCTCCTGCACGATCTCGCCACCGGCCTCCAGGATGGCGGCCTGCCGGCGCATCTCGTAACGCACGGCGATCTCGACGCTCTTCAGCGAGTTGACGTTCTTGGTCTCGGTCCGCGTGCCGAATTCCGTTGCGCCCTTACGCATCAACGACACGTTGGCATCGCACCGCAACGAACCCTGGTCCATCCGCACGTCCGACACGTCAAGGGCCTTGAGCAGGTCTCGCAGTGCGGTGACGTAGGCGCGGGCCACCTCGGGGGCACGCTCGCCCGCCCCTTCGATCGGCTTGGTCACGATCTCCACCAACGGAACCCCGGCCCGGTTGTAGTCCAGCAACGAGTGACTCGCACCGTGGATGCGACCCGAACCGCCGATGTGCAGCGACTTGCCGGTGTCCTCCTCCATGTGGGCACGTTCGATCTCGACCCGCCAGGGGGTGCCGTCGGGTAGGAGCACCTCGAGGTAGCCGTCGTAGGCGATCGGCTCGTCGTACTGCGAGATCTGATAGTTCTTCGGCTGATCGGGATAGAAATAGTTCTTGCGTGCGAACACGCTCGACGGACGGATCGAGCAGTTCAGCGCCAGTCCGATCCGGATCGCGGACTCGATCGCCTTCACGTTGGCCACCGGCAGCGATCCCGGCAGGCCGATGCACACCGGACACACCTGGGTGTTGGGCTCGGCCCCGAATGCGGTCGGGCAGCCGCAGAACATCTTCGTCTCGGTGCCGAGTTCGACGTGGACCTCGAGCCCGAGCACCGGATCGAAGTTCGCGATGACCTGGTCGTAGTCGAGCAGTTCCGTGGTGGCGGCAGTCATGGGTGACATCTTATTGCTCGCCGGATCATCGGGGCGCGTGGCCCGGTCACCCGGACATCGAAACCCGGGTCGGGGTCAGGGTCATCCCCGATGCCGACGCGGTTCGTCGTGCGTAGCGTCGAAGACATCAGAAAGGAAACATGATGACCACACCAGTTCCGACCACTCCCCGATTGATGCGCTCGCGCGACGATGCCTGGCTCGGCGGCGTCTGCGGCGGCATCGCCAAGCGCTTCGGCTGGGACCCGACGCTCATACGGGTGCTGTTCGTCGCGTCCGTGCTGCTGCCGGGACCTCAGGTGCTGCTGTACCTGGTGCTGTGGATCGTCATCCCACGGGAACCGGTTGCCGCGCCGCCGATCGTGGCCGCACCGCCCTACCCGCCGTACGCGAGTTGACTCACCCGAAGATGACGCGGACCTCCTGATACTGGTCCGCCGGCACCGACTTCTGGTTCGCGAGGGCGTCGGCGAAGTCGACGCGCACGATGTCCGTGCCGCTCAGCGCGACCATCTTGCCCCAGCCCTTGTCCGCGCAGAGGTCGGTGACCGCCATGCCGAGTCGGGTGGCGAGAACGCGGTCGAAGGCGGTGGGTACGCCGCCGCGCTGGATGTGCCCGAGCACAGTGGCGCGGGTCTCGATACCGGTCCGTTCCTCGATCAGCGGGGCGAGCACCTCGGCGATCCCGCCCAGACGCGGCCGATTGAAGCCGTCGAGACCCTTGTCCGAGTAGGCCTCCTCCATCTCGGGAAGCTTGAAGCCCTCGGCCACGACCACCATCGGCGCACGGCCGCGGTTCTTGACGCTGGTCGCCCAGGCACAGATCTGGTTGAGGCTCTCCGGCTGCTCCGGGATGAGGATCGCGTGCGCACCCCCGGCGATGCCCGAATACAGCGCGATCCAGCCCGCGTGTCGGCCCATGACCTCCAGGACCATGCAGCGCTTGTGCGAGTTGCCGGTCGTGCGGAGTCGGTCGATGGCCTCGGTGGCGATCTCCACCGCGGTGTTGAAACCGAAGGTGTAGTCGGTGGCGTCCAGGTCGTTGTCGATCGTCTTCGGCACCCCGACGATGTTGATGCCGTCCTCGTAGAGGCGCTTGGACGCCGACGCCGTGCCCTCGCCGCCGATCGCGATGACACCGTCGATGCCGAGGTTCTTGAGCACCTTCTTGATGTTCTCGGCGCCGCCGTCCGGTTCGTGATAGGGCCCGAATCGGCTGGTCCCGAGAATGGTTCCACCCTCGTGGGACAGACCACGAACCCGGGTGCGGTCGAGTTCGATGATGTCTCCGTAGACAAGGCCGTACCAACCGTCCTTGAAGCCGACGAACTCGTGTCCGTAGACGGTTTCACCCTTGAGCACCGCGCCACGGATCACCGCGTTCAGTCCAGGGCAGTCACCGCCGCTGGTGAGAATGCCGAACCTCTTGGCCATTACCGTGAGACCTCTCTGCCGACCACCGCTGACACGTTCCCCACACAATCTAGTGGGCGACGGCCTCCGCCGCCGGATGTCACCGAGAGAGAATCATCCGGTGGTGAGGACGCCGTCTCCGGTCACTTGAGTCCGTTCTCGTAGGCGAAGACGACGGCCTGCGCGCGGTCACGGAGTCCGAGTTTGGACAACACACTGCTGACATGCGTCTTCACCGTCTGCTCGGACACGAACAGTTCGGTTGCGATCTCGCCGTTGGACTTGCCGTCCGCGACGTGGTCGAGCACTTCGCGTTCACGGGGAGTGAGCACATCGGCCGCGCGGCTGCGAGGTGACCGCGATCGCCGCGCCGTCACCTCCGCGATCAGGCGACGTGTGATCGACGGCGCCAGCAGCGCCTCCCCCGCCGCGACCACCCGTACGGCTCGGACCAGTTCGTCCGCCGGGGCGTCCTTGAGCAGGAATCCCGAGGCACCGATCCGTAACGCCTCGTAGACGTAGTCGTCGATGTCGAAGGTGGTCAGCATGAGGATCCGGGTTGCCGCCCCGGTCGGCGATCCGTCGCGACCGGAAGCCGAGCGCAGGATCTCCTCGGCGGCGCGCAGACCGTCCTTGCGGGGCATCCGCACATCCATCAGGACGACATCCGGCCGTACGCGCGCACAGAGCTCGATCGCGGCGACGCCGTCAGCGGCATCGCCGAGGACAGAGATGTCGGGCTGGGCGCCGAGCAGGGCCGAGAAACCCTGACGCACCATTGCCTGATCGTCGACGACAACCACGGTAACGGCCACCGGCATACCCTATTCGCCCGGCCGCGACGCCGATTCGGCGGCCGATCCGACCGCGTGCGCGCCCTGTCCCGGGATGGTCGCACGGACCACGAATCCGCCGTCGCCGGTCGGTTCGGTCGTCAACACACCGCCGACCGCTGCGGCCCGCTCGCGCATGCCCGGGATGCCGCTGCCAGGTCCGGCGATCCGCACCGGCTCGGCGGTGGCCGCCGAATTCCTGATCTCGAGCTCGACGACGCCGGCGACGCGGGGTGCGATCTGGATCTCGATGCGCGACCCCGGAGCATGCCGGGTGGCGTTCGCGAGGCTTTCCTGCACGATGCGGTAGATGACCAATCCGCAAGCCTCGCCGACCATGTCATGAGGCACGGAGTCCGCCAGGTCCACCACGGCGCCGGTCATCCGGGTCTGCCTGACCAACGTCTCCACGTCACCGACACCGGGATTCGGTGATGCGGTCGGCTCGCCATCGGTCCGCAGCACGCCGAGAAGTTGGCGCACCTCGTCCAGCGATGCCCGCGCGGCGACCGCGATGGCCTCGAACTCCGCCGCCGCGTGCTCGCTCACGTCGTCGACTCGGTAACGAGCGGTCTGGGCCATCACCACCACCACGGACATCCGATGTGCCACAACGTCGTGCAGATCGCGGGCGATGCGCGCACGCTCCTGCAGGATCGTCTTCTGCGACTGCGCGAGCTGCGTCTGCTCCGCGCTCTGCGCCAACTGGCGGCGTGATCGGACCAGGAAGCGCACCAACGCCACCACCACCGCGACGAACGTCAGTCCGAACACCCATCCGCCACGGGCGTCGGCAGGTGCGGCCAGCCACATCACGATCGCCGTGCTGATCCACACAACCGGAATCCACTGCAGGGCGCAGCGGAGATAGGCGCAGACGGTGAGGACGAGCAGCACGATCAGATGGGTCACCTGGATCGACCAGGGCCATCCGTTGACCGTCGGCACCACCAGTCCGATCATCTGAGCGGAGACGACCGAGATGGCCCACGCCACCAACGGGGCGGACCAGGCCAGCGCGATCGGCCACGCCGCGAAAGCGGCCACCACCGGCAACGCATACGCCGGCATCGAATGGGTGAGGGTCAGCGTCGGCCAGGAGACCGCATACATGATCGCGGCGACCACCAGGAAGAACCAGTTGGCCCTCGACCCGAAATAGTGCCGTACGGCCGGGTCCTGCACGGCGGGCAGCGCACGCACCTCACGGACCGCGGCCGCGCCTGCCGACCCGATCATCCCTCTGGTTCTCCGGAACATCACCATCACCTCGTTCACCCACGGTAGGCGGCGCACCACCCCGCGTCCTCATACTTTCGAGGGAGAAGGCCATCCCCCGCCAGGGGCGTATCGGGCAGCCCGATCCCACGCGATGGCGCCCCGCCAATCACCATCGCGTGCGATGTGACCCGGTGCCGGCGATTCCTAGCGTCGGTGCCATGACATCTGCGCACCGGAACACACGCCGGCACCGACCCCGGGTGACCACGGCGATTCTTCTGCTCATCGCCTCGGCGACAACAACACTCGCCCCGGTGTGGCCGGCCGCGGCAGCAGAGACCGGACCTCGGGTCAATCAGACGCGTCCGAATCCCGTTGCCGCAGGTGCAGATCTCGTGACGCCCGCCGGGCGGGTCATCCGCGATCTCACTGCCGGGCGTACCGCGCAGGCACTCGATGAACTGCCCACCGGCTTCGTCGCGGACTTCGGGTATCGACCGACGGTCGTCGACGGCCATCCGGTCGACCCCGACGGCAGTTGCTCGTCGCCCATCCCGTTGCCCCGACGCTTCGACAACGCGTGCCGCACGCACGACTTCGGCTATGACGTGTTGCGATTCGCCGCCCACACCGGGCACCCGCTCGGTCGCTGGGCCCGGCTCGATCTCGACCGCATGCTGGTCGATCGGATGCGCGACTCCTGCAGTTCGCCGATGTGTCTCGTCGCGGTGGGCCTCGTGCGAACCGGTCTCGGTCTCAACACGTGGCGTCAGTACGACGGGCCACCCACCGCCGTCGAGTCCGCCGGGCAGATCGTGTCCTCCGGAATCGGGCGCGGGTGGGCGGAGCTCGTCGATCGGCGCTTGGGGACCCGATGAGCACCTCGGCCACCCTCACCCCGCCGACATCGACCACCGATCAGCTCCGGTATCCGCGGCGGCTCGCCGTGTCGTTGCCGCATCCGCTTGTCTCGCTGTGTGCCGTGATCGGGGCGCTGGTGGCGTTGTGGCCGGCCGGACTGCCCCGCCCCGTGGCCATCTCGGGACCTCTCACCGCCGCGTGCGTCGGAATCATGACGATCGTCGGGTCTGTCGCCGCACGCCGCCGCTCGAGCCGGCCGCCGGCCGACCTCGCGGCCCTCGCCGCCGCGGCGGGCACAGTGTTGTGCTTGGGATTGCTGAGCATGGCGTGGCAGAACGGCGTGCGAACCGATCTGGCGCTGCCACACGTCGGCATCGTATGGCCGGTCGCAACCGTCGTGCCCGCGATGGTCGTGTTCGGCGCGATCGTCTTCACTCCTCGGGCCACGGCCCTGATCGGCGCCACCGCCATCGCGCTGCTGGCCGGTCTGCTTCCGGCCGCACACGCCGATGACTCGCCGTCGGCGCCACGGGAGGCTCCCGCGGGAGTGCTGTATGCACCCGCGGATAGCTCGACCATCGAGCGTCGGAGCGGTGAACTGGTGCGCCGGTGGGCCAGCGACGGCGGCCTGGACCGTTCCGCGGTGGTGATCGCGGTGCCGACCGGATCCGGGTGGGTGGACGATGCCGCGGTGACCGGGTTCGTCGGCCGCTTCGCCGGCGACGTCACGGTCCTCGCAGTGCAATACGCGAACAGTCCGTCGTGGCAGGCGTTCGTCGGTGATCGCTCCGCCGCGGGGCGCAGCGCGATCGCGCTCCTCGACCACGTCGTCGACCTCGTGGACGGTCGGCCCGTCGGGCGACGTCCCCGGATCTATCTCTACGGTCAGAGCCTGGGCGCGGTCGGCGCCGAAGACGCCCGCGCGTGGGCGAAGCGTCACCATCCCGGGGCCGTCGACGGTACCGTGCTGGCGGGCGTGCCCGACGGCACCATCGGCCGTGGCGATTCCGCCGGGCCGCCCCGGTCCATCGTCGCCAACCCGTCGGATCCCGTTCCGCGCTGGTCACTCTCACTGCTCTGGCGACCGGCACGCATGCCGGCCGGAACGGTCGTCACCGGCCGCGCCGTCCGGCAACCGCCCTGGTTCCCGGTGGCGAGCTTCGTCCAGACCAGCGCCGATCTGCTGACGTCACTCGACGGACCGATCGGAGTGGGCCACCGATATGGCACCGAACAAGCAGGCACGTGGGACCCGCACCGATGAGTGTCAGCGCCTATTCGATCGGGCCGCGAGCCGCCTCGTAGGCCGCGCCGACCCGGTAGAGCCGGTCATCGGCGAGTGCGGGTGCCATGATCTGCAGTCCGACCGGCATCCCGTCGTCGCCGGACAGACCCGATGGCACCGACATCGCGCCGACACCGGCAAGGTTCACCGGCAGGGTGCACAGGTCGAACAGGTACATCGCGAGCGGATCATCGACCTTCTCGCCGAGCGCGAACGCGGTCGTCGGCGTGGTCGGCGACACGAGCACGTCGACCTTCTCGAACGCCGCGGCGAAGTCGCGGGCGATGAGAGTACGCACCTTCTGCGCCTGCCCGTAGTAGGCGTCGTAGTAACCCGACGACAACGCATACGTGCCGATCATGATGCGTCGCTTCACCTCTGGACCGAAGCCGGCGTCTCGCGTCAGCGCCATCACTTCTTCGGCGCTGCGCGTTCCATCGTCGCCGACCCGCAGGCCGTATCGCATCGCGTCGAAACGAGCGAGGTTCGACGACACCTCCGACGGCAGGATCAGGTAGTAGGCGCCCAATGCATAGGTGAAGTGCGGGCACGACACCTCGACGACCTCCGCACCGCGATCAGTCAGCACCTTCAGCGCCGCGCGGAACGAATCGAGGACGCCGGTCTGATACCCCTCGCCCTGCAACTCGGTGACCACACCGATTCGCACACCCGAGAGATCCTGCTGTGCACCGAATTTCGCGGCCGCGACGACGTCGGGAACAGGTGCGTCGATCGAGGTGGAGTCACGGTGGTCGTGCCCGGCGATCACCGCGTGCAGCAATGCGGTGTCGAGGACGGTTCGGCCGCACGGGCCGCCCTGGTCGAGGGAGGATGCGCAGGCCACCAGGCCATAGCGGGAGACGGTGCCGTAGGTCGGTTTCACCCCGACGGTGGCCGTCACCGCTGCCGGCTGACGGATCGAGCCACCGGTGTCGGTGCCGATGGCCAGCGGCGCCTCATACGACGCGAGCGCCGCTGCGCTGCCGCCGCCGGAGCCACCCGGGATCTTGGTGGTGTCCCATGGGTTCCGGGTCACCTGATAGGCCGAGTTCTCGGTGGAGCTGCCCATCGCGAACTCGTCCATGTTGGTCTTGCCGAGGATCGGCATGCCGGCCGCCCGCAACCGTTCGGTGACCGCCGCGTCATAGGGCGGAACCCAGCCTTCGAGGATCCTCGATCCGCAGGTGGTGGGCGCGTCGACGGTGGTGAAGACGTCCTTGAGAGCGATCGGCACCCCGGCGAGCGGCGACGGCGCCTCGCCGGCCGCGATCGCGTCGTCGGCGGCCTTGGCGGCGACGAGCGCCTCGGCCCCGCTGACGTGCAGGAAGGCGCCGAGCTGATCGTCGACCTCGGCGATGCGATCCAGGTGGGCCTGGGTGACCTCGACCGACGACAACTCGCGGGCGCCGATCTTCTCGGCGAGCTCGGCAGCGGACAGACCGGTGATCTCACCGGCCGCCCGGGTCACGGACCTGTCCTCGGACGTCACTGTTCCTCCCCCAGGATCTGCGGTACGGCGAATCGTTCCTGCTCCACGGCCGGAGCACCCGAGAGCGCTTCCGCATTGGTCAGGCCGGGAACCACCACATCCGGGCGCAGCACATTGGCGAGCTCGGCGGGATGCGCCGTGCCCGGCACGTCATCGGCGGCAACCTCCGACACCTGCGCGACGTGCGCCAGGATCGAGTCGAGTTGCTGCGCGTATTGATCGAGTTCGTCGTCGGTCAGCGCGAGCCGCGACAACCGAGCCAGGTGTGCGACCTCTTCGCGCGAGATCGCCGACTCTGATCCGCTGGACATGCCAGGTCCTTTCTCGCCGTGTCATGCGTGTTCCCCACCAGCCTATGGGAGGGTGTCCCGCCACCGGCCACGCGGTCGTCAGTCCAGCCAGCGTTTCAGCCGCGCGGTCAGCCAGGGCAGGATCAGGTAGACCATCAGCGGGGTGTTGATCACGGTCGCGATCAGCGTCTTGAGCACCACCGGTAGGCCATCGAGATGATTGATCACCAGCAGATTGATCAGCAGCGACATCGGGAAGAATCCGAGCCAGATGGTGATCGCCTGCTTCCACCGCGCCGGCGGCGCGCCCTGCACTCGCACCGCATTCGTCAGGTGCTGTTGCGGCTCGAACCACCCCTCGATCCCGGACAGACGATGCGTGGCGTACTCGACCGCGACCCCCTCGCCGCGCGACAGCCACGCCCGGCGCACCGGAGACGTCACCCAATCGTCCATGCACTGTTCGTCGGCGAATCGATACACCACGTAGTACTCGTCGTCGATCCGTGAGTTCCGCAGCCAGCCGCCGCCGAGAAAGCCCGGAAACGTCCGGGCCAAAGCGATCCCCGCGTCGGTCCAACTGATGAAATCGTGTTCGCGGCCGGGTTCGATACGACGGGCGACCGATGCGGTGACCTGGGTCGAGTCCCCGGGTTCGGCGGGTACGGAGGCGTCGTTGTCGGGCATGGCCCCATGGTGACGTCCCTGCGGCCCACGCGCACGCCCGCGAGTCGGGCGTCACACCAGGGTGTAGAACTCCAAGGCGATGTTGTCCGGGTCCCGGAACGAGACCACGAAACCCATGGTGCCCTGCACGATCTCACCGTGCGGCACCCCGTGTGCGTCGAGGACACCGAGCCACAACTCCAGTTCGGCGCGGTCAGCGAGCGCGAACGAGAGGTGGTCGAGACCGGCCCGCCGTTCGTCGAACTCACCATCCACGGTCGAATCATTGTGGGCGACAAAGCTGATCGGCGCGGTGTCGGGACGTTCGATCCGGGCCTTGTCCTTGCCGTCGACTGTGGCGCGCGCCACCTCGGTGAATCCGAGCACCCGAACGTACCAATCGACGGAGACGTCCAGGTCGGCAACCGACAGGGTGACGTGGTGTAGGCCGTGCAACGGCGGTGTTCCGGTCACCCTGATCACGTTAGTGGTGTGAGTCCCCCGCCACCACGCCCACCCGCGGTGAGCAGGGACATAGTGCGACAGGCACCGTCTCGTCACACGGCGGACACACCTCAGTGCGACAATGAGCCGCGTGTCGTACCTGCTGCGCGTCTACCTCGAGGATCGACCGGGCAGCCTGGGACTGCTCGCCGTCCAGCTCGGCTCGGTCGGAGCCGACATCCTGTCCCTGGAGGTCGTCGAGCGTGGCGAGGGCTACGCCGTCGACGACCTGGTCGTCGACATCGCGCCCGGTTCCCTGCCCGATGGGTTGATCACCGCCGCCGAGAAGCTCAAGGGCGTGCGGGTGGACTCGATCCGTCCGTACGCCGGCGTCCTCGATACGCACAGAGAGCTCGAACTCGTCGACCAGGTGGCCACCTCCGACGACGATCGACTGCAGGTTCTCGTCGACAACACGCCGCGCGTCCTGCGCGTCTCGTGGGCGATGGTCATCACCAGCGCGAGCGGCGGCGTACTGCAGCTCTTCGGCAGCTCCGGCGCCCCGGAGACGCCACTCACCCGAGCGGACTGGCTGCCGATCGAACGTGCGGCGCAACTCGACGCCACCGCCGACTGGGTGCCCGAGCCGTGGCAGGACATGGACACCCGCCTCGCGGCGGCACCGCTCGGCGACAGCCAGAAGGCCATCCTGCTCGGCCGGATCGGCGGTCCGGACTTCCGACCGTCGGAGATCGCCCGGCTCGGCTATCTGGCCGGCATCGTCGGCACGGTGTTGCGCGCGGACAGCTGAGCGCTACCCAGGCTCCGGCGCCTCGCCGGTCTCCAGCAACCGTTTGAAACCGTCTTCGTCGAGGATCGGTACACCCAGTTGCTCGGCCTTGGCCGCCTTGGTGCCGGGAGAATCGCCGACCACGACATAGTCGGTCTTCTTCGACACCGAACCCGACGCCTTTCCGCCGCGTACCAGGATCGCCTCCTTGGCACCGTCGCGCGAGAAGTCCTCCAGCGAGCCCGTCACCACGACCGTCTTGCCCTCCAGGGTCCGCGGCATGGACTCGTCGCGTTCGTCTTCCATGGAAACACCTGCGGCACGCCACTTCTCGATGACGTCGCGATGCCAGTCCACCTCGAACCAGTCGCGGATGGACTGTGCCAGAGTCATTCCCAGGCCCTCGACGTCGGCCAGTTCCTCGACGGTCGCGGCCTCGATCGCAGCGAGCGATCCGAATTCGGTGGCCAGTGCGCGCGCGGCGGTGGGGCCGACATGCCGGATGGACAGG
Source organism: Gordonia sp. LMA484 (assembly GCF_058129505.1). Classification (NCBI taxonomy): domain Bacteria; kingdom Bacillati; phylum Actinomycetota; class Actinomycetes; order Mycobacteriales; family Gordoniaceae; genus Gordonia; species Gordonia sp. LMA484. Next base: position 2,598,409 of record NZ_CM176700.1, read on the forward strand.
CCGACCAATACACGCCACAGCGGAACCTGCTTGGCGCCGTCGAGGTTCGCCAGCAGGCGCTTCCCGTTGGCGGACAATGCACCGGACTTGGTGGTGAAGAGATCGGTCTTCGCGAGGTCGTCGGCGGTCAGGGAGAAGAGGTCGCCCTCGTTGCCGATCACGCCCGAGGTGAGCAACGCGGTCGCGGCCTCGTAGCCGAGCGCCTCGATGTCGAACGATCCGCGGCCGGCGATGTGGAACAACCGCTCCCGCAGCTGTGCCGGACAGGATTCGGAGTTGGGACACCGGATGTCGGCGTCGCTCTCCTTCTCGGGGCGCAGAGGCGTCCCACATTCGGGGCAGTGCGTGGGCATCACGAACTCGCGTTCGCTGCCGTCGCGGACGTCGACGACGGGGCCGAGAACCTCGGGGATCACGTCGCCGGCCTTACGGATCGTGACCGTGTCGCCGATCAGGACGCCCTTGCGCCGGACCTCCGATTCGTTGTGCAGGGTGGCGCGGGAGACGGTCGATCCCGCCACCAGCACCGGTTCCATGAACGCGAAGGGGGTGACCCGACCCGTCCGGCCGACACCGACCTTGATGTCGAGGAGCTTGGTGGTGGCCTCCTCCGGCGGGTACTTGTAGGCGATCGCCCAGCGCGGCGCACGTGAGGTGGACCCGAGACGCCGCTGGAAGGTGACGTCGTCGACCTTGACGACGATCCCGTCGATCTCGTGTTCCACGTCGTGACGGTGCTCACCCCAATAGGCGATCTTGTCCAGGATCTGGCCGATGCCGTCGACCTTGGTGGTGTGATCGGACACCGGCAGCCCCCAGGCACCGAGCGCGAGGTAGGCGTCGTGCAGGGACTGTGGCCGCCAGCCCTCGGTGTGACCGATCCCGTGACAGATCATCCGCAGCTTGCGGCGGGCGGTCACCTGCGGGTTCTTCTGGCGCAGCGAGCCGGCGGCGGAGTTACGGGGATTGGCGAACGGGGCCTTGCCGTCGGCGACCAGCGACGCGTTGAGCACCTCGAAGTCCTCCCCGCGGAAGAAGACCTCGCCCCGGACCTCCAACACGTGTGGAATCGGGAAGTCGTCGGAGACACTCAGCCGCTGCGGGATGTCGTCGATGGTGCGGGCGTTGAGGGTCACGTCCTCACCGGTGCGACCGTCGCCGCGGGTGACGGCCCGCGTGAGCGTGCCGTCGGTGTAGACCAGCGAGAGTGCGACGCCGTCGATCTTGAGTTCACAGAGGAAATCGACGCCCGCGCCGGTCTCCGCCTCGACGCGATCCACCCAGGTCCGCATCTCGTCGGAGTCGAAGACGTTGTCGAGCGACATCATCCGCTCGAGGTGATCGACGGGTGTGAACGCCGTCGAGAATCCACCGCCGACGAGTTTCGTCGGCGAATCGGGCGTGGCGAGCTCCGGATGGTCGTCCTCGAGTTCCTGCAATGTGCGCAGGAGCCGATCGAATTCGCCGTCGGTGATGATCGGCGCATCCTTGACGTAGTAGCGGAACTGGTGATCGCGGATCTCGTCCGCCAGCGCGGTCCACTTCTCTCGCAGGTCGCTGCTCACGTCCGTCGTGCCGCCTTCTTCTGCCACGTCAAAAGCCTATCTGTCACGTCAAAGAGACTATCCGGGCCCGCTGACAGGATCGGCCCGTCGTCCTAGTCTGAAACGCATGCCACACCCGATCATGTTCGACGACGACGATCCGTTCCTGATCCGCGTACGCGAACTGGCACTGGCATTTCCCGATGCGACCGAGGCGGTGTCGCACGGACGACCGACGTTCCGGTGCGGGAAGCTGTTCGGCAACTATGGCGGCAGCGTCAAAGGCGGCGCGCGCCACGATCAGTCACTGCTGTTCATCCCCGACCCGGCCGAGCGTGAGGCGCTGCTGGCAGACGACCGCTTCTACTTTCCCGCGTACGTGGGTGCGTACGGCTGGTTGGGGATCAAGCTCGACGCCGACACCGACTGGACCGAGGTGGGCGAACTGCTCGACGCCAGTTATCGCCAGATCGCACCCAAGAGCTCGATCGCGAAACTGGATTCGGCCCCGGGCTGATCGACCGTCGCGGGTTCTGTCGGCGCGATTGGGGGTTCTCTCGGCGCGATCCCGGGTTCTCTCGGCACGATCGTGGGTTCTGTCGGCGGGATCCCGGGTTCTGTCGGCGCGATCGTGGGTTCTGTCGACGTGATTCCGGGTTCTGTCGGCACGATTGGGGGTTCTCTCGGCGCGATTGGGGGTTCTGTCGGCGCGATCGCGGGTTCTGTCGGCGAGGTTGCGGGTTGCCTGCGATCTCAGATGGCGGCCGGGTCGGTGGCCAGCAGATCACCGGCCTCTGCGCAGATGCCCAGCGCGGTGGTGGCCCACTCGGGTGTCGCACCCGCGAGCCCACACGTGGGACTGACGACGACGTTCTCCGACAGCACTTTTCGCTCGAGACCGATCCGATCGACGAGGCCGGCGAGGCGCTCGGCGACCGTCTCCGCACGTAGTCGACCATCGCCACCGACGCTGGGCACGATCCCGGCGACGAGGATGTCGCCCCGGTCGATCAGCGCCCCGATTCCGTCGAGGTCGGACGCCGTCGGGTTGGTCACGTCCAAGGACCAGGCGACCGCGCGCAGACGTTCGATGAGGTCCCAGCGCGGCGCGGCACAGTTGTGCACGATCGCCGGCCGACCGACGTGGTCGATCATCTCGGTGAGCGACTCGACGACGTCGGCGACCGGGACCGCGGGGATGGTGTCGAAACGGGTGAGCGGCGTCACCGTGCCGTCGAGGACCTGCCCGATCAAGGGTTCGTCGTACTGGACCACGATCTCGGCACCCAGGCGCCGCGTGACATCGCCGACCAGTTCACGCACGCCTTCGGCCGTCGAGTCGACCACATCCCGCCAGGCGCCACGATCACGCAGGACCTTGTGACCCGCGGGAAGTTCCACCGAAGCCGACAGGGTGAACGGACCGCACACCTGGACCTTGAACCGCCGCCCGGTCCCGATGAACCCTGCGGTGTCCCAGATTTCTTCGACGGCGTCGAGGTCGGCCTGGAGATGATCTCGGGCGCGTCGTGAGACCGCCGAACCACGCGCTGCCAGCCGGTAGCCCCAGGTACCGGCATCCATGGGCAGGTCGACGAGAACCGCCGCCATCCGGCCGACCATATCGGCTCCGAGGCCGCGGGCGGGAAGTTCGGCGAGGTGGGCGAAGTCGAGTTGCCCGTTGATCACCGCGGCGGCCTCACGGGCATCCGTGCCGGGCATCGATCCGATACCGGTGCCGGTACCGCCGGTGAATGCCTTGTCCGTCGAGTTCACCGGTCGACGCCGGCCGCGACCCGACTCGACCGCGCACCGGTGGCGGGATCGGAGGAGGTCGCCAGGATCCGCCCCGACCCGAGGACCAGGTCACCACGCTCCGGATCGGGCAGGTACAGCACCGCGGCCTGGCCTCTGGCCACCCCGGTGAGCGGTTCCGCGAGCGCGAGATCGATCATCGGCTGTCCGTCGCGCACCACCGGTGTGGCCCGAACCGGCGCCAGACCTCCGTGCGCCCGCACCTGGACCATCGCGTCGACGGGCCCATCGGGTGTCTCGCCCGAGGTCCACACCGCGCGGTGCGCGGTGATCGACCAGACATCCAGGTGGGACGCGGAACCGACTGTGACGGTTCCTGATTCGGGGTCGATCTCGGTGACGTAGCGCGGCTGACCGTCGGCGGCGGGCGCCTCGATGCCCAATCCCTTGCGCTGACCGATGGTGAATCCGTGGACGCCGTCGTGCTCGGCCAGGCGGTCACCGGTGTCGGCGTCGACGACCGCGCCGGGCCGGATGCCGATACGCGCGCCGAGAAAGGCGCGGGTGTCGCCGGTGGGGATGAAGCAGATGTCATGTGAGTCGGGCTTCTCGGCCACGGCCAGCCCGCGTCGTGCCGCCTCCGCACGGATCTCGCTCTTCGGGGTGTCGCCGATCGGGAACATCGCCCGGTCGAGCTGCTCGGCGGTCAGAACCGCCAACACGTACGACTGGTCCTTGTCCTCGTCGACCGCGCGACGCAGCTGCCCGTCGGCCAGCTGCGCATAGTGGCCCGTCGCGAGGGCGTCGAAACCCAGCGCCACCGCCTTCTGTGCGAGCGCGGCGAACTTGATCTTCTCATTGCACGTCAGACACGGGTTCGGGGTCTGGCCCGCGGCGTAGGCGTCGACGAACTCGTCGATGACGTCGTCCTTGAAGCGATCGGCGAAATCCCAGATGTAGAACGGGATACCGAGAACATCGGCCACCCGGCGGGCATCGGAGGCATCCTCCCGGGAGCAACATCCCCGCGATCCGGTCCTCAGCGCGCCGGGAGCGGTCGACAGTGCCAGGTGGACCCCGACGACCTCGTGGCCCGCGTCGACCGCGCGGGCCGCGGCGACCGAGGAGTCCACACCTCCGCTCATGGCTGCGAGTACCCGCATCAGCGTCCCTTCCCGATCGGCGATGACACGAGGCCTGCGGCACGGGCCCGATCGACGACCTGGCCGATCACCTCCGCCACAGCCGCTATGTCGGCCGCCGTCGTCGTCGGCGCCAACGAGAACCGCAGCGATCCGCGCGCGGTGGGGACGTCGAGTCCCATCGCCAGCAGCACATGGCTCGCCTGAGCGACGCCGGCCGTGCAGGCGGACCCGGTCGAGCACTCGACGCCGTTGGCGTCGAGCAACATCAGCAGCGAGTCGCCTTCGCAGCCGTCGAAGGACACATGGACGTTGCCGGGGAGTCGGCGATCATCACGCGGACCGTTGGCGACGGTCCCCGGCAGGTCGAGCAGGGTCTCGAACAGCCGGTCACGCAGCTCGGTGACCGCTCGCGTGTTCTCGGACATGCGATCGACCGCCACCCGCAGCGCCGTGGCCATCCCGACCGCGCCGGCGACATCCTGTGTGCCGGAACGCACATCGCGCTCATGGCCGCCTCCGTGCAGGAGCGGCACGCACTCGACGTCGCGCCGTAGCAGCAGCGCCCCGACGCCCTGCGGTCCGCCGAACTTGTGGGCGGCCAGACTGAGCGCGGACAGACCGCTGGCGCCGAAATCGACCGGGATGTGACCCACCGCCTGGATGGCGTCGGAATGCACCGGCACACCGAACTCGGCCCCCAACGCGGCGATTTCCGCGACCGGCTCGATGGTCCCGACCTCGTTGTTGGCCCACATCACGGAGATGACCGCGGTCTGTTCCGCGTGCGACTCGAGCTCGGCTCGCAGCCACGCCGGTGAGACGAACCCGTCCTCATCGACCGGGGCGATCACCAGTTCCGCATCGGCCACGTCGGCCAGCCACATCGCCGGGTCCAGGATGGCGTGGTGCTCGACGGCGGACACGATCAGGCGCCGACGTTCCGGCTGCTGACGTCGGCGCGCCCAGTAGATCCCCTTGAGCGCGAGGTTGTCGGCCTCGGTGCCTCCGCCGGTGAAGATGACCTCGGACGGGCGCGCACCCACCGAGGCCGCCACCGATTCGCGGGCCTCCTCCAGCCGACGACGGGCCCAGCGTCCGGAACCGTGCAGCGACGAGGCGTTCCCCGGCTGTGCGAACACAGCAGTCATCGCCTCGACGGCTTCGGGCATCATGACCGTCGAAGCGGCATGGTCGAGGTACACGGGGGCTCGGGAGGGCGTGGACATGTCTTTGCAAGGATAAACGCGTCGGCACTGCGGACCAATTCCCGTCGGTCGGGAATGGTGACCTGCATCCCATGCGAACTCTCAGCTGTCGAACACCAGGACCGGCTTGATCGTGGTCCCCGCGAGGGACTCGGCGGCCGCGCGTTCGATCTCGGCGAACGGATAGACCTCGATCATGTCGTCGAGCGGCAACTCGCCCGCGAGGTAGAGCCCGGCGAGTTCGGCGATGACCTCGGCCGGGATGACATCACCCTCGATCACGCCGCGGATCGAGAGTCCCTTGTAGAGCACCGTCATCACGTCGAACTCGAGCCGCCGACCGATCCCGACGAGCGCGATGTCACCGCGCGGCTCGGCGGCATCGACGGCCGCCGCGAAGACGTCCTGGCGTGCCGTCGTGTCGATACCGTGGTCGGTGCCGCGTCCGTGCGCGTCGCGGACCGCGGCCGCCGGGTCGTCGACCGTGACCGGATCGACGGTTGCGATCGCTCCGAACTTCTCGGCGAGGGCCCGTCGGCTCGCGATCGGATCGACGGCCACCACGTCGGCACCCGCGCGCACGGCGGCGATGACCGCGGACAGCCCCACGCTCCCGGCGCCGAAGACCGTGACGGCCGATCCACGTCTCGGACGAACGACCTTGGTGACCGTGCCGTAGCCGGTCTGCACCCCGCAGCCCAGCGGCGCCGCGACGGTGGGCGGTAGTTCGGCCGGGATCGCGATCGCATTGTCCTCGTGCGCGATCGCGTACGACGCGAAACTGGATTGGCCGAAGAATCCGCCGAAGACCTGCCGGCCGTCCCGGGTGATGGTCGGTGTCCCGTCGGCCCGGCCTGCCGTGTTGAGACCGGAGGTGCAGTACGCGGGATGCCCGTCGCCGCACTGCCGGCAGGCGCCACAGCTGCGGAAGGTCAGACACACCGTCTGCCCCTGCCGCAGGCGTGTCACGCCCGGACCGACCGCCTCGATGACACCCGCACCCTCATGCCCGAACACCTGCGGCAGACGCCGCGGTGACCAGGTCGCCTTCATCCCGAGATCGGTGTGACAGATCCCCACCGCACGCATGCGGACCAGAACCTCGCCGTCGAGCGGCCGGTCGATCTCGGCCGGCACGACCTCGAAGGGACCGCCCCGCTCGGTGACGACGGCGGCGTCGATACGCACCCGCCTCAGACCCGCTCGAGATAGAAGTAGAAATGGCGGCCGTCGACGACCCCACCCTTGCCGTTCATGATGCCCATGACCGTGGAGTCGTCGACCCGCTTGAAGTGATCGATCACCGCCTGCCCGTCGTAGACCATGGAGGCGGTCACCTCGCCCCGGAACTCGATGGCCCACAGGCTGGCCTCACCCTTGCCGAGCTTCGTGTTCGAGTACAAGGTGCCGTCGGCGTCACGACACATGAGCGGCTGCACATCGTTACGCGAGGTGAAGGTCTTGCCGTACCAGCCCGCCTTGTCCAGGCTCCCGTTGATCGGATGTCCGGTGGTGAACTCACCACCCTTCCACGCGCCGAACATCTCTTCTGGCCGCATGGTCGGCAGCGCCGCCCAGACGGCGTCCAGTTCGGCATCATCGACGAGGCCCGTGGTGGCCGTCATCTCGATGAATCGCGCCTGTGCCTCGGTACGGGACAGTGACGGTGCGGACGTCATGAATCGAGCTCCTCTGTGTCGGATCGGCATGCCGGCCGCAGGACCGGCGCTCGATACAACATATATGAGATATGTCCGGGCGGCTCCCTCTGAGGTGGGCGACGTCGGCGCCTGCGCCCAGGACCATCTCCTCGCAGCGGATCGCCAGTGCTCGCCGGTCGGCATCGGGGAGTTGGGCCTCGTAAACCGTGGCGTGCAGTGTCAGGCCGCGCCCGGAGATGACCCGGCGCAACGTGTCGATCGGCGAGTCGTCGCCGATGAGACTGGCTGCGGCCGTGGCCGATCCGTCGACTGCAGTGAACCCGAGACGAACCGGGATGATCGGTACGCCGGCATCGATCGCGGCCTGGAAGAAGGCCGGCCGGAACCGTCCGGCCTCGTGACCGCACCACGTGGTGCCCTCGGGGAAGACCGCGACCGTGTTGTCGCGGTGCAGCTGTTCGACCGCGGCTTCGACGGTGGACGGTAGACGCCGCAGTGCCGACCGGTCGATGGTGATCACGCCGAGCCTGCGCGCCAGGCCGGCGACCAGCGGCATCGCGGCCACATCGGATTTCGCCACGAAGTGCGCCGGGCTGATCGCGGCGAGCGCGAAGATGTCGAGGAACGATGTGTGGTTGGCCACCATCAGTCCACGCGTCTTGCCGACGAACGGCCGACGATCGTCGAGGTGGATCGTGACCCCGATCGCCCACAAAAGGCTGCGGGCGGCCCGTGCCAGGTAGCGCCTCCGGACCAGGCGTGGCGCCAGCGCGACGACAGGTCCCGTCAGCGCCAGGATCGCCGCGGTCAGCGCCAGGCTGACGATCCGGAGCGCGACCAGGACCGTACCGGCAGCGGCCACCGGATCGAATTGTCGACACCGGGTGCCGCACACGCTCGACGGGTACCACGAGTGCCGAACCGGCCCCACCTCGATCTGCGGCACGGGATCCGGTGGCGGCATGAGCGCATCCGAGGCCAAGGGGGGCGCGATGGTCGTCATGCCCTGATGACAACCGGGCCATACGACGCGACCGTCACGCCGACATGTCGTGTCGGTACTGCTGCGGTGAACTCACGGAACCGGGCCACTCGACCAGCAGGACGCCCGGACGCGGTGCCACGGGCGGAGCGTCGGGCCCGTGTCACGCGAATGGCCCCCTTGACCGTGCCGCGAGGCACGGCCAGGGGGCCACCGAGAATCGTCAGCGCGTGATGCGCTGGGCGATCACTTGCGCTTCTTGACCTCTTCGGTCAGCTGCGGGGCGACGTTGAACAGGTCGCCGACGATGCCGAAGTCCGCGATCTCGAAGATCGGGGCCTCTTCGTCCTTGTTGACCGCGACGATGGTCTTCGAGGTCTGCATACCGGCACGGTGCTGGATCGCGCCCGAGATGCCGAGTGCCACGTACAGCTGCGGCGACACGGTCTTGCCGGTCTGACCGACCTGGAACTGCCCCGGGTAGTAGCCGGAGTCGACCGCGGCACGCGAGGCACCGACAGCCGCGCCGAGCGAGTCGGCGAGTTCCTCGACCACCGAGAACTTGTCGGCACTGCCCACACCGCGACCACCGGAGACCACGATCGAGGCCTCGGTGAGTTCCGGACGATCGCCGCCGACATTCGGCTCGACCTTGGTGATCTTCACGACGCCCTCTTCCTGCGCCGGGACCTCCACGTCGACACGCTCGCCGGCGCCGGCCTGCGGAGCCGCCTCGACGCCACCCGGGCGCACCGAGAACACCGGGACGTCGCCCTTGGCCTGGGCATCGACGGTGAAGGCACCACCGAAGATGGAGTGGATGCCCACGCCACCCTCCTTGACGTCGACGACGTCGGCGAGCACACCCGAACCGAGGCGCACGGCCAACCGGCCGGCGATCTCCTTGCCGTCGGCGGTCGCCGCGACGACGATGCCGGCGGGCGATGCCTGCTCGGCGACCGACGACAACACGTCGACCTGCGGGGTGATCAGGTAGGACGCCGCATCGTCGGATTCGGCGACGTAGATCTTCTCGGCGCCGGCCTCCTTGAGACCGTCGATGATGCCGTCCGCCGAGCCGGGCGCGCCCACGACGACCGCGGACGGGCTGCCGAGCGAACGGGCAGCGGTGATCAGCTCGCTGGTGACCTTCTTCAGGGCGCCTTCGGCGTCCTGCTCCACGAGCACAAGTACTTCAGCCATGTTTCTTCTATCTCCTGAATGTCTCTTCTTCGCCAGTGATGTCTGTGCCCGTGCGGACTAGATGATCTTCTGCGACACCAGGTACTCGGCGACCTTGGTGCCACCGTCGCCTTCGTCGGCAACGCGCTCGCCCGCGGTCTTCGGCGGCTTCGGAGCCGAGGCGGTCACCTGGCTGCCCGCATTCTCCAGGCCCACATCGCCGGCCTCGACGTCGATCTCGGCCAGGGTGAGAACCTGAACTTCCTTCTTCTTGGCGGCCATGATGCCCTTGAAGGACGGGAACCGCGGCTCGTTGATCTTCTCGTTGACACTCACGATCGCCGGCAGCTGCGCCTCGATGTGGAAGATGCCGTCGTCGGTCTCACGCTCGCCCTTGAGGGTCTCGCCCTCCAGCGTCAGCTTGCGCAGATGCGTGAGGTGCGGCAGCTCCAGGTATTCGGCGATCATCGCGGGGATCGCACCGACGCGGCCATCGGTGGCCTCGTTGCCGGCGATGACGAGTTCGACACCTTCGACAGTGCCGAGCGCGCGGGCGAGGACGTAGGCCGTCTGCACCGCGTCCGAGCCGTGCATCTGGTCGTCCTTGATGTGGATGGCCTTGTCGGCCCCCATCGACAGCGCCTTGCGAATGGCCTCGGTGGCCCGCTCGGGACCGGCGGTCATCACGGTGACCTCACCACCGTCGGCCTCTTTGATCTTCAGGGCCTCCTCGACCGCGCGCTCGTTGATCTCGTCGAGAACGGCGTCAGCGGCTTCGCGGTCCAGGGTGTAATCGCCCTCGGTCAGCTTGCGCTCGGACCACGTATCGGGAACCTGCTTGATCAGAACGACAATGTTTGTCATGGGTCTACGTCGACCTCCTGCTCGGTTTCTCCCATCTTACTGCCGAGTAAGTTGGGTTCGGTCTCTCCTACTTTAGCGTTAGCTCGGTCGGCGCAAAACATCGACTACCTCACACAACACGCCTGCGCCGATCACCGGGGACCACCGCCGCGACGTGTGAGGGCCGGAAAGGGCCGGACCCCCAGGCACTAGTGTCGTGGGGATGAGCGAGTCATTCGAGACCCTCGCGCTGACCGGCGAGCGAACCGTCCCCGGGATTCCCGAGGAAAACTACTGGTTCCGGCGGCACGAGATCGCCTACACGCACATCCTCGACCGTTGTGGTGGCCTCGACGTCCTCGAGGCCGGCTCCGGCGAGGGGTACGGTGCGGCGATGCTGGCATCGGTCGCACGCTCGGTGACCTGCGTCGACTACGACGAGCTCGCTGTCGAGCATACGCGCAGGCGCTATCCCGGGCTGATCGTCCACCGCGGCAATCTCGTCGACCTCCCACTCGACGACGAATGCGTCGACGTGGTCGTCAACTTCCAGGTCATCGAGCACCTGTGGGATCAGTCCGCGTTCATCGCCGAATGCCTCCGGGTCCTGCGGCCCGGTGGGGTGCTGTTCATCTCGACACCGAACCGCATCACGTTCTCACCGGGCCGCGACACCCCGCTCAATCCGTTCCACACCCGCGAACTCAACGCCGCCGAACTCACCGAACTCGTGGTCGACGGCGGGTTCGCCCTGTCGGCGATGCTCGGGGTTCACCACGGCGAGAGGCTGCAGACGCTGGACCGCAAGTGGGGTGGATCGCTGATCGACGCCCAGATCGAGCGCGCCCTCGCCGGCGAGCCGTGGCCCGACGAGCTCGCCGCCGACGTCGCGGCGATCGTCACCGACGACTTCGTGATCCGTGACACCGCGGTGTCGGGCGACGTGGACGCCAGTCTGGACCTCCTCGCCGTCGCGGTCCGGCGTTCGTGACGTCGGCATCGACCTCTTCCCGCTCTGCGAGGGACGTGGCGTCGGCGGGGTCTCGCGACCGTCGATCTCGCAGCGAGGCAGAGCGCGTCCCGGGCCAGTTCACCCTCGTCCTGCATTCCCATCTCCCCTGGCTTGCCAACCACGGACGATGGCCGGTCGGCGAGGAGTGGCTCTATCAATCGTGGGCCGGCTCCTACCTGCCGGTGTTCGCGATGCTGCGTCGGCTGGCGGCCGAGGGCGCGCGCGATCAACTCTCGCTGGGCATCACACCGGTGCTCGCCGCCCAGCTCGACGACCCGCACTGCGCCGCCTCCATGCACGAGTGGTTGGCCGACTGGCAGCTACGCGCGCTCGAGGCCGCGACCGCGCCGGAGGCGTCGCGTCGCGAACTCGGCGCACGCGAGTACCGGTCGGCCACCGCGGCGATGACAGATTTCGAGGCGAACTGGCGCCACGGTGGCTCCGACCAGGTCCGGACGCTGTCGACGTCCGGCGTCGTGGAGGTTCTGGGCGGTCCCTTGGCTCATCCGTTCGCGCCACTCCTCGATCCCCGCTTACGGGAGTTCTCGCTCCGGGAGGGATTGGCCGATGCCCGCGCCCGATGGTCCTTCGACCCCACCGGCATCTGGGCGCCGGAGTGTGCGTTCGACCCCGGGATGGAAATCGAGTATGCGGCAGCGGGTGTCGGACATTTCATGGTCGACGGACCGACGTTCAAGGGTGACACCGCGCTCGGCCGTCCCGTCGGCGGGACGGACGTGGTCGCCTTCGCCCGGGACCTGACGATCAGCTATCGGGTGTGGTCGCCGAAATCGGGGTATCCCGGCCATGGCTCCTATCGGGATTTCCACACCTACGACCATGCGAGCGGATTGAAACCTGCCCGGGTGACCGGTCGCGGCGTCGCCTCGGCGAACAAGAAGCCCTACGACCCGGCCCGGGCGGACCAGGTCATCGACCGACACGTCAACGACTTCGTGGATCAGGTCCGCAGACGCCTCATCGACGAATCCGAGCGTCAGGGTCGACCCGCTCTCGTGGTCGCGGCCTTCGACACCGAGTTGTTCGGTCACTGGTGGCACGAGGGGCCGGTCTGGCTCGAACGGGTACTGCGCCGGCTCCCCGAGGCCGGCGTACGCGTCGGCACGCTCGCCTCGGCGCGCCGCGACGGATTCGTGGGTGCGCCGGTCGACCTACCCGCGTCGTCATGGGGGTCGGGCAAGGACTGGCGGGTCTGGAACGGACCGCAGGTCAGCCATCTCGTCCGGCTCAACGCCGAGGTCACCGAAACCGCCCTCGATGCCGTCGACAAGCTCATCGAGCCGACCGGCGGCCACGGATCATCCGGGTTCGGCAGTGGACGGAGCCGCGTCGCCGATCAGATCGTGCGTGAAACCCTGCTGACCGTGGCCTCCGACTGGCCGTTCATGGTCTCCAAGGACACCGCCGCCGACTACGCTGTCGATCGGGCGCACAAACACGCGCACGCGACCCGGGAGATCTGCGACGCAGCGTTGCGTGGCCGTACACAGCGGGCCGAGGCGCTCGCACAGAACTGGTCGCGGGCCGACAATCTGTTCGCCGGTCTCGACGCCCGGCGACTGCACTTGCCCGCCGCGCCGGGCAAGCGGGGACATCGAGCGTGATGGGGGATGGCTGATGAGGGTGTTGATCGTCTCGTGGGAGTATCCGCCGGTCGTGGTGGGGGGACTCGGTCGGCATGTGCACCACCTCGCCACCGAACTCGCCGCGCAGGGCCACGAGATCGTCGTCCTCACCCGCCGCCCGACCGGCACGGACGCCATCAGCCATCCGACCACCGACACCCTGGTCGACGGTGTGCGGATCATCGCCGCCGCGGAGGACCCTCCCGAGTTCGACTTCGGCCGCGACATGATGGCGTGGACGCTCGCCATGGGTCATTCGCTGATCCGCGCGGGTTTGAAGGCCTTTGCCTCAGAGCGTGATTCGCCGGGGTTGTGCGCGTGGGAACCCGACGTGGTGCACGCGCACGACTGGCTCGTCGCACACGCTGCGATCGGCCTCGCCGAGTTCTTCGACGTCCCGTTGGTGTCCACCGTCCATGCCACCGAGGCCGGCCGGCACAGCGGCTGGGTCAGCGGCCCCACCAACCGACAGGTGCACTCGGTCGAGTGGTGGATGTGCCGCGAATCCGATTCGCTGATCACGTGCTCGACGTCGATGCGCGACGAGGTCACCCGACTGTTCGGACCCGAGATCCCCGACGTGTCGGTGATCCACAACGGCATCGACATCCGGTCCTGGCCGTTCGCGCCGCGGCCCACTCCTTCGGGTCCCGCGGAGCTGTTGTTCGCCGGCCGCCTCGAATACGAGAAGGGCGTCCAGGATCTCCTCGCCGCGCTCCCCCGGATCCGCCGAACCCACCCGGGCACGACGCTGACCATCGCTGGCACCGGAACCCAACAGGGTTGGCTGATCGACGAGGCGCGCCGACATCGCGTGACCCGATCGGTCCGATTCCTGGGAGCAGTCGACCACGAGGGTCTGATCGGGCTGATGCACCGCTGCGCGGCCATCGTGCTCCCGAGCCGGTACGAGCCGTTCGGCATCGTGGCCCTGGAAGCCGCCGCCACCGGGGTGCCGCTGGTGGTGTCGACCGCGGGCGGTCTGGGTGAGGCGGTGGCCGATCCGACCACCGGCCTCACCTTCGAACCGGGCGACGTGGCCGGGATCGCGGCCTCGGTGCGGGCGAGTCTCGGTGACCCGTCGGCGGCGGCCGCCCGAGCACTACGTGCGCGTGATCGGCTCACCGCGGAATTCTCGTGGGCCGAGGTCGCCGAACGTACCGCCGGGGTCTACAACGCCGCGAAACGCCGGGTCCGCCACCCCGTCGGCCGCCCGCACATCCCGGAACGTCCACTGCCGGAACGTGATCCGGGCAAGCCCGAGTAGCGCGGCCCTTCGTGACGCATCCTCGCAAGCTCGGAGGCTCCTCAGGGTACGGGGTGATAGCGCCGGCGATCGGACGTCACCACCCGATCCCTGAGGAGGCCCGGAGCGCCAGCGGAGGGCCGTCACCACCCGATCCCTGAGGAGGCCCGGAGCGCCAGCGGAGGGCCGTCACGAAGGGCGGCCCCACCGACTGAGTGACACTCGCTCCCGGAGTGTGCGAACGGACGCCCTTCGTGACGCATCCTCGCAAGCTCGGAGGCTCCTCAGGGAGCAGGGTGATAGCGCCAGCGGAGGGCCGTCACCACCCGATCCCTGAGGAGGCCCGGAGCGCCAGCGGAGGGCCGTCACGAAGGGCGGCCCCACGGACCGAGTGGCAACGCTCGAATCAGGACTTGCGCGCCGCGGCAGCCGCTTTCTTGCGCTCGATGTCGGCGAGGGCCCGTTCGAGTTCGGCACGCTCCTCGGCGGTGCTCGCCCAGTCGTCTTTGCGGTTCTTGACGACTCGTGCGGGTGCGCCGACCGCGATCGAGAAATCCGGGACCACACCCTTGACCACGGCGTGCGAACCGAGGACGCAGCCCTGGCCGACGATGGTGTTCCGCAGGACCGAGACCTTCGCCGCGACCCAGGTGTCGGGCCCGATACGCACCGGCCCCTTGACGATGCCCTGATCCTTGATCGGAAGGGTGATGTCGTCCATCTTGTGGTCGAAGTCGCAGATGTAACACCAGTCGGCGATCAGCGTCGAACCACCGATCTCGAGGTCGAGGTAGGAGTTGACGACGTTGTTGCAGCCGAAGACCGTCTTGTCACCGATCTTCAGGCTCCCCTCGTGGCACCTGATCGAGTTGCCGTCGCCGATGTGTACCCACCGCCCGATCTCCATGCGTGCCATCTGCGGCGTCGCATGGATCTCGACATTGCGGCCGAGGAAGACCATCCCCCGCAGGACCACATGGGGGTTGGCGAGACGGAATCGGGCCAATCGGTAGTAGCGCACCAGGTACCACGGCGTGTACGCGCGATTGCGCACCACCCACCGCAACGAATCACGGGTGAGGAAACGCGCCTGAGCAGGATCGCGACGACGACCCGCCCGCCATCGCGACCGGTACGAGGCATTCCACATCGTGGTCATGACGACAAACCCTAATCGACCGGAATTCCGGGCACGATAGGCTCTGAACCCGGCACGTCGTCCGACGGGGCAGATCGCGACCAGAACAGGAGCTGAATTGGCTGCAACAGCCCGCAGACGTGAGGTTGCACGACGTCTGCCGACGACGCTGGCCGCCATCCTGGTGACCGTCGTGGCCGTCCTGGCCTCGGCATGTTCCGACGGACACATCGACATCCACTCGGTCGCGAGCCCCGGATGGTCGAGTTACGGCGGCAACGCCGCCAATTCGAACTTCGCCTATCCCGCTGTGCCGGACGACCTGGAACTGAGCTGGACGCGTCCGACCGGCGGGCAGGTGACCGCGCCGCTGACCATCTCCAACCAGTCCAACGTGGGTGTGACGTCGAGCGCCGCGAGCGGGTGCAACTGGATGGTTCTCGATCCCCGGGACGGTCGTAAGAACTTCTGCAAGCGGATGCGCACCGGCATCGCGGTCAACGCGTCCCTGGTCGATCAGTTCGACCAGCCCTATGTCGGTGAGGAGTCGATGTTCCTCGCCTGGAATGCCGGCGGTGCGATCCGGTGGCGGATGCCCGTTCTGGGCGTACCGCTGTCGGCCAAGTTCGCTGCGCCAGGCGAGGTGCTGGTCGCCACGACCCAGGGTCAACTGCTGCTGATCAACACACAGAACAGCGAGTTCACCGCCCCCGAGGTGCGACTGCGCGCCGACGCCGATCCCGACGACCCGACCTACGGCTTCGGCGACTGTGTGACCAACGGACCCCGCTGTGCGATCCCCGCGCCGGCAGCCGTCGACCCCGATCACGAACGGTTCTTCCTGAACTTCTGGCCGCAGGGCGCGATCGCCTCACAGATCCGCGGCATGAGCTTCGCCGAGCAGAACGGCGCGCGCACCATGCGGGAGATCTGGCACGCCGACGTCCCCGGCGGCGTCATCGGACCACCCACACTCTCCGCCGACGGAGACACCGTCTACGCGTTCTCCCGGCTCGGGCAGATCGTCGCCCTGGATGCGGCGACCGGCAAGACCCGCTGGACCTATGCCAACGGCGGCTACGGATTTGCGACGATGAGCGTGTCACCGGATGGCCTGATCATCCCGACGGGCGTTCTCGGCGCTCCCCTTACGCTGCTTCGCGATGCGGGCGACCACGCCGAACAGGTCTGGCAGCGCAAGGATCTCGCGGTGGTGAGCCTGTCCACCCTGACCGATCAGGGCACCGCCTGGACCGTCGTGCGGGACAAAGGGAAGGACTCGCTCTCGCTGACCGAGGTGTCCACCGACGACGGAACGACCAAACGCTCGCTGCCCCTTCCTGAATCGGTCGGGTTCGCAACCGGGGTGTCCGTGTCACCGCGCGGCCAGATCGCCACCGCGACCAACATCGGCAAGGTCTATTTCTTCGACAGCAAGGCCGACGTCGACAGCAGGTGACCGGACGGGGCGGGCCGTCACAGGGAGCGGTGCGCCGCGTCCGGATTGAGGAAGAACAGGCCGGCGATCAAGCCGTCGGCGTCGTAGGCCACCCGCACCGTCATCGCCCCCGCCTCCTGCTCGACCGGCACATCCACCACGGTGTGCAGTCCGTGCAACCGGACGAAGGGGACACCGGTCGACTCGACCTCACCCCCGATGGCGATCATGGACGCCCAGGCGTCGGCCAGCCCCGATTCGTCGAGCGCATCGGACATCGTCGGGTTGAATCTCGATGCGACGATTGCCCATTGCGCCGTGCGCAGGCGATCGATCAGATCGGCGGCCATCACGTCCGCCTGGGCTATCGGCGCTCTGTTCATCGGTTCTCCCGTTCGCGGATCGATCGGCTTGCCGAACCTCTGGAAGGCGGCCTGACGTGTGACCCCGACGACGTCACCGATCTCCTGCCAGGTGCAGCCGGCGTCCCGTGCCTGCCGGGCGGTCGCGCTCAGCAGATCCTCGGCGCGGCGACCCAGCTGCAGCGCGTCGTACACCTGCGCCAGAGCGTCTTGCCGGGTCCGGACCTCGCCGCCCGTGGAGATACTCCGCGCGTACTGTTCGACCTCTCCGGCGAGGTTCACGACATCACTCACATGTAAACGTTACGTTTACATGTGAGGATCTGTCAAGGTTCGATTTACTGTCCGCCGCCTGAGCCGGCGAACGTCTTGCGATACGACGACGGCGACATGCCGAGCCCGCGGCGCAGGTGATGCCGGAGGTTGTCGGCCGACCCGAGGCCGGACAGCGCCGCCACCGTGTCCACCGAGATGTCGCCGGCCTCCAGAAGCTCACGGGCACGGTCGATTCGACGATCACGCACCCATGTCCCCGGGGAGAGCCCGGTCTCCGCCCGGAAGCGCCGACTGAAGGTCCGGGGGCTCATCCGTGCCCGCGCTGCCAGTTGCGCGACGGTGAGCGGCTCGGCCAGATTCTGCAGGGCCCAGTCCCGCGTCGTCGCGGTGCTGTTGTCCCCGACCTCGGCCACCGGTCGCTCGATGAACTGCGCCTGGCCTCCCTCCCGCCACGGCGGGACGACACAGTGCCGCGCCACCCGGTTGGCGACCGAAGCGCCGTGATCTCGCCGGATGATGTGCAGGCACAAGTCGATCCCGGCGGCGAGCCCCGCCGAGCTCAACACCGCACCGTCGTCGGTGAACAGCACCCGCTCGTTCAGGTCGACCCGCGGGAAGAGCCGGCGGAAGTCGTCGGCGTAGCGCCAGTGGGTCGTCGCCCGGCGGCCGTCGAACACACCGGCGGCGGCGAGTACGAAGGCGCCCGTGCAGATCGAGACCAGTCGGGCGTCGGGTCGCACCGTCGCCAGGGCGGCCGCCAGGTCGTCGGGCAGCACTCCGTGGGTGCGCACGGGCTCCACACGTGTACCGGGCACGACGACGGTGTCGGCGGTGGACAGGACTTCCGGGCCTGCGGCGGCCACGAGTTGGTAGTCCGTCGTCGAATCCGTCGGGCCGGAGGCCAGACTGCACGTGATCACCTCATAGAGGGGCTCCCCGCCGTCGTCGACCGCCTGCCCGAACAGCAACGACGGGATGGTCGCGTCGAACCCCACGATCGGGGGCAGCAGCAGGACCGCCACGCGATGTCGTCTTTTGGCACGATCTTCATGCATATTGTCGATCATGCCACTGGTCCGGCCGCGTGACGAGACCCATGCTGGTCTGTATGTCGAGTCGCCTCTTGTCGCGCAGAGATCTGCCCTGGGCCTGGTTGGTTGCCGCCGCGAGCTTCATCGCCATCATCGGTGCGGCCGGATTCCGTGCCGTGCCCAGCGTGATGATGGACCCGTTGCACATGGAGTTCGGCTGGTCGCACGCGACGATCGGGGCGGCGATGTCGATCAACATGGTCCTGTTCGGCGTCACCGCGCCGTTCGCGGCGGCGCTGATGGACCGCTTCGGCATCCGCCCGGTGCTCACCGGCGCCTTGTTGCTGATCGCCGCCGGCACCGGCCTGGGTGTCTTCATGAACGCGAGTTGGCAACTGTTGCTGCTGTGGGGTGTGCTCGTCGGCCTCGGCACGGGTTCCATCTCCATGGGGTTCGTGGCCACCGTGTCGACGCGCTGGTTCGTCGCACGGCGCGGGCTGGTCACCGGAATGCTGACCGCCGCCAGCGCCACCGGACAGCTGATCTTCCTGCCCGTGGTCGCGCACGTCACCGACCGCTACGGGTGGCGGTGGGCCTCGATCCTCGTCACGGTGGCTGCGCTGGCGGTGATCCCGTTGGTGCTGCTGCTGATTCGCGACCACCCGCGAGACGTCGGCACCACCGCCTATGGCGCCGAACCCGGCCACGTCGAGGAGCAGGTGCCGAACGGGTCCTTCGGTGCCGCCGCCCAAGGACTGGTCCGCGGCGCCCGCGTCCCGGCATTCTGGTTGCTCGCCGGCAGTTTCGCGATCTGCGGGATGACCACGAACGGGTTGATCGGCACGCATTTCATCCCGGCCGCGCACGATCACGGCATGCCGACCACGATGGCCGCATCGCTGCTCGCGACGATCGGGATCTTCGACGTCGCGGGAACGATCTTCTCCGGATGGCTCACCGATCGTGTCGACGCGCGGATCCTGCTCGTCGTCTACTACCTCGGACGCGGGGCATCACTCGTCCTGCTCCCGCTACTGCTGTCCGCGCACGCCGAACCGAGCACCTGGGTCTTCATCATCTTCTACGGGCTCGACTGGGTCGCGACCGTGCCGCCGACCATCGCGATCTGTCGTGAGTACTTCGGCGCGTCCACTCCGGTGGTCTTCGGCTGGGTCTTCGCATCCCATCAACTCGGAGCGGCGGTCGCGGCCTTCGGCGCAGGCTACATCCGGGATGCCCAGGGCAGTTATGACAACGCTTTCCACATCGCCGCCGGGTTGTGCGTGCTGGCGGCGCTGATGTGCTGGCTCATCCCGAAACGGACCTCCGAAACCGACGAGAACCACACACCCTCCGCCGTCGAGAGCCAACCCAGCATGGCACGTGACTGATCCACCCGGCCGCGGAGGGCAAAGATCAGTCGCTGGAAACTCTCCCGGCGGACATCACGCTCGCGGCATCCGCACCCCGGGCTCACAGATGTAGGCGACACCCTTGCGACCGACCCGGGTGAGGATCAGCGCCAGCGACCGGGAGCCCTTCTGTTTCAGCCGTTTCCGGAGCCGATCAGGGTCCACGTCGAGACCGCGCACCAGAATCTCGAGGGTGCCGCAATCCAAGGCGGCCAGTCGCTTGCGCAATTCCTTGTCGGCGACACCCGACGCCTCGATGAGCCGAAACCCTCGCTCGCCGTTGGGGACCGCGTTGCCGGTGAGATAGGCGATCTGCGGGTCCAGCTGCCAGAGTCCGTGCCGTCGAGCGTAGTTGCGCACCAACCCGGCCCGGACGATCGCCCCGTCGGGGTCGACGATCCACTCTCCCGCCTCAGCGACCGGCACGTCGTCGGACTCGCCGTCGGTGATCTCGTCGACATGCACCGAGCCGTCCGATGCCGAACGGAGCACGGTGGCGCGACGCGCAGCCTCCGAGTCGCGTTCGGTCCACAGGCACGCTTCGCGGACCGAACCGTCCAGCGAGGTGATCTGCACCTGCCCGGCGAAACCAAATCGATCACGGAGCATTCGATAGTCAAGCCCCGGAGCGCATTTCACACCGAGTGGCCGGCCGGCGTAGGTGGTCAGCACGTCCAGCAGCGGCGGCGTGAGCTGGTCGAGCCGGAACACCCGGCCCGATCCCGAACGGCGGGCGGGATCGGCGAGGATCACATCGGCCGTCGACGTGGGAGTCAGCGCGTCGGCCCGCAACAGGGTCGTCTTCCGGTCGACCAGATCGGCGTTGTGCCGCGCCATCGACAGCCGGACCGCGTCGATGTCGCTGCCGATCACTCCCGCGAGATCGTCGCGCGCGGCGAGTTCCATCAGCTCCGCGCCGATCGAGCAGGTGATGTCGTGCACCACGGCACCCGGGTGACGGGTCGCGATCTCGGCGGCACGGTGGGCCGCCACGGGCGTCGCCGTGGACTGCTGCTGCGCCTCATCGGTGAACAGCATCGCCCCGGCCGCCCGCAACCTGCCGCGCGCGCGGCGACGGCAGAGGGTGGTCTCGATCAGCGCCGGCTCGTGCGGCCCGTAACGGCCACGCAGTTCACCGAGATCGGAGATCATCGACGACGCCGAAAGGTCCAGCGCCGCCGTGTTCTCGAGGGCCGTGAGGCCGTGCCCGGACCGTAGAAACGCGACGTCGTCGGTCGTGAACGTGTACGCCATGAGTCAGTCGCCGACGCCTCCGGAACTCACACGCCCGGCTTGATACCGGTCACGATCGCGTTGTAGAAGAACTTCTGCGGCACCACTTTCCGCAGCACGTTCTCGTCGAGCCAGGACAGCCGCTTCCAGCCGTTGAAGGCGAACATCGCCCACCCCCAGCCGAGCTTCCCGGGCGGCACGGCGGCCTCGAAGGTGCGCACGGGCCACCCCAACATCGCCGCGGCGAGTTCCTCGGTCGCCGTCTGCACCTCGTCGGCACCGGCAGCGCGGGCCATAGTCGCGAGATCGGCCGGATCGAAGGTGTGGATGTCGACGACAGCCTCGAGGGCCGCGGCCCGTGACGACTCGTCGAGTTCGGCCTGCGGACGCCGCCAGGACTGCAGCGGGCCGAACTTGGTGACATTGGTGGTCGCGGCCCAGGTGGCACGACTCATCCACCGCGCGTAGAAGTCTCCGATGGTCGTCGGTTCACCGGCGAAGACGAATCGGCCGCCGGGCCGCAGGACGCGCAGCACCTCCCGCAGTGCCTGCTCGACGTCCGGGATGTGGTGCAGCACAGCGTGCCCGACCACGAGGTCGAAGGTGTCGTCGTCGTACGGGATCTTCTCGGCATCGGCAACCCGACCATCGACGTCGAGACCGAGATTCTCCGCATTGCGCAGTGCGACTTTCACCATGCCGGGTGACAGGTCGGTGACCGAACCCTTCTTCGCCACGCCCGACTGCATCAGGTTCAGAAGGAAGAACCCTGTCCCGCAACCCAACTCCATCGCGCGCTCATAGGGCAGCGGCTGGTCGGCCGCGACCGCATCGAACCGTCCGCGCGCATAGTCGATGCAGCGCTCGTCATAGGAGATCGACCACTTGTCGTCGTAGGTCTCCGCCTCCCAGTCGTGGTAGAGCACCTGCGCCAGTTTGGTGTCCTCGAGCGCGGCCTTGACCTGCTCCTCGGTCGCATGCGGATTGGGTTCCGGATCGGTTCCCGGCGTCACGTTCGTGGTCATCGTTGCGCTGCTTCCTCGTCGAGAGTCGGTCGGGTTGATCACTTACCGGTGAACTGCGCCTTGCCGGGGCCGTTCTCGACGAACGACTTCATCCCGATCGAGCGATCCTCGGTGGCGAACAACGCGGCGAAGAGCTGCTCCTCGATCTTGAGCCCGGTCGTGAGGTCCACGCCGAGGCCCTGGTCCACCGACTTCTTCGCGGCGGCAAGCGCGATGGAGGCAGCGCCCGCGAACTGTCCCGCCCACGCCAACGCCGTGTTGTAGACCTCGTCGGGTGCGACCACCTCGTCCACCAGACCCATGGCGAGGGCCTCCTCCGCCCCGACGAAACGACCGGTGAACATCATGTCCTTGGCCTTCGCCGGACCGACCAGGCGTGCGAGGCGCTGAGTTCCGCCGCCACCGGGGATCACGCCGAGCAGGATCTCCGGTACACCCAGTTTGGCGTTGTCGCCGGCGATCCGCCGGTCGGCACCGAGGGCCACCTCGAGCCCGCCACCGAGCGCGTAACCGGTGATGGCCGCCACCGTCGGCTTCGGGATCTCCGAAATCGAGCCCAGTGCCGACTGCAGACGACCGGCGACCTTGCTCATCTCGGCGTAGGTCATGTCGTTCATCTCTTTGATGTCGGCGCCGGCGGCCAGCACCTTGGGACCGCCGTAGATCACGACCGCCTTGATGTCGTCGCGCACCGTCGCCTCGTCGGCCGCAGCGGACAGTTCCGTCTGCACCTGCCGATTGAGCGCATTCATCGGCGGTCGGTTGAGCAGGATCGTGCCGACCCCTGGGTGATCATCGGATGTCTCGAGAGTGACGAACTCAGGCATGGTCGAAGGCTACCGTTTGGCCGCATCGGGTGGTTCTCCAGGCCATACAGTGGTGTCATGGCGAAGGCCTCGAGCAATGCCGGCGAACCGATCGAGTTGCAGGTCGGCGAGCGGGTGATCCGGCTGTCCAGTCCCGACCGGGTGTATTTCGCCGAGCGCGGCGAGACCAAGCGCGATCTCGCCGAGTACTACCTGGCGGTGGGCGACGGCATCGTCCGCGCCCTGCGCGACCGTCCGTGCATGCTGCACCGCTTCCCGAAGGGCGTCAGCGGCAAGAAAGTCCATCAGAAGCGGATTCCGGCCGGTGCTCCCGACTGGCTGGAGACCGTGGAACTCTGGTTCCCCCGCTTCGGACGGACCGCCGACGAATTGTGCGTCACGGAGTTGGGCAGCGTGATCTGGGCGGTGCAGATGTCGACCGTGGAGTTCCATCCCTGGAACTCGCGTCGCGATGACCCCGAGTCCCCGGACGAATGGCGGATCGATCTGGACCCGATGCCCGACTGCCCGTTCTCCCGAATCCAGCGGGTGGCCCACGTCGTCGAGGAGGTACTCGACGAACTCGGTATCCGCGGGTTTCCGAAGACCTCCGGCGGCCGCGGTCTCCACATCTATGTGCGGATCACATCGGAGTGGGGATTTCCTCAGGTCCGCCGCGCCGCGCACGCCTTCGCGCGCGAGATCGAGCGCCGCGCCCCCGACGACGTGACGACGACCTGGTGGCGCAAGGACCGGGACCCGGCGGCGGTGTTCGTCGACTACAACCAGAACACCCGTGACCACACCATGGCGTCGGCCTACTCGGTGCGCGGCAATCCCCGGGCCACGGTGTCGGCTCCGATCCGGTGGTCAGAGATCGACGACGTGTCGCCGGACGACTTCACCATCGCGACCATGCCTGCGCGGTTCGCCGAGATCGGTGACCTACACGCCGAGATCGACGACGTGGCCTACCGCTTGGACACACTGCTGGACTGGGCCGAGGCCGACGACATCGACAGCGACTCCACGAGCACCGACCCCGACGTCATCGATATGGATCAGTGATCGCACGCAGCGCGATCAGACTTGCGCGCATATCGTCGAACTGCTTGTGCCCCAGATATTCCCGCCATTCCGACTCGACGATCTCCACCTCGCGGGCCGCCATCGCGCACAGTTCGACACCACGCTCGCTCAAAGTCACCAGGCGCGCGCGACCATCGGATGGGTCGGGCACCCGCATCAGATACCCCACCGACTCGAGTTGATCGACGAGCCCGCCCGCGGTCTGTTTGGTCACCCCCGCCTGCTCGGCCAGGTCGGTGAGCCGCATCGGCTCCGGCGCAAGTCGCTGGAGCAGGCGCGCCTGGGCGAGCGTGATGTCGCCGGCACCCGCGTCGGCGATCCGCGACATGACGCGCTGTTCGGTCGCGCGGTGTGCGATGAACATCAGGACCGCGGTCGAGGGCTGGTCGTCGGACATGCCATTGACTTTAGTACGTCTTCCTGACTAATATAGTCAGCTATCCTGACCAATCGGTTCGGACGGAGGCTGATCATGGAATCCGACGTCATCTGGCGCCACATCGACGCACAGCGGCTGGAGGTGGCCGACCTCATCGATGCCCTGACCGACGAACAGCTCGCGACCCCGTCACTGTGCGATGGGTGGTCCGTGCGTGACGTCGCCGTGCATCTGTCACAGGCCACCACTGAGCCCGTGCGTGTCGTCGGCGCGATGCTGCGCTCGGGCTTCCGGTTCAACGTCATGGTCCATCGGTACGCGATCGACGACCCGACCTCCGCCGGGGAGGCCGCCGACAAGCTGAGGGCGATGGCCGGATCGCGACGTCACGCGCTGGGGACGACCGAGATGGAACCCCTCCTCGATGTGCTGATCCACGGGCAGGACATCGCCGTACCGTTGGGAATCGAACGTCCGATGCCCGTCGACGCGGCCACCGCCGTGGCACGACGACTGTGGCCGATGCGTTTTCCGTTCCATCCGCGGCGCGATCATCCGGACGTCCGTTTCGTGGCCACCGACGCCGACGTCGAGTTCGGCTCCGGGCGCGCCGTCGAGGCGCCCATACGCGACATCGTCATGCTGTTCGCCGGACGTGGCGCCGCGGCGGGTGCGCTGACCGGGCTGTGCCGCGAGGGGCCCGGAACGATCAGCGACTGAGGCCCGGGACCTCACGGTCGGCCGCGACGGCGAAGTAGCGCTCCGAGCCGTCGAACTTCAGACCCGCGATCCCCGCACCCGGTGTCACGGAGGGTTCGATCGGCTCGACGACCCGTTCCGCGGCGAGCAGCTCGTCGACGGTCGAGTACTCGGCCAGGTGGTTCAACTGCGCCCACGTGGGCGGGAGCAGTGTGTGCTCGCCGGCGATCCACGCGTCGAGTGCGACCTGCGGCCGGACCCATCGCGCCACTTCGGCCTCGGTCGTCTGGTCATCGGCGACCTGGCCGGCGGGCATGGCAGCGAGGAAGAAGCGGGTGTCGTAGCGACGCTTCTCGATGATCGGGGTGATCCAGTGTGCGAGTGGCCGCAG
Source organism: Gordonia sp. LMA484 (assembly GCF_058129505.1). Classification (NCBI taxonomy): domain Bacteria; kingdom Bacillati; phylum Actinomycetota; class Actinomycetes; order Mycobacteriales; family Gordoniaceae; genus Gordonia; species Gordonia sp. LMA484. The sequence goes on from NZ_CM176700.1 coordinate 2,623,909, forward strand.
CAGATCTGCCCGCAGTCGGAGATCTTCGGTGCGCAGGAACTCGCCGAAGGACAGCGATTTGTCGATGAGCTGGGCACGCTGCGGCGCGAAGGACACGGGGTCGGAGACCGTGCCGTCGGCGCGCGTGGCAAGCAACACACCGCACTCCTCGAAGGTCTCGCGGACCGCGGCGCACACCAACGCCTGCGCGGTGGACGTCTCGGTATGGAACGCGTCTGCCCACCACTGCGCGTCTGGTCCCGTCCATCCGATGTCGGCATCGGCGTCCCGGGGGTCGACGCCGCCACCCGGGAACACCGTCACGCCACCGGCGAAGGCCATCTGCTGGACGCGTCGTTGCAGGAAGACCTCGATGCCGTCAGTGGTGTCGCGCACCAGAACCACGGTCGCCGCATCACGCAGCGGGGCGGGCTCGGGGGACTCCGATGGGACCATGACCAACCTCCAGTCGTCGGACGCTCTGACGACAGTAGCGCGGCCGGGGAGGCCCGCTGCGCGACGGTCAGCCGGCCGCGCGCCGATGCCCGCCGACGCGCCGCGAACGGCGAGCGAAGTACCGGCCGTCCACCTTGCTGAGGGTGATCTTCTGCCGGAACGCCGTCGACAGGTTCACGCTGGTCAATACGTCGTCGAGTAATCCCTGCGCGACGATCTCACCCTCCGACAACAGCATCGCGTGCGTGAATCCGTCGGGGATCTCCTCGACATGGTGCGTGATCAGCACCATGGCCGGCGCCTCGGGATCGGACGCGAGCCGGCCGAGCCGATCGACGAGTTCCTCGCGTCCGCCGAGGTCGAGGCCGGCCGCGGGCTCGTCGAGCAGCAGCAGTTCGGGATCCGTCATGAGGGCGCGGGCGATGAGGACGCGCTTGCGTTCCCCCTCCGACAACGTGCCGAAGGTTCGATCCGCCAGATGTTCGGCACCCATCGACTCCAGCGATTCCACCGCCTGTTCGCGGTCCATGTCGTCGTACTCTTCACGCCACCTGCCGAGCACCGAATAGCCCGCCGAGATCACCAGGTCGGTGACGATCTCGCCGGGCGGTACACGTTCGGCGAGCGCCGCGCTCGATATGCCGATCCGGGTGGAGAGCTCGCGGACCTCCACCTTGCCCAGTTGCTCGGTGAGCACGAACGCGGTCCCCGTCGTCGGATGCTCCTGAGCGGAGGCCAGCCGCATCAGCGATGTCTTCCCGGCACCGTTGGGCCCGATCACCACCCACCGCTCGTCGAGCTCGACTTGCCAGTTCACGGGCCCGACCAGGGTGTTCCCGCCCCGAACCAGGGTCACATCGCGAAAGTCGACCAACAGGTCGGGGTCGGTGTCGTACACGTCGTCGGAGGTCGGGTCACTCGCGTTGGTCACTCCCCTATCGTGCACCACGAACAGAGCCGTCGCGTGAACCCACACGACACATCCTCGCCGACAATGGAATACGAACGACCCCCGATGCCTTGACCATGGCATGAGTGTTGATCTGTCGATCCTCGACCTGGCCCAGGTCGGCCCCGGCGAAAGTGTCCGTGACAGTTTCGCCGCCAGCGTGGACATGGCGCAGCGCGCCGAACGGTGGGGCTACCGGCGCATCTGGTACGCCGAGCACCACAACATGTCCACCATCGCCTCGGCCGCACCCGCCGTGCTGATCGCGCATGTGGCGGCGCACACGAACTCCATCCGCCTCGGTGCCGGCGGCGTCATGCTGCCGAACCATTCGCCGCTCGCCATCGCCGAGCAGTTCGGCACCCTCGGCGAACTGCATCCCGGCCGAATCGACCTGGGACTCGGTCGCGCCCCCGGCGGCGACCAACAGACCTTTGCCGCGCTGCGGCGCACCATGGCGTCGGCCGACCGCTTTCCGTCCGACGTCCTCGAGCTGCAGGGTTACCTCCGCGGCCACTCCCGTGTGGAGGGGGTCAGCGCGACTCCCGGCGCCGGGACCGACCTTCCGCTCTACATCCTGGGCTCCTCGCTCTTCGGTGCCCAGCTCGCCGCGGCACTCGGCCTGCCCTACGCATTCGCCTCACATTTCGCTCCGCAGGCATTGGAGGAGGCCGTCGCTCTCTATCGCCGCGAGTTCCAGCCCTCCGAGCAACTCGATACGCCCTATGTCATCGCCGGGGTGTGCGTCATCGCCGACGACGAGGAAAGCGTTGCGCAGGAACAGCTCCGAAAGGCGAAGCGTCATCGCGTCAATGCGCTGTTCGGGCGTGGGCGTCGCTTCACCGATGACGAAGCGGACATGATTCTCGACATGCCGCAGGGACGCCAGATCGATTCGATGATGACCTACGCGGGAGTCGGGACCCCGGCCCAGGTCATCGACTACCTGGACTGGTTCGCCGGACACGCCGATGCCGACGAACTCATCGTCGCCTCGATCGCACCGGATCGAGAGATCTGGCGGAACACGTTGGGACACATCGCCCCCGCACGGGCCCTGTCGCCGGCGAGCGAGACGTCGTCGCGCTGACCACGTGAGCGCTCACCCCAACCGTTCAGGCCACTGATGGATCAGGCCTCGAGCCGCACCTGATCTCGATACGCCGACTCGCCGCCTACTCGATCAACGAACAGTGGGTGGCAGCCGGGTCGGCGGCGAGGATCAGGTGTCGTCGGCCAGCCGGAAGTCGGCGAAGTCGAAACCGGGAACCACGATGCAACTCACCAGCGCAGGCTCGTCACCGCGCGGGCGCGCTCGCTGCCACGTACCGGGCGGCACCACGGCCTGAGGCTGCTCGCCGGCACCCACATCAGAACCCACGACGATCCCGACCGGCTCACCGGGTACACCTGCGTCACCGCCGAGCTCGAGCACCACGGGCGAGCCTCGATGATGCAGCCACAACTCGGCTCCACGGACGGTGTGCCAGGCCGACTGCTCACCGGGCAACAGCAGGAAAAGGATCGCGGTTCCCGCCGCTCGATCGCCCGAATACTCTTGCGGCAGAACGGCACCGGGCAGTGTCACGGTGCTGCGCCAGGTCTCGCGGTACCAACCGCCCTCCGGATGTGCCACAAGACCCAGGTCACCCGCCCACTCCGGCAGTCGCTGCTCGTCACTCACCCGTCGATCACCTCCGCGATCACCGTCACCGACCCGGGCGCGATCTCGGTGAAGCCGGCGTCGCGGATCGCAACCGCCCGGCCGTGCGACTCGGCGACGAGGAGGTCGGCCCACCGATCCGCGCACGCCTGTCGGACCACCAGCGGACACCCGTCGGCATGCCATGCACGTGCCCGCGCCGCAGTCATCAGCGTCACCACGAGCATCGCGCCGTGACCGACCTGTGCGGCAGACTTGCCGACGGTCATGTCCAGATCGGGGTTGATCCAGAGCACCACGCCCCCGTCCGGCGGCGACGTCGCGAGTTCACCACCGAGTTCGGTGCCACCGATCTGCAGTCGCGAGATCCGACGATCCACATCGCCGACCCGGCCGGGCACGATGGCGCGGGCCTGCGCGTCCCCCTCGGACACGGTGAGCCCCCACACCTCCTGCGCGGCAGTCCACTGTGCGCCTCGGGCACGTCGGGCGATCTTCCGGATGCGCGCCTGACACCACGCGTCCATGGGTTCCACCCACGGACCGGCGCCGCCTGCGCGGTCATCGAGGCACAGCATCGCGACGGCGCGTGCCGCGGCGGTCAGGAGATCGGCACGGTCGGGTGGGTTCACCTTCTCGATACGCACGACCATCTGCATGGCGAGTACATCGGCGGGATCGGCCGGGTCCTCGCCGCCCCCGACATAACCCACCAGCCTGCGATACGCATCGTCCGATGACTCGCCGATCTCGTCGAACTCGGCCGCGGTGTCCGCCAAGCCTGCTCACCCCCAGTTCTCGGCCTTGGTCAGGCAGAACGGATGTCCTGCCGGATCGAGCAGGACCCGCCAGGTCTCCCCCGGCTGTTCGGCCGGCAGCCTCGCGCCCAGCGCCACGCACCGATCGACGGCGGCGTCGAGATCGGCAACCGCCAGATCGAAATGGAACTGCTTGGAGCCGTGCTCGTTCGGCCACGCCGGCGGCTCGTAGTCGGGTACCGAACCGAAGCCGAGGGCAGGACCCGACCCCTTGAGCATTGCGTAGCCGTCACCCGATGCGGTGATCTCCCAGCCCAGGACCGCCGACCAGAACTCGGCCGATTCCTTCGCATCCGGGCAGTCGAGGGTCAGCATCGCGAAGTCGGCGATGTTTCCGGTGGCGGTCATCTGCAGGTCCTCTCCTCTGTGGTGTGTCACCTTCGATGATGCGCCCATCGCGGCGAACTTCCTTGAAGGAATGCGACATGGCCGGTCACATCGCCGTGCGCAGCATCCGGGAGAAGCTCAGCTGAGCGGGACCCGCCGATACACCCCGTCGGCAGCGTCCGCGGCCTCGATCTCGTCACGGGTCACCCCGAGGATGAACAGGACCGCGTCGAGGAACGGGTGGCTCAACGCCGCGTCGGCGACCTCACGCAGGGCCGGCTTGGCGTTGAACGCGATCCCCAGCCCGGCCACAGAGAGCATGTCGATGTCGTTGGCGCCATCACCGACGGCGATCGTCTGCTCCATCGGTACGCCGACCTGATCGGCGAACGCCCGTAGCGCCTTGGCCTTTCCGGCCCGGTCCACGACCTCTCCGATCACGCGGCCGGTCAGCTTGCCGCTGACGATCTCGAGGGTGTTGGCCCGGACGAAGTCGAGCTCGAGCTCATGCGCGAGTCCGTCGATGACCTGGCGGAATCCGCCGGACACGACACCACAGTGGTAGCCGAGTCGATGCAGGGTCCGGATCGTGGTCCGGGCGCCCGGGGTCAACTGCAACGAACTCGCGACGTCGTCGATCACACTCGCGTCCAGCCCGGCCAGGACCGCCACACGCTGGTGCAACGATTCGGAGAAGTCGAGTTCGCCACGCATTGCCGCCTCGGTCACCGCCGCCACCTCGGCCTCCCGGCCGGCCTTCGCGGCGAGCATCTCGATGACCTCACCCTGGATGAGGGTGGAGTCGACGTCGAAGACGATGACCCGCTTGGCCCGCCGGGCGAGACCGCCGCGCTCGACGGCGATGTCGACGCCGTGACGCGCCGCCACGGCCGCCATGCCCTTGCGCAGTGCCGAGTCGGCAGCGATGCTGTCACGCCCGGTGCTGACCATGAGTTCCAGTCCGGTCAGCGGATAGTCGGCGACCCCGCGGATCAGATCGATGTTGGCGCCCTGACTGGCCAGCTCCGCCGCGAGCGCACGGAATGCGCGTGCGGTGACTGGGCTGCCGAGTACCACCACCGCATGACTCGACGGACGCCGACCGGTGCTCGCCGCGCCCACCTCGACGATGACGTCGATACCGATGGATGCCATGGCCTGCTCGACCACGTCTTGGAGCTCTTCGGCGTCACCGGACGCCGACACCAGCACGCCGAGGGTGAGCCGGCCGCGGATCACCACCTGCTCCACATCGAGGAGACTGACCTGCTGGCCTGCCAAAGCCCCCATCAGTACTGAGGTGACGCCAGGCTTGTCCGGCCCGGTGACGGTGATCAGAACTGTCGTGTCACCCGGAGTGTTCGCCACGTGTTCGCGTTCGCCGGCGACGTCAGCGGGGATCCGAATCCCCGGAACCCTCGTGACTGCCCGTCGTCAACGGCTCCCGACGGGAGTCCTCGACCGACTTGCTGCTGTCCCCGTGACCCGGGCCGACGTGGGCCTCGGCCCGCATCCGGTCGATCATGTGCGGATAGTGCAGTTCGAAGGCAGGGCGTTCCGAGCGAATACGGGGCAGCTCGGTGAAGTTGTGCCGCGGGGGCGGGCAGCTGGTGGCCCACTCGAGCGAGTTCCCGAAGCCCCACGGGTCGTCGACCGTGACGACCTCGCCGTAACGGTAGCTGCGGAAGACGTTCCACAGGAACGGCAGCGTCGACAGGCCGAGGATGAAGGCACCTGCGGTCGAGATCATGTTCAGCGTGGTGAAACCGTCCGACGGCAGGTAGTCGGCGTAGCGACGCGGCATGCCCTCGTTACCCAGCCAGTGCTGCACCAGGAACGTGGTGTGGAAACCGATGAACGTCAGCCAGAAGTGCCACTTGCCGAGACGCTCGTCGAGCATGCGTCCGGTCATCTTGGGGAACCAGAAGTAGATGCCGGCGTACGTGGCGAACACGATCGTTCCGAAGAGCACGTAGTGGAAGTGCGCGACCACGAAGTAGCTGTCGGAGAGGTGGAAGTCCAGCGGCGGGCTGGCGAGCAGCACACCGGTCAGGCCACCGAAGAGGAAGGTGACGATGAAGCCGACCGAGAACAACATCGGCGATTCGAACGTCATGTTCCCTCGCCACATCGTGCCGACCCAGTTGAAGAATTTCACACCGGTCGGGACCGCGATCAGGAAGGTCATGAAGGAGAAGAACGGCAGCAGCACCGCACCGGTCACGTACATGTGGTGCGCCCACACGGCCACCGACAGCGCCGCGATCGACAAGGTCGCATAGATCAGGCCCGAGTAGCCGAAGATCGGCTTGCGCGCGAACACCGGGAACACCTCGGAGACGATGCCGAAGAACGGCAGGGCGATGATGTACACCTCGGGGTGCCCGAAGAACCAGAACAGGTGCTGCCAGAGGATCACGCCGCCGTTGGCGGGGTCGTAAAGGTGGGCACCGAATTGGCGGTCGACCTCGAGTCCCATCAGAGCCGCGGTCAGCAGGGGGAAGACGAGCAGGATCAGCACGCTGGTGACGAGGATGTTCCAGGTGAAGATCGGCATGCGGAACATGGTCATGCCGGGTGCACGCAGACAGACGACCGTGGTCACCATGTTGACCGCACCCAGGATGGTGCCCAGACCACCGACGGCCAGACCCATGATCCAGAGGTCGGCGCCGACGCCCGGCGAGTGGATGGCGTCGGTCAGCGGGGTGTAGGCGGTCCAGCCGAAGTCGGCCGCACCACCGGGGGTGATGAAGCCGGCCAGCGCGATGCATGCACCGAAGACGAACAGCCAGAAGCCGAACGCGTTCAGACGTGGGAACGCGACGTCGGGCGAGCCGATCTGCAGCGGCAGGACGAAGTTGGCGAAGCCGATGACGATCGGCGTCGCGTAGAGCAGCAGCATCACGGTGCCGTGCATGGTGAACAGCTGGTTGAACTGTTCCGTCGACAGGAACTGCATGCCCGGATGGGCGAGCTCACCACGCATCAACAGCGCCATCAGTCCGCCGATGAGGAAGAAGGCGAAGCAGGCGGTGATGTACATCATGCCGATCAGCTTGTGATCGGTCGTGGTGATCAGCTTGTAGATGAACGAACCCTTGGGCTGATAGCGCTCCGGAAAGGGACGCACTGGAGCCACTTGCGTGGTGGGCTGGTCAACCGCGGTCACAGATCCTCCTCGTTGCGCAGCCGTCGGGGTCGGTCAACCTGCCGATTCCCCGCGGTCGCCACATGAACAAAACGAGCGCTGGTAACTGATCCTAAACCCTCATACCGACGGTAGCCGAGTGGGTCCTACGATCTGTCGTATTCGATCTGCGAACGAGCCCATCGCCGCAGATCAGCAGGCGCGCCGCAGACGACGCGCGGTGCCGCCGACGGCCGCCGGGGAGCGTGTCGCGCGCCGCGCCGCGACCGCGATCGGACGGCGTCCGCCCCGGTGCTAGCGTGATCGCGTGCATCGCAGCGGCGAGACCCGGATTCCGACTGCCCGATCCCGGCCCCGGATGACCCGCGGTCCGGCGCGGATGGTCGGCGTCATCATGTCCGTGTGCGCCGTCGGCATCCTCGCCGCCTGCGGGCAGGATCAACCGCTGACCGACCCGGACGGGTCGCCCATCTCCACCGTCACCACCCGCGTCGCCGAGGTGAACATCGTCAACGCCGACCGCGACCTGACGCGCACCTGCCTGGCCCCCACAGCCCCCGACCCCGGTGCCACCGACATCACCCGCATCGTCGTCACCGACCCGTCGCTGCTCGACGCCGTCTGCGCGCTCGGCATCGGCCCCAAGGTCGTCGCCGTCGCCGCCGACGGGTCGATCCCCGCCTATCTGGGGCCGCAGCTCACCTCCGTGCCGACGATCGGTTCCACACCGGACGCGGCAGCGGCCGCCCAGGCCGAGCCCGACATCGTGCTCACCACCCCGCGCACGGCGGCATCGTCGACGGCGTTCGGCGACACCCGTGTCGTGACGATCGAACCGGGGACGGATTGGCGCGCGCAGTTCCAGGCGGTGGCCGATGCCCTCGGCAGATCGTCGAGCGGAACCCGGCTCCTCGACGAGTTCGACACCGAGACCCGCAAGACCGGCCGCCGGATGGATGCCGAACACAACCAGATCTCGCTGATCAGATTCACCGGGAATTCGGAGATCGTCGCCGGCACCGACTCCTTCGCCGGTCAGATCTTGTCCGCGGTCGGCGTGCAACGGCCCGAACCGCAGCGGTCCCCCCGATCGTTCACCCTGACCGACGAGAATTTCACCGACGCCGACGCGGATCTGATCTACGTTGGTTTTCAGGGCGATGCCGGCCTGGCACACGGCAAAGAGGTCCTGCTCAGCGATCGGTGGCTCGACATGGGGGCACCGACCTGGAAGCGGGTCCTCGCCGTCGACGACGACGTCTGGTACCGCTCATCCGGCCTTGCGGCCGCATGGTTGGTACTCAATGACCTCAAGGAGTCCCTCGATGGCAACTCATGATCTCGCCGCCAAGGCCCAGACCCTGCTCGACCTTCACCGGCCGGGGGATCCGGGCGTGTTCCCGACCGTGTGGGATGCGTGGTCGGCGAACCTCGCGGTCGCCGGCGGCTTCGCCGCGCTGACCGTCGGCAGTCACCCGGTCGCCGACTCCATCGGCCGCGCCGACAACGAGGGCATGACGTTCGACGAACTGCTCACCCGGGTCCGCCAGATCAGCGGTGCCGTCGACGTCCCCTTGTCGATCGACATCGAATCCGGGTACGGCGAATCGCCCGAACGGCTCATCGACGGTCTGCTCGACGCCGGCGCGGTCGGCCTCAACATCGAGGACACCGTGCACTCCGAGGGCGGCCGTCTCCGCGACGCGGCCGAACATGCCGACCTGGTCGGTGCGCTGCGGTCGGCGGCCACGGCCGCGGGGGTTCCGGTGGTCATCAATGCGCGCACCGATCTGTTCCTCAAGCAGGTCGGCGACGAGTCCGATCGGGTCGAACGCGCGGTCGCGCGACTGACGTTGTGCGCCGAGGCCGGCGCGAGTTCGCTCTACCCGGTCGGGTTCCACGACGACGATGTCCAGCGCAGGCTGTGTGCCGAGTTGCCGCTGCCGGTGAATGCCATCGGCAATCCGGCGCAGGGGTCCCGAGCCCACTTCGCCGAGCTCGGCGTGGGTCGGGTCAGCTTCGGTCCGCTGTGGCAGATGAACCTCGCCGAGCGCGCCACCGAGCTGCTCGCCGACTGGCGCTGATCCCGGGCGACGCCCCGACTATTCCTCACCCTGGGCCAAACCCTCACGCTCGGGTGCCCGTCGGGACGAAGATCGACACATGAGTGTCACCGACGAATACCTGGCCAACAACGCCGAGTACGCGAAGACCTTCGACGGGCCGCTCCCGCTCCCGCCGAGCCGGCACGTCGCCGTGATCGCGTGCATGGACGCACGGCTCGACGTGTACCGCATCCTGGGACTCAAAGACGGTGAGGCACATGTGATCCGCAACGCCGGCGGGGTGGTCACCGACGACGAGATCCGTTCGCTGGCCATCAGCCAACGGCTCCTGGGCACCACCGAGATCATCCTGATCCACCACACCGACTGCGGGATGCTCACGTTCACCGACGACGACTTCAAACGCGACATCCAGAACGAGATCGGCCAGAAACCGGCATGGTCGGCGGAGTCCTTCACCGATCTCGACGAGGATGTCCGCCAGTCACTGCAGAGGATTCGCACGAGTCCATTCGTCAGCAAGACCAGTTCATTGCGCGGCTTCGTGTTCGATGTCGCGACGGGCAGACTGATCGAGGTCACCGCCTGATCGAGGTCACCGCCTGATCGAGGTCACTGCCTGATCGAGGTCCGATCGGCCTCAGCCGAGGTAGCCGCCGCCGTGGGGAAAGAACACCTTCCCGTCGTGCTCCACACCGTCGTCGGTCCGCAGTCGCTCGATGACGAGTCCGCGGTTGCGGCCCAGATGGGCGTCGGCACCGGCGACGATCACCATGCCGTCGCCCTCGTGGATGAACACCCGGCCCGGCGTACCGCCATAGATGCACCGTGAGACCGACGCCTTGGTGATGCGTAGCCGCTCGCCACGGAAGTGGGTGTAGGCGTTGGGATATGGATCGGACTGCGCCCGCACGAGCCGATCGATCTGATCGGCGGGCCACGACCAGTCGATGCGCGAGTCGATGTCGGCGCGCTTGTGGAAGAACGTGCGATCGGCCAGATTCTGCGGCGTCCACACGGCCGTGCCCGACTCGATGAGGTCGAGGGCCTCGGTCAGCACTTCCGGGATGATGTCGATGGTCGCGCGCACCAACTCGGTCGCCGTCGAGGTGGCGGTGATCGGCACCGCCTTCTGCAGCACGATGTCGCCGGTGTCGAGCCCGTCGTCCATGCGGTGCGCGGTCAGGCCGACCTCCGACTCACCGCTGATCAGCGCCCAGATCACCGGCGAGAACCCGGTGAATTTCGGGAGCAGCGAGTCGTGCAGGTTGAGCGTGCCGTGTGGGGGCAGGTCGAAGAGCTCACCGGGCAGCCAGGTACGCCAGTTGTTGGCGACGATGATGTCGGGCTCGGCAGCCCTCACCCGCTCGATCAGCTCCGCATCGGGTCGCTGCGCCAGGTGGACCGGGATGTCGTGGGCGCGGGCCAGATCCTCGACCGAGTCCGACCAGATCGTCTCGTAGGAGTGCTCGCTCGGCGGGTGCGTCACCGCCAACACGACCTCGTGGCGGGATCCGATGAGCGCCTCGAGAGTCTTGTGACCCCAGGTCTGATAGCCGAAAGTGACGACCCGCATGCATGTTTCCTTGCGTTCGATGGTGTGACTGCGTTTGGGACTGCGTTGTTTCCGCCCCACCTTTGCCGATGTGGTGAGGATATGCAACCCTAATCTCTCGTAGGTAATGGTTACCTAACATGGCGGGCTGATCGGTCCGCCCGGGATCGCGAGGATGTCCATGAACTCTGACTCGCACGACCGCGTGATGCTCGACGACGCGAGGGCGCAAGCCGGCACGGCGGAAGGAGCCCTCACGCTTCCCCTCACCGCCGCCCAGCGCGGGATCTGGTTCGCCCAGCAGATGTTGCCGGACACCCCGATCGTCATCGCAAATGTCATCGAGTTCACCGGCGGGCTGGATGTGGATCTGCTCGACGAGGTCTGTCGGCGCGGGCTGCACGAGGTGGACAGCGGCATGTTGCGGATCGCCGAGGTCGACGGCGAGCCGCGCCAGACGATCGACCACGAGCAGAACGACACGTTCACCCGGGTCGATCTGCGCGACGAACCCGATCCGGGCGCCGCAGCGCACGCCTGGATGGTGGCCGACTACACCGCGCCGTTCGATCTGGTGCGGGATCGGCTGATCCGTGGCGCGGTCCTGCGCCTCGGAGACGACCACTACCTGTGGTATTCCTGCATCCACCACATCGTCGTCGACGGGTACGGCGCGATCCGCTTCATCAATCGGGCCGCCGAGCTCTACTCGGCGATACGGGCCGGACGCGACGACGCCGGCTACGTGGCACCCGACCTGTCCGCGTTGCTCGCCGCGGAGGACGAGTACCGCAGGTCACGCCGATACCAGATCGACCGCGATCACTGGATCGCCAAGGCGGCCGAGCTGCCCGAACCCATCTCGCTCGCCGACGGCACCGCCACACCCGACATCGTGCCCCTGCGCACCGGTGGGCCGTTCGGCGCCGACCTCACCGAACGCCTGGCCGCCGCCGCACGGCGTCACGGCAGCATCGACGCGGCGGTGTTGGTGGCCGCCGTCGCCGCCTACCTCTCCATCGCCACCGACACCGATGACGTGGTGCTCAGCCTGCCGGTCACCGCGCGCACCAACGCCGTGCTGCGCCGGTCCGCGGGGATGGTCTCCAACGTCGTCCCCATCCGGTTGCGGATCAGCGACGACACCACCACCGGTGACCTCGTGCGCGCCGTGCAACTCGAATTGACCGGCGCACTGCGTCATCAGCGCTACCGCAGCGAGGATCTGTTGCGTGATCTCGGGAGCGGCGCCGACGGGCCTGCTCTCGGCGGACTGTACGGCCCCACGGTCAACGTGATGAACTTCCCCACCGACATCTCCCTCGGTGAGGTCACCGGGCATTTCTCGGTCCTGTCGACGGGCCCTGTCGCCGACCTGACCATCAATGTCTATCCAGGTGCCGGCGGCGCGATGCAGGTCGATCTGCACGCGAATCATCTTCTGTACGAGGCGAACACGCTGCAGCGCCACCACGACCGCCTACTTCGGGTACTCGAGGCGATCGTCGATGCCACGACGGAGGAGAAGATCGTCGACATCGGCATCCTCTCAGATGCCGAGCGCAGGACACTCGTGCCGGCGGCCGGTCGCCCGTCGGTGGCGCCGCAGACCCTCCCCGGCCTGATCGCCGCCGCGGCCGAGGCCAATCCCGACGGCATCGCCATCGTCGACGGGGCCACGCATCTCACCTACCGCGACGCCGCGTATCGGGCGACGGCACTGGCCGGACGCCTGATCGATGCGGGTGCCCGGCCCGAGGAGTTCGTCGCCGTCGCCATGCACAGGTCGGCCGATTCGGTCCGGTCGATGTGGGCGGTGGCCGCCACCGGAGCGGCCTTCGTCCCCATCGATCCCGACTATCCGGCCGAGCGCATCGCCTACATGCTCGAGGACTGCGGCGCCCGCATCGGCATCACCACCGCGGCGCTACGGTCCCGGCTGCCCGACCATGTCGACTGGATCGTCCTCGACGATCTCCCCCGGCTCGACGGGAGCCCCCGGAATCCACACGGCCCACACGCACTGCCGACTCCGCCGAGTCCGATCCGGCTCGACCACATCGCCTACCTGATCTACACATCGGGATCGACCGGTCAACCCAAAGGGGTTGCGATCACCCACCGGGGCCTGGCCAATCTGGCCGCGGAACGGCGTCGCACCTATCGGGTCGAGCCCTCGGCGCGCTTCTTGCACAACACGTCGCCGAGTTTCGACATGGCCATCGGGGAACAGATCTCGGCGCTCTCGGCGGCCGCCCGACTCGTCATCGCTTCCCCGGGGCTACCGCCGACCGAGCTCGCGGAACTGATCCGCGACGCCGGTGTGACCCACGCCCTGCTCACCCCGACGATGCTGGCCACCGTCGACCCGGCCGATCTCGACGGACTGCGCGTCCTCGGGGTCGGCGGCGAGGCGGTCACCGCCGACGTCGTCCGGCGATGGGCACCGGAACGCCTGATGCGCAACGGCTATGGGCCCACCGAGGCGACCGACATCGCCACCGTCGCCGAGCTGCGCGCCGATCAGCCGATCACCATCGGACGACCCGTCCACGGTTTCGAGCTGCTCGTCCTCGACTCCCGGATGCGACCGGTCCCGCCGGGCGCGCGCGGCGAGCTCTACCTCGCCGGACCGGGGCTCGCCCGCGGCTATCACGGTCGATCCGCGCTGACCGCTGCACGTTTCGTGGCGCACCCGCATCGTCGTGGTGCCCGCATGTACCGCACGGGCGACGTCGTCAGCTGGACCGTTGACGACGATGCACCGTGCCTGCGCTACCACGGTCGCTCCGACGACCAGGTGAAGATCCGCGGCCGACGCATCGAGCTCGGGGAGATCGAGGCCGTGGTCGGCGACGCACCGTCCGTCGCCCGCAACGCGGTGCTCGTCTGCGACACCCCGATGGGCAAACGGCTGATCGCCTACGTCGTGGGTGTCGCCGGCACAGTCGATGTGGCCGCGATCCGACGTCACTGCGAGTCCCGGCTCCCGGCAGGTCTGATCCCGGATTCGTTCATGCCGCTCGCCGACCTGCCCCGGACCGCCAACGGCAAGCTCGATCAGGCCCGGCTCCCCGCTCCGACGTTCATCGCCGAGGCACCGTTCCGCGCCCCCACCGGACCCGTCGAAGAACGGCTCGCCGTCCTGTTCGCCGAGGTTCTCGGGGTCGACGCCGTCGGCGCGGACGACTCGTTCTTCGCCCTCGGCGGTGACAGCATCGGCGCTCTCACCCTGGTGTCCCGAGCACGCGGCGAAGGCCTGCACTTCTCCCCGCGCGACGTCTTCGAACGCAAGACGGTCGGTGGCGTCGCAGCCGTGGCCACCACCGAGGAGCGGCACCTTCTCGCCGAACTGCCCGGCGGCCCGGTGGGATTCCTGCCGGCCACGCCGATCATGCGGTGGCTCGTCGAGCGTGGCGGCGGTCATCGGCGGTACGCGCAGCATCTGACTCTCGAACTGCCGGCCCACATCGACCGCGCCGGGATCGTGGCGACCCTCGATGCCGTTGTGGGACACCATGACATCCTGCGCGCGCAACTGGTCGGGGAACCGGGAACCCGGTCACTCGGGCTGCAGGTGCCGCCCGCGGGTGCCGGTTCGACCGGCGAACGCCTCACCCGCGTCGAGGTCGGCGACGCCGATGCGGCAGCGGTGGCGGCAACGGCCACCGACGGCGCACTGTCGCGTCTCGACCCACGCTCCGGCACGATGACGCAGTTCGTGTGGCTGGTGCGCGACGGGTCCGAGCACGACCTGCTGATCGTCGTCATCCATCACCTCGTCGTCGACGGTGTCTCCTGGCGGATCCTCGTCGGTGATCTCATCACCGCGTGGGCGGCGATCGACGCCGGTCGCCCGCCGATGCTGCCCGCGAACGGGACGTCGATGCGCCGCTGGTCACACGCGCTCACCGAACAGGCCGACACGATCGCCGAGCGTGAGGCCGACCACTGGTCGCGCCAGTTCGCGTCCGCGGCGTCGACGCCGAGCATGCGTGTCGATCCCCTGCAGGATCTCGCGGTGCGCACCCGGCGGGTCATCGTGGACCTCGACCCGGAGACCACGCAGACCGTGATCGACCAGATACCCACCGCACTGCGCGCCGGGGTCGACGACATACTCCTCGCGACCTTGCTGGTCGCTCTCGCCGACTGCGGGGTGCCCGCGCCGGTCGTCCAGATCGAAGGGCATGGCCGCGAAGAAGATCTGGTCGGGGACGTCGACCTGTCCCGCACGGTCGGCTGGTTCACCACCGCCTTCCCGGTGCGCATCGACCTGCCCGCGGACCCGGCGGCCGACCGCGTGGCGGCCACGGTTCAGGCGGTCAAGGCAGTCAAGGAGGCGATACGCACAGTGCCCTCGCGTGGCGCCGGATACGGCATCGCCCGACATCTGTCCCGCACGCCGACGCTGCCGGAGGTGTCCGCGACCATCGCGTTCAACTACCTCGGTCGGGTGTCCACCGGGATGCTGCCGTCCGGCCTGACCGGGATCGGCTGGACGCCCTCCGATGCGATCGGGTCACCGGCCGCCGATCCCGACGCCGACATGCCGGCGGCCGCGCCGCTCGATGTCAACGCGATCGTCATCGACTCCTCCGGCGATGGGCCCATTCTCCGGGTGACGCTGGATCACGTTGTACGCCTGATCGATCCGAGCACGGCGTCAGCCGTCGCCGAGCGATGGCGGGCGGCGCTGGTCGACCTTCTCGAGGGCCTCACCCGGGGAGAGCACGGATGGACTCCGTCCGATGTCCGACCTGCCCGGGTCGAACAGGCCGATCTCGACCGCCTGGCCCTGGCCTTTCCCGGGATGGCCGATGTGTGGCCCACCGCCCCTCTGCAGCAGGGACTCGCGTTCCACGCGGCACTGGCCGCCGACGATCCGTCCACTCTGACCGCCGACAGCTACGTGACCCAGGCATGTATCACCCTGACCGGCCCGGTGGACGCAGACCGACTGCACCGCGCCACGCAGGCGCTGCTGCACCGGCACGACGCCCTGCGCAGTGCGTTCGTGACAACGGGCGATGGCGACCTGGTCACCGTCGTCACCGCCGCCGACGATCCGTCCTGGCAGGTCACCGATCTCACCGGCGAGGATTTCGACCCCTCCGACATCGCCGCGCACGTGACGATGATCCGCGACGTCCAACGAAGTGCACGCTTCGCCCTCGACCGCCCGCCCCTGGTCCGCTTCGCGCTCGTGCGGGTCGCCACCGACGTCACCGAACTCGTGGTCACGTTGCATCACATCGTCGCCGACGGCTGGTCGATGCCTCTGTTGCTGCGGGATCTGTTGACGCTCTACCACACCCACGGCGCCCCGGACGCGCTCCGGCCCGCCCCGAGCTTCCGAGAGTTCCTGGTGTGGGCGGCCGGACGTGACCGCGCCGCAGGCCTCGACGCGTTCTCCCAAGCGCTGGCCGGACGCTCACACGCCACCCTGGTGGCGCCGTCCGCGTCCGCGCCGTCCGGGCGTCTCGACCGTCAGATCGTCATCCTCGGCCCCGAACGCTGGGCGCAGATCGCCCGCCGCGCCACCGAATCCGGCGTGACCACCAACATCCTCATCCAGTCGTTGTGGGGCATCCTGCTCGACCGCATCGTCGCCGACCGTGATTCGACCGGTCGCGGCGTCGACGCCACCTTCGGCGCGACCGTCTCCGGACGACCGGCGGACGTCGACCGGGTCGCGGAGACGGTCGGACTGTTCATCAACACGATCCCGGTCCGGGTACGCGCCGACGCCGACGAACGGATCGACGACGTGTGGCGACGGCTGCACGGCGAACAGGGCGCCCTGATCGACCATCACCATCTCGGACTCACCGACATCGTGCGGACAGCCGGTCCCGGCGCCGGGTTCGACACGCTGGTCGCCTTCGAGTCCTACCCGGTCGACATGGACGCTCTGCGCGGCGCGGATGCGATGGGCGGCATCCGGGTGGCCGACATCGACATGGCCGAGGCAACCCACTACCCCCTGACGCTGACCGTCGACCTGCGACCGCAACCGGCGCTGCGCTTCACCCACGACCCGGTGGCCATCGCCACCTCCACCGTGGCGTCGATCGTCGAGCGCTTCGACGAGGCACTCCGTGCTGTCGTCGCGGACCCGGCGACGACCCTCGCGCAGCTCTGCGGCCCGACTCCCACCGAACGGCGTGCCCTGGTCCCGATGCGCGGAGCTCCGGCCGAACCGGAACTCACTCTGCGACAGATCATCCGACGTGCCGTCGACCGCAGGCCGGACGGCGTGGCGATCCGCTGGGCCGGCCGGTCGATCACCTATCGTGAGGCCGACGCATGGTCGGACCGACTCGCCGAGATCCTCGTCGACGCCGGGGCAGCACCCGAAACCTATGTCGCGGTGGCACTGACCCGCTCGGCGAACTCGGTGCGTGCGATCTGGGCGGTGGCCAAGACCTGGGCGGCGTTCGTGCCTGTCGACCCGACGCTCCCGCACGCGCGCATCACCCACCTGCTCTCGGATTCCGGCGCCCGCCTGGGTATCACCGACCGTCGGTCGCGGCCGGGACTGCCCGACACGGTCAGCTGGATCGTGATCGACGACGACGCCGTCGGGGGCGGATCAACGGAGCGCGACCGAGGCTGCGAGCGACCGCGTCGTGAGCAGACCGGCCACCCCGCGTACCTGATCTACACATCCGGGTCGACCGGTCTGCCCAAGGGCGTGATCGTGACGCACAGCGGCCTCGCCAACCTGGCGGCCGAACGACTCCACACCTATCTCGTCGACCCCGATTCGCGCTTCCTGCACAACAGTTCACCCAGTTTCGACATGTCGATCGGCGAGCAGATCGCGGCTCTGTCGGCCTCGGCGACCCTGGTCATCAGCGATCCCGACGCCGGCCCGTCGGAGCTCGGGAATCTCATCCGGTCCGAGGGTGTGACACACGCCCTGATGACGCCGACCCTGCTGGCGATGACCGACCCCGCGGCGCTGGCCGGGGTTCGGGTACTCGGCGTCGGCGGCGAGGCGGTCAGCCGCGAGACCGTCGCCCGCTGGGCGCCGGGACGGATCATGCGTAACGGGTACGGCCCGACCGAGGCCACCGACATCGCCACGGTCGCCGACCTGCAGCCGTCGAGCATGCGGGCTGGGGCACCGGTGACGATCGGGCATCCGGTGCACGGCTTCGAGGCGCTGGTGCTGGACTCGGCCCTACGGCCGGTGCCGCGCGGCGTCGTCGGCGAGCTGTACCTCGCGGGGCCGGGCCTGGCCCGCGGATATCATCGGCGCGCCGCGCTCACCGCCGAGCGATTCGTCGCCGCCGCGCACGGCCGACCGGGTGACCGGATGTACCGCACCGGCGACCTCGTCACGATCGGCACGGACGGCGCGCTGAGTTACCTCGGCCGGGCCGACCGCCAGGTCAAGGTCCGCGGCCATCGAATCGAACTCGGTGAGATCGAGGCGGCGCTGCTGCGGCGTCCGGATGTACGTCAGGCGGCCGCCGTCGGCAGGGCCGGTCCCCGCGGCGAACGCCTCCTGGTGGGCTACGTCGTGGCCGTGGCCGGGGCTGACGCCCCGCAACCACGGGCGGTGATCGACAGGTTGGCGAGAACTCTTCCGCGCCACATGGTCCCGTCGGCGGTGGTCGTGGTCGACCAGATCCCGACCACTCCGTCCGGCAAGATCGACGAGCACGCGCTGCCGGAGCCGTTGTTCGGGCCCACCACGACCTACGAGGCGCCGGCGTCACCGACCGAGCGGCTCGTGGTCGACGAGTTCGCCCGCGAGCTCGGGCTCGAGCAGGTCGGCGTGCATGACGACTTCTTTCTGCTCGGCGGTACCTCGCTGTCGGCGTTCGCCGTGGTCTCCCGACTGCGCGATGCGACCGGCACGACGTTGCCGGTCTCCGCCGTCCTCGAGGATGCGACGCCGAGAAGCCTGGCACGTCTGCTGGACGAGCCAGTGCCCCTCGCCGACGACGACGCACTCGCCACGATCGTGCCGATCCGTGCGTCCGGTGACGCGACCCCGCTGTTCTGCGTCCACCCCGCCATCGGATTGTCCTGGGGGTACGGAGGTCTGGGCCGGCACATCCATGACCGCCCCATCTACGGGATACAGCTGCCCGGACTGGTCGCTGGTGATGATCCGGTGACCTCGATCGGTTCGATCGACGCGCTCGCCGCGCGCAATGTCGCCGACATCAGACGGGTCGCACCCCAGGGCCCCGTTCACCTGCTGGGCTGGTCGATCGGCGGGGTGATCGCCCACGCGATGGCCGCGCGCCTGCAGGCGGCCGGTGAACCGGTGGCCTCGCTCACGATGCTGGACAGCGTCGCGGATCTGGGCGCGGTGGCCGGAGAGTCGCGGGATCTGCGGATGCACGACCTGCTGAGCGCGCTCGGACTGTCCGACCATCCGGTCGCCGGTGTCGCCGATCCGCATTCCCAGGTGTCCGAGACGTCGGTGTCCGAACTCCTCGCACTCATCGAGGACGCTCCGCCGGGGCTGGGATCCGCGGTCGTCGAGCAACTCGTCGCGGGGGCCGCCCACACGGATCAACTGGTGCGCGTGCACCATCCGGTCCACGTGTCGGCCGAGCTGCTGTTCTTTGCGGCCGACGACGACCCACTCACATCGTCGTCGACGGTCCTCGGCTGGGAACCCTACGTGGACGCGATCGACCGCCGGGGCGTCCGGACGACGCATTGGCAGATGTGCTCGTTCGGAACGCTAGCCGAGATCGGTCCGGCCATCGACGCGCATCTACGACGGTCCGACCCGCACGGCGCGTCGGTGTCAGCCGCGGATCGGCACGGGCGTCGATGATCGCGACCACCCGGGCACCCGCCCACCTCGGCGGGCCCGCAGGACACGGACGCCACATCCTCACCGAGGGCCTCCGCGTCCATCGATCCACCCTCATCCGGGCAGCAGCGTTGCTGTCGGTGCACCAGGTATGCGAGGTCGCGGTGCCGATCCTCATCGGCGTCATCGTCGACCGTGCGCTCGCCGACGCCGACGTCACCGCGCTCATCCGCGGGATCGCTGTCCTGGCCGCCGTGTTCGTCGCACTGACGGTGAGCTACCGATACGGCGCCCGCGCCGCGATGCGTGCGGCCCAGGACGAATCCCACCGACTGCGATTGCGCTGCGCCACCCAGTCTCTCGACCCGGCTGAGGCCGGGGAACCGCAGCGGACCGGCGACCTCCTGTCGATCGCGAACTCCGACGCCGACGAGACGGGCGGTCTGCTCCGTTTCGTCCCGCAGACCGTCGCCGCGGTGACCGCCCTGACCGCGTGCGCGGTGGCCCTGCTGTCGGTGGACGTCACGCTCGGGGTCATCGTGTTGATCGGCGTACCGGTGATCCTGTCGCTCGTGCAGGTGGTGGCCCCGCTGGTGACCCGACGTGTCGGTGCGCAGCAACACCACATCGGTCGCGCGACCGCCGTCGCCACCGATCTGCTCACCGGACTGCGGGCACTGCGTGGGATGGGAGCGCAAACCGTTGCCGCGCAACGCTATCGGACAGTCAACGAGCAGGCTCGTGCCGCGGGGCGGAGGGCAGCGGTGGGCCACGGCATGTTCTTCGGCACCGCCACCGGTGTCACCGGCGTACTCGCCGTCGGGGTGGCGACGCTGACCGGCTGGTTCGCGCTGACCGACCGCATCACCGTCGGTGCGCTCATCGCGGTGCTCGGCGTGGCCCAGTTCCTGACCGAACCACTGGCCGTCCTCGCCATGATGCCCGGTCGCGTCGCCACCGCCCGAGCATCCGCCGACCGGATCGCCACGGTGGCACCCGCCGGCCGTGACCGGGTCCGACGCGCATCGACGGTGACCGGCGTCGACGCACCCGGGGCATCGGTCGACGCGACCGTCGACATCGTCGCGAACACAACGGAACCCGAGGCCGTCGTCGCACTCTGCGCCACTGCGGCAAGCCCGGTCGGCGCGCTGCGATGTGGGGTCCGGCCCGGCGAACTCGCCGTGTTCGTCGCGCCATCCCCCGTCCTCGCGCAGCGCCTCGTGGATCTCCTGGACGGACAGGACGGGTCACCGGACGCTGAAGTCCGCGTGCTCGGACACGATTCAGCCACCCTGCCTGCCTCGCTGCGGCCGCGCGGTCTCCTGGTCGAACCGCACGGCGTCGACCTCTTCACCGGAACGGTCGGCAGCAACCTCGCCATCGGCGGAGCCGCCGGCGCTCAAACCACCGGTGCCGAGTCCGTGCTGGCCGTGCTCACCGCGATGGGTAGCCGGGACCTCGTCGACGAGGGACCAGCCGACTCGCCGACCGACGCCGCGTCCGCGCTGCGACGCCCGGCCAGCGATCGTGGGCAGTCACTATCGGGTGGTCAGCGACAGCGACTGGCACTGGCCCGAGCGATCCTGACCGATCCGTCGGTGCTCGTCCTGCACGAACCGACGACCGCCGTCGACTCGGTCACCGAGCATCGCATCGTGCGTGCCGTACGCGACCTGCGTCATCACGACGGATCCGACCGCGTCACCGTCGTGGTCACGGCCGCTCGAGCGTGGCGGTCGGTCGCCGACCAGGTCATCGAGCTCGTGGACCAGCACGCCCCCGACAAGGCGCCGGCCGGCGCGGCCACATCTCCTCGGGCGGATGCGGCGGTGATGGCCCGATGAACCACGCATCGGACACCACCCCGGCGGCCGGCACCACGGTGCTGCCGGTCGCCACACCCGCCCAGACATTTCGTCATCTCGGGTCCGGCCTACGCCGCAGAAAAGGGCGCGCCTTCGCCGTGGCGGGGCTGTGTCTGATCACCGCTGCATCGGCGGTGATCCCGCTGCTCGCACTCGGCGTACTCGTCGACCGGGTCACCGCGCACGCCGACGTCTCGACGCTCGTCCCGATCGCGACGACCGCGGCCATCGCCGCGATGATCGGCGGCATCGCCGCCGGCGCCACCGTGCACTCGATCGCCTGGCTCGGCGCCGATCTGCTGGCCGATCTGCGTGAGGACGCCGTGGTGTCGGCGTTGCAGATGCGTGCCGACGTGATCGAAACGGCCGGGCGTGGCGATCTGCTGTCGCGGGTGAACAATGACGTCACCGCGATCAACCGTGCCGTCACCACCGTGCTGCCCACCGTGGTCACGGCGGCCGCGCTCGGTGTGGTCACGCTCGCCGCGATGGTCGGCCTGGACTGGCGCCTCGCGATCGGCGGGGCGCTCGCGATCCCGCTGTATGTGATCGCGTTGCGCTGGTACCTGCCGCGTTCGGCACCGGTGTTCGCCGACGAACGTCAGGCCGCGGCACACCGCTCGCACGCTCTCATCGAAGCGATCGACGGCCGTGACACCGTCCGGGCCTACCGCATCGCCGACCACGAGATCACGGCCATCGCCCGGGCCTCCGGGCGCACCCGCGATCTGTCGATGACCGCGTTCACCCTGTTCACCCGCTTGGTGGGACGAGCCAATCGCGCCGAGTTCGTCGGACTCGCAGCCATTCTCGTCATCGGGTTCTGCCTCACGTCGGCCGGCGCGGTGACCGTGGGCGCCACCACCGCGGCGGCCCTGATGTTCCACCGATTGTTCAACCCGATCGGCATGATCCTCTACAGCGCGGCGGACCTGCAGCTCGCCGCGACCGGCGTCGCTCGGCTCATCGGCGTGACCCACGCACAGACGGCCTCGTCGCCGCCGGAGCCGAGCCAGCGGCGTGGCGACGACGATGTGGTGCTGCAGGACGTGCACTTCTCCTACCGCACCGGCCGCCCCGTGCTGCGCGGGGTCGACCTGCGCATCCCGCCGGGCACCCGGGTGGCGCTCGTCGGCAGCAGCGGGGCCGGGAAATCCACGGTCGCCGGTCTCCTCGGCGCAACGCTGGTACCCGATCACGGTGTCATCGGCGTCCCCGCCGGGGAGGGGGTCTACACGATCAGCCAAGAGGTCCACATCTTCGCCGGACCGCTGATCGACGACCTTCGCCTACCGGCCCCGCGGGCGACCCGCCCCGAGGTCGATGCCGCGCTGGCGACGGTCGGTGCCCTCGACTGGGTTCGGACGCTGCCCGACGGCGTCGACACGATCGTCGGGGACGGCGGCCATCGCATCGGCGGCGCCCGGGCCCAGCAGCTCGCGCTGGCACGCCTGATCCTCGCCGACCCCCGGATCGTGGTGCTCGACGAGGCCACCGCCGAGGCGGGCAGCCACCACGCAACCGAACTCGATGCCGCCGCCGAGGCGGCGACCCGTGGCCGCACCGTCTTGGTCATCGCCCATCGACTCTCTCAGATCCGGGCCGTCGACGAGGTCGCCGTCATCGACAACGGAGTCATCACCGAGAACGGGCCACCCGACGACCTCATCGACGCCGGCGGCGACCTCGCCCGGATGTGGAGGGGATGGTCACCGACCATCGCCGGGGCGCCGACATCACAACCCGCATCGCAGATCCCAGCAGATTGCCCGCACAACCGACCCGAGGATGCCCGATGAACGACAACGCGCACGCCGACAACCGTCTCGCACCCACCCTGATGGCCGAACCCACCGACGCCTCCGGAGTCCTCGACATCGTCGGGATAGGTTTCGGGCCGTCGAATCTCGGGTTGGCGATCGCCGCGGCCGAGTTCAACGCCGAGACCACCGGACCCGGGCTGTCGGCACGCTTCGTCGAGCGGCAGCAGAAATTCGGATGGCACACCGGGATGCTGTTGCCGCGCACCACGATGCAGATCTCGTTCCTCAAGGATCTGGTGACCCAGCGCAACGTGCGCAGCCGGTACTCGTTCCTGAGCTATCTGGCCGACCGTGGCCGACTGATCGACTTCGTCAATCATCAGACGTTCTTCCCCACCCGCCACGAATTCCACGACTATCTGGAGTGGGCGGCGCGGAGGGTGGACGCCGACGTCACCTACGGGACCACCGCGCGGCAGGTCCGGCATGTCGACGATCACTTCGAGGTGGACTTCGCGGGCCGGACGAGCGGCACCGTGCGAGCCCGGAACATCGTGGTCTCCACCGGTTTGTCGGCCCGCCTACCCCAGGGCGTCACGGCGTCGCGGCGTGTGTTCCACAATCACGATCTACTCGGCAACCTCGCCGACATGCCACGACCACACCACCACCGGTTCGTGGTCCTCGGCGCCGGTCAGAGTGCCGCCGAGACGGTCGAGTACCTGCATTCGACCTACCCTGCCGCCCAGGTGCACTCGGTGTTCTCCAAGTACGGCTACAGCCCCGCCGACGACAGCCCGTACGCGAACCGCATCTTCGACCCCAGCGCCGTCGACGACTTCCACGCATCCACCCCGGAGTTCCGGCGGCGCCTGATGGCCTACCACCGGGCGACGAACTATTCCGCCGTCGACCTGCCGTTGATCGAAGAGCTCTACGCCCGCGAATACGCCGAACGGGTCTCCGGGGATCGACGGCTGTTCATGCACGGAGCGTCAAGGGCACTTCGGGTGGACGAGCACACCGATGGGGTCGTGGTGACCGTGTCGCATGAGCCCACCGGCCTCACCGAGGACCTGGTGTGTGACGCCGTGGTCTGCGCGACCGGCTTTCACCAGATGGACCTTCGCGCGGTTCTCGGTGACCTCGCCGGCGATGTCGTCGCCGATGACGCGGGGCCGTCCGTCACCCGCGACTATCGTCTCCTCACCCACCGCCCGACCCCGGGTGGTGCCATCTACCTGCAGGGCGGTACCGAACACACGCATGGCATCTCGTCGTCGTTGCTCTCCAATGTCGCCACCCGGACGGGGGAGATCGTCCGGTCGATCGCTCGCCGGCGGGTGTCTGCCGAGCCCGTCGGAGCACACCACCAGTAGTGCTTACCGAAAGGCACTCTGTAATACACATTGTTGATAGGATCGGGGCCATGATCTCCAAGGTTCCCCCAGACTATGCGGATCTGCTCGAACGACCCATCGTCGGTGTTCTCGCCACCGTCAGTCCGGACGGCTCGCCCACCCTGACGCCCAAGCAGTTCACCTGGGACGGCGCGCACCTGCGGATGAGTCAGACGATCCCCCGTAAGAAGTTCGTCAGCCTGCAGGCCAATCCGAACTATGCGTTCATGATCACCGATCCCGACGCGCCGTCGCGCTGTCTCGAGGTGCGCGGTTGGCTGGTCACGGTCGAAGAGGACACGAACGCCCGGTTCTATCTGGACCTCGGCAAACGGTATGGAGAAACGTCCGCGCAGCCTCCGTCCGACGTCGACGATAGGGTGGTCATGATCCTCGATGCCACCCGATTCACCGCCAAATAGGTCGACAGCACTCGCCTCGACCGCGCCGACCCCCTCCACCCTGCCGCTGCACACACTCTGGCGGCCGGGCGTTGGTCTGGCGGTGTGGTGGGCCCGACCCGACGCCGGCCCGGCCGACCTGCCCGAGGTGCTCGCCGATCAGCTGTCGCGACGTCGATCACGACGCGAGGTCGCCGTCATCGGCGAGTCGGGTCGTCGCGAGTTCCTCTCGACGATCACGCTGGGCACCGCATCGGCGGTCGCCCTGCTCGATCTGACCCGCTCGCATCCCGTCAGCGGAGAGATCTCGTGGTATCGCCACCTCCTCGACGGCGTCCGGCGCCACGTGTCCGCCGGCGCCGTCGCGCCCGGTGTCGCCGAGATCGACGGCGAACCGATGCTGCGCTGGCAACCGATTCCGACACCGTCCTGGCGTAGCTGGGCTGCGGTCGCCTCGTCGACCGCACCGCAGGTGGTGCTGGACAACGGTGGGCAGGCGGCGATCACCGACCTCGTCGCCGAGCTCGTCGATACTGAATGCCGCGGTCGCATCGCCGCCGCCGGGCCGATCAATTCCGACGGACTGCCCGCCGACTGGCTCATCCGCGGGCTCGGAACCGACCCACCGGCCTTCACACCCGACGTACAGGCGCGGTTGAGATCCGCGTCGGGGGCGTGGATGCAATGGAACTCCGCTGCCCCGCACGACGATTCGATGGTGGTCCTGCGACTACACGAACCCGAGGACGAGCCCGAGGAGTCGTGGCGCCCGGCCCCGCAGCCCGAGCACACACTGTGGCGGCTCGAGGTGTGCCGACGCAGCTCCGAAGGCCGCATCATCGCTGTGCAGCCCCACCGGCTCGATCAGTATGAACTCGATCGGGTGACGAGCGCCCTGGCGACCGCGGTACGGGTGTTCCCGGAGCTCTCACACGCCGAACCAGACCGCCACTCCCTGGACTTCCTGCTCACCACACCGACCGTCGAGCGCCTGTTCGCCGACGGGGCCTCCGCGCTCACCGAGGCCGGCTGCCCGGTGCTGCTCCCCCGCACGATCGCCGAGGTCCGTCCGACACTCGGGCTGCGCGCCCGCCCGGTCGTCGGCGACTCCGGGCGAGCCGCTCAGATCGGTGTCGCCCAGATCGACGAGTTCGAATGGCGCCTGGCCCTCGGCGACGATCCGGCGGCGGCCACCCTGTCGGACGCCGATCTGGCCGACCTGGCCCGGCGCCAGGGTGATCTGGTCCGGGTTCGCGGCATCTGGGTCCGGGCCGAAGGTGGTGCGCTCAGCCGCGCAGCGGCATTCATCCTGGCCCAGCGAGCGCAGGCGACGTCGGACCATCCGGCCGACATGGGCGAACTGTTCAATCTGGTCGTCGACACCGTCCCGGTGCCGGTCACCTCGATCGAGGGATTGTCGTGGCTCGACGACATCGCCGCGGGTGGCGCACTTCGCCCGTCCCCGATCACTCCGCCACCGTCGCTACGTGCGGAGTTACGGCCCTATCAGCAACGCGGTCTCGACTGGCTGGCGTATCTGTCCTCGCACCGGATCGGCGGCGTCCTCGCCGACGACATGGGGTTGGGGAAGACGGTCCAGATCATCGCTTTGCTGTGCCACGAGAAGGCCACCCTGGGATCGTCTACGCACCCACCCACACTGATCGTGTGCCCGATGTCGGTGGTGGGTAACTGGGAGCGCGAGATCGACAGGTTCGCGCCGCATCTGCGCGTAGTCGTGCACCACGGCACCGCTCGTGCCGGGCGGAGCACCATCGCGCAGCAGGTGGCGTTGGCCGATGTGGTGCTCACGA
Organism: Gordonia sp. LMA484; assembly: GCF_058129505.1. Taxonomy (NCBI): domain Bacteria; kingdom Bacillati; phylum Actinomycetota; class Actinomycetes; order Mycobacteriales; family Gordoniaceae; genus Gordonia; species Gordonia sp. LMA484. The sequence continues at coordinate 2,650,907 of NZ_CM176700.1, forward strand.
CGTTCGCCATCGCCACGCGTGACCGGGAGATCCTCACCGCCCGGCGGTGGCGACGCATCGTCGTCGACGAGGCACAACACCTCAAGAATGTCTCGACCAAGGCGGCCAAGGCGGTTCGGGCCCTGCCCGCCGATCATCGGATCGCGCTCACCGGCACCCCGGTCGAGAACCGCCTCGAGGATCTGCGCGCGGTGATCGACCTCGTCAATCCGGGTCTGCTGGGATCGGCGTCTAGGTTTCGGGCGCGATTCGCCGAACCGATCGAACGTGACCGCGACCCCGGCGCCCTTCGCCGTCTCAACGCCCTGACGCGGCCGTTCGTGCTGCGCCGGGAGAAGACGGACCCGTCGATCATCACCGATCTCCCGGAGAAGGCCGACATCACGGTGCGGGCCAACCTCACCCTGGAGCAGGCGGCGCTCTACCGCGCGGTCATCGACGAACTGATGGAGGCGTTGCGCAACAAACAGCAACGCACGATCCGGCGCCGCAACATCCTGGCCGCCCTCACGCGCCTCAAGCAGGTCTGCAACCATCCGGCCCACTACCTGGCCGACGACTCGGACATGATGCGGCGCAACCGACATCGATCGGGCAAGGTCGAACTCCTCATCGACATCCTGACCACCGCGGCCGCCGAGGGCGACCGGGCGTTGGTGTTCACCCAGTTCGCCGCCTTCGGGGAGATGTTGTCGCAGTGGCTGGCGCAGTCGTTGGGCGAACCGGTGCCGGTGCTGCACGGCGGCGTCAGCCGCGGTGATCGCGACGACATGGTGGCCCGATTCCAGTCCGGTGACGGACCTCCCGCGATGATCGCGACCCTCAAGGCCGGCGGCACCGGCCTGAACCTGACGGCCGCAAGCCATGTGGTGCACGTCGACCGGTGGTGGAACCCCGCGGTGGAGGATCAGGCAACCGATCGCGCCTACCGGATCGGTCAGCACCAACGTGTACAGGTGCACCGGTTCCTCTGCGTCGGCACCCTCGAGGAGCGGATCGACGAGATGATCACCGCGAAGCGTGAATTGTCCAGGCTCACCGTCAACTCCGGTGAGAACTGGCTGTCCGATCTCGGGGACGACGAACTGTTCGACCTGTTCCGTCTGCGGGACGAGGCGGTGAGCGAGTGAGTCCCCGAGGAAGTCAGCGACGGGTTCCGCGGAGCTCGGCGACCCGCGGTTACGGGACGACCCGATGGGGTCGGGCCTTCGTCGACCTCGTCGAGGGTGCGCATACCGGGGACCTCGACCGGCGACGGATCACCCAGGCGCGCCGCTATTTCCGTGACCATCATGTCGAGCGGATCACGATCGCCGACGCCGAGGTCACCGCCTCGGTGCGGGGCAGCCAGCTCGACCCGTTCGAGGTGACGCTGACGATGCGTCCGGTCGACGCGCCGACCGTCGTCTCCCTGCTGCGCGGGCGTGACGCCACCGGCGACCTGATGGCGCTGACCCGTGGCGAGCAGCCCCGACTGTTGGGCGAGCTGATCCTGCCGTCGGAGTCGGCCGATGTCGCGTCGGACTGCACGTGCCCGGACGAGTCGCCTCGCTGCATCCACGCCCTGTGCGTCGCCTACGAGGTGGCCGCCGAGATCGACCGCAGCGCAGCCACACTGCTCACGGTGATGGGCACCGACACGCCATCGCTGTTGGCCGCCGCGACACAGGTGACGTCGTCGCACACCGACGCCCGCGCCGGTACCGATGCCGATGCAGGTGCCGATGCGCAGCCCGACACGGGCCGGGCCGCACCGGTCGTCGACTTCTACGGCACCAACGCAGCGCTGCCGGCATTGCCGAACCCCCCGCGTCTGAACGCGATCATGGAACTCGACGCGGATGCGCTACGGAAGGCACTGCGTGCGTCCGGAGTGGCGCCCGCCGACATCGGCGAGACGCTCGACCTCCTCGACGACCTCTACGACCGCCTCCGCGATCCCATGTGAGTGTTGGCGGCGACTGTGCCGTAGATCAGTGTCATCCAGCGACACCGATCTACGGCACTCACGCCCGGACGCGAGACGCGGGCCTAGAAGTCCCAGTCCTCGTCCTCGGTGTTGACGGCCTTGCCGATGACGTAGCTGCTACCCGACCCGGAGAAGAAGTCGTGGTTCTCGTCGGCGTTCGGCGACAACGCGGACAGGATCGCGGGGTTCACGTCGGTCTCGTCCTTCGGGAACATCGCCTCATAGCCGAGGTTCATCAGCGCCTTGTTGGCGTTGTACCGCAGGAACTTCTTGACGTCCTCCGTGAGGCCGACCTCGTCGTAGAGCGCTTCGGTGTAGTCGGACTCGTTGTCGTAGAGCTCGAACAGCAATTCGAAGGTGTAGTCCTTGAGCTCTTGACGGCGCTCGGGTGACTGCACCTCGAGCCCACGCTGATACTTGTACCCGATGTAGTAGCCGTGTACCGCCTCATCGCGGATGATCAGGCGGATCAGGTCGGCGGTGTTGGTGAGCTTCGCGCGACTCGACCAGTACATCGGCAGGTAGAAGCCGGAGTAGAAGAGGAACGACTCGAGCAGCGTGGACGCGACCTTGCGCTTGAGCGGGTCCTCGCCACGGTAGTAGTCCATGACGATCTGCGCCTTACGCTGCAGCTGTTCGTTCTCCTCCGACCAGCGGAACGCCTCGTCGATCTCCTTGGTGGAGCACAGCGTGGAGAAGATCGAGCTGTAGCTCTTGGCGTGCACCGACTCCATGAAGGCGATGTTGGTGAGCACCGCCTCCTCGTGCGGGGTGGTCGCGTCCGGGATCAGCGACACCGCACCGACCGTGCCCTGGATGGTGTCGAGCAGCGTCAGGCCGGTGAACACCCGCATGGTCAGCTGCTTCTCGTACTCGGTGAGCGTGTTCCACGATGGGATGTCGTTGGACACCGGAACCTTCTCCGGCAGCCAGAAGTTGCCGGTGAGCCGGTCCCAGACCTCGGCGTCCTTCTCGTCGGGGACGCGGTTCCAGTTGATCGCCGAAACCCTGCTCACCAGCTTGATGGGTGCGCCGTCGGCGGGGCTGTGGGTGCCGGACACGCTGGTCATGATGTCTCCCTTGCCAAAGTTCTGTCGGTGGTCAGAGTACTGATCGGTCTGGTCGCGGTGCGATTGTCTCGGTGGTCGGGCCGGTTCGGATGACGTGGGACTCAGGTGACGTGGACGAGGTCGAGAACGTCGTCGGCGACCGCACGGTCGCCCACCACGTCCATGTCGGCGAGGCGCCGCCGATGCCAGACCGCCAGGAGCAGGTCCGACGCCGACCCTCGCACTGCGGCCTCGGCCTTGGCGTGCACCCGAACGTGGTCGAGGCCCTCGGGCGTCAGCGTCAGCAACCACTCGCCGCCCTCGACGTCGCCCGCGTGCAGATGGACGGTGCGGCCGACCAATTCGGGCGGCACGCCACGCCGTTTCAGAAACCGGGGGACGAAGACCTCGAGCCATTCGGCGATACCGTCGATCGCCACCTCACCGGGTATGGGTCGTTCACGGCCCGGCCGGACGGCGGTGTCGAGATCCCAGCGGTGCACCGACAGCTCGTGCGCCTGTCGCCGATACCAGAAGGCCACGGTCACGTCACCGACGAAGCTCGTCGTCGGCGCCGCGGGATCGCTGACGTCGAGTGCATCGATCAGCGCGTCCAGGGACTCGCGATACCAATCGAGCAGCTCCGGCCCCGACGTGGGCCGCTTCGCGTTCGCATAGCCGGCCCGCGCGCCGTCCGTGTCCCCGGACAGGTGCGCGGTCGCCCACCGGTGCACGGCGCCGACATGGACGATCAGGTCGGCCGCGGTCCACCCCGGGCACGACGCCACGGGATTGGTGAGGTCGGCGACATCGGTGGCGGTGATCCGTGCGCCTTCGTCACGGATCACCTGCAGCCACTCGTCAGCACCCATCATCGACTCTCGTCACAACATGCACGAGACGCAGTTCTCCACTTCGGTCCCCTCCAACGCCATCTGGCGCAGTCGGATGTAGTAGAGCGTCTTGATTCCCTTGCGCCACGCGTAGATCTGCGCCTTGTTGACCTCGCGGGTCGTGGCGGTGTCCTTGAAGAACAGCGTGAGACTGAGCCCCTGGTCGACGTGCTGGGTGGCCGCCGCGTAGGTGTCGATGATCCTCTCGTACCCGATCTCATACGCATCCTGGTAGTACTCCAGGTTGTCGTTGGTCATGTACGGCGCCGGATAGTAGACGCGACCGATCTTGCCTTCCTTGCGGATCTCGACCTTGGCCGCCACCGGGTGGATCGAACTCGTCGAGTGATTGATGTAGGAGATCGACCCGGTCGGCGGGACGGCCTGCAGGTTCTGGTTGTAGATGCCGTCGCGTGCGACATCGGCCTTCAGGGCACGCCAGTCGTCCTGGGTGGGAATGTGAATACCGGCCCCGCCGAACAGATCCCGCACCTTCTGGGTCTGCGGCTCCCACACCTTCTCGGTGTACTTGTCGAAGAACTCGCCGCTGGCGTACTTCGAGCGCTCGAATCCGGCGAACGCGCGACCGCGCTCACGGGCGATCTTGTTCGACGCCCGCAACGCATGGAACAGCACGGTGTAGAAGTAGATGTTCGTGAAGTCGACACCCTCTTCACTGCCGTAGAAGATCCGCTCACGGGCGAGATAGCCGTGCAGGTTCATCTGGCCGAGACCGATGGCGTGGGAGTCGTTGTTGCCCTTCTCGATCGACGGCACCGAGGTGATCGCCGTCTGATCACTGACCGCGGTCAGGCCACGGATCGCGGTGTCGATCGTCTGACCGATGTCCGGCGAATCCATCGTCTTCGCGATGTTCAACGACCCCAGGTTGCAGGAGATGTCCTTGCCGATGTGCGAGTAGGACAGGTCGTCGTTGAATTCGGACGCGGTGGAGACCTGCAGAATCTCCGAGCACAGGTTGGAGTGGGTGATCTTGCCGTCGATCGGGTTGGCCCGGTTCACCGTGTCCTCGAACATGATGTACGGGTAACCCGATTCGAACTGCAGCTCGGCGAGGGTCTGGAAGAACTCGCGAGCCTTGATCTTGGTCTTGCGAATCCGCTTGTCCTCGACCATCTCGTGATACTTGTCGGTCACGTTGACGTCGGCGAACGGGACCCCGTAGACACGCTCAACGTCATACGGGCTGAACAGGTACATGTCGTCGTTGGCCTTGGCCAGCTCGAAGGTGATGTCGGGAATCACCACACCCAGTGACAGCGTCTTGATGCGGATCTTCTCGTCGGCGTTCTCCCGCTTGGTGTCCAGGAAGCGGTAGATGTCCGGGTGATGGGCGTGCAGGTACACCGCACCGGCTCCCTGGCGGGCACCGAGCTGGTTGGCGTAGGAGAACGAGTCCTCCAGCAGCTTCATGATCGGGATGACACCCGAGCTCTGGTTCTCGATCTTCTTGATCGGCGCGCCATGCTCGCGGATGTTGCTCAGCAGAAGAGCCACACCGCCGCCCCGCTTGGACAGCTGGAGAGCCGAATTGATCGATCGCCCAATGGATTCCATGTTGTCTTCGATGCGAAGTAGGAAACAGCTGACCGGCTCACCGCGCTGCTTCTTACCCGAGTTGAGGAACGTCGGGGTGGCCGGCTGGAACCGGCCCTCGATGATCTCGTCGACGAGGTTGCGCGCGAGCGCGGTGTCGCCGTCGGCGAGGGTGAGCGCCACCATGCAGACCCGGTCCTCGAACCGTTCGAGGTAGCGCTTCCCGTCGAAGGTCTTGAGCGTGTAGCTGGTGTAGTACTTGAACGCACCCAGGAACGTCGGGAACCGGAACTTCTTCGAATAGGCATGGCCCACAAGGAGTTTCACGAATTCACGGTCGTACTTCGCGAGCACCTCGGGCTCGTAGTAGTTCTCCTCGACGAGGTAGTCGAGCTTCTCGTCGAGGTCGTGGAAGAACACCGTGTTCTGGTTGACGTGCTGCAGGAAGTACTGATGGGCCGCCTCGCGGTCCTTGTCGAACTGGATGTTGCCGTCCGCGTCGTACAGGTTCAGCATCGCGTTGAGCGCGTGGTAGTCGAGCTCGCCGGGCTCATGCCCCGACGGGCCGGCGTGCAGACCGGACCGGCTGGCCGAGGCGGTGTCCGAGACGGGTGCGGCGGTTGGCGACACGAAAGACTCCTGGCAGATTGAGGATTTGTATGTGAAAAACGCTACTCGGCGGGTCCGACAGTTCAGGCGTGTGCGGCGCTGAGTTCGGCCCGCGGATCGAGGAACGCCGGGCTGTGTGCGAAGTCCGCGAGGCCGGCCTGTACCCGATCGACGTCGTCCGTGGTGCCCATCAGCTCGAATCGATAGAGATAGGGCACCGCGCATTTGCGCGAGATGATGTCACCGGCGTGGCAGAACTCCTCACCGAAGTTCGTGTTGCCGGCCGCGATCACGCCGCGGATCAGCGCGCGGTTGTGCTCGTTGTTCAAGAACTTGATGACCTGCTTCGGGACGAACCCACCGGATGCGCCCGACGCCTTGCCGCCTCCATAGGTCGGGCAGACCAGAACGTAGGGCTCACCGACGGTGAACCCACCGGTGCGGTCGATCACCGGGATGCGCACGGCGCGCATCCCGAGCTTCTCGACAAACCGGTGGGTGTTCTCCGAGACCGAGGAGAAGTACACGAGCAACGGCGATTCGTCTGCCATGTCGTCCACCTCCCCGTCAGTTCGTTTCCGATGCGTCTGGATGTCGCGGTGCGATGATCCGGCTTCCCCGTCGGATCGTCACCGCCCGGTGGGGCCGATCAGGCGGCAGCGGTCGCCAACGCCTTGATGCGATCCGGGCGGAAACCCGACCAGTGCTCGTCGCCGACGACCACCACGGGAGCCTGCAGGTAACCGAGTGCCATCACGTAGTCGCGGGCCTCGTCATCGGTGCTGATGTCGACGACCTCGTAGTCCAGGCCCTGCTTGTCGAGGGCCTTGTAGGTCGCATTGCACTGGACGCAGGCGGGCTTGGTGTAGACGGTGATGGCCATCAAAGTTCTCCTTGCTGGATCAGGCTGTGTGCTGGATCGTTCTGCGCGGGCCGCCGCATCGTCGTGGCCGATGGTCCGCGTCGGAGTCGTCTGTCTCGGGTCGTCGTGTCGCGTTCTACTGTCTTCTCACTCTGGCCGGCTCCGGCCCCGGACGGGCCTTCACCGTTCGCTCCGCACGGGAGCGAACCCGCGTCTCCCCGACCTCGCCGGGCGTCGCACGTTCACCGCATACGACGTTCAACGATCCGTGGCGACGGACACTTTCCCAACGTGAAGAAAGTGATCCAGATCACCGTCTTGCTGGCGTTCTCCGCATAATCACATCGATGTACGTTGTCGGCCATGTTGGTGTCCAAAACACTACACCTTGTGGCTGACATTTCGACCCACCACAACAACTTGTGAATAACATTCGTGAAAGTCGCAGGTCGCGGGCATGCACGATCGTGAAGCCGGGCGTGTCCGGCGTGTCGTCCACACGTTGTCCCCCGACTGTCCACAAGGTGTCCGCAGAATGCTCCACAGGCACCGGAGAAAAGACGCACCGCCGCGGCCCCGGGGGGCTCGCGGCGGTGCGTCGACAGTACTGTGCGGACCGGATCAGGCGGCGACGGCCACCTCGTCGACGAGACGATTGACCGCAGCGACGACCTGTGCGACGAGCTCGGGATCGGCGAGGCCCTGATCGCCGAGCGTGGAGGTCTGGACACCGACCTCGACATCTTCGATCACCCGGCCGCCGGCGATACCGACGGACTTGCGGGTGTCCTCACGCGACCAGGTGCCCGCATACCGTCCCAGTGCCGCGCCGATGACGCCGACCGGCTTGGCGGAGAGTGCCCCGGCGCCGTACGGCCGCGAGAGCCAGTCGATGGCGTTCTTGAGCACGGCAGGGATGGTGCCGTTGTATTCCGGTGTGACCACGAGCACGGCATCGGCGGCACCGACGGTCTCACGGAGAGCGGCCACGCCGGCCGGGAGGACGGCATCGCCTGTGATGGACGGGTCGTGATCCTCGCTGTAGAACGCCAACTCCCCCAGGCCCTCCACGATGGTCACCGTGGCGCCCGCGGGCGCATTCTCGGCCGCCACCTGCGCCAACTGACGATTGATCGACTCCTTGCGGAGACTTCCCACGAGCGCGACGATCTTCACGTTTCGTACGGTCACAATGCTCCCTTTCGATGTTTAGCTGATCGAAACAAATCAACCGGACTTCAGTCCGATTAATTCCGGTTCCGACCAAGCGTTACGCTCGTCACGTGTCCCTCGGTCCCGACGGTGGTCTCATACCCCTACGCGCCTCCGGCGACCTCTCCGAGCGGGCGGATTCCGAGCGGGCCGATGCCGCGCGCAACCGGCGGCTCCTGCTCGCTGCCGCCAAGAACCTCATCGACAACCACGGCGCGGCCGGCGTCACCATGGATGCCGTCGCTCGCGAGGCCGGCGTCGGCAAGGGCACTGTCTTTCGCCGGTTCGGCAGTCGGACCGGATTGATGCTGGCGCTGCTCGACCATTCTGAATCCGAGATCCAGCGTGGTTTCCTGTTCGGGCCCCAGCCCCTCGGTCCCGGCGCACCGCCGCTGGATCGACTGCTCGCCTACGGCCGGGCCCGCCTCAAGCTCACCTCGGATCATCTGGACATCCTGATCGAGGCCGCGGGCGCGGGCGGTGACCTGATGACCCACCCGGTGTGGGCGGCCTCCAATCGACATGTACAGATTCTGTTGCGCGAGCTGGGGTTCGGCGACCATCTCGATGTCGTCGCGATCGCCGTGCAAGCCCCGCTCAACGCATCCTCGGTGCGACACCTGCGCGACATCGTCGGGCTCGACCTCGAGACAATCATCGCGCAGTGGGAACAGACGGTCCGCCGCCTCACCGCAGGCGTCGCCACCGCATGACCGTGTGACCGAGGGGTCTTAGCACGTACGGCACGGGACGTCGGCGCGTACGCCACACTGCGGTCTCGCACGGTCGGTCTTAGCCTTGACTCACCCGTCGGGGACGACGACGCGGGAGAGAAGGGACATCACGAGGTGAAGGCTGTCATCATCGGCGCCGGAATGGGCGGACTCAGCGCTGCGATCGCGCTCAAGCACATCGGACTCGATGTCGAGGTCTACGAGCAGGTCACCGAGAACAAACCCGTGGGTGCCGCGATCTCGGTGTGGTCCAACGGAGTCAAATGTCTCAACCATCTCGGCCTCGAGCGTGAGACGGCCGAACTCGGCGGCATCGTCGACACGATGTCCTACATCGACGCGTTCACCGGCGACACGATGTGCCGCTTCAGCATGCAGCCGCTGATCGACGAGGTCGGCCAGCGGCCGTATCCGGTCGCACGCGCAGAACTGCAGTTGATGTTGATGCGCGCCTACGGCATCGACGACATCAACTTCGGCAAGAAGATGGTCTCGGTCACCGACGGTCCCGACGCAGCAACCGTCGAATTCGCCGACGGGACCACGGCTTCCGGCGACCTGGTGATCGGGGCGGACGGCGCGAAGTCGCTGACCCGCGAGTACGTCCTCGGACATCCCGTCGAACGCCGCTATGCCGGCTACGTCAACTTCAACGGCCTCGTCGACGTCGACGAGGCCATCGGCCCGGCCACCGAGTGGACCACCTATGTCGGTGACGGCAAACGTGTGTCGGTGATGCCGATCGCCGGCAACCGTTTCTACTTCTTCTTCGACGTGACCATGCCCGAGGGCGTGCCCTACGAACGTGGTTCGGCCCGTGAGGTTCTCGGAGAGACCTTTGCCGACTGGGCGCCCGGCGTACAACGGCTGATCGAGAAGCTCGACCCCGCCACGACCAACCGGGTGGAGATCCTCGACCTGGATCCGTTCCACACCTGGGTGAAGGGCCGGGTCGCGGTCCTCGGGGACGCCGCCCACAACACCACCCCCGACATCGGTCAGGGCGGTTGCTCGGCCATGGAGGATGCCGTCGCTCTGCAGTTCGCCGTCAAGGACAACCCCGACGACGTCCATGCCGCACTCGCGGCCTACGAGCAGGCCCGCACCGAACGCGCCGGCGAGCTCGTCCTACGGGCCCGCAAGCGCTGCGACGTGACGCACGCCAAGGATCCCGACGCCACCGCCGCCTGGTATGACGAACTGCGGTCCGAGGACGGCACCCGGGTCATCCGAGGCATCGTGTCCAACATCGTCGGCGGGCCGCTGACGTCCTGACCATTCGGCGGCACGGCGAGAAGACTCCCGGCTTCCTCGCGCGAACGCCCGCCAGCGATACACCCCGGTCCTGAGGAGCCTCCGAGCCTGCGAGGCCGGCCCCGGTCCCTGAGGAGCTTCCGAGCCTGCGAGGCCGGCCCCGGTCCCTGAGGAGCCTCCGAGCCTGCGAGGAAGCGTCACGAAGGGCCCCGAAAACCCCAACTCACCAGCGACACACCCGCTCCCTGAGGAGCCTCCGAGCCTGCGAGGATGCGTCACGAAGGGCCCTTCGTGACGCACCGCTCGTTCCTCGCGAGGCTCCTCAGGGACCGTAGGGATGACGCACCGCTCGACCGCAGGGATGACGCACCGCTCGTTCCCCGCAAGGCTCCTCAGGGACCGCAGGGATGACGCACCGCTCGTTCCCCGCGAGGCTACTCAGTTCTCCGGTTGCGAGATGGCTCGGCCGCCGTCGTCGGGTGCCATACCGTCGTGCGACACCAGTGCGGCTGTCCGCGAGAGTGCGGGCCCGGGGGCGAGCAGGGAGATCACCGACCACGGCGCCCTCGTCGGGCTGTCCCCCAAGCCCAGGACCTGCCCGGTCCCGGCGTCGGCGACGCCGAACCGGATGCCGAAATCACTGATGTAATAGCGGGATTCGGCCCGGTCACTGTCCGGCTCCGAGCCGGTCACCTGGATGTACTCACCTGACCCGGGGCGCAGATAAACCTGATCGACCCCCGGGCCGGGACCATCCGAGGTGGTCACGGTGACCGGGTGCGCGTCATCGGGTAGAGGCAGGGCCCGCCCGATCAGGAATCGGGTGGTCGCGCCGGCATCGTCGGTGCCTCTGGACCATGCCTGGCACAGGGTTTTCGCCGACCCCACATCCACAAGATTAGGTGTGCGTCGCGGGAAGTCGTCGACCGGAAGCCTGGATGAGGTACGGCTGGCCGCGACCTGTCCCGGTGCGACGGTGGGCACCGGAGCGCTGCCGTCGCGGTCGGCGAGCCGGAGGATCTCGGCCGTGGTCTCGCCGATCTGTTGGACCCCGTCGCGCAGCACCACGTAATAGGTCGTCTGATCGTCGATGCCGACGGCCTTGACCACCGATCCGACCCGTACGTCGTCGACGTCCAGCGCACCACGCCGACCCACACCATCGATCTCTGGCACGGCGATGGGGTCGACCTCGGGAAAGGTGTTCAGCAGGCCGGCACTCACCTCGCGGGGGGTGGCACCCTCCAGACCCAGGGCGCGCATCACCGGCACGCTGTCGGTGTCCACCGCGGCACGAACCGCTACGGGCCTGCCGTCACGCTGCACGGTGTAGATGAGGAAGGTCTGCCCTGCGCTGGTGGCGTACACCGCATCGGCTGCCCCCGCGGTGCGGATCGCATCACCCAGCGCGGGTCGGTCACCGATGACGGTCAGGGCGATGGACTCGCCGGACATCTCCGCGGAGATCGTGGACGTGTCGCAGACCGTCCAGTAGGACCGACCACCGTGGGCAGAGGACTGCAACGCGGCGGGAGCACCGGGTATGCCGAGCAGGGGCCCGCGCGGATAGCCGGCCAATTTGCCGTCACCGACGGATTTCGGTGACTCACTGCTGCCGGTGATCAGGCGGGCCGAGGCGAGGTTGAGTACTGGGTGCAGGGTCCCGTCGACGAGAACATAGTTGCCGCCGGAGTCCTTGCTGACCACGATCTTCGCGTCACCGACCGACCCCTGCGGCCTGACCAGGCCCCATACACCGCATCCGCCGAGCACGAGCAGAGCCAGGACCGTGCCGACCATTAGCGCCTGCACCTGCGAGCGCATCGGATCGTGCAGCATGCGCACGTCTCGCCGTACCAGCGCGTGTTCGAGCCGGCGCAGCAGAAAGCGGTACCCGTTCACCTGGGCCTTGGTGGTGAGCTGCCGAGCCATCGTCCCCCCTTCGACTGCATGGCAGACAGGGCGCGCCGTCGGTGCCCGAGTATCGCGTGGCCACCGACGTTTCGCCGCGTAGTAGCGTAGCCGATACATTTCCACGGGTGTCGCGCCTGTCACCCGTGAGAACTGAGGGGGGTTCCATTGGCGATGCGAGGCGCGCCCACGGCCGTGCGTGCACCGGCCACACCGACGGACCGTGGCGCACACACGGGCGCGGCGGGCGAGCACCAGTCGGCCCGCGACCGCCACCCGCGGCGACGTCTACCGTTGCAGACGCTGGTCGTGATCGAGGTAATCCTCGCCGTCGGTGTGATCGCCTGGGCGGTCAGCGGCGCCGAAACAGGCTGGATCGCACTGGTTGTCGCGGGCGTGGCAGCGATCGCCCTGCTCCCGTTCCGGGGCCGGGGATCGGCGGTTGATCGGTTCTCACAGCGGCTCGGGTTCGGTTGGGCCAGGGCGCGCCGACGGTCCACGGATCTGGCCCCCGCATCGTTCGACATCCCGGCGGGGCCACAGACGACCACGCTACGCACACCGTCGCCCGGCGGCGACACCATCGGGGCGCGTTGGGTCGGTGACACGCTGATCACGGTGCTCCGGGTGTCCCCGGGGTCACCGGCTGCAACCTATCTGACGCCGGGTCATGCGGGCGTCGCCGACCCGACCGGTCAGCTGGTGCCGCTGTCCGCGCTCGCGGAATGCATCAACCCGTTCGACATCCGCCTCGATTCGATCGAGGTGATCAGCCATGGCATCCGCAGCTGGGGCGGGGGTCCCGTCGCAGAGACCTATCACCGCACCCTCGGGCCGTTGGCGGCCACCGCGCACCGATCGGTCCTGGTGGTGCTCAGGCTGAATCCCCTCGACTGCGCCGATGCGGTCGCCCGCCGCGGAGGCGGAGCCGTCGGCGCCCTGCGGACGGCGACGATCACCACGCGCCGGGTCGCCAACCGCCTGTCCGAGAGCGGTCTTCGGGTGTCGGTTCTCGGTGGCGCGGAGATCACCACGCTGACCACGGAGCTGTCCGAGGGCGCATCCCTCGACGACATGGACGAGGACTGGGACTCGATCCGCGCGGGCGAGCTCCGATTCCGCAGCGCGGCCATCGAACCCGATGCGATCGCGTCGGTGCTCTCGACGGTCTGGGTCAACACGGCACTGTCGACCACCGCCACTCTGCGGCTACGCCACGACGCGGACGGCGTCCTGGAGGTCCGCGGCATCGTCCGATACGCCGAACTTCCCGCCGCGGGGCGTACGGCCGATCCCCTCCCGCCCGGCCTCACCGCGCTCGACGGCCACCACTTCGACGCACTGACCGCCGGCTTGCCGATCGCGATCCCGGCACGCCTCGACAAGCACGTCCGCGCGCTGCGCGGCGAGGAGGCCGACCAGCTCGTCCGGCTGCTCGCACTGCCCGCCGGCGGTTGTGGTCAGCTGGTGGGCGCCGATCACAGCGGACGCGCCGTCGCGGTCCCACTGCTCGGTCCGGACGTCGGATCGGTCGCCATCGCCGCGGGCCCGCAGGTGGTGGCCCAGGTCACGTTGCGTGCGGTCGCCATCGGGGCGACGGTGACCGTTCACACGATCCGCCCCGATCTGTGGCAGGACCTGATCGGCAAGGTCGGCGACCTCCGGCGACTCGCGCTCGGTTCGGACCGGGTGCACGCCCCGGTCGGCCATCGTGTCGTCATCTTCGACGGCGTGACCGCGCCACCCGCCGAACCCCACACCACCCATCTCAGCGTGCTGGCCCCCGGAGACCCCCGGGTGCACGAACTCGTCCCCGACGCGGCGGTGATCGTCCGGCAGGATCCGCGCGCACCTCAGGACATCTCGGTGACGACGCCGAACGAGCGGGTGGCGGTCACCATGGTCGCCACGCCGGAGGAATGGACATTCCTCGGCCGCTGACGGCCGTCGTCAGCCAGGCACGCCGAGAGGTACCAACGCGCGGAAGAACACCGCTCGCGACGACGCGGCGTGGACCACGACGTCGGGTTCGGCATCGCCGACCCAGACCGCCTGTCCGGCACGCACGGTGATCGCCGTGCCGCCCATCGGGCGAACGTCGATGGTGCCCGACAGCACGGCCAGGATCTGCGGGCCCGGCATGTCGAAGCAGATCGACGACGCGTACAGCAACCCGGTCCCGTCGAGTTCCACGCGGGAGAGCCGGAACTCCGGTGCGGCACTGAGGTAGATCCGTTCGGCACCGACGGTGCGCACCGGCGGGGTGAGCTCACCGACCCCGACCGGGGTGAAGTCGAGCACCCGGAGCAACTCCGGGACGTCGATGTGTTTCGGCGTGAGTCCCCCGCGCAGCACGTTGTCCGAGTTGGCCATGATCTCGACGCCCGTCCCGCGAAGGTAGGCGTGCAGGTTGCCCGCGGGCAGATAGAGCGCTTCGCCGGGCTCGAGGTGAATCCGGTTGAGCAACAAGGACGCGAGTACGCCGGGGTCGCGTGGGTAATCCTCGCCCAGCTCGAGGACGGTCCGGAGTTCCGCGGCGAAGTGGGGCGCCGCGCCCGCGCTCAGCAGGTTCACCGCGCCGCCGAGCACCGCGGGCACGAGCGTGGCGATGGATGCGTCGGGCAAGGTCAGCCACGTGGTGAACAGCGCCCGCAGACCCTCCGAGTCGGGCTGGCCGGCCAGCATCCCCAGGAAGGGATCGAGTTCGGAGACCTGGAGTTCGCGGAGCAGTTCGACCGTCGCGTGCGGATCACGGAAACCGGCGAGTGCCTCGAATTCGGTGATCGCGACAATCAATTCGGGTTTGTGCCATGGATCGCGATAGTTGCGGTCGGGTGCGTCGATCCGCAGACCCTGCGCATTCTCCCGATCGAACCCCTCGCGTGCCTGCGCCGCACTCGGATGTGCCTGCAGCGACAGCGGTTCTTCCGCGGCGAGGATCTTGATCAGGAACGGCAGCCGACCGTCGAACGTGTCGACGATCCGATCGCCGAGCATCGCGCTCCGATCGGCGTCGATCGCACTGAGCAGGTCGGTGTCCACCGATCCGTCGGTGTCCAGACATGCCGCCGCACCGGCCGGATGGGCGCCGAACCAGAGTTCGGCCTCCGGGTGCGGCGACGGCACCGGCAACCCTCGCAACGACGCGATCGCGGTGCGCGATCCCCACGCGTAGGGGCGCACGACCCCCTCAAGAGTTCTCATCACCTCAGGTCCTGATCAGCCGGAGATACACGGCAGCCATCTCGATTCGCAACATCAACAACAACACGGGCAGCAGATCAGTCGGCGAGTCACCGGTCACCTCGTCGGGCGCATGGTTCTGCGGAGTCGGTGCACCCTCACCCGTCGGCTCGACCCCATCGCCGGTCAACACGTCGAGATCGCCGATCGCCGCCATGCGCCGCCGGACGTACCACTCGCGCGAGGCCGTGGTGGTCGCGAACACCCGGGGTGGCCCCTCCGGTGCTGGGCCGTCGATCTCCGGGTCGTAGAAGATCGAGTCCGTGGCCGCCGAACCCGTGCGCTCGGACCATTCCCGAACCGTCCGGATGGCGTCACCGATCTCGGCGACCGCACTGATGACCCCCGCCAGCGCGATCAGCGCCCGGGCCGCCTGCGCAGCCACCACCGCGGCGCCCGCCGTGTCCCCGACCCACAGGACCGGGCGGCCGTCGAGCCGGGTCGCGAGCATCTTGGCGCGGTTGTGGAAGCTCTCGTTGCGTGGATGGTTCGCCCCGGCCTCGCCGTCGAGGGCATCGGCGAGGTCGGCCACCTCGGGCACGTTGCCGGTGAAGCGGACCTGCGTCAGCGACACGAATACCGCGAACAGCGCGGCGACGAAGCCCGGAAACCGAAACCGCGGGTCCACCGGAATCCGGGGCGAGAGGTCGATCCCACTGCCGCCCAGGGCATCTCGAAGAGGACCTTCGATCGGCGCGGCGACCACCACCTCGGCGCGGCGTCGCAATGAGCGTGCAGCGGCGTCGGCGAGCACCCGATCGCCGGCGTCGTCACCGGCCAGCACGACCACGTCGAGCGGCCCGATCCAGCCGGGCAGCGCCGGCGCACAGACGATGGGGACGTCGACGCGCGCGCCGACGACGGCCGTCACGAACTGTGCGGCCGGCGACGCCGCCCCGGTCGTCCCGTACACGATGACCACACTGCGGGGGCGGAGTTGGGTCAGCGGCTCGAGCACTCCTTCGCGTTGCGCCTCGGCCACCGATCGGACCTGCGCGCCGGCCAGGGCCACCGAAGGGAGGAGACCATCCACGTCCGCCGCGATCAGTTCCTCGACATCATCGAGATCGGGGGCACCGGTACGCATGACACCTACCCTAGCCACGCGATCGGCCGACCGCGCGCACGCCTGTCACCACCGAAGGCCCCGTACACCCGGCACCGCGCCGATGGGGATGCCCCGGTCTCAGTCAATGGGGTCGGGCAGCACGCGCAGGTGACCGCGGCGGCCCGGTCGCGGACGTGCCGAATGCGGTGCCCGCCGCACGCCGCTGTCACCGGATGACGGTGTCTCCGTCCCCGACGCGGCGGGACGGTTCGAGCGATGGCGACCGGCCGGTGCCTCGTCGAGCCCGTCGAACAAATCGGGGAATCCCGGCGAGACGTCGACCCGATCGGCACCGCCGACCTCGCGCACCGCCTCGGCGAGCGCGGTCAACTCGTAATCCTCGGCGATCGGGGCGGAGAAGCCGCGCTCGCTGCGCAACATCTCCCAGCCACGGGGAACCGTGATCCGCCGCGCATGATCGTCACAGAGATCCCACGAGTGCGGCTCTGCACTACTGGCCAGTGGACCTATCACCGCCGTCGACTCCGCGTAGACGAAGGTCAGGGTAGCCACCGCGGAACGAGCGCAGCCGGGCCTGCAGCACTGTCGGGGAAGCTTCACGCAGTCGAGGTTATCCCCGGCGGCCGGTTCACGCCGGTGGCGACACGCATCCGTCGCGAAACCGGAGCCCCACGCACGACCGCGGCGTGGCGAATCCCCAGGGCAGACATGCCCTAGACTCGCGTCATGCGCTTCGATCCGCCACGACCCTCCCGTGGTCGCGCCGACGAACCTCGACCTCGTGCGCAGGATCCGAGAGGTCGGGCCACCGACGCGCGCGGGCGTGGGGGCGATCCGCGGCCGGCGACGACCCGGCGGCCGACGCGACTGGTCCGGATTCGTGATCGGCGCGGACGCGGACTGAGGTCTCCACTGCTGCCGCAATCGGTGCCGGCGTTCACGAGCAGGGCCGATTCGTTCGATGTGATCGCACTCGAGGCATTCGCGGAAATCGATGCCCGGTGGCACGATCAGCTGGCGGGTCTCGACATCGCGGTCGACGACATCCCACGAATGTTGCCGCGGGACCCGGATTCCATCCAGTGGCCCGACGAGGTCACCGCCGACGGCGCGATCCCCCTCGCCCGGCTCATCCCGGCGGGCATCGATGTCCACGGACACCCGACACGGGCCCAGATCATCCTGTTCCGGCGCCCCCTCGAGATCCGCGCCAAACGGGGCGCCGATCTCCTGGAGCTGGTTCACGAGGTGCTTGTCCAGCAGGTGGCCACGCACCTGGGCGTCGACGAGGACACCATCGACAACGGGCCCGACGACTCCGAGTGAGAGTCGCGGCACCCGCGCTGACAACGACACTGGCGCGGCCGACCGCCCACCCGCGAGCTCAGAGCTCGGGGACACCCCGCCCCGGCGATGGAGCGTCCGCCGTCGCGCCAGTCAGGTGATGACGCGCTCGAGTCAGATGATGCCGCGCTTCAGGCGGCGGCGTTCCCTCTCGGAGAGACCGCCCCAGATGCCGAATCGCTCGTCGTTGTGCAAGGCGTACTCCAGGCACTCCGACTTGACCTCGCATCCCTGACAGATGCGCTTGGCCTCGCGGGTCGACCCACCCTTCTCCGGGAAGAACGCCTCGGGGTCGGTCTGGGCACACAGCGCCCGGTCTTGCCACTGCTCTTCAATCGACTCGAAGAGATCATCGAAGTCGTTGGGCACCAAGGAAAGATGGCGCCTCTGCGGCCACGGTGAATTGTCGGACTGGTCGGCAGTGTCACCGCCCACAGCCGACGACATCAGTGAATCACCCGACGGCGCAAGCGGATTGACTCCCGCTTCGACGCCGGCCAGTTCATCTGCCCGACTGATCGGCAGTGCGACGCCGAAAGGATCGGAAACATTGCGTGGTTCAAGGGGATTGCCGATCGGGTTCTCAAAAGCCATCGTCGGCGCCTCCTAGCTCGAGAGTCTGTCAGTTTCAGTCAAACGGCAGCGCGGCCACCTCGCCGCTCCACCACATCTGCCCACACCATCGATCTTCACCGTAGTGCCTGGGGTACTCCAACCCGCCGGGTCATTCGAACGTATGATCGAAAGCGTTGTGCTCCATCGATTCTCGATCTCAAACCCAGAATGACACTGATGTGATTACACACGTGATGGGCCACTGCGGTCAAGTTAAACCGAAAGATTCCTTAATACCATCAGTCTCAAGAAGTCCCTCGGTTCGACACGGACACGGATCGAGGACATCAGCAATGTCACAGATCTGCGATCTCCTCCCCCGAAATCGCCTCCCATGGTAGCGAATCGGCCGTCGACTCCAACTTTCTCCCGCCGTCGGCCGCGCTGACCACCGTCGATGCATTTCGGCCACCGCGATCGACCCGCCCGATCGGTGGCCGCCGTGGTGTGTCCAGCCTCCTTGCGAGGTTCGGCGGAGTCGGTCGTCCGGGGGCAGCCGACTCGCCGATGGCATGAGCCGTCGTAACCGAGCACAACGCCGCCGAGGGGCCGCCGGCGAGCCCCAAGGCCGGCAAAGAGGCACCGGGGACATGCCCTAGAGTGAACGGGATGAAGGTGACGGTCCTCGTCGGCGGCGTCGGTGGCGCCCGCTTTTTGTCCGGTGTCCGGGAATTGCTCGGGGCCACGCCATTTCCCGACCCCGTCGAACCTGCCACCGACGGCGACTCCGGGCCCGATCAACCGGACGACCGAGAGCATTCGATCACCGCGATCGTCAACGTCGGAGACGACGCCTGGATGCACGGGGTACGGATCTGCCCCGACCTCGACACCTGCATGTACACCCTCGGTGGCGGTATCGATCGCGATCGCGGTTGGGGTCGTGTCGGCGAGACCTGGCACGCCAAGGAGGAACTGGCCGCCTACGGAGCCGACCCGGACTGGTTCGGCCTCGGCGACCGTGATCTGGCGACCCACCTCATCCGCACGCAGATGCTCGACGCGGGCTACCGATTGTCCGACGTGACCGCTGCCCTGAGCCGGCGCTGGCAACCCGGCGTCCGCCTGCTCCCGGCAACCGACGATCGGCACGAGACCCATGTGGTGGTGGCCAAACCCGACGGCGACGAAGGTGAGCGCGTCGCAATCCACTTCCAGGAGTGGTGGGTCCGACATCGCGCACAGATACCCACATTCGGCTTCGCTCAGGTCGGCTCCGACGACACAACGGCGGCCCCCGGCGTGGTGGAGGCGATCACCGAGGCCGACGTCGTCCTGTTCGCGCCGAGCAATCCCGTGGTCAGCATCGGCGCGATCGTCAGCGTGCCCGGAATCCGCAGCGCGCTGAGGACCACGTCGGCGCCCGTGGTGGGCATCTCCCCGGTCATCGACAACCGACCGCTGCGGGGAATGGCCGACGAATGTCTGTCGGTGATCGGCGTCGAGACCACGGCCGAGGCCATCGCGGCGCACTACGGCGCCCGTAGCGGCAACGGGGTCCTGGATGCCTGGCTGATCGCCGACGGCGACCACGGGGCCGTCGAGGGCATCACGGTGGACACCGCACCACTTCTGATGACCGACCCGGCGACGACCGCACAGATGGTTCGCGACGCCTGCGCCCTGGTGGGTGTGCCGATGCCGGATCACAACATCGGCGCCGCCTCGACGGGGACCGCGCGGTGACGACCGACCCACACCCCGACCACGGAACACGCGCCGCCCTGGAGATCCGCCCGGTGACCGGGCTCGGCGAGTTCGGCCCCGGTGTCGACGTGGCAACCGAACTGCTCGCGGCCGCGCCATGGCTCGCCGACGGTGACGTCGTGGTGGTGACCAGCAAGATCTTTTCCAAGGTCGAGGGCCGCATGGTCAGCGCCCCGACCGATCCCGATGAGCGGGATGCGCTGCGCCGTAAGCTGATCGCCGACGAGTCGGTCCGGGTCCTCGCCCGCAAGAACCGCACGTTGATCACCGAGAATCGCAACGGCCTGGTGCAGGCCGCGGCCGGTGTGGACGGGTCGAACGTGGCCACCGACCAGCTTGCCCTGCTGCCGCTCGATCCCGACGCCAGTGCGGCCGCACTGCGGCAGCGGATCGCCGAGATCGGTGGTCTCGAGGTGGCGGTGGTCGTCACCGACACCATGGGACGGGCGTGGCGCAACGGGCAGACCGACGTCGCCATCGGCTCGGCGGGCATCGCCGTGTCGCATCCCTACGACGGTTCGGTCGACGCGTATGGCAATCCGCTCATCGTGACCGACATCGCCGTTGCCGACGAGATCGCCGCCGCCGGGGATCTCGTCAAGGGCAAGCTCGGCGGTGTCCCCGTCGCCGTGGTGCGTGGTCTGTCACCGATCGACGACGGCTCCCGTGCCGCCGACCTCGTCCGCCCCGCGGCCGAGGACCTGTTCCGCCTCGGCACCGCCGAGGCGATCGACCTGGGTCGGCGGGAGGCACTGCTGACGCGCCGGTCGGTCCGCGCGTTCGCCCCCGGTCCGGTCGAACCCGAGGTCATGCACGCGGCATTCGCGGAGGCGCTCACGGCGCCGGCACCACATCACACCCATCCGGTCCGGTTCGTGTGGGTCCGCTCGTCGGATCGTCGCGTTCGTCTGCTGGACGAGATGGCACGCTCGTGGCGCACCGATCTCGAGAACGACGCCAAGTCGCCCGAATCGATCGTCAAGCGCCTTCGGCGCGGTCAGATCCTCTACGACGCACCCGAGTTGGTCATACCGTTCCTGGTGCCCGACGGGGCGCATGACTACCCCGACGAGCGGCGCAGAGCCGCGGAGCACACGATGTTCACGGTGGCCGCCGGCGGCGCCGTGTCGGCGCTGCTGGTCGCTCTGTCGGTCCGGGGAGTCGGGAGTTGCTGGGTCGGTTCGACGATCTTCGCCCCCGAGGTCGTCCGAGATGTACTGGATCTCGACGCCAGGTGGGAACCGTTGGGCGCCGTCGCGATCGGTCACCCACTCGACGCCGCGGGGACGCGGCCGCCGGCGAACACCGACGGCCTGGTGATCGAGCGATGAGCGCCGAATCACTGCACTCGTCGACGATCGCGACGCTGCGGTCATGGACGGCACCCGATGCCGAACAGGATTCGCTACGGCACACCTATCTGGCGTTCCTCGATGCGGCACGCGACGGGTGTCTGCGGGCGAGCGAACCCGGACACATCACGGCGTCCGCGATCGTGTTCGACGCCACGCTGACGCATGTCCTGCTGACGCTGCATCCCCGGGTGGGCAGATGGATTCAGCTCGGCGGTCATTGCGAGGAGTCCGACGAGTCCCTGCGCGACGCCGCCACCCGCGAGGCCCGGGAGGAGTCCGGGATCGCGGCCCTGCAACTCGCGACCGGGCCGGTGCATCTGCACACCCATCCGATCACCTGTTCGCTGGGGGTTCCCACTCGTCACCTCGATGTCCGGTTCGCGGCGATGGCCGCCCCGACACCGAACGGGGACCCGCCACCGATCGTGCGTAGTGACGAGTCCGTCGATCTCGCCTGGTGGCCGGTGGACGACCTGCCGGAGAACACCGACACGATCGATGTGCCCGTGCTGATCGAGCGCGGGCTCGAGGCCTGCCGGGCCGGTAACGCCCGGTAGCCGAGGTCCGCTCAGACCCGGATGCCCTTCCCGACGGTGACGACACCCCCGCCGCTGACCGAGAATCGTTCGCGGTCGGCCTCGGCGTCGACGCCGAGTTGCACGCCTTCGCCGACCACCACGTTCTTGTCCAGGATCGCGTGCCGGACCACGGCTCCCTTGCCGACCCGCACGCCCGGCATCAGGACGCTGCCCTCGACGATCGCGCCGTCCTCGATCACCACGTTCGCCGACAACACCGAGTCGCTCACCGTCCCGGCCGAGACGATGCAGCCCGCGCCCACCACCGAGTCCTGCGCGGTCCCGCCCTGCACGAACTTCGCCGGGGGCAGGTTCACGGTCTCGCCCCGGATCGGCCAGCGGCGGTTGTAGAGATTGAAGACGGGATGGACCGAGACGAGATCCATGTGGGCGTCATAGAACGCATCCAGTGTCCCGACGTCGCGCCAGTACCCCTTGTCGCGCTCGGTCTCCCCGGGCACCTCGTTGTCCTTGAAGTCGTAGACGTAGGCCCGGTCACGTCGGACGAAAGCGGGAATGATGTCGCCGCCCATGTCGTGGTCGGAGTCCGAGTCGGCCGCGTCGGCCCGGATGGCATCGACGAGCGCTTCCGTCGTGAACACATAGTTGCCCATGGACGCGAAGGTCACGTCGGGATCATCGGGTGTCCCGGGCGGGTCGCTCGGCTTCTCCAGGAATCGCGTGATGCGGCCGGCCTCGTCGGAATCGATGCACCCGAACGCCGTTGCCTCGGCACGCGGCACGCGGATCCCGGCGACGGTGACGTCGGCGCCGGACGCGATGTGCGCCTCGACCATCTGTGACGGGTCCATCCGGTACACGTGGTCGGCGCCGAACACGACGATGTAGTCGGGCTGCTCGTCGGTGATCAGATTCATCGACTGGAAGATGGCGTCGGCACTGCCCGTGTACCACCGCGGACCGAGTCTCTGCTGCGCCGGCACGGGCGTGATGTACTCGCCGTGGAACCCGGAGGAGAACCAGGTCTGCGAGATGTGCCGGTCGAGCGAATGGGACTTGTATTGCGTGAGAACGCAGATGCGTTCGTACCCGGCGTTCACGAGGTTGGACAGGACAAAGTCGATGAGGCGATAGGAGCCGCCGAACGGCACCGCCGGTTTCGCACGATCCATCGTCAGGGGGTACAGGCGCTTCCCCTCGCCGCCTGCGAGAACAATTCCGAGCACGTGCGCCTGTGATCTCACAATCTCCAACTTAACGGTCATCGATCGTCGGGGCTAGGTGAATCGCACCCTCCCGCCACCGAGTTTGCGGCACCGATGGCGAAGTCGGGGCGATAAGGTTAGCGTCGAGGCCATGAGGGTGGCGATGATGACCCGGGAATATCCACCCGAGGTGTACGGCGGTGCCGGCGTACACGTCACCGAACTCGTTCGGCACCTACGCGCCTTGGCCACCGTCGACGTGCACTGCATGGGCCGCGAGCGTGAGACCGCCCAGGTCTATCAGCCCGATCCGGGCCTGGCCGGCACCAATCCGGCGATCACGACCCTGTCGACCGATCTTCGGATGGCGATGGGTTCGGAGGGCGCCGACCTCGTGCACTCGCACACCTGGTACGCGGGCCTGGCCGGCCACCTCGCCGGCCAACTGTTCGGCGTGCCCCATGTCCTGACCGCTCATTCCCTGGAGCCGATGCGCCCGTGGAAGGCCGAGCAACTCGGCGGCGGCTATCGGGTGTCGAGCTGGGTCGAGAAGAACTCGATCGAATACGCCGACGCGGTGATCGCCGTCAGTTCCGGGATGCGTACCGATGTGTGCAACACCTATCCACGTGTCGACCCCGAGCGGGTTCATGTGGTGCGCAACGGTATCGACACCTCGTCCTGGTATCCCGTGGAGGACCCGTTCGGCCCGGAATCGGCGCTGACACGGCTGGGGGTGGATCCGGGGCGGCCGATCGTCGCGTTCGTCGGGCGCATCACCCGCCAGAAGGGCGTCGCACATCTGGTCGCCGCGGCGCATCATTTCGACCCCGAGATCCAGTTGGTGCTCTGCGCCGGAGCGCCGGACACCCCGGAGATCGGCGCCGAGATCGAGGGCGCCGTCACCGAACTCGCCGCGTCACGCGATGGCGTGTACTGGGTCCGAGACATGCTCAGCCAACCGCGAATTCGCGAAATTCTCACCGCAGCAACAGTTTTCCTGTGCCCGTCGATCTACGAGCCACTCGGGATCGTCAATCTCGAGGCGATGGCGTGCGGCACCGCGGTGGTCGCGTCGGCGGTCGGCGGAATTCCCGAGGTCGTCCGCGACGAGGTCAGTGGACGGCTGGTGGCCTATGACCCGGTCGATCCCCGAGGGTTCGAGATGGGACTCGCCGAGGCAGTCAATGCGGTGGTCGGCGATCCGGCGGCCGCGCAGGCCATGGGCAGCGCGGGCAGAGAACGCGCCGAGTCGGAGTTCTCGTGGGCGTCGATCGCCGAGCAGACGCTCGAGGTCTACCGGATCACCCTGCGCTGACCTCGCGTCTGTCCTGTGGCCGGCAGGTCGTGACCGTGACCGACACGGTCAGATCGATTGTGCTGCCCGCGGCGAGCGACTGGGCCGCAGACCGGATCTGCGCCTCTGAGCGGTGAAACGCGGACGGCCCCATGGCGACGACGTCCGCGATCACCGCGGCGTCCACCGCGTGGGACCGCCGTACGACGCTCTCCTCGACGACGGTGAAGTCCTCGGCGAGGGCGGTGTGCAGACGCTGGTCTTTGTTCTCGCCGACGGTGAGCATGCCCATCGGGCCGATGATCTCGGCCAGGTGATCGGGGTTGGGCGTCACCACCACCATCACCCCGGCGGGGGCCAGGATCCGCGCGAACTCGCTCAGGTTGCGTGGTGAGAACACCGACAGCACAACACCGATGGCTCCCGAGCGGACCGGTAGCGGGCGCCAGACATCGGCGACCACGGCGGCGGCACGGGGATGGGACCGCGCGATCGTGCGGGCGCAGTACTTCGACAGATCGAGCCCGATGCCACGCATCTCGTCACGTCGATCGAGGGTGGCGCGGAGATAGTGGCCGGTTCCGGCCCCCGCATCGAGGACCATGTCCGGCCCCCCGGTGGCGATGGTGGCCTCCACCGTGTCGGCGACGGCCTCGGCCACCGGATCGAACAGGCCGACCTCATGGACCCGACGCCGGGCCGCGACCATCGGCCCGGTGTCGGAGAGGTGGGCCGTCGACCGACCGTCGAGGAGTGAGACATATCCCTGCCGGGCGATGTCGAATCGATGAGACGCCGCGCAGCTCAGCGACCGATCGTCGGCGGTGACCGAAAGGCCGGCGGAGCAGACCGGACACCACAGCGCGGATTCGACGTCACGCAGGCCTCGGCCCGAATACCCCTCTGTGCTCAGCCGGTGACCCCGCGCAGTTCCTCACCCAATGCCGCGGCCTCGTCGGCGGTCAGCTCGACGACCAGACGTCCCCCGCCCTCGATCGGAATCCGGACAACGATTCCACGTCCTTCCTTGGCCGCTTCGAGGGGGCCGTCCCCAGTACGTGGCTTCATTGCCGCCATTCTCGAACTCCCTTCAGAGCATCCGCCACACGATGTGGAACGACACCTGGAGCATCGGTCGAAAATGCTGCAAGCGCCAGGACAATGATACGTGGTGGCCGGGTCCGCCCCTGCGCACACGTGCGCGAACGTGTCGTGTCCCGCCCGGTCACCGTCGGCCGGGTTCGCCTCCGGTGGCCGGGGAATCGGCGTCCTCGCGTGCCTGCAGGTCGAGCACGACGGCACGGAGTTCGTCGAGTTCGCGGGCGAGTTTCTCCATGGCCCAGTCGACCTCGGCGGGTGCATAGCCGCGCACTGTCTGCCGGAAGACCAGCGCGCGGACGTGGGCACCGGTGATACCGGCGCGCGGCAGACGCGTCAGGGTGGTCCCACGCTCCAGCGGCGGAAGATCCTCGCCACGGCCGAAGACGAACCACACCAGGGCGAAGACTGCGACCACCACCACGGCCATGATCAGCAGATACAGCAGCATCGTCTGCATGGCACCCATAGTGGCAGACGGACGCCACAACCACGTCAGCGCGGCAGCGTCAGGATGCCATCTCCGCGTCACCGGACTCAGCGGTGAGGATGCTGTCCATCGGCGGACGGTCTTCGAGGTAGACCTCGGTGGTGTGCGGTGTGAACGATCCGTCCGGCTCCGCTGTGAACTGGGTCAGACCCACACCCGAGTCCTCGATCCCGCAGCGGCGCATCAAGGTCCCGACGATCTGTCGGCTCATCACACCCAATTCGATCAGCGGACGATTCCGATGGGTCCGCACCCCGAGGTTCACCTGACCGATGCCCTGGAGTCCGTAGCGGTCGAAGGTGTCGATCAGCAGTCCGATCTCGACGCCGTAACCGGGTGCGAAGGGCACCGACGAGAGCAGCTCACGGGTACCGGCGTACTCGCCGCCGAGCGGTTGCAGCACGCCGGTCAGATCCGGCCGCTGGGAGGCCAACAGCGGACGCGCGACGAGCTCGGTGACCCGGCCGCCGCCGTTGGCGTCGTGTTGACCGCCGGTGCGCAGCGGGCGTCGGTAGTAGCCCTTCACGAGCTGGATCCTCGGATCGATCAACAGCGGTCCGAGCATCTTGGGCACGAACATGGGGTCCGGGTCGATCAGGTCGGAGTCGACGAACGCGATGATGTCGCCGGTCGCCACGGCGATCGACCGCCACAGCACCTCACCCTTGCCCTTCACGGGCTCGAGTTCGGGCACCGCGTCCTCTCGGCTGACGACCGTCGCTCCGGCGGCCTCCGCGCGCTCCGCGGTGGCGTCGGTGGACCCGGAGTCCACGACGATCAGTTCGTCCACGAGGGTCCCGTACAGCGGCCGGATCGAGGCGATGACATCGGCCACCGTCTCCTCCTCGTTGAGCGCGGGCAGAACGACCGACACGGTCCGGCCGTTCTTGGCGGCGACGAGTTCGTCGATCGTCCAGTCGGGCTGCTCCCAGGTGTTCGTGGCCGCCCACTGCTGTTTGGCCCCCAACGTGTCGGCGGGTGTCGGCCAGATGGTCGTCTTGTCGCGATTGTTGGTGACGGTCGCCTTGCGACGCGCCTGGGTTCGACGTACCTGTTCGGTCATGCGAGTCCCCTGACTGTTCGGGCGGGCGGTCGTGTCCCCGCGATGGCAGCGACCATGTCGACCACGCGGCGGGTGGCGGCAACTTCGTGGACGCGAAAGATCCGTGCGCCTGCGGCGGCGCTCAGAGCGGTCGCGGCCAAGGTTCCCTCCAGCCGGTCGTCGAGGTCCACACCCAGAGTCTCCCCTACAAAGTCCTTGTTGCTCAGCGCCATAAGCACTGGCCAGCCGGTATTAACAAGAACGTTCACCTGACGTAACAAGGCGAGCCCGTGATGGGTGTTCTTGCCAAAATCATGTGTCGGATCGATCACGATCGAATCACGCGCGACCCCCGCCTCGACGGCCCGATCGGCCGCTGCGGTGACATCGGCCACAACATCGGCGACGACATCGCGGTAGGCGACACGGTGCGGGCGGGTGCGCACGGTGGCCCCACCGGTGTGCGAGCACACGATCCCGGCGCCGCGCGCCGCCGCCACCTTCACCAGATCCGCGTCGAAGCCGGCCCAGGTGTCGTTGATCAGATCGGCACCCGCGTCGCAGGCCCGCTCGGCCACCTCGCTGCGCCACGTGTCCACGCTGATGAGGACGCCGGGAAACCGGTCACGGATCCACCCGATCATCGGGACCACCCGTTCGGTCTCGGTGGAGGCGTCCACCTCGTCGCCCGGCCCGGCCTTCACGCCGCCGACGTCGATGATGTCGGCACCCTCTGCGACAACCTGTTCGATCCGCGCCTGTGCGGCGGTGTCGGTGAAGCTCGCGCCTTTGTCGTAGAAGGAGTCAGGTGTCCGATTGACGATGGCCATGACCAGAGCGCGGTCGGTGGCGACGGGTTTGCCGCACAACGTCGAGAGCATGGCTCCCAGGGTAACGAGGGGCCTGCACCCGGCCCTCCGCTGCGCTCGTCACCCACTCGACGACCGGCAACCCGGACACCTCCGCGCGCTCGGCATCCGCCGAGAACCGGAAGGCTCAGCCTTTCGGTGCCTTCGCGTTCGCCACGTCGGCCGGATAGTCGTCGTAGAAGTCGACGTATCCCTTCTCGCGACCTGCCAACACGTACACCGGGTCGCCATCGGTCTTGTCGAATCCCTGGTCGCGGAGCTCGACCTTGCGGCTCTTGAAGGTGGAGGTCTGTTCGAAGTCGTCGACGACCCGGATGAACAACGGCACCGCGTAGGACGGCAGATGGTCGTGGAGATGGTCGGCGAGCTTCGCGGGATCGAGTTCGGCGCCGTCGCGCACCTTGACCGCCGCCATCCCCGCCTTGCCGTCCGCTCCCTCGACCTCGACGCCGTAGACGACGGACTGGGCGATCTGACCGAACGAGTCCAGCGCCCCCTCGACCTCGGTGGTGGCGACGTTCTCACCCTTCCAGCGGAAGGTGTCGCCCAGGCGGTCGACGAATGCGATGTGCGCGAATCCCTGGTCGCGCACCAGGTCACCGGAGTTGAAATAGGCGTCGCCGTCCTTGAAGGCGTCTCGGATCACTTTCTTCTCGGTGGCCTCGGCGTCGGTGTAGCCGTCGAGCGGCACCCGTTCACTGATCTCCGCGATCAACAATCCGGTACCGCCCCTGCCCACTTCGGTCAGGCGCCCGGTTTCGTCGCGCCGGGGTTCACCGTCGTCGTCGTACTCGACGATCTTGTGCGGGAGCGGGCAGAAGCCTGCGGTGCGTTTGACACTGAAGGCGTTGACGAATGCGAGATTCAGTTCGCTGGCGCCGTAGAACTCGACGATGCGCTCGATGCCGAATCGCTCGGCGAACTCGTCCCAGATCTCGGCCCGCATCCCGTTGCCGATGATCACCCTGACGGCATGCTGCCGGTCGGTGGGTTTCTCCGGCTGCGCCAGCAGATAGCGACACAGCTCGCCGATGTAGCAGAACGCCGTCGCCCGGTTGAGGATGACGTCATCCCAGAACTTGGATGCCGAGAACGATCGGCCGATCGCGATACAGGCACCCGAGGCCAGCACCGAGCCGAGCGACACCGACAACGCGTTGTTGTGGTACAGCGGCAGCGGGACGTACATGGTGTCGCTGTGGCGCAGTCGGACCGCGAGGCCGCCGATGCCGGAGAGATTGGCCAGCCATCTGTTGTGGCTCATCACGCTGGCCTTGGGCATGCCGGTGGTGCCCGACGTGAAGATGTAGAACGCCTTCGTCGACGCCGGCAGGCTCGCGGTGACGGCGGGGTTCTCCTCCGATCGCCCCTCGGCCGCGCCGTCGAACTCCGCGAAGTCGAAGACGTGCCGGGGAAGTACGTCGGCAGGGATCGACTCGAACGCCTCGGCGCAGTCCGGGTCGTGCACGAGCACTTTGGCATCGAGCAGAGATACGCTGTGCGACAGAACTTTTCCGCGCTGATTGTAGTTCAGCATGCCGGCGACGGCGCCCAGTTTGACCGTGGCCAGCATCAGCATCAGGTCCGTCGGATTGTTCTTGGACAGGATGGCGACCACATCGCCGGATCCGACGCCGTTGTCGGTGAGCAGTGCGGCGTACCGGTTGACCCGACGATTGACCTCGCCGTAGGTCACCGAACGTCCCTCGAAGCGGATGAACGGACGATCGGGATGGGCCGCGGCAAGCTTCTGGAAGACCGATCCGATCGTCCGCTTGGCCTCCGGCGGTCGGTGGACGAGGCCCGATGCGTGCTTGATCATGTTCGGCGCATCAGGCGCCATCTTGATCACGCCTCGGATCAGATCGGTCAGACCCACGGCCTCCTGAGTGTCGTTGCTCGGCATCAAACCCCACATCCTCGTGTTCGCACTGGTCGAGAGCATTCTGACAACGCGCGTTGACGGACTGCTCGCCCCACCTTACCGAGCAGTAGCAAACTCGATGGCCTTTGGTATGGAATCGGTGACGAGGAGCCGGTCCAGCGCGCGCTGGGCGACGAAGCCCCGTCCACGCAGATCGTCCAGCCAGGACAGCAGCGGCTCGTAGAACTCGAACGGGTCGAGGAGCACGACCGGCTTCGCGTGCATGCCCAGGACTCCGCCGGTCCAGGTCTCGAAGAGTTCCTCGAGCGTCCCGATGCCGCCGGGGAGCGTGATGAAACCGTCGGCCCGTTCGTCCATCAGTCGCTTGCGTTCGCGCATGGTCTCGGTGACCACCAGCTCGTCGGCTCCCAGATCGGCGACCTCGCGTTCCATCAGCGCTCGCGGGATGATGCCCACCGTCGAGCCCCCGGCCGCCCGCGCGGCCTCGGCCAGCGCACCCATCATCGAGATGTTGCCGCCACCGGAGACCACGGTGTGTCCCTCGGCCGCCAGTGCGGCACCCAGCTCGGCCGCGAGATCGAGGTACTCGCCGGCGACCGGTCCCGACGCGCAGTAGACACAGATCGCGCTCATCGACCGGCCCGTCCCGACGCGGCGGCGGCGATGATGTCGACCGCCTCCGACGGCTCGTCCACGACGTAGAGCAGGTCGAGGTCGTCGGTGGAGATCATCTTCTTGGCCAGGAGCACATCACGCATCCAGCCGACGAGACCGGCCCAGTGGTCGCGTCCGATGAGCACGATCGGGAACCTGACCACCTTCTTCGTCTGTACCAGCGTCAACGCCTCGAACATCTCATCCAGCGTGCCGAAGCCGCCCGGGAGGCAGACGAACGCTTGTGCGTATTTGACGAACATGGTCTTACGAACGAAGAAGTAGCGGAAATGCATGCCGACATCCACCCACTCGTTGAGGTGCTGCTCGAACGGCAACTCGATGTTGAGGCCGATGGACTGTGCATCGGTGTCCCAGGCTCCTCGGTTGGCGGCCTCCATCGCGCCCGGTCCTCCCCCGGTGATCACCGCGTAGCCGGCCTCACCGAGTGCCCGGCCGAGCCGGACGGCGAGGTCGTAGTCGTCGCTGCCGGGGACGAGTCGCGCCGAGCCGAAGACCGTGACCGCCTCGGCCACCTCGCTCATCGCGTCGAAACCGGCGACGAATTCGGACTGGATCCGCAGTACGCGCCACGCATCCCGCGTGGTCCGTTCGGCCCGCAGATCCTTGTCCCGTGGGTCGACCCACTCCAGGAGTCTGCGATCGGTGGTCGGACCCGCATCACCGGGCTCACGAATGACTCGGACGGGACCGACGTAACAGGTCTCCAGATCGGATGTGGCCGGAACGTCGGCGCGATGTCGACCCGGCTCGGCGGCGGGATCGGAATGCGTGTCGGACATGCCTTCACGCTAGTGCACGACGCCGAGTCCACTACCCCGAGAGAAACGACCGGAGCAGGTCGGAGACCTGACCGATCTGTTCGACCGGGACGCGCTCGTCGACGCGATGGGCCAGACTCGGATTCCCGGGACCGAGATTCACCGCCGGAATGCCCAGTGCCGAGAACCGCGAGACGTCGGTCCACCCGAACTTGGCGCGAAACCTGCCGTCGGCCGCCTCGACCAGTGCTGCTGCCGCCGGATTCGCCAGTCCCGGAAGCGCTCCGGCCGCGGCGTCGGTGACGTCGAACCCCAGTTCGCCACCGTCGAGATGAGCGGCGAACACCTCGCGAACATGATCGGTCGCCTGCTCGACGTCACGATCCGGCGCGAACCGGAAGTTGACGTCGACGTAGGCTTCGTCGGGTACGACGTTGCCGGCGACGCCCCCGGCGACGGCCACCGCCGACAGCCCTTCCCGATACTCGCAGCCGTCGATGTCGACGGTGCGCGGATCATAAGCCGACAATGTGGTCAGCACCCCGCCCAGTTTGTGGATCGCGTTGTCGCCCATCCAGGATCGGGCCGAATGTGCCCGCACGCCGCTCGCCGAGATCCGGACCCGCAGAGTGCCCTGGCACCCGGCCTCGATCAGGCCCGAGGTCGGTTCCCCGAGGATCGCGACGTCGCCGGTCAGCCACTGCGGCAACTCGCGCTCGATCACACCGAGACCGTTGTATTTCGCCGCGATCTCCTCGCAGTCGTAGAAGATCAGGGTCAGGTCGTGCGCCGGTTCGGCCATCGTCGCGGCGAGATGGAGGAACACAGCATCCCCGGACTTCATGTCGACCGTGCCGCACCCGTGCAGCACCTCGCCGTCGTCGGGCTCGGTGGTGCGGCGATGCGGGAGGTTGCCCGCCACCGGCACCGTGTCGAGGTGTCCGGCGAGGACCACGCGGCTGGCACACCCGCGATCGGTACGGGCGAGGACGCGGTTGCCGTGCCTGATGATCTCGAAACCGGTTGTCTGGGAACGCAGGGCGGCTTCGACAGCGTCGGCGATGGCGGTCTCGTTGCGCGACTCGCTCTCGATGTCGACGAGCGCCGCGGTCAGTTCGACGGGGTCGCCGTGCAGGTCGAGGTCGGTGGCGGTCATCTGTTCACCGTAGCGCCCGATGCTCGCCGATCACTTCTCGTATCTGGGTTCGTACAGCTGGACGGTGAAATCACCCGGCACCGTGAAATGGGTGACGAGACCGTATCCGTGGTCGGCGATCTCATCGATGAACTCGACGCCACGGCCCTTCAGGTCCGCGACGGTCTGTTCGATCTGGTCGCAGTAGAACGAGATGTCCGCGGTCCCCGACGGCGGGCCGTTCTCGTCGGTCGGATGGACACCGAGATCGGCCTCGGGCGCGTCGAAGATGAGCCAACCGCCCCCGGTGTCGTTCGCGGGCAGAGCGAGTTTGTCCTTGATGAAGTCACGAAGCGCCGCCGCCTCGGACGAATAGAACATGCCGTGCATGCCGCGGATCATGTGGCCTCCTGACCATCGCCGACAGAAGCATCGCCCAATCTACCGTCCTCGAGGCCGCGGTCGACTGCGTGTTCGCCAACTGACCCCACGTTGGACGAGATACCACGGTCTCGCACCTATCCGGGGCCTGCCCATCGTCCCGATGGGGCACGGAACCCACACGGTCCAGTGCTCGCACTGCGGTGCGGGATCCGCTCCCTCGCCGACAGGTTGTCCGAAACATTCAAGACGACACGATGATCGCCTACTAGCGTCGGCGCCATGAGTTCCGACAACGGTCCACGACCCACTCTCAACGCCCTGTCCATCGTCACGGCCGACATGGCCGGCGCCGTCGCGTTCTACCGGCTCTGCGGCCTGACGTTTCCCGACGGAGCCGAGGAGGCCCCGCACGCCGAAACATCTGTCGGCGCGATGCGCATCATGTTCGACACCCGCGACGTGGTGTCATCGTTCACCCCGGATTGGTCCGAGCCGACCGGCGGGCATCGCATGGCGCTGGCGTTCGAATGCGCGACACCCGCCGACGTCGACGCACAGCGCCGACGACTCGTCGCGGCGGGCCACCGGTCCCAGCTCGACCCCTTCGACGCCGTCTGGGGCCAGCGTTACGCCGTCGTCGTCGATCCGGACGGCAATCCCGTCGACCTCTACTGCGCGCTCGGCTGAGGCACCGGTCGATCAGAGCACGAAGGTCGCCGGTCCGCGGCCGGCGAGCTCGAGGAACTCCCGATGCATGTGCGGGTGATCGGCAAAGTTGCGGCGGAACGCGACCGCTGAGATATCCTGTCCGGCTGCCAGATCCGCCATCGCGGCCCGCAGCCGCAGAATCCTCTGCAACGTCTTGGGCCCATACCCGAAGTAGCGGACCGAGTGGCGGTGGAGTGTGCGAGGCGACACCCCGACCCGGTCGGCACAGTCGTCCACACTGATGCCGTCGGTCAACGCCGAGGCCACCGGCGCGAGCCACGCCGGACGCTCCCATCGGCGTAGCCCCGCCAACCGGTGGAGGACGACGGATGGATCGTCGGCGTCGGCCATCATCTCCGCCCAGCGCCGAGCCTGCCCGTGCGGCCACAGGTCGGCCAGCTCCACGCGCCGATCGCGGAGTTCCTCGGCGGGCACACCGAGCACACCGGGCGCGACGCCGGGATCGAGCCGGAGACCGACCATCTGCTCGGGCACCTCCGACCGATAAGGGTGTGGCCGTGTGTCGGGCCCGGCGACCAGGAGCCGACTGCCGGTCCAGATGAGGTCCATACAGCCATCGGGCAGGACCAGCGCGCAACCGGCATCGTGCCGGGTGGCCCACAGAGTGCCTGCCACGTCGGCGAGCCGACGTTCCCGATAGACGGGTGCACCGTCGGCCACCCGTCCCATCGTCTCGGAACCGGGCGAGACGGTCATGGCATCGAGTATCCACCATCCCGGTAGGCTGTCCTCCCGTGACGACTAATGGCGCTTTCGCAACCGGTATTGCCACGGTGACCAACGGGGGGTCCGCCGACCCGGGCGTGGTCCTCGACGTGTGGTTTCCCGAGCCCGAGCTGAACAGTCCCACCATGTCGGAGACCGTCACGCTCGACGATGACGGCGTCCCGAGTGAGCTGCGCGACCTCGTCGGTACCGACGCCGCACGCGGCGTCAAAACCGTCGCCGTGCGCACCTCGATCTCCGACCTGTCGGCCGCGCCGACCGATGCCTACGACGTGTACCTACGTTTGCACCTGCTCTCGCACCGACTCGTGACCCCGCATTCGACGAACCTCGAAGGCATCTTCGGTCTGCTGACCAACGTCGTCTGGACCAATCACGGCCCCTGCCCCATCGACGGTTTCGAGTCCACCCGCGCGCGACTGCGCGCCCGCGGCCCCGTCACCGTCTACAGCGTGGACAAGTTCCCGCGCATGGTCGACTACGTCCTGCCCGGCGGCGTACGCATCGGCGACGCGGATCGGGTGCGCCTCGGCGCACACCTCGCGCCGGGTACCACCGTCATGCACGAGGGATTCGTCAACTACAACGCGGGCACTCTCGGATCCTCGATGGTCGAGGGGCGGATCTCCGCGGGCGTCGTCGTCGGCGACGGTTCGGACATCGGCGGTGGCGCCTCCACCATGGGCACGCTGTCCGGCGGCGGCAAGGAGATCATCTCCCTCGGCAAGCGCTGTCTGCTGGGCGCGAATTCGGGCTGCGGCATCCCCCTCGGCGACGACTGCGTGATCGAGGCGGGCCTGTACGTGACCGCCGGTACCAAGGTCACCGGACCGGATGGCTCGTCGGTCAAGGCCCGCGAGCTGGCCGGGCAGTCGAACCTGCTGTTCCGCCGCAACAGCCTCACCGGGGCCGTCGAGGTCGTCGGATGGAAGGGTGACGGCATCGCACTCAACGAGGCCCTGCACAAGAACTGAGTCGCCGCCGACGAGTCGCTAGCCGCGCAACCGCTCGGCGGCGGCGGCGATTCGCTCGTCGGTCGCGGTGAGCGCCATACGGACGTGGCGTGATCCGGCTGGACCGTAGAAGTCGCCCGGGGCCACCAGGATGCCGCGTTCGGCAAGCCAGTCAAGAGTGGTCCGGCTGTCCTCGTCGCGGGTGGCCCACAGGTACAGGCCGGCCTCGGAATGATCGACACGGAACCCGGCGTCGCCGACCGCGTCGAGCAACAGCGCACGCCGGGCCCGGTAGCGCTCGCGCTGAGCGTCCGCGTGGACATCGTCGTCGAGCGCGGCCACCATCGCACCCTGGATGGGGAATGGGACGATCATCCCGGCGTGCTTGCGGACCGCGAGCAGTTCGGCGATCAGTTCCCGGTCGCCGGCGAGGAATCCCGCGCGGTAGGACGCCAGGTTCGACACCTTGGACAGCGAATGCACCGCTATCAGGCCCGTGTGGTCACCGTCGCTCACACGCGGATCGAGGATCGAATATGCTTCGCCCTCCCAGGTGAGACCCAGATAGCACTCGTCGGACACCACGATCGCGCCGCGCTCGCGGGCCCACGCGATCACCTTGCGCAGGTGGTCGGCGCCGAGCACCTTGCCGGTGGGGTTCGACGGCGAGTTGAGGAAGACGAGCGCCGGAGACATCGGGCCCAACTGCACGGTCGAGTCGGCCCGGACCGGCGTCGCGCCCGCCAGGAGTGCGCCGACCTCGTATGTGGGATAGGCGATCTCGGGAATCACCACGACGTCGCCGGCACCGATGCCGAGCGTCGACACGATCCCGGCGATCGCCTCCTTGGTCCCGATGACCGGCAGCACTCCCGATTCGTCGAGACCTGACGCACCGTAGCGTCGTTCCATGGCGGCAACCACGGATTCCCGCAGTTCGGTGGTACCGATCGTCGTCGGGTAGCCGGGGAACTCCGATGATGCGGCCAGAGCGTCACGGATGATCGGATCGACCGGGTCGACCGGAGTCCCGACCGACAGGTCGACGATGCCGCCGGGATGTGCGGTCGCACGTGTCCGGGCCGCTCCGATGGTGTCCCAGGGGAAATCGGGGAGGATGGCGCTGACCCGGCGACGTGTCGCAAACCCAGGCGTGTTCACTGGCCGGAGATCATTCCTCTTCGTTCATCGGGGGCAGGCCCTTGATGAACGCAGGATCGTGTTCGGTCTTGCCGACCTTGCTGGCGCCGCCCGGCGACCCCAGATCGTCGAAGAAGTCGGCGTTGGCGCTGACGTACGGTTCCCACTCGTCGGGCACATCATCCTCGTAGAAGATCGCCTCCACCGGGCACACGGGCTCGCAGGCTCCGCAGTCGACGCACTCGTCGGGCTGGATGTAGAGCATCCGGCCACCCTCGTAGATGCAATCCACCGGGCATTCCTCGACGCAGGCCCTGTCCAGAACATCCACACAGGGCTCCGCGATGATGTACGTCACCACACTCTCCTTCGCTGCAAACTCGCTGGCCTCCCGCGATCGCTGCCGCGGCGTCGCTGTCGGCACGGCGCGTGGGCTGGTCGCGCCTCGTCTCGAACCACGCGGCGACCCCCGATCATCGGGTCGGTTGCACAGCAGTCCGCCCCCAAGAGTATCGGGCGCCCGAAGAGGTCACCGACCCCCGCCCCCATTCGCCCGGCAGGGCGTAACGGGGATCACACTGCCGGACCGAGGTTGTGATCAGCCGGCGTCGAACTCTCGACGTCGCGGGATCGTGCAGCGAACCTGGGACACGTGAGAGAACACGCACCCATCGGTGGGGTCCGCAGCGCGATGTGTCCGGGCCGTCCGACCTGACACCGTCCCCGTTGACCCCACTCGAAGGACCCCATGACCACCACGTTGCGACGTCCGGATTCTCACCACCCCCGGTTCGATCCGACCCAGGCCCGTACCGCGAACCTGCCGACGCGGCTGCGCCCGGCCGATCTGCTCCGTATCACCGACCAGGGCGTCGCCGACGTCATCGACGGTGCCTATGACGATCTGCTCCCACACCGATGGGATCCGGTCGAACGTTGGGCGACCCGACTGGAGTCGGACGACGATCTCGATCTGTGGCTCATCAGCTGGACGCCGGACCGGTCGACCGAACTGCACGATCACGCCGGGTCACTGGGCGCCCTGACTGTTCTGAGCGGCGCGCTGCGCGAGTATCGGTGGACCGGCCACGACCTGACACTGCGTATCCTGACCGCGGGTGATCAGGCCTCGTTTCCGCTGGGCTGGGTGCATGATGTGCAACGACATGACTCGCTGACCGTCACGCCCTCGGCATCGCCCGATACCCTGGCCGAACCCGTGACGCCGACGTTGAGTGTGCACGCGTACTCCCCGCCGCTGACGGCGATGTCCTACTACGCGGTGACCGACCATCACACGCTGCGACGCACCCGCACCGAACTGACCGACGAACCGGAGTGACCCTGATGCCGACCATCGACGATCTGCTTCTCGAAGCGCGTGACCGACTGGTACGTCTCGACGCTGCCGCGGTCGCGGCAGAGGTGGCCGCGGGTGGCGTCCTCGTCGACATCCGACCGGCCGCCCAGCGCGCCGCCGAGGGTGAGGCCGACGGAGCACTGGTCATCGAACGCAATGTCCTCGAATGGCGGTGTGACCCGGCGAGCGATGCCCGGGTACCGGAGGCCGTCGATCATGACGTGCGGTGGATCATCCTGTGCTCACAGGGGTACACCTCGAGCCTGGCCGCGGCCTCGCTGCAACAACTCGGTCTGCACCGCGCCACCGATGTGGTGGGCGGCTACGAAGCGCTCCGGGCGTTGCCCACCGCTATTTCCTGACCCGCGCCGGGTTCTCTCGGCGCGAACTCGGGTTCTGTCGGCGCGAGGTCGGGTTCTGTCGGCGGGATCTGGGGTTCTGTCGGCGGGATCTGGGGTTCTGTCGGCGCGAGGTCGGGTTCTGTCGGCGGGATCTGGGGTTCTGTCGGCGGGATCTGGGGTTCTGTCGGCGCGAGGTCGGGTTCTGTCGGCGGGTCAGGCGACCGCGGGCCAGGGACGTCCCTGCGGGATCACTGCTGCGGCCAGGCCGGTCGCCGGGTCGGCGACCGCGCCGACGTGATCGGCCAGTGACGGATCGATCCATTCTGTCCGGCCGAGAACGTACGGGGGCTGCGCCGTGATGCGCTCGGTCAGCGTGTGGCCGGTCGCCGCGGTGATCTCGGCGAGCGCGTCGAGGTTGGGCCAGGGGCGCTCGGGATTGACGTGATCGGGCGTCAACGGCGAGACCCCACCCCAGTCGTCGATACCCGACGCGATGAGCGCCGCGCATTCCTCGGCGGACACCAGGTTCGGTGGCGCCTGCACCCGCATGTGCGGTCCCAGCACGACGCGCGCCACCGCGACGGCCGCGAGGAACTCGGTCATCTCGGCGTCCGGGTTCCCGCGCATCGCCGTGTCCGGCTTGGCGCGGAAGTTCTGCACGATGACCTCCTGGATGTGGCCGTGCCTGCGGTGCACGTCCGCGATCGACAGGAGGGACTCGGCGCGTTCGACCAGCGACTCGCCGATACCAACCAGGATTCCGGTGGTGAACGGAATCCGTTCGGCACCGGCATCTTCCAGTACCTGCAGCCGAACCGTCGGATCTTTGTCGGGGCTACCGTAGTGAGGTTGGCCCTTCTCGGTGAACAGCCGCCGCGAGGTGGTCTCCAGCATCATCCCCATCGACGGCGCGACCGGACGGAGGCGCCGCATCTCCTCGGCGCTCATGACTCCCGGGTTGAGATGCGGGAGCAGGCCGGTCTCCTCGAGTACCGCCACCGCCGCCGCGCGAACGTACTCCAATGTGGAGGCGTAGCCGCGCGCCGCGAGCCAGTCACCCGCCTGCGCCCACCGCGCCTCGGGTCGGTCGCCGAGGGTGAACAGCGCCTCTTTGCAGCCGAGAAGTGCGCCCTCGCGGGCGATCTCGAGCACCTCGTCGATCTCCAGGTACATCCCGTGCCCGTCGCGGGCGAGTTTGCCCGGCACGGTGACGAAGGTGCAGTAGTGGCAGCGGTCACGGCACAGTCGGGTCAACGGGATGAACACCTTGCGGGAGTAGGTGATCTGCCGCGCCCGGCCCACCTCGGCCAGACCGGCGTCGCGGACCGCGCCGGCAATCGCCTGCAGCTCGACCAGATCGTCGCCGGAAGCGGCGAGCAGGGCGGTCGCCTGCGCGGTGTCGAGTTGTTCTCCGGATCGCGCCGCCGCCAGTGCGGACGCGGTCGATACGGCATCGGTCATCCGTGCTGATCCTTAGGGTCGGGGTGTCGCGGTGCGACCAGGTACGGCTGTGGGTCGAAGGCACCGTTGCGTTCTCGGAACGACGCCGCGGTGCCCGGCCACAGCAGGGTGAGCCGTCCGCTGCCGGGGTCCACATACCAACTGTCACATCCGGTCAGCCACACCGTCGAGGCGCTGCGTTCGTCGATCTCCCTGGTGTAGGCCGCCTCTGCCGCAGCCGACACCTCGAGAGACCGACTTCCGCTGTCGCCCAGGTAGTCCAGTGCACCGAGAACGTAGTCGAGCTGTGTCTCGATCATGTAGATCGCGGAGTTGTGGCCGAGCGCGGCATTGGGACCGTCGAGCACGAACATGTTCGGGAACCCGCTCACGGCCGTGGAGGCGTACGACACCATGCCGTCGGACCAGTGCTCGGCCAGTACGCGGTCACCACGACCCCGTATCCGCACCGCCGCCGGCGGTCGGCCGGCCTGGAACCCGGTCGCCATCACCAACACGTCCAGGTCGTAGGTCTGGCCGCTCATCGCCCGCGCCTTGCACTCGACCACCGATTCCAGGGCGCTCGCCTCGAAGACCACGTTGGGACGTTGCAGCGCCGGGTAGAAGTCGTCGCTGAGCAGGATTCGCTTGCAGCCGATCTCGTAGTCGGGGGTGAGCGCGGTGCGCAATGCCGGGCTGCTGATCTGGTCGCGGAGATGACCCAGGGCGCGGTCACGGATCACGTCGATGTCGGGATGCAGGCCGAGTCGTTGCCGGAACGCCTTGTCGGCGTCGACCAGCATCCGGTCGCGCAGCGAGTCCGCGTTCTCCGGGATGCGCAACTCGGCGCGCTCCTCTTCGGAGATCACCCGATCGTCGCGGGGAACGACGTAGGGCGGTGTGCGCGAGAACACGACGAGCTCCTCGGCACCCTCGGCGAGGTGCGGGATGACCTGGACCGCGGACGCACCGGTACCGACGACGCCGATCCGCTCGCCGCCGGAGAGCAGGTCGTCACGCCATTGCGCGGTGTGAACGACTGTGCCGGTGAAGGATTCGATCCCATCGACCTCGGGGAAGTGCGGCTCGGACAGTCGACCGACCGCCATCACCAGAACCCGGGCGGACACGGGCCCCGATCCGGTGGCCAGATGCCACCGGGACACGGACTCGTCCCAT
Source organism: Gordonia sp. LMA484 (assembly GCF_058129505.1). Lineage (NCBI taxonomy): Bacteria > Bacillati > Actinomycetota > Actinomycetes > Mycobacteriales > Gordoniaceae > Gordonia > Gordonia sp. LMA484. The sequence continues at coordinate 2,691,538 of NZ_CM176700.1, forward strand.
CGAGCCTGCTCGAGTTCACAGCCGAGCCGGATGTGTGGCGTGAGCCCCTCGTCCTGCACGGTCTGCTGAAGATAGCGCTGGATGTCGGCGCCGCGCGGGTAGAGGGTCTCCCAATCCCATGGTGGCCGAAAGGAGAACGAATAGAGATGGGCCGGGATGTCGCAGGCGATCCCGGGATACGTGTTGTCCCGCCAGGTGCCCCCGACGGCATCCGCACGCTCGAGGACGACGAAGGACTCGCGATCACTCCGGGCCAGCCGGGTGGCCATGCCGATCCCGGCAAATCCGGCGCCCACGATCGCGACGTCCACCTCGAGTGCAGCCGCTGACGGGCGGGCGATCATGGACGCACCTGTGGGATCTGGAGCAGGCGGTCGGGCGAGGGATCGGAATAATCGGTGTTGCGTTGGCGCAGTGTACGTCCCGCGCGCGCCGCAAGGTCGACGAGTTCGTCGATCTCGAGGACGTGGCCGGCCTCCTGGCCCGCGGTTGGCATCAGTTCGCCGTCGATGAGCAGGCCTCCGATGTCGTCGACTCCCCCGCCCAGCAGTTGTTCGGTGGTGTCCCGGTCGTGTTTGGTCCACGCCACCTGCAGGTGATCGAACCGCCCCAGCGTGAGGAGTCGGGCCACGGCGTGCAGCGCACGCGTTTCCCGTCGCGACACGGTCGCGGTGGCGACGTCGGCGAGGTGCGGCGCCGCATTGGCCGGCAGCAGCGGCATCAGGATCAGCTCACTGAAACCACCGGTACGGCTCTGGATCTCGTTGAGCAGCCGCAGATGGGCGACTTGGTGCCGGGGAGTCTCGACGTGACCGTACAGAAGTGTCGCGGTGGAGAACAGTCCCACCCGGTGGGCGGTCTCGATCGAGTCGATCCAGTCCTCGATCGGGGGTGCGCCACCCTCGGTGAGGCGGGACCGGACCTCGTCGTCGAGAACCTGCGCGGCCGTGCCCGGCACCGATCCGAGGCCGGCATCGTGGGCACGACTCAGGAAGTCGGCGATCGGGATACCCATCCGCGCCGCCGCATCACGCACCTCGGGGGGTCGGAAGGCGTGCAGGTGCATGCCCGGCGCCGCATCGTGGATGGTCCGGACGAGGCGCAGATATCCATCGCTCGGCGCGTCGGCGGGCAGCGGCCCCTGCAGACAGATCTCGGTCGCCCCGAGCCGCCACGCCTCGGCGACGAGGTCCGCCGGCGAGGGCACCGCGTCGCCGCCACCGACCACCGCGGTGTCGAGATTACGATTGACGACGAACGTCAGGGTGTCGCCGCCGATGACCCGTCGCCGGGCTCCGTCGGCCAGCGCGCAGAGTTCGTCGAGTTCGGCGCCGGACGAGCCCAACAGCGCCACCCACTCGTCGTCGCCGAGCGAGGACGGGTCGTCGGAGACATGACGCAGTGCTTCCCGGGCTTCCTCCACCGCGGCGTGCGCGTCCTGAGCCCACTCCCGCAGGACCATTCCCTCACTCTAACCGCACGCGCGGCCGCACCGACGGGCCCCCGATGTCGGCGTCGTCACGGGGTCAGGCATCGTCGGGCATCGGCAACCGGCCCGACCACACCAGCGCGGCCGGGAGACCTGCGCCGATCGCCAGCAACGCCAAGGTCGGGAGCATCAACACCCCATCGGGTACCAGCACCACATCACCGCCGGGACCGGGCAGGGCCCCGACGACGAGGGCGAGCAGCCAGGCCAGCAGCGGCAGGTATCGCACCGGCCCGTCGGTGATGCAGGCGGCCAGCCAGAGCAGGACGCAGTTGACGACACCTGCGATCAGCGCGGCCAGCGGTATCGCGATCCCGCCGAAACGCAGGTAGGCGAAGGCGACGGACATCACGCCGATCACGAAGCCGTCGATGATCAGGAACACCAGCAGGGCTCGGTCGATGACTCGCATCACGACACTCCGGCGAACAAGTCGGTCTCCCGGCGGCCCGGGACCGCAGGATGGGCCGGCTCGGAGGTGAGGATGAAGTGTTCCCGGTCGAAGATCGGCTGCAGGATGTTGTTCGACAACGCGTACTCGGTTCGGGAGCCGGAGACCGTCACCTGGGTGGCGTGCGCAGCGAGCGCGGCCGCCTTCCGACCGAGGTACGGCGCGATGTCGATCTCGGTGGTCACCGCGGTGTCGGGATGGCTGGGCAGTTCGGCCACGTCGGGCAGTCGCCAGCCGCTGGGCACCCGCGGGCGCGCAGCCACCAGCCCGGCCTCGAGTGCGGACCGTTCGGTGACCGACTCGTAGACCTTCGGACCGGGAACGTCCCCACCGCCGAGGCGGTCACGCACGAGCGGCACCGCAGCCACCGTCGACTCGTGGACGAGCTTGTGGTCGGGATGACCGTAGGTGCCCGCGTTGTCGTAGGTGACGATGACCTGCGGCGCGAAATCCACGATCTCGTCGACGAGCGTGGCGACCAGGTCGGCGAAAGCCGCTTGTACGAGCGCGCGCGGGTGCTCGGCCGACGGCGCCCCTGCCATCCCCGAATCACGCCAGTGACCCGCTCCTCCGAGAAAGCGCGGGCGCAGCGCCTCGCGGCCCGACGGTGTCAGTGCGGCCAGCGCCCGACTCAGTTCCAGAATTCGGTACCCGCCCAGCTGGTCGGCGCCGCCGTCCGCGGCCAGTTGCGCCCATTCGTCACCGATGACCTCACCTTCTTCACCGAGCGTGAAGGTCAGGACCCGGACATCGACCCCTTCGGCGAGGTACCGGGCGATCGTGCCGCCGGTCATGATCGTCTCGTCGTCGGGGTGCGCGTGCAGCAGGAGCAGGCGTCGATCGGTGTTGGTCATCGCTGCTCCCACGCCACGGTGTCGCCGAAGATCGCGACCTGGATCGGCCCGGACAGCGGGACGTTCGCCACCTTGTCGGTCACGCCGACGAACATGCTGTCCTGGTAGACGGGCAGATAGACGAACTGTGCCGCCAGCAACGGTTCGGCGGCGGTCAGCTGCGGGATGGGATCGGCCGCCGACAGCGCGTCGCGCGCCAGTCCGATCAGCTCGGGATCGCAGATACCGGACACGTTGCTGGCATAGCTGTCGTCGTTGGCTCCGACCTGTCCGGGCGCGACGCTGGCCGGCGTGGGCGGAGTGGACAGCGAGGGGGCCGTCCCCGGCTTGGGCTGGTCGCAGTCGACCTGGCTGGCCAGCGCGGCGGCCGGCGGTACCCCGAGGCCCTGCCATCCGATGACGAGGTCGACCCGCGCGTTCGTCAGCGCGACGCCGTAGAGCTCACTGTTGGGCAGCGCCACCACCGCGGCCCGGACTCCCTGCCCGCGCAACTGGTCGACGATGTTCGCCGCGGCCGACGTCGACCGCGGGTCACCGCTGATGGCCCCGACGCGGACGGTGAGGTCCTCGCCGTCCTTCTGGTATGGGGCGATCCCGGTGGGCAGCGGTTCGACGGCGACGTCGCCGTCAGCGGCTCCCGATCCGGGATCGCTCGAGGACGATTCGGTCGTCGACGGGCTCGATGCGGTCGGACTGCTCGATGCGGTCGGACTGCTCGATGCGCCCGCGGCGGTGGACGCGCGGGGCTCCGATTCCGGCGCGGCGCGTTGGTAGCCCTCGTCGGCCAGCAGGGCGGCGATCGTGTCCGCCGATGGTCGCGTCCGGGTCACCGGGAAGTAGCCACGATCGGTAGGCGCGAAGACGGTGTTCGCGAACGGGGTGACGTTGTCGTCGCCGGCCCCGGCAAGGGTCACCAGTTGCGGGTCGATCATCCCCAGGATCGCACGCCGCGTCGGCAACGAACGCATGGTCGACGTTCGCGCGTTGACGCTGATCGACAGTGCCCGCGACGTCGGGTTGCGTCGGGTCGCCAGGCCGGGCACCGCGCTGAGCTCGGCGGTGGTCGCAGGACCGGTCCGGACGGCAGTGACCGCCGAATCACCGGAACGAACGGAGTCGACCATCTGTGAGGCCGTCCCGGCCCGCCGCAGCACCACCTGATCGAGGGTCGGCGTCTTCATCCAGAAACGGTCGTTGCGCACCAGGCGCACCTCGTCACGCGTCTGGTCGATGGAAACGATCGCGAACGGCCCGGCCGACAACGGTTTTCCGCTGTCCATGCCGGTCTGGAAACCCGCAGGCGCCCCGCGCAGGATGTGGCTGGGCAGCAGGTCGGTGAACAGCTCACGCCACGCCGGGTAGGGGCGCGCGAACGTCACCTGGACCTCTTTGCCGCCGGACCGGGATTGCACCGAGTCGATCAGGCGGTAGCCGGCGGGGGCGACCACGTTGGGTTGGCGTGACATCTGCTGCCACAGATAGGAGAAATCGTCTCCGGTGACCGGCAGACCGTCGGACCACTGGGCGTTGGTCTGGATGTGATAGGTGACGGTGAACGGATCCGTCGAGGTGACCGACGCCGACGTGATCAACGCATCCTGACGCTGCCAGACGACCCCTGCGGGTGTGTCGACCGGGCGGAACGCACTGGGCAGTGTCATGGCGGCCACCGCGGTGGTGACGATTCCCTGATCGGCTCCGATGTGCGGGTTGAATCCGCCGCCCACCGAGTCGGTGGCGACGTAGACCGTCTTCTCCGTCGGGTACTCGGTGGGTGTCGGTGGTGGAGCCGTCTCGCGCACGGGTGGTGGCGGGTTCGACATGCATGCCGAGACCAGCAGCAGGAGCGCTCCGACGAGCGCGACCAACCGGCCGTGACGGCGGATCGTCGGCAGCCCTGTGAACCGAGCCGACATCGATCTCGCATGCCAACGACTCACCAGATGTACCCCCAAGGTCACGATGCGCCCGTAGCCACCCCGGGCACGGCCATTCCCCTGCCCTATCCGACCGCCTGATCGCGCGTTTTCGCCCGCGACCGTTCCCGGGCGCGGGTCGACGCGTCGAGATGAACCTTACGCACCCGCACGACCTCCGGAGTCACCTCGACACACTCGTCGGCAGCGCAGAACTCCATCGCGCCCTCGAGTTCGAGCTGCATGGGCTTGGCAAGTGTCTCCATCACGTCGGCGGACGACTGCCGCATGTTGGTGAGCTTCTTCTCACGGGTGACGTTGATGTCGAGGTCCTCGGCGCGCGGGTTGATGCCCACGACCATGCCCTCGTAGGTGTCGGCACCGGGCTCGACGAAGAACGTGCCACGGTCGGCGAGCTGGATCATCGCGAAGGGTGTCACCGAACCGGTGCGGTCGCTGACCAGCGAACCGGTGTGACGCGCCCGGATCTCCCCGGCCCACGAGTCGTAGCCGTCGAACACGGCGTTCGCGATGCCGGTGCCACGGGTCTCGGTGAGGAAGTCGGTGCGGAACCCGATCAGACCGCGCGAGGGCACGATGAACTCCATCCGGACCCAGCCGGTGCCGTGATTGTTCATCTGCTCCATGCGCCCCTTGCGGGCTGCGAGCAACTGGGTGACCGCGCCGAGATACTCCTCGGGCACGTCGACGGTGAGGTGCTCGAACGGCTCCTGCACCTTGCCGTCGACCTTGCGGGTGACCACCTGGGGTTTGCCGACGGTGAGCTCGAAGCCCTCGCGGCGCATCTGCTCGACCAGGATGGCCAGCGCGAGCTCGCCACGACCCTGGACCTCCCAGGCATCGGGACGGCCGATGTCGAGGACCCGCAGCGAGACGTTGCCGACCAGTTCGGAATCCAGGCGCGACTTGACCATGCGCGCGGTGAGCTTGTGACCGGAGACCTTGCCGGCCAGCGGCGACGAGTTGGTGCCGATGGTCACCGAGATCGCCGGCTCGTCGACGGTGATCCGCGGGAGCGGCTTGGGGTCGTCGAGGTCGGCGAGGGTGTCACCGATCATGATCTCGGGCATGCCCGCGACTGCCACGATGTCGCCGGCCGCGGCCGACTCCGCCGGTGCGCGCTCGACGCCGACGGTGGCGAGGAGTTCGGTGATCTTGGCCTTCTCGACCACGGGCTCGCCGTCGACCTCACGACACCACGAGATCTGCTGACCCTTGCGCATGGTTCCGTTGTGGATGCGGACCAGCGCGAGGCGACCGAGGAAGGCCGAGGCGTCGAGGTTGGTGACATGCGCCTGCAGCGGAGCCTCGGGATCCCCCTTCGGGGCGGGCACGTGCTCGAGCAGGACGTCGAAGAACGGGTCGAGGTTCTCGCCGGCCGGGACCTCGCCGTTGGCGGGCTGCTCCTGGCTGGCGATTCCGGCCCGGCCGGAGGCGTAGAGCACGGGCAGTTCCAGCGCGAGCTCGGCCGCGGCGGCCGCTTCGTCGTCGAGATCGGAGGCCAGGTCGAGGAGCAGATCCTGGCTCTCGTCGACGACCTCTTGGATTCGAGCATCCGGGCGGTCGGTCTTGTTCACCACGAGGATGACCGGCAGGGACGCCGCCAGCGCCTTGCGCATGACGAAGCGCGTCTGCGGCAGCGGGCCCTCTGATGCGTCCACCAGCAGGACCACGCCGTCGACCATCGACAGGCCGCGCTCGACCTCGCCGCCGAAGTCGGCGTGGCCGGGGGTGTCGATCACGTTGATGACGACCTCGGTGCCGTCGGGCTGACGACGGTGTACGGCGGTGTTCTTCGCGAGGATGGTGATGCCCTTCTCGCGTTCGAGGTCACCGGAATCCATCACGCGGTCGACGAGCTCGGCGCGTTCGCCGAAGACGCCGGACTGGCGCAGCATCGCATCGACCAGCGTGGTCTTGCCGTGGTCGACGTGCGCGACGATCGCGACGTTGCGGAAATTGTGGACAGCGCTCACTGACTCGTCTTTCGGATCGGGTTCTCAGACCGAGATCGGCCCGGTCAAGCGTAACGGAATCCTTCGTGAGATCGCCGTCACAGCGACCAAAGGGCAGCCCGGGTACAGAGGCAATACTTTCACACTCGGTCGGGTGACCCGCTCAGCGGGCCGCACTGCGGCCCCCGTCGACGCCCGAGCAGTAGCCCACCCGGCCCGCCGGTCGCGCTGTCAGCCCCCGAGGTCCTCGAGGAGTTCGGCGACCCACGCCGTGTCGGCAGGCACCAGGTGCCCGCCGTCCGCGAGTGCCCGCAGTGCATCGGCATCGACCCAGCGCAGCGCCTCGTGCTCGGACGGGTGTGGACTGCCGTCGACGATCTGGGCACGCAGTGCGATCAGCCTGAGGTCGGCCCGCAACGGGACCGTCGCGCGCAGCGCGGCGCCGACGCGCACCGTCACACCGATCTCCTCGGTCAGTTCCCGCGTGAGCGCGGCCTCCCAGGTCTCCCCCGGTTCCACCTTGCCGCCGGGCAACTCCCACAGACCTGCGACCTCGGCCGGGTAGCGACGCTGCGCCAACAGCAGACGACCGCCGTCGATGATGGCGCCCGCGACGACCACGCGCGGATCCCGCACCGGGTCGTGCTCGCAGCGGATCTCGTTCATGGGCCGATCACCGCCACACGCTCGGGCACCACCCTCAGGTGCACCCGGTCACCGATCGCGACCGGCTCGGAGGTGACCGCGTCCACGTCACCGGCATCCGACCGAACCCGCAGTCGCCGACCACTGGGCAGGTCGGCGACCATCGCGACGATCCCGGCCGCAGTCGGATCCGGAGCAGTCGGGTTCGGTGCAGTCGGGTTCGGAGCCGTGGGGTTCGGAGCCGTGGGGTTCAGAGCCGTGGGGTTCAGAGCCGCCGGTTCCGGAGCCGCCGGGACCGGAGCAGCGCCGCCCTCTGCGCGCACCGACTCGGGTCGCAGTCCCAGCAGAATTCGCCCGTCGGGCAGGTCGACGGACACGTGGCCGAGGGCGGTCGAGGCGGAACCTCCGACGATCTCGGCGTCGATCACCGTCGTCACACCGAGGAACCGGGCGGTCCACTCGTCGACGGGACGCGACCAGAGTCGTTCCGGCACAGCGGTTTGCACGAGTTCCCCGCCCCGCATGACGGAAATGGTGTCGGCCATCAGCGCGGCCTCGGTGTGATCGTGGGTCACCACCACGGTCGGGGTGTCCGCGGCCCGCACGATCTCGCCGATCTCGGTCGCCAGCTGGTCACGGAGCAGCCGATCCAGAGCCGCGAGCGGTTCGTCGAGCAGCAGCAACCGTGGCCGCGGGGCCAGCGCACGGGCCAGTGCGACCCGCTGCGCCTGCCCTCCCGACAGCTCGTCCACCCGCCGGGTACCGAAGTCGGGCAGGCGGACGAGGTCGAGCATCTCCGTTACGCGCGTACGGATCTCCGATCGCGGCCATCGTCGCATCCGCAGTCCGTACGCGATGTTCGATGCGACGGTCCGGCCGGGGAACAGCTGACCGTCCTGGAACACGACGCCGAAGTCGCGACGATGTGCCGCAACTTCGGCGAGATCGCCGTCATCGAACCGAATCGCTCCGCCGCTCAACGGTTCCAACCCGGCCACCGCCCGGATCAGGGTCGACTTGCCGCATCCCGACGGCCCGAGGAGCGCGGTCACCACCGACCCGGATGTACCCACCGTCCAGCTCAGGTCCTCGAGGACCACCGTCGACCCGTAACGGACCGACACGCCATCGATCTCGAGCATGTCAGAGCACCGCTCCGCTCCGTGGTCGCAACAGTTCCACGGCCACGACCGCGAGGATGGTCACCCCGACCAGCAACATCGACGCGGCCATCGCGGTGGCCAGGTTCTCCGCGCCCGGCCGGTTGAGCGCCGAACCGATCAGCACCGGCAGCGTGGTGGTGTCCGCGCGGGCCAGAAAGCTCGTCGCACCGAACTCGCCGAGCGCCATGACAAAAGCGAAACCGCCTGCAGCACAAAGCGATCGGCCGATCAACGGCAGGTCGACGGTGAGAAAGACCCGCATCGGACCCGCACCGAGGGTGGCCGCGGCCTGACGCAGCCGCCCCGGCACCGACATCAGCGCGGGCACTGCGATACGTACGACGACCGGAATCGCGATCAACGCCTGGACGCACGGGATGACCAGTGGCGAACTCGCGATCCGGGACGGTAGGGCGGCCAGGACGATGAGGTAGCCGAAGCCCAGGGTCACCGCGCTGACGCCGAGCGGAATGGTCGTGACGACGGTTCCGGCGGCCGCCCAGACTCCACGGGAGCGGTGCATCGCGACGGCCGCGAGCAGGCCGACCACGAGTGCGATGGCCATCGCCAACGCCGCCGTGCCGAGTGAGTAGCGCAAGGTGGCCAGCGGCGTCACCCCGTTCACCGATTCCGACAGGGCGCGATAGCCGTCAAGAGTCCACGCGCCGTCGGCACCGGGCCGCACCGATCGGAAGGCCAGCACCGCGATGGGTCCCACCAGCACGACGACGGTCCAGATCAGCGCGGCGCCCACGGCAATCCACTGACGGCCATGCGGCCGGAACCTGGTCTCGGCCGGTCGGGCACCGGAGGCGCCGCCGGGTTCGGAGAACACCCGGGTGAGCAGTAGTGCCACGACGACCACGACGACCTGCACCATGGAGAGCGCCACGGCCTCAGGAATACGGAAGTAGCCGATCGCCTGCGTGTAGATCTCGGTCTCCAGAGTGCGGATCTCGCCGTTGCCCAGAATGATGATCACGCCGAAACTCGTAGAGCAGAACAGGAACACGAGAGCAGCAGCCGCGCCGACGGCCGGGACGAGCCGGGGTGCGACCACGTCGACGAAGGCCCGCGCCCGACTCGCGCCGAGCGTCTGGGCGGCCTCACTGAGCCGTGGATCCAGCGACCGCCACGCGGCCCCGACGACACGTGCGATCACTGCCACGTTGAGAAAGGCATGCGCCAGCAGGATCGGCCACAGACCGGTACTGATGTCCGCGAAGGCCAGCGGGCCGTCGAGCAACGCCCGGAACGCGACACCGACCACCACGGTGGGCAGGACGAACGGCACCGTCACGATGACCGTGATCAGCATCGAGCCCGGCACGTTCACCCGCGCGATCAACCAGACCATGGGCACGGCGACCACCACGGCGAGCAGGGTCGACAGCGCCGCCTGATACAGGGTGAACCCCAACAGATCCAGCGCATGGGTTCGTCGCAGCAACTCGCCCACCCCGACGCCTGCGCGCACGTCGACAGCCCGCTTCACCAGCGCCCCGAGCGGCCACATGAAGAAGACCAGGATGAACGCGGCCGGCACGACCCGCAGCGCGAGTGCGCCCAGCCGTCCGGCGGTCACCGTCCGACGGCCTCGCGCCACTGCTGCAGCCACATCTCCCGATTCTGCGCGACGTACGCGGGTGGCAGGCTGACCGTCCACGAGGGCACCGGCGCGCGTTGCGCCCAGCCGTCGGGCAACGGGGTTCCCTTCTGCACCGGGTACACATACATCGACGAGGGCAGCGCCGCCTGCAGGGTGGGGCTGAGCATGAAGTCGACGAGCTTGCGCGCACCCGCGGCGTTGTCGGTGCCCTTGAGAACGCCGACGTACTCGACCTGCCGCCAGCAACTGTCGAGCAGCGCCGAGGTGCCCGGGGTGGCCGCCGGCGACGACGCATACGACAGCACGATCGGCTTGTCGCCCTTGCCCTCGCCTGCCGAGAACAACTGGTTGTATGCGATCTCCCATCCGGACACGACGGTGGCACCGTTGTCGGTCACCGTCTTCCAGTACTGCTGCCACCCCTGGGGAAAGACACCGATGGTGGTGAGCAGGAACGCCAGGCCGGGCGATGACGTACCGGGATCGAGGAGCACGGTCTGCGCCGCATACTTGGGGTCACGCAGATCCCGCAAGCTCTTCGGTGGTTGCTCGTCGTGGGTGGCGTACCAGTTGTCGTCCACATTGAGGCACACGTCGCCGCGATCGACTGCCGTCAACTCGTTGTTCGATCCCGGGATCGCGTAGTCGGCAGCGCCGTTCGCTGCGAGCGGCGACGCATACGGCTCCAGTGCACCGGCGTCGATCGGGCGCGACGCGAAGGTGTTGTCGATGCCGTAGACCGCGTCCGCCTTCGGCGATCCGGGTGTGAGCGACACCGTCGACGCGAGTTGTCCCGCGTCGCCGGATTTGACCACCTTCAGCGTCATACCCGTCTCCTGACGGAACGTGTCGAAGACCGAGTCCGGGAGTGTGAAGGAGTCGTGGGTCAGCAAGGTGACCTCGGCCCCGGGTTCCGAATCATCACCGCAGCCGACGAGAGAGGTGGCGAGGGCCGCCAGGGTGGCCACCACCACGGCGCTTCGGATCACATACGTACGCATACCGACACTGTGCCCGATCCGCCGGGCTCGCCTCGCACGTCGTCTCACCACGGGTTGATCTAACCAGTTCCTCGGCCACGGCACGAACGGGCGGACGCTGATCCCATGAGTAACAATTGCATCAATAACCTCAGGAGTCACACCGCGGGGCGTTAGGCTCCCTGGACAGTGCCCACGATCGAGGCATGCATAGAATGACGCGCGACGCCGATCCGGCGTCGGAGTCACTGACCGCGGAGTGTGTGGCCACGACCGGCCCACACCGACGACCGATTGGACCGGAAACAGTGCGTCTGCCTGTACTCCAGAGCCTGCGCTCCCGCCGAATTCACAGCCCGGCCAGCCCAGTACGGCGCGCCGCGGTGGTGGCGATCAGCATCGCGGCCGCGACCTCGCTGGGGCTGCCCGCCGTCGCCCACGGCGCCCCCGCACCCGCCGCCGAGCAGTTCACACCCGGCAACCTCAAGGTCGACCGGAACGTTCTCGACTCGATGGGCGCCTTCGCACCGGCGATCATCGGCGCGGTCGCCACCAAGGGCCCGGACGGCAAGATCAGCCCGAAGCTCATCGAGCAGGCCAAGTCCTTCGCGGCCACGCCCGGCCTGCCGCCGCAGGTCAAGGAGATCTGGCAGGAGGTCATCGACTTCCTCGGCGAGCCAGGACGCGTGGCACTGGTGCGCCAGAAGGCCGCCGAACGCAAGCCGGGTGAACCGGAGATCCCACAGGGGCCCGGCGCCCCGAAGATCCAGGAATTCCTCTACCCGACGCTCGGTTTCGGCTGCATGCCCGGCAACGGGAGTCCGACCGGAGGCAACTCGCTGGGACGGGCCCTGCTCACCGCGGGCCCGCAGGACGCTCCGGCGCCCGGCCCCAAGCGCGGAGAGGCAGGCTACGTCTACACCAGCCTGGGCACCGGCCCCGCGATCAACAACCCGAACCGCAAGCTGTGGGTGACCTGGCTGAACATCGACAACGGTCGTTCGGGCCAGACCCAGCTGAAGCGCAATCCGAAGATCAACGTCAAGGACGGCCCGGGAACCTTCACCGCCATCGCCAAAACCGGCAAGGGACGCGTGATCTCGACCATCTACGGCGACGTCACCACGAAGAACGACAAGCGCATCAACTCCTGCACGATCGTGCCGACCATCGGTCTCGCCATCGTCTGATCGCCATCGTCTGATCGCGCTCCGCGATCGCCCGCACGACACCCCCGGCCCGCCACGGCCGGGGGTGTTGTCGTCCCAGCGCACCCGGACCCCCGGACGCAACCTGATCGGAACGTGATCCAGAACACACTTTGACCTGCGCAAAGACCAGAAATCGGCCGTCCGGTCGCCTCCTGGTCGCGGCGACGTCACAGGTAGGACTCACGACTTGCCGATTGGCACCACATCGTGCTCTCTTGTAACTTGAGCAACATCTGCAACACGAGTAACACCGGCGGGGTCCCACCCCGGCGGGTCCCGGTCAATGAAGGAGAACGCCATGTCCGGCACCCCTGCGCCACACACGAACCGTCGCCCGCACCGACTGCGGGCCGGTGCCGTCGGCATCGCCGCGGCGGCCGCCGTGGCACTGTGTGGGCCGTTGGTGTCCGCTCCGGCCATGTCTGCCGCGGAACCGCTGGTCGCGCCGGACACGCTGACCATCCCGGCCATCCCCTATGACAGTGAGCTGGCCGCCGCGGTGCGGATGCTCAAGGACGCCGGAGTCGACCGGATGGCGCTCGACGCCGCGCAGGCGATCATCACCAGCGTCGGACAACTGTCGGCCGATCAGGTCGCCGCACGCGGCGCCGCCGCCCCGGCCGCCGGGACCGACCCGATGGCGATTCTTCGCACATTGGGCGTACAGCCACTCAGCCCGTCCGTGGCACCCTTCTGCGCCGCACCGACCGCCGACAACCCGCTCGGCCTCGTCACCGCCGGTGCGGGCGCGGTTCCGGGCCCCTGGCCGATGGCCACCGAACCCCTCGCCCCCCTTCAGGCGCTGTTCGGCATCACGATGCCGAAGCTCAACCTGGTCGACGACGGGCAGACCGCCTACGCGTTCGTGCCCGCCGAGGCCGGCACCGCCTCGGACGGCAAGATGCAGGTGGCCTGGTTCAATGTCAGCACGATGCAGGGTGGATTCGCCGATCTCGAACCCGTGACTAACGCGCCCGTTCTCAAGCTCGTCCCGTTGCTGTCCGGAGTCCGGCTCACACCGGTCAAGACCGGAAACGGAACCGTGCTGTCCGCGGTCTACGGGACGGCGACCAACGGCGGCCGGACCTGTTACTTCCTGCCCGCAGTCGGCATCGTCGAGGCCTGACCTCTCCCTTCACTCGAACCGGACCTGACCCCATGCAGACCTTTCCGTCCCGCCGACGCCTCGCTCGCCACAGACGGGTGGTGCGATCCGCGGCCGCCGCCCTACCGGTGGCCCTCACCCTGATCTGCGGAAGCGTCGGTGTCGCGACCGCGGCACCGACACCCCTGGCCGCCACTGATGCCGCCGGTGTCGCGGCACCCGCTCCGGCACCCGCCGGCGCACAACCCGGGACGGTGTTCGCCAACCGCGACCTGCCGAGGAACCGCCTCGTACCGCGGGCCGGTTCCGGTGATGCCTTCACCTACTGGAGCACCGGCACCGACGGTCGCCCACGGCTGTCGACCGGCGCTGTCCAGGTCCCGGGCGGGCGCGCACCGAAGGGCGGCTGGCCGATCGTGGTGTGGGCGCACGGCAGTCGCGGCATCGCCGACCAGTGCGCGCCGTCCGCACGCCCGACCCAGGACGACAGCGCCGAGATCGGGCGATGGGTCGATCGCGGGTACGCAGTGGTGATCCCCGACTACGCCGGACTGGGAACGCAGGGCACGCCGGAGTATTTCGACACCTATACGACGGCTCACAACATCGTCGACGCGGTCCGCGCGGGCCGTGACGTCGCCGACGGCCTCGCCCGCCGATGGGTGGTCGTCGGCGAAGGGCAGGGCGCGGCCGCGGCCATCGAACTGGCCCGACAGGCGACCCGGTATCAGGGGCCCACCCTGGACTATCGTGGGTCCGCGGCGTCGTCGGTGCCCGTAGAGTTCGACACGCTGATCGGCAACCTCGGTCCGACGACCGGGACGATGCCCGCCGGCGTGTCCGCGGAGATCCTGTTCACGCTCAGTGCGATTCGCAATGCCCACCCGAGTGTCAAGCTGGATCCGTACCTCACCCGGGGTGGGATCGACTGGCTCAACCGTGCTGCCGGGGTCTGTGCGGACGACCTGACCGACGAGATCGCGGGCACATCGCTGGGCTCGCTGTTCAGCCAACCGCTGGCGGGCAACACGGCACTCCTCGACGCGGTCTCCCGTACCCATATGATTCCGATCAAGGGGTTCACCCGACCGGTCATGATGACTCAGAGCCTGTTCGACCAGACCGTCATCGTGCCGCTCTCCCTGCGCTATCTCAACGACGCGCAGGCCGCCGACCGCCGCGTCACCGCCCGCACATACCTGGCGATCAACCAGCAGCAGTCCGAAGCGTTGTCCGACACCGACATCCGTTGGTTCGTCTCGCGGCTGGCGAGGTGAGGGTCGCCGATCCCCGCCGCCGAGCACTGACGCGACGCACCACAGCGTTCGCCTACGTGGCGGCCGCGGCGGCGGCGACGGCGGCCGGCGCCCTCCATCAGCGTCGGCCGGCCGAGTTCACCAAACCGGTTCCACTTCTCCTGTTGGGCGTCCATGCCGCACAGGGCTTCCGACGTCGCAGAGCGATCGACAACGCGCTGATCGCCGGTGCGATCGCATTCTCGGTGGCCGGTGATCGCGCCATGCTCGGTGAGGAGTTCGCCGACGACACCGCCGAGAAGGACCGACATCTACAGGTCGGCGCCACCCTCTTCGCGGGGGCACAACTCTGCTCGGCCGGCGCCATGATCCGTCGCGGTGCACGTCCGACGCCGACCGGAATGCTCACGCGTACGGCGATCCTGGCCGAGTCGGCGAGCGTGCTCGCGGTCCATCGCCCCCGGCTGTTACCGGTGCTGGGCGCCTACGGCAACACCCTGGCATTGATGTCGGCGACGGCCGCCGCGATCACGCGTCCACAGCCGACGATGCGGGCCGGCGGTTGGCTCTTTCTGCTGTCGGATCTGACGATCATCAATCGACGGCACCTGATCCGGGACCGCCGCCTCGCCGCGCTGAGTGAGGCATGGGTCCTGGCAAGCTATTTCGCTGCACAGTGGTTGCTGGTGACCGGCTTGTGCGAGCCGGCCGAAACCGACCCCGGGAGCAGCTGAAACGACCGCCGGGTCAGCCGTGGCTGCCCTTGGCCGCGCGGACGGCCTCGAAATTCGACAGGCGGGTGGCGGCGGCCGCGTCCATGTCCTCGAGCTCCATCCCCTTGGTCTCCTCGACCTTGGATCTGACGAAGAAGAACGACGCCGCGGCACAGAACGCGAAGAAACCGTAGATCCAGCCGAGTCCGAGAACCTTGCTCATCTCGGGGAACAACATCGAAATGGTGAAGTTGGCAACCCAGTTCGCCGCGGTGCAGACCCCGAGCGCGACGCCGCGAATCCGGTTGGGGAACATCTCGCCCAGCATGACCCACATGACGGGACCCCAGGTGGCCGCGAAGAACACGACGAAGAGGTTGGCGCCGATGAGCGCAACCACACCCCAGTTGCCCGGCAGCGTCAGACAATCCGCATTCGTGTTGCCCGCGTTACACACGGTGTCACCGACCGTTCCCGACTGTTTGTACGAGGCCTGGGTGAACGCGATACACGCCATGAGCAGACCGACGAACATGCCGACCGAACCGGCGAGCAGCAGGAAACGACGGCCGACCCGATCGACGAACAGGATTGCGACGAAGGTCATCCCGACGTTGATCGCCGACGTGATGACCGACGTGACGAACGCCTGATCGGTGCTGAAGCCGACCGATTGCCACAGGGTCGTCGAGTAGTAGAAGATCGCGTTGATACCGACGAACTGCTGGAAGATCGCCAACCAGATGCCCACCCACACCAGCGGATGCAAGCCGAAGGACGGTCCTCGGATGTCCTTCAACGACGTACGCGCCTCACGCTTCACCGTGATCCGGATTTCCTTGACACGTTCGAGCGGGTTGGCCTCGCCGGTGACGTCCTGCAGGATGCGAGCTGCTTCTTCATCCCGGTGCTTGCCGACCAGGTAGCGGGGTGATTCCGGGATCAGCAGTGCCAGCACGCCGTAGACGACGGCCGGGACAACGCCCACGAGGAACATCCACCGCCAGGCCTCCAGACCCCACCAGAGATCGTTTTCCGGACCGTCGGCGGCGTTCTGCAACAGCGTGTCGGACAACAGGGCGGCGAAAATGCCCAGGGTGATCGCGAGTTGCTGCATCGACGCCAACGCGCCCCGGTACCGCGCCGGCGAGATCTCCGAGATGTAGGCAGGCGCGATCACCGATGCGATACCGATCCCGATGCCGCCGAGCACGCGCCACAGCAGCAGATCCCCGACGGTCTGGGTGTATGCGGTTCCGACCGCGGAGATGATGAAGAGCGCGGAACCGAGCAGCATCACCCGCTTTCGGCCCCAGACATCGGCGAGGCGACCGGCGAACCAGGCCCCCAACGCGCATCCGAGCAGTGCGATGGCGACCGCGAAGCCCGTGAAGAGTTCGGCCAGCCCGAAGGTGTCCTGGATCGAGTTCACCGCTCCGTTGACGACCGAGCTGTCGAAACCGAACAGGAAGCCACCGACCGCTGCGGCCACCGTCACGCCGATGACCTTCGCTGTGTGCTGCTCAGCGGTTTCGGGATTGTGCGCCTGCGACATCAGCCACGTCCTCACCATCGAGTGCCGCCAGTGGTTGGCGGAGTTCGTTAGTCAGGCTACTAGCCGAATCGCGGTGTTCCGTGGCAATTCTGCGCACTTTTTGGTATCGAATTCCGGCGCGCCGGGTCAGATCAGGCCGACGCCCGCCCGCTGCAGGTCGAGTATTGGGCGTTGACCATCGGTACCACGACCATCAGCCCGATCTTCTGGCGAATGGTGAACGCCACCTGCCCACGTCCCGGATGCAGGTCGACCTGCCAGGTGACGGTCCGCGCCCGGCTCGGCACCGTCACCGAACCTGTCCGGCCAGTGGCCAGATTGCGCCAGGTGACGCGGGTTCCGATGGTGTAGTCCAGGATCGCCGGCTGCGCGCGGTTCGAGGCGATCAACGAGATCGCCGGTCCGGGGAGGCCGTCGGCGGCGCGCGGAATCTGGTTGAACACGTCGACATGAACCGGGATCGGCGGCCCGGGCAAGGGATTGATGCTGTCGCAGCGCAGGGTGGTGACGAGGTTCGGCTCGGTGTACTCCGGGATCGCCTGAGCCGTGTTCGCACCGACCGTGAGGCCACCGACAGCGGCTGCCACAGCGGCGAGCATGACACCGCCGATCCGCCTCCGATGCACGCCCACACCGAGTCCCCTCCATCTGATCCCCATGGGCCGAGTGTAGGGGTCTCTAAGATGAGCCCATGGCGAATCTCCAGATTGCGCAGGACCCGGCGGCCGATGCGCTGCTCTCCGCCGATGCGTTCGCATTGCTGACCGGCATGTTGCTCGATCAACAGTTCCCGATGGAGCGTGCCTTTGCCGGACCGGCGAAGATCCGTGACCGGTTCGGAAGCATGGACCCCGCCGCGATCGCGACGGCCGAACCCGATGCGTTCGCGGACCTGTGTGCCACGCCGCCCGCGATTCATCGATACGGCCGCTCGATGGCCGGACGGGTACAGGCCCTTGCGCAAGTGGTCGTCGACGAGTACGACGGCGACACGGAGCGCATCTGGACCGAGGCGAAAACCGGCGACGAACTGTTCCGCCGACTCCGCGCACTGCCCGGATTCGGCGACCAGAAGGCCAAGATCTTCACCGCCCTGCTCGCCAAGCAGCTCGGGGTGAAGCCCGCCGGATGGACCAAGGTGGTGGGTGACTACGGCAAGGTCGGCTTCCGTTCGGTGGCTGATGTGACCGACCCGGAATCACTGCAGAAGGTGCGCGACTTCAAGAAGGCCGCGAAAGCCGCCAAGAAGGCCTGAGTCGTCGCCGGCTCGACCCGATCATCCGGTTGCCACTCCCGCCCGACCCTGACATCACCTAGTGTCAGATTCATGAACTCGAAGAACGACGGCGCGCGCAGCGTCGTCGAGTGGCCCTTTCGACTCGGCTTCGCCGTGACCGGTGTGGTGCTCACCGCCGCGGAGTCGGCGGTCACCATCACCCGACTGACCGCGACGAGCGTCCAGCACGAGGTCGGCAACGCCCTCGGGCTCTCCGCCGAGGGGCTCGGCGGTGCGCGTACTCCCCTGGCGCTTCTCAATCAGCTGGCCGAGTTGCTCAGCCCGGATCGGCCGTTCGGCCGTATTCTCGCGGCCGGTGGCCCGTTGGAGCGCCTGCTGAATCCCGACGGTGTCATCGATCGCCTCACCGCTCCGGACGGCCTCCTCGAGAAGCTCACCGCACATGGCGGCCTCCTCGACCAGATGACCGAAGAAGGTGGAATCCTCGTTCGCCTGAGCGCCAAGGACGGACCTCTCGATCGGCTCACCCGCCCGGGTGGGGTCGTCGACCAGTTCACCGAGAACGAGGGCATCCTCGAGCGCCTGACCTCGCAGGGCGGGATCGTCGACAAACTGACCTCTCCTGACGGCGTGCTGGAGAAGGTGACCGCCCCCGGCGGCGTGCTCGACCGCATGGCCGACGACGGCGGCCTCCTCGACCAGTTGGTCGGTGAGAACGGTGCCGTGGAGCGCGCGATCGCACCCGGCGGTCCGCTCGACCGGATCACCGAACTGACCGAGGTGATCGGGCAGCTCGCCCCGAACCTGCTCGCCATGCAGGACACCGTGCACGAACTCGCCGAGACGGTCGAATTGCTCAACCAGACGGTCGCGCCACTCGGAGGCCTCGCGGAGCGTCTGCCGAAGCGTCTGACACGGGGTCCGAAGGGCGGCTCGGGTTCCTCGTCGGGAACGCCGTCGATCACCGACGGTTCCGAACGCAACGGCTACTCGCGCGGGGAATCCGACGAACGCTGAGCCGCCCCGATTGCCTTGAGGCGATCGAACGCATCATCGAGCAGACGGACATAGCGGTCCACATCCGGCATGATCTCGGGGCTCGTGGTGATCGACAATGCGATCGTCTCACCGGTCCCGTGCACGCCGTGGGTGAGTCCTTGCATGGGCGACAGAGCGGGGAATCCGGTGCTGAACAGGATCGGCGCACCGGCCAGTTCCAGATCTGCCGGTCCGCGGTACACCGAGGACACGACGGTCACTCCGGTCACCCGATCAGGTCGTCTGGTGGGATCGAATTGCCTTGTTCCCCAGTACGCCAGGACGGCCGGCGTAGCGTCGTCGGCGGCGCGCTCGGCACGTCGCACCGGGTCGTCGTCGGCAGCGCGGACCCGCGCCACCTCTTCGGCGATGGCCTGCGCACGAGTTCCCGGATCCGCGATGTCGCAGTGCAGGTCGATTCCGACATTGCGAAAGTTGTTGCGTGACCGGGATGGTCGATTTCCGCCCACGGTCAGTTCGGCACCGATCGGATCGGCCGGACCGCCGCCGAGGTATGCGGCGAGCGCAAACGAGATCACGGTCAACGCACCGACGGTGACGGTGTGGCCCGACGGAAACCTTGCGCGATCGACGACCACGACCCGAAGAACGCGGTCGGGTCCGGGTTGCCGATTCAGAACCGTCGGCGCATACCCTGCGCCGGGTGCCCTCGGCCGGTCACGAACCGCCCGGAATGCGGTCGCGCCATGCCAGAGCATCTGGCCGACGTGCATCGGCATCGACACCAGCCCCCAGGCGGCCGTCGCCGCACCCATGGCCTGTCGCGGCGGCGCGAACCGGGCGGCCGACCGAGGATGCGGGCCCCCGATCGGTACGCCGCCGAACAGCTCCCGCGCGATCCTCGACACCCGTCGACCATCGCCGAGCGCGTGGCTGATCTGGAGGACCACCACAACGCCGGCACCACAAGGGCCATCGGACACCGGACCGAGCAAGTGGAGACGCCAGGCATGGCGGGTCGGGTCGAGTTGGTCGCCGGTCAGTGCGGCGATGCGCTCGAGACATCCGTCCCAGGTACCGACCGCACCATGGATCACGAACTGATCGTCAGTGATCGGGCAGCCCACCCACAGCGGGTAGTCGAGCACCCCCGGCACGTCCAGCACCGACAGCCCCAGATCGGGGATGTCCTCGGCGCGCCTGAGCAGGTGTTGAGCCAGCGAGCCCAGCGGATCACCCTGATCCGCAAAGCAATACACCAAGAACTGGTCGTTCGGGATCACCCGCGACAACCAGTGGGTTCGCGCGTCCACGGGCGCCATCCGCGTCATCGCTGCACGGTAGCGCACATGGACGCACTGTAGTGACGACGCAGGGGCCGAGGAGGTCCGGAGCGCCGGCGAAGGACCGTCGCGAAGCTGACCGACGTCGCTCCCTCATTACGCGTTCGCTCCCTCGATCGAGGGAGCGAATCCCGAACGAGGGAGCGATAACTCGCAACCATTGCACCCGCCGATCGGCCCCGAGGTCCGCACGGCAAGCGTCAGTCGAGAGTGGGACCGGCCTCGCGGACCTCGTCGACCCGGCCCATCGCCTCTCGGAGATCGGACAACCACGAATCAGTATGTTGTCCAACAAGTTTGACGCACCACGACAAGGCGTCGGCGCGGCTTCGCGCGACACCCGCCGCGACGAGCGTGTCGAGGACCTGACGTTGCGGCTGGCGCAGTCGGGTCATGACCGGCACCGCGAGGTGGGTGAACAACTGCGAGGACTCACCGCAGCGCACCCCCCAGGCAACCTTGCGATCGAACCGATGCTCGGCCTCGCGGGCAACCTCGATCCGTGCGTCGCGGGTGGACTCGCGGAACCGTGAGATCCGCCCCGCCTCGGCCTGACGTTTCGACGCCTCATCGGCGCCCTCGTCCACATCGGGGGCCGCGATGGTCCCGATGATGGTGATCTCCTCACGATCCACTCGCACCTCGGGCGGACCGCTGAACAGATCGTCGGGCAGGCGTCCCGTCAGCCAACCGCTCACAGAAGTCTCGGTCTCGGTCATGGCAACTCCTCACCATTTGATTACTTGTAATTATTCTTACCACGCAAACCCGCTGCTGTCGCCTGTCCTCGGCCGCAACCCAGGGCCGGTATCGCCACCGGCGACCGATGGCGGATTAAATGGACACATGCCGAGATCTGTTCCAATCAGCGCCCTCGACCCGAACACGCCGGTCATCATCGGAGTCGGGCAGGCGTCCGAGCGTCTCAGTGATCCCGCCTACCAGGCGCTCTGCGAGGCCGATCTCGCTGCGAAGGCCGTCGAGCAAGCTCTCGCCGATTCCGGTGTCGCGGCGCCGACCATCGCGGCCGAGGTCGACACCGTCGTGGGTGTGCGGACGTTCGAGGAGTCCAGCCCGTTGTCATCGAGCCCGTTGGGGCGACCCGACAACATGCCACGTGCGGTGGCCAAGCGCATCGGGATGGACCCGCGGCGAGCGGTACTCGGGGTCACCGGAGGTCAGAGTCCGCAGAGCCTGCTCACCGAGTTCGCCGGCGAGATCCACGCGCAACGATCGTCGGCCGCAGTACTCTTCGGCGCCGAGATCATGTCGACGGTTCGCCATCTGACGGCAACCGTCGCTGACGAGCGCCGGCCCAGCTACGCCGAACAGGTCGGTGGTCAACTCGAGGACCGCGGCGTCGCAATCGCCGGGCTCACCTCCCACCAGGAAGCCCGTCACGGACTCATCGCACCGGTCACGCAGTACGCGGTGCTCGAGAATGCACGGCGACACCGGATCGGCCTGGGGCGAAGCGACTACGCCGCGGCCATGGGAGAGCTGTTCGCTCCCATGTCACGCGTGGCCGCCGGCAATCGGCATGCGGCGGCGCCGACGTCGCGGACACCCGACGAACTGATCACACCGAGTGAGGGCAATCGGATGGTGGCCGATCCGTTCACCCGGCTGATCGTTGCGCGAGATCAGGTCAACCAGGCGGCCGCCGCCGTCATCGTGTCGGTCGGCCTCGCGCGCGACCTCGGGATCGATCCGTCGCGCTGGGTGTTCCTGCACGGACACGCCGACACCCGCGAGCGGACACTGATGCAGCGTCCCGACCTCAGCACCGGCCCGTCCGGATCGGCGGCCGTCCGCCACGCCCTCGACGTCGCAGAGGTCGACCTCGACGGCGTCAGGTTCCTCGACATCTACAGCTGCTTTCCCATTGCGGTCTCCAACATCATCGACCCCCTGGGGCTCGCCGACGACGACCCCCGCGGACTGACCCTGACGGGCGGGCTGCCGTTCTTCGGCGGTCCGGGCAACAACTACTCGATGCACGCCATCGCCGAGGCCGTCGATCGGGTCCGGACGTCGCGCGGCGACCATGCACTCGTGGTGGCCAACGGCGGCATCCTCAGCAAGACCTCGGTCGGCGTCTACAGCGCGTCCCCCGCGAACTGGCGGCCCGGCGACTCGGCCGGGGTGCAGGAGCGTCTGGACGCGGCCCCGGTCGTGCGAGCACGCGATCACGCCGACGGACCCGCCGTCGTCGAATCGTTCACCGTCGTGCCCGGCAGGGACGGCGGGCGCAAGGGCATCGTCATCGGACGGCTGGACGACGACACACGCTTCGTCGGCACGGTGAACACCGACGACGACGCGATGTTCGAACTGCTCGCATGCGACGATCCCATCGGTGCCCGGGTCTACGCCCGATCATCGTCACAGGGCAATCGGGTGTTCACGAATCGGGCGGCGATGCTGCATCGACACCCACCGAGCACTCCGTCGTTCCGCGATCAGTACTCCCACGTCGAGGTGCGCCGCGACGGTCGTCTACTCGAGGTCACCATCAACCGACCCGAGGCCCGCAACGCGTTGCATGCAGCCGCCA
Organism: Gordonia sp. LMA484; assembly: GCF_058129505.1. NCBI lineage: Bacteria > Bacillati > Actinomycetota > Actinomycetes > Mycobacteriales > Gordoniaceae > Gordonia > Gordonia sp. LMA484. The sequence goes on from NZ_CM176700.1 coordinate 2,714,597, forward strand.
ACGCCGAATTGGACGAGATCTTCGACGCCTATTTCGCCGACCCGGACCTCTGGGTGGCCATCCTCACCGGGGCGGGCGACCAGTCGTTCTCTGCCGGAAACGACCTGGCCCAGACCACCGGCGCCGGGCTCGAGATCCCGAAGAACGGGTTCGCGGGTCTGACCTCCCGACGAGACCTACCGAAACCGATCATCGCCGCCGTCAACGGGTTTGCCCTCGGCGGCGGTTGTGAGATCGCACTGGCGTGTCACATCGTCGTCGCCGACGAACGCGCCACCTTTGGTCTGCCCGAGGTCAGAGTCGGACTGGCCGCGGTCGCCGGCGGTCTCGTCCGCCTGCCCGCGGCGGTGGGCGGGGCACTCGCCCGGGACATGATCCTCACCGGTCGGCGCCTGGATTCATCCGAGGCACTGACTGCCGGCCTGGTGAGCCGAGTCGCCCCCGCCGGCCAGGTCATGACCCTCGCACGCGAAGTGGCCCAGGAGATACTCGAGGGGTCACCGACGTCCGCACGAGAGTCGTTGCGGGCGATGAGCGTGGCGGCGAGCATCGCCGACGAGATCGATGCCATCGAGGCCACGTCGACCGCGCTCGACAGCCTGCTCGTGAGTCAGGACACCGTTGAGGGCATCACCGCTTTCGCGTCCAAGCGGGCGCCACGCTGGACCGGCCGCTGACCCGTCCACCTTCCAGGCCATCGGCCACACCCGGGGGTACGATCAGCCCGACCATGGGCCGATCGCACCAGACCCACGGTCGTACCGAGAAGCAAAGAGAGGCCCGGGTATGACACTTGACCAGTCGGCGAAGCGGTCGACCGCGGATGAGGCGAGCGGCTGGTCGATCCCTCGCGGCACGATCGTCTTGCTGACGATCACCGGACTGATCGTGACGGTCGGCGGGATGAAGGCGGTATCCGGCCTGGTCGGCCCGATCTTCCTCGCGCTGATGCTGACGGTGGCGGTTCAGCCGATCCCGGCCTGGCTCCGGCGAAAGGGATTGCCGACGTGGCTGGCGTTCGTCGCAACGCTGCTCGCCGTCTACGGAATCCTGTTGGGACTGTTCGGGTCTCTGGTCTTCTCCATCGCCCGGCTGGCGACGATCCTGCCGGAGTACTCCGACAAGTTCCAGCAGCTGATCGACAACTTCCAGAAGACCTTGACCGATCACGGGGTCAGCCCGGAGAAGGTGCACGACATGATCTCCCACATGGACCCGGGCAAGGCGCTCGGCTATGTGACCGCCCTACTGGAGAGCACGTTGTCGGTGACGTCGGCCCTGATACTCGTGATCACGCTGCTGCTGTTCATGTCCGCCGACGCCATCTCGTTCGACAAGAGAATCAATGTTCTCCGCGGCCAGCGTCCCGAGATCGCCGCCGCGTTCAGCTCGTTCGCCCGCGGAACTCGCAGCTACCTTCTCGTCTCGACCGTCTTCGGCCTGATCGTCGCGGTCTTCGACTCGGTCGCGCTGTGGGCCATCGGGATTCCCCTCCCGATCCTCTGGGGCCTGTTGTCGTTCATCACCAACTACATCCCGAACATCGGGTTCGTCATCGGGGTCATCCCGCCCGCACTTCTCGCTCTGCTCGATGGCGGATGGCAGCAGATGCTCCTGGTCATCGCGGTCTACAGCGTGATCAACGTGGTCATCCAGTCGGTGATCCAACCCAAGTTCGTGGGCGACGCGGTGGGACTGTCCACCACCCTCACCTTTCTGTCGCTTGTGTTCTGGGCGTGGGTCATCGGGCCGCTCGGTGCGATCCTCGCCGTGCCGCTGACGCTCATGTCGAAGGCGTTGCTCATCGACATCGACCCGTCCACGCGGTGGGTGGACGTCCTGCTCGCGTCGTCGGCACCCAAGGAACTCGCCGCCCAGGCGGCATCCGTGGGATCGACGGCAGGATCTGCAGGATCGACAGGACCCGCGACAGATGAGCCGGCCGAGTCCGATGCCGGATCGACATCCGCGACGCAGAACCGCGACGCGACGCAGAACCTGGACGCGGCACAGAACCCGGAGAGCCGCGGCACGGAGTCCGAGGGCCCCGACACGGAGTCGGACGGTCCCACCCAGAAGGGCTGAGCGGCCGCCCGGGCCCGCGCCCCCACAGAACGAGCATCCCCGCAGACCCGGGCCGGCCTTCCTACGACGGGCGTCGGTGAAGTACATTCGTCAGATCAGATATATTTGATACGTGGCGCCCGCGTGGGGTCAGTGACGACAGGGGTGACAGCTCGAGATGGATATGACATGGTCGGACGCCGATATCGCGTTTCGCGACGAGGTTCGCGAGTTCCTCGAGGCCAATCTCACCGATGAACTACGTGCCGCCGGGCGACTGCGCACCAGCGTCTACACCGATCACGAAGCATCCATGAAATGGCAGGCCATCCTGCACGAGCGCGGCTGGGCCGCACCGGCCTGGCCGGTCGAATACGGCGGCTGCGACTGGTCGCTCGGGCAGCACTACCTGTTCAGCCGCGAATCCGTGCTGGCGGGTGCGCCCGCACTCTCGCCCATGGGTATTCGGATGGTGTCGCACGCGATCATGGCCTTCGGCACACAGGAACAGAAGGACTTCTTCCTCCCTGGCATCCTCGACGGCAGCGTCTTCTTCTGCCAGGGCTACTCCGAACCCGAAGCCGGCTCCGATCTCGCGTCGCTCTCGATGGCGGCCGTCAGTGACGGCGACGACTTCGTGGTCACCGGCAGCAAGATCTGGACGACCCATGCCGCCGAGGCCAATTGGATCTTCTGCCTGGTCCGGACCTCACGTCAGGAACGTAAGCAGCAGGGCATCACCTTCCTGCTCATCGACATGACCGATCCCGGAATCGAGGTCCAGCCCCTGGTCATGGCGTCGGGTGAGCAGATCCAGGCGCAGGTGTTCTTCGACGGCGTCCGTGTCCCGAAGCGCAACGTGCTCGGCAAGGTCGACGAGGGCTGGACCGTCGCAAAGTATCTGCTCATCTTCGAACGAGGTGGCGGCGCCGTCGCGCCGGCACTGCAGGTGACGTGCGAGAACATCGCGGAACGCGCCGCATCGGTCACCGGACCCTCGGGTGTACCGCTCATCGACGAGCCGGCGTTCGCAGCGAAACTGGCCGACGCCCGCGTGCGGGCAAAGATCCTCGAGGTCCTCGAGTACCGCACCCTCGCCGCGATGAGTTCGGGCGGCGACGCCGGATCGCTCGCCTCGATGCTGAAGATCATCGGAACCGAGCTGAGCCAAGCGATCACCGAACTCGACCTCGAGGCCGCCGGACCACACGGCCGGGTCTACCAGCCGCATGCGGCGGCGCCGGGCGGACCGATCAACCGCTATGAGCCACCCAGTGATGGCTATGTGAGTGGTGAGGCGTGGCAGGCTGTCGCACCGCTGCTCTACATGAACGACCGCGCGGGTTCGATCTACGCGGGCAGCAACGAGATCCAGCGCAACATCCTGGCCAAGGCCACCCTGGGACTGGGCTAGAGAGACGACGGAGCACAGACAACCATGGACTTCACCCTCACCCCCGAACAGCAACTCCTGCGTGACGGACTGACCAAATTTCTCGGCGCTCGCTATGACCTCGAGGAAAGCCGCGAGGCCGCCAAGGTCGGTGCGGGCTGGCAACCCGAGATCTGGCGTGCCTTCGCTGACGAACTCGGCGTGATCGGCGCGTGCCTACCGGAATCGGTCGGTGGCGACGACGGCGGACCGGAAGAGCTGATGGTCGTGACCGAAGCGCTCGGTCACGGTCTCGTGGTCGAGCCCTTCGTGGACGCGGTCGTGCTCGGCGCGCGACTTCTCGAGCGGACCGGGCATCAGCGAGCACTCGCGGTGGCCAAGCAGATCGCCGAAGGCAACGCGATCACCGCGCTGGCTGCGGTGGAGGACGGTTCGGGCGGCATGCTCAACCACGTCACCACCCGGGCGGAGCGCTCCGGCGACACCTGGATTCTCAACGGCAGCAAGGCCGTCGTCACCACGGCGCCGCTGGCAGATCACCTGATCGTCAGCGCCCGGACCGCCGGTGACACGCGGGACCGCGACGGCGTGTCATTGTTCTTGGTCGACGTCTCCTCAGACACGGTCGACGGATTGACCATGCACGCGGTTCGAACCATCGACGACCGGCGTGCGGCGGACCTGACCTTCACCGACCTGGTCGTGGACGCCGATTCCATGATCTCCGAAGGTGATGCCCTTCCGTTGCTCGAGCAGGCGTGGGACGAGGCGACTGCGGCCGTGGTGTCTGAAGCTGTCGGCGCGATGCGAAAGGTGTTCGACGACACCGTCGAATACACCAAGCAGCGTCAGCAGTTCGGACAAGCGATCGGCAGTTTCCAGGCGCTACAGCACCGCATGGTCGACATGTACATCGAACTGGAACAGGCCGTCGCCGCGCAGTACTACGCGATCCTCACGCTCGGTGCGCCGGCGGCCGAGCGTGCCGCGGCGGTGTCCGCGGCAAAGGCCACCATCAGCAGGGCGGCGAGATTCATCGGCCAGAACGCTGTGCAGCTGCACGGCGGAATGGGCATGACCGAGGAACTGGCGATCGGCCACTACTTCCGCCGTCTCACGGCCGTGGAGTACGAGTTCGGTACGGCCGACGCTCATCTCGCTCGTTTCGCCCGGCTGTCCCGCAGCTGAGCGGGCAGACATCAGGGCCGCTGCGCAGCCGGGGGTGCGCAGCGGCCCTGATGTCGTGGCGGTCAGGGGTGTTCCAGACGCGGCAGTCCTGCGCTCCGCCGATCGCGGATCATCAGCACACCGATGGCGATGACCGCGATTCCCCGCGGCGCTTCGTAGATGAAGCCGGAGATCCCCGCGACCGCAGGCAGCGGGAGCATGAACCCGACCATCCCGACGAGTGTCAGCGCGCCGATCCACACCGGAACCGCCCGGTTGCGGATCAGACTGATGCCCAGCACACCCAGACCCGCGAGCATCACGAGACCGCCTACGGTGTTGAGCATCTCGAACGCGCTGGTGCCGACCATCGTGTCGTCGCCGGCGATGATCCAGGCCTTGGCGGGATCGTGGGCGAACGGGTACGCCACGAACAGTTCGACGGTCAGATGGCCGGTCGCGGTGACCAGGTTGCCGACGAAGTAGGCGACGACCCCGATGAACCCGGCGACGCCGGTACGCGGAGCGAGCCAGGCGTACATGCCCGGGAGGCCCAGCAGGAGGAGTGTGGTGCCGACCGCGAGCAGGATCTGTGCCCAGGGCGCGCCGGCACCGAGCAGCGCATCCACCGAATGGGCCTTCCCGGCGACGATCGGGTGCAGTGTGCCGCCGGCGATGCAGGCCGCGCCGCCCGCAGCGAGTGATCCGCCGCTGAGGCGACGAAGGGTCGGCCAGGACGGAGACCGGAACGGGCCGGGCAGGTCGTTCGGGTCCGGCGAGTGGCCAACGGTCGTGGTGGTGTTCGTGATCTTCGCAGAGGGGGTTATGGCAGAGGGGGTGGTGTGTGTCATGTCGTCAAGGTTTGCCTGGGCTGCTGGTGTTAACCTTGTGCGCGACTGGTGCCGTCGTCGACACCACATTCGGACCAGGTCAGCCCGGTTCATCGATGACCGTGCCGACCGCTGACCTACCGGACGGCGTACGTGGGAGATCCCGATCGACACATCCCCATCAGGGTTCTCGGCCCCCTGTCGGTGACGGCTGCCGACGGATCGACCATCGAGATGTCGGCGCGCAAGCACGCGGAACTGCTCACCATCCTCACCGTCGAGCGCAGCGCATGTTCGCCCGCGCGTATCGCCGATCTGCTGTGGCGTCAGAACCCGCCCCGCTCCGCGCCGAACACCTTGCAGGGCTACGTCTCGCGGCTCCGGAAGCTTCTCGAGCTCACCGGATCGGTCCGCATCGACACCGTCCCGGCCGGCTACGTCCTGCGATGCGATGGCGCGGGAACCGACCTCGACCTCCTGGATCGGCTCAGTCAAGACGGACTGCAGCTGATCCGCAGCGATCCGGCCGCAGGCATCGAAAGGCTCACCCGGGCGCTGGCACTGTGGCGTGGTGATCCGTTGATCGAGATCTCCGACATCGCCGACTATGCGCCCGAACTCGTCCGTCTCGACGACATGCGGTCCGAGCTGACCGAAACCGTCGCCGATGCGCACCGGACGCTCGGGGAACATCGCCGCGCGGTGTCGCTGCTGACGCCGTTGTGTCATCGACATCCCTATCGGGAGGTCGCGTCGCGTTCGCTGGCCCGGGCACTGCACGACGACGGACGAACGGCGGACGCGCTCGCCGAGCTCCGACGCCTGCGCGCGGCGCTCGGCGACGATCTGGGTCTTGACCCGAGCGCGGAAACCGCTGCACTCGAGGCCGAACTGCTCTCCCCGACAACCCCCCTCACCGCCCCACCGCCGGTTCCCGACTCCAATGACGCCCCGCGCCTCGTCGGCAGGTCGACCGAGACCGAGATGCTCGACCGCATCTGGCGCAGCGGCGCGACCCGGCCGACCGGTGTCGTCCTGATCGGCCCGTCCGGCATCGGGAAGACCGCGCTGGCCGAGGACCTGATCGCGCGCCACGGCGCCGCACCCCGCCGTTTCGTCGGACGCCCAGACGCCGGTGCGACCGCATTCGGCGCGATCGAGGAATTGATCGGCGGTCCAGCTCGCACCGAGGGGGCGACCGCGAACCTGCTGGCCGACGAACTCACGTCGACGATCTTCTCGGACATCACCGGGAGCGGAAGGGCAGTACTGCTGCTCGATGACCTGCAGTGGATCGACCGCGACTCCGCGGGCGTGCTGGCCCGTGTCCTGTCCGCGCTCCCCGGGGCGCCCGTGACCGTGATCGCCGCCTGCCGGAGTGCCGATGATGCCGGCGCCCAGATCGTGGGATCCGCGCTGCGTCGACATGGTCATTTCAGTGAGTTGCAGGTCCCGGAACTCTCCTCGGAGGACACCGAGACCCTGATCGAACTGCGGTTCCGTGATCTCGGCATCGCACCGCCGGTCGACCGCGGCGAGCTCGCGCGACAGAGCCTCGGCCATCCCGTCATCGCAGAACAGTTGTGCGATGCGGTCGCGCTCGACGCCGGCCGCGATCTGCGACACCCGGCGGTGACCGTGGTCGGACGGCGCCTCGACGAGCTCTCCGCCCCGAACCGTCGATTGTTGACCCTGCTGGCCGTCGCCGGCGGGTCACTTCCGTCCGATGTCCTCGACGCGGTGTCCGACGGCGACGGGGTGACCGCGGGCGCCGATGGCGCACGGAGCGGATTGGCCCGGCTCGACCCCGACGGCACACTCCGGGTCGCCCACGACTCCGTCCGCGAAGCCCTCGTCGCGACAACCTCGCGGACGCAACGGATCGACGCCCACGCACAGCTGGCCGCCGCACTCGCGACAACTCGCCCGGACGAGCCGGCGGCTGTCGCCCTGCACCTCTGCGAATCGGCAGTGGATGCCGACTCCACCGCACGCGCGGCACTCGCCTGCCTCACGTCAGCAGCCTCGGCACTCGATGCGGACGCTGATCATCTCGCCCTCGACCTGGCCCGACGCGGCCTGCGCCTACCCGACGTCGACGAATCGGTCACCCTCGAGCTCCATCGCATCGCGGGTTCGGCCGCGACGCGCGTCGGCGAGTTCGCCTCGGCCGAAGCATCTTTCCAGGCGGCCGCCCAACTGAGCAGGTCCCGGGGCGACTGGGCGGGACTCGCGGCGACGGCGCTGTTGTCCGCGCCGCACGGTGTCGGCGGCTACTGGTCGGGCTACGGAGTTGTCCAATCCGCCGACCTCTCGCTGATCCGGGAGGCGTTGGCGCACAGCGATCAGATCGACGCCGAGGAGGCCGCGCGCCTGCACGCGACCGAAGCAGCCAGGCTCAGCATCGTGGGCGTACCCGGCGCCGAAGACCATCTGGCAGCAGCCCAACTGACCGCCGCAGCTGCCGGCGGCGCGGTCGCCTACGAGATAGCGCTCGCCGACTTCCTCATCCGCTGGGGCGCCGACACCGTCGAGGATCGTCGCAAGATCGCCCGGGCCCTGTACGAGATGTCCGCGGGGGACGTCCATCGCCGGGCGACAGCACTGCATCTCCAGCGTGTCTGCGCCCTCGAGGCGGGCGATCTCCGGTTGGCACGGCGCATCTCGACCGAGTACGCACGTCTGGTCGACCGTCGCGACGGAAACGATCTGCACACCATGCAGGTGTGGTGGCAGGTGATGCTCGCGCTGCTGCGCGGCGACTACGACGCGAGCCACACACTGGTGGAGCAATTCGTCGCAACGCTGGGCACACTCTCCGAACGCGCCCGGCTGCTCACCGAGGCGTCAGTCCTCACGAGCCGATCGATCGAGGCGTGGCACCGCGGACAGCTCCCGTCGTCCTCGTCGGAGTTCGACACGCTGGTCGACAAGGTCGACGACGACTTCGCCCTCGTGATCGCCCTGGGAGCGGCAGAGGCGGGAGACCTCGACCGGGCGCTGCAGATGGCCACCGAACTCACCTACGACGCCGACCAATGGACCGGACCACGCGTCCAGGTACGCGCTCCCCTGCTCATCGAAGCGCTGTACGCGATCTCGCTCGACCCGGACCACGCACCCGCGGCACGCGACATCTGCCGGCGACTCGAACGGTTCGCCGACAGCTGGTCCAGCGGCCTGATCGTTCAGTGGCCCGGGCTGGTGTGTGTCGGGCCGGCGAGCCTGTATCGCGGCACCGTCCGCACGATCCTGGGTCAGGACGGATCAGACGATCTGCGGGAGGCGGTGCGCATTGCGCGCGACGTCGGGGCCCGACCGTACCTGGCGCGGGCGCAGCAGCGTCTCGCGCGCCTCGCACACCGACCGGCCGTCAGCTGAGCCGAACAATCGCCCCCGGGTCGTCGAGCACCTGCTTCTTCAACACCTTCTTCGCGACCTTTCCGGTCGCCGTTCGTGGCACGTCCACCGTGATATACAGCGCCTCCGGGCATTTGAAGGTCGCCAGACGAACATCGGCGAACGCACGGAGCTCGGCGAGGTCCGGCGTCGCACCGGGACGAGGCACCACCACCGCGCACACCCGCTCGCCCATCATCGCGTCGGGGAGTCCCACGGCGGCGACATCCAGCACGTCGGGGTGCTCGTACAGCACCGCCTCGACCTCGGCGCAGTACACGTTCTCGCCACCGCGGATGATGACGTCCTTGACCCGGTCGACGACGTAGATGAAGCCCTCGTTGTCGATGTAGCCGAGGTCGCCTGTCCGAAACCAGCCGTCCACGAACGACTCCGACGTGGCCTCGGGGTTGCGCCAGTAGCCCTTCGCCACCTGTGGCGACCGGAAACACAGTTGGCCCAGTTCGCCGACTCCGCACGGTTCGCCGGCCAGTCCCTCGATCCGGAGCTCGGCGGTCGGGTTGAGGCGGCCGACGCTGTCGGGGTGGGCCGCATATTCGTCGCCGACGTTGCTCACCACGGCCGAGGTCGTCTCGGTGAGCCCGTAGCCGTTGACGATCTGGACCGACTCACCGAGGACCGTCCGGGCCATGCGCGGCAATTCGGGCGGCACATTCGAGGCGCCGCAGGTGAATGATGCGACCCGGCCGGCGAACTCACGAGATCGAGGATGTTCGAGGAACTCTCGCGCCTGTGTCGGTACGCCACCCAGGCCGGTGACGTGCTCGGCATGGGCGCACCGGATGAAGTCCTCGACATCCCATCTGGGCAAGAGCACGGTCTTCGTGCCGCCCATTCCGCTGCCGACCACCGCGGCGATGCCGCCGATGTGGAACAGCGGGGCCACCATGATCCCCGACTTCTGTCCGGACGGCGGTGGGGTCTGCCGCGCGGAGATCATCTGCTCGCGCAGCGCCATGAAGCCCATGTTCATGACATTCGTGATGATGCCGCGGTGGGTGATCATCACCCCTTTGGGTCGTCCGGTCGTCCCCGACGTGTAGAGGATCGCGGCGACGTCGTCGGGATCGACCCGGGTGGCCGCCGGGCACTCGGTGGGCGCGTCATAGGCCAAGGCCGGATAGGGCGCGTCCCCGGCAACCGCCGTGCTCGCGGTGCGCACACCGATGATCGGGACCATCCGTGGACCGGCTGCGTCGAGGCGGGCGATCCGCTCGGCGTCGGCGATCACGACTGCCGCGTCGGCCTCCGCTATCGCCGCTCGCAGCTCGGTGCCCTTCCACCACGCGTTCATCGGCACACAGATCGCGCCGAGCACCATCGCGGCCCACCAGCCCGTGACGAACTCCGGGACGTTGCGCATCGCCAGGGCCACCCGATCACCCGGGCGCACGCCGAAGTCGGCGGCCAGATGCGCGGCCAGCGAGCGGGCCTGTGCGCGGACGTCATCGAATGTCAGTCGGTCGTCCCGATGCACCAGGTGCTCTCGGTCACCGTGTGCCGCCATGGCATCGAAGATGTCGGGAAGAGTTGCCGGAACGTTCGGATAGGTCCGGACCGGCGTGCCGTCAACCACGATCTCGGCGATCTCGAACGGACCACCGGGGCCCATGAACGGTTCCAGCAGCGGGTCATCGAGGTAGGTCGCGGCGAATGAACCGGCGGCAGGACTGAGGGTCACGGCAGTGCCTTTCAGGGGGTGATGCGCCACACCCTAGAGCACCCGCAGAGGACTTGTCATCGATATGGAGGGAATTATCAGAACATTTACTGTTGTGACAACTGTAATGATCAGAGAGGCCGGTTCAGAGGGCGAAGGAGTAGCCACCGTTCACGGGGATGGTCTGGCCGGTGATCCACGAGCCCTGGTCGCCGGCGAGCAGGACAGCGAGATGGGCGACGTCATCCGGGGTCCCCGGACGGCGGATCACGTAGTTCTGCAACACGGCCTTCGCTCGCGGCGAGTCCGGTTCCGCCCAGAGGGACTCGGTGAGCGGTGTCCGCATGGTCCCCAGCGCGAGACTGTTGGCCGTGACACCGTGTCGGCCTCCTTCCATCGCGATCGAGCGCATGAACCCGGCGGCCCCGGCCTTTGCGGTCGCATAGACGGCGCCGTTGCGATCGCCGGTCCGCGCCGCGTCGGACACGATGGTGATGATGCGGCCCCAGTTCTGCTCGATCATGCGGGGCAGGACGGCGTGCGTGCAGTGCAGCACCCCGTAGAGATTGACCTGCAGGAACGGCGCCCAATCGATCGGCGCCGTCTCATGGAAGCCGCGCGGAACCGTGAAGTCCGACGCGCCCGCATTGCCGGCGTTGTTGACCAGGATGTCCACCCGGCCTGCCGCCGTCACGGCATCGACGACCTCATCGTGCGCCGTGACATCGAAGGGAACGCTCTGCGCGGCACCGCCATTCGCCGTGATCTCCTCGACCACCTCGCGCGCCCGTTCGGCACGCAGATCGTTGACCACGACCTCGGCGCCGGCTTCGGCGAAGGCCAGTGCCAGCCCTCTGCCCACCCCCTGGCCACTTCCGGTGATCAGGACACGCCGCCCACCCAGGTGCAATCCGATACCCATCGGCGCCAATATAGTTGGCCGCTCGGTCGAGATCCAGAGATCGTCGGATCATCCGGTGATGTTGGCACCGATCAGGGCAATGCACGCGGCGACCGCCGGCTCGACGATGGTGTAGAGCGAGCGCTTCTGCTCGACGGCCGAGGCGGCCAGCTCGCGAATCCCGCCCCAGATCATCACGCCCGTCTCATAGGTCATCGGCGAGATTCCCGCGGCGCGCATCCGGGGCGTGTCCGTCAGCGGGACCAACACCGCGATCAGTGACTCCATCGCCTCGATCTGAACCTGCCGAGCCGACTCCCCCAACGCCGGCAACTCGCGAATCCAGCTCCAGGTGACCTCAGGATGCTCCTCACTGACCGCCACATAGGCCTGCACGGCCTGACGGATCTGCACCCGCCACTCCTCGTCGGGATTCACCTCGGCCGCGATCGCCGCGATCATCGCGTCGTTGGTGGTGGTGAGCAACGCGATGAAACACGACTGCTTGTCACTGAACTCGCGATAGAAGGAACGCCGCGATGTCCGCGCCACCCGCACCACGTCCGCGACGGTCGTCTCTCGGTAGCCGCGCTGCATCAGGCACGTGGCCATCGCGTCGAGCAGGCGTTGGCGAACGTCCGGCTCCGACACACCGGCGTCGGACTGGTCTGTCGCAACGTCGGACGAAGCAACGTCGGTGGAAGCAACGTCGGTGGAAGCACTGTGGGACACAAGTCAAAGATACGACGTGGTCCCCCTTGCCCGACCGCGGTACGCACGCGTACCGTCAGATTGGTACAGGCTTGTACCACGAGCTTCCACCGGGGAGGACGCAGGAGATGCACACCACACGACCAGTCGAGGATTCCGCCGGCACCACGGCCCGTGGCGGCCACAACCCGGTCGTACCACCTGGCCCGCACCTGCCGAGGATGCTGCTGGGCGCCGGCTTCATGACCCGCCGCCGGCAGATGGTCGCCGCCCTGGGCCGCAGGTACGGATCTGCGTTCACGATCCGTGTCCCGGTGTTCGGGGACGTGGTCGTCGTCTCCGACCCGGGATTGGCCAAGCAACTCTTCACCACCCCGACCGATCAGGTCATCAACATCCAACCGAACCTCGGTCGTATCCTCGGGCCCGGTTCGATGTTCTCGCTGGAAGGCACCGATCACCGCCGACGCCGACGGCTGCTCACCCCGCCACTGCACGGGCGACGGATCAAACAATACGAAACCGTCGTCGCCGAGGAGTTCGCGGCGGAGTCACGGACGTGGCCGATCGGCACACCGTTTCGCACCCTCGAGCCGATGATGCGGGTGACGCTCAATGTCATCCTGCGCACGGTCTTCGGTGCGCAGGGCCAGGAACTGGCGACCTTGCGCGAGATCATCCCGCCGATGGTGACGGTCGGCTCACGCCTGGCAACGTTGCCCGACACGCGGGTGTCCTTCGGCCGATTCGATCCTCGCCGGCGGTTCGGTGCGCAGCGCGACACCTACGCCGCGGCGATCGACGCGCTGATCACGAAGGCCCGCAACGATCCCCGCCTCGCGGAACGCGACGACATCCTCGCGCTGATGCTGCAGAGTCGCTACGACGACGACTCGGTGATGACCGACGATGAGATCGCCGACGAACTGCTGACGCTGCTCGCCGCCGGACACGAGACCACGGCCACCACACTCGCGTGGGCGATCGAACGCCTGCAACGGAATCCCGCGGTGCTCCACGAACTCGTCGCCGAGCTCGATGCCGGTGGACACGATTTCCGGCTGGCCACCATCATGGAGACCCAGCGCAGCCGCCCGGTCATCGACTTCGCGGCCCGCCACGTCGTCGCCGCGGAGGTGGAGCTGGGACCCTATCGAATCCCCAAGGGGTACAACATTCTGGTCGCGATCTCGCTGCTCCACGATGACAGCCGCGAGTTCGCCGATCCCGAGCGATTCGATCCGTCCCGGTTCGTCGGAACCACCCCGTCCCCCGCGTGGTTGCCGTTCGGCGGGGGCACCCGGCGCTGTATCGGCGCGGCATTCGCCCACATGGAGATGGACGTCGTCCTGCGGGAAATGTTGCGCGACTTCACCATCGAGCCAACCAGGGCCAAGGGCGAGGCCTGGCACTCGCGCGGGGTCGCCTACTCCCCACGACGTGGCGGGATGGTCACGCTGCAACGGCGGCACGCACCCTGACAGTCGCCGGACTACTCCTGCAGACCGGCAAGGGTGGCCTCGTCGAGACCCAGCATCGGTGCGATCCGACCGATGGGGAACGACGACACGAGCATCAGCAACGTCGGGTCGAGGTCGTCGACGCCCATCGTCGCCGCCAGGCGGGACCGCAATTCGGGTCCCGCCGTCGGATGCTCGAGGATCTCACCGAGTGTCGATGACGGACCCACCGCGACAATGCGGTCATCGCCGACCACCTCGATCGTGGACCTCAGGCACAGGTCACGGCTGGATGCGCCGACCTCGACGCGATACACACCGCCCTCGACCACCCAGTCGTCCGCGACCCGATCCCAGTAGCCGAGTTCTGATCTCGGAATCTCGAGTTCGAGGCGTCGGTCGGTCCCGGGTTCGAGGTCGGCGATCCCGATCGCCTTCAGTTCCCGGTGCGGCCGCGCCACCGCGGACTCGTCGAGACCCAGGTAGACCTGGGCCAGCGCCCGTCCGGCCCGCTCACCGGTGTTGCACACCGTCACCCGAACCCTCAGCCCGCGCTCGGTGACCTCGACGTCGATGTCGCGGTAGTCGATCGTGGTGTAGGACAACCCGTGGCCGAAGGGATAGCGCACCGGGAGTGACCGTGCGTCATACCAGCGATACCCGACGAACACGCCCTCGCCGTACCGGACGTGCAACTGCTCGCCGGGAAAGTCCAGAAATGCGGGGCTGTCCTCGATACGCAGCGGAATCGTCTCGGCCAGACGTCCGCTGGGATCGGTACGGCCGTACAGGATGTCCGCGACGGCGCCACCGCCGGCCTGCCCCAGCAACCACGCTTCGAGCACGGCGGGCGCCTCGTCGACCTCCGCGAGGTCCACCACTCCGCCGTTCGAGAGGACCACCACGGTGCGCGGATTGACCTCCAGGATTCGCGCGATGAGCTCGCGCTGCGGTGCCGGCAGTCGCCAGTCGGCGCGATCGAAGCCCTCCGACTCGTCGTGATCACCGAGTCCGAGGAAGACCACGGCGACATCGGCGGCGCGTGCCGTCCGCGTCGCTTCGTCGACGAGCTGCGGGTCGGATTCGGTTGCGTCGACGGCGAATCCAGGAGCAAAGGTGACGGTGTCGGGAGCGGCGAGAGCGCGCATCTCGTCGAGGGCGTTGTCCACGCGGTACGCGTTGATCTTGGAACTCCCGCCGCCCTGGTATCGGGGGGTGCGAGCGAATTCGCCGATGACTGCGACCCGGGCCGCACCCGCCAGAGGCAGGACCGGGCCGCCGGCGCCGACCGCGTCGTTCTTCAGCAGCACCGGGCAACGCCGCGCCACCTCGCGGGCCAGCTGGTGGTGGGCATCCCGATCGTAGGTCGCATCCGCGGATCGGTTGTCGGAGGCGGCGAGGGCCATCGCGACGATTCGTCGAGCCGATTCGTCCAGCGCGGCCTGTGACAGCACCCCGTCGGTCACGGCGTCGCGCAGCGCACCCGGGCCGGTGTCACCGCTCGACGGCATCTCCAGATCGAGCCCGGCGGCCAGCGCCGCGACCCGGTCGTCGACGGCCATCCAGTCCGACACCACCAGACCTTCGAAACCCCACCGGTGACGCAATGTTTCGGTGAGCAGCCACGAGTTCTCGGTGGCGTACACCCCGTTGATCCTGTTGTAGGAGGCCATCACGGTCCAGGGCTGCTCGGTCGCGACGATGTGTTCGAACGCCCGCAGATAGATCTCGTGCAACGGCCGTGGGTCGATGTCCGCACTGACCCGCATCCGCTCGTGTTCCTGGTTGTTGACCGCGAAGTGTTTGATCGAGGTCCCCACGCCGTGACGCTGTACACCGCGGACCAATGCGGCGCCCAGACGGCCGGTGACATACGGATCCTCCGAGTAGTACTCGAAGTTGCGTCCGCCCAGAATCGATCGCTTGATGTTCAGGCCGGGACCGAGGATCACCGCGACCTGCTCGGCGAGGCATTCAGATCCGATCGCGTCTCCCACACGCTCCACCAGGCCCTCGTCGAAGGTCGATGCCATCGCCACCGCGGGCGGGAAGCACACCGCCGGAATCGAATCGTTGAGCCCCAGCGCGTCGGGATCGCCGCCCTGTTTGCGGATTCCGTGCGGGCCGTCGGTCAGCATGAGCGAGGCAACCCCGGCGTCGGCGAGTTCGGCGGTGTACCAGAAGGAAGCACCCGTGGTCAGCGATGATTTGTCGGCGGCCGACAGGCCGGCGACGATGTCGGCGGCCTCCCGCCGACGGTCCTCGGGACGTGACGGTGGCGGCGATGTATTCGGCATCACGTCAGATTGCCGCAGTCGACATCTCGATTCAATGTATCGCGCAAGGCCACCTCGAACCACGCGTATAGTGACCCGGGCCACACTCGAATCGAGGGAGGTAGCGCTGATGACGATGACCGACGATCGCGCCGACGATCCGAACATCGAGTACGTGAAGACCGACCCAGATCTGCCGCCCGTCGCGATCATCGATCGCTCGCCGATGACGACGCCGAAGAAGATCCTGTTCGCCGTCATCGGTGTCATCGGCGCGATCTCGTGGGCGATCGTCGCGTTCGTACGCGGCGAGAACGTGAACGCCGTCTGGTTCGTCCTGGCCGCGGTCTGCACCTACGTGATCGCCTACCGCTTCTATGCGCGGCTCATCGAGATGAAGGTCGTCAAACCCCGCGACGACCACGCCACCCCGGCCGAGGTCCTCGACAATGCGCAGGACTACATGCCCACCGATCGGCGAGTCCTCTTCGGTCATCATTTCGCGGCGATCGCCGGCGCCGGCCCGCTCGTGGGTCCGGTACTGGCCGCCCAGATGGGCTATCTGCCGGGCACGATCTGGATCATCATCGGCGCCGTACTCGCGGGCTGCGTGCAGGACTACCTGGTGCTGTCGATCTCCACCCGGCGACGCGGTCGAAGCCTCGGGCAGATGGCGCGTGACGAGTTGGGTGCGTTCGGTGGAATCGCCGCGATCGTCGCGGTGTTCGTGATCATGATCATCCTGATCGCGGTCCTGGCGCTGGTGGTCGTCAACGCCTTGGCCGACAGCCCGTGGGGTGTCTTCTCGATCGCGATGACCATTCCCATCGCGCTGTTCATGGGCGTCTACCTTCGCTTCCTCCGGCCCGGCCGGGTCAGCGAGGTGTCGGCCATCGGCGTGGTGCTGCTGCTCGCGGCCATCGTCGCCGGACGCTATGTCGGCGAATCCGGCTGGGGCCAGGACTGGTTCAGCCTATCGCCGGTGGTCCTGAGCTGGGCCATCATCATCTACGGCATGGCGGCCGCGATTCTGCCCGTCTGGCTGCTGTTGGCCCCCCGCGACTACCTGTCGACATTCATGAAGGTCGGCACGATCGCACTGTTGGCGTTGGGCATCCTGCTGGTCCGGCCGGTGATGCAAGCGCCGGCCGTCAGCGACTTCGCGTGGAATGGCCGGGGTCCCGCGTTCGCCGGAGCGCTGTTCCCGTTCCTGTTCATCACCATCGCCTGTGGGGCGCTGTCGGGTTTCCACTCGCTGATCGCCTCGGGCACCACACCCAAGATGCTCGCGAAGGAGGGCCAGGCGCGCATCATCGGCTACGGCGGCATGCTCACCGAGTCGTTCGTCGCGATCATGGCGCTGATCACCGCCTGCATCATCGACCAGCACCTCTACTTCGGGATGAACGCACCGAAATCGGTCACCGGCGGAACCCCCGACGGCGCAGCGGAATACGTCAACGGCCTGGGCCTGGGCGGAACACCGGTATCCGGCGAGTACTTCCAACAGGCCGCCGACGCGGTCGGTGAGCCCACCATCGTGTCCAAGACCGGTGGCGCACCGACACTCGCGATGGGGATGGCCGACACGCTGCAGGATGCGATCGGTGGCGAATCACTGCGCTCGTTCTGGTACCACTTCGCGATCATGTTCGAGGCGTTGTTCATCCTGACGACCGTCGACGCCGGCACGCGGGTCGCACGCTTCATGCTCTCCGACGGACTCGGCAATCTGCCCGGCGCCAAGCGGTTCAAGGATCCGTCGTGGCGTCCGGGCGCCTGGCTGTGCACCGTGATCGTGTGCGGGCTGTGGGGATCGATCCTGTTGATGGGAGTCACCGACCCGCTCGGCGGCATCAACACCTTGTTCCCGTTGTTCGGCATCGCCAATCAGCTCCTCGCCGCGGTCGCACTGACCGTGGTCACGGTGGTCCTCTTCAAGCGGGGGCAGGTCAAGTGGGCCTGGGTGCCGGGGCTCCCGTTGATCTGGGATCTCATCGTCACGATGTCGGCGTCGTGGCAGAAGATCTTCTCCGACAACGAGTCGATCGGATACTGGGCGCAACACAATGCCTTCGTCAACGCCAAGGATCAGGGCCTGACGACCTTCAAGACGGCGACGTCGACCGATGAGATAGACGCGGTGATCCGCAACACCTTCATCCAGGGCACCCTGTCGATCGTCTTCGCCGTGCTGGTGCTGATCGTCGCGGTCGTCGGCGCGTATATCTGTGTGCAGGCGGTCCGCAAGGGCGGCCTGCCGACCACCGAGGACGAGGTCCTCGCGTCGCGAATCTTCGCACCCAAGGGATTGCTCACGACACCGGCGGAGCGCGAACTACAGAAGGAGTGGGACGCCTACCTCGCCGAGCAGCACGGGCCGCACCGTCGCGAACCCGCGGGGGCGAGTGGGGAGAGCGGATCGCCGTGATCCGCCGACTGCGTCGCGGCGCCGCCGCACTCTCCTGGTACGTCGGCAGCGTGATGGGTGACCGTGCCTATCGGGACTATGTCGATCACATGGCCAGGACGCACCCGGACCGGCCGATACTGTCCGAACGCGAGTACTGGCGCCGGCGCTACGCCGAGCAGGATCGCAACCCCGGGGCGCGCTGCTGCTGACGGCTGTCGCGTCGCGCCGCCAACCTGGTGGTGTGTCACGGAATGGGTGACCCGTATCGGGGTCACCCATTTCCGAGACGCACCTCCAGGTCGATTGCAGGCAACTCCATGTTCTAGTAGTTCTCGATTGATGGTGCTTCACGACGACGAACGTGGCCGGTCCCGGCGCAACGATCGCGACAGGCCACCCACCGGGGGTCCGGCGGTCCGGATCATCGTCGATCCCGGCGCACCGGCATCCGCGGTCGAGAAGGTCCACGACCGCCTCGATTCACGTCTGCGCGAGGATGCCGGTGTCGTCTCCGTGACGGTCGACATCGAGGCGGTCCCACTGAATCCGGACGGCGGCCTGCTCGAGCCGGACCTGACCGGGGGCGACGACGCGTCGCTGTTCGTCGTCGTCACCGAGTTTCCTCGCATGCGCGATCGCCGTGCGACGACCGCCGAGATCGACCGCCGGCGCGGCGCCGTGATCGTGTCACTGCCGGCGCTCGGGCTCGGTTCGTGGAATCGGCTGGTCCCGGTCATCGTGGATTCGATCGTTCGACTTCGCCACCCGGACGCGACGAACAGAACCCGGCGCACACAGTGGCGGCCGGGCGAGCACACCGACACCGAGTACCTGTCCGGCCCACCGGGCCTCAGCCGAATACGGGTGGTCGCGGGCATGGTCCGCGGCAACCGGCCGTGGCGGCTGATTCCAACACTCACGGGCCTGATGGCGGGCGCCGCCGCCACCGCGAGCTTCGGTGTCTTCTATTCCTCGATCTGGGTCATGGCCAACGTCCTGAGCGCCTGGCGGCTCGCCGGATTGTCCATCCTGTCGATGGTCGTCATGACTGTGTGGCTGATCGTGAACAACCGCCTATGGGAACGGGGTGAACTCCCCGCACCACGCGCTCGGTTATACAACGCGGCGACGACGACAACCGTGCTGCTCAACGCAGTGGTTCTCTATGCCGGACTGTTCGTGGCGACTTCGTGCACTGCATTCGCCGTCATCGACTCCGGATATCTGTCGGAGCAGCTGGGTTTGGCGGCCGCCTCGATCGGCAATTACCTGGACCTGGCATGGCTGGCAACGTCGATGGGCGTCGTCGCCGGCGCGGTCGGCTCCAGTGCCGACAGCTATGACGACATCTTGAATGCCACCTATGGGTCCCGGGAACGCGCCCGACGGCGCCGCGAAGACAATCGCGAACGCCGTCGCGAGGCGGCACGCGAGAAGAGCTGAACGAAAGGCACCGAGATGGCGAAGCAGCAACGGATCGCGTCGACACTCGTCGAACGCGCCGGGCAGACCTATGCCGATGAAGCGGGTATCACGCTCAAGGACACCCCCGCGCCCCTGTTCCAGCTCCTCGTGCTGTCACTGCTGCTGAGTGCGCGCATATCCGCCGACATCGCCGTCGCCGCCGCCAGAGAACTCTTCGCGGCCGGCTACCGCACGCCGGAGAAGATGGCCGCGGCACCCTGGCAGGACCTCGTCGACGCCCTCGGACGCGGTCACTACGTCCGGTACGACGAGAGCACGGCGACCCGCCTGGGTGAGGCCGGTCAGAAGGTCCTCGACGACTATCGAGGCGACCTTCGCCGATTGGCACGGAAGGCGGACCGGGACGTGAGCACAGCCGCTGACTTGCTGCAGGAATTCACCGGCATCGGCCCGGTCGGCGCGGATGTGTTCCTCCGCGAGGTACAGGACGTGTGGGACTGGGTGGCGCCCTACTTCGACAGCCGCGCGCGGTCCGCCGCGACCGATGTCGGAGTGCCCGACGACCCGGCCGAACTGGCCCGCCTGGCCCACGGCCGACCTGCCCTGCTGGCCGCCGCGCTGGTGCGCGCGTCGCGCGACGAGAGCCTGCGCGCGGATCTGGACTGAACGGATCACCTGCGGCCCGAAATGCTGTGACGGACCGCACTCTTTCGGTGTGTTCTTCGTCACCATGAATTCACTTTCAGCATGTGACGGTTTGCCGCCGACATAGCGCCATGCGCAGGGAATTCACAGGAATCTCACGCCTGTTATCCACCCGTGACAAAAATCCCGCAGGTCATCGACCTGGCGTGACCTTTCCGTTATCAGCTTGTACGGTCGCCACCGATCCACAGATCAGCCGCCCAGCCCGATACGGGGCGGCGAATGGAGGAACGAAGACCATGAGCATGAAGAAACTCGCAGTGCGTGCCGGCATCGTCGGCGCCCTGACCCTGGCCCCCCTCGCTGCCGTCGCCGGCACCGCTTCCGCGGCAGGCAACTGGGACGCAGTCGCCCAGTGCGAGAGCGGCGGCAACTGGGCCACCAACACCGGCAACGGCTACTACGGCGGCCTGCAGTTCTCGCAGAGCACCTGGGAGGCCAACGGCGGCTACGGCAACCCGGCCAACGCCTCGCGTGCCGAGCAGATCCGCGTCGCCGAGAACGTTCTGGCCAGCCAGGGCCCCGGCGCGTGGCCGACCTGTGGCGCCTACCTCTGAGGCACTGACCTCGTAGGCGTGGCACCGAACACGCGATCAACTGTGGCCGTTGCCCCCGCTCGTCGGGGGCAACGGCTGCACGCGTTCTCGGGGCGTGATGAGACGGGCCACGAGCGGGAACACCAGCACCGTCGTCGCCCCGGCCGCCACGAGCGTGGAAGCGAGGCCGACCGACATCAGATCCGATGACGTGGCCACCTCGGTCACCGCGACGATGATCGGCAGGCCTGTCGCGGCGTAGAGCGCGAGTTGAGCCCGCTCCCGCCGCTCCACCAGATTCGTCCCGTGCGGTATGTACCGTTCACTCAGCCACACCGGCAATCCACGCGCGACAGCGATCGCCGCGACGAGGCCCAGCCACAACCACGGTGTGCTGAGCACGGCCGAGATGTCGATTCCCATGCCGGAGCTGATGAAGAAGATCGGGATCATCACACCGAAACCGATCACCTCCAGTGACTTGCCGACCTCGTGATTCGCCGGCCCGATCAATCGCTGCAGGATGAGCCCGGCAGCGAACGCACCCAGCACGACGTCGAGATCGAAGACGGCGGCGACCGTCATCAACGCCACCAGCAACAGGAAGACCACACGGATCGGCAGCTGGAGCGTCCCTCCGCTCATGTCGTAGACGGCATAGCGCAGTCCGGGGATGCGCTCGAGAAGCCGCTGCGGCACCGCGCCGATCAGCAGGGCCGCGATCCCGAACAGTACGAGCACCACGACGGCGCCGCCGATGCTGCGGCTGGTGAGCAGCAGCGACATCGCCAGGATCGGACCCAACTCCCCGACCGCGCCGTGAGCCATCACCGACTTGCCGAGAGGTGAGTCGAGCAGCCCGTCCTGTTTGATGATCGGCAGCAAGGTGCCGAGGGCCGTCGACGTCAACGCGATCGCGACCGCGATGTGCGCCGCGAAGTCCTCGTCCGGGATGGCGAACGTCGCCGCGATCAGCGCGATGCCCAAACCGGTTATCCAGGTCAGTCGGGCCACCCGCCCGGACCTGCCGCCCAACAGTTTCGGGTCCAGCTCATAACCGGCGAGCAGGAACAACATCCCGAGCCCGAGTTCACTGAGGATCGCCACACTGTCCTGGGTGGCCCAGCCGAGCACATTGGGACCGATCGCCAGACCGAAGACGAGCAACACGACGACGTCCGGCACGTAACCGCGGAAGATGCGTGACACGATCGGCGCCACCGCGGCGGCAGCGGCGATCCAGAACAACGAGACGATCGCGTCGGTATCCGTGGCCGAGGAAGCCTCGGCGATCACCATCATGCGGTCATCGTGGCATACCCGTGTTCACCGGACCCATCCATGGTCACCTCCCACCCGAACCCCCAGTGCCAGTGAACTCTTCTCCAACGATCCGGAGGTAGAAGATGGGTACGCGCGCACAGGGACGACACCGCCACGTCACGCACAACCGAACGCGCATCGCGACGTGGGTCGCTGCGGGATCGGTGCCCGCGATACTCGCGTTCGCCGGCGCGGGAATGGTGTCGGCGGCAAGCAGCCCGACGCCCCCTGCGCCGGGTGGTCTCGTGCATCCGGCTGCCGGGCAGGGCGATCACCGTGTCGGACCGGGTGTCCGCGAGCTGCCCCGCCACCGCCCACTCCCGCCGCTCGACGTCGGTGCGCTTCATGCGCCGGCGCCGACCGCGCCGGTCCGACCGATCACCGCGCCCACCGGCACCGTACGCTTCGGCGACGTCAAAGCTCCGGCGCCGCAATGGCTCTCACCACAGCAGAGCGGGCAGGTCAACACCGCGGCCGCGGGCGCCGAGGCGCAGATCGCGACCGCGGGCGATTCGGTCGGTCTGGACCCCGCGCGTTCTGACCGCGTCGCCGCGGCCACCGTCGGCGGCGCGACCGCGGGTGCTGCCATCGCCACCGCCACCGTGGGCGCACCGCTTGCCGTCGCCGGCGGCACGGTGGGCGCCGTCGCCGGCCTGGTGGCCGGCGTCCCCTTCCTGCCGGCGGGCCTGGTCGTCGGCCCCGTCGTGGGCGCGGCGATCGGGGCGGCGACGACCGCCGCACCGTTCACGGCCCTCGGCGCCGGGGTCGGTGCCGGTGTCGGACTTGCCCAGGGGTTGGCGGCACCGCCGCACGCGTGACCGATCTCGGTACATATCCGACATGACCGGCGGGTAGATGAAAGGGTGATAGCACAGGCCAGGCGGATGGGAGTTGCGGATGGAGACCCTCGACGACACGGGCGCGGTCTCACCGGCCGACGACACCGACGACGATCGGATCAGTCTGTCGATGTCGTTGCTGATGACACCGGACATGGCGAACTTCACCGGCAACGTGCACGGAGGAACGCTGCTGAAACTGCTCGATCAGGTCGCGTACGCCTGCGCCAGCCGATACTCGCGGCGCTATGCCGTCACGTTGTCGGTCGACCGGGTCATCTTCCGCGAACCCATCCGCGTGGGCGAGGTCCTCACGCTCTCCGCATCGGTGAACCACACCGGCCGGACGTCGATGGAGGTCGGGATCCGGGTGGAGACCGAAAATGTCCGCACCGGGGAACGTCGGCACACGAACAGCTGCTATTTCACGATGGTCGCCACCGACGACGACGGGCGGCCGCACCCGGTGCCGCCGCTCGAGCCGAAGACCGAGGTGCAGAAGCGTCGCTTCCGGGAGGCCCAGGACCGACGCGCCGCGCTGCGTTCCGCGCAGTAGCGGGACGCTGTCGCAGTTCTTCCCCCGCATCCCGCTTTGTCCCCCGACTGCCGTTGGGGGACAAAGCAATACCCGGGGGAAGAACCCGCGGAATCACTCGTCCACGTCTGGGGAATCGTCCTCGTCGAGTGCACTGACGGTGATCCCGTAAGGCAGGAACCGCACCTTCCGGCGCGGGTCGGTGTTGTGCTTGTTGGCCCGCAACGCATCGAGTTCGGTGGCATACACCTGCTCCACGCGAGCGCCGCCGTCGTCGCTCACGACGAAGACCGCCCACACCCCGGTTCCGGTCTCACCGGTGGTCTCCGGTTCGTGTCGGGTCCGTCGCCCGGTGTCGGAGAAGATCGCCGACCACGCACCCTGGCCGCCCGGGCTGGACATGAACTTGTCGACCATGTCCCGGACACCCTCGGTTGCCTCGCGGGCGAATCGGTCGAAATCCTCCGGATTGATCCCGAATGGTCCGTTGTAGTCCGCCATGGGGTCCTCCTGAGAAAGCGGGACGGCGTCGTATGCCGTGTGGCTTCCAGTGTCCACAGAATCCGACGTCTGTGCCACCACGCCACGGGAGCCGGCCCCTGACGGTGCCGAAACCGTTGTCGTGAACGCCGTCGGTCGTCAACCTGCCAGAGCCGTCACCGACTCGATGAGCCGGTCCACTCCAGCACCCGATCCAACGGCCAGGTCGTGACGATCCGGTCCGCTTCGATACCGAGAGCGGCCGCTCGTTGCGCGCCGAGCACTTTGAAGTCCAGTTGGCCCGGCGCGTGCGCGTCGGAGTCGATGGTGAACAGACACCCGATGTCGCGGGCCAACTCGATCAGGTCGTCCGGCGGGTCGACTCGTTCCGGACGAGAGTTGATCTCGACCGCGGTGCCGTGTTCGGCACAGGCCTCGAACACCGAGCGGGCATCGAAACTCGACGGGGGACGTGCGCCGCGGCCGGTGACCACGCGCCGACCGGTGCAGTGCCCGAGAACGTTCACCCGTGGATCGGAGACCGCTGCGACCATCCGCCGTGTCATCGGGCCGGAATCCATCCGCAGCTTGGAATGCACGGACGCCGTCACGACGTCGAGGCGGTCGAGCATCGCCTCGGTCTGGTCGAGCGAGCCGTCGTCGAGGATGTCCACCTCGATCCCCGTGAGGATTCGGCACCCGAGGCCGGGGGTCTGGTCGAGCGTCTCGATCTCGGTGATCTGTCGTGCGAGCCGCTCGGCACTCAACCCGTTGGCCACGGTCAGTCGGGGTGAATGATCGGTGATCGCCAGCCATTCGTGTCCGAGAGCGTTCGCCGCGGAGGCCATCTCGTCCAGCGGCGCTCCGCCGTCACTCCAGTCGGTATGCGCGTGTAGATCGCCGACGATGGCGGTATAGAGGCCCAGTCCGTGCTCCGGCGAGTTGATTGCGGCGTCCTGCAGGTCGGCAAGGTAACCGGGCAGATCACCCGCAACCGCCTCCGCGATCACCGCTGCCGTGGTCTTGCCGACGCCGTCGAGGTCGGTGAGGGTGTGAGCGCCGGCGCGTCGCCGGAGTTCCTCTGCACCGACGTCGGCGGCCGCTCGGGCGGCCCGACGGAATGCCTCGACCCGATAGGTGCTCTGCCGATCTCGCTCCAGCAGCCAGGAGATGCGTTGCAACGCGACGACCGCGTCCACCGGCGCGTCGAGCGGACGGAGCGGATTCACGGATGATCGCCGACGCCCTCGTCGGCCCTCTCCAACGCTTCGGCATGACGTTTGTGCAAGCGTTCGCGCACGTCGTCGGCGGTGTAGGAGTTGCGCTGACGCTGATCCCTTGCGATCAGCACGCCACTCGCGGCCACACCGACGGCACCGGCCAACCCCACCCATTTCCATGCGCTGTGCATGAGCCCGAGGATAGTTGCTGTCGCCTCTATGCTGCTCACGTGCGCAACAGAACCGAGCTCGGTGGTCGCCCGGGTGGCGTCCGCCTCGACGAGGCACTCGAGGAGACCCGTACCGGGGACATCTGGCTGTTCCGCGGCAGGTCCGGACCGGACCGCGCGATCCAGACCCTGACCAACTCGCCGGTCAACCATGTCGCGATGACCGTCGCCGTCGACGACCTCCCTCCTCTGCTGTGGCATGCGGAACTCGGGGACAAACTGCCCGACGTCTGGACCGGCGGCAATCATCGGGGCGTGCAGCTCCACGATGCCCGCGCGGCGGTGGAACAGTGGATGAACCGATACGGTCAGGACTGCTGGCTGCGGCAACTCGGTCCGGACGTCACCACCGCGCAGGAAGACCGACTGCTGCAGGCGATCGCGCGGCTCGACGGCACCCCGTTCCCCGCCACCGCACGGCTGGCCGGCCGGTGGTTCCGCGGCCGGATGCCCAACAGCGTCGACATCGTCCGCGGCATCCCCTACCTCGACCGGGTCGTCCGCGATCGACGCGCGAAACGCCGGCAACACGATGCCGGGCTGCAGGCCGCGTACTGCGCAGAGGTCGTGGCCGTCACCTATCGCGACATGGGTCTGCTCTCGGCGGACAAGGACTCCAACTGGTTTGATCCGGGCCGGTTCTGGAGCGGCGACGTTCTACCGCTGGCTCCCGGTTACCGCCTCGGCGACGAGGTCGCTGTGCGCGGTTGAGCTTCTCGACGTCGACGGCTGTGCCCTCAGAGCGCCGCCTCCACCTCCGCGCGATCGAGCTGCGGATCGGTACCGAGCACATAGCGCGGCTCCGTGTGCACGACGGTCGTGCCCTGGGCGACGCGCGATCGCGCGGCGGCGAACTCGGCCGGCTCGCCCATCGTGGTGCGCAGACCGTTCAACGCCGTCCAGACGACACTGCGGCGTGCCCGGCGCTCGATCGGGTTCGGATGCCGATGCATCACGAGCTGACAGGCCCATTCCGGCATCGTGTCGCGGATCGCCCAGTCGACGGCCGCCTGTGCGGCGTTGGTCAGATTCGGTCCCGTCGCGACCGCATTGCCATGTGTCAGGGCCAGTTTCGGGAGGTACTCGGCCAGGCACGTGAGCGTGTCGGCCTTCGTGGCCGGTAGGTCGGTGCCACCGAGTGCACGGCCGACGCGTACGAATTCCCCGTAGTACCGGTCGAGTTCGGCACCCCGCAACGGCTTCGGGTGATAGATCTCGTGAGCGGTGGCGATCCCCCACACCACGGTCGCGTAGTTCCAGCGCAGCCACGACGGATCGTCGGCATCGTAGGCAAGACCGTCGGGGCGGGTGCCCTTGATCGTGTGGTGCATCGCCCGCACCGTCCGCGCCAGTCGCTCGGCCGTCTCGGTCGAGCCGTATGCCGTGCCGATGAAGAAGGCGACCGAGTGCCCCAGACGCACCGCGGCTCCCGCCGGGTCGATCCGGCCGGTCGGCTCACCGTTCTCGGCCTTCTCGACCAGGCGCGAGTGGTCGACGCCCATCCAGAAGATGCTCGGGTCGAGACGTTCCAGGTACGACGCGCACTGTAGGCCGAAGATCAGGGCGGGTAGGTGCGAATGCACATGCCAGGTGGCGCTGTCGGGACCGAACCATCCGGGATCACCCACGGGTTCGGCGAATTCCATGCCGCGGAAGTACTTTGCCCGGATGTTCTCGTCGAAGCGGTCGTTGAGCCACATCCCGGCGAGTTGATGCGGCAACGGGAACGGAAATGGCATGACATCCAGGCGGCGCACGGCATCCAGGCCTGGCAGGGCACCCAGTGAGAGTGACATCGCAATCGTCCTCGCGGTCAGTGTGGTCACGGTTGTGACCAGACTACAGTCTGGTCACAGTCGTTACCAGACTTGTTGGACGATCGCCCTCGCCGTCGTACGCTGGTCCGATGTCCAGCACCACCCGATGGGCCGGCGTATCGCTGACCGATCGCCGTGCGGAACGACGCGGCCTGCTCCTCGAGGCCGCTTTCACCCTGTTCGGTGTCGGCGGCGCAGCGGCACTCTCGGTCCGCTCGGTGTGCCGCGAAAGCGGACTGAACACGCGCTACTTCTACGAGAGTTTCACCGACACCGACGATGTGCTCGGCGCCCTGTACGACGACGTGGCGCGAGAACTGGGCACCGTCGTCGAGAACTCGATGGCGGAGGCGGATTCGACCATCCGCTCCCGCACCACCTCGGGGATTCGAGCGGTCCTCGGCTTCGGTTCCGAGGACTCACGACGAGGACGGCTGCTCTTCACCGAAGGCCGCGCCCACCCGGTGCTCGCCGCCCGCCGGGCACTCACCCAGGATCTGCTGATGGATCTCGTCCTCGCCGAGACCAGCGCGGCCCGGCGAAGCCCGGACCCGCTCGCCGGTCATGTCGGCGCGACGATGTTCACCGGCGCGATGGCCGAGCTGGCCCAACAGTGGCTGGCCGGCCATCTCGGTGACGATCTCGACGCCGTCGTCGATCGTGCCGTCGCCCTGTTACTGCGCTGATCATCGATTACTGCGCTGACCCTCGGTTACTGCGCTGATCATCGGAGTTTCCTGAGATTTCCGGCAGGAACTTGCCAGGAAACCCGTAGCCCGTTTCTTGCATTCCTCACATCCTCGCCCGGCATCGTGGTGACGTGAACGATTCTCAGCCGACCGACGGTGAAACCGGCCCGGTCACCGAACCCTTCAACCCGCAGTATGGGCAGATGCCACCGCATCAGCCGTGGGCAGCGCAGCCTGTCGGCACCTACCCGCCACCCACCCCCACCCGATCGCGCGGTGGGGTCACCAAGCCGATCATCGCGACCGCACTGCTCGCCGGGCTACTCGGCGGCGCGGTAGGCGTCGGCGGCAGTGCCCTGCTACGCAACGACTCGAACTCCGCTGCGCCCGTGCTGAACTCGGCTCCCGCGGCAACGGCGAACGCTGCCGACGTGAAGCCCGGGTCGGTCACCTATGCCGCCCAGGTCGCGTCCAAGTCGACCGCTGACATCAAGGTCGCCAGCAGCCAGGGCACGGCAGTCGGCAGTGGGATCGTGTTGTCACCGGACGGCTACGTGTTGACCAACAACCACGTGGTGGCCGCGGCCGGCAACGGCAGCACCATGCAGGTCACCACCAGCGACGGCAAGACCTACGACGCGAAGGTCACCGGCACCTCGCCGTCATACGATCTCGCCGTCATCAAGCTCGACGGCGCGTCCGGGCTCACCCCCGCGACACTCGGCGACTCGAGCGGACTGCAGGTGGGCGAGCAGGTGGTCGCCGTGGGGAGCCCCGAGAACCTCTCCAACACAGTTACTTCGGGAATCGTCAGCGCATTGTCGCGCACCGTCACCGCAGGCGACGAAAGCGGATCCGGGGTCACCGTATACAACGGGCTGCAGACCGACACCCCCATCAACCCGGGCAACTCCGGCGGCCCGCTGGTGAATCTCAAGGGCCAGGTCGTCGGCGTCAACTCGGCGGTCGACACCGGGCAGAGCGCAAACGGCGGCGTGCAGGCCTATGGCCTCGGATTCGCCATCCCGATCAATGCGGCCAAGCGCATCGCCAACGAGCTGCTCCAGGACGGCCAGGCGACCAAACCTGTTCTGGGCGTGTCCGGTTCGCTGGCATCCTCCAGCGATGCGGTGACCGGGGCGAAGATCTCGTCGGTCCAGCAGGGCGGCCCCGCAGCCGACGCCGGGATCAAAGCGGGCGATGTCATCACCAAGATCGGCGACACGCCCATCAGCGACTACGCCGATCTGATGGCCCAGGTGCTGACGCACGCTCCCGGCGAGACCGTGCCGGTCACCGTGGGCTCGGGCAATGACGCGCGGACGGTCCAGGTGAAGCTGGGAAGCACCGTCGACAAGGAACAGACGACGATTCCCGAGTCGGGCGGCCAGTCCGACGGGCCTCGACTGCCCTTCGGTGGCGGCAGCCCCTTCGGCCTGGTCCCCTGAAACCCCTCAAACCCCCCGGGGAACGGGACGGCTCCGTCGATCACTTGATCGACGGAGCCGTTTTGATCAACGGCGCATTGTGATCAACGGGCCGTTTTGATGAACGGCGCGGTTTTGATCAACGGGGCCGTTGCGCCGCTCGATCGCCCCCCGACATCACCCGACGGTGATGGCGTCGAGTCGCTCCTTGATGAAGTCCCCGGCGGTGACCGGCGGCAGTTCCTCGCGACGGCCGATCGGCGGGCCGACGGGTGTCACCACGGCATCATGATTCAACTCGTAGAAGAAGATCAGTGACACCAGATCCTCCTCGGGTGCATCCGGTTGCGGCGGCAGGACGCGGTGTCGCCCGGCCGACCATCGACCTCCGGACCAGTACTCCAGCAGGTCACCGATGTTGATGGTCAGGGCGTCCGGATCGTATGGCGCATCGGCCCATCCGCCCTCGGCGCTGTACACCTGCAACCCGCCGGCGCCCGGTTCACGGTCGAGGACGGTCACGGTCCCGAAGTCGGTGTGCGGCCCGATCCGGAACTGCCCGGGCTCGGGCTCGCCCACCACCGCCATCGGCGGATAGTGATTGATGTTCGACGTCCAGGTCGCGTTGCCGGCCAGCCCCCGGAACGGGTTGGTGTCACCGGCAAATCCCAGCGACGCCGACATCAGCGCCAACAGATCGTCGGAGAGCGCCTTCACCTGAGCAGTCCAGGCGGTGAACAGCGAGGCCAGGCCGGGCGTCTCGGCCGGCCAGACGTCGGGCGCGAACCAGTAGTCGTCGATCTCCGGAACGCCCACCGGGGTCTGCGCGCCCGAGTTGTAGGTCTCCTTGAGGTCGGGCGGTGTGTCGGTGCCCTCGGCGTAGCCGTTGGCCTCCATGCCCGGACCGATCCATCCGCGCCCACCCACGCCGACGGAGTACTGCTGCTTGACCTCGGCGGGCATCGCGAAGAACTCGCGTGCCGCCGCCCGCAGCTGCGCAGGCAGCGCGGGCTCGATCCCGTGGCCGGTCACCAGTAGGAAACCTGCCTTCTGCAACGAGTCGTCAACCGCGGCGCAGACCTGATCGGCCGCCGCGCCGCCGGCCCGCCACTGCTCCAGGTCGACGGTGAGGATCGGGCTGTCGGTCATGCTGTCTCCTGAATCGCGTTCCCGGTGTGATCGGGGGTGCTGCCGGCGTCCGCGACGCCGATGTCCTCATTCCACAGGGTCGGGTGGGTGGAGATGAAATCAGACATCATCGCAACGCACCGGTCGTCGTCGACCAGGGTCACGGCGACACCGAGTTCCGCCAGCCACTCCTCACCGCCGCTGAAGGTCCGGTTCTCCCCGATCACCACGGCTCCGATCCCGAACTGCCGGATCAGCCCGCTGCAGTACCAGCACGGCGCCAGAGTGGTCACCATGATCGTCGAGGAGTAGTCGCGCTGGCGTCCGGCAGCCCGGAATGCGTCGGTTTCCCCGTGCACCGACGGATCGTCGTGCTGGACCCGGCGATTGCGACCTTCGCCGAGCAGGGTGCCGTCGGCAGCGAAGAGCGCCGCACCGATGGGGATGCCGCCTTCGTCGAGTCCGATACGGGCCTGACGGTAGGCGGTCTCGAGCAGAACGGCCGGATCGATGTCGGAGGCGGCGCCGGTACGGATCGTCATGAGACGAGCCTGCCGCGCCATCACCGCCCGGACAACTGACAGTTCGTCGCGCTGCACGCAGACTCTGGCGTGCATATCGTCATGGCATGTCTGCTGTTTTTGCGACCTCGCTCCGGTTGCGTGATGTCATCGAAAGCCATCTTCGCGAAGCCGACCCGCATGTGCTGACCGCGCACGATCGCCTCGACGAACCGGTCGGATGGGTGCACTCCAGTGAGATCTTCGAGATCGGACCGCTCCTGTCCGGCGGTGAGCTGCTGCTCACCACCGGCCTCGGGCTCAGCGGGCTGGACGCGGGCACCCGGCGCCACTATGTCCGGGACCTGGCCGAACGCGGCGTCGCCGGCCTCGCGTTCGAGGTCGGCCGGACCTTCGACGCGATCCCGGAGGAGATGGTCCGGGAAGGGTCCGCCGCCCGGCTGCCGATCATCGAGCTGCGGCGCGTCCTGCCGTTCATCGAGGTCTGCCGCAACGCCAACACCGCCATCGTCTCCGGTGAACTGGGCGAGCTGCGACTGCGCGCACGGCTCGACGAGGCGCTGCACGCCGACCTCGTGGCGTCCGGCGGCGTCGCCCGCATGCTCGAACATGTCGCCGAGGCGACCGGTCGGCCGATCGTGCTGATCGGCTCCGGCGGGGCGTTGCTCGCCGCGCACGGCGTGGACGACGATCGGTCGGCGTGGCGCATCGTCGACACCGCCGCGACATCGGTCCCGATCGTGGTGCGCGACCGCGAGATCGCCCGGCTCGTCGCCGGCGGCCTGGTCATGCCGAAAGCCCCCGTCACCGGAGACCCGGCCCCCGTCGGTTCACCCGCTCCGGCACTGCCGACGCGCGTCCTCACCGCCCTGCTCGAGGTGGCGTCCGGACCGGTCGCGGCGACACTCACCCGTTCCGGCACACGAGGTTCCGCGGTCGGCACCCGGCTCGTGGAAGAGATCGTCGGAGGCCGGGCGATCCGACGATCGGATCTGTTCGCCCGACTGGTCAGCTCCGGGATCCCCGTGGGGCAGTCGACCCGCCTCGTCACGGTCGCCGCCGAGGCTCCCGACCCGAGGATGGCCGAGGCGGCACTCGCCCGGGCCGGTTCGTCGTTGTCCGGTCTGGTCCAGGCAACCGTCGACGCCACCGTGTACGCCCTGGTGCTGTCGACGTCGGCCGACGATCCGGTGGCCGATGTGGCCTCGTCGATCCTCCGGGTCGGCCTACCACCCGGACGGCTGACCGTCGTGGTCGGCGACGGACATCGGTTGGACACGATGCCGGCCGGCAGCGAACTGTCGGCCGCGATCGCCCGATCACTTCGCCGTAGCGGTGAACGTCTCGAGATCGCCACCACGCTCATCCGCGATGGGGTCACCTCGCAGCGCGTGTTCACCGGCCGTGAGCTCGTCGCCGAGGCCGCCGCCCGAACCCTCGATCGGCAGATGCGCGATGAGCTCGTGGATCTGATCGCTCCCCTGGCCGCGCATGACCACAGCCAGTCGGCCCACCTGCTGACCACGCTGGAAACCCATCTCCGTCACGGTTGCAGCGCCACGCGGTCCGCCGGGATGCTGCACATCGGCAGGCAGAGCCTGTATCAGCGACTCGAGCGGATCCGCGGCCTGCTGGGCTTCGATCCAACCGACCCGGGCACCTACCCGTCGGTGCTGCTCGCGATCAGCGCGCTGCGCGCGCAGTCGGCGAGCTCGACCGACTGCTAGCGCTCAGCGGTACTCGCGCTGTGACTCCTCGACGCGTCGGCGGGCCAGGATCAGATAGCCGACGAACGCGATGACGAATCCGACGAACGCTCCGATGTCACCGAGCTCGGGCACCGCGCGTACCACGTACCCGACGAACCTCTCCTGGTTGCAGAACAGCAGGACCGACACGACCAGCGCGATGACGAAGGCGGCGACCCCACCCCAGTTGCGGTAGCGCGGATCGTAGAGCATCGCCAGCGAGGGCGGTTCCTTGCGAAGCAGCCGGTCGGCGAACACCACGCCGAGCCAGGGGCCGATCCAATAGGCGACCAGCAGCAGGAACGCCTCATACGAGGCGGCGGCGTCGGCGAGGGCCCACCAGGCGACGAGGAACCCGACCACGCCGAAGAAGACGGAGACCAGCGCGCGCTGGAGTCCGACGTGCAGCTTGAAGCCCATGGTCACGAACGCCATCGCGCCGGAATAGACGTTGATCGCATTGGCGGCGACCGCGCCGACGGCGATCGCCAACAGGGTCAGGTCGGCGACGGCGGACGGGAAGTTCGCGGTGAAGGCCTCGGTCGGATTGTCCGACGTGGGATCGCCGATGGTGACCGACGCGGCGCCGACGATCATCAGGAAGCTGCACGAGACGAACAGGCCGGCCGACGCGAAGAGCCCGGTCTGGCGCTTCGACACGGTCGGCGGCAGGTAACGGGTGTAGTCGGCCGCGTACGGCGTCCAGCCGGCCGTGTAGCCGAAGGCGGCGCCCATGGTCAGCAGGAACCCGGCGAGCGAGAACCCGCCGTCGGCCGACGGTGCGGAGACGTGTGACTTGCTGAAGATGATCACCGCACCGATGACGAAGACCACCGCCAGAACCGGCGCGGCCAGACGCTCGAACCGCTGCACGAGGTTGTGCCCGAAGAACGCGAACGCCGTCTGGGCGATGACGATCACGATCAGTCCGACCAGTGGGGTCATGCCGAAGAGAGTCGACAGGGCGAATGCGCCGCTCACACTGTTGGTCGCGAACCAGCCGACGCCGCACATGATCGCCATGAAGGTCGCCGGCAGCACGTTGCCCCGGTAGCCGAAGGCGAGCCGGCCGAGGACCATCTGCGGGACTCCGTGCAGCGGCCCCTCGGCGGAGAGCAGGAAGTGCGCGATGGCGCCCAACAGATTGCCGAGCGCCATCGCGGCGACGGCCTGCCAGAACGACAACCCGAAGTAGAGCACCGAGATCACACCGACGAAGATCGTCGCGAACTCGAGGTTCGGCGCGGTCCAGGTCCAGAACAGACCGCGCGGTTTGCCATGGCGCGCGTCGAGCGGGATCGGCTCGTTTCCACCCGGCTCGACAGCCAGGACCTTGTCGCCGTAGCCGGCCTGCGGAGCGGTCGGGGCCGCGTCGGAGTTGTCGGTGGGTGTGCCGATGGTCATGACGCCAACTCTGCTGCGCGGCGCCTCGCGGAGGCAACTGACGAAATGTCAGGCGCGCTGCCCGTTCGACACGACATAACGACGCGCGTCGACCTCTCGGATCTACCACCGATAGTCGAGGAATTTCCCGTCGAAGGTGACCACGACCCGGTCGCCGTCGGGATCGGCGCGGCGGGAGAAGTCGACCTTGAAATTGATCGCGCTCATGATCCCGTCGCCGAACTCCTCGTGGATGAGTTCCTTGAGGGCCGGACCGTAGACGGCGAGGGCCTCATGGAACCGGTAGATCGTCGGGTCCGACGACACCGAGTCGTCGGCGATCCGCATGGGCTGTCGCGCCAGGCTCTCGGCGACACCCTCCCCCAGTCCGAGCAGTTCGCATACGATCATGGCCTTGTCGATCGGGACCGGATGCTGACCGAGTAGTGCCGCCACCGTCCAGACCACCGGGGCGTCGATCCGTTCGGCGATCGCAGCCCACGAGAGCCCCTGTCGTGTGCGAGCGGCGATGATCAACTCGGCGGCGTCGGACTTGGGCATGATCGGTGCGGTCATCACAATCTCCTGGATATCTGGACAGCGGACGGACATCTCCACCTTGCGCCCACAGTTCCGCTCGCGCCACGCGAGAGATCAGCCGTACCGCCGTCTGACCTCGGGTAGCCTGACAGCGTGAGCGGCTCCACATCCCAACGGGCGCAGACGATGAAACTGCAGAACGTGGCCAACCATGTCGTTCGCGTCATGCTGGCCACTCCGTTGCTCAACCGCGCAGTCGGTTCCCGTCTGATCACGCTGTATGTCGTCGGCCGGAAGTCCGGTCGCCATTTCTCGGTACCTGTGGCGTACACCGAATACAGGGGGAAACTCCTGCTCGGCACCCCGTTCGCCTGGGGCAAGAACCTCCAGACCGGCACACCTGTGGAGATCAGGTTCCGGGGAGATCGCCGCACCGCGGACGTCGAGGTGTTCACCGACGAGGCGAGCGTCGTCGAGCACTACGCCGTCATCTGTCGTGGCAACGAACAATTCGCGAAGTTCAACACGATCGGGATCGACGCCGACGGGGAGCCGA
Source organism: Gordonia sp. LMA484 (assembly GCF_058129505.1). Lineage (NCBI taxonomy): Bacteria > Bacillati > Actinomycetota > Actinomycetes > Mycobacteriales > Gordoniaceae > Gordonia > Gordonia sp. LMA484. Next base: position 2,749,994 of record NZ_CM176700.1, read on the forward strand.
ATGCCGAGGATCTCCGTGCGACCTGGCAGGCGGGTGCGCGTTCATTTCTGCTCGAACCACGCTGAGCCGCTGGAATCACAGTGACGCAGACCTATCCGGCGTCTGACCGTCCTACCGCGACACCGGCACCCGCACGTCGGATCAGCGCGATCATGGCGCTCGGTGCGGTCGCCGTATCCGCTGTCATCATCTTGATGTTCCTGATCCACAGCGGCTTTCACATTCTCCTCGGCCTGGCCGGCCTGGGCATCGCGGCCGCGGGCGCGTGGTGGATGGTGACCGAACGCGCGCTGCGCCGACTCGGGGGTGCAGTTGCCGTTCTGGTCGGCCTCGTCGTCGTCGCGTTGTCTTTCGCGAACTCGTTTGCCGAGCCATCGACGCTGCTCCCCCGGCTCGTGACCACGATCGCGCTGATCGCACTCGCGACGGCTTGCACCCGGTACGCGCTGGTCCCCGATCTGCATGCACTGGAGCGCGAGCGGGCGCCGCGGCCACCATCCTCACCCGTGCTGATCTGCAATCCGAAGTCGGGCGACGGCAAGGTCGAGCGGTTCGGCCTGGTCGCCGCAGCCCGTGACATGGGTGTCGAGGTCATCGTTCTCGGACCCGACGATGATCTCGAACAACTCGCACGCGACGCCGTCGCCCGCGGCGCCGACTGTCTGGGCATGGCCGGTGGCGACGGATCGCAGGCTCTCGTCGCGTCGGTCGCCGTCGAACACGACCTGCCCTTCGTCTGCGTGAGCGCCGGTACCCGCAACCACTTCGCACTCGACCTCGGACTCGACCGCGCCGATCCACGTGACAACCTGCGCGCGTTTCGTGATGCCGCCGAGCGGCGGCTCGACTACGCGACGGTCAACGGCCGACTGTTCGTCAACAATGTCTCTCTCGGTGTGTACGCGACCATGGTGCAGCAGGAGTCCTACCGGGCCGGCAAGGCACAAACTGCCGTCGGCATGCTCCCCGATCTCATCGGCCGGACGTCGAAGCCCTTCGACCTCCAGTTCACTACGCCGACCGGGGAGGAACTCGACGGGGCATTCCTGATCCTGGTCTCGAACAATCCGTATGCGACGAGCGCATCGTTGGAGGCGGTGAGTCGGCCCGAACTCGATTCCGGCCTCCTCGGCGTCGTCGCCGTGTCGGCGACGACCGCCGCGGACGCCGCCCGCCTGATGACACTCTCCGCGGTCGGACTCCGCCGTTCGAGTCCGTCCTGGCACGAGTTCACCACGGACTCCTTCGAGGTTCGATCCCGCGGCGGCCGCGCGTTCGCCGGGATCGACGGCGAGGCCGTCGATCTGATCACACCCCTGCGGTTTCGCTGCCATCCGAGCGGGCTGCGCGTGCTCGTTCCGGCCGACAACGACGCGGTCAACGCAGCACGCCGCGCGCGGGGCGTACATCTGCGCGCACTCGTCGACGTGGCGGCCGGCCGGACACCGAGACTGTGACTGATCGGGCCCAAAATGTCAGTGATGCGATCGGCCCCGCTCCGGCGGCCTCATGTCCGGCCGGCGCCCCGGGTCTGCACCTCGAGGTGACCGGGGCCGTCCAGCCGCGACCACCCGCATCCGCTGCATCATCTCGTTGTCCTCATGATCGGTCAGATGACAGTGCCACACATAGCCTTGCAGGCGTTCACCATCGAGGCCATCGAACTCCGCGTCGGGGTCGAAGCCCAGTTCACCCTCCGTGGGCCATCGCACCAGAATCCGAGTGACCTGATCGGGCGGGCACCGCACCGTGTCCTTCCAGCCCACCTCGTAGGGTGCCGGGGCGAACAGTCGACTCGTCACGTACGGCGTCGGTGTGGGAGTCCAGCGCGTTCCGAAGGCCGGCGGCGGATTGTCGGCCAGGTAGCGCACTCTGTCGAAGTCCCAACGACCCACGACGCGGAATTGAACGAGGTGCAGATGCATCGCGTGGGTCTGCATCGTCACATCGGCATTCACCAGATCCCAGTACTCGACGGCACCCTGTTCGGGGTGTGCGAACTCGGTGGTGTGAAACGGCAGATTGTCGATGTTCATCGCGAGAACACCCAGCCACGTCGGATTGTCCGGATTGACGGTCACGTTGAGCGTGGCCACTCTGATCTTCGGGGTCGCATCGCCTCGGACACGTGGCAGCGCGGGCGGGCACCCGAGTTGCCCACGGAGACGAGTCGGCAGCCTCCGGTGGGCACCGCGACGCGGCCCGACGTCAAACCGCATCACCGGCCGCACCACCGCAGCGCCGATCGCTTGGCCCACCGACGAGATCTGCATCGTGTTGATCATCTGAATCTGCTCGCCGGGACGCCGGTCGCTGAAATCGATCAGGATGTCGTAGCGCTCGGCGGGTGAGATGTCCAGCGCGCGAACCGGTACCGGCGCATCCAGAAGCCCGCCGTCACTCCCGATCACCCAGAACGGTGCGCCGTCGGACAGTGCCAGCCGGTAGTCGCTGAGTTGACTCGCGCTCAGGACCCGGAATCGATAGATGCCACGGTCGACCGACATACGCGGCCAGACCGTGCCGTTGACCACCATCGTGTCGCCGGCCATACCGCCCGTTGCATGCCCTGCTGCCACCATCGGGGTGTTGCCGTAGCGGAGGTGCCCGTCGGGATGGAAAAGCTTGTCGCACAGGGTCAGTGCAACCTCGTACTCCTCGGCGGGCAATCCGAGCGGGTTGTCGCGCGCACCGGTGTCCCAGGGGTCGCGGACATGATAGTGCGCCGACAGCCCGGCATAGATACTGAGCCGTGTCGTGCCCATCGAATGATCGTGGTACCACAGCGGTGCGGCCTCGTCGGGATTCCCGAACCGGTAGGCCACCGACCGTCCGGGCCGGAACGGCGATGTCGGATAACCGTCGTCGGCAGGCCGATTGGGCGCTCCGTGCAGATGGATGACCAGCGGCGGCCGGCGCCTGTCGAGCTCGGAGGCCCCGTGCAGCGTCGGGTCCACGTCGGCGGCCAGCGGGTGATACGCCATCTCGTTGACGAACGTGATCCGCGGTTGCTCGCCGGCCTGCGTCTCGATCGTCGGGCCGTGGTGACTCAGTCCGCCGAAGCCGAGGCTTGGCGATGGATTCAGGTCACGGTGAAACTGGTGCATCGCGGTGGCGACCACGATCCGTTCCGGCGCCGCGATCACCGGGAGCCGCGGCAGATCGTCGACGAAGGGCGCGAGAGCCGGCGAGCGGTAGGTCAGGAAAGGGACGCCGGGAACAGTCGGTTGCTCGTGGTCGCGCGGCGGTGCGTACGGTCTCGGCGCCGCCGCGGCAGCACCCGGGGTGACTGCCCACGCTCCGGCGATTCCGGCCGCCCGCAGGAAGATTCGCCGCGTCATCGGGCCTGAGCCGCCGTCCCGCGGAATGTCGGGCATGTGTTCCCCACCTCCGGTGCCCTCGGCACTGCCTGCGTGCGCCGGACACCGAGAGTCTAGTCTCGTGGCCCTGCGTTCGTAGTCGACATCGGCACGCCCGGATGGGGCGGTGCGACTCTCGGGGATATCCTCGGCGGCGTGGATGTACTACGCAACGTCATAGTTCTCGTGCACATCGCGGCATTCGCTGTGACGTTCGGCGCGTGGGCTGCCCAAGCCGCGGCCCGCCAGTATCGATTCACCCGTCTGATGGACTACGGTCTGCTGCTGTCGCTGATCACCGGCGCCGTGCTGGCCGCACCGTGGCCGGCCGGCATCGAACTCGACTACGTCAAGATCGGCGTGAAGCTGGCGATCCTGGTGGTCCTCGGAGGAGTGCTGGGGATGGGCAGCGCGCGACAACGTCGCACCGGCGAGGCCGTCCCTCGTCCGATGTTCGTCGCCGCCGGTGTGTTGTCGCTGTCCGCGGCGGGGGTGGCGGTGATCTGGTAGGCCCACCCGGATCGGCCGCCACATCGCTCCGCTGTGGATCAGCGTCCATCGAGTGCCGCTCGCAGCACGGCGGTCGCGTTGGCCCTCAGTACATCCTTCGCTTCGGCTGGCTCGAGCCCGGCGACATCGACCAGCCACACCCACGGTTCGATCCCGACAGTCGCGCGTAGGCGGACGGCCACTCGGCGGATCCGGTCCTCGGTCCACTCGCCCACCTGCGGTCGGAGGGCTTCTTCGAACCAACCGATCGCCCGTCCCGCGCGCAACGGGGCCCCCGCGGCGTCCGGCTGCAGTGACGACCAGAGGGCGGAGCGCAACTGCGCCGACCACCTCTCGATGAGTTCGATCTGGAACTCCACAACCCTCGCCACCCTGTCCTCAACCCGGTCGGGTACGTCGTCGGTGAACAGCTGCGGCTCGTCGATCTGTGGATACGCGGCTCGGATCAACGCCGCACGATCGGGAAAGTACCGGTACGCCGTGGTCCGGGACACTCCGGCCGACTCGGCGACCTCCTCGATCGACGGTGATCCGTCCTGCGCCATGAGCTCATGCAGCGCCGCCACGAGCGCGTCACGCGTCCGCTGCTTCTGACGTACACGACCCCGCGTTTCGTAGTGGCCCGAGGGCTGTTCGGGTCTGGCCGAAGTCATGCCTTCACGGTACACTGATCCCATCGTGGTACTTCAGTCCCATATAAGGAGCCCGCCATGACCGACACGCGCAGCGCGGATGGGATGACCACACGTCGTCTCACCGACCCTCTCGCGACCGACCCGGACCTGTATCACCTCGTCTTCGAGAACGACCGTGTCCGGGTGCTGGAATACCGAGACCAACCGGGCGATGCAACCCACATGCACACCCATCCCGACAGCGTGATGATCCCGTTGGCGAACTTTCGTCGTCGCCTCACCACAGACGGACGGGAGGCACACGTAGAACTCCAGCCGTTCACCGCTCGATGGCTCGATGCACAGAGCCATCGAGGTGAGAATGTGGGCTCGACGCCGAGTCATGCGATCTTCGTGGAACTGAAAGATCCACACGGGGCGCGGGACGTCTCCGACGATGCCCTGGGTCCGAGCGCGTAGGGCGCCTGCGCCTCACACACTCGTTCACGCGTGAGAGAAGGTCGTAACAGCGGGTTCCGCAAATGACACAAATACGACATGTCGTCTCGGTTGACTGGCCCGCGTTCACTGTCTACCTGAGGAGCTCTCATGTCGTATGTGAAGCCGGCCGAGTTCGTGACCGCAATGGTCGATGCGGGCGAGGCCAAGGCGTTCATGTCCACGCGCGACACCCTGATCCGCGCCTACATGGCGGGCGCCATACTCGCTCTGGCCGCAGCGTTCGCGGTGACCATCACGGTTCGGACCGGTGAGCCCTTGCTGGGCGCGGTGTTGTTCCCGGTAGGTTTCTGCCTGCTGTACCTCATGGGCTTCGACCTGTTGACCGGTGTCTTCACCCTGGTTCCCCTCGCGCTCATCGACCGACGGCGAGGCGTGACGGTCAAGAGCATGTTGCGCAACTTCGGCCTGGTGTTCGTCGGCAACTTCTTGGGTGCGTTCACCGTTGCGGTGATGATGGCGATCATCGTCACCTACGGCTTCAGCGTGGATCCCGACGCCGTGGGACAACAGCTGGGCCAGATCGGCGAAGCCCGAACCCTCGGTTATGCCGAGCACGGCGCCGCGGGAATGCTCACGCTCTTCGTGCGCGGTGTGCTCTGCAACTGGATGGTCTCCACCGGAGTCGTCGCCGCGATGATGTCGACGTCGGTGCCGGGCAAGGTGATCGCGATGTGGATGCCGATCATGTTGTTCTTCTACATGGGATTCGAACATTCGATCGTCAACATGTTCCTCTTCCCATCCGGGTTGATGCTGGGAGGCGAGTTCTCCATCGGCGACTACCTCATGTGGAACGAGATCCCCACGGTTGTGGGCAATCTGGTCGGCGGTATCACCTTCGTCGGGTTGACCCTCTACATCACCCACGGGCGCACCGGTGCGTCACGAAAGGTTCCCGAAGGCACCACTGAACTCGATGTACACAGCGTCGACGAGGACAAGGCCGGTGCGAACGGCCGGGCGGTCGTCTCCGACTGACAGTTCTGGCACGATGGTCGCATGGACCGGCTCGCCGTCATCGCGCGCGAATCGCAGCGATTGGCCGATGTGTTGTCCGCGATCGATCCGCAGACTCGTTGCCCGACCTGCCCGGACTGGAATGCCTCGGCTCTCCTGTGGCATCTGACCAATGTCCACTTCTTCTGGGCCGGCATTCTCGAGCGCGGCATTCTCGACGCGGCCGAGCTCGGCGCCGTCGAGCAGGCCAAACCCCGGCGCCCGGACACGATGGAGGACATGCTGGCGCTGCGTGAGCAGGCGACGTCGGCGCTCATCGACCAATTGGCGAATCGAGCCGACTCCGAGCCGTGCTGGTCGTGGTTTCCGCCCGACCAGACCGTGGGGTTCACGCGCCGCATGCAGACCTACGAGGCCACGATGCACCGTGTCGATGCAGAGCTGGCCGCCGCCGCGCGGCCGGGCCCGATCGGCACGGATGTGGCGGCCGGCGCCGTGGATCATGCCGTCGACGTCATGTGGGGCTGGATGCCCGCCGGCGCGCGCTACCAGCCCGACAGCGTGGTGGAGTTCGTCGCCACCGACACCGAACAGACCTGGTTGGTCGAGGTCGGTTCGTGGTCCGCTCCGGCGCACGACTCGGGCGAACTACTCGAGGGCCGCCGAGCCGTCCGTGCGACCGGAGGCAACCCGACCGCGACTGCAGGTGCACCGGTCGAGGACCTGGCCCTGTGGTCATGGACCCGGGGCGGATCGGTCGCGGTGAGTGGTGATCCGGCGGCCCGAGCCGCGCTGGACGCCCTTGTGACGCAAGGGATGCCGTAGCCGAGCAGAACACTTCTAGCGAAGCTCGTCGGGCGTCTCGTCATCCGCACCACGTCCGGCTGCCCGGCGCACGCGCCGAAATGATGACCGCCCGATCTCGACTGCGGTACGACGGCGTGGCGGTGGCCAGCCATTGGCGGGATGGGCCTTTTCGATCTCGGCATTCAACTCGGCCCCAAACAGCAGGGCGATCGCGACAAGCCACACCCAGACCAGGATCGCGAGCGGCGCCGCGACGGGGGCATACACGGCGTCCCCACCGAAGGCGGTGTCGGTGTAGTGGCGCAGGACCGCACTGAACCCCAGGCCGCCCGCGGTGGCCAACAGCGCACCGGGAAGGTCGCGGTGGAAAGGTGTCCGGCGCGGCGTCGCCCAATGGAACAGCGCCGCCACGGTCAGGGTGAGCCCCACAACGGCCACCGGCCAATAGGCAAGCCTCCAGACCTCCCCCAGCGGCAACGCCTCGAGACCCCAACGGCGTTCGACGATGTACCCGAGCTGCGGACCAGCGACGACCAGCGGCACCAGCAGCACACCGATGACGAGCCCGACCACCGAGAACAACAGACCGAGAACCCGAGCCGTCCACGTGGGGCGGTCTTCCTCCAGGTCATAGGCGATGGTGATGGCCAGGACCACGACGCGCAGGATACGGCTGGCCGAGAAGACCGCGACGACGAAGGAGATCGAGAACAGCGACGGTGAACCCTCGATGAGCAGACGATCCAGCATCGCGGCAATCACGTCGTCGACGGTCTGTTGCCGAAATATCTGGGCGGCAATCTCTTCGATCCGTTCGACCAACTGCACGCGGGCGCCTGATCCCAGCACCGGGTCCAACAGACCCGCGAGTGAGACGACGGTGAGCATCACCGCAGGCAGGCTCAGCAGCACCCAGAACGCGATCTCGCTGGCGAGGCCGGTGATGCGGTCGTCGCCGGAATCCTTGACCGTTGCGACCGCGAGGTCGATCGCCACCCGGAGACGTCGAGGCAGGCGGGACCTCAGCCGCTCTGCCACCACACGCATCGCTGAAACGGTAGCAAGCTGACACGAGGATGATCGGCGCCATGCCGATCATCTCCGACGCCGTCGCCGTGCGTGGTCTACACGTCGAAGCGGAAATCGGGTGATCGCCGCAACCGGTCGACCTCTGCAGCCAACGCAGCACGCAGATCATCGTGCTGCGGCCCGAGTGCGACATCCGGGCTCTGCCGCTGCTCCGACGGGTAGAGCCAGACCGGCATCCCGACCCGATCGGCGGGCTCCCAGTCATAGCGAGGCCAGACATGGGCGTGCAGGAACGCATGAGTGTTGCCGAGTATCTCCACATTGACCCGTCGATAACCGTGGTCCCTCGATGCGCACACGGCCTCTACGGAAGCGGCGAGCAGATCGACGTCGGCCAGGAATCGCAGCCGGTCGGCGCGTCCGAGATCCGTCAGGCGGTCGGCCCCGATCACCTTGCTGAGTGCGAGCGAATACCCGGGCAACAACTGCGTATCCCCGATCACTGCGAAGGTGACGTCGAGTTCGGCGAGAACCGTCGGGTTGCGGCCCTGCACAGCCGAACCGACCCGATCTACCCGCCAGTCGTCCACGTCGTGGTCACACCGTCCCGCGGGCGGCCCAGGCACATGCGGTCACCGCGAACGGTCCGTCCCCCAGACGTTCGCGAGCCACCGATTCGAGCCGGTCACGTCCCTCTTCGTCGAGTTGTCGCACGTATTCGCCGGCCGGGCCGACACCGAACGTGTACGGCTGCCACCACTGCCCGAAAGTCGGGTGGGCGACCGTGACCGAGATCGAAGTCTCTGTCACATCATGCAGGCCGGCGGCATCGAATATCTCGGTCAGGTGCCCCTTCTGCGCACCGGAGAGCAGCGCCTCATCTTCAGCGTCGGGGTCGATGGCATGCACCGCGTCCCAGAACGGCGCCAACGCACCGGTCGGTCCGTCCCATACGCATGCCGCGACGATCCCCCCGCGACGCGTCACCCGCGCCATCTGGGTGATTCCGGCGACGGGATCGGTCATGAAGTGGACCACGAGTTGAGCCAGGGCTGCGTCGAAAGTGTCGGTGGTGTAGGGCAATTGCTCCGCCGTTCCGAGACGTACCTCGACGTCCGGGAAGCTCGCGCGGGCCGCCTCCACGAACGGTGGCGAGGGGTCGATCGCCGCCACCTCGAGACCCGTCGCCCGCAGATGACCGGCCAGTGCGCCCGTTCCGCAACCGACGTCGAGCACCTTGTCGGCGCCGGCCACCCCGGCGAATTCCGCGAAGACCTCCGCGAGCGGCTCTGCGTACCGCCCCATGAAACGTGCGTAGTCCCTGGCCGGGACGGCAAAGCTCACGCCGCCATTCTACGTCGCGGCCCGCCTCGGAACTCCAGGCTGCAGAAAAATTGGCGTCCTGAGAAACGGCGCCAGCCGAGCATCACACCGGTCCCTGAGGAACGAGGCGCCCGCCGAGCATCACACCGGTCCCTGAGGAACGAGGCGCCAGCCGAGCATCACACCGGTCCCTGAGGAACGAGGCGCCAGCCGAGTGTCACGAAGGGCGGCCCCTGCCGAACACTCAATTCGCTTGAAGAGGCCATGATCTGGTCTGATCCAGCGTCATGTGTCGCGGATTCGAGTTCCGATGCGACACGCTCGCAGGCGAATCAACGGAAGACCGCAGTCGCGGGCTCTCCGGGCTCGGGTGTCACACAGTCCTCGACCACGTCACCGAGGGCCACGGTCAGGGCGACGGTGACAAGTGCGACCATCGCGAGAGCGGCCAACGCACGCTTGGGTGTCGGTGAGGGCGATGGCTCGGTGAGTGCCCGAACCCGCTGTACGACGCTTCCGCCGCTGCTGTGCAGCGCGCCTGCGTTCGATGATCGACGGTGTGCCGACTGTGCGAGCGAGGCACGGGCCAACGCACGGACAAGCGGACCGGGGCCGGCCATCGCCGCGACCTCGTCGGCGTGGCGCTCGGCCGCGTGACGGACCGTGCGTGTGATCGGTATGGCGATCGGGTTGATCCGTGCTGCGCACTCGCACAACTGAATCCATGCGTAATGCCGGTGACGCAGATGTGCGCGTTCGTGGCGGATCAGCGCCGACAGCTCGTCCGCGTGCAATGCCCGGCACATCCCGGCCGTGATCACGACGACGCCGTTACGGGTAGGGGCAGCGAAGGCGTCCGGTTCCGGATCGTCGATGACGAGCAGGTCGCTGCCATGCGGCACAGCATGTTCGAACAACGCATTGGCGCGACGGCCGGCCCGGACACGTTGCGCGTGTCGGGCCAACACCGCGAGGCGCCAGGCGACGACACCCACCAGGGTGGCACCCAGGATCCGAGCCGGCACCGAGTTCGATGCGAGCGCGACAGCGGCCAGTGCGGTCACCGATGTGGCAGTGGCGATTGCCAGCGCGGCGATCGTCCCGGGAACGGCGACGGTGAAAGCGTGGGGCGTCAGCGCACGCTCGAGCCACGGCGCCAGCGCGACACAGATGACCAACAGCACCCAGGGCGCGGCCACCGTGAGGGCAAAACTCATCCGCGGTCCTCACTCTGGTCCGTGTCGGCGGTGAGCAAGCGTGCCAAGATCGCCTCGTCGTCAGAATCGAGTGTCGCAACGAAGTTGGCCAGCACATCGGCGCGGTTGGCCCGCTCGTCCAGTGCGCTGCGCATCCGGAGGGCAGCACGCAATGCCGGCAACGACTCCACCGGTGCATTGAGCCGGTAGTTGAAGGCACGACCTCGACGTTCCCGGCTCACCAATCCCTTTTCGGTCAATCGCACCAATGCGGTCATAACGGTGGTGTGGGCCAACGGTTTCGACAGCCCTGCAGACACTTGCGCAACCGACATCCAGTCGCTGCCACCGAGGACGCGGATCACCTCGTTCTCGAGTTCACCGGATCGCCGTCGCTTCATTCGTCGATCCCCCGATTGTGCCGTGGAGCCACCTGGCGAAACGACCGGCGGCGTGTCCAGCACTCTACCGGGATTCCGGAACTGCTACCGTTCTTGTAGTAGGTTAGCGGACACCGACCCTGCAACGCGTAGGATCAAGGTCGGTGCTGTCCGTCGCACGGACACGGCATCAGCAGTTGCTGACAAGAACGCGAATATGTGTTGGTGTTGGCGGGTCGGGCCAGCTACTCCACCGACTGGGAGCACGACGATCCAGCGCAGGGTCGAACCGGTGGGCGACGTTTCTGACCAGGGAGCTGCCGTTGGCGATCGATGCGAAACCTTGCACAAGTGGATGTGATGGGGCTGTTGGACCATTCATGAGGACCCAGACCGTTGCCCCTCCCGCCGTTCGCGCACCGGGCCCGCCTCGCACGAGGGCGTCCGACCGCGATGGTGCGCGGACGAGCGATCCGGCGACAATGCTCCACCCGAGACCATCGGGCCGACAGATCCGGACGCGTCTTCGGACCGGTCTCGATCTGAGCGCGCCGGCCCGTGTACGACCTACGCTGATGATGCACGAGATCGGCAGGACCACGGCAATCAGAGGATAACTCAGAGTCAGACGTATCGATTCGAGCGGTGATGACCTGCGCCGCACACGCAGCGCGAGGAAGGACACATTGCGATGACGGTTGATCCCGATGTCCGCACCCAGCGTGAGCGCGTTTCCGTCGCGTATCGCCCGGGGCAGCCCTTGCCCGAATTCGTCTACAGCAGCGATGAGGATGCGATGTGGGCGCGTGTCTTCTCGACGCTGCGCGATATGCATGAGCAGTTCGGCTGCGCGCATTATCGGGCCGCCGCGGGCCGGGTGCGGCTGCCCGCGAGCCGCGTACCGCAACTCGGCGAGGTCTCACGCACGCTGCGGTCGTTGACCGGCTTCGAACTCGCGCCGGCCATCGGAAGCCTTCCGGGTCGGCTTTTTTACGGACCCCTGGCACAGGGCATCCTCCACGCGACCCCGGATATGCGCCCCGTTGCCGAACAAGCGTTTTCGCCCGAACCAGACGTCATCCACGAACTGGTCGGACACGCTGTGATGCTGGGCGATCCGGAGTTCGCAGAGCTGTATCGCTGGTTCGGACGAGCAACCAACGAGGCCGACTCCGCGGAGTTGCGCACGGCGATCGCACGGATGTTCTGGTTCACCATGGAGGTCGGCCTGGTCGTCGAGAATGGTCACCCGCGAGCGTACGGTGCCGCGATCCTGTCGTCGGTCGCCGAGATGGAGTCTTTCGCTCATGCAGAGCTGCGGGATTTCCGGGTCGAGGATGTCCTGTCCAGCGACATCGATGACGGCATCTGCCAGCCCATCCTCTACGTCGCCGACTCGGCCGAGTACATGATGGACGAGGTAAGGCGTTTTCTCACGACCAACGTCCGCCTGTGACATCGCGAACGGTCGTGGCCGGCCTGGTCGGCATTCGCGACACCGTCGCTGTCGAGAACCGTAAGGAATTGTGTTGGTAGATCTCTCGAGCACCATGCGTCGACACCACGCCGTGGCACCGACCACGGACATGTTCGATTTGTCGGCAGCACAGTCGGAATTGTGGCTGGCCCAACAACTTCACCCGACGGTGCCGTTCTCGATCTCTCAATACATCGAACTCCGGGGACCCATCGACTCCGGATTACTCGAGCATTGCACCCGCCAGGCCGGTCGCGAACTGCAGTCGCCCCACGTGCGATTCGCGACGTCCGGGGGCCAACCGCGCCAGTACCTGGACCAGGACGTGGACACCGGATACGACCGCATCGACCTGCGCGATCACCCCGATCCCGAGCACGCCGCGCGCGCGTGGATGAACCACGACCAGCAGCGCGGCACCGACCTACTGGGTGACGACGTCAACAAGGCCGTGATGTTCGCCCTCGGGCCCGATCGATACCTGTGCTACGGACGCAGCCATCACATCGCGGTCGACGGCTACGGGGCGGGTCAGTTGCTGGCGCGGACCGCCGAATTGTATTCGGCCGCAAACAACAACATGCCCACACCACCGTGCCGGGCGATGGCATTGACCGACATCGTGGAGGCCGATCGCCGATACCGGTCCTCGCCGCGATTCGCGAAGGACCGCGAGTATTGGGGAAAGAATCTCGCCGGCCTGAATCACGTGACTCGACTGAGCGATCGGTACGCTGCGCCGTCGGCGTACCCGCATGTCGCCCATACGACCATCGATGCGGGCGCGATGGCGCAGGTCGATGCCACAGCCGCCCGGGCGGGCACCGGCATCGCCGAGGTCCTGGTCGCCACTGTGACCGCTTTCCTCGCGCAGATGACCGGGGACACCGACATCACGGTGTCGCTGCCGGTTGCCGCTCGCACCACATCCGAGCTGCGGCGATCTGCCGGTATGGTCTCCAACGTGGTGCCGTTGCGGGTGCGCGACGTCGCCGGGAGCACCCTCGACCAGCTGGTGCGGCAGATCCGCCTGAATGTGATCGGCGCCTTGCGCCATCAGCTGTACCGACACGAGGACCTGCTCCGCGACCTCGGTGTGGGTCTGGCGGGGCGCAACGGCTACGGCCCGCTGATCAACGTCCTGACGTTTCCCGACCACATCGAGTTCGGCGCGGCGCACGGTCGGGCGCACCTGATCTCGGCCGGGCCCGTCGATGATGTGACGATCAACTGCTATCGATTCGGCTCCGGGCCCCTCAACATCGACTTCTTCGCCAACCCGGCTCTGTACAGCGCGGACGAACTCGAACGATATCTGGCGCAGTTCATGACCTGCCTGTCCCGCATCCTGCCGGCGTCCGGCGAACAGAAGCTGTTCGATGTCATCGCGGGCGCACGAACCATCGCGACACACCGCCACGAGCGCCGACAGCGGCTGCTCCCCGAGTTGCTGGCGGCCGGTGTCGGCACCGGTGACGGGATAGCGATGCGCGGGCGAGAGGGGCCGGTGACCTATCGCGAACTCGATGAGCGCAGCGCCCAGTGGGCGCGCGAGCTGATCGCACACGGAGCGGGCCCGGAAGTCGTGGTCGCGGTGGCGTTGCCGAGGTCATTGCAGGCGATCACGGCGTTGTGGGCGGTTGCCCGGGCCGGTGCGGTGTTCTTCCCGGTGGACCCGAGTGGACCACCGGAGCGGGTGTCGAAACTGCTCGCCGATTCGCGGGCGACTCTGGGACTCACCACCAGCAGCCGGCTCGCATCGCTGGGCACGCCCGGTCTGGATTGGCTTGTCGTGGATGGTGACGAGTTCACCTCTGCCGCCGCGTCACGCCCGGTCACCGCGGTGACCGACGCGGACCGGACACGACCACTGCGTGCCGCCCACCCGGCCTACCTGATCTACACCTCCGGGTCCACCGGAGAGCCCAAGGGTGTGCTGAGCACTCACGAAGGCCTGGCGACGCTGAGCGACGATCTGGTGGCCCGTTACCGGATCAGCACGGAATCAGTTGTGGCCCAATCACATTCTCCCTTTTGCGACGCGTCGATGCTCGAGTACTTCTCCGCCTTCGCGGCAGGGGCGGAACTGGTGGTCCCGGCACCGGACATCGTTGCCGGGGAACGCCTCTCGCGGGTCCTCGAAGACCATGCGGTCACGCACCTGCTGGTGACACCAACCATTCTCACCACTCTGGAATCGGATCGCCTGCCGTCGCTGCAGGTCGTGGCAGTCGGCGGTGACAAGTGCCCGCCCGCGGTGGCCGCGCACTGGGCTCGCAAGGCCGACATGTTCAATTCGTACGGGCCGACCGAGGCGACCGTAGTGGTCACCCAGACCGATGCGCTCGATCCGGATTCGGAGATCGTCACGATCGGCGGAGCGCTGCCGGGTGTGCAGTTGTGCGTACTCGATGCCCGGCTACGGCCGGCGCCGCGTGGTGCGCGCGGTGAACTCTATCTCGCCGGCGATGCCCTGGCGCGAGGGTATCTGGGCCGACCCGCCATGACCGCGCAATGTTTTGTGGCGAATCCGTACGGGCCCGAGGGCAGCAGGATGTACCGCACCGGCGATGTCGTGCGTGAGCGGCCGGACGGCACCCTGGAGTACCTCGGACGCAGCGATGTCCAGATCTCGTTGCGGGGCCAGCGCATCGAACCATCAGAGGTCGAGCGGGCGCTCGCTGCCGACGAAGCGGTCGATCAGGCCGTGGTGCGGATGTGGACGTCGGAAAAGCTCGGTGATCGATTGATCGGCTACATCGTCGCGGTGGACGAGGAGACCATCGACCGCACAGCGGTGCTGACACGGCTACGGAAGGTCCTGCCGCCCGCCATGATTCCGGCGATGGTGGTGGTGTTGCCCGAGATACCCATCAACCCGAGCAGCGGCAAGGCCGACCGGTCCGCGTTGCCGGACCCGCAGACACTGGCGCGCCCTGTTTTCCGGGCTCCGACCTCCGCCGTCGAACACACGGTGGCGAATGCGATCGCCGAGGTCACCGGGCAGTCGCAGATCGGTTTGGACGACAACTTCTTCGAACTCGGCGGCAACTCCCTGCTTGGCGTCGAGTTGTGTCAGCGGCTGTCGGAGCAGACCGGCACGACCGTCGCGATGTCATTGCTGTTCACCCCGACCGTGGAAACCCTGTCCTCCGCCATCGAGGCGGCGGCGATCGGCGCAGACCACGATGTTGTCGTGGGCAATTCGGCCCTGGATACGATTCTTCCGTTACGCGCCAACGGTTCTGGCACACCGCTGATCTGTCTGCCCTCGGCCGTGCCGTTGTCCTGGTGTTATACGGGGTTGGTGTCCTTTGTCGGCGACCGGCCGATCTACGGCCTGCAGTCGCCGACGATCGGACCGGGGGCGCATCGATGCCGCACCGTCGAGGAGCTGGCCGACATCTACCGACGTGAACTGACGCGGGTGCAACCGTACGGGCCATATCACCTGCTGGGCTGGTCTCTGGGCGGGCAACTCGCCCACGCGCTGGCCATCGCGCTGCGCGCCGACGGGCTCGACGTCGATCTGGTGATCATGCTCGACACCGTGGCATTCGGAGACGGGACACCGCCGCCGCAACCGCCGACCGTGCGCGATCTGATCACCCACCTGGAGGGCAACGAGTCGGAGACTCCCGATACGCGGCCACTGTCACTCGACGGAGCGGTAGACCTCCTCGCCCACACCACCGGACCAGGTCGAGGACTGACCCGCGCGCAGCTCGAAGGCCTGCACCAGGGATACGTCGACTGCGTCGGGATGTCCGCAACCTATCGGCCGGCCCGACATGACGGGGACCTGATGTACTTCTCGGCAACCAGGGGCGTCACCGGCGCCCTCACCAGCGAGATGTGGCGGCCGTACGTCACCGGACAGATCATCGAGCACACGGTCGACGTGACACACGCCCAGATGACCAATCCCGAGGCGCTCGCCGTCATCGGACCGCTCCTCGACGCCGAACTGAACCGGCGCCGATGATGGCCCACGGTGAGGATTCGGCCGCCGGCTCGAACACAGAAGGATTCATGACCAGGTACTCCGCGACGATCGTCGCGATCATGGTGTCGCTCGCCTCGTCGATCCTGTTGACCGTCCGTCGGCCCAGCCTGTTCAGGCGGCGACTGGCTCGGTTGGCGCTGGCCGGCATCACCGCGTTGGGCCTGGCGGTCGCTGCCAACGAATCGATGGGCAAACCGGTCCTGTTCCTGCGGTGGTCGTTTGTGCGGTTCATCTTCTCGCTACGCCACATGGGCGCATTCTGGCAGGTCGGCGACGGTCGCGAAGCCGCGCTGGCCGACTATGTCTGCGAGCACGCACGCCAGGGTGACATCGACGACGCCATCCGGGCGATCGACGAATATTGCTACAGCAAGCAGTATCTGATCAATGTCGGCGACGAAAAGGGGAAGCTGCTCGACGACGCGGTGTCCGTTGCACATCCGCATCGACTGCTGGAACTCGGCACCTACTGCGGATACAGCGCGCTGCGCATCGCACGGGCGATGCCCGCCGATGCCGTTCTGTACTCGATCGAGTTCAATGCGGCGAATGCAGAGGTCGCGCGACGAATCTGGGATCACGCGGGTATCGGCGAGCGCATCGTCGTCGTCGTCGGAACGCTGAGCGACGACGGAAAGACCATCACCGCGCTATGCGACGACCACGGATTCACGCCCGGAACACTCGATTTCGTGTTCATCGACCACGAGAAGAGCGAGTATCTGCCCGACCTGCACCGAATCCTGGCACAGAGTTGGCTGCACCCCGGGTCGGTCGTCGTCGCCGACAACGTGAAATATCCTGGCGCCCCGGAGTATCGGGACTTCATGCGCCGGCAGGAAGGCGTGAACTGGCACACCCGGGAACACGAGACGCACGCCGAGTATCAGAAACTCATCAAGGACCTCGTCTTCGAGTCGACCTACCTCGGCTGACCGGGCGGCGCGCTGGACAGCGCCGGTTTTTGAGCCACGAGCCCGCCAAATCACCCTGGGTTAGGCGAGATGGCGGGCCCGCCAAAGATCCCCTGAGTGAGGTGAGATGACCCGAGCCCCGCCAACACCCCTGAGGTGAGGCGAGGTGACCATCATCCCCGCCCCTGAGGTGAGGTGACGCGAGCTCACCATCATCCCCGCCCCCTGAGGTGAGGTGACGCGAGCTCACCATCATCCCCGCCCCCTGAGGTGAGGTGACGCGAGCTCATCATCATCCCCGCCCCCTGAGGAGCCTCCGAGCTTGCGAGGATGCGTCACGAAGGGCCCGTCGTGACGGCCCTCCGCCAGGCTCCGGACCTCCTCAGGGATCGTGAGCTGAGGTCACGCCGGCTCACGCATCACGCCGACGTGTCGCACCTTTCCGGACAGGCCGGGAAGCTCTTTCACCGATGACCAGGTGCGCAACCCGTCCCGGCTGTCGGAGTACACATACTTTCCTCTGGTGTAGGCGTCGAGGTACATCCGCCACGTTCCGTTCGGCAACTGGATCACCGCCGGGCCCTCCACGTGGGAGCCCCAATTCCCCGGCGGGACAAATCGATATGGTCCGGCCGGCGACAGTGCGACAGCGTGCTCGATGAGCTTCTTCGTCTCGTTCTTGGTGAACGCGTGATAGGTCGCGCCGACCTTGACCACCGTCGTGTCGATGTGGTCCGCACCGATGCCCGCGAGCGGAACGGGCGGGCTCCAGAGCCGGAGATCGGGCGTGAGTGCCGTCATCAGATACGGCACAAAGCCACCGCCGGTCGACATCGACAAGATGACGTTGACTCGCCCGCCGTCCACAAACCATTCGGGTGCCCAGGCTTTGGTGGTGAAAGGTGAGAGCGACGGGCCGTCGCTGGATCCGGCCGAGCCGGAGGAGCCCGGCCCGCTCGACGAGCCGAGGCCCTTACCGTCCCCGGTGCCCGGCAGAAAGGCGCAGCAGAACGGGACCGGCCAGTTCTCGATGAACGTCCAGGTGACGCGGTCACGGCTGCGTGCGAAGCCGATGTTCGCGCCGTCGACCGTCGTATAGGTGAGGTAGTACCAGCCGTCCGTGTTCCGGAAGATGCTGGCGTCGCGCACGCGCCCCGATGGCGGCCGATAGGCCGACTTTCGGACGAGCTGGAACGTGGTGCCGTCCGGCGACTGGTAGACGTCCATGTCGCGGTCGCTGGCGCTGCTGAACGCCACCATCGTGTACCGCCAGCCGGACGACGGCGCCGCACCACTGCTGCCTGGTACCGAGACCATCAGACCCGCGACGGCCACCACTACTGATACGACGGAGACGGTGGTCCGCTTGATACGCATCACCGGTGCAGTATCACTGACAGCCGGTCATCACGCGCAACTTTGGCCACAGTTCGTGTCGTCGATTCCGAGCGAGCCCGAATGGACGCGTTCACATCGATCAGGTCCTTCGGGCACTACCCACGACGAGCGGGACGATCGTGGGCATGAGGGTCGGCATACGGAGGTGGCGGATCTCATCGACATGGAGTGCACTCGCCCGCAGTTCGCCCTCGAAGTCCCGGTTTGCGTGGCAGCCATCCGCGAGCCGCCGCTGCACAGGGGTCAGGATGTCCTGCACCACTGCGCGCACACCGGTGCCGCGGACGTGCTCGTGAAAGAGGAACACGCCGCCCACCCGCAGCACGCGATGCACCTCGGCGAGCACGCGCGCCGGATCGGCCACCGAGCAGAACAGCAGCGATGCGGTCACGGTGTCGAACGAGGCGTCGGGATAGTCCAGCGAGTGCGCGTCGCCGTCACGGATGGTCACCGGCACTGCGGGCAGGTCGCGCTCTGCCAACCGTGCCCGCATCGCCGGATTCGGTTCGATGAGCACGAGTTCCTCGAGCTCGGCCTCGGGATAGTGCGAGACGGAGAACCCGTTCCCGACGCCGATCTCGAGCGTCCTGCCGTGTGCACGGGAGAGGTTGTCCGCCCGGATGGCGGCCTGACCCGACCTCTCCACACGACTCATGAACAGGGGATACCATTTGGCGAAGAAGCGTTGATCGAGACTGTTTGTTGTCATGTCCGTCAGCATCGCCTCATCACAGCGCGTGAACATGGCCGGTCAGTGCCATCCGTGAATGGCCCGAATCGGCCATGTGACGGGAGAACGCCGATGCTCCGAGCCGAGGATCAACTCATCCGCCACCTCACGACCACGGCCGGCGACATCGCGTACTCCGAGATCGGGAACGGACCGCCGCTGCTCGTCGGCGGATGGTGGTGCAGCCACCTCGCTCTCAATTGGGCGGACCCGCTGTTCCGCGGGTACATGAGTCGCCTGGCCGAGCATTTCACCGTGATCCGATACGACCAGCCCGGTCGCGGCGCGTCGGGTCCCGGGGACGGACAGCCACTCGACCTCGACGGCGAGGTCGAGGTGATGACCGAACTCGTCGACGCACTGCAGTTCGACCGCTTCGGCCTCCTCGGCGGCTCGTCGGGCGGCGCGGCCGCTGCCGGCCTCGCGGCCCGCATGCCCCGACGTGTGCACCATCTCGTCCTGTACGGGGCGTATGCCCGAGGCGCCGACATCGCCCCCGAGAGTGCCCGCCGCGCAATGGTGGAGGCCGTCGCAGCACACTGGGGCCTCGGGTCGCGACTGTTGGCCGACGTCTTCCTCCCGGGGGCGAGCAGCACCGAACGGGAACGGTTCGCACGATTTCAGCGTCAGTCTGCCACCGCCGATCAGGCGGCAGCGTCGCTCGCGGCCAGCTATGCCCTCGATGCGACGGAACACCTGGCCGCTGTGACGGTTCCGACAGTGGTGATCCACCGCCGCAGCGACCGCGCGGTCCCGTTGGCGCTCGGTGTCGACGTCGCGCGACGGGTGCGCCGAGCGGTCCTGGTCGAACTACCCGGCGACGACCATTTCCCGTGGCGTGGCGATGCCGAGGCCGTCGCCGATGCGACTGTGTCCGGGCTCGGCCATCCGGTGCCACGCCGGCCCGGCGACATCGGCCGCGGGGAGGTCACCGACCGCGAACGCGAGGTCCTCGAGCTGGTCGCACAGGGGTTGACCGATGTGGAGATCGCGCGACGACTCACGTTGAGTCCACACACCGTGCACCGGCATGTGGCCAACGCTCGATCCAAGCTGGGCGTCCGGTCTCGGGCGGCGGCCGCCGCCGCGATACGTGATCGGCCCGCCGCACCGAACTGACGCTCGGTGGCGATCGTCTCCGAACCCGACCGGACGATGGCACGGATCAGACGTCAGTCCTTCGTCAGCTCTTCTGCGAGCATCACGATGATCCCGCTGGGACCACGCACATAGGTGAGTTTGTAGATGTCCTGGTAGTTGGCCACGCCGCGGAGCGGATGGCAGCCATGTTTCGCGGCGACGTCCAGAGCCTGGTCGATGTCGTCGACGGAGAAGGCGACGCGGTGCATGCCGATCTCGTTCGGAAGCGTCGGGGTCGTCTCGATCGCGTCAGGATGGATGTACTCGAAGAGCTCGAGACGACCAATGCCGTCGGGGGTCTGCAGCATCGCGATCTTGGCGTGGTTGCCGTCGAGTCCCACGGCGGTGTCGGTCCATTCGCCGCTGACCGTGTCACGTCCGACGACTGTGAGACCCAAGTCGGTGAAAAAGGCGATTGTCGCTTCGAGGTCCTCTACAGCGATGCCGACGTTCTCGAGTTTGATGGCCATACGGTAGACGCTAGTGGTGTGTCACGCAGATAGGTGGCCCGTATCCGGTGGAGCGGACGCCGAAACGAGTTGCCTGATTCCGGGACGCACCGCTCCGGTACAGGATCTGTTCGGGGGTGCGGGCTCCGACGACGAGCATGATCCGTCGGTAGCGGTCTCGCTGCCCGACCGCCGCCATGACCGCGGCGCGCACCGCCGCGAGCCCGACCCCGCCGGCGACGATGAGCAGGTCGCGCCCAACGCAGTCCGACAGGTTCCAGTCGGTGCCGAAGGGTCCGCGCATCCCGATGACCGTGCCGGGTCCCGCATCACGGAGCGCACTGCTGACCGCCCCGACGCCGCGGATCGTGTGCATCGCGGTACCTCCGGGCGCACTCGGATCACCGCTACAGGACACCGCGACCTCACCGACCCCGAACGCGTACAGCATCATGAACTGCCCTGGTTCGAACGGCGGCAGCGCCCGGGCGACCGGTTCCAGCGTGAGGGTGGCGGTGTCAGCCGTCTCGACCGTGCGCTCGTCCACCCGATACGGCGTGGGCACCATCGTGCCCGTCGCCGGTCCGCCGCTCATGTCGGCTCTCCGTACAGGTCGAGCAGGCGCGCACGCGCCGACTGCAGGCGTTCCAGCAGCGTCTCCACGAGGAGATCGGTCATCGCGGCGCCGAACTCGGAGTCGGCTCGGATCAGTGCCCGAAGGTCGTCCACGTCGATCAGCGTCGCCTCGGTCCGCTCCATGGCGCGGGCTCCGTAGTGGAACGAGGGGTGTCGGGTCAGCCCGGAGACACCGAGTAGGTCCCCGGCGCCGAGCGTCTCGACGACGAGCTCACCACGCCCCGGGTGGCCGGCCACCAGTGCGACGCGACCGCTGTGCAGAATCCAGAGCATTTGCGCGGCTTGTCCTTCCGCGAACATCAGCGTGCCGGATTCGATCGTCACGGGGCGGCCGAGGCCGAGTAGCCGGGCGAGATCCGGGGGCGGCAGCGGGGCCGGCGCGGCGTGGGCGGCGCCGTTCATGGCGGCGACCGGCGGTCCGGTTGCGCCCGGCCGACCGCGTCGGTGAGTCGAGCGGCTTCCTCGGTGATGTCGATCCCGACCGGACACCAGTCGATGCAGCGCCCGCACCCGACGCACCCGGAGCTGCCGAACTGATCGTGCCAGGTGCCCAGCTTGTGCGAAATCCATTGCCGATAGCGGCTTTCACCTGAGCCTCGGACGTTGCCGCCGTGCACGTGGGAGAAGTCGGGCTCGAAGCAGGATGACCAGTGCTGCCATCGCTCCGCATGGTCACCGGTCAGGTCGGTGTGGTCCTCGACCGTGGTGCAGAAGCAGGTTGGGCAGACCATGGTGCAGTTGCCGCAGGTGAGGCACCGGTCTGCGACTTCGCCCCAGACGTCCGAGTCGCGTGCCTCGCGCAGCAGGTCGCGCAGGTCGACGTCGGGCATCCGCCGGCCCATCCGCCGCGCCGCCTCGCGTACCGCTTCTCGGGCGTCGTCGACCTCGGCGGCCGCCGCGCCACGATGCTCGACCTCGACCAGGACGTCCGAGCCGTCGTCGCTGCCGACGTCGACCAGGAATCGATGCCCCTGGTCGTCGATCCGTTCGGTGAGCGCCAGGTCGTAGCCGCGGTCAGCTCCGGGACCGGTACCCATGGAGGAGCAGAAACAGACCTCGCCGGGTTCGGTGCAGTTGGCGGCGACCACGAACAGTTGCCGAAATCTGCGTGCGGCGGAGCCGTCCGGATGGCCACCGCGGCACAGAACCTCGCGCAGGACCCGGATCGCCGCGAGATCGCAGGCGCGTACCCCGACGAACGCGTACCGCGGGTCGGGGCCCGTGGGCTCGTGCCACCCGCCGTCCCTGTCGATCGCGGCCAATTGCCGGTGCGGAGGATGAAGATACTTCTTCCACGACTGTGGCCCCGCCGAATGCGCGAAGACGGCGCCGTCATCACGGCGCCGCAATCGGTAGGAGCCCGGCGCGGTCGACACTCCCCACCCGTCGGGCAGCGCCGCGCCGGTGTCCAGTCGGCCGAGCGCGATCGCGTCGTCGGTCACGGTCGGGCCGATGACCTCGTAGCCGCGTGACCACAGCACCTCGATCAGCGTGTCGAGGCCGCTACGGTCGACGACCGCGCTCATCGGTCGGTGTGGTGCGGAAGGTGCAGGATGCCGGTGACCTCAAGCGGTGGCGGCGGCACATGCCGGTCGTCGAGCCGTGCATCGAGATCGAGGACGACATCGACGACACCGTCGACCGCCCGGGTGAGGTGATCGATGATCGCGATCATGCTCTGCCGCTCGACAGTCCCGCGAAAGCTGACCACGCCGTCGGTCACCTCCACGTCGATGGACGCGGGGTCCATCCACATCGCCTGCTCGAGCACGGTCGAGCGGATGTCGTCGGCCAGAGCGGAATCCGAGCGGAGATAGACGCTCAGGACGTCCTTGCGCGAGACGATTCCGATCGGACGGCTCTCATCGTCCACGACGGGTAGACGTTTGATGCTGTTCCGGGCCAGCAGAACCGCAGCCTGCCGCACCGTGGCATCGGCGGTCACGGTGATGACGCCTGATGTCATCACGTCGCCGACCGTGCGCGAGTTCGATCGCTCTCGACTACCGCGGCCGAGGCGGGTCGCAGCGAACCCGCGCCATCCGTGCCGGACGGTTCCGGCCTGCTCGGTGATCAGGTCCCCTTCGGAGATCATTCCGACGACGCGCCCGGCGACGTCGATCACCGGAGCGCCTCCGACGCGTCGCTCGGCCAGCAACGACACGACCGTTTTGAAACTCGCGTCGATCGGGACACACAGAACATCCGTGGTCATCACATCGGCGACGGTTCGGTGGCTCACAGATCCATCCGACCGCGCGTCGTCGGCGGCCACAAGGGCCCGAGATCCTCAGCCCACAGGACGTTTGGCCCGAAGCACATGGCGTGGCGCCGGTCCCTGGGCGGCGGTGTGGTCACGCGACAGCGACCGAATTCGGCGGCGTAGTCTGCGCATATGCCGGTGTCCACCCTGGTCGAGATCCTTTCGGATGTGCGTCACGCGCACGACGTGGCGACGATCGCCGCCGCCACGTTCCCGCTGGCCTGCCCACCCCATTCGACACCCGACGACATCGCCGCACACATCCGGGACCATCTGCAGCCCGCCGACTTCGCGCACCACATAAGCAGCGCGGACAGCGACGTGCTGGTGGCACGCGACGGGGTCGACGGACAGATCGTCGGGTACACCCTGATACTTCACACGGCACCGACACATCCCGACGTCGTCGCCGTCGTGACGGCGCGGCCGGTCACCGAGATATCGAAGATGTATGTGGCGCAAGCACATCACGCGCAGGGACGGACATCCGGCCCCTCACATGAGCTGATGCGCGCCGCCCTGCACCTGGCCCGTGACCGGGGAAGCGTGGCGGCGTGGCTCGGCGTCAACCAGGAAAACGAACGTGCGCAACGCTTCTACGCGAAGATGGGTTTCACGCGGGTGGGCGTGAAGACATTCGACCTGAACGGTTCGATCGAACACGACTACATCCTGGCGCAACCGCTGATCTGACGACGGCGCGCCAGGACGTCAGACGGTCGTATCCGCGAAACGCGACAGGGCGAGCAGGCGCGAGGTCGCGCGCAGATACTTCTTGCGATATCCACCGGCGAGCATCTCCTCGGTGAAGATCTCGTCGAGCTTGCTGCCGGACACGGTCACCGGGATGTTGGCGTCGTAGAGACGATCGGCGAGGACCACCAGCCGCAGCGCCACCGATTGGTCCTTGGCCGGGTGCACGCCGCGGATGCAGACCAGCGACACCCCGTCGACCAGATCCTTGTACTTCGACGGGTGCAGGGTGCTCAGGTGATCACACAGGGCGTCGAAATCGTCGAGCGTCGCCCCGCTCGTCGACGCGGCCATCTCCTCGAGTTCGGCATCGCTGCGTGGTTCGGGTGCCGGCGGGAGATCGCGATGCCGGTAGTCCGGGCCGTCCACCCGGATGGTCTCGAACACCGACGACAGCTTCCGGATCTCCCGGAGGAAGTCCTGGGCGGCGAAACGTCCTTCACCGAGCTGCCCGGGCAACGTGTTCGAGGTCGCCGTGATCGAGACACCGTGGGCCGTCAGCTCGGTCAGCAACCGCGAGACCAGCATCGTGTCACCCGGATCGTCGAGTTCGAACTCGTCGATGCACAGCACGGTGTGGTCGGAGAGTCGCTCGACGGCATTGATGA
Source organism: Gordonia sp. LMA484 (assembly GCF_058129505.1). NCBI lineage: Bacteria > Bacillati > Actinomycetota > Actinomycetes > Mycobacteriales > Gordoniaceae > Gordonia > Gordonia sp. LMA484. The sequence goes on from NZ_CM176700.1 coordinate 2,775,065, forward strand.
AGCCGAGAGCACCTACCACGTGCGTGACCTCCACGAAGGTCGCGAACGCCTTCGGCTCGGGCATCGAGTGGTAGATCGATGCGAGGAGGTGGGTCTTGCCGACGCCGAATCCACCGTCGAGATAGAGCCCGATGCCCTGATTGGTGGACTTGCGGGAGAACAGGCCGCGCTTGCCGCCGCGCACCTTGCCGGCGCGGGCCACGAAGTCGCGGGCCTTGGCGACCGCCTGCGCCTGGGATGGCTCGGCGGGATCGGGGATGTAGGAGTCGAAGCTGACCGAGTCGAACGTCGACGGTGGCACCATCTCGCCGATGAGCGCCTCGGGTGCGACGCTCGGGTTTCGGTCGCAGAGTCGTGCCGTCATAGATGGAGAGTAGCCACCTCGGACATGATGGAGTCATGTTCGGTCTACAGAAAGCGACTCAGGTCACATCAGCCGACGACGAGGCCGCGACGTTGCGGTGGCTCGCCGAGCGGTACGCGTACCCGGAGCGGCCGACCTCGCCACCGTGTCTGCCGCGTCCGTACCTACGGGTCAACATGGTGAGTTCAGTCGACGGTGCCGTGACGCACAACGGTAGATCCGGCGATCTCGCCGGACCGGGCGACAAGGCGATCTTCCGTGTCCTCCGCGCGCTGGCCGACGTGGTCATCGTCGGTGCACGCACGGCCGTCGTCGAGGGGTATCGCCAACCGTCGCCGGATGACGTGTTCAGCCGGGCCCGGGCTGCGCGTGAGCAGGCCCCGGCACCGGTCCTGGCCCTGTTGTCGCGGTCGTTGTCGATCCCGGACGACTACGAACCGCTGGCCAGTCCCGACACCGTGATCCTCACCTGCGCTTCCGCACCTGCGAAGCGCCGGTCAGCGCTCACCGACGCCGGCGCGACCCTGATCGACTGCGGCGACGACACCGTCGATGCCCACATCGTGCTCGATGTCTGCGCCGAACGCGGCTGGCTCAGCGTTCTGAGCGAGGGTGGACCGTCGCTCCTCGGATCGTTCATCGATGCAGACGTCGTCGACGAACTGTGCGTGACGACCAGCCCGACGTTGGTGGCCGGCGAGTCGGGCCGCATCGCCCACGGCAACGGGGCGGCGGAGACCCACCCGATGGCGCCGACCACGATCATCACCGATGACGACGGGTTCGTCTACATCCGGTGGACGCGCACGGCCGCCGCCGAGGGATGACGGCAAACGACCACGCCGTCCGCCGCCTCCTGACGAGCTGCAACTAGGCTCGCGGGCATGCGACGAGCACCCGGACGGTACGCCCGCGGCTTCGGACCCCGGCGCAGCGCAGCGCTGTCGGCGGCCACGACCTTGACCGCGCTCGTCGTACTCAGTGCATGCGCGATCGGCCCCGACCCCGGCCCGAAAGTCGTCACGGGCGGGGGCGGCGGCGCCGACGTCCCCACCTCGTCGGCGGCGCCCACCGGTCTGCCGGCGATCGGCGCACCCAAGAACGACCTCGACTGGACCGAATGTGCTCGTCAGTCCGCGCAGCGATGGAATGTGGACGCGCCGACCGGCGTCACGCTGCAATGCGCCTCCCTCAACGTCCCGATCAACCCGTACCGGCCGACCGGCGACACGTTGTCGGTGGCCCTCACCCGCGCCAGCGTGGCCGCGACCCCCGCCGACGCCGCACCCGTGGTACTCACCTCCGGGTCGGACCTGCCGTCGTCTCGGACACTGATGCTGCTCGCAGGCGGCGCCGGCCGCGGCCTGCTCGCCAAACACCCAGTCGTCGCGATCGACCGGCGCGGCAGCGCCGCGAGCGCCGAACTGGACTGCATGACCCGCACCGAACGGTCGGCGATGAGTACGAACGGCCTCGGCGATGCCGGATCGGTGACACAGGCGCAGCGGATCGATCAGCTGGCGCGGGCCGCATCGTCGGCGTCGGATGGGTGTACCGAGACCCTCGATCCCCATCAGCTCGATTTCGGTGAGGCGTTCGCAGCCGCCGACATCGAGGCGCTGCGCATCCGGTGGGGAGTCGATCAGCTCGCCCTCGTAGGGGTGGGTGAGGGCTCCGACGTGGTCCTGTCCTACGCGAGCAACTTCGCCGGGCGCGCCGGACGCATCATCCTGGATACCCCGACCCCGTTCGGCGCCAACGCCCGCGACCGCGCCGCCGCCCAGGCATCCGGCGTGCAGGCCGCTCTGCGCACCTTTGCCCAGAGGTGCGCAGCTGCGGGTTCGTGCCCACTGGGCGCCGACGGCACCGCCGCGATCGCCGACGTGCTGGCCAAGGGGCGCAGTGGAGATCTCGGCCGGATCTCCGACACCCAGGCGCTCGCGGCGATCACGACGTCGTTGGCGCTCGCGCCCGACCGCCCGCAGGCGGTAACCGACCTCGCCTCCACGATCGCCTCCGCGCGCCGCGGCGACACCGGCGCACTGGCCGGTCTCGCCGAGCGCGCCGACGGCCTCCGCACCTCCGACGGCCAGCTGGTGGCCCGCTGCAACGACGTGTCCGGCCCGGTCGGACAGAACGAGATCCCCGGCTTGATCGACACATGGACCAAGCAGAACCCGCTCACCGGCACCAACAGTGCGCTGTCCCTGCTGCGGTGCAACGGGTGGGCGTCCTCGACCCAGGTCAATCCGCCGAGCGCGCTCCCGGTCGACCCGCTGCTGCTCGACGGCGCCAACGATCCGATCAACGGTGGCGGCGGAGCCGGCGCCCTCGGTGGTCTGTTCATCAAGGCCGGTACCACTCCGACGACGGTGTCGTGGGACGGTCTGGGCTACTCGGTGCTCGCGCGCAGCGCCTGTGCCGCCGAAGTCGTCGCGCAGTACCTCGGTGACCAGCCACTCGGTGAGCCGACCGAACGGGGCTGCCCCACCTAGGGAGGTCAACCTCGCTCGCCACAAACGCCGCAGGCCATGCGGATCTGCGCGCCCGGACGTAGTACGGTTCGCGGGTGGCGATTCTCGACAGGTACCTCCACCCTCAGATGACTGCGGAGCGGATCATTCCGACGGTGCTGTGGCCGATCACCATCATGATGATGTTCCACCGCACGGTCATCCTCGCCGTCAACGGTGATCGAACAGACGACTTCAAGCCGGTTTACCAGGCGGCACTGCAGTTCCTGAACGGCCAACCGGTCTACAACGAGAACCTGAACACCGTCGATCCCCACTACCTGTACCCGCCGTCGGGGACCCTGCTCATGGCACCGCTGGCCGCCATCGATCCGGAGCGGTCGCGATGGTTGTTCATCGCGGCGAGCGTCATCGCCCTGGTCGTCAGCGCCTATCTGTTGGCGCGCATGTTCGGCTTCTCGGCGAAGTCCTGGGTGATGCCGGTCATCCTGTTCTTCTTCTTCTGTACCGAGACGGTTGCGCACACCCTGATCTTCACGAACTTCAACTCGTTCGTCCTGCTGGGCATGGTGGCGTTCATGCTTCTGATGATGCGCAGGCACGACTGGTGGGCCGGCGTGCCGCTGGGGCTCACCGTCGCCGTCAAGCCGGTGTTGCTGCCGTTGCTCCTGTTGCCTCTGCTCAACCGTCAGTGGCGCGTCCTGGTCACTGTGATCGGCATCCCGCTCGTGCTCAACATCGTGGCCTGGCCGTTGATCGTCGACTCCAAGTCGTTCATCACCCGGACGATGCCGTACCTCGGTGAGTCCCGCGATTACTACAACAGCTCAATCGCAGGCAACGGCGCGTATTTCGGTGTGGCGGACTGGCTGGTTCTGCTACTGCGCGTCGCGTTCGTCCTCATGGCGATCTTCGCGCTCTGGTTCCTGTACCGCTACTATCGGCGCTCCGACGAACTGCTCTGGCTCGCGACGTCGACCGGGGTCCTGCTCGTCACGGAGTTCCTGGTCGGCTCGCTCGGACAGGGCTACTACTCGATGCTGCTGTTCCCGCTGTTGATGACCGTCTTCCTGCCCGGCTCGGCGATGCGCAACTGGCCCGCGTGGCTGGGTGTCTACGGATGTATGACCTTCGACTCGTTCTATTCGGACGAGTGGGAGGCATTCGGCCGCCAGCTCGAGTTCAACAAGGTGACCTGGGGATGGTCACTGCTGATGATCGCGGTCTTCTGCTCGTTGCTGTTCCGATACCTCGACATGCGCCGCGACGGCGTGGCCTCCCTCGACGACGAGTCGGGTGCGGGTGCAGCGGCCGACCCCGCATTGACAGGCCATGGGACCGAGGACACCGCGAGTGCCGGCTCCGCCGACGGTGGCGAGCGTGCCGGCTCCGCCGACGGTGGCGAGCGTGCCGGCTCCGCCGACGGTGGCGAGGGTGCCGACACTGTCGCTACCGTGGAGAAATGAGTCCGAACACGCCCGCCGAATCCGGTCCCGTCGACGCCCAGGCGATCAGCGACGACGAATGGCGGGAGCGCCTGTCCCCCGCCGAATATCGGGTCCTGCGCCAGGCCGGTACGGAGGCGCCGTTCACCGGTGAGTACACCGACACCAAGACCGTCGGCGTGTACCGCTGCCGCGCCTGCGACGCCGAGCTGTTCCGCAGCGAGCAGAAGTTCGATTCGCACTGCGGCTGGCCCTCGTTCTTCTCGCCGCTCGCCGGAGACGCCATCATCGAACGCGCCGACACCTCACTCGGGATGCGGCGCGTCGAGGTGCTGTGCGCCAATTGCGGCAGCCATCTCGGACACGTCTTCGAAGGTGAGGGCTACGACACCCCCACCGACCTGAGGTACTGCATCAACTCGATCAGCCTGAAGCTGGAGCCGGCCGACGAGTGACGGCGGTGGCCCCTGCAGCTCACCGCCGTTTGTCGGGCCTTCTGCACCGGGCCGACAGAACCTGCACCTCGCTCGTCCCACCCTTTCGGTGACCGCAGAGGCCGCGTCAGTGGCACACTCTGTGGCGTGACCTCGCGGACGTCGCCCCTGGTCCTGCTGCATGGCGTAACTCATTCGGGTCGCATCTGGCGCGACGTCGTCCCGCTGCTGTCCGCGCACCACGACGTCTATACGCCGACATTGCTCGGGCACCACGACGGGCCCACGATCCAGCACCGGCCCCTGCGTGTCAGCCACCTCGTGGATGCGGTGGAACAGTATCTGGACGAGCAGGGTCTGGCGCGGCCGCACCTCGCCGGCAGCTCTCTGGGCGCTTGGGTGGCAATCGAGTTGGCCCGGCGTGAGCGCGCCGCAACCGTCTGTGCTTTCTCACCGGCAGGTTACTGGTGGGACAGGAGTTCTCATCGAAAAGTCCTCGGACAACTGCACAGGGCGCGTGGGCTGGCGCCCGTGGTACGTCCGCTGGCGCCGTTTGTGCTCAGATCGGCAATGATGCGCCGCCTCAGCGTGCGTGCGGGCGCATGTCACGGCGACCGCATACCGGCGGCGCGGGTCGTGGAAATGATCGACGGAATCATCGACTGTCCGTTTCTGGAGGACTACACGATCGACGAGCAGGCCGAACCACTGAATCCGCTGCCATGCCCGATCACTCTGGCGTGGGCCCAGTTCGACAAGATCGTTCCAGCCGCGACATATGGCCAGACCGCACGAGCTCGGTTGCCGGGTGCCACGTGGGTGCTTCTGCCCGGTGTCGGACACATTCCGATGATCGACGACCCGGATCTCGTGGCGAGGACCATCATCGAGGTGACCGGTGGTGCGGCTTAGCTGCTGCGCCCGGCCCGCTCCACGGAGCATGCGGGTGCGGATGCGGTGGTGAAGGGGTCACCGGTATCGCGGGCAGATCGGCGGAGACGATCGACGCCACCACGCGTCTACGGATTCGCTCACCAGCGAAGCCTCCGACGATCGAGTAGGTTTCGAGCCGCCAAGCGAGGGACACCACCCGGTGATCGAGTAGGTTCCGAGCCGCCAAGCGAGGGACCGTATCGAGATCCCCCAACCCCGGTCTCGATACGCGACTCACTTCGTTCGCTGCTACTCGACCAGCGAGATTGTCGTGGACGCGCCCGCACGCCTCGCGTATTCGTCAGGGCGTGCGGAGTCAGCGCAGTTCGAGCCTCAGCAGCAGGTCGCAGCCTCAGGGCAGTGCGTCGATCAGCGCGGTGGGCTCCACGCGAGGGCCGGTGAAGAACGGGGTCTCCTCGCGCACATGCAGTCGCGCCTCGGTCGCGCGCAGGTCGCGCATGAGGTCGACGATGCGGTGCAGCTCCGGCGCCTCGAACGCCAGCAGCCACTCGTAGTCACCGAGGGCGAACGACGACACGGTGTTGGCGCGGACATCTTTGTACGCCCGGGCCGCCTTGCCGTGGTCGGCGAGCATCTTGCGACGCTCCTCATCGGGCAGCAGGTACCACTCGTAGGACCGGACGAACGGGTAGACGCAGATATAGTTGCCCGGCTCCTCACCCGCCAGGAACGCGGGGATGTGGCTCTTGTTGAACTCGGCCGGCCGGTGCAGCGCAACATTGCTCCAGACCGCGTTGCACGCCTTGCCCAGGATCGTCTCTCGGCGGAATCGCGCATAGGCGGCCTGCAGCTGCTCGACCTCCTCGGCGTGCCACCAGATCATGAAATCGGCGTCGGCCCGTAGTCCCGAGACGTCATAGACTCCACGCACCACCACGCCGGAGTCCTCCAGGGATTTGAGGAAGTCGGTGGCGTCCGCCTTCACCTGGTCCCGGTCCTCGCCGAGTTCGCCGGGCCGCACCGCGAACACCGAGAACATCAGGTAGCGGACGGTGGCGTTGAGTTCTGCATAGTCCAAGCGGCTCATGCAGTTCATGGTGCCACCGCGCTCGTTCGCGCAGTCAGTCAGGTCAGACGCACAGTCGGTCAGGTCAGATCGCCGAGGAGAGCGTTCACCGCACGTCCGGCCCGGCCGATACAGGCGGGTACACCGACGCCGGCGTACGCCGAACCGGCGAACGCGAGACCCCTGGGACGACGGCGTTCGACGTCGGCCATGGATTCGAGGTGGCCGGGCGAGTACACCGGAAGACCGTTCGTCCACCGCTGCACGACGACCTCGACCACCTTCGACGACGGTGCCGCCTCTCCGGCAGCACGGCACACCTCGTCGAGATCTTCGAGAGCCTCCGTGCGGATCCGGTCGTCGACGCCGGGTTCGATGCAGTCGTCCGGCACGGCCGCGCGGTATCGACCGAACGACGCGCGCACCGACACAGGACCGTCCTCGCCGGACAGGTGCGACCACTTCTGCGAACTGAAGGTGAAGGCCTTGGCCCGCAGACTGTCGCCGGTCGCCACCAAGACACCGGAGTGGTCCGGCAGCGCGGTACCCGGTTCCAGCGCGATGGACACCACGAGCGACGACGCCCGGCGAACGGCCTGTAGCGGCTCCGAGACCTCCGGCAGCGCCTTTCGGAGGGTGTATCCGGCCTGCCATGCAGGCATGGCGAGGATCACTCCGTCATAGTCGGCGGTCCGCCCGTCACTCAGGTCGAGAGACCATCCCGCACGTGACGGCGCGAGTCCGGCCACATACGAGCACAGCTGGGGCTCCACATCGGCCGCCGCGATCAGGGCGTCGATCAGCACCCGGTAGCCGCCGACGAGTGTTCCGAAGACGGGACCGGAACCCGTGCTCTGCAAGACCAGCTCCCTCACTGCGGCGCTCAGGCTCGGCGCGCCCGCGTCGAGCCGCGCGGCCAGCGCCGGGAGTGCTTCGCGCACACCGATGTCGGCGGCGAGGCTGGAATACACGCCACCGAGCATCGGGTCGACGCTGCGGGCGACGACCGACGGCCCGAAGCGCTCGGCGACCAGATCTCCGAGGGAGACGTCGGTTCCGGACTCCCACCGCCAGGGTCGGTCGGGTTCGGCGTCGATCCGCTCCAGATCGACGCGGTCGGCGAGGCCGGTCACCGCATCGGCACTCGCCGGGATGCCCATCAACGCGGGCGTGGGCAGTGGATGGAGCCGTCCCGCCGACCACACCGCGGGTCTGCGCGAGGTGGGCGAGACGATGCGGTCGGTCAGGCCGAGTTCGGCGACGAGCTCCAGCGCCTCCGGGCGCCGCACGATGAACGCCTCTGCCCCGACGTCGACGGACCGCCCTCCGACGTCGACCGTGCGCAGCACACCACCGGCACGCGTGCCGCATTCGTGCACGTCGATATGCGCGTCGGCACCGAGCTTCTGACGCAACCGGTAGGCGGCGGTCAGGCCGGAGATGCCAGCCCCGACGACCGCCACTCGCCGCGCCCGACCTGCCATCAGATGGTGTGGATCAGCTCGACGACCCGGGTGAGGACGTCGGGGTCGGTGTCGGGAAGGACACCGTGACCGAGGTTGAGGATGTGGCCGGTGGCACCGGCCCGTACAGCCCGCTCGCCGTCGGCGATGACGCGTCGCACCTCGCGCTCGACGACATCCGGCCCGGCGAAGAGCAGCGTGGGGTCGAGGTTGCCTTGGACCGCCTTTCCCGGGCCGACCCGCCGTACCGCCTCGTCGAGCGGAACCCGCCAGTCCACCCCGATCACATCGGCGCCGACCTCGGTCATCGCACCGAGCAGTTCTCCCGTACCGACGCCGAAGTGGATTCGCGGTACCCCGAAGGCGGCGATCTCGGCGAACACGCGTGCGCTGTGCGGTGCCACGTAGGTGCGGTAGTCGGCCAATGAGAGCGCGCCGGCCCACGAGTCGAACAGCTGAACCGCGTCCACGCCGGCCTCCAGCTGAACCTGCAGAAACGCGATGGTCAGGTCGGCGAGACGACCCATGAGCGCATGCCAGGTGTCGGGCTCGGCGTGCATCAATGCCTTGGTCCGCGTGTAGGTGCGGCTCGGCCCGCCCTCGATCAGGTACGACGCCAGCGTGAACGGTGCACCGGCGAACCCGATCATCGCCACGGCCTCGGGAAGTTCGTCGAGGAGCAGTTCGATGGCGTGCGCGATCGCACCGACCGAGTCGGTTTCGAGCCGAGGCAGTGCGGCGACGTCCGCGGCCGTCCGCACCGGCTGCGCGATGACCGGGCCCGTACCCGCGACGATGTCGAGGTCGATGCCGGCCGCCTTCAGGGGCACCACGATGTCGGAGAACAGGATCGCCGCGTCGACGTCGTGCCTGCGCACCGGTTGCATCGTGATCTCACACACCAGCGCCGGGTCGAAACAGGACTCGAGCATCCCGTGGTCGGCACGGATGGCACGGTATTCGGGCAGTGATCGACCGGCCTGACGCATGAACCAGACGGGCCGGCGGCTGGGTTTCCCGCCGGTGGCGGCCTCGACCAGCGGACGGTGGTGAGCGCGGCGGGCGCGGGATCGCGTTGTCTCGGACATCAGTGCCTACTCTGCCATGTGTCGGCGCGCCTCCGACCACCGTGGGGTAGCCGGACCTACCGTCGAACCGTGACCTCTTCTGGAGCTCCGACGGAGCCTGCTGACTTCCGCACCGCGGTCGAGTCATTGCACGCCGCGCGGATCCGGTCGGAAATCGAGGTCGGTCCGATCCGGCCCCCGCAGCGGCTCGCCCCATACAGCTACGCGGTGGGCGCCGAGGTCCGGACCGCCGAGGACTTCGACGACGTCCCGGTCGACTCGACCGGGAGTTCGTTCGGGCGTCTGATCCTGCTGTACGACCCGGCCGGCCAGGAAGCGTGGAACGGCACGATGCGTCTGGTGGCCTACGTACAGGCCGAGGTCGAGGCCGCCCTGGCGATGGACCCGTTGTTGCCCGAGGTGGCCTGGAGCTGGCTGTCGGAAGCCTTGGGTGTCCCCGCAGGCGAGACGGCGACGTCAGGATCCTCCCCGACTCGCGGAGTCGACGTCACCGCACTGGGAGGCACCGTGACATCGACGACATCGGTGCGCTACGGCGACATCGCCGGTCCCCCGCGCGCACATCAGTTGGAACTGCGCGCGTCATGGACCGCGACCACCCTGGACCTCGCCGGCCATCTCGAGGCGTTCTGTGAAGTCCTGTCCTCGGCCGCCGGCCTTCCTCCGGCCGGTATCACCGAGCTGGGCCCCAACTGAATCGGCACGGCTCGGGATGAGTATCGGTGACCACGGCGACACAGGGTCATCGTCGGAAGACCCCGAGGCGGGCGCGGTGCCCGCCGAACCGACCACCGTGCCCCTGCTCAGCCCGGCCGACGGCGTCCCGCCCGTGCTCTCCACCGCAGCCCAGTTCGCCGAGGCCGCCGAGAAATTGTCCGCTGCGACCGGACCCATCGCGGTGGACACCGAACGCGCGTCGGGCTACCGGTACTCCCAGAGGGCCTACCTGATCCAGATCCGCCGCGCCGGCGCGGGCAGCTTCCTGCTCGATCCCATCGAGGAACCCGCCGGACTGGCACCGATCATCGCGGCGCTCGACGGCCCCGAATGGGTGCTGCATGCCGCTGACCAGGATCTTCCCTGCCTACGCGAAGTCGGATTCGTGTGTCGCGAACTCTATGACACCGAGCTCGCCGGACGGTTGCTCGGCCTGGCCAAGGTCAACCTCGCCGCGATGGTGGCGGAGTTCCTCGGGCTCGGCCTCATCAAGGGACACGGCGCCGCGGACTGGTCCCGACGGCCACTACCCGACGACTGGCTCAACTACGCCGCCCTCGACGTCGAGGTGCTGATCGAGCTACGCGATGCGATGGATGCGGCGCTCGCCGACGCCGGCAAGGATCGGTGGGCCCGTGAAGAATTCCGATTCGTACTCGACCGCCCCCCGGCACCGCCCCGGACCGACCGCTGGCGCAAGACCTCCAATATCCACACCATCAAGAGTGCTCGCACCCTCGCCGCGGTCCGAGAACTGTGGACCGCGCGTGAGGAACTGGCGCAGCGGCGCGACGTCGCACCCGGGCGCATCCTGCCGGATTCGGCCATCGTCACGGCGGCGAACGCGGATCCGCGAACCCAATCCGACCTCACCCGGCTGCCCATTTTCGGGGGGCCTCGCCAACGACGCCAGGCCCGGATCTGGCTCGACGCCCTCGAACGAGCGCGCGAACTTCCCGACGACCAACTGCCACCGCGGAAGTCGCCGGTGACCGGCCTGCCACCGATCAACCGGTGGGATCAGCGCAATCCGGAGGCGGCTGCGCGCGCGGCGCAGGTCCGACCGGTCGTCAGGGAGATCGCGGACACTCACCAGGTCCCGGTGGAGAACCTGCTGCTCCCCGAGGTGGTGCGTCAACTGTGTTGGGACGGTGTGGATCTTCCGGCGACAGCTGAGTCCATCGATCGCCGTCTCGCGGCCGAGGGCGCCCGGCGGTGGCAACGCGAACTCTGTGCTGCGCCGATCGCCGAGGCTCTCAACGCGGCGGCTGCCACGGACACGGCCGCTGCGGACGGCGACGTCACGCACGAGTGACGACTCAGCACGACGCCGACAGGACCCGTGTTCGCACTGCCTGCGAGAACCCCGACGGACAGAATCCCTATGCCGCCGACAGGATCACGTCGAAACCCGCAGAACCGCGAGTACGCCTCAGGAGTCGGATTCGGGTGCGCTGGACAGGTCGGGCTGTGACAGTTCGTCGGCATCACCCGGATCGGCGACCGAGTGGATCTCGGCGACCGTGGCGGTGATGGTCCGTGCCAGATCCTGCGCCGTGAGACCGAATCCGGCCAACAGATCGCCGCGCGACGCGTGCTCGACGAACTGCTGTGGGATGCCGCGGTGCTGTACCGGGACCGCGACACCGGCCTCCGACAGGGCGTCGCTCACCGCCGAACCGACACCGCCGCGAACTCCGCTGTCCTCCAAGGTCACCACGAGCCGATGGCGTGTCGCGAGGTTCGCGATCGAGGCCGGCACCGGCAGGACCCAGCGCGGATCGACCACGGTCGCGTCGATGCCCTGACGGCCCAGGCGCTCGGCCGCGTCGACCGCGAGCCCACAGAAGGCACCGACCGCGACGATCAGCACGTCACCGGCCGCCTCGCCGACACCCGGAGCCGCTCGGTACAGGACGTCGACACCGTCGTCGAGCCGTTCAACCGCTCGGATGTCCTCCGGCACGGCGCCCTTCGAGAAGCGCACGGCAGTGGGTCCGTCGGCCACGGCGAGCGCCTCGTCGAACTCTTCTCGCAGGCGGACCGCATCGCGCGGTGCCGCGACGCGCAGACCGGGCACCAACGACATGAGTGAGAGATCCCACATCCCGTGGTGGCTGGGACCGTCGGGGCCGGTGATGCCGGAGCGGTCGAGCACCAGGGTCACCGGCAGCCGCAGCAGCGCCACGTCCATCAGCAGCTGGTCGAAGGCCCGGTTGAGGAAGGTCGAGTAGATCGCGACCACCGGATGCAGCCCACCGAGCGCCAGCCCGGCCGCCGACGTCAGCGCATGCTGCTCGGCGATACCGACGTCGAACATCCGATCCGGGAACCTGTCGCCGAAGGGCGTGAGACCGGTGGGGCCGGGCATCGCCGCGGTGATCGCGACGACGTCGCGTCGACGCGTGCCGGCCTCGACCAGCGCCGCCGAGAAGATCGACGTCCAATCCTGCGGTGCGACGCTGGTGGCGCGACCGGTACGGGGATCGATGATGCCGGTCGAGTGCATCTGGTCGGCCTCATGATTCTCGGCCGGTGCATAGCCCATCCCCTTGCGGGTGACGGTGTGCACGATGACCGGTCCGCCGAATGTCTTGGCCTGACGCAGCGCCGACTCCAGCGACCCGATGTCGTGGCCGTCGACCGGACCGACGTACTTGAGCCCCAGATCGGTGAACATCGCCTGCGGCGCGAGCAGATCCTTCAGACCGCTCTTCACACCGTGCAGCACCGCATATGCCGGTGGTCCGACGACCGGGAGCTGCTTCACCGCTTTGCGGCTCTCGTCGAGGAAACGTTCGTACCCGGGCTGCAGCCGCAGACCCGACAGGTGGCTGGCCAGACCGCCGATGGTCGGTGCGTACGACCGGCCGTTGTCGTTGACGACGATGATCACCGGGCGGTCGCCGCCGGCGATGTTGTTGAGCGCTTCCCAACACATCCCACCGGTCAGTGCGCCGTCACCGACCACCGCGACAACGGTCCGGATGTCCTGCCCGGTCAGTTCGAACGCCTTCGCGAGTCCGTCGGCGTAGGACAACGCCGCCGACGCATGCGATGACTCGACCCAGTCGTGCTCGCTCTCGGCGCGTTCCTGATAGCCGGTCAGACCGCCCTGCTGTCGCAGCCGATCGAAGCCCTCACGTCGGCCGGTGACGATTTTGTGCACATAACTCTGATGGCCGGTGTCGAAGATGATCGGGTCGTCCGGGGAGTCGAACACCCGGTGCAGCGCGAGTGTCAGTTCCACCACACCCAGGTTCGGTCCGAGGTGTCCCCCGGTCGCCGAGACCTTGTCGATGAGGAACTCCCGGATCTCGGCGGCGAGCGTCACCATCTCGTCCGACGACAGCGCCTTCAGGTCGGCCGGCGAACCGATCGTCTCGAGCACGCCCATCGGGTCCTCCATCACATCCATCGAATCCAGCTCATGAACGCCGGGCTGCGGCGCGTGGGCACCGGCCCGATCACGGGTACGGTCCTGTCCCGACAGTCTACGGATCCCACACAGCTCCCCCGGCCCGGTCGACCGCGGGCCTCGCGGTCGGGTTGGTCACACCGCCGTGTTCACCCACCCCGATGAGCCGGGACCAGACATGCGATCGCCTCGACGTGATGTGTCATCGGGAACGCGTCGAAGGCGCGGATCTCCCGCGGCCGATAGCCGTGGTCGGCGAACAGCGCCAGGTCGCGAGCGAATCGGCCGACGTCGCAGCCGACATGCACGATCACCGACGGGTCGGCGTCGGCGACGATGCCGATCACCGCCTGTCCGGCTCCGGTACGGGGTGGATCGAGCACCACGACATCCGGCGACGGCAGCCGCCCCGCCACGGCGGACACCTCACCCTGATGGACGAAAATGCCCTGGTCCTCCGCGAAGGTGTCCTCGGCTGCGGCGAGCGCCGCCGGATCGGAGTCCACGACGTGGATCGCCTCGAACTCACCGCAACCGGCAGCACCGGCGTCGTCGTGCAGGGCCGCCGAGAAAACCCCGGCACCGCCGTAGAGATCCCAGGCGACCGAACCCTCCGGCCGGCTCGCAACCTGCGTAGCGGACAACATCTCGACGACCGTGCGGGCATAGACCGACGGCGCCGCGCGATGCGCCTGCCAGAAGGCGGTCACCGGAATCCGCCAGATCCGGTCTCCGACCCGATGAGGTGCCGACGATTCCCCTTCGACGACCCGGACGTCGCGCCGGCCCTCTCGCCGACGCCGGGCGGCCTGGGCGCGGCCGCGGGCGCCGCGAGTGCCGGCACCCGGCCGCTTGGGCGGTGCGAGTTCGGAGATGTGTCGACGGCCGTTCATGTCGACCACCACGGCCAGATCGGCGCCGGGTGCCACGGTCAAGTCATCGAGGCCGTCGAGCATGCCGGATTCGGGCGCGGCGCACTGATGCCCGGTCACGATCGACGTCCCGTGGAACGCGTGCATTCCCGGGCGGCCCTCGGCGTCGACACCGAGACGGGTCCGAACCCGCCATCCGGTCCCGTCGTCGCCGAGCGACGCGACCACGCCCGGGCCGACTCCGGCCTCGGCCAGGTCGGAGGCCTCGAATCCCCCGATGCGGCTCAACGCGTCGAGCAGGACCTGACCTTTGAGCTCACGCGCATGCGCCGGGTCGATGAACCCGAGGTCACAGCACCCGGCACCGTGGCGTGCCGCGTCACACGGCGAATCGACACGATGCGACGACGGTTCGATGACGTCGACCACCTCGGCGCGGACAAAGCGTTCGGCGTGGTCGTCGGTGATCCGGGCGCGGACGAGTTCGCCGGGGATGGCGCCGCGGACGAAGACGACGCGACCGTCCACACGTGCGACCGACTCGCCACCGTTTGCGGGACGCTCGGGACGTAACACCAACTCGGAGCCGACTCCCCCGGCGCCGGCGGTGATTTCGCTCACCGCTCGTCCATGCTGCCGCCGAGCGCGCGACGTGTCTCGCCGGGGGCCGAGTAGGTCAGATCCCGATTCTTCAGTCGATCCGACGACGTGAGCTGCCAGGGCACCGACGTCACCATCACGCCCGGCTCGAACAGGAGACGGCCCTTGAGCCGCAGCGCAGACTGGTTGTGCAGGATCTGTTCCCACCAGTGACCCACGACGTATTCAGGGATGAACACGGTGATGACGTCCCGTGGTGATTCACGCCGCACCCGTCGGACATAGTCGATGACGGGTCGGGTGATCTCGCGGTACGGCGAGGCGATGACCTTGAGCGGCACCGAGATGTCGCTGGCCTCCCACTCCGACACCAGCTTCCGGGTATCCCGGTCGTCGACGTTGACCGTGATCGCCTCGAGGACGTCGGGCCGCGTGGCACGTGCATACAGAACGGCGCGTTTGGTCGCCAGATGCAGGGTGGAGACCAGAACGATCGAATGAGTCCGGCTCGGCAACACCGAGTCCTCTTCCTGGCGTTCCAGTTCTCGCTGCACCGTTGCGTAGTGATGGTGGATCAGCTTCATCAGGACGAACAACCCGACCATGGCCAGGATCGCGATCCACGCGCCCGCGGTGAATTTGGTGATCAACACGATCACCAGCACGGTGGCGGTCATCACCAGGCCGATCGAGTTGATCACCCGGGACTGCTGCATCCGTCTGCGCGCATTCGGATCGGTCTCGGTGCGCAGGTGCCGCGTCCAATGCCGCACCATTCCGGTCTGGCTCAGGGTGAACGAGACGAACACGCCGACGATGTAGAGCTGGATCAAGGAGG
The DNA here is from genome assembly GCF_058129505.1 of Gordonia sp. LMA484. Taxonomy (NCBI): domain Bacteria; kingdom Bacillati; phylum Actinomycetota; class Actinomycetes; order Mycobacteriales; family Gordoniaceae; genus Gordonia; species Gordonia sp. LMA484. The sequence continues at coordinate 2,790,738 of NZ_CM176700.1, forward strand.
TGACCTGGGCGCCGAAGGCGACCACGAAGATGACCGCGGCCAGTGCGAGGAACACGATTCCGTTGCTGAAGGCCAGTCGGTCGCCTCGGGTGTGCAGCTGTCGCGGCAGGAAGCGGTCCTGAGCCAGCACCGAACCGAGCACGGGGAAACCGTTGAACGCGGTGTTCGCCGCGAGTACGAGGATCAGTGCGGTCGCGGTCGCGATGAAGTAGAACGCCGGCGGGAACGAGTCGAACACCGCATGTGCGAGTTGGGCGATCATCGCCTTCTGCTGGTAGCCCTCGGGCGCGCCGATCAGGTCATTTGCCGGATCCATCACATACTTGGCCCCGATCTTCTGGGCCAGGAGGACGATGCCCAGCAGCAGGGTGATGGAGAACGTCCCGAGGAGTAGCAGAGTGGTCGCGGCGTTGCGCGACTTCGGCTTCCGGAACGCCGGGACGCCATTGCTGATCGCCTCGACACCGGTCAGTGCCGCACATCCCGAGGAGAACGCGCGCGCGATCAGGAACACGAAGGCGATGCCGACGAGATGATCGTTCTCCGCGCGGATACCGAAGTCGGCGGTCTCGGATTGGACATTGTCACCGAGGACGAAGATCTCGATCGCACCCCAGATCAGCATGCCCAGCACGCCGATGATGAACGCGTAGGTGGGGATCGCCAGGACAGTTCCCGATTCCTTGATGCCCCGAAGGTTGACCGAGGCCAGCAGTGCGATCGCGACGACGCTGAACCACACCTTGTGATCGGAAACGAAGGGGATCGCCGAGCCGACGTTCTCCGCCGCCGAGGAGATCGACACCGCGACGGTGAGCACGTAGTCGACGAGCAGCGCACTGCCGACCGTGAGGCCGGCGTTGGGGCCCAGGTTCACCGTGGCGACCTCGTAGTCACCGCCACCCGACGGATACGCGTGCACATTCTGCCGATAGCTGGCCACCACGACGACCATCACCCCGGCGACCGCGAGCGCGACCCACGGCGTGAACGACAAGGCACTGAGTCCGGCGACCGACAGCACGAGGAAGATCTCCTGCGGCGCGTACGCGACCGACGACATCGCGTCGGAGGCGAAGACCGGGAGCGCGATGCGCTTGGGCAACAGGGTGTGACCCAACTTGTCGCTGCGGAACGGGCGGCCGAGCAGCAAACGTTTCGTCGCGACGGACACCTTGGACACGGTGGACACCAGGCAACACTAAAGCGTGTAGTAGACAAAGGCCACAGCGGACCGGGACCGACGATCGGTGTGTATGGTCAAGCCCCGGCCGAGCCGCGCAGGCGGTAGGTTCGATGCGTCCGTGCGGAGAATCTCGGATGAGGCCGGAGTACCGATGGGTCGTCGGAAGGGTGGACGTGCAGGTAGTCATCATGGGGTGCGGCCGAGTGGGGTCGGCACTGGCCATGGCGATGCAGAAGCGTGGTCACGATGTCGCCATCATCGACCGTGACAAGTCATCGTTCGTCCGGCTCAGCCCGGACTTCCGCGGCACCACCGTGATCGGGGTCGGATTCGATCAGGACGTGCTGAAGCGGGCGGGGATCGAGACCGCCGACGCGTTCGCCGCGGTCTCCTCGGGCGACAACTCGAACATCATCTCGGCGCGTGTGGCGCGGGAGACATTCGGTATCGAGCGTGTCGTCGCGCGCATCTACGACGCGAAACGTGCCGAGGTCTATGAGCGACTCGGGATCCCGACCGTGGCGACCGTGCCGTGGACGACCGAGAGGTTCGTGTCCGCGCTGGGCGAGACGTCGACGACGACCGAATGGCGCGACCCCTCGGGGTCGCTCGCGATCGCGCAACTCGATGTGGACGAGAGCTGGATCGGGGTGACCGTCGGCAAGTTCCAGGAGCAGACCGGCGCGCGGATCGCATTCCTGAACCGGTTGGGCCGCCCGATCCTCCCCGACCTCAAAACGGTTCTCCAGCAAGACGATCTCATCTTCGCGGCGATCCTCATCGAGAGACTCGCCGAGGTACGTGCCACCGCGCGAGCACCGCGCATCACCTCCGACTGATCCAGCGGTGAGGAAGGACACACCATGAAGGTCGCCATCGCCGGCGCCGGTGCGGTCGGACGTTCGATCGCCCGTGAACTGCTGCTCAACCACCACGCGGTCACGCTGTTCGAGCGCAACATCGCCCACATCGACCCCGAGTCGGTTCCCGAGGCCAGTTGGGTCCAGGCCGATGCCTGCGAACTGAGCAATCTCGAACAGGCCGATCTACAGACCTTCGATGTGATGATCGCCGCGACCGGAGACGACAAGGCGAACCTCGTGGTCAGTCTGCTCGCCAAGACAGAGTTCGCGGTCAACCGGGTGGTCGCGCGGGTCAACGACCCGCGCAACGAATGGCTGTTCGGCGAGGACTGGGGGGTCGACGTCGCGGTGTCGACGCCACGCATCCTGGCCTCACTGGTCGAGGAGGCGGTCTCGGTCGGTGACCTGGTGCGGCTGATGACGTTTCGTCAGGGAGAGGCCAATCTCGTCGAACTCACCCTGCCGTCGAACACCCCGCTGGCCGGTAAGCCGGTGCGCAAGCTGGATCTGCCCCGCGATGCGGCGCTGGTCGCGATCCTGCGGGGCGGACGGGTCATCGTGCCCCAGAAGGACGACCCGATCGAGGGTGGGGACGAATTGGTGTTCATCGCACCTGCTGAGGCCGAACCCGCGCTGCACGAGGCGATGCAGCTGCACTGACGGCTCGCGCCCGATCGGGTGGCGCGCGCTTGCGAGCTCGTCCTACGGGCCCGCAAGCGCTGCGACGTGACGCACGACGCGGCGCGTCGGGGTTCGCTCGGCTGCTACCGAACCGGTTGTTCCCCATCGGGATGCTCGACCCGCTCTTCTTCGCGGGTGGCCCGGCGCACCAGGACCACTGTCGCGAGCACGGCCAGGGCGGTCAGCGGCCAGCCCATGGCGATGCGGGATACGGCGAGCCAGCCGGTGCTGCTGTGGTCGTAGAGTTCGGACTGCGTGACATAGCGGGCCGCGAAGACGAGTGCCCAGAAGGCGGTGGCCAGGTCGTAGGCACGCAACGTCTTCCGATGCTTGCGCCACGCCATACCCTCGCCGCTGACCAGATTCCACGCCACGCCGACCAACGGCCACCGCACCACGATGGAGGCGACGAAGACGATTGCATAGGCGAGTGTCGTCCAGATGCCGAAGAGGAAGTAGCCCTTGGCGTCCCCCACGCGGTGGGCGATGAAGACGCAGATGGCGACTCCGATCAGACCGGAGATCGCCGGGTTGAGGGGCTCACGGCGCCACAGCCGGATGCCGAAGATCACCACCGCCGCGGCGATCGCGGCCACCATTGCCGCACGCAGCCCCCACACGGCGTTGACGGGGACGAACACGACGATCGGCACCGTCGAATAGATCAGTCCGGACGGGCCGCCCATCTGGTCCAGAATCGAGGGTGTCGGCTCGGACCGTGCTCCCTCGGCGGTGTCGGGCGACTCGGTGCCCCCGGCGTCGGCGTCACCGACGCCCGGGTCATTCGTCGTCCGGGCCATAGAGCTCGTAGTACGGGTTGTAGATGATCTTGTTGCCGTCGTGTTCCGCGAGCCGGCCCCGCACGGTGAGCTTTCGTCCGGGCTCGATGCCCGGGATGCGATTTCGCCCGAGCCACTTGAGCAGCACGGTGTCCGAACCGTCGAAGAACTCGGCCTTGACCCCGACCTTGGCGGTTCGCGAACACGTCTCGACCGAGCGCAACTCGCCGTGCATGGTCACCTCGTCACCACGACAACACTCGGCGGCACGCTGGGCGCCGGTGGCACGTGATTCCTCAGCGATCTGTTCGGCGTCGGCCTCCCCGAGGTCTTCGGTCAGCCGGCGGGTCAACCGCTTCAGATAACCGGTGGTAGGCATCACACCCTCCTGGGTGACTCATCGTAGTGAGAGTACGGACGGGTTTGCCGACCCCTGCTTGCAGTTGCCAGCGTAATCCTGTCCGTGCTCCCTGTTCAACGTCGGGCATGATCATTACATGCCCGACGCACCGGGGTCGGAACGGAGGGTCCCGACGACGCTCGTCGCGATGCCCGGCACGGGGTCCGACGCCGATTATGTGGAACGTGCATTCGGTCCCGCCGCCGATGCCCTCGGCCTGACGCTGGTGGCGTTGGAACCGACATCCGACCTGGTCAACGGGTATCGGCAACGTCTCGACGAGCTGGTGGCCGAGCGCCCGGGCTCGATCATCGTCGGCGGGGTGTCGATCGGCGCGGCGATCGCCCTGTCCTGGGCGTTGGACAACGCGTGCGCCGGCGTCTGGGCCGCACTGCCGGCATGGAGCGGTGACCCGGCGTCCGCGCCGGCCGCGTGGAGCGCATCGGCGACCGCACGTGCGTTGACCACAGACGGGCTCGAACCCACGCTGGCGGCGATGGCCGCGACCAGTCCGGCATGGCTCGCCACCGAGCTGAGCCGGTCGTGGCGGGCGCTGCATCCCTGCCTCGCGGATCAGTTGCGCGCCGCGGCCGCCTTCTGTTCCCCTACACCGCCTCAGATCGCGGGGTTGGCCGCTCCGTTGGCGGTCACCGTGGCCGTCGACGACCCGGTGCATCCGGTCGGGGTCGGCCGCGCGTGGGCAGACGCGGCTCCACGGGCCGCCCTCACCGAGGTCACGCTCGATCAGTGGGGCAACGACCCGTCTGTACTCGGGTTCGGTTGTGCCCGGGCGTGGCGCTCGATCCGCTGATCGATGCCGCGCGAGAGGCCGTGCGGTCCGTTCAGCCGCGGCGATCCCGCCGGAAACGCTGCATCGCCGACCCGGAGGATCGCGGCATCTGGTCGTCGCCATCCGCGGGGAGGTCGTCGGTCTCGTCGTCGGGACCGGGTGGCGACGCCTGATCCAGGGGACCGGGCTGCGCCTCGTCGGTGCCGACGGGATTTCCGGACAGTGCCGACGGATCTGCCGACTGGTCGGCGATCATCTGCTGTTGCGCCGCCGCCACCTGTTCGGCCAGCACCGGCGGCAACACCACCGGAAGCGGATCGCGTGGCGGAAATGGTTCGGTACCGCGCCGCACGACGGACTCGGCGAGCACCGCGCGGGCCAACCTGCCCAGCTCGTCGGCGACCTCGTCGGGACCGCTGGCGACACACCGCACCATCCAGCGTGGTCCGTCGACGCCGATGAAGCGGTGCAGACCGCCGGGCACCGCGGCGACGACCTCGCGGCCCCAGTGTCCGTCCTCGATGGACACCGATGCCCCCTCGTCACGCAGGGAGGCCGCCAATTCCTTCACCACCTCACGCCACAGACCCGGGGATTTCGGCGCGGCGAAGGCACTCACGTTGATCCGGCCGTGCGGGGTCACCAGGTAGACCGATTCGGGCTGGTGGTCCGCGGTCATCTCCACGGTCACCTGACCACCTTCGACGACGGGCACGAGAACCGAACCGAGATCGAGGTGGGAGTTCTCCAGGTCCTCGGTGGGCGTCGCCAGGGCGTCGAGGTCGTAGGGCCCCTGTGCGGACCCGACGCGCAGTCCGTTGTCTTCAGTCGCCATGTCGTTTGCTCTCCCTGTCTCGATGCAGCGGTGTCGAGTGGTCCGGTGTCGGGTGCTCGACGTCTCGATGGGTCACGCCGCGGTTGATCAGGCCCCGGCCCGACCATCGATCTCGGCAACGGTCTCGGCAAGGATCGCGTGGCCGCCGCTCGATCCGTGACCGCCGACCCCGCGACTGGTCTCGTCGAGCTCCTCGACCTCGACGAAGTCGGGCAGTTCGACACGTTGTACGAGCAGCTGGGCGATCCGATCCCCGCGCGCGATGGTGATCGGCTCGTCGGGATCGAGATTCACCAGACACACCTTGATCTCCCCGCGGTACCCGGCATCGATCGTTCCGGGACTGTTCACGATCGACAGCCCGGCCCGCGCGGCGAGTCCGGACCGCGGATGCACGAGGCCCACCGTCCCGGCCGGCAGCGCGATCGCGATTCCGGTGCCGACCAGCTGACGACGTCCGGGCGGGAGTTCGAGATCGATCGTCGAGCACAGGTCGACACCGGCGTCACCGGGGTGTGCGCGTGCAGGCAGCGGGATGTCGGGATCGATTCGGCGGACCGCGATGGGTCCGATCGGGTCGGTGCGGTCAGATGCCGCGGTGGGAGAATTCGGCGCCACGAGGGCAGACTACGCTGGTCGCGTGACTCCCCCAGCATCACCTGAGAATCCAGCCGGTCAACCCTCCGGCGATGACGGAGGCGGGTCCGCCCGGAACGCGGACCGGCCGGTGTCAGAAGGCAACTCGGGCTCGGATCGATACCACGAGCGCCTGTACGTGCCGTGGTGGTGGTGGCTCGCCGCGGTGGCCGTCACCGGCGTCGTGGGCTACGAGATCCAGCTCTCGGCGCACCGGGCGGCATGGAGCATCGCGGGTTATGTGGTCGTCGCCCTGCTGTGCGCCTGGATGCTGTGGTCGCTGGGCCGGGTGACGGTGCGGGTCACCGCCGACGGCCGGCTGCAGGCGCACCGCGCGCGGCTGCCGCGAGCGGTGATCGCCCGCGGGGCATCGGTGCCCGCCACGGCCAAGAGCGCCGCCCTCGGCCGTCAGCTCGATCCCGCGGCGTATCTGGTTCACCGGGCATGGGTGAAGACCATGGTGCTGCTGGTGCTCGACGATCCCGACGATCCGACACCCTACTGGCTGGTGTCGACGAGAAATCCGGCCGCGGTTCTCGCGGCGCTGGAACTACCCGACGCCGCAGCCGAGGCCGGCATCGCCGACTGACTCCGAGGGCGGGTCGGCACCACCGACCCACCTGGTGTCGTACGTCCGGGACGCTGCGTCGGACTGCTCAGGCGCAGTCCACACAGATCATCGAGTTTCCGTTCTGCCGCGCCAGCCGGCTGCGGTGATAGACGAGAAAACAGCTGCTGCAAGTGAACTCGTCGGCCTGCTTGGGGATGACCCGGACCGACAGCTCCTCGCCGGACAGGTCGGCGCCCGGTAGTTCGAACGATTCAGCGGTATCGCTCTCGTCGACGTCCACCGCCGACGACTGGGCCTCGCTGCGTCGTGCCTTCAGCTCCTCGAGGGAGTCCTCGTTCAGGTCCTCGGTATCCGTGCGTCGTGGCGCGTCGTAATCAGTAGCCATTGTGTGCCTTACCTGTGTGAGAGTGTGAGGGGCGCTCTCGGATGCCGGCTTGTGGCCGAACAAACTAGGTGCGCGAGTCCCGCCGGGATTGTCTTGCCGCCGGGCGTCACTTCAACGTCATGACCCGTGCAATTCGTTACCCAGGACCCAGCCGATCGGCGTGATCTTCATCACATCCGACCCACATGCCTTCCGTCTGCTTCGGAGGGCGGGCGCCCGAAGCATAGTGCACCGGGACGCCACGGTCAACGAACACCTCGGCGAGATCATTCCCCCGCGTGTCGACCCGCCCGGATCGAGGTGACGTGGGCCGGCGAACCAGCGATCCGGTCACCGTCGCAGGGCGCCGTCGGCCTGCCTGCGCGAGCGTCGGCGGATCACCATTTAGAGTGGGCGGCACGTTCGACGGAGAAGGAGCCGATGCAGGGTGGTGGCGCAGATTACCGCGGGGTCCTCGGTCGACGACAGGGGTCGCCCGTATCGGCGACGTCGCTTTCGGCCGGCGATCATCGCCGCAGTGGTGCTGTTGGTGGCGGGTGTGGTCGTCTGGGCGATCGCGCTGAGTGAATCGGGACCCGAGTCGGTTCCGACAGCCTGCAATCAACCGACCCCGGCTTCGGTCGACCCGTCGGCGCCCGCACCACCCACACCGGCGACCCCGGCACCGACACCCGATCTCGCCGCGGCCGACCGCGACGAGATGATCAAGGTCTCGCCGGCCGCCCTGTCGACCTTCCAGGTCCGTGTGCTCAACGCGTCGTCACAGCGAGGCGCCGCCCGTTCGGTCTCCGACGATCTGACCGCACAGGGCTTCACTCCCGCGGCCGACACCCCGTACACCGACGACACGGTGTACCCGAACCGCGACCTCGCCTGCTACGCGCAGATACGCTTCGGGCCGGCGGGGAAGGCGAGTGCGGCTGCCGTCTGGCTGGCACTGCCGTGCGCACAACTCGTCGACGACGGTCGTCAGGGCACCTCGGTCGACGTCGCACTCGGTGAGTACTACGAGAGTCGCGAACAGTCGCAGGACGCACAAGCCGCCCTGGAGGCGCTGCGGTCGGCCGACCCGAAGGACCCGAAGACAGGTGCGGACCCGGCCCTCGTCGAGGCCGTCCACTCGACGTCCTGCTGACCGATACGCATCACTGGCCGATCTGCCGCTCAGGCGGCACCCAGCCGGCGCCGTGCGCCGAGGTCGTCGAGCATCTCGACGAAAGCGTCCGCGATCGCCGGTGCACACGCGATCGTCACGTGCCCGTCCGAGGACCGCGACTCCGGCGGTGGTGTGTGCACGACCGCGCCCGCCTCGGCTGCTATCAGCCCACCGGCAGCCCAATCCCATGGACTGAGTCCGTGCTCGAAATGTGCGTCCACCGCCCCACTGGCCACCATGCACAGATCGAGCGCGGCGGCACCGATGCGACGGATGTCGCGGACACGCGGCAGCATCGCGGCCACCATCCGGCCCTGCTCGGCCCGTCGCCGGGCGTCATAGGAGAAACCGGTGGCCACCAGGGCCAGCTCCAGCCGTTCGATCGGATTGCACGACAATCCGATGCGACCGCCACCCGCGTCCAGATGAGCGCCGGCACCCAGTGCCGCGGAATACGTGATCTCACGCGCGACATCGACCACCGCCCCGGCGACGGACCGGCCGTCCACCTGGGCCGCCACGGACACCGCGTAGGCCGGGATGCCGTACATGAAGTTGACGGTGCCGTCGATCGGATCGACGACCCACCTCACCCCGTGCGGGACGTCGACCGATCCTCCGGACTCCTCCCCCAGGATCTCGTCACCGGGCCGGCGCGTTCGCAGTGCCGAGCGGATCAGTTGCTCGGTCTCGGTGTCGGCGAGGGTGACCGGATCGGTGGGCGTGGACTTCGTGCTCACCGCAGCCGACGACGCCGGAGCATCCGCCGAGTTCTCGTCGCGGCGAACCGCCTCCGGGTCGTGCCCCGGTCGCGGACCGAACAGCTCGGGCCGGCGCGCCCGGACGTGGGCCGCGGCACTGAGCGCCACCTCGATCGCGACACGTTCGAGTTCTCCGAAGTCCACATCATCTGTCACGTGCCTATGTCAACACACCGTCGTCGGCTCCCGTCGAGTGGGCGCGGGACAGGTGAACGCCGGCTGCCCACCGATGACGACTTGGTGTCGACCACAGCAGCGGGAGCATCGGCTGGATAGCCTTAGACCACAGCAGTTCCCGCGGGCAGGACCAGAGAGGACGCCGACATGACCGACTCCGAGACGACCGAGGCCGAGGCAGCGGACAGCGCAACGGACTCCACCGGGACGAATCTCGCGCTGGGTGTCGACGTCGGCGGGTCCGGGATCAAGGGCGGGATCGTCGACCTCGAGACCGGGCTGCTCGTCGGTGATCGTTTCAAGGTGCTCACACCGCAACCCTCGACGCCGGAGGCGGTGGCCGACGGCGTGGCCGAGGTCGTCGGACACTTCGGATGGGAGGGGCCGGTCGGCGTGACACTGCCCGGCGTGGTCACCGACGGCATCATGCGGACGGCGGCCAACATCGACAAGAGCTGGATCGGCACCGACGTGTACGAGCTGTTCAGCTCGCATCTTGGTGGCCGAGGTGTGTCGGTGCTCAATGACGCGGACGCCGCCGGGATGGCCGAGGACCGTTACGGCGGCGGTGCCGACGTCGACGGTGTCGTCATGTTGCTCACGCTCGGGACCGGGATCGGCTCGGCGATCCTGATCAACGGGACCTTGGTGCCGAACACCGAGCTGGGCCACATGATCGTGGACGGCAAGGAGGCCGAACACCGCGCGTCGTCGAAGGTCAAAGAAGACAAGGGCTGGTCCTACGAGAAGTGGGCGGGGAAGCTGTCACGGGTGCTGGAGGCCTACGAGGTGCTGTTCTGGCCGAAGGTCTTCATCGTCGGCGGTGGTATCAGCCGCAAGGCCGACAAGTGGGTGCCCTATCTGACCAACAAGACGCCCGTCGTCCCGGCAACGTTGCAGAACACCGCGGGTATCGTCGGTGCCGCGATGGCGGTGGATGTCGGCCTGCGTGCATGATGGCTCCACCCTGGGTATCTGGGTGGCGACGAGAGGTTCCTGACCTGGCCTTTGCCACATCAGGCCACGCGATGTCGTTACAATGGTCCACACCGGTCATCACACACCGAGAAATCAAGCCCTGAGCCACGTCGGCGTATGCCGCCGTGCGAGTTTCACGAGTCAGTTCCGAAAGGTTGTACGTGGCAGCCACCCAGACCCACCAGGCCGACGTCGACGAATCGACGGACGCGACCACCGCCACGGAGACGGCACCGGCCAAACGGACCGCCAAGAAGGCCGCCAAGAAGGCGACGGCCCGCAAGGCCCCCGCGAAGAAGGCCGCCAAGAAGGCAGGCCCCGCCAAACGTGGCGCCAAGAAGGCATCGAGCGCCGAGGACGCGGATGGTGTCGAGTCCGCCGAGGATCTCGACGACGCCGGTTCGATCGACGACATCGACGTTCCCGATACCGAACTCGATGAGGATGTGGAGATCGACGACGAAGACCTGGCCGTCGACGATGATGATGATGACGACGCCGAGGACTCCGACGACGACACCGAAACCGATGCAGCCGAGGCCGGCCCCGTGACCGTGGTCGCCAAACCCGCCGAGGCCAAGGTCAAGGACGAGCCGAAAGAGAAGACCAGCGGCGACTTCGTCTGGGACGAAGAGGAATCGGAGGCCCTGCGGCAGGCTCGTAAGGACGCCGAACTCACCGCCTCCGCGGACTCGGTGCGGGCCTATCTGAAGCAGATCGGCAAGGTCGCCCTCCTCAACGCCGAAGAAGAGGTCGAGCTGGCCAAGCGGATCGAGGCGGGGCTGTTCGCCACCGAACGTCTGCGCCGCATCGTGGAGTCCGGCGAGAAGCTCAGCACCGCGTCCAAGCGCGACCTCAACTGGATCTCGCGGGACGGTAACCGCGCGAAGAACCACCTGCTCGAAGCGAACCTCCGCCTCGTGGTGTCGCTGGCGAAGCGCTATACCGGTCGCGGCATGGCGTTCCTCGATCTCATCCAGGAAGGGAACCTGGGCCTCATCCGTGCGGTCGAGAAGTTCGACTACACCAAGGGCTACAAGTTCTCGACGTATGCCACGTGGTGGATCCGTCAGGCGATCACCCGCGCGATGGCCGACCAGGCCCGCACCATCCGCATCCCGGTGCACATGGTCGAGGTCATCAACAAGCTCGGTCGTATCCAACGCGAGTTGCTCCAGGACCTCGGCCGCGAGCCGACGCCTGAGGAGCTCGCCAAGGAGATGGACATCACGCCGGAAAAGGTGCTGGAGATCCAGCAGTACGCGCGTGAGCCGATCTCCCTGGATCAGACCATCGGCGACGAAGGCGACAGCCAGCTCGGCGACTTCATCGAGGACTCCGAGGCCGTGGTCGCGGTCGACGCGGTCAGCTTCACGCTGCTGCAGGATCAGCTGCAGTCGGTGCTCGAGACGTTGTCCGAGCGCGAAGCCGGCGTGGTCCGTCTCCGGTTCGGACTCACCGATGGCCAGCCGCGCACGCTCGACGAGATCGGGCAGGTCTACGGCGTCACCCGCGAACGTATCCGCCAGATCGAGTCGAAGACGATGTCGAAGCTCCGGCACCCGTCGCGCTCGCAGGTGCTGCGCGACTACCTGGACTGACCCTCCGAGACCGACCCTCGTTACGATCTGGCCGGTGCGTGGCGCGCCGGTCAGATCGTCAGTGCGACGAAGGTGCCGGCATCGTCGGGCCGGTACGGACGACAGTCGACCACCGCCGAGGTCGGCAGCGCACCGTAGAGGTGTGGGAAACGCATGCTGTCCGGATCCGTGGGGACGCCGGGTTCCCAGCGCAGCGGCGCCGAGAGACGTGCGCGGTCCACGACGAGAACCACCAGATCCTCGCGTCCGGCGTACAGCCGGTTCGCCGGTAGATGGACCTGCTGTGGGGTGGACAGGTGGACAAAGCCGGACTCCGCGAGCGAGGGCGGTTCTCGATGACCGGCCCGTCGGGCCGAATCCCATTCGGCCTGGGTACACAAATGGACGAGCAGGGGTGCCGAATCGTCCTGGTCTATGCCTGAGGTGTGGCCTGCCGCGTTCACCCGTGTGAAAAACCACGCATCTCCACAATTGTCAACAGTTGTGCTCCGCCGGATTGCACACAGTGTGCGGATGCGGGGCTTGCGCCCGACCCCATCTACGATTCTCGGCATGCTGGTGTCCCGACGAGCTGTCGACCTCCTCCGTGTTGCGTCGATGCTGTGTCCACGGCGCCGCGGCCCCATCGACTGATCGTCTGATCGCCGCGGCGCGACCTCGACCACGCGCTACGGTTCGATCTCGATGTGACGACGACCCGGCCGGCGCGTGCGTGCCTGCCCACGTCGCCACCACCGTGATCGGAAAGTCCTCCCACCATGCGAACCATCGTCCTGATCGGCCTTGTCGGTCTCGCCGCCCAACTCGTCGACGGCAGCCTCGGCATGGCCTACGGCGTGACCACAACCACCCTGCTGCTGGCCATCGGCAGCAACCCGGCCGCCGCCTCGGCCACTGTTCATCTCGCCGAGATCGGCACCACACTCGTGTCCGGGATCTCGCACTGGCGGTTCGGCAATGTGGACTGGAAAGTGGTCCGTCGCATCGCCCTACCCGGCGCGGTCGGCGCGTTCCTGGGCGCGACGCTGCTGTCGAATCTGTCGACCGAGGCCGCCGCTCCGCTCATGGCCATCATCCTGCTACTCCTCGGCATCTACATCCTCACCCGCTTCACCCTGCAGGGCATCCCGCGCCAACACCTCGGAAAGCCGCTGCGCAAGCGGTTCCTGTCGCCCTTGGGGCTGATCGCCGGATTCGTCGACGCCACCGGCGGCGGCGGATGGGGTCCGGTCGGTACCCCCGCGATACTCGCGAGCGGACGCCTGGAACCGCGCAAGGTGATCGGTTCCATCGACACCAGCGAGTTCATCATCGCGGTCGCCGCAAGCCTGGGCTTCCTGTTCAGTCTCGGCTCACAGGGCATCAACTTCGCGTGGGTCGGTGCGATTCTCGTCGGCGGCGTCGTCGCCGCCCCGATCGCCGCATGGCTCGTGCGCCATGTCCCACCCCGCCTGCTCGGCGCGTCGGTCGGCGGTCTGATCATCCTGACCAACACTCGGACGCTGCTGCGCAGCGATCTGGTCGATGTCCCGGGTTGGGCACAGACAGTGATCTACTCGACCATCGTCGCAGCGTGGGTGGCCGCGTTCGCCTACTCGCTGCGCGAGTACCTGCGCGATCGGGAGAACGAGTCCTCGGATGCGGTCAGCCGGGTACGCGAGGCGCAACAGGGTCAATCCGCACAGCCGGCCACCACGCCGGTGGGTTGATCGTCGCAGCGTTCACGCCACGTCGGATGTGACCTGGGTCGCACTGTAGGTAAACCCCCATTGAGAGCGTGTTGCCACCGTTGCCCACCGTGTTAACGGTGAGTGACGACACACCCGGCGGACGCGCGGAACAATACGAAACCCCCAAACGTCTGAAAGGGTGAGGGTGACGCATCAGACCGATGTGTCGGCTCACGAAGGGAAAGGCGAACGGCCGACGAGTGCCACCGCCGGACCGGGACGGAGGAATCATGTCAGACACCGCCACCACAACCCCGATCTCCATGCCGCTCACCGCCGCCGACCGCTGCGATCGCTGCGGCGCGGCCGCAAAGGTACGGGCAATGCTGCCCGCGGGCGGAGAACTTCTCTTCTGCCGTCACCACTTCAACGAGCACGAGGCCAAGCTCGTGGAGCTGTCCGCAGTCGTTGAGTCGGAGAGCGAACTGGTCTGAATTCGCTGGCGTCCTGGTTCAGGACCCAGTGCCACGAAACGACCCGGCCGGATCACCCGGTCGGGTCGTTTCGTCATATCGGATGCCGCGTGGGGTGAGCCCGACATCCGCGCACCGGGCACGCAACCGCGCATGTCGCTACGTGCGCGGTTGCATGGCGGGTGCGCGCCAGTGGTGTGTCACCGATCAGCGCCAGGTGCGCAACGCGTCGATCCGCTCCCGCAGCTGATCGGCCGTCGCCAGCGCGGTCGGCGGACCGCCGAGGCGTTGTCGCAGCTCGTTGTGCACCATGCCGTGCGGCTTACCCGTGCGGTGGTGATGCATCGCCACGAGCGTGTTCAGTTCCTTGCGCAACGCATGCAGATTCTCTCCGGTCGGGCGCACCGTCGCGGGCGTGACAGCCCCTGCTCCGGCGGAGTCGGTGCCCGTCGCGGACGACCGGTGTGCCTCGGTCCGGTGCTCCACCTGCTCGGCCTGTCGTTTCCGTAGCAGTTCACGAACCTGCTCGGCGTCGAGCAGGCCGGGCAGGCCGAGATAGTCGGATTCCTCTTCGCTCCCGGAGAAGGTGGCGGTGCCGTAGGACGCACCGTCGAAGATCAGCTGGTCGAGTTCGGCATCCGCGTGCAGCGATTGGAACGACTTCTCGTCCTCGCCTGGTTCGTCCTTCTGCTTGTTGGCGTCGATCAGCAGGGCGTCGTCGAGCCCGTCACTCTCCCGATGAGGTTTGCCCAGCACATGGTCGCGTTCGGCCTCCATCTGGCTGGCCAGGTCGAGCAACACCGGCACCGACGGCAGGAAGACACTCGCGGACTCCCCCGGACGTCGAGACCGCACGAATCGGCCGATGGCCTGCGCGAAGAACAGCGGTGTCGATGAACTCGTCGCATACACACCGACGGCGAGACGCGGCACATCCACGCCTTCGGACACCATCCGGACCGCGACCATCCATTCGTCGTCGGACGCCGCGAACTCCGCGATACGCGACGAGGATTTGGGGTCGTCGGAGAGCACCAGTGTGGTCGGCTTGCCGGTGATGGCGGTCAACAGTTCGGCGTAGTCACGCGCGACGGTCTGGTCGGTCGCGATCACCAGGCCACCGGCATCCGGTATCCCGCCGGACCGCAACTGCCGCAACCGGGTACTCGCCGCCTCGAGGACCGACGGAATCCAGTCGCCGTGTGGATCGAGGGCTGTCCGCCAGGCGCGGGCGGTGTGCTCGGCCGACAGGGGCTCACCGAGTCGTGCGGTGAACTCCTCGCCCGCGCTGGTCCGCCAACTGGCCTGACCGCTGTAGGCGAGGAACATGACCGGCCGCACGACGCCGTCGGCCAGGGCATCGGCGTAGCCGTAGCTGTGGTCGGCCTTCGACCGGAGCACTCCTCCGGCTTCTTCGTCGTAGGTGACGAACGGGATCGGGGAATCGTCGGACCGGAACGGGGTACCGGTGAGCAACAGGCGCCGGGTCGCATCGGAGAACGCCTCGCGGATCGCCTCACCCCACGACTTGGCGTCGCCGCCGTGGTGGATCTCGTCGAGGATCACCAGCGTCCGCCGATTCTCGGTCCGCACCCGGTGACGGAACGGGTGAGCGGCGACCTGGGCATAGGTCAGGGCGACACCCTGATAGTCCGAACTGGTCTGGCCGGTCGAGTTGCTGAAGCGTGAATCCAGAGCGATGCCGACGCGCGCTGCCGCCTCGGCCCACTGATGCTTGAGGTGTTCGGTCGGGGTGACGACAGTGATCTGTTCGACCGTCCGGTCGTCGAGCAGTTCACGAGCGACACGCAGACCGAAGGTCGTCTTGCCTGCCCCGGGGGTGGCGACCGCCATGAAGTCGACCGGACGACGGGTCAGGTACTTGGTCAGCGCCCGCCGCTGCCACGCGCGCAGCGGCGGTCCTGCCGGGATGCCAACGTCCGGGGCTGCTGGGCCATCGGCTGCTGAAGTCACTTCTGCACTGCTCCTGACACCTGTTGTGCGATCGGAGTCCGCTGGTGGGACATGAAACATCCCCTCGCGGATGCGACCACCGCCCGAGGGGACCCGAGCCATGCTACCGGGGCGGGTGAGGACACTCTCGTCCGACGCGCAGTCCGTCGACCACGGTTGCCGGGACGATAAACCGCGCCGTGTCGGGACCGGTTGACCCGTTTCGCGGTGCGATCAGGGATGCTAGAGAAATCAGCAGTCGAAACCGGAACCCAGTACCGATCACCGACGACGCCCCGTCGCCGGCCGGTGCCGCACATCCCCGTCCGGTGGCGACCGAGACCAAGCGTGGCCGGCGTCGCCCCGCGAGCACACCACCGATACCCGATATCGACGGAGCGCTACCCACGACTGCCCAACCCACCACACCGCTCACCTCGCAGCGCGCCCGGCCGGCCGCGCCCGCGCCGGCCGCTGCCACCGAGACCGAGCGCGTCGGCACCACCGACCATGAGGCGGCGGCACCCGGTGTCGACGACCCGGCGCATGACCCGCCGCGGACCGCCGGGCCGCCCGTGTTGCCCAATCTGCACCGGCTGGTGTGGCGCACGATCGTCAAGGCGTGGGATGACGGCATCGTCGGATGGGCGGCTCAAGCCGCGTTCTGGCAGGCTCTCTCACTGCCACCCCTGCTGCTGGGGATGCTCGGCAGCGTCGGCTACGTCGCCGGCTGGTTCGGGCCGGACACGGTCGAGGTCATCTACGAGCGCATCCTGGCATTCGCGAACCACACGTTCTCCGAGAACGTCGTCAGTGAGATCATCAAACCGACCCTGGACAATGTGCTCGGCCGCGGACGAGTCGTCGTCATCTCGGCCGGCTTCCTCATATCGCTGTGGGCCGGTTCCTCGGCGGTCTCGTGCTTCGTCGCCTCGATAGTCCGTGCGCACGACCAGCACCAGGTCCGAAATCCGGTGTGGCAGAGATTCTTCGCACTGTTCCTCTACATCGGATTCCTGGTCGCGGCGGTGTTCGTACTGCCGTTGGTGGCCCTGGGACCCAACTACCTGCACGAGATCGTCCCGGACTCGTGGGATCCGATCGTGACGAACCTGATCGACTACGGGTACTTCCCGTTCGTCGCCGCTCTGCTGTTGTTCGTGCTGACCACGCTGTATCACCTGGCGCTGCCCAATCCGCTGCCCTGGCACCGACTGGTCGGCGGAGCGGTCGTCGCCGGCATCTTCTTCTGGGTCGCCAGCTACATCCTCCGGATCTACCTCACCGAGATCACCCGTGCCGGCTACACCTACGGCGCTCTGGCGACGCCGATCGCGTTCCTGCTGTTCACGTTCTTCCTGGGCTTCGCCATAGTGCTGGGCGCCGAGTTCAACGCCGCCGTGCAGTCGCTCTGGCCGGCCAAGCCCGCCGTGTCGGTGCAGATGCGCGACTGGGTCTCCTCACAGACGTCGGACATCACCGGTCAGCTCAAAGCCCTACCCGATCGACTGTCCACCGGGCCGATCCGACGGCCACGCCCCACCGACGCATCGCGCGGGCGATCATCGCAGGACGAACCCACCGCCTGAGCGGCGGCGATCAGCTCTTGCGCATCCGCTGGTAGATCTTCTTGCACTTCGGGCACACCGGCGAACCGGGCTTGGCCGAGCGGGTCACCGGAAATGTCTCGCCACACAACGCGACGACGTGACTGCCCATCACGGCACTCTCGGCAATCTTGTCCTTCTTCACGTAATGGAAGAATTTTGGCCGGTCGTCGTCGCCCCGGTCGGTGGCGTCGGCGTCCGGCCGTTCGTCGACGTCGGTGCGCTCGTCGAGATCCGGGCGATCGATGGTCTGCGTTCCCATGGGAACCATTGTGCGCCACAAGGGTGGACGACGGCCAGCCGATGTCCACCGGTGATCCGGTGGGTCACCGGAACGCGCTCAGGTCGATCTCGACACGGGGTCGACGGTGCATTCCCTTCAGGAAAGTGGAACAGTGGGACATATGGCTGGCAACGGATCCGGGACGCGCGGTGGTGCCGGCGCGTCAGGCGCGGCGGCCCATCATGGTCACGGCGGTGGCCACGACGGGGACGCGTTCCTGATCACCGATGCGCAGCAGGCCCTGGACGACCAGCAGCGGGCGCGGGTGCGCAAATATTTGACGCTGATGGCTTTTCGCGTCCCGGCGCTCGTCATCGCCGGCATCGTCTACAGCTCGACCGGTTCTGGTCTGTTGGCGCTGGCCATCGTGGCCGCCTCCATCCCGATCCCCTGGATCGCGGTGCTGATCGCCAATGATCGTCCACCCCGCAAACGCGGTGAGGTCCCGCATTACAAGTACGGCGCCGATCACTCGGTCGTCGGCCCGCCCTCGCTGAACGCACCGGGCCGATCGGTCGACTCGGAGGTCGTCGATTCGCCACCGGACGCGGGGACCGACCGCAACCGCGATTCCCACTGAGGAACACTCTCAGCAACTTCTCATGTAGCGGGGCGGATCGACGGCGAAACCTGCAGGTCAGCACCTTCGACATCCCCGGTGCCGTCATGGTGCCGGGGAACTTTCGTCCCGCCGTCGACGTTGAACCGGGTGAACGCACTCAAGTCAGGAGGCCGAATGTCACGCTCGACAGTTTCACGCCCGACCACGACGACTGGATACGCCGACGATCCCGCCACAGCCACCATCCGCCCTGCGATGACGGAGCAGGATCTCGATGCTCAGTCCCCGGCTGCCGACCTGGTGCGCGTCTATCTCAACGGCATCGGCCGTACCGCTCTGCTCAACGCCGAGCAGGAAGTCGAACTGGCCAAACAGATCGAGGCCGGGCTCTACGCCAAGCACGTCCTGGAGACGCGCAAGCGACTGTCCGCGACGCGCAAGCGCGACCTCGCGGTCATCGTGCGTGAAGGTGAGGCCGCTCGCGCTCACCTCCTGGAGGCCAATCTCCGCCTGGTCGTGTCGCTCGCCAAGCGCTACACGGGTCGCGGCATGCCCCTGCTGGATCTCATCCAGGAGGGCAACCTCGGCCTGATACGTGCGATGGAGAAGTTCGACTATGCCAAGGGCTTCAAGTTCTCCACCTACGCGACCTGGTGGATCCGGCAGGCGATCACCCGCGGCATGGCGGATCAGAGCCGTACGATCCGTCTGCCCGTCCACCTCGTGGAGCAGGTCAACAAGCTGGCCCGGATCAAGCGTGAGCTGCATCAGCAGCTCGGCCGCGAGGCCACCGACGACGAGCTGGCCAACGAATCCGGGATTCCGGCCGAGAAGATCGCCGATCTCCTCGACCACAGCCGGGACCCGGTGAGCCTGGACATGCCCGTGGGCAGCGACGAAGAGGCACCGCTGGGCGACTTCATCGAGGATGCCGAGGCCACCTCGGCCGAGAACGCGGTGATCGCGGGACTCCTGCACTCCGACATCCGTTCGGTCCTCGCGACGCTCGACGAGCGCGAACAGCAGGTGATCCGGATGCGCTACGGCCTCGACGACGGCCAGCCCCGCACCCTGGACCAGATCGGCCGGATGTTCGGGCTCTCGCGCGAACGCGTCCGACAGATCGAGCGCGAGGTGATGGGCAAGCTCCGTCAGGGCGAGCGCGCCGAACGGCTCCGCGCCTACGCCAGCTGAACCGCGCTCGGGGCGCCGACGATGCCCCGCTAACTCAACCGCCTCGGTCCGGTGTCCGCACGTGTGGGCACCGGACCGACGCGTATCACCGCGGTGAGCACAGCGGCACCGGCAGGTGACGCCAGAATCGGGTCGAGGTGCACCTCCCGGACCTCCGGGAGGTCGTCGACGAGCGTCGAGATCCGGAGCAGCAGGTCGATCAGTGCGTCCCGGCGCACCGGTGGCTCCCCCGCGTACCCCGCGAGCAGCGGCGCCGACCGCGGTTCGTCGATCAGTTCCTCGGCGTCGAGCGGGGACAGCGGGATCGCCCGATACCCGTGGTCGCTGAGCAGGTCGAAGGTCCGTCCGGACAATCCGAACGAGATCAGGGAGCCGAACGACGGGTCGTCGCGCACCCGGATCATGGTGCCGATTCCCTTCGGCGCCATCTTCTGCACGTGCAGCAGGTCGTCGCCGGTCAGCGCCTGGAGTTCTGAGAACGCGGTGACCACGGCGGTCGCATCGGGGAGATCGAGGCGCGCGCCCTCGCGGTCGAGTCGGCCGCGCCAGGTTTCCGACGTCGCCTTCACCGCCACCGGGAACCCGAGGTCATGCCCTGCAGCCGACGCCTCGTGCATCGTGCCTGCCTCGCGGAACGGAACGACGGTGATGCCGTACCAGGCGAGCAGGGTCGCCGAGTCGACCGGGCCGAGTGTGTGGCCGGTCGTCTCGACCCGATCGTCGTCGAGACCGGCCATGGTCTCGCGCACGAACATCCGCGCCGCTTCCGGATCGGTGCCGTCGGGACGATGGATCTCCGATTCGGGACGCATGCGCCACCGCGCGTACTGCCAGGCCCGTGCCAGCGCGTTGGCGGCTCGTTCCGGGCTGCCATAGGACGGGATCGAGCCCGCCTCCGGCAACCCGTTCGGGCCGGGTTTCATCAACCCGGGTGGAATACCCTCGACGGCCAGGAAGGTCGTCACGATCGGTTTGGGTCCGTCGGCCGAGGGAGTGTTGGCCGCCGCCATCAACGCGCGTGCGTGCCAGTCGGCGTCCACCGCGACCGGCGGGACGAACACCACCAGCACCGCATCCACAGCCGGATCGCTCATCGCCTCGGTCACCGCCGATTCGAACGCGTCCTCGGTGGCACCGGCGCCCAGATCGATGGAGTCGGTGACCTCGAGGCCGCCGGCCCGGGCCGTATCGGCCGCCAGACTGCCCAGTACCGAAGAGTTCCCGATGATCCGGGTCCGGGGGCCGCGCGGCACCGGTTGGTAGGCGAAGATCGTCGCGCAGTCGAACAGTTCGGAAATGGTGTGCACCTGGATCACTCCCGCCTGCTCGAGCACCATCTGCGCGATCTGGTCGTCGAGATTGGCGGCCGACGTCCGCGCGGCCCGGGCAGCGGTCATCGCCCCCTTGCCCGATTTCACCGCGACAATCGGCTTCGACCGCGACACCCGGCGCGCGATCCGGGAGAACTTGCGCGGATTTCCGAAGCTCTCCAGGTAGAGCAGGACCACATCGGTCTCGGTGTCGCTGTCCCAGTACTGCAGGAGATCGTTGCCGGAGACGTCGGCACGATTGCCCGCCGACACGAACGTGGACAAACCGATCTGCCTGCGGGCGGCGGTGTCGAGGATCGCGATACCCAGCGCGCCGGACTGGCAGAAGAAGCCGACCCGACCGGCGGCGGGAATCCGTGGCGCCAACGTCGCGTTGAGAGCCACCTCCGGACCGTTGTTCGCCACACCGAGAGCATTCGGGCCGACCAGGCGCATGCCGTGTTCGCGCACCTGCTCGACGAGCCGCCGCTCACTCTCGAGCCCGGCCTCTCCGCTCTCCCCGAACCCGGACGACACCACCACCAGGGTGCGGACCCCTTTGACCAGGCAGTCGTCCAGTACCTCGTCGACGGTGGCCGCCGGGACCGCGACGACGGCGAGATCGACCGGGTCCGGGATGTCGCGGACCGTCGGGTAGGCACGGATACCCCGCACCGACGGCGGCCGTGCGTGGCCGCGTCGCTGCGGCGCCGGGGTCCGTCGGTGCGTCGGGCCTGCGGGAGCGGTGGCGGCCGCTGCGTCGGTCAGTTCGTCGGCGGTCGGGCCCGGGCCGTTCACGGGGAAGACCGGGCCGGTGAATCCACCGGCGATGATGTTGGCCAGCAGCGCGTTGCCGACCTTCTTGGGATCGGTGGACGCGCCGATCACGGCCACCGACGTCGGCCGAAGCAGATTGGCCACACTTCTGGCCTCCGACGCGCGCTCTCGGCCGTTGCGTACCGACAGCAACGCCTCGGTCGGGTCGATCAGGAACTCGACATGCACTGTGCTGCCGTCGAAACTGCGTGACAGCTGGTAGCCGGCGTCACGGAACACCGCGACCATGTTCGGGTTCTCACTGAGGACCTCCGCCTCGAACCGGGTGAAGCCGTTCTCCGCGGCCGCACCGGCGAGATGTTCGAGCAGAATCGGCCCGAGCCCACGGCCCTGATGGTCGTCGGCCACGACGAAGGCCACCTCGGCCGACTCCGGCTTGCCGTCGAAGCCGAGACCTTCATAGAGGCCGATCGCGATGAGCTCGCCACCCAGTACGGCCACCAGCGCCACCCGCTTCTGGTAGTCGACGGTGGTCATGCGGGCCACCTCGCGCGGCGGGAGGGTGGGTGTCGGACCGAAGTAGCGCATGTATCTCGTCCGTTCGGAGAGTCCGGCGTGGAACCGGACCACCCGCTCCGCATCGTCGGGGACGATCGGGCGCAGATGCACCACGCCGCCGTCGGAGGCGAGGACGTCGGCGATCCAGTGCCGCGGATAATCCCAGGGATCCCGTTGGGGCGGCTGCTCGGTCGGCGCCGGATCGGCCGGGGAGCCGTTCGGCTGCTCGCGGTCGTCGGCGAGGGAGTCGGTCTGATTCTGCTCAGTCACGAGGATCCTCCGGATCAAGGCCGTGCAAGGGGTATACCGCTCGACGGGTGGCCAGGATGGCCCGGTCGGTCTGACGTTGCGCCGCCCCACTGATCCCCTCCGGCGGGTCCTGGCCGGTGTCGCCGTCCCACGGCACATAGTCGACGTCTCCCCCGTCGCCCATCACGCCGACCGGCGGCTGCGAATAGTCGGAGTGCACGCTCTCCGCGATCTGTTCGGCGGTGGCACACCAGGAGTCGTCTATCTTCGTGTCCACGTCGACGTCGCGATCGAGGACCACCGCAAGCAGATGCGACCAACTGCGGGGCACCACATTGACGACGCCGTATCCCCCGCCACCGACCGCGATCCAGCGGCCGTCGCAGTACGCGTCGGCGAAGCCGCGCATCGCCTGCATGGCCGCCCGCTGACCGTCGACGGTGAGCGCGAGATCGGTGAGCGGATCGGCCCGGTGGCTGTCCACGCCACACTGGCTGACCAGGATCTGTGGCCGGAACCGTTCGAGCACCGACGGCACGACGGCGTGGAACGCCCGCAACCAGAGGCGATCGGAAACGTCCGGCATCAGTGCGACATTCACCGCGGTGCCCTCGGCGTCACCGTCCCCGACCTCGGTCGGCCAACCCGTCCCCGGCCACAGCGTGGCCGGGTGTTGATGCAGGGATACCGTCAGAACCCTTGGGTCCGAGGCGAATTCGACTTGCACGCCGTCGCCGTGATGGGCATCGATGTCCACGTAGGCGATTCGGTCGAATCCGTTGTCGAGGAGCCACCGGATGGCGATCGCACAATCGTTGTAGATACAGAAGCCGGCCGCCCTGGCCTTCATCGCATGGTGCATCCCGCCACCGATGTTCACCGCGCGCCGCACCGCGCCGGACCCCACCGCCTGGGCGGCTGCCAGTGTGCCGCCCACCAACAGCCTGGCGGCCTCGTGCATGCCGTCGAAAACCGGGTTGTCCGCGTCGCCGAGCCCGAACAGCCGCTCGAGCAGCGGGCCCGACAGCGACGCCGTGCCGGACCCGACCGCACGGACGGCGTCGATGTAGTCGGTGGAATGCACCACGGTCAACGCCGAGTCGTCGATGTCGAGTGGCGGCCGATCGTCGACACCCTCGAGGACGCCCAGACTCTGCGCCAGCGTCATGGTCAAGGCCAGCCGGACCGGATTCATCGGGTGGGTGTGCGCCCACTTGTAGGACAGGAAGTCCTCACTCCAGATAACCGCCGCCGCTTCGTCGCTCGTGCTCCGCGTCACGTCCTCAGGCTAGTGCCTCGACACCTCGACCGATGAGGTTCGCCGGCACCGCCGGACCCCGCCCGGGGGCCGGGTCCGCCGCGACACGCGGGACGGTGGTGACCGACCAGGTC
The DNA here is from genome assembly GCF_058129505.1 of Gordonia sp. LMA484. NCBI lineage: Bacteria > Bacillati > Actinomycetota > Actinomycetes > Mycobacteriales > Gordoniaceae > Gordonia > Gordonia sp. LMA484. The sequence continues at coordinate 2,814,565 of NZ_CM176700.1, forward strand.
AAGGTACCCTTGGTTCAGACGAAGGGACTGCGCACCGTGAACGATCTTGTTGACACCACCGAGATGTACTTGCGGACGATCTACGATCTCGAAGAAGAGGGCATCGTCCCGTTGCGCGCACGTATTGCCGAGCGGTTGGAGCAGAGTGGTCCGACGGTGTCGCAGACGGTGGCGCGCATGGAACGCGACGGCCTGCTCCACGTGGCCGGCGACCGACACCTGGAGCTGACCGAGAAGGGCCGTGAACTGGCGGTGGCGGTCATGCGCAAGCATCGGCTGGCCGAACGGCTGCTGGTGGACGTCATCGGCATGCCGTGGGACCAGGTCCACGAGGAGGCCTGTCGCTGGGAGCACGTGATGAGTGAGAACGTCGAGCGACGCCTGTTGGCGGTTCTCGACAATCCCACCACCTCGCCGTACGGCAACCCCATCCCCGGGCTCGATCAGCTCGGCGCCTCGCAGGCCCCGCTGACCGACGGCGCCACCCGTTTGTCCGATCTTCCCCAGGGGGATCCGCTGGTGGTCATCATCCGGCGGCTGTCCGAGCACGCCCAGGCCGATACAGGCCTGATCAGTGAGCTCCGCGAGGCCGGTGTGGTGCCCAACGCCCGTGTGACGGTGACGGTCAGCCCCGGTAAGGCGCTGGTGAACTCTCCCGGCCACGACGGTCTCGAACTGACCGGGGACATGGCCCATTCGGTGTTCGTGGAAAAGGTCTGAGGGCGGATCACCCCACCTCGCGATCGGTGCTCGGAGCCGGTAGCGGCACCCCCAGAGTGCTTGCCACGTCGTAACTGTCGGCGATCGTCTGGTGCAGCAGATGTGGTGGGATGCCACCCTGCAGCGCCTGGTCGAGCAGGTTCGCCAACGACCAGTGCGGGTCGGCGGCGAGCGCGCAGTCGAGTGCGACACCGGCGTACCCGCCCTCCCCGTTGAGGTAGTGCAGATGCGCCAGCATCGTCGCCGCACTCGCACGCTGCGAGCCGGTCAGCCGCCGCGTGAGCTCACGCCACAACGCCTCCGCCGCGTGTCGCAGATCGGTGACCGCGAAGGCCAGTGCGGCGTCACGAACCGGGATGCGGGTGAGTGCCACACCGAGCATGCTGACCGTCGGGCAGTCGAGCGTCGCCGGTTCGGCGGACCGGCCCGGTGGGCCCTGGGCGATGATCTGCCCGATGACCCGCCGCAGCAGTACGCCGTCGTCGAGAACCGTCTCCTGCGCGCCGGGTGGGTCCGACACGACCGCATGCGGCCCCACACAGTGCGGGAGGGGTGTCAGCATCGCCGCCATGTCCGAACGCTGCCCGAGCACCCGCCGCCCGGTCTGCAGCGCCTTGGCCAATGCCGTCGGGCTGGCGTGGGGATCGCCGATACGGCCGCGAGTCGAGGCCGACGGGGCGATCGGGGCCACCGCACGCCGACCCCGCTCCCTCGCGCGCGCCGATGGCCGCGGGTCCCAGACGCGCTGCCAGCGAGCGCCCTCGACGAACTCGCCGACGACGAAACCGGCCGCCACGCCACCCACCGTCGAGAACAGACCGTCCGCGACGGTGCAGATTCGCCGGTAACGCTCGTCACCCACCGGATAGCGGTCGTCGGCGATCACCAGGATGACCGCCTGAACGTCATTGCGGACACACACGTCGGCAAGTCCGGTCAGCACGCCCCTCAGCGCAGCCACCAGTTCACCGGCGTCGTCGAGGACCAGGTCATGCCGCATGGCCGTCTGTACCACCCGCGGATCGTCGCCGAATGCGAGCACGATCAGCGAGTGATCCGGGACGAAGCCGAGGAGGCCCGGCACAGCGGTCAGCAGTGCGGACTGGGACAGGGAACGGGTGCGGTGGGATGCAGACATGCCGACATCCTGGAACCCCGGCCCTCCCCCGCCGCCGCTCCCGCGACCGATTCGGCGGTTACGGGCACGGGTTGTCCCCAGTTGGCACAGCATCCACAGAACACGCTGGGCCGATGTCGGGACCGAACGAGTCCGACGGTGCGCCCGACCCGACTCGTGGTCAGCCGAACGCCGACTCGACCGCCGACTCGAACAGTGCGTTCAGATGTACGGCGGCAGTGGCAGACATCGCGCCGGCGCCCTGATGGCGGTACTCGACGATCACCCGCACCCCGCCACGTTGGGCCATCAGCGTCGTGGTGCCCGTCGTCAGCGCCGACGGGCCCGTCCCACCCGTCGACGACTGTCGGCGCAGCGCGGCCGTCGTCACCGATCCCTGCTGCGGCGGCGGGATCACCTGGGTGGACACCGCCGACGTCGCGGTCGGTGCAGACCCCGAGGTCACGTGCGGGCAACGACGTGCCAGGTCGGTGACATCGTCGAGTTCGTCGTCCGCGTGGACCACCGCAGAGGTGAAGGTGGCCGCTGAGTCGGACGGATCCGGCCCGACCAGGATGACGGCGCCGGCCGACGGTACCGCGGTGGGAGTGCACTCCGCCGGGCTCACGACACCGTGTAGTGGTCGGCCGGTCAGGTCTGCGAGTGCCGCGGGTACCGCCGGCTCTGGGACCCGGGTCGCCGTTCCGGTCGGGAACTCCGACGGAGCGACCGCCCGGGACGACAGATCACCGCCACCGGCCTCCGCCTGCCCGTCGACCGAGCATCCGAGCGTCAGGAGCGACACCGCGAACACGAGCGCAGAGCTCAGCACCAACCCCACCCCACGGCATACTGATCCGGTCACAACGCACTACTGTGCCACCGATGGCGCCGAGGCGACCCGCCGACACCCCGCGTCCGCCGATCCCCCGCTACGTCGATCGCTGCGTCGACGACGGGGAATCGACACCGCCGCCAGGTTGTTGTGCCGGGTGAAAGCCGCATCGCCTACCGAAATTGGCCCTGCATGCCATAGATGCGAGAGAATCGACATACACGACACGAGGAGGCACGACTCATGGACGACCAGTCCGCTGAGCACAGCGCGCTGTACTCGTTGGAGTTTCCTGCACCGCAGGTCTCGAACGACGAGGGCACCGGCCCGGTGCTGCTCCATGCACTCGACGGATTCGCCGACGCCGGCCACGCCGTCTCGCTGGCGGCTCGCCACCTGCGCGACGCACTCGACTCCGAACTCGTCGCGACGTTCGCCACCGATGAACTGATCGACTACCGGTCGCGTCGGCCGACCGTCAGCTTCGACGGGAACAAGTTCACCGACGTCGAGATGCCCACGCTGACCATGCATGCGATCCGTGACACGGCGGGTCGGCCGTTCCTGCTGCTCGCCGGTGCGGAACCGGACCTGCGTTGGGAACAGTTCGTGGAGGCCGTGCGCCGGCTCGTCGAGCGTTTCGGGGTCACCGATGTCATCGGCCTCAACTCGATCCCGATGGCCGTGCCGCACACCCGCCCGGCGTCGATCACCGCGCACGGCAGCGACCCCGACCGGCTCGGCGACCTGCCCCGGTGGGGCTCGGCGATGAAGTTGCCCGCCAGCGCCTCGATGCTGCTGGAACTGCGGATGAGCGAGCATGACTATCGTGCCGCCGGCTTGTCCGTCCATGTGCCGCACTACCTTTCCCAGACCGACTATCCGGCGGCGTCGGCACGGTTGCTGGGCGCGGTGGGTGAGCTGACCGGGCTGGCGATACCGGTCGCCGCGTTGGAGAACGCCGCGGCCAAGGTCCGTGAGCAGGTCGACAAGGAGGTCTCCGGCAACGCCGAGATCGAGTCCGTGGTGGCGGCGCTCGAGAGCCAGTACGACACGTTCACCGAGGCACAGGCCGAGCGGGCGTCGCTGCTGGCCGCCGAGGCCGATCTGCCCACCGGCGACGAACTCGGCGCCGAACTCGAGCGGTTCCTCGCCGAACAGGTCCGCGAGGACGGCGACGAGGATGCAGGCGGTCCCCCATCGCCGATCTGAGCGACACCGTCGCGGCTCACCTGGCGCCGGTCGCCGATGAGGACACCGCCTTCGAGAACTTCACCACCTGGTGGAATGAGCGTGGTATCGAGCTGTACCCGCATCAGGAGGAGTCTCTCCTGGAACTCATCGCCGGCAACAACGTGATCTTGGCGACCCCGACCGGGTCGGGAAAGTCCCTGGTGGCGGCCGGTGCCATCTATTTCGCGCGCTGCCGAGGTGAACGGGCGTACTACACCGCCCCCATCAAGGCACTGGTCAGCGAGAAGTTCTTCGAATTGTGCGCGACGTTCGGCGCCGAGTCGGTCGGGCTGCTCACCGGCGACGCGGCCGTCAATGCCGATGCCCCGATCATCTGCGCCACGGCCGAGATCGTCGCGAACCTCGCTCTGCGCGACGGCGCGCTCAGCGACATCGGCACCCTCATCGCCGACGAGTTCCACTTCTACGGCGAACCCGACCGCGGCTGGGCCTGGCAGGTGCCCCTGATCGAGTTGCCGCACACCCAGTTCCTGCTCATGTCCGCCACGCTCGGTGACACCACGTTCTTCGTCGACGATCTGCGGCGCCGCACCGACCGGCTCACGGTCGCGGTGACCGGGACCCAGCGTCCCGTTCCGCTCGAACACAGCTACGCGATGACGCCGATCCACGAGACGATCGAGGAGTTGGTCGCCGTCGGGCGTGCACCGATCTATGTGGTGCATTTCACCCAGGCGGCCGCGGTCGAGCGGGCGCAGGCCTTGATGTCGGTCAAGATCGCGGACAAGGCCGAACGGGCCGCGATCGCAGACGCCATCGGCGATTTCCGCTTCCAGACCGGTTTCGGCTCCACCCTGTCGAAGCTGCTGCGGGCCGGGATCGGCGTCCACCACGCCGGCATGCTTCCCCGCTATCGGCGCCTCGTGGAGCGGCTCGCACAGCAGGGTCTGTTGAAGGTGATCGCGGGCACCGACACCCTCGGCGTCGGTATCAACGTGCCCATTCGCACGGTCCTGTTCGCCGGCTTGAGCAAATACGACGGCACCCGGGTCCGTCGACTGCGCGCCCGGGAGTTCCACCAGATCGCCGGAAGAGCGGGACGTGCCGGATTCGACACCGTCGGCTACGTCGTCGTACAGGCGCCGGAGCACGACGTCGAGAACGCACGAGCGGTCGCGAAGGCGGGTGACGACGCGAAGAAGCTCCGCAAGCTCGTGCGCAAGAAGCCGCCGGAAGGGTTTGTGTCGTGGGGTGAGAAGACGTTCACCCAACTCGTGGACGCACCCGACGAGCCGCTGCGCTCGCATTTCCGGATGACCACCGCGGTCCTCATGGAGGTGCTGTCACGGCCGGGCGACTGCTTTGCCGCGATCCGCCATCTTCTCGAGGACAACCACGAACCGCGCAATCGGCAGCTCCGGCACATCCGGCACACCATCGAGCTCTACCGCGGTCTGCGGGAATCAGGAATCGTCGTGCAACTCGACGCCCCGGACGACCACGGTCGCAATGTCGCCCTGTCGGTGGATATGCCGGAGAACTTCGCGCTGACCAACCCGCTGTCGTCCTTCGCGATCGCCGCCTTCGAGATCCTCGACCCCGCGTCGTCGTCGTATGCACTCGACGTGGTCTCCATCCTGGAATCGACCCTGGAGGATCCACGGCCACTGCTTTTCGCCCAGCGCAAGGCCGCCCGGGATGCCGCCATCGCGGAGATGAAACTCGACGGCATCGAGTACGAGGAGCGGATGGCGCGCCTCGAGGAGATCACCTGGCCGCGACCGCTGGCCGACGAGATCGACTTCGCCTTCGGCGTGTATCGGCGCGGACACCCCTGGGTCGGTTCCTATCCACCCTCCCCGAAGTCGGTGCTGCGCGAGATGCTGGAACGGTCGATGACCTTCAACGAGCTGATCTCCGCGTACGGGCTGGCACGCAGCGAGGGCGTGGTCCTGCGTTACCTGTCGGATTGCTACCGGGTTCTGCGACAAGGACTCCCCAACGCCGTCAGCACGCCCGAGGTGGTGGACATCACCGAACGGGTGGGCACCATGGTCCGCGAGATCGACTCCAGCCTCGTCGACGAATGGGAACAGCTGAGTCACTCGGCCGCGGAATAGTCGTATCCGCGGGCGCCGTTGGACAGGGCATGCCACTCACCGGAGAATACGAACCGAGTCCGTCCGATTGGGCCACCAAGCAGGTCCAGGAATACGAGGCGTCGAACGGCACCGCCGCGACCACCATGAAGGGCAAGCCGGTGGTGATCCTCACCTCGGTGGGGCGCAAATCCGGCAAGCTCCGCAAGACCCCGCTGATGCGCGTCGAGCATGACGGCGTCTATGCCGTCGTCGCGTCTCTCGGTGGCGCACCCAAGCATCCCGTCTGGTATTGGAACCTGGTCGAGAACCCGCACGTCGAGCTCCGCGACGGTGAGCACGTGGGAGACTACGACGCGCGCGAGGTGACCGGCGACGAGTACCGACTCTGGTGGAACCGGTCTGTCGAGGCATGGCCCGACTACGCCGAGTATCAGACGAAGACCGACCGGGTCATCCCGGTGTTCGTCCTCGAACCCCGCGACTGACACCGACAGAACCCCGTTTCGCGCCGAGAGAACCCCGGCAGCTGTGGAGGGAAACCGCGATTCGGCTGCGGCGCTTGATTCAGCGGCGACCATCGGGCACGTGGCATGCGGCACGCGTCTGGCCCGGCTCGGTCCGCGCCAGGTCGGGTTCTGTCGGCGCGATCCGGGGTTCTGTCGGCGCAATCCGGGGTTCTGTCGGCGCGATCCGGGGTTCTCTCGGCGCAACTCAGGCCGCCCTGGTGACGTCACCGGTTGCGACGATGAGGTCGCCGATGGTCTCGGCCAGCGTGCGGTACGCCTCGGCGCGACCGGCGGACTCACGGAAGACCATCCCGACACGACGTCCCGGTCGCGGACGCGCGAATGTGGCGGTGGCCAGATTGCCGCGGCCGGCTTCGGTGTCCACCGCGGTCTGCGGGATCAGCGTCACTCCCAGTCCGCCCTCCACGCACTGCACGGCCGTCGCGAGCGATGCGGCGCGCGTCTGACCCACCTCGGGACGAACTCCGGCCAGCCGGCACACCTCCAGCGCCTGATCGCGTAGACAGTGCCCTTCGTCGAGCAGCAGCAGCGGCAGGTCGGCCAGCCAGGCCGGATCGACTCGCTTTCGACCCGCGAGCGGATGGCCCGGCGGGAGCGCGAGCACGAAATCCTCTGAGTACATGGGCACCTCGGTCAATCCCCGCTCGTTGGTGGGCAACGCCATGATCGCGACGTCGAGTGATCCCTCTCGCACCTGCCGCAGCAGGCGCGAGGTCTGATCCTCGACCACCTGGAGCCGAAGCGACGGCAGCAGTTCGTCCACCCCGCGCAGGACCGTGGGCAGAATGTACGGGGCCACAGTGGGAATCAGACCCAACCGCACCGGCCCCGCCAACGGATCTCCGTTGCCCACCGCCTCGGCGAGGAGCTCGTCGACGGCGTCGATCACCGCAATCGCCCTCGGCAGGAGGCGCTCACCCTCGGGCGTCAAGAAGACACGCCGAGTCGTGCGTTCCACCAACTGCACACCGAGTCCGGACTCGAGGCCTACCAGCGCCTGCGACAGCGTGGGTTGGCTGATTCCCAGATCATCTGCGGCAGAACCGAAATGGCGACGATGGGCGATGGCGACAAAGGCGCGTAGCGCCGTCACCGACGGCTGATGACTTTTATTGGCCATGGCTATCAATATAGTGCGTATCATCACGTTTCGCTTTCGCCGAGATTCCGGCACGATGGTGCATGTCTGACGACGAAGTCCTTTCGCGCACATGACGTGGCAATCGAAGATCCCAGACCAAGGAGCGATACGAACATGGCCCTGCTGACAATCGGCGATCAGTTCCCCGCATACAACCTCACCGCTGTCATCGGCGGAGACCTGTCCAAGGTCGACGCCCAGCAGCCCGACGACTACTTCACCACCGTCACCAGCGAGGACAACCCGGGCAAATGGCGGATCATCTTCTTCTGGCCGAAGGACTTCACCTTCGTCTGCCCGACGGAGATCGCGGCGTTCGGCAAGCTCAACGACGAGTTCGCCGATCGTGACGCACAGGTCCTCGGCGCCTCGGTCGACAACGAATTCGTCCACTTCCAGTGGCGCGCTCAGCACGAGGACCTCAAAACCCTCCCGTTCCCCATGCTGAGCGACCTGAAGCGTGAACTCGCTTCCGCCGCAGGGGTTCTCAATGCCGACGGGGTCGCCGATCGGGCGACCTTCATCGTGGACCCGAACAATGAGATCCAGTTCGTCTCGGTGACCGCCGGCTCGGTGGGTCGCAACGTCGACGAGGTCCTTCGCGTCCTCGACGCTCTGCAGTCCGACGAGTTGTGCGCCTGCAACTGGAAAAAGGGCGACCCGACGATCGACGCCGGTGAACTGCTGACCGCGAGCGTCTGAGAGGAATTCGAATGAGCATCGACAACCTGAAGGAAGCCCTCCCGGAGTACGCCAAGGACCTCAAGCTGAACCTCGGCTCGATGACCCGGACCACCGCTCTCACCGAGGAGCAGCTCTGGGGCACCCTGCTGTCGACAGCGGCGGCCACCCGAAATGCCAAGGTGCTCTCGGAGATCGCCGACGAGGCCGCCGACACCCTGTCGGCCGAGGCCTACAACGCCGCGCTCGGCGCCGCGTCGATCATGGGTATGAACAACGTCTTCTACCGTGGCCGCGGTTTCCTCGGCGGTAAGTACGATGACCTGCGTCCGGGTCTGCGGATGAACATCATCGGTAATCCCGGCGTGGACAAGGCCTTGTTCGAGTTGTGGTCGTTCGCCGTGTCATCGATCAACGGCTGCGAGCATTGCGTCGGCGCACACGAGAACACCCTGCGTGAGGCGGGCGTCGACCGGGAAGCGATCTTCGAGGCACTCAAGGTCGCCTCGATCGTCGCCGGCGTCGCCCAGGCGATCGCCACCACCGAGGTGCTCAGCGCGGTCTGACACCCGAGCCACGACCTGACGACCTATCGCGCCCCGGCCGACGATCCCGGCCGGGGCGCGATAGGTCTTCTCCCGCCGGCCGGTATCAGCTCAGCGCGGCACGCATGCGGTCGGCGAGCTCGCAGACCTCGTCGGTGGTCATCACGAACGCGGGCGAGATCTGCAGCGCACCCTGCCCGGCCGCCCGTCCGCTCACGCCGTGCTCTCTGAGCTTGCCGATCATCGGCAGTGCCTGCGCAGGGTCGGCCAGCTGGACTGCACTGACCGCGCCGAGCCCCGTCCGGACCTCGGCGACCGAGTCGAGCTCGGCAAGCGGAGAAAGTGCCTGGGCCAGATCGGTTTCCAGGCGACTCGCCGCACCCAGCAGACCTTCCGCCTCGATGATGTCGAGATTGGCCATGGCCGCCGCGGCAGCACCGGCGTGTCCGCCATAGGTGTAGCCGTGCCGCCACCAGACACCGCCGGCGAAGAACGGCTCGGCGATCCGCGGTGCGATGAAGACCGCTCCCATCGGAACATAGCCGGACGTCAGCCCCTTCGCGGTGGTCATCATGTCCGGTGCGAGGTCGAATCGGGTGGAGGCGAACCACGATTGCCCCCCGATGCGGCCGAAGCCGGTGACGACCTCGTCCGCGACGAACAGGACGTCGTGGTCGCGGCAGATCTGGCGGACCTCGGCCAGATAGCCCTCGGGCGGAAGATAGATACCGCCGGCCCCGATGATCGGTTCACAGAAGAATGCCGCGATCCGATCGGCCCCGACACGCTCGATCAATCCGAGCAGACTCTTGGCGTTGTCCCATTCCACCGACTCGGCGTCCGGCATGAGTTCGCCGTAGCCCTCACGATTCACCGGGATGCCCGCCAGTGCGGTCCCGGCGACATGCATGCCGTGATAGGCCTTGGTCCGACCGACGATGATGTTCTTGTCCGGCTTGCCCATCTCGTGCCAGTAACGGCGCGCGAGCTTGGCCGCGGTGTCCACCGAATCGCTGCCGCCCGAGGTGAAGAAGATCTTGCTGTCCGGTACCGGCGCGATCGCGGCGAGGCGTTCGGCCAGCTCCATGGTGACGTCGGCGGTGAAATCACCGAAGCCCGAGTAATGGGCCAGCTTCCCCAGTTGGTCGGCGACAGCCTGCGCAACCTCGGTGCGGCCGTGGCCGATGTTGGTGAACCACAGGCCCGCGGTCGCGTCGAGATACTCACGCCCCTGCGCGTCGTAGATCCGTGTCCCTTGTCCTCGGGTCACCACGAACGGACCATTCGTGGAGACCGACCCCATATCGGCGAAGCCGTGCCACAGTGAACCTGCCATTCCCCAATCATGCCGGGTGTGCGCGGCACCGCCGGACCCAGGTGCCGGGCCGCCGACCCGGATGTGCGGCGGGTCACCGACGAGGACCCAATACTCTGGACACATCATGTCCGCACCGACCACCGACGAACGCCGCGAATTGGCCGACGTACTCGACGACCTGACCATCGTCGACGCCCATCGTCTGCGTCGCCGGCTCGACAAACTCGGGCGATCACCGAAACGGTCGACGTGGGACCGGCTGGCTGCGGACGTGGCGGCGGCGCAGGCCCGGGTGCACCGCCGACGCGCCGCGGTACCGGTCATCGAGTATCCGCCGGACCTGCCGGTGTCGGCGGCGCGGGACGAGATCGCCGCCGCGATCAGCGAGCACCAGGTGGTGGTGATCGCCGGCGAGACCGGGTCGGGCAAGACGACCCAGCTACCCAAGATCTGCCTGGAACTCGGCCGCGGAATTCACGGCGCCATCGGCCATACCCAGCCGCGCAGGATCGCCGCGAGTTCGGTCGCCCGCCGGATCGCCGACGAGACCGCCACCGAGATCGGCGACGCGATCGGGTTCTCGGTGCGGTTCACCGACCGCTCGGGTGCGGACACGCTGGTCAAGGTGATGACCGACGGCATCCTGCTGCGCGAGATCGGCACCGACCCGCTGCTCCGTGCCTACGACACGTTGATCATCGACGAGGCACACGAACGCAGCCTCAACATCGACTTCATCCTGGGCTATCTGAAACGCCTGCTGCCTCGGCGCCCCGACCTCAAGGTCATCATCACATCGGCGACGATCGAACCGGACCGGTTCGCCCGCCATTTCGCGGCCTCGGTCGACGACGCCGACGAGGTACCGATCCTCGAGGTCTCCGGTCGCGCATACCCGGTCGAGGTTCGATATCGCCCATTCGGAGACGCCCGCGACCCCGATTCGGACCACCGTGATCTCGATCAGGCGCAGGCCATCGATTCCGCGGTCGGAGAACTCTGGTCGGCACACCGCGGGGACATCCTGGTCTTCCTCCCCACCGAGCGGGACATCCGCGAGACCGCGGACGCATTGCGCCATCGCGTCTCGGCCGGCGCGGAGATCGTTCCCCTGTTCGCCCGGCTGTCCATCGCCGATCAGCAACGGGTGTTCGCGCCGTCGTCCGGCCGGCGCATCGTGTTGGCGACCAACGTCGCCGAGACGTCCCTGACCGTGCCCGGGATCCGCTACGTCATCGACACCGGTACGGCACGGATCTCGCGCTACTCGACGCGGTCCAAGGTGAACCGCCTGCCGATCGAGCCGGTGTCGCAGGCGAGCGCTCGTCAGCGTGCCGGCCGCTGCGGCCGCGTCGCACCGGGCATCTGTATCCGTCTCTACGATCAGGACGACTTCGACAATCGTCCGGCGTTCACCGATCCGGAGATCGTGCGGACCAATCTGGCGGCGGTCATCCTCCAGATGGCCGCGCTCCGCCTCGGCGACGTGTCCGAGTTCCCGTTTGTGCAACCACCCGACGCGCGTGCGATCCGCGACGGTATGGCAGTCCTCGCCGAACTCGGCGCGATCCGCGAGACCACGCGAGACGACCACGAACCGGTCCTGACACCGGTCGGCCGGCAGATGGCCCGTATCCCCGTCGATCCGCGCCTCGCGCGGATGCTGATCGCCGCACACGAGGACGGCTGCCTCGACCACATGCTGGTGATCGCCGCCGCGCTGTCGATCCCCGATGTTCGGGAGCGCCCCGGCGAGCACCGTGAGGCGGCCGACGCAGCACACCGCCGCTTCGCGGTCCCCGGCTCAGAGTTCCTCGCCTATCTGGAGCTCTGGAACTATCTCGCTGACCGGCGCCGCGAACTGTCGGGCAATCAGTTCCGCCGGCTCTGCGAACGCGAGTTCCTGCATTTCCTGCGGATCCGCGAATGGCAGGAACTGCACCGGCAGCTGTCCCGGATCGTGTCCGACCTGGACTGGACCACCGCCACCACCAGCCGCGACGGCGACGCCATCCACCGGGCGATCCTCTCCGGCCTGCTCGGCAACATCGCGGCGCGCCAAGGGGATTCACGGGACTATCTCGGCGCACGGAACACCACCCTGGCGATCTTCCCGGGATCGTCGCTGTCCCGGAAGCCGCCACCGTTCATCATGGCCGCCGAACTCGTCGAGACATCGCGACTCTTCGCGCACACTGTCGCCGGGATCGATCCCCTTTGGGTGGAGAAACTCGCCGGCGACCTCGCCCGACGGTCGTACAGTGAGCCGCACTGGTCGTCCAAACGCGGCTCCGCGATGGCCTACGAACGCGTCACGCTCTACGGCGTCACCCTCGTCGCGCAGCGCCGGGTACCTTTCGGACGCATCGACCCGGCGACCTCACGGGAGATGTTCATCCGCCACGCCCTCGTGGAAGGCGAATGGCGCACCGATCATGCCTTCTTTCAGCGCAATCGGGAACTGCTCGACGCCGCAGCCGACGTCGAGCACCGCGCCCGTCGCCGGGATGTGGTGATCAGCGAACAGCAGTTGTTCGAGTTCTACGATGCGCGGGTCGGTCCCGATGTGGTGTCGGCGCGACACTTCGACACCTGGTGGAAGCAGACGAGACGCGAACACCCCGACCTCCTCGACCTGCGTCCAGAAGATGTGGCGGTCGACGTCGCGGTCGCCGACACCGACTTCCCCGGAGCCTGGCAGCAGGGCGAGACGCGCCTGGAACTCCGATACCGATTCGAGCCCGGCGCGCCCGATGACGGTGTCACCGTGGTGATCCCGCTACCGTTGCTCGACCATGTCCGGGCAGCGGGCTTCGACTGGTCGGTGCCGGGCCTGCGCAGCGAACTCGCCACCGAACTCGTGAAATCACTGCCGAAAGCGCAGCGCAAATCGATGGCGCCCGCCCAGCGTTTCGCGGATCTGGCGCTCTCACGACTCACACCGCGCGCCGAGCCGCTCATCGCCGGGCTGGCCCGCGAGCTCACATCGATCACCTCGATGACCGTGTCGCCCGGGGATTTCGCGCCCGAGCGCATACCTGCCCACCTCACCATGAACTTCGCCGTCGTCGACCGGACCGGCGCCACGATCGCCGGTGGTAAGTCGCTCGCCGACCTGAAGAAACAGTTCGCCGATCGGGACGACACCCCGGCGCCACGGACGGCCGTCACCACATGGAGCGCCGAAGGGATCGGCAACCTCGCGGACAGCGAGACGAAAGTGGTTGCCGGTCAATCCATCACGCGATATCCAGGATTGGACGTGGTGCGCGACGACAACGGGCACGCCGTCGGCGTGACCGGCGTCGAGAGCCCGACCGCGGCCCAGCGCGACCAGCGTCATCACGACGCCGTCATCGTTTTGCTCGATGCAGCGATGCCGCGTCTTTCCCGCAAGATCACCGGGACTCTCGACGCCGCGGGACGACTCACCCTGAGCCAGAGCCCGTATCGCAAGCCGGACGATCTGGTGGCCGACTGCACCCGGCGCGCGGTCCGCGACCTCGCCGCGGACCGAGATCTCACCAGAATCCGAACTCCGGAACAGTTCGAGCAACTGTGCACCGGGCTGCGAAGCGACGTCATCGGTGCCGCCCCAGAATATTTCACACTGGCCATCGACGTTCTGCGTCACGTCGCCCCGTTGCGTGCCCAGCTCGATCGGCTGAGCGGGTCGGTCGCCGCCGATGACGTCGCCGAACAACTCGAGAACCTGGTCTTCGACGGATTCATCGCCGCAACCCCTCGCGACCACCTGACCCACGTCCCCAGATACCTCGAGGCGGCAACTCGTCGACTGACCGATCTACCCGCGTCTGCTCATCGGGACCATGACGGCATCGCCACGGTCGATCGCGTCGTGAGCCACTGGAATCAACGCGGCGCGCGGCTTCCCGAGGGACGACGCGCTGCACTGGACGAATTCGCCCACTGGCTGATCGAGGAACTGCGGGTGGGCCTGTTCGCGCAGCGACTCGGAACCGCATACCCGATCTCGGAGAAGCGCGCCATACGTGCACTCGACGCCTTCACCTGACCATCGGCGTCGACACCGGTCCGGTCAATCGGTGAGCGCAGACCCCGCGGCATCCACCGGTTTACGATGCGTGAGATTGCCTTGCAGGTCATCGATCTCACGCTGGAAATCCTCCAACGAGTCAAATGACCGGTAAACCGACGCGAACCGCAGATAGGCGACCTCGTCGAGGTCGCGAAGCGGACGAAGGATGGCCAGGCCCACCTCATTGCTGGGTATCTCGGCCGAGCCGGATGCCCGGACAGCGTCCTCCACCTGCTGTGCGAGCTGAGCCAGGGCATCCTCGGCGACGTCACGCCCTTGACAGGCGCGACGCACTCCGCGCATCACCTTCTCGCGACTGAACGGCTCGGTCACGCCGTTGCGTTTCACCACCGACAGCACGGCGCTCTCCACCGTCGAGAACCGCCGACCGCACTCCGCACACGAACGACGCCTTCGGATCGCCTGCCCCTCGTCGGCGACACGCGAGTCGATGACCTTGGTGTCTTCGTTCTTGCAAAACGGGCAGCGCATGTCGTCCTCACGCACGTCTCGGGACACTCCGGCGCACCGGATGCCCGCTACGCCGTGCCGGTTTCCGGCTGGAACCTGTGACATGAGAGTACCGCCTGCGCTCAGCCGTATGCGGGTGCGACCAGTGCCTGCCCGACCCGGAGACCCGACCCGGACAGGTCGTTGCGCTCGACGATCTGGTCGATGACCGCCTGCCTGGGCACATCGGGCGCGATCCGATCGGCGATCGTGCTCAGCGAGTCGCCCTGTCGGACATGGACGATCTCGGTGCCGACTGGCGACGGCTGCACGGACGCCGCATAGTTGGAGCCCACGATTGTGACCACCCACACCAGAACCGCGAGCCCACAGCCCACGAGTACCGCCAGTGCCGTGGCCCTCCGGCGTGCGTGCAGGCGTGATTCGGCCGTCGACACAGCGCACCGGGTCCCCGCAGCCCGAGGTAACTGTCCGACGGCCGGGCGAGCCGGCCGTCGGTCGGCCGGGCGGACGGGTTCGTGATGCGCCTGGCGCCGCGGCCGTGTGCCCGCGCCGAGACGGACCCGCTCCTGCTCGCCGGTACGCGTGCGCCCGCTTCGCGTCGGCTCGGTGCTTGCCGAGTCGGTGCGTGCCGAGTCGGTGCGCTCGCGCTCGATGCGCACACGCTCGGCGCGCACGGGCTCCGTTCGTTCAGACCTGGACACCGCCCCGTCCGGGGTGCGTGTGCTGCGCGTGAGGGTCCCAGTGCTCATCGTGTCCTCCTCGGCTCCCGATCGACCGGACTGTCGATCACGTGTTCGACGGAACGTATGTTCGATTAGTATCACGGCAGACCGACAATGTCTCGACACGCGTCGAACAAATGTTTGAACATGTCGGGATGTTCGGATACTGTCGGCGCTGTAGCAAGGCAACATCCAGCAGGTTTCCGAAAGGAACCGGGCAGGCGCCCCCACATGACGGACGCCGAGAGGGAGGACACCGATGAGTGACAAAGCCGGCGGACGGCGTGACGCCACCCGTGGGACCGACGAGACCGGGGGCGCGACGACGGTTGATCCCGAGGTCGCCGAGGCGAACCTCACCGCCCGCCAGCGGGGTGTGCTGGAGTACATCCGCACGTCGGTGCGTGAACGTGGATATCCGCCCAGCATCCGCGAGATCGGCGAGGCGGTCGGACTGACCTCCACCTCGTCCGTCGCACATCAGCTACGGACTTTGGAGCGCAAGGGCCTGCTCAAACGCGATCACAATCGGCCTCGCGCCGTCAACATCCAGGACGGCGAGCAGCACACGCCGCCGGGCGGCACGGCCGCACCGGCCGGTGGCTCAGAACTGCCGACTCCCACCTTCGTACCCGTACTCGGACGCATCGCCGCGGGCGGACCGATCCTCGCCGAGGAGGCCGTCGAGGACGTCTTCCCGCTCCCCCGTGAGCTCGTCGGCGACGGGTCGCTCTTCCTGCTGCGCGTGGTCGGCGAATCGATGATCGATGCAGCGATCTGCGACGGCGATTGGGTCGTGGTGCGACAGCAGAACGTGGCCGAGAACGGTGACATCGTCGCGGCGATGATCGACGGCGAGGCAACCGTCAAGACGTTCAAGCGCAAGGACGGTCACGTCTGGCTGATGCCACACAACGCGATGTTCGAACCGATCCCCGGCGACAACGCCGCCATCCTGGGTAAGGTCGTCACGGTGATGCGCCGGGTGTGAACGGTGGGCCCGGCCCGGGGCCCGGTACCGGGCCGCCACGAGCCGGCCGGTCGGGCCTCCATGGAAGCCCGACCTGATGACGCTAGGCGTCCAACGCCGCCGTCGCCGCCGCACGCGCAGCGGCCGGGTCGGACGTGCGTAATGCCGCCTGGGCCGCAACCTGGCACTGGTCCATGCTGACCGCTCCGAGTCGGGCTCCCACCGCGGCCGCCGCGGCTGGAGCCGACGACAGCGACGTGACACCCATCCCGACCAGCACGCACGCCAGCACCGGGTCTGCTGCGGCCTCGCCACACACGCCCACCGACTTGCCCACTTCGGAACCCGCGCGCGCCACGGTTGCGATCAACGACAGCACCGCAGGCTGCCAGGGGTCGGTCAGGCCGGCGAGTTCGGCCGACATCCGATCCGCCGCCATCGTGTACTGGGTGAGGTCATTTGTCCCGATCGACACGAAATCGACTTCGGCCAGTATGGATTCGGCAAGAATCGCGGCCGCGGGCACCTCCACCATCACACCGGCGATCAGTCCGCGCGCACGCACCTCGGCGGCGAACTCCGCGGCCTCGGCCGCCGACGCGATCATCGGCGCCATCACCCAGGCGGTCGATTCGCGGCCATTCGCCGCAGCGGCGATCGCATCGAGCTGAGCGGTGCGGATCTCGGGATGTTCCTGGGCAATCCGATTGCCCCGCACGCCCAGCGCGGGGTTGGCCTCGTCCAGTTGGGTGACGAACTTGAGCGGTTTGTCGGAGCCGGCGTCGAGCGTGCGGATGACCACCTTCTGTCCGTCGAAAGCATCCAGCACCTCGCGGTAGAGGCTTGTCTGTTCCTCTACCGTCGGCGCGTCCGCGCGATCAAGGAAGGCGAGTTCGGTGCGGAACAACCCGACACCTTCCACCGGATAGGCGGTGGCGGTCCGCGCCGACGCTCCGTCCGCGACGTTGGCCAACACCGAGATCCGGCGTCCGTCGGCGGTTTGCCCAGGCCCGGACCAGTCGGCGACCAGCTCCGCCGCCCGACGACTCTCCTCGACGCGCTCCGTGGCGTCGGCGGCGTCCGGTTCGACCTCGATCGTGCCCGCGGTTCCGTCGACGAGCACGATGGTGCCCGCCTCGACCGTCGCGAGGTCCGACACCGCCACCACGCACGGAATTCCCAGCTGTCGCGCGATGATCGCCGTGTGGCTCGTCGGTCCCCCCAATCGGGTGACCAGCGCGGTGATCATGGCCGGGTCCAGGCCGGCCGTGTCGGCGGGCGCGAGATCATCGGCCATCAGAATCGAGGGCACCGACGGCTCCGGCACACCGGGCTCTGGTACACCGAGCAGCTCGGCGACGACCCGATCGCGTACATCGTTGAGATCGGTGACACGTTCGGCCATCAGGCCGCCCAGCTTCGTGAACATGGCGGCAAATTGTTCGGTCGCCGCAACCGCGGCCGCCGGAGCGGCCGAGCCCTTGGCGATCAAGGCCGACGCCGCTCCGACCCAGCCGCGGTCCTCGGCCAGGCCCGCCGTCGCCGACAGCACCTCGGCGGCAGCGCCGGATGCGTGTGACGACCGTTCGCGAAGTCGACCCGCGACTGCCGCAGCGGCATCGGTGAAGCGTTTCGTCTCGACCTCGCGTTCCTCGTCGGCGATCACACCCCCGCCGCTGACGTCGAATACGGGACGTTCCCCGGGCCAGACCACCGGGCCGTAGGCCTTTCCACCGACAACCGGCGTTCCGTTCAGTACCTGTGTGCGCTCCACCGAAGACCTCTCTGTGTTCGACGCCGAGGCCGGCTGCATTCGCAAGCTCCCGGCCATTTCTCTGTGATCAAACTTACAACAAACACTTGACGTGACCACACAAACAAGCGTAAACAAAGGTATATCAACATTCAAACCCACCGAAACCCACAGACGAGGACATCGTGTACGCGGAGGAACGACAGCAGGCGATCGCCCATCAGGTCCGCTTGAACGGCCGCGCCTCGGTGGCCGCACTCGCCACGGCCTTCGATGTCACGAGCGAGACCGTGCGGCGAGACCTCGCCGTGCTCGAACGGGCAGGGCACCTGCAACGGGTGCACGGTGGCGCGGTACGGCCCGGCTCGACGCCGGTCATCGGAGAACAGGGCATCGACGAACGGCAGATGTCCCACACCGAACAGAAGTTCGCGATCGGCCGCGCCGCGATGCGGTTCCTCCCGCCGGACGGGGGCTCACTGTTCTTCGACGCCGGTACCACCACCTACCAGGCGGCACTCGAGATGCCCCGGGACCGCCGATTGACGCTGGTCACGCACAGCATCCCGATCGCGGGGGTACTCGCCGCGCAAGGAGCCGCCGATCTCCACGTCGTCGGCGGGCGGGTACGCGGACTCACCCAGGCAACCGTCGGCGCCGACACGGTGGCCGCCCTGGAGAAGATGCGCATCTCGACAGCCTTCGTCGGCACCAACGGGATCAGTCCGGGTTTCGGGCTCTCCACCCCCGACCCCGATGAGGCCGCCATCAAGTCAGCCATCGTCCGCGTGGCCAACCGCGTTGTGGTGCTGGCTGATTCGTCCAAGATCGATCGCGAGGATCTCGCGTCCTTCGCCGACCTGACCGATGTCGATGTGCTCGTCACCGACGCCGGCGTAGACCCGATCACCTCGGCCGAGCTGGCCGACCACGGCATCGAGATGGTGGTCGTATGACCCCTGTTCGCACGACCGAAAGGGACCCCATGACGTCCTCCGATCCGACCCCGGTCACGATTCTCACACTCACCGCCAATCCCAGTCTCGACCGGACTCTCGAGCTGTCCACACCACTGCAACGTGGCGCGGTGCAGCGCGCCACGGCGGTGCGATCCGAGCCGGGCGGCAAGGGGATCAACGTCGCGCGGGTGGTCGCCTGCGCAGGAGTGTCCACCAAAGCCATCCTCCCGGCCCGCCCCGGGGATCCGTTTCTCACCGCTCTGGACGGCGTCGGACTACCCCACCTGACCCTCCCGATCGACGGCGAGATCCGCTCCAACATCACCGTCGCCGATCCCGACGGCACCACAACCAAGATCAACGCGCCCGGATTCGCGCTCGACGACGACCAGGCAAGGGCGCTGGCCGACCTGGTGGTCGACAACGCGCGCGGCGCCCGGTGGGTCTCGCTGTGCGGGTCACTGCCGCCAGGCCTGCCCGACGACTGGTACCGCACCGTCATCGACGCGCTGGGTGCGCAGGGATGCCGGGTCGCGGTGGACACCTCCGGTAGACCGCTGGCCGAGGCCGTCACCGGCCGCGTCGATCTGCTCAAACCCAACGATGAGGAACTCGCCGAAGCGGTCGGTACCGACGCGGCACAGCTGGCCGAGGCCACCAGGGGCGGAGACCACGCGCCGCTGATCGCGGCGGCACGGACCCTCGTGGACCGGACCGGCGCGGCGATCCTGGCGACACTCGGCGCGACCGGGGCGCTGCTCGTGACCGGCGGCGGCACCTGGTTCGCGACGCCTCCGCCGATCGTGCCCCGCAGCACCGTCGGCGCGGGGGATTCCGCTCTCGCCGGCTACCTCATCGCCGAGAGCCGCGGAGACGATGAACCGGACCGCCTGCGCACCGCGGTCGCTTATGGGTCTGCGGCAACGGCGCTCCCCGGGACTCAGCCTCCGTCGCCGGACCAACTCGATCTCGCACACGTGCAGATGACCGACCTCACAGGAGCCGCCCACACCCGATGAACCACCGCCGCACCTGCCGACTTGCACGATTCATGGAATGAAGGAAATCCCATGTCAGAACAGATAATCACACCGCAGACGGTGAGCCTCGACATCGACGCGGGCAGCGACCCGGCCGCTGTCATCGGCTACCTCGCCGACAAACTCGCCGCGGCCGGCCGCACCACAGATCCCACCGTGCTCACCCGGGGCGCCCTGGACCGCGAGGCGAAGTCGGCCACCGGACTTCCCGGCGGCATCGCCATCCCCCACGCCCGCGCCGAGTCGGTCACCGAGGCGAGCCTGGCTATGGCGCGCCTCTCGAACAAGGTGGACTTCGGCGCTCCGGATGGCCCCGCCGACCTCGTGTTCCTCATCGCCGCCCCCGCGGGCGGGGCGACCGAACACATGAAGCTGCTCAGTTCGCTGGCCCGTTCGTTGGTGCGGCCGGACTTCGTCGAGTCGTTGCGTGGGGCCGAGAGTGACGAACGCGTGGTCCAACTGGTCGACGAGGCCATCAATCCACCCGCGGCAGCACCCGCTGCAGCAACAGCTACGGCGGCCGCTGCGACCACATCCGCTGCGGCGTCGGCGGCATCGACGGGCACGACGCCGCCACCGTCGGCCGGCGCCGGAGAGGAACGCCGTCCGTCGGTGGTGGCGATCACCGCGTGCCCCACCGGCATCGCCCACACCTACATGGCAGCCGACGCCCTCAAGTACGCCGCCGAGCGCGCCGACGTCCAGTTCCATGTCGAGACACAGGGATCGGCCGCCACCACACCGTTCGATCCGCAGGTGATCGCCGACGCCGACGCCGTCATCTTCGCCACCGATGTGGGTGTCAAGGGCAAGGACCGTTTCCACGGCAAACCCGTCATCGCGTCGGGCGTGAAACGGGCGATCAACGAACCCGACAAGATGATCGCCGAAGCCGTTGCGGCCTCACATAATCCGTCGGCAGCCGTGGTCACCGCGGGCGCCGGGGACGCTGTCCCGGAGGCCGCCGAGAGTGGCGGCCTGGGTCTGGGCAGCCAGGTCCGCCAGGCACTGATGACCGGCGTGAGCTACATGATCCCGTTCGTCGCCGCCGGCGGCCTGCTGATCGCGCTCGGCTTCCTTCCCTTCCTCGGCGGATACGAGATCGCCAACAAGACACTCGACGAGGCGGGAACGATGAGCGACGGGGCGTTCATCGCCCTGCACAACAGTCTCTGGGACCTCCCCGCAGGAGGCCTGGGACAGTACATCGGCGCGGTCCTGTTCGCGGTCGGCTCACTGGCCATGGGCATGCTGGTGCCGGTGCTCGCCGGCTACATCTCGTTCGCCATCGCCGACCGACCCGGCATCGCACCGGGTTTCGTGGCCGGTCTGGTCTCGGTGGCCGTCGGCGCCAGCTTCATCGGCGGCCTGGTCGGCGGTCTGATCGCCGGTGTGGTCTGCTTGTGGATCTCTCGAGTCCCACTGCCGACCTGGGCGCGTGGCCTGCAACCGGTGGTGATCATCCCACTCGTGGGCAGCCTGGCCATCGGCGCGCTGATGTTCATGTTGCTCGGCAAACCGCTGGCGTGGGTGACCGAGAAGATGACCGACGGACTCAACAGCATGTCCGGTGGATCGGCCATCATCCTCGGCATCGTCCTCGGGCTGATGATGTGCTTCGACCTCGGTGGCCCGGTCAACAAGGCGGCCTACCTGTTCGCCACCACCGGACTGGCGATCGGCGGTGCCGCACAGCTCCAGATCATGGCCGCGGTCATGTGCGCCGGCATGGTCCCACCCCTGGCGATGGCACTGGCCACCGTGCTGCGTCCGAAGCTCTTCACCGAGCCGGAGCGCGAGAACGGCAAGGCGGCCTGGCTGCTGGGTGCGTCGTTCATCTCCGAGGGTGCGATCCCGTTCGCGGCGACCGACCCCTTCCGCGTGATCCCGTCGATGATGGCCGGCGGTGCCCTGTCGGGGGCCCTGGTGATGGCATTCGGTGTCGAGCTCCGGGCTCCGCACGGCGGCATCTTCGTGTTCTTCGCGATGAACAACTGGGTGCTGTTCCTCATCGCCCTGGCCGCCGGTACGGTCCTCAGTGCGTTCGCGGTCATCGGCGCCAAGCAGTGGCACCTCAACCGGCAGCATGCCACCGTCGTCGAGGATCTCGAAACCGTGCCCGCCTGAGCCGAACTCCGGCGACACTGATGCCGTAGACGTGACAAGCTGCCATACACCCGACCAGCAAAGGAGAATCACCCATGCCCAGCACCACCGTCGCCGTCGGTTCCGCCGTCGGTCTGCACGCCCGCCCCGCAACGATCATCGCCGAGGCCGTCACGGACGCCGGTTCCACGGTGACCCTGTCGCTCGAGGGCGGTGAGCCGGTGGATGCCGGATCGGCGCTGATGATCATGACCCTCGGCGCCGAGAAGGGCACCAACGTGGTGGTCACCGCCGAGGACCAGAACACCCTCGACGCCATCGCCGCCCTGGTCGCAAAGGACCTCGACGCGGACTAGGACGGTACCCACTCCCATCGCCAACAGGGTGGGTGTCGAGCGACACGCCGGTCGTCGCTCGACACCCACCCTGTTCGTGCGATGGGAGGTCGGGTGGCGGGTCAGGGCACCTTCAGGTCCTCCAGCGCGCCCGCGAAGGCGGCCGGGACGCGCACCCGCATCGTCGTGCCGGCGGCGGTGTGCTCGCTCGAGAGCACCTCGCCCGCTTCATGGATCCGCGACACGACGTCGCCCCGGGTGTAGGGCACGTCGATCGTCAACTCGATGTCGGATCGGCTGATGACGTCGCGGATCCGGTCGAACAGCTCATCCAGGCCCTCACCCGTGCGGGCAGAGACGAACACGGCGTCGCCGAGAGCGCCACGCAACTCAGCCATCCGCGTCGCATCGATGGCGTCGATTTTGTTGACCACCAACAGTTCCGGCGGCGCAGTCGCCCCTTCTTCGGCGACCACCTCGTTGACGACCCGTCGAACCGCCGCGATCTGCTCGGTGGGAAACGAATCCGAGCCGTCCACGACGTGCAGCAGCAGATCGGCGTCGACGACCTCCTCCAGCGTCGACCGGAAGGCCTCCACCAGCTGTGTCGGCAGGTGCCGGACGAATCCGACGGTGTCGGTGAACACGACCGCCCGCCCGTCGTCGAGTGTGGCGCGCCGGGTGGTCGGATCCAGCGTCGCGAACAGGGCATCCTGCACCAGGACTCCCGAGCCGGTCATCGCGTTGACCAGGCTGGATTTGCCGGCGTTCGTGTAGCCCGCCACCGTCAGACGCGGAATCGCCGTGCGTTCACGTTCGGCGCGCATCACCGTGCGCGACTTCTTCATCCCCCGGATCTCTCGACGCAGCTTGGCCATACGTTCCCGAATACGCCGCCGGTCGGTTTCGATCTTGGTCTCACCGGGACCGCGCAGACCAACGCCTCCGTTGCTTCCGGCACGCCCGCCGGCCTGCCTCGACATCGACTCACCCCAGCCGCGCAGCCGCGGCAGCATGTACTCCATCTGCGCCAGCGAGACCTGGGCCTTGCCCTCGCGAGAGGTCGCGTGCTGGGCGAAGATGTCGAGGATGAGCGCCGTGCGGTCGATGACCTTGACCTTGACCACCTTCTCGAGCGCCGTCAGCTGCGCCGGGGTGAGTTCGCCGTCGCAGATCACCGTGTCGGCACCGGTGGCCAACACCGCCTCGCGGAGTTCATCGGCCTTGCCCGACCCGATGTAGGTGGACGAATCGGGCCGCGATCGGCGCTGGATGAGAGCGTCGAGGACCTGCGAGCCCGCGGTCTCCGCGAGTGCCGCGAGCTCGATCATGCTGGCACGCGCCTGCGCGGCGGTGCCCTCGGTCCAGACGCCGACGAGCACGACACGTTCCAGTCGGAGCTGACGGTATTCGACCTCGGTGACGTCGGCGAGCTCGGTGGACAGCCCGGCGACGCGCTGCAGGGAAGCGCGTTCTTCGAGCTGGAGTTCACCCGTCGTCGGCTGCGCCAGGCCGCGCAGGATGTCGGCACCGGCGCCGGGTTTGTCGTCGACGTCGGCGAGTTCGTGGTCGACGAGGTCATCGTCGTCCGGGGTGGGATCGGGAAACGGTGTGAATGCTGATTCGGTCATAGGCAACACCATGATCTCACGCCCTGCAGGCGGGCGGCATCCGGTTTTCGGCTCGTCGAGACGATCACTCGCGCGGGCGGTCCCATCCGGGCCTCAGTTCACCGGCCGCGACCAGCATGGACGGACCCCGCAGGTAGGTTCCGTCCGAGCGGATGCCGACCTCCACCTGCCCGCCGGGAACGCTGATGCGCAACGTTCCGGTCTGCTCGTCGCGAGCCGCGAGTGCAGCGGCCCCGGCAGCCACCAGGCCCGTGCCGCAGCTACGCGTCTCGCCGACACCACGCTCGAAGACACGCATCGATGCCGACAGCGCGCCTGTGGCGCCGGCCGGGCCCGGCGGGGTCACCAACTCGACATTGGCACCGTGTGGGAACGCCGCGGCGTCGATCCGCACTCCCGCCGAGAAGTCGACGGCCGCGAGGTCAGCCGGGGTCAGGTCCGGCACCACGCACGCCAGATGCGGGTTGCCGACGTCGACTCGGATGCCGCGATACGCGTCATCGCCGATACGGACGAGCGACTCACCGTCGAGTCGTACGCGCCCCATCTCGACGGTCACGTCGGCGTGCACATCGTCATGATCGTGGACGACGACCGGACGTGCACCCGCACGAGAGCCGACGGTGAAGTCGTCGTCGGCCATCAGGCCGGACGCGCGCAGATAGTGCGCGAACACCCGCACGCCGTTGCCACACATCTCGGCGATCGAGCCGTCCGCGTTCCGGTAGTCCATGAACCAGTCGTCCGGGGCGATTCCGTCCGGGAGGTGATCGAGCACGCCGCGCTCGATGAGTGCCGCCGAACGCACGACGCGCAGCAGGCCGTCAGCACCGATCCCTCGTCGCCGGTCGCACAGCGCGGCCACGAACGGCTCTGTCAGGTCCATCCGCGCCGCGGGGTCGGTGAGGATGACGAAATCGTTCTGCGTGCCGTGACCCTTGACGAAGCGCGTGGGCCCTGCGCCCGAGGACTGTGCCATCACCTCACCCAGGGTACGGGTGCACCGGTCACGGACTCACTCCCCGGCCGCTCGCAGGGCCGCGTCGAGGAGGTCGGGTGCCGCGGCGTCGAGCCAGACGATCCGATGGTCGCGTCGGAACCACGATCGTTGCCGCCGCACATAGCGGCGGGTGCCGATGAACGTCAGTTCTTCCGCCGTCTCGAGGTCGTATTCTCCGTCGAGGGCCGCGAGGACCTGTGCGTACCCGATCGCCCGGGATGCGGTACGCCCTTCCCGCAGACCGATCTCGACCAGCGCCCGGACCTCATCGGCGAGGCCCGCGGCGAACATCTGAGATGTCCGCAGCCGGATCCGTTCGTCGAGTTCGCCGGTGTCGCGGTCGAGCGCGATGATGTGTGTGCGCCATCGTGGTTCGCCGATCGTGGGAGCCGAGGCGGCGAACGGCTCGCCGGTGAGCTCGACGACCTCGAGCGCCCGCACGATCCGCCGTCCGTCGGTGTCGAGGATCGAGGCCGCGGCCGCGGGGTCGACCTCGGCGAGCCGACGGTGCAGGGCCGCGACCCCGACCTCGTCCAGCATCGCCTCGTAGCGCTTGCGGACCTCCGGATCGGTGGCCGGGAAGCGCCAATCGTCCAGCAGACCCTGGATGTACATCATCGAGCCGCCCACCAGGACCGGTGTGCGTCCGGCGGCGATCAGGCGTTCGACGTCGTCGGTGGCGGCCTGCTGATAGCGCGCGACGGTCGCGGTCTCGGTGACGTCGAGGACGTCGATCTGATGATGTGCGATGCCGCGCCGTTCATCGATCGGCAATTTGGCCGTGCCGATGTCCATCCCCCGGTACTGCTGCATGGCATCGAGATTGACGATCTCGCCGTCGAGCCGCTGTGCGATGTCCAGTGCCAGATCCGATTTTCCGCTCGCGGTGGGTCCGACGACGGCGATGGGCGCGACGGCGCCGGTGCCTGTCATCGAGGGGTCCACACGGCGACGACATATCCGACTCCGAAGGGTGCCTGCGCGTAGCGCGTCTCCGCCTGTACCGGGCGGTGACTGCACAGCGCCGCGGTGATCTGCCAGGCGGCCCGACCCGAAGCACCGTCCCGAGCGCACTCGGTGACGTCGAGCTCGGCCAGCGTGGCGGTGTCCGCGGCACCGATCGCGTCGTCGATCCTGCGTTGGAGCCGCACCGCCGACTCCCGCAGTCCGCCACCCGGGGCTCGCGCCGACAGGGCGGTGGCACCATCACCGACGACCAGTACTCCGACCGGCTCCTCGGCTGCGTCGAGTCGGACGCCGAGTTCTGCACCGATGCGCTCGCAGTCGGCCGGCGATGCACACGGCGACACGGTCACGGGCGTCACCTGCCGCGCGCCGACCTGTGCTCGCAACCAGCCCGCGATCAGCATCGACAACGGCAGGCCGACCTCTGCTGCCGAGGAGTCACGTGACCCGGAGTGCTCGCCCGAACCGGAGCCGGCGGTGCCGAGGGTGACCGGTACGTCGACGCCGTAGGGCAGAAAACTGCCGGTCGTGCCGACCTGCTGAGATTCGGAGTCACGCACGCCGATCGCGATCCATCGGGTGGCCGCCGACGCCAGCTCACGGCACGCGGACACGGTCGCCGAACGCACCGCTTCGGTGTCGAACGCCTGCGGACCCGCGAGGTCGGGCACCAAGAGCGGGGCACTCGGCACGAAGACGACAGAGGCCAGCACGTCCACGACGCTAGCCGAACCGCATCGCGAACCCGCGACCGGCCGGTGGCCCAATGTCGGCGCAGCGACCCCACGGCACTCCCTGACCTGGTTCAATGGGGACAGCCTGCGTCGTCGTGCCGACGACCTGGTCTCGACGTAACGGCAGCCGTGACGCGCGGCACCAACCTGCGGGAGAGGGCACCTGCACATGACGAATCCGACCGAGCCGACCACGGCACCCGAGTCCGGCGCGACCGAGGCCGGCGCCACCGAACCCGGTGCGACCGATTCGGCGCCCGCCGCGGCCCCCGAGCAGACCGGCCCCACCGCCGACACCGGGGCCGCCGACACCGGGGCCGCCGACACCGGGGCCACTGACACCGGGGCCGCTGCCGATCCGAAACCCCATCCGGTGCCCAAACCCGGGCCGAAGCCCGGTCCACGGCCCGGTCCCCGACCGCGTGCGGCCGAGGTCCCGCCGACGCCGGCACCCGTGCCGTGTGGAGACCCACACGAGTTCGGCAGAATCGACGCCGAGGGCGTCGTGTGGCTGAAGACCCCGCAGGGCGAACGTGAGATCGGCTCGTGGCAGGCGGGTTCCATCGAGGAGGGATTGGCCCACTTCTCGCGGAAATTCGACGACCTCGCGACCGAGGTGGAGATCCTCGAGGAACGTCTGGCCGCCCGCTCCGGAGATCCCCGCAAGGCGCAGGTGGCGGCCCGCCACCTGCTCGACGCGCTCCCGACCGTCGCCGTCATCGGTGACGTCGCGGCGCTCGAGGAACGCCTGACGGTGATCGTCGGCAGTGCCGACGAGGTCGCCGACTCGATCAAGGCCGAACGCGATCAGGCGCGCACCGCCGCGATCGCGCGCAAGGAGGAACTCGCGGCGGAGGCCGAACAGATCGGCGCCGACTCCACCCAGTGGAAGGTCGCCGGCGACCGGTTGCGCGCGATCCTCGACGAGTGGAAGACGATCAAGGGAGTCGACCGCAAGACCGACGACGCGTTGTGGAAGCGCTATGCGAAGGCCCGCGACGCCTTCAACCGTCGGCGGGGAGCACACTTCGCCGAACTCGATCGGGAGCGGGCCGGCGCAAAGGCACGCAAGGAGGAATTGATCGTCGCGGCGGAGGAACTGTCCGGCTCCACGGACTGGGGTCCGACGTCGGCCAGGTTCCGTGAGCTGCTCAGCGAGTGGAAGGCCGCCGGACGTGCACCCCGCGACAGCGACGACGCACTGTGGCAGCGGTTCAAGGCCGCCCAGGATGTCTTCTTCTCCGCACGCAACGCCGCCACCTCGGAACGCGACAGCGAGTTCGCGGCGAACGCGGCCGCGAAGGTCGCGTTGCTCGACGAGGCGGAGAAGGTCATCAAGCCCTCGGCCGACATCGAGGCCGCACGACGTGAGTTCCGGACGTTCCGCGAGAAGTGGGACGAGATCGGCAAGGTCCCACGCGATCAGATGGGCACGCTGGAGGGGCGGGCGCGGGCGCTGGAGAAGCGCATCCGTGACGCCGAGGACGCCCAGTGGCAACGTACCGATCCCGAGGCGCAGGCTCGCGCCGCCCAGTTCGCGGACCGCGCCGCGCAACTGGAGGATCAGGCACGCAAGGCCGAGGAACGCGGCAAGGCGAAAGATGCCGCGAAGCTCCGCGAGCAGGCCACGCAGTGGAAGGAATGGGCCGACGCGGCGGCCAGCGCGATCGCGGACCGCTGACCTGTTGCGCGGGTGGTGCGCACCGCGGCGATCAGGCCGTGGTCAGGGTTTTGAGGATACCGATCGCCTCGTCGGTCAACGGCCGTGAGCGCCGCGTCGTCTCGTCCACACCGACGATGACGGTCATGGCCGTGGCCACACACCGATCGTCTTGGAAGATCGCCTGCTCCAGGCCGATCGAGCTCCGGCCGATCGACGCGACCCGAGTGCCGATCACCACGTCGCCCGGCCAGGTCATCTCCGCCCGGAAATCCAGTTCCAGGCGGGCGATGACGAAGGAGCTACCGTCGCCGGCCAGTGGTGACTCCGGGTCGTAGAGAACCGCGACGCGCCCGGACTCGAGGAATGTCGCGAAGACGGCGTTGTTCACGTGGCCCTGTCGGTCGGTGTCCGCGTAGCGGATCTTCTCGGTGACATGTGCGCGGTAGTCCTCGGCGCGGATGGAGTCGGTCATGAACTCACATCAGATCACAGTCGAGCACCCGCGCCGCGTGCGCCCGGCGGGACGGGACACGCGCGCCGTCTAGTGATCTTGATCGGGCTTGTGCTGTAACGACCGTGCCAACGCATCGCGCGTGGCCGCTTCCTTGCGCCGCTCCTCTTCCAGCGCCAGGTGGTAGGTGCTCCGCGCCCAGACCACCCGGGCCCAGTGGAAGGTGAGCACCAGCACTGCGAGCCACCCGACGATCAACCCGATCCCCACACCTGACGGCGGCACCACGCCACCGACGCCCGGCGTGTTTCGCGACCACCAGGCAAGCATGCCCGCGACGCAGGCGATCGCGTTGCCGCACAAGGCAATCCAGGCAACGATCCATCGTCGCGTCAGCAGTGCCAGCGCGGAGAAGCCGATTCCGAAGATCGCGACCAGGTAGACGAAGACCTTGGAGACGATCGTGACCTTCTCCGCAGCGGCGTCGGGTGCGAAGGTGAGCACCTCGATACCACTCGCCGAACCGGTGTGCGGCAGTACCAGCGACAGCATCGCGACCAGCACGCCCACCGCGACCACGACCGCACGCATGCCCGGGTCGATCTCACCGGCCACCTTGCGTTCGGCCTTGCGCAGCTCGCTCTCGTAGGCCGCGAAACCCTTGGCCTCGCTCTCCCGCTCGTTCTTGTCCGGCTCGCTCATGACCCACACCCTCCTTCACATCCCGCTCCGACAGGTTCGACGGCCACGGCCCCGATCGTCGGCATGCCCAGGCCGACACCCACTGGCGGGGTGGTCGGCATCCGGCTCGCCTCATGTGCATCTCCCGCACGTGTCCGGCGATGCGTCGCGAGACCGTCGTCGGCGATGAGATGGTGTGGCGCGGCGCCGGTGACCCGGGTCGTCACCACGTCACCGGGCCGAACCGTCTCAGTGCCGGCACGGTCGCCGGCGGCGAAGTGAACGAGCCGACCGTCGCGGGCCCGCCCGGTCATGCGGCGGGTCTGCGCGGACTTGCGACCACTGTCCGCGACGACGAGCAGTTCCACCTCGGTCCCGACCAGCTTCTCGTTCTCGGTGAGGCAGATCTGTTCCTGCAGCGCGATCAGGCGCCGGTAGCGCTCCCCGACGACCTCCGCCGGCACCTGGTCGGGCATGGCCGCGGCGGGCGTACCGGGCCGCGGCGAGTACTGGAAGGTGAAAGCGCTGGAGAATCGCGCGGCGGCGACCACGTCGAGGGTCTGCTGGAAATCGTCCTCGGTCTCCCCCGGGAATCCGACGATGATGTCGGTCGTGATCGCCGCATGCGGCATCGCGGCCCGCACCTTGTCCAGGATGCCGAGGAACTTGCGCTGGCGATAGCTGCGCCGCATGGACTTCAGGATCCGGTCAGAACCCGACTGCAGCGGCATGTGCAGTTGGGGACAGACGTTGGGCGTCTCCGCCATGGCGTCGATGACGTCGTCGGTGAACTCGGCGGGATGTGGCGACGTGAACCGGACACGTTCGAGTCCGTCGATGTCACCGCACGCGCGGAGCAGCTCGGCAAACGCGCCGCGGTTGCGCGGGGCGTCCGGGTCGGCGAAGGACATCCCGTAGGCGTTGACGTTCTGCCCGAGCAGGGTCACTTCGAGGACACCTTGTTCGACGAGTGCGGACACCTCGGCCAGCACATCACCGGGCCGCCGGTCGACCTCTCTGCCCCGCAGGGAGGGCACGATGCAGAAGGTGCAGGTGTTGTTGCACCCTACCGAGACCGACACCCACCCGGAGTATGCCGAATCTCGCTTGGCCGGCAGCGTCGACGGGAAGCGTTCGAGTGACTCGAGGATCTCCACCTGGGCGGTGGCGTTGTGGCGCGACCGTTCCAACAGCGTGGGCAACGACCCGATGTTGTGGGTGCCGAAGACCACGTCCACCCACGGGGCCTTGGCCAGCACCGCGTCCTTGTCCTTCTGCGCCAGACAGCCGCCGACCGCGATCTGCATCCCTGGTCGCTCGGATTTCACCGGGGCGAGGTGCGAGAGATTGCCATACAGCTTGTTGTCCGCGTTCTCCCGGATCGCGCAGGTGTTGAACACCACCAGATCGGGGTCGGCATCCTCGTCGGCCTTGACGTAACCGGCGTCCTCGAGGAGCCCGGCAATGCGTTCCGAATCGTGCACATTCATCTGGCAGCCGTAGGTTCGCACCTGATAGCTGCGGGCCGAACCGGCGGCCTCGGCATCGGCAACACGCCGTTCGGACAACTCGATACTCACACCCTCCAGCGTACGGGCCTGCGCAAATCGGTCTCGCAACAGTCACAGACGAAGAACAACAGGACGTGGTGCTCCGCCCCCACTAGGGTTGGCTGGTATGACCGATTTGCCGAATGACGATTCCGTGACTTCCGGACCGACGTCCGGGTCGCAGCCGATGATCGTCATGAAGAACGTGCAGAAGCACTTCGGATCACTGCATGTGCTCCGCGACATCGACCTCGAGGTGCCCACCGGACAGGTGGTGGTGGTGCTCGGACCATCAGGGTCGGGGAAATCCACGTTGTGCCGCACCATCAATCGACTCGAACCCATCGACAGCGGCGAGATCTACGTGGAGGGCAAGGAGCTTCCGGCGGAGGGCAAGGATCTCGCGCGGCTGCGTGCCGACGTCGGGATGGTGTTCCAGTCGTTCAACCTGTTCGCGCACAAGACGATCCTGGAGAACGTGACCTTGGCGCCGGTCAAGGTCCGCAAGAAGAACAAGGCCGAGGCGAACAAGCGGGCGCTCGAGCTCCTCGAGCGTGTCGGGATCGAGAGCCAGAAGGACAAATACCCCGCTCAGCTGTCGGGTGGCCAACAGCAGCGTGTGGCGATCGCACGCTCGCTGGCCATGGATCCGAAGATCATGTTGTTCGACGAACCGACATCGGCGCTCGACCCGGAGATGGTCAACGAGGTCCTCGACGTGATGGTGTCGCTCGCCAAGGAGGGCATGACGATGCTGGTCGTCACGCACGAGATGGGATTCGCACGCAAGGCCGCCAACCGGGTGATCTTCATGGCGGACGGGGCGATCGTGGAGGACTCCGATCCGGAGACCTTCTTCTCCAATCCCACCTCCGAACGGGCCCGCGACTTCCTCGGCAAGATCCTGGGCCACTGACATGGGCGCAGCAACAGTGACGTCGCGCGGACGCCTGCACCGAAAGTCTGGTCTCGGCATTCTGGCCCTCGCCGTGGTCCTCATCGCCGGAATCCTGGCAGCGTGCGGCAGCTCCGAGCCCAAGAACCTGATCGATTCGATTCGCAGCGGGACGGTCGTGCTCGGTACGAAGTACGACCAGCCGGGCCTGGGTCTGCGCAATCCGAACAAGTCGGTGAGCGGATTCGATCCGGCCGTCGCGACCTTCGTGGTGAACCATATCGCCGACTCGCTCGGCGTCGACCACCCCGAGATCCACTGGCGCGAGACGCCGTCGGCGCAACGCGAGACGTTGATCGACAACGGCGAGGTGGACATGATCACCGCCACCTACTCGATCACGTCCGCCCGAGCGAAGAAGGTGGACTTCGCCGGCCCCTATCTCATCAACTACCAGGGGCTGTTGGTCCGCGAAGACGACGACTCGATCACCACTCTCACCGACCTGAACAAGGGCAAGAAGCTCTGCTCGGTGACCGGGTCGACGTCGGCGCAGAACGTCAAGGCGCAGCTGCCGTCGGTCCAACTCCAGGAATATGACTCGTATTCATCGTGCGTGGAGGCGCTGCGCCGCGGCAAGGTCGATGCGTTGACCACCGACGAGGTCATCCTGGCCGGCTACGCCAACTTCTTCCCGGACGAGTTCAAGCTCGTCGACATGACCTATCCGAAGGACGCCTGCGTCAAGGACGCCCTCAAGAAGGCCGGCACCCCGTTCTCGACCGAGTACTACGGCGCGGGACTGGCCAAGAACTTCCCGGAAGCGGTGACCAAGGTCAACGAGGCCCTCGACGCCATGATGGTCCCCGGGCCCGGCGGCGAGTCCCCCTGGGATCGTGCGCTGCGCGATTCGATCGGCGACGAGCAGGTCGATCGCATGATCGCCCGCGCCGACGCCCCGGACTCGCAGTACAAGTTCACCCCCGATCCGGGGAACCTCAGCTTTCTCGATTCGGAGCCGACACCGTGCCCACCGGGCCTGAGCTGACGAGGAAGGGACGAACCGGACATGAGTGAACTCTGGTCGGACATGGGGCCACAGTTGTGGCCCGCCTTCTGGGTGACCCTGAAGCTGACCTTCTTCTCCTCCATCGGTGCGCTGATCTGGGGCACGCTGCTGGCGGCGATGCGCGTATCGCCGGTGCCGGTGATGCGCGGTTTCGCCGGCGTCTACGTGAACGTCGTGCGGAACACTCCCCTGACTCTGATCATTTTGTTCTGCTCGATCGGGCTCTATCAGAACCTGGGGCTGGCGCTGGCACCGGACAACGAGAACTTCATCGAGAACAACAACTTCTGGCTCGCGGTCCTGGCGTTCATCCTTTACACGGCGACCTTCGTATGCGAGACGCTGCGATCCGGCTTCAACACGGTGCCACTTGGCCAGGCCGAGGCCGCGCGGTCATTGGGACTGACGTTCCCGCAGGTCCTGGGCATCATCGTGCTGCCGCAGGCGGTCCGATCGGTGATCGGACCGCTGGGCAGTGTGCTCATCGCCCTGACCAAGAACACCACCATCGCCTCGGTCATCGGCGTGGCCGAGGCGTCCCTGTTGATGAAGGAGGAGATCGAGACGTACTCCGACCAGATCGTCGCCATATTCATCATCATCGCGATCGGCTTCATGATCATCACGCTCACTGAGGGATTCGTCTTCGGTTACCTCGCAAAGCGATTGGCGGTCAAGCGATGAGCGAGCACTCCACCGTCCTCTATGACGCGCCCGGCCCGAAGGCACGACGCCTGTACGCGACGATCGCCGTGGCGTTCATCGCCATCCTGGTCGCGGTCGCGGTCTACGTACTCGTCGTCCTCGCCGGCAACGACCAGCTGACCTCGGACAAGTGGAGTCCATTCGTCAAGTCGACGACCTGGACGACCTATATCCTGCCGGGACTGTGGGGCACGCTCAAAGCCGCTGCCCTCTCGATCATCCTGGCCTTGTTGCTCGGCGCCGTCCTCGGTATCGGGAGGCTCTCCGACCACGCCTGGGTCAGGGGACTCGCCGGACTGTTCGTCGAGGTCTTCCGTGCCATCCCGGTGCTGATCCTGATGATCTTCGCCTACTACCTGTACGCCGACTACGCGCTCGTCCCCTCCTCCCAGCTGGCGTTTGCAGCGGTGGTGACCGGCCTGACGCTGTACAACGGTTCGGTGATCGCCGAGATCCTGCGGTCCGGGATCAATTCGCTGCCGAAGGGCCAGACGGAGGCGTCGCGGGCCCTGGGATTGCGCAAAGGCCAGATGATGCGCGCCATCCTGTTGCCGCAGGCGGTGACGGCGATGCTACCGGCGTTGGTGTCGCAGATGGTCATCGCGCTCAAGGACAGCGCCCTCGGTTACGCGATCGGCTACATCGAGGTGGTGCGCTCCGGCATCCAGTCGGCGTCGTACTACGGAAACTATCTACCCGCCCTCGTCGTGGTGGCCATCGTGATGATCGCCATCAACTTCGGACTGTCCAACCTCGCGACGTATCTCGAGAAGCGTCTGCGCGGCGGTCCGCGCAAGGCGGAAGTCGCCTCCGGTGAGGAAGCCGATCTGGCGGCCATGGAGAACATGCCGAAGTTCGGCGCTTAGTAGGACAACGTCGGCGGTCAGGCGTCGGTGGTCACCGCGTCGAGGGACTCGGTGACCACCTCGATGGCCATCGACTGCGGATAGCCGCGTCGGACGAGCATGCCGGCCAGTCGTCGAAACAGCTTGTCGCGCAACCCGGGATCCTCTCGGAGCCGATCCACCTGGGCGGGGGTCAGCTTCTTGCCGACGAGTTCGGTTGCGACGGCCCGCTCGTCATCGGGGTCCACCTCCTCCAGGGCCGACTCGATGAGTCCGGTGTCGATGCCCTTCGTCCGGAGTTCCTGGCGGAGCGCCACGCGTCCGCGACCGGAATTGGCATGCCGGGAGCGCACCCATTCGGAGGCGAACTCGGCGTCGTCGATCAACCTGTGCTTGTCGAGTCGGGCCATCACGTCCTCGATGGTCTCGGCATCGAAGCCCTTGCGGGCCAGGCGATCGGTCATTTCGTGTCGTGAACGTGCACGGACCCCGAGGAGTCGGAGTGCCGTATCCCAGGCACTGGGTCCGGTCCGTTCCTCGGGGTCCGATGTGGTGCTCATCGTGACGGTCAGAACTCCACCGGTGCGGGAGCGACGTCGTCGGCGTCGACAACGGCGCCGATGCCGAGCTTCTCCTTGATCTTCTTCTCGATCTCGTCGCGGATGTCATCGTTCTCGATCAGGAACTTCCGGGCGTTCTCCTTGCCCTGACCGAGCTGATCACCCTCATAGGTGAACCAGGAACCGGACTTGCGGATGAAGCCTTCCGCCACACCCATGTCGATCAGCGATCCCTCCTTGCTGATCCCGTGACCGTAGAGGATGTCGAACTCGGCCTGCTTGAACGGCGGCGCCACCTTGTTCTTGACGACCTTCACCCGGGTACGGTTGCCGACCGCATCGGTCCCGTCCTTGAGCGTCTCGATACGACGAACGTCCAGCCGGACCGACGAATAGAACTTGAGTGCCTTGCCGCCCGTGGTGGTCTCCGGCGATCCGAACATGACACCGATCTTCTCGCGCAGCTGATTGATGAAGATCGCCGTGGTCTTGGAGTTGCTCAGCGCCGAGGTCATCTTGCGCAACGCCTGACTCATCAGGCGTGCCTGCAAACCGACGTGACTGTCGCCCATCTCGCCCTCGATCTCGGCCTTGGGCACCAGTGCGGCAACCGAGTCGATCACCAGGATGTCCAGTGCGCCGGAGCGAATCAGCATGTCCGCGATCTCCAACGCCTGCTCACCGGTGTCGGGCTGCGACACCAGCAGTGCATCGGTGTCGACGCCGAGTTTGGCGGCATAGTCGGGGTCGAGCGCGTGCTCGGCGTCGATGAACGCCGCGATGCCGCCCTGCGCCTGTGCATTGGCGACCGCATGCAGGGCCACTGTGGTCTTGCCGGAGGATTCCGGCCCGTAGATCTCGACGACCCGGCCACGCGGGAGACCACCGATACCCAACGCGACATCCAGTGAGATGGAACCGGTGGGGATGACCTCGATCGGCTGGCGCGTCTCCTCACCGAGCCGCATGACCGAACCCTTGCCGAAGTTCTTGTCGATCTGCGCGAGTGCCAGATCGAGCGCCTTCTCCCTGTCCTGGGGTGCTGCTGCCATCGGGGTTCTCCTCCGAACTCTAGGCCGGGGCCGGCCGTGTGTGGGTCTGTGGTTGGGACCGTCTGTGGCTGTGACCATGTGCTTGCACGTTAGCCACGGGGTACGACATTGTTCTCGACTCGTGCTCGTCCATCACTCGTGATCACATCCTTGGACGCTCAACGACCGGTGTTTGGTTCCACTGAGACAAGAATGGACGAACATGTGTTCGATGGCAAGCGCGACACGCGTGGCGGGCGCAGCTCACCCGAAGTCGGCGACTACCAGCGTTCGCGCGGGACGTCGAAGTCTCGGCAGATGGCCACCCAGACGTCCCGCGGATCGATCCCGGCCTCGATCGCCTGCGACCCGGTCCGTCCCCCGAAATCGATCAGAACATGGTCGGCCAGAATCGAATCAGCCGACTGTTCGCCGAATTCGGAGGTGAGCAGCTCGGTGAATTCGGTCAGACGCACGCGGCCAGCCTACGTGAGGACCCGGGCCGTCACCGTGGCACCGTCTCCGCGGCGGCCCGGTGTCAGCGCCGCAGCAATCGCCGCACGATCCGCACCGGATCGACCACATCCCGTGCCGAGGCGGCGGCGCGGGAGGCAGCCGCGGCGAACACGGGATCGGTGAGCACCTGCCGGACCGCTCTGGCCATCGGCTCCACCGCGACCGGGCGTACCAGCAGCCCACTGCCCTGTCTCCGTACCCGATTGGCCAACTCCCATTGGTCACCGCCACCCGGCGCGGTGACCACCGGCACACCGGCCGACAACGCCTTCGCCAGCATGCCGTGCCCGGCACCGCAGATGACCAGATCGGTGTCGGCGAGGATCTCGTCCTGCCGCGCCGTCCCCACCACCACATGATCGGACTCTCCCATCGCGGTCGGCGGGCTCAGGGCCGAGACAACCACCCGCACAGGCATTCCGAGTGACTCCTCGGTGAGCGCGGCGAGTGCGGTGGAGGCCATGTCCGCTGCCCCGGTGGCGGCCGTCGACGGGGCGACGAGCACCAGCGGACCCGCACCGGACGGACGATCGAACAGGGCGTCGGTCGGCTCCCACAGCAACGGGCCGACGAGGTGGGTGTTCTCGGGCCAGTCGGGCCGCCACACCTCCAGCGCCGGCAGCGTCGCGACGAAACGGGCGACAGGGCATCCACTGTGGCCCGTCAGTCCGATCTCCGCCCTCGCCCCGGCCCGTTGCCGCTCCCCGACGCGCAGGGAGCGAGCGGTCAGGGCACGCATCGCCGCGTCCCGCAACCGGCCTGCGGCACCGCGGCCGGGTTCGAGTCCGGAACCGATCGGCGGCCGTCCACGCGAGGGCAGGTACAGCGGATGGGGGGACAGCTCGATCCATGGCAGGCCCGCGAGTTCGGCCGCCCAGCCACCACCCACGGTGATCACGTCGGAGATCACCAGATCGGTGTCGCGCGCGACGAGGTCTGGCGCCAACGCCACAGCGATCCGGGCCGCCCGCCGACTGAGCTTTGCACCCGCGTCGGTGTCGTCGTCGCCGTCCTGCACGGCGAGGCCGGGCAGTTCGACCACCTCGACGCCGCGCTCCCCCGCCGTCCGACACCATTGCGCGCCTGTGTAGACGACCACGTCGTCACCGTCGGCAGTCAGTCGCTCTGCGAGCGCGAACGCCGGAAACGCATGTCCTGCATCCGGTCCCGCGACGACACCGATTCGTGCCACGGATCTCCTCGAGAGCGGTCAACGGCCTCCCACGCCGGTGGGAGGCCGTTGAGTCGGTGGTCGGTCAGCCGATGTTCAGTTGCCCGTCTGGGGCGGCTGCTCGGTTGCGGGTTGGACGGACGGCTGCGCAGGCTGGGCCACGGGCTGGGCGTTCGCGGCGCCCGAGGACGGCAGCGCGCCGCCGTGCATGCTCGCCCGGATCTGTTCGAGGCGCGCGTGTCCGGCCATCTGGACGCCTGCCTGCTCGACCTCCTGCATCCGACCCTGGACCGAGTTCTGCGCGAGCTCGGCCTGACCGAGCGCGTTGGCGTACCGACGCTCGATCTTGTCACGGACCTGGTCGAGGTTCGGGGTGTTGCCCGGAACGGCGAGCTCACTCATCTGGTTGAGCGACGCACTCACCTGTTCCTGCATCTTCGCCTGCTCGAGCTGGCTGAGGAGCTTGGACCGCTCCGCGAGCTTCTGCTGCAACATCATCGCGTTGCGCTCCACCGCCTGCTTGGCCTGCTCGGCGGCCTGCAGAGACTGGTCGTGGAGGACCTTGAGGTCTTCGACGCTCTGCTCGGCGGTCACCAGTTGGGCCGCGAATGCTTCCGCGGCGTTCGTGTACTCCTGCGCCTTCGCGGCGTCACCGGCGGCACTGGCCTGATCGGCGAGCGTCAGCGCCTGACGCGTGTTGGCCTGCAGCTTCTCGATCTCCTCGAGCTGCCGGTTGAGTTTCATCTCCAGCTGACGCTGGTTGCCGATGACCGATGCGGCTTGCTGGGACAGCGCTTGATGCTGACGTTGCGCGTCCTCGATCGCCTGCTGAATCTGGATCTTCGGGTCCGCGTTCTCGTCGATCTTCGCGTTGCCGGCTGCCATCAGGTAGCGCCACAACTTCACGAACGGGTTCGCCATGCTTCGAGTCAACTCCATTGTCCGGGGTTCGGTGCGGTGTGTAACCAATCTAGCCGTTGCGACGGCCGCGCGGCGATGTGTCGACGACGGACGGCCGGTGGCGTCACGCCGCCGCGAGCGCAGCCGTCTCGGAGTGACCCGCCGGGCCCGGGATGACGACCTTGGCGTCGAGCACTCCCACGTCCCCGGCGGCCACGAGCGCCTCCGCTCCGACCAGCCGTTCACTGCCGGCCGGGAGCATCGCGAGTCCGATGTCGAGAAGAAGCTCGGCGATCTCGACGTCGAGCGCGTCGCAGATCGCCGCGAGCAATTCGCTCGAGGCCTCTTTCTGTCCGCGCTCGACCTCGGAGAGGTATCCGAGGCTGACCCTGGCGTCGGTGGATACCTCACGCAGGGTCCGGCCCTGCGCGGTACGCACTCGGCGCAGAGTGTCGCCCAGCGCCTCCCGCAGTAGCACTGCCATCGAGGTCCTCCTCACTGCTTGCTGCCCGTGACATCGGGTCAAGCCGATACCACAACGTTCGGGACACCGTATCCGGTTCCCGACGATGCACCCATCGCCCGTGCCGACGACAGTAGTCGAATATCCCGATGGGTGCCGCCCGGCTCGGCCGACGACACGGTCGTTGCGCCGAGGGCGAACACCAGCGTGTCAGCGGTGTCCGACGTCGGTCCGCGCGTCGTCGTCGCGTCGAGGGTTTCGCGGCGCGGTCGAACGCCGCCGCAGCGCCAACGCCTGCCAGACGTAGTCACATCCGGTGATGACCGTGATGACCACCGCGACCCCCATGATGATCGCGGCCACCACGTGCCAGGCTCCGGCCAGTGGCAGCAGGTAGAGACCGATCGCCACTGCCTGGAGGAGCGTCTTGAGCTTTCCGCCGCGGCTCGCCGGGATCACGCCATGACGCAGCACCCAGAATCGCAACGCCGTGACACCGAGCTCTCGCGCGAGGATCACCGCGGTGACCCACCACGACAGGTCGCCCAGTATCGAGAGCCCGACCAGTGCAGATCCGATGAGGGCCTTGTCGGCGATCGGATCGGCCAGCTTCCCGAAGTCGGTGACCAGGCCCCGCCTGCGCGCCAGCCGGCCGTCGTAACGATCGGTGATCGCCGCCACCGCGAAGATCACCGCGGCAGCGATGCGCCATCCGGTGTCATGGCCACCACCAATGAACAGGGCGGCGATGAAGACCGGGACCAGCACGATCCGAAAGACGGTGAGCGCGTTGGCGATGTTGACCACCGGCACCGGATCGACCGGGTCGGTGATGTGATCGGGACCGCGTCCGGCGTCGGCGATTCCCCGCTTCTCGACCGCGCGACGTACACGATCGGTCACGATGCGCCGATCTCTTGTGGTCGCGTCCTGACCCGGCGATACTGCTCCCGCACAGTGCCAGCCTATCGGCTGTGCCTCCGACCCCCGACGTTCAGGTCGTCCTGCGGCCGCACGGCGGTCGTGCGGACCGCTCGACGAGCCCTCGGATCGACGCGTGCGCGGGCCCGAAATCGCCGTGCGCGCCAATCACGATGGCGACTACTGTGTGGTGCCATGCCCCCTGTCGCCCCTGAGCCGACATCTGAGCCGACGTCGTCGGTGCCCACGGGTTCACGCACCCGACCAGGCCCGGCGACGCCCCCCGGCGATGTGACCATCCGGCGTGCCCGCACCTCCGATGTGCCGCGGATCAAGGAATTGATCGACCAGTACGCGGGCCGGATTCTTCTGGAGAAGAACCTCGTGACCCTCTACGAGGCGGTTCAGGAGTTCTGGGTCGCCGACCTCGACGACGTGGTTGTCGGGTGCGGCGCCTTGCATGTGCTCTGGGCCGACCTCGGCGAGGTGCGCACGGTCGCGGTCGACACCGGGCATGCCGGCCGAGGCATCGGGCATCGACTCGTGGCACGACTGATGGACATGGCGCGCGAACTGCAGCTGTCCCGGGTGTTCGTGCTCACCTTCGAGACGTCGTTCTTCGCGCGGCATGGGTTCGCCGAGATCGACGGGACACCGGTGACCCGAGAGGTCTTCGAAGAGATGTGCCGCTCGTATGACACCGGTGTCGCCGAGTTCCTCGACCTCAGCTACGTGAAGCCGAATACGCTCGGCAACACCCGGATGCTGGCCACTCTCAACTGATCACGACAGGAGCCCACGATGGCGATCTTCGCCGTGCACTACAGCTACGCGCCCGCAAAGGCAGCGCTGCGTGACGAATACCGTCCGCTGCATCGCACATGGCTGGGCGAGGAGCACCAGGCGGGGAATGTGCTGATGGTCGGCCCCTACCCGGACGGAACCGGCGCGCTCATCCTCGTGCGCGCCGACAGCCTCGACGGCGCCGAAGCATTCTTGGCCAACGACCCGTTCAACGCGCACCGGGCGGTCGACGGTGTGCGAGTGGTCGAATGGACGCAGGTCTTCGGACCGTTCGAGCCCTGAGCCGCGCCTGAGCCGGCGGGACCGCATCACCACCCGGTCCCTGAGCAGCCGACGAGCACGCGTCACCACCCGCTCCCTGAGGAACCGGTCCCTGAGGAGCCTCCGAGCCTGCGAGGATGCGTCACGAAGGGCCCTTCGTGACGCATCGCTCGTTCCTCGCGAGGCTCCTCAGGGATCGAGTGGGTGACGCATCGCTCGCTCCTCAGGGAGCGGTGGTGACGCATCGCTCGTTCCTCAGGGAGCGGTGGTGACGCATCGCTCGTTCCTCAGGGAGCGGTGGTGACGCATCGCTCGTTCCTCAGGGAGCAGTGGTGACGCATCGCTCGTTCCTCGCGAGGCTCCTCAGGGAGCAGTGGTGACGCATCGCTCGTTCCTCGCGAGGCTCCTCAGGGACCGGTGGTGACGCGTTTCCTTGTTTGTCCCGCGAGGCTCCTCAGGGAGCGGTGGAAGGCGACGGGCGAGGCTCAGCTCATCGGCACCCGGGTGAGGCGACCCAGCGAAGCACCCTCAGGGACCCACCAGCAAGCGCCGCATCACTCACACCGCCGACAGCGATCCGCTCACTTCTCGGCCTGTGCCGTGCTCCGCGACCTCAGCAGGCTCGCGACCGTGGTGATGACCAGCGTCAGCACGATCACACCCAACGAGACCGCCGTCGACACCTCCGGCACCGACACGTGCTCGCCACCGTTGATGAACGGCAGGGTGTTCTCGTGCAGCGCGTGCAGCACCAGCTTCACACCGATGAACGCCAGGATGAACGAGAGTCCGTAGGACAGGTAGACCAGCCGATCCAGTAGTCCACCCAGCAGGAAGTACAGCTGGCGCAACCCCATCAGGGCGAACGCGTTCGCCGCGAAGACCAGGTAGGGCTCCTGGGTGAGACCGTAGATCGCCGGGATCGAGTCCAGGGCGAACAGGACGTCGGTGAAGCCGATGACGATCAGCACCATCAGCATCGGTGTCGCGAGGCGCTTGCCGTTCTTCTTGGTGAACAGCTTGTCACCGTCGTAGTCGTCGGAGGTGCGCAGGTAGCGCTTGACGAACCGCTCGAGCCGGGTCTCGCGTTGCTCCTCGTGCTCGACCGGATCGTCGGTGTCCTTGATGAGTTTCACAGCGGTGTAGATGAGAAACGCGCCGAAAAGGTAAAACACCCAGGCGTAAGCGTTGATCGCGGCCGCGCCGACCACGATGAACAGACCACGCAGCAGCAGGGCCATCACGATGCCGAGCAGCAGCACCTTCTGCTGGTACTCCTTGGGTACGGCGAACTTCGACATGATGATGACGAAGACGAACAGGTTGTCCACCGAGAGTGCTTTCTCGGTCACGTAGCCCGCGAAGTACTCACCGCCGTAGGTGTGGCCCCATTTCCACCACACGAAAAGCCCGAACACGATCGCGATCGAGATGTAGACCGCGGACCAGAACCCCGACTCCTTCAGGGATGGGGCGTGCGGTACCCGAACGTGGGCAAAGAAGTCGAAGACGAAAAGGGCGGCGATCACCACACAGGTGACAATCCAGACAGTTGTAGAAATATCCATTGATGCGATCCTCCAGCGCGCAGCACAAGGGTGCGATGCCAGAGGTCTCTCCCGCCGGAG
The DNA here is from genome assembly GCF_058129505.1 of Gordonia sp. LMA484. NCBI lineage: Bacteria > Bacillati > Actinomycetota > Actinomycetes > Mycobacteriales > Gordoniaceae > Gordonia > Gordonia sp. LMA484. The sequence continues at coordinate 2,857,609 of NZ_CM176700.1, forward strand.
CCGGCGCACGCCGTCGATCCGACCGACGAATCCGGGTCGGGCGCGCCATGATGATCGGCATCATGGCCCGTGCGACCGTATTGACGGAAACGCCACGAGGATGGGGATACTCCCCTCTTCGATCGTCGCCCAGCGTAGTACACGCAGGTACGGTTGCACCATGTCGGACACGCACCGCCCGGCGACCGTCGACGACATCCGCGCCATCGCGGGCGGGATGCCGCACGTCACGGATGTCGGCACGTCCACCGACCGGCCCATCTACCAGGTCGGTGGCAAGTCATTCGTGTTCTTCCGCAACCCGCGCCCGGACGCGCGCGATCCGGATACCGGCGAACGCTACGACGACGTCGTGGTCATCTGGGTGCCGTCGGACGCGGACAAGCTCGCGCTCGTCCAGGACCCCGATTCACCGTTCTTCACCACCGCACACTTCAACGGTCACCCGTCGGTTCTGCTCCGGACGTCCAGGGTCGCCGAACTGTCGGTCGCCGAGCTTGCGGAGGTCATCCAGGACGCCTGGCTCTCCCGCGCGTCGGCGCGTCGCGCACAGGCCTGGCTGGCCGAGCACGGACTGAACTGACCGATCGGCTACTCGTCCGGGGTGTCGTCCCCGCCGCCGGTGATGGAGGCGATCACGCCGGCCAGGTCTTCGGGCTTCACGAGCACGTCGCGGGCCTTCGACCCCTCACTGGGTCCGACGACACCGCGCGTCTCCATCAAGTCCATCAGTCGGCCCGCCTTGGCGAACCCGACCCGGAGCTTGCGCTGCAGCATCGACGTCGAGCCGAACTGACTCGACACCACCAGCTCGATCGCCTGGAGCAGATCGTCGAGATCGTTGCCGATATCGCCGTCGATCTCCTTCTTGTCGCCGGCCTTCGCCGTCGTCACGCCTTCGGTGTACTCGGGCTCGCTCTGCTCGCGGGTGAAGTCGACGACAGCCTGGATCTCTTCGTCGGTGATGAACGCACCCTGCATGCGGATCGGCTTGTTCGCGCCCATCGGCAGGAACAGGCCGTCACCCATGCCGATCAACTTCTCGGCGCCGGGCTGATCGAGGATGACGCGGGAGTCGGTCAACGACGACGTCGCAAATGCCAGCCGGGAGGGCACGTTCGTCTTGATCAACCCGGTGACCACATCCACGGACGGTCGCTGGGTCGCCAACACGAGATGGATGCCCGCCGCACGCGCCTTCTGCGTGATCCGCACGATCGCATCCTCGACGTCGCGCGGCGCGGTCATCATCAGGTCGGCGAGCTCGTCGACGATGGCCATGATGTACGGATACGGCTTGTAGACACGCTCACTGCCCAGCGGCGTGGTGATCTCGCCGGAGCGCACCTTCGAGTTGAAGTCGTCGATGTGGCGCACCCGCGACGCCTTCATGTCCTGGTAGCGCTGCTCCATCTCCTCGACCAGCCACGCCAGAGCGGCGGCTGCCTTCTTCGGCTGGGTGATGATCGGCGTGATCAGGTGCGGGATGCCCTCGTAGGGGGTCAGCTCCACCATCTTGGGATCGATGAGGATCATCCGGACGTCTTCCGGCGTCGCACGCGTCAACAGCGACACCAGCATCGAGTTGACGAAACTCGACTTGCCCGACCCCGTCGAACCGGCGACCAAAAGGTGCGGCATCTTGGCGAGATTCGCACTCACGAACTCACCTTCGATGTCCTTGCCGAGACCGATCACCAGCGGATGGGTGTCCTTGCGCGTCTTGGGCGACTTGAGGACGTCGGCCAGGCGCACCATCTCGCGGTCGGTGTTGGGCACCTCGATGCCGACCGCCGACTTACCCGGGATCGGAGCGAGCAGGCGCACGTTGTCGGTGGCCACCGCATAGGCGATGTTGCGCTGCAGCGCGGTGATCTTCTCGACCTTCACACCCGGCCCGAGTTCGACCTCGTAACGCGTAACCGTCGGCCCGCGGGTGTATCCGGTGACCGCGGCATCGATCTTGAACTGTTCGAGGACACCGCCGATCCGGTCGATCATCTCGTCGTTGGACCGCCCGCCCTGCTTGGGCGGGTCGCCGTCGATCAACAGGCTCGACGGCGGGAGCACGTACTCCCCGTCCACCGCACGATCGACCAGTCCCCCGGAATCGGGTACCGCATCCGAGTCGTCGGGTGTCTTCGAACGGGCGGTCTTGGGTCGCGCAGATCCCCGGCCCGTGCTCGCGCGCGATGGCGCCGCGGGTTCGTCGTCGGGTTCCGTGCCGGGTCGGGCGATGCGTTCGGTGACCTCGTCGTCGAGGGGCACCGTGGTCGCGGCCGCGAAGTCGGCGGCGTCCACGTCCGGGTCCGCCGGTCGGCGGCGTCGCCGACTGCGACGCACCGGCTCGGCGTCCGGCGGATAGTTGTCATACGGGTCGGTCGAGTAGCCGGCGCCGGTGTCGACGATCTCGGTCACCTGGTCCTCCACCGCGAGAGGCCCGTCGATGTCCTCGTCGACGTCCTCGTCGTCGAGATCGTCCCAGGGCGCGACGTCGTCGGCGTAGCCGCGGAGATGTCCGAGCCCGAGGTACCCGGACACGCCGTCGGCCACCTCGCGAACCGTCTTCCCGCTGAGGATCAGCGCGCCGAAGGCGATGCACAACACCAGGATCGGTACCGAGATCCACGCCGTCACTCCGTTGGTCAACGGGGTGCCGACAGCGAAGCCGAGGAATCCGCCCGCCGCCGAGCGCCCCGGAAGATCGACCGGCGCACCGGCAACGAGGTGGATGAGCCCGAGCACCGGCAGCACGATCAGCAGTCCGGCTCCCAGATACCGCGCGCGTTGCGCAGGGTTGGGTGGGCGACGCATCAGGACGACGGCCAGCCCCACCAGTGCGATCGGCATCATCACCGAAACGGCGCCCACGATCGCGCGGATGAGCGCCTCGATGAACGCTCCGACCGGCCCGGCGGCTCCGAACCACACGCTCGCACCGACGAGCAATCCGAGCGCGAGAATGGCGAGGGCGGCTCCGTCGCGTCGATGGGTGTGACCGGTGAGATCTCGGGCGGGCCGACCCGCCGGACGTCGATGTGCCGCCGACCTGTGGGTCCGGTCGGGTTCGTCGTCGACGATCGGTCCGTCGAGATCGAATCCGTCGTCCGAGATCTCGTCGGGTTCACGGGCGGGGTCGCTGTCCGTGCCGCCCACGCGCGCGAGACTTCCGACGCCCCGCGCCATCAGTGACCATCCGGCTCCGAGGCCGCGACCGACCGCGGACGCGCCGCTGGCGGCGACCGAACGTCGATGGATGTCGGCGGACGCGTCCGCGCTCTGGCGGCTCGCGCTCCGCCCGGCCGACGAGCCGCTGCGTCGGGTCGCGCTGCTGCGAGCGCCACCTGAGGTGCTCTTGCGTGCGTTGGTGCTGCGTGTCCCCCGCGAGCCCGACTTGGTCGTTCCCGCGGTCGCGCGCGCCGGTGTCTTCTGTGCACCGGTTTTGCGCGCACCCGTGGTTGCTCTCGACGCCATACCGACAGACTAGTCGCCAGGCGTCACGCCAGTCACATGGGCAACACTGACAACGCGTTTGCGTGTCGAATTCGTAACTTGGTGGGATCGAGGGCCTAGGCAATCAAGGTCCTAGGCAATCAAGGGCCTAGATACCCCGCTTCGCGATCTTCACCGAACTGACGATCTGCTCCTCGCCCTCGAAGCTCACGTCGAGCGGAGAACGACCGAACACGAACAGTACGAGTTCGCCGGGGGTACCGGTCACCGCCACGGGCTCACCGTGCCCAGCCGTCACGACCTCATGGCCGTCGGTGGTGCGCAGCGTCACCTTCGCCGGCGAGTTCCGCAGCGTCATGCGGCCCGTCGACTTGGCCGCGCCGAGAAGTGCCCGGCCCATCTCCGGGGACAGTTCTCTCGGCGTCCATGCCTGGTCGTGCGACGCGGCGCCGCGGAGCACGTCCTCGTGGTGGACGAACATCTCGGCGAGATTCGCCCAGCGGTCGACCAGTTTGAGCGGCGAATAGACCGCCGGGCCACTCGCGAGCTTTTCCAGCAGCGCATCCCACGATTCGGTCTCGGCCGCAGCCGCACGCACCTTCTCGGTGTACCCGGCGAACTGTTTGATCATGATCCCCGGGGCGGAGTCGGGACGCCGTTCACGTACGACAAGGTGGGCGGCCAGATCCCGGGTGGTCCAGCCGTCGCAGAGAGTGGGCGCGTCGGGTCCGACCGATCGCAGGGTGTCGACGAGAGCGGCGCGTTCTTCCTGTGCGAGTGTCACAGCCCCAGCCTAGCGGCGCCGACGGGCCTCCCCGGGCGCGTGAGCCGCTCAGGCGCCGACAGCGAGCACGGTCGGCACGATCATCGGGCGACGGCGATACGTGTCGGCGACCCACCGTCCGACAACCCGACGAATGGTCTGCGCGATCCGGTGCGCGTCCGTCACGCCTTCGGCGGCCAACGCATCCAGCGCCTGATCGACGAGGTCCGCTGCCGCCTTCAAGGCGTCGGGATCGTCGGAGAATCCGCGTCCGGAGACCTCCGGCGCGCTGACCGCTCGTCCGGTGGCCGCATCGATGGCGATGGTGATGGCGATGAACCCGCCCTCACCGAGCACGAGTCGCTCCGAGAGGGTCGATTCGCCGACGTCACCGACGGACAGACCGTCGACGTACACGTGGCCGACGGGAACCCGGCCGACGATCTCCGCGCGGCCGTCGACGAGGTCGACGACCACGCCGTCCTCGGCCAGCACGACCCGGTCCTCGGCGACCCCGGTCGCCACCGCCAGCGCGGCGTTGGCCCGCAGGTGCCGCCACTCTCCGTGCACCGGCATCACATTCGACGGACGAACAGCGTTGTAGAGATACAGCAATTCGCCGGCCGACGCATGTCCGGAGACATGCACCTTGGCACTCTGCTGCGTGATGACCGTGGCGCCTCGCTTCGCGAGCCCGTTGACCACCGCGAACACCGAGTTCTCGTTGCCCGGGATCAGTGACGACGCCAGCACCACCAGGTCGTCGGCGCGGATGTTGATCTGCCGATGCTCGCCGCGGGCCATCCGCGACAGGGCGGACAGCGGTTCTCCCTGGGAGCCGGTCGAGATCAGCACGAGCCGGTGGTCGGGCAGCGTCGCGGCGGTGTCGAGGTCGACGAGTACACCGTCGGGCACCGTGAGGTAGCCGAGATCCTGGGCGATCTGCATGTTGCGCACCATTGACCGCCCGACGAAGCAGATGCGCCGGTTGTGCGCGTCGGCAACGTCGACGATCTGCTGGATGCGGTGCACGTGGCTTGCGAAGGACGCCACGATCACTCGCTGTTTGGCGCGTCCGATCACCTGATCGAGGACTCCCCCGATCTCGCGTTCGGGCGTGACGAAGCCGGGGACCTCGGCGTTGGTCGAGTCGACCAGGAACAGATCGACACCCTCGTCGCCGAGCCGGCTGAATCCCGCGAGATCGGTGAGTCGGCCGTCGAGCGGGAGCTGGTCGAGCTTGATGTCGCCGGTGTGGAGCACGGTGCCGGCCCCGGTTCGGATCGCGACCGCGATCGCATCCGGGATGGAATGGTTGACGGCGAAGTACTCACACTCGAACGGCCCGTGGGTGGTGCGTTCGCCTTCGGTGACCTGTATCAGCTTCGGCCGCAGGCGATGCTCGCGGCACTTCGCCTCGACCAGCGCCAGCGTGAACTTGGACCCGATCACAGGGATGTCACTGCGCAGTCGCAGCAAGAACGGGATCGCACCGATGTGATCCTCGTGACCGTGCGTGAGGATGATCGCGTCGACGTCGTCCATCCGGTCTTCGATGTAGGTGAAGTCGGGCAGGATCAGGTCCACGCCGGGCTGGGCATCCTCGGGGAACAGGACGCCGCAGTCGACGATCAGGAGGCGACCGCCGTACTCGAAAACCGTCATGTTGCGGCCGATTTCGCCGATTCCGCCGAGCGCGACGATGCGCAGCCCGTTCCGCGGCGCGCGGCGCGGGGTGCCCAGCCGGTCGACGGCGGGCACGGTTGCCGCACTCTGGTTTCCCCGACCGCGGTTGTCACCGCGGCGCCGTTCATGGCGGCCGCCACCCGAACGTGCCGCGGCAGGCTGTGGCCGATCCGGTCGTGTCGCAGCGTGTTTGGCGTCTTGCGACTGCTCTTTGGGCTGCTTCGGCGGCGTGTCCCGGGCGGTGTTCTCGGTCGGTTGTTCCGGGGGCGTTGCCGGGGGGCCGGCCTGGCGACGGGCACTGCGGCGACGGCGGGGTTCGGTCATCGGTCCAACACACCTGCTGCCCGCAGATCGGCGATGAGCGCCTCGATCTGAGGACCGTCGGCAGGCACCTGGGGTAACCGTGGATGACCGACGTCGAACCCGAGGATGCGCAGCGATGCCTTGACCATGGTCACCCCGCCGAGCCGGCCCATCGCGTTGACCAGCGGCAGCATCGACGTGTTGATGTCGCGCGCGGTGACCACGTCACCCTTGTCGAAGGCGATCTGCATGTCCCGCAACCGGTCTGCGACAAGGTGTCCGATCACGCTGACGAAACCGGTCGCGCCGACCGACAGCCACGGCAGGTTCAGGGCATCCTCACCGGACAAGTACTCGAGATCGGTGGAAGCGATGATCCCGGCGGCCGAATGCAGGTCGCCCTTGGCGTCCTTCACAGCCTTGATCCGTGGATGTTCGGCGAGTGCGAGCATGGTCTCGTTGGCGACGGGAACCACCGAGCGTCCGGGGATGTCATAGACCATCACCGGCAGGTCGGTCGCATCGGCGATCGTCCGGAAGTGGGCGAGCACACCGGCTTGCGGGGGCTTGGAGTAGTACGGGGTCACCACCAGCAGTCCGTGGGCGCCGATCTTCTCCGCCTCGATGGAGAACCGGACGCTCTCGGCGGTGTCGTAGCTGCCGGCGCCCTGGGTGATGCGGGCGCGGTCGCCCACGGCGTCCAGCACGACACGCAGCAGGTCCAGTTTCTCGGGCACCGTTGTGGTCGGCGACTCACCGGTCGTGCCGGACACGATCAGTCCGTCGCACCCCTTCGACACCAGGTGATCGGCCAGTTCTGCGGCCTTGTCCAGATCCAGCGCACCGTCCGATGTGAACGGAGTCACCATGGCGACGCCGATGGTCCCGAACGGGTGTGTGTGCAGCTGGTCTGCGCCTGCGGTCATGGTGCTCAAGGCTACCTGCTCCATAGTGCGCTGACGCATACGGGCGGACTGTGTCGCGCCGGTCAGCCTTCGAGCACAAAAGGCGAGGTCGCGACCTCGGTTCCGTCTGAGAGGGTGCCGATCTCGAAGTCTCCGAAGACCGTCGGCGCAACCCGCATCAGTTGCCGTAGGCACTCGACCGCGAGTTGACGGATCTCGACGTCGGCGTGCTCGGTGGCGCGCATGCCGACGAAGTGGCGCCAGGCCCGATAATTGCCGGTCACGACGATTTTGGTCTCGGTGGCGTTGGGCAGCACCGACCGCGCCGCCTGTCGCGCCTGCTTGCGGCGCAGGATCGCGTTCGGGACGTCGGCGAACTTGGCCTCCAACGCGTCGAGCAGCTCGCTGTAGGCCTTGCGGCTCGCATCGGTGGCCTCGGCGAAGAGCGCCTCGAGTTCGGTGTCACCACGGATCGCCGGTGGCGCGACCACATTGGAGTCGTGCTCGGGGACGAAGCGTTGAGACAGCTGCGAGTACGAGAAGTGCCGATGCCGGATCAGCTCATGGGTGCAGGACCGCGAGATACCGGTGATGTAGAAGGTCACCGACGCGTGCTCGAGGAGCGACAGGTGCCCTACCTCGAGGATGTGGCGCAGATATCCGGCGTTGGTGGCCGTCCGCGGATTCGGCTTGTCCCAGCTCTGGTAGCACGCCCGACCGGAGAATTCGACCAGCGCTTCACCGCCGTCGGCGTCGGTACTCCACTCGACGTCCGGCGGCGGGGTGAACTCGGTCGCAGCCACCATCTGCACCTTCAGCGGTACCAACTCGGACAACGGTCCTCCTCACCTCCAGCGCCGCAGGGCCCCGTCTTCTCGCCGGGACGGCTCCGTCGATTGTCCACCAGCCGCACCGGACCGTGTCGGTCACCCTGCCGGGTGGACCGTGACGTCGACGCGATGGTCGTAGAAGCAGATCAGATCGCGCACGGGTTCGCCATCCGGAAGCGGGTGCGGGTAGCTCCACGCGACGTCGGACTCGACATGCCCGTCGACCGCCACCGACCAATACCTGGCGTGGCCTTTGTATGCACACGTTGTGGTCGTCTCGCTCGGAACAAGCAGATCCATCCGGACATCCTCACGCGGAATGTAGTGCCGCGGGGGTAGGTGGGTCTCGAGTAGCAGTGTCGGCCGCTGGCTGTCCGCGATCACGGTCCCTCCCACCCGGACCACGACATGCCTGCTGGTTGACAGACAGTCGATCCGCTTGAACGGGTCGTGCGGATGGGCGAGCGCCACCTGTTCCTCGTCCCGCCATTCGTCGAAGGCATCCCAGTCGAGGACGATGTGGTCGGCCAGATCGGGATCTTCTGGACTGAAACCGGCTTCGGCGAGTACTCGGGCCGGTGTCTGGATGTCCCAGGCAGTGCCCGGACACGTGTGGATCGAAAAAGCATTGTCGGGTGTGAGGATGGGCGGCCGGTCGGTGGAGGGCGTGATGGGAACCGGGTTCATCGCCCGCCCGTCCAGATCTGTGGCCGGTACGGCGTAGTACCCGACCACCCGATCCGGTTCCCACACGAGAATCGCGTTGTGCGAGTCGACGATCGTGTCGCCGTCGACGAATGCACGCACGCGTCGATGCATCGCCGCCCAGCGCAGCGAGTGCAACCGGGACATCGTCAGTTCGTCCATCGAGGTCGCCATGGTAGAGATCGTGCTCCGATGAGGCTCGGCGCGCCAGACCCGGCGTGCGCCGAACCCCTCCGACGCCCACTTCGATCCGCGAGGAACGAGCCACGTGACGGACCCTTCGTGACGGTCCTCTGCCGCCGCTCCGGACCTCCTTAGGGATCGCCGAAATCCCTAGGCGTCACTCCGGGGCGGCGCCCTGTGGCGCGCGCTTGCGAGCGTCACCACCCGTGCCATGAGGAGCCTCCGAGCCTGCCAGCGTCACCACCCGGCCCCTGAGGAGCCTCCGAGCCTGCGAGGATGCGCCCGCGCTGGGCCCGTCACCGCGGATACGTGACAAGCACTTGCCCGGTGACCGGGTTCCGCCAGGCGATGGTGCGGTCGGTGTTCATGGTCGGTATCCACATCCGTTGCCTGTTGGTGAGCAAAGGTGAGTGTGCTCGTTCATCAGGCAGCCTCGCCTTGCGGTGAGGCGCTTCCGTTACCGGATTCAGGTTTCATCGCCACCAGCGCCGCCGGAGCGGTCGTCTTACGGTCGGCTCCACCATTGTCGAAGCAGGCACTGTGCTCCGCTCGCGCATAGCGTGCGAGGTTGATTGCGGCGTTGAGATCACGATCGATCTGCAACCCGCAGTCGCCGTTACTGCACTGGTAGAGGCGTTCTGACAGGGCCAGTTTGGTTTTCACTGACCCGCAGCCAGAACACGTCTTCGAGCTTGGATACCACCGATCGACTCGCACGCATGTCGAGCCGTACCAGCCGGTCTTGTAGTCGAGCTGCCCGAAGAACTCACCGAGCCCGGCATCAGCGATCGAACGATTCAACCCGCGTTTGCGGGCACTACCGGCGGCCATCATGTTCTTCACCGCGAGCGTCTCGGTACCGATCACCTCGAACGACTGCGCCAACCGGGTGGTGAGTTTGTGGAGTCGGTCACGCCGCAGGGTCGCGACCCGCGCGTGCTCGCGGGCGAGCTGCTGTTGGGTACGCCGCCACCCGGCCGACGGCTCCTGCCGGGGCGTACCTGCGGGGTCGTCCCACGGGCCCTGCTGGCGGGCCGCTTTGCGGTGCAACGCCCGCAACCGCCGCCCGGCATGGCAGAGTTCCTTCGGTGCCCGAACCCGCATCACCTCCCTGCCCTCCGGGGTCGCGGCGACAACAAGGTCTTTCACCCCCAGATCGATCCCGACCACCGGTGCGACCAGCTTGACGTGTGGGGGCCGCTGCACGGCGCGGGCGACGACACAGGTGAAGCTGACCAGCCACCGGCCGCGCTCGAATCGCACTGTGGCCCGGAGAATCCGTGCCGTACCCGATTCCAGGCGCCGCGCGAGCTTGCGAGTCGACTCATGGACCCGGACAGCGCCGAGTTTGGGCAACCTCACGTGATGGCGGTCAGGCTCGACGCGGATTGCGCCGGTGGTGAAGGTGAACGTGCGGGTCGACCGTTTCGATTTAAACGACGCGAACCCCACACGCGCACCACCACGGGCGCCTTGTCGGCTGGCATCGAAGTTCGCCAACGCCTCCGATAGGTTCCTGCACGCCCCGGCGTAGGCCTCCTTCGAGTTCACCGGCCACCACGGCAACCCGTCCTCGTCGAGGGCCACCTGGTGCTTGCGGCGGTTGAACTCATTCCGCAATGACTGGAACGACCACCTCAGCGACGGGGTCAGGTCCTCAGGAGCGATCCCGTAGGACTTCTCGGCCTCCCGCTGCGACAGATTCGCCTTCACCGCCCGCAGCATCGTGTTGTATGCGAACCGCGCACCACCAGCATGCGACTCCAACACCCCGACCTGCCCATCGGACGGATCGAGTGCGTACTGGTACGCCTGTAGCACATGCCCGTCCGGAATCTGGAACCTCACGGCCATCACACAGCCCACGCGTCGGGTTGCTTCGCCGCGGCGACCGCCCGCATGGCCCGGTTGCGTGCTCCTCGCCGCCCGTACAGGCGGGCACACATCGACGCCAGGACCTCGATCATGTCGCGGACCAGATCATCGTCACTCTCGCCGTCGTCGGCCACCACAATACGACGGCCCTGCACCGACAATGCAGCGTCGAGGTGCTCGACCCCGAACCGCGCCAGACGGTCCCTGTGCCCCACGATCACCACTGTTGCAGACGGGTCCGACAACACCCGCCGAATCTTCGGCCGCTTGCCATTCAAGCCCGAGCCGACCTCGGACACGACCTCGCCAACCGTGTGCCCATTGACCGTGGCCCACTCACTCACCCACGCGACCTGCCGGTCCAGATCAGCCCGCTGGTCATGCCAGGACACCCGCGCACACACAACAGCCCGACCAACAGGCTCGGTGACCGAAGTCACCACCCACATCGTCCCCGACCCCAACCGCCGAGCAGGAACCGGCATACAACCCTCACGAAACCACCGATACGCCGTCCACCGATGAACACCCTGCGACCGCGCCCACACAGCCAACTACACACGCCAACAAATACACACCTTCGATCACGTCTACTCACAAACCAACGAACTGTTCAGAACCCCAGGTGTTTGCGCTGATGATCGGGCCGACACAACGGCACCAGGTTCTCGGGCACGGTCCAGCCACCGGCGAGCGGCTCGCCGGGCCGAAACTTCACCAGATGGTCGAGCTCGCATTCGTGAGCAGGTCGGCCGCAGAACGGGTATCGACAGTACAGATCCGACAGCAGAATCTGCTCACGCAACCTCGCCGACGGCGCATAGGTGAGCGCTCCCGGCGACGGCAGGTCGTGCCCGCCATGCCCGCACGGATCCACCGGTGGCGCCGGCCCGCGCTCACCAACCACGATCAGCCCGGATGGGCGGCGATTCTGGTTGTCCGGCAGGGTGATCACGGTGGCCCGATCGGCGAGGTCGGTCGCCTTGGCAGGGTCGATCATCCCGTAGCCACGCAGTCGGGGCACCTCTTCGCCGACCGGATCCAGCACCAACGTCCACGGCGCCGGCGCAGGGCTGACCGCGGGGTCCGCTTCGTGATCTTGGTTCGCCTCGGAATCGGTTGCGGGGCAATGGTCCGGCGCGCCGTCCTCGACTGTGCTGCCGTCGACTGAATCGCCGCCATCCGCTGAATCGTCGCGCTCGGGTGAATCATCGATCCCGGCAGGCTCATCTGCTTCGATCGTGCCGCCACCGTCAGCGCAGTCATCACGGTCGGGTGACCCGCCACTATCGGGCACATCGTCGCCGGCTCCATCGCCGTCGCCGTCGGGTGCGGGGGGCTGGGACGGACCGGTCGGCCCACAGCTAGGACCGGCCGGACCGCCGCCGGCCGGGCAGTCGTCGTCGCCACACCGACACGTCAGCCGCACACCGGGGACACTGATGAGTTCGGCCAACGCGTCGACCCGCTGTTGACCCAGCGTGCGCGGATCGCGCCGACACACCAGCGCACGCAGCAACGCCGCGATCCCCTCACGTAGAAACACCCCGTACTCGGCCGGCACACAGGCGTCGATATTGGCGTGCCCGGAACTGTCATTGGTCACGGTCACGTTCTGCCACGCCCGCCCGAACTCCCTGCGTGCTTCGGCCGCCCCCTCCGGATCCAGCCCGATCGCCACCCCGGCCAACTCATCGCGCAACACCGTGTCCGTCGTCGGACGCGCCCCATACTTCAGAGCAATGTCCTCCACATCAGTGACCGGCTCGGCGGTGTCAGCCGGATCGGACGTGTCAGCCGGATCGGACGTGTCAGCCGGATCAGAGGTGTCAGCCGGATCGGACGTGTCGGCCGGATCGGACGTCGCAGGCTCGGCGTCGATGTCGGTGTCGATGCCGGTGTCGGTGTCGGTGGCAGAGTCGTCGTCACCGCCACCTGAGCCCGCGGTGTCCGTGTCGGGAGTCGAATCGTGTTGTGTGACATCGGGTGCCGCTTCGACAAAATGCACCAACTCCGACAACCGATTGGTGCTGTAATCACCGTCGAGATACGCCATCCGCAGCTTCGGCCGATGCTGCAACGCCGACCCCAACCGATACCATTTGCCGGCCTTGGTCCGCGACAACCCCAACTGCAGCGAGATCTCCCCCACCGCCGCCTTCTCCGCATGACGACGCACCTTCATCTGCGCGCGCGGACCCAACGCCACCATCAGATCGTCATGCACCTGCTCACCGATCCGAAAGGCCAACAACAACGCCCGCGCCTGCGCTTGACGACTCAACCGCAACGCAGCACACGCCTCGGCCACCAGATCCGCCGACCCGGCCGACGACATAACCAAATCATCAGCAACCGAATCAGAATAAGAGAACACCACACCCCCCTTCGTGACGCTCGCACACGCAATACAGACCGACAGGACGACAACATCAGCCCGTCATCAGAAACCACAGATCGGAATCCACCGACAAGACCTGGCGCCTGCGCGGCAGTTGCCTCGTCGGCCGATCATCTGTCCGGCAATCCATTCCGGATCTCTCTACGATCCGGCCCACTTGGTGGTGGTCGTGACGGCTCGACTCGGGAACCCGCACCGCCGACGCGAAGAGTGATCCGTTGCGGCTGCCGGCGAACCTCGGCCGACCTGACCGTCGACCGTGATCGCCGACAGAGGTCGCGGTCGTCGACAGCCGACGGCAGGTGAACGTTCGGCGACCAGACGGCAAAGCGCCAGCGCGGCCGAGCGGACCCATGATGCAGGCGCTCGCTTCCACCGCTTCGTATGCCGCATGATGATCGGCGATGTGTCAGCAGCCACCGGCACTCAGGCCATAGGCTCCAGAGAACCGGTGACCACAGATTCGGGGGATTCATGTCCGCTCATCCAGACCGCCCGCAGGGCCCGCGGGCGGGCACTCCCCGCCGGGCCTTCCTGCGCTCCGGCATCGCCGCCACCGGCGCGGCACTGCCGGTCGTCGTGGCCGGTCGTGCCACGGCCGCTCCGAGAAGAGCTGAGCAGGTGTTCGCGCACGGCGTGGCGTCCGGCGACCCCCTGCCCGACGGAGTCATCCTCTGGACACGCGTGACGCCCACCGCGGCGGCGCAACCGGGTTCGGGGCTGGGACCCGCCACCGATGTGGCCTGGGAGATCGCACGCGACACGTCGTTCACACAGATCGCCGCCTCGGGAACCGTCTCGACCTCGGCCGCGTCCGACCACACGGTGAAGGTCGACGTCACCGGGTTGGCGCCCGACACACGGTACGCGTACCGATTCCGAAGCCAGTCGGGATCTGCGGCGGGCGCCGTCTCCGCCGTGGGACATACCCGCACCGCACCGGCAGCCGGCGCCGAGATCTCCCGGGTGCGCTTCGGCGTGGTTTCCTGTTCCAACTGGGAGGCCGGCTATTTCGCCGCCTACCGCCACCTGCGGGCACACCGCGACCTCGCCGCCATCGTCCACCTCGGCGACTACTTCTACGAGTACGAAACCGGTGGTTACACCGGTAAGTCCGGCACCGTCCGGCGTGTCGAACCGGCCAATGAGACGGTGACGCTGCGCGACTACCGAATTCGGCATGGCACGTACAAGACCGATCCCGACCTCGTCGAGTTGCATCGGCTGCTCCCGTGGATCTGCACCTGGGATGACCACGAATCCGCCAACGACTCGTGGGCCGGCGGCGCGGAGAACCATGACCCGAGCGAGGGACCGTGGACTGCCCGCAAGGCCGCGTCGGAGAGAGCCTACTTCGAGTGGATGCCGGTGCGTCCCGACGCCGTGGGCAACGGTCGACACCTCTACCGCCGACTCCGTTATGGTCGGCTGCTCGAACTGTCGATGCTCGACCTGCGCACCTACCGCGACCGGCAGGTGTCGGCCACCTCGCGGCGCATCGACGACCCACGGCGCAGTATCACCGGTGCCGACCAGATGCGTTGGCTCACTGGTGGTCTGACGTCGTCGACAACACGCTGGCAGATCGTCGGCAACCCGGTGATGATCTCGCCTGTGCTCATCCCGCCACTCGATCCCCGGAACACCGCGGCGCTCACCGAGATGCTCGGATTGCCTGCAGCCGGGGTGCCGTACAACGCCGACCAGTGGGACGGCTACACCGCCGACCGGCGACGACTCCTCCGACAGATTCGCGACCATGGCGTCGACAACGTGGTCTTCATCACCGGCGACATCCACTCCTCCTGGGCCTGCGACATACCGGTTGACGCGGCCGACTATCCCGCCGCCGGATCAGTGGCCACCGAGCTGGTGGTGCCGTCGGTGACGTCATCCAACATCGACGACATCCTCAAGGTGCCCGAGCACACCGTCGGCAATGCGGTACCCGCGGCGATCATGACGGCCAACCGCCACGTTCGATGGAACGACTTCGATGCACACGGATACGCAGTGCTCACGGTGACGCCCGCCGCGGCCCAGATGGACTGGTACTTCCTCGCCGACAAGACCGACCCGCAGACAGCCCGCTACCACGCCCGATCCTTCCGCGTGAGGTCGGGAACCCAACGCGTACAGTCAGTCGCCGGTCCGGTCGACTGACACCTCCGACCACGATGTCGACCGGCACGTCGTCCGCGTCGGCTCGTCGCACCACGTTTCCACAGCACGAAAGGTCCGAGATGAACCGTTCTCGCCACGCCCACCCCGTCACCCGACGTCTCATGGGTACCGTTACCGCCCTTGTGGTCGTCGGTGCTCCCACGGTGGCAACGACCACGCTCGCCCCGGCATCGGCGGTCCCGACACAGACGATCCCCGCACCAGCGGCGTTCGACCTCGCCGGCACCCAGAACACCCGCACGTTCACCGCCTACCGCACCGTGGACGGGCATGCGATCAACGGGCGGGTGATCCGTAGCGACAACCTGACGTCGATCACGTCGGCCGATCAGGCGAAACTGGCGGCCGCGCACGTGACGTCGATCGTCGACTTCCGCACCCAGATCGAACGCGCACTCCAACCGGATCGTACGGTGGCAGGGGCGACCCTGAAGTCCTTCGACGTCCTGGGCTCGCAGCCACCCACGAGCCTGTTCGACATGAATGCGTCCTATCGCGCGTTCGTCACAGACCCGGCCGCACGCCAGGCGTTCCGGAAGACCCTGCTGGACATCGAGATCACCGCCGCCAAGGGCGACACCGTTCTCTACCACTGCTCCGCCGGCAAGGACCGCACCGGTTGGGCATCGGCGGTCCTGCTCACCATCCTGGGAGTCGACCGTGCCACCGTCGAACAGGATTATCTCGCCAGCAACACATTTCGCCACAGCACCACGAACGATCCGCTCAACGGCGTGAACATCTCGTGGCTGCGGGCGTCGTTCGCCGCCGCCGAGTCGACCTATGGCAGGTTCGACGGTTATGTGCGAAAGGGATTGGGCCTCACCCAGTCCGACATCGAGGCGCTGAAGGCAGGGCTACTCGTCCGCCCGTAGGACCGACGGGGTCGGCATCGTCGGCGCCACCCTGTACCGACGACCGGTCCCCCGTCACCGAAGCGGGTGGTCAGCCGTCGACGATCGCCGACAACTTCGCGTAAGTGTCCTTCCACCCGTCGACGGCGATCGACTCGATGCCGAGATCCTTCACCGGACGGTCGTTGCCGCCCTCGTCGAGCCGGTCGCCGAAGAAGAGGATGTCGTCGACGCCGAGCCCGAGGATGTCCATCAGCTTCCGGGCGCCGTATGCCTTGTCGATGCCCTTCCTGGTCACGTCGACGGATGTGGAACCACCGCTGCGCACCTCGAGATCAGGCAGGCGTTCGGCACCGTACGCGCGCAGGGCCTCCTTCTTCGCGCCATCCGGATCCCAGGCCGCCTTCGCGTCGACCGGCGCCGACTGGCCGAGCGCACTGAAGGTGATCTGGCTGCCCCGGTCCTCCAGGATCGGGCCCCAGGTCTTCGCCTCCCACAAGCCGAGTTCCTTCGCACCTGTTTCGAGGACCTCGAGGGTGCGCTTCTTCTCCTCGTCGGTCAGGTATTCGGCGTAGACGGTCTCCCACTCGCTGCCCGACCATCGCACGTACTGGGTGCCGCACGTGGGCATCAGATGCAGGTTTCCGATGGCGTCGAACTCCCCGAGCCGCGCGAGAACCTGAGTGTCGAACTGCTCGAACCGGCCTCCGGAGATGATGCAGCCCAGGCTGCGGTCGAGCATGCGGCGCATGAGAGCGAGCATGTCGTCGGCCATCGGGCTCTTGGACGGCGCCAGGGTGTCGTCGAGATCGAACATCACCAAGCGGTAGTCCTTGTCCTGATACGAAACCGCCATCTCAGCCTCCTGTCGGATACGTCCGCCTTCGCGTGTCGCACACGAGCATGTCATCCCGACGAGGCGGCCGCGTCGCTGGGTTGACCGGCGTCAACACCCGTCGACGGCGACAGCGGCCGCGGTCACGTCAAGCAGGCGGAGCGCCTCTGCGATGTTCACCCGGGCCAGCGTCATCGCGGCGATGACAGCGCCGGCAATCGACGACGAACGTGCGGCCACCGCCTCGCCGTCGGCCTCCGGGAATCGTGCCCGGACACCGGCGGTGAGCGCCTCGATCAGTTCGGCGTGATAGGCGGCGATCACATCCCGGACCGCGCGGTCGTCGCCGAGCGAGGTGGCCGCGGTCCCGACGAGCAGGCATCCGGTCGGCTCACCACCCTCGTCACCCAGGACAGACATCGCGTGCGCGAGGCCGGTGAGATAGTCGCCGAGCGCTTCGGGAGCCACCGCGTCGGCCCGAAAGGGGCGCAGGCGTGGACGGACGACGATGTCGAGATAGTCCTGTACCGCGACATCGAACAGACCTCGCATGCTCCCGAACGCGTTGTAGAGGCTGGACCGGGACAATCCGGTGGCCTGTTCCACATCGGCCACCGATACCGCGTCGAAACCCCTCTTCCAGAAGAGATTCCGCGCAGCGGCGACGACCTCGGCGGTGTCGTACCCCGGTCTGCGACCCATGCTCACCTCCGTGCGTGGCCTCGTTGGTTGTGTCGTGGTCGAGTATAGCCGTATTGTGTAACGATCAGTTCAAAATACTGACCGATCGACCCGAAAGGCAGTGATGTCTCAGACCAGCACCCAGATCCAGCTCGTGAACCGGCCGACCGGCTGGCCCAGCTCCGAGGACTTCCGCACGGTCGAGGTCGAGTACGGCGAACTCGAGCCCGGCCAGGTCCGTGTGGTCAACGAGTTCATCTCGGTGGACCCCTACATGCGCGGTCGGATGGTCGACGCCCGCAGCTACATACCGCCGTTCGTACTCGACGAGACCATGACCGGCGGTGCCGTCGGTCGGGTCGTCGAGACCACCGTCGACAGCCTCCCGGTCGGAGCCCTGGTGACCCACCAGTACGGCTGGCGTGATGTGGTGCAGGAGGACGCCGGCGGTTTCCGTACTCTCCCGGAGCCACCCGCGGGCGTTTCGACGTCGGTCTATCTGGGCATGCTCGGCATGACCGGCCTGACCGCGTACGTCGGGCTGTTGACCATCGCCGGGATGCGGCCGGGTGACACCGTCTTCATCTCGGGCGCCGCAGGCGCGGTCGGTACCGCAGCCGGTCAGATCGCCCGCCTCAAGGGCGCCAAGCGGGTCATCGGTTCAGCCGGCTCGGCCAAGAAGGTCGCCCTGCTCACCGACCGCTACGGTTACGACACGGCCTTCAACTACAAGGACGAACCGTCGGTTCGCAAACAGCTGCGCGAGGCCGCACCGGACGGGATCGACGTCTACTTCGACAACGTCGGCGGCGATCATCTCGAGGCGGCACTCGACTCCTTCAACGACGGCGGACGGGCGGCCCTGTGCGGTGCGATCGCGCAGTACAACAGCACGACCCCCACGCCGGGGCCGCGGAACATGGCGAACATCATCACCCGCGGCCTGACGCTGACCGGGTTCACCATCGGCCGTCACTTCGACAAGCTCGGCGAGTTCACCGAGACGATGAGTCAGTGGTTTGCCGCCGGCGATGTGGTGCACGACGAGACCGTGGTGGACGGCATCGACAATGCGGTCGACGCGTTCCTCGGCCTGATGCGTGGCGAGAACACCGGCAAGATGGTCGTACGCATCGCCTGAGCGGTCACCCCGAGCCGATCTCGCCGCCCAGTGCGGCGGCGAGATCGCCACGGTCACCGACCTCGACCCGGTCGAGGCCCAGCCACTTCGCCATCTCCCGCAGATCGGCCGAGAGTCGTTCGGCAACAGCCACTGTGGATCGCCCCTCCTCGACGTAGGCACCCAGGACCAGAAGCGCCCCGGACTTGCGGTCCGCCTTGAGGTCGACGCGGCCGGCGATGTCGTCGCCCATCAGGTAGGGCAGCACGTAGTAGCCGTGGACCCGCTTGTGCTCGGGTACGTAGATCTCGATCCGGTAGTGGAAGTCGAAGAGCCGTTCGGCGCGCGGCCGGTAGAACACCAACGGATCGAACGGCGAGAGGATCGCGGTGCGATCCACCTTTCGTGGCACGACCGCCTGGGCATCGAGGTAGGCCTGGTCGCGCCATCCTTCGACGGTCGCCGGTGTCAACGCACCGGCCTCGACCAGAGCGTCGACCGCGGGCCGAACGTCCGCCGTCTTCATCCGGTAGTAGTCGGCGAGGTCGGCGAGCGTCGCCACTCCCAATGACCTTGCCGCCCGCGCCGTCAGCTCGCGGTGGGCGTCGACCTTGTCGAGTTGCCGCCCCGCGATGTCCTTACCGATGACCCGTTCGGCGAGATCGTAGTGCCGGACGAAATTCCCGTTCCGCACGGCGGACAGGTCACCGGCGGCGAACATGGCCTCGCACACATGCTTGACCTCACCGCGATGCCACCATCCGCCGGGCACCCCGGCGGGACGTTCGATGCCGAGCCGATCCTCGATCTGTTTCGGTGTGCTCGGCCCGGCGTCGAGAATGACGTCGTGGACGTCGCGTGCCAGGTCTCGGCTGCGTCGCATGACGTCGCGCGTGTAGCGGTATCGCCCGTCTCTGAATTCGTCTCTACGCCAACCGAACAGCGGCCAGTCGTCGATGGGTATCAGGGCGGCCTCATGCGCCCAGTACTCGACGAGGAGCCGGTTGCCGCGCCGGGGTCGCCACGCGGCACGTTCGAGAAGGTCACGGTCGTAGGGTCCGACGCGACTGAACATCGGCATGTAGTGTGCCCGCACGACAATGTTCACCGAGTCCATCTGCAGTAGTCCGGTGCGCCCGACGACCCGGCGCAGATGCGTCGTGGTGGGTGCTGCGGCCGGCGGTTTGTCGGTGAATCCCTGTGCAGCGAGGGCGATCCGCCGAGCCTGCGTGGCCGAGAGGTCGCGACTCATCCGCGAACGAGGGCGTGCCGCACGTAGTCGACGAACCGGTACCGGATACCGGTCGAGGACGTCTGCCAGTCCCCCATATCCGCGGCATCCCACGCATAGGGGTCGATCTCCGGGGCGAAGGCATCAGCGGCGTCGACCAGCATGTCGATCTCGGTGATGCGCAGGTGGGTGGCCAACCCGATCGCCATCTCGTAGATCTGGCCGCCGCCGATGACCGCGACCGGCCCGTCGATCAGATCGAGTGCCTCCTCGACGGTGTGGACGACCTCGGCGCCGTCGGCGACAAAGGCACCCGAACGGCTGACCACGACGTTGCGACGCCCCGGCAACGGTCGGAACCGCGGCGGCAGCGACTCCCACGTTCGACGCCCCATCACGACCGGGCCGCCGCCGGTCAACTCCCGGAATCGCCGCATGTCCTCGGGCACATGCCACGGAATCGTGTTGGCGCGCCCGATCGCCCCGACGCGATCCTGCGCCCAGACGAGTGTGACGGTGGTGGCCATCAGACTGCGACCGGGGCCTTGATCCCCGGGTGCGATCGGTAGTCGAGAACAGCGATGTCGTCGAACTCGTAGTCATAGATCGAATCACGATGCCGCAGTTCGAGTTTCGGGTAGGGATACGGCTCACGCGACAGTTGGCGGCGGACCTGCTCCACGTGATTGTCGTAGATGTGGCAGTCACCGCCGGTCCAGACGAACTCGCCGACCTCGAGGTCGGCCTGCTGGGCCATCATGTGGGTCAGCAGCGCGTAGGACGCGATGTTGAACGGGACACCGAGAAAGAGGTCGGCGCTGCGCTGGTAGAGCTGGCACGAGAGTCTGCCGTCGGCCACATAGAACTGGAAGAACGCGTGACACGGCGGCAGCGCCATCTGCGGGATCTCGCCGACGTTCCAGGCGGAGACGATGTTGCGGCGCGAGTCGGGATTGGACTTCAGGAGGTCGAGGGCGGCCGAGATCTGGTCGATGTGATCCCCCGACGGGGTCGGCCAACTGCGCCACTGAACCCCGTAGACCGGACCGAGGTCGCCGTCGGCGTCGGCCCACTCATCCCAGATGGTCACCCCGCGCTCCTGCAACCAGCGCACATTCGAGTCACCCCGCAGGAACCACAGCAACTCGTAGACGATCGACTTGAGGTGCACCTTCTTGGTGGTGATCAGCGGGAAACCCTCAGCGAGGTCGTAGCGCAGCTGATGACCGAACAGACTGCGGGTCCCCGTGCCGGTGCGATCGGACTTGGGCGTTCCCGACTCGAGAACCAACCGCAGCAGATCCTCGTAGGGCGTCGGGATGTCGCCCGCAGGTGTGATGTCTCGGATGGCCGTGGTCACGGTGTCAGTCTAGAGGCCGTCGGCAGCAGCGCCGCGCATCGCCGCCCGGTCTGCCGGTCCGCGCACGCGGGTCGTGCTTGTGGCCGCGGGTCCAGCGTGCTTGCGCGGGCGCTCAACCACCCGCGCGAGCCCGTCCGACCCGCGCCAGCCTCACCGACACGCGCGGACCGCACACGTCCGTGCGGGCGTGCGACCGGACCGACCTCGAACCCGACTACTCCATCAGCTGGGCCGCAACGGTCGCGCCCAACTCCCAGCAGGCTTCACGGTCCTCCTTGGTCGGCGCTCCTGACACCACCACGTACTCGGCCGCCTTCACCCAGCCCAGGCCGGTGGTGATCGCATCCACGGCCTTGGCCGCTCCCTCGGTCCCCTGGTTCCCGTGCAGGTACAGCCCGAACGGACGACCTTGGGTCGAGTCGAGGATCTGGTAGTACGTGCTGTCGAAGGCGTGTTTGAGGGCGCCGCTGATGTAACCGAGGTTGGCGGGCGTACCCAGCAGATAGCCGTCGGCGGCCAGCATGTCGGTCGCCGTCACCGACAGCGCCGCGCGCCGTACGACCTCGACCCCCTCGATCTCCGGATCGGTCGCGCCGGAGATCACCGCCTCGAACATCTCCTGACAGTGGGGTGAGGGCGTGTGGTGGATGACCAGCAGGGTGCTCACTCGTCCCCCTTGTACTGCGCGACCGCACGTTTCATCATCTGGCGGGCCCGGCTTCGGTCCCCGGCGTAGTCGTAGGCCCGGGCGATCCGGTAGGTGTTGTGCCAATCGGACGGATCGGCTTCCCACTCGGCCTTGACCTGCGCGAACAGCTCGTCGGCGGCATCGCGTTCGATC
The DNA here is from genome assembly GCF_058129505.1 of Gordonia sp. LMA484. Lineage (NCBI taxonomy): Bacteria > Bacillati > Actinomycetota > Actinomycetes > Mycobacteriales > Gordoniaceae > Gordonia > Gordonia sp. LMA484. The sequence goes on from NZ_CM176700.1 coordinate 2,879,819, forward strand.
CGCCCGGACGGTCGACGCGGCAGGTCGGACACATCGAGCTCGCGACCCTCTTCCGCCATGATCCGGGCCAGCCGCTGATGCTCGAGGCCGGCGCGCAGCGTCGCGAAGATCAGCCATGCGCCGATGACCGGCAGGATCAGCACACCGACACCGATCCCGATACCCGCCACGGTGCCCGACGAGATCAGGTCGACGCCGCGTTCGCCCAGGATGACGAAGTACACGATGAGCGCGACCACCAGGAAGCCGATCATCCAGACGATCGGGCGGGCGTCACGTTTCTGTGGGTCACGTTTCTGTGGGTCACGTTTCTGGGGGTCACGTTTTTGCGGGTCGGCCATGTCGGTGCGGGTTCGTCGCCGGCTCAGAGGTCCATCAACTGTTCGAGACCGACCGTCAGACCCGGACGTCCGCCGATCTCCCGAACCCCGAGCAGCACGCCCGGCGCGAAGGACGTGCGGTCGAGCGAGTCGTGCCGGATGGTCAGGGTCTCCCCCTCGGTGCCGAGGATGACCTCCTGGTGTGCGACGAGTCCGGCCAGGCGCACCGAATGCACGCGCACGCCGTCGACCTCGGCTCCCCGCGCACCGTCGAGCTCGTCGGTCGTCGCGTCGGGGCTCGGGCCCACGCCGGCGTCCGCACGTGCCTGCGCGATCAGCGCCGCGGTCCGGTACGCGGTACCCGACGGCGCGTCGGCCTTGTGTGGATGGTGCAGCTCGATGACCTCGACCGAGTCATAGAAGCGTGCGGCCTGCGCGGCGAAACGCATCGACAGAACCGCCCCGATCGCGAAGTTCGGTGCGATGAGCACGCCAACGCCAGGATTGTCGGCAAGCCAACCCCGCACCTGGTCCAATCGCTCGTCGGTGAAGCCGGTGGTGCCGACGACGGCATTGATGCCGTTGTGGATGAGGAACTTCAGGTTGTCCATCACCACGCTCGGATGAGTGAAGTCGACGACCACCGCGGTGTTCGATTCGGTGAAGGATTCGAGCGGGTCGCCCTTGTCGACGCCGACCGTGTAGGTGAGGTCGTCGGCGGCCTCGACGGCGGCGACGATGGCCTGTCCCACCTTGCCTCCACTGCCTAGCACTCCGACCCGGAGATCGCCTGACATCGTGAGAAGTCCCTTCGTTCGCGTAGCAGTGGTCGAGCCGATTCTATGGCGCGTCGATGTTCAGAAGATCGGCGCACCACCTCGGCGATGCTCGAACACGAGTGAGGTGGTCGTGCCGGCCACCTCACGCCGGGCGTTGAGCATCTCCACGAACTGACGCAGCGCCTCGGTGTCGGCGGTGGCCACGTGAAGCAGATAGTCGTCGGTACCGGCCAGGAAGAAGACGTCGATGACCTCGTCGTGACGTTCGATCTCGCCGACGAAGTGCCGGATCTCGCCGCGGGCGTCGGCCTGCAGGCTGACCGCCACCATGGCCCGCAACGGACGGCCCACCGACGCCGGATCGACGTCGGCGAAAAAGCCGCGGATCACGCCGAGGTCGATGAGACGACGCACCCGGCCGTGGCAGGTGGACGCCGCGATCCCGGCGCGGGTCGCCAATTCGCTGTTGGGCATCCGGGCATCGGTCTGCAGTAGGCGCAGCAGTGTCCGGTCGGTGTCGTCCAGCAGCTGGTCGGCTGCCCGAACATCCTTCGGTTGAACGGCCATCAAACCTCCACACGCTGATCAATCTTCGAGAAAGGCCTATTCTAGAGAATTATCTGCACAGATGTTGTGTGATTTCCGATGTTCCTTCACGCTGAAATCACACACGCCCGCGCCCCACGACCACACAGGAGAGCCGTCATGCGCGTCGGAATCCCCACCGAGATCAAGAACAACGAGTACCGCGTCGCCATCACCCCGGCCGGGGTCGCCGAACTGCACAATCGCGGCCACGAGGTCGTGATCCAGGCGGGGGCCGGCGAGGGTTCGTCCATCCATGACAACGAGTACAAAGAGGCGGGCGCACAGATCCTGTCGACCGCGGAGCAGGTGTGGGAGCAGGCCGATCTGCTTCTGAAGGTCAAGGAACCCATCGCATCCGAGTACCCGCTGCTGCGCGAGGGTCAGACCCTGTTCACCTACCTGCACCTGGCGGCCAGCCGGCCGTGCACCGAGGCCTTGCTGGAGTCCGAGACCACGTCGATCGCCTACGAGACCGTCCGCGCCGCCGACGGCTCCCTACCCCTGCTCGCACCGATGAGCGAGGTCGCCGGTCGGCTCGCACCGCAGGTCGGCGCGTACCACCTGATGCGGTCCGAGGGTGGTCGCGGGGTTCTCATGGGCGGTGTCCCGGGTACCGAACCGGCGAACGTCGTCGTGATCGGCGGTGGGGTCAGCGGCGTCAACGCGGCCACCATCGCCGTCGGCATGGGTGCACAGGTCACCGTGTTCGACCTCGACATCAGCAAACTGCGTGCCATCGACGCCCGCTTCGCGGGCCGGGTCCACACCCGGTACAGCACCGCGCTCGCTCTGGCCGAGGCCGTCCGCGAGGCCGACCTCGTGATCGGTGCCGTCCTGGTGCCGGGTGCCAAGGCGCCGGTCCTGGTCCCCAACAGCCTTGTCGCGCAGATGAAGCCGGGCGCCGTGTTGGTGGACATCGCCATCGACCAGGGCGGATGCTTCGAGGACTCGCGTCCCACCACGCACGACGATCCCACCTTCACGGTGCACGACACCGTCTTCTACTGCGTCGCCAACATGCCGGGTACCGTCGCCCGCACCTCAACCCTCGCACTCACCGGGGCGACGCTCCCCTACGTGCTGCGGCTTGCCGACAAGGGCTGGGAGCAGGCGTGCCGGGACGATGCCTCTCTGGCCGCAGGCCTGAGCACCCACGCGGGCGAATTGTTCACACCCGAGGTCGGTGCGGCACTCGACATCCCGGTAGCGGCATCGCCCGTGGCCTAGCCGCAGGCCTTATCCCGAGGTCTCGATACGCCGCTCGCCTGGCGGCTCGCGACGACTCGACCAGCGGGAGTGCGCGCCCGCGACTCTGCAACCGGCAGGACTTCACACCTGCGAGGCGTTTCCGCTGGTCGAGTAGCGTCAAGCCGCTAGGCGAGACGTGTATCGAGACCACGTGCGACACGAGAGAGTCCACCTGCGACCGGATCTCAGAACCGGATCGTCGTGGTCCCACGCCGACGACCCCGCCAGGTGAAGCGTCGCTCCGTGATGTCGCCGTGGCCGTCTCGGCCGACTCTGAGTACCGTCGAGGCCCGCGTGCCGTAACCACGCATGTCGATGAACATCGGCGACAGATCGCGCTCACGGTCGAGTCCGACACCGGTGTCCGGTAATTGCTCATCCGGAGGCCGGTGCCGGTCCGACAGCAGATCCAGATACGGCTCGACCGACGGCGTACCGAGATCCTGCGCTACCAGGTCCGCCATCCTGCGCCGTCCGTCGGCCACCTTCGGCCACTCGTTGTCCAGAAGGCCGTTGGACAGCCCGTGGACACCGTCGCTGACCCGTTCGGCATGCGGTCGTGGATGGTTGGTCACCCACCAGAGTTCGTGCCGGTCGGCCACGAGCAGATTCACCGGCTGATACCGGTCGCCCTGTGCGGCCACCCACCGCGCGAACCGCTCGGGAGTGTCGGTGCCGGAAAGAAATTGGGTCGGTAGTTCGCCGCGTGAGTGCGGTCCGGGCGGGGCCGGTTTGCCGGCTCGGACGTTGGTCACCATCGCGACACGCGTGGGGTCGTCGGCGCTGACACCCATCCACGTCCCACCGGCGAGCGCGTCGCGCCCGGCGATGATGGGCACATCCGACCAGCGCGCCAGTGCACGTGTCTTGCGGCGGTGGTACTCGTCGCGGTTCGCGGCCACGACGAGGCCGAGATCGGGATGGGCGTTCCAGGCGAACAGGATGAGGCACATGTGATCGAATCCGCTCGTCTACTCGGCGACCGGCAGGTATTGGCTCATGTTCGTCATCCGGCGCTGGACGCCGGCGATCTCCCGAACCGCCTGCGCGAGCAGGCTGCGGTCCAACGGGGACAGCCTCTTCATGTCCAGCAGGTCCGTCACCGGCTCGCCGCGGTCGAACTGCGCGACCTGGTAGCCGAGCCGGACCCGCTGCAGCACGTCGAACACCTCGATCAGGCCGGCCGCCTGATCCCCGGGCAGCATCGGACTGCCCTGGGCGGCAGCCAGGCGCGATCGCGTGTCCAGCTCGGTGGACTCGACAGACAGTGCCGCCCAGCGGGCGATATTGATCAAGGGTGTGAGGGCGTGCGATTTGATGTCGAACGTGTCGCCCCGCCGAGCCAGGACGTCTCGCATCGAACGGAAACGCGCCTTGTAGGACAACGCCTCCGCGAGCAGCAATCCCATAGTGCCGGGATTGGATCGCAGGTCGGCGAACACCTCCCCGACCGCGGACAGCCCCTGATCGCCCCAGATCGGACGTCCGTCGAGCAACAGGGAGGTGAAGATCATGCCCTTGTTCTCCAGCGGCGACTCGATCCAACTCCGCGCCGCCGCACGCCACTGGGCATGGGTCCGCGCGAACAACGGCTTCGACGCGATCGCACCGTTCTCGTCGATCGCCATCCCGGCACCACGCAGGATCTCGTCGACCTCGGCGAAGGCAGCGCGGTACAGCGGAACCCGGTCATCACCGACTCCATCGTCGAAGGAGACCGCGGAGTCCATGTCGGAGGTGAGCACCGGTTCCCGACGGGCGTTGCTGCCCAGCGACAGCCAGGTCACCGCATCGGGGTCGAGATCCGGATGTCGATCGAGGACGAGCACGAGCGCCCGGCGGACGACGGCGTCATGGATCAGTGATGCCACCGCGGTGATCTCGTGAACGGGCTGTCCGCGGCGGAGCAGGTCGGCCATCAGATACGGGACGCGCCGGGCCCGCGTCTGGAGATCGTCGACGTTGGCGGCACGTGACACCTGTCCGCGCAGGGACATGCCCGGTCCGGACGGCGCGGCGACGAAATCGGCCGCGGCAACGACACCGACCACCCGGCCGGCGGGGTCCACGACCGGCATCGCGGTGAGCTCGCGATCGAGCAACTCGGTCAGGGCGTCGACCGCTGCGGTGTCCCGGTACACGACCGGGACCGGCTCGGTCACCAGATCGCCCACCGGGGTGTCGATCCCACGCCCGGCCGCGACGACGCGCGCCCGGATGTCGGCATCGGTCAGCATTCCGTACCCGTGCTCACGCAACGGGATCAGCACGTAGTCCTGTCGCCGTTGCGTCATCAGCGCCGCCGCCTCGCGCACCGTCATCGTCGGCGAACCGACGACGGGTTCGGTCACCACCAGGTCGTCAACGGTGCCTCCGGCCACACCACCGTGCTCCCGACGTCGCGCAACGGTGAGCTTGTCGGCGGGGACTCTCCGTTCGGACTCCGACACGCTCGTCATTCCTCCGCTCGATGGACGTCGATCGCGACCAGCCTATCCACCCGACACGCACACGGCCCGCCACCCGGGTGTGGGTGGCGGGCCGTGATGTCGCTGGATCGATCAGGCGTCGGCGGTGGCGGCCTCGGCCTTGTCGTCGGCGGGAGCGGTGTCCTCGTCGACGGGCACCAGGCTGATCTTGCCGCGATCGTCGATGTCGGCGATCTCGACGCGCAGCTTGCTGCCGACGTTCACGACGTCTTCGACCTTGTTGATCCGCTTGCCCTTACCGAGCTTGGAGATGTGGACCAGGCCGTCGCGACCGGGGAGCAGCGAGACGAACGCACCGAATGCGGTGGTCTTGACCACGGTGCCGAGGAACCGCTCGCCGACCTTGGGCAGCTGCGGGTTCGCGATGGCGTTGATCCGGTCGATCGCCGCCTGGGCCGACGGCCCGTCGGTGGCGCCGACGAACACCGTGCCGTCGTCCTCGATGGAGATGTTCGCGCCCGTCTCCTCGGTGATCGAGTTGATGGTCTTGCCCTTCGGGCCGATGACCTCACCGATCTTGTCCACGGGCACCTTGATGGCGGTCACGCGCGGGGCGTACGGGCTCATCTCGTCCGGCTCGTCGATGGCCTCGGCCATCACGTCGAGAATGGTCATCCGCGCGTCCTTGGCCTGGCTCAGCGCACCGGCCAGCACCTGGGACGGAATGCCGTCGAGCTTGGTGTCGAGCTGCAGCGCGGTGACGAAGTCCTTCGTGCCGGCGACCTTGAAGTCCATGTCGCCGAACGCATCCTCGGCACCGAGGATGTCGGTCAGCGCCACGTACCGGGTCTCGCCGTCGACGGTGTCGGACACCAGGCCCATCGCGATACCCGCGACCGGCGCCTTGAGCGGCACACCGGCGTTGAGCAACGACATGGTCGAGGCACACACCGAACCCATCGAGGTGGAACCGTTGGAGCCCAGCGCCTCCGAGACCTGACGGATGGCGTACGGGAACTCCTCGACGCTCGGCAGCACCGGCATCAGGGCACGCTCGGCGAGTGCACCGTGACCGATCTCGCGACGCTTCGGGGAGCCCACACGGCCCGTCTCACCGGTCGAATACGGCGGGAAGTTGTAGTGGTGCATGTAGCGCTTGCTGGTCTCGGGCCCGAGCGAGTCGATCTGCTGGGCCATCTTGACCATGTCGAGAGTGGTGACACCCAGGATCTGGGTCTCGCCACGCTCGAACAGCGCGCTTCCGTGCGCCCGAGGAATCACGGCGACCTCGGCCGAGAGCGACCGGATATCGGTGATGCCGCGGCCGTCGATGCGGAAATGGTCGGTCAGGATCCGCTGACGGACGAGCTTCTTGGTCAGCGAGCGGTAGGCGCCGCCGATCTCCTTCTCCCGGCCTTCGAACTGCGCACCGAGCTGGGCGAGGATGTCGGCCTTGAGCTCGTCGGTCTTCTCGTCGCGCTCCTGCTTGCCGGGGATCGTGAGGATCTGGCTCAAGCGTTCGGTCGCGGCGCCGGACACGGCGTCGTAGACGTCGCTCTCGTACGGCGGGAACAGCGGGAACTCTCCGGTCTCCTTCGCGGCGGCCTCGGCGAGCGACTTCTGCGCCTCGCACAGGCGCGCGATGAACGGCTTGGCGGCCTCGAGTCCCTCGGCGACGATCGTCTCGGTCGGCGCCTGGGCGCCGCCGGCGATGATGTCGATGACGTTCTCGGTCGCCTCGGCCTCGACCATCATGATCGCGACGTCGGCCGAATCGCCTTCACCGGAGACAACGCGTCCGGCGACGACCATGTCGAAGACGGCACCTTCGAGCTGCTCGACGGTCGGGAACGCCACCCACTGGCCGGCCTTGTTCTCCTCGGTCGGGATCAGCGCGACGCGCACGCCGCCGACGGGGCCGGAGAACGGCAGGCCGGCGAGCTGGGTGGATGCCGATGCCGCGTTGATCGCCACGACGTCATAGAGGTCGTTCGGATTGAGCGACATGACGGTGACGACGACCTGGATCTCGTTGCGCAGGCCGTCGACGAACGACGGGCGCAGCGGACGGTCGATCAGCCGGCAGGTCAGGATCGCGTCGGTCGACGGGCGACCTTCGCGACGGAAGAACGAACCCGGGATCCGGCCCGCGGCGTACATCCGCTCCTCGACGTCGACGGTCAGCGGGAAGAAGTCGAAGTGCTCCTTGGGCGCCTTGGACGCCGCCGTGGTCGAGAGCAGCATGTTCTCGTCGTCGAGGTACGCGGTCACCGATCCGGCGGCCTGCAGCGCGAGGCGCCCGGTCTCGAATCGGATGGTGCGGGTACCGAAGCTGCCGTTGTCGATGACGGCGGTCGCCTCGGTGATGGTGTCGTCGAAATCGACGTCCGAGTCGATATCGGGGGTGGTCACATCTGTCATGTGGTTGTCAAAGTCCCTTCGTGTCAGCCCACCGGGTCCCGGCGGCTGGGGTTCTCAAATGCGGATCGGCTCGCAGCGGCACGCACCACACAGTGCGGCGGCGCCTGGGAGCAGGAACCGACCCGGAACGGAGCCATGAGAGAAATGCCGGTCGTGCGGGGCGCGCGATCGCGAGATGCGCGCCGAGTCGTGCGCAGACGGCCTTCGATCGAAGCGGCCGGAACCTGCTATCGCCGGGTTCCGGCGGCCACTACCGAGGACCGATCTGCTCGTTCGTCACGTCCAGCAGGACTTTCACGGCAACGATCACTGGTCAGCCTATCATTGCAGATTGGCCTGCAGAAACGACACGGCCGTCCCCGCCGGTGGCGGGGACGGCCGAGAAGTCGGTTGACGCGATCAGCGACGCAGACCGAGGCGCTCGATCAGCGAGCGGTAGCGGTTGATGTCGACCTTCGCGACGTACTTGAGCAGACGACGGCGACGGCCGACCAGCAGCAGCAGTCCACGACGGCTGTGGTGATCGTGCTTGTGCTCCTTGAGGTGCTCGGTGAGGTCGGTGATGCGCTTGGTGAGCAGTGCGACCTGCGCCTCGGGCGAACCGGTGTCGGTCTCGTGCAGCCCGTACTCGGTGAGGATTTCCTTCTTCTGGGTGGCAGTCAAAGCCATGGAGATACTCCTGTTTCTCAGTCCCGCGCTCGTCTCGAGTCCGCCCGCATCTACCCAGATGCCCGGACGGTTGGCGCGCCACCGCGGACCGCAGCAACGCCAGCGGTCCAATCTACCAGCGCAGATCGTCCCACCCAAATCGACGCTCGCCCGCTGCTCACCCCTGCTCGGCCGCAGCCAGACGCCGCCGGGTCTCCTCGACGTCATCGGAGATCGCGGTGATCAGATCCGCGACGTCGGGATAGTTGACCATTCCACGGATGCGTCCGACGAAGTCGACCGCCACGTGCTGGCCGTAGAGGTCGGCGCTCGTGTCGAGGACAAACGCCTCCACGGTGCGCGTGCGCCCGGAGAACGTGGGGTTGGTCCCGACCGACACCGCCGCCTGATACCGCTCGCCCGGCACCACCTGGCCGACGACCGGCCCGGCCCCGAGGACGGTGAACCACGCCGCATACACACCGTCGGCCGGGATGGCCGCATACATCGGGGGCGCCACGTTGGCGGTCGGGAAGCCGAGTTCTCGACCACGACCGTCGCCGCGGACCACGACCCCTTCGACGCGATGCGGTCGACCGAGCGCCTCGGCCGCCAGCTCGACGTCGCCGGATGCCACGCACGAACGGATGTAGGTCGAGGAGAACGTCACCGCGTGCTCACCGAACAACGAGATCGCCTGCACCTCGAAGCCGAACAGACGGCCGAGCTCGGCGAGCTTGGCGACATCACCGGCCGCCTTCTTGCCGAAGGTGAAATTGTCGCCGACGACGACATCGGCCGCATGCAATGTCTCGACGAGGATGTCGTGAGCGAAATCCTTCGGCGAGCGCGCGGCGAGTTCCGGGGTGAACGGCATCACGCAGAAGACGTCGATACCCAGCTGCTCGGCGAGCTCGGCACGACGCGTCAACGTGGTCAGCTGCGGCGGATGCGTCCCGGGCCGAACGACTTCGGCAGGATGGGGATCAAAAGTCATCAGTACCGCGGGCACGCCACGCGCGGCGGCGGCCTCGGTGGCGGCATGGATCAACTGCGCATGTCCACGATGGACCCCGTCGAACACACCGATCGTGACCACACACCGACCCCAGTCCGCGGGGATGTCCTCGAGACCTCGCCAACGCAACACGCGCACCAGCCTACGGCCCGGCTCCGGAACAAACCACTTCCGGTCCCCGTGTTGAACAGCGCGTTTCGTACAGCTCGAGTCTGATTGAACACACATCCAACGCCCGCACACACCGCCGGCCGTCTCGCTCTGGCGAGACCCACGTCCTAAGCTCGAGGAATGCCCCAGTCCCGCGCGGCCAATTCCGGCAGGCCAGAATCCGGCGCCCCAGACCCGGCACCCGCCGCCGACCGGCCCGTCACGGAGCTGTCCAGCGTCACCCAGGACTACCTCAAAGTCATCTGGACACTCCAGGAGTGGGCCGACGTCAAGGTCACCACGAAGATGCTCGCCGAACGCCTCGGGGTGTCCGCATCGACGGCGTCCGAGGCGATTCGCAAGCTCGCCGACCAAGGTCTGGTCGCCCATGAGCGCTACGGCGCGGTCACCCTGACCGACGAGGGCCGGGCGGCCGCGGTCCTGATGGTCCGCCGGCACCGGCTGCTGGAGACGTTCCTGGTGCGCGAACTCGGATACGGGTGGGATGAAGTCCACGACGAGGCCGAGGTCCTCGAACATGCCGTGTCGGACCGCCTGATGTCACGGCTGGACGCGAAACTCGGTTTCCCGAGCCGCGATCCGCACGGCGACCCGATCCCGGCGATCGACGGATCGGTGCCCAGTCCGGACGCAAAGCTCTTGTGCGATCTCGACGTCGACGAAAGCGGCACGGTGGCAAGGATTTCCGATGATGATCCGGAGATGCTGCGCTATTTCGACGAGGTCGGGGTGGCACTCGACCGGGTCGTGCGGGTCGTCGAGAAGCGTCCGTTCGCGGGCACCATCTCGATCTCGGTCGACGGTAACGACCGGATCGATCTCGGCGACATCGCCGCCCGGGCGATCTTCCTCGTGTCGGAGAGCTGACGCGCACCCGAAACCACCCGGGAGAGCACCGGAGTCGGCATATCGCCGGCCGCGCGCCTGCCGAGGGCGGTTTTCGGGCCGGGAGGCACCCGCACCGTCAGGTCGACGGCCACCGACATCTCAGCGCAGTGTCGCGGGACGGACGACCATCACCGAGCTGGCGCGGCGCCCCTTCTCCTGGACCAGCGCGATCGCCTGCCCGGACGGATCGATCACCACGTAGATCCCCTTGCGACCCACCGGTGTCAACCAACGCCCCTGGCTGATCGACTCCGCCTCGTCGGCGTCGATGTCGCGATGCGGGAAGGAGATCTTGGCCGCCTCGTCGATGGTCAGGGACAGCTGTGGTCCCTCGGTCAGCGTCGCCAGCGTCCGTGCGTGTGTCAAGGTGAACGGCCCGACCGCGGTCCGACGCAGCGCCGTCAGGTGGCCGCCGACGCCGAGCGCCGCGCCGAGGTCGCGGGCCAGCGACCGGATGTAGGTCCCGGCCGAACAGTCCACCTCGACGTCCACATCGACGAAACCGTCGTCCTCGCGCCGGATCGCGAGGATCTCGAAGCGCGACACGGTGACCGGACGTGACGCCAGGTCGAACTCGGCCCCCGTGCGCATGAGGCTGTGCGCCCGGCGCCCGTCGACCTTGATGGCACTCACCTTCGCCGGGACCTGCTCGATGTCGCCGGTCAACGCGTGCACACCCGCAACGATCTCCGAGTCGGCCACATGGCCGGCGTCGGTCCGCGAGATGATCTCGCCCTCGCGGTCGTCGGTGTCGGTGGCGGCACCCAGGCGAATCGTCGCGGCATACGACTTGGTGGTCAGTGACAGCAACCCGAGCAGTTTGGTGGCTCGCTCGATCCCCATCACCAACACGCCGGTGGCCATCGGGTCGAGCGTGCCCGCATGCCCGACCCGCCTCGTGTTGAACAGCTTTCGGCACTTCGACACGACGTCGTGGCTCGTCATCCCGGCATCTTTGTCGACGATGACCAGCCCGGCGTTCTCGATGGTTGCGTCTGCCATGTCAGACCAGCGCGATCGTCGTCGTGATCAGTCCGCGGTCGATCAGCCATCGACCACTCAGCTCGGTGAGGGGTCGGCCACCGTCGATCGCCGAGCCGTCGATCAGGATCCGCGACGTGAACGTGCCGCCCTGCGAGTCGGTCTGCTCGAACGTGATGTGGGCATCCTCGAAGCCCAGCCACCGCTGGGTGATCGGGAACCACGCCTTGTAGGTGGCCTCCTTGGCACAGAACAGCAGCCGATCCCAGTGCAGGCCCGACGGTCGCGTCGCCAACACCTCGCGTTCCTCCGCGATGCTGGTGTGCTCGAGCACCCCATCCGGCAACCGGTCATGCGGTTCGGCATCGATGCCGAGCGACCGAACCTGCAGTGAATAGGCGACGACGGCCGCACGGTACCCGTCGCAGTGGGTCAGACTGCCGACCACGCGCTCGGGCCACACCGGCATACCACGTTCACCACGCATGATCGGAGTCGGTGCGATGCCCAACTGCCCCATCGCTTCCCGGGCGCAGTGACGTGCGGTGGTGAACTCACGACGGCGTTTCTCCACCGCACGTTCGATGAGCGAGCGCTCGGCAGCCATCGGCTCGATTCCCGGTGGGTCCTCGAAAGCCTCGGCCGCGGCCACACCGCTCGGCACGAGTTGCTCGATCACTGCCGGTCTTCCCCCTGTCGTCGTGTGCCCGTCCGCGAGGCGCGTCGTTCGCGACGCTCGGCGATGCGTCGTGCGAACTCCTCGGCCCGGCGCTCGTAGTCTGGCGGCAGCTCGAACCGCGCGCCGTGTCCGGGCAGGTCGTCCTCGGTGAGCCCGGGGTCGGGAATGATGGCTCGCAGCAACGGGTCCGGGAGACCACGCCGCTTCCATTCGCGCGGATAGCCGACCGACACCTCCTCGAACCGGACACCGTCGTACCAGGTGGTCCGCGGGATGTGCAGGTGGCCGTACACACAACACGCCGCGTGATACCGGGTGTGCCAGTCGGCAGTCAGTTCGCTGCCACACCAGAGTGCGAACTCGGGGTACATCAACGCATCGGTGGGTTCACGACGCAGCGGCCAGTGATTGATCAGGACAGTCGGTTCCGATGGGTCCAGTGCGTCGAGGCGCGCACGGGTGGAGTCGATCCGGGAACGTCCCCAGGCGTCGCGGGTCGGGTACGGTTCGGGCGACAGCAAGAACTCGTCGGTGGCGACCACGTTGCGCTCCCGCGCGAGTGCGAGGGCGGTCAGCATGGTGGACGTGCCCTCGGGGCGGAATGTGTAGTCATACAGCAGGAACATCGGCACCACACGCACCGGCCGCGACCCGTCGCCCGGGTCGAACAGCGGGTAGATGTCCTCCGGGGTCACCACACCGAGGTCACGGCAGGCCTGCACGAGGTAGTCGTAGCGTGCCACCCCGAAGATCTGCAGCGGATCCTTCGCGGTGGTGTACAGCTCGTGGTTGCCGGGCACCCAGACCACCGTGTGGAATCGCGCACGCAGGCGGCGCAACGTGTCGATGATGTCGTCGGTGCGCTCGGCGACGTCGCCCGCCACGATCAGCCAGTCGTCGCTGCTCTGGGGCCGCAGCTGATCGACGATGTGCTCGTTTCCCCGATGTGCGACATGGAGATCACTGATTGCCCACAACGTCGCCATGCCCACAGCCTAACGATGTGGGGGCGGTCACCTCGGACCGCCCGGGACCGTCGGTGCGGCAAGGGCGCCGCGTCGTCGGCGCCCACCCCGGTCTCAGGTCCCGACGCCGGTGCGCCGCCAGCGACCGGAACGCACACGTCCGACGACGGCCGCCAGCCGCACGATCATGAAGACGACCAGCCCCGTCCAGATCCCGGCGAGACCCCAGTCGAACACCAGCGACAGCCAGATCAGCGGCAAGAACCCGCCCAGAGCCGCAGCCAACGTCGCGGTGCGGAGGAACCGGGCGTCACCGCTGCCGAGCAACACCCCGTCGAGCGCGAACACCACCCCGGCGATCGGCAGCATGCCCACGAAGAACCACCACGGGACGACGATGGCGTCGAGGATGTCCGGGTCGGAGGTGAACAGGCGTGGGATGAGTCCCGCGCCGATCGCGAACACCCCGCCCATCGCGCACGCGGCGATCACCGACACCACGGTCACCCGACGTGCGATGCCGACCGCTGCGCCGACGGCTCCCCCACCCAACGCCGCCCCGACCAACGCCTGCGCCGCGATCGCGAGGGAATCGAGGAACAGCGACATGAACTCCCACAGCTGCAGGACGACCTGATGCGCGGCGACCGCGGACACCCCGAAGCGCGCCGCGACGGCCGCCGCGGACAGAAAGCACACCTGGAACGACAGGCTGCGCAGTACCAGGTCGCGCGCCATCACCAGCTGGGCGCCGATCACCGACCAGTCCGGCGCGAGACTGGGAATCGACGTCCGCCGGGCCTCGCGGATGCCGCGCAGGGCGAACAATGCACCGGTGAGACCCTGCCCGACGAGGTTCGCGTACGCGCTGCCGGGGAGTCCGAGCCGCGGGAACCCGAGGACGCCGTGGGTGAGTCCGACCACCAGCACCGCGGCCACCGAGAGTCCGACGATGACGTAGATGACCGGCCGACGGGTGTCCTGGACACCGCGCATCCAGCCGTTGCCCGCCATCGACAGCAGGATGAGCGGGACACCGAACATGGCGATCCGCAGCCAGCCGGTCGCGTCGTCGACAACCTGCTGCGCGTCCGGCGACCCCGTCCCGACCAGGACACGCATGACGACCGGAGCGAGCGGGTACATCACCGCGACCAGGACGATCCCGACCGCGACGGCGATCCAGCTCGCCTGCACCCCTTCGGAGATGGCACCGGCGCGATCGCCGGCGCCGAACCGCCGCGCCGACCGTGCCGTGGTCCCGTAGGAGAGGAAGGTGAGTTGGGTACTGATCACCGACAGCACCAGGGTGGCCACCCCGAGCGCGGCGAGCTGATGGCCACCGAGGCGGCCGACAACGGCGAGATCGAGCAGGAGATACAGCGGCGGCGCGATCAGCACCGCGAGGGCCGAGACGGTCAGGACCGCGATCCGACGACCACTCGCCGCCGACGGCTCGGTGGTCTGCGGCTGATTCAGAGTGACCGCAGGAGTCGCGCGACGACCTCCGCCGCTGTTCCGGTGTCGCTGTACCCCGACGCATGCCGATGCCCTCCGCCGCCATGGGTGGCAGCGATCGGGACGAGATCGACGCGGCGCTTGGACCGCAGCGACACCGTCCACGTCCGGGGATCGGTCTCCTTGAACACCGCGGCGATCTCCGCCTCGTTCGCCGTCCGCACGATGTCGACGATGCTCTCCGATTCCTCCCAGCTCATCCCGGACAGCAGGTCATGGTGAACGACCGCATAGACGAGTCCTTCGCCGTCGCAGGCCTCCGGGACGAGTTCGGCACCCGCGAGCACCTTGGCGACCACGTCGAACCACTGGAATGGATGGCTGTCGAGCAGCGCCCGACTCCACGCTCGGGCGTCGACACCGGCATCGAGCAGTCGGGCGGCGGTCCGGAACGATTCGGGCCGCGCCCACCGGAACGACCCGGTGTCGGTGACCAGGCCGGCATAGAGGCAGGTTGCGATGTCGTCGTCGATCGCGACGCCGAGGTCGTCGAGCACCGACAGAACGAGGACGGCCGTGCAGTCGGCGGACGGGTCGATGAGGTCCAGATCCCCGAATCCCTCGTTCGAGGCATGGTGATCGATCGTCACCGACCGTTGCGCCGCGGTGAAGACCGGGGCGAGTCCGTCCAGACGATTGAGACCTGCGGCATCCACCGACACCACAACCGGGTGTCCGACGAGGTCGCCGGCGGCGACCAGCAACTTGCTGCCCGGTAGGTCACCGAGCGTGGCCGGTAGCTCGACGGTGTCCGGGAACGCCACCTCCACGTCGACACCGAGCCGGTCGAGCGCGAGGCCAAGGGCCAGACCACTGCCGATGGTGTCCGCATCGGGCCGGACATGACAGAGGATCGTCACGGCGGACACGCCGGTCAGTGCCTCGGCCACCGCCGTGCTCGTGGAGGCGGTCACTCCTGGGGTCCACTCTCGCCGGGCTCGTCGTCCTCGTTGGTGCGATACGGGTCGGCCTCACCGGCGGGTTTCGCCTCCGCGGCTCGGCGGGCCACCAATTCGTCGCTGGCCCGCGCCCGCGCCACGAGTTCCTCCATGTGGCGGGCGGCGTCGGGCACCGTGTCGAGCACAAAGGTCAGTGTCGGCGTGAAGCGGACACCGGTGCCGGCGCCGACCTTGGAGCGCAGGATGCCGGTGGCCTTGGACAGGCCGGCGGCAGCAGCGTCGTAGTCGGGTTCGGCATCGATGGACTCACCCATCACGGTGTAGAACACGGTGGCGTCGTGCAGGTCATTGGTGACCCGCGCGTCGGTGATGGTGACGTATGCGAGCCGGGGATCCTTGATCTCCGTGCCGATCGCGGACGCGACGATCGAGGAAATACGTTTCGCCATGCGGGCGGCCCTCGCCGAATCAACCATGTCGGTCCTTTCCACTGGGAAAACTACTCCCCCCGGGGTCCGCGCGCGCTGGGCGCGCGGACCCCGAAGGGAGATCGGCAGTGTTGGCGTGCGAACTCAGTCGCGCGGCTTCTCCTGCAGCTCGTAGCTCTCGATGATGTCGTCGACCTTGATGTCGCTGTAGGTGAGTGTCAGACCACATTCGTACCCGTCGCGAACCTCGGTGGCGTCATCCTTCTCGCGACGCAGCGACGAGATGGTGAGATTCTCGGCGACCACCACGTTGTCGCGGAGCAGTCGGGCCTTGGCGTTGCGACGCATGATGCCTGACTGGACCAGACAGCCGGCGATGTTGCCGACCTTCGACGACTTGAAGATGGCGCGGATCTCGGCGCGGCCGAGCTCGACCTCTTCGTAGATCGGCTTGAGCATGCCCTTGAGCGCGCTCTCGATCTCGTCGATCGCCTGGTAGATGACCGAGTAGTACCGGATGTCGACGCCCTCGCGGTTGGCCAGCTCGGTGGCCTTGCCCTCCGCGCGGACATTGAAGCCGATGATGATCGCATCCGACGCCGCAGCGAGGTTGACGTTGGTCTCGGTGACACCACCGACACCGCGGTCGATCACACGCAGCGAGACCTCGTCGCCCATGTCGATCCCCAGCAACGCCTCCTCGAGGGCCTCGACGGTACCCGAGTTGTCGCCCTTGAGGATGAGGTTGAGCTGGCTGGTCTCCTTGAGCGCCGAATCCAGGTCCTCGAGGCTGATCCGCTTGCGGCTGCGTGCCGCCAACGCGTTGCGCTTGCGCGCATTGCGCCGATCGGCGATCTGCCGGGCGGTGCGGTCCTCTTCGACCACGAGGAGGTTGTCGCCCGCGCCGGGCACCGACGTGAAGCCGATGACCTGCACCGGACGCGACGGCAATGCCTCGGCGACGTCGTCACCGTGCTCGTCGACCATGCGACGGACGCGACCGTAGGCGTCGCCCGCGACGATCGAGTCGCCGACCTTGAGCGTTCCGCGCTGGACCAGCACGGTGGCCACCGGGCCACGGCCGCGGTCGAGATGGGCCTCGATCGCGACGCCCTGGGCGTCCATGTCCGGGTTCGCACGCAGATCCAGCGACGCGTCCGCGGTCAGCAGCACGGCCTCGAGCAGCGCATCGATGTTGTCGCCCTGCTTGGCCGAGATGTCGACGAACATGCTGTCGCCGCCGTACTCCTCGGGGATCAGTCCGTACTCGGTCAGCTGGCCACGGATCTTCTGCGGATCCGCGCCCTCCTTGTCGATCTTGTTCACCGCGACCACGATCGGCACGTCGGCCGCCTGGGCGTGGTTGACCGCCTCCACCGTCTGCGGCATGACGCCGTCGTCGGCCGCGACCACAAGGATCGCGATGTCGGTGGCCTTGGCACCGCGGGCACGCATGGCGGTGAACGCCTCGTGACCGGGGGTGTCGATGAAGGTGATCAGACGATCTTCACCGTTGAGGTGCGTGTCGACCTGGTAAGCACCGATGTGCTGGGTGATGCCACCGGCCTCCGCCTCACGGACGTTGGCCTTGCGGATCGTGTCCAGCAGACGGGTCTTGCCGTGGTCGACGTGACCCATGACGGTGACCACCGGAGGACGCTGTTCGAGATCCTCGTCGCCGCCCTCGTCCTCGCCGTAGGTGAGGTCGAAGCTCTCCAGGAGCTCACGGTCCTCGTCCTCCGGGCTGACGACCTGGACGGTGTAGTTCATCTCGGAACCGAGCAGTTCGAGCGTCTCGTCGTTCACCGACTCGGTGGCCGTGACCATCTCACCGAGGTTGAACAACGCCTGCACCAACGATGCCGGGTTGGCGTCGATCTTGTCGGCGAAGTCCGACAGCGATGCACCGCGGGCGAGACGGATGGTCTCGCCGTTGCCGCGCGGCAGCCGAACGCCACCGACGGCCGGAGCCTGCATCGAGTCATATTCCTGACGCTTCTGACGCTTGGACTTGCGGCCCTTGCGGGGCGCGCCGCCGGGACGACCGAACGCACCTGCAGCGCCGCCGCGACCGCGACCGCCGCCACCGCCGCCGGGACGACCGCGGAAGCCGCCGGGAGCACCACCTGCGGGGGCACCGCCACCGCCACCGCGATAGCCGCCACCGCCGCCGCCACCGCCGCGGTTACCGCCGCCGCCGGGACCACCACGGCCGGGACGACCGGCATCGGGGCGGGCCGCACGGCTGGGCATCGCACCAGGGCTGGGACGCGGGGGCATGCTGCCCGGGCTGGGCCGAGGCCCACCCTGGCCGGGACCCGGGCGCTGTCCACCGCCCTGACCGGGTCGCCCGGTTGCCCCGGGACGACCGCCGCCGGGACGGGGACCACCCTGGCCCGGTCCGGGCCGTGGGCCCTGCGGACGCGGGGCGGGTGCCGGCGCGGATGAATACGGATTGTTGCCGACGCGCGGGGCGCGCGGACCGGGCTTGGGACCGGGCCGCGGACCCGGGCGGGTGGCCGGAGCCGAACCCGTTTCCTGCGCGCTCGCTGCGGCCGGCTTCGGTGCCTGCGGCGCCGGGGCCTTGGGCTGTTCCGGTGCAGGCGCGGGTGCCGGTGTGGGCGCCGGAGCCGGGGCCGGGGTCGGTGCCGGGGCACTCGCCGCGGCCGGCTTCGGGCCGGGTGCGGGAGCGCCGGGCTTGGGGCCCGGACGGGCTGCGGGCCCGGGCTTGGCGCCCGAACCGTTCGCTGCGGAGCCGTTCGCACCCGGCTTGGGTGCCGCCCCACCGGGCTTGGGCGCCGACTTGGCGCCCGAAGAACTCTGGGGGAATGATTCGCGAAGTCGACGGGCCACGGGGGCCTCGACGGTCGACGACGCTGATTTGACGAACTCGCCTTGTTCCTTCAGCCGTTCGAGCACCTGCTTGCTCGTGACGCCGAGTTCTTTGGCCAGTTCATGCACGCGGGCCTTGCCTGCCACTGCTCTCCTCACTTGGAGGTCGAGCGGGCTGCCCGCTACGACCTCGGTTTACGTTAGAAACGCGCTCATCGTGGGTACTTCACGGTGTGCTCATGTCTTCTGCTACCTGTTCCGGCCGTTAAGGCCATCTACTTCGGTGATCCCACCGATTGCTTCGGCGAGGTCGTCGGGGTCCACGGTCAGACCGGGCACCCGAAGCGCCGAGGCAAAAGCTCTTCGTCGTACCGCGGCGGACACACAGTCCCGCCGCGGGTGCAACCAAGCTCCTCGTCCCGGCATGGTCCTCGCTGCGTCGACCGCGATCACCGGCGGACCGTCGCCCTGTGGGACGACGACCCGGACCAGGTCCGTGGCCTCGGCACGTTGCCGACATCCGATGCACATTCGCACAGGTCGCTGGGGGCCTGAGCCGCAATGCGGGTTCCGATCTTCCGGTGTTGTCGACAGCATTCGCTGAACCATCGATCAGTCTAGCGCGCCGACCGCGTTATCGGACAACCGGCTGCTCAGTCCGCGTGCGACGGGTCGGGACGACGACCGTGCGACGCCGACGGAGCCGGATCGGCGTCCGACCGGATGTCGATGCGCCAGCCGGTCAACCGGGCGGCGAGTCGGGCATTCTGGCCCTCCTTGCCGATGGCGAGCGACAGTTGATAGTCCGGCACCACCACGCGTGCGGCCTTCGCGGCGAGGTCGACGACCTCGACAGACACAACCTTCGCCGGCGACAGCGCATTCCCGACAAAGACCGCGGGATCGGTGTCGTAGTCGATGATGTCGATCTTCTCGCCCGCGAGTTCGCTCATCACGTTGCGCACCCGCTGCCCCATCGGGCCGATGCACGCCCCTTTGGCGTTGAGGCCGCTCACGCCGGTGTGCACGGCGATCTTGGATCGGTGACCTGCCTCGCGGGCGACCGCCACCACCTCGACCGATCCGTCCTCGATCTCGGGAACCTCGAGAGAGAACAGCTTGCGCACGAGGTTGGGGTGAGTACGCGACAGCGTGATCTGTGGTCCGCGCGGACCACGCGATACTCCCACCACGTAGCACTTGATGCGGTCGCCGTGGATGTAGGTCTCCCCCGGCACCTGCTCGGCGGGCGGGATGACCCCTTCGGCACTGTTGGCGTCGCTGCCTATCTGCACGACGATCATCCCGCGCGCGTTCGCCCGCGCATCCTGCTGCACGACCCCACCGACGATCTCGCCCTCGTGGGTGACGAAGTCGCCGAAGTTCTTCTCGTTCTCGGCGTCGCGAAGTCGCTGCAGGATGACCTGGCGGGCCGTGGTCGCCGCGATCCGGCCGAAGCCCTCCGGGGTGTCGTCCCATTCATGCACCACGTCGCCGTTGTCGTCGAGTTCCTGGGCCATCACCCGAACCGCGCCGCTCTTGCGGTTGACGTCGATCCGGGCGTGCGGAGCGAACCCGTCGGTGTGGCGGTACGCGGTGAGCAGGGCGGTCTCGATCGCGGTGATCACCGTCTCGATGGAGATCCCCTTGTCGGCCTCGATCATCCGCAACGCGTTGATGTCGATGTTCATGTCCCTGAGCTCCTATTCATTTGTCGGCTCCTATTCATTTGTCTGATTCGATTGTCCGCAGATCACGGGTGTTTGGGAATGCGATACCGAAGCGTGTTGAGATCAGCCGACCGACCGGCGACGGGCGATCTCGTCGGCGTCGAGCCCACACATCTGCAGCTCGGTCGCGCTGGGCCGGCCGAAATCGACCGCGACCACCGCTCGCGACACCGAGCCGAGCTCGATCTCCTCGGTTCGCAGTCGCCCTTTTTCGTTGACGACGAGCGTGACGGCGTCCCCCTCGATCGGTCCGATCCGCCCGGTGAGGCGCCGGGCCGGCCCGGTCTCGCCGGCCGCGACCTCCACGTCGACCTTGCGGCCGAGGGCACGACGCCAATGGCGCGGCATCGTCAGGGGCCGGTCCACTCCGGGTGAGGTGACCTCCAGGGTGTAGGCCGCGTCGGCCGTCGTCGGGTCGTCGTCGAGGACATCGGAGATCTTGCGGCTGAGCTCGGTGAGGACGTCGAGGTCGCCGCCGCCGTCCCGGTCGACGACGACACTGACCTCCACGCCCGAGTCGGCGGAACTGACGACGACGTCCTCGAGGTCGAAACCCTCAGTGGAGACCACGGGCTCGACGATTCGGTTGACCTGCTCGGCAGTGATCGGCACGGGCACTCCTCGTCTTCAGTTGTCCCGACGCCATGCTGTGGGTGACTGTCACCATGGTCGTCGGCGGCTGCGCGCAGTCGTTGATCCTAGTCGATGGCGAAGGTGTGCGGATCCGGCGTGGGCGGCGCGCCGGGCCGACTCCCGCCGTTCCGGGACAGCGGGGTGGAACTGGCATCATGTGTCGCGTGACCTCAGCCCTGACGCGCCGTGCGGTGCTACGCGGCGGCCTTGTCGCGACCGTGGGGACCGTCGCGATCTCCGCCGTCGCCTCGTGTGATCGCGGGCCGTCGCCCGAGCAGATAACCGCGGCCGCCCTTGTCCCGCTCGCTGATGCGGCTCTCGCCGATCAGGCCGCCGCCCGGGCGTTGGCGCCCCGCATGCCCGAGTATGCGAACGCGCTCGGTGTCGTGGCCGGGCAGCGGGGCGAACACGCACGCGCCTTGCGCGAAGAGATCACCCGTCTCGACGAGGAGACCGCGGGCCGGATCAGTGGCCCCGCCGGTACGTCGTCGAGCTCACCGAGCGGATCGTCGACGCCGTCCGGGACCGGCACATCGACTCCCACAACGGAACCCACCGTGTCCACCGTCGCCGGTCTGCGCGAGCAGCTGCGCCAGTCCGCCCGGGCGGCGGCCGATGCGACCGGCAAGCAGAGCGGCTATCCGGCCGGACTCGCCGGCTCGATCAGCGCCTCGGTGGTCAGCATGGTGGAGGTACAGCTCGCATGACCGCGACGACCGACGCCCTCGCCACCGCCGTCGACACGGAGAACGCGGCGATTTTCACCTACGGTGTGGCAACCGCATTCGTATCCGCGGCGCGCCGCGGCACCGTCGCGGAATACGTTGCCGCCCACCGTGTCCGCCGAGATGCGTTGGTGGCGGCTCTGACCGCGGCCGACGCGACGGTGCCGGAGGCCGCGTCCGGCTACACACTGCCCGTCGAGGTGAAGGACTCGGTCACCGCGGTGCGCGCACTCCTCGCCGCCGAGGTCGACTGCACCGTCGCCTACCGATCCCTGATCGAACAAGCAGACGACACCGCGACCCGACGACTCGCCCTGGACGGGCTCTCCGACTGCACGGTGCGGGCCGCCACCTGGCGAGTCGCGCTCCGTGAGTCACCGGTGACGGTCGCCTTTCCCGGTCGACCGGGCTGACCCCGGTCATCGCGGCGACAGCACCCGGAAATCCGCCGACAGAATCCGGTTTCGCGGCGACCGAACCCAACCGATCGCCGACAGAACCCGAAAATCCGTCGACAGAACCCGGTTTCGCCCCGACAGCATCCAGCAGGTGGCCAGCCGGGCCCCGAGATCAGGCGCGCGCAGCCCGGATGACCTCGGCCACGGCCTCCGCGACGGGCACCTCGGTCGCCTCCCCCGTGAATCGATCCCGGATCTCGATGGTCCCGTTGGCATAGCCGCGCCCGACCACCACGACGACCGGCATCCCGAGCAGCTCGGCGTCCTTGAACTTGACGCCCGGCGAAGCCTTTCGGTCGTCGAGCAGGACCGACAATCCTTGCGCGTCAAGGTCTTCGGCGAGCTGGTTTGCCCCCACGATCGCGGCCTCGTCCTTGTTGGCGATGACCAGATGTACCGCGAACGGAGCCACCGCCCGCGGCCAGCGCAGGCCCTTCTCATCGTGGGATTGCTCGGCGATGACGGCGACGAGACGCGAGACACCGACGCCGTAGGAGCCCATGGTCAGGCGCACCGGCTTTCCGCTCTCGCCGAGCACGTCAACCTCGAACGCGTCGGTGTACTTCTGTCCGAGCTGGAAGATGTGGCCGATCTCGATGCCCTTGGCGGACACCAGCGAACCCTTGCCGTCCGGCGACGGATCGCCGTCGCGAACCTCGGCCGCCTCGATGGTGCCGTCCGGCGTGAAGTCCCGCCCGGCCACCAGGTTCACGTAGTGTCTGCCCGGCTCGTCGGCGCCGGTGATCCACGACGTCCCGTCCACCACACGCGGGTCGACCAAAAAACGGACCCCGTTGGCCGCCAACGCCTTCGGCCCGATATAGCCCTTCACCAGGAACGGGTTCGCCGCGAAGTCCTCCTCGGAGAGGATCTCCACCTCGCCAGGTTCCACGGCGGCCTCGAGCCGCTTCATGTCGACCTCTCGGTCACCGGGCACACCGACACCGGTGACCTCCCATTCCCCGCCGGGCTGCCGGATCTTGACCATGACGTTCTTCAAGGTGTCCGAGCCGCTGTAGGTGCCCTCGAGCGTGGTGTTGGCCCACTGCACGAGGGTGTCGATGGTAGGGGTGTCGGGCGTGTCGTAGGCCTTCGCGTCGGGGAGGCCGTCGAACGGGATCGGTTCGGGCGCAGGCGTGATGACGGCCTCGACGTTGGCCGCATAGCCCGATTCCAGGCACCGCACGAAGGTGTCCTCGCCGACCTCGCTCTCGGCGAGGAACTCCTCGGAGGCACTGCCTCCCATCGCCCCGGAGGTGGCGGCGACGATGACATAGCGGATGTCGAGGCGGCGGAAGATCTCCTGGTATGCCTCGCGATGGGCGTCATAGGAAGCCTTGAGACCGTCGTCGTCGAGGTCGAACGAATACGCGTCCTTCATCACGAACTCGCGGCCACGCAGGATTCCGGCCCTGGGCCGTTCCTCGTCCCGGTACTTCGTCTGGATCTGATACAGGATGACCGGCAGATCCTTGTAGGACGAATACTCACCCTTCACCAGCTGGGCGAAGAGTTCCTCGTGGGTCGGCCCGAGCAACATGTCGGCACCCTTGCGGTCCTTGAGCCGGAACAACGCGTCGCCGTATTCGGTCCACCGGCCGGTGGTCTCGTAGGGGTCGCGCGGCAGGAGGGCCGGCAGCAGGATCTCCTGCGCACCGATCGCGTTCATCTCCTCGCGGACGACGTCCTCCACCTTCTTGAGCACGCGCAAACCCAACGGCAGCCAGCTGTACACGCCCGGCGCGGCCCGGCGCACGTAACCGGCGCGGACCAGCAGTTTGTGGCTGGGCACCTCCGCGTCGGCGGGATCGTCGCGGAGCGTGCGCAGGAACAGGGTCGACATGCGTGTGATCACGCTGGTGAGTTTAGTTATCGTGTTGCGGTGCTCGTCATCCTGCCTCCCTCCGAGACCAAGTCCGACGGTGGGCGCGGTGCCCCACTGGATCTGGACACGCTGTCATTCCCCGCGCTGAACCCGATCCGCAAGCGCATCGGCGAGGCCATCGTGGACCTCGCCGGCGATCTCGACGCCAGCCGCGAGGCGCTCGGATTGGGCCGCACTCAGCTCTCCGAGGTCGATCGCAACGCCGATCTCTGGCTCTCGCCCACGCGGCCGGCGATCGAGCGGTACACGGGCGTGCTCTACGACGCCCTTGATCACCGGTCGCTCACCCGGGCAGGCAAGTCGAAAGCCGCCGAGCGACTCGCCATCGGTTCGGCGCTGTTCGGGGTCGTCGGCGCCGGCGACATGATCCCGGCATACCGGCTGTCCGGTGGGTCGACGCTTCCCGGGATGCCGACGTTGGCGTCACTGTGGAAACCCGAGCTGTCGAACAGTCTCGACGAGGTCGACGATTTCGTCGTCGACCTGCGATCGGGCATCTATCAGCAGCTCGGTCCCGTACACGGGTCGGTCACGGCCACCGTCGTGACCGAGGCCGCCGACGGCAGTCGCAAGGTGGTCAGCCACTTCAACAAGCACTACAAGGGGCTGATGGCCCGTGAGCTGGTGCGCAGCCGACGGCAGATCCGCGACATCGACACGCTGGCCGCCGTCCTCTCGGATGCGGGTCAACGTGTCGAGATCACCGGGTCCGACCAGATCGTCGTGCTGACCGACTGAGCGCTCCTGCGCAGACGCGGCGTCAATCGAAGTCGAACAGGGTGGCACCGCCGGGTTCGACCGTCTGCAGCGCGGTGGCGCGCAGCGGCGTCACGCGGTAGACAGACCATGGCGGGCTACCGGCCGACGGAGCGCTGAACTCAGCGGTCAGGGCGGTGCCACTCTCATCGACGCGACACGGCCACCCACCGGCCGCCCAGCGGGCGGCCATCTCGGACACGACGGCCGGATCGGTGACGCGATGCGCCTCACCCTCGACGACCAGGTCGTAGTCACGCAGTGCCAGCGACATCGTGCAGCGCGGGTCGCGCGCCACGTTTCGTCCCTTTCGGGTGTGCTCACCGGTCTCGAACCACAGCGCACCGTCGTGCCACAGTGCCCCGACGCCGGTGACGTGCGGCCCGCCGTCGGCGTCGATGGTCGCCAACCACCACGTGTGCCGGTCGGGTCCGCCCGTGCCGGGTGCTTGGGTCACACCGGCGTCCAATGAGGCTGCGATCGGCGCCCACTCGAGCGTCGGCAGGTGGTAAAGGTCGGCCAGATTCTTGGTGTCCATGGTCAGACAGACCGGTCTGCGCGCCACAAGTCATCGCCGACCATTCCACACCGACCATTCTTCGCCGACCATTCCACGCCGACCTGCCCGCAGGTCCCGGCACTCAGAGCAGACCGGCGAGCAGGTCGGCGGCACGGGCCGCCCCATCGGTCTCCACGGGTCGGTAACACACCTGCTCATGCACCGTCTCGACGATTGTCTCGACGAGGCGCTCGGGGTCGCAGGCGTCCTCGTACTCCAAACACCGACCTGCGCCGTAGCGCTCCAGACGGTGTCGAACGTGGAAGTTCTGCTCGAAGTGATTGCGCAACGGCACATAGATGAACGGCCGCCCACTCAGGGTCAACTCCATGCAGGTGGTCAGCCCGCCCTGGACGACGGCGAGATCACACACCGAGAGGTATCGGTGCAGATCCGGGACGAAACCCCGGATGCTCATGCCCTCGGTGCGATCGTCGCATCGGCAGGTGAGCGCTTCGGGGTCGATCCGAGGACCGCACACCACGAGAAAGTGCAGTGCGGGAAGCAGTTGACGGGCGCGCGGTATGGCCGCGACCACCCGTTGCAGGAGCGCGGTGCCGACTCCGGAACCACCGACGGTGACGACGCACAGCAGTTCACCCTCGCGCAGTCCCAGCGACGCACGGACCTGCGCCGACTCCGCCTCGGTAGCGGGCGTGAAACCCGACACGTAGCCGGAGAATTCGAAGTTCTCGGCCGTCCACTCCCGGATGCCCGGCAATCCGTCGCCGAAGCTCATGTCGACCACGTCGTCGGGGTTGCCCACGAAGATCGACCGGTCGCGCAGCCGCCGATACCGCGCACGCTGCTCGATCATCTCGGCGTTGTAATCGGCGGTCAGCGCCTCCTCGTCGGCCCCACCCGAGGGCATCGGCAGCCACCCGACGAAGTCGGTCAACCAGGCAAACGGGAACCGCTTCAGTTCGGGATTCTCATGCATGAAGTAGTCGACGTCCCACGCCTCGTCCCCGATCACCAGGTCATAGGACGTCTCTGCGGCAACCTCGTCGAAGATCATGAAGTTGTGCACCAGGGTCTCGTCCATCCGCCTGATGGCCGCGAACGCGTTGAGGTCGTGGTCGGCGCATTCGTCCTCGATGTGCCGCGACTCGCTGGCCAGCCTGCGCGAGGCCGGGTGCACCGTTTCCCCCGCCGCCGCGAGTACCCGCGTCACCGGGTCCTGGGCCAGCCAGTCGATCTGCAGGTCCGGCCGGCGCGCCCGCAGTTCGGTGGCGATGGCGAGATCGCGCCGAGCGTGGCCCAGACCGATCGGCGACGACAGATACAGTGCCCGGCGCGGTCGGCTTCGCGACCGCGTCCAGGTCGTGGTCGCCGGGCGTGGCGGTGGATGAATCCGGTCGGCGAACTCGCGGATCAGGTGATTCATCCGGACCGGTTCACGGGTCGGCACGCCGTGCCCGACGCCGTCGAGCAGGACCAGCGATCCACCGGTCAATTCCGCCAGTCGTCGCGCTATCTCGGCGGGACGAACCCGGTCTTCGCTGCCGTGCACAACCAGCACCGGACAGGTGACCTGCTCACACAGCGGGGCGAGCGGGGTCGCGTCGGCGCCGTGCAGCCCCAGGCGCCCGGCCGTGGTGTCGGCGAGGGTGTCGGCGGAGATGTCAGCAGCCCAGCCGACGAAATCCTCGCGCTGTTTGGTCGAGTGGGGCTCGTGATACATGCGCTCGGCGAAGAACCGGATGAAGTCATCCAATCCGCCTTCGCGCCAGTAGAATTCGTTGTACTTCGCCCAGCCTTGGATACTGTCCGGCGGTCTGTCGTAGGCGAAGGCGTCGCGTTCGGGACTCGGTACGGACAGGCCACACGATGCCGCGACCGCGACGATGCCGGTGACGCGGTCGGGATTGCCCGCAGCAACATGCACCGACCAGGCGACGCCACACGAGAAGCCCACCAGCAGAGCCCGCTCGGTGTCGGTGGCATCCATCACCGCGACCGCATCAGCCGCGAATTCGGTGTCTGTGTAGGCCGCCGCCCCCACCGGCCGTCCCGACCTTCCCGAACCCCGGCCGTCGAAGGTGACGACACGATAGTGCCGCGCAAGGTAGGGGACCTGAAGCTTCCACACCCTCGAATCGATGATCGACCATGTGGGCATGAGCAGCACCGTCGGGCGGTCGGCCTCGTAGACGTCGTAGGCGAGCCGAACACCGTCGCGTTGCACCGAACCCGACCGGTCGGCGGGACGCGGACGGTGCCGTGCCACCCCGCATGGCTGTCCAGACGCCTGGGCCGAACGGGGTGGCGATGTCGACATCGTCTCGTCTCCTTCTGCGGCGTTCCGCCCTGGCCGCTACTGGGCGTTTTGCCGTTTATCGGCGTTTCTCAGTGTCCACCCGGGCGGCCTGACAGTCACGCGCCCCGGCTCAGGGTCTGACCTCCAACACCTGGTGGAACGGTGTCTGCGCCACTTGGTCGAAACGGGTGAAGCCCCCAGCCGTGGTGACCGCCCGGATTCTGGCGGGTCCGGCCTGGGTACCGAGTGCGAGTCCGACGTCCTGGGACAGCGATGCCGGAGTACAGAGCAGCGTCGAGAAGCCGTAATAGGTGCGGCCGACCGGGTTCAGGTTGTCCTCGACGTGATCTCCCGCGATCGGTTCGACGACCATCCAGGTGCCGTCGGCGGCCAGGGCTGTTCGTACATGCGCGGCCGCGCCGACCGGGTCACCCATGTCGTGCAGGCAGTCGAACATCGTCACCAGGCCGTAGTCCTGGCCGGTGAATTCGTCGGCGGCGGCGACCTCGAAGCGGACCCGGTCGCTGACCCCCGCCCGCTCTGCACGTTCCCGGGCAACCGCAATCGACTCGGGGTGATAGTCGTAGCCGACGAATGTCGACGCCGGGAATGCCTGCGCCATCACAATCGTGGACGCACCGTGGCCACATCCCACGTCGGCGACCGTCGTTCCCGAGGTGAGCCGGTCGACGACCCCGTCCAGAGCGGGTAGCCATGCATCGACCAGGTATGCGTTGTAGCTGGGGCGGAAGAAGCGCTCACATCCGAGGTGGACGTCGGTGTCGTGTTCGTGCCAGCCGACTCCGGCGCCCCCGCGGGCGGCCGCGATCACGTCGGAGGTGTCGTGCACGGTGCCGAGCGCGATCTGGAAGAGGCCGGGCAGGAATGCCGGGCTGTCCTCGTCGGTGAGGGCGACGGCGTGTTCACGCGGCAGGGAGTAGGTCCCGTTGCCCGGGTCGTAGGTGACGAAGCCGCCGGCGGCTTGGGCGTTGAGCCATTCGCGCGCATAGGGTTCGCCGGTGCCAGTCCGTTCGGCGAGTCCCGAGGGGGTACTCGGACTGTGGGCGGCGAGGTCACGGTAGTAGCCGAGTTTGTCGCCCACCATCACCAGTGCGGTGTTCAAGGTGGCTCCCACCTCATCCACCGCCCGGAACACGAATTGCATGAGTTTGTCGGTGTCGATCTCGGCGATTGCGTCGGTCGAATCCTGGGTCGTGGTCATGTCATCTCTCCTCTGTGTCGACTCCCCACGACCGTAGGAAGACAGGTCCCCCGGCCGCGTCCGGTGACCCCCCTGGTCTGGCGCTGCAGACCTAGACTCGGTGGGTGGTGGTCATCGGGCGTGCACACGAGCGACAGGTGATCGACCGGGTCGTGTCGGGCGCCCGGATCGGCACCAGCGGTGTGCTCGCGCTGACCGGCGAACCGGGCGTCGGGAAGACCGAGTTACTGCGCTGGACGCAGAGTCGGCTCGACGGGTTCCGCGTGTTGCGGGCCACCGGCACGGAGCCCGAACGTGAGGTCCCCTTCGCGGCCCTGCTCGCCGTGCTGCGTCCCGCGCTCGATCTTCTGGACACGATCGCTGTACCGCAGGCCCGAGCGCTCTCCTCGGCACTCGCGCTGGAAGTGGGCGAGGCCGGTGACCGCTTCGCCATCGGCGCGGCAACGCTCAGCCTGCTCTGCCGCTATGCCGAGGACGGCCCCGTCGCGGTACTCCTCGACGACATGCAGCTGATCGACGCACCCTCGGGCGACGCGCTCCTGTTCGCGGCGCGTCGGCTGAGCGCAGACCCTATCGCGGTCATTGTCGCCGGACGGGAGGGCGAGGTCGACGACGTCGTCGCGGGCATGGACCGGCTTCACCTCGCCGGACTCGACCGCGACGAGGTCCGCACACTCCTCGACCAGCTGCTGTCGGCGCCGGTCAACGAGGAGTGGGTGATGAGGTTGCACGAGCTCACCGGCGGCAACCCGCTCGCCGTCACCGAGCTCGCCGAGTACCCTGATGCGCTGCCGCCTCGGCCGTCGGGTGTGCCGGCACCGCTCTCGACCGCGCTCGTCGAGGCCTTCATCCGTCGGCTGCGTCCGCTCGACGAGACCGCGCGCTCGGTGTTGCTGGTCGCGGTGGTCTGTAACGGTGACCTGCGGCTCACCGGGGACGTCTGCGCCGCGCTCGACCTTGACCTGGCACAGCTTGCCTGGGCTGCCGATGCGGGACTGGCCCAGGTGACCGGCGGCGAGGTCACCTTCCGACACCCGCTCCTACGCTCGGCCGTCTACCGCGACGCCCCGGTGCAGCAGCGCCGATCCGTGCATGCCGCGGTGGCCGCCGCGCTGCCCGAGGACGACATCGACCGTCGGGCGTGGCAGTTCGCGGAGGCGCTGTGGGCACCGGACAGCGACGCCGCCGACCTGTTGCACAAGGCGGGCGACCGGGCCGCGGGGCGATCCGCGTGGGCGGTGGCCTCGGCCGCCTACGAGCGGGCCGCGCGGCTCAGCCCAGCGGCCACAGACGTCGCCGAACGGCTGCAGGCCGCGGCTGCCGCGGCGTGGTCGGCAGGCCTCGGCTCCCGCGCGCTCGCGCTGCTCGACGAAACCGACGCCCTTGACATCGAAGCCGGACATGCGGTGTCGCTGCCCTCACTTGAGCTGCGGGCGGTGATCGCGGCGCGCAGCGGTTCGCTGCGCACGGGGATCACCCTGCTGGAGCAGGCGGCGATGGCAGGCGAATCGGCGGACGTGCGGACCCGATTGCTGGCCGAGGCAGTGCACGCGAGTGTCTTTTTGGCCGACGGCTCGATTGCGCGCCGACTCGTCGTGCCTCTGGGGGAAGCGGTCGCGGCGGCCACCACCACCCGCGGCCGGGCTGTTGGATCGGTCGCGGCGGGTATGGCGAAGGTATTGGCGGGTGTCGGCGGCGTCACCGAGTTGCGCGGCGCCATGTCGCTGTTGACCCAGAGCCCAGAGTTGGCAGCCGACGAGGACAGCCTGTCGTGGCTGCTGTTCGCGTCGCTGTTTCTCCGCGACGCCGACACCGGACCCGGCCTGCGAAAGCGGATAGACCAGGCCCGGGACACCGCCGGTGTGGGACTGCTGCCGAGTCTGTTGTTCCAGGTGGCCCGCGACGCTGCGACGTCCGACTCCTGGCACAGGGCGGCGGCGGACTACTCCGAGTCGATCCGATTGTCGCGGGACACCGGGCAGACCACCGAGCTGGCGATGAGCTTGGCGGGCCTGGCGTGGCTTCAGGCACGTACGGGCCAGGCCGACGACTGCCGGATTCATGCGGACGAGGCAC
The DNA here is from genome assembly GCF_058129505.1 of Gordonia sp. LMA484. Lineage (NCBI taxonomy): Bacteria > Bacillati > Actinomycetota > Actinomycetes > Mycobacteriales > Gordoniaceae > Gordonia > Gordonia sp. LMA484. Next base: position 2,910,935 of record NZ_CM176700.1, read on the forward strand.
TGGCCCTCGGCCGTACCCGTGACATCCGCACCGCGCAGGTCTGGGCTCTGCTCGCCCTCGGTGACCTCGCCATGTCCGAGGGCGATGCCGAAGAGACGATGCGGCGACAGCTGGCGGTGGATGAGATGCTCGCCGAGCATGCGGTCGGCGACCCCGACCTGTCGCCGCGTCCCGATCTGGTCGAGACGCTGATCCGGCTGGGCCGAACCGACGAGGCGGCCGTCATGGCAAGGGAGTTCCTCAGCGTCGCCGACGAGAAGGGCCAGCCATGGTCGAGGGCGCGTGCGCGCCGCGCGTGTGGGCTCCTTGCCGAGAATTTCGACCGTGCGTTCCACGAGGCCTTGGCTCTCCATCAGGGCACCCCGGATCTGTTCGAAACCGCCCGCACCGAACTCGCCTTCGGCGAGCGATTGCGCCGGGCTGCCCGACGTGTCGATGCCCGCGACCACCTTCGTCAGGCCTTGGCGGTCTTCACCGAGCTCGGCGCCGGGCCGTGGGCCGATCGCGCGGCCACCGAACTCGACCTCACCGGCGAACGGGTCGCGCCGCGCGCACTCGGCGGCGTTGCCGCACTCACCCCGCAAGAGTTGCAGGTCGCGCTGCTACTTTCGGACGGACGCACCACCCGGGAGGCGGCCGCCGCGCTTTTCGTGAGCCCGAAGACGGTGGAATATCACCTGCGCAAGGTCTACCGGAAGCTCGGGATCCGCTCTCGCGGCGAACTCACCGAGGTCGTGTCGTCAACGCCCTGAGTGGCGCGTCAGTGCGCGCCGTGTTCGTCGACGTCGAGATTGGCATTGGCCGCCTCTTGGGCGGCCTGCCCTTCCGCGACCTCTTCCGGTGTGAACCGCATGAAGAGCACGACGATCGCCGACAGGACCGCGATCCCGGCGCAGCACGCGAAGGCCAGACCGTAACCGCTGGCCTGCGCGGCCAGCTGCGTGGGGTTCATGTCCTCGACGGGTCCGGTCGTACCACCCAGCGACAACGCGCGCGAGGTGACCGCGGCACCGACCGCGACGAGGCCGATCGCTCCGCCGAGGTTCTGGGCGACCTGCGCGAGCGCGGTGAGCGGGCCGATCTCGGTGGGCCCGACCCCGGCCACAACCGAGAGGGTCAGCGGGATGACGGCGAATCCGACACCGAATCCGATGACCACGACCGGCAGTCCGATGCTGGGGAAATAGTCGGGTGTGCCGGTCGCGATGGACGAGGCGTACAGACAGCCGGCCAGGATGATCGTGCCGCCGCACAGCACCAGCCAGCGGGGCTGGATGACCAACGCGAGCTTGGATGCGATCGCAGCCGCGATACCCAGTCCGAAGGCGAACGGCACCACTGCCATACCGCTCTGGATCGGCGTGTACTTCAGGATGCCCTGCAGGTAGAGCGAGATGAACACCGCCATGCACATCATGATCATGCTGGCGAGGAAGATCGCCACCAGCGCGGCGACCCGATTGCGATTCTCGAACAGGACGAACGGCAGGATCGGGTTGCTCGCCCGACGCTCGACGACGATGAAGGCCAGCAATGCCAGCCCACCCAGGATGAACGAGCCGACGACGAGCGGTCTCGCCCATCCGTCGGGCCCCTCGTTGACCGCCAGCACGAGCAGCGAGCAACCAAGAGTTGCCAGCACCGCACCGGGCACATCCAACGACAGCCGTTCCCCCTGGGACTCACGCAGCACGATGATGGCGCCGGCGGCGACGAGCACCCCGATGGGCACATTGATGAGGAAGACCAGCCGCCAGGAAACCTGAGTGAGGACGCCACCGAGGATCAGGCCGGCGACGGAGCCGATCCCGGTCATCGCCGCGTAGATGGCAAATGCCTGGCTGCGAGGTTTGCCGGGCGCGAAGGTGGTGGCCACCAGCGCCATCGCGGTGGGTGCGGCGATCGCCGCCGACGCCCCCTGCAGCGCGCGACCGATGATCAGACTCGACTCGTTCCAGGCGAGACCACACAGCAACGAGGTGAGCGTGAATGCGACCACGCCGACGACGAACATCCGTTTACGACCGAACGTGTCGCCGAGCCGGCCGCCGAGGAGCATCAACCCGCCGAACGCCAGGACGTAGCTGCTGATGATCCAGTTGGCGCTCGATTCCGACAGCTGCAGAGCGTCACGAATCCGCGGTAGAGCCAGTGCCGCGACGGTCCCGTCGAGCACCATGAGCAGCTGCATACCGGACAGGACCAGGATCGCCGGGCCGAAGACGTTGCGATAGACCGGCACAGCCGTGTGCTGGGGACTCGACGTTTCCGGTGCGGACATAACGTTCGACGGTACCGCCCCCCACACCGAATATGCCAATCGTCATTGGCCCGTTGGCCCCACGCGGGCCGGCCGGACGGCGGCGCGCAGGATCAGGTGGCGGCCTCGGTGAATCCGGCGACCTCGCCGATCACCACGATGGCCGGTGGACGCAGATCCTGTTCGGCGGCGGTCGCGGCGGCATGGGCCAGGTCCGTGCGCAGGACCCGTTGGGTCGGCAACGACCCGTTCTCGATCATCGCGACCGGGGTGTCGGCCGGCTTGCCTCCGCTGAGGAGTGCGTCGGCGAAGACGTCGACTCGTTCCACGGCCATCATCAGCACCAGGGTGCCGCGCAGGCGTGCGATCGCGTTCCAGTCGATGAGCGAGTCCGGATGTCCGGGCGGTACGTGCCCCGACGCGATGACGACTTCATGGGTGACACCTCGATGGGTCACGGGAATGCCCGCGGCGGCCGGCGCGGCGATGGGGCTGCTGATACCCGGCACGACAGTGACCGGGACTCCGGCCTCCACGCACGCCTGCACCTCTTCGAAACCCCGCCCGTAGACATAGGGGTCGCCGCCCTTGAGCCGGACGACGAACTTGCCGGCCTTGGCCCGGTCGACCAGGACGTCGTTGATGGCCTCCTGCTTCATCGCTCGTCCGTACGGCACCTTCGCCGCGTCGACGATCTCCACCTGCGGTCCGAGCTCGGCCAACAACTGCGCCGGGGCGAGACGGTCGGCGACCACCACGTCGGCCTGCTGCAGCAGTTTCTGCCCGCGAACGGTGATGAGGTCCGGATCCCCCGGCCCGCCACCCACCAATGCGACACCCGCGGCATGCGGGGCGTCGTCCTCGACGACGGCCAGCGAGCCGTCGGCCAGCGCCCGCCCGATGGCAGCCCGCAGTGCCGCCGATTGCCGATGGTCGCCGGCCGCGAGGACGCCGAACTGCAGATCCCGATGCCGGCCCGACGCCGGCGTCACCGCCGTGCCGAAGCGCGCGTCGTCGGCCCGGACGCAGAATGTATGACGGGCCTCGGCATCGGCGACCACACGGGCATTCACGTCGGGGTCGTCGGTGCAGGCCATCACGTACCAGGCGCCCTCGAGATCACCGTCTCGATATTCGCGGTGGCTCACCGAGATCCCGGCCGTCGACTCCACCGCCGGTGTCGGATCGATCGCCACGACGTGGACGTCGGCCCCGGCCGCGAGCAGATTCGGCAGGCGACGCTGTGCGACCGATCCGCCGCCCACGACGACGACCTTGCGACCGGTCAGATCGAGGCCGGCCAGATAGTGGTTTCGGTTGGCCCCGGAAGAGGCAGAGCGCGACATGGCTGCTGATCCTACCGACGCGACTGCTGGACTCGGAGACCCGACGCCACCGTCGGAGCCGCCCGCGTAACCTACGTGGCGTCGTGCCCGAAGGTAACCGGAATCACTCGGAGGTCACTGATGACGGGGTCGTCACAGATTCGTACGATTGCCGATCAACTTGCTGCGCGGGCCGACGATCCCGCGACGGCGCTGCTCGCCGACGAACGGTCCTGGACATGGCGGGACTTCGTCCACGAATCCTGCGTACGTGCGGCATTGTTGCGACGGTTGCGCAGATCCGGCCCCTGGCACGTGGGCGTCCTGATGGACAACGACCCCGAGTACCTGTTCCTCATCGGCGGCGCGGCGCTCGCCGGCGCCACCATCGTCGGGATCAACCCGACCCGCCGCGGCGCGGAGCTCGCCGCCGACGTCGCGCGCACCGACTGCCAGATCGTCCTCGTCGACGGCGCCCACCGGGAGCTGATCCCCGACCTCGGCATCGACGTGCGGTCTGTCGAGATCGGCTCGGCCGACTATCGGTCGCTGGTCGACGCGCACGCGGATGCCGGTCTCACGGAGTCCGTCGACCACCGCGGCGTCAACCACGACCTCCTCCTGCTGTTCACATCGGGCTCCACCGGTGCGCCCAAGGCGGTCATCTGCAGCTCCGCGCGGCTCGCGGCGATCGGCGATCTCAATGTCCGAGGTCTGGGCCGCGATGACGTCGCCTACAACGCGATGCCGCTGTTCCACGGCAACGCGCTGATGAGCGCCTGGGCCCCGATCCTCGCGACCGGCGGGACCTTTGCCATGCGACCTCGCTTCTCCGCCTCCGGCTTTCTCCCCGACGTCCAACGTTTCGGGGCGACATTCGTCAACTACGTCGGCAGATCGCTGTCCTACATCCTCGCCCGGCCCGAATCACCCGCGGAGTCGCGCACCCGCCTGCGCCTGGCGTTCGGCACGGAGGCGTCCACGACCGACCGGCTCGAGTTCACTCGCCGGTACCGCTGTCCGATCATCGAGTCGTACGGATCGTCCGAGGGCGTGTGCGTCATCCTGCGCGACGACACCACCCCGCCCGGCGCGCTGGGCATCCCGCGGAAAGAGATGGCACTGGAGATCCTCCACGAGGACGGATCACCGTGCCCGCCGGCCCGGTTCGACGACAACGGGATGATGTCCAACCCGGACGAGGCCATCGGGGAGATCGTCGCGCGCGGCGGTGGCGCCAGATTCGAAGGCTATTACCTCAACCCCGAGGCGACGGCGGAGAAGGTGCGCGACGGCGATTACTGGTCGGGCGACCTCGCATACCGCGACGGCGACGGGGTGTTCTGGTTCGCCGGACGCACAGCCGACTGGATACGTGTCGACTCGGAGAACTTCGCCACGGCACCCATCGAACGAATCCTCCTGCGCCACGACTCCATCCGCGCCGCAGCCGTGTACGCGGTCCCGGATCCGCGCACCGGCGACCGGGTCATGGCGGCCGCCGAGGTCCCGCCCGGTGAGACGCCGTTCGACACGATCGCCTTCGAGCGTTTCCTCGAGTCCCAACCCGACCTCGGAACGAAATGGGCACCGACACTCATCCGCGTGACGGCAGGCCTACCCCTCACCGCGACCCGCAAGATCGACAAGCCCTCGCTGAGACGCACGGCCTGGTTCACCGACGATCCGGTGTTCGAATTCGTCGACGGCGCTTATCGATTGATGGATTCGGCTAGGGTCGCCGAACTCACCGACGAGTTCCGTGCCCACGGTCGGCAGCACCTGCTCCCCCAGGTCGCTTCGGTGTGATCGGCGCGGCCGCGCTGCTACTCGGCGAGCCCCTTGGCGCGGGCGCGGGCCAACGCACGGTCACGGGATTCCTCGAACCTGCGCACCTTGACGTTCATCTGTTCGAGGAAGTCGCCCAGTAGCTCGCGGTAATGCTGACCGAGCGGCCCGAAGTCGTCGCGTTCGAAGATCCGCCACTTGCGCAGCACGGGCATCACCACCTCCGACAGATGTTGCGGGAGATCGTAGATCCCGCCCTTCGCGATGAGGACGGCGTTGCGCCGGAAGTTGGGCATCGTCGCGCCCGGCATCTGGAAGTTCGAGACGATCGCGTAGATCGCGGCCATCGCCTGATCCGGCACCAGATCGAGTGCCCCGTCGACGATGTTGCGGTAGAAGAGCATGTGCAGGTTCTCGTCGGCCGCCACCCGCTGCAGCATGCGATCGGCGATCGGGTCGCCACACGCCTTGCCGGTGTTCCGATGCGACACCCGCGTGGCGAGCTCCTGGAAGCTGACGTAGCTGACCGCGTAGAGCATGTCGTAGCTGTGGTCGCGCTGTCCGTCGTCGTCGGGCAGCGGGTTGAACCCGTGGGTCATGTGCTGCATGCGGGTCTGCTCGAGCTCGACCGGGTCCACGCCCCTGGTGACGACGAGGTAGTCACGCATCACGATCGAATGCCGTGTCTCCTCGGCGGTCCACCGGCCCACCCAGAATCCCCACGCGTCGTCGAGGCTGAAGTTCTCGGCGATCACCCGGTGGTACGAGGGCAGGTTGTCCTCGGTCAACAGGTTCGTGATCATCGCCGCCTTGGCGGTCTCCGACAGCTGGGACTGAGACGGGTCCCAGTCCTGCCCACCCAACGCGGCGAAGTTGCGCCCGTCGTCCCACGGCACGTAGTCGTGCGGATGCCAGTCGCGGGTCATCTTCATGTGTCGGTCGACCTCGGTCTCGCACACCGGGAGCAGCTCCCGGAGCAGATCCGAGCCGGACATCCGCGGGCCGCTCACCTCGGGTGGGTCGATCAGGCTGGTCATCGCACTCCTCGTCGTCACACATTCGGTTCAGGTCCAACTCTGCGCGGTGCCGGCACCGACCACGTGAGCCGAAGGTCCCGACTGTCCTGGGCCACAAGTCGTCGGTTGCGCACGGCCTTCTCGCCGAGTCGTTCTGCGGTACCGTCAGACCATGCCTGCAGACGCCACGACCGACGGCGCATCCGCGACGAACCCGGTCCGCGTGTACCTCGTCGACGACCACGAACTCGTCCGCCGTGGACTGCGGGATCTGCTCGGTACCGCCGACGATCTCGAGATCGTCGGCGAGGCCGCATCCGTCGGCGAGGCGAAGGTCGGCATCCTCGCGACGAAACCCGATGTGGCGGTGCTCGACGTCCGGCTTCCGGACGGTAACGGTGTGGAACTGTGTCGCGACGTCCGCGCCGCAGAACCCGCGGTGCATTGCCTGATGCTGACCAGCTACGCCGATGACGACGCCCTGCTCGCGGCGGTGCTCGCCGGCGCGTCGGGCTTCGTGCTCAAACAGATCCTGGGCCACAACCTCATCGAGGCCGTACGCACGGTCGGACGGGGCGGTTCGTTGCTCGACGATCGCAGCACCGCCGCACTGCTCGCGAGACTCCGCGACGGCAAGGGCGGCAGCGACGATCCGCTGGCAGACCTCACCCAGCAGGAACGTGAGGTCTTCAATCACATCGGCGACGGCCTCACCAACCGGCAGATCGCCGAGCGGATGTTCTTGGCGGAGAAGACGATCAAGAATTACGTCTCGCGCATCCTCGCGAAACTGGACATGCAGCGCCGCACGCAGGTCGCGGTGATGGCGACGAAACTCCGCGACGGCAAGCTCCCGCCGCGCTAGCGAAGCCAGCGAAGCTGGGGGCTACTCCCTCAGCGGTACCGACCATGTGAGCGTGGTACCGCTCGACGTCGACGCCCCGCGCGGGGTGGTGACGACGCTGAACACGCCGTCGCACTCCTCGGCCCGCCGGGTGAGATTGTCCAGGCCGCGGTAGACCACATCGGTGGCGATGCCCACACCGTCGTCGATGATCTCGACGGTGAGCACCTCGTCGTCGGCGGTGACCGACACGTCGATGTGGTCGGCCTGGGCATGACGCAACGCGTTTGACAACCCTTCTCGGAGAACGGCGTCGATGTGCGGCCCGAGCGACTCGGGCACCACCGTGTCCACCGGGCCGGCGAACTGGACGCCCGGGGCGATCGGAGCGTGGACAGCCAGCTCGGACACGATGTCGAGAACCCGGCGCCGCAGGGTGGCGGTGTCATGATGCCCTGGGATCGTCTGCAGATCGAAGATCGAGGTCCGGATCTGCGCGATGGTCCGGTCCAGATCGGTCACGACCTGCTCGAGCCGGGCCGTCGTGGCACGTTCGGCCTCCGACTCGGCCCCACCGTCCGGTCCCCGCGCCGCGAGCATCGTCTGCACCGACATCCCGATCGCGAACAGCCGCTGGATCACATGATCGTGGAGGTCACGGGCGATGCGATGGCGGTCCTCCACGACCTCCAGGTCGCGCGCGGTCTGCTGCTGTTCGGCGTAGACCACCGCCAGCGAGGCCACTTCGGCGACACCGGCGAGCCCGGCGGCATCCTCGTCATCCCATTCGGGTCGGGGGCGATGGGTGATCACGATCCAGCCGAACGCACCGGCAGCCCGCTGCAACGGCTGCACCGTGGCCCACTTCGCCCCGCGACGGACGAGCTCGGAGGGGATCTCGGCAACGGGCACGACCACCCGGGCTCCGGTCGACGGCAGCACCATGTCCCCCGCGGCGACCGGCGGACCGGTGTGACCTGTGAGCTCGACCTCCCCGGCCTCCTCGGTGAGGATGAAGACGTCGACCGCATCGGTGAGTCCGGCGACGTCGGCGCACAGCCGGGGCAAGGTGTCCGACAGCGCGATCCCCGCCAGCGGTTCCGATCCCCGCCGCGCGATGACCTGCATCCACCGGTGTCGGGTCCGGGCCTGCTCGAACAGGCGCGCATTGTCGACGGCGATACCGGCCGCCACCGCGAGCACCGCCACCAACGACTCGTCGACCTCGCTGAACTCCGCCGCCGATTGCTTCTCGGTCAGGTAGATGCTGCCGAACACGGTGCCGCGGATGACGATCGGCGCACCGAGAAAGGTCGTCATAGGCGGGTGGTTGCGCGGGAAACCCACCGACGCAGAGTGTTTCGCCAATTCCGGGATCCGCAACACCTCCGGATGCTCGATGAGCAGACCGAGTACCCCGCGACCCACCGGCAGGTGATCCATGCGGGCACGCTCGGCAGCGCTGATGCCGGTGTAGACGAACGCGCTCAGACCTCCGTCGGTGGCCCGCACACCGAGAGCCCCGTAGCGTGCGTCGACGACCTGGCACGCCACCTCGACGATCCGCTGGAGGGCCCGGTCGAGATCGAGGCCGCGCCCGACGACGAGCACCGCCTCGAGCAGATCCCGCAGGATCGCCGGGTCGTCGACGCCGTGGCGGGTGAGTGCGTCGAGCGCCTCACCGAGTCCCCGGGCGGTCATCCGGCGCGCTCGCCGACGCCGTCGTGTGTCATGCCGGGCGAGCTCGCAGCTTCTCGCGCCGCGTTGACGAATCGCACCACCCCGGAGGGATATCCGGCCGGATGGACATGCAGGTACGACGCGTGCACCGAGTTCGTGGCGTAACCGTGGGTACCCGGGTTGCCGCTGTGGTCGCGCCACGCCCACGCCGGCGCGGGTGCGCCGGCACCCGGCTGGACCGTCGACCGATGGAACTCGTGGCCCGTGACTCGCAGGCCCATCGAGTATCCGACGGAATCCGTCACGGCCACCGCATCGCGGTAGCCGAGGGTCAGTGTCGGCCCGAACCGTCCCACCACGTCGAGGATGCCCGTCATCGGATGCCCATCGAGTTCGGTGGCGAGGTAGAGCAGGCCCGCGCATTCGGCGACGATGGGACGGCCGGCGCGCGCGTGCCCGGCGAGGCCGGTCCGCAGTGGTTCGTTGGCCGACAGCGCTTCGGCGTGTTCCTCCGGGAAGCCGCCGCCGATCACCACGGCGTCGGTGCCCGGCGGCAGCGGATCCCGCAGCGGGTCGAAACCCGCCACGTCGGCGCCGGCGGCAGCCAGTAACTCACCGTGTTCGGCGTAGCCGAAAGTGAACGCCGGACCGCCCGCGACCGCCACGAGCGGGCGACGGCCGGCCGCCGGGACCGGCCCACCGTCGCGGACGGCGTCGGCTGCCGACCATGCCTCGAGTTGTTGACGCCGACGGGTGCTCGCGGCGGCGACGATCGACGGCAGGTCCAGGCCCGCACCGACGGTGACGGTCATCGCGTCCACCGCCCGGATCGCATCGTCGCGACGTTCGGCCGCGGGGATCAGGCCGAGATGCCGGGACGGCACCTGCAGGTGCGGGTCGCGTCGCAGAACCCCGAACACCGGCAGCCCGACACGCCCGCAGGCTTGCCGCAGCACGGTTTCGTGCCGGTCCGAGCCGACGCGGTTGAGGATGACACCGACGATCCTTATAGACGGGTCAAAGGAGACGAATCCGTGCAGGAGTGCGGCTACCGATTGACTGTGTCCGGCGGCATCGATGACCAGGACCACCGGCGCGCCGATGAGGCGGGCGACGTGTGCGGTCGAACCGAAGCCGGCCGGGTCGGCGCCGTCGGAGACGTCGTCGGCCATGATGCGTCCGTCGAAGAGACCCATGACGCCTTCGACCACGGCGATGTCGGCGCCGGCCGAGCCGGCGGCGAACAACGGACCCACCAGGTCCGCACCGACCAGGTTCGGGTCGAGATTGCGACCGACCGTGCCCGCGGCCACCGCGTGATAGCCCGGGTCGATGTAGTCCGGTCCGACCTTGAACGGGGCGACGCGATGCCCGGCCGCCCGCAGTGCGCCGATCAACCCGGTCGTCACCGTGGTCTTGCCACTCCCCGACGCGGGAGCGGCGATGACGATGGCCGGGACGCCGGTCATGATCCGGCGACCGACCACTCGCCGACGGCCTTCGCGGTCACCATTCGATGCCCCGTTGTCCCTTGCGACCCGCGTCCATGGGGTGCGCGATCTTGCGCATCTCGGTGACGAGATCCGCGGATTCGATGAGAGCCGCGGGTGCGCGACGGCCGGTGATCACCACGTGCTGGCGGCCCGGCCGGTCACGGAGGGTCGCCACGACCTCGTCGGTGTCCACCCAGCCCCAGTCCAGCGGGTAGGTGAACTCGTCGAGCACGTAGAAATCATGCTGTTCGGCCGCGATCCGCCGGGCGATCTCCGACCAGCCGGCGCGGGCCGCGGCCGCGTGGTCATCGTCGTGCTCGGCGTTGGCGCGAAGCCACGACCAGCCCTGACCCATCTTGTGCCACTCCACCGGGCCGCCCTTCCCGGTCTCGTCATGCACGGCGCCGAGGGCGGTGAGGGCGGTTTCCTCGCCGACCCGCCACTTCGCGCTCTTCACGAATTGGAAGACGGCCACCCGCATTCCGGCGTTCCAGGCCCGCATGGCCATCCCGAAGGCCGCCGTCGACTTGCCCTTGCCGTCACCGGTGTGCACGGCCAGGACCGGCAGGTTGCGCCGCTGACGCGTGGTGAGCCCGTCGTCGGGGATCGTGTCGGGAACTCCTTGCGGCACGGCGCCTCCTGGCGGTGTTCTGGTACGGACGGTGATTCAGGCGGCTCGCCCGGACCGGGCGATGCTGCCGGCGGTGAGCTCGTCCATCGGTAGGCATCGGGCACCCATGGCTGCGGCGAGTTCGGCGGCCAATCCGAGTCGGATCATCCCCTGCTCGCAGTCGACGACCACGGAGTCGATCCCTCGGCGGCCGACGGCGGCCGCGGCGGTCGCGGCCCGGGCCGCGGCGTCCCGGCCGGCGGTCGCGCGCCCATCGGTGAGCACCACGATGAGCGGTCGGCGCTGCGGTTCGCGCCGGGCGTGCCGCTCGACGAGCTCGGTGGCGGTGACCAGCCCCTCGGCCAGCGGGGTGCGTCCACCCGTGCGCAGTTCGGTGAGGCGGCGCACCGCGACGTCGACGGACCTGGTCGGCGGCACCGCCACCGACGCCGACGACCCGCGCGCGACGACGACCGCGACCCGATCCCGGCGTGTGTAGGAGTCCCGCAGCAGATCGACGCAGACCTCGCTGACGGCGGCCAGGCGGCGCCGCGCGGTCATCGACCCCGAGAGGTCGACGACGAACACGACCAGGTTGCCCTCCTGACCGATGCGTTCGGCGCTGCGCAGGTCCGCGGCCGCGACCCGTACCCCGGTGTGCGGCGCCACGCCGGGCTCGCCGCGTTCGGCGGTCCTGCGTGTGCGGTCGGCGGCCGATAGCACCGTCCCGAACAGATGCACGGGCTCGCCGTGCGCGAAATCGACTGCGCGCGTGGTCTGTCCGCGCCGAGAGCGCGCCCGCGATCGCCGTCCGGGATCGCCGTCGCCGATTCCGTCGACCCGCAGACGTCGCATCCGCGCCACGGTTCCCGACCGCGGGGGTGTGTCGAACCGGGCGCCCGGTGCGGTCTCGGATGGCACCCGATCGTCGTCCTGATCTTCGGTGTGCGGGTGCGGTGACGCGCCGGGATCGGGGTCTTCGGGTGTGTCCGCGGGTGCGGATCGCTCGTCCCGCGGCACTCCGCCGTCCGGCCCGGGATCGGTCGGGTCCGGGTCGTCGTCTGGGTCATCGGGACCGCCCTCGTCCGGTGCACCGTCGGCGGCCTCCTGCCCGGCATCCATCGCGTCGTCGAGTTGCTCTGGGCTCAAACCGGATTCGTCGAACGGGTTGCGACGGCGCCGGTGCGGCAGCGCGAGTTCGACGGCGACGCGCACGTCGTCGGAGGTGACCTCCTCGGCACCACGCCACGCCGCGTGCGCGGCGGCGGTCCGGGCCACCACGATGTCGCCGCGGAGACCGTCGACGTCGAGGTGGGCGCAGATACCGGCGATCCGCCGCAGCTCGGCGGGCGGGATATGAACCGCGGAGACCAGATCACGTGCCGCGGCGATGTTCCGGGCCAACTCGATCTCGGCCTCGGCGTGACGTGCCGCGAACCCGCCGGGATCGGCATCGAATGCCATGCGGCGCGACACGATCTCCACCCGCTCCTCGATGTCGCGGCCGGCGGCGACGTCGACGGCGAGGCCGAACCGGTCGAGCAGCTGCGGGCGCAGCTCCCCCTCTTCCGGATTCATCGTCCCGACGAGCACGAAGTCGGCGGACTGGGTGTGCGACACACCGTCTCGTTCGATGGTGACCAGACCGCTCGCGGCGGCGTCGAGGAGAACGTCCACCAGGTGGTCGGCCAAGAGATTGACCTCGTCGATGTACAGGACGCCGCCGTCGGCGAGTGCGAGGAGGCCCGGGGTGAACTCGGCGCGACCCTCGCTGAGAACAGCAGTCAGATCCAGCGAACCGATGACACGGTCTTCGGTGGCACCGATCGGCAGTTCCACCACACGGCCACGGACAGTGCCGGTGCCGGCCGTCGGGCCCGTGTGGCCATCACCACCGAGGAGTGGTCCGAGACCTCGCACGATCGTCGACTTGGCGGTGCCCTTCTCGCCACGGATGAGCACACCACCGATCCCGGGTGAGATGGCGGAGAGGATCAGTGCGAGCTTCAGGCGTTCTTGGCCGACGACAGCACTGAACGGGTAGCGGACCGGGGACACGTTCGCGGTCGAGCGGTGGCGTCCGCTCATCGACTGCCGTCCGAGCCGCTCGCCGTGCTGGGGGCGGCCACCGGGTCTCGCACCATGGACACGTGCGGGATGCCGTCCTCGAGATACTGCTCCCCCTCGGGGACGAATCCGAACTTGGCGTACATGTCGACGAGGTAGGCCTGCGCCTCGATCCGGCAGGGCAGGTCACCGACCTCGTCGAGGGCCGCGGTCAGCAGTTGTGCGGTCAGGCCCTCGCCGCGGTGAGAACGTTCCGTGCACACCCGGCCGATCCGGAACAGCGCGCGGCCATCGGCCGACGGTGGCTCGGTGAGCAGTCGCAGGGTGGCGATGACGTGGCCTTCGGTGTCACTGATCCAGAACTGTCGGGTGCGCGGTTCGAGATCTCGCCCGTCGAGTTCCGGATACGGGCACGCCTGCTCGACGACGAAGACGTCCACCCGTAGCCGCAAGATCTGATACAGCGTGGCCGCATCCATCTCGGCGGCCAGGCTGTGATGCAGTTGCCCTACCGGAGTCATGGTGTCGTGACTATCACACTCGGGTTCGCACGCACCAGACAGGCGCTCAGAGCGCCGGTTCGGGGGTGCGATCCGGGCCGGCCGGCGACGCCACGGCGTCCCGCTTGAGTTGCAGGCTGCCGCTGGTCCAGTCCCACACCTGACGGAACAGGTCGCGGTTGTCGGAGAGCTTCTGACCGAACGACGGAATCATCTCGGTGAGGATCGACGTCCATCCCTGGTACTGCTGCGGGAAGCACTTCTCGAGGACCTGAAGCATCGCCGGGACTGCGGTGGAGGCGCCCGGGGAGGCACCGAGCAGACCCGCGATGGTTCCGTCGCCGGCCGTCACGACCGCGGTACCGAACTCGAGTGAGCCGCCCACGCCGGTCTTGCGGATCACCTGGACGCGCTGACCGGCGGTGATGAGTTCCCAGTCGGAACCGTCGGCGCGCGGCACGAACTCACTGAGGGTGTTGACCCGATCGGCACGGTTGGCGGCGAGTTCGCTGATCAGGTACTTGAGCAGACCGAACTCCTGCGGCGCGATGGACAGCATCGGCAACAGGTTGCTCGGCTTGACCGAGAAGGGGAGGTCGGTGACCTTGCCGTTCTTGAGGAACTTCGGCGACCAGCCCGCATACGGACCGAACAGCAGGCCCGGCTTGTGGTTGATCACCCGGGTGTCGAGGTGCGGGACAGACATCGGCGGCGCTCCGACCGCGGCCTGGCCGTAGACCTTGGCCTGGTGGCCGCCGATCAGCTCTGTGTTGGTGCAGCGGAAGAACTCGCCGGAGACGGGGAAACCGCCGAAGCCCTTCGCCTCTTCGATACCCGACTTCTGCAGGAGGTGCAGGGCTCCACCGCCGGCGCCGACGAACACGAACTTGGCGTGGACGGTCAGCTTCTCCTTGGTCCGGAGGTTGCGCATCTTCACGATCCAGCTGCCGTCGGACTGCTTGGACAGGTTCGTCACGTCGTGGCCGAAGTAGATGTCCGCGCCGGTCGCGCCGAGATGGTTGATCAGCTGCTGGGTGAGCGCGCCGAAGTCGACGTCGGTTCCCTCGGTGAACCAGTTGAGGGCGACCGGGTCGGAGAAGTCGCGGCCCGCCGACATCAGCGGGAGCCGTTCGGTGAACTCGGCCGGGTCGTCGATGAACTCCATGCCTTCGAACAACACCTGTCCGGCGAGACGGTCGTAGCGCTTGCGCAGGTAGTCGACGCCGCCCGGACCGTGCGTGAAGCCGACATGCGGGATCGGATTGATGAACTCGCTCGGGTCGCCGAGGATCCCGTTGTCGACCGAGTATGCCCAGAACTGGCGTGACACCTGGAACTGCTCGTTGATACTGAGCGCCTTGTCGATGTTCACGTCGCCGTCGGCGGTCTGCGGTGTGTAGTTGAGCTCACACAGCGCCGAGTGGCCGGTACCGGCGTTGTTCCAGGGGTCGCTGCTCTCGGCGGCTGCCGCGTCGAGGCGTTCGAACAGGCTGATCGACCAGTCCGGCTGGAGGCGTCGGATCAGCGCACCGAGGGTGGCGCTCATGATGCCGGCGCCCACCAGCGCAACGTCCGTCTTGATCACCGATTGAGACACGAGGAGCTCTCCTTCGCACAGGTTGGACGATCGTCTCTGTCGCTGTCGCCGCTGAGGTCGTCCCTGTCATCGGCCATTGTTCCCCATCGGCCACGAAACAACGGAATCGCGTCGGGCAAAATGTGGGCTGGGCGACAGTCGGCGCCGCTTGCCGAGGCCGGGGCTTAACTACAGTGGAGCGTGTGACCGCACCTTTTCCCGCCGCCCACGACGGTGGCCGAGCTGCTGCGAAATGGCAACCCGACCGCCTCCTCGACCGCTACGAAGTGCTCACCCTGCCGCTGGGACCCGATCCTGACGGCGAGGACCCGATCACCGCGACCCTGGTGCGCAAGGCCGGCCATTCGAGCGAGCAGTACCCGAACGGCTCGGTGCTCTATGTACACGGCTTCACCGATTACTTCTTCCACGAACCCCTCGCCGACTTCTTCCACGAGCGCGGTTACGCGTTCTATGCCCTCGATCTGCGCAAGTGCGGCCGCTCGCTGCAGCCGCAGCACACCGCCCATTTCACCACCGATCTGCGGCATTACGACGAGGAACTCGGTCGTGCGCTCGATGTGATCGTGGCCGAGTCCGCCGCGGGCGACGCGTCGGCGCGCGTGATCGTCGCAGCCCATTCCACCGGCGGGCTGATCACCCCGCTGTGGCTGGATCGCCTGCGGACCGAGGCACCGGACCGCCATGCGCACGTGACCGGGCTGTTGCTCAACAGTCCGTGGTTCGATCTCCAGGGCAAGCCGGTGCTGCGAACGCTTCCGGTGTCGCTCGTGATCCGCGCAGTGGCCGCCGCCCGCCCCAAAGTCGTGATCCCGCAGGAGCTCTCCGAGGGATACGGCAAGAGCATCCACGAATCGGGCAATGGCGAGTGGACCTATGACCTGTCGCTGAAGCCGATGGGCGGTTTCCCGGTCACCTTCGGCTTCCTGAATGCGGTGCGTCGTGGTCATGCCCGCCTGCATCGCGGCATCGACGTCGGTGTGCCGTCGCTGGTGCTGCGGTCCGACAAGACACTCTTCAACACGCGGCACCTGGGTACCGTCGACAATTCGGACGTCGTGCTCGACGTCGCGCACATCGCGCGCTGGAGCGGACGTCTCGGCGATCAGGTCACGGTGGCACCGGTTGCCGACGCCCGCCACGACGTGTTTCTCTCCGTCAAGCGCGCCCGAACCCAGGCCTACCGCGAGGTGGACACCTGGTTGGGCGACACGCTCGATGTGCCGGCCGGTACGGGCCGGGCGTCGGCCACCTCCGACCAGTCGGAACACGCATGACCGCGACGCAGATCGTCGACCTGGCGATCATCGGCACGGGCAGCGGCAATTCCATTCCCGACGAGCGGTTCGACGACAAGACGATCGCGATCTTCGAGGAAGGCACGTACGGGGGCACCTGCCTCAACGTCGGCTGCATCCCGACGAAGATGTTCGTCTATGCCGCCGAGGTCGCCGACAGCGCACGCCACGCGGAGCGTTACGGCGTGCACGCTCATGTCGATTCCGTCGACTGGCCGGCGGTCGTCGAGCGGGTGTTCGGCCGGATCGACCCCATCTCGTCCGGCGGCAGAGAGTATCGCGAGGATCGCTGTCCGAACATCACCGTGTATTCCTCACACGTCGAGTTCGACGGACGCGATGATGACGGGCGCTACCGGCTCGTGACCGGAGACGCCGTCGTCCTCGCAGACGAGGTCGTGGTGGCCGCCGGGTCGCGAGCGACGGTGCCGCCCGTCATCACCGACTGCGGGGCCCGCTACCACACCAACGATGACGTGATGCGCCTCGAGCGTCTCCCCGACCATCTCATCATTGTCGGGAGTGGTTACATCGCAGCGGAATTCGCGCACGTGTTCGGAGCCCTCGGCAGTTCCGTGTCGATCATCGCGCGCGGTCCGGCGATGCTTCGCAAGCTCGACACCGACATCTCGAACCGCTTCACGGCTGTGGCGCAGGAGAAGTGGGATGTTCACCTGAACACCGATGTCGCCAATGTGACCGACCTCGGTGACGACGGAGTGCGTGTGACGTTTCAGGACGGCAGGCATCTCGACGGGGACGTCCTGCTGGTCGCGACGGGTCGCCGGCCGAATGGGGACCGTCTCAATCTGAAGTCGATCGGCATCGACCTGGACGATCACGGACGGGTGGAGTGTGATCCGCATGGGCGGACCGCTGCGCGCAGAGTCTGGGCTCTCGGTGATGTCAGTTCGCCGTACCAGCTCAAGCACGTCGCCAACCATGAGCAACGAGTGGTGCAGGCAAACCTGCTCAAGGGATGGGATGCCGAGGATCTGCTGTGGTTTGACCACCGTCACGTCCCGGCAGCGGTGTTCACCCATCCGCAGATCGCCACCGTCGGGCTCACCGAGGATGAGGCGCGTGACATGGATCTTGACATCGCCGTGAAGGTTCAGGCCTACGGCGATGTCGCATACGGGTGGGCGATGGAGGACACCACCGGGTTCTGCAAGCTGATCGCCGAGCGCCGAACCGGCCGACTACTCGGTGCGCACATCATCGGCCCCCAGGCGCCGACGGTCATCCAGCCGGTGATCCAGGCGATATCCTTCGGGCTCACCGCACATGAGATGGCGCGAGGCCAGTACTGGATTCACCCCGCGATGCCCGAGGTGCTGGAGAACGCGTTGCTGGGATTGGAGATCTGACGCATCCCCGGACCTGCCCCGTGGACCGAAAGACCGAGCGCGTGGGGATGCGTCACCACCGCCCCTGAGCAGCCTCCGAACACACCTCACCACCGCTCCCTCGGAAGCCTGCGGGCGTCACCACCGCCCGCTCCCCGCGGAGCCTCCGAGCTCGCGAGGCGTCACCACCCGCTCCCTGAGGAGCCTCCGAGCCTGCGAGGATGCGTCATCACACGCTCCCTGAGGAGCCTCCGAGCTTGCGAGGATGCGTCACCCCGGAACTTGTCAAGGGGTTTGAGGCCAGTGGGTGTTAGGCGACTGTCGGTTTTTGCTCCTCTTGGGGTTTGTTGATCCAGGCTGCCTCGGGCAGTGCGAGGATCTTCGGGGCGGGATCGCTGGGTCCGAAGCGTTCGGGGTGAGCGCGGTGGGCCGCGGCGAGAGTGCGGGTGCGTTCGGCGGCGATGGTGGCGGCGTGGCCGTAGTGCACATCGGCGGGTGTGTGCAGGCCGATGCCGCTGTGGCGGTGGGTGTGGTTGTACCAGTCGGTGAAGGTGGCCATGAACTCGCGGGCCTGTTGGATGGACCCGAACCGGGTGGGGAACACCGGCGCGTATTTCAGTGTCTTGAACCAGGATTCGCTGTACGGGTTGTCGTTGGAGACGTGTGGGCGTGAATGTGAGCGGGTCACCGACAGGTCGGCGAGCAGTTCGGTGACCGGTCTTCGAGGTCATCGAGGTCCCCCGATCGGCGTGCACGACCTCGGGGATGCCGTGGACCCCGAACACCTCACGCATCATGGCGGTGGCCAGCGGCCCGGATTCGCGGGTCTGCACGTGTACCCCGACGATGTAGCGCGAGTAGATGTCGATCATCACGTACGCCTCGTAGTACACCCCCCGCTGCGGGCCGGCGAGTTTGGTGATGTCCCAGGTGTAGACCTGGCGGGGGCCGGTGGCCACCAACTCCGGTATCGCGGTGGCGCGATGGGTGGCCTGTCGGCGACGCTCCCGGACCTGGTCGTGGGCGCCCAGGATGCGATACATCGTGGAGATCGAACACAGGTAGCAGTCCTCATCGAGCAACGTGGCGTACACCTGGGCCGGTGCGCAATCCACGAACCGGTCACTGGCGAGCACCGCCAGCACCTGGACACGTTCGCTCTGGTCGAGCTTGTTGGCCGGCTCCACCCGCGCCGCAGCAGCGCGCCGGCCAGTCGCCGGGGTCCGGGCACCACCGTCACCTTCGGCCTCAGCGATCTCGGTGGCGGTGCGTCGTGCCATGGTGGCCCGCGACATCCCGGTCAGCAGCGCCGCGGTGCGCTGGGGGGTTCCGGCCGCGGTCAACGCCGTAAACGTCGTCATCAACGCTGTCCGCGCGGGTCCTCGGAATCCGCGCTCTTGGAGATCTGCTCCAAGAGCGCGTGTGCTTTTCCCATGATCTCCAGCGCGGTTTGGGTTGTTTCCAACCTGCTGGTGGCCTGAGCCAGTTCCTTTTTCAACCGGGCGATCTCAGCCTGCTCGGCGCTCAACCCCGACCGGGGCACCCGACCGGCCGCGGCCTCATCGGCGTGCAGGACACCACCATCACGCAACCGACGCCACTCACTCATAAACGACGAATACAAGCCCTCACGCCGCAGATAGGCGCCGCCCTCACCGGTCTCACACGCCTTCTCATAGGCCGCGAGGTACCTCAACTTGTCCTCGGCGGTGAAACTGCGGCGCCGCCGCGGCCCCTGACCACCAGTGTGCTGCTCACTACCACTGTCCATCACCCCATTATCGGAGCTACTGACACTCACAACAGACATCGATACTCATCCTGATCTCGCCCTGCCAAACGGGGGGGTTGCTACGAAGCGCTGGTCTCAACTCACCCTGACAGACAGGGCCCCCCGCTCCCTGAGGAGCCTCCGAGCCTGCGAGGATGCGTCACCCCCCGCTCCCTGAGGAGCCTCCGAGCCTGCGAGGATGCGTCACCACTCGCTCCCTGAGGAGCCTCCGAGCCTGCGAGGATGCGTCACGAAGGGGCGCCCCTTCGTGACGGCCTCCGCTAGCGCGCCGCTAGCGCTCCGGACCTCCTCAGGGATCGGGAAAATCCTGACGCGCGAGCCTGCGAGGATGCGGGAGAATCCCGCCGCGCGAGCTTGCGAGGATGCGTGACCACCCGCGCCCTGAGCTTGAGTTTTAAGCTGTGGGACGTGTGGGGCTGATGGGTTTGGTGTTACTCGGCGTGTCGTGTGTGCAAGACGGCCACCGCCTGTTCCTCTTGAGGTTCATGCGAAGAGCCTCGAGAGAACGCAGGTGGTGGCCGTGTCTTGCAGTGTGCCCGATGTGTCGGCGGTCGACCAACTCGGCGCGCGGGCGCACGCCGAACTGGCAGCGTTTCGCCACACCGTCTATCACGCGATGACCGCGCGGCGCGATGGGTTGTTCGAGGTGACCGACGCCGTGCTGTGTTCGGCGGGGCCGGTCAACACCTTCGTCGAGTTGTCCCTGGCCCGCGAACACCGCCGCAGTCACGGCGGTTTGTACGACGCCATCAATTGCGGTGCAATCGATATCGACAAGGTTCGGGATGCGTTGGCGGCCGGGCCGCTGCCCCGCGATACCGACGGGCGCCTGGTCCTGGCCGTCGATGTCAGCCCGTGGCTACGCCCGGACGCCCCCACCAGCCCCGAACGCGCGTTCTGCCACGTCTACGGACGTGGGAAGCGGGCGCAAGCGCAGATGATCCCCGGCTGGCAGTACTCGGTAGTCGCCGTCCTCGAACCCGGCCGCAGTTGCTGGACCGCGGTGCTCGACACGCAGCGACTACATCCCGACGACGATGCCACCGAAGTCACCGCCACCCAACTCCGCGCGGTGATCGCCCGGCTCCGCACCGCCGGCCAACACCGTCGGGGCGACCCCGACATCCTGATCGTCTTCGACGCCGGCTACGACCTGCCGCTGCTGGCCTTCCTGCTGGCCGACCTGCCCGTGGTGATCCTGGGCCGGATGCGCTCTGACCGGGTCCTGTTCGGGCCGCCACCACCCCCGGCCGCCGCCGGCCGCCCGGCCCGCCACGGACCCCGGCTGGCCTTCGCCGACCCCCACGACCAGCCCACACCGACCGCGGTCACCACCACCGAGACCAGCCGCTACGGCACCGCCACCGCCACCGCCTGGCACCGCCAGCACCCCCGCCTCGAGCGACGCGGACTCTGGACCCGCCACCGCGGACTGCTGCCGATCGTCGAGGGCACCGTCATCCGCCTCACCGTCGACCATCTCCCCGGTGACCGCCACCCCCAGCCCGTCTGGCTCTGGTGTTCTGACCCCGAACTCCAAGCGGCACAACAGGATCGGTTCTGGCAACTCTACCTCCGCCGATTCGACCTCGAACACACCTTCCGACTGTTCAAACAAACCCTGGGCTGGACCGCCCCCAAAATCCGCAGCCCCCAATCCGCCGACCGCTGGACCTGGCTGATCATCATCGCCTACACCCAACTACGCCTGGCCCGCCCCCTCGCCGAAGACGCCCGCCGCCCCTGGGAAAAACCCGCCCCACCCCAACGCCTGACCCCCGCCCGCGTCCGCCGCGGGTTTCCCCGCATCCACGCCACCCTGCCCCCTCTGGCCAGCGCGCCAAAACCCAGCAAACCCGGCCCCGGACGCCCCAAAGGCACCCCCAACACCCGCCCCGCCACCCGCCACCACATCGGAAAACACCACTCCACCACCAAAAACAAACAGAAAACGACCAAACCCAAAGGATAAAACTCAAGCTGAGGTACCTCCGAGCCTGCGGGCGTCATCACCCGGTCCCTGAGGAGCCTCCGAGCTTGCGAGGATGCGTCATCACCCGGTCCCTGAGGAGCCTCCGAGCCTGCGAGGATGCGCCCGCGTTGGGCCGGCTACCGCGGGTAGGTGACGATGACCTTCCCGGTGACCGGGTTGCGCCAGGTGATGGTGCGGTCGATGTTCATCGTCGGTATCCACATGCCCAGATGCTTGCGCTGATGATCCGGCCGACACAGCGGTGCCAGGTTTGCGGGCAGCGTCCAACCCCCGGTCTGCGGGTCGACACGCCGAAACTTCACCAGATGATCGAGCTCGCATTCGTGCGCGGGTCGCCCGCAGAACGGATACCGGCAGTACCGATCCGACAACAGAACCTGCTCACGCACCCTCGTCGACGGCGCATAGGTCAACGCACCCGGCGGCGGCAGGTCGTGGCCGCCGTGTCCGGACGGATCGACCGGTGGGGCCGGTCCACGCTCGCCGAGCACGATCAGCCCCGACGGTCGGCGACTCTGGTGGTCCGGCAAAGAGATCAGCGTGGCCCGATCGCTCAGCCGGTCAGCCAGGGCGGGATCGATCGCCCCGTAGCCACGCAACCGGGGCACCTCGATGCCATCCGGGCCAAGTTCTAGGGTCCACGGTGGCGCAGTCGGGGTGAGCGCGGTCGGGGTGTCGCGGTCCGGCTCAGATGCTGTGTCAGACTCGGGCGCGGTGTCCCCGGCTGCTTCGTCACGATCGGCGGGATCGTCACGATCGGCCAATTCGTCAGGGTCGCTTGTGCCCGCACCGTCTGCGGGGTCGCCACCCTGCGGGGCACCGCCCACATCGGTTGCGGCGCCATCGGCTCCGCCGCGGTCTGGTCCGGGTGCGGGGGGCTGGGTCGGATCGGTCGGTCCAGAGGTCGGGTCAGTCGGCGCTCCGCCGGCCGGGCAGTCGTCGTCGCCACACCGACACGTCAGCCGCACACCGGGGACACCGATGAGTTCGGCCAACGCGTCGACCCGCTGTTGACCCAGCGTGCGCGGATCGCGCCGACACACCCGCGCACGCAACAACGCCGCGATCCCCTCACGCAGAAACACCCCGTACTCGGCCGGCACACAGGCGTCGATGTTGGCATGCCCGGAACTGTCATTGGTCACCGTCACGTTCTGCCACGCCCGCCCGAACTCCCTGCGTGCTTCGGCCGCCCCCTCCGGATCCAGCCCGATCGCCACCCCGGCCAACTCATCGCGCAACACCGTGTCCGTCGTCGGACGCGCCCCATACTTCAGAGCAATGTCCTCCACATCAGTGACCGGCTCAACATCGGCGGCAGTGTCGGCGGGATCGGCGGCAGTGTCGGCGGGATCGGCAGTGTCGGCGGGATCAGCGGCGTCGGCGGGATCGGAGGTGCCAGGTTCGGCGTCGATGTCGGTGTTATCGGCACAGCTGTCGTCACCGCCACCTGAGCCCGCGGTGTCCGTGTCGGGAGTCGAATCATGTTGTGTGACATCGGGTGCCGCTTCGACAAAATGCACCAACTCCGACAACCGATTGGTGCTGTAATCACCGTCGAGATACGCCATCCGCAGCTTCGGCCTGAGCTGCAACGCCGACCCCAACCGATACCACTTGCCGGCCTTGGTCCGCGACAACCCCAACTGCAGCGAGATCTCCCCGACCGCCGCCTTCTCCGCATGACGACGCACCTTCATCTGCGCGCGCGGACCCAACGCCACCATCAGATCGTCATGCACCTGCTCACCGATCCGAAAGGCCAACAACAACGCCCGCGCCTCAGCTTGACGACTCAACCGCAACGCAGCACACGCCTCGGCAGCCAGATCCGCCGACCCGGCCGACGACAGAACCGCATCATCGGCAACCGAATCCGAATAAGAGAACACCACACCCCCTTCGTGACGCTCGCATACGCAATACAGACCGACAGGACAAACAACCTCAGCCCGTCATCAGAAACCACAGCCCCCGTGAGGAATTCACTGACCACAGATTATCCGAGACCACCGACAAGAAGGCCTCATCGTCGGTAGGGGTTGTGGACAACCCGCATCACTTCAATTGGTCACAGAATATCGGCCGCCACCGACAGGAAAGCGGGGCGCCGGCGGCCAACCGGCCTCGATCTTCGTCCCGTGTTCCAGAACTGTTCAAACATGCGAGAACACAAACGGGCACCCATCCCGCTCCGCGCGTAGGATCTCGGCATGGCGATCGTCAATCGCGGGTTCGTCGGGCGTCGCGACCGTGATGCAACACGGCTGCCGCCCGGGCAGTACCGCACCTTCGATTTCCCTGTGCTGTCCGCTGAGCCGACTCCGACCATTCCGCTGGACTCGTGGTCCTTGACCGTCCAATCGTCCGACCACAGGGGACACAGTTGGAACTGGTCGCAGTTCCAGGATCTTACGCATGAGGAGATCGTCACCGACATCCACTGCGTGACCCGATGGTCGAAGTTCGAGACCCGTTGGCGCGGAGTATCGTTCGACACCATCGTCGATTCTCTTCCCTGGCCCGCCGATACACATCTGATGGCGCACTGCTACGGCGGATACACGACGAACGTCGCGTTGTCCGACCTGGTGGACGGACAGGGATGGATCGCCGACACCTACGACGGCGAACCCCTACCCGCAGAGCACGGCGGGCCCGCACGACTCCTGGTACCCCACCTCTACTTCTGGAAGAGTGCCAAATGGGTACGGCGACTGCGCTTCATGTCCGGTGACACTCCCGGCTTCTGGGAGAGCCGTGGCTATCACATGCACGGCGATCCGTGGACCGAGCAGCGCTACTCATGAACGAGTGGCAGGTGACCCTGGTCGTCTCGGAGACCCGCCACAGCGAGAGCGCACGGTCACTGCGGCTCGGACTCGCCGAACCTTTCCGGGGACTTCCGGGCCAGCACATCGACATTCGTCTGACCGCCGAGGACGGCTACTCGACGGCACGCACGTACTCGCTGTCGGATGTACGCGAAGCACGCACGGTAGAGGTCACCGTGGAACGTGCTGACGACGGTGAGGTCTCGCCCTATCTCGTCGATGTCGTCGAAGTCGGCGAGCCGCTGGAGGTCACCGTCCCCCACGGCGGATGGTTCACGTGGGATGAGCGTGATCCACAGCCCGTACAACTGATCGCCGGCGGCTCGGGGCTCGCTCCGCTGATGGCGATGATCCGGAGCCGAGAGGTGGCAGCCCCACTCGTGCCGTTCAACCTGGTGTATTCGTTGCGGTCACCCGACCGGACGCTCTTCGCCGATGAACTGCGCCAGCTCTCTGATCACCGCCGCCTGCCGGTACACCTCGCCTACACGCGAGAGCCCGACCTCGGCGACACCCGGCCGGTCGGACGGCTCAGCGCCGACGAACTCGCCGCTTTGACGATTACTCCAGACCGGGAGCCCACGGTGTTCGTGTGCGGCCCGAATAGCTTCGTCGAACACTGCGCGGACGCGATGATCGCCGCCGGTCACCGTCCCGATCGGATACGAACAGAGCGGTTCGGCTGACCCAGTCAGCTCCTGGATGCCCGGGTCTGGTCGGCGTCGGGGCGCCAGCGGAGGCCCGTCACGAAGGGCCGCCCTTCGTGACGCTCGCAAGCTCGCTCCTCAGGGACCGGGGTGGTAACGCAAGCTCGCTTCTTCATGTCTCGGAACACCTTCGGCTGGCAGTCACCCAGTAACGCCGACTCCCCCGGTCCCTGAGGAGGGCCGGAGCGCCAGCGGAGGCCCGTCACGAAGGGCCGCCCTTCGTGACGCTCGCAAGCTCGCTCCTCAGGGACCGGGGTGGTAACGCAAGCTCGCTTCTTCATGTCCCGGAACACTTTCGGCTGGCGCAGTCGCACAGCAACGCCGACTCCCCCGGTCCCTGAGGAGGGCCGGAGCGCCAGCGGAGGCCCGTCACGAAGGGCCGCCCTTCGTGACGCTCGCAAGCTCGCTCCTCAGGGACCGGGCGGTGACGCAAGCTCGCTCCTCAGGGACCGGGGTGGTGACGCAAGCTCGCTCTCCTCGTGACGCTCGCAAGCTCGCTCCTCAGGGACCGGGGTGGTGAACCAAGGTCGATGACCTCGTGATGCTCGCAGGCTCGCTCCTCGGAGCGGCGCCCCACAGACCTCGGCTCAGCGACCGACGACCTCAACCCGATGTGGCAGATGGGCCGGCTTGATCCGCGACACCACGGCGTCCAGGCGTTGACGGTCGAACGCGTCCGGATCGTCGACCCGGACGAGGACCGTGATCAATGGTTCCGCCGAGTCCGCTTGCGTCGGCCCGGACGGTTCGGTCGACACGGTGACCCCACCGGATTCGGTGACCTCGGGTGTGATGCCGAACGCCGCAGCGACGCCGTCGCGGACCCCCCGCGCGGTCCCCCGCCATCGCAGCAACTCCGCGCCGGCGGCGATCAGCCCGCGCCGGTCTTCCACGCTCTCGTGGCCTTCGAGGACGAGACCGATCCAGCCGGCGAGCCAGCTCAGCGAATCTGCCGGCGCCGTGGCCGGATCGAGTAGAGCGGGAAAGGCATCGAGCACCAGGAACACCGGCGCGAGCATCTCGTCGAAAGCGCTGCAGAGGCCCTGCGCGTGCTCGTCGTCGAGGTAGATGGACGGCAGGGTCGCCCCGACCGGATGCGGGCTGACGATGTCCGGGAGTACCCCACGCATTCAGATCACCCGGACCTGATGCCGGTAGGACAGGAACAACCCGTTGGCGGGCAGCCTCACCCGGTCCGTCGGCTCGGCACGCCGTCCCGTGGCCGGGTTCACCGGGACCAACTGAACCGCGACGTCCTGCCCCATGTCGACTCCCGGAATGTCGGCGAGCGCCGCGGTGAGGTCGGGCACACCCAGCGACCGCGCGACAGGCCAGCCGGCGCCGGTACGGCCTCCGTACACCGGGTGCAGTAGCCGATACAGTCTCTGCTGCACCGCGTCTCGTACCATCGCCTTGTCGAATCCGAGCGCTGCGCTGACGCTGACCAGGACTGTTACCCCGATGTACTGCGGCGGCTCGATCAACAGCCGGGTCCCGATCACGCGTCGCTCGTCGAGGTATCCGGCGATCGTGTCGAGCGTCTCTTTCGTCGGGGTCAGATCGTGCAGCCGGATCTGTCCTTCCGCATCGTCGGCGACATGCGGCACGACCAGTACCCGGACGACACCTGGCGACGTGTCGTCGGCGAGACAATGCACCCGCGCGATCTCCGGCGCCGCCTGTCTGGTCAGTTCCTCGAAATCCTCCGCGGTCACGGCCCTTCCCCTCGACCGCAGGACGACAGGTCCGCGCAACTTGAGTTCGTCGATCGTCTCGGCCTCGGCACCACCGACCGCGGCGACACGGTTCTCGACCCGCGACACGAACGGCACGCTGGTCTTGAGTACCCGCAACTGTCCGACCGCCACGTTCCCCCGAGCACCGCCACCGATGCGGTACTCGTCGACGGCGACCACCGCACCCTTGCGGGGTGTGGCCCCGTAGGCACGGATCGAGCCGTCGGCCTCACGGACCGCCGGGCCGAAAACCACCTCGCCGGCGACCGCGTCGAGGTGGAACACCCGATCGTCGACGTCCCGGTCGGCGAATTCCTCGACGGCGGTCCACGTCGAGGACTCCTTACCGTCGGTGACCGTCACGGTCAGGTTCGCGGAGGGCACCACCGGGCGTTCATGCAGCGAGAAGCGTTGTGCCACGGTGCCATCGGAGACTCCCAGGACCTCACCACTGACGGTCTGCGCATGGGCGGCAGACACGGTGCCCCCGATCGTCTGCGCCGACAGTGCATCGATGTGTGGCGACCGGGAGTACGTCGGCTGGCCGGGCAACGCCTCGACGACGCGGCACCGCAGCCAAGCGCCACGATGACCGGCCACCGTCGCCCGCGCGTGGTCGTCCGGCAGGTGCACCACGACATCGCCCGGCTCGTTGAACCCACCTGTCTCGTCGCTGCCGAGGTCGCAGGCCACCCACCCCCGATCGGTGAGCGCCTCCCATTGCAGCGGTGGTCGGCGCGGGTCCACGCCGACGCCGGCAACCCGGCAGGTGATCCGCAGGAGCACCGCACAGGACGGCACGGGATCGGAGAGTTCGATCAGCAACGCGTCATCGGGTTGCGGTGTCGCCGCGAAGCAGTCGAAGCCGCCGTGTCCCAGCGACAGGCTCCGATCGGTTGGGTCGACGCCGGACGGCGCGGCGAACACGCGCTCGGACGAACACGGGATGATCGACAGATCACGTTCGGTGGAGAACACCACCGGTTCGGCGATGTCGGTCCGCACGGTCCCGACCTCGGTGCCCGCGCGGACCTCGACCGCCTGCGGTTGCGGCGATGACAGCCAGAACGTGACCCTGGTGCGTGCCGTCGACGCCGCGCGCATCTCCAGACCCAGCAGGTCGAGGAACTTCAGATAGTTCCGGTCCGGAACACGATTGAGCCGATAGATCAGCTGATCCACCATGGTGGCGACCGCTTCGATCAGGGTGATCCCCGGATCGGAGATGTTGTGATCGCTCCACTCCGGGAACCGTTCGCGGACGAGACGTCTCGCGTCGTCCACCAGGTTCTGGAAGTGCCGGTCGTCGAGATCGGGTGCGGGCAGCATCTCGTTGTCACCCCGCCTCGGTGTAGGTGGCCGTCGAACCCGGCAGCGTGTCGTCGGGTTCATCAGGGATCACGTAGAACGGGAACACGAGGTTACGGATGTCGTTGCGCCCGTGGATGCGGTAGCGGACATCGATGTAGAAGGTGCCGGCGTCGGCAGACGCGAAGTCGACCTCGACGCCGTCGACGTCGATCCGCGGCTCCCAGTCCTCGAGCGCGGTCTGCACGTCGCGGGCGATACCCGCAGCTGTCGCCGCGGTGGCCGGTGCGAATACGTGATCGTTGATGCGGCAACCGAACTCCGGGCGCATCGGACGTTCACCTGGCGATGTACGCAAGATGATCTCGATCGCCTGCTCCACATCGGCGCCTCCGCCTGCGAGAGCGAACGCCCCCGTGGGATCGGTCCGGACCGGGAATGCCCAGCCTCGTCCGACGAAATCGGTGGATTGTTGTGGGTCCATCATCACGGGCTCCTGTCAGCCGATCAGAACTGTTGGTGCGCCGGCGACGATGACCGCGCCGCAGACCGCCATGTCGCCTACCCGAGCCGCCGGTTGCCCGCCGATCAGCACTGTGGGACAGCCGGGCGGCGCGATGACCGTGGGAGGATGCACCGCCGGCGGTGGGAAGGAGCACAGGTGAGGCGTGCCGACCGTCGCGGCCGGCGCCCCGGCGATCAGCACGGTCGGACATCCGGGCGGGCCGATCACACCGGGGTGTGCGGTCGGATCGCCGACGCGGGCTGCTGGTGGCATGGCGGTACTCCTCAGTTGAGCTTGATCGGGGTGCCCTGCACGGACATCGGGCCGGATGAGGTGAGTTCGGCTGCAGTGGTGGCCTTCACGGAGACGCGGGTTCCGCGCAGTTCCAGAGCGCCTGCACCGGCGTCGACGGTGATGCCCTGATCGGCCCGGATCGATACCGAGCCTCCGCTGGTCACCGTGATGGCGCGTCCGATGGCGTCGAGTTCGATTCTGAGGGCGTCGTCCCCGGTCGCCAGCACAACGCCCTCGGTCCGCCCATCCTGATCATTGAGGTCGATGCGGTGACCGCGCCGCGAGACCAGAGATCGACGATTGACCGTGCCCGAGCCCGAATCCACCAGGTCGACGCCCTTGGCATCCGGGGTGTCGACGCCGTTGTACAGACCACCGATCACATAGGGGTGGGTCGAGTCACCGCGTTCGAAGGCGACCAAGACCTCGTCGCCGACCTCGGGGAGGATCAGCGCGCCACGTTCCTTGCCCGCGCCCGCCGACACCGTGCGGGCCCACCCGGTGACGTAGTCGGCCGAGAGCTGTGGGAACGCGAGTTTCACGCGTCCCTGGGCCAGCGGATCGTTGATGTCGGTCACCTGACCGATCACCACACCTGCCGTCGCATTCGCCGCGGTCCCACCGCCGGCGGACGTGAGTCCCAGCAGGCTGCGGTCATGCGCGGCCGTGACCGCGACGGTGGTGGTATAGCCCCCGCTCGGCTCATACCGGTGGCGCGCGGCGGTCAGGACGAACTTCCCGTCGAACGGTGCGCCGAGTTCGGTGAGCGCGACCGCGACACCCGCCCGCAAGGCCGGGTTGCCCGCACACACCGCGTCGACCTCGGCGTAACCGCCGGCGATGGACTGGGCGCGGGCCCGCGCCGCCGAGTCGGCCTCGGCTTGTGACCGTATGCCCCGGTCGGATTCCACGTGGGTGCGGTTACCGAACGTACCGGCGAGGCCGGCCGCATCGATGTCGTCCAACTTCGCGCTCGGCGTCTCCGGCTCCGCGGTGCCGACGATGGGTTGCTTCGTCGCGACATCCCAACCACGGACCTCGACACGGCCCACCTGTTCGGCGGCCGTGATCGCCGAACGCAGTCGGATGATGTCCGTCCCGAACCGGAGGACCAGTGGATTCTCCGGATCGCGGCCCGGCCCGGTGTCGGCGGCGGTGGGCGGAGCGAAGTCCAACGCCCCGTCGGTCACCCCGACGCGGTACCCGATGTCGCGGGCCAGGGCCGACAGGAACTCCCAATCGCTCTGGCCCCGTTGGGAGAGGTGGTCGTAGACCGTCGACGAGGGTTCGATCCGACCGGGCCGCAGACCGGCCCTCCGCGCGCATTGGGTGGCCGCATCCGAGGCGGTCACCTGGGTGTAGGCGGCGGTGTGCCGGCCGCGGAACAGCCGGTGTGACTGGTCGTATCCACGGACCGTCGTGAACGTTCCGGTCTTCTCGAATTCCGCTTCGATCGCGGTGATCTCCCCGACGAGCAGGTCGCGGGGCGCCGGCTGATCGTCGGTGGTGATGGAGATGCGGATCGGGGCTCCGATGCGCAGGCCACCGTCGGTGAGAACCTGACGAGTGTTGTCGCGGAACCGGAGGGCGAAGGCGTCGGGCAATCCGGTGTGGGTGTCGACGTAGGAGGACACCAGCTGCAGCATCACCGTGTCCGGCAATGGACTGCCGCCGACGGCGATGGTGAAACCCGATGTGGTGGCCATGGTCTCAGACCTCGGTCCGGCGCGCGATGCTGGTGGCATAGACGTCGTCCACCGCCGGGAGGCGGATGACGGTGCCTGATGGGATACGCATCGGGTCGTCGATGTCGTTGAACCGGGCGATGGCCCGCCAATGATTGGGATCGCCGTACTCGCGGTGCGCCAGGGTGGCCAGGGATTCGCCTGCGACGAGTACGTGGGTCCGTCGCGCCGACGCCGCGCGCGACGTCGGGTTCTGTCCCCCTTTGCCGCCGGGCATCTCCTCGATGTCCACCGTGCAGACCGCACGTAGAGGCTTGCCGTCCGCGGCGAACAGCGTGAACTTCGCGGTCACCTTGGTGATGAAACCGGGGAAGCTGGTGAGCCCACCCCACTTGAACACGACGAGCGGTGGGATCGCCTTCGGTGTGCCGGTGGTCGACCCCGTGGGGACGCAACACGACATGAGGCGATCGACACCGGTCGCGACGCTGTCGTCCTGCTTGGCCGTGGCGTCGAGGAACATCTCGAGCGACAGGGTGCACGGCTGTGCGCCCATGAACTCCGCGGCACCCGCCTTGGCCGCCCCTTTGGACGGCTTGCTCTCCCACTTGGCCGCCTTGGTGATCGTCACTTCGCGCGGGTTGAACTGGAAGGCGATCGATCCCAGTTTCGCGCCGGGCTTGGCACCGCCGGGCGCTTTCGTCGGTTCGAACATCTCGAGTTCGGCATGCACGATCTGATCCGCGGATGTCGAACCCTTCGACGATGACGCGGATGTGGCGGAGAGTGCTACCGCATCGCTCATGAGCCGTCGCCCTTCGACCCGCGTATCCCGCGATGCACGAGTTCGATCGTCTCGACGGCGACCTTCGGCGTTTCCAGGCTCAGGGACGGTCCGGTCCATTTCACCGGCAGCACACCGTCGAGTGACCATTCGGCGACGGTGTCGCCTTCGGCGTTCTTGGCGGCGATCTTCGCGGTTGTCGGCGTGTAGCCGGCCACCACCGCGCTCACCCACTCGGCCAGCTTGTAGCTGTCGTCGCACACCGGCCGGGTGAGCTTGATGTTGCTGAACTTCACGCGGCTGGGCAATTGCCAGACCATCCCGTTGTTGCCGCCTTCTTCGCGTTGCTCGAGCACGATCTCCAGGCCGAGTCCGTCACAGCTGACGAAGTCGCCCAACGGTGCCGAATCGACGGTCACCGAAAAGCACACGCTCACCGCAGGATCGGTGGTGGTCATCGTGTCTCCTCTTCGTTGTGGTGTCGGCGTCGCGCCGCTGGTCACTGGTCGGTCAGGAAGCCGGCCCGTTCGCGGTCGAGCCAGAGTTCGGTGCGCAGACGCGCCGACAACGGTTCGTAGAGTCGCCGCGCGAGGTCCTCGAGATCATCGGTCGACGAGCCGCCGGCGGCCGCGGCCCCGGCAACCGCGGATGCACCCTGGTGTGCGACGTTCCCCACCCGATCCGCGATGTTCCCCACTCGATCGGCGACAGTCCTCGTAAGACCGTCGGCGGCCTGGGTGACACCGGGCAGACGATCTGCGATCTCGCGGACGGTACCGTCGGGAATCACGCTGTCGCGCAGGTGCTGCCCTGCCTCACCGAGTCGGCTGCGCGCCTGGTCGCCGGCGGTGTCGGCCAGCTTCTCGCCGAGCCGGTCGCGCAACGTGTCGACATCGGGTAGTTGGACCGGAAGCCCGAACCGCTGTGCGGTCATCGGTCCCGGAGCCACCGGCATCGCATCGCGTCTCGCAGGGTCAGGAGTGGCGGGATGAATCGGCGTGGCGGGACGGACGGTCCGCTGTACCGGTGCGACGCCGCCCGAAGACGCCGGCCGCGCCCGGTCGACGGAGTCGGCCACCGACGCGTCGGTGGGGCGGGTCCCCGATCCGATACCGAACATCGCCGCGAACGAGACCGGCTGAGAGGAGACCTGGGTCTCCGACGTCTCTCGCTGTGCGGTGGCGATCGGCCGCCCGACGGCACTTCGCTGAACACGGCGCGGTGCACCGGCGGCCGGAACCACCAACGGCAGCTCCGGCGACCTCCCGACTTCGGTGCGCAACGAACCGTCGCCGCCCCTGACGGACCCGACGAACTCGCCGCCCGACGAACCCGGACCGTCCGCCACGGTCCGGCTCACAGTGGTCCCGGCATCCCCCGCAGACACGTCGTGGGAACCGGAAGCGCCTCGCGTGATCCGTGAGGTTTGTGGCGTCGGCGGTGACACGAGACCGTGCTCTGGGACGACGACGGCGGGGTGCGTGAACGTCTGCGCCACAGGAGGGTTCGGAGGGTCGATTCCCGTATCACCCGTTCTCTGGGTGTCGATGTCGCCGGCCCCGGGCCCCGACGTGCTGCTGTCCGTCGGGGCAACGTCCGAAGCGGTTGCCTGCGGGTTCCGGGTCCTCGTCTCGACGCTCCCACCATCGGGAGTCGATGCATCGGCCTGCCGCTGCACACTCGACCCGCTCCCGGACATCGCGCCGGACGGCACCGGGCCGGGCGTCGTCACGGATTCCGACGACGTCGCGACAACCGGCGCCGGCGGTGACACCGCGGGAGCGGCGCCGTACGGGCTTCGCCGGACGTGTGGGGTTCGGTCGACATGCTCGGTTCGTTGGAGTGGAAGCTCACCCACGCCGGCGCCGGTCACCGGTGCTGATCCGGCGACCGAGGACGCTGCCGTGTCGACCGGACCCCCGTGATGTCCATCAGCGGTCGGATCGGCGGGCCGCGCCGTCACATCGACGCCCAATCGTGCGACCACGACAGCGTCCGTCGGCACCGGCATCGTCTCGACGGGGGGGTCGGCCGAACGTCCGACCTGCACATCGGTCGGCACCGTGTGCGCGACCGCTGAGGTTTGAGGTGCCGGCTCGCGGGGAGACATTGGAAAATGACGCGAGACCGGCACCGTCTGGGACCGCTGGACTGCCCTGGTGATCGTGATCACCGGTACTGCAGCGGATCTGGCGGGAACAGGTACTTCGGCTCGAGACGGGGCGGCAGGATCGTCGGCGGGGCTCGCGCTCGCGGGCACCGTCGAGGATCTGGCCGTCTCGGACGGTGTGTTCGGCGCAACGGCCCGCATCACCACGCCCGGCGCCGGAGCCGACGCCGAGGTAGGAGTCGGTGTCGGAGCCACTGCGGGTCCCGGCGACGGGACCGCAGAGCGTGACCGGTCCGCCACGGCCGACTCCGCCACGGCCGACTCCGCCACGGCCGACCGCGGAGCCGCGATCTGCTGCACCGTGGTCTGCGGCGCCGGGGTCTGCGGGACCGGGGCGTCGGCCGCAGTCAGTTGGATCGGCCCGGGCAGTGGATCCAGCACTCGCCCTGCCGGACGCGGCGGGTTGGGGTCATCGATAGCGTCCAGCGTTCGATCGATGTCCGTCGGCGTCGGTGATGAGGTCTGCGTCTGGACGTCCATCACCCGGGGCTCGGCACGCCGGGTCGGTGCGGGGTCGGTGGCGCTCAATTGGATCGGCGTCAGCCGACCACGTCCCTGGGCCGCCCC
This sequence comes from Gordonia sp. LMA484, assembly GCF_058129505.1. NCBI lineage: Bacteria > Bacillati > Actinomycetota > Actinomycetes > Mycobacteriales > Gordoniaceae > Gordonia > Gordonia sp. LMA484. The sequence goes on from NZ_CM176700.1 coordinate 2,945,137, forward strand.
TGCCGCGTCCGCACCCGTCGTACCCGCCGTGCCTGCGGGCACGATCGCGGGCCCGCTGAGCACCGGCTGCCGCTGGACATGTCCGACCCGAATCGTCGCGGGGTCGGCGAGCATCGCCGGTTGGTGGCCCAGGTCAACGGTGGTCGCGAGGGCCTGCACCATCAACGCTCGGGCCCCACCGGACAGCGACGGGGCGAATCTGCCGGTGGTGGTGATCTCGTCGCCCGACGCCAGATGCATCGGTGGGGTGGCCGGTGGCGTCATCGGTGCGGTCGCGGCGGCCCTCGTGGATCGGGACACGTCGGAATCGGCCATGGCTCGCTGCACTTTCGTCGCGCCGCTACGCAACATCGGCCAACGCCAGTGCATGGCATCCCCTTCCGCATTGTCGCAGTGTCCGGTTGTCGCAGTGTCCGGTTGTCGCAGTGTCCGGTTGTCGCAGTGTCCGGTTGTCGCAGTGTCCGGTTGTCGGTGTTCCGGTTGTCGCAGTGTCCGGTTGTCGCAGTGTCCGGTTGTCGGTGTTCCGCTGTCGGTGTTCCGCTGTCGGTGTTCCGCTGTCGGTGTTCCGCTGTTGCTCTGTCACTGTCGGTCTGACGCACACGAAGCTCGTCCGGCGGCCTCGGGACGGCGTCACTCGGCGGCGGTGAAGTCGTTGATGAGACCGACGTAGCGTTGCCGTTCGGCATGTTCGAGATCGAGCAGTTCGTCCCTGCTCCAATGGAAGTTCATGGCAACGTACGAGATCTCCCGGTACAGGCTGTCGACCTCGTACGTCGCTATTCCCCCAGGCGGCCACCCGAGAGGTCCACGGCGAACTCCCCGCCGCAATGGGGGCAGACCACCCCGGCCCTGGTGTGACCTTCCTGGTTGATCCGGCGATAGAGATCCTGCAGGAAGGCGAGATCGGACGCGAACATGGTCTCCACCACGCCCGCATGCACGTCGTCGAGCGTTCCGAGCCGGGTCACGACCCGGCTGATCAACACCACGGTGAGATAGCCCGGGTTCTCCCGTACCCGGTCATCGCGTTGGGAGACGAGTTCGTCGCGTGCGGTGGCCAGACGCATTGTCCCGTTCCGGTGCACGACACCCGACGAGTCGACATACCCACGGGGCAGGACGAAGTCGAACTCGGTCCGCAGCGGTGCACCGTCGTCGTCGGCCGCATCCGCGTCCGGTACGTCGAGTACCGCTGCGCCACCGTGAGTTCTACGCACCGTCGACCTCCAGGCGCTCGTAGGTCAGAATCAGCTTCTCGGTGAGCACGCTCGTGTCGCCTGCCTTCAAGGTGTTGATCTCCAGGCTCTTCGGCCACGCGTTGGTCACCTTGTAGCGCTTGACCGCCGTGCCTTCGTAGTCGTAGACGACGATCGCCCCGCCCTTGCGGACGTCGCCCATCTTGCCGAGTTGGGAATCCTTGATCCACTTGTCGAAGCTGTTGTCGTCGGTCAGCGGCCGGGACAACGTCACCTCGCCCGCCTTCCATCTTCCGGGGAGCTTCTTGATCGCGTACTTGCCGTCGGCGGCGGTGTTCGACTTGTACTCGATGACATCCTGTTCCATCTTGAGGCCGTTGACCTCGGTGATGCTCTTGATCTGGATGCCGTCGAACTCGAGACCGAAGGAGTGGCCGACCGAGCTGTCGAAATCGGGTAGTGCCATGGTGTCACATCACTTTCGTCGGATGGTCATTCGGCGACGAGGCTGGTGCCGCCGGAGTACTGGGAGAGTCGGAAGATCACGAATTCGGCCGGCTTCACCGGGGCCACACCGATCTGACAGACCACTTCGCCGGCGTCTATTCCCTCCGCCGGATTGGTCTCCGCGTCACACTTGACGAAGAAGGCCTCGTCCGGTGTCGCACCGAACAGCGCTCCGCGGCGCCATTCGTTGGTCAGGAAGGCACTGATCGTCCGTCGCAGGCGAGCCCACAGGGCGGGATCGTTCGGTTCGAACACCACCCAGTTCGTGCCGGCGAGGATGGACTCCTCGAGGTAGTTGAACAGACGCCGGATGTTGAGATAGCGCCATGCCGGATCGGATGACAGAGTGCGCGCACCCCAGACCCGGATGCCGCGTCCGGTGAACGTCCGGATGCAGTTGATGCCTGCCGGGTTGAGCAGGTCGTGCTCGTTGCGGGTGATCTGGGTCTCGATGTCGACGGCGCCTCGCACCACCTCGTTGGCCGGCGCCTTGTGGACACCCCGGGTGTCGTCGTTGCGTCCCCAGATGCCGGCCATGAATCCGGACGGGGGCAGGTACTCGCCTTTGCCCACACCGATCCACGGCCAGTACAGCGCCGCGTACTTGGAGTCGTAACCCGTTGTCTCGGTGCACCATTTCTTGACCTGCTGCGCGTTGAGACCGGGTGGGGTGTCGAGGATGGCCATGCGGTCGCCCATCAGTTCGCAGTGGGCCATCATCGCGAGTTGCACCGACTTCACCGTGTCGAGGTCGATGGTCTGCTGCGCGTACGCGGTCATCAGATCGGGGATCGCGACCATCGTGATGTCATCGATCGCCTCGAGCGCCGAGAAGCCGGTGCGTGTCTCCACGTCCCCGACATAGTCGTCCGCCGACATCGACGACGGCACCTCGACCGTCGGCGCGGGCACGGCGAGGACCGCCGACTGTCCCTTGGCGAGCTCACCGCCGGTATGGCCGGTGACAGACTCGAACTTGATCAGCTTCGACTCGTTGTTGACCACGGTCTTGACGTTGGTCTGGCCGCGCCCGGACACCACCCCGGTGTGCTGCTCCACCACGTCGTCGCCGCGCTTGACCACGACCTTGACGCTGCCCTCCGGTGCGCCCTCGTCGGCTTCGGCCACCTCCACCGACAGACTCTTGTCCGGCGCCTCGGTGTCGAGAGCGGTGACCTTCATGTTGCCGACCTCGGCCTGGGCGGGTCCGGGTTCGATGGCCCGCTGGGCGTTCGGATTCGACCCGTTGCCGTTCTTGCCGATTCGGACGACGTAACAGTTGCCGCCCCCGTTCTGGAAGTAGGCAAAAACCGATTGCGCCAGTGTGGCATTCGTCAAGAATCCGCCGAATGTGGACGTGAACTGGGTCCAGTTGGAGACGAGGGTGGGTTCATCGAAGGGGCCGCTCTCCGCCAGTCCCACGAAGGCGGCGACGGCGGTGCCGACCCCCTCGATCGGGCGGGAACCGGAGTCGACTTCCTCGACGTAGACGCCGGGTGAGAGATACGAAGGCATGAGGTGCTCCTGTTTCGGCTTGTACGCCTGTGGGGTTCATTGATCATGGTCGGGGGCAAGGACTTGCGAAACGTGCATTCGGACGCAGGCGAGGGCAACGACTGCTGTCCTTTCGGGCAGAATCGGCGTCATCGACGCGTCGTCGCTGCCCACACCCCGGTGCTGCACGTGGGCGCCTGCCGCGGGGGCAACGAATCCTGCGCGATGGGGCAACCCGAACCGGACCATTCGCGATTGGGGCACCACCTGCGGCGTGACAGTCTGAAGTCCGGGACCACTGACGTCGACAGTCCGAGCCGGAGCGAAGTTCGATGGGTGACATCATCTGCGAGGCATGCGGAACCGCGAATCCACCGGGTACGCAGTTCTGCACGGAGTGCGATGCGTACTTCGGCTGGTCGCAGTCCGCGGGGCCTGGTGCGGGCGGCCCGTCGCCGTCGTCGCCTGCGCCCGCAACGAAGCCGCCCGGGGCGACCACGGTGACCCCGCCGAGCGCCGCCGACATCAGTCGGGTGATCGCGCCGACCGTCGAACCCGATCATCCCGCCGTCACACTCGATCCTGCCGTCGGCACGGGGATCGCGCTTCACATGTACAACCCGTCACCGATCGTCGACGGATATGTGGTGGAGATCCCCGACGCGCCTGAGTGGCTGACGGTCACCCACGAAGAGATCCGGCTGCTCCCGCACACGGACGCGATGGTCCCGGTCGGTTTCGGCCTCGCCGAAGGCCCTCTCCCCGAGGCACAGACGATCATGGTCGGCCTGGTGATCCGCTCGCTCACCGACGAACACAAGAGCACACCCGCAGAGATCGAGGTGACGGTCCCCCGGATCGGACGGCCCGTGCCGATCACCGTGCACCCGTCGGTGATCCGTCTCGAGGACGAGACCAGCGGCACCGTACAACTGACCCTGGACAATTCGGCCAGCAACTTTCCACAGTCGGTCACACTCGCCGCAACGGATCCGGAGGGTGTGGTCGACTTCGGCATCGAGCCGGATCATCTCACCGTCGGGCATGGTGCCACCGCAACCGCCACCCTGATGTTCCGATTGCCGGAGATCGACCACGGCACCCAGACCGACCGTCGCCTCACGGTGACCGCGACCTGCGGCGACGATGACAGCGACGCGTCGGTGTCGGTGACCCAGCAACGTTCCGAGGCACCCGCTTATGTTCCGGTGACCCTGCGGCTCGAGCCGAGCATCGTCCGTGTACGCGATTTCGCGATGGCCGACCTCGACGTGGTCGTCGACAATCGCCGCGGTGGCAGCCACCGCACACTCACCATCGGTGGGCGCGATCCCGAAGGCCGGGTGACATTCGCGTTCTCGACGTCTCAGGTCCAGGTGGCCGCCGGGAAGATCGTCGCACTCCGCCTCACCGTCGAGGCCGACCCGCCCGATGAGGGCAAGGACGTCTCCTATCCCTTCAGCGTCATCGCGACCGATGAGATCGACGAGGTGGAGACATCCGGCACGCTCACGCTGTCGAGCTCGGCCGCAGCCATCACGACTGCGGCGATCCGGCTGTATCCGAGCAAGATCACTGTCCGGAACACATCCACCGGACGCACCAAGGTGATCGTCGACAACACCGCATCCGACCGATGGCTCACGGTGCATCTGGCCGGCTCGGACCCGGAAGCCGCCGTGCGCGTGGCCATCCGGCCACCAACGGTGGAGGTCCCACCCCGACGGTCGGTGTGGGCGGAGGCGACCGTGACCGCCCCTTCCCCCGATCCGGGCGAGCACAGCGATCGCCCGCTGTCGTTCACCGCCACCGACGGGCGGGGCACCGTGACCTGCGATGGAGCCTTCGCCCAGCGCACCTCGGACTGGATGCCGGTGGCACGAGTGCTGCTCACCCTGATCGGCGCGCTCGTGTCGGCGGCGGGGGCGTTCGCTCCCTGGGCGAAGACCTTGCCGGACTACCTTGTCGACAAGCTCCTGGCGGCACCCGACGCCGACGCCGACCTGGTCGCGCAGACACAGCCCGCGGCGCGTGCCGCGGTGCTTGTCCTGGCGGCCGCGATGGCGCTCGGCGTGTTCGCAAAGACGGGGAAACCGACGCAGACCGCGGCGATCACGATGATCGTCGCATTCGTCGGCTACATGCTCTTCCTCACCCAGAAGTTCGGGACCGGCGGCCCGATGTACGGCGCGGTCCTCGTCGTGGTGGGCGCGGTCCTCGGATTCCTAGGCGGACTGTGTATCCGAAATCGATGACAGGAACCCGAATTCGGGTCCGATCAGTCGACCCAACTTGCGATACTCCTGCTCGACCCCATGGACCACATCGGCCGTGCACAGTGCGCGGCCTTCGGCAGCGGCACGATAGGCGGCGGTCACCGCGGCGGCCCGGATGTTACCGCCGGACATGGCGAAAGCCTTCGCACACGAGTCGATGTCGATCGAAGGCTCGCAGGGTACCGGTGCGGACAGGCACCTGCGCCACAGATCGCGGCGGGCGTCCTCGTCCGGCCGCGGAAACTCGATCACCGCATCCAGCCTCCTCGTGAAGGCGTCATCGAGGTTCGCGCGCAGATTCGTCGTCAGGATGGCCAGACCACGGAACGTCTCCATCCGCTGCAGCAGATAGGCGGTCTCCACGTTCGCGTATCGGTCCTGGGCGTCGCGCACCTCGCTGCGTTTGCCGAACAGCGCGTCCGCCTCGTCGAACACGAGCACCGCATTGACCGACTCCGCCTCGTCGAAGATCTGGTCGAGATTCTTCTCGGTCTCACCGATCCATTTCGACACCACCGAGGCCAGGTTGACCGAATACACGTCCAGGCCGAGATCGCCGGCAAGGACCTCGGCCGCCATCGTCTTCCCGGTGCCGGAATCGCCTGCGAACAGGCCGATCACCCCGTGTCCGCGGGCACCACCGCGCCGCATCCGCCACTCACCGAGCACCTGTTCACGATGACGTGCGCGACCCGCGAGATCACGCAGGGTCTCGATCGTCGCGGTGGGCAAGACCAGATCCGACCACCCGACCTCCGGCGTCGTGCGCTGCGCCAGCCGTTGCAGGCCGGCGGAATTCAGCATGCGCGCACCCTCACGGAGGTGACCGGCCGTCACGGTCGTCGACTGGACATCGGCGACCGCCTGGGCATTCGCCATGGCCCGGCGGATCTGGGCGGGGTCGAGGGCATACACCGCGACATCGTCTATGTCACGGTACGGCGCCGTCGACGCGACATCACGCCACAGACCCACACGTTCAACAGCGGTCACATGCGGCACGTCGATCTGGACCGGGAGTCGGTCGCACGTCTCCGGTTGCCAGGGCCCTCGCCCCACCAGGACGAGCGGCATCGGGCCGTCGAACAACGGTGCCCGCGTGGCGCGACCGAACAGTTCCTGGAAGCCGCACACCACCACCGTCGCATCGGCGAGCACGGCCTCGCGGCGGACGAGTCCCAACACGGCGTCGATGTCATCCCCGAGACGGGCGGCGTCCACGACCAGCATCCGCCGACCGGTCGCGGCAAGGGCGGCAGCCGCAGTGGCACCACCCATCCCTGCGTCGTCGTCGCGGAGGTAGATCAGAGTGCACCCGCCGCGGATCGCCCGTTCGACCTGCGTGGTTCCCGCCCCACTGTGCCGTCCCGGATCGACCAGTAGGTCGGCCACCTCCGGAGGCGGTACGTCGTGGCCGAGCAGGTGGTCGACGACCCGGTCCGGCACACGCAACGTGCGGGTGAGAAACGGACGGTCGACGTCGTCGACGGTCACCAGTCCCAGTGCCATCAGTGGTGCGTGCGGGGCGAGGCGACCACGCGCATCGGCATCCCAGGAGGAGAAGCCCGCGAGCGCCAACGCCACTGTCGGCGTGGCACGTCGCCGGGACACGTCATCATTCAGGTAGCCGTACAGCCGTTCCCACCGCGCGTCGATCTCCGGCAACGCACAGATGAGCAACAGCTCGACGTCGAGGTCGGTGAGCTCGGCACCGCGGGCGAGCCGACGCAGGCGCAGTTCGCCACCGGCCGCCTCGATCTCGTCGGCCTCTTGTTCGACCCGGGTCCGATCGGCATCGTGCGGAGGTGGGTCCGCATTCGGCTCGAGGAGCGCGTCCACTGTGTCGTCGCCGATGTAGAGGCCTCGAAACGGATCGTCCGGCGTCGGGTCGAACTGTCGACGAAACGCCACCACGTCTCGAATCCGGTTCTCCACCAGGTGGGTTCGTGACCGTAGGTAACGCAGACCGTCGGTCACGGCGTGGCCTCGGCCGTCGCATCGGCGCCGTCCTCGACGATCCGGGGACGACGCCGGATCTCCCGCGGACGATCCGGTACGGCGAGGTCGCCCATCTCCAGCACCGGAGCGGACACCGGAGGGCCCACCGATTGGGTACGGGTCACCGGCATCGGCGCGCAGATCACCACGTCCACCGAGGGTTTCAGTTCGCCGCCCAGGGCGCTCCACACATCCGCGAACGACCGATCCTCCGACGGCGGCAGTGCCACCGTCATGGTGACGGGCAGTCCCAGGCCACTCAACGTCGGTCCGAGCCGTTCCGGACCGATCACCTGATAGTTGATCAGACACTGCAGCAGTCGGGACAGCAACCCGTGTTCGTCCTCGGGGCGCTGTGTCCACGCGGCCACCAGGTAGGACAGTCGGAAGTGGCGTGGCGGGCTGTGCCGGGCGGTCGTTCGGTTGCCGTCGTACTCGTTGACGTACCCGGTCCCCCGCCGCCGCACGTCCTCACGGATGTCGTACAGATAGGCACAGATGGTCGGCCCGGTCCGTTTGCTCGCCCATTCCTTGGTCGGCGCGTCGAACGCCACATCGACACTCGCGCCGCCGAGCGCGTCGTCGACGATGATCGCGCGCAGTGCCGCGTCGATCTCGTCGATCACCTCAGATCAACCCCTCGCGCAGGGCATAGGCCACGGCGTGCGACCGGTTCCTCAGCTGCAGACGGGTCGTCACATCGTGCAAGACGTTCTTCACGGTGCGTTCGCTGTAGCACAGCTTCTTGGCGATCGCCGCGGTGTCGTCTCCTTCGGAGACCAGTCGCAGCACATCGATCTCGCGCTCGGTCAATCCGGAGAAGTGCAACCCGCGCGGCGCGAGCACCTGCCGTTGCAGGCGGCCCACTTGACCGAGCAGATTCCCCACCAGGTCTGCGGGCATCACCCCGCCGCCGTCGGCGACCTTGCGGATGTGCCGGGTCAAGGTGTCGGCGGTGGCGTCAGACCTGCGGATCAGGCCGCTCACACCGGCTTCGGCCGCCTCGATCACAACGGATTCGTCGATCGTGCCGAGTACCAGCATCGTGCGCGGTACACCGTTGCGCTGCAGCGCCTTCAGGTTGCGCTTCACCAGGTCGTCGAGCCGGTCGGCGACCACCAGCGCGACCTCCGCGGTGTCCACAGCGGTACCGCTGACGATGATCACCTCGGGCCGCAGGTTGAGCTGGCTGGCGACGCCGGCCTGTAGGACCGGGTCGTTCGAATAGACATATGTGGCGATTCTGCGTTGCATGATCTCTGTCTCCCAACGTCTCATGCGTGGTGGTTCGGTCCCCCGATCACTCCTGGCGTTTGCCGCACCTCCCGCAAAACGACTGTCCTGGTGCCAGTTCGAAGCCACAGTTGTCACAACGCGGGCTCGGCCCCCCACCCGGGCCCATCGCAGGTGGCGCCTGACCCATCGGTGCGGTCGCCCGGGCATCGGGTGAGGGCTGCGGAGGTCGAGCGGCGTAGGCTCCGGCGGGCAGCGCATCCCCGGGAACGTCAGAGTTCGAACGATTACCACGGTGCGTGTACAGGTAGTAGGCCAGCCCTCCGGCGGCGGCGATCGCAACGAGAATGCCCGCGCCGATGAGGATCATCGTGGTCACGTTGCCGTCGCTCGACGGGCCTCCGCCGGCCGCCTCGCGTCGGCGCACCGCATCGGTCCGCAGTGCGAACGCGTTCGGATAGCTCGGCGAGAGCGAGAGCGAGTTGTCGAAGTTCTCGATCGCCGCGCTGTAGTCGCCCTGGTAGTACTGCCCGAGTGCCTGGCGGTAGGACTTGTCGGCGGGCGACAGCTCCGAGGTCACCCCGTTGTTCTTCATCATCTCCTGCAGCTCGCTGACCGCCGTCACGTAGTTGAAGTCACCGGTCTCGTCGGGTGGCCGGAAGCTGTTGATGCCGACGACTTTTCCGTCGTCACCGATGGTCGGCCCACCACTCATTCCGGGCGACATGGCCGCACTCACCTCGAGGACCGGGGCGGTCCCGGCGGTTCTGATCGCGCTGATGGTGCCACTCTTGGCGGTCGGTTCGAGGCTGTAGTCGGTGACCGTCGCCGTGGTCGCCGGATAACCGATCGCCTGGACGGGGTTGCCGACCTGGGGCTCGGTCGTCGACAGCTGCGAGGACGGGAGGTTCGACAGTTGGACGTTCAACAGCGCCACGTCCCCCTGGCCCAGCGGGCGGACGTCCACGACGCGTGCCGGTACCGGCTTGACCTTGTCACCGGACTGACCGGCGCCGAGTACCGAGACCTCGAGACCGCTCGATGCGATCCGATCGAGGATGAGGTTGCCGGAGCCACTGGTCGCATGTTCGCCCTGGAGGTGACCGGGGTCGACACAGTGCCCAGCGGTGGCGATGTAGCCGTCGGGGTTGACGACGAATCCGGTACAGCGAGCCGTCGCCACACCGGGAATCGAGCTCTCCAGATACACGATCGCCGGCCGGATGAGCGCCGCAGCCCGCGTGGCGGGCGAGTCGGTCGGCGCCGGTGCGGCCCATCCCGGTGCCGCGAGGAACGCCGACGACGCACCGAGGATCGCGGCGACGACCGCGACCCCGGCGCGACGGGTGGCCGATTGCGTGCGGGTCATGTGACTTCCGTTCCTCTCAGGAGACGCCGGCGACCTGGGAAGCGGCTCCGGCTTGTCCGCTGCCCCCTCCGGCGGCGCCCTGTTGACCTGCGCCTTGTTCCCCAACGCCTGGTTCCGCAGCGCCTGGTTCCACCGCGCCCTGCCCGGCCGGCGCTTGACCGCCCGAGTCCCCGGCCCCCGGCTCGGCGGGAGCCTGCTCGTCAGCGGGGGGCGCTCCACCGTCGCCGGGCGCCTCGGACACGTCACCGCCACCGGTGTCAGGTTGATCACCATCGCCCGGTTGCACCACGGGCGGCTCCGACGAGCTCATGTCAGGGGGCGGGACGTCGCCGGAAACAGGTTCGGAGACCGACGGTCCGGGCTCGGATGCGCTGGGTGCCACCGAGCTGCTGTCAACATGCGGCGCGGACGGCGCGACCACCTTGTGGGTGTCCAGGTTCGCCCACTGTGGACCCGTGTACGTCACGTTGTCCAGAGCGACGTCGGCCGGCGTCAGCGGACTGCCACTGGCACAGCGCACCCGGGGAACCCAGCTGCCGTCCACCAGGATCGCGGTCCCGGACTGCAGCAGAGCATCCACGGCCGTCGCGTGCCCGTCTTGGTAACCGTGGTCGGTGACGACGGTGTCGCGAAGCAGCACGACCTGCCGTAGCGAATCGACGTAGTCGGGGATGTCTCCCACTCCGAGGACATCGCGCCACGCCGCGGCCTTGGCGGGATCGGATTGCAGAAAGTCGACGAGCTGGTGGGTGTCGCACACCGTCTGATCGTTGGTGCCACCGTAGAGTCCGACCACCGATCCATCGGCCGCAGATGCCTGACCGGCGGGGCCCGTGACCCTGGCGTCCAAGGTGACGACCTTCGACAGATCCACCGGCTCGGCGACGGATTCGGTCCAGGGCGAGTCACCCTGGGACGTCGCCGCCTCGAGCAGCACCTGGCTGGACTCCGGTTCGACGTTCTTGGTACAGCCCGCGATGATCACCGTCGCGATGGCGGCGAGCGCCACGAGTCCGAGACATCCCGCCCCCGCGGGGGCGATCCGATATCTGAGCGCGGCCATGCATCGATGCTCGTCGTCGACGCCGCACAAAGCACGAGTAGGCGACTACTCCTGTTCGGACCGACCACTACCCCAACCGGCTCGGGCCGATACCCGACTTCGCCGGCGACCGCTGGCCCCGCGAGGAACGGCTGTGATGTGGAGGTCAGAAAACCGTCGACCGCAGCGCGATCTCGGATGCCAGCGCCGCGCTGGCCTGCTGTGGGATCCAATGACCCACACCTGCGAGCTCGCAGAAACGGAAGTCCGAGTACGCGTAGCGGCCGCTGCGCTCGGCCTGTTCGCGCCCGAGGGCGGAGTCCTCGTCTCCCCAGATCATCGTGGCGGGAATCTCCACCGCTGGGCAGGCCAGTGTCTCGGCGATGTTGCCGGTGAAATTGGCCCGGTACCAGTTGAGAGCTGCGGTCAGGGCGCCGGGTTCGAGCAGCGGGGCCATCTCCTCGGCGGTGATCCCGGTACGTCGTAGCAGCGCGCCGTTGCGCGCGAGCAACTTGTCCTCGGCGCCTTCGGCGATGAAATCCTTGATGTACGTGGACCGTTCACGTTGGTCACTGGAATCGAGGGCGTCGCGCATCGCCGACGGATGTCCCGTACTCGCCGCCACCAGGCCGGTGAACCGGTCCGGATGCTTGCCGGCGAGATGCCACGCGACGATCCCGCCCCAATCGTGGCCGACGAGCATCGCGTACTGCACCCCGACGGCGTCGAGAACGCCGATCGCGTCGGCGACCAACAGGTCGAGGCGGTAGTCGGCCACCGCCTCGGGACGCGCCCCGGGGCTGTACCCTCGCTGATCGAAAACGATTGTGCGCAAACCACTTTCATGAAGCCGGGGAACCACGTCGTCGAAGCAGGAACTGTTGACCGGGAACCCGTGCAGAAGAAGCACCCACTTGCCGTCCGCCGGCCCCCCGGTGCGGATGTCGAACGTGTGTTCGCCGACCTGAACGGCGCGCTGTTGCGTGTCCACCGGCCCAGGATAGGCGAGAACCCGATTCCCCGGTCGGCGCGGTCGTCGGGACCGCGCGTCCCCCGGAAGAGCACCTCTGAGATGCGCCCCAGGAATGCACCCTGGTGAAGACCGCCAGGAACACCATGTCCACGGCGGGCCTCGCCGGGGCGCATGTCTGGGACGCTTTTCCGGGGCGCATCTCGCGGGCGCTTCGCCAGGGCGCATCTGCGGGCGCATCCGGCGATGGCGCCCTCCGATCACCGGACCGCGTGACGGATCACCGGCGCGTGCGGGTCGGCTCCGCGCTCCAGCAGCGTCTCGATGGCAGCGATGTCGAGGTGCTCGCCGATCAGGTCGGCGATCAGGTCGACCTGGGTGTCGCGGATCTCGTCGACCACCGTCGTCTCGGCGACGACGAAGCCGGGCTTGCCGCACTGGTCCGCGACGCGGCGCAACAAGTCGCGCCGGAATGCGTCCCCGGCGAGCAGGCCATGCCAGTGGGTACCCCGGACCGCGCCGCGTACGGCCCCCTCCCGACCGTGCTGCGCGTCGACGATCCAGTGCTGTTCACCCGAGGACCGCACCCGTCCGTGATGGATCTCGTAGCCGCTGATCACGTGTCCCGCGCCCATCCCGGTCACCTGCCGGAGGACCTTGTCGTGGTCGAACGCGATCTCGATGTCGAGGACACCGAGCCCGTCGACGGGTCCCGTCCCCGACTCGACCGGATCGTCGATACGCCGGGCCAACATCTGGAAGCCCCCGCAGACCCCGATCAGCGGCCTGTCCCCGAGTGCCCGTTCGACGACCGCATCGGCGAGACCTCGCGCGCGCAGCCACGCCAGATCCGACACCGTGGCCCGCGTTCCGGGCAGCACCACCAGATCCGCCGACCGCACGCTCGCGGGGTCGTCGACCCAGGTGACGTCCACGCCGGGTTCACAGCCCAGCGCCTCGACGTCGGTCGTGTTCGACACCCGCGGCAGGCGGATCGCGGCGACCGACAGCCGCACGCCGCCGGGATCGTGCCCGCCGTCGTCGTGCGGGCCGACGCGCCGCCCGACCGGCACGGCCAGCGAGTCCTCGGCGTCGATCCACAGATCGGTGCGGAACGGGACCACCCCGAGGGTCGGCCGGCCGGTCAGTGCGTGCAGCTGTTGCAGGCCGGGCGCCAGGATCGCCGGGTCGCCACGGAATTTGTTGATGACATAACCGGCGATCAACCGCTGGTCGTCGGGGTCGAGCACGGCCGTGGTGCCGAACAGGTGTGCCAGCGACCCACCGCGGTCGATGTCGCTGACGACCAGCACCGGAAGGCCGGCCGCGCGGGCGAGTCCCATGTTCGCGAGGTCGGTGGCACGCAGGTTGATCTCCGCCACCGAGCCGGCCCCCTCGCAGATGACCACGTCGAAATCGTTCCGGAGGGAAGCGAGTTCATCTGCGACGATGCCGCTCAGTCGGGTTCGCCATGACTGGTAGTCGCGGGCGCCGACGTCGCCGGCGGGCTGCCCACGGATCACCACGTGCGAGCGACGGTCACTGCCCGGCTTGAGCAGCACCGGGTTGAAGCGAGTGGACGGTTCCAGACCGCAGGCGTACGCCTGCAACGCCTGGGCCCGACCGATCTCGCCGCCGTCGATGGTGACCGCAGAGTTGTTCGACATGTTCTGCGCCTTGAACGGCGCCACCGTGATCCCCCGCCGACGCAGCAGACGGCACAGACCGGCGACGATGAGACTCTTGCCCGCGTCGGAGCTGGTGCCGCCGATGAGCAGCGCACCCGTCACGACCGCTCGATCACTGGTCGGGCAGGGTCAGGATCTCCGCGCCGTCCTCGGTGACCACGAGAGTGTGCTCGAACTGGGCGGTCCACTTCTTGTCGTTCGTGACGACCGTCCAGCCGTCGTCCCAGATCTCATACCCGAGTCCGCCGAGATTGATCATCGGTTCGATGGTGAAGACCATGCCCGGCTCGATGACGGTGTCCACGTTCGGCTGGTCGTAGTGCAGGATCACCAGCCCGTTGTGAAAGGTCTCGCCGATGCCGTGCCCGGTGAAGTCGCGCACCACGTTGTAGCCGAACCGGTTGGCGTAGGCCTCGATGACGCGACCGATGACGTTGAGCTCACGACCGGGCTTGACCGCCTTGATCGCCCGTTCGGTCGCGATCCGGGTCCGCTCGACGAGGTCCGCCGCCTCGGTCGACACCTCACCGGCCAGGAAGGTGGCGTTGGTGTCGCCGTGCACGCCGTCGACGTATGCCGTCACATCGATGTTCACGATGTCACCGTCGGAGATGACGGTGGAGTCCGGGATGCCGTGGCAGATCACCTCGTTGAGCGAGGTGCAGCACGATTTGGGAAATCCCTTGTAACCGAGAGTCGACGGGTACGCGCCGTGGTCGATCATGTACTCGTGCGCGACCCGGTCGAGCTCGTCGGTGGTCACCCCGGGTGCGACGGCCTTACCCGCCTCGGCGAGCGCATTGGCCGCGATCCGCCCGGCGACCCTCATCTTCTCGATCGTGTCCGGGGTCTGCACCCAGGGCTCGTGGCCTTCGTCGGCCGTCGGCTTCCACGCGTACTCCGGCCGTGCGATCGAATCCGGGACCGGGCGGGTGGGCGACACCGTGCCGGGTCGCAGGGCAGCGCGAACAGTCATGGATCCCACCTTATCCAAGAGGCCCGGCGGAGCCGGCCTCGACGGCACCGGTCGAACCCGGGTGCCCCCACCCCCGCCCGACCAGCGTTGTCGGGCGCGGCGGTGCCCGTGACTAAGGTGAGACTAAGCGAACGTGGGAGACGGCGAGTGCGGAGGAATCGTGACGCGGGTGAGCCGGTGAGCAGAGTCACCAGAATCGGCAGCGTCGTGCGCTCACTCCTCGTCGCGGTCGTACTGCTGTCGGTCGGCTCCACCACGGCGTGTTTCGTCGAGCCGATCGAGCAGACCCACGACACGGTGTCACCCACGGCGCACCTGCGCAACGGCCCCCAGACGGCTGAACTCGCGCAGAAGGACGTCGACCCCATCGCTCGCGATCCGTCACCGACCCTGCCGGTGACCGTCGATTCGATCCGGTACGGAAAGGTGACGGTCACCGACACGAACCGGATCATCGCCGTCGACATCAACGGCACCCTCGGGAGCATCGTGTACTCGCTGGGCATGGGGTCACACGTCGTCGGTCGCGACACCTCGACCGCGTTCCCCTCGGCCTCGGCGGTACCGGTGGTCACCAACCGCGGTCACAGCCTCAACGCGGAGGCGGTGCTCGCGCGGAACCCCACCGTGCTGCTCGCCGACGAGAACACGGTGCCGGCGGCCGCGGTCGACCAGATCCGTGAGTCGGGTGTACCGGTCATCCTCTTCCCCGGTACCCGCAGCCTCGACGCCAACGACGCACTCATCCGCTCCGTCGCAGGTGCCCTCGGCGTACCCACCCAGGGCGAGCAACTCGTCGCGCGAACCGACCGCCAGGTGAAGCAGGCGCGCGAACTCGTTCCCTCGCCATCCGGTGATCCGGTGATCGCCTTCGTCTACATTCGCGGTCGCAACCTGATCCTGCTGGCCGGACCCGGCTCCGGCGCCGACGACCTGATCGCCCACCTCGGCGGGCGCGACGCCGGCGAGGAAGCCGACCTGTCCGGCGCGTTCACCGCGATCAGTGCCGAGGCGATGATCAAGGCCGATCCCAACGTGATCCTGGTCATGACACAGGGCGCCGACACCGTCGGGGGGCTCGACGGTGTGCTGGGCCTGCCGGGCATCGCCGAGACCGATGCCGGCCGGCACCGCCGGGTGGTGCAGATGGACGAGACCAAGATCTTGGCGTTCGGACCCGATGTCGGCGAGGTGCTCGCATCCCTGGCCGGGGCCATCTACACATGAGCGCACCGACCACCGGACGGGTGTCGTCCCGGCTCGCCGACGATCAGCGCGGCCGGCGGCGCACCCGCAACATCGTCGCGATGACCGTGCTGCTGGTCGCGACGGCCGCGCTCGTCGTCGTGTCGGCCGGGATCGGCAAGGTCGACGTGCCTCCCACGGAGGTCCTCGGCAGCCTCGCGCACCACTTCCATCTGCAGGTCGGACCGCTGCCCTCCCACCCCAACGGCGAAGCCGCACTGTGGAATGTCCGGTTCCCACGCATCGTGCTGGGGCTGCTCGTCGGGGCCGCGCTCGGCGCGGGTGGCTGTCTGTTGCAGGGTGTTCTCGCCAACCCGCTCGCCGAACCGGGCATCATCGGGGTCTCGTCCGGCGCGGCCGTCGGCGCGTGCCTGATGATCGTGCTCGGTGGCGGAACGGCCAACGACTGGGCGCTGGCCGGCGCCGCGTTCGTGTTCGGGCTGTTCACCGCGGCATCGGTCTACCTGCTGTCGCTCCGCGACGGTTCCACCTCGGCGATCATGTTGGTGCTCACCGGAATCGCGGTGAACGCGTTCGCGCTCGGCATCATCGCCTACCTCACATTCGTGGCGTCGACCGCAGCCCGCGAACAGATCGTGTTCTGGCAATTGGGCTCGCTGGCCGGGACCACCTGGGACGAGATCTGGGTGGCCGCCCCGCTCATCGTGGCCGCGGTGGCCGCCTCGCTGGTTCTCGTGCACAAACTCGATCTGCTCGCGCTCGGCGAGATCCAGGCCGCCTCGCTGGGTGTCAACGTCGAAGTGGTGCGGCGCCAGGTGATCGTCCTGGTGTCGATCCTCACCGCGGCGGCCGTCGCCTTCGCCGGGATCATCATGTTCGTGGGCCTGGTTGTGCCGCACGTCCTGCGCCTGATCGTCGGCCCGCGCCACGCGATCCTGCTGCCGGCCAGCGTTGTCGGCGGAGCCCTCGTCATCACCGCCGCCGACCTCGCCGCCCGGACCATGCTCGGCGACGCCGACCTTCCGCTGGGCATGTTCACCTCGCTGATCGGCGGCCCGGTGTTCTTCATCCTGCTGCGACGCAGTCGGCGCGCCGGGGCGGGATGGTGAGCATGGCCATCGGCACCTCCGGCATCGTCGCCGAACACATCACCGTGCGCCTCGGCGGCCGCGACGTGGTGAAAGATGTGTCGCTGCATGTCGATCCCGGGTGCTTGCTGGCGCTCGTCGGCCCGAACGGCTGCGGGAAGTCGACGCTGCTGTCGGTGCTGGCCGGATTACGCGGGCCCGAGAACGGCACCGTCCACATCGACGAGCACGAGGTGTCGAAGGTCTCGTCGCGCGAACTCGCCCGGCTGCGTTCCTTCGTCACACAGCACAACCGGACCGACACCCCGTTCTCGGTGATCGAGGTCGTCGAGATGGGTCGTTACCCCTGGCTGCGCACCCCCGATGCGGTGAGATCGCCGGAGGTCATCGATACGGCGATCAACTCCTGCGATCTGACGGACATCGCCGACCGTCCCTTCGCGCAGTTGTCGGGCGGGCAGCAGGCGCGGGTCTCGATCGCCCGGGCGCTGGCCCAGGAGGCACCGGTGATGCTGCTCGACGAGCCGACGGCGGCGCTCGACATCCACCACCAGGAGTCGGTGCTCGACATCCTGCGGGCCGCCCGTGATCGCGGTGCCGCCGTCCTGCTCGTGGTGCACGATCTGTCGCTCGCCGCGGCCTACGCCGACCGGGTGGCGTTGATGAAGGACGGCCACCTGCTGGCCCACGGTCCGACCCGCGACGTTATGACCGCCGAACTGTTGTCGAAGACCTACGATCACCCGGTGGAGATCTG
The DNA here is from genome assembly GCF_058129505.1 of Gordonia sp. LMA484. Classification (NCBI taxonomy): domain Bacteria; kingdom Bacillati; phylum Actinomycetota; class Actinomycetes; order Mycobacteriales; family Gordoniaceae; genus Gordonia; species Gordonia sp. LMA484. The sequence continues at coordinate 2,962,937 of NZ_CM176700.1, forward strand.
GGACCATCCGGAGTCCGGGCAACCGATCATCGTGCCGCGACGTACCTAGTGGTATATCCAGGTGACTCAATCCTGAAATGAGCTCGCCGCGGGCACCAGCTCGTGGCAGGCACCAGCTCACGGCGGGCATCAGCTCACAGCGGGCATCAGCTCACAGCGGGAATCCGCTCATAATCCCCGATCGCCGCGACCTTCTCGGCCGATGCCGACGCCGGGTCGAATCGGTAACCGAGCCATTCCCGCGCCAGGTCGACACCCATGACGCGCTGGCCGAAACAGAGGATCTGTGCGTCATTCGATAGGATCGCCCGTTCGACCGAGAAGCTGTCGTGCGCGGTCACCGCGCGGACCCCGGGAATCTTGTTGGATGTTCGCCGGAGTCGACCGTGGCATCCGCAACATGGACGCGCGACGTCACCTGGACATCGTCGATGCCATCGCCACCGGTGACGCGGACAAGGCCGCCGCGACCGTCGCCGCGCACATGGCGGCAGCGGCGGACACGCTCGTCGCGTAGCCGCGAGCACATTCGTCCACGGCCTCGCTGTCGTCCCATCGGCGTTCCGCGCCGCCGGCGCCCGGTCGGTGTCCGATCAAGCTGTGCCCGGCTGACCTTCCCAGGTGCGGATGGAAGTGGAGCGACGATCTGACCTCGGTCAGGAGCGCGCGCCGGCCGCGTACCCGGGCGGCAGGAACGAGAAGAAGTCCCGAGTCACGCCGACGGCGTTGTTGGAGTCCCCGCCTCGAACCACCAACGTCGCGAAGGCGAGGTCGCCGCGGTAGCCGGCGAACCAGGCATGCGACCCACCGGCGAACTCTGCCTCACCGGTCTTGCCGAGGACCGTTCCCTCGTCGGCGATGACGGTACCGGTGCCCTGGGTGACCACGGCCCGCATCATCGGACGCAGTTCGGCGATCACCGAGGGATCCAGTGTCGGCTGTGGGCCCTCTATCTTCGTCGGCTTGCCGAGGATCAGTTGCGGTACCGGCGCCTCGCCGTTGTGCGCCACCGTCGCCGCGACCATGGCCAGACCGAACGGGCTCACCAATACTTTTCCCTGACCGAATCCATCCTCGGTGCGTGCGACCAGTTCCGGCGCGATCGGCACCGAACCGGATACGACGTCGAGGCCGGCGATGTCATAGTTCTGACCGATGCCCATCGCCGCAGCGGTGTGCGCGAGATCCGAGGGCCCCATCTTGCTGGCGAGGTACGCAAACGTCGTGTTGCACGAACTGGCGAACGCCTGCAGCATCGGCACCGTGCCGAGCGAGAAGCGATCGTAGTTGGGGATCCGGCGAGGACCGATCTCGATCTCACCGGGACAGGGCACCATCGATCCCGGGTGAGCAAGGTTGCGGCTGATCGCCGAGGCCGCAGTGACCATCTTGAAGGTCGAACCGGGCGGATACAGGCCGGAGGTCGCGATCGGCCCGTTTCGGTCCGCTGCCTTGTTCTGCGCGACGGCGAGGATGTTGCCGGTCGAGGGCTGGATGACCACCATCGCTATCTGGAACCGGTTGGTGGCGTCGACGGCGCGTTGCGCCGCGGTCTGAACCTGCCGCGACAGACTCAGCGAGATGGCCGGGGCCGGCTTGGGTGCGTGGTCGGCGAGGACATCGGCGTCGAGTCCGTTGGGATTGACGGTCACGACCCGCCAGCCGACCCGCCCATCGACCTCGCTGTTGACGACCTTCTTGACCTCGGTCAGCAATGCGGGCGCGAAATCCGGGTTCTTGGGGACGAGTTCGGCCTGCACATTGTGCACGACGCCGGGAATGGCCAATCGATCACGGAGCCGGTCGAAATCGCGCTCGGACAACCGCGTGATCGGATACGGCCCGTCGCTCGCGGTCGACTCCTCGGCGATCGTCTGCGCGGACAGGCCGGGTGCGTAGCCCTGCAGGGCCCCGACGAGGCGGGTGACCGAATCAGCCACCGATCCGTTCGCCGCGGCCTGTTTCGCGTCGAAGTTGATCCCGATCACCGACCCGTTGACCAGCACCTCCGAACCGTCGGATTCGTTCACGGTGGCCCGCGGCGCGTCCACCATCTGCAGCGAAAGTCGTTGATTGGCACCGAGATCCGGGTGGATATCGGTTGAGGTCCAGCGCACCGACCAGCCGGAGTCCGACCGTGCCAGATTCACCCGGGCCGGGTAGCTCCACTCCCGGCCGCGCGGCAGATCCCAGTGATAGGTGACGTCGATGTCGGCGATGTCCCCGTTGACGCGCGCCTTTCCCGTACTCGCGGTGAGTTTCTCGGCGGCCAGTCCGACCCACGCGGCATCGAGGCCGCTGCGGGCTTGTTGCGGATCGTCGGTGAGATCGGCGGCCTCAGCGGTGTTCTTGGCGCCGAACGCGGCGAGGAACCGTTCCACGGCCTGGCGCGGTCCGTCGTCCACCGTTGCGCATCCGGCAACGCCCAGTGTCAACGCAGCGCTGACCGAAACACAGGCCACACTGATTACTCGCCGTCTCATCTGCAACATCAGTGTCGATGATATGGCGCTGCACCATGAAAATCCGCTGCGCCACGCGGTGGCAATCGTGCGGGTTTGCCGGCCGTATGACCGATCGCGATCACCGCGGATGCCGGATGGGCCGACCACCGAGCCCGACCACCGAGGTAGACCGCAACTGTGCCGGGATCACACTCACCAGGTGATGTCCGCCACCGATCCGCGCCGCGGCAGCCTCCTCGGGCGGGCCGGCCGCGCGACTCAGTCGACCAGAACGGTCGCGAAGCTGCCGACCTCACTGAAGCCGACCTGCCGATACACTTCGCGCGCAGGCAGATTGAAGTTGTTGACGTAGAGGCTGGGAGTGCGGCCGAGCCCGATGATGGCGGCGGCGACCGCTGCGGTGCCGCCCGCGCCGAACCCCTCGCCCCGACGGTCCGGCGCAACCCAGACACCCTGGATCTGCCCGACTCGGCGCGACAACGAACCGATCTCCGCTTTGAAGACGACGTCACCGTGGTCGAAGCGCGCGAACACTCGTTGCGCAGTGATCAACGACGCCAGTCGGCGCCGATACGAACGCCCCCCGTCACCCACCCGCGGATCGACACCCACCTCACCGATGAACATGTCGATCGCGGCCGGCAGGTATGCGTCCAGGTCGTCGAGGGTGACGAGTCGGACGAGCGGGTCGGGCGCGACCATCGGCGGACCGGTGAGCGCCATCAGCGGCTGGTTGTCGCGCACCTCCCGGGCCGGCCCCCAGCAGGGCTCGATCCGATCCCACAGCGGCAACACCATTTCCGCACGCCCGACGATCGACGAGCACAACCGAGGTGCTGCCGCCGCGCGGTCGGCGAAACCTTCCATCTCCTCGGGCGAGCCGACCAGCGGGATGAGATTGGCGCCGGAGAAGCACAACGACGAACGGGGATCGTCGACGGTCCACAGCTCGCCACCCAGCAGCCGCGGATTGATACCGTGCGTCTCGAAACGCGCCGCGACCATACACATCGCCACCGGATCCGACGTCAACACCCGTTCGACCACCGGCGCATCCCGTGCGCCCAGCGGGCGATCGCCCAGTAGCTTCAGCACCACCGCTCCCTCTGCCATGTCCGGCGGGATGCGTCCCACGGCCGCGGGGCCGTCGGCGGTGGCCACCTACGCCGTGATCAGCTGACCGTCACGACCGGTGGACCCGCTTCCCTGTCACCACCAGTGTCACCCGACTCACCCGCTATCCGCAGCGCTTCTTCGATCAATGTCTCCACGATCTCGGCTTCCGGGACGGTCTTGATGACCTCGCCCTTGACGAAGATCTGACCCTTGCCGTTGCCCGACGCGACCCCCAGGTCGGCTTCGCGCGCCTCGCCCGGACCGTTGACGACGCAACCCATCACGGCGACGCGCAGCGGCACCTCCATACCCTCCAGTCCCGCCGTCACCTCGTCGGCGAGCTTGTACACGTCGACCTGTGCCCGGCCACAGGACGGACAAGACACGATCTCGAGCTTGCGGGGCCGCAGATTCAGCGACTGCAGAATCGCGTCGCCGACCTTGATCTCCTCGGCCGGCGGTGCCGACAACGAGACACGGATGGTGTCACCGATGCCCTCGGACAGCAATGCACCGAAGGCGACCGCCGATTTGATGGTGCCCTGGAACGACGGACCGGCCTCGGTGACGCCGAGATGCAGCGGGTAGTCGCACTGTGCGGCGAGCTGTCGGTAGGCCTCCACCATGATGACGGGGTCATTGTGTTTGACGGAGATCTTGATGTCGCCGAAACCGTGCTCCTCGAAGAGGCTCGCCTCCCAGAGCGCCGATTCGACGAGCGCCTCCGGGGTGGCCTTGCCGTACTTCTGCATGATCCGCTTGTCGAGGGACCCCGCGTTGACGCCGATCCGGATCGGGATGCCCGCGGCGCCGGCGGCCTTCGCGACCTCCTTGACGCGACCGTCGAACTCCTTGATGTTGCCCGGGTTCACACGCACCGCGGCACAGCCTGCGTCGATCGCGGCAAAGATGTACTTCGGCTGGAAGTGGATGTCGGCGATCACCGGGATCTTGGACTTCTTGGCGATGATCGGCAGCGCCTCGGCGTCCTCCGGGCGCGGGCAGGCCACCCGGACGATGTCACATCCCGACGCGGTGAGCTCGGCGATCTGCTGCAGCGTCGCGTTGATGTCGTGGGTCTTGGTGGTGGTCATCGACTGCACCGAGATCGGGTGGTCGCTGCCCACACCGACGGAACCGACCTGGATCTGACGGGTCTTGCGCCGCGGCGCCAGGACCGGCGGCGGCGATGCGGGCATGCCGAGCCCGACCTGGACCGCGTCAGGTGATGTTGGGGCGTTCATCTGATTCACCTCGAATGACGATGGGGCTGTTGGGTTCGACTGGCTGGGGTTCGACGTGGGTCTCGTCAGAAGATCTTGATCGGGTTGACGATGTCGGCGGTCAGCGTCAGCACCATGAAGCCGCCCATGACGATCACGACGGCGTAGGTGATCGGCATCAGTCGGATGTAGTCCACCGGCCCGGCCGCGGCCCGGCCGAGCCACCTCCGGACGGTGTTACGTGCCTTCTCATAGCCGACGATGGCCATGTGTCCACCATCCAACGGTAGTAGCGGCACCAGATTGAACAAGCCGAGGAAGAAGTTGATGCTGATCAGCAGCATCAAGAACATGCTCCAGGCCCCGCGCTCGACCGCCTGTCCACCCATCACCGACGCGCCGTACACGCTGACCGGGGTGTCGGCGGAACGCTCACCTCCGGTGACCGCCGTCCACAACGCCCCGACCTTGGACGGAAGCGACAGCAGCGCATCCCAGGTCGCGCCGAACAGGTCTCCGGTGAACGCGAACGCCCCCGGGACCACAGCCAGCCCGTCGTAGTGGTTGATGGCCGGCGGCGGGGAGAACGTGATGCCGACCTTGTGTGTCTGCTCGGACGAGGTCGTGCCGCCTTGATCGATCACCACGGTCGCCGGCTGCGGAGTGATCGTGAAGTCCAGGCGCTCGGCCCCACGCTGCACGGTGAGTCCCACCGGCCCGGAACTGTCGCCGATGAGCTTGGAGACCTCGGAGTAGTCGGACACCGACTGCCCGTTCACCGCGACGATCGTGTCGCCGGCCTGAAGTCCGGCAGCACCCGCCGGCCCGGCGCCCGAGCACGGGGTCGAGACCGGGTCCGCGGAGTCGGAATACGTGGTCGACGCCGGCACGCACGTGGTCTGCGACACCGTCGCCGGGACCGGGTCCTTGGAGATGTTCGGCAATCCCCAGATCGAACCGACGACGAGGACCAGCACGAATCCGAGGATGAAGTTCTGGGCCGGTCCGGCGAAGAGCACCACCAGCCGCTTCCACGGCTTCTGCAGGTACATCGCCCGCGGACGGTCCTCCTCGGCGATCTCGTCGTAGGGGGTCATCCCGGCGATGTCGCAGAACCCACCGAGGGGGAAGGCCTTGAATCCGTATTCGGTCTCCCCTCGCCGGGTCGACCAGAGCGTCGGGCCGAAGCCGACGAAATAACGGCGCACCTTCATGCCGGTCGCCTGCGCCGCCCACATGTGGCCGCATTCATGCCACGCCACCGACAGCAGCAACGCTGCGGCGAACAGCACCACGCCGAGCGCGAAACTCACTTACTCACTCCATCCGCATATGCCGTGACCAGATGCGCGGCGCGATGCCGCGCCCACTGGTCGGCGGCCAAGACGTCTTCCACAGTACCTGGCGGCGCAGTCCACTGATCTGCCTCGGCGAGCACCTCACGGATGATCTCGACGATGCGAGGGAACCGGATGGCGCCGGCGAAGAAACCCTCGGCTGCCGCCTCGTTGGCCGCGTTGTACACCGCGGTGAGCGATCCCCCGCCGCGCCCGGCATCGCGGGCCAGATCGATCGCGGGGAATACCGAGTTGTCGACCGGTTCGAACGTCCACGCGGACGCCGTGGAGAAGTCGCAGGCGGTCGATGACCCCGGAACACGGTCCGGCCAGCCCAGCGCCAGGGCAATGGGCAGCTTCATCGACGGTGGGGACGCCTTGGCCATGGTTGCGCCGTCGACGAAGGTCACCATCGAGTGCACGATCGACTGCGGATGGACGGTGACGTCGATGCGGTCGTAGTCGACACCGAACAGCAGGTGGGCCTCGATGACCTCGAGTGCCTTGTTGACCAACGTCGCCGAGTTCAGCGTGATCATCGGCCCCATCGACCACGTCGGGTGCCGGCCCGCCTGCTCGGGGGTGACGTCCTCGAGTGCCTCGCGGGTCCACCCGCGGAAAGGGCCGCCGGAGGCGGTCAGGACGATGCGATCGACCTCGTCGGGGCCGCCGGCGCGCAGGCATTGCGCGATCGCCGAGTGCTCGGAGTCGACGGGCACGATCTGTCCCGGCGCAGCGGCGTCGAGCACCAGAGATCCACCCGCGATCAGGGACTCCTTGTTCGCCAGCGCGAGTCGCGCCCCTGACCGCAGTGCGGCGAGGCTCGGACGCAGCCCGATGGACCCGACGACCGCGTTGAGAACCACATCGGCGTCGACCGCGTCGATCAGGTCACACATCGCGTCCGGGCCACCGAGGACCTGCGCGCCGAGGTCGTCGGACAGGGTTCGCGCGGCCGCCGTGTCGGCAACACCGAGCGCGTTCGCCGGGACTCGGAACGCCTTCGCCTGTTCGCGCAGCAGATCGAGGTTGCCACCACCGGCGCCGAGGCCGACCACCTCGAAGCGCTCGGGATGCTCGGCGATGACCTCCAGTGCCTGCACACCGATCGATCCGGTCGATCCGAGGATGAGTACGCGCGTCGTCACGCCTTCATTGTCCCCGCCTCGTCGAGCGAGCCCAAAATTCGCCGCCGACAGAACCCCGAATCGCGCCGACAGAACCCGACCTCTCGTCGACCCGGGCGCAGCACCGGTGTTCAGGCGGGGTGGATCCTGCGCCAGTGATCGGCGATGTCGATGCGTCGGGTGATCCACACGTCGTCGTGCGATTGGACGTGGTCGAGGAACCGCTCGAGGGCGGCCAGACGTGCCGGACGGCCGACCAGGCGACAGTGCAGGCCGACGGAGAGCATCTTCGGTGAACCTGCCACTCCCTCCGCATAGAGCACGTCGAACGCATCCCGCAGGTGCGCGAAGAACTGCTCGCCCGACGGAAACCCGCCGGGCGATGCGAAGCGCATGTCGTTGGTGTCGAGCGTGTACGGCACCACTAGATGATCGACGACGTCGTCGCCCCGCGGCACCTTGACCCAGTACGGGAGGTCGTCGGCGTAGCTGTCGGAGTCGTAGGCGAAGCCCCCCTCCTCGACGACGAGCCGCCGGGTGTTCGGCGAGTCGCGGCCGGTGTACCAGCCGAGCGGGTGTTCTCCGGTGATCTCGGTGAGCAGATCGACAGCGGCGTGCATGTGTTCCCGCTCGACCGCGGAGTCGACGAGCTGATAGTTCAGCCATCGATATCCGTGACAGGCGATCTCGTCGCCACGCTCGGCGAACGCCGCGACCACCTCGGGGTTGCGCGCCATCGCCTGCGCCACCGCGAAGATCGTCAGCGGGAGGCCGCGCCGGGAAAAGGTACGGAGAATGCGCCACACCCCGGCGCGGGATCCGTACTCGTACAGCGATTCCATGCTCATGTGACGGTTCGGGAAGGACTGTGCCCCGATCATCTCGGAGAGAAAGGTCTCGCTGCCACGGTCGTTCTCGAGGACGTTGTTCTCGGAGCCCTCTTCGTAGTTCAGCACGAATTGCAGCGCGATCTTCGCGCCACCCGGCCACTGCGGATCGGGCGGCGTCGCACCGTAACCGATCATGTCGCGTGGGTAGCGCTCGGAACGATAGTCGGCCAGGGTGCGATGCGCGATCTCGGACATGGCGGCATTCTGTCACCGATTCGACGCCCCGGCCGATCGTGGGGTCGCCTGCGCGAGCGCGGTTGTCGGGGCCTCTACGGCGCGGCGCGGCGCGGGCTGCGACGCCGGCGCATCGCACTGACATGAGATGGTGCCGACAACACACCGTTCGCCAGCGTCGACAGTGTGGTGAGAAATGCGGCCCTCTCGTCGGCCGGCAGGTCACCCAGAACGTCGTCGTAGACCTGCCGGATCCGTTCGTGTGCGTGACCGAGCACGTCGGCGCCGGGGTCGGTCACGGCCGCGACCCGAGCACGACGGTCGGTGGCATGGACACGGCGAGTCGCCAGACCCTTCCCCTCCAATTCGTCGAGAGTGTTGACCACGGTGGTCTTGTCCAGACCCGACAGTTCGGCGATCTCGATCTGAGTCCGTTCTTCCTCGCCCGCCTTCCACAGGACGCAGTACTGGGCGACGGTGAGGTCCAGGTCGGCCAAGGATTCGGCCATGCGCGCGGCCAGCGCGTACGAGGTCTGATTGAGAAGGAAGGACAGATCGACGGCAGGTGGGTCGACATCCGTGGGCACGAACCGAGTCTAGGGCGTGTCCGGGAGGTCACCGCGACAACACACGACCGGGCGTTGGTCCTCGCCTCGCCCTCCCTCGTGGTGCTGCTCACCCGCGGGTGGCTCGCCCGCAGGTCGGGTGCCGCGTGGTCGGTCCCGCCGTGGTCGCCGGAGCGATGACGCGACGTCTGCGGAACCACCCGCCCCCGCGGCGGGGCCGACGCGCACTGCGATCACCACGATGATGAGGGCCACCGACGCGAGCCCGCCGGCAACTCCCCAGGCCACCCGGAAGCCGTCGACGAGCGCAACCGACTCAGGCGCGCCCGCGGACGTGGAGCTCGCGGTGACGGCGGCCGCGACCGCGGTCAGTCCCGCCAGCCCGATCGCCCCACCGGCCTGCTGCGAGGTGTTGATCAGCCCCGATGCGACACCGGTATGGGCGGGCGCGACGTCGGCCATCGCCGCGCTCATGATCGCCGGGAGTGCGAGACCACCGCCGACGGCGAACAACACCACCGTCGGGAGCAGGTCGGACGTGTAGGAACCGTCGGGGCGCACCCGGATCAGGAGGAACAGACCGATCACCACCGATCCCAGCCCGACGATCAGTGCGGCACGGACGCCGAATCGTGCCGCGACACGCGGGTATACGCCCATCGAGCCGACCGCGATCCCTGCGGCGATGGGAACGATTCCGATGCCGGCGAGCAGGGGTGTGAAGCCGAGCACCTCCTGGAGGTAGAGCGTGGTGAGGAACTGAAAGGTGAACATCGCGCCGACGAAACACGCGAACGCGATGTTCACGGCCCCGAGTCCGCGTGCGGCCAACACCTCGAGCGGCAACGTCGGCGAGGCCGCGAACCGTTGGCGTACAACGAAACCCGCGAGCAAGACAAGTGCCGCCGCACCGGCCACGGGGTTCTGTGACGCGAGCGCCCCGACCAGACACATCAGCCCGACCACGAGCATCGACGCGCCCTGCCAATCGAGTCCACCGCGCAACCCCGGTGGATTCTCACCCGGAAAGGTGCGCAACCCTGCGACGACGACCACCACGCCGATGGGCACGTTCACGAAGAACACCCACCGCCAGTCCAACGACGTGGTGATGATGCCGCCGATGATGTAGCCGGACGAGGCGCCGACCGCGCCCATGAAGGCGTATGCGCCCATCGCGCGGTCGCGCTCCCCCGGTTCATCGAACAGTGCGGCGATCATCCCCAGCGCGACCGCGACGGCGAATGCCGCACCGATGCCCTGGACGAAGCGCGCCACGATCAGCCAGGCAGGCGACATGGCGAGCCCACAGAGCATCGAGGCTGCCGTGAACAATGCCATTCCCGACAACAGCACTCGTCCTCGACCGACGAGATCTCCCACGCGGCCGGCGAACAACAGCACACCGCCGAACCCGATCAGATATGCGTTGACGACCCAGGGCAATCCCGCGGCGGTGAAGTTCAGTTCGCTGCGGATGTCGGGAAGTGCCACGGTGACGATCGTTTCGTCGATGACCGTCATCAGGGTGGCGGCGCAGATGACACCGAGCAGGAACACCCGGCGCCTGGTGCCGTGAGTGGATGTCATGATCAAACACTAGCAGATAATCTATTAATGGATCATCCACTAGCCATCTAGATCGCCATCACGGGTCGTCGCCGGTCGTCGGCATGGTCACGTTATGCTTGTCGCTACTACTACCGGCCGTCAGACTTTCCGACGGGTGGCCGGAGACGTGACCGCCCAGATCCCCGTCGAAACGGGTCCGCAGAGTGAGGAGCCATCGTGGCAAGCACCGAGGTTGAGCAGGTCGACACCGGCTGGGTTCGCGAGCCCGCGGATGCACCGTCGGCCCGCTTCGGATGGCACGGTCAGGCGACGAAATCCTTCATCATCGCCGGTTGGTTCTGCGTGGCCGCGCTGCTGCTGATGTTCATCGGCAACCACAGGGGCCACGTGGAAGACATCTGGCTCGCCGGCTTCGCTGCCGTACTCGCCTACTTCCTGCTGAGGCCGACTTTCGCCAAGCGCGGCCGCTGGAAGAACTGAGGCTGCGACCTCAGCGTTCCTCGGCCGCCAACTGACCGCAGGCGGCTGCGACCTCAGCGTTCCTCGGCCGCCAACTGACCGCAGGCGGCTGCGATCTCCTGCCCGCGCGTGTCGCGGACCGTGCATGACACACCCTGTTCGCGCACCCGACGGACGAACTCGCGCTCCACCGGCTTGGGACTGGCGTCCCATTCGGACCCCGGAGTCGGATTCAATGGGATCAGGTTCACGTGCACCAACGACCCCAGGGCCTTGTGCAGCTTCTCCCCCAACAGGTCCGCACGCCACGGCTGATCATTGACGTCACGGATCAGCGCGTACTCGATCGACACCCGACGTCCGGTGGTGTCGGCGTAGTAGCGTGCCGCGTCCAGAACCTCGGCGACCGACCAGCGGTTGTTGACGGGTACCAGCGTGTCTCGCAGCTCGTCGTCCGGGGTGTGCAGCGACACCGCGAGTGTCACCGACAGCCCCTCATCGGCCAGACGACGGATCGACGGTGCCAGACCGACCGTCGACACGGTCACCGATCGTGCCGAGATCCCCAGCCCCCCCGGCACCGGGGAGGTGATCTGTCGAACGGCACTGACCACCCGCTTGTAGTTGGCCAGGGGTTCGCCCATCCCCATGAACACGACGTTGGACAGCCGGCCCGGTTCACCGAACTCACCGTCGCGCAGGGCACGAGCAGCGGCACGGACCTGGTCGACGATCTCGGCGGTCGACAGGTTGCGGTCCAGACCACCCTGCCCCGTCGCACAGAACGGACACGCCATACCGCATCCGGCCTGGCTGGAGATGCACAGTGTGTTCCGATCGGTGTAGCGCATCAGCACGCTCTCCAGCAGCGTGCCGTCGTGCAATCGCCACAAGGTCTTCCGCGTGTCTCCGGCATCACACGAGATGTGTCGCACCGGCGTCAGCAACGACGGGAACAGCTTCTCGCCGACGGCGTCACGCGACGTCGACGGCAGGTCGGTCATCTCCTCGACGTCGCCGTTGAGCCGGCCGAAATACTGCCGGGCCAGTTGGTTGGCGCGGAACTTCGGCAGCCCGAGATCAGCCAGCGCCGCAACACGTCCCTCGGAGTCGAGGTCGACGAAGTGAGTGGGAGGACGCCCCCGTTTGGGAGCGTCGAACACGAGCGGCAATGACGGCATGGTGACATTGTCGCATGTCATGATGGCTGTATGACGACACCGGATCCGCAGCAGCATCAGCCGAGTGATGTCGGCGAGCCGACCGGGGGCACCGATCTCCCTCAGCCCGATCCCGACCATCAGGCGTTGCTGGCCGAACGTGACGAGCTCCGCACCAAGGTCAAGAAGGTGCAGCACACCCGCACCAGGGCCACGTTCTTCGGTCTCGTCATCGGCGCGATCATCACGATTCTGCTGCTGGTCTTCATCCTGCAGAACCTGGAATCCCAGAAGATCATGCTCCTCTTCTGGGAAGTCAATCTGCCCCTGGGTGTGAGCCTGCTCATCGCAGCGATCGCCGGCGCCCTGATCGTGGCGGCCGTCGGTGGTCTACGGATGATGCAGATGAGTCGGGCGCTGAAGAAGGCCAAGCGCTGACCGATCGCGCCGTATGACGCGCGATCCGTCAGAGAAGTGCGGTCAGCACGGCCCAGACGATGAACGCTGACGGCAACAGTGAGTCCAGCCGGTCCATGATGCCGCCGTGGCCGGGCAGCAGCGTACCCATGTCCTTGATGCCGAGATCCCGCTTGACCTGGGATTCGACCAGGTCTCCGAGCGTCGCGCACACCACCAGGACCGGGCCGAGGATCGCACCCACCCACCAGTGGGCGTCGAGCAGGAAGATGCCGCAGCACACCGCGCCGGTGGTGCCGACGACGAGCGAACCGATCAGCCCCTCCCACGACTTCTTGGGACTGATGGCCGGCGCCATCGGGTGCTTACCGAACAGGACGCCGGCGGCGTAGCCACCGACGTCCGAGCACACGACCACGACCATCAGCGTGGCCACCCGCGCCGCGCCGTGATCCTGGACCACCATGTAGGCGCCGAACGAGGCGAGCAATGGCAACCACGCGAGGACGAAAACACTCGCCGCCAGATTGCGCAGGTAATTCTCCGGCGCATTGTTGATCCCTTGCGCCAACAACATCCAGACCATGAGGACCAGAACGGTGCCGACGAAGGCCGTCAGCACTCCCGTCGGCCCCCACGGCCAGCTCGACCAGATGATCGCCTGTCCGCCGATCACCAACGGCCAGAACGCGATCTGATACCCGCCGTCGCGGAGGCGTTTGAACACCTCCCACGTCGCGATCGCGAAGGCCACCGCGACGATGCCGTACCAGATCTTCGGCGCGAAGAACAGGATCAGGATGATCGAGACCCCGAGCGATGCACCCACGCCGATCGCTGCGGGCAGGTTTCGTCCGGCGCGCGACTTCTTCTTCTCGCCCGATTGCTTGTCGCCGGGCACCTCGGGCTTGCTCGCGGACGATTCAGTGGCCATCGGTTCTGGTATAGACGCCCCGGGAAGGTCGGCGCTCACACTTCGAGCAATTCGTTCTCTTTGTGCTTCACCAGCTCGTCGACCTGGGCGACGTACCCGGCGGTCGTCTTGTCGAGTTCCTTCTCGGCACGGGTGACCTCGTCCTCGCCGGCCTCACCGTCCTTCTGGATGCGCTTGAGTTCGTCGACCGCCTTGCGACGAACGTTGCGGATGGAGACCTTGGCGTCTTCACCCTTGCCCTTCGCCTGCTTCACCAGCTCTCGGCGCCGGTCCTCGGTCAGCTGAGGGATCGCGACGCGGATGACGTTGCCGTCGTTGGTCGGGTTCACGCCCAGGTCGGAATTGCGGATCGCCGTCTCGATGTCGCGCAAGGTGGATGCCTCATATGGCTTGATCACCACGAGCCGCGCCTCGGGGGTGTTGATCCCGGCGACCTGGGTGATCGGGGTCATGGTGCCGTAGTACTCGATGTTCACCTTGTTGAACATCGCCGGGTTGGCGCGCCCGGTGCGGATCGATCCCATGTCGTCCTTGGCGACACTGACCGCCTTCTCCATCTTCTCTTCGGCGTCCAGGAGCGCATCGTCGATCATCGTCGTCCTACTTCTACTAGGTACTGATTCAATTGGTGTCGGGTGCTCGGGTGATCAGGTGGCGACCAGGGTACCGATCCGCTCCCCCGCAACCGCCCGCGCGATATTGCCCTGCTCCAGCAAATTGAACACCAGGATGGGCATCTTGTTGTCCATACAGAGACTGAATGCCGTCGCGTCGGCGACCTTGAGTTCCTTGTCGAGGACCTCGCGGTGGCTGATCTCGGAGAACATCGTTGCATCGGGCACCACCCGCGGATCGGCGTCGAAGACACCGTCGACGCCCTTGGCCATCAGCACCACTTCGGCCTTGATCTCGAGCGCCCGCTGCGCGGCGGTGGTGTCGGTGGAGAAATAGGGCATGCCCATGCCGGCACCGAAGATCACCACACGACCCTTCTCCAGATGCCGTTGAGCGCGCAGCGGCAGATACGGCTCGGCGACCTGCCCCATCGTGATGGCCGTCTGGACCCGGGTGTTGACGCCGCGCTTCTCCAGAAAGTCCTGCAACGCCAGGCAATTCATGACGGTGCCGAGCATCCCCATGTAGTCGGACCGGGCGCGGTCGAGTCCACGCTGCTGCAGTTCTGCACCACGGAAGAAGTTGCCGCCACCGATGACGACCGCCACCTGCACACCCGTGGCGACGACCTCGGCGATCTGGTCGGCCACCGTCGCCACCACGTCGGGGTCGAGGCCGACTCCGCCGCCGCCGAACATCTCACCCCCGAGTTTGAGAAGCACACGCTTGTAGCCGTGACGCTCAGAGTCTCGCGGGGAGGGCGTTTCGCTCATGCATCTTCCTCACTGGTCGATTCGGTCAATATCGTACGTGGCTGCGTGGGCGGTTCGACGACATGCGGTCGACCAGGTGTCTGATTGCCGCGAAAACGGCATCACGACCTGGCGATTGTCGACGACCTCGGCCTGGGTACCGACCGCATCCGCGGCCGGGCGCCCAACCCGGACACCTGCGATGGCCGTGAGCATTCACCACGAACTGGGTGAGGGCAGTTCCCCCGGGAGCTCAGCCCTGCACGTCCCGGACTCATCCGTTGACAACGAAAGACAGCCCCGCACCACCACCACGGTGATACGGGGCCGTCTTTGGCGTTTCAACAGATCAGGACTGGCCGACCTCGAAACGGACGAAACCGTTGACGCTCACGCCGGCCTCGTCGAGGAGAGCCTTGACGGTCTTCTTGGAGTCCTGCACCGACGCCTGGTCGAGCAGCACGACATCCTTGTAGAAGCCGTTGACGCGTCCTTCGACGATCTTCGGCAGCGCCTGCTCCGGCTTGCCCTCTTCCTTGGCGGTCTGCTCGGCGATACGACGCTCGTTCTCGACGATGTCGGCGGGAACCTCGTCGCGCGTCGCGTACTTCGCCTTCAGCGCGGCCACCTGCATGGCAGCGCCGCGAGCGGCCTCGGCAGCGTCGTCGCCCTCACCGGTGTAGGACACCAGCACGCCGACGGCGGGAGGCAGATCCGACGCACGCTTGTGCAGATAGACCGAGACCGGTCCGTCGTAGTAGGCCACCCGACGAAGCTCGAGCTTCTCGCCGATCTTGGCCGACAGTGCCTGCACGGCGTCGTCCACGGTGCCGTCGCCCAGCTTGGCGGTCTTGAGAACCTCGATGTCCTGGGTCTTCGCCTCGGCGGCGGCGGCCACGATCTGATCGGCGAGTTCCTGGAACTCGGCGTTCTTGGCGACGAAGTCGGTCTCAGAGTTGATCTCGATCAGGGCGCCGTCCTTGGCGGCGACGAGCCCCTCGGCGGTGGACCGCTCGGCGCGCTTGCCGACGTCCTTGGCACCCTTGATGCGCAGTTCCTCGACGGCCTTGTCGAAATCACCGTCGTTGTTGGCCAGGGCGTTCTTGCAGTCCAGCATTCCTGAGCCGGTGAGCTCACGGAGACGCTTCACATCGGCTGCGGTGTAGTTCGCCATCGTTGGCGAGCCTCCTTAGAGAGAGTGTCGAATGTCTCCCCGGGCCGGGTCGCGGCCCGAGGAGACTTCAGGACCGTTGGTGTTCGATCCGGTGTTACTGCGCCGGCGCGGTGCCGGCCTCGGCCTCGCCACCCGCAGGTGCGGTGGCCTGGGTGAGCAGTTCCTGCTCCCACTCGGCCAGCGGCTCGCCGCCGCCCGCCTCCGGCTTGGAGTCGTCAGACGACTGGCCGGCGCGGGCCTGCACGCCCTCGGCGACAGCCGATGCGACCACACGGGTCAGCAGGGCCGCACTGCGGATCGCGTCGTCGTTGCCCGGGATCGGGTAGTCGACGAGGTCGGGATCGCAGTTGGTGTCGAGGATCGCGATGACCGGGATGTTGAGCTTGCGTGCCTCACCGACAGCAATGTGCTCCTTGTTGGTGTCCACAACCCAAACAGCAGAAGGCACCTTGGCCATATCGCGGATACCACCGAGGGTGCGCTCGAGCTTGTTCTTCTCACGCGTGAGCATGAGGATTTCCTTCTTGGTGCGACCTTCGAAACCGCCGGTCTGCTCCATGGTCTCGAGTTCCTTCAGACGCTGCAGGCGCTTGTGGACGGTCGAGAAGTTGGTGAGCATGCCGCCGAGCCAACGCTGGTTCACGTACGGCATGCCGACGCGGGTGGCCTCTCCGGCGATGGATTCCTGCGCCTGCTTCTTGGTGCCGACGAACAGGATGGTGCCGCCGTGGGCGACGGTCTCCTTGACGAACTCGTACGCCTTGTCGATGTAGGTCAGCGTCTGCTGCAGGTCGATGATGTAGATGCCGTTGCGGTCGGTGAAGATGAACCGCTTCATCTTCGGGTTCCAACGGCGGGTCTGATGCCCGAAGTGTGCGCCGCTGTCCAGCAGCTGCTTCATGGTCACGACAGCCATGTCGTATCTATCCTTTGCGTGCAGTTACATCGACACCGGTCGGTGCCGATCCTGGCACCTGCTGCCGTGGTGGACCCGGTTGCGATGGCACCTCCGGGACCGCCCACCCGGCATTGTCAGCGACCCGTCCTCGCAGGGAGGAAGTCGTCGCTTCGCAGGCGCGCGAAGTCACCTCACCGATTCCGATGAGGTGCGCCAGGAAGTTTACGCCGGTCACGGGTGGAAAACCAAAACCGGCCCCGCCCGTTCCCGGCGGCGGTCGAGAAGTTCTCGACAACCCGACATCGGTGGGAGCCGATCGGGGTCGCGGTGCGTCTGAAGATCATGATCTCTAGGGACTCGTCGACGCGGCCACGATGCCCGCCGTCCGCCCGGGTGGCGATGTTCGCGGTGGCGGAGTTGATCGTCGTGGCGTTGCTGCTGTACGGCGTCCCGGCCATCGCCTCCGCGACCGGAGCGCGCTATCACCTGCCGTTGGCGCCGCCGGCCACCGTCGTCCGTCCCTTCGACCCTCCGGAGAAGCGGTGGCAGCCGGGGCATCGGGGTGTCGACCTCTCCGCGTCGCCGGGCAGCATCGTCCGCGCGGCCGGCGCGGGCCGGGTGCGCTTCGCCGGCCGGGTTGCCGGTCGGCCGGTGGTGTCGATTGCCCACGACGGCGATCTGATCACCACCTATGAGCCGGTCGAAGCGACGGTTCGGCAGGGGCAGACGGTCCGCCGAGGCGATGTGATCGGCACGGTTGACGCCGGGCACGAGGGTTGTCGCGCCGCGGCGTGCCTGCACTGGGGCGCGCGTCGGGGTCGTGGGCGGGCTGCCGTCTATCTGAATCCGATGGTCCTGATCGGCGCTGTTCGCATCCGGCTCAAGCCGGTCGCCGAGCACATCATCAGGAACCCGGTCATGCCCGGGGATGCGCCTGACGGTGTACGGCGCGCAGGCGCTCGACGCTGACGTGAGTGTAGATCTGCGTCGTCGCCAACGACGAATGCCCGAGCATTTCCTGGACTATGCGCAGGTCGGCGCCACCCTCGAGGAGGTGAGTGGCCACGCTGTGACGCAGGCCGTGCGGTCCGATATCGGGGGCTCCGGCTGCCTGAACTGCCCGATGCACCACGGACCTGGCCATGCGCTGGTTGAGCCGTTTGCCTTTCGCACCGAGTAGCAGTGCGTCCCCGGAGTCGGGCCCGGCGAGTCGAGGACGGCCGTGACGCAGCCACCGGTGGATCGCGCGCCCGGCCGGTTCCCCGAACGGGACGGTGCGCTGTTTGTCGCCCTTGCCGATGACCCGCAGGACTCGCCGCCCGGCGTCGATGTCGCCGATGTCCAGACCGCACAGCTCGCCGACGCGAATCCCGCTGGCGTACAGCAACTCCACGATGAGCCTGTCCCGATCGACGATCGGGTCGTCGGCAGCCTCGTCCGGCACCGCGGCGAGCGCGGCGGCCGCCTGATCCGGGGCGAGAACCGTCGGCAGGGTGCGATGGGCGCGGGGCGCCTGTAACCGGGTCGAGGGTTCCTCGCCCAGCACGCCCTCGCGGGCGGCCCAGGCGCAGAAGGTCTTCGCCGACGACACCTGGCGCGCGATCGAGGTCCTGGCGGCACCCCGCCGGGTGTGGTCGGCGAGCCATGATCTCAGCAGCACCAGGTCGATGTCCCCGACGCCGATCCCCCGGGCACCCGCATAGGCGATGAGTCCACGCACGTCCGTGGTGTAGGCCCGGATCGTGTGTTCACTATGACCCTTCTCGTACCGGAGAAAGGACGTGAAATCGTCGAGAACACTCGCATGCGGCATCGATTCCGGGGAATCAGCGGTCATGACGTCGACACAACAGCGCGACGGGCGCGCACGCAACCGCCCACGCTGACTGTTGCGCGATCGAAGCGTGCGGCGCAGCTCGCTACGCGCTGGCGCCGGCGGTCTCTTCGGCGGCTCGGAGTTCGGACTTCCATTGCCGGAAGCCCTCTTCGGTGCGCCCGCGCCGCCAGTATCCGGAGATCGAGGCGTTCTTGGCACCGACACCACGTTCCTTGCGGATGTATCCGCGCAGATTGTGCATGACCGCCTGTGCCTCACCGTGGATGAACACGTGTGGTTCCCCGTCGAGCCACTCGGCATCGCGTACCGCGGCGATCAGAGGCGCATTGTCGCCGGCCACGTCGTCGCCGACTTCGCCGGCGGGCCCACCTCGGTGCACCCAGACGATCTCGGCCGTCGGGGGCGCGGTGAGGGCGATCTCGTCCTCTGGCCCGCCGACCTCGATGAAGACCTTGGCCACGGCGTTCGCGGGCAACCTTTCGAGGGCGGCGGCGAGTGCCGGAAGACCGGCCTCATCGCCGGCCAGCAGGTGCCAGGGGGCGTCAGGGTTCGGCTGATAGCCGCTGCCCGGGCCGAGGAACCGGATGACCGTTCCCGGTTCGACTGTTGCCGCCCAGGGTCCGGCGATCCCCTCGTCACCGTGGACGACGAAGTCGACGGCGACCTCACGGCGGTCGAGGTCGATCGACCGCACCGTATAAGTCCGTAGCACCGGCTGCTCCTCGGGAGGCAGGAGGCTGGTCTTCTTACGATCGAGATCGGTGCCGCGGTAGGGCGCTCCGTCCGAACCGAACGCCAACTTGATGTACATGTCGGTGTCCCAGGTCGCCGGGTCGGCCGCCGGCACGAAATCGTCGAAGCCGTCACCACCGAGGTACAGGCGCACCAGGTGCGGGGTCAGGGCTTCGCGTCGCAGGACCGTGAGCGCGTTCGTTTGTTTGGCCATGAAGCCTCCTCTCCGGCACCACCGTACGCTTATTAGGGAAGCCTAACTAATCGGACAGACACAATAGGTTTGTGAAGTGCTCTAATCTGGGAGTTCAGTTCGCCGAATTGCCCACGAGCAGCAGAGGTCGTCATGCCGGAGTCATCGTCGTCGAGACGGGGATCCCGGCTCACGGTGGACGATTGGCTCGACGCCGCGATGCAGGTGCTGATCAGCGACGGCGCCGGCGCCATCAAGATCTCGCGCCTGTGCGACCGCCTCGGCGTCACCAAAGGCAGCTTCTATTGGCACTTCGCCGACATCGCCGCGCTGATGTCCGCGCTGTCCGATCATTGCCGAGCGGTCGAGGAGAGCGCCCGCCAAACCCTGGCCGAGCTGGAGAAACGCTCGCCGATGGAGCGCATCGGAGCCATGGGGGAATTGGTCAGCGACCCTCGTCGCAGGACCGTCGAGGCGGCCCTGCGGGCGTGGGCGGAAACCGATTCCTCTCTCGCACAGGCGGTGGTCGCGCTCGACCACACGACCTTTGACGTGGCCAATGCCGCGTTCCGCGAGCTCGGGTTCGACGAGGTCGATGCGCATGCCCGCGCAACCGCGCTGGTGTACGTCGGGATCGGCTACATGCAGGGCGGCGAGCGTGTCGCGCGTCCGACCGAGGACGACAAACGCATCTTCGTGGAGATGCTGACCCGTAAGTGACAAATCCGCGGCGCATCCGTCACGGCAGTTGCCACGCACCGTCGACGTTCACCACGTGTCCACTGACGTCCATCCGTGCCAGCGCGGACCGGACCACACCGATACCGAGGCCCGCCGAGAAGGCGATCTCCTCGATGGTGACAGCGCCACGGGCCGGGATCGCGTCGTGGACGCGTTGTTCGTCAGCGGAGAGACTGTCGGTCGGCCGCGTCCGGCCGCGCCCGGTGTCGAGGCCTGCGTCGGGTGCGGCGAGCGCGATCGCCGCGTCCGTGTCGGCCACCAGTACGGCGAGGTCGTCGGCGATCATCTGATGGCAACCGATCGAGGTCGCCGACGTCACCGGGCCCGGCACCGCACCCAGTGGGCGGCCGAGTTTGCGCGCCCACGCAGCGGTGTTGGCCGCCCCGGAACGGCGACCGGCTTCGACCACGACCACCGCCGACGCCATCGCGGCGACCAGCCGATTGCGGGTCAGGAACCGGTGTTTGGCCGCCGTCGTGCCCGGTGGGTACTCGGAGACGACGAGGCCCTGCTCGGCGATCTCGGCGAGCAATCGGGCGTGGCCGGCCGGATAGTCGCGATCGATCCCGCAGGCCAACACCGCCATCGTCTGCCCACCAGAGGCCAACGCAGCGCGATGCGCCACTCCGTCGATTCCGTATGCGGCTCCCGATATCACAGCCCAGTTCGCCAGGACGAGGCCCGCCGCGAGGGTGGATGTCACCTGCTCGCCGTAGCCGGAGGCAGCTCGGGAACCCACCAGGGCAATGCCTGCGGCCGCCACCTCGTCGAGGCGTCCCGGTCCCCGCACCCACAACGCGACTGGCTCGCCGCCCCGAAACGCCGTGTCGGCCTGCCCCAGTGCCATCAGGGCCCATCCGGGCCATTCGTCGTCGTCGCGGGTGACCAGTCGTGCTCCGATCTTTTCTGCGATCTCGAGGTCATCTGCAGCACAGTCGGTTCCGGCCCGAGGTCCCGTTGCTTCGAGTACCGCATCATGTCCGGGCGGCACCACCCCTGACCGGATCGCTGCTGCCGCTTCGACCGGCCCGAGCTGATCGCAGAGGGCCAGCACCGCACCCGATGGCGGTTCGGCTACTCGAGCGAGGTAGGCCCAGGCCAGCCGGACGGCGTCGTCTGCGCTGGTCACCGATGACCCCCTCGGTCCCGATACAGCAACGCCTCGGCGACCTCGGTCTCTGATGGTTGCTCGCAGCCCTTCAGGTCGGCCAGTGTCCAGGCGAGTCGGATCGCTCGATCCGCGCCGCGCGCGGTCACCCGGCCATCACGGAGGAACAGCTCAACCGGCCGCAACGCCGGAGGAGGCAATCGAAAGCGTTGCCGCAAAGCAGAACCCGGAACCTCCGCGTTGGTGAGCCACCCGTGGTCACGCCATCGGGCCAGTGCTGCGGCGCGGGCCTCGGACACCCGGGCTCGCATGGCGTCGCTGGATTCCTCGACAGAGTTCATCAGGGCGGTGTTGCCCGGCGGGTCCATGCGCACCCGGATGTCCACCCGATCCATCAGTGGTCCGGACAGCTTGCCGAGATATCGGCGTCGTGCGACGGCCGAGCATATGCAGTCGATGTCATGTGCCGGCGCGCAGGGACATGGGTTGGCCGCCATGATCAATTGAAATCGCGCCGGATAGGTGGCCACCCCGTCTCGTCGCGACACCCGGACCTCCCCTTCTTCGAGTGGCTGACGCAGTGAATCAAGCACTTTGGCACCCATCTCGGCGCATTCGTCGAGGAAGAGAACGCCCCGATGAGCACGGGAGACCGCCCCCGGTCTCGCGAGCCCGGTTCCGCCACCGAGCAACGCGGTCACGGAGGTGGTGTGATGCGGCGATATGAACGGCGCCTCGGTGATGAGAGGGTGCCCGGATCGAAGAGTTCCGGCGATGCTGTGAATGGCGGTGACCTCCAAGGATTCCTCTGGGCCCAACGGCGGTAGGATGCCCGGCAGGCGGCGGGCGAGCATCGTCTTGCCGATGCCCGGCGGCCCGGTCATCAAGACGTGATGTGCTCCGGCAGCAGCGACCTCGAGCGCGTGACGCGCCTCGGCCTGCCCTACCACGTCGGACATGTCGTGGATCTCCGGCGGCGGCGGACCCGGCCCGTCCTCGGCGACCGTGTCGAGCACGTGATCACCGGCCAACCAACGCACGACCTCCCCCAGCGTGCGTGCCCCGCCCACATCGAGGTCACCCACCAGTGCGGCCTCGGCGACGTTGGGCATCGGGACGACCGCATGGGTGAAGCCGTCGTCCCGAGCCCGTTTGAGCGCAGGTAGCACTCCACGAACCGGTCGCAGCGCCCCGTCGAGTCCGAGCTCACCGAGGAACACGGTGCGGTGCAGCCGCGTCGTGGTGGCCTGCGCGGTGGCCGCGAGGATCGCGAGTGCCATCCCGAGGTCGAAGGACGAGCCGCTTTTCGGCAGATCGGCCGGCGCCAGTGACACCGTCACCTTCAGTTCCGGGAACTTCAACCCGCTGTTGGAGATCGCGGCGCGGACGCGATCCCGCGCCTCCCGTAGGGAGGCATCGACCTTGCCCGTCACCGTGAAGGCCGGCAACCCGGAACCGACGTTGGCCTGGATCTCGATGGGCTTGGCGTCGAACGCGTTGAGTCCCACAGACTGCACACGTCCGAGCCCGGTCACCAGCGCGGGGTCGGTCATTCGAACACTCCCTGGTGATGGCGGACCACGGCGAGATCGGTGGCGATGGGATCACGCGGATCGAGCTGAATCGAGATGACGTCGAACCGGATCCGCGACCACCATCGATCGCGGTTCTCGGCCAGCCATTGTCGGGTCAGGCGCCGCATCCGCGCCAACTTCAGCGGCGTGACGGCCATGACCGGGTCATCGAACACGCGCGACGCCCGGGTTTTGACCTCGACCACCACCAACTCCGAGCCTTCGGCCGCGATGAGATCCAGTTCGCCATAACGGTTTCGCCAGTTCCTCGCCAGGACTGTCCAGCCCAGATCAACAACCTTGGCGGCGGCCAGGTCCTCCCCGATGCGGCCGATGTCCGCTCTGCTGGGCCGCCCTCGAGGTGTCGACGACGGCTGGGATGCGTTCTCGCTCATGCCACAAGCATCGCTGCGGCGCACCACGGTTCAGCTCATCGTCGACAACTTCGCGGACATCTGTGGATGGTTCGGCAACTGTGGATCGCGGCCCTCTGCGCCTCAGACTCAGAGGCGCAGATCTTTGTCCGGGTTGTCCGACCCGTCCGACACAGACCCGGACTCTCCGGCCCCACCCGTCGTCGCCTCCGGCGTGGCGGCCTGCGGGGGCGCCCAGTCACCGATCACGGGCGGACCCACCAGAGGCAGGCTGCCGACGATCTCGGCTCCATTGTCAGTGGTGTGCAGATAGTGTGCGGCCTTGTGGTTCTTGCTCTCGGACCCACGCGCACGTGACCCATGTGGGGCCCCGCCCATCGAGGTACCACTGCGGCCGGGGCCCGAGCCGACGGGAGTCGTCGAGCTCGAGGTGGGACCCGTGGTCGGCGCCGCGGCGGCCAGTGGACGCGAAAGTGTGGAGCCCGAACCCGATCCGCCAGCGCCACCGAGGCCGCCCACACCACCGCCGATTGCGCCGCCGCCGATCTTGCCGCCTGCACCTCCCGCGCCGAGCATTCCCGGCATCATCATCGCGGCCGGTGTCGCCGAGCCGTCAGCACTGTCCGGCCTGCCGAGTCCGCCACGGCTCAGGCTGTCCGGGTCATCGCCCCCACTGCCACCGCCGGATGGGTCGTCGCCGAGAGATAGCGGCTTGTCGGCTGCGGAACTCGCATCCGATGCTGTCTGCTGAGCCGCACTCGCCGCCCCGGCCGGGTTCGCCGTCGACGCTGCAGCGTCTTTGCTCCCGTATTCACCGAGGTCTGTGGAGCCACCGGCGGTCGTGTGCGTTGTCGATCCGCCGGACGCACCTCCCCCGCCCGCGCTGCCGGCCCCGGTCGATGAGCCTCCCGCGACCCCACCGGAAACTCCGCCCCGGCTCGCCGCGGCAGGCGAGTGAACGCCGTCACCGGCCGAACTCATCGGCGCGTTGTAGGTCTGGGTCATGAGCAGTCCGGCCTGCATCATCGCGCCGTAAGCGTCGCAGAGTGGATTCGCCATCTCGGCCTGTAGTGCCGCCAGTCGCCCTGCCTGGGCCTGTGACGCCGTCAGCACCGCCTGCGCATTCACGAGTGCGGCGACCCCGGGGCTGGCGCCGGCGGCCGCGGAGACGATGTCACTCGAGATCTGCCGGGCTTTCTCCGAGCTTTCCGACGCAGCCACGCCCTGCAGACCGTCGCCGCCGAATCGATAGAGGGCGGCCGCAGCGTCGTGCGCAGCAGAGATGGCCTGCGCCAACGCCTGCGCATCCGCTGCCGCGGACTCCGGCCCCATGGATTCGATCCGTGCCAAGATCTGCTGGATCGCGACAAACCAATCGGTGTTGCCCCCGCCCGTCACCGACCCCCCGATCTCGCTCGGCCCCCACGGACCTCTGATCCTTCCGATCTGGCCCGCTATGCTACAGGCAATTCGTGGGGATTCGTCGGCCGACGCAGACGCCAACCGCCTGGAACCAAGTGCGGCAGCATCACGTCGAATGACTGTGGGAGGGATTCGATGAGCGGTGGACCCAAGACCAGTGACTCCGGCGTGCCGCTGTGCCTCGCACCGCCCGAGGCGCCGGAGATAAAGCCGCCGCCGGATCAACGGGATTGGCACGAACCGACGCCGGGGGCGATTGTGTTGTCGGAGAAGGGGCGTTGGGCCACACGAGCCAAAGCAGCGAATGATGCGGCCCAAGCATTGGCGAACAGCCTGAGGCTCCTCGAACCTCTCTTGCGCACAAACTATCTCGGCAAGGGATGTACAGAAGGCGAGAACCTTCGTGGCACACTCTTGCGCTCTATCGGCACAGATGGCGGGTGGGGACACAGTATCCGCGCGCAAATCGCACAACTGGAGGCGCTGAGCAACGCGTGCAATGAAGCGGCGAACACGCTGCGAGACGCTGACGTAGCTGCTGGCCGAGGCCTGACTGAATAAATGCGCAATCGCGCGGCAAAGTTCGCATTCGCAATTTGCCTGCTTCCGTTACTCGCATGCTGTTCGACGGACAGAAACTCCGAGACTGCAGGCGAGTCTTTCAGTGCAGTTACTAGCGGCGAGGTCGGAATACGCCAAACCGACGACAGCGGTTTGAAACTTCCGTTTCAAACGTCATTTGAGAAGAGGTGGAATTCATCGAACGATGGCAGCCCTTACGAGCCGTGTACAGCCATTACGTCTGCTGTCGCGGAAAGTGCTGGATTAAATCCCGAAACAATAGCTGACGCCGCGACGGTTTCAGGACAAACCCTACGTGGATGTAGGTGGATCTACTCCGACTCCGACGTCCTCGGATGGTCCGCAGATCAAGTCGTTGCAAACTTCGACAGCCTGGACTCGTACAAGAAGGACAACTTGATCTTTAATTGGAGAGATGATGTGGTAATTGATGGGCGCAAAGTTGGCGTCGCATCAGTCAATTCACTCAATTGCTTCACGTATGTCCAGTCGCAGAATGCTGGAGTTACGACCGGAGTGAGCTACATAGGCTCGCCCGAGCCACCCGTGGCCGAGGTGTGTCAACGTGCTATCGATTTGACCCGCGCGACAATCGATCTTATCCCACGATAGGTTCGTCGCTGAGGTATCGAAGACCGCCACCCCATCACGGCTCATCCGGCAGCCGCAGCTCCGGCTTCTCGAGCTCCTCGATGTTGACGTCCTTGAAGGTGATGACACGGACCTGCTTGACGAAGCGCGCGGGCCGGTACATGTCCCACACCCAGGCATCGGACATGCGCAGCTCGAAGTAGATCTCGCCTTCGGTGTTGCGGGGCACCAGCTCCACGGCATTGGCGAGGTAGAAGCGCCGTTCGGTCTCCACCACGTAGGTGAACTGACCGACAATGTCCTTGTACTCGCGGTACAGGGAGAGTTCCATCTCGGTTTCGTACTTCTCGAGATCCTCAGCACTCATTCGATAAGCCTATCGTGGTCGGGTCGGGGCCGGAGGTCACGCGGGACGCGACATTCCGGTAGGACATGCGGTGTTGCGGGGATGGTCCGTGACGGTCGATGCAGGCCATGTGGTGGGCGGTGCTGTACCCCTTGTGAACTGCGAAATCGTACCCTGGCAGGTCACCGTCCATGGCCACCATGATGCGGTCACGGGTCACCTTCGCGATGATGCTGGCAGCAGCGATGCAGGCGGCCGCACCGTCTCCCCCGATCACCGGCAGCGAGGGCACGGTGAGCCCGGGGACGACGAAGCCGTCGGAGAGCACATAGCCGGGCGTGACGTCGAGGCCGGCCACCGCCCGGCGCATGCCTTCGATGTTCGCGACGTGGATCCCGATCCGGTCGATCTCGTCGGCGGGTATCACCACCACACTCCAACTCAGCGCGTACTTGGTGATCGCCTTGTACAGGGTTTCACGTACCGCTTCGGTCAGTCGTTTGGAGTCATCCAGATCCGCGAGTGACGCCAGCTGAGTCGGTTTGAGCACACACGCCGCCACCACCAGGGGGCCTGCGCAGGCTCCCCGGCCCGCCTCGTCGACGCCGGCGACCGGGCCGAGCCCGTTGCGCTGCAACGCGAACTCGTAGGTTCGCAGGCTGGCGGCCCGGCGTATCGGAAACCGCGGCGGCCAGCGGCTCATCGTCGTAGTCCCCACATCATTCGACCTGCGCCGTCATAGCTGGGGGTTATACGAGGACACACCACCGATTCGCGAGAAGGGATAGATGATGAAACGAACCTTGCCGCGGATGTCGCTGACCGGGACGGTGCCCTGGTACTCGTCCTCCATGTGGAATCGGGAATCGGCCGAATTGGCGCGGTTGTCCCCCATCACCCACACGTTGCCCTCCGGCACCTTGATCGGACCGAAATCGGGTCCGTAGCACGAGTTCGGCTGACCGTCCGGACCCGCAGCGAACTCGTTGCCGGCGGCCACGTCCTGGGCCTGCAGCGTCTTGTCCACATAGGGTTCGGTCAGCGGCTTGCCGTCGACCTTCACACCTACATTCTCGGCGTTGTGGCACTCGACGGTCTGTCCTCCCGTCGCGATCACACGCTTGACGAGATTGTTCTCGTCAGGCGGTGCGAAACCGAACCAGGAGAGCGCATTCTGGATGCCGTGCACCACGGTGTTGTCCGACCGCGGCGAGAGCCATGCGCCGTCCCAGGACTCGGTCGGCGCCTTGAACACGACGACGTCGCCGGGATGCGGCTCACCGAAGCGATAGGTCAGTTTGTCGATCACGATCCGGTCGTTGCTGCAACCCGCACAACCATGCAGGGTCTGCTCCATCGACTCCGACGGGATCACGTACTGCCGTCCCACAAAGGTCTGTAGCAACCAGGTCAGCAGAAGAACGCAGCCGATGATGATGACGGCTTCGCGCAGCAACGAGCCACGCTTTTGCGGTTTGTCCTTCTTGCTGTGCCAAGGGCGCTCGTCCGGGTTGTCGCCGTCCGGACCCCGGTCCCGCTCCTCGGCAGAGGAGGTGTCCGCAGTCGGTCGCTGCCAGTCGGAATTTGAGTCGCTACCCGAAGAATGAGTGTCGGCCACGTCGTCAGGGTAGACGCGTCAGCGCTTTTCCTTGATCTTGGCTGCCTTGCCACGCAGATCGCGCAGGTAGTAGAGCTTCGCGCGACGCACGTCACCGCGGGTGAGGACGTCGATCTTGGCGATGTTGGGGCTGTGCACCGGGAAGGTGCGCTCCACGCCGACACCGAAGGACACCTTGCGCACGGTGAAGGTCTCGCGGACGCCACCACCCTGGCGACGGATCACGACGCCCTTGAACACCTGGACGCGTTCCTTGGTGCCCTCGATGACCTTGACGTGGACGTCAAGGGTGTCACCGGGTCCGAATGCGGGGATGTCGTCGCGGAGCGACTGCTTGTCGAGGAAGTCGAGGGTGTTCATCGTGGTTGGTCCAATCTGGCGTTCGCGTGAACAGAGGAACCTGGCGGCCCCGCACCCGACCTCCCGAGTAGATCGGGTGGTCACCTGTGGGGTTCGACCGGTTCGTGCTCCGAGTCATGGGTTGTGCCCGGGCCGCGTCCCGCCGAAGTACTCTTTCGGGCGGGGACATCGTCGCCAGGCAACCCGACTATTGTGCCAGATAGACCCCTGTGCGGCGAAATCGCCGGTGGCGGCGGCGCCGGATGAACCACCTGATCGAGGCGATCCTCGGTGGCCGCCCGCACATGTGGCAACACATCAGGTGTCCCGGCGATCAGGTCCTGCACGAAGATCTTCGCGCGGATGAACGGGCGACGCAGCTTGCGCTCCCGTTCGATGGCCCGTTCCAGTTTGCGTGGACGCGACAGATACCGCCACCGCGCCCACGGCGAGGTGGGGCGCGCCAGACGGATGACCCCGACGATGAGCAGCGGCCATGCGAAGACCCCGACGACCCCGGTCCACACCTTCCCCTTGAACACGACGACCGCGGCGAGTCCGAGATTGATCACCGCCGCGACGACGTCGATGACGACCGTCCGGCCCACCCGGACATCGCGAAGAGCATCGAAGTAGAGGTCGAGTGGCCGGAAGCCGAGCAGGATCATGCCGGTGGCGGCAACGGCGATGAACACCGCATCCACCGACGTGCGGCCTTCATGTGACCAGTACACATCGCGTAGGTAGAAGATCAGCGCGAACTCGTCGAGGATCAGTGCGGCGCCGATCCCGAACAGTCCGGCCAATGCCGACATCGCCGCCTGGTCGTCGCTCAACCCGAAAGCGATGAGTCCCAGTCCGGACAACAATGTCAGGACCACCCCGAACACGACGTGATGCACATGGGTGTCGCCGGAGGTCACATTCGAGAACCACCACCGAGTATCGGCGCGGATCAGGCGCACGCTGATCCGGATCACGATGAACCCGATGATCAGTCCGAGAAAAAACACCAACAGCGGAAGGCGACCACGCTCGATGATGTCGTGGTTCATCCAGTCCCCGGCTCGATGCGAGAGCCAATGGTGCACTACACCAGACTAGGGCGTCAGACACGCCCCCGTGGGCCGCCGCTCAGCCTGCGTACCGGCTCAGCACGCTCTCCACCGCGGCAGGCCCCCGAAAGGCGACCGCCGCCTCGTAGGCGGCCTCACGCAGCCGGTCGCGTGGCTCGCGGCCCGCGGTGCCCGCGCCGATCACGTGGGCCACGCAGTTGAGTGCTCGCGCCTGGAAGAACGCGCGGTCGCGCGCATCGAGATCGCCTCGCCGTCTGGCCGCAAAAGCGCGTTGCTCATACTGCGCGAGCAGGCTGTTCACCTGGAGCTGACCGCTCGCCGACACCGTGCCCCGCTCGCGCAGTTCGGTCAGCGCGGCCGTGACGTCGGTGCTGTCTCCGATGTCGACGGCCGACATCACCGTGATCGCCAAGAAATACAGGCACTGCCGTAGGTCTTCCGCGGGTACTCGCTCGACCAGATCGCCGAGACCACCGCCCATCCGAGCGATCCGACTGTTCATGCCTCGTCCACCCGGACATCACCAGCGATGTCGAACACAGGGTCGTGAAAATCGCTCGGCGCGATCAGTTCGGCATCGAGATCGGTGAGCGCCGCGAGGGTGCCCGGCTCCATCGGCGTCGCCGCAGCGATGGCCGCGAGCATGGCGCCCGACCGGTTCATGTGGTCGACGATGGCCAGTTCGGCTGCACGGCCGTTGCCGACCAGGATCTCGTCGGCGGCGATTCCCACGCCCTCCCGCTCGTAGGGGTAGGGGTCGTCGCTGCCCACGACGACGGTGCGCGACCCGTCCGGTCCGAGTCCGATCCCGATCGCCATCCGCACCGCCCCGGCGACCGACGCCGGCAATCGCGACTGCAGCTGCGCGGCGCGGCGCTGCAACCATTCGGTGTCGGCGGTGGACAGCGCCGACACGTCGTCCCGTTCGGTCGCGGCGTGCCCCCCGGCGAGCGCCCCCGCGCCGGCGGCCAAGCCGCCCATCGCCGAGAAGGGCATCATGCCACTCGTGGCCGCAGGAGTCGGTTGATCACCGTCGTCATGACGATCCCCGGCCTTCTCGGCCTGTCCGGTGAACTCCTCGCCCGCCGCGGTCAGCGCCAGACGTCCGGCACCGGCAGCCATCACCCTCGCCGAGTCGTCGCCCAAGGTGGTCAGCAGATCGCCCCGCAGCCGCTCACGATCGGCCACCGACGCGACCACAGCCATCTCGTTGTGGGCGTGCACCGCGGCGTCCGCGTAGTCGTCCAATGCGGCCGCAGCGGCCTCGAGCCGCGTGACCGCGCGGTCGACGCCGGTGCCCGGAGTCCCGCTCAGCAGACGTTGCGCAGCGACGACGCCGTCGTGAAAATGACCCGATCCGCGCGCGAGATCGCGGTGGGCGGCAGCGATGTCGTCGGCCGCGACGGACGCGCGGGCGGCGAGATCACGGCACCGTGCCGCGGCTTGGCGCAGAGCCGGCACGTCGGCCGTCGGCCAGACGCCGGGCGCAAGGTCGTCGGCCAGCGCCCGGACCTCGGGCGGCACAGGTACCGGTACCGGGCCGGCGGATGATGCGGCGGGTCCCGTCATCGTGCACCCGAATCCAGCCGCAGGCCCAGGTCGCGGTCGGTGCCGCCGATTTCGCGCACTCCCCGGGCGATCAACGCCTGGTGATGGGATGTCGCGGTCCGTGCGTCGCCGACCGAGGAAGCGACATCGGCAGCCAACTGGGAGAATCTCCGACGGAAGGCGCGTGCGCCGTCATCGACACCGATCGCTGCGTCCGCCTCGCCGAGCACAGCGCTCACCTCATCGACAAGGCGTCCGAGATCGGCGGCGGCCGCCGACATCCGCGACGAGAGTTCGATCATCGCGGAGACGTCCGTCTGTAGTCGCGCGCCGGCGCGTCCTCCTGCTGTTTCCGGTGTCGGCATCCCGTCACCGACCGGCCCTTCACTCATCCAACTCCCCCTGATGGTCTCGGTCAGGCGTGCCGCTCAGCCCGAATGTCGGCGTAGTCGGGTGAGGGTTGGACGGCCGCAGCCAGGATCTGGTTCCGTCGGTCATGCAGATGCCGGTCGGCTTCGGTGACCAACGCGGTGATCTGAGCCGACAACTGCTCGGCGCGGTAGCGGCGCATCGCGCGCGGGTCGATCTCCAGGTCCACCAGCAGTCCGCGGGCATCCACGGTCACCGACACGAGTCGATCAGTACTCACCGCACGGGCCGTCATCTGTGCCATCGCGTCTCCGACCCGACTGAGCTCGGCACGCTGCCGTGACAGTTCCTCGAGCATGTCCGACCACCGATCCACCATGAGCCCCCTCCGCCGGTGCGACGATCCTATCCGGCGGTGTTGCCGGGCACGTCGCGGTGGGCCGAACCGTCGTCGGCGCCGCCGCCGGCCAGCAGGTCAGGACGTCGCTCTCGGGTACGCGCCAACGACTGCTCGTGACGCCAGGCAGCCACCTTCGCGTGATTGCCGGACAACAGGACCGGCGGCACCTCGAGTCCGCGCCAGGTCTCCGGTCGGGTGTAGCTCGGACCTTCCAGCAATCCGTCGGAGAACGAATCCTCTTGGTGTGATTGGGGATTGCCCAACACTCCGTCGATCAACCGGACGGTCGCCTCGATCATCGCCATCGTCGCGACCTCACCGCCGATGAGGACGAAATCCCCCAGGGAGACCTCCTCGACGCGAACACGTCGTGACGCATCGTCGAAAACCCGTTGGTCGATTCCCTCGTAGCGCCCGCAGGCAAACACCAGGTGCTGCTCGCGACTCCACCGCTGCGCCGTCTGCTGGGTGAACGACACCCCGGCCGGCGTCGGGACGACCAGCAGCGCATCGTCGGGACACACCTCGTCCAGGCACGGACCCCACACGTCGGGCTTCATCACCATGCCCGGGCCGCCGCCGTAGGGGGAATCGTCGACGCTGCGGTGCACGTCGTGGGTCCAGTCGCGCAGATCGTGCACGTCGACACTGATCCGCCCCTTGTCGATCGCCTTGCCCAGCAACGCAACTCGCAGCGGCGTCAGGTATTCGGGAAAGATCGAGACGACGTCGATACGCACCGTCACGCCTCGGGGTCGAGCAGGCCGTCCGGCGGATCGATGACGAGGCCGTCCGCTGTCACGGTGGGCACGATCTCACGGACGAACGGTATGAGCACCTCACGGCCATCCGGGGTTCGGACGGCGAGAATGTCGTTGGCCGGCAGGTGCAGCACCGACGACACCGCGCCGACCTCGGCACCCGTCACGGTCGATACCGGCAGACCCTCGAGTTCGTGGTCGTAGAACTCGTCGGGATCGGACCCGGAGTCGACCTCGGAACTGTCGATGAGGAACAGGGTGCCCCGCAGCGCGTCCGCGGCGGTGCGGTCGGCCACCTCGTCCAGCGACAGCAACAGCCGCCCGGCGTGTTCCCGGGCGGCTGTCACGGTGAAATTCTTCTCGCCCCCACCGCGCGGCAAGCGTGCACGGAGGGCGGTTCCCGGCGCGAACCGCGCGTCGGGATCATCGGTGCGGACGTCCACGACGACCTCGCCCCGCACGCCGTGCGATTTGGCCACACGGCCAACCACGAGATCCATCGCGGAGCGTTCGCTCAGCGGTCGGTGTCGACGATGTCCACACGCATCCCACGGCCACCGATGCCGGTGACCAGGGTGCGCAGGGCAGTCGCGGTGCGGCCGTTGCGGCCGATCACCTTGCCGAGATCATCAGGGTTCACATGAACCTCGACCAGACGTCCACGACGGCCGGTGATCATCTCCACCCGCACATCGTCGGGGTTGCCGACGATCCCGCGGACGAGGTGTTCGACGGCGTCGGCGACAACTGCGCTCACGCGTCCGCCTTGGCGTCGCCCTCGGCGGCCGGGGTCTCGTCGGCAGCTGCCTCGGCAGGCGCCTCGTCGGCCTTCTTGGCAGCCTTCTTCTTCGGCGTGGTGGCCTCGGCGACCGGGGCGCTGTCGGCCGCGGCCAGGGCGGCGTTGAAGAGGTCCAGCTTGGACGGCTTGGGCGCCGGGGTCTTCAGGGTGCCCTCGGCACCCGGCAGGCCCTTGAACTTCTGCCAGTCTCCGGTGACCTTGAGGATGGCGGCGACCGGCTCGGTCGGCTGCGCGCCGACTCCCAGCCAGTACTGGGCGCGCTCGGAGTCGACCTCGATCAGGCTCGGCTCTTCCTTCGGGTGGTACTTGCCGATGGTCTCGATCACCCGGCCGTCGCGGCGGGTCCGAGAATCAGCGACGACGATGCGGTACTGCGGGTTGCGGATCTTGCCGAGACGGGTGAGCTTGATCTTGACTGCCATGTCTTCTTCCTTCAGTGGTCACTGCGCAATTCAGCGATCCGCCCGTGTGGCGAACCCGGTTTTGCGATCTGTTCCGGTGTGACCGTCGGTCGGTACGTAACCGGGTCCGACGAACCAGCGTGCAATTCTGCCAGACGAGGGGGTCGGACCGGAAATCGTCATCTGCGCCGAAGGCGCGACAGGTACCGGCCGAGCACGAGAAGGTGGGGCGGGTTCGACATGTGGTTACCCACCCCGCTGAAGGTAACCACATGTCCGCGCACTCGACCGCTGAGGTCTCGACGCCCGGTCTCGTCGGCGGCCCTCCCCTGACCTGCTGCGACGTGACACTGGGCGTGGTCTCAGACGCCCGCGAACCCTGCAACGCTACGGCTACTTTACCAGCCGGTAAGTTAGCAAAACCAGCTCGCCGAACGTGGTTTACATCACACGAATAGGTCACATTCGTGCCGCCGAACTGGGATTTTCCGCGGCGTGACGCCTAGGAGATGGTTAGCCCGGAGCAAACGATCGAGCGAGGGCGACGCAACGTGGTCAGGTCTTCGCGGGGATCGTCGTGCAGAACGATGAAGTCGGCCCGGTCGCCCTCGCCGAGCAGTCCCGCGCCGAGCCACTCGCGGGGCGCAACACTGGCCGCGCGCAGCGCCGCCTCGGCACCGAAGCCGACCGCCGCCATCGCCTCGATCTCGTCGACGATGCGCCCGTGCTCGACGAAACCACCCGCGTCGGTGCCGGCGAACATCTGCACACCTGCCTCGCGTGCGGCGGCGAACACGGCCTCGGCGTTGCTGTACAGCTTGCGCATGTTGGCCTGGTAGCTCGGGAACCGGTCCGCGCCGTCGGCGATGCCCGGGAAGTTCTCCACCTGGATGAGGGTGGGCACCAGGGCGATCGAGCGTTGCACCATCGCATCCATCAGGTCGGTGGTCAGGCCGGTTCCGTGTTCGATGCAGTCGACGCCTGCGTCGATGAGATCAGGGAGGGCGTCCGAGCCGAACACATGCGCGGTGATCCTCGCCCCTTCGGCGTGCGCCGCGGCCACGGCGGCCCGGAGCTGACCAGGGGTCCACAGCGGTGCCAGATCCCCGACCTCGCGATCGATCCAGTCGCCGACGATCTTCACCCAGCCGTCTCCGGCCCGGGCCTGCCGGGTCACCTCGTCGGCGAGTTCGTCCGGATTCTCCAGGTCGATTCCGTAATCCCGCAGGTAGCGCTTGGGCCGCGCGATGTGCTTTCCGGAACGCAGGAAGCGCGGGCATGACGGGTCGGCGTCCAGGGGGTGGGTGTCCAGCGGGGATCCGACCTCTCGGATGAGCAAGGTGCCCGCCCGCGCGTCGGCCCGCGCGTACTCGCGGGCGCGGTCGATCGTCACACCGAGCCCCGGCGCGATACCGACGTGGTTGTGCGCATCCACCAGGCCCGGGATGATCCAGCCGTCGTCGATGACCGTGTGCGCCGATGCCACGGGCTCCCGGGTGATCGTGTCACCGACCACCCAGAGGTCCAGCTGTTCATCGGTGAACGGATCGCGCCCCCGGTAGTGCCGTACCTGATCGTCCGTGGTCGCTGCGATCCCCAATGAACTGGCCTCCGCGTCTACTTCTTCTTCGGCTGCTGGAACTGTGAGACGTCGATTCCCTCGAGCCCCGGCGGGAGCTCGTCGAGACCGGCCGGCATGTTCGACAGGTCGGGGAAACCGCCTGGCATCCCGGGCATTCCGGCCATGCCCGGGAACCCGCCCCGCACCTTCGGTGGGGTCGGCCCCCGGCTCTTGCCCTTGCCCTTCTTGCCCTTGCCCTTCTTGCGGTTGACCTTGCGGCCGCCGCCCATGCCCATCCGGCCCGACATCTGCGACATCATCTTGCGGGCTTCGAAGAATCGGTCGACGAGCTGGTTGACCTCGCTGACCGTGACTCCCGATCCGTTCGCGATGCGCAGCCTGCGCGACGCGTTGATGATCTTGGGGTTGTCGCGTTCGGCCGGGGTCATACCGCGGATGATCGCCTGCACACGGTCGAGTTGCTTGTCGTCGACCTGTGACAGCGCGTCCTTCATCTGACCCGCGCCGGGCAGCATGCCGAGGATGTTCCCGATGGGGCCCATCTTGCGGATCATCAGCATCTGGTCGAGGAAGTCCTCGAGGGTCAGGTCACCCTGGGTGATCTTCGCCGCGGCCGCTTCCGCCTGTTGCGCGTCCCAGTGCTGTTCGGCCTGCTCGATGAGCGAGAGCACGTCGCCCATACCGAGGATCCGGCTCGCCATGCGGTCGGGATGGAACACGTCGAAGTCGTCGAGCTTCTCCCCCGACGACGCGAACATGATCGGTCGGCCGGTCACCTCGCGGACCGAGAGCGCCGCGCCGCCGCGGGCGTCACCGTCGAGCTTGGTGAGCACGACGCCGGTGAAGCCCACACCCTCCTGGAAGGCCTCGGCCGTGCTGACCGCGTCCTGACCGATCATCGCGTCGACGACGAAGAGCACATCGTCGGGTGAGGTGGCCTCGCGGATGTCGGACGCCTGCCGCATCAGCTCTTCGTCGATACCCAGACGGCCGGCGGTGTCGATAACGACCACGTCGTAGTGCTGCGCCGTCGCCTCGGCCACACCGGCACGGGCCACCCCGACGGGGTCGCCCGAGGTGACACCGAGCTCACCCGCCCCGCCGACACTCGTACCGGGATGAGGCGCGAAGACCTTGACGCCCGCCTGCTCACCGACGATCTGCAACTGGGACACCGCTCCGGGGCGCTGCAGGTCACAGGCCACGAGCAACGGGGTGTGCCCCTGCTTCTTCAGCCAGTGACCGAGCTTGCCTGCCAGTGTCGTCTTACCGGCACCCTGGAGGCCGGCCAGCATGATGACCGTCGGCGGCTTCTTGGCGAAGCTGATGCGCCGGGTCTCGCCGCCCAGGATGCCGACCAGTTCGTCGTTGACGATCTTGACGACCTGCTGGGCCGGGTTGAGCGCACCCGAGACCTCGGCACCCTTGGCCCGTTCCTTGATCTTGGCGATGAAACCGCGCACGACCGGGAGCGAGACGTCGGCCTCGAGGAGCGCCAGACGGATCTCACGGCAGGTGCGGTCGATGTCGGCGTCGGACAACCGGCCTTTGCCGCGAAGGTCCTTGAGGGCACCGGCCAACCGATCGGAAAGCGAATCGAACATTCCTCTAGTCTTCCATGCTCGCGGCGAGAAGCTGATGCCGTGGCCTCGGTCAGCTGATGGGGACCCCGGATCGCGCCGTGCCGCCGTAGCCCTCCGGACCGTCTCCGCCGTTCTCGGACCGGGGTTGCGGGGGTGGGCAAACGGAGATGACGTCGTCGGCGAGCGCCGTACGTGCGGCTTCCCCGTCGTTCGGCAAGAGCAGGCAGAAAGTGTCGATGACGGTGTTGCCCAGGGTGGTCACCTTGGCCCAGCGGACCTGGGCCCCGTGCCGTTCGATCACGGCGCTGACCCGGCTCAACAATCCGATCCGGTCATCGGTGCGCAGTTCCATCAGGATCGCGCCGTCGTCGGTCCCGGCGTAACTCTGGGATTCCTCGCCGACGACCGGCTCTACCCAGAGGACCCGCGGCGGGGCGACGGCGAACAAGGCCGGGACGGCATTCTTGGGATGTCCACCGCCGTCGACTGCCGGGTCGGTGCTGCCGGCCGATGCCGCGGCACCCGCCACGCCGGGTACCGAGGCGATCGTCGGGATCGGCGATTCGGCCTCGCGGGCGTCGAGCCGCGCGATCACATCGATCTTGCCGTCCACCGCGGCCATCAACTGCTGCCGCATGAGCCCCGCCTCCGGCGGGCTGCCGAACAGCGGGACCACGACAAACGTGTTGACCGCACTGCCCGCATGACCCTGCACGGTCGCCGCGTGCGACCGAAGTCCGTTGAGCCCGAGGACACCGGCCATCTTGGACAGCAAGCCCGGCACGTCGGGCGCCACCATCGTCACCCGGAAGGTGTGGGAACCGTCCGCGGGCTCCATCTCCACCGAGTACCCGCCGGCCTCGGCGAGCGCGATCAGTTCCGGCGACAGCGGATCCGGCCGCGCGAGTTCATCGCCGTCGATCAACCGGAACGCGCGACGCACGAGATCGTTGATGAGCGAGGCCTTCCACTCACCCCAGACTCCCGGCCCGGTTGCGAGCGAGTCCGCCTCGGCGAGCGCGGCCAGCAGCTCCAGCAGCACGCGGTTGTAGCCGAGGGTCTGTGCCACCGATTCCGCGGTGGCGGGGTCGTCGAGGTCGCGTCGGGTCGCGACGGTCGGCAGCAACAGGTGGTGTCGCACCATCTCGGACAGGATTGTGACGTCCTGAGGCCACAACCCGAACCGGTTGCCGACCTGGATGGCCAGGTCGGCACCGACGATGCTGTGATCGGCTCCGCGTCCCTTGCCGAGATCGTGTAAGAGCGCGCCGAGGACGAGGAGATCCGGTCGCGACACCCGGGTGGTCATCGATCCGGCGTGGGCGGCGGTCTCCACAAGGTGACGATCGACCGTCCAGGTGTGGATGGCGTCCCGGGGTGGCAGGTCGCGGACCGCTCCCCACTCCGGTAACAGCCGGCCCCACAGACCGGTACGGTCGAGGGCCTCGATCGGGTCGACCATGTGATGCCCGGAACCCAACAACACCAACAGGTCGCTGAGCGCCTCCCCGGGCCACGGCTCGCGCAGCTCGGGCGCGTAGTCGGCCAGGCGGCTCAACGTCGACGCACTGATCGGCAGGCCGGTACGTGCCGACGCCGCCGCCACCCGCAAGATCAGACCCGGGTCCTTACTCGGAATGGCGTTGCGCGCCAACACGATCTCACCGTTGTGCTCGACCACTCCCTCGTCGAGCGGTCGCCGGATCGGTGACCGCCGCAACTTCGCCAGGCCGCGTCGGGGCAGCGCATTGCCCGCCGTACGCAACCCGACGTCGATGGAGTAGCTGATGGTGCGCGCCGAGTCGCTGATCACCCGGGCGAGATCGAAGCGATCCCCGATCCGCAGCGCGGCGCCGATCTCGTCGGCGTCCTGCGCACGGACCTGCTCGCGGGGGCGTCCCGCGATCCGATGCAGTTCGGTCCGGATGTCGAGGAGCCGGCCGTAGGCCACCTGCGGACCCGCACCGGGCGAATCGGGGCGCAGACTGGCCATGCCATCGGTGAGCTGGGCGATCGCCAAGGCACCCAGCAGCTGCACATCACGCAATCCGCCCCGCCCGTTCTTCAGGTCCGGTTCGGCCCGGTGCGCGATGTCGCCGGCGCGACGCCACCGGTCCTGCGCATGCGCGACGACCGCAGGGAACCGATCGCGGATCTCGGTGCGCCACTGCTGACGCACCCCGCTGATCAGCAATGCGGACAGGTCCTCGTCACCCGCGATGTGGCGTGCCTCCAGCAATCCCAGTGCCGCGCTGACGTCCTCGGCGGCCACCTGCAGCGCCTGCGGAACCGTCCGAACACTGTGATCCAACGGAATGTTGGCGTCCCACAACGGATACCAGAGTCCGTCGGCCACCTCGGCCACCTGATCCGGCGGCATCGCATCGTGCAGCAGGATCAGGTCGAGGTCTGAGAACGGAAGCAGTTCGCCGCGTCCGAGCCCACCGACGGCGACGATGGCGTAGCCACTGTCGGACCGGACCCCCAATTCGGCGCCCTTGCTGGTCAGCCAGAACTCGTGCAGATCGACGAGCACCTGCCGAAGTCCGGGCGCGTCGAGCTTGCCCGCCCGACCGGACTCCAGGAGCTGCCGGCGTGTCGCCGCGAGATCTGTTGCTGCCACGAGGGTTTCGCACTTCCTTTGTGATGGACGCGGCCCCGCGCCTGAAACGTCAGACGCGGGGCCGTGTACTTGTTGTCCAAGAGGGCATCTGCCCCGATCTCAGAGCGCGTCGGCGCCGCGTTCTCCGGTTCGCACGCGTACGACCGATTCGACCGGTGAGACCCACACCTTCCCGTCACCGATCTTTCCGGTGCGGGCCGCCTCGACGATCACGTCGACGACCTTGTCCACCGCCGCGTCGTCGACGACGACCTCGACACGTACCTTGGGTACGAAATCGACCGAGTACTCGGCGCCGCGGTAGACCTCGGTGTGACCCTTCTGCCGTCCGTAACCCTGGACCTCACTGACGGTCATACCCAGGATTCCGGCCTGTTCCAGTCCGGCCTTGACGTCCTCAAGCGTGAACGGTTTCACGATTGCGGTGATCAGCTTCATGAGTTATCCCTCTCCACGAGAGTCAGCGTAGTGGTGAATGTGTGAGGTTTCATGCCAGTTCATATGCCGTCTCCGCATGTTCGGCCTCATCGATGCCGCCGTGCTCGTCCTCGGTGCTGACCCGCCAGCCGAGCGGCTTGAGCGCGAGCGCGATGATCGTGGTCAGAATTCCGGTGAATGCCAATGCGAACAAGGCGATCACGAGCTGCACGACCAACTGCTTGTAGTCGCCGCCCCAGAACAGACCGGTGTCCTTGGCGAGGAAGCCGATGCCGATGGTTCCCCACAGGCCCGAGACCAGGTGCACACCCACGACGTCGAGCGAGTCGTCATAGCCGAACTTGAACTTCAGCCCGATGGCCAGCGCCGAGAGAATACCGGCGATGACGCCCAGGATCATCGATCCGACCGGGGTGAGAGCCCCACACGCGGGAGTGATGGCGACCAGACCGGCGACGATGCCCGAAGCGGCTCCGACGCTGGTCATGTGCTTGTCTCGGAAGCGCTCGACGGCGAGCCAGCCGATCATCGCGGCTGCGGTGGCGGCGGTGGTGTTCACCCACACCATGCCCGCGGTCATGTCCGCGGCGAGTTCCGAACCGGCGTTGAAGCCGAACCACCCGAACCACAGGATCGCAGCGCCCAACATGACGAACGGGATGTTGTGCGGACGGTAGGCGGTCTTGCCGAAACCGCTGCGGATACCGATGATCAGCGCGAGCACGAGACCGGCCATACCGGCGTTGATGTGGACCACGGTGCCGCCGGCGAAGTCGATCGGAGCGACGTTGGCCTCCCCATCGGTCGACCCGAACATCCACGACGCGAAGCCCGTCTCGGCGCCCGACATGATGCCACCGCCCCACACCATGTGGGACAGCGGGAAGTACACGATGGTGGCCCAGATGACACTGAAGACCAGCCAGGTCGAGAACTTGACTCGTTCCGCGACCGAACCGCTGATCAGGGCAACCGTGATCACGGCGAAGGTCAGCTGGAATGCGAGGAACACGAACGACGGAATCGATCCGCCGCCGGTCACGACCTTGTCATCCCCCATGGTGTCGGCCAACTGGCCGGAACCGAACAGAGCAAACGGATTGGAGAACATCCCCCAGATGTCGTCATCGCCGGTGATGCCGTTGCCGAAGGACATCGAGAATCCCCACAGCACGTACACCACGCTGACCGTGGCGATCGACCCGAACGACATCATCATCATGTTCAGGACCGACTTGCCTCGAGAAAGCCCCCCGTAGAAGAAGGCCAGGCCCGGTGTCATGAAGAGCACGAGCGACGCGCTGGCGAGCATCCAGGCGGTGTCACCTGTATCCGGTACGCCAAAAGCGTCTTCTGGCAGCGCCAAAAACACTGTATAAACCTCCCTAGAATGCGCCGACGGCTCGGCGCCTCC
The DNA here is from genome assembly GCF_058129505.1 of Gordonia sp. LMA484. Lineage (NCBI taxonomy): Bacteria > Bacillati > Actinomycetota > Actinomycetes > Mycobacteriales > Gordoniaceae > Gordonia > Gordonia sp. LMA484. The sequence continues at coordinate 3,004,267 of NZ_CM176700.1, forward strand.
AAAGAGACTGTCCGTACTCGGTTTCATCCGTGGTGCCCTGATGTTTCCGGAACGTGAACCAGTGGGCGCTTTATATTGCGGCTACGTAAAGTCGCAGTTCGGACCTCAGCCCGTTCTCAGGGTCTCCGAAGCATCTGGCGCAGGCGGTTCACAGTCGTGAAACACGTTGGCACTACAGCAAAGCGTCGACGAACGCTTCCGGTTCGAACGGTGCCAGATCGTCGGCGCCCTCACCGAGCCCGACGAGCTTGACCGGCACACCGAGTTCCTCCTGCACGTGGAAGACGATGCCGCCCTTGGCGGTGCCGTCCAGCTTCGTCAGCACGACACCGGTGATGTCGACGACTTCGGCGAACACGCGCGCCTGCGTGAGTCCGTTCTGTCCGACCGTCGCATCGAGTACCAGCAACACCTCGTCGACCGGCGCCTTCTTCTCGACGACCCGCTTGACTTTGCCGAGTTCGTCCATCAATCCGGTCTTGGTGTGCAGTCGCCCGGCGGTGTCGATCATGACGACGTCGACACCGGTGTCGATGCCCTTGGCGACCGCGTCGAACGCCACCGAGGCGGGATCGGCCTGTTCCTTGCCGCGCACCACATCGGCACCGACCCGCTCGCCCCATGTCTGCAGCTGATCGGCGGCGGCGGCGCGGAAGGTGTCGGCGGCACCGAGCAACACCCGGCGCCCGTCCGCCACCAGGACACGTGCCAGTTTGCCTGTCGTGGTCGTCTTGCCGGTGCCGTTGACGCCGACGACGAGCACCACGGCGGGTCGACCGGCATGCGGCAGGGCCCGGACCGAGCGATCGAGCTCCGGCCAGAGCTGGTCGACGAGGACCCGTCGCAGCAGCGCCCGCGCCTCGTCCGCGGTGCGCACGTTGCTGGTCGCGAGTTCACTCCGCAGGCGATCGACGACGGCCATCGTGGCGGTCGTGCCGAGATCGGCCATCAACAGCGTGTCCTCGATCTCCTCCCAGCTCTCCTCGTCGAGGTCGCCGGCACCGAGCAACCCGAGCATGCTCTTGCCGATCGCGCCCTGCGACCGCGACAGCCGACCCCGGAGGCGGCCGAGACGTCCGGCGGTGGGCGCGATCTCCTCGCGACGTTCCGGTGCGGGGGCGACCTCGGGCTCGGGTTCGACCACCGGAGTCGGTTCCGGTGCCGGGGCGAGCTCTGAGACCGGAGCCTCCGGCTCCGCCTCCACGGTTCCGGCGTCGATGCCGGTCTCCAGCGTGCCGGATTCCAGGGTGTCGGATTTCACCGCGCCGTCCGTGACGGAGGAGGTGTCCTCGTCGACCACGGGTGACTCGAAGAGCTCGGCCGGGGTCTCCGGCACCTCGACGGACGTGTCCGCTTCGGTCAATCCAGGGGTGTCGACTCCGGCCGTGTCGGTATCGTCCGTGTCGGTATCGGGCAGCGCGACGTTCTGGATGCCGCGTCGGACCGAGTCACGCGGAACCGACGCATCGTCACCGACGCCCGGCTGTCCGTCGACCTCGGTTCGTTCCACCGGCGGTGTCGGCGCGCCGGGCGCGGCAGGCGGCTCGACCGGTTCCGGCGGCTCGGCCAGGCCGACTCCCCCGGCGCCGCCCTGGCTGAAGCTGAAGCCCGTGCCGGCCTTGTAACCCCCCGATTTGTCCACCTGTGGGGTCGTGCCGTCGATCGGCCCCTGCTTCGACGTGTCATCGGACAGCGAGATCCGTCGGCGACGGGACAGCGCCACGCCGCCCGCGACCAGTGCGATGAGCACGAGAACCGCGATGACTATGCCGATGATGATCTGGGTGTTCACTGAGGATTCGCCCCTGTCGGTTGTGCGGTTCGATCAGCCGGTACCGGTGATCGATCGAACCGCGTTCACTTGTGGTCGGTCAGGTCGGGTCGGGTGTCGGGCCGACCGGGATGTCGACGCCGCGCAGCCGCTGGGAGATCACCGTGGTGATGCCGTCGCCGCGCATGCTGACGCCGTACAGCGCGTCCGCCACCTGCATGGTCGGCTTCTGGTGCGTGATCACGATCAGCTGGGAGCGTTCCCGGAGCTGCTCGAACAAGGCGATCAGGCGGCGCAGGTTGGTGTCGTCGAGTGCCGCCTCGACCTCGTCCATCACGTAGAACGGTGAGGGTCGGGCCCGGAAGATCGCCACCAGCATGGCCACCGCGGTGAGCGACTTCTCCCCACCGGACAGCAGCGACAGCCGCTTCACCTTCTTACCCGGCGGCCGGGCCTCCACTTCGATGCCGGTGGTCAGCATGTCCCCTGGTTCGGTCAGGATCAATCGTCCCTCGCCGCCTGGGAACAGCGTCGTGAAGACCTCCGCGAACTCGCGCTCGACATCGGCGTAGGCCTCGGTGAACACCTGCAGAATCCGCGCGTCGACCTCCTCCACCACCGAGAGCAGATCGCGGCGGGCCGCCTTCACGTCCTCGAGTTGCGCCGACAGGAAGTTGTAGCGCTCCTCGAGGGCGGCGAACTCCTCGAGCGCCAGCGGGTTCACCTTGCCCAGCGTGTTGAGGTCCTTCTGGGCCTTCTTGGCCCGGGTCTCCTGTGTCGCCCGGTCATAGGGCAGCGGCGCAGGTGCGACAACCGATTCACCACGGGCTTTTGCCTGTTCGTACTCGTGCATCTCGAGCGCCGACGGCGGCATCGGTACGTCGGGACCATACTCGGCGACGAGGTCGTCGGGGGCGATGGCGAACGACTCGAGGATCTGTTCCTCGAGCTGCTCGATGCGCAGTGCGGCCTGTGCGCGCGCCACCTCGTCGCGGTGGACCGCGTCTTTGAGAGTGTTCAGTTCGGCATTGAGTTGAGCGGACTGGTTCTTCAGCTCGTCGACCGTCGCGGTGCGTTCGATCCGTATCCGTTCGAGCTCATCGCGGCCCGCCTGCGCCGACTGCACGGCCAGCGACAACCGTTGGGAGACCTCGGCCCCGGCCGCGGCGACCGCGGTGGCCACCGATGCCGCATGACGCCGTGCCCGGTCCTGGCGCTCCGCACGCACGCGTGCCTCCCGTTCGCGCTGCGCCGCTCGCCGCAGCGAGTCCGCCCGACCGCGAACCGAGGCCAGGCGCTCTTCCGCGGTCCGCAGCTGCAGGCGTGCCTCCATCTCCGTGGCACGGGCCGCGGAGACCGCCTCGGCGGCCGCGGTGCGGGTCATCTCGTCGGAGACCTGGGCCGGTTCCGTATCCGACTCGTCGCGCGCGTAGCGGAGCCGTTGTTCGAGTTCATGCAGTTCGGACAGCATGCCCGCACGACCCTCTTCGGCCTTGTCACGCTGTCGTGCCAACCGGTCGGCCTCGGCGCGTGCCGCACGGATCTCGTGCCCCAGCCGGGCCATCTGCTCGTAGGTGCCGCCGACGTTCGCATCGGATTCGTGCAAAGCGGCCAGCGCCTCTTCGGCACTGTCACGTCGGCTGACCTGTTCGGCGAGCGCACCGTCGAGAGCCGCCTCGATCTCCTCCTGGCGCCGGCGTGCGGCGGCCAGTTCGGTGGTCGCTGCGTCGATCGACGACTGGACCTCCAGGGTGGAGGGTCGACGCGACGAGCCGCCCTCGATGGAACCGGGGCCGATGCGGTCGCCGTCGCGGGTGACCGTCCGCACCCGATGGCGCTGGGCGATGTCGAGCCCCTGCTGCGGTGTGTCGACCAGGACGGTGTCGGCGAGCATGAGATCGACGGCGGGCCGGATGGACGGCGGGCAGGTGACGACGCTCGTGGCCCAATGCGCCCCGTCGGGCAGGGTGATCTCGTCGTGTGTGGGCGCCTCCGGCAGACCACCGAGGATCAGGGCGGCACGGCCGCCGTCACCGGACTTGAGTGCGTCGAGAGCGTGGATGGCGGCGAGGGCATCGACGGTGGCGATCGCGTCGACCGCCGGTCCCAGGGCACCGGCGATGGCGGTCTCGAACCCGGATTCGACGGTCAACAGTTCTGACATCGGTGCCACGAGACCGTCCGGTGCGTTCTCCAACAGCCAGGCGCCGCCGTCGTTGCGTTCCAGACCCATGGCGAGCGCCTCGATCCGCGCGCTCAACGACGCGACCCGTTGCTCGGTCTCGCGTTGCTCGGTCTGCAGCGACGACACCCGTTCGTTGGCCTGGTTGAGCGCCGTCACCGAGCGTTCGTGATGCTCGTCAAGTCCATGTTCGGCGGCCTCGTACTCACCGAGGGTCGCGGCCGTCGCATCCTGCTGTGCCTGTGCGGCCTCTGCCCGCTCGTTGGCCGCCGCGATGGCAGTGGTGACGCGGGCCGTCTCCGCGTCGACCGATTCGGACTTCGTCCGGAGGTTGTCGACCTGCCCTTCCAGACGTGCGAGCCCCTCGCGACGGTCGGCGATGGCACGCACGGCGGCCAGGTGAGCGCGTTCCGCCTCGGCGGCCGCCTCCTCGCTGCTCGACAGCTCCGCCTGCACGGCCTCGAGGTACTCGGCGGCGGTGGTGACGGATTCACCGAGCTCTGCCTCGGTGAGCGCAGCTGCCTCGGCTTGTCGTTCGAGATCCTCGGGGTCGGGTCCGCTATTCGTTGTGGTCGGCTCGTTGAGGTAGCGACCGCGCTCGGCGGCCACCCGACAGGTCGCGTCCACCCGTTCGGCCAGCGCCGACAGGCGGAACCAGGTCTGACCTGCCGCGCTCGCCGCAGGCGCGACCTCGGCCAGTTGCTGTTCGTGCTCACGCAACTGTTCGGTCACGTGGTCGAGGCGCGCGGTCACCTCGTCCTGACGACCACGCACCTCGTCCTCGACGGCGTTGTGTTCGGCCATCTCGGTTCGTCGCGTCACGAGGTCGTCGGCGGCCAGCCGGAGCCGGGCATCGCGCAGATCGGCCTGTACGGTCTGGGCCCGTCGCGCCACCTCGGCCTGCCGACCGAGAGGCTTGAGCTGACGGCGCAGTTCGGCGGTGAGGTCGGTGAGCCGCGCGAGGTTCGCCTGCATCGAGTCCAGCTTGCGGACGGCCTTTTCCTTGCGCTTGCGATGTTTGAGGACGCCGGCGGCCTCCTCGATGAACGCGCGGCGGTCCTCGGGGCGCGACTCCAGGATCGCGGCCAGGCGCCCCTGCCCGACGATGACGTGCATCTCGCGACCGATACCCGAGTCGCTGAGCAGTTCCTGGACGTCCATCAACCGGCAGGAGCTTCCGTTGATCTCGTACTCGCCCGCGCCGTCACGGAAAACGCGGCGGGTCACCGAGACCTCGGAGTATTCGATGGGCAGCGCACCGTCGGAGTTGTCGATGGTCAGGGTCACCTCGGCGCGGCCCAGCGGCGGGCGCCCGGAGGTCCCGGCGAAGATGACGTCCTCCATCTTCCCGCCGCGCAGCGCCTTTGCCCCCTGCTCCCCCATCACCCAGGTCAGGGCGTCGACGACGTTCGATTTACCCGACCCGTTCGGCCCCACCACACAGGTGATCCCCGGCTCGAATCGCAGCGTCGTCGCCGACGCAAACGACTTGAAGCCCTTGAGGGTGAGGCTCTTGAGGTGCACGACGGTACAGAATACTCACCATCGCGTGGTGAGGACGGCAGCACACGGACCCGCAGGGCGTTCGGGTCCGATCTACCTCTCGACGAATCCGTGCAGGTCGCCGCGCGCGTCATCAAAACTCTCCACGACGACGTCGACCTTCCCGGGCGTGTCGCCGGAGCGCAGAGCTGCGAGCAGGGCGTCGGCGGCGTCCCGCGGCCCCTCGGCGATCACCAGGACCCGCCCGTCGGCCAGATTGGCGACGTAGCCGACGAGTCCCAGCTCGCGTGCGCGCGATCGGGTCCACCACCGGAATCCCACGCCCTGCACCATGCCGTGGACGTGCGCGGTGAGCCGGACGTTGTCGGTCGGGTTCATGACCGTCAGTCCGTCTCGATGGTCAGGTTCACCGTGGCGCCTGCCTTGATGGTGCGACCGACGGTGCACACGGCGTCGACCGCACGTTCGACGACGATCAGCAGTCGTTGCGCCGCATCGTCGTCGAGTTCGGAGAGATCGATCTCGAGGACCTCGTCGAGGACCGGGTACACCTCGTTCTCGCGGTCGGCTGCACCGCTGACCCGCACGGTGGCGTCGTAGTCGTCGCCGAGGCGCCGCGACAACGGTCGGTCCGACGACATCCCGGTGCAGGCCGCCAACGCGATCTTGAGGAGTTCACCGGGAGTGAAGACGCCCTCGACATCCTCGGAACCGACCAGCACCTCGGCGCCGCGGGAGCTCCGCCCGGTGTAACGACGGGTGCCGGTGCGCTCGACCCAGAGGTCGGTGTGTGCGTGGTGTGCCGTGCCGGGATTCTGTGCGGTCTGTTGCTCGATCGTCATGGTCGCTGCTCTGATCCTTCTGTTCTGGTGCCGGTACTGGAGGGTGCGATGTCCACAACGCGAACGCCGACGTTCTGCTTCCGCCGCTCGGCGCGCTCGCGGCGCTGGCAACGCGGGCAGTAGTACGAGCTGCGGTTCATGAACTGTTCGCGGCGCATGATCGTGCCGCAGCGCCGGCACGGTTCCCCGGCGCGGCCGTAGGCGTTCAGCGAACGTTCGAAGTAACCCGACTGGCCGTTGACGTTCACATACAGCGAGTCGAACGACGTGCCCCCGACCACCAGGGCATCGGCCATCACGTCGGTCACCGCCGCGATCAGCTCGGTCACCTTGGCCCGACTCAGCCGGTCGGTCAGGCGGGTACCGTGAATCCGACTGCGCCACAACGCCTCATCGGCATAGATGTTGCCGACGCCGGAGATCACGGTCTGATCGAGCAGGGCACGTTTGATCTCGGTGTGTCGGCCCCGGATCGCGGTGACCACCCCGGCGAGGTCGAAAGCCGGATCGAACGGATCGGGAGCGATATGGGCGATCGATTCCGGCACCCTGGGGTCCGATGATCCGGTGGTCGGCTCGGCGTAGTCGTCGACATGCCAGCCGCCGAAGGTCCGCTGGTCGACGAACCGCAGCTCGTTGCCGTCGTCGAGGGTGGCCCGGATCCGCAGATGGATGTGATCGGGCGCTCCGGCCTCGGTGATCAGCATCTGGCCACTCATCCCGAGGTGGACGACGAGGGGGAACGAGTCGGGCTCCTCGCCGAGGTCGAGCCACAGGTATTTGCCGCGTCGGCGGACTCCGGCGACCCGGTTTCCCACGAGTCGGCCCACGAGGTCGTTTTCCCCACCGAGGTGGCGGCGAACGGATCGGGGATGCGCCACTTCCACCGACACGATTCGTCGATCCACGACATGATCCGCGAGACCCCGGCGCACGGTCTCGACCTCGGGCAGCTCCGGCACGTCAGCTCACCGTCAGCTCGACGCGGCGCGGTCGGTCAGCGCCTGCCACGCCAAGGCGGCGGCCTTTTGCTCGGCCTCCTTCTTGGTCCGGCCCGTGCCCTCACCGAGACTCTCGCCGGCCACCACCGCGACCGCGGTGAATTCCTTGTCGTGGTCCGGCCCGGTCGAGCTGATCTGATAGTGCGGCGGGCCGTGGCCGCCCTCGGCGGACAATTCCTGCAGTGAGGTCTTCCAGTCCAGCCCCGCGCCGAGATGTCCTGCGCGCCCGATGATCTCGTCGAAAAGGCCGAGAATGATCTCTTTGCACGTCGCCAGACCGTGTTCGAGGTAGAGCGCTCCGAACACCGACTCGAGTCCGTCGGCCAGGATGCTGTCCTTGTCGCGTCCGCCGGTCAGTTCCTCACCACGTCCGAGATAGAGGTGGCGCCCGAGTCCGCCGGGTCCGAGGTCGCGGGCGACGTCCGCCAGCGCGTGCATGTTGACCACGCTGGCCCGGATCTTGGCCAGCTCGCCCTCGGACCGGTCGGGGTAGCGCAGATAGAGGCGCTCGGTGATCACGACACCCAGCACCGAGTCGCCCAGGAACTCCAGCCGTTCGTTGGTGGGCAGGCCGCCGTTCTCGTAGGCATAGGACCGGTGCGTCAGTGCGAGCACCAACATCTCGGGCGAGAGCTGCGCGGGCAGTGCCGCGAGCAGATCAGCGAATTTGTCCTGTCCGGCAGCGGACTGACCGGCGTCATCGGTCATGTTCTGTCCATCGGTCACGACGCGTCAGTCTCCGCCCTTGCCCTGCGGATCGTCTTCTCCGGTCTCCGCCGGGGCGAACTTGTCCCGCAGGGCGGCCCACCGCGGATCGATCACATCGTGTGCGTGTCCGGGCTCGGCCACCGCAAGGCGTACACCGCACTCCGGGCACAGTCCCGGGCAGTCCTCCTCGCACAGTGGCGACATCGGCAGTTCGAGTGCTACGGCGTCGATGATCGGCTGTTCCAGGTCGAGCCGGTCATCGACGACCCGGTGCACGTCGTCGGCGTCGGTCGTCTGTTCGGTGGCACTGTCGGGGTAGGCGAAGAGTTCGGTGAGGAAAACGGTGACAGTGCCGTCCATCGGCTCGAGGCATCGTGAGCACTGCCCTTCGGTCTCGCCGCTCACGGTGCCGGTGACGAGCACACCCTCGTTGACCGCCTCCAACCGCAGATCGAGATCGACCTCGGAATCGGCGGGGATCGCGATCATGTCGAGACCGATCCGGTCCGGCGCGACGACGGTCCGGTGCACCTCGTCCATCGAGCCGGCGCGCCGGCCCAGGGAGCGCACATCGAGAACAAACGGACCGCTGTGTGCGCCGGCGCCTTCGGCGGTCACGCGCGCGGACTTGCCATGCCGGCCACCGCCGGAACCCGCCGCGACGCTCCGACTCATTGCTTGATCTGCCACAGTTGCACGATACGCCCGACCTGCGGTCTCTTCGAACGACATCCGGTCGAACACCGACCGGTCGCGCCCGCGCCCGCGATACGAGACTCAGACCGCGAGCGGCGAGCCCTGATCCTCGGTCCGATCACGCCCCGACACTCCGCCGCGCGCAGACGGTACGTCGTCGACGCTGCGGGGGTACTCGACATAGTCGTGCATGCCTGCTCCGGTCCGCAGCTGATGACGGCCACGGTTCACCGAACGCAGTGTCCCGGTGAGGATCTCCTCGAACTCTGCCAGCTTCTCGTCGACGTAGACGTCACAGTCGCCACGCAGACGATCGGCCTCGGCGTGCGCGGCGTCGATGATCCGTTCGGCCTCCGACTTCGACGCGGCGACGACCTCGGTCTCCGAGACCAGACGCTGCTGCTCGGCGATGCCGTCGGCCACCGACTTGTCGTAGCTGTTGTTGGCCGAGTCGATGGTGCGCTGCGCCTCTGCCCGGGCACGTCCGGTGACCGCCTCGAACTCGCGCGCGGCGCTCGTCGACAGCCGGTGCGCCTCGGCGCTCGCGTCCTCCACCAGCTGATGGCCGTGGGCGCCGGCCTCGTCGACCATGCGATCGGCCTGCGCCTTGGCCTCGGCCAGAATGCGATCGGCCTCGGCGCGTGCGTGCGCGAGCACCGCCTCGGACTCCGAATCGGCCTTGGTGATGACGGTCTCGGCGTGATCGCGGGCGTTTCCGACCAGCGAATCGCGTTGATCGAGCACGTCCTGGGCGTCGTCGAGCTCACCCGGGATCGAATCCTTGATGTCGTCGATGAGTTCGAGGACGTCGCCACGCGGAACGACGCAGCCCGCGGTCATCGGGACGCTTCGCGCTTCCTCGACGATGGCGGCGAGTTCGTCAAGCGCTTCAAATACCCGGTACACAGCTACCCCAATCCAGGCGCACGGCCTTGGTCTGCCAGTGAAACTACTGTGACCATTGTGCCGAATGGTGTCCGTGTGAATGATGAGGCTGCAGGGGTGTGTCGCGAGCCGGCGGACACTCGCGCTTTCTGCGCACCGCGCGGTTCGACGCTCAGATCTGGCGTTCGCCCGCCAGCCGCGCCTGCAGACGTTCGTGGATATGAGGTGACAAGAAGGGCGAGACATCCCCGCCCAGCTTGGCCACCTCTTTGACCAGCGAGCTCGAGATGTGCGCGAAGCGCGGGTCGGTCAGCAGGAACATGGTCTCCACCCCGGCGAGCTCACGGTTCATCTGCGCCATCGGCACCTCGTAGTCGAAGTCGACAGCCGAGCGCAGGCCCTTGACCATCGTGTCGATGCCTTCGTTACGGAGATAGTCCACGAGCAGTCCCGTCCAACGGTCAACCCGGACGTTGCGCAGATCGGCACATGACTCGCGGATGAGCGCAATGCGTTCGTCGACCCCGAACATGCCGTGCTTGTTCGGGTTGACCACGACGGTGACGACGACCTCGTCGAAGCGCGCGGCGGCTCGCTCGACGATGTAGCGATGACCGATGGTGAACGGATCAAAAGAACCGGGGAAGACGGCTGAGGTCATGCCCGAAATCTACGCGAGCGGATCCGCGCCGGTCAGGGCGCGTCGGCCAGTTCGGCGCTCAGCCGCGCCATCACTTCGGCGACCGGACCGGTGGTCACCGCACGCCACCCCGTCCCTGCCCAGAGGTTGATGTCGTCCGGGTTCCCGGCCGCCCCAGCCGCGGCACGCAAGGGTTTCGTCAGATGGTGGACATGCGGATAGAGCGCGGGCGCTGCCGGGTGCCGGGTCGTGAAACCGTTGCGCAGCGACCGGGCGGAGCGGCCCGAGAACGCCCGGGTGATCACGGTGTCCGGATAGATCCGGTCCAGCAGTGCCCGTCGGTGGGCAGCTCCGGTGCCGGCCTCGTCCACGCACAGGAACGCGGTACCGAGCTGCGCGCCGATCGCGCCGAGCGAGATCATCGATCGGATCCCGGCGCCGTCGGTGATGCCCCCGGCGGCGACGACCGGCACACGCACGGAGCCGAGAACGGCGCGCACGAGTTCCCCGGTCGGCGCCAGAGGTCCACCAGCGGGGTCGGCGGGGTCATCGAACCAGAGTCCGCGATGTCCCCCGGCCTCCATTCCTTGCACGACCAGCGCATCGGCACCGGAGGCAGCCGCCGCCCGCGCCTCGTCGACCGACGTGACCGTCACCGCGACCGGCGCGCCGATGCGCTCGTGAACCCGTTTCACCAACCGGGCGCCCGGATCGCCGAACGTGAAGCTGACCAGCCCCGGCCGACGCTCGGCGAGGAGATCCACCTTTTCTTCGACGTGCTCGTCGCTGTATCGCGGTTCGCCCAGGTCGACGCCGTAGCGGCGGGCCTCGTCGGCGAGTTCCGCGCGGTAGCGATCGAGCTCGATGCGCAGATCACCGCCCTCGACGCCGTCCGTCAGCGGGTCGCGGCCGGACAGGAAGATGTTGACCCCATAGGGCGCGGTCGTACGCCGCTCGACCTCGCCGACGAGCTCGTCCATCGCCGTCGGCGTGAGATATCCGGCCGCGAGCATCCCCAACCCGCCCGCTGCACCGACAGCCGCGACGAGGGCGGGAGTGGTCGGCCCACCGGCCATCGGGGCCGCGACGATGGGCACCCGAACCTCGAGGTCACCGATCCTCATCGGCGCCCCTCCCGCTGTCGAGCACATGTCGGTCACGGGCGGCGACCTCCACCCGCGTATCACCGTAGGTCTTGTGGACCAGCACCGTCAGCCCGTCCGGCCACACGGTCTCGGATGCCCGGGCCGCACGCTCCACGATGACGATGCCGTCGTCGCCGAGCCATCGAGTCGCGAGAACCTCCAGGTCGGCCGTCATGGTCGCGTTGTCGAGGTCGTACGGCGGATCGAGAAACGCGACGTCGACCTCTCCGACGCCGGTCGAACCGAGGTAGGAGGCCACCGGCCTGGTCACGACCGTCGCACGATCGGCCACCCCGCACGTCCGCACGTTGGCCGTGATCGCAGACGTGGCACGCCGGTGCGCGTCGACGAACACCGCCCGCGCCGCCCCTCTGGAGAGCGCCTCGAGTCCCAGTGCGCCCGACCCCGCGTAAAGGTCGAGCACCCGAGCCTCGGCGAGGTCGGTGCGCGCGAGGACGATGTTGAAGATCGCCTCCCGCACCCGATCGGAAGTCGGCCGAGTGCCTGCATCGGGTACCGTCAATCTGCGTCCTCGCAGTTCACCCGCAATGATCCTGGTCATCGACACCCATTGTGCGCTACCGCCGAGTGGGACCTGCAGGCCCCTTTTCCCATTTGACGTTCCCTCACGCAACTGTTTGTGACCCACTTCACAAACAGTGGCTGAACTGGGGATTGGAGGGGGTTTCGACGTCCGATTTCGTCGGACGCATGACTTCGCGGATACGCATTGTTAACGTCGAATAAGTCATGAGCCCGATACAAACAAGCACGGCCCCAACAACTGCCCTTGCTGTCGATTATCGGCAGCCCACCGCCGACGACGGCGAAAGATTGTGGGAGATCGCCTCGGACTCAAAGGTTCTCGACGTCAACTCGAGTTACGCCTATGTCCTGTGGTGCCACGATTTCGCTTCCACTTCGATCGTCGCCGAAGTCGACGGGCGTCCGGTTGGCTTTGTCACCGGCTACCGTCGCCAGACCGACCCGTCGACCCTGATGGTCTGGCAGGTCGCGGTTGACGACTCCTGCCGCGGCCATGGTGTTGCCGGAACCATGCTGCACCGCCTCTTCGATCGCTGCCAGCGATCCGGTGTGGTGGCGATGCACACCACCATCAGCCCGGATAACGTTGCGTCGCAGCGCCTGTTCGAGTCGGTCGCGAATGCTCGTGGTCTGCGCTTCGAGCGCCGGAGCCTCTTTGCCGCGGACCACTTCCCGGACGCGCACGAGCCCGAGGACCTGTACCTCCTCGAGCCCGAACTCATCGAACCCTGATATCCACCAACAATAGTCACGCTTTGGACGGCCTCGAGCCCGAGTCGCCGGCATCCTTCGATGTCGGCGCAAGGCTCGTGTGACCGGTCGTTCTCTTTGATCGTCACAACAGAAAAGGGGGAAGTCACATGCAACTTCTCGATCAGACAGTAGACGATTCCATTTTCACCCAGCACGAGTCCGAGGTGCGCAGCTACTGCCGCAGCTGGCCCGCGGTGTTCACCCGCGCCAGCGGCTCGTACATCACCGATCAGAACGGTCGTCAGTTCCTCGACTTCTTCGCCGGCGCCGGTTCGCTGAACTACGGCCACAACAATCCGGTGATGAAAGCTGCTCTCCTGGACTACATCTCGGATGACGGAATCACCCACGGACTGGACATGGCAACGGTCGCCAAGGGTCAGTTCATCGAAACCTTCAACGACAAGATCCTCGCGCCGCGTGGGCTGGACTACAAGATCCAGTTCCCCGGTCCCACCGGCACCAATGCCGTCGAGGCCGCACTGAAGCTGGCCCGCAAGGTGACCGGACGCGAGTCGATCATCAGCTTCACCAACGCCTTCCACGGCATGACGCTGGGATCGCTCTCGGTGACCGGTAATTCGATGAAGCGCGCGGGCGCCGGAATCCCGCTGGTGCACGCCACCCCGATGCCGTTCGACAACTACTTCGGCGGTGTCGTCGAGGACTTCAACTGGTTCGAGCGCGTGCTCGACGACTCGGGCAGTGGGCTCAACCGCCCGGCAGCCGTCATCGTCGAGACCGTGCAGGGCGAGGGCGGCGTCAACGTCGCGCGTGCCGAGTGGCTGCGCGCACTGGCGGAGCTCTGCAAGCGTCGCGACATCCTGCTCATCGTCGACGACGTGCAGATGGGCTGCGGTCGGACGGGCGAGTTCTTCTCGTTCGAGGCCGCCGGCATCAAGCCCGACATCGTCACGTTGTCGAAGTCGATCAGTGGATACGGTCTGCCGCTGGCACTGACGCTGTTCCGGTCGGATCTCGACGTCTGGACCCCGGGCGAGCACAACGGGACCTTCCGTGGAAACAACCCGGCGTTCGTCACCGGTACCAAGACCATCGAACACTTCTGGAGCGACGACGCACTGACCCGCGACGTGCACGCCAAGGGTGATCGCATCCACACCGCGTTCTCCGGGCTCTGCGAGACCTACTCGGGCATCTCGACCCGTGGTCGCGGAATGGTTCAGGGTCTCGTGTTCGACGAGCCCACCGCGGCCGGCAAGGTGTGCGCCCTGGCCTTCGAGGCCGGACTGCTCGCCGAGACCTCGGGCCCGTCTGATGAGGTCGTGAAACTGCTTCCGCCGCTGACGATCTCGAACGAAGATCTCGACCGCGGCCTGGCCATTCTGTCCGAATCTGTCAAGGAGGTGATCGGATGATCGTCCGTACCACAGCTGAAATCACCGGAACCGACCGCGATGTCGCCGACCCCAAGGGCAACTGGGTCTCCAAGCGGATCGTGCTCGGCGGCGACCACGTCGGATTCTCGTTCCACGAGACCACGATCAACGCGGGCTCGGTCAACGAGTTCCACTACGCCAACCACGTGGAAGCCGTCTGGCTCGTCGAGGGAGAGGGCACGCTCCTCGACCGCGAGACCGGCGAGACCTACCCGCTGGCGCCGGGCACCATGTACCTGCTGAACGGGCACGAACGCCACACCGTCACCGCCGACACGCAGATGCGCATGCTGTGCGTGTTCAATCCCCCGGTCGTCGGCACCGAGGTCCACGACGAGAACGGCGTGTACCCGCTGGTGACCGTTCCGGAGCCGAGCGGCAAGCACACCCCGGAAGCCGTGTCAGCGGACTGACCGAGGACTCTCGTAGACTCCCACCGGCCCGGCCGAACCATGCGTTCGGCCGGGCCGGTGTCGTCGTCGGCACCGCTATCCTCGACAGGGTGCGTACCCGATTGCAGATCGGCTGGACGCCGGCCGAACCGACGCCCCTCGATGCCGACATCACCGAGCGGATCGATGACGCGCGCAGGTTGCTCGCCGGGCGGCGGATCGTGGCGCTGACCGGCGCCGGGATCTCCACGGATTCGGGAATTCCCGACTACCGCAGCCCGGGCGCCCCGGCCCGCACCCCCATGACCCTCGAGATGTTCCTGTCGTCGCCCGAGTTCCGCCGCCACTACTGGGCCCGCAACCATCTGGGGTGGCGACACATGGACGCGGCGCGACCGAACGCGGCCCATCACGCACTCACCGACCTGCAGCGCCGAGGCCGACTCACCGGCGTGATCACGCAGAACGTCGACATGCTGCACACCAAGGCGGGCACACGTCGCGTACTCGAACTGCACGGATGCTACGGCCGGGTCCGCTGCCTGGCGTGTGACTGGCGGATCTCGCGCCACGGTCTGGCCCGCCGGCTGGACGCCCTCAACGCCGGATTCACCGAACGCGTGCGCGGGCGGGGCGCGATCGAAGTCGCGCCGGACGCGGATGCCAGTGTCGACGACACATCGGATTTCACCATGATCGACTGCCCGCAATGCGGTCACATCGTCAAACCCGACATCGTCTACTTCGGCGAGAGCGTCCCAAAAACGACAGTGCAGCAGGCATTTTCGATGGTCGACGAATCCGATGCACTCCTCGTGGTCGGATCGTCACTCACCGTGATGAGCGGACTGCGATTCGCACGGCACGCGCACCGCACCGGCAAGACCCTGGTGATCGTCAACCGTGGCGCGACCCGGGCCGACGATATCGCCGACCTCAAGATCGACCACCTCGCATCCGTGGTCCTGCCTGCCCTGGCGGCGGACCCACCCGACGACGCCGCGCCGAGTTCGTCCCCCGGTGATCGCCAAACACTCCACCTGCAACCGGAGGGTTGAGCGATACCCGGGGACGAACCGTCGCGCACGAGGCGCCCGGCGATGATCAGATGGCCACGAGGTCGTCGGCGTGGATGACCGGACGGCGAAGATCGGCGGGCAGCGCGGAGGTGGACCGGCCGGCCATCAACGAGATGTCGTCGGAGTCGTAGGCGACGACGCCACGTGCGCGCACCGAACCCGACGGCTCGACGAGTTCCACCACGTCGCCGGCGTAGAAACGGCCGTCGACGCTGACGATCCCGGCCGGCAGCAATGATCGGCGGCGCTCCGCGACCGCCTTGACGGCACCGTCGTCGAGCACGAGCCGACCGCGGGCATCCGCGGCGTGCCGTACCCAGAAGCGTCGCGCCGACAGTCGTTCATCGCGCCCGGCGAACACCGTCCCGACCGACGCGTCCGCCAATGCCTGTGCGGCCTTGTCGGCGGAGGCGAGCAGCACCGGCACTCCGGCATCCGCCGACAACCGCGCAGCGGCGAGTTTGGACGCCATCCCGCCGGTGCCCAGCGCGCCACCCGAACCGGCGATGACGCCGTCGAGGTCTTCAGGTCCGTGCACTTCCGGAATCAGGCGTGCCCGGCGGCCATCGGCGCCGACCTTGCGCGGGTCGCCGTCGTAGAGTCCGTCGACATCAGACAGAAGGACGAGGGCATCGGCCCCGGCAAGGTGCGCGACCAGCGCGGCGAGGCGATCGTTGTCGCCGAACCGGATCTCCGTGGTCGCCACCGTGTCGTTCTCGTTCACGACGGCCACCGCGCCCAGTGAACGCAGACGATCCAGCGTCCGTTGGGCGTTGGCGTGGTGCGCGCGGTTCGAGATGTCGTCCGCGGTCAGCAACACCTGGCCGACGGTGCGCCCATAGCGGTGGAACGATGTCCCCCACGCATGCGCCAACGCCAGCTGACCGACACTGGCCGCGGCCTGCTTGGTGGCGAGATCCGTCGGCCGCTTCTTCAGGCCCAACGGTGCGATTCCCGCTCCGATCGCACCGGACGACACCACGATGACATCGGAGCCGGCGCGCATCCGCGCTTCCAGCGCGTCGGCGAGACGGTCGAGTCGGGTGCGGTCCAGACCGTCGTGCAGATCGGTGAGCGCCGACGACCCGATCTTCACGACGATGCTGCGGGCACGGGCGATCCGCTCCCGGACGTCGCTCACGGGAGCTCCCGTTCGGTCTCCTCGCCGAGGTCGGGCAATCCGCGGCGCAACCGCCGGGCCTGCTTGCGCTCGGCTGCGCCGATACGCTCGTTGCGATCGAGCCGGACGTCGGTGCCGCGGCCGGTGACCGGTACATCGTCACCCATCGGTGTCGAGGGCTCCCAGTCGAAGGTCACGTCGCCGATGGTCACCGGCGCGCCGGGCTGAGCGCCGAGCTTGACGAGCTCGTCTTCGACCCCGAGCCGGTTCAGTCGGTCCGCGAGGTAACCGACGGCCTCGTCATTGTCGAACTGGGTCTGCGCGATCCACCGTTCGGGCCTCGTTCCGCGCACGATGAACCCGCCGTCGGACTCGGGGTCCGGCGACACCGTGAACTCGGCCTCGTCGATGGCCTTGGGGCGGATCACCTGCCTACGGCGCTGCGGCTTCGGATGGCTCTCGCGGTACTCCGCCACCATGCGGGCCAGGGCGAAGGTCAGTTCCCGCAGGCCCTCGTGGGCCACTGCCGATATCCGGAAGATGGGCCAGCCACGTTGCGCAAGTTCGGGTTCGACGAAATCGGCGAGCTCGGCCGCGTCGGGGACGTCGATCTTGTTGAGGATGATCACCCGGGGCCGCTCGGCGAGATCGCCGAGGCCGTGGTCGGTGTCGAGGGCCGGCTGATAGGCCGCGAGCTCCGCCTCGAGTGCGTCGATGTCGGAGATCGGGTCACGGCCGGGCTCGAGGGTCGCGCAATCGACGACGTGGGCCAGCACCGCGCATCGCTCGAGGTGCCGCAGGAACTCGAGTCCGAGTCCACGGCCGGTCGACGCGCCGGGGATCAGTCCGGGGACGTCGGCGATGGTGAACACGTCACCGGCGGTCTGCACGACACCGAGGTTCGGGGCGAGTGTGGTGAAGGGATAGTCCGCGATCTTTGGTTTGGCAGCCGACAGGACCGACACGAGCGAGGATTTCCCGGCGGACGGGAAGCCGACCAGCCCGACGTCGGCGACGGATTTCAGTTCGAGAACCAGGTCCCGATGCTGGCCCTCCTCACCGAGCAGGGCGAAGCCCGGCGCCTTGCGTGCCTTCGACGCGAGGGACGCATTGCCCAGGCCGCCACGGCCACCCTGTGCGGCCTCGAAGGTCGTACCCTCACCGACCAGATCGGCGAGGATCGAGCCATCGCCGTCGAGGATGACGGTGCCGTCCGGCACCTTCAGCACCAGGTCCTCACCCATCGCGCCGTCGCGATTGTCACCCATCCCGGGCTTGCCGTTGGACGCTTTGGCGTGCGGCCGGAAGTGGAAGTCGAGCAGGGTGTGCACCTGCGGGTCCACCACGAGACGAACGGACCCCCCGTTGCCCCCGTTGCCCCCGTCGGGCCCGCCGAGCGGCTTGAACTTCTCGCGGTGGACCGACGAGCAGCCGTGGCCGCCGTTACCCGCCGCGACGTGGATCGTCACGCGGTCGACGAACCGAGACATCGGTGTACTTCCTCTCTGAAAAAACAAACAGGGCGGGAGGGTTCATCAAGACCCTGCCCGCCCTGTGTAGAGCTCTGCTGCGACGACGTCCACGCGAAGTGGGTAGTCGCCACGGTGCCGGCGTCCGGTCAGACCGACGCGGTCTCCGGGACGATGTTCACCGTCTTGCGGCCACGCTTGGTGCCGAATTCGACCGAGCCCGTCGCCAGGGCGAACAGGGTGTCGTCGCCACCGCGACCGACGTTGACGCCCGGGTGGAACTTGGTGCCGCGCTGGCGGACCAGGATCTCTCCGGCGCTGACCTGCTGACCACCGAAACGCTTCACGCCGAGGCGCTTGGCGTTGGAATCACGACCGTTGCGCGAGCTGGACGCGCCCTTCTTGTGTGCCATCTCTGCAGTCCTCCTGGCAGTACTAAGGCTGATGGGGCCACGGGGCGTGCCCCATGGGTTGATTACTTGATGCCGGTGACCTTGAGGACCGTCAGCTTCTGACGGTGACCCTGGCGCTTGTGGTAGCCGGTCTTGTTCTTGAACTTGTGGATGCGGATCTTGGGGCCCTTGACATGCTCGACGACCTCACCGGTCACCGAGATCTTCGCGAGCTTGTCCGCATCTGTGGTGAGGTCGGAGCCGTCGACGACCAACGCCACCGGCAGGCTCACGCTGGTGCCGGGCTCGCTGTCGATCTTCTCGACCTTCACAATGTCGCCCTCAGCGACCTTGTACTGCTTACCGCCGGTCTTGACGATCGCGTACGTTGCCATCGAAGCTGTCCTCTTTAACTCGTCTGTCGGACCCACGGCGCTGGTTGGCGCACCGCGGGTGTGTGGGTGGTGCGTTCCTGGTGTGGGCCGCAGACGGTCCCGCGGACTGGGCCGGGGAGTCACTGCGGATCACACCAGAGAGCCTGTCGACGGGTTTCACGCGGCGCAGCGGTGCGATCCAGGGTGACCTGGATGTTCCGGGCACAGCGAGAACCCTCCGCCGAAGGCGACCAATCAAGATTACGGGACCGCCGCCGGTCGGGTCAAACTCACCGACACCGGGCCCGACCTGCTCGTTGGCCTGGTCGTTCACTCCTCGCCGGGTGGTGGCCCGGCCGGGCGGCCCGCGGTGCGTCGGCGCGGCCGACGCCGCACGGCCACCGCCGCCTCGGTGGAGGTCGTCTGGCCGGTAGGTCCGAACGTCGTCAACGGAGCGGACTTCGCTCCTCCGTCAGCGGTCATCACCACCGGTTGGGATGACACCGGCGGCGCCGCCGCCTGCCGCACGACTCGACGTCGACGGCGTGCTGTAGCGCCCCCATCGGGCGCGGTCGACGTCTCCGGCCGGCTCGGCGACTCCGCGGGCTCGGCCGACGGCTCCGTGGTCTCGCTCGGCGCCGTCTCGGGCCGGCTCGACGACTCGGCCTGAGCAGCGGCCTTCTCCGGGAGGCCCGACGATTTCTCGGTCTCGGTCGACTTCTTCGCCTCGCCGCGAGACTTGCCGGGCTCGCGCGAAGCCTTCTCCGGCTCGTGGGCCTTGTCGGGCTCGTGGGCCTTGTCGGGCTCGTGGGCCTTGTCGGGCTCGTGATCGCCAGTGGCCTCGTAGTCGTGTTCGCCGTCGTGATCGTGATCGTGTGCGTGTGCGGCCATCGCCCGGAACATCGGATGCTCGGCCGGATTGTGAGCCGGCTTGTGGGCTTCGGCTGCCGGCTCGGCCTTACGGCGGTTTCGCCGTGACCGCTTCGAGCCGCCGCCGTCGCCCTGCGACACATCGTCCTGACGGATCTCCACCGGATTCGCGTGCACCACGATGCCGCGGCCACCGCAATGGGCGCACGGGGTCGAGAACGCCTCCAGCAGACCGGTGCCGAGACGCTTGCGCGTCATCTGCACCAGGCCGAGCGAGGTCACCTCGGACACCTGGTGACGGGTCCGGTCGCGTGCGAGCGCCTCGGTGAGCCGTCGCAGGACGAGGTCACGGTTGGACTCGAGGACCATGTCGATGAAGTCGACGATGATCATGCCGCCGATGTCGCGCAGCCGCATCTGCCGCACGATCTCCTCGGCCGCCTCCAGGTTGTTGCGGGTGACCGTCTCCTCGAGGTTGCCACCCGAACCGGTGAACTTGCCCGTGTTGACGTCGACGACCGTCATGGCCTCGGTGTGCTCGATGATCAGGGTGCCGCCCGACGGCAACCACACCTTGCGATCCAGCGCCTTGGCCAGCTGCTCGTCGATGCGATGCACCACGAACGAGTCCGGTGCATCCGCGTGCGCCTTCTCGAAACGCTCGACACGATCCATCAGGTCCGGCGCGACCGCGCTGATGTAGCGCTCCACGAGATCCCAGGCCTTGTGGCCTTCGACGACCAGCTTCTTGAAGTCCTCGTTGAACAGGTCGCGCACCACGCGGACCAGCAGGTCGGGCTCCTCATACAGTGCCTGCGGCGCGTTCGAGCCCGAGCTCTTCGCCTTCCCGACCGCGGTGTCGATGGACTTCCACTGACCCTCGAGGCGCTCGATGTCGGCGGCGAGGTCCTCGGCGCTGACGCCTTCGGACGCGGTGCGGATGATCACCCCCGCGTCCTCGGGAACGAGCTTGCCGAGGATGCTCTTGAGCCGCTTGCGCTCGACATCGGGCAGCTTGCGGCTGATTCCGGTGGAGGAACCACCCGGCACATACACCAGGTAGCGGCCGGCGAGGGAGATCTGGGTGGTGAGGCGGGCGCCCTTGTGACCGACCGGGTCCTTGCTGACCTGCACCAGCACGTTGTCGCCGGGCTTCAGAGCCTGCTCGATCTTGCGCGACCCACCATCGAGTCCGGCGGCATCCCAGTTGACCTCGCCGGCGTAGAGCACACCGTTCCGGCCGCGGCCGATGTCCACGAACGCGGCTTCCATGCCCGGCAGCACGTTCTGCACGCGGCCGAGGTAGATGTTGCCGACCATCGACGAGGACGTCGCGGTGGTCACGAAGTGTTCGACCAGGACACCGTCCTCGAGCACCGCCACCTGCGTGTAGTCCTCGATCGGCGCCGCATCGTCGTTCCGGTCGGACGAGTTCGCGCCCGGCGAGATCGAGCTGTTGGCGCTGCGTTCGCGGACCACCATCACGCGGTCGACCGCCTCGCGGCGGGCCAGGAACTCCGATTCACTCAGGATCGGCGGCCGCCGACGGCCCGCGTCGCGTCCGTCACGACGCCGCTGGCGCTTGGCCTCCAGTCTGGTCGAACCCGAGATCCCCTGGACCTCGTCGCGCGCCTTCTTGCTCCGCGGCTCACGCTCGTGAACAACGGTGTTCGGCGGATCGTCGGGAGAGCTGTCCTCGGGCTCGCCGCCGCCCTTGCGACGGCGGCGTCGGCGCCGCCGCTTCGACGACGAAGCGTCACCGTCGTCGGCCGAATCGGAGTCGCCGTCCTCGGCGCCCTCCGCCTCGGACCCGGCTTCGCCGTCCTGGTCGGCGTCGTCGGACTCGCCACCCTTGGTGCGCTTGTCCTTGCCCGCCTTGTCCGAGGTGACCTTGTCCGTATCCGCGTCGGACTCGGTGGAGTCGTCCTTGGCATCCCGACCCTTGGGCTTCTTGCCCTTTTTGCCGGACGGCCGCGT
The DNA here is from genome assembly GCF_058129505.1 of Gordonia sp. LMA484. Classification (NCBI taxonomy): domain Bacteria; kingdom Bacillati; phylum Actinomycetota; class Actinomycetes; order Mycobacteriales; family Gordoniaceae; genus Gordonia; species Gordonia sp. LMA484. The sequence continues at coordinate 3,026,012 of NZ_CM176700.1, forward strand.
GGAGCCTGCCTCGTCGGTGCCCTGCGCGTCGTCGGACTCGTCGTCGGAATCATCCGCGCCCGCGTCTGCTTGATCTCCGCGACCGCGACCGCGACCCCGACGGCCCCGACGACGCCGGCGCGAGGAGCGCTCTCCGCCACCGGACGACTCGTCGTCGTCCGAACTCTCGGCATCGCGGTCGGCGTCGGTGTCCGACTCGGTGTCCTGGGCGGGCCGTGCGGTGCGGGCGGCCGGCTCGACTGCCTGCGGCGAGAGGAACAGCGGCTGTGTGACCGCCGGTTCCGCGGCCGACGGAACGGGAAAGTGCTGGGTTTCGTCAACGGCCGAGAACAGCGTCGGCATCCCGACCTCCGGCGCACGAGGCGCCGCAGACTCGGCCGGGGTCGCCGGCTGGTTGTCCGTTGACGAGGCCTCGCTCGGTGTCTCGATGTCGGCCGGGGTCTCGGCTGCCGGGGCCTCGGCTGCCGGGGTCTCGGCTGCTGGGGCCTCGGCTGCCGGGGTCTCGGCTGCCGGGGTCTCGGCTGCCGGGGCTGCCGGGGTCTCGGCTGCCGGGGCTGCCGGGGTCTCGGCTGCTGCGGGGCTCGCCGGCCCCGTGCCTTCCGGTCCGCTGCTTTCCGGTTCGGCGCTCGCCTGTCCGGTGCTCTCCGGCTGCGCGCCCTTGTCGGTCGCCTCCGTCGGGGCGGTCCCCGATGGGGTGTCGGCGGCGCCCTCGACGCCGGCGGTATCCGCGGCGTCCTCGACGGCCTCGACCGCCGCTTCGTCCACCGCGACATGTTCGCGCACCCGAGCGGCGACGGCCTGGGCGGTCTCGCGGTCAATGCTGGATTGGGGGCTTCGAGTCTCGATACCCAATTCCGCGAGGTGCGCCAGCACCTGACGGCTGGTCAGGCCCAATGTCCTGGCCAGGGCGTGCACTCGAAGCCTGCTGGGGAATTCTTCCGCCGATCCTGACGCTGCGTTCGCGTCAGCCGGCGACCCGTTGTCGGTCACTCAATCTCCTCGAGCCCCCGGGCGCGTCGGGCTGACGCGGCCACGCGAGGGCTTCACTCTGTGTCCCGGTCACCACTGGACCGGTGTTGTGTGGTCTTCGCGCCTTCTCCGCAACCCGGAACTCCTGGTCACGAGGCGGCGCCTTGCGTTGTTTGATGACCTCATCCGGTCGGTGTCTTCCACACCATCGAGGACGGGCCGCGAAGCCCGCTGCCCGGCTGCCGAAGCAACCCGGACATCGATGGGGAAGACACGGGAATCGGGGTGACCGATACCAGAGGCGCCATCCGGTCGGCGGGGACAAAGTGTGTCACCGACAACTGTGCAAGTATCCCACACCGCGAGTCGATCCCCGCACACTACGCGCGTTTGACCGGTGTTCCGGAGCGCGCAGGTGAAGGCCCGAGGGTGCTCTCGCCGTCAGACGCCCAGGTCAGGGAACCACAACGCGATCTCGCGCTCGGCCGACTCCGGTGAGTCCGAGCCGTGCACGAGATTGGTCTGTGTGCTCAGGGCGTAATCACCACGGATCGTGCCGGGAACGGCCTTCTCCACCGGGTCCGTGCCACCCGCGATCTGCCGAAACGCCGCCACCGCGCGGGGCCCCTCGAGGACCGCGGCCACCAACGGACCGGAGGTGATGAACTCCAGCAGGGACGGATAGAAGGGCTTTCCCTCATGCTCGGCGTAATGCCCGCGGGCCACCTCGTCGCTGACCGTCTTCAGCTCCAGGGCGACGAGCTTGAGTCCCTTGCGTTCCACCCGGCTGATGATGTCGCCGACCAGAGAGCGGGCGACGCCGTCGGGCTTGATGAGTACCAGAGTCCGTTCAGTCACCAGCACACCTTAGCGAGTCGCGCACCGAGCACGGCACTGCCGCCGATTTCGACGACGGGTGTCGCGGATCACGAGCAATACTGTCCGTCCACCGCGAAGAAGCCGTAGTTGAACAAGCTGCCGGATCGGGACCTGGGATCGACGATGACCTGGATGCAGCCGCCCGGCGACTTGAGTGCGCCGGCAAGTGCGATGTCGAACTGCGCGGCCAACGCGAGGTTCGCCGGGCGATACTGCTGCGGCACGGGCAACGCCGCGATCGCATCGGGGACCTTCATCGTCGCGGCCCGCTCGGTCAGGTCGTGGGTGGCGAGGTAGCTGTATTCACCGTCGGCGGCAGGCACCGGTGCGTCGGCAACCGGCAGGTCCTCGGGCGCCACGGTGGGCGCCGCAGTGGCGACCCCACCGGTTAACGACGAACCGATGACGGTCAGCGCCAGCGCAGCGGTGGCCCAGGGTCGGCGAAGGCAGGTGATGACAGACAAACTATTCCTCACGTCACGGATGGTCACCGGGGTCAGGGCACAGATGATTGTTCGCCCCCCAGCAGCGACATTCTCACAGTCTCGGGCCTCGAAAAGCGAGCGTCGGGAGGTCACAGTCGGGCAACACCTGTTGCAGGCGCCGAAGCCGGCATCGTCGTTGCCGAACGGACCACGTCAGCCGTCCAACGGTTCCTGCCCCGGCAACATCCCCTTGGCGATCCGGACCTCGACATCATGTTTGATGTAGGCGATGTAGACCCAGACGCACAGGAAGATGACGCCGATCACCGCGATCGACCAGTGCAGGAACCCTCCGGCGATCACCAGGACCTGCAGGCCGATATCGAGCCGGAGCGCATGGCTGCGGCCCTGGAGTCCGGCCGCGACGACATGGGCCGCCACGAGGAATCCCAGATAGCCGCCGGAGACCCAGGACAGTCCTGAACCTATGTTCGCCACGATCGGGAAGGTCAGTCCGAGGACGATGACCTCCAGGATGAGGGTGCCGGCCATGACTCCGCGCAGCCCCTTCCACGGGTCTGTCGCGGGTGGGCTGTACCGAATCGGTTCGCTCACGTGGGCTCCTTGCCGAACAAAGTGCGTGCCGCGCCCGCGGTGACCACCGATCCCGTGATCACCACACCGGCGCCGGCAACGGGTTCGCCGTCGGTCTGTTCGGCCAGACCGATCGCCGTTTCCACGGCATCGGGCAGGAATGGCTTCACGACGACACGGTCCTCTCCGAAGATCGGCAGTGCGATCTCGAGGAGCGACTCGGTGTCGAGCGCGCGGGGCGAGCCGTTGTTGGTCACCACGAGGCTGTCGAACACGGGCTCCACGGCCTCCAGGAAGCCCTCGGCGTCCTTATCCCCGAGCATGCCGACGACCCCGATGAGACGCCGGAAATCGAATTCCTCGGCCAGTGCCTGTGCGAGCGCCGTTCCGCCGTGTGGATTGTGGGCGGCGTCGATGAAGACCGTCGGCGCGCTGCGCACCCGCTCGAGCCGGCCGGGGCTCGCGACGGCCGCGAACCCGGCACGGACGGCGTCGATGTCGAGTTGCCGGTCGGCGCCGGCGCCGAAGAACGCCTCCACCGCGGCGAGCGCGAGAACGGCGTTGGACGCCTGATGGGCACCGTGCAATGGCAGGTATACCTCGTCGTACACCCCGCCGAGGCCTTGGAGCCGCAGCATCTGCCCACCAACCGCGGTCACCGAATCGAGGACGGTGAACTCCGAATCCTGCCGCGCGACAGCGGTGTCCGCCTCGACGGTCTGTCGGAGCAACACGTTCATCACGTCGGGTTCCTGCACCGCGATGATGGTGACGGGGTCGGTCGCGACGAGGTCGTCACCGCGGGCCTTCTTGATGATCCCGGCCTTCTCCCCCGCGATCGCGGCGAGGGTGTCGCCGAGATAGTCGGCGTGGTCCATGGCGATCGGGGTGATCACGGCCACCGTGGCATCGATGACGTTGGTCGCGTCCCAACGCCCACCCATCCCCGTCTCGACGACCGCAACGTCGACCGGCGCCTCGGCGAACACCGCGTAGGACATCGCCGTCAGCACCTCGAACTTGCTCATCCGCGGGCCACCGGACGCGGTCGACGAGTCGTCGACCATCGTGATGTACGGCTCCAGCTCGCGGTAGGTGTCGATGTAGGTGCGGGCGCTGATCGGTCTGCCGTCCACCGAGATCCGCTCGGTGACGCGCTGCAGGTGCGGGCTGGTGATCCGGCCGGTGCGACGATGCAGTGCGGTGAGCAGTGCGTCGATCATCCGTGCCACCGACGTCTTGCCGTTGGTCCCGGCGATGTGGATCGCCGGATAGCCGTGCTGCGGCGACCCGAGCAGGTCCATCAGGGCCGAGATCCGGGTCAGGGACGGTTCGATCTTGGTCTCGGGCCAGCGGGTGTCGAGCTCGGCCTCGACCTCGGCGAGCTCGGCCAGCGTGGCGGCGTCGTCATGCGGACCGTTGCCCGCCGACGGCGGCCGGTCCTCGTCGTCGCCGGGTTGATCATCCGAGTAACCGTCGTCGGCGGCCGCATCGTCGGCGTAGAGATCGTCGGGCGCGCCCCCGCGACCGGCGAGCAGCGACCCCAGATCGGTCGGCAGCGGCGCAGCGCCGAGCGGATCGACATCGAAATCGTCATCACCGCGGGGATCGGCGCCGAGATGGTCCCGGTCGATCTCGTCGATGTCCTCGTCATCGGCGCTGCCGTGGCCGATGTCGCGCGGGCTCACGAGCCGCTCAACGCACTGAGGGCGGCTCCGAGACGTTCGACTTCCTCGGTCGCCACCTTCTGTCGCTGCCGGATCTTCGCCACGACAGGTTCGGGCGCCTTCGAGAGGAACTGGTCGTTGCCGAGCTTGGCGGTGGTGCTCGACAGTTCTTTCTCGGCCGCAGCCAGATCCTTGGCCAGACGCTTGCGCTCGGCCTCCAGATCGACGGTTCCCGATGTGTCGATCCGCACCGTCACGGTTGCCGCCGAGAGGCGGACATCGATCGTCGCGGTGGCGGCGAAATCGTCGTCGGCACTCTCGAGACGGGCCAGCGAGTCGAGGTACGGCCGGGACGGGGTGAGGCCGGCGAGGTCGAGTCCGTCGATCTCGGCCGCCACCCGCTGCCCCGGCCGCAGCCCCTGATCGCTCCGGAACCGTCGCACCTCGGTGATGAGGCGCTGCAGATCGTCGATGTGCTGGGCGGCGGCAGCGTCGGCAACGACGCTGCCGGCCTGCGGCCACGGAGCCACGACCACCGATTCCCCACCGGTCATCGACTTCCACAGCACCTCGGTCACGAACGGCATCACCGGGTGCAACAGGCGCAGCAGCTTGTCGAGCACGGCGCCCAGCACCAGCGACGTCGTCCGCGAACGTTCGTCGTCGTTCTCGGCAAACTGCACCTTGGCGAGCTCGAGGTACCAGTCGCACACCTCGTCCCAGGCGAAGTGGTACAGCGACTCACAGGCCTTGGAGAACTCGTAGCTCTCGAAACCGGAATCGGCCTCGGCGAGAACCGTGTCGAGCCGACCGAGTATCCATCGGTCCGCCTCGGTCAGCGCGGTGGCGTCCGGCAGCTCACCCAGTACCGCCCCGTTCATCATCGCGAACTTCGTCGCGTTGAACAGCTTCGTCGCGAAGTTGCGCGACGACTGGGCGTGGTCCTCGCCGACAGAGATGTCGCTGCCCGGGTTCGCTCCGCGGGCCAACGTGAAACGCAGTGCGTCGGCGCCGAAGCGTTCGACCCAGTCCAGCGGGTCGATGCCGTTGCCCTTCGACTTCGACATCTTGCGGCCGTGTTCGTCGCGGACGAGGCCGTGCAGGAACAGGTTGTGGAAGGGCACCTTCTTCTCGCCGTCGAATTGCGGGGCGACGTAGGTGCCGAACATCATCATCCGGGCCACCCAGAAGAACAGGATGTCGTAGCCGGTGACGAGAACCGATGTCGGATAGAACTTCTCGAGATCAGTGGTCTTCTCGGGCCACCCCAGGGTGGAGAACGGCCACAGGCCCGACGAGAACCAGGTGTCGAGGACGTCGGTCTCCTGGACATAGCCCTCGGGCACATCGTCGTCGGGCCCGACACAGACGATCTCGCCGTCGGGGCCGTACCAGATCGGGATCCGATGACCCCACCACAGCTGGCGTGAGATGCACCAGTCGTACATGTTGTCGACCCAGCCGAACCAGCGCGGCTCCATCGACGTCGGATGGATGACCGTCTCGCCGTTGCGGACCGCGTCGCCGGCCGCTTTCGCCAGGGTCTCGACCTTGACCCACCACTGCATCGACAGCCGCGGCTCGATCGGCTCCCCGGTCCGCTCGGAATGGCCGACACTGTGCAGGTAGGGGCGGACCTCCTTGACGATGCGCCCCTGGTCGGCGAGCGCCTCGCGCACCTTGACCCGCGCCTCGAACCGGTCCATCCCGTCGAACGGCGTCCCGGTTCCGGCGATACGCGCCTCGGCGTCCATGATGGTGGGCATCGGCAGGTCGTGGCGCTGACCGATCGCGAAGTCGTTGGGATCGTGAGCGGGCGTGATCTTGACTGCGCCACTGCCGAATTCGGGATCGACGTAATCGTCGGCGATGACCGGGATCCGGCGGTCGACGAACGGGTGCGCCAGCTCCGTCCCGATCAGGTGCGCATAGCGTTCGTCGTCGGGGTGCACCGCGATGGCGGTGTCACCGAGCATCGTCTCCAGACGGGTGGTGGCCACCACGATGTGCGGTTGATCGTCATCGAGGCTGCCGTAGCGGAAGCTCACCAGCTCGCCCTCGACATCGGCGTAGCTGACCTCGATGTCGCTGATCGCCGTCTTGAGTACGGGCGACCAGTTGACCAGTCGCTCGGCGCGATAGATGAGCCCGTCGTCGTACATCTGCTTGAACACCGTCTGCACGGCGCGCGAGAGCCCGTCGTCCATGGTGAACCGCTCGCGGCTCCAGTCGACCCCGTCGCCGAGGCGACGCATCTGGTTGCCGATGTTGTCGCCGATCTCGGCCTTCTCGGTCCAGACCCGCTCGATGAACGCCTCGCGGCCGAGGTCGTCGCGGGTGAGACCCTCGGTCGCGAGCTTGCGCTCGACCATGGTCTGCATGGCGATCGCGGCGTGGTCCATCCCGGGCAGCCACAACACCTCATAGCCCTGCATCCGACGACGCCGCGACAGTGCGTCCATGAGCACATGCTCGTAGGCGTGGCCCATGTGCAACGAGCCGTTGACGTTCGGTGGCGGGATGACTATCGAGAAGGCCGGCCGGTCACTGGTCGCGTCGGCCGTGAAGTAGCCGGCGTCCACCCAGTCCTGATACAGCCGTGCCTCATGCTCGGCGGGATCCCAGGACTTCGGCAGCTCGCGGGTGGGGTCGGGTGTGGTCACCCCACAATCTTAGGGAACGCCCCACCTCACACGTGGAGCCGGTGCAGGTCCTCCGGCGCGTTGACGTTCGTGAGCCACTCCGGGTTGCTCACCGCGACACGATGCGTGTTCAGCGCTTCCAGTGCCGCGAGCATGCGCCGCTCGCCGCGCGCGGTCAGATCGGCGATGATGCCCGCGGCGTCCGTGCGGTAGAGCCCGGCCATCGGGTGATCCCGCTGCGCGTCGGTCGCGATCACCGCCTGCGTCGACGCGGTGACACCACGCAGGAGCTCGTCGACCAGGTCCGCCGAGATCAACGGCATGTCGGTGGCACAGACGAACGCCCACACCGCACCGGCCGCCGCGGCTCTCGACAGCCCCACCGCCAGTCCACCCAGCGGTCCCGTACCGGGGATCTCATCGGTGACCCATTGTGCTTCGGGACCCCCCGTCCCGTACAGCGACTGGTAGGCCGCCGATTCCTCGGCCGCGGCCACCAAAACGGGTTGGCAACGCTCGCCCATGACTCGCACGACCCGGGCGAGCATCGGCTCCCCGTCCCAGTCCATCGCGGCCTTGTCGCGGCCCATCCGCCGGGAACGTCCACCCGCGAGCACGATTCCCGCCACCTGCTGTCCTACATCCGTTTGCGCCATGGGAACAGTGTCGACGAACGTCACGGCGCGTGGGGCAAGATGGTGAATATGAGTGCCCGCCAGTCCCGCGACGAAACCCCCATCACCGAGCCGGAGGACGTCCACACCGGCCACATCAAGGACTATGCGGCGGGGGTGCCGGCGGTCGCGGTCGCGTTGCAACGCGGGTTCGAGCAGATGGGGCCGCTCCGCACGGCCCGGACGTTCGCCAAGCTGAATCAGCGGGACGGGTTCGACTGCCCCGGCTGTGCCTGGCCGGAAACCCCTGGTCATCGCAAGCATGCGGAGTTCTGTGAGAACGGTGCCAAGGCGGTCGCCGAGGAGGCCACGAAACGGCGCGTCACCCCGGACTTCTTCGCCACGCACTCGGTTGCCGACCTGCGTGAGCGGTCCGGCTACTGGCTCTCGCAGCAGGGACGCCTCACGGACCCCGTTTACCTGGCACCCGGCGACACCCACTACCGACCGATCGGCTGGGGCGAGGCGAATCGCATCATCGCCGACGAGATCACCACGATGTCCAGCCCCGACGAGGCCGTCTTCTACACGTCGGGACGCACGAGCAACGAAGCCGCCTTCGTCTATCAGTTGTTCGCCCGCAGCATCGGCACCAACAATCTCCCCGACTGCTCCAACATGTGCCACGAATCGTCCGGGACCGCCCTCGGCGACTCCATCGGGATCGGCAAGGGCTCGGTCACCGTCCCCGACCTCGAGGCCGCCGACCTGATCATCATCGCCGGGCAGAACCCGGGGACCAACCATCCGCGGATGCTGTCCACGCTGGAGAAGGCCAAGCACAACGGCGCACGCATCGTCGCGATCAACCCGCTCCCCGAGGCCGGTTTGATGCGGTTCAAGGATCCGCAGAAGATCGGTGGGGTCGTGGGCCACGGTGTGAAGCTGGCCGACGACTTCCTCCAGATCCGGCTCGGCGGGGACATGGCACTCTTCCGCGGCGTCGCGCGACTGCTCCTCGACGCAGAGCGGGCCGCACCCGGCACCGTGTTCGACCACGACTTTCTGGACAACCGTTGTGCGGGCGTCGACGACTATCTCGGGCTGCTCGAGGACGTCGACTTCGCCGACATCCTCGAGGCCACCGGATTGACCCGCGAGACGATCGCCGACCTCGCCGAGGCCGTCGCATCGTCGGAACGGATCGTGCTGTGCTGGGCGATGGGGCTGACCCAACATCACCACGCCGTGGCCACCATCGGCGAGGGCACCAACGTGCTGCTCCTGCGCGGCATGATCGGCAAGCCCGGCGCGGGCCTGTGCCCGGTACGTGGGCACTCCAACGTGCAGGGCGACCGCACGATGGGCATCTTCGAGAAGATGCCCGAGGAGTTCCTCGCCGCCCAGGATGCCGAGTTCGGCATCGCGAGCCCGCGCAGGCCCGGCTTCGACACGGTGGCGGCCATCGGCGCGATGGCACGTGGTGAGGTGCGCCTGTTCTTCGCGATGGGGGGCAACTTCGTGTCCGCGGCTCCGGACACCGAGTACACCCGGGCGGCGCTGGCCAAGTGCGCGTTGACGGTCCAGGTCAGTACCAAACTGAACGAATCGCACCTGGCCACCGGGCGCGCCGCACTCATCCTGCCCACCCTCGGCCGCACCGACAAGGACGTCGTCGACGGTGTCGCACAACAGGTCTCGGTGGAGGACTCGATGTCGGTGGTGCACCTGTCCCGGGGTTCGCTGCCCCCGGCGTCGAAGGAACTGCACAGCGAGGTGGGCATCATCTGCGATCTCGCGACCGCAGTTCTCGGCGCCGACCACCACGTCGCGTGGCAGCAACTGCGCCGCGACTACGACCTGATCCGCGATCACATATCCCGGGTGATCCCGGGTTTCGAGGACTTCAACATCCGCGTCCGCCTCAGTGACGGATTCGTGCTCCCCCACCCGCCGCGGGATCGGCAGGAGTTCGCCACGCCGAACGCTCGTGCCAACTTCGCGGTGAATCCGCTTGAGTGGGTTCAGGTTCCCGACGGCCGGCTGATCCTGCAGACGCTGCGCAGTCACGACCAGTACAACACCACGATCTACGGGCACGACGATCGCTATCGCGGCATCAAGGGCAACCGCCGGGTCATCATGCTCAACCCGGAGGACATCGCGGAACTGGGACTACGGGCCGGCGGTCACGTCGACATCGTGTCGGAGTTCTCCGGATCCGACGGCCTGGAGGAACGGCGTGTGGACGGATTCGAGGTGGTGGCGTACTCGACACCGCGTGGCAACGCCGCCGCCTACTACCCCGAGACGAACCCGCTGGTCCCGCTGGGCTCGGTCGCGAAGGGCTCGAACACGCCCGTATCGAAGGCGGTGGTGATCCGACTGGAGCCGAGCACCGCGAAGCTATCTTCCTAGGCACACGCAAGAATCCCGAACACACGCGATGCTCTGCGTGTGATCGGGATTTCTGCGTGTTGGTCGACCGCGGGTCAGGCGCTCTTGTCGCGCCGCTCGTCGCGGCTGTCCTTGCGGGGCACGATGGTCGGGAGCACGTTGTCGCTCACCGTCTCCCCGGTGACGACGACCTTCTCGACATCGTCACGGCTCGGGATGTCGTACATCACCGGTAGCAGGACTTCCTCCATGATCGCGCGCAGACCACGTGCACCGGTGCCGCGGTGGATCGCCTGATCGGCGACGGCTTCGAGGGCGTCGTGGCTGAACTCCAGCTCGACATTGTCCATCTCGAACAGCTTCGTGTACTGCTTGACCAGCGCGTTCTTCGGTTGGGACAAGATCGAGACCAGCGATTCCTTGTCCAGATTGGTCACCGAAGCGACGACGGGCAGGCGGCCGATGAACTCGGGGATCAACCCGAACTTGATCAGATCCTCCGGCATGACCTCGGCGAAGTGATCGGTGGTGTCGACGTCGTCCTTGCTGGTCACTTCGTTGCCGAAACCGATGCCGCGCTTGCCGATTCGCTCGGAGACGATCTTCTCGAGGCCGGCGAACGCACCGGCGACGATGAACAGGACGTTCGTCGTGTCGATCTGGATGAACTCCTGATGCGGATGTTTACGACCGCCCTGCGGCGGCACCGACGCCTGTGTGCCCTCGAGGATCTTCAGCAGCGCCTGCTGCACGCCCTCGCCGGACACGTCGCGGGTGATCGACGGGTTCTCACTCTTGCGCGCGATCTTGTCGACCTCGTCGATGTAGATGATGCCGGTCTCGGCGCGCTTCACGTCGTAGTCGGCGGCCTGGATCAGCTTGAGGAGTATGTTCTCGACGTCCTCACCGACGTAGCCCGCCTCGGTCAGCGCCGTGGCATCGGCGATCGCGAACGGCACGTTCAGCATCTTCGCCAACGTCTGGGCCAGGTAGGTCTTGCCACAGCCGGTGGGGCCCAGCATCAGGATGTTCGACTTGGCGAGCTCGACGGTCTCGCCGGTGCGCGAGTCCTTCTTCTCCCCCGCCTGGATGCGCTTGTAATGGTTGTAGACCGCGACGGCGAGGGTCCGCTTGGCGGTGTCCTGACCGATGACGTAGTTCTCGAGGAAGTCGCGGATCTCGACCGGCTTGGGCAGCTCGTCGAGTTTCACGTCGCCGTTCTCGGCCAGCTCTTCCTCGATGATCTCGTTGCACAGGTCGATGCACTCATCACAGATGTACACACCGGGCCCGGCGATCAGCTTCTTGACCTGCTTCTGACTCTTCCCACAGAAAGAGCACTTCAGCAGGTCGCCACCGTCTCCGATTCGTGCCATCTCTTGTAAGCACCTTCCTTGTTGCTCCGGTTCTACCGACGGACCTCTTCCGCGGGCAGCCGGGCATGGGTCACCGGTCGGCAATCGGGTCGCCCAGTAACTCGACGGTACCCGCGTGCCGCTCGAACTTCGACCGATAAGGGAAATGTCGCAGCCCTGGATTCGATCGTCGTCCGTTTATCTGTTTGTCAAGGTCACCTGCGCACCTCGTGCACCGGCGACAACACCGGCGCAGATGTCAAGGATGAACCCCGGCGCCGACGTTCGGCACGCACATCGACCCGGCGTGTCGGAGCCGATGTGCGAGCCGACGCGTCAGTGGTGGGACTTCTTGAGTGACTTCTTGCGGTACTCGAAGACCTCGTCGATGATCCCGTACTCCTTGGCCGCGTCGGCGGTGAGGATGTTGTCGCGGTCGGTGTCGCTACGGATCTTTGCCGGATCCTGGCCGGTGTGGCCCGCCAGGATCTCGTCGAGCCGATTACGGATGCGCTCGATCTCCGCGGCCTGGATCTCCAGGTCGGACACCTGGCCCTGGTAGGCACCACCGGTACGGGGCTGGTGGATCAGGATCGTCGCGTTCGGCAGCGCCGCACGCTTGCCGGGCGTACCGCCCGCCAGCAGGATGGCCGCGGCGGAGGCGGCCTCACCCAGGCACACCGTCACGATGTCGCAGTGCACGTACTGCATCGTGTCGTAGATCGCGAGCATGTCCGGCACGCTGCCGCCCGGAGAATTGATGTACATCGTGATGTCGCGGTCGGGATCCTGCGATTCGAGGACGAGCAGCTGCGCCATCACGTCGTTGGCCACCGTCTGGTCGATCGGCGTCCCGACGAACACGATGCGCTCCTCGAACAGCTTCGCGTAAGGGTCGTATTGACGCTGACCGTTCGGGGTGTGCTCGATGAACTGCGGAAGGATGTATCGCGCCTCGATGCTGCGCATGGCGAGCGCCGACGCGGGAATCCCGGCGGCGACGTCGGCAGGCAGAGACTCGAGCGATGAGTTGATCAATTTCTGCTCCGATGTGTGAGATGGCCTCGTGGACGGATGGTCAGGGAGGGTTCAGGGTGCCGGGGTGACCGACGCCGCGCGCGTGACCACGTGATCGACGAGACCGTAGTCCTTGGCCTCCTGCGCCGTGAACCACTTGTCGCGGTCGGCGTCGGCCTCGATCTTCTCCAGCGGCTGCCCGGAGAACTCCGCGTTGAGGCGGTTCATCTCCTTCTTGGTGGCCGCGAACTGCTCCGCCTGGATGGCGATGTCCGCTGCCGTTCCACCGATACCGGCCGACGGCTGGTGCATCATGATGCGCGCGTGCGGCAGAGCATGCCGCTTGCCCGGTGTGCCGGCCGCCAGCAGGAACTGGCCCATCGACGCCGCCATGCCCATGGCGTAGGTCGCCACATCACATTCGGCGAGCTGCATGGTGTCGAAGATCGCCATACCCGAGGTGACCGAACCGCCGGGCGAGTTGATGTAGAGGTTGATGTCGCGCGTGGGGTCCTCGGCCGCGAGCAGCAAGATCTGGGCGCACAGCCGATTCGCGATGTCGTCGTCGACCTGGGTGCCGAGGAAGATGATGCGCTCCCGGAGGAGTCGTTCGAAGACAGAATCGGTCAGATTCAGCCCGGACGCTCCCGAACTCATCGTCGGTGTGTGGATGGTCGGCTCACTCACTGTTCCTACCTTTGCCTGTCGTGGTGACGTGCGGTGGCTACCGCGTCCGCCCGTTGTCGGGTCCAGCTGTTTCCCGTGATGCCCCGAAGCCGTCACGGCGGGTTCATCACGGCGGGTCTCCCGATGTCCTCACCGACACTAACCAATGCCGCCCGATGGACAGTCCCGATGACACCCGTCTTCGCTGAGAGCAGAACAGCCGGCGACGGGTACGACGACCCGGCTCCGGCTGTTCTGTACAACTACGTGGCGCTTCTCAGCTCTCGTCGTTCTCGTCCGACTCGTCGTCGGCGTCCGGCTTGCCGAAGAACTCGTCGGTGTCCACGGATGCGCCGCTGCTGTCGGTCACCGTCACATCCGAGACGATCCCGGCCAGTGCCTTCCCGCGCCGGACGTCGGCGTAGACGGCGCCGACCTGGCCGGCGCTCTGCAGCTGCTGGATGAACTCCTGCGGCTGCATGCCGTAGCGCTGGGCCTGGAACAGGATCTGCTGGGTCAGCTCGTCCTGACCGACCTCGGTCTCCTGCTGCTCGGCGATCGCGTCGAGCAGGAGCTGCGTCTTGACCGACTTCTCGGCCTCCGCGCGCGCCTCGGCATCCCACTCTTCGCGGGTCTTGCCCTGGGCCTCGAGGAACTTCGCGACCTGCTCGTCGTCGTGGCCCAGTGCGTGGACGATCTGATGCTGCTGGCCCTCGACCTCGTCGGCGACGATCTTCTCCGGCAGCGGGATCTCGACCTTCTCGAGCAGCTCCTCGAGCACCTTGTCACGGATGGCGTTGGCCTGTTCCATCTTCTTCGACTGTGCGACCCGCTCGACCATGCTCTCGCGCAGCTCCGCGACGGTGTCGAACTCGCTGGCCATCTGGGCGAACTCGTCGTCGAGTTCGGGCAGCTCGCGCTCCTTGACCGAGTTCACGGTCACCGCGACCTGGGCGTCCTCACCGGCGTGATCGCCGGCGACCAGCGTGGTGGTGAACTCCTTGGTCTCGCCGGTCTTCATCCCGACGAGCGCTTCGTCGAGGCCCTCGATCAGCTGACCGGAACCCACCTCGTGCGACAGCCCCTCGGTGGAGGCTTCGTCGACCGCCTCACCGTCGACGGTGGCGGCCAGATCGATCGAGACGAAGTCCCCGTTCTCGGCGCCACGGTCGACGCCCTTGAGGGTGCCGAAGCGCTCGCGCAGTCCGTCGAGCTGCTCATCGACCGCGGCGTCGTCCACCTCGATGGCGTCGACCTGCACGGCGAGCGTCGAGTAGTCGGGGAGCTCGATCTCCGGGCGGACGTCGACCTCGGCGGTGAAGGAGACGGGGTCGCCGTAGACGAGGTCGGCGAGATCGATCTCGGGCTGACCGATGGCCTTGGTTTCGGTCTCCTCGACGGCCTGCGAGTACTTCGACGGCAACGCGTCATTGACCACCTGGGCCAGGATCGAGTCCCGGCCGACGCGTGCCTCGATCAGCTTCGCCGGCGCCTTACCCGGCCGGAAACCCGGGATGCGGATCTGCTGGGCGAGTGACTTGTAGGCCCGGTCGAACTCGCCGGACAGCTCCTCGAACGGGACTTCGACATTGAGCTTCACTCGGGTCGGGCTCAGCTGCTCGACGGTGCTCTTCACGCCTGCTCCTAACATCTGCATTTCTGCGTCGGGGTAAATGACAAGTCTCGCGGTCGGTTGACCTGAGTCGGGATGACAGGATTTGAACCTGCGACCCTCCGCTCCCAAAGCGGATGCGCTACCAAGCTGCGCCACATCCCGGTCGACCCGGATCGCAGCACTCATCGGAGACCGATGGAACGCAGAGCAGGGCCAACAGAAGATAGTACGTGTCGCCACGCCGACCACCTAAACGGGTGCAACGTCGCGCGGACGCGGACCGGCCCGGACGACGCGGACGCGAGGCGATTTCAGGATCTTCCAGAACACCGGGTACAGTCTTGGGCGCACGCGACGCCGGTGGCGATCCCACGGGTGAAGCGGGCACGCGGGTGTAGCTCAATGGTAGAGCCCTAGTCTTCCAAACTAGCTACGCGGGTTCGATTCCCGTCACCCGCTCCAGCAGGTCAGAGGCAGTATTGCCTCTGACCTTTTTTCTTGTCCAGAAGGCCGACGACTTCAGCGCACCTTCGCCGGGCCGCGACACATCCGGCCGGCGTGGCACTCACTGTGATCCACACCACTTCGGGCGTAGGCTGGGGTCATGTCTTCCAGCCACACCAAGAGTCAGCGCAAGTGTCCGAGCTGCGGAGCGAATCTCTATGTCCGTAAGGACGTCGCACCGTCGGACGCCGGCCCGGGCCGCGTGGACGTGATGCTGGTCTGCCGCGACGAATCCTGCTCCGAACCGGCACGCCACCTGCGCACCGAGCACCCGCAACCCGCCTGACGAGCCCGGTTTTCGATCATCGACGCGTGCCCCGCACGGCACGCGATAAGCGTGTGGTCGCCCTCGTCGACCATCGCGGGTGCACTCACCCGGCCCAGTGACAGGTGCCTGCAGTCACCCCTCGGCCGGGATCGTCTCCGACGCAGCGATTGATTTTCGGCGGGAATCGTCGATGATGGAACCGAATGATGGTCGCCTTGGGGGTCAAGCACCGTCGTGAAAACCGACAGCTCTGCTTGTTTTGGGGGAAATCATGCGCTCGATTCGCTTTGCCGATGGCTCACCACCGACCCGACACCGACGATCACGTCTACTGAAGGGGCTGGTCGCCGCCGGCGCCGCGATGACGGTCCTCGCGGGCGGTGTCGTGGCGGGCACCGGCGAGGCAACCGCCGACAACGTCGCCCTGCCGACGCCGTTACCGGATCATTTCTACGCCGCGCCGCGAAACATCGCGAAGTATGCGCCGGGAGACATCATCGAGGTCCGGGGCAAACCCAATCCGCCGGCGTTCTTCGACGTCCGCACCTACCAGCTCAAGTTCCGTTCATCGGACAGCCAGGGCAAGCCGATCGCGGCGGTCACCACCGTGCTGGTGCCCAACCACAAGAAGGTCAACGGCCCGCTGCTGTCGTTCCAGCACATCATCAACGCCACCGGCCTCGAGTGCGCGCCGTCGCAGGCGCTCTGGACCCAGGACCCGAATCTGATGATTCGCGAGGCCCCCGGCCTCAATGTGGCCCTGCAGCGCGGCTGGACGGTCGCGATCCCGGACCACCTCGGTCCCCGCAGTGCGTACGGCGCGGCCAAGCTGGGCGGGCAGATCACCCTCGACGGGATCCGCGCAGTCCAACGATTCACGCCCGCGCACGTCGCCAAGAGTCGAGTCGGGATGGCCGGCTACTCGGGAGGCGGGATGGCCACCGCGTGGGCGGCGGCACTGGCCCCCACCTATGCGCCTGACCTGAACATCGTCGGCGCCGCCTACGGCGGTGTACCGATGAACCTGATCAAGATGGCCGAGGGCCTCGGCTACAGCACTCCACATCCGGCGTTCGGTCTGGCCTTCGCGGCCGCGATCGGCGTCTCCCGTGAGTACCCGCAGCAGATCCCGATGCTGAAGTACCTCTCACCGCTGGGCTGGCAGATGTACCAGGGCATGCGCAACGCGTGCACCAACGACATCTTGGCGCTCGGCGCCGGACACGACGCCAAGCAGGTCACCATCGGCGGCCGCGCGATCTTCGACAACCCCGCGGCCCGTCGGGTGGTCGAGGAGAACAGCCTGTCGCTGTACAAGGGCCTACCGCGGACACCGATCTTCGAGTGGCACAGCCCGACCGACGTCCTGATCCCGGTCTCGTCGATCGATTACACGTTGAACCGGTACTGCCGGGCCGGACGAAAGGTACAGCGGTTGGCGACACCGTCGCCCGACCATCTCTCGGCCGCAGTGATCGGGCTCCTCCCCGCGTTCGGGTATCTGACCGATCGATTCAACGGACTGCCGGCGCCCAGTAACTGCTGAGTCAAAAGGTCTCGGAGGGGTAACGGGAGCACATCAGACGGGCAACGCGCCGATTGTGACCGTCGTCACAAATGGCGCGTTGCCGGCACCGATCACCACGTGATATGTACCGCGAGTGGATCAATCGACGCCCGTTTGCCATTTGTTCGACTTCCCGGCTTTGGCTCGATGACAACGTTTGTGTAACGATGGTTGAGCGCTCCGGGGGATGCGCTTCAGTACCTCAAACTGCAAAGGTCTCTCTGTGTTGACTTCGAAGCCTTCTCGTCGCCGTCGCGGCGCGACGCGACGCGCGGTGGCCACCGTCATCGGTGTGGCCGCCGTGATGCTGACGCTGCCCATGGCCGCCGGCGCCACACCCGTCACCGTGATCCCCGGGCTCCCCCCGGTCGAGGTCCCCGACGTACCCGGTGCGCCCCAGATCCCCGGGGTGCCATCGACGCCGAAGAGCACCACACCCACGCCGAAACCGACTCCGTCGACACCGGAGACCCCCAAGGGTCCGGCCATCCCGAATGTGAAGACGTCGACCGGCTGGATCGCTCTCGCCGAGGATGCCACCCACCAGATCACCTGGTGGCACAACGGCAATCAGGTCAAGACGATGCCGATCTCCATGGGATCGAACGAGCATCCGACCCCGAACGGCGTCTACCACACCAAGGAGAAGTACCGCGACATGTACATGGATTCGTCCACGTACGGCGTACCGGTCGACTCGGCGGAGGGCTACCGCACCTACGTCGAGTACGCCACCCGCATGTCGTGGGACGGCATCTTCATCCACGCCGCACCCTGGTCGGTCGAGCAGCAGGGCCGCAGCAACGTCAGCCACGGCTGCATCAACGTGAGTACCGCGAACGGCAAGTGGGTCTTCGACAACATCCCGCGCGACACACCGATCGTCGTGCGCGGCACCGTCGGACCGAAGTACGTCCCCGGTAGCTGATCCAGACACCATCGACGGGTCGGGCCCGGACGGTCATCACACCGTCCGGGCCCGACCCGTTTGTCGACCACGCCCCTCTCCGGGCCGCAAGGTCAGCCCAGGACGGCGGTACCCGCGTCGAGGTCGAGCCGATGCCCTTCGGCACGGACCCGGGCGATGGCCCGCATCTTGTTGACGGCGTCGAGTGCGGCCACCTTGTATCCCTCGGCGAGCGTCGGGTAGTTGAACACGGCGTCCACGAGATAGTCCACGGTCCCCGCCAGACCCATCACGGTCTGACCGATGTGGACCAACTCCGCCGCGTTGCTCCCGAACGCGTGGACGCCGAGCACCGTGCGGTTCTCGGCGTGTATCAGCAACTTCAGCAGCCCGTACGAGTCGCCCATGATGGCGCCCCGCGCAAGTTCCCGATAGCGCGCCACCCCCACCTCGAACGGGATGCTCGCCGTGGTGAGCTGGTCCTCGGTCTTCCCCACGAAACTGATCTCCGGGATGGCGTAGATGCCGATCGGCTGCAGGTCCTCGTTGGTGGCCCCGACCGGTTCGTCGAATGCGTGGTAGGCCGCTCTGCGGCCCTGTTCCATCGAGGTCGCCGCCAGCGCCGGAAAACCGATGATGTCGCCCACGGCATAGATGTGCTCGACAGTCGTGCGGAAGTTGTCGTCCACCTTCAGCCGTCCCCGGGCATCGGCGGTCAGCCCGGCGGCCTCCACCTTCAGTTCATCGGACACGCCCTGTCGCCCTGCCGAGTACAGGACCATGTCCGCGGGGATCTTCTTCCCCGACTCGAGGATGGTCAGGGTGCCCGACGGATGGGTCTCGACCGTCTTGACGTGTTCACCGAAGCGGAAAGTGACCCCGCGCTCACGTAACTGATACTGCAGTGCCTCCACGATCTCGCGGTCGCAGAAGTCCAGCATCGTCGGACGCTGCTCGATGACGGTCACCTTGGTCCCCAGCGCCGCGAACATCGACGCGTACTCGATGCCGATGACCCCGGCCCCGACCACCACCATCGACCCGGGCACGCGGTCGACGGACAGGATCTGATCCGAGTCGACGACGGTGGTGCCGTCGAACTCGACGCTCGCCGGTCGCGCGGGCCGTGTTCCGACCGCGATCACGAAATGGTCGGCGCTGATGTGCTTGAGGTCGCCGGTCGCGTCCTCGATCGCGATCCCGTGTGAATCGACGAAGTGCGCGCTGCCGATGAACATCGCGACGTTGTTGCGGGCCAACTGATTCTGGATGACATCGATCTCTTTGCCCACCACGTGCATCGTGCGGGCGGACAGGTCGCTGACCGTGATGTCCGATTTCAACCGATACGACTGTCCGTAGAGCTCACGCTGATTGAGGCCGGTCAGATAGAGAACAGCCTCACGGAGCGTCTTGGACGGGATCGTGCCGGTGTTGATGCAGACGCCGCCGACCATATGGCGGCGCTCGATGATCGCCGCGCGTTTGCCCAGCTTCGCTGCTGCGATCGCCGCCTTCTGTCCGGCCGGACCGGAGCCGATGACGACGAGGTCGAAATGATCCACGATGATGTCTCCACTCGATCGGACGAGACGGGCGCACACGCGCACCCATGGATCAGTTTCACCCGCGCGGATCGTCCCCGGGCCCGCAGAAGCAGACTGTTAGACGGGATTTAACACCCACGAATCAAACGGCGAGTCGGTGGAGCGGCATCGGACAGAATCCGCGGTGTCAGGCGGCGATCCCGGCATCCGTGGCAAGCACCGAACAACCGATCGGCGAGAAGGTCGCTCGCACCTGCAGCCATCGTGCGAGGGCCTCACAGCCGGTCGTGTCGGGGTCGGTCGCCGACGTTCGGCGATACGGCTCACGACTGTAGGAGGTGTGACGTCCGCCCCGCCGATTGCGCACCACCACACCGCCCCAGGTGAGGCGGTCGGGTAGGTAGCCGACGACCTCTCGCACCGCCGTGGACAACCGTCGGAAATCGCGCCACATCTGGGCAGGTCCGGGCGAGGTTCGGTGCGCATTCTGAAACCTGTTGTTCCGCAGCATGTTCCACAGCTGCGCACACCAGTCGCGCAGCCGCCCCAACGCCAGCGCCGCGGTGAGGTCGGCGACGTCACGGATGAAGGAATCAGCGGTCGCATTGCAGATCATGTCCTCCGGGGCACCCACCCAACAGGTCGCGACCTCCGGCGGCAGAGCACAGCCCGGTCCGGCCACGCCCCAGCCCGTGCAGCCCGGTACGGCCCCCGGGGGCTGATGCGGATCGGCGACGAAACCTGCCGCGAGCACTCGGTCGACCACGGGGTCGCCTACGGCGTGCAATTCATGCAACGCCGTTCGGATCACCACCGCACCTTGCGAATAGCCGATCAACGCCACCGGACCGGCCGTCTGCGACAGGGCATTCCGGACGGCGTCGACGCCGATGTCCAGACTCTCGCGGTAGCTCATCCCATCGATGCGCGGTGCCGGTCCATAGCTGGCGGGGTATCCGACCCAGCGGCAATCGAAGCGCTCGTCCAAGTGCACGGTGACGGCGCGTAGCAGCCCGGTGACCTCGGTCCGCCGGTCACCCGGGTATGACTCCCCCGTCCCGCCGACGACGACCAACGAGACGCGTGGATGGTCGACGGATCGGATCTCTGCACTCTCGGTCATGTCCCCATGGTGGTCGGACCGTGTGTGAATTGCAGGTCATCCGGCTGAGTGTTGCCTGTGATCGACCTGTGACCCCGGTCACTTCGGGGTCAATGCTGACATCCCGGACACCAGTACAGGTTTCGCCCCTCCATGTCGGCGATGTGCACAGTGGTCCCGCAGATGCGGCACGGTTCGCTCGCGCGTCGGTAGACATACGTCCGGGGACGATCCGGGGCATAGGAGGCCGCGCCGTGGTCATCTCCGGGTCGGACGACGTGGATGCGGCCCCGGCGGACGCCGACCCGCATGAGTGCGCGCAAGTCGTCCCAGATCTCCTCGACCGACTCGGAGGGCAACGACCGACCCTCCCGGTACGGATCTATTCGCGCGCGGAACAGGACCTCGGCGCGGTAGACGTTGCCGATCCCGGCGATCACCCGTTGATCCATCAGCAGTGCGCCGATGGGCCGGCGCGAACGCCTGATCGCCGCGAACGCGCGGGTGGGTTGCGCGTCCGGGCGCAGTGGGTCGGGGCCCAGCCGCGCGACGAGTTCGTCGAGGTCGGCAGGCGTGTACAACTCGCATGCCGTCGGCCCACGCAGATCGGTGCCGATGTCCGGGCCCTCGATCCGGAGCCGGACCTGCCCGACCGGCTGCTCCATGGGCGAGGGCGACTCGCTGAAGGCGCCATAGAGACCGAGGTGGACGTGGATCATCTGGCGACCGCTCCGGCCCGTGCTGTCCGGACTCCGGAAATGTTGGATCAGG
Organism: Gordonia sp. LMA484; assembly: GCF_058129505.1. Classification (NCBI taxonomy): domain Bacteria; kingdom Bacillati; phylum Actinomycetota; class Actinomycetes; order Mycobacteriales; family Gordoniaceae; genus Gordonia; species Gordonia sp. LMA484. The sequence goes on from NZ_CM176700.1 coordinate 3,047,518, forward strand.
TGTTTGCCCCAGGCCTCGGCCTTCGCGAACACCATGCCGTCGACCGCGGCGGCGCCGTCGGCGAACCGTCCTTGCGGACTCGTGACGTGCACCGACTGCCCCGCGAACACGCGTTGTTGCCGGCGCGCCAACCGGTGCAGGGTGTGACCTTCGGGCATGACCGACCGCGGACCCTACGTCGATCTGGGTCAGTTGTCGGGGACGGGTGGCGCCTCGCCGGTGCGCTCGTACTCGGCGAGGATGTCGATACGGCGCTGGTGGCGTGCTTCGTCCGACCACGGTGTCGAGATGAAGGCATCCACGATGGCCAGAGCCTCCTCGGGGGTGTGCATCCGTCCGCCGATACCGATGAGCTGCGCGTTGTTGTGCTGACGCGCCAACTGCGCGGTCTCGACACTCCACGCGAGTGCGCACCGGGCACCGGGCACCTTGTTGGCCGCGATCTGCTCGCCGTTTCCACTGCCACCCAAGACGATTCCCAGACTTCCGGGGTCGGCGACGGTCCGGCGGGCGGCTTCGATGCAGAAGGCGGGATAGTCGTCGAGCGCGTCATACACATGCGCACCGCAATCGACGACCTCGTGGCCCGAGGCCTTCACATGGTCAGCGATGGTGTTCTTCAATTCGAATCCGGCATGGTCGGCACCGAGGTAGACACGCATGGCGCCACTATAGATTGGTCGTGTGGACGCTCAATCGCCGATACCCAATGTTCCCGGGGTCGCCGACGCCCTGTCCGGCACCGGCGACCATCATCCGCCGCGGTCCGACGCGCCCCCGCCGGATGCGTTCTGGCTGCCGCCCGCGCAGTACGCGGTACGTCCACGTCTGCACCCGTGGGAGATCCCGATGCTCGTACTGGTCGTGGCGGTCACGCTGCTCGGGTACCTGGCGATCGTCCTCCTGGTGGTCCTGGGCGAGTTCAGCGACTACTTCCTCGCCCTGCTGGCCGCGCCGCTGATCCTGCTGTTCATCCGAGGGCTGACCTATGCGCGTCCCAGGGTGAACGGCGTGCAGATGACACCTACCCAGTTCGCCGAGGGATACCGGATGGTGGTGGAGGCCGCCGCACGGTACGGGCTCGAGTACGTCCCGGACGCCTACGTCATCCTCGGCAACGGGATGGTCAACGCTTTCGCGTCGGGGCATGGTTTTCGCCGCTATGTCGTCGTCTATTCGGACCTGTTCGAAGTCGGGGGGCGCGCCCGCGACCCCGCGGCACTGGAGTTCGTGATCGGCCACGAGGTCGGCCATATCGCGGCCGGACATGTCTCCTATTGGCGACAACTGGCCACCGTCGTCGGGATGAACATCCCGTTCATCGGCGCAGCACTCTCACGGGCGCAGGAGTACACGGCCGACAACTACGGCTACTACACCCGACCCAATGGGATCCCCGGTGTGATCGGTGTGCTGTCGGCGGGCAAGTACATGCTCTCGGCCGTCGACTTCGATCAATTCGCCGACCGCGCCACCCACGAGCACGGTTTCTTCACGTGGGCCGTCAACGCGCTCGCCTCCCATCCCGTGCTGACCTGGCGGGCGGCGGCACTGCGGGACCGCACCCGCGCCGGCGCGATGCTGTTCCGTCCTCGCACGATCGTGCGAGGGGTGGGCAGCGGCAACGTGGTCGCCGTCACCCCTCCCCCGCACCCGGCGGCAGTTGCTCCGGGGTCGCTACCGAACGGCCTGGAGATGCCGCCGAAGCTCTGAGCAGCCCGCGCCACTGCGACGCGGCCTGGACGCACGTGTCCGCTCAGTCGAACTCCGGCGCCTCATCGCGCGTGCGCTTGAGCTCGAAGAAGTGCGGGTAGGACGCGAGCGCAACCGCTCCGTCCCACACCGTGCCCGCCGTCTCACCGCGCGGAATGCGCGAGAGCACCGGCCCGAAGAAGGCGACGCCGTTGACGTGGATGGTCGGCGTGCCGACGTCGTCGCCGACCTTGTCCATGCCCTCGTGATGGCTGGCACGGATCCAGTCGTCGCGCTCCTCGGAGTTGGCGGCGTCTGCCAGCGTCGCGTCGAGTCCGAGCTCGGCCAGTGACTCGGTGATGACCTGTCCCAGGTCCGTGATGCCCTTGTTGTGAATGCGGGTCCCCATCGCGGTGTAGATGGGCGCGAGGATCTCGTCACCGTGCTCGGCGACCGCGGCCGCGATCACTCGGACCGGCCCCCATGCGTCCTTGAGCTTCTCCCGGTAGGCGTCCGGAATGTCCTTGCCCTCGTTGAGCACGGCAAGGCTCATCAGGTGGAAGTTCACGTCGATCTGACGAACCTGCTCGGCCTCGAGGATCCATCGGGAGGTGATCCAGCACCAAGGGCACAACGGGTCGTACCAGAAATCGACCCGATCCCGTTGCTGCTGATCGCCTGCCTGCGCTTCTGCTGCCATCGACCTGACCTTTCGGCTGATTGTCACGCGTTCGTTCTTCAACTACAACGAGATTCCCGCGCCGTCATTCCCGTTAAGCTGGCGAGGACGTGTCCTCAGTGACCCACGATTCGAAAGGCGGACTGAACCGACCGTGACTGCTCCCAATCTGACCCGCGACCAAGCCAAGGAACGCGCAGCAACCGTCGACGTCGGCAATTACGCGATCGAACTCGACCTCACCGACGGCCACGGGGCACCGGGCGCCGGCACGTTCCGTTCGGTGACGACGGTGAGGTTCACCGCCACTGCCGGCGCTGACACGTTCATCGATCTGGTCGCACCGACGCTGATCTCGGCGACCCTGAACGGCACCGACCTCGACGTGTCCGGTTTCGACGAATCCGTGGGTCTCCCCCTCACCGGATTGGCGGCGGAGAACACGTTGACCGTGGTCGCCGACTGCGCGTACTCGAACACCGGCGAGGGCCTGCACCGCTTCGTGGACCCCACCGACGATTCCGTCTACCTGTACTCACAGTTCGAGACCGCCGACGCCAAACGCATGTTCGCATGCTTCGACCAGCCCGATCTGAAGGCCACCTACACGCTGACCGTGACGGCGCCCGAGGATTGGAAGGTGATCTCCAATGCCGCGGTGGTGAACACGGTCGCGGCCGAGCCGGGAGTTCACCGATTCCGTGAGACGCCATTGATGAGCACCTACCTCGTGGCACTCATCGCCGGCCCGTACGCCGAGTGGACCGACCTCTACACCGACGATCACGGGAACATCCCGCTGGGCATCTACTGCCGCGCATCTCTGGCCGAGCACATGGACGCCGAGCGGTTGTTCACCGAGACCAAACAGGGATTCGAGTTCTATCACAAGAACTTCGGGGTCCCCTACGCCTTCGGGAAGTATGACCAGCTCTTCGTACCGGAGTTCAACGCGGGCGCGATGGAGAACGCCGGCGCCGTCACGTTCCTCGAGGACTACGTGTTCCGCTCCCGAGTCACCAAGGCGCTCTACGAGCGTCGCGCCGAGACCGTACTGCACGAGATGGCACACATGTGGTTCGGCGACCTGGTCACCATGCAGTGGTGGGATGACCTGTGGCTCAACGAGTCCTTCGCCACCTTCGCCTCCGTGCTGTGCCAGTCCGAGGCCACCGAGTACACCAGTGCGTGGACCACCTTCGCCAACGTCGAGAAGTCGTGGGCATACCGGCAGGACCAGCTGCCCTCGACCCACCCCGTGGCGGCCGACATCCCCGACATCGCCGCGGTCGAGGTCAACTTCGACGGCATCACCTACGCGAAGGGCGCCTCGGTACTCAAGCAACTGGTCGCCTACGTCGGCCTCGAAGACTTCCTGGCGGGCCTGCGCGACTACTTCGAAGCCCATAAGTTCGGTAACGCGTCCTTCTCCGACCTTCTCGCGGCGCTGGAGAAGTCATCGGGACGGGACCTGTCGGACTGGGGTAGCCAGTGGCTGAAGACCACCGGCATCAACGTGATGCGACCCGACTTCGAGCTCGATGCCGACGGCAAGTTCACCCGCTTCACCGTCGTCCAGGACGGCGCCGCCCCCGGCGCCGGTGAGACGCGCGTGCATCGCCTCCGCGTCGGCATCTATGACGACGACGGATCGGGAGCGTTGCAGCGCACGCACAGCGCCGAACTCGATGTCGAAGGTGAGCGGACCGAGGTTGCCGAACTGGTCGGTGTCGGGCGCGGTGCGCTGATCCTGCTCAACGACGACGATCTCACGTACGCGTCCGTGCGCCTCGATCCGGAGTCCTTGTCCACCGCCACTTCTCGAGTCGGCGACATCACCGACTCCATGCCGCGCACACTGGTGTGGTCGGCGGCGTGGGAGATGACCCGACAGGCCGAGATGGCGGCCCGCGACTTCGCCGAGCTCGTGCAGCGAGGGATCGCGAGCGAGACCGAGATCGGTGTGGTGCAGCGTGTCCTGATGCAGGCGGCGAGCGCCATCGAGGCCTATGCCGACCCGGACTGGGTGAGCTCGACAGGCCGGTCGGCCTTCAGCGCCCGACTTCTCGAGTTGGCCCGGGCATCCGAGCCCGGCTCGGATCACCAGCTCGCATTCGTGAACACCCTGCTCGCCGGCAAGCTCAACGACGACCAGGTGTCGGTGGTCCAAGGATTGCTCGACGAGGACGATCCCGCCACCCATGGACTCGCCGGTCTCGTCGTGGACACCGACATGCGCTGGAAGCTGGTGCGGGCGTTGGCATCTGCGGGAGCGATCGACACCGATCCGGCGAGCACCCCGGTGATCGACGCCGAGGCAGCCCGTGACAACACCGCGGCCGGCGCTCGTCAGGCAGCCGCCGCCAGGTCGTCGCGACCACTTCCCGAGGCGAAGGCCGAGGCGTGGCGGCAGGCCACCGAGGACGACTCGCTCTCGAACATCTACACCCGCACGATGATCGAGGGATTCTCCCGACCGGGCCAGTCGGATCTGCTGGGCGAGTATGTGGCGAAGTACTTCGCGGCAGTGCCCGACATCTGGGCTCGCCGCTCGAGCGAGGTTGCGCAAACCGTGGTCGTGGGCCTGTACCCGCATTGGGCGATCAACGACGAGGGGCTCGCGGCCGCAGACGAATTCCTCGCCGGTGATCATCCACCGGCGCTGAAGCGACTGATCTCGGAGGGCCGCGACACCGTGGCGCGGTCGTTGCGGGCACGGGAGTTCGACGCCCAGCAGTGATCGGCTCGGCCCCAGGTCAGTGGTCTCGCCAGCGATACCGGACCTGGGGCCGACCCGCCTTCCCGTATTCGGTGATCCGATCAACCGCGCCGTCATCGGCAAGTCGCTCCAGATATCGCCATGCCGTCACCCGGGAGCTGCCGATGGCGCCGGCGACCTGCGATGCCGTCAGCCCGCCGGCACTGTCGCGCACGGCGCGACCAACGGCGTCCTCGGTCTCGGGGGCAGCACCCTTCTTGGCGGTCCGTCGCGAATCTGCAGTGCGGAGCTCGGCGAGTGCGTGATCCACCTCGCGCTGGCTCACGGCATCCTCGCCGGCCGTCAACGCGTCCCGATAGCTGACGTACTGGCGGATCTTCTCGGCGAAGGCGGCAAAGGTGAAGGGCTTCAACAGGTACAGCAGAACCCCGTGTGACATGGCATTACGCACCGTTCCCAGGTCGCGGCGTGCGGTGATCGCGATGATGTCGGGGATCGGCCGCAATCCACCGAGTGCCGACGCGAGGTCGACACCGTCGGCGTCGGGGAGCCCGAGGTCGAGCAGGACCAGATCGACCGGCGTTCCCGACCCGGCGGCGGTCCTGGCGCTGCGAAGCGCTTCCTGCGCCGTCGACACTGCCGCGATGATGTCGAATCCACCTATGCGGTGCAGGAATTCGCGGTGTGCCTCGGTGATCACCGGATCATCTTCGACAATCATCACCCGGATCATCGATCGGTCTCCTTCCCCGGCGCAGCCGTTGGGTCATGGGCCGTGACTTCCGGCCCGACATGCGGCGTGCCATCTTCGGCGATGTCTGGTTCCCCGATCGCCGCGGTCACGACCGATCCGTAGGTGTTCTCCGCTGTGAATGTGCCGTCGTGCTTGGCCATCACCTGCGCGACCAGCGCGAGACCGAGCCCCCGCCCGGCGGCGTCGCCACCGGATTTCGTGGTGTAACCACGTTCTCTCGCCCGGCGGAACTCCTCCGGATCCATGCCGGGTCCGCTGTCCGCGACGACGATCCGGACCGCGGTCGCCGAGCCCGCAACAGTCACCTCGACCCACGGGTCCTCCGGATCGCAGGCGTCGAGTGCGTTGTCGATCAAATTGCCCGCCACCGTGAGCAATTCACCCACCGGCAGTAGCCGGGTGACCTCGTCCTCGGCCAGATGCGAGTCCTCGGTGAGGGTGAAGGAGATCCCGCGCTCCGACGCCTGAGCCGACTTTCCGAGCAGCAGGGCGGACAGCGCCGGTTCGTGCACGGACTCGGTCATCTGGTCGATGAGCTGTTGGGACAGTTGAAGTTCGGTCGTCGCCAGCCGCGCCGCCTCGTCGCTGCGGCCCATCTCGATCATCGACACGATGGTGTGCAGACGGTTCGCCGACTCGTGGGCCTGTGAGCGCAACGCCTCGGCGAACCGTCTGGTCGAATCCAACTCACCGACGGCCTCCGACAACTCGGTCCGGTCACGAATCGTCACCACCGCGGAGGACCGATCCCCCTCGACCGGCGATCGACTCACCATCAGGATGCGACCACCTTGGGCGTAGGCCACGTCGACCAATGGTTCCTCACCCGAGGTGAGGAACGCCGGCAGGTCGACGGTATCCACGGCGTCGGCCGCATCGACGAGCAGGCGCCGCGCCTCGTCGTTGACCAGCACCGCCTGGCCCTTCTCGGTGACGACCAGACCCTCGCGGACTGCGTGCAGCACCGCGTCGTGGTGTTCGTACATCAGTCGGAGATCCTCGGGTGCCAGGCCTCCGGTCTGCCGCAGCAGACGGCGTCTGATGAACCACAAGCCCACCCCCGCGGTGATCAGCGCGGCGAGTGCGATCCCGATGATCAGCGGGAGCTGTTCCACCCAACTCTGGGTCAGTGTGTCAAGGGTGATGCCTGCCGCGACGAGTCCGACGATCCGTCCGTCGGGTGCACGTACCGGTGCGATGGTGCGGATGGAGGGACCGAGCGTGCCGGTGTAGGTCTCCGTGTACACCGAGCCGCTGCGGGCCTGTCGGACTGATCCGATGTAGTCCCTGCCGATGAGCGCCGGATTTGTGTGGGTGTAACGGGTGCGGTCGGGAGCCATGATCGTGATGAACGCGACTCCCGCGGCCCGACGCACCTGTTCGGTCATCGGCTGCAGCACCGATGTCGGGTTGTCGGACATCAACGCCGCCGCTGTCGAGGGCGCATCGGCCACAGTCACCGCGACCGCCGTGACCTGCCGTCGAGCGGTGCGCTCGGCGTCCAGCCGTGCGTCCACCACGGCGAGCACGCTTCCAGACATGACGATCACCACGACCAGGACCAGCAGCCACGCGACAGCCTCGCCGGCCAGGGTTCGAGGCCTCACGCTGGGCATCTGACCCTCACTTCTCGACTAGTGGTGAACGAAACGAACTCAAACGTGATCCGCATCACCGGTTCGTCCCACAATCCTTACACCGACCGGTGTCCACTGGTCCAAGCGACTCGATGAGGAGAGGGCTTTTCATGAACATGAGACCACGCAGGGCACAGCCTGCCGACCCGGCGGTGCCCACCGGCGACGTTGCGGCCACCCCGAAGAAGCGCGACCGCACCCATTGGCTCTACATCGCCGTCATCGTCGCCGTCGTCGCCGGAGTCGTGGTCGGCCTGGTCGCACCCGGGATCGGCAAGGACCTGGGCGTGCTCGGCACCATGTTCGTCAGCTTGATCAAGATGATGATCGCGCCGGTCATCTTCTGCACGATCGTGCTGGGCATCGGATCCGTTCGCAAAGCGGCCACGGTCGGCAAGGTCGGCGGGCTCGCCTTCGTGTACTTCCTCGCGATGTCGACCATCGCTCTCGCGATCGGCCTCGTGGTCGGCAACGTGATCAAGCCCGGCGAAGGCCTGAACATCGATGCGACGCTCGGCAAGGGTGCGGAACTCGCCGAGAAGGCCCATGAATCCGGTGGAACGATGGCATTCGTCGAGGGCATCATCCCGACCTCGATGTTGTCGGCGCTCACCGAGGGCAACGTCCTGCAGGCCCTGTTCGTGGCGCTCCTGGTGGGCTTCGCCATCCAGGCCATGGGCCGCACCGGAGAGCCGGTCCTCACAGCGGTCTCGTATTTCCAGAAACTCGTCTTCAAGGTGCTGTCGATGATCCTGTGGGTGGCACCCATCGGCGCATTCGGCGCGATCGCGAACGTCGTCGGCCAAACCGGATGGGCCGCCGTCCAGCAGCTCCTGATCCTGATGCTGGCGTTCTATCTGACCTGCGTGGTGTTCGTGTTCGGGGTGCTGGGCACACTGCTGCGCGCGGTGGCCGGGGTGTCGATCTTCCGTCTCGTCCGCTACCTCGCTCGCGAGTACCTGCTGATCTTCGCGACATCGTCGTCGGAGTCGGCGCTGCCACGACTGATCGCGAAGATGGAGCATCTCGGCGTCGAGAAGACGACCGTCGGCGTGGTCGTCCCGACCGGATACTCCTTCAACCTCGACGGCACCGCTATCTACCTGACGATGGCGTCGATCTTCATCGCCGACGCGATGGGTGACCCGCTGTCGATCGGTGAGCAGATCGGCCTGCTCGCATTCATGATCATCGCGTCCAAGGGAGCTGCCGGTGTCAGCGGTGCAGGTCTGGCCACGCTGGCCGGTGGTTTGCAGGCTCACCGCCCGGAGATGCTCGACGGCGTCGGTCTGATCGTCGGGATCGACAGGTTCATGTCCGAGGCCCGCGCGGTCACCAACTTCTCCGGAAACGCGGTGGCCACCCTGCTCGTCGGCTCGTGGACCGGCACCGTGGACCGCGACCGCGTCGACAACGTACTCGCCGGCCGGGCCCCGTTCAACGAATCGGACATGGTGGACGACGATCCTGTCGGTCGTCTGCCCGGCGAGACCCGCCGAGAGGAACCGGTGCTCGCCGCACAATGAGTCGGCCATCGAAAAGACGACGCCGGCTGCTACCCACGGGTAGCAGCCGGCGTCGGACGTATGACTGGTCGGTCAGGAAGCAGCGGCCGCAGTCGACATGACCCGCAGCGCGGCGATGAGACCATCGATGAGATCGCCCTGACGGAAGCTGGTCACCGCGGCCGTCACACCGAGTTGTGCCACCCGGTCGTTCACCCGGTCGGCGACCTTGACGCCCGACACCACGACAACGTCGTGTGTGTTCGGGGACACCGCGATCAGAGCGCCGTGAGCCGGCTCCGGTGCGCGCAACAGGATCGCGCGGGCGTCGGCCATCGCGTCCGACCCGAGTTCGCCGATGTACACCGAGAAGCGCACATACGCTTTCTCGCTCGCGTCCTTCAGTGCGTTGTCGAGGCCGATGAGTTCCTCGCGAGTGAAGGGCGGGGTCGTCGGCGCCTGCCCCGGGAACCGGGTCGCCGAGACTCGTCCGCTGTTGGTGACAACCGTCCCGACCGGGAGCGCACTCGATGCCGCCGACGTGACGGCGACGTCGCCGTGCTGCCCTGGAACCACCTCACCACTTGCCACTTGCCGAGCCTCCATCCACGTCGGTCGCTTCCGCATGATGCGCCAACGCCATCGGTTCGATGTCGGTGGCACTGAACAGCAGCGGCTTGTGCTCCCACTGCTGATCGAGGGTGTAGTTCTGCACCTTCGGATACTTGAGTCCGAACGAGAACGCCATTGCGACGACGCATGCCACGACGGCGATGATGCAGATGATCGTGACAGGCACTCCGATGGGGACGATCAGGTCTTCCATGTCACCCTTTCGATCGGTCGGTGCTGGGCCCGCCCGCGGTCGCGGTGCAGGTCGTGTGATCAATCTAGCCCACGATTGCGGACCGGGAGCAGCGACCCCTACGGTGCGTCGTAGACCGGTCGGGCAACCGAATTCCTCAGGCCGCACCCTCGCCGATGTACTGCGACCACACCGGATCGATCTCCTTGACGGTGGCCAGTAGTCGCCAGTGGCGCCCCTTCGGCGGCGTCGGGTTGATGCGCAGGGTCCAGCCCAATTCGCTGAGCAGATGGTCGGCCTTGCGGTGGTTGCAGCTCGCACAGCATGCGACGCAGTTCTCCCATGTGTGCGACCCTCCGCGGCTCCGTGGCACCACATGGTCGATCGTCGTCGCCTTGCCCGCGCAATACCCGCAGCGGAAACGGTCCCGGTGCATCAGGGCGGCGCGCGTCATCGGGATCACGGCGCGGTAGGGAACCTTCACGAAGTTTCGCAACCGGATCACCGACGGAATCGGCACGGAGAGGTCGGCGGAATGAACGGCCAGGCCGGTGTCGTCGGCATGGACCACATCGGCCCGCTCGCGCAGCACGAGCACGATCGCACGCCGCAACGAGACCGCGGTCAGTGGTTCGTATGTGGCGTTGAGCAGGAGCACCCGTCTGCGTCCCCAGAGCGATCCCGAGTGGGCCGGACCCAGCGTGCTCACGGTGTCCGAGTGGGGGCCCGCGCGGCCCCCAGGAACGGTGGTCAGCGCGTGGACACGCTGACGGGCACCGTCGGCCGATGCCGCCTTCCCTGCGCCCCTACTCGTCATACGCGTCTCCCGCCTGCAACCGACGAGGTCAAGTTGACCATGGAACACCAACGATTGCACGACAATTCTGCGTGTCAACGCAGGTCGGCAACGTGAACACCCGATGACGGTCGTGTCACCGGCGCCACGGTGTTGAGGACCACCGCGCTCGTCAGGACAATGGGGGCGTGAGCACAGACATCCCCGGCGGCATCTCATCAAGCGTTCCCGCGACGCAGCGCACCTTCTACGACGAGGTCGGCGGGGCGGATACGTTTCACAAGCTCACCGCCCGGTTCTACGAAGAGGTCGCCGCCGACGAGGTCCTCCGCCCCCTCTACCCGGAGGAAGATCTCGGCCCGGCCGAGCGACGACTCCGGATGTTCCTCGAACAGTATTGGGGCGGCCCCCGCACCTATTCGGACGAGCGAGGTCATCCGCGGCTCCGCATGCGGCACCACCCGTTCCGCATCGGCCCCATCGAGCGCGATGCCTGGCTGCGGTGTATGCACACCGCGATCGCGTCGATCGACGCGCAGACCCTCGACGACCCACACCGTCGGGCACTTGTCGACTACATGGAGATGGCCGCGAACTCGATGATGAACTCGCCCATCTGACACGCCACCCGCGTCGCCGCGACGCGCCGACCCGACCTGTAGTTCTCACCGAAAACACAGGTAAGGCACAATGACGACGGTGAGCGACGAGACATCGAACGTTGTCCCCGCCGAGCCGGATCCCGACGGCGCCCACGAGGCATCGGCCGCCGATGCCGGCGACAACGAGAGCATTCCGTCGTCCGAGGGCGAGACCACGGACAACGGTGCGAGCGAGGCCGGTGAGACCTCTGAGGTGTCAGGCGCTGCTGAGACGACCGATTCTGCTGAGACGACTGATTCTGCTGATACTCCTGACACAGACGAGGCGCCGGCCGATGAGATCGGCGACGAAGAAGTCGGGGACGAAGAAGTCGGGGACGAAGAAGTCGGGGCAGATGACCGCGCTTCGGGTACGGACGGCGATGTCGAGGATGTCGACAGTTCTGACGATCTCGATGACGGCGACACCGTGGATGTCAGCGACTCCGCCGCCGAAGAACATGACACCGCTGACGACGATGCAGCAGGTTCGCCGACCGGTACCGAGGGCGATGGCGACAGCGCGCTCGCGGCGACCGACGAGTCGGCAGACGGTGGCGACGAGGACGGCGACCGCGATGAAGCCCCAGTCGAGGAAGCCCCGGCCGACGAAGCCCCAGTCGACGAAGCAGTAGCCGACGAAGCAGTCGAAGAGGCAACAGACGAAGAGGCAACAGACGAGCAGGCAGGCGAGGCAGACGAGTCATCGGCCGACGAGGTTGTAGCCGACGAGCATGTAGCCGACGGGGCCGAGTCTGACGAGGAGGCCGAGTCCGACCAGGCCGAGTCCGACGGGGCCGAGGAGACTGCCGACAATTCCGTCGGAGCGCCTGTGCCTGCATCCACGGCCACCCAGCTCGATCCCAACGACACCAGTTGGTGGAAATCGGCGATCTTCTATCAGATCTACCCGCGATCGTTCTCCGACCTGAACGGCGACGGCATCGGCGACCTCGCCGGGGTCATCGACAAGCTCGGGTATCTCGAACTCCTCGGTGTGGATGCCATCTGGTTGAGCCCGATCATGCGCTCCCCCATGGCCGATCACGGCTACGACGTCTCTGATCCACGGGACATCGATCCGATCTTCGGCGACATCGAACTGTTCGACCAACTGATCGCCGACGCGCACGACCGCGACATCCGGGTCACGATGGACCTGGTCCCCAACCACACCAGCGACCAGCACGCCTGGTTCGTCGAGGCACTGGCCGCCGAGCCCGGCAGCCCGGAGCGTGCCCGCTACATCTTCCGCGACGGCCTCGGGGAGAACGGCGACGCGCCGCCCAACAATTGGCAGAGCGTGTTCGGCGGGCCCGCGTGGACGCGGGTCCCGACCGCGGACGGGACTCCGGGCCAGTGGTACCTGCACATCTTCGCTGCCGAGCAGCCCGATCTGAACTGGGAGAACCCCGAGGTCTTCGAAGATCTCGAGAAGACTCTCCGATTCTGGCTCGACCGCGGCGTGGACGGGTTCCGGATCGACGTCGCCCACGGGATGGCCAAGCCCACGGATCTGCCCGACATGGACCTCGAGACGGTCGGCCTGCTGGAGAACAAGGACGATGACCCGCGGTTCAACAACTACGCGGTGCACGACATCCATCGCAAGATCCGCAAGGTCCTCGACGAATATCCCGGCGCCGCGAACGTCGGCGAGATCTGGGTCGACGACAACGAGCGATTCGCCGAGTACCTGCGGCCCGACGAGTTGCACCTCGGCTTCAACTTCCGGTTGGCGAAGGCGTCGTTCGACCCTGAGTCGATCCGCGGCGCCATCGAGAACTCACTGGAAGCCGTCCTGTCTGTGAACGGCACACCCACATGGACATTGTCGAACCATGATGTCGACCGCGAGGTCACCCGATACGGGCAATTGTCCGAAGACGTTGTCGACGTCGATCTGGGGATCTTGCGGGCGCGGGCAATGCTCCTCGTCGAACTTGCGCTGCCGGGCACGGTCTTCATCTACAACGGCGCGGAATTGGGGTTGCCGAACGCCGACCTGCCCGACGAGGCGCTGCAGGACCCGGTCTGGGAGCGGTCCGGCCACGCCGAGCGCGGACGCGACGCATGCCGGGTTCCCTTGCCGTGGGAGGGATTCGAGCCGCCATTCGGGTTCAGCACCGCCCCGGACACCTGGCTGCCGATTCCCGATTCCTGGACGCGGTTCACCGTGGAGGCACAGCTCGAGGACGTCGGTTCGACCTTGTCGCTGTACCGTCAGGCGCTCGAGATGCGATACGAGCGTGAAGAATTCGCGGGCGACACGGTCGAATGGTATGGCGCTCCGGAGGGCTGCCTGGCGTTTCGGCGGTCCGAGGGACACCTCACCTGCGCCCTGAACACCAGTGATGTGCCGGTCCCGCTGCCGCCCGGCGAGGTCCTGCTGAGCAGCTATCCGCTCATCGACGGGCAGCTGGCGCCGAATTCGGCCGCCTGGCTGGTCTGACCCGCTTTTCGGCAGGAGCCATCGCGCCCGCCGGCTTTCCTCCGTCGGTTCCCTATTCGTTCGCGCGCTATTTCGCACGGACGAACACGAAACCGACGGAAGAATACCGGCGCCGATCTTCTCAGTGCTTCCAGGGTCAGGTGTGCAGTCGGGGCGCGCACCGTCTTCGCGGTGCGCGCCCCGAGTGATGTCGCGGTCCAGAGCCGATTACGGAGTCTGGTTGTCGACGCTGAGGGCATCGATCTCCCAGGATGCGTTGACCTCCTTGGCCAGCTTCGAGGGCTGAGTGCCGTCGGGCAACTCCACGGTGAACTTCAAGTACTTCGTGGTGCCCGCGGGAAGCGTGACGGTATTGGAATGATTGCCGGATGACAACGCGGAGTCGAGCAGGATGATGGTTCCGGCGCCACCCTTCTGGCTGCCCAGATCCTCGATCTCGACAAACAGGTTGTCGGCCAGAGTGTTCGGCAGCGGGCTGACCACGGGAGCCTTCACGGTGATCTCGGAATCCATGTTGCCATCGGTCTCCTTCAGACCGACCACAGCGGACACCTTGTCACCGGGCATCAGGTTTCCGGGATCGACCTGATCGAGATTGAACTGCATGGAGCCGGCGTCGCCCTGCTCGACGAAGTCGTCCCAGGTGGTGCCCCCGTCGAACGAGGCCTCCACGTTCCACGAGTTGTCGCCGGTGCCGAACATCGAATTGCCCCACACCGAGTCGTTCCACGCCGCCAGAGTGATCACGGCACCGACACCGAGCACCGCGCCCGACGCGAGGAGTGCCTTGCGCCGGCGCCGCTTGGTGGCGCGCTGGGCCGCGGCAGTGGTGGTCGGATCGTTGTTCGTGCTCATTTCAACTTTCTCTTTCTCGTGGATTGGTCAGTATTTCATCTTCTTACTCATTAATCGTGCATCTCCCCGCAGAGAATAGTTAGGGACCAAAGACCCAACTACGATTTACGTTCATTGTGTTCAGAGCAGGATTCCTTCTCGCGCGATTTCAGGGAAAAATCCCGGCGATTTCGGACTGCAGAAATGAACCCGAATGAATGAATCAAAACGGAGTCGTTTTCGGAGTTGAACAAGAGGGCGGCGAGCAGGTGTGCTCGCCGCCCCTCCGGTTGTGATCGGGCTGCTATGACGTCGACGGTTTCGTATCGGTCTCCGTTTCGGTTTCTGTGTCCGCCTCCGGCTCCTCGACGTCCGGCTCGTCGGGTTCCGGGTCGGGAGTGCCGGGGTCCGGGCCGTCCGGGTCGCCCGGCTGATCGGGCACCTGTGGCGTCTCCGGGTTGGTCACCGGCGGCGGATTGGGTGTTGTCGGGGCGGGCAGCGCGAAGGTGAACCCCGAGGTGCCCGCGGGCTGCCAAGCGGCAGAGCCCGTATCGGGCTGGGTGGTGAACGTGACCCAGCCGGTACTCGAGGTCCCGGGTTGCACGCTGGCCGGCAGGACAGGCCCGCGGGTGGTCGCCACCGTTTGGACCGGACTCGGAGTCCCGCCGACGAGTTGACGGAAGCTGTCGGCGGCCAGAGTCGACAACCGGCTCTCGCCATCATGGTCGGTGGTGTCCACCGTCATCCGCACAGCCACGGTAACCGGATCACCCGGTGCCGGCGTGCTCGCATCGACCTCGTGAATGGTCGCTCTGCCGAGTTTGGTTCCGTCGGTGGCGATCACGTCGAACGGCACGTTCAGTGCGACGTCGACAGGCGCCTGCGGACCCGGCGCCTTCGCTTCCGCTTCGGCTGCCTGAGCGTCTGAGAGTTTCTCATCCGCGATGTCGGGTTCGACGACGGCTCCCTCGGAGTCAGCTGCTTCGGGATCGGTTTCCCGGGTATCGGCCTCCTCGACGTCACCTTCCGAAGAGTCCTCGTCATCGAGTGCCTCGATCGTGAACTCGTCGGGCTCCTCGGCGTCCGGCTCGTCACTCAGACTCGACGGAGCGGAGGTGACCGCGGAGCCGAAGGCGGGCATGGGCACGTCGATACCGCATTCGGCGCGGACGAGTTCGATGTCCATCGTCCACTTCTCGAAACCGAGAATGTCTGTTTCGGTGGCGACCAGGCGTAGTGCGGAGCCGGCCGATTGCGATGTGGTGGTCACCGTGGTGATCAGTTCGCCGCGCACGCGGCGCTGCCCGAGCATCGGGTCGAGGAAGTTCAGGTCGATCGGCGTCGACGAGTTCGCGGACGGGATCGCGATGGTGTGGTCCGCGACCTCCACGGTGCCACCGCGAGCCGCGATGGCCAACGGACGGCTCCCGTCGAGCGGGCACCATGCACTTGTCATCAGCGTACCGGTGGTTTTCACCCGTGGACCCAACGACAGGTTGGTCAGTTTCAGAGCAAGATCTTTGATCTCCGCCTTGGCGATCGTGTTATCCGCAGATCCTGTCGGGTCGTGACTGGCGGTCACGTTGCCGGATACCTTCAGGCTGTTGATGCCGATGACCGCGGTTGTCGAGTCGTCTTGCCAGCCGGTGATGGTGCTGCCCGGGTTCTCGTGGGTGTGCTCGGCGTAAGCCGCAGAGACGGCACGGCCGTTGATGGATCCGTGCGCGGCGACCGCTCGGGTGTAGCCCTCGGTGTACTCGCCGCGTCCGAATTGTGTACCGCCCCAGACTGCTGATTGCCATGCGGCGAGCACGCCACCGGCCTGGGAGGCGAACAGCGCGGCAGCGAGCGCGGCCAGCGCACCGATGAGAACGGTCAACTTACGGTGGGTCATGACGGGCCTCCCGGCAGGGAGTATCTCGATTCGTTTGAGAAGGAACAGGATTGGAACAGCAGTAGAAATACGGGTCGAACGCGATGCTCAGTTGAGTCGTCGTGGCCAGAATGACCACAGCACCAACAGTGCTGCTGCCAGGGTGATCCCGCCGAGCACAAACGGATTCGACAACCACACGATCTGGCGCGCCAGCCCCGGCACACTCCAGATCACCTTGCGCACACTGGTCACGCGATACATGCCGGGATCGGGAATCGGGTTGTCATCACCCTTCATCGCGATCAACACTTCCTGACCGGTCTGCGGATGTACCTCGATCACGCGGTGGGTCACCGGCTTCTCACCCGGCCGATCGACCGTGACCACATCGCCCACCTTGATGTCGGGGGCAGCGATCTCGTGCACTATCGCGATAGATCCCTGCGGAATCGTGGGCGACATCGACCCCGTCTTGAACATGATGATCGAATAACTCCCGACGAACGCCATGATCGTCAAACCGATGCACAGCACACCGAACACCGCCAGCACGTTCAACACCACGCTCTCGATCACCGACCCCACCGTGCGCCGCGGCCGCGCCGGCACCGCATCGTCGGGTCGGGTATTCGTGTTCGGGAGAAGGGGTTCGGTGGTGGTCATTTCCTTGGCTTTTCTCTGAGTATTCGAATCATTATCGTCGTGAACCAAAAAGCGTTCTTACCAGCTAGTAAGTTACTCTCCATGAACGGCGAACTGAAGGCATTTCGCAGCCAAACACGGTTTCGTTCATAATGTTCACCGGATCATCTGAATTGCATCTCGTAGGGCATTCGAAAACATCGCTCACCCCTTCTCGCCGGCCCCCGAGAAGAGAGCTACCGGCGCGCCGAGAGGGGCGAGCTCGCGGAATCACGGAGGTCCTGCGTCGGCCTCGTCGATGCTGCTGGACAGCCACGCTCCCAGCCAGTCACGGCGTCGTGCCCCTGGTCGTCGACGACGAGTGAGTCATAGCTCGCGTGGCTCTGGTCGGTGTAGAAGGTTGCGGCGCTGATGGCATCTCGGATCAGGGTGGCCGGATCGGAGATTGCGCAGTCCGTGACAATACGGGTCAATTCCGCCGCCATACCGGCGAGGTCGCTACCGATGCTCGTCACTGCGCCATCGGGTACATGGGTACCGCTCACGAATTCGGAGGCCAGGATGGCCGCTTCGCTGCCGATCTCGGCAAGGCGGGCCAACAGGTCCGCATGTGCCGCCGGACCGACGGCGGCCGGAGGGCTTGCTGGTGGCGGAACAGCAGGTGTTGGTCGGGGCTCAGAATCGGAGGAATCCGATCTCCTGGCCTGACGAGCCGTCTGTGCATTCTGGGTCGCCGCGGCCGTTGCCCCTGGGCTCTGCGCCGGCTCGCCGGGTGCCGATGGCGACGGGTCGCCGGGTGCGCCATCGGCGGGTATCGAGTCGGTGGACGTGGCGGTCTGCGAAGTCGCTGCCGGGTCCGCGGGGTTGATCAGTGTCCAGGCCAGCTCCTGGACGTCACCGGCGAGGGTCGCGGCCCGGACGATGTCGAGGCGGGCCAGCATGGCGGTGAGCAGTGAGGCGACCTTGGTGAAGCCTGTCTCGTCCGGGATCAGAGCCAGCACCTTGGAGACCGTCGCGTAGTCGACGCGCGCGGCGAGCTCGACCAAGGGATGCAGCCGATTGTTGAGGTCGCCGGCGATGACGTGTGCCGCGGTCAGATCGCCGACGGCCACCGTCTCCGTGGTAGGCGGTTGAGCGCATCGATGATCGCGGGGAGGTCGACCGGCGTCAGCACACTCACGGCGTCCTCCGCTTCGGCCACAGCCACCGCCGCCTCCTCATCGGACGAACCCAACAGCGTGCCGATCTTGCCGATGAGAGGGTTGCGGGCCTTGTCGACCGAGCAATACAGGTCCTCGGGGTCGCAGATCGTGTCGACGCGGCCGGACAGCGCGCCCATGCCCTCGGGACGGGGATCTGCGATACCGGTGCCCGCACGGCGCGGCCCCACGACCGTTTCACCAGCAGTGCCGGCCCGCGGGTCGGCGAGCAACCCGACCGCGAGGACCTTGTCGGCCGGGATCGGGCCCTCCCCGTTGCCGATGGCCGAGGCCAGATCGCCTGCGGCATCCGCACCCTGGCTGTAGCCGCTGATGGTGAAGTCGGCGTCGGGATGGGCAGCGGCGTAGTCACGCAACACCGCCGACGCACTGGCAACGGCGGACGCCTTGCTCGCGGCATAGCTCTGCCCGTTGTAGAAGGCGCGTGCCACGTACGGCAGGAACTCGATCACAGCGGAATCGCCGTGGTCACGCTTGATGCGTTGTGCGACCGGCGCCAGCATCCCGGTGGCCATGTGCGGATCAGCCGACTGATCGGTCTCCCACGTACCAGGGATGAACAGGTTGAACGTTGTTGCCGGCGCAGGGGCAACCGGTTGCGCGCCGGCCTTGCCGGGCACCTGCAGGGCCACGAGTGTGGCGCTCAGTGATGCGGCGAGGATCGCGGCTGCCGCGGCGCGCCGACGGCGGCTGCGCCGGGTGGCTCGGTTGGCGGTGGTGGACGGTGTGATGTCAGGTGGTGGATAGATGCATGTCATCGGGAACTGCCCGGTCAGAGGTGGGTGGGTACGGGTGGGCTCGGGGTTGAGATACCCGGTCGTCGAAGCCGTTTGTGCACGGCGCGTCATGGCCGTGGGCACGGACCGGGCCGCGCATCCCCCGCGATGCGCGGCCCGGTCCGTCCGCCATGGAAATCGACTACTTGTCCAGGCTCTCGGCCGTGATCTGCCATGCTGCGTCGACGGTCTTGGCCAACTTCGACGGCTGCGTCCCGTTCGGCAGCGTCACGGTGAACCTCAGGAACGTCTCGCCCCCCTTGGGCAGGGTGATCTCGGCGGAATCCTGACCGCCCGCGAGTGAGGTCTCGGCGAGTATGGGTCTCCCGTTACCGCTCTGCAGCACGCCCAGATCCTCGATCTTGACCGTCAATGCCTGGGCGAGCGTGTTGGCATTGACCTTCGGGGCCCTGACGATGATCTTGGAGTCCATGTTGCGCTCGGTCTCTCGCAGACCCACGATCTCGGTGACCGAGTCGCCAGGCATCAACGCAGCCGGGTCAGCCTGCGAATCCAGGTTGAACTGCATGGTGCCGGAATCGTCTTCTGTGACGAACTCGGCCCAGGTACCGCCGCGGTCGAAGGAGGCCTCGACGTTCCACGAGTTCTCGCCGGTGCCGAACATCGCGTTGCCCCACACCGAGTCGTTCCACGCCGCCAGAGTGATCACGGCACCGACGCCGAGCACCGCCCCTGACGCAAGTAACGCCTTGCGGCGACGCCGCTTGGTGGCGCGCTCGGCCGCAGCAGTGGTGGTCGGATCGTCGTTCGTGGTCATTTCTTCTTTCCGCTTCGTTGAGGAATTGATGAGTTGTTCTTTCTTGCTCACTCATCGTGCATCGCTCAGCGCAGAATGATTAGGGACCAAAGACCTATTTTACGAATTACGTTCATTGTGTTCAGAAATACGTGGGAATGCTGAACACAAAGAACAAAAGCCACCCGCAATTCATCCGTCGCATCTTAGCTCGTCCTCACATTTTCTCGCGCGGACGAACGCAGAACCGACGGACGAACGGGCTGGGCCGCCGACGTGTCGCCGGGTGGGCGTGGACGCGAGGACGCCGTGCGTCAGAGGGGAGTCATCGCGAGGCGTTCGCGACGCTGGAACACCGAGCCGAAGCGGGCGTCGATCCGAATCCACGCTCCGGACAGACGGATTCGAACCGGCTCGGATGCATCGATGAGCTCGATCGACGATGTCTCGGTCACCTCACGACCGTCTGCATCGCGGATGAAGCCCATCGCGGTCAGGGCAAAGAGGGACCGCATCGACACCGCCGCACGCTGTTTCCCGTCCGCCGACGTCACGTCGAGCACGTCCTGATCGAGCAATCCGGTGGCGGGTCCGTGCGCGCTGCCCTCATCCCGGGCGAGTTGAGCTCCGCCCCTGGACAACTCGACGACGCTGCGCGCCGGGACATCGTCCAGCTGGGTGAATCCGGTCGTTGCCGGCAGGGCCCCGCGCCACGCACTGTCGAGACCGAACCCCGGATCCACCGCGGAGCCGGCCGTGGCCGACGATAGCGACATCCGCAATGTGGCTGCGTCACAGACGATGTCGGACGGCCGCATCTGTCCGAAGACCGATCGGCTCGCGAGCACGTCGAACCCGGTGTTGACCCACAGGCCGATCAGACCGTCCGGCCGCGCGGAGACACGGACCACCGCGGTGTCGTCGAGTCGCAGCGCCCGGCCCAGAAACGCCATCGTATCGGTCCGGTCACCCGGCCCGGCGAGCGTGATGTGGCGTTCGGGCGCGGTCACCGGCCCACCGTGGGGTCGCGCCGGAAGGAGGCGAGATAGTCCCTCTCCTCGGTGGTCAACCGGCGCAGACGCTGTGCATCGACGTCGAAGGCGACCAGCTGGGTGGTCGCGGTCACCGCAGGCTTTCCGGCCGGGTCGTCGCCGTCCCGGCGCACCTCGTATCCGACGGTGAAGTCCACCGCGCGCAGCTGCTCCACGTACATGGTCACCACGATCGGACCTTCGTCGTGACGCACCTGCTCCCGATACTTCACGTGCAGGTCGGCCACCACGCAGCCGACTCGCAACGCCGCGGTCGGACGCTCGTCGTAGAACAGCCACGGAATACGCGCCTCTTCGATCAGGGTCACCATCCGCGCATGGTTGATGTGCGCGAACACGTCCATGTCGGACCATCGGACGGGAACCTTGACGACGTAGCCGGCCTCGGTTCTCGTTCCCTCGTCCTCGTAGAGCACGCGTGCTCCTTCCCTGTCGTCCATGCGGCCACGACACGATGCCGCGGGTCCAACCCTACGCAAGGGCGCCGCACGGATCGTGATGCCGATCAGCCGGGAACGACCTCCACCGGTAGCCCGTTGAGGACCACGGTTCCCGACAGCGGGTCCATTCGCGAGCCGTCGTTGAGCTGGTTGACATTTGCTCCTGGCTCGGTCGCTGCGACACTCAGCCGGGTGCCCTCGAGGTCGTGCCCCCACCCGTGCGGCAATGAGGCCACGCCCGGACGGATGTCGGTGCTGATCTCGACCGGCACCTTCAGTTCCCCGCCTGGTCCCCGGACGATCGCGATGTCGTCGAGCCCGAGCCGAGCGGCGTCATCCGGATGCACATGGAGCGTGCATCTGTTGTTGCCGCCGGTCAGCCCGGGGAGATTGTGCATCCAACTGTTGTTCGACCGCAGGTTGCGCCGACCGATGAGGACCAACCCGTCGACCGTCCGGTCGAGATCGGCGCGCAGCCTGGCCACATCGCCCACAAGGTCGTCGGCAGCGAGTTCGATCTTCCCGGATTCGGTGCGCAGCACGCCGGGGAGTCGGGGCCGCATGGGCCCGAGGTCCACACCGTGTGGCGATTCCTTCACCGTGGCGAGAGTGAGCCCGTCGGGACGTTCTCCGAACGCATCTCCGTAGGCCCCGAGTCGCAGCATCATGTCCAGGCGCCGTTCGTAACCCGGGGCGTCGGGCAGCATCGCGACCATCGAGTCGATGTCGCGACCGGCGACCGGCGAGTGCGGATCGGACGCCTCTTTCGACAGGGTCATGCCGATGACCTGCTCGTCCACCAATGCAGGGTCGGCGTCGATGCCGAACCCGCCGAGACCGAGCACGAGCCGGCAGAGAATCTCCGATTCGTCCGGGCGGCCATCGGTGGCCGGCGACACCGGGGGCGAATAGCGTGCGGTGGCCCTGATCGCCAGATTGTTGAGCACGAAGTCGAAGTGTGGGGCCTGTGACGGCGGCGGCGGCGGCAGGATCACGTCCGCGTGACGGGTGGTCTCGTTCAGGTACGGGTCGATGCACAGCACGAAGTCCGCACCCTCGAGGGCACGCGAGAGACGCTCACCGTCCGGCGCGGACAGCACGGGGTTACCGCCGATGGTGACCAGCGCGCGCAGTCGCCCTTCCCCGGGCGTGTCGAGTTCTTCGGCCAGCGCCGCCGCGGGCAACTCGCCCGCCACCTCCGGGTGTCCGGACACCCGGGTGCGCCAGCGGCCGGTCCGGAACTTCCTGCCCGGTCGCGGCGGACGCGGCGCGGGCGCGGTCGGTGGCGTCGGGAACATCACACCGCCGGGCTTGTCGAGGTTGCCGGTGAGCACGTTGATTGCGTCGATGAGCCAGCTGGTGACCGTGCCGAAATCCACTGTGGTGGTACCCATCCGGCCATACACGGCCGCTGCCGACGACGACGCGATGGAACGGGCGAGATCGCGGATGACGGCTGCGGGCACATCGCAGTGGGCACTCACCTGTTCGGGTGCGAAGTGCTCGGCCTCCCGACGCAGCGTGTCGACCCCGGTGACATGCTGCGCGATGCCACCCAGATCGTCGGCGATCAGGTCCTCGTCGAACAGCGTGTACACCACCGCGAACAACAGCGCGGCGTCGGAGCCCGGACGCGGGGCGATATGGGTGTCGGCCAGTTTCGCCGTCCGCGTGCGGGCCGGGTCGATGACCGTCAGCCGTCCGCCCCGCTTGCGCAGCGCGGTCAGCTTTCCCGGAAAGTCGGCAGCGGTGGTGACGCTTCCGTTGGACACGACGGGATTGGCACCGATGATCACCAGATGTTCGGTCCGGTCCAGATCCGGCACAGCGAAGGCGAACGGGTTGCCGTACAGGTAGCCGAGCGCCACCTGTTTGGGCATCTGGTCGAGTGTGCTGGCACTGAACACATTCTTGGTGCCGATCGTTCTCGCGAACACCGGCGCATGCAGGGCGCCCGCCACGGTGTGCGCGTTCGGATTGCCGAGGTACACGCCGACCGCCGAGCCACCGTGGTCGGCGATGATCTTTCCGAGCCGGTCGACGACCACGCCCAGCGCGTCGTCCCAGTCGGTTTCCACCAACCGGCCGTCGCGTCGTACGAGCGGTCGATCGAGACGGTCGGGGTCGTTGTCGAGTTGCGGAAGGCTCGCGCCCTTCGGGCAGATGAACCCGTGACTGAAGACGTCGTCCGCGTCGCCGCGCGCGGTCACCATCTTCTCGTTGTCGTCGACGGTCAGGGTGAGACCGCAGGTCGCCTCACACAATGGACAGATTCGTAGCGCGGTCCGGGTCATGCCCAACGATAAACCGAGTGGCTCGCAGCAGTCACCGGTTCGCCCAGACCCCCATGCACGGCCGGTGTGACGGCCGGCAGGTCACCGGATCACGCTGCGCAACTGTCGCGCCGCCACCGACAGGGTCGCGAGGTCTGGCATCTGGAGTTCGTTGATGTCGGCCAGCATCGTCCGCATGCGGGACAGACGCGCCGACTGGGAGAACTCCCACTCCTCGATCTTCTCCTCGGCGGACTCGTCGGGCTCGCCGACCTCCAGGATCTTCAGCGTGATCGCACGCAATGCCCCGTGCATGTCATCGCGAAGAGCCAAGCGCGCCAGCGCATGCCAGCGGTCTCCGTACTCGAGGTCGGAGACCGCGGTCAACAACTCCTCGATGCCGAAATGCTCCATCACGGCGAAGTAGACCTCCCCCACCTCGACCGGATCGCGATCGGCGATCTCTGCTGCGTCGATGATGTCGAGCAGGCAGAAGCGGTGCAGGCTCACCGCGACATCGTGCGCCAGATCCTGCGGCACGCCCGCGTCCTGATAATGCTTCACACGCTGGTCGACGTCGAGTTCCGAACTCGGCCCCAGCCAGCTGTCGAGGAGTGCCGACAACTCCGTGACCCGCTCCCCGTATCGGGTGATCTCCGCGGCCATCGCGAGCGGCTGTGGGCGAAATGCGAGCAGCCAGCGCGACGCCCGGAACACCAGGCGCCGAGCGTAGAACATCATCTCGTTGACCACGTTCACCGGCGCCGGCGCGTGCAGGATGCGGTCGAACAACTCATCCATACCGAAGACCGCACTGGACACCACGTAGGAGCGAACACCCTCGTCGGTGGACGCCGCGGCCCCTTCGCGGAGGCGGAACAGGTGGGTGGTTCCGGCCTTGTCGATCACGTCGTTGACCAGCACGGTCGTCACGATCTCGCGCCGCAGCCGGTGCGATCGGATCCCGGTCGCCAGGCGCTCGCGTACCGGCACCGGGAAGTACCCGGCCAGACGTCCCTCGAAGACGTCGTTGTCCGGCAGGTCGGTCACCAGCAGATCCGATTTGGTTGCCAGCTTCACATGCGCCAGCAGCGTCGCGAGTTCCGGCGACGTGAGTCCCCGATGGGACTCGCCATCGAATCGTTTCTCCAACTGAGTCGGCTCGGGCAACGCCTCCAGGCGCAGGTCGACGTCGTAGTTGCGGGCGAGGTCGGCGAGCATGCGGACGTGCACGTCGACGCGGTCGAGTGATACCGCCCGACAGAATCCGAGTTCCGAGTTCTGCGAGATGTTGTCCGCGAGAACCAGATCACCGACCTCGGCGGTCATCGACTCGAGCATCTGGTTGCGGTCGCCGGCCGCGATGTCTCCCGACGAGACGGCACCGTCGAGCAAGATCTTGATGTTGACCTCGTGATCGGAGCAGTCGACACCGGCCGAATTGTCCATCGCGTCGGTGTTGACCCGACCGCCCGCGAGATCGAACTCGATCCGGCCCCGTTCGGTCGCCCCGAGGTTTCCACCTTCGCCGATGACCTTGGCCCGCAGCTGGCCCCCGTCCACCCGGATGGCATCGTTGGCCTTGTCGCCCACGTCTGCATCGGACTCCGTGGACGCCTTGATGTAGGTACCGATCCCGCCGTTCCACAGCAGGTCGACCGGCGCCAACAGCACTGATCTGATGAGCTCGGGAGGCGCGAGGTCGGTCACGTCGTCCGGGAGACCGAGCGCCGCCCTGATCTCGGAGCTGATCGGGATCGATTTCTGATCGCGCGGCCACACGCCGCCGCCCGGACTGATCAACGAGGTGTCGTAGTCGGCCCACGACGAGCGAGGCAGGGCGAACAACTTGCTTCGTTCCCGAAACGATGTGTCCGCGTCTGGATTCGGGTCGATGAAGACATGCCGATGGTCGAAAGCGGCGACGAGCCTGATGTGCTCGGACAACAGCATGCCGTTACCGAAGACGTCTCCACTCATGTCGCCGATGCCGACCACGGTGAAGTCCTGGGTTTGGGTGTCGACACCCATCTCACGGAAGTGCCGCTTCACCGATTCCCAGGCACCGCGCGCGGTGATGCCCATCTCCTTGTGGTCGTAGCCGGCCGAACCGCCCGACGCGAACGCGTCGCCCAACCAGAATCGGTACTGCGCGGCAACGTCGTTGGCGATGTCGGAGAACGACGCCGTGCCCTTGTCCGCGGCCACCACGAGATAGGGATCGTCGCCGTCGCGGCGCACCACCGATCGCGCCGGGAGCACCTCCCCGCTCTGCCGATCGATGTTGTCGGTGACATCGAGCAGGCCGGCGATGAACGCCCGATAACACTCGATGCCCTCGGCACGATGGGCGTCACGATCGGCCGTGGCCTCACCGGTCGGCGCCGGTGGCCGTTTCACGACGAAGCCGCCCTTGGCACCCACCGGGACGATGACCGCATTCTTCACCGCCTGTGCCTTGACCAGACCGAGGATCTCGGTGCGGAAGTCCTCGCGCCGATCCGACCAGCGGAGTCCACCGCGTGCGACCATGCCGAACCGAAGGTGCAGACCTTCGACCCGTGGCGAGTACACGAAGATCTCGTGCATCGGCCTGGGTTGAGGGGTTTGCGAGATCTCGCGGGGACGGAGCTTGAACGACATCACCGGTCGGTGCCCGTCGTCGTCGGTGACGTAGAAATTGGTCCGGGACGTCGCCGTCACCACCGCCGCGAACGCCGACAGGATGCGGTCGGCGTCCAGGCTGATCACGGTGCCGATACCCTCCCGCAGCCGTTCGAGCGCGACACGGCGCCGCTCGTCGTCGGCGGTTTCCGGGTCGAAGGTGGCCGTGAACAGCTCGACGAGACCCCGTGTCACCGATCCGTGTTCGCCCAGCACTGCCGCGACATGGCTTGTGGTGTAAGAGAATCCGCACTGCCTCAGGTAACGGCCGTAGGCGCGTATCATGGCCGCCGATCGCCAGTCCAGTCCGCATCGGATGATGAGTTCGTTGAGGTCATCGACCTCGGCATTGCGACGCCAGATCTGCCGGAATGCGTTGGTGAAGCGATGCTCGAGGGTATCGAGGGAGTCGACTTCGACCGACATGCCCTCTGCCAGCTTCACTCCGAACTCATATGCCCAGCAGGATGTTTCGTCGGACCGGATGAGATGGTACGGATGCTCGTCCAGCACGTCGAGCCCCATGCTGTGCAGGACCGGAAGGACGTCGGTCAGCGTCGCCGTCTCCTCACACAGATACAGCGTGAAGCGCCAGCGCTCATAGCGCAGTACGCGCTTGTCCCCACCTTCGGCGATCGTGCCGGACGCGATGTCGCCGTCGTCGTCGGCGCCGACGATGGGCCGACCGAGGGTCACCGTCAGGTCACCGGGTTCGAGCTGGGCGACGTGGATGAGGTCGGCGAGTGCGGCCCGCGGCGTGCGTTGTTCCTTGTACTCATCAGGCAGCGAGGGCAGGATGCGCAACACCGCATCGACGCCCCCCTCCGGCCACTGTCGTGAACGGTCTTGCGTCGCCACCGCGGCGCCGAGCTCGCGGACCCGCTCATCCCAACTGCGGATCGAGTCGGCCAACTGTGCCTGCATCTCCTGGTGGCGCTGACTACCGGTGTCCAGGGGGCCCAGCGAGCGAGCGACGTCCGGGTCGACGCGGACGAGCACCTGCAGCAGCGCCAGGGGCATCTCGCTGACCCGGGCCGTGTACTCGATGGCGGTGCCGCCGAGCGCTCGGAGCAGCCCCGCCTGCAACGTCAGTCGCGACTGGGTGTTGTAGCGGTCACGCGGCAGGTAGACCAGCGCCGACGCCATCCGACCGCCGGGATTCGTGCGGACGAACAGCCGCAACGACCGGGTCGCGACCGCGTCGAGCATCGCCTCGACGCGGCGGCCGAGTTCCTCGTCGGTGGCGGCGAACATCTCGACGAGCGGATAGTTCTGCAGCAACTCGAGCATCGCCTGCCCGGCGAACGAATCCTCATCGACGTTGGCCCGACTGAGCACTCCGTGCACCTTGGCGCGCAGCACTGGGACGTCGAGCACCATCTGGTGCAGACCTGAGGAGGTGAAGGTACCCAGGAACCGACATTCGCCGACATGCTCGCCGTCTGGTCCGAACGCCGGGATCTGCAGCAGCGTCGGGAAGTTCGAACGCTGAATCCCGGTCTCGAGATACACGCGTGACACCTGCGGTAGCAGCGGGGCCGCCGACACCATCGGAAAGCTCGACGACACGGTCTCGGTGCGCCAGATGCCGAGTTTGTCCCCCACATCGGCGCCGTCGACGTCGACGCGGGAGAAGCCGAGTGGAAGAAAGTGGTTTCCTGCGAACCACTCCAGCAACCGTGCGTACTCGCCACGGTCGCTCACCAGAAGGCCACTGGACGTCGACATCGGCGCCGCGGCGCATTCGGTGGCCAGATCCGTCAGGCGTGTACGCATCTCCGACACGTCGCGGTCGACATCGGCGACACGGCCGATGACCTCCGCGACATCCCGTTTCAATGCCGCGACGTCGAAGTCGGGTTGGCGCGACAGAGCGACGACAAAGATCCAGGATTCGACCGCGGTCGATCCGGCCGCGTCACCGAAATCCGACAGTGCACCGCCGTCGGTGCGGATCACCGGGATCACGGGATGGTCGATGCGGCTGACCACGAGGTCGTGCGCTTCGACGGTGGCCAGCACCGCCTCGACGAGCAGAGGCATGTCGTCGTTGACGACGACGACCTCGACCCCGCCGGACTCGGTGGAGACGACATCGACGATCCGCTCACCGGGGTCGCGCCGTTCGGCGACCTCGAGGTGGCGTTGTACCCGAGCGACGTCGTCAGCGTTGATCTCTGCGGGGTCGGCCAGTTGACCGGTGTCCGGGAAGGCCGACGACGACGTACTGAAGTATCGCGCAATCGCTTGTGGTAGAAGCGATGTCATATTCGGCAACGGTACTCACCCCATCGCGGGAGAGACAGTGACCCGGAATCTCCGGATGTAGCCCTCTCTCTGCGATGGTAGTGACCACCGCGGCGCCGTGGTCGGCCTTCGGGAGGTGTGTCCGCCCCTACCAACCGACCACGGTCGTCGTCAGTCGCGGGTGAGCTTGCGGTGGGTCACCCGGTGTGGCCGGGCGGCGTCGGCACCGAGCCGGTCGATCTTGTTGGCCTCATACGCCTCGAAGTTCCCCTCGAACCAGAACCACTGACCTTCGGCGACGTTGCCCTCCCACGCAAGGATGTGGGTACAGGTGCGGTCGAGGAACCACCGGTCGTGCGAGATCACCACGGCGCAGCCGGGGAACTTCTCCAAGGCATTCTCGAGCGAACCGAGGGTCTCGACGTCGAGGTCGTTGGTCGGCTCGTCCAGCAGGATCAGGTTGCCACCCTCTTTGAGCGTCAGCGCGAGGTTCAGCCGGTTACGCTCACCGCCCGACAGCACCTCAGCACGTTTTTGCTGGTCCGGGCCCTTGAATCCGAAGGCGCTCACATACGCGCGCGACGGCATCTCGTTCTGCCCGACCTCGATGAAGTCGAGACCGTCGGAGACGACCTCCCAGACGTTCTTCTTGGGATCGATGTTGGCGCGGTTCTGGTCGACATAACTCAGCTTGACCGTCTCGCCCACCTTCACGGTGCCCGAATCCGGCTCCTCGAGTCCGACGATGGTCTTGAACAGAGTCGTCTTGCCGACGCCGTTGGGACCGATCACACCGACGATGCCGTTACGCGGCAGCGTGAAGGACAGATCCTTGATCAGCACGCGACCGTCGAAGCCCTTGTCGAGGTTGTTGACCTCGACCACCACATCACCGAGACGGGGCGGAGTCGGGATCTGGATCTCTTCGAAGTCGAGCTTGCGCGTCTTCTCCGCCTCGGTGGCCATCTCTTCGTAGCGCGCCAGACGCGCCTTGTTCTTGGTCTGACGGGCCTTGGCGCCCGACCGCACCCAGGCGAGCTCTTCCTTGAGCCGGCGCTGGAGCTTCTGATCCTTCTTGCCCTGCACCTCGAGGCGTTCGGCCTTCTTCTCCAGGTAGGTCGAGTAGTTGCCCTCGTAGGGGATCAGCTTGCCGCGGTCGACCTCACAGATCCAGCCGGCCACATGGTCGAGGAAGTAGCGATCGTGGGTCACGGCGAGCACGGCGCCCGGGTAGGAGGCGAGGAACTGCTCGAGCCACAGCACACTCTCGGCATCGAGATGGTTGGTCGGCTCGTCGAGGAGCAGGAGGTCGGGCTTCTGCAGCAAGAGCTTGCACAGCGCGACGCGGCGGCGCTCACCACCGGACAGGTGGGTGACCGGAGAGTCACCGGGCGGGCAGCGCAGGGCATCCATCGCCTGCTCGAGCTGCGAGTCGAGGTCCCAGGCGTCGTTGTTGTCCAGGTCTTCCTGGAGCTTGCCCATCTCCTCCATCAGCTCGTCGGAGTAGTCGGTGGCGAGCTGCTCGGCGATCTCGTTGAAGCGGTCGAGCTTGACCTTGATCTCGCCCATCCCCTCCTCGACGTTCTCCTTGACCGTCTTCTCCTCGTTGAGAGGTGGCTCCTGCAGCAGGATGCCGACGGTGGCGTCAGGGTCGAGGAAGGCCTCACCGTTGGATGGCTGGTCTAGGCCGGCCATGATCTTCAGGATCGAAGACTTACCTGCGCCGTTGGGTCCCACGACGCCGATCTTGGCGCCCGGGTAGAAGGACATGGTGACGTCATCGAGGATGACCTTGTCACCGTGAGCCTTCCGTACCTTCTTCATGGTGTAGATGAACTCAGCCACTTACGAAATCTCCTTCAGACCCTGCGTGTCGGTTGTCGCGGTCCCTCTGCCGACGGTCTCGTTGCCGGCATCGAGCTCCTGCGCGAATCTCTTCGGCCAACTCGGGGCATCCGGTCAGATGCCACAACTCGTTCCAGCCTAGTGTGTTGCGTCCGGACGCCGCTGCGGACACCCCGCGGTGTCCCGTCACCCGGTATCGGGCCTCACACGCACGGCATCAGCGTCACCGAAATCACCCCCTGATCAGGACTTTCTACCCAATGGCACAAATGGACTGGAAAGTACCATTGGATTCGTGATCGAGTACGACGAAGAACAACAGCTCCATGACGTCAGAGACCGGATCCGCACCGCATTCCCAGATCGTGCACCAGACGAGGTCGAACGGATCGTCGGCGAGATCCTGGGTGACTACGCCGACGCACACGTCCGAGATTTCGTCCCACTCCTGGTCGAGCGCCGTGTCCGCGCAGCCCTCGAGGCCACCGATTCATCTCGCGCGGCCGGACCGACGCAGACGGTGTCCGCGAACGTGGTGCGCACGGCTGATGGGAGCACCGAGTCCGGGCCCGGCCCCTCGTTCCGTCACAGGATTGGCCACCTCGTCGGCGAACCCGTCGCCGTCATCTGCGCATGTGATCGGACCCCATGCCGACACGAAGGGATGTTCGGCAAGATCGCGGGTCAGATCGGCGATGACCTCTACACCGTCGAGGTCACCCAGGCCACCCGTCAGGCCGACCTCGGCGAGCGCCTGATTTTCGGCGGCGAAGAACTCCGCGCCCGCCACTGACGATGTCCTGTCGAGGCCGACGCCCCTGATCAGCGTTCGCACAGCGTCAGGCCGCACGCTGCTCATCGGCGGTGCGCGCATGCACCGCCGACGGCTCTGAACAGTCAGCGGTGCCCGGCGTTCCCTGGTAGCTCACCACACACCGGCTCAGATCCAGCCCGACCGCGGTGGCGGTCATCTCCAGGTCGGCGCGCTTCTCCCCGTCCGCTGTGACGTACTCGTTGGTCTTGATCTGTCCGTGCGCGATGATCGGGCGACCCTTGGCGATGGCGAGTCCGACCCCGGCCAACAGCTTCCGCCAACAACTCACCGTCAGGTACAACGTCGGCCCATCGACCCACTCCTGGGTTCGCTTGTCGATCCGGCGCGAGTTGCAGGCGACACGGAAGGAGATCACCTCCTCGCCGGTCGTGGTGTGACGACGGCGTGGTTCGGATACCGCTGTCCCGATCACGGTGGTGTAGGTCTCGTACATGCTCGACTCCTCCGATTCGTCCTGGCCACGGTCGTCCGTGACTGGAGCCAGCATGGACCAGGAAAGAGAGCCGAAACGCTCCGCGAGCACATCTGTGGACAACGCGGAGGTGATCGCCGGGATCAGCCGCCCTTGTTGAGTTCCTTGAGCATCTCGTTGTAGCCCTCGAGGTCGGCATCGTGGTCCCGATCCGCCCGGCGGTCGTAGCGACGGGCCTGCCGGTCGTCCTGGCGGCGCCACTGCACCAAGAGTGCGAGCATGATCACCACCAGAGGGATCTCACCTGCAGCCCAAGCGATCCCACCGCCGACGCGCTGATCGTCGAACAGGTCGTAGGTCCACGGGAGGTTGAGGCTGCGGTAATAGGTCTCGGCGATGATTCCGCTGGTCATCATCAACGCGATCCCGAAGAACGCGTGGAACGGCAACGACCCCATGACGATGCCGAGTTTCGCCACCGGCGCGACCTGACGCGGGGCTGGGTCGATCCCGATGACCAGCCAGTAGAAGAGGTAGCCGCTCACCAGGAAATGGACGTTCATCAGCAGATGGGCCGCGTGGTACGGCACGATCGTCGCGAACAGCCCGCTGAGGTAGAGCGCATAGAAGCTGCCGACGAAGAGGATCGCGGCGATCGCCGGATTGGTGACGAACCGTGACACCGGGCTGTGCACGGCCGACTGGATCCACTCGCGTGGTCCCGGCGGATTGCCGCGCCCGGCCGGCGCCAGCGCGCGCAGCGCCAGGGTGACCGGGCCACCGAGAACCAGCAGCACCGGGATCATCATCGACAGCAGCATGTGCGAGATCATGTGGATGCTGAACATCGCCGGCGCATATCTCCCGAGGCCCGACGACGTCGTGAACAGCAACAGAACACAACCGAGTGTCCATGCCACGGTGCGCCCGACCGGCCAGTGATCACCGCGCCGACGCAACCGGACCACACCGCGCAGATAGACGATGGCCAAGACGATCGCCAGAGTGCCGAAGACCAGATCGAATCGCCAGTCGAGCGCTATGCGGGCAACCGTCGGCGGGCCGTCGATACGGTAGCCGATCTGGCTCTCGACGGCCGTGATGTCCGCGCTGTCCCCCGCCGGCGGCGGCGTTCTCGACAACCCGACCGCCAGGCCGAACGTGGCCGCGAACACCAGGCTCTCCACGATCCCGAACCGCACGAACAACGACCGTCCGGGGCCATCGCTCTCGATCTGCGAGATCGTCACCCGCCGATGCCACGCCCCGAGCGCGCCCAGAACCAGCAGGGCCGCGACCTTGGCCAGCACCAGACGACCGTAGATATCGGTGAACATGTCGCCGAGTGGAACCCGGACCAGCGCGTTGATCACACCGCTGATCCCGACGACGACGATGCACCAGAACGCCACCCGCGAGAACCGCCCGACCGCGAGCGCGCGCCATCGTCCGTCGGCGAGCGCGTAGGTGACCACCGCCACCAGGCCGCCCATCCATACCGTCGCGCCGACAATGTGCAAGATCAGGCTGTTGGTGGCGAGGTCGTGGTTTCCGCCGGTCGACGAGTGGCCTGCCAGGGCTACCGGCATCAGACTCAGCACGGCGAGAACGATCACCGCGACGGTCCATCCCCACCGCAGGATCGCGCGGGCCAGGGCCGCGGCGGCGACCGCGAAGATCGCGGTCCACAACCAGGTGCGGGCGTCGGCCACCTGTGGATAGGCGCTGATGAGGTTCGCGGGTTTGACGGTCTCGGAAAGCGGTTGACCACTGACGTTGGAGATCGACAGCGGGATCATCAGGACGGCGCACACACTCCACGTGAGCGATGCGGTCGCAGCGATCCGTATCGCCCGATAGCCGCCGACGTCGAGCACATCATCGGCCTGCGGCGGCACGAAGAAAGCGGCGAACACCGCCGCGCCGACCGCGATCGCCGCACTGACCTCACCGATTGCCGTCACCGTGGGGAGTCCGTACGTGGTGAGCCAGCCCGGATCGGGCACGCCGGCGAGTTCGACGGCCGATGCCGCCGAGAGCGCGGTGACCACGATCGCCACCACCCCGGCCAGCCACCCGAGCGCCCACGACAGGGCGGCGACCACACCGCGCTGCTCGGTCATCGCGTCCCGGCCTGGACCGGCCGGGGCGGTGGGAGCAGCGCTTGTCATGTAACAACTCTAAGACGGGATATACTCGCCCTCGCTGCCGCCCCGCGGCAGGTCAGCCTCCGTAGCTCAGGTGGATAGAGCAAGGGCCGTCTAATCCCTTGAGATGCCAGCCTGAACTGCGGAGAACGAAAAACGTGTTGCAGATTGCGCAGCACCACACGCCTCCGTAGCTCAGGGGATAGAGCAGCTGCCTTCTAATCAGCTGGTCGCAGGTTCGAATCCTGCCGGGGGCACTCAGAAACCTGTTCGAGATATGAAAATGCCTCGTGAACAGGAGTTTCCCACTGCGCCACTTCTTCTTGGCAAAAATTCACCGCGGCCTCTTTGTACGTGATGCCCCGTCGCCGCATGCGCACTCGATGTACATCTCGCCTGGTATGCCGCATGAGTACCGCTGATCCGCCACCCATAGGATTTGCACGACCAGGACCCGACGGATGCGACAACCGCCACATTTCCACATTTCGCTATGCGGGGAGCCGTCCATGCAGCCGAACGGGTCACCTTTTCCGGGGCGTTGGCGGCGAACGAAGAGGCTCAGAGCGGCCGTGCAAACCCAATTTGTCGTGGCTGACAGCAGACCCTAACGATAGCGATCACTGAAGCGGGAACCTGACAACCGACGCCCAGGGCACTCATCCCAGCGACCCCCGACGCTGATCCCGGCCCAACGTCAAGAACGGTGGCCAGGTGTTGATCTGTCAGTCAAGATTAGCGGGTGAGGTCGCCACAACGGCACCCTCGTACTGGCGCAGTACGGACCGAATGTGATCGGCATGCCGGTAGATGTCCACAACAGATTCGATGTCGCGGCGCGTCCCATCCTTACCCGTCTCGAAGGTCATCATGTACTTGACACTTTTCCCGTTCAGGTACAGCCGGGCAATAGGTTTGCGGTTATTGTCGTCGAGCAGGACTGCAAAGTACGTTTTCGCATCCCGGTAGACAATGCGTTCAGGCGCCACCTCAGCCACCGCGATGGCACGGATGATGTTGAAACCGTCCAGCTCTTCATCGGTAGTCACAATGTCAGGATCAGTCACCGAAATCGCCGTCTCGGCACCAGCCACAGGTTCGGCAGAAGCAGCCGCAGATGCCGTCAGTGTCGCACTACGCGTCACAATCTCGGCCTCCTGGTCGGCATCGTCGCCAAGAGCAGTCTTGAGTCGATCATTAACCTGGCCGTTGATGTACTGCGCCGCAGCCATCACCACGAGCGGCCGGAACTGCTCGATTACGCGCTGCGTGGCCTTGCCGTCGTAGACCTTGCCAACGAAGTACCGCACCCAATCGTCCGAAGGCTCCTTGATCTCGTTGGCGATCACACGACGGATACCACCTATGTACTTCAACTCTTGCGCAGCACTGACCACCGAATCCAGGTCAAACGAGCCTTTGGACAACTTCTCGATCTCCGGTAGCAGAGTGCGATCCAAGTCGAGCAGGTCAAACATCAGGAACGGTTTCTCGTCCATCTTGTTCGGCATATCGCCATCGGTATAGACGTGATACTGCTGACCATTCGTCAACACAGCGATCCGTGCCGACGTGACCGAAAAATAGCGGAACAGCTGAGACGCATACCGCAAGTCGAGACTATCACCGATCTTCTTGCACTCCATCAGAATTTGCACCTGACCACCCATAAGGATGGCGTAATCGACTTTCTCTCCCTTCTTGACACCAACATCGGCGGTGAACTCTGGAACAACCTCTGACGGGTCAAACACGTCGTAGCCCAGCACGTTCGAGATGAACGGCATAATGAATGCGTTCTTGGTTGCTTCCTCAGTTTCGATGCTTGCCCGCTTGTCGCGGATCTTTGCAGCAAGTGTTTTGATTTCGTCCGCTACGGCCATCGCCAACAATCCCTTCAACGGAAACCATTTTGACGACCATAGACCAGACGTCGGACAGTATGCCGAGCACTCACCAAAACGACCTATAATTCGATCGCGGAGACTACAGTCGGAAATTGGTCGCATACGCCCCGGCTCCACAACTCATTCCGGCATCTGCATCGAGCCAACCGCCACCACGGCACCCACGCCACGAGGCCACGACGGCAACAGAGTCTTATTACCAACCACGCTCAGGGCGGCGCGCGTGTGGGAGGACACCGGGTCGGACCGGCTCGGACCATAGATCCAACGGCCGTGGTCACGACCATGCGACCGGACGTCGTGATCGCTCGCCTGCCGTATCAAGGCATGCGGTCTGGGGCAACGGCGCTGACACGCTGGGCCATCCCCCACAGCCACCATCACTCGCAAACACAATGCAGAATCCAATTGGCGCGACACCTACACGCAGCGTGATTCGCACTCGATGGCACCCGATACCGTATGTGCTGCACTCGCAACTGCCGCCGCGGACTAGCACACGAGCCGAAATGTCAACCGCCTCCACGCCGGAAATGGACGATCGGCCTGGCACAACATCTGCACCACCCAGACCTTTTCTCTACGTTCGAAACTCGGAAAGTCCTCGCCGCCAGAATGGACGTAAGATTTTCGTCAGCCATAGGACAGCGTCAGCCCGCTCGCCGAGTTGAAAGGTGGCCAGAGGGGTTTAGAAGTGACCTCCGGGATTAGACGCCTGCCCCGGTTGCTCCCGCTTCTGCTTGGGCTGGTGTAAAGCCCTCGTACGTCAATTGTTCTACTAATCCGGAATGACTGAACGGTTGCATCTGGAGGTACTGTCTGCCCTTGCGTACAGCTTGTTCAGTCCAGTCGGCTTCCACGTGGTCTGCCCCGTAAGTGGCGTCGGCCGTCGAAAAGCCTTCGTACTCGAGTTGTTCAACCAGGCCGCTGTGGCTGAACGCCTGCATCTTCAAGTACTGCTTGCCCTTGGCGAGAGCATTAGCTTGGCCAGGGGTTACTTCAGGGGTAAACGGTGCGGGTGAGGGCGCGGCTTGGGTGGAGTCGACGGTCGCGGGTGCTTCTGCTTCGGTGGCTACCACCTGGGTAGTGGTCGCTTGTTCCACGGTTGTCGTGGCGCTGGAGGCTGCTGCAGCATTGCTGGCATCGTCCTCGCCACCACCTGTGATTGCCCCGATGACACCTATCACAACGACAGCGCCGAAAAGCCCTCCAATGACCTTGACAGGCTTGTTCATCGCTTTGGTCTCCTTAAACTCAATAATTGCGCCGAAACGCAACGTAAGCAGAACCGTACTTACCAAAATTCCGGTCGAACATTGCACAGCGTAATATGCCACACTCCACTTAGCTGGCTTATTAGATAATTCCCACGCGCGGTCCACATACCCAGCGATATGTTGGATGACTTCGTTAGCCATTTCGAACTACAATCAGTTCGGCTGATTTCGGAACGACCGCCGTAGGCGCAAATCTCGCCCCAATGCAGCCGGCGGCGCTCCGCGGTGACGGGTTCGGGTCGGCCTTCGATGGGTTCTTTGATTCTCGGCGTCAGGATGCCGCGCGCGTGTCAGCAGCATCCCCGATGTAGCTGCTCCCACGGTCAATCTACCGCGATGGGATTCGCCCAATGCGGCCTCAAGCCAAACCGTCTATGCCCGGCACAAACGGTCGCCATCGCGGTGAGTGTCAATGACGCACGCCCTGGTCAGGGGCTCTCCGATCATTGGTGTCATCCGAACGGCCATCTCATCCCGGAGGTCGGAGGTTCGAGTCCTCCCGGGGCGCACTGCGACACCGCGATCTGGCGCGATCGATACCGGAACCCGGAAACTCAGGCCCGCGCTAACCGTCGGACTCCCCGACACGCACACCTGATCGCGAATCGGCCAGTCGTTCGAGGACTCCCGCGTAGTCCCACTCCCCCGGATCGTCAGCGGCGGACCATGCCGCGGCCTGACGCCGCGCCCATCTCGCCCAGCGACGCACCGCATCCTCCTGTTCGAACTGCAGTGCCAGACCCACGGCACTGAGGTGTCCGCGCCGCGGAAAGGGCAACGGCCGCGTGGCGGCGAACTCCGCGATGGCTTCGAGTCGCACCGACGCCTCACTTTCGATCCGGTCGAGCGTGGCGACGAGTTGTGCCAGCGTGCCGGCGTCGGCGAAGAACACCTTGACCATCCCCTCGAACTCCACCGAGCGCGGCGCCGGAGGCTCGCCGAGCCAGTCGCGCAACGCGTCCCGGCCGGCCGGGGTGATCTCATACACGGTTCTCGGCCGTTTGCCCTGTCCTTCGTCCGCGGCGGTGGCCAGACCCTGCTCGACAAGCCGCTTCGGCTCGTCGTAGAGCTTGCGCTCGGCCCGCGGCCAGAACCAGTTGAGGCTGCGGCGCACCTGCTTGGCCAGCTCGTAGGTCGACCACGACCTCACCGACAACAGCCCCAGCACGGCATACGACGTCGTCGTCCTTTTCGTCACCATGAGTCGACCTTGACATACTGCCCAGGGCAGTGTCTAGTGATTTCAGAATACTGCAAAGGGCAGTATTCTGGAGACCCCGGAGGTGCGCCATGACCGCAGCGAGCGTGACGAATATCGGATACGACGACGTCGGGACCGGCGAGCCGGCCATTCTGTGCCTGCCCGGCTGGTGCGGGGACCGAACGGTTTTCGACCCGCTTCTTCCTCATCTGGTGCGGCACCGGCGTGCACTGTCGGCGGACCTGCCCGATCACGGCACGTCGAGCCCGCCCCGCGATCAGGTCGACTCGACGTCGATCGTCGACGACCTCGTCACCCTGATCACCGACGCGGATGTCAAGCAGGTTGTCCCGCTGTCCCTTTCTCACGCGGGCTGGTTTGCGATCGAGCTTCGACGCCGGCTCGGACCCGACCGGGTTCCCGCTCTCGTGCTGCTCGATTGGATGCCGTTGGGCCCACCGCCCGGCTTCATCGATGCGCTCCACGGTCTGCAGGACGAGGACTCATGGCGTCAGGTTCGGGCCGGGCTGTTCGACATGTGGACGACGGACGTCGACGTCCCGGCGGTGCACGGGTACGTTGCCGGTATGGCACGTTACGGCTTCCGGCACTGGCGTCGGGCCGGTCGCGAGATCGCCGCATCCTTCACCGCCGAGAACAGCCCGGCCACCGCACTTGAGGCACTCCATACCCCCTGTCCGACACTGCATGTGTACGCGCAGCCCGCAGACCAAGCGGTGCTCACCGCGCAGCAGCAGTTTGCCTCCGAGCATCCGTGGTTTCACGTGCAGCGTCTCGACGCACGCAGCCATTTCCCCACCTTTGAGGTCGCCGACGAAATCGCCGGCCACGTCGAGGAGTTCTTGTGCCCGCCCAGATGAGCGGCACGGCACCCCGACTCATGCTGGTCGTCGCGCACCCCGACGACGAGACCTTCGGATGCGGCTCGTTGCTCTTGCACGCCGCGGCCACCGGCGCGGTGACCGCGGTGGTATGCGCCACTCGCGGCGAGGCCGGCCAACCCACTCGGGAGAGCGGAATCCGACCCGGAGACCTGGCGACGGTTCGCGAACGGGAGCTGCGCGACGCCGCCCGGCTCCTCGGCGTTTCCCGAATCGACCTGCTCGGTTACACCGACTCCGGCATGTCGGGGAGAGCCTCTCCCGATACGCTCGTCGGCGCCGCCTTCGACGATGTGAGCACACAGGTCCGCCGGCGCGTCGAAGAGTTCCGCCCGGGCGTG
This sequence comes from Gordonia sp. LMA484, assembly GCF_058129505.1. NCBI lineage: Bacteria > Bacillati > Actinomycetota > Actinomycetes > Mycobacteriales > Gordoniaceae > Gordonia > Gordonia sp. LMA484. Next base: position 3,086,846 of record NZ_CM176700.1, read on the forward strand.
GTGATCACACTCGACGCCGGCGACGGCCATCGCGACCACATCCGCATCCGGGACGCGACGCTCGCGGCGGTCCGAACAGCGGCGTGGCCGGTTCCCCGGGTGTATCTGCACTGCCTTCCACAGGATCTTATGCGACGCTGGCTGAACCATGTCGCACAACACAATCCGTCGTCGGAACATCTGACAGCGGAAGTGCCGGGGACCCCGGAGGAATTGATCACCACGGTCATCGACACCGCACGTCATCGTCGCGCGCGCGAGCAGGCGATGGCCACCCATGCCTCCCAGACCTCGCCGTACGAGGGACTCCCCGACGATCTACGCGACGACTTCCTACGGGCCGAACGCTTGCAGCGGGTCGTGCCGCCCTGGTCGGGCGGCGACCGGGAAACGGACGTGTTTGCCACGGGGTGATGGCGAACGTATCTGCCCTGAGCACGCCATCTCACGCATGCTCGACCGCCGCCTGCTCCACGTAGCGGCCGAGGTCCCACCCGCGCTCGACCGCATCGCGCATACTCTGCCAACCCTCGCCGTGGCGGTCGAGGTGTCGATGTGTCAGAACGACTTCGGTGCGTTCGGCGCGATCGCACCGAACGCGACCTCGATCCCACTCGTCTTGTCGGGGTCGGCCTCAGACTGCCATCGCGTGTTGATGGCCTAGCTGAAGCACACACATTGCGAGCGGCAACCTCATCGACGTCGACACCGACGGCAGTGACCGGTCACGCCCGGAGTTCGTGGAGGTCCGCGTCGAAACCCGACATCAACCCCGCAACCCTCGTAGCATCCTCTTCATGGATTACATGTGGGTGATGCCGGCAGTCGCATTCGTCTCGTGCGTGATCATCGGGATCGGTTTCGTACTCGGCCTGCCGGGCAACAAGGACTGAATCACCGCTGCGGCCCCAGGGCCTCGGTCGACGGCCCCTCGGTCACCGTTCCGCGCCAGCGGCCGATCAACGCCATCGAGTGGTAGATCAGTAGTGCGGCGGCAGCGCCCAGCGCGATGCCGCCGAAGTTGAGATCGCCGATCACCCATGTGAAATCGGCGATGCCGATCACCAGGGGGATGGCTGCGGTGAACTGGTTGATGGCGCGGCCGAAGTCGACCCGGTTGGTCACCCAGATGTTCACGCCCAGAATTCCCACGAGGCCGTAGAGCGCTGTCGTGACACCGCCGAGCACGCCCGGCGGGACCGCCGCTATCACCGCACCGACCTTCGGTGAGAGTCCGAGCAGAATGGCGACGACGCCGGCTATCCAGTACGCGGCGGTCGAGTAGACCTTGGTCGCCGCCATGACGCCGATGTTCTCGGCGTAGGTGGTGGTGGCCGATCCGCCGCCGCTGCCGGCGAGCACCGTGGCCAGGCCGTCGGCGGCGAGCGCGCGTCCGATCCGCCGGTCGTAGTTGTTCCCGGTCATCGTCGCCACCGACTTCACATGTCCGATGTTCTCCACCAGCAGCACCAGCACGACCGGCAGAAACATCGGGATCACCGACATATGGAAGGTCGGCGTCTGGAAGTCGGGAAAGCCGACCCACGCCGCGTCCGCGATGCCGCTGGTATCGACCTTGTCGAAGATCAGCGAGATCAGGTAGCCGATGATCACGCTGAGGAAGATCGCGAGCCGGCCGAGCAAACCACGGAACAGCACCACCGACGCCACCAGGAGCACCAGGACGATCGTCGCGATAACCGGGTCCTGCTCGTAGTTCGTCTTCGCCGTCGGCGCCAGATTGAGCCCGATGAGTGCGACGATCGTGCCGGTCACCACCGGCGGCATCAGCACTTCGATCCACCCGATGCCCGCAAAGTGTGCGATGACGCCGATCACCATCAGCAGCGCGCCGACCACCACGATGCCGCCCAGGGCGGCGGATTGACCGTTTGAAGCCGTGGCCGCCATCACCGGCGCGATGATCGCAAAGCTCGAACCGAGGTAGCTCGGCAGGCGATTGCGCGTGATCAGCAGGAACAGCAGCGTGCCGATACCCGAGAACAGCAATGTCGTCGCCGGCGGAAAGCCCGTGAGCACCGGCACCAAGAATGTGGCACCGAACATGGCCACCACATGTTGCAGTCCGATCCCCACCGTCTGCGGCCAACTCAGGCGTTCGTCGGGCGCGATCACCCGATCGCCGTCGACCCGCCGCCAGGACAAGAAACGATCAGTTCGCGATCCCGTTGTCGCCATGGCAATCAGTGTGCGACAAACCGCGCGAGCCCGCGTCCCAACACGACGACCCGACGACACGAGGGACCGACGGACCCCGCACAGGAAGGTGACAGGCATCACGCATTTTAAATAGGCATCTCAGATGCAGATTATGCTTGACTGATCTCATGCAGCTGACCCGGTTCACCGATATCGGTTTGCGCGTCGTCATGCGCCTGGCAGTCGTGGATGAGAACTCCTCCGGGACAATGCCGATGACGGCGGTGACCCCGATGACCACGAAGGATCTGTCTGCCGAACTCGCGGTGCCGTACACCCACGTGGCCAAGGTCGTGGGCAGGCTCTCCGAGATGGGCGTCGTCCATGCACGACGCGGCCGGACCGGCGGCTTGGCGATCACCGACCTGGGTCGCGAGGCGCGCATCGGCTGGTTGGCGCGCAGCCTCGAAGGGGAGGGCGAGGTTGTCGATTGCGATGGGCCGCAGCCCTGCCCGCTGCGCAACGCCTGTCGTCTCCGAGGTGCACTGGCCCGCGCGCGTGCCGCGTTCTTCACGAGTCTCGATGACCAGACCGTCGGCGACCTCGTCGCCGAGCCCACGGCCGCGGTGCTGCTGTCGCTGGCACCCCCCGTCACTCCCACCGCTGCCGCGCACAACTCTGCGACCGGATCGCCAACCGGCCATACCGCCTGAGATCACCAACCGACCGATCGGAGTCACCATGTTGTCCGAAACACAACGCAGAATTCTCACCGCGACGGTTCCCGCCGTGGAGGGCGCACTGCCGGCCATCACCAAGAGTTTCTACAGCCGGTTGTTCGCAGCGCACCCGCAATTACGCAACGACCTGTTCAACCGCACCCACCAGGAGTCCGGCGAACAGCCGCAGGCGCTGGCCGGTTCGATCGCTGCGTTCGCCCGGCTTCAGCTCGAACCGGATCTGAATCGGCAGCGATTCATCCTCGGGCGGATTGCACACAAGCACGCTTCACTCGGCGTCACGCGGGAACAGTATGGCGTGGTACACGAGCACCTGTTCGCGGCCATCGTCGAGGTCCTCGACGCCGCCGTCACGCCGGAGGTCGCCGACGCGTGGGACCAGCTGTATTGGGACATGGCCGACCTCCTGATCGCATCGGAGGAACAGCTCTACGACCGTGCCGGTGTCACGCCGGGCGACGTGTGGCGCCACGCACGGATCGTCGAACGCGCACAGGTCTCCCCCGACACCGTCTCGCTGACCCTCGCATCCGCCGATGGCGGCAGACTACCGAGTTTCTCACCTGGACAATATATTTCCGTCCAAGTTCCGCTCGCCGACGGATCGAACCAGATCAGGCAGTACAGCCTGACGGGTGCGCCGACAGTGCCCGAGTGGAAGTTCAGCGTCAAGCTCGCCGGTGAGGTGTCCGCATTCCTCCACGAAGAAGTGTTCGAGGGCGACCTGCTGCGCGTGAGTACCCCGTTCGGCGATCTGACGCTGCCCGACGACGATGTCCCGCTCGTGCTCGCGTCCGCAGGTATCGGGTGTACACCGGTGATCGGTCTGCTGACCGCCATGGCCGAGCATCAGGACGAGCGTCCCGTGACAGTGCTGCACGCCGACCGTTCCCGCGACCGCCAACCCCATCGCGGGCAGCTCGCGGCACTCGTCGAATCCCTGCCGCAGGGTCGGCTGTTCCAGTGGTACGAGAACGCGTCCGGGCACATCCTGTCGGATGCGATTCGGCTCGGCCAGATGTCGTTGCGGGACATCGAGTTCGCACGCGAGTCACACGTGATGCTCTGCGGCCCGAACGGTTTCCTGTCCGCGATGCGTGACGATCTCGTCGGTCGCGGGGTCGGTGACAGCCAGATCCACTATGAGACCTTCGGGCCCGAGTTGCTCCGGTCGGCAGCGCGGTGATCACGCCCGCCCAGTCACCGAGGTCGTCGCGCCTGTCTGGTTGAGGGTGGTGCCACCCAGCTGATCGACGTCCGACCGTGGTCGGCCCGCCCCATCCGACGCTGCGCCGGCCGGCGACGCCTGTCCTCGCAGGCGCGCACATCTCGTCGAAGTTGCGTGCTCGACGCCGAAGGTGATCGCCGTCGTCGCATCGGTTGTGGCGGCTGTCGGGGGTGGTGCAGGCTGACAGCGTTCTCCCAGCTGTGGACAAGCCGAGGCGCAGGAACCGGCCATAGCTTTCATCGAGTCGGCAACGCGGCCGGCCGGACACAAGGAGAACGAATGCCTCAGCCAGCACCGAAGCCCGGAAACCAGAACCGTCCCGGGCAGCAGCATCCCGCTCCGCCGCGCAAGCGCCGGCGTCGCCGGGTGTGGAATCGGCGTCTGCACCGCTGGGACTGGGTGTGGTTCTGACCGCCGTTTCGATCCAGCGCTGACCCAACCTCCTGCAGCTCGGGGCCGGACACCGTAGTCCGGCCCCGAACTGCGCTGTACCAGATCGGATCTCCGATGACCGCCCGTGACGCCTTTCGCCGCTTCTCCCCCGCCCTTGCGGGCGAAGGACCTCGATTCGCTCTCGCCGCGACGCTTCTGCTTGTCGCCACGGCGTGCGAGATCGTTGCGATCTTCGTGCTGTCCGATGTGATCGACGGTGCACTGTCCGCCGACAGTGCGTTTCAGTTCGTGAAGTTGTCTGCCTTGTGGCTCTTGATCACCGCGATCTCCACCGGCGCCGACTACTACGGTCAGATCACGTCCATCGGCATCTCCGAGCGGGTGGTTCTGCGGCTGAGGGATTCACTGTTTGCGCACGTCCAGCGGCTCAGTCCGATCACTCATCGGCGATTCGGCATCGGTGACCTCGTGACCCGACATTCGAGTGACCTCGAGGCCGTCGAATACCTGGTGGGCTCGGGACTGATGCAGTTTGTGATTGCCGCGGTCAACACCGCAGGGTTGGTGATCGCCGCATTCATCATGAGCTGGCAGGTCGCACTGGTTGCGATCGCTGCGGTTCCCGCCCTGTGGGCCATCTCGGCGTTCTACGGTCGCCGACAGACCATCGTCACGCGTGATGAACGGGTCGCCAACGCCGACATCGTGATCGCGGTCCAGACCGCGCTGGGCGGGCACGAAACCGCAGTAGCGTACAACCAGCAGGATCGCGAACATGCCCGGCTCCATCGCCACGGCGTCACGTGGCTCGGCGCGCGTATGGCCCAGACCCGGATCGAGGCTGGTTTCGGCGCCGTGATGGGCTTCGGTCAGGTGGTCGTCACCCTCGCCATCGCCGTCGCCGGCGTCTGGCAGGTGCGTAACGGCGGGCTCAGCGTCGGACAGCTCCTCGCCCTGACCGGCTATCTGGGCATGCTGTACCCGAAGATGCAAGAACTCGCCGAAGTCCGCCTCTGCCTCGCGTCGGCCGCGGTCAGTGCCGAACGCATCGCCGAACTGCTCGACCTCCCTGCCAGCGACGCCGATCTCGATGACGCGGTGCCCCACGACGGCCACGACCACGAGGTGTCGGTCCGAGATGTCACTCTGCGGCGCGGCGACTTGGACGTCCTCGATGGCGTCTCACTCGACCTTCGGCCCGGCGAGATCACCGCACTCGTCGGCGGCAGCGGGGCAGGCAAGACCACGTTGGCTTCGCTGCTCTGCCGATTCGAGCGACCCGACAGCGGCCGTATAACACTCGGGGACAGAGATTTCAGCGAGATCACCGGGCGATCCATCCGAGAACACATCACACTGCTCCCCCAGCAGCCGGTCATCAAGGCCGCCTCCATCGCCGACAACATCGCCTACGGACGTCCTGAGGCGAGCCGGACGGAAGTTGTCAACGCCGCGATCGCTGCCGATGCGGACACGTTCATCTCCGACCTGCCCGACGGCTACGACACCATGCTCGGCGAGGACGGACTCACGCTCTCCGGCGGCCAGCGCCAACGGATCGCCATGGCGCGCGCCTTCCTGCGCGATAGCCCCGTACTGATCCTCGACGAACCCACATCAGGCCTCGATGATGCAACCGCACAACGGATTCTCGAGCCGTTGCGCCGACTCGCGGCCGGTCGTTCGACGCTACTCATCACGCATGACGCTCGGGCGACCCGGATCGCCGACCACGTCCTCGAGCTCCGCGACGGCCGCCTCCACAGCCGGCAGGATGCCTTCGCCTGACACAGCCCAGATTTTTCGATTCGTATCTTCGCGGTCAGCGAGGCAATCTCACGGCGAGCTCTTCAGGGACCGGGTGATGACGCATCCTCGCAAGCTCGGAGGCTCCTCAGGGAGCGGGTGGTCACGCATCCTCGCAAGCTCGCGCGTCAGGATCTTCCCGATCCCTGAGGAGGTCCGGAGCGCTAGCGGAGGGCCGTCACGAAGGGGCGCCCTTATCGAGTAGGAGGGCCGGGTTTCCCGGCCCTCCTCTCACACCACCGTACGTGCGGGTCTCGCATACGGCGGTTCGCTGGGTCAGTGAAATCGGGTCCAGGCCTGGTGAAAGGTGAGCAACCCCTGGCGTTGCCAGTAGCTGTTGGGTAGTGCCAGGTTGAGGAAGGTGTCGGCCACATGCCAATACCCGAGACTGCTGTGGCCCCAGCGCTGAGCCTCGCGAGCCGCGATACCCAGAGCCTGCAACTGCGCGGCCCGGGTATGGCCACCCTTCCATTCCACCCAACGGATCTGCCGTAACCGTCGCCTCAGCCGGCCATCGAGTCCGCGAAACTTTCCCGGTGTCGTGGCGAGGCGAAAATACCCCATCCACCCTCGGATGTACTGGTTGAGCCGCATGATCCGGAAACCCATCGACACACTCCACGTCCGCGACGTCAACGCGCGGACCCGCGCCAACATCCGGGCCCACGCCGTAGGCGCCACCCGAATCTCGAACGCCCCGTCACGCAGAAAGAACGCGAACCCCAACAACGTTGCTGCCAACGCCGGATGGATCGAGGACTTACTGCGGTTCACCCTCAACTTCAACCGCTTCTCCAGCAACACCGTGCTCGATACGAGCACCCGTTCGGCAGCCCGCTCGGATTTCACAAAGATCCGGATATCGTCGGCGTAGCGGACAAACCGATGCCCCCGCGCCCACATCTCCTGATCGAAATCATCGAGCATGATATTCGACAACAACGGCGACAACGGCGACCCCTGCGGGGTGCCCTGCGCCGACGGATGCCGCACACCGTCTACCATGATCCCCGCCTGCACATAGGCACGGATCAGCCTGAGTAGCCGCTTATCCTGGACTTTCCGCGCAACCCGCGACATCAGCATGTCGTGATTGACCCGATCAAAAAACGCATCGAGATCCACCTCGACCACCCACACATAACCCTGCTCGATGAGCAGACGAGCGACTTTCACCGCATCATGAGCGCTTCTGCCCGGCCGAAACCCATACGAGACCTCGGCGAACCCCGGATCAAACACCGGGACCAACACTTGCGCGACAGCCTGCTGGATCAACCGATCCAACACCGTCGGTACCCCCAACTTCCGCTGCCCACCATCAGGTTTGGGAATCATCACCTGACGCACCGGCGACGGCCGATAGGTACCCGCATCCAACGCCGCACGAACCTCACCCCAATGCTCAGCGCACCAGCCACGTAACTGATCCGTGCTGATCCCGTCGACACCAGGCGCGCCCTTGTTACGTTCGACACGTCTCACCGCGGCAGCCAGATTCTGCGAGTCAAACACCTGCCCCCACAAATCATCGCTGCCCCTGAGGTCCTCCCCAGCATCCGCCGGACGGTCACTACGCACAGACGACGGCTCTCGCGGATTCACCGCTCAACCCCTTTCGTCTGCCCCACCACGGGGTTGGCTGCGATCACCGCACCCTCCGAGAAACACTGCTTCACACCATCAATTCCCAACGTTCAGCCCTTCCCAGCACACCCGATTCCCACTGGTACTACGACCTCTGCTGACTTCTGCCCCGTCACCGACCGCCCTCCCGGACAGCCGTGCTCCGACAACCCTCGCCGACGCACCAAGACAGACCTCCCCAGATAAGAACATCCACTGTCCTCCTACAACCGCCGCATATACACACCAGCCGTTTCGGTGGAACGGGCTTCATCACACACGGCTGACTCACCCCAACCGGCATGCCTCACATGCGATTCGTATACCTCGGTGCAGGATTTCGTCTCCGGCTTCCTTCCCACCCCACCTCACGATGACGCAGTTGCCCTCGACTAGGAGTTAAACCACCTTCCCCTCCGGAGGACTTCCACCTCCAAGCGAATGCCCATGCTGGGCGTACCGTGACGCATCCTCGCAGGCTCGGAGGCTCCTCAGGGAGCGGGTGATGACGCATCCTCGCAGGCTCGGAGGCACCTCAAGAGCGAGTGGTGACGCCCGCAGGCTCGGAGGCACCTCAGGGAGCGGATGTTGACGCCTCGCAGGCACCTCAGGGAGCGGGGGTGACACCCGCTCCCTAGGCGACGCCCCAGCGACCGGGGTGAGCCGCAGAGTTTCGGCCGCTGGGTCATATGAACCTCGTTGCATAGTGCATAGGTGCAGTGCTACGGTCGATCCATGGCGCTCGAGCATGCGATTCTCGTGTCGCTGGCCGAACGACCCGGTACGGGATATGAGATCGGCCAGCAGTTCGATCGATCCATCGGCTACTTCTGGTCGGCGACGCATCAGCAGATCTATCGCACGCTCAAGAAGCTCCACACCGATGGCCTGGTCAGCTTCGAGTCCGTCAGCCAGGACGGCCGCCCAGACAAGAAGGTCTACACGATCTCCGAAGATGGCCGAAAAGTGCTGTCGGAGTGGGCGATCAGTCCGACGCCGGTTCAGCCCCTGCGTAGTGACATCGGCGTGAAGCTGCGCGCCGCCGAGTTCGGCGATCTCGCCGCCGTCATCGGGGAATTGAAGATGCATCGCGACGAGCACCTGGCACAACTCAAGCTCTACAACGGATTCCAAGATAGCTACTACCCCGAACCCGAGACGCTGACCGGCCGCAAGCTGCATCAATATCTGGTGCTGCGCGGCGGTATCCGTCAAGAAGAAGGCTACATCGAATGGTGCGACGAGGTCATCGTCGCGCTCGAACGAGAGCTGTCCACCTGACCGGAAGCCCGGTCCACCACCACGATCCGAAAGGTCCGCCATGTCAGCCCACACGGCCGCCCCGAATCCGCATTACCCTCGCCTGTTCGAACCGATGGAGCTCGGCGGCATCACTGTGAAGAACCGGCTCATCATGGGATCGATGCACACCGGTCTCGAAGATCGGCTCTGGGACACCGACAAGCTGGCCGCCTACTACGCCGAACGCGCCCGTGGCGATGTGGGCCTCATCATCACCGGCGGCTTCGGCACCTCGCGCACCGGCCTGTTGCTGCCGTTCGCCGGCAAGATGACCAACCTCGCCGATGTCAAACGGCACCAGCGCATCACCCGTGCAGTGCATCGCGAGAACGGCAAGATCGCGATGCAGCTGATCCACGCCGGCCGATACGGCTACACACCGCTCAAGGTCGCCCCGGGTTCGGAGCCCTCACCCATCCACCCGTTCAAGCACCTCACGATGACCGAGCCGATCATCAAGCACGTGATCAAGTCATTCGGACGGTCCGCCAAACTGGCACGCAAGGCCGGCTATGACGCCGTCGAGATCATGGGTGGCGAAGGCTATCTGATCAACCAGTTCCTCTGCCCGCACACCAACGACCGGACCGACAAGTGGGGCGGTTCCACTGAGAACCGCCAGCGGTTCCTGGTCGAGATCATCAAGGAGATCCGCCGACAGGTGCCCCGCGACTTCCCCGTCATCCTGCGCCAGTCCATCGCCGACTTCGTGCGCAAGGGCCAGACCTGGGACGAGATCGCACTGATGGCACGCAAGGCCGAGGAGTTCGGCGTCGACGCGATCAACACCGACATCGGCTGGCATGAGGCCGGTGTGCCGACGATCGTGACGTCTGTGCCCCGGGCCGCCTTCGTCAAGTTCACCGAGCGCCTGCGCGACGAGGTCTCCATCCCGCTGATCGCCAGCAACCGCATCAACACCCCCGAGATCGCCGAAGAAATCCTCGAGCGCGGCAAGGTCGACGCGATCTCCATGGCACGACCGCTGCTGTCGGATCCCGATTTCGCCGCCAAGGCGCAGACCGGTCGGGCCGACGAGATCAACACCTGCATCGGCTGCAACCAGGCCTGCCTCGACCATGCGTTCGTCGGGAAGAAGGTCTCCTGCCTGCTCAACCCGCGTGCCGGCCGCGAGACCACGCTGACGCTCGGCGCCACCCGACGCGCCCGGAAGGTGGCCGTGGTGGGTGCCGGCCCGGCCGGATTGTCGGCTGCGGTGTCGGCCGCACAGCGCGGCCACAAGGTGGAACTCTTCGAGGCCGGCGAACAGATCGGTGGCCAGTTCTCCATCGCCGCACGCATTCCCGGCAAGGAGGAGTTCAACGAGACGCTGCGCTACTACACCCGCCAGCTCGAGATCACCAACGTCACGGTGCACCTGAACACCCGGATCACTGCCGAGGAGATCATCGCGGCCGAGTTCGACGAGGTGATCATCGCGACCGGCGTCACCCCACGCATTCCCGAGATCCCCGGTATCGACAATCCCATGGTGATGTCGTACGCCGATGCGGTGCTCGGGCAGCGTGAGATCGGCAAGCGTGTCGCCGTCATGGGCGCCGGCGGCATCGGCTTCGACGTCACCGAGTTCCTCACCGTCGACGAGTCCCCGACTCTCGATCTCAAAGAGTGGGAACAGGAATGGGGCGTCAGCGAAGACCTGTCCAAGCCGGGCTTCGTGACCAAGCCACGCCCACTCCCCGCAGTGCGTGAGGTCTTTTTGGTACAGCGCAAGTCGGGCCGTCAGGGCAAGTCTCTCGGCAAGACCACCGGCTGGGTGCACCGTGCGACCGTGAAGATGAAAGGCGTCGAACAGATCTCGGGCGCCACATACGACAAGATCGACGACCGGGGGCTGCACCTGAGCTTCCGCGACGAGGACGGGACCGTGAAGGAGACCCGCGTCCTCGAAGTCGACAACATCGTCGTCTGCGCGGGCCAGGAGTCGGTCCGTGAGCTCGTCGACCCGCTGACGGTGGCCGGGGTGACCACCCACGTCATCGGCGGTGCCGATCTGGCCGCCGAACTGGACGCGAAGCGAGCCATCCGTCAGGGCACCGAGGTCGCTGCGGGTATCTCCTGATCGACCACACAATCTGATCGGGCGCCGGTATCCATCCGGCGCCCGATTAGGATCAAGCCATGGGTATTCCAGTGCCGTCCCCAGCCGCCCGCGCCGTCGTCACCGGCGCTTCGTCGGGCATCGGCACGGCCCTTGCATGGGCTCTTGCCGACCGAGGCCATTCACTCATCCTTGTCGCCCGCCGTGACGACATCTTGGAGGATCTCGCCGCGCAGTTGCGGGAACGGCACCACGTGGCGGCCGAGGTGAGACCGGTGGATTTGTCCGACCCCTGCGCCGTGGAGGTCCTCAGCGCCGAGCTGGCCGACCGGGAGATCTCGATCCTGTGCAACAACGCCGGCATCGCCACCTTCGGTCCCGTCAGTGAACTCGACCCCGACTACGAGCGCGCCCAGGTACGTCTCAACGTGAATGCCGTCCACGACCTGACCCTCGCGGTCCTGCCGCAGATGGTGCGGCGCGGGGCCGGCGGCATTCTCATGGTGGGATCTGCGGCCGGGAACATGCCGATCCCCAACAACGCGACCTATGCGGCGACGAAGGCGTTCGTGAACACCTTCAGCGAGTCTCTGCGCGGCGAGGTCGGGAGCAAAGGAGTGCACGTCACACTGCTCGCACCCGGTCCGGTGCGAACCGAGACACCGTCGCCCGAAGATGCCTCGATCGTGGATCGGATGGTGCCCGATTTTCTCTGGCACTCCAGCGACAAGGTCGCTGAGATGAGCCTGGACGCGCTGGAGCACAACAAGATGCGCGTCGTTCCGGGAACTCTGTCCAAGGCGATGTCGGTGGCCGGTGGTTACACCCCTCGCGCCATCGTCGCTCCGATCGTCGGCACCTTCTACCGCAAACTCGGCGACGACACATCCGCGAATCCGTGACACCACGCCGCAGACAACGACTCACCCGGTTCCGGGGCCGAGATCATCGGCCGCTCAGCGGCGTCGTCGGCGACGACCCGTACCGAAGATCGCGCGACTGAACTCACGGCCGGCGCTGGACGCCGCCGACCGGAGGAAGCTCTGCATCGGCTTGCTGGTCAGAACGTCGGTGAGCATGTCCGGGATCTGAGGTTCGGATACATGCGGTTGAGGAGCCGGCGCCGGCGGCGCCGGGGCGTCGACCGGTTCGTCCGGGGCGAGGGTCTTGGCTGCGAGCTTCTCGTACGCCGATTCACGATCGATCGCCTGCCCGTAGTGTGCGAACAGCGGACTGGCCGTTGCCGCTGCCGTGATCGCGGCAGCGCCGACGGCTGCCATAGAGGAGCGCGGTGCGCGTATCACGGTCCAGGCGACCGGGGTCGGCGCCCCACGCTCGGACAGCACGGTGACGATCGCCTCCCCCGTTCCCAGCGAGGTCAAGGCGTGTTCGAGCTCGTACACATCGGATACCGGATACGTCTTGACCGTCTTGCGCAATGCTTCCTGATCGTCGGGGGTGAAGGCCCGCAACGCATGCTGGATTCGCGCACCCAACTGCGACAGCACCGCGTTTGGGATGTCGGTCGGCAGTTGCGAGCAGAAGAACACGCCGACTCCTTTGGAACGGATGAGCTTCACAGTCTGCTCGACCTGGTCCAGGAACGCCTTGGAGGCGCCGTCGAACAAGAGGTGTGCCTCATCGAAGATGAGGACCAGCTTCGGTTTCTCGGCATCGCCGATCTCGGGCAGATACTCGAACAGATCGGCCAGAATCCACATGAGGAAGGTGGAGAACATTTTCGGGCGCGCCGACTGTGCCCCGAGCTCGAACAGTGTGATGACACCCCGGCCATCCGGAGCGAGGCGGATCAGGTCGTCTGGTTCGATCTCGGGCTCACCGAAGAAGGTGTCCCCGCCGTCCGCCTCCAGAGTGGACACGGCCCGCAGGATCACACCCGCCGTCTGCGGCGAGACACCACCGATGCTCGTCAACTCCGCCTTGCCCTCGGCGCCGGTGAGATGGGTGATCACCGCCCGCAGATCCTTGAGATCCAGCAGCGGCAGCCCCCGCTGGTCGGCCCAGTGGAAGATGAGCCGCAGCGAGCTTTCCTGGGTCTCGTTGAGCCCCAACACCTTACTGAGCAATATCGGTCCGAACGATGTGATCGTGGCGCGTACCGGCACGCCGATCCCGTCGGAACCGAGTGATACGAACTCGACGGGAAACGCGACCGGTCGCCAGTCGTCACCCGTCTGGGCCGACCGTTCGACGATCTTCTCGTTCGAGGTTCCCGCATTCATCAGTCCGGACAGGTCACCCTTGATGTCGGCCATGACCACCGGAACGCCGTTGGTGGAGAGCTGTTCTGCGACGAGCTGCAGCGACTTGGTCTTGCCCGTGCCGGTGGCGCCCGCCACCAGCCCGTGACGATTCATCATCGACAACGGGATTCGCACCTGCGCGGACGGATCGATGGTGCCGTCCACCGAGACCGTGCCGAGTTCGATCGACGCGGTTCCGAACTCATATCCGGCGGCGATCGCCGCGGCGGCACCGGGATCGGTCACTGGGAAGGTTCCTCTCATGCGAGCGTTGCACCTCGTCCACCCAGACAATAGCGGTCACCGCACGGGCGGCAGTGCCACGACGACTAGGGTTGACCGGGTGCAGGACAAACTGGTGTGGATCGATTGCGAGATGACCGGCCTGCGACTCGAGTCGGACAAACTGATCGAGATCGCCGCGCTCGTCACCGACAGTGAACTCAACATCCTCGGCGAGGGCGTGGACATCGTCATCCACGCGAGCGACGACGACCTGGCAGCCATGCCCGACGTGGTGACGAAGATGCATGCAGCGTCGGGTCTCACCGACGAGGTGCGCGCCTCGCGCGTCACCGTCGCCGAAGCCGAGAAGCTGGTGCTCGACTATGTACGCACCCAGGTGAAGACTGCCGGCGCGGTCCCCCTCGCGGGCAACTCCATCGCCACCGATCGAGGCTTCATCGCGCGTGACATGCCCGAACTCGATGCATATCTGCACTACCGGATGGTCGATGTGAGTTCGATCAAGGAACTGTGCCGTCGCTGGTACCCGAAGATCTACTTCGGGCAGCCCGAGAAGGGGCTGTCCCATCGGGCGCTCGCAGACATCCGCGAGTCGATCCGAGAGTTGAAGTACTACCGCTCCGCGGCGTTCGTTCCGGCGCCCGGTCCTGATGTCGACGATCTCGCCACGATCGTGAAGGACCTCGGACCAGCCTGAACACGCCCGAACGGTACCGATTGGAGTTCGGGCACCCCCACCCGCTAGAGTAGGTTCCTGGCTCTGGGACCCGGTGAAAAATCCTGGGTGACGGACGCCGATGGTGGATGTAGTTCAGTTGGTAGAGCACCAGGTTGTGATCCTGGCTGTCGCGGGTTCGAGTCCCGTCATCCACCCCGAACGATCGCCCCGTCTGCACCAGCAGGCGGGGCGATCGCCGTTTGTACCCCCCAACAGGTCGTTTTCGATCACACGTCGGCCGCTCTTGCCTGGCAAAATGTTAGAGTCTAACATTTTATTCATGCCCCGAACCGGCAAAGCCCAGCGCACCCGCGAGCGGTTGGTCCGCACCGCGCTCGAACTGTTCGCGGCCGAAGGATTCGACAACACGAGCGTCGCCCAGATCGCACGTGCGGCCGGGGTGACCGAGATGACCTTCTACCGCAATTTCCCCACCAAGGACAGCGTGGTCCTCGACGACCCGTTCGACCCGATCATCGCCGACGCGGTGGCCTCGCAACCCGCAGCGTCACCCGCACTGACTGCGGTCGCCGCCGGAATCCGCGAGGTCTGGTCGTCGGTGCCCACGACCGCTTCCGACAGCATCCGCGGTCGGCTCCAGGTGATCGGCTCCTCGCCTCGCCTGCGTGCCGGCATGGCGCAGAGCACCACGGCGACCCAGGAGGCGATCGCAGACGGCCTGCGCTCGCGCGGCACCGATACCACCGACGCCGACATCGCCGCCGCCGCGGCCATCGGCGCGCTCAACGCGGCGTTGATGTCGTGGGCGCCCCGCGAGCACGAATCCCTCGATCTCGCGATCGAGCGGGCGCTGGCGATCCTGGAGGCGAACCGGTGAGCACCCCACGCATGGCGATGCGCCACATCACCCGCGAGTTCGGCGATCAGACCGGGATTCGCGACGTGTCCATGGAGATCGACGCCGGCGAGATCGTCGCCCTGGTCGGACTCAACGGCGCAGGCAAGACCACTCTCATGCGACTCCTCCTGGGCATGTTGTCGCCATCGCAGGGCGTCGTCGAGCTCGACGGAATACCGCTGCGCCGGGTCCCGAAATCGACGTGGGCGTCGGTGGGTCATCTCGTCGAATACCCATTGACCTACGGCGAACTCACCGCCCGCCAGAATCTGGCACTCTCGGCCAGACTGCACCGCGCTCCCGACGATGTCGTCGAGAGCGCCATGTCCGCGTTCAACCTGACGCAATACGCGAACAAGCGTGCGCGACGACTCTCGCTGGGCAATCGGCAGCGGCTGGGGCTCGCGGCGGCGATGCAGCATGGTCCGACACTTGTCGTGCTCGACGAACCGACCAATTCCCTGGATCCGGCCGGAGTGATCCTGTTGCGAGACGCGTTGCGTCGCAGCTCCGGAGAGGGGGCCGCCGTGCTGGTGAGCAGCCATCACCTCGACGAGGTCGCCCGCATCGCCGACCGCATCGAGGTGCTCAACGCCGGTCGGCTCATCGGCCGGCTCGACCCGGCCGAGCGCGAGCTCGAGCGCGTCTTCTTCGAGGCGGTCCTCGCCGACGACGAGAGGGAGCACCCATGAGAGAAGCGGCGTATGCCGAGACGATCAAGTTCGGCCATTCGACCGTGGGTCGGGCGGGGTCGGGCCTACTGGGGGTGGGCATCCCGCTGCTGAGCTGCGCGATGCCGGTGGCGGCCCAGAGCGGCGACCCACAGATGTTGGGCAAGCTCGGCGCCGCCGGCGAACGCAGCTGGGACGGACTCTTATCCGGCGCCGCCCAGATCACCGGCGCCGGCGGCTTGCTCGGCTTCGGGGTGGTGCTGGCCTGGCTGTTCGGGCGCGAGTTCATCGACGGCACCATCACCGGGCTGTTCGCACTCCCGGTCTCGCGTGCCGAGATCGCCGGTGCCAAGGTGATCGTCTATCTCATCTGGGCGATTCTCATCAGCGCGGTGATCTCCGGCGTCCTCGTGATCGGCGGCCTGGCCCTCGGGCTCGGTTTTCCGCCTGCGGACTTCGGGATCGGCCTGAGCCGCCAATTCGCCCTCGGCGCCATGACCGCGATCTGCGCGCTGCCGGTGGCCTGGATCGCGACGGTCGGCCGGTCAGTGCTGGTGGGAGTCGTCGGTGCGATCGGAATGGTGATCGCGGCCCAGGTCGCGACGATCGGCGGCGCGGGCGGATGGTTCACGATCGCCGCTCCCGCGCTGTGGGCGATCTCGGGCGGCGAAGACGCGTCCCTCCTACAGCTGGCCCTACTCGCCCCGCTGCTGGCGATTGCCGCCGGCGTCACGATGTTGACCTGGCGGCGACTGCAGCTCAACCGTTGACCCGATGACCCGATCACCGGAAACCCGCTCACTCCTGACGAGCGCGGAATCCTGATCTCGCCGTCGGCCCCAGCACCTCAAAACCATGCCAACCGCCAAAGGCCGTCGTTCCCATCTGGCAAAGAGGTCGACCTGATGATCGAAAATCTTTTTGACACAGATGGATTCGAAATCCGACGACTGCCACTCCTGGACGTCCGTCCAATACTTGCGGCGAGCGTCGTTCAACTTCATCCCGTACGATCCGCCCATGCTCGAGGATCTCAACAAGGCCGCCAAGAAGGTCGGGCTTCACGTCGCCGCCGCGAAGAGAGATGGTCTCTACTCCATCCGCACGAACACGAGTGCCGCCCTGATCGCCAAGAACGTCGATGCCGACGAGGCGGCGAAGATCATCCGACAACACAGCTGACCGTCCACACCGGTTCCGAACTGCCCACCCCGTCTGCGGGGTGAATTGCCACCGACGCTCCCCCATCGGGAGACGTACGGCACATCAGCCTGTTACCATGCCGTAACTTCAGGTCAAATGACCTAAACATTGGACGGCTACTTTTGCGTCCAACCACTGACGGACTCGGCGAGTCCACGGCACGAGATCGGGAACCCACATGAGCCAAGACATCTCACGTCGTCTCTTCCTCGGCGGCTCGATCGCGGCGGCAGGTGCGATGGCCGGGGTGAGCGCGTTCGGTGGTGCGCGCGCGTCGGCGGACCCGTCGATGACGGTAGACGCGATCGTCGTCGGCGGCGGACTCTCCGGCCTGTCGGCCGCGAAGACCCTCGTCGAATCCGGCGCCTCGGTGGTGGTACTCGAAGCGCGCAACCGCGCCGGCGGGCGAGTGCACAACATCACCACGCCGAAACTCGGCGCGACGCTCGACGCCGGCGCCGAGTTCATCGGGCCGACGCAGAATCACATCGCCGCGCTGGCGCGCGAGTACGACGTCCGTTCGATCCCGACCTACAACGAGGGCGACAGCCTGTTCTGGAACGGTGGGACGGGGTCGCGGATGTCCGCGGCGCTGCCACTACCCGTGCAGGCGGAGACTCTCGAGGCGGGCGCCGGTCTCGCCCGGGCCCAGGTCGACGCGCTGGCCGGTTTTCCGGTGGGCGAACCCTGGAAACACCCGAACGCCCGCTATCTCGACTCCATCACCTGGGAGCAGTACAGCAATCAGGTCGCCACCTCCCCCACCGCACGGGCCATGATGAGCGTCGCCATGTCCGCTGCGCTGTCGGTTCGCCCGGACCAGGTGTCGGCACTCTACTTCCTCAACTACATCGCGGCGTCCGGCGATGAGAACAACCCCGGCACCCTGATTCGCCTGCTCGGCACGGACGGCGGCGCGCAGGAGCGTCTGTTCGAGGGAGGCGCCGCTCTGATCCCCTTGCGCATGGCACGCGCCCTCGGCAAGCGGATCGTCTACAACGCCCCGGTCCGATCCATCGACGTCTCCGGCGGCGTCGTGCGCGTCGACAGCGCCGCCGGCGCGTACCACGGCCGGAAGGTGATCGTCGCGATGTCGCCGGCGATCAGCGACCAGATCCGCTACCGCCCCGGTCTCCCGGCGTCCCGGGTCGGTCTGTCGAAGGGCTATCACATGGGGGCGATCAGCAAGTTCGCCGCGTTGTACCGTCGTCCGTTCTGGCGCGAGCAGGGCATGTCCGGGCAGGTGTATGGGAACGGGCGGCCGATCGACGTCACGTTCGAGAGCTACGCCGAGGATCGCCATATCCTGATGGGGTTCATCTCGGCCGACGCCATGCGCCGACTCGACCGGGCCCCGGAGTCGCAGATCGTGCGGGAGTGCATCGGTAACTTTGTCGACTACTTCGGTCCCGAGGCTCGAGACTTCATCGACCACGGCATCTACAAGTGGGACCTGGACCCGTGGGCGCAGGGCGGCCCGGTCGCGGTCAGCTCACCGGGCACCCTGGTCACCCACGGTCCAGCCCTGCGGGAGCCGGTCGGCCCGATCCACTGGGCCGGCACCGAAACCGCGGACTACTGGACCGGGTACATGGATGGGGCGGTGCGATCGGGGCACCGCGCCGCGCGGGAAGTCCTCGCCACCGTTCGCTGACGCCGACCCATCGTCACCGACGAGAGGACACCGACAATGGCCAGGATGCCAGTGGAGAGACGCCGCGCGCTCCTCCTCGAAGCCGCGTTCCGGGTGATCGCGCGAGACGGCGTGGACGGTGCCACAACCCGCGCGATCAGCGCCGAGGCCGGCATGACCCTGTCGACGTTCCACTATGTGTTCGACTCGCGCGAGGACCTCCTCACCGCGTTGGTCCACCGGGGAACAGACGAGGAACTCCAGGTCATCTCCGAGGCGCTCTCGGCCGCCGCCGACGACCTGGTCCAGGGTTATGACGGCGTCCGGATCATGTTGCGGGAAAGCCTGTTCGGCTACGTGGACGGAGTTGTGGCAGATCCGGATCGCGAGCAGGCGATGATCTCGCTGAACCAGTACGCGCGGCAGACCACCGGACTCGCCGAGCTCGGCGGCGAGATGTACCGCCGCTACTATGCCGCGATCGCCGCAGGCCTGGAGGTGGCCGCCACGCAGGCCGGTGTCGGATGGGATAAGCCGGCCGACGAATTGGCCCCGCTGGTGGTCGCGGCGACCGACGGGATCACACTCGCCTACCTGAACACCCGGGACCGGTCGATCTGCGATCGGATCGCGGAGGCCACCGTCACCTTGCTGCTCGGTCACGTGAAGCGACACGGCTGAGGGGGCCACGACTTCCGCGACGACAACGTTGCGGCCAAGGGGGGAAATGACATGGACGTGACGCGCAGAAGGCTTCTCGCCGGAGCCGCCGCAACCGCCGTCGGGGGCGGCGCCGTTTTCGTTGCCGGACGGCCGGCCGCGAATGCGACGCCGAACGGGGTGGGACCGGCGGCTTCGGGGGGCAGCTCGGGATACCTCGTCGGGTGCGGTATCGCCGACATGACCGGCGCGATCGCCGGGCAGGGCATGATGGGCTATTCCGAGGCCGATCAGGTGGCGTCAGGCCTGTTGCAACGCTGTTGGGCGCGCGCATACATCGTGGTGGACCAGGCCACACGCGAACGCGTCGTCTTCGTCACCAGCGACATCGCCTGCCTGTTCCAGTCTCATCAAATGGGTCTGATGGCCAAGCTGCGCAACCGCTTCGGCCCGCTGTACACCGAACGCAACGTCAATCTCAATGCCACCCACACGCACGCGTCGTGCGGCGGCACGGCATGGGACTTCGCGTACTCCCTCGCCGCCTACGGATTCAAGAAGAACTCGTACGACGCCGAACTCGACGGCATCTTCCGCGCCATCGTGCGCGCGCACCAGAACCTGGCTCCCGGGACGATCACGATCGGCCACGGCGAGCTGCACGACGCCAGCCGGAATCGATCCAGGGTGGCCTTCGACCTCAACCCGTCATCGGACCGCAAACTCTTCCCGGGTGCGATCGATCCCAAGGTCACCGTTCTGCGATTCCGGCAGGGCGGCAAGGACGTCGGCGCGATCACCTGGTTTCCGACCCACGGCACCTCACTGACCGACAAGAACCGACTGATCGCCGGCGACAACAAGGGTTATGCCAGCTACCGCTGGGAGAGCACCGAGCCCGGTTTCGTCGCGGCGTTCCCGCAGACCAACGCCGGCGACATGACGCCGAACCTCGACCTGGTCACGATGCATCCGAGCGGCCCCACCTCGAACAACAAGCGTAACTGCGAACTCATCGGCGAACGCCAGTTTCTTGCCGGCCGAAGGGCATTCGATGATGCCCGACCGATGACCCGGGGTGGTGTCGACTCCATCGTGCGCTACGTCGACATGTCGTCGGTGACGATCGACGCCGCCTTCACCCCGGAGGGCCGGCCTGCCGCGACGACACCGGCGATGATGGGTGCCGGGGCCGTCGCGACGAGCACCGAGGACAACTACTACTCCCAGCTGTCCTTCATCAAGGAGGGTACGACCAATCCCCTTGTCACCGCGTTCGGTGGCGATCGACATCCGCCGGTGTCCCCCTGGATGCGCGACATGCAGGCGCCCAAACTGATCATGTTCCCACTCGGGATCATGCCGCCATCCCCGTGGATTCCGCAGGTGGTACCGCTGCAGATCATGCGTATCGGCGAGCTCGTGCTGATCGCCGTGCCGGCCGAGGTCACGATCGTCGGCGGGCTGCGACTGCGCAGAACCGTCGCGGACGAACTCCGGATCGACATGGACAACGTTCTCGTGCAGGGCTATTCGAATGCGTACACCCAGTACGTGACCACCCCCGAGGAATACGACTCCCAACAGTATGAGGGCGGTGAAACCCAGTTCGGCCGCTGGACACTATCGGCGTACATGCAGGAGTTCCATGCCCTCGCGGCGGCAATGGCGACGGGGCACAGCCTGTCTCGCGGCCCGGCACCCCTCGACAAATCCGGTTTCCAGCCGGACCTGCTGCCACCCGTACCCCCTGATCGCCCGATGTCGGGCCGTGACTACGGTGACGTCCTGATCCAGCCGGACCGTCGCCATCGGCCGGGGGATGTTGTGGCCGTGGAGTTCGTCGGCGCACACCCGAACAACAACTTCCACACGGACGGCACCTATCTGGAAGTGCAGCGCCGAACCACCTCCGGCTGGACAACCGCCGCTACCGACAACGACTGGGAGACCGAGTTGCACTGGCGGCGGCCGCCGGGACAGGCCACCGCCTCGGTGATCCGCATCGAATGGACCATTCCGCCCGGCACCGCCGGCCGCTTCCGGATCCGCTACCTCGGCGACAGCCGTACGGCAAGCGGGATCACGCACGCGTTCACGGGCACCTCGAACACCTTCACCGTCGGCTGATCGGCTCTAGTGTCCCGCGCCGGAAATTCGTTTCATGAGTTCGGCGGTCCAGGTGGATGCATCGCGAGGCGGCGGAGGAGCAGGTACTGGATGTACCTGCGACGACGCCAACGAAGCGAGGCGCCGCCTGGACGTCGAAATCATCAACGAATTTCCGGTGCGGGACAGTAGGTCCGAACGACGTATTCCGTGACCCGGCTGTCGGGCGATAGGCTGCAAGTGGTGTGTCCGTATCGTCCGGATGGCCGCAATCTCGGATCGGAGTCCGTTATGAAACTCTTCAGGTTCGTCTTCCTCACCGTGGTGGCTCTCGCGGCGGCCGCAACCCTCGCGGTGGCGACCGCCACGGCGCACGGCGCCCCGGTGTCGAGCGCACCCACTCACCTGACCACCGCGTCCGCCGACGGCGCCACGATCACGTCGATCCTGCGGAACGCCACATTCGTCGCCGCGGACCACAACTCGCTCGCCGTCGTGGACCGGCACGGCACCACGATCGATCGTGTCGCACTGTCCATCCCACTCAACGGTGTCGTCGTACCGATGCGCGCGCAGGTGAGTGCGGATCGGACCGCCGCCACCCTGACCCCGGTCCTCACGCCACAGACCCGCGCGGCGATCGCTTCGGGCATGCACCCCGCATCGACCATGAAAGACCGCGCCTACCAGAAGATGATCTGGCACATCAACAATGGCTGGAATCGCGGCGGGGGCGTGGCCACCGCCGTCGGCGCCATCGTCGGACTGATCGTCGGATGTCTGGTGCTGGTCGGTTGCATCTGGGGTGCAGGTGTCGGTGCCGCCATCGGCGCCGCGGTCGGCATCAACAACGGTGATCCGCAGGCAGGTCAGGCGATTCTGAACTGGATCAACACGCCCTGAGACGTGCCTGACGGTCGCTGATGCACCTCAGCCCAGGGAGGCATGCATCAGCGACACGTTGTACTGCGTCCAGGTCGACATGGTGAAATACAGATCCTTGCCCGTCGACCACGGGTGCAGAAAGCCGCCGTACAACTGGGCGTATTGCCCGGAGTGAACGAGCTCGGTCGGATCCGACCACACCCCTTGCGGGGTACGCGCCGTCCGCAGCACGATCGATCCGCGCAATGCGTCGAGGTAGCTCAGCTGCCACCGTTGTGACGCCTCGTCGTACCGAGCCGACAGCTCACCGGCCGGCGCGAAGAAGATCGGCGACGCCACGTTGCCGTCGTGCGCCGGTACCCACTGGCCGTCGCGCCAGTACTGATACGCGGTCTTGTTGAGCACGTCCTCTTGTCGGACCCGGGCCAGACCCACCGTGCCCACGCGTGAGTTGGGCGTGCCGAACATGTACACGAAGTCACCTTGCGGGACCATCGACGACACCTGGAACCGGCTGGTTCCGAAGATGTTGTCCCAGCGCACGTACGGGTCCTTGGTCCACGTCGACCCGCCGTCGTCCGAGTAGGCCAGACCGCCGTAGTTGGTCAACCACACGCCGGGAATCGGACCCCATGTGCGCACCGACATGTAGCTCATGTACTGCCGATCACCGATCGCGAACCCCGACGTCGGGATCGTCGTCATCTCGTACCGGTCGATGTGGCGTGCGCTCAGGACCTGCACAGCGTGGCATCGGCTGTCCTGCACCATCGTGTCGATCGACATGCCGTCGGCGAGGTGCCGGTCGGAGCTGAAGCCGAGAACGTTGCTGCGCCAGTCCCGCCCGTTCGCCCCCGGGGGCTTGAAACCCTTGCCGAAGGTGTCCCCGAACGCGACGGCGACCTGGCCCGGCTTCGACTCCCACATGATGCCGAGGTCGGTCCCGTTGATCTGCCAACGCTTGTCGGTGCGACTCGTCGACCCCTTCCCGGTCAGCGTGGAGACGTAGTCGACCTTGCCGACGCGCGGCGGCGACGGCTTCATCGTCACGGGTGCGGCGGCGAAACCCGGATGAACCGCGGCCGGTGGCGGCGGCTTGGGTGCGGGGTTCGGGTTGGGCACGGGGACCGGGATGTCCTTCGGCGCCGGGTCCAGGGTGATCTTCGGGAATTCGATGCTCAGTGCCGGGTTGCCGGATTTCTTCGGCTTCGGCGGGTCGGTGATGTCGGGGCACGGGTCGGTGCACGGATTCTTCGGGGGACGCTCGGACGGGATGCGGATCGGCGGTTCCTCGGCCGACTCCGGTTCGGGGACCGGCACGATCCGGGGGTACGGGAGCGGGATACCGATCCGATCCGGCAGTCGCGGGATCAGGTCACGAGGATCGAAGGGTTTCGCGGACGGCTTCGGCGGCAGGTCCGACTCGCAGCCGGAGCTCGGGAGCCAGGTCGGCTCCGCCGTCGACGTCCCCGAGTTCGCCGTCAGCAACCCCGCGGTCAGCGCGGTACAGATCACGAGCAGGCCCACGGTACGTGCAGTCACGTGGCCTCCCTCCCGGCATGGATCAGGTGGCAATCTATCACCCCGGGGCACCGAAAACGCGGCCGACGACCGCGTGTGGGTCAATCGGCCGCTCGGCGATCGGCGCCGACTTCACGTGGCGCCGTGCGGGACATGCCTACAGCGACCGGGCGATGATCTCCTTCATGATCTCGTTGGTGCCGGCATAGATCTTCTGGACGCGGTTGTCGGCCCACATGCGCGCGATCGGGTACTCGTTCATGTACCCGTAGCCGCCGAACAGCTGCAGACACTCGTCGGCGACCACCATGGCTCGATCGCTGGTCCACCATTTCGCCATCGCCACGGTCGGGATGTCGAGCTCGCCGACGAGATGTTTCGCGATGCAGTCGTCGACGAAGACCCGCGCGATCCGCGTCTCCGTGGCAGCCTCGGCCAGCTTGAACTTCGTGTTCTGGAAACCGAAGATGGGCCGGCCGAAGGCGGTGCGGTCCTTGGTGTATTCGATCGTCTGAGCAACCGCGCTCTCCATGCCGGCCACCGACGCGACCGCGATGATCAGTCGTTCCTGCGGAAGCTGCTGCATCAGCTGGATGAAGCCCTGCCCCTCGTGCTCTCCGAGCAGATTCGCCACGGGCACCCGAACACCGTCGAAGAACAGTTCGGAGGTGTCCTGACCGCGCTGACCCACCTTGTCCAGCACGCGGCCACGGCGGAAGCCCTCGCGATCCGCCTCGACCAGGATGAGCGAGATGCCCTTGGCACCCTCGCCGACGTCGGTTTTGGCGACGACGATGACCAGGTCGGCCTGGCCCCCGTTCGTGATGAACGTTTTCGACCCGTCGATGACGTACTCGTCGCCGTCGCGGATGGCCTTGGTCTTGACGTTCTGCAGATCCGATCCGGTGCCCGGCTCGGTCATCGCGATCGCCCCGACCACTTCCCCACTCGCCATCCTCGGCAACCAGGCCTTCTTCTGTTCCTCCGACCCGTAGGCGAGGAGGTAGTGGGCGACGATGCCGTTGTGCAGGCTCGCCCCCCACGACGAATCCGCGACCCGGGCCTGCTCCTCGATCAGGATCGCCTCGTGCGCGAAGGTCCCACCGCCGCCGCCGTATTCCTCCGGGATCGACATACAGAGAAGACCGAGGTCACCTGCCTTGTTCCAGAGCTCGCGATCCACATGGTGCTGGTCGATGAACTTCTCGATGTTCGGCTTGATCTCCTTCTCGCAGAAGCTGCGAGCGAGGTCACGCAGAGCAGTGAGATCGTCGGTTTCCCAGGAGGAGCGGTCGGCCATGGCGTGCACCTAACGGTCGGCGTTATTGTCATCGCCGATCGTAACAGTGATCAATGGCAGAGTTTGTCTCCGACCGTCAGACGTCGGCGTTGCCCTTGGACCACTGGCTCCACGGGACGTTCCAGTCGCCGAGTCCGTCGACACCCGAGAGGGTTCCGCCCGCAGTGTTCTTCACGATGACCGGATCACCGCGCAGCGTGGTGTTCATGACCCAGAGCGCGTCGTCGGGGCTCAGGTTGAGGCACCCATGGCTGGTGTTGGTGTTGCCCTGCGCCCACACCGACCAGGGCGCGGAGTGGAAGAAGATGCCGCTGTAGGACATCCGGGTCGCGTAATCGACCGGCGTGCGATAGCCCTCGGCGGCGTTGATCGGAACACCGTAGGTCGACGAGTCCATGATGATGTGCTCATGCTTGTCGGCCACCAGATAGACGCCGTTGTCGGTCTCGTGGCCGGGCTTGCCCATCGAGGTGGGCATCGTGCGGATGACCTTGCCGTCACGCACGAACGACACCTGCTTGGTGTTGTCGTCTGAGGTGATGATCATCGATCGACCGATCGTGAAGTTGGTCTTCACGTTCTCCTGGCCGAACAATCCGTCACCGAGATCGATGCCGTAGGTGTTGACCGCGACGTCGACCTTGGTGCCCGACTTCCACCAATGTTCGGGACGCCATCGCACCTCGGAATCGCTGATCCAGTAAAAGGCGCCCTGGACCGGCGGATCGGTCGTGATCCGGATGGCATCCTGGGCCGCTTGGCGATTCGGGATCGGCTCGTCGAATTTCACCGCTACCGGTTGGCCGACACCCACCGTTTCTCCCGGCGACGGCGTCAGATAGGCCTGCGTCAGGTTGTTCGGCGCACGCGTGGTGAACGACACCCGTTTCGTGGTCTTGCCCCCGATGCCGACGGCGTCGGCCTGCAGGGTGTACGTGCGGTTGTATCCGAAAGGCTCGGCACTGGTCCACGTGGTGCCGTCCTCCGAGAGCACCCCATCGATCGGGGAGCCGTCGGACTTGTCGATCCGGACACCGGTGATCGCTCCTTCGCGGGCCGACACCGTGATCGGTGCGCCCGGCTGGATTCCGACGGCCTTGTCGGCGAGCGGGCGATCGGCCATCTCGGTGACGGTGACCCCCGGCTTGAGCATGTCGTCGAAGAGGTTCGAACTCTGCACATCCGACGAGTAGGTGGGATCCTCCGAGCACGCGGACACCACAGCGATGACCGTGACGAGAATGCCGATGAGTGCGAGCGGTGAACGAGACCCGACCCGGGTACGACCGATCCCCATGATCCTCCAACCTAGAAACCAGTGACGAGCAGACCACGCGACGTCGACGACGACAACGGAATCCTCCCGGACGCGCGGTTTGCCCCAATTGTACGAGACAAACCCCGACCGCTTTGTCCGAGTCGGTCGGTCGACGGAACACCGACGCGACCCGACACAAAAGACGCCCCGCATGCCGCGGGGCGTCTTGTGCGTGTGGTGCGCCATCAGGGACTCGAACCCCGAACCCGCTGATTAAGAGTCAGCTGCTCTGCCAATTGAGCTAATGGCGCTTGCCGGTGCGAAAAGGAACCTTACATGTCGCGGCGACAGAAGTGAAATCGCCTGTTCAGGAGGCCTATCGCACCGAGCGGGATCAGGCGTTGCCCTTCTTCCAGACCGACCACGGGACGTTCCAGTCGCCGAGCCCGTCGTCGCCCGGAAGGGGCGGACCGACAGTGTTTTTCGCGATGACGATGTCGCCACGCAACGCATGGTTGAGGAACCATTCCGCGTTGGCGGGACTCACGTTCAGACACCCGTTGCTCACGTCGTCGACGCCCTGATCGCCGAGAGACCATGGCGCGGAGTGGACATAGATGCCGCTGAACGAGATTCGGGTCGCGTCGTACACCGTCTCCTTGTAACCCTCCGGCGAGTTGACCGGCACCCCATACGTCGAGGAGTCCATGATCACACTGGGCTCGCGTTCGGCGACGATGTAGACCCCGTTGTTGGTCGGTGTCGAGTCCTTGCCCATCGACGTCGGCATGGTCTTCACGACGTTGCCGTTGACCTTCACGGTGATCTGCTTGGTGTTGTCGTCGGCGACCGCGACGAAGCTGCGCCCCACCGAGAAGTTCGATGTGAGGTTGTTGTCGCCGTACACGCCGTCACCGAGGTCGATGCCCTTGGTCTTGACCGCGACATGCACCTTGGTCCCCGGCTTCCAGAAATGCTCTGGACGCCACCGCACCATGCTGTCGTTGAGCCAGTAGAACGCGCCCTCGACCGGCGGATCCGTGGTCACCGTGATCGCGTTCTGCGCGTTGCGCTTGTTCGCGATCGGCGTGTCGAAGTTGATCGCCACGGGCTGACCGATGCCCACCGTCTCGCCGTCGGCGGTGACCGTCGAGGCGTCCGCGAGCGAGTCGGCGGATGCGGTGGTGAACGCGATCTTGCGCGCACCGACACCATCGACGCCCTTGGCCGCGGCGGTCAGCGTGTAGTCCGCACCGAAGTCGAGAGGGTCCGAGGCCACCCACGTCGACCCATCCGGCGATGTCTTGCCCGCGACGGCCCCGTCCGGGCCGGAGACGACCACCGAGGACAGGTTGCCGTCATGCGCGGTCACCGTGATCGGGGCGCCGGGCATCACGCCCACCGCCTTGTCGTTCATCGGGGCGTTGCGCCATCCCGCCACCGAGATGGTGGGCTGCGCCAGGGAATCGATGCTCTGGGCGTCGGTGACCGTGTCCGGATAGCTCGCCGGCATCGAGCACCCGGCGAGGGTCAGGACGGTGAGGCCGATCAGCGCCGCGAATCCGGCACCACCGCGTACGCGCCGCGGCGATGCGCCGCGAGCGCCCGTCACTGCATGATCTTTCGGACCACCAAGACCACCACGAGACCACCGACGCCGACCAGTGCGAACTTCACCGCCGGCTTGTTCAGCGTTGCGATCGCCTTGCTCTTGGCGTCTGCCGCGAGCCGCTGCGGGCTCGTGCGTTCGGCCAGCGAATCTAGGGTCTTGGCCAGGTCTTCACGCGCCTGCGCGATGTCCTGCTCGATACGTTCGGTATCCCCGGCCACGTGGCTCCTCCAGAATTGTTCGACGTCGGTCTCGGGTCGCGGCGGCTCCACCAGGGCTTCGTTCGCCCAGGTGCGTGCCCGCACTCGACCTTTCGAGGGTACGGCATCGGGGGCGTTCGACACGCTACGCAGCACGTTCGCGTTCGATATCGGCGTTCGGCGAGCACCGAGAATTGCGACATTCCGCACACGGGCGAATCCGCGCCGCTCCACGGATCGACTAGCCTGGCGGTATGCCAGCAACCACGCGGTTGTCCGCCGGGGACCCCGCACCCGCGTTCACGCTTCCCGACGCGCAGGACAAGCACGTTTCCCTGTCCGATTACGCCGGTCGCAAGGTCGTCGTCTACTTCTACCCGGCCGCGTCGACGCCGGGCTGCACCAAGCAGGCGTGTGATTTTCGCGACAATCTCGCCGACCTCGCAGATGCGGGCATCGACGTGGTCGGGATATCTCCGGACAAGCCGGCCAAACTGGCGAAATTCATCGAGAACGAGGGCCTGACATTCCCACTGCTGTCCGACCCGGACAAGAAGGTACTCACCGAGTGGGGCGCCTTCGGCGAGAAGAAGATGTACGGAAAGACCGTCACGGGGGTGATCCGGTCCACATTCCTCGTCGACGAGGAGGGCAGGATCGAGGTGGCGCAGTACAACGTGCGTGCCACCGGACATGTCGCGAAGCTGCGGCGCGATCTCTCGGTGTGAGCGCTGTCGCCGGCACCCACGACGATGTCCGCACCGATCACCCAGCCACTCCTGCCACGTAAGCGGCCGACGCAGGAACGTAGCAAGAAGAAGTTCTCTGCGATGCTGTCGGCCGCGCGAGACCTACTGATCGACGTCGGCTTCGAATCCCTCACGTGCGAGGAGATCGCCTCGCGCGCCGATGTCCCGATCGGCACGCTGTACCAGTACTTCGCCAACAAGTATGTGATCGTCTGCGAGCTGGATCGGCAGGACACCGTCGGCGTACGCGAGGAGTTGGCCGGGTTCTCGACCGAGATCCCCTCGCTGGAGTGGCCGCACCTGCTGGAGAAATTCCTCGATCACCTGGCCGCCCTGTGGCGGGATGACCCGTCACGGCGGGCGGTCTGGCTGGCCGTGCAGTCCACGCCCGCGACCCGGGCGACGGCATCGGAGAACGAACGCGTGCTCGCCGAACTGGTCTCGCGCATCATCGCACCGCTCACCCCCACCCAACGGACCCGGCGGGAGATGATGTCGCAGGTGCTGGTGCACACCGCCTACTCACTGCTCAGCTTCTCGGTGCAGGACGGTCACGATCACGAGCAGACCGTCTCCGAGCTCAAGCGGATGCTGGCCGGCTACCTACTCCTCGAGGAGACCACCGGCGAGGACGCCTGACGCGTATCGCGTCCAAACGAGAGTTCCTCCGCCACTTTCCCTTTCGTCCGCGCATAACAATCAGCGGACGAGTGGGAAAGCAGCGGAGGAACTTCGGTATCAGACGCCTTCGAGGATCGCGACCGCGGCGGCGGTGTCGCCGTCGTGCGTCAGCGAGATGTGCAGACGCGTGGCGGCGAGCAACTCCCCGATCTCTCCGGCGAGCCGGATCGCGGGGCGGCCCCAGTTGTCGGTGACGACCTCGATGTCGCTGTGTCGGATGAGCGGCAGCAACGGCGATCGCGAGAATCGGCTCACCGACCACGCTTTCACCACCGCCTCCTTGGCGGCCCACCGGGCCGCGAGGTGACGGGCCTCGTCTCCCGTCCCCGCCGCGGCGTCCCGACGTTCGCGAACCGTGAATCGGTCGGCGAACGTCGTGCCCGGTTGGCGCAACTGCTCGGCGAACTCAGGGATCGACACGATGTCGATGCCCACGCCCAGAACGCTCATCGCCACAGCCGACTCGGTCACACCGCCTCGCCCGCGTAGCCGTAGCTGCCCTCGGCAGCCAGACGGACAGACGGATCGAGGAGCAGGCCCGCTTCGGCATCATGCTCGTCGACGGCCGCGTCGAAGCGACGGTTCGGCGGACGCTGGTAGGCCGGCTCCACCCCGCACATCGCCTCGAGCAGGCGGTGATTGCCCTTGCGTGCACGCTCCGCCGACTGCTGACGGTAGGTCTGTGCCTGCTCCGGGTCCAGGGTGGCCACGAAGGCCTCCGGATGGACCACGGCGATCAGGCCGGACACGTGACCGAATCCGAGGCTGGTCAGCAGACCTGCCTTGAGCGGGAAACGCTCACCGAGGTGCAGGGTCTCGCGCGCCCAGACCAGATGCGGATAATCGCGCATCTGCTCGTCGACACAGTCGAGGCTGCGGTTCGGCGGGATCACCCCGTCGCGAAGCAGCTGGCACAGGCCGATCAGCTGGAAGGCGGCCGCACCGCCCTTGGCGTGACCGGTCAGCGACTTCTGGCTCACCACGAATAGTGGCGCTCCGTCACCGCGGCCGATCGCCGAGGCCAGCCGCTCGTGCAGCTCGGACTCATTGGGATCGTTGGCCCGCGTGGAGGTGTCGTGCTTGGAGATCACCGCGACGTCGTCGGCGGAGACACCCAGCGCGTTGAGCGCATTGGCCAGCGGCGAGGACTGCGCACCGCGGGCGGCGCCCAGCGCACCCAACCCCGGGGCCGGGATCGAGGTGTGCACGCCGTCGCCGAAGCTCTGTGCCCAGGCGACGACACCGAGTACCGGCAGACCCATCTGCGCGGCCACGTCACCGCGGGCCAGCAGAATCGTTCCGCCACCGGCGGATTCGACGAACCCACCACGTCGACGGTCGTTGGCCCGGGAGAACCGGCGCTCGTCGATTCCGCGCGCCGACATCTTGGCCGACTCCGCGGTCGCGGACATGTCACCGAATCCGACGATCCCTTCGATACCGAGGTCGTCGAAGCCGCCGGCCACCGCGAACAGTGCCTTGCCGACCCGGATCTTGTCGACGCCCTCCTCGACCGAGACCGCGGCCGTGGCGCAGGCCGCCACCGGGTGGATCATCGCGCCGTAGCTGCCCACATAGGACTGGACGACGTGTGCGGCAACGATGTTCGGCAGGGCCTCCTGGAGGATGTCGTTGGCCTTGGACTCACCCAGCAGCGTGTTGATGTACAGCTCACGCATCGAGGTCATGCCGCCCATGCCGGTGCCCTGGGTGTTGGCCACCAGGCCGGGGTGCACCCAACGCATCAGTTCCGACGGCGTGAAGCCCGACGACAGGAACGCATCGACGGTCGCCACCAGGTTCCACAGCGCGACCCGGTCGATCGACTCGGCCATGTCGGGGGTGACACCCCAGCGGGTCGGGTCGAAACCGGTCGGGATCTGACCACCGACGGTGCGCGACAGCGAGAACTGCCGTGGCACCCGGATCTCGGTACCCGCGAGGCGGGTGACCTGCCAGTCGCCGGTCTCCGCGTTCTCCACGATCCGGGTCTTCTCCGGAGCCGCCGAGGCGAACGCCCGGGCCTCGGCCTCGGAACTCACCGTGAAGGTGAGGTCCTCGTCGAGGAACACCGAGGTGAGCAGCGGCGAGGTGTTGTCGACCATCGCCCCCTCGTCGGCGTAGCGGCGGATACCGCACCGCGACACGACCTCGTCGTGATAACGCTCGGCGATCTCACTCTCCGGGACCGGATCGCCCGACTCGGTGTCGTACCAACCGGGCTTCGGAGCGGTGTCCCAGTGGATCAGGCCCGTGTTCCAGGCCAGTTCCACAACGCCTGCGGCCGACAGCTTCTCGTCGACCTCCATCTCCAGGCGAGTGCGCGATGAACCGTACGGCCCGAGCTCTCCGGCACCGACGATGACCACCAGGTCCTCCGGGCGAGCATCGATCGACGGCCATTGCGGGCTCATGCCCTGCGGTGCGCGGGCGGGCGCCGGGAGCGCCGCCACGGTCGGGGTGGCCTCCGCCGACTCCTCGGACTCGTCGGTTGCGGCCTCGGCCGCGGCAGAGGCCATCGCCTTGAGATCCAGCGACGGGTCGAGACCGCCGGTGAAGTCGGCGACGATCGCCTCGGTCCGGGCCTGGGCCCGTTGTTCCGGAGCGCACAGCCCCAGGAGGTTGGCGGCCATCTCGTCGGTGCTCCAGGTGCGAACACCGGCAGCCTCGACAGCGTCGACCATGCCGTCGTTGTGACCCATCAGGCCCGTGCCCCGGACCCAGCCGATCAGCGCATGCGCGATGGTCGTCTTCTGGTTCCAGGAATCCTCCACGGCCCAGCGCGTGACCAGCGCATCGAGCGCCGCCTTGCTCTCGCCATAGGCGCCGTCCCCACCGAACATGCCGCGGTTCGGGGAACCGGGCAGCACCACGTGGACACGGGCAGCGATGTCGTGATCTGCGTGGATCTCGGCGAGTCCGGCGATCATCCGCTCGACCGACCAGAGCAGAACCTTCATCTCCAGTTCCGCCCGGCTGCCGGCGTCGGTGAGATCACCGGCGACCCGCGGTGCCGCGAACGGGAAGAGCAGGGTCGGCTTCATCGCCGGCTTGATCACCGACGTCGTGCCACCGAGGTTCTCGGTCTGCTCGGCGCCGATCCACTCCACCAGATCGTCGACGTCGGTGTAGGACGCCATGTTGGCCGGGGCCACCCACAACGCCGCATCGAACCGTGCGTTCTCGCGGTAGAGCTTCTTGTAGAACGCCAGCTTGTCGCTGTCCAGGCGGGAGGTCGTCGCGATCACGGTCGCACCACCGGCGAGCAGTCCGCCGATGACGCCCGACGCGATGGATCCCTTGCCGGCACCGGTGACAACCGCGATCTCGCTCGCCCACTGTCCTGTTCCGGGCTCTTCGGCCGCCTGCGCGATGGCCTCGAAGGTCCGAGCGTGCACGGGGTTTCCGGAGGCCAGCGACTTACCCTGCCACCAGGTCGCGTGCTGCGCCACGGTGTGACCCGCGCCGGCGAACCGGTTGACCACACCATCGAAGTCACTGTCGAGCTCGTGCTCGTCGGTCAGCCAGATACGGACCAGGTCCTCACGGCTGGTGGCCCAGCGGTCATCCACCAGCACCACCTTGGCGGTGTCGAAGGCCGGCGCGACCGTGCGGGCCCAATCGGAGCCCAGCTCGGCGCTGACCCGCTCGGCGACAAGCGCATTCGGGTCCTCGACGATCTCGCCCGCATCGGCGACGTCGGCGAGGCCGAGCTTCTCCAGCACGGTGTAGGCCGCCGAGGCCAGTGCCCCGGAACGCCCGGTGATCTGCTCGGTGAACTCGCCCAACGCTGCGGCGTCGACCGTTGCACCGCCGCCACCTTCGGCAGCCGGCTTGGCGACCGAGACCCCGCGGGCCGCGCCCACCGAGGTCACCGCGCGGTCGATGAGTGCATCGAGCGCATCGGCGTTGGCCAGCGCACCGTCGAGCAGGTTGCCGAGGTCCTCGCCGCGGACGCTGGCGCCCTCGCGGGTGCCCAGTGCGAGCGCAACGGTGGTGTGCAGACCCCAGCCGGGACCCAGCTGCCAGACGTTGGTGACGCGATCGGTGATGTAGGACTGACGCTTCCCGACCGGACCGAGCACCTTGCGGACCTGATCACCGACGGCGTCGGTGAGCACCGGACCGAGCGGGCGGTAGCCGCGGGCCAGGGTCTGCACCGTCGAGGACAGCGCATTCATGTCGGCCTCGGCTGCACCGTCGATCGCACCGAGTCCCAGCTCGCCACCGATGTCGAGCAGCAGCTGGTTGCGACGCGACGACACGCCGTCGCACAGCGCCTCGATCGTGTCGGCCGAGCCGATCTGATCCGTGCGCATCTTCGTCCACAGCGCGATCACGGACTTCACGGCATCCGCCGGACCGAAGGAGATGTCGTCGGGACGCGGTCCCGCCGCGGCCGGAGCCGGAGCCGGAGCGGCCGCAGGCGCAGCAGCTGCCGACGCCTGCTCGGGTGCCGCAGCCTCGGCTGCGGGCGCCTCGCCGGCCTCGTCCTCGGGCTCCGGTCCGGAGTCCTTGGCGAGGATGACATCGGAGTCGCGCTCCACGTTGACGACCTCCGTGGTCGCCGACGCATAGTCGTCGAGCTTCAGCGTGTTCGAGGCCAGACCGGCGAGCGTCGGAGCGCCCTTGAGTCCGATCTCGACGAACCGCTGCGTGCCCAGACCGTCACGCTCGGCACCGGCGAACAGCAGTTCCTGGGTCTCGATCCAGCGGACCGGGCTGGCGAACTGCCACGCGAGCAGTTCGATCAGCACGACGCGGACGAGCGCTCCGGGCTTGGCAGCCCACGAATCCCAGTCGGCCAGTACGGCGTCGAGCGGATCCGAGGGGACCAACGCGGCGATCTCCTCGATGAACGACCGGTCCAGGGTGAACAGGCGCGGGACCAGGTTCGGGATGTAATGCCCGACCAGGATCGCCGGATCGATGTGCTCGGGCAGCAGACCCTCGAGCTTCGACCGGAACTCCGGCACCCCTTCACGCAGCACGGTCGAGTGGAACGGGACGTCGATACCGGGCACCAGGATGAAGGACTTCTTGCCGCCGAACTCCAGGCGACGGCGCTCGATCTCGTCCTCGAGGTGCTCGAGTCCGCGGACCGTGCCGGCGATCGCGTACTGCGATCCGAGCAGGTTGAGGTTCACGACCTCCAGGAACTCGTTGCACGCGGCACCGACCTCGGCGACGAAGCCGGTGACGTCGGCGTCGGCCAGACCGAACTGACTCGGCCGGATGGCAGCCATCCGATAGTCGCTGCGGCCCAGCTCATCTCGCGGAACGAGATGGTGCATGGCCTCACCGCGCTGGAAGACGACCTCGAGCACTGCCTCCAGCGGGAGGACGCCGGCGCATGCGGCCAGCGCGTTGTACTCGCCGACCGAGTGCCCGCAGGTGATGGCACCTTCGACGAAGCCGCCCGACTCCTTGAGCTCAGCGATCTGCGCAACACCGAGGGTCGCCATGGCGACCTGGGTGAACTGAGTCAGATAGAGGACACCATCCGGATGGTTGTAGGTGGTGCCGTTGGCGACCAGAGTGGTCGGGTTGTCGCGGACGACGGCCAGGATGGAGAAGCCCAGCGCGGCCCGGGTGTGCTTGTCGGCACGGTCCCAGATGGCGCGGGCAGCCTTGGACCGCGACCGTGCGTCAAGCCCCATGCCCTTGCTCTGGATGCCCTGACCCGGGAACGCATAGACGGTGCGCGGTGCGGCCAGCAGACCGGTCGCACTCATGACGAGGTTGTCGCCGACCTTGGCACTGACCTCGACGACCTCCCGGCCGGCATCCAGGCCGACGCGGTCGACCCGGATCGTGATGGCGTCACTCAGGCGAACCATACCCAGATACCGGGCGGTCCAACCCAGCAGCGGGCGGGGCGACGGGATCGGATGCTTGCTGTCCGTCGCGGTCACGACCTGCTGTGCCGCGGCGGAGAGCCACATACCGTGCACGATCGGGTCGCCGAGTCCGGCGAGCCGGGCAGCGGAGGCGTCGGTGTGGATCGGGTTGCGATCGCCCGAGACGGCGGCGAAGCCGGTCATCCGGCTCGGTGCGGTGATGGTGGCCTGCCGCAGCAGTTTGCGGGTTGCCGACTGCTCACCATCGGCGGCGCCACCGGCGCGCGCCGGGTCGGTGAGTTCGGCCGAGCCGAGACGCCCACGGATGGCGAACCGCTCCTGCAGGGTCGCGATCGGACCGGCGGTGCCGGAGACCTCGACGCTCACCTCGACGACGCGACCGACCTCGGTGTCGTGGACCGCGCCGCTGCGGGCGGTGACGGTCAGTTCCGCCGCGGTGGCGGGGATGTCGCCGACCAGCTCCACCGCGTGGTCGAGGTGGACGAGGTCGAGCAGACCTTCCACGACCGGCAGGCCGGCCTCGGTGCGTGCCGCACCGATCACGCTGAACACGCTCGGCCAGCAGGCGCCGACCAGGGTGTCGGGCACCGCGAAGCCGAACGGCTCGGTCGGCGTGGTCGGACGCAGGTTGGCGGGCATCGTGTAGCCCGTGACCGCGGCGTGGTCGGCGACGTCGTCGGGATTCCACGCGACGGTGGTGACGGCGACTCCGTCGGTGACCCCGGCGAGGGTGCCGCCGGCGGCCACGGTGAGGATCTCGGTCATCGCCGCGGACGCCTCGTCGATGCCGACACGCGGGTTACCGCCGTCGAGCAGAGTGTTGTCCACGTGCAACGGGATACGCACCGATGCCCCGGAGATCGGGGTGGTCAGGTCGTAGCGATCCTGCGCGACCCGCTCGAGGACCGAGCCGGTGGGCTCGTGCTCGGCGCGATCGGGATCGACCAGTTCCCAGCGGTCGACGTCGCCGAGCAACGCGATCGGGCTGGGGACCATCCGGCCGACCCAGTCCACGTCGTCGGCCTCCAGGACGGCGACGATGGTTCCGTCACCGTCGACCAGTCCCGCACGCTTGCGGGTGTCGACGGTCAGCGCCTCGCTGCCGGCGCCCTCGAGATCGGTGACGACCTGCGCCTCGAAACGGTCGAGGAGGTCGCCGACGGGCTCGTCGACCTCGGTGATGCCGGAAACGGCGACCGGCCCCGGGATGACGCATACCGCGTCGGCGGGATAGCGGGCGTCGTGGGCCTGCCAGAGGGAGTCACTGCGCCACCAGCGCCGGACGTCCTTGTCGATGACCGGGACGAAGTTGACCGGCTTGCCGGGCGTGCGGCAGAGCTCCATGAAGAACGCGACATCCGCGGGGTGCAGGATGTCGGTCTCGATCTGCGGGTAGACGCTGCCGATGGCATCGATCGCGGCATGCGGATCGTCGGTCGAGCCGAGTTGGCCGAACATGGTGGGGATCTCACCCGAATCGACCGGGCTCATGCGTGCCTCGGTGCGCTGCAGCATGTCGACGAATCGCTGCTGCCAGGTGATGTCGGCCCACGGGAGCTGGTCGTGATCGCCATCGCCGACCGCGAGGGTGGCGTAGCGGTCCAGCCACGCGCGGTAGGTCATGTCGGCGACGTCACCGAAGTACGGCTTGGCGGTGCCCGCCATCGCGGCGATGATCTCGTCACGGCGCTCGGCGACGGCATCGCCGTCACCGGCGACCTCGTCGAGCAGGCGACCACACTGTGACGCGGTGTTGTCGATCTCGTGGATGTCGGCACCCAGCTGGCTGCGGCCGGAGGCCATGCCTGCGGTGGCGTATCCCGCACCGATCCAGTCGTCGCAGCCGACGGTGTCGACCAGGAGCTGCTTGACCTCGGGTGCGGTGGTGGCCTCTTTGGTGGCCATCGCGGCGGTGCCGACGAGGATGCCGTCCAGCGGCATCGACGGGTATCCGTACGCCGACGACCATGCGCCGGTGAGGTATTCGCTGGCGCGCTGCGGCGTTCCGATGCCGCCGCCGACGCAGATCACGACATTGTCGCGGGCGCGCAGCTCACCGTAGGTGGCCAGCAACAGGTCGTCGAGGTCCTCCCACGAATGGTGGCCACCCGCGCGGCCGCCCTCGATCTGCACGATGACCGGGTGATGCGGGACCTCCGCGGCGATGCGCACCACCGCGCGGATCTGCTCGACGGTGCCCGGTTTGAAGGCGACGAAACGCAGACCTGCCTCGACGAACTCGTCGACGAGGGCGACCGCGTCCTCGAGTTCGGGGATGCCCGCCGACACGACGACACCGTCGATCGGCGCGCCCTGTGCGCGCGCCTTCTGTACGAGCCGCTTGCCGCCCAGCTGCAGCTTCCACAGGTAGGGATCGAGGAACAACGCATTGAACTGGGCCTGACGACCGTCATCGAGCAGCTCGGTGAGCTTTGCGACGTTGTCGGCGAAGATCTGCTCGGTGACCTGACCACCACCGGCGAGCTCGGCCCAGTGGCCGGCGTTGGCGGCGGCCGCGACGATCGCCGGATCGACCGTGGTCGGCGTCATGCCGGCCAGCAGCATCGGGGAACGCCCGGTGAGACGGGTGAAGGCGGTGTCGATGGCCTTGCGTCCGCCCGGCAGCTCGATGAGCTGCGGTGCGAACTGTGTCCACGGCCGGGCGACCTCCGGGATCCCGCCGGGACTGAAGAGGTTCCGCTGGCCGACACGCAGTGCCGCCGGGACCAGTCCGACACCCTGACCGCGCACGAGCGGCGAGGTCAGACGGGTGGCCAGGTCACCGGGGCCGAAGTCGAGAATCCACTTGGCGCCGGCCTCCACGACCTCGTCGACGGTGTTCACCCAGTCGACCTGGTCGACCAGCAGTGCGTTGGCATGGTGGACGGCGGTCTCACGATCGATGCCGCACAGGTCCGCCCACTCGCCGACGAGGTCGACGGCCTCGGCCATCGTCGGGTGGTGGAAGGCGACGCTGACGTTGAGGTAGTCGAACTTCGGCGCGAACGGTGCGCCACCGGTGACCTTGCGCTTGCGCTCATCGGCCTCCGACTCGGCGATGCGCTCGCAGAGGGCGGCGAAGGCGGCGAGGTGACGCGGCGCGCCGGAGAGCGCCACCGATCGGCGGCCGTTCTGGATGGCCACGACGGGTGCGGTGGCGAGTTCGGCATCGCTCAGGCCGGCCCGGTACTCGACCAGGATGTCGTTGATCCGCTCGGTGGACACTCCGCTGACGGCGAGCATCGGGCTGCCGTCGGTGCTGGTGGTCAGGCCACGCCGGCGGGCGATCAGCGTGCCCGCGGCACCGATCAGCTGGGCGATCGCCAGCAGGGACCCCTGCCCCGTCTCCGCGGCGTGTCCGTCGACACCGATCGCGTGGGTCGCGATCGAACCCTGGGAGTGTCCGATGACCGCGGTCGGCGCGATGGCGGTCGTGTCGAGGCCCTGCTTCTTCAGCGCCTCGATCGCCGCGAGCTGGGTCAGCAGCACGCCCGGGCCGGACAGGGTGAAGTCGGCAAGTTCGGTGTCACCGGGCACCGGCTCCTCGGCGTCGAGTGCCCGCACCCAGGTGAGGGGGTGGAAGCCGTCGGCGACCGCGATGGTCAGCTGGTCGACGACGGGATCGATGATGCGCTCTGCGGCCGCGACGATGTTGGCGATCCGGTGCTCGAGATCTGCGTCGACGACCAGCTCGGCCAGGGTGGGCAGCCACGGTGAACCCTGACCACCGAAGCTGATGGCGTACGGTTCGCCGTCGGCGAGACGGTCGATCAGTGTCGTGGTGGGGCGGTTCGCATGTGCGGCGCCCTGTGCTCCTGAGCGGAATTGGTCGACGGTCACGGGTTCTCCTCTGGTCTCGACACCGGGGGGCGGGGGCGGTGTCGCGGGTAGGCGGTTCTTGTCATCGGCGGCAGCAGTGCGGGCAGGTCGATGCCGCTGGATTGTGGTCGTTGAGGGTCCTGGACTCCTCCAGTGCGACGCGCGATGGCACACTGGATGAACACACCTGCCGCACAGTGGTTTTGGCGGCACGCGAGACTCGACTATGAGTCACCGTCGGCGTGAACGTGTCCCAATGATGACACACGAAAATGAGGGTTTCCTCATGTTCAAACCGTACCCGCGGGTATACCGACGGGTAACCCCGTGAGTAGTACAGGTGTTCACCGAGCGGGCTCGACGAGTGCCTGCCGTCGGTCCTGCTAGGGGCCGGTGTCCGAGCGCTCGATCGGGGGATCCGACCGTCCGAAACCGCCGTTACCAAATCGTTATGTGACCTGTTCCACTCCAGGTGACACGGCATGGCGACCCCCGCCGGCGCCCCTCGAAGGTGCGCGAAAAGTACCCTCTGTGGTCATGTCATCCTGCGTCTTCTGCGACATCGTGAATCAGACGTCGCCGTCCCGGACTGTTTACGCCGACGACGAGGTTGTCGCGTTCCTCGACATCCGCCCGGTGACCCGCGGCCACACCCTCGTGGTGCCGCGCGAGCACTCATCGGGTCTCGCCGACCTCGCACCCGACCTCGGCGGCCGCCTGTTCGCCGCCGGCCAACGCATCGCGGCGGCGATGAAGTCGAGCGCATTGCACGCCGACGGGGTCAACCTGGTCGTCAATGACGGCCGGGCGGCATTCCAGAGCGTGTTCCACACGCATCTGCATGTGGTGCCCCGCCACGACGGCGACAAACTCAGCTTCGCCAAGGGACTGGTCGTCCGAAGGGACCCGAACCCCGACGAGACGGCCGAGATCCTGCGTGCAGCGCTGCGGGCCGACCGCCGATGACCGGCCCCGACGAGCGCGGACCGATCGCGCTGCCCGCAGACGCGGTCGACGCGGTGCGGCGCGCCGACGTCGTGACGGTCTTCACCGGTGCCGGGATGTCGGCGGAGAGCGGCATCGCGACCTTTCGAGACGCCGAGAGCGGCCTGTGGGCCCGGTTCGATCCGGCCGAACTGGCAACCCCGGCCGCCTGGGCCGCGGACCCGGCTCTGGTCTGGGGTTGGTATCAATGGCGGGCCCGCACCGTCCGGCAGGCCGAGCCCAATCCGGGTCATCGGGCGTTGGCGGACCTCGACGGCGAGCGCGGGGTGATGGTGGTGACCCAGAACGTCGACGATCTGCACGAGCGAGCC
Source organism: Gordonia sp. LMA484 (assembly GCF_058129505.1). Classification (NCBI taxonomy): domain Bacteria; kingdom Bacillati; phylum Actinomycetota; class Actinomycetes; order Mycobacteriales; family Gordoniaceae; genus Gordonia; species Gordonia sp. LMA484. The sequence continues at coordinate 3,127,725 of NZ_CM176700.1, forward strand.
GGCAGCACGGTCGTCAGCCACCTGCACGGCAGCCTGTTCGCACCGCGCTGCAGCTACTGTGAGCGCCCGTACGAGGGCATCGACGCCGACCCCGACGTTGCGGTTCATGAACTCCGGGTCGAGCCGCCTGCGTGCCCGTTCTGCCTGTCGCCGGTGCGTCCGGGTGTCGTCTGGTTCGGCGAAGGCCTGCGCGCCGATGCCTGGTCGAACGCCGAGAACGCCTTCGCGCTCGGCGACGTGATCATCGTCGTGGGCACCAGCGGGGTGGTCTACCCCGCCGCCTCCCTGCCCGAACGAGCACTCGAGCGGGGCATCGAGGTCATCGAGTTCAATCCGGAGCCGTCGGCTCTGAGCCACCAGGCCACCCACAGCATCCGAACCTCGGCCGCCGTCGGACTACCGGCACTGGTGGACGCCGTCCGGGCCGGCTGAGCGCCCGACGCCGGACGTCACTCCCCCGCGGTGAGATCGATCGGCGTCCATCCGGGCGCGGGCGCCGACTCCGATGTCGGGCCGCTCACCGAACCCCGGCTTCACGCCGCGACGGTCGAGCGCCTCCCAGAGGCCCTCGAGCGCGCGGTCCGGGTCGAGTTCGAACTCCGACTCCCGCACCCGCCAGAACTCCCACCCACACCGGCGCAGTTCGCGTTCCCGCTCCATGTCCGAGCGGGCCTGTTCGCCGGTGGTGCGGAAGGCGTCGCCATCGCACTCGACGGCCATCCGCGCATCCGATCCGGTCACGACGAGGTCGATGACCCGGTTGTTGACGGTCATCGCCGGCACCACGTAGTAGCCCCGATCAACCAGACGATTGAACACTTGCTGCTCGAAGAGACTCGAGAACGGTTGTTGCCGTTCGGTGTTCGACACCTCGGCGGGCATCGGAGGCATCGTCGGCCCCTGGTTGGACTCCACGAACCCCAGCAGCGACCGACGCAGGTCGGTGACCTTGAGTTGATCGAGCCCGATCGAGTGCACCAACCACATCTGATCCATCGCCCTCGACGCCGCGACATTGATCCGGCGCTGCGATTCGGCACGAGTCAATGGGGCGATGGCGGACGGATCGGACACAACCATGGACAAGAACACGACATGGCGTTCGTCGCCCTGGAAATCCGGGGGTGTCCCGACCCGGATTCGCCGCTCCCGCCAGTCCTCGTCGCTGAGGACCGCACGCAATTGCCGGGTGATCTCGTCGACCTGCCTGGTGCCCTGCAGGGCGATCACACCGAAGTCCAGACCGTCATAGGCCGGATCGGCCAGGCAGCCGGTCAGTGCCTGCGTGACAGCGGCCGCCTCCGCCTCGTTCACCAGGGACGCACCCTGGCCCGATGCGTCACCGTCGGGCACCCACAGCGACCGCACCGGGGGTAACCGGTCGGCACCGAACTGGCGCACCGGGATCAAGGGTGCCCCCGAGTAGAACTGGCGAGATGAGAACTCGATGATCTCGGGCATCGACCGGAAGTGCTCGCGCAGCCTGATCAGGTGCCCGAACCGACTGCGCAACAACGAGAACAGGCTCGATCGCGGGGTCAGACTGTCGCGCAGGTAATTCGGCAGATCCGGGAGATGGCTGTCCAGTTTGGCGAACGCATCGTCGAGGGTGGTTCCCGACAGGTTGTTGGGTGCGCACTGACGGTCGTCACCCACCACGATGACCCGCGGGGCCAACCAGAGCAGGTAGGAACTCGTGATGTCGGCCTGACTCGCCTCGTCGACGATCACCACGTCGAAGGCATCGCGGCGCGGGTTCACCGTCTCGGCAACCTGATTGATCGACATGATCCACGCCGGCACCGCACCCTGAGCCTGCTCCATCGCGGCCCGCGCCGCGGTTCGGAAACGATTGGCGTGCTTGCCCGAGCCCTTGCCCAGGTTGATCATGTGATCCCGATACGACTGCAGCGCCTGGACCTCGGCGACGGTCATCCGCTGCAGGCAGGCCTGCCAGGCGTGGGCCGCCGTGAGTCGGACCGTGAGCTGGGCGATGTCGGCCTCGTGCTCGTCGAGTTCGGCGGCCAGACGCGATTCCAGCGTGGGATCGCTGCGGTCCTGCACCCATGCCTGGGCGCGCCGCCAGGACCACGCCGCCGTCACCTCCGGCAGCCGCACGTGCCATACCGGATCGTCGGCGGTGGAGCTCAACAACGCGAAGAACTCCGGCGCCTTGCTGCGCAACCGCAATGTCAGCAGGTCGAGCGCTGTCTGGGCCTGCAGCTCATCGCGCGCCGCATTCCAGCCGCGACGGGCCGATCTGATCGCTGCGGCGTCGGCACTGGCCAGTGCGGAGAGAAGGTCATCGCCCTCCGGAGACGGCCCCTGATCGATCTCCGCGGACAGACGATAGGCACACTCGGCGAGTTCGTGTTCGGCCAGCACCGCATCATTGGTCGCGGCGATGGCGCCCGCCTGCAGGGCGACGTCGGCGACAGCCGCCACACTGCGTGGTCGTGGCCCACCCGGACTGATCGCCTCGAGTTCGTGGACCAGCTGATCACGACCGGTCATCAGTTCGGATATCCAGGCGAGCTGATTGTCCAGCCGGACCAATGAGTTCAGCTGCGCGGACCGCGAACCCGAATTGTCGATCGGCACATGAAGATCCGCCAGCACGCGTTGGACCTTGGCGACGGCGTCGAGAACCGCGAGGTGATCGGCCACCAGCCGCAGGGATTGTTCGTCGGTCGGTTCACGTCCGTCGACACTCGCGCGGACCCCGGACTCCTCAACCGCACGTTGTTGCGGTGAACGCAGAACTCGGCCTCGCCATCGGCCGCCCTGCGCCAGATGGTCGGCCGCGGCGGCGAACATCGCATCGTCGCCGGGGCGGGCCCCCTCGACGACGACGACGTGGGCGCCGATGGCCCGATCCCGATCGGCCGCGTCGGCGATGACCCTCGACAGGCCGATCACCCGGGACCACAGGTGCGCGGCCTGCCCGTCGAGCAGACGGTCGGCCATGTCCACCTGCATGGGTGGGAAGCTCGCGACCTCGGCGGAGGCGATCGCGAGGCGTTCGCACACCTCCTTGATCCGCACCAGGCGCGGGCTGTCCACGCCGGACAGGATCGACAGCATCGATCCGCTGCCGATCATGGGTTCGCTGGGTCGTTGCGCGATGCGGGCGCAGATGCGGTCGAGGTCCGCGGGAGCCGGAAGGTAGCCGGCGAGTTCCGGAAGTCGTTGACCCAGTCGGGATTCCGCACCGACTGGCGCGTTCAGCAGCCCGACCAACCGATCGAATTCCTGGCCGTCCAGCGGTGGGGTGGCGCCGTCGAGGGGCCCGGGCAGCCACCCATATCGCGCCTCGTCGGCCTTGACCTGGCGCACCACCTCTGCGGCGGTGCCGCGGTAGTCCCCCGCCACCCACTCATGGACCTCGGTCTCCGACTCCCGTGCGGTCCACAGTTCGCGCAGCACGCGTTCGCGTTTACGCACCGCCTGCTCGCGTTTGTCGAGCAAATCGGTGATCTCGGCGGCCACGACACGCGGCTGGTGGCGCGACTTCCGTTCCGCGATCGCCTCGACACTGGACACGGTCGCGCCGAAATCGTCCTGGCCCACGTCCGCGATCGACACGGTCAGGTCCCGCAGTTCCGCGGGCAACATGTCGCGCAGGACATGCAACGCCTGGGCCTTCTCACTGGTCACCAGCACACGCTGCCCCTTGGCCAGCAACGCCGCGGTGAGGTTGGCGATCGTGTGCGTCTTGCCGGTACCGGGTGGGCCCTCCACCACCACACCGCTGTCCACGCCCAGTTGGGCGAGCACGTCGCGCTGTTCCACGTTGGCCGGTAGCGGATAGAGCGCGTCGTGGACCAACTCGTCCGGCGGCAGAGCACCCGTTGCGGCGAGCGCGGCCACGCGCTCGGGCGCCTCGATAGGCGAGACCAGCTGGGCCAGACCGATGGGCACCTGTCCGGGCGACTCGCGCAACCCGGCCAGGATCGCGTCGTAGAAGTCGAGCGCCGCGGTGACCCCGCGTCGGCGCAACACCAGCGCCGGCCGCATCTCCAGCCACACGGAGACCACGTCGGCGTCGACGGTCACCTGTTCCAGCCATGCATCGATGAGGTCCCCGACGCGGCCGGCGACCGGGCTGGCGAGTTCGGTGAGTTTGCCACGCGCCTTCAGCGCACCGGAGACGTCGATTCCCTCGATGGCCGCCAGGAGGAACGCGTCGTGCACCATCGGCGTGGCACCGGCACTCAGGTCGATCCTGATCGATCCGGTCGCATCGTCGCGATCGGCTACCACCTGCTGGGTGATGAGGTGATCGCGCACCCGGATGTCGGCGTCGTCCTCGGCATCGGCGACGGTGACCAGGGCGTTGGCCAGCACCAGTTCGAGGGACTCCGGATTGTCGCGCAGCTCATCGAGCATCCGTGCGACCGCCGGCCGGGCCTCGGCGTCGGCGGCGATCTCGATCACCGTCTGGCCGGCCACCGCCGACGCACGGAATGGCATCGACGTCGCCTTGCCGACCCACTCGACGCCCGGATGCTGCTCGACATCGCTGACAGTCTCCGAGCGCGACCGTACGAGTTCTCGGAGAAAACCGAGCAGCCGGACGACCTGATCGTCCAGCTGGGTGTCGGTCTCCTCGGCCATCGCTGTTCGATCCCTCCTCGTACGCCCATCCCGGCGTCGTCGGCTGGATTCACTGGCGTGGATATGTGCAGAACGCTACCAACCCGGGCCGCTCCGCGAGACTCGACTTACCGTCGGTACTCGGTGTTGATGGCTCGATATCCGCCGTCGACGTAACGCACATTCGTGTAGCCGAGACCGGCGATCTCCTCGGCGATGACGGGAGCCTGCGAGCTCACCGACACAACTGCGATCTCGGTGTCGGGATCGCGCACGACCGGGAACGTTCCCGACGGCGTGGGCATGAACCGATCGCGTACGTCCGTCGGGTCCACCACGAAGGCGCCGGGAATGCTTCCCTGATGGCGCATCACCTGCGGGCGGGCATCGACGAGGACTGCGTGTTCCTGCTCGCAGTGGGCTCGTGCATCGGCTGCTGTAATCCTATTCACCACTGACACTGGTGACTCACCGTTCCTGTTGTCATCGCGTTGTCGAATCCGAGGTCTGACGTCGACGTTTTGTCGAACGCCGGAGGGGCGGACCCACGGGCCCGCGAACCGATCGTCAGGTTGATCCCCCACCACAAAAGGTTACGGAATTATCTCGATCCGGCAAGTTTCGTACCACGGGTTTCGCAAGTCTCATCGAACTCCGAGGAAGTACTCAGCTTCTGCCTCGGCCGGCGACGCGTTGGGTGCCGCGCTTGCCCCAACCGTCCGAGCGCTTGCCATGCCCATCGCGGCCGGTGGACCCGCCGCGCTGGCCTTGCCCGCGCTTGGCGCCACCCCGTGTGCGCGGCGGCCCGTAGTCGCGTTTGATGTCGATCGGGGTCCGCCCGATCTTGGTGTTCCGAAGCGACGACAGGGTCTCGTTGTCCAGGTTCTCCGGTAGTTCGACCAGCGAGAAGTCATCACGGATGCTGATGTTGCCGAAGTCTCCCCGAGTCAGCCCGCCCTCATTGGCGATGGCGCCGACGATCGCACCCGGCGAGACCTTGTGTTTGCGACCCACGGCGATCCGATAGGTCGCGAATTGGCCGCCACCCGACCGCCGCGGTGCGCGCTCCCGACGTTCGGCCCGCTCTCCCTCCGGTGGGTCCGGGGCCATGAGGAAGCCCCCGTCCCGGGTTTCGAGGGCAAGCGCGGCGGCGATGTCGGCCATTGCGACGTCCTTGTCGCGGGCGTAGTTCTCGACCAGTTGGCGGAACATGTCCAGGTGATCGGAGCCGAGGTTCGCCGTGATGGAATCGGCGAACTTCGCGACGCGCTGCGCGTTGACGTCCTCGGCGCTGGGCAGCCCGATCTCGGTCAGCGTCGTCCGGTTCGCACGTTCGATGGACCGCAAAAGGTGCCGTTCGCGTGGAGAGACGAACAGCAGCGCGTTGCCCGACCGCCCGGCCCGCCCGGTCCTGCCGATGCGATGGACATAGGACTCCGTGTCGTGCGGGATGTCGAAGTTGACGACATGCGAGATGCGGTCGACGTCGAGACCACGGGCGGCCACATCGGTGGCCACGAGGATGTCGATGCCGCCGCTCTTGAGCTGGTTGATGGTGCGCTCGCGCTGCGCCTGCGCCATGTCGCCGTTGATGGCCACCGCGGAGAATCCACGGGAACGGAGTCGTTCGGCGAGTTCCTCGGTACCGGATTTGGTACGCACGAACACGATCATGGCGTCGAACGTCTCGACCTCGAGGAATCGGGTCAACGCGTCGAGTTTGCGCTGGTGGGACACCTGGATATAGCGCTGGGTGATGTTCTGTGCGGTCGCGGTCTTCGATTTGACCGTGATCTCCTGCGGATCGTGCAGATACCGCTGGGCCAGGCGGCGGATGGCGCTGGGCATGGTGGCCGAGAACAAGGCGACCTGCTTGCTCTCGGGCGTCTCGGCGAGAATCCGTTCGACGTCCTCGGCGAATCCCATGGTGAGCATCTCGTCCGCCTCATCCAGGACGAGATGGTCGAGCTTGGAAATGTCGAGGGTGCCCTTGTCCAGGTGATCGATCACCCGCCCGGGCGTGCCGACGATGACATGGGCGCCGCGCCGGAGTCCGGCGAGCTGCACGCCATAACTCTGGCCGCCGTAGATCGGTAGGACCCGGATGCCGGGCAGATGGGAAGAATAGCGACCGAACGCCTCGGCGACCTGTAAGGCCAGCTCACGGGTCGGCGCGAGGACCAACGCCTGCGGGTGGCGCGCGCAGGCATCGAGGCGCGAGAGGATCGGGACCGCGAACGCAGCCGTCTTGCCGGTGCCGGTCTGCGCCAGCCCCACAACGTCTCGACCCGCCATGAGCGGAGGAATCGTCGCGGCCTGAATCGGAGACGGGGTTTCGTAACCGACATCGGAAATGGCTTGCCGGACCTCTGGCGCGATGTCGAGGTCGTCAAAAGTGATGTCGTGGCCGTCCTGTCGGTCGCCGGACTCGTCTCCCGCGTCACTCATGTGCGATCTGTCCTGTTCACCCGGCCAACTCTAATCGTCCGAGTCGTCCGGCGAGGAATCGTCGACAGACCCATACGTCGCCTGTGACCGGCGCTACGCACCATGGACACCGTTCTGTGATCACGAACACGGATACTGGTACCGTCAGTTTCACTCAACAGACAGCTGACCGCGTCGATCCGGGCACATCCGTGTCCGTTATGACCGATTATGTGCGCGTAGGGGAGCCCGCCATGCAGCAGTATTCCACGCCATCGAACCTCGCCATCGAGGACAAGGCGACCACCGTCGACAGCATTCTCCGCTACCGGGCCGAGCGCCCGACCATGCCGTTGCTGAAAAAGCGCTCCGGCAACCAGTGGATCAACGTGACCGCGAAACACTTCGCCGACGAGGTCGATGCGGTGGCCAAAGGGCTCATCGCCTCGAACATCAAGCCGGGTGACCGGGTCGCGATCCTGTCATCGACCCGCTTCGAGTGGACCGTTCTGGACTACGCGATCTGGCGCGCGGGCGCCACGACCGTCGCGATCTACGAGACCTCCGCACCCGACCAGGTGAAGTGGATTCTCGAGGATTCCGGCACGAAGATGCTGTTCGTCGAGTCACACGCCCACTACACCCGCCACATCGGGGTCATCGAGGAGGCCCCGGAGCTCCGGGAAACTCTGATCATCGAGGACCATGCGCTGCCGTCGGTCACCAAGCGGGGCGCGAAGGTCGGCGCCGACGAGCTCGATACGCGCCATGCCAACGCGTTGTCGTCCGATGCCGCCACTCTGATCTACACCTCGGGCACCACGGGCAGGCCGAAGGGGGTCGTGCTCACCCACGCCAACTTCCTCGCCGAGTGTGCGGCCACCCGCGACGCCGTCGGCGCCGGCATGGTCGAGGGCAAGTCGACGCTGCTGTTCCTCCCGCTCGCGCACGTGTTTGCGCGTGTGGTCGCGGTCGGCTGCATCGAGAACGGCGTCATCCTGGGCCACACCAATGACATCCCGAATCTCGTCGAGGACCTCGGCCACTTCAAGCCGAATTACGTCTTGTCGGTTCCGCGTGTCTTCGAGAAGGTCTACAACTCGGCAAAGCAGAAGGCCTACGACGGCGGCAAGGGCGCCATCTTCGATCGCGCGGCCGACACGGCGATCGAGTACAGCACCGCGCTCGAGAACGGCGGTCCGGGCCTCGGCCTCAAGCTGAAGCACGCCCTGTTCGACCGGCTCGTCTATGGGAAGCTGCGTGCCGCTCTCGGCGGGCAGTGCGAGGGCGCGATCTCCGGAGGCGCCCCGCTCGGCGCCCGACTCGGTCACTTCTTCCGGGGGGCCGGCATCCCGGTTTATGAGGGCTACGGCCTGTCAGAGACGACCGCAGCGGTGACCGCCAACAACGAAGATCATCAGCGCGTGGGATCGGTCGGGCGACCGATCCCGGGCGTGACCGTCGCGATCGCCGACGATGGGGAGGTGCTTCTGCAAGGTCCGGTCGTCTTCGGCGGCTACTGGAAGAACGCGGCGGCATCGAGCGAGGCCATCGTCGATGGCTGGTTCCACACCGGCGACATCGGCCACCTCGATGACGGCTACCTGTTCATCACCGGACGCAAGAAGGAGCTCATCGTCACCGCCGGCGGCAAGAACGTGTCACCGGCCGCCCTGGAGGACACCATCCGGGCGCACCCGATGGTCAGTCAGTGCCTGGTGGTCGGAGACAACAAGCCGTTCATCGCCGCGCTCATCACTCTCGATGCCGAAGCAGTCCCCGGCTGGCTCGAGCGCCACCATCTGCGGGCCGACACCCCGATCGCCGACCTGACGCAGAACGAGACTCTGCTGGCCGAGATCGATGCCGCGGTCAAGGAAGCGAACACGAAGGTGTCCAATGCGGAGGCGATCAAGAAGTTCGCCATTCTGGAGGACGACTTCACCATCGAGTCCGGAGAGTTGACGCCGACGTTGAAGCTCAAGCGCAATGTGATCCACGACGCACAGAAGAAGGCCATCGCCGACCTCTACACCTGATCCCCCAGCGCATTTCAGCGCGACCCGACCGGATCACCGCCACGCTCGGTCTCCCATCCCGGGAGGCCGAGCGTTGTCGTTGCGCGGGAGGCTGCTCCGAATAGGGCGAAACGGGCGTCCTCGGTATGGTGGCTGCGATGAATCGAGATCTCGCCATCGACGCGACGCGGGGGCTCGCGATCTGGAGCATGATCTCGCTGCATTTCGCCGCCGGCACCCACATCGCCGCGCCGACGCACGCATTCCCCTATGTCGACGGGATGTCGGCGTTCGTGCTGCTCTCCGGACTGGTGCTCGGTCTGGTCTATCGGCGTTGGATCGAACGGGTCTCGCTGAGATACGGCTACTGGCGCCTGACGAAGCGACTCGCCGTCCTCTACCTGTGCCAGGTGACGATCTCTGTCGTCGCGGTCGGCGCGGCACTGGCGGGTCATCGCTGGCTGACCCTGCTCCCGACGGTCGATGGCTGGACCGACGGTCTGCGCCTGGCACTGGGTCTGCGCTACCTGCCGAGCGGCGGGAACATCCTGCTGCTCTACATGGCGATGATGGCGTCGGCCTACCTGCTCTTCCCCCTGCTGTCACGTGGGTTCTGGCGGTATGTGCTCGTCGGTTCGGTTGTGCTGTACGTGGTCTCCTTGGCCGTGTCGCCCGACTGGTTCTACCTCACCTCGTCGGCCGGCGGCGCACGAATTCAGAACTGGGCCGGCTGGCAGGTCATGTTCATCCCGGCTGTCGTCGTCGGCTGGAGGTGGCGGGAGTGGGATGTCCCCGGCTTCATCGACCGCCGACTCCCCGCGATCGTCGCCGTCGCGCTTGCTGCCGCCCTGATCCTGCACTTCGGGGTCGACACCGGTCCGTGGGTTCGCTTCGAACCGACGCTCGCCGACAAAGTGGATTTCCGTCCCGCGCGGGCGATCGGCGCGTGGCTGGTGGTGCCGGCCGCCTATGGGGTCTTCCGACTGTTGCTACGAATGTGGCACCGCGACTGGTTGCGCCCACTCGTCATGACCGGCACCCGCAGTCTGGATTCGTATGTGCTGCAGGCGCTCGCGCTGGTCATCCTGCCCATCCACATCGCGCACCGACCGTGGAGCATGACGACCACCTTCTGCGTCGTCGTGCTCGTGTTCGGGCTCTGCTGGGCCTGGTCGGAGTTCCGCCAGGCATGCCACATCGACAAGTTGCATCGCATGCCGGCGATTCTCGCGAGCCGTCTCTCAGGGCGGCGTCGGGTCGCGGTGCCCGACACCGGGGCCCCGGGCGGCGGCGGTGGCACCGATCGCGAGGGCACCGCGCTGAGCGCCTCCTCCGCTCAGGTCGCCTCGTAGAGAATGCCGCGCCCGATAGCCTCTCGGACCACCGGCATCGCCGCCTCTGCCAGGGCGGCGTCGTCCACCTCATGGAATCCGGCAAGCAGTTCGATCAGCGCGCCGAGCGGCACCTCGCCCCGGCACCCTGCCAACAGTGCCCGCGACACCTCGTCCACCCCCAGCGTCGCGCCGGGTCCACCCGGTCGCCGCACCGTGGCCGACACCTGGTGCCAGCCTTCGGCTCCCGGCAAGGACTGTTCCTCGAGAAACACCGGCGCCGTGGACAGACGGGTCGCGAGCAGTTGCTCGTCGGACGTTGTGCGCAGATAGTGACGCCGGGCCAGAAACGCCTCGACCTCCGTACCGGTGAGCTCCTCCCCCGCACCGGTGATCTCCTCGATGACCTGGTCGGGTTCCCCCGGATCTCCCTCCGCCCTGCGCCGCAGTGTGATCGAACCCATGCCGATGCCGGCGATACCGTTCTCGTCGAACCACTCGAGCCACGTCGCGCCGCGGGCCGCCCCGGTGTCCGCGGACTCCCCCGCATCCGACAGCCAGAGCGAGATGTAGCTGACCGGGTCGGCGAGTTCACGCTGGACCACCCAGGCGTCGAGTCCCGTGCCGGCCAACCAGCCACGAACGCGGTCACGCCAGTCTGCTTCGATCGGCACGATCCAGTTGGCCAGGATCTGCGCTGTGCCACCGGGATTGAGATGTTCGGGGATCTGCCTGATCAGCTCGGCGCAGAGGGCGTCGGCCACCATACCCGAATCCCGGTAGATGTAGTCCTGCCCACCGGTCCCGACGACGAACGGCGGGTTGGAGACGATCAGATCGAATCGCTCCCCGGCCACCGGCTCGAACAGGCTGCCCGCCCGCAGATCCCACCGCATGCCGTTGAGCCTCGCGGTGGCCCGGGCGAGGGCCAACGCCCGGTCGTTGGTGTCGGTGGCGACGATCTCGTCACAATGTGCGTCCAGATGCAGCGCCTGGATTCCACATCCCGTGCCGATGTCGAGTGCCCGACGCGCGGGTGATCGGATCACCGCTCGCGCCAGCGACACCGAGGCCCCGCCGATACCCAGGACGTGATCACGTTCCACCGGTCCACTCCGCATCATCGCGTCCTGATCCGAGACGACGAGGTAGTCCGTGCGGTCATCCGCGTGCGGACGGATGTCCAGGACCGCGTGCACCTTCGAGTAGCCGCACCGGGTGATCACCCCGTTGTCGATCAGGGCGTCTGTCCCGGTCACAGGAAATGCCTGTGCCACCACGGATTCAGGTTCCTCGGAACCGAGCAGGAACAACCGGGTCATCGTCGCGAGCGAGGAAGCTGCATGCGGCACCCGACGGGTTGCCTGGAGCGCGGGCCACCAGATCCCCCGCCCGAGTGCATCGTTTGCCGACTCCCCCAACAAATCCGCGACGCCATCGGCGGAGTAGCGCGCCGACCGCAGATCAGCGCCGAGCGCATCGATGACCGCATCGTCGTGCAACGGATGACGGGTGCTCACCCGACCTTCCGATACTTTTTGTGCATAGCCTGTTTGGACACACCCAACAGCAGGCCGATCTCGGCCCACGAAAGTCCGGCATGCCGGGCGCGACGCACCGCCACCTCCTCGGCGCGCGCGATGTCGCGGCGCCGAGCGGCGATGCGGGTCAACTCCTCGATCGGCGTCTCGCCGTCGTCGTTGTCGATTCCGGTTCTCATGACCCCAGGATGCCCCGACGGCAACCGAACGTCAACCTTGGTTGACGAGAGTTAAATGTCCCACAACTATGTTGTGCACTACTTAAATAGGCTATGGTCGTAGACGTGACCTCGGTTCGACTCGATGACCAGCTCTGCTTCGCGCTCTACTCCGCTTCTCGCGCAGTGATCGCGGCGCAGCGGCCCGGTCTGCGCGAACTCGGGCTCACATATCCGCAATACCTCGCCATGCTCGTGTTGTGGGAGGAAGACGAGATCACGGTCAGTCGGCTCTGCCGGCGACTCCAATTGGATTCGGGCACGGTGTCGCCGCTACTGCGGCGACTCGAAGCGCTGGGCTATCTCACTCGCAACCGTTCACATGACGATGAGAGGTCGGTCACCGTCGCACTCACCCCGGAAGGCGTCGCGTTGGGCGCCAGAGCTGATTGCGTCTACGACTCGCTCGTCTCAGCGATAGCCGAGGCGGCCGAAGAGGATTCCGACACAGACGCTCCGTTCGATCCCGAGGCGCTGATCAACCTCCGCACCACCCTGCACGAACTCACCGACGAGTTGCGCCGACATCTCGACGCAGCCGGCCCCACGAAAGGAAGCACTGCATGAAAGCGCTGTACACCGCCGAGGCCCTGGCCACCGGAGACGGACGCAACGGACATGCCCGCACCTCCGACGGCAAGATCGACCTCGATCTCGACATGCCCAAGGAACTCGGCGGATCGGGCGTGGGCACCAACCCCGAACAGCTTTTCGCCGCCGGTTACGCCGCATGCTTCCACAGCGCCCTGCGTCTCGTCGCCGGTCAGGCCGGCGCCGACGTGACCGATTCGGCCGTCGGCGCCCGGGTTTCACTCGGCACCAACGACTCCGGCGGTTTCGGGCTCGCTGTGGAACTCGAGGTGACGCTGCCGTCGGTCGATGAGGCCACCGCGAAGTCACTGGTCGACAAGGCGCACGAGGTCTGCCCGTACTCGAACGCCACGCGTGGCAACATCGATGTCAATCTCACGCTGGCAGAGGACTGATCTCGCTCCCGAGAGGACACCATGAACTCCCCTTTGTCGACAAAGGTGGCGTCGTCGCAATCGCGCTCTCGCCGTATCGCCCGCCTGGCACTCGGTGGCATCCTGACCACCGCGGGTATCGGTCACATGACCTTTCAGCGCAAGGAGTTCCAGGCGCAGGTGCCTGACTTCGTGCCACTCGACCCCGATCTGACCGTGCTGGCATCGGGTGTGGCCGAGGTCGGCCTGGGTCTCGGACTGATCGGACTGCCGAGGCAACGTCGGGCGGTCGGCGCGATCGTCGCGGCCTTCTTCGTCGCCGTCTTTCCCGGCAATATCCATCAGTACCGCAACCGGGTCGATGCTTTCGGCCTCGACACCGATCGCAAACGGTTCATCCGACTGTTCGGCCAGCCCGCACTGGTGGCGGCAGCCTGGTACGCCCGCGGCTGAAGGCCCGATCCGATTGCGGCGCCCCGCTGGACCTCAGCGGGGCGCCGCAGTCGTCCGCCGGACCACCAGGCCGGGGGTATGCCGATAGATACGCTGTGGCGCAGTCAGTCGGTCCATCCGCTGGATCAGGAACTTTGCCGCCTGCGCGCCCACGGTGAAGTTCCCGTTGTCGATCGATGTCAGTGAGATGTGGCGCAAGCCGGCCAGTTGCGTGTCGTCGTAACCGATGAGGGCCAGGTCCCCCGGAACCGCCAGACCTCGGTCGTCGGCCGCCGACATCGCCCCCAGACATGTCATGTCGTTGAATCCGAAGATCGCGGTGGGCGGCGTGGCGGAGTCGAGAAGCCGTGCCGCGGCCGCGTAGCCGCCGTCCTCGGTCATCCCGCCGTACTCGACCCCGACGACGTCGACATCCACACCCGACTCGGCCACGGTCTGCTCGAAACCCTGTCGGCGCAGGGTCCCCACGAGCCCGGGCCCCTGGATGTGTCCCAGCCTGCGGTGCCCGAGTGTCAGCAGGTGCTCGGTCGCCATGCGCGCACCAGCCAGATCGTCATCGACCGAGATGTCCACCGTCGGGAGGTCCGGTTCCAGGGTGCCGGCCAACACCACCGGCACCGACTGCGCCGCCCGATCGACCGCCACCCGCGCGTCGGTCGTCCCCACCACGACGAGTCCGTCAACCTGCCGCGACAGTAGTGTTTCGACGGTGTCTCGACCCACCCGATGATCGAGACGGCTGTCCACCAGAATCGGGGCGATGTCGACCGCATCGAACGAAGTGGCCAATCCCTCGAGAAGGCTGACGTACCAGGGGTTTCGCAAGTCGTTGATCACGACACCGACGGTCCCGCTGCGTGCCTCCGACAGCCCACGCGCGATCGTGTTCGGCCGATAGCCCAACTCGTCCATCGCCTGTCGCACCCGGGTGCGACGCTCCTCACTCACGTTCGGCTCGTCGCGCAACACCCGGGAAACCACCGACTTGGACACCCCCGCGTGAGCGGCCACGTCCCGGATCGTCGCCGGCCGGCGCGCGAACACAGATGTCGGCACCGCATCCGTCTCCGCATTGCTCTCACTCATCATGGGCCATCCTATTGCTCTCGTGATCTACACCACGTAGTGTAGCTGGGACCGGTCCCAGATTGTCCCACATTTAGTCGACCCCCTCGCACAACGTGAGGTCACCCAACAGAAGGAGCGCATCCGGATGGTCCGCATGGCGTTGATCGGCGCAGGCTTCATCGGCTCGGTACACGCCGAGAACCTCACTGCCCACCCTGACGTCGAGTTCGTCGGTATCTATGACGTCGACCGCACACGGTCGGCAGACCTGGCCGGCCGTCAGTCCACTCGGGCAATCGATCTCGACACCGCCTTCGACACGTCTGTGGTGGACGCGGTGTTGATCGCGTCCTCCACCGACACCCATTCCGAGCACCTTCGACGGGCCTCGACCGCAGGCCTCGCCGTGCTGTGCGAGAAGCCGATCGATCTCGACCTCGACCACGCGACCGACGTCGTGACCGAGGTCGGGACCTCCGGCCGTCCGATGATGGTTGACTTCAACCGGCGCTTCGACCGCGACTACGCCGAGATCCATCGCGCGGCCCACTCCGGCGAGATCGGCACCGTCGAACTGGTGCAGATGACCACCCGAGGACCTGCGCTCCCCCCGCTGGAATACGTCGCCGTCTCCGGCGGTCAGATGCGTGACCAGACCGTTCACTTCTTCGATCTCGCCCGTTGGATCACCGGGGAGGACCCGGAATCGGTCTTTGCCGCCGGCTCGGTCTTCACCGATCCCCGGATGACCGAACTCGGCGACGTCGACACATCTGTGGTGACACTGCGGATGCCCAGTGGCGCACTGGTGCAGATCGACAGCGCCCGCCGAATCGGCTACGGCTACGACGAGCGCATCGAGGTCCTCGGCTCCGACGGTCTCGTCGAGGCAGGTCGACAGCGCGTCGGATCGGTCACGCGCTACCAGTCGGGCCGTGTCGTTCTCGACGGCATGCACGCCGGTTGGTTCGAGCGGGTCGCCCCCACTTATCGCAGCGCGCTGAACCACTTCGTCGCCGCCGTCGACTCCGGTGCACCCATCGGACCCACTCTGCCCGAGGCGCTCAAAGCGCAGGCCATCGCCGAGGCGGCCACCCGATCACTGAGATCCGGCGAACTCGAACCCATCACCTACCCGGCGCTTTCCGCCGTCAGCTGAATCACGAAGGGACACATCAATGAGCAACATCATCGTCGGATCCGCACCCGACTCGTGGGGAGTCTGGTTCTCCGAAGACCCCCAGCAGACCCCGTACACCCGCTTCCTCGACGAGGTCGCCGCATCCGGCTACGAGTGGATCGAGTTGGGCCCCTACGGCTATCTGCCCACCGACCCGAAGCAGCTCCTCGACGAACTCGGCGAGCGTGGCCTGAAGTTGTCCGCGGGCACCGTCTTCGAGCACCTCCACCAGGAGAACTCGTGGGATGCCGTGTGGACGCAGATCGAGGACGTCGCCAAACTCACGGCCGCGGCCGGCGGCAAACACGTCGTCGTCATCCCGGAGATGTGGCGCGACCCCGCCACCGGTGACGTACTCGAGGACCGCGACCTCACTGTCGACCAGTGGCTGGCCAAAACCCGCGGCATGAACGAGCTCGGCAGGGCCATGTTCGAGAAGTACGGTGTGCGTGCGCAATACCATCCGCATGCCGACAGCCACGTGGACACCGAAGAGAACATCTACCGGTTCCTGGAGAACACCGACGGCGAGTTCGTGAACCTCTGCCTGGACACCGGCCACGTCAGCTATTGCGGCGGAGACAATCTCGCGATCATCACCAAGCACCCGGAGCGCATCGGCTATCTGCACCTCAAGCAGGTCGATGAGGCCGTGCGCGCCAAGGTCGCCGCCGACGACCTGCCGTTCGGCGAGGCAGTACGTCTGGGCGCGATGACAGAGCCGCCACGCGGCATCCCGGAGATGCCGCCGCTGCTCGACGCCGTCGCCGACCTCGGGATCGACATCTTCGCCATCGTCGAGCAGGACATGTACCCGTGCTCCCCCGACGCACCCCTGCCCATCGCTCAGCGCACCCAGCAGTACCTGGGTTCGTGCGGCGTGTCGGCGGTCCGCTTCCGCTGATCGGCACACCCCGACCCCTGAGTCACGAAGCGCCGCATCACCCCCCGGTCCGTGGGGAACGAAGCGCCTCACCACCCCCGGTCCCTGAGGAACGAGGCGCTAGCCGAGTGTCACGAAGGGCCCACCACCAACCGCCCCCCTTGAGTCACGAAGCGCCACACCACCCCCGGTCCGTGGGGACAAGGCGCCGCATCACCCCCGGTCCCTGAGGAACGAGGCGCTAGCCGAGTGTCACGAAGGGCCCACCACCAACCGCCCCCCTTGAGTCACGAAGCGCCACACCACCCCCGGCCCCTGAAGAACGAGGCGCCCGCCGAGTGTCACGAAGGGCCGTCTCACCGAGGAGAACCACCATGAAGGTCGCCCTGGACCCCACACCGTTTCATCACAGTCACTCGCTGCTCGAATTGCCCGGTGTCGTAGCCGATCTCGGGTACGAGTACCTACAATTGACGCCTCACGCGGACATGATCCCGTTCTTCAATCATCCCAAGGCCGACGACGCTCTGGTGGCGAAGTTCCGGAAAGCGTGCGATGCCGCGGGTGTCGGGATCGCATCCGTACTGCCAGTGCTGCGGTGGTCCGGCCCCGACGAGGACGCCCGCGAAGCCGCGATCCGCTACTGGAAGCGCGCCATCCAGATCACCGTCGATCTCGGCGTGAACGTGATGAACACCGAGTTCTCGGGACGGCCGGAGAAGCCGGAGGAATCCGAGCGCGCCTTCTACCGGTCGATGGAGGAGCTCGTCCCGATCATCGAGCGCGAGGGCATCGATGTGCGGATCGATCCCCACCCCGACGACTTCGTCGAGGACGGCCTCGCCGCAATCCGGATCATCCGCGGTATCAACTCGAAGAACTTCGGGCTCGTCTACGTCGCCTGCCACAGCTTCCACATGGGTGGCAACATGCGCGAGATCATGACAACCGCAGGAGACATGCTCCGGCTGGTGCACGTTGCCGACACCATGGATCACCATGCCTCGCATGGTCTTCGCTACATCACCAACCCGCCCGGCAATGCCGTCCGCGTGCACCAACACCTCAAGATCGGCGACGGCGACGTCAACTGGGACGAGTTCTTCAGCACTCTCGGCGAGATCGGTTTCTACGACCGCGACGACTCGGTCATGGTGTCCAGCGTGTTCGCGGAGAACGAGAACGCACACGAGGTCTCCCGGTACCAATTGGCGACGATGACCGACTATGTCAACAAGTACCGGGGCTGACTTGATCAGGCATCTACCCTCACCACGCACCCTCGATCCGACGACCGCACCTGTGCTGCGTTGGGGCATCATGGGCCCGGGGTGGATCGCCGAGCGCTTCGTCGGCGCACTGCACAAGCACACCTACCAGCAGGTGACGGCGGTCGGGTCGCGTTCCACAGAGCGCGCCGAGACGTTTGCCCGGCGTATGACAGTCCCCATTGCGCACGGCAGTTACGAGTCACTTCTCGCCGATCCGGATGTGGACATCGTCTACGTCGCCACCCCGCATCCGCAGCATCATCGGTGTGCACTCAATGCGATCGCCGCAGGCAAGCACGTCCTCGTCGAGAAGCCTGCGGGCATCAACGCGATGCAGGCGCGAGACGTGTTCACTGCGGCACGAGCCTCCGGGGTCTTCGCCGGCGAAGCGATGTGGACCCGGTTCCTGCCCAAGTTCGACGTGCTCCGACAGATCCTCGACGACGGTGTGCTGGGCACCCTGCACACCGTCGCCGCAGATCACGGGGAACACTTCACCACCGATCACCGGATCTACGATCCGGCCCTGGCCGGCGGGCCTATGCTCGATCTCGGGACCTACCCTGTGGCGTTCGCGCGATGGGCTCTCGGTGAGGTCGGGTCTGTCTCGGCGATCGGTCGCCCCGCCAATGACGATCTCAACGGTCAGATCTCGGCGACGCTGCAGCATCTGAACGGCGGTCAGTCCCTCGTGAACACGACGATCCTGGCCAACACGCCGACGACCGCGTTCATCGCGGGTGAAGACGCCTATCTGGATCTTCCGGGGCCGTTCTACCAACCGGGACCGTTCCGGCTCGTCGGCCGAGACGGTACACAGCTCGTGCACGAAGAAGAGACCGCCGCACACGAGGACGGCCTGCACTTCTCCGCCGCGGATGCAGCGCGGCGCATTGCTGACGGAGCGGTGGATTCCGAGATCCACCCGTCCGCCGATGTGATTGCCACGCTCGAGATCATGGACCGGATTCGGGCGGAGATCGGAATCGTGTTCGACGGGGAGTGATCCGCGCGAATAGTCCCGAGACGCGAGTGAGATTGCGATACCCGTTGCAGCCGAGTGTGTTCTCCATCGGTTTCGCAACCGAGATACGGAGCGCTGGCGGAGTCAACCCCTGATGCCGGAGGCGGTCCGGAACGCCGGCGGAGGACCGTCACGAAGGCCCGCCCTTCGTGACGCATCGCTCGTTCCTCGCGAGGCTCCTCAGGGACCGGTGGGTGACGCATCGCTCGTTCCTCGCGAGAGTTCTCAAGGACCGGTGGGCCGACACGCCATCGGAGCGAGAAGAAACTTCTACCAACCGATCCCGGAGGAGGTCCCGAACACTAGCGGAGCCAACCACCGGTGCCTGAGGAGGTCCGGAGCGCCAGCGGAGGACCGTCACGAAGGCCCGCCCTTCGTGACGCATCGCTCGTTCCTCGCGAGGCTCCTCAGGGACCGGTGGGTGACGCATCGCTCGTTCCTCGCGAGGCTCCTCAGGGACCGGTGGGCGACGCATCGCTCGTTCCTCGCGAGGCTCCTCAGGGACCGGTGGGTGACGCATCGCTCGTTCCTCGCGAGAGTTCTCAAGGACCGGTGGGCCGACACGCCATCGGAGCGAGAAGAACCTTATACCAACCGATCCCGGAGGAGGTCCCGAACACTAGCGGAGCCAACCACCGATGCCTGAGGAGGTCCGGAGCGCCAGCGGAGGACCGTCACGAAGGCCCGCCCTTCGTGACGCATCGCTCGTTCCTCGCGAGGCTCCTCAGGGACCGGTCGGCGACGCATCGCACGTTCCTCGCGACGCTCCTCAGGGACCGGTCGGCGACGCATCGCTCGTTCCTCGCGAGGCTCCTCAGGGACCGGTCGGCGACGCATCGCACGTTCCTCGCGACGATCCTCAGGGATCTGTGGTGGTCACGCACCGCCGACGCCTCGCGAGACTCGCCCGGGGCCGGTGGCGACACTCCGCCGGCGGTTCAGGCTCCACGTGGTGGCGCCGTTGTGCCGCGAACCTTGAGAGTCGGTTCGAGCACGACATCGTTGCCCAGTGTGTGCGCCCCGGTCAACAGTTCGACGGCGAGCTCGACGGATCGCTGCGCCAGCCCCTGCGCATCCTGGTGGATCGTCGTCAGGTCGATGCGCGGATTGTCGGAGAGTCGGCTGTCGTCGTAGCCCATCAGGGAGATGTCGTTGGGGATGTCGACTCCCGCGCGGGTGAACACGTCGAGCAGACCCAGAGCACACCGGTCGTTGCCCGCCAATATCGCTGTGGGCAAACGGTCCTCGTCGAGGAGAACGTGCGCGGCGTCGGCTCCCGCCGCCTCGTTGTGGGCACCCCGAACGACGCGTACATGATCACCCAATCCGTGCGCGCGCATCGCGGATCGGTACGCCGTCCGACGGTCGGCCGCGGCCGGGTCATGCCCTCCGTCGACATGCAGGATGTCCCGGTGGCCCAGCTCGACCAGATAGTCGACCGCCAGCCGCATGCCCCTCGTGTCGTTGGTACGCACTGTCGCCAGCCGATCGCCCAGCGCGACGGCCGAGAGTCGTCGGCCGACGACCACCAGCGGGGCACGTTCCGCCAACCCGACGAGTTCCTCCGCCGTCGCCAGCGGACCGAGCAGAATGACTGCGCCGCAACGATGATCGAGCAGCGCCTCGATCGCCGAGGCCTCGGCCCGATCGGGAAGATTGGCGGTCAACAAGACGTCGTAACCCAGCTTTTCCGCAGCCGGGTAGATGTTGGTGACCAGTTCGGCCTCGAACAGCTGCGAGACGTCCATCAACACCCCCAACGTCCGACTCCTACCCAGCGCCAGTAGGCGTGCCGCCGCATCGGGTCGATAGCCCAGTTCGTCGGCGACTCTCAGCACCCGCCGGCGCGTCTCCTCGCTGGCGCCGGGCTTGCCGTCCAACACGAAGGACACCAACGTCCGGGATACGCCGGCGTGCGCGGCGACATCTGCCATGGTCGGACGGCGTTTTGCTCGGTCTCCGCCGGTTGTCGCTGGCACTCGACCCCTCCTCAGAACATCGTGACCCTTGACACAGTGATCCAGATCTCTCATTATAGACCTTACGCGCGTTACTAACGCGCGTTATACGCCCTCAAATCTTGTTCTCCGATCGAACTGAGGTACCCATGTCCACCACGGCAGAGACGGCGTCCAACAGGCGCTTCTTGACCAAACTGACCGTCATCGCGACCCTCGGGGGCTTGCTGTTCGGTTACGACACCGGCGTCATCTCCGGCGCGCTGTTGTACATGAAGGACGACCTGGCGCTGAACTCCTTCACCGAGGCACTCGTCGTCAGTTCGTTGCTCTTCCCCGGCGCAGCCTTCGGAGCGCTGTTCGGCGGACGCATCGCCGACCGACTGGGACGCAAGCGCACTCTCCTGCTCTGCGGCGCGATCTTCCTGGTCGGAGCCCTCGGCTGTGCGCTCGCGCCGGCCGTAGGAGCCATGGTGGTGGCGCGCATCATCCTCGGCTTCGGCGTCGGCGCGGCGGCAGTCACCTGCCCGCTGTACCTGGCCGAGATGGCACCTGCCGATCGTCGCGGACGGATGGTCACGATCAACGAACTCATGATCGTCACCGGCCAGATGCTCGCGTTCGCGATCAACGCGGCTCTCGATCACGTGATCAAGGATCCGCACGTCTGGCGCATCATGCTCGCCGTCGCAGCCATACCCGCGGTCACCCTGCTGGTCGGCATGCTCGCACTCCCCGACTCGCCGCGTTGGTACGCCTTCAAGGGCCGGATGACCGAAGCACGCACGGTACTGGGCATGAGCCGCACCCCGGCGGAGGCCGACGCCGAATACGAGATCATCGTCGAGCACACCCACCACATGCTGACGTCAAAGCGCAGCCCGCTGGCCATGATCCGGGACGTGCCCTGGATTCGCCGGGTCGTGTTGATCGGCTGCGGCCTGGCCATCGTCCAGCAGGCCACCGGCATCAACACCGTCAACTACTACGCGCCCACGATTCTCGAGCAGAGCGGCCTGGGTGTCAGTGCGGCACTGGTCGCAACCATCGCTGTCGGCGTCACCTCGGTCGTGACCACGATCATCGGCATCGTCCTGCTCGGCTACATCGGACGGCGCGCCATGCTACTCACGGGGTTCGCCGGAGTCGCGGCGTCGCAGGCGGCACTGGCGATGGCGTTCCTGCTACCGGAGTCCACTCTGCGCAGCTACGTCATCCTCGGCTGCATGGTGGCGTTCGTCGCCTTCGTCCAGATGTTCATCGGCACGTGCGTCTGGCTCCTGCTGTCGGAGATCTTCCCGTTGAGTGTGCGTGGATTCGCCATGGGCATCGCGGTTTTCGTTCTCTGGTGCACCAATGCGGTGATCTCGTTCGTCTTCCCGCTGCTGAACTCCGCCCTCGGATCGACCGGCACCTTCGGGCTGTTCGTGCTGGTGAATGTCGCCTCGTGGATCTTCGTCTTCCGTACCGTGCCAGAGACGAAGGGCACGACGCTGGAGGAACTCGAGGAACGGCTCGAGTCCGATCACACCGACCGGTTCGCCGCGGTCCCCGTCGCGGCATGAGCGGAGCCACATCCCAGAATCGATCATGATCATTGGGTAGCATCGGGGTGTCCGTCTTCATCGCGAGGACGGGCACCCAGATTCTTTTCCGTGCCAAGGACCCCGATGACAGAGACGACCGACCGCGAGCAGGGCGGCCCGCACGATTCGGGGCCGCCCGACATTCCCGCGTATACGCCCGAGATGTGGCGGCGGTCAATCGATCTCCCGGGTACCGTACCCGTTGGCCAGTCTCGCGCGGAAGTCGCCGCCAATCAGATCGCCCGCCTGGCGGCAGGTTTCGGCGCCGGCGAGCGACTCGGCAGCAAGGACCACATCCGCAACATCTGCGGCGTCTCGGTCGGCACCGTGAACGAGGCGATCAAACTCGCGCAGGAGCGCGGCGTGATCACCTCCCGACCCGGGCCCGGCGGCGGCATCTTCGCTTCTGATCCGTCTCCGTTGTCGCGGATGAACGGATGGTTCCGCGATGCGGCGGGTAACCAATCCGCACTGGAGGAGTCCATCGCAATCCGAGATGCGCTCGCACCACTGCTGGTCGCCGAGGTCCTCGCCACGATCACCGACGCCGACCAGCGAACACTCGAGACCCGACTCGCCGAGGTGCACCGGACCCGCGAGGCACATGACGTCTCAGCGTTCGTCTGGGCAGCATGGAATGTCCACGAATACTTCGCCCAACTCGGCCGAAGCCAACTCCTCGACAGCCTCTACCTGAGCATCATGGATGTCGGCACGTCGCATCTGCGCGCGCGCCTGGAATCGGCCGGCGACGAGGCCGATGTGGGCGGTAACGGGATTCCGGTACATCTCGATGCACTGGCCGAAGTCGTCGACGATCTCGTCCGCGCACTCGGCGAACACGACGCCGAGGCGGCCGTAGACGCCCTCCGGCGCACCGACCCGACCATCATTCTGCGCCCACCTGCCTGACCGCAACGCCGCGACCTGCGTCGATTCCGCGCGACACCCCCTCTCGAAATAAACATGATTAATTTCGCGGATCCTCTTGACAAGTGACCCGAGTCACCCGCAAGCTGTGATCCAAGCAATTAATCATGTTTATTTCGAGAGGCGGCCGACGATGCTCGACCAACAATTCCGCGACCTGATGGCGGGGGTGTGCGCACCGGTCACCGTGGTCACGACCACCGACACCGACGGCCCGCACGGCGCCACGGTCAGCTCACTGGCGTCGGTGTCGCTACGCCCGGCGCTGCTCTCGATCGCTCTCGACCGCCGATCGCTGCTGTTGGCCCGCATCCTCGGGTCCGGCAGATTCAGCGTCAACGTCCTCAGCTCAGCGCAGGATGACATCGCGACCGCGTTCGCGACGCGCGGTGCGGATCGCTTCGGTGCGACGCCATGGTCCATGGCCGACGGACTCCCCCGGCTTGATGATCTCGCCGGCTGGGCGGCGTGTGACCTCTGGCAGACGGTTGAGGCGGGAGATCACATTCTGCTCATCGGTTCCGTGACCCGCGCGGCCTCGGCGCCCCGTCCGCCACTCGTCTACGGCCATCGCACCTTCGGAACGCACTCGAAATTCGCGACGCGACCCCGGCCCGCCATCGTCGATCAAATCAGCGCCTGCGCCAGCTGACCCGACCGTCCCCCGAACGCCTTCCACACCAACCCATCACCTCATCGGAACAACCAGGAGTAGAGCATGACCACGATCGCATCCGCCCCCGAGACAACCATCCCGACCGACGCCGAACTCGTCGCACGTGCCCGCGAACTCCGGCCGCTCCTGGCCGGCAACGCCGCCCAGGGCGAGAAGGATCGGCGCGTCGTCGAGGAGAGCATCCAGGCACTCACCGAGGCCGGGCTCTTCAAGATCTCGGTGCCCAAGCGCTACGGCGGCTACGAGACCTCCATGCGGACGATGCTGGACGTCTCGGCCGCCGTCGCCGAGGCCGACGGCGGGACCTCGTGGGTCCTCACCCTCACCAACGTATGCAACTGGCTGGTCGGTCTGATGCCGGAGAAGGCCCAGGACGAGGTCTTCGGCGCCGACCCGGACGCCAAGGTTTCCGGCGTGCTCGCCCCCACCGCGGAGACCCGCAAGGTCGACGGCGGCTACCGCGTCACCGGCAAGTGGTACTACAACTCCGGATCGCACCATTGCACGTGGGCCGTCATGGGTATCCCGATCACCGACGCCGACGGCAATGTCGTCGACCAGGGATGCGCTCTGATCCCCCGCTCCGACATGGGTTTCGAGGACACCTGGTTCGTTGCCGGCATGCGTTCGTCGGGCAGCAACTGCCTGATCGCCGAGGATGTGTTCGTGCCCGATCATAGGGTGCTCAGCGTCCCGCCCGCGATCGGTGGCCACTATCAGACCGAGCACACCGACGAGGTCCTCTACCGGTCGGCACTGGTCCCGGTGCTGGCACTGGTCCTGGTCGGCCCCCAGCTGGGTATGGGCCGCGCCGCACTCGATTTCGTGATCGGGAAGGCTCCGAAGAAGCCCATCTCCTACACCTTCTTGACCTCGCAGAAGGAGTCGACGGGATTCCAGCTACAGATCGCCGAGGCCGCTCGGCTGATCGACACCGCGCAGCTACACGCCTACCGGGCCGCCGCGGACATCGACGAGGCGGCCGCGCGCGGTGAGTACCCCGATTTCGCAACCCGCGCTCGCGTCCGGTCGGACACCGGCTACATCGCGGACTGCGTGACACGCGCCATCGACATTCTGCTGTCCGCGCACGGCGCCGGTTCGTTCGCGGAGGTCAGCCCACTGCAACGAATCTGGCGGGACTCGGCAACCGCGGCCCGGCACGCGATCGTCGCGCCCCAGGTGAGCTATGAGATCTACGGCAAGGCGCTGCTCGGTGTCGAAGAGCCGATCACGCCGATGGTCTGAGCCCGACACACCGACTGAAAGGAACTCTCGAAGATGCGCATCGCCAATCTCGACAACCGCGCGGTCCTGGTGACCGGCGAGCCCGGTGCCGAACGGACCATCGACATCGCCGCGGCAACGGACGGCCGATTCGGCCCCGATCTCACCTCGATCTACGACCGCTGGGCTGACATCGTCGCGTGGGCCGGCACCCTCGACACCGCCGCAACGAGCAGCCCTCTGATCGACCGCAGCCGCCTGGGCGCGCCCTCACCACAACCGCGCCAGGTGTTCGCCATCGGTCTGAACTACGACGAACACGCCGCGGAGTCCGGTTTTGAATCCCCGGAGAATCTGCCACCGGTTTTCACCAAATACGTGTCCAGCTTCTCCGGACCTGACACCACCGTCACCATCCCCGACGGCGGCGCGGTCGACTGGGAGGTCGAGCTCGTCGCGGTGATCGGGCGCGAGGCCACCGACGTCGCCGAGGACGAGGCCTGGGAGTATGTCGCCGGCCTCACCGTCGGGCAGGACATCTCCGAGCGCATAACCCAGACCCGCGGTCCGGCTCCGCAATTCGGCTTGGGCAAGTCGTTTCCCGGATTCTCACCCCAGGGACCGTGGTTGGTGACCGCTGACGAGCTGCCCGATCCCGACGACCTCGAACTCGGCTGTGCCATCGACGGCGAGGGGATGCAGAAGGGTCGCACCAGCGACCTGATCTTCCCGGTCGCGAAGCTCGTCGCCGAACTGTCACGCAACGTCACCCTCTACCCGGGCGATGTGATCTTCACCGGAACTCCCGCGGGGATCGGCGCCGGTCGCGACCCGAAACGCTTCCTCACGCCCGGTGAACAGCTCGACAGTTGGATCACCGGAATCGGCGAACTCCACCAGACCTTTGTCGCCCCAACCCAAGGACATGAATCATGAGTCTGCATCGTCTTGCGTCCGTCACCATCGGCGTGCCCAATGTTGCGGAAACTGCCTCCTATTACACCGATTTCGGCCTGACGCCAGAGTCCGACGGCTGGTTCTCCACTGTCGACGGTGGCCGGCAACTCCGCATCGTCGACGCACCGACCCGCCGGCTCGTCGCACTCGTCGTCGGAGCCGACGACGCCGACGACATCGACCGGGTCGCGCACAACCTGTCCGGTCTGGCAATCCCATTTCAGCAGTTC
Organism: Gordonia sp. LMA484; assembly: GCF_058129505.1. Taxonomy (NCBI): domain Bacteria; kingdom Bacillati; phylum Actinomycetota; class Actinomycetes; order Mycobacteriales; family Gordoniaceae; genus Gordonia; species Gordonia sp. LMA484. Next base: position 3,154,264 of record NZ_CM176700.1, read on the forward strand.
GCCGACCGGATTGTCTCGGTCGAAGAAGCGACCGGACTGCAGGCCACTGTCGAAATCCAGCCACGTGTCGTCCAGCCGCGGGTCGAGGCTACCCTGTACAACGGACCGGGTCGCCTGGATCGAGCGACAGGTCGGGCCCCGGGAGTGGTCCGCGACGGTGCGGTCCGACCCCGCAAGCTCGGCCATGCCGTGATCGGCAGCACCGATCACGCTGTGACGCAGCGGTTCTTCACCCATGGCCTGGGATTCAAGATCAGCGACGAGGTCCCCGGACTCGCGGCGTTCCTGCGCTGTTCCACCGACCATCACAACGTTCTGGTGCAGCAGGCCCCGGTCAGCTTCCTGCATCACACGTCGTGGCAGGTCGACGATGTCGACGAGGTCGGCCGCGGCGCGATGCGGATGCTCGAGGCCGATCCGGAGCGGCACGTGTGGGGCCTGGGGCGACACTACGCCGGCTCGAACTTCTTCTGGTATCTCAAGGACCCGGCCGGCAACTTCAGCGAGTACTACTCCGACATGGATTCGATCGTCGACGACCAGCTGTGGACTCCGGAGGTGGTGGAAGGCGCCAGGGGCCTGTTCAGTTGGGGTCCGCCGCCGCCACCGTCGTTCCTCATGCCCGAAGATCTGGCGGGACTGATGACCGGCGCCCACAGCGCGGGATAGCGTTGTCGGAGAGTTGATCTCGATACGCCTCCTCGCTACGCTCGTCGGCTACTCGATCAGCGAAAAGGACCTTTCCGCTGGTCGAGTAGCCGCCAGACGAGCAACATATCGAGACCCACCCCCACACTCCACCGGAGCAGCCCCCCAACCGCTGGTCGCGTAGCCGCGAGCCGCCAGGCGAGCAACATATCGAGACCCACCCCCACACTCCACCGGAGCAGCCCCCCAACCGCTGGTCGAGTAGCCGCGAGCCGCCAGGCGAGCAGCGTATCGAGACCCCTGTACGAGTACGCCCCAGGAGAACACATGACCGTCGACCAGTCGTCGGCGCCGGACACCCTCGCCCCGATCTGGGAGCCCGACCCGAGCCGCATCCCGGGCACCCAACTCACCGAGTTCACCGAACTCGTCGCGACCCGCACCGGCGACCGATACCCGACCTACCGGGATCTGTGGGCCTATTCGGTCGCGGATCTCGCCGGCTTCTGGTCCAGCGTCGCCGAGTATTTCGGTGTCGTCATCGACAACGTCCCCGACGACGTCCTGCCGAGCTCCGAGATGCCGGGCGCTCAATGGTTCCCCGGCGCGCGCATCAACTATGCGGAACACGCTCTGCGGCATCGTGGCTCAGGCACGGCGATCATCAGCGAGAGCGAAGACGGTACCCGGCTCGAGGTCTCCTGGGATGAGTTGCGCGGCATGGTCGGCGCCGTACAACGATGGCTGCGCGACAACGGTGTCGAACGCGGCGACCGGGTCGTGGGCTACCTGCCGAACACGGTGCACGCCGTTGTCGGACTGCTCGCCGCAGCGGGCTTGGGTGCAATCTGGTCGTCGTGCGGTCAGGACTACGGCGCCGACGGTGCCGCCGCACGCCTCGGCCAGCTCGACCCGACAGTGCTCATCGCCGCCGACGGATACTCCTGGAACGGCACCGTGCACGATCGTCGCGACGAGGTCGGCCGACTTCGCGACCGGTTGCCGACAGTTCGTGCCCTTCTGCGCGTACCTCACGTCGGTCGGTGGGAGGCCGCCGAACCGTCGGCGGCCGAGACGAATTGGGATGACGTCGTCGCGACGACCGCCGCGCCGGTGATCGAACGCGTCGAGTTCGGCGACCCGCTGTGGGTGCTGTTCTCGTCGGGTACCACCGGAACGCCCAAGGGGATCGTGCATTCGCACGGTGGCGTGGTGCTCGATCACCTGAAGTTGTTGGGACTGCACAACGATCTTCGCCTCGGGGATCGATTCTTCTGGTACACCACCACCAATTGGATGATGTGGAACATGGTGGTGTCAGGCCTGCTGTTGGGAACGACAATTGTGCTCTACGACGGCAGTCCCGCCCATCCGGGTCCGCACCGCCTGTGGCAGATGGCCGCCGACCACCGCGTGTCGGTGCTCGGAGTGAGTCCCGGCTACCTCGCCGCAAGTGCGAAGGCGGAACTTCGGCCCGCGGCCGAGTACGACCTGTCGCACCTGCGGGTAATCGGTTCGACCGGCGCTCCCCTGCCGGCGCAGAGCTATCACTGGGTGCATGACGAGGTCGGCGTACACATCCAACTGGCATCCACCAGCGGTGGCACCGACGTCGTCAGCGGGTTCGCCGGCAGTGCGCCGACGACACCGGTGTGGCCGGGCGAGATCTCGGCTCCGCTGCTCGGCGTCGACCTGCAATCGTGGAATGCCGACGGCCAGACCATGATCGGCGAGGTCGGTGAACTGGTGATCGCCTCCCCCATGCCGTCGATGCCGATCGCATTCTGGAACGACCCCGATGGACAGCGCTACCACGACGCCTATTTCGACACCTTTCCGGGCATCTGGCGGCATGGGGACTGGATCACGATCACCGAACGCGGCGGCGTGGTCATCTCCGGACGTTCCGACGCCACGCTGAACCGACAGGGTGTCCGGTTGGGCAGCGCCGACATCTATGACGCCGTCGAGCCTCTGCCACCGGTCCGCGAGGCCCTCGTCATCGGCGCAGAACTCGACGGCGACCGCTATTGGATGGCACTGTTCGTGGTACTCGCCGAGGGCCACGAGCTCGACGACCGATTGCGACAGCGCATCGCCGACGCGATCCGTGCCCAAGCGTCACCGCGGCACGTCCCGGACGACATCATCGCGGTACCGGCCATCCCGCACACCAGGACCGGGAAGAAGCTGGAAGTGCCGGTGAAGCGGCTGATCCAGGGCCGCCCGCTGGGTAAGGTGACGGGCGTCGACACCGTCGACGATCCGGACGCATTGCACTACTTCACCCGATTCGCCCATCACACAGGGAGTTCCGATGCCTGACGGCGGCCTCGTCGATGTCCATGCCCACGTCCTGCCCGACTGGTATGTCGACGCCGCGAAGGCCGCCGGGCACACCACCCCCGACGCCATGCCCGGGTGGCCGGCCTGGTCGGTGGGCGATCACCTCGCGATGATGGACCGCGTCGGGATCGCACGGTCAGTCCTCTCGATCTCCTCGCCCGGGGTGCATTTCGGAGACGACGCGGCCGGCGCGTCACTGGCCGTGGAGGTCAACGACTTCATGGGTGCGCTGGCAGCGGAGCATCCCACCAGATTCGGGTTCTTCGCAGCACTGCCGTTGCCGGATATCGACGCGGCCATCGCCGAGGCACAACGCTCCGCGGCCGCACCCGGCCGGGCCGGAGTCGGCATCGAGTCGAACGCTCATGGCGTCTATCTGGGCGCATCGGATCTGGAACCGTTGTGGCGGGAGCTGGCCGCGCAACACGCGGTAGTGTTCGTCCACCCTACCGCGCCACCGCACTTCGATTCCGGTGCAACGGGTTTCCCGGCACCATTGCTCGAGTACCTGTTCGACACCACACGCACCATCGTGCATCTGGCCACGGCCGGAGTCCTCTCGCGTCATCCCGACATCCGGTTCGTGGTGCCGCATTGTGGCGCGATGCTGCCCGCAGTGATCAGTCGTGTCGACCTGTTCCGCCTCGGCGGCCTCATCCCGGCCGGCGACGCCGACCTCGGTTGGGACCGGCTGTGGTTCGATCTCGCCGGCGCCCCGGTCCCCGATCAGCTCGGTGCGTTCACACGGCGGTTCGGCACCGATCATCTGCTGTACGGCAGTGACCACTGCTTCACCCCCGCCGCAGCCGTCGAGCTGCTTGCTGCGGCGCTCGACGAGCAGTGGCCCGTCGACGAGCACGGCCCGTGGCGGCAAATCGTCGCCGACAACGCGGTGGCGCTGTTCGACACGACGGTGTCCGCTCGATGACCCGGACTGTATCAACCCGGCAACGAAACTACGTGAAGCAGGCCTCGATACGTGGCGCGTTCGTGCTGCGAGACGTGACAATCGTCGACGTCGCCGACGGAACGTTGCAGCCACATCGCGACATCCGCATCGACGGCGACACGATCGCGGACATCACGCCGACGGGAGCAACCCTCGATGGCATCGAGATCATCGACGGCCGTGGCAGATTCGTCGTTCCCGGATTCGTGGACGCGCATGTCCATGTGCTGAACACCCCGAACGATGTCGAGGCGTCCTATGCCCTGATGCTCGTCAACGGGATCGTCGGGTTTCGGCAGATGTCGGGCAGCCCCGGTCTGTTGGCCGATCGTGCCGCGGGCCGTCTGCCTGCACCGTTGGGAGCGCCGGCTCTGTTGGCCACCCCGGGTTCGCTGCTGACCCCACTGAACGCCGCGACGGTCGAATCCGTCGTCGCCGAGGTCCGTGCACAGCACGCGCAGGGCGCCGACTTCATCAAGGCCGGCATGACCGGTCACGACGCGTTCCTGGCCGGTCTGGCCGAGGCCCGCCGGCTCGATCTGCCGTTCGCCGGGCATCTGCCGGGCGATGTCGATCCGCGCGATGCCGCCCGCGAACAGATGCGGTGCATCGAGCATCTCGGCCCGGGCGCCACCGTCTACACCGCCGCTTCCGGCCGCGAGGATGAATTGCGCGCGGTCCCGCAACGTCAGATCCGATTACCGAGGGTGAAACTGCCCGGGATGGAGCGGATTGTCGGCAAGCTGCTGGCACGCCTGGTGGTCAATCCGGCGACGCTCACCTCGCCCGCGGCCGCCGAACAGTTGCGTACCGCCGATGTCACGTATGACGAGGAGAAGGCCCGCGAACTGGCGGCGCTGTTCACCGAACAGCAGACGTGGCAGTGTCCGACGCTGATCCGACTGCACACGCAGCAGTTCCCGGACAGTCCCGAACATCGGCACGATCCCCGCCTGCGGTTCATAGCGCCCGACGAGGTCAGGCGGTGGGAGAAGGCCACCCGACGGTTCGAGAAGTTGCCCGACCGGACCCGAAAGACGTTGCGCGACCATTGGGATGCGCAGCTCCGGATGACCAGGCTGTTCGCCGACGCCGGCGTACCGATGATCGCCGGCACCGACGCCAACGGCGCCGGCTGGGTGATCCCCGGTTTCGCACTGCACGACGAATTCGATCTGCTCGCGTCCGCGGGTCTGTCACCGTTACAGATCTTGCGGATGGTGACCGTCGCGCCTGCTCGGTTCTTCGGCGTCGACGACTCCCGGGGCCAGGTCGCCGCGGGACATCGCGCCGATCTGGTGCTTCTCCGGCGCGATCCGCTGGCCGATGACACCGCGTTGCACGAGATCGACGGCGTCGTGCGGACCGGCGACTGGTTCTCGCGCGCCGACCTCGACGCGATCCTGGGTCGACTCGAGGCCGCGCCGTCGGCGCGTTGATGCGATGCACCCGATGGGACACCACATGGACGATGTCACTCAACTGACCCAACTCGTGCTCCGCGAACGCCAGGCCCGCGACCGTGGCTGGTGGGACCAGATGCGCCGGTGCATTCACCCCGACGCACGTATCCGGCTCAGCTGGTTTCGTGGTTCGGGCGCAGAGTTCGTCACGGCGTCCGAGCAGATGAGCGCAGCGGGCGGGCGATCGACCCATCGGCTGTCTCCGCCGGTCGTGTTCTCACACGAGCACCGAGCTGTCGTCGAGGTCGAGGCGGCGATCGAGGTCCGGGCACGCATCGCCGAGGTGGACGTGGACGTCACCTCGTTCACCCGCATCCTCTACCGTGCCGAGAGCCAGGACGGCGCATGGGTCATCACCGCGCTCGACCCGATCTATGAGCGGGACACTGTGACACCGGTGGTGCCCGGCGAGGTCCCGCCGATCGATCGCACCCGGCTCGCCGGTCTACGCCCGTCGTATGGATTCCTGAGCTATCTGTTGGCCGACCGTGGGTATGAGATCGACGACGACCTCGTCGGCGACGACCGCCCCGACGGGGTCGACGCTCTCTATCGCGACGCCTTCGACTGGCTGGGTTAGGTGCTTGGGGCGTCGAGCACCTTCGCCACTGCCCGGGCGGGCTCGGCGAGGACGCGTAGCAACGCATCGGGATGTTCTATGTGCTTGGCCGGGGCCGCGACGGCCAGTGCCCCGATCAGTTCGTCGGCGTCGCTCCAGACCGGTACCGCGATACAACCGAAGTTGGGGGCGAACGAACCGACCTGTGTCGCGAACTCCGGCGCCGCCGCCGGATGGCCCGAGCCGACCGCGTCCATCAGCCGGCCGACCGCCGACGCCGAATGATCGTGTAACAGGCGGGCCGGGTCCGAGAGCGGATAATCGGGGTCGATGTCGAGCAACGTCAGACGTGCCCGCATCGTGCCCGGATTCTGGATGCCGAAGAGATGCAATCCGAAACGCAGTCTGGACCGGACCTCGTCGACCAGCTCGCGCAGTTTGTCCGGCACGGACTCGTCGGTCGCCATCCCGATCAGGGCATCGATCTTTGCGCCGAGCGCGAATCCGCCCAGATCGGGTGTGCGCACGAGGTATTCCTCGGCGGCCAACAGGTTGACCAGTCGATAGGTCGCCGACTTGGACAGCCCGAGGTTGCGCGACAGCTCCGCGGCGGTGACACCGGGACCCAGACCCGCGACCTCTTCGATCAGGCGAAGCGCGTTGATCACCGACCGCGATGACGAGTCGCCACCGAATGCCGGACTCATGTCGGGTCGAGTGGCCGCGGACCGGCCGCAACCGGTGACCGATGGCCGCTCCACACCTCACCGCGAGTCGGTGTCTCGTGGATGCCGATGCCCCGCGCCGCCTGTGGTCGGCACCGCGCGAGAATCAGCGCGCCGACACCTGCCAACACGAACCAGCCGAGCGCGGCGACGACGCCGCATGCCCGGTCGGTGCCGAAACTCACGACGACGAAGACGATCAGCACCGCACTGAACGCGACAGCAGCGGTCAGGGCGACCACCAGCGTGGTGCGGCGTAGCTCGCCGGTCCGGCGGAGGAACATCGGGGCGGCGACGGCGACGATCACATACGCGGCGATGAAGCCGATGGACGGTGCGCTGGCCATCGAGCTCCGGACGGCCTCGGCCGACATCCCCGCCGCGGACGGTACGGCGGCAGCCACCACCATCACCAGCACCGCCACCGTTATGCCGAAAGCCGGAGTGCGCGTCTGTGGATGCGTCTGGCCGAAGCGCTCCGGGATCAGCCCTTCCCGTGCCAGCGACATCAGTGTTCGGGTCAGCGATGTGGTGGACGCCAGCGTGCACGCCAGGAACGACGCGACGATGCCGACGTTGGTGATCGGGGCGACCCATCCGACGCCCACGGCGTCGGCCATCACATCGAAGTCACCGTCGGCCAACGCAGACACCGCGGTGAGCGCCGATACATTCGCCGCCTGCGCGACGGTGGCGATCAGCACCACCAGCGACCCGATCAGCAGGGAGACCGAGATCGCCGACGGCACGGTGCGCAGCGGTCGTTGCGCTTCCACGGAGACCGTCGCCGCGCTCTCGAATCCGATCAGACCGCAGGTCGCCAACGCGACACCGACGCAGAACGATGCGACACCGGTCGGTGGGGACACGATCGCGCCTGGGTCGAGGGCGCTCGAGTGCCGCAGCAGCAGCACGCCGATGACGGCGAGAACGATGGTCACCGCGACGGCTTCGATGATCAGACCCGCCCGCGCCGAGACCCGGATCCCGCGGATCAAGGTCGCCGCCACGCACACACCGATCGCGGCGACCACAACCGCGACCTGAGCAGTCGACGGGTGATGGACACCGACGAGTCGCAGCCCGAAATACGCCGACTGACTCAACGCGAACATGCCGAGCGCGCCGTAGCCCAGTGTCATCGCCGCGGCAGCGGCCAGACCTCCCGCCGGCCCGAGACCCTTGGCCGCGAAGGTGTAGAGCCCACCGGACGCGGTCATGCGCGACGTGAACTCCCGGAGCACAATCGCCACCAGCGCAGCCAGTGCGATGGCGGCGAGCACACTCCAGACCAGGGCCGAACCCGATTCCATCACCAGCAACGGAATCGTGGCACCGGCCGCGCACGGTGCCATCACGGCAACCGAGTGCGCGATGACGTCGATCGGGCCGAGAGATCGTCGATCCAGTCCGGCGAGACGACTGCGCGCACCCAGGACGAGGCGAGGGTGCGAGGGTGGCGTCGATCCGGGCATAGGGGCGGACGGTAAACACGCGCTGTTTCGCGCACGTTTCCGAGCGGTGTTCGACGCGTGACATCGAACGGGTCTGCGCACGGGGAGCTGTCCCACCGGAAAGTCGGGTTCCGTTACGGATCGGCAAAACGACCGCGACCGAGGTCACCAAGGCTGATGTCCGGCAGGCAATGCGGCCCGCCATCCGTCACCCCGCTCCCCATTCTGGAGAATCCCATGGCCTCACTCGATGCCGCCGGCATCGCCCCACCAACGACCGCCGATGCCCGTCCCCGTTCCCTCACCGGCTCGCTCGGCGTCGGCGCGATCGTGTTCATGGTCGTCGCCGCCGCAGCCCCGCTCACGGTGGTCGGCGGCGGCGTCCCGGTTGCGTTCTTACTCGGCAACGGTCCCGGCGTGCCGACGATGTTCGTCGTCGCGGCCGTGGTCCTGTTGTTCTTCGCCGTCGGACTGAGCACCATGGCACGTCATCTGCCGCGGCCCGGGGCATTCTTCACCTATGTGGGCCACGGGCTCGGGCGCCCCCTGGGGCTGGGTACCGCACATCTCGCGCTGCTCACCTACACGATGGTGCAGGCCGCCGTGTACGGCCTGATCGGCACGCTGCTGGCCAAGGCGGTCACCGATCTCGGCGGTCCGTCGATTCCGTGGTGGGTGCTGAGCCTGGCGGTCGCCGCTGTGACGGGCCTGCTCGGTTACCGGCACATCGACCTGAGCTCCAAGGTCCTCGGCGTATTGTTGATCGCCGAGATCGGCATCGTGCTGATCCTCGACGTCGCGATCATGGTGCAGGGCGGCAACGATGGGCTTTCGCTGGTGTCATTCACGCCTGACGCCGTGTTCTCCGGCGCACCCGGGATCGGCCTGATGTTCGCCGTCGCCGGATTCATCGGCTTCGAGGCGACCGCGATCTTCCGCAACGAGGCACGCGACCCCGACCGCACGATCCCGCGGGCCACCTACGTCGCGGTACTGCTCATCGGCGCGTTCTACGCCTTCTCGTCGTGGGCGCTGGTGATGGCGTGGGGCCCGGACAACGTCGTCGAGGCGGCCGCGCAGGACCCGTCCGGGATGATCATGGCCACCGCAGAGACCTACCTCGGCGGCTGGGCGTCGACCACGATCAACATTCTCCTCATCACCTCCCTCTTCGCCTGCATTCTCAGCTTCCACAACGTGCTGTCGCGCTATCAGCACGCGATGGCGGACGCAACCGCGATGCCGTCGCGGCTGGGGTCGGTGCATGCCACCCATCTCTCGCCGCATGTCTCCTCGCTCGTACAGTCGATCACCGCCGGCGTGCTGATCGCGGTGTTCGCAGCGTGCGGGCTCGACCCCGAACTGCAGGTGTTCGCCTGGTTCTCCGGGCTCGCCACCCTCGGCATCGTCGTGCTGATGGCGTTGACCTGCCTGGCGGTGCTCGTCTACTTCCGGCGTGTGGCTCAATCGGCCGGGCGATGGCAGACGCTCGTGGCACCGGCGATCGGTCTGGTCGGTCTCATCGGAATCCTCATCACCGTCGTCGCGAACTTCCCCACCCTGATCGGTGGATCGACTGTTCTGGCATACGTCTTCATGGCCTTGGTCGTCGGGGCCGTGCTCCTCGGTGTCGGGCAGGCTCTCGTCATCCGACGTCGCGACGCGCAGGCCTATTCGGCACTGACCGAGGCGATCTCGGTCTGACCTCCACCACCACTCTTCTTCCGAGAAAGGACCTTTCATGACCACCCTCGACAACGCACCCGCCCCCCGCGCGGTGGCCCATCCCCTGGGTAGCCTCACCGCGGACGAGATCATCTCCGCGCGAGCGCTTCTGACCGATGCCGGCCACGTGTCCACGACCACGCGATTCGTCTACGTCGGTCTCGACGAGCCCGACAAAGCCGAGGTGCTGGCCTTCGAGGCCGGCGACGGTCCCGCCCCCGACCGACGGGTCCGGGCGATGATGCTCGACATGGCCACCGGCCATGCCGTCGACGCCGTCGTATCCCTGACCGGCGCGACCGTACTCGCCGCGGACGAAGTGGATTCCGCGGTCGGCCAGCTCCCCATCCTCGACGCGGAGTTCGAGATCGTCGCCGAGTTCCTCGCGACCGAGCCCCGCTGGATCGAGGCGCTTGCCAAGCGTGGCGTCGATCCGACGAAAACCGTTGCGGTGCCGCTGTCGGCGGGCACCTATGACAACCCGAACGAGGCGGGCAAACGCATCATCCGGTCGTTCGCCTTCGTCCAGGACCACGAGAAGGATCTGCCGTGGGCCCACCCGGTCGACGGACTGTGCGCCTACGTCGACATCATCAACCGCGAGTTGATCGATCTGGTCGACTATCGGGTCTTCGATGTGCCTGCCGAATCCGGGAACTTCGACACCCCCGAGGTCGCCGGCCCGCCGCTTGAAGGGCTCAAACCCATCGAGATCACCCAGCCCGAAGGGCCGAGCTTCACCGTCGACGGGGAGCACATCGAATGGACCAACTGGAGTCTCGACATCTCCTATGACCAGCGTGAGGGCCTCATCCTGCGCAAGCTGAAATATCAGGGTCGCGACGTCATGTATCGGGCCTCGATCAACGAGATGGTCGTGCCCTACGGGGATCCGTCACCGAACCGCTACTGGCAGAACTACTTCGACACCGGCGAGTATGTGTTCGGACGTTACGCCAACGAGCTGACCCTGGGCTGCGACTGCCTCGGCGAGATCCACTACTTCGACGCCACCCTGCCCGACGAGCAGGGCAGCCCCCGCACCGTCAAGAACGCGGTGTGCATGCACGAGGAGGATTACGGGACGCTCTGGAAGCACACCGACATCTTCACCGGGATGAGCGAGGTGCGTCGTCAACGCCGGCTGGTGATCAGCTTCTTCACCACCGTCGGCAACTATGACTACGGCTTCTACTGGCACCTGTACCTCGACGGCACCATCGAACTCGAGGCCAAGCTGACCGGCATGGCGTTCACCGCCGCCTACCCCGAAGAGGGCTCGGACTACCAGAGCCTCGTCGCGCCGGGCCTCGGATTGCCCTATCACCAGCACCTTTTCAGCGCCCGTCTGGACATGACGGTCGACGGCACGGCGAATGCCGTCGAGGAGGTCGACGCGGTGCGGGTGCCGATGGGCGAGGGTAATCCGTGGGGCAATGCGTTCACGGTGGCCAAGACCCGTATCGAGACGGAGTCCGACGCCGCGCGCGTCGCCGACGCCTCGTGCGGACGCACCTGGCACATCGTCAACACGGAGAAGACCGGGCGGATGGGCCACCACCCGGCCTACGCTCTGCACGCCGAACAGACACCGACGCTGCTGGCGGACCCGGCGTCGTCGGTGGCCGGTCGCGCCGCGTTCACCACCAAACAGCTCTGGGTGACCCGCTACGATCGCAACGAACGTTATGCGGCAGGTGATTTCGTCAACCAGAGCGCACTGGGCAATGGCCTGCCCGCGTATCAGGCGGCAGATCGTTCGGTCGACGGCGAGGACATCGTGGTGTGGCACACCTTCGGGCTCACACACTTCCCGCGCACCGAGGACTGGCCAATCATGCCGACCGACTACGCCGGATTCACGTTGAAGCCGTACAACTTCTGCGATGCCAGCCCGGTGATGAACGTCCCGCCCACCGCGGCCAAGCACTGCCACGGCCATGGCGGCTGACCTGTACGCCGCCCGCGGGTTCGCGCCGTCGATCCGGATACCATGTGGTGCCCGGATCGCCGGGGCCGCAGCCCTCGGGTTGGCCCTCGTCTCCGCTGCAGCGCACCTGCGGGCACTCGGCCATCTGGGCCTGTTCGCCGACATCGTCTCGCTGATCATGGCCGCCGGCTGCGTGGCATGCGGCGTCCACCTCGTTCGCCATCCGTCGGCGAGGGCGTGGGCGATCACGGCGACGATGGCGGCGGCGATGCTCGCGGTACATCTGACCGCGATGAGCGGCTCGATGTCGATGTCAGGGTCGATGGCGGGCCATCACCGTCACATGCCATCGACAATGGGAGCCGGAGCGATGTCGGGCCCTGCGATGCCGATCGATCCGACGATGACTGTGATCATGATCGCGACGAGTGGCGAGTTGGTGTTCGCGCTGGCGGCGCTCTGGCTGACCACTCGACGACGCGCGAGCTGAGCCTGGACCGGATGTGGGTGCGCGATCATCGGGCGCACCCCCATCCGGTGCGGCACAATCGTGCCGATGAACTCCGGGGCGCAACTGATCTTCTACTACGGGCCGATGGGTGTCGGGAAGTCGACGTTCGCGCTGCAGACGCACTTCAATCAGGGCGCGCAGGGACGATCAGGGATGCTGATCACGCAATGTGACCGCTCCGGAGAGCCCATGGTGACGAGTCGTATCGGTCTGCGCGCCCCGGCGGTAATCGTGAGTGAGGATGACGACATCTACGACGTCGTCATCACCCGCCATACCGGCGAGCCCCTCGATTTCGTCGTCTGCGACGAGGCGCAGTTCTTGTCCCCCGCCCAGGTGGAGCAGCTCGCGCGCGTCGTCGACGACCTCGGCCTCGACGTCTTCGCCTTCGGTCTGCTCAGCGATTTCAAGTCGACGTTGTTCGCCGGGTCCGCTCGCCTCATCGAACTCGCCGATGCGGCTCATCGGATGCAGGCAACCGTCCTGTGCTGGTGCGGCCGGCCGGGGTACCTGAACGCTCGGATCGTCGACGGACGGGTCGCGCGGACCGGAGAACTGGTCGCCGTCGGCGACACCCTGGAAGGGCCGGTCGTGTATCAGCCGCTGTGTCGTCGGCACTACTTCGACGGGCAACTGGGGACCTGAATCACGGATCGTCGTAATCCTCATGGTGCGCGAGGCGGGACTTGAACCCGCACGTCCTTAGACACTGGAACCTAAATCCAGCGCGTCTGCCAATTCCGCCACTCGCGCGTGTCGCCGGCCACACCGGCGCCTGCGTCAGCCTACCGCCCGCGAGTCGATCACCGCTGGCCAGGTACCGTCGAGGGTATGGAATCGTCGTCGCCCGCCCCTCGGCGACGCCACCGTCCGGCGCTCATCGCCCTGGTGGTCGTCGCCGCCCTGGCCTGTCTCGTGTTGGCCTGGTGGCAGTGGGATCGGTATGAGTCGGCGTCGGGCACCGCACAGAACCTCGGCTACGCGCTGCAGTGGCCCGCATTCGCCGCCGCGGTGATCTATGCCTACCGGCGGTTCGTGGTTCTGGAGAGCGATCCGGACGAGCAACGCAAAATCGCCCCCGACGCCAAGGGCGCCACGGAGATCCCCTCCGGCATCTTGCCGGAGCGTCCGACCACCCCGAGTGCGTCCTCGCTCACGTCGGCTCCCACAGCGGATGACGACTCCACATTGGCCGACTACAACTCCTATCTGGCCGATCTCGATCGCGCCGAATCATCCCAACGCAGCAGTGAGGAACAACGCAGTTGACCGAAACCACCAACTCGACGACCGGAACTCCTGTGGCGAAGGTGCGCGGCGCATTGTTGAGGTACCGCATCCTGGCCTGGATCACCGGTCTGTGGTTGCTCCTGCTGGTCACCGAATTGATCCTGAAGTACGGGTTCGACGTCGATGCGCTGGATTTCGTACCGATCGTGCACGGCTGGGTCTACTTCGTCTATCTGATCTTCACGATCGATCTCGCCATCAAGGTCCGGTGGCCACTCGCGAAGATCATTGTCACCGCGATCGCGGGCACGATCCCGTTCCTCTCCTTCTGGTTCGAGCACATCCGCACCAAGGAAGTGAAGGCCCAGTACAACCTCTGACGAGGTCGGTGCCCGGTTCTGTTGCCGGGGTTTCGGGTTCTGTCGGCGCGATTCCGGGTTCTCTCGGCGCGGTTTCGGGTTCCGTTGGCGGGGTTTCGGGTTCTCTCGGCGCGATTCCGGGTTCCGTCGGCGCGGTTTTGGGTTCTGTCGGCGGGGTTTCGGGTTCTCTCGGCGCGATTCCGGGTTCCGTCGGCGCGGTTTTGGGTTCCGTCGGCGCGGTTTCGGGTTCTCTCGGCGGGGCTTTGGGTTCCGTCGGCGCGGCCACAGTTCATGCACTGATCGGGAAACCATGACGCTGTGGTCGATGCCGGTTCATCCGGATCCGACCACATTGTGCAGGTGCGCATCGTGCAGCTCGCCAATTTCTACGGCGCCCGATCAGGTGGCCTGAAGACCGCCGTCGATCGGTGGGGCGCCGGGTACGTCGGCGCTGGTCACGAGGTGATCCTGGTCGTTCCGGGTGCCGCCGACCACGCCGAGACCCTGCCCAACGGGGTGCACCGGATCGCAGTACATGCCCCGCGACTGCCCTTCTCGGGCGGCTACCGCGTGGCACCGGCCCGACGGGTGGCCGACATCCTTCGTCATCTCCGCCCCGACTCACTCGAGGTGTCGGATCGGCTGACGCTACGCGGGTTCGGTCGGTGGGCCCACGATCATGACATCGCGGCGACGATGGTGTCGCACGAACGGCTCGACCGACTACTCGGGATGGCCATGCCCGGGCCGGGGGCCCGAGCCCTCGCCGACGAGGCCAACCGCCGCACCGCACTGTCCTTCGACACCGTGGTGTGCACCACGGGTTTCGCCGCCGCCGAGTTCCATCGCATCGGCGCGACCAATGTCGCCCACGTGCCGCTCGGTGTCGATCTCGATGTCTTCGATCCTCGCCATGCCGATCCCGCCGTCGGCGCCCGGTTCGTCGACGACACCACCACCCTCATCACCCATTGCGGTCGGCTCTCCCCGGAGAAACGCGCCGACCGCAGTATCGACGCGATCGCCCGACTGCACGGCTCGCGTCGCCGAGTGCATCTCGTGGTGGCCGGCGACGGCCCTCGACGACCGTCCCTCGAGCGGGCGGCCCGTGGCCTCCCCGTCACCTTTCTCGGACACGTCGCCGACCGCGCTCAGGTCGCCGCGCTGCTGGCAACCACCGAGATCTCTCTGGCGCCGGGACCGCACGAGACGTTCTGCCTGTCCGCGCTCGAGTCGCTGGCCTCCGGGACACCTGTGGTTGCCTCCAGGTCATCGGCGGTGGCGGGCATGGTCGACGCCACCTGCGGGGCGTTGGCCGACAACTCGGGTACGGCATTCGCCGACGCGATCGAGCAGGTCCTCGAACTCCCCCGCATCGAACGTGAATCGGCCGCGCGCCGACGAGCCGCCAGATATCGATGGCCGGACTCCATCACCCGGATGCTCGCCGTCCATCGTGGTCTCGCCACGTACCAGCGGCCGTCAGGAGCGGGCGAGTTCGGCTAACGCGGGCACCAGCTGGGCCAGCGCCTTACCCCGGTGGCTCAGCGCATCCTTCTCGGACGCCGAGAGTTCGGCCGACGAACGCCCCTGTGCCGCGGCGTCGTCGGGCACGAACAGCGGATCGTACCCGAACCCGTTGTCGCCGCGCGGGGCTCGCAGTATCGTCCCCCGCCACTCGCCACGCACCACGTTCTGCTCCCCCGTCGGGAGAACCAGAGCGCATGCGGACACGAACGCCGCGCCGCGCCGATCGTCGGGCACATCGCCGATCTGCGCGAGCAACAGGTCGTTGTTTCCCCGGTCGTCGCCGTGACGTCCCGACCAGCGCGCTGACAACACCCCGGGCATGCCGTTGAGGGCATCCACTGCCAGGCCCGAATCATCGGCGAGACAGGCCAACCCGGTCGCACGTGCACCGGAGACGGCCTTGATGATCGCGTTCTCCTCGAACGTCGCGCCGGTCTCGGGCTCTTCCGGATAGTCGTCGACGGCATCGAGACCGACGACATCGATACCGGTGATCCCTGCGGCGTCGAGCACTCGCTGCAGTTCTGCCAGCTTCTTCGCGTTGCGGCTGGCGACGAGGACGGTCGCCATCAGGACTTGGACGGGAGCCGGCCGGGATACGGTGCGGCGAGCACCTCACGCTGCGCCTCGAACAACTTGTCGGTCCCCACCATCGCCATGTCGAGCAGCTTGTCGAGGGTCGCCCGGGGGAAGGTCGCGCCCTCACCGGTGCCCTGCACCTCGACGAGAGTGCCGGCGTCGGTGGCCACCACGTTCATGTCCACCTCGGCGCGCGAGTCCTCTTCGTACGGAAGATCAAGTCGGACACGGCCGTCGACGACCCCGACGCTGACCGCCGCGATCATGCACGACAGCGGCTGCGGGTCGCTCAGCCTGCCGGCCGCTTTGAGCCAGGTCACTGCGTCGGACAGCGCCACGTACGCACCGGTGATCGCCGCGGTGCGGGTACCGCCGTCGGCCTGCAGCACATCGCAATCGATCGCCACGGTGTTCTCACCGAGGGCCCCGAGGTCGATGCACGCACGCAGCGATCTCCCCACGAGTCGGCTGATCTCGTGGGTGCGGCCGCCGATCTTGCCCTGCGTCGATTCGCGCCGGGACCGCTCGTGTGTCGACGACGGCAGCATCGCGTACTCCGCGGTCAGCCAGCCCAGACCTGATCCGCGCCGCCACGGCGGCACCCCTTCGGTCACGCTCGCGGTGCACATCACCCGCGTGTCACCGAACTCCACGAGCACAGAGCCCGCCGGATGACTGGTGAATCCGCGGGTGAACGTGATCGGTCGGAGTTCGTCGTCGGTCCTGCCGTCAGCTCGTTTCGTCACGGCCCCAACTCTAACGATGCGGGGTCCGTGGCGATCGAGGCGGGAGTGGGCGGGGGCGCGGGAGCGGCCCTTCGTGACAGTCCTTCGCTAGCGCTCCGGACTTCCTCAGGGACCGAGGGTTGACCCGAGTGGCCGACGAACCAAGAGACGCGGCGTCCACCGCCGATCGAGTGCCGACCAACCAAGTGAGGAGCGTCCACCGCCGATCGAGTGCCGACCAACCAAGTGAGGAGCGTCCACCGCCGATCGAGTGCCGACCAACCAAGTGAGGAGCGTCCACCGCCGATCGAGTAGCCGACCAACCAAGTGAGGAGCGTCCATCGCTGATCGAGTAGCCGACGAACGTAGTGAGGAGGCGTATCGAGATCACGGCACCAGGTCGAAGACCTGACCGGGCCGGACCAGGTCGACGGGGCCGGCGAAGGTGGAGCGCGCCTCCGCAAGGATCTCCTCCGGGTCGAACCAGGGAGCCAGATGGGTCAGAGCCAGCGCCCGAACCCCGGCCTTGGTCGCGATCTGACCTGCCTCGTAGCCGGACAGATGCAGGTTCGGCGGCCGGTCATCGGGCGCGTGGGTCCAGGTGGCCTCGCAGAGGAAGATGTCGGCGCCCTGCGCCACATCGACGACCTCGTCGCACATCGCGGTGTCGCCGCTGTAGGCGATCACCTGCCCCTCCGGACCGGTGAAGCGTAGGCCGAACGTCTCCGGCGGATGGTTCACCTTGACCGGTTTCACCTCGAGTCCGTGCAGCGACACCTCGGTACCCTCCTCCCATTCGATGGTGTCGAAGGTGTCGGAGATGTCGTCGACCTCGCCGGGTAGCTCCGAGGACGCCGCACCGACGCGCTGCGCGGTACCAACCGGCCCGTACAGGGTGGCTCGGCCCGGCGCGGGACGAGGGGCGTAACGCCGCCACACCAACATCGCCGGCAGGTCCAGGCAGTGGTCGGCGTGCAGGTGGCTCAGCACGACATCGACGTCGACCGGATCGACATACCGTTGCAGTTCGGTGAGGACGCCCGGGCCACAGTCCATCAGCACCGGCCGCTGTCCTTCGACGGACAACAGGTAGCCCGAGCAGGCGGAACCGGGTCCACCGACACTGCCGGAACACCCGAGGACCGTGAGACGCATACGCCCTACTGTGCCACGCGGCCCCGGGCATGCGAACGCATACGGGTCACAAGTCTCCAACGATGAGCCGGGCGGCCCCAGAGGCGTGTCTAGAGATGCTGCACCTGCCCGATGGCGGGCCCGAGAAACCGTGTCGAGAGTCGGGCGAAGAACTCCGGGTCCCCGGTCGCCCGGAACTCACGCACCGCGTCCCGGTCGGTGTGCGGATGGAGCAAGTCGAGCTCGGTCAACACCCGGAAGAGGTCCTTCGCGGTCTCCTCGGCGCTAGACACCAGGGTGACCTGGTCGCCCATGGCGAGCTGGATGACCCCGGAGAGCAGCGGATAGTGCGTGCAGCCCAGGACCACGGTGTCCACGTCGGCCTCTTGCAAGGGCTCGAGATATCCCTGGGCGAGGCCGAGGATCTGGCGACCGCTGGTGATCCCCCGTTCGACGAAGTCGACGAACCGCGGACACGCGACCGCGGTGATCTCGACGTCACGGGCGGCGGCGAACGAATCCTGGTAAGCACGTGAGGAGATGGTCGCCTGGGTGCCGATGACCCCGATCCGGCCGGTCTTCGTGGCCACCACGGCGCGGCGCACGGCGGGCAGGATCACCTCGATCACCGGGATCGGGGCATAGCGTTCGCGGGCATCCCGCAGACAGGCGGCCGACGCCGTATTGCAGGCGATGACAAGAGCTTTCACACCCCGTTCGGCCAAGTCATCGCCGATTGCGAGGGCATGTCGCCGGATGTCCGGGATGGCCAGCGGACCGTAGGGACCGTTGGCGGTGTCACCGATGTAGATGACGTCCTCGTCCGGGAGCAGGTCGATGATGGCGCGCGCCACCGTCAAACCGCCCACACCGGAGTCGAAGATCCCGATGGGAGCATCTTGGGCCGTTATGACCGCACCCCCAGGGTCTGTTGCGGCGGCCCGGTGGGCCTGCGCCGATCGCGGGACGCGAGATACCAGGCGGCCAACACCCCGCCGAGAGCACCGAACAGATGTCCCTGCCAGGAAACGCCGGGAGTGGTCGGCAACACCCCCCAGAGCACCGATCCGTAGATCAGGAACAGGACCACCCCGCCGAGGATCTGCCAGATGTCGCGGTTGAACAGACCTCGGATGAGCAGATAGGTCAGCCACCCGAAGATGACCCCGGATGCGCCGACGGTGACGGTGTACGGCGGCGCGAACAACCACACCCCCAGGCCGGACACCACCCACACGATGGCGGTGACGATCAGGAAACGTCGAGCCATGAGCAACAGGAATCCGAGCACCAGTCCCGGGATCAGATTGGCGATCAGGTGTTGCCAGTCCGCGTGCAGAAGCGGTGCCCACAGGATGCCGTCAAGACCGTCGACCTGCCGCGGCTCGATGCCGGCCTCGTCGAGGTCGTAATGAGTGGCAGCGTCGATCGCTTCGATGATGAACAACAGCGCGGTGATCGCGGCCATGATCGCAACCGAGCGCAGCCACAACGGGCGTGGCTTGTTACGCGCGGTGCCCGAACCCGAGGGCGCGGGGTTGGTGGTCATGGCTCTTCCTGTCGGTGTCGGTTCGGCGCGGCGTGCGGGGGGGGTTTCGATACGCGACGGGCTCGCACGCTCGCTCGCCGCTACTCAACCAGCAGTAGCTCGACGGGCTCGCTTGCCTGGTCGACGATCAATCACTCACGCCCAGAGCTGTCCTTCGAGTGCCTGCTCTGCCTGCTCCAGGCTACCTTCGTACGCGCCGGTGCTCAGATATTTCCATCCGGCATCGGGGATGACCAGGCCGATGTCGGCCCGTTCACCCTTCTTGAGCGCGCTGCGTCCGATACCCCGGGCGGCCTGCAGGATCGCGCCGGTGGAGATGCCGGCGAAGATCCCCTCGGTGTCGATGAGTTCGCGCACACGGGCTACGGCGTCTACTCCCTGGACCGAGAACCGCCGGGTCAGCACAGAATCGTCGTAGAGCTCCGGGACGAAGCCCTCGTCGATGTTGCGCAGTCCGTAGACCTCGTCCCCGTAGCGGGGTTCGGCGGCGACGATCTGGATCTCGGGATTCTGTTCTCGCAGGTAGCGGCCCACCCCCATCAGGGTTCCGGTGGTGCCCAGGCCTGCCACGAAGTGGGTGATCTCGGGCAGGTCCGCGTACAGCTCCGGTCCGGTGCCCTCATAGTGCGAGAGCATGTTGGCCTCGTTCCCGTACTGGTAGAGCATCACCCAGTCGGGATGGTCGGCAGCGAGTTCCTTGGCCATCGCCACCGCGGTGTTCGATCCGCCCGCGGCTGGTGACGAGATCACCTGGGCGCCGAACATCGTCAGCAGCGAGCGGCGCTCCTCCGACGTGTTCTCGGGCATCACGCAGATCAGCTGATAGCCCTTGAGCTTGGCGGCCATCGCCAGCGAGATGCCGGTGTTACCGCTGGTCGGCTCGAGGATCGTGGAGCCCGGCGCCAGCAATCCGTCCCGCTCGGCCTGCTCGATCATCCGCAGCGCGGGGCGATCCTTGATCGACCCGGTGGGGTTGCGGTCCTCGAGCTTCGCCCACAGCCGTACGTGCGGGCCTCCATCGGGATCCCCGGGGTCGGAATCCTCCCACCGCGGTGAGAGACGCTGCAGCCCGATGAGCGGGGTGTGACCGACCGACTCGATCAGTGAGGTGTAGCGAGCCACCGACGACTATCCCCCCGCGACCGCGGGCAGGATCGTCACATCGTCGCCGTCGTCGACGCTGGTGTCGAGGCCGCCGGAGAACCGCACGTCCTCGTCGTTGACATAGATGTTGACGAAACGGTGGAGCTTGCCGTCGGCGACGAGCCGATCCTTGAGCCCCGGGTTGGCCGTCTCGAGGTTGTCGATGACCTCCGACAACGTCGACCCGGTGGCCTCGACGCGCTTCTCACCTCCCGTGTGGGTGCGCAAGATGGTCGGGATGGACACGGTTACCGCCATTGGTCAGCTCCTGATCTCGATCGACTCTTCGGTCACCACACCATCGACGATGCGATAGCTGCGGATCTCTGCGTTCTCGGCGTCCCGGGTGGACACCAGCACGTAATGGGCGTTGGGTTCACTGGCGTAGGAGATGTCGGTCCGGCTCGGGTAGGCCTCGGTGGCCGTGTGGGAGTGATAGATCACCACCGGCTCCTCGTCGAGGCGATCCATCTCCCGCCAGACCTTCAGTTGTTCGCCGGAGTCGAAGCGATAGAACGTCGGCGAGCGCTCCGCGTTGGTCATCGCGACGAAGCGTTCGGGACGATCCGACCCCTCAGGTCCGGCGATGATGCCGCACGCCTCGTCCGGGTGGTCGGCGCGTGCGTGCGCCACCATCGCATCGACCAACTCCTGACCGATCGTCAGCACGTTCAACTCCTCCTCAGGCATCAGGTCTGGGCAACGCCCCGGCGACCGGGGCTATTCCGCCGACCCACGGTAGCCACCCGCCGCGGACGGCAGGACGTCGGCGTAGGCAGGTATGCCTGCCACGGGCCGGGCGGCGACGACCGCTGCGACGATCGCGCGCTGGACGACGACGGCGGCCACCCGACAGACCTCGGCAAGCAGCGCGACGTCGGGATTCATCCCGTCGGGGACCGGTGGCTGTTCCGGACGGTGCGCGCGGGTCGCGACCGCGAAGAGGGTGTCGCCGTCCAGTGGCGAGTGCGCGGGCACGATTGCGCGCGCCAGGCCGTCGTGACCGGCCATCGCCACCCGTCTCGTCGCGGCGGCGTCGAGCACGGCGTCGGTGGCGATCACACCGATCGTCGTGTTCAGCACCGTCTGTTTGGCCGCCAGTTCCGCGTACCGGGCGATCTCCTCGCGCACCGGCCGGCGGAGCCGGAGCTGATCGAGGTCGGTATCGGTTGCCGCCCAGGGCAACCCGGACGCGGGATCGACGACGGACCCGACCGGATTCGCCACCACCAACGCGCCGACCGTGACACCCTCGGCCGGTCCGTCACCGATGGTCATCGACGCCGTTCCGACCCCGCCCTTCACCGCACCGGCACGTGCGCCGGCCCCCGCTCCCACGCTGCCGACCTCGAAGTCACTCGCCACCGCCGCCAAGGCGCGACGGCCGAAGTCGGCGTCCGGCCGGCATTCCCAGGCACCGACCGGCAGATCGAAGATCACCGCGGCGGGCACGATCGGGACGACGTGGCCCCGGTCGTCCATGGGTAGGCCCACCCCACTCGCCTCCAGCCCGGCCATCACGCCGTCGGCCGCGGCCAGTCCGAACGCGCTACCGCCGGTCAGCACGATCGCGTGTGCCGTCTGCACCGTGTTGGCGGGATCGAGCAGATCGGTCTCCCGCGTGCCCGGTCCCCCACCGCGTACATCGACCGCGCACACCGCGTCGGGTGCATCGATCCGCACGACCGTGGTGCCGGTCGCCCACCCCCGCCCCTCGGTCCCGCCGCCGTCGTCGAGATCACCCTTCTCGGTGTCGTCGGTTGAGCCGGCAGCCGCAGGCTCGGCCACGCGCGCATCGCCGTCGATCCGGTGGTGGTGGCCGACCGAGATGCCGGCCACGTCGGTGATCCGGTCGCCCTGCGGCGCGATCACCGGGGTCACATCAACGACTCGACGAGAAGTTCCTGCATGACCGTGAGCCAGTGATAGACGTCGAGGTGCGCGGCATGCGGATGGTCGGGCGGCAGCTGATCGGGGGTGTCCTCCGATATCCCCAGCATCGCGCCGAGCGCCAACCGGACGTCGTTGAGCGCGGTCAGCCACTGCATTGCCTGTTCCTCGGTGAGCGCGAGGTCACCGCCGCCCCGCGGCAGCGTGTCCAACACGACGTCGGCGGCCGTCATCTTCGCCGCGATGATGTGTGGTTCGTGCAGACTGCGCAGTGCGCTGTTGACGTCGCCGTTCACCATGTCAGCGGTGAGCTCTCGCTCTTGGTCGGGGCGGTGGAAGTCGGGTAGCAGACGGCCCAGCGTCACGTCGGTCGGCGCGTCCTTGTGCCCGGTCGGGATCCCGGTCAGGTCGGACAGCTCGTCACGGGGTGCGGTGGATTCTCGCTCGGCGAGCAGCTCGTGCATCGATGTCACCATCGACGCCAGCAGTTCGACCTCATGCGGGTCGAGCTGCGAACAGATGCGCATCGCCGAGCCCCGACCCTTGCGTTTCCAGGTACGCACGTGGTGTGCCGATCCCCGCTCAGGTGTCCCGCTGCATGGTGGCCCAGAGGCCCGCCGCGTGCAGCTTGCGGACATCGCCCTCCACCTTGTCGCGCTCACCGGCGGAGACGACGGCCTTGCCCTCGTTGTGGACCTGCATCATCAGTTCGTTGGCCCGCGCCTCGGAGTATCCGAAGATCTTCTGGAACACGAAGGTGACGTAGCGCATGAGGTTGACGGGGTCGTCCCATACGATCGTCACCCACGGACGATCCAGCGACGTCGCACCTTCGGCCACGCCGGGATCCGCCACCGCGGTGCCTCCCGGAGATCCCGGGGTAGCCTCGTGCGCACGAGTTACGTCAGGCGCCATACGACCAAGGGTAAGCGATTGTGAGCATCGACAACACCGCCCTGCTGACCGATCAGTACGAACTGACCATGGTCTCTGCCGCATTGCGTCATCCGATGGCGCAGCGGCCATGCGTGTTCGAGGTGTTCGCCCGTCGCCTGCCCGACGGCCGGCGATACGGGGTGGTGGCCGGTACCGGACGCGTGCTGGAGGAGTTGGCCGACTTCCGGTTCGGTGACGACGAACTGGCGGTGGTGCGTCGGTTCCTGGACGACGACACCGTCGAGTGGCTGCGGAACTACCGGTTCACCGGCGACATCGACGGATACCGCGAGGGCGAACTGTACTTTCCCGGCTCCCCGATCCTGACCGTCCGCGCGAGCTTCGCCGAAGGCGTTCTGCTCGAGACACTCATCCTGTCGATCCTCAACCACGACAGTGCGATCGCGTCGGCAGCGGCACGCATGGTCAGTGCCGCCGGTTCGCGGCCGATCATCGAGATGGGTTCGCGACGCACCCACGAACGTGCCGCGGTGTCCAGCGCGCGTGCCGCGTATCTCGCGGGGGTGGCGGCCACGTCGAATCTCGAGGCCGCCCGAACCTATGGGGTACCCAGCGCCGGCACCGCGGCCCACGCGTTCACCCTCGGCTTCACCGGACCCGACGGCCCGGACGAGAAGGCGGCGTTCGCCGCGCAGATCGATGCCCTGGGCATCGGCACCACTCTGCTCGTCGACACCTACGACATCACCAGGGGTGTACGCAACGCCATCGAGGTCGCCGGGCCCGAGCTCGGGGGCGTCCGGATCGATTCCGGCGACCTCGGCGTACTGGCCCGGCAGGTGCGCGACCAATTGGATTCCCTCGGCGCCCACCGCACCAAGATCGTCGTCTCCGGCGACCTCGACGAATATGCGATCGCGTCGCTGCGCGCCGAACCGGTCGACACCTACGGCGTCGGCACGTCGCTGGTGACCGGCAGCGGCGCACCGACCGCGGGCATGATCTACAAGCTCGTCGAGGTCGACGGACTGCCGGTGGCCAAGCGGGCGAGCCACAAGGAATCCAAGGGCGGCGCCAAGACCGCGGTGCGTTCGGCCCGCTCGTCGGGCACCATCGTCGAGGAGATCCTCTATCGCGCGACCGAACCGGCGCCCGCAGCCGATGGATTCACGTTGCGCCCGTTGCAGATCCCTCTCGTCCGCGGGGGCGATCCGGTCGACGGGCTGCCGACGCTCGGCGAGGGCCGAGAGTATCTCGCCGACGCGTTGGTGAGCCTGCCGTGGGAAGGGCTCGGCCTGTCCCACGGAGATCCCGCCGTCCCCACCCGTTTCATCCTCGGCTAGGAAGGTCGGTCAAGCAGTCATGGGAGAACATGCTCCGAAACACCATGCGCTGGTCGTCGTCGACGTCCAGAACGATTTCTGCGAAGGCGGCGCGCTGGGCGTGAACGGCGGCGCGGCGGTCGCCTCGGCGATCAACTCGATCGTCGGCGACTACCGCACCGTGGTCGCCACCCGCGACTACCACATCGATCCGGGAGATCACTTCTCCGACCACCCGGACTTCGTCGACTCCTGGCCGCCGCACTGCAAGGTGGGCACCGACGGAGTCGCCTTCCATCCGACGTTCGACGCGTCGGTCGTCGAGGAGACGTTCTCCAAGGGTGAGTACAGCGCCGCCTATTCAGGGTTCGAAGGATCCACCGAAGACGGCGTATCACTTGCCGATTGGCTTCGCGAACACGGGATCACGCATGTCGACATCGCCGGGATCGCCACCGATCACTGTGTCCGCGCCACCGCTCTCGACTCGGTGAGAGAGGGGTTCGCGACCCGCGTGCTGCTGAACTTCACCGCCGCGGTCTCGGCGGAGACGTCGGCACAAGCGCTGACGGCGATGCGGGAAGCCGGTGTGGAACTCGAGGGTGACCTGCTCTACGACGGGTCGACCCACATCAGATGACCACATCCCCGACGACCTCCCACCGAATGACCACGACCGGATGACCCAAATCCCCTCGGTGACCGCACTGCTCGACACCGCGGTCACCGCCCTCGGCGGCAACCGCCGCGACGGCCAGGTACGGATGGCTAGTGCGGTCGCGCACGCCATCGACACCGGCGAGCATCTCGCCGTGCAGGCCGGCACCGGCACCGGCAAGTCGCTCGCCTACCTCGTGCCGGCGATCCGTCATGCAGTCGAATCCGGCCGCACCGTGGTCGTGTCCACCGCGACCATCGCGCTGCAACGTCAGCTGATCGAGCGCGACCTGCCCCGACTCGCGCCGGCATTGAAGGGCCCGCTGGAGCGCGAACCCACCTTCGCGATCCTCAAGGGGCGCGGTAATTATTTGTGCCTCAACAAGATTCACAGTGGCACCGCGGAGGAACCCGCAACGGAGCTGTTCGATGCATTCGAGTTGTCGCGAACCGGCCGCGAGGTGACACGGCTTCGTGAATGGAGTTCGGACACCGAGACGGGCGACCGTGACGATCTCACTCCCGGCGTGTCGGACCGGTCATGGCGACAGGTGAGCGTGACGGCGCGCGAGTGCCTCGGCGCCACGAATTGCAGCTACGCGGAGGACTGCTTCGCCGAACGATCACGACGGGCCGCGGGGAAGGTCGACGTCGTGGTCACCAACCATGCCTTGCTCGCCATCGATGCGATGAGTCCGGCGAGCATCCTGCCCGAACACGACGTCGTCGTCATCGACGAGGCCCATGAACTCGTCGACCGGATCACCTCCGTCGCCACTGCCGAACTGTCCGGCGCCGGCATCACGCTGGTGGCCCGGCGCTGCGGCAAGCTACTCGACGACGAGACCACCGACGCTCTGCTGGGCGCAGGCGAGAACCTCGATGCGGTCCTGGAGGAATCACCGGCACGCGAATGGACCAGACTGCCCTCGGGCATGGCCGAGGCGCTCGCCGGCCTGCGCGATCGTCTGCGGCTGGCCCGGAACGAGATCGGTCCTGTCCGGATGCCCGGAGCAGGCAGCGGCGGCGCATCGGACGAGTCGGCGGCCGCCCGCTCGGCCGCGCTCACCTCGCTGGAGGACACCCACGACACGGTGGTGCGCCTTCTGGGCGCTTTCGACTCGCCGGACGAGGCCAAACGCCACGACGTCGTGTGGGTGGCGCACGAGAAGGTCGGCGGCGACACGCGCGCGATTCTGCGGATCGCCCCGCTCTCGGTCGGCGGTCTGCTGCGGGCGTCGCTGTTCGCCAACGCGACGGTGATCCTGACCTCGGCAACGCTGACCATCGGCGGGAACTTCGACGCGCTGGCCGCCACCTGGGGGCTACCCGCCGCCGGCCGACGTGATGCCGGGAGCGAACCGAGCGGGCCACGAGATTTCGACGGCGCCGATCCCGCGGCGGAGCGACTCGCGGCGCCGGAGATCGGCGCGATGGCCATCGGCAAGAGTGCGCCGTCGGACACCGCACCGCCCCGCTGGTCCGGTCTGGATGCCGGGTCACCGTTCGATTACCCGAGGGCGGCGATCCTCTACGTGGCCCGCCACCTGCCCCGCCCGGGTCGCGACGCGATCGCCGACGTCACCCTCGACGAACTCGCCGGCCTGGTCGACGCCGCCGACGGACGGACGCTGGGCCTGTTCTCGTCCATGCGTGCCGCGCGGGAGGCCGCCGACGCGATCCGGGAACGTTGCGATCATCCCGTGCTCTGCCAGGGCGACGACACCACCTCCACGCTCGTGCGCCGCTTCGCCGAAGACCCGAGGACCTGTCTGTTCGGCACGCTGTCGTTGTGGCAGGGCGTCGATGTGCCCGGGCCTTCGTGCAGCCTCGTGGTGATCGACCGTATCCCCTTTCCCCGCCCGGACGACCCGCTGCTCACCGCTCGTCAACGGGCCGTCGAGGCACGGGGAGGTAACGGTTTCCTCACGGTCGCCGCAAATCACGCGGCATTGCTGCTCGCCCAGGGTGCGGGGAGGCTACTCCGTTCCACCGACGACCGCGGCGTGGTCGCCGTTCTGGACTCCCGGTTGGCCACCGCCGGATACGGTGGATATCTGCTCGCGTCGCTACCACCGTTCTGGCGGACGACCGATGGTGATCTGGTCCGTTCAGCGTTGGGCAGACTGGCCGCCATCCCCTACGGTTAGGGACGGCAGCGATGCCGGCGTCGCCACACCGGGAGCGCGCGTCAGTGAGGTCGCAGGTCTACGAGAGGAGGCCCCTGGTGATCGGGCGGATGGGGATCGACGATATCCAACCCCTGGTGTCGGCCGGACAGAACTCGGCGAAAGCCGTTGTCGGCGAGCTGGTCCCGATCAGCGCGACCGCATGGCGGGAGGGGCACGACGCCCTCGGGGTGACACTGCATGTGGACGGGCCCAATCGGAGCTCCGCCGACGTCCGGATGGAGCCCGCCGGCGAACCCGACGTGTTCAACGCTTCGTTCGTCCCGGACGCGGTCGGCTATTGGGTGTTCCGTATCGAGGCCTGGAGTGACCCGTACACCACCTGGCGATCGGCCGTCCTGAAGAAGATCGACGCCGGTCAGGGCGCCGCCGACCTCGCCAACGACCTCGAGATCGGTGCCCGGCTGCTGACCGAGGCGCGTGAGGTGGTTCCCGAGGACGCCCGGGAGACGCTCGATGACGCGGTCGCGCAGTTGCGCGCCCGCCGACGACGTGTCGAGAACCGGGTCAATCTCGCGGTCTCCGACGAGGTGGCCGACTTGCTCACCCACCACCCGGTCCGCGAGTTCGTGACGAAGTCACGGTCCTATCGCGTGTGGGTGGATCGACGGCGTGCGCTCGTGGGCTCCTGGTACGAGTTCTTCCCGCGGTCCACGGGCGGCTGGGACAACGAAGGTCAACCGGTGCACGGCACCTTCCTCACCGCCGTCGACGACCTGCCCCGGATCGCCGGGATGGGGTTCGACGTGATCTATCTGCCCCCGATCCATCCCGTGGGTGAGGTCAACCGCAAGGGCCGTAACAATTCGCTGGTCGCGGGGCCGGATGATGTCGGCTCACCGTGGGCGATCGGGTCGGCAGCGGGTGGCCACGACACGATCCACCCGGACCTCGGCTCCACCGAGGACTTCGCATATTTCCTCTCCAGGGCCGGCGAACTCGGTCTCGAGGTGGCCATCGACCTCGCCCTGCAGTGTGCACCCGATCATCCTTGGGCGCGTGAGCATCCCGAATGGTTCACCACCCTTCCCGACGGGACCATCGCCTATGCGGAGAATCCACCGAAGAAGTACCAGGACATCTACCCACTGAACTTCGACAATGACCGCAACGGGCTCTACCGTGCCGTGCTGAAGATGGTGCTCGGCTGGGTCGGGTTGGGTGTCAAGATCTTTCGGGTCGACAATCCGCACACCAAGCCTCCGAACTTCTGGGAATGGCTCATCAATGAGGTGAAGAAGCGCGACCCGGACGTGCTGTTCCTCGCCGAGGCGTTCACCCGTCCGGCGCGGCTGTACGGACTGGCCCGTCTCGGTTTCACCCAGTCCTACACCTATTTCACGTGGAAGACGCTGAAGTGGGAGCTCGAACAGTTCGGCAAGGAGATCTCCGAGCACGCCGACGAGGCGCGCCCCAATCTCTTTGTCAACACGCCGGATATCCTGCACGCCAGCCTGCAGCACGGCGGCCCGGGCATGTTCGCTCTGCGCGCCGCGCTCGCCGCGACGCTGGCGCCGACGTGGGGCGTGTACAGCGGTTATGAGCTCTTCGAGCACGTCGCGGTCGCCGAGGGCAGCGAGGAGTACCTGCACTCGGAGAAATACGAATTACGGCCGCGGGACTACAAGGCGGCAACCAGCCGCGGCGAGTCGCTCGAGCCGTGGATCACCACGCTCAACGAGATCCGGCGCCGCCATCCCGCACTGCAACAGTTGCGCCACATCACGTTCCACCATCTCGACAATCCCGCACTGATCGCCTATTCGAAGTTCGATCCGGTGTCCGGGGACCGGGTCATCGTCGTCATCAATCTCAATCCATTCGGTACCGAGGTCTCGACCGTGTGGCTCGACATGCCTGCACTCGGCTTTGACTGGCAGGACCGGTTCCTGGTGCGTGACGAGGTGTCCGGTCAGGAGTTCCATTGGGGGCAAGCGAATTACATTCAACTCGAGCCGTGGCATGCGGTCGCGCACATCCTGGCGCTCCCGCCGCTCGATGCCACCGCCGCCCGACGACTCGCCTACCGGATTCAGTGAGGTTGACGTGACCGACACGACCAAGAGCCAAGGCCCCGAACCGTCGGCGTCCGACCATGATCTGCGGCGGCTGTTCAGTCTGACCCATCCCGACCCCCACGCGTTCCTCGGTGCGCACGACGCGACCACCGGCTGGACCATTCTGCGAACCCTCCGCCCGGACGCCACGTCGGTTGTCGCGGTCATCGGTGGCGTCGACCATCCGATGTATCGACAGAGCGATGACCTGTGGGTGGTGGCGGTACCGTTCGAGGACCTGATGGACTATCGCTATCGGGTGACCTACCCCAACGCCGACGGCGGTTCCGACGACTACGTCGTGGCCGACGGCTACCGTTTCCTGCCGAGTCTGGGTGAACTCGACGTCCACCTGTTCTCCGAGGGCCGGCACGAGTCCCTCTGGGACATCCTCGGCGCGCGCATCGTGTCCTACACCACGCCTGACGGCGAGGTCGGGGGCACAGCGTTCTCGGTGTGGGCACCCAATGCCCACGGTGTCGCGGTCGTCGGCGATTTCGACAACTGGTCCGGCCGGCAGGCGCCGATGCGCATGATCGGCAGCTCCGGTGTCTGGGAGGTGTTCATCCCCGATGTCGGCGACGGCATGCGGTACAAGTTCCGTGTTCATGGTGCCGACGGAGTTGTCCGGGACAAGGCCGACCCGATGGCCCAGCGCACCCTCCCACCGCCGTCGACGGTGTCGGTCGTCACCGAATCCAGTTATGTGTGGTCGGACGAGGAGTGGATCACCAAGCGCACCACGGCAAGCCCGGTCGAGGAGCCGATGAGCGTCTACGAGGTGCACGTCGCCTCGTGGCGAATGCACCTGTCCTACCGCGAACTCGCCGTCGAACTCGCCGATTACCTCGTGGAGAAGGGTTTCACGCACGTCGAATTCCTCCCCGTCGCCGAACATCCATTCGGCGGCTCGTGGGGCTACCAGGTCACCTCGTACTTCGCGCCGACGTCACGCTTCGGTTCCCCGGACGACCTGCGATACCTCATCGACCATCTGCACTCCCGGGACATCGGGGTGATCATCGACTGGGTTCCCGCGCACTTCCCCAAAGATGACTGGGCACTTGCCCGATTCGACGGCACGCCGCTCTACGAGGACGGCGATCCGATGCGCGGCGAGCAACTCGACTGGGGCACTTACGTCTTCAACTTCGGGCGCCGGGAGGTCCGCAACTTCCTCGTGGCCAATGCGCTCTATTGGTTCGACGAGTTCCACGTGGACGGCCTACGTGTGGATGCGGTGGCGTCGATGCTGTATCTGGATTACTCCCGCCCCGACGGGCAGTGGCGTCCGAACATCTACGGTGGCCGGGAGAACCTGGAGGCGGTGCAGTTCATCCAGGAGACGAATGCCACTGTGCACAAACACTTCCCGGGTGCGGTGACCATCGCCGAGGAGTCCACTGCGTGGCCCGGCGTGACGCAGATGACCAATCTCGGTGGCCTTGGTTTCACATTCAAGTGGAACATGGGCTGGATGCACGACACGCTCGGATATCTGGGCCGCGATCAGGTGCACCGCAGCTTCCACCATCACGAGATCACGTTCTCGCTGATGTACGCGTGGAGTGAGAACTTCGTGCTGCCGATCTCTCACGACGAGGTCGTCCACGGCAAGGGAACGCTGTGGAGCCGGATGCCCGGCGACTCCTTCACGAAAGCATGCGGTGTCCGTGTCCTGCTCGCGTACATGTGGGCACACCCCGGCAAGCAGCTGCTGTTCATGGGCCAGGAATTCGGACAGACCGGCGAATGGGCCGACAACCGCAGCCTGGATTGGTTCCAGCAGCAGGGTTGGGAAGGCGAACTGCATTCGGGTATCTCGGCTTTGGTCACCGACCTCAATCGGGTCTACCGGAGCAGTCCCGCGCTCTACAGCCAGGACGCGACGCCGGACGGCTACGAGTGGATCGACGCCAACGACACCGCGAACAACGTGATCAGCTTCCTGCGTCACGGGAGCGACGGATCGGTGATGGCCTGCCTGTTCAACTTCTCCGGCTCCGACCGCGTCAACTATCGCGTCGGTCTCCCCCGGACGGGAGCGTGGTCGGAGGTGGTCAACACAGATTCGACCGCATACAGCGGAGGCGGAAAGGGCAACCTCGGCAGCGTGACCGCGGACGGCCCGGGCTGGCACGGCCGCGCGACCTCCGCCGAGGTGATGCTGCCGGCCAACTCGGCGATCTTCCTGGCCCCTGCGACGGACTGACCCTCCGATCCCTGACGAGCCTCCGAACTCGCGACGGACCCCCACCGATCCCTGACGAGCCTCCGAACTCGCGAGGGACCCCCACCGATCCCTGACGAGCCTCCTCGCGGGCAACCCCACCGAAACCTGACGAGCCTCCGCGCGGGCAACCCCCCTCCGATCCCTGAGGAGCCTCCGAGCTTGCGAGGATGCGTCACGAAGGGCGCCCTTCGTGACGCTCGGCTGGCGCCTCGCTCCTCAGGGACCGGGATGACCGCTCGGTCCTCACGACGCTCCTCAGGGACCGGGATGACCGCTCGGTCCTCACGACGCTCCTCAAGGACCGGGATGACCGCTCGGTCCTCACGACGCTCCTCAAGGACCGGGATGACCGCTCGGCCGGCGGCTCGCTCCCCATGGACCGGCGTTCGGCACGGGTTCTATCGGCGTCGCTCTCAGTACAGGGCCGTCGCGAGCTTGCGACGAGCGGAGATGACGAACGGTTCGGCCGGGTCGAAGAGCTCGAACAACTCGAGCAGGCGTGTGCGGGCCCTGGTCCGGTCGTCGCCTGCGGTCAGCTTCACGACGTTGATGATCCGGTCGAAGGCGTCCTCGGGTCGCTGCGACATCAGCAACACATCCGCGGCGGCCAGCTGTGCGTCCACGTCGGTCGGGGCCGCAGCGTCCACGATCGCCGGATCGTGCGCCTGGGCGCGCAGGACGAACTCGAGATTGCGCGCCGCCGAGGCAGCCTCGATGTTCTCCGGTTCGGCCTCGACGATCGCCCGGTACTCGGCGAGCGCTCCGTCGAAGTCGCCGGCGTTGAGCTTGTCCTCAGCGGCGACCATCCGGGGGTCTTCCGGTTCGGGTCCGGCGTCGGGCAGCCCACCGGGCAGCCCGTCCCCGAGCTGCGACAGGATCTCGCCGACCCATTGTGAGATCTCTGCTTCCGAACGCACGCCGTTGAAGGCGGCGACCGGCTGGCCCTGCGCGATGGCGACGACCATCGGGATCGACTGGACCCGGAAGGCCTGTGCGATCCGTGGGCTGGCGTCGACGTCGATCTTGGCGAGCACCCAAGCGCCCTGCGCCCGTGCCGCCAGCGACTCGAGGACCGGGGAGAGCTGCTTGCAGGGGCCGCACCATTCCGCCCACAGATCGACGAGGACCAGCTGCTGCTGCGAGCGGGCGAGCACCTCGGTCTCGAAGGTCTCGTCGGTCACGTCGATGACGGCGTCCTCGGAGCCCGTCGGGGGCGCGGAATCGGGCGGCGGTCCGGCGGACTGAGGCGCTGCGGTCGGGCGCTGCCCCTGTTGCCGCTGCGCGTCGGCGCGTTCCTTGAGGGCCGACAGGTCGACCGCACCCGACATGGCTACCGCTGCGGCAGCTTGTTGCCGAGCGGCCGCGGCCGCCTGCTGCCGATTCGTTGGTCGTGTCACTCCTCTAGTGTGTCATGCCGCCGGCAGGCGGATCATCGCTGTCACCGGGCCGGGGCACGCACGACACCGGCGGCCGCCGCGGCGAACACGAGCGCTCCGACAGCCACCACCAGCCCGATCCCCAAGCTGCTTCGCTGACTGATGAATCCGACCACCGCCGGTCCCGCGAGCATGCCCAGATACCCGCACCCGACGACGAGCGAGATCGTGCGTCCACTCGAGTCGTCGGTGAGGTTGCCCGCCGCGGTGAAGATCTGGGGAATCAGTCCGGCCAGGCCTACACCGAAAACCGTCCAGCCGACGATCGCGAGCCACGCCGACGGTGCCGACACGGCCAGTGTCATGCCGACGATGCCGATCACGGCGCCGTAGCGCACCACGGCCATCGGCCCCAGTACCGCCGCCACCGGATCGATGCCGAACCGCGCCAGGGTCATCGCCCCGCTGAACGCACCGAAAGCGATGGCTCCGACCGACTCGCTGGTGCCGAAACTCTCGACGACATGTAGTGCACTCCAGTCGTAGGCGGTCCCCTCGGCCAGCATGAGAGCGAAGGCGACCGCGGCGAGGAGGAACAACCGTCGTCGATCGATCGCGTCCCACCAACGACCGGGTCGCTCTCCCGCGGCCGTCGTGCCGCCGACCTCCGACGCCCGAGGACCCGGGTCGCGCCTGAGCAGACCGCTCGCGACGCAACCGGTCACCACCAGGCCGACGAGACCCGAGACAGCCACCGTCGCCATGACCGGGACATCGAGCCACAGCATGAGAGCCACGATGCCGGAGCCGAGCAGTCCACCCACCGAGAAGAACCCGTGAAACGACGACATGATCGGCCGGCCGTAGCGGCGTTCCACCGCGACTGCCTGCGCGTTCATCGAGACGTCGAGCGCGCCATTGGCGAACCCGAAGGCCGCCAGCGCCGCCGCAAGGGACCACGCGGTGGTGGCGCCGACCGGTCCGAGGACCACCAGCGACAGCAGGATCGCCGCGACGATCGTGGTCGGACGCGATCCCCACCGGTCGATGACGGGCCCGCAGACCTGCATTCCGACGAACGCGAAACCACCGAGCAGCAAGAGCAGCCCCCCGAGTGCGTCGTGGGAGACCCCCGTGCGCTCGGTGATCACGGGGATGTGAGCAACCCACATCGCGGCGAGAAAGCCGTTCAGCGCGAACACGGTCGTCGCGGAGGCACGTGCGCGCCGATCGGTCGCCGTGACCGACGGCCGCCCGGCCTCGCGCACGTCACCCGTCACGTGAGATGCCGGTCGATCCGTTCGACCTTTCCGGTCATCTCCCCGGTGTGACCCGGTCGGATGTCGGCCTTCAGCACGAGTCCGACGCGGGGCGCATGCTCGGCCACGGCCTCGGTGGCCTGCCGGACCACGGCCATGACCTCGTCCCACTCGCCTTCGAGATAAGTGAACATCGACGTCGTCTGGTGCGGCAGACCAGAGGCGCGGACGACCCGCACCGCCGCGGCGACGGCCGCGCTCATCCCACCGTCAGCGTCGACCGCATCGCCGCCGGAGGGCGTCAGGCTGAAGGCGACGATCACGGCCTCACCACCGTCAGGCCGCCAGACGCTGCGGCGCCTGCTCGGCGGACAGCTCGGCCAGATGACCGTTGCGCTGGGCCCACCATTCGAACACCAGAGTGCCGAACGGCGGGATGCTCGAGAGCAGTGCCAGGCCGGTCACAGTGGCGTTCCAGCGCAGTTGGACCGCTGTCACCACAGAGATCACCACGAAGATCACGAAGACGATGCCGTGGACCATGCCCGGGACGGCCACCGCCTCGGTGTGTCCGAGGACCCACTTGAAGAACATGGCGATCAGCAGTGCCAGCCACGTGATGGCCTCCACCACCGCGATGAACCGGAAGCGCTTGGCCGGGGTACTGAGATCGAAGAATTGCGACATGGCTTCCATTGTGCCGAATCAGATGGCGTTATACGACAAGGTGTAGTAGAGGTCTCCCCCTACTACACCTCGAGCCCAGGTCAGCTCTTGGGCACCCGAACGATGAGCGCGTCACCCTGACCGCCGGCACCGCACAGTGCTGCTGCTCCGACGCCGCCACCGCGACGCTGCAGTTCGAGCGCCAGGTGCAGGGTGATCCGCGCACCCGACGTGCCGATCGGATGACCGACGGCGATGGCACCGCCGTTGACGTTGACGATCTCCGGATTGATGCCGAGCTTCTTGGTCGAGGCGAGTCCGACGGCCGCGAACGCCTCGTTGATCTCGATCAGATCCAGATCGGACGGCTTGATGCCGGCCCTCGCGCATGCCTTCTCGATGGCGTTGGCGGGCTGCGCCTGCAGCGACGAATCCGGTCCGGCGACGACGCCGTGCGGTCCGATCTCGGCCAGCCAGGTCAGGCCCAGCTCTTCGGCCTTCGCCTTGCTCATCACGACCACAGCGGCGGCGCCGTCGGAGATCTGCGACGAGTTGCCCGCGGTGATCGTGCCGTCCTTGCGGAAGGCGGGTCGCAGGCCCGAGAGGGAGTCGGCGGTGGTGTCCGCGCGAACGCCCTCGTCCTCGGCAAAGGAGACCGGATCGCCCTTGCGCTGCGGGATGCTCACCGGCACGACTTCGTCGGCGAAAACGCCGTTTTTCCAGGCGATCGCCGCGCGCTGATGGCTTAGCGCCGCGAACTCGTCCTGCTCGGCACGGGTGAAACCGCGGGTCATATCGTCGGCGGCCTCCGCAGCGACGTCATTGCCCTGCTCGGTCAGCGCACCCATCGGCTGATCGGTGAACGCGTCCCACAGCCCGTCGTAGGCCATGTGGTCGACGAGTTCGGTGTTGCCGTACTTGAACCCGCTCCGGCTGCCCGGCAGCAGATGCGGCGCCTGGGTCATCGACTCCTGGCCACCGGCGACGACGCACTCGAACTCGCCCGCACGGATCAGCTGATCGGCGAGCGCGATCGAGTCGATTCCCGACAGGCACATCTTGTTGATGGTCAGGGTCGGTACATCCCACCCGATACCGGCCTTGACCGCGGTCTGACGGGCCGGCATCTGACCGGCACCGGCCGTGAGGACCTGGCCCATGATCACGTAATCGACCGCCGAGGCCGGGACCCCGGAGCGCTCGAGTGCGCCCTTGATCGCGATGGCTCCCAGATCGACCGCGCTGAAGTCCTTCAGCGACCCCTGCAGACGCCCGAACGGGGTCCGCGCGCCCGCGACGATGACAGTCGACGATTGTTCGGTGTTCGTGGACATGGGAGACCTCCAACATGGGATAAACCGGCAGACCGAGCGCCCGCTCTGTGAGCTTTTCCCTTCAACGCTACCGTTAGGACATGACGACCTCAGCAACAGACCCCGCAGCATCAGTCTCCGCCACCGAGCTCATCTCCGACCTCGTCGTCGCGATCGATCATGTCGGCATCGCCGTGCCGGACCTCGAGGTGGCCAAGCAGTGGTATCGCGACCACCTCGGGTTCGAGACGCTGCACGAGGAGACGAACACCGATCAGGGCGTCGTGGAGGCGATGGTCGGGCCCCGCAGCGCGGGTGAGTCCGGCGGAGCGGTGATCCAATTGCTGGCGCCCCTGACCGAAGAGTCGACCATCGCCAAGTTCCTGGATCGCAACGGACCCGGCCTGCAGCAGCTCGCCGTGCGAGTCACCGATGTGGAAGCGGTCAGCACCCGGCTCACGGACGCGGGCGTGCGCGTGCTGTACCCGGAACCCCGGCGCGGCACCGCAGACTCTCGCATCAACTTCGTGCACCCGAAGGATGCCGGCGGCGTGCTGCTCGAGCTGGTCGAACCCGCGTCCGGTTCCACAGGTCACTGATATTCGCCACTGAGATAAACTGTGCCGCATGTCAGCTCCCGCACCGCGGCACCTACCCTTCGCCGTCGTCATGCGCGGCTTCGATCGCGATCAGGTCGCCGAGCACCTGCAGCGCATGGATGCAGAGCTGCGTGTGCTCGCGGCCGATCGGGATGCCGCCACCGCCAACGCACATGAGCTCGCCGCCCACCTCGAGGAGGCTCGCGACGAGATCGAGGAGTTGCGTCGCGAGGTCGACAAACTGTCGGTGCCCCCGACAACCGCGCAGGGAATGAGTGAGCGGCTCGGCCGCATGCTGCAACTCGCATCGGACGAGGCCTCGGAGATCCGAGCGGATGCCGCGGCCGAGGCCGCCGAGGTGACCTCCATCGCGCGTCAGGAGGCCGCGATGATGCGTGATGACGCCGAGGCCGATGCCAAGCGCATGCGCGACGAAGGCGCGAAGACCGCCGAGAAGACCATCGCCGACGCCGAGCAGCGGGCCCGGCAGGTCCGCGAGAAGGCTGACGAGCTAGCCGCCCATGCTGCCGAGGAAGCCGAGGAAGCGGCCAGGCTCATCGCCGAACGCACGGCGGCCATGGAGGCCGAACACAAGGAGACGATGGACGCCGCCAAGGACGAGGCGCGCCGGATCGTCACCAAGGCCAAGGGCGAGGCCGCCGAGCTCGAGTTGCAGAGCACCCGAGCGCGGCAGGCCGAACGCGAACGGCACGACGCCGAGCTCGCCGCGCAACGCGATCGTGCCCGGCACGAGGCGGCGCGGATGAAGGAGACCGCCCAGGAGATCGCGACCGAGCGGCTGGCCCGCTCCCGCGAGCTGGCCACCCAGGCCGACCTGGCTCGCAAGCAGGTCGTCGAGCAGCTGAATCAGGTGCGCGATCAGGTCTCCAAGCTCCCGGCGCAGCTGGCCGAACGCCATCAGGACCTGGCCGACCTCACCGACAACGACGACGTCGAGCTGCTCAACCGGGCCCTGTCGGCACAATCGCAGGTCAAGCGGTCGCCGAGCAACGGCAACACGGTCAACAGTTCGGCGGCACAGGCGGCGACCCGGCCCTGAGCCGAGACACCGACTTCGGCGCCTCGCGAATGTCGGCGACAGGGGCCCGATACCGCTACGATCCCGTCATGAAACGGCGGGCATTCGTGACCCTCAACCGCGCGGTCAACGCAGTGATCTCCTGGCGCAAGCCACGCCGATTCCGAGGCGCCGACCTTCTGCTTCTCACCACCACCGGACGCAAGAGTGGCAAACAGCGCACGACACCGCTCATATTCACGACTGACGGCGACCGATGGATCGTCGCCGCGTCGAACGGCGGGGCCGATTGGCAGCCGGGTTGGTGGTTGAACCTGAAAGCCGGCACCCCCGCAACGGTCGAGCTCGCAGGCGCGGTGACACCGGTGATCGGGACCGAGCTCACCGGCGCCGACCGCGAAGCGATGTGGACGACCCTCAACGACGACGTCTTCGACTACCAGGGCTATCAGGACAAGGTGCGACGAACGATCGCCGTGGTGGCGCTGACACCGGCGAAAGTCACCTGACCGCCGGGATCACCACCGCTCAGAACAACCGGAACTCAGTGCTCTCCGCGCCCCGCAGCGCGTCGTAGTCGAGGACCAGACAACGGATCCCGCGGTCCTCGGCAAGCGTGCGGGCCTGCGGCTTGATCTGCTGCGCGGCGAAGACGCCCGTCACCGGCGCGAGGGTCGGGTCACGGTTGAGCAATTCGAGATACCGCGTGAGCTGTTCCACCCCGTCGATCTCGCCCCGGCGCTTTATCTCGACGGCGACCGTCGCTCCAGCCGGGTCTCGGCAGAGCAGATCGACCGGCCCGATCGCCGTCATGTACTCGCGCCGGACCAGGGTGTGTCCGGTGCCGAGGGTGTCGACGTGCTCGGCCAGGAGTTCCTGCAGATGAGCTTCGACACCGTCCTTCACCAGCCCTGGATCGACGCCGAGCTGATGCTCTGAATCGTGCTCGATCGACGCGATCGTGATGCGCAGTTCCTCGCCGGCCTTGTTGGTCACCACCCAGTAGGCGTGCGCCTCGACACCGTCGGGAACCGGGGCCTCATCCATCCAGCACGGCGGACTCATCCAGTTCAACGGTTTGTAGGCCCGGTCGTCGGCGTGCACACTCACCGATCCGTCCGACTTGATCAGCAACAGCCGCTTGGCCATCGGCAGGTGTGCGGTCAACCGCCCGACATAATCCACTTGGCATTCCGCGATAACCAGACGCACGTTGGTCAGCTTAACGGTGGGCCGTCAGCGTGCCCGGACACCCCTGGCTCAGGAACCGGCGAACATCTCCCCTCGGCCGTATCGTTGCTTCAGCTGGAACGCCTCGGCATCGGTCACCGCCTCCTCCATCGTGGTGTGCACATGCGGAAGAGTGGGATCGAAGCCGCGAAGCGCCTCGGGCGCAACGATATCCGGAACAATCTGATCGTTTCGATGACGTTCCACGCTGGCCC
This sequence comes from Gordonia sp. LMA484, assembly GCF_058129505.1. Taxonomy (NCBI): domain Bacteria; kingdom Bacillati; phylum Actinomycetota; class Actinomycetes; order Mycobacteriales; family Gordoniaceae; genus Gordonia; species Gordonia sp. LMA484. The sequence continues at coordinate 3,193,765 of NZ_CM176700.1, forward strand.
GCATGACACCGTCCGGGTCGACGACCATGCCGCGCTGCCCCCGCTCGTCCAAGGTGTGTTTGTAGCTCAAGACCATGGTCCGGGCCACCGGGTCGACCACCCCGATGCGCGAGATGTCGACGATCGCCACGTCGAAGTCGTCGAGGTCGTTCTCGAGCCGGCGCATCGCCGACTCGGCTCCCGAGAATGTCAGGTCACCTTGCAGCTCGTAGACCCGCACCCGGTCTCGACAGGTCGTCAGGAACCCGCGTTCACGGGTGGACCACTCGTCACCGACGTCGAACTCGCCGATGTCGTAGACCGCTCGAATCGTCACCCGGCTCTCGCGTGTCAGGTTGAACATGTGCAGGCCGAGGTCGGTCGACAGGTGACGGCACGTCGCGGTACCGCGCACGCTGTTGCCGTGCCGATCGAGTCGTGGCGAATAGATCCCGATCCCCAACTGCGCGGGCAGCACCGCGAGGATTCCACCCCCGACACCGCTCTTCGCCGGCAGACCGACCGACGACACCCAGTCGCCGGCCCCGTCGTACATGCCGCAGGTGGTCATCACCGACAGCACGCGCTGCGCCACCTCCTGCGTCATGACCTGGCGTCCGGTGCGAGGGTTGAGGCCGCCGTTGGCGAGGGTGCAACCGATGACGGCCAGGTCGTCGGTGGTCACCCGAAGCGAGCACTGGCGGTAGTACAGATCGAGGGCTGCCTCCGGATCGGTGTCGACGATTCCGAAGCTGTCCAGCATGTAGGCGATCGCACGGTTGCGGGCGCCGGTCTTCGACTCGGACCGATAGACCTCGTCATCGAGCGCCAGTCGCCGGCCCGCACAGGCGGCATAGAAGTCGGTCAGCTCGTTGAACGTGGCGTCGACGATGCCCTCGCCGATGTCGCGAACCGGCGGCAGCAGGAGCGCGGACGCCATGATGGCGCCGGCATTGATCATCGGGTTCTTGGGTCTACCGCGGTCGTCGACGCTGATCTTGTTGAACGCGTCGCCGGACGGCTCGACGCCGATCTTGTCATCGACCTCGGCGTGGCCGAGCCGGGTGAGCACCATCGCATAGGTCAGTGCCTTGGAGACAGACTGGATCGTGAACTCCACCGCGCTGTCGCCCTGGGAGTAGACGTGGCCGTCGTGCAGACAGAGTGAGAGCCCGTAGCCGTCGGGATCGACCCGCGCCAGTTCGGGTATGTAGTCGGCGACCTTGCCGGAGCGATCATCTGCACAGATGGCCATGATGTGACGGAGGTATCCGTCGACGTGGGTGGTCACAGATCAAATCTACGGATATCCGCCCATCGACGAACCCGGACCGTGCACAGTGACGACGACTCCGTCCGCAAATCGGTACGGGTGCGCGGCCAGCACGCCGCCGAGATGTTTGCGCAGCCTGGAGATCTCCGCACGTACGGTGACAGTTCGATCGCCATCGCCGAACAGGTGACCGGACAGTTCCGCCGCGGTCTGCCCCTCCGGGTGACGGGCGAGGAGCGCGAGAATGTCCGCGTGCCGTGGCGAGGGCTGCATCACCCAGCTGCCGACAGCTCCCGAGACAGACAATCGCGGGTGCCGATCATCGGTGAGGTCGAGGTCGACGGTGGTGGCCGACGCGTCGCTGTTCGCCGTGACCCGGACCAGCCATCCGCCGGGCAGCGGCTCGAGGTCGCACTCACCCAAGTCGTTCAACCACATCCGGCCGGGCACGGCCTGACGCGGCAGGAGGACACGAGCCCGCGGGGTGACGGCCTCCAATGCTGCCACCCAGCCGTGTTCGTCGATCGCCAACGCCGGGACCCCGAGTCGGGCGAGCATCGGCGCCGCCACCGAACGCACCTTGTCGAGCTGTCGGCGGTGATGGTCACGCAATTGCGATTCCGCGAGTCTGGCGACGACATCGACCAGGGCCACGGTCGTCGGGTGGATGGTCGCCGCCGGACCACTGACGTCGACGACTCCGAGCACGGCGCCGGTACGCGGGTCCCGGATCGGCGCACCTGCGCAGGTCCAGGCGTGATGGCTGCGCACGAAGTGTTCCGCCGAGAAGATCTGCACGGCGCGTCCCGCCGTCAATGCCGTCCCGATCGCGTTGGTGCCCACCGATCCCTCGGCCCAGCTCGCCCCCTCGACGAAGCCGAGCCGGTCCGCGCGCTGCAGGACGCGCGGTGTGCCGCTGCGCCACAGCACCCGCCCGTCCGCGTCGGCGATGACGAGGATGCTCTCGGAATCGGTGATCAGCGAGTCCAGCCCACGGGTCAGATCGTCGAGGACCGCCAACAACCCCGAGTCGCGTCGACGAAGTTCGAGGTCACTCCCATCGAGCCCGTCGTCGGGCACGTCCGACTCGGGATCAACTCCCGCGAGCAGGACACGATCCCAGGACTCGCGAATCACCGGACGCGGCGTGGCCGGCATCTTCTCCCCTGCCATCGCCGCGTCGTAGACGGCCGACAACAGCTGGGCATAGTGACGCGGATTCTCACCCGCGGAGACTGCGGGCTCGGGACCGACGTCGACATCACCGCGCACTGACACGACTCGATTGTGCTCTCGATCACAGCGCCGGCGCAAAGCCGAGGAACCCGTTGCAGGGGGTTGCACGACGTCACCGCCGGCCCGCAACCCGCTGCAACCCTTGCCGGGGCCGGGCACCGAGGCGTGTGCTGTGGATCACAGCAATCACACGTCCTGATCACGTCCGTATGGACCCGACGAGGAGAGATCCATGACCCAGACAATCGAGCCACCCACCGCGCTGGATTCCCGCCCGGTCGACCCGCAGATGCGCGTCGACGCCTGGCTCGCCGATTTCGAGGCCGCGCTGGCCGCCCGGGACATCTCCCGGGCGACGGCGCTGTTCGCCACCGACAGCTTCTGGCGCGACCTCGTGTCGTTCACCTGGAACCTCAAAACCGTCGAGGGCCGCGAGCGGATCGCGGACATGTTGTCCGACCGTCTGGCCGACACCGACCCACACGCGTTCCGGACCAGCGAGACGCCCACCGAAGATGGTGAGGTCGTCTCGGCGTTCATCGAGTTCGAGACCGCGACCGGTCGCGGGGGTGGGCACCTGCGTCTGAGGCCCGACACCGAGAGCGGCGACGATCAGGCCTGGACGTTGCTGACGACCCTGCAGGAACTCAAGGGTCACGAGGAACCCCAGGGGGCATCCCGGGTTCTCGGTGCCGTGCACGGGTCGGACCCGGACCGGCGCTCGTGGGCCGAGAAGCGCGCGGACGAGGAGGCGTCGCTCGGGCGGACCCAGCAGCCGTACGTGCTGGTGATCGGCGGCGGCCAGGGCGGTATCGCCCTCGGTGCGCGGCTGCGTCAGCTCGGCGTGCCGTCGATCGTCGTCGACCGCCACGACCGGCCCGGCGACCAGTGGCGCAAGCGATACAAGTCCTTGTGCCTGCACGATCCGGTCTGGTACGACCATCTGCCCTATCTGCCCTTCCCGGCGAACTGGCCGGTGTTCGCACCCAAGGACAAGATCGGCGATTGGCTGGAGTTCTACACGAAGGTGATGGAGGTGCCGTACTGGAGCAAGACCACGTGCCTGTCCGCCACCTACGACGAAGCCCGCGGACAGTGGACGGTCGAGCTGGACCGCGACGGAGAGAAGATGACCCTGCATCCGACGCAACTCGTGCTGGCCACCGGCATGTCGGGCAAGGCCAACGTGCCGACGATCACCGGGCAGGACGTTTTCACCGGCGAGCAGCACCATTCGAGTCAGCACCCCGGACCCGACGGATACGTGGGCAAGAAGGTCGTCGTGATCGGGTCCAACAACTCGGCACACGACATCTGTAAAGCTCTGGTTGAGAATGGGATCGACACCACCATGGTGCAACGATCGTCCACCCACATCGTCCGCTCGGACTCACTGATGGAGATCGGCCTCGGCGCGCTGTACAGCGAGCAGGCCGTCGCGGACGGGATGTCGACCAAGAAGGCCGATCTCACCTTTGCCTCGCTGCCGTATCGGATCATGCACGAGTTCCAGATCCCGCTCTATGACCAGATCCGCGAGCGCGACAAGGACTTCTACGATCGGCTCGAGGCGGCCGGCTTCGAGCTCGACTTCGGCGACGACGACTCGGGGCTGTTCATGAAGTACCTGCGACGGGGTTCCGGGTACTACATCGACGTCGGCGCCTGTGACCTGGTGGCCGACGGGACCATCAAACTCGAGCACGGCCAGATCGACCATCTGACCGAGAACAGCGTGGTCCTCGCCGACGGCACCGAGCTGCCCGCCGACGTCGTGGTCTATGCGACCGGGTACGGATCGATGAACGGCTGGGCCGCCGACCTGATGGGTCAGGATGTCGCCGACCGGGTCGGCAAGGTGTGGGGCCTGGGGTCGGACACAACCAAGGATCCCGGGCCGTGGGAGGGCGAGCAACGCAACATGTGGAAGCCGACGCAACAGCCCGGACTGTGGTTCCACGGCGGGAATCTCCATCAGTCGCGACACTATTCGCTCTACCTCGCGCTGCAGCTCAAGGCCCGCTACGAGGGCCTCGACACCCCCGTGTACGGGCTGCAGGAGGTGCACCACCTCAGCTGATCGGAACGCCGATCTGACCGAACTCGCCCCGGTCGCCCATCGACAAGCTCTGGGCGACCGGGGCGTTCACGTCAGTGCTCAGGCCTCCATGACCTTCTCACTCGGCAGGTCATAGACCGGACACTCGGCCACACCGATCGTCTCGCGGGTGATGGCCTCCACCTGCTTCTGGGTCGCCTCGGCATCGTTGACCCAGTTGCGGTAGAAATCGAACGGGCATTCGGCCACGCCCTTGTCCCCATCGCCGCCGGCGAGCACCCCGGTGTAGCCGCGATGCAGCAATTTGAACAGGTGGTTCTGCGACTGGTCGAACCGGCGGGCGTCACGGATCGTCGACAACGACAACTGCGCGTACTGCACGCCGTACTCCTCCTCACCACACTCACCGAGTGTCCGCCCGTCGAAACCGATGATCGCGCTGTGCCCGAAGTAGGAGTACACACCGTCCCACCCGGTGGCGTTCGCGACGGCGACGTAGCAGTTGTTGGCCCACGCCATCGCCTTCGCCATCAGCACCTGCTGATCCTTTGCCGGATACATGTACCCCTGCGGGCGGACGATGAGTTCGGCACCTTTCATCGCGCAGTCGCGCCAGATCTCCGGATAGTTTCCGTCGTCACAGATGATGAGCGAGATCTTGAGCCCCTTCGGGCCATCGGTCACGTAGGTCTGCCCGCCGGGATACCAGCCCTCGATCGGCGTCCAGGGCAGGATCTTGCGGTACTTCTGCACGATCTCGCCCTCGTCGTTGATGAGCACGAGCGTGTTGTACGGCGGCTTGTTCGGATGGTCCTCGTGACGCTCCCCGGTGATGGAGAAGACGCCCCAAGTCTTCGCCTCGCGGCAGGCCGCCGAAAAGATGTCGGTCTCGTCCCCCGGGACGGTCGCGGCCGTCGCGAACATCTCCTCGTTGTCGTACATGATCCCCTGCGTCGAGTATTCCGGGAACACGACGAGATCCATGCCCGGAAGCCCACTCTTCATCCCCACCACCATCTCCGCGATCGCCTTGGCGTTGTCGATCACCTGTTCGCGGGTGTGCAGTCGGGGCATCTTGTAGTTGACCACCGCGACGCCCACGGTGTCCGGACTGGATGCGATGTCGCCATGACGCATAGCGATTCCTTCTGTCGTCGGTTCGAGAGGGTTTACTTCCAAACGGAAGGTTATCCGGTTTGACACTAGACCGCGATCAGTTGCGACGACGTTTCTCGCACGTAGAAACCGTGTGAATACCCCTCGTGACACATCCGCCGCGGCCGTGATCTACTTTCAATCGGAAGCGAAGGAGGTGGCCATGTCGGGGTACATGTCGGTGAAGTTCAACGATCTCGACACGACGCAGGGATTCCGACTGGGCGATCTCCGCTCCCCCGAGCAGCTGGCCGAGACCCTCCGCGCGTCGATCATCGGGCAGGACAGCGCCATCGAAGCGGTCGTGCGCGCGCTGACCATCGCCGCCGTCGGGATCCGGAATCCCCACCGCCCCATGGCTTCCCTGCTACTGGTCGGGCCAACAGGTGTGGGGAAGACCGAGCTGGCGAGGCAGGTCGCCCGCAACGTCCGGGGCGACGCCGACAACCTCTGCCGGATAGACATGAACTCGCTCGCCCAGGAGCACTACGCCGCGTCGCTTTCTGGTGCCCCGCCCGGCTACGCCGGTTCCAAGGAACAGTTCACCCTCTTCGAGCGCGACAAGATCGAGGGCAGCGTCTCGCGACCCGGGGTGGTCCTGTTCGACGAGGTCGAGAAGGCTCACCCGACCGTCCTGCGTTCCCTGCTGCAGATCCTCGACACCGGGACCCTGCGCCTGGCGTCCGGGACCACATCGATCGACTTCCGCAACGCCATCGTTCTGTTGACGTCGAATCTGGGCACGCGTGAGGTGCACGACATGCGCCGCCCGCTTCGCGATCGATCGGCCCGCCAGATCGCGAGGGCCGTGTTGGACCGCTTCGCCAGACGCGGTGACGACGAGGCCGCGGTGGTGATGAACTCGGTGCGCGAATTCTTCGACCCCGAGTTGTTCAACCGTTTCGATGAGATCGTCACGTTCGCGTCGATCGATCCGGTGGTCGCGGACAGCATTGTCGACCTCGAGGTCGACCGGCTCGTCACGGCCCTCGCCGCGAGGGACGTGATCTGCGATGTCACGCCGGCGGCGCGATCGCGGCTGGCCCAGATCGGTTTCGACGCCCGGTACGGAGCGCGCCAACTGCACCGGGTTTTGCGCCGAGAGCTCCACGCACCGATCGCCACACTGATGGTGACCCGCGGACACCGGTCGGGATCACCCCTCACCATCACCGTCACGTGTGACGGCTCCGACCTTGAGATCGTCGCCCACACCGAGGAGGGCACCGTTGCCTGATGACTCCGCGCCACCCCTGCTCCTGCAGATGCATCGCGCGCTGGCCCTCGTCGAGGACCGGATGACTCCGGTGTTCGACGAACTCGGCGTGACCGCCGAACAGTGGCGGATCCTGGTCGTGCTCGCCGAGGGTGAGGGTGGCGGCTGCACGATGACCGAACTCTCCCGTCTGGCGGTACTGCCTGCGGCCACCACGACGCGGACGATCGACAAACTGATCTCCCGGGCGCTGGTCTATCGACGAGTCGACCCGCTGGACCGACGGCGGGTGATGGTGTTCCTCAGTCCGCACGGCTCGCGGGCGTTGGAGTCGGTCGACAGGCGCCGACAGCAGATCGAGCACGAACTCGCCTCGGTCGTCGGGTCCCGCCGGTTCCTCGCGCTCGGGGACGGTCTCGACCACCTGATCCCCTGACGGTTCCGGGAACACTGACGCCACAACGTCTCACCTCGGCCACGTTCGGTGCTCACCGCTTTGGCATGTCAGCACCGATCTCGGCCGCGAACGCGCGGAACTCCGGGTGTCCGGGGAGTTTTCGCACACATCCCGCCACGAGCTCGCGAGCCGTCGCGGTGTCCCCGCCCCGGTGGGCCAGCCGGGCCGCGAAGAAGTCCTGCTCGGCCCCGGCCAGGTAGTCGTGCTTCGCGATGTCTCCGAGTACTCCGCCTGGGCTGTCGTCCAGGTTGTCCAGCAGAAGGTCATGCCAGGCCACCAGGTCGTCGCCCGGGTTCCCGGCGAACCTGGGCCGCCCGGCATCATCCAGTGCCAGTACGTAGTGCCGCCCGAATCGGTCCCATACTTCGCCGCCGTGCAGCATCTGGGCGAGTACCGCTGCCAACGTGGTCTCCTTGTCGGCGACCCGACCGAAACCGGAGCGTGTCCACCCACACCGCGCTTCCCACCGAATGAGTTGCGGAGCGGCCTGGGCGGCGAACGCCTCGAAACCTTGACGCTCCAGCGTCGACTTCCACAGCACGGCGACTGCGTCAGATACCACGAATCCGGCGGCTTCCACAGGGTCGTGAGAGCGGAAGAGGTCGGAATCGGCAGTCTCGCAAGCAAGGTCGATCAGCGATTCCAGGGCCATGGATGCAGGCTCGGGCTGGTCGGTGCTCAATGCCTCCTGGGTTGCCGACACCAGTCGCTTGAACGTGAACCTCCAACGCGTGCGCTCCTTCGGGGACACTCGGCGATCCCCTCCCAGATATGCGCCTGACCGCGCCAACGCGACGAACTCAGCCACCTCTCGGCCGAGCGCGGTGGCATCAACGGTAGGTTTCGGCGCACGGGTGGCGCGCCCGATCCCGGCGCCGGTGATCTCACCCTCGATCCGCTCACGCAGATCCGCGGAGCCACGCCAATAGATGTTCCACAACGCCTTTCGGAGCCGCTCATCATCGAGTTGGGCGGCGACGCGAAAGAATTCTTCCCGGTTCATGCGGTTCATGTCTCTGTCACTCTTGTTTGACTGGCTTCCTGGGGCATCTGCGATTGAACACGAGACATTGCACCCGACGAAACCGACCAGGCGGAGCCGCGCGGCGGCCAGTGCACTCAACAACCTGGACCGTGCGCCGGCCGAGGTGACCACCCGTCTGCCCTGAGCGTGCGAATCCGCCTCCGGAACTGCAACACTGGGACGGTGATCCCACCTCTGCACAGGACAGTCGAATGGGCCGGGCGGACGGTGGCGTGGGAGCGGTTCGGTACGGGTCCCCCGATCGTCTTTCTGCACGGGACGCCGTGGTCGTCGGCCCTGTGGCGCCCTTTTGCACTTGCCCTCGCCGACGATTTCACGGTTTACCTGTGGGACATGCCCGGCTATGGACAGTCGTCGAAACACCCCGGGCATCGGGTCGACCTCGGCGTCCAGGGCGAGCTGTTCGCGTATCTGCTCGACCGATGGTCGCTGCAGCGGCCGCACGTGATCGCTCACGACTTCGGCGGTGCGGTGGCGCTGCGGGCGCGACTGCTGCACGGCGCGCAATACGCGTCGCTGTGTCTGGTGGACGTGGTTGCACTCAGTCCGTGGGGCTCACCGTTCTTCACCCTCGTCAATCAGCACCCGGAGGTCTTCGAGCAGCTACCGGCCCCGGTCCACCGCGGAGCCGTCGAGGCGTACATCCGCACGGCCGCGCATACCCGACCACGTGACGAGGATCTGGACATGCTGGTCGAGCCGTGGCTGGGCCCGGTCGGACAGGCCGCGTTCTATCGGCAGATCGCGCAGGCCGACGAGCGATTCACCGACGAGGTCGAGGGACGGTACGCGTCGATCGAGGAACCGACGCACATCGTCTGGGGATCGGACGACACCTGGATTCCGCCCGAACGTGCCCGGCGCCTGCACGCTCTGCTCCCGAACTCGTCGCTGACCGAGGTTCCCGACGCCGGCCATCTGATCCACCTGGACGCTCCCGTACGGCTCTCTGCCGAACTCACACGGTGGACGCGTGAGCAACGATTGCCGCGGTCGGCTGATGCTGCGGAAACCCCTCGGTAACGAACCGGGCGCACACTGGGACCGATGGCGCGAACGCACGGCAACGCACTCATGCATCTGGGACTCGTGATCCCACAGAGCGGCCCGTCGGGCATCTTCGGACCGTCCTGTGCAGCGAGCGCACAGCTGGCGGTCGAGGAGATCAACCGGCGAGGCGGCATCCTTGGTCGCGAAGTCGCCGTGACGACGATCGACGGAGGAGCCAGCGTCGACGCAGTCGCCACGGAGGTCGCCGCGCACCTCGATACCGATGGTCGCGGCACAGGAGGTTTCGACGCGGTCATCGGGTGGCACACGTCAGCCGTCCGGCGCGGTCTGGTGCAGGTGCTGCGTGGCCGGATTCCCTACGTGTACACCGCCGTGTACGAGGGCGGCGAGTCCGCCCCCGGAACGTTCATGACCGGCGAGGTGCCGGAGTTCGCCCTCCTCCCCGCACTGGACTGGATGTCCGAGGAGATCGGCGCCCGCCGGTGGATCATCATCGGCAGCGACTACGTGTGGCCGCGGATCACCGCGGCGAGGGTCACCGCGCAATTGAACGGCAGGGGCTCGGTGGGGACGATCGTGTCGTCGATCTTCAAGCCGTTGGGTACTTCCGAGTTCGGAGATGTCCTCGACCAGATCGAGCGCTCCGACGCAACCGGCGTCCTCGTCCTGCTGCTCGGCGAGGACGCCGTGCAATTCAACCGTGCGTTCGGAGCCCGAGGCCTGCACGACCGCTGTGTGCGACTGAGCCCGCTGATGGACGAGAACATGCTGTTGGGTTCCGGACCTCTCGGCGCGCGGGGCCTCTATTCGGTGTCCGGGTATTTCGAGTCGCTCGCGACACCGTTCAGTCTCGACTTCGAACGACGGTACGTGAAACGCTTCGGCCTCTGCGCCCCACCGCTGACGTCCCCCGGCGAATCCTGCTACGAAGGCCTTGCACTGCTCGAGGAACTCGTCCGTCGGGCGGGCACAGTGGCTACTGCGGCGATCGAGCATGCTGCCGGTGAGTCCCCGATCTACACGAGTCCGCGCGGCGAAGTGCAGTTCTCCGCTCGGCACTTACGGCAGGATGTGTTTGTGGCCCAGGCGGACGGTCTCGAGTTCGACGTGCTCGCGCAGGTGAGCAGCGCGTGACCCCTGCTCGGCGCCCTTGCCGCTGAGCCACTCCACGATGTCCAACGGACCGAGGCACCGCTGTCCACCGCGGCGAATGCGCCGAGTGCTGCTGCGGCGCACAGTGTTCTCACCGTAGGATTTCACGGGTCCACGATCGGAGTGCACGATGAAGTTGCTCGTTGCCTACCTGGCGACCCCCGGCGGGGAAGACGCCGTCGCGTTCGGCGCGTGCCTCGCGCGGACATTCGGCGCATCGCTGGACATATCGTTGGTCATCCCACCGGACCGGCCCGGCGCCTCGCCGAGCGAAGCGGACTTCGCGGAAGTCCTCGATGAAGCGGCCAAGCAGTGGATTGCCGATGCCGCCCAGCTTGTGCCCGCAGACGTGACCGCGGAGACCCACGTCGTCGTCGATGAGAACATCGCGAACGGCCTCATTCGCGAGATCGAACGGGTCGAGGCCACGTTGCTCGTGGTAGGCGGATCCGGTGGCGGCATCACCGGCCGGCATTCGCTCGGCACGGTGGTCAACGACATCCTGCATTCGTCTCCCGTCCCGGTTGCGCTCGCGCCGCGAGGGTTCAGCCACACCGGTCCGTCACGGATCAGCGAGATCACGACGGCGATCGGTAACAGACCGGGAGCCGAGATCCTGCTCGACACGGCTCTCGAGCTCAGTGCGCGTGGGGACCTGCCCCTCCGGCTGCTCTCCCTGGTGTCTCACGACGACATTCCCAAGAGCACCACCGACGAGGAGGCAGTTGCCCGCGCCGTGGAACTCGCCCGGCGATCGCTGGATACCGCCCACGCGCGGCTCCCCGACAAGACACAGATCAGTTCCACTGTCGCCGAGGGCCGCAACGTCGAAGACGCCGTGCGAACCGTCGAATGGAACGACGGCGACATCATCCTGGTCGGGTCCAGCAGACTCGCCGCCCCGGGCAGGCTGTTCCTCGGAACGACCGCTGCCAAGATGCTGCGTGTACTGGCGGTGCCCCTGATTGTGGTGCCGGCACCCAATCGCACCTGAAGCAGTCCTCTGATGACGACTGCCGAGCGAACTCAAAGCAACAGTGGCACAGCCGCGGTGATCGGCACCTCGATGAGTGTCGGGCCGGGCCGATCGCCGGCCGTCGCCACCTCGGCAGCGAGGGCATCGGGGGTCGCCGCCCGCACGCCGTGACACCCGTATGCCGTGGCCAGTGCTACGAAATCGATACCGGGAATGTCGAGACCGGGAACGCCAGGGGTCTGTTCCAAGGCCGCGAATGACTTGAGGATCGCATACTCGCCGTTTCGCGGAACAACGAACAAGATCGGCAGTTGGTGTTGTGCGGCAGTCCAGATCGATTGCACCGAGTACTGGAACGAACCATCGCCGATCACGGCCACCACCCGCCGGTGCCGCCCCGTATCCGCCTCGGCGAGAGCAATTCCCACACTCGCAGGCAGGTTCCAGCCCAATCCGCCGCTGGCGAATGTGTAGAACGAGTCCGGTTCGGTGATCGGCCACGCGGTATGCAACTCGGGTAAGTTCGACGGCGATTCCTCGACCAAGACAGTTGGTCCGTTGCACGCCTCGCGCAACGCCGCGAACAACTGCCCGGCGGTCATCACCTCCGCCGGCTCCCTGTGCTCTGCCGGCGGGTGAGGCGCCATCCGGTGAGCAAGCGGCCTGATCTCGGCGGGTTCACGTGGTGCCCTGCGCAATTGCGCTGTCAGCAGTTCGATGGCCAGTCCTGCGCTCGAGATCAGACTGTCACCGACCGGAGCACGTGCCGCCTCGGCCGGGTCGTCTGTGACGTGCAGCAGACGCAGACCATCCGGCAGGTAAGCGCCCGGAACGTATGGGTAGTACCGGAAGACGGGCGCACCGATCACCATTGCCAGGTCGTGGCCTCGCAGGAGATCCGCCAAGGGGCCCGTCGCAAACGGTAGGCCTCCCATGTAGAGGGAATGATCCTCAGGGAAGGGTGCCCGCTCGGACGCCGGAGCAGCCCATACCGGGCAACCGATTCTCTCGGCGAGCGTCACCGCGGCATCCCAGGCCATGTCGCGGGCCACCCCCGCGCCGAAAATCAACGCAGGTGATTGCGCCCGATCGATCGCTGCGGCGAAATCGCGCAGCCGCGACGGGTCCGGCGCCACCCGCCTGGCCACGTCACGCACGGTCGCCGGTCCTTTTGCCTCCTTCTCCCAGTCGTCGAGCGGCAACGACAGGAACACCGGTCCGGCAGGCGGTTGCACGGCGGTTGAGTACGCACGCATGAAGGCTGCGGGAACATCCTCGGCACGGACCGGCTGATACGACCACTTCACCCACGGCTTGGGAAGCAGCTCGGGCTCGACGTTCGTCAGCCACGGCTCGAGAAGCAACATCTCGCGCGTCTGCTGACCGGCAGTCACGATCAGAGGAGTGCGGTTCATCGATGCGGTGATCATGTTGCCCATCGCATTTCCCAAGCCGGCCGCGGTGTGCACATTCACCAAGGCCGGTTGACGGGTCCCCTGGGCGTAGCCGTCCGCGATCGCAATCGCCGATGCCTCCTGCAGTGCGAGCACAAACCGAAAATCGGACGGAAAGTCTTTCAGGAAGGTCTCTTCGGTGGAGCCGGGATTGCCGAATATCGTTGTCAGGCCGAGTTCTCGTAAAAGCTGATGGGTGGCAGTTCGCACGTTCATCAGGGCCTACCTCGTCTCGACGACCGATCGGTTTGGACTCCTCCTGACAATCCACGCTAGGCCATCGTGATCGACCTCTGGCCCGCAATGACGAGAACTGCGGCCGCGTAATCACACTCGACGGTGACCAAGCCTGCGAGCGAATGCCGAACGGGATTCTCGGTCGTGGTGTTCGAGTGGTCGCGGTGGTGTTGGTTGCGGTGGGTGGTGGGAATGCGCTGAGGCCCTTCGCGTGTGCGAAGGGCCTCAGGCTAGGTTGTGTTCGGCGGTGTCCTACTCTCCCACACTGGTTAGGGTGCAGTACCATTGGCGCTGGAGGGCTTAGCTTCCGGGTTCGGAATGGGACCGGGCGTTTCCCCTCCGCTATGGCCGCCGAAACATTGTGAAACACACGCAGTGTTTGTTTATCTTGTGTGAACCACCCTCAACCAATGGTTACCACTGGTTGAGGGGTTCACGAGGGGCGGAGCCCCCGTGCGTGTTGTTTCAGAAGTGTCATAGTGGATGCGAGCAGAGCTCTATCAGTACTTATCGGTGATAAGTGTTGTTGTAAGTCCTCGGCCGATTAGTACCAGTCACCTACACACATTGCTGTGCTTCCAGTTCTGGCCTATCAACCCCATGGTCTGTGGGGGGCCTTACCCCCTCGAGGGGGTGAGAAACCTCATCTTGGAACAGGCTTCCCGCTTAGATGCTTTCAGCGGTTATCCCTTCCGAACGTAGCTAACCAGCGATGCCCCTGGCGGGACAACTGGCACACCAGAGGTTCGTCCGTCCCGGTCCTCTCGTACTAGGGACAGGTTTCCTCAAGTTTCTGACGCGCGCGGCGGATAGAGACCGAACTGTCTCACGACGTTCTAAACCCAGCTCGCGTGCCGCTTTAATGGGCGAACAGCCCAACCCTTGGGACCTACTCCAGCCCCAGGATGCGACGAGCCGACATCGAGGTGCCAAACCATCCCGTCGATATGGACTCTTGGGGAAGATCAGCCTGTTATCCCCGGGGTACCTTTTATCCGTTGAGCGACACCACTTCCACACGTTGGTGCCGGATCACTAGTCCCGACTTTCGTCCCTGCTCGACATGTACGTCTCACAGTCAAGCTCCCTTGTGCACTTACACTCAACACCTGATTGCCAACCAGGCTGAGGGAACCTTTGGGCGCCTCCGTTACATTTTGGGAGGCAACCGCCCCAGTTAAACTACCCACCAGGCACTGTCCCTGAACCCGATCAGGGTCCGAGGTTAGAAGTCCAATACGATCAGAGTGGTATTTCAACAACGACTCCACAACCACTGGCGTGGCCGCTTCACAGTCTCCCACCTATCCTACACAAACCGAACCGAACACCAATACCAAGCTATAGTGAAGGTCCCGGGGTCTTTTCGTCCTGCCGCGCGTAACGAGCATCTTTACTCGTACTGCAATTTCGCCGAGTCTGTGGTTGAGACAGCAGAGAAGTCGTTACGCCATTCGTGCAGGTCGGAACTTACCCGACAAGGAATTTCGCTACCTTAGGATGGTTATAGTTACCACCGCCGTTTACTGGGGCTTAAATTCTCAGCTTCACACCCCGAAGGGCATTAACCGGTCCTCTTAACCTTCCAGCACCGGGCAGGCGTCAGTCCGTATACATCGTCTTACGACTTCGCACGGACCTGTGTTTTTAGTAAACAGTCGCTTCTCTCTGGTCTCTGCGACCCACACCAGCTCACGCCGCAAGGACGGTCACCGGGATGGGTCCCCCTTCTCCCGAAGTTACGGGGGCATTTTGCCGAGTTCCTTAACCACAGTTCTCTCGATCGCCTTAGTATTCTCTACCTGACCACCTGTGTTGGTTTGGGGTACGGGCCGTGTACCAACTCGCTAGAGGCTTTTCTCGGCAGCATAGGATCATGGATT
This sequence comes from Gordonia sp. LMA484, assembly GCF_058129505.1. Classification (NCBI taxonomy): domain Bacteria; kingdom Bacillati; phylum Actinomycetota; class Actinomycetes; order Mycobacteriales; family Gordoniaceae; genus Gordonia; species Gordonia sp. LMA484. The sequence continues at coordinate 3,208,898 of NZ_CM176700.1, forward strand.
TCGCCGCAACGGCTACGCATCACCTCTCAGGATATATGTGTGACGGATTTACCTACCACACTCCCTACAGGCTTACACCAGTATTACCACTGACTGGCCCCACTACCTTCCTGCGTCACCCCATCGCTTGCCTACTACCAGCCGAGGTCCCATGCAGCCCCATCCGGTCACCCGAAGGTGATCCATCTGGTTTTGGATGGTTAGTACAACTGATTCAGCATGGACGCCTGTACACGGGTACGGGAATATCAACCCGTTGTCCATCGACTACGCCTGTCGGCCTCGCCTTAGGTCCCGACTCACCCTGGGCGGATTAGCCTGGCCCAGGAACCCTTGGTCATCCGGCGGCAGAGTTTCTCACTCTGCTTTCGCTACTCATGCCTGCATTCTCACTCCCACACCCTCCACCACTAGCTCACGCTGTGGCTTCCAGGGATGCAGGACGCTCCCCTACCCACCCACACCACTGCTCCCCACCCCGCAAGGCGAAGAGAATGACTTGTGTGAGTGCCGCGGCTTCGGCGGTGTACTTGAGCCCCGCTACATTGTCGGCGCAGGATCACTTGACCAGTGAGCTATTACGCACTCTTTCAAGGGTGGCTGCTTCTAAGCCAACCTCCTGGTTGTCTTCGCGACCCCACATCCTTTTCCACTTAGTACACGCTTAGGGGCCTTAGCCGGCGATCTGGGCTGTTTCCCTCTCGACTACGAACCTTATCGCCCGCAGTCTCACTGCCACACTCTCACTTACCGGCATTCGGAGTTTGGCTGACGTCAGTAACCTAGTAGGGCCCATCGGCCATCCAGTAGCTCTACCTCCAGTAAGAAACATGTGACGCTGCACCTAAATGCATTTCGGGGAGAACCAGCTATCACGGAGTTTGATTGGCCTTTCACCCCTACCCACAACTCATCCCCTCCATTTTCAACTGAAGTGGGTTCGGGCCTCCACGACGTCTTACCGACGCTTCACCCTGGCCATGGGTAGATCACTCCGCTTCGGGTCTAGACCCGGCGACTCCACGCCCTATTCAGACTCGCTTTCGCTACGGCTACCCCACACGGGTTAACCTCGCCACCGAGCACTAACTCGCAGGCTCATTCTTCAAAAGGCACGCCATCACCCACAGCCGACCAAACGACTCGCAGGCTTTGACGGATTGTAAGCGTCCGGTTTCAGGTACTATTTCACTCCCCTCCCGGGGTACTTTTCACCTTTCCCTCACGGTACTAGTCCGCTATCGGTCACCAGGAAGTATTCAGGCTTACCGGGTGGTCCCGGCAGATTCACAGCAGATTCCACGAGCCCGCTGCTACTTGGGAGAACATCACGCAAGACCACAGGTTTTCAGCTACCGGACTCTCACCGACTACGGCAGACCATTCCAGGCCACTTCACCTAACCCACAGCTTTATCACTCACGCCCAGACAGGTAGATCTGAGAAGATGAACCCCACAACACCACACACACAACCCCTACCCGGTATCACATGCGCATGGTTTAGCCTCCTCCGCTTTCGCTCGCCACTACTCACGGAATCACAATTGTTTTCTCTTCCTATGGGTACTGAGATGTTTCACTTCCCCACGTTCCCCCCACACAGCCTATACATTCAGCTGGTGGTAACACGACATCACTCGTGCTGGGTTTCCCCATTCGGACACCCTCGGATCACAGCTCGTTTGACAACTCCCCGAGGACTATCGCGGCCTACCACGTCCTTCATCGGCTCCTGGTACCAAGGCATCCACCGAACGCCCTTAAACACTTACAACAACACCTACACCCACAGGGGCTCCGCCCCCCATGCACCCCCAACAGGAGACACACAAGGAACAACACCCCCCACGAATGTAGACATCACACAACAAACTCGAACAAAACACACAAACCAAAAACTATTGATTCAATATGCATTGCAAAATAAAGATGCTCGCATCCACTATGCACTTCTCAAACAACACACACCCACCACCCACACACCTCTGTATGCCCCACCACAGGACACCTCACCAAGGCTGCGCAATGACAGGCCCAGAAGAAACGTGTGTTCCCTCAGAACCCCGATAGTGTGCTGACAACGCCACCCACCTCACAGTGAACAGCCACCCACCCCACCAACCCAGACAGGCCGGCAGAACAGATCTGTTTGATGTTTCACCCTCGAACACACACCCACCGCACGGACACATGCCGGCAGAAATGGGTGATGTTGTGTGCTCCTTAGAAAGGAGGTGATCCAGCCGCACCTTCCGGTACGGCTACCTTGTTACGACTTCGTCCCAATCGCCGATCCCACCTTCGACGGCTCCCTCCACAAGGGTTAGGCCACCGGCTTCGGGTGTTACCGACTTTCATGACGTGACGGGCGGTGTGTACAAGGCCCGGGAACGTATTCACCGCAGCGTTGCTGATCTGCGATTACTAGCGACTCCGACTTCACGGGGTCGAGTTGCAGACCCCGATCCGAACTGAGACCGGCTTTAAGGGATTCGCTCCACCTCACGGTATCGCAGCCCTCTGTACCGGCCATTGTAGCATGTGTGAAGCCCTGGACATAAGGGGCATGATGACTTGACGTCATCCCCACCTTCCTCCGAGTTGACCCCGGCAGTCTCCTGCAAGTCCCCACCATCACGTGCTGGCAATACAGAACAAGGGTTGCGCTCGTTGCGGGACTTAACCCAACATCTCACGACACGAGCTGACGACAGCCATGCACCACCTGTACACCAACCACAAGGGAACAACCATCTCTGGCTGCGTCTGGTGTATGTCAAACCCAGGTAAGGTTCTTCGCGTTGCATCGAATTAATCCACATGCTCCGCCGCTTGTGCGGGCCCCCGTCAATTCCTTTGAGTTTTAGCCTTGCGGCCGTACTCCCCAGGCGGGGTACTTAATGCGTTAGCTACGGCACGGATCCCGTGAAAAGGAACCCACACCTAGTACCCACCGTTTACGGCGTGGACTACCAGGGTATCTAATCCTGTTCGCTACCCACGCTTTCGCTCCTCAGCGTCAGTTACTACCCAGAGACCCGCCTTCGCCACCGGTGTTCCTCCTGATATCTGCGCATTTCACCGCTACACCAGGAATTCCAGTCTCCCCTGTAGTACTCAAGTCTGCCCGTATCGCCTGCACGCCTGCAATTGAGTTGCAGAATTTCACAGACGACGCGACAAACCGCCTACGAGCTCTTTACGCCCAGTAATTCCGGACAACGCTCGCACCCTACGTATTACCGCGGCTGCTGGCACGTAGTTGGCCGGTGCTTCTTCTCCAGGTACCGTCACTCACGCTTCGTCCCTGGTGAAAGAGGTTTACAACCCGAAGGCCGTCATCCCTCACGCGGCGTCGCTGCATCAGGCTTGCGCCCATTGTGCAATATTCCCCACTGCTGCCTCCCGTAGGAGTCTGGGCCGTGTCTCAGTCCCAGTGTGGCCGATCACCCTCTCAGGTCGGCTACCCGTCGTCGCCTTGGTAGGCCATTACCCCACCAACAAGCTGATAGGCCGCGGGCCCATCCCACACCGCAAAAGCTTTCCACCACAGAACATGCATCCCATGGTCATATCCGGTATTAGACCCAGTTTCCCAGGCTTATCCCAGAGTGCAGGGCAGATCACCCACGTGTTACTCACCCGTTCGCCACTCGAGTACCCTGCAAGCAGGGCCTTTCCGTTCGACTTGCATGTGTTAAGCACGCCGCCAGCGTTCGTCCTGAGCCAGGATCAAACTCTCCATGAAAACCTATCGAAAAAGCCGGCGAACCAGCACTTTTCAACACAATCTCAGCCAGAGAGACAAAAACCTGACCAAACAAAAACTAGCAACACCCACCCACACGGGCAGGTGCCACAAAAAAATACATCTCATATCCAAAAAACTTGGACACACGATGCCAAACATGGCATCAAACAATCCATCAACACACTATCGAGTTCTCAAAGAACACACACCCACCAGCACCACCCTGTAACAGGGCGCTCACCAGCAAGCTTCACGTTCTGCTTCGAATCGCTGCCCGTCTCCGGCGCAACTCTTCCATCCTACCGAACACCCTGCGCGGCCGCAACTCTCAGCTACCAACCGAACAAGAACATCCAGACAACCCAAGACACCATCCACAGCACAAACAACAACCATGAACAACAACTCGGGACGGCCAACACGAAAACCCGGTCTCCACTCCCAGAACCAGCCTCTCGGCCTCCCAGGCGGCGCCGTGGCGCGCTGACTCGAAGAAAGTTACGCACCCCCACCGTCAAAAGCAAATCGCCTGGTCAAGGCCATATGTTCGCGCGTTTGTCTCGCACCTGCCGGCGGGATTCGAGACACAGGCAGTCCTGACGTGTCGCCCCTCCCGCAAATAGAGGGCGCCCGGTCCCCGCTGAGGTAACAGTCGGCGTAACGGGGCGCGCCGACTCCGCTGGCGGGTAGGTCACGAGGCGGTCCAGACAGCTCCGGAACACCCACGCGCTCAGGAAAATCGGCAGGTATTCCCGTGGTGCCCCGGGGTCCCGTGACCCGCGGCGTCGGCCGGCCCACAGAGAAGGGTTTCCCCCGTGCACTGACCACCCGCTCGAGGTGTCCCCCTCTCACTCCGTCATGGCCTCACCGATGAAGTCGGCAGCGTCCCATACAACGACAGCTCGTGAGCGCATGATCTCGGTCCACGTGCCCGATGGTGAGATCCATGCCCGGTCGGGTGTCCCCGACCAGTCCTGCCGACATCCCGCGAACGTCGTTCCGGCTCAACACTCTTCGCCCCGTTCGACGTCATGTTGAGGGTTGCAGCGGTCATGCGTCTGGCGGTCATGCCTTGCGGCGGCGCGGTCGCCCGTGAGTCTCCACAGCCAGGGAGCGCGGTCGCCACGTCCCAGCCCAACTGGATATCGCACCGGCGCGCGATGACACGGATCCTGCGACAGGACCGGGTCGCACGCGGTGGTGCAGCTTCTCGGACGCGCACGGCCCGTCGTTGTCCACGGCCGTCGTTGTCCACGGCCGTCGTTGTCCACGGCCGTCGTTGTCACAGTCCTCGCACCGACCCGTCGTGCCCTTACTGCCCGCACCGACCGTCGGCCGATATCGGCCATCGCACCGTCACATTGCACAGCTGAACGGTCGCCTGCGTGGAGTTCTCGCCTCGGGTCGGGGCAGCACGCCGTCACGACGAAGTCTGCTGCGCCGGTCAACGCGATCCAGGTCCACCACGATTCCGCGCGTCACCACCCGGTCGTGCTGACCGCGATCCATCGTTCGCGGCGGCGTCGACGGCGTCGACGATCCCCGATATGACAGATGCGCGGTTGACCATCCGCTCGAGACCGTTGGCCGCCGCGAGCTTGCGGGGAACGACTCGCCGTCCACGTTTGAGACCGTCACAAGTGGGGCCGGCCGACTTCCACACCCGCGCATCTCACCCACACGCCGGCCCGCCCGCACGTCACAGGCAGCCCTGCGCACAGCCTGTTCACCGCTCGGGCGACCCGGAAGAGGAGACGTCTGGCAGGTCTCGCTCCGGGCGCGTCCGCATGTGAGTCCGAGGCCCGTGTGCCGGTCATCATGGACCCCGCGTCGTCGGTGCCAGGTCGACAAATGGATGGGTACAGACGTTCGTGTCGGTGGAGTCCGTTTGTGTCGGTGGAGTCGTCCGTGCCGCCGGCACTCGCCGCACCCCACGCGAGCCGTGCGGACCGAGAACGATTGCTACCAGCCGGCCCGGCGCCCACACAGTTCCGTCCGCCGGTGTCGCAGGCCGGACCGCTTACGCAGGCAGTCCAGTACGGCCTCGGCGCCCAATCACAGGCGTCAACCGGCGACCTCGGCGGGTGAACTTCGGCAGGTGAACTTCGACAGGCTGACATACAGACAATCCGACTCGTGCCGACATCTGCGCCCTGCCACTGCCGCGATACCGCTACGGGGCACCTGCGGAGATTCGCTCTCCGCTGGCTACCCGTCGGCATCAGACATGAGTTGGACCTCCCGACGTCTATTCGTCGGCGTGGTGCTCGTCGGCGCTGTCGGGGGTGACGTCCTCGAACTCCAGGTAGTGGGTCGCTTCGGATTCAGTCGCTTGGTGAGTGTCCTTGGTGAGCCCATATGTCCGGAAGGAGACAGCCGTACCAAGAGCGACAGCGGTCCCGATCGCCGAGACTGTGCAGCGCTACCGGTGGATCGTCCAACATGTCGGGTCCGCTCCCACTGAAGGTGAGTCGACGGCGTTCATCGCGGTTGCCAACGGCAAGACCGACGCCGGCCACAACACCTGGACCGAGGATCTATTGGTGCAGAGATGGTCCGAGCCGACGGCGACGCGGTCGTCGCCCGCTGTTTCGAGCGAACTGGTGTGGACCACACTCACCGCACCAGCGGCGGTGGGGACTCGAGATCCTTGGCGTTGACACCTTCAGCTGAGTCGGTGTGCGTACGGCCGGTCGAGCGACCAGCACACTCGACACCCCCAGGGCGCTCGACGACACCGGTATCAGTGCACCGCACTTCTCGGGGTATCGAACGGGCGTTGGCCTCGATGCGAGTACCGCGACCACCAAGGCCAGCTGTCTCGCGCTTGCCACGATCACGTCAGCGCCGACCGGCCGGGCGCGGCACTGGTGCCCTACGACCTGACGACGTGGTTTCGAACCCGCGGAGGAACACCGGCTGCGTCAGGTCGGGATGAGTAAAGGACGTCGAGTCGACCCTCAGATCCCCCTCGGCTGTTGTTGGCGCGCAACAGCTTCCCACTCGACGTACAGGTCTTCGAGGGAAGCCGGGCGGAGACGAGGACTCTGATCCTGTCATCACGTGCTTCGCCGAGCGCCACGAGAGACGGCGGGTTTCAGTTGACCCGATCGCTGGGAACCGGCGCCCACCGGCGGGTGATGTGCACTACACATGGGCTCAGGGCCAATACGACAACCGCAACGTTGAGATCGAACGCGCCCGCCGCCGGTCCAACCACGCACAGAACCCCTGGCTTGAACAAGATTTTGTGAAGGTCGCCGGCCAGTCGGTCGAGCTCGACGACGAATCGATCGAACGCGCTCGTGCAGCGGCCGGATACAAGGGCTGCGCCACCACTGCTCACTCGGTGATGGACGGACACGCCAGTGTCGCGGCCCACCACGACGTGTGGAAGGTCGAACGCGCTCGACGAGGTCCGATCTGCAGCTCGCCCCGACCTTCACCGCACCTGCGATGCGATCGAAGCGCACCTGAGCATCGAGTTCGCCGCCGTCACCATCGCTCGCGACCTGCAGAACGTCACCAGCACGTTGAACAAGAAAGTGTAGACCTGCGCCTGATATCACCGTCATCGTTCGAACGTCGACTGCCCCACTCACCGCCCGCACCCCGCTGGAATACACCGACACGATCATCGCCACGCACTGAACAGATCCAACTCAGGCCAGGCTCGCCGAGACGCCGTCGGCTGGGGTCTGGAACCCATGGTCGCGCTCGAAACGTCTGCAGTGCTGGCTCCAGTAGTGAGTTGTGGTAAGAAATCGCGCCACATTGCCTACGGCCCATGGGATTTCGGCGTCAGCGACCTGAGCGGCCGGTACTCGACAGCAATCTGTCCCGCGGTAGCAAATCACACTCACTGACGAACACACCGTTGTGCCGGTAGACCGATCAGATGCCCGCTCGGGCAGACACCAACCGAGAACACATCCCCGTTCGGCCAGTCTCACCAACCGCGCAGTGGCCGCTTCCATGAATGACGCGTGCGGCCAACTCCGCGAGCCAGGACATAAGCAACGCTGCCCTCGCCGATTGTTTGGGTCGAGGCTGGTGTTTGTTGGTTGCGGTGGGTGGTGGGAATGCGCTGAGGCCCTTCGCGTGTGCGAAGGGCCTCAGGCTAGGTTGTGTTCGGCGGTGTCCTACTCTCCCACACTGGTTAGGGTGCAGTACCATTGGCGCTGGAGGGCTTAGCTTCCGGGTTCGGAATGGGACCGGGCGTTTCCCCTCCGCTATGGCCGCCGAAACATTGTGAAACACACGCAGTGTTTGTTTATCTTGTGTGAACCACCCTCAACCAATGGTTACCACTGGTTGAGGGGTTCACGAGGGGCGGAGCCCCCGTGCGTGTTGTTTCAGAAGTGTCATAGTGGATGCGAGCAGAGCTCTATCAGTACTTATCGGTGATAAGTGTTGTTGTAAGTCCTCGGCCGATTAGTACCAGTCACCTACACACATTGCTGTGCTTCCAGTTCTGGCCTATCAACCCCATGGTCTGTGGGGGGCCTTACCCCCTCGAGGGGGTGAGAAACCTCATCTTGGAACAGGCTTCCCGCTTAGATGCTTTCAGCGGTTATCCCTTCCGAACGTAGCTAACCAGCGATGCCCCTGGCGGGACAACTGGCACACCAGAGGTTCGTCCGTCCCGGTCCTCTCGTACTAGGGACAGGTTTCCTCAAGTTTCTGACGCGCGCGGCGGATAGAGACCGAACTGTCTCACGACGTTCTAAACCCAGCTCGCGTGCCGCTTTAATGGGCGAACAGCCCAACCCTTGGGACCTACTCCAGCCCCAGGATGCGACGAGCCGACATCGAGGTGCCAAACCATCCCGTCGATATGGACTCTTGGGGAAGATCAGCCTGTTATCCCCGGGGTACCTTTTATCCGTTGAGCGACACCACTTCCACACGTTGGTGCCGGATCACTAGTCCCGACTTTCGTCCCTGCTCGACATGTACGTCTCACAGTCAAGCTCCCTTGTGCACTTACACTCAACACCTGATTGCCAACCAGGCTGAGGGAACCTTTGGGCGCCTCCGTTACATTTTGGGAGGCAACCGCCCCAGTTAAACTACCCACCAGGCACTGTCCCTGAACCCGATCAGGGTCCGAGGTTAGAAGTCCAATACGATCAGAGTGGTATTTCAACAACGACTCCACAACCACTGGCGTGGCCGCTTCACAGTCTCCCACCTATCCTACACAAACCGAACCGAACACCAATACCAAGCTATAGTGAAGGTCCCGGGGTCTTTTCGTCCTGCCGCGCGTAACGAGCATCTTTACTCGTACTGCAATTTCGCCGAGTCTGTGGTTGAGACAGCAGAGAAGTCGTTACGCCATTCGTGCAGGTCGGAACTTACCCGACAAGGAATTTCGCTACCTTAGGATGGTTATAGTTACCACCGCCGTTTACTGGGGCTTAAATTCTCAGCTTCACACCCCGAAGGGCATTAACCGGTCCTCTTAACCTTCCAGCACCGGGCAGGCGTCAGTCCGTATACATCGTCTTACGACTTCGCACGGACCTGTGTTTTTAGTAAACAGTCGCTTCTCTCTGGTCTCTGCGACCCACACCAGCTCACGCCGCAAGGACGGTCACCGGGATGGGTCCCCCTTCTCCCGAAGTTACGGGGGCATTTTGCCGAGTTCCTTAACCACAGTTCTCTCGATCGCCTTAGTATTCTCTACCTGACCACCTGTGTTGGTTTGGGGTACGGGCCGTGTACCAACTCGCTAGAGGCTTTTCTCGGCAGCATAGGATCATGGATTTCGCCGCAACGGCTACGCATCACCTCTCAGGATATATGTGTGACGGATTTACCTACCACACTCCCTACAGGCTTACACCAGTATTACCACTGACTGGCCCCACTACCTTCCTGCGTCACCCCATCGCTTGCCTACTACCAGCCGAGGTCCCATGCAGCCCCATCCGGTCACCCGAAGGTGATCCATCTGGTTTTGGATGGTTAGTACAACTGATTCAGCATGGACGCCTGTACACGGGTACGGGAATATCAACCCGTTGTCCATCGACTACGCCTGTCGGCCTCGCCTTAGGTCCCGACTCACCCTGGGCGGATTAGCCTGGCCCAGGAACCCTTGGTCATCCGGCGGCAGAGTTTCTCACTCTGCTTTCGCTACTCATGCCTGCATTCTCACTCCCACACCCTCCACCACTAGCTCACGCTGTGGCTTCCAGGGATGCAGGACGCTCCCCTACCCACCCACACCACTGCTCCCCACCCCGCAAGGCGAAGAGAATGACTTGTGTGAGTGCCGCGGCTTCGGCGGTGTACTTGAGCCCCGCTACATTGTCGGCGCAGGATCACTTGACCAGTGAGCTATTACGCACTCTTTCAAGGGTGGCTGCTTCTAAGCCAACCTCCTGGTTGTCTTCGCGACCCCACATCCTTTTCCACTTAGTACACGCTTAGGGGCCTTAGCCGGCGATCTGGGCTGTTTCCCTCTCGACTACGAACCTTATCGCCCGCAGTCTCACTGCCACACTCTCACTTACCGGCATTCGGAGTTTGGCTGACGTCAGTAACCTAGTAGGGCCCATCGGCCATCCAGTAGCTCTACCTCCAGTAAGAAACATGTGACGCTGCACCTAAATGCATTTCGGGGAGAACCAGCTATCACGGAGTTTGATTGGCCTTTCACCCCTACCCACAACTCATCCCCTCCATTTTCAACTGAAGTGGGTTCGGGCCTCCACGACGTCTTACCGACGCTTCACCCTGGCCATGGGTAGATCACTCCGCTTCGGGTCTAGACCCGGCGACTCCACGCCCTATTCAGACTCGCTTTCGCTACGGCTACCCCACACGGGTTAACCTCGCCACCGAGCACTAACTCGCAGGCTCATTCTTCAAAAGGCACGCCATCACCCACAGCCGACCAAACGACTCGCAGGCTTTGACGGATTGTAAGCGTCCGGTTTCAGGTACTATTTCACTCCCCTCCCGGGGTACTTTTCACCTTTCCCTCACGGTACTAGTCCGCTATCGGTCACCAGGAAGTATTCAGGCTTACCGGGTGGTCCCGGCAGATTCACAGCAGATTCCACGAGCCCGCTGCTACTTGGGAGAACATCACGCAAGACCACAGGTTTTCAGCTACCGGACTCTCACCGACTACGGCAGACCATTCCAGGCCACTTCACCTAACCCACAGCTTTATCACTCACGCCCAGACAGGTAGATCTGAGAAGATGAACCCCACAACACCACACACACAACCCCTACCCGGTATCACATGCGCATGGTTTAGCCTCCTCCGCTTTCGCTCGCCACTACTCACGGAATCACAATTGTTTTCTCTTCCTATGGGTACTGAGATGTTTCACTTCCCCACGTTCCCCCCACACAGCCTATACATTCAGCTGGTGGTAACACGACATCACTCGTGCTGGGTTTCCCCATTCGGACACCCTCGGATCACAGCTCGTTTGACAACTCCCCGAGGACTATCGCGGCCTACCACGTCCTTCATCGGCTCCTGGTACCAAGGCATCCACCGAACGCCCTTAAACACTTACAACAACACCTACACCCACAGGGGCTCCGCCCCCCATGCACCCCCAACAGGAGACACACAAGGAAACAACACCCCCCACGAATGTAGAAAAACACACAACAAACTCGAACAAAACACACAAACCAAAAACTATTGATTCAATATGCATTGCAAAATAAAGATGCTCGCATCCACTATGCACTTCTCAAACAACACACACCCACCACCCACACACCTCTGTATGCCCCACCACAGGACACCTCACCAAGGCTGCGCAATGACAGGCCCAGAAGAAACGTGTGTTCCCTCAGAACCCCGATAGTGTGCTGACAACGCCACCCACCTCACAGTGAACAGCCACCCACCCCACCAACCCAGACAGGCCGGCAGAACAGATCTGTTTGATGTTTCACCCTCGAACACACACCCACCGCACGGACACATGCCGGCAGAAATGGGTGATGTTGTGTGCTCCTTAGAAAGGAGGTGATCCAGCCGCACCTTCCGGTACGGCTACCTTGTTACGACTTCGTCCCAATCGCCGATCCCACCTTCGACGGCTCCCTCCACAAGGGTTAGGCCACCGGCTTCGGGTGTTACCGACTTTCATGACGTGACGGGCGGTGTGTACAAGGCCCGGGAACGTATTCACCGCAGCGTTGCTGATCTGCGATTACTAGCGACTCCGACTTCACGGGGTCGAGTTGCAGACCCCGATCCGAACTGAGACCGGCTTTAAGGGATTCGCTCCACCTCACGGTATCGCAGCCCTCTGTACCGGCCATTGTAGCATGTGTGAAGCCCTGGACATAAGGGGCATGATGACTTGACGTCATCCCCACCTTCCTCCGAGTTGACCCCGGCAGTCTCCTGCAAGTCCCCACCATCACGTGCTGGCAATACAGAACAAGGGTTGCGCTCGTTGCGGGACTTAACCCAACATCTCACGACACGAGCTGACGACAGCCATGCACCACCTGTACACCAACCACAAGGGAACAACCATCTCTGGCTGCGTCTGGTGTATGTCAAACCCAGGTAAGGTTCTTCGCGTTGCATCGAATTAATCCACATGCTCCGCCGCTTGTGCGGGCCCCCGTCAATTCCTTTGAGTTTTAGCCTTGCGGCCGTACTCCCCAGGCGGGGTACTTAATGCGTTAGCTACGGCACGGATCCCGTGAAAAGGAACCCACACCTAGTACCCACCGTTTACGGCGTGGACTACCAGGGTATCTAATCCTGTTCGCTACCCACGCTTTCGCTCCTCAGCGTCAGTTACTACCCAGAGACCCGCCTTCGCCACCGGTGTTCCTCCTGATATCTGCGCATTTCACCGCTACACCAGGAATTCCAGTCTCCCCTGTAGTACTCAAGTCTGCCCGTATCGCCTGCACGCCTGCAATTGAGTTGCAGAATTTCACAGACGACGCGACAAACCGCCTACGAGCTCTTTACGCCCAGTAATTCCGGACAACGCTCGCACCCTACGTATTACCGCGGCTGCTGGCACGTAGTTGGCCGGTGCTTCTTCTCCAGGTACCGTCACTCACGCTTCGTCCCTGGTGAAAGAGGTTTACAACCCGAAGGCCGTCATCCCTCACGCGGCGTCGCTGCATCAGGCTTGCGCCCATTGTGCAATATTCCCCACTGCTGCCTCCCGTAGGAGTCTGGGCCGTGTCTCAGTCCCAGTGTGGCCGATCACCCTCTCAGGTCGGCTACCCGTCGTCGCCTTGGTAGGCCATTACCCCACCAACAAGCTGATAGGCCGCGGGCCCATCCCACACCGCAAAAGCTTTCCACCACAGAACATGCATCCCATGGTCATATCCGGTATTAGACCCAGTTTCCCAGGCTTATCCCAGAGTGCAGGGCAGATCACCCACGTGTTACTCACCCGTTCGCCACTCGAGTACCCTGCAAGCAGGGCCTTTCCGTTCGACTTGCATGTGTTAAGCACGCCGCCAGCGTTCGTCCTGAGCCAGGATCAAACTCTCCATGAAAACCTATCGAAAAAGCCGGCGAACCAGCACTTTTCAACACAATCTCAGCCAGAGAGACAAAAACCTGACCAAACAAAAACTAGCAACACCCACCCACACGGGCAGGTGCCACAAAAAAATACATCTCATATCCAAAAACTTGGACACACGATGCCAAACATGGCATCAAACAATCCATCAACACACTATCGAGTTCTCAAAGAACACACACCCACCAGCACCACCCACAAAAAGGCGCTCACCAGCAAGCTTCACGTTCTGCTTCGAATCGCTGCCCGTCTCCGGCGCAACTCTTCCATCCTACCGAACACCCTGCGCGGCCGCAACTCTCAGCTACCAACCGAACAAGAACATCCAGACAACCCAAGACACCATCCACAGCACAAACAACAACCATGAACAACAACTCGGGACGGCCAACACGAAAACCCGGTCTCCACTCCCAGAACCAGCCTCTCGGCCTCCCAGGCGGCGCCGTGGCGCGCTGACTCGAAGAAAGTTACGCAGTTCTCTCGCCAGGGTCAAATCGCCTGCTCAGCGAATGCCGGCTCCGAGTTCTCGCAGCTCACAGGCCTGACACGGGTCGGCAGGCTGCGTGAAACGCGGATATGGGACGCCCGTACCCAAGTGTGATCTGCGCCATGCGACCCGTCCTTTTGGCCAGTTGATGCACCCCGTTGGGCAGTTACCGCAGGCCACGACGATTTCTAGCGTGGAGGTGTGAGCGTCCTCGATTCTCCCGCACCGCCGCGCCGTCGCACGGTCGTGCGCAAGACAAGCAGCGTCCCCTCCGGTTTCCGCACGTCACGGGGTTTTTCGTGGCGCAACCGGGACAACTGCATCGAGATCGCCCACCGACTCGACGTGTCGACCATCTGTGACTCGGCAATGATCTCGGGGCTTTTGCCACTCATCCACGAGGGCGTACTCACGGGACAGGACGATTTCGAGGAAGCCGCCGTCGGGGTCATCCGCACCTCGGCCGGTACCGAGGCGAGAGGCTGGGCCGCGTTCTACGACAACTCCATCGCCGAACTGCGCGCCGGACGCTCCCCCTTCAGTCCTATACATCGTCGGGCCAGGTCGCTGATCAGCGGTACGAGTGTGCTGGAAGTCGGTTCGTGCTTCGGCTTTCTGGCCCTACAGTGCGCGGACGACGGCTACCGAGTGCATGCCTGTGACATCTCGCCAGGTGCTGTCGCACTTGTCCGCGCCCATGCGCAACGACGCCATGCTGCGGTCGACGCCCGGGTCGGCGATGCGACCGCGTTGGCGTATGACACGTCCTCGGTCGACACGGTCACGCTGATCCATCTGCTCGAGCATCTGAACGAGCAGGCCGCGACGACTGCGTTGTCCGAAGCCCTCCGCGTCGCGCGGCAACGAGTCATCGTGGCAGTTCCCTACGAGGAGCATCCGAGTGAGCATTTCGGCCACCTTGTCCAGCTCACCGAGGCACATCTACGACGTTGGGCCGAGCTGGTCGAACACGCCGGCGCCGAGATCTTCCAAGATCACGGCGGTTGGCTCGTCCTGACCCCACGCTGATCAGACCCCTCTCACGTCGAGTGAACCTTGGGCATCGGAGTCGAACCTGTGCCACTGTGCGCACCGGTCAGATGAGTCCTCGCTTGCTGGCGATGTAGACGGCATCGGTGCGCTTGGTGACGCCCAGCTTCCGGATGATGTTGCGGATGTGGAACTTCACGGTCGACTCGGAGATGTACAGCGTTTGCCCAATCCTCTTGTTGGACAGCCCGTCTGCGAGAAGGCGCAGCACCTCGCGCTCGCGGTCGGTCAATGCCTCGGGACCGTCGCCTTCCCCGGAAACGGTGCGGAGCACTATCGCGGCGCTGCGCGGGTCGAAGGCACTGCCACCCCCGGACACGGCCTGGATTGCTCGAACGAGCTCGGTGGTGTCGACGTCCTTGACCACGTACCCGCGAGCTCCGGCCTTGACCGCGCGCACCACGAGGTCGTCGTCGAGGAAGGTGGTGAGGACCAGTGAGGCGACCGATGGATGACGCGACGCGATCTCCCTGATCAGGTGCAGTCCCTCGTATTCGGTGCCCGCGGTGAGTTTGAGGTCCACCACCAGCACGTCGGGTCGGCACCTGGTCACCTCGGCGAGGGCGGCCTCATAGGAATCGGCCTCACCGACCACTGCGATCGACGCCTCCCGATCGAGCAATGACCGCAGCCCCTCGCGCAGCAGCGCGTGGTCATCGACCAGCATCGTGCGTACCGCCGTCGTCTCGGGTGCACTCATGTCGTGATCTCCCGTCTCCGGTTGTCGACCGGCCGGTCACCGCCCACGGGAATCTCGACCCCGAGACGAACACCCCCGAGCCTCGATCGTCGGATGCGGAGGCATCCGCCCAGCTCCTCGGCTCGGGCAGCCATGTTCGCCAGACCGCGGTGCCGGCCGGCGAGGTCACCGAGCTCGGCCGCCCGCAACACTCGTCGCATGTGCCGGGGGTCGCCGTTGCCGTTGTCGTCGACGTTGAGCTGTACGGTGTCGTCTCCGTAAGACAGGGTCAGCCGCGCCGTGGACGCCTCGGCGTGCACGGCGATGTTGAACAGCGCTTCGCCTGCTATGCGCAGGATGGCGTGCTGGACGTCGTCGGGCAGGTCCCGAGGCCGTCCGATCACCCGGACCTCGGTCGCCAGATCGGCGGGCATGTGCATCGAACAGAGACCGTCGAGTACCTCGCCGAGACTCAGTTCACTCACCGACGGTGACTGGTTGAGGGCGTAGATGACCGACCGCAGCTGTTCGACGGCGTCACGGGTCAACCGGCCGGCCACCTCGAGACGCTCGGCGGTCTGTGGGTCGGAGTCGATCCGGCACACCTCGATCTGCATCCCTGCCGAGAGCACCGACTGGGTCACCGAATCATGCAGCTCCCGCGCGATACGTTCGCGCTCCTCGGTCACCAGACGCTGCCGCATGACCGCCGACAACTCTCGCTGGGTGCGTTCGAGTTCCAGATTCCGCGCCGCCAGGTCGCTGGCCTGTTCGGAGGCTTTCGCATACGCTTGCTCCGCCCTGGCCAGCTGATGTCGGGACTCCTCCAGCAGCGCTGCGTTCAGCAGTGCGACCACCGCCTGACGGGCCAGGATGCGCATCACCACCAGATCCGCTGAGTCCACCAACTTCTCGTCGGCGGTCCACGCCGACAGTCCGCCGACCACACGCCCATCCAGGTGCAGTGGTACGTGGACGTGATGATCGTCGACGACGGGTCGCATCAGCTGACCCATCTGGTTGCGCAGGATGTCGTTGAGCCGGTTGAGGACCTCGTCGGGCAGGTGGCCCGGCGTTCGTGCCTTCTGCGCGCCCTCGAAGGCGAGGATCGTTCCGTCGCGGGTCATCATGAGGTGCCGCGGGCCGGTGCGATCGAGTTCGCCGTCGCAGAGTGCGAACACCACCCATTCCGCATCAAGATGTTCATGAACCGCGCGGACCACCGACAGAACCAGGTTCTCCGGCCCTTCGGCGGTTTGCACGAGTGCACGGGAGATTCGGTCCAACGCACCCACGACGCGGGACAGACGCTGCTCGACCCCACGGAACTGGGCGTAATGCGATCCCTTCACCGAGTGCAGGCCCACCAGCGAGTCGAGCTGGTCGCCGGCGGGCAGTTCGTCGCGGACCGACGGATCCGGTCGCAGTTGGGTCAGGCCCTCGTCGGCCCGACCGCTCGCGCCCGACATCAGAGTGCCTCGCGGTAGATGCGCTCGACCTCGGCGGCCGTCGGCTGTCGCGGATTGGTGGTCATGCACGCATCGGCCATGGCATTGGCGGTGAGGATGTCGATGTGTTCCGGACGGACACCCAGCGGCGCCAAGCACGCCGGAAGCCCGACCCGGGCCGCGAGATCCGCGATCCTCTCGGCGAACAGATCGGCGGTGGCGTAGGCCGACGACGAGGCGGCGATGCCCACTGCTTTCGCGAGGTCGACGTATGGCTGCGGGTCCTGCTCCGCATTGAACCGGATCACGTGTGGGAGCAGTACCGCATTGATCGCACCGTGCGGGGCGTCGCACAACCCACCCACCGGGTGACTCATCGCGTGGGTGGCGCCGAGGATGGCGTTCGTGAAGGCCATTCCCGCCTCCAACGCCGCATACGCCATGTCCAGTCCCGCATCCGGGTCCGCGGGATCGTCGACGAGCCGTTCGATGCTCCGCCACGCGGTGGCGATCGCGGACAGCGCAGCGGTATCGGTCAGTCTGGTGTGGGCCACCGATGCGAATGCCTCGATGCAATGTGTGATGGCGTCGAGCCCTGATTGCGCGACCACCGCGGGAGGCAGCGTCGACAGCGTGCGTGGGTCGATCACCGAGACATCGGGCACCAATCCCCGCCCGATGATGGTGACCTTGGTGCGTCGGTCGACATCGTTGATGATGCAGAACTGCGAGACGTCGGATCCGCTGCCTGCGGTCGTGGGCGCCGCGACCACAGGAGGCAGGGGCCGTCGCGCGCGGTCGATCCCCTCGTACTCGAGGATGTGTCCGCCGTTGGCGGCCAGGATCGCCACCCCTTTGGCTGCGTCGATCACCGATCCGCCGCCCAGCGCGACAATGCCCTCGCACCGCGATTCGTCATAGTGTTCGAGCGCGGCGGACACCTCGGACGCCCGCGGGTTCGGCGAAACCCCGGTGAACGAATAGACCTGCAGCCCAGCAGTTCTCAGGCGGTCGGCAAGTTCCGGGTACCACGGCGTGGACATGATCGGACGATCCGAGACGATCATCAGCCGGCGTATCCCCAGTCCCTCCGCCGCCCGCGGCACCTCGGCCAGCGACCCGTGACCGATGATGATCTCCGGGGTGTGGAACTTGGCGATGCGTACGGCGGCCCGCGTCATGGTGCCGCCCGACTCGGTTCGCACATCACCTCACCTGACCCGCCGTTCCAGACGCACGCACGCTCACCACTCAGGAAGCGCGCACGCCCTATGGACGCGATCCTACGCGGCAGCGGCCTCCTCACACGCCACTCATGTCGACGGAGACCTGTTCGAGCGCGGACAGATCGTGGACCACGTGAACCCGATCGCACAGTGTCGCGTAGGCGGGCAGATCGCACGAGCCAAGGCCCCACGAATAGCTCGGTTCCGGGGTGATCCAGATGGTCTCGCGGGCTCGCCGGGTGATCTCCTCGAACGCGCCGAGGTTCGGATCGCGGCCGTTTGTTCGCCCGTCCCCGAGAACGATGACCGTGGTGCGCCGGTTGACGGCCCCGCCGAACTCCTCCAGGAAAGTGCCCAACGCATTGCCGTAGTCGGAGTCCGCGTCGACATCGAGGACGCCGCCGGCCGGTAGACCCGACAACACCAGCGACAGCGCCTCTTCCGGCGGGTGCTCGGCGAAGAGGTCGGTGATCTCCACCAGGTCGGAGACGAAGGCGAACGATCGGACATGAGCGACCATGCTCTGCAGCCCGTGCACGAGTTGCAGCGTGAACCTGGCCGCCGAGCGCACCGACAGCGAGACATCGGTGAGCACCAGCAGGCTCGGCCGGTCGGTCACCTTCGCCACGGTGATGGGACGGAACGGCACACCGTCGTAGCGGAGGTTCGCGCGCATCGTGCGCGCGGCATCGACCGTGCCACGAGCAGCGAGCTTGCGACGGGCACGCGGCGCGCCGTGCAGGCTCCGGATCAGCCGACGGATGGAGTCCTCGAAGCTCGCCCGCTCGGACTCATGGATCACGTCGCGCACCGAGGCCTTCACCTCACGGCTCTCGAGTTCGTGGTCGGTCGCCATCAGCTGTTCGAGGTGGTCGCGGAGTTTCTCCGGCAAACCGTCGAGGAGGCCGGCCAGCGCGCTGCGCAGGGCCGCGAGTTCCTCGACGTCCGGCTGCGGCGCTGACGGGTCGTCGTTGTCGAGCCACTCCAGCAGCGCCATCTCCTGTGCCACCGAGAGTTCCGCGTCGAGCTGAGTGGGGTTGCCGGACACCAGCTCGCCGGGCCGACCCGGATTCTGCAGCCGCGACACCGTGAGCTGGACCCGCGCGGCGGCCTCGGAGTTCGGCACATCGTCGGACGAGAGGACGATCTCGTCGGTGAGCGAGGCCATGTCGAGCTTGTTGGCCTCCTGATGGAGGTTGTACTGCTCGGCGAGGTCCTCCGGGTCGAAGTACTGTCGGATGTTCGACGGCGGACCATGGCTGTGGCCCTGTTGCGGCGTCTGGCCGACCTCGTCGGACAGCGTGTACTCCTCGAGTTCGCCGGTGTCACTGAGATCGTCGTGGCTGTGCGAATGTCCGTGGCCGTCATCGGCGTCCACCACGGCCCGTAGACCGAAGAATCGGTCGAAGACCTGATTGAACGTCGCCTCATCCCGGCGGTCCTTGATCAGACAGACCTCGAGCGCTGAGCGCATCAGCTCCCGGTCGCCGAGGATCTCCGACGTGCCGGTGGCGCGCATCGCGTCCATCGCCTCGGACACCCCGATACGTATCCCGTGCAGCCGGAGCAGCCGGACGAAGCGATGAATGGCCCCTTCCATCTCGGCCCGCCTAGAACGGACGCTTGCGCGCGTCGCCACGCGCCTTGAAGGACCGACTGCCCTGTCCCGGGCTCACCCCACCACGGGTACCCGCGTCGTTGTGGCTGCCCGGTGACCCGTAGTAGTCGTCGGCGTGCCGGCCGGGCTGATCCTTGGCGGCACGCTTGGCCGGCCCCGAATGCTCCCCGTGGTCGTGGTCGTGGTCGTGGCCATGCCCGTGTGAGTGTCCATGGCCGTGGGAGTGGCCGTGCAGATGCTCGGGCACTTCGGCGTTCGGATCGACGAGCCTCGGCATGGCGTCGATGGCCCGCGTCAGATCGCGGTCGTATTTGACCACCACGTTGGCGGTATCGGAGAGGATCTCGGCTGTGAGGTCGTCGGCACCGAGAACGGCCAGGGTGCGGGCCCAGTCGATCGCCTCGGAGATGCTCGGCGCCTTGCGGAGATCGAGTCCCCGGAGGCCTCGGACGATCTCCACGAGCTTGGCCGCCAGCGTCTCGGACAGGCCGGTGTTCTTCGACTTGATGATCTCGAGTTCGCGCGCCGCCTCCGGGTAGTCCAGGGACAGGTGCAGGCAGCGCCGCTTGAGCGCCGCCGAGAGATCCCGGGTGTTGTTCGAGGTCAGCACGATCATCGGCTGGTGGGTCGCCAGGAACGTCCCGATCTCGGGCACCGAGACCTGGTACTCGGCCAGCAACTCCAGCAGCACCGCCTCCAGCGCCTCGTCGGCGCGGTCCACCTCGTCGATCAGCAACACCACAGGCCGCTCGGACCGGACCGCCTGCAGCAGCGGGCGCGGGGACAGGAAGCGCTCGGAGAAGAAGACGCTCTCCTCGGCCCCGATCCGATCCACGGCCTCGGCCAGGGTGGATGCGTCGGCGACCACCTGGCTGATCTTCTCCCGGAGCACCTGGGTGTACAGCAACTGCTTGCCGTAGTCCCACTCGTAGAGCGCGGTGGTCTCGTCCTGCCCCTCGTAGCACTGCAGTCGGAGCAGTTCGCGCCCGGTCACTTCTGCGAGGGTTTTCGCCAACTGCGTCTTGCCGACGCCCGCCGGACCCTCGAGCAGTATCGGTTTGCCCAACCGGCTCTGCAGGAACACGGTCGTGGCGAGCCGCTGATCGGCGAGATAGCCGGCGGCGGAGAACCGGTCGACCACGTCGGCGACGTCGGTGAACTCGAGGCCCTTCGTGACGCTCGCAGGCTCGCTCCTCAGGGAGCCACCAGACGGGGTGACATCGGCGGTGTCGTCGGCGAACTGCACGGACATGGGTGTCTCCGGTTCTCTGGGTTGCTGGTTCATCGGCTGACTCTTTGGTGGTATGGAAGCGGATGGCGGACCCGGGTCGGGGGCAGTGGGTCCGCCATCCGCCGTCTACGTAGAGGGTTTACCTCTACGAGATCAGCTCGTCCAGGTCACCGTTGAAGGCATGGTCCACAACGGGTCGGACGGTCTCGAAGGTGCACTCCTTGGGGTTGCCCGGCGTGCAGGCGTCGCCGAGGACGTGATTGGTGATCGCGTCGATGGAGTCCGGCGCACCCGAGATCTCCTTGCGGTTCTCATAGAACTTGGTCGGCCCCTGGCCGAGGCGGTTCTTGATGTGCGAGTCCTGCGTGACATCGGTGAACTTCTCCGGGATGCCCACGTCGCGCAGCAGTCGGATCGCCGCGTTCAGCGCCTGGTCGGCGGCCTGCACCTTGGTCATTCCGTGGGTGTCGACACCCATCGCCTCGGCGAGATCGGCGAATCGGTCGTAGAGAACCGGCATGTTGAACGCCCACACTCGAGGTAGCGCGATCGCGTTGTTGAGACCGTGATGGGTGTCGTAGAACGCCGACACGGCATGGCTGATGGAGTGGATGATGCCGAGTCCGCCCGAGTTGAAGGCCTGTGCCGCAATGTATTGCGCGTACATCATGCCTTCGCGACCCTCGAGCTCGGTCGGGTTCCAGGTTGCCTCGCGGAGATGACGGGCGGTGAGGCGCACGGCATGCAGCGCATTGCCCATCGACGGCGGGAAGTTCAGTCGCGAGACGTACGGCTCGGAGGCATGCGCGAGAACGTCGAAGCCGCACTGTGCGGTGAAGGCGACCGGGCAATCGTAGTAGAGCACCGGGTCGTCGATGGCCAGCGTCGTGACCGACGCATCGTCGAAGGCGACGTACTTGTGCGGCTTGTCCGGATCGGTGGTGGTGTCGGTGATGACGTAGGCCCAGGAGGTCTCCGAACCGGTGCCCGCGGTGGTGGACACGGCGATGTGCGGAGGGTTCTTCGGGTTCTCGCTCTTGTTGAAGCCCTCGAACTCGTTGATGTTACGACCGTCGTGGGCCACCGAGATCCGGGCGCCCTTACACGCGTCGTGCGCCGAACCGCCGCCGATGGAGATGAACGAATCGCACTGCTCCGAGTTGTACAGCGCCACGGCATCCATGACGTTGTAGTCCTTCGGATTCGACTCGACCTTGTCGAACAGGACCACCTCGAGTCCGTGGTACTTGCACGATTCGACGATCTTGTGAACGGTGTCGCTGCCGCGCAGGCCGGTCGTCATCACCAGCGTCCGCTTGAAACCCAGTTTCAGCGCCTCCGGACCGATCATCTCGTGAGCGCCCGGGCCCATCATCGCCCGCGGGAACGGATGGAATTCTTTGATGGGGAATGGTTTCAGTAATTCGTCGACCTGCATGATGACCTGACCTCCTGCGCGGTGCGCATCTTCAACGTCGGTTGTGGAACACCGGCGACGTTACGCGCGTCACACTGGCGGACAACAGATCTCGACCAGAGAACCGTCCGTTACGACCCCAGGGCTACCCGGTCGGCAAGCGGGGCCCTGTCCGATCGGACAGGTCGGCCATCGTGGCGACGTCGAATCCCCAGGGCAGCTCGAGCCGATGGCGGCGCAGGGTCTCGGCGTCGGCGAGGATCTCGTGGATCGAGCCGTCGGCGACGATCCTCCCCTCGTCGACCACCACGGCACGATCGCACAGCTGTGCCGCGTACGGCAGATCGTGCGTCACAACCAGCATCGTCGTGTTCAACCGGAGCAGCGTCTCGGCGAGCTCGCGGCGAGCCACCGGATCGAGGTTGGCCGACGGCTCATCGAGCACCAGGATGTCCGGGCGACATGCGAGCACCGTCGCCAGCGCGCCACGTCGCCGCTGACCACCCGACAGATGGTGAGGACTTCGCTGCGCATGCTCGGTCATTCCGACCTCGGCGAGGGCGGTCTCCACCCGATCGACCAGATCTTGGCCCGTGACGCCGAAGTTCGCCGGCCCGAACGCGACATCCTCGGCCAGTGTCGGCATGAACAACTGATCGTCCGGATCCTGGAACACGAGCCCCACCTCGCGCCGAACGTCCCGCAGTGTCTTCCGCTCGACCGGCCTGCCGTTGATGCGGATCTGTCCCCCGGTCGGCAACAGAACCCCGTTGAGGTGCAACATCAGCGTGGTCTTGCCCGCACCATTGGGTCCGAGCAGCGCCACCCGCTCACCCGGCCGGACCGTGAGATCGATCCCGTCCAGGGCCACCCGGCCATCCGGATAGGCGAAGCGGATACTGTCCGCCTCGATCGCGAAGCAGTCGTCGGCCCGAGTCATATGCGCATCCAATCGAAGTCGGATCATCTTGTCCCCCAAGAGATGACGGCGGTGGCGACGGCCAGGAGGGCGGGCAACGCGAACACCACCCATTGTGTCGACGTCGCCCGGGCCGCTCCGGTAACGCCGGGCATCTCCGGCACCACACCCGTGTATCCACGCGACACCATCGCGAGATGGACCCGCTCGCCGCGTTCATATGACCGGAGGAACACCGCTCCGACCCCTTTCGCGATCGCGCCCGCCTGATGAAGCATCCGCGGCGAGTCTCCGCGGGCCAGGCGCGCGATGTGCATCCGACGGATTTCCTCGGACAGCAGGTCGGTGTAGCGCAGCATCATCACGATCACCGGGGTCAGCGTCGACGGCATACCGAGTCGGGACAGCGCCAGCGGCAATTGCCGGGCCGGCGTCGTCGCGGCGAACGTGAGCGACGCCGCGATGCCGATCGTGCCCTTGATGACGATTCCCCATGCGGCATACAGCCCGGAGACCGACAGGGATAGACCCCAGATGTCGATGCGTTCACCACCTTCGGCGAACGGCAACAGCACGGCCAGAACGACGAAGGGCGCTTCGATCAGCATCCGGGGCAGAATCCAGCGCATCGGAACGTCGCCGATCCGCCAGACCACGGCCAGGATGACCGCAAACACCGCGTACGGCCAGAACAACTCGCGGGGGGTGGCCACCACGGCGAAGACGAAGACGACCAGGCAGGCCAGCTTCACCTCCGCAGGCGCTCGGTGGACCGTCGAGTCACCTGCCCGATACACGGAATGTGCATGTCCGGCCCCCACGGTCAGTGCCCGTCGTCGCCGGCTGACCGGCCGGAACGCGCCGAACGCCTGGAGGCTATCAGCCAGAACAGACCTCCGGCGACAACCAGGGTGACCAGCACCCCGATGACCCCGGCGATCCCGTTGGTATGTCCGATCCCGCGCACCGAGTAACCGGCCAGCGGCGAGGATGCCATGGCATGGTCGGTCGCGTGCTGGGCGATGCAACTGCCCGCCAGTCGCTCACGACCGTCGACCGTCACCGTCTGACACCCGCGCAACGTCGCCGAGTCGAGTCCGTCGGGCGATGAACTCGCGGCGTAGGACACGATGCCGGCGATCAACACGGCTGCGACCGCGAACAGCGCCAGAAACGTTGTGCGCGTGATGCGCCCAGATGCGACCGGATGGCTGGTCATGCCGGTACCCGCATCGCCTCGACGCGCTGATCTCGCGTCCGCAACAGGTAGACCAGATCCGGCCGGGCGCGGGCAACCGCGATCACCGTCACCGCCGTGATCAGCCCCTCCCCTGAGCCGATCAAGGCGTGTGTGCCCCACATGTAGGCCGCCACGGTCCCCAACGACTCGGTGGCCGCTCCACCGAGCGCATACTCGACGATGAATCCCGTTGCCGCTGCGACTGTTCCGCACAGCGCCGCGACAAAGGCGACCACACCGAGTCGTCTCACCGAAGCGCCGTGCCGCCCGATCAGCCGATACGCGACGACCGCCACGAGGTAGCCGACGCCGGTCGAGATCAAAGCCATGTTGATGATGTTCGGCCCGAGTGCCGTGACGCCGCCGTCGGCGAACAGGAGAGCCTGGACGACCAGCACGATGGCGATGCACAGCGCCCCGGTGTACGGGCCGACGAGGATGGCCGCCAACGCTCCACCGAGCAGGTGACCGCTGACTCCGGGCAGGATCGGGAAGTTGATCATCTGCACAGCGAAGATGAACGCGGCAACCAGGCCCGCCATCGGGACCGTCTTCTCGTCGAGGTCGGTACGGGCACGCCATACACAGAACGCGAGGCCCGCGAGGGCGATCACCCCGAAGAGAGCCGAGAACGGCGCATTGATGATGCCGTCGCTCATGTGCATCGCGACGACGGTCGATGTAGGTGTCGGCGTGGACATGGACTGAAGGTAAGTCCGCCACAGACATCTGTCTACTTATTCAGATGTTTAAGTGAACAGACTGGCCGATTGGTCAGGTACCGGACTCGACCTACGAGTGTCCGGCACCCATCCAGTGCAGGAGTCGGTGGACCGTGTCGTCGTCGAGCCGATAACTGACCGACCGTCCCACCCGCGTCGAGCTGACCCACCCCTGGTGCCGGAGAACCCGAAGCGCCTGCGAGACCGCGGTCTCGGTGCGACCCACCGCCGCTGCCAGATCCCCGACGATGATCCCCGGCCGCCGGTGCAAAACGATCAGGATCTCGAGGCGATGCGGGTCGGAGAGCAGATCGAATCGTTTGGACCACTCGGCGATGTCCACTTCCACCGGCGACGGGTCGCCGGGTGTGTCCCCCGGCGCCTCGGAATGGATGTGCTCGCGAGCCATCCGGTCAGCCGCCGACCCGCTCGATCTCGCCGCCGAGGCGACGAAGATTCTCCACGAACCTGGGGTAGCCGCGATCGATGTGCTCGACGTCGTGCACCTCGGTGACGCCGTCGGCCACGAGTCCGGCGAGCACGAGTCCCGCGCCCGCACGGATGTCCGAACACCACACCGGCGCACTGGAGAGCCGCTCGATGCCCCGCAGCACCGCGTGATGACCGTCGGTCCGGGCGTCGGCGCCAAGGCGAACCATCTCCTCGACGAAACGGAACCGGGCCTCGAAGACGTTCTCGGTGATCACCGACATCCCATCGGCGATCGATGCCATCCCGATGGCCATCGGCTGCAGGTCCGTCGGGAATCCGGGAAACGGAAGTGTCGATACGTTCACCGCAGTCGGCCGGCGTTCCTGTCGGACCCGGAAACCGTCGGAGAAACGGTCGACCTGCGCACCGGCGTCGCCGAACTTGTTGAGAACCAGTTGCAGATGTTCGGGCGCAACCCCCCGCACGGTCACATCCCCGCGAGTCATGACCGCAGCGATCCCCCACGTCGCGCCGACGATCCGGTCGCCGACCACGCGATGAGTCGTCGGGTGGAGCCGGTCGACCCCGGTCACCTCGAGCGTCGACGTCCCGGCTCCCTCGATCAGCGCGCCCATCTGCTGCAGCATCACACAGAGATCGACGATCTCGGGCTCACGCGCCGCGTTGTCGATGGTGGTCACGCCGTCGGCGAGCACTGCCGCCATCAGGATGTTCTCGGTCGCGCCCACCGACGGGAACTCAAGGGCGACCGGCGCTCCGACCAGCGCATCGGCTTCCGCGACGACACATCCGTGCTCGATGGAGCTGTGGGCACCCAACGCGCGCAGTCCCGCCTGATGCATGTCGAGCGGGCGCGATCCGATCGCGTCCCCGCCGGGCAGCGCCACCACCGCACGATGACAACGCGCCATCAGTGGTCCGAGCACACACACCGACGCCCGGAACTGCTTCACCGCGTCGAAGTCCGCATGAAACTTCGGTTCGGCCGGCGCCTCGATCATCACGGTGTCACCGTCGATCGTGACGACCGCGCCGAGTCCACGCAGGACATCGGCCATCAGCGGTACGTCGGCGATCTCCGGTGAGTTCGTCAATGTGGTCGTGCCCTCGGCGAGCAGAGATGCCGCCATCAGCTTGAGCACACTGTTCTTGGCGCCACCCACAGACACCTCGCCCGACAGACGGGCTCCCCCGGACACCAGAAAGCGATCACTCACGGTGCCACCTTAGCCGTCACCATCGGCGCCTCCACGGGCGCCGCGGCCGCGCTCGCGCGCGGGCGGTCGTCGGCGATCGCCACCGGGAACCCATTTCACGTCGCCGGTGCCGTGCGGCGGACGATTGGCCACGCGAGACAGGATGAACAAGAGATCCGACAGCCGGTTCAGGTACCGGGCCGGCAACACGTTCGTCGTGGCCGGGTCCGCCTCCACGGCCGCCCACGCCGATCGCTCCGCCCGGCGACTCACCGTGCGCGCATGGTGCAGCAGAGCGCTCAACCGGCTCCCGCCCGGCAGGATGAACGAATCCAGCGCGGGCAGGTCGTCACCGAACTGATCACACCAGACCTCGAGAGCATCGATGTAGTCCTGCTCGATACGCAACGGCGGATACTCGGGATCCGGCACCACCGGCGTGGCGAGGTCGGCACCGGCGTCGAACAGGTCGTTCTGGATGGTCGTCAGCACCTCGGCGATCTCCGCGGGCACGTCATCGCCCAGAGCCAGCGCCATGCTGATCACGGCGTTCGCCTCGTCGCAGTCTGCGTAGGCGGCGACCCGGACGTCGGTCTTGGCAACCCGGGAGAAGTCGCTGAGGCCGGTGGTGCCGTCGTCACCGGTCCTTGTGTAGATGCGCGTCAGATGTACTGCCATGAACCCGAATCTACTGCCCCGGCCCCGCGCCGGACCCATCGCTGTCCCGGTCAGGCGCTCCGGCGTCGTTGCGAACGCCGGGACTGCCGCGATTCCAGCCAGGATTGGAATGCGGTGACCGCTCCCGGTGCCATCGCCAGCTCGTAGGCCCGACCCTCCGCGTCCGCGCCCGGTGCCAGCTCGATGATGATCATGCCTTCCAGGATGTCGGCCTCCGTCCCGAACGGCCGACGTCGTCCGGTGATCTCGATGGATTGGCGCGCCAAGGTGCGGGTCGGTCCGGGGCGCAGAGCGGTCAGACGGAAATAGCGCAGCGCATCATCGCTGTAATGGACTGTGCCATGGCGCCATCCGTGGTCGTCGGCGGCAGGGATGTCCCGCAACAGCACCGGTGTGCCCATCCGGCGGAGCTGGCTCAGCCGATACGCGAGCAGCGCACAGCCCACCAGCGCGACGACCAGCAACATTCCGAGCAAGATCGCGACCAACGACACCAGGCGTACCTCCGGGAACCGGCCACGGGTGGGCTGAAGTGCGGTGCGGCGGGGCTGTCGGGCACCGATGCTGGAGTCAAGCGACTCCGGTCGCAGCCGTTCCTGACACCAGCATGCCAGATAGGCGGGCCCGGACCTCCATCCGGTGACCAACGCGACGTCGCGAGAACCCGACACAGCACGACGGCCGGTCATCGCCTCGTGTGAGGTGATGACCGGCCGTCGTTGCGATCTTCGGCGTGCCGACTGGCCTACTTGCCCGCGTGCTCGGCAGCGGCCAGGCGGGAGTGGGCGCGGTTGTACTCGTCGCTGCCGGGTTCCGCGGCGTCCATCGCGGCACGTTCCGCCGCCGGATCGATGCCGTCGGCCCACTGAGCTGACTCGGCGAGAACCGTCACCGCCTCTCCGGTCACCGACAGGAAACCACCCTGTACGGCCAGAGAGCGACGATTGCCACCTTCCTCGACGATCACGACGAAGCCGCCGGCGACCAGTTGCCCCAACAGCGGCTCGTGGTGCGCGAGCACGCCCAGCTCACCAGAGGTGGTCTGCGCGATGACGAAGGTGCACTCGCCCGAGTACATCCGGTCATCGGCCGCGACGACCTCGACGTGAAAGGACTTCTCAGCCATGATGATTCGCTACTTTCCGGTGATCTTGGCGGCCGCGGCCTCCACGTCGTCGAGTCCACCGCAACTGTTGAAGGCCTGTTCCGGCAGATGATCGAACTCACCCTTTGCGACCCGGTCGAACGCTTCGATGGTGTCCGCGAGCGGCACGACCGAACCCTTCTGGCCGGTGAACTTCTCGGCGACGAGGAAGTTCTGGCCGAGGAACTTCTGGATGCGACGCGCACGCTGCACCGTCACCTTGTCCTCTTCGGACAGCTCGTCCATACCGAGGATGGCGATGATGTCCTGGAGTTCCTTGTACTTCTGCAGGATTCGCTTGACCTCATTGGCGACGCGGAAGTGCTCGTCACCCACGATCGACGCCTCCAGGATTCGCGAGGTCGACGTCAGCGGGTCCACGGCCGGGTAGATACCCAGCTGCGAGATCGGACGAGAGAGCTCGGTGGTCGCGTCGAGGTGGGCGAAGGTGGTGGCCGGCGCCGGGTCGGTGTAGTCGTCGGCGGGGACGTAGATCGCCTGCAGCGAGGTGATCGAGCGACCCTTGGTCGAGGTGATCCGCTCCTGCAGCTCACCCATCTCGTCGGCCAGGGTCGGCTGGTAGCCCACCGCGGACGGCATACGGCCGAGGAGGGTCGACACCTCCGAACCGGCCTGGGTGAACCGGAAGATGTTGTCGATGAAGAGCAGCACGTCCTGGTGCTTCACATCGCGGAAGTACTCCGCCATGGTCAGCGCCGAGAGGGCCACACGCATACGCGTGCCCGGCGGCTCATCCATCTGACCGAACACCAGCGCGGTGTCCTGCAGAACGCCCATCTCCTCCATCTCGAGGTGGAGGTCGGTGCCCTCACGCGTACGCTCACCGACGCCGGCGAATACCGACGTACCGGAGAACTCGCGCGCGATACGGGTGATCATCTCCTGGATGAGCACGGTCTTGCCCACGCCGGCACCGCCGAACAGGCCGATCTTGCCGCCCTTCACATACGGGGTCAGCAGGTCGATGACCTTGATGCCCGTCTCCAGGATCTCGGTCTTGCCCTCGAGCTCGTCGAAGGGCGGCGGCTTGCGGTGGATGCTC
This sequence comes from Gordonia sp. LMA484, assembly GCF_058129505.1. NCBI lineage: Bacteria > Bacillati > Actinomycetota > Actinomycetes > Mycobacteriales > Gordoniaceae > Gordonia > Gordonia sp. LMA484. Next base: position 3,238,779 of record NZ_CM176700.1, read on the forward strand.
CACTGCTCACCGTCACGACCGAGCCCCGGGCTGTCGAGGCAGTCGCCGAGCGCGTTGAACACGTGGCCCTTGACGACGTCACCGACGGGCACGACGATCGACTTGCCGGTGTCGGAGACGGTTGCGCCGCGCACCAGGCCATCGGTGGGCTGCATGGAGATCGTGCGCACCAGGTTGTCACCGAGGTGCTGCGCGACCTCGAGGGTCAGGGTCTTTGCCACTGCTTCGAGGGCCACCTCGGCGTGCAGGGCGTTGAACAGGTCTGGGATCGAGCCCCGCGGGAACTCGACGTCGACGACGGGGCCGATGATGCGGACGACCCGGCCGTCGGCCGAACCCGTCGAAGCATCCGAGGGTGTGGATACTGCTGCAGTCATTGTGGTTGGGTCACTTCCTCTTTGGGTCTAAAGGTCGCCGGGGTGTGGTCAGGTCGCCAGGGCGCTGGAGCCGCCGACGATCTCGCTGATCTCCTGCGTGATCTGCGCCTGGCGGAGCTGGTTGGCCTCACGGGACAGCGTGGTGGCCAGTTCCTCGGCGTTGTCGGTCGCCGCCTTCATCGCGGTCCGACGTGCCGCGGACTCCGACGCAGCCGAATCCAGCAAGGCTGCATACACGCGAGTGGCCACGTACTTCGGCAGCAGCGCGTCCAGCAGTTGCTCGGGACCCGGCTCGAAAGCGTAGTTTCGCGACGGTTTGTGGATCTCTGCTTCCATCTCGTCGTCCTCCTCGGAGACGACGAGCGGAGCGATCCGACGCACCTCAGGCGACTGCGTCAACATGGACACGAACTTGGTGAAGACGAGATGGAGTTCGTCGATCCCCTCCAGAGTGCCGTCCCCACCCGGGCGATCCACCTGTTCACCGGAACCGGCGAGGAACAGATCGACCAGGAAATTCGTGGCGGTGCTGGCGTCGGAGTAATCCGGCGCCTGGGAGAAACCGGTCCACGAGTCCGCGACCCCGGTACCACGGAAACTGAAGAAGCCGACGCCCTTCTGCCCCATGACGAACAGCACCGGCTCTTTGCCCTCGTCCCGCAGGAGGGCGATGAGCTCGCGGGTGGCCCGCAGCACGTTCGAGTTGTAGCCACCGCACATTCCGCGATCGCTGGTGACCACCAGGATCCCGGCACGACGAGGATTCTCCCGCTGCACCAGCAGCGGATGGTCGAGCGAACCGGCGTTGCTCGCGAGTTCGGACAACACCTCGGTCATCTCGTGTGCATACGGCTGGGCCGCCTTCACACGGGCCTGCGCCTTGGTGATGCGCGAGGTCGCGATCAGTTCCTGGGCCTTGGTGATCTTCTTGGTGGAATTCACCGACCGGATGCGTGAGCGCAGCTCACGAATGCTGGCCATGAGCCCTCACCCCTTCCTTCGGACGACTGGCGGACGGCGCGGTCACGACTTGCGAACCGTGATCTGCTCGTGCTCGACGTCGCCGGAGTCCATCGCCTTGGCCTCGGCCTCGTTCACCACACGCTGGCCGTCGTGGGTCAGGTAGCTGTTCTTGAACTTGTTGGTCTCGGCGACCAACGCCTCGGCGTGATCGTCGCTGAGTGCCTTGCCCCCGGCGATCGCGTCGTAAACGCCCTTGGCCTCGTGGTGCAGGTGGGACAGCAGCTGGGTCTCGAAGTTGCGGATGTCGTTGACCGGCACCGAATCGTAGTGGCCCTCACCGCACAGGTAGATCGAGACGATCTCGTCCTCGACCGAGAACGGGGTGTACTGGTCCTGCTTGAGCATTTCGACCCACCGGGCACCGCGCTCGAGCTGCGCCTTCGATGCGTCGTCCAGGTCCGAGGCGAACGCCGAGAACGCCTCGAGCTCACGGAACTGGGCCAGCTCCAGACGCAGCGAACCGGACACCTTCTTGAGGCCCTTGGTCTGTGCGGCACCACCGACGCGGGACACCGAGGTACCGACGTTGATGGCCGGACGGACGCCCTTGTTGAAGAGGTCGGACTCGAGGAACACCTGACCGTCGGTGATGGAGATGACGTTGGTCGGGATGAAGGCGGAGACGTCGTTGGCCTTGGTCTCGATGATCGGCAGACCGGTCATCGAGCCGCCACCCATCTCGTCGGAGAGCTTCGCGCAACGCTCCAGCAGACGAGAGTGCAAGTAGAAGACGTCACCGGGGTATGCCTCGCGGCCCGGCGGGCGACGCAGCAGCAGCGAGATCGCGCGGTAGGCCTCGGCCTGCTTGGTCAGGTCGTCGAACACGATCAGGACGTGCTTGCCCTGGTACATCCAGTGCTGGCCGATGGCCGAACCGGTGTAGGGCGCCAGCCACTTGAAGCCCGCCGAATCCGAGGCGGGAGCCGCGACGATGGTGGTGTACTCCATCGCGCCGGCCTCCTCGAGGGCGGTCTTGACGCCCGCGATGGTCGAACCCTTCTGGCCGATGGCGACGTAGATGCAGCGCACCTGCTTCGCGGGGTCGCCCGAGTCCCAGTTGGCCTTCTGGTTCAGGATCGCGTCGATGCAGACGGCGGTCTTGCCGGTCTTGCGGTCACCGATGACCAGCTGACGCTGGCCGCGGCCGATCGCGGTCATCGCGTCGATGGCCTTGATACCCGTGGCGAGTGACTCCTCGACCGGCTGACGCTCGAGCACGGATGCGGCCTGCAGCTCGAGGACGCGCTGCTCTTCGGCCTCGATGTCACCCAGACCGTCGATGGGTGCACCCAGCGGGTCGACGACGCGACCGAGGAACTTGTCGCCGACGGGCACCGACAGCACCTCGCCGGTACGGCTGACCTGCTGGCCTTCTTCGAGCGACTCGTAGTCACCGAGGATGACGGCGCCGATCTCGTCCTCGTCGAGGTTCAGAGCCACACCGAGGACGCCGCCCTCGAACTGCAGCAGCTCGTTGGCCATTGCCCCCGGCAGTCCGCTGACGTGCGCGATGCCGTCCGCGGTGTCGGTGACGATGCCCACCTCGTCTCGGGAGGCATCGGCTTCGAACGACGAGACATACTGCTCGATCGCTCCCTTGATTTCGTCTGGTGAGATCGTCAACTCCGCCATGGGTTCTTGTCTTTCTGGGTCAGTCCGGCTGGTGGGTTCTTGGTTCGAAAGGATGTGGATGGTCGGTGGATCAGCGCGGGAGGCTCTCGGCCGCCTTGGCGAGCCGCGTGGCGACGTCCGCCTCGATGAGCTCGTCACCGACACCGATGCGCAGACCGCCGATCAGCGCGGGGTCCACTTCCGTCTGGATCGAGATCGTGCGTCCGTACACGTTGCCGAGCACGACCGCGAGGCGCGCGCTCTGCGCATTGCTGAGGGGGGACGCGGAGACCACGTGGGCCACCGACTCGCCACGTCGAGCGGCCGCGAGTTCGGCGAGGTGCCCGACCGCGACCTCGGCCGGCTGACCGTGCAGCAACGAGATCGTGTGGGACAGCAGGTACCAGGTGTGATCGCTCACCTGATCACCGATCAGCGACCGCAGAAGCTCGTTGCGCTTGCCCGCATCCCGTGTGTGATCCGAGAGCAACGAGGCGAGTTGCGGATTCGCGTCCAGCAGACGACCGACCCGGAACAGCTCGTCCTCGACCTGCTCGATGGACCCGTCACGCTCGGCGGCGGTGAGCACGATGAGGGCGGCCTGCCGACGAAGACCGCTCACGAAGTCCGAGGTCGATGCCCAGCGGCCGGTACCCGCCGAGATGAGCACGGTCAGCACCACCGGCGAGACCTTGTTCTCGAAGAGCCCGCGGACCAGCGATTCCTTCGCCCCGGGGTGCTCGGTCAGCTCCGACAGCTTCTTACGCAGCACCGGCTGCTTGTTGAGGAAGGCCAGAACGCCGACCAACTCGTCGGCGGCCGCGGTGAGCTGCGCACCGTCGAGGTCGCCAGCGGCCTCGTCGAAGGCCTTGGCCATCGCTCGAGCCGATTCCCGGCTACCGGCCCGCATCGAGTGCAGGCCGATCAGTTCGACGCTGGCCGGGATCGTCTCCGGGGTGCTGACCGACATCGACTCGAGTTCGTCGATGACGCTGTCGATGCTCTTCGACTGCGCATCGGCGTCGGCGAGGTGTGACCGCACCAGTTGCCCGGCACCGTCGACCGCGCTGAGTCCGAGCTCGGCTCGCAGTTGCCGGACCAGGTTCGCCCGGACCAACTCGCTCTGGGACTTGCCGTGCTCGGTGATCCGCTTGACCTCGGCGTCGGCCTGGGCGCGGATGTCCTCCTGAATCCCCTTGGCGTCCTGGAGTGCGCCGCGGTGGAGTTCCTCGGCTTCCTTCTTCGCCTCGGCGATCGCCCGGTCGTGCGCTGCCTTCGCATCGGCCACGCGTGCCGACGCGGTCTCGCTGTCGGTGATCTGCTGGCCAATCGCTTCCTGCTGGTTCACGACCGCACGCCGCAGCGGCGGAAGGACGAACTTCCAGAACAGAAACGCGATGACCGCAAAGCCGATCAGCTGTCCGATGAAGATATCCACTGTCTTAGTTCACCGTCTCCGTCTGCTCGGCCTTGTCGGCCTTGGTGACTTCATAACCCAACACTCGGCCGGCCAGCTCCTCCGACAGACGATCGACATCCCGGCGTGCGGTTGTCATGGCGTCGTCGGCATCGACCTTGAGCGCCTTGCTGTTCTCCTCGAGGCGGGCGTCCGCCTCTTCGGTAGCGCGTCGCTTGGCGTCCGACAGCTCGTCATTGGCCTTGGCCCGTGCCTCGTCCCGAATACCGGTCGCATCGCCTCGGGCGTCCTTCATCGCGGCCCGGTACTCGGTCTCGGCGTCCTCATAGCTCGCCGCAGCCGCCCGGTTGTCCTCGGCCGTCTTCGCGACCCGCGCGTCACGCTCGTCGAGCACCTTCACGATCGGCGGAACGACCATGGTCCGGATGACGACGAGCACGATGGCGAAGATCAGCAAGCACGCGAAAAACGTGCCGTTGGGGATGAGGAAGTTCTCTGCGGCGAGATTCATGGTGCGTGTGTTCCCTTGTGATCCTTACGAATCCGGTTGTCAGCCGCGATCAGGACTGACCGGAGATCGGGGTGGCGAACACGAACAGGGCCATGAACGCCAGGTTGATGAAGTACGCCGCCTCGACCAGGCCGACGGTGATGAAGAACGGGGTGAAGAGGCGTCCCTGTGCCTCGGGCTGCCGAGCGATACCAGCGATCAGCTGAGAACCGGCGATACCGTCACCGATACCGGCACCGATCGCGCCACCGCCCATGATGAGGCCGCCGCCGATCAACGCGCCCAGACCAATCAGATTGGGATCCATTGAGAACTTTCCTTTCGGGTGAAACTGACAATCTGGTTGCCAGGTCTCTTTGCGGTCCCGGCCGGCGGCGCCGACCAGGGTCGAACTAGTGGTGGTCTTCTTCCAGCTCCATCGCCTGACTGAAGTAGAGGATCGTCAGGAGCGCGAAGATGAATGCCTGGATCAAGCCGACGAACAGGTCGAAGGACTTCCAGATCGCGTTCGGCGCCCACAGGATGTACGCCGGGAACAGCGCGATCAGGGCGACCATGATGCCGCCGGCGAACATGTTGCCGAAAAGTCGGAGAGACAGCGAGACCGGCTTGGCGATCTCCTCGATGATGTTGATCGGCGCGAGCGCGACGACATGTCCCTTGACGAGCTGCTTCAGATGGCGGAACGGACCGCGGCGACGCATGCCGGCCGCGTGGTACCAGACGAAGACGAACAGCGCCAACGCGTAGACGAAGTTGACGTCCGAGGCCGCAACCTTCAGCGCCTCACTCGAGACGCCCTCTTCATTGGCGTACTGGACCGGAAGGACCGAGAACCAGTTGGCGATGAGGATGTAGGTGAACAGTGTGACGGCCAGCGGCAGGACGAATCCGGCGATCTTCATGCCGATCGCCCCCTCGATCTGACTGCGCATCTGGACCGTCAGGACCTCGAAGTACAACTGCACCGAGTTGGGCTTGCGATTGGTGATCTTGTACCGCACGAAGAACGCCAGGGCGATCACGATCACGGCGGCGAGTGCACTGGCGACAATGGTGTCGATGTTCCAGGTCATGCCGAGCCAGTGGACCTCTTGATGGTGGCCGACCTCGATCTGTGCCTCGGCCAGATAAGACGTTGCGGTCATAGCTGCTTACGAAGTCCTTTCATAACCGGAATCACCGTGTTGAGGACCAGGATCACCTGTCCGATGGCGAGTCCGAACATCGCGCCCAGCCCGTCGGGCCGGACCAGGATCGCCGCCAACAATGCCAGCACGGTGATGGCCCCGAGCCGGAATGCCGAGTTGACGGCGAGAGCTTGCTTTCGAGGATGTTCTTGGGAGGCGACGACCTCGACCGCCCGCCTGACCAGGATCGTGTTGATGAAGATCGCCACGGTCCCGGCGATGAAGAAGACCGCGAACCAGATGTGCCCGACCGCGATGCACAGCCCCAGGACGATGGCTGCGACCACTGCGGCAAAGATGCCTGGACGACGCAATCCGGTCGGTGCGGCCGGATAATAGGACGTCGAGTCAGGGGCAGCTGTGCTCATTCGCCTCTCCTCAACTCCAAACCCCGTGCCCTTGGGCACAGGTCAGCGCGCGTGCGATCGGCGACTGGCGTCACCGGACGTAAGCTCGCGGTTTTCTGTGACACTACCAACACTCACCCGCGCGCCCCCCATGGGGTATGCGCGCCGCAGAGCAGGTAGAGCGTCGATGCGGTGCGAGACATGCCGCCGCTTTTGCCGGACCGCTTGCGCTCGCACCGACGTCGACCTACTACAAGCGATAGTACATGGCTTTTACCAAGGCGTTACCCAGGGGTACCTTTGCGCCCCGATCGCCGAGTTCTACAGCGATCCGCCCCGGATCAGGTCCGGCCGGCCACCGAATCGGTCGGGTCCGCACGCTCGGCACGTCCCCGGGTCCGGAACTCGGCGAACCGCCGCTGCAACCGGGGCGCCATGGTGACCAGCAGCGCAATGATGAGTCCCCCACCGAACATCGGCGCGACGACCGATACAGGGAACAGGGTACTTGCCGCCGCGGAAAAGGCCAGCACACCCACCCAGAGGTAGATGATGAGGGCCACCCGGCGTTGCGAATGCCCGAGTTCGACGAGCCGATGATGCAGGTGCATCTTGTCCGGTGTGTAGAACCCGACTCCCGCCCGGGTCCGGCGCACGACGGCCATCAGCATGTCGAGCATGGGCACGAACACGACCGCGGCGACCAGGATCAGCGGCGACAGCAGCGTGAAGACGTCGGCGGGACCGTAGGCGTTCATCGCGATGCGACCGGACGCACTCGTCGATGCAGCGGCGAGCATCAGTCCGATGAGCATCGCACCGGAATCACCCATGAAGATGCGCGCCGGCGAGAAGTTGTGCGGGAGGAAGCCGAGGCAGGCGCCGGCCAGCACCGTCGATATCAGGGCCGGCGGGTAATAGCTGACATCACCGCCCTGGTCATGCAGCAGCCCCAGCGAGAACATGCAGATGGCCGAAGCCGAGATCAGGCCGAGGCCGGCGGCGAGTCCGTCGAGGCCGTCGATGAAGTTGACCGCGTTGATGGTGGCCACCGTGATCGCCACGGTCAGCAGGCCCGCTTGCAGCGGATCGAGGACCACGGTCCCGATGTCGGCGAACGGGACGTAGAGCAGATACCAACTGACGCCCATGATGACCAGGACACCGGCCGCGGTGAGCTGGCCGACGAACTTGGTGAGTGCGTCGAGTCCCCATCGGTCGTCGATGATCCCGACCACCACGATCACGGTCCCGGACACGATCACCGCACTCATGTCGCTGGTGTAGGCGAACCCGCGGGTCAGCGCCGGCAGATTGGCGGCCAGTGCGATGGCGGCCACGACCCCGGCGAACATCCCGAGACCACCGAGCCGCGGAGTGGGGATCACGTGCACGTCACGGACCCGGGGTACCGCCACGGCACCGACGCGGATGGCGAACACCCGAACCAGGGAGGTCAGCAAGTAGGTCACCGCCGCAGCGGTCAACCCGACAAGTGCGAGCTCACGCAGTGGGACACCCGCACCGCCGGTGTCGACGACCGACAGCGCCGTCAACTGGACCCCGGGACCTCCGGCGGCCAGTGGCTGGCCGGCGAGACCGGCGACGGTATCGAACACCGGCACCAGGCTACCCGCCGAGCCTGGTTCGGATTTCCCGACGGATCCCGGCGTGTTGGCTGCTTCCGGCTTCGCCACCCAGAGCGCGGACCATCCAGTCGGCGACCACCGGCATGTCCGCGACGTCGAGCCCGCCGAGCACCGCGCAGGGCATCCCGATCCGGATCGCCGATCCGGCCGTGACGGGTTGGGGATCGAACGGCAACACCGTGCGGTCGACGACGATGCCGGCCGAGTCCAACCGGCGCTGGGCTTCGACGCCGGTGAGCTCTCGGGCCGAGACGTCCACCACGGCGAGATGCATGTCGGTGCCACCGCTGACGATGCGCAGGCCCCGCGACGAGAGCTCGTCTCCGAGCCGCTGGGCGGTCGCGACCGTCGCCGTCGCGTAGCGGGCGAACTCGGCGCCGCCGGCCTCGCGCATGCACACCGCCTTGGCAGCGACCGAGTTCATGGCGGGCCCGCCCTGGACGAAGGGATGAACCGCCTTCTGCAAGGCGCTGCGATGCGCCTCCCGGGCCAGGATCATCCCACCGCGCGGGCCCTGCAGGACCTTGTGCGTCGACAATGTCACCACGTCTGCGTAGGGCACCGGAGAGGGCACCACTCCCCCGGCCACCAGGCCGGCCAGGTGAGCAGCGTCGATCCACAGGATCGCCTCCGCCTCGTCCGCGATGCTCCGCAGCGCGGCGAAATCGATGAGTCGGGAGTAGGCGGAACTGCCCGCGACGATGATGCTCGGCCGGTGCACCAGGGCGAGGTCCCGGAGTTCGTCATAGTCGATCAGCTCGTCCGAGCGCCGCACCTCGTAGTGGATCGGCGCAAACCATCGGCCCGAGAAATTCGCACGGGACCCATGGGTCTGATGTCCGCCGTGGGCGAGCCGCAGGGCCAGGACCGGATCGCCCGGTTGTGCAAAAGCCGCATAGACGGCGAGATTGGCGACGCTGCCGGAGAGAGGCTGGACGTTGGCGTAGTCGGCGCCGAACAAGTCGGTGGCGCGGTCGATCGCGAGCTGTTCGACTTCGTCGGCGACCTCGCAGCCGCCGTGGAACCGCGCTCCGGGATAGCCCTCGGCGTACTTCGCACCCAGATCGGAGGCCAGTACCGAACGGACCTCGGGACTGGCCGGTGTCTCACTGGCCAGCAACTGCAAGGTGGTCGAGCGACGACGTGACTCACGTTCGATCAGCTCGGCGACAACCGGATCCGTGAGCGGATTGGCCATGGATCAGCGAGGGGTCAGCACATCGACGTCGAGGTCGAGGACCTCGGCGATGGCCTCGCGCGACACCGCGCCCTCACGCAGAATTCGGGGTGTGACGCCCGTGAGGTCGACGATCGTGGATGCCTGCGCCGCTGCGGCCGGTCCACCGTCGAGATAGATGGAGACCGACTCCCCGAGTTGCTCACGCGCCTCGTCGACCGTCGTCGCCGGAGGTCGACCGGAGACGTTGGCGCTCGACACCGCCATCGGCCCGACCTCACGCAGCAGTTCGATCGCGACCGGGTGAAGTGGCATGCGCAGCATCACCGTGCCGTCCGTGTCGCCGAGGTCCCACGCCAGGGACGGCGCCTGCTGTACCACCAGACTCAGGCCGCCCGGCCAGAAGGCCTCCACCAGATCCCGTGCGGCGGTCGACACCGAGAGGACGAGTCCGTCGATCGTGTGCCAGGAGCCGACCAGGACCGGCACCGGCATGTCACGACCACGCCCCTTGGCCGCCAGCAACGAGGCAACGGCCTCGGAGTCGAACGCCTCACACCCGATGCCGTACAACGTGTCCGTCGGGAGGACGACCAACCGGCCGGCCTTGGCCGCTCCGACGGCCGCGCGGATCCCGGCCGCGCGCGTGTCCGGTTCACCACAGTCGAATACCGTGCTCACCCGGCCATCCTCCCATGGTCACCGACGCCGGTATCGCATCGCCCCGACAGCGCCGACGAGTTTCGGCGCGCGGTGACGAACCGCGGGCGCCCGGCGAGGTCCCGGTGCGCGCGGACCTCGACGAACAAACCGGTCGACTCCACCGCCGACACGACGAGGTCAGACGTCGACTCGTCGTGCTCGATCCCGACGACGCCGTCCGGCCGCAAAAGGTCTGCGACGACCGGGAGCATCGGCCGGATCACCGACATCCCGTCCGGCCCGGCGAAGACCGCCTCCGCCGGATCATGGGCGACCTCCGGCGAGACCTCGACGAGTTCCGGCACGTAGGGCGGGTTGGTTACCACGACATCCACTGTGCCCGGATAGATCTCGTCTCGCATCACAGACCGGTCGGTGACGTCGGCGGCCAGCACCGAGATTCGCCGGCGGACGTCGGCAGGCGCCGACTCGACGTTGCGCCGCAACCATTTCAGCGCCTCGGCCGACTTCTCGACGGCTCGTACATGCGCGGTCGGCGCCATGGTCGCCACGGCGATCGCCACCGCACCACTACCGCTGCACAGGTCGACGACCGACGCGGCGTCGCCCCCTGCTGCGCCGAGGCATCGGACGGCCCATTCGACGAGGAACTCTGTCTCCGGCCGTGGCGTGAACACCCCGGGACCAACCGCGAGTTCGGTGGGCCCGAACGCCGTCGTCCCGATGATGTGCTGCAACGGGATTCGGCCTGCACGTCGCGCCACCGCCGCCCGGAAACGATCGCGTTGATCGGATTCGAGCGCATCCACGGTCACCAGCCGCCCCCGGTCGATCCGGAGGATCGCGACCATCAACCACTCGGCGTCGGCGCGGGGACTGTCGACGCCCGCATCACCCAGACACTTCTGGGCCCAAGCCAATTCGACGTCGGCGCGGTGCGCGCTCGGTTTGGTCAACGCCTCACTGGGCTTCGAGCCGGGTCTGACGATCCGCCGTCACCAGCGCGTCGAGCAGCGCGTCCATGTCGCCGTTGAGTACCGCATCGAGGTTGTTGGCCTTGTACCCGATCCGATGGTCGGTGATGCGGTTCTCGGGAAAGTTGTAGGTCCGGATCCGTTCGGAACGGTCGACCGTACGAATCTGGGCGGCACGGCCCTCGGCCGCGGCCGCATCGGCTTCTTCTTCGGCAGCCAGCTGCAGGCGCGCGGCGAGAACCTGCATCGCCCTCGCCTTGTTCTGCAATTGCGACCGCTCGTTCTGGCAGGTCACCACGATACCCGTGGGGAGGTGGGTCAGGCGGACCGCCGAATCGGTGGTGTTGACGCCCTGTCCGCCTTTACCCGACGACCGATAGACGTCGATGCGGAGGTCGGACTCGTCGATCTCGACCTGCTCGACCTCTTCGGGCTCGGGATAGATCAGCACGCCGGCGGCCGACGTGTGGATGCGACCCTGCGACTCGGTCACCGGTACACGCTGTACGCGATGCACACCGCCCTCGAACTTCAGGCGCGACCAGACACCGTCACGCAGCTGCTCTTTGGCCTTGATCGAGATGGTGGCCTCTTTGTAGCCGCCGAGATCACTCTCGGTGACGCCGAGAACCTGGGCCCGATAGCCGCGTCGCTCACAGTATTTGAGGTACATCCGCGCGAGGTCGGCGGCGAAGAGCGCCGATTCCTCACCACCGGCTCCGGACTTGATCTCGAGAACCACGTCGTCGGCGTCGTGCGGGTCGCGCGGCGCCAGCAGGTCGGTCAGTGTCGCATCGAGTTCGGCCACGGCCTCTTCCAGCGCCGGGATCTCGTCGGCGAAGGCCGGATCGTCGGCCGCCAGCTCGCGAGCAGCGGCGAGGTCGCCACGGGCGGCCTCCAGCCGACGGTGGGTGGCCATGATCGGCGCGAGCTCGGCGAAGCGCTTGCCGACGCGCCGAGCGGTCGCGGGATCGTCGTGCAACGACGGATCGGCCAGCTGCGACTCGAGGCCCGCATGCTCGGCGAGGATGTCATCGATCGCCGACGGACTCTGCGTGGTCACCTGGACTCACCTCTCACTGCTGGCTTCGCGCGTCCCGGGGACGGCGGGAAGAAACGAAAACGACGCCCACCCGACGTGCTGTGCACGCGCGGTGGGCGTCGTCGATCAAGCTACTTGTCGGCGTCGGCCTTCTTGGTCCGCTTGCCGTAGCGCTTCTCGAACCGGGCAACGCGACCGCCGGTGTCGAGGATCTTCTGCTTACCGGTGTAGAACGGGTGGCACTGCGAGCAGACCTCGACGTTGATCCGTCCGTTCGCCGCGGTGCTGTGGGTCTCGAAGGTGTTCCCGCAACCGCAGACGACGGTGGTCGCCGCGTACTCGGGGTGAATTCCCTGCTTCATCTGGTTGTCCCTTTCTGTGGTCGCCGGGTCACCATCGGGGATCGACGGTGTGAACCGGAACCGGACTCGACCGCTCAGTATGCCACGCAGGTGTCCTCACCTGGAAATCCATCTGACGGTCCGCCCCTTCAACGCCACCACAGCCCGCGGCATTCCCGGCCCGACCCCCTTCACGGAGGTCGACCGGGGACGCACGCTCGGCTCGGACGTCGAGAAGCGCGACTAGTCGTCGTTCATCGCTCCCGGAGCGGTCTTCTGGACCTGCATGAGGAACTCGATGTTGGTCTTGGTCTTCTTGAGCTGACTGATCAGCAGGTCGATGGCCTGTTGGGAATCCAGCCCGGACAGCACACGCCGCAGCTTGTGCACGATCTGGAATTCCTCTGGCGACAAGAGCAACTCGTCCTTACGCGTACTGGACAGGTTGACATCGACGGCCGGGAACACGCGCCGTTCGGAGATCTTCCGATCGAGCTTGAGCTCGGCGTTGCCGGTCCCCTTGAACTCCTCGAAGATCACCGTGTCACCGGTGGAACCCGTCTCGACCAGCGCCGAGGCGATGATCGTCAACGAACCTCCGTGCTCGATGTTGCGCGCGGCACCGAGGAATCGCTTCGGCGGGTACAGCGCGGTGGAATCGACACCGCCGGACAGGATTCGACCCGACGCCGGCGACGCGTTGTTGTACGCACGACCCAGACGTGTGATCGAGTCCAGCAGCACGACCACGTCCCGGCCGTTCTCCACGAGGCGCTTGGCGCGCTCGATCGCCAGCTCGGATACCGAGGTGTGATCTGACGGTGGACGGTCGAAGGTCGACGCGATGACCTCACCCTTGACCGATCGCTGCATGTCGGTGACCTCTTCGGGACGCTCGTCGACGAGCACCACCATGAGGTGACATTCCGGATTGTTGGTCGTGATCGCGTTGGCGATGTCCTGAAGAATGGTCGTCTTACCCGCCTTCGGCGGCGACACGATCAGTGCACGTTGCCCCTTGCCGATCGGCATGATCAGGTCGATGACGCGCGTGTCGAGTCGTTCCGGCGTCGTCTCCAGCCGCAGACGCTGATTCGGGTACAGCGGCGTCAGCTTGTTGAACTCCGGACGCTTCTTGGCGGTCTCGATGTCGGTGCCGTTGACCGTGTCGAGCCGGACCAGCGGGTTGAACTTCTGCCGCTGGTTGGGCTGCTCGCCCTCGCGGGGCAACTTGACCGCACCGGTGATCGCGTCACCGCGGCGCAGGCCGTTCTTGCGCACCATGTTCATCGACACGTAGACGTCGTTGGGCCCGGCGAGATATCCCGACGTACGCACGAACGCGTAGTTGTCGAGAACGTCGAGGATGCCCGCCACCGGCTGCAAGACGTCGTCGTCGGAGACCTGCGGTTCGCCACCACCGGACGAGTCGCGGTCACGCCCGCGACGCCGTTCGCGGAATCGCCGTCCGCGACGGCCACGACCGTCACCGTCATCGTCATTGTTGTTGCGATTGTCGTTGCGGTTGTTCTGCGGGCCGCCCTGGTTCTGGGTGTCGCGGTTCTGCCCACCATCGCGCTGGTTGTCGCGGTTCTGGCCGCCGTCGCGCTGGTTGTTGTCGCGATTCTGGCCGCGACCCTGGCCGTCACGCCCCTGGCCCTCGCGGCCCTGGCCGTCACGGTTCTGGTTGCGATTCCGATTGCGACCGCGCTGGTCACCCCCGTCGGCGGAGTCGTCCGGTGCGCCGGAGGTGTCCTTTTTGTCGGTGTCCTTCTTGTCGGCATCGGTCGAGGTCGTCGCCGGCGCTTCGCCCGTCTGGGCAGCTGCCGACGCGGTCGGCTCGCCGTCGGTCGAGGCCTCCTCCGCTGCCGGACGGGCGCGACGCCGCCCACGGGCCGGCGCAGCGGCTTCCCCGGTCTTCGCCTCGGCACTCTTGTTCTGCCCGCCCTTGGTGGCCTTGGTCTCACCGGCCTCGGCATCGGAGATGGTCATCTGCCCATCGCCGCTCTTCGGCGCCGGTGCGGCGCCCCCCTGGCGCTCCTTGATCGCGGCGATGAGGTCGCCCTTGCGCATCCCCGAGGTTCCCTTGATGCCGAGTTCGCCGGCCAGGGCGCGGAGCTCGGTGAGCACCATTGCAGAGAGCCCGGTGCGGGCCCGCGTCGAGGAGCCTCGTGTGGTCGAACTCACCGCAGACGAGGAGCCGGAGCTGTCCTCGGTGCTCGAAGCGTCTGGAGCGGTGATCAGGTCCGTATCCGTCACGGATATCCTTTCGTTCCCCCTGCAGGCCTGAGCTGCGTCGGGGTTCCCGTTGTCGTCCCACCTCATTCAGGTGGGACTTCGTCCTCGTCGGAGTTGTCTCTGGGATTCTCCTCAGAAGACGGTCAGAAGAAATGTGGTCCGCGGCGGTGTGTCCGCTGGTAGTGCTGAGCATCCCCGGACAGCAGATCGTGCATCTGGCACCGGGCCAGAAGCCGGGATCGTTGATCGGAGAGGAGCACGGCAAGACAAGCCTGCGCGGCTAGACCAGTACATGGTAACGCGTTCGGATGATACGGGCAACACGCGTCGAACACCATTCGGAGTGCCGGACCGTCGCACCGATGCGCTACGCGAGTGTCTCACCCTCCCGACCAGGCGACTCAGGCGCGCCCGTGAGTGACCTCGACCCCGCCGGCGATCGCAACCGTCGCCGGCACGAACCCCAGTGCGGTCGCCACCTCGCGCGCGTCGGGCGGTACGGGGCCGACAGACAGGACCAGGACGGTGGGACCCGCACCGGACACCGTCGCAGCGTGTCCCCGCCGGCGCAGCGCCGCCACGAGTTCCGCGGTCGCCGGCATCGCCTCCGACCGATAGTCCTGGTGGAGCCGGTCGGCGGTGGCGGCGAACAACGCCGTGGGGTCGGAGGTCAGCGCGACGACGGCGAGTGCGGCGCGACTGACGTTGAACACCGCGTCCGCGCGTGGGACGACCTCGGGCAGCAGACCGCGGGTGACCGACGTGGACGACTCGGTGTCGGGCACGAAGACCGTTGCGGTGATGTCGGGATGCACCACGAGCCTGCGGGCGTGGTGTCGATTCCCGTCCTGGCCTTCCGGTCCGCCGGCGGCCGGGTCAGTGTTCTCGATCCAGGTCACCACCGCGGACCCGAGCACACTCGCCGCGGCGTTGTCCGGGTGTCCCTCGAACTCCGACGACAGCTGGACGAGTTCGTCGGGACGCAACGCCGGCCGGACTCCCGCCTCCACCAACAGCCCCGACGCCGCTGCGAGACCCGACACCGCGGCCGCGGCCGAGGAACCGAGCCCGCGAGAGTGCGGAATGGCGTTGACGCACCGCAGCTTCAGGCCGGGCGCGGCGACACCCGACTGAGCCAGACCGCGCGCGATCGCGCGGGCGACGAGGTGTCGCTCGTCGCGCGGCACGTCGGCGGCACCCTCACCGTCGACCTCCACCTCGACGCCACCCGCCGTGGTGGTCTCGACGATCAATTCGTCGTAGATACCCAATGCGACACCGAGACAGTCGAAACCGGGACCGAGGTTCGCACTCGACGCCGGAACGCGAACTCGCACCGAGATACCCCCGGGTAGCAGCACCTTCGGGTCGGTCACGGCAGTGTCGTCGGTCATCGCGGTGGTGCCACCCATGGACTCAGCGGACACCGAGGGCATCGGCCACCGCAACCGGGTCCACCGGGATGGCCTCGACTTCGGGCATCCCGGACAACGCGGTGTCGGGGTCCTTCAGGCCGTTTCCGGTCACCGTGCACACCACGGTCGATCCGGCGGCGATCCAGCCGTCGGCGCGGGCGGCGAGCAGCCCCGCGACGCTGGCCGCAGACGCGGGCTCGACGAAGACGCCCTCACGGCCGGCGACGAGACGGTAGGCCTCGAGGAGCTTCTCGTCGGTCGCGGCCCGGAACTGTCCGCCCGACTCCTCCTTGGCCGCCACCGCCTGGTTCCAGCTCGCCGGTGACCCGATCCTGATCGCGGTCGCGATTGTCTCGGGATTCTTCACGGGTGCTCCGTTGACCAGCGGCGCAGCACCGGCGGCCTGCACGCCGAGCATCCGGGGCACCGATGAGGAGACGCCGTCACGCCGGTACTCGGTGTACCCCTTCCAGTACGCGGTGATGTTGCCCGCGTTGCCCACCGGGAGCGCATGGACGTCAGGAGCCCGGCCGAGGACATCGACGATCTCGAAGGCGGCCGTCTTCTGGCCCTCGATCCGCGACGGGTTCACCGAGTTCACCAGTTCGATCTCGGTGAACTCGGCGGTCGCCTTGCGCGCGAGTTCCAGGCAGTCGTCGAAATTGCCCTGCACCTGGATGATCTTGGCGCCGTGCATGACCGCCTGGGCCAGTTTGCCCATCGCGATCTTGCCCTCGGGGATGAGCACGGCGCAGGTGATCCCGGCGCGAGTGGCATACGCGGCAGCCGAGGCCGACGTGTTGCCGGTGGAGGCGCACAGAACGGCGGTCTTGCCGTTGTTGACCGCGGTGCTGACCGCCATCGTCATCCCGCGGTCCTTGAACGACCCTGTCGGGTTGAGGCCTTCCACCTTGAGGTACACCTCGCAGTCGGTGAGCTCCGACAGGTGCGGCGCCGCGATGAGCGGGGTCCCACCCTCGAGTAGGGTGACCACCTGCCAGTCGTCACCGACCGGCAGTCGGTCACGATAGGCCTCGATCAGGCCGGGCCAGCGCTGGTGCACCGGGGTGGCGTCAGTCATCGGTTCCTTCCAATCGCAGGACGCTCGACACCTTGAGGACGGCATCCATGTCTTCCAGTGCCGCAACGCATTCCGATTGCGCGCGGTCGGGGGCCCGGTGGGTGACCACGATCAGTCGGGCATCGTCGCCGGCACCCTCCTGCCGGACCGCGGCGATGGACACCGACCGCTTCGAGAATTCTCCCGCCACCTGGGCGAGGACACCGGCACGGTCGGCCACCTTCATCGACACGTAGTAGCGCGTCGGGACGTCGTCCATGGGGGCGATCGGCAACGAGGCGTAGGTCGACTCGAGCGGCCCACGACCGCCGTGCACCTTGTTGCGCGCCGCCATCACCATGTCTCCCAACACCGCG
This sequence comes from Gordonia sp. LMA484, assembly GCF_058129505.1. NCBI lineage: Bacteria > Bacillati > Actinomycetota > Actinomycetes > Mycobacteriales > Gordoniaceae > Gordonia > Gordonia sp. LMA484. The sequence continues at coordinate 3,256,191 of NZ_CM176700.1, forward strand.
GACGCCGTCGGCGAACCTCCGGCTCCCTGACCGTAGAACATCAGCCGACCCGCGTTCTCCGCCTCCACGACCACGGCGTTGAATGCTCCGTTGACGGTGGCCAACGGATGGCTGAGCGGAATGAGAGCGGGATAGACACGCGCCGAGATGCGTTGGCGTCCATCGGCGTCGTGCACGCGCTCGCAGATGGACAGCAGCTTGATCGTGCAGTCGAACTTCTTGGCCGCCACGAGATCGTCCGCGGTGACCGACGAGATGCCCTCACGGTGCACGTCGGCCGCGGTGACGCGGGTGTGAAAGGCGATGGACGCCAGGATCGCCGCCTTGGAGGCGGCGTCGTAGCCCTCGACGTCGGCCGTCGGGTCGGCCTCCGCATACCCGAGGCGACCCGCCTCGGCCAGCGTGTCGGCGTAGTCCGCCCCGGTCTCGGCCATCGCCGACAGGATGAAGTTGGTTGTGCCGTTGACGATTCCGGCAACCGTCTCGACCGTGTCGCCGGCGAGCGACTGCATCAGCGGGCGCACCACCGGGATCGCGCCGGCCACGGCGGCCTCGAAATACAGGTCAACCTTGGCATCGGCCGCCGCGGTCGCCAGCTCGCCGGTGTATTCGGCCAGCAGCGCCTTGTTGGCAGTGACGACCGACTTCCCACTCTCCAGAGCAGCGCGGATCAGTGCGCGCGCCGGATCGATGCCGCCCATGAGTTCGACGACGATGTCGACGTCGTCGCGGGCGACCAGCCGCGCGGGATCATCGGTCAGCAGCTCCTGTGCCACCTTGCGGGGTTTGCCCAGGTCACGTACCGCAACACCACGCAACTCGACGGGTGCACCCACCCGCGAACGCAGATCATCGGCGTTCTCCTCGATGATGCGTACCACCTCGGCACCGACGTTGCCCATGCCGAGCACGGCCACGCCGATCGTGCGGTTTCGGTTTTCGCTCATTCGGTCACCTCCAGGGTGAGGAAGTCCTCGATCGTCTCACGACGCAGCATCAGGCGCGCCGAGGAGTCCCGCACAGCCGCCACCGCGGGACGCATCGCCATGTTGTAGCGGCTCGACATCGAATAGCAGTACGCGCCGGTGGCCGCGACGGCGACCAGGTCACCCGGCGCCAGGTCGCCCGGCAACCAGCAGTCCTTGATGACGATGTCACCGCTCTCACAATGCTTTCCGACGACCCGACTCACCACGGCCGGCGCATCCGAGACCCTCGACACCAGGCGGATGTCGTACTCGGCCTGATAGAGCACGGTCCGGATGTTGTCACTCATACCTCCGTCGACCGACACGTAACGACGGATCGCGTTCTTGCCGACGGTCACATCCTTGACGGTCCCCACGCGGTACAGCGTCACGGTCCCCGGGCCCGCGATGGCGCGTCCGGGCTCAACCGCGATGGTGGGCATCGGCAACCCCACCGCAGCCGACTCGCGGCGCACGATGTCGGCGAGAGTTCCCGCGACGTCGCCGACGGGCAGCGGGTCGTCCTCCGGGAGGTACGAGATCCCCAGTCCACCACCGAGATCCACGATCGACATCTGTGCGGTCTTGTCCACGCCGAACTCGGCGACGACGTCCTTGAGGAGCCCGAGCACGCGATGAGCGGCAAGTTCGAAGCCGTCCATGTCGAAGATCTGCGATCCGATGTGGCTGTGTAGGCCGACGAGGCGCAGGTTGTCGGTCGCGAACACTCGGCGCACCGCCTCCATGGCGACACCACCGGCAAGGGCGAACCCGAACTTCTGGTCCTCATGGGCGGTCGCTATGAATTCGTGGGTGTGTGCTTCCACCCCCACGGTCACCCGCACCAATACGTCGGCCACCAGACCGCGTTCACCGGCGAGCGCATCAAGCCGCTCGATCTCGATCATCGAGTCGAGCACGATGTGTCCGACACCGGCATCGAGCGCCATGGCCAGCTCGTCGACACTTTTGTTGTTGCCGTGCAAAGCAATTCGCTCAGGAGGGAATCCGGCGCGCAACGCGATGGCGAGCTCGCCGCCGGTGCAGACGTCGAGGGACAGCCCTTCCTGCTCCACCCACCGGGCGACCTCTGTGCTCAGAAACGCTTTGGACGCGTAGTGGACCCGGCCATAGGGTCCGAACGCGGCGACCATGTCGGCGCAGCGCGAACGGAAGTCGTCCTCGTCGACGACGAACAGCGGTGTGCCGTAGGTCTCGGCGAGTTCGCCGACGCCGACGCCGGCGATGCGGACCTCACCGGAGTCGTCACGACCCGCGTTGCGCGGCCACACATTTGCCGGGATGCGCGCCAGCTGGACCGGATCGTTCGGTCGCTCCGCGAGATGTGGCGCGGCCAGCAATTCGGCGTGCCGGGGCCCGGCGGGATGGGCGTTCACATCCGCTCCGGAGCGCTCACGCCGACCAGGTCGAGACCGTTGGCCAGCACCTGGCGCGTTGCCGCACACAGCGCGAGGCGGGCGGCGTGGATGTCGGAGGCCGGCTCGTCGCCCTGGGGCAGCACGCGGCAGCGGGCATAGAACCGGTGATAGGCACCGGCCAGTGTTTCCAGATATCGGCAGACACGGTGCGGTTCGCGGAGTTCCGCGGCCGTGGCCACCACTTCGTCGAAATCGCCGATGGTCCGGATGAGTTCCCCCTCGGCCGGATCGTCGAGCAGATCGAGGTGATCGGTCGACCGCTCGAGCCCGAGTTCGACCGCGTTCCGTGACAGCGCAGAGAGCCGTGCGTGCGCGTACTGCACGTAGTAGACCGGGTTGTCGTTGGATTGTCGGCGCAGCAGATCGAGGTCGATGTCGATGTTCACGTCCACCGACGAGCGGATCAGTGCGTAGCGGGCCGCGTCGACACCGACGGCGTCCACGAGGTCGTCGAGGGTGATGACCGTTCCGGCCCGTTTGCTCATCCGCACCGGCTTGCCGTCGCGCACGAGGTTGACCATCTGGCCGATCAGGACCTCGACCGATGCCGGATCGTCGCCGAGGGACGCCGCAGCCGCCTTCAGCCGGGTGATGTACCCGTGGTGGTCGGCGCCGAGCATGTAGATGCAGAGGTCGAAGCCGCGGTTGCGCTTGTCCCGGTAGTACGCGATGTCACCGGCGATGTAGGCCGCATTGCCGTCGCTCTTGATGACGACCCGGTCCTTGTCGTCGCCGAAGTCGGTCGTACGCAGCCACCAGGCCCCGTCGTTCTCGTACAGGTTGCCATTGGCCTTGAGTTCGGCGATGCACTCGTCCACCAGGCCCGATGTGAACATCTTGTTCTCGTGGGTGAAGACGTCGAAGTCGGTGCCGAATTCATGCAGGCTGGACTTGATGTGGTCGAACATCAGATCGACACCGATCGCGCGGAAGGTCTCCAACCGCTCGTCGTCAGGCTGGTCGAGCACTCCGGGCACCTTCGCGACGACCTGGGCGGCGATCTCCCCGATGTATGCGCCGGCGTAACCGTCGTCGGGGGTGGGTGCACCCTTCGCCGCAGCCTCGAGCGACAGGGCGAAGCGATCGATCTGCGTCCCGTGGTCGTTGAAGTAGTATTCGCGGGTCACCGCACCACCCCGTGCGGCGAGCACCCGGCCGAGAGCGTCGCCGACCGCGGCCCAGCGCGTACCCCCCAGGTGGATCGGCCCCGTCGGGTTTGCCGAGACGAACTCCAGGTTGATCGTCCGTCCGCCGAGATCGTCGCCGTGCCCGTAGTCGTTCGCGGTGTCCAGGACCGTGGAGACCACCGAGTTCTGGGCGTCGGTGGCCAGCCACACGTTGACGAAGCCGGGTCCGGCGACCTCGGCCTTCGCTATTCCGTCGGTGGCCGCGAACGCGTCGGCCAGCCATCCAGCGAGGTCGCGCGGGGCAACGCCGAGCTTCTTGCCGAGCCGTAGCGCGATATTGGTGGCATAGTCGCCGTGATCGGCATGGCGCGGACGCTCGACGACGACGTTCTCGGGCACCATGGAGTCATCGAGTCCGTGGTCACGGACTACGGTCAGAGTCACCGCACGCAGTAGCGCAGCGAGGTCGGCGGGAGTCACGGGACACCATCCTATTGGCCCATGTCCGTCGGGAGACAATCGCCTCCGCCCACCGGGCCGTGTCGCACCAAAAGTACGCCTCTCGGGCGATCAGTAGACTTGCCGTCGCTGCGGGCGATTCGTGACCGGCAGAGACGGCGAGAGAGAAAAATGGCGCGCAAACCGGGGGCGAACGTACCCAAGTCCAGCAAGCGTCCGGACGCGACGATCGGCCGGCAGATCGACTGGGCCGTCGTCGGCGCAATCGTGGTGGTGATCGCGCTGATCGGCGCACTCGTCTGGTATCTGTTGCCGAAGTTCATCGACCGGCAGGAGGCCGAGGAGCTCAAGCCCCAGACCGTCGAGGGCTACGTGCCCTCGACTGCGGATCCGGATCCGTCGACCCGCATCCAGGGTGTCACCAAGATCTACTACCGCGCCGCCCAACACGTCAGGGCAGATCAGCGGGTTGCCTATGACCAATCACCACCGTTCGGAGGCCCGCACGACGAGGTGTGGGCGACCTGCACCGGCATCGTGTACCCGAACCCGCTGCGCTCGGAGAACGCCGTGCACGCCCTCGAGCACGGTGCCGTCTGGATCACCTACAACCCGGACACGATCAGCAGCGACGACCTCGACGAGCTGAAGAAGAAGGTGATCGGCGAGCAGTTCTTGTTCCTGTCGCCGTATCCGGGCCTCGATCATCCGATCTCGTTGCAGAGCTGGGGTCATCAGCTGAAGCTGGACTCGGCGGGTGATCCACGCATCGACGAGTTCATCACCGCACTACGTCGCAACACCACGCCGGGCGTCTATCCGGAGAACCCGCAGGAGGCGGCCTTCCCGGAAACCCAGGCGGCATGCGCCGCGGTGCCGGGCGCGTTCGACCCCAATAACCCGCCGCCCGCCGATGAAGGTGCGCCGGGTCCCGACGCGGTGCCGATGGACGGCGCCGGCGCGACCGACGGGTCCGACGAGAACATGGGCGCGGGTGCGCCGACACCGGCCGGCTGAGGAGAGCACGAGTGACCGACCAGCCACACGATGGGTCCGATGTTCCGGCGTCTGCTCCCCCCTCCGCTGCCCCGGGCGCGACTTCGGCGGGCACGAACTCCCGGAGAACCCTGCTCACCGCGCTCGGCACTGTCGCCGCATTGTTGATCGGTGTCGGTCTGGGGTTGCTCATCTCGGGAATGCTGCACAGCGATGACACCGCGGCCGAGGACTCCCCCGCGCCGGATTCGGTTGCAGTCGGCTTCGCGCAGGACATGATCCGTCATCATGAGCAGGGCGTCGAGATGGCCACCATCGAACTGGAGAACGGGACCGATCCTCAGGTCCGCAGTATGGCCTTCGACATCCTGACCGCACAGAGCAACGAGATCGGCCAGATGCAGTCGTGGTTGACGCGGTGGGGTTATCCGTTGATCAACCCGAATCCACCGATGCAATGGATGGGCCACGGCATGGCGGGCGGTGAGATGGCAGGCGGCATGACGACCTCGCAGTCGCAGCCCCCGGGCGAACACGCCGACCACGACATGCCGATGCCGTCGGCCTCGGTACCGATGCCGCCCGGTGCGATGCCCTCCGGTTCGACGCCGCCGGGTTCGACGCCGCCGGGTTCGACGCCGCCGGGTTCGACGCCGCCGGGTTCGACGCCGCCCGGTTCGACGCAGGAGGCGACGGCCGATGGCCAGACCCCGCCGATGCCGGGCATGGCCACCAGCAGCGAGATGAACCGACTGCGCGCGGCGCGCGGTTCCGACGCCGACATCTACTTTCTCCAGTTGATGCTGCGCCACCACGAGGGCGGTCTGCCCATGATGGACACCGCCGCGGACCCCGCGCACGTCGCCGAGGATTACGTGCGGGAACTCGCAACCGGGATGCGGACGAACCAGGACAGAGAGATCACCGTCATAGAGCAGATGCTCGCCGAGCGGGACGCGCAACCTCTGCCGATGAACTGATGCGTCGGATGATCGTGCGTCGTCCTATTCTCGCGGCATGAGCGATTCGTCGAATGGCCCTTCCGGGGCCCAACGGTGTCGGTGTACCTCGGGTTTGACCTTCGACGAGTGTTGCGGGCCGCTCCTCGCCGGACTGCGACCAGCCGCGACCGCGGAGGCCCTCATGCGCTCCCGGTTCACCGCGTTCGCTGTGGGAGACCGCGACTACATTCTCGACAGCTGGCATCCCCGGACCCGTCCGCGCACGCTGGTCCTCGACGAGGACATGGCGTGGTATCGACTCGACGTCGAATCCACTTCCGGTGGAACACTGTTCGACGACACCGGCGAGGTGGTCTTCACCGCGCACTACCGGGTCGGCGGTAAGCGGGGTGCGCTGCACGAACGCAGCCGGTTCGAACGGCGCGACGGGCGGTGGGTATACCTCGACGGATTTGTCGCGGACTGATCATCCTCAGTGGCGGGAGATCCACTCCACCAGCGGACGTGCCTCGCGCCAATCCTCGCGAACCCGCGTCACGAGGTCGGGGCTGTGGATCACCTTGTCGAAGCCGTAGTCACGACCGATGGTGAGCGATTTGTGCCGCAACAACCCGATCCGCGGATGGTCGGCGGGCCAGCCACGCGGCGCGGTCTTGAGCGTGTCACCACCGACCTCCCATCCTCCGGCCTCCAGCTCGTCGAGGAGTCGTTCGAGTTCGCGACCGTGTAGGTCGTTGTCGATCGCTACGCGCAGCGTGGCCAGCCGCTCGGTCGACGCGTCATAGAAACCGGCACCGACCCGCACCCCGGGAGCGCCGATCTGCACGTAGTAGCCGGTTGCCGGGCCGACGCTGACGTAGGCGCCCTGGTGGGTTTTGTAGGGCGTCTTGTCCTTGGCGAAGCGGACGTCACGATAGGGCCGGAAGATCTTTGCGGGCCCGAACTCGTCGGCGAGCGCTTCGGTGAGGTCGGTCATCGGGCCGGCGACAGCGGTCCGATAGACCTCCTTGTGTGCTTCCCAGAACGTCTTGGTGTTGTCCATCTCGAGGTCGTCGTAGAAGTCGAGGGCCGCCTCGGGAAAACCCTGGAACGTCATGGTCCGACTCTATGCCAACCGACAATCTGCGCCCCGGAGAATCGATGTGCGCCCGGCTCAGGTGCGGTCCCATCGAGGCAGCATCAGCGCGGATGCCAGCAGAAAGCAGATCGCCCCGATGAAGGTGCCGGCGTCGGCGACCGTGGCGCTGAGGGTGGCGCCCGCGGAATCGACGTACGCGCCGACAGCGGAGACACCGAAGGCGATGCAGCCGAGCAGGTTGATCTGCGTCGCCCACCAGGAACGATTGCCCGGGGCCCAGAGTCGTACGGTGTGGGCGATCACGATCACGGCGAGTATGCCACTGACCAGGAACGCGACCGACCCGGCCGCATCCGGCGTCCAGACGCGCCGCCGTTCTGCGGTGACGGTAGCCGCATGCAGGGCCGCGGCGGTGCTCACGTTGAACAGCAGCGTCCCACCGAATTGGGTTGCCGCGGAGAGCCACTCAGCGCGAAAATGCGGCCTTCCCGATCCGTTGGGCACAGTGACGTCGCCGCTGAGCACGAGTTGGATGAGCGCGGCCCCGGTGAAGAACCAGGCACCGACGAAAAAACTCAGGTTCGCCACCGATGGGCCTGCCCAATCGGCGAATCCCGGCGCCGAACCCAACGCGAACAACGCCGACCCGATCATGAAGCCCCAACACTGTTTCTCCACAGTCGCCGACAGGAAGCCGAGTGGACCGGCCCCGTCCGTTACCACTACCGCATCTGAATTCACCCCTACATCCTGCGGCCTGGTCAGGAGTCGGTGCACCGATTACGGCCAACATCGCGTGTCGAGACGGCGCAAGCCCTCAGCTTCGTGCCGACGCAAAGGCGGCGATGACCGGTTCTTCTCCCGCCCGCAGTGTCACACTCGAGGATTCCGGGACCTCGACCCAGTTGGTCCGCCGGTATTCGAGTTCGAGCGGCTCGGAAACCAGGATACGGCCGTCATTCGGCAGGTCGATGTGTCCACCGTCGGCGGCACCCAGCCGCATCGGACCGTTCGAGTGGTAGAGCGTACGTGAGTTCCGGTTGCTCGAGTACCGGACCGCGTGAACCGTTTCACCGTCAGCCGCGCACATCGTTGCGACGAACGGGTCGTCGACGCCGCTGTCCGCACGCGCTTCCTCCACGCGCCCAACCGTTCTCGCCAGGGCCCCGAGCGGGTCACGGTCGAGCCCGTAGGTCAGGGCCAGGAAGAAGAACAGTTCGGTATCGGCATTGCCCTCGATGTGCGGATAGAGGGCGGGTGCCACGTCCATCGTGAGGGCCCGTTTGATCCGGGTGAATCCGCCCATCTCACCGTTGTACTGAAACAACCAGCGCCCGTGCGTGAACGGATGACAGTTGGCCCGATCGACCGTGCCGCCGATCGACGCCGCCCGCACATGGGCGAGGAACATGGGCGACCTGATCTGTTCGGCAAGGCGCTGCAGGTTGTGGTCACTCCACGCGGGCCGCTCGTCGCGATACTGCCCGGGGAAGTCTCGCTCGCCATACCAGCCGACACCGAAGCCGTCTCCGTTCGTCGGCCACGCATGATTGCGGAACATCGTCGTCATCGGTGAGCCCGGCAGATACAGTTGCCGTGCCTCGAAGCTCTGGTCGACGAGCGAATGCGATGGCCGGGTCAGCAGATCCTCGAGCAGGATCGGCGAGCCGGCGTAGGCGAGCCAGCGGCACATCGGCTCACGCTAACCCGCCGGCGGTTTCCGCACGCCCGATTCGTCGAAGCGAGTACTCAGCTGATCGCGGACAGAAGTGTTCACGGTGGCCGGCAAGGATGTCCACGGTGCGCCTGCATGAATCTGTTTCCCACACAGTAGGCGCACACCGGCCGGAGGCCGGCAAGGATGTCACGGTGCGCCTGCATGAATCTGTTTCCCACACAGTAGGCGCACACCGGCCGGAGGCCGGCAAGGATGACACGGTGCCCCCGGCAGGATTCGAACCTGCGGCCTTCTGCTCCGGAGGCAGACGCTCTATCCCCTGAGCTACGGGGGCTCAACGGGCGAGGGTTAGCGTAGCGCAGGGCGGCGGTGCACCCAAAACCGACCCGCCCGGAAACCGATCCGGGCTCCTCACACGGCCACGACGGTCGCGCCATCGACTCCCCGGTAGCGGTCGGGACTGCAGGTCAGCACGATCACCTGTGCGTCCTCACCGGCCGCGGCGAGCACGCCACCCATGGCCGTCAGCCGTTGCGGATCGCTGTAGCCGAGCGCGTCGTCGACGAGCACCGGCACTCCGTCGTCCTCGTCGACCAACGTGGCACAGGCGAGCCGGGTGAGCAGTCCCAGCTGCTCGCGGGCGCCTCCGGACAGTGCGTCTCGCTGTACGGTGATCCCGCCGAGCGTCCGGGATACGACCTCGAGGCTGTCGTCGACATCGAACCGGACGTCGTCACCGAACACGTGCGAGCCGAGCTCCTCCAGTCGGCGCGCGTACGGGTCGGCGTATCTGGTGCGCGCATCCTGACGCGCGTCGATCAGTGTCCGGTAGAGCAGCTCCGCCGCGTCCGCGCGTCGGGTCACCCGCGCCAGGGCGGCGGTGGCCGCGTCGAGTTGCGTTGCCGCGTCGTGCAGATCGTCGAGACGGGACTCCTCCCGGTAGAGCTCCACCCTGGTGCGCAACTCGGTGGCCGACCGTTCCGCATCGGCGTGCTCACGGGCGATGGCCGCGAGGTCGGCAGCCACCCGCGCACGCCTCATCTCGATCTCCGCGACGTCGAGGCGAGCCAGTTCGGTGTCGAGGCGCGCCACCCGTTCGCGGGCCTGCGCGAGTCGCTGCTCGGCAGCGTCGACGACGCGTCTCGCCTCATCGAGGCTGCACTCGTCGTCCAGTTGCTCGCGCCTGCCGCCCAGCTCGGTCAGCCGGGCGTCGATGCGTGCGTGTTCCTGACGAGCCATCGATGCGCGGGTGCCTGCGTCGGCTTCCACCGAACGCTTCTGTGCCACGGCCCGTTCGGCCGCCATGACCAGCTCGCCGACCTCGCGTTCCGTCGATGCCAGTGACTCGACGTCACGGACGACGCCGTCGTCGCCGGCGACCGGATCGGCGGACTCGATGATCCGGCGGAGTTCGGTCCTGCGCGCACTGAGCTCCGCGAGATCGCGCCCCTGGGTCAGATCGGCCAAACGCTGCCGGAGGGACGCCAGCCTGTGCGTCAGCTCGACCCGCTCCTGCGCACGACCGATGTAATCATTTAGTGATTCCAGACGGTGGCGGTCACAGAAGTCGGCGATCTCGGCCTCGATCCGGGACAGCTCGCGGATCGGTTGCTCAGTACCGGCACTGCGTCGCACCGTGACCCTAACGATTCCGTCGACTTCGATGACCGCGTCGTCCACCGCGACGTGATCTGACTCGGCGTCGATCCTGACACCGTCCACCCGTACCGGCGCCGAACCCGTCGGCTCGACGGTGAACCTGGCGGCTGCGGCCTCCACGCGTGCCCGTGCCACCGTGTGACGCCTGCCCAGCCCGGCCGCCGCCTCGACGGCGGCGCGATCGACAGTGTTGGCGTCCAACGCATTCTGCAGCGCGTCTCGCTCCGATACGATGTCGGCCAGGTGTCCGAGGCGCTCGTCGAGGTCACGGAGTTCGCGCCGAGTCCGGAGGATCCGTCGCGCGGCCTCCGACGCCGCCAGCTCGGCGCGGACCTGCGCCCATCGTTCCCGGGCACCCGACAACTCTGCGTCGAGATCGGACGCATCCTGTGCCGCACTCGCCGCCCGCGCGGCGTGGCCCTCGATGTCGTCGGCCAGACCCCGCGCCTGCTCGGTCAGGGAGGTGATCTCGGCGCCGAGGCGTTCGCGTTCGATGACGTCACGACGAGCCAATTGCGACGCGGTGAGCAGGTGTCGGACCTCGGCTTCCGCTGCGCCGAGTTCCCCCTGGAGTTTCTCGACCTTCTGCCACCTCACCGCCAGTTCGTCGCGCTCGACCTCGCGCAACTCCCGGGTGCGATCCAGTTCCTTACGGCGGGAGTCGAGTTCGCCGAGATGCTGGGCATCGGCCTCGACCGCATCGCGCGCCCGCGTCAACTGGTCGTGACGCCGAGACGCCTCCTCGGCAGCCTGGATTGCCTGCGCCAGTTCCCCGGTCGGACGTCCCTGCCCGAGGGTGCGGTAGCGCCGGTATTCGGCGGTCACGTCGTCGACGAGCGCGGCATCGCTGCCCTGCCCGTCCGACTCCTGGCCCTCCCGATCCCGCCCCTCACTGTCGGCCGCGCGGTCGAGAGCACGTGCGAGAGCGGCACTCTCGGCCACTGATGCCAGCGCCGGATCACCGGACTGCAACAGTTGCAGCGCCCGAAACAGCGCAAGATCCGCATGCGAGCCGAGAATCTCGACGACGCGCTCGTGGGCATCGCGCCCGGACAATTGCTCCGGGCGCGGCGCGGCTATGGTCAGGGTCGTCGCCACCTGACGGTTGAAGCGCTTGACATAGGTGAAATGCCAAGGGCCACAGGTCATCTCCACTTCGACCTCGGAGCCCACATCCTGCCCCGATGGCATGACGTCGCGGACCTTCGCCGACTTGCTGTCCGCCCGGGTGTCCAGCAACAGACCCAGTGCCTCGATCATGGACGACTTGCCGGCCTCGTTGGCACCTTCGACGATCGTGACGCCGCGATCGGCGAAATGCACCTCGCGGTCGGTGATGCCACGAAAGTTCCGCAGCCGCATCCGGTGAAGTCTCATCGGCGGTTCCCGGAGAGTCGGCGCAGCAGTCCCAGGGCGTCGCTCGCGACGCCGGCCTGCGTCGGGTCATCGGAAGCACTGAGCTCCAAGAGGTGTTCGGCGGCCGTGCGTGCGTACCCGACCACGCCGAGGTCGGCGATGTCGGCTTCGTCGGCGACGATCATCAGATCGTCGGTGCGATCCCAACGGGTGATCGCCGCGAACCGGTCCGCGGACTCGTCGATCAGCTCCTCCAACGCAGCCGCGTCGGTGACCGAGACGGAGCCGACGAGGCCGAGCTGGACGACCACCCGGGGCTTGTCCTCGATCGCGTCCAACTCGTCGCGCAGCGCTTCGATGTCGGCCGACGATCCGATGTCGCGAGTGATGCTGCGAAACGACCACTGGCCCACCCGGTGTTCGGTGACATCGATCCGCCGGCCACCGCCGCCCCGACTCAGCGAGACCTCGAGGACATGACCCGGGCGTTGTTCGATGTGATCGAAGTTGGTGACCTCGTGCGCGCCGGGATACCAGACGCGCCCGGTCGTACCGACCGACGTGACGGAGTGCCGATCACCCAGTGCCACATAGTCGATGGTGCCGGCGACAAGCGCGTTCTCCAGCCCGGCCATCTCGATCAGCGCGGGATCCGAACCAGGACTCAGCGCATCGGTTCCGCCGTGTCCCACCACTATTCGGATGCTGTCGCCGGTGGCGAGTCCGGCCACCTGCCGGCCGACGAGGTCTCGGCCGGGATGTTTGTGTGACCAGGGAGCGGCGATCAGCTCGACCCCCTCGCGGACCCGGTGCACACCGGTTCGCGACAGCACGGTGACGTTCGACGGACAGGCTCGTCCGAATGTCGCGGATCGATAGATCCCGGAGGGGTCGTACGGATCGTGGTTGCCGGGCAACAGAAAGACCGGCATCGCGAAGCGCGCCAGGCTGTCGAGGGTCCGTCGGATGATCTTCGACGACACCCGGTGGTCCTCGAACACATCACCACACACCACCACGAACTCCGCGCCGACCTCGCCCGCCAGCTCACCGATGCGGTCGACGGCTTCGAGTCGGGCAGCGGTATATGCGTGTGCGGCCGCCGAGTCCAGATAGTGACGCGACATCCCCAGCTGCCAGTCGGCGGTGTGCAGGAACGTGACCTCACGCGCCGGGGCGCGTTCTGCTCCGTCCACAGGTGTGTCACACCCGGGAAGGTCGAACAACGGCACGGTCATCTGTCACCTCCTGGTCTCGTGCCGCATCCTACGAGTGTCGGCCGACAGACTGTGGGAGGCGAAGCCGCCCCGCCGACGACGTCGGCGGCACCGTGTCCGGTGCCGCCGACGTCGCTGAACCGAGAACCGTGGTCAGGCGGAGGACACCTGACCGGTGGCGGCACTGTCGCCGGGCTGCGCCGAACGCGCGCTCGGGACGGCGGGTGCCCCCGGGGTCTTGGGCATGGTGAAGAACATCGCCGCCGCGACGCCGATCAGCAACACCGCCGCCGGGAGGTAGAGCGACTGGCCCATCGCCGTGGCGAACCCGTCCCGGATCGCTTCGGGTAGCTGGCCGGCCGTCCCGTGATGTTCGGTGTCGACACCCGGCAACAGCGCCGCCAGCCGCGTCTGCATGAGCGCACCGACGGCCGCGGCACCGAGCACCGACCCGATCATCCGGGTGGTGTTGTAGACACCGGCACCGGCACCCGCCTGGTGCCAGGGCAGATTCCGGGTCGCCGTGGCCGCCAGCGGCGCCCAGATGCCCGCCGACGCGATCCCCATGAGGCACATCGGGATGATCAGCTGCCACACGGGGGTGGCCGGACGCGCGATCATGCCGAGCCAGCCCACGGCGACGGCATTGAGCAGCAACGCCGACGCGATGATCATCCGAGGGTGCACGCGATCGAGGATGCGGCCGACGATCGGCGCGAGGAATCCGGTCAGCACCGCCATCGGCACCATCATCACCGCCGACCGGGTCGGCGACATCCCGCCGACGAGCTGCAGGAAGAACATGGTCGGGATCATCAGCCCCGAGATGGCGAAACCCATGCTGGCGATACCGATGTTGGACAACGAGAAGTTGCGGTCACGGAACAGTGAGAGCGGCACCAGCGGCTCGCCCTTGATGCGCGACTGCCAGTAGACGAACAGGCCCATGAAGGCGACGCCGCCGACGATCAGGGCCCAGATCCACCCGTTCCAGTTGTACTTCTCACCGTCCTGGATGCCGAACACCAACGCGAACATGCCGACCGCCGACAATGCGACCCCGATCCAGTCGAATTGATGATCGTGGGTCTCGACGTCGGGCACCAAGATGTAGGCGAGGATGAGGCCGACGACACCGACCGGCAGATTGACGAAGAAGATCCATTCCCAGCCGAGGCTGTCGGTCAGCACACCACCGAGCAGCGGGCCGACGAGTGTCGCGACGCCGGCCACGGTGCCCCAGACACCCATGGCCGCACCACGCTTCTCGGGCGGGAAGATGCGGGTGATCAACGCCATCGTCTGAGGCGTGATCAGCGCCGCGCCGACACCCTGCAGGGCGCGGGCGGCGATCAATTCGCCGATCGACCCGGAGAGCCCGCACCAGACGCTGGCGATGGTGAACACGAGCAGGCCGAGCTGATACACCCTCTTGGGCCCGAATTTGTCACCGAGCCGTCCGGTGATGAGCAGCGGGACGGCATAGGTGAGCAGATAGGCGCTGGACACCCAGACGATCCCGTTGACGTCGGTGTCGAGGGCGGTCTGGATCTGTGGCTGGGCGACGGCCACGATGGTCATGTCGACCAGGATCATGAAGAAGCCGACACACAGCGCCAGCAACGCGGCCCAGGGCCGCGACGTCACCTGCGCGGCCGGAGTCGGGGTAGTGGTCATACGTCGTTCGCTTTCTGATGAGGGATGCCCGGGACCGAGGAAACGGCCAGATAGGGAGAGTCGGGGTCGTCGAGCCATTCGATGGTGAAGTTCTGCAGACGCTCGACGAGATCGTCGAGCCAGGTGATCTGGGCGCGCAATGTAGCGATGCGACAACCGATGTCGAGGTAGAACATCTCGGCGGTCTTGTGCTCGCAGGCGTCGCGGACACCGCTGTCGAGGAGCTCGACCTCGGCGCGCATCGCGGCGAGACGTTCGCCGAGCAAGTCGATCACTCGTTGCCGCGGCAGCCCGTGCGCCTCGGACAGCGCCAGGTAGAGCTCCGGATACTCGACCGGATTCCGGGCGAGTATCCGTTCGAGGCTCTCGTCGAGGACGCGTCGGCCCTCGTCGGTGATGGCATAGACGGTTCGTTCCGGGCGGTTACCCTCTCGCTGCACCTCGTGGACCTCGATGAGGCCTTTAGCGGTCAACCGATCGACCGTGTGGTACAGCGTGCCCGGCCGGAATTTCGCCAGACGGTCTTCCCGTCGTTCGATGGTCGTCTGGAACATCTCGTACGGGTGCATCGGCCGTTCGGCCACGAGACCGAGAACCAGCACCGCCAGTGGCGGCAGCACGCCGTCACGTTGCATATCCACCGCCCCGCCATTACTCGTCGCCAAATATTCCACGTGGAATATACCAGTCAGATCAGTCTGTGCAAACCGTCCGTGGGGATCACTACTGTGGGGTTCATGAGTACCGAGAGCACGACCGCGAGGGCCGGCGGTGAGACCGCTGACGAACAGGGCGCCTACGTGACCAGCGGTCGCGAGTTCGTGCGCGACACCAAGTACATCGAGACACGCATCACCCGGGACGGCCGGGACGGATACCCGGTCGAGGCGGGCCGCTATCGTCTCGTCGTCGCGCGGGCCTGCCCCTGGGCGAACCGCACGATCATCGTGCGCCGACTCCTCGGTCTCGAGAACGCCATCTCGATGGGTATGTGCGGTCCGACCCACGACGCGGACTCGTGGACATTCGACCTCGACCCCGGCGGCCTCGACCCGGTGTTGCAGATCCCCCGGCTCAAGGATGCCTACGAGAAGCGGTTCCCCGGCTACCCCAAGGGCATCACCGTCCCGGCCGTCGTCGATGTGCCCACCGGCGCGGTGGTCACCAACGACTTCCCTCAGATCACCATCGACTTCGAGCTCGAGTGGGTCGACCACCATCGGCCGGGCGCACCGGACCTCTACCCCGAGCATCTGCGCGACGAGATCGACGAGGTGAACCGGGGCGTCTACACGGAGGTGAACAACGGCGTCTACCGATGCGGATTCGCCGGCAGTCAGGATGCCTACGAGAAGGCGTATGACCGCCTGTTCACCAAGCTCGACGAACTCGCCGATCGACTGTCCGAGCGCCGGTATCTCGTGGGCGACACCATCACCGAGGCCGATATCCGGCTGTTCACCACGCTGGCGCGCTTCGATCCCGTCTATCACGGGCATTTCAAGTGCAATCGGACCAAGCTCGCGGAGATGCCCGTGCTGTGGGCCTACGCGCGCGACCTCTTCCAGACACCCGGCTTCGGCGACACCATCGACTTCACCCAGATCAAGCGCCACTACTACGTCGTGCATCGGGACATCAACCCCACCGAAATCGTGCCGGCCGGTCCCGATCTGTCGAACTGGCTCACACCGCATCACCGCGAGGAGCTCGGTGGCCGACCGTTCGGAGACGGGTCGCCGCCCGGGCCACCGATGCCCGCCGAGGTCGTCCCCGCAACAGATTGGGTGCCCACTCATGGTTGACATCACAAGGCGCGGTACCGGATCGGCGCCCACCGCCGCCCAACAGCCCCCCGGCAAGGCCGTCGAGATGACCGGCGGACTGCTGGACCGCGCCCAGCGCCTCCAGGCTCCAGCCGTGTCCAAGTACGTCCGCGGTCTGCGCTCCGCACACCCGGACGAGTCCCCGGCGCAGATCATCACTCGGCTCGAGAAGCGCTATCTGGCCGCGGTGACCGGTTCCGGCGGTGCGGTCGGCGCCACCGCCGCCATACCCGGCGTGGGCACCATGACCGCACTCGGCGCGATGACCGGCGAAACCGCGTTCTTCCTCGAGGCGTCGGCGCTGCTGGCCCTGTCCATCGCTGAAGTCCACGGCATTCCCGTGCACGACTCCGAACGTCGCAAGACCCTCGTGCTGGCGGTGGCGCTCGGCGAAGAAGGGGTCGTCGCGCTCGGCCGACTGGTCGGCACCCGGGGCGGTGCGCTGCGACGCCTCGGCGGGGCGGCGATACCCGGCGGCGGCCTGGGGCAGCTCAACAAGAAGCTCATCAACGAGCTCTCGAAGAAGTACGCGATCAAGCGTGCCCCGCTGTTGTTCGGCAAGCTGCTGCCCGCCGGCATCGGCGCGATGATCGGTGGCGTCGGCAACCGCGCGCTGGGCAAACGTGTGATCACCAACGCGCGCGAAGCATTCGGGCCTCCCCCCTCGACCTGGACGATCGACGGCGAGATCATCGTCGATCGGAGAATCGCCGACGGGGATCGGTGACCAGCACGCTTTCGACCCGGTTCCGATCACCACGCCGTGAGAGCGGTCCGGACGCACCCGATTCCGCGCCATCGCGCGGCTGGATCCGCAGGCTGGCCACCGAATGTGGACGCCATCGCCCCCTGGTCCTCACCGCGCTGGCGGTGACGGCGATCGCGGTCGCGGTGGATCTCATCGCTCCCCTGCTCGCCAAGGCGGCCATCGACCACGCCACCGGGACCGTCGACGACGGGTTGTCGCTGCGTGAGATCGTCGCCGCCCTGCTCGTGCTGGCCGTGGTCCGCTACGCCTGTCAGTTCGGACGGCGGCTCACCGCCGGTCGGCTGTCGATCACCGTGCAGAACGGCCTGCGTCTGCAGTTGCTCGACACGCTGCTCCACCTCGACGGAAACGCCCAGAATCAGATCCGCACCGGTCAGATCGTCTCGCGATCGATCTCCGACCTGCAGATCGTGCAGGGACTGCTGGCGATGGCACCGCTGTCCCTCGGCGCCGCCGTTCAAGTCGTGATCGCGATCGGCATCATGGCCTACCTTTCGCCGTTGCTGACCTGCGTCGCGCTCCTCGTGTTCCCACTGGTCGCGGTGGTCGTGTTCCGCACCCGCCGAAAACTCTTCGCCGCCACCTGGTCGGCGCAGCAGGCCGCGGCGAATGTCGCCCAGCATGTCGAGGAGACCGTCACCGGTGTCCGTGTGGTGAAGGGCTTCGGGCAGGAGCAGCGTGCCGTCGACGAACTGACCGGTCTCGGCGCGCGGCTGTATTCACTGCGATTGCGCGCCGGGAAGATCAACGCCCGCTTCACACCGACGATGGCGGCGATCCCGCAACTCGGCATGGTCGCGGTGATCGCGGTGGGTGGCTACCTCACGATGGACGGGCACATCACCGCAGGCACCTTCCTGGCGTTCGCGACCTACGTGGCCTCCATGACGGCCCTGGCGCGGCTGCTCACCAACCTCGTCGTCAGCGCACAGCTGGCCCGAGCCGCCGTCGACCGCGTCTACGACGTCATCGACCATCCACACGACCCCGCGACTTCGAACACCGACACCCTGCCCGACGGCCCCCTCGGTCTGCGGCTGCGAGACGTCGGATTCTCGTTCGGCGACCGGGAGGTGCTCGACGGTGTCGATCTGACCGTCGCCCCGGGCGAATGTGTTGCCGTCGTCGGGCGGCCCGGCTCGGGGAAGTCGACGCTGGCCGACCTCGCCGGCCGGTTCTACCGGCCCGACTCCGGGGTGATCGAGTTGCTGGCGACCGACGGCGCCCACCCGGTCGAGGAGCTCGCACCGGATTCCCTCCACGCCGCGGTCTCGGTGGTCTTCGACGAGCCCTTCCTCTACTCCGACACCATCACGGCGAACATCGTGCTCGGCCCGGACGAACCGGACGACGGCGCACCGACTCCTCGGTTGATCTCCGCGGCGGAGCGCGCCGACGCGCTCGAGTTCATCGACGAACTGCCCGACGGTTTCGCGACCGTCGTCGGTGAGCGCGGCCTGACATTGTCCGGCGGCCAACGCCAGCGGGTGGCGCTGGCGCGCGCACTCTATGCGGATTCGCGTGTGCTCGTGCTCGATGACGCCACCTCCGCCGTCGACGCGACCACCGAGGTGCGCATTCTGAGCGGTCTCCGCGACGAGCAACGGACCATGCTCCTGCTGGCGCATCGAAGGTCGACACTGGCGCTTGCCGATCGGGTCGCGGTGCTCGATGCCGGCCGGGTCGTCGATGTCGGCACCGTCGAAGAGCTCGACGACCGATGTGCCCTGTTCCGATCTCTGATGGCATCGGCCGATCCCGACCAGGCCGGCCGCAGCGCGATCCACGAGATCCCCCGCCCGCCCGAACTCGCGCAGTTGTGGCCCGAGAACGCGCCGGCACCCGACCCGGCATCGGCGACTCCGCGCCCCGCCGTGCCGACCACCGGCCCCGGCGGTGGAGGCCGACGAGGCGGCGGAGGAATCGGCGGTGCGCTCGGGTCGATGCCCGCCACACCGGAGTTGCTGGCCGCGGTGGCCGCGTTGCCGCCTGCCGACGAGGAACCCGGGGTCGATGTCGACCATGCCCGTGCCGATGACCCACGTTTCTCGTTACGCGGTCTGCTGAGACCGGTGCGGTGGTTGCTGGCCGCGGCCATCGCCGCGATCGCCGTCGACACCCTGATCGGCCTCGCGTTCCCGTCGCTGGCACGCACCGTGATCGACGCCGCGACCCGCGCCGACGAAACGACGCTGTGGTGGGCAACCGTCGTCGGAGTGGCGCTGGTGGCCATCGGTTGGCTGGCGGCATCGACGATGACGATCACCTCTACGCGCGCAGGCGAACGAGTCCTCTTCGGTCTGCGGGTGCGCAGCTACGCGCACCTGCACCGACTCGGTCTGGACTATTACGAGCGCGAACTGTCCGGCCGCATCATGACCCGGATGACCACGGACGTCGACGCGTTGTCCACATTCCTGCAGACCGGATTGTCGTCGGCGATCGTCGCGGCGCTCACCCTCGTCGGCGTCACCGTGGCGCTCGTGATCACCGACCCGCTGCTGGGAGCCCTGATCCTGCCGGTGTTCCCGATCCTCGTGGTCGGGACGCTGATATTCCGCAAGATCTCCTCGGTCGCATATACGCGCTCGCGCGAACTCGTCAGCGTCGTCAACGCCGACTTCCAGGAGAACATCGCCGGGATCAAGACGACCCAGACCTATCGGCACATCCCCGCGGCGACGAACCGCTTCACCCGACGCACCCTCGACTGGGTGCATGCGCGGATGGTCTCGCAGAAGGCGATCTCCATCTACTTCCCGTTCATCACGTTCATGTCCGACCTGGCGACCGCGGTCGCGATCGCGGTCGGCGCGCATCAGATCACGACGGGTTCGCTCTCGGCCGGGACACTGGTCGCGTTCGTCCTCTATCTCTCCATGCTGTTCGGCCCGGTCCAACAGCTCTCACAGGTGTTCGACGGCTACCAGCAGGCCGCCGTCGGCCTGCGTCGGATCGCCGACCTGATCCGCACCCCGAGCTCACTGCGTCGCAGCGGTAGAGATGCCGCCACACCATCGGACGGTTTCGACGGACTCGCCGTTCTCGACGACGTCACCTTCCGCTATTCGGGCGCCGACCGCGACGCCCTGGCCGACGTCGACCTGACGATCCCGCCGGGAACATCGATGGCGTTGGTCGGCAAGACGGGCGCGGGAAAGTCGACCATCGTCAAGCTGCTGGCGCGGTACTACGATCCCACGTCGGGTTCGGTACGCATGGACGGAACCGACATCCGCAACTTCCCGCTCGAGGAGTACCGGGCGCGCCTCGGCGTGGTCCCGCAGGAGGCGCATCTGTTCACCGGGACCGTCGCCGACAACATCGCCTATGGTCGCCCGGACGCCGACCGGGAGGCCATCGCCGCGGCAGCGTGCGCAGTCGGCGCCGCCGCGATGATCGCCGACCTACCGGGTGGGATGAATCATCCGATCGGTGAACGCGGTCAGGGCCTGTCGTCGGGCCAGCGCCAACTGATCGCACTGGCTCGAGCCGAACTCGTCCAGCCGGACCTGTTGCTCCTCGACGAGGCGACGGCCACCCTCGACCAGGCGACCGAGGCCCTCGTGCTCGCTGCCGGTGAGGCGCTCACCCACCGCCGGACGTCGGTGATCGTGGCGCATCGGTTGGCCACTGCGGCCCGTGCGGACACGATCGCGGTGGTCGATCAGGGGCAAATCGTCGAGCAGGGAACACACAGCGAGCTTCTGTCGTTGGGGGGGAGGTACCGCGCGTTCTGGGAAGCCGGTGTCGCGCCAGACGCCGACGGTATCGCCACGGCTGGTGACATACGCCTCAGATAGGCCCGTACGGTGAGGTCAGACGCACGCAGCATGCCGCGCCCGCGTAGCATCAGCAGGTGGTTCACCGATAGTCTTCACAAGGGACTTCCTTGGTGACAAGCGACCCGACACCAGAGGGAATTGAGGCGAGTAAGCGCTGTGAGCAGTTCGATTTCAGACTTCGGACAAAATACGTGGCTGGTCGAGGAGATGTACCAGCAATACAAGAAGGATCCCAAGTCGGTCGATCCGAGTTGGCATGACTTCCTGGCCACCTACGATCCGAACTCGAACGGCTCTCCCGCCGACACCACCACCGCGAACGGCGGGTCGAGCACCACCGCCACCGCCAAGCCTGCACCTGCGGCGCCCCGCTCGGAAGCTCCGTCACCGGCACCGCAGCAGCCGCGGCCGAAGCAGCCGACCAAGCAGGTGACCCTTGACCAGCAGCCCGCCGCCACCGCCGCCGTCCGTAAGCCGGGACCGGCCAAGGAGTCCACCGCGACCAAAGCCGCATCCGGTCAGAGCACCGCCAGCCGGGACGGTTCGGCCCGATCACACAAGTCGAAGGACGCGGCCAAGGGCGCCTCCGCAACACCTTCGGCCGACGAGAACAAGGTCCTGCGCGGGCCCGCCGCCGCGATCGCGAAGAACATGTCGGCCTCGCTGGAGATCCCGACCGCCACCAGCGTTCGCGCCGTGCCCGCCAAGCTGATGATCGACAACCGCATCGTCATCAACAATCATCTCGCGCGCACCCGCGGCGGCAAGATCAGCTTCACCCACATCCTCGGCTACGCGATCGTCCAGGCGATCAAGGCGTTCCCGAACATGAATCGACACTTCGCCGAGGTCGACGGGAAGCCCAACGCGGTCACCCCGGCCCACACCAATCTCGGCCTGGCCATCGACCTCGTCGGCAAGGATGGCAACCGCACGCTGGTGGTCGCGGCCATCAAGAAGTGCGAGACCATGGGCTTCGCCGAGTTCTACAACGCTTATCAGGACATCGTGCGCCGCGCCCGCGACGGCAAGCTCACCGGTGACGACTTCGCCGGGGTGACCGTCTCGCTGACCAACCCGGGCACCATCGGCACCGTCCACTCGGTGCCCCGCCTGATGAAGGGTCAGGGCGCGATCGTCGGCGCCGGCGCGATGGAGTATCCGGCAGAGTTCCAGGGCGCGAGCGACGAGCAGATCGCCGAGCTCGGCGTCGGCAAGCTCATGACGCTGACCTCCACCTACGACCACCGCATCATCCAGGGTGCGGAGTCCGGCGACTTCTTGCGTACCGTCCACGAGCTGCTGCTCGACGACGCGTTCTACGACGAGATCTTCACCGCGTTCCACATTCCCTACGAGCCGGTCCGGTGGCGTCGGGACATCCCCGCGGGTCTCGTCGACAAGAGCACCCGCGTGCTGGAGATCATCGCCGCGTACCGCAATCGCGGACACCTCATGGCCGACATCGACCCGCTGATGATGGACAGCGACGCGCGGGCGAGCCACCCTGACCTCGATGTGCTCACCTATGGCCTGACCCTCTGGGATCTCGACCGCACGTTCAACGTCGGCGGATTCCACGGCCAGGACAAAATGAAGCTGCGCGACGTGCTGTCGATCCTGCGCGACGCGTACTGCCGCCACGTCGGCGTCGAGTACACGCACATCCTTGAACCCGAGCAGCAGCGCTGGGTTCAGGAACGCGTCGAGATCAAGCACGTCAAGCCACCCGTGGCCGAGCAGAAGTACATCCTTTCCAAGCTGAACGCGGCCGAGGCCTTCGAGACCTTCCTGCAGACCAAGTACGTCGGACAGAAGCGCTTCTCACTGGAGGGCGCCGAAGCCGTGATCCCGATGATGGATGCCGTCATCGATCAGGGCGCCGAGCACACCCTCAACGAAGTCGTCATCGGTATGCCGCACCGCGGTCGCCTCAACGTGCTCGCCAACATCGTCGGCAAGCCGTACTCGAAGATCTTCACCGAGTTCGAGGGCAATCTGAACCCATCGCAGGCCCACGGTTCCGGCGACGTCAAGTACCACCTCGGCGCCGAGGGCAAGTACTACCAGATGTTCGGCGACAACGAGATCAACGTCTCGCTTACCGCGAATCCCAGCCACCTCGAAGCGGTCGACCCGGTTCTCGAGGGACTCGTCCGTGCCAAGCAGGATCTGCTCGACGACGACGACCAGTTCTCGGTCCTCCCGCTGATGCTGCACGGCGATGCCGCCTTCGCAGGCCAGGGTGTGGTCGCCGAGACCCTGAACATGGCGATGCTCCCGGGCTACCGGACCGGCGGCACCATCCACATCGTGGTCAACAACCAGGTCGGCTTCACCACCGCGCCGGAGCACTCCCGCTCCACCGAGTACTGCACCGACGTCGCCAAGATGATCGGCGCGCCGATCTTCCACGTCAACGGTGACGATCCCGAGGCCTGCGTGTGGGTCGCCAAGCTGGCCGTCGACTACCGGCAGGCCTTCGGCAAGGACGTCGTCATCGACCTCGTATGCTTCCGTCGTCGCGGCCACAACGAGGGCGACGACCCGTCGATGACCCAGCCGGCCATGTACGACGTGATCGACACCAAGCGCGGCGTCCGCAAGAGCTACACCGAAGCCCTGATCGGTCGTGGCGACATCTCGACCAAGGAGGCCGAGGACGCCCTGCGGGATTACCAGGGACAGCTCGAGCGGGTGTTCAACGAGGTCAAGGAACTCGAGAAGTATCACGCCGAGCCGAGTCCGTCGATCCAGGCCGACCAGACGCTGCCGACACGGCTCGTGACCGCGGTCGACAAGGAGGTCCTCGAGGCCATCGGCGACGCCTTCCTGCACACGCCCGAGGGGTTCGAGGCACATCCGCGTGTCAAGCCCGTCCTCGAACGTCGCCACGAGATGTCCCGCCACGGGAACATCGATTGGGCGTTCGCCGAGTTGCTGGCCTTCGGTTCCCTCGTCCTCGAGGGCCGGATGGTTCGACTGTCCGGTCAGGACTCCCGGCGCGGCACCTTCACCCAGCGTCACTCGGTGCTCATCGACCGCGAAACCGGTTCGGAGTACACGCCACTCAACCGTCTCAAGACGATCGAAGGCGACGACGCCCCGGGCAAGTTCATGGTCTATGACTCGCCGCTGTCGGAGTTCGCGGTCGTCGGCTTCGAGTACGGCTACTCGGTCGGCAACCCGGACGCGCTGGTGATGTGGGAGGCGCAGTTCGGTGACTTCGTCAACGGCGCCCAGTCGATCATCGACGAGTTCATCTCGTCGGGTGAGGCCAAGTGGGGCCAGCTGTCCGACGTCGTCCTGATGCTGCCCCACGGACACGAGGGCCAGGGCCCCGACCACACCTCGGGCCGTATCGAACGGTTCCTGCAGCTGTGTGCGGAGGGATCGATGACGGTGGCGCTGCCGTCGACGCCGGCGAGCTACTTCCATCTGCTGCGTCGCCATGTTCTCGACGGCATCAGCCGACCGCTCATCGTCTTCACCCCGAAGTCGATGCTGCGCAACAAGAACGCCGTCTCACCAGTCGAGGAATTCACCGACGACAAGTTCCGCTCCGTCCTCGATGACCCGAAGTTCGTCGGCGGCGGCGATCGCAGCAAGGTCAAGCGCGTCTTGCTGGTGAGCGGCAAGCTCTACTACGAGCTCGCCGCGCGCCGCGACAAGGAGAAGCGCGACGATGTGGCGATCGTCCGCATCGAGCAGCTCTACCCGGTGCCGCACCGCCGCCTGCGCAACACACTCGAGCAGTACCCGAATGCCGAAGACTTCCGCTGGGTTCAGGAGGAGCCGGCCAACCAGGGCCCGTGGCCGTTCCTGGGTCTGTGGCTGCCCGAGGTCTTGCCGGATGTCCTCAGCGGCCTCCGCCGGATCTCGCGTCGCGCGATGTCGGCGCCGTCGTCGGGCTCGAGCAAGGTGCACGCCGTGGAGCAGCAGGAGATCCTCGACGAGTGTTTCTCCTGATCTGACCCAAGCAAGATCCGACCACGACGGCGGGTATCCCTTCCGGGACACCCGCCGTCGTCGTCTCCGCCGACAGAACCCCAGATCCCGCCGACAGAACCCGGAATAGCGCCGACAGAACCCAGGATTGCGGCGGCAGAACCCGGAATCTCGCCGACAGAACCACGAATCTTGCCGACGGAACCCGTTCGATACAACACTCAGAAGAACCCGCCGCGTGCGCGCAGCGCCTGCTCGAGCTCCATGATGATTCCCCACTGATCAGTCCGCATCCGGTCTGCGGTGATGCGTTTGACGATCCAACCGAGTGCTGTCAGCTTGGCATCACGTGCCTCGTCGTGCGTTCGCTGCTCCGGAGTGGAGTGGAACTCTTCGCCGTCGTACTCGATCGCGATCTTGAGTCTCTCGTATGCGAGGTCGATCCGCGCGAAGATGTGGCCGGTGAGCGGATCGGCCACCTCCACCTGCAGGTCCGGTGTCGGGAGATCACCGTTGAACATGAGTAGCCGGAGCCAGCTCTCGGGCGGCGACTCCGACCTGCCGTCGATCATCGGTATCAGCGCACGCAATTGGCGGATACCGCGGCGAGCCCCGAACCTCTCGACGTAGTCGACGAGGTCTTCGGGACACAGACCGGTCGCCCGAGCCAGGTCATCGAGGTGGCCGAGCGCGCGCCATTCCGGCGGCACACGGCCTATGTCCAGCGCGGTTCGACGGACCGAGGTCACCGAAATGCCGTCGACCTCGACGACATCATCGGGATCGAGTTCGGTGCGGTGCACAGCACGCCCGCGGCCTCGTTTGTTGCCGGCGTCAGGAGCACGGATCAATTCGACGGTGAAGTCTCCGTCATGCCACTTGCCGCCGTGCATCACCTTCGCGGCGATCCCCGCGACAACCACGTCATCCGGCGCGGACAGGGCGGTCGCGACGATGCGCTCACGGGGCGCGAGAATCGCTGAGCGATCGACGTAGTTGTGCCCGTGCAACCGCGTGAACGCCGCAGAGAACTGCTCGGCGGACATGTCGGCAGCCGCCACTGCCTTCTTGCGTCGCACCAGGTATCGATCGTCGGCGGGTGTTCGTGTCATGACGACATTGGACGGTACGAACGCGACGCCAGTGGCGGCAGATCACGCACATGTGGATAACTCGGCGGCTGTCCACAGATTTACCTGCGAACGCTCGTCGGGATTCGGTCGGGCGTTTTGGGGTTCTGTCGGTGAGATGCCGGGTTCTGTCGGCGGGTTTTGGGGTTCTGTCGGCGGGTTTTGGGGTTCAGTCGGCGCGTTTTGGGGTTCTGTCGGCGAGATTCCGGATTCTGTCAGCGAAGGAGTCAGGGCTGGACGACCGATGCCAGCGCCGGTAGCGCTGCGGTGATCACCGCCAGCAACTGCTCGCGGGTGATCACCGGGTCGGTCAACCAGCTGATGGTGGTCTCCTCCACGAACGAGATCCAGCCGTGGACCGTCATCTCGACGACCGGGGTCACCTCGATCCCCAACGCAGGCGCATGATCCAGCACGCGTCCCGCCATCACGGCGCGCGTCTGGTCGAAGACCTCACGCATGGCCGGATCGGCGCTGGACGAACCACGCATGAACGCCATGTAGGCCTTGCGGTTCGCGCTCACATAGTCGATGAACGCCGACATCGACCCGGAGAGCATCGCGATCGGATCGCCGAGGTCGGGATCGGGCGTGGTGCACTCGAGCATCTCGTCGGCCTGCGCCCGCGCGATGGCGACGTGGAAATCCTGCTTCGACTCGAAATAGTGGAAGAGCAGTGCCCGCGACACACCCGCCGACTCGGCGATGGCGTCGATCGACACCTGCTCGAGTGGGCGCTCACGCACCATGGCGAGGCCCAACGCGATGAGCTGGTCGCGCCGCGCCTCGGGACTCATCCGGGTCCGCTTCACCGTCGGCACAGAACCTGGGGTCACTGCCACAGTGTAGGTGTCCTTTCCGCCGTCGTTGCTGATGAACCCCACCGTAGGGCCTTATTGACCAACATTCAACAGACTATTGACGCATATTCAGTAGACCTCTATGGTGAGACCATGACAATGATCGATGTACAGATCGCCATCGTCGGGGCAGGCTTCTCCGGCCTGGGCGCAGCCATCAAGCTCAAGCAGAACGGATTCGACGACTTCGTGATCCTGGATCGCGGGGCGGACTTCGGCGGCACCTGGCGTGACAACACCTATCCGGGCGCGGCCTGCGACGTCCCGTCACAGCTCTACTCCTATTCGTTCGCCCACAATCCGCGCTGGTCACGGTCGTATTCCCACCAGCCGGAGATCCACCGCTACATCAACGACGTCGCCGACGAGCACTCCGTGCGCGCCCACACCCGCTTCCGCACCGAGGTCGAGAACGCGCAGTGGCATGAGGACGAACGCCGCTGGATTCTCGATGTCGTCCGCGACGGTCAGCGGGATCAGGTCCGCGCCCAGATCATGGTCGGCGCCGTCGGACCCCTGTGCGAGCCCAACCTGCCCGCGATCGACGGATTCGACACCTACCGCGGCAAGATCGTCCACTCAGCCCGGTGGGACGACGATTTCGACTTCGCCGGGAAGCGTGTCGCCGTGATCGGCACGGGCGCGTCGGCGATCCAGCTGGTGCCCGAGCTCGCCGAGGTCGTCGACCGACTCGACGTTTACCAGCGCACCGCCCCGTGGATCGTGCCGCGCACCGAACGCGCCTACACCGGCGCCGAACACTGGGCGTACGAGAACGTGCCCGGATTCCAGTCCGCGGTACGTGGAGCCGTCTACGCCATGAACGAGGTCACCGCGTTCGGTCTCACCTACTCCCCGAAGAGCCTCAAGCCGATCGAGCTCGTGTGCCGGGCGAACATCGCGCGGGCCATCAAAGACCCGGAACTGCGACGCAAGGTCACCCCGTCGTTCCAGGTCGGCTGCAAGCGAATCCTGCGGTCCAACGACTGGTACCCGGCGATAGCCCGCGGCAACGTCGACCTGGTCACCGACGGCATCGACTCGATCACCGAGACCGGCATCGTCACCAAGGACGGCAGCAGCCGTGAGGTCGACGTGATCGTGGTGGCCACCGGCTTCCACGTCACCGACTCCCCCGTCTTCGAGAAGATCGTCGGCGCCGACGGTCGCAGCCTGACCAGCGTGTGGGATGAGATCGGCATGCAGGGCTACAAGGGCTCCTTCGTCAACGGCTTCCCGAACATGATGCTGATGATCGGACCGTCGACCGGACTCGGCCACACCTCGATGGTCTACATGATCGAATCGCAGCTGAACTATCTGGTCGACTACCTGAAGACCACTCGCGCGCAAGGCATCACCCGCACCGACGTCAAGCTCGACGCGCAGCGGGAGTTCAACAACGGGATCCAGCACAGCTTGCGCAACAGCGTGTGGGTCAACGGGGGCTGCGCCTCCTGGTACAAGGACCACCACGGCAACATCACCACGCTGTGGCCCGGATTCACCTTCAACTTCCGGCGGATCACCAAGCGGTTCGACATCGCCGCCTACGATGTGGAGCGTCGCGGACAACGCGCCACCGCCTCCCCCGCCGCCGAGGCGCAGCCGGCGACGGCTGCCGTCTGATCCCCACGGTCTGATCCCCACGGTCTGATCCCCACGGTCTGATCCGTACCGTCTGATCCCCCGATCCGAACGAGGAGTACACAGTGAAAGACTTTCGTGACAAGGTCGTCGTCATCACCGGCGCCGGGTCGGGCATGGGCCGCGACCTCGCCGTGAAGCTCGGGCGGATGGGCGCCAAACTCGCCATCTCCGACATGAATCCGGAAGGTCTCGCGGCCACCGAGAAGTTGGTCGGCGAGACCGGTGCGCAGGTCCACGCGCAGATACTCAACGTCGCCGAGCGCGAAGCGGTTCTCTCCTACGCGGAAACCGTTGTGGCGCACTACGGCAAGGTCAACGTGATCTTCAACAACGCGGGTATCGCCCATCACGGCGAGATCGAGCGCACGGAGTTCAAGGACATCGAGCGCGTGATGGATGTCGACTATTGGGGCGTCGTCAACGGCACGAAGGCGTTTCTGCCGCACATCATCGAGTCCGGTGACGGTCACATCGTCAACACCTCGTCGCTGTTCGGTCTGCTCGCCGAACCCGGGCAGGCCGCTTACAACTCGGCCAAGTTCGCGGTCCGCGGCTTCACCGAGGCGCTGAACCAGGAGATGATCCTGGCGAAGCACCCGGTGAAGGTGACCTGCGTGCATCCGGGTGGGATCAAGACGGCCATTGCGCGCAACGCGACCACCTCCGGCGACCACGACCAGAAGAAGTCGGCGGACTTCTTCGACCGCTATCTCGCGCGGATGTCCTCGGAGGACGCCGCCGACGTCATCATCAACGGAGTCCGCAAGAACCGTGCCAGGGTCCTGGTCGGCACGGACGCGAAACTGCTCGACCTCTGGGTCCGCATCGTTGCATCCGGCTACCAGGGCATCACCGCGCGAGTGACCGGATGGGCGCTCTCGAAGGCGAACTGACCGCGAACTGAGCGGCGCCGATCGGACAACACCGACAACCCTGACAACCCTGGCCGCCCCGCCTCGCGCGGGGCGGTTTTGGTGACTGAAGACCCTCCCGCACGAAGGCAAGCCGAACCTACTATGGGTGGAGTCTTGGCGTTGGGGTTCCATCCCGGCACCCCGCTGGGGATCGAGGGTGTGATGAGTGTTTCGCGTATGGGTGTGACCGGTGGTCTCGCCGATCTGAGGATCGGCGAGCGACGACGCGTCCAGGGGATCGCGGCGACATGCCCGCCCGAGGTGACCCGCAGGCTGGCGAGCCTCGGCTTCGTACCAGGTGCCGAGGTCACCAAGGTGCGCAACGCCCCGATGCGCGATCCGAGCATCTACCGCGTGATGGACTACGACATCTGCCTGCGAGCGCGAGAGGCCGCCCAGATCATGTGTGAGGCGACCGAGTGACGGACTGTCACGGACCCGGCGCCGGCCCCTCCCGGTCTTCCGGCGGTGACCATGGCACCGGGACCGTCGCCCTCATCGGCAGCCCGAACGCGGGCAAGACATCTGTCTTCAACGCCCTCACCGGATTACGGATGAAGACCGGCAACTATCCGGGCGTCACCGTGGCGCGCACGGTCGGCCGTGCCAAGATCCCGGCACCCGATCCGGCCGGAACGTCGTCGGTGATCGAACTCGAGGATCTGCCCGGCGCCTACAGCCTGGACCCCATCTCCCCCGACGAGCAGGTGGTCGCCGACCTCCTCAATGGCACGCTGCCCGCAGCCGAAAGGCCCGATGCCGCACTGGTCGTCGTCGACTGTACGACGTTGCGTCGATCCCTCGCTCTCGTCGCAGAGACCCTCAACCTGGGAATTCCGGTGGCGGTCGTCCTCACGATGACCGACGAGATGGAAACCCGGGGTGGCACGGTCGACGTGTCGAGCCTGCAAGAGGTGCTCGGCGTCCCGGTTCGCGCAGTGATCGGGACGCGCGTGTCCAGCCTCGGAGGTGTCCGCGCGCTCCTGGCCGACCCGACGTCCTGGAGCCGACCGCCGATCCCGCCGCCATGCGAGCCGGGCCCCGAGCGCGACGACTGGGTGAACTCGGTCGTGCTGCTGTCGGGCTACCGCGCTCCGGCCGAACACGCCCGCACCGTGACGATCGATCGGTGGTTGCTGCACCCGATGCTGGGCAGCGCCTTGTTCCTGGCCTTCATGTTCGTCTTCTTCCAGATCGTGTTCACCGTGGCCGCACCGCTGCAGGGATGGGTCGAGAACCTCTTCTCCTGGCTCGGCGGCATCGTGACCGATCACGTGTCGACGCCGGTCCTGGCCGATTTCCTGTCCACCGCGCTCATCGGTGGTGTCGGCACGGTATTGACCTTCGTGCCCCAGATCATGCTGATGTTCCTGCTCATCGCACTGATGGAGAACATCGGCTACATGTCGCGGGCCGCATTCCTCACCGATCGGGTGATGAGCCGGGCGGGTCTGGAGGGACGGGCCTTCGTCGCGATGCTGTCATCGTTCGCGTGTGCCGTGCCCGGCATCATGGCGACCCGGACCCTGCCGTCGTCACGGGACCGTATCGCCACCGCGATCACCGCGCCGCTCATGACCTGCTCGGCCCGAATCCCGGTGTACGTGCTGCTCATCGGCCTGCTCGTACCTCCCGATGCGCGGTTCGGCCCCGTCGGCGCACAGGGCGCGGTGATGTTCGCCCTGTACTTCCTCGGCGGGTCGTCGGCGATGCTGGCGGCGGCGGTCTTCAAACGAACGAAATCCCTGCGCAGCGGACTGCTGCCGTTCTACATGGAGATGCCGCCCTACCGGACGCCGTCGCCGAAATCGGTGATGTTGATGATGTGGGACTCCACGCGGATGTTCCTGCGCAAGGTCGGCAAGATCATTCTGCTGACCTCGGTCGCGCTGTGGCTGCTGCTGTCGCTGCCCGCCCACAGCACCGAGGCCGCCACGGTCGAGTCGGACACGGTCGCCACCCAGCTCGCCCAGGGCGCCACCGCCGACGACGCCCGGACGGCCGGCGAGGCGGCGGCCCGCTCCTACGTCATGGAGAACAGTTTCGCGGCGTCCGTCGGCAAATTCGTCGAGCCCGTGTTCGAACCCCTCGGCTTCGATTGGCGCATCGACATCGGCATCCTCGGTTCGTTCGCCGCACGCGAGGTGGTGGTCTCGACGCTCGGACAGATCGCCTCGGCCGAGAATCCCGACAACCCGTCGCAAGCACTGTCGACGATGACCTACACCGACGGACCTCATCAGGGTGAGAAGGTGTTCTCGGCACCGACGATCGTGGCCATGCTGCTGTTCTTCGTCTATGCCCTGCAGTGCATGTCGACGATCGGCGCGTTGCGCCGGGAGACCAACTCCTGGAAGTGGCCCGCGATCGCATGGAGCTACATGTTCGTGCTCGCCTGGGTGGCCGGATTCATCGGGCACCAGATCACTGCCGCGGTCACCCGGTAGGCATCGTGTCGGTCCTGCTGATACCCACCGCCGATCCCGAGTCCGGATCGACCATCCGATGGCGCGTGGGGCCCGGGCTCGTGCGCGTCACAGGATCGGTACCCCGGGAGCGTTTGCTGGGTCCGCTGCGGGCTCTGGCCGACGATGGCGTTCTCACCGCGGTTCGGGTACAGCCCGGCCGGGTCGAGACCACGTTCGCCGATGCGCCACCCACATCGGTCGACGGCGCCCGCGTGCGGTCGGCCCTCTATGACGTGCTGTCGGCGCCGGGCGGCTGGCCCGACGACGAGCCATCTGCCGACGATGGTGCAGCGTCGGATCACAGCGACATCAGTACCTCGGATACCGCGCGCGCCGCCGACCGCGAGCTCGCCCAGACGGTGACGACGATCCTGCAGGGCGAGTTCGGCATGTATGCGGCCTCACACGGCGGTCGGATCGAATTGGTCGACGTCCACGACGGCATCGTCACCGTGGCGCTCGGGGGCGCATGCCATGGTTGCGCCGCGGCCAACATCACGCTGAGTCGTAACCTGGCATCGCGGTTGCGACGCGAACCCGGATTCTCCTCGCTGGCCAGCACCGACGACCCACCGGTCGAGCGCGGCCGCCGGCCTTGACCCTCCGGCGAAGGTCGTCGACAGACCCGGTCGGTCAGAGTCCGTGCTCGGCGAGCCAGCTGGTCGCGACCTCGTGTGCGTTCGCGCCCTCGCTCACCCGCTGCGCGAGCCCGGCGAGGTCCGCGGTGGTCATCTCGCCGGCGACCACGTTCATCGTCTTCACCTGATCTGTCGACAGCGCACCCGTGCGGTAGACCGGTACGAGAGTTTGCGGCCGGGGGCCCACCGGGGCGGCGACGTCGGTGGTCGTCGCCGGCGACGTCGTGCTCGGCGTCGTGCTCTCGGTCGCCGGGGACGCCGAGCGCAAGGCCCTGATGTCGCCGATCGCACCCTCTGCGTCACCGCCGGCGACGTCGAGCGGAGTCAGGATCCCGACGGCCCGGCCGGTGGCGACCCGAGCGGCCGCGTCGGCCACCGACCCCACGGACTCGACCGGGCCGAACCGGCAGCCGGCGGCGGTGAATGCTTCGATGACCCCCTGATCCGGCCGGCCCACGACCACCAGCGGCGAACCGGCGGGCAGGCGATCACAATCCGTGAGGTCCGTGACGTTGCCGCGGTCGGCGATCGATGCCGCGACGAAGACCTCCGGCGTGGCTGTCACCATCGTCGGATCGCCAACGGAAACCCCCTGCGGGAGTGAACGATTCAGGTCCTTATAGACGTCATCAGGGGTCTGCGGGGTCAGTTGGGGCGCGAGTTGGTCGAGCAGGAGGCCGCTGAACGCCGGAAAGAGATCCACGGTGGCGGCGTCCATGTCGTCGAGCAAGTCGCGATAGTCCCCGGTCTCCATGGTCGTCGACACCGAGCTGCCCGCGTTGCGCAGAGCGCCGGCGTAGACCTCGGACATCACGGACATCGCCGGTGTCCCGGTCGATCCCACCACCAGCTCACCTCGGTCGGCGTCGTCCGAGCAGCCGACCACCGCCACGGCGAGGGCACAGATCATCAGGATCGCTGTCGCTGCGCGCTTGATCACGCGCCCCACGTTAGCCGCCCGCTGCGATGAACCCGGCGATGGAGTCGGCGATGAGTTGCACGGCGATCGCCGCGAGCAGCAGGCCCGCGATCTTGGCGAGCAGGGTGATCCCGCCGACCCCGAGAAGTCGGATCAGGACGGTCGAGTATCGGAGCACGATCATCACGATGAGGTGGACGCTGATGATGGCCGCAGCGATGGCGACGTAACCGCCGACATCCCCGGACACCGCGCTGACGCCCACGATCACCGCGGCGATCGCTCCGGGTCCCGCGAGCAGCGGCGTACCGAGTGGGACGAGCGCGACGTTCACATCATCACTGGCCTGAGGATTCCCGGCGTTGCCGAGACCAGTGAGCAGTTGCAGGGCCACCAGCAGGAGGAGCAGTCCGCCGGCGCCCTGCAGGGCCGGGATCCCGATGTGCAGGTAGTTCAGGATCGCCTTGCCCCCGACGGCGAAGACGCTGATGACGAACAGACTCACCATCGGCGCCTGCCATGCCGCCCGCTTGCGGTACTCCGGGGAGCGGTGTCCGACGAGGCTCAGGAAGACGGGCACCTGGCCCGGCGGGTCCATGATCACGACCAGCGTGATCAGCGTCGTCGTATAGACGGTCACGTCGAAGGGCACGCGGTGATCCTACGAGTAGCATCCCTGATGTGCCTTCGATGCCGCACCTACGTCCGGGAGGACTCGTTCCTCCGCGACGGGACAAACGGCCCCTGCCCCGGATCCGGATACCGGCGGCACGTGCCGTCGTCGACTGTGCGGTCTACATCGACGGCGAGCGCCAACCCGGCCGGATCTCCTACTCCGACGCCCTACGGCAGGTGCGTTCGACCGGAGAAGGGTTCGTCTGGCTCGGGCTGCACGCACCCGACGACGAACAGATGCAGGGCGTCGGCGAGGTGTTCGGTCTGCACGAACTGGTCGTCGAGGATGCCGTACACGCCCATCAGCGCCCCAAGCTCGAGGTCTACGACGACACCCAGTTCCTGGTTCTGCGGACGGTGAAGTATGTCGAACACGAGTCGATGGAGAAGGCCAGCGAGGTCGTCGAGACCGGCGAGATCATGATCTTCGTCGGGTCGGATTTCGTGATCACGGTCCGACACGGTGACCACACACATCTGTCCGGGGTCCGACGTCGTCTCGAAGCCCGGCCCGAACGCCTCGTGCTCGGGCCGACCGCAGTCCTGCACGCGATCGCCGACCTCGTGGTGGACAGCTACCTCGCGGTCACCGACGAGATGGAGACCGACATCGTCGCCATCGAGTCGGCGGTGTTCGGACCGCAGCGCTGGCTCAACATCGACCCCGTCTACCTCCTCAAGCGCGAGGTGCTCGAACTCCGGCGCGCGGTCACACCGCTCACCGGGCCACTGGCCAGACTGACCGCCGACAACGCGCTCGTACCGAAGGAGGTCCGCCGTCGATTCCGGGATGTCGCCGATCACCTGACCACGGTCATCGATCGCGTCGTCGAGTACGACGAGGTGCTGACCTCCCTGCTCGGCGCGGCGGCGGCGAAAGTGGGCATCCAGCAGAACACCGACATGCGCAAGATCTCGTCATGGGTCGCGATCGCCGCGGTGCCCACCCTCGTCGCGGGGATCTACGGGATGAACTTCGACCACATGCCCGAACTGCACGTGGTGTGGGGCTACCCGGCAGTGCTGCTCTTCCTTCTGGTCACGTGCGGGACCCTGTGGGTGGTGTTCCGGCGTCACCACTGGCTCTGACCGTCACAGTTTCGCGGCCGCCCGGTCGGCCGCCATCACATCGATCCCCGCCTCACGCCACGCCTCGCGCAGCGCGTCGGCGCCCTTCAATCGCACCCAGGCGGCCTCGTTGGCAGTGATGGGGATGGCCCGGAGAAACCGGGCCGGTTCCATCGGATCGTCGAGCGGCAATTCGCCGAGGGCATCGGGTTCGAGGATCAATGCCGTCGGCGCCGCGCCATCCCAGATCGGTTCGGACAGGTCGAGCAAGGCGTCCTCGGCGAGAATGAGCCCCTCGACCGACGGCGCCGCCGCCAGCGTCGCCATGCGCCGGTGCAGCCCGGGCAGCGCGGTCCCGCCATGCATGCGTATCACCAGTTCGGCACGTGGCCCCCGGACCGGATCGGCGTGCAGGTCCGTCGGCTCCGCCATCGGATGCCGCGCACAGCCCACCGTCACGTAGACGACGTCGGCGCCGTCGACGAAGCGCAGCACATCGATCGGCTCGACACCCAGGAAGGTCACGGAGGCCCGCTGCGGCTCGGCGCCGAACACCTCGACGAGATGGCGCAGGATGCGATCGGGGACACGGTCGTTCACGAGACCTACCGTAGGGCACCGCGCCGGCACCACGACATCTCACCGCCCCGACGTCGACACTCGCGACGGAGACTTCCGCGCACGGCCCGGGATCCGCTCGGGCACAGGACCCGGTTCCGCCGCCTGCCCAGAGCAATTCCCGTCATACGTAATTAACGTCGTCGATCCACTTCCGAGATATCGTGTGGATGGAATAGTTCCATACGGAACAATAATGCCCCAGGAGGTCAGTCCGGTGCCCGAGTTGCTCTTCCCGTTGGATTCGTCGAAGTCGTTCACCGATCAGCAGATCGTCGGCCACAACCGCTGGCACCCGGACATCCCGGCCGCGGTCACGGTGAAGCCGGGTGACACATTCCGTGCCCATTGCCGTGAGTGGTTCGACGGCGCCATCCACAACGACGACTCCGCCGACGACATTCTCAACGCACCCCTCGACGGCGTCCATGTCCTCTCGGGACCGTTCGCCATCGAAGGCGCCGAACCCGGGGACCTGCTCATCGTTGACATCCTCGATGTCGGCCCGATCCCCCAGGAGGATTCGGGTCCGCTGGCCGGGCAGGGCTGGGGCTACACCGGCATCTTCGCCACCCAGAACGGCGCCGGATTCCTCACCGAGCAGTTCCCGGACGCCTACAAGGCGATCTGGGACTTCAGCGGCCAGAGCGCGACGTCGAGGCACGTTCCGCACGTCAAGTACACCGGCATCGTCCATCCCGGACTGATGGGCACAGCGCCCTCATCCGCTCTGCTCGGAACATGGAATGCCCGCGAGGCCGCGTTGATCGCCACCGACCCGGACCGGGTACCACCGCTGGCGCTGCCACCACAGCCGAAGGACGCGATCCTCGGGACCCTGACCGGCGCCGAGTACGACCGCGTGGCCGCGGAGGCGGCCCGCACGGCGCCGCCCCGGGAGAACGGCGGCAACCAGGACATCAAGAACCTCACCAAGGGCACCCGCGTCTTCTATCCCGTCTTCGTTCCCGGCGCCAATCTCTCCTTCGGCGACCTGCACTTCTCACAGGGCGACGGCGAGATCACCTTTTGCGGCGCCATCGAGATGGGCGGGTTCATGGACCTGCACGTCGACCTCATCAAGGGGGGCATGGCGACCTACGGGGTCAGCGAGAACGCGATCTTCATGCCCGGCAACACCGACCCGCAATACTCGGAGTGGATCGCGTTCTCCGGCACCTCGGTCACCCTCGATGGCGAGCAGCGTTACCTCGACTCCGACCTGTCGTATCAGCGCGCCTGCCTGCACGCGATCGACTACCTGACGAAATTCGGCTACAGCCCGGAGCAGGCCTACCTCCTGCTGGGCTCCGCACCCATCGAGGGCCGACTGTCCGGTGTGGTCGACATCCCCAATTCCTGTGCGACGGTCTACATCCCCACCGCGATCTTCGACTTCCCGATCGCACCGTCAAAGGACGGACCGGTCCGGATCGACCCCGGGATGGGAGCGCCCCGCGCCTCCTTCTGAGCAGCGGGCGCCCGCACCGGGCATTCTGTTCAGAGTGCGGTGGAATCGACTCCCCGGATCGTCCGGATCAGTTCCAGGAGCCGTGCGGGCGTGCCGTCGGGATCGGTGAGCAGGGCCGCCACCGACTCGGCGGCATCCAGCCGGGTCCCGATACGAGTGAACAGCGTTGCGCCCCGCCGCGTCTGAAAGACCAGAACCCGCCGACGGTCGGTGTCGTCGACCCTGCGATAGACCAGGTTGTCATCGATCATGCCGTCGATCAGTCGGGTGAGACTCGGGCCGGGGAGTAACGTCGCGGCGGCCAGTGTCGACATGGGTGCACCGGCCCCGCCCTCCAGCGCCGCGAGCACATGCCATTGGTTGACGGTCATGCCCTCGAGCTCGACCGACACCGCCGAATCCACCTGCTGCGCCACGGCATTCAGCAGGCGTGACAGCTCCTCGACAACGTGCGCCCCGACGGCGTGGGTATTGACGGACTCTTCCATGGTGGCTCAAGAGTACCGGTGCACGATCATGAATCGGTCATCATGACGAGAAGTCCCGGCTGGAAGGGAGTATGTTTACACCACGTTTTCCTCCGGCTGATCGCCGGGCGGGACTCACGTCGTCGTGATCTCACTGTCCCCGACCAAGGCGGCAATTGTGGCCCCCTCACCTGACAATTCTCGGCATGCGCTCCGACCGACCGTCGACATCGCACTGGTGGTCCCACTCAGCGGACCGGCCGGCATGTTCGGCCCCTCCTGCGAGGTCTCCGCCGAGATGGCCGTCGACGACATCAACGCGGCGGGAGGGATTCTCGACCGCCCGGTTCGTCTGCATGTCGTCGATGCCGGCGCACCGCTGACCCGCCTGGCGCAGACGATGGACCGTCTGGTGAGTGAACGGATCGTCGACGGCGTCGTCGGGTGGCATCTGTCCAACGCCCGGCAAGTGATCACACCGCATACCGCCGGCCGAGTCCCGTACGTGTACACCACCTTCTATGAAGGCGGGGAGACGAACGACGGCGTCTACATGGTCGGCGAGACACCCGACCAACAGCTCTTCCCCGCCATGCGGTGGTTGCGCGACCACCGAGGCGTTCGCACTTGGTGCGTGGTCGGTAATGACTATGTCTGGCCGAGACGCACGGCGGCCGTGACCCGTTCGTTCATCCACTCTTCCGGTATGAAATTCGTCGGAGACGCGTTCGTGCCGTTGGGGAGCCGGGAGTTCGAGCCGATGCTCGATCTCATCCGCCACGCGGACCCGGATGGGGTCCTGGTACTCATGGTCGGCGCCGACAACGCGGCGTTCAACCGCAGCTTTGCGAAGGCGGGCCTCGACGACCGCCACACGCGTCTGTCGATGATGATCGGCGAGGATGTTCTCTACGCGAGCGGAGAAGACGGCACTCACGGGATGTTCACCGCCAGCGGGTACTTCGAGAGCCTCGTCACGCCATCGAGCCTGTCGTTCGGCGCCCGTTACGAGCAGCGGTTGGGCAGCTGCGCGCCGGCACTGAACAACATCGGTGAATCCTGCTACGAGGGAATGCTCCTGCTCGCCTCATTGTCGGCCGCCGCCCGCAGTCTCGACGTGCGTGACATCGCCCGGACCTCGGCACGGGTCGCGTACTCGGGCCCACGCGGAGAAGTGCACATGCGCGGCAGCCACACTCAACAACCCGTGTTCCTCGCCGACACCGACGACATGGAGTTCCGCGTCATCGCAGAGCTCGACTCCTGACGGACTCCTGCTGTCCCGCTGCGGATACCGATGCGGGACAGCAGGAGTTGCCGACCACCGAGCTCAGACCATCGCACCTGAGGACTGCGCGCGCAGTTCGTCGGCGGTCACCGTCTCGGTGTACTCGGGCGTCTTGCACTGGTCGTGACAATCCTTGGTCAACGTGCAGGTCAACGAGGAGATCGTGCCGTTGTGGAACGGGCAGTGGTGCACCATGTCCGGAAGTTCATAGCGCTTGTTGTCGACGATGTCGAGCAACGTCTGTCCGGCCCAGGCCGGCTCCTTCTCGATCTCCTCGCGGATCGGGTTCGGGCGAGCGAGGTAGTACTTACCCTTGGTGGCGATGCAGATGATCGGCGAGAGAATGAATGACACGGCCAAGGCCAGGTATGGCGACCAAGCAGCCATGAAATCACCGAAGGCGTTGTAGAAAGCCATGATCGACAAGACGGAGCCGACCATCATGGACACGAATCCGACCGGATTGATCGAGTAGAGATACGCGCGCTTGAACTCGACGTAGGACGGACTCAGCTTCAGGAGCGGCTTGTTGATGATCAGGTCGGCCACGATCGCTCCCACCCACGCGATGGCGACATTCGAGTAGAAGCCGAGGATGGTGTTCAGGACCGCGAACATGTTGCCCAGCATCAGCGCCAGGGCGATGGCAATGTGCAGGCCCAGATAGACGACGCGGCCCGGGTGGACGTGCAGGACACGGCTGAAAAAGTTCGACCACGACAAGGACCCCGAATACGCATTGGTCACGTTGATCTTGATCTGGGACAGCAACACCATCAGGGTCGCGAGCCCGAGGGCCACCGCGTTGTTGTGGATCACCGATCCGAACCCGCCGAGGAACTGTTCGATCGGTTCGGTGGCCGCGGTGAAGCCGACCTTGCCGGCCACATAGAAGCACAGGAAGACGCCACAGATCTGTTTGGCGGCGCCGAGGATCACCCAACCCGGACCCGCACACAGGACCGCCCCCCACCACCGGACCGGGTTGGTCTCGGACTTCTCCGGCATGAATCGCAGATAATCGACCTGCTCACCGATCTGGGCGATGAGCGAGAGTGCGACGCCCGCCCCGGCGCCGACACCGATCGCAGTCACCCGTGAGGTACCGCCGTCACCCGCCCAGGACAGGAATCCGTTGAAGCCCTCCGGATCCGCGACCGCGATGAACACGATGGGCGCGACGAACAGGATGAGCCACAATGGTTGCGTCCACACCTGGAACTTCGCCAACGCGGTCATCCCGTACAACACCAGCGGGATGATGATCAGCGAACCGATGATGTAGCCGAGCGGCAGCGGTATGTGGAAGGCCCGTTTCATGGCCTGCGCCATGATCGATCCCTCCAGTGCGAAGAAGATGAAGCAGAAACTCGCATAGATCAGGCTGGTCAGCGTCGATCCGAAGTAGCCGAAACCGGCACCACGGGTCAACAGATCCATGTCGATGTTGTACTTGGCCGCGTAGTACGCGATCGGGATACCGGTCAGGAAGATGGTCACCGCGGCGACGATGATCGCGACCAGGGCGCTCGCAGTACCGTGGGCCACCGCGATCGACGCGCCGATCGAGTAGTCGGCCAGGTAGGCGATGCCGCCGAGTGCCGCGATCGAACACGCCATCGGAGACCATTTTCGAAATGACTTGGGTGCGTATCGAAGCGAGAAGTCCTCGATCGTGTCCTGGGATGCCCAGTTGACGAATCGCTGATAGGCACCGGTGCCCGGCGGCGACGGCGTGGGGTGGACCTGGACTTCTCCCACCGGCTGATCAGATGAGGTCATGTATCCGAACTTTCTCTTCGTGACTGGCGCTGCCCCGGTGCCTCTCGCCGCGAAGTGTCGACAGAAGGCGCAAGGGTCCCCGAGCCGTCCTCGGGCGGCGGCGACCTCAGAACGGTGCTGATCGGACTGTGCACCCGGGGACCTACCGGGTCATGGAGAAGCTAACACCATTTATTTCCATATGGCACTACTCCACATGGAACTTTACGGCTCGGACACGACGCCGTTACAGAACGCCGCTGGACACCAAAATCGTTGCGGATCAACGGGTCACAGCGCCAAATGGTAAAGAGATGGCAAAGTGGTGCCCGGCGTCGATCCGGAGAATCACGGATTACGTCACAGCAGGCGATAGCCTGGACGGATGGTACGTGTCCTGGCGGTGGCGGACGAGGTCGTGGATTCACTGACCTTCGGGGTCGGCATCGAAGGCCGTCCCGACGTCATCCTCGGCGCCGGCGATCTGCCCTTCGACTACCTCGAGGTGCTCGCGACGCTGTGCGACGCCCCCTGTGTCTTCGTGCCGGGCAACCACGACCGCGACCTGTCCGGCTATCGCCGGGGACGGGCCGGATGGTTGCGGGCCGGCCTGCCCAGCGATGAGCCGGGGCCGCGCGGCGCGATCAACGCCGACGGACGCACCGTCGACGTCGCAGGCCTGAGGATCAGCGGTCTGGGCGGCTGCCGCCGCTACAACGAGGGCCCCAACCAATACAGCGACGTTCGCCAGCGGATGCGATCGTGGCGTCTGACCTGCACACGCCCGACCCCCGACATCCTGCTGACCCACAGCCCCGCACGCGGGATCGGCGATGGCGACGACGCGCCGCATCGCGGCTTCGACTGCTATCACGGACTGGTTCGGACGCTACGTCCGACACTCCTCGTCCATGGACACGTGCACCCTTACGGCACACGGCCCACCGACAAGATGATCGGCGACGACACCATCTCGATGAACGTGGTCGGTTATTGCCAGTTCGACATCGAACCCGGCACCCGCGAGTTCCGGATCGTCAGGCGACGTCATGGCTCGTGACACGGGATTCCCGGACGCGGACGCCGAGAACGACTTCACGCGCATGCGTCGGCATGCCGAGATGTCGCGCCTGATGGCGTGGTTCACCCGTCAGCCGGCCGACGTGAACACGATCCTGCCGTTCGACGAGGTCGTCGCGGCGCTCGGCCGTATCGGCGAGACCTACCTCGGACTGCAGCAGGTCGAAGTTGACTCGATCGTCGGAAGTGTCGACCGCACAAAGGATTTCGATCGGTACTTCCGTCCCACATCGTCGCGGATCCGCGAGCGCTGGCAACGCCTCGCGGCCGCGCAGCGACGCGGCGAGTCGGTACCGCCCGTCCAGCTCTACCGGG
Source organism: Gordonia sp. LMA484 (assembly GCF_058129505.1). NCBI lineage: Bacteria > Bacillati > Actinomycetota > Actinomycetes > Mycobacteriales > Gordoniaceae > Gordonia > Gordonia sp. LMA484. The sequence goes on from NZ_CM176700.1 coordinate 3,298,457, forward strand.
TCGGATCGATGCATTTCGTGCTCGACGGCCACCATCGCGTGTCGATCGCGATCGCCCGCCACTTCCACACCATCGACGCATACGTCACCGAGATCCACACCCGCATCTCCCCCGAGGGCATCAACGCCGAATCGGACCTGCTGCTCAAAGACCATCGGAGGCTTTTCCTTTCGCGGGTCCCGTTGTCCGGCGCCCAGGCGGAGAAGATCCGGCTGGCGGACCCGTTCGACTACGCCGAGCTCGCCGAGAACGTCGAGGCCTGGGGGTTTCGCCTCGGCCAGGAGATGGGCGAGTTCGTCAGCCGCACAGACGTCGCCCGCCGATGGTTCGGCGAGGAGTTCCTGCCGGTGGTGAGGATGGCCCACCGGGCAGGTATCCGCCCCGACCTCGAGAGCGATGCCGAGCTCTACATGTGGCTGGCGTGCGAACGCTATCGCCTGGTCCGCAAACACATCTGGGACGAGGAGATCCTCCGGCAGCTGCACGACATGGGTCGTCGCCGCCGCCGCTGAGGCGCGAGCGTCCCCAACCGCCCCTGAGTCGCCGGCCTGAGAGCCGACGAACGCCACCACCGGCCTGCGAGGATGCCAACCCGATCCCTGAGGAGCCTCCGAGCCTGCGAGGATGCCAACCCGACCCCTGAGGAGCCTCCGAGCCTGCGAGGATGCCAACCCGACCCCTGAGGAGCCTCCGAGCCTGCGAGGATGCGTCACGAAGGGCCGGCCCTTCGTGACGCTCGCAAGCTCGCTCCTCAGGGACCGGGGTGGCCACGCTCGCAAGCTCGCTCCTCAGGGACCGGGGTGGCCCCGCCCGGCCCGCAAGCTCGCTACGCAGGGACCGTAGAGACACCCTCGCGAACGCACGACAACCCCGGTCCCTGAGGAGTTCCGGAGCGCCAGCGGAGGAACGTCACGAAGGGCCGACCCTTCGTGACGCTCGCAAGCTCGCTCCTCAGGGACCGGGGTGGCCCCGCCCGCAAGCTCGCTCCTCAGGGACCGGGGTGGCCCCGCCCGGCCCGCAAGCTCGCTACGCAGGGACCGTAGAGACACCCCCGCGAACGCACGACAACCCCGGTCCCTGAGGAGCCTCCGAGCCTGCGAGGATGCGTCACGAAGGGCCGACCCTTCGTGACGCTCGCAAGCTCGCTCCTCAGGGACCGGGGTGGCCACGCTCGCAAGCTCGCTCCTCAGGGACCGGCGTGGCCCCGCCCGCAAGCTCGCTCCTCAGGGACCGGCGTGGCCCCGCCCGCAAGCTCGCTCCTCAGGGACCGGCGTGGCCCCGCCCGCAAGCTCGCTCCTCAGGGAGCGGCGGTGGTCACACACGCAAGCTCGCCTCTCAGCTCAGGGACCGGGGTGGGAACAGTCTGAACACGACACCCCTACGCCCCCTGCGAACCGATCATTCCAAGCGCAGGTTGGCCCCGGAGGACAGGTCGAAGACCGCCACCTTCGACGGGTCGTAGAACAGTTCGGCGTTGCCACCACGCGTGATACCCGATTCTGGGGAGACGCGGGCGATCATCTGTCCGCCACCGATCTCGGCGCCCGCGTCCGCGGAGAGCTCGGCGAGTGCGTCGCTGGCCGCATGTGGTGCGTCGACCGTGAAATAGACGTAGTTGTCCGAGCCCATCGACTCGATGACGTCGACGGCAGCGGTGAAGGTGGCCCCGTCGGACCGGGCCGCCGAGTCGACCAGAGTGGCGTCCTCGAGGTGTTCCGGCCGAATGCCCACCAAGACCTCGCCGTTACTCTGCGCTTTCTGCGCATTGTCGACGATCTGCTGATGGTTCGGGACCGCGATCCGACCGATCGGGGTCTCGATGGCATCACCCCCGAGGCGTCCCGGCAGGAAGTTCATCGCCGGTGAACCGATGAAGCCGGCCACGAACAGGTTGGCCGGGTGGTTGTACAACTCCTGCGGAGTACCGATCTGCTGCACGTAACCACCGCGCAGCACCACCACCCGGTCGCCGAGCGTCATCGCCTCGGTCTGGTCGTGGGTGACGTAGATCGTCGTGGTGCCGAGCCGATTCTGCAGCCGGGCGATCTCGGTGCGCATCTGGACGCGGAGCTTGGCGTCCAGGTTCGACAGCGGCTCGTCCATCAGGAACGCCTTGGGCGCCCGGACGATCGCGCGTCCCATTGCGACCCGCTGGCGCTGCCCACCGGACAGGTTGGCGGGCTTGCGGTCGAGGTAGGGACCGAGGTCGAGGATCTTGGACGCCTCGTCGACCTTGGCCGAGATATCAGACTTGCTCATCTTGGCCAGCGTGAGCGGGAACGCGATGTTCTCGCGCACCGTCATGTGCGGGTAGAGCGCGTAACTCTGGAACACCATGGCGATGTCGCGGTCTTTCGGAGCGCGTTCGTTGACGCGCTGACCCTCGATGCGCAATTCGCCCGACGTGATGTCCTCGAGCCCGGCGATCATGTTCAGCGTCGTCGACTTCCCACAGCCCGACGGACCGACCAGGATGATGAACTCGCCGTCCGCGATGTCCACGTCGACCTCGTGGACCGCCGTCGACCCGTCCGGGTACTGCTTGGTCACTTTGTCCAGGATGATCTCGGCCATGGGTTATCCCTTCACGGCGCCGGAGGTCAGGCCGGCCACGATTCGACGTTGGAAGAACAAGACGAAGATGATGATCGGAATGGTGATGACCACAGCGGCAGCCGCGATCGATCCGGTCGGTTCCTCGAACTGAGAGTCACCGGTGAAGTTGGAGATGGCCACCGGTGCCGTTATCGCGCGCTCGGTCGATGTCAACGACAGTGCCAGGAGCAGGTCGTTCCACGCGAAGATGAACACCAGGATGGCGGCGGTGACGACGCCCGGGGCGGCCAATGGCGCAATCACCTTACGGAAGGCCTGCCACGGTGTCGCGCCGTCCATCTTCGCCGCCTTCTCCAGTTCCCAGGGGATCTCACGGAAGAAGGCCGAGAGCGTGTAGATCGCCAACGGCAGTGCGAATGTGATGTACGGCAGGATCAGGCCGGGCCAGGTGTCGAACAGGCCGATCTTTCGCTCGATGTTGAACAGCGGTGTGACCAACGAGATCTGCGGGAACATCGCGATGAGCAGCGCAGCACCGATGAGCAACTTCTTCCCCGGGAAATCCAGGCGCGCAACCGCATATGCGGCCATGGTGCCCAGGAGCACCGCGATGATCGTGGTGATCAAACCGATGCCGACCGAGTTACGCAGCGCACTGGTGAACACGCTGGTGTCGAAGATGCCCTTGTAGTTGTCCCACGTCCATTGCTGCGGAATGAAGTTCCCGTCCTTCACCGCGCCCGGCGGCTTGAAGGACAAGCTGATGATCCACAGCAGCGGGATGACGGCGTACAGCACCACCAGCAGGTTGGCGATGGTCCACCAGGCCTTGCTGGACAGACTTCGTGACATGACCGGCCCTACCTCCCCTCGGTATCGGAGCCGGGCGCGGCGGTGCCGAAGCCCTTGACGAAGATGAACGCGATGAGCGCGACGCAGATGAAGATCAGGATGCTGATCGCCGACCCGACACCGAGGTTGAAGGCCTTGAACAGGTTGTCATAGCCCAGCATCGACACCGAGTAGGTGTTGTTGGAGCCTCTGGTCAACACGTAGATGTTGTCGAAGATTCGGAATGCGTCGAGTGTACGAAACAGCAGGGCGACCAGGATGGCCGGCTTCATCAACGGAATGATGATGCGCCACAACCGAGTCCAGGCGCCGGCACCATCCACCTGCGCGGCTTTGAGCAGGTCGTCGGGGACCAGGGCGAGACCGGCGAGCAGCAGCAGCGCCATGAACGGCGTCGTCTTCCAGACCTCGGCGAGCACGATGATCGCCAGCGACGGCCACTGTTGGGTCAGCGGCGCACTGCCATCGGGCAGCAGATTGGCGAGGTACCCGGTGTCCGGCGTCCAGGCGTAGTACCAGGAGAACGCCGCCGCGACGGTGACGATGCCGTACGGGATGAGCACGACGGTACGGATCGTGCCCTTGCCGAAGATCGTCCGATGCATCACGAGTGCGATCGCCATACCCAGAACCAGTTCGATGGCCACCGACACCACCGTGATCCCCAGGGTGATGAAGAACGAGGTCCACCAGTAATTCGAGGTCAGGACCGTCACGTAGTTGCCGAACCAGACGAATTCCCGCTCCCCCGGCGCCGAGAGGCTCATCTTGTTCAGCGACAGCCAGCAGGCGTAGATGATCGGATATCCGGTCACCAGCAACATCATCACCGCAGCCGGTGCGACCAACCAGAAGGCCAGCCGTCGCTCGGCCGACTTCCCCTCGCTCAACCCCTTTTTCTTCGTGGCCGGTTGATCGACCTCGGGCCGGGTCGCCGTGGCGACGGCCCCCGCCGGCGCGGTCGATGCGGCCGAGGGGAACTCCGGAGCCCGTCCGGCCGCCGCATCGGATTGCGGCGGAACCCACGAGCCTGCTGCGCCGTCGGCGCCGGTCCCCGATTGCCGGTTCACCTCTGGCGGTCGAACCGAGGGCTCGCGCGGGGTGGCGTTCTCGTCGGGCATGGCATGCCGTCCCGACCGGGAACGCGGATCATCGTTGTCTCCCGTGGTCATGGGATCAGTCCCTCTCCGTCGATCGCGCGCTGGACCTGATCGGCGAGTTCGTCGACCATCGTCTCCGGATTCCATGCACCGACGGGACTCAGAGTCGCCGTGACCAGCGTCGAGATCGCCTGGTAGTCAGGCGATGCCGGACGCAGGGCCGCCGTCTGCTCGCGGAGTTGGTCGCGGATGTCGTTGCCCATCGGGTAAGCGGCCTGGAAGTCCGGGTCGTCGTAGAGCGATGCGATCGTCGGCGGAGTACCGCCCTCGATCGAATAGACCTTCTGCGCATCACGATTCGTGAGACAGGCCGCGGCCTGGAACGCGAGGTCCTTCTGCTGCGATGTACTCGCCACCGCGATGTTGACCCCGCCCAGGGTCGTCCTGGTCTGCAGGTCGGGACTGACGCCCGGATAGGGCGCGAAGTTGAACTTCGTCCGGACCACCCGGTTCACCGGCGCCAGGTCGCTGTCGGCGGGCGGGTTGTCCGGGTCGGCGAACATCGGACCGAATTTGGCCATCTCGGGAAAGAACGGCACGTCGCCCGCGGCGGCGTTGCTGCGCATGGATGAGAACACAAACGGCCAGTTGACTTCGAAGGTCGCGTTGCCGTTCTCCATGCCGAGGCGTGCGGAGGACTCGTCCGAGTTGGTCAGGGACGGATCGTGGCCCGGTGCCGTCGCGACCGCCTTCAGTGTCCGCAGGGCCCGCAGGGTGGCTTCGCGATGCGCGGGAGTGTCGTTGAGCGTCTGCTTGTTCGGATCGTTGGGGTCCACCACCGAACCGCCCGCGCTGACGAGAACCGAGTTGAACCAGACCATCAGTCCTTCGTATTGCTTGCCCTGCACCATGATGTAGCTCGGCCCGCCCTTGGCGCGGATCGCCTCGGTGTCGGCGAGCATCTCATCCCAGGTACTCGGTGGCCGTACCTTGTTGAGGTACTGACGCAGGACATCGGGCCGGTACCAGAGCAATTGGGTGTTGGTCCACGTCGGGATCGCATACAGCCGCTTACGCGTGTCGTCCGGCGTCTTCCAGGTCGCCGTCTCGCGCGGGCCACCGAGACTCACCGCTGCGACGTTGCGGGCCAGGTCATCCGGTACCGGGACGAGCCAGCCGGCATCGGCGAACTCGGCGGTCCAGACGACGTCCATTCCCATCAGATCCAAACCGTGATCGTTGCCTGCCAGTCGGCGCGCCAGCTGCAGTCGCTGATCATCGGCCGCCTTGGGCAACGGAGTGGTCACGATCTTGTATGCGCCATTGGATTCCTGGCTGCACTTCTGTCCGACCTTGTCGATGAACGACGCCCCGTCGGCGGGCGGATAGATGTTGATCACCCGAGGCGTGTAGCCGGACCCACAAGCGGTGACGATCGGGAGCGCAGTCGCCAGTGCGACCGTCGCCATCACCAGCTTTCGCCGCACGCGCCGTGGAGATCGACCGAATTCGGAACTCCCAGCCCGGAACCGCACGCAGCCTCCTCGATGTCGTCACGGTGTAGGACTCGAGGCCACACACCGGTCAGCGTCTGCGTAACGTTATATCTCGACATTCGTGACATGCAACACATTCGGCATGAGCGTGCCAGAACGTACAGAATCGTGATCTCCGGCGAACTGCAGGACGGTTTCACCCTGGCGAATTCACCATGCCGAGTCGGGCCTCGGCCCGTCGGGTGTCAGTTGGCCAGACGGCTCAACATGTCGCGTGCCTGCTCGGCACTGCGCGGATCACACAGCACGTCGTATCGTCCGGCGACGAGTTGCATCGTCGAGGCGAAGTCGCGCTGACCGCGGGTCGCAGCGTACGGAATGGTGGTCGAGATCACGCCGAAGATGATGCCGCCGACCAAGCCGAAGACGACGGGCGCGAAACCGGCACCGGTCACCACAAGCGAGACGAGCAGACCGAAGAAGAGTCCGAGCCACGCACCGGAAACGATCCCACCACCGACCACCTTGCCCCAGGTGAGTCTCCCGATCACGCGCTCGACCTGCATGAGGTCCACGCCGACGATGGTCACGTCCTGCACGGTGAAGTTCTGATCCGAGAGATAGTCGACGGCGCGCTGCGCCTCGGCATAGGTTCCGTAGGAACCGATCGGCCATCCCGTCGGTGGCGTCGGCAGGCCCGGGGTCTCGCGGCGCATCGGATTGGTCATCTCGCGTCCTCCACTGGTCGTCGGCGCCGTCGGGCACCGTTCGGCGGCGTCGTCCGGCGCGGCGGGCCGCAGGAACGTGCCTCCACGGCGCACGTTAGTCGGGTACACGGAAGTCGACAACGCGTGCGCCCTCCACCGCCACCAACCCGCCGTCGGGATGTACGCAGCGTGCATCCCGATGCCACTACCCTTACGACTATGTCGTCGGTGAGCAAGGTGTTCGTGGCCAGGTTGGTCGGATTGGCCGTGCTCGGGCCCGACGGCGAGTCGATCGGCCGCGTCCGTGACGTCGTGATCGCCATCCGGATGGGCGGTCAGCAGCCACGCGCCCTGGGGCTCGCGGTCGAACTGACCACGCGCCGACGGATCTTCGTCCCGATGTTGCGTGTCACCGCCATCGAGCCCAATGCGGTCACCCTCAACACGGGAACGGTGAGTCTGCGGCGCCTTCATCTCCGTCCCGGCGAGGCGCTCGCGATCGGCCAGGTCCTCGATTCGCGCGTCCGGGTCGACGACCCCGACCTCGCCGACCTCGCCGGAGTGGACGTCACCGTCGTCGACCTCGGCATCGAACGGACCCGCACCCGCGACTGGGTCGTGTCGCGCGTCGCGGTACGTACCGGCCGCAAGGGCCTCCGCCGCCGCGGCGAGACCCACGTCGTCGACTGGCATCGGGTCAGCGGACTCACCCAGACGGAGTTGAATCTGCCCGGACAGGGTGTGGCGCAAGCGCTGATGCAGTTCGAGGGCATGCGGGCCGCCGACGTCGCCAACGCGCTACGCGAGTTACCGGTGAAGCGCCGGGATGAGATCGCGGCCGCCCTCGACGACGAACGTCTGGCCGACATCCTCCAGGAGCTGCCACCGGACGACCAGACCGACATGCTGTCCCATCTCGAGCTCGAGCGTGCCGTGGACGTCCTGGAGGCGATGGACCCCGACGACGCCGCCGACCTGCTCGGCGAACTACCCGACTCGGAGGCGGAATCCCTGCTCGAGCGCATGGATCCCGAGGACTCCGAGCCCGTCCGCCGGCTGCTCACCCACTCACCGGATACCGCGGGTGGTCTGATGACCTCCGAGCCGATCATCGTCACCGCCTCGACGACGATCGCGGAAGCACTTGCGCGCGTGCGTGATCCGGATGTCACGCCCGCCGCGGCCAGCCTGGTGTTCGTGGTTCGGCCACCGACGTCCACTCCGACCGGCAAGTATCTCGGCTGTGTCCATCTGCAGGCGTTGCTGCGCGAGCCTCCCGCGAACATCGTGGGCGGCATTCTCGACACCGACCTGTCGCGGCTGCACCCGCAGGACTCGTTGGAGGCGGTCACCCGGTATTTCGCCACCTACAACATGGTGTGCGGTCCGGTGGTCGACGAAGAAGGCCATCTGCTCGGCGGAGTGAGCGTCGACGACCTGCTCGATGAACTGCTCCCCCGCGACTGGCGTGAGACCGAGCCCGAGGACACCGGCCCGATCGTCGGCATCGCCGGCGCCGACACCGCAGGAGCTGGTGCGTGAGCATCGAACAATCCGGCCGCCGACTCGACACCCCACGCCAGGGCCGTCGGATCTCGTTCAACCTCGACTCCGATGTGGTCGGCGTGTACGCCGAACGGATCGCGCGGTTCCTCGGCACCGGCCGCTACCTGGCGATCCAGACGGTCGCGGTCATCGTGTGGGTGGCCCTGAACCTCGTGGCCGTGTCCTGGCGCTGGGATCCGTACCCGTTCATCCTGCTCAATCTCGCGTTCTCCACCCAGGCCGCGTACGCCGCACCGCTGATCCTCCTGGCCCAGAACCGCCAGGAGAACCGCGACAAGGTCGCCCTGGACGAGGACCGGATGCGGGCCGCGCAGACGAAAGCGGACACGGAGTTCCTGGCGCGCGAACTGGCCGCGGTGCGTCTGGCCGTCGGCGACACGGTGACCCGCGACTACCTCCGCAAGGAGTTCGACGACCTGCTGACCGAGCTCACCGATCGGCTGGCGGACAGGTCTGACACGCTCGACGACGCCGATCGCGATCGGGCCCGTCAGCGCCGAGGTCGCCCGGAGGCGGATTCATCGTCGACCGCGTGATGCGCCCGCGTCGGTAACGCGAGCCCGTTCATCCGGCGATCAGTTGCATGTGGCCAAGAATTGTCAGGTTCTTGTACTGGGGCGCCCGACCCATATGTATCGTGGGTCACACGTCGGCCGGCCCCGGTACAGGGACTCGGGGATTCGCCAGGTGGATTCGCATACGGCGATTCACCAGCGGATTTCCGCCAGCGGGCCCGGCGACGATCCGCGGGATCACGGGGGGCGGACCAGCATGAGTACCCGAACACAATCGGAGTGGGTGTGGACAGGCAGTCGATGTCGGTGGCGCAGCAACCATCGGCGAGGGGTGGGACGATGACGCCGGGGCATACCCGATGAGTCCCCGAGTCTTTCATCGTGCCCAGGGACCGCGCCGTCCACGACTTCCCCGGCGCGCGATGGCCGTCGGCACGGGCGGTGTGCTGGTCGGGGCGATGATGCTGGGCGCTGCGACGTCGAGTGCGTCGAGCGGCTCGGTGATCGCCGCCGTGGAGACCACCGCCGACAGCGTCCCGGCTGCGGCCGCAGAGATCGCGCCCGGCACCCCGGTGACACTCCTCGGGTTCGCGGCACCGCCACCCAAGACCGTCGAACCGGCGCTGACACCTCAGTTCCGCATCACCGGCTCGCTCCCGAGCGGACCGCTCGGCATTCCCGGCGTGGTCCTTCAGGCATACAAGCTGGCCGCTAACCGCATCGACGCCGAGTCGCCGCAATGCAGGTTGCCATGGTTCCTCTTGGCCGGAATCGGGCGCATCGAGTCGAATCACGCCTCCAACGGTTCCGTCGACCAGTACGGAACCACCATCAACCCGATCGAGGGTCCGATCCTCGACGGCTCCCTCGCGGGCAATGCGGTGATCCACGACACCGATGGTGGACGCATCGACGGGGACAGTTCCCATGACCGCGCGATGGGCCCGATGCAGTTCATCCCGAGTACGTGGGCGAGCTGGGGCTCCGACGCCAACGGCGACGGCAAGGCCGATCCGAATAACGTCTTCGATGCGACGTATTCCGCCGGCCGCTACCTGTGCGCCGGGGTGGCCGACATCATGGCCGAGAAGAACAAGGTCGCCGCGGTCCTCCGCTACAACCATTCGATGGAGTACGTGGCCAACGTGCTGAGCTGGGCGGCCGCATACGCAACCGGCGTGATGCCGACCAACCCGATTCCGGAACCGAAGCACAAGAAGGCCGCGACGTCGTCGAAGAAGAAGAAACCATCGACCTCGTCGACGCCGACGTCTCCCGGGGACAGCTCCTCGTCCCCGTCGAGCCCGGAGAGCAGTACCCCGGACCCCACGTGCCTGGGTGCGATCTGCCTCCCGCCCGGTCTGGTGCCGCCCAATCTGCTGCCGCCGCAGTTGCAGCCCCCGAAGCCGGCACCGTCGTCCGCTGCTCCCAAGCGCAAGAAGCCGGGAGGCGCCGTCGCGACCACGACCACACCTCGACCGGGCGCCTGACCGCGCACGGGACGGGCGGACGGCGACGTTCGTCCGGCGGTTAAGCTGGCAGGTGATGACTACCGGAGTTCTACCCACCGAATCAGCGGTCCGCGCTGCGCTCAGCAAGGTCAACGACCCGGAGATCGGGAAACCGATCACCGACCTGGGGATGATCAAGTCTGTCGCGGTCAACGATGACGCGAGCGTCGACGTCGTCGTCTATCTGACGACGTCCGGATGCCCGATGAAAACGGAGATCTCCGGGCGCGTGGAGAATGCCGTGGCCGATGTCCCCGGGGTGGGCACGGTTCGGGTCGAGCTCGACGTGATGGACGACGAACAACGCACGGAGCTGCGCAAGAAGCTGCGCGGCGACAAGGCCGAGCCCGTGATCCCGTTCGCCCAGCCCGGTTCTCTCACCCGCGTGTACGCCGTCGCCTCCGGCAAGGGCGGCGTCGGCAAGTCGAGTGTCACGGTCAACCTCGCCACCGCGCTCGCCGAGCGCGGCCTCTCGGTCGGCGTCCTCGATGCCGACATCTACGGCCATTCGGTACCGCGCATGCTGGGCAGCGACGCCAAGCCGACGCAGGTCGAACGAATGATCATGCCGCCGATGAGCCACGGCGTGAGGTTCATATCGATCGGCCAGTTCACCGACGGCAACACCCCGGTGACCTGGCGCGGACCGATGCTGCATCGTGCACTGCAACAGTTCCTGGCCGATGTCTACTGGGGTGACCTCGACGTTCTGCTCCTCGATCTCCCACCCGGCACCGGCGATGTGGCGATCTCCATCGCGCAATTGATCCCGGGCGCGGAGATCCTCGTGGTCACCACGCCGCAGCAGGCCGCCGCGGAGGTCGCCGAACGCGCCGGCGCGATCGCCCTGCAGACCCGCCAGAAGATCCTGGGTGTGGTGGAGAACATGTCCTGGATGGAGTTGCCCGACGGCTCCCGGATGGAGCCTTTCGGGTCCGGCGGCGGGGCGATGGTGGCCGAGCGGCTGTCTCGTGCGGTCGGCGCGCCGGTCGAGTTGCTCGGTCAGGTACCCCTGGAGACCAGTCTGCGCGAAGGCGGCGATGTGGGTGTGCCGGTCGTCCTGTCCGCGCCGGAGTCCGCCGTCGGTTCGGCTCTACGCGCCATCGCAGACAAGCTCGCCGTTCGTCGACGCGGCCTCGCCGGGATGAGCCTGGGAATCGACACCACCCGTCACGGCTGAGCCGGACCCACCGCATCGTCGGCGGCTCGGTGGCGGCCGCTGGCCCTGGGCCCTAGGTGGCGTCCCAGTCGGCGACGCTGCGGGTGCGTGTCGCCGTCGGATCGCTCTGCGTCTCACGGGGATTCGGCATCGGCGCCGAGACCGGCTTGATCTCCGGCGTATCCGTGGTGTTGCGGTCGACGGTCGTCGCATCCAGCCCGAGGTTGAACACCGAGTCGTCGCCGTCCAACAAATGCTTCGTCACGATCGCACGCGGTGTCATCCCGCGGAGCTCGTTCAGATCGGACAGCGGTTTGCGCAGTTCATCGAACTCCGGGCCCAGTTCGTCCTTGAGTTGATTCGTCGCACCGGTCGCGTAGTCGCGGACCTGACGTAGCGACTTCATCGTCCATGAGACCGCGCCGGGCAGCCGGTCGGGCCCGAGGATGATCAGGCCCGCAGCCATCAGAACGGCGATCTCACCCCACCCGATACTGCTGAACATTCCTCGTCCCCATCATTCGAGGCACGAACCGCTCCGGTTCGTGCCGTCAGTCGCTCGCCGGCGTGATCGTGCCCGTGAAGGTGCGACCGTCACGCCAATAGGTGAACGGCACCGTGTCATCGATCTTCGCCGTCCGGACCGCGACCGTCAATTCATCGGCGCTCTCGATGGTCCGGCCGTTGAACGAGGTGATGACATCGTCTTCCCGTACGCCCGCCTTGTCCGCGGGTCCGCCGGCGACCACGTTGCGGACCTGCGCACCGAGCACGCGGTCGTTGCGTACCGAGCTGGCGTTCACCCCGATCTGCGGGTGATGCACTTCCCCGTTGCGGATCAACGTCTGCGCGATGGGGATCACCTGATTGATCGGGATGGCGAATCCGAGGCCGATCGAACCTCCGCCGGGCACCAGACCGGCGGTGTTGATGCCGACCACCTTGGCGTCGTCGTTGACGAGCGGCCCACCGGAGTTGCCGGGATTGATCGCCGCATCGGTCTGGATCGCGTCGATCACGGCATCGGTGTCGGACTCCGCATCCGGTCGCAACGGCACCGGACGGTGCAGCGCACTGACGATGCCGCTGGTCACGGTCCGGTCCAGGCCCAACGGCGACCCGAACGCGACGACCTCCTCGCCGATCTGGAGCTTGTCGGAGTCCCCGAGCCGGGACACCGTCAGGTTGTCGACGTTGTCGACCTTGACGACCGCCAGATCGGTCTTCGTATCCCGGCCGACGATGCGTGCCGGCACCCGCGTCCGATCGAAGAAAACCGCCTCGAGCTTGGCGTTGCGGTCGTTGGCGGCCATCGAGACCACGTGATTGTTGGTGACGATGTAGCCACTCTTGTCGATGATGAAGCCCGACCCGGTCCCCACCGAACTCGAGGTCCGGACATCGATGGCCACCACCGACTTCTCCACGGCCCGGGCGACGCCGGCGACCGGTGAGCGTGGAGCGGCATTGCCGTCATCGTCGCCCGAAGACAGCTGCACCGAATCAGAGTTCAACGGTGAGACGACCTCGGCGGTCCAGCGCCCGATCAGGCCGCCGAACAATCCGACGAGCAGCGCCAGCACCGCCAACGTCGCCAGGGCGTGCCAGCTGACACGCTTGCCGAACACGACATCTCGGATGCCCAGCCTGGGTCCCGGGTCGGTGGGCTCGGCGCTCGTCGGCCGACTCACTGCGGGATCGGCGAGCGCAGCCATGCTCTCGGGATCACGCCACGGGTCCGGGGGCGTCTCGGGTCGGTCCGGCTCGCCATAGGTGGCCAGTGGATCGCGCTGCAGCGTCGAGTTCTCGCCGGCGGGGCGCCCGAATGCCTCGGCCAGGACCGGGTCCGGTGCGGCGATCTCCGGAGCGGGTTGTTCTGATTCGTCCGACGACTGCGCGAACGAGCCGTGTACCCCGGAAGGTCGTCCGAAGACGGCTGCGGTCTGCGGTGACACCGGTGTGTGCACCGAACGCGTCAGATCGGGTGTGCCGGGTGACGCCTCCGAGCCGGACTCGGCACCATCATCGGGCTGGGGGTCTTCCGCGGCCCGGGAGGTCTGCTCGAGTTCGCTGTCCTCTCGTGATTCCACCTGTCAGCGGCCTCGCCAGCGACTCATCCGCGCCCGGGTGCTGCTCTGCTCGGCCCGGCCCCGCGACGCGCCTGTCACCGGGAACCCGGGCGGCATCGCCATCGGGTTCATCGACGGATCGCGCTGCCAGGTGTCGGCGCCGTGCGGTTCGGTATCGGCATCGCCGGAGGTGGGAGTGACGTCGATCTCTCGTGTGGGTATCTGGCTCAGCTGACCGAGGAGACCGGCCGGCATGGAGACGTCGGCGGCCGAACGTAGCCGCGAGCGTGCCGTCACCTGCGCATCCACCGCGGACATGCACTCGGGACAATGCGCCAGATGCTGGGTTGCGCGCATGTGTGCGGTCATCCCCAGCTCGGCGTCGACGAAGGCTGCCACCGCCTCGGCGGCGAGATGCTCGGTCGGCGCGAAGCGTCGCCCACCGGCGGTCCCCGGTGCACGGTAGGTGCGGTTCGACGAGAACGAGGTGGTCACGGGCGCCCACGTGGCCGGGTTCCACGCCGAGCGGCGGCGTCGCCGGAGACTCGCTGCGGGTAGCGGACCATCGCCCTGCTGCCCCGAGGTGGGTCGACCTCGGTCCATCTCCATCTGACGTTCACCTCTTCCACCGCTGCGGCCGGTCTCGCCGTCGTGTCGAATCCGTTCCACGCTACTGCGCCGGCGTCGTGAGTGCCCGTCACACCACCCCGGCGCGCGGCCACCCAGCCTATCCGAACATGACAACGAAGCCGGGTCGGCAGTGGTTCCCGTGGCTCCGGGCGGGTGACCGACGTACGACGACGGGTCCCACCTGGGCGCGACTAGCCGGCGTTCCCAACCGCCACCGACCTGCTGTCGGTGTGCCCGCGGGCATTGAGGTGATCACGAATCGTCTGCCGACCGCGATGGATACGGCTGCGGACGGTGCCGAGCTTCACACCGAGGGTCGCCGAGATCTCCTCATAGGACAGTCCCTCGATGTCACACAGGACGACTGCGGCACGGAATTCGGGCGGCAGTGCGTCGAGCGCGGCCTGGAGGTCGGGATCGAGATTCGCGTCGTGAAAGATCTGCTGCGGATCGGGAGTGTCGGCCGGAACGCGGTCGTACTCCTCGGGCAACGCCTCCATGCGGATCTTGCTGCGACGACGCACCATGTCCAGGAACAGATTCGTGGTGATGCGGTGCAGCCAGCCCTCGAAGGTGCCGGGCTTGTAGTTGGAGAGCGAGCGGAAGACCCTGATGAACGTCTCCTGGGTCAGGTCTTCGGCGTCATGTTGATTCCCCGATAGCCGATAGGCGAGGCGGTACACGCGATCGGCATGTTCACGCACCAGTTCGTCCCACGACGGCATCAGACTCTCGTCGCCGGTGGCGTCGAATCCGGCGGTTCCGCCGGGAACGACTTCTGCAGACCCCAGGGGATCAGTCATTTTGTGTGGCCAGTTCCCTTCCCCGGACATCACATCGGGTGAGGCGATGTTCACGATGTTAAACCAGCTTCGGCGACCCGATATTCCTCGAGTCACCGACGATACGGTTGAGAGGGCATTCCCCCGCCGATCGCTTGTGCGCTAGTTGAACCTTCTCCCATCGTGGTGTGGTCGCCGTATGAGACGCCTGAGGTTTAGCTGAGGAAGTCGGCCGATGATCACCGACCTGCACAAATGAGTCCTGACCACTCGGTTTTCTCCACCGTCGGTGGCGCGCCGCCGACGTATGAGAGACCCGGCGACATAACCTCGAGGGGTGACCGATTCATCCGGCGGAACCCGCCCGCCTTCCGCGTCGTCCGGGAGCACTCTCATCGACTACGCGGAGTCGGCGATCGTCGAGGACGATGCCCTGCTCGCGGCCAGATCCCGCGCGGATGAGCTCGGCGCCGATGCGATCGCCCCGTCCGTGGGTGCGTTACTGGCGTTGCTGGCACGTGCATGCGACGCGCACGCGGTCGTCGAGATCGGCACGGGTGCGGGCGTCAGCGGGCTGTGGCTCCTCAACGGCATGGCGGTCGATGGCGTGCTCACGACCATCGACCCCGAGCCCGAACACCACCGCGCCGCGCGTCAGTCGTTCGCGGCTGCAGAGATCGCGCCGGGCCGGACCCGACTGATCAACGGGACACCCACCGACGTGCTACCCCGGCTGGCCGACGAGTCCTACGACCTGGTCTTCGTCGACGGTCCGCTGATCAATCACCCGCGCCATGTCACCGAGGCGGTCCGGATGCTCCGTCCCGGCGGTGTGGTGGTGGTGCACAACGCGACCGCCGACGGCGCGGTCGCCGATCCGACGCGCAAGGATCCCCCGGCCGCGGCCGCGCGCGAGGCCGCGATGCTCATCGCCGACGACGAGCGGCTGCTCCCCGTCGTGATCCCGCTCGGCGTCGGCGTGCTCGCCGCGGCGAAAGGGCGCTGACCACTCCCCCGCGGACGCCCCCGGACACCGACGTCAGACGTCGGTGGAGAAGCGGATGCCGTTGTCGGGGATCTGGACCCCCGGCCACACGCGCGCCCCTCGGAGGAGCTCGCACCGCGCTCCCACGTCGGCACCATCGCCGATGACCGTGTCTCGGATCAGAGCTCGCGGACCGAGCCGCGCACCGAATCCGACGATGCTGCGCTCGACCACCGCACCGGCCTCGATGACGGCACCGTCGAAGACGACCGCACCGTCGAGGCGCGCGCGTGGGCCGATCTCGGCGCCTCGGCCCACCACGGTCCCGCCGATGAGGACTGCACCGGGCGCCACACCCGCGCCCTCATGGACGAGCGACTCCCCGCGTCGGTCGCCGAGCGCCGGCGAGGGCGCGATGCCCCGGACGAGGTCGGCGGATCCCCGGACGAAATCCTCCGGGGTTCCCATGTCGCGCCAGTAGGCGTGATCGACATGCGCCTGGATGTGACGGCCGTCGGCGAGCAGTTTCGGGAACACCTCACGTTCCACCGACACGGGGCGGCCCGGCGGGATCTCCTCTTCGATCACCGAGCGCCGGAAGACGTACGTACCGGCGTTGATCTGGTCGGTCGGGGGATCCTGGGTCTTCTCCAGGAATGACGTGACCCGGCCGTTCTCATCGGTGGGCACGCAGCCGAAGGCGCGCGGGTCGCTGACCGACACCAGATGCATCGTCACGTCGGCGCCGCTGGTGCGGTGCGTGTCCAGCACCTCACGGACGTCGGTGCCGCCGAGCACGTCGCCGTTGAAGACCAGCACCGTGTCGGCGGTGAGGCGATCGAAGACGTTGCGGATGGCGCCGCCCGTGCCGAGCGGTTCGTCCTCGGTCACATAGGTGAGCTTGAGTCCCAGCTTGGACCCGTCCCCGTAGTACTCGGAGAAGACGTGCGCCTGGAACGAGGTACCGAGCACCACATCGGTGATGCCGGCCGCCTGGATACGCGACAGCAGATGGGTGAGGAAGGGCACTCCCGCCGTCGGCAGCATCGGCTTGGGTGCCGACAGCGTCAACGGACGCAGCCGGGTACCTTTGCCACCGACGAGCACCACTGCCTGCACTTCGCCGTTGTCGCCGTTGGCGCCAACCGCCTGCGCGCCTGCGCTGTCACTGCTCATGGCTCCCTCTCTGATTCCGTTCCCCTGCTCGACGGGCCGCGGTCACCGCAACCCGAGAACGCACCGCGAGCCCGACGCGCAGCGCCAGTCGTAGCGGGGCGCGCAACAAACCGGGATGCCGGTCTGCCTGGAAGCGATAGGCACTGCGGTGGTGCGCGGGCAGCATCTTCTCGGGATTGCGCCCGGCCGCATGCCCCTTGGTGTGGACGATCTCCGCGCTCGGCACATAGACGTTCAGCCACCCGGCCTTGCCGAGTCGGTCACCGAGGTCGACGTCCTCCATGTACATGAAGTATCGGGAGTCGAAGCCGTTCACCGCGTCGAACGCGGCACGGCGGAGCAACAGACACGAGCCGGACAGCCAGCCCACCGACCGCTCACTGGGGGCGGCGTTGTCGGCGCGGTAGGCGGTGGTCCACGGGTTGGAAGGCCAGATCGAGCCGAGCAGGGCATGGCCTGCGCCCGATACGAGGTCGGGTACGCGCCGCGCCGACGGATAGACCGAGCCGTCGGGTTCGCGGATCAACGGACCCAGCGAACCCGCCTGCGGCCAGCGCCGCGCCGCGGCGACGAGTTCGTCGAGCGAGCCGGGCCCCCACTCGACGTCGGGGTTGGCCACCGCGATGAACTCCACCGACGGGTCGACCTCGGCGACCGCGCGATTGATGCCACCGCCGTACCCGATGTTGCCGCCCGTCCGCACCAGCGTGACGTTGTCGAATTCCCGCTCGGCCGCCTCGGGGGCACCATCGGTCGATCCGTTGTCGGCGATGACCACCCGGGGCAGCGGCGATGAGGTCGCCTTCTCCATGCTCTCCAGGAACGTCGAGAGATACTTCCCCGACGAATAGGTCACCGTCACAACGGCAAGCTCAGCGGTCACCGGGTAAGGGTAACCAACCGGCTGTGCGTCACCGCGCCGATGCGAGTTCACCGATCCGCCGCGGCGGCCGGATCGCCGGCAACCGCCCTGTGCAACGCGTCGCGCCATGCCGGGAGCGGCCTCAGCCCGGCAGCCGCCCACGAAGCTCCGGACAGCACTGAATATGCAGGTCGTGGCGCCGGGCGAGGGAACTCCCGGGTGGTGCACGGGTGAACCCGGGTGGGGTCGGCGCCGACCTCCTCGAAGACCGCCCGGGCGACGGCATACCAGGTGACGCTGCCCGCATTGGTGGCGTGCAACACGGTGCCCGCGGTCGCGTCCGACGGACCGGTCGCCACCAGGTCCCACAACCCGTCGGCCAGGTCTGCCGCGTAGGTCGGGGAACCGGTCTGGTCGTCGACGACCGTGATCACCTCACGTTCGGCTTCCAGTCGCCGCATGGTGCCGACGAAATCGCGGCTCGCCGGACGGCCGGTGTACACCCAGGCCGTACGGACGATCGTCGCCGCCGGATCGATCTCGCGCACCGACTGCTCGCCCGCCAGTTTCGACGCACCGTAGACGGTTTCGGGGATGCCCGACACATCGTCGGGTTCGTACGGGGTGCTCCGCGTGGGTGCGTCGTCGGTGGCTGCGGCACCGGCGAACACATAGTCGGTGGAGATGTGGATCAGCCAGGCCGCCGCGGCAGAGGTCGCCCGGGCCAGATGCCCCGG
The DNA here is from genome assembly GCF_058129505.1 of Gordonia sp. LMA484. Lineage (NCBI taxonomy): Bacteria > Bacillati > Actinomycetota > Actinomycetes > Mycobacteriales > Gordoniaceae > Gordonia > Gordonia sp. LMA484. The sequence continues at coordinate 3,317,160 of NZ_CM176700.1, forward strand.
CCCGTCACGGTTGACCGCGAACGCGGCGTCGGCGTCGGCTTCGGCACCGTCGACATCGGTGTATGCCGCGCAGTTGATCACCACGTCACCCCCGCGCAGGTCGGCGAACACCGTCGAGACCGACGAGGCGTCCGTGATGTCGAGATCGGCGGACGTCAACGTCCGCAGCTGCGCCGGAGAACGCGCACCGGCGCGTAGCGCCGAGCCCAGCTGGCCTGCGGCCCCGATGATGTAGGTGGTCGGACTCATGGAACATATCGTGCCGTACCCGGCGTGCGCGCCCGGGATCGTCGTCGGTGATCTGGGTCTCGCCGACGGCGCACGGCGTTGCGCTCCCGAATTTTTTGTTCACTTCAGTAGCCTGGCGTCAGTACAGCAACATCTGAAACGTCAACAACACGAACATCGACACGCACATGCGTAACAGCGTCCGCAGCGGACGCGGCGCGCATCCGGTGTTCGGCCGACGCTGAAAGGTAATGACGCGCACGTGGATCCTCGACCCGATGGTGCACGCCGACGTTCCGGTGGTCGCGCACGTCCCGAAGAGCCCACCGCGCGCTCCCGCGATCGAGCCGACGGTCGGCCGCGCGGTGAGGAACCCCGCTCCGCCCAACCCCGCTCGGCCCAACCCCGCTCGGCTGAGCCCCGACCGGCGCAACCCCGATCGAATCAGCCCCGCTCCGCCCAACCTCGATCGGCCGGACCGCATCCCGACGATCGCCCGCGCACCCGTCGGAGGCCCGCGCCGGGCGATACCCGCGCGGGCGACCCGCGTGCCGCCGGCCGCCGTCGAGACCCCGACGACGGCGGGCGCCGCGACCCGCGTCAGCGGCCGCCGGCCCCAACAGACGAACAGGGCCGCAGGACCTCGGGTGAGATCCACACCGGTGGTGAGGGCGTCGCTGCACCTCGCCGGCGTCGGCGCCGGCCTGACGACCCGGCCACCCCGCCCACCCGGCGCCCAGCCGACGCGTCACCCACTTCGGCGCGTGGTTCTCGTCAGCCCGGCGAGCCGCCACGCCGGTTCGCAGCCCAGAAGCCACCCGGCCCCGCAGCGGATGCCGGAAGCGACGCGAAGCCCCGATCGGCACGTCCACAGAAGCGTGCCGCCGGGTCAGATCAGCCACGTCGCCGGCGTCCGTCCGGGCAAACGCGCCGGCCGGCCGAACAACCCGGGACCAGGCCCACGGCCGGAGCACCGACGAAACGCCGCATCTCCTGGCGCTCGCGGTCCACCCGCGCCGGTGTGGGCCGGGGACTCATCGCACTGCTGTCGGCGTCGGTACTGCTGTGCACCGGATACGCCTGGAACAGCGTCGACAACTTCAACTCCGACATCACCCAGCTGGGCGGCCTCGGCCTCGGCGGCCCGGACGACGGCGCGGTGGACATCCTCCTGGTGGGCACCGACTCGCGGACCGACGCCAAGGGAAACCCGTTGTCCACCCAGGAACTCAATTGGCTTCGCTCCGGCGAGGAGGTGGCCACCAACACCGACACGATCGTGCTCATCCGCATCCCGAACGACGGGTCGTCGGCCACCGCGATCTCGATTCCGCGTGACTCCTACGTCGATGTTCCCGGCATCGGGATGTCGAAGATCAACGCGGCGTACGGCACCACGAAGGAGGGGGTGCGCCGGCGTGCCGTCGAATCCGGCGAGAGCGAGGCCGCGGCGGAGAAGGACGGCACCCAGGCCGGCCGGAAGGCACTCATCGACACGGTCGCCAACCTCACCGGCGTCGAGGTCGATCACTACGCCGAAGTGGGGCTGCTCGGGTTCGTCCTTCTCACGAAAGCGGTCGGCGGCGTCGACGTCTGTCTCAAGGAGGCGGTGAACGAGCCGTTCTCGGGGGCCCGGTTCCGCGCCGGCGAGCAGACCCTCAACGGCCCACAGGCCCTCAGCTTCGTGCGCCAGCGTCATGACCTTCCGCGCGGCGATCTCGATCGCATCACCCGCCAACAGGTGTTCATGGCGTCGCTGGCGCAGAAGATGTTGTCCGCGCACATGCTCGCCGACCCCGGCAAACTCGGTGAACTGCAGCGAGCGATCTCCCGGTCGGTCGTCATCGACGACAATTGGAACGTGATCAAACTGGCCGAGCAACTCAAAGACCTCACCGGTGGCCGGGTGAAGTTCGCCACCATCCCGGTGGTCACCGAGCAGGGCTGGAGCGAGGACGGTCAACAGAGTGTCGTCCAGATCGACCCGAAACAGGTCCGGACGTTCACGGAGAATCTGTTGAACAACAAGAAGAACGACGGAGCCGTCGACCGCGCCGACTACACCGTCGACGTCGTGAACGCCGGCACGATCGACGGGCTGGCGGCCAACGTCTCGAACATCCTCACGAACAAAGGTTTTCAGACCGGGAAGACGAGCGGCGGCAGCGCCGACGACCGCGACAGCGTCGTGTACGCCCACTCCGACGACGCCGGTGCACGCCAGTTGGCCAAGGACCTCGGTGGCGCGGAGGTCCGCGTCGACACCTCGCTGCCGGACAAGCGCCTGAAGGCGGTACTCACCAACACCTATGACGGCCCCGGCTCCATCGGCGACACCGGAGCGCAGGCGGACAACATCCCGGCCAGCGAGCGCGTCGGCAACAACCGCCCGCCCATCACCGCCGGAACCGACGGCCCGACCTGCGTGAACTGATGACCGACTCCTCCATCACCGCCGCCGTCTTCGACGCCGTGACCGACTGGTCTCAGCCGATGTTGACCTTCTACGACCACGCCACCGGCGAGCGCACCGAACTGTCCGGTGCGACCCTGGGGAACTGGGCGGCCAAGTCGGCGAACTTCTTCGTCGACGAGCTGGGACTCGGGTCCGGCGATCATGTTCTCGTCGACCTGCCCGAACACTGGCAGACCGCCGCGATCCTGCTGGGCGCCTGGTGGGCCGGCGCGTGCGTGAGCGTGCCCGCCGACGGCGTCGACCCCTCCGCGCTCGGCGTGGTCGTCACCTCGGCCGAGAAGATCGACGACTACGGCGACGTCGACGAACTTCTCGTCGCCTCACTCGACCCGTTCGCCATGGGAGTTCGCGACCTCCCGGTGGGCGTGACCGACTACGCAACCGCGGTCCGAGTACATGGTGATCAGTACTCGCCGAGGCAGCGGGCAAGCGGACCTGCACTCGCGGACGATTCGACCGACGCGGTCCTCACCGCGGCCCACGCAGCAGCCCGGGCGGACGACATCCGGGCCGACTCCCGGGTGCTGACCGTGCGGCCCTGGCGCTCCTCGGCCGAGATCATCGCGAATCTGCTCGCGCCGCTGTCGGTCGGCGCGTCGCTGGTGACCGTCGCGCACGCCGACCGCGGCCGTATCGACGACCTGGCGAACACCGAGCGCGCGACGACGGTTCTGACTTAGCAACGCTAAGGTCTCAGTCCGTCGAACTCCGTCACGCGATAACGAAGAGTGTGTCTAGCGTGACTCATGCAGATCAAAGGGAAAGCTGCTGGTTTGTTGGGCACAAGTGCCCTGAGTGTCGCGATGGTCATGATGACACCCGCGGTGACCGTTGATGCGTCCCCGGTGACCGCCTTCAACGGCCTGATGTCGACGGCCGGTGGTTGCCAGTCCCCGATACCGGACCTGGTCAAATGGTGCACCGATCAGGAGCGACTCACGCCCGAGGTACCGATGATGCTGCAGATCAACCCGTTCGGGACACGCATCGTCGTGCTCGGCGCGGCCCTCAACCGCGACGGCACGATGAAGCCGGTGCTCGTGACCCGGCTGCAGGCAGGGCTGTCGCTGGCGCGTGCCTTTCCCACCGCGGGGATCATCACCACCGGCGGACTCCCGAGACGGGGTCGCACCGAGGCGCAGGCCATGAAGTCGTGGTTGATCGCGCACGGCGTCCCGGCCCATCGGATCGCCACCGAGAACCGTTCCCGCAACACCATCGAGAACGCCCGCTACACGGCGCGGATGCTGGCCGCCGGGCGCGCCACCGGCGCCGTGGTCGTGAGCAGCCCCACCCACGTCAAACGCGCGATGCTCAATTTCCGCACGGCCGTCAACGGATCGATCCCGATCGCCGGGGTCATCTCCGGCTACACCGACGGAGCTCCTCCGGCGGGATCGGGCTCCGGCAGCGGTTCGACCGGGTCGAGCTGATCGACTCTCCACAAATGCGCCTCGGTACGGCATCCTCGTACCCATGAAGCTGCCTGCGTCCGTCGCGCGATTCAACAAGAAAGTCACCAATCCCATACAGCGCCAGTGGGCGCCCCGCCTGGCCCCCTGGGCGATGGTCGAACACGTCGGCCGCAGGTCGGGCAAGCGCTATTCGAACCCGGTGCTGGCCTGGGCGGACGGTGACCGGCTGTCGATCGTGCTCACCTACGGCCGTCATACCGACTGGGTACGCAACGTCCAGGCCGCGGGCGAGTTCGGACTCATTCGGAAGTCGAAGCACTACACGGTGATTCGTCCGCGGATCATCCCGTCCGACTCTCCCGACGTCGCACGCGGGGCACGCGTCCCCGCGCGCCTGTTCGATTCGGTGCTGACCGGCACCATCGTCGCCGACAAGACGGAGGCCTGATGGCCGACGATCCACTCGACGACTTCACCACCCGCGAGGTCACCGTCGGCGCCACGACCCACCGCGTGTACCGCAAAGGGTCAGGTCCGGCGGTGATCGTCATCGCGGAGATGCCGGGCATCAGTCCGAAGGTCGCCGACTTCGCCCGCAAGGTCGCCGAGCGCGGACTCACCGCGGTCATGCCTTCCCTGTTCGGGGTGGACGGACGCGATCCGCGACCGTCGAATCTGGGCAATCTCGGTGCGGCGCAGAACATGCTCGGCACCATCGCGCGGGCGTGCATCAGTCGCGAGTTCACCGTGCTGGCCACCGGGAAGGCGTCACCGGTGGCCGACTGGCTCCGCGGACTCGCCGCCGAGGAACACCAACGATGCGGCGGCCCCGGCGTCGGTGCGGTGGGGATGTGCTTCACCGGCGGATTCGCGCTGGCCATGGCCACCGACGATCGCCTGCTCGCCCCGGTGCTGTCCCAACCCTCGCTGCCGTTCGGGATCATCCCGTCGCGCAACCACTCGATCGACGTCAGCGACGCCGACCTCGCGCGCGTGAAGAACCGTTGCGCAGCCGGACTCCAGGTGATGGGCCTACGCTTCGAGGGCGACCGGCTCGCCCCGCGAACGAGATTCGACTTCCTGCGCGAGCAGCTCGGTGACTCGTTTCTGTGCGTCGAACTGCCCGATTCGGCGGCGAACCCGGATTCTATGCTCCCGCAGCCTCATTCGGTGCTGACCGAGGACCTCGTCGACGAGCCGGGCGAACCCACGTTCCAAGCGCGCGAGCAGGTACTCGACTTCTTCACCGAGAAACTGCTGACCACCGCTGATTGACCCGGAATTCGCCTAAACTGAACGTTTGTGGAGGCGACCGCCATTCAGGACCGACTCTTCGGAACCATGACCTGCTTCGGGTGTGGTCCGGCGAATGAGCGTGGACTGCAGCTCAAGAGCTATGCAGGCGACGACTACGTCCGCGCCACATTCATGCCGTGGCCCGAACACGACAACGGCATCGGTTACCTGAACGGTGGGATCATCGCCACCCTGCTCGACTGCCACAGCGCCGCGGGTGTCATGGACGAGGCGTCGCTGCAGGGATGGGAAGCCGAACCGGGCACACTCCTGCCCTATGTCACCGCCGGCATCGACGTCCGGTACATCCGCCCCAGCCCACTCGACAGTGAGGTCGAACTCCGCGCCGTGGTCGTCAGCTCCACCGAGGCCGAGATCGTCTGCGACGCCGAACTGCGCTACGACGGGAAGGTCCGTGCCACCGGTCATGCCGTCTGGAAGCGCTGGCGGGCTCGCTGACCTCGACTCCGGGCCCCGTGGCGCTTTTCGTCGCCGGTTGTGCACAGACGATCGGCGCCCGAACGAAATTGTCGGTGTTCGAACGTATGTTTGACGCATGACATCTGGCGCGGTACTCACGCAGCTGGCCGAGGACGAGCGGCACTCGGCGACCGAACTGGTCGAGGTGCTGCACCACTGCAATGCCGTGCGCTCCTGTGCCGACTACCGGATACTCCAGGCGGTCAGCCTGATCCATGAGGAACGCGAACAGGAGTATCTGATCCGCCTCGCCACCGAGGCGGGTACGAGTGAGACCTCGCTTGCCGACCTCGAGAAGCTCGCGGTACGTGCCGCGGGCGGTGACGATCCGAGAGCGCAGTACGGCCCGACCGGGCTCGAGGCGGCCATCGCCGAGGTCGGGGCCGCGCTCACGGTCCCCCCCGCCCGCGCCCGTGAATTGATCCTGGCGGGCAGTGTGATGCGCAACCAACTCGCTTTCACCGGCGGCACTCTGGGAGCGGGGCGCATCGATCTCACCCGTTTCCTGCTGGTGGTGCGCCGCACGGAGCTGTGCGACCCCGACAAGATCGAGCTGATCGACGTGGAGATCGCCGATGCGATCGAGACGCGCGAACCCATGTCGATGCGACGCTTCCAGGCCATGGTCGACCGGATCGTCGCCGAACACGATCCCGATGCGGTCCGACGCCGCCGCGAACTCGTCGATGCCGACCGCAAGGTGACGATCCGCCCGGACCGGTTCACACCGGGACAGTCGAGGGTGACCGGTGCGCTGCCGGCCGAGCAGGCAGCAGCGGTCGACGCCCGTCTCACGGCCATGGCGGCCGCAATACATCCCGACGATCCTCGGACCACGGCCCAGCGGCGGGCAGACGCGTTGGTGGCCTTGGCCAATGGCGTCCAGCGGCTGACGTGTCGATGCGAGGGCTGCGCGAGCACATCATCGGAGACACCGGATGAGGTGGCGCGCGAAGAGACGCGAAGGCACGATCCGACGACGGACGCTTGCGCACCTGAAGCCGGAACCGCCAACGCCGGTTCGGCCAACGCCGGTTCCGCCGAACCGGGTTCCGCCGACGCGAGCGCCGAGACCGGCGCCGGTGAAACGAGCACCGGTGCCGCTGGGAGCTGTGACGCCGCCGCGAGTGATCCCGCCATGGCACCGCGGCCGACCTTCCACATCGTCGTCAACCTCAGCACTCTCCTCGGCCTCGACGACGATCCGGCATTCCTGGACGGGCACGGGGTCATCGACGCCGCCACCGCACGCGGTCTGGTCACCGAGGCACGACGGACCTACGTGCGGACCGACATCACCAACTCACCACAGGCCATCGCCCGCCATACGCCCGGCAAGAAGGTCGACGCCCTGGTCCGCGCCGGCGAATTGTGTTGCACCTTTCCCGGTTGCGACAACCCGGTCTGGCACGCCGACAATGATCACACCGTCCCGCACGGCGAAGGCGGGGCGACCCACCCGCGAAACCTGAAGCCGCTGTGCCGTTTTCATCACCGCATGAAGACCTTCGGCGTCGGATGGCGTGACCATCAGGACGAGCTCGGCACGGTGTTCTTCCAATCCCCCACCGGCCACACATATCTGGGCAACGCGTTCACCGGACGCGATCTGTTCCGATCACTGACCCGCAGCGGCCCGCCACCGGATCATCCGGCACGGCAGCGAATCGACGCACTCCGCGCGAAGCGTGCCGGAGCGATCAGACGTGCCGACCAGCGCGCGATGGATCGGTGGAACGAGCAGAATCCGCCGCCGTTCTGACGGTGCAGCCGGGCAGCGGCCCTCAGTCCTCGCCGAGCAACTTCCTCCGCAACGCCTCGTCCTTCTCGAGCACCATGGTCTCCAGACCCTTCTGGAAATCCTGCATGCGCGAACGCAGCCCGGCGTCCGAGGTCGCAAGGATTCGCACGGCCAACAAACCCGCGTTCCGTGCACCGCCGATCGACACCGTCGCCACCGGGACGCCGGCGGGCATCTGCACGATGGACAGCAGCGAGTCGAGTCCGTCGAGTGTGCGCAATTGAACCGGCACACCGATCACCGGCAACGGGGTGGCCGAGGCGACCATGCCCGGCAGATGCGCGGCACCACCGGCGCCCGCGATGATCACCGAGATGCCCCGGGCCGCCGCGCCCGACGCGTAGTCGAGCATCCGTTGCGGCGTCCGATGCGCCGACACCACACCGACCTCGAAGGGCACCTCGAACTCCGCAAGCGCCTCCGCCGCGGCTTCCATTGTGGGCCAGTCGGAGTCGCTGCCCATGATCAACCCGACCCGTGGCCTGGTCGGCTCGCCGGGTGACCCGGTCTCATCGGCAGGCGATTCGGCGCCGGAACTCGCTGCGGTGTCGGTCATGAGTGCACATCCCATCCATCGGTCCATTCGGCATGCGACATCCAGTGCGCGGCGCGCTCGGCGCGCTCGCGGACCTCGGTCACCGAATCGTTCCCGGTCCCAACAATGTTGACGTGACCGATCTTACGATCAGGCCGTTCGCCCTTACCGTACAGATGCACCTTGGCATCGGGCATGCGCGCCATCAGATGATGCAGACGCTCGTCCATCGACATCTCCGGCGACGCCTCGGCACCGAGCACATTCGCCATCACCGTGACCGGCGCGCGGGGAGCGGTGTCACCGAGGGGGTAATCGAGCACAGCGCGCAGATGCTGTTCGAACTGCGACGTCACCGCTCCGTCCATGGTCCAGTGCCCGCTGTTGTGCGGCCGCATCGCGAGTTCGTTGACCAGCAACGCGCCGTCGGACGTCTCGAACAGCTCCATCGCCATGACCCCGACCACGCCGAGCTCGCCCGCCAAACGCAGAGCCATCTCCTGCGCCTGCTCCGCGACGTCCTCGGACAGGTCCGGGGCAGGCGCCATCACAACAGCGCACTGACCCTTGCGCTGCACCGTTTCCACCACCGGCCATGCCCCGCCCTGACCGAACGGCGATCGGGCGACCATCGCCGACAGTTCACGTCGCATCGCGACCTTCTGTTCGGCGATCAGCCCGACATCGGAGCCCATCTGCTCGTCGAACACCGCGAGCGCCTGGTCACGATCGTCGAGCAGCCAGACACCGCGACCGTCATACCCCCCGCGGATCGCCTTGATCACGATCGACCATCCGTGTGTGTCACCGAACTCGACCAGCCGCGCACGCGCGTCCGCGTGGTCACCGGTCAGGTCCGCGAAGTCCGGTATCGGCAGCCCCAGCTCGGCGAGCCGGACGCGCATCGCCAGCTTGTCCTGGGCGAAATGCAGCGCCTTCGACGGTGGGCGCACCGCGACTCCATCGGCTTCCAGCGCCTCGAGATGTGCCAGCGGCACGCCTTCGTGATCGAAGGTGAGCGCCACCGCCCCCTGCGCCGCACGACGCAGGTCGGCGAGTTCGTCGTGGGAGCCGAGCACCACATCGGCGCTCACCTGAGCTGCGGGGTCGTCCTCGCTCGTCGCCAAGACGCGCAGGCACTGCCCGAGCGCGATGGCCGCCTGGTGAGTCATACGAGCGAGCTGACCACCGCCGATCATCGTCACGGTAGGCATGCTGGAAGTCACGCGACACATCGTGGCACGAAGCCGACATCATTCGCACATGAGCGCCCGGCGAAGTTACCGTTCGGTCTTGTTTCGTACACTCGGATCTTGTGCCCTTTATCGACGAGCTGGTGGCTCGACTACCCGAGCCCGTTCGTCAGCTCGCATTGCGTCACCACGAGCTGATCAAATTCGCCCTCGTCGGCGGAACCACCTTCGTCTTCGACCTGGCCATCTTCTACCTGTTGACGTTCACGGTCCTGGAGTCGAAGCCCGTCGTCGCGCGTGTCATCTCCGGAACCTTCGCCACGATCCTGAGCTACGTGCTCAACCGTGAGTGGGCATTCAAGAACCGTGGCGGCCGCGAGAAGCACCACGAAGCCCTGCTCTTCTTCGTGATCAGCGGGATCGGGGTCATTCTCGCCGCCGCTCCGCTGTGGGTCGCCAACAACGTCTTCGACCTACGCAGCAACGTCAGCGTGACCGAACAGGTCGTGATCGACTTCATCCTCGGCTTCCTCATCGGCAATCTGCTGCAGATGGCGTTCCGGTTCTGGGCGCTGCGCAAGTTCGCCTTCCCCGTGGAACAACTGCGCGGCGGCGACGCCGGGTCGACCGACCTGCATCCGACGTTCGAAGAACTCACCGATGAGGAACTCGGTCACGCCTGACGACGTCGGATGACGACGCCTGGTCGCCCCCACCGTCTCCGTCGCCCGCGTCCGTGCCGTGTCCGTGCGCCGACGGCATGACCAGCGCGAAGACCGCAGGACGGCGTGACGTCAGTTCGAGTCGCCCACCGTCGGCCTCGACCAACGCGCGGGCCAGCGACAAACCCACACCGTTGCCGCGCCCGGCGGAGAATCCGCGTCGGAAGATCAGCCCGACGAGCTCGTCGGGCACTCCCGGTCCCTCATCGGCGACGGTGACCCGCATCATGTCACCGGAGGGCAGGTCGTCCACCTCGATGCGGCACCTGCCGCCACCGTGCTGCAGTGCGTTGTCCACCAGCACACTCAACGCCTCGCGCAAACGGCCCGGACGGGCGCTGACCGCGACCAGGCGGCCGCTGTACCCCGCCGAGATGGTTCGCCCACTCGCCGCGAACGCCGTCCGGAAGTCGCCGATGAGCGTGCTAACCATCTCCTCGACGTCGATGTCGATGGGCACCGCCGGGTCGTTTCTCGACGCCGCAACCATCTCGTCGAGCTCGCGCGACAGCCGCTCGACCTGTTCGAGTGCCGCCTCGGCCTCGCTCACGACCGACGGGTCGGGATGCATGGACAGCTCGTCGAGACGTAATTGGATGGCCGTGAGCCTGCTGCGCAGCTGATGCGAGACGTCGCCGACGATCTCGCCTTCCCGCTCGAGACGCAGCGCGATCTCGGCGTTGGCGTCACCGAGCGCCCGGGACACGCGATCGAGTTCGCCGATGCCGTATGACTTCCACTCGGAGCGGAAATCGCCCTTGGCCATCGCCGCAGCACGATCGGCGAGGTCGATGAGCGGGTCGGCGATCCGGCCGACCGTCACCGCCGCGACGATCGTGCCCGCCGCGATCGAACTGGCGACCACCAGGGCGACGATGCCGACTGCCGCGAGCTGATCGTCGCGCACCTGGGTCAGCGGGATCTCCAACAACAACGAGCCGGCGTTGCCGAGGCCGATCGCGTCGGCCATCGTCGCTCCCTCGATCGGCTCACCGATCACCGTGACGGCGTCGGCGGCGCCCGATACCGGGTAGCGAACGGTCAGCCGGCCACCATCGGGGAGCAGAACCCGGAAGGCATCGACGTCGAGCTCGCCGGCTGTGACCGATCCCTCCTGGCCCTCCTGACGGATCAGCTGATCGGAGATCAGCTTGAGCCTGCTGTCCAGGCTCTGGTGGGCGTTGTCGGAGACCCACCACCACGCGATCACGCTCAATGGGATACCCAGGAGCAACCCGACCGCGATGATCATCGCGATCATCGTGTTGAGAATCCGGCGTCGCACCGCTGCTCCGTCGTCTCGTCAGGCGATCACGGATCGAACCGGAAGCCGACACCACGCACGGTGACGATGTGGCGCGGACGATCGTGCTGGTCGTCGCCGATCTTTCGCCGCAGCCAGGAGATGTGCATGTCGAGGGTCTTCGACGACCGCAGGTCGGCCGAGCCCCACACCTCGGTGAGGATCTCGTCGCGACTGACCACCTGCCCGGACCGCTCCATCAGGAAGCGCAGCAGGTCGAACTCGCGGTTGGCGAGCACCAGATCGGAGCCGTTGACCAGAACCCGCCGGCCTCTGGTGTCGAGCTGGATGTCACCGCCGTCGAGGACGACGTCGGCGCTCTGCTGCCTGCGCAACAGGGCTCGGACGCGCGCGAGCAGTTCGGCGAGCCGAAACGGCTTGCCGACGTAGTCGTCGGCGCCTGCATCCAGGCCGACGACGAAATCCACCTCGTCGGTGCGCGCGGTGAGCATCAGCACGGCCAGCTGTGGACGCGCCGTCCGTACCCTCCGGCACACCTCGAGTCCATCGATCTCCGGCAGTCCCAGGTCGAGGATCAGCAGTTCGAACCGACTGTCGAGTGCCTGATCCAGCGCCTGCGCGCCGTCGGTCACGACCTCGCACCCGTATCCCTCACGGGTCAACGCCCGGGCCAGCGGTTCGGCGATCGCCGCATCGTCCTCGGCCAACAACACATCGGTCACCTGCGACTCCCCTCGTCGTGCCGGCGATCCGGGTCGTCGTCGGAGACCTCCCGCATCTCCTCGGAGTATGCCTCGTCGTCCATGTCCAGCACCTCGTGATAGAGCAGCGCATGGACCCGTTCGACCTGCGGGATGTCGTCGAACGACAACGGATCGTCGGAGGCGGACTCGATGATCAGCGTGCCGGTCCGCAGGAGGCGGTCGATCGGGCCGTGCCGGAACTCGACGGTGTTGATCCGCCGGATGGGGATGTCGATGCCCGACCTCGTCAGGATGCCGTTGCGGAAGATCACCCGACGGTCGGTCAGCACGAAATGCGTCGACGACCACGACACGAGCGGTCGCACGAAATACCAGATGAATCCGGCCAGCCACACGACACCGATGATGATCAACAGCACCATCCGGGTCGTCGACCCGAGGTCGGCGCCGCTCACGATTCCGGACAGCGTACCCGCGACCGCCGTCACCACCACGAACAGGAGAAACGGCCCGATCAGGCACTTCCAGTGGGGATGCCGATGCAGGACGATGTCCTCGCCGGGCGCGAGATTCTCCCGTGGATAGGCCATGTCTGTCAGCTTAGTGCGCACCGACCCATGGACCGTTCATCTCGACACCGGCGGTGGGTAGACTGCCGATAAACGTCAAGGTCGCCGACAGTCTCGAGGTCCCACACGACATGAGCTACCACGATCCACGTGACCCGCGGGATCCCCGGGACCCCCGGACCGCACGCTATGAACCGGGTTATCCCGAGTCCCGGGCGTACAGCGAGTCCACTCCGCCGCCCGGCTATTCCGAGCCCACCTATGCGATGGATTCCCAAGGTCGGTCGCAACCGGCCCGGCCGAAGCCGCGTCTGGGACCCAATGTCAATCCGACGATGTTCATCGGCGGCGTCGTCATGACCGGGGTGGTGACCGGCCTCGCCGCGTGGCTGGCCGCATGGGTCATCCGGGCGATCGTGCAGCGGGTCAACGACTCCGGACGGTTCGGAATCTGGAACCCGCTGTCCCGCGACGAGTTCTGGTTCGCCGTCGTCGGCTTCTTGTGTGCCCTCGCCGCCGGCGCACTCTGGTACGTGCTGCAGCTGATCACGCCGTCGCCGGATCAGTTCTTCCGCTGGATCGTCGGCCTGCTCATCGCCGCGTCGGTCATCATCCCGCTGATCCTCTACGCGGAGATCTCGGTGGGAATCGCCACCGCGGTGCTGCACCTGATCATCGGGCTACCGATCGCCGCGCTGATCCCGGCCATGGGACACAAGAGCATCCAGGGTCCCCAGGCCGGAACACGCTGAGGGCTACCGCCCCCGAGCCGCAGCCGACCGCGATCAGTCGGCCGACCGCAGGTGGGTGACGTCGCCCGCGGCCGCGACGACCTGTCGGCCGTCGGCCTCCACGACGATCCGTCCACTCGCGTCGACACCGATCGCGGTCCCCACGACCTCCTCGTCGCCGGGTAGGGCCAGGCGCACCCGCCGGCCGACGGTGTCGCTCTGTTCGCGATAGGTCTGCGCCAATTGCTCCAGGTCACCGGGCCACCGCACGAGCAGATCCGCCAGGGCGCGCAGGAAAGCCGCGGCGAGGTCGGTCGGCGCAACCGAATGGCCGGTGGCGATGCTCAGCGATGTGGCGGTCGGCACCGGGAGTTGCTCCGTGGTCATCGACGTGTTGATCCCGATGCCGATGACCGCCACACCACCGGACGGTGTGTTCGCGTACTCGGACAGGATCCCCGCCACCTTGTGATCGTCGATCAGCACGTCGTTGGGCCACTTCAGCGCCGGCCGGACACCGACGACGTCATCGATCGCCCGCACCGCGGCCAGGCCGGCGATCAGCGACAACCAGCCGAGGTGCTCGGTGTGTTCGCCGACCGACAGCGCCGCGGACATCGCGAGTTGCGTTCCTCGCGGCGCGGTCCAGTCGCGGGAGTGTCGGCCGCGCCCCGCCGTCTGGTCGGACGTCAGGCGCACGGTGCCGTCGACATCCTCGGTCGATGCACGTGCGATGAGATCGGCGTTCGTCGAACCGGTCGCGTCGACGACCTCGACGCTCCGCCATCGGGTATCCGCCAGCAATTCGGCGAGTCGGTCGGAATTCAGTTGCGCAGCATCGGTGGTCACACCTCAAGACGCTACCGCCACAACCGCAGGTGAGCGGCCATTTATCAGGTTCCCGACCGATCGCTCGGGAACATGAGGCGAATCTCACGTTGATCCGGTTGACGTGGGTCACAGTCAGGTAGTTAGCATCGGTGTTCATGACGACAGCTTCGCGCGAGGACGGCGCCGCTCCAGACATCCACACCACGGCAGGGAAACTCGCCGAACTGCGCAACCGCCTCGACGAGACCAAGCACCCGGTGGGCCAGGCCGCGGTCGACAAGGTGCACGACAAGGGCAAGCTGACCGCGCGCGAACGCATCACCCATCTGCTCGACGAGGGATCGTTCGTGGAGCTCGACGCGCTGGCCCGCCATCGCAGCACGAACTTCGGCCTGGCCGAGCGGCGTCCGCTCGGTGACGGCGTCGTCACCGGCTACGGCACCATCGACGGGCGCGAGGTCTGTGTGTTCAGCCAGGACTCGACGGTGTTCGGCGGAAGCCTCGGCGAGGTCTACGGCGAGAAGATCGTCAAGGTCATGGACCTCGCGATCAAGACCGGCCGTCCCCTGATCGGCATCAACGACGGTGCCGGCGCCCGTATCCAGGAGGGTGTCGTCTCCCTGGGTCTCTACGGCGAGATCTTCCACCGCAATGTCCGCGCGTCGGGTGTGATCCCGCAGATCTCACTGATCCTGGGCGCGGCGGCCGGCGGCCACGTCTATTCGCCCGCCCTCACCGATTTCGTCGTCATGGTCGACAAGACCAGCCAGATGTTCATCACCGGCCCGGATGTCATCAAGACCGTCACCGGCGAGGACGTCACCATGGAGGATCTCGGCGGCGCGCACACACACATGGCGAAGTCGGGGACCGCGCACTACGTCGCCGGCGACGAAGAGGACGCCCTCGAGTACGTCAAGGAACTGCTGGGCTACCTGCCGTCGAACAACCGGGCCGAGGCGCCGCGCCTGCCGGTTGCCGAGCCGGCGGCCGGATCGATCGAGGACACCCTCACCGACGAGGATCTCGAACTCGACACCCTCATCCCGGACTCCCCCAACCAGCCGTACGACATGCACGAGGTCATCCGTCGCATCCTCGACGACGACGAGTTCCTCGAGATCCAGGCCGAGTATGCGACGAACATCATCGTCGGTTTCGGTCGGGTCGACGGTCGTAGCGTCGGCATCGTCGCCAACCAGCCGACCCAGTTCGCCGGCTGCCTCGACATCAACGCCTCGGAGAAGGCGGCCCGTTTCGTGCGCACCTGCGACGCCTTCAACATCCCGATCGTCACCCTGGTGGACGTGCCCGGATTCCTGCCCGGCACCGACCAGGAGTACAACGGCATCATCCGACGTGGCGCCAAGCTGCTCTACGCGTACGGCGAGGCCACGGTCGGCAAGATCACCATCATCACGCGCAAGGCCTACGGCGGCGCATACGACGTGATGGGTTCCAAGCACATGGGCGCCGACGTGAATCTCGCCTGGCCGACCGCGCAGATCGCCGTCATGGGCGCCTCGGGAGCCGTCGGCTTCGTGTACCGCAGCCAACTCAAGGATGCTGCTGCCAAGGGCGAGGATGTCGACGCCCTGCGTCTGCAACTGCAGCAGGAGTACGAGGACACCCTGGTCAATCCGTACGTCGCCGCCGAGCGCGGGTACGTGGACGCGGTCATCCCGCCGAGCCACACCCGTGGTCAGGTGGCGACCGCACTGCGGCTGCTGGAGCGCAAGATGGTCAACATGCCGCCCAAGAAGCATGGGAACATTCCGCTGTGAGCACCACCGAGAACGAATCGCCGAGCGCACCGGCCGCGCCGTTCCTGCGCATCGTCCGGGGTAACCCCACCGACGACGAGGTCGCGGCCCTCGTGGCCGTGGTCGCCGCGGCCGCCGGGTCGGCGGGTGGACCTGCCGTCGACAACCGGCCCCGCGATGACTGGGGGCGCCCGGAGGACCGGCTACGCCCGATCTGGGGCGCACCCACCAGTTTCACGAATCTGAGGTGGTGACCACCACGGTCGTCCTCGGGTCGGCGTCGCCGGCCCGGCTGCGGGTACTGCGCGACGCGGGCCTCGACCCGCGGGTGATCGTGTCCGACGTCGACGAGGATGCCCTGCTGGAAACGTTATCGGCGTTTCCACCCGAGGACGTGGTGGTGCGATTGGCCCGCGCGAAGTCGGATGCGGTGATCGCCGAAATCCTCGCCGACACCCCAGACGCGGCGGATGCGGTGGTCCTGACCTGCGACTCGATGTTGTTCTTCGATGGGCGATTGAGTGGTAAGCCGCACACCGCGGATGCCGGCCATGCGCAGTGGCGGCGGATGCGCGGCAAGTCCGCGCAGTTGATCACCGGGCACTGTGTGACCCGTATCCGCGACGGCGAGGTGACGGGTTCGGCACAGGATTCCGCGTCGACGACTATCCACTTCGCCGACATCGGCGACGCCACGATCGACGCGTATGTCGCGACGGGCGAACCGCTCACGGTCGCCGGGGCATTCACTCTCGACGGTCTCGGTGGCTGGTTCGTCGACGCCGTCGACGGAGACCCCTCGTCGGTGCTGGGGATCGGATTGCCCACCGTGCGAAGGTTGTTGGGCGACGTCGGAGTCGACGTCACCACCCTGTGGACGTGACGTGATCTGAGCGTTCCCGGCACCGCCGGTAAGAATCTCGTCCGAACACGATGTGCACGAGTGCAATTCGCCCGGCCGCGGTGACATATCTCACAGCAGCGGGCCCGATCGTCGGTGTGGATCAACTCCGTGCGGACGTGCGGCCCTCCCCGTCCCACCCGAACCCCGCCGTTGTTTCCTCCCCGGAGATGTTGCCGCATCCCGACTCTCGCCGTGTCACACCGGCCCGGACCCTGGTGCGGGCCGCACCCTCGATCGGAGAGGTCCAGACCGGCAAGGCATCGTCGACGGTTCGTCGCGACCGCGATCGACACCCGATCGCCGTCCGACAAGCCGATACCATGGCTGCTGAACCGTCGATGACGACCTGGTTCGCCACGCTGCGCCACGATCTGCGCACCACACCGACCGCGACCGCCGGGAGCCGCATGTGAAGGTCACCGCTGTCGATCTCGTCGATGTGTCGGGAACGCTCACCGAATTGACTCCCCGGTGGAACGGCGAACCACGCGTCACCGACCTCCCGGTGTCCTTCAATCAGGCAAATCATCTTCGCGCACACCATGACCGCCACTCGGCGTCCGGGTGGTTGGCGGGTGCGGTCGACCTCGGCGTCCGTGTCGCCGACCCGATGCGCGCAGCCTGCGCGGTGACCCGGCTGATCGCCGAGCAGCAGGTGCTGCGCACCCGATTCCGGGCGGTACCGTCCCCACGCCAGGACGTCTTCGACCCGCGGCAGGTCTCCGTGCGGCCGCACCTGATCGGCGACGTCGACCGCGGTCGGTTGGCGTCCTGGCTCGACAGCCGTTGCGTGGCCGGACCGGTCCCCGGGATCGCATTCGGACTCTTGGATGACTCGCTGGTGTGCGGCTTCGACCACGCCCACGCGGATGCGCTCACCATCGACCTCGTGCTGCGACGCCTCTCGGCGCTCTACGCCGATCCCGATGCGTTGCCCCGGCCGGGGAGAGATGTCGCCGCACGTTTTCACGCCGAGAGCCGACGGTCGACGCCGTCGGACGCCGACCTGCTGGCAGGCTGGCAGGAGTTCTTCGCCGCCACCGGCGGCCGGGTCCCGACCTTTCCCCTGCCGCTCGGGCCGGTCGCGCCGCGGACACCGGCTCGCACCCGGGTGGAGACGATCGTCGACGCCGAGCACGCCGAGCGCCTCGGCCGCCGTCCGTTCGCGACGATCCTCGCGACGCTCGCCGCCACCATCACCGAACTGGGTGGCCCGGATGAGCTGGCCGCCCTGATACCCGTCCACACCCGGGGGCGTCGCGACGCCGACGGCTGGCATGACACCGCCGGCTGGTTCGTCACCAACGCACCGGTGCGTGTCCGCGCCGCCGACATCGGGGGCGCCCGAGCCGCGCTGCGCCGCGCGGTGGACCTCGCCGACGTACCGCTGGACGAGGTCATCCGGACATGCGCGCCGACCCTGCCTGCCGGCGACATGTTCATGATCTCGTATCTGGACTACCGCAAACTCGGACCGCGACTGCC
This sequence comes from Gordonia sp. LMA484, assembly GCF_058129505.1. Classification (NCBI taxonomy): domain Bacteria; kingdom Bacillati; phylum Actinomycetota; class Actinomycetes; order Mycobacteriales; family Gordoniaceae; genus Gordonia; species Gordonia sp. LMA484. The sequence goes on from NZ_CM176700.1 coordinate 3,335,557, forward strand.
CGGCGCACACCACATCTCCGGCTGCCTCACGGCTGACGACGTCGCATTCTGGTTCTCCCGCACCGACGACGGGATCGACCTGCGGACCCGCCACCCGGCAACAGAGACCGCCGACGCACTCCTCGAACGGGTCGTCTCGACCCTGGCGCGTAGGCTTCGGCTCGTCACCGCCCGCGACAACCGGCCATACCGCGCACCGCACGACCCTGCGACTCGGTAGGCTCGCTATCGACACACAGCGGCTAGTCCATCGGGTGACCGATCGATTCGTCACCACTTCTGGAAGGGAACGCAGTTGAGCGTTGAGACCGATCCGAATCCGGCGTTCGCCGACTTTGCGCACCCGGAGCGTCTCGTCAGCACGCAGTGGCTGTCGGCGCATCTCGGCGCCAAGGGACTGAAGATCATCGAGTCCGACGAGGACGTCCTGCTGTTCGACATCGGCCACATCCCCACCGCGCAGAAGGTCGACTGGCACCTCCATCTCAACGACCCGGTGACCCGCGATTACATCGACGGCGAGCAGTTCGCCGAGCTGATGCGCAGCAAGGGCATCGAACGCGACGACACCATCGTCATCTACGGCGACAAGAGCAACTGGTGGGCGGCCTACGCCCTGTGGGTCTTCACCCTCTTCGGGCACGAGGACGTGCGGCTCCTCGACGGCGGCCGGGATGCGTGGATGTCCGAGGACCGCGACACCTCCTTCGACGTCCCCGAATATCCTCGTTCGGACTACCCGGTGGTGCAACGCGATGACACCCGGATCCGCGCCTTCGCCGCCGAGGTGCTCGGTGCGCTCGGCACCGAGCCGCTCGTCGATGTCCGGTCCCCGCAGGAGTACACCGGCGAGCGCACCCACATGCCGGACTACCCGGAAGAGGGCGCACTGCGCGGCGGGCACATCCCGACCGCGGTCTCCATCCCCTGGGCCAAGGCGGCCGCACCCGACAGCCGCTTCCGCAGCAAGCCCGAACTCGAGGAGATCTACGCCGACCTCGACCCGGCGACCCCGACGATCGCCTACTGCCGCATCGGGGAACGCTCGAGTCACACCTGGTTCGTGCTGACCCATCTCCTGGGCTACGAGAACGTCCGCAACTACGACGGCTCGTGGACCGAATGGGGCAATGCCGTTCGGGTTCCGATCGCGATCGGGCCCGAGCCCGGGCCCGCGCCGGCATCGAAATGACGCTGCCCGCAGCGCTCGCCGAGATCGTCGAGGACTTCGGCGCTCTCGGCGACTCGGACAAGGTCACCTTGCTCCTGGAGTTCTCCCGCGAGTTGCCGGAGCTGCCCGCCCACCTCGCCGAGGATGCGATGGAGCCGGTGCCCGAATGTCAGTCGCCGGTGTTCCTGTCCGTCGACGCGAGCGACGCCGGTGCCGTGCGGCTCTACTTCACCGCACCACCCGAGGCACCCACCACCCGCGGTTTCGCCTCGATCCTGCATCAGGGGCTCGATGGTGCCTCGGCGGCCGACATCCTCGCGGTGCCTGCCGACTTCTACCACGATCTCGGCCTGGACTCGGCGGTCAGTCCGCTGCGTCTGCGTGGCATGGCCGGCATGCTGGCACGCATCAAGACCCAGGTGGTCGCCCAGAGCGGCCACGTGTGACCGCCCACGACTGATGAAGTTCATCCAGATCCGCGACGAGCCGATCGAGCCGGGCGGTCTCGTCGAGTGGACCCCGTATGTGCCCGGCGGGCTGGGCACGTGGACTCGAGATTCGCGTCTGACCTCGCACAATCATGAGCAGCACCTGCGTGCGGCCTTCGAGTACCGGGTGCGGACCCGCCGCGAGGGCGGTCGCGAGTCGTGGCTGGGGTTGTCCATAGAGTTCGACGAACCACTGTCCATCCCGGCGATCCGCAAGACCCTCACCCGGTGGATCGACCGCCACGAGGTACTGCGGAGTCATGTGATCATCCGCGGTGACGGGCTGCAGCGGCTGAGCACGGCGCCCGGCTCGGTCAAGCTCAAGATGGGCCGGATCGGTTGGTACAACCAATCGGGCCCGCTGGTCGAACAGATCGCCGGCGCGTTCGACCGCGCGACCGCGCCGCTGCACTGGCCGGCATACATGTTCGCGACCGTGGGTCGCGAGGATTCGTTCACGCTCCTCTTCGCCGCCGACCACTCGCTGGTGGACGGCTACTCGCTGATCATGGCGCAGCACGAACTCGTGACCCTGTATCGGGCCGCACGGACCCTGACCGAGCCCGATCTGCCCGAGGTGGGCAGTTACGTCGACTTCAGCGCCGAGGAACGTCGCCAGGCCGACCAGACCGGCGCCGACCATCCGGCAGTCCGTACCTGGGCCGACTTCCTCCGGGCCGGGCACGGCGGCATGCCCGCCTTCGGCATCGATCGGGCCGACCCCGCCATCGAGCAGGCCGATCTCGATGCCCCGGCCCCCGACCCCAGCGACGAGTCCGCCGTCGCACAGCAATCGCTGTACGGGTTGGTCCTCGACAACGACGCCGCCAACCGGTTCACGGCCGTCTGCTCGCAGGCGGGCGGCACGGTGACCGCCGGGGTACTCGCGGCGTTCGCGCTGGTCTACCACCGGCGGACCGGCGATCCCGAGTTCCGGTGCGTCCTGCCGCGGCACACCCGCGACGACACCCGATGGCTCACCGCGCTGGGCTGGTTCGTGGCCGTCGCACCGTTCACCCTCGACGTCTCCGATTCACCGACCTTCGACCAGGCCGTGGTCCGCGCCACCGCCGAACTCAAGAGGTCCCGACAGGGAGCGGGTCTGCCGTTCCTCCGGGTCGCCGAACTGCTCGGGCACGGTGGTGAGCCGTTGTTCGTGATCTCGTTCATCGACACCCGCTACGCTCCCGGTGCCGCGGAGGCGGACGCGGGTCGCGCGAAGGTGCTGCGCAGCCACAGCTACGCACCCCACGAGGTGTACATCTGGATCAATCGCACCCCCGGCGGAATGCGTGTCTCCGCGCGCTTTCCACCCGAAGGCCCCGAAACGGACAACCCGGCCGACGATGTGAACCACGCCACTGGCGCCCATCAGTTCCCGGCCCCGATCGCCCGGGATCCTGGCCCCGCGCAGTCCTACCTGCACGATTTCACCCACTTCGTTCGAGAAGTCGGCGACACCAGCACATTTCGTACCCACGAGTAACCTGATGGGGTCCACCGAGCAATCGATCGGTGAGCTACTGTGTTTTCCGGAACGCGTGATGCTTAAACTCAAGTGTCGTGCCTCACTCGAGCGGGCAGACCGAAGGCCGCCGGGTGAACCCCAGACGCGTGATGTAAGTCATAACAGCCAGTGCCGCTCCACCGAGCGTCACGACGCCCAGGAGAACAAGTGCCAAGTCCCTCTGCGAACAGCATTTCCAAGGTCCTCATCGCCAACCGCGGCGAGATCGCGGTGCGTGTCATCCGGGCCGCTCGTGACGCCGGCCTCGCCAGCGTCGCCGTCTATGCCGAACCCGACGCCGACGCGCTGTTCGTCAAGCTCGCCGACGAAGCGTTCGCACTCGGTGGACAGACCTCCGCAGAGTCCTACCTGGTGTTCGACAAGATCCTCGACGCCGCGGCCAAGTCCGGTGCCGACGCGATCCACCCGGGCTATGGCTTCCTGTCCGAGAACGGCGACTTCGCCCAGGCCGTCATCGACGCGGGCCTGATCTGGATCGGACCGTCACCGCAGTCGATCCGCGACCTCGGCGACAAGGTCACCGCCCGACACATCGCACTCAAGGCCGACGCCCCGATGGCACCCGGCACCAAGGACCCGGTCAAGGACGCCGACGAGGTCGTCGCCTTCGCCGAGGAACACGGCGTGCCCGTCGCGATCAAGGCCGCGTTCGGCGGCGGCGGCCGCGGCATGAAGGTCGCCTACACCATCGATGAGATCCCCCACCTGTTCGAGTCGGCGACCCGCGAAGCCGTCTCCGCGTTCGGTCGTGGTGAGTGCTTCGTCGAGCGCTACCTCGACAAGGCCCGTCACGTGGAGGCCCAGGTGCTCGCGGACCAGCACGGCAACGTGATCGTCGCCGGCACCCGCGACTGCTCGCTGCAGCGCCGCTTCCAGAAGCTCGTCGAGGAGGCCCCGGCGCCGTTCCTGACCGACGAGCAGCGCACCAAGATCCACGAGTCCGCGAAGGCGATCTGCCGCGAGGCCGGTTACTACGGCGCAGGCACGGTCGAGTTCCTCGTGGGCAGCGACGGCCTCGTGTCGTTCCTCGAGGTCAACACCCGCCTGCAGGTGGAGCACCCGGTCACCGAGGAGACCTCGGGCATCGACCTGGTGCGTCAGCAGTTCCGCATCGCCAACGGCGAGAAGCTGGAGATCTCCGAGGATCCCACCCCGCGTGGTCACTCGTTCGAGTTCCGCATCAACGGCGAGGACGCCGGGCGCAACTTCCTGCCCGCCCCCGGTCCGGTCACCGTGTACAAGGAGCCGACCGGCCCCGGTGTGCGCGTCGACTCCGGTGTGGTCGCCGGTGACGTCATCGGCGGACAGTTCGACTCCATGCTGGCCAAGCTGATCGTCACCGGTGAGACCCGTGAGCAGGCACTCGAGCGCTCACGTCGCGCGCTGGCCGAGTTCGAGGTCGAGGGACTCGCCACCGTCATCCCGTTCCACCGCCACATCGTGGAGAACCCGGCCTTCCACGGCCACAAGGACGAGAATGGTGTCGAGAAGTTCGACATCTACACCAAGTGGATCGAGACCGACTGGGACAACCCGATCGAGCCCTACACCGGTGGCGAACCGATCGAGGAAGACGACTCGCTGCCGCGTCAGAACGTCATCGTCGAGGTCGGCGGCCGGCGCGTCGAGGTCTCCCTGCCCGGCGACCTCTCGCTCGGCGGCGGTGGTGGCGGCGCCAACGGTGTCGTGCGCAAGAAGCCCAAGGCACGCGCCCGCAAGAAGGGCGGCAACACCGCCGTCTCCGGTGACGCCGTGGCGGCCCCGATGCAGGGCACCGTCGTCAAGGTCGCCGTTGAGGAGGGCCAGGAGGTCTCCGCCGGGGATCTGGTGGTGGTGCTCGAGGCGATGAAGATGGAGAACCCGGTCACCGCCCACAAGGACGGCGTGGTCACCGGACTCGCCGTCGAGGCCGGTGCCGCGGTCACCCAGGGCACCATGCTCCTCGAGCTGAAGTAGGACTTGCAGCCAGTCGAGATCAACGCCGGAGCGTGGTATCTGCGCGCGTTGCGCGCTGACGACCGCATCTCCGACGTCCCCGCGCTGAACGACCTCGGTGTCCCCGATCCCGTCGGGTACACCGAGGTCGTTGCGCGTGGATGGGATGACGAGACCTTGTTCGTGTGGGCCGTCTGCATTCCGACGACCGGCGAACTCGTCGCCGTCATCGGCGTCACACCGACCGGCGAATCCGGTCGGTTGTGGGGACGCGCGCGCAGCGGCCATGCCGACGCGCTCGACGCCGCCGTGGGTCCGGTGACCCGCTTCGCGGCGGGCGCCTTGAACCTACCGACCGGCGACACCCTCGTCGACGACATCGGCGGCGCCTGAACGGTCGGTGGGAGCGGATTCGGGATCACCCGGAGCCGCCTCGAGGAAATCCCGGCTGCGGATCAGCGCGGCCGCCACGATGCCCCCGACCACTGCGACGATCGCCGCGATCAGCAGGATCTGGTCGAGGGCGTCCACGTAGCCGAATGCTGCTGTGCGAGCGACGTCGGCCCGCAACGGTCCCGGCACGCTGCCCAGCACTCCGGCCAGATTGCCGTCCGCGACCGCTTCGCCGATCTCGTGGGCGCGCCCAGCGAGCGCACCCCCCGACAACGCCGTCGCCACCCCGTCGGTGAGATGAGCGGCGAGCAGGCTGCCGAGCAGCGCCACACCGGTCGCGATACCGATCTGGCGGAACGTGGAGTTGATTCCCGACGCCATACCGGCGCGCGCCTGCTCCACCACGCCGACCGCGGTGGACGCCAGCGGCGGATTGATCAGGCCGGTGCCGACTCCGGCGACGACGAATCCCGGCGCGAGCTGGGTCCAGCTGCCCGTGGGATCGGTGCCGCGCATCAGCCAGAGACCCACGGCGACGAAGATGAATCCGGGTCCGATCAGCCATCGGATCGGCACGACGTCGGACAGCCGACCCGCGACCGCCGCGGCGACGAACACCACTGCCGAGAACGGCAGGAAGCGAATCCCGGCCTCGAGAGCGGAGAAGCCCATGATGTTCTGCAGGTAGATGACGATGTAGGTCAGCACCGAGAACATCGACGCCGAGATCGCCCACGCCGCGACGAGGCCACCGTTGAAGGTGGGCACACGGAGCAGCGACCCGTCGAACATCGGTTGCGCGACAACACGTTCGACGACGATGAACACGATCAGCAAGACCACCGATCCCACCAGCGAGCCGGCGACCGTCACCGACGTCCAGCCATCGGCATGGCTGCGGATCAGACCGAACACGAGCAACGCCAGGGCACCGCTGAAGGTCACACAGCCCAGCCAGTCGATCCGTCGGTGGCCGGGGGCCCGCGATTCGTCGACACCCACGAACGTGACCACGAGCGCCGCGAGGCCCACCGGGATGTTCACGAAGAAGATCCAATGCCACGACAACGCACTCGTCAGTACACCGCCCAGGACGGGACCGACGGCCACCGACACACCGGTCACCGCGCCGAAGACACCGAACGCGATGCCACGCTCGCGCGGGGCGAATGCCTGGGCGATCAGGGCCAGCGACGTGGCGAACATGATCGCGCCGCCGATTCCCTGTACGGCACGGGCACCGATGAGGAACCCGATCGACGGCGCGAGTCCGCAGGCGAGCGAACCTACCGTGAAAACCACGATCCCCCAGGCGAACACACGCTTTCGGCCGACGATGTCGGCGACGGTGCCCGAGGTCAGCAGCAGGGCGGCGAGGGTGAGCGCGTAGGCGTCGATCACCCACTGCAGTCCCGCCAGCGACGACCCCAGATCCCGCTGGATGTCCGGTAGTGCGACGTTCACGATCGTCACGTCGAGCAGCAACATGAACACCCCGGTACACACGGCGGCGAGGGTCAACCATTTCCGAGACATCTGCGACCTCCGATGGGAGTATTTATTGAGCTGTAACTCAATTAATGCTGACACATATTGAGTCGATACTCAATAACAATCTCGAGGTGCGTAGAGTGTCCGACGTGATGAGACGAGGACGGCCACCCAAGACCGGGCGCGACGAGATCGTCACGGCCACCCTCGCCGTCCTGCGCGAGCGCGGGATCGCCCGGGTGACGACGCGCGAGATCGCCACCCGCCTTGGCATCTCCGAGGGCAGCATCTTCTACCACTTCGGGGACCGCAAAGGCCTGGTGGGCGCCGTGTTCGCCGAATCGTTGCGGCCACTGTGGGAATTCGGTCCGACCATGCCCGAAGCCCCGCGGGATGCCGTGGAGCTACACAAGGTCCTCGATCAGTTCACCGCGCGTCTCGATGAGTTCCTCGAAGCCGGACTCGACGTACTGATGGCCGCCCAGGCCGACAACGAACTCCGGTCCGAGTTGGGCGCGGTCATCCTCGAGAACGACTACGGACCCCAGCGTGGGGTCACCGCGATCAGCGAGTACCTGCAGTCCGCGCAGCGGGCCGAGGTGACCCGCGGCGACGTCGACACCGACATCGCGGCCCATCTCCTCATCGCGTCGGTCTTCATGCGCCACGCGCAGCCGATGCTCCTCGGCCACTCGCGCGGTCTCCCCTCTCGCGCACAGGTCCTCGACACGCTCGTCGCGGACCTGACCCGCTGAGCACCTCAGTCCGGTGTGTCGTGGTCGACCCCGGTCGCGAGATCCCCGCACTCGACGAGTCGCAGCACGTCGCGGTGGGCGGTCAGGTAGTGACTCGCACCGATGTCACCGGCCAACGTCGCGATCAGACCGGCGAGATGATCGGCCCCGATGTAGACCGGATGGCCGGGACGTCCGTCGAACACCGCCCGGACCAATGCAGCACGCTCTCGCCCGGCGACGGCGAGTACCCGGGACGCCACAAGCGGACCGACGTCCGGTGTGTCAACAACGTGTAAAACCATCGCGGCCGCGCCGGCATCTGCGACCGCGGCCGCAGCCACCCGGACCGTCTCGGCGAGGCCCTGCCGCCATCCGGGAACGCGCAGAGCCGACGCACCCGCGGGTGGATCGACGACCCGGGCACCCATCGCCACGACCACCGAGTCGCAGCCCCCGCCGGCCAGTGCGACGACCGCGCGTCGCAACCATTCACCCTCGTAGGCAACGATTTTGGGCATGCCGAACCGGAGTCCGGCACCGGCGGCCAGCACCACGCCGACCACATCGCCCGACCCGATCGACACGGTTGACTCGCTACTCATGACAACCGCCGATACTAGTGCGGCGCAACCCCTTCTGTCCGTTTTACGCCAGCGAAATATACGATCGGGCGATCAGCGGGAATCGCCGTGCAGGTCCAAGATGATCAGGTCAGCGGTGAGACGGTAGAGGTGAACGAGATGGCAACGGATTCTCCAGCCCCCAGCGACACAGCCAAGCGGAAGAAGAGGGTCCACCCGGTCGATCAGGTTCCACCCGCCGGCAAGCTCGTCACCCTGGGCGCGCAGCATGTCGTCGCGTTCTACGCGGGCGCGGTGCTGGTGCCGCTGCTGATCGCGCGGGCGATCGACCTCGACTCCGAAGCGCTCACGATGCTCATCACCGCTGATCTCTTCACCTGCGGTATCGCCTCGCTGCTGCAGTCGGTGGGTGTGTGGAAGATCGGCGTCCGCCTGCCGCTGCTCCAGGGCATCACGTTCGCGACGTTGGCGCCGGTGATCCAGATCGCCAACAATCACGGCGGTGGCCGGGTCGGACTCCAGACCGTCTACGGCGCGGTCATCGCCGCGGGCGTGTTCACCTTCCTCATCGCCCCGTTCTTCGCCAAACTGATCCGTTTCCTCCCACCGGTCGTCACCGGCACGTTGATCACCATCATCGGCATCTGCCTCATCCCGGTCGGAGCCGGCGACGCGGTCAGCGATCCGGCCACCCACCTCCACGATTCGGCCAACTGGCGGTGGGTGCTCTACGTGCTGGGCACCATCATCCTGATCGTGTTGATGCAGCGGTTCTTCCGCGGGTTCATGGCGACGATCGCCATCTTGCTCGGCCTCGTCGTGGGCACGTTCGTGGCGTGGCTACTCGGCGACACCAGCTTCTCGATCGTCGGCGAGGCGAACTGGGTGGGCTTCACCCCGCCGTTCGCGTTCGGCTGGCCGCGCTTCGACATCGTGGCGATCGTGTCGCTCATCGTCGTGCTCATGGTCGTCGCGGTCGAATCCACCGGCTCGGTGTTCGCCACCGGTGAGATCGTCGGCAAGCGCATCAAGAAGGACGACATCGCGGCGACGGTCCGCGCCGATGGACTCGCGACCGTGATCGGCGGCTCCTTCAACTCGTTCCCCTACACCGCATTCTCCGAGAACGTCGGACTCGTGCGCCTCACCGGCGTCAAGAGCCGTTGGGTCGTCGCCGCGGCAGGCGTCATCATGATTCTTCTCGGGCTGCTCCCGAAGGTCGCGAAGATCGTCGAATGCATTCCGGCACCGGTACTCGGCGGAGCTGCCCTCATCATGTTCGCCACCGTGGCGATCGTCGGCATCCAGACGTTGACATCGGTCGATTTCACCGACCATCGCAACCTGATCATCTCGGCGACCTCGCTCGCCGTCGCCCTCTACGTGCAGTTCTCGCAGTCGGCGGCCCCCACGACCGTGATCGAGAAGTCCGGTCAGCAGGTCGACGTCCCCGCCCTACCCGGGGTCGACGAGTCGATGCCGAACATATTCCTGCAGATCCCGTTCTCGACCGGCATCACCATGGGCGCCATCACCGCGATCCTGTTGAACCTCTTGTTCTTCCATGTGGGCGCCAGGGGCCCGGCCGTCGCCGGCGGGGGCGCCATCACCCTCGACGAGGTCAACACGATGACCAAGGAGCAGTTCCGTGACACCTTCGGCGGTGTGGTCCAGAACGTCGACTGGGTCCTGGACCGGGCGTGGGATCAGAAACCGTTCGAGGATGTGCACGATCTGCGCAGCGCGTTCCAGGAGGCCATGCTCACCGGCAGCGACGACGAACAACTGGCGTTGATCCGCGCCTTCCCGGACCTCGGCGCCGAGGACGAGGAGACCGGGCAGCTGATCGCCGTCGACCACAAGGGCCTGTCCCATCTGGAGGAGACCGAGCACGACAACGTGGTGAACCTGGCCGCGGCCTATCAAGAACACTTCGGTTTCCCGCTCGTCATCTGCGCGCGCGAGACCGAGCGCTACGACCGCGTCCTGCGCAGCGGCTGGGCACGCATGGACAACTCGGGGACGAGCGAGAAGTCGTTCGCGCTGATCGAGATCGCCAAGATCGCAAATTATCGCTTCGATGACCTCGTGGCGGATGCGAATCCGTTCACCTCGGCCCGATTCACCCGTCAACCGGAACTCTCTTAGGCTGGGTGCATGCGGCGAGTCGATTGGCGAGGTTTGTCCAGTTTCAACGAACTCTCGGAGCGCCAGGCACTTCATCAACTCTTCGAGTGCTGTAGTTCATCGATCTGGGCGTTACGGGTGGCGAAGGCTCGGCCGTTCTCCGACGACGAGGCGATGCTGGAGTACGCGGATCTGATCCTGGCCGAGCTCACGGACAAGGATCTCGACGAGGCGCTCGCCGGGCATCCACGGATCGGCGACCGGCCCGACAACCCGTCATCGGAGCGTGAGCAGTCCGGTGTCGCCGGTGCGGACACCGCGGTGCTGGATGAGTTGAAGAAACTCAACGCGGCCTACGAGGAGAAGTTCGGTCACGTCTATCTCGTGTTCGCCAACGGTCGCCCCGCCGACGAGTTGCTCGACATCCTCAAACAACGCATGCACAACGACACCGAGGCCGAACGCCGCGTGATGAGGATGGAGTTGGCGAAGATCAACCGCAGTAGGCTCAGGAGGATGCTGACGCCCGCCAGCATCTACCTCGACGAGGAGGCACAGGCGTGACCGGGTTGTCGACCCACGTGCTCGATGCCGTGACCGGTTCTCCGGCAACAGGTGTCGCGATTTCCCTCCAGGACGCCAGTGGCACCGAGTTGGCCAACGGGGTCACCGACGCCGACGGCCGTATCGGCAAGGTCAACACCGACCCGCTGGTGCCCGGGATCCATCATCTCGTGTTCGACACCGGCAGTTGGTTCGCCGATCACGCGGTCACCGCCTTCTATCCCGAGGTCGACGTCTGCTTCGAGGTCGACGATCCCGAGCGCCACTACCACGTTCCCCTGCTGCTCAGCCCCTACTCGTATTCGACGTACCGGGGTAGCTGACACGTTGGCACGACAACCTGCCGCGGCCCGGGTCAATGCACCGTCGCAGCATCGGCAGGGAGTACAGTCGAGGTGAGCCGATTATTCACAGCGTCCACGCATTCGCGCGGAGCCGGTCGGCGGTGGATTCTCCTCTCGATGGGCAGCATCCGCCCCATCACTTGCGAACGGATACCTGATGGCCAACGATTCCACGCTCTTCTCCCACAGCACTGACACCACGCACGCCGCCGTGCAGACGACATCGGCCACCGCGGATCTCGAGTTCTCCGATGTGCCAGATGAACCTCTGAACGCAGGGCGGGATTGACCAGCGGCGTCCCGGTGACAATCACCCTGGGCCCGACACGGCTGCAACTCGCACCCGATCTCACCCTTCCGGTGGCGGGCGCCTGGTTGCCCTACACGTCGCAGATCTCCCAGGAACTGCCGGCATTGCAGTCGGCGGCACGCAGCAGGCTCGGCACGATCTCACGTATCGACGTGAATTGGCGTAATTTTGCGCGGTATCCGGGCTTCGACTCCGAGAATTCGCCCGACGCACTGCCCCTGATGTCGATCACGGCGGACCGGGCGTCGGTCACCCTTCTGGTGATCCCGCCGCGAACCTCGTCCACCCTCGCCGCCGCGCTTCTGCGCCAGGCCGGCCAGTGCGCCGGGGTGCCGGGTTCCGAACACAGTCATCTCTATCTCGACGCCCAGCGGATCCTGCGTCGCGCGGCCCTCCAGCAACGCGCCACGATCGGCACGTGATCGGTGGACTGATCCGCCTGCGGAGGCCTCGGACCGTTCGGGCTGACACGATCGACGTTGCGGCCCAACAACAGCGGCCCAACAACAGCGGCCCAACAACAGCGGCCCAACAACAAACGCCGCCCAGGAGACCTGGGCGGCGTTTGAGAGGTGTCTGGTCTACTACAGTGCGGTCACTGTGGTGGCCTGCGGACCCTTGGGGCCCTGCTCGACCTCGAACTGGACACGCTGCTGCTCTTCGAGGCTGCGGTATCCGCCACCCTGAATTGCCGAGTAGTGAACGAAAACGTCACCATCGGTGCTGTCGTCGGGAGCGATGAAGCCGAAGCCCTTTTCGCTGTTGAACCACTTGACGGTTCCTTGAGCCATGATGCTGTGTACTTCTCTCTTTATGCACACGAGAGCCATGCGGCCCTCGCTTGTCAATCATCTCACACTTCACACCACTTCGGTTAACCGCCGGTCTCACTCCCGCCTGACGGCCGACGGCGCGACACCGTATCTGGCGCGGAAAGCTGCGGCGAAACGCCCGGTGTGCGTGAAGCCCCACGCCATCGCGGACTCGGTGACAGAGGCCGAACGGCCGCTCGCGAGATCGTCGTACACCGCGGCCAGCCGGATGTCGGTCAGGCATTCCCGCGGTGTCTTGCCCACATACTCGCGGAATCCCTCTTGCAGGCGCCGCACACTCACCCCGGCCAGCTCGGCCATGTCGGCCGCCGTCCACGCCCGTGCCGGGTCCGCCCGCATCGCGTCGAGCACCCGCGTCACGATCCGCGGGCGCGGCGTGAGGTGATCGGACGGGTCATCGGAGATCGCCGCCAGCAGGAATGCGTCCGTCAGGGATGCGGCAAGCTGCTGCGCGACAAGCGGATTGGACAGCAGCGGATCGTCGGCCGGCTGGTTCGCGATCGAGCGGACCAACCGGAACCAGCTCGCCCCCTCGGACGATCGCAGATCCAGCTGATCCGGGATGGACGCGTTCGGGTCACCGGCCACCCGGACCACCTCGTGTTGCAGGAAATCGCGGTCGATCTTCACCCCGACGATCGTGCAGGTACTCGACCACCGCGTGATGTCGGCCGGGGTGTCCGGCGGGTTGATCGTCGCCAGACCGTTGGTCGACACCACCGTATGCCCGCCGACAGTCGTCTCCAGCACGCCACCGAGCGGCACATTGATGCCGTAGGCCCCCGGATGATCGGAATGGACCGCGACCTCGGCACCCCACCCGATCCGCGCGATCCGCAACGGCCCGACGACGGTCACCGACACGTCGACGTCGGTTGCCGTGCTCCGCGCCTCGCACGGACTCAACTCATGGGGGAAATATGCGTCGGAAACCGCATGTGAAGCCGCATCCCAGTCGCGCTCCCCGGGTATTCGCAGCCGCTCCAACCTGCTCATACGTCACTCCTCACGACCTGGTCGCGCTTTCCGGATCGCCATCGCGCTCAGCGGATCGTCAGGCGGCCGCGGTCGTCCTATGTTCTACATCACATTCTGCCCCATCGAAAGGAGGAAGCACATGGAACGCAAGGCACTACAGAACGTGTTCGGCCAATTCGCGAGCGGCGTCACGGTCATCACCTGCGCGAACAGTGAGGGTGAACCGCATGGTGCGACGGTCACCGCATTCACCGCGGTGTCGCTCGAACCGAGACTCTGCCAGGTGACCCTGACACGCAAGTCGAAGGCCTGTGGATTCCTGTCGGACGCGCCGTTCGCGGTCAACATCATGGCGGCCGATCAACTCGATATCGCAATGCATTTCGCCGGACGGCCGGCCCAGCCGGGTCCCGTGTGGGCCGACGGTCCCACCGCCCCGATCCTCTGCGGCTCGGCGGCCACCCTGAGTTGCATGCCCTGGCGCAGTTACGACGGCGGGGACCACATCATCTTCATCGGTGAGATCGTCGATGCCCAGGCCAGCGGAAAGGACCCGCTTCTCTACTACCGCAGTACATTTCACGACCTCGGCGAACCGTCGGTCAATTCGCTGTGGACACTGTCCGCCGATGACCCGCATTCCGGATGGTTCGACTCCACAACGACTTTCACGCCGTTCCACCTCGCCACGTCCGAACAGGCTGTCTGACCGGCCACCCATTGCGCACCAATTGCGATCAATCGATCAGAAAGAGGTATCAATCATGACCACCATCGAACGCCCCGAGACCGATGCACCCCAGGTGAATCCGGCTGCGGAGAGCGAGGTCAACAGGACCCGCAACTTCGCCTCCCGCCCGATGACAGGTGACGAGTACATCGAGTCGTTGCGGGACGGTCGCGAGATATGGCTGCACGGTGAGCGTGTCAAGGACGTCACCACCCACCCTGCGTTCCGCAACCCCGTCCGGATGACCGCCCGCCTCTACGACTCGATGCACTCCGGCCCGCACAAGGACAAGGTCACCGCCCCGACCGACACCGGCAACGGCGGCGTGACCATGCCGTTCTTCAAGGCGCCGACGAGCTCGGACGACCTGCTCAAAGAGCGCGACGCGATCGCCGAATGGGCACGGATGACCTATGGCTGGATGGGCCGCTCCCCCGACTACAAGGCCAGCTTCCTCGGCACGCTGCACGCCAACAAGGATCTGTACGCACCGTTCGAGGCGAACGCCGAGCGCTGGTACCGGGAGTCACAGGAGAAGGTCCTCTACTGGAATCACGCCATCATCAACCCGCCGGTCGACCGGCAGCTGCCGCCCGACGAGGTCGGCGACGTCTTCATGAAGGTCGAGAAGGAGACCGACGCCGGCCTGATCGTCTCCGGCGCCAAGGTGGTCGCGACCGGCTCGGCGATCACCAACTACAACTTCATCGCCCACTACGGACTGCCGATCCGCAAGAAGGAGTTCGCGCTCATCTGCACGGTTCCGATGGACGCCCCCGGCATCAAGTTGATCTGCCGCACGTCCTACACCCAGCAGGCCGCGGTGATGGGCAGCCC
The DNA here is from genome assembly GCF_058129505.1 of Gordonia sp. LMA484. Taxonomy (NCBI): domain Bacteria; kingdom Bacillati; phylum Actinomycetota; class Actinomycetes; order Mycobacteriales; family Gordoniaceae; genus Gordonia; species Gordonia sp. LMA484. The sequence continues at coordinate 3,350,604 of NZ_CM176700.1, forward strand.
GTACGACTACCCGCTCTCGAGCCGGATGGACGAGAACGACACCATCTTCGTCTTCGACAAGGTGCTCGTTCCCTGGGAGAACGTCTTCATGTACGGCGACGTCGACCGGATCAACGCGTTCTTCCCACAGTCCGGCTTCCTGCCCCGGTTCACCTTCCAGGGCTGCACACGTCTGGCCGTGAAGCTCGACTTCATCGCCGGGCTGCTGATGAAGGCGCTCGACTGCACCGGCGCCGGGGATTTCCGCGGCGTGCAGTCGCGCGTCGGTGAGGTCATCGGCTGGCGGAACCTCTTCTGGACGTTGTCCGATGCCATGGCCCGCAATCCCGAACCGTGGATCGGCGACACCGTCATCCCGAAGTTGGAGTACGGGCTGACCTACCGGATGTTCATGATGCAGGGATACCCGCGCGTCAAGGAGATCATCGAACAGGATGTCGCGTCGGGTCTGATCTACCTGCCGTCGAGTGCCGCCGACTTCAAGAGCCCTGACGTACGCCCGTACCTGGACAAGTATGTCCGCGGATCGAACGGCATCACCGCCGTGGAACGCGTGAAGGTGATGAAGGCCCTGTGGGACTCGGTCGGCTCCGAGTTCGGCGGACGCCACGAACTGTACGAGCGCAACTACTCGGGCAATCACGAGAACGTGAAGGCCGAGCTGCTGTTCGCCGCGCAGAACCGTGGCGGCGTGGACCAGATGAAGGGTCTCGCCGAGCAGTGCCTGGCGGAGTACGACCTCGATGGGTGGACCGTGCCCGACCTCATCGGCAACGACGACGTGAGCTACTTCGGCCCGGCGAGCTGATCCTCCCGACCCCCGGACGTGGGTCGTTCGGGTTCACGCGGGTCGTTCGGGTTCACGCGGACCGTCGACGGTTCGCGTGAACCGGAGCGACCCGCGTTGTCTGCCACAACCCGCATTGCCTGCCACGGCCCGCGTTGTCTGCCACGACCCGCGTTGCTCGTGCGACTACCGTCGATCGCATGCCCCACGACGGTGAGACACCGGCCGAGGTCGTGGCCGACGAGCTGGACACCCTGGTGACCAAGCAGGCCCGCGTGCTCGTGGGAATCACCGGACCACCGGGAGGGGGCAAGAGCACGTTCGCCCGGTCGGTGGTCGATCTCCTCGCCCGGCGACGCGGCGACGACGCCGTTGCGCTCGTCCCCATGGACGGCTTCCACCTGTCCGACCGCGTCCTGTCCGACCTCGGCCGCGCGGACCGCAAAGGAGCACCGGACACCTTCGACACGGACGGGTTCGTCGCGCTGGTCGAACGGATCGTGCGGGACGCCGATCGACCGGTCTACTGCCCCGATTTCGACCATTCCATGGGTGAGCCGATCGCCGCCCGGATCGTGGTCGGTCCCGCGGCGCGGGTCGTCGTCGTGGAGGGCAACTATCTCGCCCTGGACGGCCGGTGGTCACCGATCGCCGGACTGCTCGCGCGACTTTATTACGTCGACGCTCCCGCCGACCTCCGGCGCACCCGCCTGCTCGAGCGCCACGTGGCCGCCGGCAAGACCCTCACCGAGGCGCAGGCGTGGGTCGACACCGTCGACGAACCGAACGCCGAACTCATCGCCACGACGCGCGATCGCGCCGACCTCGTCGTCGACGGCACCGCTGCGAGCTGAGACACGCAGAACACCCGGACACCCCCGTTGCGGCGGGGTATCCGGGCGTTCTCCGTGTCGGCTCAGCCGATCTCGATGAGCAGGTCGCCCGGAGCGACCTGGGTGACCTGTCCGACGGCGACACGGGCAACCTTGCCGCCGAGCGGTGCGGTGATGGTGGCTTCCATCTTCATCGCCTCGATCGTGCCGATCGCGGCGCCGGCGGCCACCTCGTCCCCGACATCGACCGACAGTGAGACGACACCGGCGAACGGCGCACCGATGTGATGAGGATTGGACCGGTCGGCCCGCTCGGCGGCCTCCACCGCCGAGTCGACCGAGCGGTCGCGCACCGACACCGGCCGCAACTGGCCGTTGAGCACACACATCACCGTGCGCATTCCGCGGTCGTCGGGTTCACTGATGGCCTCGAGCCCGATGAGCAGATCGACACCCGGTTCGAGCACCACCCGGTGCTCCTCGCCGTAGCGCAGCCCGTAGAAGAACTGGTTCGCCGACAGCCGTGACGTGTCGCCGTAGGCCTCGAAGTGTTTCTCGTACTCGTCCGTGGGCCCGGGGAACAGCAACCGGTTCAGTGTCTGCTGACGCTGTACGCCGGGTGTGTCGAGGGCCTCGGACTCGGCATCGGTCAACGTCTCCGGCGGCGGCGCCTCACCGCGGCCCTGCAATGCCACGCTGCGCAGCGGTTCGGGCCAGCCACCGGCCGGGTCACCCAGCTCGCCGCGCAGGAATCCGATCACCGAGTCGGGGATGTCGTAGCCGGACGGGTTGGTCGCGAACTCCTCGGCGGTGATGCCACGCCCCACCAGGGCCAGGGCGAGATCGCCGACGACCTTGGAGGACGGGGTGACCTTGATCAGGCGGCCGAGCATGCGGTCGGCGGCCGCGTAGGCCTCCTCGACCGCCTCGAACCGGTTGCCCAACCCCAGTGCGATGGCCTGTTGCCGCAGGTTCGACAACTGCCCGCCGGGGATCTCGTGGGTGTAGACCCGTCCGGTCGGGGCCGGTAGCCCCGATTCGAACGGCGCGTACACCTTGCGCAGTGCCTCCCAGTACGGCTCGAGATCACACACCGCGGCCAGATCCAGGCCGGTGTCGCGCTCAGTGTGCGCGGCCGCCGCGACGATCGCCGACAGAGCCGGCTGACTCGTGGTACCCGCCAGGGCCGCACTGGCCCCGTCCACGGCGCTCGCGCCGGCTTCCCATGCCGCCAGATAGGTGGCCAGCTGGCCGCCCGGGGTGTCGTGGGTGTGCACGTGTACCGGCAGATCGAACTCGCGACGCAGCGCCGACACCAGTTTCGTGGCCGCCGGGGCCCGCAGCAGACCGGCCATGTCCTTGATCGCCAGTACGTGCGCACCGGCGTCGACGATCTGCTCGGCCAGGCGCAGGTAGTAATCCAGCGTGTAGAGGTCCTCGGCCGGATTGGCCAGATCACCGGTGTAGGACATGGCGACCTCGGCCACGGCGGTACCGGTCTCGCGCACGGCATCGATGGCCGGGCGCATCTGCTCGATGTTGTTCAGGGCATCGAAGATCCGGAAGATGTCGATGCCCACCTCGGTGGCCTCGGCCACGAACGCGGTGGTCACCTTCGTCGGATACGGGGTGTAGCCGACCGTGTTCGCCCCGCGCAGCAGCATCTGCAGACAGATGTTGGGGATCGCCTCGCGCAACTGCGCCAACCGATCCCACGGATCCTCCTTGAGGAACCGCAACGCGACATCGTAGGTGGCCCCACCCCAGCATTCGACCGACAACAGCTGCGGGGTCAACGCCGCCACATACGGGGCGACCATCAACAACCCCGACGTACGCAACCGGGTGGCCAGCAACGACTGGTGCGCATCACGGAAGGTGGTGTCGGTGACGCCGAGCCGCTTGGAGTCACGCAGATCCGCCGCGAACCCTTCCGGCCCCAACGCCAGCAGCCGCTGGCGCGACCCGTCCGGCGGAGCAGACAGGGTTGCCTTGTCCAGAGTGGGCAGCTTGTCGCGCGGGTACACCGTCGTCGGACGTTCGCCGTGCGGCTTGTTGACGGTCACATCGGCCAGAAACGACAAGATCTTGGTGCCACGATCCGCCGAGGACCGCGACGTCAGCAGCCACGGCCGGTCCTCGATGAACGACGTCGTCACCCGACCCGCCCGGAAATCCGGATCGTCGAGCACCGCCTGCAGGAACGGGATGTTGGTGGCCACACCACGAATCCGGAACTCGGCCACCGCGCGGCGGGCGCGACGCGCCGCCGTCGCGAAATCGCGTCCCCGACAGGTCAGTTTGACCAGCATCGAATCGAAATGCCCACTGACCTCGGCACCCAACACCGCGCCGCCGTCCAGACGCACCCCGGCACCACCCGGGCTGCGGTAGGCGGTGATCCGCCCGACATCCGGGCGGAAATCATTGGCCGGGTCCTCGGTGGTGATGCGGCACTGCATCGCCGCACCCCGGATCTGCAGCTTCTCCTGGCTCAATCCCAGATCATCCAGCGACTCGCCCGAAGCGATCCGCAGCTGCGAGCCGACCAGATCCACATCGGTGATCTCCTCGGTCACCGTGTGCTCCACCTGAATCCGCGGATTCATCTCGATGAACACATACGGCTTGGACCCGTTGGGCCCGCTCCCGGCGGCCGACCCAGTGGCCCCGCTCGCTGCGCTCCCGGCGGCCGACCCAGTGGCCCCGCTCGCTGCGCTCCCGGCGGCCGACCCAGTGGCCCCGCTCGCTGCGCTCCCGGCGGCCGCCTGCTCATCGAGCAAGAACTCGACGGTGCCGGCGCACGTGTAACCGATGTGGCGGGCGAACGCCACCGCATCGGCACAGATCTGCTCGCGCAACTCCTCCGACAGATTCGGTGCCGGCGCCAGCTCGATCACCTTCTGGTGACGACGCTGCACGCTGCAGTCCCGCTCGAACAGGTGGATCACATTGCCATGCGTGTCGGCCAGGATCTGCACCTCGATATGGCGGGGGTTGACCACCGCCTGCTCCAAGAACACCGTCGGATCACCGAACGCGGCATCCGCCTCGCGCGATGCCGCGGCGATCGCATCGGCCAGCTCATCGATCTGCTCGACCCGACGCATACCCCGGCCGCCACCACCGGCGACCGCCTTCACGAACAGCGGGAACTGCATCGACTGTGCCGCCGCCAGCAGTTCGTCCACATCCGCCGACGGCTCCGACGACGCCAGCACCGGAAGCCCCGCCGCCTTCGCCGCCGCGATCGCCGTGGCCTTGTTCCCGGTCAGCTCCAACACATCCGCCGACGGCCCCACAAAGGTGATACCCGCCTGCGCACATGCCGCGGCCAGCCCCTGATTCTCCGACAAGAACCCATACCCCGGATAGATCGCATCTGCACCGCACCGCTTGGCCGCAGCCACCACCTCATCCACCGACAGATACGCCCGCACCGGATGCCCAGGTACACCGATCTGATACGACTCATCGGCCTTGAGCCGATGCACCGAGTTGCGGTCCTCGTACGGGAAGATCGCAACCGTTCTCGCTCCGAGTTCATAAGCTGCGCGGAAAGCTCGGATCGCGATCTCTCCGCGATTGGCCACCAGGACTTTCTCGAACACGTGACTCTCTCTCGTCAGTGCGCCGGACTACGCCCACCACGGTGGTGGCGAGCGCACACATCTGCCGCATGGATTACTCGCTGGGGTGGACTCAGATTACTTGTCCCATGTTCGCGGCGACACAGCGGCCGAGATAATCGAACGAGATCACTCGTCGGGGCGCTTGCCTCACAAGAATGCCGTTGACCTGTGCGTTTCCGGAAACAACACCGACCGAACGCTCGGGCTTGAGTCGTTCGCCGCGGCCGCGAGTCCCGACCTGAGCCGGCGGCTGTTCGTGTTCTGGCGTCAGGGCTCGACCCGCCCTCGTGGCACCCGATGTCATAACCGGTGCACCGACGTGCTCGGCGACTCGATAGCGTAGCGATCGGAGGTGGATGAGTCGTGAGTGCGATGAGCCGGGCGGTTGATGCCGAGACCGGGCCATCGGCGAACGGAGACGGTCACCCCCGCCTCGCGGTCGCCATCCTGTGCGGCGCCGGAATCGTCGTCGCGCTGATGCAGACGATCATCGTCCCGCTGATCCCGCAACTCCCCGTGCTGCTGAATGCCCCACCCGACAACACGTCGTGGGCGCTCACGATCACGCTCCTGGTCGGGGCGGTGGTCACCCCGATCGGTGGGCGGCTCGGCGACATGTACGGCAAGCGCCTGATGCTGGTGACGAGCATGGCCTGCGTCGCGACGGGATCGGTGGTGTGTGCGCTGTCCGGGTCACTCCCGCCGTTCCTCGTCGGGCGGGCTCTCCAAGGCCTCGGCTTCGGGACCATCGCCCTCGGCATCAGCGTGATGCGCGACATCGTGCCGCCCCGACACCTCGGCTCGTCGGTCGGCACGATGAGCGCCTCCCTCGGCGTCGGCGGGGCACTCGGGCTGCCGTTCGCGGCTGCGATCGCCCAGCACGTCAGCTGGCATGCCCTGTTCTGGGCGTGTGCCGCCGCTGCCCTGCTGGGCGGCCTGGGCATTGCGCTGACCGTGCCCGAGAGCCGATCACGCGCCGGGGGCCGGTTCGACCTGCTCGGTGCGGGCGGACTGGCGAGCATGCTGGTGCTCCTGCTGCTGCCGCTGTCGAAGGGGTCGACCTGGGGCTGGGCCGACCCACTCACGCTCGGGATGTTCGGCGCCTTCGTGGTGGTCGCCATCGTGTGGTGGATCGTCGAGCGTCGATCGGCGAACCCTCTGATCGACCTCGCCGTCGCGGTCGAACGTCCGGTGTTGTTGACCAACATCGCATCGGTGGCGACCGGTTTCGCCTTCTACTCGATGCAGCTGATCCCCATTCAGTTGTTGATGGCACCGACGGCCAGCCCGAACGGCCTGGGCCTGCAGATGCTGAACGCCAGTCTGGTGCTCGCGCCCAGCGGTGTGCTGATGTTCGTCTTCTCCCATGTGAGCGCTCGGCTCACCGCCGCATTCGGGCCGCGGGTGTCGCTCGCCACCGGCGGCGTCGTGATGGCGTTCGGATACATCGTGTTCGTTGTCGCACTCGTCGGTTCCTGGCAGTTGGCCTGGTGGATGATGCTCATCGTCGCCTGCCTCATCGGTGCCGGCCTCGGCATCGCCTACTCGGCGATGCCTGCGCTCATCATGCGTGCCGTGCGGGTGGAGCAGACCGGCGAGGCCAACGGGGTGAACGCCCTGATGCGAGTGGTCGGGACGTCGACATCGGCGGCCGTGGTCGGCATGATCCTGACGCTGTCGATGGTCACCGTGACCGACCCCGACGGGATGACCGTGTCCGTCCCGGCGGAAGCAGGCTATCTGTGGGCGTCGGCGATCTCCCTGGGTGCCTGCGCGGTCGCGGCACTGCTCGCGCTGGCCATCCCCCGCACGACCGCGTTCCACATCGACGAGGCCTGAGCGGTCCGACGCGAAAGAAACCCGGCCGTAACGCGATCGTCGTAGCGTGTCGCGAGTGTCCACCAGCAACGACGAGTCGACCCGCCCACTTCGTGACCGGCGCCCCATGACGCTGATCGAGAACGCGTATGTGATCACCGTCGACGACCGGCGACGCGAACTCCCGGTCGCGTCGGTCCTGATCGACGATACCCGGATCGTCGCGGTCGGCGACATCCCCGACGATCTGCCGGACGACGTGGTCCGCATCGACGGGACCGGCTGCGCCCTCACCCCCGGGCTGGTCAACACGCACCATCATCTGTACCAGTGGGTCACCCGCGGCCTCGCCGCGGACCACACGCTGTTTCAGTGGCTCACCACGCTGTACCCGATCTGGGCCGGCATCGACGAGACGGCGGTGCGCACCGCCGCTCTCGGCGGACTCGCCCAACTGGCCCTGTCCGGGTGCACCACCACCACCGACCACCACTACGTCTTCCCGGCCGAAGGCGGCGATCTGCTCGGCGCCGAGATCGATGCGGCCCGGACCATCGGGCTTCGCTTCCATCCCACCCGCGGCTCGATGGACCTCTCGGAGAAGGACGGCGGTCTTCCCCCGGACTCCGTGGTGCAGAGCATCGATGACATCCTGACCGCCAGCACGGACGCGGTGGCCCGCTGGCACGATCCGTCGCCGGACTCGATGCTGCGCATCGCGTTGGCACCCTGCTCGCCGTTCTCCGTCACGACCGAACTGCTACGCGAATCCGCTGCGTTGGCCCGCGAACTCGACGTCCGGCTGCACACCCATCTGGCCGAGTCGATCGACGAGAACACGTACTGTGACGCGCATTTCGGGTGTACACCGCTGGAGTACATGGAGTCGGTCGGCTGGGTCGGCGCCGACGTCTGGTTCGCGCACGGGATCGAGTTCGACGACGCCGAGATCGGCAGGCTGGCCGCGACCTCGACCGGGGTTGCCCACTGTCCGACGTCGAATGCCCGTCTCGGCAACCGCATCTGCCGGACTCGGGATCTCGTCGATGCCGGTGTACCCGTGGGGCTCGGCGTCGACGGCGCCGCATCCAGCGAATCGTGCCGCCTTCTCGAGGAAGCACACCAGGCCGTTCTCATGGCCCGCGCCCGGGGCGGTCCGACGGCGCTGACCACTCGCACCGCCATCGAGCTCGCGACCATCGGCGGTGCACGAGTGCTCGGGCGCGACGCCGACACCGGGTCGATCGAGGTCGGCAAGCTGGCCGACCTCGTTCTGTGGGACCTGTCGTCGATCGCCCACAGCGGGATCGACGACCCCGTCGCGGCGCTGGTCCTCGGTGCGATCCCGCCGATCGCCGGAACATGGGTGAACGGGCGGCCCATCATCTCCGACGGCGAGATGCTCACCGTCGACACCGATCTCGTCGCGGCCGACGTCGCGCGGGAGCATCGTCGGCTGATCGACAAGGCGGGCTGATGGACCTCAACACCATCTCCTCCTACCGTCATGCCCGCTCTCGCGACGATCTCCGGTTGGCGTCGGGTGAGCGCATCGTCGCGGGCGGCACGTGGTTCTTCTCCGAACCACAGGTCGACGCGACCGGCGTCGTCGACCTCACCACGATGGGCTGGCCGGCGATCGAGGAACTCACCGACGACGGCCTGCGCATCGCCGCCACGTGTCGGATCGCCGAGCTCGCCGGATTGCCGGCGCGACCGGCATGGCACGCCCACCCCTTGTTCGCCGCCTGCGCCAACGCCCTGCTCGCGTCGTTCAAGATCTGGAATGTCGCCACCGTCGGCGGCAACATCTGCCGGTCCTTCGCGGCGGCGTCGATGGTCTCGCTGACCGCAGGCCTCGACGCCGAGGCCGTGATCTGGTGCCCCGACGGCACCGACCGCCGCATCGCCGTGGCGGACCTCGTCACCGGCAACGGAACCAATTCGCTTGCCGCGGGCGAGATTCTGCGGGCCATCGACATCCCCGGCGGCGCGATGCGCGCACAGACCGCGTTCCGCAAGATCGCACTCGCCGAACTCGGCCGTTCCGGCGCCGTCGTGACCGGCCGCCGGAACGAGGACGGGACAACGGTATTCGGTATCACCGCAGCGACCCTGCGCCCGCAGTTGCTCCGCTATCCCGAGATGCCGCACCGCGATGACCTGAGGCGGGCCGTGGCATCGGCCGACGGGTACTACACCGATCCCCTCGGCTCCGCCGACTGGCGGGCGGCGGTGAGCGCCGTTCTCGCCGAGGAGATCCGCGCCGAACTCACCGCGGATGGCGAGGTCCCACAATGAAGTTGACCGTGAACGGTACCGACCACGAGGTGTCGCCTCGACCCGGCCAATGCCTGCGCACCCTCCTGCGTGAGGCGGCGCATTTCGAGGTGAAGAAGGGCTGCGACGCCGGGGACTGCGGTGCATGCTCGGTCCTCGTCGACGACACGCCGGTCCATTCGTGCATCTACCCTGCACAACGCATCGAGGGCCGGGCGGTGACCACCGTCGCAGGCCTCGGGACCCCCGATGATCTACATCCGATGCAGCAGGCCTTCGTCGACAACTTCGGTTTCCAATGCGGCTTCTGCACGGCCGGGATGATCGTCACCGCCTCGACGCTCGAGAACACCGACCTCGACGACCTACCGCGGAAGATGAAGGGAAACCTGTGCCGCTGCACGGGTTACCGTGCGATCCGCGACGCCATCGCCGACGGCGTCGCCGCCTCGACTCCCGCCGAGGGCACTCTCGAGTTCGCCGACGGAACCCGAAATCCCGTCGAGAGCACCCGAAACCGCGTCGAGAGCACCGTCGGCACGTCCGCCAATCCGCCCGCGGCCCGTCGCGTCGTCACCGGCAGCGAGCCGTACACCTTCGACGTCACAGTGCCCGGGATGACGTACCTGCGTGTTCTCGGGTCGCCGCATGCCCATGCCCGGATCGTCTCGATCGACACATCTGCGGCAGAGCAGGTCGACGGTGTCGAGCTCGTCCTCACCCACGAGAACGTCCCGGGCCGCAGGTTCTCCACGGCGCGCCATGAGCATCGGGAGGACGATCCGGACGACACGCGGATGCTCGACGACGTCGTTCGCTTTGTGGGACAACGGGTGGCGGCGGTGGTTGCCGACACTGCCGCGGCTGCCGAGGAGGCCTGCCGACTGATCGAGGTCACCTATGAGGTGCTGCCGGCGGTCTTCGATCCGGACGAGGCCCGCCGTCCCGGGGCACCCGTGATCCATCCGGATCGTGGTCCACTCGACCGCGTCAACCATCCCGACCGGAATGTCATTGCCGACTTCCACAAAGGATTCGGCGGCGACGTTGCGGCGGCGCTGCGAGACTCGTCGACGACGGTCTCCGGGACATGGTCCACCGGGCGCGTGTCCCATGCTCAATTGGAAACCCACGGCAGCATCGGCTGGCTCGACGACGACGGCCGCCTCGTCATCCGTACCAGCACGCAGGTGCCGTTCCTCGTGCGCGACGAACTCGCCCACATCCTCGACCTCGACCGGGAGCGCATCCGGGTGTTCAGCGCCCGGGTCGGCGGCGGCTTCGGCGGCAAACAGGAGCTCCTCACCGAGGACCTCGTGGCCCTCGCCGTCCTGCGTACCGGCAAGCCCTGCGGCTACGAGATGTCCCGCACCGACGAGATGACGCGCACCACCTACCGCCACCCGTTCCGGGTGACGGTCGACCTCGGTGCCGACGATCACGGTCGGCTGACCGCACTGAAGATCGACGTCCTCTCCGACACCGGCGCCTACGGCAATCATGCGATCGGCGTGATGTTCCATGCCTGCGCCGAGTCGATCTCGGTCTACAACTGTCCGGTCAAATGGGTGGACGCCGAGGTGGTGTACACGAACAACCCGCCATCGGGCGCCTTCCGCGGCTATGGACTCGGACAGGTCATCTTCGCCGTCGAGAGTGCGTTGGACGAACTCGCGGTCACTCTCGGCATCGATCCGTTCGAACTGCGCCGACGCAACGCCGTCGGCGACGGTGATCCGTTGCTGATCGCGCACGCAGAACCCGAGCCCGACCTCGTCTACGGCAGTTACGGCCTCGACCAGTGCCTGGACCTGGCACAGGCGGCTCTCGCCCGCGGCAACGGCGTCGAGCCGCCGAGCGGTCGGCAGTGGCGTGTCGGAGAGGGCATGGCCCTGGCCGCCATCGCGACGATGGCGCCCCGAGGACACATCGCGCGGGTGCGGGTCGGCGTCGACGCAGCGGGCGTCTATCACCTGGGGATCGGTACCAGCGAGTTCGGCAACGGCACCACCACGGTGCACGCGCAGATCGCCGCCACCGTCCTGAACACCACGCTCGATCGCGTCCGCCTGCACCACGGGGACACCGATGCCGCCGAGTACGACACCGGCGCGTTCGCGTCCGCGGGAACAACCGTGGCCGGGAAGGCAGCCCATGCGGCGTGCATCTCGCTGCGTGAAAAGCTGATCGGGGCCGCTGCCACGATCGCGGACGCGGAGCCCGACAGAGTCATCCTCGGCACCAACGGCGCACTGGTCGGCGACCGACTGATCTCGTTCGCACAGATCATCGAGGCCGTCGGTACCGACTCCCGTGACGGTCGGCGTGCGGTCGCCGACGGCGTGGAGAACGGTGACCTCCGCTCGATCGCCTTCAACGTGCAGGCCTTCCGGGTCGCGGTCGACGTCGACACCGGCTCGGTGGTCATCCTGCAGTCGATCCAGGCCGCGGACGCCGGCACGGTCATGAATCCGCAGCAGTGCATCGGCCAGGTGGAAGGCGGTGTGGCACAGGCGATCGGATCGTCACTGTATGAGGAGATCATGCTCGACGAGGGTGTTCCGATCACCAACGTGTTCCGCACCTACCGGGTCCCACAGATGGCGGACATCCCGACCACCGAGGTCTATTTCGCCGAGACGTCCGACGACCTGGGGCCGTACGGGGCGAAGTCGATGAGCGAATCGCCGTACAACCCGGTCGCCCCGGCCCTGGCCAACGCGATCCGCCGGGCCGTCGGGGTACGTCCCTACGAACAGCCGATGTCGCGTGACCGGGTGTGGCGGATGATCAGAGATGCCTGAACCCGAATTTCGGTTATCCGAACTTTTGTTTTCGCACGTGTTGAAAACTGATCTGGTCTGTGTCAGATTGGGCGAGTGACACTGGTCGGCACGCGTAACGGCAACGACACCACGCGCAGGCGGTTGTCCCGGAACCGCAGAAACCTCCTGCGCAACATGGCGCTGCTCGGACCCGCGTTCGTGGCCGCGATCGCCTATGTCGATCCCGGCAATGTCGCCGCCAACATCACGGCCGGAGCGCGATACGGATTCCTGCTGGTGTGGGTCCTCGTGCTGGCGAATGTCATCGCGATGCTGATCCAATACCAGTCGGCCAAGCTCGGCATCGTCACCGGCAAGAGCCTGCCCGCCCTGTTGGGCGACCGGCTGACCACACGCTCACGTCTCGCGTTCTGGGTCCAGGCCGAGGTGGTCGCCATCGCCACCGATCTGGCCGAGGTCCTCGGCGGCGCGATCGCCCTCCAACTGCTCTTCGATCTGCCGCTGGTGCTGGGTGGCGTGATCGTCGGTGCGGTGTCGCTCGTGCTGCTGATGCTGCAGAATCCACGGCAGGAGCGCATCTTCGAGCGCGTGATCCTCGGATTGTTGGCGATCATCGTGATCGGGTTCCTCGCCGGTCTGGTCGTCGAACCGCCCGCTCCGGGCGCGGTTCTCGGCGGCCTCGTGCCTCGACTGGACGGCTCCGAGACCGTGCTGCTTGCCGCCGGCATGCTCGGCGCGACCGTCATGCCCCACGCCATCTACGTGCACTCGGCGATGGTCATCGACCGGCACGGGGTCAGCCGGACCGCCGCGCGCAAACGGCACCTGGTCCGGATCACCCGCTGGGACGTGGTGATCGCGCTGGTCATCGCGGGCGCCGTCAACATCGCGCTGCTCCTTCTCGCGGCGCAGAACCTCCGGGGCAAGGAGGGCACCGACTCCATCGAGGGCGCCTACGACGCCGTCGCGAACGCGCTCGGACCGACGATGGCGACCGCCTTCGCCGTCGGGCTGCTGGCCAGCGGACTCGCATCGACCTCGGTGGGGTCATCGGCAGGTGCCGCGATCATGGGCGGGCTGCTGCACAAACGCATCCCGCTGCTCCTCCGGCGGGTGGTCACGGTCATTCCGGCGCTGGTGGTGCTTGCGATGGGCGTCGACCCGACCTGGGCGCTGGTGATCAGTCAGGTGGTGCTGAGCTTCGGCATCCCGTTCGCGGTGATCCCGCTCGGACGCTTCACCGCCAACCGCGAACTGATGGGCGAGTTCGCCGACGGTCGAGCGCTGCGCGTCGGTGCCGGCATCGCAGCGATCCTGATCGTGATCCTCAACCTCACGCTCATCGGCCTGGTGATCACCGGGGCCTGAATCACCCCCGCACGTGAATCACCCTCGCAACAGCCCCTTGGCGACGTGGGTCACCTGGATCTCGTTGCTGCCGGCGTAGATCATCAGCGATTTCGCGTCGCGCGCGAGCTGTTCGACCCGATATTCGGCCATGTACCCGTTGCCGCCGAACAGCTGCACCGCCTCCATCGCCACGTCGGTGGCCGCGCGCGACGAGTACAGCTTCATCGCCGATGCCTCGGGCAGCGACAGCGGCTTGCCCGCCTTGGTCCGTTCGATCGCGCTGAACAGCATGTTCTGGACGTTGATCCGGGCGACCTCCATCTCGGCCAGCTTGAGCTGGATGAGCTGGAACTGCCCGATGTCCTGTCCCCACAGTTTTCGGTTCTTGGCGTAGTCGATGGACAGCCGCTGGGCCTCATTGATGATGCCCAGCGACAGCGCCGCGATACCGACCCGCTCGGCGGTGAAGCCCGCCTTGGCACCCTCGCCACCGCGCGTGTCCGCACCGGTGTCCTCGGTCTCGCCGAGGAGCCGGTCCCTGCCGAGCCGCACGTTGTCGAAGAACAGCTCACCGGTAGGCGAACTCATCATGCCCATCTTCTTGAACGGCTTGCCCTGCGTCAGGCCTGGCATCCCCTTGTCGAGGACGAAAGAGAGCACCTTGCGGTCACGCATCGGGGTGTCGCTGCCATCGTCGAGCTTGGCGAACACGACGATCGTGTCGGCGTACGGACCATTGGTGATGAACGTCTTCTGACCGTTGAGGAGATAGTCGTCGCCGTCCCGGCGGACCGTGGTCTTCATGCCGCCCAGCGCATCCGAGCCCGAGTCGGGTTCGGTGATCGCCCAGGCACCGATCTTCTCCATGGTGACCAGTTCGGGCAGCCACCGCTTCTTCTGGGCCAGCGTCCCCTTGCCGCGGATGGTCGAGGCGGTCAACCCCATGCTGACACCCATCGAACCGACGAGGCCGAGGCAGACCCCCGCCAGCTCGATGTTGACGATCATGAACATCGAACTGGACATGTTCCCGCCGCCACCGCCCGAGCTCTTCTCGCCGGTGGCCTCGGCCTCCAATTCCTTCTCGAGCGCTTCGGCGGCCATCGCGTCGACCCCGAACGTCGACAGCAGCTTACGGGTGATGTCATAGGGCGGCAGCTGACCGGTCTCGAGTTCGTCGATGTTGGGCCGGATCTCTTTGTCGATGAACGCGCGCAAGGCATCTCGCACCATCAGATCTTCTTCGGACCACTCGAACATCGCACACTCCCCGGAGTCAGAACATGTTTCAGTTTGCTTGGTGAACACTGTGTCAGGAGTCACTGCGGATGTAAAGACACATACCGGCACACTCGTGCCATTGAGGTCTGAGCCGCCGCCGAAAACCGCCCGTGGTGGGCCGGAACTCGGCGCATCGCCGACAGCGTGCCGCTGCCGGGCGGTTTTCGGCGGGCGATTGCCGAAGGCTGGGTGGTCCGGGCAGGCTCCGGGGCAGCGCGTTCCGGGGCCGCGCGTTTCCGGGGCAGGGGTCCGGGGCAGGGGTCAGCTGGGCAGTGGGTACAGGGTGGCAGGGCGGACCTGTGTGGCAAAGAACTGCGCGGCGTCGGGAGCGAGCAGTGCCTGTGCGACGGGCATCGTCACGACGCAGACGTCGGGCGCTGCGGCGGCGTCGGCTCGCCAGCGGTGGATCCGTGCGACGAAATCCGCGACCGTCTCACCGCCGTGCGGGCACGCCTGTGGGTCGTGCAACCACAGCCTCAGGTCGTCGGGGTGGAGCTGCTCGGGAGAGCATCCCGACCAGCTGCCGACGTCCAGACCGCGCAGGCGTTCGTCGAGATCGTAGGCGATATCGAGGACCTCGCACGTCTCGCGCACGACCGACTCGGGTCCCGCGATGGCCGCCGAAGAGTCGACGGCTGCACGCAGCTTCCCGACATCACGCCGGCCCCGCTCGTCCAGAGATGGATCACCACCGAACCGCAACGACCTGTTGGGGCCGCTGCGGCCGGCGGTGATGACGAGCATGCTCAGGCGCCGAGCCGCTCACTGCTCTCTTGTTCGGCGGCGCGACCACTCGTCTCGGTGCGCATGAAGCGCCCGAGGATCAGGGCGAACACGACCGTCAGCACCGTCCAGAGGATCACCTGGTTCGCGATGGAGTACACCCGGAAATCGCCGATCACATCGCCCGGGAATCCTGGGAAGACGATCTGTTCCCCGCTCATCACCGCCGTCGGGACCTCATGGAACTGCGGCAGCAGGGCGATGGCGATGGCGACCGCCACGAGATAGGCAACCGCGGCCAGGACTCCCGCGACGAGCCCACCGAGCCGCGGGCGTAGCCAGAGTGCTGCCACCACGGCTGCGATCGCGAAGCCGACCGACAGGATCGTGATCGTCAGGAACGCACCGCTGCGCGCTCCGATGGTGTCGGCGTCACCCACCGCCGGCGGGTTCGCCGGGTAGGCGAAGAACGGCACCGCGAACACCGCGACGAAGCCGATCGCGCCGAGTGCCCCCGCGACGGCTCGCGGGTCGGTCGCCGGATATCGACGACCCAGGTAGGCCCACAGGACGGTGAATGCGACGGCGAAGAACGCGCCCATGCAGATCGCGAACACGACGGTGCCGACGCCGGCGCCGATGTTCTCCTGCACCGATCGGGAGAACACCTCGCCATGCTCGTGGGCACCGTGGTCATGGCCACCGGCGAGCATCTGTTCGGCGTTCGATCGCCCTTCTTCGTAGTCGATCGCCTTTGCGACCTGCGGCTCGATGAACAGCCGCGCGAAAATGTACGCGGCGATGCCGGCGATCAGGCCGGAGAGCAGGCCTGCGCCGATGAATTTCTTCTCCATGTGCGGTTGTCTCCCTGCGTGTCGATCAGTGGCAGGGGAAACCGAGGAAGTGCCGCGCGTCGTGCACGAATTCGTGCACGTGGGTGTCGGACCCGAACACCGAGACGGCACCCTGGTCGTACCCGAGGAAGTAATAGGCAAGTGCGGCGAGCAGCACGGTGAGGCTCAGCCACACGGCTGCGCTCGCGACCGAGAGATTCGGAACGGCCAGCGTGCGGGCTCTGCTGGTCGCCGTCGCTTGGGTGGAAACGGTCATCGTCTGTCGGGTCCTTCCCGGGATCTCGCGTCCCGTATGCGGCTGAAATGAACTCCCACCAGGGCGGCATTCTGGCTCTCGGCACCCACCTGGTCGGTGACGCACGATCACAGCGGCGCGACCGCTCCGGATTCTCGCCGGATTCCCCGCGCACTGGTGTGCGTTGACTGTACCCGAGCATGTCGGTGGCGTAGGGGATGATGGATTTTGTGCCCCGGAAGGCCTCTGTACTCGACCGCTTCACCGCCCCCACCCGGCGGTGGTTCAGTGGCGCCTTCGAGGAGCCGACCGCCGCCCAGATCGGCGCATGGACCTCGATCGCCGACGGGGACAACACGTTGGTCATCGCGCCCACCGGGTCGGGCAAGACCCTCTCGGCATTTCTTTGGGCTCTCGACCGGCTGGCCACCGACACCGATCGCCGCCACGGCACCCGGGTCCTCTACATCTCCCCGCTCAAGGCCCTCGCGGTCGACGTCGAGCGCAACCTGCGGGCGCCGCTCACGGGCATCACCAGAGCCGCGCAGGAGCTGAACCTGCCGGAGCCGAACATCACCGTCGGCGTCCGGTCCGGAGACACGGCACCCGCGCAGCGGCGCTCGCTCGTCAAAACCCCGCCGGACATCCTGATCACCACCCCGGAGTCGCTGTATCTGATGCTGACGTCGGCGGCACGCGAGACGTTGACCGACGTGGACGTGGTGATCGTCGACGAGGTGCACGCAGTCGCCGCCACCAAACGCGGCACGCATCTCGCGTTGACCCTCGAGCGGCTCGACGAATTGCTCGAGAAGCCCGCGCAGCGCATCGGTCTGTCCGCGACCGTCAGACCCCCGGAGGTCGTCGCCGGCTTCCTCAGCGGGGCCGCGCCGTGCCGGGTGGTCAAGCCGACGGCGACCAAGACATTCGACCTCCGGGTCGACGTACCGGTCGAGGACATGGCCAACATCCCGCCATCCGATTCGGCCGCGGCCGACGATCTCGACGACGCGTTCTCCCCCATCGCCGGGTCGTTGTGGCCCTACGTCGAGTCGTCGATCGTCGATTTGATCGAGAAGAACCGCGCGACGATCGTGTTCGCCAATTCACGGCGACTCGCGGAGCGACTGACCGCGCGCCTCAACGAGATCCATGCCGAACGCACCTCCGGGGCACCGGCCCCGGTCACCCGCAACCCTACGGTCGCCGGGGGCGCACCGGCCTTCGTGATGGCCAGCGGGGCCAGTTCGGGTGCCGAACCCACACTCGCCCGCGCCCACCACGGGTCGGTCAGCAAGGAGCAGCGGGCACAGATCGAGGACGACCTGAAATCCGGTCGACTGGCATGCGTGGTGGCGACCAGCTCACTGGAACTCGGTATCGACATGGGAGCAGTCGATCTCGTCATCCAGGTGGAGGCGCCGCCGTCGGTGGCGAACGGGCTGCAGCGGATCGGGCGCGCCGGCCATCAGGTCGGCGAGATATCCCAGGGCGTGCTCTTCCCCAAGCACCGCACCGACCTCATCCACTGCACGGTGACCGTGGAGCGGATGCTCGATGGTGCGATCGAGGAACTGCGGGTGCCGCAGAACCCGCTCGACATCCTCGCGCAGCAGACGATCGCCGCAGCGGCGATCGACGAGCTCGACGTCGACCAGTGGTTCGACGTCGTGCGTCGTGCGGCGCCGTACCGCGAACTGGGCCGGCAGGTGTTCGAGGCCACCCTCGACCTCATCTCGGGACGGTTCCCGTCCGACGAGTTCGCCGAGCTGCGTCCGCGCGTCACCTGGGACCGGGACAGCGGGACGTTGGTCGGACGCCGGGGTGCACAACGACTCGCCGTCACCTCCGGTGGATCGATCCCCGATCGGGGGCTCTTCGGTGTGTTCATGGTCGGCGAGAAGTCCACCCGCGTGGGCGAACTCGACGAAGAGATGGTCTACGAGTCGCGGGTCGGCGATGTCTTCGCACTCGGCGCAACCAGTTGGCGTATCGAGGACATCACCCACGACCGGGTTCTGGTCTCCCCCGCCTACGGCCAGCCCGGTCGACTGCCGTTCTGGATCGGCGACACCGTCGGGCGACCCGCCGAGCTGGGTGCGGCCATCGGGAAGTTCACCGGCGCGGTCGCCGACCCGGAGATCCTGGCCGGACATGCCGAACGACTCGGACTCACCGATTTCGCGCAACAGAACCTGTCCGCGCTCATCGCCGAGCAGCGCGAGGCCACCGGTCATCTTCCCACCGACCGCACCCTCGTCGTCGAACGGTTCCGCGACGAGTTGGGCGACTGGCGACTCATCCTGCACTCCCCCTACGGCTTACGTGTGCACGCGCCGTGGGCCAGCGCCATTTCCGCCCGGTTGCAGGAGACACTGGGCATCGAGGGCGCGACCACCGCATCCGACGACGGCATCATCGTCCGGCTCCCGGACACCGACGACGAGCCTCCCGGCGCCGCGGTGTTCGTGATCGAGCCGGACACGATCGAGCAGATGGTCACCGACGCGCTCGCCGACTCGGCGATGTTCGCGTCGCGCTTCCGTGAATGTGCCGCCCGCGCCCTGTTGTTGCCGCGCCGGGACCCGGGTCGTCGTGCACCGCTCTGGCAACAGCGGCAGCGCAGTGCCCAGCTGCTGTCGGTGGCCTCCAAATTCCCCGACTTCCCGATCGTCCTGGAAGCGGTGCGGGAGTGCCTCCAGGATGTTTATGATCTGCCGGCTCTCATCGACCTGCTCACCCGGATCCGACAGCGCCGCATCCGGATCGTGGAGACCGAGACGGCGAGTCCCTCCCCCTTCGCCGCATCCATGCTGTTCGGTTACGTGGGTGCGTTCATGTACGCCGACGACGCCCCACTCGCCGAACGCCGGGCGGCGGCCCTGTCCCTGGACACCAGCCTGCTGGCCCAGTTGTTGGGCCGGGTCGATCTCCGTGAGTTGCTCGACCCGGCGGTCATCGCCGACGTCACAGCCCGTCTGCAGCGACTCGCTCCCGAGCGGCAGGCCCGCGACGCCGAGGACATCGTCGATCTGCTGCGATGGTTGGGCGCGCTGAGTACCGATGAGGTGATCGATCGGTATCGCGGTGACGGACCGGCACTGGCACTTCTGACCGAGTTGCATCGCAGCGGACAGATCATCTCGATCAACCACGGCGGACGAGCACTCTGGGCCTCGGTGGACGACACCGCCCGCCTGCGCGACGCACTGGGCGTGCCCGCGCCACTGGGCATCCCGGCCGCCTATCTCGAGCCCGTCCCCGATCCGGTCGGCGACCTCGTCGGCCGATATGCACGTACGCACGGACCGTTCACCGTTGCCGAGGCGGCCGAATCGGTGGGCATGGCGGTCGGCGTGGTCCGTGACACGCTGATCCGTCTGGCGTCCGACCGGAGGGTCGTGGAGGGCGATTTCCTGCCCGATGCCGACTCCGGGGACCGCCGCGGTGTGACGCAATGGTGTCACGCCGATGTCCTCGGCCAGATCCGGCGTGGTTCGCTGGCCGCCAGTCGCGCCGAGGTCGCCCCGGTGGGCACCGATGTGCTGGCCCGTTTCGTGACCTCATGGCAGCACGCCGCCGCCGACGACATGGTGAGTGGTGTGGACGGTGTGGCCACGGTCATCGACCAGCTCGCCGGCTATCCGTTGCCGGCGTCCGCCTGGGAATCACTGATCCTGCCTGCACGGATCACCGATTACACGCCCACCATGCTCGACGAGCTGCTGAGCTCCGGCGAGGTGATCTGGTCCGGGCACGGTCGCATCGGCGGGTCGGACGGCTGGATCGCCTTCCACCCGGCGGATATCGCGCCTCTCACGCTGCCCGCACCCGACGAGATCGACACCACCGCAGTGCACTCGCGGGTGCACGAGACCCTGGCGCCGGGCGGCGCCCTGCGCTTCACCCAGTTGTCGGACGCGGTCGAGATCGAGGTCACTGCGGCCGACCTCGAATCCGCGGTCTGGGACCTCGTCTGGGCCGGACAGGTCAGCAACGACTCGTTCGCGCCGGTCCGCGCCCTACTCGCCCCACGACGTGCCACGTCGACGACGAGATCCGCACCGGCACACCGATCCCGCGGCCGTGCACCGCGGCTTCGGGCACAACGACTGTCCACCCGCTATCTGGCCGAACACGGCGCAGGCCGACCGGTCGCCCCCACCGCGGGTGGCAGGTGGTTCCACCTGGACCGCGCCGAGGCCGAACCCACCGTGACCACCCAGATCCTCTGCGAGCAGTTGCTCGCCCGCTATGGCGTGATCACCCGCGGAAGTGTCGCAGCCGAGGACGTCGTCGGCGGGTTCGCTCGGATCTACAAGGCCCTCAACGTGTTCGAAGACAACGGACACGTACGACGCGGCTATTACGTCGACAGCCTGGGCGGTGCCCAGTTCGCGTCCACGTCGACGGTCGACGATCTGCGCCGTCACGCGCTCGTCGATCGTCGGTCGAAGGATTCGGCAATCGTGCTCGCCGCAACCGATCCGGCCAACCCCTACGGTGCGGCCCTGGAATGGCCGGCCGCACTCGCGGCCGACGGCGGTCACCGGCCGGGGCGCAAGCCCGGCGCACTGGTGGTACTGGTCGACGGGGTGCTGGTCGTCTTCGTCGAGCGCGGCGGCAAGACTGTCCTCACCTTCACCGACACCCCAGCGCAGCTGGAAGCCGCCGCCGGAGCGTTGGCGTCACTGGTCCGCAGCGGTCGGGTATCCAGGCTGATGATCGACCAGGTGGACTCGCAACCATCGCTGGCGTCCGACTTCGGGCGGACTCTCGTCGGCGCCGGCTTCGCGACGACACCGCGGGGAATCCGGCTCCGCTACGGACAGCATGCCTGAAGGCGACACCGTCTTCGCGACCGCGGCCCGGCTGCGGGCAGCACTCGCGGGACGCGAGTTGGAGCACTCCCAGTTCCGCGTGCCCTCACTGGCGACCGTCGACCTCGCCGGTCGTCGGGTGACGTCGGTGCGCTCGCGTGGGAAACATCTCCTCATCGACGTCGGCGGGCCCGACGACCAACACCCCGACGTCGGCACGCTGAGTGTCCACTCACACCTGAAGATGGAGGGCGCCTGGCATGTCCATCGGTTGGGGACACGGTGGCGGCGGCCGGGATTCCAGGCGCGGGTGGTGCTCCGGACCGCCGAGCACGAGGCGGTCGGATTCGAGCTCGGCATCCTGGAACTGCTGGCGGATCCCGACGCCGCGCTCGCCTATCTGGGTCCTGACCTGCTCGGCGAGGGCTGGACACCGGGCGAGGCGGTCCGTCGGATCGAGGCGTGTCCGGACGAACAGATCGGGATGGCCCTGCTCGACCAGCGGTTGATGGCCGGCGTCGGCAACGTGTACCGCAGCGAGATCTGTTTTCTTCGTGGTGTTCTGCCGACACGACCGGTGTCCGACGTCGATGTCGTGGGGATCGTCGAGCTCAGCCGGCGTCTGCTGTGGGCCAACCGGAACCGCTCCGCACGGACGACGACCGGCGCGACGGCTCCGAACGCGCGGATGTGGGTCTACGGTCGGCGCGGGCAATGGTGCCGCAGATGTAATACGCCGGTCGAGCGAGGGACTCTCGGCTCGACCGGCGAAGATCGCGTGATCTACTTCTGTCCGCGGTGTCAGACATGACGCAGGTCGCGATGGCAGGCCCCGGGGCGACGCGATACCCGCCCCCGATTAGCGTGACGTGACGGCCGCTAGACCGGGTACCGTTCCGGCTCTGGACCGAACAGAAACCGCCGACCGCTGATCTCGGAAACCGAGATCTCCACGTAGTTGTACTTCATCGTGGGAATCCACGGACGCAAGGGCAACTCGTCGGCAGCTGCGATGTCATGCATCGAGACAAGAACGCGTGCAACACCTTTCGCGACAACACTCCACCCGCTCTCGTCGGTGTGGTCATCGGCCTCGAACGCGACGTTTCCGTTGACCGCGATCTCGGCGAGTTTGGTGCCCTCGCCCGTGCGGATGACGATCCGTCCCTCACCGGCGTGGAAGTTCACCGGGAATATGTCAGGGAAACCATTGACACTCAGCGCTATTCGTCCGAGCTCAGTAGTTCCGAGAAGTTCCCAGGCCTCGTCGCTGGTGAGGTCTTGCACCCTGTTGTCGACCATGATCTGTCCTTCTGCCATAACTGATTCTCCCGCCACCGCACCAGCCCCACCAGTGCCAAAGGTCCCGAACTCGGTGTGGATGCGTCACCACCCGTTCCCCGCAACCTCGCCAGGAACGACCGAAGCGTTACCACCCGAACCTCCGAGCCTGCGAGGATGCGTCACCAACCGAAACCTCCGAGCCTGCGAGGATGCGTCACCACCAGCTCCCTGAGGAGCCTCCGAGCTTGCGAGGATGCGTCACGAAGGGCCCTTCGTGACGCTCGCAAGCTCGCTCCTCAGGGACCGGGTGGTGACGCCAGGCTCGCTCCTCAGGGACCGGGTGGTGACGCCAGGCTCGCTCCTCAGGGACCGGGTGGTGACGCCAGGCTCGCTCCTCAGGGACTGGGGGGGTGACGCTCGCAAACTCGCTCCTCAGGGACCGATGACAAACTCCGCACACCGGCCAACAGCAACCACCCGACCCACCAGCCGCCCCGGAAAGACCCAAAACACGCCCACCACCCGCTCCCTGAGGAGCCTCCGAGCCTGCGAGGATGCGTCACGAAGGGCCCTTCGTGACGCTCGCAAGCTCGCTCCTCAGGGACCGGGTGGTGACGCCAAGCTCGCTCCTCAGGGACCGGGTGGTGACGCCAAGCTCGCTCCTCAGGGACCGGGTGGTGACGCCAAGCTCGCTCCTCAGGGACCGGGTGGTGACGCCAAGCTCGCTCCTCAGGGACCGGGGGGTGACGCTCGCAAGCTCGCTCCTCAGGGACCGGGTGATGACGCTCGCAAACTCGCTCCTCAGGGACCGTGTCTCAAGAACCGAGGCAACCTCACCCGACCCCTGAACAGCATCACTCCGGTACCGGCACGGGCTCCAGGATCTCCGGTCGCGCCTCCGGCGCGGCGGCGCGCAGCGCGTCGGCGGAGTCATCGTCGGGTTGTTGCTGTGAGGCGATCTCGGCCTCGACGCGAGCCACATAGGTGGCCACCTCGAAGGCCGTCTGCTCAGGCGTCCAACCCAGGATCGGGGCAAGCAGATCGGCGACCTCCTGTGCGCAATCCACGCCGCGATGGGGATACTCGATGGCGATCCGGGTCCGGCGGGCGAGGACATCCTCGAGGTGCAGCGCCGCCTCGTCGATCGCCGCATACAAGACCTCGACGCGGAGGTACTGCGGGGCCGCGGCGAGTGGCCGCAGCAGCGAAGGGTCGTTGTCGGCGTAGTAGAGGACGTCGTCGATCAGCGAACCGTAACGATTGAGCAGTCGTCGAATCCGGTACGGATGCAAGCCGAATCGGCGTCCGAGATGTTCACACTGGTTGATCAGTGCGAAGTATCCGTCGGCACCGAGCAGGGGCACGCGCTCGGTGATCGACGAAGCCACGCGGGTCGGGATGAAATCGGTGCAGGCGTCCACCGCGTCGGCGGCCATCACCCGGTAGGTGGTGTACTTCCCGCCGGCAATAGACACCAGCCCGGGCGCGACGGTGGCGACGGCGTGCTCGCGCGACAGTTTCGACGTCTCGTCATCCTCGCCCGCGAGCAGGGGCCGCAGTCCGGCGTAAACGCCTTCGATGTCATTGTGGGTCAGCTTGGTGACCAGTACCTCGTTGACCCGCTCGAGGATGTAGTCGATGTCGGCACGGGTGGCCGCCGGGTGCGCGAGGTCGAGATTCCAGTCGGTGTCGGTGGTGCCGATGATCCAGTGTGTCTCCCACGGGATCACGAACAGCACCGAGTTCGTGGTGCGCAGGATGATCGCGGTCTCACTGACGATGCGGTCCCGCGGCACCACGATGTGGACACCCTTGGAGGCGCGAACCTTGAAGTGTCCGCGCTGCTTCGACAGCGCCTGTACCTCGTCGGTCCAGACCCCGGCCGCGTTGATCACGCAGTGGGCGCGAATCTCGGCGGTTTCACCGTTCTCCGTGTCGCGAACACGCACGCCCAGAACGCGGTCCGCCTCCCGGAGGAAGCCGATCACCTGCGTGGAAGTGCGGATCACCGCACCATAGTTCGCGGCGGTGCGGGCAACAGTGAGGCTGTGTCGCGCGTCGTCGACGACGGTGTCGTAGTAGCGGATTCCACCGATCAGCGAGTTGCGCTTCAGCGCCGGTGCCACCCGGAGAGCCCCGGATCGGGTCACATGCTTCTGTCCCGGAACCGATTTCGCTCCGCCCATCTGGTCGTACAGGAAGATGCCGGCCGCCACGTACGGACGCTCCCACACGCGTCGGGTGAGCGGGTACAGGAAGGGCAACGGTTTGACCAGATGCGGCGCCAGCAGGCGCAACGAGAGTTCTCGTTCTCGGAGAGCCTCCCGCACCAGGCCGAACTCGAGCTGCTCGAGATAGCGAAGCCCACCGTGGAACATCTTCGACGATCGGCTCGACGTGCCGGACGCGATGTCGCGGGCCTCGACCAACGCGACACGCAGGCCGCGGGTCGCGGCATCCAGCGCGGCACCAACTCCCACCACCCCGCCGCCGATGACCACGACGTCGAACTGTTCACTGCCCAGCCGCCGCCACGCCTCGGCACGGTAGAGCGGACCCATATCCGCTGGTCGATCCGGGTTGAACTCGGTGTTCATGGTTGCCGAGCCTAATTGATCTCACGCGATGCCACCGCGTGCGACACTGGCCGCGTGGGTAGTGCAAGCACATATGTCGCGGCCATCGACCAGGGCACCACCTCCACGCGGGCGATGATCTTCGATCGCGGCGGACGGGTGGTCAGCAGTGAACAGATCGAACACCGGCAGATATTTCCCCAGGCAGGATGGGTGGAACACGATGCGGCCGAGATCTGGCGCAACACCCGGCGGGTGACCGCGGCTGCCCTCGCCTCGGCCGATCTGAGCCACGATGACATCGCGGCCTGCGGCCTCACCAACCAACGTGAGACAACTCTCATCTGGGACCGGGAGACCGGCGTGCCCATTCACAACGCCGTCGTCTGGCAGGACACCCGAACCAACGATCTGTGCACCGATCTCGCCGGGGACGTCGGCGCCGATCGCTACCGGGACCGCACCGGACTGCCGCTGTCGACGTACTTCGCCGGACCCAAGATCCGCTGGCTCCTCGACCACGTCGACGGCGCCCGGCAACGCGCGGAAGCCGGTGAACTCTGTTTCGGCACAATGGATTCGTGGATGGTCTGGAACATGACCGGCGGCCCCGACGGTGGACGTCATCTCACGGACGTCACCAACGCGTCGCGCACGATGCTGATGGACCTGCGCACCCTGGCCTGGGACGCGCAGATCTGCGCGGAGATGGGCGTCCCGATGGCAATGCTGCCCGAGATCCGCAGTTCGTCGGAGGTCTACGGTCCGTTGCGCGAACACGGGTCACTGCCGGGGGTGCCGCTGGCGGGCATTCTCGGCGATCAGCAGGCGGCGACGTTCGGGCAGGCCTGTCTGCGCCCCGGCGAAGCCAAGAACACCTACGGGACGGGCAACTTCCTGCTGCTGAACACGGGTACCGAACCGGTGTTCAGCGAGCACGGCCTGCTGACCACCGTGTGCTATCGCATCGGCGATCAACCGGCCCGCTACGCGCTCGAGGGATCGATCGCCGTCACCGGTTCGCTGGTGCACTGGCTGCGCGACAACCTCGGCCTGTTCGCCCACACGGCGGAGATCGAGTCGTTGGCCGCGACCGTCGACGACAACGGCGGCGCCTATTTCGTCCCAGCATTCTCCGGGCTGTTCGCGCCGCGGTGGCGCCCCGACGCCCGCGGCGTCATCGTGGGCCTGACCCGATTCGTCAACAAGGGCCACCTCGCACGAGCCGCTCTGGAGGCCAGTGCCTTTCAGACACGTGAGGTGATCGAGGCGATGCAGGCGGACTCCGGAGTCGAGTTGTCCACCCTGAAGGTCGACGGCGGGATGGTCGTCAACGACCTCCTGATGCAGTTCCAGGCCGACATCCTCGACGTCCCCGTTGTTCGGCCGGTCGTCAGTGAGACGACGGCACTGGGCGCCGCCTACGCCGCCGGCCTGGCGGTCGGATACTGGGAGTCCGAGGACGAGATCCGCGAGAACTGGGCCGAGGACAAGCGCTGGGACCCGCGGATGGATTCCACGACCCGAGAGCGCCTCTACGCCGACTGGAACCGGGCCGTCGAGCACAGCCTCGACCTCGCCTGACCCTCCGCCCGGACGGGAGTCAGTCCAGGTCGTCGTGACGCACCAGCTGACGCGCCGCCTCGGTCACCGAGCCCGACAGTGAGGGATACACCGAGAACGTCTGCGCGAGATCGGACACCGTCAGCTTGTTCTGCACCGCCAGCGCGATCGGCAGGATGAGTTCCGAGGCGGTCGGCGCGACCACCACACCGCCGATGACCACGCCGGTCGCCGGGCGGCAGAAGATCTTCACGAACCCACGACGCAGGCCGCTCATCTTGGCCCGCGGATTCGTGGCCAGGGGCAGCATGACGGTGCGTGCCGGGTACTCACCGTTGTCGATGGCCTTCTGGGACACCCCGACAGTGGCGATCTCCGGACGGGTGAAGATTGCGGACGCAACGGTTTTCAGCTTGATCGGGCTCACCCCCTCACCGAGAGAGTGGTACATGGCGATGCGGCCCTGCATCGCCGCGACCGACGCCAGCGGCAGCAGGCCACTGCAGTCGCCGGCCGCGTAGATACCCGGCACCGACGTCCGCGAGACCCGGTCGACGGTGATGTAGCCGGCCCGGTCGACCTCGACGCCCGCCCGGTCGAGTCCCAGATCGGCGGTGTTGGGGACGGAGCCCACTGTCATCAGCACATGCGACCCGGTCACGGTGCGGCCATCGGTCAGATGCGCCGTCACCGAATCCCCCTGCCGCTCAACCTTGTCGGCCCGCGCGTGCTTGATGAGTTCGACGCCCCGCTCGGCCAGTGCGTCCTCGAGCACCAAGGCGGCGTCCTCGTCCTCACCCGGCAGCACCCGGTCGCGGCTCGACACCAATGTCACCCGGACGCCCAGTTCGGTGTAGGCGTGGACGAACTCGGCGCCCGTCACGCCGGAACCGATGACGACGAGATGCTCGGGGAGTTCTTCGAGGTCGTAGAGCTGCCGCCAGGTGAGGATGCGTTCGCCATCCGGCTGCGCGTCGGGCAGCACGCGGGGAGAGGCACCTGTGGCGATCAGCACGACATCGCCCTCGTAGCGTTGCGTCGATCCGTCGTCGAGATGCGCGATCACGCCGTGCGTGGACACACCGATCTGCCTGGCATCGAGTTCGGCGCGGCCGGAGACAAGCTTCACACCCTCGCTGATCAGTCGCGAGCGGATGTCGGCGGACTGGGCGAAGGCGAGATCGCGAACGCGCTGGTGGATCTGCGGCAGTGTGACCAACGCGGCGTCGGTGCTCAGGTTGATGCCCAGGTCGACGGCCTTGCGGACCTCGGTGCGGATGCCGGTCGACGCGATGAACGTCTTCGACGGCACACAGTCCCAGAGCACACACGCCCCGCCGACGCCGTCGGAGTCGACAATCGTGATGTCCGCGCCGTAGGCAGCCGCGGCCAACGCCGCCTCGTAACCCGCGGGCCCTCCGCCGATGATCACGATCTTGGTCACTTGTGAGTCCTCTCGTCATCCTCGGCCGAACTCGGTCATTCGGCCGTTTTCTTGCTCCGGGCAGCGGGCAGGTCGCCCTCCAACCTAGTCCCCGGGCCGTTTGTCCGACGCGCGGACGGGGCGGGCCCAGCTTTCGCGCCGCGCGCCGACCATCTAGGCTTTCGCCCGTGCCGATATATGCCGCCTACGGTTCCAACATGCATCCCGAGCAGATGGCCGAGCGTGCACCGCACTCCCCCATGTCGGGCACCGGCTGGTTGCACGGCTGGCGGCTGACGTTCGGTGGCGGCGACATCGGCTGGGAGGGTTCGCTCGCGACGGTCACCGAGGACCGCGACAACCCGGATGCCAAGGTCTTCGTGGTGCTCTACGACGTGACTCCCGAGGACGAGGAGAACCTGGACCGCTGGGAGGGTTCCGAACTCGGCATCCACGTGAAGATCCGGGCACGGGTCGACACCGCCGATGGCGCGGTGCTCGCCTGGCTGTACGTCCTCGACGCCTACGAAGGCGGTCTGCCGTCGGCGCGCTACCTCGGGGTGATGGCCGAGGCGGCCGAGATCGCCGGTGCGCCCTCGGAGTACGTCCAGGACCTCCGCCTGCGCGAATCACGCAATGTGGGTCCGGGTCCGGGGCCGGTCGAACCCTGATCGCGGCCCCGGCTCAGCCGCCCGCCAGGGCGATCCCCGCCAGGGTCCGTACTCCGACCTCGAGCGCACGTTCGTCGAGGTCGAAATTCGGTTGATGCAGGTCGACGTGTGGTGCGATACCGTCCCAGACCCCGAGTCGACCCATCGCGCCCGGCACATGCTCGAGGTACCACGAGAAGTCCTCGCCGCCCGGCGACTGCGGGGTCTCCGCGACCGCATTCGGCCCGATCTCGGCGACGGCCGCGGTCATCGTGGCGATCGCCAGCTCGTCGTTGACCACCGGCGGGACACCCCGGAAGTACGACAGGTCGTACCGGACCCCGAGCGGGGCGAGCAGCTCGCCGATCACGCTGCGGACCAGGGGTTCGAGTTCGGCCCAGGTTCCGTGGTCGCCGGTCCGGACCGTTCCGCGCAGTCGTCCCTCCTGCGGAATCGCGTTGGGCGCGCTGCCCGCGTGGGCGGCCCCCCACACCATGACCGTTCCCGACCGCGGATCCAGGCGCCGCGAGAGGATTCCGGGCAGACCGGTGATGACCGAGCCCATCGCATAGACAAGGTCGCCGGTCAGATGCGGGCGCGACGTGTGCCCACCCGCCGAGTGCAACTGCAGGTCGATGTGATCGGCGGCCGACGTCAACGGACCGGCGCGCAGCCCGACCGAGCCCACCGGGAGCTTCGGGTCACAGTGCAGCGCGAAGATCCGGCCGACACCGCCCATCACACCGGCCGCCACCGCGTCGAGGGCTCCGCCGGGCATCACCTCCTCGGCGGGCTGGAAGATCAGCCGCACACCGATCGGCAGCTGCTCGACCGACGCCAGCAGTTTGGCGACCCCGATGAGGATCGCGGTGTGCGCGTCGTGGCCGCAGGAGTGGGAGACGCCCTCGACGGTCGAGCTGAACGCGAGGCCGGTGTGTTCGGTTACCGGTAGCGCGTCCATGTCCGCTCGCAGAGCGATCCTCGGCTGTTCGTCGGGACCGAGATCACACACCACACCGGTCCCGAGCGGCAGCCGGCGCGGCTGCAGGCCTGCCGCGATCAGTTCCGCCATCACCAATTCCGTGGTGTTGATCTCCTGACGCGACAATTCCGGGTGCGCGTGGATCTGACGGCGCCACCGCACCACATCCGATCCGTGCGCCGCCCACCACTCGTCGATGACGCCACGCGGCGCCAGGGGCTGGACTCCGGGTTCGCTCACCGCCATCGGAGTGCCCTCACAGGACCGTCGGCGGCGTCGGGGTGGCCAGGTCGACCATCAGCGGCTGCCGCAGCCCACGTTTGATCTGGCCGAGGTTGGGGCCCGCCAGCGGAGCACGCTCGGCCGCCACTGCACGGGCCCGGTCGAGCAGAGACGCGGCGTCGACGGCCTCGTCGACGATCCCGGCCGCCACCGCATCGTCGGCGCCGTACCGCTTCGAGGTCAGCATCGCCTCGGTCGCCGTGACGTCGGTGAGCCGGGTGCGGAGCAACGTGCTCATCCCCCGGGTGAACGGCATCCCGAGCGCTGCCTCCGGCAACGACCAGAATCCACGCTCGGTGCGCATCACCCGATGGTCTGCGCACAGGGCGAGCATCGCGCCCGCACCGAAGGCGTGTCCGTTGATCGCCGCCACCGTCGGCACCGGCAGGGTGAGCAGCTTCACATACAGCGCGTGCACCCGATCGAGATACCGCGGCAGCCCACTGGCATTGCCCGCGATGTAGTCGGTGTCGAGGCCATTGGTGAAGAACTTGCCGGTCGCGGTGATGACCAGTGGCGTGGTCGGTTCCGCTGCGACACGGTCGAGGATCTCGTCGACCTCGGCGATCCATTCGAGCCGGAACCGGTTGTCCGGATTGGCCTCATCGAGCTCGGCACCCTCGGTGCCCAGGTAGAGCTCGGTGACATCGCCTACAGAACGGAGAAATGGCATGTAGCGACCTTATCGCCGGGCATTAGGGTTGGGCCCATGGACCCCACCGCCGACGCCGACGCCGCCGCCATCGCCGCCGCTGCGACCATCTCCGCCGAGACCGATTGCGCCGCCCACGACGTCGCGGTGGTCCTCGGGTCCGGCTGGGCGCCGGCCGCCGCCGCGTTCGGCACCCCGATCGCCAGTGTGCCGATGGCCGCCATTCCCGGCTTTCTCCCTCCGCAGGCGGCGGGCCACGGCGGCGTCGCGCATTCGGTCCACATCGGCGATCGGCGGGTGCTGATCCTGCTCGGGCGGATCCACGCCTACGAAGGACACCATCTGGCCCGGGTGGTCCATCCGGTCCGCACCGCCGCCGCGGCCGGGGCCCACACGATCGTCCTGACCAACGCGGCCGGCGGGCTGCGCGACGACATGGCGGTCGGGCAGCCGATACTGATCTCCGATCATCTCAATCTCACCGCGCGCTCGCCGCTGGTCGGGGCGCAGTTCGTGGACCTCGTCGACGCCTACTCCCCCCGATTGCGCGACATCGCGCGACGCACCGACCCGTCATTGGCCGAGGGCGTGTACGCAGGTCTGCCCGGACCGCACTACGAGACACCCGCCGAGATCCGCATGCTGCGCACCCTCGGGGCCGACCTCGTCGGCATGTCGACGGTCCACGAGACGATCGCGGCTCGCGCGGCCGGACTCGACGTCCTGGGCATCTCGCTGGTCACGAACCTCGCCGCCGGGATCACCGGCGAACCGCTCAGCCACACCGAGGTACTCGACGTCGGGCGCGCCTCGGCGACCCGGATGGGTGAGTTGCTCGCGTCCATCATCGCCGAGCTCTGACCTCTCCGAGCCCCGACGACATGACCACAGATCCCACGGCGTGGATCGCGGCCGACCCCGATCCGCATACCCGGTCCGAACTCTCCGGGCTCGACCCCACCCGACTCGCCGAACGATTCGCCGACACCCTGCATTTCGGGACCGCGGGCCTGCGCGGCCGGGTGCGCGGCGGTCCGAACGGCATGAACGTCGCGGTCGTCACCCGCGCCACCGCCGGCCTCGGACGTTGGCTCGCCGACCATGGATTCCGCGGTGGCACAGTCGTCGTCGGCCGTGACGCCCGGCACGGCTCCGCTCAGTTCGCGGCGGCTACGGCCGAAGTCCTCGCGGCACAGGGGTTCGACGTCGTCAGGCTGCCCGGCGCGACGCCGACCCCGATGATCGCCTTCGCGTGCCGTGACCTCGGCGCCGTCGCCGCGGTGGCGGTCACGGCCTCGCACAACCCGCCGGCCGACAACGGCTACAAGGTGTATCTCACCGGCGGTGCGCAGCTCGTGCCGCCCGCCGACCGCGAGATCGAGCGCCTGATCGCGGCGGCTCCCCCCGCGAACACCATTCCGCGAACAGGCGTGGTGCCCGGGGGGCGCGCTTCCGACAACACCGGCCGGTACCTCGACCGGTTGTCCGAGCGGTTCGGGCGGGTGCCGTCGTCGTCGGTCCGGATCGCGTTGACCCCGATGCACGGGGTGGGTGGCGCACCGGCCGTCGCCGCCCTGCGCGGCGCCGGCTTCGACGACATCCACGTCGTCGAGGAACAGTTCGTCCCCGACCCCGACTTTCCCACGGTGCCCTTTCCCAACCCCGAGGAGCCCGGCGCGGCCGACCGGTTGCTCGCGCTGGCCGACCGTGTCGCCGCCGACGTCGCGATCGCCCTGGACCCCGACGCCGACCGATGCGCCATCGGTACCCGGGTGCACGGCGTGTGGCGCATGCTCACCGGAGACGAGACCGGAGCGCTGCTCGGGAAGTTCCTGCTGGCGTCGACCCACATCGAGAACCCCGTCGTCGCGAGCACAATCGTCTCCGGATCGCTGCTGGGCTGCGTGGCCGCCGCGGCCGGTGCGGTCCACGTGCGGACCCTGACCGGCTTCAAATGGCTGGTCCGCGCGGGTGAGCCGCTGGTGTACGCGTACGAAGAGGCCATCGGCCACTGCGTCGACCCGTCCGCCGTTCGGGACAAGGACGGGATCAGCGCCGCCGTCGTGGCGGCGGCGCTGACCCACCGGTGCCGGGCGGGCGGCACCGATCTGTCGGCAGCGCTCGACGATCTCGCACTCGAACACGGGGTCCACGTCACCACCGCGCACTCGGTGCGCGTCACCGACCTCGGCCGGATCAGCCGGATCATGGATGAGTTGCGATCCTCTCCACCCCGGTCGATCGCCGGCATCTCGGTGGACACAGAGGATTTCGCCGTCCGCACCGACAGTCTGCGCACCGACGGGGTGCAACTGTCCGGCCGCTCGGCGGACGGCATGATCGACCTGCGGGTGATGGCACGTCCGTCGGGCACCGAGCCGAAGCTCAAGTACTACGTGGAGGTAGTGGCGCCGCCGGGGCGGCTCGACATCGCCGCGACCACCGGCGATCTGCACGAGCTGGCGCAGCGGGTGATCGACGAACTGCCGCACTGACTACGGTGGTCCGCGTGCACACGGTTTCCCACGCGATCCTGGCGGCATCGAACATCGACGTCATCCGCGGTGGACGTCCGCTGCTCCGCGACGTCAGCCTGCGGGTCGAGCCGGGCCAGCACTGGGCCCTGCTCGGCCCGAACGGCGCCGGGAAGTCCACGCTGATGACGATCCTCGGTGCTCGCGGCCACCCCACCAACGGGACCGTCGACGTGCTCGGTAAACGCCTCGGACGGGTCGACATGCGTGAGTTGCGCACGCACATCGGACATGTCGATCCCCGCTGGCGCATCGACCTCCCGCTCACCGCCCATGAGGTCGTGTTGACGGGCCTGACGAACACCCCCGAACTCGACCGTCGCCACGTTTACACGGCCGACGAGCATCGACATGCGGACGAACTGCTCGATCTGCTCGGGATGACCGCCCGTCGGGATTCGGTGTGGCCGGTGATGAGTCAGGGCGAACGGGGTCGGACCCTGATCGCGCGGGCGTTGATGCCACGACCCGCACTGTTGCTGCTCGACGAGCCGGCGACCGGGCTCGATCTCGCCGCTCGCGAGAAACTGCTGACCGGTATCGACCAGCTACGGTCCGATGTCCCCGACCTGGCCAGCGTCTTGGTCACCCATCACCTCGAGGATCTCCCGGCCAGCACCAGCCACGCGATGTTGCTGCGCGACGGTGAGACGATCGCGTCCGGACTGGTCGACGACACACTCACCTCGACCAGCATCAGCACCTGCTTCGAACATGATGTGGTGGTCCGCCGTGCCGCAGGCCGCTGGGCGGCGGTCGCCGCCTGAGGGTCGAGGACACCCGTTGCGTTCGACAGCCCGAATCGGTCAGCGCGGTCCGAACTGACGGTCACCGGCGTCGCCGAGGCCCGGGACGATGTAGGAGACATCGTTGAGGCCCTCGTCGACCGCCGCGACGACCAGCCGGACCGGGTGGCCCGAGGACCGCAACGCCTCGACCCCCTCGGGCGCGGCGACGACGCACACCGCGGTGATGTCGGTGGCGTGACGGGCGACGAGCAACTCGATGGTGTGCAGCATCGAGCCGCCGGTCGCGAGCATCGGGTCCAGCACGAAGACCGGCAGGTGTGACAGATCGTCGGGCAGCGACTCCAGGTAGGGCACCGGCTTCGCCGTCGTCTCGTCGCGGGCGACGCCGACGAATCCCACATGTGCCTCCGGCACCATCGCATGCGCCTGTTCCACCATGCCGAGGCCGGCCCGCAACACCGGAACCAGCAGCGGCGGCGTCGCCAGCCGCGAACCGTCGAATCCGGTCAGTGGTGTCTCGATCGCGACCGTCTCGGTCGGTGCCTTCGCCAGTGCCTCGTAGACCAGCATCTGCGTCAGATCCGAGAGTGCGGCGCGAAATGCGGCGTTGTCGGTGGTCTTGTCGCGCATCGTGGTCAGGCGAGCGGCAGCCAACGGGTGATCGACGATCTGTACCTGCATGCCAATAGATTAAGTGGAACCGGACTGCGGAGCGTGACGTCAGAGATACATGACCGAGGTAACCGCCCACTCTCCCGCACTCATCGCGTACGCGCGCGGCCAGCAAGCAGCTGCCGACGACGTCGGTGCGCACGCCACGCGCCATCGCGGCACGATCGGCGAACTCCTCACGACCTTCGGGGTCATCGGTGCCGACTTCCTCGCCGCCACCGCATATGTCCTCGATGAACGGGCGGACGGTCTGGATGCCCTCGCCGCCCGACACGCCGGACAGAACCAACGAACCCGGGCCGCGGCGAACCGATACGGTCAGGCCGACGATGCGGGCGCGGCAGAACTGACGTCGGCGGCAACCGACCTGAGGCTGCGACTGTGATGCTGACGGTCGAGGTCCTCATCGGACCACTGCGCATCATGCTCACGGCACTCGGTACCGGGGTTCTGCCACCCGAGAACCCAGCCGATCGGTTGCGCAGCGCCGCACCCGAACTCGAACGAATCCGGCAACGGTCCGCGACCGGGACCAACCAGGTGGCGCAGTCCTGGCGCGGGTCCGGCGCCGACGGCGCGATCGGCAACGCAGCGCGCACTCACCGCGCGATCGCGACCATCACCGACGACAGTGTCGCGATCGCGGCGCTGATCGAAGGGGCAGGGGCGAAGGTCAAGGTCGCGGCAGACCAGCTCACCACCCTGATCAACTCGTTCGAGCGTGCTGCCGCCGCACTCGGGCCGACGCTGTTCACCCCTCAGGGAGTGGCGATGATCCTGCCGGTGGCGCTCGAGCACGTGCAGCGGGGACTACAGATCGTCGCGCGCACCCAGTCCGACCTCCGGGCGGATACCGACAGGATGATGGCCCTCAACCGCCATCGGGCACCGGCGACCGTCGACGACCAGGCCGCCATCAACGGCCCGGGTGGAGTCGCGGTCCGCCTGCCGGACGGTTCGCTCGCCTACGCCCCGGACGAACGGGCCGCGACGGCTGTCCGTGCCGCGCTGAGTCAGCGCGGCGTCCCGTACGTATGGGGTGGGACCACCCCGGAGGGCTTCGACTGCAGTGGTCTCACGCAGTGGGCCTACCGCCAGGCCGGGGTGGAGTTGCCCCGCCTGGCCCAGGACCAGGATGCCGCGGGCATCCCGGTCGAACAGGCCGACCTCGCGCCCGGTGACCTGGCCGTCTGGGACGGACACGTCGCGATGTACGCGGGCAACGGGCAACTGATCGAGGCCGGCGACCCGGTGCAGGTCTCGCCGCTGCGCACCACCAACGCCGGGCAGGGTTTCCAGGGCTTCTTCCGGCCACGCTGATCTCGGCCGATGATCTCCGCGAGCGGCGCGGACCTCGAACTCCCGTCGTTCACCAAGAGGTCGCGGGGCCGCTACCGGAGTTCACAGGTCGGATCAGTACGCTGTGTCCTCATGGCCGGAGACATCGTCCCCATCGAGCTCGGACTCACCGACGGAAACAGCTTCACCCTCTGGGCACCCCGGTGGCGTGAAGGTGACGACGAATGGGAGGCCTTCCTCGGCCTCGACGAAGATCTCTACGTCTTCCCCGGGGTCGCCGAGCTCGCCGCGTTCATCCGCAACGACGACGACAACGACCTTGTCGATCATCCGGCGTGGGCGACGGTCGCCGGGCTGCAGGCCGATGAACTGGTTCCCGACGACAAGCACACCTACGACCTGATCGGTGTGCCCGAGCTGGCCGCCGAGGATCCCACACCCGAGGTCATCGCCGAGCTCGAGGATGCACTCGAGATCGTGCGCATCCTGGGCGAGGTCTGCGAGCTCATCGTCATCACCAAGTTCTTCAACGGCAACCCCATCCTGGGCGCCGTCACCACCGGCACCCGCAACTTCGTCGGCCGCGAGGGTGTGGACCTCTGGGTCCGGATCGGCCGCCTCATCGCCAAGCACTGGGACGATGTGATCGATGCGATCGACGACGTCATCAGCACCCCGGCCGTGGATGCCGCCGCGGTCGCCGCAGCCGAGGCCGAGCTCGAGGCAGCCGCTTCGGCCGAGGACGAGGACGAGCCCATCGACGACGATCTCGACCTCGTCGAGGGCAACGCCGACGCCGAAGAGGAGGACGAGGACGACGATGCCTCGGATGAGGACTCTGCGGGTGACGAACTCGACGAGGACTCCGATGAGATCGACGACGACGATTTCTGGGCCGGAGTCGGCATCGACCCGATCCGGATCGTCACCGGCACCGGCGAATACCTCTCTCTGCGCTGCTATCTCGGCGACGACCCGGTCTTCCTGGGCGCCGACGGCAAGATCTTCGTGTTCACCTCGGCGCGGTCATTGAGCAGATTCCTGGCCGACGCCACCGACCACGATCTGGTCGACGTGTCGACATTCGACGATGTCCGTACCGCCGCCACCGACGGCTCACTCGAGTTCGACGTCATCGACGACAACGTCTACGTTCTCCCCGGCCTCGCCGATGACATCGCGGACGGTCCGCGGCGGATGGACCGTGACCAGCTCGACCTGGCGGT
Source organism: Gordonia sp. LMA484 (assembly GCF_058129505.1). NCBI lineage: Bacteria > Bacillati > Actinomycetota > Actinomycetes > Mycobacteriales > Gordoniaceae > Gordonia > Gordonia sp. LMA484. The sequence continues at coordinate 3,387,895 of NZ_CM176700.1, forward strand.
CGAACTCCTCACCGATGCCGCCGACTACGCTGACGACGACTCCGTCAGCGAGGCACTCGGGTCGACGACCCCGCTCGGCTGGTTCGTCGACTACGCGATCAACCCGGATCCCAAGCGGATGGCTCCGAGCCCCCCTTTCGACAACGAGTCGGAAGCCTGGCGCGCGCTCATCCACGACTTCGAGAACCGGCTGGTCAAGAAGTCCTGAGCGGGTTGCGTCCCGGGCGAAGCGTCACGAGGGGTGGCCCTTCGTGACGCTCGCAAGCTCGCTCCTCAGGGAGCGGATGGTGACGCTCGGAAGCTCGCTCCTCAGGGAGCGGGCGGTGAGGCTCGCTCCCCAAGAGCAGGTGGTGACACTCGCTCCCCAAGAGCAGGTGGTGACACTCGCTCCCCGAGAGCAGGTGGTGAAGTCCACACGCTCGCCCCTACGAAGCAGGTGACGTCCGCACGGGCGCAGGTTGCGACACTCACCCCAGCAACACCGCATACCCGGGTTTGATCACGTCGTCGATCAGTGCCAGCCGCTCGTCGAAGTGGATGAACGCCGACTTCATCGCGTTGACCGTGAAGCGTTCGAAATCCGCCCAGCCATAACCGAACTGCTGGGAGAGTCGATAGAACTCCTTACTCATGGTGGTGTCGCTCATGAGCCGGTTGTCGGTGTTGACCGTCACCCGAAACCTAAGTCGCGCAAGCACATTGAACGGATGGTCGGCCATCGAGGCCACCGCACCGGTCTGCACGTTGGAACTGGGGCACAGTTCGAGCGGAATGCGGTTGTCCCGCACAAGACTCGCTATCTGGCCGAGCTCGGCACCCTCGAAGAGCTCCGCGGTCAGATCCGCCCCCTCGGGCAGCACGATGTCGTCGATCACCCGAACACCGTGGCCCAATCGGTCGGTGCCGCAGAAGGCCAGCGCCTCGTGGATCGACGGCAACCCGAACGCCTCGCCCGCGTGAATGGTGAAATGCGCATTGTTGGCCCGCATGAACTCGAAAGCATCGAGATGCCGCGTCGGCGGATGGCCGGCCTCCGCGCCGGCGATGTCGAAGCCCACCACGCCGTTGTCGCGGAAACGCACCGCCAGCTCGGCGATCTCGCGTGAGCGTGCGGCGTGGCGCATCGCCGTCACCAGACAGCGCACCATGATCGGCCGGCCCTGGGCCGCGGCCTGCGTCTCGCCTTCGGCAAAACCCGCCAATACGGCCTCGACCACCTCATCGAGCGTCATCCCCAGCTCCAGGTGCTGCTCGGGTGCGTACCGGATCTCGGCGTACACCACCCCGTCTGCAGCCAGGTCCTCGACACATTCGCGTGCCACCCGAGCGAGCGCCGATGGCGTCTGCATCACCGCGACGGTGTGCGCGAACGTCTCCAGGTAGCGCTCGAGGGTGCCACTGTCGGCCGCATCGCGAAACCAGTGCGCGAGATCCTCTGCGTTGTTGGCGGGCAACTCGGTGTATCCCACCTCGTTGGCGAGTTCGAGCACCGTGCTCGGCCGCAATCCACCATCGAGATGATCGTGGAGCAGCACCTTCGGAGCGAGCGAGATGTTCGGGAGGTCCAGCGGCCGTCCGGGGCCGGGTTCAGCGTGGCCACCGGCCGGGGAATGGGCTTCGACGGTCGTCATGCACCGACGGTAACGCGGTCGAGGACCAGAGGCGTCCGCTTCACCGGCGCATCACCGATCGCGACCGCCCCGGCCAGCGCGGCGCGGGCCCCGCTGAAGCGTTCGGGAGTGCCGGTGTGCAGCGTGAACAGCGGCGCACCGGCGTTCACATGGTCGCCCGGCTTGGCGTGCAACGCGACACCGGCCTCGGCCTGCACCGACTCGCCCGGCACAGCGCGTCCGGCGCCCAGCCGCCACGCCGCCAGGCCGACCGCCATCGCATCGAGGCGCTCGACGACACCGGTCTGGGCGGCCGCGATCGTCTCGGTGTGGCGTGCCCGAGGGAGCGGCGCGTCGGGATCGCCGCCCTGCGCGGAGATCATCGCGCGCCAGGCATCCATGGCCTTCCCGTTGGCCAGGTTCACCGCGGGGTCGGCATCGTGGAGGCCGCCTGCTTCGAGCATCTCTCGGGCCAGCGCGAGGGTCAGTTCGACGACATCGTCGGGGCCCCCACCGGCCAGCACCTCCACCGACTCGGCCACCTCCAGCGCATTGCCTGCGGTGAGCCCGAGCGGGGTGCTCATGTCGGTGAGCAGGGCCCGTGTGCGCACTCCGGCCGCCTCCCCCAGCCAGACCATGGTCTCGGCGAGCTCGCGACCCTCCGCCTCGGACTTGAGGAAGGCACCCGACCCGAACTTGACGTCCAGGACCAGTGCGCCGGTTCCCTCGGCGATCTTCTTGCTCATGATCGAACTCGCGACCAGCGGGATCGACTCCACCGTGCCGGTGACATCGCGCAGCGCATACAGCTTGCGGTCGGCCGGGGCCAGATCGCCGCCTGCGGCACACACCACCGCTCCGACGCGTTCGAGCTGGGCCACCATGTCGGCGCCCGACACGTCGGCTCGCCAGCCCGGGATCGATTCGAGCTTGTCCAGGGTGCCGCCGGTGTGTCCGAGGCCACGCCCGGACAGCTGCGGTACCGCCAGCCCATGAGAAGCGACCAGCGGAGCCAGCGGCAGGGTGATCTTGTCGCCGACGCCCCCGGTCGAATGCTTGTCGACGGTGGTCATCGGTCGTCCGTCACGGCGAAGGCCGGAGAAATCCATCCGACCGCCGCTGGCGATCATCGCCTGCGTCCAACGCGCCGTCTCACGACGATTCATCCCGCGGAGGAAGATCGCCATCAGCAGCGCCGACATCTGCTCGTCGGCCACCCTCTCGGCACGGGAATCGACATGCGTGTACCGATCGATGACCCACGCGATCTGCGCATCGGACAGTTCCCCACCGTCGCGTTTGGTGGCGATCACCGAAATCGTGTCGATCACCGCGTCGTCGTCGAGGTCGGATGCGCTCATCGGGCGGCCTCCAGGTCATCGGGGCCGAATGCGTCGGGCAGGAGCACGCCCAGCGTCGTCGGACCCTGTGGATGGTCCACCGCGAGTCCGGCTCCCCCGTGTTCGAGCAGCACCTGCCGACACCTGCCACACGGCATCAGGACTTCTCCCCGGGCGTCACACACCGAGACCGCGACCAGTCGCCGACCACCGGTACCGATCAGGTGGGCGACCAGTGCGACCTCGGCGCAGATGCCGAGCCCGTATGAGACATTTTCCACATTGCAACCGAGGACCACACGCCCATCGTCGACGAGTCCGGCCGCCCCCACACCGAACCCGGAGTAGGGAGCATAGGCTCGGCCGACGATCGACTTTGCGTTGTCCCGCAACAGATCCCAGTCAATTTCGGCAGCCAAGACGAGCTCCTCACTCTTCGGTACGGGCGAACAAGATGCGACCCCGACAGCCCTCCAAGAATTGGTAAGGCAAACCTAAGTCCAGATGGGTTGTCGCCCAAATCTGTTCGGGTAATTTATGCCCGGGCTCAGCATAGGTTTAAAGTCTCTTGCATGGGTCCACGGCCGAGCCTGATAATGCCGACTCGGCACATCCATCGACGCTGTTGGAGGCCAATTTCCCGATGAGCACCCCGACCGAGGTAGCACCAGAGCCGGTGCGCAAGCGCTCCCTTTATCGAGGCGACCCAGGAATGTGGTCATGGGTGTTGCATCGCATCACCGGTGTCACCATCTTCTTCTTCCTTTTCGTCCATGTCCTGGACACGGCGGTCATCCGCATCGATCCGAACAAGTACTCCGAGGTCATCGAGACCTACAAGACACCGATCATCGGCCTGATGGAGATCGCACTGGTCGCGTGCGTGCTCTATCACGCGTTCAACGGTGTGCGGATCATCCTGGTCGACTTCTGGTCCAAGGGCGCGAAGTACCAGCGGCAGATGCTGTGGGTGATCCTGACGCTGTTCGTGATCGTTTTCGGCGCAGGCGCGATCCGTCTGCTGCAGATCCTGATCAACAACTCGTTCTAGGAGGCACCTGATGACTGCATCGCAAGCAACTCCGGGTGTCGCCAAGACCCTGGGCACCCAGTACGACCGTCCGGCGAGCCTGGACAACCCGCGCGCTCCCCGGATGCGCAAGGGCGGCAACTTCGAGAAGTACGCATGGCTGTTCATGCGATTCTCCGGACTCGCCCTGATCATCCTGACCATCGGTCACATGTTCATCATGCTCGCCTGGGATAACGGCGTGCACCGCATCGACGCATCGTTCGTCGCAGCCCGCTGGCGCGAACCCTTCTGGCAGATCTGGGATCTGACCATGCTGTGGCTGGCTCAGCTGCACGGCGGCAACGGAGTCCGAACCGTCATCGCGGACTACTCGCGCAAGGACTCGACCCGTTTCTGGCTGAACGTCCTGCTGGGCATCTCGATGATCCTGGTGCTGGTGCTCGGCACCTACGCACTGCTGACCTTCGACGTGAACAGCGTCGGCTGAGGAGACTGACGAACATATGCAGGAACATCGCTACGACGTAGTCATCGTGGGCGCCGGCGGTGCCGGTATGCGCGCCGCGATCGAATCCGCCCCTCGCGCCCGAACCGCGGTGCTCACCAAGCTCTACCCGACGCGCAGCCACACCGGCGCGGCCCAGGGCGGCATGTGTGCGGCCCTGGCCAACGTCGAGGAAGACAACTGGGAGTGGCACACCTTCGACACGGTCAAGGGCGGCGACTACCTCGCCGACCAGGACGCCGTCGAGATCATGGCCAAGGAGGCGATCGACGCCGTCCTCGACCTCGAGAAGATGGGTCTGCCGTTCAACCGCACTCCCGAGGGCAAGATCGATCAGCGTCGCTTCGGCGGTCACACCCGCGACCACGGCAAGTCGCCGGTTCGCCGCGCCTGCTACGCCGCCGACCGTACCGGCCACATGATCCTGCAGACGCTGTATCAGAACTGCGTCAAGCACGACGTCGAGTTCTTCAACGAGTTCTATGCCCTCGACATCTGTCTCGGCGAGAACGAGAACGGAGAGAGCGTCGCCACCGGCGTGGTCGCCTATGAACTGGCCACCGGTGAGATCCATGTGTTCCACGCGAAGTCGATCGTGTTCGCGACCGGCGGTTCGGGACGCATGTACAAGACCACCTCCAATGCCCACACGCTGACCGGCGACGGCATGGGCATCATCTTCCGCAAGGGGCTTCCCTTGGAGGACATGGAGTTCCACCAGTTCCATCCGACCGGCCTGGCCGGGCTCGGCATCCTCATCTCCGAAGCCGTCCGCGGCGAGGGCGGCATCCTGCGCAACGCCGACGGCGAGCGCTTCATGGAACGCTATGCCCCCACGATCAAAGACCTTGCGCCACGTGACATCGTCGCGCGCTCGATGGTGCTCGAGGTCCTCGAGGGCCGCGGTGCCGGACCGAACAAGGATTACGTCTACATCGACGTGACCCACCTCGGCGAGGACGTGCTCAACGAGAAGCTGCCCGACATCACCGAGTTCGCGCGCACCTACCTGGGCGTCGACCCGGTGACCGAGTATGTGCCGGTGTACCCGACCTGTCACTACGTGATGGGTGGCATCCCAACCAACATCGAGGGCCAGGTACTCAAGGACAACGACACCGTGGTCCACGGCCTCTACGCCGCAGGCGAATGTGCCTGCGTGTCGGTCCACGGCGCAAACCGTCTGGGCACCAACTCGCTGCTGGACATCAACGTGTTCGGGCGCCGCGCGGGAATTGCGGCTGCCGAGTACGCGAACTCCGCCGATTTCGTCGAACTGCCCGACACCCCGACGAAGTTGGTCGACGAGTGGCTCGACCTGCTGCTCAGCGATCACGGGCACGAGCGGGTCGCCGACATCCGCACCGAACTACAGGTCACCATGGACAACAATGCCTCGGTGTTCCGCACCGAGGAAACGCTCAAGCAGGCGCTGACCGACGTGCACGCGCTCAAGGAGCGCTACAACCACATCCGCGTGCACGACAAGGGCAAGCGCTTCAACAGCGACCTGCTCGAGGCCATCGAACTCGGCTTCCTCCTCGAGATGGCCGAGGTGACCGTGGTCGGTGCGCTCAACCGCAAGGAATCGCGTGGCGGTCACGCACGCGAGGACTACCCCGATCGCGACGACGTCAACTACATGCGGCACACGATGGCCTACAAGAAGGGCACCGAACTTCTGGCGGACATCGAGCTGGACTACAAGCCCGTGGTGCAGACCCGCTACGAGCCGATGGAGCGTAAGTACTGATGACAGCAACCCTGGAGAACCCCACGCCGTCTGCCGACGAGCCTCCATTGCCGCCGGTACCCGACGAGGCCACCATGGTCACGTTGAAGATCTACCGGTTCAACCCGGAAAATCCGGATGCGCAGGGTTTCGAGAGCTTCCGCGTCCCGGCATTGCCCACCGACCGGCTGCTCAACCTGCTGCTGTACGTGAAGGGTTACCTCGACGGCACGTTGACCTTCCGTCGTAGCTGCGCACACGGCGTCTGCGGCTCCGACGCGATGCGGATCAACGGTGTGAACCGCCTGGCCTGCAAGCTGCTGATGAAGGACATGCTCCCCAAGGACAAGTCCAAGGAGATCACCATCACCATCGAACCCATCAAGGGTCTGCCGGTGGAGAAGGATCTCGTGGTCAACATGGAGCCGTTCTTCGACGCGTTCCGTGCAATCAAGCCGTTCCTCATCACCAGCGGCAACGAGCCGACACGTGAGCGCATCCAGAGCCAGTCCGACCGCGCCCGCTTCGACGACACCACCAAGTGCATCCTGTGCGCCTGCTGCACCACCAGTTGCCCGGTGTTCTGGAACGAGGGCAGCTACTTCGGTCCGGCAGCGATCGTCAACGCGCATCGGTTCATCTTCGACAGCCGCGACGAGGGCGCCATCGAACGGCTCGACATCCTCAACGATGTCGATGGGGTGTGGCGTTGCCGCACCACCTTCAACTGCACCGACGCATGCCCGCGTGGCATCCAGGTGACCCAGGCGATCCAAGAGGTCAAGCGCGCGCTGATGTTCTCGCGCTGACCGCACCCGGAACGCACCGAGCGAATCGACCACGGACGCTCACCCGCAGAACCTCTCTGCAGCCCCGACGACGTCCCTCCCACCCGGAGGGACGTCGTCGTTTCTGTGACGAACCGATCGGCATGTGGTGAAAGTCCGCGACCGGCAGGCACGTTCGGCGCACTCGGCGACCGCCTCCGGGCACTGACCTCGCCGGTCGAGGGAACAGACCACAGAGATGTGCCCCGCGGTTCTGGTTGCCGCCGGACACCGAATCGGCAACCATCGTGGCATGACCGACTCATCGCCACCGTCCCTCGGTGATCGCAGCGCCGCACACCTGTGGGGTCACTTCGCCAGGCACGGCGACCGCGTCCGACCACCGGTCATCACCCGCGGCGAGGGTGTGCGGATATTCGACGATCAGGGCCGCAGCTACCTCGACGCTCTCGCCGGGCTCTTCGTCGTCCAGGTCGGACACGGGCGTGTCGAGCTGGCGCAGGCGGCCGCCCGGCAAGCCGAGCAGCTCGCGTTCTTCCCGGTCTGGGGGTACGCGACGCCGCCGGCGGTCGAGCTCGCCGAACGACTTGCGTCCTACGCGCCCGGCGACCTCGACCGGGTCTTCTTCACCACCGGTGGCGGTGAAGCGGTCGAGAGCGCCTGGAAGTTGGCCAAACAGTACTTCAAGCTCGTCGGCAAGCCCGGCAAGCACAAGGTCATCTCGCGCGCGGTCGCCTACCACGGCACACCGCAGGGGGCGTTGGCGATCACCGGGGTGCCCGCACTCAAAGAGCCCTTCGAGCCCCTTACGCCCGGCGCCTTCCGCGTACCCAACACCAACATCTACCGGGCTGCCGACGACATGGCCGCCGACCCCAAGAAGTTCGGGCTCTGGGCCGCCGACCGCATCGCCGAGGCGATCGAGTTCGAGGGTCCCGACTCCGTGGCCGCCGTGTTTCTCGAGCCGGTGCAGAACGCGGGAGGGTGTCTCACGCCGCCGCCCGGCTACTTCGAACGGGTCCGCGAGATCTGCGACGACTACGACGTGCTGCTGGTCTCCGACGAGGTGATCTGCGCGTTCGGCCGCATCGGATCGATGTTCGCCTGCAACGACTTCGGATACGTACCCGACATCATCACCTGCGCCAAGGGGATGACATCGGGCTACTCCCCCATCGGCGCCATGATCGCCCGCGAGAAGCTCTTCGAGCCGTTCCGAGACGGGACGACCACCTTCGCCCACGGTTACACCTTTGGCGGACACCCGGTTTCGGCGGCCGTCGCGCTGGCCAATCTGGAGATCTTCGAACGCGAACGGCTCAACGACCACGTCGCGGCGAGCGCACCGGCGTTCCGGGCGACCCTCGAGCGTCTGCACGATCTGCCGATCGTCGGCGACGTCCGCGGCGAAGGGTTCTTCTACGCGATCGAACTCGTGAAGGACAAGACGACCAAAGAGAGGTTCACTCCCGACGAGAAACAGCGCCTGCTGGGCGGGTTCCTGAACACCGCCCTGTTCGAGGCCGGCTTGTATTGCCGCCCCGACGGTCGCGGCGACCCGGTCGTCCAGCTGGCTCCGCCCCTGATCGCCGGGCAGACCGAATTCGACGAGATCGAGCAGATTCTACGATCGGTGTTGGCGCAGGCCTATACGCTGCTCTGACGATGTCCAGGATCACCGAGTTACCCAAGGTCGAGTTGCACGTGCACATCGAGGGCACGCTGGAGCCCGAGCTCGTCCTGGAGCTGGCGCGCGACGGCGGAATCGATCTGCCGTATCGAGACGCGGCGGAGTTGCGCCGACGGTATGTGTTCACAGACCTCCAGTCGTTTCTGGACATCTACTACGCGAACATGCAGGTCCTGCGGCGGCGCCGCGACTTCGCTCGTCTCGCATATGAATACGCGATGCGCGCCCACGCCAGCGGCGTCGTCCACGCAGAAGTGTTCTTCGATCCGCAGGCGCACACCTCCCGGGGAGTCGCGATCGGCGATGTCGTGGGCGGCCTCACCGACGGCTTCGACCGAGCACGCGCCGACACCGGTTTCACCGCCGATCTGATCGCCTGTTTCCTCCGCGACCGTCCGGTGGCCGAGGCCCATGCGACGCTCGACGGGCTCATCGCCGTCGGCGCACCGATCGTTGGCGTCGGCCTGGACTCCGCAGAAGTGGGCAATCCGGCAGTCTTGTTCGCTGAAGTCTTCGCCCGCGCAGCAGATCTCGGTTTGCATCGGGTGGCGCACGCAGGCGAGGAGGCCGGTCCCGAATCCGTTCGGCAGGCCCTCGACGAACTCGGAGTCGAACGAGTCGACCACGGAATCCGCAGTGTCGACGACCCAGGGCTCGTGTCGGAGCTGGCCACCAGAGGGACGGCGTTGACCGTCTGTCCGCTGTCGAACGTACGGTTGCGGGCTGTCACCGACATCGCGTCACATCCGCTGCCCGAACTCATCGCCGCCGGTGTGCGGGTGACGATCAACTCCGACGATCCCGCCTACTTCGGCGGGTACGTCGAGGACAACTTCGCCGCGGTCGCCGACGCATTCGACCTCGACGACGCGACGTTGGCGCAGCTCGCACGAAACTCGGTGATCGCCAGCTTCATGCCGGAGGAACGCAAAGCCGAGTTGATCGAGCGCATCGACGCCTGGCCTGCGGATGCGCCGAATCGTCCCGCGGACACGTCATCGCGACCGACAATGGAGCCGTGACCACCCGACCGGCGACGACAGACGACGAACTCGACGACGAACTCGAGAAGGTCGCCGGACTGTTGTCGCGGCGCCTGGCAGGTCTCGCCGACGACGTGGCGGAAACGATCCGGGCGCAGGTGGATTTCTACGGATCGACCGACGTCGTATCGCGCGACGACATCGTGCACACGGTGCAGAGCAACTTTGCCCTGGTGATCCAAGGGCTGGCCGGGGACCGTGCGTTCGACACCTCGCCGGCCGCTGCCACCGGCGCCTCACGCGCCGACGCAGGTGTGCCGCTGCCGGCGGTGATGCACGCCTACCGCATCGGTTTCCAGATGGCCTGGAACGAGTTCATGACGATCGCCCAGGGGGATCTGGAATTGAGCCGCCACACCCTGCTGGAGGCGACCGCACGGATGTGGGAGGCGCAGGACGCGTTCATCGTCGCGATGGCCGAGGCGCATCGCGAACGCAGCACGACGATGATCCTCGACGATGCCAGCGAGCGCGCGGCGCTCACCCAGCACCTCCTCGAGGGCCGGGTCTCCTCGGAGAAGAGTCTGTGGGAAGTGGCCGAACTCCTCCGGCTACCTCACCGCGGCCCCTACGTCGCGGTGGCGGCCGAGGCGACGGTGGTCGGCAAGGCGCCGCTGCCGGGCATCGAGAGCCGGCTGCAGAGCCGCGACATGCGCTCGGCCTGGCGCCTGCTGCCCGACCAACAGATGGGCATCATCCACATCCCGTCACCGTCTGCTCGGCAGAACGCGCTCGACATCCTGGCCCGGCACGCCGGCGGCAGAGTCGGGGTGAGCACATCGTTCACCGACCTCGCCGAGACGGCGCGGGCACTGCGGTACGCCCGCGTCGCGATGGCCCGACGCGGAGACGGGGTCCGGGTGTTCGACGATTCGGTCCTGGGGGTGGCGGCCCTGGCCGCGCCGGAGGTGGCCGCCGACCTCGCGGACACGGTCCTCGGCCGGCTCTACGCACTGCCGGCCGAGGACCGGGAACCGCTGCTCGAGACGTTCCGCATGTGGGTCTGCGTCGGCGGCAACATCAACGACACCGCCGAGCGGCTGTATGTGCACCGGAACACCGTGCGCCATCGACTGCGTCGGATCGAAGAGCTCACCGGGCGCTCCACCACCGCGCCGCGTGACGTGGCCGAACTCTGCCTGGCATTCGAGGTCGACGAGCAGCTGCCGGTCGTCAACCACCGACCGCCGACCGCACCGTGATGCGTGCCGCCGACCAGCCCATTGTGCCTCTGCACACCTCGGGCGTGCCGACGTTAGACGTCGCACCATCGCGTTCGAGAGGTCACGCGGGCCACAATCAAAGGGCAACGTCGTTCGCCATCACCGTGCAGCCCCACCGGATTCGCCCCTCCCCGGTAAAGCACCACGTATGGCCATTCGAGTAGCCACCCACCGGTCCGACCGGAACGATCCGTAAGCGCGACATCTCCATCCCAGCAGAGGCAAGACCATGACAATCGCCCAGACAACTTCCGCCGCAAACGATATCGCCGCACCACTAGACCTCCTCCTGGTCAACTCGACCAAGTCGTTCGGGGGACGGATGACCCCCAACGCCGCGTGGGCGCGGTTCGGTGTCGAGCTGGCAAAGCAGCCCGGCACCGTCGCCGGGGAAAGCCTCGGCCTGACCCGCGAGCTCACCCAGATCGCGCTCGGCCGATCCGACCGCGCTCCCGAACGCCGGGACAAGCGCTTCTCGGATCCCGCCTGGTCCGGAAATCCGATCCTGCGGCGAGTCGAGCAGGCGTATCTCGCCGGCGCGGACACCGCAGAACGTCTGTACGCGTCGACCGACCTGGACTGGCGCGATGCCGAGAAGGTGCGCCTTGCGCTCGACAACATCATCGAAGGACTCGCACCCACCAACAATCCGGTGCTGAGCCCCCTGGGGTGGAAGGCGCTCATCGACACCGGCGGCCTGTCGGCGGTCCGCGGGCTCAAGGCGTTCGCCCGGGACATGGCGTCCAAACCGCGGGTGCCGGCGATGGTCGATCCGGATGCCTTCTCCGTCGGCGAGTCCGTGGCGGCCACCAAGGGCTCGGTGGTGTTGCGCACCAAGATGTTCGAGCTGATCCAGTACGCGCCGCAGACGTCGACGGTGCGTGAGGTGCCGCTGCTGATCGTGCCCCCGGTGATCAACAAGTACTACATCATGGACATCGCCCCGGACCGCAGTCTGATCGAACACTACGTGCGCGGCGGTCACCAGGTCTTCGCCATCTCCTGGCGCAATCCCAGCTCACGCCACCGTGATTGGGGATTCGACGCCTACGGTCAGGCCATCATCGACGCGGTGGACGCGACCCTGGCAGTGACCGGAGCACGCGCGGCCAACATGTTCGCCACCTGTTCGGGGGGCATCATCGCCGCGATGACACTCGCACATCTCGCGGCGATCGGCAAGGGTGACAAGGTCGCGAGCCTGACCCTCGGCGTGACGGTGCTCGATCAGAGCCAGGCCGGATTCGCATCCGCATTGACCAGTGAGCGTGCGGCCAAGGCGGCGATCCGCTCGTCGTCGAAGAAGGGATACCTCGACGGCAAGGCCATGGCCGAGATGTTCGCTTGGTTGCGTCCGACCGACCTGGTCTGGCGTTACTGGGTGAACAACTACATCCAGGGACGCTCACCGGCGCCGTTCGACGTGTTGTTCTGGAACGCCGACACCACCCGCATGACGGCGCGTCTGCACCGCGACATGGTGATGATGGGCCTGGGCAACGACCTGGTGACCCCCGGTAAGGCGACCATGCTCGGCACCCCGGTCGATCTCGGCTCCATCGAGTGCGACGCCTATGTGATCGGCGGGATCGCCGACCACATCTGCCCCTGGCAGGCCACGTATCGCAGCGCCACGCTGCTGGGCAGCAAGAAGAACAAGTACGTCCTCTCCACCAGTGGGCACATCGCCTCCCTCGTCAACCCGCCCGGGAACAAGAAGGCATCGTTCCGCACCGCCGAGGCCGACGCCGACGTCACGCCGAGCGCATGGCTGAAATCGGCTCAGAATCACAGTGATTCGTGGTGGCCGGATCACCTGGCGTGGCTCGACGAGCACGGTGGCGACGTGGTCGACGCGCCCGTCGTCCTCGGCGCACCCGGCCACGAGGCCCTCGCCCCGGCACCTGGTACCTATGTTCTGGCGAAGTGAGGGAGAGTAGATGACAACAGACGGCGGCAGCACCATCGACGACACCGACGAGGTGGACCGCCTCGTCACCGCGGGTGGTCAACGCCTTCGCGTGCGGTACCGGCCCGGGGTCGGCGTGCCCCTGGTGCTCTGCAACGGGATCGGCGCGAGCCTCGAGGTGCTCGACCCGTTGGTCGAACATCTCGACACCGATCGGCCGGTGGTCCGTTTCGACGTCCCCGGCGCCGGCGAATCCCCTGCTTCGCCATTGCCCTACGGGTTCCCGTATCTGGCGTGGACGCTGGGGAAGGTTCTCGACCGACTCGGGATCGGAGTCGTCGACATCCTCGGCCTGTCGTGGGGCGGAGCCCTGGCGCAGCAGTTCGCGTTCCAGAACCCGCGTCGGTGCCGACGACTGATCCTCGTCGCCACGGGTACCGGCGCATTGATGGTGCCCGGGCATCCGCGGGTCCTCGGCAAGATGCTCACCCCGAAGCGCTTCAGCGATCCCGCCTACGCCGCCGCGATAGCGGGCGACCTCTACGGCGGCTCGGTCCGGCAACACGGTGACGACGTGGCCGATCTGTTCGTCCGGCAACTCCATGCGGGATCGATGGTCGGGTACGTCCATCAGTTGATGGCCGGCGCCGCGTGGACCTCGTTGTTCGCGCTGCCGGCGATCCGGCAGCGAACCCTGGTCATCGCCGGGGACGACGATCCCATCGTCCCGATGATCAACGGTCACATCCTGCATCGGTTGCTGCCGCGGGCGCGACTGCACCGGCACGCAGGCGGGCACGTCGACCTCGTGCTGAAGGCCACCGAGTTCGGGCCTGCGATCGATGACTTCCTGGGCCCACCGCGGCCCGGGCGGATCAGGCCGCGCAGCGTTCGCGGCCGGCACCTCACCCCCGGCGGGTGATCGGCCCCGCTGCTTGATCGACAGAGCGTTTGATCGGCACGACGCTGATCGGTAGGGCACTGATCGACAGGGTGGCGGCTGATCGACAGGGTGGCGGTTGATCGACAGGGCGGGTCGCGAACACGGACTGATAGTCTCCTGCGGTGCGGCCACTCGTCATGCCCATCTGCGTCATCGCGGCCCTCCTGATCGCGGTTGTCGCCGCACCGTGTGCGACTGCCATTCCGGTACCCACACCGGTCACCGACCACTGTCCCCACCGGGTCGCACCACCGCCGCCCGTCGACGAGTCCGAGGTCGTGGCGCCGGGTTCGGCCACCCCGACCCCGCTCGAGGTTCCGGCACCACCGGTCGGCGGTGACGGGCTCGGTGGGTGTGGTGTCGTGGCGGACCCGGCGCTGGGTCCGGTGCCGCCACGGCTCACGTCGGCGGGATGGCTCGTCGCCGACCTGGACAGCGGCCGGGTGATCGCGGCGAAGGATCCGCACGGGCGATATCGCCCCGCGTCGACCATCAAGATCCTTCTCGCCCTGGTCGCACTCGATGAACTCGATCTGGACACCGTGGTGACACCGACGGTCGAGGACTGGAGCACCGAGGGTGACTCGTGTGGAATGGGCCCCGGTGGGCACTACACGAACCGCGACATCCTGACGGGGCTGCTGGTGGTCTCCGGGAACGATTGCGCCAACGCTCTCGCCCGCGAGCTGGGTGGCGTCGACGCCACCCTGGCCAAGATGAACGCCGAGGCGCGCTCCCTGCACGCGCTGGACACCCGAGCCGCATCTCCCTCCGGCCTCGATGCGCCGGGCATGTCCACGTCGCCCTATGATCTCGCGCTGATCTTTCGGGAAGCCATGCGCAACAGCACATTTCGTTCGATGATCGGGCTGGCGTCGTACCACTTCCCGGGCTATCCCAAGCGCCCTGACGTGCCGGGCGACAAGGACCACCCGGGCTATCTGATGCAGACCTCCAACCAGCTTCTGCTCGAGGGCTATCCGGGAATGCTGGGCGGGAAGACCGGCTACACCGACGACGCGGAGAAGACCTTCGTCGGCGCGACCGAACGCGACGGCCGGCGGATTCTCGTCGTGCAGATGTTCGGCCTGACCATCGAGTCCGACTCGTACTGGGACCAGGCGAAATCGCTGTTCGACTATGGCTTTCGCGCACCCGCCGATGTCCACGTGGGCGAACTGGTGGCCCCGCCGAACCCGACCGCCGCGCCGAGTGTCTCGCCCACGACCGCACGCCCGTCGCAGGCGACGAGCCAGGCGCAGGCGAACTCCGGAACCGATCAGCCCACCAGTTGGTCGATCCGGATCCTCGTCGGCCTCGTCGCCGCGCTCATCGCGATCGGCTTGCTACTGGTCGCGTTGCGGTTGTTCTCCAGGCGTTGATCGGGGTCCTACCACCGTCGATTCATCGACGTAGCAACCATCCCAGCAACGCGCTCATCACCGCACCGATGCCGGCCACCGCGACGAGTGTGGCCGGCCGGGGCACCGGACTGACCTCGTAGTTCGGCGAGACGACCACCGGCGGCACCGTCTCGGGTTCCTCGGCCACCTGGTATTGCTCGTTCATCGCATCGGTGGCACACCACGCAGCCGCGTAGAGGATGATGCGTGAGGCGAGGTACGCGAAAACCATGATGCCGAGGATCGGGCCGAACGCCGCGCCGGCCGGACTGCCCAACACCGATTTGAGATAGAACCCGCCGACCGTCTTGACGATCTCGAAAGCGACAGCGGTGAGCAACCCCGCCTTCAGGGTGTTGCGAAAGGGCAGTTTCACCAGCGGAAGGCGGGACATGACGAACGTGAAGAGCAGCCACGAGGCGAACACCGAGACCCCGATGGACGTAGCGCGAATGACCGTCGGCGCCCACGAGGTGTCGTCCAGCCCGACCCACGACAAGATCTGGTTGGGCAGGCCGGAGTTGCCCAGTGTCGTCAGCGCCATGGTCACGGTGAACGCGATACCGAGCAGGGCGAAGGTGACGAGATCCCAGACCTTCGACATCACCGGATTGCGTTGGATTCGACCGCCCCACATCTCGGTCATCCCCGCCCGGACGCCGGAGATCCATCCGATACCGGTGAACGCGGCACCGAGCAGACCGACCACACCCACGGTGGTGCGCGAGTCGATGGCCGAACGGATCAGGGCGGACACCTGATCACCCAACTCGCCCGGCATGTTCTTGACCACCGCGTCCTGGATCTGGTCGAGAATGTCCGGCTGATTGGCGAGGACGAAACCGGCGATGGCGAAGGCCACCATCAGGATCGGGATCAGGGCGAGGATCCCATTGAAGCTGATACTGGCCGCGTACAGGTTGCCGCGTCGGTCGTTGTATCGCTGCACCGTGTTGATCAGATGATCGAGCCACGCCCAGCGTTCCCGCGCGTCACCGAAACCCGTCTTCGCACGCTCAACCGCACCTTTGGCGGTATCCACCACCGAACTCACCTGCATCGCCTCCTCGGTCGACCACGGGTCGGTCCGACGAGGTACCGATCACCGTCCGGGCGCCAGGAACCCCACTCTGTCATAGACCGCGGCCAGTGTCCGCGACGCGACCGAGCGGGCGCGTTCGGCACCGCGCGCCAGGATGGCATCGAGTTGGGCCGGATCGTCCATGTACTCGGTGACACGCCCGCGCAGCGGCGTGACGAACTCGGTCAGCACCTCGGCGGTGTCAACCTTCAAGTCCCCGTAGCCCTTTCCCTGATATTTGTCCACCAGGACGTCGACCGGGGTTCCACCGAGGGCCGACTGGATGGTGAGCAGATTGCTCACCCCCGGTTTGGCGGCCGGATCGAATCGGATCTCGGTATCGGTGTCGGTCACGGCCGAGCGGATCTTCTTCGCCGAGCGCTTCGGTTCGTCGAGCAGGTTGATCAACCCACGATCGGACTCCGCCGACTTGCTCATCTTCGCGGTCGGATTCTGCAGATCGTAGATCTTGGCGAACTCCTTGACGATGTAGGCCTCGGGCACCTTGAGCACCTTGCCGAACCGTGAATTGAAGCGCTGTGCCAGGTCACGCGTCAGCTCAAGGTGCTGACGCTGGTCCTCTCCGACCGGCACCTGATCGACGTCGAAGGCCAGGATGTCTGCGGCCATCAGGATCGGGTAGGTGAACAATCCGACTCCGGCGGCATCCACCCCCTGTTTGGCCGACTTGTCCTTGAACTGCGTCATGCGGCTGGCCTCGCCGAAGCCGGTGATGCAGGACAGGACCCAGGTGAGCTGGGCGATCTCGGGGATGTGCGACTGCACGTAGATCGTCGAGCGCTCCGGATCGACGCCGACGGCGAGCAACTGCGCCACGCTGAGTCGGGTCCGTTCGGCCAGCGTCGCCGGGTCGAACTGGGCCGTGATGGCGTGCATGTCGGGGATGAAGTAGAACGCCTCGAAGTCATCCTGCAGCGCCACCCATTGACGGACCGCACCCAGATAATTCCCGAGGTGGAAGGAGTCGCTGGTCGGCTGGATGCCGGACAGCACGCGCGGCCGCGCCGCGTCCGGCCGGGAGACGTCACTGCTCATGTCACCAGTCTCTCAGACGCACGCGAGCCGAATTCCGCGAGAGTCACCTCCACGACGACGCCTCGAGGACGACCTCGACATCGTCGGGCCGCCGGCGCTCAGTCGTAGACCACGGTCATCGGTGCGTGATCGGACCAGCGCAGATCGTAGGCATCCGCGCGGTCGACCCAGGCCTTGACCGCGCGCTTCGCCAGGGACCCGTTGGCGAGCTGATAGTCGATCCGCCAGCCGGAATCGTTGTCGAAGGCCTTACCGCGCCACGACCACCAGGTATATGGCCCTTCCTCGCCGGGGGTGAGATCGCGCATCACATCCGACCAGCCGGTGTCGAGCCGGTCGGCAACCCACGAGCGTTCGTGCGGCAGGAAGCCCGGGCTCTTCAGATTGCCCTTCCAGTTCTTGATGTCGGCCTCGGCGGGCGCGATGTTCCAGTCCCCGCCGACCACCACATGGCGACGTCGGCGGCGCAACCGATCGAGATGGTCGCCGAACTCGCCGAGGAAGCGCACCTTCTCGTCGAACTTCGCGACCTCCTTGGGTGCCGACGTCGCCGCCGCCCCCTTCGGCAGATAGAGGCTCGCCACCGTTGTCGGGCCCGGGCCGGCGTCGAGATCCGCCTCGATATAGCGCCCGGCGGGGTCGAACTCGGCGCTGCCGAATCCGACCCGCACCGCGGTGAGCGGGATGCGACTCAGGATTCCGACCCCCGCGTGCCCCTTGACGACCGACGAGCACATCGCGAGCTCCCAGCCGTCATCGAGCGCGGGTGCCAGAGCGTCGCGGGCCTGCTGTTCATCGGCCCGGATCTCCTGCATCAGGACGACGTCGGCATCCGATCCGGGCAGCCATGCGAGAAGTCCGCGGTTGGCGTCCGAGCGATGCTTCACAGCGGCCCGGATGCCGTTGACGTTGACGGTGCTGACGGTGATCGACACGGACACGAGGGTAACGCCCACTGTGGTGCGCCCGTACCAGAGGTAAGGCAACCCTTGCCGGGGGGCATGCTTTATGTAATGCTTGCCTAACTGATTTGATTCGAGGTGAGAGCCATGTTCGTCTGCATCTGCCGAGCGGTGACCGAGGACGAGGTCCACGAGCACTGTTCGTCCGGCGCCATGTCGGTGGACGCCATCGGCGATCGCTGCGGTGCGGGCGAAGGCTGCGGGACCTGCCTCGAGCGGCTTCAGGAGATCATCAACGAGAGGACCGTCACCGCGACCACGGCAGCATGACGGACGACAGCTGAGCCCGCTGTCCACAACCTCGCGTCTTGAGCGGACGCGAGGTTGTCGTCATGTTAAGTTCGCAGTACCACGGCGAACGGAGGCTCGGTCATGCGCGGTGACGACGAAGTGATCGCTCTACTGAACGAACAGCTCACCAGCGAGCTGACGGCGATCAACCAGTACTTCCTGCACTCCAAGATGCAGGCGAACTGGGGCCTCACCGAGATCGCGAGCAAGACGCGCGCGGAGTCGATCGAGGAGATGCAGCACGCCGAACGCCTCACGGACCGAATCCTGTTCCTCGAGGCACTCCCCAACTATCAGAAAATCCTGCCGCTGCGCATCGGTCAGACCCTGCGCGAGCAGTTCCAGTCGGATCTCGCGATCGAACTCGAGGTCGTCGACCGTCTTCGTCCCGGCATCACGATGTGCCGCGGCAAGGGCGACGTCACCAGCGCCAAGATCCTCGAGGACATCCTCGCCGACGAGGAAGAGCACATCGACTATCTCGAGACACAACTCGAGCTGATGGACAAGATCGGCGAGCAGCTCTACCTGTCGAAGACGATCGCCACTCCCCCGACGATCGGCTGAGGCCACGTCGGTCGGCCGCCACTCACAGAGCACTCTCCACGACCTCGGCGGTCGGGTTCGCCACCCGGCCGCCGCTGTGTCGACTCGCGAGCAGCGCCAGCCCCAGGACGAGCACACCGGCGATCGCCAGCACCGAACCCAGCATCGACGGCGAGCGATAGCCGTGGCCGGCCGCGATCACCACACCGCCGAGCCACGCGCCCATGGCGTTGGCGATGTTGAGGGCCGAATGGTTGAGCGCGGCCGCCAACGTCTGCGCGTCGTCGGCGACGTCCATCAGGCGAGTCTGGAGTGCCGGAATCGTCGACGACCCGGACAGGCCGATGGCGAAGCTGAAGATCATCGCGGCCCACACGTTCTGCATCGTGAGCGCGAACAGCATCAGTGACGCTGCGGTGGCGATCAGACCGGCCAGGATGCCGATCGGCACGCTGCGATCGGCGACGGCGCCGCCGACGATGTTGCCGGCGACCATTCCCAGTCCGAAGAGCATCATCGCGATGGGCACGACCGACGTCGACACTCCGGTCACGGTGGTCAGAGCCGAGTTCAGATAGGTGTAGAACGCGAACATCCCACCGAACCCGACAACGCCGATGAGCAGCGTGAACCACACCTGTGGGCGCGCCAGCGCGCCGAGCTCGGTCACCGGGTTGGTGACCCGCATGTCGGAGAGGTCGGGCATGAAGCGGACCAGAGCGACGATCGTCGCGATGCCGATCACCACGACGAGTCCGAAAGCGACTCGCCAGCCGAGGGATTCACCGAGCCAGGTGGCCATCGGCACACCGAGCACGTTGGCCACCGACAGCCCCAGCATCACCTTCCCGACCGCCTTGGCCCGATCGCGCGGTCCCGCCAGGTGCGCGGCCACCAGCGCTGCGACACCGAAATAGGCCCCGTGCGGCAGCCCGGCGATGAATCTCGCGACGATCAGCAGACCATAGGTCGGTGCCAGGACCGTGAGGAGATTGCCGGCGGTGAAGGCGACCATCAGGCCGATGAGCAGGGCCCGCCGGGACACCCGGGCCGTGATCGCCGCGATCAGCGGGGCGCCGACGACGACACCGAGTGCGTACGCGGAGATGACGTGTCCCGCGGTCGGCTCGCTGACACCGACGGTGTCGGCGATGTTGGGCAACAGCCCCATCGCGACGAACTCGGTGGTTCCGATCCCGAAGCCGCCGAGCGCGAGGGCCAGGATCGCCCAGCGCCGGACGGATCGCGAGGATGGCGTGGCGGCGTCGAGGAAGGCAGGGGCTGTGGACACTCAGTCACCAACCTCCGCGAGCACCGGACCGATTCCGTGACCCTGGGGTGAGTTCGTTCACAAGGACCGCCCCGCACCGGACCGGTCTCACGGGTGACCGCGAAACGCCGCGGCTCGAACCGCCGAGCAGTCGATATCCGGTGGTGCCGAGTGGTCTATTCGGGCTCGCCCGACGCTGCTCCGTCGCCCGAGGTGGCCTCGCTCTTGCCCTGACCGGAGGATGTCCCACTCGTGGTGACACCGGGTCCCGATCCGCCGCCTTTGCTGTCGCCGTCGTCCCCGGTGCCTCCGTCGGCGACGTCGGTCGGTCCCGATCCGCCGCCCGGGCCTTCGGTGGTCCCCGTCGTCGTGCCACCGCTGTCATCCGCCGCCGGGGCACCGCCGTTGTCCTCCCCCGACGCACCGGACGGGATCGACGACTGCTCGGTCGGCGGGCTCGGCGGTACATACCCCGGGGCGTCGGTGGGCCCCGACTCGTACGACCCCTGATCATCGGCCGGTTGCTCCTCGACCTGGATGGACGACGATTCGACCGGAGGCGTCGTATCCGAGGCCTGACCGGCGGGCACCGTCTGCGTCATCGTCGGCGACGGGTCGACCGACTCTCGTTCAGCAGCGGAGCCGTCCACGGCGGGCTGGTGTGCATCGCCCGGATGCTCGATGACGGCCAGACGCTGCACGACGTCGTCGCGCTGGTCCGCGGACGAGTCCGACGAGAGGTCAGCGGTGGCGGCGAATGCCGAGACGGGAGTGGTGCCGGTGGTCGTGACCGGACCGATGATCTCTCCCGCCCAGTACTTGACGAAGTTGGCCGGTATCAGCACGATGCTCTTCGCACTCGCGGCCAGCGCCTGCACCCCTGCCTTCACCTCGTCGGGCGCGTTGTTGACGATGCCGTCCAGGATGTCCTCGAAGACGAAGACGTCCGGGAGGTAACCGCCGTAGCCCAGGTACGGCAACGGCGGCAACTGGTCCTGCACGAGCAAGACCAACGGCTGCAGATTGGCGAGTTTGGCCCCATAGGGCAGGTCGACCTTCCACCGGTCGGCGAGGAAGTCGGGGACCTGCGACCCGTCCAGTCCGATGGCATCGACGCCCTGACGGATCACGCCGACGATCGCGGAGTCCTGGTGAACCTCGCAGGTTGTGGTCGACGAACCGGCCGCCGTCTCACAGGTGGTGTCGCCCCACTTCGTACCGGTCGACGAACTGTAGGGGTCCAACCACATCTGATAGGGGTAGTACCCGTGCTTGGTGAAGTAGCCGACCAGCGCATCGATCGCGCCGATCGGGTCGTGAACCGGGTCGGGCACATCGCAGATGCCATCGCCGTCGACGCAGACGGTGGTGACCGGGACGTCTCCGAATCCGCCCTCGCGCGAGCCGCTCATCGTGAGCCCGGGGAAGATACCGGGTAGTGCCAGTTCGACACCTTCACCGTCGACGGTGCCGTCCCGGCGGGGGTCGGAATAGAGCTCCCCGGAGATGATCGGAATCGGGTGTCCGTCGGAGTCGAGGACCTGGTTGCCCTGATCGTCGAGGAGGTACTTCTGGATCTCGACGTCGTCCGACGTGTCGTCGGTGCCGTTGATGTCGACCTTTCCGACGCGGTCGTTACCGATGTCGGAGAGCACGTCGCCGGCAACGCGGGCTCCTTGCGAATAGCCGGTCACCACGACGGGCTTGCCCGGGCATTCACTCTGGTAGGTCGCGATCGCCTTCTTGGTGGCAGCCTCACCGTCTGCGACGCTCTCGTCGTATCCGAGAGCACCGAGTGGCCACAGTGTGGTCGGATAGTCGACCCGGATGACCTTCAAGGAGTTCTTCGCATCGGGGTCGTTCGGATCGTCGTAGTACGGGCTCGTCGGATCGTCGACGATAACGGTCTCACCGTCCTGGATGACCGGCTTGCGCCCCGTGTACCGCTGCTCGACCCCGACCATCGATGCGGCTTCCGGGTCATTCGTCCCGCCGACGACAACCACCGCACCGCCACCACAGTCGTCGGCCCGCGCCGATCCGACCGCGCCGGGGAGACAGAACGCGGCGACGACCGCGAGACTCGACCCCACGGCCACCAGCGTCGCGGAGTATCGGGCAGTTGCGCGGGGCGGCATGGACATGTGTCGTGGTCTTTCGTCCAAACGGCGACA
The DNA here is from genome assembly GCF_058129505.1 of Gordonia sp. LMA484. NCBI lineage: Bacteria > Bacillati > Actinomycetota > Actinomycetes > Mycobacteriales > Gordoniaceae > Gordonia > Gordonia sp. LMA484. The sequence continues at coordinate 3,410,494 of NZ_CM176700.1, forward strand.
ACGCGTCAGGTGCGACGGGTTGGTCAGGGCTTGGGTCAGCGTAGATCCACTATCCGAAAACACGAATTGCTGTTAGTTATGCTAAAGATGCCTAGCAGGGGTTTTACCAAGACAAATACCGAAGTTCATCCTTTTGGATGACACCTGTCCTCACATCAGATCACCGCGATCGGGAGGGTTCTCGACCGGCAGGGGCCGTGCTATATCCTTGACGCCAGGTCATGAGCATCAGCGTCAAGCCCCGGCTTGCTGATCGGCAACCCTCCAACCGCGGTGGGGTGCTCCGGGTGATGACCGGGTTGAGGAACGCATACGCGTTCCGAGGCAAGCGCGGGTCCGAAGGTCGGACCCCACCAGGGTCGTTGCACCCTGCCGACCGTAGAAAGTGATGACACTGTCATGTCTGACGCCACCGAGGGCATCGATCCGACGGCCGCCTGGAGCTTCGAGACGAAGCAGATCCATGCCGGCCAAACCGCAGACCCAACCACCAATGCGCGGGCGTTGCCGCTGTACCAGACCACGTCTTATGTCTTCAACGACACCCAGCACGCGGCCAACCTGTTCGGCCTCGCCGAGCCCGGAAACATCTACACACGGATCATGAACCCGACGCAGGATGCGGTCGAGCAGCGGATCGCCGCTCTCGAGGGTGGCGTCGCGGCGCTGCTGCTCGCGTCCGGGCAGGCCGCCGAGACCTACTCGATCCTCAACATCGTGGAGACCGGTGGGCATGTGGTGTCCAGCCCCCGGCTGTACGGGGGCACCTACAACCTCTTCCACTACACCTTGCCGAAGTTGGGCATCGAGGTGTCGTTCGTCGACGATCCCGAGGATCCCGCCTCGTGGCAGGCATCGATCCGCGACAACACCCGTGTTCTCTACGGTGAGACGATCTCCAACCCGAACAACGAGATCCTCGACATCGCCGGCATCGCCGAGGTCGCCCATCGCAACGGTCTGCCGCTGATCGTCGACAACACGGTCGCCACCCCGTACCTGCTCAATCCCCTCGAGCACGGCGCCGACATCGTGGTGCATTCGGCCACCAAGTACATCGGCGGTCACGGCACCGCGATCGGCGGCGTGATCGTGGACGGCGGAACCTTCGACTGGCGCGTCCAGCGGGACGGAAAGGATCTGTTCCCCGGATTCACCACCCCCGACGAGAGCTACCACGGTGCCGTGTTCGCCGATCTGGGAGCGCCGGCCTACGCGCTGAAGGCGCGCGTCCAGTGGCTTCGCGACACCGGCGCGGCGATCTCGCCGTTCAACGCCTTCCTGCTGGCCCAGGGTCTGGAGACGCTGAGTCTCCGCGTCGAGCGCCACGTCGCCAACGCGCAACGGGTGGCCGATTACCTGGAGGCCCACGGCCAGGTCGAGTCGGTGGCCTACGCCGGCCTGCCCTCGTCCTCCTGGTACGACCGCGGCCAGAAGCTGTTGCCAAAGGGGCAGGGAGCGATCGTCTCGTTCGAGATCGTGGGCGGGGTCGACGCGGGCAAGGCCTTCGTCGACGCGCTCTCGCTGCACAGCCACGTCGCCAACATCGGCGACGTCCGGTCGCTCGTGATCCATCCCGCGTCGACCACACACAGCCAGCTGACGCCCGAGGAGCAACTCGCGGCCGGAGTGACGCCGGGGCTGGTGCGCCTTGCCGTCGGGATCGAAGGCATCGACGACATCATCGGCGACCTCGAACAGGGTTTCGCCGCGGCGAAGTGAGTACGGGACAACCAATCCGAGGTGCATTGCAGAGTGAGTGAATTGTGTCGGTGAGTATCGAACCGCGAACCCAGCCAGCAGACGAACCCGACTGGGAGCACATGCCGGACGGGGCGATGGCCCGTGTCGACATCGGCTCGGTCTCACTCGACAGCGGCGATCGGATCGACGACGTCACCCTGGCCTTTCAGCGCTGGGGGACGTTGTCGCCGACCCGCGACAACGTGATCCTCACCCTGCATGCACTCACCGGTGACTCCCACGTGACCGGGCCTGCCGACGATGATCAGCACCTGTCGGCCGGTTGGTGGGACGGCCTGATCGGTCCGGGCTGCGCGATCGACACCGACGAGTGGTGTGTCATCTCGGCGAACGTGCTCGGTGGGTGCCGAGGTTCGACCGGGCCGGCATCGACGGCGCCGGACGGGCGACCGTGGGGTTCACGGTTCCCGCAGATCACCGTGCTCGACCAGGTGCGCGCCGAGCGCGCCCTGATCGATCGCCTCGGTGTCACCGGGATCGGCGCCGCCGTGGGCGGATCGATGGGTGGGGCCCGCGCATTGGAGTGGGCCATCGAATACCCCGAGATGGTGCGCAGTGCGCTGGTCCTCGCCGTCGGGGCACGCGCGACGGCCGATCAGATCGGGACGCAGACCACTCAGATCGCGGCGATCAAGGCCGATCCCGATTGGCTGGGCGGCGACTACCACGCGACGGGACGGATCCCGACCGCAGGCCTGGGCGTGGCGCGACGCATCGCGCACCTCACCTACCGCGGCGAGGTCGAACTCGACCAGCGATTCGGGGATACCCCGCAGGCCGACGAGGAACCGCTGACCGGTGGCCGCTACGCAGTGGACAGCTACCTGCAGCACCAGGCCGACAAGCTGATCCGACGATTCGATCCGGGCAGCTACGTGGTGCTCAGCGAGGTGCTCAACCACCACGACGTCGGGCGCAACCGTGGTGGCATCGAAGCCGCACTGCGCGGCTGCCGGGTGCCGGTGATCGTCGGCGGAATCGCGTCGGACCGCCTGTACCCCTTGCGCCTACAGATCGAATTGGCCGAGCAGCTGGGCAACTGCGTCGGGGGGCTGCACGTGCTGCACTCCGACAACGGTCACGACGGTTTCCTGACCGAGTTCGACTCGATCAGCGACCTCCTCAAACGCACCGTCGAGATCGCGCGCGCCTGAACGTCTCCCGCATCACCGGGACGGCGTTGTCGTCGTCACCGTCCGCGGTGTCGGCGTTGTCGTCGACGGCGCCGTCGGTGTCGTCCGCTGTGGCGCGGCCTGCTGCGGCGCCGGCGGAGGTGGCGTCGGCTGAGTCGACTCCGGACGCAGACCGGGCGGCAGCAGTTCCGGCGGGATCGTCGGTGCGGGGTTGGTCCCCTGCGGCCACGGCAACGACGGAAGCGGATACGGCACGAGCGTGCGCGTCGGCGCCGAGGACGACGGATCCGACGGCATCGTCGGAGGGAGTTCGGTTGTCGCCCAGCCTGGGACGTCACCCCCACGGGGTTCGGTACGTTCGGTCGTCGGCAGAACCGGCTGCGCCTGTGCCTGCGGGATACGGGGTTGCGGCACCACCACCGACGTCGTCGTCGTAGGTGTCCGCTCTGTCGATGACGTGGCCGCCGACGTCGCCGAGGATGTGGTCTGCGGCGCGGTCGTCGACGGGGCGGGCTCATTGTGCCCGGCCAGCGATGAGCTGACGGCATAGATCGTCATCGTCGCCGCGGCGAGAATCGCGCCGACCACGGCCAGCGGGGTTGCGGACAGCCACTCCCGGTTGCGCCGCCCACCGATGAAGGCCAGCCGCGACGTGGAGGTCGGGGTGGTGTTCGCGCGCGCCAGGATGGCCCCACCGATCGACGCGGCCAACTCCGGCGCGTTCGGGACCACGACCTCGACCTTGACCTCGTCGGGGACGATCGCCCGTACCGCCGGAAGGTTCGCGATACCTCCGACCAGGACGACGGCCTCGGGACGGACTCCCCGCTCGGCGCTGTCCCACAGGTATCGCCGCAGGACCTCGCGCGCCTCGCCGACCATCGGCGCCACGGCCTTCTCGACGGTGCCCGCGGTGAGTGTGGTGTGCCCGCCGCCGTCGGCGAGCAGGATCGAACCGGTTCCCGCGGACGATGACGGTGCGGCGACCTCCTCCTTCGCGGCCCGGCACGCGCTGAGCAGAGCCGCGCGGCGCCCCCGCGCGACACGTGATTCCGCGGCGTCGTCGGCCGAGGTCAGCTGGGACACGATCGCCCGGTCGACGTCACGACCGGCCAGCGCACGTGATCGCTGCGGCGCGGAGATGCGGTTCATGGGCAACTCGACCGTGTACAGCGACATCCCGGTGTCGCCACAGTCGGCGACCACCACCGTCCCGAACCGATCGATCTGGCCGGTCGCGGACAGGTAGGCGACGACGGCCTCGTCGTCGTCGACGAGGTGGATCTGACGGCGCGGGCCGCTCCCTCGCGACCGGAGCTCGCGACGCTGTTTCGCGGTCCGGGCCGCGACCCCGATCGGTCCGACGCGACGACCGGCGCCGCGCGCCGCCGAGAGCATCAGGTCGATCCCGGCGTTGACCCGTCCCGCGACATCCAGACCATCACTGCGATCGACGTCGATGACCCGGGTGTCGACCACACTGCGCCCGGCGTCGTCGCGGGTCAGCAGGACGTAATGAATCATTCCGTCGCCTGCGGAGACACCCAGCGACGTCGATTCGTCGGGAATGGTCGAGTCCTCAGTGGTGATCGTCGAAGTGATGCGTGTTCCCCCGCTCCTCGGAGCCCTCTCTGGCCAGTTTAGGTCACGTGTTGGTATCTATTGTAATCAATCTGTGCCCAAAGGATCGATCGAGGTCGCCAGCCACAGGATCAGTGACCCTACCGATGCCATGACGGCGACATCAAACAATTTACTTCTGACCTGCAACAACCCAACTCTGGATGTGGGAATGAAGGCACGGAGCACGGCGCCGAGCAGCAACACGGAACCGAAAACGAAGGCACCCCGACGCCAACGATCGAACAACACCAGGATCGCGGCGGCCAGCAGACCCAGCAGCACGACGAAGTACGGGATCTGGACCACGTACCGCCGAACCCGGCGCGCGCGCCGTATCCGCTCGATCCGGGTGGGCGTACCGGTGTGTACGGGGTCGGGCGAGGTCACCCGACGGTTCCCGCCGCGGTTCGCTCGGCCAACTGCGCCTCGGCCCGCTCCACGACGTTGACGAGCAGAAACGCGCGGGTCAGCGGCCCCACGCCGCCGGGATTCGGCGAGACATGGCCGGCCACCTCCCAGACGTCCGGCGCGACGTCACCGGTCAGGCCGGCATCGGTACGGCTGACGCCCACGTCGATGACCGCGGCACCCGGCTTGACCATGTCCGCGGTGATCAGATGCGGTACACCGGCCGCAGCGATCACGATGTCCGCCCGCGACACCTCGGCCCCCAGGTCGCGGGTACCGGTGTGGCACAGGGTGACGGTCGCGTTCTCGCTGCGCCGGGTCAACAGCAACCCCATCGGTCTGCCGATGGTCACACCACGGCCCACCACCGTCACGCGGGCACCTGCGATCGGAATGTCATAGCGGCGCAGCAGGTGCACGATGCCGCGCGGCGTACAGGGCAGTGTCGACTCCTTGCCGAGCACCAGCCGTCCCAGATTGATCGGGTGCAGACCGTCGGCATCCTTGGCCGGATCGATCCGTTCCAGCGCCGCGTTCTCGTCGAGGTGGCGCGGGAGCGGCAATTGGACGATGTATCCCGTACAGTCCGGGTCATCGTTCAGGTCCTCGATCGCCGCATTGACCTCTTCGGTCGTCGCATCCGCCGGGAGATCCTTGCGGATCGACGCGACACCGATGCGCGCGCAGTCGGCGTGCTTGCCCTTGACATAGGACTGCGAGCCCGGGTCGTCGCCCACCAGGACAGTACCCAGGCCCGGCATGATGCCCTCGGCCCGGAGCTTTTCCACCCGGACCGCGAGGTCGGCGAAGATCTCGTCGCGAGTGGCCTTGCCGTCTAGTCGTATCGCGCTCACGAGAGTCCATTGTTCCATTCCCGCTACTGTGGCTCGACGTGGACACACTCCCGGGCCCGGACGGGGCCGCGACATATGCACACGTCGTCGCTGCTTCGGACCGGATCGCGGGCAGGCTGCGGCGCACGCCTGTGCTGGACACCACCGTGGACACCGCGACCGGGCCCCTCGACGTGGTGTTCAAGCTCGAGTATCTGCAGGTCGGCGGCTGCTTCAAACCGCGCGGTAGCCTCAACGCCGTGCTGCACGCACGCGAGGCGGGCCGGCTCGACGACGCCGGAGTGCTGGTCGCGTCGGGCGGCAACGCGGCGATCGGCGCAGCGTGGGCCGCCCGGATCGCCGGAACGACGTGCACGGTCGTGGTCCCGGAGACCGCGCCGCCGGTGAAGGTCGACAGCCTGCGCGCCCTGGGCGCGACGGTGCACCAAGTGGGCGACCGCTATCAGATGGCGGCCGACGCCGCCGCCGAGCTCGCCGAGCGCTCGGGCGCGCTGCTGCTGCATGCGTACGACCTGCCCGACGTCGTCGCGGGCGCAGGCACGATCGGACTCGAGCTCGCCGACGACGTCGACGGCGCTCTGACCACCGTCGTGTGCGTGGGTGGGGGTGGTCTGCTCGGCGGTCTGACCGCGGCGATGCGACCAGGTGATCGGATCGTCGCCGCCGAGCCGATCGGGTCGTCGTGTCTGCGCCAGGCCCTCGACGCCGGCCATCCGGTGCCGGTGGAGTTGGACAGCATCGCGTCCGATTCACTGGGTGCCACCCGCATCGGGGAGATCTGCTGGGCGACGATCGCGGGGCGCGAGGTGACCAGTGTGGTGGTCTCCGACGACGATCTGATCTCCGCCCGCCGCTATCTGTGGGAGCAGTTCCGCATCCTCGTCGAACACGGCACCGCCGCGGCGGTCGCCGCGGTGCTCACCGGAGGCGTTCGCCCGGAACCGGATTCGACGCTGTGCGTGGTGCTGTGCGGTGCCAACACCGCGCTGGGGCTCCAGAGCCTGGCCTAGACTTGCCCACCATGTTCCGCATCATGTTCTATCAGCCGTGCATCCCGCCCAACACGGGCAACGCGATCCGGCTCGCCGCCAACACCGGGTGCGAGTTGCACCTCATCGAACCGCTGGGTTTCGATCTGTCCGACGCACAGGTCAAGCGCGCCGGCCTCGACTATCACGAGATGGCCACGGTGACAGTACATCCCAACCTGGTCACGGCGTGGACGACGCTCAAGCCGGAACGGGTGTTCGCGTTCACCGCGCATGCGTCGCGCTATCACACCGATGTCGACTATCGGCCCGGCGACGTCTTGCTGTTCGGTCCCGAACCGACCGGGCTACCGGCCGAGGTGCTCGACGAGCCGGAGGTCACCGATCGGGTGCGGATACCGATGCTGGCCGGGCGACGCTCGCACAATCTGGCCAACGCCGCCAGCATCGTCGTCTACGAGGCCTGGCGGCAGAACGGTTTTGCCGGCGCGGTGTGAACCCCGATGTCGACTGGACGTCAGCTGACCCGGAAACGTTTGGTCCGGGCGGTCGCGCCGCCCACCAGCGCGATCCGACTCTTGGGCACGCCGAGATGTTTGGCCAGGATCTCGGCGACGGCCTTGTTCGCCCGCCCCTCCGCGGCGGGTTCACGCACGTAGACGGTCAGCGAGCCGGCCGGATTGGTCTCCACCAGCGGCCCTTTGCGGCTGCCCGGCTTCACCGTGACCACGATCTGCTTCGGCATGGCGGTTTCCCCTTTTCGTCAATGCCAGTCCCGGGAACGAGTTCCCACACGAAGATCCAAGCGCTGCAAGCGCTCCGCCACCACTGTCACCGCCCCCTCGGCGTTCTGCACAGTGCCACGGATCAGCAAGGCCGACGCTGAGTGTGCCAGACTTCGGTGCTTTGTCCACAACCCGACGGAGCATACGACGTTGACCATGCCGGTTTCGTCCTCCAGGTTGATGAACGTCACACCGGAAGCGGTGGCCGGTCGCTGTCGATGAGTCACCGCACCGGCGACCGTGACCCGCGATCCATCGGCGACCGACAACAACCCATCCGCCGGGATGACTCCCATCGCATCCAATCGCGGCCGCAGGAATTGGGTCGGATAGGACGACGGGGTGATGCCGGTCGCCCAGGCATCAGTGGCTGCCAGCTCGACGTCGGACAGTCCGGGCAGGGTCGGCGTCCGCGTGGACGGCTCGAGCGGCAGCTGGTCCGATCGCACCGTCGCAGCGGCCCCCGCCTCCCACAACGCCTGCCGCCGGCTCACGCCGAAGCAGGAGAAGGCACCCGCGCCGGCCAAGCCCTCGAGTTGGCGTGCCGTGAGCTCGGCGCGGCGGGACACGTCGATGACATCCCGGTAAGCACCGTCCCGGTCACGGCATTCGACGATCCGCTCGGCGACGTCGTCGCCCATCCCCCGCACCCCGCCGAGGCCCAACCGGATCTCCATGCCCTCCTTCTCCAGCGTCGCGTGCACCAATGAGACGTTGATGTCGGGGCGATGGATCACCACACCGTGCCGGCGCGCGTCGGCGACCAGCGACTGCGGGGAGTAGAAACCCATCGGCTGTGCACGCAACAGGGCTGCGCAGAATGCCGCCGGATGGTGCAGCTTGAACCACGACGAGTAGAACACCAGCGAGGCAAAACTCTGCGAATGACTCTCCGGGAATCCGAAATTCGCGAATGCCGCCATCTTCTCGAAGATGCGGTCCGCCGTCTCTCCGGTGATCCCGTGCAGCTCTTCCATCCCGGCATAGAACCGCTGACGCAGTCGCTCCATCCGTTCCGGTGATCGCTTCGATCCCATGGCACGGCGCAGCTGATCCGCCTCGGCGGCATCGAACCCGGCGACATCGACCGCGAGTTGCATCAGCTGTTCCTGGAACAACGGCACGCCCAGAGTCCGGTCGAGAGCCTTGCGCATCGACGGATGCTCGACAGCCGGCTTCTCGGTGCCGTTCCGGCGCCGGATGTAGGGATGTACCGAGCCGCCCTGGATCGGGCCCGGCCGGATCAGCGCGACCTCGACCACCAGGTCGTAGAAGGTCCGCGGTTTCAGTCGTGGCAGGGTCGCCATCTGCGCCCGGGATTCGACCTGGAAGACGCCGACGGAATCGGCGCGGCACAGCATCTCGTAGACCTCTGGTTCGGTCAGGTCCAGCTTCGCGAGGTCGACCTCGATCCCCTTGTGCTCGGCCACCAGATCGATCGCATAGTGCAGTGCCGACAGCATGCCGAGCCCGAGCAGATCGAATTTGACCAGACCGATTGCGGCACAGTCGTCTTTGTCCCACTGCAGGACACTGCGGTTCTCCATCCGCGCCCATTCCGTGGGGCACACATCGGCGATCGGGCGATCACAGATCACCATTCCCCCGGAATGGATGCCCAGATGTCTCGGCATTCCCAGGATCTCGCTCGCCAGATCGGTGACGTCGTCGGGCGCCTCGTCGGGCGCGCGACTCCAGGCGTCCTGCTGGCCGGTCGCATACCCCAGCGCGCGCGCCATGTCGCGGATCGCGGATTTCCCGCGATAGGTGATCACATTGGCGACCTGCGCACTGTAGTCACGGCCGTAGCGGCGATAGACGTACTGGATGGCCTCCTCACGCCGATCCGATTCGATGTCGACGTCGATGTCCGGCGGTCCGTCGCGCTCGGGCGAGAGGAATCGCTCGAAGAGGAGTTTGTTCGAGACCGGATCGACGTTGGTGATCCCCAGCGCGTAACACACCGCGGAGTTGGCCGCGCTTCCGCGACCCTGACACAGGATGTCATTGCTCTTGCAGAAATCGACGATGTCGGCGACCACGAGAAAATACCCCGGGAAGGTCAGTGTCTCGATGATGGCGAGCTCATGTTCGATCTGCCGGTATGCCTGCGGATGCGCACCAGGCGACCCGTAGCGGCGCAGCGCCCCGGCCATCGTCTTCTCCCGCAGCCAGCTGATCTCGGTATGCCCGACCGGGACGTCGAACGGCGGCAACTGCGGTGCGATCAGCCCCAGCTCGAAGGAGCAGTCCGCCGACAGGGCAACGGCGTTGTCGATGGCGTCCGGGTGACCAGGCAGCAAACGGGCCATCTCGTCACCACTGCGCAGATGTGCGCCACCGACCCCGGGCAACCAGCCGTCGATGGTCTCGATGTCTGTCCGTGCACGGACGGCGGCGACGGCGGTGGCCAGTCGGCGGCGTCGGGGACCCGCGAAATGCGCCCCGGTGGTGGCCACCGTCGTCAGCCCGAGTTCACCCGCCAGTCCCGCCAGGATCGCGTTGCGCTCGTCGTCGTCCGGCAGACCCTGCGCGGTGAGCTCCACCACCACGTCTTGCCCGTACCGATCGACCAACTCGACGAGTGCCCGGCGTGCCGCAGGCCGACCACCTCGATCGAGTGCCCGACGCACCGCACCCTTGCGGCACCCGGTGAGGATCAGCCAGTGACCGTCGGCATTGTCGGGCAAGGCGTCCCGGTCATATCGCAGCAACCCCTTCTCGCCGGCGACCATGTGGGCGTCGGCGATCGTGCGGGACAGCCGGCGGTAGCCCTCGCTGCTGCGGGCGAGCACGAGCAGATGCTCGCCCACAGGATCGGGAATCCCGGTCCGCGCGACGTCGGGCTCGAGGGACAGTTCGGCCCCGAACACGGTCGGCATGGCGAACTCGCGCGCCGCCTCCGCGAACCGGACGAGGCCGTAGAAGCCGTCGTGATCGGTGAGGGCCAATGCTTTCAGATCGAGACGCTGCGCCTCTTCGACCATCTCCTCCGGCATCGACGCACCGTCGAGGAAGCTGTAGGAGCTGTGCGCGTGCAATTCGGCGAACGCGACCGACGATCGTGTTCGCTCCACACCTTCGGGCCGGTAGGCACCGCGTTTGCGAGACCAGGCCGGGCTGTCGTTACCGTCGCCGGTGTTGTCCCCCGGACCGAACGCCTCCCCCGGACGCCCCGGCCCGGGCGCACGACCGGAGAGCACGCGCTCGAGCTCCGACCACGTCGGCGGTCCCTGATCCCATCCCACCGATCGATCTTATCGAACACCCGTTCGACACTCAACCGCCACGTCCCACCCCGCCACTCACACCCGGTTCGCGGTATCAGACCCTCGTTCGCGAGCGAGCACGCGATACCAGTGAGACGAACCCGGTCGCTACCTCGCCGCCGAAATCGACCGCCGAGTCGCGTCGAGTAGCTCGAGAAGCTCTGCGGTCGAACCGGTCTCGGCGATCCGGCCGAACACGTTGTCCAGGCTGTGTCGATGACGGGCGCCATCCGAGTCGGTCATCGCGTCTATGGGCAGCGTCACATTGAAGCCCGCCTCGTGCGCATCGCGTGCCGTCGATTCCACCCCGGCGCCGGTCGCGATTCCGACCACGACCACCTGGGTGACCCCACCCTCACGCAGATCGTCGGCGAGTCCGGTACCGGTGAACGCACTGACCGAGTGCTTGGTCACGACGATGTCGTCGGCAGCCGGGGTGAACTCGTCGATGAGCTCGTCCCATCCGACGGGAAAGCTCGGCGTGGAGCCGTCACTCAGATCGGTCCGACCCGGCGGCCTCCCGGACACCGTTACGAACACGATCGGGAGACCGTGGGTGCGGAAGCGGTCGACGATCTCGACCGAACGTTCGACGACGTGCGACGACGAGTGCGGCGCGAGGTCCCGTCCGACGATGCCACGCTGTAGGTCGACGACGACCAGAGCGGTGTTCGGATCCAGTGTGGTCATGCTCATTTCGTGATCCTCTCGATCATCAGGACTCGGCAAGTCGTTTCAGCAGCTCGGTCGCCGTCGCCAGCTGACGGATCTCGTCGCCGGTCATCAGCGCGTCCAACCGTTGGGCGAGCCAATCCTCACGGGCGAGCCGGCCGGCCCCGAACTCGTCGCGCGCCCGCTGCGACAGGCCCAGAATGGTCTTGCGCCCGTCATCGGGATCGCGCGCGCCGACGACCATGTCGGCCGCGAGGAGCGCGGAGACGATCGCAGCCATCGATTGGGGACGCATGCCCTCGGCCCGGGCGAGGTCGTTTGCGGTACATGGACCATCACGATCGAGGCGGCCGAGCACATTGAGTTGCGACCGGGTCAGGTCAGCGGTGGGCACCTCGTGGCGCAGACGACGAGTGAGTTGCCCGAGCGCGATCCTGAGATCGGCGGCGAGCGCGCCTGTGCCGGACTTCTGCTCCACACCGCAGACCGTAGCAAATAGTCAGTCAACTGAACAGTTGGCTGATCAGTTCAACCGTCGTCAGACCCCGAAGGCCGGCGGGTACCCGATCACACCGGCCGGGATCGGCCTGGCCGGATCGAGCGCGAGAAACATCAGGGCGTCATCGGGCGCCTCGAAGGTTGCGGAGATTCCGGCGTCGGAGGCACGTCGGAAGCCGAACCTCGGGTAGAACTCCGGGTGCCCCAGGACGACCACGAGATTCTCCCCCGCCGCCCGACCCGATGCACGGACGCGAGCGCGGTCGAGCACGTGGCCGGTGACCGCGGTGCCCACTCCGCTGTTCTGCAGTTGCGGCGACACCGCGCAGGGCGCCAGAGCCAGCGCAGGGCGTCCACCCACCCGACACCTGGTCAGCAACGCGTATCCAACGACGTTCCCGGTAACGTCCTCCGCGACGACCGACAGGTCGTCGATCCACACCCGTGGGTCGACGCGCAGCGCGTCGACGAGGTCCGCTTCGTCCGGTCTGCCGAACGCAGACACCACGACGCGGCGAATCGCCTCGGCGTCGCCGTCCGTCTCGGCCCGACATGCGATGAAAGGTATGTTGCCATCCATCAATGTAAGTGTCACCCTGGGTAGAAACTACTTCTTACCGAGCAGTAAGAAGCATCTCACGCTGGTCCAGACTGCCTCACGAGATCGGACAGACCGACGCCATGACGACCTACTTCATCACCGGCGGCAACGGGTTCATCGGCCGTCGGGTCATCGAGCGCCTCCTCACCGTCGAAGCCGATGCCCGGATCATCGCCCTGACCCGCACGAAGACTCTCTCCACGTTCAGCGAGTTCTTGTCCGAGGTCGACACCAGCGGCACCGTGATGCCGATCGCCGGCGATCTCACCGAACCGGGCCTGGGCCTCGAGACCGACGACCTGCCCGACATCGACCACGTGATCCACCTCGGCGCCATCTATGACATGACGGCCGACGCCGACGTCCAGCAGGCCGCGAACGTCGACGGCACCGCACGCGTCGCCGACTTCGCACTCACCACCGGTGCGCTGATGCATCACGTGTCGTCGATCGCGGTGTCCGGCGACCACCGGGGCACCTTCACCGAGGACGATTTCGACCTCGGCCAGGGCTTCCCGTCGCCCTATCACCGCACCAAGTTCTCCGCCGAGCGGGTCGTCCGGGAACGAGACGGCCTGCGGTGGCGGATCTACCGCCCCTCGGTGGTCGTCGGCGATTCCCGGACCGGTGAGATGGACAAGGTCGACGGTCCGTACTACTTCTTCGGTGACCTCAAGTTGCTCGGGCACCTCCCGTCCGCGCTGCCGCTGCCGATGCCCGACCTCGGCTACACCAACGTCGTCCCGGTGGATTACGTCGCCCATGCGATCGTCGCGCTGTGTACAGCCGACCCGCACCGCACCGGTCTCGTCCACCACCTCGCCGACCCGCGCCGCCGCACGATCACCGACATGTACAACGCGCTCGCGCCTGGCTTCCGAGGACCGAAGGGCCACAACGTCATTCCCAACGGATTGGTGGCTCCGGTCCTCCGGATCGCCGGAACTGGTCCGTTCCGGATCGGCCGCGACCTGTTGGCCGCCCAGCACGGCATCCCGCCCGCCCTGCTCGACACGGTCTCGCTGCCTGCCGACTTCCGCTCCGACGACACCGTCCGGACGCTGCGCGATCTGGGGATCACTCTTCCCGACCTCGACGACTACGGACCTCGACTATGGGCCTACTGGTCGGAGAATCTCGATCCCGGCCGATTCCGCCGGGACGATCCGCGTGGACCTCTCGTCGGCAAGAACATTCTGATCACGGGAGGTTCGGCGGGAATCGGCAAGGCCACCGCCCGGATGTGCCTCGCCCGCGGCGCGAATGTCATCATCGTCGCGCGCGGCGCCGACGGCCTGGACGCCGCGGTCGCCGAACTGAGTGCGACCGGCAGCAAGCACGGCGTACCGCCCGGCCGCGTCTACGCGTACCAGTGCGACATCACCGATGAGGAAGCGGTGTCCCGACTGGTCAAAACCGTTCTCGTCGAACATGATCACGTGGATGTCCTGGTCAACAACGCCGGCCGGTCCATCCGCCGGGCGAGCATCAACGCGACCGACCGACTGCACGATCACAAACGACTCATGGCGGTGAACTATTTCGGTGCGGTCAACCTCATCCTCGGACTGCTGCCGCACATGGTGGAACGACAATCTGGCCACATCGTGAACGTCACGTCGATCGCCGTTCAGTCGCGTACGGGTCGGTTCGGCGCCTATGCCGCGTCGAAAGCCGCACTGGAGGCGTTCAGTGACGTGACGAGCACCGAGACCCTGTCCGACCATGTCACATTCACCAACGTGAGGCTCCCCCTGGTCCGCACTCGCATGATTGCGCCGACCGAGGTGTATGACAACCAGGCAGGCGTGTGGGGCGTCGACAAGGCGGCATCACGCGTCCTGCACGGCATCCTCGATCGGCCCCGGCGGGTCGGTTCGGCGGCGGGCACGCTCGCCGACCTCGGACATCGGTTCGCTCCCGGACTCACCACCCGTGTGCTGCATCAGGAGTATCTGATGTTCGGCGAATCAGCTGCTGCGCTGGGGAAGTCGAGACCCACCGACGACGCCGACACCGACGACGCCGACGACACGTGATCGACACCCCGTATCTCGCCGTCGACGTCGCACAACTCGACGACAACATCGGCAGGGTGGCACAGCGCGCTCGAACCGCAGGGCTCGATCTGCGTCCACACGCGAAAACCCACAAATGCGCCGAGATCGCCGCACGACAGATCTCCGCCGGCGCGATCGGGCTGACCGTCGCCACCATCGGCGAGGCCGAGGCCTTCGCGGCGGTCATGCCCGCCGTGCCGGACCTGTTCATCGCCTATCCGCTCTGGGTGACCGCGGCCAAAGGTGCTCGACTGCGGGCCCTTGCCGAACGCGCGATGCTGCGCCTGGCGGTCGATTCCCCGGACGGTGCACGTCAACTCGCGTCCGAACTGGATGGCGCGGCCGTCGAGATCGTCATCGAGGTCGACTCCGGCCAACATCGCACGGGCGTGGCGCCGGAGGCTGCCGGCGCACTGGCGCGCACCGCGGCCGGTCACGGCCTGTCGGTGGTGGGCGTGTTCACGTTCCCGGGACACGGATACGGACCGGGCGATGCCCGTCGTCGCGCCGCCGAACAGGAGGTCACGGCGCTGTCGACGGCTGCGCAACGATTGCGGGACAACGGAATCGACCCGCGGGTACGCAGCGGCGGATCGACTCCGACGATCGAGTTCGCCGGATCGGATGTACTCACCGAGATCCGACCCGGCGTGTATCCGTTCAACGATGCCCAGCAGGTGGAACTCGGCTCATGCGGCTTCGGCGACGTCGCACTGTCCGCCGTGGCCACCGTGGTGCATCGCACGGGATCGCGGGTCGTGGTGGACGCGGGAAGCAAGATCCTCGGCGCCGACCGCCCGCCCTGGACGACCGGTTTCGGACGGGTGCCCGGCGAACCGGCCGCCACCATCACCTCGCTGTCGGAACATCACGCGGTGATCGAATTCCCCTCGGGCACCTCTGATTTCGTGATTCCGCGCCTCGGCGACCGGGTGCGGGTGGTACCCAACCACGTGTGCACCGCCGTCAACCTGGTGGACGAACTGATCGCGGAACGCGCGGACGGCACCGTTTCCCGGTGGTCGGTGATCGCCCGCGGGGCGAACTCGTAGCGGTGGACATGGAGAGGAGCCACCCGGTCACTCGTACACCCCCTCCACTGCCCACTTCTCCGCCCGATAGCTCAGCAGAAGTGCACGTGAGTCGTCGAGCAGGACCTGTGCCCGGGCGGTGATGCCACCGGCATCACCGCCGGTGGTCCAGGGACCGGCCCACCACCGCAGTTCCCACGTCCGGTGCTGTCGGCCAGAGCGTTCCATACATATCGTCGTCGGTTCGGCGGAGAAGCAGCCCCGGCCGGTCACCTCCACCGGACGGCCGGTCATGTCGAGCACCTGGATCGGGGTGTCCACCAGGACCGCTGGTGTCGGTTGCGGCAACCGGCCCGGCCATGGTGCGTCCGGGTCACGCGCCGGGGTCCGCTCATCCCCGAGCGCCACCATGGTGATCTGATCGCCCGGCCCACGTCCGCCACTGGGGATCGGTAGTTGCACTGCGTCACCTCCGAGCAGGCCCTGGACTCGGACCAGCGATCGACGGGCCCGCTCATCGACCTCTGGATCTTCGGGTAAACCATTGCCGCTCAGGGAGTATTGCAACGCACCGGCGGCGACCACCTCGATCGGCTCGAGCCGCAGCACACCGATCGGCGAATCCGGCCTGCCGTCCGCACCTGCCCGCCCGCCGGTCAGCCACCCCTCGAGTTGCCAGCGAATCCGGTCCGCGGTGGCCTCCGGGGTCAACGGTTGGGCGCATCGCCACGTCCGCGCATGACGCTGTCCCCGTTCGGTGATTGCCTCCACGGTGAGGCGTGTGCAGGCCGCGGACGCCGCGGCCAGTCGCTGTGCCAGTGCGTCGGCCAGCCGTCGACCGAGAAAAGCCGCGGCATCCACACGGTCGATCGGCGGATCACACTGATGCTCGACCACCAGATCCACCGGGGAGATCTGGCCCGACGGGGGCCGACCCGGAACGGCATTGGCAAGTCGATGGGCGACCACGGCGTCGGCGGAGAAACGGGTGGCGACGTCGCGGACCGGCAGTGCGGCAAAAGCGCCGATCGTCGACATCCCCAGACGACGGAGAAGATCTACCAACTCCACCCTCGTCGGATCACTCATACTGGGCTCGATCGCGAGATCGGCGACCGGCCGGCCGGCCAGAAAGGCGGCATCACCGCCGGGCTCCACGTGGCTGCCGTGCCGGGCGGCCAGTACCGCGGTGAACAGTTCGTCGGCCACCCCAACCTGCGCTTCGACGCCGGAAGCGGCCACCGCATCGATCAGCTTCTCCGCCAGCGCATCCTCACCACCGAAATAGCGGGTGGCGTTGCCCGAAGGCACCACCAGAAGACCCGGACGCAGCACCTCGACAACAGGCACCAGGTCGGCCACCGTCGCGACGACCGGGTCGAAGTACCGGCCGTCGCGATGATCATCGGTCGTGACCACGGTCATCTCCGGACAGGCGGACTGAGCCTGGCGTTTCCGCATCCCCCGCCGCACCCCCGCACCACGAGCCGGCGCCGAGCAGGCGACCACACGATTGGCATGCAGCACCGCGATCGGATGCTGAGGTGGGAGGTCGCCCGCGATCGCGGCGGCCGTCGCCGGCCAGTCCGGGCACCACAGGGCCAGCACCCGGCCGGCGGTCGAGGCCGTCATCGGCGACGTCATCGGCGCGGCCATCAGTTGGCCACCGCCAGAGGAGCCCGCTGTTGCGACCGCACCAGCTCCACATGCCTCTCGGAACCGAAACCGCTTGTCATCACGTCGATCTCGCCGGACACCTGACGATGACCGCGATCGGTGACAGATACCTGCAGCGACATCCCGCCGATCCGGCCGTATCCAGCCCGGGCCGTGGCAAGGTCGACCGCACCGGCGTCACCCGGCAGGTGACGATACGTCACCACCTCCGCATCCAGACGCAGCTGTGCGCCCGGCCAGATAGCGCCGCCGACACTCGGCCCGCTCACCCTGCTCCCGGCGCCGCCCCGACTCGGCCCGCTCACTCCGTTCCCGGCGCCGCCCCGACTCAGCCCGCTCACCCCGTTCCCGGCGCCGCCGACACTCGGCCCGCTCACTCCGTTCCCGGCGCCGGCAATGATCAGTGTCGACAACTGTTTGCGCACCCGCCCCATCACCACCCTCGTCCGCGACGGTGGCACCGCGACACCGCCCAGACCCAGCACCACCAGATCCATCCCGTCCAGGAGCACCCCGGCAACCTCGACCGGATCGACCCCCGGATTCGGCACCGTGGCGATCCGCGACAGGTCGCCACCGAGTTCCATGACACCCCCGAGATTGAGCTGCGGGAGACCGACGATCCCCACCTGACCACCCGAGCCACTCACCGACGCGATCACCGACAACAAGATCGAGCGAGCACCGGAGACCACGACCACACTGCCCCGCGCCAGCCCACGCCGGGGCAACAGATCGGCCAAGGCATCCGGGACCGCCAACACACCCGCCGACCGATCGGCCATCTCGACAGATCGGTGGTCGGGACGCCCGGACATCGCCGCGATCTGCCGACGGAGACGGTCCAGTTCGTGACCATCGGCCCCGCTCGTGAGCGCTTCCACAGACGTACTCATACACCCTCCTGACCTGCGGCTTTCCGCAATCAGCGCGCAGGGAAGGTGCATGCTGTTCGAACACGTTTTCGATTTATTTCATCCTAGGACGGCCCACCGACAACCGTCAACGCAGCAGGTCGGAGCACTTTCGACGCGCCCCGAACAGACGGCGTCAGAAGAGGGTGAGAGCAGAGCGCAGCTCGGGCGTGGCGATCGGTGCCGCGGGTGGCACCGCCGCCCCACGCAGACCCTGCGCGCCCGCGAGACCGTACTGCTGCACCAGTGGTCGCATCCGGTCACGCAGCCACGCCGAGTACTCCGGCGTCACGTAGGCACCTCGGCCGTACAGACCCCGGTACCGGCGCACCAGAGCCGGATGGTGTTCTGCCAGCCACTCCATGAACCACGGCTTCGTCGCTCCACGCAGATGCATCGGGAACGCGGTCACACCGGACGCCCCCGCCTCGGCGAGCGCCGCCAGCAATGCCTCCAGCTGCGACGTCGAGTCACTCAGGTACGGGATCACCGGTGCCACCATCACATGCGGGGCGAAACCCACATCGGCCACCGCTCGGATCAGCTCCAGACGGGCTTTCGGCGACGGCGTACCCGGCTCCAGCGACTTCTGCAACTCGGCATCGTGCATGGCCAGCGATACCGCGATACTCACCGGCACCTTGGCCGCCGCCTGCCGGAGCAACGGCAGATCCCGCCGCAACAAGGTCCCCTTGGTCAGGATGGAGAACGGCGTCGCCGACTCCGCGAGCGCCGAGATCACCCCGGGCATCAAGCGATACCGGCCTTCGGCCCGTTGATACGGGTCGGTGTTGGTCCCCAGCGCGACCGTCTCGCGATTCCACGATCGCCGACGCAACTCTTTGCGCAGGACCGCCGCGACGTTGAGCTTGACCACCACCTGGCTGTCGAAATCCACGCCGGCGTCGAGATCCAGATACTCATGGGTCGGCCGCGCGAAACAATACCGACACGCGTGGGTACACCCACGAAAAGTGTTGACAGTGAACCGAAACGGCAGGTTCGCCGCCTCGGGAACCTGATTCAGCGCACTCTTGGCGAGCACCTCGTGAAAGGTCACACCCTCGAACTCCGGGGTCTGCACCGAACGCACCAGACCCGCTTTTCCCAGACCGGGCAGAGCACCATCGTCGACCTCGACCCCCTGGTCGGACCACCGCATGCATCGAGTCGAACATACGTGCGAGAAGTTGTCAAGCGCGATGGGCCCCCCGAGCCCCATCCGACTATCATGCAGCCTATGCCGACCACCCCCGAGAACCGACGCACGCCGGGTCCACAGCACCTGATCGCCGGGCGCTACCGGTTGCGCTCGCGCATCGGCGGTGGAGGCATGGGCGCGGTGTGGCTCGCCAAAGACCAGTTGTTCGATCGCGAGGTCGCCGTCAAGCAGGTCGTCTCCACCGAGGGACTCAGCGACGAGACGGCCGACAACATCCGGCAGCGCGCCATGCGAGAGGGCCGCATCGCCGCCAGACTCACCCACCGCAACGCCATCGCGATGCACGACGTCGCCCTCGACAGCGGCGAACCATGGCTGGTGATGGAATACCTACCCTCCCGCAGTGTCGCCCAGATCCTTTACACCACAAAAACTCTCGGCGTCGAACCGGCAGCCCAGATCGGCGCCCAGGTGGCCGACGCGATGACCGCGGCACATGCCGCGGGCATCATCCACCGCGACATCAAACCGGGCAACATCCTCATCACATCAACCGGGCGCGACGCCGGCCTGGTCAAGATCACCGACTTCGGCATCTCCCGGTTGAAAGACGATGTGAGCCTCACCCAGTCCGGCGTGATCACCGGCACTCCTGCTTATTTCGCACCCGAGGTGGCGCGTGGTGCCGAGCCCGGCGAGGCGTCGGATGTCTACTCCCTCGGCGCCACCGTATACACCCTCATCGAGGGTCAACCGCCGTTCGGGGTGGATGACGACTCGCTGGCGTTGCTACACAAGGTCGCCCGCGCACAGATCACCCCGATGACCAAGGCCGGCGATCTCGAACCCGTGCTGTTGCGCCTGCTGGAACCGAGCCCGGCCAAACGACCCACCATGGCGGAGGCCCGTGACCTGCTCGCCGCCGTCGCTGCCGGTGATCGTCGATCGATTTCGCAGGTGTTGTCCGGCCCGATCACCACGCCGGACGGCGGTGTACCGACCTGGGCCCAACGATCGCCCCGGCCGCCTCGCACGCATTCGACCGGCGCCCACCGGCCCGTCAGCGGCCCCGGCCCGAATCGTCCCGACCAACCGTCGTCCGCCGCATCTGCCCTTCACTCCCGGGCATCGACACTGCCGACGAACCCGGCCACGCTGAGCTCCCGTCTGCCACACCCCGGTCCGTCGAGGTCTCCGTCACCGTCCAGAACCACTCTGACCCTGGCCATCTCCGCGCTTGCGGCGATCCTGCTGGTCATCGTGCTGATCGTGGTGATCGTCAGCTGAGGACGACTATCCGATGTGCCGGGTCGCGGCCCAGCGGGTGAGTGCATTGCGGTTGGACTGCTGCGTCTTGCGCAGCACGTTCGATGCGTGGGTCTCGACGGTCTTGATCGAGATGAACAGTTCGTCGGCGATCTCGCGGTAGGTGTAGCCACGGGCGAGCAGCCGCAGCACCTCCAGTTCCCGTTTGGTGAGGGAGTCGAGCTCGGGGTCGAGGGGAGGCTCCGGCGCCGCTGACTTACCCGTGAAGGAATCCAGCACGAACCCCGCCAGCCGTGGACTGAACACCGCGTCGCCGTCGGCGACCCGTCGCACCGCGTCGGCGAGCGCCTTTCCGTCGATCGTCTTCGTGACGTAGCCGCGGGCGCCCGCCCGGATGGTCGCGATGACGTCCTCGGCCGCGTCGGAAACGCTGAGCGCCAAGAAGACCGGCACCGATCCGTCGACGATTGCGTCGGTCACCCCACGCAGCACCGCGACCCCACCGCCCGACGGCATGTGCACATCGAGCAGCACGACGTCGGGCCGCAGAGCGACGATGCCGGCCACTGCCTCGGACACGGTGCCCGCCTCACCGGCGACCTCCAGTCCCGGTTCCGAGGCCAGCTCGGCACGGACACCGGACCGGAACACGGCATGGTCGTCGACGAGAAAGATCCGGCAGACCGCCGCCTCTGTCATCACTGCGCTTCCTCTTCCTGTGCATGGTCTTCTGTCACAGTCGATTCTGACACCGCCGATTCTGCCTCCACCTCGACCTTGCCGACATCACCGCGCCGCATGGTCAGCCGGACGTTGGTGCCACGGCCGGGCGACGAGTCGACCGTGACCTCTCCGCCGGCCCGATGCATCCGCGCGGTGATGGACCGTGCGATGCCCTGCCGGTCGCCGTCGACGAGATCCGGGTCGAAGCCGACGCCGCGGTCGCGCACGAAAACCTCGACCTGGTCATCGGTCACCTCACCGTAGACGTCGACCTTGCGTTCCCCGGAGTGCTTGGCGGCGTTGATCAACGCCTCCCGGGTGGCGGCGACCAGTGCCGCCCACCGGCGACGTGCCGCAGCGGGTTCGTCGTCCGGACGCAGATCGCCGACCGTGATCACCTCGACCTCGATACCGTAGTGATCCTCGACCTCGGCTCCGACCGCCTGCAGACTGGCCGACAACGATCCCGCGCGCTGGGCGGGATCGCCGAAGAGCCAGCCACGCAACTCGCGTTCCTGACTTCGGGCCAATCGGGCGACCTCTTCGGGTTTGCCGGCCTGCTTCTGGATCAGCGCAAGGGTCTGTAGCACGGAGTCGTGCAGGTGTGACGCGATCTCCTCGCGTTCTGCGTTACGGATCCGCGCCGCACGTTCCTCGTTGAGAGCGCGCCACATCCGCATCCAGAGGGGCACGCTGAGCAGCAGGGCTCCGAACAGTGTCGCGACGACCGCGAGCAGCGTGGTGGACAATCCGCCGAAGGAGCGATCGCCGGCGAGCACGATCACCACCAGCCCGCCGATCACCAGGAGCGTCCCGCCGATCAGCCGGGTCCAGGTCAATACCGGTGTCCGCGGGGAGGCGCGCGAGGTGTCGAACTCCCGCCAGACCAGGCTCGCGCCGACCACGACGAACACGAAGGGCACGAGATAGGCGGCCGGGGTGCCCGAGGCCGCGAAACCCACCACCGACATCGCCACCAGACCGACGAGCGCAAGTCCGTACGCCTGCCGTCGTTCTCCCGGAGCGGGCGGCGCGGTGTCGTGGCCGGGCGGGCAGAAGAACCAGAGCAGTCCGTAGGCGAGAACACCGGCGCCGGCGAGCGCGGCCAACACCATGAACACGACTCGTACCCGGAACACGTCGACTCCGAGATGATCGGCCAGACCGCCCGCGACACCGGCGATCACCCGGCCACCGTCGCGCCGCACCAGTCGCGGCGTCTCCGACGGCGCGGTCGGCGTCACGGACACGGGCACACCACCACTCACACCTCGATAGTGGCACGCCCAGACCACACCGCACATCAGGGACTTTCTCAGGGTATGTCCCGATGTGCCGAAGCTCCCGGGCCGACAGGATGGGGACCATGGACACGAAGCAGTTCGAAAGCCTGTGGGCGACGCGGCCGGTCCGGCCGAACGGCAACCGGACGGTCGCGGGTGTGTGCGCGGGATTCGCGGCACGATATCGGGTCGATCCGACCCTGGTGAAGATCGCGTTCGTGGTGGCGACGCTGTTCGGCGGGAGCGGTCTGGTGCTCTATATCGCCGCGTGGATCGCGCTGCCGAGCGAGGACAACGCCGACCGGGTGGGTCCCGGATTCTCGGGATCACGCACACGGCGCCATGACGGCCGCGCGCACATGCCGCACCGCAACGGCAAGATCGTGCTGCTCATCGTGTTGGCGATCATCCTGCTCACGTCGTTCGGGCCGAATCGCACCTGGAGCTCCGGCGGACTTCTGGGCGCCGCACTGATGCTGCTCGGCTGGTGGCTGCTGTATCAACGCACGCCGGAGGCGCCGGCAGGCACCGGTGTCGACTCCCGCCGTCCGAGCCAGGTCGGTGTGGCGAGCGGTACCGGCGACGCGCTGCAACCGTGGATTCCCCGGGCGATGATGAACACGCCCGCGCCGACGACCTCCCCGTCGTGGCCACATGCTGAGCCGCCGACACCGCAACCGGCCACCGACGACGGGCCCCCGGTGCCCGGCATCCCCCCCGATGTGACAGCTCCGCCGACCACGTATGACTCCGGCGAGCATGGACCGAGTGGGTACGGTGCGAGTGGGTACGGACCGAGTGGGTACGGTGCGAGTGGATACGGGCCGACCCCGTACGGGCCGAGCGCCTACGACACCGGCGCGGCGGACGAGCTCAGGACCACCCCACCTGCGTGGGATCCGTTGGGCGCGGCGCGATTCGCGTGGGACCTGCCCGAACCCGCGGCGGACAACAGCCCGGCGACGCCCCGCGAACGTCGCTCACCGCTGACCCTCATCGTGATCGGGGCCGCCGTCATCGCCGCCGCGACCGGTGCCGCCCTGCATCAGGCCGGTGTCGACTGGTTCACCCCGGTCCGGATCATGTCGATGTCGCTCGCGGTCGTCGGTGTCGGACTGATCCACGCCGGCCTGCGCCGGAGGCGGGCCGGCGACCACAGCTCCGGTCTGGTTCCCATCGCCCTGCTGCTCGGGGCCGCCATCGTGCTGACCAGCGTCATCGGACATCTGAGCGCCCTGCCGTCGGGTGGTGTCGGCGAGCGGACGTACACACCGCTCAGTGAGGCCGACATCAAGAGCGACTACTCGCTGACCATGGGCAAGATGGTGCTCGACCTCCGCGACGTCGACATCACGTCGGACCGGACGGTGAACCTGAGGAACGGGGTCGGCGAGATCCAGGTCCTCGTGGACGAGAACACGAACGTCCGCGCGAACTGCGAGGCCAAGGTCGGCGACTATGACTGTCCCGACGGCGTGTCGGGTGGGCGCGACGGCACCGACGGTCCGATCCTGACAATCGACGCACAGACCAACGTCGGACATGTGGAGGTGGCCCGATGAGCCAGGAGACGACCGACCGCGACACCCGGCATCGCGCCCCCGGGCTGACCATCCTCGGATTCGCGGCGCTGCTGGTGGCGGCATGGGGACTGGCCGGCGGGCCGAGCCTGCCCTCGGCCGCCGACCTCGGCTGGATCGCCGTGGCCGGCGGCCTGACCATCGGCCTGATCCTGATCTTCACCGGAGCACGGTCGACGCGGCGCTGACCGGAGCGATCACCGACGGCGCGGCGTCCGGTTCCTCTCGGCCGGCCGCCTCACTCCCACTCGATGGTGCCCGGCGGCTTGCTCGTGACGTCGAGGACCACGCGATTCACGTCCGGGACCTCGTTGGTGATCCGCGTCGAGATCAGCTCGAGAACCTCGTACGGTACGCGCGTCCAGTCGGCGGTCATCGCGTCCTCGCTGGACACCGGGCGAAGCACGATCGGATGACCGTAGGTGCGGCCATCTCCCTGCACACCGACGCTGCGGACGTCGGCGAGCAGAACCACCGGACACTGCCAGATCTGACCGTCGAGTCCCGCCGCGGTCAGTTCCTCGCGGGCGATGAGATCCGCTTTGCGCAGGGTCGTCAACCGATCCGCGGTGACCTCGCCGACGATCCGGATCGCCAGGCCCGGACCCGGGAACGGCTGGCGGCCGACGATCTCCTCGGGCAGGCCCAGTTCACGCCCGACGGCACGAACCTCGTCCTTGAACAGCAACCGCAGCGGCTCGACCAGAGAGAACTCGAGATCGTCGGGCAGACCGCCGACGTTGTGGTGGCTCTTGATGTTGGCTGTACCGCTGCCGCCACCCGACTCGACGACATCGGGGTACAGCGTGCCCTGGACCAGGAACTCGACCTTGTCCCCGGCGGATGCCCGGTCACCGAGGACGTCGCTCACCGCACCCTCGAAGGACCGGATGAACTCGCGGCCGATGATCTTGCGTTTGGTCTCGGGATCGCTGACGCCGGACAGCTCGGACAGGAAGGTGTCGGCGGCATCGACGGTCACCAGTTTCGCGCCCGTGGCCCCGACGAAGTCGTGCTGCACCTGCTCGCGCTCACCCGCCCGGAGAAGTCCGTGGTCGACGAACACACAGGTCAGACGATCGCCGATGGCGCGCTGAACCAGGGCAGCGGCGACCGCGGAGTCCACCCCGCCGGACAATCCGCAGATCGCGAGGCCGTCACCGATCTGGTCGCCGACGGCGTCGATCAACGAGTCCGCGATGTTCGCGGGCGTCCAGGTTGCCTCGAGCCCGGCGATCTCATAGAGAAAGCGGGTGAGCACCTGCTGGCCGTGCGGGGTGTGCAGGACCTCGGGGTGATACTGCACCCCGGCCATCTGTCGTTCGACGCATTCGAACGCGGCGACCGGGGCGCCAGGGGTCGACCCGGTGACGATGAAACCCTCCGGAGCGGTCTGCACGGCGTCGTTGTGGCTCATCCACACCGGCTGGGTGTCGGTGAGGCCCTGATGTAGAAGGCCTTCGCCGTTGAGCGACAACGTCGTCCGGCCGAACTCGCGTCCGCCGGTGTTTGCCACCTCTCCCCCGAGTTCGGCAGCCATCGCCTGGAATCCGTAACAGATCCCGAAGACCGGCACACCGAGATCGAAGACCCGGGGATCCAGCGCCGGTGCGTCGTCGGCGTAGACCGAGGCGGGCCCGCCCGACAGGATCAGCGCCAGCGGTTTGCGGGCCTCGAAGTCGGCGAACGGGGCGTCATGTGCGATCACCTCCGAGTAGATCCGCGCCTCGCGGACCCGCCGGGCGATCAGTTGCGCGTACTGCGCGCCGAAATCGATCACGAGTACGGGACGAGGACCGTCGATGAACGAATCGCCAGAAGAATCTGTCACGCGCCCAAGTCTAGAGCCGTCACGACCTGCGAAGGTCATCGGGAGACACGGCCTGGTGATGACACCCGGTAAACCGGCCGTGACCTCCACCCGACATAATGCTGTGCATGTCCGAGACCACCGACCACCGCACGTCGTCGCGGCGATTCTCGCTCTCGGTGGCCGATCTCACGCAGGCCGCGGTGTTCGCGGCCCTCATCGCCGCGCTCGGTCTGCCCGGCACCATCACCATCGGGTCGTCGGGTGTACCCATCACCCTGCAGACCCTGGGTGTGATGCTCGCCGGCGCGATCCTCGGGCCGCGCAAGGGCACGCTTGCCGTGGTGATCTTCGCCGTCCTGGCGATCGCCGGCCTACCGATCCTCGCCGGCGGTCGCAGCGGCCTCGTGGCGCTGTCGTCGCCCACCGCCGGCTTCTTCGTCGGATTCCTGCCTGCGGTCGTCGTGATCGGCCTGGCCACCGCGCTGATGATGCCGAAGTACCGGATCCTCTGGGGCATCGTCATCAACATCGTCGGTGGCATGGTGGTGATCTACGCGTGCGGGATCGTCGGGCTGCTGTTGCGCACCGACCTCACGCTCTGGGCGGCGATCTCCACCAACGGCACCTACATCCCCGGTGACATCGCGAAGGCGGTGGTGACCGCTCTGGTCGCGTCGCAGGTCCACCGCGCCTACCCCGGATTGATCACGCCGATCCGGCTGCGCCGCATCCACTGATCGGCCCGTCGGTGATCCAGTGCGCCCCATGATCGTGTTCCGGGCTGTCGGGCATGCGTTCGACGACCGGGTGGTGTTGCGCGACATCGACCTCGAGCTGACCGAACGGCGCATCGGCATCATCGGCGCCAACGGGAGCGGAAAGTCGACGCTGGCCCGGATGATCAACGCCCTGGTCACACCCGATCAGGGGTCGGTGATCGTCAACGGAATCGATGCCACCCGGGAGAAACGGAAGGTCCGACGCGAGGTCGGTTTCATCTTCAGTGACCCGGACCGACAGATCATCATGCCGACGGTCGCCGAGGACATCGAACTGTCCCTGACCCGGACTGTGTCCGACCGCGTGGAGCGTCGGGCCAGGGCCGCGGAGGTCTTGGCCCAGTTCGGTCTCGCAGATCACGCCGACCATCCCGCGCATCGCCTCTCGGGTGGCCAGAAACAACTACTCGCACTGGCATCGGTGATGGTCACGGGTCCGTCGGTGCTGGTCGCCGACGAACCCACGACGTTGCTCGATCTCCGCAACAGCCTGATGCTGCAACGGGTGTTCGCCGGACTCGACGAACAACTGATCGTGCTCACCCATGACCTCGACATGGTCACCGACTACGACCGGGTCATCGTGCTCGACGACGGACGTGTGGTCGCCGACGACACGCCCGCCGCGGCCGTCGCCGCCTACCGCGAGCTGATGGCGTGACCGCGCTCGGCGTCTACCGCCCGGGCCATTCACTGCTGCACCGGCTGCCCGCGGGTGTCAAGCTGCTCTCACTAGGCGCGGCGATCCTGGCCATCAGCTTCACCGTGCGCACCCCGGCGGCGGTCGGTGTGCTCGCCGCCGGTGTGGCAGGGGTGTTCGCGTTGGGCGGCATCGGTCCTCGCGAGGCCTGGCGACAGTTGCGGCCGGTGCTGTGGGTGCTGCTGTTCGTCGGCGTCTTTCAGGTGATCTTCACCGATTGGCAACGCGCACTGGTGGTGTGCGCGGTGCTCGCGGCGTCGGTCGCACTGGCCGCGGCGGTCTCGTTGACGACTCGCACATCTGCCGTGCTCGACGCCATCGTCGGTGCGCTGGGCCCACTTCGTCGCTTCGGGGTGCGCACCGACCTCATCGCGCTCACCCTCGCACTGGCCATCCGGTCGATCCCACTGATGGTCGACGTCGTCGGTCAGGTCGACGAAGCCCGCAAGGCCCGCGGATTACGGCCCGGCGCAAGGATTCTGGTGGCACCCGTGGTGATCGCCGCACTGCGCACCGCGGACGGGTTCGCCGAGACACTCATCGCCCGCGGACTGGACTGACCCACTACCGGGTTCGTCCCCCGGGTATCGTCATCTCCCCCATGGGCTTGTGGAGGGTCTGGCGATACCCGGGGGACGAACGCAGGTCACGGAAGCGTGGGTGTGCACTGCGATGTCAGGCGTGCAGCGACAGGCCGACCTTCTGGAACTCCTTGAGGTCACTGTAGCCGGCCTTGGCCATCGAACGACGAAGTGCGCCGACCAGATTCAGCTCACCGAAGGGATCCTGGGACGGTCCGTTCAGCACACATTGCAGACTCGGTCGGTTCTGCTCGGTGGCGACCTGCAGCAGCGCGCCCCGCGGCGTGTCCGGATGTGCGGCGGCCGACGGCCAGTACCACCCGCGACCCGGCGCCTCGGCCGAGGCGGCGAGCGGCGTGCCGAGCACCGCGGCGTCGGCCCCACAGGCGATCGCCTTCGCGAGGTCGCCGGAGGTGTGGATGTCACCGTCGGCGATGACGTGCACATATCGTCCGCCGGTCTCGTCGAGATATTCGCGACGCGCGGCGGCCGCGTCGGCGATCGCGGTCGCCATCGGCACCCCGATACCGAGCACCTCGCCGGTCGTGGTCGCACCGGCGGCCGAGCCATACCCGACGATCACACCGGCAGCACCGGTACGCATGAGATGAAGCGCGGTGCGATGGTCGTGCACACCACCGGCGATCACCGGCACGTCCAACTCCGCGATGAACGTCTTGAGGTTCAGTGGCTCTCGCGCCACCCCGTCGGCGTCGGTCTGGGCGACATGCTCGGCCGAGATGATGGTGCCGTGCACGACGAGGATCTCGACACCCGCCTCCAGCAGGGCCGGCGTCAGTTCCGGAGCGTGTTGCGGACTCACGCGCACGGCGGTGGTGACCCCGGCGTCGCGCACGGCAGCGACCGCCGCGCCGAGCAGGGCGGGGTCCAACGGCGCCGAATGCAGTTGCTGCAGCAGCCGAACTGCCGCGAAGGGATCGGGGCTCTCCGCCGCGACCGATGCCAGCTCGACGAGCTTGTCGTCGACGTCGCGGTGCCGCGCCCACAGGCCCTCGCCGTTGATCACGCCGAGCGCGCCGAGCCTGCCCAGTTCGATGGCTGTCGCCGGGGACACCAGCGCGTCGGTCGGATGGCTCAGGATCGGCGAGCTGAACCGGTAGGCATCGATCTGCCAGGCCGTCGAGACATCCTTGGACGATCGCGTCCGACGGGACGGCACGATGCTGATGTCATCGAGTTCGAACGTCCGGCGGGCCGTACGCCCCATACCGATGTCCACAAGGTCACGCACCGTTGCGCCTTTCTGCTACGCGAAGGAGTTCGCCGATCGACCCCGACCCGATGTGGTCGGGGACCGAACGAGCTTCAGCGGGAATAGTAGTTGGGTGCCTCGGCGGTGAGCGTGATGTCGTGCGGATGCGATTCTTTGAGACCTGCCGCGGTGATCTGGACGAACCGCGCCTGGTGGAGATCGGTGATCGACGTCGACCCGGTGTATCCCATCGCTGCGCGCAGGCCACCGACGAGCTGGTGGATCACCTGTGCGAGCGGTCCACGGAACGGGACGCGGCCTTCGATGCCCTCGGGAACGAGCTTCTCCTCTTTGAGGACGTCGTCCTGGAAGTAGCGGTCCTTGGAGTAGGACTTCGCCTGACCGCGGCCCTGCATCGCGCCGAGCGACCCCATGCCGCGGTAGCTCTTGAACTGCTTGCCGTTCACCAGGATCAATTCGCCGGGCGCTTCGGCGGTGCCGGCGAGCAGCGATCCGAGCATCGCCGTCGACGCCCCCGCGGCCAGAGCCTTGGCGATGTCACCGGAGTACTGCAGTCCGCCGTCGGCGATCACCGGCACGTCGTGCTGCTTGCACACCGCCACGGCCTCCATGATCGCGGTGATCTGCGGCGCTCCGACACCGGCGACGACCCGGGTGGTACAGATCGAGCCGGGACCGACGCCGACCTTGACGGCGTCCGCCCCTGCCTCGACGAGAGCCAGGGCCGCCTCACGAGTGGCGACATTGCCGCCGACGATCTGGGCACGGTCCCCCACCTCGGCCTTGAGTTTCGCCACCATGTCCAGCACGAGCCGGTTATGCGCGTGCGCGGTGTCCACGATGATCACGTCGGCACCGGCGTCGGCCAGCGCCATCGCACGATCCCATTGCGGGTCACCGGTTCCCACCGCCGCACCGACCAGCAACCGGCCGTCGGCGTCCTTGGTCGCCAGCGGATGCTGCTCGGTCTTGACGAAGTCCTTGACGGTGATCAGACCCGTCAGCTTCCCGTTGCCGTCGACGATCGGCAGCTTCTCCACCTTGTTGCGGCGCAGCAGACCCAACGCGGCCTCGGCGGAGACACCTTCCTGTGCGGTGATCAGCGGAGCCTTGGTCATCACCTCGGAGACCGGTCGCGACTGGTCCACCTCGAACCGCATGTCACGGTTGGTGATGATGCCGACGAGCTCGCCGGTCGCGTCGACCACCGGCAGCCCGGAGATGCGGTAGCGGGCACACATGGTGTCCACCTCGGCCAGCGTGTTGGTCGGCGAGCAGGTCACCGGGTCGGTGACCATGCCGGCTTCCGACCGTTTCACTGTCTCGACCTGACCTGCCTGATCCTCGATCGACAGGTTGCGGTGCAGCACACCCATCCCGCCGGCACGGGCCATGGCGATCGCCATCCGTGCCTCGGTGACCGTGTCCATCGCCGAACTGACCAGGGGCACCTTGAGCGTGATGTTCTTGGTGACCCGGGACGACGTGTCCGCGTCACTGGGAATGACGTCGGAAGCCGAGGGCAGCAACAGGACGTCGTCGAAGGTCAGGCCGAGCATCGCGACCTTGCCGGGGTCATCTCCACCGGTGCGAACGTGCGTCATCTCTCCATGGTATCGGCACCCGTGCAGTGTTCGGGCTCACCCCGCACCGTGCCGTCGGGCACACCGGGCGAACCACGCGGCCTGTGGAGTCCTCACGCCACCGAGGCCGGTGGATCCGTTACCGTGGAAGTGTGCGTGACCACCTTCCCCCCGGCTTGCCGCCCGACCCCTTCGCCGATGATCCCAGCGACCCGGCATCGGCGCTGGACTCGGTCGAGCCAGGGATCCCGCTCGACGAGAACGAGCGGATGGCGGTAGAGGAGGACCTCGCCGACCTGGCGGTGTACGAGGCGCTGCTCGCACATCGCGGCATCCGCGGCCTCGTCGTCGTGTGTGAGGACTGTCACGAAGACCATTACCACGATTGGGACATGCTGCGAGCCAACCTCCTGCAGCTGTTGATCGACGGAACCGTGCGACCTCATGAGCCGGCCGTCGATCCACGGCCCGATTCCTATGTCACGTGGGATTACTGCCGCGGCTACGCGGATGCGCGCAGCCACATCGACGACGAACGCTGAGCCGCGGGCGCGGTAGCACAGACACCTCAGAGACCGAGATGTCCTGAGGTATCGACGATCGACGTCACCAGAACCAGCCGGCAGGCGCAGGCGTGGTCGTGGTCGACAGATCCGGCGCGCCCTGTCCACCCGACGGCACGGGAAGGTCGGCCGGAGACGACGTCGGCGTCGGAGTCGTGGTCGTCACGGTCGGCGGAGCCGGCTCCTGTGGCTGCGACGTACCGGTGTTGTCGGTGCCGGTCTGACCGGTCGTGTCGTCGGGAGGATTCGGCGTGCCCTGCGTCGGATTGGGGTTCTGCGAGGTCGGTACGGTCACCGTGACCGAACCGCCACCGGTCTCGCGACGCAGGTCCCGGGGAGGCGTGCTCGGGCCCGTACTCTGATCGGTGCTCGAACCGGCGGCCGGCGCCTTGGATGAGGCGGACGATGAGGCCGCGGAGGACGACTTCGCCGAACTGGCATCGGCCTCCAGCCGCTTGATCCACTCGTTCATGCGATCCCGGGTCGCGGAGTCACGGACCGGGTCGAGATCCTTCTGCGCCTTGGCGATCAGCTCGGCAGCCTGCGCCGTGTCGCCACCGGCCATCGCGGCCTCGGCCTTCTCGAGGTTCGACTGCACATCCATTGCGGCCTGCGTCTGGCTCGCGGCCTCGGAGAACACGACACGTTTGACGCCCCACAGCGGATCCCCGGGAGACGAACCCTCGGCGAGCACGGTCAATCCGGCACCCGCGATCACGACGATCGCCGCGACGCCTGACGCCACCCTCAGATGACGGACGACTCCGCGACCCCGCTGCACACGCTCGGTGGCGGCGATCGCCGCCTCCACCTCGTCGACCGTGGGCAGGTCCGGCATCGGCGTCTCGAGGACCTCGTGCCGCCAGCCCGACATGAGCTCGGCGAGCTGATACTCGGCGTCGTCGCGCGTCGGCACCGGATGATCCTGCGACAGCGCCTCGATGAAATCGTCGTCGACATGTACAGAGGTCATGTCGATCGGCTGGTTCAGATCCCAACCGACCTCGGCAGGGTCACGCTCGTCGCTCATCGACCTCACCTGCCTTCCTCAGTGTGTCTTTCAATTTCGCCAGTGCGCGGTGTTGGGCCACCCGCACCGCACCGGGCGTGCTGCCGATCGCGTCCGCGGTCTCCTCGGCCGACAGTCCGACGACCAATCGGAGGACCAGGACCTCTCGCTGCCGCTCGGGCAGGATCGTGAGCAGCGCCCGCATCCGCCGGCTCGCATCGGCGTCGAGAGCCATCTGCTCCGGGCCACCGGCGAATGTCCCGGTCTCCGGGAGTGTCTCCACCGGATCTGCCTTGACCCGGCCGGCCACCCGCATCGCGTCGGCGACCTTGTGTGCGGCAATGCCGTACACGAAGGCCATGAACGGCCTGCCCTGGTCCTGGTACCGGGGCAGCGCTGTCATCACCGCCATCAACGCCTCCTGCGCGATATCGTCGGCGGAGAACAGATGGCGCTCTCCGACTCCAATTCGCCCTCGGCAGTAGCGCAGGATCGCGTCCTGCACACTCTCGAGAACTGACGTGAGCGCGGCACGATCGCCCTGCCCTGCGGCACGGACAGCCTCGTCCAGCTCAACACCCGTCAGTTTCATCGTCAGCTGAGATCCCCGTGTTACATGTGTGTGGTGGTGTTGCCAGTGCGCCGTGTACCACCGTCACCTTATCCACCTCCGGCCACAGACCGATCACCCACCGGCACCCACGGGAACGGAACACCTCGGCGGACCAGTTCGGCCCGCGTCCGGGCCAAATTCTCGGCCAGCCGGCGGTCGCCGGGATCCAGACCGACCCGCAATGCCAGGGAGGCCCACGACAGCGGCAGCAGC
Source organism: Gordonia sp. LMA484 (assembly GCF_058129505.1). Lineage (NCBI taxonomy): Bacteria > Bacillati > Actinomycetota > Actinomycetes > Mycobacteriales > Gordoniaceae > Gordonia > Gordonia sp. LMA484. The sequence goes on from NZ_CM176700.1 coordinate 3,443,874, forward strand.
CCCGCACCCTGAGCGCGCTCGGTGACCTCTGTCGCGAGTTCGGCGGCTCGCCGTCCCTCCCCACCGGCGGCCACGGCCGCAGCGGCGATCAGCGCGGTCTTGACCCGGTGTCGCTCAGGGGTCCCGTCGACAAGAGCCAACCGTGTTCCTGCCTGCGCATGCGCCGCGGCGCCCGCCGGGTCGCCGGAATAGATCGCCAACTCGGCCGAGACCCACTCGATCCGCAGTGCGGGCCGCCGTCCACCGAGCCAATCGTCCTCATCTACCACCACCAGCGCGCGGGCACGGGTCAGCAGTCGAGCGCTCGACCCGAGGCGAAGCTGCCCGAGATGATCGGCGGCCAGACCGACGAGCCCGTCCAGGATCGCCGCCCGCTCCACCGGCGTCCGCCCCGGCCGGGCGCACCCGAGCAATGCCAATGCCCGTCCGTCGAACGCTGCCGCGTCGGTGTGGCGACCCGCCTGCCGCAACAGCGACGCCCGTGTCGACAGAGCGAGCGAGACAAGGGGTGCGTCGTCGACGGCCGCCCCGAGCCTCACGACAGCGTCCAATACCGTGAATGCGGCCGCAGTGTGACCCATGCCTCCCTGTTCGACGGCACGCGCCCACAGCACATACCCGCGCGTACATTCCCCCATTTCAAACCCTATTTTTCGACTCCGTGGCAGCCCGCCGAAACGAGTGTAACCTGTTCCAGTTTTCCTGAATTTAACCTGCCGTCACAAACATTAATCCGCGCTGCACATCACGCCCGAATAATCGTGGCGTTTCCGTGGTGTTAATCGACCGTTGTGGTGTCACGCTGCTGTCACGCGGCGAAACGAGCCCCGAAATGCCACCTCGCGCAACGAAACTTGCAGGTCAACGGGCACTACGATCACCTCCGGAGGGGCCACACGCATCACTCTCGGGACGTATGGTACTCGCCGTTCCATAGTCAACGCAGCGTTAACAATTTCGGAAATTTCACCATCGTTGACCCTGCATTTGGCGGGATTGACTCGATTTCTTTTGCTTGCCTACTGTGTGAATGCGCCGCTGAATACGAGTGCCACACTCTGACGACAAGGAGTTCGCTGTCATGCCTCAGCCCAATCATCTCCCTGGTCCGAACGCCGACATCTGGGATTGGCAAATGGAGGGTCTGTGCCGCGGTGTGGACTCATCGATGTTCTTTCATCCTGACGGCGAGCGCGGACGGGCCCGCGCCCAGCGGGAACGGCGCGCGAAAGAGATGTGCCATCAGTGCCCGGTGATCGCCCAGTGCCGCGAACATGCTCTGGCCGTGGCCGAACCGTACGGAATCTGGGGCGGTCTCTCGGAATCCGAGCGCAGCATGCTGATGAAACGCGGCGTCGGCCGCCGTATCGCCAGCTAGAGGGTCTCGACCGCAAGAAACGCTTCGACGCCAATGGGGGCATCGATCCATCCGGATCGATGCCCCCATTGTGTGTCGGGACCTCGGGTGGTCAGGCGTCAGTGCGCGTGACCGTGTCCGTGGCCGTGGGCCGGAGCCTCTTCGGGCCGGTCGACGATCGCGGTCTCGGTGGTGAGCACCATCCGCGCCACCGACGCCGCGTTCACCACGGCCGACCGGGTCACCTTGACGGGATCGATGATCCCGTCGGCGAGCAGGTCGCCGTAGGTCAGCGTTGCCGCGTTGAAGCCCTGACCGTGCTCGGACTCGGCCACCCGGGCCACGACGACAGCACCGTCGACACCGGAGTTGCCGGCGATCCAGTACAGCGGCGCACGCAGTGCGTCGCGCACCACGCGCACGCCGAGCGCCTCATCGTCGGACAGATCGGCGGCAACCGCGTCGAGGACCTTCGAGGCCTGCACGAGCGCCGACCCGCCCCCGGTGATGATGCCCTCCTCGACCGCAGCCTTCGCCGCCGCCACCGCGTCCTCGACGCGGTGCTTGCGCTCCTTGAGCGCAGTCTCGGTGGCGGCACCGACGCGGATCACCGCGACGCCGCCGGCCAGCTTCGCGAGCCGCTCGGCGAGCTTCTCACGGTCCCAGTCGGAATCGCTGGCCTCGATCTCCCGGCGCAGCTGGTCCGAACGCTTGGCGATGTCCTCGGAGGTTCCTGCGCCCTCGACGATCGTCGTCAGGTCCTTGGTGACCACCACCCGACGCACCGAGCCGAGCAGGTCGAGGTCGGCCTCGGCGAGGGTCAGCCCGATGTCGGAGGAGATGACGGTTCCGCCGGTGACCACGGCCAGATCCTCCAGGAACGCCTTGCGGCGGTCACCGAAGAACGGCGCCTTCACGGCGACGGCCTTGATGGTCTTACGAATCGAGTTGACGACCAGCGTCGAGAGCGGTTCGCCCTCGACGTCTTCGGCGACGATGAGCAGCGCCTTGCCGGCGCCGGCGACCTTCTCCAGCAGCGGCAGGAAGTCCGGCAGCGAGCTGATCTTGTCGCGATAGAGCAGCACAAGCGCGTCCTCGAGCACAGCCTCCTGGCTGTCGGCATCGGTGACGAAGTACGGGGACAGATAGCCCTTGTCGAACTGGACGCCCTCGGTGATGTCGAGGTCGGTGGACAGGCCGGAGCCCTCTTCGACGGTGACCACACCGTCGACCCCGACACGGGTCATGGCCTTGCCGACCATGGTCCCGACTTCCTCGTCACGTGACGACACGGTGGCGACCTGGGCGATCGCCTTCTCGCCGTCGACCGGGGTGGCGACACGCAGCAGTTCTTCGCTGATCGCGTCCGCCGCCTTGCCGATGCCGATCCCGAGCGCGATGGGGTTGGCACCGGCGGTCACGTTGCGCAGGCCGGCGGTGACCATCGCCTGAGCCAGGACGGTCGCGGTGGTGGTGCCGTCACCTGCGACATCGTTGGTCTTGGTGGCCACGGACTTCACCAGCTGGGCGCCGAGGTTCTCGAACGGATCCTCGAGGTCGACGTCGCGGGCGATGGTCACACCGTCGTTGGTGACGTTCGGCCCACCGAAGGCCTTCGCCAGCACGACGTGCCGGCCACGCGGCCCGAGGGTGACCTTCACGGTGTCGGCGAGTTGATTGATGCCGCGCTCGAGTGCGCGGCGCGCTACATCGTCGAATTCAATCTGTTTGGGCATGGGTCTCTTTCACAGTGCGGGAGAGCAGTGGAGAAATGGCACCGCCCCGGGGCCCGACGAGGGCACCGGGGCGGACAGACACACGAGAAGTCGTGGGTCTTACTTGCCGATGACGGCCAGCACGTCGCGTGCCGACAGGATCAGGTACTCCTCACCGGCGTACTTGATCTCGGTGCCGCCGTACTTGCTGTAGATGACGGTGTCGCCTTCTTTGACGTCGACCGGGACGCGGTTGCCCTGCTCGGTAACCCGACCTTCGCCGACCGCGATGACGGTGCCTTCCTGCGGCTTCTCCTTGGCGGTGTCCGGGATGACCAGACCGGACGCGGTGGTCGTCTCTGCCTCCACGGCCTGCACCAGGATCTTGTCCTCAAGCGGCTTGATGTTCACGCTCGCCACGATGTGGTTCCTCAACTTTCGTACTGAGTTGTTGAACGATGAATCGAAATTGTGCACGTTCATGGCCCTGACCGAATCCTCGCCGTCGCGGGTGAACGAGGCTTCTCACAGTGCCGACTAGCACTCTATACATGCGAGTGCCAGCACTCAAGGGCGGAGGCTGCAAAAGTCGCACCCGAGTCGTCCTAGAGCTGACTGACCTGTACCGACATCCCCGGATCGGTCGCGACGGTGAGCGGCGACGGCGCCGCTCCCCCGCCGATGACATGCGCACCCAGGGTCGCGATCATCACTCCGTTGTCGGTGCACAGGCGGGGTTTCGGCACCCGCAGGGTGATTCCGGCCGCGGCGCAGCGCTCTTGGGCGAGCGAACGGATCCGGGAGTTCGCGGTCGCACCACCACCGAGCACCAGGGTGTCGACCTCGAGATCGGTGCAGGCGCGGATCGCCTTCATCGTGAGGACGTCGGCGACGGCCTCCTGGAACGACGCCGAGATATCGGGTATGGGCACGTCGACGCCCTCGCGCTCGCATTTCTCGACGTAACGCGCGACCGCGGTCTTGACGCCACTGAAGGAGAAGTCGTAGCGGGCATCGCGTGGGCCGGTCATGCCCCGGGGGAAGGCGATCGCACGCGGATCCCCCTGGGCTGCGGCCCGGTCCAACGCGGGACCACCCGGGAAGCCCAGGTCGAGCAACCTTGCCACCTTGTCGAAGGCCTCTCCGGCCGCGTCGTCGACCGTCGTACCGAGTTCGGTGATCGGCTCGGCGAGATCGGTGACGTGCAGCAGGTGGGTGTGGCCGCCGGAGACGAGGAGGGCGACACATTCGGGCATCGGGCCGTGTTCGAGGGTGTCGACCGCGACATGACCACCGAGATGGTTCATCGCGAACAGTGGCACATCCCAGGCGAGTGAGTACGCCTTCGCCGCCGCGACCCCCACGAGAAGGGCGCCGGCGAGACCGGGACCGATGGTCACCGCTATCGCGTCCGGCCGGTCGACACCGGCGGCCTCACGGGCGCGTTGCATGGTCGGCACGATGGCCTCCAGGTGCGCCCGGGACGCGATCTCCGGGACCACACCCCCGAATCGCGCGTGCTCGTCGACGCTGGAGGCCACCTCGTCGGCCAACAACGCGGCGGTTCCCCGCCCGCCGTCGCCGACGCCGTCGCGTTCCCACCGGACGATGCCGACACCGGTCTCGTCACATGAACTCTCGATACCCATCACGATCACGAGTTGCCCCCGGACTGCAGTGCCGACGTCGTGGCCGGCCGGATCATCGTGTAGGCGTCGGCGCCCGACGGCTGGTAATAGTTGCGACGAATCCCGGAGCGCACGAACCCGTGACGTTCGTAGAGCGAGATCGCGGTGTCGTTGTCGGTGCGCACCTCGAGGAACACCGGCGCCCCGCAGTCGTCGGCAACCTCGAGCATCGCCACGAGCAGCGCACGTCCGAAGCCGCGTCCACGGTGTGATGGAGCCACCGCGATCGTGTGGACCTCACATTCGTGGGCACCGACCGGGCCGAGGGTGGAGATGCCCGCATACCCGACGATCTCACCCCCCGGTCGTTCCCGCGCAGCGAAGTACCGGTTGTACGGGGCGTTGAGCTCAGCACGGAATGCACTTGCGGGCCAGGGAGAATCGCCCTCGAACATCTCCTTCTCCAGCTCGGCGCAGCGCGGGATGTCCGGGTAGTCGAGGTCGTCGATGAGCAGCTCGGGTGTCGTCATCGGACCACCCCGGCCCGTTCGGCGGGGCGACGGCGCTTGGGTTCCACCGCATCCGGGCGACGCAGATACATCGGCACGAGGGCGCCCGGAGCGGTGCCCGAGGCAAGCTCCACCGCCGCGACGCCCACCAGCCCGGCGACCGTTGGCACGGTCGTACCGCCGACCGGGCGGCCGAAGAGTCCGGTGTGCGCGGGCGATCCGAGGACCAGGTCGATCGGTGTCTCGGCGAGATCGGCGACCACGTGTGCCGGGGCGGTGACGTTCGGCCCGCTGATGCGATGCGCGTCGCGGTAGGTGGCCCAATAGATCTCCCTGCGGCGGGCGTCGGAGACCACGAGCACCGATCCCACATCCCCCCGCACCGCGAGTTCCTCCTCGACGATCGCGTCCAGCGAGCACACCCCGTACACCGGTAGGTCCAGGGCGTCGGCGAACGCGGCCGCAGTGGCCATCCCGACCCGAAGTCCGGTGAACGGGCCGGGCCCGCAGCCGACGACCACGGCATCGAGGTCGCTGCGGCGCACCGACGCCTCCTCGAGTGCGTCCCGGATCAACGTGGTGAGCACCTCGGCGTGGCGTCGTCCGTCCGAGACCGCCTGGTCGGCAAGCACTTCCGGGCGTGCAGTGCCGTCCCGATCCATCCGCGCGACGCCGGTCACCACCGCATCGGTCGACGTGTCGATGGCCAGTACGTACATCAGTGCTCCACCCATTCCCACTCTGCTTGGCGGACTTCGGATTCCGGCGCGCGTCGCAACCGCACCCGCAGATGGCGCTCGGCGAGTCGCTCGGCGACACCTTCGCCCCACTCCACCACGATCACCGAATCGGTCAGGTCGGAATCGAGATCCAGGGCATCGAGTTCCTCGAGACCACCGAGTCGGTAGGCGTCGACGTGAATCATGCCCGGCCGCCCGGGCCGTGCCGCGCGGTGCTCCCGCGCGATGATGAACGTCGGCGACGACACCCGACCGGCCACGTCGAGGCCCGCCGCGATACCGCGTGTCATCGCGGTCTTCCCTGCTCCGAGAGGTCCGTCGAGGATGACCAGATCGCCGGCCTGTAACACCGCGGCGAGCTCGCGACCCAACGCCTCGGTGTCGGCGACGTCGGGCAGGATGCGGGATCCGGCGATACCCGCGGCCACAGTCTCGGTCACCGTGGCACCAACTTCCGCCACCACCGCCGGTGCGGCTGCGGGGACGCCGCCCGTGCCCGATCGACGAGATCCGCGATCGCCTCGGTGACCACGTCCGGCCGCTCCATCGGGACCATGTGGCCCGCCCCGTCGACCACCACCAGTCTGGAGTCCGCACCCAGTTCCCCATACATCCGTACCGATTTCGGCAGCGGCGTCAACCTGTCCTGGTTGCCGCACACCACCACCGACGGCAAGTGCGCCAGGATCGGCAGCGCCGTCGACTCGTCATGGTCCTCGAGGGCATGAAGGAAGTTCACGATGGTCTCGATCGGCGTGTTCTGGATCATCTTCTCCACCGCCCGACCGGCGTTGGGACTGTAGAAGTCCGGGCCGAAACTGGCCGCGACCAGGACGGGCTCGAGCACTTGTCGGGTGACCCCGCGTCCGGCCCGCACCACCGACGGGGCGTGGCGGACCGACAGCCGGAACGCGTCGAGGAGCGGATTGGTCAGCCCGACACCGAGTCCGGCTTCGGTGACACCTCGCGACGCGGTCGCGATCAGTCCGACTCCGGTGACGCGGCCGTCGGGACCGAACAACGCCGGATCGCGTCGCGCGAGACCCATCAGCGACATGCCACCCATCGAATGCCCCAGCAGGACAACCGGTCCCGAGGGTGCGGTGGCCCGGATGACCGTGGCGATGTCGTCGGCGAGTCGGGAGATCGTGCACGTCGCGGCGGGCGCGGGATCGCTGCGACCGTGGCCACGATGATCGAAGAAGACCATCCGGATCGATCGGTCGGCCCAATGCTGCGCCAGCGCGTAGCGCTGAAAATGCCAGGTCGCCATGCGGAGGCTGAAGCCGTGCACGAAGACGACGGTGAGGTCGACATCCTCGGTGCCCGGGTCCACGCCCGCCGGACCCGTGACGACCGTGCGCACTGCGAGGTCGAGGCCGTCATCGGTCGTCACCGTCACCGCATGATCGTCGTAGATGGTGGTGAAATCCACTCCGGCAAAGGGATCGACCAATCCGGTGGTCCGCCGGCGGGCGGCGTTGCGGGCGACCCCGGTCGCCGCCACGGCGCCGAGTGCACCCACACCGGTGATCCCGGCCAGCCAGCCGAGGCGCTCGGAGTTACCCATGGACATCACCCACGTACTCCCGGGTGGCGCGTTGCCCTATGCCCGAGACGATCTCGTAGTCGATGGTGCCGATGGTGTCGGCCCAGTCCCGGGCGGTCGGGCCCCCGTCGCGGCCGGTGCCGAACAACTCTGCCCGGTCCCCCTCGCGTACTCCCCCGCCGTCGGGCCCGAGGTCGACGACCAGCTGGTCCATGCAGATCCGGCCCACCCCGGGGTAGGAACGACCGTTGATCCACACGGTGAAACGACCCGACAGCAGGCGTGGGACACCGTCGGCATAGCCGGCGGGCAGCACCGCGATCGTCGTGTCGGCCGGGGTGACCCACGTGTGACCGTAGGAAACCCCTTGGCCGGCAGGCAGCTTCTTGATCAGGGCGACCTGGGCGGTCAGGGTCATCGCCGGGATCAGACCGAAGTCGCCACGATCGGGTACCGGCGTGCGACCGTACAGCGCGATGCCCGGCCGCACGAGGTCCCGAGCGAGGTCCGGACGCGTCAGCGCAGCAGGCGAATTGGCGATGTGCACGACCTCGGGACCGGCGCCGAGCCGGCGCAGGTCGTCGGCGGCGGCGTCGAGACGAAGCGCCTGCTCAGTGTTGAGCGGGTGATCCGGTTCGTCCCCTCGAGCGAGGTGACACATGATCGCCCGCACCGACACCGCACCGTCGGCGTGCGCCTTGGCCAGCGATTCGGCGAAGTCCGGCCACTCGTCTGCCGCGACACCGCTGCGATTGAGGCCCGTGTCGGCCTTGACCGTCACCGTGGCGGTCGTCGAGAGCCGGGTGGCTGCTGCCACGACCGTATCGAGTTGACGTGCGGAGGACAACGCGATGTCGACGTCATGGGTGATCGCCGCACCGAAATCGACGTTCGGTGCGTGCAGCCACGCGGTGATGTGGGCGTCGACCCCGGCCTCCCGCAATGCCAGCGCCTCGGTGATGTGCGCCACTCCGAGTTCGGCGGCCCCTGCGGCGAGCGCAGCCCGCGCCACCGGCACGGCCCCATGACCGTAGGCGTCCGCCTTCACCACGGCGAGCACCTCGGCGTGCGCCGCGGAGCGCACGACGTCGACGTTGTGGGCGATCGCATCGAGATCGATGGTCGCGGTCAGAGCAGATGAAGTCATCGGCTCCATTGTCCCAGACCGGCGCGAGTGGTTGTCATCGACGGATCTCGCGAACCGCGGTCCGTACCGCCGACAGGAGATCGAACGCACCGATCGGCGCACCGCGGGCGGCCAGCGTGGCCGCATGTGCGTGCACTCGGGCCGCGGCGGCCCCCGCGACCTGGGGCTCCAGACCGGCCGCCAGAAGCGAGCCGGCGACACCCGACAAGACGTCGCCGGCGCCGGCGGTCGCCGCCCACGACGACCCCGCGTCGTTGCCCAGCACATCCCCACCCGGGTCGGCGACCAGCGTGACCCGGCCCTTGAGCAGCACCGACACCTGCCACCGTCGAGCGAGTTCGCGCACGGCACCCAACCGGTCGGCGCCGATCTCCCGGCCCGTCAACCGGACGAACTCGCCCGCGTGCGGTGTCAGCAGGGTCGGCGCACGGCGCTGGGCGACCAGCTCCGGGTGGTCGGCCACCACGGTCAGTCCGTCGGCGTCGACCAGCACCGGCAGGTCGGTGGCCAGGATCGTACGCAGTGTGCGCAGCGCCGTGTCGTCGGTGCCCATCCCAGGGCCGGTCACCCATGCCTGCACACGCCCGGCCTCGTCCAGGGACTGCACCGCCACGACCTCGGGAAAATGCGAGACCACTTCGGCGGCAGCGGTGCCGACGTACCGCGTCATGCCCGACGTCGCGCTCACCGCGGCGCCGGAGGCGAGGATCGCCGCGCCCGGGTACCGCGCGGACCCGGCGACCACCCCGACGACGCCCTGTGTGTATTTGTCGTCTGCGGGGCCGGGTACCGGCCAGACCCGCCCCACCTCGGTGTCGGTCAGCGAACCCAATGACTCCGCCACGTCGATGTCCGCCGGCTCGATGCCGATGTCGATCACCTCGATGCGGCCGCACTGCGGCGCGGCCAGCAGATGAGCGTTCCGCCCAACGCCGAAGGTCACGGTGATCGACGCGCGCACCGCCGGGTCGTGGACCTGACCGGTGTCGGCGTCGACACCGGACGGCAGGTCGACAGCCACCACCAGCGGACCGCCGTCGCCGGGCGACCTCAGCGACCCGAACACCTCCGCTGCCCCCGGGCGCAACGGACCGCGACCGCCGATCCCGACGACACCGTCGACCACGATGTCCAGCCCGGGCGGCAACGCGTCGACGAGACGGCCGCCGGCCCGGCGGAAGGCGGCCAGACCGGCCGGGTGTGCTTTGTCGGGTTCGAGCAGAACCGCCGTGCAGGCCACTCCGCGACGTTCCAGGGCGGCTCCGGCGTACAGGGCGTCGCCGCCGTTGTCGCCGGCGCCGACGACCAGGCCGACCTGGCGTCCGTAACACCCACCGGTCCGGTGGAGCTCGGCGATCACCACCTGCGCGACCCCGTTCGAGGCACGGCGCATGAGTGTGCCGTTGGCCAGCAGGTTCCCGGTCGCGCGTTCGGCCTGCCGGACTGCCTCGGCGGTGAGGTAGCGGATCGGCATGGCGGGCGACCTACTCGACCGTGACCGACTTGGCCAGGTTGCGCGGTTTGTCGACGTCGTAGCCCCGGGCCTGTGCGACCGTCGCGGCGAACACCTGCAACGGAACGGTGGACACCAAGGGCTGCAGCAATGTCGGTGTCTTGGGGATGGGGATGAAGTGATCGGCGACGGACGCGGCGGAGGTGTCATCCTGCTCGGCGATCACGATGGTGCGTGCGCCCCGCGCCTGGATCTCGCGGATGTTGCTGACCATCTTCGAGTGCAAGAGGGCTCGTCCGTCGGCCGACGGCATCACGATGATCACCGGCAGACCCTCCTCGATCAGGGCGATCGGACCGTGCTTGAGTTCACCGGCTGCGAAACCCTCCGCGTGCATGTACGCGAGTTCCTTGAGCTTGAGGGCACCCTCGAGGGCCACCGGATAGCCGACATGACGACCGATGAAGAGCACCGTGTTGTGCTCGGCCAGTGAGCGCGCCAGTTCCTGGACCGGTGCCATGGTGCCCAGCACCTCGGTGACCGCCTCTGACATGGCCTCCATCGCCGCGAACTCCCGTGCCACCTCGTCGGCGTACTTGGTGCCGCGGGCCTGGGCGAGTGCGAGCCCCACGAGGTAGGCCGCGACGATCTGCGCGAGGAAGCACTTCGTGGACGCGACACCGATCTCGGGGCCGGCATGGGTGTACAGCACGGCGTCGGACTCACGCGGGATCTGCGCGCCGTTCGTATTGCAGATCGCCAGCACCCGGGCCTTCTGGTCCTTGGCGTGCCGCACCGCCTCGAGCGTGTCGGCGGTTTCACCCGACTGCGAGATCGCGACGACCAGCGTCGAACGGTCCAGAACCGGGTCGCGGTAGCGGAACTCACTGGCGAGTTCCACCTCGACCGGCAGACGGGTCCAGTGCTCGATGGCGTACTTGGCGAGCAGGCCGGCGTGATACGCGGTGCCGCAGGCCACGACGAACACCTTGTCGATGTCGCGCAGGTCGTCATCGGTCAACCGCTGCTCGTCGAGAATGATGCGGCCGCCCTCGAGGTGCCCCAGGAGCGTGTCGGCCAAGGCCGCCGGCTGTTCGGCGATCTCCTTGAGCATGAAGAAGTCGAAGCCGGCCTTCTCCGCGGCAGCGAGGTCCCAGTCGATGTGGAACGGCTTCCCGGCCCGGGGGTCGCCGTCGAAATCCGTGATGCGGTAGTCCTCGGCGGTGATCACCACGACCTCGTCCTGCCCGAGCTCCACAGCGTCACGCGTGTGCTCGATGAAAGCGGTGACGTCGGAACCGAGGAACATCTCGCCGTCTCCCACACCGACGACCAGCGGGGTGGACCGCCGTGCCGCGACGATGGTGTCCGGGTGATCGGAATGGGTGAACAGCAGGGTGAAGGCACCCTCGAGGCGACGGAGCGCCGCGTAGGCGCTGGAGACGAAGTCGCCGGCGGTCGGTCCCGACGCGTAGTAGCCCTCGAGCAAGTGTACGGCGGTCTCGGTGTCGGTGTCCGACGCGAACTCGATGCCGATGTCCTCGAGTTCGCCACGCAAGGCGGCGTAGTTCTCGATGATGCCGTTGTGGACGACGGCGATCTTCCCGTCCGTGCTCAGATGGGGGTGGGCGTTGCGGTCGGTGGGCTGGCCGTGGGTGGCCCACCGGGTGTGGCCCATCCCGGTCGTTCCGGCGAGACTCTCCGGGCCGACCGTCGCGATCTGCTTGTCCAGGTTCTCCAGCCGGCCGGCCTTCTTCTCGACCGCGGTCGCACCCTTGCCGTCGAGGATCGCGACCCCCGCCGAGTCATATCCGCGGTATTCCATCCGTCGCAGCGCCTCGACAACGATGCCCAGCGCGTCGCGCTGACCGACGTATCCGACGATTCCACACATAGTCAGTCAGCGTACCTGTGAAATCAGGGCTTCTTGCGCCGCCGCTTCCGTGGTTTGGCGCCCAGCAGGTGCGATACCGCGTCGACGGCCTGCACCGGCGGGTCGTCGAGGTCGATCACGGTCAGTTTTGCCAGCTCGGTATCGGCGTCCGCGAACCCCCGGTAGTCGGGATCGCCGCCGACCGTGTGCAGCAGGAATCCGGTACATGCCGAACGGACCACCGCGTGCAGGGCACGGTCGGATCCGTTCATACCGACCAGCGACTTGACCGTTCGGCGCTCCAGGAGGTCACGCGGATTCGTCGCCTTGACAGTGCGCAACACCACATCACCGCCGTAGGCCTGCGCCAACGGCAGGGCGTTGGCGTCCACCGTGTCGAGTTCGCCCGCACCGGCCACGACGAGGCCGGGAGCGCTCACCAGGCCGGCGGACGGCAGCAGCGCCGACGTCGTCGGCGCCGGGAACACGGCGACAACACCGGCCACCGCAACCGCCGACTGGCCGCGTAACGGTTGAGCCGATGCGGCCATCACCGCCGCCGAGGCCCCGAAACCGTGTCCGATCACACCGAGGCGGTCGGGGTCGACGGTCACCGCGCCGTTGCCGAGGGGCACGTGCGCGACGATGTCCAGAGCTGCCCGCAGGTCCGCGGCGAGTCCGACGTCGGAGGCGAAGAATCCGCGGTTGGCGTCCGGTGCGACGGCGACGAACCCCCAGGAGGCCAAGTGGTAGAGCAGATCCCGGTATCTGCGACTGTCGGCCAGCCAGGTGTGCCCGACCGCGAGGGCGGGCAGTCGACGGCCCTGCTCCGGCGCGAACACCTGGCCGCGCATTCCCGCGATCCCGAGGTCTCCGCGCAGGACACGATGGGGTCCGCGACGACCCAACTCCGACATCAAGGTGCCGGGTGGTCGCGATGATTTCGAGGAGCGTGATCTCGGCGCTGACGTGGTCTGCCCTGGTTTTGTTGCCGGCACACCGACAGCCTATTCGTCGTCGGCCGATCCATGGGGACTGGCCTCGGCCACGTCGGCCGGTAGCAGAATCCTCGGTGTCGCCGCGTCGGCGGCGTCGGCGTCGCGCTGCAACCGAGTGCGCAGGTACGCCTCGGGCGTGGCTTTCTCGGCCCGGAGCTCGGCGAGCTCGGATGCCAATTGCTGCTGCGTGGTGGAAAAGGTGTTCGATGCGTCGACGACCTGTGCGGTGGCGCGCCGGGCGATCGCCTCGATCTGATCTGCGAGATTCATGATGGCTGCACCTCCGTTCGCCGTGTGGTCATTCCTCGCCTGCCAGGGCGAGGTCACCGGTGGAGGATGACTCCGTCGGTGGTGTGGAGTCCGGCGGGGCCGACGAGGTGGTGCGCGAGGAGAGCGCGGCATCCTCGGTGGGTGCGTCTCCGGTCGGCGCCGGTGGTTCATGGTTGTGCTGCGGCGTCGGCGATCGCCCCTGCGTGCCTTGCGGATCCGGGTCCGGTTCGGCCGCGCGGTGATCGGGCGCGACCGGGTCGTCGGGGCCGGCGGTCGGGGTCAGCTGCAGCGGGACGTCGGGCTGACGGTCGTGTGTACCGGCCGAACTCCCGGTCGACGGCTGCTGCGTCTCGGCGTCGGACTCGCGAGCCGGCACCGACGTGCTCTCGTGGTCGGCCGCGGGTGGCACCTCCGGGCGGTCGCCGGTGATCGGTGTCCTGATGACCGGCGGCGCGGATGGCGCGGTCGGATAGGGCTCCACGTCCATCGCCGCCGTCGCGCGGTCGAGGTGCTCGAGGATCGCGTCGATACCGGCGACGGTCGCCTCGGCCGAGGTGAAGTAGAGCGTTGCGCGCGAGGCGATGTCGGCGACCACGACCTGCAACGGCAGCTTCCCGCTGAGGACTGCCGCGGGGACCTCTGCCACCGGAACCCCGGCCACCAGCGGCGCCGAGAGCCGCGCGACGGTGAGATACCAGGTGCGCAGCAGCTGATCGATGCCCGACGAGGCCGCGCGGGTCGCCTCGGCCAACGTCCGCAGGACATGGAGGTCGGACTCTGCGCGGCGCTGGTGATCGATGACGGCGGTGACCGCCAGCGAACCGGACGTGCCGGTCCATCCGCGGCCGAGCCGCACCTGTTGTTCGGGCAAACGGTGTAGATGGTCGGCCACGGCACGGTGGGCGATCGCCAGCCTGCGGCTGTCGGCGGCCATCCGGTCCGGATCCAGGGCGCCGACCTTCAGAAACGGCGGGTGAACCTCGTCGGGATGCCGAGTCACGGCACCCAGCGTCGCACCGAGCGCCAGGACATCGGCGAGATCTTCGATGCCCGCGACAGCCTGGTCGCGCAGCGTGGCGAGCGAATCGGGCGAGCGGGTCATACCGTCTCCTCGTCGGCATCGACGAGCACCGACATCCCCTGAGCCAAGGCATCCGACAATCGGTCCGCCGCCCTGGCCTGCTCACCGAGTCGGTCCGCGATCACCACACCCATCTCGCGGTAGCGCTCGCCGAGTTCGCGATAGTGACCCCCGACCGCCCATGTGCCGAGCTCGTGGGCACGGATCTCTTCCGCCGCCGCACCGACGATCTCCGCGGCGTCACGGTAGAACGCGACCACCCGGCGCACCTCGTCGGCATCGACCGACATCGACGCGTCGACCACCATCCGACCCCCTCGCATCCCGTTGGCGTTGAAGTTTAGACGCGCACGCGCTCGGAGTGGTTCCGGCCAGGTTTCGGATCCCTCTCGCCGGCGTCAGGTCGGCAGATCTATGCCACCGGCGGTGACCGCATCGACCAGGGCCGTCGGCCGCTGCGCCGGCGCAACATCGTGCACGAGGGCGAAGGCACAGCCGAGCCGGCGTGACCCGCCATCGGCCTCCTCGCTGTCACCGATCATCAACGCCTCACCGGGTGTCACCCCGATCGGATCGAGCGCGGCGTGAAAGATCCGTGGATCCGGCTTGATGGCGCCGACCTCGAACGACAAGGAATAGGCATCGACCAGATCGGCGATCCCGTGTAGTTCGAGGACCTCACGCAGGTCGAACGCGATGTTGCTGACGACACCGACCGGGACGCCGGTCGCCCGCAGGCCGCGCAACACCCGCTCCGTGTCCGGGAAGATCCGCCACGAGTGCGGATCGAGGACACGCGCGTACAGCTGTTCGGCATGGCCGGGCACGCTCAGGCCGGACGCGCGCAACATCGCCAGATATGCGCGCCGATGCTGACTCGGGTCGAGATCCCTCTCCTGCCAAGCGAGTCGGTCCTCGTCGGAGAGCACCGACGGTATCCCCACCGGCTGCGTCATCCGACGGATCAAGTCGGCCTGATGGTCGAGATGCAGGTCGTTGCCGCGCTCGTCGTGGAGACCGGCGAACCACTCGTCGCGGGCCTCGAACCGGAAGAGGGTGCCCGAGAAGTCGAAGAGGACGGCCTTCGTGGTTGTCATGCGCCGGCGGTTTCCACGACCCCGGCGATCCGTTCGGCCACCGACCGCGCGGTGTCGGCGGTGGCGGCCTCGACCATGACGCGGACCAACTGTTCGGTTCCGGATGGCCGCAACAAGACCCGGCCTTGCTCACCGAGTTCGGCCTCCGCATCGAGCACCGACTGCTTCACGGTCGAGGACTGTGCGACCGCGTGTTTGTCGGCAACCCGCACATTGATCAGTTCCTGGGGCAGCACCGTCAAGATGCTCGACAGATCGGCGAGGCGCCGACCGGTCGCCGCCATCTGTTCCATCAGCAGCAGACCGGTGAGGACTCCGTCACCGGTCGTGCCCGAACCGGGGACGACGATGTGCCCCGACTGCTCACCACCGAGCGAATAGCCACCCCGCCGCAACTCCTCTAGCACATAGCGGTCGCCGACGGCAGTGGTGCGCAACGTGATTCCGGCCTCACGCATGGCGATGTGCAGCCCGAGATTGCTCATCACCGTCGTCACCAGCACGTTGTCGCGCAGCTGGCCACGGTCGTTGAACGCGGTCGCCAGGATCGCCATGATGGCGTCGCCGTCGACGATCTCGCCGGTCGAGTCGACGGCGAGGCAGCGGTCGGCGTCGCCGTCGTGGGCCACACCGAGGTCGGCGCCGTGTTCGAGCACCGCGGCCTGCAGTTTGTCCATGTGGGTTGAGCCGCAGTCGGCGTTGATGTTGAGCCCGTCGGGCTCGGCGTGGATCGCGATCACGTTCGCGCCGGCATCGGCGTAGGCCTGCGGCGCGAGATCTGATGCGGCGCCATGCGCACAGTCGACCACAACGGTCAGCCCGTCGAGACGATGTCCGATCGCTTCGGCCAGGTGGCGGCGGTAGCGATCGCCGGCGTCGGGCGCGTCGAGGATGCGGCCGACAGCCGCGCCGATGGGTCGGGCGAAGCCGTCATCGGCCATTTCGGCCTCGATGCGGTCCTCGACCGCGTCCTCGAGCTTGTGCCCGCCGCCGGAGAAGAATTTGATGCCGTTGTCGGGCATGGGATTGTGCGACGCCGAGATCATCACGCCGAAGTCAGCGCCGTAGTCGGCGGTCAGGAACGCCACGGCGGGGGTGGGTACCACTCCGACGCGGATGGCGTCGACGCCGGTGGCGGCCAGCCCTGCGCAGACGGCGGCCTCGAGCATCTCACCGGATGCGCGCGGATCGCGACCGACGACCGCACGCGGACGCAGGTCATGGCGGGCCGGATTCGGCCCGCCCGCGATTTCTTTCTCGAAAACGACCGCGGCGGCCGAGGCCAGGCGCAACGCGAGCTCGGGTGTGAGCTCGTCGTTGGCCAGGCCTCGGACGCCGTCGGTGCCGAAAAGGCGTGCCAAGGTCAGCGCTTGGAGTACTGCGACGCCTTACGCGCCTTCTTCAGGCCGTACTTCTTGCGCTCCACCGCACGCGGGTCACGGGTGAGGAAGCCGGCCTTCTTCAGGGCGGGACGATCCTCCGGGGTGACCTCGATCAGCGCACGGGCGATGCCCAGGCGCAGCGCGCCGGCCTGCCCCGAGGGGCCGCCGCCGACGAGCTTGGCGAAGATGTCGAACGACTCGGTGCGCTCGACGGTGACCAGCGGAGCCTTGATCAGCTGCTGGTGCACCTTGTTGGGGAAGTAGTCCTCGAGGGTGCGGCCGTTGAGCTGGAACTGACCCGAGCCCGGGACGAGGCGCACGCGGACGACGGCCTCCTTGCGGCGACCGACGGTCTGGATCGGACGGTCGAGGACGACCGGGGCGACGTCGGCGGCGGGAGCTGCGGCCTCGACCTCGGTGTCATAGTCGTCGGCAGCCTGCTCGACGGACTCCACGGCCGCGGACTCGTCAGCGGCCACGACCTCGGCGGCGTTGTCTTCGACGGCCTCGACGGCCGCGTCGCTGATGTTCTCGTTGCTCACTGGGCCACCTGCTTGATCTCGAAGGACACGGGGCGCTGGGCCTCGTGGGGATGGGTCGGTCCGGCGTAGACCTTCAGCTTGGATGCCATCGCACGGCCAAGCTTGGTGTGGGGCAGCATGCCCGTGATCGCCTTCTCGACCACCCGCTCGGGATGGGAATCCAGGAGCTCGGCGGTGGTCTGGACCTTGAGCCCACCCGGATGCCCCGAGTGGCGGTAGTTCAGCTTGCGTTCTGCCTTGTTGCTGGTCAGAGCAACCTTCTCGGCGTTGATGATGATGACGAAGTCACCACCATCGACATGGGGCGCATAGGTCGGCTTGTGCTTGCCGCGGAGCAGATTCGCGCTCTGCACGGCCAGCCGGCCGAGCACCACGTCGGTGGCGTCGATGACATGCCACGAACGTGTGATGTCACCGGCCTTCGGGGTGTAGGTAGGCACAGTTGTCCTCAACTCTGTCGAAGTGGATGCTGGTCAGGTGCCATGGCAGAGGATGTCCCGGCGACCAGTGGGGACCCGGGCCTCGACTATCCCGTTCCGGTCGCCCGGTCGGGGATGCCACGCACCAGCGATCCAGATTACGCGAGGGGCCAGGTCAGGGTCAAAACGCGTCGCAACGCTCAGCCCAGCGCCGCATCGAGGTCGCGGCACGACGCAGGCTGCAACCCGGGCGGTGTGACGCCCCATCGGGGAATCGCCGAATCGCAGGCCATCCGCATCTGCTGACGGCCGTCGTAGGGGGTGAGGAATCCGTCCGCGATCGATGTCCGGGTGGCCGCCAGCATCTTGGCGACGTAGACCTGATGCGTCGGATAGAGGCGTACGAGTTCGGCAGGCTGCAGGGGAACCGTGGTGCCGAAGAGCACGCAGAGCGCACCGTCGTACCGGGCGACCGGAACCGCGATCTGCGGCAGGCGCATCCCGCCGATCGCGTTCCCGTGCCCGTCCTTCGCGACCGCGAACGGCCCGGCGACGGCCGGCACGATGACAGGTCCGCCCCCGACCAGGATCGGGGTCCTGATCGTGACCGGCGAATCGGCAGCGGCCTGTCCGAATGGATTCAACCGGAACGGCGGGGTCACCATGGGCGCAACGCCCGTCGCGATCCACTTCTGCATCGCCGACACGGCGGCGTCGACGACGTAACGGCGCTGGAACTGACTGCTGACCACACAACTCGCCGATGCGCTCGGTCCGGATTGTCCGTACTCCGACAGCAGCCGTTCGGTCGCGAGAGTCTGCGCTGCCGTCTGCAGCGGCCGGCCCGTCGTGTTTCTCGTGATGCCGTCGACGGTGGTGAGCCACGAGAACTTGTCGAGGTGGGGCGCGCCCGCCACGGACCAGGTCCGATGGTTGGGTCCCTGCGGTGATATCGGCCGAGCGGCCTCCTCACCCCAGATGTGCAGGGTCGGCACCCGGTAGTGATCCGGCAGGGGCTGTGCGATGTCGGCATCGACGATGATGCCGTCGAACACGCGGGCCGCGTCGTCGGCCCCGAAGCTGATGTAGTTGTCCAGCGCCATGGCCGACTGCGAGATCCCGATCGCGATCAGATACCTCGGATGCAATCCGCCGAGTGGCCCGCCGACCGAGGCGTTTCGTAACGACTTGCCGGCCTGGCTGTAGATGTCGAACGAATAGGCGACACCGGGCAGGTACATCGCGCTGTACCGGACCGGGTCATAGCCCTTCATCGAGATCGGCGTGCACGGTGCGACCGTCACGTCGCCGAGGTGAATCATCGGCTGACCGGTGAGGAACCAACCGCATGCGGAGGCCTGCTGCGAGCTGACCACCACGTATGCGTCGCCGTGACGCATGGTCTGTGCCCGCAGCCACGAGAATTCCAGTGGCAGGTCCATCTGAAAGCTCGCGTTGCTCCATTCCACCTCGACATTCCCGCTGAATTTCGCAGGGTCGCGGGGGCGGTAAACCAGCATGCGGGCGGTGTACGGGCTGGGTGGCAGGTCGCGCCTACCGAATGCGCGAGCCGTGCCGGAGATGAGGTATTCGGTCTGGGTGTATCCGAATTGGGTGGCGTCGAACGGCAGCCCCGTCCAGGGCCGGTCCGTCACGCCACGGGTGACCGTGGTGAGCTTCGATGCCGGGACGTCGGCGAATGCGGCGGCGTGGCCGACCATCAGTGCGAACGCGAGCATCAGGCAGACAATCACGCCTCTGCCTGTCATGCGGGTGATCGTCCCGCCGGACATGGTGTGATTCTCCCCCTGAGAGCTGCACGAAACCAGGGTTTGACGCAGCGCTCACGGGTGTTTCAGATATCGCCTTGGTCATCACGTGCGCAGGTCAAGCAGGCGCGATCTGCACCGACGGCACCGCCAGGGCGCATTCGGTGTCCACCGACTCGCCCGCCGTGCCGGCCTGACAACCGATGGACACCTGCAGGCCGTCGCCGACGAGGACATACCAGCGGATCGCACTGCCCGACGCGGGTGCCTCGCGGTAGCTGATCACGTCGCGACCCATGAACCGGGTGGCCGGGGAGAATTCGGTGACCACGTCGTCGCCGCGCTGCCGGATGCGATTGCCGAGGCTCGTCGCGACCGATGACAACGTCGAATCGGTTCTGACCTCGCTCTGCACCACGAGTATCCGGCGTCCGGACTCAGGGTCGACGAAGACGGTGCGGGAAGGCCGCTCGGTGTCGGCCTCAGCGTGGTCGCCCAGTTCACTACGCCGCCAATCCGCGGGTACCTGCAGGCTCGTCCGACCCACGGTCACCATCTGCTCGTCCGGCGTGCCCGCCTCCCCGCGTTGGAGAAACCCGACCACGGCCGCGACGAGAGCCACGGTCACCGCGATGACGCCCGCCGACCACAGCACCCGTGACGAACTCCGGCGAGGCGGAGCCGTCGTGCTCGCCGGTCTCGGGCCGAGCAACGGGCTCGGCTCCGACCCGCCGGCGCGCCTTCCATGGCGTCGGATCAGCTGACGGTCGACCGGTACGACCCGGCCGGCCAGTGCATGGGTACAGACGAGGTCGACGGCACACCGCACCTGCGCCGGATCGGTCCCGTCGACGAACACCGCCTCGACCGAGTCGTCCACGATCGACTCGGTGCGTGTGGCGACGTCGTCGGCGTCGGGTTCGAGAACCTCGGACGCCTCGATCTCCCAGTCGGTCGACGTGCGGCGAAGTCGTGTCACATCCCAGGCCCGGGCCGGAGTCCGGGCTGGGTCGACGGGCCCGGACGGCACGTGTGCCGTCTCCACCACTGCACAGCGCTGCATCGCGCCGTCGGAGTGACTCCGTGCGATCAGCACGGCCCGCGGCACCAAGGTCACCGGCGTCGAGAGGTCGGCGGTCGAGCCGGCCAGTACCGACGTCCGCAGCCGTCCCCACGTGCTCGGGTACCCGACGACGACGGGCAGCGGGCCGTCGGGCCCGGCGTCGGGTAATCCCAGTGCGCTCCAGACTCCCTGCCAGGCCTGGTGACCGTAGAGCCGGGCACCGCCCACCACCACCGTCGTCGCGTCCACCGCGGCGAGCAGGTCAGAGACGTCGGCCGTCCGGTCTCCGGTCAGCAACAGCTGCCCGTACGCGAGGTCGACGACGGTCGGACGCGGCACACCGGACACCGCGGATCACACCTGGGGCTCGACGTAGCCGACCTGGATCATCTCCTGCGGTCGGGTCCGCGAGACGAGCTCGCCCCGACCCGGGATCAGCTGCTGCAGACGCACACGACCGGTGATGTAGCCCTCGTCGCGGTCACCGCTCATCAGCAGCATGTCGCACGACAGGTCCTTCAGTCGGCCGATCAGCGGGTCGAACATGGCACGACCGAGACCTCCGGAACGCCGCGCGAGGATGATGTGCATCCCGATGTCCCGCGCGTGCGACGCCATGTCGACCAAGGGCGCCATCGGGTTGCTCGACCCGGTCGACACCATGTCGTAGTCATCGATGATCACGTAGATGTCGGGGCCCGACCACCAGGAACGATCCCGCAGTTGCTGCGGTGTCACGTTCTCCGGTGGCAGGCGCCCGGAGAAGTGAGCGGCGAGCTCGGTCATCATCGGCACCGCGGTGTTCGCCGAGCTGGCATAGCCGGCCAGATGATCGCCCTCGATGATGCCCAGCATGGTCCGGCGATAGTCGACCAACACGATCTTGACCTGTTCCGGGGTGGAGTTGCGTACGAGGCCGGTCACGATGTTGCGCAAAAGGTTCGTCTTGCCGTGTTCCACGTCGGCGAACGCCATGAAATGCGGCTGCACACCGAAATCGAGTACCACCGGCGCCAGCTCGAGCTCCCCGACGCCGATCGCCACCTGGGTCGGGGCCAACGCCCGTCCGGCCCGCTCGAGTCGGGTGTCGATCTCTGCCTGGGCGATCTCGTTGCCCAACTTGCGCACGACCATGGCCTCACGACCCCGGTAGGCGGTCGCGAGCTTGTCGGTCGCCTGCTGCACGCCGGCCGGGAGCGACTCGACCGCGCTGACCGCGTCCAGACGCGGCAGCGCGATCAGCATGTGCAGCTCCTCCGGCGTGAGGCCGCGACCCGGACGGTTGTGCGGCACGAGTGCCGCGGCCCGACGTCCCATCTCCGAGTCCATGGCGTCACCGAGTTTGAGCTCGATCCGGCTGCCCATGAGGTCTTTCACCGCCGGGCGGACCTCGGCCCACCGCGAGGCGGTGACGATCACGTGCACGCCGTAGGACAGTCCCTGTTGGACGATCGCGTTGATCTGGTCCTCGAGGAAATCGAACTCGTTGCGCAGCACACCGATACCGTCGAGAACCAGGAACACGTCGCCATGGCGATCCGCGCTCAGCGGGTCGGATTCGTCGACCGCTCCCCCGGCGAACGCCTCACGTCGGCGTGCGCGGTAGTCGCGCATGGATTCGATACCCAGACGGGCGAACAACAATTCGCGGCTGCGGACGATGGCGCTCACTTCGGCGACCGTGCGCCGCACAGCGTCCATGTCGCCTCGGGAGGCCACCGAGCCCACATGCGGGAGCCCGGCGATCGACGCGAGGCTGCCGCCGCCGAAGTCGAGGCAATAGAACTGCACCTGTTCCGGCGTGTGGGTGGCCGCCGCCGCCATGACGATCGTGCGCAACGCGGTCGACTTGCCCGACTGCGGACCACCGACAACGGCGACGTTGCCGGCGGCGCCCGCCAGATCGAGCAGCTGAACGTCGCGACGCTGGTCATACGGGCGATCGACGACGCCGACGGGCAGGCGCAGATCGCCCAGCGCGCCCGGCGCCGACCAGTCGCGACGTCCAACCAGCTGATCGACCGTCGGGGACTCGTCGAGAGGTGGAAGCCAGACCTCGTGTGCGGGTGGACCGTGCCCTGCCATGCGCCCGACGAGCGTATCGAGCAACGTCGGTATCGATGCCGCGGCAGGGTCGTCGTAGGCGGGCACCTCCGGCTCCTGCGGTGGCTCCTCGTCCAGCAGGGCTTGCGCCTGATCGAGGACCGACGAGCTGGCCGCACCGTCCTCCAGGGGCACCGGCAGCGCGGTGAACACCTTCATGCGTCCCAGTGGTCCGGTGTAGACCGCCATGTCCTCGAGCGCTCCGTCGGCGACCGGTGGGAGATATGGACCCGACACGTAGGAGGTGTTGAACCGCACCGGTTCCGCGGAATCGCACTTGAGGTATGCCGATCCGGGCACGCTCGGCAGGTGGTAGGCGTCAGGAACGCCGAGTACCGATCGGGACTCATTGGCCGAGAACGTCTTCAGTCCGATGCGATAGGAGAGGTGGCTGTCGAGTCCGCGCAGCTTGCCCTCTTCGAGCCGCTGCGAGGCCAACAACAGGTGGATGTGCAACGACCGTCCGAGCCGGCCGATCGCGACGAACAGTTCCGCGAAATCCGGCTTCTGTGCGAGCAGTTCGGAGAACTCGTCGACGACGATGAACAGCGCGGGCAGCGGCTCGAGGCGCACCCCGGACGCACGGGCCCGTTCGTAATCACTGACGTTGGCGAAATTGCCGGCACTGCGCAGCAATTCCTGACGGCGGTTCATCTCTCCGGACAGCGCGTCCTTCATCCGGTCGACCATCGACAGTTCCTGCTCGAGGTTGGTGATGATCGCGGCCACGTGCGGCGCAGACTCCAGTCCCAGGAATGTCGCACCTCCCTTGAAGTCGACCAGCACGAGATTCAGCTCGGTCGGCGAATGGGTCGCGAGCATCGCCAGGACCAGAGTGCGCAGGAACTCCGACTTGCCCGACCCGGTCGCGCCGATGCATAGGCCGTGCGGACCCATTCCGCCGTGTGCGCTCTCCTTGATGTCCAGATCGACCGGGGTACCACTGGGCGTGATACCGATCGGCACCCGCAACCGGTCACGTCCGGTGCGGCCGCGCCAGCCCACGGTGGGTTCGAAGCGCGTGGCATCGGTGATACCGAGCAGTGCGGGCAGACCCGGGTCGCTCGAGGTCGCCTCGGTCTCCAGGTTCGCCAGCGCCGCCGCCGTGGCCAGCCGGTACCGTGCCATGCGGCGGGCGAGGGTCTCGGCCTCGGGGATCGTCAGCGAGTCCATGTCGGCGAACTCCTCGACACCGAAAGCACTGCGCGCCGCCACCTTTCGGTTGCGGACGACCAGCTGAAGACCACGGCGTGCGGCGAGCCCGTCCGGCGGGGCGGTCAGATCGAGGACGGTGACACCCTCCATCCCCGCATCGTTGATCAACCGCTCGTCGCCGGCCACGTGGCCATCGTCGAGCACCACCACGAGATGCGCACGACCGGGCGTGGGGGGCGCGGAACGACTGAAACGCCCGCGCTCGAGCAGATCCGAGGCCATCGAGTTCTCGAAGTCGGCCAGCGTCGGGTAGATCATCCGCATGGCGCCGAGCCCGTCCCGCAATGTCGGATGGCCCACGTGCGGAAGCCATTTCGCCCAGTCCCAGGCCTCACCCGCCGGGTCCCCGGTGATGATGGCGATGTGCATGTGGTCCGGTCCGTGGAAGGCACACAGCTCGACGATCATCGCGCGCACCAGGTCCCGGGTCTCTTGGCGAGCACCCTCGATGTTGACCGCGGGGAAACCGCGCAGCGAGATCGCAGTCGGCAGCCGGTGCACGACGGAGTGGGTGCGAACGAAACGACGCAGCGCCACCATCGACACCGGCTCGAGGTCCTCGAGAGGGCCGGTCTCGGGCGGCATCAGGCGGGTGGCGAGTCGTTGCGACCCGACACCCACTCGGACGTGGGCGAAGTCGCTGTCGGTCGGTCGCCGCTCCCACATCCGCCGGCTGCCCACGATGTCGAGCAACGCCGCCGGGTCGGGATGGCTCCACGACAAGGCGGCGCGCTGTGCGGCCACCGTGTCCATCACCTGGGCGCGGGTCTGGCCGAGGTAGCGGAAGTAGTCCTTGCGTTCCTCGTTGAGCTCGGCCGCCTTTTTCCCGCCGCCGCGCCCGCCTGCCGCGAACATGCCGAACATCGACATCAGCATCATCAGCGGGAACATCATGAACAACGGGTTCGACAGGATGTTGCGTCCACCGGTCGCGAACATCATCGCGACCATGCCCACGACCGCCACCACCATCACGACCGGCAGCAGTTTCATGAGCATGCTGCCCGGCACGACCCGCGGCACGTCCGGCGGCGGCGCGATGTTCAGCTCACCGCCGGGTGCCCGCGGAGGTGTGATCCGCGCACGGCGGACGAACCCCTCCGTAGTTGTCACCACGCGATCTTCCCCCCGACCGATCGTGCCGCCCCGAGTTGTCCCGACAGGGCCGCGCTAGTACACAATTGACGCGGTTCGCATGGTAACCGCGAACAGGGCGGGGAGGATCCACCAGATGTCGACTCTGGATTCGCAAACAATGCTGTCACATTCGCCGGGGCCGGGGCCGGCGGCCGGCGGACAAGCCGGTGCGCGTGGCCGGGCGGGCATCGAACCGGAGCTCGTCCGGGTGTCCGTGCTCGGCGGCAACACCCAGTTGGATGTGGGTCTACCTGCGGCGATGCCGATCGCCGCGCTCATACCCGACCTGGTCGCGCAGATTGAGTCGCGTAGTCCCGCGCGGCGCGATCCGGACGACCCCGACGACGGTGACAACCGTCCCCGGGACCGTCAGAATCGCTGGACCCTGGGTCTCGTCGGGCAGGAACCGATTGCTCCGAACCGCTCGTTGTCGGAATCCGGAATTCGCGACGGTGACCTGCTCGTTCTCCGCCCTATTCGTACCGGTGAGTCGCCGGCACTCTTCGACGACGTGGTCGACGCTGTCGCCCGTTTGAATGAATCTCGGTTCGCCGCTTGGTCGGCCAGGTCGGCCCGCTATGCAGGGTTCACCGTGGCACTGTTCGCATCGGTCGGTGCCGCCGTGGCGCTCGGTACCTACCGATCGACGAGCGGGGCCTTGTGGATTGCCACGCTCAGCGCGCTCGCCGCGATCGCGTTACTCACCGCGGGCACCATCGTGGCGCGCCACTACCGCGACGAGATGAGCGCGAGTGTCCTCGTCGCGACGGCGGTGCCACAGCTTTTCGTCACCGGCATGTTGCTGGTTCCCGGCCGGTTCGGCGCCGCGCATCTGACTCTGGGGTGCGCGCTCACGCTCGTCGGAATCGTCGTCTCCTACCGTCTGATCGCCACCGGTCCCGCCCTGCACAGTGCGGTCACCACCGCGATGGTGCTCGCCGGTGGCGGCTGCGCGGCGGACCTGCTGCTCGATGTCGACGTCGCCGACATCGCCGCAGTGCTGGCCGCCATCGGGCTTCTCGTGCTCGCGATGGCGCCCCGCGCGACGATCATGCTCGCCAAACTGCCCCTGCCCCCGGTACCGACTGCCGGTGCAGCGATCGATGCCGAGGAGATCGAGCCCAAGCCGGCGATCGAGGGAATCGGCGCCATCGGCGCGATGGCCTTGCCCAAGGCTGATGCGTTGGAACGTCGTTCGTATGTCGCGAACGCCTATCTGACCGGCATTGTCGCCGGGACGTCGCTGGTGACCGCGGCCTGTGCCGTCATGGCGGCAGCCCCCCTGGCCGGTTTCGCACCCAAGGCCGCCGCGTATGCGGCCATCGTCGCAGTTGTCATGTGCCTGCGCGGCCGTTCGCACAGCGACCTGGCTCAGGCAGCTTTCCTCATCGCCGGCGGTTCGCTGACCCTGGTCACCCTCACCACCGGCCTCGCGTTCGGCTCCGACAACTGGCCGGTGATCGGTTTCGTCGTGGCCATGGTGATCGTCGGGGCCGCCTTCGTCCTCGGCGTGGTGGCACCCAACCAGGAGTTCTCACCGGTGATGCGGCGTGCAGCCGAGATCGTCGAGTACGTCCTCGTCGCGATCATCGTGCCACTGCTGCTGTGGATCCTCGACCTGTACCAAATCGTCCGGGAGATCTGACGTGCGTCGGCGCGCGACGGGCATCATCGGCGCACTTCTGTCGACCATCGCCGTGAACGCCTCGATCGCCGGTGCACCTGCGGCCGCGATGACGCCACCGGTCATCGACTCGACCGCACTCGTGCGTTCGGCGCCGGTCACACCTCCGGAACCCAC
Organism: Gordonia sp. LMA484; assembly: GCF_058129505.1. Taxonomy (NCBI): domain Bacteria; kingdom Bacillati; phylum Actinomycetota; class Actinomycetes; order Mycobacteriales; family Gordoniaceae; genus Gordonia; species Gordonia sp. LMA484. The sequence goes on from NZ_CM176700.1 coordinate 3,470,722, forward strand.
CGAGCAGCGCACGCTGTGCGCCGAGCCGTTGGCCACCGGCCGCCACGACAACTCGAAACCGACTGCAGCCCAGTCGATGATGAACCTTCCGGAGGCCTGGCGGTTCAGTAGCGGCCGCGGCCAGAAGGTCGCCGTCATCGACACCGGTGTCACCCCGCACCCGCGGTTGGGTCGGGTCCAGGCCGGTGGCGACTATGTGTCGTCGGGCAATGGGCTCGTCGACTGCGACGCGCACGGCACACTCGTGGCCGGCATCATCGCCGCACGGCCGAGTCCCCGGGACGCATTCGCGGGCGTCGCGCCCGACGCGTCGCTGATCTCGATCCGACAGTCGAGCGGCGCCTACTCGGCAAAGGATCGGCGAAGTTCTGCGGAGGCCGATCCCACAGTCGGTTCCGGCTACGGGTCGGTCGCGACACTGGCCAACGCGGTCGTACGGGCCACCGATCTCGGTGCCACCGTCATCAACATCTCCGAGGTCGCCTGCGCCCCGGCGGGTACCAGACTCAACGACAAGTCTTTGGGTGCAGCAGTCAAATACGCCTATGACCACGACGTCGTGGTCGTCGTCGCAGCCGGCAATCTGTCGCCCAGTTCAGGTTGTCGGGAACAGAATCCGACGCCGTCGCCTGCCGACACGAGCGGCTGGGGCTCGGTCGAGACCATCGCCAGCCCGGCCTGGTTCTCGCCCTATGTTCTCGCGGTTGCCGCGGTCGATGCCGGGACCGGCGCACCCAGCGGGTTCAGCCTGCACGGACCCTGGGTGAGCGTCGCCGCCCCCGGCACCGACATCGTGAGCCTCGACAGCACACGCGGATCGTCGAGGTTGGTCGACGCCCAGCAGGGGCAGGACGGCCCGATCCCCATCGTCGGCACCAGCTTCGCGACACCGTATGTCGCCGGGACGGTGGCACTCGTGCGGTCGCGCTTCCCTCGGCTGAGACCGAGAGAGGTCATGGACCGCATCATCCGGACCGCACATGCGCCCGGCACTGGCCATGACACCGTGATCGGCTACGGGGTGATCGATCCGGTCGCGGCGCTGACCAGCGAGATTCCCGGCGACCGAGCTGATCCCACCGAGTCGAAGGCGATCGCCGCACCCGCCCCGGACATCCCGCCCGACCACACCGCCCGCAACGTCGCACTCGTCGGAGTCGGTGTCTGCGCGGCGGTCATCGCCGCGGTACTCGCCATCGCGCTACCGCACCGCCGCGTTCGACGACTGAGTCCGGATGAGTTCTAGTCAAGTCATCCCCTGAGGCGCCGCTCGGAGGCGAGTGACCTCGGGAGCGTCACCACCCGCTCCCTGAGGAGCCTGCGAGGCGTCACCACCCGCTCCCTGAGGAGCCTCCGAGCCTGCGAGGATGCGTCACCACCCGCTCCCTGAGGAGCCTGCGAGGCGTCACCACCCGCTCCCTGAGGAGCCTCCGAGCCTGCGAGGATGCGTCACCCCCCGCTCCCTGAGGAGCCTCCGAGCTTGCGAGGCGTCACCACCCGGTCCCTGAGGAGCCTCCGAGCCTGCGAGGATGCGTCACGAAGGGGCGCCCCTTCGTGACGGCCCTCCGCTAGCGCTCCGGACCTCCTCAGGGATCGGGAAAATCCTGACGCGCGAGCCTGCGAGGATGCGGGAGAATCCTGACGCGCGAGCTTGCGAGGATGCGTGACCACCCGCGCCCTGAGGTACCTCCGAGCCTGCGGGCGTCACCATCCGGTCCCTGAGGAGCCTCCGAGCTTGCGAGGATGCGCCCGCGTTGGGCCGGCTACCGCGGGTAGGTGACGATGACCTTCCCGGTGACCGGGTTGCGCCAGGTGATGGTGCGGTCGATGTTCATCGTCGGTATCCACATGCCCAGATGCTTGCGCTGATGATCCGGCCGGCACAGCGGCACCAGGTTTGCGGGCAGCGTCCAACCACCGGTCTGCGGGTCGCCACGCCGAAACTTCACCAGATGATCGAGCTCGCATTCGTGCGCGGGTCGCCCGCAGAACGGATACCGGCAGTACCAATCCGACAACAGAACCTGCTCACGCACCTTCGCCGACGGCGCATAGGTCAACGCACCCGGCGGCGGCAGGTCGTGGCCACCGTGTCCGGACGGATCGACCGGTGGGCCCGGTCCACGCTCGCCGAGCACGATCAGCCCCGACGGTCGGCGGTTCTGGTGGTTCGGCAGGGTGATCAGCGTGGCCCGATCGCTCAGCCGGTCAGCCAGAGCGGGATCGATCGCCCCGTAGCCACGCAACCGGGGCACCTCGATGCCATCCGGGCCCAGTTCTAGCGTCCACGGATTGGGAGCCGGGGTGAGCGCGGACCCGGATGCACCGTCCGGCTCGGATGCGGGGTCCGGCTCGGCGTCGGCGACCGTGTTGTCAGCCCGTGCTGAATCTGTGCCGTCGGCACGGGTTTCATCGCGGGCCGCGTCGTCGCAGCGGTTACTGCGTTCAGGTAGGGCGCCATCATCGTTTGAACCGTCGATGTCAGTTGCGTCGCCACCATCATGGTCACCGTCTCGGCCGCCGTCGGGTGCGGGGGACTGGGTCGGATCGGTCGGCCCACAGCTAGGATCGGCCGGACCGCTGCCGACCGGGCAGTCATCGTCGCCACACCGACACGTCAGCCGCACCCCGGGGACACCGATGAGTTCGGCCAACGCGTCGACCCGCTGCTGACCCAGCGTGCGCGGATCGCGCCGACACACCCGCGCACGCAGCAACGCCGCGATCCCCGCACGCAGAAACACCCCGTACTCGGCCGGCACACAGGCATCGATGTTGGCATGCCCGAACTGTCAGTGGCCACGGTCACGTTCTGCCACGCCCGACCGAACTCCCTGCGCGCCTCGGCCGCCCCCTCCGGATCCAGCCCGATCGCCACCCCGGCCAACTCATCGCGCAACACCGTGTCCGTCGTCGGACGCGCCCCATACTTCAGAGCAATGTCCTCCACATCAGTGACCGGCTCGGCGGTGTCAGCCGGATCAGACGTGTCAGCCAGATCAGACGTGTCAGCCGGATCAGATGTGTCAGCCGGACCGGACGTGTCAGCCGGATCGGACGTCGCAGGCTCGGCGTCGATGTCGGTGTCGATGCCGGTGTCGGTGTCGGTGGCAGAGTCGTCGTCACCGCCACCTGAGCCCGCGGCGTCCGTGTCGGGAGTCGAATCATGCTGTGTGACATCGGGTGCCGCTTCCACAAAATGCACCAACTCCGACAACCGATTGGTGCTGTAATCACCGTCGAGATACGCCATCCGCAGCTTCGGCCTGAGCTGCAACGCCGACCCCAACCGATACCATTTGCCGGCCTTGGTCCGCGACAACCCCAACTGCAGCGAGATCTCCCCCACCGCCGCCTTCTCCGCATGACGACGCACCTTCATCTGCGCGCGCGGACCCAACGCCACCATCAGATCGTCATGCACCTGCTCACCGATCCGAAAGGCCAACAACAACGCCCGCGCCTCAGCTTGACGACTCAACCGCAACGCAGCACACGCCTCGGCCACCAGATCCGCCGACCCGGCCGACGACATAACCAAATCATCAGCAACCGAATCAGAATAAGAGAACACCACACCCCCTTCGTGACGCTCGCACGCTCGCTCCCTTCGTGACGCTCGCCAGCTCGCTCCTCAGGGCGGCGCCTCAGGGCGGCGCCTCAGGGCGGCGCCTCAGGGCGGCCCCCCAGGGACCGAGCTGGTGACGCTCGCACACGCAATACAGACAGGACGACAACCTCAGCCCGTCATCAAAAACCACAGCCCCCGTGACGAATTCACTGACCACAGACTATCCGAGACCACCGACACGAAAGTTTCATCGTCGGTGGGGATTGTGGACAACCCGCATCACTTCAACTGGGCACAGAATATCGGAACCCTCCGACAAGAATTATTCTGCGCAAGAACAGCTTCGGCATCCTCCAACACGATCGGTTCACGGCCTCGGCGACGCGAACGCCGGGTCAACCATCATTCCCGTGACGGCATACCCAGTCTCGGCACCCCTTGTGCCACATCTCCTGTGCCGCATCGCCAGTCGACCGGCGACAACGGTAGGTATGAACAGGTCGTTCCGAGATGCACGGACGCCCGCAGGTGCACGGCAAGTTCCGGATGAACTCGCTCGATCTTGACGATGCTTCCGCGGACTCGGGCGCCCACCGTCTTTCTCGCGCGCTCCGTCACATCACCGAGCCGACGATCACGTCCACCGATACCGCTGGCCGCAGCGAGCTCGGCGACGATGGCGGATCGTTCATCGCCGAGACGTTGTGCACCAACGGAATCACCGATGTCCTCGGCATCAGCGATCTGCGCGCCCAATTCATCGATGCGCTGTTTGTACTCTCCCTTTGCGCGATCGTCGAGGACCCGGTCGGAACCAGTCCATCCGACGGTGGCCGCGACGTCGGGTCCGAGCAGGTCGATCACGTGGATCGCGCGCCCGTGACCGGCGATGATCGCCTGCAGGTCAGCGAGGCCCTTGGCGTTCGGCAGCGTCACGCGACGACCTGCGAACGACAAGGTCCACTGGTCGTCGACCATGTGGAACTCGTTGTCCGGCAACCTCTGATCCAGTTGCTCGAGCGCCTGACGGGTTACCTCCGCCCAGCCGGCGGCGCCGAGGTGGGTGTGCATGTGGAGCGCATCGGTGAGATGGCCGCGCGCCGAGGCCAAGTCGCCTAACGACGCAGCCAGCATGCCGAGATGGTGATCGACGGCCGCGTGATAGGCGGCACACCCGCTGACGACGACGTGCAGTCCGGCGTGAGGCAGCAGCGAATGGTACGTCCACCGGCGTTGGTCATTTGTGCCGACCGCGGCGAACACCACTGCAGCGATCGCGAGCTTCTCCAGATCGGTGGACGGTGTGACCGCGACAACGCTGAAGTCCCCCAACAGTTCGCGCACCAGTTCGAACTCGCCACGCACGGCCGGAGGCCACGCACGCATGAGAGGAAACAACGGCCAAAGCGGGTCAGCGGCGTCGAGCACCGCCGGAGGCTCACGGATACCGAGGGCCACCAGTGACCAGCGTTGCGTACAGAAGCACCCCATGGCGTCCGGCTCGGCGATGGCCCTGCCGAGTTCGAGCGCCTCCTCCCCCAACTCCGCGGCTTCAGCGGCTTGACCGGACAGTTGCGCGAACGTCGCCTTGCGGGTGAGAGATCCCCACCGACCGCGCGCATGACCGAGCCGAGCGGCAAGATCCACGTAGGTGAGGAGCTCGTCACGGCCCGCACGATCCCCGATCTCGAGCAGAGCCGTGGCGCGCAGCAGGTGACCCTGGGCGACCAGATCGGGATCGCCTCCGCGCTCAGCGGCGCCGATCATCGCGTCCACCACCGGTAAGCGGTCGGCCGAACTCCCGGGCACCCAGAGCGCGTCGTGCAACGCGAGATTTGCGTCGGCGAGCGCGGTGGCATCGTCGCCCTCCTCGGCGAGCGCCACCGCTCGTCGGGCCATCCGGATCGGCTCCGCTGCACCGGGAGCACTGGCGGATCCGTGGATCGATGCCCGCGCGGATGCCGCGGCCACACGCGATCGGACGGCGGCCGGCCCGCATGCCAGCAGCGCCGTCGCCTCGGCAAGGCGAGCGATCACCTCCGTGTCCTGATCACCGGACCGGTGGCCGAGTGACTGCAGGCCGAGCGCGCCACGGGAGAACAGTTCGGCATCGCCACGCTCGCTGGCGGTCTCGATCACCCGGCGGTAGGAGTCGCGCGCGTCGTCGAGGTGTCCGGCCCGGTCCTGGGACAGTGCCAGTCTCAACTCCACCGCGTCTCGCTCAGATCCGGACCCCATGAGCGCCAATGCATGTCGGTAGTGCCCGATCGATGCCTCATGACCGAGTCGGGCCGTCGCAAGATCGGCTGCCCGTAGTGATGCGGCGATGGCATCGACGGTCGCCGACGATCCTGCGGCCAACAGGTGGCTCGCCGCACGGGCAGCCGAGTCAGGGCCATCGAGCCGTTCGAGGACATGCCCGAGGGCGAGATTGATGTCTCGGCGCGCCGCGGCGCCCATGTCCTCGAGGACGGCATCGCGATACAGGTCATGAACGAATGCAGGCGGATCCACGGTGATGATGCCGGCCCGCTCGGCTTGCGCGAGCTCGTCCCGAGCGACGTCTGCGTCCTCGACCGCCCCGGCCGCGACCAGGAGGGGGATCTCGATCTCGCGCCCGGCGACGGCAGCCCAGTCCAGGAGGCGTACGCAGGTGCTCGACAACCGCGCAAGGCGACGCCGCACGGTCTCGATGATGCTCGCGGGCAGTCGATTCGGCGGCTGCGCCGATCCGTGGGCCTGTACAAGACGGATGAGTTCACCGACGAAGAACGGGTTGCCCCCGCTGCGATGCCACACCTTCTCGACCACCGACGACGCGACAGCCGGCCCCGGCATACCGGACACCATCGCCTCCACCTCGGCACGACCGAGTCCGAACAGTGGCAGCGCGAGCGCGGAACCGGCCAATTCGAGCAGCGCCTCGGGTGCTTCCGTATCGCGGTAGGCGCCCACCAGCAGGACCGGTGCGTCACGCACCGCACGCGCCACAAACGACAGCATGACGAGGGATCCCGCATCGGCCCAGTGCAGATCATCGATGACCACGACCACCGGCCGATCGGCCGATGCATGGACCAGAAAGCGTGACACTGAGTCCAGGAGTCGGAACTGCGCATCGGCGGCCTCGGCTACCCCTCCCGTCACGCTCGCCTCTACCGGGTCGAGCAACCGAGCAGCCTCACCCAGGGCCGCGGGGGTCGGCTCGGCGGCCCGCAAGACCTGCGACCACGGCCAGTACGGGGGTGCGCCGCCGTGTTCCCAGCAGAACCCCCGGAGCACGCGACAGGTCGGTGTCGCACGATCGACCAACCAGCCGAGGACTGCGGACTTGCCGATCCCGGCTTCCCCGGACACAAGGACGAAGCCGCCGACACCCGAACTCGCACTCTCGAGTGCAGAATCGAACACCGCGACGGCGTGGCCGCGCCCGAGCAACTCGGTGGTGCCGCCCATGACGCAATCGTTGCCGGTCAGGGCCGTAGTTGCAAGATCAGGTTCATCGGGGCGCCGACGTCGAGCTGGAGCACGGACGAGAAGCCGGCCTGGTGGGCCAGATCGGTCAGGACCCGCGGACCCGCCAGCGCCCCGAGCGGCTCCGAGGCGGTCTCGTCCTCGGTGCGCTGCGAGACGGCGTTCGGAGTGCACACCAGAGTGGAGACCGCGTAGAACATCCGCCCGCCGGGATTCATGTTGTCGACCACCTCATCACCTCCTGGCGGTTCGAACAGCACCACCGCTCCGTCGGCGGCCAGGCCCGCGCGGGCCGCGGCGAGGGCGCCGAGCGGGTCGCCCATGTCGTGCAGGGAATCGAAGAAGGTGATCAGTGTGGCATCCGAAGCCGCGAGATCTCCTGCCGTGCCGACCTCGTACCGGAGATTGCCGACTCCCGCGGCGGCCGCCGCCGACCGTGCCTGCATGATCGACGCGTCGTGGTAGTCGATGCCCATCACGTCAGCGCGCGGATAGCGCCGGGCGATCGCCGTGGTCGGTGCGCCGTATCCGCAGCCGACATCGATCACTCGGCCGCCGGCCGCCAACGTCTCGTGCACGTCGGGAACTTGCTCCAGTGCGGCCGCGATGAGCTCGGGCGGGAGTGCCGTCCTGGTCAGCAGATCGGTGCCGTGCCAGTGCGCCGAGCTCCGTTGATGCCAACCGAAACCTTCACCGCTGCAAAATGACTCGGAGAAGGCGTCGAAGCTCTCACACATCGACGAGAACATCTCGACGCAGGCCTCGACCATGGACGCACCAGGTCCGCCGACGAGAACGGCGCCCGCTCCGTCGCGCAGGCTGAAGGTGTCGGCGGCAGAGTCATGGTCGTCGGCGTCATGGTCGAGGTACCCGCCTGCAGCTTGCGCGCGTAGCCATTCACGGACCAGTGCTCGGTCGACGCCCACCTTGGCGGCGACCTCGGCGACCGTCCGGGGCCCGGCGCCGGCCAGCGCCTCCCACAGACCGCTGCGGGTGCCCAACGAGACCAGCAGGACCCCGAGGGTGCCCGCCAGATCGGCTTCCAGACGGCCCATGGTCTGTTCCACGTCCTGCTCGACATTCTGTTCGCTGGTGATCTCGATGGTCATGATCGCGTCCCTTCTCCTGTCAGATGCGGGCCGACGAGCATCGACCCTCATGAACGCAGGCGCGACATGGCATATCGCGGACCGCTAGATCAGACCTCGCGCACTACTCACTGACGGGAAGATCCGACGGACGGAGGACATCATGGACGACGACGCGGTCGCGATGGCACAGCGTGTTCGGTCGGGCGAGATCAGCGCCATCGAACTCACCGAAGCCGCGATCAACCGGATCGAGGCGGTCGACGGCACCCTGAACGCGGTCATCACGCGAACGTACGACCAAGCGCTCGAAGCAGCCGCGACGATGCGGACCGACGCCCCGCTCGCCGGTGTGCCCTTCCTCGCGAAGGACCTGGTCGTCGAGATAGCAGGGACGCCGTTTCACGAGGGCTCGAGATTTGTCGACGGGCTGATCTCCGACACCGACAGCGAACTGGTGCGCCGATGGCGCGCCGCGGGCCTGATCGTTCTCGGCAAGACCAACACACCGGAGTTCGGCATGGTCCCGACCTGCGAGCCCATGCTGCACGGACCCACCCGCAATCCGTGGGACCCCTCTCGGTCGACGAGCGGTTCCAGCGGCGGATCGGCTGCGGCCGTGGCGGCGGGAATGGTTCCTCTGGCTCACGGCAACGACCTCGGCGGGTCACTGCGCTACCCGGCATCGGCATGCGGCGTGTTCGGGCTGAAGCCCACCCGCGCTCGCAATCCGCTCGGCCCGGAGTACGGCGACGCGATCAGCGGCTGGGCCGTCGAACATGCGCTCACCCGCTCGGTCCGTGACAGTGCGGCCCTGCTCGATGCGACATGCGGTGCTGCGCTGGGTGATCCCTACGTGGCTCCGCCTCGGTCCGGCGCATTCCTCGACGAGGTCGGCCGCGATCCGGGTCGACTCCGCATCGGCTTCACCGAACGCACCCCCGAGGGCACGCCCGGCCACCCGGACTGCATCGCGGCCCTGCGCGACGCCGCCGAACTCTGCTCGGACCTGGGCCACGAGATGATCGAGATCGACCTGCCCGGACTCACACCCGAGGTCGGTGCGGCGATCGGCGACGTATTCCATTCCGCCACAGCCTGGATACTCGGCTACTGGATGCGGCGCCTGGGACGAATTCCCGGAGCCGACGAGATCGAGCCACTCACCCGCTACTACTGGGAGAAGGGCGAGCAGGTCAGCGCCGGACAGTACCTGCTCGCGATCGAGACCTGCCAGCGGTTCGCACGAACCGTCGCGTCGTTCCTCACCAGCATCGACGTCTGGCTCACCCCGACCCTGTCCACGCCACCCGCCCTCATCGGCGAGATCACCTCGACCCCGCAGGACCCGACCCGCGCGATCGCGGCGGGTGCACCCACGGTCGCCTACGCGGGAGTCGTCGCGAACATCACCGGCAACCCGGCGATGTCGGTTCCCCTCTGGTGGAACGACGACGGACTGCCGATCGGCGTGCACTTCCTCGGTTCCTACGGCGACGAGGCCGGACTGTTCCGACTGGCGGGCCAGCTCGAGCGGGCCCGGCCATGGGCCGATCGCCGGCCCCCGATCTGGGCGGGACAGGCGATACCCGTAGCTGGTTAGCTCCGCGCCGGACGCAACTCCCGCGGCAGCGCGAAGGTGAGGGTCTCATTGGCGGTGTTGACCGTGTCGACGGTGTCGTAGCCATGCTCGGCGAGCAGGTCGAGCACTCCGCGCACCAGCACCTCGGGTACCGAGGCACCAGATGTCACGCCGACGGTCGTGACACCGTCGAGCCACGCGGTGTCGATGTCGCGGGCGTAGTCGACGAGGTAGGAGGCCGACGCGCCGTTCTGCAGCGCCACCTCCACCAGACGCTGGGAGTTCGACGAGTTCTGTGATCCGACGACGATGACCAGATCGCACTGCGGGGCCATCGCCTTGACGGCCACCTGCCGGTTCTGTGTCGCGTAGCAGATGTCGTCACTCGGCGGATCCGCCAACAGCGGGAACTTCTCCCGCAACCGCTTCACCGTCTCCATCGTCTCGTCCACCGACAGTGTGGTCTGCGACAGCCAGATGACTTTCGACTCGTCCCGGACCACCACGTCGTCGACGTGATCGGGGCCGTCGACCAGCTGGATGTGCTCCGGCGCCTCACCGGCGGTGCCCTCGACCTCTTCGTGGCCCTCGTGCCCGATGAGCAGGATGTCGTAGTCGTCACGCGCGAATCGCTTGGCCTCCTGGTGCACCTTGGTGACCAGGGGGCAGGTGGCGTCGATGGTCTTGAGGCTGCGGGCCGCCGCGCTGCGGTGGACCTCCGGGGACACGCCATGCGCGGAGAACACGACGATGGCGCCCTCGGGAACCTCGTCGGTCTCGCCGACGAAGATCGCGCCACGATCGGTCAGGGTCTCGACGACATGCCGGTTGTGCACGATCTCCTTGCGCACGTAGACCGGGGCGCCGTGCTTGTCCAGCGCCCGCTCGACGGTCTCGACGGCACGGTCCACCCCGGCGCAGTAACCACGCGGTTCGGCCAGCAGGACACGTTTGCGATCAACCATGCTGTCCAGGGTACGGGTCCAACCGGAAACGCCCGGGGCGACTCGGCCCGCTCGTTGCGCTCCCGGCGCCCCGCCCACCACGGCCCGCTCGCTGCGCTCCCGGCGCCGCGCCCACCACGGCCCGCTCGCTGCGCTCCCGGCGCCGCGCCCACCACGGCCCGCTCGCTGCGCTCCCGGCGCCGGGGTGACTCGACCCACAACCAATGGCAGAGTATGGGCCATGGTTCGCGCACCCTATCCGGCCCGCATCATGGCCGGCCTCGTCGTCACCGCGATCGAGGAGACCAAGAAGCTGCCCGCCCTGGTCATCACCCTGCCGATGACAGCGGTCAGTCAGACCCTCCAAGCCGGCATGCGGATGCAGCAGAACATCGCCGAACTCGCCATCAAGGGCGATCTCGCCCTCGAAATGCTCTTCGACAAGCCCGTCGAGCAGCCCGAATGGGCCCGGTTCGACGACGATGACGCCGCCATCGACGCCGAGGCCGACCGCACGCCGATCGAGAGCCGCGGCGAGACCACGACCGCACCGCCGCCATCGACCGCACCCACCGTGAAAGCCCCGGCCACGCCCAAGAAGACCGCCAAGAAGGCCGCTCCGGCCACGAAGCCACCGGCCAAGCCGACCCCGCCGGCAGAGCAGCCGTCCGACGAAGCACCGCTCCCGACACCGGACACGTCAACCGGGCGCTTCGCCCTGTACAGCTCACCTCCGGAGGACATGATCAACCGGGACGGCTCCGCAGAGTCGGAATCCGAGCGCGGCCCGTCGGCGAGCTCGAACCACGACGGCCCTGTCCCGGAGATCGTCGAGTACATCGAGTACGACAATCTGACCCTCGCCCAGCTGCGTGCGAAGCTGCGCGGCGTCGGTCTCGCCGAACTCGAGGAGCTCGCCTCCTACGAGCGTGCGACCAAGTCGCGGGCACCATTCGTCACCATGATCGACAATCGCATCGCCTCGCAGAACAGCAAGCGGCAACAGCCGACGTGACCTCGGCATCATCGAACGCGGCATCGTCTCCGAACTCGGCCGAGAACCCGTGGCCGGTGCGGACCGTCAACACGAAGATCGCCGATTGGATCCACCGGCTCGGTCAGATCTGGGTCGAAGGCCAGGTGACTCAGATCAATCGCCGGCCCGGAACCCGCGTCGCCTTTCTGACCCTGCGCGATCCTGCCGCCGACATCTCGATCTCGGTGACCTGCAGCCCGGACCTGCTGTATCGCACCGAGGTCGAGCTCACCGAAGGAAGCCGGGTTGTCATGTTGGGCCGGCCGACATACTTCACCGGGCGCGGCACCGTCTCCTTGCGGGTCACCGACATACGTCCGGTGGGGGTCGGTGAACTGCTCCTGCGAATCGAGCGCCTCCGCAGGCTGCTCACCGCCGAAGGGCTGTTCGATCCTCGTCTGAAACGGCCGATTCCGTTTCTGCCCAAGGCCATCGGCCTCATCAGCGGACGGGCGAGTGCCGCCCAACGTGATGTGATGACCGTGGCCGGTGACCGATGGTCCGCGGTGCGCTTCGAGGTACGCGACGCTCCCGTCCAGGGCCCGACCGCCGTCCCGAAGATCCTCGGTCATCTCGCCGACCTCGACGCCGATCCCCATGTGGAGGTCATAATCATCGCCCGTGGCGGCGGCAGCGTCGAAGACCTTCTGCCCTTCTCCGACGAGGCGCTGCTTCGCGCGGTGGCCGCCTGCACCACGCCGGTGATCAGCGCCATCGGACACGAACCGGACACCCCGCTGCTCGACCTGGTCGCCGACGTCCGCGCGGCGACCCCGACCGACGCGGCCAAACGGGTCGTGCCGGATGTGTCCGCGGAACTGGCCGGGATCGATGAGCTACGCCGGCGCAGCGCACACGCCCTGCGCAACTGGGTGCGACGGCAGGCGCACGTCGTCGACGGACTCCGGGCACGGCCCGTGCTGGCCCGTCCGTTCACCATGATCGACACGCGTGGCGAAGCCATCGACCGGATGCGCCGCGACATCCGCCGCGACATCCGACGGCACGTCGACGCCGAGGACCGCCGCCGCGAACACCTGTCGGCACGCCTTGCCACACTGGGACCGGCACAGACACTTGCGCGCGGGTACGCCGTGGTGCAACGCACCGACATCGACAACCCTCACGTCGTCGGCACCGTCTCGGACATGCCGACCGGTGCGCAGGTGCGCATCCGGGTGGCCGATGGTGCCGCGACCGCCCGTGTGACCGAAGGAGACCCACTGTGAACGGGGACATGACCGAGACGGACTCGGACGCCGGCGAGGACTGGGTGCCCGTGGAGGAACTCGGGTACGAAGCTGCCCGCGACGAGCTCGTCGACGTGGTGACGACACTGGAACACGGCGGTCTCGATCTCGATGCGTCGCTCGCCCTCTGGGAGCGGGGTGAGGCGTTGGCCCGCCGCTGCGAGGAACATCTCGATGGTGCACGTCAGCGGATCGAGTCGGTCCTCACCGACGGCGAGGCGGACGAGGACTGAGTCGACGGGGACCGAGTCGGCTCGGGCTGGATTCGACGCGACAGGATGCGACGCGGACAGGGCCGACGAGTTCACGTCAGGTGACGACGACGGTTACGTCAGGCCCGGCCGGGAAGTGGCTGCTCGTCGAGCACCGCGGTGGCCAACTCGGCCATGTCGTCGTCCGGGCCCCGCGACAAGACGGCGATCCGGACATCCCCGAGATCGGTGATCCAGAACTTCTTCTCGTCGGAGGTCGAGTAGGTGACCCACTCGCGGCCGCCGACCTGGCGGGTGCCGGCACCCAGCGCGTCATCCCCGCCGAGGTGGACGACGAGGTCCTCTTCCTTGGCGTTGGTCTGGCTGAGCTGGACGTACGCTCCGACGTCGGAGATCCAGCCGACGTTGCTGACGTTGGTGCCTCCCACGGGCTGGGTGGAACCCGAGTTGGGTTTCCAGCCCTCCGGGGTGTCCGGCAGCCGGATGGGGAACGGCAGGTCGCGGGCATCGGCCTGTAGAGCGTGGGTGACGTCGAACTCCGCCATCCGATTGTCCGAGGCCTGGCCCGACAGGCCGACCGAGCAGTTCCCCGACGCGATCGCCACGATCGCGCAGATGATCAGCAGCGGGATCAGCGACCAGATCATGTCCTTGCTGCTGTGCAGGATGCGGGGTTTGTCGGCCATGGCGGCCAGTATTCCAGCCGGGGTCGCTGCTCAAACGCCGGGTGTGACATGCAAGGATGAGGACAATCGCTTTGTTGTCGAAGTGTCACCGCCGCCACGCCGAGGAGTCCGACATGTCCCCTTCCCCCCAGGCCCCTGACCGTAACCTCGCGATGGAATTGGTGCGAGTGACCGAGGCCGCTGCTCTCGCCGCCGGCCGCTGGGTGGGTCGTGGTGAGAAGAAGAAGGGCGACGGTGCCGCCGTCGACGCGATGCGTGAACTCCTCTCGACCGTCTCGATGCGCGGCGTCGTCGTGATCGGCGAGGGCGAGAAGGACGAGGCGCCGATGCTGTTCAACGGCGAGGAAGTCGGCAACGGCCAGGGCCCCGAGTGCGATGTGGCGGTCGACCCCATCGACGGCACCACCCTGATGGCCGAGGGTCGGCCCAACTCGATCGCCGTCATCGCGGTGAGTGAGCGCGGCACCATGTACGACCCGTCGGCGGTCTTCTACATGGACAAGATCGCCGTCGGCCCGGAGGCCAAGGGCGCGATCAACATCGAAGAGTCCGTCGAGTGGAACATCAACTCCGTCGCCAAGGCCAAGGGCATCGACATCGCCGACCTGACCGTGGTCGTCCTCGACCGCCCACGTCACGCCGATCTGATCGGCGAGATCCGCAAGGCCGGCGCCAAGATCCGACTCATCTCCGACGGCGACGTCGCCGGCGCGATCGCCGCCGCCGACAACTACAGCACCGTCGACATGCTGATGGGCGTCGGCGGAACCCCCGAGGGCATCATCACCGCGGTTGCGATGAAGTGCATGGGCGGCGAGATCCAGGGCAAGCTCTGGCCGCGTGACGACGCCGAGCGGCAGAAGGCCATCGACGCCGGACACGATCTCGACCGCGTGCTGACCAACGACATCCTGGTCCGCGGCGAGAACTCCTTCTTCTGCGCCACCGGCGTCACCAACGGCGACATGTTGCGCGGCGTCACCTATCGCCCCAACGGAGCCACCACGCGCTCGCTGGTGATGCGGTCCAAGTCGGGCACGATCCGCCGGATCGAAGCCGTGCACCAGACCGCCAAGCTGCGCGAGTACGCCCGCCTCGACATCTAGTCGGCCGCCCAGCCGCCCTTCCCGGGTGGTTGTCCGACTCCCGCCCGAGCCGAACACAACGCCTGTCGCCGAATACACGTGGTGCGGCACATGTATCTGACGACAGGCGTTGTACCTGAGTCAGTGTGATCCAGAACACCAGCACACTGGCGGGCGGGAAGGCCGCTGAGCGGCCACGATACGATTCTCCGGTGAGTGACACAGCCCCCGCTCCCGAGTTCCGTTACAGCGATCTGCTTCCCGCCGGCGCCGACGACACCCCGTATCGCCTGATCACCACCGAAGGTGTGACCAGCGTCGACGTCGAAGGTCAGACCTTCCTCAAGGTTGCGCCCGAGGCGATCCAAAAGCTGACCGCCGAGGCGATGCACGACATCAGCCATTACCTGCGGCCGGCTCATCTCGCTCAGCTGCGCAAGATCATCGACGACCCGGAGGCGTCGGGCAACGACCGCTTCGTGGCGCTCGACCTGCTCAAGAACGTCAACATCTCCGCCGGTGGTGTCCTGCCCATGTGTCAGGACACCGGCACCGCGATCGTGATGGGCAAGAAGTCCGAGGGCGTGCTGACCGGCGCCGACGATGCCGAATGGATCTCGCGCGGTGTGTTCGACGCCTACACCAAGCTCAATCTCCGCTACTCGCAGCTGGCGCCGATCACCACCTACGAGGAGAAGAACACGGGCACCAATTTGCCCGCCCAGGTGGAGATCTATGCGACCGAGCAGGGCCCGAAGGGCCCCGAGTACAAGTTCCTCTTCATGGCCAAGGGCGGCGGCTCGGCGAACAAGTCGTTCCTGTACCAGGAGACCAAGGCGATCCTGAACCCGAAGCGGCTGCTCGAGTTCCTCGACGAGAAGATCCGATCGCTCGGCACCGCAGCCTGCCCGCCGTACCACCTCGCCGTGGTGATCGGCGGCACGTCGGCCGAATTCGCCTTGAAGACAGCCAAATACGCCTCAGCCCACTACCTCGACACACTGCCGACGGAGGGGTCGATGTCGGCGCACGGCTTCCGCGACACCGATCTCGAGGACGAGGTCTTCAAGCTGACGCAGTCGTTCGGTATCGGCGCACAGTTCGGCGGCAAGTACTTCTGCCACGACGTCCGCGTGGTGCGGCTGCCCCGGCACGGCGCATCGTGTCCCGTGGCGATCGCGGTGTCCTGCTCCGCCGACCGCCAGGCGCTCGGCAAGATCACCGCCGACGGTGTGTTCCTCGAGCAGTTGGAGACCGACCCGGCCAAATACATGCCGGCCCTCGGCGTCACCGAGGACATCGAGGGCGGGGAGGTCGTCGACATCGACCTCAATCGACCGATGCCCGAGATCCTCGCCGAGTTGTCGAAGCATCCGGTCAAGACCCGACTCTCACTGACCGGTCCGCTGGTGGTGGCCCGCGACATCGCCCACGCCAAGATCAAGGAACGGCTCGACGCAGGCGAGCCGATGCCCGACTACCTGCGCGATCACCCGGTCTACTACGCCGGACCGGCCAAGACGCCCGAGGGCATGGCGTCGGGCTCGTTCGGTCCGACCACCGCTGGACGGATGGACTCTTACGTCGAACAGTTCCAGGCTGCCGGCGGCTCGATGGTCATGCTCGCCAAGGGCAACCGATCAAAGCAGGTCACGCAGGCATGCGGGAGCCACGGCGGCTTCTATCTGGGATCGATCGGCGGGCCCGCGGCGCGACTCGCCCTGGACTGCATCAAGAGCCAGGAGGTCATCGAGTACCCGGAGCTCGGCATGGAGGCCGTCTGGAAGATCGAGGTCGAGAACTTCCCGGCATTCATCGTCGTCGACGACAAGGGCAACGACTTCTTCACCGATCCCGGTGGTGCGGTCACCGTCCCGTTGGGGGTTCGCGTCCGGTCGTGAACAGTGCCGTAGATCTGTGTCGCCCAGCGGCATGAAAGTACGGCGACATCGGTCTACGACACGCTCGGACACGCTTTGGGGTGCCGTTCCAGCCGCGTGTGCGCAACACTTGCCCGATTTGCTGAGCCGTGCAGCACGGGCGATCGAACACCTGCCCCCAACCGATGCGCAGTGTCAGGCGTTGGGCGCCGACCGCAGCGTCGAGGTCGCGCTGGAGATCGAGATCTCGGTTGCTCACTCCGTCATGACCGGCTCGACCGTCGAGTTCTACCACGACACCCCACTGGGCATAGTCGACGTCACGAAAGCCAGGCCGTCCGATGGTGGTCGGGGCCTGTCGAAGCGGCCGTGGAAGTCCATGCGGGCGTTCCACTCTCACCAGATAGCCATGTTCAAGGACCGAGCACGTACCGCCGGCCACATCATTGAGGACTCCCTCGATGAACTCCCGACGACGCAGTCGTGACCGGCGACGGGCCGCGGCGAGCAGCCGGTCGGCAGTGGTCTTGCGGGCGTTCACGACGTCCGCCAGACACGCGACGGCAGCGGTCTCCGATGGCGCCTCGACGGCGACGTCGAGCGCCGCTTCCTCGACGCGCGCCCGGAGAGGATGCGCCCCCACAACACCCGCTCATCGAGCCGAGAACCGTAGTGGACGACCACGCCGGGCCGCCGGGTCACCCGCCGGGAACGGGCGACGACGATGTGAATCGGCCCGGACCCCGTTGCGCCGTCCGGGCACAGGGCTGAGCCATGACTCAGTGCGGCCGGGTGGGCGTAGAGCACCGCGCCCCAGGCTCGCTGCCGCCACGTCAGCGGCCCGGTGTGATCGACGTAGACGCCGGGATGCACTGTCGCCCATTCTCGGCGACGAAGCTTACGCCGGATGAACTCCGCAGATAATCCGCGCTCGAGGACTTGAAACCGGGCGACGACGCCATCTTGGGAGGCCAGCACGTCGTCGAGGCACGGCAGCGGAGGTGGCCAGGTCACCTCGCCAGTGTGAGGGTCACTTCGACCCAAACCCCCACGGTCGCGCCGCCTGTGCACAACGAGCGCGCCATCCACAGGTCGATCAGGGCTGTGCCGTACTTCGGTGTCGCTCCGTGACCCGAAAGTACGGCAGATGCATTCATCCAGCAGTGAGTACCGTGGTTGATACTGTCGACGAAGCCGGAGGACCCGAGGATGACCGATCAGCAATACCGCATCGAGCACGACACCATGGGCGAGGTCAAGGTTCCGGTGGACGCGCTCTGGCGGGCCCAAACCCAGCGGGCCGTCGAGAACTTCCCGATCAGCCACCGGCCTCTCGAGCGTACCCAGATCCGCGCGATGGGTCTGCTCAAGGCCGCGTGCGCGCAGGTGAACAAGGATCTGGGACTTCTCGACGCCCAGAAGGCGGACGCGATCATCGCCGCGGCCAAGGAGATCGCCGACGGGCAGCACGACGACCAGTTCCCCATCGACGTGTTCCAGACCGGGTCGGGCACCAGCTCCAACATGAACGCCAACGAGGTCATCGCGTCGATCGCCAAGGCCAATGGCGTCGAGGTGCACCCGAACGATCATGTCAACATGTCGCAGTCGTCGAACGACACCTTCCCCACCGCAACCCATGTCGCGGCGACCGAGGCCACCGTCACCGATCTCATCCCCGCCCTCGACCATCTGCGACTGGCCCTGCTCGACAAGTCGACCGAGTGGCGCGACGTCGTCAAGAGCGGCCGCACTCACCTGATGGACGCGGTGCCGGTGACGCTCGGCCAGGAGTTCGGCGGATACGCGCGGCAGATCGAGGCCGGAATCGAGCGGGCCACCGCAACCCTTCCGCGAGTCGGCGAGCTGCCGATCGGCGGGACCGCGGTCGGCACCGGACTCAACGCCCCGGACGGCTTCGGCACCAAGGTCGTTGCCGAATTGCGTAAGCTCACCGACGTCGACGCGCTGTCACTGGCCAAGGACAACTTCGAGGCCCAGGCCGCCCGTGATGGCCTCGTGGAGCTGTCCGGCGCACTCAAGACCATCGCGGTGTCGCTCACCAAGATCGCCAACGACGTCCGCTGGATGGGGTCCGGCCCGCTCACCGGACTCGGCGAGATCGCGCTGCCCGACCTGCAGCCGGGTAGCTCGATCATGCCGGGCAAGGTCAATCCCGTTCTGCCCGAGGCGGTCACACAGGTCGCGGCACAGGTCATCGGCAACGACGCCGCGGTCACCTGGGGTGGCGGCAACGGCGCGTTCGAACTGAACGTCTACATCCCGATGATGGCCCGCAACGTCCTCGAGTCACTCAAGCTGCTGGCCAACGTGTCCCGCTTGTTCGCCGATCGCTGCATCAGCGGTCTCGCCGCCCACGAGGACCGCCTGCGCACCCTCGCGGAGAGTTCGCCGTCGATCGTGACGCCCCTCAACAGTGCAATCGGCTACGAAGAGGCCGCCGCCGTCGCCAAGCAGGCCCTGAAGGAGAAGAAGACGATCCGGCAGACCGTGATCGACCGCGACCTCATCGGCGAGAAACTGTCCGAGGTCGAGCTCGACAAGCGACTCGACGTACTCAAGATGGCCAACCTCGATCGCGAGCGCTAGCCTCCAACGACGGCCTCCCAACCGATTTCGTGGCAATTGTCCGCGGTGGCCGCGGATGGCCGGCACCAATTCGTATGCTGGGGTCATGGAGGACTTCCCCGACGACTGGCAGACCGCACTGGTCCTGGTGGCTCACCCGGACGACCCGGAGTACGGGATGGCGGCCGCGGTCGCACGGTGGACGTCCGAGGGCAAACGCGTGGTCTACGCTCTCGCGTCGAGCGGCGAGGCCGGCATCGAGGGCATGCCACCGGCCCAGGCCGGGCCGATCCGGGAGGGCGAACAGCGAACCTCGGCTTCCATCGTCGGCGTCGACGACGTCGAATTCTGGGGGTTCCCCGACAGCGACATCCGCAACACTGCCGAGTTGCGGCGACGAATATCCGAGACGATCGAAAAAGTCGCCCCCGACGTTATCCTGTCGTTGTATGGCGGACCGGAATGGTCTCCGGGTCAACCCAATCAGCGCGACCACATCGAGTTCGCGGCCGCGGTCCTCGAGACATATGACTCCCTCGACGAACCGCTACCACGGTGGTTGTTCGAGAACGGCCCGGATCCGACATATACGGTCGACGTCACCGATCAGTTCGAGATCGGCGTGCGCTCACTCGCTGCGCATGCGCAGTATTTGTCCGTGCTCGACCCCGATACTCCCGTCATCGACCAGGCTCGCCGCCAGATCGACATGGTCACGGCCGGCCACGATGCCACGAGCGATCGGCGGGTATGCGGCTTCGCAATGAAGCGGGGACCGGAATGACCCGGTCCCCGCTTCTGGCATGGAGCGACCGCGCGCCCCTGATGATCAGCTCCCCTCGGCCGTTCCGAGCAGCGACGGTACAAGACTCACCAGCTGATTGAGCAGCTGTGTCAACGACTCCGCGCCAGGGATGCTCGGCGTGCCGGTCGTCGGGGGCGTAGCGGACTGGGGCGCACCGGACTGGGGTGTCGCCGACTGCGGCGTGGCCGTTCCGGGCGCCGTGCTCGACGGCCCCGCCTGGTTCACACCGATGGCGATCTTCGGATGCTTGGCCGGGTCGAGCCAGACCAAGATCTTGCGCATCAGTTCCTTGTCGATCGCCACGCAGCCCTGAGTCGGCTGGTTGTTGGTCACGTGCAGGAACATCGCCGACGCCTTGCCCGGGGTGCGCTGGGGATTGTGGGCGATGTTGACCGCGTAGTCATAGACGGGTCCGGAGTCGTACAGATTCTCACTGTCGCCACCCGGACTCTTCACCTGACGCACATGGGTGTTGTAGGTCGGCGACTTCATGTTCGAGTCCCACCAGTCCTGCCGGTCGACCTTGAAGTACGGCATCTTGGTGCCCGGATTGGCCAGACGGCCGAACGCCTGGTCGAGGGCGAACGTACCCTCCGGGGTCCGGTAGACATTGTCCTTCGGCTCGCCCATCCCCAGCGACCCCAGGAATGCCTTGGTCGGTCCGATGACGGGTTTCCACGACTGGTCGGCGCCTCGCTCGAACGCCGTCAGCGACGCGGTCGTCTCACTTGCCTTGGGTGCGGTCACGACGATCATCTGACTGGTGTCCGGCTCCGCGCTACCACTTCCTCCCAGTCCCAGATTCCCGGCCAGTGTGTTCAGCACGTTGTCGAGCATCGGGATGCCCGTTTCGGGCACCAGGGATCCGCCGGGTGCAGCCGGCGTCGTGGGCGTCGTCGGGACCGTCGAGCCGGGCGCGGCGAGAGCCGTTCCGGCACCACCGGCGACAGCGGCCATCACCGCGATCACCAATAGTCCCAATAACCTCATTCGCCTCATCAGTAACTTGTGCACCACACCAGTGTGCCAGTGCGCAAGAGGTGACGAATCTCGTGATGGTCACGGTGCGATACAGATCGTGTCACCGGGGACGCGGCATTCGGTCCCGCCGAGCGCACACATGCCGAGCGGATCGGAGTGCGGACAAGTAGTGTTCGTCGCGTCGGGGACGATCGTGACCCCGGCGATACGAAAGGGGATAAACATGGATCTCATCAAGCTGTGGGCGATGCTTGCAGACCTTATCGCCGGAGGCTACACATTCGGATCGATGTGAACAGCTGACAGCTCACGCATGAACGACGCCGCCACAGCATCTGTGGCGGCGTCGTTGTGTCGGGTAGGGCAAAACGTCAGGCGCCCGGCGCGAACTCCTCCAGCATCTCGGTCACCAGCGCAGCGATCGGCGAACGCTCGCTGCGGGTGAGGGTCACATGTGCGAATAGCGGGTGGCCCTTGAGCTTCTCGATGACCGCGGCCACACCGTCATGACGGCCGACGCGCAGGTTGTCACGCTGGGCCACATCGTGGGTGAGCACCACCCGCGACCCGGCACCGAGCCGCGACAGGACGGTCAGCAGCACGTTGCGCTCCAAAGACTGTGCCTCGTCGACGATCACGAACGAATCGTGGAGCGAACGACCACGAATATGCGTGAGCGGCAACACTTCCAGCATGCCCCGGCTCAGCACCTCCTCGATCACCTCAGGTGAGGCCAAGCCCTCCAGGGTGTCGAACACGGCCTGCGCCCAGGGGCCCATCTTCTCGGCCTCACCACCGGGCAGATAACCGAGCTGTTGTCCGCCAACGGCATACAGCGGTCGGAACACCACGACTTTACGCTGCGTGCGTCGTTCCAGGACGGCTTCGAGTCCGGCGCACAATGCCAGCGCCGACTTCCCGGTACCGGCCTTACCGCCCAGCGATACGATGCCGACACTGTCGTCGAGCAGCAGGTCGAGCGCCACTCGCTGCTCCGCCGATCGGCCATGCAGCCCGAACGCCTCCCGGTCGCCACGGACGAGCTGGACGCGCTTGTCCGGATTCACGCGACCGAGCGCACTCGACGAATGTCCGAGAAGCCTGATTCCGGTGTGGCACGGTAGTTCTCGCGCCTCGTCGAGATCGACCACACCTTCGGCGAACAGTGTGTCGATGACTGACGAGTCCACTTCCAACTCGTCCATACCCGACCAGCCGGAGACCACGACGTCCTGCGCGTGGTATTCATCGGCGGCGAGGCCGACGGCTCCGGCCTTCACTCGCAGTGGGGTGTCCTTGGAGACCAAGGTCACATCGCTGCCCTCAGCGCGAAGATTCAACGCGCAGGCGAGGATTCGAGAATCGTTGGTCTCGGTTCGGAACCCGGCCGGCAACACGGCGGGATCGGTGTGGTTCAGCTCGACCTGGAGGGTGCCGCCCTCGTGACCGATCGGCAGCGGGATGTCGAGGCGGCCGTGCTCGAGACGGAGGTCATCGAGCAGCCGCAAGGCCTCGCGCGCGAACCAACCGAGTTCATGGTGATGACGTTTGCCCTCGAGTTCACCGATGACCACCAATGGCAGCACCACATGGTGTTCGGCGAAACGCGTGACCGCCCAGGGATCAGACAACAGGACGGACGTGTCGAGGACGTAGGTGCGTGTGGTCACGTAGGGCTCCTACGTTTGTGCGGCCCCGCACAAACCAGTTGCGACGACCGGCGGGTTCTTGCCCGTCTCGGCTGGTGAGCCGAGCTGGACGAGGACCGGGGCCGGCCCTCTCGCGTTGCTGGTGCAAACCACGAATCGAACCTCCCGGACGAACCGCTTCCCCGCGGCCCGTCACTCGTCAACGTACGCCGAACACCCCCCTCCGGCTCGGCGGAGAGGGGTGTGTCGGCGTGAATTATGGGTTAACGCAGGTTGCCCGGAGGCTACGGTCGGCTGCCCGCACCGGCCAGCGCGAGCACACGCTGACGAGCGGCTTCGGCCTCGTCTCCCAGCTCGTGGACGGTGTCCAGCTTGAGTTGCTCGACGATGGCCGCGGCGACGGCGGCGCGGGTCTCGTCGGTCTCATATCCGGCGATGAGCGTGCGTTCGGCATCGAAGTCGGCGATGTCGGCGCCGATGGGCTCGGTCGCCAGGCGCGCGAGCGCGCGGTCGACGGCGAGCACCGTACCCTCCTGATCGGCGACGAGGCCGGAGTTCAGGAACGCGCCGAAGGTGTGGGCCTGCAGAGCGTCGTCCGCCGAGATCTTGGCGAGAATCTGCGCGAAGACGTCATCGGTCACCACCGACGCCAGCTTCTCGGCGAAGGCCACGCACTGGTTCTCGTGCACCGCCATCAGAGCCAGGACGTCGAGCGGACCGAGCTCGGCCATCTCCTCGGTGTGCTGGCGGTAACCGGCCGTGACGTGAATCCGGCGGCGCTCCTCGGCGTCGACCGGATCGATCGCACGCGTGACCACGAGATAGTCGCGCAGCACGATCGCATGCCGGTTGTCCTCGGCGGTCCACACACCGACCAGCTGACGCCAGTCGGAGAACGCCGGGAAGTGCTTGGCCAGCACACGGTGGAAGGACGGCAGGTTGTCCTTGGTCAGCAGCAGCGCGAGCACCGCCGCGCGCGCCTCGTCCGAGATCGTCGCCTGCGACGGATCCCAGTCCTCGCCCCCGAGGAAGGCGAAGTTGCGGCCCAGGTCCCACGGCACCCAGTCGTGCGGATTCCACGGGTTGGCGGCCGCCTGATGGTCTTCGGCGATCTCGGGCAGCGCCTTCTCGAGCGCGATGATCAGCTCATCCTCGGTCAATGCGTTCACCGGAGCAAGGATAGAGAATCGCCCGACGGTCTGGCCAATCTGGGTCCGCGTCCGTCATGCACCCACAGCGATGCAGGTTCACACGCGGCTCAT
Source organism: Gordonia sp. LMA484 (assembly GCF_058129505.1). Classification (NCBI taxonomy): domain Bacteria; kingdom Bacillati; phylum Actinomycetota; class Actinomycetes; order Mycobacteriales; family Gordoniaceae; genus Gordonia; species Gordonia sp. LMA484. The sequence goes on from NZ_CM176700.1 coordinate 3,494,816, forward strand.
CAACCCCCACTCTTCCAGCCCGTCGTAGAGCGGGAAGTCCAACGCGAGCGCCGAGACACGCCCCCGGAGTTCTGACACATCGGCGTCGGCACCCGCGGCCAGGGCGGTGCCGATGATGTCGGCGACCTCGGTGAACTGCTCGTCGCCGAAGCCCCGGGTGGCCAGCGCCGGGGTACCGATCCGCAGGCCCGAGGTGACCATCGGCGGTCGGGGGTCGAACGGCACCGCGTTGCGGTTGACGGTGATGCCGATCTGGTGGAGCAGATCCTCGGCCTGCTGCCCGTCGAGTTGGCTGTTGCGCAGGTCCACCAGCACGAGGTGGACGTCGGTGCCACCGGTGAGCACCGACACCCCCGCCTTGGATACGTCGGCACCGGTCAGCCGCTCGGCCAGGATCTTCGCCCCCGACAGCGTGCGCTGCTGCCGTTCGACGAACTCCTCGCTCCCGGCGATCTTGAGCGCGACGGCCTTGCCTGCGATGGCGTGCATCAGCGGCCCGCCCTGCTGTCCGGGGAACACCGCCGAGTTCAGCTTCTTCGCCCATTCCTGCTTCGCCAGGATCAGGCCGGAGCGCGGCCCGCCGAGGGTCTTGTGCACAGTCGTCGACACGACGTCGGAATGCGGCACGGGAGACGGATGCAGGTCGGCTGCCACGAGTCCGGCGAAATGCGCCATGTCCGTCCACAGGTAGGCGCCGACCTCGTCTGCGATCGACCGGAAGGCCTCGAAATCCAGGGTCCGCGGGTAGGCCGACCACCCGGCGCAGATGACCTTCGGCTTGGCCGCGAGCGCGATCTTGCGCACCTCGTCCATGTCGATGCGGAAGTCTTCCTTGCTGACCCCGTAGGACTCGATCTCGTAGAGCTTGCCGGAGAAGTTGAGCCGCATGCCGTGGGTCAGGTGTCCGCCGTGGGCGAGGTCGAGCCCGAGCATCTTCTCGCCCGGGTTCATCAGCGCCATCAGCACCGCTGCGTTGGCCTGGGCACCCGAGTGCGGCTGGACGTTGGCGAAGTCGGCGCCGAACAGGGCCTTGGCCCGGTCGCGCGCGATGTCCTCGACGACGTCGACGTATTCGCAGCCGCCGTAGTAGCGGCGGCCCGGATAGCCTTCGGCGTACTTGTTGGTGAGCACGCTGCCCTGCGCCTGCAGCACCGCCCGGGGGACGAAGTTCTCCGAGGCGATCATCTCGAGGGTGTCGCGCTGCCGGCTCAGTTCGCCGTTCATCGCCGCTGCCACATCCGGGTCGAGCTCGGCCAGGGACATCGAATTCACGCTCATGACAGACAAGTCTATGGGCCGGGCCTTTCGATCCCGAGTTCGGCTCTCAGCTGCGCCGGGGTCAGCGGCTCGTCGAGCAGCCGGCCGAACCGGGTGAGGCGGTCGTCGGCTGGCGCCGCGTCGAGCCACTCACCGAGCAACCGGTACCCCTCGACATAGGTCGAGATGTAGGCCCGCCACAGCGGTGAGGTCAGGAATCGCAACATCTGCCGTGCCCGCTCGGTCGGTGCGAGCAACCACTGCTGGAGGAATTCGGCGACCGAATCGTGGTCGGCGCGGCGGTCGTGCAGCAGCAGCGCGGCGTCCTGGCGAACGCCGAGAAGCCCGCTCGACGCCTTGGCCATCCGCTGAGCCCGATCACCGTCGAAACGCAGGCCCAGGTCGGCGTAGATCTCCTGTGCCCAGATCCCCCACTGCGGTCCGATCGCGGCATGCAGCGCGTGGTCGGCGAGCCCTTCGGCCATCAGGCATTGCGGCGTGTTGACCAGAAAGATGGTCTGCTCCTGCTGGCCGGAGCCCACCAGCACCTCCTCCTTGCGGCAGTGCTCGGTGTGATGACCCGGGTAGGCCTCATGGGCGATGAGGTGCGGGAGGGTCGACATGTATTGCGTGAGGTCGGTGTTGATCGCGACACGCGACCGGTAGCCGCCGAGGTAGTAGTTGAATCCCGACCACGGTTTGTCCGAGACCACCTCGAAGTCGACGATCTCGTTGTCGGGCAGCGCATAGGTGCGGCGTACCCGCTCGCGCAACGCGCCGCTGAAGGCCCGGACGCACTCGTCGACCCGCTCGGGCGGGATCTCGTCCGCATGTTTGTACGCGGCGTAGGCCTCGGCAAGCGCGGCACCCGACGTACCCGGCACACCGAGTTCGGTTGCCATGGCAGCGTGCGCGTCCCGGTATGTCTGCGGATCGCCCATCGCGATGTCGACGTCGAAGTAGGAACGCACCTCGTCGACGAAAGCGATCTCCTCCCCGGCGAACTTGCGGGCCGAGCACTCCATCGCCGACAGGTGCGAGCGAACGAATTCCGCGCGCGGGGCGCTCAGGTCCGCGGGCAGGTCCGCCCGTAGGCCGCGTGCGCGGTCGGCCAGATCGGCCGGCGCCGGCGCAGGTCCGTTGGCCACCTCGGCTCGCAACGCCGGGTCGCCGGTGAACGCGTCGACGAATCCCTCCTCGAGCCGATCGAAGGCGAGACCGAGGCGTAGATAGTCGGTGACCAAGGACGACGTGGGTGTGGTCATGTTCGGAGGCTACCGACAGTCCGGGCAAACGTGCGCCCTAAGCTGTAGGACCATGGCACGCGACACGACCGGGCGGGATCCCAGTCTGTATCTGGAACTCGACCGTCGGCAATGGCGTGAACTGCGCGAATCGATGCCATTGGTACTGACCGACACAGAGCTGCAGCAGCTCGTAGGACTCGGCGAGCAGGTCGATCTCGACGAGGTCGCCGACGTCTACCTCCCGCTCTCGCGTCTCATCCATCTGCAGGTCGCCGCGCGGCAGCGGCTGTTCGCGGCGACATCGACCTTCCTCGGCGAACGCCAGACCAACCGGCAGGTGCCGTTCATCATCGGGATCGCCGGGAGCGTGGCCGTGGGCAAGTCCACAACGGCGCGCGTTCTCGCCGCGCTGTTGGCCCGATGGGAATCGCACCCCAAGGTCGATTTGATCACCACCGACGGATTCCTGCTGCCGACGGCCGAGCTGGAGCGTCGAGGCATCATGCACCGCAAGGGATTTCCGGAATCCTATGACCGACGCGCCCTGCTCCGGTTCGTCACCGAGGTGAAGTCCGGGGCCCATGAGGTCACCGCACCGGTGTACTCTCACATCGCGTACGACCGGGTGCCTGATGTGAAACATTATGTGCGACAGCCGGATATCTTGATCCTCGAAGGGCTCAACGTCCTACAGACCGGAGAGACGCTGATGGTCTCGGACCTGTTCGACTTCTCGGTGTACGTCGATGCCAAGACCTCCGACATCGAGCAGTGGTACATCTCCCGGTTCCTGAAGATGCGCTCCACCGCGTTCGCCAACCCCGAATCACACTTCCACTACTACTCGACGCTCACCGACGAGCAGGCGACCATCGCCGCGCGTGACCTGTGGACCTCGATCAACCTGCCCAACCTGAACGAGAACATCCTGCCGACCCGACCACGGGCGACGCTGGTGTTGCGCAAGGACGCCGATCACGCGATCAACCGGGTGCGTCTGCGCAAGCTGTGACCCGGCGGTGCCGCTCATCTCGCCCAGGGCGGACTGATCCGTTCGCCGGTGGGTACCGTCGCACTGAGGCCGACCACCGTCGTCACCCACAGGACCGCCGCCGTGTCACCCGGATTGCTCAGGCACACAGCCGTTCCCGCCGGAACCAAGATCACCGACGATGGATAGACGGTCGATGAATCCCCGTCCAGCGTGATCGTGGGCGAGCCGGCCAGCACGAGGAACACCTCCTCATGATCGACGGTGTGCGTGGCGCCCATCTGGCCCGGCGCCACCGTGGTCCGCCACGCGCAGAGTTCTCGGCTACCGCTCGACGGCGCGACGTATGACTCGAAACGTGAGCCGTGCATATCGTGGACCGTGCGTTGACCCGCATCGAAGACCGGCATTGCACTCACCTTCAATAGACAGTATGACTGTCTTTAATCAGACAGCTAAACTGTCCATATGTCAAGCGCTTCGATGCCCTCCGCCGATTTGCTCACGCTGCTGATGCGCGCGAGTTCGGCCGTGGCCGAACGGATCAATGCCGCCGTGGTGGATGCCGGGAACCCGGGACTGCGACCCGTTCACGGACTCGTGTTCACCCGCATCGCCGCAGGTGGTGCGTCGATCAACCAGATCGCCGACCATCTCGGGATCACCAAACAGTCCGCTGCCGCGATCGTCGACGGCCTGGAGGGCAGCGGGCATGTGTCACGTCGGCCTCACCCGTCCGACCGCCGGGCCTGGCTGGTCGAGCTGACGCCGCGCGGTCGAGAGGTGACCGCGGTCGCCGCCGACGCCCTTCGGCGCGAGGAGTCGACGCTCGAGGACGTCTGCGGCGCCGACTGCGCGCGAATCGTCGGTGACGCATTGCGATACCTCGGCGGGGACACCAAACCACGACCGGTCTGGTGACCGGACGGTGTCAGCGCAGCCGACGCTCGTCCAGACCGGCCGGATAGCGTCCGGCGACCGCGATGCGGTTCCAGGCGTTGATCATCACGATGGATGCCACCACCTGACCCAGCTCGAATTCATCGAAAACCGCTGCCGCCCGGTCGAAAACGTCGTCCGGAACACCTCGCTCCCCCAGCCGCGTGACGCATTCGGTCAACTCCAGCACTGTTTGCTCGCGTTCCGAGAACAGATGTCGCGCTTCCCACCACACCGAGACCATCCCCAACGCGATGGGGTCCATCCCGGCTGCAACGGCATCGGAGAGATGCATGTGGAGGCAGTACGCGCACCCGTTCAACTGTGACGCCCGGACCCTGATGAGTTCGTTGAGCTCGGCGGCCATCCCCTCCGACGACGCCCGCTGCAGCGCGACGAGCGCCTTGTAGACGCCCGGGTTGCTGTGCGGCATCCACATACGACGAGTGTCCGGCAGAGTCTCAGGAGTCGTGCTCATGCCGCGAACTCCCGCTCGATCCACTGGTCGAGTGTCGTCGTTGCGATCACCGACGGCTCGGCAGGGACGAGGCTGCCGTCACGGATCGGTGCTCCGCCGACCTTGATCCCCACCACCCACTTCGGCGAACCTGCCTTGCGCGCAATCGCTTTCCCGACGTCGGCGAGGTCGAGTACATCCGGCCCGGCAACCTCGACATCGCCGGACGATCCCGATGTCACGGCGTCCGCGAGGGCTTGCGCTGCGTCGTCCGCAGACAGTGGACGGCACCGCATGTGCGGAACCGCCGCGATCGGCCCGAGGCTCAGCGTGCGCATCATCTGTCGGGCCAGTTCGAAGAATTGAGCCGAGCGCACGATGATCAGGCGGTCGGCGTCCACGTTGTCACGATATGCCTTCTCCTGAGCGGCTTTACCCTGGTAATAGCCGAACTTGGCGTTCACGGCCGGGTCCGCCGCGTTGATGATCGACAAACAGATCACCCTCCCGACGCCGGCCACCCCGGCCGCCGCGGAGACATTGCGCGCCACGGTGCCGAAGAAATCGATCGCCTTCTTCGCACTCGTCGTGGTGATATTGGTGCAGTCGACCACCGCATCGACACCGACCACTGCGTCGGCGAGGCCGGTCCCCAGATACGCGTCCACTCCCGCCGTCCGATGCGCCGCCACGACCTCGACACCACGCTCTCGCAGGCGGGCGGTGAGCGCGGTGCCGATCTCCCCGCTCGCGCCGAGCACAACCACTTTCATGACCTTCCTCCTGTGTCTCCGCCGGTTTCTCCATATCCACGGTAAGCCCGGATTGGATCACAAAAGTGGTTCAATTCCAGCATGGAGAAGAGTGTCAATCCGGATCCCTGGGACGCCGTGGCCCGTCGTCTCGGAATCGACCTCTACCTCGACCTCCAACCCGATCCCACTGCCGGCGCCCGTGGGCGCGGGGCGCGACGGCGCAGGTCACTGGCCGACGCACTGCGTGAGGCCATCGGCGACGGCCGTCTGGAACCGGGGACGCGCCTGCCGCCCTACCGCTCGTTGGCCGCCGATGTCGGTCTTTCCCGTGGCACCGTCTCGGCGGTGTATCAGGAACTGATCGCCGAGGGCTGGCTCGTGGCGCGTCAGGGCGCCGGCACCCGGGTCGCCGACACGATCCGGCGACAGTCGCCGGCGACTGTCGCCGCGCATTCTCGACAGCGCGTCCCGAAGCACGATTTCGGCCTGGGGCAACCGAATCCGTCCCTGTTCCCGCGAAGCGACTGGATCTCATCGACACGCCGGGCCATCACCGGGGCACCCGACGGCGCCTTCGGACCCGGCGACCCGCAGGGCAGTGCAGCCCTGCGCCGATCACTCGCCGGCTACCTCGCGCGGGCCCGTGGAGTGCGCACCGAACCCGACCGGATCGTACTCACGACATCGGTCATGCACGCCCTGGAGCTGTTGTCCCGCACGGTCTTCGGCGACGAGATCGCGGTGGAGAGCTATGGACTGCCGTTTCATCGACAGAACATCGAACGCGCTGGGACGCGCACGACATCGCTGCCGATCGACGACGGTGGCGCGATCGTCGACTCGCTTCGACCGCGGCACTCGGCAGTGCTGTTGACGCCGAGCCACCAATTCCCCACCGGCCTCGGACTCTCGCCGTCGCGCCGCGCCGAGGTGGTGGACTGGGCCCGCGTCAACGGCCGGTTGATCGTCGAGGACGACTACGACGGGGAGCTACGGTATGACCGGGAACCGGTGGGAGCCCTGCAGGGGCTGGGCCCCGATGTGGTGATCTACACCGGATCGGTGAGCAAGAGCCTGTCCCCGGCCGTGCGCGTCGCCTGGTTGGTGTTACCTGACCATCTGGTCGACAAGCTGCTGTGGGTCAAGGGGATTCGTGAAGCCGATGCGAGCATGGTCGATCAGCTCGTGCTGGCCGACCTGATCGAGAACGGGGCATATGACCGGCACATCCGCCGCAGCAGGCAGTACTACCGGGACCGTCGCGACCGCCTCACCTCGCGTCTCGCCGATATCGGCATCGTGCTTCCCGGGATCGCCGCAGGCCTGCACGCGGTCATCCCGGTGCCGGTCGACGTCGAACAGGCCGTGTTCGACGAGGCCATCCGACGCGGCTTCGCGCTCGCGCCGCTGTCGATCTTCCGACATCCCGAGACACCCGGCGACGCGGGACCGGGGACACCGCACACCGACCGCGGCGGCATCGTCGTCGGGTTCGGCACCCCACCGGCGTCGTCGTTCTCGACCGACCTCGACGCACTCGTCGCACTGATCGCCGAATACGTCAGCGGTTGACAGTGGTCGACGCGTAGTGGCCCTGTCCTCTACTTGCCGAACCGCCGACTGCGCGCCGCGTAGTCCCGCAGTGCCCGGAGGAAGTCGACACGCCGGAACTCGGGCCAGTAGGCATCGGTGAACCAGATCTCGGAATAGGCGCTCTGCCACAGCAGGAAACCGGACAGGCGCTGCTCGCCCGAGGTCCGGATCACCAGGTCTGGATCCGGCTGCCCCTTGGTATAGAGGTTGCGGTCGATGGCATCGACGGTGACCGCATCGATCATCTGCTGGGCGCCGTCGCCGTTCGCGAGCCGTTCGTGCAGCAGGGACTGCACCGCGTCGACGATCTCCTGCCGTCCGCCGTACCCGACCGCGACGTTCACGTTCATCCCGACCCGATCCCGCGTGCGGTCCGACGCCGTCTCCAGACGTTCGGCCACCTTCAGGGGCAGTTGCGACAGGTTCCCGACGATGCGGACCCGCCAGTTGCCGGTCGGGCCCGAGATCTCGTCGACGATATCCGGCACGATCTCCATCAGCGCGTCCAATTCGTCGGAGGCACGCTGCAGATTCTCGGTGGACAGCAGATAGATGGTCACGGTCGAGATGTCCAGATCGGCACACCAGGTCAGCATCTCGGCGATGCGCTGAGCACCGACCCGATGTCCGTGACTGACGTCCTCGAAACCGGCCTCGCGCGCCCATCGCCGGTTCCCGTCACAGATGATCGCGACATGGCGCGGGAGTCGGGTGGTGTCCATCAACTGGATGAGCCGACGCTCGTAGACGCGCAGCATCGGCCGCCGGGCCCGATCGGGAAGAAGTTTCATCGCTGCCTGATCATATCGGCTCCAAAAGTTACGGTAGCGTAGGTTTGGTGAGCAGCATTGCAGAAGACCTCGCGGCGGTCGTCAAACCCCGACTACGAGGTGTGATCCACCAGTACTCGGCGTGGGTCGCCGTGTGCGCCGGCGTGGCCGTGATCATCGGCGCCGCCGTGCTGCACGGGCCCGGCGCAGCGGTGGCGTGCGCGATCTATGCGCTGACCACCTTCGGCGTGTTCGCGGTGAGCGCCAGTTACCACCGCATCCCTTGGCGCACGCCGCGAGCACAGATCCGGATGAAACGCGCCGATCACTCGATGATCTTCCTGTTCATCGCGGGTACCTACACGCCGTTCTGTGCGCTCGCACTGCCGGCCGGCGTCCGATGGTGGGTGCTCGGCATCGTCTGGATCGGTGCGATCGCCGGGGTCGCGCTCAAGATCGCGTGGCCCACCGCGCCCCGATGGCTGGGGGTGTCGCTCTACACACTGCTCGGTTGGGTGATCATCGCGGTCGCTCCGGTGCTCGTCGCCCATGTCGGATGGCTGGTCATCGCGCTCCTGTTGCTCGGTGGCGTGTTCTACACGGTCGGTGGAGTGCTCTATGCCGTCCGGTGGCCGAATCCGTGGCCGGCGACCTTCGGCCACCACGAGGTCTTCCATGCGTGCACCGCGGTCGCGGCACTGGCCCACTACGCCGCGGTCTGGCTGGTGCTGACGGCCTGACGGCAGGCGCGGGTGTCGCGTACACGGACACACGGACCCTCTTCACCCGAGCGTCATCGACCCGTCAGTCTCCGGTCGGCGGGCGGACAGTCGAGCCTGATCGGCTGTCGGCATGCCCAGCACTGCTGCGCCGATCATGTCGATCTCGGCCGACAGGTCGTTGCGTGTCGGCCCCACCCGTCGCCACTTCCTCACCTGGGCGGGTGTCGCCGCCGGTCTCGCGTTCACCCCGGGTCTGCTCGGGGACACCGCCGTCTCGTCGGGTTCGCCACGCGCCGGTGATCGGCTGTTCACGCTCGGCGTCGCCTCCGGCGACCCGCTGCCGGACTCGGTCGTGCTGTGGACGCGCCTCGCGCCGGCGCCCCTGGTCCGCGGCGGCGGGATGGGTGTCGCGCCCGTAGCGGTCGATTGGGAGCTCGCCGCCGACGAATCCATGTCCCGCGTGCTCCGGCGCGGGCGGGTGATCGCGACTGCCGACGACGGACACAGCGTGCACATCGATGTCCGGGGACTCCAGCCGGCACGCGAGTACTTCTACCGATTCCGCGCAGCGGCCGACATCTCCGACATCGGCCGCACCCGGACCGCACCGGCACCTCGGTCGTCCGGTCACATGATGACCTTCACGTTCGCCTCGTGTCAGTCGTGGGCCGACGGGTTCTACGTCGCCTACGACGACATGGCCGCCCACGCGCCCGACGTGGTGTTCCATCTCGGCGACTACATCTACGAAAAGCCGATCCCCGGCGACGGCGGGCGGCGGCGCACCCGGATCATGCCGGAATCGGCCGCGCGCGAATGTCTCGACATCGCCGACTATCGCGAGCGATACGCGCTCTACAAACTGGATCCACACCTGCAGCGCATCCACCGGACCAGCCCCTTCATCACGGCGTTCGACGACCATGAGGTGGACAACAACTGGGCCGCGGACATCCCGGAGGACGGGATGCCGGTGCCCGCGTTTCTGGTGCGACGGGCGCACGCACTCAAGGCCTGGTGGGAGAACACCCCGGTCCGGCTGACCCAACGGCCTCGCGGGGCCGACATCCGGGCCTACCGCCGCTTCGGTTTCGGCCGGCTCGGCGAGTTCCACGTCCTCGACACGCGTTCCCACCGAAGCGATCAGGCCAACGGCGACAACGACTCCGCGCAGGACGCCGCGACCGCAGACCCACGCCGGACGATCCTCGGCGCCACGCAGGAACGCTGGCTCCTCGACGGATTCACACGAACCCGGGCACAGTGGAACGTTCTTGCACACCAGACCACCATCGCCGACCTCGCCCGCGATCACGGGGGCGTGCGCGCGGTGAGCATGGACGGCTGGAGTGGGTACGAGGCATCCCGGACCCGCATCCTCGACGGCGCCCGGATCCGGGGCGTACCCAATCTGGTGTCGATCGTCGGCGACATCCACCGGAACGTGGTCGCCGACCTGCGCACCAGCTACCGTCGCGAATCACCCACCGTCGGTGTCGAATTGGCGGCGACGTCGATCTCCTCGGGCGGCGACGGCCGGGACAGCGACGATCCGGACCGCGCGCTCAAGGCGGCGTCGCCGCACGTGCGATTCGGCAACGCCCAGCGCGGCTATGTTCTCAACCGGCTGCGCCCGGATCGGTGGGAGGCGGAGTTCCGGGTGGCCGACTCGATCGGCACACCCACCGCCCGACTGCATCGGCGCGCCACCGTCACCATCGGCGACGCCGACCCCGCCGTCGACGTCGTCTGAGCCGCGAATCAGCGTCCGCACCGAATTCTGCCGTCGGCAGCACCACGCTGCCCACGGCAGCACACGGCTGCGGGATCACGGACTCCCCGTGCAGGCTTCGATCATGAGCGATGACAGACAACCACTCCCCCTGAAGAAGCGGACGGCAGAAAGCCTACTGAGCCAACGCATCCTGATGCTCGACTCGGCGCTCGACGACGAGATCGGCAGCCAGCTCTGCGCCCAGCTCGTGATGCTGGCATCTGAGGATCCGGTCGCCGACATCGGACTGTGGATCAACTCTCCGGGCGGCTCGGTACCGGCCATGCTCGCGATCATGGACACGATGCAACTCGTCCCGAACGACGTGAGCACGGTCAACCTCGGCATGGCCTACAGTGCCGGACAGTTCCTGCTGTGCTGTGGGACCCGCGGCAAACGGTTCACCCTCCCGCACGCAAAGGTGTTGTTGCACCAGGGTTCCGCGGGGATCGGCGGCTATGCACCGGACATCGAGTTGCAGGCCGACGACCTCCGTCATGTCCGCGACACGGTGTTGAGGATCATCGCCGAACAGACCGGCCGGCCGCTCGAGACGATCTTCGCCGACTCGCTGCGTGACCACGTGTTCACCGCGGCGGAGTCGCTCGAGTACGGGTTCGTCGACCACGTCGTCGATCACCTGGCCCAGATCCGCCCGCTGACACCGGCATCCACCGGATTCGGGGTGAGCAGGTGAGTACCTACACGATTCCCAACGTGATCAGCCGTACGCCGCAGGGCGAGCGTGTGATGGACGTCTACAGCCGGCTGCTCGATGACCGGATCATCTACCTCGGCACCGAGATCGACGACGGCGTGGCGAACGCCCTGATCGCACAGATCCTGCATCTCGACTCCGACAATCCCGAGGCGCCGATCGAGCTCTACATCAACTCAACGGGCGGGTCGGTGATGGCGACCTTCGCGTTGTACGACACGATGCAGTACTGCCATGCCCCGATCGCCACGACCTGTGTCGGGCAGGCGTTGTCGTCGACAGCCCTGCTGCTGGCCGCCGGGACCCCGGGGCGGCGGTCGGTGTTGCCGCATGCCCGCGTGTTGCTGCATCAGCCGTCCGGGCAGGGACGCGGCACGATTCCCGATCTGATCCTCGCGGCCGAGGAGATCCTCCGCATCCGGGAGGAGATCGAGAAGGCGATGAGCAGGCACACCGGTCAGGACGTCGAGACGCTCCGACGTGACACCGACCGGGACCGGGTGCTGCGCGCCGACGAGATCGTCGCCTACGGCATCGCCGACCAGATCATCGACAACACCCGATGAGGCTCACGCGGCCAAGGCCACCGGCCCCCGTAGGTCGCGCATCGGCACCACCGCGGGGACCGATACGAGGTGCGGGGTGGCCCGCAGGACCGGCACCGGAGCCATCCGGGACAACTCGCGGGCGACCTCGCGGGTCAGGTCGAGCAGGGTCAGTCCGAGCGCACCGGACACCGCCGCCAACAATTCCGACGACGCGTCCTTGCGCCCTCGCTCGAGTTCGGAGAGATATTGACTGGACACTCCGGCGCGCCTTGCGGTCTCCACCAGGCGCTCACCGCGCTCGTGGCGGTGTCGGCGGATGATCCGGCCGGTCACCTCACGCCACAGCGGTTCCGTTTCCGGGAGTCGGCGGTCCATGAAGCGATGGTAGGTCGGCGCCGGCCGGACGCACCGCCGGTTCTGCTATGAGCAGAACCGGCGGCCACTCACCACACTCCGTGTCGGACGTCGCGGTCAGCTGCGGGCCAGCGCCGCCAGCACGGTGGCGCTGGCCTCCCAGTCCATGCACTTGTCGGTCACCGACTGACCGTAGGTCAGCGGCCGGGCGTCGGGCGACTGCGCGCCGGCTTCCAGGAAGCTCTCCAGCATGACTCCGCTGATCCGTGGCGTCTCACCGGCGGCACGGGCGGCCCGCACCGATTCGGCGATCTCGCGGGCCACCTCGGCCTGACGCACGTGGTCCTTGCCCGAGTTGGCGTGCGAGCAGTCGATCATCACGCGTTGCGGCAGGTCCGCCTTCCCCAACGCCGCAACGGCACCGGCGATCGACTCGGCATCGAAGTTGGGGCCGGCGGTGCCACCGCGCAGGATCACATGGCAGTCGTCGTTACCGGCGGTCTCCACCACCGATCCATGGCCGAAGTCGTCGACTCCGAAGAAAACGTGCTGGGCGGCCGCGGCCTTCACACCGTCGATCGCCACCTGAACGTTGCCGTCCGTGCCGTTCTTGAATCCGATCGGCATCGACAGACCGGACGCGAGCTGCCGGTGCACCTGCGATTCCGTGGTCCGCGCGCCGATGGCTCCCCACGCGACCGCATCCGCGATGTACTGCGGGCTGGTCGGCTCCAGGAACTCACACCCGACCGGCAACCCGAGATCGATGATGTCCAGCAGCAACGAGCGGGCAGTGCGCAGGCCCCGCTCCACGTCGAACGATCCGTCCATGCCGGGATCGTTGATCAGACCCTTCCACCCGACGGTGGTGCGCGGCTTCTCGAAGTACACCCGCATGACGATCTTGAGACGGTCGGCGTGATCCCGCGCCAGCGGTGCCAGGCGACGCGCGTAGTCGAGGGCGGCGATCGGATCGTGCACCGAGCACGGACCGACGACCACGAGCAGGCGCTCGTCGCGACCCGCGAGGATGGCAGCGATCTCGTCCCGGTCGGCCTGCACGGTGAGCGCACGTCGTGACGTCAGCGGCAGCTCGCTGCGAATCGTGTCCGGCGAGGGGATGGAACGGAAGGACTTGATCCGACGATCCGAGGTCGATTCGGCGGTCGTTCCTCCGCCAGCGGTCAAGTCTTGGATGGTGGTCACGTCATGCCTTTCGGGGTCAGGCCCTGGTCGTTGCGGGTGGCCCCTGGTTGCTCATGGAGCTATTGCTCGTGGTGAACCGGAGGCCTGAAATGACGAAAGCAGCAACCGATTGGTTGCTGCTCGGGGCTCCGGGTGTTTACGCGCGCGACAGTCAGTGCTTCATCGCGGCCCCACCCGGAGCCTCGATAAAGCGCCAATAGACGCGTGCGGTCTTCATCACGCCGAATAGGCTAACACGACACTCGTCGACGACAAATTGCGTCCCGATCGGGTTGGACGCACGCGCGGTCCATCGGGGTCAGGGAGACACGATCGCGAAGCCGCGCCGATCGATGAAGTGCAGTGTCCGTGCGACCACGGCGATAAGATGCGCTCCATGCCGACCACCCACCAGATCGCGGCGTTCGCGGTGGCCGCGTTCGTGATCATCGTGATCCCCGGCCCCAGTGTCGTCTTCGTGGTCGGACGTGCGCTGGCACATGGCCGACGCACCGCACTCGCAAGCGTGTACGGCAACAGCCTGGGGCTGCTGTTCGTGCTGGTCTTGGTCGCGGGCGGCCTCGGGTACGTGGTGCAGGCGTCTGCCGGTGTGTTTCTGACCATGAAGCTGGTCGGCGCCGGTTACCTCATCTGGCTCGGGGTCCAGGCGTTCCGTCACCGCACATCGCTGCTGTCAACGGCGGATCCGGCGCTCTCCGAGGGCGTTCCAACGGGACGCGCGATCGGCCAGGGCTTCGTGGTCGGGGCGACGAATCCGAAGGCCTATCTGATGTTCGCGGCGGTCATCCCCCAGTTCATCGACCGGTCAGCGGGTCATGTCTCCGCGCAGATGTTGCTGCTGGGCCTGATCGCCTTCGTCATCGGTCTCACCTCGGACAGCATCTGGGCGCTTGCGGCGGGGCAGTTCCGTTCGTGGTTCGTCTCGTCTCCGAGTCGAGCGTCGGCTGTCGGCGCGACGGGAGGTCTGTCCATGATCGGACTGGGGGTCGGGCTGGCCGTCTCCGGGCAGCACTGACCGACGGGAGTTCGCGGACAGAAGCGTCGGTCACTACGGATGCCCGCGATCGATCAGCTGGCTCAGCACGATGATCGACTCGGAATGGTCGACGGGACCGGCACTGCGGATTCGCTCCAGAGCCTGTTCGAGATGACGCACATCCCGAGCACGCACCCGGAGGATCGCGTCGGCCTGTCCGGTGATCGTGGCGGCGCTCACCACTTCCGGAATCGGCTCCCACGCCTCCTTGAGCGCCTCCGGTGAGATGTTGCCCCTACACGACACCTGCACGTACGCCTCAGTGGTCCACTGCATCGCATAGGGGTCGATCACGGCCGTGAAGCCTTTGATGACGCCGTCGTCGACCAGTCGGTCCACTCGACGCTTCACCGCCGGAGCCGACAGCCCCACCGCGTCACCAACCTGCGCGTACGTCGCGCGCGCATCACGAGTCAGGCACGCCAGTACCTTTTCGTCCAGATCGTCCAGCTGGCGCAATGTTTCTCCATCGTCAGGTACTCATACGTTTATCCGTTGCACAAATGCGCAATGTTCGTCGATTGATTGCATTCACGGTCCACGATAGCGTCGATTCATGACGATCACGAGCCCTTCCTTCGTGTCCGCAGATCGGCGATCCGCCCGTCTGCGCACCTATGCGATGACTCCGCCGGTCCATTTCACGGTCTCCTACGCGATCAATCCCTGGATGGACCCGGCCGTCCCGGTCGACACGGAATTGGCGATCAGCCAGTGGCTCGCACTTCGCGAGGTCTACGAATCGCTGGGGCATACCGTGCACACCGTCGACCCTCATCCAGGGCTCCCGGACATGGTCTACGCGGCCAACGGAGGGTTGAGCCTGGCGGCCGGCACGATCGCGGCGCGGTTCGCCTTTCCCGAGCGCGGTCCCGAGGGAGACCACTACGCCGACTGGTTCGCCGCCAACGGCCGCGGGCCCGTGCACCGGACCGAGGGAATCCAGGAGGGCGAGGGAGATTTCCTGGTGGTCGGAGGGCACATCCTCGCCGGAACCGGGTTCCGGACCCATCGCGACACCCACGCCGAGATCGCGGAACTCGCCGGAATGCCGGTCGTCACGCTCGAACTCGTCGATCCGCGCTTCTATCACCTCGACACCGCGCTCGGCGTCCTCGACGACGAGACGATCGCCTACTACCCGCCGGCGTTCTCGGAGACGTCGCGCGCGGTGCTCGCCGACCTGTACCCGAACGCGATCCTCGCCTCCGATGATGACGCCGCCGTACTGGGCCTGAACCTGGTGTCCGACGGTCGCCACGTCGTCATGACCGACGGGGCCCCGCAGCTCGCGACCGCGGTGCGCGCCGCCGGTTTCGAGACCATCTGCGTCGACCTGTCCGAGCTGCTCAAAGGCGGCGGTGGCGTCAAGTGCTGCACCTTAGAATTGAGGAGCACCGACAAGGAGGTCGCCGTGCAGACTCTCGTTGAACCCCATGTGGCGCATAACTATTCACCTCTTCCGGTGTCGGCCGCGACGGCCGAAGGAGCCTGGATCACCGACGTCGATTCGCGGCGCTACCTCGACTGCCTGGGCGCGTACTCGGCCGTCAACTTCGGTCACCGTCACCCGCGGATCGTCGCCGCGGCGATCGAGCAGATGAACCGGGTCACGCTGACCAGCCGGGCATTCCGATCAGATCGACTCGAGCCGTTCTGTGCGGCACTGGCCACGTTGTGCGGCAAGGACATGGTGCTGCCGATGAACACCGGCGCCGAGGCGGTCGAGTCCGCGATCAAGGTCGCTCGCAAGTGGGGTTACGACGTCAAGGGCGTACCCGACGGCATGGCGAACATCATCGTCGCGAGCGGCAACTTCCACGGCCGAACGATCAGCATCGTCAGCTTCAGCGACGACCCCGACGCGCGGAACGGGTTCGGTCCGTTCACACCCGGGTTCACCCGAGTGCCCTACGGCGACGCGGAGGCGATGGCGGCCGCGATCGACGACAACACCGTGGCAGTGCTCGTGGAACCCATCCAGGGTGAGGCCGGCATCATCGTCCCGCCGGACGATTACCTGCCCCGGGTCCGGTCGATGTGCGACGAGAACAATGTCCTGATGATCGCCGACGAGATCCAATCCGGCCTCGGTCGCACCGGAAAGACCTTCGCGGTGCAGCACTGGGACGTCCAACCCGACGTGTACACGCTGGGCAAAGCCCTCGGTGGCGGCATTCTGCCGGTGTCGGCGGTGGTCGCCGACAGCGTTATCCTGGGCGTGCTCCATCCCGGCGAGCACGGCTCCACCTTCGGCGGCAACCCGTTGGCCGCGGCGGTCGGACACACGGTCGTCGACATGCTCGCCGAGGGCACCTGGCAGGCCCGGGCCGCCGAGCTCGGCGATCGGATGCACGCGCGGCTCCGGGGGCTGGTCGGGCACGGCGTGGTCGCGGTCCGCGGCGTCGGCCTGTGGGCAGGCATCGATGTGAACCCCGAACTCGGCACCGGCAAGGACATCTGCCTGCGGTTGGCCGACCGCGGTGTGCTCGCCAAGGACACCCACGGCTCGACCCTGCGGCTCGCACCGCCGCTGGTGATCACCCCCGAAGAGATCGATTGGGCAATCGATCAGTTGGCGGAGGTCGTAGGCTCGGCAGGGTGACCGACGATCGAGGCGAAGTTGTCATCCCGACGAACCGACGCGTGCTGCTGATCCGGCACGGGCAGACCGAGTGGTCATTGTCGGACCGGCACACCGGGCGCACCGACATCGACCTGACCGCGCGCGGCGAAGAGGACGCGCAGGCGCTGGTCGGCATCGCCGACCGGCTCGGATTGGTCGATCCGTACATCTTCGCCTCGCCGCGGAAACGTGCGCGACGAACCGCGCACCTCGCCGGCCTGACGGTCGACGAGGTGGATGATCGGTTCGCCGAATGGGATTACGGCGACTACGAGGGACTCACCCGCGCACAGATCCACGCCGACGGCGACCCACACTGGGCGATCTGGACCTCGGGTGGCCCGCACGGCGAATCGGTCGAGGAGATGACACGGCGCGTCGACAGTGCGGTCGAACTCGTCGAGCATCGGCTGACGAAGTCCGACGTCATCGTCGTGTCGCACGGACACTTCTCCCGGTCCTTCATCTGCCGGTTCCTGGCGTGGCCGATCGCCCAGGGCGCCGCGATCGATCTGCGACCCGCGGGCGCCGCGCTGCTGATGCAGTTGGGACAGGATCGCCGACTCTGCGCCTTGGTGGGCCCCGAGGGCGCGGCGGCCACCCACATGGCGGTCTGACGGTCGCTGCCCCTCACCGCGTCGCCGCTTGCGGAAACGACGCCCCGCCCGCTCACTCCTCAGCAACCGGTGGTTGCGCAAGCCCGCTCCCCAGCAACCAGTGGTTGCGCAAGCCCCGCTCCCCCCGATCCCCAGCAACCGTGGTTGCGCAAGCCCGCTCCCCAGCAACCGGTGGTTGCGCAAGCCCGCTCCCCAGCAACCGGTGGTTGCGCAAGCCCGCTCCCCCCGATCCCCAGCAACCGGTGATTGCGCAAGCCCGCTCCCCCCGATCCCTGAGGAGCCTCCGAGCCTGCGAGGATGCGTCACGAAGGGCCCTTCGTGACGCTCGCAAGCTCGCTCCTCAGGGACCGGGTGGGGACGCTCGCACGCTCGCTCCTCAGGGACCGAGTAGGTACGCTCGCACGCTCGCTCCTCAGGGACCGGGTGGGGACGCTCGCTCCTCAGGCACCCGGGTCGGTTTCCCACGCGCGTCGCGTCTGTGGTCGCATGAACTGCTCGCCGACCGCGCATTGCGCGATGCGACGGTGCAGATGGCGACGTTCCACCGGATTGTCGGTGAGGGCGGCCGCGCGCCGGAAGGCATCGGCGGCATCGGCGAGACAACCTGCGCGGGAGAGCATCTCACCACGGGCGGCGTGCCATAGGTGGTATCCGCCCAGTCCGACGATCGCGTCGACCTCGGCGAGTCCACGTTCGGGACCGTCGACCATGGACGCCGCGATCGCCCGATTCAGCGCGACCACCGGACCGGGGTCGATCCGCTCCAAGATGCGATACAGGTCGACGATCGCGGGCCAGTCCGTGTCCGCCGACGTCTCGGCGGCCGCGTGCAGGGCGGCGATGATCGCCTGGATGCGGTAGGCGCCGACACCTGGAAGCGCGATTGCCGACCGCAGCACCTCGCGGGCACGGCCGATCATGTCCGTGTCCCAACGGCGTCGGTCCTGCTCCGCCAGGACGATCAGATCCCCGGCCCCGTCGAGTCGTGTATCGAATCGCGCCCGGTGGAAGAGTTCGAGGGCCAGCAGTCCACGCGCCTCACCGTCCGCCGGGACGAGTTCGATGACCTGTTCGGACAATCGGATCGCCTCATCCGCGAGGTCGACTCGGACGAGTGACGATGACGCCCCTCTCGACAGGTAGCCCTCGTTGAAGATCAGGTACAGCACTGCCAGCAGTGCACCGACGCGTTCGTCGATGTCGGCCGGGATGGTGAGTGGGATCCGCGCGTCCCGGATCTTGCGTTTCGCCCGTACGATCCGTTGTGCGAGCGTGGGTTCCGGTACCAGGAAGGCCGCCGCGATCTCGGCTGTGGTGAGACCTCCGACGAGGCGCAGGGTCAGGGCGACCTGGGCGTCGCGATCCAATGCCGGATGGCAGCACAACAGCAGCAGCCGCAACCGCTCGTCGCCGACCTCGCGATCGTCGACGATCAGGACGGCGCCGGGCGCGGGATCCGGTTCGGAGATCAATTCGGGCGCAGCTGCGACGAGACGTCGCCGCGACGTCGCGCGCCGCCGCAACTGGTCGACGATCCGGTTGCGCGACACTGTGTAGAGCCACGCCCCGGGGTTGTCCGGGACACCGCGGTCCGGCCACGTCTCGGTCGCTTGCAGCAACGCGTCCTGGACACAATCGTCGGCCAGGTCGACGTCGTCGAACCGGGCCGCGAGGAGGGCGAGCACACGTCCACTCTCCTCGCGGGCCAGCCGGGTGATGGGTGTCGAGACGGTGTCGGTCACCGCGGGTCAGCTCTCGACGAGCGTCGGTGTCCCGTCGTCGGCGGCGAACAACCGAATCGGCCGGATCTCGACGACACCGAACGGCAACGGAATCCGGCCCGCCCATTCCAGTGCGACGTCGAGGTCGGGGGCCTCGATCCGGTAATAGCCACCGAGTTGCTCTTTGGCCTCGACGTATGGTCCGTCGCTGACCGTCGGGGCCTGACCGAGGGTCAGTCGCATCGTGGTCGACGAGCCGCTGGGCTGCAGGCTCGCACCCTCCACCAGCAGGCCGGCGGCCGCAAGTGCCTTCCCGTACCCGGCCCACGCCGCTCGTGTCTCGTCGAAGCCGTCGTCACCCTCCTGCGGCATGGGGACGGACTCGTCGACGGTGATCGCAAGCATGTATTGCATGTCGGTTCCTCTCTTCGGCCGATCGATCGGCGATGATGTCGGCCCGATTGCCTCCATCTGCTCCCATGACGCAGCGATCACCGAAGATCGACAGAGTTCACGAAAAGAATTCTGACAGAAAATTGCCGGCTGGGACCCGACTACCGGAGTAGGAGACCCATCACGACCGCATCCCAGAGCTCTCCGTCACGGCGCCGGTACTGCTGCCGGAGCAATCCCTCCCGCACGAATCCTCGCGATCGGTACAGCGCGATCGCGGGATCGTTGTGTGGCCAGACCTCGAGCATCACCTTGTGCGATCCGCGATCTCGGCTCCAGCGGACGACCTCGTCGAGCAGGGCCGCCCCCACCCCGCGCCGGCGAAATCGGGGATCGACCTGCATGCCGAACTCCACCGGGCCAGGTGATCTGTCGGTCATCCCGGCGCTGCCGATGACGGTGTCGTTCTCGTCGACGGCGATGACGACATGAGCGGTCTCCACGGATGCCATCGCACGGAACTCGTCGGCCAGTTTCTCGATGTCCACGGGCGGCTCGGTGAGCAGCCACCGCCCTTCCGATGCGACCGTCGCCCGTAATCTGCTCACCGCCAATGCATCAGAGGCGCGCCCGTCGCGAAGGCGAAAAGCCGGCCACGAGTCCATGATCAGCCGAGCTGTGCGGCGAGTGCGTCACCGTCGGTGACCGGCAACGCGCACACCGTACCGCGACAGACGTAGGCGGCGTCTGCGCCGTCGACCGGGCCGCGTCCGTCCAGGAGCGGTAGCGAATCCCTTTTCCCGGCAACCACGATCGTCCCGCCCGGTGCGACGGCGAACGCTCGGCCGGCCAGTTCCCCCGAACTTCCCGGCTCCTGGGCGATCGCGATCTGCAGCGGACCCGACACCCGTGCGAACGCCACGGACATCCAATGCCCCGCCGACCGCGGCACTTTTGCGAGCAGCACCGCGCAGCGGTCGAGCGTGTGGTCGAGCAGTTCGGCATAGCGCGTCGCCGGGCCGAATCGGGCCAATGCGGAGGCACCCAGCAGCGCCTCGGCCATCAGCGAGGCACCCGACGGCGTGGCTCCGTCGACGGGATCGCGCGGGCGAGTGATCAACTCGCCATCGGCGGCGTCGTACCAGGCACCGGCCTCCACGGGATCGGCGAACAGGTCGATGGCGGAGTCGAGGAGCGCCAGGGCCTCGTCCCGCCACCTGGTGTCGCCGGTCGCCTGGTGCAACGTCAACAGTGCAGTGACGAGGGCTGCATGATCGTCGAGCGCTGCCGCGGCGAGTCCGACCGAGCCGCCCAGCGAGGAGCGGCGCAGTCGCCCATCGACGATGTGATGGTCGACGAGCTCCCGCGCGCACCACGCGCCGAGTCGGATCCACTCCGGGCGCGAGAGACCAACGCCCGCCTCGACCAGTGCGGTGACGGTCATCGCGTTCCAGCCGGTGACCACCTTGTCGTCGCGAGCGGGTTGCGGGCGGCGTGCCCGCGCCGCGAGCAACGTGCTTCGCACCGCGTCGAATCGGCCCAGGTCATCGGGATCGGTGGGCAATTGCAGAGTCGACGAGCCGTGCTCGAAGGTCCCACCGTCGGTGACTCCGAAAAGGCCTGCCGCCCAGCGTCCGTCGTCTACCCCGAGAACGTCGGCGAGTTCGGTGGGAGTCCACACGTAGGTCGAGCCTTCGACGCCGGCGGCGTCGGCATCCAGCGAGGATGCGAACCCTCCGGCCGTCAGCAGGTCACGGCGCAGGAATTCGACGGTCTCCTCGGTGATCCGATGCGCCAGACGATCCCCGGTCCGTCGTGCGAGATGCGCGTAGACCCGCAACAGCTGTGCGTTGTCGTACAGCATCTTCTCGAAATGCGGTACCACCCAGTCGTTGTCGACCGAATAGCGCGCGAAGCCACCGGCGAGTTGGTCGTAGATGCCGCCACGGGCCATCGCCGCACCGGTCCGGACCGCGGCGTCCAGACCCTGCGAGTCGCCGGTGTGTTCGGAGGACCGGATAAGCGCCTCGAGCAATGCCGACGGCGGGAACTTGGGAGCGCCTCCGAAGCCTCCGGCCTCGCGGTCCTCGTCGCCGAGGGCCGTCGAGACCGCGTGTGCGAGCAACCGAGCGTCGACCGGCACGTCGGCCTTCGGCAGCGCGGCTGCGTTGGCCTCCACATGCTCGCGCACCTGGATTCCCATCGCATCGATCTCCTCGCGGCGGTGCACAAAGGCCTCGGTCACCGCGGTCATTATCTGGGCGAATGACGGCATGCCGCCGCGCGGTGCGGACGGAAAGTAGGTTCCGCAGTAGAACGGTTGCCCGGTGGGTGTCAGGAAACACGTCATCGGCCAACCGCCCTGGCCCGTCATCGCGACGGTCGCATTCATGTAGATGGAGTCGATGTCCGGTCGTTCCTCGCGGTCGACCTTCACGCAGACGAAGTCGCGGTTCATCTGTGCCGCGGTGGCATCGTCGGAGAACGATTCGTGGGCCATGACATGGCACCAGTGGCAGGCGGCATAGCCGACCGACAGCAGGATCGGGACATCGCGGCGCGCGGCATCCGCCATCGCGGCCGCTCCCCATTCCTGCCAGTGCACCGGATTGTCGGCATGTTGACGCAGGTAGGGACTCGTCGAATCGCCGAGCATGTTGCGGGCACGGCTCTGCGCACCGCGCGCGGCTCGGTCAGGTCCCGGCGGACTTTCGTTCATCGGCCTGCACCTCATCAGTGGCTTCGGCGGTGGCGTCGTCTTCGGGGTCGACGGTGTCGGTACCGTCGTCGAACTCCTGATCCGCTTGCGGATGATCGGTGTCGAAGTTCTTGGGCAGTTTCTTCAACCGCTTGTTCATCGACCGGATCAGGAACGCCGTCGCCACCAGCAACACGATGATGATGAGCAGACCCAGCGGCGACGCCTTGCCGAACTCCGGCCCCTCGGGCTCCTGCGCGGCGAGTATCTGGAGGCCGGCGGCCAGGTTCATCGGGTTCATGGTTCCTCAATTCCGGCGAACAGATCGGTTTCCGGAATCGATGTCTTCACACGCGTCTGCGCGAGTTCGAACTCCTCCGTCGGCCACAGTCGCTGCTGCCACTCGAGCGGAACGGCGAAGAACACCCCGTTCGGATCGATCTGGGTCGCGTGCGCACGCAAGGCGTCGTCGCGATTCGGGAAGTACTTCGCACACTCGACCTGGGTGGTCACCCGGCCCATGAGGTCCCCGCGGCTCGGGTCCCACTTGCTCAGCCACTCCTTGAACGGGCTCTCCTGCCCGTTTCGCTCGAACTCGTCCGAGAACAACATCATCCGGTCGCGGATGAATCCGTGCGTGTAATACAGCTTCGACACCGACCACGGTTCGCCGGTTCCCGGGTAGGCGTCGGGATCGCCGGCTCGCTCGAATGCGGCGATCGAGACCTCGTGATCGCGGATGTGGTCCGGGTGGGGATAGCCTCCGCGCTCGTCATAGGTCACCATCACGTGCGGCCGGAACTGGCGAACGACGCGGACGAGCGCTTCGATCGGCCCCTCGATGTCGATTGCGGCGAACGAACCCTCCGGGACGGGCGGGAGGGGGTCGCCTTCGGGAAGACCCGAGTCGACGAAGCCGAGCCACATCTGGTCCACGCCGAGCGCGGCCGCGGCGGCGGCCATCTCCTCCTTGCGGACCTCGCTCATCCGCTCCTTGATGCCGGGACGATCCATCGCGGGATTCAGTATGTCTCCGCGCTCACCCCCGGTGAGCGTGACAACAAGCACATGATGGCCTTCTGCCGCGTATTTGGCGGTCGTCGCGGCACCCTTGCTCGACTCGTCGTCCGGGTGGGCATGCACCGCCATCAGACGAAGACCGGCGTGGGGTCCACCAGTGTGAGATTCGGTCACGCTTCCTCACCTTCGGATCGATACTCCTCCCATGGTAGGTATTGACGCGTGAACAGTTCAGTCGGGGGCACCGGCAACGGTGACGATCGGCCGCACAGCGAAGCCACCGATCAGCCCCGAAGCGGACCCCGGGCCACGTATCCGAGCACCCAGTCCGCGTCGAGCCGCCGCGGCTGGTTCATCGCGATGTCGGTGCTGGTCGTCGTGGCCGGAATCGGGATCGCCTGGCTGGGCTACACGAAGTTCGCCACACCGGATGTCTCCGGCGAGGCAACGGGCTACGAGATCCTCAATCCGTCGACCGTTGCGGTGCAGTTCACGGTCACCCGAAGTGACCCGGCGAAGACCGTGGCCTGTGTCGTTCGCGGACGGTCGCTGGATGGCGACGAGACGGGCCGGCGCGAGATCCTCATCCCCGGCGGCACCCAGACCCAGGTCGGGATGCGCACCGAGGTGGCGACCTCGAAGCCACCGGTCATCGGCGAGGTCTTCGGCTGCACCACGGACGTCCCCGCCTATCTGACCACCTCGACACCGTGACGCAGAAGGTCCGTGATCGAGCGGTCTTCGCGACCGTGTCCAGCCCGAACTACGCGTATCTGATCGCACTGTTCGTCGGCGTGATGCTGATCAGCAACATCACCGGCACCAAGGGCGTGACCCTGTTCGAGAACTGGCTACACGTCTCGCTGGGGCCCATCCAGATGGACGGACTCGTCACCGACGGTGCGTTCTACCTGTTCCCGCTGGCCTATGTACTCGGCGACGTGATCAGCGAGGTCTACGGCTTCCGGGCGATGCGCCGTGCGATCCTCGCCGGATTCGTCGTGCTGTTGATCGCCTCGATCTGCTTCTGGCTGACCATCGAATTGCCGGCCGCCGAGTTCTACGAGGGCCAGGAGGCCTTCCGAACGGTGGCCGGGGTGGTGCCCCAGTTCCTGTTGGCAGGCCTTGCGGGATACCTCGCCGGCGAGTTCCTGAATTCGTTCGTACTGGTCAAGATGAAGGAGCGCGCCGGCGAGCGACGTCTGTGGGCTCGCCTGATCGGATCGACCGTGGTCGGCGAGTTCGCCGACACCCTGGTCTTCTGTTCGATTGCAGCGTCTGCCCTGGGCATTTCCACCTGGGGTGATTTCATCAACTACACCGCAGTCGGATTCGTGTGGAAGACGTTGGTGGAGATCATCATCATGCCGGTGACGTATCTGGTCGTGGGCCGGCTGAAAAAGCGTGAGCCCACCTACCAGGAGGCACTCCGAGAGGTTGCCGAACAACGATCGGATGTGCTTTAGCTCTCAGCGGCTGGTATCCTCGTTTGATACACGGCTCCGCGAGGGGTCGTGTTGCTGCATTTAGAGCAGTCCATATGCCCAGGTGAAGACTGCGCGTGGGCGCGGACGACACAAAGGAGTAACCGATGACCGACACACAGGTGACGTGGCTGACGCAGGAGTCGCATGACCGCCTCAAGGGCGAACTGGACTCGCTGATCGCCAACCGACCGGTCATTGCTGCGGAGATCAACGAGCGTCGCGAAGAAGGCGACCTCAAGGAGAACGGCGGCTACCACGCAGCCCGCGAAGAGCAGGGCCAGCAGGAAGCGCGCATCCGCCAGCTCCAGGAGCTGCTGAACAATGCCAAGGTCGGTGAGGCCCCGACCCAGTCGGGCGTGGCACTGCCCGGTTCGGTGGTCAAGGTCTATTACGACGGTGACGAGAGCGACACCGAGACCTTCCTGATCGCGACCCGCGAAGAGAGCGCGAAGGGCGGGTCCATCGAGACCTACTCGCCGAGCTCTCCGCTGGGCGCCGCATTGATCGACGCCAAGGTCGGCGAGACCCGCGAGTACAGCGTGCCCAGTGGCGCGCTCGTCAAGGTGACGCTGGTCAGCGCCGAGCCGTATCACGGCTGATCTCAGCAAGAAACCCGTTCAACTCCCACAAACACGCGATGCGTTGCGTGTTTGTGGGAGTTTTGCGTGGCGGGCCGGTCCGAGAGGCGATCACGCGGCCGCGATGACATTGAGCGAGCGCAGCGGTGGCAGAGCTTCCCAGCCCGACCGCTCGTAGCTCTGCTTGCCCGGGGGCAACGTGAGCTCGTCGAGTCGAAGCGCCGCCGATCTCTGTGCGGCGCCGAGCCGTTGCATGAAGGTCACGACCGGACCGAGCTCCTCCTGCTCGGGCACAGTGGCGTCGCTCCGACGGGGTACCACGATCGACGTCACATCGGTGAGTGTCGACTCGTACCACGGGTTGAGCTGTGGGATGAGTGATGTCGAGCGACTCCGCGTCAGAATGTGCATGACCGTTGCTTCCGGGCGCAGGGGCGCGACGTCGTCGTCCGAGTCGCTGCTGCCATCCGACGGATCGTCGCCGAGTGACCACCACAGAATGCCGTCGATCCCGATGGCCGTCGGCGTCGGGTCGAACAGACACACTCGTTCGGTGATCCGGTCGACCGGCTCAGAGAAGAGCGCAAAGCCCGCGTTTCCGAGTCCCGCCGCTTGTGTGGTGTCCCGGGGATCGACCGGTGTCGACCGCACCGCGGAGATCGACGGGGGTGGCAGCCACATCGGGGTGAAAGTCCTCAGCACGGCCGCCGCGATCCTCGCATACGCCCGCTCACTGCGCAGTCGGGTGAGTTGATCGGCCCACGCCTCCTGGTCCTCCTCCAATTCCATGTGGAGGTCAGGTCGCACATCCTGCAGCACACCCTCGTCGAGGATCGGCGCGATCTGATCCAGATTCGTTTCGTACCGATGTATGGATCGTGTCTGCGCCACGATGGCGTTGTGGTAGCCACGAGCGAGTTCCGCTCTGATGCGCACCACGTTCTGCGGCGCCCAGAGCTGTTCGGGTTTCCTGTTTCGTCGTCCCATGCAGCGAACGTTAGAGCGGTTCGACGACACCTCAGGATCTTCGTCCACAGCCCTCCGAAGCATCCACAGGCAACCCACAGCCATGCTCAAGATCGTCCCCAACCTGCGGCATCATCCTTGGATCATGAGAAAGAACACATCAACACCCACCGTTGCACTGGTGGTCCTCGACGACGACCCGGCCGTCCTCGACCACGCCCGCGCGCTGTTCCACGCCGACATCCCCTTGGGTGTCGTCAGCAGCCAGTACTCCGCCGTCGTGCCGTTCATGCTCGGCAACAACGGGCACACGGTCGCGCTGGTCGCCGACGTCGACGACCCGGATCAACTCGCGGAGGCGATCGTGCTCGTGGAGCGCAGGCTGGGGCAGGTCAGTGCGGTGATCCGTTACGCCGCGGATCTCCCGGACGGCACCACGGTGCGACGCACCGCCTCTGCCGCCTGACGCCACGGCGCGTAGACAATCGCCATCGCGACCGCGATCACGGCGATGATCGCCACGATGTCGAGCAGATAGTGGTTGGCCGTGCCGACGACGACGAAAACTGTGGTCATCGGGTAGATCACGCCGAGCACCCGCACCCAGGTCCGGCGGGCATAGATGGCGATCGCCAGTCCCGCCCAGATCGCCCATCCGCAGTGCAGCGACGGCATCGCGGCAAATTGGTTGGTCATCGACTCCGGCCCCGGCGATCCGGATGACTCCCACCATCCCCAGGTCGAGGTCTGCGCCATGATGTCGACGTAGCCCGGGTACATCCGTGGCGGCGCGGTCGGGATCAGATAGAAGCCCGCGAGGGCGATCAGCGTGGTGAGCGCCAAGACCAGCGACGCGCGACGATATCCCGGTCGATTCGTCCAGTACAGCCACACCGCGGCTCCGATCGTCACCCACCAGTGCAGCGTGTGATAGTGCAGCGCACAAAGATCGGCGACGAATGGGTGCTCGTGCACCCATTGATTGACCGCCGGTTCGATCTCGATGTGTAGCGTCTTCTCGATATCGGTGATGGCCGTGCCGTTGGCGAAGGCCGGTTCGACGTCCTTCCCACCGAGATTCCGAACGTAGGTGTAGGCCTGGTAGATCCCCCACACGAGGGCGATCTCCAGCCACCACCGCGGTTGTGCCAGGTATCCGCCGACGCGCGAGAGCCAGAGCCGAAGGCGCAGCCACCTCTGGGCCGCCACCCACTCCTGAGTGCGCGCTTCCTCCTGCGCCGTTGTGGCCATCGCCTCCCCGCCGGTTAACATGCAACCAACAACAGTGGTTGATATGTACAACTAAGAGTTACTCCAGAGTAGACCCTGGGGGTTCACGTGGTCGAGAACATTACGCGCCACGGGGTGGTGCCGGACGGCACCGCGGCCGGCGAGAGCGCAACCGATACAGGAATCCGTGCACAGCATGTACCGGTTCTTCGGCGTCTCGGACGCCACCGACTCGAGGCGGTCACGTATCTGGCGTTCGGTGCGGGAGCCTATGTCCTGTTCGCGCTTTCAGGTCTGGACGCCCACATCGCCTGGGCACATTCGGCAGCCATCGGCTATTGCCTGGCCGCGGCGATCTCGGTGACGCCGCTGCCCGCGCATGCTCGACGTGCTCGACTGGCGCGTATCGCAGCCGTGACCGGTGCGCTGATCGTGCCCTTTGTCACACTTCTGACCGGACACCATCAGATTCAGGACGAGGTCGGGGTGATCTCCCGATCCGGTGATCTGCTGTTGTCCAGCGGGATTCCGTATGTACACCACGCCTCGTCGGTCACCGACATCAACCCGTATCTGCCGATGATGGCCGTCTTCGGTCTCCCGGGCGCGCTGCTGAGCAAGGCCGGTATCGATCCGGAGAGTGCCTGGGACGTCGTCGGTGATCCACGGATCTGGTGTGCGGCCATCGCCATCGGTGGCATCGCGGGATCCATTCGGCTGCTCAAAGCGCATTCCCGATGGTCGGCTCATGTGGCCGTCCTGATGATCGCGTCCCCGACCATCGCCCTGGAAATGTGTGCCAGTGGCGTGGATCTCCCTCTCGCCGGGTTCCTGCTGCTCGGACTCGCGCTGGCGGCGACCCGACGTCCCGCACTCGGCGCGGCGTGTCTGGCCGCCGCATTCGCCATCAAATGGGTCGCGCTGCTGTGCATCCCGATCGTCATCGCGTTGCTGATCACCCGGTACGGCCGGGCCGTCACCGCACGATTCGTCGTCGTCTTCGCCGCCGCGTCGGCGATCTTCATCCTGCCCGCCATGCTCTCGATCTCCGACACGATCGCCCAGGTCCTCGAGTTCCCCACCGGTCACGGCGCCGTCCCGACACCGGCGCGCAGCCCGATGCCGGGCGTCCTGCTGGCATCCTTCGGTCCGGCGGGGCACAACGCCGACATGGTTCTCCTGGCCACCTGCGCGGTCTTGCTGGCGGTGTCCGTAATCCGGCGACCGCCCAGCACCTTCGCGTCCGCAGCCACCTTCGCCGGGGTCGGTTTCACCTGCTTCTTCCTGCTCGCCCCGGTCGGCCGATTCGGCTACCTGCTGATCCCGATGCTCTTGTTCGGGCTCGCCTTCATCGCCTACCGGAGTGAGCGCGTGCGCCAGTCGATGTCAGCGGTCGTCGGACTGCCGTAACCACCACGCAAGTGGCTGCAAGGCCCACGACAGCAGCGCCGGGCATGGTCATCGGCATGACAACCACCATCTCGACCGGCCTGGCGATCGAAGCGCACGGGCTGGTCAAACATTTCGGATCGACCCGCGCCGTCAACGGCGTGGATCTGGCCGTCCCGACGGGCTCGGTGTACGGCGTGCTCGGCCCGAACGGGGCCGGGAAGACGACCACGGTGAGCATGCTCGCCACCCTGTTGCGGCCGGATGCCGGCGAAGCGAAGGTCTTCGGCTATGACGTCGTCGAGGACTCCGTTGCCGTGCGTTCCCTGGTCGGGGTCACCGGGCAATACGCCTCGGTCGACGAGGACCTGACGGCGTCACAGAATCTGGTCCTGTTCGCACGATTGCTGGGCATCTCCCGGCCTGCCGCGCGGGCCCGGGCCGACGAACTGCTCGAGGAGTTCTCCCTGACCGAGGCCGCCAACCGTCCGCTGAAGAACTTCTCCGGCGGTATGCGCCGGCGTCTCGACCTCGCCGCCAGCTTGATCGACACTCCCCCGCTGCTGTTCCTCGACGAGCCGACGACCGGTCTCGATCCGCGCACCCGCGCCCAGATGTGGAACACCATCCGCAATCTGGTCAAGCAGGGATCGACGGTCCTGCTGACCACCCAGTACCTCGATGAGGCCGACCAGCTCGCCGACCGGATCGCCGTCATCGACCACGGTGTGGTGATCGCCGACGGCACCGGCGACGAACTCAAGCAGTCGGTCGGCTCGAGCACCCTGCAACTCGTCCCGGTCGACCGCACGAAGGCACCGAGGGTCTGCGAGATCGTCGAAGCCGTGCTCGGTGAGACCGCGACACTCAGCCCGGAAGCCGCCCGCGTGACGGTCGGTCTCCACAAGCCCGACCTGGTCCCGGATGTCCTGATCGCGTTGCGCGAGCACGACATCACCATCGACGAGATCAACGTGCAGAAACCCAGCCTCGACGAGGTGTTCCTGACCATCACCGGCAAGCCGGCAGCAGAAGAGGAGGCGGCGTGATGACCACCACCATCGACCGCGGCGCGCCCGCGTCCGCCATCACCACGAAATCGGCTCGGCCGGAGGCGAAGACGTCGGTCAGCCTGACCGAGACCATCCGCCAGTCCTTCTCGATGGCCTACCGCGGCATCCTGAAGATCCGGCACAACCCCGAACAGCTCTTCGACGTCACGATCCAGCCGATCATCTTCACCCTGATGTTCACCTACATCTTCGGTGGCGCCATCAGCGGCAATGTGTCGGCGTACCTGCCGGTGATCATCCCGGGCATCATGGTGCAGACCGTGATCACAACGTCCATCGTCACCGGCACCCAGTTGCGCGAAGACATGGACAAAGGTGTCTTCGACCGCTTCCGGTCGCTGCCGATCGCACGGATCAGTCCGCTCGCCGGAGCTTTGCTCGCGGATATGATCCGCTACTTCATCGCCACCACACTGACCATCGTGATGGGCCTGATCATGGGGTGGCGACCGGACGCCTGGGGCACGATCGGCGCCGCCGCTCTGATCATCGTGTGCAGCTTCGCGGTCTCGTGGATCTTCGCCCTCATGGGCTGCCTGATGAGCAAAGCTTCAGCGGTCCAGGGTGTCTCGATGCTGATCTTGTTCCCGCTCACCTTCATGTCCAACGCGTTCGTCCCGGTCGACACGATGCCAGGCTGGCTGCAGGCCTTCGTGAAGATCAACCCGGTCAGCCATATCGTGACCGCGGTCCGCGAACTGACGGGTACCGGTCACGCCGGCATCCACGTGCTCTGGGCCCTCGTCGGCGCTGCGGTGATCACCGCGATCTTTGCGCCGCTGGCCGTGCGTGCCTACATGCGGAACACATGATGTGACGGTGTCGACGGGCGCGTGACCGCGCCCGGGGTCACCGCACGGCGCGTCGCGGCGCCAGGAGGGTCCGGACTTCGTCCACCGCCTGGCGCCGCGACATCGTCTGTGTCTGTGCCATCAGCGATTCCCACTGTGTGGGTGAGAGTCCGGAGATCTCGGCCATGTTCGAATACACGAAATGCAGGGCCGGGTAATCCTGTCGCGCGCCGAGCCGCCGGGACACCGCCAACAGACGCGGACCGTCGGTCCCATCCGAATCCGACTCGCAGAGCAGATATCCCGCGGCCATCGCCATCGATCCCGCCTGTGGCTGATCGTGCCAACCGATCGCTCCGAACGTCTCGTTGATCCCGGTTGCCAGCAGTGCGATGAACTCGCTCGCCCGCTCGGTCGCGCCGACCCGGACCAGCCCGGCAACCGATGTGCTGACGAGCATGACCATCCCCGGGTCCTGGGCGCCCAACGGATGATCGGTCTTGATGAGACGCGCTGCCCGCCAGAACAACTCCGCCGACCGTTCGACTCGGCCGCGCGCGAACTCCAGTTCGGCGTAGCTGATCATCATCGCCCCGATGACCTCGGGGTTGCCCTGCGGGTCGGGATCACCCGGCTCCCAGCCGTCGGCGACCACGTCGAGTTCCCTTGCGGCCTCGTCGAGCCGCCCGAGCGCCACGAGCGTGGCGACCAGGTAGCCCCTGGTCTGCAGCTCGTCGTCGCGCGCGCCGAGCCTCCTCAGATTCTCGATACCCTTGCGGTAGTAGCCGACCGCCGTCTGCCATCGCCCCTGCTGACCGTAGAGACTGCCGATGGTCACCTGTGTCATCGCCGACATCCACGTGTTGTGCTGCCTGCTCGCGATCTCGCTGAGCGCGAGACCGTCGGACAGTGCGTGGTCGAGGTTCCCGAAGTTCTCCCGCGCATTCATGCGGATCGACAGTGCCGCGGTGCGCACCTGCTCATCGGCCACGCGTGCGCCGCGGGCGACGAAGCGCATCGCCGCCAGCGGACTCTGACTCAGCGCACACGCGGAGATGAGATCGGTCGGCTCGACGTAGGTCTGATCGGGTCGATGGAGCCGCCTGATGTAGAACCGCCCGGTGGCCACGCCGCGGAGTTCCTTGCGCAGGATCAGGTGGGCCATGCAGGCGAGCACGGTGAATTGCCAGCGCCGACGCATCGCGTCGTCGAGATCGGTCGGCGGTTTCGGCAGCGCACTCAGCAGGCGCGACCCCCACGACATCACCTCACCGTGCAGTCCGCGGGCCATCCAGAACCCGGCGAGCACGGGGAACACCGAGATGATCGTGTCGACGGCCTCCGGATGTCGGGGCTCCGCCGCCCCGGCGACACAGCGGCGCAGCACCCAGACGAGATTGTCGACGTCGGCGGCGATCCAGGCGAAGAGCCGGTCGTCGACGGCGAGTCCGTACCGCGCCACCGCGGTGTCGGCGAAGTCGCGCGCCCACCGCGCCATCGCGCGATCCACCGCATCGGACTCGCCGACTTCGGATTCGCCACCATCGGCGCCGACCAGT
Organism: Gordonia sp. LMA484; assembly: GCF_058129505.1. Classification (NCBI taxonomy): domain Bacteria; kingdom Bacillati; phylum Actinomycetota; class Actinomycetes; order Mycobacteriales; family Gordoniaceae; genus Gordonia; species Gordonia sp. LMA484. The sequence goes on from NZ_CM176700.1 coordinate 3,527,331, forward strand.
TTCCCTTCACCGAACTCGCGGACCATTTCCAGCATTCGATAGCGGATGTGCGTCTCCGTCTCGACGACGGTCAGCAGCGATTGGTTCACCAAGGCCTCGAGGACATCGTCGAGGAGCAAACCCTGCTGACCCACCACCGCGGCCGCGGCGTCGGCGGTGAATCCGGCCGGGAAACGACACAGTCGCCGCATCGCGGCCTGCGCATCCGGCGTCAGCAGGTCCCAGCTCCACTCGATGACCGCATAGAGAGTTCGATGCCGATCGGGTGCCGTCCGGTCCGTGCCACGTAACAGCGCAAACCTCTCCCGCAGTCGCGCGGAGATCTCGGCCACGGTCATCGTGCGGATGCGCGCCGCGGCCAGCTCGATCGCCAGCGGCAGGCCGTCGAGGTGGCGACACAGAGTGGCAACCTCCTCACGCACCATCCGGGCGTCGGGCCGGATGGCGCGCGCCCGACGCTCGAACAACTCGACCGCCGCTCCCCCCACCCCCACGTCGAGAACCGGAAGCAGATAGATCCGTTCGGCGGCGAGCAGCAGTGGTGATCGGCTCGTGGTGAGGATCGACAACTGCGGTTCGGCGGCCAGCAGATCGGCGGCGACCTGCGCACACCTTTCGATGACCTGTTCGCAGTTGTCGAGGATGATCACCGCGTGCTGTCCGCGCACCGCATCGACGAGCCGGTCGGCGAGATCACCGACGGCCAGTCTCGGACGGCCACCGCCACCGATGTCGGTCTCGCCCACACCGAGTGCCGCCGCCACCGCCCCGACGACGTCGTCGTCGTTGCGGATCGGTGCGAGCGGTACGTAGAAGACCGGCCGGCCGGCCGAGGCGAACTCGTCGCCGACACGATGGGCCACCCTGGTCTTCCCGATTCCACCCGTTCCCTGGATGGTGACGAGGCGATGGCTGTCGAAGAGCGCGACGATCGCCGCGATGTCGTCATCGCGGCCGATGAGGTCGGAGGCCTCGACCATCAGTCCGACGGTCCGGCCGCGCTTGGGTCTCCCCGGTGGCTCGTCGGTCCGTCGGTGCGTCGTGTCGGCCGGAATCGATCGAGCCGAGAGCAGTTCGGCGTTGAGAGCGATCGTCTGCGGGCCCGGATCGGCACCGAGCTGTTCGGACAGGGAGCGTCGCAGACGTGCGAACACCGCCAGCGCCTCCGCGACGCGCCCTTCGCCCGCGTACGCGCGCATCAGGTCCACGTGCGCCGATTCGTCCAACGGGTCTGCACGGCATCGCTTGTCGGCGATCACACGGGCGGTGGTGAAGTCCCCCGATGCGAGTGCCGCACCGACGCGACGTTGGTCGAGCGTGTCACGCAGCCGGTCCGCGCGGCCGCGCACGTCGAGGTCGAGACCGTGATCGCCGTCGTCACCGAGATCGTCCCCGGGAATGCCGCGCCACCACCGCGCCGCCCGGTCCAGTCCGTCGACGTCGGGTCCGTCGATCAGGTCGGCGACGATCTCGATGTCGGTTCGGCAGCCGACGAGGCGGTAGCCGTTGGCCACTCCTTCCAACCGGCCGGGGCCGACGAGCGGACGAAGCCGCGAGATCTGGGTGTGCAATGCCGACATCGGGGACCGGGGCGGTTCCTCACCCCAGACGTCGTCGATGAGTCGCTCCGCGGACCGGGTACGACCGTCGGCCAGAGCGAGTGATACGAGCAACCGACGCGCGCGGATGCCGGGCACGGGAACCAGTTCATCCGGCTCGCCACGGCCCTCGCCGACGGCAACGGGTCCCAGCAACCCGATCACCGTAACGCTGGCGGACGCAGACACTCCGCCAGATTAGCGCCAGACGACCTCGCCGATCCGATGCGGACGTGTATGAATGAACGCATGGCGCGCAGCTACGCTCTCGAGTCCATCGACCTCGGCTTCTTCGACACCGCACCGGTGACGTATCGCATGGATGTGAATCTGCCGGTGACACCGCAGCGGGCATGGGCCGAGCTCACCCGGCAGAACACGCTCGACTGGTGTCGCGCAATCAAATCCATCGAGTTCACCTCTGATCCGCCGTACGGTGTCGGCACCATGCGACAGGCAACACTCGGCCCGGGTTTCGCCAATGTGTCCGAAACCTTCTTCGTGTGGGACGAGGATGCGGCGACGGGCAACTATCGCAATGCCTTCCACGCGGTGTCGGCGAACACGCCGGGCCTGAAGAGGTTCGGCGAGTTGACCGAGGTACAGCCCGCCGACGTCGGCTGCCGGCTCGTCTGGTCGTTCGCCATGGAGTTGTCGACGTCGGCGAAAGCGGTCACCGCGTTCTCCGGTCCGACAGCCGCAACCGTGTTCAAGACCGTCGAAACGGACACGATCCGGCATTTCGCGAAGCTGTCGCCACAGACCTGAGCAGGGCGACGGAACCGGTTTCGCGCCACGAGGGCCCCTGCGGCCGCCGAGCGATCCGAGGCGTGGTTCTCTCGGCGCGATTCGGGCGTGTCGCGGCCGGTCATCGATCGATCATCGGTCCCGCACAGACCGCAGAGCCGAACGCCTCCAACGGAAAACCACCCGTCAGCGGGGTGCTGTCGGCGCATCGCCGACGTCGGCCCGCTCGAGGGCGGATTTCAGCGGCGGCCATCAGCTCACCCCACCCCGCGTCGCACCAGCAACGACCCGATCCCCTCCGTCGGCGCGATTCGGGGTTCCGTCGGCGCGAATCGGGGTTCTCTCGACGCTACTCCCGCAGGAAGCCCGCCTCCGACAACGCGCGGCGCACCTCGCGTTGGTGCTCGGGTCCGCGGGTCTCGACACTGACCGTCACCGCCACCTCGTCGAGATACAGATCGTCGGCGACGCGAGAGTGGACGACGTCGACGACACTGGCTCCGTTGTCGCGCAGCAGCTCGAGTACGGCGATCAGGCCGCCCGGACGATCCGATACGGTCGCCGTCACGGTCAGGAACCGTCCCGCGGCGGTGAGCCCGTGGGTCGTCACATGACTCAGCAGCAGCGGGTCGATGTTGCCGCCCGACACCACGACGCACACCTTGCCGGACAACTCGAGATCACCGGCTGCCACCGCGGCGACACCGGCGGCCCCGGCCGGCTCGACCACGAGCTTGGCCCGTTCCAGCATCAGGAGCAGGGCAGTACTGATCGCCTCTTCGCTGACCGTGACGATCGAGTCCACCAGCTCGCTGACGTGCGCGAAGGGGACATCGCCGGGCTTGGCGACCGCGATCCCGTCCGCCATGGTGTTCATCGACGGTAGGGCCACCGGATGTCCTTCGGCCAGCGAACCCGGCCACGCGGCCGCCTGTGCCGCCTGCACCCCGACGATGGTGACCTCGGGCCGCCGGGCCTTGACCGCGGCGGCGATCCCGGCCAGCAGCCCGCCGCCGCCGGTCGGTACGACGATCGCATCGACATCAGGCATCTGGGTGAGGATCTCCACGCCGACGGTCGCCTGCCCGGCGACGATGTCGGGGTGGTCGAACGGATGAATCAACACCGCGCCGGTCTCGTCGGCGTACCGCTTCGCGGAGACCAACGCCTCGTCGACGGTCGATCCTTCCAGGATCACCTCGGCACCATAGGATTTCGTCGCAGCAACCTTCGGCAGAGAAGCGCCGGTGGGCATGTAGACCCGCGCCGAGATACCCAGCTCCTTCGCCGACCACGCGACGCCCTGCGCATGGTTGCCGGCGCTGGCCGCGACGACACCGCGGGCGCGTTCCTCTGCGCTCAGCCGCGAGATCCGCAAGTACGCGCCCCTCGGCTTGAACGACCCGGTGCGCTGCAGGTTCTCGCACTTGAGCCAGACATCGCAGCCGATGCGTTCGGACAGCACCCGGGACGCGACCATCGGGGTGCGGCGCATCACGCCGGACAGCGCGTTGGTGGCGTCTTCGATCGCAGCCGAGTTCAGCATCATGATCCGAGTATCCGCGTCGGGTCGTACAGATGCGTGCAGAAGCGCACTCACATCTCATCGAGTGTCGTGTCCGCAGCGATATCGCGAAGTTCCGCGGCCGCGCGGTCGAGCACCGCCTCCGTTCCCATCACCGCGACGGCCTGGTCCACGTCGGTCACCGACACATCGTCACCTGTCGCCGAAGGTTCGCCGAGCGGGGCGGCAGGATCGCGGCCGGCGCAGGCGAGGAGAAGCAGGGCGGTCTGCCCGCGGCCCGCCGATTCGAGCAGGTCGGCGGCATTGCGCGCGGTGGTCCACAGTTGTGTGAGTTGCCCGGACTCCCGCCATACGCCGAACAGATACGCGAACGCCCCTGCCGCTGTGGGCCGGTCACCGACTCTGGCCACCGATGCCGCGACACCGACTCGCGCGATACCGGCCACGAAGCTCGCACCGACCGTTTCCGCGGTATGGACCGCGCGTCGGTACAGAGCGAGGGCGGTGGACGGATCTCGGGCGGCGACGAGTTCGCCCTGCACGTAATCGAGGAATGCGTACTGCGAGGGCCCGGCGGACGCACCGAGCCGTGCTCGAGCATCCGCGAGCAACGTGGCCGCGCGCGCGTGGTCGCCGTCGTACGACGACGACAGAGCCGCGGAGGCGACATAGGCCGAGCCGATTCTCGGATCTTCGGTCGCGCTGCGCATCCAGTGCTCGGCGGCGAGGCGGTACTGACCGCGGAAATGCGCGACAGCGCCGATCGCGGCATGCGCCTGGGCCACCACGCTCCCACCCGCGTTGTCGCCGTGCACTCGGATCGCACGCGTGGCCAGGTCGACCGCAAGGTCGAACTCACCGATCAGGCGCGCCGCCTCAGCGGCTGCGGAAAGGACCTTGACGTGCCCGGGATGCCCGACCAGGTCCGGATCATCGGCGAGCTCGACAGCCCACGACCACAGTTCCCTGATGTTGCGCCATATGGCGAAGAGCCCGAGTGATGCCGTAAGTTGCACGAGGACATCGATGTCGGATTCAAGTAGCGCGAAATCTCTTGCCGCTCTGAGGTTATCAAGCTCGGCGCGCAACCGGCGATCGGCCTGGGACTCCGACGGCCCAAGCCACTGTTCCCCGACCTCGCGTGCCATCACGACACACCGATCGACGAAACGGGCCTCCGCCGCCCTGCGGCCTCCCACCGAGTCGAGTCGCTCCAGCAGGTACTGTCGCACGATGTAGAGAAGCCGATACCGCCCGTCCGTGTTGTCGAGGGTCACCAGCGAACTCTCGACCAGCCGGTGCAGGGACTCCATCGGATCGACCGGATGCTCGAGAGCCGCAGCGACGGCCTCGAAAGTGCGCAGGTCGACCCCGGCGGGAAACGGTGCGATCGCAGCGAGCAGTTCGCGGTCACCATCGGCGAGGAGATCCAACGAGATGTCCAGGCTCACACGCAGACTCTGCTGACGACGGTCGTCGACCCCCCGCCCGGTCGCCAGATCCAGTGCGCCATCCAGCCTGCGCGCCACGTCTGAGATCGGCATCACCGCGGCCTGGCGAGCGGCGAGCTCGATGCCCAGCGGCAGACCGTCGATCCGACCGAGCACCTCGAGCAACGACGACAGTTCGGATTCGGCGACATGATAATCCGGGACTCGTCGACGCGCGTGTTCGACGAAGGCACGGATCGCCGGCTGCCGCAACGCCGAGTCGAAATCGATGTTCTGGCGTGGAGTCTGCAACGGTTGCAGCCGCACCACGTACTCGGCCACCGACCCGAGCACCACCCGCGAAGTCGCGAGGATGCGCACCTGGGACGCGGATCGGTCGATGGCCCCGCACAGTTCGCGACACGGTTCGACGAGATGCTCGCAGTTGTCGAGCACGAGAAGCATCGGCTCGGGTGGCAATGCCTCCGCGATCACGTCGCTCGAACAGTCCGGGTCGATCTCCAGATGCAGCGCCGATGCCACCGCCTGCCCGACCCGTTCCGGACGGCTGACCGCCGCAAGATCCACCACGTGAACTGAATGGTCGGACAGCACAGTCGGATCGGACGCGATGTCCAGTGCAAGTCTGGTCTTTCCGACCCCGCCCAGCCCGGTCAACGTCAGGAGCCTCTGCTCGGTGAGGATGCGACGGACCTCGGCGCGCTCGCGGTCGCGGCCCACGAGCGGCCCCGTCGGACGGGTCGGACGGGTCGGGCGTCGGCCGGGCCGACCGACCTCCGTCGGACCTGCTGCGCGATCTTCGTCCGCGGGAAGCGCCGCCCCCGCGGCCACCTGGGCTTCCAGTTCGGCCAGGGCCGGACTAGGGTCCAAGCCGGTCTCGTCGGCCAGGCGAGCCCGGAAGCGCTGCCCGGCGGCCATGGCCTCGACCGGACGGCCGTCGCCGGCGAGCGCACGCATCAACAAACGCGTGCTGCTCTCGCGCAGTGGCGCGGCCGCCACCACGCTGGCGGCGACGGCCGTCGCATCGGCCGAACGCGTGCTGATCAGCCCGTCAAGATAGAGGTCGTCCATGCGCAGACGGAGTTCGGCGAGTGAACATCTCTCCGCTTCGAGTTCGAGAACGCCGGCGAACTCGGCAAGCGCGTCCCCGCGCCACAGGCGACGAGCCCTGGTGATCAACGCGAGGCGTTCGGCGGGCACCATCGGCGCAGTCGCCGCGGTGACCAGTCGACGCGCGATGGCAGCGTCTACCGCGTCCGACGCCAGGAGCAGCGTGTATCCCGCTGGTCGTAGCTGCAACTGTGCAGCGTGACCGCCCAGCTGACGACGCAGACGCGAGACCTGATTGTGCAGCGCCGCAGCGGGATCCTCGGGTGGACCGCCGGCCCACAGAGCGTCGATGAGCCGGTCGATCCCCATCCCGTCGCGGCCGGCCATCGCGAGCAGGGCCAGCAGCGTCCGCCGCCGCCTCCCCGGCACCGTGACCTCGATGCCGTCAACGCACAACTGGAGGGGACCCAACACACCCACCCGCACCATCGGGGCGGTGTCATCCCGACTCTCTCGTTGATCGCGCATCCTGTGACCGACCCGACCTCACTGCAACGTGTGCCCCGGATAAGCGTAGGTCTCGACCGAGACCCACGCTCGATATCGGTCCAGGCCGACTGCCTCGGCCAACTCCGCGGTCTGGGACCGCTGTTGCAGCAGTGCACTGACCTTGCGGTCCAGAGCCTCGCCACACAGGTCCACCCGTAGCACCACCTTGTCGACGCGGCATTGCCGTGGTCCGCCGAGCATCCACATGTCGAACTCCTGCGCGAGCTCGACCTCGATGGCGCGCCCGGACGCAACCGGATGCAGGATGACGGGGGAAACCCCGGAGACGTCGATCGCCCCGTGCACCCACCGGTTGACCGCCCGATGATCGGGGTGGCCGGTGACCCCATCCGGTCCGAACGTCAAGACGGTATCGGGCGCAACATCATCGAGCAGGTCGACGATCCGCTCGATCGGACCCGACGAATCGAAGCGGTCCATCTTCCCATCCGGCACGTTGAGCCAGTGATGCTCGTCGACACCAAGTGTGGCGAGAGCCGCCGACAGTTCGTGAGAGCGCACGGCCGCGAGTTCGACGCGTTCCTCTGGCGTGGCCAGATCGTCGGCAGACTCGCCGCGGCTCGCGGTCACGCAGACAACACGCTGCCCGCGATCGCGCAGCGCTGCCATCACACCACCGGCGAGATAGGTCTCGTCGTCGGGGTGCGCCCAGATCGACAACACGGTGCCGAGCCGCCGGAGGTCGAGCGTGAGGTCATCGGACGTTGCTGCCGGTTGTGTCGCTGTCATGCCCTGATGGTGGACAACGCCGCTGTCACCGCCCTGTCATCGGTCTCACCGGTGAGCCGACGTCACGAGGTCTCGGTGACAGTACCGGGACGGCGAAGCAGATCACGCTCGACCGAGACACCGAACGAGTGTCACCGAAAGGAAGTAGCGACATCATGACCACTACCTCATCTGCGCTGGATCTCGCGGCGGTCGAGGCGTTCGCCGGGAAGGTGAGCACCGACCTCACCCACGCGTATCACAGCATCAGCGTCTATCTGGGGGATCGACTCGGACTCTGGGCCGCCCTTGCCGGGATCGGCGAGGCAACCATCGACGATCTCGCCGAGCGCGCGGGCGCGGCGCCGCGTTACGTCGAGGAATGGCTGTGCGCGCAGGCGGCCGCCGGCTATGTCACCTACGACCCGACCACCGAGACATTTCGACTCCCTGCAGAGCATGCGATGGTATTGGCCGAGGAGACCAGTCCGGCCGCCATCGTGGCGGGCTTCGAGGTCGCGGCCTCGGTGTGGGCATCCGTCGATCAACTCGCCCACGCATACACGACGGGCGAAGGCGTGGCCTGGGATGCGCACGACTCGCGCCTGTTCACCGGCGTCCAGCGTTTCTACGGAACCATCTACCGAGCTTCTCTGCTGACGGAGTGGGTACCGTCCATCGACGGGCTCGAGGATCGACTCCGAGTCGGAGTTCGCGTCCTCGACGTCGGATGCGGCCTCGGCGTCCCCACCATCCTGCTCGCAGAGGCATATCCGAACTCGACATTCGTCGGCGTCGACTCCCACGAGGAGTCGATCGTCCAGGCGCGGGCGGCCGCCGATGCGGCCGGCGTCTCCGATCGAGTCCGATTCGAGGTCGCCGACGCGCAGACCTACCGCGGGAACTACGACGTCGCGTTCTTCTTCGACGCACTGCACGACTTCGGCGAACCCGTCGATGCGCTCGTGCATGCACGATCGATGATGAACGCCGGTGGCGAGGTGATCGCTGTCGAGCCGTTCGCGCACGACGACCTGGCCGACAATCTCGCCAACCCTTTGGCGCTGCTCTTCTATTCGGGCAGCTCATACCTCTGCGTCCCGCATGCCGTCGCCGACGGTGGTACCTCATTGGGAGCGCAGGCGGGACCCGCTCGGTTGCTCGACACCTTCCGTGCTGCGGGACTGGAGTCGGTGAGAGTCGCCGCGACAACGACGTCGAACCTGCTCTTGGTGGCGAACGTCTGACGCCGCCGAGTCCCCGGGGGCCTCACCACAGAGGTGGTCAGGCCCCCGGTTCGACGCGGTTATCCGTCAGCCGAGCGCGTTCTCGAGATCACCGAGGAGATCGGCGATGTCCTCGATCCCGACCGACAGCCGCACCAGGTCGGCCGGCACCTCGAGCAGCGAACCGGCCGTCGATGCGTGGGTCATCGCACCGGGGTGTTCGATGAGCGACTCGATACCGCCCAGCGACTCGGCGAGGGTGAACACCTCGGTCCGGGCGCAGAACTCCTGTGCGGCAGCCTGTCCGCCCTTCACCCGCACCGACACCATTCCACCGAACCGACGCATCTGCTTACCCGCGACGTCGTGGCCGGGATGTTCGGCCAGGCCGGGATAGAGCACACTGTCGATCTTCGGGTGCCCCGACAGGAAGTCGACGACCTTCTCGGCGTTGTCGCAGTGCCGGTCCATGCGTACGGCGAGCGTCTTGATGCCACGCATCGTCAGATAAGCGTCGAACGGCCCGGGCACCGCGCCGGCACCGTTCTGCAGAAACGCCACCGCCTCGTCGAGTTCCTCGCTGTTGGTGACGAGCGCTCCCCCGACGACGTCGGAGTGGCCACCGAGATACTTCGTCGTGGAATGCAGGACGACATCAGCTCCGAGCGTGATCGGCTGCTGCAGGTACGGCGAGGCAAAAGTGTTGTCCACCACCAGTTTTGCGCCCGCCTCGTGGGCCACCGCGGCGATCGCCTCGATGTCGCCGACGTTGAGCAGCGGATTGGTCGGTGTCTCGATCCAGACGAGCTTGGTGGCCTGGGTGATCGCCGCGCGCACGGCGTCGACGTCGGACACCGGCGCGGGCGAGTAGGTGATACCCCACTGCGAGAACACCTTGTCGATGAGCCGGAACGTACCGCCGTAGGCGTCGTTGGGGATCACCAGGTGGTCACCGGGACGCAGCGAAGCGCGCAGCAGAGCGTCGGTGGCGGCCATGCCCGACGCGAACCCCCGTCCGTAGGTGCCCTTCTCCAAGGCCGCCAGGTTGGCCTCGAGTACCCGGCGGGTCGGGTTGCCGGTCCGGGCGTACTCGAAACCGTCGCGCAGGTTGCCGACTCCGTCCTGGGCGAAGGTCGAGCTGGCATAGATCGGGACGTTGACCGCCCCGGTCCGCGGATCCGGCTCGTACCCGGCGTGGATTGCCTGGGTCGAAAAGCCTTGCCAGCGGGACGAATCGGCAGAACTCTGCTTCTCACTCACGGTGTGTTCCTATCCGACGATCGGGTGACTGGAGACAAAGGACAGCAGGTCGTGGCGGGTGATCACACCGATGGGCTTGCCGTCCTCGACCACCATCAGGGCGTCGGACTCCGACAGAGCCTTCGTGGCCGCCGACAGCGGCTCACCGGAACCGATGAGTGGGAACGGGTCCCCCATGTGTGCCGAGACCGGATCGGCCAGGCTCGCGCGTCCCTCGAACACCGCGCTGAGCAGATCACGTTCGGTCACCGCACCGGCCACCTCACCGGCCATCACCGGCGGTTCGGCACCGACGACCGGCATCTGGGACACGCCGTATTCACGCAGGATCTCGATGGCGTCGCGCAGGGTCTCCTGCGGGTGGGTGTGCACCAGGTCGGGCAGGGCGCCGGTCTTGCCGCGCAGCACGTCGCCGACGAGGGACTCCTTTGCCTTGCCGTCCAGCGGGCTGCGGAGGAATCCGTAGCTGCTCATCCACTCGTCGTTGAAGATCTTCGCCAGATAGCCGCGGCCGCCGTCGGGCAGCAGCACCACGACCACGGCGTCGGGGCCCTCACGCTCGGCGACCTGCAGGGCGGCGACGACCGCCATCCCACACGAGCCACCGACCAGGAGGCCTTCCTCGCGTGCGAGACGCCGGGTCATGTCGAACGAGTCGGCGTCGGACACCGCGATGATCTCGTCCGGGATCGACGGATCGTATGCGGTCGGCCAGAAGTCCTCGCCGACTCCCTCGACCAGGTACGGACGACCCGTGCCGCCCGAGTACACCGATCCCTCCGGGTCGACGCCGACGACCTTCACCTTCCCGCCCGAGACCTCCTTGAGGTAGCGGCCGGTGCCGGTGATGGTGCCACCGGTGCCGACGCCGGCGACGAAATGGGTGACCTTGCCCTCGGTGTCGGCCCAGATCTCTGGGCCGGTGGTCTCGTAGTGACTCTGCGGACCGGCCGGGTTCGAGTACTGGTCGGGCTTCCAGGCGCCGTCGATCTCGTCGACGAGGCGATCCGAGACGCTGTAGTAGCTGTCGGGATGCTCCGGCGGCACCGCGGTCGGGCACACGACCACCTCGGCGCCGTAGGCACGCAGGACGTTGCGCTTGTCCTCGCCGACCTTGTCGGGGCACACGAACACGCACTTGTAGCCCCGCTGCTGTGCCACCAGCGCCAGACCGACACCGGTGTTGCCGGAGGTGGGTTCGACGATCGTGCCGCCGGGTTTGAGCGCCCCGGACTCTTCGGCTGCCTCCACCATCCGCACGGCGATGCGGTCCTTGCTACTGCCGCCCGGATTGAGGTACTCGATCTTTGCTGCGACCAGGCCCGAGCCGGGTTTGGTCACCGAGTTGAGCTTGACCAACGGGGTGTTGCCCACCAGGTCCACGACGTGATCAGCGATACGCATACCGTCCATGGTCCCAGAGTCGCGGAAAGCGATCGGAACCCGGGATGGAATCGGACTCCGGCCATCTGTGGCGGGGACTTCGTCCGGCCCGCGACTAAGCTGGGCGCCGTGTCCGAGATCCAGTGGCCAGGTCGTCATGGACAGCAACCGACTGCTGCGTGACGTCGGCGCCACCGTGGCGGCGACCGCGGCGAGCGCAGGCGCCTCGTGGGCGGCCTACAACTACCTCAACGGTCAGGCCGCCGAGGCGCGCACGGTGATCCCGCATCGCACCGACGACGCCCCCAACGGCGACGGCCTCTACCTACCGGACGGCACCGGGCCGCACCGGTACACCCGAGACACCGAGTTCGATCTGTACCTGGTCGTGTTCGGGGATTCGACGGCGGCCGGCCTCGGCGTGGACACCGCGGATCAGACGCCCGGCGTCCTGGTCGCACGTCGGGTGGCCGCGGAGACCGGGAAGGTCATCCGCTACGCCAACAAGGCCATCGTCGGCGCCACCTCCAAGGGGCTGGCCGCACAGGTCGACGCGATGCTCATCACCCGCGAGCGCCCGGACGTGGCGGTGATCCTGATCGGCGCGAACGACGTGACCGCGACCAACGGCATCCTGTCGTCGGCGCGGCGGCTCGGCGAGGCCGTCACGTTGCTGATCGACAACGGCGCCGAGGTGGTCGTCGGGACCTGCCCCGATTTCGGTGTCATCACGGCGATCCCCCAGCCGCTGCGTTCGGTACTGCGCCGCTGGGGCCTTCGGTTGGCGGCCGCGCAACGCAGCGCGGTGCGCGCCGCAGGCGGCAGGCCCGTGCCGATGGCGGATCTGCTCGCGAAGGAATTCCTCGCCAAGCCCGAGCACATGTTCTCGCCGGATCAATATCATCCGTCGGCCGCCGGATACGCGCTGGCCGCCGACATTCTGATCCCCGAGGTCCTCGAGGCCATCGGCGAATGGGGCCCGGTACCGCTGCCGCAGCCACCCGAGGTCTCCGAGTCCGTCGAACAGAATCGCGTCATCAGCCGGGTGCGACGCCTGGTCGGACGAAGTCCCGACCGTCCGTAGAGGCCAGGCGGACGAAGTCCCGACCGTCCGTAGAGGCCAGGCGGACGAAGTCCCGACCGTCCGTAAAGGCCAGTCGGACGAAGTCCCGACCGTCCGTAGAGGCCAGGCGGACGAAGTCCCGACCACTGACGAAAGCGCAGTCGGACGCGGACCGAACCAAGCAGGTGCTAGGGGGTAATCTGACCCCATGCCTGAAGCAGTGATCGTCGCCCATGCCCGCTCCCCGATCGGCCGTGCCGGAAAGGGATCCCTCAAAGACGTCCGCCCCGACGAACTCTCCCGTCAGATGGTGGCGGCAGCCCTCGCCAAGGTTCCGCAACTCGACGTCGCCGACATCGAGGACATCCACTGGGGCATCGGTCAGCCCGGTGGCCAGGGCGGCTACAACATCGCTCGCGTGATCGCCGTCGAACTCGGCCTCGACCACGTGCCGGGAGTCTCGGTCAACCGCTACTGCTCGTCGTCGCTGCAGACCACGCGGATGGCGATGCACGCCATCAAGGCCGGCGAGGCGGATGTGATCATCTCGGGCGGCGTGGAGAGCGTCTCCAGCTTCGGCGTCTCCGGTGGCGCCGACGGCGCACCGAACTCCAAGAATCCCGTGTTCGACGACGCCATGGCCCGCACCGACAAGACCGCCGAGGGCGGCGCCGGAGCGTGGCACGACCCGCGTCAGGACGGCTTGATCCCCGACGTCTATATCGCCATGGGGCAGACGGCGGAGAACGTCGCGAGCTTCACCGGCATCTCCCGTGAGGATCAGGATCGTTGGGGTGTGCTGAGCCAGAACCGTGCCGAGGAGGCCATCAAGGCCGGCTTCTTCGAGCGCGAGATCGATCCGGTAACACTGCCCGACGGTACGTCGGTGACCACCGACGATGGTCCCCGCGCGGGCACCACCTACGAGAAGGTGTCCCAGCTCAAGCCTGTGTTCCGGCCCGACGGCACCATCACCGCCGGCAACGCCTGCCCGCTCAACGACGGTGCGGCCGCGCTGGTGATCATGAGTGACACCAAGGCCAAGGAACTCGGCCTCACCCCGCTGGCCCGCGTCGTCGCGACGGCGGCCACCGGGCTGTCCCCCGAGATCATGGGCCTCGGACCGATCGAGGCGATTCGCAAGGTGCTGCGGATCGCGGGCAAGACGATCTCGGACATCGACCTCGTCGAGATCAACGAGGCCTTCGCCGTGCAGGTGCTCGGTTCGGCGAACGAGCTCGGCATCGACCACGACAAGCTGAACGTCTCGGGTGGCGCGATCGCGCTCGGCCACCCGTTCGGCATGACCGGTGCGCGTATCACCACCACGTTGCTCAACAACCTGCAGACCCACGACAAGACCTTCGGCATCGAGTCGATGTGTGTCGGTGGCGGGCAGGGCATGGCGATGGTGCTCGAGCGCCTCAGCTGACCCGGCTTCCCGGCGGCCGACGCCGCTCACCCAGTTCGTTCCTGCTCATCCGTCCGGGTGCGCGGGAACGAAATGGGTGAGCGAAATCGTCTCAGACGGGGTCAGGTCTCACACGGGGTCAGGTCTCACACGGGGTCGGGCAGCTGGGTGTCCGGCACTTCGGCCCTCTGTTCGACCGGCGCATCGGCGGGCTGGGCGACCGTCGGTTTGCGGACGAACAACACGATCACGATCAGCACGAGGCTGAGCAGGCCCGCGACGGTGAAGACGCGCTGCACGCCGTGGCTGATCGCCTCGGTCTCCGCCACGCCCGCGCCCTGATCTGCCGTCGACACCACGGTCATCACGGTGATGAACAACGCGGTACCCGCGGCGCCGGCAACCTGCTGGAAGGTTCCCAGCACCGCCGAACCGTGCGAATACAGTCGCGGCTCCACAGATCCCAGGGCGAGCGTCATCAGCGGCGTGAACGTCGCGGCCAAGCCCAGACACAACAGCGCATTGGCGCCGAGCAACAACCACACCGTCGTCGACGGGCTCACCCCCACCAGCATCCACACCCCTGCGCTGACGGTGAGCGCTCCCGGGATCGCCAGCACCCGCGGTCCGCGCAGGTCGTAGATGCGGCCCACGATCGGGCCGGCGAGACCCATGATCAGACCGCCCGGCAGCGTCAGCAGGCCGGTCGTCAACGGGTCGAGCCCGAGGACGGTCTGCGCGAAGTAGGGCACCACGATGAACGTGCCGAGCATGGTCGCCATGGCCACCACCATCGCCGCCATGGCCAAGGAGAACTGTCCGGAGCGGAACACCCGGAGATCCAGCAGTGCGCGGTCACTGCGTTGGAGCACGAACTGACGGCCGATGAACGCGCCCAGCGCCAGCACACCGATGGTGAACGGAATCCAGACGGGCACCGCGGAATCAGACTCGGCGGACTCACCGATTCCGGCGAGTCCGTAGACCAGACCGCCGAATCCCAGGACGGCCAACGGGATCGACCAATAGTCGATCGGGCTCTTCGTCCGTTCGCCGACCGGTCGCACGAACACCGCGCCGAGGATCAGCGCCGCCGCCGCGATGGGGGCGACGAAGCCGAAGATCCATCGCCATCCGAAGTGATCGAGGATGAAGCCGGACACCGTCGGGCCCAGTGCCGGGGCCACGGCGATGACCACCGAGATGTTGCCCATCATGACGCCGCGACGCTGCTCGGGGACCACGGTCATGACCGTGGTCATCAGCAGCGGCAACATGATCGCGGTTCCGGTCGCCTGGACCACCCGGGCGAGCAGCAGGACTTCGAAACCGGGCGCGGCGAAGGCGATCACGGTTCCGGCGGTGAATGCCGACATCGCCGCGACGAACAGGGTGCGGGTGCCGAAACGTTGGATCAGGAATCCCGTCAGCGGGATCACGACGGCCATGGTCAGCATGAAGGCGGTGGTCAGCCACTGACCCACGCTGGGCGGGACGTCGAGGTCACGCTGCAGCACCGGGATCGCGATGGTCATCACGGTCTCGTTGAGGATGACCACGAACGACGCCACGAGCAGCACGGCGATGACGAGCAGGTTCTCGCGGGAGAGGCGCGCCTCGGAGGGCGGAGGCGGCAAGGGGGCAGCGGTCACGGAATGTCCTTCCAGGGAGGAACATCAGCCTGTCGGCGATGGCGTCTGATGATGTGACTCGGTTCGACGACGAATCTCATCGGCCGTCGTGACGCTGCTCAGCACATGGCAGGCAACGCTACCGACATCGCCGCGAGGACGTCGACTCAATTTTCGGCGGCACCGGCCCGGACACGACGAAACCCCGCACCGTGGCAGCGCGGGGTCTCGTCGGTGTCGGAGCTCCTAGTCGGAGTTGAAGTAGCTCAGCAGGCGCAGGATCTCGACGTAGAGCCACACCAGGGTGACGGTGAGGCCCAGTGCCACACCCCACGCGGCCCGCTCGGGGGCGCCGGCACGGATCAGACGGTCGGCGGCGTCGAAGTCGAGCAGGAAGCTGAACGCGGCCAGCGCGATGCACACCAGCGAGAAGATGATCGCCAGCGGACCGCCGTTGCGCAGTCCAAAGCCTTCCCCGCCATTGAAGAATCCGATGACCAGGTTGCCCAGCATCAGCACGATGACGCCGATCATGCCGGCGAACAGCATCCGGGTGAAGCGCGGGGTTACGCGGATCGCGCCGACCTTGTACACGAGCAGCATGCCGAAGAACACACCGAACGTGCCCAGAACCGCCTGACCGATGAGCGCTCCGGCGGAGGTGTCGTCGGCGACCACCATGTTCGCGAACACGAACGAGATGGACCCGACGAACAGACCTTCGAAGGCCGCGTAAGCGAGCACGATCGCCGGGTTGTCCTGCTTGCGCCCGAAGGACGCGACCAACACGAGCGCGAGGCCGCCGAGCGCGCCGACGAGCATCAGCGGCGAGGCCAGCGCGACGTTCGAGTTCACCGCGAAGTAGGTGGCGATCGCGGAGATCGTCAGCACACCGAGCGTGATGGCGGTCTTGGTCACGACGTCGTCGATGGTGAGTTGGCGGCTGACCGCGGGCGCCTGACGCGTGTACGGATCGGTCGGCCGTCCCTGCTGGTTCCACATGGCACCCTGGCCGGCGGCGGCCGTCCCGGCGCCGAAGCCGGCGTAGCCGGTCTGGTTATCGCGGACCACGCCGCGCATAACCGGATTGCTGCTCTCTCGCACCTGTGTGCTCCTTCGTGCTTGTTGGTCTGCAGTGACAACGGGTACAGATGCCGTCGAGTTCCGACTTTACCTTCTCTTGACTTTCGTGTCGTGCGGCAGCGGCCGGTTGCGGTCCACAGCTCACCCGATGCGCGGCGCGACCGGATCCTTCTCGTCCGGCCCCGCGAGGCCTTGCCGATCGCCTGCGGTCACGGCGGGCCCCTCGGACAGGCCGATGCGGTCGTGCAGTCGCCGCAGCGGCCCCGGCGCCCACCAATTGAGGCGGCCCGCCAACCGCATGAACGCCGGCACCAGCAGCATGCGGATCAACGTGGCGTCCATCAGTACCGCAAGGGTCAAACCTACGCCGAACATCCGCATGAAGGAGACCTCGGACGCGACGATACCGGCGAAGACGATGCTCATCAGCAGCGCCGCGGCGGTGACCACCCGTCCCGTGCGCGCCAACCCGACCGCGACCGCATGATCGCTGCTGGATTTGCTCCGGTCAGAGGCCAGCCACTCCTCCCGGATACGACCGAGCAGGAACACCTCGTAGTCCATCGACAGTCCGAACGCGATACAGAACATCAGCACCGGGATGGTCGCGACGAGGTAGCCGGTCGGGGTGGTGCCCAGCGCACCGAGGTGACCGTCCTGGAAGAACCAGACCATCGCGCCGAACGTCGCCGACAGCGAGAGCACGTTGAGGACGAGCGCCTTCAGCGGCAGCACGACACTGCCGGTGAACAGGAACAGCAGGACGAATGTCGCGGCCGCGATGATGG
Organism: Gordonia sp. LMA484; assembly: GCF_058129505.1. Classification (NCBI taxonomy): domain Bacteria; kingdom Bacillati; phylum Actinomycetota; class Actinomycetes; order Mycobacteriales; family Gordoniaceae; genus Gordonia; species Gordonia sp. LMA484. Next base: position 3,544,825 of record NZ_CM176700.1, read on the forward strand.
CCAGTACCCAGGGCAGGTGAGCGTAGATGGCGTCGACGGTGTCCTTGTTGGTGGCCGCGAGCCCGGTGAACAGCACCTCGGCACCGTGTGGGGGTTCCACGGCACGCAGGTCGTCGAGCTGGGCCAGCCCTTCGTCCCGCATCGGTTCCACCGCGGTCGACACCGTGATGATGGAGGTGTCACCGCGGGTGTCGGCCGGGTCGCCGGGGGCGACGGCCCGACCATCGACGAACGCTCCCGCCGACGACGCCGCCGCGTCGACGCGGTCGACTTCCGACAGTGCCGACGTGTATGCCGCAAGACTCTGCTCGTCGGCGACACCTGTGACCACGATGGTCACCGTCGACGCCATGTCGTCGGCGAAGTCCTCCCGAATCTCCTGTTGGATCGCGTGTGACGAGGCCGACTCGGGAAGGACGCGATCGTCGGGGAACCCGAACCGGAGTCCGAGGAACGGCGCGCCGAGGACCAACAGGAATATCGTTACGACCAGCGCGACGGGCGCCGCGTGGGCCATCACGAACCGGACCAATCGATACCATCGCGACTCCTCGATCGGCCGCTGGGGCGGTGGCGGCCGTCGCAGCAACCGCCGCGCCAGTCGTCGGACGTCGAGCGCGTCGACCCGCGGTCCGAGAACCATGAGCAGCGCCGGGGTGAGGATCAACGCGGCGAGCGATGCCACCACCACGACACCGATCCCGGCGTAGGCGAACGAGCGCAGGAAGTACATCGGGAACACGATGAGCGCGGTCAACGACAACGCCACGGTCAACGCCGAGAACGCCACCGTGCGCCCTGCCGTGGCCATGGTCGTCAGAATCGCGGCGGGCCGCTCGGCGCCACCGGAGACCTCCTCGCGATAGCGGGTCACGATCAGCAGCGTGTAGTCGATGGCCAGCGCCAGGCCCAGGGCCGTGGTGAGGTTGAGGGCGAAGATCGAGACGTCGGCGAACTCGGAGATGAGGCGCAGCAAGGCGAACGTGCCGACGATGGCCACGAGGCCGATGACCACCGGCAGCGCGGCGGCCACCAACCCACCGAACACGACGATCAGCACCACGAAGCTGATCGGGATCGCGATACCCTCCGCGACGGCGAGGTCCTTGGTGGTCTGTTCGTTGACCTGGTTGAACACCAGGGCAAGGCCGCCTACCCGGACGGAGATCCCTTCTCGCTCACCGGTGAAGGCCTCGGCGATCTCCTTCGCGTATGCCGGGGCGTTCTCCTCCCCACCATCGATCGCGATGACGATCAGGGCCGACGTCGCGTCCTCGCTCACCAACGCCGATGCCATGTTCGGGTTCTGCCAGACCGACAGGATCGGACGCTGGACATGGTCGATTCCCTCGAGCTCGCCGACGATGCCCAGGCCGACCTCGCGTGCGGTCGGATCGGTTGCCATGTCCATCCCTGCCGGACCGTCGAGTTTCACGACCACCTGCATGCCACCGCGGTCGAACGTGTCGGACAGGATGTTCTGGGCTCGCGTCGATGAAGCGTTCGGATCGCTGTAGCCACCGGCGAGGAGATGCGACGCGGCGCCGGCTCCGTACAGCCCGGCGAGCACGAGCAGGAGGACTGCAACGCCGAGGACGACACGCGGCGCCCGGATGATCAGCTCGGTCGACCTCGCCAACATGGGTGCTCCCGACGGTTTGATTGCGAGCGTTGAGCATCGGCGCCGCCGACGCTGGTCAATTGTCCCATCTCGGACCACGGAGCCACAGTCATCGAATCGGTCGACCGGATCTCGTCGACTCCGCCCGCCCGACGCCTGGAACGTGTTCTAATTCTCTCCGCCCGACCCCTACTCGCCCACGGGATGTCCTGATGCCGGAAACCGATTCAACCGACCCCAACGAGGTCGCACGTCCCACGTCGTCACGACGCGATCCCGATTGGCTGAGGTCCCGCCTTGCGCGGTGGCTGCCCGGGGTCACCGGTGCCCCCACCACCGTGACCCGTCTCGAGATCCCCTCGGCCAACGGCATGTCGAGTGAGACGATCGTGCTCGACGCCGAGTGGGACGACTCGGCCCACCAGCTCGTCGCCCGGGTGGCCCCGCTGCCCGAGAGCGATCCGGTCTTCCCCGCCTACGACCTGGACCGCCAGTTCCGGATCATCGGGCACGTCGCGTCCACCACCTACACGGCGTTGCCGCCGCTCTACTGGTCCGAGCCCGATCCGGAGCCACTCGGCGCACCGTTCTTCATCATGGGCCGTATCGACGGCGTGGTACCGCCGGACGTGATGCCGTACACCTTCGGCTCCTGGCTGACCGAGGCGTCCGGCGGTCAGCGGGCGACGTTGACGGAGAAGACGATCGAGACGCTGGCGATGATCCATTCCGCTCCCGTTCCGAAGGAGTTGCTCGATCAGCCGGGTCCGGGCGAGACACCGTTGCGGGCGCACGTGAGGCGTCTGCGCGAGTTCTACGCGTGGGCGTCGCAGGGCCGTCGCGGTTCACCGCTGATCGACCGCGGATTCGATTGGGTCGAGACCAACCTCCCTGCCGAGTCCGAGCCGGTGCTGACGTGGGGTGATGCGCGGATCGGCAATGTCATCTACCGCGACTTCGTGCCCGCAGCGGTACTCGACTGGGAGATGGCCGCCTACGGGCCACGAGAACTCGACGTCGCGTGGTTGATCTTCCTGCATCGCTTCTTCCAGGATCTCGCGGAGATGGCAGGCATGCCCGGGCTGCCCGACTTCCTGCGCCGCGACGAGGTGGCACAGATCTACCAGCGCACCAGCGGTCACGAACCGCGCGACCTCGGGTTCTACCTCACCTACGCGGCACTCATCCATGCCGTGGTGATGTTCCGCATCCAATCCCGCGCAATTCATTTCGGCCAAGCCGAGGAACCCGCTGACACCGACGACATGATCCTGCATCGCCCCACCCTCGAGGCGATGCTGGCCGACACCTACTGGGAGAAGGTCCGCTGAATGCTCTCACCCATGGACGACTACCCCATCCATCAGGTCGCCGAGGTCATCCGACATGTGCAGACCTCCGACCGCAACTTCTATGATCGGTACTACTTCAACTGCCATGGACCGGATGCGGATTCGCCGTGGCTGATCGTGGGACTCGGCGTCTACCCCAACCTCGGTGTGACCGACGTCTTCGCGGTCGCCCGGCTTCACGACGAGCACATCGTGGTCCGGGCGTCCCGCGCCCTGGGTGCCGACCGTGCCGACCTCACCGTCGGCCCCTTCCGCATCGACATCCTGGAAGGCCTACAGCGGCTGAGGGTTTCACTCGCGCCGGGACATGGCGACCTCTCGTTCGACCTCACCTTCGAGGCCGACGGTCCAGCAGTTCTGGAGCCACGGCACTTCCTGCGCCAGATCGAACGGGTCACCTTCGACACCCAGCGATTCGTCCAGACCGGCGGCTGGTCGGGGTCGATGACGGTCGACGGCCGACAGTTCGAGGTCGCCGCTCCCGCATGGCGCGGTAATCGGGACCGGTCGTGGGGTGTGCGTCCGGTGGGTGAGCCGGAACCTGCCGGCCGCAGAGCCGATGCGCAGGTGTCGGGCACGTTCTTCTGGATCTACTCGGTGATGAGGTTCGCCGACCATGCCATCGTCGTGGTCGTGCAGGAGACCGAGACCGGCGAACGCGTCATGGACGACGCACGCAAGGTCTTCGACGATCCGGATCGCGAACCCGAATGGCTCGGGCATGTCTCGCACGAGATCTCGTTCATCCCGGGCACCCGCGAGGCAGCGGCGGCCACTCTGCGTTTCGTCCGGCCCACCGGAGCCGTCACCACCGTGACCTGTCAACCCGAGATCGCGAACTACCTCGGCATCGGAACCGGTTACGGCCTCGAACCCGACTGGCGACACGGAATGTGGCAAGGCGAACTCAAGGTTTCCGATCTGCACCTGAAGATCACCGACCTGGACCCGATCATGAAGATGCTGTGCGTGACCGACCATGTCGCCCGATTTGTCGTATCCGACGGCGAGACAGACCAAACCGGCGACGGGTTGTTCGAATTCGCGGCGATCGGACCACATGAGCAATACGGCTTCACCGAGTATGCTGACCCGGCCTGACACGTCCGAGGAGTCTGATGTCCAACGTTCCGTTCGCCGGTTTGTCGCGGCGCGAGTTCCTGGCCCGGGTGGCCGCCGTCGGCGGTGGTGGACTGCTCACCTCGTGGGCCGCGCCGATCATCGACAAAGCCTACGCATCGGCCGACCCCGCGGGCACCGGTTCCCTGAAGGACATCGAGCACATCGTGCTGTTCATGCAGGAGAACCGCTCGTTCGACCACTACTTCGGAACCTATTCCGGGGTACGCGGTTTCGGCGAGAAGTCCAAGGTGTGGAAACAGCACGGCTGGGCTCCGGGCGCCGGGCCGTCCACCGGCTACACGCTCCCGTTTCGCTTGGACACGCGCAACGACGCCAATCTCGACGGCGAGTGCATCAACGATCCCGACCATTCCTGGGCGGGGTTGCATCAGGCGTGGAACGGCGGCCGAAACGACGCCTGGTTGCCGATGTCGATCAAGTCGGTCGGTCCGGCGAACGCGCCGGCGCTGATGGGGTACTACGAGCGTGAGGACATTCCTGTCCACCGGGCACTGGCCGAGGCGTTCACCTTGTGCGACAACTACCACTGCTCGGTCCTCGGACCGACCGATCCCAACCGCCTCTACTGGATGAGTGCCAGCATCGACCCGGCCGGTACCCACGGCGGTCCCCTGCTGGAAACACCTGGCGGACCATGCCGGAGAACCTTCGTGACGCTGGGGTGAGCTGGAAGATCTACAACAACAAGGACCTCGGGCCGGTGTCGAGCGTGGCTCTCGACGGGATGATGGGCTGTTTCAAGCAGGCCCAGAACCCCGACTCGGAACTCGCCCGCCGCGGGATCGCACCCACCTACCCCACCGGGTTCGCGGCCGATGTCGCCACCGACCGCCTGCCCAAGGTGTCCTGGGTGATCCCGTCGGCGATCAACTGCGAGCATCCCGCGCTGCCCGCCGCCCTCGGCGCCGTCGGCATCGTCGAACTACTCAACATCCTGACGTCGAATCCGAAGGTCTGGGAGAAGACCGCCCTGATCATCAGCTACGACGAGAACGGCGGCTTCTTCGATCACGTCACCCCGCCAACCCCGCCCCCGGGCACCAAGGGCGAGTTCGTCAGCGTTCCCGACATCAACAAGGTGCCGTCGTCGGGCGGAATCCGCGGTCCGATCGGACTCGGCTACCGCGTCCCGTGTTTTGTGATCTCGCCGTACAGCCGCGGCGGACTGGTCGCCTCGGAGACCTTCGACCACACCTCGCAACTGCGGTTGATCGAGAAGCGATTCGGTGTCGACGTGCCGAACCTGACCCCGTGGCGGCGGTCCGTCGTCGGCGACATGACCTCGACCTTCGATTTCGCGCATCGCCCGAACGCGGCGCGCCCCCGTTTCGGTGATCCTGTTCCCGACGCACAGAACGCGCTGCGGCAATGTGGACCGAACATCGCCGCGGGCACGCTCGGGTACGGACGCCCGTACCCGGTACCGCCGAACTCGATGCCTCGCCAGCAGCCCGGCACGCGTCGTTCGCCGAGCGGATAGTCCACGCAGAGGACCCAACCGCGACGTGGCACGATGGTCGGCGCGCCCCCATAGCCCAATTGGCAGAGGCAGCGGACTTAAAATCCGCCAAGTGTCGGTTCGAGTCCGACTGGGGGCACTGGTGGATCGCCGCAAGTACACGAAGAACTCCCAATTACACGCGATGCTTTGCGTGTAATTGGGAGTTCTTCGTGTCCTTGTGAGGCCAGGGCTCCACGTCCAGAACAGCCGTCGGGTCAGGCACCCGCGTGCCCTCAGCCGAGCGTGATCTTCCCGTCCGCGATGCTCACCGGTCGCGATGCCAGTGGCTCGGTCGCCGGACCGTGGACGACGCTGCCATCTTTAGCCGAGAACCTGCTGCCGTGGCAGGGACAGATGATCTCGTTGTCGGTGACGTCGCTGACGGTGCAACCCTTGTGGGTGCAGATCGCGGAGAAGGCCTTGTACTCCCCGTCGGCGGGATGGGTCACAACCGTTTTCAACGCGTCCATGACGACGCCCCCACCGACGGCGATCGACGCCGCGTCCGGGAGAAGTCCGCCACCGCTTGACGAGTCGGCACCGGCCGTCGTGCTCGAGGATGCGCTGCTGCTGTCGTCGGACCCGCAGGCGGCGAGCGCGGCCGCGCCGGCCACGGCAATCGCCGCGCCGCCGAGGACCTTGCGTCGTCCGATGCCGGTTGGGGTGTTGGGGTTGCTCATGTCTCTCCCGGGGCTGTGGGTGGCTGGCATGATCTGCGTTCATCGTGCCAAAGATCGAGGGTCGGCACATGCCGGCTGCGGATTTTCCCCGATTACGTCATCGCCCCACCATCTCCGCATGTGACGCATGTTGGCTTTGTGCACGGTCTCCACCGTGCACGGTCACGACTGGGCATAGGCTCGCGACGTGACCGATGCACGATCGCTCCCGGGATCACCCCGCGAACTGGCTGCGGCGCTCGAATCGACCGGCTATCTCGCCGAGGACGGCCTCGCGATGGCCGCGTTCCTCGCGCTCCGGATGGGCCGACCGTTGTTCTGCGAGGGTGAGCCCGGCACCGGCAAGACCTCGCTCGCGGTCGGGCTGGCGCAGGCGCTCGAACTCCCGTTGATCCGACTGCAATGCCATGAGGGCATCGACGCCTCGCAGGCCCTCTACGACTGGGACTTCCCGCGCCAGCTCCTTCACCTGCGCACGCTGGAAGCGGCGAGCACGGGCGCACTCGATGCCGACGCCGCCGAGTCCTCTCTCTACACCGAGCGCTTCCTGCTCGCCCGGCCCCTGCTGCGCGCGCTCACCGAAGCACCGTGCGTTCTCCTCATCGACGAGATCGATCGCGCCGATGACGAGTTCGAAGCGTTCCTGTTGCAGTTGCTCGACGAGAACGCGGTCACGATCCCCGAGCTCGGGCACGTGCAGGCAGCAACTCCGCCGCTGGCGATACTCACCTCCAACCGCACCCGCGAGGTGCACGACGCGCTCAAGCGCCGCTGCCTCTACCACTGGCTCGAACACCCCGGGCTGGCCCGCGAGATAGCGATCCTGCAGCGCCGGGTGCCCGGCATCGGCGACGAGCTGGCCGCACAGGTGGCGCAGGCGGTTCATGCGTTGCGCGGGCTGGAGTTGCTCAAGCCGCCGGGAGTCGCCGAGACGCTCGACTGGGCCCGCGCACTGCGTGAACTCGACCGCGACGAGCTCGACGCCGAGATCGCCGCGGCGACCCTCGGTGCCGTGCTGAAGTATCGCGAGGACCTCGATCGCGTCACGCGCGTCGGGCTGGAACAGCTGTTCGCATGAGCGGCGAGCTCGTCGGCATCGCGGGGTTCGCGCGGAGCCTGACACACGCCGGGCTACCGGTGGCCACCGACTCCGCGGAGGCGTTCGTCCGCGCGTTACGCGAGATCGACATCGCCGACGCCGAACAGGTGTACTGGGCCGGCCGGGCGACCCTCTGCCGCGATCCGGATGATCACCCACGCTTCGATCTGGCCTTCGACGCGTGGTTCGGCGACCGGATGCCGCGTCCGACCCGGCGGCCCACCCAACCGCGACAGAGCCGGATTGCTGCGCTGCGCACGTCGGGTGAGCAATCCACCGCCGGCTCGGGGCCCCATCTCGCGGTGGCCGCCGACGACACCGAGGTGCTGCGGCACCGGGACATCGCGTCGCTGTCGGCGGCCGAGCGCGCGCACCTGGCCGAGCTCATCGCCGAGCTGCGTCCGCGACCACCACGCCGAGCCGCGCTGCGGCGCACCCCGGCTCGGCGTGGACAGGTGGACCCGCGTCGTACCGTTCGCGAGATGCTCGCCGCCGGCGGGGAGCCGGTGCGCCCCAGCCGACATCGGCGCGCGACCCGGGCGCGGCGGGTGGTGCTGCTGATCGACGTCTCCGGCTCGATGAGTCCGTACGCAGATGCCCTGCTGCGCTTCGCACATGTGATGACCCGGGCCAATCCGGCCGGGACCGAGGTGTTCTCGGTCGGCACCAGGCTGACCCGGCTGTCGCGGGCACTGCGCGCCCGAGATCCCGAGCTGGCCCTCGCCGCGGCCGGTCGTGCGGTGCCGGACTGGGCCGGTGGCACCCGGCTCGGCGAGACGATGCAGGCGTTTCTGGACCGATGGGGCCGGCGTGGATTGGCTCGCGGAGCGGTGGTGGTCATCTTCTCCGACGGCTGGGAGCGCGGCGATCCGACGCTGCTGGCACAACAGATGGCTCAGTTGCGCCGTCTCGCCCGGGCCGTGTTCTGGGTCAACCCGCACGCGGGTGCCGCGGGCTACCAGCCGGTGCAGGGCGGGATCGCCGCTGCCCTGCCCCACATCGATCGCCTGCTCGCCGGACATTCGTTGGCAACCATGCAGGAGCTGCTCGCGGACGTCCACGACGCCTGACGCCGTACAGAACACCGGCGAATCCGCCGCACTGGATACGGATTCCGCGATTTCGGCTATCTGGTCCCAAGCGGTGGCGCAGAGTGACGTTGGAAGGTTTCGCCTGGCACCAGCCCACGATTGCCGGCAATCATTGGAGGCCCCATGCGCATCACAGTCACCGTCGACGGCACGACCTACACCGACGAGGTGGAGCCGCGAAAGTTGCTCGTACACCACCTACGAAACCAGCTCGGCAAGGTCGGCACCGTGATCGGCTGCGACACGAGCAATTGTGGCGCGTGCACCGTGCTGATGAACGGCCACAGCGTCAAGTCGTGCTCGGTACTCGCCGTACAGGCCGACGGCGCCGACATCACCACCGTCGAGGGCCTGGCCAGAGACGGCACTCTCCATCCTGTCCAGGAGGCCTTCCGCGACAATCATGGACTGCAGTGCGGGTACTGCACACCAGGCATGATCATGTCCACCATCGACATGCTCGGCGACAATCCGAATCCCGACGAGCATGATGTGCGCGAAGGACTCGAAGGAAACCTCTGTCGCTGCACCGGCTACCAGAACATCGTGCGGGCGGCACTCGACGCAGCCGACCGCATGCAGGGCACGGGAGGTGCTCGATGACCGCGACCGTCGAACCAAGTGCCGCCGCCGAACACGAGATCGGCAAAGCCCGGGTCCGCAAGGAGGACGACCACCTCATCACCGGTCGCACCCGCTGGACCGACAACCTCGTGTTGCCCGGAATGCTCCACATCGCGATCCTGCGCAGTCCCATGGCGCACGCACGAATCGCGAGCATCGACGTCGAGGCCGCCAAGGCGATGCCCGGCGTCGTCGCCGTCTACACCGGCGCCGACCTCGCCGAGGAGCAGGCCACACTGCCCAACGCGATGCAGATCACCCCTGACATGAAGGTCCCGCCGGCCCCGTCGATCGCGGTCGACACCGTCCGATTCGCGGGCGAGGCGGTCGCGATCGTCGTGGCGCGCGACACGTATGCCGCCCACGACGCTCTGGAGAGCATCGACATCGACTACGAGGACCTGCCCGTCGTCCTCGACATGGCCGCCGCGGCACAGGACGGCGCCGACCTCGTGCATCCCGACCTGGGGACCAACGTGCAGGCGGTGTGGGTGTTCGACTCCGCCGAGGCGGGCACCGGCGAGAACGTCGAGGACGCGATCCGAGACGCCGAGGTCGTCGTCGAGCGCACCCTTCGGCAGCAACGTCTGATCCCGGCATTCATGGAACCGCGTTCGGTGGTCGTCGACCCGACCGCGGCCCAGATCACCATGTGGTCGGCCACCCAGGTTCCGCACATCCTGCGTCTGATGCTGGCCATGACGCTCGGCATCCCCGAACACAAACTCCGGGTCATCGCGCCCGACGTCGGCGGCGGATTCGGCGGCAAGCTGCAGGTGTGCCCGGAGGAGGTCCTCGCGCTGCTGATCGCGCGACGCCTCGGCAAGCCGGTGAAGTACACCGAGTCCCGCAGTGAGTCGATGCAGGCGGCCCACCACGGCCGCGACCAGATCCAGAAGCTGACGCTGTCGGCCCGCCGCGACGGCACGGTCACCGGCATGAAGGTCGAGTTGCTCGCCGATATGGGCGCAACTCTGCGCGTGTTCACCGCCGCGGTGCCCATCCTCGGCGCATTCATGTACAACAGCATCTACAAGTTCCCCGCCTATCACTTCTCCTGCACCAACGTCTTCACCAACAAGGTGCCCACCGATGCCTACCGCGGCGCCGGACGCCCCGAGGCAACGTTCGCGATCGAGCGGATGATGGACGAGCTGGCCACCGAACTCGACATGGACCCGCTCGAACTCCGTGAGAAGAACTGGATCAAGCACGAGGAGTTCCCCTTCGACACGGTGGCCGGGTTGACCTATGACTCCGGAAACTACGAGGCGGCCACCGAGAAGGCCAAGGAACTGTTCGACTACGACGGGTTGCGCCGCGAACAGGCGGAACGACGCGAACGTGGCGACACGGTACAGCTCGGCATCGGCGTCTCCACCTTCACCGAGATGTGCGGACTCGCGCCGTCACGGATCATGGGCCAGTTGGGTGGCGGCGCCGGCGGCTGGGAACACGCGGCGATCCGGATGCTGCCGACGGGCAAGGTCGAGGTCGTGACCGGCAGCTCGGCACACGGCCAGGGCCACGAGACCGCCTGGAGCCAGATCGTGGCCGACCGGCTCGGTGTCCCCTTCGAGGACGTCGAGGTGTTGCACGGCGACACCCAGACATCGCCGCGCGGGCTGGACACCTATGGCTCACGGTCGCTGGCGGTCGGCGGCATGGCGGTCATCGCGGCGGCCGACAAGGTGGTCGACAAGGCGCGTCCGATCGCCGCACACCTGATGGAGGCGTCCGAGGACGATCTCGAGTTCACCGAGGGCAAGTTCACGGTGAAGGGCACCGAGAAGGCCATGGGCATCACCGACGTGGCGCTCGCGGTGTTCGCCGCACACGACATGCCCGAAGGAGTGGAGCCGAACCTCGATTCCGAGGCGACCTACGACCCGGAGAACTTCTCGTTCCCCCACGGCACACATCTGTGCGCCGTCGAAGTCGACACCGAGACGGGCTTCGTGAAGATACGCAAGTACGTGTGCGTGGACGACATCGGCAACGTGGTCAACCCGCTGATCGTGGAGGGACAGGTACACGGCGGTCTCGCCCAGGGCATCGCACAGGCCCTCTACGAGGATGCGATCTACGACGAGGCCGGCACCCTGCTCTCCGGTTCGTTCGCCGAGTACCTCGTGCCGGGCACACCTGATCTGCCGCACTTCACCACCGACCGCACCGAGACCCCGGCCACCGGAAATGTGCTCGGTGTCAAGGGAGTCGGCGAGGCGGGCACCATCGCCTCCACTCCGGCGGTGGTCAACTCGGTCCTCGACGCGGTACGTCACCTCGGCGTGCGGGACGTCGAGATGCCGTGCAGTCCGATGCGGGTGTGGAAAGCCATCCAGGCAGCCCAGTCCTCGTCCACACAGGGAGGTGCCCAGTGATTCCGTCCGAATTCGACTACGTCGCCCCGACCAGCCTGGCCGAGGCGGTGTCGGCTCTCGCCGATGCCGGTGAAGACGCCAAGGTCATCGCCGGCGGGCAGAGCCTGATGCCGGTGCTGCGGCTGCGGCTGAACTCGCCGAGCACAGTCATCGACCTGGGCCGTATCGACGAGCTGCGCGGTGTGCGCGACGACGGCGACGCGATCGTCGTCGGTGCGATGACCACGCATCATGACGTGATGACCGATGCCCTCGTCGGCGAGCACGCGGCGCTGCTCGCCGAGGCCACCGCGACGGTGGCCGACCCGCAGATCCGCCACCGCGGCACCTTCGGCGGCTCACTTGCCCACGCCGACCCGGCCGGCGATCTCGGTGCGGTGGCTGTCGCGCTGGACGCGACACTGACCGTCGCCGGGCCCAACGGGCAGCGCAGCCTCGACGCCGAGGAGTTCTTCACCGACATCTTCACCACCGCCCTCGAACCCGACGAGATCCTGGTCGACATCCGCATCCCCAAGCACACCGGCTGGACCGCTCACTACGAGAAGTTCCACCGGGTGTCGCAGAGCTGGTCGATGGTCGCGGTCGCCGCAACGGTCGACGTCGACGGCGGGGTGATCCGCAAGGCCGCGGTCGCGTTGACCAATATGGGAGCGGTACCGGTGCGGGCACGCGGCGTGGAGCAAGCTCTGGTCGGACAGTCCGCGGACGTCGACGTGATCCGCGCGGCTGCCGAACACGCGGCCGAGGGCACCGAACCCATGAGTGACCCGAACGCCGACGCCGAATACCGCACCCACCTGGCGAAGGTGCTCACCCGCCGCGCCGTCGTCACCGCAGCGGGGGTCTGACCATGCAGATGGAACACACTCTCTCGGTCGACGCGCCCATCGCGGACGTCTGGAAAGCGCTGATCGATCCGGAGCGGGTCGTCGACTGCATGCCGGGCGCCTCGCTGTCGGGCGTCGACGGGGACAGCTTCAATGGGCAGATCAAGGTGAAGATCGGCCCGGTCGCCCTCGTTTACAAGGGCGTCGGCACGTTCATCGAGAAAGACGAGAGCGCGCACCGCGCCGTGCTCGAGGGCAGCGCGAAGGAGTCCCGCGGCCAGGGCACGGCAAAGGCCACGGTGACGATGTCGCTGAAGGACGAGGGCGATCGGACAACCGGCACGGTCGTCACCGATCTGGCGATCACCGGCAAGCCGGCGCAGTTCGGCCGGGGAATGCTCTCAGACGTGGGCGGCAAGATCATCGAGCAGTTCGCCTCGTGCATGTCGCGCAAGCTCGGCGCACCGGAGCCGGCCGCGGAGACCCCACCCCAGACCGATGCGGCGCCACAGACCGGCGTGACCCCACCGCAGACCGGTACGACAACACAGCCCGCGTCCGAACCCGAGGCTCTCGATCTGATGCAATACGCCGGCGGTTCGGTCCTCAAACGGGTCGGACCGCTCGTGGGCGCGATTGCGATCGGCGCGATTCTGTTCGTGCTCGTGCGCCGGCTCAGAAACCACTAGGCCCTGCGGCCCGGCCGGCCTGCGCCGGCCGAAATCCCCACTGCTGGTTGAGCCGTTCGAGTCGTCAGGTGGCTCCGGCCTGCTCAACCGGCAGTTGTGTTGCGCCGCGTCGCGCCACGTTCGTCGTCTTTCTGATGAGCGAGTGGAGGCACCGCTGTGTCCTTCTGTCGATGACGTTTCTTGTCGGTGCCGCCCGTTAGCCTGGGTGGCAGTTCCACATTCGACCTGGTGAGTTCGTCCGTACAGGAAGGCGCGTGGTGTTCTCGTTCTCCGATCATGCCGGCGACGCCGCGGCTTTGTCGGCGCCGTGTGAGGGTGTCGAGGCGGAGATGGCGCGTACGGATGCGGTGCGCGATGTGTTGCAGCTGAGTCGTCAGGCCGAGGCGCGTGCGGTGTTGGGTGCCTATGAGATCGGGATGTCGGTCTACAACCAGTTGGTGAACCGTGACGGGCCGTACACGTCGAATTCGTCGTTGGTGAAGGCGCACAAGATGGCGACCGGGGAGATCTCGTTGCAGCTGAGACTCTCGCGCTCGAAGGCCGGTGATTGGTTCAAGCTGGGTGAGTTGCTGCAGGATCTGCCCAAGTTCCAGCTGGCCTACCTGGCCGGTGATTTCAGTACCCATCGGATGTCGGAGATGGTGCGGGCGGCGCAGGTGGCCCCCAAAGGTGATCTGCGCGAACGTATCGACGCGATCATCGATGCCGCCCTGGGGCCGGGACCCGAGGGTGCCGCCGGTGACGAGGACGCCGACACCGCAGATGGCGAGGGTGCCGCCGACTCCGCAGACGGCGCGGGCGCGCCCGATTCCGCAGACTCCGCCGACGACCACTCCGCCGACGACTGTGCTACCGACGATGACGCCGCCGACGATGATTCTGCCGGCGACTCCGGCGACTCTGGTGACTCTGGTGATTCCGCTGATACTCCGGGTAAGTCGCCGATCGATTTCGAGGACATCGCGCTGGAGTTGGGTTACCGTGCGACGACCGATCCGGTGTTGCGTGATCAACTCGGTGAATCGGTGATCTCGTTGGATCCCGATGGTTGTGCCGAGGCTCGTGAGGATGTCGCGCAGACGTTTCAGAACGTGACGTTCGCCAAGGAAGCGTTCGGGCACATGCAGATGTCGGCGTGTATCAGTGCCGAGCACGGGGTGTTCGTGCAGCAGCGTATCGCCGCGATGATCTGCGAGCGGGTGTGCCGGCGTGACCCGCGGCGTATCGGCGTGCAACGTGCGCTGGCCCTTGCGGAAATCCATGGTGTGCCCGGGGCGAAGCTGGCGTGCACATGTGGCTTCGACACGTGTCCCACCACGCAGGCCGAGCAGTCAGAGCCGCACAAGCAGACTGCCCAGGCCCCGCAGCAGCGCGCGCAATGCCGCAAGCCGTTCGATGAGCCGGAAACGGCTCCGATCGTCGAGCCGGAAGGCTGCGAGCAGGTCGTCGAACCGGAATGCCGCGGGCAGGTCGTCGAGCCGGGGGCAGCTCCGATCGGCGAGCCGGAGTTGGTGACCGAACCGACCGGCGGCCCGATCGAATCCAGCGCCGAGCCGGCGATACTGACCGAAACATTCGCCGGCCCAGTCGAATACAGTTCTGATCCGGAGCGCGCTGAGCCCGAGCGTTTCGCCCGGCCCGAGCGCCCGGCGTCGTCCGACAATCTCCCCGAGTCGGTCGAGACCGGGGACGACCATGTCTTCAGCTCACCGGATACGCTGGTCATCGACGTCATCGACTTCCCACTCGACATCGCAGGCACCGAGGCGGCGGCCGACGGGCGCGGATACCGACCCGCGGCAACGCCACGCGTCCGCAAGATGTATCTCTACCGCGATCGGCGATGTCGACATCCGTAGTTCAACGAGCTCCCATGTGGTCACCACAACCCCGGGTCGAGTAACCCGGGCCCCTCGGTGAGGGAATCAAATCGAGATTCCCCTGCGCCCCAGGGGTTTCGATGCAGCCTCCATCGGAGCCGCGACCGTGTCGAAACCCCGGACCCGACCTGGCCACCGGCGACTCAGTCGTCGTCACATACCAACTCGCCCTCCCACGCCTCGCGGCCCTCGTGGATCGCGAATGCGGCGATGACGAATCCGGCGACCGGATCGAACCAGGCGGCTCCGGTGAGCTCGAACAGAACAACGCCGGCCAGGGTTGAAACACTCAGCAGGACACAGATCTTGGTCTCGGCCGCATCGGCGAGGATGAGGTTGTCGTCGAGCCGACGCCCGACGCGTTTCTTGGCCGCGGCCAGGACCGGCATGACGATCAACGAGGCGACGAGCAGGCCGATGGCCACAGGTGATCGCTCGGGTTCCCCACCGTCGACGAGGCGACGAACTCCTTCGACGGTGACGTAGACCGCGAGCAGGAAGAACGTCGCGGCGACCAACCTCAGCGCGAGCCTTTCCTTGCGCTCGTCGGCGTGACCGTGGCGCAGCCGGGCCGCGAGTCGGACACCGACCAGAACCGCAGAAATGGACTCGATACCGGAGTCGATGCCGAAACCGACAACCGACACCAGTCCCGCCGCCAGACCTGCGGTGATCGCGACCGCACCTTCGACCAGGTTGTAGCCGACGGTGAACTGGGCCAGACGCAGCCCGCGCCGGGTGAGGCGTCGGGTCTCTGCGGGGGCGGGTGGGCCCTCATGTTCGGTCCTCACCGGTTGCATCCTCCTCCTGCGCCGCTGGATCGTCTCCGGGCAGTCGCTGTCGGTCCGTCGTGAGCGGTCGATGACACCGACGCGACCGATGCGTTGCTCGAGGTCTATCAGTATCCCGACAACGCCCACACTGCGCTGTGCCAGCCGTATCGGGAGTCAGGTCACGTCAACCGCGCGGAGGCAATAGCCGAGTGACTCGGGGTTCGAGAAGGCCCATTTGGTCTGGTCTTGGGTACAGGTGACCGACTCGTCGGATCTCGTGACCGCCTCGGCGATGACGCTGTTCGAGGCGGCGACCGCTGTGCAGTCGGCCTCTCGGTAGTCGACGAGCCGGCCTCCCGACACCGGGATCTGATAACACTGTCCTCCAACAAAATTGGGGGTCATACAGAGCTTGTCGGAATCTCCGTCGAAGGAGAGGCTGGCACTGTTGTCGCCGGCGCAGTCGCTCTCGGCGGCCACCGTGGAAGCGGCATAGAAGGTGAGTCCCTCGGCATCGCAAGAGACCTTGGTGGCACTCACCTTCCCCTCGTCGTCGGGCTGGTCGCCGATCTGCAGGCATTCACCCACGGCGATATCGGAAGTGCTCTCGACCGACGGATCGGTATCGGTGCCGATCGACACGCTGCACGCTGTCATCGCGGCGGCAAAACCGAGGCTGACGAGCAGCAGCCCACAGCGTAGGGCGAGCCGCCGGTGCGGACGGGTGGTCGACTCGTCATCGCCGATGTAGGTGATGACCGGACGGGGTGATGAATCCTGGAATGACATTGGTTGAGCCTTTCGGTGTGCTGGTCTGACGACGAGCATGTCGATCGGCTCTTGTGATGGGCTTGGGGTCGGCTTGGCCTGAGCGGGGCTGTCATTCGTTCATACGAAGAGTGGTCGGGCCCACTGACGTGCGCGACCTGCTCACTGTCGACATTCCGAAGCCCTTGACTCGACTTACAACGTAAGGCTACGTTGGATGCAAGCCAAACTTACAACGTAAGGACGATGGCCCGCTCCTGGCACGCCACCGACGATCGGAGAACCAACAGATGCCCCCCTCACCCGCCACCCATACGCCCGGCCCCACGGCCGCCCTCTGGGCCGGTCTGGGCTACCTCGCGATCTTCGTGCTCGCCGTCTTCGCCAACTTCTTCGTGGTGAACACGGTGTTCGACCTCCGGGACCCGCAGGCAACCCTCAACGGAATCGCCGAATCAGAGACGCTCCTCCGACTCGGGATTCTGGCGTTCCTCATCGTCTTCCTCGTCGATGTCGTGATCGCCTGGGGCCTGTTCGTGCTGTTCCGGCCGGTCCACCGCGACCTCTCGCTACTGGCGGCGTGGTCGCGTCTGACCTACACGCTGTTCCTCGGCGTCGGACTGGTCTTCGCGTTTCGCGCCCTCACGCTCGTCGGCGAGGGCACCGAACGGCCCGGACTGGCCGACAGCGTGCAACTGGAGATGCGGTCATTCGACGTCACCTGGATCGTGGGTCTCGCGGCTTTCGGCCTGCATCTGATCGTCGTCGGCCGCTTGCTCCACGCATCCGACGGCACACCCCGGTGGCTCGGCATGGCCCTTACCGTCGCCGGCGCGGCCTACATGGGCGACACCGCACTGCACATCCTGCTACCCGACTATGCGTCCTACGCCGATCTGTTCGTCGTGTTCGTCGCGGTTCCCTCGGTGATCGGAGAACTCGGCCTCACCGTGTGGCTGCTGCGCGTGGCGGCCGGACGACGCAGCCTTCCCACACCCGAAATCACTGTCCCACAAACTGCTTCAGCGTCAAATGCCGTTGTCGGCGGCTGATCGCTCGCGCCGTACGAGCTCGAACGCGGCATCCAACTGCGCACGCGCATCGTCGATCTCATCGGTGCGGCCCGCAATCTGATGCAGCAACGCGCGTTGAAAGATCCCGTCGATGGTGATGTAGGCAGTGGCCGACGATGCGGCCGGCTCGGTACCGGAGAGTTCACAGTACCGCTCGACGACCCGCCAGATCATCTGTTCGCGTCGCGCCTCGATCTCGAGTACATCGTCGCGGAACGAGTCGTCGAACAGGCTCTGGTTGCGCAGGTCGTACCAGAGACGATGGATGGCGGCATCGCTGCGCAGGGTCCCGAAGAACGTCGCAGCAAACTCGGTGCGCAGCTGTTCCGCATCCTGCGCCCGCGCCACGACCTCGTCGTAGCGGGTGACGCAGACCGCCTCGTACTGCCGCACGGCGTGTGCGATCAGGTCGAGCTTGTCGGAGAAGTAGTAGTGCAGGACGCCGTGCGAGTATTCGGAGTTCTGCGCGATCTCTCGGAGGCTGGTGCGCGCATAGCCGAGTTCGGCGAGCGTGTGCAGGGTGGCCAGGGCCAGCTCGGTGCGGCGCGCCTCGAACTTGTCTCGAGAGCGCTCCTCCACGCGTGCTCTGGCATCCGCGACCTGTGTCACTCGTCAGGGTCCTGTCGGCTCGGTCACATCACAACTGGTTCAGCGAGTCTATCCAAGCGGGATTCACCGAAGGTTTGACAAGTGTCAAGGATTTGCTTGACGACTGTCAAGACATCGGCTTAGTGTGGCGTGCATCACAGCCGCAACCGGCTGTGCCACATCGCCCCGGGCGGTGTCGATCGCAGGATCTGTCGGCGTCACAGCGAGAGGTACGGATATGACGAGTTACGACCTGACCGGACGAACAGCCCTGGTCACCGGCGGTGCGCAGGGCCTGGGCGCCGGGATGGCACAGGCGTTGGCCGCCGCCGGAGCATCGGTCGCCGTCGGCGATGTGAACGCCGACGGTGGACACGACACGGTGGAGGCGCTGCGCGCGACCGGCGCGAAGGCCGAGTTCGTCGCACTGGATGTGACCGACGACAGTGCATGGGAATCGGCCGTGTCGGGCACCGTCCAAGCTCTCGGTGGACTCGACATCGTGGTCAACAACGCCGGCATCGAGGTGACCAGCCTCCTCGTCGATCTCGATGCGGCATCCGCATCGACAATGCTCGACGTCAACGTGCTGGGGACGGCACTGGGCATCAAACATGCGTTCCGGGCCATGCGACCGGGCGGCGCGGCCGGCAACGGTGGCGCCATCGTGAACATCGCGTCGGTCGCCGCCACCATCGCGTTCCCTGGCATCGGCGTCTACTCGGCGACGAAATCCGGGATCGACCGACTCACCCGGGTGGCGGCGGCCGAGTCGGGCAAGCTCGGGTACGGGGTTCGGGTCAACTCCATCTACCCTGCCCTCACGCCCACCGCCATGGGCAACAAGCTCGCCGTCGACTGTGCCGAGCTCGGACTCTTCCCGTCACCGGAGGCGGCCGCGCAGGCCGTCGCCGAGATGACCCCGCTCGGACGCCTCGGTCAGGTCGACGACATGGCCGACGCCGTGGTGTTCCTGTGCTCGGACGCGGCCAAGTTCATCACCGGTGTGGGCCTGCCCGTCGACGGCGGCATGGGCATGTAGCTCCCCACCTCCCCACCTCCCCACCTCCGCACCTCCCCACCTCACCACCTCCCCACCTCCGCACCTCCCCACCTCACCACCTCCCCACCAAGCAGTCATCCCACCAGACCCAGGAGAGATCAGTCATGTCCACCGACAAGCGCGTCGTCGTCTACGGAGCCTCCGGATACACCGGCCGACTCATCTGTGAATATCTGCGCGAGTACAACATTCCGTTCCTCGCCGCCGGCCGCAGCCATGGACGGGTGAAAGGAGCCGTCGATGCGGTCCCCGGAATCGACACCGTCGATCACGAGATCGTCGAGGTCGAGCACACCGCAGCCGCTCTCGCCGAGGCCTTCCGCGGCGCCGACGTCGTACTCAACACCGTGGGACCTTTCGCGCGGTGGGGGCATGAGGTCGTCGCGGCCTGCCTCGAGGTCGGTGCACACTACACCGACACCAACGGCGAACAGAACTGGATGATCGATGCCGAGGCCCGCTACGGCGCCGACTTCGCCTCGCGCGGACTGCTTCTCACACCCGGCCTGGCACAGATGTACTCGATCGGCGAGATCGCCGCCAACATATGCCTGGAGAACCCGGGTCTGGACACCCTCGACATCCAGGTCTTCTGGAAAGGTCATCCGACGGTCGCGTCGACCAACACCATCCTCACCAATGCCGCCTTCGCCAAGGCGTATTACCTCGAGCAGAACGAGTACGTCGAATGGCCTGCGGAGGAGGGGCTCTACACCGTGAGCGTGCCCGGTCAACACGAGCTGGGCCTGGCACTTCCGTGGGGCGGCACGTCACATCCCGTGTGGTTCAAGAACGATCCGCGCGTGGCGAACGCGAAGGCACTCGGCGGCGTGTTCAACCGTCCACTCATGCAAGGGGTCCCGCTGCTCGTCGCCGCCGCGCTCGAGCAGATGGAGGGCAAGTCGGAGGAGGAGAAGTACCGGATCATCGACGAGCAGTCGGCGGCCATCCGGAGCGAGATGCCGCCCCGGGAGAACCCGCGGATCAACACCTCGCTCGACTCCGTCTACGCGTCGGGTCCGCTGGGACGCGCGCATTGCGTGATCCACGGCAACTGCAACTACAAGCAGACGGCCCTGCTCAATGCGCACGCCGCCGCCGAATTGCTGCAGGGTCCGCCACGAAAGGTCGGATTCGCCTCGAGCTGCCAGGCATTCGGGCACCGCGAACTGCTGGGCACCCTCCGTGCCTTCGGGCTCGTACTCGAGCCGATCACGACGATCCACCGCTGAGCCGACGATGCGCCTCGCGGACTATCTCGACAAGGGCGCCTCGTTGGGCCGCGAGGCCCCCTGCCTCACGACCGGCGGGGTGACCGCGACCTACGATGAGGTTCAGGACCGGTCGGTGCGGATCGCCGGCGCGTTGCAGCACACCGGGATCACCGCGGGTGACCGGGTGGCGGTGCTGTCGGCCAACGATCCCCTCGCGCTCACCTGTGTCTTCGGGATCTCGCGGGCCGGTGCGGTGTGGTGTCCGGTCAACCCGCGCAACGAGGCCGACGAGAACCGGCAACTGTTCGATCTCTTCGGCTGCCGGTTTCTGTTCTTCCAGGCAAGGTTCGCCGAGCTTGTCGATCGGATTCGACGGGACCTGCCGCGGCTGGAATGGCTGGTCTGCCTCGACGACGAGGTCGATTGGGCCACCCCGTTCGCGGATTGGTTGTCGGAGAATCGGGCCGAGCCCGACGAAGAACGGCGGCCCGAACGCGGGCTGTGCATGCTGGCGGGGACCGGCGGAACCACCGGAAAACCGAAGGGAGTCCGGCTGACCGAGGACAACATGATGACCTCGACCGCGCTCGCGTTGATGAGCTACCCGTTCGGCGATCGGCCTCGCTATCTCGCCCTCGCCCCGCTCACCCATTCGGCCGGGGTGCTCACATTTCCCATCCTCAGCCTGGGTGGTGAGGTGGTGATCATGCCCGCGCCGGACATCGGTGAGTTCCTCCGACTCATCGAACATCACCGCATCACACATGCGTTCCTGCCGCCGACGGTGATCTACGGCGTGCTCGATCATCCCGACCTCGACGCACGTGATCTCTCGTCGTTGCGCTGCCTCTGGTACGGGGCCGCACCGATGTCGCCGACCCGCCTCGAGGAGGCGTTGACCCGGATCGGACCGGTGTTGGGTCAGTTGTTCGGACAGACCGAGGCCCCCAACATGATCGCCACCCTGGCGCCGGCCGACCACTTCCGGTCCGACGGAACCGTTGCCGCCGAACGACTCTCCTCGGCCGGCCGGCCGACACCGCTGACGACCGTGGCGATCATGGCCGCCGACGGCTCGCTACTGCCCCACGGCGAGCGTGGTGAGATCGTCGTCCGCGGACCGCTGGTCATGGACGGCTACCACGAGAATCCCACGGCCACAGCCGAGGTCAATGCCTTCGGATGGCATCACACGGGCGACATCGGCTATCTCGACGACGACGGTTTCCTGTTCGTCGTCGACCGGGCCAAGGACATGATCATCACGGGCGGGTTCAATGTCTACTCGGCCGAGGTCGAGCAGGCGCTGCTCGCCCATCCGGCGGTGAAGGATTCCGCGGTCGTCGGACTCCCCGATCCCAAGTGGGGTGAACGGGTCACGGCGGCGGTCGAGTTGCGTGCCGGACAGGATGCGTCGACCGAGGAGATCATCGCGTTCGTCAAGCATCGGATCGGTAGCGTCAAGGCGCCCAAGGACATCGAGATCTGGACCGAGCTCCCGCGGTCGAAGGTCGGCAAGATCCTGAAGAACGAGGTACGGGGCACCCTGCGGGACGCGCAGACCGGCTGAATCGGCGATTATCCCGCCGCACACCGTGACCAAATGCTCGACACCCGGCGGTGTGCGTGATCTCACAGCGAGTCGTCAGTGAGTGCCATGACTCCGATTCCCGGTCGCGATCACAGCTCGAAAACCATTGCGCACGCATACTTGTGCCGGGTTCGGGAAGTGAACACAGAGAGTTCGTCTACCCGAAAATGCCTCTCGCAGAGACTATTACGCAGGGTCGCCTAACTGGATCCGCGCCGGGAAACACGGGAGGATTCAACTATGCCGAAGAAAATTGGTGAAGTTCAACCCCCTTCACCAACGGTGCCAGTCCGGCGGTCATAGCTGCTACGACACATTACTCGACATGTAATCAACTGCGATGCAGCATGATCGGCGCCCGTCGATCATACTGCCGACCAGGCATCCGGGGATACATTCTCGACACTTGTCGAACACAGGCGTGCGAGCACGCCGAAAGGAAGTGGTAACAGTGGGCACGAGAGTCGGCAGGCACCGCGTGAACACCCGACGGGGAGCGCGCCGTGTGCGCCGCTCGCGGGTCACCATCACGACGATGGCCACCTGCGCGATGTGTCTGGGTATCGTCGTCCCCGCGGCCGTTGCCGGCGCCGGCACCCCGTCGGCGGTCGACCGCCTCATCGAGGACGGTACGGTCTCCGACGCATCTCAGCCGGACAACACGCTCGATGACTTCAGTTCCCTTGCCCCCGAAACGATCATGGTCCTGACACCGGGGACCGACGACACGACCATGTTTCCGCGAAGCAATCCCTTCATCGGAACTCGGCAAACACTGGTCGTCACCTATCCCGAGTCCATGTGGCCGATCATCGCCGGCAAGTCTGGCACCCTTCCCTTCTTGTCGCCCACGTACGACGAATCCAAACAACTCGGCACCGAGCAGACCATCACGACCATGAACGCCCTCTCGGCGAAGGACACATCCGGCCCCACCGTCGTCTACATCGGATACTCCCAGGGGTCCGACGCCCTGGGCAACGCCGTCGAACAAGCACACAGCGACATCGACCCGAGCCGGACCCAGGTCATCCTCGCGTCCGATCCGCGCAGCCCGTGGGGGATCAAGGCCTGGGCAGCCGACGTGCCACTGCTTCCTCAGGTCGCGTCCCTGATCGGGATCACCGTCGACGGCGCCCGCGACCCCGATGCGTCCGGGGACGTCCCGGTGACCTCGCTGATCATCGTCGGCGATCCGGTGTCGAACTTCCAGTGGGTGTGGTATCGGCCGATCGCATCGCTGATCGTCGATGGCGCCGGATTCATCACGATCCACTCGGGCAACGGAAGTCAGACCTATGGCGACCTCGCCTCACTCGGCGATCCCACGGTGTACACCAGCGCCGGCACCACCTACGAGATCTACCAGGGGCGTCATCCGTTGACGCTGCTGACGCAGCTCATCTTCGACGAGTTGGGGCTGCCCTACACTGAGGCCGACCTCGACACCTGGGATGCATCCGCCGAGGCATTTTACCCTATTCAGACACCCACTCCTGCGAATGCGGCTGTGCCCGTGCAGGATCGACCGGATCTTGCGTCCCCGGCTACCTCGCCGACGACCACCGTCGACGACGTCGCGCAGACCGCGCCGTCCGACTTCGGCGCGGACTCACCGGTACCCGCGGCCACGCCTGAGCCCGAAGACCCCGTGTCCGCCGCGGTCGCCGGCACTCAGCCGAGCGGGAGCGTGAACCAGGACGCATCGCCGGTACCCGGTGACGACGAGAGCGTCGTCCGCTCCGAATCCGACTCCGACTCCGCATCGGCGCCACCGGCGAGCACCGATGATAAGCCCGATACTCCGACCGACGTGGGCAACACAACCCCTGACGACGTCGACCTCGACACGACCGATGGGAACGCTGCAGACACAGGTGCCACCGGGTCGTCCTCTGAACCCGCGTCGAGCATCGCGTGAGCCCTGCGCCTACCCGGACCTTGAGAACCGTGGTTCGTGCAGATTCCACGACGGCAGTTTTCGGGCGACCGTGGCGTCACCATGCACCTCGATACGGCCTGTTCGCAGCGCGTGGCGCCACGAGAGCGCACCCCGGTGCCAATCGATGAAGGCCGCCGACTCCGCACGGACGTGCACAGCCGGCTCGCCACCCGGATCCGTGTAGCAGACCTCGGCGGCACCGTTGTCCACCAGAAGCCAGAACCGTTGGTTGCCCCTCGGCTGATCCGGGAAGACGAAGGCGATCACGAGGCGCTCGTCCGGCAGTGCTGCGTGATCGAGTTGAACCTGGCACCAGGCCCACAACGCGAAACCGGGATCAGTGTGCTGGGGGCCGATGTCGACCCATCGCTCACCCCACTCGGACAGGGCCGAGACGACGTCCGACAGGTCCCGGCCCGCCTCGGTGAGTCGGTACAGATTTCCCCTCCCGGCGGGTTTGGGAGTCACGGTGATCACGCCGGCACGTTCCATCTCCTCGAGACGCGTCACCACCATCGAACGCGACATCTGGGGAACGCCTTCGGCGATCGCGGTGAAGGTGTCCGCGCCGAACATGAGGTTACGGACGAGCAGCGGGGTCCACCGCTCCGCCAGGATCTCCGATGCACGTGCGATCGGGCAGTACTGGCCGTAGGTGCGCACACTCTCATTGTCGGTCTGGCCATCGGTGCATGTCGAGTTCGAATTCCGGACTTCCTCTGCAGTGCACTTCCGCCGACGCTTGATACATGATGAGTGAAGCGGACACGGGACAGGTGACGCCAGAGGCGGCAGAGTTGTACGAACAGTTCTTCGTACCCGCCCTTTTCGATCAATGGCCACCGTCACTACTCGATCTCGCCGAGGTCGAGGTCGGTCATGAGGTTCTCGACGTCGCGTGCGGTACAGGCATTCTGACGCGACACGCGCGATCACGGGTCGGCCCCACGGGCCGCGTGGTGGGGCTGGACGTGAACCCGGGCATGCTGGCCGTCGCCGGTCGCGTCGACCCTGAGATCTCCTGGGTTCCCGGACGTGCCGAGTCACTGCCGATGGCTTCGCACACGTTCGATCGCGTGCTCTGCCAGTTCGGTCTGATGTTCTTCGAGGAGCCGCCCACCGCTGTGACCGAGATGGCGCGCGTGGTCCGACCCGGAGGGCGGGTCTGCGTAGCGACCTGGGCAGGCCTGTCGGAGACCCCCGGTTACGCCGCGATGATCGCCCTGCTCGACGAGCTGTTCGGTGCTGCGCCGGCCGAGGCCCTCACGGCCCCGTTCACCGTCGGCACCACCGATCGGCTCCGCGACATCGTGGCGACCGGATTCGCCGATGTCGAGATCCATCGCCTTCAGGGGCTGGCGAGGTTCTCGTCCATCGATGCATGGGTCACGACCGACGTGCGCGCCTGGACCCTGCGCGACCTGATCGACGATGAGCAGTTCGACGAGCTCCGGCGGCATGCACAGCAGAGGCTTCGGGTCTTCTGCGACGAGTCCGGGGCGGTCACCTTCGCCGCGCCGGCCCTGGTGGCGGTGGCCACGCACCCGCTGACCCACTGACCACACGAGCCGCAGACCGAATCGGCCCTCGGGTCCGACCGCGTCTCCGGGCCTGATCTACTCGTGGGATGACCACCCTCCACCCGACGACGGTTCTGGCGATGGCGGATGCGGATGCCGCCGTCCTCACCCTGGGCATCGCCCTGTACGCCGCGGTCATCCTGGTGGCGATCGGTGTCGGACTGCATGCGGTTCAACACCGGCGTCGCCATCGCGCGATCGTCGCGGCGGTCATCGTCGGCCTACTCGTACTCGCCGGCGTCGTGGTCGCGGTCCTCAGCAGTATCGCCTAGCGCGGCGCTATTTCCGCACGTCGGCGAAGGCCGCGCGCACGGCGTCCGCCTGCATCCGGAAGAACTCCTTGGAGACCGGGGCCTGCGCCTGAACGAGATCGAATCCGTGGAAGGCGCCGTTCACCACCTCCACCGCACAAGCCACCCCGGCGGCCCGCAGTCGCTGTGCATAGGCCAGATCCTCGTCGTGGAACAGATCGAGGTCGCCCACCCCGATCCACGCGGGCGCCACCCCGGTCAGGTCCTCGCACCGCGACGGTGACACCTCGGCCGGGTCCGCATCCCCGAGGTAGGACGCCCACCCGAATCGGTTGGAACTGCTGTTCCACATCCGGAAGCGACTCTCGATGCCCGAACGTCCGTCGGCGCCGGTTCGGTCATCGAGCATCGGGTAGACCAGCAGCTGCAGGACGGGGGCGTCTTCCCCGCGATCACGAATCCGCAGGGCGAGCTGCGCGGCGAGCCCACCTCCCGCGCTCGCGCCACCGATCGCGATCCGTGTGGTGTCGACGCCGGCGAGGCCACGTGCCACGTCGAGGGCTGCATGGCAATCGTCGAGCGCTGCGGGGTAGGGATGCTCCGGTGCCAGCCGATAGTCGACGGACACCACCACGGCGCCGAGGTTCTCACTGAATCGCCGGCACAGCGCGTCATCCTGCGCAGCCGAGCCGATCACATAGCCACCTCCGTGAATCCACACCAGCGCAGGCAACGCACCGGCGACGCCCGCGGGGCGGAAGATGCGCACACCGCCGCCCGAGGACAAGGGACGTACGTCGACGCCTTTCGTTCGCTGCAGCCGCATCATGCCGTTCTGGAGGAACCGGATCACGGGGAGGACCCGCGGCCCCACCAGGCTCCGGGGCAGGAACCGTGCCGAACGCTTGAGATCCGGGTGAAACTCTCGCTGGAGCGTGGTCATCGACGACGCCTCCCTTTCGGAATCGTGGTGGCGGATTTCGTTCGGCAAACATATAACCGGCAGAATCTCGCTCGATGAGCATCCACGAAAACGGCCCGAAACGGCTTGCGCTACCAGCGGTCCTCCTGGTGCTGTTCACGACAGGATGGGGCGCCAACCACTTCGCGTCGATGATCCCGGTCCTCAAGTCGGACGAGGGACTGTCGGCGACGGTGCTCGACGGCGCTTTCGGCATCTATGCCCTGGGATTGCTGCCGGGATTGTTCGGCGGCGGGTCACTGTCGGATCGGGTCGGCCGACGCCCCGTCGTGCTCAGCGGCGCCATGCTGGCCGGAATCGGGAATCTCATGATGGTCGGATGGCACGACCAGGCCGGCATCCTCGTCGGCCGGCTCATCGTGGGCCTCGGTGCCGGTCTGACGATCAGCGCGGGCACGGCATGGGCGGCCGACCTGCGCGGTCGCGCCGGAGCGACACTGGCCGGTGTCGTGCTCACGATCGGATTCGTATTGGGTCCGGTCATCACCGGTCTGCTGGCCGAGTTCGCTCCCCACCGGCTCGCACTCTCGTTCGCGGTCAGCGGGATCGCGTCGATCGTGGTCGCGACCGCGGGGGCGTTTGCAACCCCCGCGGACCCGCCGCACCGCGCCGGCGCCGTGATCGACGACGCCGACGACAGTGGACGCTCGATGGCAGTCGCCCTGTCATGGGCCGTACCGATGGCGTTGTGGGTGTTCGCGCCGGTGACCGTGGCCGTGGTGGTGATGGCGGCGCGGATCAGCGACCGCCACGACGGCGCATGGGTCCCGGGCGTAGCGGCCGCATTGTGCCTCGGCTCCGGGGTGGTGATCCAGTTCGTCGTACGGCGGATTCATGCGGGTCCGGTGTCCGGCGTGGTCGGTGCCGCATTGGCGGCGGTCGGGTTCGTGGTGGCCGCGGCGGCGGGCTCGGATCCCGGCATGCCGTTGTTCGTCCTCACCGCGATCGTGCTCGGCCTGGCCTACGGTCTGTGCCTGCGCGACGGGCTGATGGATGTGGAGTCGATGACCCCACCGCGACGTCGCGGAGCGGTCACCGGGGTGTTCTACGTCGCCTGCTATCTCGGGTTCGGCCTGCCGGTGCTGCTGACGAGCATCACTCCGACGGTCGGGGTCGTCGCGCCGATGGTCGTCCTTGCTGGGGTGGCCGCCGTTGCGTCGGTGTCGCGTGCGGTGCGCCTGCGCCGCCGCACGGCGGCGGGGTCACGCTGGTAGGAAGACCCGTCCCCGGTATGCCCCGCGCGCGGTGCGGATGGCGACCACGGCCCACGCGGCCACGAGCACCCCGTACAGCACCACGGCGAGATCGCGGATCGGTGTCGCGCCGAGGGCGATGCCCAGCGCGCTGAGGCCGGTCACGCAGGTCCCCACCGGGAAGGTGAAGCTCCACCAGGTCAGCGCAAACGGCAGACCACGACGAATGGTGCGCACCGTGATCGCGGTGGCCAGCGCGAACATCGCGACGCCGAAGCCACCCATGGCGAGTCCGTACACGATGCCGAAGGCCTTCAGGCCCAGCGCGATCGGCGCATCGTCGCCGGTGAAGACGAGGCCTGCCTGCGCACCGAGAAGGTTTGCCGCGGTGATGGACTGACCGATCATGCCGAGGGTGATCCACACCGTCGGGGCCGACCGGGACACCGGCACGCCGCCGTGGATCAGACGCGTGTAGATCATCGTCATGGTCATCAGACCGAGGCCCAGACTCATCCCGAATAGTGCGTAGCAGCAGGCCAGCATGTCCAGGCGAAGGACGCCTCCGGGCAGATGGCCGACCAGTGCCGCGCCCGTCGCCGCCGACACCATCGGCGGCACCACCGGCATCAACCACGCCGGCAGCGCACCGAGTTCGTGTTTGCGCTCCGCCGTCATCATGGCGAACGGCACCCCGACCGCGGTCAACACACCGATGGCGGAGCCCGCCACCCAGAGCACCGCCCCGGCCCAGAGTGCCACCGTCGAGCCGAGCAACGGCGCCCCGAGATGAACGGCACCGGCGCCGACGGTGAGCATCGCCATCGGCACCGCACCGTAGAACTGCGACATCACCGGATCCGCGGCGTAGCGCCGGGCATTCTCGCCGTGCCGCACCCAATGCGTGACGAACCCTGCGCCGATGGTCAGCAACATCACCGACGCGAGGACCCAGATCGTCGTCGCGAACGCGGTCACGACACCGGACTGCACCGGCAGGGTGATCGCGGCATTCGCGACGATGCCGGTGCCCATCACAGCGGCGAACCAATTCGGGGTGAGATGTTCGAACACCTGGCGGGGATGGTCGAGGTCGCCGAGAAGTCGCCGGGTGGTCGTGGCGCGGCGGTCGAGCGTGATGGTCATGTCTCAACTCTGACCGAGCGGGGCCGATCGCGGCAGATGGCTCGACCTTGTGCACCCACAACGCCGCCTTGTGAGCGGGTGCTGGTCGTGGGGTGCGGCGGGTCAGTCGACTGCCATCTCCCCCAACTCCGACCAGCCCTCCTGATCGATGCTGAAGTTCACGATGTCCGGGGTCCTCTCGAGGTACTTCGGGAGTTCCTTCGTAGCGGTCTGGAAATGGTCACTGGTGACGTGCGCCTGCGCCGAATCGTCGTCGAAGGCCTCGACGAGCACATACGTGTTGGGGTCCTCGAGACTGCGTGACCACTCGAACCATCGGTTGCCCAGCTCGGCACGCGTGGCCTCGGTGAATTCCGCGACGAGCTCAGGCCAACTATCCGCGAATTCGGGCTTGACCGGCCATTTTGCGACGATGAAGATCATGAGCCCAGCCTAGTGCGCAGATTCCGCGGCGCAGCCTAATCACGCGTTAGGGCTTCCCTATATGTGACAACGTAGTTTTTCAGACATGCCGGACACGGAGCGCCTGAACGGGCATAGTGTGGTGTCGACAACACCACCGCGTAGTTACGGAGGCAAGCAAGCATGCGCGAGATCACCAAGTTCTACATCGACGGCACCTGGGTGGAGCCGGCCGAACTGAACATCATCGACGTGATCAACCCGGCCACGGAGAAAGCAGCCGGTCACGTCGCGCTCGGCAACGCCGCCGACGTCGACGCCGCCGTCGATGCCGCACGCAAGGCATTCACCACCTGGAGCCAGACCAGCGTCTCCGACCGCGTCGACGTACTCAACGCCGTCGTCGCCGAATACCAGAAACGGATGGGAGACCTCGCCGCGGCGGTGACCGAGGAGATGGGCGCCCCGAACGGCCTGTCCAATAACGTCCAGGTGCCGATCGGACTGGCCCATCTGATGACCGCGGCTGCTCAGCTGCCCACCTTCAGCTTCAGCGAGGACCGCGGGACGTCGCGGATCGTCAAGGAGCCGATCGGCGTGTGCGGGTTCATCACACCGTGGAACTGGCCGCTGAACCAGGTCATGTGCAAGGTGGCCCCGGCGCTGGCGACCGGCTGCACGATGGTGCTCAAGCCGTCCGAGGTCGCGCCGTTCAGCGCCGCGATCGTCGCCGAGATCTTCGACGCCGCCGGGGTTCCGGCAGGTGTCTTCAACCTGGTCAACGGCGATGGGCCGGGCGTCGGCTCCGCGCTGGCGGCCCACCCCGGCATCGACATGGTGTCGTTCACCGGCAGCACCCGCGCCGGCATCGAGGTCGCCAAGAACGCGGCGCCGACCGTCAAGCGGGTCGCCCAGGAGCTCGGCGGCAAGAGCCCGAACATCATTCTCGACGACGAGGACTTCGCGAAGAACGTCGCCGGCGGCGTGGCCGCGATGATGATGAACTCCGGTCAGTCGTGCAATGCCCCGACCCGCATGCTGGTTCCGGCCGCTCGGATGGACGAGGCGGCCGAGGCCGCGAAGTCGGTGGCCCCCACGCTGACCGTCGGCGACCCGAGCGGGGAGGTCCGGCTGGGCCCGGTGGTCTCCGAACCGCAATTCGAGAAGATCCAGGGTCTGATCAACCGTGGTATCGAGGAGGGCGCGCAGGTGGTGTTCGGCGGTCCCGGCCGTCCCGACGAGCTACCCACCGGTTACTACGTGCGGCCCACCGTGTTCCGCGACGTCACCAACGACATGGACATCGCCCGCACCGAGATCTTCGGACCGGTGCTGGTGATGATCGGCTACGACACGCTGGACAACGCCATCGAGATCGCCAACGACACCGACTACGGCCTGGCCGGCTATGTCTCCGGCAAGGATATCGACGAGGTCCGCAAGGTGGGCTCTCGAATCCGCGCGGGTTCGATCTCGCTCAACGGCGCCCAGCTCGACCCGGTTGCACCGTTCGGCGGCTACAAGCAGAGCGGTAACGGCCGCGAGTGGGGCGACTACGCGTTCGACGAGTTCCTCGAAGTGAAGTCGCTGCTGGGCTACGAAGCCTGACCACGGCGGGTCTCGATACGCGACTCACTTCGTTCGCTGCTACTCGACCAGCGGTAGGAGGCACCCTCCGCTGGCCGAGACCACCCTCCGCTGATCGAGTAGCCGGCGAGCGGCAGCGAGTCGGCGTATCGAGATCACCCGTGCGGCACCCACCGCTGCTCGAGCGGCAGCAGGGGCGAGACCACCCTCCGCTGATCGAGTAGCCGGCGAGCGGCAGCGAGTCGGCGTATCGAGATCACCCGTGCGGCACCCACCGCTGCTCGAGCGGCAGCAGGGGCGAGACCACCGACCGCTGATCGAGTAGCCGGCGAGCGGCAGCGAGTCGGCGTATCGAGATCACCCGTGCGGCACCCACCGCTGCTCGAGCGGCAGCAGGGCGAGACCACCCTCCGCTGATCGAGTAGCCGGCGAGCGGCAGCGAGTCGGCGTATCGAGATCACCCGTGCGGCACCCACACCCCGTGCAGACCGGCGGGCACCCGGATCGGCATGGTGATGGTTGCCAGAGGTCCGGCGGACGGGTCGTCGGCGCTGAGCACATAGAAATACGACGTCATGTCGGTGGGATCGGTTCCGAACGCTCCCCAATAATCGTGTTCACTCCCCGGCATGTAGATCGGCTCGCCGATGGCAACGCCTGGACGCCAACAGGTTTCGCTACCTTTGGCCAGATCGTGGAACCACAGGCTGTCGAGATCGCCGGAGTCGCCGGCGCTCTTGCCGACCGTGGCCACCCGCGAATGTGCCCGCGTGAGTTGCCGGTCGTCGACCCGTGGGAACTCGACGTCGACGCTGCCACCGATGGTCGTGCGCGAAATGGAGCCACGATCGGGATCGAGCACCGCACGCACCAATGACGACGTCGGCGGCTCGAGCAGGTGCGCGAAGCCGCCGGGGTAGGTCCACTCCACATAGTCGACGGTCACGGTTCCGGTGTCGGCGCCATCGGCGTCCTTCGTGTCGAAGGCGTTGGCGAAGTGCCACACCCACATCGGCTCGGAGTCGACCCACCGGATGGCCCCACCGTTGCGGGGGATCAGCGCGATGCGCGTGCCCGACTCCGGCTGCCATTGCAGCAGGGCTCCGCCGCTCATCACCGACGCGAAGTCGAAAGCCAACGGGCACAGAAAGAGCACGACGTAGCGCGATGTCAGCGCCATGTCGTGGATCATCAGGGTCTTGTCCAGACCATCCACCGGGGTCGGCGGCCGGACGGTGCGGCCGTCGGGCCCGATCACCGACCACGTCACATACGGCGCCTCGAAGATGTAGTTGAACAGCACGAGTTCGCCGGTCGTCGGGTCGATCTTGGGATGCGCGGTGCTGCCGACGGCCATCGCGCCGTCGCAGTCGTCGCGGCCGATGGTGCCCAGGTCGGCGGGATCGAGGCGATATGGTTGATCGGCTTCGGCCATGGCGAGCAGTCGACCGCCGTGTTTCACCACGTTGATGTCCGGCAGTTGACGCAACGTCCCGGCCAGGTCGGGACCGACCTCCTCGGCCGAAGGCGTGTATCCGTCGGTGATCCCGGACCAGATCGTGTGCCCGACCTTCTCCTCGGCCAGCACCATGGGGGTGCGGACGAATCGGTTCCGATAGTGCGCTGCGCCGTCGGTGATCTCGAGGCGGTGCACCATCGCGTCGCCGTCGAGTGGAAAGACGTAGGAGCCGATCGGATCGAAGCGCGGGTTGGGCCCGTTGCGCAGATAGCTCCCGGCCAGATCCGCGGGTATCTCCCCGACGAACTCGAGATGTGCGAAGTCCACCTCTTGTCGTTGCGGCGCGAAGACACCGGAAAGGTGGGCGTGATGGGCCATGTCGATAGGGCCGGGACGGGATGATGACGGCGCGACGGTCATGGGATCACCTGGGATCGGAGGGCATCGGTCGTCGACAATCGTCCCCCCGCCGGCCGGTTCGCGTCCTCACTTCACGGAGAACTCCGGTCGTCGTGTCGACAGCCACCGGTCGGCTGTCCGGCGAAGCGCTGGTCGAGGAACTGTGCCGCGTCGCGTTGGAACGGTATGAATGCGGCCCCATGAGCGTCACCGCGATACAGCCGGAATCGCGTCGGCACACCCTGTGCGCAGAAGCTCCGGGCCAGGCCTGCGACATCCGCGGTCACCATGACCCCGTCGCCGATTGCGTCCTTCTGTCCGACCGCGAGCATCATGGGCACCCGTGGCCTGCCCACCGTTCCCATGACGTTGCGCGCAACGGCCGATCGCACGGACGGCACCTGGAGGAACCCGTGGTACGGCGGGCGCACCATCTGCGCTTCGGTCAGGCCCGGATAGTCGTTGGCGAAGTCGGCGATGCACTGATCCCGCACCGTGTTCGCCAATCGAAGGCCGTACGGGGACAGGAATGACGGAAGGTCGATTCCGTACGCCCGTTCGTAGGCGACGAGGAGCGCGGGCATCACGCCCGCCCATCCCGTGCTGCCGCTGACGTAGGGCAGGTTGTGCGCGAGATTCACCGGCACCCCACCGGCGGCGGCACCCACCAGTCCGAGTTCGGGCGCGTAGGTCGGAGCCAGCTCGGCCCCGAAGCCGGTGGGCACCGAACCCCCCGAGTACCCGATCATGGCGACCGGCGTGGACGACGGCATCCGCAACACGCGTTCGGCCGCGCGGACACCGTCGAGCGCCAGATATCCCGATTGCCGGCCGATCGTCCACTCCTGCTGTTGGCCCTCGTAATCCGGTACGACCACGGTGTACCCGGCGGCGAGGTATCCGCCGATGGCGGCCTCCTCGAATCGCGCCGACCGGCTCGGGTTGTTGCCGCGGAGTGTGTACGACGGATCGCACTGTGCCCCCAGCGCGTCGTAGGCCATGTGGAACGAGAGAATGCGGCCATTCGATGTGGCGGGCCGCAAGATCGTTGTCACCCCCGCGATCGGGTCTCCCATATCCCCGGTGCTGCGATAGAGGACCTGGGTCGACGTCACCGGAACCGTCACGCCCTCCGCGACGAACTCGGCCGGGCGGGTGCGTAGGACCGCTCCGGGTTTCCGTGAGCTCAGGTCGGGACCGGGCCGGTAGAAGGGGTCCGCAGTCGGCAGCGGTGTCGCCCACGCCGGGATCGCCGGGCTGCACACTCCGAGCGCGATGAGAACCGCCGCGCCGACCGCCATCAGAATCCGCGCCGGCCCGCCTCGTCGCGCCACAGCAGTCTCCGTTCCGGCCGATTCTCTGCGATCGGCCATGGTGAATCTTCCCATCTCACAGCGATTTCACAGCCAGAACGACGAAGCAGCCGTGTAACACCCAGCGGTCGTCTCACGACAGAACAATCATCACGGAAGTCCTCCGCGAGGGAGGCGCGTGCGTCGGGGGAAATCACGAGCGTGTCAGGAGCCTGTCCATGCCCAACCCACCGGAATCACCGGATTCGACCTTGCTCACCGATGGGTGGCAGATCACCCCGGACGCGCCGGATTCACCACGTCCCCGCCGCCCTCGCCGAAGCCGACGCCGGCGGCTGGCCGGGATCGGCGTCGTCGTCGCGCTGAGTCTGGGTCTGTTCGGGGTCGGTTCCCTGATCTCCGGCGGCAACCAGGCGTCGGCGCTGACCGGCCATCCCGAAGTCCTGCGTGAGGGCTGCACCTGGGACAGTTCGGGCAACTACGTGCAGAACTGCAAGGTCTGGTCGGCGTCGCAGAACAAGTACGTGATCGTGCAGATCCGCGCTTCCAACGGCAGTGACAACGGCGTCTACCTGCTCGACGGCATGCGCGCCGGCGAGGAACGGTCCGCCTGGACCACCGATGTACAGGCCGCGAAGGTGTACGACGCCGCATCCGACACCACCCTGGTCATGCCCGTCGGTGGCGCGTCGTCGTTCTACACCGACTGGGACGGCGGGGCCGGAGACACGAACACCACCATCAAGGAGGAGACCTTCCTCACCGAGGAACTCCCCGACTATCTGGCCGAGAACTTCGGCGTCAGCAAGAGCAACAACGCGATCATCGGCCTGTCGATGTCCGGCGGACCGGCGGTGACCCTCGCTGAACGGCACCCCGAGCAGTTCAAGGTCGTGCAGGCGATGTCCGGGTACTACCAGACCGACAACCCGCTCGGTGCTCTCGGCGTGTTCGCCAGTCAGACGTTGGTGTCGAACTACACCAACGGCATCGTCAACATGTGGGGCGCGCCGGGCAGTCAGCGCTGGACCGACAACGACCCGTCGAAGAATGTCGACAAGCTGAAGGAGAACGGTCAGGTCCTCATCATCTCGTCAGGCAACGGGTTCCTCACCGCGAGCGAGATGGCGAAGTTGTCGCAGCAGGATCAGATCAGCGCCATGGCTCTGGAGATGCTGTCCGCGGTGTCGACGGTGCTCATGCAACTGCAGGCCGCGCAGAGCGGGGCGTCGGTGATCTCGTTGCCCAACTACGGCGGACACACCTGGGAGAACTGGGGCCGCGGATTGGCCGACGGCAAGGACCACGTGCTGGAAGCACTGCGGAGCAACCCGCCGGTCACCGACAAGGTGACGGTGGTCAGCGCATCCGGTAGTCCCGAGCCCGACGGCGCGGCCAAGGCCACCGCGGCCGCACTGGTCGCCGCCAAGACACCCTCGACGCTCGATCTGGCCGCCATCACCGCGGCGTCGGATACCTCGTCGCCGTCGTCGGAGACGGCGAACAGCACAGATCCCGAGTCGAGCGCCTCATCGGCGGTTCCGTCGGCCGGTGAAACGGCGGTATCGGGCGAGGCCCCGTCCTCCCCGGCCGACGACACCATCGTTGCCACGGCACCCGATGCACCGGACACCGACACCGGCTCGCCGTCCGCGCCGGACACCTCCGCAGCTCCCACGACCACGGTGGCCGGCACCGAGGAATCGGTCAGCCCGATCGCCGAGCCGCCGGCGGCGGAGTCGACGACACCGACCACCACACCGGCCCGCTGAACCCGACGCTCGGACTCACGCGGGCGTGTGCTTGGTCAGCCAGCCCAGCACGTCGCCGATCACACGGTCCTGCTCCGGCTCGTTGAAGATCTCGTGGTAGAGGCCGTCGTAGATCGTCAGGGTCTTGTCGTCCGATGCCGCGAGTCGGTCGACCATCTCGCTGCCGGCCGGACTGGTCAGTTTGTCGTCGCCGCCGTGTAGCACGAGCAGCGGCAGGCGCAGTGTCGGCAGTCGACGGGGGAAGGACTGCATCGTGCTCAGCATCGCCGCACCCAGGTCTGCCGGGATCTTGCTACGGATCACCAGAGGGTCGGCGTCATAGTCGGCGACGACCTTCGGGTCGCGCGAGATGCTGGCCGCGTCGAGTGCCGTGGTCGGCAGACCGGGCGCGACACGCGCCAACAGCGGCGCCAGTTTCATCGCAATGGGCGAGAGGTCGTCGCCTGGGACCACCGCGGCACCGGAGAGCACCAGACCGGTCAGTCGGTCCTGGTGGTCGAGGGCATAGTCCAGTGCGATGCAGCCCCCCATGCTGTGCCCGATCAGGAAGGTCGGCGTGTCATCGAGTCGGGCCTCGCCGACGACCGTGTCGAGATCGTCGGTGAATTGCGAGAACCGTTGCAGACGAAGACGTTTCCCACCGGAGCGGCCATGCCCGAGATGATCGGGGACGGCAACCTGGTAGCCGGCATCGACCAGTTTGGCGACGACGTGGCGGTAACGTCGGCCATGTTCCCCGAGCCCGTGTGCGATGACCACCGACCCGCGAACATCGCCTTCGGGTCGGCTCAGGTCGTAGGTGATCGTCTCCCCGTGGGGACCACGAAATGTGCGTTCTTCCACTGACATGTTGGTCATCGTCGTCCTTCGTGTCGTCAGCTGATGAGTCCGAGGCGGGAGGCGACGCTGCGCCCGGCGGATTCGATCGCCCCGAGTGGCCGCATCGCGACCTCGCCGATCCCGACGAGGGCTTCCACCCGACTGACCACCCGCTCCATCCGGTCGACGACGTCTGCCATGACGACAACTGTCGAGTCGACCTTGTCCAAGGTGCCCGACAGCCGCGTCAACGTCGCATCCATGTTGTCGATGGCACCGTCGAGACCGCCGATTGTCTTGTTCATGTCGACGAGGACATCGCCGAGATCGGACAGGATGCCCTCGACCTGGTCAACGGTCATGTCGGCGTTGAGCGCCGCCTGCGCGAGTTTCTTGAAGCGTTGTCGTTCCCCGGGCCGAGCCTCGTCGGTTCCACGGTTTCCGATCCCTTTGTCGGCCATGGTCTGGATTATTCATGGTCGAGGCGTGGGGCGAGCGCGAACGGACCGACGATGACGCGGGAATACCCGCGCTGCGGACCCTGTTGAGGCAGACATAGCTCAAAATTGAGCTACTGAGAGGAGCCCGCCATGCCCGCAGTCACCGCCGACACCTTGACCCTGCCCCGGGTGCGCAGCGCGTCACCCGAGGCGACCGAACGGCCGGTGAAGTCCGTGACCACCGGCCCCCGCGGATACGAGGGTGAAGGGTTTCCCGTCGTCCGGGCGTTCGCCGGCGTGTCCAGCGCCGACCTCGACCCCTTTGTGCACATGGACCAGATGGGTGAGGTCGACTACCAGCCCGGCGAGCCGAGGGGCACGTCGTGGCACCCGCACCGCGGATTCGAGACCGTGACCTACATGATCGACGGCCGCTTCCAGCATCAGGACTCGACCGGTGGTGGCGGTCTGATCGAGAACGGCGCCACCCAGTGGATGACGGCGGGCGCCGGCATCCTGCACATCGAGACCCCGCCCGCGGAACTCGTGGAGTCCGGTGGTCTGTTCCACGGCATCCAACTCTGGGTCAACCTGCCCGCCGCCGACAAGTTCCTGGCACCCAAGTACCAGAACCTGGAGGGCGGACAGGCTGGGCTGATCACCACCGAGGACGGCGGTGCACTGATCCGTATCGTCGCCGGCGACATCGACGGGCACACCGGCCCCGGGTCGACCCACACGCCGATCACCTTCGCCCACGCCACCGTCGCACCCGGCGCACGGATGTCGATCCCGTGGCGGCAGGACTTCAACGCACTCGTCTACGTCCTGTCGGGACGTGGCACGGTGGGCGCCGAGGCGCGACCGGTCCAGCAGGGACAACTCGTGGTATTCGGTTCCGGCGACCGGATCACGGTGACCGCCGATCCGGGACAGGACTCGAATCGCCCGGCGCTGGAATTGCTCGTCCTGGGTGGTCGGCCGATCCGCGAACCGGTCGTCCAGTACGGACCGTTCGTGATGAACACCCGTCAGCAACTCATCGAGGCCATGGAGGATTTCCAGGCGGGTCGCCTCGGCGTGATCCCGCCGGACGCGCTGATGCCGCACACCTCGCGGTGAGTACCGAACGAGCACAACGGAGTTCGATGCGCGCGGATGCGCGACGTGATGCCTGGCAGGTGTTCATCGAGACCAGCGCTCGCCTTCAGAACATCCTCGATGAGGATCTGAAGGCGAGCGCCGGCATGTCGCTGGCCGACTACCAGGTACTCCTGCTCCTGTACAACGCCCCCGGGCGACGGCTCCGCATGCGCGATCTGTCGGAGCGGCTGGTGTTCTCGACGTCACGGCTGTCCTATCAGATCGACACATTGGTGCGCCGTGGCTGGCTGTGCCGCGAACGTGCCGACGAGGACCGCCGCGGCAGCTACGCCGTGCTCACCGCGGTCGGCGTCGACGTGTTCCGCTCCGCCGCGAGGGATCACGCGCGCTGCGTCCGGGCGCTGTTCATCGATGTGCTGTCCGAATCCGACGGCGCCGCGCTGTACGACATCATGACGCGGCTGTCCGAGCACATGCTCGAGGCGGGCATCGCGGCGCCGGGTTCCTGATCGGAAGTGTGGTCGCCGATACGCGAAGCCAATCAATCGCTGAGGGCATGCGCGGACGGCCCCACCAGCCCCTGAGCTGAGAAGCCTGCGCGGATGACCCCACCCGCCCCCTGAGCTGAGAAGCCTGCGCGGATGACCCCACCCGCCCCCTGAGCTGAGAAGCCTGCGCGGATGACCCCACCCGCCCCCTGAGGAGGTCCGAAGCGCTAGCGAAGGACCGTCACGAAGGGCCCTTCGTGACGCTCGCACGCTCGCTCCTCAGGGACCGCACTGGTGACGCTCGCACGCTCGCTCCTCAGGGACCGCACTGGTGACGCTCGCAGGCTCGCTCCTCAGGGACCGCACTGGTGACGCTCGCACGCTCGCTCCTCAGGGACCGCACTGGTGACGCTCGCACGCTCGCTCCCCCGTGACTCTCGGTCCCCTCGGCGAGAAGTTCACGACAGCTGCGGGGCAACCTCTTTCGCGACCACGTCGAGGTGGTCGAGGTCGGCCAGATCCAACGTCTGCAGGTAGACGCGGCTCACGCCGATCTCGCGGTACTGCTCGATCTTCGCGACGACCTCGTCGGGTGTGCCGGCCGCGCCGTTCTCGCGCAGCTCGTCGACGTCACGACCGATCGACTCTGCGCGGCGGGCGAGTTCACTCTCGGTTCGTCCGCAGCACAACACGAGTGCCGCCGAGAACGTCATCGTCTCAGGTCGCCGTCCGGTCTTCGCGCAGGCCGCCCGGACGCGGCCGATCTGATCGGCGGCAACGTCGACGGGAACGAATGCGGAGTTGAACTCGTCGGCGAACCGTGCCGCCAACGCCGGAGTGCGCTTCTTGCCGCCCCCGCCGATGATGATCGGTGGCCGTGGCGATTGGGTCGGCTTCGGCAATGCCGGCGAGTTGACGATCCGGTAGTGGCCCCCCTGGTGATCGAACTGCCGGCCTTCCGGCGTTCCCCAGAGTCCGGTGACGATCTCCAGCGTTTCCTCGAGGCGGTCGAACCGTTCTCCGAGCGGCGGGAACGGGATGCCGTACGCCTCATGTTCGGCATCGAACCACCCCGCGCCGAGACCGAGCTCTACACGCCCCCCACTCATCTGGTCGACCTGCGCCACCGAGATCGCCAGCGGACCCGGGAAACGGAACGTCGCCGACGTCACCAGGGTGCCGAGCCGGATCCGCGACGTCTCGCGGGCGAGTCCCGCGAGGGCCACCCACGAGTCGGTCGGTCCGGGGCGGCCGTCGGCATTCATGGCGAGGTAGTGATCAGACCGGAAAAACGCGTCGAAGCCGAGGTCCTCGGTGGCCTTCGCGACGCGGAGCAGATCGTCGTAGGTCGCGCCTTGCTGGGGTTCGGTGAAGATTCGTAGATCCACTCCCGCCAACCTACGCCACCCCGGTCTCACAGCCGCAGCGACGGTTCGTCCGCGGTGGACAACGTGAGTACCGCCTCGACGATCGAATCGTGTTGCTCCAGCTGACTCTCCAGACGTCGAAGGCGGACCGCCAGATCGTGCTCGGCGAGATCACCGACGATGTCGACAGCCGCCACGAGGTAGTACTGCGTCGGACCGACGTACTCGACGTGCAGGTAGGTGATCCGTTCGATGTCCGGGTGATCGAGGATGCGCCGCAAAATGGCCTGCCGGGTCCGCGGCATCGCCGACTGGCCGAGCAGGAACTCTCCGTTCCGCTTGATCAGGAAGATCGCGATGAACCCGAGCAGAATGCCCACGAGGATCGACCCCATCGCATCCCAGACCGCCGAACCCGTGATCTCGTGCAGCGCCATGCCCAGTGCCGCGATGGCGAGGCCGGTCAGCGCCGCCGCATCCTCGGCGAACACCGCACGCAGCGTGGTGTTGGAGGTTCGATCGACGAACCGGAGCGGATGCATGGACAGGCGCCGGCCGCCCGCGTTGGCCTGCCGGATGGATTGGATGAACGAAATAGACTCCAGCACAGCAGATACCGCGAGAACCACGTAGCCGACGAGATAGTTGGCGTCCGGCTCCGGCTCGGTCAGCGCGGTGATACCGTGCATCACCGACACGGCGGCCCCGACGGAGAACAATCCGAATGCCGCGAACATCGACCAGATGTAGGTTTCGCGACCGTAGCCGAACGGATGGCGACGATCACGGCCGCGCGAGCCGCGACGTTCGGCGATGAGAAGAAACACCTCGTTGCCCGCGTCCGCCCAGGAATGCGCGGATTCGGCCACCATCGACGCCGATCCGGTGATGGCGGCGGCAATCGTCTTGGCCACTGCGACGAGGACGTTCATGGCGAACGCGATGACGACGGTCAGCATCGAGTCATTCGATGTGGCCGACTCGGAGTCCACCGGTGACCCGGCTGCCACCGATGATTCGGTGTCACGATCGCTCATCTCCCGATCGTCTCACGGTGACGACACCACCATGACATCCGTCATGGCGGATCGATGACATCTCCTCCGGGTTCGCCGGTCGATGTCCGCGCATCGTGGACACATGACATCGATCGCTGTTCGCGCACATGATCTCACCAAGACGTTTCGGGGTCCCGGCCACAGGGCCGTGGCCGCGGTGAACCGGCTCGACCTCACGCTCGCCCCGGGAGAGGTGGTCGCCTTCCTCGGACCCAACGGCGCCGGCAAGACCACGACCCTCGACATGATCCTGGGGATGTCGACGCCGGACAGCGGCACCATCGAGGTGTTCGGGATGGCCCCACAGCGAGCCGCTCGTTCGGGCCGCATCGCTGCGGTGATGCAGACCGGCGGCCTCCAACCCGACTTCACGGTCGAGGAAACGGTTCGGATCGTCGCTGCGCTGCACGGCCGCGACGCGGATGTCGACTCCGTGATGGCCCGCGCCGAACTGAGTCACCTCGCCGGGCGCATCGTCTCCCGATGCTCCGGCGGTGAGCAGCAGCGTCTCAAGTTCGCCCTGGCGCTGCTCCCCGACCCGGACCTCATCGTCCTCGACGAACCCACGGCCGGGATGGACGTCGAGTCACGCCGCGCGTTCTGGGCGACGATGCGGGCCGATGCCATGGGCGGCCGGACCGTTTTGTTCGCCACCCACTACCTCGAGGAGGCGGACGCGTTCGCCGACCGCATCGTGATGATCTCGGGTGGTCGGGTCGTCGCCGACGGGACCATCGGAGACATCCGGACGCGGGCCGGCGGTCGCGTGGTGTCGGCGGTCCTGGGCGACGACGATCTGTGCCGGGCCCTACGATCCGCACCGACCACCGTCGAGCTCGAGAAGCGCGGTGGACGGGTCTTTCTCGGCACCGACGACTCCGACGCACTCGCGCGATTCCTGCTGACCCACACCGCAGCCCGGGAGGTGGAGATCAGTACCCACAACCTCGAGGACGCCTTCCTCGCGCTCACCGCCCACGACGCCGCCTGACACCCGCGCTCGACCATCGATCTCGACCACGACCACGAAACGGAATCCACGATGACCACGGTTCTCTCCCCCACCTATTACGCGCTCGACGTCCGTCGGGTACTGCGCAACCGTCGCGCGATGATCTTCACGATCGCGGTACCCGCCCTGCTCTACCTCGTGTTCGGCGCGACGCAGGGCCATCGCGGCGACACGATCGGCTCGGGCGACGTGGCGTTCTACGTACTGGTCGGCATGGCCGTCTACGGAGCGATCCTCGCTGCCGCCACCAACGCGGCAGCAGTGTCCCTCGAGCAACAGAGTGGCTGGACACGCACCCTGCGCATGACACCGCTGAGGCCGCGCGGCTACGTCGCGACAAAGGTCGCCGTGGCCTTGACGATGGCAGCACTGCCCATCGTCGTACTGGCGATCGTCGGTCTGCTGTCCGGCGCGTCAGCGCCCACCGGCGTGTGGATCGGGTGCCTTGTCCTCGGCTGGATCGGTGCCGCCGTGTTCGCCGCGGTCGGGTTGACCGTCGGCAGCGCACTGAAGTCGGATGGGGCCATGCAGGCGCTGGGCGGCGTTCTGGCGCTGCTGGCCTTCGCCGGCAACGTGTTCGTGCCACTGCAGGGCACCATGCTGACCGTCTCCGAGTTCACCCCGATGTTCGGGGTCGTGTCCCTGGCGCGGTACCCGCTGACCCATGGGGTCACCGTCTACGGCGAAACGGTCCCGCTGGTGGTGTCCCTGATCAACATCGCCGTCTGGGGAACGATCTTCGCCGCGACGGCAGGCGTCTTCTACAGTCGCAGTACGGCCCGACGGTGAGCGAGGGAGGTGACGAGTCGATGTCCTACCCGCGCGGATGGTGGGCACCCTGGCGTGATCTGCGCTGGGCATTCGCCGCCGTCTGGCTGATCTTCCTCATCTATCCGTTCGTCGCGGTCGCCACGGGCAGCTTGTCGTCGACGCAGAGGGCATTCGGGTACGTCCTCATCGCCGCGTTCGCGGTTGTCTACGTCCTGGCCTGCGTCT
Source organism: Gordonia sp. LMA484 (assembly GCF_058129505.1). Taxonomy (NCBI): domain Bacteria; kingdom Bacillati; phylum Actinomycetota; class Actinomycetes; order Mycobacteriales; family Gordoniaceae; genus Gordonia; species Gordonia sp. LMA484. The sequence continues at coordinate 3,588,099 of NZ_CM176700.1, forward strand.
ATCTCATGATGGGGCGCGGAGACCACGTGGCACTGCGTTACCGACTGGGAGCATTCGCCGTCCTGACGGCCATCGGGGCCGGTCTCATACCGGTCATCGGTGGCGAAGCGTTCGGTATGACACCGTTCCTGATGGCGTTCGCGGTCTTCGCTCTGCCCGCCACCTACGCCGTCGTCACCGTCATCACGTTGATCGTCGCAGCGTTGCTCATCGGTGAATGGCTACCGGCCCACGCGGTCGATCCCGGCACCATCGTCGTGATGATCGCGGTCGGGGCGACGATGCTGGGTATACGCACCCTTCGAGCCCGCGAGATGGAACGCGACGCGGCCGAGGAACGGCAGCACGAACTCAACCGGCAGCTCTCGGTGGTGGCCGAACGCGAGCGGGTCGCACGCGATGTCCATGACATCCTCGGCCATTCGCTGACCGTCATCACTGTCAAGTCCGAACTCGCCCAACGCTTGATCGACATCGACCCGGATCGCGCGAAACGCGAACTGGCCGAGCTGAACAGCTTGTCGCGACACGCACTCGACGAGGTGCGTGCCACCGTCGGCAATCTGCGCTCGCCGGATCTGGCCACGACGCTGCCCGCAGTCCGCAGCGCGCTCGACGCCGCGGGGATCAGCGCGTCGGTGCCGACCGCGAGCACCGCCGACCCCGCTGTCGACGTGCTGTTCGCGTGGGTGTTGCGTGAGGCGGTGACCAATGTCGTCCGCCATTCCGCGGCAACCGAGTGCACAATCACCCTGGGCGACAACGCCATCGAGATCCATGACAACGGTAAGGGCATGAACGGCCAGGGCGCCGGGCGCACCGCGTTCGGCAACGGCCTACGGGGGCTGGCCGAACGGGTCGAGGATGCCGGGGGCACCTTCATCGTCGACTCCACCCTCGGCGGCACCACGGTCCGGGCGGTGATGAGGTGACCGAGACCATCCGGCTGCTCCTCGCCGATGACCAGGCACTGGTCCGCGGAGCGCTCGCAGCACTGTTGGAACTGGAAACGGATCTCGAGGTCGTCGCACAGGTCGGACGTGGCGACGAGGTCGTCGGGGCGGCACGTGAGAGCAACGCCGACGTCTGTCTGTTGGACATCGAGATGCCGGGAATGGACGGAATCGAGGTCGCCGCCGCGCTGCGCGCCGAACTCGCCGACGTGCGAAGCCTGATCGTCACGACCTTCGGGCGCCCCGGCTATCTGCGTCGCGCGATCGATGCGGGGGCATCCGGGTTCGTGGTCAAGGACACGCCGGCCTCACAGCTGGCCGACGCGGTCCGTCGTGTCCGGCAGGGCCTGCGGGTGATCGACCCGATGCTGGCAACCGAGAGCCTGACCAGCGGCGAGAACCCGTTGACGCCCCGCGAGACCGAGGTGCTGCGGGTCGCACTGACCGGCGCGACCGTCGCCACCATCGCCGCCCGGGTCCACCTGTCCCAGGGCACCGTGCGCAATCACCTCTCGTCGGCCATCGGCAAGACCGGGACCAGCACCCGCGCCGAGGCCGCGATGGTCGCACGCGAACGAGGGTGGATCTGAGTTCGGGTGTGTGTCAGCTCAACAGGCCGCGAACATAGGCGGCCTGGCCCACGTGCTGGGCGTCGTCGTCGAGGACGCTCACCAAGCGGACCCCGAGCGTCACCGGCGGATCCCAGTTCTCGTCGATCACCCGGTCCAGATCGCCGTCGGACAAGCCACCGAGGTACTCGAGCGTGACCGCGTGAGCGGCGTCGTAATAGTCGGCGAGCAGGGCCGGGTCGGTGACGACCACGAGGGCCACTTCCTCTGCCGACTGGCCGTATCCGGAGGTGGATGACGGAAACGGCAGGTCGAAGCGCCCGTAGTACCCGGACGACGTCCAGACCTCCTCGGTGCCGGCGACGTCGGCAACGTGCGAATCCTGCACCCGGGTGAGGTGCCAGATCAGCCAGGCGATGCTGTTGGCCTTCGGGCTGGGCCGATAGGTGAGTTGATCGGCCGTGACGCCGTCGAGGACCGCGTGCACATTCTCCGACACCCGACCGAAGCCGTCGATCAATACGTCGATGGATCGCATATCTCCACTTGTACTCCGATCTGCCCGCGCGGACAGCGGGTTTGGACTCCTACATGTACCGAGCGACCGCCGACGCGGCCAACGCAATCGCGTTGACCCGGCCGGAGCTGTTGTACCACTGGGCTTTTCCGTAAGCCGTTGTATGCTGGCCGTCGAACAGGTAGCCATGCAGCCAGGCCGGCGCCTCGGCATACGCCTGCCAGAACGCGGGCTCGAACCAGTGGGCCTGTACCTGCGTGGCCTGTTGCCCGTCGAGTTGGGCGAGCATGTCGTTGAACCAGGCCACGGCACCCTGTTGGGTCACCGAGAACTCGCGGATCTTGTCCGCGAACACCCGCCACGGCGAGTTGGCCGGCGCCGAGGTGATCCCGTCGACCGGGTTGGCGATCTCGTAGACGGCGATCCCGGTCGGCCATGGTCGGTGTTGGCCGTCGAGGCCGAACCCGAAGGACGGGAGACCGTAGGAGTAGCCCGCGCGTCGGCTCGGGTTCGCGATGTTGACCACCGCGAGCACCTCACAGTCGCCGAATGCACCGTTGGCCTTGGCAACCAGGAAGTCCGAGACCACCAGTGCGCCCAGGCTGTAACCGGACAGCACCGCCAGGTGCGGCGTGCGGCGAATCGCGGCGGCCAGGTTGACGACACCCTGGCGACGCGACTCCGCCTCCGAAACACCGGAGATGTCACCGTAGGGGTTGAAGCAGGCAATGGACGCCGGATAGTCGAGGTCGTCGTGGATCACACGATCACCGAGCAGTCCGGCCACCTGGTTGAGCATGTTGCCGGGGCGTCCGGGATGTTCGGCGGTGCCACACACCGTGATGTAGGTGATCACAATGTCCGATCCAATTCTGTGTCGGTCCCCGACCTCACCCTCGAACTCGAGGGTAGAGCAGTCATTGTCGTCACACATCGGAATCGTCGGTGCATCGACCACATAGGCTCACGGCGTGAGCCAACCGAATGACAAACGGCAGCGCGGACATTCCCACGGCGGACATTCCCACAACCTGTCCGAGATCCCCGCGGTCCTGTCGCCCTTCGCGCGATGGATCGTGATCGTGAGCCTCACCGTCATCGGCGTCGGGGTCGCCGTCGGCGCCGTGGTGTTGTGGCCTTCGGGTGGCGAGCACGCGATTCCGATGCAGTTCCGGTCCGCCGACGGCGGTTCGATCCGCACCGTCGACGGACAGGTGGTCGAGCAGGTGCGTGCAGATTGTCTGAATCCCTTGGCCGGAACCGTGCAGGACGGCGCCGGGTTCCAGATCGAAGGGGTGGCCGAGGACGGTCCGTGCATCCAGAGCACCGTGCGGTTGGGCAGTGGGCAGGACAAGGGCAGGCACACGTTGTTGGAGGTGCCGACCAACCGTGCGCAGTCTGGCACCGAACCCGGTGGCTCGCCCCCACCGCAGGAGTCACTCGACCAGCCACAGGCCGGCCAGCCGACATTGCATGTCGGCGACCGGATCAAGCTCGGTGTCGTGCCGGGACCGGACGGGAACCCGCGGTACACGTTCTTCGACTTCCAGCGAACGGTCCCGACCATGATCTGGGCGTTGCTGTTCATCGCAGCCGTCGTTCTCGTCGCCGCGTGGCGCGGCTTCCGGTCGATCATCGGCCTGGCGTTCGCGTTCCTCGTGCTGGGCGTGTTCACGCTGCCGGCCATCCTGGACGGCGAGTCGCCGGTCGCCGTTGCCGTGGTGTCGTCGGCCGCCATCCTCTTCGTCGTCCTCTATCTGGCCCATGGCGTGAGTCTGCGCACCAGTTCGGCTTTGTTGGGCACGTTGATGTCGTTGCTGCTGGCCGGGTTGTTGAGCTGGTTGGCGATCGACACCATGCACCTCACCGGCCTGTCGGGTGATCAGACCACCAATCTGCAGGTTTACCAGGGCAGTATCTCGATCAGCGGCCTCCTGCTCGCCGGCTTCATCATCGGCACCCTCGGCGTGCTGAACGATGTGACATCACACAGGCGTCGGCAGCCTTCGAACTGGCGGCCGCCGGGGAACCCACCCGGCTGGCGACATTTCGCGCCGCGATGCGCGTCGGCCGCGACCACATCGCCAGTACCGTGTACACGCTCGTGTTCGCCTATGCCGGCAGCGCGCTACCGCTCCTGCTGCTCTTCTCGGTGGCACAGCAGCCGTTCGGCAACCTGATCACCACCGACGCCGTGGCCGTCGAACTCGCGCGGTCCTTCGTCGGTGGCATCGCAATTGCACTGTCGGTGCCGTTGACCACCGTGATCGCGGCTGCGCTCGCGACGCCGAGCGGGGCACGCACGGCTGTGTCGTCGCCGTCGCCCGCACCGTCGAGCGAGCCTCGGGTGGGGCGCCACTCGAGGGGAGACGACTGACCTCTCGACACTGCCGCGTGGTCAGCGCTCCGACGCCGCTGCGGAGGTGTCGCGGTACTCAGCACCGTCCCATCGGAAGATCAGAGAGGTTGCGGCCCAGCCAATCTCCCACCTTGTTGAGCATCTTGGTACCGGAGGTGAACGAACCGCTGCGCGGCAGCGCCGCCATCGACACGGCCACCTGACCCCGTCTGGTCGTGACGATGCCGAGCTGGCGGACGAGATAGGCACCCGACGCAGAAGTGGCCGGTCCCCAACCACCCTTCACGGCTGCCACCGCCCCGTCACGCTGCCCCGTTTTCACAGCCCCCCACTGCTGGTTCGCCGCAACATCGCTCATCAGTCGAATCAGGTTCTCGCTGTCGGGCATACACGGCAGGTGTGCGCCAAAGCGGGCCTGGTCGGCCAACGCCCACGGCGTATACCCCGGATACGACGGCGGATCGTCGGCTTCCGACGTCACCTGGGTCTTGACGTCGTGGCCTTCACGCAGCACGTCGGTCACGGCATCGACAGAACTCTGGCCACCCCCGAGCGATCCCCAGAGCTCGCCCGCGGCTTCGTTGTCGGAGAACTTGATGGCCTTGTCCTCCTTCACGGCGACGGCGGCACCGTTCTTGCGTTGCGCGGCGAGTGAGACCGGGACCTTGAGGGTGGACCAGGCACGACCGGTCGGGAGATTGCCCATGGTGATCGGGCGATCCGAGCCGATCGGCACGATCGCCAGACCCACCTTCCCGGGCAGTGACCTACGCATCGACTTCTGCAACGATGCGAAGCTCTTGGTCAGCTTCTTCTCGGTCGGCACCGGCGGCTCGAACAACTTCGCGATCTCCGGCGGCAGGGGCGGAAGCTGCGGAGGCCACCACGACGGCGAGGCTGCGGTCGCGGTGGCCGTACCGAGCAGCACCGAGGCCGCGATCGACAGCGCGGTGAGCCGCACGATCCATTTCACACGTGTCACTTAGATCTCCCTGGTCACTTCTGTAACATTGACCCTAGGGCGTCCGCAGATCAACGACCAGCCGCGATGCCAACTTGTAGCCATAGAAAGCGACAAACCCGACATATCGTCTCTTGGCATGCCGGACGCGCAGCACGACCCGGGCGTCACGACCCGGCCCGGCACCGCCCCCTCGGCAGACGACCGATTCTCGTGTCCAGCCAGTCCGCGACCCTGTTCAGAGCGGCGATCCCGTCGGTCATCGAGCTGCCGACCGCGCTCATGACCAGTGCCGTGCCGCTGCCGTCGCGATAGGTGATGAGTCCGATCTGCCGGACGAGATAGCCACCGGCAACGCCCGGCCCCCAGCCGCCCTTGACCGCCGTTGCCACCGGTCGCGTCATCGTCTCGACGCCCCACTGCTGGTTGGCGGCAACCTCGCCCATCAGATCGACGACGTGTCGGGTACCGGGAAGGCAGGGCAGATGCGCGGTGAACGTCGCGGCATCCGGCAACGACCACACGGTTTGGCCGAACACGGTGAAACCCGGCCTCAATTGTTGCGTCGGCACATCGGTGTTCTCATCGCCGCCCTCGCGCAGGACCGCGGTCACCGCCGCCGACGCCTGATCGGCCGAGCCCAGCGACGCCCACAACTGCTCGGCGGAGGCATTGTCCGAATTGACGAGCGCCGCGGACTCCGCGGACGACGACCCGGTGGCCCGTTCCGCGGCCACGGCCAGCGGGACCTTGATGGTGGACCACGCGACCCGGGCGTCACTGTCGCCGACGGTGAGCGCCGCTACGGCGGTGCCCGCGACGGGTGCCACCGCGATACCGACAGGCATGCCGATGGACGCGGTCAGGCGACCCATGGCCGCTCCGAGAGATGCGTACGGCACCCGGGCCGCAGCGGTCGACGAGTGCGACACCAACGGCGAGGCCGGCAGCGACATCGACGGAGGTGTCGACGTGACCGTGATCGTCACCGGCGAGATCGCCGGTGTGCCATCCGTGACGTCGCAACCGGGCAGCACCATCAGCGCGACACACATGGTGCTGACCGAGACCAGCCTGTACCTCATGTCCCGGCGAGCCCCTCAGTAGATGTAGACGACGGCATCGTTACCGCCGCGACAGGCGACCAGGCCGCCTTCGGGGACGCATGCCATCTGGTAGGTGGTTCCGGTGACGGGGCTGTAGGCGACGATGACGCGCGACGCACCCATCGGCCCGGTGCGCAGGTATTCGTCGCGGACCGAGACGGCGAACGGGCAGCTGGTGATCGATGTTCCCGCCGCGACACCGACGCCACACTCCGACGAGCCCTGCGGCGGCGCGGTCACCGTCGTGGTCTCTGTCGGTCCGGCCCCCGCCTGAGGCGGCGTCACCACCTGGGTGACGGTCGGGGTCGTGGGTGTCGACGCGGCGCTGTCGTCTGATTGCCGTGCGAGCAACCAATAGCCGCCGAGGGCCAGCAAACCGATCAACGCCGCAGCGATCACGCCGACGAGCACCGGCAGCGCGATACTCCGGTTGTGCCGGGGCTGGGGCATGACCGGGTACGCGGGCGGCGGATACGCCGCAGGCGCAGGCCCGGGCGGGGGTGGCGGCCCCGCCCCGTACCAGGGCTGCGGCCCTCCGGGCGGCGCCGTGGGCGCCGACGCCGACACCGCGGAGTCCGCAAAGGGCGGAGCGGTGAGCATCGCCGTCGGCGTGACGCCCTCGACATTGCGGTTCTCTTCTCGAGCCCCGGGCACTTCGCCCTGCAATGCGCGTCGAGCGTCGACGGCGAGGGCCCTCGCCGAGTGATATCGGATTGCCGGGTCCCTGTGCAATCCGCGTTTGATCACCTCATCGAACGCGGTCGGGACGTCGTGCCGCGTCGCACTGAGCAACGGAGCGGGATCGATGATCGCTGCTTTGATCGCGGCACTGATCGTGTTCGCCGGATGGGGAACCTGGCCGGTCAGGCATTCGAAGAGGACACACGTCAGCGCATAGATGTCGGACGCCGGCGACACCGCATCGGAATCGAACAATTCCGGTGCCATGTATGCGACGGAACCGATTGTTGTGCCGGTTTGGGTCAAACGCAGGTCGGCGCCACTGTGCGCGATACCGAAATCGACGAGATAAGCGAAGTCGCCATCTGTCAGCAGAATGTTCTCCGGTTTCACATCACGGTGAACGAGGCCCTCGCGATGTGCCGCATCCAGAGCGGAGGCCACCTGCTCGACGATCGTCACCGCACGCGCAGGCTCGAGCGCACCGCTCTGCCGCAGTGCGCCACGTAGATTCGGACCCTCGACGAACCGCATGTCGATGTAGAGCAGTCCATCGATCTCGCCCCAATCGTGAATCGGGATGACATGTGGTTCACCCAACCTCGCCGCCGCATGCGATTCACGACGGAAACGCTCCTGATATACGGGGTCATCGGCCAGATTCGGCCTGAGCAATTTCAGCGCGACAACACGATTCTTCGCCGTGTCATACGCACGGAAAACCTCACCCATACCGCCGCGGCCCAGCAATTCCTCGAGCCGATAGGGCCCTATCCGACTGCCGATACCGCCGATATCCGACATGCAGATGAGCATATGAGTGACCGCCGAGACATTTCGGACAACGACCGAGAATTCGTCCGAATCACTCAGTCCGGGTGCGCCAGCGACCCATCCCGAGGAAAACCATCACCAACTGCCGTTCGGTGCGTTCCACGACCTCGTTTTCGGCGCCGCGGCCACGGTAGTCGTGGTCCAGGAGGTCGGCCACGGCGGTCAGCATGATGATCACGATGAGTTCGGCCGCGATCTCCAGATCCTCGGGGAGCCATCGCGCCAGATCGGGTAGCCGCGACAGGTCGATCGCGAGCTCTTTGGAGAACAACCGCAATTCGGTGTCGATCGCCCGCCTGATCTCTGCGATGCCGCCGTGCTGTTCACGAATCAGGAAACGGAACTGCGCTTCGTTGTCGTGCACGTGGCGCAACAGGATCGCCAGGGAGTTCTGCGCGGTCGGCAGCGCCTGTCGCGCAGCGAGATCGCGGCGCCCTTCCCGCAGGGTGCGACGTAACACCCGCATCGAGTCCTCGACCAGGGTGACACCGAGATCTTCCATCGACGCGAAATGACGATAGAAAGCGGTCGGCACGATACCCGCGCCGCGCGCCACCTCGCGCAGGCTGATGCTCGCGAAGCTGCGTTCGGCGACGAGTTCCATCGTTGCGTCCAGCAGGGCCTGCCGGGTCCGGTTCTTACGCTCCGCCCGACTCTCCGAATCACCCGGGCCACGCGGCGAGCGCGGGCGGCTGGAATGTCGGGACCTGGTCACGGTCCGAGTCTAGGTGGCGCGCCCGGCTCGATCTGCGCGCCCGTACCCACCGGCGGGCCCGCGTGACTGCTGTCACAGCGATTTCCGCTTGACGACCCGGCCCGGAACTATGCAACACTTGTTGGTGTACAGATGTTCACTCAAATCCTGTACCCACGAACGGAGCCAACCCATGAGCATCCGCATCCCCACCCTTGTCGGCTCGATCCTCGAGGCCGCACTCACCCCACATCCGGTCGACCGGTACCTCGAGTTGGTCGATCCCATGATCACCTGGAGCGACCTGCGCGCCAAGGTCGTCGCCGTCGACCACCCCACCGCGCGAACCGTCCGGCTGACGTTACGCCCGACGCGCCAGTGGGACGGACACCTGGCCGGACAGTATGTGCAGCTCAGCACCGTCATCAACGGCGTCCGACACACCCGCTGCTTCTCGCCCGCCAACGCATCCGACGCCGGCGACGGCGATCTGGAACTGACCGTCACCGCCCACGAGGACGGCTTCATGTCGACCCATCTGCGCGACCACGCTCACGTGGGCATGGTCGTCGGGCTGAGCCAGGCACGCGGCGAGTTCACCCTACCGGATCGGCGAGGGTGGTCGGCGGTCTTCATCAGCGGCGGAAGTGGCATTACACCTGTACTCTCGATGTTGCGTACGCTCGTTGCCGAGAACCATCCCGGCCCGATCACCTTCGTGCACTACGCGCGGACGCCGGAGGACGTCGCATACCGAACCGAACTCGCCGCCCTCGCGGCCGCGCACCCCGACATCGACGTGCGTCTGCACTACACCCGCGGGGACACCCCCGGTCATTTCGCCGGCGACCATCTCGATGACATCGCCGACATCGAGTCCGCGCACCTGTTCGTCTGCGGCCCGCCGGCCCTGATGGACGCCGTCAACGAGCACTACGACGCGACCGGGATGACCCAGCGACTTCACAGTGAGGCATTCGTGCTCGCCGCACCGACCGCCATCAACCCCGATGCTCCGGTGGACGGCGAACTGACCTTCTCGAGGTCCGGCAGATCCGCGGCCAACGACGGTCGCCCCATCCTCGACCAGGCCGAATCGGCCGGGCTGAGCCCGGAGTCGGGCTGCCGGATGGGTATCTGCTTCTCCTGCACCGCCATCAAGAAATCCGGCTGCACCCGCAACGTGTTGACCGGCGACACCGACACCGAAGCCGACACGCAGATCCAGCTCTGTATCAACGCCCCTGTCGGCGACGTGGAAATCGAGGTATAGACCATGACCACCACCAGCACCCACACCCCGGAGACGGACACCACCGCCGACATCGTCCCCGCCGACGCCACCGCGATCGCCGGGACAGTTGTCGACCCCAAACACATCACCCTGAGTTACGAGCAGGTCGAGAGCCTCGGACGTGAACTCGACGAGCTGAAGGCCCGCATCGTCGCCGACCTCGGCGAGAAAGATCGCGAGTACCTGTACAAGATCATCCGGGCCCAGCGTGGCTTCGAGATCGCCGGCCGTGGCCTGATGTATCTCGGCTTCTTCCCGCCGGCGTGGATCGCAGCCGTCGGCGCGCTGTCGGTGTCGAAGATCCTCGACAACATGGAGATCGGCCACAATGTGATGCACGGCCAATACGACTGGATGCGCGAGGACACCTACAATTCCCGCCAATTCGAATGGGACACCGTCTGTCCCTCCGATCAGTGGCGGCACAGCCACAACTACATGCACCACACGTTCACCAACATCGTCGGCGAGGACCGCGACATCGGGTACGGCATCCTCCGGATGGCCCGAGACCAGAAATGGCATCCCTACTACCTCGGCAACCTCGCCTACGCGACGGGACTGATGGTCCTGTTCGAGTGGGGTGTGATGCTGCACGACCTCGAGGTCGAGAACATCCTCGCGGGTAAGCGCAAGTGGTACGACGTCAAGGGCCTCGTGAAGGGCATGTGGCGCAAGGCCGGTCGCCAGGTACTCAAGGACTACGTGGTGTTCCCTGCGCTGACCGGACCGTTGTTCGTATCGACGCTGCTTGGTAACGCGTCAGCCAACCTGGTCCGCAACCTGTGGACGTTCTCGATCATCTTCTGTGGTCACTTCCCCAGTGGCGCACAGACCTTCACGCCCGAGGAGTGCGCGAATGAGACGCGCGGCCAGTGGTATCTGCGACAGATGCTCGGCTCGGCCAACATCACCGGCAGCCCACTGTTCCACATCATGAGCGGGAACTTGTCACACCAGATCGAGCACCACCTGTTCCCCGACATCCCGGCCGGCCGCTACCCGGAGATCGCCGGAGAGGTCCGCGAGATCTGCGAACGTTACGGTTTGCCGTACAACACCGGTTCCTTCCGCCACCAGCTGTTGTCGACATGGAAAAAGATCGCCAAACTGTCGCTGCCGAATTTCCTGACCCGCGACGACGATGACCTGGTGGTGACCGTGGAGCGCTCGGCCTCGGCCGCCGCGTGAGTCACGGCGCGTCCGGTCCGGTGGCAGAATACGGAATCATGGTCGACAGCATCGAACGCAACAAGGATCTCGTCCAGGAACTCGTGGAATCGACGGCCACCCATGTCGGACGTATCGCCACGATCATCACCGGAGCGGTCGCCGACGTCGCACGCGAGATCGGTGACCTGGTCACCGACGGATTCGAGATGCGTGACGCCGCGAAACGCGCCCGCGAAGATGAGGAGCGCGGCATCCTCGACGTCGAGGAGCACGATGTCATCGAGGCTCCCGATCCAGCCGACGTTGACACGAGCGACGCCGACACGAACGACGTGAGCGACGACGACTTCAACGACGACATCGGCGATCCGGTGGACCTCGGCGAACTGCCCGCCGCCGAGCAGGCGGCGCTGCCCAGCGCGGATGAGGTCCCCGAGGAGCCGGTCGACATCGGTGAGCTACCGGGCGAACAGCCCTGACGCAGGCCGCCAGTAACCTTGTGCCCATGTCCGACATGTGGCACGTACTGGAGTCGACCTTCGGATACGAGTCGTTCCGCGGCGATCAGGAAGAGATCGTCGGGCATGTGGTCGACGGTGGAGACGCCGTCGTCCTCATGCCCACCGGCGGCGGGAAGAGTCTCTGCTATCAGGTGCCCGCCCTGGTGCGCGACGGGTGCGGGGTGGTGGTCTCCCCGCTGATCGCGCTGATGTCCGATCAGGTCGCCGCACTTCGCGAACTCGGTGTCCGCGCTGCGTATCTCAACTCCACCCAGATGCCCGACCAGCGTGCCGAGGTCGAGGACGCCTTCCGGTCCGGTGAGCTCGACCTCCTCTATGTCGCGCCCGAGCGCCTCAACAGCCCCGGCACCCGCGCACTGCTGCAGCAGGGCACGATCGCGCTCTTCGCCATCGACGAGGCGCACTGCGTCTCCCAGTGGGGTCACGACTTCCGGCCCGATTATCTCGCCCTCGGCGAGCTTGCCGAGATCTGGCCCGATGTCCCGCGGATCGCTCTGACCGCGACGGCAACGCGCCGCACCCACGCCGAACTCACCGAGCGCCTGCACCTCGGTGGGGCTCGGCATTTCGTTGCCGACTTCGACCGTCCCAACATCACCTACCGCATCGTCCCCAAGTCGGAGCCGCGTAAACAGCTCCTCGACTTCATCCGTACCGAAGGTGTCGTCGACGGGCAGCCGGCCACCGGCATCGTCTACGCGCTGAGCCGGGCGTCGGTGGAGAAGACCGCCGAGTTCCTGGTCGCCAACGGGATCGATGCGATGCCATATCACGCGGGCCTGGATCGCAGGGTCCGCCAGCACACTCTCGAGCGTTTTCTTCGTGCCGACGGCGTCGTGGTGGTCGCGACGATCGCCTTCGGCATGGGCATCGACAAACCCGACGTGCGTTTTGTCGCCCACATCGACCTGCCGAAGAGTGTCGAGGGCTACTACCAGGAGACCGGACGAGCGGGACGCGACGGACTTCCGTCCGTGGCGTGGATGACCTACGGCCTCGCGGATGTGATGCAGCAACGTCGCCTGATCGACTCCTCCGATGGTGACGCCAATCACCGTCGTATGCAGCAGCAACACCTCGATGCGATGCTCGCGCTGTGCGAGACAGTCGACTGTCGCCGCGAGCAGCTACTCCGCTATTTCGGCCAGGACACCACGCCGTGCGGCAACTGCGACACCTGCCTGAACCCACCCGAGACGTGGGACGGCACCATTCTGGCTCAGAAGTTGCTGTCCACCATCGTTCGGCTCCAACGCGAGTATGGCCAATCCTATGGCGCCGGCCATCTTGTCGATATCCTGCGCGGCGCGGACACCGCCCGCATCCGGGAGCAGGGCCACACCCGTCTGAGCACCTACGGCATCGGCACCGAGCTCGACGCAGGCGGCTGGCGTGGCGCGATCCGGCAGCTCGTTGCGTCGGGAGTCATTGTTCCGCAAGGGGATTACGGCGTCCTGACGCTGACCGAGAAGAGCGGCCCGGTGCTGCGCGGCGAGACCGCGGTGATGCTGCGAACGGACCCCGTCCGAGCGGTCACCCGTACCCGGACCGCGAAGCCGGCCGCCGACCTCCCCGAGTCCGATCGGGGCCTGTTCGAGCACCTGCGCGCCTGGCGCAAGTCGGAGGCGTCACAGCGAGGGGTACCGCCGTACGTGGTGTTCAACGACGCGACCCTGCGGGAGTTGGCGGCCAGGCGCCCGACGACACACGAGCAGCTGCGGACCGTGTCGGGAATCGGTGACGCCAAACTCGAGCAGTACGGCGACGACGTGCTGGAGACGATCGCGACTTTCGAACCAGCGTGAGGGAAAGGTTTGTCCGTAGTCACCGGACTGACTAGCCTGGTCGAGGTTGTCCCCAGGAGGTATCCCGTGTCTCGTTCGCTGCCGTCAGCGCTGACCTTCCCCAATCCCGTCAACGACTACGCCGCGCGCTCGACCGCGGGCCTGGTGATCCTGCTGGCGATCGTCGCGATCGCGGTGGACCATCCGGCCGTGTACGCGCTCCTGGCCCTCGGATTCGCGCTACGAGTGATGGCAGGCCCACGGTTCTCCCCCTTCGGCCAGTTGTCGGTTCGGGTACTCGCACCCAAGGTCTGGCGGAAGACCAAGCTCGTCCCGGGCCCGCCGAAACGATTCGCGCAGACCATCGGGCTGGTCTTCAGCGCCACCGCGCTTGTCCTGTCGCTCCTCGGCCTCGGACTCGCCGCCCAGATCGTGGTCGGTGCGCTGATCGTCGCGGCCACGTTGGAGTTCGCCCTTGGCCTCTGCCTCGGGTGCGTGGCATTCGGATTTCTACAGCGTCACGGGATCATCCCCGAGACGGTCTGCGAAGCCTGCAACAACCTGTCACTGCGCAACACCGAGCCGACCGCCGTTTAGCATCCCGACCACCCGGGCCGGAAGATTCGGACGCGAGGTGGCCCGGACGGGCGCATCAACCCTCACGGCCGGACGGTCTCGCCCTCAGCGGTGGGTTGTGAGCAGCGCGAGTGCGAGGCGTGCTTCGATGACCGAGATCGGTGTGGGGATCGTCTCGGTGAGATGCAGGTGCGGGCCGTCGTCCGGCGGCGGCGCGTCTGGTTGCGGTGGTGGGTGCAGGCGTGCGCGAACCTGTTCGAGGTGCTGCGCATACAACACCGCGATGTCGGGGCGCCGGTTGAACTCCTGCGGGTTCGGCGGTGCGCCGTCGGCGCTGTTGCGGCGCCACCAGGTGCGGCCGGTGTGGGGGCCGTCCTCGTAGATGCCGGTGGTGAATTGGCCGATCCCGGGTCCGACCATCCGGTTGTGTTTCGGGCACGCCGGGGTCAGATCGACGATGTCGGTCAACCCGCCATCAGCGAAGTCACGGCGGGCGTGATGCAGTTCGACGTGGGAGGCCGGCTGATCACAGCCGGGTGCCGAGCACACCTCCCCATCCGGGCGGGCGAACGACGCCAACCGTTGAGCCCGGGTGGCACACCGTTTGGCCTGCCCGAAATACAAGGGCTGCGGGCTCGCATCGGCGAACACCGCCAAATACTGTTGGGCCTCGGCAGCCAACCGGATCACATCGGTGATCGGCAACAGCGACCCGGTGGCGGTGGTGCCGAATCCGGTCTCCCGGATCAGATCATTCAGCTCGGCCTTGACGATCAACTGCACCGGCAACCCCCGATGGGACTTGCCCAACAACCCATCGGCAAACACCGCCCGCAACAACGCCGCCAACGCATCATGATTGCGCTGCGCCTGGGTGCGGGTGTCACGGGCGGCGGCCGCCTTCACCGCCTCGGGGTCGGCGTCTTCTTCGGCACCCGAAGGGGCGTCGGGATCCTCGGGGTTGTTGAGACCAGGTTTGGCCCACGCGGCCAGCATCATCTCCAGCAACGCCCGGGTCTCCGGATCCAGATGGCCGGTCAGTTTCGACATCTGCTGCGCGTTCTGCCGATTCAGCCACAGATTCCGCTTACGTTTCCGATCACTGTCGTCGGTCAACTCGCCATCCGGATCCAGATGCGCCAACACCCGCTGACCCAGGATCACGATCTCATCCGGGGTGTGCTTGACCGCCAACTCGGCCAACGACGCCTCCGCGGCCACCTTCTTGTCGTGGGGCGCCTGCTGCGGGATCGTCTCCAGAATGTCGATCACCGTACTCAGATGCGCCGGGCCGACCTCACCGCGCGCGAACGCCGCCGCCAACTCCGGAAAGCGTGGCTCGGCGCACTGCCCACCCAACTGCCGCATCCGCCCGGTCGCCGCGATCTGATCCTTCCGCCGACCCGGTTCGGAGACCCGCACCTCGACATTGAGGAAGTTCGTCAAACTCCGAAACCCCATCGCCCGCGGCACACCCCGATCCGACAACTCCAGAATCTGGCGATTACCCTCGAACAACTGCCGATTGACCGCCCGCTCCGAGGCCCGCGCCACCGCCAGCACCTCCGCATCACTACAGCGCGTCAGATCCGCCGCCGCCAACCGATCCAACACCGCATGCAACTCGGTGAGCAGACCCGGCACCTCCGACAACGACTCCTGTGCGTTCAGCGTGTCGTGCGTGTTCGGCTCGGCCATACCCACCCCCCAGCGGACCATCGTTCGAATATACGTTCGAGAGTAGACGAGATTCACGACAGCCGCAACCGGCACCTGCGACCGTGCGTGCGGGGCACTCCTCCCACGCCTCACCCCGTCACCGATCCACCGGCCGCAGCAATGCGTCGGCGGCATCGATGATCGCCGGGTGATCGAGATCCAGCGTTTCGACCGCCACCACCTCGGGGCGCGTCCAGGACGCCAGCACGCTCCACTGCGGCCGGTGATATGACCACCACGACACCGCGTCCCACGCGCGTTCACCATTCGCGTCGATCTCGGTGTAGATCTGATGACCCCAGCGTTGGGTGACCGTCAGATTGCGGATCACGACATGCGACGGCCGCAGCCCCAATCGCACCAGCTGCACCGGGTCGTCGAGGTCGAGGATGCGCAGGTCGTCGGGCACACGGAAGGTGCCCAGTGCGCGACGCGCACCGGGCAGCTGTGGGAAGTCGAACATGTCGTCCACCCATTCGCGGAGGTTGCCGAAGCTCTCACCGCAGGCGGCCTCGGCATGTCGCGACAGGTACCAGACGTAGTGATCGGGGTGATCTACCCGGCCACCGAGTTGGGGCCGGTGCTCGTACAACGGATGACCGGGACGTCCGGGCGCCGCGGACTCCAGATACGGGAAGACCCGGTAGACGAGCAATCAGGCCGCCCCGCCCCATGCCTCGGCATCGAGCGCGGTCAGCACCGCGGCCGCACCCGACAACCGCAGGGCGTCGATCGGCCGCGCCCCGCCGAGATGGGCATTCTGGCTGGTCAACCAGGTCTGTGCAGCGTCGGGTCCCCAGATGAGACGGGCGCGGGCATAGATGTGTTCGAGATCGATGAGCAGCGGGCCGGCGATCGGGCCGGGGTATTCCTCACCGGAGATCCATCGGGTCGGTTGCGACCGGCTCACCCCGATCAGCTGGGCCAACCCCGCCTTGCCGAAGCTGTCGGCGAGATAACTGACCCGGCTGGGCGCGAGCGGATCGGCCGGATCGCCGGAACGTGGCCGACGGGGCCCGGGGATGTCGCGCACGCGTGCTGAGGTCACGGACTCCAGCCTACCCAACAATCTTGTTGGGCGGTCAGCGGAGAGTGGTGAGCGTCAGTCGAGCAGTCCCATCGCGATGCCGTCGAGGATGTCGTGCTCGCTGACCACGAGCTCGTCGATCGACGTTCGGTCGGCCAGTACGCGGGCGAGTTCCATCGTGACCAGGGCACCGCCGCCGATCACGTCGACACGACCCGGATGCATGGGACCGAGCGCCGCCCGTTCGGCGCGGGTCATCCCGATCAGCCGTTCACAAACCGCGGCGAGGTCCCCGAGTGAGATCCGGGAGAGATGAATGATGTTCGGGTCGTACTCGGTCAAACCCGCACCGACCGCCGACAACGTCGTCATCGTGCCGGCCACCCCCACCCACGTGTGCGCACCGTCCACCGGCACCGCCGCGAACGCGGGCGCGAGGCGCTCACGAGCGAAAGAACGTGCAGCGGCGACCTCCTCGGCAGTGGGCGGATCCGAGGGCAGACACCGTTCGGTGAGTCGGACGCAGCCGATGTCGGCGGAGTACGCGGCGGTGACGCCGTCTCGGTGGCCGACGACGACCTCGGTGGAACCCCCACCCAGATCCGTCACCACGAAAGGGCCACGTGCGGGATCGAGTTCGCCGACCGCGCCACGAAATGACAGGCGGGCCTCCTCGTCGCCGGTGATCACCTCGGCCCGCGCGCCGTCCACCACCTGCCCGAGGAGTTCGGCGGTCATCGCGAAGAAGTCGTCGCGGTTGGCGGCGTCGCGGGTCGCCGACGTCGCCACCATCCGCACCCGCTCCGCCCCGAGGGAGGCCATGATCTGCACGTAGTCGGCCAGCGCCGCACGCGTACGTTCGATCGCCTCGGGCGCGAAACGGCCGGTCGCGTCAACTCCCTGACCGAGGCGCACCACACGCATCTCGCGGTGCAGGTCCATCAGGCCGGCGGAATCCGCACCATCGGAAATCCGGGCGACGAGCAGTCGGATCGAGTTGGTGCCACAATCCACGGCGCCCACAACGGTCACTGCGTGGTCTCCTCAGGGTCGTCGTGGGTGACGGCCGGCCAATCCGCCGGTATGGCGGTGCCTCGCAGCGGACCTTCGGCAGCGAGTGCGACCGCCTCGTCGCCGAGCGGATTCACTCCCGGCCCCTTCGCCAACGAATGTGCCATCAGGACATGCAGGCACTTCACCCGATCGGGCATGCCGCCGCCCGAGAAGTCGGTGCCCAGCGATTCGATCGCGTCGCGTTCGGCGAGATACGACTCGTGCGCACGCCGATAGGCCGCGGCCAGCTCGAGGTCGGTGCCCAGGCGAGCGGTCATCGACTTCATCACCCCTGCCGACTCGAGCCGACTCGCCTCGGCGGTCAAACGTGGGTCGGTCAGGTAGTACAGCGTCGGGAACGGCGTACCGTCGGGCAGCCGGGGCGCCGTCTTGACCACGGCGGGTTGCCCGTCCGGAGTGTGATAGCTGACCTCGATCACCCCGCGAGGCTCTCGCCCCAGCTGGGCCGCGATCGTGGCGAGATCCGTTTCGGACGCGCCTGGGTCTTCAGCGCTCACTTCGCGTTCGGTGGGGTCGACACCGACTCCCACAGGTTGCCGTACCACGGACTGCGGGCGCGCTCGGCGGCCTTCTTCTGCTCGGCGATCCGTGCGTCGTCGCCCGGGAACATCATCACCAACGCCTTCTCCCCCGGCCGCACGAACTGTAATCGCTCCCGCGCCTTCGCCTCGATGTACGCGGGATCGCCCTGCTCGTTGACCTTTTGCTGATAGTCGGTCACCTCCGACTGCAGCCGATCGTTGCTCGCACTCAGTTGCTTGAACTCGGCGCGCTGGGCGAAGTACGTGCGAACCGGCATCGCCAACGTCAGCGCGACGACGCTGATCACCAGCGCGAGCACGATCGCACGTTTCGCATCGAGGCCCTCGATCCGGGCGAGCAGATACGAACGATCGAAGCGTGACCGCCCTTGACGTATGCGCCGACGAGACACCTGACTCCCACGTCGCGCATCCCGATCGACCACGCCTTCGCCGTCGGCGACAGCGGGATCGAGGTCGGCGTCCGTGATCTCCTGCTCGCCGGTCTCGGTCACCGAGATCTTGTTCGGACGAGTCGGCCCCTGGCTCGCGCCCGGCGAACGGGGACGGGCGGACCGTCGCGTGGTCGTGCCACGACGGTCCGCCTGCGACCGATGAATTCGCCCGGCGCGAACCCCACGAGACCCGCTCGATGTCATGGGGTCCAGCTAATCACGAACCGAACGAGAAACGTGGGAAGGCGAGGTCCCCTGCGTACCGTGCCGCGTCCCCGAGACCTTCCTCGATACGAAGCAGCTGGTTGTACTTCGCGACACGCTCACTGCGGGCCGGCGCGCCGGTCTTGATCTGCCCACAACTGCAGGCCACGGCGAGATCGGCGATGGTGGTGTCCTCGGTCTCACCCGACCGGTGACTCATCATCGTCTTGTAACTGTTGTTGTGCGCCAACGCGACCGCGTCCAGGGTCTCGGTGAGCGAACCGATCTGGTTGACCTTCACCAGCAACGCATTCGCGACTCCTTCGGAGATGCCCCGCTCGAGACGCTCCGGGTTGGTGACGAACAGGTCGTCGCCGACGAGCTGCACCTTGTCGCCGATCGCCTCGGTGAGTGCGGCCCATCCGGCCCAGTCGTCCTCGGCCAACCCGTCCTCGATCGACACGATCGGGAAGTCGGTGACCAGCTTCTCGAAGAACGCGATCATGTCGGCCGACGAGCAGTCCTTGCCCTCGAGCTTGTAGACGTCGTTGGAGAAGAACTCGGTGGCCGCGGCATCGAGCGCGACGACCACGTCCTGGCCGAACTTGTATCCGGCCTTCTCGACGGCCTCACCGATCGCGGCCAGTGCGGCCTCGGTGTTCGGCAGATCGGGGGCGAATCCACCCTCGTCACCCAACGCCGTGTTCATGCCCTGTTTGCCCAGCACCGACTTGAGCGAGTGATACACCTCGGCACCGCAGCGAAACGCCTCTTTGAAGGTCGGTGCGCCGATCGGCGCGATCATGAACTCCTGGAAGTCGATACCGTTGTCCGCGTGCTCGCCACCGTTGATGATGTTCATCATCGGCACCGGCAGGATGTGCGCATTCGGTCCGCCGAGGTAGCGGAAGAGCGGCAGGCCCGCCGACTCTGCCGCACCCTTGGCCACCGCAAGGGACACACCGAGGATCGCGTTGGCGCCGAGACGACCCTTGTCGGGGGTTCCGTCACAGTCGAGCAATGCCTGGTCCACCAGACGCTGGTCTTCGGCCTCGAGACCGATGACGGCAGGCGCGAGTTCGCCGAGGACGCCCTCGACGGCTTTGGTCACGCCCTTACCGCCGTAACGTTCGCCGCCGTCTCGCAGCTCGACGGCCTCATGCTCACCGGTCGAGGCGCCGGACGGGACCGCGGCACGAGTGAAGGTGCCATCGTCGAGTACGACCTCGACCTCGACGGTCGGATTGCCTCGTGAATCGAGAATCTCGCGTGCACCGACCTGCTCGATCATTGCCACAGCTCTAGCCCCTTATCACCTCGACTGGTCGACGCCGTTCGACGCCGACAGGTTCAGCTCAAAGACTAATCGTTGCGCGCATCGGACACTCGACAAGGGACGGACTGGTCTCGACCGTCGGTCAGTAACGGACGTTGATCGAGTACGCGTTGGCCCGATCCCGCACGTCGAGCACGTACGCCATCGAGTTGTTGTAGACCTTGACGGCCTTCTCCCAGCCCTGCGGCGTGGTCATGTCACCACCGGACGAGACGCAGAGATACCGGGCCGCGGACAGCGCGGCGTCGTCGATGTTGTCCGGGTCGGCCTTGCCGTCGCCGTTCGCGTCGACGCCGTAACGCTTCCAGGTCTCGGGAATGAACTGGAAGGGGCCCATCGCACGGTCGTGGGTGGTGTCGCCGTCCATCTTTCCGCCGTCGGTGTCGTGGATCTGCATGTTCCCGCGCGTCCCGTCGAGCGCCACACCGCGAATCGGGGGCGAGGTGTCGCCGTTGGGCGCGATGTTGGTGCCGTGGTGGGTGCCGTGCTTGCTCTCCACCGCGGCCACACCGGCGAGCGTGGTCCAGGCGAGGCCACACTCCGGATGCTGCTGCCGCTGGATCTCGGCGGCGTTTCCGTACGCCTCGAGGGCGATGAGCGGGATGCCCGTCGGGTCCGCGATCGGCTCAGCCCAGGTGCGCATCAGCTCGGCGGTGCGGCCGGGGGCGTTGATGTCGATGTAGGGCGTCGGCGCACCGGCGCCCGGCGGGATGCCGTCCGGGATGTCGGGACGGTTCAGCGTGGGCAGGTGGATACATGCCGATGCGAGCAGTGCCGTCGCGAGGACGATCGTCGGAGCGAGCACCAGTCGTCTCCCGGCTGTGCGCCGCCCCATCTTCCGCCCTCCACTCTCTGCCGCCGTCTGGGTTTTTGGACCCGTCTTCAAGACAACTTTGCGACCACGCTTTCGGTTCCCGCGCATCGGAGGCTACTGTCACATGGTTAGCCTCACCAAACCTCGCGACAACGCGGTGGATGACGAGCGCGACGGAGACGAGACAGAGAGTTCGGCATGGAGTACCTGGCTGCGGGTGGCGCGCCCTCGATTTTTGCGCAGATGTTCGGCAGCGGCCTCATCGGACTACGCGAAGGCCTCGAAACGGGCATCGTGGTCATGGTCCTGATCGCGTTCGTCGTGAAGGCGGGCCGTCGGGACGCACTCAAGTGGATCTGGGCGGGAGTCGGCGCCGCGGTCGCGATGGTGCTCGGAATCTTCCTGGTCATCCACCTCGGTACCTCGACGGTGACGTCACTGACCGCCGAACTGATCGCGGGGTTGGCATCGCTCGTGGCGGTCGCCATCGTCACGGCCATGGTGCTGTGGATGAGCAAGGCGGCCAAACACATCTCGTCGGACCTGAAGGAGGGGATGTCGGACGCACTGCTCACCGGCGCCGCCTCGGTCTTGGGACTGTCGTTCCTCGCGGTGGGCCGTGAAGGCTTCGAGACCGCTCTGCTGATGGTCGGCTACGCGGAAAGCGTGTCCGGCGGACTGTGGCCGCTACTCGGTCTGCTGCTGGGCATCGTCGTCGCGATCGTGGTCACCGTGCTGCTCTATCGCGGTGCGGTGCGCCTCAACTTTCACGCATTCTTCCTGTATACCGGCATCTTCCTGATCTTCGTGGCCGCCGGCATCCTCTCCTACGGCATCCGCGCACTGCAGACGGTCGGCTGGTTGCCCGGTGGCAACGCCCTCGCCTTCGACATCAGCACGTACTACGACCAGTCGTCCTGGTACGGGACGGTGCTCGCCGGCATCTTCAATTTCCGGCCCGATCCCACCGTGCTCCAGGTCGTCGCGTGGTGCCTGTACGTCGCCATCGTCCTCACGCTCTTCCTCCGCGCGAACCGGCAACCACGGCCGGCCGACGCGCCCGCTGACACCCCGGCGACTACCGAGCCGGTATCTGAAAGGAATCCCAGGTGAACTCGAGAAGTACCACCGCTGTCGCGCTGCTGTCGATGGCCGTGGCCACGCCGCTGTTGCTGGCGGGCTGCACCTCCAAGGAGAGTGCCGACGGCGCGATCGCGGTCACGTCGACGAACGACGCCTGCGACCTCGACGGCACGGACGCGCAGACCGGTGACGTGAACTTCAAGGTCACCAACAACGGTTCGAAGGTCACCGAGTTCTACGTGTACGGCAACAACAATCGCGTGCTCGGCGAGGTCGAGAACATCGGACCGGGACTGTCGGGCAACCTGACCGTCGAGGTCACCGATCCGGGCACCTACACCGTGGCGTGCAAGCCGGGCATGGTCGGCACCGGCATCCGCCAGGAGATCAGCGTGTCCGGCGACAAGAAGGCGAAGGAAGAGGTCCCGGCCGACGTCAACGCCGCGAAGGCCCGCTACCTCGACTACGTGCGCGGTCAGGTGAACGGCCTGGCCGCCCAGACCCAGATCTACGTCGACCACATCAAGGCCGGGGAACTCGACGCCGCGCGCGCGATGTTCGGTCAGGTTCGCACCTTCTACGAGCGCATCGAACCCGTCGCCGAATCCTTCCCTGATCTCGACCCCGCGATCGACATGCGCTGGGACGACACCGAGGGCGGCACGCAACCCTTCACCGGTTTCCACCGCACCGAGCGTTTCCTGTGGCCGCCCCAGCCGCAGGAGGTCGGTGAGGCACCCGGGCAGATCGCTCCGGACGATGCAGCCGACGCCAAGGCCAACGACAACCAGGCGAACATCGACAAGGCCGCTGATGAACTGCTCGCGAATGTCACCGAGCTCAAGACCGAGGTCGACAAGTCCGACTTCACCTTCGAGACCCGCCAGTTCGTGCAGGGTCCGCAGGCCTTGATCGACGAGATCGCGGCCACCAAGGTGGGCGGCGAGGAAGACCGCTACTCCCACGCAGATCTCTGGGATTTCGCGGCCAACGTCGACGGCGCGGAGACGTTGATCGCGGAGATGCAGCCGATGATCTCGGCCAAGGACCAGGCGCTGATGGACAAGATCACCGCCCAGTTCGCCGACGTCCGCAACGCGATCAACCAGTACCGCGACGGCGACGGATACGTGAGCTACACGCAGGTCACCGAGGACCAGCGCAAGGATCTGTCCAACAAGATCGACGCCTTGTCCGCCTCCCTGTCCCAGGTTCCCGGGCTGGTGCTGGGCTGATGACCGAACCCACCCCGACTCCCGCCGAACCCTCCGGACGACACCGCTTCTCGCGGCGCGCGCTGCTGGGCGGCGCCGGTGTCGGGGTGGTCGCGGCCGCCGCCGGTGGTGTCGCGGTCGGTCGTGCGACGGCAGCCGAGGAGACCGCCGATTCCCGAGGCGTCGTGCCGTTCCGCGGTGACCGCCAGGCCGGCATCATCACCGCCGCGCAGGATCGGCTGCACTTCGCGAGCTTCGACGTGATCACCGATTCCCGCGAGGATCTCGTCGAGATGCTCAAGAAATGGACATCGGCCGCCGAACGGATGACGCGCGGTGAGGAGACGGTTGCGGAGGGTGCCGTCGGCCTCGGCGACTACACGCCCCCGGCCGACACGGGTGAGGCGCTGGGACTCAGCGCCGCCAATCTCACGCTCACCATCGGCTTCGGGCCCGGACTGTTCGGGCCCAGTGCATCCGATCCCGACCGGCGCGACCGGTTCGGCATCGCCGACCGCAAACCGGCGGCGCTCGTCGACCTGCCGGCATTCGCCGCCGAGAAGATCGAGGCGTCCCGGTCCTTCGGCGACATCTGCATCCAGGCGTGTGCCGACGACCCGCAAGTCGCTGTCCATGCCATCCGCAATCTCGCCCGGATGGGGCTTGGCGTCGTCGCGGTGCGGTGGTCGCAACTCGGGTTCGGGCGGACCTCGTCGACCACGAAGTCCCAGGAGACACCGCGGAACATGTTCGGGTTCAAGGACGGAACCGCCAATCTCCGCGCCGAGCAGACCGATCTCCTCGACCGGTGGGTGTGGGTCGGCCGGGAGGACAATCCCCCGGCGGCCCAGTGGATGACCGGCGGCACCTATCTGGTGGCGCGGCGCATCCGGATGGACATCGAACCGTGGGACCGGGCCAATCTGCTGGAGCAGGAGCAGATCATCGGGCGGCTCAAGTCGTCGGGCGCTCCGTTGGGCCAGCAGAACGAGTTCGACACCCCCGACTTCAACGTCACGTCGTACGGCGCACCGATGATCCCGCGGACCGCACATGTGCGGCTGGCACACCCCGACAATCTCGGCGGAATCCAGATCCTGCGTCGCGGCTACAACTTCACCGACGGCTCGGACGGATTCGGCCATCTCGATGCCGGACTGTTCTTCATCGCGTTCAATCGCGACTCCGGAAAACAGTTCGTGCCGATGCAGCAGGTTCTGTCGCGCCAGGACGCGATGACCGAATACCTCATCCCGAACGGATCGTCGCTGTTCGCCATCCCACCCGGCCTCAAACCCGGCGAATGGTGGGGTCAACGGTTGTTCGAGGGCTGAGGGCGGGCGTCGTCACTCGCCTCGCCCACCACCGCTCACTCGACGAAGGCCACTTTCTCGACCACCGCGCACACTTCTGCGGGGCTCACTTCTGCGGGCTCACTTCTGCGGGGCTCAGTCTGCGCCGTTCGCTTCCGCTCGGGTCGCACCCATGGCCGCCACCCACGCCGCCGCCGTGTCGAGGGTGAGGCCCTCGGCATCGGCGCGCTTCTCCGCGTCGCGGACACGCGACATCAAGGATCGGACACGTTGTCGGGCAATCTCTTCGACACTGTCACCACCCGCCTGCACTGCGACGGAAGTGATGGCGGGATCGATGATCTCCAGCGGGAAACCAGCTGCCGCGAGTCGCTCGAGGACCTTTTGGGTCAAGGCCAGAGCCGGGGCAGTCGTGGCCACTCCGTCGAGCACCGATCCGCGATTCTTCTCTGCCGCCTTGCGTTCCTCCCACTCGCGGATCTGGGTCTCGAGGTCTGCGTGCGCGCCGGACAGGACACCGGGTGTGCGTCCGGTGACCTTGGCGGTGAAACTGCGGGCGACGTCGTCGATGTCGAACGGACGATCGGGGTCGTCGGCGGCGATCCGGGCATGGAAGAGGACCTGGAGGAGCAGATCTCCGAGTTCCTCGCGGAGCAGGTCACGATCGCCGTCGTCTATGGCGTCGAGCAGTTCGTAGCACTCCTCGAGGAGATATCGCCGCAACGAGGGGTGCGTCTGAGTGCTCTCCCATGGACCGTTGCGACGCAGCGTGTCCATCAGCGCGACTGCTTCGAGGAGCGCAGCACCGGGCACCGGCCGAGCCTCCACGACCTCCTCTCCCCCGTCGATCCTGGCCCGCACGAACGGGTGCGCACGATCGCTCGAAAGCAGGGTCGCCCCGGGATCGTCCACTTCCGCCCAGGACGCCGACGTCTTACCCAACTCCCACAGCGTGGACGGATGGACATCCTCGGTGACGACGACAGGCCCGTCGAGCAACGCGAGTCCACGCAGCGGGATCACGTCAGGGCGAAGCGGATCGAGAAGCACGACAGCCACGGGCGACGACCTCCGTTCGGGGTGCGGACGTCATGACGTTATCCCAGCGTCCGCGTGAACTCGCTGTGGACACCGGGCAGGTTCGACGACGACCCAGCGCGCCGGCGGAGAGCCCGGATCGAACCGCGCGGATCCGGGCTGCTCGGCCGGTGTGCGTCAGTCCAGGTCCGGGTTCGGCCGCAGGGCCAGCAGGAACTTCGTGAGGTAGTCGATGAGTTCCTCGTCGCGAACCCGCGCCGACCCGACTCCACCGGTCCGTGGGATCGGCAGCGTGATCGCCGACGTCGTCGCCCGATAGCTCGCCGACGGGTACAGCCGCTTCAACCGCACCTGTTCGCTGTCGAGCAGTGTCATCGGTGAGATCTTCACCCCGCTTCCGGCCATCCCGACCTCCGAGACCCCCCGTTCGCGGGCGCGCAAGCGGAAGCGCGCGATCGCCGCGAGCCGGCGGGTCTCCTCCGGCGGCTCGCCGTAACGGTCGGAGAGTTCTGCGAGCACGCCGTCGACGGCCTCGTCGTCGGTGGCGGCGGCGAGCTTGCGATAGGCCTCGAGCCGGAGCCGGTCGGAGTCCACGTACTCGACGGGGATATGCGCGTCCACCGGCAGATCGATACGCACCTCGGTCGGCTCACTGGTCGAGACCGTCTTGCCGTCGGCCGCCGCGCGGTAGGCCTCGACCGCCTCGCCAACCAGCCGTACATAGAGGTCGAATCCGACGCCGGCGACGTGACCGGACTGCTCCGCGCCCAACACGTTTCCGGCACCACGCAGCTCGAGATCCTTGAGCGCCACCGCCATGCCGGCCCCGAGTTCGTTGTTCTGCGCGATGGTGGCCAGTCGGTCGTAGGCGGTCTCGGTGAGCGGCCGCTCGGGACTGTAAAGCAGATAGGCGTACCCACGTTCCCGGCTGCGTCCCACGCGGCCACGGAGCTGATGCAGTTGCGACAGGCCGAAATTCTCCGCACGGTCGACGATGAGGGTGTTGGCGTTCGAGATGTCGAGGCCGGTCTCGATGATGGTCGTGCAGACGAGCACGTCGTATTCGCGATTCCAGAAACCGGCGACGGTGCGTTCGAGCTGATCCTCGTTCATCTGACCGTGCGCCACGACGACCCGCGCCTCGGGGACCAGCGCGGCGATGTCCCGTGCCGTCTTGTCGATCGTCGACACCCGGTTGTGCACATAGAACACCTGACCGTCACGCAGCAGTTCGCGACGGATGGCCGCCCCCACCTGCTTCGCCGAATACCCACCGACGTAGGTGAGAACGGGATGACGTTCCTCGGGCGGGGTCAGGATCGTCGACATCTCGCGGATGCCGGCCATCGACATCTCCAACGTGCGCGGGATCGGCGTCGCCGACATGGTCAGCACGTCGACGTGTGTGCGCAGGGACTTGATGTGTTCCTTGTGCTCGACGCCGAACCGCTGCTCCTCGTCGACGATGACCAGCCCGAGATCCTTCCAGGTGACGCCGGTCTGCAGCAATCGATGGGTGCCGATCACGATGTCGGCCTCACCGGAGGCCATCGCGTCGATGATCTCCTTCGACTCCTTGGGGTCGGTGAAGCGCGACAAACCGTGTACCCGCACCGGGAAGCCGGTCATGCGCTCGGTGAACGTCTGCAGATGCTGTTGCGCCAGAATCGTTGTCGGAACCAGCACGGCGACCTGTTTGCCGTCCTGAACCGCCTTGAACGCCGCGCGCACGGCGATCTCGGTCTTGCCGTAGCCGACGTCCCCGACGATCACCCGGTCCATCGGGACCGGCCGTTCCATGTCCGACTTCACCTCGGCGATGACGGTGAGCTGATCGACCGTCTCGGTGAAGTCGAAGGCGTCCTCCATCTCGCGCTGCCACGGCGTGTCGGGGCTGTAGGCGTAACCGGGTGCGGCGTGACGCGCGGCGTAGAGCTGGACCAGCTCACCCGCGATCTCTCGCACCGCCTTGCGCGCTTTGCGTTTGGTGTTCTGCCAGTCCGACCCACCCAGTTTCGACAACGACGGCTGCTCGCCGCCGACGTACCGGGACAGCTGGTCGAGTGCATCCATCGGCACGAACAGACGATCGGCCGGTTGCCCCCGCTTGCCCGCCGCGTATTCGAGGACCAGGTACTCGCGGCGCGCACCCGAGACCGTGCGTTCGATCATCTCGACGAACTTGCCGATGCCGTGCTGGTCGTGCACCACCAGATCGCCTGCCGTCAGGGCCAGCGGATCGACCTGGTTGCGGCGCTTGGCCGGCAGCTTACGACCGTCCCGCACGCCGGCGACCCGATTTCCGGTCAGATCGGTCTCGGTGACGATCACCAGACGCGCGTCGGGGCAGACGAGCCCCGCGCGCAGCGTGCCATGGAACACCGAGACCTGTCCCGGTTCCGGGCGCGTCCCCGGCTCGACGATGACGGCGGGCACCTCTGCCTCGGCGAGACGCTCGCCGACACGATGCGCGGTTCCCTTGCCCGCCACCACGATCGCGGCCGACCCACCCGCAGTGACATGGGCACGCAGATTCGCGAACACGGTGGCGATCTCGCCCTCGTTGCCGCGCGGCGAGGGCCCGGCGGTGAGGTCGAGCTCCACTTCGTCTCCGCTGCCCGTGGCGAGCGGACTCATCGTCCACCAGGAGCGTCCGGCCGACAGCGTCGTTCTCGCCACCTCGTCCAGCGAGCGATACGCACTAGCCTGCAGATCGATCGTCGAGGCATCGACCGGCGCGTCACCGCCGAGCGCCGCGGCCGTCCACGACGCCTCGAGGAACTCGGCGCCGGTCTGCGCCAGGTCCGCGGCCCGGGTGCGGATCTTCTCCGGATCGAGCAGCAGAACTCGCGTCCCCGCGGGGACGACCTCGGTGAGCATCTGCATCCGGCCCTCGACGAGCATCGGGATGAGGGCTTCCATGCCTTCGACGGGGATCCCGCCGGCCAGCTTGGTGAGCATCTCGGCGAGGACCTGCTCGCCGGCATGATCGGTGGCGAGATCGGCGGCGCGCGCACGGACCTCCGGCGTCAGGATGATCTCTCGGCCCGGATGAATACGGACCACCGACACGTCGATCTCGGGCTGGCTGCGCTGGTCGGCGACCGAGAAGGCCCGCATCTCGGAGATCTCGTCGCCCCAGAACTCGACGCGCACCGGGAAGTCGGCGGTGGTCGGGAACACGTCGAGGATGCCGCCACGGACCGCGAACTCACCTCGACGGCCGACCATGTCGACTCGCTCGTAGGCCATCTCCACGAGGTCGGTCAGCAGTACCTCGAAGTCGAGTTCCAGGCCTTCGGCCAGCGAGATGGTCCGGGCGGACCCGAGGCCCGGCGCCATCGGCTGGACCAGCGAACGCACCGTGGTGACGACGACGCGTATGGGTGTCCCCTCGTCCGGGTGGGCGAGCCGGTGCAGA
Organism: Gordonia sp. LMA484; assembly: GCF_058129505.1. Taxonomy (NCBI): domain Bacteria; kingdom Bacillati; phylum Actinomycetota; class Actinomycetes; order Mycobacteriales; family Gordoniaceae; genus Gordonia; species Gordonia sp. LMA484. Next base: position 3,617,340 of record NZ_CM176700.1, read on the forward strand.
ACCGCGAGCCGTTGCCCGACGGTGTCGGCGCTGGGCGAGAGCCGCTCGTGCGGCAAGGTCTCCCACGACGGGAACTGCGCCACCGAGGCCGGGTCGTCGAGCAACTCGGCCAGTTCTGCGGTCAGGTCGTCGGCCTCGCGTCCGTTGGCCGAGACCACCAGGAGCGGCGCCGTGGTGGCGTCATCGCCCGGCGCGGCGGCAGCAAGGCACGACACGATGAAGGGCCGGGCGGCGTCGGGGGCCGTGATATCGAGACGATCCTGGTCCCGCCGACGAACGAGGTCCGCGATCGCCTTGTCTGCACACGTGACCGCGGCAAGCCCGTGCAGGGCGGGGGTTGATGACACTCCGACGATTGTAGGCAACGCCGATTACGGTCGGTCAGGGCAACGCACGCTGCATGTAGATGCAGTCGATCCACTGATCGAATTTGTACCCGACGCGGGGGGTCCGGCCGACCTCGGCGAAACCGTGCTTGGCATGGAGCGCGACCGATGCCTCGCCGCCGGTGGCGGCGATCACCGCGATGACCTGTCGCACGTTGTCGGGGTCGGCGGCGTCGAGCAGCGCCCCGAGAAGCCGACCGCCGACGCCCCGACCTCCGGCGTCGGGGTGCAGGTAGATGGTGTCCTCCGCGGTCCGGTCATAGGCCTGTTTGTCCCGGAACGATCCCAGGTAGGCGAAACCCTGCACCGTCTCGCCGCCGACGGCCACCAGAAACGGCCGCCCCGCCTTCCCTATGGTGGTGAGCTTGGACTCCCAGTACTCGACCGGTGGCGCCGCGTAGTCGAACGTGGCGACGGTGTGCTCGACATAGTGCCGGTAGATGTCGGCGATGGCCGGGCAATCGGCCGCGGCCGCGGAACGGATGGTGACCATGCCGACGATGATGCCGGATGGACATGCGCCTGCGTGTCCCGGAGCGTCGTGGCGGCGAGGAACAGTCCTGATCCCTGCGAGCTCGCACTCCGATCCCGGACGACCCGGTGGTCGGATCCGGGTCGGTGTCATTGGCTGAACACATGGTCGAGGCGTGCGACACAGATCTCGGCGAGGTCGACCCCGTCGAGATCCAGGATCTGGTTCAGTCGGAGCAGCGGGATCGCCAAGAGGAGCGCGGCACTCACGTCGTTGAAGAGCATGTGGTCCAGACGCAGCCGGGTGAGCCGACGGTAGCGATCCAGGGTTTCCTCGCGGGAGGGGGTGCCCGGCGCGCAGGCCCGATCGGGCAGCGGACTGCTCACCCAGTCCGTCGCGAACATCCAGGCGAGGTCCGCGCCCGGATCACCCAGATAGGCGATCTCCCAGTCGAGCGCGGCCACCGTGCCGAAGTCGTGGTCGTACAACACATTCGACATCCGGCTGTCACCCCAGCAGAGTCCCACCCGCTCGGGCTCGTAGAGATTGTCGTCGAGCCAGTCCAGTGCCCGGACGAGAGATTCGGCCACCGGACTCGGGTGGCTCGCCCAGGTGAGTGCATATCGGAGGAATCCGGCCAGCCGCTGTGGCGCCGACGACCCATACGCCCGCAGGTCGAGGAATCCGAGCCGTCGCGCCACCGGGTCGACCGTGGCTGCCTTCGCGATCAGGTCGACACACCCGTTCCACAACGTCGCCCGCCCGGCGGCGTCCGCGTCGGCGAAGATGCCCGCCTCGTGATAGGGCGGGACGTCATTGACCGTGACCACATCGTCGATTCGATCCATCACGAAATAGGGTGTACCCAGATCACTTGCCTCGGTGTCGATCCAGCGCATCACGGGTACCGGAACCCGGGTGTCGCGCAGCCGATCCATCGTCAGGTACTGACGGCGGAGGTCGAAGTCGGGCAGCACCGGGATCACCGGCGGGCGACGGAACACCAGCCCCAGTGGTTCGTCACGCCCGTCGACACCGATGAGGTCGAACAGGAACGTCTCCGTCGAGAATCCCTGGGTCGCCGGACGCCAGTCACCGACGCGGGCCCCGGATGCACCCGGAACCCTTCTGCGGACGACGGTTTCGATCGCTTCCGGCAACAGGTCCGGCGCGATCCGGACATTCGGCGTCCTGGCCACGACTCACCAGCCCGTGTATCCGTACCGCGGATACGCACCGAGGAAGACCATCTCCACCAGCCCGTGTCCGATCTTGCCGTCCATGCGTACCTCGCAGAGCGTCTCGCTGAGGAACGTGACCGGTGCGATCGTGTCGGGATCACTCACGTCGACCGTGAATCCATCGATGAAATCCCTTCCCCGCCAATACCCAGATGCGTACCCGCGGTACTCCTGGTAGCCGGCCAGACCGGGCCAGAAGTCGCAGATGGGTGTGACGTCGACGACGCTGGTGGTCCGGTCGTCCCGATGCACGGTGAACGTGCCGCCGCTGATGACACGGAGTCCAGAGCGGAACTCGAGGTCATGTCCGACGTCGATGATCGCCGACGAACCACCACCGGTCGACAAAGGCCGCAGCACCTCTCCCTCGAATTGGGTGCGTCGTCCACGACTGTCCTCGCGCTGCGCGAAATGCACCAGTTCGTCGTGGAATTCGAAGATGCCCATGTAATAGAGGACGCCGTCCGGGATGTCACCCGGTTGCAGCTCGGTTCCTTCCGGGAGGCTGCCACCGCCGGGCCCGTTGCGAATGCCCCACGAGTGGTCGCGGCCGAACCACCATCGGTTCGGATCGAGGTCGATGCGCTCACCGTCGAGCACGATGTGACCCTTGACGGTTCCGTTCTGATAGAAGCGACGTGCGTTCTCCTGCACCCTGCCCCGGGACCGGTGGAATGCGGGCGTCTGTTCGTAGGCCGGGAACACCCCGGTGAGGGTCAGATCCAGTTCGAGCCCGTGATCGTTGGCCGCCAACACGGCACGCGTCGACAACAGCGGCTCGCAGACCCGATACGTATAAGGGCCGACCGCGTAGGTCCCCACACCGACCGGCGCGGAATCGATCTGGGAGGAGACCCGTACGACGCGGGTCTGGCCACCGCGGCGCGTGACCATGGCATACGCGTCGGTGACGTTGCGGTTGGGATAGCGCGCCAGCCCGGTCATCACCGTCACGTCGCCCGAGCGGTCGAATCCGTACATCACGATCCGTTCGACCCAGCGCAGATCGCTCTGCTCAGGATGATCGAATGTCGTGGCCATCTGATGGCAGAGCAATTCGTCGTGCGCGGTCAGCATGACGCGGTCCTCCTTGTCGCCGATGCGATGCCGCCATTACGTTACGGGCAATAACGTAAATGGTCGAGAGATTCGGTAACGTTCATCCGGTGTCCGAGCCGCACCGACCCGCAGCCGGCCGTCCGCGTGACCCGGAGAAGGACTCCGCCGTACTCGCGGCGGCCCGCGAGCTCCTGTCCGAAGGCGGCTATGCGTCCGCGACCATCGTGGCGATCGCGCGGCGTGCGGGCGTCGGCACACCGACGATCTACCGGCGCTGGGCCGGTCGGGAGATGCTGATCGAGGATGCCGTCTTCGGGTCCCGGGAAATCTACCCGCCGATCGCGACCGGCGACCTCGAGCACGATCTGCACGCGTGGGTGACGGTGTTCCTCGGCCACCTCGCCGATCCGGCGACCCGCGCCGCGATACCCGGGCTGCTGGCCGCCTACCAACAGGACGAGCAGCTCTATGGATTGCTGCTGGCCCGGATCGAGCGCGGGGTCCGCACGGATTTCACCGACACCGTCACACCCGCCCTCGACTCCACGCCGACTTCGCTGCGCAGTGCCAGGGCCGACGCCCTCTTCGACATGCTCGTCGGCGCGACCATGGTTCGCGCGCTGACCGTCGGCATGCGTGACGCCGAGACGTTCACCGCGCAGACCGCTGACGCGCTCACCGCACTCGCACGCTCGACCTGGACTCGGTGACGCCGGACGTCCGGACACCGGACTGACGGACCGCCGATCCGCGGATCACTCTTCGGGCGTCGTCCGATCCCGCTCCTCCACGTACTCGGGCCCCACCAACTCGGGATGCGGATCGAGCCGGGTCAGCCCGTTCCAACAGAGGTTCACGAGGTGAGCGGCCACCACCTCCTTGGACGGTTCCCGCACGTCGAGCCACCACTGCGCAGTCACCGACACCATGCCGACCAACGCCTGCGCATACAGCGGGGCCAGGGAGGGTTCGAATCCGCGGCGCTCGAAATCGCTCGCGAGGATGTGCTCGACCTGGCTGATGGCGTCGTTCAGCAGACTCGAATAGGTGGTGGTCCCGCTGGTGTTCGTCCGGTCACCGCGCACCAGGATGCGAAAGCCGTCGGTGCGCTCCTCCATGTAGGTCAAAAGCGCGAGCGCAACCTGCTGGATGCGATACAGCGACCGGTTCTTGGACAGCGACGACGTCACCATCTCGAGCAGCGTCTCCATCTCGCGGTCGACGACGACCGCGTAAAGACCTTCCTTGCCACCGAAATGCTCGTACACGATCGGTTTCGACACACCGGCACGCTGGGCGATCTCCTCGATCGAGGTCCCTTCGAAACCCCGTTCGGCGAACAGTCCGCGGGCCACCTCGATCAGCTGCAATCGCCGCTGGGGACCGGTCATACGGGCCCGCGGCGCACGCTGCACCTCATCGGACTTGTCGGTCGGGCGGCTCACTGCCATACGGCAACCCTATCGACGCGGACCGATCTGCGGTAATCAATAGAGATGCTGTCCATCGAGGAGATCTCCGCACGACTCGAGATCCAACAGATCCTGGCCGATTACTCGACTGCAGTCGATGCGGGCCGATTCGACGAGCTCGACGGGGTGTTCATCCCCGACGCGCACATCGACTACAGCGCGACCGGCGGCATCGTCGGAAACCTCAGCGAGGTGAAAGCATGGCTTTCCCAAGTACTTCCAGCCTTCTCCGCTTACTGCCACCTGGTCGGCAACCACGACATCCGGGTGGACGGGGCCACCGCCACGACCCGCACGCTGTGTCTCAACCCGATGCAGACGCCGGACAACTCGACGTTCCTGCTGGGGCTTTGGTACTCCGACACCTGGACGCTGACCGATGACGGCTGGCGCATCGTCACCCGAACGCTGGAAAGGTGCTTCGACAAGCAGCTTTGACTCGGCGGGCGCAGAAGTCGACTTTCTTTGACGAATCGTTACCTCGCGGCATCGCCACAGGTCAGACGGTGTCGCCGACCCGATGGCGGCGATCTCGAGCTCGGACCATCTCGAGCAAAACCGTCGGCGACGAGGATTTCGGTTATATGGTGAAATCCGGTTCAGCTCCCCAGTCCGACGATCGGTCCGGTGAGTGACCACCGTCGGGGCCGACGACGAGGGGGTTCGGTGTGCAGCTGTGGGACTACGTGCAGGGGCACGCGGCCACTCTGACGTTCCTCACGTATCAGCATGCGTCGCTGGCGTTTCAGACTGTGCTGGTCGGCACGCTGGTGGCCGTACTCGTCGCCGTCGCGGTTTATCGGCTGCCTTTCTTCTCGGCGCTCACGCTCACCACCAGCCGTGTCGCCCTGACCATTCCGTCCCTCGCCCTGCTGGCATTGCTGATCGTGCCGTTCGGGCTCGGCGTGGTGCCGTCGTTCATCATGCTCGCGTTCTTCGCGACGATGCCGGTGATCGGCAACGCGATCGTCGGATTGCGCTCGGTGCCACCATCGGTGGTCGAATCGGCGCGCGGAATCGGTCTGTCACGCTGGCGCATCCTCGTGTCGGTCGAGCTGCCGATGGCATGGCCGGTGATTCTCACCGGGATTCGGGTGTCGACGCAGATGATCATCGGGATCGCCGCGATCGTCGCCTACGTGCTCGGCCCGGGTCTCGGGTCCCTGATCTTCAGCGGACTGTCCCGGCTAGGCGGCGCCAATGCGCTCGAGATGGCTCTCACCGGAACGATTCTCATCGTCATCATCGCCCTGGTGTTCGACGGACTCCTGGTTCTGCTCGGACGACTCACGATATCCAAAGGACTGCAATGACCGAATCGTCCACCGCGCCGGGGGCCCCGGACCGCGTCGTCACGGGCGCGTCGATCCACCTCGACGGCGTCATGAAACAGTTTCGCGGGCAGCATGAGCCCGCGGTCGCACGTCTCGACCTCGAGATCGACGCGGGCGACATCGTCACCTTTGTCGGCCCGTCCGGGTGCGGAAAGACCACGACGCTGAAGATGATCAATCGGCTCATCGAACCGACCGAGGGCCGGATCCTGATCGACGGCCGGGATGTCACGCACGAGAACCCGGACAAATTGCGTCAGGGCATCGGGTACGTCATCCAGTCGGGCGGGCTGTTCCCGCATTGGTCGGTGGCCAAGAACATCGCCGCGATCCCGAAGGTGCTCGGCTGGGACAAGAAGCGGATTGCCGACCGTATCGAGTATCTGCTCGACCTCGTAGGTCTCGACCCGGCCACCTACGCCGATCGTCTGCCCAAGGACATGTCGGGTGGGCAGCAGCAGCGGGTCGGGGTGGCTCGCGCACTGGCCGCCGATCCGCCGATCCTGTTGATGGACGAGCCGTTCGGGGCCGTGGATCCCATCACCCGGGTCCGCCTGCAGGACAGCCTGATCGCCATCCAGCACGAGCTGGGCAAGACGATCGTGGTGGTCACGCACGACTTCGACGAGGCCACCAAGCTCGGCGACAAGGTCCTCATCCTGTCTCAGGGCGGCCACATCGAGCAGTACGCGCCGCCCGAGGACATTCTCGCCAACCCGGCCACGCCGTTCGTGGAGGACTTCGTCGGATCGGGTGCGACACTGGCGCATCTGACGCTGTCGCGGGTGCGCGATGTCCCGGTCGAGCCGGTCACCACCGCCGAGGTCGGCGAATCGTCGCAGACGGTGCTCGGACGTGCGCACGCCGCCGGGCACACGTGGGTGGTCGTCGTCGATGAGCATGGGCACCCGCGCGCGTGGCCGTCACTGGACGAACTCGGCGCCAAACCACAGGTCTCCGACTACATCGACCGGCGACTGCCGGTCGTCGCCAGGTCTTCGACACTGAACGACGCCCTCGACTCCATGCTGGCGGCCAGCCAGGGTGGTGTGCTCATCACCGATGGTCGCGGCGCGGTGGTGGGCTCCCTGTCGATCGGGACGGTCATGGAGATCATCCGAGGGCAACTGTCGGAGGCTCGGCCCGACGAGGACATGAGCTACGTGGGACACCCGGAGGGCACATCAACCGACGAGATGCCGGTGATCGTCGCCGCCGACGACGAGCCCCACGAGAAGCCATGAACCGCCTGCGACGACTGCCGATGGATGTGTGGTTCGAGCCACTCATCATCGTCGTGCTACTGGTCGGTTACATCGTCTGGTATCGGACGACCACCTTGACCGAGACCGAGCAGGCCGCGTTGGCGTGGGACAACCTGCGCATCACCATCTACGACCACATCAAGCTCACCGTCGTGTCGACCGTGATCGTGGTGGTGATCGCGATCCCGCTCGGGATCGTGCTGACCCGGCCATCGATGCGGTGGCTCAATCCCATCGCCGTGAACATCGCGAATGTCGGTCAGGCCGCCCCGGCCGTCGGTCTCCTGGTCCTGTTCACCTTCTGGCTGGGCACCGGGTTCAGAACCGCCGTGGTCGGCCTCGTGGTCTACGCGATCCTGCCGATCCTGCAGAACACCATCGTCGGGCTACGACAGGTCGACCAGCGAACCGTGGAGGCCTCGCGCGGAATCGGCTACTCCGGACTACGCACCCTGGTCCTTGTCGAGCTCCCGCTGGCGGTGCCGGTGATCCTCAACGGGGTCCGGACCGCGCTGGTCATCTTGGTCGGCACCGCGACGCTGAGCACGTTCATCGGCGCGACGAGCCTCGGCACTCTCATCACCACCGGCGTCACCTTGTTCCTGCCGAAACTCCTCCTGTCCGGCGCCGTGCTGGTCGGCCTGCTGGCCCTGACCATCGACTGGCTCGGGCGTCTGTTCGAGTTGTTCGCCACGCCCAAGGGGATCTCATGACCGGACGTGGCGGCATGGTGCGCATGGCCCGGATCGTCGCCGGGGTGGCGATGACGATGCTGACCGTCGCCGGCTGCGGCCTGGTCAGTTCGTCCGGTACGTTTCACAGCGCCTCACTGCCCGACGGCGAGAAACCCCTTGACGGCGCGAAGATCACCGTCACCTCCAAGAACTTCACCGAGAGCATCATCCTCGGCAAGATCGCCGCGACGTATCTCGGCGCGGCAGGCGCCGCGATCACCGACATGACCAACGCGCCCGGGTCCGCGTCGTCGCGGCAGGCCATGCTCAACGGCACCGCCGACCTGACGTGGGAGTACACCGGCACCGCCTGGGTGACCTATCTGCACGAGACCGACACCATCCCGGACCCTCAGGAACTGTGGCAGAAGGTCCACGACGTCGAACTCGCCGAGAACGACCTGGTGTGGTTGCCGCCGGCCAACTTCAACGACACCTATGCGTTCGCCGTGTCCACCCCGACCGCCGAGCGCCTGAACGTGAAGACCATGTCCGACATCACCCGTCTCCCGGTGGCCGAACGCACCTTCTGCATCAACGACGAATTCTTCAGCAGGCCAGACGGATTCCTGCCGATGCTGCAGACCTACGGCATTCCCTACAACACCCCGAACGGCGTGCCGACCGGCAATGTGACCCAGATGGACTCCGGCATCGTCTACACCTCGACGGCCAAGAGCTCGCCCTGCAATTTCGGCATGGTGTACACCACCGACGGACGTATCAAGAACCTCGATCTCGTGGTCCTCGACGACGACAAGAAATACTTCCTCCCCTACAGCGGCACCGTCGTCGTCCGCAAGGAGGTCTTCGACGCGTACCCCGAGATCGCGCCACTGATGAAGCCGGTGTCGGAGCGGCTGACCGACGAGGTAATGCAGGAACTCAACGGTCGCGTGGACATCGACGGCGAGGACCCCTCCGACGTCGCCTATGACTGGCTCAAGAGCGAGGGCCTCGTCGAGTGATCACCGGGCCTGTCACGGCCCGAAAATCATGTGTCCCCCACGTGGTTCGCCTGTATCTCGCGAACCTGTCCCTCGGTGATGGGCGGCGCGGACAGCGGCGTGTGCCCCGGCGCACGGACACCGTCGAGAATGATGCCGAGGTAGCGGCGCCACGCGTCGGGCACGGTCGGCCCGATGGTGTCGGTGACTGCTCTCATCATGGTCAGGATCGCGAAGAAATCGGTCGGTTCCAGATCTGGACGCAGTACTCCCGCTGCGCTGGCACGCTCATAGACCCGTTGTAGTTGCTCGGTCAACGTCGCCTTCGCACTCACGATGTCGGGATGCGAGTGGTCGATGCGCATGATGACGGCTCCGAGTCCACGGTCGGCGGCGATCGAGGACACCACCAGGGTGAAGATGTCGACGACGGCCTGCCACGGATCGGTGTCGTCGAAGGTGGCGCGAGCCTTTTCGGCGACCTCGGCGAGATGCTCGGTCAGCACACCCACGATCAGTTCGTCGCGGTTGGCGAATCGTCGGTAGACGGTACCCACTCCGACACCGGCGTGGGCGGCCACATCATCGAGCGTGACCTCCAGCCCCTGCTCGGCGAACAGCTCCCGAGCCGCGGCGATGATGCGCAACCGGTTCCGTTCGGCATCGGCCCGGAGCTTGCGGCCGCCGCCGACCTCGGCCTCTGAGGTGTTCATGGTCACAGAATAGCAAGTGGAGGAATTACCTCCGGTTGGCGTACGTTGTGACCATCAGTAACCGGAGGAATCACCTCCGCCTAGACCAAGGAGGCTCGGATGAGCATTGTCTACGACGCCCTCGACGATCCGTCCGTCGAGGAGTCACACGAGGCGCGGCATCACCGCCTTCGCTGGGTGATCCTGGGAGTCCTCGCACTCGCACAACTCATGGTCGTGCTCGACGCGACCATCGTGAATATCGCACTTCCGCACGCACAGGAGTCGCTCGGCTTCGGCAACGAGGACCGGCAGTGGATCGTCACGGCGTATGCGCTGTCGTTCGGCAGCCTGCTCCTGCTGGGCGGCCGCCTGTCGGACCTGTGGGGACGCCGCACGACCTTCATCGTCGGGCTGATCGGCTTCGCGGGCATGTCCGCCGTCGGCGGTGCCGCGGTCAACTTCGAGATGTTGGTCGCCGCACGCGCCGGCCAGGGGATCTTCGGTGCACTACTCGCGCCGGCCGCACTGTCGCTGCTCACCACGACCTTCACCGACCCCTCCGAACGGGGTAAGGCGTTCGGTATCTTCGGCGCGATCGCGGGCGGCGGCGGCGCGCTCGGCCTACTGCTCGGCGGCATGCTCACCGAGTGGGCCGACTGGCGCTGGTGCCTGTATGTGAACCTCGTGATCGCTGCGATCGCGCTGGTCGGAGCGGTGATGTTCCTCGGACGGAACACCTCTGATCACCGGCCCAAGCTGGATCTCCCGGGTGTGGCCGCCGCCTCCGCAGGCCTCTTCTCGATCGTCTACGGATTCTCGAACGCCGAGACCAACGGCTGGGCCGACTGGGCGACCATCACCTGGCTCGTCGCCGGCGCATTGCTCCTGGCCGGCTTCGTCTGGTGGCAATCCCGCACCGAGCACGCGCTGCTGCCACTGCGGGTGATCACCGACCGCACCCGCGCGGGGTCCTACATGGTGGTCTTCATCGCCGGTATCGGTATGTTCGGCATCTTCCTGTTCCTCACCTACTACCTGCAGCAGAACCTCGGGTTCAGCCCCATCCGGACCGGATTGGCCTTCCTCCCGATGATCGCCATGCTGGTGGTGACCGCTACGACGGCGACGGGAGTACTGCTCCCTCGCTTCGGTCCGCGGTGGCTGATGTCCGGTGGCATGATGATCGCCGCCGGCGGGATGCTCTACTTGACCCAGATCACCGAGACAAGCTCGTACGCAAGCCATGTGCTGCCGGCCTTGCTGATCCTCGGCGTCGGCATCGGCGCCTCCATGGCGCCGGCCATGCAGGGCGCAATCTCCGGGGTGTCACCGCAGGACGCCGGGGTCGCATCGGCCACGGTCAACACGATGCAGCAGGTCGGCGGTTCGGTCGGCACCGCATTGCTGAGCACCATCGCGGCGAGCTCCGCGACCGCGTACTTCACCGATCACGCTGCGCACGTGACCAATCCGGCTGAGCTGGCACAGCTCGCGGCGGTCCATTCGTACACCACCGCGTTCTGGGTGGCCGCAGCCGTCTTCGCTCTGGGTAGTGTGCTCGCCGCGCTCGTGGTGCGGAGCGGGAAGCTGCCGGCCGCACCGGAGGGTGCGCCCGCCATGGCGCACTGAGGTTCTGCCTCGCAACGCAAGCTGGACACTGCTACGTCACCCGGCCTCTGAGGCGCGGAGCGCCACAGCATCCGGCCCCTGAGGAGGCCCGGAGCGCCAGCGGAGGGCCGTCAGCATCCGGTCCCTGAGGAGGCCCGGAGCGCCAGCGGAGGGCCGTCAGCGTCCGGCCCCTGAGGAGGCCCGGAGCGCCAGCGGAGGGCCGTCACGAAGGGCGGCCCTTCGTGACGCTCGCAAGCTCGCTCCTCAGGGACCGGATCGTGGGTTCCTCTCCCCTCCACAGAAAACCGGATGGTGGGTTCCCTCCTCGCTCCTCAGGGACCGGATCGTGGGTTCCCTTCCCCTCCACAGAAAACCGGATGGTGGGTTCCCTCCTCGCTCCTCAGGGACCGGATGGTGGATTCCCTCCTCGCTCCTCAGGGACCGGATGTTGGGCCCGGAGCGCCGTCATCCGACCCCTGAGGAGGCCCGGAGCGCCAGCGGAGGGCCGTCACGAAGGGCGGCCCTTCGTGACGCTCACAAGCTCGCTCCTCAGGGACCGGATGTTGGGGCCGGATCGTAAGCGCTCCCCTCCACAGAAAACCGGATGACGGGCACTCTCCCCGCTCCACGACGGCCGCCGAAGGCGGCCGTCGTGGAGCCGAGTTCAGGCGGCGAAGACCGCCAACCGCGAGGGCTCCTCGACACCCGAATAGTGGGTCGCGTCGCCCTGCAGGATCTGACTGCGCTGCCCGTGGACGTCCACCGGCACATCACCGGCCAGGGTGATCCGGTGCAGCTGGCGCTTCTGGTTGCCGTAATCGGAGATCCCGTAATGCTGGGTCGCCCGGTTGTCCCAGATCGCGACATCCCCGAGACTCCAGTTCCACCGGAAGGTGTTCTCCAGTTTGGTGATACGCGACTGCAGCAACTGATACAGATTTGCGAACTCGGCATTCCTCAGCCCGCGGAACTCCTTCGCGAAATGGCCCAGGAGAAGGCTCCGTTCCCCCGTCTCCGGGTGAACGCGGACCACCGGATGCAGGGTTTCGTACTCCGTCGCGGTGAACTCCTTGTAGTGATCCACCTTCTGACTGACGTCGACACCACCCGATGGTTCCGCCTGCCCCACATAGTCGTACAGATTGCTGTGCGTCGCCCAGAGTTCTTCGGTCAGCGCGCGCAACGCATTCGGCAGCTGGTCATATGCTGCGACGGTCGACGCCCAGGTCGTCGCACCGCCGTAACTCGGCAAGGTGACCGCACGCAGGATGGACGCCTTCGGAATCCGATCGACGAACGTGACGTCGGAGTGCCAACTGTTCGCTGCGCCTTCGATCGTCAGCAATTGGGTCCCCCGCGAGGTGACCGTGGGGTGCGGCGCGGTGGGCTCACCGAGCAAGCCCGCGAACGCGTACTGAGCGTCGTCGTCGAGGTGCTCCTGCCCCTGAAACACGACGGTTTTGTTGATGGCCAATGCGAGCCGGATCGCTTCCACCTGCTCGGGCGGGAGGTCTCCGCCGAGACGAACCCGGCCGATCCGTGCGCCGATGTGCTCGCCGAGCTTCTGGACCGTGATCCCGGCATCGGCATAGATGTCCTGTGCCGCACGCTCCCGATCTGTCCGATCCTCGATCTGTGCAAGCGTCATCCCAAAATCCTCTCTCACCAATATCTCTATCTCTCAGACGAATTCATCTCAGCACGACGGCAACGTGCTGTTCGAGTCAAAACTCACGGTGATCGGAAGTCTCCTCAGTCGGCGGCGTACTCGGCGGCGTCGTCGATCACGCGGCGAACATCGCCCGGCACCCGAACCGTTCCGGGGCGATAGGTAACGGCCCGCAACGCGGGGCCGAATCGAAAGGAGCCCCGTTGTCGTCGCAGCTCGACATCGACCGGCCCGCGTGCGTCCACGCCCACCGATATCCCGGTCCAGGGGGCCATTCCGACGAGCTGGAACTGATCGTCGAGTTTCGCCACGACCGACGTCTGTCCACCTGCCACGGCCTCGATCGAGAAGTCCCAGCGGACCGACTGCGTCGCGACGGCGCGCACAACCAATGTGGTCGTTCCCGGCGGTACAGCTCCCGAGGCCCGATGCAGTCGCCCATAGCTGTTGAAGACGAAATGCACTGATCCCGAATCGATGTATGCCAGATATCCGCCCTGTTGGTCGCCGTGGGCCACGAGAACCCCCTCGTCCGCGGCGGTCCAGTCCACCAGATCCACCTCGATGTCGAAATCGCGGTAGGCGATCAAACGGCTGGAACGGTAGCGCTCCAGCGTCGGGGTGCCGGCGACGATCCGGACCGCGCCACTGAGGCGTTGCTCGTCAGGCCGACGCCTGATCTGGTCCCCAACGGAGTCGAAAAGTGGAAACACTGTGTTGTGCCAGGCCGCGTCGTCCCAGGCTCGGGCCAGTTCGGCCACCTTCTCCGGATACCGTTCCGCCAGATCTCGCGTCTCCGCGGGATCGCGCGTCACGTCGTAGAGTTCCCATCGAGGGGCGTCGACGGCGGCCGGATCGGTGTGCAGGGACACGAGCTTCCAGCCGTCCCGGTAGAAGCCGCGATGGCCACCGAACTCGGCATACTGCTCGGTATGCCCGGACGGCGCACTCCGATCATGCAAGAAGTCGGCGATGCTCACACCGTCGCGGCCCTTTGCCGGGCGTCCGAATCGTTCGGTGGGTGTGTCGATCCCGGCCAGTTCGAGCAACGTCGGCACGACATCGGTGACGTAGGAGAACTGGCGGCGCACTCCGTTGTCGCCATTCGGGCGCGACAATCCGCGTGGCCAGGAGATCACGAACGGTACTCGCACCCCGCCCGCGAACGTCTGGCCTTTGTAGAAGCGGAAGGGTGTGTTCGAGGCCTGTCCCCACCCGCGCGGGTAATGGACACCCAGTTCTGCGGAACCGATGAGTCGCTCGTCGTGAGCGACGTCGCGTTCCCAGTCGGGCGGAACCGGACCGTGCACGAATTGACTGAAATACGAGCGGGTTCCGACCGGGCCTCCCTCTGCGGTGCCACCGTTGTCCGAGGTGAACACGATGATGGTGTTGTCGAGCTCGCCGAGCTCGGTGAGGGTGTCGACGATGCGCCCGACGCTCTGATCGACGCTGTCGACCATCGCGGCGTACACCTCCTGATAGCGCTGATATCGCTGCTGCTCATCCGGCTCGAGGTCGGCCCAGTGGGCTGCCTCGAACCCCGGTTCGGTGTTTCGCGGCGCGATCGGTGTGTCCGGATCGAACAGACCCTCCGCGATCTGACGTTCGAAGCGGCGCTGCCGGACGACATCCCAGCCGTCGGCATACCGTCCTCGGTACTTACGCAGGTCGTCGTCCTTGACCTGATGCGGTCCGTGCATCGCGATGTGCGCGAAATACAGGAAGAACGGTTTCGTCGCGTCCTGGGCGCGCAGGGACTTGATCTGCGCGACGGCACGATCGGTCAGATCATCGGTCACGTAGTAGTCATCGGGATACTCGGTGATGTCGACGACGGAATTGTCCGAGATCAGTTGATTCGGGTAGAAGAACGAGTTGAGTCCCTCGAGAGAGCCGTAATAGCTGTCGAATCCGCGTTGCACCGGCCATGAATCCCGTGGTCGTCCCGGACCCATGTTCGCGTCGCGGACCAGGTGCCATTTCCCGACCGCGTAGGTCGCATACCCGCCCTCCCGCAAGATCTCCGGCAGGGTCAGCACGTCGTCGGCCAACTCCAACCGCAACCCGGGGAATCCGGGATCGGAGTTCGCAACACTGCCGTACCCGGCCCGGTGCGGGTTCAGGCCGGTCAGCAGTGCGGCCCGGGCCGGCGAACACACGGGCGTCGTGTGATAGTTGGCCAGCCGAATTCCACGTCGTGCCAACCCGTCGATGTTCGGTGTGTCGATCTCGGCACCAAAGGGTGAGATATCCGAGTAGCCCATGTCATCGACGAGGATGACCACGATGTTCGGAGCCCCGGGCGGAGCGGATCGCTCCTGCGGCCACCACGGTGTCGATCGGGAGCTCGTGCGCCCCACGACACCACCGAAGCCCTCGTATCCGCGTGCATTCGCCGGGATCGCCGGCGTTTGGTTCTCGACCATGTGGCCGCCTTCCTGTCGTTGCCGTCGGCGTCGGAGATGCCCGGCAGACAGCGACCGTGCCGAAGCAAACCAGTCATGTCAAGAGTTCGATCCGCGCCAAGCAGAACCCGGCGATCATTCGTCGGTATCGCCATAATGAACGTCGATCCCGCAGCTGTGCAGTTTATTTCGACGTTCGTTCCTCGGCCGGGATCGTTCCGCTTCGACCCGAGAAAGAAATGTGGTCCCCATGCCCCGACATCGAGGTATCCGCGTGTGCTGTGCGGTCGCCGTCACACTCCTGCTGACGATCGCGACTGCCGGGTGTCAGTCTGCCGTCTCGCAGCAGCAGAATACGACGGCGCCTTCGCTCGCTCCGGGTCAGGCCGTGCCGAGAGGAGGAGATCTCCGCGTCGGCGTCCTGGGTGACCTGTCTCCGAAGACGTTCCTGCAGATCGGAACCGGAGCCCTCAACGGACAGGTGGTCGCGAACACCTATGACACGCTGATCCGGTACGCGCGCGACTCGTTGACGGTGCAACCCTCCCTGGCGACCGCCTGGCATCTCGCTCCGGACGGCCGCTCGCTCGCACTGGACCTACGCAACGACGTCACCTTTCATGACGGGCGGCCGTTCGTCTCCACCGACGTGGAGAACTCGATCAAGGCCTATCTCGGTGGCCCCTGGACCCCGCAGTTCAAGCGGACCGCGGCCGCGATCACGCGGTTCGACACCTCCGACCCACATCGCGTCGTACTCGGGTTCGCCCACCCGCTCAGCAACATCTTCGATCTGCTCGACTCGGCACCGGTCATCGACCAGAACACGCTCGCCGATCTCAAGGCCGGCACGCAGTTCAACGGGACCGGTCCGTTCCGGTTCGACAGCTGGCAACCGAATTCGTCTGTGCGACTGGTCCGCAACGAGCATTACTGGGGTGGCACACCTCCGCTGGAAGCGATCACCTTCGTGGTCGTCAAGGACGATCAGTCACTGTTCACGCGCCTGCGGACCGGACAGATCGACGTTGCCGACGGCCTCGACTACCACGACCAGCAACTGGTGTCATCGAGATACGGCTTCAAAGAGGTGACGCTCACCGGCGCCGAATCGCAGGAGTATGTGGGGATCAACGTCGCGAATCCCGCGCTCGCTGACGTGCGGGTGCGACATGCCATCGCGTACGCCATCGACCGTCGACGCATCATCGACGACGTCTTCCGCGGAAGTGGGTACACCGTCAACCTGCCGTGGCCGACATGGTCACCCGCCTACCGTGCCGACGCCAACGCGACCTACACGCGAGACGTCGCCAAGGCACGCGCACTGGTGGCCGCCGCCGGCCCCATTCCCACTCTGACACTGGACTACTCGACGCACAGCGTGGACGGGGTCATCGCCGAGATCGTGCAGTCCAATCTCAAGGACGTCGGGATCCGGGTGAAGTTGGTCCCGAACGACAAGACCCAGCAGTCGTCGAAGCTCATCGGCGGCAAGTTCGACGGGCTGTGGCTGCTGCAACACGCCTTCGCCCAGTTCACCCCGTCGACCCTTGCCGTGTCGGCGTATCCGTTCAATGCCGCCAAGAACTCCTCGAACTACACCGATCCCGGCTACTCGGCCGCGGCCACCACGGCCTGGACCACACGCGACAGTTCCTCACCGACCGCACTCGCGGCATACCGTCAACTCGACGACAAGTGGCTCAACGACCTCTTCCTCATTGAGATCGGTGTGGTCCTGCGAAAGGTCGCGACGGCGGGCGCAGTCGGCAACGTCGACTGGGATCGACGCAATCAGCTCCACTTCGCCAACACCTACCTCGCATCGGAAGGGAAGCAATAGACGATGCTCGGATATCTCCTGCGGCGCATACCCACCGCCATCCTCGTCTTGTTCGTCGCGTCCATCCTCATCTTCTCCGTGCTGCGCCTGATCCCGGGCGGCCCGGAATCCGCCCTGGCCGGCCCCGACGCCTCGGCCGCTGATCTCGCGGCCATCCGGCACGACCTCGGCCTCGACCACAGTTTCTTTGCCCAGTATCTCGCCTGGATCGGTGGGGTGATCACGCTCGACTTCGGACAGAGCTACCAGGTCGGTGGCAGCATTGCCGCGCTCGTCGGATACGGACTCATGAATACGATCATCCTCACGCTCTCCGCGTTGGCGATCGCGATCGTTCTCGCACTGATCCTGAGCCTCACTGCGGTGCTGTCCGACAACCGATATCTGGGCGCACTGCTGACCGGCATCAACGCCGCTGCGATCGCGTTACCGACCTTCGTCGTCGGGACCGCGTTGATCCTCGTGTTCGGGGTCCGGCTGCGACTGTTGCCCGCCGGTGGCACACCGCCGGACGGGTTCTCCGACAGCCTGCAGATCAGCGCGCAGTTCATCCTGCTGCCGGCATTGACGTTGGGCCTGCCGGCCGGCGCGATGCTGGCCCGGTTCCTGACCGAGTCGCTGCGCACCGAGCTGCGAGCGCCATATGTACTGACGGCGAAGGCTCTCGGCGCCTCCCACACCGACGTCGTCCTCAAGCATGCGCTGCGTAATGCGCTGCCGCCCACACTCACCGCGCTCGGCATCACGGTCGGTTCGCTGCTGGGCGGTGCCGTCCTGGTCGAGTCCATCTTCGGGTGGCCCGGACTCGGATTGCTCACCGAGGAGGGGATCTTCGCACGCGACTACCCCTTGGTGCAGGTGCTCGTCTTGTTGTCGGTCGGGGTGTTCGTGATCATCCAGCTCCTCGCCGACATCGTCCACGCTTGGCTCGACCCCCGTATCCGACTGGCAGGTGAATGATGACCTCGAGTACTACAGGTATCCCGAGCGCCGACACGGTGCTCGCTGCAACGGGCCACGACGCCGACGTCGGGCCCGGGCTGCTCCCCGAGAGCCCCGGCGACCGGGAGGCGAGAAGTCCGCAGATACCGCTGTGGCGCAGCCTGTCCCACGGAATCGGACTCGTCGGGAGCATCCTGGTCGTCGGTGTCGTCCTCCTGGGTGTCATCGGCCCGCTGTTCACCCCGTACGGCCCGGACCAGCAGATCGACGGCGCGTATCTCCTCACGCCCGGTCTCGATCACTGGCTGGGCACCGACGACGTGAACCGCGACCTGCTGACCCGGGTGCTCTACGGGATCCGGATCGATCTGCTCATCATCTTCGTCGCCGTGCCGATCGGTGCGGCGTTGGGGACGTTGGCGGGTCTGACCACCGTCATCACGCCCATCACCGATGTTGCAGCCCAAAGGGTTTTCGACGTGATCCTGGCGTTCCCGGCGCTGGTTCTCGGTATCACGCTCACCGCGGTGCTGGGCCCCGGAGCGTTCACGGTCGGCCTCGTCATCGCGCTCGCCGAGATCCCGATCTTCGGGCGTCTCACCCGTACATCCGTACTGCGGATCCGGGAGATGCCGTTCGTCGAAGCCGCGCGCGTGAGTGGCGCGAGCACGTCGCGGGTGCTCCTTCACCACGTGCTGCCCCACTCGCTCGAGTCGCTCTCCGTTCAGTTCGCCCTGTCACTGTCACTGGCGGTGTTCGTCGAGGGCGCGCTGAGCTACCTCGGCATCGGGGTGGTTGCCCCGACGCCATCGCTGGGTTCGATCCTCGCCAGCGGCAACGGCTACCTCGAGACCAATCCCTGGTTCTCGATCGGTCCGCTGATCGTGGTGTCGGCTCTTGTACTGGGCTTCTACCTGATCGCCCAATCGATCTCACACGACCGGAGGATCGGACGATGACATCGTCGACACACCCGACACCCACGCCCGCACTCGTCGTCGAGGACCTCCGCGTCCGCTTCGACTTCCCCCGACCGGCGGTGGCCGGGATCAGCCTTCGCGTCGAACGCGGTGAGATCGTCGCACTCGTCGGGGAATCCGGATCCGGAAAGACGATCACCGCGCAAGCTGCCATCGGGCTGCTGCCCGAAAGTGCACACGCCACCGGCTCGATTCTCGTCGACGGCGTCGAGGTGCTCAACCAAGCCGAGAAGGTACTCACCTCGATCCGCGGCGACCGGGTCGCGATGATCTTCCAGGAACCACAAACCGCACTCAATCCCTCGCAGACCGTGGGTTGGCAATTACGCCAGGCACTTCGGGCGCACCGGAACATCTCTCGCAAGCAGGCGCGCCAACGCGCCGTCGAGTTGCTGACCCTGGTGGAGATCCCCGATCCCGACGAGAGGATCGACTTCTATCCGCATCAGCTGTCCGGTGGGCAGAAGCAACGAGTCGTGATCGCCCTGGCCCTGGCCGGAGATCCCGTGCTGCTGCTCGCCGACGAGCCGACCACCGCTCTCGACGTGTCCGTCCAGCTGGAGATCCTCGATCTGCTGGCGCGCCTCCGCGACCGTACCCAGGCCGGAATCCTGCTGATCACACACAATCTGGGGGTCGTCGCGGATATCGCGGACCGCGTGGTCGTCGCGCAGCTCGGCGAGATCGTCGAATCCGGTGAGGTTCACGACATCTTCGCCCACCCGACGCAGCCGTACACACGTCAGCTGCTCGCCGCGGTGCCGCGCCTGCCGGACCTCCGGGCCGAGGACGATGACGCCGAGGCCGACACCACCGGTGATCCGACGCCGGTCCTCACCGTCGACACCGTGACCGTCACCCATCCGGGCAGATTCGGCGCGCGGCCACACACCGCGTTGTCCGGGGTGTCCTTCACCGTCGGCCGCGGCGAAGTGGTCGGCGTGGTAGGTGAATCCGGCTCGGGCAAAACCACACTCGGACGGGCCGTGGGCGGCCTGATCCCCGTGCGAGACGGCCGCATCCTGGTCGACGGGGACGACATCGCGACCCTGTCGCGCGCCCGCTTACGCTCCGTGCGCCGCAAGCTGGCGTTTGTGCCGCAGGACCCGACAGCGTCGCTCGATCCGCGCTTCACCGTCTCCGAGTCGATCTCCGAGCCTCTCGACATCCAGGACATCGGCGATCGCGCGAGCCGTGACCGTCGCGTCCACGAGCTGCTCTCCGCGGTTCAACTGCCGCGGGTGTTCGCGTCCCGCCTCCCGCACGAGCTGTCCGGCGGTCAGCGGCAACGGGTCGCGCTCGCACGCGCGCTCTCGGCGGAACCGGAGTTGTTGATCGCAGACGAACCGACGAGCGCGCTCGATGTGTCCGTCCAGGCCAAGGTGCTCGACCTGTTCGCGAGCCTGCAGGAGGAGTTGGGCTTCGCCGCGATCTTCATCAGCCACGACCTGGCGGTCGTCGAGCAGGTGTCCGATCGTGTGGTGGTGCTGCGGGACGGCCACGTCGTCGAGGCCGGGGGTGCGCGCCGTGTTCTCACCGCGCCGTCCGACCCCTACACGCGCCGATTGGTCGACGCGGTGCCGTATCCGGACCCGGTGGTGCAGCGGCAGCGGCGAGCGCGTGTGGCGGCTGTGTGAGCAATCGAAGCTCCCCCACCAGGACTCGAACCTGGAATGCCTGAACCAAAATCAGAAGTGTTGCCGATTACACCATGGGGGAATACTGCGCAGACGATTGTGCCATAGGCCCCGCCCGCACGAATCTCGGCGTTACCGCTCCTCCGTTTCGTATCCGCTCCCTCGATCGAAGGAGCGGGAACGAAACGGAGGAGCGGGAACGAGATCAGTCCTTCGGGCCGCCCGCCACGTAGACCACCTGGCCGGACACGAAGCCGGCACCCTCGCTGATGAAGAACGACGCCGTGTGTGCGATGTCCTCCGGAGCGCCGACCCGGTTCACCGGGATCTCGGCGGCTGCGGCCTTCTTGAAGTCCTCGAACGGGACACCCACGCGCGCGGCGGTGGCGGCGGTCATCTCCGTGGCGATGAAGCCGGGGGCGATCGCGTTGGCGGTGATGCCGAACTTGCCGAGCTCGATCGCCAGCGTCTTGGTGAAGCCCTGCATGCCGGCCTTGGCGGCCGAGTAGTTGGCCTGCCCGCGGTTGCCCAGGGCGGACGTACTCGACAGGTTCACGATGCGGCCCCAGCCGGCATCCACCATGTACTTCTGAGCCGCCTTGGTCACGTTGAAGGCGCCACGCAGGTGCACGCCCATGACCGCGTCCCAGTCGTCGACGGACATCTTGAACAGCAGATTGTCGCGCAGAATGCCCGCGTTGTTGACCACGACGGTGGGCGGGCCGAGCTCCTCGACGACCTTCGCCACCGCGGCGGTGACCGAGTCTTCGCTGGAGACGTCGGCGCCGACGGCGATGGCCTTGCCACCGGCCTCGGTGATCGCCGAGACGGTGTCGGCGCAGGCATCCGCATCCAGGTCGAGGACGGCGACGGCCAGCCCGTCGGAGGCCAGGCGTTTGGCGACGCCTGCGCCGATACCGCGGGCGGCTCCGGTGACGATCGCGACTTTCTGAGTGCTCATTGTGGGGGTACCTCCGTTGGTCGTGGGGGCGGTTTGCGCCTCACTGTTTCTATCAGCCCGAACATTCGCTCGGTACTGGGCGGCGGGTGAGCGCATTGTGGTGGTGGCCACTGCGTAGTATCGAGCCACATGACGGAGACGTCCTCGCCTGCAACTGCCGTGATCGTCCTCGCGGCAGGTGCGGGCACCCGAATGAAGTCGAAAGTCCCCAAGATCCTGCACACGCTCGGTGGCCGACCCTTGGTCGGCCACGCCCTGCACGGTGCGGCCGGGATCGAGCCGACCGACCTGATCGCCGTCGTCGGACATGAGCGAGAACAGGTGAGCGCAGCGGTCGCCGAGATCGCCGACGAACTCGGCCGCAAGGTCTCCATCGCCGTCCAGGACCAACCGCACGGCACCGGCCACGCGGCGCAGGCGGGATTGTCCGCCCTGCCCGACGACTTCACCGGGACGGTCGTGGTGATGGCCGCCGACGTTCCCCTACTCGACGCGGCCACCCTCGACGCGCTCGTCGTCGCACACAATGCCCATGGCGGGGCGGCCGTCACGCTGACCAGCTTCCTCGCGCCCGACCCCACCGGGTACGGCCGGATCATCCGGACCAACGACTCGATGGTGCAGGCCATCGTCGAACACAAGGACGCCACCGACCGGCAACGCTCGATCGCCGAGGTCAACGCCGGGGTCTATGCGTTCGACGCGACGTTCCTGCGCTCCGCGCTCGGGCAGCTGTCCACGGACAATGTCCAAGGGGAGTACTACCTCACCGACGTGATCGGGATCGCCCGTGAGGACGATGAGGCCATCCACGCGTTGACCGTCGACGATCCTCTGCTGGTGGCCGGCTGCAACGACCGCATCCAGCTGGCCGATCTCGGCGCCGAACTCAATCGCCGGATCATCCGACGTCATCAGCTGGCCGGCGTCACCGTCGTCGATCCGAACTCGACCTGGATCGACGTGGACGTTGTCATCGGGGTCGATGTCCGGATCGAGCCGGGCACCCAGTTGCTCGGCACCACCACCATCGCCGACGACGCCGTGATCGGCCCCGACAGCACCTTGCGGAACGTCGTCGTCGGGTCCGGCGCAGCGGTGATCCGCACCCACGGCAGCGAATCGGAGGTCGGCGCGAACGCGTCCGTCGGGCCGTTCGCCTACCTGCGTCCGGGGACCCGACTCGGGGTCGGCGGCAAGATCGGCACCTTCGTGGAGACCAAGAAGGCCGATATCGGCGCGGGGAGCAAGATCCCCCACCTCACCTACGTCGGGGACGCGACGATCGGCGAGGAAACCAACATCGGCGCTTCCAGCGTGTTCGTGAATTATGACGGCGTGGCGAAACACCGTACGGTGATCGGGTCCCACTGCCGTACAGGGTCTGACAACATGTTTGTCGCACCTCTGCGCGTCGGGGACGGCGCCTACACCGGGGCGGGTACGGTCTTGCGGGACGACGTACCTCCCGGAGCTCTCGCGGTGTCGGCGGGCCAACAACGGAATATCGAGAACTGGGTGGTGCGCAAGCGCCCGGGTACCGCGGCGGCTCGCGCTGCCGGCGATGCCCAACAGACCAACAGCCAGGTCGACAACCGGTCTGGCGACTGATTCAGCAAGTCTTTCGAGCAGAAGAGTTTTCATGACCTGGACCACGGATAACCAGAAGAACCTGATGCTGTTCTCTGGGCGCGCCCACCCCGACCTCGCACAGGCCGTCGCCGATGAACTCGGCATCAAGGTGACCCCGCAGACCGCGAGGGACTTCGCCAACGGTGAGATCTTCGTCCGCTTCGAGGAGTCGGTTCGTGGTTCCGACGCCTTCGTCCTGCAGAGCTGCCCGTTCCCACTGAACCAGTGGGTGATGGAGGCGCTCGTCATGATCGACGCGCTCAAGCGCGGCTCGGCCAAGCGCATCAGCGTGATCCTGCCGTTCTACCCCTACGCCCGCCAGGACAAGAAGCACCGTGGCCGCGAGCCGATCTCGGCACGGCTGATCGCCGACCTGCTGAAGGCCGCGGGCGCCGACCGGATCATCACGGTCGACCTGCACACCGATCAGATCCAGGGCTTCTTCGACGGGCCGGTCGACCACATGCACGCCCTGGGCCAACTCGCCGACTACGTCCGGGCGAACTACGGCACCGACAATGTCACCGTCGTCTCCCCCGACTCCGGTCGAGTGCGCGTCGCGGAGAAATGGGCCGATGCGTTGGCCGGTGCGCCGCTGGCATTCATCCACAAGACCCGGGATCCGTTGGTCCCCAACCAGGTGAAGTCGAACCGGGTGGTCGGTGAGGTCGAAGGCCGCACGTGTGTCCTGATCGACGACATGATCGACACCGGTGGCACCATCGCCGGGGCCGTGAAGGTACTCAAGGACGCGGGCGCAGGCGACGTCATCATCGCCACCACGCACGGGGTCTTCTCCGACCCCGCCGCCGAGCGACTGGCCAATTGCGGCGCGAAAGAGGTCGTCGCGACGGACACGCTGCCCATCCCGGAGGAGAAGCAGTTCGCGAACCTGACGGTTCTGTCGATCGCCCCGTTGCTCGCCCAGACCATTCGAGAGGTTTTCGAGAACGGCTCCGTGACGAGCCTGTTCGACGGCAGCGCGTAGCACCCAGAACACAAACCACAGTAGAGCGGACCGTCGCGGCGCAGTGCGTCGCGACGGTCCGCTTTTGTGTCGTCTCTGCAGCTCAGTGAGCCGGATGACGATGCGTCCGACCATGCCCGCCTCCCGGTAACCTCGCTGCGCAGTGTCGAGAACTCGGTTCCCATCCTTTTAAGGATAGTAATACTTGTAAATCTTGCGCGCACCTGTTTAGACTCCGACGCGAGCGACTTTGTGGCCTGCATCACGCCGCACCTGCCCGTGCTCCACTCGCCGCAGGAGCAGGTCGCCGTCACCGATTCCTCTCAGCACAGGAGGCCCACCTTGACCCAGGCGGCCCGCTACATCAGCCCTGCGTCCCATGACCTCGCCGACGGCTGGAGCCTCGAGCGCGTTACCGAACCCAGTCGCCTGTTCGGCGCCAACGGCATCCGTTCGGGACCCGACGGGCGTGTCTACGTCGCCCAGGTGGCCGGCAGTCAGATCAGCGCACTCGACCTCGACACCGGTGCGCTCGAGACGATCAGCGCGAAGGGCAGCGACATCGTCGCGCCGGACGACGTGGCCTTCGACAGCCGCGGCGACATGTACATCACCGAGTACTACGACGGCCGTGTGAGCGTACGGGACAGCACCGGCTCGACCCGACTACTGCGCGACGACCTTCCGGGCGCCAACGGCATCACGATCCATCAGGACCGGCTCTTCGTGAACGAGTGTCGACCAGGCGGTCGACTGATGGAGCTCGATCGGTCCGGCGGCGCCCCGAAGGTGCTGCTGGAGGACCTGCCGATGCCCAACGGCATGGAGGTCGGTCCCGACGGCAAGTTGTACTACCCGCTTCTCGGCGCCAACGAGATCTGGCGGATCGACCTCGACGGCGGTGAACCAGAAAGAGTGGCAGGCGATCTCGGCGCGCCCGATGCGGTGAAGTTCGATGCTGACGGCTACATCGTGTCCACCCAGGTCGCGTCCGGGCAGGTACTGAGGATCAATCCGCGCACCGGCGACCAGACGCTGTTGGCCCAGCTCTCCCCTGGCCTGGACAACCTCACGTTCGCCGGCGACCGCCTGTTCGTCTCGAGCTTCACCGGGCAGATCACCGAGATCCTGGCCGGTGGTGAGACGCGCACCGCGCTGGCCGATGGCCTGACGTGGCCGCTCGATCTCACCGTCGGACCTGATGGCACCCTCTACATCGCCGACGGCACCTTCTTGCTCGCCCACCGCCCGGGCGCCGAACCACACACCCTGGGAATGCTTTTCAGCCCGGGCTACCCCGGCTACATCCGGGGTATGACGTCCGTCGGCGACGGCGAGTTCGTCGTGGCCGGCAACGGCACGGTGTCGCGGTACTCACCGGCCGCCGCCGAGAGCGAGGTCCTCGTCGACGGCCTCGACCAGCTCTACGGTGTCGCGGTGTCATCGGCCGGTCTCATCGCGGTTGCCGATCTCGGTACCGGGAAGGTGCATGCCGTGCGGTCCGGTCAGGCCGATGTTCTCGCAAGCGGCCTCGATCGACCGATGGGCGTCGCCTTCACCGCCGACGGAACCTGCCTGGTCTCCGAGTCGGGTGCGGGACGGGTTGCCGCGGTGACGAGTTCGGGCACCGACACCATCGTCGACGGGCTCGAGACACCGCAGGGCATCGTCGTCGACGGATCGCAGCTCTACATCGTCGACGCCGGGAGCAAGTCGGTGGTGAACGTCGACCTCGAGACCAAGAGCCGCCAGGTCATCGCCACCAACCTGCCGGTCGGTGCGCCGCCCGGGGTGACCCCCAAGCCGCTCCTGGGACTGGTCCCCTTCTCCGGACCGCAGGGTCCGTTCGCGGGTATCGCCCTCGGCCCCAACGGAACCCTGTATGTCTCCGCCGACGCCGACGGCAGCGTCATCGCTCTGCGGAAGGGGGCCTGAGCACCGGATGGGTACCCAACAGCTGGACCACAACCCTGTCGGGCTCGCCGGACGCATCGTGATCGTGTCCGGCGCGGCCGGAGGGGGGATCGGCACGACGGTGACGAGGATGGTCGCCGAGGCGGGCGCGACCGTGATCGCGGTGAGCCGTTCGAAGGAGAATCTCGACACGCATATCACCCCGCTTGTCGACCAGGGCCTTTCGGTGATTCCGGTGAGCGCCGACGCGGCCACCGACGAGGGCATCGCGACGGTGCTGGATCGGGTACGGCTCACCGGCGGCGCGCTGTACGGACTCGTCAACGTGGCCGGCGGTGCGGCACCGGCCACCTGGATGCCCGCCATCCGGGTGAGCCGCGAGGACTGGCGGGACCTGTTCACCCAGAACCTGGAGACCATGTTCTTCATGAGCCAGGCGGTGGCCGCCGAACTCAAGTCGCAGGCTCTGCCCGGGTCGATCGTTTCGATCTCCTCCATCAGTGGGATGAACACAGCACCCTTCCACATCGGGTACGGCACCGCGAAAGCAGCGCTGGTGGCGGCGACCCGGACCATGGCCGTCGAACTCGCCACCGACGACATCCGGGTGAACGCCGTCGCGCCGGGGGTGACCGCCACACCGGCATCGATGACCTACGTGGACGACGACGAGGATCGCGACCGCCGTGCCATCGCCATGGGTCGGCGTGGCCGCCCGGAAGAACAGGCCGGCGCGATCCTGTTCCTCCTGAGCGATCTATCCAGTTACATCACCGGACAGACCATCCTCGTCGACGGCGGCCTCAATCTGAAGTGGACGCACATGGGCGCCGACCACACGTCCCTGTTCCTCAAGGACGAGAACTTCCGCGCCGCAATCACGCACTGATTCAACGATTTTTCATCGGGAGAATGTCATGACCAACACCATCGACGACATCAACGTACCGGTTCAGAACTCCACCGATGAGCCGCCGATCACACCGCTGGAGATCGGTGTGGAGGCCTACATCTCCAAGGATTATCTCCGCGCCGAACAGGACAGACTCTGGAGCAAGGTCTGGCAGCAGGTCGGTCGGGTGGAGGAGATCCCGAAGGTCGGCGACTTCCTCACCTACGAGATCATGGACAACTCGTTCATCATCGCCCGCTCGGCCCCGGACAAGATCAGTGCCTACCACAACGTCTGTTCGCATCGCGGACGCCGACTCGTCGACACCCCCGACGGCAAGCGAGAAGCCAAGGGCAAGTGCAAGACCTTCGTGTGTGGCTTCCATGGCTGGACCTACGACCTGGAGGGCCGCAACACCTGGGCCGCCGAACGTGCGGACTGGCCCACCGGCCTCACCGAGGAGAAGACCCGGCTGCGCAACGTACAGGTCGATACCTGGGGCGGCTGGATCTGGATCAACATGGACCCGGAGTGTGAACCGCTGCGTGACTACCTGGAACCGGCTGCGAGCCTTCTGGACCCCTTCCAGCTGGAGAACATGCGCTACCGCTGGCGCAAATGGCTTGTCTTCGAATGCAACTGGAAGGTCGCACTCGAAGCGTTCATGGAGACCTACCACGTCCCCTACACACATCCCGAGTTCCGCGCCTACGGGACCTTTCTCGGATGGTCGCGCGCCCACGGCAAGCACAGCAACATCGGCTACGACGTGCCCAAGGGGATGGAGGACAACCAGTCGAAGCTGCGGGTTGCCGACGGTCCGGACGCACGGATGTCCACCATCGATCTGCAGAACTTCACCTGGGAGAACGCCAACACCAACACGACACGGACTCTTGTCGATGCCGCCCAACGGTTGATGGACGAACTGCCCGAGGGCACTCCGGCCAACGAGGTGCTGGCCCATTGGCTGACGTCGGCCCGTAAGGCCGATGCCGACCGCGGGGTGATCTGGCCGACCGTCGCACCGGAGATCGTCGCCAAGAGCGGTACGGCGTGGCAGATCTTCCCCAATTTCCAGATCGGGCATGCGCTGAACAACATGCTCTGCTACAGCGCACGGCCCTACGGCGATGACCCCGACAAGTGCTACTTCGAGGCCGCGGTATACGAGCTCTTCCCTGAGGGCGAGGCGCCGGAAACCGAGTGGGAGTACACGCCCGAGGACGACCCCGGCTGGCGCACGGTGTTGCCGCAGGACTTCTCCAACATGGCCGCCGTGCAGAAGGGCATCAAGTCCCAGGGCTTCTCGGGCGCCAAACCCAACCCGTACCGCGAACGCAGCGTCGTCAACCTGCACCACAACCTGGCGAAGTACATGGGCACCGGCACACCGGTCGACCTCGGCTGAGCTGTCGCTCACCACTTTCCACCCACATCCATCAGCAGTGCCGAACCAAGGAATTCAGATGCAGAAGTGCGAACCCACGCAGACACCGGACGTCGACATCCCGGCCCTCCACGAGAAATACCTTTCCGAGCGCGACAAGCGTCTCCGATCGGACGGGCAGGCCCAGTATCTCGAGGCCGAGGACGATTTCGCCGAGTTCTACGAGGGCGACCCCCACATGCCGGTGGTCCCGCGACAGCCGATCACCGATGACATCGACGTGGTGGTGCTCGGCGGCGGATTCTGTGGCCTCATCACCGCTCACCGGCTACAGCAGGCAGGGGTCTCGGATTTCAAGATCATCGAACTCGGCGGCGATTTCGGCGGGGTCTGGTACTGGAATCGCTACCCGGGCATCCAGATCGACTCCGACGCCTACTGTTACCTGCCGTTGCTCGAGGAGACCGGCTTCATGCCGAAGGAGAAGTTCTCCAAGGGCGACGAATGCTTCGAGCACGCGCAGCGCATCGGCAAGCATTTCGGCCTCTATGATCACGCTCTCTTCCACACCCTCGTCCGAGCCATGGAGTGGGACGGCTCCGACAACCGGTGGCACATCACCTCGAACCGCGGCGACGAGATCCGCGCCCGGTTCGTGATCATGTGCCAGGGGCCCTACAACCGGCCCAAACTGCCCGGCATTCCGGGGATCAAGGACTTCAAGGGCCACACCTTCCACACCGCTCGCTGGGACTACGACTACACCGGCGGCGATCTGCACGGCGGACTGGACAAGATCGCCGACAAGCGCATCGCCGTGATCGGCACCGGATCGAGCGGCGTACAGGCGATCCCCCACCTGGCCCGCGGAGCCAAGCACCTCACGGTGTTCCAGCGGACACCCTCCTACATCTTCGAGCGTGCCAACTATCCGACCGACCCCGAGTGGGTGCAGAGTCTGGAGCCGGGGTGGCGTGCCGCGCGACAGCGCAACTTCCACAACGCAGCGTTCGCGTTCTACAACCCGGGCGAACCCGACCTCATCTGCGACGGATGGACCGAGGTCGCCCGTAACATGGCCGCGAAGCTCAATGCGACCCCGAACTTCGAGGGCTGGGCTGCGCTCGCCGATCCGGCGAAGTTCATGGAGCTCAAGGAGATCGAGGACTACCGCGCGATGGAACGCCTCCGCCGGCGCGTCGAGCAGATCGTCGAGGACCCGGAGACCGCGGAGAAACTCAAGCCCTATTACCGAAACATGTGCAAGCGGCCGGTCTTCAATGACGACTACCTACCGACCTTCAACCGTCCCAACGTCACGTTGGTCGACGTTTCGGAGACCAAGGGCGTCGAGCGGATCACCGAGAAGGGTGTCGTCGCCAACGGTGTCGAGTACGAGGTCGACTGCATCGTGTTCGCCAGCGGCTTCGAGATCACCACGGCGCTCGAGCGACAGTTCGACATCAAGCCGTTCGCCGGCCGAGATGGGGTGTCGCTCTATGACCATTGGGGCAAGGGCTTCCGCACCCTGCACGGGGTGATGGCGCACGGCTTCCCCAACCACTTCGCCACCGGCTTCGTCCAAGGCGGTGTCACCGCGTCGACGACGCTGATGTTCGAGCAGCAGGCCGACCACATCTCCTACATCGTCTCCGAGGCGCTCAACCGGGGTGCGACCTACGTCGAACCCACCCCCGAGGCCGAGGAGGGCTGGGTGCAGACCATCCGCGAGTACTCGGTGGACAACAGCACCTTCACGATGGAATGCACGCCGGGTTACTACAACAGCGAGGGCGAGCCCAATGGGCGCTCCTTCCTCGGTGATCCGTTCTGGGGCGGCTTCTACGAACTGAGTGACCTGCTCCAGAACTGGCGTGACACCGGCGAACTGGAAGGTCTGGTGCTGGACAAGTGAGCTTGCGTTACGACAACCGGGTCGCTGTCATCACCGGTGCCGGACGAGGTCTGGGACGTGCCTACGCCCTTCTGCTCGCGTCGCGGGGGGCAAAGGTGGTCGTCAACGATCCCGGAAGCAGTATCAGCGGCGAGAACACCGATGCCGGACCGGCGGCCGACGTCGTACAACAGATCACGGCCGCCGGTGGAGAGGCCGTCGCCTGCACCGAATCCGTCGCGACCGCCGAGGGAGGTCGCGCCATCATCGACGCCGCGATCGACACCTTCGGCACGATCGACATCTTGATCCACAACGCCGGCAACAACAGATATGCCTCGTTGTCGGAGATGACGTACGAGGACTTCGACGCCGTCCTCGACGTGCACCTGCGGGGCGCATTCCACGTTCTCCGCCCGGCCTTCCCGCGGATGTGCGCCGCCGGCTACGGACGCGTGGTGCTGACCTCGTCGATCGGCGGCATCTACGGCAACAGGAACGTCGCCAACTACGGCGCGGCGAAGGCCGGGATCATCGGCCTGTCCAACGTCGCGGCCTTGGAGGGAGCCGAACACGGTGTGCGGTCGAACGTGATCGTCCCGGCGGCCCTGACCCGGCTCGCCGAGGGCCTCGACACCTCCGCCTATCCACCGATGGAGCCCGAATTGACCGCGCCCGCCGTGGGCTGGCTGGCACACGAATCCTGTTCGATCACCGGGGAGATGCTGGTGTCGATCGCGGGTCGGGTGGCGCGGGCCTACATCGCCGAGACCGAAGGTGTGTACCAGCCGGCCTGGTCGGTCGAGGACGTCGGCGAACGTATCGCCGAGATCCGCGACACCGAGAATTCGTGGCTCCTGCCGGTCGTCCCGTCAGGCCACGTCGACCACATCACGAAGAGTTTCGCACTAGCGACGGAAGGCAGCGCACGTGTCAGTCAAGGTCTATGAACGGATTCTCGATCTCTTCGAGGCCGAGGGCATCAACACCATCTTCGGCATTCCCGATCCCAACTTCGTCCATCTGTTCCACACGGCCGAGGAGCGGGGCTGGAATGTCGTTGCCCCGCATCATGAGGAGACAGCAGGCTTCATGGCCGAGGCGGTCTCCCGGATGACCGGCAAGGCCGCGGTGTGCATCGGCACTCTGGGGCCGGGCATCGCCAACATGGCCGGCGCGGTCATGTGTGCCAAGGTCGAGAACTCGCCGGTCATCTTTCTCGGCGGCCAACGCGCCCGCATCACCGAACAGCGGGTGCGCCGCGGCCGGATTCAGTTCGTCCAGCAGTCCGGGCTGATCGAACCGTCGGTGAAGTACAGCGCCAGTATCGAATACGCCGACCAGACCGACGAGATCATCCGTGAGGGGCTCCGGAAGGCACTGTCGGGGACGCCGGGACCCGTCTACATCGAGTACCCGTCGCACGTCATCCAGGAGGAACTCGACGTTCCGCCGGTCCTGCCGCCGAGCGCGTATCGGCTGGTCGGCCAGACCGCAGGCCAGGACAAGATCGACGAGGCGGCACGGCTGATCGGCGCCGCCGAACAGCCCATCCTGCTCGTCGGGCACGGCGTGCACACGGCGCGCGCGGGTGCATCGGTGAAGGAACTCGCGGATCTGATGGCCTGCCCGGTGATCCAGACCTCTGGCGGCACCTCGTACATCGAGGGTCTGGAGGACCGCACCTTCGCGTACGGGTTCTCCACGTCGGCTGTGGAAGCGGTGGTGCAGTCCGACCTGTGTCTCGCGATCGGCACGGAACTCGGCGAGCCGGTCCACTTCGGCCGGGGACGGCATTGGGTGGAGGGCGAAGCCAACCGGTCCTGGCTGCTCATCGAGCAGGATCCGGCCGCGATCGGGGTCAACCGCCCCATCGACGTGCCGATGGTCGGCGACCTGCGGGCGGTGGTGCCGCAACTCGTCGAGGCCCTCAAGGACTCCCCGCGCACCGCCACACCCGAACTCGAGCGGTGGATCTCCGAGGATGCCTCGCAGCTGGCCGAGCTGGCCGAGACGGCACCGTCGGGAACGACGCCGGTGCATCCGGCCCGACTGATCGTCGAGGCGACCAAGGACTTCCCCGCCGACGGCATCATGGTGCGCGACGGCGGCGCCACGACCATCTTCGGGTGGACCTACTCGCAGGCCAAGCCGCACGACGTGATGTGGAATCAGAACTTCGGCCACCTGGGTACCGGTCTCCCCTATGCGGTCGGCGCGGGCGTCGCCGACGGCGGCAAACGGCCGATGATGCTGATCACCGGCGACTCGTCGTTCCAGTTCCACATCTCCGAACTGGAAACCGCAGCCCGTCTGAACCTTCCGTTGGTGTGCGTGGTCGCCGTCGACTATGCGTGGGGTCTGGAGGTCGGTGTCTACAAGCGCACCTACGGCCACGGGTCGCTCGAGACCGGTGTCCATTGGAGCGAGGCCACCCGCCTGGACAAGGTCGCCGAGGGATTCGGCTGCTACGGCGAATACGTCGACAAGGATGCGGACATCGCTCCCGCGATCAAGCGGGCGTACGCCAGCGGGAAGCCCGGCGTGATCCACGTCGCCGTGGACCCGAAGGCGAACTCGGAGGAAATGCCGAGCTACGACGAGTTCCGCACCTGGTACGCGGAAGGCCAGCAGTGAGACGCCGGCGATGAGACCTCGGATTGCACAACAACAGAATTGGGGCTGTCATGCGTGAGTACCACAAGTTCTACATCGACGGTCGGTGGCTGGAGCCGGCCCAGACGGACACCTTCGAGGTGACCAATCCGGCGACCGAAGAGGTGTGCGGCACCGTTTCCCTCGGCTCGGCCGCCGACGTCGACAAAGCGGTGTCCGCGGCCCGGCGGGCGTTCAGCACCTGGTCATCGTCGTCGATCAAGGACCGCATCGAGCTGCTGCAGAACATCTCGGTCGAATACCAGAATCGCAGCGGCGACCTCGGGGCGGCGCTGACCGAGGAGATGGGTGCGCCGACCGCCCTGGCCAACGGCTTCCAGATCGGGCTCGGCGCCGGACATCTGGGCACCGTCATCGAGACACTCGGCAACTATGTGTTCGAGGAACAGCGTGGCGCGTCGCTGGTGGTGAAGGAACCGATCGGCGTGTGCGGCTTGATCACTCCGTGGAACTGGCCGTTGAACCAGATCGCGGTCAAGGTCTTCCCCGCGCTGGCAACCGGTTGCACGATGGTGCTCAAGCCGTCGGAACGGTCGCCGTTCACCGGACAGATCTTCACCGAGATCCTGCATGCCGCAGGCGTTCCTGCCGGTGTGTTCAATCTGGTCCAGGGCGACGGACCGAATGTCGGTGTCCCGCTGTCGAGCCATCGGGATGTCGACATGGTGTCGTTCACCGGTTCGACCCGGGCTGGTATCGACATCGCGAAGAACGCGGCCGCCGGCGTCAAGAGGGTCACGCAGGAACTCGGCGGTAAGGGACCCAACGTCGTCCTCGACGACGCCGATTTCGCGGAGAATGTCACCAAGGGTGTCGTGACGATGATGCTCAACTCCGGCCAGACCTGCAGCGCCCCCTCGCGCATGCTGGTACCGAACCAGCGCATGGAAGAGGCGATCGACGCCGCGAAGCAAGCGGCGTCGACCGTGACGGTCGGCGACCCCGCCGGAGACTTCGCCATCGGCCCGGTGGTGTCGAAGTCGCAGTTCGACAAGATCCACAGCCTCATCCAGCAGGGTGTCGACGACGGCGCCACCCTGGTGGCGGGCGGCCCCGGGCGGCCCGAAGGACTCACGAAGGGCTACTACGTGCAGCCGACCGTGTTCGCAGATGTCAAGAACGACATGACGATCGCGCGGGAAGAGATCTTCGGCCCGGTACTGACCATCCTCGGCTATGACAGCATCGACCACGCCATCGAGATCGCCAATGACACCGAGTACGGCCTCGCCGGGTTCGTGGCGGGCACCGACCTCGACCAGGCTCGCGCCGTAGCGCGACGCATCCGTGCCGGATCGGTCGCCATCAATGACGCGTTCGATTTCTGTGCCCCCTTCGGCGGATTCAAGAAAAGCGGAAACGGCCGCGAGTGGGGCGAGTTCGGGTTCGAGGACTATCTGGAGATCAAGGGCATCCTTGGCTACGCACCGGCTCCGGACGAGGACGGGGCATGAGTTCAGATACCGAGCGACTGCGCAGGGTCCTCGATCACGCCGACATCCGGGACTGCATCATCCGTGTTGCGCGGGGCGAGGACCGCAGGGATGCGGGGTCGATCCGGACCGCGTTCTGGCCGGATGCCACCACCGATTTCGGCATTTTCACCGGCGGCTTCGACGAGTATCTCGACTGGGTGGTACCCGGCTCCGCCGCGGTCGTGGTCACCCAGCACGTGCTCGGCCAGAGTCTGATCGAGTCCGGGGTCACCGAGGCAACCGCCGAGACGCATGTCACCGCTTATCACCGCGTCGACATCGGTGATGAGGAGCGCGACATGGTCCTCGGTGGGCGCTACCTCGATCGGCTGGAGAGGCGGTCAGATGTGTGGCGCATCGCGCAACGGACGATGCTCTACGACTGGTTCCGAGACC
The DNA here is from genome assembly GCF_058129505.1 of Gordonia sp. LMA484. Taxonomy (NCBI): domain Bacteria; kingdom Bacillati; phylum Actinomycetota; class Actinomycetes; order Mycobacteriales; family Gordoniaceae; genus Gordonia; species Gordonia sp. LMA484. The sequence continues at coordinate 3,652,232 of NZ_CM176700.1, forward strand.
TCGGCACGGCAGTCGACTGGTCGCAAGGTTTGATGGGTCAACCGTTCTCGGCCGGTCATTTCCCGGGTCGAGCGACCGGCGACCACAGCGAGGTCTTCTTCGCTTCGGCCCAGGCCACCGCACCCCGATGAGGTGGCGCGGGTGAAATCGTTGTCGGACAAGGTCGCCGTCGTCACGGGTGCCAGTCGTGGCATCGGAAAGGGTATTGCGCTCGCGCTCGCCGCCGAGGGCGCCACGGTCTACGTCACCGGGCGCACGGTGACCCCGGGGACCTCCGCGTTACCGGGCACTGTCGGCGAAACCGCCGAATTGTGTGACCGCCTCGGCGGCCGAGGTGTCGCGGTCCCGGTGGACCACTCGAACGACGACGACGTCTCGGCCCTGTTCGATCTGGTCGAGAGCGAGCGGGGCCGGCTCGACATCTTGTTGGTCAACAACGCGTTCGCGCTACCCGACGACCTCACCGACCCGGAACCCTTCTGGCGCAAACCACTCTCGAACTGGGAGATGATCGACGTCGGAGTGCGATCCAGCTTCGTGGCCGCGTGGCACGCCGCGAGGATCATGACGGCGCAGAGATCGGGGCTCATCGTCGCGATTTCCGGCTACACCGGAGTGACGTACACCTACGGCGTCCTCTTCGGAATGGCCAAGAGTGCGGTCGATCGGATGGCGCGGGACATGGCGGTCGAACTCAAACCCCATGGGGTGAGCTCCATCTCACTGTGGCAAGGCTTGACGTTCACCGAACGCGCCGAACGGAATCTGGCCGAGATCAGCGGACTGGACGGTCAGCCGGCCACCCGTCCCGAGAACGGTTGCTCGCCCGAATACGCCGGCCGGGTCATCGCAGCCCTGGCCTCCGACGGCGAGATCATCGCGCGCACCGGCGGAACCTTCATCACCGCGGAGCTCGGTGAGGCCTACGGCATCACCGACATCGACGGCAGACACATCCCGTCGTTGCGTGCGACACGTGGAGAACCGATCTGGTCTCCGGTGTGAGACCAACCACCATCAACACGAGATCAGAGGACATCATGCAGACATCGGTAGCGGCGCAGACACTCAGCAAGTTGGAAGAGTTGCTCGATCGCCAGAACATCCTCGACACACTGACCCGGTTCAGTCGCGGCATGGACCGTTTCGACCGCGACATCTTCCTGTCCGCGTTCCACCCTGATGCCACGATCGCCGCGGGCAGCTTCGTCGGCGGGCCGATCGATCTCTTCGAGTGGTCCATCCCCATGCACGAACAAGGCCAGGTCGCGACTCACCACAATCTGCTCAACCACACCTGTGAGATCGACGGCGACATCGCACACAGCGAGACCTACTACCTGTTCGTTGGCCGCAACCGCGACGACACCAACTGGATCGCCGGCGGCCGGTACATCGATCGGCTGGAGCGCCGCGACGGCGAGTGGAAGATCGCGTTGCGCACGAACGCCATCGAGTGGTCCGGGATGGTGCCGACGATGGACATCCCATTCGCGGATGTACCCGACATCAACGACAACGGCGCACCGTCGCGCAGCAAGCACGATCCCTCCTACACACGGCCACTGATCAACCGTCGCCGATCTAACATCCCCACCTGACCTGGACGAAAACACCCGACGATACGAGGGCAGCCATGAGCACACTGAGAACCGAACCACTGTCGGAAAAGGTCGGCGCGAAGATTCTCGACGTCGACACCGACCGACTCCGCAGCGACCCCGACCTCCCCACCGCAGTCGCTGAGGCTCTGGAGAGCTTCGGGGTCCTGCTGTTGCCCGAGTTGCATGCGAGCGACGAGGCGATGGTCGAGTTCTGCGGAAAGCTGGGCATACTGATCGACTTCTCGCATCGTCCCCCTGCCAACGACAAGGTGATGGAGATCAGCTTCGATCCGTCGAACCCGAACGCGGAGTACCTGCGCAGCAACGAGTTCTGGCACATCGACGGTCTCCTTGACGAGATCGCACCGAAGACATCGATTCTCACCGCACGGGTCACGTCGGCCGAAGGCGGGGAGACAGAGTTCGCCAGTACCTATGCGGCCTACGACGAGCTGTCGGGCGAAGAGAAGAAGCGCTTCGCCGGTTTACGCGTCGTACACACCTTCGATGCAGTTCAGCGGATGACCTACACGGACCCGACACCGGAGCAGGTGGCGGACTGGGCCACCCGCACAGCTCACGAGCATCCGCTGGTGTGGGAGCACGACTCCGGCCGGAAATCACTGGTATTGGGCGCCACCGCGTCACATATCGCCGGGATGGACCTCGACGAGGGACGGGCGCTGCTCGCCGAGTTACGGGATCGGACCACGGCCGATGGCAAGGTCTGCAGCCACAGCTGGACCGAGGGCGACACCGTCTTCTGGGACAACACGGGCCTGGTGCATCGCGTGCGCGAGTTCGATCGTGACAAGCCCCGGATCATGCACCGCCTCACGGTTGCGGGTGAGGAGAAGATCAAATGAGTGGCCGCACGGCGATTGTCACCGGCGGAGCCTCAGGAATCGGTGGGGCGATCAGTGATCGCCTGGCCGCAGGTGACGACATGGTGGCGATCTTCGACATCAACGAAGAGGCCGCCGCCGCAAAGGCACGCTCGATCGAGGAGACCGGCGGCAAGGCGCTGGGACTGGCGGTCGACGTGACCGACCGTGCCCAGATCGACGCCGGTATCGAGGCGGTGCGAGCGCAGCTCGGCCGCCCGACCATCCTGGTCAACAGCGCAGGCGGCACCTTGGCAGGTCCCTTCCTGGAGATCACTGCCGAGCGATGGAATCGAGCCCTGGCCCTGAATCTGACGAGCACATTCGATTGTTGCCAGGCCGTCATCCCGGACATGCTCGAGGAGGGATGGGGACGCATCGTCAACATCTCGTCGTCGAGCGTGCACAGCGGCTCCCCAGGGCTGGCCGGTTACGTCACGTCCAAGTCCGGAGTCGTGGGTCTGACAAAGGTTCTCGCTCTGGAGTTCGGTCGCCGCGGCATCACGGTCAACACGATCCCGCCTGGATTCATCGACACACCGATGCTGCGGGAAACCGTGGCATCGGGAAGGTTCGATGTCGACACCCAGATCGAGAAGACCCCGGTCGGCCGGATCGGACTACCCGAGGATGTCGCCGCCACCTGCGCATTCCTGGTGAGTGAAGAGGCCGGCTACATCACCGGACAGATGATCGGTGTCAACGGCGGGCGGAACACGTGACGGCCAGGATACCGCCGGCGTCGAGAGCGGAGTGGTCCGACGAGATGCGCGCATTCGTCGAGGGCTTCCGGTCGTCGGTGAAGAGCGTCGACGCCGAGGCCAAACGCCAGGCGGGAGACAATCTTCTCGGCACACTGGCCCGCTATCCGGGTCTGGCCATGGCATTCCTGTCGTTCAACAAGCACCTGTTGGCCACGTCCGCCCTCTCGGCACGGCAACGGGAATTGTTGATACTCCGGGTCGCCCACATCCGGCACGCGGACTACGAGTGGGCGCAGCACGTGATACTCGCGGACCGTGCAGGTTTGACCGCTGAGGAGATCGACCGGGTGACCGAGGGAGCGGGCGCACCCGAATGGTCACCCGCCGAGCGGGCCTTGGTGAGTTCGGTCGATGAACTGGTCGATGAGGGGTCGATCAGTGACGAGACCTGGACCGTCCTCGCACACGAGTTGGACGAGCAGCAGTTGATGGATGTGGTGTTCACTGTCGGCTGCTATGCCATGCTCGCAATGGCGTTGCGCTCGTTCGGGATCGAACCCGAACCGGGTCTCGTGCCGTTCCTCCCGCAGCTGGCACGGTGAATTCGTCCACGCTGGTTGAATAGCCCGGAGCGCCGGCGGAGGCGTATCGAAACTCGCGAGGCGATCTCGATACGCCCCACTGCCTCGCGTCTCGGTCTACTCGATCAGCGGGTGGGCGGCACGTCTACGGGTGTCGGCAGCGTCGGTCGCGATAGAGATACATCCTGCCGACGTGGGGTGTCGCACGGGGTCGGCATCCGCTGATCGTCGCCGGGGTGTCGGCGATGTCGAACGGTAAGTCGATGACGTCGATGACGTCGATGACGTCGATGACCAGGGTGTCGGGTGAGCTGAAGACGTGGCGATCGCCGATGTCGATCGACTCGGGCAGGCCCTCGGGCTCCGTGGGTGCCGGCTCGGCGCTGGATTCGACCGGGCCGCCGGTTGGTTCGGTCACTGACTCCGGGTCGTCGATGGGAGATGTCTCGTGCTCGACGAACTGCTCGCGGCCTTCCGGCTCGTCGATCGGAGCTGCCCCCGGCTCGACGACCTGCCCGCGGCATTCCGGCTCGCCGATCGGAGCTGCCCCCGGCTCGACGACCTGCCCGCAGCCTTCCGGCTCGACGATCGGAGCCGTTTCCGGCTCATCGAACGGCTTGCGGTATTGCGCGCGCTGCTGCGGGGCCTGGACGGTCTGCTTGTGCGGCTCGGACTGCTCGGCCTGCGTGGTGGGACATGTGTCGAAGCCACATGTGCACGCCAGCTTCGCCCCGGGCACACCATGGATTTCCGCAAGGGCCAGCGCACGTTGCACGCCGATACGCCGCGGGTCACGCCGGCACACCCGCTCGCAGATCATCGCGGCGATACGCTGCTGCACGAACACCCCGTGCTCGGCACTGATACACGCCGACATCTGCATGTGCCCGAACGCTTCCTTGGCGAACGTCACGTTCTGAAACGTCTGCGCGACATCCTCACGAGCCTCGGCACAACCATCGGGATCCAACGAGATCACCGATTCACCGAGTTGATCACGCAACACCGGATCGGTCGTCGCACGGTAACCCAACTCCAGCGCGATGTCCTCGAAATCGATCGGCGACTTACCCGGAGTATCAGCGGAATCACCAGAGTCACCGGAGTCGCCGGCAGAATCATCGCCGGCAGAATCATCGGCGGCGGCGTCATCGTCGGCAGCACAGTCGTCGGCGGAGTGGTCGTCGGCAGAGTCTGCGGTGTCGGGCGCGCCCTCGCCGTCTGCGGAGTCGGCGGCACCCTCGCCATCTGCGGTGTCGGCGTCCTCGTCACCGGCGGCACCCTCGGGTCCGGGACCCAGGGCGGCATCGATGATCGCGTCGATACGTTCGCGCAGATCACCTTTGGGGGCCACCTGCGCCGCCCGCACCATCTCCGACATCCGATGGGTACTGAAATCACCGGCCAGGTAGGCCAGCTGGAACTTGGGCAGATCCTGCAGCAACTCACCCAGCTTGAACCAATCACCGGCCTTGGAGCGCGAGAGTCTCAGCTGCAACGAGATCTCCCCGGTCGCCATCTTGTGCGCCTTCACCAACGACGAATTCGACGTGTACGGCCCGTCACGGTTCACCAACTGGTTGTAGACCGACATCCCGATCTCATAGGCACCCAACACCGCACGCGCCTCGGCCTGACGACTCAGCTGCAACACATCCCGCACCGCATCCGTACGCGCCATCTCCGCCTCGACACCCTCACACGGCGCCGACAAAGCCGCGGCGTCGCCGGCATGATCGGAGAACGAGAACACCACGCGCCTTCCTGTACGGACGAACTCACCAGGTCGAATGTGGAACTACCACCCAGGCTAACGGGCGGCACCGACAAGAAACGTCATCGACAGAAGGACACAGCGTCGGGGGCCGAAACCCTCTCCGGACAGCCGCGCGGATGATCTACCGGCGGCCCGCTGAGGTGTCATCTGGGTCAGGAGGCAGCTCAGACCGGCGCGCAGCAGACGGGCCGGCCCACGCGCGACCCTCAGCGTCCCTGCCAACGCGGAGCACGCTTTTCCGCGAACGCTGCGGGCCCTTCCTGGGCGTCGTCGCTGTTGTAGCACACTTCTGCGGCCGCTCGGGCCGCCTGCAACGCCGCCGAGCGGCCCATCTCGGTCGACAGCATCACCGTGTCGCGAGCGGCACGAACCGACAGCGGCGCACCGGCCAGGATCTCATGGGCGAGTTCGACGGCGGTGTCCATCAACACGTCCGGTTCCGCAACGCGGTTGACGAGGCCGATGTCGTACGCCCGCTGGGCGGTGATCGGCCTGCCGGTCAACAGGATCTCCATAATGATCCGTTGCGGGATCATGTGGATCAGCGGCGCCGCCCACGGCGAACTGCGTCCGACCTTCACCTCGGTCACCGCGAACCTCGCGGTGGTGGCCGCCACGCACAGGTCACAGGCCTGCGCGATCATCCACCCACCGGCAAAAGCTGCGCCGTTGACCGCAGCGATCGTCGGTTTGGACAGTTCCACGGTGTCGTACGGCAGCGCGAACATGTCCCGCGGCGGAACCCGCATTCCGGTCGCCACCATCTCCTTGAGATCGCCACCCGCGCAGAAGGTCTCCCCTACACCGGTCAGGATGGCAATCCGCAGCGCGGCGTCGTTCTCGAATCGATTCCACGCGTCGGACAAGCCCTCACGGACGTCGGACGCCAGGCAATTGCGGGTCTCGGGCCGATTGAGGGTGATGATCGCGATCTCGTCGTCCACGTCGAACAGCACGGCGTCTTCCACCGGAACCTGCCTCTCAGAATCGTCGGCGCTGGATCGGGTGCGCCTCGCGTTCCAACTCCTCGCGGAAGTCGGGATGGGCAATCGCGATCAGGCGCCGAGTGCGCTCGGCGAGCGTCTGTCCTCGAAGCTCGGCCGCACCGTATTCGGTCACCACCACGTCCACCTCACTGCGGGCGGTGGTCACCGGCCCCGACAGCCCAGCGGTGATCCGACTGACGCTGCCTCCCTTGGCCGTTGCCGGCAGAGCCATGATCGCGTGGCCGCCCGGCGAGCGTGCGCCCGCCCGGACGAAGTCGACCTGCCCTCCCGTACCACCCAGATAGGCCGCTGCGCTCTGCTCGGCGTTCACCTGCCCCGTGAGATCGACTTCCACCGCCGAGTTGATCGTCACCAGCTTGTCCAGCTGAGCCATCACACCGGCGTCGTGGGTGTACGAGGTCGGACGCATCCGCAACTCCGGGTTACGGTGCGCGAAGTCGTACAGCCGCGACGTCCCGATCAACGCTCCGGCTACCGACACACCACGGTCGATGCCCTTGCGCGCGTTGGTGACCGCACCGGCTTCGACCAAGTCGACGAGTCCGTCCCCGACCATTCCCGAATGCACACCCAGATCTTTTCGGTCGATGAGCAACTGCAGCATCGCGTCAGGCACCGCGCCCACACCCATCTGAATGACCGATCCGTCGTCGATGTAGGCGGCCGAGAACTCTGCAATCTGTCGATCGATGTCGCTGATCCGCGCCGGGCTGACCTGAACTGGAGGCCGTGAGACGTGCACCGCGCAGTCAATTGTCGATGCCGGCAACAGCGCACCGTAGGTGTACGGCACCTGATCGTTGACCTCCGCGATCACCACGCGCGCCTTCTCGACCGCGGCCAGCACGTAATCGCTGATGAGACCGAGGCTGTGGTGGCCATCGGCGTCGGGCGGGCTCACCTGAACGAACGCCACATCGCAGGGCAGGTAGCCCGCCGAGATCATCGGCGCGACCTGCCCCACGTGGCACGGAATGATGTCCAGGGCATGAGCTTTGGTCAACGATCGAAGTGTTCCGATGGCACCCATACTCGAGAGTCCGAGATTGCCGATCGCCTCATCCGTTGTGAGTGTCCCGGAAAAGCTGGTGGCCACGAACACCGAGAGTTCACCGATGTCGCGGGCCTGGGCGACGAGGCTTTCCAGCAGGGTCGTCGGCTCGCCACACGCCTGGCCGACGACGATGTGGTCGCCTCGTCGCAGATAGGTGCTGAGGTCGAGCATCTCCTCCTGCGTCGTGGCCGTCACGCGCGCCGCTCTCGTGAGGCCGCGCGGATCCGCACCTCGTCCAACACGTCCTGCGTGTCGGCGCCAAGCCGCGGCGCGGGCCCGGCGACCCGTCCGGGAGTGCGCGAGAACCATGCGGGAGACCCAGGAAAGCGCACCGTGCCGTTGGGTGTGTCGACTTCCTCGAAGAAGCCGACCTCGTTGAGATGCGGATTGTCGAACAGGCCGTCGAGGCTGTTCACCGGAGCGGCCGGAATGTCGAGTGAGTGCAGCAGATCCAGCCACTCCTGGGTCGTCCGTTCGGCAAATGTCGTTGCCAGGAGCTCGTAGACGGCGTCGATCTGCGCCGCCCGTTGCGCCAAAGTCGCGAATTGCTCGCCCGCCCATGGCGGGTTGACCGCCTCGATGAATGCCGTCCATTGCTTGTCGTTGTAGACCAGTGCAGAGATGTGACCGTCCTTGGTGCGGTACGGCTTTCGGTGCCGCGACACGGCACGCGGGTAGGCAGCGGGGCCCAGCGGCGGGTCGAACATCGCGCCGTTGGCATGCTCGACGAGCATGAACGAGGCCATTGTCTCGAACATGCTGACCTCCACCTCCTGTCCCTCACCGGTCCGTTCACGATGAAACAGGGCCATCATCGTCGCGTACAGGGCGGTCATACCGGCGACCTTGTCGGCCATGATCGTTCCGACATACCCGGCCTCGCCCGTCAGCTGCTCCTGGACGGATGGCAAACCGCATTCGGCCTGGATCGTGTCGTCGTAGGCAGTGCGGTTCGCGTCGGGACCGCGACGACCATAGCCGTAGCAGTTCGTGTACACGACGGACGGATTGATCGCCGCGACATCGTCGTAACCGAATCCGAGCCGGGCGATGGCCGAACCCCGCATGGAATGGATGAACACGTCGGCCTCGGCGATCAGGTCACGGAGGTGACCTCGGCCGCCCTCCGCACGTAGATCCAACACCGCACTTCGCTTTCCGCGGTTCACGTTCACGAAGACGCCAGCCATCGCGGGCTCCGGTCCCACGGAGATGTACCGGGTGTTGTCGCCGGCCGGCGGCTCGATCTTCACCACGTCGGCGCCCATGTCGGCCATGATCTGGGTGCAGTACGGCCCCATCACCATGGCGGTGAGGTCGACAACACGCACCCCGGACAGCGGACCAGTGTGTTTCACTCGGCTGAAGCTATCAGATCAATCCTTACAAGGATAGTGGTATTAGTAGCTGGTGAAGAATTTCAAGACCATCGGAACGGTGCTCGACGCCGGCCTCTCGGCGCGTCCGGACGCTCCCGCGGTCGAGGCCGTGTCGGGGGTCTGGTCGTACGCCGAACTCGACCGGCAGGCCGATCGCGCCGCCGGCGCACTATGGTCGCTCGGGGTCAGGCCCGGGGATCGGGTCGCGGCCTGCCTTCCCAACGACCTCGACATCGTCGCGGCATTTCATGGCACCCAACGGATCGGCGCCATCTGGGCCGGCATCGGCGAAGCGCTGTCGGTGAACGAACAGCACGACCTCCACGACCTGGTCGCGCCCACGGTCACCCTGGCCGGGGACCACTGCCGACTGACTGCTCCCGACCGCGTCGACCTCGACCGGTGGTCCGACCTGCTGAGCCGCGACGAATCAGCGCCTCCCATCGACATCGACGTCGACGCGCCTGCGGGCATCGCCTTCACCAGCGGGACGTCCGGGCACCCCAAGGCGGTGGTGCACAGCCAGCGAAATCTGCTGCTCCCCGGTGCCGTCCTGGGTGCATCCCGTGGTTGGGGACCGACACTGCGCAAGGGCGACAGCTTCCCGCTCACCATCCTCAATCTGATGGTGCTGTCCACGCTGCTCACCGCCCAGTGCGGCGGTTGCGCCGTGATCATGAACCGCCGGGACGTCGACGGCGTCATCGACTGGATCACCGGCCGAGAGGTCACCGTCTGGAACGGCGCGCCCGCCCAGCTCTATGACCTCGCCCGTCGTCCCGACATCGACCTCGGTTCACTCGAGGAGGTATGGAGCGGCGGCAGCGACACCTCCGACGACTTGCGACGGGACTTCGCCGCGGCCCACGGCATCGTCCCCCGTGCGACCTACGGTCTCACCGAAGCCCCCACCGTCGTGTCGATCGACCCGACCGGCACCCAGTGGCGACCGCGTGCGAGCGGACAGGTGCTGGATCACTACGACGTGGCCGCCTACGACGACAATGGCCGACGCCTGCCCGCCGGTGAGCTGGGCGAGTTGAAACTGTCCGGTCGCACCGACGGCGCCTGGGCCGACGCGTGGCGACCCATGCTCGGCCACTGGGAGCACGACGGCCTTCGGCGCGCCGAACCCAGCCCACAGCCCACCGGTGACGTCGGCTCGGTTGACGCCGACGGCTGGCTGAGGGTTGTCGACCGCAAAAAGCTGGTCATCATCCGTGGCGGCGCGAATGTGTATCCACTCGAGGTGGAGCGCGTCATCGGCGGCGATCCGGACATCGCCCGCGTCGCTGTGTATCCGGTCCCCGATGATCGGCTCGGACAGCGTGTGGCCGCCGTCGTGGAGAGCACAGGCGCGCCTGCCGATTTCGACGCGCTTGCCCAGCGGTGCCGAGATGCGCTGTCCCCCTACAAAGTCCCGGAGATCTGGCACCAGATCGACACACTTCCGGTCAACGCCATGGGCAAGGTGGTACGAGCCGACCTTCCCGGCCTCGTCGAACGGGCCACCAGCAGGAGTTCGCGATGACGCGCGAGGTTGGCCCCGGCGTGGCCGAGATGTTCGGGCTCGAAGGCCGGGTGGCGATCGTGACCGGGGCGTCGTCGGGACTCGGGGCCGCAGTGGCGCAAGCGCTCGCCACAGCAGGCGCCCGGGTCGCACTCGTCGCCCGCCGCCGCGACAAACTGACCGAACTCGCCGAGCGGATCGACGGTGCGGCCATCGACTGCGACCTGTCCGAGCTCGACCAGGTCGGGAACATCGCGCCGCGGGTGTGCGATGCGCTCGGTCCGCCGGAGATCGTCGTGAACGCGGCCGGCAGCATGTTCACCGAGGAGCGAGCCGAATCCGAACCCCTCGACGCGATCCGCCAGACGATGAGCCTCAATCTGATGGCACCGTTCCTGCTGGCGCAGAGCGTCTTTCCCCACATGCGCAGCACCGAGCGCGGATCCATCGTCAACATCTCGTCCATCAGCGGGCGCGTCGGTATCCCCGGCATTCCCCAGGCCTCCTACGCTGCGAGCAAGGCGGGATTGTCGGGACTCACTGCCGAGCTGGCGGTCCAGTGGGCACGGCACTCGATCCGCGTGAACACCGTGGCACCGGGCTTCTTTCGCAGCGAGATCACCACCCCCCTGTATGAGAGCGAACGCGCCTCGGAATACCTGCGCCGCAACACCCCGTTGCCGATGCAAGGGTCCGCGCGCGACATCGTCGGTGCCGTGGTCTGGCTGGCCGGCGACTCCGGCGCCTACGTCACCGGCCAGACGATCGTGGTCGACGGCGGCTGGACGGCACGCTGATCCGACCTGCACCCTCTGGTGTCGTGCCCTTCGTGACGCACGCTCACTCCGTTCGCGGGCTCCTCAGGGACCGAAGATTTCGACAGGCATTCCCACCCGGTCCCTGAGGAGCCTCCGAGCTTGCGAGGATGCGTCACGAAGGGCCGGATGAGCTTCGAAGCCGACGAACGTCCACCCGGGGGATTTCGACAGGCACTCCCTCCGGCCCCTGAGGAGCGAGCTTGCGAGCGTCACGAAGGGCCGGCCCTTCGTGACGTTCCTCCGCTAGCGCTCCGGAACTCCTCAGGGACCGGAGGGCACGTCCGCTAGCGCTCCGGAACTCCTCAGGGACCGGAGGGCACGTCCGCCAACGCCCCGGAACTCCTCAGGGACCGGAGGGCACGTCCGCCAACGCCCCGGAACTCCTCAGGGACCGGGGGGCACCTCTGCCAATGCTCCGGACAAGATGCCGAGTCAATAAGTCAAGTATTGCTATCCTTGTGAGGATTGACTAGCGTCGAACGAGAACGACGTTCTCGCATTCCGGAAGGATCGACCGTGCAGAAGTTTTCGGCTGTAGTGATCGAGAAAGGTGAAGCGGGACAATCTGTCTCGGTTCAGGCGCTCGACCGCTCCGACCTCCCCCACGGGGACGTCGAAATCGATGTCGACTATTCCTCGCTCAATTTCAAGGACGCCCTCGCCATCACGGGAAGCTCACCGGTGGTGCGCGCATTCCCCATGGTGCCGGGCATCGATCTCGCCGGCACCGTCGTCGACAGTTCACATGCCGACTGGTCCACGGGCGACAAGGTGATCCTCAACGGTTGGGGCGTGGGCGAGAAGCATTGGGGTGGTTTCGCACAGCGGGCTCGCCTGAGTGGCGATTGGCTCATCCCCCTGCCTGCCGAGTTCACCACCCGCCAGGCGATGGCCATCGGTACGGCCGGCTATACGGCGAGCCTCTGCGTGGATGCACTGCTCGACGCGGGCGTGAGCCCGGACCAGGGCGAGATCCTGGTGACCGGAGCCACCGGCGGCGTGGGCAGCGTGGCCATCGCGTTGCTGACCGCGGCTGGTTTCTCGGTCGCCGCCGCGACGGGAAAGACCTCGGAATCGGCGTATCTCGAGGGTCTTGGGGCCACCACGATCGTGGACCGAAGCGAGCTGTCCGACAAGGGCAAGCCCTTGCAAAAGGAGCGCTGGGCGGGGGTCGTCGACACCGTCGGCAGTCACACTCTGGCAAACGCCTGCGCGCAAACCCGTTACGGCGGATTCGTTGCCGCCTGTGGCCTCGCACAGGGAATGGACTTCCCGTCCTCGGTCGCACCCTTCATCCTGCGCGGTGTGTCGCTGCTGGGGATCGACAGTGTCATGGCGCCCCGGGAGCGCCGGGTCACCGCATGGAAGCGCCTGGCACGTGACTTGGAGGCCGACGCGCTGGAGTCGATCGCCCGCGAAGTCTCGCTGGCCGAATCGATCAGCGCCGCGGGACAACTCATGGACGGTACGGTCCGCGGCCGCATCGTCGTCGACGTCAATCGATGAATCGGAGCACATGGTGAGCAGCACAACGGAAGCCAAGACCACCAGCCGGACCACCAGGACGAGGACGGCAACCAAGAGCACCAAGACCACGAAAGCCGCACCGGCCGCGAAGGCCGAAGCCGTCGAACTCGACCTCTCTGACGTCGATCACCGGGTGGGGCAACCCATCGGTGGCGGCCAGCTCTGGGATCCCTGCAGCCGATCCGACATCCGCCGGTGGGTCATGGCGATGGACAACCCCAACCCGATCCACTGGAACGAGGAGTTCGCCCGCGAGTCCCGCTACGGCGGGATCATCGCACCGCAATCCATCGCCGTCGCGCTGGATTACGGTCACGGTGCGGCACCGGCATGCGTCGGGCACATCCCCGGCAGTCACCTGATCTTCGGTGGCGAGGAATGGTGGTTCTACGGCTCGCCGGTTCGCCCCGGAGACAAACTGTTCCAGGAGCGACGCTTTCACGACTACAAGATCGCCGACACGAAGTTCGCGGGTCCGACCATGTTCTCCCGCGGCGACACCACCCACACGAACCAGCACGGCGCACTGGTGGCGCGGGAGCGGTCTACCGCGATCCGCTACCTGGCAGCCGAGGCGACCAAACGGGGCATGTACGACGATCAGATCGGCGTCGTGAAGAAATGGACGAACGACGAGTTGATCGAGATCGAGGCGCTGCGCCGCGAATGGCTCTTGTCGAACCGGCTCGGCATCTCCCCTCACTTCGATGAGGTCAAGGTCGGAGACACCCTGCCGCGCCGCGTGATCGGCCCCCACAGCATCGCGTCGTTCACCACCGAGTATCGCGCGTTCCTGTTCAACATCTGGGGCACGTTCGAGTGGGTCGCACCCGAGGGCGTCGACGATCCGTGGGTGTATCAGGACCCCGGCTGGGAAGAAGGCTTCGGGTTCGACGAGGAGGATGCGAAGATCGATCCGCGCAAGCGAGACGGGCTTTACGTCGGACCATCGCGCGGACATATCGACGCGGAGAAGGCCGGTGAGGTCGGTATGGCACGCGCCTACGGTTACGGCGCGACGATGGGCGCGTGGTGCACGGACTACCTCGCGAACTGGGCTGGGTACGACGGCATGGTGCGGCACACCAAGGCCGACTTCCGGGCTCCGGCATTCGAAGGTGATGTCACCTATTTCGATGCCGAGATCATCGACAAGCGAGCCGAGACCGAGTGGGGTGTGCCGCTCGTCCAGATCAAGTTGAAGCTCACCGATCAGAATGGCGCCGGCCTCGTGTCGTGCACCGCCGAGGTCGAACTACCGCTCTGACGCGTCCCACCCTCACGCCCACCGCCCATCACTGCGAGGTCAGCCATGAGCACCCCGTCCCCCACCCTGACGCTGTCCGTCGCGTCGGGGCCACCGTTGAGTGAGGAACCCGGACTCGGAACTCTCACCCTGCCAGGGTTTCTCCGGGAGGTTACCGATCGATTCGGAGACCGCGAGGCACTCGTCCAGCAAGCGGAGACGGGGGCAGTCCGCTGGTCCTACACCGATCTCTGGGAACGGTCGGTAGACGTCGCACGCGCGCTGCGTGCGCGTGGCGTCGGCAAGGACAGCCGAGTCGGTGTGCTGATGACCAACCGCGCCGAATGGCTCACGTCGGTGTTCGGTACGTCGCTGGCCGGCGGGGTCGCCGTCACACTCAGCACCTTCTCGACGCCTGCCGAATTGGACCATCTGCTGAGATCGTCCGGCGTATCGGTCCTCTTGTTCGAGCGCACCGTCGCGAAAACGAATCTCACCGAGATCCTCGTGGGTCTGGAACCGCAGATCGCGACGTCGAGCCCAGGGACCTTGCAGTCGAACAGTTACCCGTTCCTGACCTACCTGGCGGTGACGGGCGGATCGGCCGATGTCGCCGGGATCGACGACTGGGACAGTTTCCTCGCCGCCGGGACGGGCGAATCCCGTGAGTTGATCGAGGCCACCGCGGCGACAACGCAACCCAGCGACACCGCGGTGCTGTTCTTCTCCTCTGGTTCGACGAGCAAGCCCAAGGGCATCCTCAGCGCTCACCGCGGCGTCACCATCCAGATGTGGCGCTTCTGCCGGATGTACGGTCTCACCCCGGATGATCGAGTCCGCTGCTGGTCCGCGAACGGCTTCTTCTGGTCCGGGAACTTCGGCATGGCAATCGGCTCCACACTGGCCAGCGGCGGTTCACTCATCCTGCAATCCACTTTCGACGCCGCCGAGGCACTCGACCTGATGGACACCGAGAAGGTGAACTTCCCCGTCGCCTGGCCGCACCAGTGGGCCGCACTCGAGGCCGCGCCCAACTGGCGCAACGTCGATCTGAGCAGCATGCGATTCGTGGACCGCAACACTCCGATCGCTCGCCACCAGACCGTGTCGACGACCTACACCGAACCCGGACACGCCTACGGGAACACCGAGACCTTCACCATCACAACGTGTTTCGCCGCAGGTACGCCCGAAGGCATCATCGGCGGCAGCAGCGGAGAGCCACTGCCCGGGAACACGGTGAAGATCGTCGACGCATTGTCGGGCGAGACCGTGCCACTCGGTGAACGCGGCGAGATCTGTGTCAAGGGCCCGACGCTCATGCTCGGCTACATCGGAACGCCGCTGTCGGAGACACTCGACGACGAGGGGTTCTTCCACACCGGCGACGGTGGATACCTCGACGATGCCGGGCGGCTGTTCTGGGAGGGCCGGCTCACCGACATCATCAAGACCGGCGGCGCCAACGTCTCCCCGCTCGAGGTCGATGAGGCGCTGATCGCGCATCCGGGAGTGAAAGTCACTCGGACGGTTGGCGTCCCGCACGACACACTGGGCGAGGTGGTGGTCGCGTGCATCGTGCCGCACGCCGGCGCCGACCTCGATCCCGAAGCCGTCCGCGGATACCTCCGCGAACGGCTGGCCAGCTACAAGGTACCCCGCCATGTGTTGTTCTTCACCGACGACGAGATCAGCCTCACCGGCAGCGCGAAGATCAAGTCCAGTGACCTGAAAACCCTCGCGGCGAGCCGACTCGCCTCCTGATCGATACACGAAACCCGTTCTTCCCCCGGGTATCTCATCGCCTTCCGCGTGACGTGGGGGGACGAAACCATACCCGGGGGGAAGAACTCTGGGCCTGTTTTCTGTCAGGTGTGATCGGGGTTGGCGCGGTAGCGTTCCGCGAGAACCGCACGATGCTGTGCGGGTGACCCGAACAGCGACCGGTTCAACGTCGCCCGCTTCAGGTACACATGTAGTCCGCTCTCCCACGTATAGCCGATACCGCCGTGCAGTTGGATCGCCGTGCCGGCGATGTCGACTGCCATGTCGCTCGTGAAGGACTTGGCCATGGATGCGGCGATGGTGGCGTCCGGCGCGCCGTCGCTCACTTTCCGCACGGCCGACGCGACCAGGCGCCGTGCGACCGTCAGGTCGACGAGCATGTCGGCGCAGGCATGTTTGACCGCCTGGAAGGAACCGATCTTTCGCCCGAACTGCTCGCGCATCCCGGCATAGGCGACAGTCGTCTCGAGCATGGTCTCACCGAGCCCGAGGCTGTCGCAGGCGACGGCCACCGCCGCACGATCGCGCAGCCTCGCAATCGGGTCCGCGCCGGTCAGCCGCCACACCGAATCGCTCTCGACACGAACGGTATCCGCACTCACCCGAGCGAAATCGCGGGTGCCGTCGACCACCGCACGCTGCTCGACCACGACACCCGGCATCGTCGGATCAAGACAGACGATCGCCGTCGCACCGTCGGCTGTGGCCACGGGCACCAACAACCGGTCCGCTCGTGGACCGCCGAGGACGAACTCGGCCGATCCGCTCACCGTCCACCCGTCGGCGGACGAGTCGAGGCCGAACAGTCCGCCGGACCGACCGTCGCCGTCGAGCACCAGAATCGGCACCGCGTCACCGGATACGGTCCTCCTCAGCAAGTCGTCCCGGCGCGCCGTCGGCTCGGCCGCATTCAATGCACCAAGCGCGAGTGCCGCCACAGCGGGATAGGGTCCCCGGGCGGCGACGCGGCCGATCTCCCGGAGGATCACGGCGGTCTCGGCGAAGGTCGCATCGGCACCGTCGATCGCCGCGGCCGCCTCCAGGCCAAGCCATCCCGACCTCGCGATCAGCGACCAGTCGACCGTGTCGTCGGATGCCCTGGTACCGAGCACATCCCGGGCAACCGCAGAAAGGTCACCGTGGAATTCGGAGAGATCGTGGGTCGAGGTCGTCATCATGGCCCTTTCGGCTCACGGGGAAGTCCGAGCGCACGCTCGCCGATGATGCTGCGCTGAATTTCGCTGGTGCCCCCGGGGATCGTCCATTCCCACGAGCCGATGAAGTCGAGAACCCAATTGCCCGACTCCCATCCGCTCGACATGGGTTTGCGGATGTGCGTCTGCGCCGCGAGCCCACCGACCTCGACGCCGAAATCCATGACCCGCTGCAGGAGTTCGCTGTAATAGAGCTTGACGATCGAGGCGTCCGCGGGTCCCCGATGATCGACGACGAAGTCCGCGCAGAGCAGACGTAGGCCGGTGATCTCGGTTTCCAGCTCCGCGAGTCGATCCGACACGCGCGAATCGTCGACCGGTCGTGAACCGTCGACCCCTGGCGTCGCGCAGAGCTCCACGAGCCACGGGAATCCGCCGTGCCCGAGTCGTTCGGCGAGTTCGAGCATGGTCATCCCTCGTTCGGCACCGAGAGTTTCCTGAGCCACGCGCCAGCCGGCGTTCTCCGCCCCGACGAGGTTGTCGGCGGGGATCTCCACGTCGTTGAGAAAGATCTCGCAGAAGTGGGACTCGCCGGTGGCCTGCCGGATCGGTCGGACCTCGATGCCCGCACTGGCCATGTCCATCAGGAAGTAGGAGATCCCCTGACGTTTCGGCGCCGTCGGATCAGTCCGGGCGAGAAGCAGACACCAATCGGCGTGCAGCGCCCCGCTGGCCCAGAGTTTCTGCCCGTTCACGATGTAGGTGCCCCCGGTCCGGCGCGCCGACGTGGACAGCGCCGCCATGTCCGAACCGGCCCCTGGTTCGGAAAACCCCTGACACCAGATCTCGCCGTCGAGGATCGCCGGGAGATGGCGCCGACGTTGGTTTTCGGTTCCCGCGGCCAGCAGCGTCGACGCCGCGTGGTGGATCGAGACGAACGGAAGTACGAGCCGAGGTGCGTCGTACGCGGCGAGTTCCTGGTACAGGACGATCTGATCTTCGACCGACATTCCACCGCCCCACGCCGACGGCCAGTGCGGAACCGCGAAACCGGCGCTGTGCAGCGTGGCAAACCAGTCCTTCTGGAAGGCGACGAACTCCTCATCGGAGGCGCCGGTCTGCGCGGCCCGCCAGTTCTCGGGGACATGAGTGGCACACCACTCGCGGACCTCAGAGCGAAAGTCACCGGACCGGCGGGCTCGGACGGGCGAGGTCGCGGTCGTCATCGGCGAACGGCCTTGTCCGCCATCGACAGCAGTCGTTTCCGATGTTCGTCGGACTGCATGGTCACGACCTCGGCAGCGAAACCTGCCTGCAGTGGACCACCCAACGCCTGGGAGAGATGCATGTTGACAATGCGTTTCGTACTCTGCAGAGCGTCGGCCGGTTGGGCCGCCAATCGGCCGGCGAGTGCTCGTGCCTCGCCCATCAGTTCGTCAGGTGCGATCATCCGGGTGGCGAGCCCGAGCTCGACGGCGGTGGCCGCCGGGATTCGGTCACCCGTGTACAGGTATTCGCGAGACCGCAGGATCGGGGTCAGCAACGGCCAGAACGCCGCGCCTCCGTCACCTGCGACCAATCCGACCGCCACGTGCGGATCGGCGAGATGAGCCCGCTCGGAGATGAGCACGACGTCGCAGAGCACCGCGATACTGCAGCCCAGGCCCACTGCGGGACCATTCACGGCGGCGATCACCGGCAACGGGAACCGCAACATCTCGTCGATGATCTCGGCGCCCTCGCGGATGCTGTCATCGCGGGCGACCGGATCGTCGAGAAACGAAGTGATCCAACCCAGGTCGCCACCAGCGCTGAACGCCCGACCAGAACCTGTCAGGATCACCACCGCGGCGTCCCGGTCGGCGGCCAGCTGCCGCCAGACGTTGGCCAACGCCCAGTGCAGGGACCTGTTGACCGCGCCCAGCTCCTCTGGCCGGTTGATGGTGACGATACGGAGCGGACCGTCGCAGACGACGCTCAATTCGTCGGGCAGGTCGTAGATCATCGGGTCACCACCGCAGAGATGCCCGCCAGTTGCTCTGCCCCACTGAATAATCCGGTGAGTCCACGGCGGCCGAGGCGCCGCGTGAGTATGTCGCCCGTCCCCGACGTTCCGAACGGCAGGCGGCGCAGCGGCAGACTGTACCGCGACAACCAGGACAGGGTGGTCTCGTCACAGAAGCCGGTGGCACCGTGTAGCTGGTGGGCGATGCGGAACACGGTCTCCGCCGCCTCGATTGCGGCCAGCCGCAGTGCCAGTGCGTCGTCGAGCGCGTCCTGACCGGCGGTCTCGATACTCCACAGCGCGTACTTCGCCAGCTCCTCCACTCCGGCGCGTTCCACCGCCGCATCGGTGAGCTGGAACTGGACGCCCTGCAGCCGCGCGAGCGGCTGCCCGAACTGCTCGCGGAGCAGAATATGCGATCGGGTGAGTTCCATTGCGCGGTCGAGCATCCCGAGCAGCGTCCACATCGGAAGCACCAATCCCAGCGCGACGTCGGCGGCACCGTTGCCGTCCATCGGGGTCAGACCGAGTGGTGCCATGAACGCCGAGGTACGCGGGGATTCGGCCGACGGCAGAATTTCGACGCGACTGCGCTGCCCGGTCACCGTGACCGCGGCAAAGCGCAGGTCCAATCCCGCGAAGGCCGCCGACGGGTCGTGCTCGGAGACGACAACCAAGGCGTCGACATCGAGATCAGTTGGTCGGGAGAGGCGTTCGGCAACCGGGTACGGCACCGCCCAATAGCCGGCGCTGCGACACAGCGCGGCCGCTGCCTCGAGTTCGTCGCCGCCGGCGCGGGTGTCGAGGTCGAAGGCCCCCAGGCCCGACAGCACCGGCTCGATCATCGCAGCCCGGCCGTGCGGGTCACGTTCGGCCGCCTCCACCAGCCGGTCCCCGCCCGCGCCGGCGAAAGCGGAGAGCGCCGCCGCGCCGAAATCAGTGGCCTCCGTGGACAGGTCGATGTTCATGAGGCCACCAGATCACGCGCCAGCAGGATCCGTTGCATCTCGATGCTGCCCGATGACACGGTCGCAGCCTGCGAATAGCGCCAGTGATCCTCGACGTCGGCACGGAACCGCGGGGCCGCGTCGTGGTCGGCCGGAGCATAGGACGCGATCTCGGCGAGAACATCGGCGCTGGACTGATCGAGCGTGGTCACCGCGATCCGGTACAGCGCCGAGTCGCCCGGCCGCACTCGTCCCTGCGCCTGCGTCGACACCACGCGGTACGCGAGCAGTCGGGCGCGACGACACCGCACGAGCTCGCGGGTCCACCGCTCCCGCAGTGCCGCCGGCAGCTCGTCCCAGCGCTCGCCGAGCACGGTCGGCGCCCGCTGCAGCAAGAGCTCACAGCGTGCATAGCGCGCGATCCCGACCCGCTCGAAGGCCAGGACCTCTTGCACGACGGACCAACCGTCGTCGACGGCGCCCAACACATTCGCCTCGGTCACCTTAAGTTCGTTGAAGAAGACCTCGTTGAGGTGGTGGGGACCCAGCATGGAACGGATCGGCCGCACCTCGATGGCCGGATCGGACATGGGGACCAGGAACACGGTGAGGCCCTGCTGTTTGCGCTCGGCGGTCGACGTGCGCGTCAACAGAAAGCACCACTGCGCCATCGTGGCGTAGGACGTCCAGATCTTCTGGCCGGAGATACTCCAGCCGTCGCCTTCACGTCTGGCCGCCGTACGCAGCGACGCAAGGTCTGAACCGGACCCCGGCTCGGAGAAACCCTGACACCAGATCACCTCGCCGCGGGCGATCGGCGGCAGATGTTGTCGCTGTTGTTCGGCTGTGCCGTGCCGCATGATCGTCGGTCCCACCCAGTTCACACCCATGTACTGCGCTCCTCTGGGTTCGTGGTGAGCCCACATCTCCTCACGCACCACCGTCTGTTCCCACACCGACGCGCCGCGGCCACCGAATTCCTCGGGCCAGGCCAGACAGAGCAAACCGCGGTCGGCCAAGAACCGACAGAACTCCTGAGCGGCGTCGAGATCAGACTGGTCATCGGTGAACGCACCCCGGAAGTCCGGAGGCATCCGCTCGTCGATCAGCGATCGCAGCTCTGCCCGAAGCCGAGCCGCCGCTTCGCCCATTGTGAAGTCCATGCGACGCACATTACTTCAATCATAACAAGGATTGGAATACTTGAATGTAAAGGTTCTTGCGCGTGGATTAGACTCTGCGCATGAACGAATTGCGGTCGGCGTGACGACGATCAGAAACGGTCGTGTCCCACAGCGGCGCATCGCGGAAACCGTCGCCGCCGAGCTACGCGAGATGATCCTGGACGTCGAGGACTACCGACTTCCCACTCAGGAGCAATTGGTCAAGGACTTCGGCGTCAGCTATCCGTCGATCCGCGAGGCCTTGAGAATACTGGAGACCGAGGGCCTGGTGACGGTTCGTCGTGGCAACGTCGGGGGCGCCGACGTCCATCGTCCCGACGAGACGTCGGCGGCCTACCACCTCGGACTCTCCCTGCAGGCCGGCAAGGTCACCTTGCACGATCTCGCCGACGGACTACGGATGCTCGAACCCTTGTGTGCCGCAGAATGCGCCAAGCGTTCCGATCGGGCCGAGGTGGTGGTACCGGCACTCACCGAGGCGATCGACATCTCCGCCGGTCTCGTCGCCAACGGCGTGGAGTTCACCCAGACCGCCCGCGATTTCCACGATCTCGTCGTCTCCTTTGCTCCCAACGCCACCATTCGATATGCCGTCGGAAGCTACGTCGCTCTGTGGTCGGCACAGGAGGAGGCGTGGGCCGAAGCCCGGACAAGACACGGCGAGTACCCCTCCCAGCTCGAAGCCGAGGAGGCAGTGCGCGCACACCGCCGCCTTGTCGACGAGATCGCCGCCGGACATGCCGATGAGGCCGAGCGCCTCGCCAGGGCCCACCTCGCCGCCACGCAGGCGCTCGTACTCGAGCGGTACGGCGACCGGATCGTGAACGCATCGGCAGCGATGTCGCGCCAGGCGATCCACCCGGGGCGGCGTTCGCGGATGTAGTGCGCCGGTCGCCGTGGCCGCCCGCTCAACGTCACTCGCCGTCCGGGTCGGGCCTCGACGTCCGGCGACGCATGCGCCACCACAGAAGCCCGCCGGGTAGTGCCACCAGCGCGGCTATCGCGACGAACACTCCTACCACCGCAGGCTGCGGCTCGCGGGTGTCGTCGGCGGCGAACGGTTTGATGGACGGACCCAGAAAGTCAGCCAGTTCCGCGGCCATCACCGCGGTGTTGTCGCAGAGGGATGCGCCCCACTCCCCGTCCGCGGCGGCCAGACCATCCGGCGTATGTCCCAGCACGACGAGACGTTCGCGATCGAGTTCGAGGTCCATCCCGCAGGCCGCCGACGACGCGGTGGTGAGGACGGTGATCGTCTCCGGCACACGCTGCTTGTAGCTGTTCGCCACCTCGACCCGGTACCGGACCGCGGACCCGTCGACGTCCTTGGCCACCGGGGTGCCGACAACGATTGCCGACGAGTCCTTGACGATGGCCGCGGGCGGACGCGCGACACACGAACAGGCGCAGGCCGTCGCGGGCACGAACGCGACGGTACCCACCAGACATGCGCAGACCAGGAGCAGCCGGACCGCCATCCGACGAAGCGAGATTCCTGCTGCCGTCGCGACCATGCCGACACCGTAATTCGCCGAATCCGTACTGCATAGAGTCGTCGACCCTCCAGGTATCGTTTGCCCCGTGGACGCGACGATTTATCACAACCCGAAATGCTCGACCTCTCGCAAGGCGCTGGACAAACTTCGCGAGGCCGGCATCGAACCGACCGTCGTCAAGTACCTGAACGAGCCGTACACGCGCGAGCAGCTGACCACGATGATCGCCGAGGCCGGAATCACCGTCCAACAGGCCGCCCGCAAGCGCGAGACCCTGTACAAAGACATGGACCTTGCGTCCGCCACGGACGATCAGCTGCTCGACGCGATGGTCGAGAACCCGATCCTCGTCGAACGCCCATTTGTGGTGACCGACAAAGGAACCCGCCTCGGGCGCCCGCTCGATGCGCTCGACGAGATCCTCTGACACAACGAGTCCGCGGCCACGCTGCGAAACCGTCCCGGGCCCGCGACGTACCGCGCCGCGACGTCACCCCGATCCCCGACAACGCACCACGCGCCGCGACGTCACCCCGATCCCTGAGAACGCACCACGCGCCGCGACGTCACCCCGACCCCCGACAACGCACCACGCGCCGCGACGTCACCCCGATCCCTGAGAACGCACCACGCGCCGCGACGTCACCCCGATCCCTGAGGAGCCTCCGAGCTTGCGAGGATGCGTCACGAAGGGCCCTTCGTGACGCTCGCAAGCTCGCTCCTCAGGGACCGGGAGATGACCCAAGCTCGCTCCTCAGGGACCGGGAGATGACCCAAGCTCGCTCCTCAGGGACCGGGAGGTGACGCAAGCAAAACCGACCTCACAGGGACAGAAGGGCGTCGACTGCACCCCCTCGCCTCACGACACGGATGCGGGTGCGGGCGCCGGCATCCGCCGCTGCGCCGCCGGCGCCACGATGGCAAGCAGACCCCTGAGGAGGCCCTTCGTCATGTCGAAATAGTCGAAGTAGTCCCGCCACAGCGTGATCCGGCCTTCGCCCACCTCGAAGCGACCCCACACCCAGAACCGGATGACCAACGGTCCGAACCTCAGCTGGTCGATTCGTTCGGTCAGAACCACGGGACCGTCGGCCGACACATTGATCATGCGGTAGTCGAAGCCCGCCCACGACGAGTCCTCCATACCGCGAAAGATGCGGTGAACCTTGCGCTTTCCGTACACGGTCGGCAATGAGACATTCGAGTAGACGATGTTGTCATCGACGTTCTCGATGCCCGCGGTCACGTCTCCCCTGGCGAATGCGTCGAGCATGGCGGTGACGATGTCGATCGGTGTCTGCGACGTCATGAAGCCAGTATGCCTGTGACTGCGCGTCACGGGAACACCGCTCTTGCAGTCGACTGGTCCGATCGAGACGTCAACCGACGGCCAGACCGACTCCTCGCATCACCTTCTCGACGACCGGTATCGCGGCGTGGCACGCGGTTTCGCCGGCCGCGACCTTCTGTTCCGCGGCGTCGGCCAGGGTGATCTCGAACGTCACGAACCGGCCGCCTGCGCGGTCGGCGACCGCGGCCGCAGCACAGGACCGACGGTCAGTGGCCGCCTCCTTGATGTACAGCCGACCGCCGTCGAACGGGAGGACGGCCCGATTGGAACGGATGACCTCGAGGCCCGACGCCGACGATTCGACGGCGACCTCGATGCCGGCCGAAGCGCCCTCGATCGCCCAGGAACACTTGTTGGCCGTGAGATCGGCACGGCTCACGACGCCGCCGACGAGCGTCGCGACATCGTCGTCGGTCAACAGTCCGCAGACCCCTCCGCGCACCGGCACAGCCGCACTCGACAGCACCTCACCGCCGCCGTTCGGTCGGTCCGACGCCCCGGTTGCGGCAGCACCGCATCCCGCGACGCCGAACAGTGCACAGAGCAGCACAAAGTACTGCACAGCAGATCGCTTCACTGGTTTCCTCCCGCGTCGCCGCGAGGCGGCGACGGATTCATTGCGATCAGGATGCCAACACAGCTCCGCGTTGTCACGCCGAGACGATGTGACATTCGGCCAGGCCATCGACTATTCTGGCCACCGTTGTCTCGGCGAGGGTGAACGATCACCGTTATCGGCGCGACCACCGCGGATCTCTTCGACCGGCCTGTTGGGGCCTGCGTGGATGGCCCCGGTCGTTGTCGCTCGTCGCGACCGACCAGCCACACCACCGCGGTTCACCCGAGCCGCCGAACGAGGAGAAACACCATGGCCACCATTGCCGCCAAGTTGCCGGTCACCGTCCGTACCGAAAAGGGCAAGGGCGCCGCGCGCCGCGCTCGTCGTGAGGGCCAGGTGCCCGCCGTGCTCTACGGTCACGGCACCGATCCGCAGCACCTCAACCTCCCGGCCCGCGAACTGTCCGCCATCCTGCGTAACAGCGGCACCAACTCGATCATCGATCTCGACATCGAGGGCACCAGCCAGATCGCGCTGACCAAGCAGATCGACGTGCACCCGATCCGCAACTACATCGAGCATGTCGACCTGCTGGTGATCCGCCGCGGCGAGAAGGTCACCGTCGAGGTCCTCATCGTCGTCGAGGGTGACGCCGCACCGGGCACCCTGGTCGTCCAGGACGCCAGCTATGTCGAGATCGAGGCCGACGCGCTCTCGATCCCTGAGCAGATCGAGGTCAGTGTCGAGGGCGTCGCCGCCGGCACCGCCGTCCACGCGTCCGACCTGAGCCTGCCGGAGGGCGTCACCCTCATCTCTGATCCCGACACCCTGATCGTCGCGATCAACGAGGCTCCCAGCGGCGCCGAGGCCGAAGACGAGGGCGAGGAGGCCGAGGCCGCCGCCGAGGCTCCTGCCGAGGAATCCGCAGAATAGCCATCACCCTCAACGATCAGTGAAACTGATTGTCGGACTGGGTAATCCCGGTACGAGATACGAGAAGACGAGGCACAACATCGGCGCGATGGTCGCCGATGGCCTCGTCGCCTCGGCCGGCGAGCGGTGGAAGGTGCACAAGAAGTCGGGCGCCGACGTCGCCCCGATCACCCTCGCAGGCCAACAGGTCCTCGTCGCCAAGCCGCGCAACTACATGAACGAGGCGGGCCGCCAGATCGGCCCACTCGCCAAGTTCTACTCCGTGGCGGTCGACGACATGATCGTGCTGCACGACGAGCTCGACATCGACTTCGGTCTCGTTCGTCTCAAGCGTGGCGGCGGCGAAGGCGGGCACAACGGGCTGCGGTCGGTCAGTCAGGCGCTCGGCTCCCGGGACTACCTGCGCGTGCGGCTGGGCATCGGCCGCCCACCCGGCCGCCAGGACCCGGCCGATTTCGTCTTGAAACCGTTCCCTTCATCGGCACGGGCCGACGTCGATCTCATGATCGGGCACGGCATCGATGCGGTGGAGTTGTTGATCGCCCAGGGCCTCGAGTCGGCGCAGAACCTGGTGCACGCATGGTGATCGGCTGCCGCCGATGCCACTGCGGAGTGTTTCCGACGGTGCGACCATGAGTCGGTGTCGGACGCCACCCTCAGCCTGATCATCCTGGCCGTCACGGTCGTCCTGTTCGTCTGGAACCGGCTACCGGTCGGAGTCGTCGCCATCGCCTCGGCATTGGCCCTCTATTTCTTCGGCCTGATCGATCTCGCCGACCTCACCTCCGGACTCGGCGAAAGCGTCATCGTGTTCATCGCGGCGTTGTTCGTGGTCAGCGAGGGACTTGAAGCCTCGGGTATCACGGCCTGGGCCGGGCGGCTGCTCACCAGGGCGGCCGGCACCACGCGCGTACGCGTACTCGGTGCAATCGCCATCCTGGGCGCCATCTTGGCCGCCCTCATCACCATCAACGGGGCCGCGGCCGCCCTGGTGCCGGTCACCGTCGCCGTGGCCCGGCACGCGGGCATGCTGCCATCCAAAGTTCTGATCCCACTGGCCTACGCCTGCAGCGCCGGGTCGATGTTGACCCTGTCCGGCAGCCCCGTGAATGTGATCGTCAACGACGCGGCACGCGACGCCACCGGCGACGGTTTCGGCTACTTCGAGTTCGGTCTCATCGGAATCCCGCTGCTGATATTGACCTTCGGGGTGATCGCGGTCTTCGGCGACCGTCTGCTACCCGACCGCCAGTCCACGACACTGCCTGCCGACTTCAGCAATTACGTCGGAACGGTCGCCGATCACTACGGTCTCGGCGAGCGCATCTACCGACTCCATGTCGGACCCGAATCCCCGTTCCTCGGCCGGTCGGTACGCCATGTGCTCCCGGCTGACGGAGACGTCGTGGGTATCGCAGTGCAGGGCGGACGCGGAGCCCCCTCCCTCGACGGCGGACAGAAGATCGAGGAGGGGGACGTGCTGGTGATGTCGGGCCAGGGAGACCAGATCGAGCAGTTCGCCCGCGACAATGACCTCACCGTCGAGGACGTGGCAGGCCGACACGGGACGCGGGGTCGACTCGTCGATCGCGACACCGGGATCAGTGAGATCGTGATCCCGCCGCGATCGGAGTGGATCGGCACCGAGGTGTTTCCCGGAATGGTGCGGCCGGAGGACGGGCTTTTGGTGCTGTCCATCCGACGTCGCAACACGGATGTGGGCGCCCGCACCGTCGATCTCGTCGAAGGCGACACGATGCTCGTCCACGGGCCGTGGCGGGCTGTCGACGCACTCGCCTCCGACCAGCGCATGCTGGTGGTCGCGTCATCGGAGCAGCTGCGGCGCCAGACAGTAGCGCTCGGGCGCGGCGCCGCGCGTGCCGCCGTGATCCTGGTGGCGATGATCGTCCTGTTGGCGACGGGCCTCGTGCCCCCGGTAGTGGCCGGCCTTCTTGCTGCGGTGGCGATGGTGCTCACCAAGGTCGTCACGTCCGAGCAGGCCTACCGCGCCGTATCGTGGCCGACACTCGTCCTGATCGCGGCACTGATCCCGATGTCGACCGCGATCACCGACAGCGGCGGCGCGGAGAAGATCGCCCGTCCGATCGTGGATCTCGTCGCCGACCAGAGCTCCTACGTACTGCTGATCGTGTTGTTCCTGCTCACCGCGTTACTCGGGCAGTTCATCAGCAATGCCGCGACGACCTTGATCGTCATCCCGATCGCGCTGGCGGCAGCGGGCGACGTCGGCGTCAATCCGCAACCGATCCTGATGCTGGTCTGCACCGCCGCCGCGGCCGCGGTCCTGACGCCGATCGCGACACCCGCCAACATGATCGTGATGAACCCGGGGGGTTACCGATTCGGCGACTACTGGCGGCTCGGCGCCGTCGTGATGGTCTGCTGGCTGGCGGTCGCCGTCCTACTGATTCCCGTGTTCTGGCCGTTGTGACGCCATGTCGACAGCGGTTTGTGCCACGGCTTCACGCTGCGCCGCAACCCCAACGCATACACTCTGGGTCGGCGCAACCCGAAGGGGGAACAAGTGGCGAAAATCGCGGCGAACACCGGCCACCAGAACGTGGCGATGCTGGGCATCGGGGCATACCGGCCGACGCGTCTGGTCAGCAACGACGAGGTGTGCCAGGTCCTCGACAGCACCGACGAGTGGATCTTCGAGCGCAGCGGCATCCGTAACCGCCGATGGATCAGCGGCGAGGAGACAGCCCGGTCGATGGCGGCCTCCGCCGCGGAACGCGCGATCCGGAACTCGGGAGTCGACCGGGAGAAGATCGGCGCGCTCATCCTCGCCACCAACAGCTGGAAGACCAAGATCCCGCACGGGGGTCCGATCGTGGCCTTCGACATCGGCCTCAACGGCATCCCGGCCTACGACGTCGCCGCCGGCTGCGGAGGATTCGGCTACGGCCTGGGAATTGCTGCCGACACAGTGCGCTCAGGGTCGGCCGAATACGTGCTCGTCGTCGGCGTGGAGACGATGTCGGTGGTGATGGAGCCGACCGATCGCAACACCGCATTCATCTTCGGCGACGGCGCCGGCGCGGTGGTCGTCGGGCCGAGCGAGGAGAACGGCATCTCGCCGACCGTCTGGGGCAGCGACGGCGAGAACGCCGAAGCCATCGGGCAGAACCTGGACATCCCTGCCTACATGGACCGCGCCGAGGAGTACCAGCACAAGGACCCGGAGACCGACCCGGTGGGCCGGATGTTCGTCACCATGCAGGGTCCGCGGGTGTTCCGCTGGGCGGCGATCACCCTGCCGAAAGCCTTGACGACGGTCCTGGAGACATCCGGGGTGGGGATCGGCGACATCGAGGTGTTCGTCCCCCATCAGGCCAACGCCCGCATCAACGAACTCATGAAGAAGAACCTCGGGCTTGCCGCCGACGTCCCGATGGCCAACGACATCGAGAACACCGGCAACACGTCGGCGGCCTCGATCCCGCTGGCCATGGAGGAGATGCTGGCCACCGGCAAGGCCAAGGGCGGGCAGACCGCGCTGCTTCTCGGTTTCGGTGCGGGGCTCAGCTACGCCGGCGCCGTGGTCACGCTGCCGCCGGCGCCGGAGGAGACGAGTTTCGGGTAAACCACTCGGAGTCGACCAAACCGCCGGTCGAGCAACGGTACAGCCCCCAAAACCCACAAAGCCGCCCAACCGCCGGTCGAGCAACGGTGCAGCCTCCAAAGCCCACAGAGCCGCCCAACCGCCGGTCGAGTAGCGGTGCAGCCCCCAAAGCCCAAAACTGCCTGCTGATCGAGTAGGCGCCGAGCCCCTGGGCGAGGCTCCGTATCGAGATCACTTGGGGTGCAGATGGAACCGGGTCTCGATACGCGACTCGGCTAGCGCCTCGTCGCTACTCGACCGGCGGTTGGGTTGACTCCGTCCGCCCGACCAGCCGCCTACGCGTTCTCCTTGCGGAACACCGCTGTCCCCCACCAGGTTCCGAGGGCGGCAAGGATGATCGCGGTGATCAGACCCCACGCGACCTGCGACGTCGCGATGTCGCCGACGAAGGTGTCGCGCACGGCGTCGACGACATAGCGGAACGGCATGAAGTCGCTCACCTTCTGCAGCCATTCCGGGCCGAGTGTCATCGGCAGGAGGATGCCCGACAGCAGCAGCACGGGCATCATCACCATGTTGATCACCGGTGCCATCACGTCCTCGCTCTTCGTGGTCAGCGCCAACGCGTTCGAGGCTGCCGCGCACGCCCCGCCCACCAGCAGGGTGATCAGGATTCCGACGACGATGCCGATGAAGGACCCGCGCAACCCCATCGCGACGCCGAGGAGAACCAGGATGACCGCCTGGACGAACAACTGCAGGACGTCACGCATGAGGCGTCCGGCGAGCAGTGACGTCCGGTTCGCCGGCGTGACCCGCTCGGCCTCGATGACACCCTCGCGCCACTCCCCGATCAGGCCGAAGCCGGCGAAGAACGCGCCGAACATGCCCAGCTGGACCAGCAGACCGGGCACCAGGAATGTGTAGGCGTTGTCCGCGGCGCCGGGAAACTGGCTGACGATCGGCTCCAGCAAGGGTCCGAACAGGACCAGGTAGAGCACCGGCTGCATGATGCCGATCAGGACCCACGCCGGGTTGCGCAGGTTCATCCGGATCTGGCGCCGGAAGACGATGTGACTCTCACGCAGAATGGTCATCGGGAGGCTCCTTCGGTCTGGAGTTCGCCCTGCGGCTGGGCTTCGGAGGGTGTCTCGTCCTGGGCGTCACGCAGGGAGCGCCCGGTCAGAGTGAGGAAGACGTCGTCGAGGGTCGGGCGGATGACCTCGATGGAGTCCAGCGACACCCCGGACGAGTCGAGTTCACGCAGCAGCCCGGGCACCTCGCGACCGGCTCGGCGGACCCGACCACGCAGGTGACGCCCGTCGGTCTCCACGTCGGTCGCGATCGACCCGAGCTTCTCGGCGGACACCGCCACCAGCGCCTCGTCGGTGACCTCTAGGTCGACCAGATCTCCCGAGACCTGCGCCTTGAGGTTGTCCGCGGTGTCGGCGGCGACGATCCGGCCGTTGTCGATGATGAGGATGCGGTCGGAGAGTTCGTCGGCCTCGTCGAGGTAGTGGGTGGTCAAGAAGACCGTGGCGCCGCGTTCGGTTCGGAGTCGTCGGATGTGCTCCCACAGATTGGCGCGCGCCTGCGGGTCGAGCCCTGTGGTCGGCTCGTCGAGGAACACCAGTGTGGGGTCGTGCACCAGCCCCATCACGATGTCGAGTCGGCGCTTCTGGCCGCCGGACATGTTCTTGGGCATGCGCTCCCAGAGGCCGTCGAGTTGCAGCTGGGAGAACAGCGCCTTGCCGCGCGCGGTGGCGTCGGCGCGCGACAGGCCATAGAGCATCCCGTGGTCGACGACCTCGTCACCGGCCTGTGCCTGACTGAAGGTGCCGCCCGCCTGAGACACATACCCGATGCTGCGGCGCACCATCACCGACTCGGTGACGACGTCATAGCCGTTGACCGTCGCGGTGCCGGCAGTCGGCCGCAGCAGTGTCGTCAGCATGCGCAACGTCGTGGTCTTTCCCGCGCCGTTCGGTCCCAGGAAACCGACGACCTCACCCTCTTCGATGTCGAGATCGACACCGTCGACGGCGCGTACCTCGCGTTTCTGCTTGCCTCGGCCGGTATGGAATGTCTGCACCAGCCCACGTGCGTGGATCATGAGTTCCCCTCTCACGGCGTGTTCACGAAACTAACTATTCAAGTTTGAATACCGACAAGTGTTCCACTCGTCTTGTCGGGAGTCAACGGACGAATCCGACGCCGACGACTCGCGTTGACTGACTCGCCTAAGACCCAGGATTCATCGAATTGCGGTCAACCACGGTCCTGGTAAGCGCACCGATCACGACCTACCCTTCTCAGTCATGGCAGCGACGACCACCAGACTGTTACTGCTGGGTGCCGTCGCGCTGTTCGAACCGGTCAACGGCTACCAGATCCGCCGCGAGCTGATGTCGTGGCAGGTCGACCAATGGGCGAATGTGAACCCGGGATCGATCTACCACGGACTGAGCAGCCTGGTCTCGGGCGGACTCGCCATCCGCCACGATCTCACCGACGGCGCCCGCGACGTCGCGGTCTACGAATTGACCGACGCGGGCCGAGCAGAGTTCGATCGCCTCCTGACCGAGGCCGTCGTCGAGGTCAACGTGTTCGACCGCCGCGATTTCCACGCGGCGTTCGGGATGTTGCCGATGCTTGACGGGACCCGCGCGACCGAACTGCTCCAGCAGCGTTACGACACTCTGTCGGCGGTCGTCTCGGAGTTCCCCACCGACAGCGCACCGGCGGATCTCCCGTACGTTCCGCCGCATGCCCTGCGGGGCATGCAGTTGTGGGGAGCCGAGGCACGCGCTGAACTGAACTGGCTGGCCGACGTGCTCGCCGACCTGCGATCAGGCCGCCTCGACCTCGAGAACGCAGACTGGACCCCGCCCGCCGACGACCCCGGCCACCAGATGACCGCCGATCGCGAACGATATCGAGCGATGATCGAGGACATCGGTGCAAACCGGGAGGCTACTTCCCAGTAGGCGCCGGATATGAGACCGTCTATGGCGGGTCGCATAGTGAAAGGGACACTCATGGCTGTCATCGCGGATACTGCCGGGATCAACAACATCGGCATGCTCGGTATCGGCGCCTATCGGCCCGAGCGGATCGTCACCAACGACGAGATCTGCGAGCAGATCGAATCGTCCGATGAGTGGATCTACACGCGGACCGGCATCAAGACCCGGCGATTCGCCCGGCGCGACGAGAGCGTCATGGAGATGTCGGTGAACGCGGGACGAAAAGCCATCGCCAACGCCCTGCTGTCCGGCTCGGACATCGACGCAGTGATCCTGGCCACCAACACCCATCTCCTGCTGACCCCTGCCGGTGCGGTCAAGGTGGCCACCGAACTGGGCGCCAACGGCGTCCCCGCGTTCGACATCACGGTCGGCTGCGCCGGATTCGGCTACGGGATGGCCGTCGCCTCGGACATGATCCGTGGCGGCAGCGCCACCCACGTACTGGTCATCGGCGCCGAGCAGCTGTCGGTCACGATGGACATGACCGATCGAACCAACTGCTTCATCTTCGGCGACGGTGCGGGCGCGGTCGTCGTCGGACCGACCGAGGACCAGCAGCTCGGGCCGGTCATCTGGGGCAGCGACGGCTCCCAGTTCAACGCGATCCGCCAGGACATCGACTGGGTCACCTTCCTCGACAGCGACCGCACCCAGCGACCCTATCTGCGCATGGAGGGCACCGCCGTGTTCCGCTGGGCCGCATTCGAGATGGGCAAGGTCGCCCAACGCGCCCTCGACGCCGCCAAGGTCGGCTCGGAGGAACTCGACGTCTTCGTCCCGCATCAGGCGAACTCGCGGATCAACGACCTGCTTGCCAAGAACCTGAAGCTGCGCGAAGGCGCGGTGGTCGCCAACGACATCGAACACACGGGCAACACCTCGGCCGCGTCGATCCCGTTGGCCATGGAGGACCTGCTGTCCACCGGGCGCGCCAAGCCCGGCGACACCGCCCTGCTGCTCGGCTACGGCGCCGGCCTGAGCTACGCGTCGCAGGTCGTCAAGATGCCGCCCGTTCCGTTCGAGTAGGCCCGGTTCCCCACCCCGCGCTTCCACCGATCATTCGCGCGCGCAGCTGCACGCGCGAATGGTCGGTGGCCGAGCGATAACCGAGCGCGTCCGATATCGACCACGGTCGTCCGATGAGTTTTGCCCACGCGACGGGCCGACCGGTAGCCTCGTCGGGTGAGTTCTGATGCTGCCACCCTGTCCCGCGAGGTGAAGCGGCGTCGTACCTTCGCGATCATCAGCCATCCCGACGCCGGTAAGTCGACGATGACCGAGGCGCTGGCGCTGCACGCCCGCATGATCAGCGAGGCCGGCGCGATCCACGGCAAGGCGGGCCGGAAGTCCACCGTCTCCGACTGGATGGAGATGGAGAAGGCCCGCGGCATCTCGGTCAGCTCGACGGCACTGCAGTTCAACTATTCGTCCGACAACGCCGACACCGACGTTCCCAACGTCATCAACCTCGTCGACACCCCCGGCCACGCCGATTTCTCCGAGGACACCTACCGGGTACTCACCGCGGTCGACGCCGCCGTCATGCTCATCGACGCCGCCAAAGGCCTCGAGCCGCAGACCCTGAAGCTGTTCCAGGTCTGTCGTCACCGCGGCATCCCGGTCATCACGGTGATCAACAAGTGGGACCGGCCGGGTCAGACGCCGCTCGAACTCATCGACGAGATCAGCGAACGCATCGGACTGGTCCCGACGCCGCTCTACTTCCCGGTCGGCATCGCCGGTGATTTCCGCGGCCTTCTCGATCGCCGGACCGGACAGTACGTCCACTTCACCCGTACCGCAGGCGGTGCCAAGGTGGCGCCGGAGGAGATCATGGACGGCGAGTCCGCCGCCGCGCGCGAGGGCGACGAGTGGACTGCGGCACTCGAAGAGAGCGAACTGCTCAGCGAGATGGGGCAGGACCACGATCAGGAGCTGTTCCTGGCCGGGCAGACCTCCCCGATGATCTTCGCCTCGGCGATGCTGAATTTCGGTGTGCGCCAACTCCTCGAGACCCTCGTCGAACTGGCCCCACCACCGGCCGGGCGCGACGACGTCGACGGCACCGTCCGCGAGGTCACCGACCCGTTCAGCGCGGTGGTGTTCAAGGTCCAGGCTGGTATGGACACCAGCCACCGCGACCGGCTCGCGTACATGCGAATCGTCTCGGGCGAGTTCGAGCGGGGCATGGTCGTCACACACGCCCAAACCGGAAAACCCTTCGCCACCAAGTACGCCCAGGCCGTCTTCGGTCGCGATCGCTCCACCGTCGACCGCGCCTACCCCGGTGACGTCGTCGGCCTGGTCAACGCGATGGCACTGGCACCCGGCGACACCCTCTTCGTCGAGTCGAAGGTCCAGTACCCGCCGATCCCGTCGTTTGCGCCGGAACACTTCTCGGCGATCCGCGTGACCACCGCCGACAAGTACAAGCAGTTTCGCAAGGCCATGGAACAACTCGACAGCGAAGGCGTCGTGCAGGTGCTGCGCAACGAACTGCGCGGGGACGCCTCCCCGGTCCTCGCCGCCGTCGGACCGATGCAGTTCGAAGTCGTCACGGCCCGCATGAAATCCGAGTTCAACGTGGACACCGTCATCGAGCCGCTCGGATACGCCCTGGCCCGGCGCACCGACCCCGACAGCGCCGTCGAACTCGGCCGCCAACGCGGCGTCGAGGTCTTCACACGGACCGACGGAGCTGTACTCGCGTTGTTCAGCGACAAATGGCGGCTTCAGTACGTCCAGAAGGAACATCCCGACCTCACGCTCGAACCCCTTGTCGCAACAGCGGATTGAGAGGCGTGCGGCCAGATCGGCGCGACTCCTCGTCAGGTCGATGGTCGCGGTTGCGGCTCTGATCGTGCTGTCGGCGTGCGGCTCTTCGGATACGACGGCCCCCTCGACATCCTCGACGTCGACCTCGGTGCCGGCCACCGCATCGGCCCGTCTCGACGCCGCCCGATGTCGCGAAGAGCCATCCCGCGGCCGCATCGAACGTGCCGGACACGACCTCGAATTCCGTTCCGGAACGCTGTATGTCGCCATGTCCGGGACCGGGCAGACGGCCGACGGCCGCGACCGAACCGCATCGGCTCGCGACGCCGACGTCGCCTGCTACGGCTTCAGCCGATGGGGCAACCCTGACCCGGAGGTACCTCCGGACAGTTTGTTGTTCGTGTTCAAGGGTCCGGGCACCGATGGCGCACAGGTCGAGTTCCTGGTCGGCGACCTCACGGGCGGGGTGTTGCCGCCCATCGGCGATGTCCGCCCGAAGGTGGGGCCGCTCACCGGGCCGATCAACGCCGCCGTCGGGATCTCTGTCGCCGGCACGTACTACCACTCGCCGACCTGTGCGCTGTCGATCAGATCGATGTCCGCGCAACGCGCTTCCGCGACGTTCACCTGTCCGACGGCGCCACGCTCCGATGCCGATCCGTTCGCCCCTGACGACGATGTCTCCTACGACGTCGACGAGTCGACCCCGTCGAGCGGATCCCCATCCCCCGCAGTGGGGTCCGTGCCGTCGGCGACGGCGGCCGCACCGTCGGCCGTGACGTTGTCGGGCTGGTTCGAACTGAGCCCCTGAACTGTCGTTGTCAGGCGACTCCGACGATCCGGGCGACCACCTCGGGGTCGACGTCGTCGATGGACACGGGGTCGAACCGCGGCTCGCGGTCCTTGTCCACCAACACTGCCCGCACCCCTTCGGCGAAGTCGTTGGTCGCCGTGATCCGCTCCGCCGCATACAGTTCACGGTCAAAGCATTCGTCGAGCATCGATCGCGCGCCTGCCTCGATCATGGCTGCGGTGACCCAGAGACTGGTCGGCGACGCCTGCTCGATGAGCTCGATCATCTGTGCCGCCCACTCGTCACCGACGGCGCCGCGCAGACCGCCGAGGATGGCCGAGGGGTTCTCGTCCGCGAAGTACTCGCCGACCTTGCGCAGCGGTATCGCGGACGTTGGACGATCCCGATGATCGCCGAGAACCTCCACCATCGGTGCACCGGCACGCAGCCGCTCCGCGACCCCGCCGATCTGCCTGGAATCGACGAAGTGCGTGGCCATGCCGATCTCCACGGCATCCGCACCACGGATGCGAGCACCCGTCAGGCCCAACCACATTCCCACTCCGTCGGGCAGCCGCGGAAGGAAGTAGGTGGAGCCGATGTCGGGGAAGAACCCGATCGCCGTCTCCGGCATGGCGATCATGGCCTTCTCGCTGACGATCCGGACCTCGCCGTGCACACTGATCCCCAAGCCGCCGCCCATGGCCGCACCGTCGATCACGGCGACATACGGCTTCGGGTAGTCGGCAACCAGTTGATCGAGCCGGTATTCACTCGCGAAGTAGCGGCTGACCGCCGCGTGATCGCCGGCCAGGGCGTACTCCCGGATGGCCCGGATGTCGCCGCCGGCGCAGAACGCGCGATCGCTCGCCGACGTCACCAGCACGGTGTCGATCGTGTCGTCGTCCCCCCACTCCGAGAGCACGCGATACATGTCGTCGATCATGATCTGATCCAGGGCGTTGAGAGCTTTCGGCCGGTCGAGAACGATCTCACCGACACCGTTGGCAACCGAGGTGCGAATGAACGACATGCGGCCACGTTAGCGCCTCGCCGGGTCGCCGCGGACCCTCGGCCGCGAAGCTTCGGCCACGCACCGTCGGCCCCCGGTATCGACGGAAAGGGATTGGCACATTCGACGGACTGCGCTACCGTGGTGGGGTCGTCGGCGATGCCGACTCCGTCGAATAAAGGGGAATGCCCGCATCATGAACATCTGAGGTTGGTCCCAAGCCGTCCCGTGCGCCATTGCGCCGACGCCACCCACCCTCAGGAGGCAGTTCATGTCCATGTCCCCATCTGCCCGTCCGGCACCGTCGATCACGCTGTCGCACCTCACGTTCGCGTGGCCCGACGGCACCCCGGTCGTCGACCATGTCTCCCAGACCATCTCGGACGGGATCTACGCCCTGGTCGGCGCCAATGGCGCCGGGAAGACCACCCTCCTGAGGCTCATCGCGGGTGACCTCAGACCCCGATCCGGCAGCGTCGGTGTCCGCGGCGACGTCGCCCTGGTGGCGCAACATCCCTACGACGATGGTGACGTCACGGTGGCCGAGGCACTCGGGATCGGCGAGATACGCGCCGCCATCACACGGATCGAGAACGGTTCGCTCGACGAGAACGACTTCGCGGTCGTCGGCGACGACTGGGACATCGAGGACCGGGCGATCGGCCAGCTGTCCGCACTCGCCCTGCCCACGGATCTCGATCGTCGTATCGACAGTTTGTCGGGTGGTGAGGCGACACTGCTCGCAATCGTGGCCCAGCTGCTCCGGCGACCGGCGGTACTACTCCTCGACGAACCGACCAACAACCTCGATACCAGCTCGCGCACAAGGTTGTTCGACGTCATTGCCCGGTTCGGCGGCACCGTCGTGGTGGTGAGCCACGACCTCGAGTTGCTCGAGCGCGTCGACGCCACCCTCGAGTTGTATCGCGGTGACATCCGTCTGTTCGGCGGGCCGTATTCGCTCTACCGCGCGACTCTCGAGGCCGAGCAGGAGAGCGCCGAGGCCTCGGTCGCGGCCGCCGCCAACGATCTCCGCAAGCAGCGGCGCGAGATGGTGGAGGCACAGATCAAACTCGATCGTCGCGCGCGGACGGCGGCGACCGCGGAGCGCGAGAAGCGGGTTCCGAAAATTCTCGCCCACGCACGCCGCAATGCCGCACAGGTGTCGGCCGGCAAACTGCGCACCGCACACCGCGACGATGTGACAACGGCATCCGCGCGACTCGACGCGGCCCGCGAGGACGTCCGCGACGACCGAACCGCCCGCATCACGATGCCGGCGGTCGAACTCGCCACCCGCGCACAGGTGATCGACGACGACAGGTTGCGAATCGACGGCCCGGAACGCGTCGCATTGGTCGGCGGCAACGGATCCGGCAAGACCACGCTGCTCACGAGCCTCATGTCCGCGGGCCGGGTGGTGGTGCCGTATGCGTATGTTCCCCAGCGGATCACGTTCCACGACGATCAGATGTCGATCGCGGAGGCGGTGATCCACGCCCATCCCGAGGTTCCGGTCCAGGATGTGCGAGCGCACCTGGCGCGCTTCCTGTTCCGCGGAGCTCGCGCCGATCGGGTCCTGCGCGAGCTGTCGGGTGGTGAACGACTTCGGACCGCGATGGCCATCGCACTGATCGCCGACCCGGCCCCGAAGCTCCTCATCCTCGACGAGCCGACGAACAATCTCGACATCGTCACCACCGAGGAACTCGTCGCCGCGCTGTCCGAGTGGACCGGCGCGCTCCTCGTGGTGTCGCACGATCGCGGCTTCCTCGACCGCATCGGGATCGACCGGACCGTCGACATGTCGGGATAGTTCACCGGGAGTTCGGCGATTCGGTCACCTCGGGTGGGATACTGGCGCCCGATGAGCACAGCGCGCGAAGTGTTGCCGGTCCCTGTCGTCCTCGTCCATGGACTCCGGGTCAGTGGAGCTTCCCTACACCGCATCGCCGCCGGAATCCCGGGCCGAGAGGTACGGACCCCCGACCTTCCCGGCCACGGCACCCGCGCGGACGAGACCTTCACGATGGACGGCGCGGTCCGGGCAACCCTCGACGCCGTGCGTGAGGTCGGCGAACCGGCGGTGGTCGCGGGCATGTCCCTCGGTGGTTACGTCGCGATGGCCCTGGCCGGTCGCCATCCCGAGGCGGTGTCCGGACTCGTGGTGATGTGTGCGACCGCGCAGCCGAGCAGACTACTGGCGGCCCCGTTCCGGCTGTTCGGGACCGCGACCAGTGTCCTGCCCCGGCAAGCGGCCTCGATCAGCAAAGGTCTGACGCGCCTGGCCGTGGGACAGCGGGTCGCGCACGACATGGAGGCAGGCGGGCTCGCGCTGCACTCGATTCGCGATGTGGTCGGCGAACTGTCGAGGTTCGACGCGCTCGACGAGATCGCCCGGTATCCCGGACCCGTCGAGTTCCTCAACGGCGGTTGGGATCAGTTCCGCATCCATGAGCAGCGATTTCTCGGTCTGTCGCCGAACTCCGAACTCCGCGTGCTGCCCCACGCCACCCACTTGTTCCCGCTGATCCAGCCCACCCGAACCGCCGAGCTCATCGACGATTTCGCGGTCCGATGCAACGATCTTCGACGGGTGTGAGTCGCGTCGCGAGGGCGCTCACTGCGAGGCACGGGTGTGTTCTCCCCTACAATCCTGTGGACGCGGGGTTGACCCGCGGGTAGTCGCGTCGTGAGGGGTTGCGGTGGGTCCGCGAGAGGTACGGGGTGGCCGGGGTGCCGTCCTACTGATGGTGACGATGGTCGCGATGACCGTCGTGGGTGCCGTCACAGCACCAACTGCGCACGCTGCGCCCGCATCGTCGCCGGTGCGCTACACCGGTGGGGTCTACGTCGCGATGGGTGATTCCCGAGCGTCCGGCGGTTTCTTCACCCCGACGCCCGACTACTTCCTCGGCTGCAAGAGGTCCGCTTTCAACTATCCGGCGATCGTGGCGGCCATGACGCTGCCGCGACGCTTCGTGGACACCTCCTGCGCCGGAGCGCAGGCACCGAACCTGTACCGCGCCGGACAGCGGACGGCGGCGGGTGTGAAGCCGCCCCAGCTACGGCTCGTACCGTCCGACGCCCAGGTGATCACCGTGAGTATCGGCGGCAACGACATGCGGTGGGGAGCGATCGTCTCACACTGCAACACCGCACCGTTCACCGATCGGTTCTGCCGCTCCGATCGGCGCCTCGCCGCCGAGGTCCGCTGGCGTGTCGCCCGGATGGAGAACCGGGTGACGCCGGCGCTGCGTGCGATTCGCGCCAGAGCCCCACGCGCCCAGATCATCGTGGTGGGCATCGGCGGCTTCATGGGCGCCCACGGATGCTGGCCGATGGTCCCGATCAGTGACCCCGACGTCCGGTGGATGAATCGCGTCTTCGACCGCGCCGGTGATGCGCTGCGCCGGGCGACGGCCAAGGTGAACGGCACGTTCATCGACGCCAATCGCCGTTCGGCAGGCCATGATCCGTGCAACCTGATCAACCCGTGGTATGAAAGCGCACTCTCGCGGACGATCGCCTATCCGTATCACATCAATCAGGCCGGCGCCGTTGCGATCGCCACGATGGTGAACGCCGCGATCCGGCGCTGACCACGCGCGTATCGGGTGCTGCTGGTGCTTCCGGCGCATCGGGCGCATCGGGCGCATCGGGCGCATCGGGCGCATCGGGCGCATCGGGCGCCGAAGGATCACTCGACGCGCTCGGCCGCCTCCAACCATTCCGTCTCGGCCGTCTCCTTGGCGTCGACGACCTCCTTGAGCTCGGCGTGAAGCTTCATCAGCTTGTCGGGTTCCGTTGCCGCTTCGACCAATTCGGCGTGCAGGCGCTCCTCCCGAGTGCTCAGCTGCGCGATCTGACGCTCGAGCCGATTCATCACCTTGCGCGCCTCCCGGTGTTCGGACGCACTCACCGCCGGACGTGAATCCGTGGGGGCATCGGTGCCACCCGATTGCGCGGCCGTCGAACGGCCCA
The DNA here is from genome assembly GCF_058129505.1 of Gordonia sp. LMA484. NCBI lineage: Bacteria > Bacillati > Actinomycetota > Actinomycetes > Mycobacteriales > Gordoniaceae > Gordonia > Gordonia sp. LMA484. The sequence goes on from NZ_CM176700.1 coordinate 3,692,916, forward strand.
CCGTCGAGGCCGAAGCGTTTGCCGAGCCACGGATCTCGCGGCGGCGTTGCAGGTACTGGTCGATCCCGCCCGGCAGGTTGGTCAGCCTGCCGTCGCCGAACAGCGCCCATGTGCTGTCGCAGATCCGCTCGATCAGGTAGCGGTCGTGGCTGATCACGACGAGTGTGCCGGCCCAGTTGTCGAGCAGATCCTCCACCTGCTGCAACGTGTCGATGTCGAGGTCGTTGGTCGGCTCGTCGAGGAGCAGCACGTTGGGTTCGGCCATCAACACCCGGGTCATCTGCAGTCGTCGGCGCTCCCCGCCGGAGAGGTCGCCGACGGGTGTGCGCTGCCGGGCCGGCGTGAAGCCCAGACGCTCGGCGAGCTGGGCGGCAGACAACTCCTTGTCCCCCACCATGATTCGTGTGGCCACAGCCTCGACGGCGTCGAGCACCCGCTGGTCTTCGTCGAGGTCGTCGAGTTCCTGGCGCAGCCACCCGATCGAGACGGTCGTGCCCTCTTTGCGACGGCCCGGCGAGACGTCGACGGTGCCGGCGAGGGCACGCAGCAAGGTCGTCTTACCCGAACCGTTGACGCCGACGAGACCGATGCGTTCACCTGGTGCGAGTCGCCAGGTGAGGTCGTCGAGCAGAGTGTCCCCGGCCGGGGTGGTGATGTGTGCGTCCTCGAGTTCGATGACGACCCGGCCCAATCGGCGTTTCGCGAACGCCGACAGCGTGACCGAGTCCCGCGGTGGCGGGACGTCGGCGATCAGGCGTTCGGCCGCCTCGATCCGGTAGCGCGGTTTGGACGTGCGGGCCGGGGGGCCACGGCGCAGCCAGGCGAGTTCCTTGCGGGCCAGGTTACGTCGGCGCTCCTCGGCGGCATCGGACAGGCGGGACCGCTCCGCACGCGCAAACATCCAGTCGTTGTAGCCGCCCTCGTATTCGTCGACGCGGCCCGAATGTACTTCCCAGGTGCGGGTGGCGACGGTGTCGAGGAACCATCGGTCGTGAGTGACCACGACGAGGGCGCTGCGTCGGGAGACGAGATGCTCGGCCAGCCACTGCACCCCCTCGACGTCGAGGTGGTTGGTCGGTTCGTCGAGGATCAGCAGATCCGCCTCCGACACGAGCGCGGTCGCCAGTCCGACCCGACGGCGCTGCCCGCCCGACAGTTCGTCGACCCGCGCGTCGAGCAGGCCGTCGATGCCGATGCCGTTCAGGATGCCGCGGATTCGCGGGTCGCCGGCCCATTCGTGTGCAGCGACCTCGGGGCCGCCGACGACGACCTCGGCGACGGTCGCGCCGACCGGGAGTTCGCCGCGCTGGGTGACCGTCGCGACCCGGATGTCTCCGGCATGCGATATGCGCCCACTGTCGGGCTCGGTGATGCCGCCCAGAATCTCCAGCAGCGTCGTCTTGCCACCGCCGTTGAGGCCCACCACACCGATGCGCTGACCTTCGTGAACACCCAGGGACACCGATTCCAGCAACGGCTTGATGCCGTAACTCTTGCTGATGCGGTCGGCGTTGATCAGCGCGACCGGATTCGATGGTGCCACTCGGTAGACCCTAGCGCCTCGGCATCGGCACCCACGAACGGGCGACGTCGGACAGCGCCCCAGAGAAAGGCCAGCGCCGCCGTCGACATCATGTCAGCGGCCGCGTTGCCGAGGGCGCATTTCTGGGCTTCCTGCCTGATATCGCTCGCTCGGCGAATGACCTGCGTGGACACCGCCGATCCCCTAGCGTGGGTCGAGTGATCCTTCGTCGAGTGATCATGACCACAGCCATCGCGACCACCGTCGGACTCATCCCGGCGATGGCATCGGCACCCGCCCCCGCGGCCCCGCAGGTGGGACCCGACGTCTCCAGCCATCAGCACCCCGGCGGTGCGTCGATCAACTGGTTCGCCGTGCGTGCCGCGGGCCAACAGCTGGCGATGGTGAAGGCGACCGAGTCCACCTGGTACGTCAATCCGTACTTCGTCCCGGACAGTCTCGCGATGCGGGCCGCCGGCCTCATCCGCGGCACCTATCACTACGCGGACCCGAGCCGTTCGGCCGCGCAACAGGCCATCTTCTACGCGACCGTGGTGCTCGGCCAGAACGGCATCCTCGACCTGCCACCGGTCCTCGATCTCGAGCATTCCGGCGGTCTCGGTCCACGAGCTCTGGCGGCATGGGTGCGGGAGTTCTTCGCGGTACTCGAACCGCTGACCGGCCGCAAGACCATCCTGTACACCTACCCGCAATTCTGGAACACCGCGATGGGCGCTACGCGTGAGTTCGCCGACCATCCGCTGTGGATCGCGTCCTACAACGGCCGCGGTGCCCCGCAGATGCCGCGCGGCGGCTGGCGGACCTGGACGTTTTGGCAGTTCACCAGTTCCGGCTGGTTGCCGGGCGTGCCCACGCGGGTGGATCTGAGCCGGTACAACGGCTCGATCGCGGCGTTGCGCGCCTACGGCAACGCCATCAACGTCTTCGGCAGCTGACTCACTCCGTCATCACACGGGCACCGGGCACCGGACCGCTCGCGGTCCGCACTGCCCGGGCCACGCCGGCACCCGACAACTCCGCCGCGACGTTGACCGCCGACGTCTCGTCGGCACAGAGGAACGCGCAGGTCGGCCCGGAGCCGGACACAATCCCGTTGAGTGCCCCGGCGTCGATACCCGCTCGCAGCGTCCGGCGCAGCGTCGGCTGCAGGCTCAGTGCGGCCGGCTGAAGATCGTTGTGCAACAGCGGCGCGACGACCCGCGGATCACCCGAGGTGAGCGCCGACATGAGGGCGTCCGGTCGTTCGGTGACGATCTCGGTGTCGGACCGGTTCTCCCGCAACCGGTCCAGTTCGCGATAGACGGCCGGTGTGGACAATCCGGACCGAGACATCGCCAGCACCCAGTGGAACTCGCCGCGCGCCAGGATCGGCATGAGCTTCTCACCACGACCGGTGCCCAATGCCGTTCCTCCGTGCAGGGCGAACGGAACGTCGCTGCCCAGACCGGCGGCGATCTCGGACAACTCGGTGCGGTCCATGTCGAGGCCCCAGAGATTGACGGCGCCGACCAGGGCGCCGGCAGCGTCCGCGCTCCCACCCGCCATTCCTCCGGCCACCGGTATGCGCTTGGTGACATCGATGGCGACCCTCGGCGGTCGGCCGCCGCGCAGCGCCACCTCCTTGACCGCACGCACCGCGAGATTCGAGTCGTCGGCGGGAACCTCGGCGGCCCCTTCGCCCTGTGTGGCGATGTGCAGTTCGGTGGAACGACTCAGCCGCACGTCATCGCACAACGACAACGCCTGGAAGACCGTCACCAGGTCGTGATAGCCGTCGCCGCGGAGCGGGCCCACACCGAGGTACAGGTTGACCTTGGCCGGGACCCGCACGGTGACTGCGTCGGACACCACCGACAACGACGTTCGAGACACAGGAATTCAGCGTAATCGACGCACGATGAATGCTCTGACCGTGCCGACCGGCGAGGTTGGCGTGTGGTCCGCCGACCGGACCCGACGGCAGAGGTCTCGGCCCCCGCCAGTGCGCTCGGCTACTCCACTGTCGCGAGCCGGACGAAGGCGTCGACGTCGAGGCGTTCACCACGCACACCGGGGTCGATGCCGGCGGCGCGTAGGCGGCGTTCGGCCTCGGCGGCGCCTCCGGCCCAGGAGGCCAGGGCCGACCGCATGGTCTTGCGGCGCTGCGCGAACGCCGCATCGATCACCGCGAAGACCTTCGCGCGCAACACGGGGTCGTTCGGGTAGGTGTCGGTGCGATCGACCCGCACCAGTCCGGACTCGACTTTCGGCTCGGGCCAGAACACATTGCGCCCGACCGCACCGGCGCGCCGAACCGCACCGTGGTAGCGCGCCTTCACGCTCGGGACGCCGTAGACGCGGCTACCGGGACCGGCGGCGAGACGGTCGGCCACCTCCGCCTGCACCATCACCAAAGCGGTTGCGATATTGGGGAGTTCGCCGAGCAGATGAAGGAGGACGGGCACTGCGACGTTGTACGGCAGATTCGCGACGAGCGCGGTCGGCGCCGTGGGGAGATCGTCGCGTCGCACCGACATCGCGTCGGCGGTGACCACCTCGAAGGAGGCCGCCTGGCCGGGCGCGAAGTCGGCGACGGTCTGTGGGAGCCGCCCGGCGAGCACGGGATCGATCTCGACGGCGATCACCCGTCCAGCGGTGCCGAGAAGGGCCAGGGTCAGCGAACCGAGCCCTGGGCCGACCTCGAGCACGACATCAGCGGGCCCGACGCCCGACTCGGCGACGATACGGCGCACGGTGTTGGCGTCGTGCACGAAATTCTGGCCGAGCGTTTTCGTCGGCCGTACGCCGAGTTCGTCGGCGAGTTGACGGATCTGCGCGGGCCCGAGGAGCCGCGGCGCGTCGCTCAGCGCAGGCCCAGCTTCGACGAGCAGGACGGCCATGCGCCCCACCCCTGAGCCGCCTGGGTCTTCTTGGCGATCGCGATCTGCTCCTCGCGGCTGGCCAGGTCGGGACGCGGCGCGTACTCCAGGCCGCCCCACCGGGCCCAGGTGTTCTGATCGAACTGGACGCCGCCGTAGAAGCCGTTGCCGGTGTTGATGGCCCAGTTCCCGGTCGCCTCACACTGCGCGAGCTGGTCCCACACCGAGCCGTCCGGCACGAACGGCGCACCTGCCTTGGTACCGACCTTGACGGTGGCGGCGATCGGTTCGGTGAGCACCTCGGAGTCGAGCTTGTCGCGCTTGACGACCTTGCCGTTGACCATGGTGATCGAATAGGTGACCTTGGCCTCACCCGGCTTACCCGGCTTTACCACGACCTTGCGGTCGCGCACCAGCGTCGGATCCTTCTGCTCGATCTCCGGCGGCGCGACGTCTTCGGTGACGGTGCTGTCCATGGAGCGGATACGGGTCACCGTGATCTTCATGTTCTCGCTCACCGGGGTGTCGGCGGCCGGGGTCACCTTGTCGTCGCCGCCGAGGGGCTTGCCACTCTCGGCGAGCAGTTCACCGACCGTCTTGGCCGCGAGCACCGGACGGTAGGTCGTCACACCGTCGGTGAGGACCACACGCTTGGGTGTCGCGACATCCACGACGGCGCCGTCGACGGGCAGAGCCTTCGTCTTCGGGAAGTTGGTGTCGCTCGCACTGTCGGTCAGTCCGCGTTCGGCGAGGAACTGCTGGAGGTCTGTCGCGGTGGTCTTGACCACCTGGCGTCGACCGTCGACGTCGAGAGTCACCTCTTTGAGTCGGTTGAACGTGATCGTCTGCCCATCTCCGACACCCGCGTGCAGCGGCGGCGACACCTGGTCGCCGGATTCGGGGTCGAAGCCCTGCGAGCGGAGCACGGAGTCGACCGACAACGCCATGGTGGAGACGTGGTGGACCTGGCCGTCCACGTCGACCTTGACGTCCTTGTGGACGACGACGCCCATGATGCCGCCCGCGGTGAGGGTGGCCAGCACGGCGCCGACGGCGACGCGAGCGCGCGTGGACTGCGACTGGTTGATGCGAGCGAGAACAGACAAAGATCTACATCCTGATCGGGGACACGGGCCTCCGCACTGCGACAACAAGCGACCCCTGAGCCCCCCGGACTACACAGCCCAATCTGGCCGGAATCGCTGCCCCCACGGCAGCGGGATCACAATACGATAACGAACAGGGATGATTACTGCAAAGGCAGCTGATACGCGCGTCGCGCATTGGCCCCGAGAATGCGGGCCATCGCCACGTCGTCGATACCGCGCACCTCCGCCAATGCCCGGGCGGTGTACGGCAGGCAGTATGACTGATTTGGCTGGCCACGATAGGGATGCGGCGTCAAGAACGGCGCGTCGGTCTCCACCAGGATCTGCTCGTCCGGCACGATCTCGGCAGCCGCCCGCAATTCTGCCGCGTTCGCGAAGCTGACCGTGCCCGCGAAGCTCAACAGATAGCCCCGCTCGATACATTCGCGTGCAACGTTTTGGTCACCGGAAAAGCAGTGCATGATCACGGTCTCCGGCGCCGTCTGGGCAGCCAGGATGTCGAGCAGATCACGGTCGGCCTCGCGATTGTGGATCATCAGCGGCTTGCCGACCCGCTTCGCCAGGTCGATATGCCAGCGGAACGCCTCGGCCTGCACCTCGGGGCTCGCGCAGGATTCGGACTTGCCGGGCCAGTAGTAGTCCAGGCCGGTCTCTCCCACAGCGACCACGCGCGGATCGGTGACCATCTGTTCGAGTTCGGCCTTGGCGGCGTCGTCGAGGTCGCCGGCATGCATGGGGTGCAGCGCCACCGCGGCAAACGCGCGCTGATCCCACCGCGCCGCGTCGACCGCCCAGCGTGCGTCGACCATGTCGTCCGCGACCGTGACGACCTGATCGACGCCCACACGTGCCGCGTGATCGAGGATGTCGCGGACCGATTCGGGATCCCGCCCACCACAGGCGGCGAGATGCGTGTGGGAGTCGACCAGACCGGCCAGCGGCGTCGGGTCCGGCGGCGGCTCCCGACGACGACGCTTGCGCGCGGCCTTGTTGCTCTCGGTCTCCGCTGTCTGACTCACAGCACCACTGTGCCAGCGACGACCGTGACCGTCGCACCCCCCACCCAGATGTCGGTGCCGTCGTCGACGACGTGAACCCGCCCCGATCGGCCGAGTGCGGTGCCCTGCGCGGCGACGTACGACGCGGGCGCGAGTCCTTCCTCGCGGAGCCAGACGGCGATCCCCGCATTGAGGCTGCCGGTGACCGGGTCCTCGGCCACCCCGAGACCGGGCGCGAACGCGCGGACCTCGAATGCGACGTCGGGCTCGCCCGGCAGGCCGCCGTCGTAGGCGCCGATCAGTCCCACCTCGTAGGTGCCGAGCGCCGCCATATCGGGTTGGACCTCCACCACCCGATGGCCCGATGCCAACCTCAGCACCATCCAGTCGGGCCCGTTGGCGACCCATTCGGCCGCGGAGACCTCGTCGGTCGTCAGCCCGAGCGCCCCGACGACCTCACGCACGACCGCTTCATCGACCGCCCCGGATCGAATCCGCGGCGGGGCCGCGAACGCCAGCCGCTCGCCCTCGGACCGGAGCGGCACCAGCCCGACGCCGCACTCCTGGACGATCCGCTCCCCCTTGGGCGACCCCCCGGCGGCCAGCCACGCGTGTGCCGAACCCAGGGTCGGATGTCCGGCGAAGGGCAATTCCGCCGACGGGGTGAAGATCCGCAGACGGTAGTCGGCGTCGGGATGCGTCGGAGGCAGCACGAAGGTCGTCTCCGAGAGGTTCGTCCAGCGGGCGAATGCCGCCATCTGCGCATCATCGAGGCCTTCGGAGTCGATGATGACGGCCACCGGATTTCCGGCGACCGGGATGGAGGAGAAGACGTCCACTTGTGCGAATCGGCGAGTCATCGGTCCATCTTCTCCGGAGACCTTCGAGCGGCCAATCCAATTTCCACACGGCGCCACCGAATCCTGTTCCAGGTGCGACATCGGAAATCTGGTACTGTGCGTTCTCAGTTGACAGCGGGATCACAGTCACGGTCGGGGTGACTGTGCACCGACGACGTCGGCATGTCGGACCGGCGCGGCAACGCATACGCGGTATCTCGAAGTTGTCTGGGCCACAAAGAATCAGGCACCGACCCGCCGATGCCGCGACGGGTCGGCCTCGGCGGGGCATGGCAGCGGCGAGGGTCGGATGCGGAAATGTCGGTGACGCAGACTGTTTCGACGCCGTCGACGGCGTCGTCACATGGCCCGATCGTGGCGTGACCTGGACGACGGGCTCGCCCCCCGCGCGGTTGAGGACTCCGTGCTCCACCGGCCTCGCGCCCCTTCGCGACCCCCGCGCTGGGACCCGAGGCGGTCGCCGGCCTTCCACGCCTGATCGAAATCCTGAACTCCGGTGACACCGCTGCGATCCGCGATGAGGTGCACGCCGGTTCACCGAGAAACGTGATCGCCCGCTCGCACAACAGGAGTGGATCAGGTTCCGGAAGCACGATGCCGGCGTCACCGATGATCGACCGCACCGGCGCCGACGCGGCAGGCTCCTGTCAATCCCGCGCACGCCGCGCCAGCCGCCCTCCGGACAGGTAGCGTTCCCCCTGTGTTGGGTTTGCCAGATGCCATATCGGTCGCACTCTTCGATCTCGACGGCGTGTTGACGTCCACCGCGGTCCTGCATCGCCATGCGTGGAAAGAGGCATTCGACTCCTTCCTCTCCCAGCGGGATCCCGAGGGCTTCACCCCGTTCACCGAGCAGGACTACCTCGACTACGTCGACGGTCGTCCCCGCGACGACGGGGTTCGCGCATTCCTCCACTCGCGCCGGATCGATGACGTGTCCGAGCAGACGATGGCCGCCATCGGAGACGGAAAGAACAAACAGTTCGTGTCGACCCTGGAAGCCGGGGGTGTGGATCCCTACCCTGGTTCGGTGCGGTACCTGGAGGCCGCCCGCGAAGCCGGCCTGCGCATCGCGGTCGTGACGTCGTCGAAGAATGGAGCAGCCGTGTTGGACGCCGCCGACCTCACGAAATTCGTGGAGGTGAGGGTTGATGGTCTCGACATCGTCGCCAAGGGCTTGCGTGGCAAGCCCGCGCCCGACTCGTTTCTGTTGGGCGCCGAGCTGATGGGTGTGGAACCGGCGCAGGCAGCGGTCTTCGAGGACGCCATCTCCGGTGTCGAGGCGGCGGTCGCCGGGAAGTTCGGCTACGTCGTCGCCATCGATCGGGTCGGCGGCGGACAGGCTGCCGCCATGGCCGCCGCAGGCGCCGACCGCGTCGTCAACGATCTCGACGAGCTGGTGTCCGCATGAGCCCGGGCGCGGTGGAACACGGTTTCGACATCCACCCCTGGCAGCTGCGTTGGCGCGGACTCGATGTCGACATGCTCGGGCGCACCGAGACGCTGTTCGCCCTCTCCAACGGGCACATCGGGCTGCGGGGCACCTTCGAAGAGGGTGAGCCGGTCGATCATCCCGGGACCTATCTGAACGGCTTCTACGAACTGCGCGGTCTGCCCTACGCCGAAAGTGGCTACGGTTACCCCGAATCCGGCCAGACCGTGGTGAACGTCACCGACGGCAAGATCATCCGGCTGCTCGTCGAGGACGAGCCGATGGATCTGCGGTACGGCCGCACCGTGGAACACGAACGAACCCTGGACTTCCGGACCGGGACACTGCGGCGTCACACGCTGTGGACCTCGCCGACGGGCCGGACCGTCCGGATCCGCTCCGAGCGTCTGGTGTCGTTCACCAAACGCACGATCGCGGCGATCCACTACGAGGTCGAACCGATCGGCGAGGACATGAAACTGGTCCTGCAGTCCGATCTGCTGGCCAACGAACCGGTGCCCGCACCGGGGAACGACCCCCGTCTGGCCGCAGCCCTGGACCAGCCGCTGGTCTCCGACCTCGCCGCGTGCCGCAACTATTGGGGCATGCTCGTCCACCACACCAAGCAGTCGGGTCTGCACGTGGCGGCCGGGATGGACCACGAGATCGAGTTCCCCGACAAGGCCGATGCGTTCATCCGCGCCGACGCCGACCTGGCCCGACTCACCGTCGCCGCGAATGTGCCGGTCGGCAAGAAGCTCACGCTGACCAAGTACATGGGCTATGGATGGTCGGCACGCCGCTCGGTGCCCGCCCTACGCGCCCAGGTCGACGCGGCCCTGGCCATGGCCATGGAAACCGGCTGGGAGGCACTGAAAGCCGACCAGATCAGCTATCTGGAAGACTTCTGGCGCGATGCCGACGTCGAACTCGACGGCGATCCGGAGCTGCAACAGGCGCTGCGCTTCGCCCTGTTCCACGTGCTGCAGGCCGGCGCCCGAGGGCAGTCACGGGCAATCCCGGCAAAGGGACTGACCGGCCCGGGATACGACGGCCACACCTTCTGGGACACGGAGAGTTTCATCCTCCCGATGCTCACCTACACCGTGCCCGCGGCGGCCGGTGAAGAACTCCGGTGGCGGCACGCCACGATGGACAAGGCGAAGAGCCGCGCCGCCGAACTCGGGCAGCGCGGGGCGATGTTCCCGTGGCGCTCCATCAACGGCGACGAGTGTTCGGGCTACTGGCCCGCCGGCACGGCCGGGGTGCACGTGAGCGCCGACATCGCGAACGCCACGGCCCGATATCTGCGGGCCACGAACGACGAACAATTCGAGACCGAATGCGGCCTCGAGCTGCTCGTCGAGACGGCACGGCTGTTCGCCGGCCTCGGCCACCACGATGTCAACGGCAAGTTCCGCATCGACGGCGTCACCGGCCCCGACGAGTACACCGCCGTGGTGAACAACAACGTCTTCACCAATCTCGCAGCGCAACAGAACCTTCGGGATGCGGTGGCGGCGGTACACCGCCGTCCCGATGTGGCGCGTGAACTCGGGGTGACGGATGCGGAGGCCGCGCACTGGGAGTCCTGTGCCGACGACATGTCCATCCCGTACGACGACGCGCTCGGGGTGCATCAGCAATGTGAGTCGTTCACCTTGCTCGGCGCCTGGGACTTCGAGTCCTCCGTGGGCCGGTACCCACTGCTGCTGAACTATCCGTATTACGACCTGTACCGCAAACAGGTGGTCAAGCAGGCCGACCTCGTCTTCGCGATGTACATGTTCGGCGATGCATTCACACCCGAGCAGAAGCTGCGCAATTTCGACTACTACTACCCGCTCACGGTGCGCGACTCGTCGCTCTCGGCGTGCTGCGAGGCGGTCGTCGCCGCCGAGGTCGGCTACCTCGACCTGTCATATGACCTGATGTGTGAGTCGGTGTTCACCGACCTGCACGATCTGCACAACAATGTCTCGAGCGGACTGCACATCGCCGCACTGGCGGGCGCATGGACCGACTGCGTGGCCGGGTTCGGTGGAATGCGCGACTTCGGCGGGAAGATCACCTTTGCGCCGCGGCTGCCGAACCGACTGACCTACCTGTCCTTCCGGATGGCTGTCGGCGACGCCAAGATCGTGGTGGCGATCGACCGGTCGAGTGCCACCTATCGCCTGCTGTCGGGCCCGGGAATCGACCTCGCCCACCATGGCGAGAAGTTCCACCTGGACTCGACCCCGGTGACCAAGGAGATCCCCGAGTTGGTCAAGCGTGAGGCGCCGAAGGCGCCGCCGGGATGCGAGCCGTATCGCCGCTTCGACTGAGCATGCCGAACACGGGTGTGCAATCCGTGCACGGCGGTCCACCAAGTATCCTTGGCGACACTATGCCCGACGACTCGACGCGCACCGTATCCGCTGATCACGCCTCGCACGGCGCAGGCGAACCGTTCTACCTCACCACAGCCATCGCGTACCCCAACGGCGCACCCCACATCGGTCACGCCTACGAATACATCTCGGCGGACGCGCTCGCCCGGTTCAAGCGGCTCGACGGCTACGACGTGCGATTCCTGACCGGCACCGACGTGCACGGGCAGAAGATGCAGCAGACAGCGCAGGCCGAGGGCATCGATACCGCAGACCTGGCCAACCGCAATTCGGACCGTTTCGAGACGCTGCAGCGACGCCTCGGGTCCAGTTTCGACCGGTTCATCCGGACCAGCGACGCCGACCACAAGCGTGCATCCGAGGCGATCTGGCAGCGCATGTTCGATGCCGGCGACATCTACCTCGACACCTACTCCGGCTGGTACGACGTCCGCGACGAGACCTTCTACGCCGAGGCCGACACCACGGTCGACGACGACGGCAACCGCGTCGCCGCCGACAACGGGCACATCGTGACGTGGACCGAGGAGCAGACGTACTTCTTCCGCCTGTCGGCCTATCAGGACAAACTGCTCGAGCTCTACGAGACGCGCCCGGAGTTCCTGCGTCCCGATGTGCGTCGCAACGAGATCGTCAGCTTCGTCAAGGGCGGTCTCACAGACCTGTCGATCTCCCGTACCACCTTCGACTGGGGTGTCCCGGTCCCGGGCCACCCCGAGCACGTCATGTACGTGTGGGTGGACGCGCTCACGAACTATCTCACCGGCGTCGGATTCCCCGATGACGCCGCGTCATTCGACCGGTTCTGGCCGGCGGATCTGCACATCATCGGCAAGGACATCATCCGGTTCCACACCGTCTACTGGCCCGCGTTCCTGATGAGTGCGGCCATCGAACTCCCCGACCGTGTGTTCGCCCATGGCTTCTTGTTCAACAAGGGCGAGAAGATGAGCAAGTCCGTGGGCAACGTCGTCGACCCGAACGCGCTGATCGACGAGTTCGGCCTCGACCCGGTGCGGTTCTTCTTCCTGCGCGAGTTCTCCTACGGCCAGGACGGGTCGTACTCCACCGAGGCGATCATCAGCCGTATCAACGCCGACCTCGCCAACGAGTTCGGCAATCTGGCGCAACGCACCCTCTCGATGATCGGTAAATACTTCGGCGGTGCGGTGCCGACACCCGGACCGCACACGCCCGAGGACACCGTCCTGCTGGACAAGGCCGCCGCCCTGTTGCCCCGGGTCCGCGAACATTTCGACGTCCAGGCGATCCACCTCGGGATCGAGGCGATGTGGTCGGTGCTCGCCGACACCAACCGCTATATCTCGGCCCAGGAACCGTGGAAGCTCGCCAAGACCGACCTCGACCGGACCGCCACGGTGCTCCATGTGTGCGCCGAGGTGGTCCGCATCGTGGCGCTGCTGGCACAGCCGGTGATGCCCGAGTCGACCGGCCGCATGCTCGACCTGCTCGCCGTCGATCCGGACCGCCGTCAGTTCGTGGCCGTCGACGACCGCCTCGTCGCCGGCACCGAGCTCCCGAAGCCGAGTCCGGTCTTCCCCCGCTACGAGGCGTGACCACCCCGGCGCTCGACGTCTTGCGTGCACTGCACGCACATACCGTCGCGGCCGGACTGCCGCCACCCGCTGCGCTGATCGGCGACTGGTGGGACGCCGACGCGGTGATCGCACCGTCGATCCACCTACGGCCGGGCTTCGCGCCGCCCGACGCCCCGGACCGCTTCTGGTTCGGATATCTGGGTTTCCCGGTGCGCGCAGGCGAATCGTCGTTGCCCGCGGCCGTCGGTGGGCTGACCGACGAGATCGTGATCCTGCGGGACGGGCAGTGGCACCACGAGCACGTCGACGGATCGCCCTGTGCACCATGGATTCAGCGGTCGCTGAGCAATCCCCTTCCACCCGGGGACACCCGGTGGTCCGCGAAATGGGTTCCGCCACCGCGTGAGCCACATCTGGATGCGATCGGGAAATGCCTGGAGGCCATCCGCGCGGGCGAGGTCTACCAGGCCTGCGTCTGCACCGGGTTCACCGGCGAGATCGGCGGCGACCCGATGGAGTTCTTCGGCGACCTCACCGCTTCCACTCTTCCTGCGAAATCCGCCTTTCTCCAAGGAGATTGGGGGTCGGTAGCCAGCTTCTCACCAGAATCTTTCCTGCGGCGGACCGGAAACCTGGTGTCGTCAGCGCCGATCAAGGGGACCCTCCCGGCAAGTGAGGACCCCGAGACGCTGGCCGCGTCGGCAAAGGACGTTGCGGAGAACGTCATGATCGTCGACCTCGTCCGCAACGACCTGGGACGGGTCGCGGTCACCGGATCGGTCCGGGTGGCAGATCTGTTGACGGTGATCCGCGCGCCCGGTGTCTGGCACCTGGTGTCGCGCGTGGAGGCCATCGTCGACCCGGCCGTGGGCAACAACGAGTTGCTGCGCGCGACCTTTCCGCCCGCCTCGGTGACCGGCACACCGAAACTGCGCGCCATGACATTGCTCGCGCAGTGGGAGACCCACGCGCGCGGCGTCTACTGCGGGGCGATCGGGATGGCCGGTCCGGGCCAGGGTCTGGATCTCAACGTCGCGATCCGCACGGTCACGGTGACCCCCGACGGCGCCGCGACCCTGGGAGTCGGCGGTGGTATCACCATCGATTCCGATCCCAGTCGTGAATGGCAGGAATGCCTCGACAAGGCCGCCAGCATCGTCGGCGCCGACGTCCCCCATTCGTAGGATCATCACGCCCGGAAGCCGCGGCCACGCGGGCATGTCAGACCTCGTGCGGTAACATCGGAGAATGCGACGATCCATACTTCCAAGTACGGAAGGTACGGGTTCGGTCCGCGGTCGGGGTGATGAAAACGCATGCGAGATCACTGCCGAGCTGGCGGTACCGGCCGCACGTGCCGAGGTCGTCGAGTCGTGGCAACGGTCGCTCGACGCCGGGGTGCGGCCGGACAAGCACACGCCGATCCATCTCACATCCGATGAGTTCGCCGACCGCCGGTCCAACAACCCATTGGGCGATGGCGCCAAGCGGTTGCAGCGGGTCTTCCTCGAGTCGACCGATGACTCCGAACTGATGATGGGCATCTTCGACGCCGACGGGGTCCTGTTGTGGCGCGGCGGGACCCAACGCTGGCTCGAGGCCGCCGACTCGGTCGAACTGATCGAGGGCAGCCGTTGGGACGAAGGGTCCACGGCAACCACTGCGGTCAGCCTGGTGATGACCGACGACCGGGCCGCTCGCGTTGTCGGGTCCGAACACTTCAGCCACGCCCTGCACTCGCTGTACTGCGCGGCCGCACCGATCCACGATTCCCGCACCGGCGCGATGATCGGCATCGTCGGACTCGCCGGTCCTGCCGAAGCCATCCAGCCGTCGTCGACAGCATTCGCGGTGAGCATGGCCGGGCTGGGGGAACACGAGATCGCCGCGGCCCACATGCGTTCCCTCGCCGACCTACGACGCAATGCCGGCGCCCGCCTCACCGGCATACGCGGGCCTGCACTGCTGGTGGATCGTGACGGGTGGGTGGCCGACAGTCGAGGATGCACCGCACCGGCTGCAGTGGCCGCACCTGTCGACGGCGCCCATCAGTTCGTGCCGGGCATCGGCAGCTGCGTCACCGAACGGGTCGGTTCCGGATGGCTGCTCCGGCGCGTCGGACCAGCCCATCCCATCGTCGCCGAACTCGATCTCCGCGGGGAGCCGTCGCTGACCGTCGTCGGCGACGGCGACGAGTGGCGGACCGTGCTGACCCGACGACACGCGCAGATACTCCTGCTCCTGGCCGAGGCGTCCGAATCGGGTCTCACGTCCGCACGCCTGAGCCGCCTGATCTTCGGTGACGCAGGCCATGTCGTGACCGTCAGGGCCGAGATGTCCCGCCTCCGACGCAGCGTCGGCGCCCTGCTCACCAGCAGGCCCTACCGGCTGGCGCCGGGGGTGACCCTGCACATCGCCGCCGAAGGGTCCGGCGAGGGCACCGAAGCGGCGGTCGCTAGCCTTGCTGCTCCTGACGTCGCGCAAGCACCGCTTGATACACATCACGGCGGGAAGCACCGCCGTCCTGCGTCACCTGTGCACACGCCTCTTTGAGGCGCATCCCGTCGGCGACGAGCTGCTCCACCTCGTCGACCAGGTCTGCGGCGTCGCGCTGCTGCGCGACGTGACCCGCCAGCACCACGGTGATCTCCCCCCGGACTCCCTCGGCGGCCCACTCGGCGAGCTCGGCGAGTGGGCCGCGTCGTACCTCTTCGTAGGTTTTGGTCAGTTCGCGGCAGACGACGGCGCGGCGGGTCGGTCCGAGCACCTCGACCGCATCGGTCAACGTGTCGGCGAGCCGATGCGGTGATTCGAAGAACACGATGGTCCGTGGCTGATCGACCAGGCCGGCCAGCCACTCTCGGCGAGCGCCGCTCCGTCTCGGGGCGAAGCCGTCGAAACAAAAGCGCTCCGAGGGCAACGCCGACACCGCGAGTGCCGTGGTCACCGCCGACGGGCCCGGCAGACACGTCACCCGCAGATCGGACTCGGCACACGCCGCGACCAGTTTGTAGCCGGGATCGCTGACCGACGGCATCCCGGCGTCGGTGATCAGCAACACCGTGGCGCCACCGGCGATCGCATCGATCAGGCCCGGGGTGCGCGCCGCCTCCACCTGGTCGTAGTAGCTGAGCAACTTGCCGCCGATCACCACCTCGAGCGCCGCGGCGAGGTTGCGGGCACGCCGGGTGTCCTCCGCAGCGACGATGTCCGCGGAGGCCAGTGCGGCGCGTAGCCGCGGCGATGCGTCGTCGACCTGACCCATCGGGGTGGCGGCGAGGATCAGGAGGCCCTCGGCGTCGGTGTCCGCATGGTCCGGCGTCATCGCGAGATCCTGTTCTGCTGAGTTCATCATCAGTCAGCTTACGAGCGGCCGTTACGATCGGACGCGTGACCGACACCGCCCTCCTCGACCGAGCGATACGCGAGGACCGTGGTCTGGATGCGACAGTGGATCGCGGGCGCACCGAAGATCTGGGCACGAGCCCGGCACCGGAAATCCCCGCACCGTTGTTCGGGGCCCCGGATCGCCTGCGGGGATTCGTGGTCGGCCTGGTGATCACGGTGGTCGCCGCCGTGACCCGGTTCTGGGGACTGGGGCATCCCACCGACCAGGGCACGCCCGTGTTCGACGAGAAGCACTACGTACCGCAGGCCTGGCAGGTCCTGACCGGTGGCAACTGGATCGAGGACAACCCGGCATATGGCCTGGTCGTCCATCCGCCGGTCGGAAAATGGGTGATCGCCGCGGGCGAGGCGGTGTTCGGCTACGGCCCGGTCGGCTGGCGGATCACGCCGGCGATCGCGGGCGTCGCCATCGTCGTGATGATCTACTGCACGGTGCGACGGATGACCCGGTCGACGCTCGTCGGTGGGATCGCCGGCGTGTTCGCGATCTGCGACGGGGTGCTGTTCGTCCAGTCGCGCATGGGCATGCTCGACATCATCCAAGCAGTCTTCGTGGTGGCGACGTTCGCCGCCGTCATCGCCGATCGGGACCAGGTCCGGGCACGTCTGCACCGCGTCTATGTGGAGGGACGGATCGGCGACACGCCGTTCGGTCCCCGACTCGGCTTCCGGTGGTATCGCTTCACCGCGGGTGTCATGCTCGGGCTGGCGTGCGGTACCAAATGGTCGGGCATCTACTTCGTGTTGTTCTTCGTCGTACTCGCACTGGGCTTCGATGTCGCGGCCCGCAAGGCATATCACGTGCAGCGACCGTGGATGGGAGTGCTGCGGCGCGACCTCGTGCCGTCCGGGATGAGCCTGGCGGTGATGCCGGTGGCGATCTACCTCGCCACATTCATCCCGTGGTTCAACAGCGAGACCGCCGTGTACCGCTATGAGGTCGGCAACCAGATCGGTGTCGACGGACCCTTCTCCTGGGTACCCGGCGCGTGGCGTTCACTCTGGTTCTACGAGGCCGGCATCCTGCAGTTCCATGCCGGTCTGACCAATTCCGCCGGCTACCACCATCCGTGGGAATCCAAACCGTGGACGTGGCCGATGAGTCTGCGGCCCATGCTCTATGCGATCGAGAACGGTCCGGATCAGTGTGGTGCCGGTGAATGTGTCCGCGCCCAGATGCTGATCGGATCACCGGCGATGTGGTGGCTCGCGCTGCCCATGGTGGCGTGGGGACTGTGGTCCTGGCTGGTGCGGCGCGACTGGCGCTACGCCGCGGTGACCACCGCCTATCTCGCCGGGCTGCTCCCCTGGTTCGCCGACCTCGACCGCCAGATGTACTTCTTCTACGCGACCGTGATGGCACCGTTCCTCGCGATGGGCCTGGCGCTGTGTTGTGGTGACCTGCTCCGCTTCGCCGGCCGAACCGCAACCCGACGACCCGAGCGACGGACGCTGGCCATCCTCGTCGTGGCGATCTACATCGGACTCGTGGTGGCGAACTTCATCTGGCTGTGGCCCATCCTGACGGGAAGTCCGATCTCGCCCGCGGAGTGGCATCAACAGATCTGGCTGCCGAGCTGGGGGTGACGCGCCGCAGAGGTGACGGGTTCACGGAATCTCACGGCCTGATCCCTAGGAGCGAGCGTCTCCTCCGATCCCTGAGGAGCGAGGTTGCGAGCCGACCACCCGATCCCTGAGGAGCGAGGTTGCGAGCCGACCACCCGATCCCTGAGGAGCGAGCTTGCGAGCCGACCACCCGATCCCTGAGGAGCGAGCTTGCGAGCCGACCACCCGATCCCTGAGGAGCGAGCTTGCGAGCCGACCACCCGATCCCTGAGGAGCGAGCTTGCGAGCGTCACGAAGGGGCACGAGGGCCGGCCCTTCGTGACGGCCCTCCGCTGGCGCTCCGGGCCTCCTCAGGGACCGGGGGGGCGACGGCCTCCGCCGGCGCTGCGGGCCTCCTCAGCCTGGATCCACCGATGTTGTGGGTTGTTGGGGGTGTTGGTGAGACGAAATGCCCTGTCGGAGTGAGAGGATGGGACTTGTCGAAGGTCTGTCCAGTCACTCAGAAAGGGCATCTCGTAGATGCAATTGTGTCATACCGCGCCGGTGCGGTCGGTGAGGTTCGATGACCCGAATTTGCTGGCGGCGGCCGGGGTGGTGCCGGTGATGGCGTTGGCGCATCGCTGCGGGCTCGATGAGCTGGTGGATCAGTTCGTGCAGCTGCCCACCGATAAAGGTGCGCACGCGGGGGCCAAGGTGGCCTCGCTGATCGCCGGGATGGTCATGGGTGCTGACAGTATCGATGACATGGCGGTGCTGCGCCATGGTGCGATGGGCTCGGTGTTCGACCACCCGTATGCGCCCTCGACGTTGGGCTCGTTCCTGCGGGCCTTCACCTTCGGTCATGTGCGCCAGCTCGATGCCGTGGCCTGCCGGCTGCTGGCCGGGTTGTGTGAGACGACCCCGGCCGGTGGTAGCGGCGAGGAGCCGACGATGCTCGACCTCGACGACACCGTGGTGCAGGTCCATGGCTATCAGAAACAGGGCGCCGGGATCGGCTACAACGGCACCCGTGGTCTCAACGCGCTGCTGGCCACGGTGAGCGCCACCGACGCCGCACCGCTGATCGTGGCGCAACGATTACGTGCAGGTCCGGCAGGCTCGGCGCGCGGGGCGGGCAGTCTGCTGACCGAAGCGCTGCACACCGCCGCAGCCTGCGATCACCGCCGGATCCTGGTGCGTGCCGATTCGGCGTTCTACAGTCGCAAAGTCATCGCCGCAGCGCGGCGTGCCGGCGCCCACGTCTCGATCACCGCGCGCATGAACCCCGACGTCAAACGCGCCATCACCCAGATCGACGAGCGCGACTGGACCCCGATCCACTACCCGCGGGCGGTGACCGACCCCGATACCGGCGAGCTGATCTCGGATGCCGAAGTCGCTGAGATCGCGTTCACCGCCTTCGCGTCCGACCCGGCATCCGCGCAGGTGCCCGGACGACTGATCGTGCGCCGCACCCGCGCACTGCGACCCTCGGCCACGCCGGTCGAGCAACAATCCCTGTTTGAGCTGTGGCGTTTCCACGCCTTCTTCACCACCACCCCCAGCGAGGATGCCGACACCGTCACCGCCGACAAGATCCACCGCCGCCACGCCATCATCGAACAAGTCCACGCCGATCTGAAAGCCTCCGCACTGGCCCACATGCCCTCGGGGTGCTTCGCGGCCAACGCGGCCTGGCTGACGTGCGCGGTCATCGCGTTCAACCTCACCCGCGCGGCAGCCTCGATCGCCGGCCCACGCCTGGCCGCGGCCACCACACCCACCATTCGCCGGACCCTGATCCAGGTACCCGCCCGCACCGCCCGATCCGCGCGCACCCTGACCCTGCACCTGCCCGCCGACTGGCCCTGGCACAACGAATGGCAACGCCTGTTCGCAGCCACCCACCACCGACAACCCGCCGCAGCCTGACCTATCCACCCGCCACCCCGGCCCAACACGAGGACCCAGTGAAACAAGCCGAACTCAGAGATCGGCGAATACCCCCTACTCACCACACCTCAACGCGCACAACACAAGTCACGAAAACACAAAAGTCCACCCCACCCACCAATCGGTGGATTCAGGCTCAGGGACCGGGGGGCGACGGCGTCCGCCGGCGCTCCGACCTCCCGCAGGCGATGACGGGTCCACGGAAACTCACCACCCGATCCCTGAGGAGCGAGCTTGCAAGCTCACCACCCGATCCCTGAGGAGCGAGCTTGCAAGCTCACCACCCGATCCCTGAGGAGCGAGCTTGCGAGCGTCACGAAGGGCACAAACCGTCACTGCTCAGACGTGGCCTGCTTGACCAGCCGGACGATGGTGGCGTCGTCGATGCCCATCGTGCGGAGCGATTCCACGTGGGCGACGGTGGCCTGTTGCGCCTGATCGAGCGTCGCGTTGCGGCCGGATTTGATGAACGATCCGTGCCGCCCGCGGGTCTCGATGACTCCGGCGGCCTCCAGCTCCCGGTAGCTTCGCGCCACGGTGTTCGGCGCCAGATCGAGATCGGCGGCCAATTGCCGGACGGTCGGGATGCGCTGCCCCACCAGCAGCTCACCGCGGCCCACCAGATCGATGATCCCGATCCGTACCTGTTCGAACGGCGCGACACCGCCGTGGGCGTCGATGGTGAGCCGTGCCGCCATATCCACAGACATCGAAACCGCCGGCGTCAGAGCTCGTCCCGCGCCAAGGGACATGACATACACCGCGGCCCGCCCCGACCCGACCCGAGTTCGCGTCCCTCGATCTCGAGCACCTCGATGCCCGAATCCCGCAGGCGCTGGTTGGTCTCGACATTCCGGTTGTAGGACACGACGATTCCGGGCGCCAACGCCAGCGTGTTGTTCCCGTCGTCCCACTGTTCGCGTTCGGCCGTGATCGGATCGAGCCCGGTGTCGATGACCCGCAGTTTCTCGATCTCCATGGCATCCGCGGCGGCCTCCACGAACGGGCGGGCGCCCGTCACCGTGACGTTGCCGTCGACGGAGCGAAGGGTGAAGGCCGACATGGTCTCCGCGATGTTCGGGTACATGACCACCGCGTCGACGTCCACCATCGTGCACACGGTGTCGAGATGCATGAAGGCACGGGCCTGTTCGATCGGGACCGCCAGCACCGTGTGGGCCAACCCGTCATCGAAGAGGCTGCGCGCCAGAGCTTCCGCGCCGGCGGGTGTGGTCCGCTCCCCCACACCGACCGCGACGACACCGGGTGACAGGAGCAGCACGTCGCCGCCCTCCACCGGCGCCACCTGTGATTCATAGGCGCGCCGGGCGCCGGTGAAGCGCGGGTGGTGCGCATAGATCAGGTCGGTCAGCGACGTCTCGCGCACCCGGGCCGGCAAGGCGAGTGACGTGATGGCGAACCGGGGACCGATCCAGAACGAACTGTCCCGCGTGAACAGCAGATTCGGTAAGGGCTCGATGGCGAACTCAGGGCCGTGATGCATACGGCGGACCAGAGATGACGTGGCCGCCGCCGGGGTGAGAGGCAGTTCGTCGAACGTCATTCCGGCGGTGAGGACGTGTGAGAGTTCCGCCGCGGGCAGTCCACGCAGGTGACCGGCGAGATCGTCGGCGAGATGGGCGCCGAGTCGACGGGCGCTGACGGAGGCGGCGATGCCCTGGATGCGGGCCGCACCACTGTGTTCGATCGTCTCGGCGAGGAGATCGCCGAGGAGGTAGACGTCGACGCCGTTGGCACGCAAGACGTCGGCGAAGGCGTCATGCTCCTCCTGCGCCCGGGCCACCCACGGCAACCCGTCGAACAGAAGCTGGTCATTGTTGCGCGGAGTCAGTCGTCGCAACTCGTCGCCCGGGCGGTGCAGCATCACCGCACGCAATCTCCCGACCTCCGAGGTCGAACCCAGCAGGTAGTCCGCCGCAGCACTGCTCATGGATCAACGGTAGTTCGTCGGTGCCCATCGCACCGCTGTTGTGGCGACTATTCCTGCGTGTCGCGATCGACCTCGGTCAGGTGCGGGCCGCCACCGACCACGGCGGGAGCGGTTTCCGCGGCGACCAGCCACAACACGAAGGCGACGGCGGTGACGCCCCCGGTCAGGACGAAGGCCGGACCGAATCCCGCTCGGTCGGCCACGAAGCCGACCACGATCGGTCCACTGACGGCCCCGAGATCCGATGACATACCGTACGCAGCGAGGGCCGAACCGCCCTGTTGGCGGTTGCCCAGGACATCGGCGAGCGCGGCCTGATGAGTCGGCGCGAACAATCCCGACCCGATGCCGGCGGCCAAGCACAGCAGCAGCGCCACCCAGAGTGCCGGCGCGAAGCCGAGAGCTGCCGTGGCCACCGCGGCGACCGCGAGTCCGGGCAACATCACCGGGCGCCGGCCGAAGGTGTCCGACAGCCGTCCCGCGACGACGATCGCGGTGACATTCCCGGCGGCGAAGACCGCCAGGGCGACACCGGCCATCGCGGGTCCCTCGTCGAGTCCGTCGGTGATGAACAACGGGACCACCGCCACCCGGACACCCATCGATGCCCAGCCCTGCACGAAGTTGGACGACAGGATCGCGCGGTAGGTCTTGTCCCGCAGCGCGGTCCGGAACCCGATGACCCCGGTCTGCGGTTTGCTCGTGGCATCGGGCCGCCCACCCTGATCCCGCAGTTGGGTGGCCACCACGATCGCCGCGATCACCAATGCGATCGCATAGACCACGAACGGCATCCGCAGCCCGAAACCGACCAGTGCACTGCCGATCAGCGGGCCGGTGATGTTGCCGATCAGAAAGCCGGCCGAGAAGTACCCGGAGACCCGGCCACGGATCTCCCCCGGAGACATGCGGATCAGCAACGCCATCGCCGACACGCTGAACATCGTGGAGCCGACGCCGCCCGCGCCCCGGAACAGCAACAACTGCCAATACCCTTGGGCGAACGCGCATGCGAACGTGCTCAGGGCCACGATGAGCAACCCGATGAGGTAGATCCGACGTTCACCGAACACTGTGACCAGGCGTCCCGTGGTGGGGGCGAACAGCAATCGCATGACCGCGAACGCCGACACCACCGCCGACGCCGCGGTGAAGCTCACGTTGAAGCTACGGGCGAAGGCCGGCAGCGCGGGCGCGATCAGTCCGTATCCGAGTGCGATGACCACGTTGGCGGCCAACAACACCCAGATCCCGCGGGGAATCTGTTTCACGTCCGGGCCCTCATCCGCCCAGCTCGGGCAATTGGTCAAGCGCGTCGGCGGTCAACGATCGGCCCAGCTCGATCATCTCGGGAGCCTTGTGGAAATCCAGGGTGCGCACCGATTTCCGCGGTACGCGGATGAGGATGTCGGGCGGATATCCGGCCACCTGATAGCGGGTCAGCGTCTCCTGCATGATGTCCAGCGACCGGCTCAGCACCTCGATCCGACCCATCCGGTTGGGATCCGGACGTGCGTCGGAGTCATCCGGGGCGGACGCATCGGGAACGCTGGTGTCATTGGTGGCCGCGTCGAGCCCGAAGCGGTCGCGCACCGACCGGACGAAATCGGAGTCGAGGAAGGGCGCCACGTTGCGTCGCAGCAACCCTTTGGTCTTCGGCTCGCGCGACGCGCCCTCGTCCGGCCCACCGTCGGAGCCGAGAACCACGCCGATCGTCACATCGCTGCTGACCGACGCGGTCGGCGCGACCGGCAACGGATCGAGAATCCCCCCATCGCCGAGCAGACGTCCCTCGTATTCGTGGGGGCTGATCACGCCGGGGATGGCGATCGAGGCCCGTATCGCATCGACCACACTGCCGCGCTGGAACCACACCGCGCGTCCGGCATTGAGATCGGTGGCCACCGCGGTGAACGGCGTCGACAGTTCCTCGATGCGCATGTCGCCGAGGATCTCGCGCACCCGCGTGAGGACACGTTCGGCTCCGATGACCCCCGGCTTGGACAGGGACACGTCCATCAACCGCACGACGTCGAGCTGGGAGAGCCCGGTGATCCAGTCGACGTAGTCGTCGAGTCGACCGGCGCAGTGCAGGCCGCCGACCAACGCACCCATCGAGGAGCCGGCGACCGTGACGACTTCGAAGCCTCGACCCTCGAGTTCGGCGATGACGCCGATGTGCGCGTAGCCGCGTGCCCCGCCGCTGCCGAGGGCGAGCGCAACACGGGTCGTTCGGGCCATGAGCCGAGCCTATCGACTGCGCCGACTGCTGCGTCCACCACCGCCCGTCCGGGATCAGTCCCGCATCAACCTGCGTGGACCCGGACCGAGCTTGTTCATCTCGTCGCCCGGGTTCAACAGATGACACTCGCCCAGCGAGAGGCAGCCGCAGCCGACGCACGAGCCGATCATGTCGCGCATGTTCTCCAACAGCGCGATCCGGTCGTTGATGTCATCGATCCAGCGCTTGGACGCCGCCTCCCACATCGACTTCGGCGGGGATTCGTGGTCGCCGAGCTCGGAGAGGACGTCGGCGATCACCGCGAGCGGGATGCCCGCCGCCTGCGATGCCCGGATGAATGCCACACGGCGCAGCATCGCCCGGTGATAGCGACGTTGGTTGCCGGATGTGCGACGGCTGAAGATGAGCCCCTGGTCTTCGTAGAATCGCACCGCCGACGACGCGATGCCCGCACGTTGCGCCAACTCGCCCACCGACAGTTCGAGCTTCTTGAGGGACATGCGCCCAATGCTAGGCGACTTCAAGTGAACTTGAAGTCGCCTGGCATCGGGCGTCGATACCTCAGCTCCGGATCACCATCACGGGACAGTCGGCCTGATGGATGATCTTCTGGCTCGTCGAACCGAGCAGCAGGCCTTTGAAGCCGCCGCGGCCACGGCTCCCGACGACGATGACCTGGGCGTCGTCGGCCGCGTCGAGCACCGCCTTGGCCGGCTCCTCCGGAATCACGACACGTTCGACGACGACGTCGGGATAGTCGGCGCTGTAGCCCGACAACCGTTCGGCCACCGCCTCCACCGCCTCCCCCGACATTCGGGTGACCTCTTCTGGTTCGATGCCATACCCGTGCAGGGCGTCGACGTCCAACGGGGTCCACGTGTGCACCGCCAAGAGCTTCGTGTTGCGCAACGCCGCCTGTCGGAAGGCCTCGGCCACCGCAGCATCGCTGACCGGCGAATCGTCGACACCGACCACCACCGGGCCGTCACCACCCGGCCCGGCGACAACCACCACGCGACCGTGGAAATGAGCCGCCACGGTGACGCTCACCGATCCGAGGAAAAGCCCCTTGATCGAGCCCAGACCGCGAGTGCCGAGCACGATGGTGCCGGCGTCCTTGCCGAGATCGAGCAGAGCCCGCGCCGCATCGCCCTCGGCGGTCGAGGTGTGCACCGTGACCTCAGGCGCGGTCTGTTTGGCGAGTTCGGCCGCAGCATGCACCGCATCGGTCGCATCCTGGCGGATCGCGTCCACCACGTCCTGCGGGATGATCAGACCCGGCGCATAGTTGCTGGTACTGATGTCGTAGACACCGACGAGTTTGAGGTCGACGCCTTCGATCGAGGCGGCGTTGGCCGCCCATCGCACGGCGGCATCCGACGCATCAGACCCATCAACTCCGACGAGAATCGCACTCATGGTAGTTCTCATCTCCTCACTTCGGTCACGGTCAAGACCTTCATCTTCCATCCTGCCCCCTGGGCTGCGTGGCGGCAATGAGCAAAAGGTCCCGGTCACAGCAGATTTCGCACGGGGTAAGGTGGAGCCGAGGTGAATGACCATCAACCAGGACCAGAACCCGAACGAGGGTGCCCAACCACCATCCACGGGCGACGAGATGCGCCAAGCGGTCGTACACGGTGTCGTGACAATCGGTTTCGCGTTCGCCGCCCTCCTGATCGCATTGGCCTCCGACGACGGCGTCCGCAAGGCGCTGATCATCGTCGCGCCGCTCATCGTGTTGGCCGGCGGACTCGCCGCCCTCTGGCGCACCTATCGCAACTGGCGTGCGGGTGGACGCTGGCAGGTCTGGCAGGGCGCGTCGTGGTTTCTCCTCGCGCTGTTCATCGTCTTCCTGTTCAGCACCGGGCCGATCCTGGTGGAATGACCCCGCACGACGTGTCGGTCGGCGCGTGAGCGGCGGAAACAGATTGTTCGCGTGCAGATCTCGGCCCGACCTGATCCGATCAGTCGTCGAGCCGCATCTCGAGGCTGAGCTCCTCGGCGTCGAGTTGCTGGAGTTCCTTGGTCAGCAGATGCGAATGGTAGGTCCCCTCATCGCGCATTCGCAGCAACGTCTCACGCTGCGCGGCGATCATCGCTCGACGGGTCTCCTCGAAAGCCGAGCGGTACGCCAGATTGGCACCCACGACGTCGTCCTGCGACTCGGCCTCCAGGCGTTCCATCCGATCTCGAATCCACGGATTCCTCTTGGCGACGTCGGATTCGGCGAGCACCTCCTGCGCTGTCTGCGCCAGCTCCGACCGCAACCGGTCATGCTCGGCGGCCCGGTCATCGGTGACGTCCTGCAGGCGGAGCATGCGGATCAACCATCCGAGCGTGCCGCCCTGCAGGATCAGCGATGACGCGGCCACGACGAATGCGATCAGCACGAGCAGTGCGCGAGCCGGAGTGTCTGCCGGAAGGGTCTGCGCGGCGGCGAGAGTGACGACACCACGGAGTCCGGCCCAGACGATGATGGTCCCTTCCTTGGGTCCCATCGGCGTCGAGGTGAAGTAGTCGATGTCGGCGATCCGGCGAGTGATCCTGGTTCGATAGTGTTCGACCGCAGCAGGATTGGCAGCGAAGGCAGCCGTGGAGATCTGGCCGGTGTCGGGCATCTGACGGCGCTTGCCGCCGGGCCGTGGGGTCAGCCGTAGGCGTCGTGGCGGCCGGCCCACCGGCGGCGCCGGCTGATCGGGGATCTTCCTGGCCTTCTCGCTGATCCTCGAGTCGATCTTCTCGAAGTAGGGACGCAGTTGGGTACCCCGTCGGGCGATCCGATCGAGCCACCAGATCAGTGGGGTCATGTAGACCACCCGAACGAGCAGGGTGAGACCGAGTCCCGCCAGCCCGATCCAGACCGCCGTGGTGATGCCGCCGTGCTCCTCCCGAACATCGACGAGCAGCCCCCAGAGCTCGAGCCCCATCAGCAGGAACACGCCACCTTCGGCGAGGAATTCGACGGTTCGCCAGTTCTGACTGTCCGACAGCCGGTGCCTCGGTGACAGGTAACGCACCGCTCCGGCCCCGGTGATGAGGCCGGCGGTCACCGCGGCGACGAGCCCGGAGGCTCCCAGTTCCTCGGCGGGCAGATACGCCAGGTAGGGCACCGTGAAGGAGATCGCGGTGTTGACAGTGGCGTCACCCACGCGCCGACGGACCCACAGGTTGCAGTACCCGACGACGGCGCCGATGACGACCGCGGCGACGACGGCCCACACGAAGCTCAGCGCGACGTGCCCGAACGAGAAGCCGGCCGCCGTCGCCGCGACGGCGGAGCGCAGCAGCACGAGAGCCGTAGCGTCGTTGAGCATGCTCTCGCCCTCGAGAATCGCGGTGACCCGACTCGGAACGCCCAATCTCTTCGCGATCGACGTCGCGACGGCGTCGGTCGGTGACACGATCGCGCCCAACGCGATCCCGGTCGCGATGTCGATGCCGGGCAGCACCCAGGCGAAGAAGACACCCAGCAGGACGGAGCTGATCAGCACCAGCACCACGGACAGTGCGCTGATGGCGGTGAAATCCCGGCGGAAGTCCATCGTGGGCATCGAGACGGCGGCCGAGTAGAGCAACGGTGGCAGCACCCCGACGAGAATCCATTCGGGGTCGACGTCCACAGCCGGCACGAAGGGCAGCACGCCGACGATCGCGCCGGTCACCACCAGCAGCAACGGCGGCGCGATACGGATTCGGGGCCCCACGACATGAGCTGCGGCGATCCCGAGGACCGCGATGATCGCGAGCAGGATTTTGTCCATGCGGACCATCCTGACGCACCCGTGCAGCGCCGGTCACGGCATGCTGCGCCATCAGGGATTGTGACATTGAGTGTTGACAGATAAAGGTTACCCGAACTACGGTCACACATATCGACCGATCCGCCGGCACGACTCGCCCCGCGGTTCGCACGGAGGATCCGGACTACGAGAAGGACCAGCCGCCACCATGACCAGCACACTGCACAACGCCGGACAGACCTACGTCCCCGAGCGCGACAAGCCCGACACCGACGACAACTACACCCAGGTCCTCGATGACCTGTCGTCGGCGTCGGTGCACCGCAACTTCGATCCGTACATCGACATCGACTGGGATGATCCCGCGATGGCGATCGTCCCCGACGACCCACGCTGGGTGCTGTCCAAGGAGGTCGATCCGGTCGGCCGTCACCCCTGGTACCAGCAGTTGCCGCTCGACAAACAAATCGAGATCGGTATGTGGCGTCAGGCGAACGTGGCCAAGGTGGGCCTGCAGTTCGAGTCGATCCTGATCCGCGGACTGATGCAGTACAGCTTCAAGCTCCCCAACGGCGCCAAGGAGTTCCGCTACACGACGCACGAATCCAAGGAGGAGTGCAATCACACCCTGATGTTTCAGGAGTTCGTGAACCGCACCGGGATGAACGTGCCGGGCGCCAAGATCGGCTACCGGCTGATCTCGCCTCTGGTGCCGCTGGCGTCGACCATCTTCCCCACCGTCTTCTTCTTCGGAGTGCTCGGCGGCGAGGAACCGATCGATCACATCCAGAAGGACTTCCTGCGCACGCGCGCCACCCTGCACCCGACGATGGCCGCGGTGATGCAGCTGCACGTCGCCGAGGAGGCCCGTCACATCTCCTTCGCGCATCATCTTCTGCGGGAAACCGTCCCGCGCAAGGGCCGCATCCAACGCTTCCTGCTCTCGCTCATGTTCCCTCTCACCATGCGCATCCTGTGTGGCGCGATCGTCGTGCCGCCGAAGAGCTTCCAGAAGCGTTTCGATGTGCCCGACGAGGTCATGCGCGACATCTTCTGGCGGTCGGCGGAGTCGAAGAAGTTCCTGCGCAACGTGTTCGGCGACGTACGGATGCTCGGTGAGCAGTGTGGCCTGATGAATCCGGTGTCACGCCTGCTGTGGAAGATTCTCGGTATCGGCGGCCGTCCGTCACGCTTCCGCAGCGAACCGACCTACACCGCGGCCTGATCCGCGCTCGCCCACCTCTCACATCGGATCCGACCATGCCCCATGTCGTCACGCAGGCGTGCTGCGGCGACGCCTCGTGCGTCTACGCGTGCCCGGTCAACTGCATCCATCCCACGCCCGACGAGCCCGGTTTCGGCACGTCGGAGATGCTCTACATCGACCCGTCGACGTGCGTCGACTGCGGCGCGTGCGTCAGCGCCTGCCCCGTCGGCGCCATCGTCCCGGGACACCGACTGACCGATCAGCAGGCGCGCTTCACCGACATCAATGCCGCACAGTTCGTTTCGGCCGAGGACACCGCGGCGCGCTTTCCGGTCGATCCCGCCCGACGTCTACCGCTGGCGCCCCTGGACAAACCGCGACGCCTCGCTGTGGACGAGCCGCTCTCGGTCGGCATCGTCGGATCCGGACCGTCGGCGATGTACGCGGCCGACGAACTCCTGCGCCACCCGCGGGTGACGGTGACCATCTACGAACGTCTGCGCCGACCGTTCGGTCTCGCCCGCTACGGGGTCGCCCCCGATCACCTCGCCACCCGCTCGGTGATGCGGCTGTTCGACGACATCGCCCGTAATCCCAGGTGCGACATCCGGTTGGGTGTCACCGTCGGGCGCGACGTCGCCCTCGAGGATCTGCGGGACCGTCACCAGGCGCTGATCTGGGCCGGCGGTGCGCCCACCGACCGACCACTGGCGATCGAGAACGCCACCGCACCGGGCGTCCTGAGTGCGACGTCGTTGGTCGGTTGGTACAACGACCACCCCGACCACGATGATCTCGAGGTCGATCTCGAGACCTCGCGAGCCGTCGTGATCGGCAACGGCAACGTGGCTCTCGACGTCGCGCGCATTCTGACATCCGACCCGGATTCGCTGGCGGATACGACGATCTCGCGCCACGCTCTGCGTGAGCTGCGACGTTCCCAGCTCGAGGAGGTCATGGTGTTGGGTCGCCGCGGACCGGCGCACGCCGCGTTCACCCTGCCCGAGCTGGTCGGTCTGGTCGACGGCGGTGCGAACGTCGTCGTCGATCCCGAGGACCTCGCGCACGCCCCCGCGCACGTCGAGGACCCCACCGTCCGCGCCAAGCTCGACCTGCTGACCGAGGTCGCGGCTCGGCCCGCGCAGGGCGGTCGGCGGATTCGTCTCGCGTTTCACCGCTCGCCGTCGGCGATCGGCGTCGACGACACCGGTCACACCGATCGGCTCGTGGTGCACCGGACCGAGGTCGACGCGGCCGGCGCGATCCAGCAGACCCCCGACACCGAGATCATCGAGACATCACTGGTCCTGACCTCGATCGGATACCGCGGCCTCGCTGTGCCGGGCCTACCGTTCGACGATCAGCGCGGGGTCATCCCCCACGACGCCGGGCGTGTCCTCGACGACGGCACTCCCGTACAAGGTGTCTACGTGACCGGCTGGATCAAACGCGGACCGTCGGGATTCATCGGCACCAACAAGACCGACTCGGCCGAGACGGTCGCATCACTGCTCGCCGATTTCGAGGCCGGCGGGCTGTCGCGACCGGACCGGTCACCTCGTCGTCGGCTTCTCGACCTGCGGGGCTGACCATCGTGAGGGTGGCCGGACAGACCACCAACCTTCGCCAGGTGAGTGCCTGGGCGGGCAGGACGCCGTAGATTTGGCGCATGGGCTCCGGGTACGAACGCACCACCGTGTCCACCGACATCGACGACTTGCCGGCGGACATGCGCCGATCGCTCGACACCCACGCGCGCACGCATCAGCTGGCCCTCGACGACGCGTTGCCCGCGTGGCTCACCCGCAGCGTCAACCCGCCGTCGACAACGTTGCTGGGCAGGCTCTTTCATCGTCGGGCCAATCCGACCGATCCCGACTCCGAGCATCAGACCGCGGTCATCGTGCACCCGCGATACCTACTCGTGGTCATCTCCGGGGCCGAGCGGGGTGTGAGTGTGCTCGCCGCGCCACTGGCGACGGCGTCGGTTTCGCCCGGCGTGGCACTCACCGGCGCGAGCGCCGAGGAGCCGGGGTTCACGGTGTCCGGGTTTCCCGGCGCGGGTGGTCCCGGCAGCTTCTACGTGGGCCTGGGTCCCGAACCCGCTGCACGGCAGTGCTACGAGTCCGTGCGGGCGGCGGTGGCAGCGGCAAAGCAGCCCTGAGGTGGCGAGCGGCGCCGATCGGACATCGACCGGACTGGTCCTCGCCCTCGGCTCGTCGGCCGCATTCGCATTGTCGGGGGTGCTGGCGCGGGCGATGATCGACTCCGGATGGTCGGCGGGTGCGACCGTGACGGTCCGCATCGCGATCGGCGCGGCCGTGCTGCTGGTGCCCGGACTGCTCGCCGCCCGCGGTCGGTGGGCGGCGCTGCGCGAGGCGTGGCCGATTGTGCTCGCCTACGGTGCACTGGCGGTGGCGACGTGCCAACTCGCGTACTTCTATGCCGTCACCTATCTTCAGGTCGGCGTGGCCCTGCTCATCGAATACACCGCACCGGTCGCCGTCATCGGCTGGATGTGGGCCCGACACCGACAACGCCCCGGCCTGGGCACCGTGATCGGCGCGGTGGTGGCGATCACCGGGTTGGGTCTGGTTCTCGATCTCGGCGGCGGCGCCGACATCAGTGGTGTCGGAGTGGCGTGGGCACTGACGGCGATGGTGGGTGCGGCCACGTACTTCGTCATCTCTGCCGATGACCGGGTGGCCGTGCCGCCACTGACGCTGGCCGCCGGCGGCCTGCTGATCGGGGCTGCGGGTCTGGCAGCGGCGGGGGTGCTCGGCGTCCTGCCCATGCAGGCCGGGACGACCGATGTGCTGCTGTCGCGCATCCGCATGCCGTGGTGGCTGCCCCTGATCCTGCTCGGCGTGGTGACCGCCGCCCTCGCCTACTCGCTCGGCATCGCGGCCGGCCGACGGCTGGGCTCGCGGGTGATGTCGTTCGTCGGCCTGTCCGAGGTGCTGTTCGCGGTCCTGTTCGCCTGGGTGGCACTGGGTGAACTGCCCTCGTCCGTCCAGCTCGCCGGTGGTGTCCTGATCATCCTCGGTGTGCTCCTCGTGCATGCCGGCGAGGCGTCCACACGACGCGAGGAGACGGTGATGTGAGAACCCCGCACGTCGCGAACCTGGGACGGATGTCCCACTGCGCGACAGCAAGAAAAGGCGGAAATCCCGCCATTCACAATTGAATACAGGACGTCACATCTCGCAACAGTTGCGTCACGATCGCCCTCGCAGGCAGTGTGACGAGGGTTATCCTGAGGCCCTCGTCTTCTGGGGGTGGCCACGAGTGAGGACCATGTTCTCGCGGTTCGACTACATCGACGCCGCACGCGAATCCGGCGCACGGTTCGCCGGGTTGGTGCGCACCGTCGACGACCCCGAGACCCGGTTGCGACACACGCCCGGATGGACGGTCACCGACTGCCTGGGCCACGTCGCCTGCGCACCGTCGCGCTATCTCGACCTCACGCGCGGCGAGGGATCCGTGACCCGGCACGCGACCGACATCCCCGACTTCAACGCCAAACAGATCGCCAATCTGAGCACCCGCGCCGTCGCTCCGCTGACCGACCGGCTCCTCGACGACCTCGACGACCTCCTCGACACCGTCTCGCATTTCGGGGCCAGGGTTCCGGTGATGGAGTTCGACGCCGACTCACGTATCCGCTCCGATGCGGCACTCGGCATCCTGCTCGGGGAGTTCGTCGTCCACGGGCACGACATCGCGAGTGTCATCGGCACGCCCTGGCAGATCGATCCGCACCTGGCGCCGCTCATCGCCCGCGGACGACACCAGGTCCTGACCGGTTGGGTCGATGGATCGGCTTGCGCCGGACACACTGCGACCTACGACATCCGATTGCGCGGATGTACCGAACGGTTTGTGTACGAATTCACTGACGGATGCCTCGTGATCGATCCTGCCGACCCGCGGCCACCCGACGTGCACATCAGCGTCGACCCGGTCGTCGCTCTGTTGGTGGCCTACGGCCGGATGTCGCCGACGTGGGCCGCCCTGACCGGGCGCGCATTCGCCTGGGGGCCGAAACCGTGGCTGGCTGCGGGACTGTCCCGGCGGTTCGTGCCGGCCTGATCAGGTCGATTCGCTGATCATCACCGCAACGGTGCCCGGTTCGATCGCGGCGAAGGCATGCTCGATGTCGCCCGCGTACGACACATAGTCTCCCGGGCCGAGTTCCACCTCGGCGCCGGTCGGACCCACCATGGCGCGCCCGGCGCTGAGGACCACGAGCTCGACGACTCCCCGCGCGTGCGGGGCCGAGATGCGGGGCTGACCGGGTTCGGCCCGGATCAGGTACATATCCCGTCGCGTGCCGGGCCGCGCAGTGGACAACAGGGTGGCCGAATAGTCGGCGTCGGCAGCCGGGATCACCGGCCCGTCACCGAAGCGGATGACCTCCACGGGCCGGGCAGGCGCGTCGAGCAATGCCGAGAACTGCACGCCGAGCGCGGTGGACAATGCCCACAGCGTCTCCACGCTCGGATTCCCCTCACCCGACTCCAATTGCGAGAGAGTCGATTTCCCAACACCCGCACGGCGGGCGAGCTCCCCGATCGACAATCCGGCCCGTAACCGTTCGCGCTTGAGCGATGCGGCTACGAGCTCCTTCGGATTGACCGCGGCCGCCGCGCTGGCGTTCGATTCGTTGAACGATCGTCCTTCTTGACGAACATCACCCATAGTGTCCATCATAGTGGCCATGCGTTCGTTTTGGAGAACACTGGAATCGTCGACGGTCCGCGCCGTCGTGGTGATGAGTGCATCGATCCTGGTGATCGGAATGTCCTACGGAGTGGCTGCGCACACCGCGGGACTCGCATGGTGGCAGATCCTGCTGATCGCCACCGTCGTGCTCGCCGGATCGTCGGAATTCGTGTTCGTCGGCATCATTGCGGGCGGTGGCGCCCCGATCGTCGCCGCGCTCGCCGGACTGCTCGTGAACACACGAAACTTCGGTTACGGACTATCGGTGGGTCGGCATCTCGGGCGCGGACTGCCACTGGCCCTGGGCGCGCATCTGATCAACGACGAATCTGCCGCGATCGCGAGTGCCGAACCCGACTCTCGTCGGGCC
This sequence comes from Gordonia sp. LMA484, assembly GCF_058129505.1. Lineage (NCBI taxonomy): Bacteria > Bacillati > Actinomycetota > Actinomycetes > Mycobacteriales > Gordoniaceae > Gordonia > Gordonia sp. LMA484. The sequence continues at coordinate 3,726,815 of NZ_CM176700.1, forward strand.
AGGGCGGTGTTCTTCCTCTGCGGTGTCGGTGTACTGATCACCTGGCCGCTGGGTTCGGTGCTGGGTGCGGCGATCGGCGGCCTGGTCGCGAGCCCCGAGTCGCTCGGTCTCGACGCGGCGTTCCCGGCACTGCTCGCCGCGCTGGCACTGCCCGCGTTGCGTGAGGGGACCACTCTGGCCGCAGCCCTGGTCGGCGGTGGCATCGCGGTGGCGGCCGCGCCGTTCCTGCCCGCGGGAGTGCCGATCATGCTCGCTCTGATCGGCGTGCTCGTCGTCGAGGTCATCCGGCGCCGCCGTGCATCGGCGTCGGAGCGTCCGACCGCGGTCGAGGAACGGCAGCCCGAGGTGGCCCGGTGAGCGGGGCCGGATTGTTCACCGGCGTTGCCGTGCTGGCCGTCGGTACGTATCTGATCCGTCTGGCGGGGCCGGCCCTACGCAGCCGTTACGAGGTGGGTCCGGACATGGCGGCATTGATGGATCGTGCCGCGATCGTACTGCTGGTGGGTGTTGCGGCCACGGGGGCGTTGTTCGTCGGCCACGATTTCACGGGCTGGGCACGCCCGGCCGGAGTGGCCGCGGGTGTGATCGCCGCACTGTGCAAGGCGCCGCTGGTCGTCGTGGTCCTGCTGGCCGCCGCTGTGGCGGCCGGCCTGCGGGCGATCGGCGTGGCGTGAGCGCACGCCGACCGGACCGTCAGGAATGAATCAGGCGCCCGTACCCGCGGTGGCGCGGCGACGCTGCGGACGGCGGCGCGACGACGATCCGTCTCGCGACTGACCGGCCGCCGAGGTGTGCCCGGAACCGCGTCCGCCCTGCGAACGCGAGCCACGGCCACCGTTCGAGCCACGGCCGCCCTGTCCCCCACGGCCCTGGCCACCACGCTGAGCAGGTCGCGTATTGCGAGGCTGCTCGGTCCTCGGCGCAGGCGCGACGAACTCGGCGCGCGGACCGACAAGCGTGTCGACCTCAGGCGAGGTCGACGCCACGCGGGTCGGGGCAACCTTGATGTTGGCTCGACGCAGAAGTCCGGCGAGGTCCCGGCGCTGCTCCGGAAGGCACACGGTGACCACGTCGCCGCTGCTGCCCGCACGCGCGGTACGGCCCGAACGATGCAGGTACGCCTTGTGTTCGGCCGGCGGGTCGACGTGCACTACGAGCTGCACGTCATCGACGTGGACACCACGGGCCGCGACATCGGTCGCGACGAGCACCTTCACGTCGTCGCCACCGAACGCCTTGAGGTTCCGGTCCCGCTGCGCCTGGCTGAGATTGCCGTGCAGGTCGACGGCGGGGATGCCCTCATCGGTGAGTTTCTTGGCCAACTTCTTGGCCTGATGCTTGGTGCGCATGAAGAGAATGCGGCGTCCCTGGCCCGATGCCAGCTCGCGGACGAGGGCGTTCTTGTCACCGGGCGAGACCTCGAAGACATGGTGGGTCATCTCGACGGGTGCCGTGGTCTCCTTGGTGGAGTGCACCGTCGGGTTGTCGAGGAAGCGCTTGGCAACCTTGTCGACGCCGTTGTCGAGTGTCGCGGTGAAGAGCATCCGCTGCCCGTCACGCGGGGTGGCCGCCAGAATGCGCGTGACACCCGGGAGGAAGCCGAGATCGGCCATGTGGTCGGCCTCGTCGAGCACGGTGATCTCGACGTCGTCGAGGCGCACGATGCGTTGCTGCATCAGGTCCTCGAGGCGTCCGGGGCAGGCGACGACGATGTCGACGCCACGGCGGAAGGCATCTTCCTGCCGCTTCTGGCTGACGCCGCCGAACACGGTGGTGACGGTGAGGTTCATCGCGCGGGCCAGCGGTGCGATGACCGCGGCGATCTGGGTCGCGAGTTCACGGGTCGGCGCCAGCACGAGGCCGGTGGGGGCGCCCGGCCGGCGGGTCACCTTGAGATCGGCGAGCCCCGCGACCAGCGGAAGCGCGAACGCAAGGGTCTTACCCGAGCCCGTCTTGCCCGAGCCGATGACATCGTCGCCGGCCAGAGTGTCCTTGAGGGTGTCCGCCTGGATGCGGAACGGTTCGGTCTTGCCTTCGGCGGCAAGAACGTCGACGAGTTCGGCGGGCACGCCGAGGGAAGCAAAGGTGAGGGACAAGGTCCGTGTCTTTCTGTAGTGGACACGCGGCAGCGGAAACGATCCGGCCCTGCAAGGTGTCGATGGCGAAGACGCATCTGTGCGTATTCGTTCGCCGTACGAAGTCAAAGAGCAGGCGCTGACTGGCCTGTCGAAGAAGCGTTCTACGACGCGTTGACGGCACCCTTCGGTGCATCAATTGAGTCCAACGCTACGCGATGGGCGGCGATGTGGCCAAACAGGGTGACGGAGATCATGCGATATCCGACTCGCCGCGAATCCGGTTGACGAGCACCGGGCCGCCTGGGCACGATGCCATGCGTGCATGCAGTCTTGCCGTTGCCCGCAGGGCGTGGGGAGGTTGTCGGCGTCGCGCACGCCGACAACTGACGACCCCGCCCCGACCGACACGAGTGTCGCAATCGCGACCGTGTCGGTCTTAGTCCTGCCCTGATCACGACGACGCAAGGTCATTGAACACTGATGCATTCCCTGTCTGAACCACAGATCCGTAAATCGTTCGTCAATGCGACGCTGCGCGAACGCAACTCACTCACACTACCCGCCGGATTCGACGAACTCCGTTGGGAGGAACTGGATTTCCTCGGCTGGCGCGATCCGAAGCTGCCACTGGTCGGCTACCTGATCGTGCCGGCCGAGGACGCACCCGTCGGGATCATGCTCCGCCTGGGCGGGCGTCAGCCGCGCAGGCGCCCGCAGTGCTCGTTCTGCGAGGACGTCCAACTCCCCAACGAGGTCGCGTTCTACAGCGCCAAACTGGCCGGGGCCGCCGGGCGCAACGGCGACACCGTGGGGACCCTCGTCTGCTCGAACTTCGAGTGTTGCGCCAATGTGCGGGTACGTCCGTCGGCGATCTTCGCCGGAGACGACCCGGAGGCGATCCGTGCGCTGCGCATCGAGTCGCTGCAGAACCGCGCCCAGGGATTCGCGGCGCGCGTGCTCGGCCGACGATCGGCCTGACCGACCACCCTGGCGATGGCGATCACACGATCGACGATCGCTATCGCCGGCGGGTCGGTCGACCGGTCGGATCAGACTGAGTGCATGACCGGCCCCACGTCCACCGTCATCCAACTCAGCGACACACACCTGACCGGCTCGGGTCCCGGGACTCGCCCCGGACTCGACCCCGCACTCAATCTGCGGAGGACGTTGGCGCACCTCGACGCCTTCGGACACCACGTCGATGCGATCGTGGTCTCCGGAGATATCGCCGACACAGGTGAGGTCGGCGCCTACCGCGAACTCCGCGTGATGCTGGAGCCGACCGCAGAGCGACTGGGCGCCGAGATCTGCTACGCGATGGGCAATCATGACGATCGCGCGGCGTTTCGTACCGGGCTGGGGCTGGGCCGCAACGGTGCCGTGGATCCCACCATCCCATATGACGCCGTGCACCAGATCGGCGGACTACGGGTGATCGTGCTCGACACCACCACGCCCGACAGACACGACGGCGCACTCAGCGACGTCCAATTGACCTGGCTCGACAAGCATCTCGCGCATGCGGCAGAAAGCGGAACGATGCTGGTGATGCACCACCCGCCGATACGGTCACCGATACCGACGGTCGACTTGTTGCGGCTGAGGAACCCCGGCGCTCTCGCGTCGGTGATCGCCGGCTCTGACGTGCGCATGATCGTGTGTGGTCATGCGCATTACACGGGGGCCTCGGTGATCGCGGGTATCCCGGTGTGGATCGGCCCGCCACTGTCGTATCGCACCGATCCGACGCCACCGACCGGGCGGCACCGCGCAAGGTTCGGATTCGGCTTGAGCCGGATCGACTTCTTCGGTGACCGTGCGGTGGCCACCGCCATCGATGTCGTCGATGTCGACGATGTATACGACGAGCCGCAATCCGTTGTGCTCGCGCGACTCCGGGAGCTGACCCCGAACCGCCCGTGACGGGGTCACGTCAACTCCCGTCGGTGGCGGTCGACACACAGTCACGGAACTTCCCGACTGCCGGATTGGTCGACCGGACCGACCAGGCCATGTAGAGATCAACGGTCGGGATCGGGTCGATGAGCTTGATGGCCACCGTTGCGGCTCCCGCGGTGCCCATGCCCTCCGCGATCGCGCGCGACCGAGATGCAAAGGCGACAAGCGGTTTAGCCGCCACCAACTGTCCGGTCCCACCGGGGTCATCGGCAGTCTGCGCACCCGAGAGCGATACACCCGCCTCGGCTGCCGACGACACAAGAGCGTCGTACATGGCCGGGCACTGGTCGCGCGCAGAGAGCAGACAGTGTTGGGAGCTGAGTTCGGCGCACCGCACCGTCCATCGCCCGGCCCAGGGATGGGAGCGGCCGACCACCACCACGATCGGCACCTTCGAGAGGATCCGCTGCGAACCGATGTGGCGTCCCACGGGCCGCCCATACACGAATGCCACGTCGAGCGATCCGTCGACGACGGCGGCGACCTGCGGGCCGCTACGCTTCTCCCACAGCGACACCACGATCTCGGGATGACGCCCATCGAGCAGGCGCAGGGCCGCGGGCAACACATGACGACCGGCCGGGAGGTTGTAACCGATCTTCAGCGAACCCGTCGTGCCGGCCGCCGTCGATCGCGTGGCCTCGATCGCCGTGTCCAGGTCGGTGAGGATCGTGCGCACCCGCTCGGCGAACTCGATGCCGGCGCCGGTCAACTCGACCCGATGGGAGTCACGGATCACCAAGGTCACCTCCAACGAACGCTCGAGCTTCTGCAGTTGGGCGCTGAGTGAGGGTTGGGTGATGTGCAGACGCGCCGCGGCCCTCCCGAAGTGTCTTTCCTCGGCGAGCGCGATGAACGATCTCAGATGTCGGAGTTCCATGTCCGCCCTTGCTACGGCTTGTCACATCGGTTATGACACGGCTCGCGACTGATCGGCATTGCCTCACGGTGAACACTTTGTGTCCGTACGATGTACGCCGTGGGCAGTGATATCGACGAGGTCGCCCGAGCCCAGGCGATGATCTTGATCGTCGAACTCGAGCGCGTCGCCGACGATCTGGTCGATCAGCTCGAGAAGCCCGGCGTCACGCACCACCATCTGGTGACCGCCCGGCGAGAACTCTACGAGGTTCGCGAACACGTCCGACGCCTGCAGCAGACGTACTCGATCGGCCACGGATCGTGATGTCGGACCGTCGGCCCCTGCGGCGAGCCGGTGACCGACGCTTCACCGAACACCGCGTCAGCCCGATTCGGCCCTGTTGAGGCCTGCCGGCGACTACGATCACGTCGACGACGCGTCCCTGCAGTGCCCGGTAGGGAGGACACGATGCGGAAGAAGACTCGGCTGCGTGGACGGATCATCGGAGCCGCGCTGCTGATGGCGGGGATTGTCGGGATCTCGACCGGCTTCACTCCGGTGGCGACCGCCGAGCCCACCCTGCCCTATGGCACGCCGTGGTACACCGCCTGGATCAACAAACCGAACAGCCACCCAGGTTATGTCTTCTACACCACCGGGATGGCGGTCGCGCTCCCGATCCCGATCGACACGTCCGCCTTGCCCCAGCTCCGACCGGCCGCCATCATCGCCGACAAGTCCGGACGCGAAGTGTGGCGCTACACCCCGCCGGACGGTCAGCAGATCGCCGACTTCCGCCCCCAGACCTACCGGGGCCGCAAGGTGCTCACCTGGTGGCAGGGCGGCGGACCATTGTCCAAGGGGATCGGCTTGGGCGTGCACTACATCGCCGACACCCGCGGCCGCATCATCAAGACGGTCAGGGCGGGCGCCGGAATGACGTCAGACCTCCATGAGTTCCGGCTCACACCCGACGGGCGCGCCCTGATCATCTCCTACGTGCCGGTCCGTGCCGACCTCACCGCGGTCGGCGGGCCACGCAACGGCACGGTGTACGACTGCGTCGCCTCGGTGGTCGACGTCGCGTCCGGGAAGGCACTGATGCACTGGTCAGCGCGCGCCCACATCCCGCTGACCGAATCGACGATGCCCCTCGGGACAGGCAGCACCGGCTACGACGCGTTTCACATGAACTCGGTCTCGCTCGATCCTTCCGGAGACCTGCTCATCTCGTTCCGGAATCTCGATGCCGTCTACGACGTCGACATCCACACGGGGGCGGTGAAATGGCGGCTGGGCGGCAAACACCCAACTCTCGCCATGGGTCCCGGGACCTCCATCGCCGGGCAGCATGACGCCGAGTTCACCGACGCCCACACGATCCGCGTGTTCGACAACAACGAGGCCGGCAACACCCAGCTCGGCAACTCGAGTATCAAGTGGATCAGGATCGATCCGGCACGACGCACAGCGCGCCTGGTCCGCGCCACAACACATCCGGTCGGTCTCGCGAGTTTGGCGATGGGCAACGCCCAGAGCTTGGCCAACGGCGGCGTCTTCGGCAGCTGGGGGTCGTCGCCGCACATCGCAGAGTTCTCCCCCTCGGGCGAACTCGTCTACGAGGCCACGCTGCCGATCGGGACGTACCGGGCGTTCCTGGGCGACTGGCCTTGACGGATTCACCGTCGCCGACCGTTCATCCTCCACTTCTCGGTTCGTTCCCCCTCGCGGTGGACGAACCGAGAAGTGGGGAACGAACATACAAGCAGGTGAGTCTCCTACGATCGACCCTGTGACCTCCGACAGGAGTTGCCGAGAAAATGGCGGCGACACAACAGACTCCGCATTTCGATGAGTAGGCAGTGATGAGTGACGACGCACAGCGACGGCGTATCGGACGCAACGACGGCCCCGTCGAAGACGAACTCGAGCGCAGCTTCGAGGCCGTGGTCACCGAAGGTGCCGAACGCCTGCACCGCACAGGACGCGCCGTCATCGTCACCGGCCTCTTCGGCGGGATAGAGGTGTCGGTCGGCATCATGGCGATGCTGGCCGTGCTCGACCAGACTGGAAATCACCTTCTGGCCGGCCTGGCGTTCTCCATCGGACTCATCGCCATCTACCTCGCGCACAGTGAGTTGTTCACCGAAGACTTCCTGATGCCCATCACGGCAGTCGTGGCACGGGACGGCAGGATTCGTGACCTGGCCAAGCTGTGGAGCGGCACCCTCGCAGCCAATCTGGTCGGTGGCGCGATCATGATGTGGATCGTGACCCGCGCGTATCCCGAGTGGAGTTCGACGCTGGCCGAATCGGCCGAGCACTTTGTGAACGCCCCCCTCAATCTGCAATCCATCTGCCTGGCGGTGCTCGGCGGGAGCACCATGACCCTGCTGACCCGGATGCAACAGGGCACCGATTCGCCCGTCGCGCGGATAGTTGCGTGCGTCGGTGCGGCATTTCTGCTTGCAGGTCTCCAACTGTTCCACTCGGTTCTCGACTCGCTGCTGATCTTCGGCGCCATCTTCACGGGTGCTGACGTCAGCTACCTCGATTGGCTCGGATGGTTCTGGTACGCGGTGCTGTTCAACATCGTCGGCGGAGTCGTGCTCGTGACGTCGCTCCGGCTCCTCCGGACGAAGGAGCTCGTCGAAGAAGAGCGCCGGGACGGCAATTACAGCGAGGGGTGACCACGATCGTGGTCGTCGACGAGCTCGACAACCACGCCCACGTCCGCGCGAGCAGGTACTTCCGTCGTTACGCGGTCACGCTCTCGGTGGACCGGGTGATCCTCCGCGAAACCCATCCGGTCGGCGCACTCACGAGGTACCGCCCTCGTCCCGGAGACCGTCGAGCAGGACGACGCTTCGCCGGGGCGACCTGTGATCTCGACCTCGTAGCGGGTGCCCGTGAACGAGATTCGGGCCCTCGAGGTGAACTACTGCGGGACAGGGCCGCCGGGAACAAGCCCTCGCCCTTCTGACTACCGAATACTGCCCTGCACTGGGCTTTTCTCTGGTGGAGGCAATCCGAAGAAACTCGAACCTTGCGCACATGTCAAGAAAGTGGCGTGACCCGCGAGAACGGATCGTATCGACGCCACGCAGGTCGCCCAAGGCTAACTCCGACACCCCTCCGCCGCGCTCCAGACGCTCCCTGACCGCCGAAGACACAGCCGAGATCGCGCAGGCCTACGAAACCGGCCAGTCCACCCAAAACATCGGCACGCGCTACGGATTATCCAAGACTCGCGTTGCCCCCATCCTCCGCGAGCAGGGTGTTCCACTCCGCCGCCAAGCCCTCACCGATAAACAAATCAGCGAAGCCGCCCAGCTCTACGACGAGGGCAGGTCACTGGGTGGCTCGGCGTCCACTTCGGCGTCTCCCACGCCACAATCGGCAATGTCCGCAAGCGTCGCGGCATCCGACTGCGGCCGCGTCCAGGCTGGTGAAGCTACAGCTCCTTCTCGAACTGGCCAAGCAGTGCCTCCAGCACCGGTATCAGCTCCGACACATCCATCGTCGCGGCTGTCCAAACAATCGAGCTGTCTACCTGTGCATAACCATGCACAAGGCCATTGCGCTTGCCAATGATCTTGTGCACGTGCGGTATTCGACCAGCCATATCCTCATCGACTCTCCGAAGGTTGCGAAGGGCCTCTCCGATGATCTCCATTTGGCGCTCGGTCGCAGACTCCAAAAGTAGGTTACCGGCGTAGCCATCGAGTGAGACCTCGGCGAGGATCAACCGCGTTTCGCGCGGCGGTCAGCGCGTCCCAGATATAGGCGGCCGATCGGTTGTCAGGCCGCGTAGACATCTTCGGCTCCGTCGAGGATGGACTTGGCGACATAAGGGTTTTTCACCGCATTGGCCACGACGAGATCGACATTGCACCCAACGATCTGTTCAAGCGCAGCCTTGAGGTCGAAATAGTCATGAAACACGTTCTCGCGGCCGCTCTTGAACTCCACCAAGAAATCGACGTCGCTCCGGCCGGGATCGAAGCGGTCGGTTAGTACCGAACCGAAGACTCGCAACCGCTCGACCCCATGCCGCACGCACACAGCAGCGATCGCTTCAGCGTCGAGAGGGATCGCGGCGGTCATGGAGTTCAGTGTTCCAGATTCACCGCTTCGGCCACGAGCGTCGGAAGGACGCCGCGCGCGGATCTGGCTGCACAGGTCTCGCCAGCCGTCCGAACTCGCCGCTGCTTGGCAGCCAGTGCACTGCCTCCGGCGGCAAATACCATTCGCCATCGGTGAGGAAGAAGTACGAGGTGCCATCAGTCGACGGGCCACCAAGGCGAGCAATCTCACCAAGCGTGTACGGCGCGAGGGGTGATCATAGGTTGTTCACGACAACCGATCGGATTTGCTCATTCAGCCTCGGCCACCAGACGTCGATGGGGCTCGCTGGAGTTTTCGTCACCCAGCGACCATAGCCACGCCTACCGTCCAGATCAGCAGCACGCGATCAGGGGCCAGGAAGATTCAGCTTCCCAGAGAACAGCATCGGTGTAGATAATTCGAGTAAGGACCTTTGCCTGTCCGATCTGTGGAGCTAAGGGGAATCGAACCCCTGACCTACTCGATGCGAACGAGTCGCGCTACCAACTGCGCCATAGCCCCGGGCGACCATCAGATCGACCGTTGGCCACTTTAGTGGTGCGTCTCGGAAATAGGCAACTCGTCTCCGGCGTCCGATCGACGCCTGGCTGCGTTGTCGTCGGTCACGATAGCGCCGCTATCGCTCCCTCCTCCGCCTTGCCAGATCGCCGATCGCTCCACCGGATACGGGTCACCTATGTCGGTGACACACCACAAGCAGTTCTGCCCGGTCATCTCGCCAACCGCCCACCCAGGTCGCCGACGCGCGTCGCGACGGTGATTTTCGCATAGCCTCGGGTGATGGCTGACATGTCGGATGCGCAGGTCGCGGCGGTGCTCGACCGGGCGGTTGCGGGCATCACCCCGGTGCTCGACACTCTCGCGACGCGCGACCCTCTCGGGCTCAAGAAGCACACGTTTCACGACGATTCGCACGACGGCTCACCGGTGCAGCATGCCCTGCATCTGCTTGCGAACGGTCTCGAGTTCGCGGACTGGCCGGGAACGAAGGGGTGGACGGAGCGGTCGATGAACAGCCGCGCCGACTGGTGGGTCAACCGGATCGGCACGGTGAACACCATCGCCGTGGCCTATCCCGGATTGTTCGGGGCGTGGACGCGCCGACTACCTCTCGCGTCGGTGCTCGGTTTCGCCAACCAGGCCATGGTGCTGGTCGCGGTCGCCCGCGAATACGGCGTCACCGAGCGGTCGGGTCAGGTCGAATTGTTGACATCCGTGCTGTGCGGCCGCGACCTGAAGGTCACCGGCGCCTCGAGCGACCTTGCGCCGACCGATCCCGCCACGACACCCGCCGACGACACCACCGAGCATCATCGGACCCTGATCGGCGCAATATGGGACACCGCCTCCACCTTGCGCAGCCTGACGAACGAGTTCGAGCGCCGACCCCAGCCGATCTTCCCGTTCCGTGCTCTCGCCTACATCCCGATCCTCGGCGCCCCGGTCACCTACGTCGGCGAGCGATTCGCGTTGTCCCGGGCGGCGAAGCTCGGACGGCGATGGATCGTCGATCATCCGGCTGCCGTCACCGCGGCACCGGCCGGGTGAATCGCGATGGGCCGCCGCCTCAGCACAGAAGCGCACCCAACGTCAGTACAGAAGCGAACCCAGCGTCGTCGCCAGCTCACGGCATCCGGGTGCCAATCCCGCCAGGACGTCGATCCGGTTCGCGACACCGGTGACCATCACCGCGCCACGCACCTCGCCGGTGATGTCGTAGATGGGGACCGCGACGCTTGCCTGCTCCGGGACGAGCTCGCCGACGTCGCGTGCGAGATCGGTACGCCGGACGTCGTCGATCTCCCGGGCGAGGTCGGGCATGTCGACGAGGGTGTGCACGGTGAGGGCGGCCAGCGGTGGCCGGAGCACGTCACGCCACCGCGACATCGAGGCCAGGAGCAGTTTGCCCGCGGACGACGCGTGCGGATATCGCATCAGGTCGCGTTCACCGTAGAACGGGTGGTCGGGGTCGGCATCGAGCAGCCGAACGCTTTCCGGCCGGAAGTGCACGAGGTGCACCCCGAACCGAACGGTTGCACGGAACTCCTCGACATGTGCCCGCGCGGTGGCGTTGACGATCGGTGTGCTGGCCGCATCGACCATCGAACCCAGTCGCGCGCCCAGACCGAATCCGCGCAGATCGGCGGTGCGGACCAGGAATTCTTCGGCGACCAGCGAATTCAGCAGTCGGTACGTCGTCGCCTGTGGGAGGCGCAGGCGATCCGCGATCTCCTTCGCGGTGGTGCCGAGACCGAAATCGGCCACCGCCTCGATGATCTGCAACGACCGCGCGACCGCGTCGGGCTTCTCGCCCCTGCCTATCGCCACCGACTCACCTCAAGGTCGCCGTGGTGAGGACATCCCCGCGGCGCGTCTCGTCGAAGACGCCGACGCGCTCGAGCCGCTGGGGCGCGAGCCGCGCGATCGCCACCACGGCGACAATGGCGACCACCATGGTCGACGCGTACACGAGGAACAGCACCGTGCTGTGTCCGATACCGGCGAAAGCCGAACCGATCAGCAGGGCCGCCAGGATGAGCGCCGCGGTCACGGCCGATACCGCGATGCGACGACTCGGCTCGCCGATCGCCCGCAGTAGCGCGGGTGAGGCCAGGCAGGCGGACAGGTAGCTCCCCCCATAGCCCAGGGCACTGAGCGTCAGGAAGTCGCGGATACCCGCCTCCGGATCGCCACCGCACCACAGGAATACCAGGGGCCCGACCGCCACGACCGTCATGGCCACGATCGCCGCCACCGCCGGGGTGTGGAAACGCGTGTGGGCCCGCCCGAACGCGGCCGGCGCGACCCGTTCGCGGCCGAGGCAGAACAGCACACGGACCAGCGCGTTCACCGACGCGAGAGCACAGGCGAAGAACGAGGTGGCGATCCCGATGTCGAGGATCACCGAGGCGAATCGGGAGCCCTCGGAGAGGAACAGCGCCGCGAGCGGCGTGCTGCTCGACCGTATCTCGGGACTCGCCCCAAACATCGCCACCGACTGCGAGATGACGGCCAGGAGGTAGATCACGCCGGCTGCCACCGGGGTCCAACGCAAGGTGCGCGGGACCGAGAGGAATGGTTTGCGCGCCTCCGATGACAACGTCGTCGCGCTCTCGAAACCCACGAACGCGCTGACGGCAACGATGGTGCTCAGCCCGTACTCGTGATAGTCGCCCTTTGCGGCGAACACCTGCGACCACGGCGCATCCCAGTGGGCGATCCCCACGGCCACCATCAACCCGACCATGATGACCACCGCGACGATCTCGATCATGAGCGTGGCCGCCGCCGACACCTTGATGCCCCGAACCATCAGGACGCAGGTCGCAACGGCGCTCACGACGATGATGATCGTCATCGTCACCAACGGCACCGATGCCGCGACCCCGATACTGACGGCGATGTGCCCGAGATAAAGACCCACGGCGAGCAGGCCGGCCATGCTGACCGACCCGTACCCGACGATCGCCGACCACGCGGTGGGTAGCGCCACCCGCGGCCCGAGTCCCAGTGCGACATAGGAGTACAGGCCGCCCACCACGGCGATGCGTTGCGCCATCGGCCGGATACACGACGCGACCAGCAGGACCACCAGCAGCGCCGTGGTGAACGACACGATGCCGCCGAGTCCGCCGATCGCGGCGATGACGAACAACGGGGTGACCGCCGACGTCCCGGCCGGGGCGATGGCCGCGACGGATTGTGCGAACACGGGTATGAATGGGAGTTGCCGTCGCGACAGTCCGGCCACCGAGGACTGCTCGACGTAGAGCTGCGGGCGCGATGTCATGGCGCGTTTCAGAGTGGACGATCCGCGATGTCCACGCCGCATCCTTGTGTTACATCCACGTTAACGCGGTTGAGAAATTCTCTCGCCGATTCTCTCGGGTCGCGAAACGTGAGCGAGATCACACAGTCATCCGGCGTGCCTAGCCTTTCTTGCGTCACCACACCGTCGGCAACGACGCCGCACGTCACCGATTCCTTGAAGGAGACAGCATGACGCGCATCGACCCCGCCACCACTGCGGCGGCCCCACCCGATTCCGGCTACATGGACAAGCGACGACTGAAGACGGGCAGCGCCGGCTGGGTCCTGCTGGCCGGCCTCGGCGTGAGCTACGTCGTCAGCGGCGACTACTCGGGCTGGAACTTCGGCCTCGCCCAAGGCGGTTTCGGTGGTCTCGCGATCGCCGCCGTCGTCATCGCGGCCATGTACATCGCGATGGTCCTCGGCATGGCCGAGATGTCGGCGGCGCTGCCCGCGGCGGGCGGCGGCTACACGTTCGCGCGCCGCGCACTCGGCCCCTGGGGCGGGTTCGCGACCGGGACGGCGGTGCTCATCGAGTATTCGATCGCGCCCGCGGCGATCGCCACGTTCATCGGCGCCTACGTCGAATCGCTCGGGCTGTTCGGCATCACCGACGGGTGGTGGGTGTACCTGGCGGTGTATGCGCTCTTCATCGGCATCCACATCGCCGGCGTGGGCGAGGCGTTGCGCGTGATGTTCGTGATCACCGCGATCGCCCTGGTCGGCCTGTTGATCTTCGCGATCGGTGCCATCGGCCACTTCTCCTGGTCCAACCTCGTCGACATCACCCCCACCGACGCCGCCGGTGCGAGCGCGTTCCTGCCGCACGGCTACCTGGGAATCTGGGCGGCCATCCCCTTCGCCATCTGGTTCTTCCTCGCGGTCGAGGGTGTGCCCCTGGCCGCCGAGGAGGCCAAGGACCCGTCGCGCAACGTTCCCCGCGGCATCATCGCCGCGATGACCGTTCTGGTCGTGACCTGTGCGCTGGTGCTGTTCCTCGTACCCGGCGCCGGCGGTGTGGCGGCGATGCAGGAGTCGGGTAACCCGCTCGTCGAGGCCTTGGGCAGCGGCACCGTCGCGACCGTCGTCAACTACATCGGCCTGGCCGGTCTGATCGCGAGCTTCTTCTCGATCATCTACGCCTACTCGCGCCAGCTGTTCGCCCTGTCGCGGGCAGGCTATCTGCCGAAGTCGTTGTCGGTGACCAACTCCCGCAAGTCGCCGACGCTGGCGCTGATCGTTCCCGGCGTCATCGGGTTCATCCTGTCGCTGACCGGCGAGGGCGCGATGCTGCTGAACATGGCCGTGTTCGGTGCGGCGCTGAGCTACGTGCTGATGATGGTCAGCCACATCGTGCTGCGGGTGCGCCAACCCGACCTGCCGCGGCCGTACCGCACTCCGGGCGGCATCGTGACCACCGGGTTCGCGCTCGTGGTCGCCGTGCTCGCCGTGGTCGCGACCTTCCTCGTCGACGTCAAGGCCGCCATCGGCTGCGTCATCGTGTTCGCTCTGTTCCTGGCCTACTTCGCCCTCTTCAGCCGCAAACGCCTCGTGTTCGCCACCGCCGACGAGGAATTCGCCGCGATCGCCGAGGCCGAGGAGGGACTGTCGTGACCTACACCCAGACCATCCGCGGACACTCGTACCGGTTCGGCACTCTCGTCGAGGTGATGGCCAAGGCCACGCCCGCACGATCCGGCGACGAGCTCGCCGGCTGCGCCGCCGAGTCGGATGCCGAACGCGCTGCCGCCGCCTGGGTACTCGCGGACCTGCCGTTGACGGTGTTCCTCGAAGAGATGCTGGTCCCGTATGAGACCGACGAGATCACCAGGTTGATCATCGACGGACATGATCGTGCGGCGTTCGCGCCCCTCGCGCACCTGACCGTCGGCGGCCTGCGCGACTGGCTGCTGGAGCGGGCCACCGAACCGCTTGGCGGTCAACAGATCCGAGCCATCTCCCCGGGACTCACCCCGGAGATGGTGGCGGCGGTCTCCAAGCTGATGCGCAATCAGGATCTGATCGCGATCGCACGGCGCATCGAGGTCACCGCCGGCTTCCGCACCACCGTCGGACTGCCCGGCCGACTGTCGACGCGACTGCAGCCCAACCATCCGACCGACGACCCGCGCGGGATCGCCGCCGGGTTGCTGGACGGGTTGCTGCTCGGCGCAGGCGATGCGGTGGTCGGCATCAACCCGGCCACCGACTCGCCGCACGCGACCGCCACCCTGCTGGAGTTGCTCGACGAGGTGCGGGTGCGCTTCGACATCCCGATGCAGTCCTGCGTACTGTCGCACGTCACCACGACCGTCGACCTGATCGACCGCGGTGTCCCGGTGGATCTGGTGTTCCAGTCGATCGCGGGCACCGAGGGCGCCAACCGCGGGTTCGGGGTGGACGTCGCGCTGCTGCGTGAGGCCAACGAGGCCGGACGGTCATTGCACCGCGGCACCGTCGGCGACAACGTGATGTACCTGGAGACGGGTCAGGGTTCGGCGCTGTCGGCCGGCGAACACCTCGGCACCGGTGGTCACCCGGTGGATCAGCAGACGCTGGAGACCAGGGCGTACGGTCTGGCACGAGTCCTGGACCCGCTGCTGGTCAACACGGTCGTCGGGTTCATCGGGCCCGAGTATCTCTACGACGGCAAGCAGATCATCCGGGCGGGCCTCGAAGACCACTTCTGCGGCAAGTTGCTCGGCCTGCCGATGGGTGTCGATGTCTGTTACACCAACCACGCCGAAGCCGACCAGAACGACATGGACTCACTGCTGAGTCTGCTCGGACTCGCCGGTGTCGCGTTCGTCATCACCGTGCCGGGCGCCGACGACATCATGCTCGGCTACCAGAGCCTGGCGTTCCACGACGTCCTCTACCTGCGCGACGTGATGGGCCTGCGGGCGGCACCGGAGTTCGAGGCCTGGATGCAGCGCGTCGGTATGGCCGACGGCGCGGGGCGGGTACTGCCGATGGACCCGACGGCATCGCCGCTTCGGAGTCTGGCGTCATGAGCGGCGCGCACGAGCAGGAGGCAGTCGTCGCCGATCCCTGGGCCGCACTACGGCGCTCCACCCAGGCCCGAATCGGATTGCGGCGCAGCGGGTCCTCGGTGTCGACCACCGAGGTACTCGAGTTCCAGAGCGCCCACGCCGCGGCCCGCGACGCGGTGCACGCACCCATGGCCGTCGACAACCTCGTCGAGCGACTGTCCGGACTCGGCCTGGGCCCTGCGGCGACGGTGAGCAGCAGGGCGTCGTCCCGAGCAGAGTATCTGCGACGTCCCGATCTCGGCCGCCTCCCCCAAGATCTGTCCACGCTGTCGGCCTCGGGTGCCGATGTCGGCGTCGTGGTGGCGGATGGGCTGTCGGCGACGGCGGTCGACACCCACGCGGTGGCCCTGGTCGGCGCACTCGTGAATGCACTGGACGGGATGTCTGTCGCCCCACCCGTGCTCGCGAGCAGCGCCCGCGTGGCCCTCGGCGATCACATCGGCGCGGCTCTCGACGTCGAGACACTGGTGATGATCATCGGTGAGCGACCGGGCCTGTCAGTGGCCGACAGCCTCGGCATCTACGTCACCTACCGCCCGCGTCCGGGGCGCCGCGACTCCGAACGCAACTGCATCTCCAACGTCCATCCGCCGGACGGATTGGGCTACACCGACGCCGCGCGCATCACCCGCGGATTGATCGTCGGCGCCAGGCGGCTCGGGGCGTCGGGGGTGGCACTCAAGGACACCTCGAGTGCTCCGCTGGAGCCCGCCTCGCAGGACCGGGAGATCAGCTGATCTGCCGACGGAGCCGGCGCTGACGCAGCATGGGTCCCGACACCGTGCGTGTCGGGACCCATGCTCGCTCGGGATGTGGCCGCTTGACGTCGGTCAGCCGGCGACTCGGCGCAATCCGTCGTCCTCGCGCATCATGCGGCGCCGTTGGAACGGCGGAAGGTGGTCGAACACCGGGTCCTCGTCGTCGATCTCCAAGATGGTCGCGCCCCCCGGGCGGCGCAGCCGAGGTGGCGGCGGCGCGGCAGCGAACTCGGGGACGGCCTCTGCACGACGTCGCCGTTCGGCGCGTTCCCGCTCCGCACGGCGCGCGCGGGCGGCGCGCTGAGCACGGATACGCTGCTCCGTCGCAGCACTGCGCCGCAGATAGGCGAGGTAGGTCAGCAACACAAAGCCGATGACACCAGTGGCGACCCAGCCGGCGAGTCCGAGGAAGATTCCCGACGCCGCGGCGCCGATCAGCAGTATGACCAGCGCGATCAGCACCCGCTGACGCTCGCGGTAGCGCATCTCGGAGCGCTTGGCATCCGGGGAATAGGCGGTCCGCCGACGGCGCGACGGCGCCCGTTCCTCGACCTGGGGCTCCTGCTCCTCCGCGTCCTCGGCATCGACTTCGTCATCCGCATCGCGGGCGGTCGCCGACTCGTACTCGTCGTAGTCGTCGATGTACTCGTCGTCGGCCTCGTACTCGTCTGCGTCATATTCGTCTGCGTCATATTCGCTGTCGACGTCATCGTCGTACTCGTCGTCGAGCTCGTACTCGTCCTCGAGGTCATCCTCGTAGTCGTCGTCGAGATCTTCGTCGGCTCCGTCGGCGAGCTCGGCTCCATGATCGTCGGCCTCGAGTTCCTCGGCGGTCGCGATCTCGGCGTCCTCGACGTCGCCGAGATCATCCTCCACATCGTCACGCTCGGGATCGACGAATTCGCCATCAACGGTGATCTCGTCGTCGACCTCGTCCATGTCGGTGCCGCTGTCGGACTCGTCGGCAGCGTCCCGCGACTCCGAGTCGGGGTGCTCGGTGTCGACCGTGTCCGCGTCGACCATGCCCGCAGAGTCGACGTTGTCCGCCTCATCGGTGGCCGGCGCGTTCACCGCAGCGCCGGTCGCCCGCCGAACCGTCGTCTGCTCGGTCGAGTCGTCGCCGGTCGAGGTCTCGTCGGAATCCGTTGAGGTCGTGGCATCGTCCTCGTCGAGGACGGCGGTCGCCGATGCCCGCGTCGAACGCTTCGCCCGCTCGGACTTCCACGAAGGATCGTGCGGATGTGCGCCCGCAGACCGTCGGCGTGCGGTGTGGGTGCGGGTGCCGCCGCGGTGCAACAAACGCGTCTCCTTGACCGCGTCTGTCGTCTTCCGCATCTGCGGTCGACCCTTGATGACCATCGGAACCAGCACGAAAAGCCATACGGCCACGAGGCAGACCCACAAGACTGAGTTCGGCATGCGACTCTCCCTTCTTTCACTCTGGTTACACGAAGCCACCTCACAATCTAGGGCCGAGATAGTCGCGGCCAGCGCAGACGCGCCGGTCGTCGGCGACATTGCGCGAATTCATAGGCCGCTCTCAGGCCCACGCGACGAGCCATGACGCAATGCGGACGCTCAGCCGTGTTGTCAGCCCACTCTTTGCGGCGGCCGTGATCAGTGGAACGATGCGCGTCCGGCGCGGACGAGCGTCTCGACGGCGCTGCCGACCACTTCTTCGGCCGTGATGGCGAACAGTATGTGATCGCGCCAGCGCTTGTTGACGTCCATGTACCGCTCGAGCAGGCCCTCGCGGCGGAAGCCGATCTTCGTGAGCACCGCCTGCGACGCCACGTTTGCCGGTTGCACCGTCGCGTCAAGTCGATGGAGTCCGACCGGCCCGAAGCAGTGGTCGACGCCCAAAGCCACTGCGGCGGTGGCGATTCCCTGACCACCGTGCTTGGCGTCGACCCAATATCCGATCCACGCGCTACGCACCGCACCACGCTGGATGTTGCCGACGGTGAGCTGACCGATGTACACGCCGTCGAGTTCGATCACGAAGGGCAGTACCGTCCCCCGTTTGGCCTCCGAGCGCAGGACGGAATACAGCGGTGGCCACGCCGTCGGGTGGTGGCGTTCGGCCCATGACCCGATGCCCGTGGGTTCCCAGGGCAGCAGCGTGTTCTGGTTACGAATCCGCAGCTCACTCCACACCTTCGCATCCCGCAGGCGCACCGGCCGCAATCCCACCGCTCCCGCCTGCGTACGCAGCGGACCGAGATTCGCGGGCCAACCCGGATTGATCTGCGCCCCAGACAACCACCTCAACACGGATCCGAGTTTATGTGTGCACTAACCCCGCTGCGCCAGGAATGCCACCTCGACCTCATCACCGGTCCCGAGCTCCTCCACGTCGGGTTCGACGATGATCAGGCAGTTCGCCTCCGCGAGCTCGGCGAGCAGGTGTGAGCTTCCCGTCGCAGACGCACCGATCACCTGGACCAGATACTCACCCGAACGTTCGTCGCGCATCAGCTGACCGCGCAAGTAGCCCTTGCGGCCCTGCACCGAGGCGATCGGTCCGATGGTGCGCGCCGTGATGACCCGTCGCATGGGCTGACGTTTGCCGAGCGCGATCCGGATCAACGGACGCACGATGACCTCGAAGGTGACCAGCGCACTGACCGGGTTGGACGGCAGCAGGAACGTCGGCACCTCGTCGCGGCCGAGCCTGCCGAAGCCCTGCACCGACCCGGGATGCATGGCGACCCGGACGATCTCGAGTTCTCCCAGGTCACTCAGGGCTTCCACCACGGCGCGGCTCGCGGCGCCGCCGACCGCACCGCAGATCACCACGATCTCCGATCTGATCAGCTGCGCCTCAACCACTTCCCGCATCCGGGAGGTCTCGCGTTCGGCGATCCCCACCCGATTGACGTCGGCACCCGCGTCCCGCGCGGCGGCGGCAAGTGCATAGCTGTTGACGTCGTAGATCTGTCCCGGGCCCGGGGATCGGTCGATGTCGACGAGTTCGCTGCCGATCGAGATCACCGACAGTCGTGGTCGTGGATGCACCATGACCCGGGCCTGCCCCACCGCGGCGAGCAGGCCCACCTGTGCCGGCCCGATGATCGATCCCGCACGGACGGCCACATCACCGGGTTGCACGTCGTCGCCGACCCTGCGGACGTAGTCGCCGCTGTCGACGGCATGGCCGACCTTGACCTTCTGCTCGCCGCCGTCGGTCCACCGCATCGGTACGACGGCGTCGGCGAGCGTGGGCATCGGGGCACCGGTCTCGACCCGGACCGCCTGCCGCGGCTGCAGACGGGTGGGTGTCCGCGCCCCGGGTTCCACCTCGCCGACGACGGGCAGTTGCACGATCATCGCCTCGCCGGCGGTGAGATCGGCGAGATCTGCCCCACCGGCGTCGAAGTCCTCGATGTCGTCGGGGGCGATGGTTCCGGCGAGATCGACGTCGACGGCACGCACTGCGTATCCATCGATCGCCGCCTGGTCGAAACCTGGCATCGGCCGCTCGGTGACGACCTCCTCAGCACACATCAGGCCCTGCGCCTCTGAGATCGCCACCCGGACCGGCCGCGGTGCGACCGCAGCGGCGGTCACCCGGGTCAGATGATCTTCGACCGAACGCATCTCACCTCTCGCCCCATCTCTGCTGACAGACTTGGACTAGACGTTAGCCGTCGCGGGTCCAAGGTTGACCGAGGCGCGCTGACGCCGGCCCCGACCCTGAGGAACGGGCTGGACCCTCGGCCTCTGCCGACCGGGGGTCACTCTGCCTGAGGAACAAGCGTCACCCCCCGGAGGAACGGGTGTCACGCCCTGCCCCTGGGGAAGAGGCGTCACCACCCCCCGGAGGAACGGGTGTGATGCCCTGCCCCCTGAGGAAGAGGCGTCACCACCCCCCCGGAGGAACGGGTGTCACGCCCTGCCCGTAGGAACAGGCGTCACCCCCCGGCCCCTGAGGAGCGAGCTCGCGAGCGTCACGAAGGGCGCCCTTCGTGACGGACCTCCGCAAGCTCCGGGCCTCCTCAGGGACCGGTGGTGAAGTCCCTGAGGAGCCTCGCGAGGAACGAGCGATGCGTCACCACCGATCCCTGAGGAGCCTCGCGAGGAACGAGCGATGCGTCACCACCGATCCCTGAGGAGCCTCGCGAGGAACGAGCGATGCGTCACGAAGGGCCCGTCACCCCTCGGCGAGCCGCTTCTCCAGCCATTCGCGCAAGTCGGGACCGTAGTCATCCCGATCGAGCGCGAAGTCGACGGCCGCCTTGAGGTAACCACCGGGGTTACCGAGGTCATGGCGGGTGCCGCGGTGCACGACGACGTGGACGGGCTCGCCTTCCTCGATGAGCAGGGCGATCGCATCGGTGAGCTGCAACTCACCGCCGGTGCCCGGCTTGATCCGTCGCAACGCGTCGAAGATCTTGCGGTCCAGGATGTATCGGCCGGCGGCAGCCAGGTTCGAGGGCGCGTCCTCGGCCTTCGGCTTCTCCACCATCCCCTTCAGCCGCATCACGTTGGGGTTGTTGGCGTCGGGCAGTGCCTCGACGTCGAAGACGCCGTAGGCGCTGATCCGGTCCGGGGGGACCTCGATCGCGCACAGCACCGAGCCGCCGCGCCGTTGCCTGGTGCGCGCCATCACCTCGAGCACGCCACCCGGCAGCACCAGGTCGTCGGGCAGGAGGACGGCGACGGCGTCCTCGTCGTCGTCGAGGTACTCCTCGACACGACCGACCGCATGGCCGAGTCCGAGCGGTTTGTCCTGGACCACCGACGCCACTTCGAGCAGCGACGGCGCCTTGCGCACCTTGGCGAGCATGGCCGCCTTGCCCCGCTTGGCGAGGGTGTTCTCCAGGACGAGGTCCTCGACGAAGTGCGCGACCACGCCGTCCTTGCCCGGCGAGGTGATGATCAGCAGCCGCTCGGCTCCCGCCGCCTTGGCTTCCTCCGCGACGAGTTCGATGCCAGGGGTGTCGACGACCGGCAGCAGTTCCTTGGGGACGGTCTTGGTCGCCGGCAGGAAACGGGTGCCCAGCCCGGCAGCGGGCACCACGGCGGTTCGCGGGATCGGCGGGGTGTTGGGCACCGACGAGTACTCGGTGAACGCGTCGGTATTCTTGCCCACGTCGCTGGTGTTCATGGGAACACCCTAGTGGCGATTTCTGCCAAGATCCTGTTGGAGAAACTTCACATTCCTGCGTGCGGTTGCTCACAGACACGGGTGACGATACGAAGGCGGTCGGGTGCGGACGATGAAACGTCGGTTACGTGCGGAATTCGAAGAACGACGGGTCTCCCGCCCGATCGCGGTCCGCAAGAAGGCCGCCGCGGATCTGGCCGAATGGATGTACTCGGCACCCTTTCGTCTCGAGTACGACGTGACGGTGGCGGCCTACGTACCCTTCGGTTCGGAACCCGGTTCACCCGCCTTGCTCGATGCCCTCGCCGATCGCGGCGTCACAGTTCTCGTCCCGGTGGTACCCGCCGGTGAACCGACGGCCCTGGACTGGGTGCGCTACGACGGCGCGGACTCGCTGACACGTGGCCGATGGGGACTGCTGGAGCCGACCGGCGACCGCCTCGGTCCCGATGCCGTGGCCGCCGCATCGGTGATCATCGTGCCCGCCTACGCGGTCGACAAGTCGGGCACCAGACTCGGCCGAGGCGCCGGATATTACGACCGGACGCTGACCGGCCTCCTGGGCGAGACCGTGGCGATGGTGTACGACGACGAGGTCGTGGAGTCGCTCCCGTCCGCACCGCACGACGTCCGTGTCGGGTGGGCGCTGACCCCCGACGCCGGCTTCCGTCAGCTCGGCTGAGCCGCGCCCGGTCCGCGGATGCTGGTTCGTCCGCGGGTTCCTTACTCGTCCGTCGGTAATTTCGCGATGTGCATCGTCGGACCGGGACGGCAGGTAGACACGCCCTGCCAGACACGGCTCGCCTGTTTGCGCTTGACGGCGTGGGCCAGGTCACGGTCGGTGATGCCGGCGCTCAGCGCATCGGCCCGATGGATCGCAACGTCCGCGGCGGGATCTATTGGGTCAGGTCGCAGGTCGTCCACGGCCGTGACGATGCCCGCTCACCCACCGCGAAAGACCCCACGAGCAGCGGTTATCCACAGCTAAGCCAGTTGAGGCAAATTCGTCCGCCGGATCTGCATTCGTCGGTGCGAAATATCACGCGGACGAGTGGAGAACCGACGGACGAACTGCAAAGTCGGTGTGTCAGGCCGAGGCGGCGGCCGCCGGTGCGGCGGGCTTGCTCTCGGACTTGGTCGACTCCGACGAGGACGAACTCGACGAGCTGCTCGAGGATGAGCTGTCGCTCGACGAGGACGAGGAGCTCTCGCTCGACGACGACGCCGACCGCGAATCGGTGCGGTAGAAACCGCTGCCCTTGAAGACGATGCCGACAGAGTTGAACAGCTTGCGCAGGCGGCCGGAGCACTCCGGGCATTCGGACAGCGAGTCGTCGGAGAACGACTGAACGATGTCGAACTTGTTGTCACACTCCGTGCATGCATACGAATAGGTGGGCACCGACAACCTCCGGAAGACTAGTGAATCGTTGCACAGTGTAACCGATCTTGGCACTCCGGCATTCCGAGTGCCAGCCGACCGCGCGCTCGCACCTCACGGCAACCCTGCATACCTGTGAAAGTCATGAGAAAGTAATGGCTTGGCAAACCTCTGACCATGCAGGATCGATCCGGGAGCACAGCCTTTATGTCCGACTTCCTCAGTGACGTGAACGGTTACATCTGGAGCAACGCGCTCGTCTACCTCTGCCTCCTCGCCGGGGTCTACTTCTCCATTCGCACCCGGTTCGTGCAGGTGCGGCAGATCCCGGAGATGATCCGGCTGATGTTCAAGGGCGAGAAATCGCCCTCGGGTGTCTCGTCGTTCCAAGCGCTCACCATGTCACTCGCCGGCCGCGTCGGCACCGGCAACATCGCCGGCGTCGCGACCGCGATCGCCTTTGGTGGGCCCGGCGCGTTGTTCTGGATGTGGATGGTCGCCTTCCTCGGGGCCTCCACCTCGTACGTCGAGTGCACACTGGGTCAGATCTACAAGACCCGCGATGCCCTCACCGGTGAGTACCGGGGCGGGCCCGCGTACTACCTGAGTCGCGCATGGGCCCACACCAAGGCGGCACCGGCGTTCAAGGTCTACGGCATGGTGTTCGCGGCAGTCACCGTGCTCGCCTGTGGTCTGCTCCTGCCGAGCGTCCAATCGAACTCGATGGCCGTCGCGATGAACGAGGCCTGGGGCGTCTCCACCTGGGTGGTGGCGGTCGGCACTGTCATCATCCTGGCCTTCGTCATCATCGGAGGCGTCAAGCGCATCGCCGCGTTCGCGTCGATCGTGGTCCCGTTCATGGCGATCGTCTACATCATCGTCGCCCTCATCATCGTGCTGATGAACGCATCCGAGGTGCCCGAGGTGCTGCGCATGATCTTTGCGAGCGCGTTCGGGATCGACTCCACGTTCGGCGCCATCATCGGCACCGCCGTGATGTGGGGCGTCAAGCGCGGCATCTACTCCAACGAGGCCGGTCAGGGTACCGGTCCGCACGCGGCCGCGGCTGCCGAGGTCTCACACCCGGCCAAGCAGGGCCTCGTGCAGGCCTTCGCGGTCTACGTGGACACCCTGTTCGTGTGCACGGCGACAGGATTCCTCATCCTCTCGACGGGCGCCTACCGGGTCTTCGAGGGCGAGTCGGAATCCGGCGCGGTCCTCGCCGATGGCGGGTTGCTCCCGTCCGACGTCACGGTCGGTCCGACCTTTGTGCAGACCGGCTTCGACACCCTGTGGAGCGGCGCCGGCTCGACCTTCGTCGCGTTCTCGCTGGCGTTCTTCTGCCTGACCACGATCATCGCCTATTACTACATGGCCGAGACCAATCTTCGGTTCCTGCTGGGGAAGGCCTCGACGATCTACATCCGTCCGCTTCGCAGCACACTGGGCGCGAATCTGACCATGGCGCTGCAGGCGTTGATCCTGGTCTCCGTGGTGATCGGCGCGGTCTCCACAGCCACGGAGGCGTGGACGCTCGGCGATATCGGCGTCGGACTGATGGCCTGGCTCAACATCGTCGGCATCATCATCCTGCAGCAACCGGCGTTCAAGGCGCTGCGCGACTTCGAGCGACAGCAGAAACAAGGGATCGACCCGACGTTCGACCCGAAGTCGCTGGACATCGCCGGCGCCACGTTCTGGGAGTCCTACGATCCCCGCGAGCAGAAGACCCGCGAAGAGATCATCACCTGACCCGGTCCCGGGCCTTGAAAAACTTTCACCGAGAACCGCCCTCGAGCGGGCGTCCGCCGGCGATAGGCCGGCGGCGCCCCGCCCGAGGGCGGTTTCCGGTTGACGATCTCCCGGTGCGATGTCCAGAGTCGGGTGGCCGGAATGCCCTACCTCAGTCGATGACCTCGACGTTCTGATCCGGCACGTTGTCGCGATTCATGTCCGGGTCCCGCTTCTGGTGCGCGTCCCAGCGCAGCAGGAAGCCGGCCAGGACTGCGGCGACGACACTTCCGGCGAGAATGGCAGCCTTGGCCGCCGAGGCATGGTGTTCGTCGCCGCCTTCGAAGGACAACTCGGCGATCAGCAAAGCCACCGTGAAGCCGATGCCGGTGAGCATGCCGACCGGCAGCAGGTCGCGCACACCGATGGCGTCCGGTAGGCGCAACGGCGTGAACCGGGTCATGAGCGCGGTCGCGCCGAGCACACCGATCGACTTGCCGACGACGAGCCCGAGGAAGATCCCGATCGAGACCGGCTGCACGATGCCGGACTCACCCACCACGGTCACACCTGCGGACAGGAACGCGAAGATCGGTAGCGCGATGGCCGACGACGTCGGCCGGATGGCATCGTCGAATTGATGGGTTCGCGAGCTCGTCTCGCCGTGTACCAGCAGTGCGGGCACCGTGAAACCGAGCAGCACACCGGCGACTGTCGCGTGGACACCGGACGCGTGCATGAGCGCCCATGCGACGACCGCGACCGGAACGAGGACGATGGGGATCAACGCGCGGATGCGGGGACGCCGGAGCCGCACGAGCACGCCGAACACCGCGATGACCAACAGCGCGGCGCCGAAGAGAACGAAATTGATCGTCTCGGTGTAGAACGTCGCGATGACGGTGATGCCGAGCAGATCGTCGACGACCGCGAGGGTCAGCAGGAAGGTGCGCAGGGCGACGGGCAATCCACGGCCGAAGATGGCCAACACGGCCAGCGCGAAGGCGATGTCGGTGGCGGTCGGGATGGCCCATCCGCGCAGCGCCTCGGGATCACCCACCGCCACGACGCCGACGTAGAACAGTGCCGGCACGATCATGCCGCCGATGGCCGCGACGATGGGCACGCCCGCCAATTTCAGATCACGCAGGCTGCCGGCGACGAACTCCTGTTTGAGTTCCACGCCGACGATGAAGAAGAAGATGGCCAGCAGACCGTCGGCCGCCCATTCGCCGACCGAGAGGTGCAGGTGCAGCGACTCGGGGCCGAACTCGTAGGAGACCAAGGAGTCGTAGGCATCCCGCCAGGGAGAGTTGGCCCAGGCGACGGCGGCGACGGCCGCGATCATCAGCAGCACGCCGCTGGTGACGTCGGAGGACACCCATCGCCGGAACCGCTGGCGGGGCGATGGATGGTGGACAACAGCGCTCGACATCAAGACTCCTGGTCATTCGTAGTGGACACAAACCACTTGCGTAAGCGACACCATCCGTGCGGATGGCGGCCGACCAGACTTCCCGGCACACCGTTTCGGACATTCTCCCCGAAGGCCGGGACGGGGTCCAATCGAGAGGTCGATGCGCCTCGGGTTCTCCACAACGGCGACACCGCCGCCCGCTTGTCCACAGATCCCGCGGACCGACCTTCGCCGGATCATCGCGCGCCTACGGTCCGCTCATGCGTCTGTTCCCACGCGACGAGCTGGCACCGCGCATCGTCGACCGTGTCCGCCACGTCCTGCGGCCCGGTTGGGCTCGGTCGATCATGGTGCGCCGGGCCGCCTCGGTGATGCTGATTCTCGCGGCGATCGCGGTCACCGTCGCGGGTCACCGGACCGAACAGGCGCGGTCGGCCGTCGTCGCCGCACGTGATCTGCTCCCTGGTCACGTCGTGTCGGCCGATGATCTGGCGGTCCGCGAGGTCCCGAGCGGGCTGATCCCCGCGGGCGCACTGCGCCTCACCGCAGACGGACTCGGGCGACGACCGGCAGGCCGGGTCCACGCCGGCGAGATCCTCACCGACGCACGACTTCTGTCAGCGCGATTGCCGACACAGCTCACCGGACGAGCAGACGCTCGCCTGGTGCCCGTGCGCCTCGCCGACGAGGCGACGACGTCGCTGCTGCGGGAAGGCGATGTGGTCGACGTGCTGACCACCGCAGACGGACACACCTCGACGACCATCCTCGCGCGCGGCGCCGTCGTGGCCGTCGCCACGTTCACCGCGGACACGGGCGGCCTCGCCGCGGCACGGTCAGATGGCCGACCGGTCCTCCTCGCCATGGCCGAGACGGAGGCGCACCGCGTGGCCACCGCAGGCCTCGACGCCCCGCTCGCGGTCGTCCTGCATTGACCGGCGTGTGTGGCGACGCCATCGCCCGACCATGTCGCGTTTCGGCATCCCGTCGACCGTCGGTCCCGGAGTGTCGACCGTTTTCGTCGAGATGTGCGGCTCGCGCGCTTTCAGCAAAACACTGCAATGGTCGTTTACGATCCTGGATAGGGTTGCCGAGTGCGGTAGGGATGTCACCGCTCTCTTGGGTCGCACCAGCCCATGCGAATACCTGAAACAAGAGCGGGAAGCCGATACGAGAGGACCGCACACCGTGCTCAAGGGATTCAAGGAATTCATACTCAAGGGCAATGTCGTCGAGCTGGCCACCGCGGTCATCATCGGTGCGGCGTTCACCGCGATCGTCACTGCGTTCACCGAAAAGATCATTCAGCCGCTGATCAATGCGATTCCGATCGGCACCGATGCGGCCGAGGGACTCGGTTTCCAGATCACCGACAATCCCTCGACCTTCGTCGACATCGGTGCCCTGATAACCGCGCTGATCAACTTCCTGATCGTCGCGGCAGTCGTGTACTTCCTGATCATCGTCCCGTACAACAAACTCTCCGAACTCGGTGGATTCGGCAAGAAGTCGGAGGTCTCCGAGGTCTCACTGCTCACCGAGATCCGCGATCTGCTGGACCCGGAGGGAACGTCGAAGGCCAAGGAAGAGGCCGAACGCGAACTGCCCGACCATCTGTCGGACCCGGGCGCCGCGCCCGGAGGCTACAACGACCCCGGCGTCACGCAGCGGTTCACCGCGCCGCCACCGGCAGAGGCAGCCGCGCCCACGCATACCGGCCCGACCCATACCGGTCCGCCGCCCCAGTCGGGTCCGCCGTATCCGACGCCCGCGCCCGCACCGGGTTCCTATCCCCCGCCCGGGACTTACCCACAGGGCAACTATCCGCCACCGGGAACCTATCCCCCGGGACAATTTCCGGGCGAGTATCCGCCGCCGGATGCCCCGGGACGACATTCCCGCTGACCATCGACTCAATCGGGCCGCGCTCTTCGCCGAGGGCGGCCCGATTGTCGTTGTGCCGGACACCGCTGTTGCCCGACGTACAGCGCCTTGCCAGGTTCGCGGGCAGCTAACCGCAAGGTTACGACCCTAATGTCGCTCGAGTCGGTGGTGAGTTGTGCCGACAGACCTGATTCGAATCGACACGGAGGTTGCATCAGCAATGCCGCAGAAGCCGGGCCCGCAGGGTCACAACAACAATCGTCCGGGACACCAGGCACCGCGCCGCCCGCAGCAGCAGCAGCGCCGGCGGCCGCAGCCTCGTCCCTTCTTCCCGTTCCCCTTCTTCGGGAGCTGAGAAGCGGCAGTTCCAACTGACGAGTGACGACACGGGCCCATCCCCCTCCCGGGCCCGTGTCGTCGCGCATCAGGGCTTCGTTGAGCCATGCAACTATGAATGGCTATAGTCGACTGCTGGACTCATTCCGAGTCCGGCAGTTCGTCACAGGGAGGGATTTCATGCCACGAGGACACAAGCCGCCGCATCACCACGGCCCCGGACCCCGCCACGGCGGTCCGCGTCGCGGACGGCCGCTGCCTCCTCCGCCGGCTCACGGTCGGCACAAGGGGCCGCGTCGCGGACGGCCGATGTTCGGCATCTTCTTCGGAAGCTGACACGACCGGCACAACAACAATGTCGACGATCCCGCCGCTGTCCGTCGCAGCGGCGGGATCGTTGCGTATCAGGCCCTGCCGGTGGGATTCTGGGATGCCGACGCCGGATCGGCACGCACGAGACGGCCGGCCGATACGGTCAGCGTGTAGTCGGCGACGGCGGCGATCTCGGGATCGTGGGTGATGAGCACGGTCGTCCGCGCCCGCGCCAGGCGCAGGAGTGGGTCGAGTACGCGTCCGGTGGTTGCGGCATCGAGGCCGGTGGTCGGCTCGTCGAGGATCAGCAGCGGCGCGTCGCGCAGGAATGCGCGTGCCAGCCCGATCCGCTGTCGCTGACCGCCGGACAGATTCCCGCCGGCGTCGCGGAGGATCGTGTCGAAACCATCGGGCAGCTCCCCGATGAATCCGGTGGCGTCGGCGGCCCGGGCCGCAGCGATGACCTGCGCGTCGGTCGCATCCGGCCGGCCGTAGCGGATGTTGTCGGCGACGGACGCGTGAAAGATCGCGAGACGCTGTGGGAGCATGGCCATTCCGGCCCGGAGGCTCTGCAGCTTCAACGTTCTGATGTCGGTCCCGTCGAGGCGGATCACACCGGCGGTCGGATCGTAGAAGCGCAACAGGAGATACATCAGAGTGCTCTTGCCGGAACCGCTGTCACCGAGCAGCGCGACGAAGTCCCCGGCGGCGATCGACACCGACGCACCCTCGAGAACAGGCCGGTCGTCGTCGGGATAGGTGAAGCCGACATCGTCGAACTCGACTGTCACACCACCGGGTTCGGCGGAAGTGACTACCGTTGGCGCTGCGACGGATTCACCGATCCAGGTCGGCTCGTGATCGGCGGCAAGCGCGAATCTCTCTGGCTCCTCGGCATCTTCGGGGTCAGAGACGCCGATCGGGGCGTCGAGTATCTCGGCGACGCGTTCGGCGCTGGCCGTCGCCGAGGTCACCGACACCGCCAGCTCTCCGAGAGCCTGGATCTGCGGATACATGTACCCGAGGTAGCCGGTCAGCGCGATGAGTGTGCCGATGGTGGCCTGCCCCCGCGAGATCTGCCACGCGCCGACGACGATGACCGCCATGACACAGAGCATCTCGACGATGCCCACCGTCTGGGCGAAGGCGGCGTTGGCGCGGATCTCCGCGATGCGGGCGTCTCGCCAGAGCCGCGCCTGCACCAACACCCCGTTCCGGTCGCGGGCACCCTGATTGTCGGCCTGGATCGAGATCGCGTTGGTGATGCCCTCCTGGATGCGGGAGGTGATGCGTCCATTGGCTTTTCGTTCTCGGCGGGCCGCTGTCTTGACGACCTGGCCGAACCGCTGTGACACGACCCAGAGTAGCGGTGCGAGGACGAACGCGACCAGTGCCAGTTGCCAACTCGTCACGAACGCGGCAATCGCGTAGATGAGGGCACTGCCGATCGCCACCGCGGCGGCCATCACTCCAGACGACAGCAAGTACTCGATCTCGTCGACGTCGCTGCTGTGCCGCGCGATGAGATCACCTGTCTCGAACTCCCGACGGGTGTACGGCGCCAGTCGTTGCGTGTGCCCGTAGAGGCGATCGCGCAGGCGGAGCAGGATGCGCTCGGTGACCACTCCCCCGATCATCTCGGCGCCGAACGACAGCGCCGAGCCGATGAGGGTGACCACCACCCACAACACCAACGGCGTCCACAGTGCGGACAGGTCGCCGGTCACCAACACCGAATCGGTGATGTGCGCGAACAAGGCGACGGTCACGACGCTGGTGCCGACCTCGAGATAGAGCAACACGATCGCCAGCGCGAGCTTCCATCGCTGTCCCGCCATGACCGGCGAGAAACGGCGGATCGCGGAGAGGACGTTGAGAGTCGGTGGCTCGCCGTGAGCGTCGGCGCCCGCGCCGATCTCGGCGCCCCCGGGGTGTCGCTGTTCGGTTGCCGCCACCTGTGTTCTCCTCCCGGACCGTCCTCCCGATCGGGCGGACACGGTCCCGGAGCGACTCTAGTCACCGTCGGGCGAACACCGACGGGGCGGGATCGGATGTACCGATCCCGCCCCGCGCGGTTCGTGCTGGAGTCCGTTCACCGAACGGACTGCGGTCGATCAGCCCAGGCTGAACGGCTTGCCGTACAGGGTGATGACGCCCTTCACCGAATCGGTGTTGACGGTCACCTTGACCTTCGCCTTGGCGGAGGCGTAACCGGCACAGCCGTCCATGCCGAACTTCTCCTGGCTGTAGGCCACACCACCGGTGTTGCCCTTGAACGAGTAGCCGTTCACCGTGTAGTTCTTGTAGGCCGTGTCATCGCCCGAGGTGGTGTTGATGATCGGGACGTAGGTGGCCTGCCCGGGCGCGAGAGTGAAACCGCCGCCGGCGCTTGGGCTGTTGTTGCCCGTTAGTTCACCAAGGACGTTGGCCGAATCGGCCCCACCGCTGGCACCGAAGTTCACCTGGCAGCCGACGAGGTAGCCAGCGTTGACCGAACCTCCCTCAGCTTTGCCACCGACGGTGATCTTGACCTTGCCCGACATCCAGACCTCACGGCTGGTCGGTACGTTCGTGACCGCGCGCTGAATGTTGACGTATTCGTCGTATAGCCGGAC
This sequence comes from Gordonia sp. LMA484, assembly GCF_058129505.1. Taxonomy (NCBI): domain Bacteria; kingdom Bacillati; phylum Actinomycetota; class Actinomycetes; order Mycobacteriales; family Gordoniaceae; genus Gordonia; species Gordonia sp. LMA484. Next base: position 3,758,252 of record NZ_CM176700.1, read on the forward strand.
TGTGACGGGCGTGCCGTCGACCAGGGTCTTGGTTACATAACCGCCAGGCAGCGGACCGGCCGCGGCGCCACCGGCACCCAGGCTGGTCAGGCCCATCACAGCGGCACCGGCGAGGCCGACACCGGCGGCCACGCGAGTGTTGATCTTCTTCATGATTCCCCTTCGTGGAATATCAATCTGCTCGGGGCAGATAAGTCAGAAAGTTGTGCTGGAGTTATCTGCTGCCGCTCAGTTGAGGCTGAAGGGCTGTCCGTAGAGGGTCGACTGCATGTACGAGCCGGATCCGTTGACCGAGCCGTCGTCGGTGTTGTAGCCCTTGGCGCCGACCACCTGCACTATGGTGCGGGCCGATGCGTAGCCGCCGCATCGCTGCACATCGATCCCGAACTGGTCGATCTGAATCGCGGCGACACCGCCCTCGCTGATGTCCTTGTCGGTGACGTCAGCGATCACAACCTGACCGGGGGTCAACGGGATCGAGAGCGAACCGCTCAGTGACGGGGACAGCGCTTGACCCACGATGTCAGCGGAAATGCCTCCGTTCACACCGCCCTCGAGACCGGTGATGTCGACCTGGCAACCGATCAGAACCTTGACCGCGATGTTGCCGTTCACGCCTGCGCTGGCCTTGGCCCGGTAGGTGCCGGAGACGACGGCGGCGCGACCTGCACCGTTGTTCGCCACGGACGGAGCGGGCAATGCCGACTCTCCGGTGCGCCAGGTCTGGAGGGATTCGCCCTCAATGCCGACGGTCTTCTTGTAGCCATTCGCCAGCGGGCCCGCCGCTGCGTTTCCCGCCCCCATGCTGGCCAGGCCAACGGCCGCCACCGCGGCGACGGCGCATGCACCAGCCACGCGGCGCAGCCCAAGCTTGCTGAACTTGCTCATTCGTTCCCTCTCACAGGATTCGGTTTTTTGTCCTGCACAACACACCCGTGTGTGATGCAGGTCGACCCTCGTGGGCTGCGGACCCCCGCCCCGCAACCGAACCCAATGTCGGTTTCGGTTCGCTGGAAGTCGCCTTCCGCATACCCCTGGCCACTGCTGCGTTGTCACCTCGCGACAGATCGCAGGACTCCCCGTCGGTGCTCATTACAAGTACCGATGCGTTGTCGTTGCGAACGTTATCGGAGCGAGATCGAGACGAGCAACAGATGCGATCAGCCGTGTCTCGATACCCACAATCATGATTGCAAACATCACATTCACGATTCGTAGATTTGAGAATGTTAACGGAAGGAAAACACGCTGCGTCAGCCATGTCAGCAGCACCCAGACCTAGTGGTGATGTGGCGGTCGATTGACCTCATACCAATCGCTCGACATCCCCTTGTGACCTTCCTCACACTCGTCGGTTGTGACCTCGGGGATCTCGACGCCGAAGATGTCGTCCAACGTCCGCCGAGCGCGCCAGTCCTTGTCAGGGCGTTTGCCAGGGCGTTTGGCGGTGCCGGAGTCGCTGGTAGGCAGCGTCTTGGGGGTGTGATCCGGGTTACTGTCCACGGCGGGTTCCGCCTTTCGGCGATTCTGATTATTCGCGATCAGAATTCGCTGATCGCCTCGATCACGTGCTGCGCCAGCGGGGCGACGGTGGCCATCCCGTCACGCACGGCCGCCCGCGAGTTGGCGATGTTGACCACCAGGGTCTGGCCGGAGATCCCGGCGAGACCGCGCGACAGCCCTCCGTCGGTGGCGCCGGCCGCCAGACCCGAACTGCGTACGGCTTCCTCGATGCCGCGCAGGCGGCGGTCCAGGAGCGGTTCGGTGGCCTCGGGCGCCACGTCACGCGCTCCGACGCCCACTCCGCCGACCGAGACCACGAGATCCACTCCACCGATGACGGCGGTGTTCAGCGCGTTACGGATCTCCACCTCGTCGCCGGAGACGGCGACTGTGGCGTCGACGTGGAAGCCGGCCTCAGCGAGGAGTTCACCGACGAGTGGGCCCAGGAGGCTCTGATCTTCACCGTGTGCGGCGCGATCGTCGACGACCACAACCAGTGCGCGACCGATCTCGTCGCCGCTCCTGGCGGCACGTGAGTCGTCATCACTGTGGCGCGCGACGAACTCACGCGCGGCCGCATCGGCGGCGACCACGTCGTCGGGGTCGATGGCGGTGGATCCGGTGTCGCTCATTCTCTAGCCTTTCTGCTCCACGAGGAGATACCCCGTGTGCTGTTCTAGCCGACGTGCAGGGTCTCCAAGGTGACCTGCGTTGTCTTGGTCTGGCCGTTGATGACATAGGTGATCGTGACAGTGTCGCCCGGCGCATGAGACCTCACCGCAGCCACCAGGGCGTCGCCGCTGGAGATGGCGCGGTCGTCCACCTTGGTCACCACCGCACCCGAGGGAATCCCCGCCTTCGCGGCAGGCCCACCCGCCGTGACGTCGGAGATGTAGGCACCGGGCTGGTCCACGTCGGTGTTGGCGCGTACCGAGACCCCGAGTCCCGCCTGCGTCGCCTTGCCGGTGTCCCGCAGTTCCTCGGCGACCCGGATCGCCTGGTCGATCGGGATCGCGAAGCCCAGGCCGATACTGCCGCTCTGCTGCTCCGCCGATGCGCCCAGGGTCGCTATCGCGGTGTTGACACCGATCAGCGCACCCTTGGCGTTGACGAGCGCACCACCGGAGTTACCCGGGTTGATGGCCGCGTCGGTCTGGATCGCGTCGATCACCGACGTCGTCCCCGACTCACGCGACGTGGACACCGGCCGGTTGAGCGCACTGATGATGCCGGTGGTCACGGTGCCCTCGAGCCCGAGTGGTGCGCCGATGGCGATGACGTCCTGCCCGACGGCGAGATTGTTGGACGTACCCACCGTGATCGGTTTGAGCCCGGACTTCTCCACCTTGATGACCGCGATGTCGGAGATCGGGTCTGCGCCGAGGACGCGTGCGGGCGCGCGGCTGCCGTCGGAGAAGATCACCAGAACCTGGCTCGCCCGGGCCTCACCGCCCTCCGACACGACGTGATTGTTGGTCATGATCACGCCGTCGTCGGAGAGGATCACCCCGGAGCCGCCACCCTCGGCATTACCCGAGCGCACGATGATCGACACCACCGACGGCAGAACGTCGGCCGCGACCGCCTGCACCGATCCGGCAGGCGCCTGCAGCTGCCCGTCCGAGCCGCTGTTCGGATCGCCGCCGAGCGGACCTCTGTGCGCCGTCGAGGAGACATTGTCGTCGGTGACGTTCGCGCCGACGACACCGCCGACCCCGCCCGCCACGAGTGCGAGCACGACCGCACCTGCGGCCAGTGCCGCCTTGCGGCCACCACCGGATCTCTTGGGGCTCGGAGACGGTTCACCGGGCCCGAACGGCGCTCCGGCCGGCGGCATCCCGGGGCCCATGGCGTAGTGGGGTTGCGCCGGGATCTGCCCCGATGCCGGTGCACCGTAGGGATCGGCGAATCGCTGTGTCGAAGCGGCATGGTGCCCGTAGGTGTTGGCGTCGGGTGCCGCCGGTCCCGAAGGCGCGTACGGGCCGGCCCCCTGGCCGGAGTTGGCACCGTACCCGGGTGCGCCGAACTGGCCCGTTCCATACGGACTCTGGCCCGGTCCATTGCCGGTGCCGTACGGGTCGCCCTGCGAACCGCCACTGGTCATGTCGTCTTCCTCGTTCTCCACGATCGCCTCACCCGGCGATGGTTCCCCGATGCACTCGCCGTCGGCCGACCGCCGACGTTGATCTCACCCTAGGCGATCGGGCCGAGGCGGCGATGACCAAAGTCGAGGTCCGTCACACTATTGACGAACCACCTGAGGGGAAGGTTCCACAGGAGTCGGACTTCCCGGCAAGGTCATTCGAATGAGTGCGCCGCCGAGATCGGACTGTTCGGCGGAGACGGTGCCACCGTGACGGGACACCACCTGGCGCACGATGGCCAGTCCCAGGCCCGACCCGGGCATCGACCGCGATTGTGTCGACCGATAGAACCGCTCGAAGACCAGCCCGCGGTCCTCCTCCGGAATGCCCGGGCCGGCATCGGCGACCGTCAGTTCCGCCGTGGTCGCATCGATCTGGCCGAGCCTGACCTGCACCGGCCGGCCCCGCGGACTCCATTTCGCGGCGTTGTCCAGCACATTGAGGACCGCGCGGTTCAGGCCGTGTTCCTCGCCGAAGACGTACCACTGGGTGAGGTGCGTCTGGAAGTCCACATCGCTGCGCCGACGACGAACCCGGTCCAGTGATCGGGTGATCACCTCGATCAGGTCGACCTCCTCGTGCACCACCTCTGGCGCATCCTCCCGCGCCAGGTCGACCAGATCACCGACGAGCGTGGACAGTTCCTCGATCTGGGCCATGACGTCCGAGCGGAGCTCGACCATGTCCTGCGGCGGCATCGCCGGCGCTCCGGGTTCGCTGGACGCGATGAGCAACTCGAGGTTCGTGCGCAACGACGTCAACGGAGTGCGCAGCTCGTGTCCGGCATCGGCGACGAGCCGCGACTGTCGATCGCGGGAATCGTCCAGTGCCCGCAACATCGTGTTGAAACTCTCCGTGAGGCGCGCCAACTCGTCGTTTCCGGTCACCGGCATCGGCGTCAGATCCTGTGTCCGGGCGACTCTTTCGGCGGCACGCGTCAGCCGCGCCACCGGTCTGAGGCCGGCGCGCGCGACCGTGGTACCCGCGAGCGCCGCCAGCGCCACGCCACCGCCGCCGACCACCAACAGCACCCAGGCCAACCGTTTGAGCACACGGTCGGTGTGTAACAGGCTCTGCGCCAACACAAGTGTGTTGCCGTCATCGAGCTTGCGCGCCAGGACACGCTGATTGTCGACGGTCCGCAGACTCTGCTGGTTGTTGCCGGGGAGCGTCGTGGACCGGGCGATATCCCGTTCGACGTCGTCGAACGGAACCTCTCCGATGAGATACGCACTGCCGTCGGGATGCACCAGCGCCAGCGAGATGTTCGTCGCGAAGACCGTGCCGGTCACCAGGGACTCCGGTCGCTGGCTCAGCAGTCCGGTCTTGGCCATCGCCGTCAATCCGTCGGCGCGACTCTCCAGTTGAGCATCCACCTCGTTGTACATCGCGCGGTAGACGACGAAATAGGCGGCCGCGGCCATCAGGCTGACCGAGACCAGCACCACGGTGGCCGACAGCAAGGTCACACGGGTCTTGAGCGACACCGCACGCGTCAACGGCATCGGCGCACGCATCTCCTTCGCGGTGCGCCGGGAGTGGAGTAGTCCGAGCCGCACCGACGACACCTGCATGGGGTCGGTGTTGTCGGCAACCACTAGGGCGGTGTCTCCCGCAACACGTAGCCGACGCCACGCACGGTATGGATCAACCGGGACTCCCCTTCGGCCTCCGTCTTGCGGCGGAGGTAGCCGACGTAGACCTCGAGGGCGTTGCCGGACGTCGGGAAGTCGTAGCCCCAGACCTCCTCGAGGATCCGGCTGCGGGAGAGCACGCGCCGCGGATTCGCCATCAGCATCTCCAGCAGCGCGAATTCGGTTCGGGTCAGGCTGATGGCGCGCTCGCCGCGGGAGACGTCGCGGGTCACCGGATCGAGGGTGAGGTCGGCGAACGTCATCGCCTCGGAGTCGGCCGCGTCGTCGGGAGTCGAGCGACGCAGGAGGGCCCTCAGCCGCGCCAGCAGCTCCTCGAGCGCGAACGGCTTCGGCAGATAGTCGTCTGCGCCCGCGTCGAGGCCCGACACCCGCTCCGAGACGGTGTCACGCGCGGTCAGCACGAGAATCGGCAGGTCATCGCCCGCCGAGCGCAGCCGGCGACACACCTCCAGACCGTCCAGACGTGGCATCATCACGTCGAGGATGGCGACATCGGGACGTTCGGCGACGATCTTCTCGAGGGCCTCGAGCCCATCGGCCGCGATGTCGACCGTGTAGCCGTTGAAGGACAGGGACCGACGCAGCGACTCACGAACCGCCCGATCGTCGTCGACCACAAGGATGCGCATACCTACAGTCTTATCGCGAACTGCTGAGAGCTGTCTGAGCCATGCCGAGGTTGCGTCGCGTCTCGTCAAATTTACTGCAGGCGATCTTCAGAGAAAAACAATGCGGCTGGGGACCCGCAGGTCGCCAGCCGCACAGTCGGCAATCTAACGCAGATTCGCGCGAATCAGGATCCGAAGAAGATCATCGGAAAGTTCCCGATGAATTCGCCGAGCGCTGTGATGTTTGTGATGACCGTCTCGATTGTTTGGAGGATCATGCGCACACTTTCTTCTTGAGGAACACGAGTACAGCAGGCTGTATCGTACCGGTCGACCGAGTTCCGTGCAGGTCTGGGAAGCCGGGACCACGCGTTGTATTCTTCGGGCATTTCATCGCCGTGGACGCACCTGTCGAGACCTAGAGCCGGGACTGGCCAGGACCGACGTCGGACTGCCGGGGCCGCTCACCGAGGGCCATTCGCCCTGTGAGGTCAAGTTGATAGGCGCGTAACTGGACGCTTTGCATCCAGAAACACGCCCCGACGACGCTGGGATGCGTGAAGTCCGTCGACGTCGTGCATTCGCTGTGTGCCTACTGCGGGGTGGGTTGTGGCATGGACCTCGCCGTCGGCGAGAACGGTCAGGTCACCAAGACCGTGGGCCGCAAGGACCACCCCACCAACTACGGCCGACTCTGCACAAAGGGCTCGACCACCTCCGACATGCTGGCCGCCGGCGGACGGCTCACGACCCCGATGGTGCGCACGGACCGCGGCACCGAACCACGACCCGCGGACATGGATCAGGTGATCACCGACACCGCGCGGCGACTGCGCGCGATCATCGACGAGGACGGTCCCGACGCCGTCGCCCTCTACGTCTCCGGGCAGATGTCGATGGAGGCGCAGTACCTGTCCAACAAGTTGGCCAAGGGATTTATCGGTACCAACCAGATCGAATCGAACTCGCGCCTCTGCATGGCCAGCGCCGGCACCGGCTACAAGCAGTCACTGGGCTCCGACGGTCCGCCCGGCTCGTACCAGGATTTCGACAACGCCGACGTCTTCTTCGTCATCGGATCGAATATGGCCGACTGCCACCCGATCCTGCACATGCGCATGATGGACCGCGTCAAGGCGGGCGCCAAGCTGATCGTCGTGGACCCCCGGAGAACCGCGACGGCCGACAAATGCGATCTGTTCCTCCAGGTCAAGCCCGGCACCGACCTCGCCCTGCTCAACGGCCTGCTGCACCTGCTCATCACCGGCGGGCATGTCGACGACGATTTCGTGGCGGCCTATACCGACGGGTTCGAGCAGATGCCGGATTTCGCCGCGCAGTACCCGCCGGAGACGGTAGCCCAGATCACCGGCATCCACGCCGACGACCTGCGCCGCGCGGCCGAGATGATCGGCACCGCCGACAACTGGATGAGTTGCTGGACGATGGGACTCAACCAGTCCACGCACGGCACCTGGAACACCAACGCGCTGATCAACCTGCACCTGGCGACCGGCGCGATCTGTCGGCTCGGCAGCGGCCCGTTCTCGCTGACCGGCCAGCCCAACGCGATGGGCGGCCGGGAGATGGGATACATGGGTCCGGGACTGCCGGGCCAGCGCGCCGTCATCTCCGACGACGACCGCGCCTTCGTCGAGACCAGATGGGGTGTCGAGCCCGGCACCCTGCGCACCGACGTCGGCGGTGGCACCATCGACATGTTCCGCCGGATGGCCGACGGCGAGATCCGGGCCTGCTGGATCATCTGCACCAATCCGGTTGCCTCGGTGTCCAATCGGGCCACGGTGATCGAGGGGCTCGAACGGGCCGAGCTGGTGATCACCCAGGACGCCTTCGCCGACACCGAGACCAACGCCTACGCCGACGTCGCGTTGCCGGCCGCGTTGTGGTCGGAGTCCACCGGCACGATGGTGAACTCCGAGCGCAACGTCACGCTCTTCGAACCCGCTCTCGGCGCGCCCGGGCAGGCACTGCCCGACTGGCAGATCATCGCCCGCATCGCCTGCGAGATGGGCTATGCCGACGCCTTCTCCTACTCGAATGCCGAGGAGATCTTCGACGAGATCCGCGGATTCGCCAATCCCCGAACCGGATACGACCTGCGCGGCATCACCTACGACGGGCTCCGTCGCACACCGATACAGTGGCCGTGCCCGCCCGCCGACCTGGTGGACGCGCCGGATCCCGGTGGCCGCAATCCGATCCGCTATCTCAACGACGGTGTCAGTCAGACGCTGTATCGCGCCGAGGACGGCTCAACCCCTGCCCTGGCCTTCGCGACCCCGAATCGACGTGCTCAGTTCTTCGCCCGGCCGCACGTGGATCCGGCCGAGATGCCCGACGACGACTACCCGATCCTACTCAACACCGGCCGCCTCCCCCACCAGTGGCACACCCTCACCAAGACCGGCCGCGTCGCCAAGCTGAACAAGCTGGCCCCGGGCCCGTTCGTGCAGATCCATCCCGACGACGCGGCACGTCTCGGTATCGGCCCCAAGGATCAGGTCGAGGTGGCTTCCCGACGCGGCCGTGCGGTGCTGCCGGCATCGGTCTCCGATCGGGTGCGGCCGGGCAACTGCTTCGTGCCCTTTCACTGGAACGACATGTTCGGTGAGCACCTGGCGATCAATGCCGTCACCTCGGATGCGATTGATCCGCAGTCGCAGCAGCCCGAGTTCAAGGTGTGCGCGGTGACGCTGGCAAAGGTGGCCGGACCGCCGGCAGAGGAAGAGTCCTCGACCGACGCAGCAGGTGTGACCGCACCCACCGACATTCGCGTCGCACACAGTCCCGTCGATGCTCTCGCGTCTGCGCTGGGTCTCTCCGCGCTCGACGATGTCCGGCCGTCCGATGCCGAACGCACCTACCTCGCGGGGCTCATCGCCGGACTGCGGGCACAGCCTCCGGTCGACGAGCGGCCGTATCTGCCTGCGGGAGCGCCCCTGCGCGCGAACGTCCACGCCTGGGCTTCGGGCCTGCTCGACGGCGTCTTCGCGCGCGCACCGCACCGTGCCGGCGACGTGCCCACCGACTTCGGGAGGGACGCCGCGGCCCAGGCGGCACGCGATTCGATCACGGTGCTGTGGGCCTCACAGATGGGCAATGCCGAGGAGTTCGCCACCGAGACCGCCGATCACATCCGGGCCAAGGGATTCGACGTCAACGTCACCGAGATGGATGCCGCCGACGTGGGCTCCCTGGCGGGTACGGCCCTGTTCGTCAGCTCGACGACCGGCGACGGCGAGCCCCCGGACAACGGGTCGGCGTTCTGGGACGTGCTGAGCGGTGACTCGGCTCCGGACCTGTCCGGATTGCGTTACGCCGTACTGGCATTCGGCGATTCCAGCTACGACAACTTCTGCGGACACGGCCGCAACCTCGATCAGCGTCTCGGCGAACTGGGGGCGAAGCGACTCCTCGAGCGCGTGGACTGCGAACCCGACTTCGAAGAACCGGCCGGCCAGTGGCTGGACCGGGTACACACGGTGATCGGCTCAAGTCAGAGTCATGTGTCGGCTTCGTCGGCCGATCGAGTCACCGTGGTGAGCGAACCGGCCGACTCATCCGCGCAACCGTCGGTGCGGACCGCGCCGGCCTACTCGAAGAAGAGTCCGCTGGTGACCCATCTGTCACGCAACGTGAAGCTGAATGCCGACGGATCTGCGAAGGACGTGCGCAACTTCGGTTTTCATCTGCCCGCCGACACCCTGAGCTACAAGGCCGGCGACGCATTGGGGGTTTGGCCGCTCAACAACGCCGCTCTCATCGACGAATGGCTCGACGCCACCGGTCTCGATGGAGGTGAGATCGTCTGCGCCCCAGGCGGCGACGAAATGCCCCTTCACCGCGCCCTGCGTGAACGGATTGAGTTCGCCAAGGTCACACCGGATTTCATGCGTTTCGTCGCCGAACGTAACGGGTCCGCGCACCTGCATTCGCTGGCTGCGGCGGGCAACAAGCAGGACATGGAATCCTGGACGTGGGGCCGCCAGTCGGTCGACGTGCTGACCGAGTACCCGGTCAAGGCGGACGCGGAGGAATGGATCTCTGTCTTGAAGCCACTTCAGCCACGGTCATATTCGATCTCTTCCAGTCAACTGCACAATCCCGAGGAGGTCGAACTCACCGTGTCGGCCGTGCGGTACAACCTGCACGGCAAACCGCGCGGCGGAGTGTGCTCGACGTTCCTCGCCGACCATTGCGACGGACAGGAGATCGGCGTCTTCGTGACATCGACGACGCACTTTCGGCCCCCCGCCGATCCGGACACGCCGATGATCATGATCGGACCGGGAACCGGTGTCGCGCCCTTCCGCGGATTCCTGCGGGAGCGACAGTCATTGGGACACGAGGGCAAGAATTGGCTGTTCTTCGGTGAGCAGTTCTCGGCCACCGACTTCTACTACCGCGACGAGCTCACCACGATGCTCTCCGACGGGTTGCTGACCCGCCTCGACGTCGCCTTCTCGCGCGATCAGGAACGCAAGATCTACGTGCAGGATCGAATGCGAGAACACGGTGAGGAGATCTATGGCTGGCTCCACGACGGGGCGCACGTCTACGTGTGCGGCGACGCCACCCGGATGGCCAAGGACGTCGACGCAACCCTGAAGGAGATCGTCGCCCACCATGGACGCCGTTCCCCTGCCGGTGCGGAGTCCTACGTCAAGGCACTCGCGGCCGACAAACGGTACGTGCGAGACGTGTACTAGCGGTGTGTCACGGAAATAGGTGTCGTCGAGCGCGCACGCACCGAGTGCACTGACCGAGAACGTCCCCGTGAGCGACGTCCGAGGGAGCATTCCTTCGGACGTCGCTCACGGGGACGTTTTCCGTCACGCGGCAGGGAACATTTCCGAGACGCACGACGAGGAGGGGTCGGGACACGCGGAGTCGAGGTTCGCATCCGCGGCACCCGACGGGGCTAGGGTCAGACGAACCGGGTCCGAGCATCCGCCTCGCGCCACGACCGCCGAGACAATGGGGTCCAGAGACATTGGGGTCTATCAGAATGCACACAGTCCGTTCATCTCTGCTGCTCGCCATGCTGGCCACCGCGGCCGCCGCAGTCGCCGGCTGCACCTCGACGTCCAGCGAGATGACGACGAGTTCGACGTCGAGTGCGGTCGTGTCGAGCCAGACCTCCACGACGAGCACCACTTCCTCGACATCCGCGAGTGCATCGGCAGCGCCGACGATCCCGGCCTCCCTCGCACCGTTCGGAACCGGCTATCCCACCGACGGCTCACCGTGCCGCCGGCTCGGCGAGAGCCCGCAGACGTCGCGCTGGCTCGATGACAGCGCGATCCTGATCGGATGTCCGTCCGAGGACGCGGCAAAGGCGCTCAACGGCACGGTCGTCGGTGTCGTCGACGGAGTCACCATCGTGTCGATTCCGCTCGGCGAGGCCAATCCCGGCCTGAGCGCGGTGCCGTCCCCGGCCGTGCAGACCACCAGCATCGCCTGCGCCGCGGTCGCGGCCGAGGCGACATCGGACTGCGTGACAAAGGTGACCCGCAAGTGGGGTGAGGACGGCACCACCCTCGTCGAGGTCACCAAGCCGGACGGGAAGACCCGTGCCCTGTTCTTCCATGGCACCACCCCGTACGGTGCCGACAGCGCCCAGGCCGACGGCTCCGCCGGCTTCGTCTTCGCCGTCACCCGGCAGGGTGACAACAGCGTCATCACCTTCGGCCCCGAGCGTTACATCGTCCCGGACTCAGCGGTCAGCTGAGGACCCGGCACGGACCGCACCAGAGTCGGCCCACCGGCCCTCGGTGGGGTGTCGGCCGGTCGCCGAGGTGTCGCCGGGCGCAGGCCCTACTGCCACACCACGATCCGGCCGTCCCGATCCTCCACGCGATACACACTCAGCGAACCGATCCCGTCTGCCGTGCAGCCCCCGTCCGAGAAGCGGAACACATACTGGTGCAGAGGACACACGACGTGACCCAGGTCGAACTGGCCGTCAGCGATGGGACCCGCCCGGTGTGGGCAGACGGCGTCGGTGGCCCGCAGGGTGCCGTCAGTCATCCGAAAGACCGCGACCTGTCGGCCGTCGACCGCGTAGGCACGCCCCTCGCCGGGCAGCAGATCCTCGGTCGGGCCGACCGGGACACCGGTGTCTACGCTGGTCATCGGACGGGCACCTTCGGCAGCGGGAGCAGCGGCAACGCCGACGTGAACTGTGCCGGTGACCGGGGCTCGTCCCGATCGAGCCACGGGTCGACGTAACCGGCGACGGCCTCGTCGATGCGTTCCTGCAGCCCCGAGACGATGCCGTCGCGGTCCTCGACGAGGATCGCGCGCAGTTCCTCGATACCGACCCGCGGTACCCAGGCGTAGGTGCGTTCGAGCCATTTGGCCTGCTCGCGGTAGTACTGGATGAAGATGCCGCACAAGCGAATCACCTCGTCCGGCGAGTCGACCGTCGCGAGCACGTCGCCCTTACGGATGTGGGCGCCCGCGGCTCCGCCGACGTAGATCTCCCATTTGCCGTCGCCGACGGCCACCACACCGAAGTCCTTGCACAGCGCCTCAGCGCAGTTGCGCGGACATCCGGTGACCGCCAGCTTCAGTTTGGCCGGCGACTCCAAACCCTGATAGCGATTCTCGATCGCGATCCCCAGCGACGTCGAGTCGCCGAGGCCGAAGCGGCAATAGTCCGTCCCCACACAGGTCTTCACGGTCCGGAACGACTTGCCGTAGGCGTATCCCGACGGCATGTCCAGGTCCTGCCATACCTTCGGCAGGTCTTCCTTCTTCACCCCGAGGAGATCGATACGCTGCCCACCGGTCGCCTTGATCATCGGGATGTCGTACTTCTCGGCGACGTCGGCGATCTTGCGTAGCTGTTGCGGCGAGGTGACACCGCCCTTCATCTGCGGCACCACCGAGAACGTCCCGTCGCGCTGGATGTTCGCGTGCACCCGGTCGTTCACGAAGAGGGCACCCGGCTCACGCTTCCAGTCCTGACCCCAGATCACCCGGAGTAGCGACGACAGCGGCATTTTCGACGCCGCGTCCTCACCGTCGGGCGCCAGCGCGGCGAAGACCTCCGTCACCGACCGCAGGTTCTGCCTCCGGATGGCGTCGATGAGTTCCGGTTTGGTCAGGCCGATCGCGGGCACGTACCAGTCCGCAGACTTGTCGACGGTGAGGGTGTCACCGGCCGCGAACTCCACGATGTCGCCGACGAGCTGCTTGCACGAACCACATCCCTTGCCCGCCCGCGTCTTCGCGCAGACCTCGCTCACGCTCGTGCACCCGCTCTGCACACACGAGACGATGTCCCCTTTAGTGACGCCGTTGCAGTTGCACACCTGCACGTCGTCGGCGAGTTCGGCAGCACCGGTCGCGGCGGTGGGGGTACCCATGTCGAACAGCATGGAGATCCGCTCGTCGGGCAGCGGCACCTTGTCGTCGAACGCCTGGGTGAGGAAGTTTGCCTTGGAGATGTCGCCGAGAAGCATGGCGCCGATCAGCTTGTTGTCGCGGACCACCACGCTCTTGTATGTGCCGCTGCGTGGTTCGTAGAACTGGACGAACTCGTCGTCCTCGCGTTCGGGGCCCTTCACGCCCATCGCGGCGACATCCACTCCGGCCACCTTGAGTTTGGTGGTCAGCCGCGACCCGTGATACTCGGCACCGGGATTGCTGCCGGTGATCACATCGGCCAGGACCACGGCCTGTTCCCACAGCGGCGCGACCAGCCCGTACACCTCACTGCGATGCTGTGCACATTCGCCGACGGCGAAGATGGAACCCTCGTCCTCACAACGCATCTGGTCGTCGACCACGATGCCGCGTTCGATCACCAGTCCGGCACTGCGCGCGAGGGCAACGTTGGGACGGATGCCGGCCGTCACCACGATCATGTCGGCGGGCAGTGATTCACCGTCGTTGAATCCGACGCCTGCGACACGGCCGGCGTCGTCACGCAGTACCGCGGTGGTGCGCTTGCCGGTGTACACGCCCACGCCGAGCTCCTCGATCTTGTTGCGCAGCACCTTTCCGCCACGCTCGTCGAGCTGCTGATTCATCAGATGTCCCGGCGAGTGGACCACGTCGACGTCGACGCCCTGCGTCTTGAGTCCGTAGGCGGCCTCCAAGCCGAGCAGGCCACCGCCGATGACGACGGCGCGGATGCCGTCCCGCGATGTCGCCATCTGCAACATTCCATTGGTGTCCTCGATGGTCCGGAAGCCGAAAACCCCGCGCGCCAGGCGGCCGTCGGATTCGCGCAGCCCGTCCATGTTGGGAAAGAACGTGTTCGATCCGGTGGCGATGATCAGCATGTCGAAGTCGATGACCCGCCCGCTGGCGCAGGTGACGGTCTTGGCGAAACGGTCGATGGCTTCCGCGCTGTCCCCGGCGCGCAGCGTCACACCGTTCTCCCGGTACCACGCCATCGGGTTGAGCATCAGATCGTCGTCGTCGATCGAGGTCTCACCCGACAGCACATGGCTGAGCATGATCCGGTTGTAGTTGCCGTACGGTTCGTCGCCGATCATCGTCACGTCGAACTGCACGCCACCACCACGAGTGAGGATCTCCTCGACGGTCCGCGCCCCGGCCATACCGTTGCCGACGACGACCAGCTTGCGTTTCGCCGTCGGTTCCCCGGCAGCCGTCACATCGACGGGCATCAGAAGACGACCATCCCGAAATCGATGACGACCTCCCCGGTCGTGCCCTCCGGCGCGGCGAGCACCAGCTCGAGCGTCGTGTCCGGATCGACGTCCTCGACGACGCGCAGCGGCACATTCACCGACGACTTCGCGCCCATGGGGAAGATCCGCATCGGTTGGCCGTCCCGCAGCAGGGTCACGTAGACGAGTTCGGCGGAGCTGTTGCCGCCGCGGAAGTAGAGCGGCTGTGCGGTCATTCCCGACGGCACCACATAGCTCAGCGACGGATCGATCGGTGCCGGCTTGGTGAGACCCGTGCCGGAGAACGCGTAGACGCCTTGCAGAAATCGCGGGGTGCTGGACATATCAGCCACTATCGTCACCGCGCGTGAATCGGTTCTTGCCTCGGTGTTACAAGGCGATTGTCAGGACCTCACCGCGCAGGTCGGCGGGTGTGATCGTGCGCGCCACCACTCGGCCGAGTCCACCACCCACGAGTCGAGTCGACCCAGGCACCAGCCGAGACCTACCAGCCGCTGGTTGAGTAAGCCCAGGCACCACCCGAGACTTCCCAGCCGCTGGTTGAGTAAGCCCAGGCACCACCCGAGACCCTCCCAACCGCCGGTTGAGTAGGCCGAGGCGCCACCCGAGACTTCCCAACCGCTGGTTGAGTAAGCCCAGGCACCACCCGAGACCCTCCCAACCGCCGGTTGAGTAAGCCCAGGCACCACCCGAGACTTCCCAACCGCTGGTTGAGTAGGCCGAGGCGCCAGCCGAGGCCGTATCGAAACCCCACCGCACCCGATCACCGGGGCACGCGGCTGAACCTCCCCGCGGCGCCGACCATATCGGCGACCTCGGTGAACTTCACCCTCGGTCGGCCCTCGCGAACACCGCGACGACGCTCGCTGCTGTCGATGGCCCGGATCCCGCGGTAGCCGATGACATGCCGGGTCCGCTTGCGCAACAGTGCACTGAAGGCCCTCGGCGGGTGTTCGGTACGGATCAGGGTGCCGTCGGCGGCGTCGCGGATGAAGTCCTCGACGGTCGACTCGGCGCACACCTTGTTGGCGCCGATCCCGCCGCTCGGACCGCGCTTCGCCCAGCCCAGGACGTACACGCCGGGGATGACCGCGCCTGCCTCGTCGACCATTCGGCCATCGGTGTTGGGGAACACGCTCCGGTCCTCGTCGAAGGGCAGGCCGGCGATCGGCGTGCACCGGTATCCGATCGACCGCACCATCAGATCGGCGGTAATGGTGTGGCGACGCTCCCCTGTCCGGACGGCCACGGCCTCGACGCAATCCTCCCCGATGATCTCCTCGGGTGCGGTGTGGAACAGGAAGACGATTCGACGCCGGGTCGGGTCGGCCGGTGCCGCGAGATCGGGCACGGCGGAGGGGTCATCGTGGACGACGACCTCCACACCCGGAATCGTCGCCAGGGCACGGTATTCCGCCGACGTGTAGGCGGCGTCGGCCTGATCTCGACGACCGAGCACCACCACCTCGTGGATGTTCTGCTCCTCGAGGATCCGCAGGGCACGGTCGGCGATGTCGGTGGTGGCGAGCGCCGCAGGCGGAGACACCAGGATTCGCGCGACGTCGAGCGCGACGTTGCCGGTCCCCACCACGACCGCCCGTCCCGAACCATCGGCCGGGATCGGCGGCGCCGCCTTGTCGGGCACGGCGTTGTACCAGGCCACCAGGTCCGTCGCCGACGTCGAACCCGGCAGATCCTCACCGGGGATCCCCAGACGACGGGACTGCATGGCACCGACCGCGTAGAACACGGCGTCGAAGTGCTCGGCGAGCTCGGCCGGGGTGATCTGGCCGGCGGCGGTGTCGGTGCCCACCTCGACGTTGGTCGCCATGGTGACCCGCGGATCGCGGTAGAGCAGGTCGAATCCGCGCAGCACTCCCTTGGTGCCGGGATGGTCGGGCGCCACACCGGCGCGGACCAGTCCGCCCGGCGTCGGCAATTTGTCGATGACGGTCACCGACGCCTCGGTGCGGTCCAGGATGGTGCGCAGGGCATAGCCGCCCGACGGTCCGGTACCGACCAGCGCAACCCGCAGCCCGGCAGGAAGTTTCGGGATCTCGGGGTACTCGACCGTCGGTGTGTCGCCGGTCGGCTCCGATCCCGGCGCAGGCCCCCACCCGGAGGTGATGTCGGCATTGTTCTTGTAGAAGTCCGCGTTGATGTCGATGAACACCGTGTCGCGGGCGCTCAACTTGTCCGCCGGATAGATCGCATCCACCGGGCACGCGTCCGCGCATGCGCCGCAGTCGATGCAGGCCTCGGGATCGATGTGCAGGATGTCGGAGCTACCGAACCCGCGTTCCTCGGGCGTCGGGTGGATGCAGTTCACCGGACACACGGACACACACGCCGCGTCGCTGCAGCAGGATTGAGTGATGACGAACATCAGAGCATGTTCGCTTTCCGGTAGTAGTACATCGCCGGGCGGGTCAGCAGCCCGACATCGTCGAGGAACTCCATCAGGTGTGCGCAGCTGCTGCGGATCATCGACTGGAAGTGGGAGTTCGAACGCATCTCGGCGACCGCACGATCAGCGTCGAGTCCCGCGTCGGCGAAGGCCTGCTTCTGCACCAAACTGGTGACGATGAAGTACGCGCCGAGCGCCACATAGAGCGCGCTGAACTGACGCCGGGCCCAGCCGACCCCGTTGAGCGATTCGCGCACCTCCTCGCGCGCGAACTTCATGTGTCGCGACTCCTCGAGCACGTGGATCTCGTTGACGGTCCGGATGAACGGCAGCACGCGGTCGTCGCGCATGCATCCGCGCTGGAAGACGTCGAGCACCTCCTCGGCGACCAGGATGCCGGCGTAGGCGACCTCGTTCTTGGCGGTGCGCTTGAACAGCTTGCCCAGACGGCCGACCTTCTTGGTCGGCTTGTACGACGTACCGACCATCTTCTCCGACGCCTTGGCGAACATGATCGAGTGGCGACATTCGTCGGCGATCTCGGTGAGCGCGAACTGGAACTCGGGACTGTGGTAGGCGCCGAGGTACTGATCGCGAATGACCATCTCCTGCAGGATCATCTCGAACCAGATGCCGATGTTCATGATCGACGCGAACTCGTGTCGGGTGACGTTGATGCGCTCGTCCTCGGTGAGTTCGTCCCAGTAGGCGGTTCCGTACAGCGACGACCACTCGGGGCTGCATCCGTACTTGGTGGGGTCCATCGGCTCCGACCAATCGATCTCGGTCATCGCGTTGCGCGACAGCCGCGCCGCCGACGCCAGCAGACGCTCGGAGACCTCGTTGGGCCCCTGATCACGCATGCTGATCACGTTCTCTGTGTGAGCGGTGTCTGGGCGAGCGCCATCGCTCTGCGTCCGTTCCATCGCTGCAGTCATCGGTGTCGACCTCCGGGCCGTTTGGTGAACAAGTGTTCTTTCATGACAATGAGCACTGTTATGACAATGCGTGTTGTCACGATAGCATCAGGGCGTGGGGCAGTAAACAGTCTCGGATATATACTCACGAGTAAGTTCCGTGAGAGCGACGAAATAGCAGGTCAAAGGCGGGAGAGCCATATGTCATCGATCTTCATCACCGGCGGGGCGTCGGGTATCGGACTCGCGACCGCCGAGCGTTTCGGCCGCGAAGGGTGGACCGTGGGGGTATACGACGTCGATGCAGAGGCTCTCGCCAAGGTCGCGGCGAATCACCCCCGGTTCATCACCGGAACCCTGGACGTCCGCGACCCCGAGCAATGGGGCACAGCCCTCGCAGAGTTCACCGCACACACCGGCGGCACCCTTGATGTACTCGACAACAACGCCGGCATCCTCGTCGAGGGCCCGCTGCACGAGATCTCGCCCGACGCCGTGCGTCGCCAGATCGACATCGACGCACTCGGCGTGGCGCTGGGCGCGCAGGCGGCCTACCCGTACCTCCGGAAGACACCGGGAGCCCATCTGGTCAACATCGCGTCGGCGTCAGCGATCTACGGACAGCCCGGCATCGCCACCTACAGCGCCACCAAGTTCTTCGTGGGCGGCCTGACCGAGGCACTCGAACTGGAGTGGGAACACGACGACATCCGTGCCGTCTCCATCTGGCCGCTGTGGGCCAAGACCGCCCTGGCCATGAACGACGCGAAGTCGACGAAGACGCTCGGGGTTCGCATCACGCCCGAACAGGTGGCCGAGAAGGTGTGGGAGTCAGTGCATCCGACCCGGCAGGACAAACTGCTGCACCGCACGAGCTACGCGGTGGGGACGCAGACCCTGGTTCTCGGCAACGCGGCGAAGTTCATTCCGAACTTCGTCAACCGGGCCGTGAACAAGTTCATCGCACAGTAGAAGACGAGAGCTGCTGTCGCGCAGCACCTCCCCGGTTCCGGCCGGCGTCGCCGGGCATCGGGGAGGTGCACGCGAAACTGCCCGTTGCGACCCCCGCCGTCACCACGGTCGACGCGCACGCACCACGACGAGATCCTCGTGCCGCTGTTCCCACGTGATCAGCCCGCGCTTGGCCAACCAGCCTGCCCGCGAATCCATCACGGGCCCGAACGGGATGGTCCACCGCTGCTGCACCGCAGCGTCGAACCCCGCTGCGCCGAGCGCCGCCACCGTGTGGTCGACGCCGGAGATCGCCGAGTGCACCAACAGCATCGTCCCGCCGGGCCGTACCAGCATCGGCCCACGGTCGATGATCGCGTCGATCACATCTCGGCCGTGTTCACCTCCGTCACAGGCGAAGCCGTGTGCCGACGGCGGTGTGTCGGTGGGGGCGGGAACGTAGGGCGGATTCGCGAACACCACGTCCGCGGCCCGACATTCGAGCTCGGTGATGTCGGCGCAGCGGGCGTCCAGCCTGACGCCGTTGGCGCGTGCGTTGGCCCGCATGGCCTCCACCGCGGCCGGATTGCGGTCCACCGCAGTCACATCCGTGGCCCACCTGGCCGCATAGAGGCTGGCCACGGCACTACCAGCACACAGCTCAAGAGCCGATCCGCCGCTCCCGCGGAGCCGAAACTCCTCGGCGACAGCCAGACACAGCAACGCGGAGTCGACGGCCGGTCGGTACACGTCGGGATGATCGGTGATGACAGGTATCGGAACGGGAAGGCTGGCGATGAGAGCCGACGTCGCCTCATCCCATGCCGCGCCGAGTGCGCTCTGGGTGGACATCCCGCGCACACTAACCGGAGTTCCTGAAGAGCTGCTGAAACTCACGATGTAACGCCCTCGAGCGGGTGCAATAGCGAGCTCGTCCCGGCTTCCCAGCGCTGCCAGATGTGCTCGGCCGCCAGTGCATCCAAGGCGATCGCGGTCAGCGCACCACGGAGAAGTGCGGGCCCGGCAGTCGGTTCGGCGCGTGCGAGGCGCCCGGCGACCTCCCGCACGATCAGCTGTTCGTGCACCGAATCTGCCTCGATGTGTTCGTCGTAGAAGAGCCGGGCCGAGCGATCGAAGCCGAGTCGCGCAAGGCCGCGACTGTAGTTCTTGCTCGGTAGCGCCGACGTCATCTCGACCGCACAGAGGTGGCCGACCAGTTCGTGCCGCAGCCGGCGCTGCATCCCGAACATCGACAGCGCGTTCACGCCGGTGAGCGTCGCTGCCGGAATCAAATCGACGTAGTGCGCATAGCCCGGGGACAACCCCATCGCACCCATCATCTGGGCGTACAGCGTCGCGTGCATCCGGTCGAGAACGCCACCGCCGTATTCGTCCATCTGCACCTCGATCAGGGCAGCCTTCGCGGCACCGTGCAGGCGCGGTATCGCCATCGTGTGCACATCGGCTTCGCGAAGCTGGTGCAGCGACCGATGGACGACCAGCTCGCGGAGGTGTGTCACGTCTGCTGTGCGCGCGATGAATTTCGACAGCGGCGGTCCGTCGTCGCGAGCCCCGATCAGCCACAGGGCTGCCGGCACGTCGCCAGTGGAGTCCACCGGGCCCACCAGATGATCGATCGCCTCGAGGAATTCGGCTTCGAGTAGCGAGCGTGCGGTGAGCAGGTCGATATCGGTCTCCCAATCGTCGGAGACGCCCTCGATGCCTCGCAGCTGTAGCTCATAGAGCATCGTCAGGGTGATGGCGACGTCTTCGTCGAGCAGGAAGTCGCGCCCGGTGGGCAGATCTCCTCCGACCAGGCCGGGCAGGTCGCGCGCGCCGCCCGGAGGAGGCTCGACGAGCGCCGCGATCAGGGCCCGACTACGCGGCCCGCGCGCGGCAGGAAGCGGCATCCGCGGCTGAGGGTCGCTGGTAGCGTCGTCGAGGTCGCGAATCGGATACGTGGAAAGTGAGGGCACATGGACTCCGGCGATCACATTGAGGGCGGACAGGTGGACGGCAACCAGGGAAGTGAGCTCCCCGCCTCACACCACACCTCGATCGTCGTCTGTGACGACGGCCCACTGTTGGTACGCGGACCGATCGATCTCTACCAACCCGACGGTAGCCGAATCCCCGTCCGACGTTCCACCATCGCCCTCTGCCGGTGCGGTCGCACATCCACGGCACCCATGTGCGACGGGACACACAAACTGCGCCGGCGGCGGCCCGGAAGCGAGTCCGACGATGCCGCCGATGACACGGGCGGCACCGGCCGATCCGACCGCTGACGCCTCAGAGCGTGTTTGAAAACTCAGGCAAGTTTGGCCAGTCGTCGTGACATGGTAGCGATGAGGGCGATGTACACCATGTTTTCGTGGTGGTCGGGTCGGGTTTCGTAGTCGCGGACGCAGCGGCGGTGTTTGACGATCCAACCGAAGGTGCGTTCGACGACCCACCTGCGCGGTAGGACGTGGAATCCAGTCATGTCGTCGGTGCGTTTGACGATCGTAACGGTTAGTGCCAGAACGTTTTTCGCCCAGATAAGCAGTCTGCCGCGGTAGCCGCCGTCAGCCCAGACCATAGTGATGGTGGAGAACTGGGCGCGCAGCGCGGCCAACACTCGGGCACCACCGTCGGCGTCCTGGATGTTGGCGACGTGGACCACGATCGCCAGCAGCAGACCGGTGGTGTCGACGGCGATGTGGCGTTTGCGTCCGTTGACCTTCTTGCCGGCGTCGTAGCTGCGACTGGCACCGGGCACGGTATCGGCGCCGGGGATCGATTGAGCGTCGATGATTGCCGCGGTCGGCAGCGGGTTGCGGCCGTCGGCCACGCGCAGCATGTCGCGGAGGCAGTTGTGGATGCGGCGCCACGCTCCACTGGTGACCCAGCGGTGGAAGATCGCGTAGACGGTCATCGCGGGTGGGAACTCCGAGGGGAGTTGTCGCCAGGCGATACCGCCGCGGACAACATAGAAAACGGCGTCGAGAACGGTTCGGCGACACCACTTCTCGGGTCGGCCACCGCGTCCTGCGGTGTTCCCGGCCGGTGGCAGGAGCGGTTCGAGGACCGCCCACTGGGCATCGGTGACACTGGAGGACGGATAGACCTCGCACCGATGACCAGACCCGTGGGTGGGGGTCGGGCAGGACGGGCACGCACCGATGGGTGATGATGGCATGGTGAACTCCTGGTGAGTACGTGTTGTTAGCACTCACTGACCTACCAGGAGTTCACTCAAATCCCATCCGTCACACGCCGCACATCCGAGTTTTCAAACACGCTCTCAGGACGGCCTCGATCGCCGTCGCAGCACACCCTCGGGTGCTGTCGGCAGCCGCCATCCGAACAGGAGTCCGGCAAGCCGCAGGCCGGTCGCGACCGCCGTCCCGACGATGAGCCAGATCCAGACCGGCCCCCACGCGTAGGTCCCGCACACGCCGACGATGCCGGCGCCGATCACCGCAGGCACGGCATAGAGGTCAGCGGGCTGCAGCAGCAGGGGCACCTCGTTGGCCAGGACATCACGCAGGATGCCGCCGCCCACCGCGGTGAGCAGACCCACCAGAGCGGCTGCGAACGCGCTGGTGTGCCGATCGAGTGCGAGCGCGGCGCCGCTGGTCGCGAACACACCCATGCCGACGGCATCGAAGATCAGGATGGTGCGGCGGAGTTCGGCGAAGGCCGGGTGGAAGAAGAAGACCGCGAGACTGGTCGCCGCACCGATGACGATCGGCGGCCAGTTCTCGATGGAGGACGGCGGAGTGATCCCCAAGACGACATCGCGGAGGATGCCACCGCCGACGCCGGTGAGGGCACCCACGGTGATGATGCCCCAGAGGTCGAAGTCCTTGCGCACGCCCAGCAACGCGCCGGATGCGGCGAAGACGACGATGCCGACGTCGTTGAGAATCTCCTGCAACACGGGAACATCGTGTCAGTTCCCCGGTGCCGCTTGCACAGAGCACGCCGACGACCGCCCCGGGAGATCCCGGGGCGGTCGTCGGTATGTCTTTGTGCGTGCGGGCGATGAGCCGACCGTGGTCGAGCTCAGTGCACGTCGCTCAGCGGCGATCCAGGTCGATGATGCCGGCCTTGGCGGCCTTCACGAGACGACGCGGCATACGCTGTGCGACGCCGTTCACCTTCACCTCTTGCAAAGCGGGGTTGTCCGCCTTCCACTGAGCACGACGGCTGCGGGAGTTCGCCCGCGACATCCGGCGCTTGGGTACAGCCATGGTTGAGCCCTTCTCCTACGTGTAAGTCTGTGGGTTCCCATCCGACCTAGGTCGACAGGTCCCGCCGATCGGTGCGCCCGGTCCGTCACAGCTCTTCAGCCGGTAAGGCGCGGCACACAACCTCCCCAGACTACCGGGCCGGGGTGCGAAGCTCCAAAACGTGCCGGCAGCCTTCGTCAGGCGGCCGCGAACGCCCCGATGATCAGGGCGATGAGCATGATCACCAAGACCACGACGATGATGGCGATCGAGATCCAGCCGAGGATCAGTCCCGCCTTGGCCATCCCCTCCCCCTCCTGGGTTCCCCCCGACGCCGCGATCTCGTCGCGCGCCGAGTTCCCCAGGATCACCGCGACCACGCCGAGCACACCGGGACATGCCACGAAGGACCCGATACCGCAGATCAGCGATGCGATGGCCTTGCCGTTGGTCTGACGGGCGACCGGATAGCCGACGCCGTAGGCGCCGGCACCGCCGTATTGCGGCGGAGCGCCGTACTGACCCCCGTAGTACGGCGAGCCGTACTGACCGGAGCCGTACTGAGCGCTGCCGTACTGACCGGAGCCGTACTGAGCGCTGCCGTACTGACCGGAGCCGTACTGAGCGCTGCCGTACTGACCGGAGCCGTACTGACCAGGGCCGTACTGAGCGCTGCCATATTGACCAGAGCCGTACTGACCGGAGCCGTACTCGGGGTTCGAACCGTACGGGGATGCCGCGTCGGGCTGGGGTGGTGTGGTGCCGCCATAGGGCGACGCCTGGCCATACTCTGGTGCGGCGCCGTACTGATGCGGCGGGCTCGACTGTGGTGCGCCCTCGTAGCCCGGAGTCGGCGGCGACGGCTCATCCGGCTGCGGTGTTGAGGCCGCGGGATCAGCGGGCTGTGCGTGCCTGTCCTCGTCCGGAGAGTTCGGTGTCGGATCGGTCGGGTTGGTCATCGATTCGTCCTTCCCCGGGACGGTGCCCGGACTCCAGCGTAGTTTGCCGACACCTCTGTGAGGTCAGCGCGCGATCTCTCTGCCGAGTATGGCCAGCATCACGAGCATCAGCACGATGCCGATCGCGCCGAAGACGATCCCGGCAACCGCCATACCCATCCCCGCGCTGCGACCACCGGACGACCTGATGTCCCGGCGGGACAGAATTCCGAGGACGACGGCGATGACCGGCAGCGGCAGCAGCAACCCACTGCACATCACGGCGAGTGGGAAGGACAACAGACCGCAAACCAGTGCGGCGATCGCGCGCCCGTCGGTCTGCGGCCGCACCCCGTCGTGGTACGGGTAGGGATAGTTCGGGCCTGGCTGGTTCGGCCCGACCGGACCCGGTTGATGCGGCCCCGGTTGATACGGCACCGGTTGATGAGGCACCGGTTGATGAGGAACCGGTTGATGAGGCGTCTGTTGGTACGGCCCCTGTTGATACGGCTGATACGGCGGCACGGAGGGATTCCGAGTCGACGGGTCCGCGAACGGCCACCCGGTATCCGGCGGCACCGCACTCCACTCGTCGTCGGACCGCCCTTCGGGTCCCGAACCGGGAGGATTGGTCACGACGCCCCCTTCGTGCGTGCCGGTCGGCGGCCGGCCACCACCGAATGTCCGATCCAGACTAGGGCAATACACTCGACCGGTGTCAGGCGTGGTCTCGGGCTTCACCGTCATCTTCATCGTGGTGGGGATCGGCTATCTCCTCGGACGAACCCGGGTCCTCGGCGACAGCGCGCACGAGGTGCTCTCGCGTCTCGTCTTCTTCGTGTGTACGCCGGCACTCCTGTTCCACTCGCTGGTGACGTCGGACCTGTCGGTCATCTTCTCCAAGACCCTGATCATCGCCGGCGGCAGTGCGCTCACGATCGGCATCGTGTACGTGATGGTCGCCCGGCTCTGGCTGCGACGGGAGATCCCTGAACTGGCGATCGGCGGGCTCGCGTCGTCGTATGTCAACAGCGTGAACCTCGGACTACCGATCGCCATCTTCGTGCTCGACGACGCATCGTTCATCGCACCTTTGCTGTTGTTCCAGATCCTGATCTATTCGCCGATGGCGCTGATCACGCTCGACGCGACCGTGACCGATCCGGCGCTGGGACACGCGTCGCGATCGACGACTCTGCGTGACGCGGTGATCGCACCGCTCACCAACCCGATCGTCTTGGGCGGCGTGGCCGGGCTGGTGATCTCGGCGATCGGGCTGCGCCCACCGGCGGCGATCCTCGAGCCGATGAAGATGCTCGGCAACGCCTCGGTGCCGTGCGCCCTGCTCGCCTTCGGCCTGTCGCTGACCGGCGCGACGGTGTTCAAGAAGGGCCACAGCCCACGCCGCGACATCGCCTTGGCCAGCGTGCTCAAGATCATCGCCATGCCGGTGCTGGTGTACGTGGTGGCGCGATTCGGTTTCGGCGAAACGGGTCACGCACTGTTCGCGCAGGTGGTCATCGCCGCGCTGCCGACCGCCCAGAATGTCCTCGTGTACGCGACGCGCTACCGTCGGGCGCAGATCATGGCGCGCGACACCGCCCTGATCACCACGCTGAGTTCCATCCCGGCGATCGCCGTCATCGCGCTTCTCCTGGCCTGACCGATACTCGGCCGTCTGACCCGAGCGCCCGCGCACCGACCGACCTCGTGCTCGCACCCACGCGCCGACAGAACCCAGAATCCCGCCGACAGAACCCATGATCTCGTCGACAGCACCCAGAATCTGCCGCGACGGAGAACCACCCTTCGTGACGCTCGCAGGCTCGCTCCTCAGGGAGCGGGCGGTCACCGTCGCAGGCTCGCTCCTCAGGGAGCGGGCGGTCACGCTCGCAGGCTCGCTCCTCAGCGAGCGGGCGGTCACGCTCGCAGACTCGCTCCTCAGGGAGCGGGCGGTCACGCTCGCAGACTCGCTCCTCAGGGAGCGGGTGACGCTCAGCACCCAAACCGGTGCTCACACCCGCGGAGGCTTGCGGTCTTTCCGCTTGACGTCGACCCCACCCATGAACGCGATGCCGACGACCCGGATCGTCGGAGCACCCGGGACGCCCTGACCCGACGCACGGCCACCGAATCCGCCCATGATCGCCCACCCGCCGACCTCAACCGTCACGTCGGGCGGAACCGTGATGTCCACCGACCCCATGATGGCGGTGCACCGGATGGTGAGGGTGGGCGCGGTGAACTCGGCGTCGCGAAGATCGAGGTCGACGCCACCCATGATCGCCGTCGCCGAGAGACTGTCCGCGAGCGCCACATTGCCGCGCACCTCGGTGGCGGACATCAGCGCGAACCGATGCTGAATGGGCCGACGATCCGAGGGCACGGCGACCCGGCTCACCCTGGTCTCCCCGACGAAGGGCATGGGCACTCCGAGCTCGCCCACGGGCAGATCGTCGGTGAGCTCATCGAGCTCCCCGAACGTCTTCGCCACCACGGCTTTCCCTGCCCGCTCCTCGTACTCGGCCGGCGACAAGCTGCCAACGGCCATCGCCGCGGACAGGATCCGATGCACGAGTTCGCGATCCGCGTCGGCGGCACGCAACCGCGCCCTGCGATCGTCGGGGGCCGGGAGATCGTCCGGGTTCATCACAATCAGCAAGCCTAGTGGCCGCCCAGGCACAGAACCACCCTGATTTCGATGGCCGCGAACACTCGAGAACCCCAGGAAAACCCCGAGATTTCCCCCGAGTCGTCCACCCGTATCACTTGCGGCGGCCCCGATGCGCGCTGAGGTAATCGCCCACCACGGCGGCACCGAGCCCGTCGATGTCAGGCGCTACCACTCGGCCACCGATCCGCCGCGCGATCTGATCGATGAAATGCGCCAGCCCCGGGTCCTCACCGAGCCGGAAGAACGTCACCTGCGCACCGAATCGGGCCACATGGTCGAGTTCACGCACCGTCAACGCGATCGTCTGCGGATGCGGCGGATAGAAGAAGAATGGCTCCCCACTCGGATCCAGATGCGCTGTCGGCTCGCCGTCGGTGACCACGAGGACCACCGGTTGTGCATTCGGGAAACGTCGCAGATGACGCTGCGCCAGCAGCAGGGCGTGATGCAGGTTGGTGCCCTGCTCCATCCGGGGCTGCAGGCCGGTCAGTTCGGCGATGTCGATGGACCGTGCATATCGGCCGAACGCGATCAGGTGCAGTTCATCGCTGCGGAACCGGGTGGAGATGAGGTGATTGAGCGCGATGGCGGTGCGCTTCATCGGCGTCCACCGACCCTCCATCTCCATGGAGAACGAGGTGTCGACGAGCAGCACGACCGCCGCTTGGGTTCGGGCCTCGGTCTCGGCGACCTCCACATCTCGCACGTCGATCCGCACTCCGGACCTGGCCATCTCATTGGAGACCAACGACGGTTCGTCGCTCTCGGAGATGGTCCGCAGCACCGCATTCGACACGGTTCGCGTCACGTCCCAGGGGTCGGTGTCGCCGAACTCCCATTCGCGTGACGCACCGGTCGGTTCGCCGAGTGCCCCGCTGCGACGCGTCTGCCGATCTCCACGTCCCGACAACTGTTCGGCGATGTCGCGGAAGATCGACTGCCCCAACTGCCGCATCGCCTTCGGACTCAGCCGCAGCTGACCGTCGGAGGTCCTGTCGAAAAATCCCTCCTCGGACAGCGCCTTCTCCAGCTCCTGCAGCGTCCGCGCATCCACGCCCGCCTGCTCCCCGAGCTGGCGTTCCAGGGCGTCGATGTCGATGTCGTCCATCTGTGCGCCGGCATACTGTTGGGAGAGTTGCTCGCTGAGCGCCTCGAGTTCGGAGATGTCGCGCAGTGCAGCCGCACCTTCGCCGAGACCCATCGGCTGGTCCCCCGAGAACGACTGCGCGTCGTCCCAGTCCAGACCCGGGCGCGCCTGACGAAGCGCCGAATCCATCTGCGACAGTTGACTCATCAGCTCCGGCGAGCCGAAGGCCTGCTGCGCCAGCTGATCGAGTTCGGCCCGCTGTTCCGGGGTCAGCGAGTTGTAGAACTGCTGAGCCGCCGCGGCACGCTGGGCCAGCGAGTCGATGAGTTCTTCGGTGTTGCGCGGGTTCTCGGGGAAGAACTCGCCGTGCTTGTCCATGAACTCGTCGAACTGCTCGGTGGTGTCCTCGCCACGGTTGTGCGCGTCGAGAAGCTGGTTGAGATCTTTGAGCATCTCCGAGATGCGCTGGCGGTCCTGCTCGCCGGCACCTTCGAGGGCCTCTTTCATCCCGGCGAAGCGCTGGTCGAGCAGCTCCCGTCCGAGCAGGTCCTTGATCTTCTCGTAGTCCTCCCGGGCCTGCGGGCTGCGCCAGTTGTATTCGGACAGTTCCTCGACGGCCTGCGCCGTCGACGCCGGAAGGCTGCCGATCTGCATCTCCGCGAAACGTGCATCGTCGTCGAGGTCGCGGGCGAGCTGCTTGCGCTCCTCCAGAACCGCCCGGTCGAGCAGTTCCCGGATCTCGGCGAATGTCCCGTCGAGATTGCGCTTCTTCAACAGCTCCTGGCGACGCCGGTTCACCTGTTCCCGAAGCCGGTCGAGCCCACGCATGTCCTGGGTTCCGCGACGCAAGAACTCACGCAATGCCCGCTGCGGCGACGCACCGGCCATCACGTCGTCGCCGATGTCGCGCAACGCCTCCCGCAGATCCACCGGAGGCGCAAGCGGGTCTGGACCACCGGTGTACCGCTGATATCGGGACCGGTGAAAACTCTTGTGCGCCATGGTCTGTGCCCCTCAGTTCAAGTGTGTGGAGAGCGAGGTTGAGCCCCGTGGAAGACAGAGCTCGCGAGCGTCACCCCCCGGCCCCTGAGGAGCGAGCTTGCGAGCGTCACGAAGGGCCGACCCTTCGTGACGGCCCTCCGCTAGCGCTCCGGGCCTCCTCAGGGATCGGGGGCTGAGCCGCACACCCTCGGCACCCAGGGATCGGGGGTTGCGCCGCACACCCTCAACCCACGTGGGACGGAGGTCGCGGCGCGCGCACTCACCCCTCACCGCCGCGAGCTGCGGCTGCTCAGCCATAGATCGTCTGCCCGGACTCGTCGGCCTCTTTGCCAATACGTCGTGCGAGGAACAATCCTTCCAGCGCGAGTTCGACCGCGCTGGCGCGTTCGCCGTCCACCTCGGCGTCGAGACGTTCGGCGATCGCGTCGAGCACCTCAGCGGTGACCTCCGGCGCGGGGATCGACCCGAGGAGATCCGCGGCGGTGACGCGGTCCCCGGTCACGACCGGTTCGCCGTTCTCCAAGGCGTCGACCAACGGCGCCATGTCGATGCCGCCGAGGTGCGCGCGCACTGTATCGGCGACCGACTTGCGCATGAGGTGCTCGAGGATCTCGAGTTCGCGGCCTTCCTCGCCGGATTCGAACTCGATCTTTCCGCGCAGCACCTCGATCACCGACTCCAGATCGACGACGCGGGCCACCGGAACGTCCTCGCCGGTCACGGTCGCGCGGTGCAGGGCGGCGGCCGCGACGGTCTCCGCGCCTGCGATCGAGAACCGCGCCGAGACCCCGGAACGCTGGTCGATCGACGGATGGTCACGCGCGTACCGCGTGAACCGCGCCAAGATCTCGGTGATGAACGTCGGCACGGTCGCGGTGAGGTCCGACTCCTGCTCGATCACCGCGACCTCGTCGTCGAGTTCGAGCGGGTAGTGGGTACGGATCTCCGCGCCGAATCGGTCCTTGAGCGGCGTGATGATCCGCCCACGATTCGTATAGTCCTCGGGGTTCGCGCTGGCCATCACCAACACATCCAGCGGGAGGCGGAGCGTGTAGCCGCGGACCTGGATGTCACGCTCCTCCATCACGTTCAGCATCGAGACCTGGATGCGTTCGGCCAGGTCTGGCAGCTCGTTGATGGCGACGATGCCGCGGTGGGCCCGCGGGATGAGGCCGAAGTGGATCGTCTCGGGGTCACCCAGGCTGCGGCCCTCGGCCACCTTCATCGGGTCGATGTCACCGACGAGGTCGGCGACCGAGGTGTCCGGCGTGGCCAGCTTCTCGCTGTAGCGCTGGCTACGGTGGCGCCACTCGATCGGCAGGTCGTCGAGTAGATTCGCCGCTTTGCGGATCGACCCCGGTGTGATCGGTTCATAGGGGTGTTCGCCCAGGTCGGAACCCGCGATGACCGGAGTCCACTCGTCGAGGAGCCCGACCAGGGTGCGCAGGATGCGCGTCTTGCCCTGACCACGCTCACCGAGCATCACCACGTCGTGGCCGGCCAGCAACGCCCGTTCGAGCTGCGGGATGACCGTCGCCTCGAACCCGACGATGCCCGGCCACGGATCGCGACCCTCGCGAAGGGCGGACAGCAGGTTGTTGCGGATCTCATCACGCACGCTGCGTTGGATGTGACCACTGGCGCGCAGTTCACCCAGCGTGCGGGCGGACGGATGGCGGGTTTCGGTGGTCTGAGAGGTATGGGACGTGAAATTCTCCTCTGGCACCCTGTCCACGGTACTCCGCTTGTGCGGCCCGTCACCGTGTGACAGAACCGGACCACTCCGGATCGCGGCCGATGAATGCGGCCAGGCGGGTCACCGGATCGGCGTCGTCGGCGACGGGAACGGCCGGGCCGTACTGGCCCGACGACCGCAACAGATCCTCGATACCGACCATCCCGGCGAGCAGCTGCTCGGCGAAGTCCGGATCGAGATCGGGCGGGTTACCCGCGGCGACGGCGAGGTCCCACGTGTGCATGAACACGTCGGCTGTATAGAACCGGTCGACTGCGTCCGCCAATCGGTGCTCGCCTGCCATCGGGTGACGGAATGTGTCGTCGGCGGAGGGCCCGTCGAGCAACTCCTGGACGGCCGCGGCATGAGCCAGCCACGCCGAGAGCGGATCCTCGGATACCTTCGGGCCCTGGCGAAGATCCACTCCCCCGCCCGCGAGAAATCCGGGGAACCACTCGACGAGGTGGGCGACGACATCGCGTGCCACCCAGCCGTCGACCGGTGTCGGGGCATCCCAGTCGGACACAGCGGCAATCTGATCGGCAAAATCTGCGGCCACGGCACGATGACGTTGGGCCACGGAGAGACCGGAGATCGAATCGGACACTGTGATCACACCTCACCCGAGGCCAGCAGCTTCTCGAGCGCGGCGTATCCCTCGTTGACGCCGGTCTCCATGCCCGAGGCCAGCCAGCCGTCGCGGGCTTCGAAGCTGTCGCACAGGGATTGGGCGTGTAGCCGGGTGGTGCCGTCGCCGAGGTCCTCGAACGAGAGAGTCTCCAGCGCCACTTGATCGGGCATGCCCTCGAAGGTGAAGGTCTGCACGATCGTGTCGTCGGACACCGTGTGGAAACATCCACGGAAACCGAACTCCTCGTCGCCCCGTGTCGACACGTATCGCCAACTCCCGCCATCGCGGGCATCCCATTCGATGACGCGGCTGCTGATCGAGTCGGGTCCGACCCAGCGGACGAACAGGTCCGGGTCGATGTGCGCCTTCATCAGTTGCGCCGGCGTTCCGCGGAAGTCGCGCGTGATCCGGATGATGGGCACCTCTTTGTCCGCCTCGATCGCGGCCTCCGCGTAGCGGGTCTGCACTGCACTCATGACGCCTTTCCTTTCCTTCGGGGTTTCTCGTCCTCGCGACGTCGTGCCGCGGGTCCGTCGTTCATGGCGATGGCGGGGCCATCATTCATTTCTGCCAACAGGGCGTCGAGTCGCTGATAGCGCTCCTCGGCCTGCCTGCGATAGCGCTCGATCCATTTGGTCATGAGGTCGAACACCTCCGCTTCCAGATGGACCGGGCGGGTCTGCGCCTCCCGGGTGCGGGTCACCAGGCCGGCATCCTCGAGCACCTTCAGATGCTTGGACACGGCCTGAATGCTGACGTCGTACGGGTCGGCGAGCTGGCTGACCGTCGCGTCGGACACCGCCAGACGGGCAACCATGTCGCGCCGGGTCGGGTCCGCGAGAGCGGCGAAAACCTTTGACAGCTCGTCTGCCACCTGACGCCTCCTCAACCGTTCGGTTGAATACGACTCTGCGCTCCTGACGCTCCGTTGTCAACCCTTTAGTTGAATACGATCGCGGGCCAGGCCATGGAATGCAGAAACCTCATCTGTCGTCTGAAACCCTTCGTGCGCGGAAGATTGCTGACGAGAGATGAGGTTTGGTGTTCTCCAGAGGCCGTCAGTCGGCGGGACCGAGCGGTGCATCGCCGCGCAGCGTGATCCGGTGCATCACCCGCCGGGTGTCGCCGTAGTCGCGGTTCGCGTAGTGCAGGGTGTTGCGATTGTCCCACATCACGATGTCACCGAGACGCCACCGATGACGGACGATGTGCTCCGGCTTGGTGATGTGGGCGTACAGCAGATCGAGGATGCCTCGGCTCTCGGCGTCGGAGACGCCCTCGATGTGGGAGGTGAAACCCGGGTTGACGAAGAGTGATCTGCGCCCCGTCTCCGGATGGATTCGTACCACTGGATGAGCGACCGGCACGAGTTCGGTGACTTCCTCCCCGTCCCAGGTGTTTCCGCGGCCATCACGCCGCTGTTTGAGGTAATAGCCGAAGGCACGGTTGCCGTCATGTACCGCAGTGAGCGAATCCACCAGACGGCGCATCGGCTCCGACAACGACTGATAGGCCAGCTCGGCGTCGGCCCAATTGGTGTCACCGCCATTGCGCGGCAACACGACCGGACGCAGGATCGATCCCATCGGCGGCCTGGGCATGAAGGTGACGTCGGTGTGCCAGACGTCGGCGAATCCGTCGTCGCTGCTGTCGAGCGCGTAGACCTCGCCCGGAACGTCACCGCTGTTCCACACCGGATGCCCGAACGTCAGATCCCCGATCCGACGGCCGAACTCGATGTGGGTCGCGTCGTCGATGTGCTGATCGCGCACGACGACGACCTTGTAATCGATCAGCGCGCGTCGCAGCGCGATGATCTGGCTGTCCGTGAGCACCGCGACATCGACCCCACGGATCTCCGCACCGAAGTGCGGACCGAATTCGTGGATGTCGAACTCGACGCCAGACGAGATCGTTGCGCTTTTCACCTGGCCGAGGGCTGAATCGATACTCACGGTGCATGTGTAGCCGTCCGGTGCGCGGACGACCAGACTTTTCCTCGCCGCGAGCGAAACGCCGCGGGTTCTCTCGACGCGATCCCGGATTCCGTCGACGCGATCCCGGGTTCCGTCGACGCGATCCCGGATTCCGTCGACGCCATTTCGGGTTCCGTCGACGCCATTTCGGGTTCTCTCGGCGCAGTTCCGGGTTCTCTCGGCACGATTCCGGGTTCTCTCGGCGCGATCCCGGATTCCGTCGACGCGATCCCGGATTCCGTCGACGCGATCCCGGGTTCCGTCGGCGCGATCCCGGGTTCCGTCGGCGCGATCCTGGGTTCCGTCGGCGCGATTTGGGGTTCTCTCGGCGCGATTTGGGGTTCTCTCGGCGGTGCCGGGACGGTGCGAGGTCAGCCGACGGCGAGCCAGGCCGCGAGGCAGAGTCCGCCGATGCCGACGACGATCCGCAACGGTTCTGCGGGCAGCCGCCGGACCACCGGGGGCCCGCACCAGCCGCCGGCGAGACACCCGATCGCCATCGCGAATGCGGCCGCCCAGTGCACCGGACCGAAGATCATGAAACCGACAGCGGCAACGGTGTTCGCGATTCCCAGGAACACCGACTTCGACAGCGCGGCGCGCCACAACGGCTCACTGGTGAGCACCAGCATCAATGCAAGGACCATGATGCCCGCACCCGCACCGAAGTAGCCGCCGTAGACGGAGATCAGGACGAGGCCGATGAGCCACGGTCCGGGGCGGTCGGCGTGGCTCGTGGCCCACCGCCGCAGCATCGGCTGGCCCAGCAGACACAGCGCGGCGAGCGCCACGAGGAACGGGACGATCGCCTCGAAGGCGCCTGGCGGGGTGAGCAACAGGGTCACGGCGCCGATCGTGCCGCCGACCAGGGAGGCGACGATGCCGCCGATCAATCGACGCCGGTCGCCGTCGAGCAGAACACGTCCCGACTGCGCCGTACTACCGATACCGACGGCCACCAGGGACACGGTGTTGGTGACGTTGGCGGCGATCGGTGGCAGCCCGACCGCGAGCAGCGCCGGATAGCTCACCACCGACGCCAATCCCGTGATGTAGCCGATGAGTCCGGCACCGAATCCGGCGGCGACGAGAAAAGCGAACTCGGCCGGACTCACGAACTCGGGGACTCAGTGCGCAAAGTGCCGCGCACCGGTGAGATACAGCGTGACACCGGCTTCGGACGCCGCCTCGATGACCTCGTTGTCACGGATGGAACCGCCCGGCTGCACCACCGCGCGCACACCGCCGGACAGCAGGACCTGCAGGCCGTCCGGGAACGGGAAGAAGGCGTCCGACGCCGCGACACTGCCGGCGGCACGGTCACCGGCACGCTGAACGGCGAGGTGTGCCGAGTCGACCCGGTTCACCTGCCCCATCCCGACGCCCACCGAGGCACCGCCGTCGGCCAGCAGGATCGCATTGGACTTGACCGAACGGCATGCCCGCCAAGCGAATTCGAGGTCCGCAAGGGTGTCCGGATCGGCCGGTGATCCGGCCGCGAGGGTCCAGTTCGCCGGGTCGTCGCCGTCGGCGTCGAGCACATCGCGCTGCTGCATGAGCAGCCCGCCGGAGATCGGTCGGGTCTCCACCCCGGTCCGCGCCGGAGCGGGCGCGGTGAGCACGCGGATGTTCTTCTTGCGGGTGAGCACCGAGAGCGCACCGTCGGCGAACCCGGGAGCGATGATGACCTCGGTGAAGATCTCCGCCACCTGTTCGGCCATCTCGACGGTGATCTCGCGGTTGGCGGCGATCACGCCGCCGTAGGCGCTGACCGGGTCGCACGCGTGCGCCTTGCGGTGGGCCTCGGCGATGTCCGCGCCGACGGCGATGCCACACGGATTGGCGTGCTTGATGATCGCGACGGCCGGTGTGTCGAAGTCGTGCGCGCTACGCCATGCCGCATCGGCGTCAGTGTAGTTGTTGTAGCTCATCTCCTTGCCGTGCAGTTGCTCGGCGGAGGCCAGTCCGCCGCCGGCCTCACTGACATAGAGGGCGGCCGCCTGGTGCGGGTTCTCGCCGTAGCGCAGCACCGACGACCGGTTCCAGGTGGCGCCCACCCAGTCCGGGAAGTTCGACGAATCGGCCGGCGGTGCCACCACACTGGACATCCACGAGGCGACCGCCACGTCGTAGTCGGCTGTGTGCCGGAACGCCTTCGCCGCCAGCGCTTTACGCTCATCAAGGCTGAAACCGCCGTCGGCGACCGCACCTCGCACCGCCTCGTAGTCGTCCGGGTTGACCACGACCGCGACCGACGGATGATTCTTGGCGGCACCGCGCACCATGGACGGCCCGCCGATGTCGATCTGCTCGACGCATTCGTCCGGGGCGGCACCCGACGCGACGGTCTCGGTGAAGGGGTAGAGGTTGACGACGACGAGATCGAAAGCGGCGACACCGAGTTCGTCGAGCTGGTCCACGTGGCTCTGCTTGCGGGTGTCCGCGAGGATCCCCGCATGCACCTTGGGGTGCAGGGTCTTCACCCGGCCGTCGAGGCATTCCGGGAATCCCGTCAGTGCCGAGACCTCGATGACCGGAACTCCGGCGTCGGCAATGGTTTTCGCCGTGGATCCGGTCGAGACGATCTCCACGCCCGCCTCGTTGAGAGCGGTGGCGAGATCGGCGAGTCCGGTCTTGTCGTACACACTGACGAGTGCGCGGCGGATGGGCCGGCGACCACCGGCGGGGCTCTGTGTGTTCACGGGATGTCGGCCTTTCGTCCGTCGATCACTACACCTCTGGTGACGAGTGCCGTCACCACGTCGGCGAGCAGTTCACGCTCGACCGATTTGATTCGCTCATGAAGACTCTCCTCGGTGTCATCCGGTCGCACCGCCACCGGCTCCTGGGCGAGGATCGGACCGGTGTCCACCCCGTCGTCCACGAGATGCACGGTGGTGCCGGTCACCTTCACCCCGTGGGCAAGGGCGTCGGCGACACCGTGAGCGCCGGGAAAAGCCGGCAGCAGCGCCGGGTGCGAATTGACGATCCGGCCGCCGAAACGTGAGAGAAAGGCCGGGCCAAGGATTTTCATGAAACCGGCGGTGACGACCCAGGCCGGGTCGAATGCCGCGACTTCCTCGGTGACCGCAACGTCCCAGGTGGCCCGGTCGGCGTGATCGGCCACTCGGCAGTCGACCAGGGGGACGCCGTGGTCTGCGGCTATCTCGGCGGCGCGGCATTGCCGATCGACCACGATCGCGACGATCTGGAACGGCGCATCGTCGGCGACCCGTCGGAGCAACGATTCGAGCAACGAACCGGTACCCGATGCCATCACCACGATCGGCACACGGCCCGAGGAGGGTACACGAACTGCAGATACTCCAGGCCCGGCAGCTGCGTTCACACTGAAGAAGCCTAGTGGTCGGTGCACCCGCCCGGATCGCCGGGGGCGGTGGCGGTCTGCGACGTCAGCGATTCTCGCTCGAGTATTCGACCTCGGTGGTGCGAGCGTCGGTGGTCTGGTCGGTGCGGTCGAACGGGCCGGGCACTGCGCCCTCGTCACCGTCGACGACCTCCCACTCATCGCCGTCGGCCCACTCGACGTCATCCGATTCGGTGGACCGGGCCTCGGTGTACCCCGAGTCCTCCTCCGCCCAATCCTCGCCTTCGTAGTCGTCGAACTCGCCGTACTCGTCGTCGAGGTCCTCGGGATCCTCGTAGTCATCGGTCAGGTACTCGTCCTCGTAATCGAGGTCGTAGTCGTCGTCGAAGTCCGCGTCGACACCATTGCGGCGAGCGGCCCGGGTGGACGGAAGCGCCCCGTAGATCAACGCGACGATCAGACCGACCACCGCGATCCATCCGAGTGTGAACACTCCCGCCGTGGGCAGCGTGACGCCCGCGTCACCGAACTCACCCAGTTCCCCGCCGGCCATCACACAGAGCACGACCACGGTCGTCGCCGCAACCGCCGAGGCCACCGCCACCGACCGCACGTTGGCGAGTGGATCTAGGTCGCGGCAGCGCAGTGCGACCACCAGCGCGATCGATGCGGGTATCAGGAAACCGATCAGACCCAGCATCCCGGCCGCGGATTCGGGGAGAGCGCCCAGGATCGGCACCGGTGGAAGCGGTCCGCCGCGGACATCGAGCAAATCGACCGACGCGGTCCCGATGTGGAAGTCGGACCCGACCAGGACCGAGGCGGCACCGACGACAGCGTTCGGCAGGTAGAGCACCGACAAGGCCGCCAACCCGAGGTAGCCGTCGAAATCGTTGCCGTCGGCCAGCAGCTGCCCGGTCACGTGCCAGCCGATGATCAGCCGCACGACGACCAGGCCGGCGGCGCAGGTGAGCAGCGCGGTGATTGCCAACACTCCACAACGCACACCGCGCCGCACGGATGGCGGGACCCCGAAGCGGTCGCAGAGCTCTTCTCGGCGACGCCATCCGATTCCGAGCAGAGCCGCGGAGCCATGGATGGCGAGTGTGTAGCCGAACGCCATCAGCGCAGACGGACTCTGGACCGGCATCACCGATGTCCCGTCCATCACGACGGCCAGCGACAGAGCGGTGATCAACATGGGCCCGCCCACCGCGGAACAGAAAACCGCCGCGAGCTCGGAGGCGGGACGCTCGGTGCCACTCGCCGATGCGGACATCCTGGCCGCGGCAACCGCGATCGCCAGGGTGGGCAGCATCGGCAATATCCCGATGGTCACGCCGCTGAGCGTGACCGGTACCTGATGGACAGCCAGCCAGATCGCACCGATGGCGATGCCGAGCCCGTCGAGTCCGCTGCCGGCGAAAAGCAGGACCGTAACGGTCACCGCGGCGATGATGACCATCGTGATCACCGGGACGGCGAACGCGACCATGACCAGTGCGCGCGCGGAACCCTCGGTCACCGACCGCTGGGCGCGGTTGAGTTGTCGCATCTGGCGGAGACGCGACGCGAGACTGTCAGCGGTAGGCGAGGGCATCGGTTACGAGACTGACACGATTGCTTCGCCTCACCGGGCAGACGCGCCGCGCAGACCTCAGAAAGCGACATGCGTCGCAGCAGTCGCATGGACGCTCGGGTCCCGACAGCACGATGCCCCGCCGATCGCGGCGGGGCATCATGGGAATTCTCGAGATCAGTGACCGTTCGGCTGCTCCGGCTTGCTGATCTTCGTGGTGGCATCGCCGGACGCCTCAGCGGTCGGGTGGTAGCCGGACGTCGACGAGCCGGACTCCGAGGCGCCGGCGGTCGGCGTGTACCCCGCACTCGAGGTGGTCGGCGACTGCGACTGCACCTGGCTGTAGGCCGACGGATCGTAATTGGCCTGCTTGGTGGCGCCTGCGCTCGAGGCGCTGTGGCCACTCGACTGTGTATCGCCGTAGGCGACGGCCTGAGTCGGTGCGTGGGCCGCAGATGCGGTGGCCGGGGGCTCCGAGGTGCCGGCAGCGTCGGATGCAACCTTCACCATCTCCAGGACGACGAGCAGCCAGAACACCGCGAGCGCCGCGATGATCAGGGTCAGAGCCAGCTGGGAGTAGTCGACACCCGAGTTGGAGATCAGGTTCGAACCCTTCGAGGCGGTGTAGATGACGTCATACAGCTGGCTGATCGCGGTGGCGACCGCGACGGCACTGATCACCGGAACCGTGACCCTGGTCTGCACCTTGGGATGCAGCGTCAGCAAGGCGAGTACGGCTATCAGCGCCAGATACGGGAGATAGGCGCCGCGGTTCCAGAAGCTGACGACCGCTTCCACCGCCGCGATGGAACCCACCGCGATCGCGAGGAGCTGACCGATGTTGGCGGGCAGCCCTTGCCCGACGGGCTTGGGTGCAGGTTGGCCGTACTGCCCGTAACCCTGCGGATATTGCTGCTGCCCGTAGCCCTGCTGCGGGTACTGCTGTCCATACCCTTGTGGGTACTGCTGTCCATACCCCTGGGGATACTGCTGACCGTAACCCTGCTGCCCGTAACCGGGTGTCGCCTGTCCCACACCAGAGGGTGCGTCGGCGCCGCCGGACCCGTAGCCCTGCTGGCCGTAACCGGGCTGGGCACCGTACCCGGGCTGGCCATAGCCCTGCTGGCCGTACCCCTGCTGGCCGTACCCCTGCTGGCCGTAACCGGGCTGGCCATAGCCCTGCTGCCCGTAGCCCTGCTGTCCGGGCGCCTGCTGGCCGTAGCCCTGCTGGCCGTAGCCCTGCTGACCAGAGTCTTCCTGGCCCTGCCCCTGCCCCTGCTGGCCATGCTGGCCGTAACCGCCCTGCTGGTAGGTCATCGCTTCTCCTGCTCGGTCGTGATTCGCCCCCGCGGTGAGCGCTGGTGTCGCGCCCCACGCTAGTACATGGTCCACGCGCGATCGTGTGCCGCGCTCATTCCCTCACTACCACCGATGGGCGCGACCCTGCGCGGCATACCAGTCGATCAGCCCGTAGTCGTCGACCGACTTCGGGTCGATGCTGACCTCGGCCCGGCCGGCGAGGATACCGGTCACGGGCACCTCCAGCTTCTTCCCGGTCCGGGTGTGCGGGATACCCGGCGCCTCGATCACCTCGTCCGGCACGTGACGCGGGGACAATCTCGCGCGAACCTCGGACGCCAGCCGCGCCCGCAGGTCGTCGTCGAGCACCGCGCCCGGGACGAGCGTGACGAACAGCGGCATCCAGTACGCCCCGCCGGGACCGTCGACACCCAGCACGAAACCCTCCGCGATCTCGTCGATGCCCTCCACCACCTCGTAGATGTCGGCCGATCCCATCCGGATGCCGTGGCGGTTCAGGGTGGCGTCGCTGCGACCGTGGATGATCAGTGACCCACGTGCGGTGACCGTCACCCAGTCCCCGTGGCGCCACACCGCGGCGTCGGACGGGGTCTCCCACTCGTGTTCGAAGTAGGCGCTGCGGTATCTCGATCCGTCCGGGTCGTTCCAGAACGAGACCGGCATCGACGGCATCGGCGCGGTGATCACCATCTCGCCGACCTCGTCGATGAGCGGCGTCCGGTCGGCAGCCCAGCTCTCGAGTGCGACGCCCAGATAGCGGACCGACAGTTCACCTGCCACGACCGGCACTCCCGTCGAGCCGCCGGCGAACGCGGTCACCACGTCGGTTCCACCGCTGATCGACGAGATCGGGACGCCGCCTCTGACGTTGTCGTCGACCCAGGTGAACAGATCGGCGGCCAGCGTCGACCCGGTGCTGCCCAGGGTGCGCAAAGCGGACAGATCGTGGTCGCGGCCCGGCACCAGGCCTGCCTTGCGGGAGGCCTGAAGCTGGCCCGGGCTCGTCCCGAAATAGGTCACGCGCTCCGATTCGACGATCTGCCAGAGCCGATCGGCGTCCGGATACAGCGGCGAGCCGCTGTAACAGACGATCCGTGCTCCACACAGCAGTCCGGCGACCTGGAAGTTCCACATCATCCAACTCAGGGCCGTCTGCCAGAAGAAGACGTCCTCGGGCCCCAGGTCAGCGTGCAATCCGCCCGCCTTGAGGTGTTCGACCACCACTCCCCCGTGGCCGTGCACGATGCCCTTGGGTTTTCCGGTGGTACCGGAACTGAACAGCACCCACAACGGATGATCGAACGGCACCGCGACCGGGTCGATCACGCCGGTGTCGGCCGGGTGCACCGCCTCGGTGTAAGCAATCCGACGCGGCCCGTCACCTGCCGACACCGCCTCACCTGCCGACATCGCCTCACCTGCCGACATCGCCTCACCTGCCGACGTCGCCTCATCGGGGGCGTCGACGACGACATGCGCGAGGAGTCCGGGCAGCAACCCGGCCAGCGCCACACTGTCGGCCGACTTGTCGACGACCTTGCCGTTGTAGCGATAGCCACCCGCACTGATCAACACCTTCGGCTGCAGCTGCGCCAATCGGCCGGCAGCGCCCTCGGGTGCATAGTCCTGGCCGCAGCCCGACCAGATCGCCCCGACATACGCGGTGCCGAGGAAAGCGATGACGGCCTCCGGGATGTCCGGCAGGTAGGCGGCGACCACGTCACCACGGCCGACGCCGAGCGAGCTCAGGGTCCGAGCAAAACCGTTCACCAGTTCGGGCAGCTCCGACCACGCGATCTCGGTGCGAGCACCATCCTCACCGATGCCGACGATCGCCGCGCCGGTACGGTCGGCGTGCCGCAGCACCGCGGACACATAGTTGAGCTCGACCCCGGGAAACCATTGCGCGCCCGGCATGTCCGCGATGGCGAGCACATCGGTGGCGGACTCCACGGCCGGGGATCCCGGACCCGCCATCGCACCGAGGTCGTAGAAATCCCAGATGGCACGCC
This sequence comes from Gordonia sp. LMA484, assembly GCF_058129505.1. NCBI lineage: Bacteria > Bacillati > Actinomycetota > Actinomycetes > Mycobacteriales > Gordoniaceae > Gordonia > Gordonia sp. LMA484. The sequence continues at coordinate 3,799,629 of NZ_CM176700.1, forward strand.
AGAAGTCACCGGGTTCGTCGACCGACCATTGCCACAACGCTGCGTATCCGTCCAGGTCGCGGCCGGTCCGGTCTCGGACCAGGCGCGTGAACGAGGCCATCTGCGTTGCGCCGGAATCACTCCGGTCAGGTTCGGTCACATCATCTCACCCTAGGGCATGTCTAGCCGTGTCCGAACCCCAGGATCTCGACGGCCTCCTCGCGCATCTGGACCTTGCGCACCTTGCCCGTCACGGTCATCGGGAACTCTTTGACCACATGCACGTAGCGGGGGATCTTGTGCCGCGCGATCTTCCCGTTCGCGAAGACACGCAGGTCCTCGACGGTGAACTCGGTTGCGTCGTCCCGCAGTCGGACCCACGCCATCAGCTCCTCGCCGTACTTGTCGTCGGGCACACCGATGACCTGTGCGTCGAGGATGTCGGGATGGGTGTAGAGGAACTCCTCGATCTCCCGCGGGTAGATGTTCTCGCCACCGCGGATGACCATGTCCTTGATACGGCCGGTGATGCGGACGTACCCGTTGTCGTCCATCACCGCGAGGTCACCGGTGTGCATCCAGCCATCGGCGTCGAGTGCCTCGGCGGCCTTGGCGGGCTCGTTCCAATAGCCCTTCATCACCGAGTAACCCTTGGTGCAGAACTCCCCGGTCTCGCCACGCCGCAATGTCTCCCCGGTTCCCGGGTCGATCACCTTGATCTCCAGATGTGGACCGACCCGGCCGACCGTTCCGACGCGGAGTTCGAGCGGGTCGTCGACCCGGGTCTGGGTCGACACCGGCGATGTCTCGGTCATGCCGTAGCAGATGGACACCTGTTCCATATGCATCCGGTCGACGACCTGCCGCATCACGTGTTCCGGACAGGGCGAGCCGGCCATGATCCCGGTCCGCAGGCTCGACAGGTCGAAGCCGTGTGCGTCACCGCGCTCGTCCATCAGTGCGAGTTCCGCGATGAACATCGTCGGCACCCCGTAGAGGCTGGTACAGCGGTACTCCGACACCGCCGCCAGCGTGGCCTCCGGGTCGAAGGCCGGCGCGGGGATCACCATGGCGGCCCCGTGACTGGTCGCTGCCAAATTGCCCATCACCATGCCGAAGCAGTGGTAGAACGGCACCGGCAGACAGATCCGGTCGGCGTCGGTGTAATCGAGCAGCTCTCCCACGAGATACCCGTTGTTCCCGATGTTACGGTGCGAAAGGGTGGCGCCCTTGGGGAATCCGGTTGTGCCGGAGGTGTATTGGATGTTGATCGCGTCGTCGGGAGACAGCGATGTGGCAATCTGCGCGACGGCTGCCGCCTCGTCGGCCGTGGGTTCGGCCAGCAGGGCCGTCCACTCCGGTGTGTCGAACAGGATCACCTCACGCAGATCCGGACGTTTCGGCCGCGCCTCGGCCAGCATGGACGCATACGCGGAGTCCTTGAACCGTTCCGCCGCGAGCACAACGCTGCTGCCCGACTGGGCCAGTGCGTACTCGATCTCGTTCTGCCGATACGCGGGGTTGAGGTTCACCAGGATGGCGCCGATCTCGGCGGTCGCGTACTGGGTGAGCACCCATTCGAACCGGTTCGGCGACCACAGCCCCACCCGGTCGCCCGGGGCGACACCGAGGCGGACGAGGCCGGCAGCAAGCGCCCGCACATCGCGGTGGAACTCGGCATAGGTCCACTGCCGTCCGGCGGCCGCGTCGATGAGCGCCAGGTTGCCGGCGAACGACGCAACCGTCCGCGCCAACGTGGCACCGATGGTCTCGGTGAGGAGTTCGGGTGTGCTCTCACCCTCGGCGTAGGCCATTTCTGTCATGTCTCGCTCCGGTTCTCGTGAGGACTGGTGGGCCGACGATCATTCGGCGGTGGTGGACGGGCCCGTGGTCGCGACATCGCGGAGCGCGGCGGCCCGGGCCAGGACCACCTCGGCCTGCCGCAGCACCGGACCGTCGATCATCTGGCCCTCGATGCTGAACACCCCACCCCGATGCTCTTCGTTGCCGTCCATCACGCGCCGGGCCCAGTCGATCTCGTCATCCGACGGCCGATAGCCGGCACGGATGTGCTCGACCTGCGAGGGATGAATACACGCGGTGGCGGTGTATCCGAGTGCGACGGCGTCGCGGACCTCGGCGACCAGGCCGTCGACGTCACGGATGTCCAGATGCACCGAGTCCACCGCGAATTTTCCGTGTGCCGCGGCCGCGATGCGCACCGACGAACGGACGAAACGGGCGACGTCTCGGTAGGTCCCGGCGCGATCCTCGTCGGGTCCGAACCGGCTGGATTTTCCGCCGAGTCCGGCGACGAGATCCTCGGCACCCCACATGAGTCCGATGCAGTTGACGGCTTCGGCGATCTCGCTCACGCGGGTGGCGCCGAGCGGGGTCTCGATCAGCGCGATCGTCTGCAGCGCGGTGTGGATGATCGAATCCGCATCCTCGGCCTTGGCCTGCATGACCACCCGGTAATTGGTGTCACCGATGGCGGCGAGATCGCGACGGTAATCGCCGGTACCCGACGGATTGATCCGCACGATGGTGCGATCGGGATCCAGCGGGTTGGCGACCAGGGCCTCCCGCGCGGCCACCCGGTTCTCGGCGGCGACGGCGTCCTCGAGGTCGAGGATCACCACATCCGCACGATCGAGTGCCTTCTGGTAGCGCTCGGGCCGGTCGGCCGGACAGAACAACAAAGCCGGTCCGGGCGGTGTCCAGGGGTTGTGCAATTGCTGGCCGGGCTGCATTTCTCTACTCCACCGTCTTCTTGCGCACCAGCGTGGCCCGCGCCGCACGCGCAACGACCTCGCCGTGCTGATTACGTCCGATATGGGTCAAGTTCACCACGCCCTCACCCGGCCGGGACCGGGATTCGCGTTTGCCGGTGCACTCCGTTTCCGCATACAGGGTGTCACCTGCGAACAGCGGCGCCGGAAAGGCCACCTCACTGAATCCGAGGTTGGCGACGAGTGTGCCCTGGGTCAGCTGAGACACCGACAGACCCACGATGGTGGACAGGGTGAACATCGAGTTGATCAGCCGTTGGCCGCCGAAGCCCGGTTGCTCGGCCGACCACGCGGCGTCGAGGTGCAGGGCCTGGGTGTTCATCGTCAACGTGGTGAACAGGACGTTGTCGGCCTCGGTGACCGTCCGGCCCGGCCGGTGTTCGTAGATGGTGCCCTCGGTGAACTCGTCGAACCACAGACCACGTTGGACCACCCGTACCCGGTCGGCGGCACTCTGCTCGGTCATGCGAAACCCAGCTCCCGTGCGATGAGCATCAGTTGCACCTCGGTGGTGCCCTCGCCGATCTCGAGGATCTTCGAGTCCCGGTAGTGTCGGGCGACCGGGTACTCGTTCATGAAGCCGTAGCCGCCATGGATCTGCGTGGCCATCCGGGCGTTGTCCATCGCCGCCTCGCTGGAGACCATCTTGGCGATGGAGGCCTCCTTCTTGAACGGCTTGCCCGCCAGCATCTTCGCCGCCGCATCGTAGTAGGCGGTCCGCGCCACATGCGCGCGGGCCTCCATCCGGGCGATCGCGAACGACACCGATTGGTACTGCCCGATCGGTTTGCCGAACGACTGGCGCTCCTTCGCGTACTTCACGCTCTCGTCGACACATCCCTGCGCCACGCCGGTGGCGAGCGCGGCGATCGCGATCCGGCCCTCGTCGAGGATGGACAGGAAGTTGGCGTAGCCCCGCCCGCGCTCACCGAGGAGGTTCTCGGCGGGCACCCGAGCGTCGGCAAACGACAGCGGATGAGTGTCCGACGCGTTCCACCCGACCTTGTTGTAGGCGGGTTCGGCGGTGAAGCCGGGGGTGTCGGAGGGCACGATGATCGTCGAGATCTCCTTGCGGCCGCCGTCGCGGGTGCCGGTGACCGCGGTGACCGTCACCAGCGACGTGATGTCGGTGCCCGAGTTGGTGATGAACTGCTTGGCGCCGTTGATGATCCAGCTGTCGCCATCCTCTTTGGCGGTGGTGGCGGTCGCGCCGGCATCCGAGCCGGCACCCGGTTCGGTGAGACCGAAACCGGCGAGTGCCCGACCGGTGGTCAGGTCCGGCAGCCATCGCTGTTTCTGTTCCTCGGTGCCGAACTTGTAGATCGGCATGGCGCCGAGACCGACACCGGCCTCCAGGGTGATCGCCACGGACTGGTCGACCTTGCCGAGTTCCTCGAGGGCCAACGCGAGTGCGAAATAGTCACCGCCCATCCCACCGTATTCCTCCGGGAAGGGCAGCCCGAACAGCCCCATCTTGCCCATCTGCGACACGACCTCATAGGGGAAGCTGTGCTCCGCATCGTGTTTCGCCGATACCGGGGCGACGACCGACTGCGCGAAGTCGCGGACGCTTCCGATGAGGTCGGTGTACTCCTGACTGAGTTCCATCAGTCCTCCTTCTGCACGTGTGCGATTGTCTGTCCGGCGGCGACCTTGTCGCCGACCTTCGCCGAGACGGCCACCACGCCGTCCACCGGCGCCGTCAACGTGTGTTCCATCTTCATCGCCTCGACCACGATGATCGGGCTGCCCGCGGAGACGGTGTCGCCGGCCGTCGCCGGGACCGCGACGACGGTGCCCGGCATGGGACTGAGGATCTCGCCGGCGTTCTCGTCGGCAGCCTCTTCCAACAGTGGTCGGGCCAGGTCGAGCTGCCAGGAGCCATGCGGGCCGGCGACCCACCAGGTGCCGTCGACCTCGGCCTTCGACCAGGACTGACTGACCCCGTCGATGATCAGGCGACGCGTCTGCGAGCCGGGCGAGCTGCCGTCATGGCGATCGATGAGCCGATACTCGACCGCGGCCTGCCACGGCTCGCGGTCGGTGTCCTCATAGGTCACCGTCGCCCGCCCGGTCAGCTTCTCCTCGGTCGCGGACTCGACCAGGATCGAGACGGTGAAATGACTTGTCCCCGAGACCAAGCGGGTCACCACGGGTGTCGGTTCGCCGATGCGCCAACCGACCGCCGACTGCCAGACGTCGCCGCCGTCGCGGGGCCCGATACGGGCGACACCGACCAGCACCATGGCCTCCGGTACGGGTTCGGGCGCCGCATAGTCGATGACCAGCCGATCGAGCAGTTCGGTGTCGAGTGCGGCGTCGCGCACCGATTGCTGGGCGAGGACGTAGCGGCAGAAGTCGATGTTGGTGACCAGCCCGAGCACGCGGGTGTGCGCCAGCGCCTGGTCGAGGCGTTCGAGCGCCTCCTCACGGTCGCTGCCGTGTGCGATGACCTTCGCCAGCATCGGGTCGTAGTCGCTGCCGACGACCAGATCGTCGGCCATCGCGGAATCCACACGAATCCCGGTGCCCGGTGCGGTGTCCGGGTGTTCGAGATGCGCTATCCGGCCGCCGGTGGGCAGGAATCCGTTCGCCGGATCCTCGGCGTAGACGCGCGCCTCGATGGCGTGCCCGTGCAACACGATGTCGTCCTGGGCCAGGCCGAGGACCTCCCCGCGGGCCACCCGGATCTGCTGCTCGACGAGGTCGACGCCGGTGACCAGTTCGGTGACCGGGTGTTCGACCTGCAGGCGCGTGTTCATCTCCATGAAGAAGAACGCGTCGGGGCGATGCGCCGACACGATGAACTCGACCGTGCCCGCGCCCGTGTAGCCGACGCTGCGCGCCGCGTCACACGCCGCTTCGCCGATGCGAGCACGGGTCTGGTTGTCGAGCAGTGCCGACGGCGCCTCCTCGATCACCTTCTGGTGACGACGCTGCAGCGAGCATTCGCGCTCGCCCAGGTGGATGACATTGCCGTGTTCGTCGGCGAGAACCTGCACCTCGATGTGTCGCGGGGTGTCGACGAAATGCTCGAGGAACAGGGCATCGTCACCGAAGGCCGACCCGGCCTCGCGGCGTGCGCGCTGCAGTGCAGCGGGTAGCTCCGCAGCGTTCTCGACGCGGTGCATACCCTTACCGCCACCACCGGCGCTCGGCTTGATGAGCACCGGGAATCCGATGTCGGGTGCGGCGGCGATCAGGTCCTCGTCGGTCAGGCCCGGCCGGGACAGACCCGGCACCACCGGCACATCGCGTTCGGTGACCGCTGCGCGTGCGGTGATCTTGTCACCCATCGTCGCGATCGCCTCGGCCGGCGGACCGATGAAGGTGACACCGGCGTCGGCGAGTGCCGCGGCGAACTTCTGATTCTCCGACAGGAACCCGTAGCCGGGGTGCACCGCGTCCGCACCGGTGTCGACCGCCGCGCGCACCACCGCATCGATGTCGAGGTAGCTCTGGGTCGCGGCAGCGGGCCCGATCCGGACGGCGACGTCGGCCTCGCGGACATGACGTGCGTCCGCGTCGGCGTCGGAATAGACCGCGATGCTGCGGATGCCCATGCGGCGCAGCGTGTCGATCACGCGGCAGGCGATCTCGCCGCGGTTGGCGATCAGCACACTGCGGATGGGCCTGGTTGTTGTGAGAGTGGTCTGGTTCACGGTGATCACATCCGGAAGACGCCGTAGCGCGGTTCGGTGAGGGGGGCGTATCGGCATGTCTCCAATGCCAATCCGAGGACTGTCCGGGTTTGTGCGGGATCGATGATCCCGTCGTCCCAGAGGCGCGCAGTCGAGTAGTACGCGTCCGACTGGCGGTCGAACTGGTCGCGGATGGGCGCCTTGAACGCCTCCTCGTCCTCGGCCGCCCACTCGTCGCCGGAGCGTTCGACCTGGTTGCGACGGACGGTGGCCAAGGTGTCGGCGGCCTGCGGGCCGCCCATCACCGAGATGCGGGCGTTCGGCCACATCCACAGGAATCGCGGCGAATATGCCCGACCGCACATCGAGTAGTTGCCCGCGCCGAACGATCCGCCGACCATGACGGTGAGCTTGGGCACCCGCGCGCAGGCCACGGCGTTGACCATCTTGGCGCCGTTCTTCGCGATGCCGCCCTCCTCGTAGGCACGGCCCACCATGAACCCGGTGATGTTCTGCAGGAAGACGAGTGGGATGCGCCGCTGGTCGCAGAGTTCGATGAAATGCGCCCCCTTGAGCGCGGATTCACTGAACAACACCCCGTTGTTTCCGATGAAGCCCACCGGGTGTCCGTGCACATGGGCGAAGGCGGTGACCAGGGTGGTGCCGTAGTTGGCCTTGAACTCGGTGTATTCGCCGGCGTCGCTGAGGATCTCGATGACCTCCCGCACGTCGTAGGGTGTCCGCGAATCGGTGGGCACCACGTCGTAGAGGTCGGTCTGCGGGCGACGCGGCTCGCGCGACCCGATGGTCTCCCACTGCGCGTCATCACGCGGACCGAGCGTCGCGACGATCTCGCGGACCTTGGCCAGCGCCTGCTCGTCATTCTCGACGAGATGGTCGGTGACACCGGAGACCGACGAGTGCATGGCGCCACCGCCGAGCTCCTCGGCGGTCACATCCTCGCCGGTGGCCGCTTTCACCAGCGGCGGGCCGGCCAGGAAGATCGTTCCCTGATTGCGCACGATGACCGTCTCGTCGCTCATCGCCGGGACATACGCCCCGCCTGCTGTCGACGACCCGAGCACCGCCGCGATCTGCGGGATGCCGGCCGCGCTCATCGTCGCCTGGTTGAAGAAGATGCGGCCGAAGTGATCGCGGTCGGGGAACACCTCGTCCTGTTGCAGCAGCATCGCCCCACCCGAGTCCACGAGGTAAATGCAGGGCAGCCGGTTGGCCGCCGCGATCTCCTGCGCGCGCAGATGCTTCTTCACCGTCACCGGGTAGTAGGTGCCGCCGGAGACCGTCGCGTCGTTGGCGACGATCATGCATTCGCGTCCGGCGATCCGCCCGACACCGGCGACCACCCCGGCTGAGGGCACACGACCGTCGTACATCTCATGAGCCGCGAGTGGCGCGACCTCCAGGAACGGCGAACCGACGTCGATGAGTCGATCCACGCGATCGCGTGGGAGCAGTTTGCCGCGGGAGATGTGCCGGTCGCGGGCCTTGTCGCCGCCGCCCCGCCGAGCCTGCGCAAGCAGCTCGCGCAACCGGGCGACACCGGCGAGATGGACCGCGCGAAATCCCGCGGCCGAGTCGGCGGTATCGGCCGCTTCATTACTGAACGTGCTGGTCACCATCGACCTTTCAGTTAGTAGCGATTAACTGAATGCATCGTACGACACAGTCCGGCGACTTGTCACGCCTCACGTGGACCGCCATCTCATTGTCGCAGCCGACGTGACGTGGCTCACGTGTATTGCGTAGTGTGAAGGCAGGCCCACCACCCACGGGCCCGCACAACCCGACGCCCGCGCCGCCACACCCCCGGTGGTCGCGGACCGACATATGACAGAAGGCCAGGTAACCCCATGACCCTCGCAGACGATCGTGCGCACCGACTCGGTGCCCGCTCCGACGACACCGCCGGATTCACCGGCGCCTCGTTCTCACTCGACGAGCGCTACACCCGGGAGACCGGGACCATCTATCTCACCGGCATTCAGGCCCTGGTCCGGATGGTCCGCGACCGCGCCTACATCGACCGGCGACAGAATCTGCACACCGCGTCGTTCATCTCCGGATACGAGGGCTCACCACTCGCCGGTTACGACCTCGAGATCGCCCGCCGCCGGGAATACCTCGAGCCGTTCGACATCGTCCACCGCCCCGGCCTCAACGAGGAGCTCGCCGCGACATCCGTGATGGGGTCACAGGTCGCCGGACAGGTGGCTGAACTCGCCGCCGACGCCGAAGGCACCACACGTGACGGCGTCGTCGGCTATTGGTACGGCAAGGCAGCCGGTCTCGATCGCGCCACCGACGCATTGCGGCACGCGAACATGATCGGCACCCATCCCTGCGGCGGAGCCGTCGCGATCGTCGGCGACGATCCGGGCGCCAAGAGCTCGACCATCCCGTGCGCCTCGGAGATGGCGCTGGCCGATCTCTACATGCCGATCATCTATCCCGCCGATTCGCAGGACATCGTCGACCTCGGCGTGCATGCGGCGGTGATGAGCCGGGTCAGCGGGCTGTGGACGTCGATGAAGATCTCCGCGCACGTCGCCGACGGCTCGTCGACCGCCGAGGTGGACCCGAACCGGATCATGCCGGTCTATGGCGACCTGGGACGCAGCCCGCACGTGCCGAGTGGGCGGCTGTTGGGCGCGAGTCTCATGGAGCTGGAACAGAATCAGCTCACAACCCGCATTCCCCGAGCCCAGGAGTACGCCCGCCTCAACGGCCTGAACAAGATCGTGGTCTCCAGCCCCGACGACCGCATCGGCATCGTGACCGCGGGCAAGACCTACCTGGATCTGCGTGAGGCGTTGCGGCTCATCGGCATCACCGACTCTGACCTGAACCGCGCGGGAATCCGCATCCTGAAACTGGGCATGGTCTACCCGATCGAACGAGACATCCTGAACCGCTTCATGTTCGACACGGCCGGCGGGGACCTGGACGAGGTCATCGTCGTCGAGGAGAAGCGCGACTTCATCGAGACGATGATGCGCGACATCCTGTTCCGGCATCCACGCGCACCGCGGATCGTCGGCAAGACGAATGAGGACGGCTCGACGCTGTTCTCCCGCTTCGGCGAACTCGACACCGACGCGGTGGCCCGCGGACTTGCCAAGCGGCTCGCCAAGCACCACCACGTGGACGCCGCACAGGACTGGCTGGACCGGAAGTCGAAGCGGCGTGGGCGGATCGAGCTGCCGCTCGCGGTCCGCACGCCCTATTTCTGCTCGGGGTGCCCGCACAACAGCTCGACCAAGGTCTCCGACGGGACACTGGTCGGCGCCGGGATCGGATGTCATGCGATGGTGCTCCTGATGGACGAGCGCCAGGTCGGCGACATCGCCGGCGTCACCCAGATGGGCGGGGAAGGAGCCCAATGGATCGGGATGGCGCCGTTCGTGACCGCCGATCATTTCGTCCAGAACGTCGGCGACGGAACATTCATGCACTCCGGTTCTCTGGCGCTGCGCGCCGCGGTGGCATCGGGCGAGAACATCACCTACAAGCTGTTGTACAACGGCACCGTCGCGATGACCGGCGGACAGGACCCGGTGGGCGCGATGAGCCTGCCGCGACTGACGTCCCTGCTGCTCGATGAAGGGGTGAAACGGATCGTGGTCACCTCCGACGATCCGGAACGGACACGGGCGCTGCGCCTCCCGGGGCAGGTCGAGGTGCGCTCGCGCGACGACATGCTCGAGGTGCAGACCGAGCTCGCAGCAGTGCCCGGGACCACCGTCCTCATCCACGATCAGCACTGCGCAGCCGAGAAGCGCCGTAAGCGCAAGCGGGGCACCATGAGTACGCCCAACCAGCGGGTGATGATCAACGAGCGCATCTGCGAAGGCTGCGGCGACTGCGGCGAGAAGTCCAACTGCCTGTCGGTGCACCCGGTGCAGACCGAATTCGGCCGGAAGACACAGATCGACCAGAGTTCGTGCAATCTCGACTTCTCCTGCCTCAAGGGTGACTGTCCGTCGTTCGTGACCGTCACGCCCGGGACCAAACGCGCCGGCCGCCGCGCCGACGCCATCTCGGCTGCGATCCTGCCTGCACCGGCACTTCCCGCACTCCGGGAGTCGTTCGCCATCCGTGTCACCGGAATCGGTGGAACCGGAGTGGTGACCGTCTCGCAGGTCGTGGCGACAGCGGCGGTGCTCGACGGTCACGCCGCGCGCACCGTCGACATGACGGGGCTCGCGCAGAAGGGCGGTGCCGTCGTCAGCGATGTGAAGGTGACGCGCAGCGTCGTCGAACAGGCCGGCAAGGTGGCCTCCGACGACTGCGACCTCTATCTGGTGTGCGATTCGCTGGTCGGCACCGACCCGGCCAACCTCAAGGTCGCGGCGCCGGAGAAGACCGTGGCCGTCGTGTCGACCACCCAGATCCCCACCGGCTCGATGGTCATCGACACGAGTGTCGGATTCCCCGCCGACGCCGCGGTCCACTCGGCGATCGACGCGAAGGTCTCGCGCGCGGTGTATCTCGACCCGGGCACGCTGTCGACGGATCTGTTCGGCGACGAGCAGTACGCCAACATGCTGATGGTCGGTGCCGCGTATCAGGCCGGGGCGCTGGCGATCTCGGCGGAATCCATCGAACGCGCCATCGAACTGAACGGCGTCGCGGTGGATGCGAACATCCAGGCGTTCCGGCGCGGTCGGCAGATTGTCGACGACCCGGACGCGGTGACGCGCGCGTTGTCGGCGTTGCACGGTGTCTCGACGGTGGAGGTGGGCCCGAGTTCTCGGGCCACGTCCGCGGTGAGCACGCTCGGGAACCTCACCGAGGACCTGGCCCACACCATCGCCATCCGCTATGACGAACTGATCGCCTATGCCGATGAACGGTACGCCCGTGAGTATCTCGACCTGGTGGACCGGGTGCACCGCACCAGTCCGGCGGATGATCTGACCGACGCCGTGGCCCGCAATCTGTACAAGTTGATGGCCTACAAGGACGAGTACGAGGTTGCCCGGCTCACGCAGGACGAGGCATTCGCGGCCCGCATCGCCGAGCAGTTCGGTGACGACGCCAAGGTCGCCATTCGCCTGCACCCGCCGACGCTGCGCGAGATGGGGATGAAGGAGAAGATGTCGCTGGGCGCATGGGCCGACCGCCCTCTGGCCGGCCTCGCCAAGATGAAGCGGCTCCGCGGCACCAAGCTGGACCCGTTCGGCCGCAACGAGATCCGACGCACCGAACGCGCGCTGATCGTGGAGTACCGGGAGCTGATCGAAACCCTGCTCTCGGCCCTGCACGACGGCCGGTTGAGCACCGACCAGCTCTCCGCGATGGTCACGCTGGCCGATCTGCCGGACATGGTCCGCGGCTACGAGAGCATCAAGATGGCCAACGTCGAGCGCTACCGCGAGGAGGTCACGAAGCAGCGAGCTGCGCTGGGGCTGTGACCTCGGGTCACACTCGGGCGGTCTCGATACGCACTCACTGCGTTTGCGCTACTCGACCAGCGGTTTGCTGGTCGAGTAGCGCGCGAGGAACGAGCGAGCGAATCGAGACCACCGCACCGTGCAGGTGGCCTATCGCGCAGCCAGCAACGCCGACCACGCCATCGCGCTCAGCACTGCCCGCAGGTCGCTTCCGCCGAACGGGGGAAGTCGAGGCGACGAGTTCAACAACCCGAAGGTCGCATGGACCCGGACCCGCGCCTCTTCCCGGGTCAGCACCCGGTCGGAATCGGCGACGACGTCGAGCAGCACGTCCACCCACTGCTCGACGTAGCGTCGCTGCAACGACCGCACCCGATGGTTGGCCTCCGCCGTCATCGACGAGAGATCGCGGTCCTGGACCGAGATCAGATCCGGTTTGGTGACGAGCACATCGATGTGGAACCGGATCAGGTCACTCAGTGTCTGCTCGGGGCCGGCGCCGCGGGCGACCACCTCGGCCCCGCCCTCGTGCAGGCGCTGACTGATGTCGACGAGCATCTGGTCGAGCAGATCGGTCTTCGACGAGAAGTGCCGGTACATCGCCGGCCCACTCACCCCGACCGCCCGGCCGATGTCCTCCAGTGTCACACCCGAGAAGCCACGTTCGGCCATGAGTCGGGCGGCGGCCTCGAGCAGTTCGGCCCGCCTCGCCGCCTTGGCCTGACCACGACGTGTGCGAGCGGGCGGCTCGGGGGACGGCGACGGCGAGGTGGTCATGGTGAACTCGAACTCTACCGCCACCGCCGCTCGCCCCGGCGACGTCTCACCAACCGTTGACGTGCAGGATGTCGTCGAGCGGTTTGCGTCCGGCCGGCTTGAAATCGGTACCCGTGTAGTAGGCAACCGGAAGCAGCACCCCCTGGTGCACGGTGGGCGGGATGCCCAGGATCTCGGCGACCTCCTTCTCGTACACCAGGTGCAAGGTGGTCCACGCCGACCCCAGCCCGCGTGCCCGCAGTGCCAGTTGCAGACTCCATGCACCGGGCAGCAGCGATCCCCACAGACCGGCCTGATTGCCCTCCGGCAGCTCACCGCCGCTGTAGATGGCGCCGATCACCAGCACCGGAACCTGCGCCATCGTGTCGGCGAGATACTGGGCACTGGACGCGACGCGACGGGCGGTGTCGTCTCGCCTCGGCTGGTTGGCCGAATACGTGGCGAACGACTTCGCATACAGGTCGGCGACCTTCTGCTTGAGTTCTGGATCGGTCAGCACGATCCAGTGCCAGGTCTGGCTGTTGCTGCCGCTCGGCGCCTGCAACGCCACCTCGAGTGCCTCTTTCACGACCTCCAACGGAACCGGTCGTTCCAGGTCGAGACGTTTACGCACCGATCGGGTGGTGGTCAGCAACTCATCGGGATCCAGAGGCAGCAGTTCGGTCATGTCGTCCTTTCCGTCACAGTGGCCGACAACGTCGGTCACCTGCCCAGCTTGCGCCACGCCGTCCGGCTCTGTCGACGTCGCCGTCGCAGTCGAACGCATCAGACCGTGGCGATCGAGATGTTCGATCAGTCCCGCCGTCAACGGCAGTTCGGCGAGCTCGGGAACCGACACCCAGCGTGCATCGGCCGCATCGTCGCCGGCCTGCAATGTCCCCGACCGCACCTCGGCGACGAAATCGTGCACCTCGAAGACCACGCCGTCGTCGCCGGGAATGTCCACCACCCAGGCTTTGTCCCCGACGTCGACGTGCAGTCCGGTCTCCTCCACGACCTCCCGCTCCACCGCCCCCAGCAGGCTCTCGCCCGGCTCGACCTTGCCGCCGGGCACAGTCCATCGACCGGCCTGCGGCGGATGCCGCCGCTGCACGAGCAGCAGCCGGTCGTCGGCGTCCCACACGATGGCGCCGACGCCGACGATCCGACGGGTCACCGCTCACCGCCCGGAGTCCGGGTGCGCCGTCGCATCGACGGCCGTTTGCGCCGGCCGAGTTCCTCGCCGATCACCGTGCGCAGTGCGACGAAGCCGTCTGGGGCGGTGATGTCGACGAGGTGGTCGAGCGTTCCGTTCGCGTGCAGGGCCGCCGCCGCAATGCCCTGCTCGTCGGCCAGTTGCGCGGCGTGCTCGGTGTCGCGGTGCACGATGATGCTCGCACCTTCGGGCGGCAGCGGCGACAGCCATGCGTCCACCGCGGCCACCCGCACGTCGGCCGGGAACAAGGCCAGCGCGGCCCCGCCGGCACCCTGCCCGAGCAACACTGACACGGTCGGCACCGTCAGCTGCACCAATTCCGCCATGCAGCGCGCTATCTCGCCGGCGAGTCCACCTTCCTCGGCGGCCACCGACAGCTCCGCGCCGGGTGTGTCGATGACCGTCACCACGGGCAGCCGTAGGTCGGCGGCCATTGCCATCCCCTGACGGGCCATCCGGAGGTCGACGGGCCTGATCAGCTCACCAGCGGCCTGCCGGTCGCGGTCCTGGCCGATGACCACCGCGGTTGTGCCACCGAATCGGCTCAGCGCCAACCAGATCGGGGCGTCGCCGCGCAGCACGACCGAGTGGTCCGGGTCGAGGACCTCGGTGAGACCGGAGCGCCCTGCCGCACGGGTCGCGACCACGGCGGCCCAGGTCCCCGGGACCCGATGGTCGGTGTGCGCCGTCGATGCCGTCTGGTCTCCGGCGGACCGGAGCAGTCGGAGAACGCGGCCCAGCTCGGCACCGAGTCGGGGTAGCGGGACCAGCGCATCGACGACGCCGTGGGCGTGAAGGTTGTCCGCGGTCTGGACGCCGTCGGGGAACGGCTCGCCGTACAGACCCGCGTACACCCTGGGCCCGAGGAAGCCGACCAGCGCCGAGGGCTGTGCCCAGGTGATGTGGCCGAGCGACCCCCACGACGCGAACACCCCACCGGTCGTCGGATGGCGCAGGTACACCAGATACGGCAGCCCGGCTGCCTTGTGCGCGTTGACCGCCCCCGTGATCGCGACCATCTGCAAGAAGGCGGCGGTGCCTTCTTGCATCCGCGTGCCTCCCGATGCGGGTAGCGCGAGCAGCGGGAGCTGCTCGGCCGTCGCCCGTTCCACGGCGGCGACCACACGTTGCCCGGCACTGCGTCCGATCGAACCACCGAGGAAACCGAACTCACTGATCACCATCGCGACCCGGATGTCGTGGATGCGTCCGCTGCCCGTCACGATCGACTCGTCGATGGCCGTTCGTTCACGTGCACGTTCCAGAGCTGATCTGTACTCCAGACTGTCCGGCTCCCAGTCGACCGCCCGGTCCCACGACTCCCAGCTGTGCTCGTCGACGATGAGGTCGACCACTGTGCGAGCGTCGACGCGTTGTGGGTTGGTCACGTTTTCACCCTAGACCGATGAACTCGGCGATCGTCCTCGGTCATACTGCACGAAACCATCCACGACAGGAGATCCACATGGGCGACTACACCGTGACCCGGACCGAGACCATCGCTGCGCTGCCGGAGAAGATCCATCCACTCATCGTCGATCTCCACGAGTGGCGTCGATGGTCACCCTGGGAGGACATCGATCCCGATCTGAGCCGGGAATACTCCGGCGCCGAGAAGGGCATCGGCGCGAAGTATGCGTGGTCGGGAAATCGTAAGGCGGGCAAAGGCACCATGGAGATCACCGACGTCACCGAGCCGACCAGGGTTGCCGTGCAGGTCGCTTTCGAGAAGCCGATGAAGTCGACCAGCACAAGCGTTTTCACGCTGGCTCCCCGCGGAGCGCAGACCGAGGTGACCTGGACCATGACCGGACCGCACTCCCTGTTCTCCCGCGTTGCGGCACCATTGGGCCTGTTCGACAAGATGCTCGGCAAGGACTTCGAAAAGGGCTTGGCGACATTGAAGTCCGTGGCGGAGGTCTGATCGCGACCGGGTGGCCGGGTCACGGTCTCAGCGCGAGTACACGACCCGGGTCCCCAGCACGACATCTTGGATGGACCGACGCCGCAGATCGACGGCGACCCAGACGAGGCCGACCGGAAAGAATGTGTAGAACACCGCGCGCAGCAGAGCAACGCTGGGGCGCATCACATCTCGCTTGCGGCCACGCACCCGCAGTCCCATCACGACGCAGCCGAGCGTACGACCGGAGATCGCCCAGCACAGCGTGTTGTAAGCGATCGATCCGCCGATCAGGCCCGTCGCGGTGAACAACGGCCCCGGGTTGGGGAAGCTGAAGGTCGAGGCGTTGACGATCAGCATGGCGATCGCGAAACCGACATAGGCGCTGCCGAGAAGTGCCCAGACGGTGGCCAGATCGATGAAGGCGGCGATACCGCGGCTGACGATGCCCGCCGTCTTGTCGGTGTCGTGCAGTTCATGGTGCGAATGCTCACCCGACCCGGGAACCCGATTGGTCCCGGCGTCCTTCGCGTCAGTCATCCGCGCGGCCACCGACCTGCGGCGGCTCGTCCGCCACACCATTGACGCGCCGACGCAAGACGCGTCCGACGATGTTGGCGACCGCATCGTCGGCGCGCTCGCCGCTGCTGCGCACGTCGGTCATCACATCGGCCGTGACCGAGGTACTCGCCTCCCGGATGATGTCGGTGAGGTCAACGCCTTCGATGATGTCGTTGGCGAGGCCGATCAGGTCGACCCGATCGAGGATCGCCTCGACGTCGATGCGGGCGGCGATCGCGTCGATGTCGAGGGTGCCGGCAATCGCGTCGAGGTCGACGTGGGCGACTGCAGCGTTCAGGTCGACCCGGTTGCGGATGACGGCGTCGAGATCGACGCGGTCCAGGATCGCCTCGATGTCGAGGCCGGCCGCCACCGCGTTCAGATCGACGTTCTCGCGCACCAGGGTGGTCAGGTCCATCTCGGCGATGATGGCCGAGATGATCGCCACGACAATCGCCTGCACGCGCTCGACCACGACCGGCGCGGTCTCGAGCACCCGCTCCCCCTCGACCGCCAGTCGGGCCACCCCGCGTCGCCCGGCCGGGCCCACCACGGGAAGTCGCAGCACGAATCGGGCTCCCGCCGCCGCGAGCCGTGCCGACGCGATCGCTGCGCGCGTACCGACCGCGACCGCACCGACGGCCACGACGATCTCTCGCGGCACCTCGTTGTCTCGACCCACGCATGAATCGTAGTCACAGGTGAAGCCGAACAACGGCGTTGGCATCGAAGAAAGATGTAGCCGTTGTCCCCGCGTGACGGGGACAACGGCTACAGATCTCGGCGAGCGGTGCGGCTACAGAGCCTGGTACAGCTCGCGCGCCAGGTTGGCGGTCTCGCTCGGGGTCTTGCCGACCTTCACACCGGCGGCCTCGAGGGCCTCCTTCTTGGCCTGCGCGGTACCCGAGCTCCCGGACACGATGGCGCCCGCGTGGCCCATCGTCTTACCCTCCGGCGCAGTGAATCCCGCGACGTAGCCGACGACCGGCTTGGACACGTTGGCCTTGATGTAGTCGGCTGCACGCTCCTCGGCATCGCCACCGATCTCACCGATCATCACGATGACCTTGGTGTCGGGGTCCTTCTCGAAGGCCTCGATCGCATCGATGTGAGTGGTGCCGATGACCGGGTCGCCGCCGATGCCGATGGCGGTCGAGAAGCCGATGTCACGCAGCTCGTACATCATCTGGTAAGTCAGGGTGCCCGACTTGGACACCAGGCCGATCGGGCCGGTGCCGGCGATGTTGGCCGGGGTGATGCCGACCAGCGACTCACCGGGGGTGATGATGCCGGGGCAGTTCGGGCCGATGATGCGGGTCTTGTTGCCCTTGGACACGTTGTACGCCCACGCATAAGCACTGTCCTGCACCGGGATTCCCTCGGTGATGACCACCAGGAGCGGGATCTCGGCGTCGATGGCCTCGATGATCGCATCCTTGGCGAACTTCGGCGGCACGAACGCGATCGAGACGTCGGCGCCGGTCTCGTTGATCGCCTCCTCCACGGAGCCGAACACCGGCAGCTCGACGCCGCCCTCGTGGCTCACCGTGGTTCCGGCCTTACGGGCGTTCACGCCGCCGACGATGTTGGTGCCGGCCTTGAGCATGAGTGCGGTGTGCTTGGTGCCCTCGCCGCCGGTGATGCCCTGGACGATGACCTTGTTGTCTTTGTTCAGAAAAATCGACATTGCTCTGGTTCCCTTACTTGCTCGCCAGTTCGGCGGCCTTGTCGGCGCCGGAGTCCATGGTTTCGGCGAGCGTCACCAGCGGGTGATTCGCATCGGCCAAGATCTTGCGGCCTTCTTCGACCTTGTTGCCGTCGAGACGGACAACCAGCGGCTTGTTGGCCTCGTCACCCAGCTTGTCCAGGGCGCCGACGATGCCGTTGGCGACCGCATCGCACGCGGTGATGCCGCCGAACACGTTGACGAACACACTCTTGACCTGCTCGTCGTTCAGGATGACGTCGAGACCGGCGGCCATCACCTCGGCGGAGGCGCCGCCACCGATGTCGAGGAAGTTTGCGGGCTTGACGCCGTCGTGCGCCTCACCGGCGTACGCGACGACGTCGAGGGTGGACATGACCAGGCCTGCGCCGTTGCCGATGATGCCGACCTGACCGTCGAGCTTGACGTAGTTGAGGTCGTTCTCCTTGGCCTTGAGCTCGAGGGGATCGGTGGCGTCGCGGTCCTCGAAGGCCTCGTGTCCGGGCTGACGGAAGTCGGCGTTGGCGTCGAGGGTGACCTTGCCGTCCAGCGCCAGGATCTGATCGTCGGGGGTGCGAACCAGCGGGTTGACCTCCACCAGCAGGGCGTCTTCGTTGATGAAGACCTCCCACAGCTTCTGGATGGTCACGGCCGCGGCGTCGAGCACCTCGGCGGGCAGCTTGCCGGCCTCGGCGATGCTGCGAGCGAAGGCGAGGTCGACGCCCTTGACGGCATCGACGGGGATCTTGGCCAGCGCGTCGGGGTTCTCCTCGGCGGTGACCTCGATCTCGACGCCACCCTCGACCGAGCACATGGCCAGGTAGGTGCGGTTGGTGCGGTCGAGCAGGAAGGAGATGTAGTACTCCTCGGCGATGTCACTCGCCTCTGCGACCAGCAGCTTCTTGACGACGTGGCCCTTGATGTCGAGGCCGAGGATCGCCTCGGCGTTCGCGACCGCCTCGTCGACGTCCTTGGAGTACTTGACGCCGCCGGCCTTGCCGCGGCCGCCGACCTTGACCTGTGCTTTGACCATGACGGGTTTGCCGATTTCCTCGGCAATCTCACGTGCCCCGGCAACCGTGTCGGTAACACGGCCGGCCGAGGTGGGCACCTCATGCTTGGCGAAAAGTTCCTTCGCCTGGTATTCGAAGAGATCCATTCAGCTCACCATCTCGTAGGTTCGTCCGCAGAAGGATGTAACACCGCGGGGTGTATTGCGGGCCATATCGGACTCTAAACCTGCCGCGTATGGGCTTTGCCGCCGCACCCGCCGCTTGTGCGACAGATCACTCGCTCGGTCGGCTCTGTATACATCGGCAGCCACATCCGGACCCGACCGCCGGGGCGGCTCGAGCGTTCATGTACTGTCGCTGGTCGGAACGATCCGAGAGGGTTTGGCAAAGCGAATCCACCGTTCGCTCAAGTCATCTCCACTGTGGCCATCTTGTGATGCATCTCACATACGCACGGGTTTTACCCCCGTAGCGTTGGACTTGCCGCAATCATTTCGTTACCGTCGGCTGGCAGTTGGTCACAAAAGGATTACGGGCAACAACGGGTAATCCTCGTTGGTGAAGAGATGGGGTGGACGATTTGACGGGACGTGGTTATCCGGGCCGACCGGTCACGACCGCCGGGCAATCCGCCGCGCGCCTCGTCGACGACGAGTCTGCGTCGGAAGTCACCACGATCATCCCGATCGACGAGTTCGCTGACGAGTCGACCACCTGGGACTCCACCGACGAGGCGTGGGATGCAGGGTCGTGGGAACGCTACTACCGGCCCACCCGCTCGGAGATCACCCAGGACATCCTGATCCCCGAGAGCGAGTTCGACGCCTACGAGCACGACGAGCCGTTCGACGTCGACGGCGCCCGCCCCGACACCTTCTCCCTGAGCAGCACCGAGAGCGGCGAGCTCCCGCTGCGGATCGACGGCGAAAAGCCGTTTCGGACCAAGCCCGCCTCCGGCGCCACACGCCAACGGGGCAAGCACCGCCTCAGTGCGCCGCCCACGGCCCTCAAGGGTGGCCGGGCCGCACTCATCGCGATGGCTGCCGGCGCTGCCGTGGCCGCCGTCGCGCAGGTCGGTTCGACCGACACCACGACAGCCACCCCCACCAACGCCGCCAACGTCGGCACCACCGGCGAGGCCACCGACCTGGGTCCCGGACTCGCCGCCACCGCCCCGACGAAGGACCTGGGCACCTTCACCGACCAACTCGCCGTCGGCAAGCAGATGGCGGACGCGGAGGCACAACGCGAAGCGCTGGCCCGCCGCCCGATGTTCGAGTCGCCCATCCCGCTCGGCAAGTACGACTTCACATCGACGTTCGCGATGCGCTGGGGCAGCTTCCACGGCGGCATCGACCTGGCCGCGCCGCTCGGTACCCCGATCCACGCCGCGACCGACGGTGTCGTGATCGAGGCCGGCCCCGCATCCGGCTACGGCAACTGGGTCCAGATCCGCGCCGCCGACGGCACGGTCACGATGTACGGGCACATGGCGTCCTCCGGCGTCCTGGTGCAGAAGGGCCAGCGCGTCACCGCCGGCGACGTCATCGCCCTCGTCGGCAGCGAAGGCTTCTCCACCGGACCGCACTGCCACTTCGAGGTCTGGAAGAACGGGACCATGAAGATCGATCCGGCCCCGTGGCTCGCAGAGCACGGCGTCAAGCTGGCGGCCTACACCGGCGGATAGGGCTCGGCGGCACCCCAGGCGACTGCGGTTCCACCTCCTCAAGCGACTGCCGCGCCACCTCCTCAAGCGACTGCCGCGCCACCTCCTCAGGCGACTGCCGAGAGAACCCAAAATTTCGCCGAGAGAACCCGCAGTTCGCGATTTTCGCGCGGATGATCAGCGCGGCGGGTTCTCTCGGCGAAATTTTGGGTTCTCTCGGCCTCCATGCTGGTGGCGTGAGAGGGATGGTGCGGCTGCGCTGGTGGCGGTGCGGCCGGGCGGGGGCTAGATCTTGTCGCCTGGCAGGCCGCCGGCGGTCAGGAGAGTGACCCGCCCGACGTTTCCGCCGAAGTCGAACGTGATGCGTTCGGTCGCCCCGCTGCCCTCCTTCGCCACGGCCTTGCCGAGTCCGTACTTGGGGTGATTGATGCGGTCGCCCACCTCGTAGTTCACCTGTTTGTTCCGGCCGCGGGTCGGATCGGTCGAATACGACGAACGCCCGAGGCCACTGCCCCCGAACCCGGAGTCGCCACGGCCGAAGACCCCGCCCGACGATCCGAGGTGTCGGCTTGCGGACCGGCGCGGTTCGGTGCGGCGCCAGTCCACCAGATGCTGCGGAATCTCTTGTAGGAAGCGGGATTCCGGATTCGAGACCGGCTGCCCCCAAGAGGCCCGGGTCATCGACCGGGTCACGTAGAGACGCTCCTTGGCACGTGTGATGCCGACGTAGGCCAGGCGACGCTCCTCGCTGAGCTCGGCGGGATCCCCCAGCGCCCGCATGTGCGGGAAATGTCCGTCCTCCCAACCGGTCACGAACACGACGGGGAACTCCAAGCCCTTCGCGGTGTGCAGCGTCATGAGGGTGACCACACCGTCGCCCTCGTCGGGAACCTGATCGGCGTCGGCGACGAGCGAGACCTTCTCCAGGAACGCGGCCAGCGAGCCCGGCTCGGGTTCGCCGTCGTTGACCGGAACATCCTCGTCGAGTTCGTCGACTTCGTCGGCCGGGCTCGCGAGTCCGGCCGCGTCGGCGCTGAATTCCCTTGCCACCGCGACCAACTCGTTGATGTTGTCGAGTCGGGCACCGTCCTGCGGATCGCGCGACGCCTCGAGTTCGGCACGGTAGCCGGTGCGTTCGACGATGGCGTCGACCAGTTCGCCGATGTCGGCACCCTCCTCGGTGGCGTCCACGACGGCGACGTCCTCACTCGCCTCGCCCGCCGCGCCGAAGGTCGCGAGGAAGTCGTTGCGGAGCCCTTCGATCAGATCGACGAAGCCACCGATCTGCTTGACCGCACGGGTGTTCAGCAATCCGACCTTGCCTTCGGCACCCTCCAGCAACGCCTCGTAGAAGCTGATGCCTCGATTCTCCGAATGTACGGCGACACAGGCCTCGGCGCGGTCGCCGATGCCGCGTCGCGGCGTGTTGAGGATGCGTCGCAAACTGACCGCGTCGTCCGGGTTCGCCACCACCCGCAGATAGGCGACGACGTCGCGAACCTCTTTGCGTTCATAGAACTTCGTCCCGCCGACCACCTTGTACGGGATGCCGTGCCGCACGAAGACCTCTTCGAGGGGCCGCGAGCCGGTGTTGGTGCGGTAGAAAACCGCGATGTCCGAGTAGGAATACGGCGACAGAGGGCCCGCTCGCTCCGCTCCCGGCGCCCGGGACAACCCGCCGATCGAGTAATCGGTGAGATCCTCGATCTCCTTTGCGATGAACAACGATTCGTCGCGGTCCGAGTCGGCGACATAGCCGACGATCAGCTCACCGTCCCCGGAATCGGTCCACAGCCGCTTCTCCCGCCGGTTCTCGTTGCGAGAGATCACCGCATTGGCGGCCGACAGGATGGTCTGGGTGGACCGATAGTTCTGCTCGAGCAGGATCGTCTCGGCGTTCGGATAATCCCGTTCGAACTCCTCGATGTTGCGGATCGTCGCGCCACGGAACGCGTAGATGGACTGGTCCGCGTCCCCAACCACGCAGAGTTCCGACGGCCCCACCGGCGAATCCGTCTGCTCGTCTCCGACGAGTTCGCGGACGAAGACGTACTGGGCGTGGTTGGTGTCCTGGTACTCGTCGACCATCACGTGGCGGAACCGGCGACGGTAGTACTCGGCGACCTCCGGGTGACGCTGCAGCAACGAGACCGTCTCACCGATCAGATCGTCGAAATCGAAGGCGTTGGCCGCTTGCAGGCGCCGCTGATACTCAGCATAGATCTGCGCGACGACCACCACCGACGGTTCCCCGTCGCCTGCCTTCGCAAGCGCCTCGTCGGGGTCGATCAGCTCGTTCTTGAGGTTCGAGATGCTCACCGCGACACCCCGCGGGCTGAACTTCTTCGGATCGAGCTCCAGATCGCGGATGATCATGCCCAGCAGCCGCTTCGAGTCGTCGGAGTCATAGATGGAGAAGTTCGAATTGCGCGCCCCCAACAGCGCCGATTGGGCGCGCAGAATGCGTACGCAGGTGGAGTGGAACGTCGACACCCACATGTACACAGCACGCGGGCCCACCAGATCGATCACCCGCTCACGCATCTCGGCGGCGGCCTTGTTCGTGAAGGTGATCGCGAGGATCTGCCCGGGCGATGTGTCACGCTCGGCGAGCAGGTAGGCGATCCGGCGCGTCAGCACAGCCGTCTTCCCCGACCCCGCACCGGCGACGATCAGCAGGGGCGAACCGGCATGCAGAACCGCCGCGCGTTGCTGCGGGTTGAGACCGTCGAGCAAACGGGCCGTGGGGTCATCGGACGTGGCGACGCCGGCTCCGTGGGAGCGTTGCGCCGTCTCTCGGGTGGAGCTTGTCATCAGGAGACAAGGCTACCCCCGACGGCGGACAACTCCCGCGCCGCGCCGTTGCCCAGGCGTTACGATGTGCCCGAATCGGGGGTGGGGTCGGGTCATTCATCCGGCCCATGTCGCCGACCGGGTACGGCATGATCTGCTGTTTACATCGACGATCGTGGAGATCGTCTCGGTTTCGGAGGGTCTGGGTGATGAACGGTCGGTCCAACACCGTCCCCGCTCTGGTGTTCGGTCTGGGCGCACTCGCGCTGATCGCGGCGCTGGTGGTGACCTTCGTACCGTTCCCCACCGACGGGTCGTCGGCACCGACGTCGGCGTTCACCGCCCAGAAGGAACTCGACGAGGTCGCCTTCGCGCTCGGCAGCAGCCCGGGGGCGCGGTACACGGGCACGCTGACAACGACCGGCGAGGAACCGGGCGCGACACCGAAGACGGTGGAATTCGACGATCTGACGGTCGCATCCACAAAGAATGCCGACGGTGAGATCACCTACCGCTCGACCGCCGCCCAGTATCGCCAGATCGGCAACTACCGGTATGTCAACGCCCCGTCGCAGTTGTGGACCGACCTGTTCGGTGGCTCCGCAGGTGCCGGCCGGGTCGATCTCGGCCCGACCGAGAACAAGTGGACCGACCTGCGCTACTCCGGGCTTCCCGACCTGGGTTATCTGCTGTCCCCGGCTCTGCTCGCCGGCCGGATCGGCAACACCGAGCGGGTCGAGGCGCCCGAACTGGGCCTGCAACTGCCCGCGCCCAACGCGGGCCTGCCCGACGCCCGCTACTGGCCGACCAGTGACCCGGTGGTCACCGCGGTCGGCGATGACAAGGTCCGGGTCGGATCGATGGAGACCACGTTCGACCCGACCTCGAAGAAGGTCACCCACATCAAGGGAGAGTTCGTCCGCGGGGGCTATCGGGTGTCCATCGACACCGCGGTGACGCCGTTGCAGCCGGAAGATCTCACCACGCTGTTCGCCGACGAGCATGAGCTCGTCGACGACCTCGTCAGCGTTCCGGCACCCGCGGTTCCCCTTGCCGACAACGCGGTCGTCGCACGGGGCACGGGCTCATGTACGACTGCCGCATGCGAATTCGCACTCACCGCGAACGGCACCGTCGCAGCGGATGTGGCCGCCGACATGCGCGGGGTGAACGGCCACGTCAATTTCGGACTGACCGTCAGGTTCGCCGTCGACAACTTCCGGCCCGGCGAACGCGGCGGGACCTGCACGCGAGTGCTGACGACACCGTTCGGCGGGCAAGCCCAGACGAAGTGCTCGGCCACCGACCTCCCGCCCGGCTCCCGCAACGTCCGGACCGACACGACGATCCAATACCTGCCGTTCATCGACCTCGCCGCATCGGATCTCGACGACTACATCGTCAGTCAGGAGAAGTCGAGCACCCTGCCGATCACCATGGTGCGCACGGGATCGAAGAAGCCCGAAGCGGCTCGCTACAACGACCAGGAGGCGGGCTTCCCGAGCAGTTACGGGGTGAAGGCGGGCAACTACATCTTCGACGGGGTCGGTCCCGAGGGCAATCTGTTCGTCGCCTTCGCACCGGGCTACGCGGCGACGCACGTCATCGCCGGCCGCCTCGACCCGAGTTGGTCCGGAACCGCGCTGCTCACCGACCAACTCCGGGCGCAGGTGACCGCCGCCGGCGACCGCCCGATCACCTACGTGACCGCCGAAGAGGAACTGGCAACCGCGCTGCGCCGGCTCGCGCTCCTCGAAGGGGTCGGTCTGGACAAGGTGACAGTGTTCTCCGCACCGGTCGAGACGTCCTAGGTCGAGCGGACTCGGCGATCAGCCGACCAGCCGCGCCTCGGCGACTTCCCCCACCCGGCCCTCACCGGTGTGCAGCGCCAGCCCATCGGTGACAGGACGCACCGAGATGCTGCGGCCGCGACCCTCCAACTGCACGTAGGCGACGTGCAGACCCGGCTCGACAGCCACCCGTACGGGGGCGCCGTGGTCGAGTGACAGGTCGATCTGACCGGCGGTGTTGGCGCAGTAGCTCACGGCGATGGTCCATCGCCACTGCAGAAGTGGGCCGTCGAGGGTCAGCCGCGCGGGACCGGTTATCTCCGGTCGATCGCATGCGCCCCGACCGGGCCTGATCGTGCGTGCCGGGGTCACCGCCCCCGGCACCATGGTGCCGCTGCTGTCGAGGACGTTCAGCCGGTCGGTCGTCACGCCGAACTCGGGTCGGTCGCGCAGCCGCCCGAAGGTGTGGCTGATCTGGTTGTTCGGGTAGGCGACGGGCAGCAGTACCTCGAGCGGCAGGGACTGGTCGAACATCGTGTGGTCCTGATTGGCAGCGAGTGAACGCTTCGCGTTCGCGAGGTAGTCGCCGGTCGGGTCGTCACGCCACGAGGTCGCGAACGATGCCAGCGAGATCATCGCCGATGCGATCGCCAGGCCGGCCGCGATCGCCACACCCACGCCGACGAGTTGACCGCGCTCCGCTCGCTGGCCGGCGTGCCGACCCGACGCCGCCGCACGCGCGCCCTCCGTGCGCGACGCCACGGCCGGCGACCCGACGATGAGCGCGATCGCGATGGTGAAGACCAGTGCGGTATCGGGCAGATAGCGCATGGTCTGCGCCAGTTCGAGTGCCGTGTTGGCACTCGAGCGATTCCACATCACCGGGATCTGTGCGGCAATCATGTACCCGGCGGCACACAGCACGACGGCGAGCGCACCGCGCCGTCGTGCCACCGCCCACCCCACCAGCGCCGCCACGACCAGCCACCCGAGAATGATCATCCAGACTGGAGGGAAGCCCATCGGCGGACTCGGGACCCAGCGCTCCCACTCCCAGGGTCCGCCCACCATCGAAGGGACGACGGCATCGTTGATCGTCCGCCACACCAATCGCGCCGTCTGCGCCACCGAATGCTCACCGGCCGTGGCGTCGGACACCGAGAAGAAGATCAGTGTCCACACCACGAAGATCCCGCCCATCGATGCCCACAGGGCGCGCCCACGGGTGAACGCTCGGACGAGTGCGGACTCCGGGTAGGCGGTGGCTGCGGCCGAGTCGGGATCGTCGGCGATGCGAGTCGTGGCGGCACCGCCGGAGGCACCGGGTACACGCGGGGCGTCCGTGCTGCCGGAGAACCGCACGGCCAGCACCGCCGCCGCGAACGCCACGGGCAGGATGAACAACGACTTCTCGAAGAACGCCAAGGCCACCACGAAGATCACCGTCGATCGGATCAGGATCGATCGGGCGTCCGGGCGTCGACTGCTCGACCGCGCCAACAGCACCGCATCGGCAACAATCCAGGCCATCGCGGCCTGCATCGGCAGTGAGTTGAGTGCCGCCGCCCACCAGGCGAAGGCCGGCACCGTCATCGGCGTGAAGAGGTAGAACGCCAGCGCGCCCAGCGCACCGAGTCCCGCGGCGGGACCGGCGAGAACCCGGATCATCCGCCAGACCGCCAGCGACGCGAGTACCTGCAGCACGATCAGAGTGATCGCGGGGACGATCCAGTTGACCGGTGCGATCAGCGTCGACACCCCGGCCACGAGGAACGCCGCCGGCATGAAGTGACCGTCGTGGCTGTGCCCGAGGTAGTCCCAGCTGAGGATCGGGTTCGACGATGCACGTCCGATGAGGACCAGGTCATCCCAGTAAAAGTTGCTCGACAGGGCAAGCCAGCCACGGATCACGAGTTGTGCCACGATCAGAGCGATGGCCACCCACGAGACCGTCCGGCTGCTCAGCATGCGGTCCAGTCTCACGGCGTGAACCGCCCGTGGCAAAATCGGTCTGGTGACTCACGCCAACACACCTGACGAGACGGCCGGTGCCGCGATGCCGTTCGACGCGGATGACTACGACCTGTCTGACGACGTCTCGGGCTTGGCCGACGACATCGACGTCCTCCGTCTGGAGATCGACAGGCTCGACGCGATGATTCTCGCGTCGGTCAAGCGACGCTCGGCGGTCTCGAAGAAGATCGGTGCCATGCGCATGGCGTCGGGCGGTCCGCGCCTGGTGCACAGCCGTGAGGTCAAGGTGCTCGATCGGTTCGCCGAACTCGGTCAGGAAGGCCACACGCTGGCCATGCTCCTGCTGCGACTGGGCCGCGGTCCGCTCGGCCGTTAGCGGGGTGACTCCGACCCGATCACGGTCCGCGCATGACGTCGCGGGTCCACCGGCGACAGCATAGGGTGAAGGCCATGAGTGACGTCTCCGGCAGCGACTTCGACATCAGTGACCACGACGACATCACCGCCACCCAGTCCTGGCAGGCCCTCGCCGCGCATCAGCCGCACGTCTACGCGATGCATCTGCGTGAGGTCTTCGCCGTGGACCCGGAGCGTGGCCGGGAACTGACCATCGACGTCGGCGACCTGCACATCGACTATTCCAAGCATCGCGTGCTGCGGGAGACGCTGGAACTGCTCACCAGTTTGGCCCGCGAGGTCGGGCTGGAGGACCGGCGCGACGACATGTTCGCCGGCGAGCACATCAACACCTCTGAGGACCGCGCGGTCCTGCACACCGCGTTACGTCTCCCGGCCGACGCCTCCCTGACCGTCGACGGGCAGGACGTCGTCGCCGACGTGCACGAGGTCCTGACCGCGATGGGCGCGTTCACAGACAAGCTGCGCAGCGGGGAATGGAAGGGACACACCGGAAAAGCCATCACCGACGTCGTCAACATCGGGATCGGCGGCTCCGACCTCGGACCGGTGATGGTGTACCGGTCGCTGCGCCATTACGTCGACTCGAACATCCGCTGCCACTTCGTGTCCAACGTCGACCCCGCCGACATGGTCGGCACCCTCGCCGATCTGGACGCGGAGACCACACTCTTCATCATCGCCTCCAAGACATTCACCACATTGGAGACGCTGACCAACGCCGCGGCGGCGCGGAGTTGGCTGTTGGAGAAGCTCGGTGCCGGGGATGACGCGGTTGCCAAGCACTTCGTCGCCGTCAGCACCAATGCCGACGAGGTCGCGAAGTTCGGCATCGACACCGTCAACATGTTCGGGTTCTGGGACTGGGTGGGCGGGCGCTACTCGGTGGACTCGGCCATCGGCCTCTCGGTCATGGCGGCGATCGGCAAGGAGCGGTTCGCCGACTTCCTGGCCGGGTTCCACGTCGTCGACGAACACTTCCGCACTGCACCGCTCGAGCAGAACGCGCCGGTGATCCTGGGTCTGATCGGCCTCTGGTACAACAACTTCTGGGATGCCCAATCACGCGTGGTGCTGCCCTATTCCGACGACATGGCACGGTTCGCGGCGTATCTGCAGCAGTTGACGATGGAGTCGAACGGCAAATCGGTGACCGCTCACGGACATCACGTCACGACGGATACCGGAGAGATGTTCTGGGGTGAGCCCGGCACAAATGGTCAGCACGCGTTCTACCAGTTGCTGCATCAAGGCACGCGGATGATCCCGGCGGACTTCATCGGCTTCGCTCAGCCCACCGACGATCTGCCGACTGCGGACGGCTCGGGCTCGATGCACGATCTGCTGATGAGCAACTACTTCGCCCAGACCAAGGTCTTGGCGTTCGGCAAGACCGCCGACGAGATCGCCGCCGAGGGAGTCGCTCCAAACATCGTGGCGCACAAGGTGATGCCCGGCAACCGACCGTCGACGTCGATCCTCGCGCCGGAGCTGACCCCCTCGGTCATCGGGCAGCTTATCGCCCTCTACGAGCACCAGGTGTTCGTCGAGGGCATGATCTGGGGCATCAACCCCTTCGACCAATGGGGTGTGGAATTGGGCAAGACCCAGGCCAAGGAACTGCTGGGAGTCCTCGTCGACGACACTTCCCCAGCGCCCCAAGATGATTCATCGACCGACGCGCTGGTCCGCTGGTACCGCCAACACCGCGGCCGCAAGGCCTGACGCTGCGCCGCTCGCAAGCGTCACCCGCCGATCCCTGAGCAGCGAGCAGGCGTCACCCACCGATCCCTGAGGAGCCTCGCGAGGAACGAGCGAAGCGTCACGAAGGGCCTCCCTGTGGAGCGAGCGCGCTCGCGAACTTCACCCCGATCCCTGAGGAGCCTCGCGAGGAACGAGCGAAGCGTCACGAAGGGCCCGGCTACCAGCGTGATTCGTCGAAGACCTCGTCGGGGATCTCGTCGCCCGGTTGCACACCGAGCGCCTCGAGACGGCCCATCAACGCTGCGGCCACCGCGATGAAAGTGATCAGATCCTGTGGTTCCGTGGAGCGTTCGGCGGGATCGCCGCCCATGAACTCGTGCACGGCCGGCGGCACACAGTCCCCCATGTCGATCGCTCGCAGACCAGTCGCCGTGCGCCACGCGTCGAAGCTCGCGGCATCCACGGCTTCGGCGATGTCGCCGTTGCGCACCGCGGCGAGCACCTCACCCACCGACGCCAACGGCCCGCTGCTGCCGCTCGACGGATCGAAACCGACCACGGTGTCGCCGCCGATATCGGGATCGTCGGCGAGGGTGAAGTACACGATCCCCCGCCAATCGGCGCCGAGCGCCGCCACGTCATCGCGCCCGAAGACGTCGATCAGCAGTTCGCTGACCTCGTCACAGCGCCGCTCACCGAACAATTGAAACGCGCCATGGGCCACAACCTGCCCCTGCTTTGCCGACACATCGGCTACCTTACGCAGGGTGATGGGATCACAGACCGCGACGCAGGTGGCACGGCGTGTGAGTCTGCTCGCGTGCGCCGCGATCGCGGTCGTCACTGCCGGGTGCACATCGTCATCCACCTCTGACGAGGTGACGCCCACCTCGGTTCCGACCAGTGCTGCCGTCGCGGCGCCGCGCGGCCAGACCGATCTCTCCGCCACCGGGACCCCACTCACCTTCGGCGAATCCGCCGTCCTGCCCGCCCACACCTTCGCGGCCACCGGCCCGCACGCGATGTTCACCGTCACCGGGATCACCCCCGCCGAGGGTGTTCCCGACGACGCCACCAACGGCGGCACCGCCTACTTCTTCTACGTCACGGTGACCTCGTTGTCGACGCGTCCGGCGTCCGCACCCGACGTTTTCGGGTTGAGCGCCAGCGCCGACGGAAAGACCCCGGCCTTGACGTTCTCCCCTACACCCGGACTGCCCGACTGTCCTGCTTCGACGCCGCCCGAACAGATGCGACGGGGCGAGTCGTACTCCACCTGCCTGGTGTCCGTGGCGGATCGGGGGCAACGCCTCCAACGGGTGATCTACTGGGCCGACACCGCCGGCCAGGAAGCGCTCGACTACAAGAGCGCGCCCGTCGTGTGGTCACCGGCCGGATTGCCCGCATCCGCCTCTCCGAGCGCGGGCCCGGCCGCGGGCTGACACCCCATCGCGGTGCGAACCGGACCAACGGCCCGGGATCTACCTCCGACAGCACCATGAAAAGCGCCCTCGACATGCGCCCTGTGGAACGAGGCCGGCGACATAATGTCGGCGGCCGCTTCCTGTGGGGGCGCTTCTCAGGGGCGCTTCTCAGCTAAGCATGTCAATGCAGGGGCACACCGAACCGCGTCACACCATCCGACGGGTGATCGCCGACGGTAGATAGCGCAGGGCAGCCGCGATCGGCAGCCAGGGCCAGGTCGGGACGGGCGCCCAGGCGGACTCCTTCTCGATGGCGGCCACCATCGCCGCGACCCCCTTGTCGGTGCCGGTCATCATCGCCGTCTGCACACCTCGGTTGATGTCGGTCTCGATGTACCCGGGCAGAAGGACCGACACCGTGATCGGCGATCCGGCGAACTCGGCCTGCAGCCCCTGGCCGAGTGCCGAGAGTCCGGCTTTCGACGCCGAGTACGCGGCCTGGGCCTTGGGCAGGCCGCGGATCGCGCTCATCGAACTGACCAACACCAGATGTCCGTGCCCCTGGGCGCGGAAGATCTCCAGGGCCGCCTCGGCCTGGGCCAGTGCCCCGACGAGGTTCGTCTGGATCGTTTCGATGTTCGCAGCGGCGTTGCCGGTTCCCAACGGCGCCCCTTTCCCCAGGCCGGCGTTGACGATCACCCGGTCGAGACCACCGAGTTCGTCGGCCAGTGCGGTGAAAACCCCGGGGACCGAGTCGGTGTCGGTGACGTCGAGCCGCGCGGTGGCCACCTGCGCGGCGGCCGGCCGCAATTCGAGTGCGAGCTCATCGAGCCGATCGAGACGTCGGGCACACAGGGCCAGCGCCCGACCCCGGGCGGCGAACATGCGTGCCATTCCTTCACCGAGCCCGGAGCTGGCGCCGGTGATCAGGATCTTCTGCCGTGTCGTTGCGGTCACGGCACCCCAACCTACCCGGAACGGAGGGCTCGCAGGTCGACCGGTCAGGCGGTCATCGCGGTCATGCGCAGCACCGCGATCAGGTGATCGGTACTCGCGCGATCGCCGACCGTGATGCGGATTCCGTCGGTTGCACATTCTTTGGTCGCGACACCGCAGCTGCGCAGCAGTCTGCCGATGTCCACGCCCTCCGGGCCGGGCACGAACAGGAAGTTGCCCTGGCTCGGCAGGGTCGGGCATCCGATCGCGGCCAGCATGTCCGCCATCCGGCGACGTTCGGTCTGCATCGCCCGAACACGCTCGGCGAGTTGCTCTTCGGCAGCCAGCGCGACGGGCACGGCGGCCATCGCCGGGGCGCCCACCGCGAACGGGACCTCGTGTCGGTGCAGTGCCGACACCAGGTCGCGGGCACCGATACCGTAGCCGACCCGGAGGGCAGCGAGACCATAGGCCTTCGAGAACGTGCGCAGGACCAAGACGTCGGCGTTGATCGTCAGAAGATCCCTGAGATCGGGAGGGTTGTCACAGAATTCGACGTATGCCTCGTCGACGATGGCAAGCACACCGGGTGGCAGCGCACCGATGAACGCATGGAGTTCGGCGGTGTCCACGACGGCGCCGGTCGGGTTGTGTGGAGTGCAGACGATGACGGCGACCGTGTCCGCGGAGACGGCGGCCTGGAGGGCGTCGAGGTCGGGGCTGCCGTCAACGGCGAGCGGTACCGCGTCGACGCGCAGGCCGACCATGGACGCGAGGATCGGGTAGCCGTCGAAGGTCGGCATCGCGGTCACGATCGCGGGCGAGTCGATTCCACACGCGGCCGCCCGACGGCGACACATCTCGAGCGCGGACAGGGCGACCCCGGTGGCGCCGGCTCCCACCGTGATCTGGCCGGACGGCAATCGCAGATGATCCGCTATCTGGCTGCGCGTGCGGTCGGGACGAAAGTCGGGATACCGATTGACGTCGGTCAGGCAGTCCCGCAACGCCGCTGACACGGATGGCAGCGGCCCATACGCGGATTCGTTGAGGTTCAGCCGGACGGACGGAACCGCAACCGTTCCACAGTCGAACGGAGGACTCACGAGCGGCCACCCCACCGGAGCGCGGCGGCCGCCGCGAAATCGCCGGCGTGGGCGAAGGCCGCGGTCATCACCACGTCGCCCTCCTGGATACGACCGTCGGTGATCGCCGTGTCGAGGGTGACCGGGATGCCGACGGCGAACAGATTGCCGCACTCGTCGAAGGTGTCGGGATGTCGTTGCTCCGGGAGTTCCATGGCCTCACGCCAGTTGCGCAGGAATATCCGGTTGGGCTGGTTGGTCACGAACCAATCGAGGCCCGCGGGTGCGATGCCGATGCCGTCGGCGACCTCGATGGCCGCCTCCGGCACCATCCGGTTTCCACGGGCCAGCACCTTGGCGATCTTGGCCTCGTTGAAGCCGATGTGGATCTGGCCGGGCCCGGCCTCCCAGTACTTACGCGGCGGATTCGAGACGCCGGTCATGTCGGCGGAATACTGACCGTACGAGTGACAGGTCAGCCCGAGTATCGGGCTCCCGCCCTCACCACCGATACGCACCAGCGCCACTGCCGAACCATCGCCCGGGATACAGGCCTGCGGCTTGCCACGCACCTGTTCCTGCGTGAACACCTGGCCCGCGCTGTTCTGGGCCAGACCGATCAGCGCGGTGCGGCCGCCGTTGGCGCGCAGCAGCGCTCCGGCCAGATCGATCATGTGGATGAACGCCGCGCACCCACCGTTGTGGACGTCGAGAACCGTCGTCGGACGCAGGCCGAGTCGATGGGCCACTTCCCCGCCACATCCCCGCACGGGCACTTCGGGAAGCTGACTGTGTGTGAGCACCACATCGACGTCGTCGAAGATGTCGGCGCCGTGCCGCTCGGCGAGAACGCGCGCCGCAGACATCATCATGTCGGCCGACGTCTCACCGTCGGCTGCGTGATGGCGGAAGGCCGGTGACCGGAACATCGCGTTGCCGCTCAGGTCGTCTTCTTCGGCGTACTGAGCGAAATACTCTGCCGGTACCCGATTCTCGGGCAGGTAGGTGGCGAGATCCACCAAGGTCGTCGGCATGTCGGTGACGGTCATGAGCGCATCCAATCGGGGGTGATGGGCAGGCCGTTGCGGTGTCGGTACTCCGCGATGGCCTTGAGGTTCTCGAGTTCGAGTTGGTGGCCCCCGGAGAATGTCTCCCAGAAGTCGCCCACCCAGACCGGGCGCTCCGGTGGAGCGGTTTCCGGGTACGGGTTCTCGTCGTAGAACGGGTGATGACAGTTGGTCCACAACACCACCGAGCCGGGCCGGTCGAACACCACCTGCGCGTCGACGACCCGCATGAGGTAGATCATCCACAGGTGCCGGCCCTGATCCCACGCGCAGTGGTAGTCGACCGTCATCGCTTCGGCGTTGGCGACGGTACGGGTGTAGATCTTCGTGTCCGAGCCCAGCCGGTCCTGTGCGACCCACAGCCCGTCCTCCTCGGTCCGGGTGAATCCGCGCAGGCTATACGTCCACTCCTCCAACGACCTTGTGTCCGCGAGCCATTCGAAGAGCTCGCGCGGTGGCGCGGCCACGAAACTCTGGACCGGACAGAACTCGCCGTAGATCTGGTCGTGTGGGTAGACCGACCGCAGCCGATCCAACAGGATCGGTGTGGCGATCTTGCGCGGATGCGTCTCGATACGCGTCAGCCCCTCGAGGCCGGCCGCATCGTCTCCGAGATCGGACAGAGCGGGCAATACTGAGGTCATGAGTGGCCTTTCGGGATCAATGGTGCGAATGGAGGGATCTCGTCGGGATCCACGTCGATGACGAGACAATTGGGGCCATGTCGGGACAGCAGATCCGCCGCCGCGGAACGAAGACCGCTGCGGTCCGTCGCATGCGCGACGCCGAGATCCGGAAACATCGCATCGAGCCCGGCAGCAAGGTCAGTGGGCCGGAATCGGTTGATACTCGGTACGTTCGGGAAGAACAGGTGCTCACGGGTGATGCACATTCCGTGTGCATTGTTGTTCAGCAGCACGAAGGTGACCGGCGCGTTGTGTTCGATGGCGGTGTGGATCTCCATGCCGTGCATGAAGAATGCACCGTCCCCGGCGATGACCACGGTGCGCGTCGGCTGTCCGGTCGTCGTCGAGTGGATGGCGGTGCCGACGCCCGCCGCGAGAGCGTAACCCATGCCGCCCATGCCCAGCGCGACGACGAATCGGCCCCGGCCGAATGGCAGATGGTGGATCGCCGCCGCCCCCGCATTCCCGGCATCGGCGAAGACGACCGTGTCCGGCGGCAGCGCAGCGCCGATCTCGGTGATCGCGGTCTGCATGTCGAGGTCGACGCGAGGGGCGGGCACCGGGAGACGGGTCACCTCGATCGGCGGGCGGTGTGGCGGTGTGGCGACCGATTCCCGGATGCGATCGGTCAGGGCATCCAGACAACCACGGAGGTCGCCGCAGGACAGGTGGTCGACGGGTTGTGCCGATCGCGGTGGCTCGGCACCCAGGTGGATCACCCGTATCCGGCCAAGGGCGTCGTCAAGGCCGGCGCGATCGGTCATCGTCATGCGACAGCCGATCGCCAGGCAGAGCTCGGCTTGCTCGACCGACCGATGCGCCGAGGGGTGACCCATCACCCCGGTCACTCCCGCGTTTCCTTCTGCGTCGGCCAGGATGTCGCGGCCCCCGGGCGACGCGACGACGTCGGCACCCAACCGCGCGGCGAGGGCTGCGATCTGCTCGCCGAGACCGGCAACCGACGCCTCGTCCCCCGCCCAGATGACCACCCGGCCGCCCGAACGGACGACGGAGGCGAGGTCGTCGGCTATCCGGCTCAGTTCGGCCCGGACCTCATCGTGGGGCGGCCGTGTGTGCCGGATATGGTGCCCTGGATCTGCCCCGGCGGGCAGTGCCGAACGCTGAACATCCTTGGGCAGCAAGACAACGGCAGGTTGTCCTCGGTGCAGTGTCGCGATTGCGGTGGCGAGTGCCGCCGGCACCTCGGCCGGTTCGGACACCACCGAACAGGATCCGGCGACTGCGGACATGACGCCGGTGATGTCGATGGTGTCCGGCGGGGACAGCATGTCCTGAAATGCCCCTCGCCCGACCAGCGTCGTCGGCGCGGTCCCGATCAGCGCGAGCACCGGGACGCGACTGTCGTAGGACTCGGCCAGCGCGGGCACGACGTTCATCGCCCCGCCGCCCGACGTGGTCATCACGGCGGCGGGTCGTCCGGTGATCCGTGCGACCCCGTCAGCCATCGCGCCGGCCGCGAACTCGTGCTTGGCGACGACCGGCGTCATGCCCTCCGCACGGACCGCCGCGTCGTAGAGATCCTCCACGTTGGCGCCATGGACTCCGAACACTGTGGTGATCGACTCGCAGAGGAGTTGCTGCACAATGTATTCCGCTACAGTGCAGGAAACGGCTGAAGCCGGGTTCGCCTGTTCGGGCGTCGGGGTGCGGCTCGCGATCACGGTCATGTGCCAACTGTGCGTCGGTCTACCTGAAGGTCCGCTGAAAGCCGCAGCGCCAAGATCTTTGTCGGACGTTCACATGACATTTACGATGAGACGAACAGGTGCGATCGCCTCAACCGGCAGCGGCCGGATCAGTCGACACACCATGAGGAGCTCTGATGTCTGGCACTTTGCCCGGATGGCAGGCCCTGTTCAGCAGGCGCCAGGGCGTGCGTGTGCGCTCCACCGTTGTCGGGACCTGCCTCGTCGCCCTGGCACTCGCCCTCGGAGCGGTGGCCATGCTGTTCATGCTGCACCGCGCCGACAGTCGTTCGATGTACGACTCGACCAGCTATCGAGCCTATGAAATCGCCGACTACATCCGACAGGGTGGAGTGGGCGCCATCCCGCACGAGGAGTTGATCGTCGGGTCCGGGGTGGACATGATCCAGGTCATCGACTCGAACGGGCGGATCGCCACGTCGTCTCCCGGCGCGCCCCAGGTGCCGCTCACCGACCGGCGGCCGAGCCCCTGGACCTCGGTGACGGTCGAAGGCCAGATGATTCCCGGTGACCAGGGTGACTACTGCGGCACGATCGTGGGCGCACGACACGGCGCCGATCGCTACACCGTTGTCGCCGCCATCTACGCCGGCCCCTACCGCGAAGGCCTGGTCAACACGGCGCTGCTCCTCGCGATCGGGATACCCATCCTCGTCGTGCTCAGCGGGGTGTCGATCTACTACTTCGTCGGCCGCGGCCTGCGGCCGGTCGGCAAGATCACCCATCAGGTCAACCAGATCACGAGTTCGGATCTGTCGCTTCGGGTTCCGGTTCCCACCACCGACGACGAGGTGACCGAGCTGGCCACCACCATGAATGCGATGCTCGGCCGGCTCGACCAAAGCCAGCAGGCGCAGCTTCGGTTCGTCCAGGACGCATCGCACGAGCTTCGCAGTCCGCTGACCACCGTGGTGGGCATCCTCGACCTGGCCGACGACACCGACTCGCAGATCGACCTGCCGACGGTGCGCACGATCCTGCTGCCCGAGGCCCGCCGTATGCAGAACATGGTCGACGATCTGCTGCTTCTCGCGCGGGCCGACGAGCGCGGCGTGCCGCTACAACGCGAGGACGTCGATCTCGACGATCTCGTGGTCGACGAGGTACGTCGGCTCCGGGCGCTCGGACTGGCCCGCGTGGAGACCTCGATCACCCCGATCCGGGTGTCCGGTGACCGGGACAAACTCGCACGGTGTGTGCGGAACGTGGCCGAGAACGCAGCGCGGCACGCGACGTCACGGGTCCGGTTCGAGATGCACGCCGACGACGACCAGCCGATCGCGACGATCTCGGTGACCGACGACGGGCCGGGTATCGCCCCCGATCAGCGGGCCGCGGTGTTCGAACGCTTCACGCGGCTCGACGTCGATCGGAACAATCGCGGCGGCTCGGGGCTGGGGCTGTCGATCGTCCACGAGATCATCCGCGCCCACGGCGGGACGGTCACGATCGAGGATCCTCCGGCTTCGTTCGGTCACGGCACCACCTTCGTGATCTCGCTGCCGACCGCCGCTCGAACCACCGTCGACGACACCGCGGTCGGCGCGGAACTCGCACCGCCGAGCACGTGACGCCGGCCGACTATCGGATCCGGTAGCCGGCACCCCGGACGGTCTCGATGCTGCGCACACCGAACGGCGCATCCACCCGTTTGCGCAGGTAGCCGATATACACCTCGACGATGTTGGGATCGCCCTCGAAGTTCGTGTCCCAGACCGAGTGGAGGATGTCGGACTTCGAGACCACGGTGCCCGTGTTCCGGATCAGGTATTCGAGCACGGCGAACTCTCGCGGGGTCAAGGAGATGGGGGTGTCCCCTCGGCGCACAGAGTGCTCGGCCGGGTCGAGAACCAGGTCACCCACCACGAGCTGCGCCGGGCGCTCCGGCGCACCGCGCCGCAGCAGGGCGCGCAATCGCGCCTTGAGCACGACCACGGAAAACGGCTTGATCAGATAGTCGTCCGCGCCCCAGTCGAGCGCCTCGGCCTGATCGTATTCACCGTCCTTGGCACTCAGAACCAATACCGGGGTCCAGATGTCACGGGCGCGCAGTTGCTGGAGCACCTGGAAGCCGTTCAAACCCGGCATGAGGATGTCGAGCAGGATCACGTCGAAGTGACCTTCGGTGGCCCGCCAGAGCCCGTCGGTACCGTCGTGCGCAACGGTGACCGCCCAGCCATCGCTGACCAGCATGCGTCGGATCGTCTCCGCGGCCCTGGTGTCGTCGTCTACGACAAGGGCATGCACGGCAGCTCATTTCAATAGTCGCGACATCCGGCGGTCGGCCAACACCTTGCCACCGGTCTGACAGGTCGGACAGTACTGGAAGGATCGGTCGGAGAACGAGACCTCGCGAACCGTGTCCCCACACACCGGGCACGGCAACCCCGTACGGGCATGCACTCGTAGTCCGGTCCGCTTCTCGGACTTGAGACGGGCCACTTCTTGACCTTCGAGCCGACCGATGGCGTCGGTCAGCACCGAGCGTACCGCCTCGAAAAGCGCCTCGAACTGTGCGTCGGTCAGTGACTTCGCCGAAGCGAACGGCGACAGCCGCGCGGTGTGCAGGATTTCGTCGGAGTAGGCGTTCCCGACGCCGGCCAGCACACGTTGATCGGTCAGTACGTTCTTGATCCGGCCGGATGACGCGGCCAGGATCGCGGCGAACTCGTCTCGTCCGACCGACAGCACGTCCGGGCCCAGTGTGGCGATCCGCTCCACCTCGGTGACGTCGCGGACGACCCACACGGCCAGTCGCTTCTGCGTGCCGGCCTCGGTGACATCGAAACCCTCACCGGGCAGGCCACAATGGACCCGGATGGCGATGGGCCCTTTACCGCCGGGCCGCGGTGGCGTCTGCGACAGGTGATCGCTCCAACGCAGCCAGCCGGCCCGCGAGAGATGGATGACGAGGTTGATCACCGGCTCCGCGTCGGCGGACCCGTTCCCCGCCCCACCGGGAACTGTGCGGATGACCAGGTACTTTCCGATCCGGCCGACCGATTCGATCAGGCGTCCGGTCAACGCGGTGTAGGGCGGGTCCGCGGTCTTGAGCACCGCCAGCGATGCGACGTCCACACGCCGGATCGGAAACCCGGCCGCGCGACCGTCCACGTACTCCGCGATCGCCGCCACCTCAGGAAGCTCAGGCATGACTCCAGTGTGCTCTAGTAGGAGGATGATCTCGCGCCTTTCTGACGTCGACCTGGCGGCGCGCCTCGCCGAAGGCGCGGGCGAGATCCTGGTGGGCGTCCGGCACGGCGAGCTACTTCAGGGCCGCCACCTCGGTGATGTCGGGGATGCGATGGCGCAGGCCTGGATTGCGAACGTGATCGTCCGGCATCGCCCGCACGACGCGGTGCTGTCCGAGGAGGGCGCCGACATCGGCGACCGCTCGACCGCCGAGCGTGTGTGGATCATCGATCCGCTCGACGGCACGCGCGAGTTCGCGTCCGGCACTGCGGACTGGGCTGTTCACGTGGCGCTCACCGAGCACGGCGACGTGACGTCGGCGGCGGTCGCACTTCCCGCGGTCGGCGAGGTGTTCCGCTCCGATACCGTCAAACCCCCCAGCGGCCCGCTCACCGGACGGATGGCTGCGTCCCGTCACGGCGGGTCGTACGAGAGCGCGTGGGTGTCGCGCCGGCTCTCGCTGAACATGATCGGGATCGGCTCCGCAGGCGCGAAAGCGATGGCCGTGGTCCGCGGCGACGTCGACGCCTACGTGCACTCCGGGGGCCAGTACGAGTGGGACAACTGCGCGCCGGTCGGCGTGGCCCTGGCCGCCGATCTGCACTGCAGCAGACTCGACGGCTCGCCGATCGTCTACAACCAGCCACAGCCCTACATGCCCGACTTCGTCATCTGCCGCAAGGAGATTCGCGACGACATCCTCGCCGCACTCGGCGAGATCTGGTGACCGGTCGAACCAGGTGCGGGAGGGTACAAAAGTCACCCTTCGCCCCACTCGACCCGCCACCCGACAACGCAAACACCACCCCCGCGCCCTGAGTCTGAGGAGCCTCGCGAAGAACAAACGACGCGCCACCCACCGCTCCCCGAGGAGCCTCGCGAAGAACGAGCGACGCGTCACCCACCGCTCCCTGAGGAGCCTCGCGAGGAACGAGCGACGCGTCACGAAGGGCCCTTCGTGACGCATCCTCGCAAGCTCGGACGCTCCTCAGGGACCGGGGTCACGCCCCCAAGCACGGAGCTCCTCAGGGACCGGGGTGACCCCCCAAGCACGGACGCTCCACAGCAACCAGGGTGACGCCCCCAAGCACGGAGCTCCTCAGGGACCGGGGTCACGCCCCCAACCTCGGACGCTCCACAGCAACCAGGGTCACGCCCCCAACCGCGGAGGCTCCTCAGGGACCGGGGTCACGCCCTCGGACCAGCGACCGGGCGACACCCGCACACCGCGAGATCAAACCTTACGCAGCAAGTAGATGTCCATGATCCAGCCCACTCGCTCCCGCGCCTCCGCTCGCAGCGCGACGATCCGGTCGGCCACGTCGGCGACACGCCCGCTGACGAGGATCTCGTCGTCGGTCCCCACGTAGGCGCCCCACCAGATGTGGTCGTCCGGGTCGGCTGTGTTCCGGAAGGCGAGGTCGCCGTCGAGCATCACGATCTGGTTCGAATCCGCACCGGCAGGGGTGTCGGCGAGGCGTCGCC
The DNA here is from genome assembly GCF_058129505.1 of Gordonia sp. LMA484. Taxonomy (NCBI): domain Bacteria; kingdom Bacillati; phylum Actinomycetota; class Actinomycetes; order Mycobacteriales; family Gordoniaceae; genus Gordonia; species Gordonia sp. LMA484. Next base: position 3,840,555 of record NZ_CM176700.1, read on the forward strand.
CGGTGGTGATGTGGATCGGTTCGCCGATGCGGTTGGCGGCGATGCGATGCGCCGCGGTGAGTGCACTCGCGCTCGTCACTCCGGGAATGACCTCGACGTCGATCGACAGGTCGGAATGCTCACAAAGGTCGTCGACGATGCGCAGGGTGCTGTCGTAGAGCGCCGGATCCCCCCACACGAGGAACGCCGCGACCCCGGCGTCGTGTACCTCCGCGGTGAGCACATCGGTGAAGATCGCCGCCCGGGCGGCGTGCCAGCGCCGCACCTCGGCGTCGTAGTCGTCGGGATCGCGGTCCCGCGGCGGGTCGAGTACCTCGATCACCCGATGCCCGGGCGCCGCGTGGCGGGCCAGGATGTCCCGGCGCGCAGTCGCCAACGATTCTTTGACACCGCCCTTGTCGAGCATCAGGAACACGTCGACGTCGGCGAGCGCGTCGATCGCCTCGAGGGTGATCTGCCGCGGGTTGCCCGGCCCGATGCCGATGACACGCAGGGTGATTCGCATCGGACCGGTCAGATCCGGACCTTACGCAAACCGTGTTTGCGCGCGGTCATGTCCAGGATCAGTTGGCGGGGCATCAGCCGCCGCAGAAGGAACACCACTCCGGCCTGATTCCCCTTGGCGTAGAAGGGTTTGGGATGCTCGGCAAGCGCCGCATCCACGATGACCCGGGCCATGGTGGGCGCATCGATTCCTTCGTCCTCGTTCTTACGGGTCGCTCGCGCGAGGGTGTCGTATTCGGCCTTGTAGGGCGATCGATCGCCGATGTGAATGCTGCGACGGTCACCGATACCGGTGGCGATCGTGCCTGGCTCGACCGAGATCATCCGGATGCCGTAGGGCGCGACCTCCCGTCGGGTGGCGAGTGCGAACGCCTTGAGCGCCGATTTCGTTGCGGCATAGTTGGACCGGAATGCCACCGGGAAGCTCGACAGCATCGATCCGACCATCACCACCGTCCCGCCACCGCGCTCACGCATCCCTGGCAGCACAGCCTTTGTGATCGCCACAGGACCGAACACGTTGACCGCGAACAGCTTTTCGATCGCATCCATCGGGGTGTCCTCGAGTGCGCCGGCCTGGCTCTCACCGGCGTTGTTGATGAGGATGTCGATGACACCCACCTTGTCGACGCACTCGTCGGCGCTCAGGTAGTCCGTGTTGTCCAGGCGCACATAGTGGACTCCACGGACCGGATCGGCGACCGCGTCGGGCCGACGACTCGTGCCGTAGACGGTGTGGCCGCGCTCGACGAACTGGCGGGCGACCTCCGCGCCGATGCCGCTCGAGGCGCCGGTCACGAGCACGACCTTGGGATCTGCTGCATCAGCCACGTCGAACACCGTAGCGCGTCACCCCGGATGGCCGGTCAGACAGCGTCGGCCTTCCGGAAGTGGGCGGCTTCGGCGGCCGATTCGCTGGCAAACCAGATCTCCGGCGCGACGTCGGCGTATGAGGGAAGGTCGGGGGTGTGATAGACACCGGCGTCTGCGTCGGCCTTGATCGGATAGCCGTCCGGCGGGTCGGCCGTGTCGGGCACCGGCAGGTGTGCACCCAACGGCACCGGCAACTCCTCGCCGTTTCGGTGGTAGGACCCCACGCCGTCCCCTGAACCGTGGTGGGTGGTGTCGCCGACGCCGAGTTCGGCATCGGCGGGCGGCGACATCACCTCGCCGATGTCGACGTTCATCAGTTCGTCGAGTGACTCGGGGCCGGGTGCCGGTTCGGGTTCATCGTCCCCGGCTCCTTCGACATCCCGTTCGACCTCGGCATCGGCTTCGACGTCGGCTTCGGCATCACCTTCGACGTCCGCTTCGGCGTCCGCGTAGACTTCCGCATCGGCTTCCGCCCCGACCGTGGCCTCGTCACCGCCCACGCCGCCGCCGACGGTCGTCATCTCGTCCTCTCGGGCCGGTTCGGGCTCCACCGCGGCGGCACCCTCGTCCGGTTCACGCCCATCGCCCACGACCGTCGACTCCTCCGCCGGGGACAGACGCAGCCTGCGCACGAGCCAGACGATCAGCAGACCGGCGAGGATCAGCAGGAACGGGATCAACAGCCACCACCAATCCGAACCGGCGTCCTCATCGGCGGCGTTCACGGTCCGGGCCTCCGCGAGCGAATGCGCGGCGGCCGGTGACGCCGACAGCAGCGCCGCGCCCGCCACCACGGCCAGGCCGAGCGCCAGTGCGCCGACTCGCTGCGGCCGAATCCGTGATGTCGTCGCCATGGCACCCCGACCTCGCCCATCGAAGTTGTGATCGAACTCGTCATTCCGAGGCGGATCGATCCGCCCGAAATACCAATTTGCCTCAATTGAGCCCCGGACGCGGGCCGATCGCAGAAAGTGATTCCACGGCGTGCCGGAAACCATTTCTTCCACCGTGCCGCAGCGCTTGAGCAGGTGGGGACGCACATACGCCGATTCACTGATCACCGGAGGAATGCAAACCGCATCGCGCGAGAAATGCGCGATCGATCAAGCCTCGATTTCCTCCGACAATGAAACGCTTCTCAACGGGATTTCGGATGCAGCCAGACGTGTGGCCCGCCGGGCGAGATTCCGACCAACCCACCCTCGCGGCGCTTGACCTTCGGCCGATATTCCGATATTCGTTAGAATATGGCGCGAAGGCCTAACGCGTCGGATGCGCGCGGTCCTGACCCCGCCGCGGTGAGCCCTGGTACGTGGCGCGAACTGTTCCACCCGGCCCACCGGACCGCGGTGGCGGTGTTCGCCGGCGGTATCGCGGTGTTCGCCATCAACACGTATCTGACCGCGGCCTCGCTGCCGAGCGCAGTGGCCGACATCGGCGGATCACGCCTCTATGCGTGGGTCATGACGGTCTTCCTGATCACCTCGGTGTTCTCGTCGATGATCGTCACCCGCACCTTGACCCGCTACGGGGCACGTGGTGCATACCTGATCGGGTTCGGCCTGTTCGGCGTGGGCTCGCTGGTGTGCGCGGTCACCCCGACGATGCCGATCCTGCTGGCCGGCCGAGCCGTCCAGGGCCTCGGCGGCGGCCTGTTGACCGGTCTCGCTTTCGCGGTCATCCGAGTTGCCCTGCCCGAGCGTCTCTGGGTGCGCGCAGTCGGGCTCACCTCCGCGATGTGGGGGGTCGGCAACCTGATCGGACCGGTCCTCGGCGGGTTCTTCGCCCAGATCGGCTTCTGGCGCGGGTCATTCTGGCTGCTGGTGGTGGCCACCGCGATCATGGCCGGGCTGGTTCGTGCGCTGCCCGCACGCCGGCGCGACACCGGACAGAGCGCCCCGCTGCCGATCGGGTCCCTCGTGATCCTGGTCATCGCCACCGTCGCGGTGTCGATCGCCGGGGTTGTCGACGACATCCGCACGGTGCTGGTCCTGATCGCCGTCGCCGCCGTGACCGCGGTCGTCTTCATCGCGGTCGACCGACGTCGCGCCGACGGACTCCTTCCCCGGCTGACCTATACGCGCGGCAGTCCGCTGAAGTGGATCTACGTATCGATCGCCATCCTGGCGATCGGATCGACCTCCGAGGCCTTCATCCCGCTGTTCGGTCAGCGGATCGCCGGCATGGCGCCGCTGTTCGCCGGGATGCTCGGTGCGGCGCTCTCCTGGGGATGGACGAGTGCCCAGATCGCGAGCACGACGTGGGCAGACGGCGCCCGGTCCCGCATCGTGCGCATCGCCGGACCGGCACTGCTGGCCGCGGGGCTGGCCGCCTACGGAGCGCTGCAGTTCGCCTCGTCCGGCTGGGCGGTACTGGGATGGTTCATCGCGTTGTTCGTGGCGGGAGCCGGCATCGGAATGGCCTTCCCACACATCGCCACCGCAGCGATGACCATCACCTCCGACGATGCCGAGGCCGCGCGGGCATCGGCCGGTGTGAACACCGTTCAGATGGTCGCGAACACCTTCGGGTCGGCAACCGCCGGGCTGCTGGTCAGTGTCGGCGCGGTCATCGGCGCCGACGCCGATCCCGACGTCACGTCGGCCCGATTCCTCGCCTTCGGCTTCGCCGGTCTGGCGCTGGCCGGAGTGTTCGCGGCCGTCGCCTCGGTCCGCCGGGCGCCGTCGACCGCACCCCGCACACACCGATGGGAAGGAGTCCGCCGTGTCTGACGACGGCCACACCGACGACCAGGAGTTCTCGGAGGCGGGCATCTACACCGAGCTGAGCCGGGTCGGCAAAGCGCTCGCAAGTCCCGTCCGACTACGCCTGCTCGACATTCTCGAGGAGGGCGAGCGAACCGTCGAAGAGCTCTCCGCAACGGCCGGATTCGGCCTGAAGAACACGTCGTCGCAACTACAGATCCTGCGGTCGGCGCAACTGGTCAGCAATCGCCGCGACGGAGTCCGCATCCATTACCGCATCGCCTCGCCGGAGGTCTCGCGATTGCTCGGGGTGTTCCATCGGTTCGCAGCCGACAACGTCGCGGCGGTGCGCGCCGAGATCGACACCTACTTCGCCGGCCATCGGGATCTGACACCGGTCACCGCCGATGACCTCGCCGCACTGATCGACGACGGCTCGGTGCTCGTCGTCGACGTCCGCGAGCCCGCCGAGTTCGAGCGCGGCCACATTCCCGGCGCGATCTCGGTGCCGCAGAATCGCATCCGCGAGCTGCTCGACACGCAGCCCACCGACCGCCGGATCATCGCGTACTGCCAGGGGCCGTATTGCCTGGCGTCGCCGAACGCCGCGCGCCGGCTTCGAGACGCCCACCGTGACGCCGACATCGTCGCCGGAGGCCTCACCGCCTGGATCAGATCCGGCCGTGAGCTCAGTCGGTCGAGCTGACCGACGTCGGGTCCGCCCCGAAGCCCGGTCCGTCGTACCGCTCGAGCGTGACGAACTCGTCGACGGCCTGTCGTCGCAGCTTCGTCAGCTGCCGCACCGGCTTGCCCAAGGTGACGACCGCCGCGACGGCATGGGATTCCGGGATGCCCAGCAGATCGCGGATCGCGGACTCCTCCGGAATGGCCATCGAGGTGAGGTTCCCCCCGAATCCCTCACTGCGAGCCCCGAGGAGGATGTTCCAGATCAGCGGGTACACCGACGCGCCGCTCACGACCCCCACGCGGTCCAGGTACTGGTCGACGGCGGCCACCTGCCGCAGGTCCACCGACACGACCAGCACGACCGGCGCGGTGCGGATGGGCTCCACGAAACTGGCCGGCACCGCGGTACGGTCGATGTCCTCTTGCGAAACTGCCGTGGGCACAACGGGATTCCAGGGGTTCTCGCCGACCTTTCGCTGGGCGACATAGCGGCGCACCGTCGGTTCGCCCAACTCGCCGAGCCGCTGCTTGGTCCCGGCGTCACGCACCACCACGATGTGCGCGCCTTGCCGGTTCCCACCACTGGGCGCGAACCGGGCATTGTCGAGGATGCGCCCCAGCACATCGTCGGGTAGCGGGTCATCGGTGTAGTCGCGGGCGGCGAAGGTGGTCCGCATGACGTCGTAGAGCTCCATGACCCCACTATGCCCCCGGCCCGCGCGGGCCCGGACAACTGCCTACAGCCGCACCGCCGCCGACACCTTCCGGAGCAACACCGTGAGCTCCGCACGTTCCTGGGGGGTGAGCCCCGACAGTGCGCTTTCGTCGTCGGCGAGCCGGCGCGGCAGCTCGGCCTCCACCAGGCGACGTCCCTCGTCGGTCACCTCGAGCAACACCACGCGACCGTCGCGCTCCGACTTGCGCCGGAGCAGCAGACCTCGGCGCGACAGGTTCTCGGTGATCTTGGTGATCGACGCCCCGCTCAGCATGGTGGTCGACACGACCTCACTGGCGCGAAGCGGACGCCGCGAACGCGCCAGCGCACTCAGGACGTCGTACTCCGATCGCGACACACCATGCGGTTCGAGATTGCGATCCAGACGATGGCTGCTGACGGTCGCGATGTGCTGGATGCGACCCATGATGCCGATCGGCCGGACGTCGTGGTCGGGGTACGCCTCGGCCCACTCCTGCTGAATCCGGTCGACGAGATCGGGCGCATCGGGGCTACTCACAGGAACATCGTAGGCACCGTCACATTTATTTCACTTATAAAATAGTGTTAAAGTACTTTCATGCACGTTGCCCTCGCCGATCACGCACGCCGTCGCCGCGACGCGCTCGCGCAGGCCGCCCACCCGACTGTGTGGCGATCCTCGCTGGCACTCAACGGGGCCCGCGCCGATGTCGGCGCTCCCGTGCGGGTCGGCATCGCCGTCGGACTGGCACTCGTGGTCGGTGGGCTGACCGGATATCGCGACGTCGCCGGACTGGCCGCCCTCGGTGCGCTCATCTCCGCGTTCTGTCGTCCCGACCCCTACCGTGTGCGCGTCGGGCGCCTGGCCGTGTTGGGCGTCGGGATCACCGCGTCGGTGGGCCTCGGTGCTCTTCTCGGCCTCGCCGGCGCATCGACGATGGTCGAGATCGTGGTCATCTCCGTACTGGGCAGCATGGCCGCCCTGCTACTCGGAACGTTGCGCATCGTCGGGCCCGGTGCCGTCGTGTTCGTGTTCGCGGCCACCGGCGCGATGGGATTCGCCACCGCGGGCGGTGACCTCGCCCGCGGGCTGATCGCGACCGTCCTCGGCGGCATCTGCGGCGCCCTCGCCTCACTCGCCCCGTGGCTGTGGCAGGGCGTGCGGTCGCTGGTACGGCCATCGATCGATGCCACAGCCGAGGGTGCACACGCGGCACCCCACTACGAGACGATCTGGACCACGCTACGCCGCCGACCTCGACATGAACTGGTGGCCAACAGCATCCGCATCTTCGTGGCGATGACCGTCAGCGCGGCGGTGGCCACCGCAGCCGGCTTCTCGCACCCGATGTGGGCGGCCATGGGCGCCGTCGCAGCCATGCAGGGCGTCGCGTATCACGTCACCGTGCAACGCGGGGTCCAGCGCCTGCTCGGCAACGTAGCGGGTGCGGTGATCGCCGCGGTGTTGCTCGGCGTGGGCCTCGGCTACTGGGGTGCCGTCGTGGTCATCGTGATCTGTCAGATCGCAGCGGAGACGTGGGCGACGGTCAACTACGCGATCACGTCGACCGTCGTCACACCGATGGCCCTGTTGCTCACAGCTCTGAGCGCCGGCCTGTCACCGGCCGCTGCGTTCGATCGGGTGGCCGACACCGTCATCGGCGTCGTCGTGGGTGTGCTCGTCGCCGCGTTGACGATCGCGCGGGGTGAGGTCGGCGACGGCGGGAAGGTCGCGGACCACCACATCGTCGGACGTGCGGCATAGGCAACTGGTGCGCCTGCATGAGTCTCTTTCACACACAGTAGGCGCACACCGGCCGGAGGCCGGCAGGGATGTCACGGTGCCCCAGGCAGGATTCGAACCTGCGACCCTTCCTTTAGGAGAGGAATGCTCTATCCCCTGAGCTACTGAGGCGAGGGACCGGGTGACGTGTCCGGGAGGCTTTACGATGTCTCGCCTGCGCTCGACTGCTACCTGCCCGCCCCGTTTCAGTCCCGTCGACCGCCACGCTGGGCGTGGTTGCCGACATCGGGAGTGTACGTCAGCAGCCGACGGAGACGATGAGGTACCTCACGGCGTCGGCGCGTCACATCGTCGAGGAGATACTCCTCAACGCTGGTCAGCGCGGGGGTTCTCGCACCGAGACGAGACCTTTCTGATCGAACTGCCAGGAACGGCCCGTACACTGCCCGGCGGCATGGTCAGACGTCGCAGGGGAGGGCGGAATTGCAGCAGGGCGCCGGCATGACGAACACGGACGCGGCAGACGTATCGGCCGACAACCTCGCCAGAGCGGGGGTGGTCACGGCATCGGATGCTGCAACGGTCGAAGCACCCGCCGCGCCGATCGAGGGCGGCAATCTCGCGTCGTCGGGCACCGCGTCGTCGGGCACCGCGTCGTCGGGCACCGCGTCGTCCAGGGCCGGTCGCGCACATACCGCCGATCTGGTTCGGGTCGTCCTGTTCACCGGCGTGGTCGTGGCGCACAGCATCAACGGCATCAACAACACCCCCGATGTGGTCCGGGCCAGCAATCTGGTCGGCACACTGCTGCATCTCACCCGCTACGGGTTCGTCGCGGTGACACTGTTCGTCCTGGTCCTCAGCACACGCAACCGCCCGATGTCCCCCGTGACGTTCTGGCGTCGGCGATTCGGCCTGGTCCTTGCTCCGTATCTGTTGTGGACGCTCATCTACGCGGTCACCGACCACCTGATCATCGCCGGCAATCCGTTCGGGTCGCCATCACAGTTCTTCGGTGACCTCGGCCTCGACATCATCGACGGCGAGGGGAAATATCAGCTGTATTTCCTGCTGATTTCCATGCAGATCTATCTGACCTTCCCGGCCATCGCCTGGTTGCTCCGCCGAACCGAGAAACACCACTGGACGCTCCTCGGCGTCGCAGGTGCGATTCAGCTCACGATGTTCGTGATCTACCAGTACGTGCCGCACCCCGGCGGCCACGCCTGGACCGTGGTCTACGACAACCTCTGGAAGACCCTCCCGATGTACGCCCTGTTCGTTGCGATCGGAGCCCTCGCGGCCTACCACCACGAGGTCGTCGAGCAGTGGCTGCGGGCGCACGTGATCCCCGTGGTGGTCGTGGCACTCGCCGCGACCACGGTCAGCATCACCGCGTACCTGCTCGCGACCTCACCGGGCAACGTGCCGCTACCGGCCAACACCCCGTGGAACCCGGCGACGCTGCCCTGGCTGGTGGGCGGGCTGGCGCTGCTGTGGCTGGGGGCGATGGCCTGGAACGATCTCCGTGCGTCCGGCCGACGCGTCGGATCCAGGGTCGTGAGCGCCGCAACCATCCGCGCCTTCGGCGTGTTCGCGGTGCACCCGCTGATCCTCGACGTTCTCGGCCGCTTCGGCTTCATGGGCGCCCTGTTCGACTGGTTCCCCAACTCCGCGGCCACTCGATCGGTCGTCCTGGTCGTCGTCACCCTGACCGTTTCCCTCGTACTGGTCGACCTGCTGCTGCGCACACCGCTGTCCCGATGGCTCGTCGCACGTTCGCGTATCCCACTGCGCCCCTCGGCCCAGCACACAGAATTCACACAAGTGACTCGTGTTTTCACGGCCGTCACATCCGAGAAATGACCCAGGTACCTCCTGCTCATAGCGTCGAAACGCTCACACAACGACCTTGCCCGTTGATCGATCCGGCAGGTGACGAACCCAGGAGTGACCATGAGTGGCAGCATGTCTCGCCGTCAGGCCATCGAGGCCGTGACGACCTACTCGGTGGAGACCGACGGTTTCCCCGAGCCGTTGGCAGACACCTTCGGGCGCAACGTCTTCACGCTTTCGGTGATGAAGTCGCGACTTCCCAAGCACGTCTTCAAGGCGGTGTCGGCGACCATCGACAAAGGCGCACCGCTCGACCCGACGCTCGCAGACTACGTCGCATCGGCGATGAAGGACTGGGCGATCGAGAAGGGTGCCTCGCACTACGCGCACGTCTTCTATCCGCTGACCGGTTTCACGGCCGAAAAGCACGATTCCTTCCTCGAACCCGACTCCTCGGGCGCATCGCTGGCCGAGTTCCAGGGCAAGACCCTGCTGCAGGGCGAGCCGGACGCATCGAGCTTCCCCAACGGCGGCCTCCGCGGCACCTTCGAGGCCCGCGGCTACACCGGCTGGGACGTCACCAGCCCGGCTTACATCCTGGAGAACCCCAACGGGAACACGCTGTGCATCCCGACGATCTTCATCTCCTGGACCGGTGAGGCCCTGGACAAGAAGACCCCGCTGCTGCGCAGCCAGCAGGCGATGAGCAAGCAGGCCATGCGCGTGCTCAAGCTCTTCGGTCACACCGACGTCGACACCGTCGTCTCCTACGCCGGCGCCGAGCAGGAGTACTTCCTGATCGACCGCCACTTCTACTTCGCACGTCCCGACCTGATGACCACGAATCGAACCCTGTTCGGCGACGCACCGTCGAAGGGACAGGAGTTCGACGATCACTACTTCGGGGCCATCCCCGACCGCGTGCTGGCCTTCATGATCGAGCTCGACCGCGAACTGTTCAAGCAGGGCATCCCCGCCAAGACCCGGCACAACGAGGTGGCCCCCGGCCAGTTCGAGCTCGCCCCGGTCTTCGAGAAATCCAACCTCGCTCACGACCACCAGCAGCTGATGATGACCACCATGAAGTCCGTCGCCGAGCGCTACGGCATGGTCTGTCTGCTACACGAGAAGCCGTTCTCGGGGGTCAACGGATCCGGCAAGCACGTCAACTTCTCGCTGGGCAACGCCAATCAGGGCAACCTGCTCAACCCCGGTGACACCCCGCACGAGAACGAGCAGTTCCTGGTCTTCTGCGCCGCGATCATCCGCGGTGTGCACAAGTTCGGCGGGCTGCTGCGTGCGTCGATCGCCTCGGCGTCCAACGATCATCGCCTCGGCGCCAACGAGGCTCCCCCGGCCATCATCTCGATCTTCCTGGGTGAGCAGCTGATGGACGTGTTCGATCAGATCGCCAAGGGCGGTGCCAAGGCAAGCAAGGAGACCGGCGTTCTCGAACTCGGCGTCGACACCCTGCCGCCACTCAAGGCCGACGCCGGGGACCGCAACCGGACGAGCCCGTTCGCCTTCACCGGCAACCGATTCGAGTTCCGCGCGCCGGGATCGAATCAGTCGATCGCGGACCCGATGGTGGCGATCAACGCCATGCTGGCCGAATCCCTGGACTATGTCGCGTCTTTCCTGGAGAAGGAGATGGCCGACGGCGTCGAGTTCGACGTGGCTGTGCAGAAGGTTCTGGAGAGCATCATCGTCGAGCACGGCAAGGTCGTGTTCAACGGCAACGGCTACTCCGACGAGTGGCAGGAGGAGGCGGCGACCCGCGGCCTGCTCAACCTGCGCACCACCGTCGATGCGATGGCGCAACTCGACGAGCCCGAGATCATGGATGTGATGAGCAAGTACGGCATCCTGAGCAACCGTGAGCTCAAGGCCCGCAAGGAGGTCGTGCTCGAGCAGTACGCCCTCGCACTGCTCGTCGAGGCGAAGGAGACCCTGGAGATCGCCAAGACGATGATCCTGCCCGCCGCGAACCGCTATCAGGGTGAGCTGGCCGGGACCGCGGCGAGCCTCAAGGCCGCGGGCATCGAGATCGATCATCCGGTCCTGCTGTCGCTGACCAAGAACATCAAGGATCTCTACGCGGCGATGTTGGTGCTCGAGGAGGCCATCGACGGCTTCCACGCCGATACCGTCGAGGGAGAGGCGGAATACGCGCTGAAGGCGCTGATCCCCGCCATGACCGATGTCCGGACCGTCGCGGACAAGCTGGAGAGCATGGTCGCCGACGACCTCTGGCCGCTGCCGACCTACCACGAGATGCTCACGATTCTCTGATCGCGGTGCGGGCCGGCCCGCACCGGCCCGCTCCCCTGCCGAAAAGCGCCCAGAGATACGCCCTCCTCAGGGTGGCCGTGAACAGAGTGTTCGCGGCCACCCTGAGGAGGGTTCTTTTCTGGGGCGCTTGTCGTATGGGCCGGGCGGCGGGTCGGCGGGTCGGGCAACGGATGACCAGCCGGCGGGTCACCACCTCCGGGTCGGGTTCCGCGTCGCACAGCCGATGCAGAGCCGCGCGGCCGGGAGTGCTTCCAGCCGTGCGAGGGCGATCGGGTCACCGCAGATCTCGCACCGGCCATAGGTGCCGCGGTCCAGCCTCCCCTGCGCCTCGTCGAGCTCATCGAGGCGAACTCGCGATCGCTCCAGCTGTGCCACCAGATGTCCCCGTTCGACGGCGAGGGTCGACCCTTCCGGGTCGTGCTCGTCGTCGGAACTGGCGTCGGCGGTCGCCTCGATCACGGCCTGCAACCGCGCCGTCAACGAGTCGATCAGCATCAGCGCCTCAGCTCGCTCGGCACGCAGAGCAGCACGGGCCACATCGGCATCCCGACCGGTCAATTGTCTGCCGCATAAAACATCTCGAACTGGATGCGGTCAGGGTCCTTGAACGTCAGCACCGCCCCGTACTCACGGTCGACAACCGGCGTGTACTCGACCCCGTGTGCCTCGAAATGCGCTTGCCATTCGAACAGTTCCTCGCGGCTGTCGACGGCGAGCCCGAGATGATCCAGGCCGGTTCGAGTGGGGTCGAAGGTCTCCCCGCGGTTGGCGGTGTGCTCCTGGAACTCGATCGGGAATGTGGGCGTGAGCCAGAGCAGGATCGCGTGCCATCCATCCTCGTCGTCAAGACGTGTGAACTCGCGTAGCCCGAAGACCTCTTTCCACCATCGGGCGCTCTTCTCGGCGTCGCTCACCGAGAACGAAAGGTGGGACAAACCGGCGTGGGTGGGCATGGTGTGCACCTCCTGATCTCGCGTGCATTGACAGCACGTCTGATGTGTTCCACGATACTCCGGATCGGAGTATTGTGGAAGGAGTCGTTCATGACCAAGCCGACGACGACCTCGTATGCCATCCTCTGCCTACTCGCGGTGCGACCATGGACCACGTACGAGTTGGCCAGGCAGATGGAGCGCAGTGTGGGCGCGATGTGGCCGCGAGCCGAGAGCGTCGTCTACGACGAACCCAAACGTCTCGTCACGCTCGGCCTGGCCGATTCCCGAACCGAGCACACCGGCAATCGTCGAAGCACCGTGTACTCGATCACGCCGGAGGGTCGACGAGCGCTGCACGCCTGGCTCGACGAACCGGGTGCGCCGCCGAGAACCGAGTTCGAGGGTCTGCTCAAAGTGGCCTTCGCCGACCACGGCTCCCTCGACGGACTGCGCGCCAACATCGCGGCGATCGGACAGCACGCGCTGTCCGAGGTCGCGCGAAGTGAGGAGCGCGCGCGGGAATACGCGGAAACCGGCGGCCCTTTCCCGGACCGCTTGCCGATCATCGCACTGGCGCAACGCTGGTTCGCCGAGCAGGCCTCGGCGCTCGCGCGATGGGCTGCCTGGGCGGAGGCCGCCACCGCGGACTGGAGCGGCGTGAGCCCCGACGAGGGTGCCATCACACCACCGGACGCGTTCGGCACGGACAGCACACCAGATCCCGGCCCGCATACCTCGGTCACGTCACACACTCCCCCCTGATCCGATGGCCCGCAAAGACAGTGCGACGACGAGGCGGGTGGCCGGGTCGTCGAGATCCATCCCGGTCACCGATTGCAGCCGACGGACGCGATAGCGCAGCGTGTTCGGGTGGACGTGGAGTTCCGCGGCCGCCGACCGGACGTCGCCGAAGTTGTCGAGGTAGGTCCGTAGCGACGCGGTGAGCTCGCTACCTGTCTGCGCATCCAGTTCTGCGAGCTCCACAACACGGGTGTCGACGAGTTCCGGATTGGCCGTCAGATGGGCGACGATCTCACCGAGCAGCACTCCGGTCTGCGACGCACCGACCGTGGTCACATCCGCGATCAGTTCGCCCTCGCGCTCGGCGGCGTCGAGCACCCGGTCCACCTGGGTGCGCAAGTCGGGCACGGCGTGCAGGCCACGCTCCGGCCCAGCGACGACGGCACGCAAACTCACGCCGAACTGTCGCTCGGCCGCGCCGACAACCGAGCGGCCCCAGGCCACCGCCGCAACGGTGTCCACCTTCGGCAGGATGACGTAGGCGCGCTCCCCCATCGTCGCCGTCACCGACAATGGGCTCAACGCGCTGGCGTGCAGCGTGAGTGCGGACACCTGGCCCGGAGCACCGAACGCACGCAACGACTTCGACGCCGCGTCCGTCGGAGCGAAGCCGACCACGGTGACCGCGACGTCGACGGCGATACCGAGCTGTCCGCCGAGGTAGTCGGCGTCGACCACCTCTCCCCGCGCGCCCAGCAGCCGCCGGACGACATCGTCGTGCGCGGTGCCGGCAGCACGTCGGCGTGAGATCATCCGCGCCGCAACGGCTGCGGCGCCCTTCAGCACCTCATCGGTGTCGGCTGCCAACGCGACTCGCCCCTCCTGCAACCACAGGACGCCGAGGAACTCGCCTGACTCGTCTGAGGACGGTCGGCGGATCGCGATCGCCCTTCGGGGACGCAACGCCAGGTCGGCGCGTTCGTCGACGACGATCACGTCGTTCGACGTCCGAAGGGCGTCCATCACACCCCACTGACGCAGCCAGGCGAGCATCTCCGGCGGTCCCTCGCGGCCCAGGATGGACAGCCTGCGCAGCTCGTCGGCTTCGTCGCCGGCCGTACTGTAGGCGAGTACATGTGAACGTTCGTCCTCGATACTGACCAGACCGCCGGTGCGTCGCGCGACCTCGCCGGCCAGATCGAACAGATCGCCGATGGTCCCCGACCGCATCGAATCGCCGCCGAGTCCCGACTCCGCGAGCGACGGGACTCCTTCGAGCACACGCATCACCAGGTGGTAGATGCGTTCCCATCGAGCGTGTGGGTCGATGGCGATCACGGCGACCCCGACAGCCCCGGCCCGCTCGACGAGACGGTCCGACGGCGACTTGCACAGGATCGCCACCGGTTGATGTGTGCCCAATCCGGACAGCCAGGTCAGGACCACGTCGTCGGGCACCCCGACGAACAGGAACAGCTCGGCGCCGCGGGCGGCGCGGCCAAGACCGAGGTGGATGTCGTCGACATCGAGCAGTGCAGCCGACGAGACCACCTGGTCAAGGCCGTTCGGGGCGGTCGACAACGTCGCGACCGTCCGATCGAGGGCCAGGAGGAGACGACCCAATTCGACACCGTTGTTCATACAGACAAAGCCTAACCTCCTTTGTTGTCCCATCGGCCATGTACTGGCGGGCCGAAGCACGATGAACTGCCTGTATGGACGCCATCACCACACCCCCACGACCATCGAACGAACCAGTCCACTCCTATGCCCCGGGCACCGCCGAACGTGGGCGCATCCTCGATGAACTCAATCGCCAGTCGACGGCCGAGCCCGTCGACCTGCCCCACGTCATAGGCGGCAAGGAACATGCCGGCACCGGCGAGCGGGTCGACGTCGTCCAGCCGCATGCGCATCACGAGGTGCTCGGCGTCATCCGCACTGCCACCCACGACGACGGACGGGCCGCCGTCGCGGCAGCCCGGGCCGCGGCACCCGGATGGGCGGCCACCTCGTTCGACGAGCGCGCCGCCGTACTGCTGCGAGCCGCCGATCTGCTGAGCGGCCCCTGGCGCGAACGAATCGCGGCAGCAACGATGCTGGGGCAATCGAAGTCCGTGCAGCAGGCCGAGATCGACGCACCGTGTGAGCTCATCGACTTCTGGCGGTTCAACGTCGCCTTCGCGCGCGAGATCCTCGCCGAGCAGCCGATCTCCTCGCCCGGGGTGTGGAACCGGATCGACCACCGTGCCCTGGACGGGTTCGTGTATGCGATCACCCCGTTCAACTTCACCGCCATCGCCGGCAACCTGCCCACGGCCCCGATGCTCATGGGCAACACCGTGATCTGGAAGCCATCGCCCACACAGGCTTTCGCCGCGCAACAGACCATGCAGTTGCTGCAGGCGGCCGGCCTGCCCGACGGTGTCATCAACCTGGTGCACGGCGACGGGGCCGAACTGTCGGAGGTGGTACTGGCCGACGAACATCTCGCCGGCATCCACTTCACCGGATCGACGAGGACTTTCCAGCACCTGTGGCGCGAGGTCGGTGCCAACATCGACCGCTACCGCAACTATCCGCGGCTCGTCGGCGAGACCGGCGGCAAGGACTTCATCGTGGCGCATTCCTCGGCCGATCCGGATGTCCTACGCACAGCATTGGTGCGCGGCGCATTCGAGTACCAGGGACAGAAGTGTTCGGCCGCGTCGCGGGCCTATGTGGCGCGGTCGGTGTGGGAGAAAATGGGCGACGACTTCCTCTCCGAGGCAAGCGAGCTCACCTACGGCGATGTGCACGACCTGTCGAACTTCGGCGGTGCGCTGATCGATCGGCGGGCATTCGACAAGAATGTGGCGGCCATCGACCGCGCGAAGACGGTTCCGCACATGACCGTCGCCGTCGGCGGACACTGCGACGACAGCGTCGGCTACTTCATCCGGCCCACCGTGCTGCTGTCCGATGACCCGACCGACGAGGCTTTCTCCACCGAGTACTTCGGTCCGGTGCTGTCGCTGCACGTCTACGACGACGCCGACTTCGACTCGACGCTCCGACTCGTCGACTCGACTGCGAAGTACGCGCTGACCGGATCGATCATCGCGACCGACCTCGACGCGGTGAAGGCGGCGGCAACGACCCTGCGTCAAGCGGCCGGAAACTTCTACATCAACGACAAGCCGACCGGAGCCGTCGTCGGACAACAGCCATTCGGCGGTGCCCGCGCCTCGGGCACCAACGACAAGGCCGGGTCGAAAGCCAACCTGATGCGCTGGACCTCGACGCGCACGATCAAGGAGACCTTCGTGCCGCCCACCGCATCCGACTACCCGCACATGGCGAAGGAGTGACACCCGCGATGAGCAAACTCTTCGACACCGCCCTGCGCCCGATCATCACCGCGGCGGCGGGCAGCGATCGCATCAAGGAGACCTCGCAACGCCTGACGATGACCCAGCGCGTGGTCGAGCGTTTCGTCCCGGGCGAAACCGAAGCCGATGTGCTGTCGGCGATCCGGACGTCGCTGGATTCCGGCTTGGCGGTGTCGATCGACCACCTCGGCGAGGGCACCACCGACGAGACGAGCGCAACGGCGACCGTCGAGGCGTATCTGTCTCTGCTGCGATCGATGTCCGGACTGACGACGAGCGTGCCGCATGCCCTGGAGGTGTCGCTCAAGCTCACCGCCCTGGGCCAGTCGCTGCCACGGCACGGTCGAAAGATCGCCGAGGAGAACGCCCACACCATCTGTGCGGCGGCGCGTGCGGCGGGGGCGTCGGTGACCATCGACGCCGAGGACCATCACACGGTCGACGAGCGACTCGACATCGTGCGGTCGTTGCGCCACGAGTTCGACGATCTGGGCACCGTGCTGCAGGCCTATCTGCGCCGCACCGAGGACGACTGCCGCGAGTTCGCCGCATCCGGGGCACGGATCCGCCTGTGCAAGGGCGCCTATGCGGAACCGCCGACCGTGGCGTTCACCGATCGTGGCCAGATCGACGAGGCGTACCTCCGCTGCCTGCGAATTCTGATGAAGGGCAACGGATATCCGATGGTCGCCAGTCACGACCCGACCATGATCGGGGCGGCGCATGAGCTGGCTGCCGAGTTCTCGCGGTCGTCGGACTCATGGGAACACCAGATGCTCTACGGCATTCGTACCGACGAACAGCAGCGACTGGCCGCCGAAGGGCATCGCGTCCGCGTCTACATCCCCTACGGCAGCGAATGGTACGGCTACTTCGTCCGCCGCCTCGCCGAGAAGCCGGCCAACCTCGGATTCTTCCTGCGCGCGCTGGCAGGTTGACGCGCGTGGTCTCGATACGCTCCGGACTCGCAAGCTCGCCCGGCGCTACTCGACCAGCGAAGGGCGCAGCCTCCGACTCCAGGGGCTACTCGACCAGCGAAGGGCGCAGCCTCCGACTCCGGCGGCGAGGAACCGTATCGAGATCACCACACCCACCGCTGATCGAGTAGGCGACGAGCCGCTAGGCGAGGAACCGTATCGAGATCACCACACCCACCGCTGATCGAGTAGGCGACGAGCCGCTAGGCGAGGAACCGTATCGAGATCACCAGGAGTGCACGCATTCTGGCCTACGACGGCTGAGCGCGCCGCACCTGGTCGGCCGCGCGCGCGGCATCGAGTTCGGCATCGGTGCGGATCACCGCCGGTCCGACCCGCAGGATGCCCGACGTCAACGGCTGTGCCCGCAGGCCACCGCGCCCGATGAGGGCCTTGCGCACACCCTCGCCGGCCACCGTGTCCATCCACGAGCACGGGTGCGCGGGGCGACCACCGCGAAACCGGACCGGCCCGTCACCCGTGTCGAGCTCGAACTCCCGGCCACGCAACGGATCGAGCTCGAGGCCGCGGACGACGACGTTGCGCCGCGCCACCGACGGGTTCACATCGCCGGCAGCCGCATGCCACGCCTCGAGGGCGAGAAACGTCACCGCGGCCTCGGTATGAGCACGCACCCCGAAGAACCGGTCGCCCCGAATCCCTTTGTCGGCGACGATCTCTACCCCGTCCGGGGTCAGGGTCTCGACCTCGCCGGCCGGTCCGTCCTTCGGACGCCCGAAATAGGCGTGCCGAGACGACACCAACAACGAGGCGATCTCGAATCGGTACTCCACAACTTCCGAGGGTAGGGCGTCAGCGCCGTTCGGCCACCGGCACGTAGTGCAATCCTCGGAACACCGCGCCTGCAGCGAACACCGACGCGTCGAGTTCGGTACCGCGGTGCCGGGCCATTCGCAACGCCATCCGCAGCAACATCTTGATGTCGCGCGGTGTGATGTCCGGGAAGCCGCCCACGAGGTCGTCGAGCAGGTCCTCACCGAGCAGAACGTCATTGCCGGCCGCGAGAATCTGCCAGACCTGACGCGCATCCTTCGGACCGGGTGGCTGGTATCCGATGACCGCCGCACATCGGGCCAGGATGGCCTCGTCGACACCGTCGATGCGGTTCGTCGTGAGGAACAGCAGGCCGTCGAAGTACTCGAGGGTGCGCAGGAACTCGGCGACGATCGCGTTCTGGGACAGATCGAGGCCACGTTCCATCACGAAGACGTCGGCCTCGTCGAGCAGCAGCACGGCATCCCAGCGCTTGGCGCGATCGAAGATCACCTCGAGGTTCTTGCGCACCAGTTCCGGGGTGACCCCCAACGAGCCGGAGTGGATGGAATACAACGGACGGCCGGTGACCTCGGCATACACCTCGGCGGTGAGAGTTTTCCCGACGCCTGGTCGGCCCTTGGCGAGGATGACGTTGCCCGCGGATTTGCCGTCGATGATGTCGCCGGTGAACACGGTGATGTCGGTGGTGAGGATGTTGAGCAACTCGCGCTGTTCCTCGGGCAGCACCAACTTGTCCTGCAGGTGAGGATCGTAGACGTAGTCGGTGAGGTCTCCGGTGTTCACATCCAGGAAGTCCTGGGCGCCGAGGTCGAAGACCCGCACGGCGGTGATCACCGGAACCGGGCCGTAGTCATCGCCGTCGAACAGGATCGACGACGCCACCATCCGCAGGGCCGCGATCTCCCCGGGTGCAACGTCGTGAACCACCTTGCGGTTCTCCCGCTTGTTCGGCGAACGGTAGTCGTCGGTACGGATCACCCGGCCGGTGAACCTGAACTGCTTGCCGAATCCTTCGTCGATGATCCGTTGATATTCGTCACGGCGAATCTGGTACTCCGCCTTGAGCTCTGGCGACTCCTTGTAGGCGCCACCGGCGACCAGGACGTCGGCAGGTACCTTGCCGACGACTTCGGTCTCCTCGAAATACAGCACCCGGGGTTTGCGCGACGGGCGCTTCACCGTGGCGTTGTCCGCCTCCATCGTGAATTTGATCCGTGGGCCATGCGTGCGGTCCGCATGCTCCATCGTGATGTCCATGACGAGGTACGGGTGGAGATAGCCATCCGACTCACGGACGTAGAGCCATCCGTCGATGAGGTCATGCCGCAAGAAGCTGTGGAAGATCTCGGTCGCCGCGTCGATATGGGGAATCCGTGGGAAGCGTCCGGAACGGGCCGACTGAATCGCGGTCACCGCCCGCGCGAACGAATCCTCGCCGGTGGACTCCGCGGTGGCCACGAGGTCGGCGAGCGCCGCATCGGTCAGGTCGCGATCGGCGATCGCGATCTCTGGTGAACGCCACGACTGTGCCTGCCGGCGGGCGGGTGCGAGATCGTCCGATGCGGTGGCGGCGACCAGCGTGGTGGGTGCGACGAGCATGAGGGTCCTTCGGCGAGCATGGGTTTCGAGCTGTTCGTGACGGCTTCCGGCCGGCGGCCGTCACGAGTCGGTCGATCTCCGCAGCGTGAGCGCGGAGATCGACCGAGGGTGACGCGACGTGTCAGTGCTCGGGGTCGAGCACGAAATCGTAGTCGACGGCGACGCCCTCACCGTTGGGGTTGTCGTGCGGGTCGAGCATGAGCTCGGGCTTCACGGCCGATGCGATGTCGTCGTCGTTGTGCGGGTCGCCGGGGAAGTAGAGCTGGGTGGTGATCAGCTCGTAGCCGGGGGCGCTGACCTTGAAGTGCAGATGCGCCGGACGCCATGCGTGCCAGCCGGCGGCGGCGATGAGCTGGCCGCAGGCTCCGTCGGTCGGGATCTGATAGGGCGCGGGACGCAGGGTGTGGATCTCGAAGCGTCCGTCCTCGTTCGCGGTCCAGGTGCCACGCAGATTCCACTCCGGAAGTCCGGGGGCGAACTGCGAGTAGAAGCCGAGATCGTCGGCGTGCCAGAGCTCGATCTTCGCGCCCGTCAGCGGCGTGCCGTCCACGGCTCGCACCTGACCGGCGAACACCAGCGGGGTACCGGGCTCGTCGTCGCGCATCGGGATGGTGCCGTTCCATGACAGCTCGGGTGAGCCGTCGATGTAGTACGGACCCTCGATGGTGCCCTTGCTGCCCTCGCGGTGCGCGCTGGCGACCTCTTCGACAGAGTGCTCGAGCCACACGTCGAGGAACAGCGGCCACTCGCCGTCCTCGCCGACCTTGATCAGCCATGCCTTGAGAGCGTTGTACTCCTCGTAGCTGACCTTGTCCTCGATGATGATGTCGTTGAGGCCCTTGATGACCTTGGACGCGAGGTAGTTGACGCGCTCGGTGTCGACGACGCCGGCCCGGGTTCCCGCCGATTCCATGCGTTCGCGGAATCGGGCCGAGGCGTTGGCGCCGGATTCGGCGGCCTTCGCGGTGACTTCGGCGTCAAAACTGATGTCGGTCATGGGTCGTGCTCCTTCTTGTGTGGCCTTG
Organism: Gordonia sp. LMA484; assembly: GCF_058129505.1. NCBI lineage: Bacteria > Bacillati > Actinomycetota > Actinomycetes > Mycobacteriales > Gordoniaceae > Gordonia > Gordonia sp. LMA484. The sequence goes on from NZ_CM176700.1 coordinate 3,861,339, forward strand.
GGCTGACGCTGTGGGTGAGGGCCGACTCAGCCCGCAGCGATATCCGATGGATGGGTGGCCAGGGGGGTCACCGAGATGTTCATGTAGGGAAAAAGCGGCAATCCGGAAAGGATCTCGTGCAGTTCGTCGTTGTCGGTGACATCGAAGATCGAATAGTTGGAGTACTCGCCGACGATGCGCCAGATGTGTGGCCATTTGCCGCTGCGCTGCAGGTCTTGCGAGTAGCCCTTCTCCCGGGCCACGGTCTCGGCCCGGGTCTCGGCGTCGAGATCGTGCGGGATGTTGACATCCATGCGGACGTGGAACAGCATCGTCAGCTCCGATCGAGTCGATAGTGGTCGAGTTTGTCGGGATCGATCTCGAAACCGATCCCGGCGGCTGATGAACGGTGCAGGTGGCCATCGCTGATCTGCAACGGCGTGGCCAGCAGATCGTCGCTCATGTCGAGGAAGTTCGAGAGTTCGCCGGCATAGCGTGACGTCGATGCGAATGCGGTGCCGAACGCCAGCGCGCACGCGGTGCCGACCTGTCCGTCGATCTGGTTGCCGATCACCACTTCCACGCCGAGCCCCTCGGCGAGGTGATGCACTCGCTGCGACGCGGTGAAACCGGTGCGGGCGGTCTTGATGCTGATCGCGGTCGCCGAGCCTCCGAGGATCTCGCGCGTGACATCGGCTGCGGTCGGCACGGATTCGTCGGCGATGAAGGGAACGTCGAGTTGTCCGACCAGCCAGCGTCGGCTCATCACGTCATCCGCCGGGCACAGCTCCTCGGCGAACAGCAGCCCGAGATCGGCCATCTCCTTCATGGCGCGTGACGATTCCGACGCCGTCCAGCCGCGATTGCCGTCGACGTACAGTTCGATGTCGTCGCCGAACCGGTCACGCAGGGCGCGCACGACGTCGGTGTCCAGCGACACGGGCCGGCGACCGACCTTGACCTTGAAGGTGCTGATCCCGTAGGTGTCGCGCATCTTCTCGGCCTCGGCGACCATCGTCGCGGGGTCGTCGAAGCCGAGCATGTGGCTGACCCGCATACGGTCGGTGAAACCGCCGAGCAGTTCGGCCACCGGCAGGCCCAGCGACTTGCCCAGGGCGTCCCAGATCGCCATGTCCAGAGCCGCTTTCGCCGTCGGGTTCCCGACGGTCCGCGACACCCGGCCCAGCACCACTTCCCGTTCGAGCAGGGGCAGACCGATCACCTGTGGCGCGAACACCTTCTCGATGACCGCGACGATGCCGTCCTGGGTCTCGCCGTAGGTGAACGGGCGCGGCGGCGCCTCGGCGACACCGACGATCCCGTCGTCGGTATGCACCCGCACCAGCACGTGCTCGGCCGCGTGCACCTCGCCGGAAGCGAATTTCAGCGGCTTCGTGTACGGAATCGCGAAGGGGATCGCCTCGACCGCAGTGATTTTCATAGGTGTTCTCCAAACTGGGGATCCGACGGCAGGCCTGCGAAGCCGATCGCGGCGGGACCGGTTCCAACCGGGGCCGCGACGTCGGTCCGAACGGTGAAAGCGGAAGAAATGACGGCTGCGACGGCCTCGACGACCGGGTTGTCCTGATCGCTGCGCCAGGCGAGCGCGAGTTCGACGGTGCCGCCGTCGACCAGGTCTCGGATGACCAGGCCGTCCAGCGGCAGGGATCGCACCGAGGCCGGCAGAACGGCGACCCCGAGTCCGGCGGCGACGAGCGCGAGGAGCACCGCCGTCCCCGGCGCCTCGTGGGCGCGCTGGGGAACGAACCCCGCGCGATGGCAGGTCCGGATGGCGGCATCGTTGACGGCCGAATCGCGACTGTCGTACATCACGAACAGCTCGTTGCGGAGGTCCTCGACCGATACCACCGGTTCGACCGCGAGTCGATGATCCGCCGAGACGGCCAGCACCATCGGCTCGATGTCGATGGTGCGCATCGCGACCTCGTCACCCACCACGGGCGGGCGGAGCACACCGAGGTCGAGCGAGAAATCGCGCAGCGCCTCACACTGGACCGGCGTCAGCATGTCGGACTGGATCGCCAGGTCGACGTCGGGCAGCTCGCGCTTGATCACCCGCGCAATCCGCGGCAGGTGCGAGAACGCGGCGATCCCGGTCATCCCCAGCCGAACCAGGCCACTGCGACCCGCCGCGATGCGGCGCACGCCGTCGACGGCATCCTCGACACCGGCCAGGATGCGCTCGGCCTCGACCTTGAGGTATTCCCCGGCGGGCGTCAGTGCGACCTGGCGGGTGGTCCGGGTGAACAGGGTGACATCGAGTTCCGACTCCAGCTGGCGAATCGTGTACGACAACGCCGGCTGAGCCACATGCAACTGTGTCGCGGCCTGTCCGAAATGGCAGGTCTGGGCGACGGCTGCGAAGTAGCGAAGATGGCGGAGCTCCATGGTCGCTGCGCACCTCCTGTACTGCGTCTCGCCGTCGATCTGTCTCGTCCGGTCTGCCTCGTCGCACGTGGCGATCACTGTGACCGGCACCACGTCTGCATCCACGGTAGATCCGCCATACATACGACACAAGGACACAGATTCTCTCTATTGATCAATCTCATCGATCAATTGGATGCTTGGTCAGGACTGGCAATTGCCCTGGTGTGATCGGCAACACGCGGTGCCAGAGTCAAGGGACAGCCCACAGACCACCTGGAGGTAGAAATATGACCGCGTCGATCACCGACAACCTGCAGCATGTGCAGTCGATCCTGTCCGATGCGGTCATCGACGACCGGGAATCCGGCGTCTACCGAGCGAATCGTCGCATCTTCACCGACGAGGACATCTTCGAACTCGAGATGAAGCACATCTTCGAGGGCAACTGGATCTACCTGGCCCACGAGAGCCAGGTGCCCAACCCCGGCGACTACTTCACCACCTATATCGGCCGGCAACCGGTGATGATCACCCGCGACAAGGATGGCGAGCTGCACTGCCTGATCAACGCGTGCGCGCACCGCGGGGCGATGATCTGTCGTCGTAAGACCGACAACCGGATGACCCTCACCTGCCCGTTCCACGGCTGGACCTTCCGCAACGACGGCACCCTGCTCAAGGTCAAGGACCCCGAAGGGGCCGGCTACCCCGACACCTTCAACGTCAACGGTTCCCACAATCTCACCAAGGTCGCCCGGTTCGACAGTTACCGCGGATTCTTGTTCGGCAGCCTCAACGACGACGTTGCGTCGCTCGACGATCACCTCGGTGACACCCGACTCGTCATCGACATGCTGGTCGACCAGTCCCCCGAGGGCCTCGAGGTGGTGCGCGGCGCGTCCACCTACACCTACGACGGCAACTGGAAGGTGCAGGCGGAGAACGGCGCCGACGGCTACCACGTCACCGCGACACACTGGAACTATGCGGCGACCACGTCGCGCCGTAGCACCGGCGAATCGAAGAACGACACCAAGGCACTCGACGCCGGCGGCTGGGGCAAATCCGGTGGTGGCTACTGGTCGTACCCGAATGGCCATCTCTGCCTGTGGACCTGGGCGGCCAACCCGCAAGACCGGCCGCTGTGGGACAAGATGGACGAGCTGAAGGAGAAATTCGGAGACGCCAAAGGCGAGTTCATGGTCAAGGGGTCACGCAATCTGTGCCTGTACCCGAATGTCTATCTGATGGACCAGTTCTCGACGCAGATCCGTCACTTCCGGCCGATCGCACCGGACAAGACCGAGGTGACGATCTATTGCATCGCACCGAAGGGTGAGAGCGATGCCGCCCGCGCACATCGCATCCGCCAGTACGAGGACTTCTTCAACGCGTCCGGGATGGCGACCCCGGACGATCTGGAAGAGTTCCGCTCCTGCCAGCTCACCTTCCGCGCCCAGGCCGCACCGTGGAACGACATGAGCCGTGGCGCCGAGCACTGGCTGACCGGACCCGATCCCGTCGCGGAAACCCTGGGCATGACGGGCGTCATCTCCGCCGGCGTCAAGAACGAGGACGAGGGTCTCTATCCGGTGCAGCACGGCTATTGGCTGGAGACGATGCGCAAAGCGGCCGACGCCGCGGAAGGGGCCAACCATTCGCTGGTCGAGTAGCCCGAGGCGCCAGCCCCCTCCGCTGGTCGAGCAGCCCGAGGCGCCAGCCCCTCCGCTGGTCGAGTAGCCCGAGGCGCCAGCCGAGGGCGTATCGAGACCACGCCACCCTCGATCTCGATACGCGACTCACTCCGTTCGCTGCTACTCGATCCGCGGAAACCGCCACTCTCCAATTCGCTGGTCGAGTAGCCCGAGGCGCCAGCCGAGGGCGTATCGAGACCCGAGACCCGAGACCCCAGACACTCCGAACAGGATCACCCGATGACCACCACGCAGCCCGCGAACCAATCGACCAGTTCCGAAAAGCTCATCACCCAGAACATGATCGAGCAATTCCTCTACCGGGAGGCCCGCTACCTCGACGACCGCGAGTTCGAGAAATGGCTCGAGTGCTACGCCGACGACGTCGTCTACTGGATGCCGTCCTGGGACGACTCCGACCGGCTCACCGAAAACCCACAACGCGAGATCTCGCTGATCTACTACGGGAACAAGGGCGGACTCGAGGACCGGGTGTTCCGCATCCGGACCGAGCGCTCCTCGGCGACCTCGCTGCCCGAACCACGCACGAGCCACAACATCACCAATGTCGAGGTCATCGAACGGCGTGGCGATCTCGTCGACGTCCGATTCAACTGGCACACCATGTATTTCCGGTACAACACCGTCGACCCGTATTACGGCACCTCGTTCTACACGATCGATTTCTCCGGTGAGCAACCGTTGATCCGGCGCAAGACGATCGTGCTCAAGAACGACTACATCCACCACGTGGTCGACATCTACCACTTCTAGGAGTCCACCCCATGACCGTCACGACAGACCGCGACGCCGCGGCGTCGAGCAGTGCCGATTCCCGCACGCACCAGGTCGCCCTCGCCTTCGAGGACGGGGTCACACGGTTCATCACCTGCCGCGAGGACCAGACCGTCGCCGACGCCTCCTACCGGCAACGCATCAACATCCCGCTCGACTGCCGCGACGGGGCCTGCGGCACCTGCAAGGCGTTCTGCGAGTCCGGCGAGTACGACGGCGGCACCTACATCGAAGACGCTCTGACCGACGACGAGTCGGACGCCGGTTACGCGCTGCCGTGCTGCATGAAACCGCAATCCGATCTGGTGCTGCAGATCTCGGCGACCTCGGACATCGCCAAGACCCAGGCGGCCACCTTCACCGGCACGATCGTCGATCTCGATCGGCTCTCGGAGTCGACGATGCGGGTGGGCATCGAGATCCCCAACCGCGGTGATCTGGCTTTCCTCCCCGGTCAGTACGTGAACATCGCCGTTCCGGGCACCGACGACGGTGAGGGCGGGTTGCTGTCTCGCTCCTACTCCTTCGCCAACGGGCCGCACGAGGAACGTCTCGTCTTCCTGGTCAAGCTGACCTCGGGCGGCGCGATGTCGACCTACCTCACCGAACGGGCCACCCGCGGCGAATCGATCACCTTCACCGGCCCGCACGGTTCATTCTTCCTGCGGGAGGCGACCCGCCCGGTCCTGCTGCTCGCCGGCGGCACCGGCCTGGCCCCGATCCTGTCGATGCTGCGCAAACTGCATGACGACAACAGTCGCCGCAAGGTGCACCTGATCTACGGCGTGTCCACCGACACCGACCTCGTCGCACTCGACGACATCGAGTTCTTCGCCGGCGCGCTACTCGGATTCACCTGGGACCATTGCGTTTCCGATCCGGCCAGCACAGCGGTCAACAAGGGCTACGTGATGAGCCTGATCGAACCCGGCCACCTCTACGACGGCGACGTCGCCATCTATCTGTGTGGACCGCCACCGATGGTGGAGTCGGTGCGCAAACACGTCGCCGACGCCGGTATCGAGCCGACCGGCTTCTACTACGAGAAGTTCGCACTCGCGGTCCCGGCCGGTGCGGCTCCCGCCACCGAGGAGGCACCCGCAGACGCCGTCCCCGCTGCCACGTCGCCGGCGATCTCCGACGAGGGCGTGATCCCGGCGTCCGACGCGCGCGCCATCGCCGGTCAGATCACTCTGCCGCGCAGCGACATCGCCCCGTGGCCGGAACCGCTGACCGCAATCGCAGACGACGACTCGCGACTGCGCATCGGCGGCCAGCAGGTCTGGTCCCCGAGCGGCGGCGACGCCGTTCTCGATCCGGACGAGGGAACACTGCTCCCGGCCGCCGCCCGCGGGATCGCCGGCCACGAGGTGTTCGCGCCCCGAGACGTCACACCACTGCACCCTCGTGTCGCAGAGGAGATTTCGTCGTCACCCGAGCAGCCGTCCTCGTCGACCGAGACGCCGGACTCCCCGGCCGTTCCGGATTCGACGACGGTCACCGCCGAGGGCTACCAGATCGGCGAGGAACACCCGGAGATCCACGAGTCCGACGCGCTGTTCGAGGCGCGCGCAGCGCTGGAGCTCGGTGCGCTCGAGCTCACCTTCGGGCGTCTGACCAGTCGGCAACTGGCCGGATACCGTCTGCTCGCCGAGACCACGCTCCCGTTCGTGAAGGGTGACCAGTTCGTCGATGCCGCCGAATACACCGAGACCAACGCCAATTTCCACGATTACCTGTTCACGCTGACCGGCAACAGCCATCTGCTCGAGGCCTACAAGGCCCTCGGCGTGAAGGGCCGGATGAGTGAGGTGCTGCGCAACGCGACCTGGTGCCACCCACTGTGCGCGCAGGATCATGTGGACATCGTGGCCGCGTTCGAATCCGGCGACCACGATGCGGCGCGAGCGCTCATCTCGGCCCACGCCGATCGTTCCAAGCAGACCATGCGACGTGCGATGGCCGACGAGATGGCCGCGAAGAGACCACGTTTCGTCACCCCCGGCCGATTCGCCGGCAAGGTGGTGGTGGTCACCGGGGCCGCGCAGGGCATCGGCGAGCAGGCGGCCCGCCGCATCAGTGCCGAGGGAGGCAAGGTGGTGTTGGCCGACCGCGCCGACATCGTGGGCGACCTGGCCGACGAGCTGGCCGCCACCGGTCCCGGTGCCATTCCGGCGCTCGCCGATCTGGAGACCTACGACGGTGCGCAGTCCGTGGTGACGGCAGCACTGCGCGCCTACGGGCGCATCGATGTGCTGATCAACAACGTCGGCGGGGCGATCAACTTCAAACCGTTCACCGAGTTCTCCGATCAGGAGATCCGCGCCGAGATCGACCGATCGCTGATGACGACGTTGTTCGCCTGTCGCGCCGCCCTGCCGTCGATGCTGGAGCGGGGTGCGGGCGTGATCGTGAACGTGTCGTCGGCGGCCACACGTGGGATCAACCGCATCCCGTACTCGGCGGCCAAGGGTGGCATCAACGCGATCACCGCGTCGCTGGCGATGGAGTACGCCGACGCCGGAATCCGTGTGGTGGCCACCGCGCCCGGTGGTACCGAGGCACCCCCGCGGCGCATCTCACGAGGCACACCGGCCCCCACGAACGCCACCGAGGCGGACTGGTTCCAGGCGCACATCGACCAGACCCTGTCGGCGTCGTTGATGCACCGCTACGGCACGCTCGACGAGCAGTCCGCCGCGATCTGTTTCCTGGCGTCCGACGAGGCGTCCTACATCACCGGGACCGTGCTCCCGGTGGCGGGCGGCGACCTCGGCTGACCGGGCACCCGATTCGGGCAGGCGTCGACCGGATCGGACATACGATGAGGCGATGATCGTCGTGGCCGAGTGCGTGGGAAGGGATACCGAGATCAGCGGCCTGCTCACCCGCGCCCAGTCGATCACCGGTCCCGAGTTTCTCGTCATCCGCGGCGACCCCGGAATCGGGAAGTCCACCCTGGTGGCAAGGCTCGGGCACGGGCATCGCGACGCCCACGACGACACCCGGGCGTTGTGGGCGCAGGCCGCGCCCTGGGAGACCGACTCCCCCTGCGCGGTCGCGCGTCAGCTGCTCCAGGTCCCCGACTCGGCATCCCCGGACGAGCTCGCGCGTCTACTGGTGGGACGGCTCGACGGCACCGAGCCGGCGATCGTCGTCGTCGACGACGCCGAGTACGTCGATCCCGAATCGATGCAGATGCTCCTGTCGACGACGCGCGCACATCGGTCCCTACGGGTTCTGGTCGTCCTGACCACGTCGCGGTCCGGGGTCCTGTGGCCCGGACTGATCGCCGACGAGATGCGCCTCGACGGCCTGGGTGGTGCGGCGGTCGGCGAACTCGCCGGCATCCGGGGGCTGGTGCTCCATCCGTCGATGGTCGACCACCTGGTTCGGCACACCGGCGGAAACCCGCGAGACATCCTGGCCCTCTTCGACGAGGTCCCGACCCGCGTGTGGGCACGCAGTGACCACACGCTGCCGGCGCCCAACCACACCGTCGCCGACGTGCGCGAACGGCTGACACGGTGTACCCCGCAGGCACGTTCGCTCGTCGAAGCTCTCGCCGTGCTGGATGAGGTCGAACCGCTTGATGCCGCGGTGGCGCTCGCCGGCATCGACGACAACCCGCTCAGCGCCCTCGACGTCGCGGCCGGCAGCGGGCTGCTGGAGCGGCCCGCCGGGGTCACCCCAGCCGAAACCGAACCACGCCTGATCGATTCACTCACCCGCGCAGCAGTACTCGAGGTGATGGGCATGCGTGCCGTCGGTGACGCACATCGCCGCGCCGCGGACATCGTCACCGACCCCGCACGCCGACTGCACCATCGCGTGGCCGCGACCCCCACCTTCGATCCGGACCTGGCCGACGACCTCGATGAGTTGGCACAGCGCCGGGGCGCCGACGGGGCATGGGCCGAGGCGGCCGGGCTCTACCGGCAGGCCGGCCGCCTGACCGCGGACCCGGTCCTTCGCGACACCCGCATAACCCTCGCCGTCGATGCACTGTTGGCGGCCGGCGACTGCATCGATGCCGGCGCGCTGGTACCGGTGGTGGAGAGCATGCGTGAAACCCCTTTGCGCAACGCGTCTCTGGCATATCTCGCGATCCTCCGGGGACGCTCGGCGGAAGCACGCATACGTCTCGACCGAGCCTGGGGCATCGTCAATTTCGACCGTGATCCCGACATCGCCGCCGTCATCGCCCAACGCTATGTCCTGCACAATCTGGTGCGTTGCCAAGGCAACGAACTCGTGGAGTGGGCCGATCGCGCGATCGCCATGGCGGGCAGCCAGTCCCCCGCGGGCGTGGAGGCTGCGGTGATCCGGGGTCTGGGCCTGGCGTGGTCCGGGCGCCCGCAGGAGGCGGCGTCAGACTACGCCGGGCTTGCCGAACGGATCCGTTTCGGCGCCCAGGCCCAGCGCGCCACGATGGGTCGAGGGTGGCTGCAGCTCGGTCTCGATGACGTCGGCGCCGCGCGCAGCAATCTCGAAACGGCGGTGTCGATGGCGAACCTCGGCGGTTCCACACGGATCTCACTGTGGGCGCAAGCCTGGCTGGCACGCACCCAGTTCGTCACCGGGGATTGGGAACAGGCGCTACACACCGTCGACGCCGGCCGCTCGCTGGCCCGCGCCAGTGGTATCGAGCTGGCCAGTCCGTTGTTGAATTGGACTGCCGCGGCGATTCATTCGCTCCGCGGTGACTGGGATGAGGCCGAGCGCAGCGTCGAACTCGGTGCCACCGGAGCCGGGGATTACGAGATCATGCGCATTCCCGAGATGCTCGCCCGAGCCCAGATCGCGGAGGCGGCAGCAGATTACGCCAGGGTACAGCGCGTGCTCGATCCCTTGATCCGCTTGGCCGACGAGGTACCCGCGCTCACCGAACCGGGCTTCTGGCCGTGGGTGGACGTGTTGGCGAACGCGATGGTGATCGGCGGACGACTCGACGCGGCGGACGCATTGCTCCGACCGCACGAACAGCGGGCGTCGGAGCGCGGTCACCGTTCCGCCGGCGCACGGCTCAAGTACGCGCGCGGGCGATTCCTCGGCGCAACCGGCGAGATACCACTTGCCCGAAAGACATTCGAGGAGGCACTCGAATTACTCGACGGTCTCCCATTGCGCTATGACCTCGCCCGCGTCAACTTCGCGTACGGTCAGACCCTGCGACGCGCGGGGAAACGCCGTGCGGCCGATGCGATCATCACCACCGCCCGCGAGATCTACCTGTCGCTGGGTGCCACCACCTATGTCCAGCGCTGCGACCGCGAGCTCAAGGCGGGCGGCCTGAACGTGACCCGCGCGGATCGCGGCATCGTCGAGTTGACCCCCCAGGAGGAAGCGGTCACCGCGCTTGTCGCGCGCGGCCTCTCGAATCGGGAGGTCGCCGCCGAACTGTACATCTCGCCGAAGACCGTCCAATACCACCTGACCCGGATCTACGCGAAGCTCGGCCTGCGGTCACGCTCCGAGCTCGCCGCCGCACGCCGGTGACCGGCCTTGCCCGCCAATCGGCGTCGCCCGATGACCTCGGCACAGTTCTTCCCCCGGGTCTCGTCTTATCCGCCGAAAGCAGTTGGGGGATATGACGATACCCGGGGGAAGAACCGAGGAACAGGCCGTCAGGGGACGGGGACAGCGGCCGACGTGCGGTCCGTCAGCGGCGCGCCCGTCTTGGCCTCGACGTGTGCGAAGTCCACGCCGTCAGCCAGTTCCACGACGTCGAAACCGGTGCCGTTGACGTCGAAGACACCGAGGTCGGTGATGACGCGGGTGACCACGGAACGTCCGGTGAGCGGCAGCGAGCAGTGTGCGACCAGCTTGGGGTCGCCCTTCTTGGTGCTGTGCTCCATCAGCACGATGACCTGGCCGGCCCCGTTGACGAGATCCATTGCGCCGCCGATGCCCTTGACCATCGCGCCGGGCACCATCCAGTTGGCGAGGTCCCCGTTGCCGGACACCTGCATGCCACCGAGCACGGCGACGTCCACGTGACCGCCGCGAATCATCGCGAAGCTGGTCGCCGAGTCGAAGTAGGACGCTCCGGGCAGGACCGAGACGGTCTGCTTGCCGGCGTTGATCAGGTCGGGGTCGACCTCGTCATCGTAGGGATACGGGCCGACGCCGAGGATGCCGTTCTCGGCGTGCAGCATGATGCCGGAGTCGTCGGGCAGGTGATCGGGAATCAGTGTCGGCAGACCGATCCCGAGGTTGACGTAGTCACCGGGCCGCAGCTCTCGTGAAGCGCGGGCGGCCATCTCGGTGCGAGTCCAGGTCATGAGAGTTCTCCTACTGGTGTGCCGGGTCAGGCGTCGGTCTGGCCGGGGCGGGGACGTGTGGTGCGCTGTTCGATCTCCTTGCGCGCCGCCTGTTCCGGGGTCAGGGCGACGATGCGCTTGACGAAGATGCCGGGCAGGTGGATGTCGTCGGGCGCGAGCTCGCCGACCTCGACCACCTTCTCCGCCTCGACGATGGTGGTGCGGCCCGACATCGCGGCCGGCGGATTGAAGTTGCGGGCTGCCGCGTGGAACTTGCAGTTGCCTGCCTTGTCGACCACGGCCGCACGGATCAACGCGTAGTCGGTGACGATCGCCTCCTCGAGGACCATGTCCTGCCCGTTGAAGGTGCGCACCTCCTTGGGTTCGGAGGCCAGGGCGACGCTGCCGTCGGGGTTGTAACGCCAGGGCAGTCCGCCGTCGGCGACAAGGGTGCCGACACCGGTCGGGGTGTAGAAGGCGCCGATGCCGCTGCCACCGGCGCGCATCCGCTCGGCCAGGGTGCCCTGCGGGGTGAGTTCAACGGTGACCTCACCGGCGAGGAACTGGCGGCCGAACTCTTTGTTCTCACCGATGTAGGACGCGATGACCTTGTCGATCCGGCGTGCCTCCAGCAGCAACCCGAGGCCGGCGCCGTCGACGCCGCAGTTGTTGGATGCGATGGTGAGGTTGCCGGCGCCCTGTTCCAGCAACGCCTCGATGAGGAACCACGGGATGCCGGCGAGACCGAACCCTCCGACCGCGAGGCTGGCGCCGTCGGGGATGTCGGCGACGGCCTCGGCGGCGGAACCGGCCAGTTTGTCGATGCTCATGAGTGCTCCAAATGCTCTGTCAGTGCTGGGGTGATGATCTCGGGTTGTTCGGCGTTCGCCAGGTGTGCGGAGTGCGGGACGACCAGCAGTCGGCCGTTCTTCACGCTCTCGGCGATCTCTTCGAGTTTGGGCGGCGGAGTGGCCGGATCGTCGGCGCCGGCGATCGCCAGCGTGGGTGCGACGATCGAGGACAGGTCGGCACGTTGGTCCATGACCGCGATCGCCTCACAACATCCGGCATAACCCTCGGCCGACGTGTCGACGACCATCTGCTCGTGGTAGGCCTTGGAATCCGGCTGTGCCGCAAGGTAGTCAGCGGTGAACCAGCGCTGCACAACGGCTTCGGCCACGGCACCGCTGCCCCGCTCGCGCACGGTAGCAGCCCGATCGGTCCACGCTGATGACGGAGTGAGTTGGGCGCCCGTGCACAGCAGAGCAAGCCGCTCGACCCGCTCCGGGTTCCGCACACCGAGCCGCATGGCGGTCATTCCCCCGAGCGACAGTCCGACGATGTGCGCGCGTTCGATGTCGAGTCGGTCGAGCAGGGCGATCACGTCATCGGCGAGATCGTCGATCGTGTACGGTCCCTGCGGAACCGGCGATTGCCCGTGGCCCCGGGTGTTGTACCGGACCACGCGGAAGCGCTCTTCGAGAGCAGCCAGCTGCGCATCCCACATCCGGTAGGTCGAGCCCAGCGAGTTCGACAACACGACCGCGGGCCCCTCGGGCCGCCCGCTGACGACCGCTTCGACCTCCACGGCGCTCATCGGATCACCTCGAAGACCGCCGCCAACCCCTGGCCGCCGCCGATGCACATGGTCTCCAGCACCCGGCGTGAGCCCCGGCGCCGCGCCTCGTGGGCTGCGGTGGCCAGGATGCGGGCCCCGGTGGCCCCGATCGGATGACCGAGCGAGATGCCGGAGCCGTTGGGATTCAGGCGTTCATCTGTCGCGTCGACCTTCCATTCGGCGAGGACGGCGAGCACCTGGGCGGCGAAGGCCTCGTTGAGTTCGATGAGGTCGATCTCGTCGAGGGTCAGGCCCGCGCGGTCCAGCGCGGCTGCGGTCGCACCGACGGGACCGATGCCCATCGTCTCGGGGTCGCAGCCGGTGACCGCCCAGGAGGTCAGCGCCAGCATGGGGTCGAGGCCTCGACGTTCCGCTTCGGCGCGCGTGGTGACCACACACATGGCGGCACCGTCGTTCTGTCCGGACGCATTGCCCGCGGTGACCGTTGATTCGGGGTCGAGCTTGAGGCGGATCGGCCGGAGCTTGCCCATCGATTCGACGGTGGCATCGGCGCGCGGGTGTTCATCGCGATCGACGACGACGTCCGGCTTGCCCCGCTTGCCGGGCACCGTCACGGCCACCAGCTCGTCGGCGAAGCGCCCGGCCTCGTGAGCCGCGATCGCCCGCTGGTGCGAGGTGACGGCGAGTTCGTCCTGTTCCTGCCGCCCGATCCCGTAGCGGGCCCGGAGGTTCTCCGCGGTCTCGATCATGCCGCCGGGAACCGGATGGCTCTCACCACCCGCGGTCAGACGGCCGCGGTCGAGGCGGTCCATCAGCTCGACCCCGCCCTGCCGGATGCCGGTCCGCAGGCCCAGTGCATAGTGCTCGACGTTGGACATCGATTCGGCACCACCCGCGACGACCAGGCGCGCTCCCCCGGTCGCGACCTGCGACGCAGCGTTCAGGATAGCCTGCAGCCCCGAGCCGCAGCGTCGATCGACCTGCATGCCGGGGACTCCGACGCCCAGGCCGGCGTCGAGGGCGGCGATCCGCCCGATCGCCGGCGATTCACCGTTGGCGTAGCCCTGGCCGAGGATGACGTCGTCGACGTCCCCCTCGCCCAGTCCGGTGCGGGATGCCAGTTCCCGCAGCAGCCCGGTGGCGAGGTCGGTGACGGTGAGCGGGGCGAGAGCGCCCCCCATCCGACCTACCGGCGTGCGGAGCGGCGAACAGATGACGATGTCGGAGGCGGTGCTGGTCATACGTCAACGATAGGAACGCTCGCCGATATTGAGAAGTATCCATTTCGACATTTTTGATATGCGTAGAGTCTTAATCATGGAGTTGCGCCACCTTCGGTATTTCCGAGCGGTCGCCGAAGAGCTGCATTTCGGCCGCGCCGCGGAACGCCTGCACATCGCTCAGCCACCGCTGTCCCAGCAGATCCGACAGCTTGAAGAGGAGCTGGGCGTGCAGCTGCTGGTTCGCTCGACCCGTCGCGTCGAGCTCACCCCCGCCGGCGAGTCGTACCTCCGCCGGGTGGAGGAGATCCTCGACGCCGTCGACCTGGCCGGACTGCACGCGCAACGGATCTCGCAAGGTCGACAGGGTTCGCTGGCGATCGGGTGCGTGGGGTCGGCGACCTACTCGTTGCTCCCCCGGCTCGTCCGCGCGCTGCGTGAGGAACTGCCGGACCTGGATGTGAGTGTGCGCGGCGAGATGCTCGCGCCGGCCCAGCTCTCGGCGCTGCTGTCCGGCGAGATCGACCTGGCCCTGCTCCGGCCACCCGTCGGTGGCTCCGAGGTCGTCGTCGAGACGATCCGCCACGACCGGCTCTTCGTCGCGATGCCCGATGGCGATCCGCGTGCGGCGGGCGACACCGTGACGGCGACCGATCTCCGCGATGCGGACTTCATCGCCCACGCCGGCCAGGGCCGCTCGGTGATGAACGGGATCGTGGCCTCGATCTGCGCGGCCGCCGGATTCGTCCCGCAGATCCGCCATGAGGTCGCCGAGACGTCGACACTGGTCACGCTGGTCGCCGCGGGCCTCGGGGTGGCGATCGTGCCGGAGCCGACCGCGGCGCTCGGGATCGCCGGCGTGCGCTACCTACCGCTCGTACCCGATGCGCCCACGGTCGACCTCGCCGTGGCACGGGTCGCCGCGGAGCCCTCGCCGATGATCGAGCACGTCCTCACCGTGCTGCGCCGGGTGGCCGCCGACGACCATTGACAGCGAATCCGTCGCCGATCTCGATCTCGGTATCCCGGCTCGATCGGAAGCCGGTCAGCGGCCGGCCGCCTCGATCCTGGCCTGGATCGCATCGACGAACACGTTCTGGATGTCCTCCGGGGTCTTCGCGACATATGTGGTGCCACCCGGGGTGGCATCCGCGATCTGCTTCAACGCGTCGGTGTCCGCGTCGTCGGAGATACCGATGGTCAGCACGAGCACCGGTCGCGCCGGATCCTCGAGGCGTTTCAGCTCGGACAGCAACGTGTCCAGGCTGATGCTGTTGGGGTCCTCGTTCTGCCCGTCGGTCATGATGATGACCGAGTTCGAGTAGTTCGGGTCGTAGCTGCTCTGCACCTCCTTGAAGGCTGCGAGCGTCGTGTCGTACAGACCCGTGCCGCCCCCGAGCTGAGACGGCGCCAGACCGCGCCGCGTGGCCCGGGCCAGTTCGTCGCGGTGCGTTCCGCCGCCGACCGCGTCCGCATCGAGCCTGCGGATCGGTGACATCCACTTCCAGTCCTGGTCCGGCCCGCCCTTGTCGATGCCGAAGGCCCAGGCACCGATCATGGTGTTGTTCGGGAACAGCTTCAGCCCGGTCAGCGACGCTTCGGTCAACAGCCCGGCACGCGTCGTGTCCCCGGCCGGCGCAGCCATCGATCCGGAGGTGTCCTCGACGACGAGGGTTCGGATCGGCACACCGAGCACCTGCCACTGACGGATCGCCTTGTCGACCTGCGTCGGATCCTTCAGCTGGAGAACCTTCACCTGGCCCACGCCCGCGTTGTCCGGGAGTGGATCGCCCGCGGCATCGCGGTACCCCGACCCGTTGAGCGCCTTGACCCCCTCATCGGACGCGAGCTTGTCGGCGAGCGCCTTACCGGCCTCGGCCGCGGTATCACTGCGCGCCGCACCGGCCGTGTTCACCATCGGGTAATCCAACATGACGGTGCCGTCGGCCGGCACCGACGCCTTCAGTGCCGAGCCACTGTGGGTCCGGGTGAACAGCAGATACTGCTGCTCGGTGGTGACCACCGGGACGTCGGACGTGTTGGCCAGATTCAGCCGCACGCCGTCGCTGTCGTTCTCCAGGCGCGCATTGTTCTGCTGAATGGCCAACACCGTCATCGCCGATGTCAGCTGATTGTCGGTCAGATCGCCACTGTTCTCCTCGGCGAGCGCACCGACGATGGGGGCATCGCCGGTACTGGTGTCGATCGGACTACCGGTCCGCAGATCCTGGAGCTTCATCACGTCGACCCAGCTCGTCAGCTCGGGCACGGACTTGCCGACGACGACGGTCGGCGACGTCGCGATCGACGGCGAGATCAGGTTAAGGTCGCGACGAACCTGCGTGGTCACCCGGCGAGCCTGGATCTGCGAGTCGGCAACCCAGAGGTCGGGCGACTTGTCGCCGCTGGTCAGCTGGCCGGGCACCTCGGCGCCGGCCACTCCGGTGACCTTGAAATCGAAGCAGCTGTCCTCCGAGGCCTTCTGTGCGACCGAGCGCAACGCCCCGGTCATCGCCGGATCGGACGCGACCGCGACCGACGTGCGGTCGGCGCACCCCACCGCGCCCGTCCGCCACAGGACGAAGCCCGTGGTGAGCGCGACCACCAGCACCAACGCGGCAAGGCCCCAGATCCAGCCCGCCCGACGTCCCGACGACGCACGCCGGTGCTCGAAGCCGAACCCGTCATCGCCGGCGGATGCGCGACGGCCCGACCTGGTGTCGATCGGTCCACTCCGCGGCGCAGACCCGCCCACTCGCTGCGCTCCCGGCTCCCCGGCCACACGGCCCGCTCGCTCCGCTCCCGGCTCCCCGGCCACACGGCCCGCTCGCTCCGCTCCCGGCTCCCCGGCCACACGGCCCGCTCGCTCCGCTCCCGGCTCCCCGGCCACACGGCCCGCTCGCTCCGCTCCCGGCTCCCCAGGCACACGGCCCGCTCGCTCCGCTCCCGGCTCCCCAGGCACACGGCCCGCTCGCTCCGCTCCCGGCTCCGGGCGGTCACCGCCCGAACTATGGCGCCCCATCGCCGTCCCCCCTCAGATCAGCCGAACACCTCACGGAAAGTCGCCAACGACTTCCGCAGGTCCCCGGATACCGCCATGGCCGCGGCCTTGCCCGCCGGCCCGATCAACGGCAGGCCGCCGAGATCAACTGTGAACGTTACTGTCGACCCGGCCTCCGTCGGAAGGATGCCGAGATCGAGCTTGGCCTTGACGCCGCCCTTGCCGTTCCCCTTGAGCCGGACCTGCTCGCACGGGCGGTACTTCTCGATCGTCCAGTCGAACCGTATCCGGGTTCCCTTGACAATGACCACCGATGCGAGCGCAACGCCCTCGCCCAGTTCGTTCGGGGCCGGCAATGCGCAGCGCCACCCGTCGTGCAGCACGAGCCATTCCGAATAGCGCGTCAGATCGGACGCGGCCGCCCAGGTATCCTCGACGGACAAGTCCACGTCGATGGAGTCACTTGTCTTGGCCATGGTCAGTGAGCCTAGCGTCAGCGACCACGCCCGAGCCCTCCTGGGCACCGTTCTGATCGGGCACGGGGTCGCCGCACGCATCACCGAGGTCGAAGCGTACGGCGGACGTGACGATCCCGCGTCGCACGGATTCAAGCGGACAGCCAGGTCCGAGATCATGTACGGCCCCGCCGGGCGGCTGTATGTCTACCGGATTCACGGACACTTCTGCGCCAATGTGGTGACGGGTCCCACCGAGCAGGGTTCCGCGGTGTTGATCCGTGCCGGAGAGATCGTCGACGGGCTGGACCTGGCGCGCCGACGGCGTCCGACCGCGAAGCACACCCACGCCCTCGCGCGCGGACCGGGAAACCTCACCCGGGCGCTCGGCATCACGATGGACGATCTCGACAGTCACCTCGACGACGGTTCACCCGTCTACGTAGATCGGGGCGACCGGACGGTGCCGGCTGACATCGGTGTCGGACCGCGCGTCGGCGTTCGTCTCGCCGCCGACGTCCCCTGGCGGTTCTGGGTGCTCGACGATCCGACCGTGTCGGCCTATCGTCGACATCCCCGCGCCGACGACGCCACGAACGAGCCGACCCCTCCTACGGCTGCGGCCGATCCTGCGTCGGCGGCTCGGGCGTCGGCGAATCCTGTTTCGGCGGTTCAGGTTTCACCGGATCGGCAGACGGCTGCGGTGCCGCGTTCGGCGCCGGCGTCTCGTCGACGCCGACCGCCTTCTTGACCGCATCCTGCGCCTTGTCCACGTGTCCGGTGTACTTGCCGCCGGTCGCCTTGTTGACGGCCTCGCCGCCCTTGTCGATCAAACTCGGGTTGCCTTTGATCGCGGCCTTCGCCTTGTCCACCAGTCCCTTGAGATCCATGGGGCCAAGTGTAGAGACACGAGCCGGGGCGCTCGCTCCTGCGCGCAAACACCCCGGTCAGACAGCCGCCCGCTGCACATCCCGTCGCGCGATGATCCGCGGGACGATGCGGGACACCGCCTCCACCGCGGCGATACCCACCGCAGCGGAGACGAACGCCACCGAGATCATCTGCAGATTCGACGAGTCGAGCTTGAAGAGGTGCTGCGTCCATGGCCAGGTGAAGATGATGACGTAGGCACCCACGGACACCGCCAGCAACAGCACCTTCCACCAGTTGTACGGCCGGGCCACCACAGCAAGGACGTACAGGGCGACGGCGAGCAGCGTGATCAGCGCCGCGGTGGCGGCCTGGGTCTGCGCAGGGCTGAAGTCCACCGATTCGTGCGATCCGATGCTCATCCCATCACCGCCCGGATTGACGATCACATAGGTGGCGAAGGTGGCCAGACCGACGATGATCCCGTTCGGTACCGCCTGTGACAGCACGCGCCGCACGAACCCGGTGCGGGCGCGTTCGTTGTTGGGCGCCAGCGACAGGACGAAGGCGGGGATGCCGATCGTGAACCACGCCGAGATCGTCACGTGGATCGGCTGGAAGGGATAGCTGAGCGAACCGAACCCGAACAGCTTGCCGCAGACGCCGCCGAGACCGACGAACAAGGCCAGCAAGACCGCGTAGACGGTCTTGGTCAGGAACAGATTCGATACCCGCTCGATGTTGCCGATCACCCGCCGACCCTCGCCCACCACATAGGGAAGGGTGGCGAACTTGTTGTCCAGCAACACGATCTGCGCGACCGAACGAGCCGCCGAACTGCCTGACCCCATCGCCACACCGATGTCGGCATCCTTGAGCGCGAGCACGTCGTTGACTCCGTCGCCGGTCATCGCGACCGTGTCGCCGACCGACTGCAAGGCCTTGACCATCGACCGCTTCTGGTCCGGTCGCACCCTGCCGAAGGTGATGGATCGCCGGACGACGTCGGCGAGCGCTCCGGTGTCAGTGGGCAGGGTGCGGGCATCCACCGACGTCGCCGGCGATCCGAGGCCCAGCGACGCCGCGACCGCTCCGACCGACAGGGCGTTGTCGCCCGAGATCACCTTGACGTCCACTCCTTGGCTCCCGAAGTACTCCAAGGTCTCCTGGGCATCCGGACGTACCCGCTGCTCCAGCACCACGAGGGCGACGGGTGCGACGTTTCCGGGTGCCGGGACACCGCTGGGCGGCTCGGTGTCCACGACGACGTCGGTCTGCGCCAACAGCAGGACTCGCAGACCATGTGCGCCCAGCTCACCGGCGACCGAGGCGGTCTCGCTCGCCGGGTCCAGGAGAACGTCGGGGGCGCCTATCAACCAGTTGCCCACGTCCCGGTCGGCCTCGTCCCGGAACGACATGCCGCTCCACTTCTTGGCCGAGGTGAACGGTTCGATGGCGCTCATCGTCCAAGCGGGCGGATCGGGGTATGCCTCGGCGAGTGCCTGCACGCTGGCGTTGGGCCGCGGATCGTGTGCGGCCAGGGCGGCCAACACGTGGGCGAGCCGGTCCGACGCCGGGCCGTCGACCGGGCGGACCTCGGCGAGACGCATCCCGTTCTCGGTGAGGGTGCCCGTCTTGTCCGCACAGACCACGTTGACCCGGGCCAGGCCCTCGATCGCCGGCAACTCGTTGACCAGGCACTGCCGCTGTCCGAGCCGGATCACGCCGACCGCAAAGGCGATCGAGGTCATCAGCACCAGGCCTTCGGGAACCATCGGCACCAACGCGGCGACCATACCGAGCAGGGACGCCCGGATACCGCTGTTGCTGATGAACAGCTGATTGACGATCGTGAGGATGCCGGCGGGGATCAGCAGCCAGGTGATCACCTTGAGGATCTGATCGATTCCCGAGCGAAGTTCGGAGGACACCAAGGTGAACTTCGAGGCCTCCGCGGCGAGTTGGGCGGCGTAGGCGTCGGCACCGACCTTCGTCGCCCGGTACGCACCCGTCCCGGCGACGACGAAGCTGCCGGACAGGATCTGATCCCCCGGCGATTTGTCCACCGGATCGGCCTCGCCGGTGAGCAGTGATTCGTCGACGTCGAGCGCCAGGGATTCGACCAGCTCGCCGTCGACGACGACCTGGTCACCCGGACCGATCTCGATGATGTCGTCGAGGACCACCTCCTCCGGTGGGAGTGCGGCCGCCGTGCCATCGCGGCGCACGATCGGGGTGGCCTGTCCGACGATGGCGAGTTTGTCGAGGGTTCGTTTGGCACGGACCTCCTGGATGATGCCGATCCCACTGTTGGCGATGATCAGCAGCCCGAAGAGACCGTTGATGAATGATCCCGTGGCGGCGACGACGGCGAACAACACACCGAGCAACGCGTTGATGCGGGTGAAGACGTTGGCACGGACGATGTCGCCAACGGTGCGGCCCGAGCGGTCGGGGCGCTGGTTGACCCGGCCGTCGGCCACCCGCGCAGCGACCTCGTCGGCGGTGAGGCCGGGGTTACCGGTGGTCGCGGCGGACACCTGGGTCACGCCGACGCCTCCCACCACGCCGGGTGATCGAGTCCGGTCCCGACGCGGGAGACGAGGTCGATGGCGCCGCCCGGTGGCGGAACCATCACCGTGGTCGCGTTCGCCGCGGCCGCCGGAAGCAGACGCGCGATGGGATCGGCCCACGAGTGGCGGGCGAGATTGAACGTGCCCCAGTGGATCGGCAGCATCACCGAGTCACGGTGGTGGCCCCGGGTCATCATGCGATGCACGGTGACGGCCTCCTCGGGATTCACGTGCACATCCGGCCACACCGGGTCGTACGCGCCGACCGCCACCAACGTCAGGTCGACCGAACCGGCGCGGGCACCGACCTCGTCGAAGTGCTCCGAGAATCCGGTGTCACCGGAGAAGAACATTCGATGCGTCGGACCGGCCACCACCCAGCTCGACCACTGTGTGAGATTGCGCGTCAGGGAACGTCCGGAGAAATGCCGTGCCGGATAGCAGCTGAACGTGAGGTCGGTGTCCCCGACGCGCACCGCCAGGTCGTCCCACCAGTCGGCCTGGTCGATGCGTTCGGGCGCGATCCCCCACCGCATCAGGTGCGCACCGACACCCAGCGGCATGACGAATCTGGCCTGGGGTTGCCGGGTGGCGAGCTCGACGACGGTCTCCATGTCGAGATGGTCGTAGTGGTCGTGGCTGATCAAGACCACATCGATGGGCGGGAGGTCGTCGACGGTCACGGGCGACGGGTGCATCCGGGCCGGACCGACCAGCTGAGAAGGCGAACACCGGCGACTCAGGACCGGGTCGGTGAGAATCCGGGTCCCGTCGAGTTCGACGAGAACCGACGCATGCCCGAGCCATGTGACGCGCAGGTCGCCGGGTTCGTCGCCGAACCCGGGTGTGAGCACCTGGATCGCCCGTTTCGGGCGCCCGGGCCGACGGGCCATGTCCAGAATCACCCGCAGGTCGGCGTCGACCGCGGATTCGATGTCGTGCAGATTGCGGAACGCGCCGTCACGCAGCTGGGGAGATCCGACCGTGTGCGTCAAGATCTCGTCGGCGTCGGCGCCGAATGCACGCGCCGAGGTCACCCCGCGGCGGGCCAGCATGGCGGTGGCCGACTCCGTTGCGGATCGGCCGGCCGTCGACAGCGTCGACACCGCGCGCCGGGCCAGGCCCGCACTCCCAAATCCGGTCGTCGTGGTCACGAGGTCAGCCTAGTGCGGTCGGGCGCGCGAGAGGGACCGTTGGGTCCGTGTTCACCGCCCGATGACCCGTTTGGCGGGTTCGCCCCCGCCATCTCGCGCACGGTGTCCGATCTGCACTGATATTCTTCGGCGAACAGATTCACGCACATGCGCAGGCCGTGTGTGCTCATGGGGGTAGGCCTCGTTGGCACGAATGTCAGTCGAACAGCGGCGCGCGGCCCTGATCGAAGCCGCATACCGCGTGATCGCCGATCACGGCGTCGAAGGCGCGACCACGCGCCGTATCTGCGCCCATGCGAACATGCCGCTGGCGAGCTTTCACTACGCGTTCGACAGCCGCACGGCGCTGCTGTGCGCGGTGATGGAGACCGCCGTCCCATCCGACATCAGCCGGATGCTCGAGACGATCCTGCCGATGGCGGGCGGCACCGAGGCTCGTGGCCTGGAAGCGATGCGGAAGAACATGCAGGGCCATCTCGAGGCCTTCTACACGTTGCTCAAGGCTGATCCCGGGCGGATGCAGGCCACCATCTCACTCGGCATCTATGCGCACAATCACGCGGAACTGCAGGCCGTCGGCAAGCAGATGTATGAACGGCTCTACGAGGTGGCCGGTCTCGGCCTCGAGGTGACCGCCGAGCAGGCGAATGTGCGGTGGACCGAACCGGTCGCCAATCTCAGTCCGGTGATCATCGCGGCGACGAACACGATCACCCTCACCTATCTGAGTACGTCCGACGACGTGGCCATCGGGAAGATCATCGAAGTCACGGTGACCGGCCTGATGACCTACCTCGTCGAGGACTGAGCGGCGCCACCCCAGACTGCCGCATCGACGACGGCGACCGCCCGAATCGACAGCGCCCGGCGAAACGAGACATATCGCTTCGCCGGGGCGCGCCGAGACCAACTCGTAGCTGCTACGTCGCCGGCTGGGCGGGCAGCACGTGCTCGCCGGTCTTGTCACAGGACAGTGCGAGCGAGCTGATGTACTGCTTCTCACCGTTCGGCCCTGGAACCGCGGAGGCGATCATGTCCGGGCGCTCGAAGTCGATGCCGGTCACACAGCAGGTCAACCGCACATCGGTCGGGTTGCCGTGGTCGTCGTACATCGGGATGTCGATGCCGTCGTCGGTGCGTCGCAGGTAGTACTTTCCCTTGGTCGACAACGCGATGATCGGCGGCAGCACCAACGCGAGAATCAGCGCCACCAGCGGCGAGTACGGCTGGATGGTGTCGCCGAAGGCGTGGAAGTACACCAGGATCGACGCGCCGGCCGCCACGATCAGGGAGACGAATCCGACCGGGTTGAAGTTGAAGAGCATACCGCGACGGAACTCGGGTTCCTTCGGCGAGATCTTCAGCAGGTACTTGTTGATCGCGATGTCCGACGCCACGGCGACGATCCAGGCGATACCGCAGTTGGCGTAGAAGTTCAGCAGATTGTTGAGGAAGCTGAACATGTCGGCCTCCATCAGCACGATCGCGATGGCGACGTTGAACACCAGGAAGACCAGGCGACCCGGGTAGGTCTTGGTGACGCGGGTGAAGCTATTGGTCCATGCGAGCGAACCCGAGTAGGCGTTGGTGACGTTGATCTTGATCTGACTGATGACCACCAGGATCACGGCCAGCGTAAGGGCGAGCCAGTGCGGTAGGAAGTCCTGGTAGATCTCGACAAACTGGTGCACCGGCTGATTGGCGATGCCGGCGTTGTCGACAGAGATACCGATCAGGTACACGGCCAGGAACAGGCCGACGATCTGCTTGATGGCGCCGAAGAAGACCCAGCCCGGACCGGCGGTCAGGGTCGCGATCCACCACTTGCGGGAGTTCTCCGGGGTCCGCGGAGGCATGAATCGGAGGTAGTCGATCTGTTCGGCGATCTGCGCGATCAACGACAGGCACACACCAGCGGCGAGCATCGTGCCGGCAAAGCTGACACCCTTTCCGGCCGGGCTTCCGTCGGGATTGGCACCGCTGAAGGCGAAGAAATCGCCGATGGCGTCAGGATGCGAGATCACCAGGTACGCGAACGGCAGAACCATCATGACCAGCCACAGCGGCGTGGTCCACACCTGCAGTTTCGCCAGCGTGTTCATGCCGTAGATGACCAGCGGGATGATCAACACCGACGACAACAGGTACCCGAGCCACAACGGGATACTCAGGCCGAGTTCGAGGCCCTGGGCCATGATCGAGCCCTCGAGCGCAAAGAATATGAACGTGAACGACGCAAAGATCACGTTGGTCAGAACCGAACCGTAGTAGCCGAATCCGCTACCGCGCGTGATCAAGTCGAGGTCGATGTTGTATCGGGCGGCGTAGAACGCGAGCGGATACCCCGTCAGCACGATCACGATCGCGAAGAACCCGATGCCCAGCAGCGCGTTTCCGGTGCCGTTCGCGATGCCGATGTTCGCACCGATCGCGAAGTCGGCCAGGTAGGCGATACCACCCAGTGCCGAGATGGCGACGACGCCCGGACCCCACTTGCGGTAGCTGCGTGGCGCGAACCGCAGTGTGTAGTCCTCGAGCGACTCCCGGGCGGCCGCCGCCTGGGCGCCCGTCGCGATGATGCTGTGTTCGGCGTTCTCTATCTCACCGATGTCCGCGGTGAATTCCGCCTCTTTCGACATGCGTCTCCTCGAAGGATTCCAGGCGCACTCCCGGGGTGGAGAACGCCATTGGAGAAAGATATGGATGCTCAGTTTCGTTCACTTGACCGGTATGTTTCGAGCACGAAAACTGCGACGCCGCAGGGATTTCTACGGCCGGTAATGTCCGAAATCGAGGGAGACGCAACAGGGCCGCCGACCGGCCCGAGAACTCAGGAGTGCTGCAGATCTAACGTCCTGAGAAGACGGGGGCCCGCTTCTCTGCACGCGCGGCACGCCCCTCGGCCAGGTCGTCGCTTTCCCATGCCCGCATCATGGCCGCAGTCCGTTCGGGCGCGGGTCGGTCGCGAGCGCCGTCGTCGTTGAGCACCATCTTGTAGTGCTGGAGGGTCAACGGCGCCAGGTCGGCGATCATCGCGGCCCAGTGCTGCGCGTCGGTCAGATCACCGATCCGATTGGCGAATCCGAGCGCGTGCGCACGGTCGGCCGACAGCGGGTCGCACCCGATCAGCATGCCCCGGGCAGGACCGGAACCGACGAGCGACACCAGCCGCCGGATCGTCCATTCATCCACGGCCACACCGATCCTTGCCGCCGGGATACCGGCCAGCGCGTCCGGTGCCATCACCCGCAGATCGGCGGCCATGGCCAACTGCAGGCCGGCGCCGAGCGCAGATCCGTTGAGAGCTGCGATCACCGGGATGGGTGTGGCCTCGATCTGCTGCAACGTCGCCACCAGTTTGTCGAGGAAAGCCGGGTCGTAGACGGGCCCCGAGAGGTCCGCCCCGGCACAGAACACCGGCCCACGCCCGGTGATCACGATGGCCCGGGCCTCGGCGTCCACCGCCGCCGCGAAGGCGTTCGACAGGCCGGCGACCATCTCCTCGTCGAGAGCGTTGCGTTTGTCGACACGGTCCAGCTCGATGGTGATCACGGCATCGGATGCAGTCGAGTGAATCATGTGCCGCAGCCTACCCAGAGTCGTGATGACACACTGAACCATTGTGGGTGCCCCCGACCATGCGGAACCAGAAGCCTCCTGCGACGTCGCGGTGATCGGAGGCGGCCAGGCCGGTCTGTCCGCCGCCTACTTCCTTCAACGATTCGGGCTCGACGACCGCTACCAGGTACTCGATCACGCCTCCGGCCCCGGCGGAGCCTGGCAGTTCCGGTGGCAGACGCTGACCCTGGCCGCCGCCAATCGGGTGCACGATCTGCCCGGATACGGTCTGGTCGAAGCGCTGGGCCGCGACTGCAACACCTTTCCGGCCGCGACCGCGGTACCCGAGTACTTCGGCAAATACGAACGGAAGTTCGGACTGCGGGTGCACCGCCCCGTGGACGTCCGGACCGTTCAGCGCAGCGACGGCGGGTTCGCCGTCACTCTCGCGAGCGGCGCGCAGATCACCGCCCGGACGATCATCAACGCGACCGGCACGTGGGAACGACCTTTCGTCCCGCATGTGCCCGGCATCGGCGACTTCCGCGGCCGGCAACTGCACACCCATGACTACGTCGGACCCGATGAGTTCGCCGGAAAGCGGGTACTCGTCGTCGGCGCGGGAATCTCAGCGGTCCAATTGCTCATCGAGATCGCGCGCAATGCCGCAGATGTGCAGACGTTCTGGTGCTCGCGATCCGAACCCGTCTTCGACTCCACTCCGTTCGACCCGGAGAAGGGTCGGCGCGCCGTTGCCCGGGTCGAGGAGCGCGTCCGCGCCGGGCTGCCACCGACGTCGGTGGTCTCGGTGACCGGCCTGGCGCTGACACCGGCGATCAAGGCCGCTCAGGACGATGGCATCCTCGCCTGGCGGCCGATGTTCACCCGGATCACCGAAACCGGGGTCTGTTGGGACTGCGGCGTCGCCGACAGTTCGGGCGCCGACGCCCTCGACGTCGACGTCATCTTCTGGAACACCGGATTTCGCAGCGCCCTCGATCATCTGGCCCCGCTGCGGCTTCGCGGCGCGGGTGGCGGGATCACCATGACCGGTCGACTCGCCACCACCGTCGCCGACGACCCGCGCATCCAGCTGCTCGGGTACGGTCCGTCGGCCTCGACCATCGGGGCGAACCGTGCGGGACGCGAGGCGGCGCGCAACGTCGCGGACTACCTCGATCATCGCGGCTGATCTCGCTCTCGACGAACGAAGTGGGAACGGATCGAGATCCCTCTCCTGAGATCCAACTTGACAGAATGTTGTGTTTTCACAACACTTGGTTAGGTGAGTCCGGTCCGACGGGGAGAGAAGCTCCCGATTTTCAACCGCATCGGCGTACTGCGCGCGGAGCGGAAGATGTCACGGGCACAGCTCGCCGACCTGGTCGGCATCAATGTCCAGTCGGTGGGCGCCCTCGAACGCGGTGACAACTACCCCAGCCTGGACCTGGCGTTCCGCATCTGCGCCGTGTTCGACCTTCCGGTCGAGGCGGTGTTCGCCCGCACGGAGTTCGGGGCCATGTCGGCGGAGCTGTATCGCGGAACCACCGAAGCTCAACGAACCGGAGGTGAACCATGACCGACCCGAATTCGGCCATCCCGGCGGACGCGACGCCGGCACTGTGGCGACGTTATGACGAGTGGCGCGCCGAGCGCCATCTGCGGTTCAACGAAAAGCACTCCGGGAAGTTGACGGCACTCCGCAACCGCCGGGGAGCCCGACGGTTGGTGCTGCTCCAGGCGGCCGCGGTGGCCGTGGCGCTGGTGGGCGCGGTGATGGCGTACTTCACGCCCTGGTTCGCGATTCCGTTCATCCTCGGCGTCGTCCTCTCGTTGGCTGCTCAGTTCGCGCTGCGGATCGTGACCGGCTCGATCGCCGACACACCGATCCCGGCCCTCGACGAGATTCAACTCGCCCAGCGGAATTCGGCCCGATCCATCGGCTTCGTCGCCCTGTACCTACTCATGTTCATCCCCTACGTGATCCTCTTGGGTCTCGGCTTCCAGGACAGCGTGAGCGGCGACCTGGTCTATGCCACCGGCGTTCTGCTCATCACCCTCGTCGTGGCCGCGGTGGTCCTGCCGACGATGCTCACCGCCTGGTGGATGAACGACCCCGACCCCGAGGACCTCGCCGCGCGCGACGACGAACGGAGTGCCCCATGAACGACCCGTTGATCATCGACGGCCTGTACAAGCGGTACGGAGATCTGATCGCTCTACAGGACATGACCTTTCACGTCGAGCCCGGCGAGATCTTCGGCTTCGTCGGGAGCAATGGCGCCGGCAAGTCCACCACGATGCGCATCATCCTCGGCGTACTGGCCGCCGACGGCGGGCGGGTCCGTCTGGGTGATCACGCGATCGATCTGCAGACCCGTCGGGGCATCGGCTACATGCCCGAAGAACGCGGTCTCTATCCGAAGATGAAAGTCGGTGAGCAGCTGGTGTTCCTGGCCCGCTTGCACGGGATGTCCCCGGACCAGGCCCGCGAGAGCATGCGTCGTTGGACCACCCGCCTCGGCGTGGAGCAGCGTGTCGATGACAACGTGGCCGATCTGAGCCTCGGCAACCAGCAGCGCGTCCAGCTCGCCGCCGCACTGATCCACGACCCACAGGTCCTCGTGCTCGACGAGCCCTTCTCCGGTCTGGATCCCGTCGCCGTCGACGTGATGAGCGACGTCCTCAAAGAGAAAGCAGCCGAGGGTATTCCGGTGATCTTTTCGTCGCATCAACTCGACCTGGTACAACGGCTCTGCGATCGCGTCGGCATCGTCGTGCGCGGACAGATGCGTGCACTCGGTGCCGTCGCCGAACTGCGCGAACGCGACGGCGTCACCCTCGAGGTTCACGGGCCCCCCGCACTGACTCGGTGGGCGGACGGCCTCGCCGGTGTCCTGCACGCCGACTACGACACGTCGCGGGACGCGACCTCCCTGCGCATCGACCCCGACGTCGCCGACGACCAGGCGATTCTGACCGCTGCTCTGCGGATCGGCCCGGTGCACCGCTTCGCGCGGTCGACCCCATCGCTGACCGAACTGTTCCGAGAGGTGGTCGCGGCATGAGGACATCGATCCGACTTGTCGCGGAACGCGAGATCCTGACCCGCGCGAGAACCCGATCTTTCCTGATCAGCACCGGCTTGGTGATGGTCGTGATCATCGTCGGCGCGGTCGTGTGGTCGGCGTTCTCGGGGCACTCCGAACCCGACCGGGTCGGTGTGGTCGGCACCGATGCAGCACTCACGAGCACCATCGAACAGGTCGGCGAGGCCACCGGAAACCCTGTCGACGTGGTCGCGGTCTCGTCGGCCGAGGAGGCCCGGGCCCAGGTGGCCGCCGGTGGCCTCGCGGCGGCACTCGTCGCGGGCCCGGCATCACACACGTATGTGGCGATCTCCAAGAGCGGGCTGCGCCCCGCCGTCGACGGAGTCCTGCGGTCGTCGGTGAATCAGGTCGAGCTCGAAAGTTCTCTGACGCAACGTGGCATCGACGCGACATCGCTGGCCCGCCCCTCGATCACCACCGAACAGACCACCCCGGACAAACCGGACGAAGGTCAGCGGATCGTGATCGCGCTGGTCGGCACGATTCTGTTGATCACCGCGATCATGATGGGCGGGTCGATGGTCGCCGTGGGGGTCGTCGAAGAGAAGACATCTCGGGTCGTCGAACTGCTGCTCGCGACCATCAAGCCGCTACATCTGTTGTGGGGCAAGATCATCGGCATCGGCGTCGTCGCGTTGGCGCAGGTACTGATTCTTGGTGCGACGGCGCTCATCGCCGGTCGGATCACCGGTCTGCTGACGATCCCGACCGCCGCGATCAGCATGTTCGCCGCGGTGATCGCCTGGTTCGTCCTGGGCTTCCTGTTCTTCGCCACCCTCTATGCGGCAACGGGTGCGCTCGTGTCGCGACAGGAGGAGTTGTCGGCCAGTTCGGCGCCGCTCACCACCCTGGCCATGGCGGTGATGTACTCCGGGGTCTTCGGGATCCAGGCGCTCGATTCCACCTTCATCAAGGTGCTGACCTGGATTCCGCCGTTCAGCGCGGCGCTCATGCCGATCCGGATCGCCACCGGCGACACCACGATCGTGCAGGTCATCGTGACATTTGCGCTGATGGTGGCGGCCTGCGCGGCCGCCACCTGGTTTGCTTCCCGAATCTATGAACGAACGATCTTGCGTACCGGAACGCGCGTCAAGTGGTCGGAGGTCGTGTCACTGGCCCGATGATGGCTCGACAGTCGCGATCTCATCGGCGAGACCCCACGAGAGCGCGGTCTCGGCACCGATCGTCGTACCCGTCACGGCGAGATGAAAGGTACGCCAGCGATCGATTCGCCGCGGAATCCCCACGGTGCCACCGGCGCCCGGGATGAGCCCCATGCCGACCTCGGGCAGGCGGATCGCGACTCCGGGGTCGACGACGACCCGACCGGCCAGGCTGGGCAGCTCTATGCCCGCACCGACACAGGCGCCGTGCAGAAATGCCGTGGTGCGATCGGCCGTCTCGCCGATCCGCACCCCGGCGCCGCCGACCGTGCGGATGAAGTGTGCCGTCACCGGGTCGGGCGTGGTGCCGAACTCGTCGAGATCCCCGCCAGCACAGAACACCGGGCCTGTGCCGCGCAGATGGATCTCGGTGATCGAATCGTCGAGGACCGCGACATCGAGGGCTTCCACGAGGGCATCCCGCAACGCCGCGCCGAACGCGTTGCGGCGTTCCGGCCGATTCAGGGTGATGGTCATCCGGTGGTCGTCACGCTCGGCGAGCACCGGCGGGGCGAGCGGTGTCGGTGGCAGGGGCCGTGGGCCGCGCGCGCTGAGCCATGCAGCGAACTCGGCACCCCCGAGCAGGGTCGAATAGGCCCAGGACTCGATGTCGAGCGCCTCGCGAACCGTGGCGCGGACCCCGGCCCGCAGAACCGCGGCCAGCACCGTGGCCGCCTGCGGGTTGCGTGCGACGTGATCAGCCAATTCCTCTGCCGCCGAGCGGGGGTCGTCGGCGCCGACGATCGCTCGTCGGGTGAGGGCGACCTCCGGGTGCGCGTAGACGACATCGCACTGCTGCGTGACCTCGACCCAGTCAACCGGGCGATCCGCCTCCCCGAGGTAGCCGATCCGCACGTTTCCGGCGGAGCGATCCGGCGACCACTCCGCGTGTTCCCACTCCGCATGAGCGGCGACGTCGGCGAGAAACGGGGCAGGCGAACCGATCATCGTGTCAGCCTAGTGGTGTGTCTCGGAAGGAGGCGACGGGTCTCCGGCGTTCGATCGACGCCTGGCCGCGTTGTCGTCGGTCGAGATAGCGCCGCTATCACTCCCTCCTCCGCCTTGCCAGACGCCGATCGCTCCACCGGATACCGGCCACCTCCTTCCGAGACACACCACCAGCGAAGCCAGCCGTGCCGTCAGATCTGCCGGAAGCGGCGCAGGGCCTCCTCGCGCTCGGCCTTGTGGTCGACGATGTTCTCCGAATAGTCGTCGGAGTCGATCTCGGGGACCCACCGTCGCACGTACTCGCCGTCGGGATCGAACTTCTTTTGCTGGGTCTCGGGGTTGAACACCCGAAAGTACGGTGCCGCATCGGTTCCGGTCCCCGCCGCCCACTGCCAGCCGTGCTGGTTGGAGGCCATGTCGCCGTCGACGAGTTGCTCGAGAAACCACCGGGCACCCCACCACCACGGTAGGTGCAGGTCTTTCACCAGGAACGACGCGGTGATCATGCGGACACGGTTGTGCATGAACCCGGTCTCGGCGAGCTGCCGCATGCCTGCGTCGACGAGGGGGAATCCGGTGCGGCCCGAACGCCATGCGTCGAAACGTCGGTGGGCATCGGAGTCGGTGTCCAGATCGATGTCGTCGAACTGGCTGTTCCAGTTGTGCCACAGACTGTCCGGCCAGTGGAACAGCACCGAGGCGTAGAAGTCGCGGAACGCCAGTTCCCGGAGATATGCCTGGGCGCCTTTCGAGCGACCGAGGTCGGCGACCATCGTCCGGGGATGGACGTTGCCGAACTTGAGGTAGGCCGACATCCGGCTGCTCGCATCGAGATCTGGTCGGTCACGGTCGGTGTCGTAGTCGGCGAGGCCGCCCTCGACGAACTCCGACCACCGCGCGAGCGCGGCGCTCTCCCCTGCCGGATGGTCGAGTGTCACCGGGGCTGCTGGAATACGAATGCGCCCAGAACGTCGGATATCGCTGGGATTCACCAGGTCCGACGGATTCACCGTCGACGACGCCGGGCTGCGCCAACCATGCTCGCGCCACTGCTTGAAGTACGGGGTGAAAACCTTGTACGGGTCGCCGTCCGGCTTGGTGACCCGGCCGGGCGATACGAGGTACGGCGACCCGAGGGCTTCGAGCGGAACGTCCTTGAGAGCCGCGGCCACCGCAGCGTCGCGGCGCCGTCCGAAGGGCGAGAAGTCCTCGCTCACATGCACCGACGTGGCGTTCACCGCTGTCGTCAGCCGAGGGATCTCCTCCTGCGGCCGTCCGCGTACAACGAGGAGCCGCCCGGACAGTTGATCGTCCAGGTCGCGGAGCGAATCGAACAGAAAACTCAGACGTCGTGGACCCGACGACTGTTCGAGTCGCGGGTCCACGACGAAGCAGACCAGTATCTCGTCGCCTGCCTCACCGGCGGCGATGAGCGGCGGAAGGTCACTCAGACGCAGATCGCGTCTGAGCCACAGCAGTGCCGGTGCGCTCGTCGCTACCCCACGCCCAGCAGATCGATCACGAACACGAGGGTCTTGCCCGACAGTCGATGTCCGGCCCCGGCGGGACCGTAGGCGAGCTGGGGCGGAACCGTGAGCTGTCGACGTCCACCGACCTTCATGCCGGGAATTCCCTCCTGCCAGCCGGGGATCAGCCGATCGAGCGGGAAATTGGCGGACTGGCCGCGATCCCACGAGGAGTCGAACTCTTCACCCGACTCGAATTCGACGCCGACGTAATGCACATCCACGACGCCGCCGCGCTGCGCCTCGGCGCCGTCGCCGACGACGAGATCGGCGATCTGCAGTTCACTGGGGGCGGGGCCTTCGGGGAAATCGACTTCTGGCTTCTCAGCACTGGTCAACGGGACTCTCCTTTGAGTCGTCGGATCAGGGTCGGATCGAGCAGAGCGTCAGCGCTGCTGCATGGCCACGTAGTCACGCTCGGTGTAGCCGGTGTACAGCTGGCGCGGACGACCGATCTTCCCGGACGGATCCTCGTGCATCTCGCGCCAGTGGGCGATCCAACCGGGCAGCCGGCCGAGGGCGAATAGCACGGTGAACATCCGTGTCGGGAAGCCC
Organism: Gordonia sp. LMA484; assembly: GCF_058129505.1. NCBI lineage: Bacteria > Bacillati > Actinomycetota > Actinomycetes > Mycobacteriales > Gordoniaceae > Gordonia > Gordonia sp. LMA484. The sequence continues at coordinate 3,894,176 of NZ_CM176700.1, forward strand.
ATCGCACGGTAGATGACGCCGGTGTAGAAGTCCACATTCGGGTAAAGCTTGCGCTCGATGAAGTAGTCGTCGGACAGCGCCACTTCTTCGAGGCCCTTGGCGATGTCGAGCAGGTCGTCCTGCACGCCAAGCGATTCCAGGATCGTGTCGGCGGTCTTCTTGACGATGGCGGCGCGCGGATCGTAATTCTTGTACACGCGGTGACCGAAGCCCATGAGCTTCACACCGTCTTCTTTGTTCTTCACCTTGTTCATGAAGGCCTGGGTGTCGCCGCCGGACTCACGGATCTCGTCGAGCATCTCGAGCACCGCCTGGTTGGCGCCACCGTGGAGCGGACCCCAGAGTGCGTTGATGCCGCCGGAGATCGAGGTGAACAGGTTGGCCTGCGACGAGCCGACGAGGCGCACGGTCGAGGTGGAGCAGTTCTGCTCGTGGTCGGCGTGCAGGATGAACAGCATGTCGAGGGCCTTGGCGACCTCGGGGTTCACCTCGTAGGGCTCGGCCGGGAAGCCGAAGGTCATCCGCAGGAAGTTCTCCACGAGGCTCAGCGAGTTGTCCGGGTAGAGGAACGGCTGCCCCACCGACTTCTTGTAGGCATAGGCCGCGATGGTGGGCAGCTTCGCCAACAGACGGATCGTGGACAGCTCCACCTGCTCGGGGTCCTTGGGATCCAGCGAGTCCTGGTAATACGCCGACAGTGCGTTGACCGCGGAGGACAGCACGGGCATCGGGTGCGCATTGCGCGGGAAGCCGTCGAAGAAGCGCTTGAGATCCTCGTGCAGCAGCGTGTGCCGACGGATCTTGTCGGTGAACTCCTCGAGCTGAGCCGGGGTGGGCAGTTCCCCGTAGATCAGCAGGTAGCTCACCTCGATGAAGGTCGACTTCTCGGCGAGCTGATCGATCGGGATGCCCCGGTAGCGGAGGATGCCGGCGTCACCGTCGATGTAGGTGATCGCGGACTTCGTCGACGCCGTGTTGACGAAGCCACCGTCGAAGGTGGTCAACCCGGTCTCGGCGAGGAACTTGCCGAGGCCGACGGAGTCGGAACCCTCGGTCGCCTTCAGGATCGGAAGCTCCAGCTGACCACCGGGGTAGGTAAAGGTCGCTGATGCCGTATCGGACGCCTGGTCAGCTGGGACTGTTTCAGCGGACACTCGAACCCCTTTACTCAGGTGAGAGTTTATGTTCTACGCAGATCCGGATAAGGAAGCTGTTGGGTATCAACCTAGTCGCTTGCCAGCTCGCTCGCCCACGGAGGGTCCGCGCCCGGACGTGAAACGGTGATCGCAGCCACCTGACCTGCATATTCAGCGGTCTGCCGCCACTGGTCGGGACCGAGCTCGGCGAGAGCCCGCGGAGACAGTGCGCCGGTGCGGTCCAGATGTCGGAGCACTCCACCCATAACGCTGTCACCTGCACCGATCGTGTCGACCACGGTGGTCGCGGAGGCCGGCGAACGTACCGTTCCGGCCTTGGTGGCGACTGTGATCCCCTCGGCGCCGGCGGTCGTTATGATCGCGCTCACACCTGCCGCGAGCCAATCCTGCGGCCCGGTCCCGTCCGGGCCGACACCCAGCCAGTCGGCGTCCTCATCGGACAGTTTCACCAGGTCGACCGCATCCATCCAGGACGCGAACCGCCGACGATAGGCGTCCGCGTCGTCGATCACCGCCGTCCGGATGTTGGGATCGATCGCCACCAGACGGCCCTCCTCGTGACACTTGTGCAGCAGTGATTCATACACCGACGCACCGGGTTCCAGCACCATCGACAAGGTGCCGAAACAGACGGCGGCCACCGTCGACGGCAGTGTTCGGGGCGGCTCGACCAGCCGATCGGCGGTGCCTTCCACATAAAACGAGTACTGGGCCGCACCGTCGGCTCCGATGGTGGCCAGTGCCAGCGAGGTCGGCTCGGACCGACGCTGGACCAGCGTGGTCCCGACTCCCGCGGCATGCAGAGCCGCGATGATCGCGTCGCCGTAGGTGTCCGTGGACACCGCGGAGCACAACGAGACCGCGCTGCCGAGCCGGCCGAGCGTCACCGCGACGTTGAACGGACCGCCACCGAGCGCAGGCTGCAGCGCCGGGAGCCTGCCGGTGTTGCCCGCGGCCGATTCGGCCTGGACGACGTCGACCAGAGCTTCTCCGCAGACCACGATCTCACGCATCAACGACCTCCTGTTGCTGGTGTCATGGTGCCACTTGTGCGCATCGGCGCCGGTAGGTTGGGCATATGCGAGAGTTGCCCGCCGGATTCGATGCGGTGTTGCTCGATTTCTCCGCCGAACCGGCCCCACAGGCTGCCGTCGGCCGTGCGGCGTCGGCACTGCGCCGCGCCGTCGAGTCCGGCGCCTTGCAGGTCGCTGACCTGATCCCGAGTGGACAGACCCTCCTCGTGCAGTCCGAACGCGGCAGCGGTGTCGACATCCTCGGTATTCATCGGGCTCTTCGCGGTCTGGCCGACATCGCGGACGAGGATTCGACGCCGCGTGAGGTCCGCATCCCGGTGACCTACGACGGCCCCGACCTCGCCAGCGTCGCCGACATTCTCGGCATCACCGTCGACGACGTCATCGAGATCCACCGGTCCACGGTGTGGCGGGTGCAGTTCATGGGTTTCGCTCCGGGGTTCGGTTACCTTGTGCCGCACGATGTTCCGGACCATCCGTTTGAGCACGTCGGCCGGCGCGACGAGGCAAGGACCCGGGTTCCGGCGGGCTCGGTCGCCCTCGCCGCCGGCTACAGTGCGGTCTATCCCCGCGTCAGCCCCGGCGGATGGCATCTGCTGGGCTCGACCACGATCACCCTGTGGGACGAGACCGCCACTCCCCCAGCTCTGCTGGAGCTGGGATCACTGGTGAGGTTCGTCGACGGATGACCGAGGCACAGACGAAGGCGCTCATCGTCGCCGAGCCCGGACCGCTTGCCACGGTCCAGGACCTGGGACGGCCGGGCTACTCCCACCTCGGGGTACCCGTGTCGGGCGGCGCCGACCGAACCTCCATGACCCTCGCGAATCGTCTCGTCGGCAATCCGGAATCCGCCGCCGTCATCGAGACGACCATGGGCGGCTTACGCATTCGCGCGACCGGCGTGCTCGTGACCGCGGTGACCGGGGCACGTGCCGACGTGCTCGTCGACGGCTCACCGGTCGGTACCGACGCCGCGATCACGGTGCCCCACGGGTCCGAGCTCGCCGTCGGTATCCCGAGGTCGGGCTGTCGCAACTACGTCGCCGTGCGCGGGGGCATCGACGTCGCCCAGGTCTTGGGGTCACGATCCACCGATACGCTCTCCGGCCTCGGACCGGAGCCGTTGCGCGCCGGCTCGCGACTGTTGGTGGGTGTGGTGGCCGGCGCGTGGCCGACGGTGTCCTCCGCGCCGGTGGCCAACGACGATTCCGACGTCGCGGAGCTCGAGATCACCGCCGGACCCCGCCGCGACCAGGTGGCGTCGCCCCGCGACCTGCTGCGCGGGTTGTGGGAGGTCAGCGTCGACAGCAACCGGGTCGGCGTGCGTCTCGATCGTCCGACCGGCTCGGAGGAGCCGCTCGTGACACATCGATCCGATAGTGACGAGTTGGCCTCGGAGGGCGTGCCGCACGGTGCGGTGCAGATCCCGCCCAGCGGCCGTCCCGTCCTGTTCCTCGCCGACCATCCGGTGACCGGCGGCTATCCGGTGGTCGCCGTCCTGACATCCGGCGCGATCGACCTCACCGCCCAGCTCGTCGCCGGCCGGCTGGTCCGATTCCGGGAACGGTGACGCGCCGGCATCCTCCCGATTGACACCCCGCTGAGACGATTCTAGTCTTTCGTCTCATGACCGAGGTGCTGACGACCACTCCCGATGGCGCGACCGACGACCCGCGTGACGTGCGCGGTCCACGCGCCGAGGACTACGAGCCGTTGGGCCCCGACTCGCTGACGTGGCAGATCTGGGGCACCTGGACGGGCATGTTCCAGGGGCTGTGGGCGGGCTCGATGCAGAACATGCACCCGAAGTTGGGCGCCGCCGTCTGGGATCACTCGGACTTCTTCGGCGAGCGGTGGCAGCGCCTGATGCGCTCGCTCTATCCCATCAGCGGCGTGGTGTTCGACAGCGTTGCGGTGGGCAACACGACCGGACGCGAGGTCCGGGACTATCACCGTGACATCAAGGGGACCATGGAGGACGGCTCGCGCTATCACGCGCTCGATCCGGACGTCTTCTACTGGGCGCACGCCACCTTCTGGTACGGCAACGTCCGCTTGTGTGAACGATTCGGCCCGTGGCTCAGCGACGATCAGAAGCGTCAACTGTTCGAGGAGTCCAAGGCCTGGTACGCGATGTACGGCGTGTCGATGCGTCCCGTCCCAGAGACCTACGAGGACTTCCTCGACTACTGGGACCACATGTGTCGCAACGTTCTTCGCGATCATCCAGCGGTGCGCACGGTGCTTGACATCGGTCAGCTGCCGCCGCCCCCGTTCCTCCGGTTCATCCCGGAGTCGATCTGGTTCCGGCGCATGGCACCGACCAATCAGCGCTTCTTCACCTGGCTCACCACCGGGTTCTACGACGAGCCGGTCCGCGAGATGATGGGCCTGTCCTGGACCGAACGCGATGAACGCCGGTTCCGACTGCTGGGCCGCGCGATCAATCTCGTGATGCACCGTGCGCTGCCGAAACGCCTCCTGCGCCATCCGCGACCACGTGACGCCTGGGATCGGGTGACCGGCCGTGTCGCCACGGATGCGCCGCTGGTGCAGACCCCCACCCGTAACCTCCCGCCGGAGGCCGAGCACGACAACCCGATGCACTACTGCCCCGTGCACGCCGCGCGCCGGGCCACCTACCCGGGCCGGGTCAGCACCAGTTGAGCGTCCCGCCCTGTGATTCCCTCCCCCGCTGAGCCATCCTCCGCTGATCGAGTAGGCGACGAGCGCCTCTCTCCGCTGATCGATAAGCGAGGAGCGCCCCTCTCCGCTGATCGAGTAGGCGACGAGCGCCCCTCTCCGCTGATCGAGTAGGCGACGAGCGCAGCGAGGAGCCGTATCGAGATCACGCCCTCCCCGCTGATCGAGTAGGCGACAGCCTTATCGAGATCCCGCCCTCCCCGCTGATCGAGTAGGCGACAGCCTTATCGAGATCACGCCCTCCCCCGCTGATCGAGTAGGCGACGAGCGCAGCGAGGAGCCGTATCGAGATCCCGCCCACACCCCACCCCCTACTGCTGGCCCAACCCTCGTTGCATCGCCTGACGGACCCGCTGCGCCTCCCGCCGGGCGTATGGATTCGATTGTCCGGCACGTGAACCCGCAAGCTTGGCGCCGATGTGCTCGCCGACGGTGATCGGCGAGTATCGGCTGCCGGCACCCACACAGGACGGCAGGGTCGAGATCGTCGCGTCGATGTTGCCGTCGTGGAAGAACGCCGCCGAACGACGTCGCTCGATGGACCCGTCGACGACCGGCGGCTTGACCCGGTGCAACGTCGACATCCAGCGCTCGTTGGTCCAGCGCGCCATCAGGTCGCCCAGGTTGATCAGCAGAGCGCCATCGACCGGCTCCACATCGTGCCAATCACCGTGCCGGTCGAGCACCTGCAGGCCCTTCACCTGGTCGGCCCACAACACCGTGACGATGCCATAGTCGGTGTGCTCGCCCATACCCGTGAGGTCCCCGTCCAGTTTCACCTCGCCGGGCGGGAGCGCGTAGTTGTTCATCCGCAGGACGTCGAGCGAATGATCGGTGTAGCTGTCGAAGAAGTCGGGCGGAAGGTCGAGCGCGTCGGCGAAGATGCGGGTCAGCGCGTGGGCCACGCGAGAGGCCTCGGCGAAATAGGCCGACACCGCCGCCTCGAAGTGGTCGACCGATGGCCAGGTGTTGCCGGCGTACTGATCGTCGGGGAGGTCGAGGTCGGGATAGGCCGTCGCCTCCACACCGACGTTGAACGCCTCGAAGAAATCGTTCATACGATCGGCCGGCTCGACGCCGAGGCTCAACGACAGCGACTCCGACTTCGGCGGCGAATAACCGCGATTGATCTCGGGCGGCGTGCGATAGGCCTTCTTGGCGTCGAGTGGCAGCGCGAAGAAGTCGTCCATCACCGCGGTGAACTCGTCGATGACGGCCGGCGGGATCTCGTGGCCGACGATCTGGATGAAGCCGACGGTACTCGCCGCGTCATCGAGCTGAGTGGCCACCACCGCACGCTCGGCCGCGCTCCCGTTGGCCGTGTACGGGGTGATGTCGATGACCGGCACCGAAAAGGTCCCCGCGGGGTGGTCGACTACCGCGCTCATGGCTCCCATAGTGGCACCGAATCAGCGATCTCGCTGATCAGGCAGGTCGCCGCGCACGCCGGTCACGACCTGCGAGGTCACGCGAGCTGTCCGGCGCGGTACCGGACGAACGCCGGAATGGCCAGCGCGGCAACGATGGTCAAGACGATCACACCGATACCGCCGCCCGCGGTCGCCACCGCGGTGCCGACGACCGCGGCCGCCGCCCCGTGTGTGACGTCCGCGATTCGCGGGCCGCCGGCGACCACCACGATGAACACGCCCTGCAACCGGCCGCGCACCTCGTCGGTCGCGGCCGCCTGCAACATGGTCTGGCGAAACGCCGCCGAGGCCATGTCCGCGGCCCCTCCCACCATCAGCGCGACGACCACCACGGGCAGGATCGGCAACGCGGTTCCGTGGGCGAAGAACAGGGCACACCCGGCCACGGTGATCGCTGCACCCCAGATCAGGATGCACACGATGACCGCGAGCCCCTGCCGACGCACCCGCCCGACCCAGCCGGAGAACACTCCGCCGATCACCGCACCCAGCGGAATCGCCGCGAAGAGCAGGGCGAAAGCCCATCCGCCACCCTCCGGCCCGCCGAAGTTCTCGTTCGCCATCTGCGGGAACAGGGCACGCGGCATGCCGAAGATCATCGCGATCAGGTCGACGAGGAAGCTGGCCAACAGCACGCGATGATCGCGCAGGTAGATGAAACCGTCGAGGACCGAACGTAATCCGGCGACGGGCCGACGCTCACCGGGTGTGTGTTCGGGCTTGAGCGACGGCAACCGGATCACCGCCCACAGGGTGGCGAACAGGCCGATCGTGTCCACCAGGTAGAGCGTGGAGTAGCCGAGGACCGGGATCAACGCACCACCGGCGAGCGGTCCTGCGATGGCGCCGGCCTGCATGACGGTCATGTTCAAGGAGTTGGCCGCCGGAAGTTCGGTCAACGGCAGCAGGCGCGGCAGCACCGCCGTTCGCGTCGGCTGGTTCACCGCGAAGAACGCCTGCTGAACGGCGAAGACGCACAACAAGAGCCAGACATTCCCGACATCGAGCGCCGCCTGCAGCCAGAACACCGCACTGCATCCGATGAGGCCGAAGGTGCTGATGATCAGGATCAGTCGGCGGTCGAAGACATCGGACAACGCACCGCCCCAGAGTCCGAACACGATCAGCGGAACCAGGCCGAAGACGCCGGTCAGACCGACATACGCGGAGCTGCCGGTGATCTGGTAGATCTGCGCGGGTACGGCCACGACCGTGAGCTGTGCACCGATGACGGTGATGATGTTCGCCGTCCACAGCCGACGGAAATATGCGTTGGCGAGCGGGCTGGTGTCGGCGAGCAAGCGGGGCACCAGCGAAGTTTAGTGGAGGTAACGATTGCCGCGGTCGGCACGGCTCCCCTACCCAAAACCGCCCCAGACAGTGCGGCGGTCGGCATTTCGCCGGCGGCGGCGCCGTGCCGGGCGGAGTTCAGTGGGAAGTTGGGTGCGGACTCAGTGCGGACTCAGTGCGGACCCCGACGTCGCCGGGCGCACCTCACGGCTGCAGCCGCTGCACCCGCCAACCATCGTCGACCCACGTCAGCCGGACCCGGTTGTGCAACCGGTTCGCCCTGCCCTGCCAGAACTCGACGACCTGCGGCACCAGGCGGTACCCACCCCAGGTCGGCGGTACGGGCACCTCGTCGACGGAATCGAAGCCGCCGAACCGGTCGGCCACCGCGGCGGCACGGGCCTCGAGTTCGGCGCGGCTGCCGATCGGCTGCGACTGCTCGGACGCGAACGCGGACAGCTGCGACCCCCGGGGCCGCATGTACCAGTACTCCTGGGTCTCCTCGGGTGTCACATGTTCCACCGGCCCCCGGAAGTGCACCTGGCGCTCCAGGGCGATCCACGGAAATGTCACCGCGGCATACGGATTGGCCGCGAGATCCTGGCCCTTGTCGGAATCGTAACCGGTGTAGAAGACGATCCCGCCGGCATCGGCACCCTTGCAGAGGACCGCGCGCGTCGACGGCCTGCCCCCGGCGTCGGCGGTCCCGAGCACCATGGCGTTGGGTTCGGCGATCCGCGAGTCGATCGCCTCGCGCAGCCAGACGGTGAACAGGTCGAGCCATGGCGGATCACCGCGCAGCCAGGACGGATCGAGATTCTCACGGACACCGTCCGCACCCGCGGCTCGATCCCCCTCCCCGACGTTCGGCGGTATGCCACCGCCATAGCCGACACGCATGTTCGGCAGGTCTATCGGTTGATCCGCCATTTTCGAGAGGCTACTCCGCGAGGCATTGTTACTCTCCGGTATGACGGCTCATGGCACCTGATTTAGAGTCCTCAGTGTTTCCCACGCGCTCCACCACGGCACAGCGTCGACGTTAGGCGGTATCGATGTCCAACACAGTTCCCGACGACTTCGTACCCGGCCTGGAAGGTGTGGTCGCGTTCACCACCGAGATCGCCGAACCCGACAAGGACGGCGGAAACCTGCGGTATCGCGGCGTCGACATCGAAGACCTCGTGGAGAACAACGTCACCTTTGCCGACGTGTGGGCGCTGTTGGTCGACGGCAGGTTCGGCGACGGGCTCCCACCCGCCGAACCGTTCCCGCTGCCCATCCACACCGGCGACGTCCGGGTCGATGTCCAGGCCGCGCTCGCGATGCTGGCCCCCATCTGGGGTTACCAGCCGCTGCTCGACATCGACGACGCCACCGCGCGTGCCAATCTCGCCCGGGCCTCGGTCATGGCGCTCTCCTACGTCGCCCAGTCGGCGCGCGGCATTCATCAACCAGCCGTGCCGCAGCACGTCATCGACGAATGCGACACGGTGACGGCTCGCTTCATGACCCGATGGAAGGGCGATCCGGACCCCAAGCACATCCGCGCCATCGACGCCTATTGGGTCAGCGCGGCCGAGCACGGACTCAATGCGTCGACGTTCACCGCGCGGGTCATCGCGTCGACCGGCGCCGATGTCGCGGCCGCGTTGTCGGGTGCGATCGGCGCGATGTCGGGCCCGCTGCACGGTGGCGCGCCGGCGCGGGTGCTGCCCATGATCGAAGAGGTGGAGACCACCGGCGACGCACGTGGTCTGGTGAAGGGTGTGCTCGACCGCAAGGAGAAGTTGATGGGCTTCGGCCACCGGGTCTACCGGGCCGAGGACCCGCGCGCCCGGGTGCTGCGTCGCACCGCGCAGGAGCTCGGCGTCCCGCGCTACGAGGTGGCCGCCGCACTCGAACAGGCTGCCCTGACCGAGCTCCGCGAGCGGCGACCTGACCGCGCGATCGAGACGAACGTCGAGTTCTGGGCGGCGGTGATCCTCGACTTCGCGGAGGTGCCGCCGCACATGATGCCGGCGATGTTCACCTGCGGCCGAACCGCCGGATGGTGCGCGCATGTCCTGGAGCAGAAACGGCTCGGCAAACTGGTCCGGCCTGCGGCCATCTACACCGGTCCCGGACCGCGCCGCCCGGAGGACGTCACCGGCTGGAACGACGTGAAACCCGCGCCCGGCCTCTGATCCGGGGCCTTGTCGCCGCCGCACACGCCTGTGCTCCCGCGCCGCGCGTCAGGGCAGGCGATGTCGTAGGGTCGGTAAAGAGCGACCGTGGAAACGGTAAAGCAAACGTAACGATTGTCCGTCTTCCACCGCCTGACCACGCATTCGCCGCAGTACGGTCGAACGTGACGCGCCGAATGAGGACCGCGCAGTGCTCTTAGAGGGAGCGGAACATGTTTGCCCATGCCTGGCGGGAACAACACAAGCCGGTGTTCGTGACCGCATCACTGATCATCTTCGCGTTGCTGACCTTCGCGGTGATCTACGCGAGCACGGCGGCCGACGCCTTCCAACAGCTCAACGACTGGATCACCTCCGGCGTCGGCTGGTGGTACATCCTGATCGTCACCGGCTTCGTCATTTTCGCGCTGTACTGCGCGATCAGCCGCATCGGCAGCATCAAGCTCGGTAAGGACGACGAGGAACCCGAGTTCGGTGTGCTGTCGTGGTTTGCGATGCTCTTCGCCGCCGGTATGGGCATCGGCCTGGTCTTCTACGGCGTGGCCGAGCCACTGTCGCACTACGTCACCCCGCCGGAGGCCGGCGGCATCGAGGGCTCCACGGATGCCGCGGCCAACCAGGCGATGGAACTGACCCTGTTCCACTGGGGGCTGCACGCCTGGGGCATCTACGTCGTGGTCGGACTCGGTCTCGCGTACATGACCTTCCGCAAGGGGCGTCCGCTGGCGGTGCGCTGGCTGCTCGAGCCGCTCATCGGGCGCGAGCGGGTCGAGGGCTGGATCGGACATCTCGTCGACGTCGTCGCGATCGTCGGCACCCTGTTCGGCGTCGCCACCTCGTTGGGCTTCGGCATCCAGCAGATCTCCGCGGGCCTGGAGTATCTGGGCTGGCTGACCGTCAACAACTGGGTCGTGGTGATCATGATCACCGCGATCACCGGGCTGGCGATCTTCTCCGTCGTCACCGGGGTCACCAAAGGTCTGCGCTGGCTGTCCAACATCAACATGGCGGTGGCGGCAATCCTGGCCGCTTTCGTCCTGATCCTCGGCTCGACCCTGTTCTTGCTGCAGTCCTGGGTACAGAACATGGGCAACTACATCGCCAGCCTGCCCGAGCTGATGCTGCGGACCGCCCCGTTCGCCGACGACGGGTGGATGGGCTCGTGGACCATCTTCTACTGGGGATGGTGGATCAGCTGGGCGCCTTTCGTGGGCATGTTCATCGCGCGCATCTCGCGAGGCCGCACCATCCGTCAGTTCGTGAGCGGCGTGCTGCTACTGCCGACGTTCATCAGCGCCATCTGGTTCACGATCTTCGGTGACTCCGGCATTCTCCGTCAGCAACAGGAAGGCAACATGCTCGACGACGGGAGTGTCAACGCGAGCACCTCGTTGTTCCAATTGCTCGACGGTTTTCCGCTGGCCGCGGTCACCAGCGTGATCGCCATCATCGTCGTGGTGATGTTCTTCGTGACCTCGTCGGACTCCGGGTCACTGGTGGTCGACATGCTCGCCACCGGCGGAAAGATGGAGACCCCGTGGGTGACGCGGGTCTACTGGGCGGCGCTGGAAGGTGTGTGTGCCGCCGTCCTCTTGCTGGTCGGTGGCACCGATTCACTGACCGCGTTGCAGACGATGTCCATCGCCACCGCCGTCCCGTTCTCCATCGTCATGGTGCTCGCCTGCATCTCCCTGCTACGCGCGTTCCACTACGACCTCGCGGTGCGTCCGAGGTATCTGCATCTCAGTCTCGGCGACGGGACCGGGACACTCGCGCAGACCGAGCCCGCGCCGGGCGCGCATCGGCACGAGCGACACCGGGTACCCATCTCCGCGACGTTCGCCGGGTTGCCCGAGGAGGCCGACCAGCCCGAGCACGACGGTCTGATCGTCGCCGTCCACGAGGTTCCCCATCACGCCGTGACCGTCGACCCGGACACCGGTTCGTTCTCGATGGGCTCCTACGACGAGCCCGAGGATCCCCTCGGTGAGCATGTCGACCTCGCCGGCCCGGTGGAGGACGAACTGATCAACCAATCTGACGACGTCGAAAGCTCACCCAGCCAACCGTAGCGAAAACCGCTGACACACAGAGCATCACCACGACGGGCGTCCAGTTCATCGACTCCACCGGCACCAACGGTGAATGAGTGAAGGGCGACAGGTCATCGACCCACTGCGGTAGATCGAACATGCCCGACAGCGGGCCGAGGAACAGCGAGACGACCACGACGATCCAGCCGACATGCGCCAACACCGGCCGGATCGCATACAGCGCGAGCGCGAGTGTGACGACGACCAGGATTGCCGGGAGCTGTGCGGCACCCGTCTGCACCGCGTTGACCGCCGGTGTACTCCACCCGCCACCGGCGACTCCGGACCCGATCACCATGCCCAGCCCGACAGTGACCATCAGGATGACCGCGCCTCCCGCCGCGATGGCGACATACGTCCGGTAGTAGCGGGTGCGCGAGGTCGGCGTGGCGAGCAAGACCTCGGTGCGGGCACCGGTCTCTTCGGCCCGCAGCCGTTCGGCGAGATTCACTCCCCAGGCGCTCGATGCGACCGCGAGGAATCCCATCATCGTCATGCCGAACAAGGTGCTCAAGGTGGCATCCCCGAGGGCCGCGCGCAGGATCTGATCGAACTGCTGGTTGCCCTTCGTCAGATCCTCGACGGAGGGCTGCATGAAACCGACGATCAGCGAATAGACGAACAGCCCGCCCATCCAGGAGATGAGCAGCGGTCGGGACAGGCGCACGCCGAGGGCCTCGATGCTGGTCAGTCCGGCACTCTCGGCCGGACCCGCCCTCGGGGCGATCAGGCCTGCCCCCAGGTCACGCCGCACCGCCACCCATCCCGCCACGACGAGTCCGAACACGAAGACCGCCAGCGACAGGAGGGCGGGAAGCAGGTTGTCCGCACCGAACGGATCGATCTCCTCTGCCCAACCAATCGGATTCGACCATCGCAGCCACCCCCACCCGTCAGTCGCGTCGGCGGCACCACGCAGCAGATATCCCACGAGCACAACCGAACTCGCGGCGAGATTGGCGATGTGCGACGTGGTCGCGATCTGGGCAGCGACCAATGCCACGGCGATGGCGGCGAAACCGGTGGCCGCGTACTGGGCGAACACGGCCGCCACATCGGCCGGCCCGGCTCCCATCGGGACCAGGATCAGCGACATCGCCAGCGACACGATCACGGTGAAGCCGGCCGCGACACAGACCGCTGCCGCCGCGGGAGCGAGCCCGCCGACCGCGCCGGCCCGGATGAGCTCGGTTCGTCCGAGCTCCTCCTCCTTGCGGGTCTGGCGGACCGTCATCAACGCCGCGCAGACGCCGAGGGCCGCGATCAGGAAGAGACCCGCACGCCACGAGACCAGCGCTGCGGTGGGCTCGAGATGATCCAGTTCGCCCAGCAGGAACCGGAATGCGGCGTTGGACCCGGGGCCGAGCTGGAGATCGGCACGCTGCCCTGTGGTTCCGTACATCGCGGTGATCGCCCTCGCGGTGGACAGGTCGATGATGACGAAGAGGGCGATGGTGACCGGAGCGATGATCCGCTCGCGCCGCAGCCCGAGTCGAAACAACGTCCCGAAGCGCGCGAACTCGCGCGTCATCACTCCGGCGTCGGTCCCGACCCCCACCGGGGTCGGTGTGGTGGTCGCGGTCATGCCGGCATGTCCGTCCGGTCGTCGTAGACGTGTAGGAACAACTCCTCGAGGCTGGGTGGCTCCACGGCAAGGCTCGTGACGTCGTGTTGTGCGAGAACCCGGGTGACGCCGCCCAGCCCTGAGTCCTCGACCGTGAAGGTGACCGCCTGGCCGTCGACGACGAAATCGTGCACGCCGTCGACCGATTCCAGATCGGTGGCGCCCGAACGGATCGTCGCGGTGACCCGGGACCGGCGCAGATGCCGCAACTCGACCAGCGGACCGGACTGGATGGTCTTCCCGGCACGGATGATGGTGACCGACTCGCAGAGTTGCTCGACCTCGTCGAGCAGATGGCTCGACATGAGCACCGCGGCACCGCGGGCCGCGACGTCGCGGACACAATCGGTGAACTCACGGGTCATCAGCGGGTCGAGTCCCGAGGTCGGCTCGTCGAGCACGAGCAACTCACACTCAGCGGACAGCGCAGCGACCAGAGCGACCTTCTGCCGGTTGCCTTTCGAGTACGTGGACGCCTTCTTCGTCGGGTCGAGGTCGAACCGATCGATGAGTTCCGCTTTGCGCGCGGCAGATTCGCGACGCACGCCTCGCAGGGACAGGAGCAGGTCGATACATTCGCCGCCGGAAAGCTGCGGCCACAGGTTGACGTCGCCCGGAACGTAGGCGAGCCGTCGATGGATCGTCACCGCATCGACCATCGGGTCCATTCCGAACACCTCGGCGTGCCCACCGTCGGGCCGGTACATCCCCAGCAGCGTTCGGATCGTGGTGGACTTGCCCGCGCCGTTGGGCCCGAGGAAGCCGGCGATCTCGCCGCGCCGCACGGTCAGATCCAGCCCGTCGAGCGCGACGAATGTACCGAATCTCTTTCGGAGACCGGATACCTCGATCACCACATCAGCCATGTTCAGCATCATGTTCCTCCCGGTAGGTCAACACCGCGTCGAGCAGGGAGTCATCGGCCATGACCCCGTGCACCGCCAGTTCGGTCGCCGGCACCACGACCCGATCGACGTAGGACCGCAGGATCGCTCCCGCGTCGGACCAGTCGTCCGGCGGATTCATCACCACATCGACCAGCAGCGCACCCATCGACTGCGCGACCATGTAGCGCGCCCTGGCCGCCTCGTCACGCGAGGGCCGTATCGTGCCCGCCGCGACACCGCCGCGGAACGTTGCCTCGGCATCCTGCGCCAAGTGCTCGAGCAGTTGGCGTGCCATCTCGCCACCGGCCTGCAGACTGCGGATCAGATAGACGATGCGAGGACCGTCGGTGTCGATCGAATCCATCTTCGCCAGGAATCCGGAAAATGCCGAAGCACCCGGCTGCGACTCGAGACCCCGTTCGTTGGCCTCCCGCGTCTGGCGCAACACGTGCGCATCACACTCGGCGCGCAGCTTCTCCTTGCTGCCGAAGTGGTGGATGACCAGACCCGGACTGACCCCCGCAGAGTCGGCGATGGTCCGCACGGTCGCGGAGAACCCGTCGCGAGCGAACACCTCGACGGCGGTGTCGCGTAGACGTGCCCGGGTGGAGCGGTCATCCGCGTCGACTAAACGCATGTTCAACACGTTAAACACGCGTTCAGCCCGGGTCAAGAGCGCGTTCGCACCATCCGCGCACCCGGCACGTGTCCACGCACGTCGCGAGGCGTGCGCGACCACAGCGGGTGCGCGGGTGCCGACAGCTCATGCCGCCGGGACCAGGAGAATCCGCCCACAAGGGGCCGCAGCCCGGGTGGTCGGCGCCACAACCTTAGAATTGCCAGCATGAGTGACACCGCAACCGCACCGATCACGATCCCCGCCGACCTCCTGCCGTCGGACGGCCGCTTCGGCTGCGGGCCGTCGAAGGTGCGCCCCGAACAGCTCCAGTCCCTGGTCGACACCGGCGCGTCGGTGTTCGGCACCAGTCATCGGCAGGCACCGGTCAAGAACGTCGTCGGGTCCATCCGCGCCGGCATGTCAGAACTGTTCGCGCTCCCCGACGGCTACGAGGTCGTCCTCTCCAACGGCGGCACCACCGCGTTCTGGGACGCCGCCGCCTTCGGGCTGATCAAGCAGCGGTCGCTGCATCTGACCTACGGAGAGTTCTCGTCCAAGTTCGCGACGGTCGCCAAGAAGGCCCCCTTCCTGGATTCGCCGTCGGTGATCTCCACCGATCCCGGCACCGCCCCTGACCCGGCCGCGCTGACCTCCGAGGACTTCGGCGGTATCGACCTGATCGGCTGGGCCCAGAACGAGACCTCGACCGGTGTCGCAGTGCCGGTGACACGCCCCGCAGGCTCGGATGACGCACTCGTCGCGATCGACGCGACCTCCGGTGCGGGCGGTCTCCCGGTCAATGTCGCCGACGCCGATGTCTACTACTTCGCGCCGCAGAAGTGCTTCGCCTCCGATGGCGGGATCTGGATCGCGTTGATGAGCCCTCGTGCGCTCGAGCGGATCGCGCAGATCGCCGAGACCGACCGTTGGTGCCCGGAGTTCCTGTCACTGCCGACCGCCGTCGACAACAGCAGCAAGAACCAGACCTACAACACCCCGGCAGTAGCCTCGCTGCTCCTGCTCGACAACCAGATCCAGTGGATGCTCGGACAGGGCGGCCTGGACTGGTGCGTCTCACGGACCGCCGACTCGAGTTCACGGCTGTACTCCTGGGCCGAGGCCAGCGACTACGCGACACCATTCGTCGCCGATCCGTCGCAGCGCAGCCAGGTGGTGGGCACCATCGATTTCGACGACGAGGTGGACGCCGCCGCCGTGGCCAAGACGCTCCGGGCCAACGGTGTCGTCGACACCGAGCCGTACCGAAAGCTCGGCCGCAACCAGCTGCGCATCGGGATGTTCCCGGCAATCGAGCCCGACGACATCTCGCGGCTGACCCAGTGCATCGACTTCGTCGTCGAGAAGCTCTGATAGTCCCCCGCTGATCGAGTAGCCCGCGAGCAACCCCCCGCCGATCGAGTAGCCCGCGAGCCGCCAGGCGAGCGCGCGTATCGAGATCACCGCACACCCCACCAGGTCTCGATACACCGCCTCGCCTAGCGGCTCGACAGCTACTCGACCAGCGAAAAAGCAACCCCCCGCTGATCGAGTAGCCCGCGAGCCGCCAGGCGAGCGCGCGTATCGAGATCACCGCACACCCCACCAGGTCTCGATACACCGCCTCGCCTAGCGGCTCGACGGCTACTCGACCAGCGAAAACAAGCGGCTCGACAGCTACTCGACCAGCGAAGGGGATCAGCAAGCTCGACGACTGCCCGATCCACGCCACCCAGCGGGTAGCGTGGATCCCATGGGCCACTTTCGACCCTGTGGCCACGCCCGCCACAACCTTGCTGATCTGCGGTTTTGCCGCGTGTCCCGCACGGCCGCGGCGACAGCGTGGATTAACCTGACCCCAATGCCCGCACTCGTGGTCACCGGAGGAGGAGCAGAATGCGTGAGCTTCGCGTCGTCGGCGTCGAGACCGACGGCACCCATGTGATCTGTCGAGACGCCGAGTCGGGTGAGAAGTACCGGATCGCTGCCGATGAACGGCTCCGGGCCGCGGCTCGCGGTGACATCTCACGATTGGGGCAGATCGAGATCGAAATGGAAAGCTCACTACGGCCACGAGAGATTCAGGCCCGCATCCGGGCCGGCGCAACGGTCGCGGAGGTCGCGGCTGCGGCCGGGGTTCCGGTCGACAAGGTCGAACGATTCGCCCATCCCGTGCTGCTCGAACGTACCCGGGCCACCGAACTGGCGTCGATGGCCCACCCCATCCGTGAAGACGGGCCGTCGGTGTCGACGCTCGGCGAGACCGTGTCCGAGGCGATGACCGCGCTGGGCCACCACCAGCAGGACGTCGAGTGGGACGCGTGGAAGGGCGACGACGGCTACTGGGTCGTACAGATCTCCTGGCACATCGGACGCACCGACAACCACGCGCACTGGAGGTTCCAGCCCGGCTCACACGGCGGAACTGCCGACCCGCTCGACGACCTCGCCGACGAGCTGACACACCCCGAATCCATCGCTCCACGCCGTCGGCTCACACCGGTGGCGACACCCGAGCTGGCACCCGAACCCGAGCTCTCCCATCAGGACGACGGCCACGACGAGGTCACCTTCGACGCCGACCGCCTCATCGATGCTCAGCGCACCCGCAACGGTTCGGTGCCCCCGACTCACGACGAACACGGCACCGTGGCGATCGATTTCGGAACCCCCGACGATTCGTCGTGGACGGAACCGACCGACGACCCGAAGCCGTCTGCCGACACCCGGGACGAACCGGCGGCCACCACCGCATCCGGCGAGCACGCGCCCGACGGCCCCGCGGCCGATTCCTCTCCGAAGCCGCGACGCCGGTCACGCAAGCCGGCCGTCCCGGCCTGGGAGGACGTGTTGCTCGGTGTCCGCAGTAACGGCAACAGCTAGAGCCGCACGACGTGTCGGCACGCGCAGTCACCCTCTGGTTCATCGACAGCGACGACCCGGTCGCGCTGCTCCGTGATCTCCCGGCCACCAACGGCCCCGCCACCGACGTCGTCGCAGCCCACAAGCTCGCCGGGGCGATATACGGAGACCGGGTCCTCGTTCCGATGCACGACACCGACCTCGCGACGGCCGCGGCAGCGCAGGACCCGCATGTGTACGCGGGCTGGTATGGACCGATCTCCGTCATCTGTTGCTCGTTGTTCGCAGCGACCGAACCCTCGACGCTGACCCGGACGATCAACTCGATCCGTCGCAGCGCGGCCGCCACCTTGCTGCACACCGATCCCGAGCGGGCCCTCGGCGCATTCGCACGTTGGGAGAACGGTGAGCTGCGCCGGTCGTTCTCCGCCGAACCCGTCACGATCCTCGAGGACACCGGACTGCCCTACCCATTCGAGCGCCCGTTCTGGGCCGGCGAGCACCCCTTGCGGTATGCACCCGGCGTCGCCGCGGAACCATTGGCGTTGCCGTTCCATCCCCAGGAACTCGCCGAGCAGGCCAATCGCGAGTGGCTCGGCTTCCGATTCACCACACCGCTTGCCGAGACGGACCTCGATCCGACACGAATCCCGGTGACCGCGTTCGCCATTCATCCGGCGGATTACGAGCCTGGGGAATCGGACTGGCTCCGATACCAGAACAGCGGCCACCCGTCGCGACCCGACGACGCCCCCACCGAGGAAGCGGCCGCCGCGACGCCGAAGCGGCGGGGACGGATCGCCCGCTATTTCGGGTTCGGTTGATCCACCGACACGCGAGACATCGTCACCGGCCGAGGGCCAACAGCGCAACCGACGAACCCAGCCCCGCCAACAGGCCGATGATGAAACCCCACACGATCCACCGCCAGACAGGGCGTTCGCGCAGATCCCATAGCGTCCATCCCAACCCGACGGTGACGACCAGTACCGCGATGAGACCGAGCCATCGGACGAGACCGCCGATCAGTTCGTAGATGCCCACGAGGAGGAACGTCGCGAAGAGGGCGCAGAAGAGCGTGACGATCAGACCGAGCACCCAGGGCGTGGGTTCGTCGGTCCTCGCGTCGTCCGGTGGGGGCAGCATTAGCCTCGTGGACGCACCGCGGTCGTCGGCGGAGATCATCCTGTCATCATCCCCGATGGGTGAATCGCGGGCACGCGGACCATCTCCCGAGATCAGGGGTCGACAGTGAGAGGCGAAAGGCCTTCGTGGGTGGTGCGGGCGACCCTTGGGCCGTCCACGAACGTCGACAAGGATGGCACTTGACCGACGGGAGAATCCGATGTCCGGTGAGATGCCCACTGATCAGACGTTGCGCGAGATCATCGAGCTCGCCTGCCGGGCACCGTCGATACACAACAGCCAGCCGTGGTCCTGGCGGCAGGTCGGTCCGGAGCTGCGTCTGTTCGCCGACTACGCGCGAGCGGTTCCGGTAGCCGATCCGCACGGCAGGCAACTGATCATCAGCGTCGGCGCCGCGCTGCACCATCTGTGTGTCGCCGCTGCAGCACAGGGGTGGGTCGCGGAGGTCACCCGACTGCCCAGCCCGCCGCACCCCGAGCACCTCGCCACGGTCGAGTTCGTCAGCCGGCATCCACCCTCGGCGGCAGATCGCGCGCGGGCACGCGCGATCACTGACCGGTTCACCGACCGCTTGCCGATGCAGGCGCCACCGCAGTCTCGCCTGCGTGATGTGATCGGCGACGTCTCGAGCCGGTGGGATATCCGGTTGGTGGCCGTCACCGCCGAAGTGCATCCCACGCTGGCGCACGCGTCGCGGATCAGCGCCTTCAACCGACGCTACGATGCGTCCTACCAGGACGAGTTGCGATGGTGGACGTCGGACGACGAGGACCGGGACGACGGGATACCCGCTTCGTCTCTGACGTCACCGGTCGAAATCGAGCGCGTAGAGGTTGCCCGAGACTTCCCGAGCGTTGCCACAGTCGGTTCGCGTCGCGCGGACGTGGCCGTCGACCGGGCGAACGTTCTGGTTGTCACCGGTCCGGACGACACGGTGGCCGACCATCTCGCCTGCGGTGAGGCACTCTCGGACCTCCTCTTGGAGTCCACCGTCGCCGGACTCGGCACCTGCGTGGTGTCCCATGTGCTCGAGGTACCTGCAGCAGGGCGATGGTCGACAGACTGGTCGGCGCCGGCGCCGAGCACGCTCAGCTCCTGGTCCGGGTCGGCATCGGCGAAGGCCATCGGCCGCCGTCCACTCCGCGACGGCCGGTCGACGAGGTGTTCGCTACAGGATGATCTGGTGCCGACCAGGATGATCTGGTGCCGACGCGCAAGGCCGACAGCACCGACGTTTCGCCGCTCGTCCGGCGGGGACCATCACCGCCGAGTCGGTGAGTCCAGTGCCGCCCAGTCCTGTTCCCACAAGCGGAAGCGGTGGCGGTCCACGAGCCGTCGCACCCACCAGGCCAACGAGTACCAGATACCTGCCACCACGGCGATCGACAAGCTCGTGGCGACGAGGCCGGTGGTCAGCGCGTCGGTTTCCGACCGAGGCTCGGACACCACCGTTCCGCTCCGGTCGAGCCAGATCGTCTGTGTGCTTCCCGGTGCAGCTTGCGATTCGGAGGGGCTCGACAGTGGTCGCGGATCGGCGAGGTCGATCCGCCCGGTCACGACACGACCGTCGGTATCGGTCCATCGGGCCGTCACCGGCGCCCCCGGGGTCCGCGGTAGTACGGTCGCGGTCACCGGATGTCGTTCCTGCTGTTCGACTTTGACGGCATGCTGCACCTCGGCGAACGCGTTGCTCCCGATCATCAGTCCGCCGATGATGCCCAGGGCCGCGATCATGCCCAGCACGGTCAACGTCAGCGTCTCCACACGGTCCACCTGCCGGACGAGTCCGTTCGTCGACAGATGCATCACCCGCCACCAACGCAGTTCCCGGGCAAGCGAATCGAGCATCATCGGCCTCCGTTCACACGGGCTGGGACATCCGCGTCGGAGAGGAGTCCGAGGTCTGTGCGCCCCGCATCGGCTTCCCGGCGGTGAGGGTTGTCATCGCACCACCAGAACGGGACATCTGGAGTGGTGCACCACGTTCTGACTCACCGAACCACGAACGACTCCACTGACCTCACCCAGACCTCGGGAGCCGACGACGATCAGCCCTGCTCTCGCGGAGAGGTCGACGAGACCTCGTGCCGCCGCGCTGTCGCCATACTCGAAAGCCACTGTGACGTCGGGAAACTTCGCGCATGCGTCGGCGCACCGCGTTTCGAGCCATCTCAGGCCGTCGCGTCGGATCGCTTCCCAGTCGACCAAGGTCGTGGCGTACCCGACACCGACCAGCGCCGATACCGGCCAGAACGATGCGACGGTGAGCGGCGTTTCGCTCGACTGCGCGTGGTCGAGTGCCGTCAGCAAGGCAGCCTCGGAGGCGGCGGAGCCGTCGAATCCGACGACGATCCGTCTGCGGTCGGCCGAGGGGGACGGACGCTCACGCCACACGAGCACAGCACATTGCGCCGCATGGACGATCGCCATCACGTGACTGCCCAGCACCAGGTCACGTATCGGTCCCGAGTGTTGCGATCCGATGGCCACCATGCGCGATCGGGCGGAGAGATTGTGCAGGTGTGCAACGATCGATCCATCGACCAGTGATGTGGCGACGTCGACCTGCGGCGCGAGCTCCCGCACGACGTCGCGCGCTCCGGCGATCGCGGCCTCGCCGAGGTCATGCATACGTTTCCGACCGTTCTCTTCGCCGAACAGCGCGCCTTCATATGCGGCGTACCAGGCCGACTCGGGAACGGCGTGGACGAGGTGCAGCGGTGAGCCTGTGCGCACACATTCCGCGACCGCCCAGCGCAGCGCGCCGAGCGAGGTATCCGATCCGTCGACGCCCACGATCACCGGTGCCGCTTCGCCGTCATTCATGACCATCCCCTTCCGGGATCATCCCGCTACCCGCGCCTTGACGGTAGATCCGACGCCCTCCCCATCGCTGCCGTAATCCGGCCCCGCATCGGGGGTCTTTGGTCACTCGGTGCGGTGATCTCAGGCCGCTGTACCACCCGCCGGCGAAGCGTTGACTGATAGCCACAGGTACGTGGATAGGAGATGGCAATGTCGACAACCGGCGAGATCGTGGTGGGAGTGGATGGTTCCCCGGCTGCCCAGCGTGCCGTGGCGTGGGCAGCGCATCATGCAGCGCTGCACTCGAATCGCCTCCGACTGGTGTCGTCGTACTCGTCACCGGTGAGTGCGCGGGTACCGCAGTCCTACGGCGAAGCTCTGCGGGCCGCGGCAGAGCGTGACGTGGCCGATGCGCGAACAATTGCCCGCGCTGCGCTCGCGCAGCCCGACGCCGTCGAGATCACCTCCGAGATCATCGCGGGCGCGCCTATTCCCGAGCTCCTCCGCCGGTCCGAGGCCGCCAGGATGCTCGTCGTCGGAAGCCGTGGACTAGGCACGATGAGTCGAGCACTGCTCGGCTCGGTCAGCGCCGCGCTCGCCGCGCACAGCCACTGCCCCCTGGCGGTGGTGCGGGACTCACGCGACGTGCCGGCCGAAGCACCGATCGTCGTCGGCACCGACGGCTCGGCGGGGAGTCGGCCGGCGCTGGAGTTCGCCTTCGAAGAAGCCGGTGCCCGTGGTGTCGGCCTGACCGTGCTGCACGCATGGTCGGATGCGGACCTCGCAGCGATTCACGCGAGTCAGGGACTGCCAGTCTGGGATTGGGCAACTCAGCGCACCGAGGAGAAGTCCCGACTCGACAGCGAACTGGTCGATCTGTGTGCCAAATACCCCGACGTGCCGATCAGGCCCGTCGTGGTCCGTGACCGTCCGGCACGCGCCCTGCTCGACCACGGGCAGGGGGCCCAGATGTTGGTCGTCGGAAACCGTGGGCGGGGCGGCTTCAGCGGGATGTTGTTGGGGTCGACCAGCCGAAATGTCCTCTACTCGGCACAGTGTGTGGTCGTGATCGTGCCGGATGGCCGCTGATCGTCCCTCGCCTCTATACCGGCTCTGCTCTCGCACGTTCGTAAAACGCGATCGCCGCCGCGGTCGCGACATTGAGCGAATCGGTGCCCCGACTCATCGGGATGCGGGCCCGAACATGGCTGGCGCGCATCACGGTTTCGGAGAGGCCCGGCCCCTCGGCGCCGACCAGAAACGCCACCCGGTCCGCGTCCACAGCCTGCGCGAGCGGCACCGATCCCTCACCCGGCGTCAAGGAGACGAGCCGGAAGTCGTTGTCACGCAGCGCCGCCAGACCTTGCGGCCACTCGTCGAACCGGGCGAACGGAACGAGCAGTGCGTGACCCATCGAGACGCGTACACACCGCCGGTACAGCGGGTCGGCACACCCTGCGCCGAACAGGACCGCGTCCACGCCGAGGCCGGCCGCGTTGCGAAAGATGCTGCCGATGTTCTCGTGGTCGTTGACGCCCTCGAGAATCGCCACCGTGCGCGCACCGGCGATGGCGTCGTCCACCCCGAGAGGATCGGGTCGGCGCGCTGCCCCGAGCACGCCGCGATTGAGATGGAATCCGACCACGTCGGCCATCGCGCCGGCGGTCATCCGGTAGAACGGCACGCCGTCCAGCGACGGGTCGGCGAGGTCGTCGGCGAGTTCGGCCAGCCGCTTGTCGACACCGAGGAACGCGTGCGGGGCGAAGCGGGACGCGATCATCCGCTGCGCGACGAGAACGCCTTCGGCGATGACCAGGCCCTTGCCGATCCGGCCTCCGGGCAGTGCGGGCAGATCCGGACGCCGATCCACGGAGTTGAGATCTCGGAAGTCGTCGACCCGCGGATCGTCGGGGTCGTCGATGTCGATGACGTCGACACGCTTGCTGGGCACCTCGACAGTCTGCCAAGGATCACCCGTCCGGATGTGACCGCCCCGACCGCTCGTGGGGGTAATCGGCGGGTTGGCCGAACCGTTGTGATCGTGTTGTGAAACGGTTGACGGGTGAGTACTCCGCAGGCCACATCCTCTGCGCTGTCCGTCGCCCGTGCCACCGACGCCGACTGGGACGAGATCTTCGCGACCGACGCGCGCGCCTTCCTGATGACCAATCCGCTGTCGCCGGCCGAGCAGGCCGACCTGCGTGGAAAGGTCGTCGACGACGATGTCGTGCTGGTGCGCGATCCCGAGGGGCTGGTCGGGCAACCCCTGGTCGGGGTCTCGATGTACTACCGCATGACGATGACCGTTCCGGGCGGTGTGCAGCAACCCGCGGCCGGTCTCTCCTGGGTGTCGGTGGCCGCCACCCACCGTCGTCGGGGCATTCTGCGCACGATGATCACCGAACTGTTCGATCGGTGGGAGTCCGAGGATCAGGTGTTCGCCATCCTGACCGCCAGCGAGGCGACGATCTACGAGAGGTTCGGTTTCGGCCCGGCCTGCTTCGCACAGGACGTCACGATCGATCTGTCGGCGGCCAAGATGCGTCATCGGGCCGATCGGCACGATTCGCCCGTCAACTACGCCGCCGGTGATGAAGTCGCCCGACGAGTCCCCGAGCTGCATGCACGGTGGGCGGCGGCCCGAGCCGGTGCGTTGACTCGTCCGTCCTCGTGGTGGGACCCGATCCTGGCCGACCGGCAGTCCCAACGGCCGAACAACAGCAGCGGGCTGCACTATCTACTGCACGCCGACGGCTACGCGAGCTACCGGATCAACCAGTCGGCGGAACCGACCCGCGCCGATATCGAGGAGGTCATCGCGGTCACCGACGCCGCGCACACCGACCTGTGGCGGGTTCTCGTGGGTCTCGATCTGTTGTCGACGGTCACCGCGTCGATCCCCGTCGACGACCCTCTGCAGGCCAAACTGACCAACCATCGGGCCGTCTCGGTGACCGGGTTGCACGACAAGATGTGGCTGCGCATCCTCGATGTCCCGCGGGCGCTGACCGTCCGGCGGTATTCCGCCGACCTCGACATCGTGCTCGAGGTGACCGATCATTTCCGCGGTCACGGAGGGGTCTTCGACGTCTCGGTTCGCAACGGTGGCGCCATCGTTGCCCCCAGCACCGCGGAACCGACTGTGCGCCTGGACATCTCAGTGCTCGGATCGCTGTTCCTGGGCGGCACACCCGCCCGGACGTTCGCGGCCGCGGATCGACTCTGGACCGACAGCCCCGACACCCTCGCCGCCGTCGAGCACGCCTTCGCGGCCGACAAGGCCCCGTTCTCGGGAACCTTCTTCTAGGCGCGATTCACTCCGGTGTGCCACCCACCGGTGCTTGAGCCACCAACCGCTCCCTGCGCAACCAAACCGCTCCCTGAGGAGCCTCGCGAGGAACGAGCGATGCGTCACGAAGGGCCCACCCCCAGCCGCGGAGCCTCGCAAGAACGCGCCACCCACCGCTCCCTGAGGAGCCTCGCAATAACGCGCAACCAACCGCTCCCTGAGGAGCCTCGCGAGGAACGAGCGACGCGTCACGAAGGGGCCCTTCGTGACGCATCCTCGCAAGCTCGGAGGCTCCTCAGGGACCGAGTGGATGGAACCCTCGCAGGCCCGCCAACTCTTCAGCGACCGGGTGGATGAGACTCTCACCCGATCCCGTCGGCGTCAGCGAACGTCGTCGCCGCCGTTGATGAGCTTGTTGATGATGGGGACCACCGCCGACAGCGTCTCCCGCTCGGACGGCGTCAGTTCCTCGAGCCGCCCGCTGAGCCACTCCTCGCGGGCGTCGAGCTCGGCCGTGATGACGTCACTCCCCTTCTCCGCGAGCGTGACGATCGCCTGGCGGCCATCCGTGGGATGCGGCTCACGCTTGACCATCCCCAGATCGGACAGCGAGGCGATCACCCGCGTCATCGAGGGCGGCTGCACCCGCTCTGCCAGCGCGAGGGCCCCCGGCGTCATCGGGCCCTCGTGGTGCAGGGTCGACAGCGCGGACAGCTGGGTCAGCGACACGACCTTGCTGACCCGCCGACCACGTAATCGTCGGGCGAGGCGGACCACCGCGAGCGACAATTCTCCGGAGAGGCCCGAGAAAGTCTTGTCCGACAGGTCCATGTTCGACACTGTCATTTCCGAGGGTGCAAGTTGCGAGATCGTCATGCCTCGATGCTCCGTTCCGAGCGGGTCCAATCTGAGACCACGTGGTTCCCGACACTAAGCGTAATTCACTTTTTCGATCACGCAATGCAATAGTGTCATTTCTTGCTAATGCGAACGATCGAATTCTCGGCCGCCCATCGCTGCGGATACGGAAGTTCTCAGCCGACCAGGTCGTAAATCGGACCGCGCGCAAAGTAGGCGAGGAACACCGCGGCGATGATCCAGAGCAACGGATGGACCGTCCGTGCCTTGCCGGCGGCCGCGGCCATCACCACCCAGCTGATGAACCCGACGCCGATGCCGTTGGCGATGGAGTACGTGAACGGCATGATCACGACGGTCAAGAAGGCCGGCAGCGCGTGCGAGAACTTGGTGAAGTCGACCGCCGTCAGCTGACCGATCATCATCGCGCCGACCACGACGAGTGCCGGTGCGACAGCTTCGAGCGGAACGATCTCGTACAGCGGGGTCAGGAACATCGCAAGCAGGAACAACGCCCCCGTGACCACGTTCGCGAGGCCCGTGCGCGCCCCCTCGGCGATACCGGAGGCCGACTCGACGAAGACAGTGTTGGACGACGACGATGCGACACCGCCGGCAATCGCGCCGGTGCCCTCGACGACCAGTGCCTTGCCCACCCCGGGCAGATTGCCCTTGGGATCAGCGAGGCCGGCCTCCTTGCCGAGCCCGGTCATCGTGCCCATCGCGTCGAAGAAGTTCGACAACACCAGGGTGAACACCAACACCGACGCGGCGAGCACACCGATGCGGGTGAACGCGCCGAACAGGTCGACATCTCCGACGAGTGCCAGGTCGGGTACTCCCCCGAGTCCGTCGGGGATCTTCGGGATGGACAGACTCCATCCGCCGGGGTTGACGGCACTCGACCCGAGGTCGAGGGTCGCCTCCAGAATGATCGACAGGATGGTGGTGATGACGATCCCGATCAGCAGCCCGCCCGGCACCTTGCGCACCACCAGCACACCCATCAACAACACGCCGATGCAGAAGATGAGTGTGGGAACGGTGTTGATCGAGTTGTCGGTACCGAGTTGCACCGGAACGGTGGTGTTCGCGGCATCGGGCACGCGACGCACGAAGCCTGCATCGACGAACCCGATGAAGGCGATGAAGGCACCGATGCCGGCGGCGATCGCCGCCTTGAGCTCGGTCGGGACCGCGTTGAACACTGCGGTACGGAACCCCGTGACCGCCAGCAGCACGATGATGATGCCGTCGATGACGACCAGACCCATCGCCTCCGGCCAGGTGACCTGCGGGGCGATCGTGACCGCCAGCAGGCTGTTGATGCCGAGGCCCGTGGCGATGGCGAACGGATAGTTCGCCACGAGGCCGAAGATGATCGACATGACACCCGCGACGAGCGCGGTCACCGCGGCGACCTGCGCGAGCGGCAGCACGTTGCCGAGGACGTCGGCGTTCTTCGGTTCGCCAGGGATGCCGCCGATGATGATCGGGTTCAGCACCACGATGTAGGCCATCGTGAAGAAGGTGACAAGGCCTCCGCGGAACTCGCGGGTCAGCGACGATCCGCGCTGGCTGATCTTGAAGAACCGGTCGAGGCCCCCGGTGGGCTCACGCGGCGGCCGGTCGGGTTCCACGGCCCCCGGGTTGGATGCTCTCGGCGAAATCTCGGGTTCTGTCGGCAAGTTTTCGGGTTCTGTCGACGGATTTCCGGGTTCTGTCGACGATGTCGTGGGCTCGCTCGACGGATCGGTGGGCACAGTCGAAAGTTACTCTGGTGGCATGACCGACGCACCCGACATTCCCGAACTTTCTCGTGCGTTGCGTGCACCCGAGCCGGTGATCATCGTCGGCATGGTCGCGTGGCTGATCGCCACGATCGTCGTGTGGCTGACGGACTGGGGCGGGGACCGGTCGCTGCAGGTGTGCCTGGTCGGACTCGCCGTCGGCGTGCTCGGTACGACGATCGTCCTCATCCAACGTGCCGCGGTGCGGCGCGGTGACCGGACGGCGCAGCAGGGGTTGGACTGAGCGCGCGCCGCCGAATCGGGCCGCATCGACGACCGGATGGTCGATAGCCCGAGCCCAACGGCCGGCACCTGCGAGTAGGAGCACAATCTACAGACGTGCCACGCGTGTCGACTGGTGAGTCAGTCACCTCCCGAACCGTTCGTGTCGTCGAGGCGTTCGGCCTCGACGACACGACGCTGACCGTCGGTGAGATCGCTCGGCGTTCCCGATTGCACGTCGCCACGGCGTCGCGGCTCATCGACGAACTCGTGAAGGCGGACTGGCTCGAACGAGTGGACGGTGGCGTCCGCATCGGTGTCCGCCTGTGGGAAGTGGCATCACGGTCGTCGCCGGCCGTCGGACTGCGCGCCGCTGCCATGCCGTTCATGCAGGACCTGCAGCATGTGATCGGCTACGACGTCCAACTCGCTGTGCGCGAGGGCAACGAGGTTCTGTTCCTCGAACGCCTGACTTCCCCGACGCCGGTGGTCAACTATTCGCGGATCGCCGGGCGACTGCCCCTGCATGCGTCGTCGTCGGGGCTGGTGTTGTTGGCCTACGCCGACACCGAGGTGCTCGACGCCGTGGTGGCCGGGCCGATGAAGGCCTATACCGACCAGACGATCACCGATCCCGACAGGCTGCGGGCGGCGCTGTCCCACATCCGCCGCGAGGGATACGCCCTGTGCGCCGGCCACATCTTTCCCACCACCACAGGCATTTCCGTGCCCATCCGGGACCACCGAGACATGGTGGTCGCCGCACTCGGACTCATCGTTCCGAACGACGACGCCGCGTTCGGACGTGTTCCGGCGTTGCGGGCCGCCGCGAGGGGCATCAGCCGTGTGATGTCTACGTCGACAGTCCGCGGGAAGTGACCCACAGCACGAACTCCTCTCTCAATGATTGAGAAGCGGATAGCGATGCCTCCCCCAGCGCAGCGAATCTGGGATGACCGCGAGCAAGGGAGAGAACATGGGTCGCGACGTCGATTCGGGCAATGCGCTGCGCATCGTGAACAAGACACCGGCCGCCACCGACGTGGTGCTGCTGACGCTGGCGCATCCGGACGGCCGCCGGCTGCCCGACTGGGCGCCCGGCGCCCATCTGGACCTGATACTGCCGAACGGGTTGAGCCGCCAGTATTCGCTGTGCGGCGACCGGTGGGACGCACAGAGCTATCAGATCGCCGTTCGGCGCGAGAGGACGAGCCGCGGCGGATCCGGCTACATCCACGACCATTTGCAGGTCGGGGACGACGTCGAGGTCGGCGGGCCGCGCAACAACTTTTCGATGACGCCTTCAGAAAGCTACCTGTTCATCGCCGGCGGGATCGGCATCACCCCGATCATCCCGATGATCGCTCAGGCGATCATCGTCGGCGCTGACTGGCGGCTGCTCTACCTGGGCCGCACGCTCGACTCGATGCCGTTCCTCGAGCAACTATCCGCCCACGGCGAACGAGTCATCACCGTGGCCAGCACTCGCGACGGTCGGACCGACCTGGCCGCCCACGTGTCGACCGTCGACGACACCACCAAGGTCTACGCGTGCGGACCACTGCCGATGCTCGACGAGTTGACGGCCCACGCCGCCGGCTGGCCGCCCGGAAAGCTTCGCATCGAACGGTTCAGCGCAGCCGAAGCCGCTCCGGCCAGGACCACACCGTTCGAGGTGGAACTCGCCCGCACGCAACGGGTCCTCACAATTCCGCTGGAGGAGAGCATCATCGACGCGCTGTCCGCAGCGGGCGTTCCCGTGTTGTCCTCCTGCCGCGAAGGAGTCTGCGGCACATGCGAAACCACAGTTCTGGCGGGACGGCCCGATCATCGTGATGCCATTCTCGAGCCACACGAACGCGACGCGGGTGACTGCATGTTCGTCTGCGTCTCCCGCTCTCGCTCCGACCGCCTCGTCCTCGACATCTGACCAGGAATACTCATGACCATCGCCGCCTCACCCACCCTGCCCACCTCCCAGGCCGACCCGTTCGACCTCGATCTCCTCGCGGACCCGCTGGCCTTTCAGGAGGACCTGCGAAACGCGGGGCCCGTTGTCTATCTGCCGAAATACGACGTCTTCGCCATGGGCCGCTACGAACAGGTTCGCGCCGCACTCACCGACTGGCAGTCCTTCCAGTCCGCGGCCGGAGTCGGGCTCAGCAACTTCCGCCACGAGAAGCCCTGGCGGCCACCCAGTGTGCTGTTGGAAGCGGATCCCCCGTTTCACGACGCGCCGCGGGCAGTGGTGTCCAAAGTGCTCGGGCCGCGTGCTCTCATGCGTCTGCGCGACGAATGGATCGCCGACGCCGAACAGCTCGTCGATCAGGTGCTCGACGGGGACGGGGAGATCGACGCTGTGCCCGCCCTGGCACAGGCCTTCCCGCTGCGCGTGTTTCCCGACGCGGTCGGACTGCCCCAGGCGGGACGCGAGAACCTACTGCCCTACGGCAATCTCACCTTCAATGCCTTCGGCCCGCACAACAGCCTCGTCGAGGAGGGCGAGCCGCTGGTAGCGGATCTCAGCGCCTGGGTCAACGACCAATGCCACCGGGAGAATCTGTCGGAGAACGGTTTCGGGGCGCAGATCTGGGCAGCCAGCGATCGTGGCGACATCACCACCACCCAAGCGCCCCTCATCGTGCGATCGCTGTTGACCGCCGGGGTCGACACGACCGTCAACGGGTTGGCCGCCGTACTCTATGCCTTCGCCACCCACCCCGAGCAATGGCAGCGTGTCCGTGAGGATCCGACTCTGGCCCGCACCGCATTCGACGAGGCCGTCCGCTGGGAGTCACCGGTCCAGACCTTCTTCCGTACCGCCACCAACGACATCCGCATCGGCGACGCCGTGATCCCGGACGGCGAGAAGATTCTCATGTTCCTGGGTGCGGCCAACCGCGATCCCCGCCGATGGACACGGCCGGACGCCTTCGACCTGCAGCGCGACCCGTCCGGTCACGTGGGATTCGGTATGGGTATTCATCAATGCGTCGGTCAACACGTCGCGCGCCTCGAGTCCGAGGCGTTGCTGTCGGCGCTGGCCACACGCGTCACGAGGATCGAATTGGCCGGTGAACCGCAACGGCATCTGAACAACACGTTGCGTTCCTGGAAGTCCATTCCACTGCGACTGCTGACCTGATCCGCCGTCGCACCTGACACACCAGGTGGCCACAGACCTCCACACCCCAGGGTGCCGGAGGTGATCGCGCATGCCCCATGTCCGTCCACTTTTGCGATTTCACACCACATCCGACCGTCCCGCGCATCCGACAACCAGCCATCAACCACAACGGAGACCAGCCATGACCCTTGACCTTCGGCGCAGCATCGACGAGGGACCGATGTCCCGCTACCAATGGACCGCGATCGCGATCTGCGTCCTGCTCAACGTTCTCGACGGGTACGACGTCCTCGCCATGGCCTTCACCTCGACGTCGGTGTCCGACGAGTGGAACCTGTCGACCAGCGCGCTGGGCGTGCTGCTCAGCGCCGGTCTGTTCGGTATGGCCATCGGTTCTCTGGGACTCGCACCTCTCGCCGACATCGTCGGGCGACGCAAGCTGATCCTGGCATGCCTGATCCTGTCGTCGGCGGGAATGATGCTGTCGTCGATCAGTCAAAATGCCGGCCAACTCGGCATGCTGCGGGTGCTGACCGGAGTCGGCATCGGCGGAATCCTCGCCTGCAGCAACGTTATCGGCGGAGAACTGGCCTCCAATCGTTGGCGCGGCCTCGCGGTGAGCCTGAACTCGACAGGCTATGCCATCGGAGCCACCGTCGGCGGGATCGCCGCGCTGGTGCTCATCGACAGCTTCGGCTGGCGCTCGGTGTTCCTGGTCGGCGGTGCCTGTACCGCGGCACTGGTCCCGTTGGTCCTGCTGCGGCTCCCGGAGTCCATCGACTTCTTGCTCATTCGCCGGCCGGGCGACGCCTTGGCCCGCATCAACACCTTCGCCAAACGCGCTGGGCATGAACCGCTCCGGGAGCTACCGGCCAGGACGGCCACCACCGCGCCCAGGAACGGTGTCGTCGACACCGCCCGACAGCTCTTCGACCGGCGGAACCGACGGACCACGCTCCTCGTCTGGACGGCGTTCTTCTTCGCCATGTTCGGGTTCTACTTCGTCACCAGCTGGACGCCCAAGCTCCTGGTCGAAGCGGGGATGTCGGCCAAGGAAGGCATCACCGGCGGTATGGTTCTCAACCTCGGCGGAATCCTCGGCACGTGTCTCCTCGGTGCACTCGCGGCCCGCTTTCGCCTGGCGAAGGTCCTCGTCTGCTATTTCCTCGTGTCGGCTGCACTCATGACGATCTTCGTCCCCTCCGCCGCCGCGTTCGCCGTCGCCCTGGCGGTGGGATTCGGACTCGGTGTCGTCGTGAACGGCTGTATCGCCGGGCTTTACGCTCTGACGACGACGTCCTACGCCGCACCGATCCGAGCCACCGGCATGGGCTGGGCCATCGGCATCGGACGGATCGGCGCCATCCTGTCGCCGTTGGTCGCAGGCACTCTGCTCGACGCCGACTGGTCACCCGCCTCGCTGTACACCCTGATGGCGGTGCTGTTCGTCGGCGCGGCAGGCGCGGTCATGCTCATCTCCCGCAGCGGTCGTCCTGCCGGGACACGCTCCGGCGTTCAGGCACCCGTGCCCCGGCCGGACATGAGTCGCAACTGACCCACAGCCCACGGTGATCCGATGCCCGCCGACCCGAGGTCGGCGGGCATCGATGGGTCAGCTCCCGCTGAACACCGGGAACGCACTCGACTCGCCATAGTCCGCGATGCGCAGGGAGCGCAACGCATCCATGTCGTCGGCGGAGATGGTGAAGTCGACCCGCGCGTTGCTGCGCATGTGGTCGGGGTTGGCGGTCTTCGGTAGTGACACCGCGCCCAGCTGTAGCGTGTAGCGGATGCAGAGCTGCGGAACGCTCACATCGTAGCGCTCGGCCATCGCCGCGATATCCGGATTCTCGAGCACCTCTCCGTGCCCGATCGGCGAGTACGCCTCGACGAGGAGATCGTGGCTCTCGCAGTAGGCGATGAGGTCGGCCGGGGTGTTGCCGGCGTGCACCAGGATCTGATTCACCTGCGGCGCAACAGTGCTCGTCGCGATGATGTTGTCGAGGTCGTTCTGCTCGAAGTTGGAGACACCGATCGACCGGAGTTTGCCTGCCTGGTAGGCGTCCTCCAGGGCGCGCCACGCCTCGCGGTTGCCCTCGGCGTAGTCGCCGCCGCGCCAGTCGGCCCACGGCTGTGGGCTGTGGATCAACATCAGGTCGAGGTGGTCGAGGCCCATCGTGAGCAGTGACTCGTCGATCGCCGTGGCTGCCTCCTGGTAGTTCTTGATCTCGGCGGCCAGTTTGGTCGATACGAACAGCTCGTCGCGGGCGACGCCGCTGGTGCGGATGCCCTCGCCCACGCCGCGCTCATTGCCGTAGGCCTGCGCGGTGTCGATGTTGCGGTAACCGATGCCGACGGCCTCGGTGACCGCACGGGCGGCCTTGTCGTCGTCGATGAACCAGGTACCCAGGCCCAGTTTGGGGATCTGAACGCCGTTGGACAATGTGTAGGTCTCGTTGAGAGCCATGACTTTTCGCTCCCCTCAGGCCTTGTACTCGTCGTCGCTGACGTGCTCGAGCCAGGTGACGACCTGGCCGTTCTCATCGGCCTCCTGCATGGCGACGTGGGCCATGAAGCGGTCGGGTGTGGCTCCGTGCCAGTGCTCCTCGCCCGGCTCGATGTAGACCACGTCGCCGGGACGGATCTCCTGCACACCGCCCTCACGGGTGGCGACGAGGCCGATCCCGTCGGTCACATACAGCGTCTGCCCCTTCGGATGGTGATGCCAGGCGGTACGGGCGCCGGGCGAGAATCGGACGTGGGCGCAACCGATCGCCGATTGCTCGTCGGGGTTGCGGATGCCGTCGATAGCGACGGTGCCGGTGAACCAGTCAGCGGGTCCGGGGGCAGACTGTCCTCCGCTTCGGGTGTACTTCATGACTGGTGATCCTTTCTCCTGTCGTGGGTCACGCTCGCCACCGAACATGGTCCTGCCAACGCGCGTTACGTGGATCGCGATCAGACGATGGCGGCGTCCACCACTGCGCGGATGAGCGTGCACCCTCCTCCGTCATTAACGGATGTGGGATATCCGCTTATCCACGGTAGGCGCTTAAGCGGATATCGTCAATCCGCTTATGCTGCTACCGTGGTGACATGGCGAAGGCGCAGGCTCCGCGTCCACTGCGTAAGGACGCGTCCATCAACCGCGACCGGCTGCTGGAGGCTGCTCGGGAGTTGTTTGCCGAGAAGGGACTCGGTGTCACGCTCAACGACATCGCCCATCACGCCGGCGTCGGTGTGGGCACCGCGTACCGACGCTTTGCCAACAAGGAAGAAATCATCGACACGCTCTTCGAGGAGCGATTGCAGGCCGTTGAGGCGGTCGCTCGCGAAGCACTCGATGAATCAGATCCCTGGAGGGCACTGACCGACTACCTCAGGCGCGCGCTGGCGATGCAGTTCGGCGATCGCGGGCTCCACCAGATCCTCGACGACCCCACACTCGGCGACGAACGGATCAACGACGTCCGGGTGCGGATCGCACCGCTGATCGTCGAACTGGTCAGCCGCGCCAAGGCAGCCGGAGTCGTCCGTGACGACTTCGAGCCGACCGATGTCACGTTCATCCAGTCGGCGATGGCGCCGATCATGAACAGCACCCGCGACGTCGCACCCGAGGTCTACGAGCGGTACCTGACCTTCTTCCTGGACGGAATCCGCAGCGACGACCGGCGATTCACCCCACTTCCGGCGCCCGCGCTCAGTTCAGCAACAACGCACGCCGCCATGACACATCGCCGCCGCTCGTAGTCGCACCCGCGCGGGCACGAGAGCCGATCCACCGGGGCAGCCCGCTACGGCTGGATCGATCGGCTCCCGCCACGCGAGTCCCGTCGGGCTCATCCGCCGGAAGTCTGCGCGGCGAGTAACTCCTCGATACGTTCGGTCGCATCGATCAATGACCGGTCGTTGATCGCAGCCGCCGCGGCGCTGTCGTGGCCGGACGCCGCATCGATCAACTCGAGCTGATACGTCCACAGGTGTTCGCCACGTTCGGAACCCAGCGTGCCTTGGGCACCCACCAGTTTGTAGGCGCGACACCGGCTCCAGAGGGAACGAATGGTGCTCACGAGCACCGGGTTGCCAGACGCCTCGTACAAGATCGCCAGCAGCGCCTCGTCACGGTCGAGGTACTCCGGAACGTCTTCAGCGATGATCGCAGTGCGCATCGCCTCGTATTCCGTGGTCATCCGCTCGACGTCGGCCGCGGAAATACCCTCGGCCCCAAGGCGGGCGCCTTCCACCTCGAGCAGGCGCCGGACGTCGTAGACGCTTTTCAACTCCGCCAGCGAGAGTTCCTTGACCACTGCACCCTTGTGCGGTTCGCGTTCGGCGAGGCCGGCCTCCTCCAGGCGCCGGATCGCCTCACGGACCGGCATCACACTGGTGCCGACCATTGCCGCGAGGTCGCGAACTCGCAACCGGTGGCCCACCGGGAACTCGCCACTCAGGATTGCATCGCGGATCTGCTCGTAGACCTGATCCGTCAGCAACGAGGATTGCACTTCTGTGACCACAGATCACATCTTAGGGGTATCGGCCGCGTAGGCCGATACCCCTGATGAGGCCGCGTCTAGACCAACGACGCCTCACGCAGGCCTGCGAGAGCCGCCTCGACCTTGGCGAGTTCGTCGGAATTGAGATCGGACACCGGTCGTCGTGGCGAGCCCACGGGCTCCCCCACGATCCGCAGCCCGGCCTTGACCGCCGAGATGAACGGCACCGAGATCAATGCGTCGATGACCGGATACAGGAGGCGCCACTGGGCGCGAGCGCCGTCGAGGTCGCCGTCGGCGATCGACCGATACACCGCGACGATCTCGTTCGGGACCACGTTGGCGGCCCCGGCCATCACACCGGTCGCACCTTCGGCGAGTGCGCTGTAGAGGTAGCTGTCCCAGCCGATGAAGGTGCCGAGCACATCGCTGTGATGATGGATGAGCTGTAGCGCCTGTTCCCAGTTCGCGCTGGAGTCCTTGATGTAGCGGATGTTGTCGATCTCGCGGGCGAGGCCGGCCGCTGTGGCGGCATCGAGGTTGACGCCCGTGGCGGCGGGGATGTTGTAGAGCATCACCGGCAGGTCGACCGCACCGGCGACGTCTTTGATGTAGGCGACCGTCTCGTCGAGCGAGAGAGGCTCGTAGTACGGGGTGACGAGCATCAGGACATCTGCGCCGGACGCTTGCGCGGCACGGGAGAGTGCAACGGCCTCACGGGTGGTGGTGGCACCTGTCTGCGCGACGACCGGGACCCGACCGGCGGTGTGAGCGACGACGGTGTCGACGAGTTCGCGACGCTCGTCGTGGCTCATCGCGGCGAACTCGCCGGTCGATCCGCCCGCGACCACGCCGTTGACGCCCGCATGGATGGAACGGTCGACGATTCGCTTCAGCAGTGTGGTGTCGATGTTCTCGTCGGCGTCGAACGGGGTGGTCAGGGCGGTGAGGACGCCGCGCAATTCGTTGGTCATGACAGTGGATCTCCTTCTACGAGAATTGTTCTGGTGGGTCAGATGGCCGCGGTGGTGAGCTTCAGGTCGGGGACGCTGACCAGCGAGCGAGTCTGGTAGTCGCGGGCCAGCCGGCTGGCGGCTTCCTGGGCAGCGGTGAATGCGGAGCCGATGGCGGTCTCGGTGTACAGAGTGCCGAGATAGTCGCCGGCGAGAAACACGCGATCCGACGGCCGGGTGAGCGTGGTCTGCAGCTTGCCGCGTCCCGGGAAGCAGTAGGGGGCGCCAGTGTGCCACCGCTGCACGTGCGCCTCCTCGATGTTGCCGGCGAAGCCGGGGAAGATGTCGTCGAGGTCGTCGACATAGGTGTCGACGATTTCGGCGTCGGTGCGGTCGAGCAGCTTGCACGCCAGACTGGCCGGCGAGAAGGTCATCAGGCTGCCACCTGGTTGACGGGTCCGTTCTGATCCGCGGACGATGTTGCCCATGTTGAGTGCGACGTTGAACGACCGCTTGGGGGTGGCGATGCCGTAGGCACCGTCGTAGGGCTGCGGGCCGGTCTCGTTGGTGAGGAATGCTGCGCTCACGTACGGGCCGTACTGGATCTTGCCCAGCGCGTCACGCAGCTCCGCAGAGAGGTCGACGGCGACCTTGTGGCTCACCGTCGCCGGCGTGGCCAGCACGGCATACCGCGCCTCCACCTCCCGCTCGACATCATCCTGGGTGTAGCGGACGACGACCGAGTTCTTCTTGTGCACAACCTCGTTCACCGCCGCACCCAGCTCGATGCGGTCCCGCATCGACGCGGCGATGTTCTCGATCAGCGTCGATGGCCCACCGAGGATGCTGCGGTCGAGACCCGCACCGATGTTCCAGACGAGGCTGAAGTAGCCGATGCCGGCTCCGGCCGACAACTCGTCGGGATCACCGGCCGACCGGGTCACGGTCGGGCGGAAGAGCGCGTCGGCGTCCTCGGGCAGCACTCCGGTGTAGTCGGCGAACGAGCGGTCGTTCTCGAACTCGTAGATCCGCTGCTGTCGCACCTGAGTGGATTCACCCGGCCGGACCCGCACCGCACGGGCGTACCGCAGGACGTCGAACCCGACCTTGGCGCCCGCCTTGAGCAGAGCCACGCGGGACGAGAACGGCATCGGCACACGGAAGGGGTAGCTCTGCACCGGGCCGTCGAGAAGTACCTTGCCGTTCATCGCCAGGCCCGACAGCGATCCGGGCACCTTGGTCGATGCGGTCCCGGTCTCGGACAGCAGGGCGTCGGTGGAGGTGCCGGCGCCGGCGAAGACGTGTCCACCCCAGTTGAGGAAGTACTGTCCCCTCTTCTCCGAGCGGATGCGGCCGCCCACGCGGCTGCCGGATTCCAGGACCACGGTGTCCCAGTTCCGCAGTCGCCAGGCTGCCGACAGTCCGGCCAGTCCACCTCCGACGATCACTACGTCCTTCATGATTGTTCCTCTCGCTCAGGGTGATTGATGTGATGTTGCAGTGCGCTGATGCCGAGCCTCACGCGGCGGCCCGGACCGCCGGACGAGACGGGGCGGGCGCGGTGCTCAGCGCGGCGCTCTCGGTCAGCGTCATGCCGCGCGTCTCTGGTGCCATGAACTGCGACAGGACCGCCCCGAGGAGGGTGATGGCGGCACCGATGAGCATCGTCATGCCGATGCCGAGTGAGTCCAGTGCCATCGGCACCAGGAAGGTGCCGATCGCGGCGCCGACCCGGCTCAGCGAGGACGCCATGCCCACCGCTGTCCCGCGGATTTCCGTGGGGAACAACTCGTTCGGATAGACCCACTGCATGATCTGCGTGCCGCCGATCACCACCGCGTAGATGGCGAAGAGCGCCATGATGATCCACGTCGAGGCGTTCGGGAAGAAGCCGAGCAGCGCCAGCGCGATACCCGACCATCCGAAGCTGTGGATGAGCAGCGGGCGACGTCCCACGCGGTTCACGAGGAACAGGGCGATGACGCACCCGACCAGGAACAGGATGGTGATCACGGCCGATCCGATGTGCACTGCGTTCCCGGAGAGGTTCAGCGCTCCCAGGATCTTCGGCGCGAACGCGTAGACGGCGAACAATGGGACGATGGAGAAGGTCCAGAACAGCGTGATGAATGCCATCCGTGTGCCGTATCCCGAGCGCAACAGATCCTTGACGCCGACGTTCGCGTCAGCTTCCTGCGGCAGATCGGCAACAGTGACCCCGGGGCCGTAGACCTTGCGCATCACCTCGTCGGCCTCGTCGTTGCGGCCCTTGCTCGCGAGCCACCGCGGCGACTCCGGCGTGCCGATTCGGGCGAGGACGATAATGATCGCCGGGATGGCGGCACTGGCCAGCATCCACCTCCATGCGTTCACGTCCCCGGTCTGTGCAAGGAGTTGCCCGACGATGTAGGCGACGGCCGCACCCACGAACCACATGGCGACAAACGCACCCAGGAACGGGCCCCGATACTTGCGCGGAGTGAACTCGGTCAACAGCGAGGTCGCGATCGGGTAATCCGCGCCGACGGCCATGCCGATGAGCAGACGCAGCATGATCAGCCACAAAACGTTCGGGGCCCAGAACTGGGCCACCGAGAAGACGATGATCGCGATCAGATCAATGGTGAACAGCACCTCCCGACCGAATCGATCGGTCAGCCGGCCACCGGCATAGGCGCCGAGCAGGATGCCGACCAGCGTCGACGCGGCGATCAAACCCTGCGCGGCCGCGGAGAGATGCCACTGATCGGAGATCTGGACCATCGCCACCCCGATGATCGACAGGATGAACCCGTCGAGAAACGGTCCCCCGGAAGAGAAGACCGCGAGCTTTTTGTGAAACCTCGTCAAAGGTGCGTCGTCGATCGGGTTGGTGATCATGGTGGGCTCCTCGGTGGAGTAATCGGGAATTGTGATCCGCGTCTCAGTCATCAGGGTAACTTGTGATCACAGATCACACAATGCCTGACTTCGGTGCACTTCATTTGTTGCCCCGCCACGTGGCGGCTTAAGCGCCTGGACATGACCGACGATGCGCGCGTGGAGTGATGAACGGTCGGCCACACTCCACCCTGAGATCCCGCGAGGTGCCGCTCATGCTTACGTACGTGCGCGAGCCGAGCCGAGCCGAGCCCTGGAAGTATCGTCTTGAATCGATATCGACCTCAATCGATACTCGATCCGCAATCTGCCGGACGACCTTCATGCTCAGCTCAGCGAGCGCTCCGCCAAGCTACATATGTCCATGTCCGAGTACGTCACCAAGCTTCTGCGCGACGACCTGAATCGCCCATTGTTCGACGAATGGGCCGCGACTCTCCGCAGCGACGGGCCAGGACGGAGCATCGACGTCGTGGGCGCTCTGGATGTGGTGCGCGACGAATACGACGCCGGCGATAGATGAGGCGAGTTGTCGACGCAAGCGCGCTGATCGACTCCGTGCTACCGACCGCACGGCAGGCAGCCGCCCTGAGATCAATGTCGGGCTACGAGCTCTGGGCCCCGACAGTTCTGGACATGGAGGCAGCGTCGGCGATCTGGCGCCTTCAGCGGACGTCGCAATTCAGTTCCGCGGAGGCCCAGCACGCCATCGAGGCGGTGTGGACAGCTCCGATCCGCCGTGCCGAAGGCAATCAAATATCCAGCGCAACATGGGATCTGAGAATGTCGTTGCGTATCTCGGATGCGTTTTATGTCACCACTGCCAGATTCCTCGATGCTGATCTCGTCACCTCTGATGCGCGACTATCCCGATCACCTGACATCGGAGTCCCGATTGTGGTTCTGCCGCAATGAGTTACATCTCTACGACGAAGCGTCCGGAAACGGTCAACGGTGAGGAGATTGTGATCGGACGCCCACTGCATGCCCAATCAACACTCAGCACACCGGCACGTTGACAGCACGACCGGCTGACTCGTCATCGTCGGTTCCCTTCGTCAGTTCACCGGTCAGCCTCGACGATCAACACCGCACCCGGTTCGGCGAACCATCAACGATCCGATCAGCAAGTACTTCTCCGCCGACGAGAGCGCCTGCTATCATTTCTAGAAACTGATATCAAGGAGGGGCGACGTGGCGGCGATCACCGTGAGGGGACTCTCGGACGAGACCCATCGGGCACTGAAGGCGCTCGCAGCGCAACATAATCGGAGCACAGAGGCAGAAGTACGGGCCATTCTCGATGAAGCCGTCCTGCCGGCCGAACGCGTAAAGCTGGGGACACTGCTGACCGAAATTGGCAAGGAGGCGGGAATCGGCATCGAGATCGAACGCAATCGCAAACCTGACGAGCCCATCAGTTTCTCATGATCGTTCTGGACTCCAATGTGATTTCCGAGGTCATGCGTCCGCAACCTCATCCTGAGGCCGCGGCGTGGCTGGACGAGCAGTCGACGCAGACCCTGTACTTGACTGCGATCACTCTTGCAGAAGTACGGTACGGTATCGCGGCACTGCCGCGAGGCAAGCGCCGTGACCGGTTGGCAGACCTCTTCGAGAGCCGATTGCTGCCCCAATTTGCCGGACGAGTACTGGTTTTCGATGATCAGGCAAGTGCCAGTTACGCGCGACTGGCCGCCGCCGCTCGCCGACGCGGCGCGTCCATCGGCATGGCTGACGGATTCATCGCCGCAATCGCCCTCGTGCACGGATTTGGCATCGCCACAAGGGATATCGAACCATTTGCCGCCGCCGGCGTTCGGGTCATCAATCCGTTCGACCGGGCCAGGCCCGCAGGAAGTTGACATCCGGCGACAACGTGGATGGGACCCACATCCTGCAAGCACACACGTGGACCACATTCTCGATGACCGCGCATAGGCGCGTGCACAGTCGTGAGCTCAGCCGGCCGGCGAACGCGCTCCGCACAACGCTTCCCCCCCGACCAGATGCTCCCCCGACACGGGTGCGACATGCTCCCCCGACACGGGTGCGACGACCACCTCGCGGCTGCGCGCACCCGCGCGAGCCGCGCCGATGCCAGCGATCACCACCAGCACACTGCCCAACAACGATGCGGGACCGGGAATCTGGTGCAGGATAAGCAGTCCGATGACCATCGCGAACCCCGGCTCCAACGCCATCAATGTGCCGAACGCCGACGTCGTCAGCCGCTGCAACGCCTTCATCTCCAACACGAACGGCACCACTGGCAGCAAGATCGCCAACCCTACGCCGATCAACCACAACTCCGGCGTCATCCGGCCGATCGTCGACGGTCCGGCCACGATCGTCGCAACCAGTGCGGCCACGGGCATCGACACGGCCAACCCCTGCACCCCGACCACCTCGTCGCCGACACGTTGCGTCAGCAGGATGTAGCTGCCCCAGCATCCGGCGGCCGCCACCGCGAAGAGCACACCGGCCCAGTTGACGGCACCAGACCACGGATGGGTCAGCAGCACCACACCGATCGCCGCCAGCAACGGCCACACCACACGTCGGCCTCCGCGCCCCGTCGCGACCGCAACGCCCAACGGCCCCAGGAACTCGATCGCGCTGGCTGTGCCGAGCGGGATGCGCGCGACCGCGGCCATGAACAACAGCACGATGCCTCCGGTGACGACGCCGAGCGCCACCGCCATGCCGAATGTCTGCCGGGTGAATGCCGACGGCCGAGGCCGCACCACCACCAGGAGAATCGCTCCCGCCCACACCAATCGGAGCCAGCCCGCACCCTCGGCGCCGATACGATCGATAAGGGTCACCGACGCCGCCAGGCCGAGCTGGACACACAACATCGACACGACGGCCATCGTCGTCCCGGAGCGCACAGAGTTCTGCATGCACTCCATTGAAGACTCGATCGACCGTTCATGTCCACGTGATTATCCTGTACAAACCGTTCACGAATCATGGACAATTGCGGGGTGGACCTCCGGCGTCTGGAACTGTTACTGGCCCTGTCCCGGCTGGGTTCGATGCGTGCTGTCGCCGACAGTCACCACCTGACGACCTCGACGGTCTCCCAGCAGATCGCCGCCCTGACCCGACAGGTCAAGACCCCGCTCATCGAACCCGACGGACGACGGGTGCGGCTGACCCCGGCCGGTCAGCGCCTCGCCGATCACGCGGTGACCATCCTCGCCGGGGTCGACGCCGCCCTGCGCGATCTCGATCCCGACGCCGAACCCGCCGGAATCCTGCGCGTCGGCGGCTTCGCCACCGGCATCCGCGTGTCGCTGTTACCCGTCCTGGCCGAACTGGCCGACACCCATCCGGGCGTGCGCACCGTCGTCAGCGAGTACGAACCGATCGAGGCCTTTCGACTGCTGGTTGATGACGACCTCGACCTCGCGCTGTCCTACGACTACAACCTGGCGCCCGCCACCCCTGATCCGGTGCTGCAAGCCATCCCACTGTGGTCCAGCCCGTGGGGACTGGCCGTGCCGGCCGACGCACCCGACACCGTGGAGCTGTCCGACTACGCGGAGACCTACTGGATCGTCAACTCTCG
This sequence comes from Gordonia sp. LMA484, assembly GCF_058129505.1. Lineage (NCBI taxonomy): Bacteria > Bacillati > Actinomycetota > Actinomycetes > Mycobacteriales > Gordoniaceae > Gordonia > Gordonia sp. LMA484. The sequence continues at coordinate 3,937,207 of NZ_CM176700.1, forward strand.
CAACACCGCCGACGAGGTTGCGGTGCGCGCGTTGGCCGGGCCGGCCGGATTCACACCCACCATCGGCCATCAGATCGACAGTCTCGAGCTCGTCGAGGACCTGATCCTCGCCGGCTACGGTGTCGCCCTGTTACCCCTGCACCGGCCGGCGCGCGCAGGACTGAAAGTACTACCACTCGATCAACCCGGCCTCCACCTGACCGCCTACGCCGTCACCCGCAAGGGCCGCGACGCCTGGCCACCGCTGCGACTTGTGGTGGAACGCTTGACCTCTCCCGACCACACTCCCCCGGTTCTGGACGGGTGGCCGCGAGTCGGCTGATGGCGGCGAAAGTCACCTTCTCACCGCGGTACCTCACCCGGTCACCGCCCGACCGTCACACATCAATCTCGGCCAGGTCCGATCCAGCGCGCAGAGCCCCCGTGAAGGCCAGCCAAAACAGCGCGGTCCCCTCGGCGGAGGACGGGTGCAATCCGTCAGCTGCTGCACCTTTTTGAGTCGGTAGACCACCGTCTGTCGATGCACGTTGAGCTCCTCGGCTGAACGCTGCCAGGCACCGTCGTTGTCGACGAACGTTTGAACCGATGCGAGGAGCTCGCTGTCGTGCTCACGGTCGTACCTGATCAGTGGTCCGAGAACGCGCTGGACGAGGCGCCGGATGTCTTCGACTCCGCCCTGTAGCAGGTCGAACCCGGTGGATTCGTCGCCGTAAGTCACCAGATCGTCATGCTGGTCGTGGGCCCGGACAACAGCAAGATGAGCTTGTCGCGCCGCTTCAGACACTTGCGAGTTCAACGCCAGTAGTGGTGAGACGCCGACGGCGCAGTCTGGTGCGAGGACGCATCCGATGGCGCGAAGAACTCCGTGGTCGTTCGGCACGATGCCGACGAGCATCGTTCCACTTGGCAGCAGCAGCGGGGCGTAGTTCTGCAGGCAGATCTGCTGGTGGATCTGGGTGTGGTCGAGCGCGGCCCCCGACGCGGACTGCCAGCATGCGACCACGACCTCGCCGCTCATTCCGTGATGCCTGAGTTCCGGCCAAACAGCCGACAGGGTGATGGACTCGTCGAGTAGACCACTCATCATGGCTTCGCCCGACGCCCGCGTGCGGTCTCTGGCCGCGGCCGCATGCTCGAGCTCGAGTGCGATCAGTCCGGCCAGGTGCTCCAACAGTGCGAGGTCAGCCACGTCTCGGCGATCGGGCCGCGCAGCGAGGGCGATGTGGGCGCCGCCGGGCATGTCGACGGTGACCTCGTGGTCACGAGTGCCGTCCCTGTGTGTGAACGCACGTCGGCCAAGCGCGACCGGGATGTTCGAATCGAGCTCGCGCAGCCTTCAGACTTCAAAAGGAGCGGGTGAAACTCGGAACAGCAACTCGCCGATCAGGCGAACAGATCGGGCAATCCTGCCGACACCTGATCCGGAAAGTCGGGATCTCGTTTGGTGAGAAAGGCATCGACACCCTCACGGACGTCGGCCGAGGCACCACGTCGGTAGATGCCGATGGACTCGGCCCGGTGCGCTTCCTCCGGGCCCGAGGCACCCAGCATCCGCCAGAGCATCGACCGGGTCAGCGCCACCGATACCGGCGCCGTACCGGTCACCATTGTGCGTGCGACCTCGATCGCGCGATCCAACACCTGATCGGCAGTTACGACCTCGCGGACCAGGCCTCGCTCGAGGGCCTCCTCGGCCGACACCATTCTGCCCCCGAGTGCCCATTCCGCTGCGGTCGCGATCCCGACCACCCGGGGCAGGAACCAGGTCGAACATGCCTCCGGGACGAGCCCGCGCCGGGTGAACACAAACCCGAAACGCGCCGTGTCCGAGGCAATACGAACGTCTGCCGGCAGCGTCATGGTGACGCCTACGCCGGCACACGGGCCGTTGACCGCCGCGATCACCGGTTTCGTCGACCGGAAGATGCGCAGCGTGACCTGGCCACCCGCATCCGGTGGCGCTTCCCCGGTCTCCGCATCGCCGTCGAGAACGAAGGTGTCGCCTCCTGCGGCGAGATCTGCGCCCGCACAGAAGGCCCGGCCCGTGCCGGTCAGCACGACGGCACGCACCGTGTCGTCGGCATCGCACTCGTCGAACGCCGCGATCAGGTCCCGACGCATGTCGGCGGTGAACGCGTTCAGCCGGTCCGGCCGGTTGAGCCGGACGATCGCGATCGCCCCTTCTCGCTCGATCTCAACGACCCGAGCCTCGGTTTCGGTGTAGGCACTCATCATCGTCCTGTCCACTGTGGTTCGCGTTTGGCGGCGAATGCGCGAGGCCCTTCTTTGGCATCCGCGCTGGTGAAAACCGTCCGGATCGCGCCGCGGTTGATGTGCCACGACTGGTCGTCCCAGCCTCGCTGGGCGATGGAGGTCTCGTGCATGACGCGCTTGCTCTCCGACACCGCCAGGGGCGCGTTGGCCGCGATCATCGCTGCCAGTTCCAGCGCCACGGTGAGTGAGGTGCCGGCGCCGGCAACGCGATTGACGAGTCCGAGCTCGTAGGCGCGCGCAGCGGAGATCGGTTGCCCGGTCAGGGCGATTTCGGCGGCGACCTTCTGCGGCACCTGTCGGTGGATGCGGAGAAGCCCACCGGCACCGGCGATCAGCCCGCGGCGGACCTCGGGCAGACCGAGCGTTGCCTGCTCATCGATCACCGCCAGGTCGGCGGTCAGGACGATCTCGGTTCCACCGCCCAATGCGAACCCGTTGACCGCGGCGATCACCGGTTTGGGAATCCAGTGCCGGACAATGCCGGCGAAATCCCATTCCCGGTGCTCCGGATCATCGATACGGCCACCCGCCGCCAGCTCCTTGAGGTCCGCACCCGCGCAGAAGGCACGGCCTGAACCGGTCAACACCACAACCCGAATCTGCGGATCTTGGGCGGCCCGTTCCAGAGCGGCCCCGGCGGCCACCGACAACGCGGAATTCACGGCGTTGAGTGCGTCGGGACGGTTGAACGTGACGATCGCGATGTGGTCACGAACCTCATAGCGGACGACATCCTCGCGCGAGGTTCGCTCGGATGTCGTCGGATCGGATGTCGTCGGATCGGATGTCGTGGGATCGGATAGACCGGTCACAGTGTTTCCCCTTGTCGGACAGACGTTCTCATCAGAGATCGAGAACGAGACGCTTCGAGCAGCTGCGAGACACGCAGACCATCATGCAGTCGTTCTCCGCCCGCTCGTCCTCGGTCAGCACCGAATCGCGATGATCCGGCTCGCCGCCGAGGACCGCCGTCTCGCACGTGCCACACGTACCTTCGCGGCAGGAGAAGTCGACATCCACGCCCTCGCGCAGCAGTGCGTCGAGCACAGACTCGGACTCGGCCACGGAGATCTCACGACCACTGTGCTCGAGGACCACGTCGAAGCTGTTGTCCACCAATCCGGGGGGGAGCTCTTTGGGGGCGAATCGCTCAGTGCGCAATTCGACGCCCGGACGCTCGCGACACAGATTCTCGATGGCGTTCAGCAGCGGCTCCGGGCCGCAACAGTAGACAGCCGTTCCGGGTGCGACATCATCGAGGGCAGCCTCGAGGTCGAGCAGGCCGAACTCGTCCTGCGGACGTATCCGCACCCGGTCGCGATGCGTTTCGACTAGCTGGTCGGCGAACGCCATTCCGGAGCGCGTCCGGCCACCGAACAACAGTGACCAGTGCGCGCCGGCCGCGTCGACCTTGTCGATCATCGGGCGCAGCGGCGTGATCCCGATTCCGCCCGCTACGAACAGATACGACGAGTTGTCCACGAGCGGAAAGTGATTGCGCGGCCCTTTGACGGTGACCAGGTCACCGACCCGCACGTCTTCATGCACTGCTCGCGAACCGCCACGGCCATCCACCTCACGCAACACGGCGATACGGAACTCGCCGCGGTTGGCCGGATCTCCACACAGCGAGTACTGCCGGATGGTGTCGCCGTCGAGCACGACGTCGATGTGCGCACCCGGTCCCCAGCTCGGCAGGTCCGCACCGTCGGGGTCCTCGAACGTCAGGGAAACCACCCCGTCGGCCACCGCGTCCTTCGCGGTCACCTGCAACTTACGTTCTTCTTGGGAGGTGTCGTGAACCATGGCCACATTCCATCTCGTCGGGGCAACTGATGGCATTAACCTTATGTCATTAGATTAAGCGCTGCAACCCACCCGTGCTCCAGGACCGGGATCAGCGAAATGGCGGTGGCGGATCGTCGGCTTTACCGAGTTGGAAGCACGAATGGGCTTCTTCTTGCTCGTAACCGAGAAGGCGGCACATCCGCACCGCACCAACATCGTCCGGGTTCATTCGCAATGTCGACAGTTGCACTCCGGCCTCCCGCTGGTCCTCCATCGCGTGCGTCAGCAGGGCCGTCCCGAGCCCCTCCCCCCGCGCGGCCATGGCGAGAAGGACGGCGTGCACTGGCGCGGCACGCAATTCGAGATGGACCGCGACGTCCGTCGAGTACCAGACGAAACCGACTGCGGCACCCGATGAATCCCGAGCCGTGATCACCCGACCGGATCCGCGGCGGAGGTCGGCTTCCAATCTGTCCCGATGAGTGGTCGGCAGCACCGAGTTCTCGATCACCTCGGACACCCTGGCATCCGGAACATCCACCGGGCGTGGCGAATCAATCGTCAACCCGTCTGGGACAGCGGGGGCGTCGAACTCGAGCGCGAACGGACCGGTCAGGTGCCGCAGCAGCGTCCACTGCCGACTGACGGCCGGGATGTCGAACCGAGTGGTGAGCCGGACGGCCGCCGGGTGCGTGGAATAGGCCCAACACCGTAGTGCGGTCGCCCCGGTGCCCACCCAACCGTCAGGTTTGTCCACGTCGAGGCCGAGCTCCTCGACGAGCTGTGTCGTGATGCCCCGAGAGCGATAGTCGGGATGCACCACGTAAGAGACGGTGCCGAGGCCGTCACCGTCGACGCGCAGGTGGAGGTACGCCACGACGACCATCGGCACATCGTCGAACGGACTCAGGTCCCGGCGGGCCTTGATGGGCAGATGGAGCACACGAACCCCATCACGCGCTCGGTCTCGGACATCAGCAGGATCGATGCGCGAGAACCCTGCCTCCTCGTCGAACCGCGCGGCCGTCGTGACGAGCGCGAGCACATCGGCCTGGTCGTCCTCGGACAGTTCCGCACACCATTGATAGGTGATCATCGCGTGCTCACCCGCTCGCCGGCCATCGCATCCGCCGATCCCGGTTGCAGGATATCGGCATCGACCAGTGCCTGGACCTCGGATTCGGCGAGCCCGAGGAGTTCGCTCGCGATCTCCCGCGTTTGCTCCCCGGGCAGCGGTGCCGGTCGTAGCGGCGCGGCGGGAATCGTGTCGAAATGTGCCACCCGGGTGGCCGTGGGCAGGGCAAGCGGCAGCAGCGGATGCTCGAGCGGCGTGTATGCCGCGCGCGCCGTCAGGTGTGGGTCGGTCAGGAGTTCGGGAAGTCGCTTCATGGCGCCCGCCGGTACCCCGGCCCGTTGCAGAATCTCCATGGCCTCGGTGGGCGTCTTGCCTACCAGCCACTCGCCGACGATCGCCTCTGCCTCGGTTCGATGGGCGATGCGGCCCGCGACCGTCGAGAAACACGGGTCGGCGGCGAGGTCCGGTCGCCCGATCACCGTGCAGAACCTGGCCCAGTCGTCGTCGTCGCGGACGGAGACCACACACCATTCGTCGTCGCCGGCGCAGGCGAAGACGTTCGCCGGCGCTGCGAAGGGGTCGGCATTTCCCATCGGCACAACCGAACCCGGGGACACCGATTCCTGGGTCAGCTGGCAGCCGAGTTGCACAACAGCCGTATCCGCCTGTGCCACCTCGATCGCGGTGCCCCGAGATGTCTCGAGCCGCGCGATCAGAGCGGCCAGGATCGAGACCGCGCTGACCTGCCCGGCGATGTGATCGGGATAGACGGTCTGCCCGTCGCACAGGCCACCGGACGTCTCGGAATACCGCCAGAGCGAGGAGATACCCACCGACGCCCGCACCAGCGGACCATAGCCCAGACGCGTGTTCCACGGTCCGACACCGCCGAACGCACTACTCTCCGCGACGATGATGCCTGGGTTCACCTCAGTGAGTTGTTCCGGACCGAGTCCCATCGACGTGAGGGTGCCGGGCTTGAAGTTGGCGAGTACCACGTCGGCGGAGGCGGCGAGTTCCAGGAACAGTCGACGCCCCTCGTCGGAGCGCAGGTTCAGACCCAAGGAGCGTTTGTTGCGATGACCCCATGCCACCGATGCCGCCAGTGCCGCGCCACGTTTGGACTGGCGTAGCCCGTCGGGGAAGGCCGCGTTCTCGATCTTGATCACGTCGGCGCCGTTGTCGGCGAACTGTCGTCCGAGCTCGGCGCCGAAGACCACCACACCCAGGTCGAGGATGCGCAGCCCGGCGAAGGGCGCTGTCCCGGCAGCGCGTCCGGACTCGGCCGGCTTCGGATGTCGCCGGCTGGTGTCAGGTGCCGTCAGGACCTCGGTGTCGTGCTCGCCGAGTTGCGGTGCGCGCCGACGGAATCCGGCTCGGCTGCCGTCGATCTTCGCATAACCTGACGGCACCCGCGCGGCCACGCCGCCGGCGATCTCGGTGTCGATGAACGTGCCGGCGGCCTCGAAGTGGTCGTTGTCCAGCACCTCACCGGGCCGCAGCACACCCCCGATCGGGATTCCGCGGGCGGCGCCTTCGGCGACGAGTTCGTCTCGTGTGTAGCCGGCGAAGAGTGCGTCGATCAGCGGATGAAGCCGGTCGGCGGCAGCGAAGCGTGCGGGGATCGTGTCATAGGCAGGATCGGCGAACTCTTCCGGCTCGCCGAGCCACGCGAACATGGCGCGCCACTGCCGCTTGGCCAGCAGGCAGATCCGTACCTGCCCGTCGGCACACCCGAAGACCGGATAGAAATTCGCCGCGTCGGGCCGACCTCGAGGAAAGTCCTCGGACCGTCCGGCGGCGGCCGAACCCTGGACCCCGAAGCCCGGATCGAAGCCGTGCACGATCGCTTCGAACGCCGAGATGTCCACGGTCTGACCACGACCGGTCTGCAGCCGGTCGTAGTACGCGAGCAACGCCGACCACGCCGCATGGACACCGAGGGATTCCTCCACGAGACCGCTCGGCGGGAGGAGTGGCTCGCGCCCGGGCTCCCCGGACCGGGACAGCACCCCGCTCAGCGCGTAGATCACGGATTCGGTGGCCGTCCAGTCACGGTAGGGCCCGGTCTGCCCGAACCCACTGATCGACAAGACCACCAGCGTCGGTGCGGCAACCACGAGATCGTCGGGCGCCAGCCCCTGGGCAGCAAGCCATCCCGGGCCCATCGACTCGATCAGGATGTCCGCGTCAGCGAGCAGCCGACGGAACTGGTCTCGCCCGTTGTCGGTGGTCAGATCCAGGATGATGCCGCGCTTGTTGGCGTTGCGCAGCGCAAACGGGATGCTGATCCTGTCAACCGTCGGTTGCGCAGTGCGCGAGAGTGATCCGCCCGGCCGTTCGATACGCACGACGTCGGCCCCGAGGTCGGCGAGAAACCGACCGCACGACTCACCGAGGCCGTCCGTCAGGTCCAGAACTCGAATGCCGACGAGAGGGAGGGCTGTCATGAAGTACTCCAGACGTGATGGGCTGTGAAAGTGGACCGGTCAGCGGGTGCCGAAGTAGACGGATTTCGGCGCGAGATACGGGCTCAATCCCTCCGGCCCCAGCTCGCGACCCAGTCCCGACGCCTTGACCCCGCCGAACGGGGCCGCGACGTCGAGGGCGTAGTAGTTCACTCCGACAGTGCCGGTGTGGATTCGGGCCGCGAGATCCAGGCCGTGCCGCTCGTCGGCCGTCCACACGGTGCCGCCCAGGCCATACTGCGAGTCGTTGGCGATCCGGACCGCGTCGTCTTCGCCGTCGTAGGCCGTGATGGTCAGAACCGGGCCGAAGATCTCCTCCTGCGCGATCTGCGCAGCGTTGTCGACACCCTCGAAGACCGTCGGCTCGACGAACCAGCCGAGCTGCTGTTCGGCGGGAATGCCGCCGCCGGTGGTGATCCGATGGCCGGCAGCGCGCCCCGCCTCGATGTAGCCCAGTACGCGGTTGCGCTGCGCCGCACTGACCAGCGGTCCGATCGCCGTCGCCTTGTCCAGTGGATCGCCGACCGACAGCGAGCGCACGGTCTCCGTCACCGCATCGACGACGTCGGAGTATCGGCTGCGTGGCGCGAGGATTCGGGTGCAGGCGTGGCAGGTCTGACCATTGTTCACCAACGAGACCTCAGGCAGGCTCCGCGCGAACAACTCGAGATCGGCGTCCTCGGCAACGATCGAGGCGGACTTGCCGCCGAGTTCGAGCGTCACCGGACGCAGGAGTCGGCCGCAGACCTCACCGATCATGCGGCCGGCGCCTGTCGAGCCGGTGAACGCGACCTTGTCGACACCGGGGTGCCCGACGAGATATGCACTGGCCGAACGGTCGGCAGGCACCACATTCAGGACCCCGGGTGGAACGCCCGCGTCCACGGCGGCATCGGCGAACACGAACGCGTCGAGTGCCGTTTCGGGTGCGGGCTTCAAGACCACGGTGCACCCGGCGGCGAGCGCCGGCGCGAGTTTCATCGCCGCGAGTGGCTGGGGATAATTCCACGGTGTGATCGCCGCGACCACACCGACAGGCTCGCGGCGGACCACCGTGCGTCCGCCGAACGCACTGGGCCGCACGTCGTCTGAGTCCGCGCGTCGGATGAGGTCGGCGTAATAGGTGATCATCGCAGCCGGACCGAAACCGTTGACCGGCTTGGACAGGGAGATCGGCATACCGTTCTCCCGGGTGACCAGCTGCGCGGTTTCGCGTGCCCGCGCCTGCAGGGCAGCTGCAAACCGGTCGAGGATGTCCGCACGCTCGGGGGCGCTCAGATCTGCCCATGGTCCGTGCAGCGCGTCGTTGGCCGCCGCGACTGCCGCGTCGATGTCGGCGTTCTCGGCGAGCACACATCTGCCGAGCACCTTCTCGGTCGATGCCTCGATGATGTCGGTCGTGGTCGACGAGGCAGGCGCGGTCCACCGGCCACCGATGAAGAGCTCAGTGCGATCGAGCATTGTGATGAATTCCCTGGGTCGAGGTGGATGCGGACAGTGAGGGGTGCGCCGTGGTGTCAGAGAGTGTCGGAGTGGCCGAACAACACCGAGCTGACCAAGGGCGCCATCGGCCCGCCGATGAACAATGATGTGCGGGCATCGGCGACCTGGTTCGTCGAGGTTCCGCGGATCTGCCGCACCGCCTCCACCGCGAGGTTGAGTCCGTTGACGAATGCGTCCGCAAGGTTGCCGCCGCTCGTGTTGAGTGGCAGTTTGCCGTGCGGTGCCGTCAGGTTCTCCACTGTCATCACGCTGCCGGCCGCCTCACCCGGAGGACACAGCCGATGGTCGATGAGCGCCGCGACTGCAGGTCCGCTGAAGTTCTCGTAGACCTGCACGACGTCGACATCATCAGGGCCGAGCCCTGCTGCCGACCAGAGACGTTCGGCGACACCAGGTTTGCCGTTGTTCGCGGGCCCGAATCCGGCCGTCGAGTACTGAGCATCGTTGTCGATCCGCTCGCAGTAGCCGCCCGGCGCGCCCTGCGCTCCCGCGAGTAGATAGGCAGGGTCCGGACGCATCGCGCGAGCACGCTCGGCCGACACGAGCACAAGCGCGACCGCGCCGTCACTCTCCCGCGAGCAATCATAGAGGTGGAACGGTTCGGCGATCAGTCGCGACGAATCGTAGGTCGCCTCGTCGAGCGGCCGCCCGTATCCCTGGGCTGTCGGGTTCTTCTGCGCGTGTTGATAGGCGGCGAGCACCAGCGAACGCATGGCCTCACGCGGAACACCGTCGTGCTCGAGCATTCGCTGAGTGCGCATCGCACATATCTGGGCCGGCGAACCGACGCCATGGGCCAGGAAGTGGGGTCCGTAGTGGTACTTGGCATAGCCGAGCCGACCGGTGTCGGCCTGCGACATCGCCCGATAGACGACCACACACTCAGCCTGCCCCGTCGCGATCGCGGTGGCACCGTTGATGATCGCGGCGGCGACGCTACCGCCGCCGCCACCCCACATCATGTTGGACCAACGCAGCTCGTCGACCATCAGCGCGGCACCCAGGATCGGTCCATCGTTCGAACCACCGGCGTAGGAGACGAAACCATCGATCTCACGCGGTGACACGCCGGCGTCGGCACAGGCCTGCAGGATCGCGCGGATCGTCATCTCCTGCTCGGTGAATGGTGATTCGCCTCGCTTGTAATGCATTTCGGCCACACCGACCACGGCAGTCGTGCCACGCATCGTCGTACTCATTGCGATTCCCCCTCGGTGACGGCACGCTTCCAGCGCAGGAGCGGCCAGGTCTGGCCCTCGGTGTGTTCGAAGACCCCGACAACACGTTCACCCACGCGCGGAGCGACCTCGGCGTCGTCGGACAGCATGCCCAGCACACGGCGACCGTCCGCGTTGTCGAGTTCGACGAGCACACTCACGTACGGCAGGCGATCGGCGAGCTCGGAGATGTAGGGGTACCAGCTGCGGCTCCAGCTGTACACCGTCCCCACCGGCTCGACCGTGCGCCAGTCCAGCTCGAACCCGTAACACGTACTGCAGACCGCTTGAGGTCCCCAGATCCAGGTCTCACATCTGCGGCAGCGCTGGATACGGAGCTCGCCGGCGAGCAGGCCGTCCCAGTAGGGCTGGTCATGACCGTCGGCGGCGGGCCCCCACGGCAGGGTGGCGGTCATGCCGGTCCCCCACCCTCGGCGGGAAAGTTCTCCAGCGCCGCGGCAAGCCATACCCCGTCGTGGCGCTCCCAGATCGACCGCAGACCGATCAACCGATCACCGGTGTCGTACACGGTGTCGCCGATCATGCGATCACCGTCGGCGCGCACATCTTTGATCTCGTAGCCCGCGACGGCTGCGCGAGGCGTGTCGATGCCCTCGAACACCGCCGGCAGGTTCGCCTGCACCATGTCTGCGAGCGCCGCCTTCATGTTTCCGGCCACGACATAGCCGACGTGGCGCTCGTACCGGGGACGGAAGTCGTCGATGTCTGTCATCGCACCTCACTCCTCACCGCCGACACAGGGTCGGCGTCGTGTTGTGGAATAAACCTTACGTAATTAGATTAATTTGGTCAACGTAGTCGGCAGCTGCCGTCGTCGGCCACGTCCACCGACTTCCCGGCAACGTCTTCGGTGACGAGGACGGGTAGGTCATCGGCGTCGGTGGCGACCGCCAAGGTCCGCTCACCTGTCGCAATCCGTGCAGCGACGAACGCTTTCTCCGGGTCGCCGGCGCGGTCGTAGACCACGGTCCACGACTCGATGGCGGCCGATCCTTCGTACGACTCAAGGACCGGCGTGGTCGGTTCCCTGTCGACGGCCGCCTGAACATCCATGCGGCGGAAACCGGCCGCCGGCGGCTCGGTGCCGTAGACCCCGATGGCGTGTTTGGTGAGATATCCACTGTTGGCGGTCACCAGGCCGAGGCTGCCGGGCGTCTGGCGCAGACGCGAGACCATGGCGGCGATCGCATGGGTGCTGTAGTTGTTCCAGGGCCCGCCGGCGAATGTCAGGCCACCCGTGCAGGTGAGCGGCCGCGTCGGGTCGTCGATGTCGAGTCCGAGTTCACCGGCGGCCACCTGCACCGCCGAGGGGAAGCAGGAGTACACGTCGACGTGGTCGATTTGATCAAGGCCGACACCGGCCAGTGAGAGCGCCTGCTTGCCGGCGATCCGGATTGCCGGCGACCGGTCCAGAGCGCCCCGTCCGGCGATGGCGTAGGTGTCGTGGGATTCGGTGCCCGAGTGCGGGAACACCCAGGCAGAGCGCGAGATACCGAGTCGCTGGGCGGTCTCGACCGAACACATCAGCACCGCGGCACCCTGATCGACCATGTTGTTCGAGTTGAGTAACTTGGGGTATGGCGACGCGATCAACCGATTGTCCGGCGACGGCGTGGTGATTTCGGCTGCGGAATATTCGCGCTGAGTCCACGCGTGCGGATTTGTCGCGGCGACAGCGCTGAAGCGGGACCACAGGTCTCCGATGACCGCCGTGTGGGTCTCGATGTCGCGGCCCGCCGCGACCCGCAGCGCCTGCTCGAACAGCGGGTAGACGAATGACGGGCGATCGAGTCCGATACGACGCTCGCTCACCGCATCCATCGGGACGTCGGTCACCATGATCTCGGCGGGCGGGACGGACTCGTCCTGCCGCGTCCAGTCGGGACGCTCGCCGCGGGCGCGCAGTTTCATCCGCGTCCGCCACGCCTCGGCCCCACCGATCAGCACGACGTCGGCCCGACCGGCGGCGATGTCCTCGGCGGCCGAGTTGACCATCACCTGGGGTGTACTGCCGCCGTTGCCCGAGTAGCCGGTGTGCCGGGGCGTGGCGCCGATCCGTTGCGCCACCAGTGCACCCGGATCGCGGTAGCGCCAGGACAACAACCCGACGACCCGGACGGAATCGACGAGTTCCAGCAGCCGTAGCGAACCGGCCTCGTCGGCGGCGGCCCGCGCAGCACGGGCGATCAAGTCGACCGGCTCGACTCCCCCGTCACGTTCGGTGATCTGCCCTCCGCCGACGAGAACAGGGGTGCGTGGATCGATACTCATGCTCGGATGGCCTCCAGTATTCGTTTCCGGGTGTCCGGCCGCGGCCAGCCTCCCAAGATCAATGTGGTCAGACACGTCGATTTCCAGCACCGCTCGATCTCTTCGCAGATCTTGTCGGCGGGGCCGACCAACGCGACGTCCTCCACCATCTCGGTCGGCACGGCCTGGGCGGCGAGATCGGGCTTGCCGTCGAGGTAGAGCCGCTGGATCTCCGCACACGTCTCGCCCCAACCCATGCGGGCGAACACATCGTTGTGGAAGTTCACGCCTCGCGCACCCATCCCTCCGGCGTAGAGCGCTATCGTCGGTTTGAGTCGCGCGGCAGCCAGCTCGACGTCATCGTCTTCGACCAGCCAGCAGGTGTTGGCGATCTCGAAGTCCGCAGTGCTCCGCCGTGCCCCGTCGCGGGCGAAACCCGTTGCCAGGGCTTCCCGGTAGAACGCATCGCTCTTGGGCGAGAACCAGAGCGGAGTCCAGCCGTCGGCGATTTCCGCGGCCAGCGCGACGTTCTTGGGGCCCTCGGCGCCGAGGTAGATCGGGATGTCTCTGCGCAGCGGATGCACAATCGACTTGAGGGGCTTCCCCAGTCCGGTTCCGCCGTCGAGGGGCAGCTGGTAGTGGCGGCCCGCGTACCTGACCGGCTCCTCACGTGCCCACACCGCCCGCATGATGTCGATGTATTCGCGGGTGCGCTCCAGCGGCCGGGGATAAGGAACCCCGTACCAGCCTTCGACAACCTGTGGGCCTGACGCGCCGAGACCGAGGATGACCCGGCCGCCACTGAGATGATCGAGCGTCTGAGCGGCCATCGCCAACGCCGTCGGGGTCCGGGCCGAGATCTGACAGACGGAGGTACCGAGGGCGATCGACGAGGTGCGTGCGCCCCACCAGGCCAACGGCGTCAGCGCATCCGAGCCATACGTTTCGGCGGTCCAGAAGCTGTCGACACCCTCGGCCTCGGCCTCCGCCACGATCTGGTCCATGCGACGTGGGGGACGCGAGCTCCAATAGCCCGCCGCGATACCGACTTTCATGGTGTCCTCAGTTGTTGTGGAACTCGGGCGGACGCTTCTCGAGGAACGAATGCACCGCTTCACGATGATCCTTCGTCAACGAGCTCAGGATCTGAGTCCGGTTCTCGAGGTCGATGGCGGCGCGGAAGCCCGGGGCCTCGAGGTTCGACCACATCACCTCTTTGGTCATCCATACGCCGAACGGCGTGTGACCGGCGATGGTCTCAGCGGTGTCGAGGGCTGCCTCGACGACCTTGTCCTCCGGGACGATCGACGAAGCGAGGCCGATCCGCTCGGCTTCGTCGGCATGGACCGACCGGCCGGTGAGCATGATCTCGGCGGCGCGTGAGAATCCCACCATCCGCGGCAGCGTCCAGCTCATGCCGATGTCACAGTTCGACAGACCGCGACGAATGTAGGCGGCGTGTAGTGTCGCCGACTCCGCCATGATGCGGATGTCGGCCAAGAGCGCCAAGGACATCCCGCCGCCTGCGGCGGCACCGTTGACCGCTGCGATGATCGGTGCCCGCACCGATCGAAACGCGTCCGCGAGCTCGGCGATGTGCTGTTGGACCCGCAGGCCGAGTTGCGCGCGACCTTCGCCGTCGATCGTTCCGGGCGGGGTTCCGTACCCCCGCAGATCCAGTCCTGCACAGAACGCCTTACCCGCCCCGGTCAGGACGATCGCGCGGATGGTCGAGTCGTGCCGCACCCGGGAGAGCAGGTCGTGCAACGCCTGGACGAGTTCGGCGTTGAGCGCGTTCAGATTGTCGGGCCGGTTCAGGGTCACCCGCATGACACCGGGTCGCGGATGGTCGATCAGTAAGTGCTGCGCGTCGGACATCGATCCCCTTCGATCGCGGACAGCCCCGGGTGGCCGGAGCCGGACCTCGCTTATCCTAATTACTGTAGGTAAATTGTTCAAGAACGTCGAACACTAGAGAGGACCTGGGATGACCGAACTCGAAGGCAAAGTCGCTGTGGTCACCGGCGCGGCGAGTGGCATCGGCGCCGCCACGGCGCAGGTGCTCGTGGCCGAAGGTGCGCGAGTGGTGCTCTGTGACATCGACGATGAACGGGGATCCGCCATCGCGCACGCGCTCGGCGCACGCGCCGAGTACATCCACGCCGATGTCCGGAGCGAAACCGATGTCGCCGCAGCCGTCGACCAAGCTGTCGACCGGTTCGGTCAGCTCGATTGCATGGTCAACAATGCCGGTCGCGTGGGGGCATGGACGTTCGTCGACGACACCTCGGTCGCGGAGTGGGACGACGCGTTCGCGGTGCTCGCGCGCAGCGTCTTCCTGGGGGTCAAACACGCGGCGCGCGTGATGCGCGACCAACGCTCCGGCAGCATCGTGAACATGTCCAGCGTCGCAGGTGTGCGCGCCGGTTTCGGCCCGCATCCCTACAGCGCGGCGAAGGCCGCAGTCCTGCAACTGACCCGCACCGCCGCGTCCGAGCTCGCCGACCACAACATCCGGGTCAACGCACTCGTCCCGGGAGGCGTCGCGACCCGCATCGTCGGTCACGGAGCCGGGTTGAACGGTGCCGAGCTCGACGCCAGCGTCGACCGGGTTCGCAAGGGACTGTCCCGCTTTCAGCCGATCCCGCGTGCCGGCGAGCCGGAGGACCTGGCGCACGCCGTGGCCTTCCTGGCTTCCGACGCGTCGTCGTTCGTGACCGGCCAGGAGCTGGGCGTGGACGGCGGGCTGACACTCGGCCGACGCTGGCCGGCCAACTACCTCGACGAGGCGCGCGACCATGCGAGGCGCGTCGACAACGCACAGTAGCCGGAACGGCCCCGGCCGAAAGTCGCCTCTCGCTTCCGTTCAGCGTGCTGAACGCCGCGCATCACACCCCGACCGGACCACCACGCCACACGCCGACCTCTTCGCCCGATACGTCCTGCGCGTTCTCGCTGACGAGGAAAGACACCGTGGCGGCAATCGATTCGGCCGGAATCCGCGGCCAGGTACGGGACAGGGTGTCAACGGCATCCGCGCCGCCGGAGGAAACAATGTCTGTCTCGACGAATCCGGGCATGACAGCGTTGACGGTGATGCCACGGCGGGCGGTCTCCTGCGCGAGTGTGCGTGTCATCCCGACCAACCCGGCTTTGGCTGCTGAATATGCGCTCATCCCCGGCGAAGCACGGCGACCGCCGGACGGGCTCGTCACGAAGACCACCCGGCCCCACCCGGCGTCATACATCGCGGGCAGCGCGAAGTGGGTGCAGTAGAACGCACCCGACAGGTTGACACCGATCACCGCGTCCCAGTCCTCGGGCGACTGCTTGCGCGCCGATCCGGCGATGTTCATTCCCGCGTTGTTGACCACGACCGTCGGTGCGCCGAGTCCCGTTGCGGTGTGGGCGATCAGCGCCTCTGCCTGCGCCACGTCCGCGATGTCCGCCCGGATGGCCACCGCACGACCACCGTCGGCCCGGATCTTGTCCACCACCCCTTGGGCGGCGTCGGAGCTACGTGCGTAGTTGACCGCCACCGCGAATCCGTCGGCCGCGAGCCGCAGTGCGATCGCTGCTCCGATCCCGCGGCCGCCGCCGGTGACCACAGCCACGCGTCCTGCGCTCATCGCGCTCCCTCCAGCTGCACTCCACGCTCGCCGACACCTACGTCTCCGGTCATCGAAACCTCCTTCTCGATCGTGACCGCAACCGCGGTCATCGTCGGCATCGCGTTGATGCGCTGACGTCGGCGGGCATCGATCAGATCGTTGACGTTGCTGCCCGTCACGTACGGATCGGACTCGGCGTCGGAGTCGCCCCATCCGTGCGTCATCGAGATCGCGTCGACCGGCACCGTCGGATCGATCTGAACCACGGCACGGATCTGACCTGACGACGACGTGACGCGGACGATGTCACCGTCGCCGACACCCACCGCCGACGCTGTGTCCGGATGGATCTGGGCGGGGTTGTAGCCCAACGGAGGGAGGCCGGGCACACTGCGGCCGAGCGAGTTCATCACCGTGCGCATGCGGCGCACAAGCAACCGCATGGTCCGGACGGGAGCTGATGGGGCCTGTCTGACCCCGAGGAGGTCGCGGAGCTCGTCCGCCACGTCGGCCGGGCACAGTTCCAGACGTGCGGGTGACTCGGTGGTCGACGATTCGACGATGATCGTCCCGGGCGCCATGACACCTCGCGGCGCGTCATGCAGATCGCTCCAGTCGACCCGGCCCCGTTCTGCCATCATCCGCAACAGATCGTCGGCAGTGGGACGCGACGTCCGATCCATCATCCGGCCGGCGAACTTCACCTGATTCCCCGAGGCGGTGGCCAGCCGCAAGAAGAAGTCCCAGTCCTCGACGACACCCGTCGGCGGGTTCACGAGCGGTGGTGTGTACTGCGCAAAAGGCCTGGCGAAGAACGGTTCCATCAGCATCGTATGATCAGCGCGCTCGTAAAGGGCGGCCGGTGCGATGACGTAGTCGGCCAGGCGTGCCGTGTCCGACATGTGAGTGTCGACGCAGACGAGCAGATCGAGCGCTCGCAGCGCTCGTTCGGTGCGAGCACGGTCCGGAAGCGCACGCGCAGGGTTGCCGCCGGACACGATGAGGGCGCGCAGACGATCGGTTCCCGGCTCGAGGATCTCGTCGGCGAGTATCCCGGAGGGCAATTCGCCGTGCATGGTTCCGACGCCGTCGATGCGGCTGTGAAATCCGCGTTCCCAACTGCGTTGTGGCGCCATCACCTCGGCCCGCGGCGGAGTGGATCGGACCAGGACGTTGCGATTGTCGGTCTGCTCACCGGCGCGGAGGTAACGACCGCACACCACATTGAGGGCGGCGACGAGGTGTTCGGCGACATTCGAATCCGGTCCCATGCAGATCCCGGTACCGCTGGTGGCCATCCCTCGCGGGCCGTCCGCGAACATCCGCGCCGCGAGGACCAGTTGGGTTTCCGGTACGCCGGTCACGTCGGCGACGCGCTCGGGAGTGGCCGGTGCCACCGCGAGCCGCAGCTCGTAGAGTTGCGTGGCGAAGCTCGCACAGAACTCACGGTCATGGCGGTCCTCGGCGAGGATCACGTGCAACAGACCCGCAAAGAGCATGGCATCCGTGCCGGGATGATTCATCAGATGCAGGTGTGCCCGTCGGGCGGTCTCGGTGCGACGAGGGTCGACGACGATGAGACGCAGTCCGCGCGTGCGCGCGTTTCGCAGTGTCACGTATGGGTTCTGGGTGATCGCGCCGTCGCCGTCACCTCCGTTGAGCGACACCATCGGGTTGGTGCCGGCCAGCAGCCAGACATCGGCGGTGTCGAACCGTTGGCGTCCACCGAGATATCGGCCCATCCGCTCCTCGACGATCCACTTTGCGGATTGGTCGATGGTCATGGTGGAGAACAGTTTGTGCGACCCGGTGGTGCGGAACCACGCACGGGCCATCGGCCCGGTAAGGGTGGCGAAGTTCTGCTGGGTGCCCATGAAGAGCCCGAGGGCATCGGCACCGGACTCTCGATCGATCTCGCCGAGACGCGCCGCGATCTCCGCGACGGCGTCATCGATGTCGATCGGTTCGTAGGTGCCCTGCCGATTACGTCGAAGCGAGGTCCGCAGCCGGTCGGGTCCGTGCACGAAGTCTGCTCCGTGGCGGCCCTTGGGACAGGTGTATCCGCCCGACAGAGGATGTGCGCCATCACCGAGAATCGAGACGATCTCGTTGTCCTCCACGGTCACCCGCACGCCGCATGTTGCCGGACAGAGCCGGCAGTACGACAGATGCGTCGCCATTCCTTTCTCCTTCCCTGCCCACCCGGCCGATCTCCCGCCCGTGACTATCGAACCCGCGAGTACCGGTCCGGGATGTCCGCGTACTCGGTCCGGAGGTCCCGTTTGGCGATCTTGCCACTCGCCATGCGCGGCAACGGTTCTGTGCACAGGATCACATAGCGCGGCACCTTGTAGTCGGCAAGTGACCGATTGCAGTGGTCGATCACGTCGGACTCCGTCAACCCGCCGTGCGCACGGATCAACGCGGCCTGGGTCTCACCGAACTTCTCGTCGGGGACGCTGATCACGGCGACCTCCTCGACTCCCGGGATGGCACCGATCGTGGCCTCGATCTCGGCCGGTGAGATGTTGAGACCACCGGAGATGATCATGTCCTTGAGCCGGTCGACGAACGTCAGGTATCCGTTCTCGTCCAGCTTGCCGAGATCGCCGGTGTGCAACCACCCATCGATCAGCGCCGCTCGGGTGGCCTCCTCATTGCGCCAATACCCCGGCATCATGCCCGGGCCGCGGAGCAGGATCTCTCCGGGTTCGTCGGGCGCACAGTCCTTGCCGCTCGCATCCACCACCCGGATCTTGGTGAAGATGCCGCCCCAGCCACATTTGTCGGGATGGTTGGCCGCTTCGGCGCGTGGCGTGACGGTCGCCGACCCACCGATCTCGGTCTGCCCGTAGATCTGACGCAACGCGACGCCACGTGGTGCCCACGTGGACAGCAGGTCGGCGGGCACCCGGGCACCGCCCACGTGCGCGGTGGTGAGGTGACTCAAGTCGGCATCGTCGAAACCGGGAGCCTTGGCGATCTGTTCCCACAGGATGGGCGGTCCGGTCAGCGTATTGGCTTTGTCCTCGATGAGGACGCGCAGCGCGGCGTCCGGGTCGAATGTCGGTTGCAGGAACAGTGTTCCGCCGTGGATGACGGTGCGGGCGATCCCCCAGATGATGCCGGCGGCGCTGAACAGCGGCAACACCAACAGCGGGCGGAGATTGTTCGGCAGGATCGGCTCCATCAGCGACCATTCGTGCATCTCCCCCGCAATGCTCGCGTGGGTGAAGATCACCCCCTTCGGACGGCCGGTGGTGCCGCTGGTGAACACGATCGACGTCGGCGAGGACAGCTCCACTACCGGTGTCGACACAACGGGGTGGTGCCGACCGCGCAGTGGCCGGACGTCGCGTTCGAAGACCGCGATGGAGAAGTCCGGACGCAGTGCGTGTACGTCCCCCAGACGTTGTGCGAGCTCGGCGTCACAGAACACGACGCGGGGTTCGCAATCCTCGACCAACGCAACCAGCTCCTGCACCAGCATGCGCTGGTTGAAAGGTGCCGCGATCGCCCCGACTTTCAGCGCGCCCAACGCCGCCGCGCACCACTCCAACGAATTGGCGCCGAGGAAACTGACCCGGTCGCCCGGTTGCACACCGCGGGCGATGAGATCGTGGGCCACACCGTCGGCCCACGTGGACAGCTCTGCGTAGCTGACCCGGTCTCCGGCGAAATCGATTGCGGTCAGGGATGGCTCAGTCCGCGACCAGTAGGTGAGGGCGTCGATGACGGTACCGCTCATGTCCTTCTGTCTCCGTTTCTGCTGAATGGTTGCTGTGCCCGACCCAGATGCCTCATCCGGTCCGGGTCGCGAGTATCGCTGCGGGATCGATCAACTTCACGCGAGGCCGGCCTTGGAGTCGTCCCTCGGTCCGTTCGGCTCGATCGAGCTCGAACCAGTCGGCCGCCACCATCGCCTCGGGGCGACGAACTCGGATCAGTTCATCCAGCTGGGCCGCTCCGGCGGTGGGGGCGGCAAGGAATCCGGCCCGGTGGTCCTCGATGATCGCGGCCACGGTCTCCTGGGCGCAGAAGCGGTTGGTACCGATGACGCCGGTCGGGCCACGTTTGATCCATCCCGCGACGTACCGTCCCGGGACCGGATCACCTGACTCCGGATCACACACTCGCCCGGCCGTGTTGGCGATCGTGCCACGGTGCTCGTCGAACGGCAGACCGGGGAATGCCGCCCCGCGGTAACCGATGGAACGCAGGATCAGTCCGCAATCGATGTCCTCGACACCGTCAGATGTTCCGATCTTGATGCCGCTCACATGTCCGGTGCCCAGTACCTCGGTCGGAGGTGCGTTGAATCGTAATGTGATCCGGCGCCGTCCCGTCGCCGGGCGGTCTACCAACCCGGCGAGCACACGGGCCTTCATCGACGCGTTGCAACCCTGGTCGACGTCGCCGTCGACGACGATGTCGACACCGGGCATCGACCCGAGCCCCAGGAGTTCCGGCGTCGTGCAGGCGGCGAACTCGGGTCCTCGACGGCCGAGCACCACGACCTCTCGGACGGCGCTGTGCGCCAACGCATCAAGCGCGTGGTCGGCGATATCGGTGTGTCGTAGATCGGCGACGTTGCTGACCAGGATTCTCGCGACGTCGAGTGCGACATTGCCGTTCCCGACGATGACGGCCCGCGGGTGCGACAGGTCGAAGGTCCGCTCCGCGTGGTCGGGATGGCCGTTGTACCAGGCGACGAATTCGCGCGCCGAATGCGATCCCGCGAGGTCCTCGCCGGGGATCCCGAGGCGCCGGTCCTGCGTCGCACCGGAAGCGAACAACACCGCGTGATGATGGGCGAGGACCTCCTCGACACTCACGTCGCGGCCGACCTCCACGTTGAGGTGGAAGGTCATGCCGTCGCGGCGGATCGTCCGCGCGAACGTGCGATCCACGCTCTTGGTCCGCGCATGATCGGGTGCCACCCCGTAGCGCACCAGCCCGCCGGCGAAGGGCAGACGCTCGATCATGGTCACCTCGACGTCGATCTCACGTCGGGACAGCAGCTCTTCTGCGGCGTAGCACGCCGATGGGCCCGACCCGACGATCGCCACCCGAAGTGGCGACGATGTCGACGTCGCAGCCGAGGCGACGACCGCAGCTCGGGCAGGCTCGACGACCGCGGGCCCGGAGGTGGTGTTGGTGCGGGCGTAGTGGTCGGCGTTGAGTTCCAGATAGGGCGTGAGACTCTCGGGCAGTTCGTCTTCGGAGCTGATCGCGTCGACCGGACAGACATCGGCGCAGGCGCCGCAGTCGATGCAGACGGCCGGGTCGATGTAGAGCATCTCGGTGGTCGCGTAGCCGGGTTCGCCAGGCGCGGGGTGGATGCAGTTGACCGGACAGACCTGGACGCACGTTGCGTCATTGCAGCAATTCTGCGTCACGACGTAGGTCATGCAGTTCTCCTTGCACGTCGGGCACCTGTTCGTGCGACCGCGACCCGGATTCCGTTGAAGATGGGTGCGGAGGTCAGGGCTTCGAGTTCGATGGTGTCGTCGACCAGCGCGTTGTAGTTGGTTCCCGGCGCCGCGGCCGAACGTGATGTCCGCAGGCCGGGGCCGGTGTGCCCCCAGCCATGCGGCATGCTGACCACGCCGGGTCGGAGAGCGTCGTCGATCCGAAGCTCGGCATCGACCTGCGCAGTCCTCGATGTCACCGACACCCGGTCGCCGTCGAAGAGGTCGAGGCGGGACGCATCGGCGGGCGCCATGAACAGCGCACACTGGCCGGAATCGGGTTGCGGCAACGCATTGTGTAGCCAGGTGTTCATGCCTCGGGCCTGACGCCGATTGATCAGCAACAGTTCGTGAACTTGATGCGAGGCACACTTCCGCAGGCGGTCCAGGTCATCGACGATCATCGCCGGCACGAGGTCGATTCGCCCGGCGGGCGTGCGCAGGACCTCCGGCAGCCTGGGTCGCAGGGGGCCCAGATCGATACCGTCAGGGCTGTCCTCGAGCGCCGCGAGCGTCAGCCCGGAACCGTCGTCGGCAAATCGATCGCCGTATGGTCCACTCCGCAGCCGCAGATCAAGCAGCCGTAGCGGACCTGACCGACCCACCTCGGCCGCCAACGCCATCTCGGTGTCACACCCGGCGAGCCTGGCCGCACGGCGCGCGGCTACCGCCGCCACACCGTCGTCCATGTCGGCCACCGAGCGATCGGTCTCCCCCGTTGCCGCCGCCGCCAGACGAAGGATGATCTGCCATTCCGCGCGCTCGTGATCGGCCAAGTCGACCAGCGGCGGGCTGTAGCGGGCGACGTTGCGTATCTGAAAATGGGACAGGGTCACATCGTGGTGGCCTCGTGTGATGAGCGGAGGCGGGGGCAGGATGACGTCGGCGTGCCGGGTCGTCTCGTTCAGGTAGCAGTCGATCGAGACCATGAACTCGAGTTCGGTCAGGGCGCGCTCGACCGCATCACTGTTGGGCAGCGACCGGGCAGGGTTGCCGGCCAGGGTGATCATCGCCCGGGTGCGTCCCGGCCCGGGGGTCAGGATCTCCTCGGCCAGGCAGGCGGCCGGGAGTTCGCCCAGCATCTCCGGCAGACCGCGCACGCGGGAACGCCAGCGATCGATCCCGACTCGTGGCGGCTTGGTGACCGGCCAGGTGTTCGGGCCACCGCACGGGGGCATCGAGAACATGGCGCCGCCCGGCCGGTCGAGATTGCCGGTGACGATGGTCAGTACCTCGACCAACCAATTGGCCAGCGTGCCGAACTCCTGCATGCAGGTACCGATGCGCGAATGTGCCACCGCCGATGGTGCCGCCGCGAACTCACGGGCGACCCGATGGATCAGTTCGACATCGATCCCGCACCGCTGTGCAACGTCCTCCGGTCTGAAATCACCTGCCAATGCGAGAACTTCGGCAACGCCGTCGACCATGTCCGGGATTCGATTCGGCCGGAGGAGATTCTCGGCGGCGATGACCGAGAGCACGCCGAGCAGGAAGTGCGCGTCCGTACCGGGCAACAGCGGGACGTGGAGATCGGCGGCCTCGGCCGTGCGGGTGCGGACCGGGTCCACCACGACCAGGGTCCCGCCGCGTTCACGCAGGGCCCGCAGCCGCCGGTGCATCCCGGGCGCGGTGACCGTACTCCCGTTGGACACCAACGGATTCGACCCCAGGATCAACAGGAAATCGGTCCGGTCGATGTCCGGGATCGTCATGCCGAGACCGGTACCGTAGAGCAACATGTGCGCAAGGTTCTTCGGCCAGGTGTCGATACTGGCGGGCGAATAGACGTTGCGCGTGCCCAATGCAGCGATCAGCTCGCCGAGGTAGAAGGTCGAATCGAGGTGATGCGCAGCGGGATTTCCGTGGTAGAGCGCACAGGACCCGGGATCGTCGTTCACAAAGGCCGGCAGGCGGCGATCGATCTCCGCGTAGGCCTCATCCCAACTCGCCTCGCGAAACCCTCCGGTCGGCGTGCGCAGCATCGGGGTTCGAATCCGATCGGGGTCGTTCTCCACGTGAGCCAAACCGATCCCCTTGGCGCAGCTGTGTCCGCGACTGAAGACGTCATCCGGGTTCGCGGAGACCTCGGTCACCGCTCGCCCATCGAGCTGGAAGATCAACCCGCACGTCGATTCGCACAGGGGACAGATCCGAGGTCCTGTTCGCGTCGCCGAGTCCACCGCGCTAATCTAACAGTAGTAGATTAACCTGACAAGCGCTCGACGTGGCGCCGCGATCGATCAGCGAGGTGGACATGGGAGTCGACAGCATTCACACGTTCTGCCGCATCTGTGAGCCTGGGTGCGGATTGGTCGCCGACGTCGCTGACGGCGCAGTCACGGGCCTTCGCCCGGACGCCGCGCATCCGGTCCACAAGGGCTTCTGCTGCCACAAAGGTATTCACTATCTCGACGTACACAATGATCCCGACCGCCTTGATCGGCCACTCAAGCGCGTCAACGACCGGTCGGCCGACGAAGCCGAGTTCGTGCCGACCGACTGGGACAGCGCAGCCCGAGAGATCGCCGACACCATCGCCGACATCCGCGAACGGCACGGGACGAACGCGCTGGCGATCTACCAGGGAAATCCGTCAGCGTTCAACGGAGCCTACTTCGCAAATGCCGGCGCCTTTGCCCGGGGCTTCGGCACGCGAACACGCTTCAGCGCGGGAACCCAGGACACGTCGGCGAAGTACGCCGCGAGCGAGGCGATCTACGGCTCGGCGACGTCACATCCGATTCCCGACCTGCTGCACACCGACTATTTCCTCTGCCTCGGCAGCAATCCGCGCGTTTCGCACATGACCTTGATCCACGTGTCCGACCCCTATCAGAAGCTCAAGGACATCAAACATCGCGGCGGAACCGTGTTGTTCGTCAATCCACGCAAGATCGAGTCATCGACCCCGGAGACCGGCGACGTACTGCAGGTCCGACCCGATTCCGACTTCTATCTCCTTGCCGGACTGCTGAACGAGATCGTCTTCCACATCGGATTCGACCGTGATGAGGTCACCGCACACGCACGCAACGTCGATCGGTTGCTCGACTTCGTGGCCCGATACCCGGTCGAGCGCGTGGCACCGGTGGTCGGCGTCGAACCCGACGCGATCAGGCAGATCGCCCGCGATTTCTGCGCCGCGCCGAGCGCGAGCATCTACATGGCGACCGGAGTGAATCAAGGACGACAAGGTGCGCTCGCCTACTGGATGCTCACCATGATCAGCCTGTGGACCGGCAACCTCGGCAGGCGCGGGGGAAACATCTACTCGCGAGGTATGGCCGACACCGTCCAGAATGCGCGGCGCCGCCGGGACGATCCATACTTCGACCATCCCCTCGGGGACATGCGTACCGTGTCCGGCGACCTCCCAGGAGCCATGCTGGCGGACTTCATCGAGTCGCCGACCGATCCGATTCGGGCCCTCATCGTCGTGTCCGGAAATCCCCTTCTCTCGATGGGCGGCGAGCAACGACTGCGGGAGGCATTCGGCAGGCTGGAGCTCATCGTGTCGATTGACCTGTACCGCAACCTCACCGGTGAACTCGCCGACTTCGTGCTGCCCGCAACCGATTGGCTTGAGCGCGAGGACTTCAACTTCCTCAACACCATGGGCGTCGCACTGGAGCCGTACGTGCAGTACACGCCCGCCGTCGTGGCACCGACCGCCGAGCGTCGTGACGATTGGTGGATTCTCGCGCGCATCCTGCAGGCGATGGGGATGCCCACGCTGCTCGACGATCCCGAGCCGAACCCCTGGGACAGCGTCGATGCCCTCCTGGCAGAGTCTGGCCTCAGCATTGCCGCCCTGGCAGCGAAACCCGGACACACCCACGTGCTGCCCGAGGCGGTGCCGTCGGATGTATTCTCCCTCGCCGTTCAGCATGACGACGGGCTCATCGACTGCTGCCCCGCGCTTTTCGCACGTTCCTACGACCGTGCGGAGCAGATCCTGCATGGCATGTCGTCGAACGAGGGTGAG
This sequence comes from Gordonia sp. LMA484, assembly GCF_058129505.1. Lineage (NCBI taxonomy): Bacteria > Bacillati > Actinomycetota > Actinomycetes > Mycobacteriales > Gordoniaceae > Gordonia > Gordonia sp. LMA484. The sequence goes on from NZ_CM176700.1 coordinate 3,962,873, forward strand.
CTCGTGCTGATCACCCGCCGCACCAACTACATGGTGAACAGTTGGCTGCACAACCTGCCAGTGCTCAAACATGGCCCACACATGACGAATCCGCTGTGGATACACCCTGACGACGCGACAGACCGCCACCTCGTCGACGGCGACGAAGTGATCGTGCAGAACTCGAGCGGCAGCATCCGGGCCGTCGCGGTGCTCGACGAGGACCTGCGCCCCGGAGTTGTCGCCATGACGCACGGATGGGGACATGCCCGAGCCACGGGCCTCGACACGGCACGCCACCACGCCGGCGTGAACGTCAATGTCCTTGCGCCCACCGGGCGGAACGGATTCGACGAACTGAGCAACCAATCACACCTCACCGGGATCGGGGTCGACGTCCAACGCCGGTGACCACACGGTGTGGACGTCAGCTCCGCATCGGAGGCGATTCCAAAGCGGAAATCGATGATGTGATCTACATCACCTTTAATGCGCACTACTTCATACAGCGTCATCATCGTCGTCCTGCTGAGAATTGGCCTTGACATGCAGGTATCTGCAGATCGACGTCTGTCGCGGCGCGCTTTCACTAGCAATCCTCAGCGAGACACTAGACAGTATTTGTTGCATGTGGCATTCTTCGTGCATGGAACGCGAGGAAAAGATCCAGCTCACCAAGCGCCTGATCGCCCACGTCGACAACGATTCGACCGACTACGCCGACGACCTGCTGCGGGTGCCGTTCTCGGTATTCGACGATCCGGACCTGGCCAAGAAGGAAGTAGCGGTCGTCCGCCGCTTCCCGCACATCGTTGCTCATGTGGACGAGTTCACGAAGACCGGCGACTTCATCACCACCGAACTCATCGGGACACCGCTGCTGCTGATCAAGCAGGCCGACGGGAGCGTGCGGGCGTTCTCCAACGTCTGCCGCCACCGCGGGTCAAAAGTCGAGTTCGCCGAATCGGGATGCAAGCGCGTCTTCAGTTGCCCCTATCACAACTGGGCGTACGGCAAAGACGGCACGCTGCGCGGCATGCCCCACGCCGAGGGCTTCGACGGCATGGACCGCACCGAATACGGATTGGTCGAATTCCCCTGCGAGACAAGGCACGGCCTCGTCTGGGTGGTCCCCACCCAGGGCGCCGAGCTCGACATCGCCGCCACGCTCGGACCCAAACACGATGCCGAGGTCACCGACACCGGGATGGGCCACTCCTACCAGGCACGCAAAGAGACCTGGCGGCTGGGCATGAACTGGAAGATCGCCGTCGACGGCGTCCAGGACTCGTACCACCTCTGCCAACTGCATACCAAGACCGTCTGCAACTACCTCGAAGGCAACATCACCGCCTACGACCTCGTGGACCGGTCATGGCGAATCGTCGTCGCGCGCAAATCGATCACCGAGGTCCGCGATGCCGACCCGGACAGTTACGACGTGCGCGACTATTCACTCGCGAACTACACCGTCTACCCCGGCACCATGCTGGTCACCGAGCCAAACCACTTCGAGGTCTGGACGATCGTGCCCGACCCCGACGACCCCAACGTGTCCTATTGCACCATCCGACTCCTGTCGCCCGCCAAGCCGGAAACTCCGCGCGAGGAACGAATCCTCGACAAGAACTGGGAACTCCTGATGGAGACCCTGCACGCCGAGGACTGGTTTGTCACCAAGACGATCACGGAGAACGCCGCTCATGGTCAGGTCGACGAGCTCATCTACGGGCGAAATGAACTGCCCGGACAGGTGTTCCACAACATGGTCGCCGACGACGTGACCGCGATGGAGGCCACCGGCCGCCCGGTGGTCTCGGCGCGGGTGCCCCAGTGACCGACGACGGCACAACGGCCGATACCGATGTCGCGTTCGACCGACCCGGCGACGGCATCCTGCGGGTCACTCTCAACCGGCCCGCGGTGCACAATGCGATCTCGCTCGGGATGCAGCGATCGATCGATGCCCACCTGGCCACCGCGGCAGCCGACGACGACATCCGGGTCGTGGTGCTCGCCGGCGCCGGCCCCAGGGCGTTCTCGGCGGGCTACGACCTGACCGAGATGGCTGCCATGTCCGATGACGCGTTGGCGGCAACGATCTCCGAACGCGATGAGATGCTCTGGCGCTACTTCACTTTCCCCAAACCCACCGTGGCGGCGATCTCGGGCTTGTCCTACGGTGCCGGCACCCTGTACGCCGCCTGCTCGGACCTTCGGGTGGGTGGTGCGGCGACGTCGATGAGTGTCACCGCGGCGAAGTACGGCGGCGCGAACCTGACCTGGCTGCTCGGCGACATCATCGGGATGGGCCATGCACGAGACATGCTGCTGACCTCTCGGGTGCTGACGGGCCGCGACGCCCTGGCGGCGGGGCTGATCACCCGCTATGCCGACGACGGCGACGTCGATGCCGCAGCGCTCACGGCCGCCGGCGAGCTGGCTGCCCAGCCTCTGCCGGCACTGCTGGAGATCAAACGCCTCCTCAACGACGGTCCCGGCCACACCGCCCGCCTCCGATTCGATCGGGAAACAGAGGTCGGCCGCACCACCCTGCGGCCTACTTCCGTGACCTCGACCTTCACGGCGTTCTTCGAGAAGAGCACCCGATGACGTCGACGAATCGGACGACGGCGACCACTGCCTTCGGGGAGCGTTCGTGGATCGACGACCTCGGGCCGTCGGTTGTCGGCAACGACGAATTCGCGACCCTCACCGCCGCTGTGTCAGCCCTTCAGGAGGCTTTCACACGGAGTGCACCGACGCCCGAATCGGCTCTGTCCCTTGCCGAACGCATCTCGTTGCTGACCGATGAGCTCAACCGTTTCGAAGTTCCCGAGGACGACCAGCTCAGCGGGCGGTTGTGGGAGCGCGCCGGACGCGGTCAGGTGCTGGCGCCCGAGCTGCACTTCGAGCAGGTCACCCCGACATCGGTGCGGGCACACTTCCGGATCGGCCGATTCCACGCCGGACGGTATGCACTCAATGGCGGTGTCACCCCGATGATCTTCGACGAGGTCCTCTCGCGACTCGGCAACTCGTTCGGACGAGAGTGGGCACGCACGGCCCATCTCGAAATCGACTATCGGGCACCTGCACCACTCCATCGGAAACTCACGGCCACTGGCGAATTCGGCCACCAGGACGGCCGGAAACGCTATTTGCATGGCGAGATCCGAGACGGTGCAACCCTGATCGCCGAAGCTTCTGGACTCTGGGTGGTCACCCGGCCATGACACGGACCCAGCCGACATCTCCCACCACCGCCCCGTACCCAAGGAGTCCACTATGAGTGGCTATTCACTGCTCAGCGGTGTCCGCGTCCTCGAGGTCGCACAGCTCGCGCCTTCCTCCCTCGGCGGCCATCTCGCCGACCTCGGCGCCGAAGTCATCAAGATCGAATCCGGTCCCCTGGGAGACCCGGTGCGCGTCGGCGGCAACCGAGCCATCGGCGATGACAGCGGTCCCGCGTTCATGCACCTGCGCTGGAATCGCGGCAAGAAGTCCGTCGATCTCGATCTACGCACCCCCGAGGGGAAGAAGACATTCCTGGATCTCGCCGCCGACTGCGACGCGGTCATCGAGGGAATGCGCGGCGGCTACCTCGACTGGCTCGGGGTCGGGTTTGCCGAATTGCGCCGTGCGAATCCGAGGATCGTCCTGTGCACCATCTCGGGGATGGGCACCGACGGGCCATATCGCACCCTCGGCACGGGAGGTCCGGTGTTCGACGCGTACGCGGGCCTCCGCGAGGTCACGACCCCGTCCGACCCGCCAATCGAAGGGATGGCCGGGTCCACCACACCGCCCATCGCGATGTACGCGCTGGGTGCCTACGGTGCGATGGGCCTGTTGGCGGCTCTGCACAAGGCACGAGCGACCGGTGAGGGCTGCCACGTGGAAGTCGCCGGTATCGACGTCGCCGCGGCGTGGATGCCCGATCTGGTCGACGCAGCACTGAACGAGGACAAGTCGAAACCGCGATCCACCTGGCTTCCCGACGGCCGGCTGCCTGATTGGCCTCGCCTCGAGGCATACCGGACCAAGGACGGCGAGTCCGTTCTCTTCGGTTCCCACGTGGAGAAGTTCTGGCACAACTTCTTGCGGGTGGTGGGACGCGAGGACCTGATCGAAGTCGACCTGACCACCGCCGACGAAGGCGCACCGGAACGGGCGAACCTGGTATGGCGAGCGTTGGTGGAGATCTTCGCGCAGCGCACCAGGGACGAATGGGTCGAGATCTTCGTCGACCACGGGATCGCCGGCGGCCCCGTCAACACCGTCTCCGACATGCTGGACGATCCGCACTTCGCCGCGCGCGACAACACCTACGTGGTCGACTACCCCGGTGTGGGACAGCTCGAGTTCCTCAAGAGTCCCGTTCGCGTCGTCGGCGAGAAGTTCTGCCCCGACCTTCCCCCACGCCGCGGCGCCGACACCGCAGAGGTTCTCGGTACACCGCGAACTCGGCACCGCGAGTAACGGCCCCCGAACTACCGGCTGCTGGACCATTGCACCCTTTAACCTAAAAATGTTAGTTTTACTCCACTCGGCACGGGCACGGGTGGTGTCACATCCGGAATCGATTCCGAGACTGAGGAGCCAGACCATGAATCTCGCTGATCTGACCCGCTATTGGGGCAAGACCCGCTGCGACCAGGAAGCCATCGTGTTCGATGGGCGGTCGCAGACCTGGGCCGAGGTCGACGCCACGACAGATGCGCTGGCACGGGGACTCGCCGCGCGTGGCATCGGCAAGGGCGACCGTGTCGCGGTGATGATGCTGAATCGCCCAGAACTGGTCCACCTCATCCTGGCGACCGTGAAGCTCGGCGCGATCAGCGTGCCGCTGAACTTCCGCCTGACCGCCGGGGAGCTCGCACCCATGGTGCTCGACGCCGCACCCACGGTCGTCATCGTCGAGGAGACATTCGCTCCCCTCCTCGAGGTCGCGTCGTCGCAGTCGGAGTTCGAGATCTTCGCGATCGGCGGTAGCGACCATCGGCCCTACGCTTCACTCGTCGACCCCGGTACCGCCGCAGCTGTCGAGATCCATCCCGACGATCCGGCATTCATCTGCTACACCTCCGGAACCACCGGCGTGCAGAAGGGTGCGGTGATCACCCACCGCAACGCGATGACACCCGGCATCGCCCAGACGATCAGTCACGGCTTCTCGTCGACGGATCGAGTGATGTGTTCGGCCCCACTCGTCTACACCGGTTCGGTGCTGTCGATCTTCGTGCAGCTCGTGCTGGTGCCTGGTGCAACCATGGTGCTGCTGCGGGAATTCGATCCCGAGATCGCGCTCGACACCTTCGAACGCGAGCAGGTCACCGCGACGACGACGGTGCCGGTCATCTGGGAGCGGATGGCATCGCTTCCCGATTTCAGCCGCCGCAAGCTCGCCGCTTTCACTTTCGCGGGCACTGGCGGAGCTCCGGTCAGTTTGGATCTGCTGCAGTTCTACCGCGATCACGGCATCCCGCTGACCCAGGCCTATGGTCTCACCGAGGCATCCGGCATGGTGTCCACCCTGAGCTATGCAGATGCGATGAGCCGTCCCGGATTCGCCGGACTCGCCCTCGTCGGCACCCAGATGCGCATCGGTGACCCCGGTACCGAGACCGCGCCCGGCGACGTGGGCGAGATCCTGGTGCGCGGCGAACACGTGATGGCCGAGTACTGGAACAAGCCGGACGCCACCGCCCAGACCCTGGTGGACGGCTGGCTTCGTACGGGCGACCTCGGTCTGCTCGACGACCAGGGCTTCCTGAAGGTCGTGGATCGGAGCAAGGACATGCTCATCTCCGGCGGGATCAACGTCTACCCGGCCGAGATCGAGAAGACGCTGCACGCCATCGACGGCCTGGTCGATTGTGCGGTGATCGGGGTCAAGGATGACACCTGGGGCGAGGTACCCATGGTGGTCTTTCACAGCGAACGCGACGCCGCCGCCATCGTTGCAGACATCGCCGCTGTTGCCGACGCCAACCTCGCGAAATTCAAGCGCCCCAAGCACGCGGTGGCACTGGACGAACCACTACCCCGGACCTTCTCGGGGAAGTTGGCAAAGCCAAACCTCCGCAAGCGATTTCCCGCCGCACCCGACAACGCACTGCCGGTCGACCGGTCGTCGTTGAAGGCGTGAGAACTCCGCGATCCGAGAGGCGAGAATGTCGGTGAGGTCAGGTGCGCTGCACGGGTTCCGCGGTGACGGTGTGGAACTGGTCGCCGATCACTGGGAACCCGTCGGCGCGACGCGTGGGATCGTCCTCCTCCTCCACGGAGGCGGCCAAACCCGACACTCATGGCAGCGGACGGGATCCCGACTCCGGGATTCTGGGTGGCACACCTACTCGCTGGATGCACGTGGCCACGGCGACAGCGAATGGGCCGCCGATGGCGACTACAGCATTGCCGCGCACTCTCGGGATGTCGCCACGGTGGCCGCCTCGTTGCCGCAGCGTCCTGTTCTCGTCGGCGCCTCACTCGGCGGCATGGCTGCCCTCACCGCGCAGTCCGAGCACCCCGGCCTGGCTCGCGGCCTTGTCCTCGTGGACATCACGCCACGAGCCGAACAGGCAGGCCTGAACAAGATCCACGACTTCATGCAGAGCGGGCTGGCCGGCTTCGACACGCTCGACGACGCCCTGGATGCAGTGGTGGCGTACAACCCGAATCGTCGTCGACCTCCTCGTATCGACGGGCTGCGCAAGAACCTTCGACACCGCAACGGACGCTGGTATTGGCACTGGGATCCGCGGATCATCAAGCATCGGGAGAATTCGCCCGAGATGTCGAGCGCGCGGGAACGCCATGCCCGGCGGGCAGCACGCAGGATCGACATCCCGACCCTGCTGATCCGGGGCGCGCAGTCCGACATCGTGAGCGCGGAAGCCGTCGACGAATTACTCGAACTGATACCGGGCGCACAGCATCTCGATGTCCAAGGCGCCGGACACATGGTCAGCGGAGACGACAACGACATCCTCAGCGAGGGACTGGTGTCCTTCCTTGACGAACTCGGCTGACCGACACCGTCACCGACGGCCGCCAGGTCGTCATCCGAACCAATCGGTTCTGATCGAAAGGAATCAAATATGAAGCGTCTCGACGGCAAGGTGGTGTTCATCACCGGTGTGGCACGAGGCCAAGGCCGCTCGCACGCGGTGCGGATGGCCGAGGAAGGTGCGTCCATCATCGGCATGGACATCTGCGAGCAGATCCCGTCGGTCTTCTACCCGATGGCCACACGTGAGGATCTCGCCGAGACCGAGCGGATGGTGAAGGCCGCCGGCGGCCAGATCGTGACCACCATCGGTGATGTGCGCAACCGCGACGACATCGAGCGTGCGCTCGCCGCCGGCATCGAGCAGTTCGGTCGGCTCGACACTGTCATCGCCAATGCCGGCATCATGCCGGTCATCGGTCCCGGAGATCAGCCCCAGGCGTGGCACGACGCGGTGGATGTGATGTTGACCGGTGTCTGGCAGGTCCTCGACCTCACGGCACCGCGTCTCGTCGAGCAGGGCGAGGGCGGGTCGATCATCATCACAAGCTCCGCCGCCGGGCTGACCAGTATGGGACTCAACACTTTCGCCGGACAGGCCGGATACTCCGCGTCGAAGCATGGTGTGGTGGGTCTGATGCGGTTGTACTCGAAGCAGTTGGCAAAGAACTCGATCCGCGTCAATACCGTGCACCCGACCGGTGTGAACACACCGATGGTGGCCAACGCCGAGTACGGGGAGTTCGTGAACTCACATCCCGAGGTGGCCAACGACGAGGCCTACAAGAACCCCATGCCGGTCGAGCTCATCGAGGCCGTCGACGTCAGCAACGCGATCGTCTTCCTCGCCTCCGAGGAAGCCCGCTACATCACCGGCATCACCCTGCCGGTCGACGCGGGCTACAACAACCGCTGATCAAATACTCGGCCCCCTTCCCGCTGATCGAGTAGTCGGCGACCCACTCCGATGATCGAGTAGTCAGCGACCCACTCCGATGATCGAGTAGTCAGCGACCCACTCCGATGATCGAGTAGTCAGCGAGCGGCAGCGAGTCGACGTATCGAGATCACTCCGCCCGCAAGCGATCTCGATACGCCCTCCGCTAGCGCTCCGGACTACTCGATCAACGACCAGGCACCATTCCCCGCCGATCGATCAGCGAGTAGGCGCCTTTCCCCGCCGATCGAGTAGTCAGCGAGCGGCAGCGAGACGACGTATCGAGATCACCCCACCCGCAAGCGATCTCGATACGCCCTCCGCTAGCGCTCCGGACTACTCGATCAACGACCAGGCACCATTCCCCGCCGATCGATCAGCGAGTAGGCGCCTTTCCCCGCCGATCGAGTAGTCAGCGAGCGGCAGCGAGTCGACGTATCGAGATCACTCCACCCGCAAGCGATCTCGATACGCCCTCCGCCAGCGCTCCGGGCTACTCGATCAGCGAGTAGGCGCGCTCCGGGCTACTCAATCGACGAGTAGGCGCGCTCCGGACTACTCGATCAACGAGTAGGCACCTTTCCCCGCCGATCGAGTAGTCAGCGAGCGGCAGCGAGGCGACGTATCGAGATCACCGACACAGACAACGGTCAGGCCGGAACGAGTGACGGCACCAGGAATCGGCGGATCTTCTCCCGGAACCGGTCGAGCGACGCGTCACTGTCGTCGTTGTTGCTGATATACGTGAGCTCCAGTTCGGCAATCCACTCGCACAGCAGTCGTACGTCGACGTCCTTGCGCATCTCCCCCAACAATTGGGCTTCTTCCAGAATGGGCGCCCACAGTTCATGGGTCATCTCCACGGCAGCGCCCGATTGCCATAGCAGGCGCGACGACAGCGTCATCTCCTCAGGTGACACCAACAGGTGGACCATCGGGTCCCGCCGGCCGCGACGTACGTTGTGGCACATGCCCTCGACGATCTTCTGTTCGAAGGATGTGCAATTGGCGATGTAGGAGCGGGCGGGCGCAATGTTCATCCGGGCACGACGGACCACGGACGCCATGATGAGGCTCTCGCGGTCGGCGAAGTGCCGATAAACGGTGGCGCGGGACAACTCGGCCGCACGCGCCACATCTTCCATCGTTGTCTTGGTGATGCCGAAACGCTCGAAACAGGTTTCGGCAGCCGACAGGATCGCATCGGCCACCTCGGCAGTGGGTGCTGAGCGTTGACTCATGGCTGTCAGGTTCCGACGCCGGCGGTCGGCGCTTCTGCCGGCACCGCGCTCGGCAGGAAGCCTGGTAACACGAAGTTGTGCAACATCTCCCGATGCTGAGGATCGTCGGGACGGTCGAAGTCCAGTCGTCCCACGAGAATGAATTGGACGAGCGCAATCCATTCCGCGATCTTCGCCTTGTCGAGGTCCGCGCGGATCTCACCCTTCGCTATCGCCTGATCGATGACCGGGTCCCACATCTCCGCGGTCAGCCGCGCCGCCAGACCCGAGCTGCCGACGAGAGGCTCAGCCATCTGCATGTGCTCGGGACTGACCAGGATGCGGACGAGCGGGTCCTTGCGACCTCGGTCGACGAGAAAGATCAGTCCCTCCACCAGCTGGTCGGCGAAGGTGTCGTAATCGAGGATGAACTTTCGCGCCTTCACGAACAGCATGCTTGAACGCCGCTCGATCAATGCCGAGATGAGCGAGTCGCGGTCACCGAAGTATCGATACACGGTCGGGCGCGACACCCCGGCCTCGCGCCCGATGTCGTCCATCGTCGTCTTCGCTACGCCGTATCGCTGGAAGACCCGCTCAGCGGCAACCATGATCTGCTTACGTGCTTCTTCCACGTCCTCGCTGAGGACGTTTCCCGTCTTCCTCCGCGCCATGCCTCACCTCCCGCACACCCGTTGCCATCATGATACAAGCGACGCATTGCGTCGCTTGTACCGTACGCGGGCGGCGGGTTGCGCGCGCGGCGAGTCGGCGCAGGTCAGGCGCCGCGCCGCAGGCTACCGAACCTTCGCGAAACGGGTGTCGACGTCTTTGTACTCGTCTCGAATCATCGTCTTCGCGATCTTGCCGCTGGGCAGGCGCGGAAGCGGGTCCTGACGGACGACGACGTAACGGGGAACCTTGAAGTCGGCCAGCACCTTTTCACAGTGCGCGACGATGGCCTCGGCGTCGACGTCCTTGGAGACGGTGACGATGGCGGCGGGCGTCTCACCGAAGCGGTCGTCGCGAGCCGCGATGACGGCCACCTCGTCGACGCCGTCGATCGCAGCGATCGCGATCTCCAGTTCGACCGGCGAGATGTTGATCCCGCCTGAGATGATGAGGTCCTTGAGGCGATCGACGAACTGCACCCGACCCTCTTCATCGCTCACACCGAGATCGCCGCTGTACAGCCACCCGTCACGAATTGCCCTGGCCGTCGAATCGGGGTCATTCCAGTAGCCAGGGGTCACGCCGGGGCCGCGAACGACCAGTTCACCCTCCTCGCCCGGCGCGGCAGGCTCGCCCTGCGAGTTGAACACCTTGACCTCGGTGAAGATCGAGCCCGCACCGCATCGGTCCGGAAACTCCATGGCCTCTTCGCGGATCGTCGCGGTGGCCACACCGCCGGCCTCGGTCATGCCATAGATCTGCCTCAACAGCACACCCTTGTCGGCCCATCGCTTCAGCAACTGGCCCGGTACGGCCGCACCGCCGACGATCGCGGTCTTCAACGAACTCAGATCGGCATCGGCGAACTCGGGTGCCCGCGAGATCGCCTCGAAGATCAGAGGTACCCCGAAGATCGCCTTGATCGCGTGCTGCTCGAGGAGTTTGACGGCGTTGGACGGGTTGAGTTCGGGCTCGATGACCAGTGTGCCGCCGAGAACGGTGGTGATGAGCAGTCCGTAGACCAGACCCGGTGTGAACGCGAGCGGGAGTACGAGCAGAGTGCTGCTACCGGGCCGAAATCCCTCCTCCGTCAGGGTGTTCTCGAGAACGATCGACAGCAAGGTGCGGTTGGTGAGGATGACGCCCTTCGAGAGACCCGTCGAGCCGCTGGTGAACAGCACGGTGGTCGGCTGATCGGGCTCGAGGTCGACCCGGAAGTCATCGGCATCCCCTGAGCTCACGGTCTCGAGTTCGGCATAGGTCACCATCTCGAAGGGTTCACCGATCGCGGACGTGTCGTCGGCGAGTTGTTCGAACCCGGGAGCGACGATCACAACCGTGATGCCGGCGTCATCGGCGATCTTGCGCAACTCGGCGGGCTTGTAGCGACTGTTGAGCGGGACCAGGACCCCGCCGGACTTCAAGGCGCCCAACGCTGCCACCGGCCACTGGAGCGAGTTGGGGCCGAGAAGCCCGACCCGGTCCCCCGGCCGCACGCCCTTGTCCTCCACGAGGAGACGCGCGAATCGGCTGCTCCAGTCCCGTAGCCGGCCGTACGTGAGTTCGGCGCCCGAGAACACCAACGCGGTGCTGTCACCCTTGGTACGCGCCCACCAGTCGAGGGCGGCGCCGATTGATGCGGTCATGATCCTTCTCTCTTTACCGTCGGTGCGGAGGTTCGACGTGGGTTCAGTTCTGTTCTGCGCGCCCCTGCGCGACGAGCTTCTTCGTTTCGCGGCGGAACACCTGATTCGCGACCTCATTACGTCCGAGCAGCATGTCGCCGGCATCGGCGCTGCCCATGCCCCGCTGCGAATCCCGCAGCAGTGGAAAGTCCTCGTTGTGCAGCACCGCCAGGAGGATGTCCCAGTTCTTGGTCCACAGTCGCTCCCAGCGCTCCGGGTCCATGCCGCTGTCCTCGACGGTCGGCACGATGAGCCGCTGCTCCATCCGCGACCGTGTGGGGTCGGTGGGGTGTGGGCGGAAGGTCAACAACTGGAAGTGATCCGGCTGGCGGAGCAGCGTGCTGTTCGGCAGCAGAAAGTGCGTCTCGGTGACGTACTTGTCGAGATTCTGGTCACCAGGATCCTCTTCGAGGAAGCGATCGATTGATTTGCGCGGCGCAATGAATCGGCAGTGCCGCCCGAAGTCCTCGAATGCCATCACATTCGTGTGGATGATCTTGGCTGCGGTGTTCGGGTGGGCGTACTGGATGTGGTAGCCATCCAGGAACGCATCCTGCATGATCTTCCAGTTCGTCGGCTCGTCGAACCCTGCGGCCTTGAAACACACCGACTTCTCCAGGTGGTAGTCGGCGAGCATCGTGTCGATGTCGGGTCCCAGCCAACTCGCGACGTCGATCTCGGCTTTCGCATTGTCGACGACCCAGATGAATCCGTGCCGTTCCTCGGTCGGGATCTCGATCAGGCCGTGTTCGTGTCGGTCGATGTCACCGAAGGTGTTGTCGCGGGTGATCGTCCGCAGCGAACCATCCGGATCGTAGGACCACCGGTGATAGGCACACGAGAAGATCCGGCAGCGTCCCTTCTCGCTTTCCTCGAGCAGCGCGCCGCGATGCCGGCAGAGGTTGACGAACGACTTGACGCTGCCGTCCTTCTGACGCACGACGATGATGTTGTTGCGCGGCATGGTGACGGTGATGAAGTCGTTGGGCTTCGCGATCTCCGAGCCGTGCGCAACGATCGACGGCACCCGACCGAAGATGTGGTCACGCTCGTCCTTGGCGAGTACGGGATCGGTGAACTCGCCGGGCTCGAACGGAATGATCTCGTCGAACTTGTCTGTGGTCTCGTTGCGCAGCAGGTCGAGCGCCCGGCGAATCCGGTCTTGGCGCGGAAGTGATGTCGTCATTGAGTCCTCCGATTGATGCTCTCGTCGACCGATTGGGGCGGGCACCGCACCGACATCGCGGCCCAGCACTGTCGTTAAACCTACAGCAGTAAGGTTTAAAAGGCAACGTCGATACGGTGCCCGCCCGAGCCCTCAGCCTTCCGGCGTGAACCGGATCGGCATCCGCACACAGCCCCGCACCTGGCTGGCGTGGAAGATCGGCGGGTCCGCCTCCACCAGCCGGTAATCCGGGATGCGCCGGTGGAGCTCCTCGAGCGCGATGGTGAGCTCGATGCGCGCCAGATGCGACCCGAGGCACCGGTGCGCACCGCCGCCGAAGGACAGATGCCGATTCGGCCGGCGGCTGATGTCCAGGTCATCGGGCTCGGCGAACTCGCCCCCGTCCCGGTTGGCCGAGCAGAGCATCAGGATCAACTGCTCACCGGCGGCGATCTCCATGCCCCCGAGTTCCACGTCTCGGGTTGCCCGACGTCCCGGAACCACCGCGGCCTCGATCCGGAGGATCTCCTCGACGGCGTCAGGGATCATCGCCGGGTCGTCGACGATCTGCTGCCGCTGCTCGGGGTTGTTCACCAGGTGGACGATGGCCCATGCGAGGGAGCCCTGGACCGTGTGCAGGCCGGCGATGAGCAGCAGGAAGAACATCCGGTTGAGTTCTTCATCAGTGAGCAGCCGCAGGCCGTCCTCCATCTCGACCTCGGTGTGGATCAGTTGCGAGGTGATGTCGCTCCCCGGAGTCGCCCGCCGCTCGTCCACCATCTTCTGGAAATAGCCGAGCATCTGCATACCGGCGACGGCGCGGGCCTCGAGCGATTCCTCCTCGGTACCGCCGGGCTTGCCGAACAGGACTACGTCCGTCGCCTCGGTGAACAACGGCGCGTCCTCAATCGGCCAGTCCATCAACGCCAGGAAGATCCGCGCCGGCAGCTCGTGGGCAAACGCCGAGACGTACTCGGCCTCTCCGTCGTGGGCAAACCCGTCGATGAGATCGTTGACGACCGCTCGAATGTTCTCGGACAGCTTCTTCATTCGCGCAGGCCCAAAGATGGGCTGCAAGGCCTTGCGATACCCGGTGTGCTCCGGCGGATCGAGTTCGATCGGGATGAACTTCCCGAACGCCTCATTGGTCACCAGGTTGTTCGGGTAACTCGAGAACGTCTCGGCATCACGCAGAACCTCGTGGATCTCGTCATACCGGGTGACGATCCAATGACCGCCATGGGCCGTCGAGTAGACCACCGGACCCTTGGCCGCCAGTTCGGCGACCCGCTCCTGGAAGACGTCGACCGGCGCGGCAAGCGCGGGGTCGTACACGTCGAAGTCGACGGTGACGTCCTCACGAGATCGTTCGACTGTTGTCATTGCTGTTCCTTGCTCATGGTTGTGGGTCTGGATGTGGCGGACGTGACCGACAGCGCCCGTTCCGGGCACAGGGTCACGGCCTCCATCGCCGGATCGAACTCCTCTGGAGCCAGAACACGCTCTGGCACGATGGGATCACCTTGGTCGTCGCAGTCGATCAGTTGCGGAGCCGCGCCGTAACACAATCCATGTCCGGCACACGCATCCCGGTCGACGGTCAGCACTCCAGGCCGGGCCGACATGGCGCTCAGGCCGTCGGGTTCGGCTGGTTGAGGTCCTCTTCGAACCACATGCCGACCCGCGACAGTGTGCCGCCGTCGGTCGACCCGATCGTCGCACCCGAGATGTATGCCGAATCATCGGACGCCAGGAACAGCGCAACCTTGGCGTTGTCCAGCAATGACGGCGGGCGGTTGCGCTTGAGCGGGATCGGGGACACGTACGGGTCCCACGGGCCGGCCACCTCCTCATAGGACTGGCCGACGACCGGCGAACCGGGCGGCATGAGGAAGTTCGGCGACATGCCGTGTGTCGGAGCGATCGCGTTCACGCGAATTCCGTAGGGGCCCAGGTCAAGACTCAGCCCGCGAACCAGCCCGTTGACACCCGCCTTGGTGGCGCTGTAGAGCGCGATGTCGTGATAGGCGACCATCGAGGCCGCCGATGACGTGGCCAGGATCGTGCCACCGCCGTTGGCCTTCAAAGCCGGAACCGCGGCCTGTGCCGTGTAGATCACGCCACTCAGGTTCACCCCGAGCACATGCTGCCAATCCTCGGTGGTGAGATCCTCGAAGAGCACGGTCTCGCCACCGGCCACGGTCGGAACGCCTCCGCGCGACACGATTCCGGCGTTGGCCCAAGCGATGTCGAGCTTGCCGAAGCGATCCACGGTCTCACCGACCGCAGCGACGATTTGATCTTTCTGCGCGACATCGGCGGTGATGGCGATCGCCTCGCCACCCTGCTGCTCGACCAGTTTGGCCGTCTGTTCGGCACGATCTCCGTCGATGTCGACAACGGCGATCTTGGCGCCCTCCGAGGAGAACAACTGAGATGATTGACGACCGAGACCCGATCCCGCGCCGGTGATGAGTACGACTTTACCTTCGAGCTTCATGAATGGATTCCTTGCTTGATGGGATGACGCCCGAGGGTCCGCACCCATGGGCCACCACGGCTGACAACTGTGGATGACGGCCCCCGCCGAATGTGATGTCCGCCACCTACACACTGAAGGTAAGCCGTTTTACGTGAGACGTCAAGCGATATTTGTCAGCACCTCCTGATGAGGTGTTGCATGTTGGCCCGCAACCCATCTGGTTCGGCAGACAAACACATTCCTCGCCCGGCCAGCACGCCGACACCGCGCCGGCCGACCGCCCCAAACCATGCCCGTCCGCCCGGTCGTGGACCTCCCGCCGTTTGAAAACTACGCTGAATAGATACCGTGGGAGGTTCTCGCGGAAAGCTCGGAAGGGTGGAGTCTTGGCACGACCATCGAAGCCATTGATCAGCCGTGACGCGGCGGTCGCCGCATCGATCGAGATCATCGATTCCGAAGGGCTCGACGCGTTCAGCCTGCCCCGGCTGGCCAAACACCTGGGCGTGCGGGCACCCTCGCTCTATCACCACTTCTCGGACAAGAACGAGATCCTCACCGAGGTTGCGCGATACATCGCCGGCGAATCGGTGGCACGCCCCCGGCGGCGGCCGGGACCGGAGTGGCCCGAATACTTCGTTGCGCTGGCATTGAATTTCCGCCAGTCGATCTTGCGGCACCGTAACGCGGCACCGATACTGCTGCAACACCTTCCCCGCGAACTGTTTGTGGCCACGTACGAGGACACCGCACAGTTCCTGCTGGACTCCGGTGTGCCCAGCTCACTTCACGTACGCATCTTGGACGGCATGGAGACCCTTTCGATCGGTACGGTGCTGATGGAGGCGATGCGCAAGCCGAGCACGAAATCGACGATCTTCCCCAACGTCGACCGCGAATCGCAGCCACTACTGGCCGAGGCCCTCGATGAGAATCCGCTGTCGCAGAAACAGTTGTTCGAGGAGATGGTGCGCAGTTTTCTGCACGGGATCATTCGCGATCACGCGCTCGACGCCGACCAGCAGGCCGCGGCCGCATCCCACTGAACGCCGAAACGGGCGTGGCGGAGAGACTTTCTCCGCCACGCCCGTTTCGCATTCATGCGGGGTGACTACTGTGTCGGTGCGGGCGCCGCGAAGTGCACGGTCTTGGTCTCGAAGAACTCCTCGAGTCCCTCGGGCCCACCCTCGCGACCCACACCCGACTGCTTGTAGCCGCCGAACGGCACGGTGAAGTCGATCGTGGATGTGTTCACGTTCACCGTTCCGGTCCGAATGCGTTGCGCGATTTCGAATCCGCGGGCATCGTCTGCGGTGAACACGGCTCCGGACAACCCATAGATCGAGTCGTTCGCGATCGCGACGGCGTCGTCCTCGTCCTCGTAGGTGATGATCGAGATGACCGGCCCGAACACCTCTTCCTGGGCGATCCGCATGTCATTGCGCACGTTGTCGACGATCGTGGGCTCCACGAAGAAGCCCTGCTCGTTGCCGCCGCGGCCGCCGCCGTACACGATCTGGGCACCTTCGGCTCGTGCAGCGTCGATGTAGCCCTCGACCCGATCGCGTTGGCGCGCCGAGGTCAGCGGTCCGAGGAAGTTGGTCTCCTCCCACGGGTTGCCCATGGGAATCATGCCCAATGCCGCCTTGTAGGCTTCGACGACCTCGTCATGTCTGTTGCGCGACACCAGAACTCGAGTCAGAGCGATGCATGCCTGGCCGGACTGCATGCAGCCGCCCATCGGAAGTGCCGCCATGACGGTCGACAAGTCGGCGTCATCGAGGATGATCGCCGCGGACTTGCCGCCGAGTTCGAGCGAGACCTTGGCGACGCGGTCCCCCGCCAGGCTCATGATCCGCCGACCGGTGGCGGTGCTACCGGTGAAGGTGATGTGGTCGACCTCGGGATTGGTGACCAGTGACTCGGAGACCTCACGGTCGGCCACCAGCACACTCACAACACCCTCGGGGAGCCTGCCTTCGGCGACGAGTTCGCCGATGACGTCGGCGAACACCGATGGGGACAACGGCGCCTCAGGCGACGTTTTCAGCACCACCGAACATCCGGCAGCGAGCGCCGGGATGACCTTGAACGCAATGGTGCCGATCGGACCGTTCCACGGGATGATCACAGCGACAACGCCGCTGGGCTCCTTGAGGATGCGGGAGATGCCACCGTCTGCCCGAGTCCGATCCTCACTGAGGGTGACCTTGCGGGCCTCCTCGGCGACCGCCCGGAACAGGCCGAGGGTCATCTGCTGAGTCATCGCACTGACCGGAACCGGAATGCCGACCTCGGCGACACCGATGGTCGTCAGTTCCGCGAGCCTGGCCTCGAGTTTGTCGGCAATTGCGTCGATGACGTCGGCACGTTCGGCGATCGGCGTGCGCGCCCAGACGCCCGCGTCGAACGACGACCGAGCGGCGTCGACCGCGCGCGACATGTCCTCGACGGTTGCGGCGCGCACCGCGGCCACGGGGCATTCCGACCACGAATCGATGACCTCGATCGACTCACTCCCGGTCGAGTCCACCCACCGGCCACCAATGAAAACCTGATCCCTGTCGGCAATCGCTGCGGTCGGACCCGCGGCCTGTTCGGTCGTTGTCATGCGGTAGTACTCCTAGAACTAGTCGTTGCGTGACGGAATCGAGCGGCCGCCGGTTCCCCGTCGGGCGGGGTCATCAACCCGCGGCACGAAGCTCGAGCCCCCTGTGAACAGGGTCACAGAGATAGACTAATAACCGAAAGGCATTAGGTCAACAGCGGACGCTTTTTGTCAGCTGTTCGTTGGCTGGTTTCGATCACGGGAGGGTCGGCCAGCACCGATCCCTAAGGCCAGCAGCAATAGCCGAAGGCCCGTCCACCCACCGACCCCTCAGGAGGCCAGCAGCGATAGCCGAAGGCCCGTCCACCCACCGACCCCTCAGGAGGCCAGCAGCGATAGCCGAAGGCCCGTCCACCCACCGATCCCTGAGGAGGCCAGCAGCAATAGCCGAAGGCCCGTCCACCCACCGACCCCTCAGGAGGCCAGCAGCAATAGCCGAAGGCCCGCCCACCCACCGACCCCTCAGGAGGCCAGCAGCGATAGCCGAAGGCCCGTCCACCCACCGACCCCTCAGGAGGCCAGCAGCGATAGCCGAAGGCCCGTCCACCCACCGATCCCTGAGGAGGCCAGCAGCAATAGCCGAAGGCCCGTCCACCCACCGACCCCTCAGGAGGCCAGCAGCAATAGCCGAAGGCCCGTCCACCCACCGATCCCTGAGGAGGCCCGGAGCGATAGCGGAGGGCCGTCACGAAGGGCGCCCTTCGTGACGCTTCGCTCGTTCCTCGCGAGGCTCCTCAGGGACCGGGCGGGACGCTTCGCTCGTTCCTCGCGAGGCTCCTCAGGGACCGGGCGGGACACTCATAAACCCGCCCCTCGACTCAGGCCGGGGCCCGCTCCCCGACGACCAGACCTGGTCACTTGGGACCTCTCTGACCGCCCAGATTTGACCCGATACCGGAGATGTCGGTGATCAGCCAGTTGTTGTTCTTGTCGAGGGTCATCTGGTAGGTCGCCGTCGATTCGATGCCGTCAGGCGCCTGCGCGTTCCTGGTGAAGACGTTCACGAACGCCTGCACCTGGTAGACCCCACCGGACTCCGACTCGACCTTCGCCGAGATGGGTTCCGACGTCGAGGTCCACTGCAGCGGCTTGATGAGTTGCTCCATCGACTCCGATGCCTTCTCGAGTCGATCGCCGAGTTCCGGGGTGGTCCCCTTGGTCAGCCGCGACCGCCAGTCGTCCGGGTTCTCGAAACTCATCTGCGCGGCGCCCGTGGCGTAGTCGAGCGCCACCTGCTCGGCTTTCGTGCGGTCGGCACTCGCCGCGTTCAGATCATCGACCTCAGAGCGTGCCGCGGCGAGCTGCCAACTCAGCACTCCGATGACGGCGATGGCCGCGACGACGGCCAGCGTGACGAGGATCGAGCGAGTCGAGAACGATCTGTTCGTCCATCGGCTCCATCCGCCGCTCGATCCGCGAGTGGACGTTTCGCTCGCCGTGACACCGGAGTCGGTCGATTCCGACGCCGTGTCGGATTCCGAGTCGTCAGATTCCGGGTTAACCTCTTCGGTTGTCGCGGCTGGCTTCTCGGTCGTGGTCTCGGTGGTCGTGGTCGACATGGCGTCGGCCTCCTTCCGGTGTTGTTCACCTTGTCCGGTGTCTGGGTCGTTCTCGGTTCCTGAGTCGCTCTCGTCGGTGCGGTCGACCATCAACGACCTCCCGCCGGGACCCGCACGGTGAGGGCACCTCTCGGTGTGGTCGCGGCGAGTGCGCGATCGAGGACGGCGCCCACGTCGACGGTGCGGAGTGATGCAGCCCCCGCCTGGGCGGCAGGCAGTAGATTGACCCCGATCACGTTGAGGTGTGCCGAGTTCTCGTCGAGGAACTTCTGCAGCTCGGTGAACAGCGGACTACCGCCGTCGCGGATACCGGCAAGCAGCGGTCCGGTCACCGTGGCGTCCCGGACGGAGGCCAGCAGCTCCTCGAAACCCGTACCGAAGCCCAGCATTCTCGGCGAGGTCTCCCGCATCAGGGCCGGGATGGGGGCCGACCTCATCAGCAGTGGCTGCATCGTGGCGAGCAACGTGATGAACGAGTCCGACTGCTGCGTCAGCTCACCGGACAGCAGTCCGCCGGCCCGGTTCAGGGTACCGAGCACATCGACCCCGTCGGGGAGACCCTCGTCCACCGTGCCGAAGATCCGCCGGACCGCGTCCGAATCGGTCTGCTGCAGGAGGACTGTGAGCTGCTCGGACAGTTCCTTGAACGTGGTCGGGACGGAGACACGATCCGTATCGATCGTGGCGTTCTCCGCCAGGTAGGGGCCCGCAGCCGTCTCGGGCAGGACCGCCACGTAGGCCTCGCCGAGGGCGGAGAGGTTGTCCACGCGGAACCTGCTGTCGACGGGGATCTGCTGGGCCTGGTCGTAGTTCAGGGTCAACTTCACGCCTGTCGCGGTCTGGTCGATACCGACGACGTGCCCTATCTCGATGCCGCGCAACAACACCCGGGACCCGGTCATGATCCCGTTCGTGTCGGGGACCACCAACGACGCGGACCGCTCACTCGGGGTACGCACGTGCAGACCGACATTCATGATGTAGGCGACCGACACTGCGGCGAGGACGAGCATGGCGAGCACGGAGACTCTGGTCTTGGTGATCATCGAACCGCCCCCAGCATCCGCAGGACCGTGGTGGCGTCGCCGACGAGTTGGTCGCCGTCGCGACTCTGCACCGACGTGACGTTGACCGACGGCTTCTCCACGAACGGCAGGATCGTTGTTCGTAGGAAGTCGGACAACCGGGCTGCGGTCGCCGGGCCCTTGTCCCACATCCCCCGGCCGGCCTCGGTGGTCTCGGCGACCGAGGTGAGCATCGGGATCAGCCACAGTCCGCCGACGAAGATCGACCCCACCGACGGGAGCAACGTACTGATGTGCGCGACAACCGACTTGGAGACGCGAGTCCAGAAATCCGCGCCCTGTTCGCCGAACACCGCGGCGATTTGATCCTTCCGATCGGTGAACGAGGTGGACGTCCGATCCAGACCGACGAGCAGGCGGTCGATCTCGGCGGTACCGCCCGCCAGGTCGTCGAGGTCGGCGGACACAGTCGACGCCATCTTCCGGACGTCCTTCAACTGGGGCAACGTCTTGTTCAGTGTCGCCATCGTGTCCTGGACCTTCTGGATGCTGCCGCCGTTGACGAAGTAGGCGAGTACGGCGATCGTGTCCTCCAATTGCGGCGGCGACGTCGTGCGCGACTTCGGCACCACACTTCCTTCGGCCAGGTACCCGGATTGACCGGTGTCACGCGCCTGCGGCGTCAGCGCAAGGTAGGTGTCCCCGAGCAACGTGTTCTGCCGGATGATCGCGGTCGTGTCCGCCGGCACCCGAGCATCCTGAGTGAGGCCGACTTTCACATACACACCGTCCGCCGTGACAGCGGTCGATCGGACCTGACCGACGCGAAGCCCGTTCATCATCACGTCGGCGCCGGCCGGGAGGTTCAGGACGCTGTCGAACTGCAGTGTGACGTCGAAATCCTGGCTGACGCCCGCCCGCACCGAGGGAAGGTCGTTGGGGCCGAGAGCACATCCGCTGACCAGCAGAACGGGTAGAAGCGCCAACAGACAGAGCCACGTACGCAAAGTCGTTCGCATGGAGGTCGCTCCCAGGATCGTCACCGTGTCGCCGCCTTCTGCAGGATGAGGTTCAGGAGGTTCACCGAGCCTGTACGGCCCTCGGCCGAGCACGCCGCACCGAGCGCACGGCATTGAGCTGCCGAGACCCCAGGTGCCTGGTAGGGCACGGAGAGTCCGCCGGCGGCATTCTCCTGCTGGCGCAAGGCAGTGGCGATGGACGGCACCATTCCGTACAACCTCTGAAGATCCGGAGCGCGTGCGGCCGCCAAGGTGATCAGGTCGGTCACCGGCCCGTGCATCAACGGCCACAGGATCGAGCCATAATTGCGCTGGATGTCATAGATGGTCGCCACCGTCCAGCCGACCCCGCGGTCGAACTTGGAGACAGAGGCGAACAACTCTGTTCCCAGGCTCGCCACATCCGGCATCTGGTTCAGGATCGACATGATCCGCGGCCACTGACGTAATGCGTTGTCGGTGAGCGGAGCCATGTTCGCGATCGAGGCGCCGATGTCGGCGATGAACTGATCCGGGTTCTTCGATGCGGCCGCCGCGTGGCGGAACATGTTCTCGGCGTCCGGTGCGGTACCCGCGAGAGCCTTGTCGAGGCCGTTGATCGTGCCTCCGACGTCATCGGTACCCGATTTGGTCAGATTCTTGATGAAATCAGATGCGGAGCCGGTGATCTCGGAGATGCTCTTCGGAGTGTGCGTTCGCGACCCCGCGATGCACTCCCCGGACCTCAAGGTCGGTCCGCCGGAATAGTTTCCGACGAGTTCCAGGGTTCGGTCCGCGAGGAGCGATTTGGATCGGGTCACCGCCTGCACGTCGGCCGGGTAGTCCCGGCCCGACCGCAGGTCGAAGGTGACCTGGACGTGGTCGCCGACCGATCGTATGCCGGTGACCTCACCGACCGGCATGCCCATCTGGGTGACCGGGTTGCCCACGTAGAGCCCGATGGCATCGGTCATCTCGGCACAGAAGCCGTCTCCTCCGGTACCCGTTCCGCCGGTGCGGTCGGCGGCCTTGCTGATCCCGAGGCCCAGGGTCGCACCGATCGCGACGACCACGACTGCACCGATCGCGGCCAGCGACCGCCTGCTCAGATTGTGAGTTCCCATCTCAGCACGTCCGTCCGGGGATCGGCACGCAGACGTCGGAGGCGAGGACCGTGCCGCCACCGATCTCACGGATACCGTTCGGCGTCAACCACTTCGCGAGCTGATCACGCATCACCAGGAGATTGTCCAGCGCAGGTCCCATGTGGTTGCGCATCTCGGTGATCGCATCGCGGATCGCATAGATGTTCGTGCGCACGAGATCGCTGTGCTTGAGGTAGAACTTCTCGAACGGCATCACCCGACTGAGGATCATGCCGAGCAGGTAATAGGTGTAGTTGAAGCCTGCCGCGTTGTTGTTGTAGGTCGTCACCACGATGTCGATCTTCCGGATGAGGTCGAACACGAACTCCCGGTTCGCATTGAAGTTCTGCAGGTACTCGCTCGCAAGCGCCGCAACCCGGTGCATCTGAGCTCGCTGTCGGTCGAATACTCCCGTGACGGCGTTCATTCCCTCGACGATCGATCGCAGTGATGTCGAGTTGGACTGCAGTGCGCTCGCCACCTGTTCGAGGTTCGCGTTGACGTCGGTGGCGTCGACCTGATCGGTGACCGTCGGCGCACTCTGCAGGACGTCACCGATCGAGTACGGCACCGCGACACGGTCGGCGGGTATCACTCCTCCGGATGCCTGTGTCCCCATGGGGATCAGGGTGATTGCATATCCGCCGACGGGGGTCAGCATCCGCACCTCGACGCGTGACTGATCACCGACAGCGGTCGACTCGTCGACCCGCATGGACACCTTGACCCGGTTCGGTTCGAGCGTCACGTCCGACACCTTGCCGACGCTGATGCCGGCCACTCGGACATCCTGGCCGGTGGTGATGGCCGAGGCATCGGTCGTCTCGAACGCGATGGTCTTCTGGTTCGCCGGCCGCAGGTAGAAGATGCCCAATGTGGCCAGGATGGCGACCACGACGACGATGACCCCGACACCCAACAGGGCGTCGCTGGACCATGCGTTCTTGACCCGATCGCCGAATCTGCGTTGTCTCACGTCGCGCACAGCACGACCCCGCTCCCGTTCAGTAGGACCTGGACGTCGGTCGGCAGTTGTGCGCGACCCTTGCTGCATCCGGTGGACGTCGACCGCCCCGAGTTCGAGATCTGCAACCCGGCCAGCGCGCTCGGCATGAGCGTGAACGAGTTCAGTGCATCCGTCATGGAGTGGAACACCGACGTCAACAGGACGTCGACGTCCAGCTCAGGACTCACTCCCAGGGACTTCAGGATGCGCTCGATCGGCTCGAGCAACGCCGGTCCGTAGGTCGCGGTCTTCGGGAATTCGTCGAGGACCGTCATCGCGTTGCTGATCGGCAGATTCACCGCATGGAGGAACTGCAGCACGTACTTCGACCGACCGCCCATCGAGTCCGAGATCCGCCCCATGTTGCGGGCGAGCGTCTCGATGACCCGTTGGCGGTCGTCCGCGAAGGATGCGAGTTTCTGCGCGTTGTCCAGCATCGGCCCGAGGCCTGAGCCATCCCCTTGCAGAAGAGCGATGGCATTTTCGCTGAACTCGTTCACCTGTTGCGTGTTCATCGTGGACAGGACCGGCTGCAGACCGTTGAACAGTTCGGTGATATCGAACGACGGCGTCGTCTTGCTCGCCGGGATCGACGACACGGGCCGCCCGGGATTCTCACCCTCGGACACGTCGACATAGCGCACACCGGTCAGGTTCTGGTACTTGATGGCGAGCGCTGTCGTATCGGTCAGCTGGTGCTCGCTACCCATCGTGAAGGCGACATGGGCCACCGGCCGGCCGTCCACCTCTCGCAACTCGACGGAGGTCACCTTACCGATCCGCATGCCCTTCATTCGCACGTCCCCGTTCACGTTCAGACCGGAGGCGTCGGTGAAATCGGCTGAGTACGAGCTGGTCTCGACCTGTACTGGATTGCGCATGGCATTGATCACGAGGACGAACAACAGTACGGTGATGGTCGCCACCGCCAGCACCTTCACCGCGGAGACGATCGTCTGCGTTCTGTGCGACATGGTCACCTCCCCTTTCTCGGCAGGCGCTGCGTGACGCCCATCTGCGCCAATGGACCAGCGACGGCGGGCATGGAGTCGAGGACGATACGCAATTGGAGGGTCTGCTGATCCTTGGTCCCGACGAACGCGCTCTCCAGACCGTCGATGAGCGCAACCGTCTTGTCCATCGTCACCCCACCGCCGATCACGCCGGGCAATGGATCGGCCATCCTCTCCAGAAGTGTTGTCAAAGGGTTCAATTCGCTGTCATGAGACTCCAGCAGCGCACCCGCCTTGCCGAACAGATCACTCGAGGCGATCTCGAGCGCTGCGTCGGTCTCCTTGTGGAACGCGTCGTCGACCCCCCGGCTACCGTCCGGCAACGTGTTGTAGGGACTCTCCGTGATCGCATAGAGCGCACTGGTGACCTGCCGGTTGAACGCCGGGAACTCGTCGAGTACCGCATTCATCCGGCGGATCAGCGTGATGGGCATCTGCCGCTGGGTCTTGGCGACGGTGTCTGCGACGATGATGCCCGACCGGATCAACGGAGCGAGTCCGTTGGCGTATCGGATCACCTTGTCCTGACTCGCGATCATGTCCTTCGTCAGGGTGCCGTCGACGACGAGCGACCCTCGCTCGAGCATCGTCGACATCGTGTAGTCGGGGGATGAGTCCCGTGCCAGCACCTGACCGTCGCGCAGGGGCGCTCCGCCGGACTTCTCGATCAGGTTGACCGCGGTGATGCCGAAATAGTTCTCGGGCCGGAAGTCGACGTCGAGAGCGTCGGTGAGCACCGACGTCGCCGATGACCGGAGCACGACGTCGACCTGGACATCGCCTGCGCGAGGAGAGGATACGCTGGTCACCTCGCCGACCTCGGCTCCGCGGAGGAGGACCTTGGAGCCCACCTTGACCCCCGGACCGAGCGCCGGGATCACCAGCTGGACCCGGGTGCCCTCGGGCTCTGTCGCCTTGGGGTAGACGATCCACGCGACCGCGACGACGAGCACCATCACCGCGATACTGGCTGTGCCCACCACTCCGAGTGTGCGTAACTGTCCGCGGAGATCCCCGCGGATGAAATCCTGGCTCGTGTGCCTGGCCATGTCATCCTCTGAAGGGCAACTCGGGGTTCAGGCCCCAAATCGCGACGGTCATCACGAAATTCAGTACGACGATCGCCACCAGGCTCGCGCGGATGGCACGGCCCGATGCCGAACCGACCCCCGCCGGCCCGCCGTTGGCGAAATAGCCGTAGTAGCAATGGATCATCGTCACCACGGCACAGAACACCAGCGCCTTGATCACCGAGGCGATGAGGTCGGGCAGCGTGACGAACTGTGCGAAGTAGTGGTCGTAGGTCCCGCTCGGTTGCTCGTGGAACAGTTTGATGATCAAACCGCCGGTGATGAAGCTGACGACCAGCGCCATCAGATAGCTGGGCAGTACCACCAGCATTCCGCCGACGAGGCGGGTTCCGACGACGAACGGGATGGCGCGCAGGCCCATCGACTCGGTGGCGTCGATCTCCTCCGAGATCCGCATGGCCCCGATCTCCGCGGTCATCCGACACCCCGCCTGCGCCGCGAATCCGATACCGGTGATGATCGGCGCGATGACGCGGATGTTGCCGAACGAGCCGATGATGCCGGTGAGCGCACCGAAGCCGAGGAGGTCGAACGCCATGAACGCCTGGATGGCCACGACCGCTCCGACGGCGACACCCAGGAAGAACATCAGGCTCACCACGCCGCCGTCGACGATGAGAGATCCACTTCCCCAGGCCATGTCATTCATGGTCTGGGCCGTCTGCTTGCGGTAGTGACGGATCGTGGTGGGCAACAGAACGATGGTCTTCCAGACGAAGACGACGATCTGCCCGATCTCCATCGCGATGCCGAGGAGTCCTCGGCCGATCCCCTGCATCCCCCTGATGAGGAGGTTGGCGCCTGCCGGTTCACCGGTCAACGACGCCATCTCAGGCCAGCCTCGGCGGGAAGAACATCGTCTGCAACTGGCTGACCATCAGATTGGTCATGAAGATGCAGAACACGGACAGCACCACCGAGGCGTTCACCGCGTTCGCGACGCCCTTCGGCCCGCCTTTCGCCTCGAGCCCTCGCAGGCTGGCGATGATGACAACGAGGATCGCGAACAGCACTGCCTTGAGCATCGAGAACGCCAGATCGGCCGGTGTCGCGAAGGCGCCGAACGACTGCCAGAAGCTCGCCGGGACCACGTCGTTCACGTTCGCCGAGATCGCGAGGCCGGCGGCCACGCCCGACGCGATGATGATGATGCACAGCGCGGGCGCGATCATCACCATGGCGAGAAAGCGGGGGACGATGAGCCGCTGGATCGGGTTCACTCCCATCACCCGCATCGCCTCGATCTCTTCGCGAATGGACCTGGCTCCGAGGTCGGATGCAATGGCGGACGCCGCCGCACCACTCATCAGCAGGCCGGCGGCCATGGGAGCCCCCTGGCCGACGACCCCGAGACCGCTGGCGGCTCCGGCCAGCGAGTTGGCACCGACCTGGTCCATCACGCCGCCCACCTGGACGGAGACCTCCGCGCCGATCGGCACGGCCATCAACAGCGCCGGAAGCGCGGTGACCTTGAAGAGCTTCCACATCTGCTCGATGACCTCGCCGACCGGAAGTCGAAGCGCCAGCGAGTCGGTGACGGAGAACCGCAAGACGTCGGCGGCGAGCCGAGCGGATCGGCCCAACGTGTTCACGCTCCGGATCACTCTGTCCAGCAAGCCAACCGCGATTCTCCGTAGAATGATCGCCCCTTGTGGCGATGCGCGACCTGCGTCCAGCGCAACTGCGCCCATCACACTGTCCTACCTCTCGTCTGGCGGCCGTCCCACTGACTGGCGGGCGGGCGGTCAAGCGTCGTCGATGGCGGGCGTCCCCTCGGCCCTCGGTCGCTCGATTGCGAGCGCCTATCCGGGACCGGTATCGCGTGCCGTGTTCTACATCACACCCCTAGATGTATACCTTCATGAGACGTGATACGTCAATCGTTATTTGTCACCAGCTTTGTGGTCCGCACTGTCGGCCAGCGAGGGGCCCGATCGGGATGTCACTCATGTACGCCGGCACCGAACAGGCCGTCGGGAACATGGACGCCGACCGGCACGGCGCGATCATCGATGCCATCGAGATCGGCGAGCCAAACGTCGCTCGCAAGGCTGAGATCGACCATATGCGTTGGGCAGCTGACAATCTCGTGACCGGAGCGGGACAGCGTTTCGCCTGAGCGCGAACACCCCATCGATCCGCCCGGTCAGGCGGGGAGCTGCGGCGGGATCAGGACCAGCTTCCCGATGTGCTTGCGGGACAGAAAGTCTTCTTGGGCCCGCACGATGTCGGAGAGCGGATAGGTGGCCGACACCGTCGGCCGGAATTCGTCGCGCTCGATGTATCCGATCAGGTTCTCGAACACCTCGTCCTCCTGGAAGGTGCAGCCGAGTAGCGAGAGGTCTTTGAGATACAGGGTGCGGATGTCGATCTGCGCGATCGGTCCCCCGACGGCACCGGCGACGGCATATCGACCGCCTCGGCGCAGGATCATCAGCAGCTGCGGCCACGCCGGTCCGGCCACCAGGTCGATCACCACGTCGATCGACTCCTCCCCCAACGCTTCGACGAGATCGGCTCCCCGGTCCACTGTCTCGTCGGCACCGTGTTCGAGCACGGCGCCGGCCTTGGTGGGTGAGCACACGGCGATCACGACGGCACCGCGCCGTTTGGCCAGCTGCACTGCGGCCAGCCCCACACCACCGGATGCACCGGTGACCAGGACGCGTTCGCCACCAACGACCTTGGCGCGATGCAACAGGTTCTCCGCGGTCGAGTAGGCACAGGGAACCGCGGCCAGCTCCACGTCGCTCCACGAGCACTCCACGGCGAAGGTCTCCGCGGCCGCGGCCACCACGAACTGTGCAAAGCCGCCGTCACATTCGCTTCCCAGCGTCCAGTACTCGTACGGCCGACGATCGACATAGGCCCTCTGCATGGTACGTACCAGTACCCGTTCACCGATGCGCTCGGCCGACACACCGGTCCCCACCGCGATGATGCGGCCACAGACATCCGCACCCTGGATCCGGGGGAAGTGCATCGGGGTGCCCGACCACGCACCGTCGTCGCCTCGTAGCGCCGCGAACCCGGATGTCCCACCCGCATCGGTGCCCTCGACAACGGATTTCGAGTACCAGCCGATGCGAGTGTTGACGTCGGTGTTGTTGACCCCCGCGGCAGCGACCTCGATCAGCACCTGATCCGCCGAAGGTCGAGGAGTCGCCACGTCGGTGCGATACTCCAACTTGTCGAGGCCACCGTGGCCGGTGAGCAGCACGGCCGACATCGTCGCCGGCGGCGCGAAGAGCGGGCTCCGTGTGCTCATCTGGCCAATTTACTCCTCGCGACAGCCGTCGCGATCGAATCCACCAGGCCGCGACCGATGTCCTCGCCGAGGCTGCGATCCAACACCACACCCCAGCCTCCAGCGAACGAAGACGCCGCCGCCGATGCCGTTCCACCTGTGACCCTTGACACGCTCGTCGAAATGAATGTACATTCATTCACTATGAAAGCGCGGTCACACACCGCACCGATCGAAGGAGTTGCAGACATGAACTACGAGGACATCGAGTACACCGTCGAGGGCCCGACCGCGATCATCACGATGAATCGTCCGCAGCGTTACAACGCATTTCGCGCCAAGACGGTTGAGGAGATGATCCACGCCTTCCGCCGCGCCTGGGCCGACCGGGACGTGCAGGCCGTGATCCTCACGGGCGCCGGCGAGAAGGCGTTCTGCACCGGTGGCGACGTGAAGCAGCGCGCCGAGACCGGCGACTACGGTCCGTCCGAGAGCGGCATGTTCGAGATCGGCTACCTGCACAAGACCCTCCGAGACATCCCCAAGCCGGTGATCGCGGCCGTCAACGGACTGGCCATCGGCGGCGGCCATGTGCTGCACGTGCTGTGCGACCTGACCATCGCCGCCGACACCGCCCGCTTCGGCCAGTCCGGGCCCAAGGTCGGATCGTTCGACGCCGGGTTCGGTTCGGCCTTCCTGGCCCGGATCGTCGGCGAGAAGCGTGCCCGCGAGATCTGGTATCTGTGCCGCCAGTACGACGCGGAAACCGCCGAGCGCTGGGGCCTGGTGAACTGGGTCGTGCCGGCCGCGGACCTGCTCGACGAGGCGAAGAAGATCGCCGCCGAGATCGCCGAGAAGTCACCGACCACGATCAAGTTCCTCAAGCAGAGTTTCAACGCCGACACCGATCACCAGGCCGGACTGTCGAACATGGCGATGAGCGCGCTCGACCTGTTCACCCACTCCCCCGAGGGCCTCGAAGGTGCCA
Organism: Gordonia sp. LMA484; assembly: GCF_058129505.1. NCBI lineage: Bacteria > Bacillati > Actinomycetota > Actinomycetes > Mycobacteriales > Gordoniaceae > Gordonia > Gordonia sp. LMA484. The sequence goes on from NZ_CM176700.1 coordinate 3,992,705, forward strand.
CGGCATTCGCCGAGAAGCGCGCTCCCGAGTTCAACAAGTACGTCGGCGTCTGACCCGACCGGACCGTCGAGCACACAGAGGAAACACCATGAACAGCAACAGCATCGCAGTCGTCACCGGCGCCGGGTCCGGCATCGGTAAGGCCATCGCACTGGCCTTCGCCGAGCAGGGCACCACCGTCATCGCCGCCGACCTGAACCTCGACGCGGCCAAGCAGACCGCCGAGGCCGGCGAGAAGATCATCCCGATGAGCGTCGACGTCGCCGACCGCGCCACGGTCGACGCGCTGCGCGACGCGGTCAACGCGGAGGTCGGTGTCCCCGACATCCTGGTGAACGCCGCCGGCTGGGACCGCACCGATCAGTTCCTCAACGCGACAACCGAATTCGCCGAGAAGGTGGTGGCGATCAACTATCTCGGACCGGTGCACATGGCCAGCGCGTTCCTCCCCGGCATGGTCGAGGCATCCACGAGCGACTCCTGGCAGGGAGGCCGGGTCATCAACCTCGCCTCCGATGCCGGCCGCGTCGGCAGTTCCGGCGAATCGATCTATGCGGGCGCCAAGGGCGGCGTCATCGCGCTGTCCAAGTCGTTGGCGCGCGAGATGGCACGTCACCAGATCACCGTCAACGCGGTCTGCCCCGGCCCCACCGACACACCCTTGTTCCAGGCGCAGTCCGACAAGCTCAAAGAGGCACTCGTCAAGGCGATCCCGTTCCGTCGGCTCGCCCGTCCCGACGAGGTCGCCGCGCCTGTCCTGTTCTTCGCCTCGCCCGCGGCATCGTTCATCACCGGCCAGGTGATCAGCGTCAGCGGCGGCCTCACCATGGCCGGCTGACCGGTCGGCATACCAGATCATCGGAGACCTGCCATGAGCCCCACCGACACCGCACCCTACGTGTACGACGCGCACCAGTACCGGACCTTCTTCGAGAACGAGTTCACCTACCTGAACGGCTTCCGGCGCAACGTCGCACGGTATGCCGACGCAGTCGCCATGATCGACCCGCTCACCGACACCGAATGGACCTACGCCCAGCTGGGGCGCGCGGTCGACTCCGTCGCCGCCGCCCTCCGCGAACGAGGCGTGAACGACGGCGATGTGGTGGCCTACCAGTTGCTGAACGGACCCGAGTTCGCCCAGCTCTACCTGGCCACCCAGGCCGCGGGGGTGGTGGGCTCTCCGGTGAACTTCCGCCTCGCAGGCGGCGAGACCGCGGTCATCCTCGACATCAGCCGGCCGAAGGTCTACGTCTACGACACCGATCTGACCGCGGTGGTATCCGGAGCGATCGCCCGCGCCGACCACACCCCGGACGTGCTCGTCGGCGTCGGCGACGGCGACCTCGTCGACGGGCCGACATCCCTGCGCTTCGCCGACCTACGGTCCGATACCGCGCTGCCCACGCCGACACGGACAGTCTTCGACGAGACCACCCGCCTCTATACGTCGGGGACCACCGGGATGCCCAAGGCGGTCCCGATGAACAGCGCCATCGAGATCTTCTCGGCGCACGACGTGATCATGCACTTCCCCCTCTCCCCGGAGGACCGGACGCTGAACATGACGCCCTGGTTCCACCGTGGCGGACTGTATTGTGCGGGACCGAATCCGACCTTCTACCTGGGCTCGTCACTCGTGCCGATGCGGACGTTCGATCCCGAGCAGACGCTGGACTGGGTGCAGAGGTACCGCCTGACGTTCCTGATCGGCGCACCCACCAACCTCGCGATGCTCGCCAACGCCCAGGAAGCCAACCCGCGCGACCTGTCCAGCCTGCGCGGCATCGTCACGATGGGCGCGCCGCTGGAGCGCGAGGCGACACTGCGATATCAGCAGGTACTGACGCCGCGGATCTTCAACGGCTACGGCAGCACCGAGGGATTCTGGAACACCTTCCTGCGCCCCACCGACCTCCCCGACCATGCCGGCACCGCGGGGCGGGCCTGCATCGACGACGACGTCCGGGTGGTCAAGGTGCACGATGACGGGCAGCTCGCGAGCCCCGACGACGTGGTGTCCCGCGACGGCAAAGAGGTCGGCGAGGTCATCATCCGATCACCGAAGTGTGCTGTGGCCTACTATGACTCGCCTGCCCAGGAGAAGGCCAAATACCGGGGCAGCTGGTTACACATCGGCGACCTCGCCACCTGGGACCGCGACGAGTTCGTCACCATCGTCGGCCGCAAGGACGACATGCTCATCTCCGGCGGCGAGAACGTACACCCGGTTCAGGTCGAAGAGGCACTCAACAGCCATCCGAATGTGGCCGACTCGCTGGTCGTCGGCGTTCCCGACGACCGGTGGGGCCAAGTGGTCGTCGCCTATATCCTCCCGGTCGAGGGTGCGTCGCCTTCCGCCGAGGCACTTGACGAGTACTGCCGCACGCACCCGATGCTGTCGCAGTTCAAACGACCCCGCGCCTATCGGTTCATCGACGCCCTGCCGGTCTCGGCGACCGGAAAGAAACTTCACTACAAGGCAACTGAATCCGCCGCCGCGGAGATGGCGGCCGGCGATTTCGTCACCCCACAAACCCCCCAAGGAGCCACCCGATGAGCACTACGACCAGCATCCCGAAGTTCTCCGCCCTCGACCCCCTCAATCTCGACCTCGGCTACTCCGACGACGAGCTCGCGGTGCGGGACTCCGTGCGCGGCTTCCTCGCCGAGCACGTCACGCCGTCCATCGGCGAATGGTTCGAGGAGGGCGGCATCCCCATCGCGCGCGACCTGTTCAAACAATTCGGCCAACTCGGTGTGCTCGGCATGCACCTGGACGGATACGGTTGTGGCGGGGCGAGTTCCGTGCACTACGGCCTGGCGAGCCTGGAGCTGGAGGCCTGCGACTCGGGAATACGGTCGATGGTGTCGGTGCAGGGCTCCTTGGCGATGTACTCCATTTACAACAACGGCAGCGAGGAACAGAAGCAACGCTGGCTGCCGTCGATGGCCGAGGGCACCACCGTCGGCTGCTTCGGGCTGACCGAGCCTGACGCCGGCAGCGACCCGGCGTCGATGAAGACCCGCGCACGTCGCGACGGCGACGACTGGATTCTCGACGGACGCAAGATGTGGATCACCAACTCCCCCATCGCCGACGTCGCCGTCGTGTGGGCCAAGACCGACAACGGTGTCCGCGGGTTCATCGTGCCCACCGACACGGCCGGTGTCAGCACCCCGGAGATCAAACACAAACTCTCCCTGCGCGCCTCGACGACCGGTGAGATCGTGTTGGACAACGTCCGGCTGCCGGCGGACGCGCTGATGCCCGGCAACGACGACCTGCACAAGGGCAACGGGATCAAGGCCCCGCTGTCGAGTTTGACCGAGGCACGCTACGGGATCATCTGGGGTTCGATCGGCGCCGCGCGCTCGGCCTGGGAGGCTGCCGTCGACTACGCCAAGCAGCGCACCCAGTTCGGCAAACCCATCGGCGGGTTCCAGCTCACGCAGGCCAAGATCGCCGACATGGCGATCGAGCTGCAGAAGGGGCAATTGCTGGCCCAGCACCTCGGCCGATTGAAGGACTCCGTCGGCCTGCGGCCCGATCAGGTGAGCTTCGGCAAACTCAACAACACCCGCGAGGCCATCAAGATCTGCCGCACCGCCCGAACCATTCTGGGCGGCAACGGGATCTCGCTGGAGTACCCGGTGATCCGGCACATGGTGAACCTGGAGTCGGTGCTCACCTACGAGGGCACACCGGAGATGCATCAACTCGTGCTCGGCCAGGCGTTCACGGGCGAGAACGCCTTCCGCTGAACATCCCCATTCCGCTGGTCGAGTAGCGGCGACGAAGGAGACGCGTATCGAGTCCACAATCTCACAGGTGGTCTCGATACGCCGCCTCGCCTGGCGGCTCGGAGGCTACTCGACCAGCGGGGCCCCGCCGCTGGTTTCAGTGTGATGCGCGAGCGCAGCGAGCCCGCCACCCCACCGCTGGTCGAGTAGCGACGAGCGAGCGCAGCGAGCCCGCCACCCCACCGCTGGTTGAGTAGCGACGAGCGAGCGCAGCGAGCCCGACGCGTATCGAAACCCCCTCCACCACAAGCCCATCAGGGAGAACCCAATGACCTCACTCACCCACGACATCGAGCACAAGCATTTTCGCGAGACCGTCGTGAAGTTCGTCGCCGACCAGATCACCCCGGCACACGAGAGCTGGGAGGAGGCGGGTCTGTGGGATCGAAGCCTGTTCACCGAAGCGGGTAAGAACGGTCTGCTGGGCTTTCCGGTGCCCGAAGAGTTCGGCGGGCCCGGCGTCGACGACTTCCGCTACAACGCCATTGTCATCGAGGAGACCGCCAAGACCGGCGCGGCCGCCGAAGCGATCGCCTTCTCGCTGCAGAACGACGTGGTGCTGCCCTATCTCGTCGAGGTGACCACCGACGAGCAGAAGGCCCGCTGGCTCCCGGGCGTGGTGGCCGGCGAGACGGTCCTCGGTATCGCGATGACCGAACCCGGCGCCGGCAGCGATCTGACCGGTATCCGGACATCGGCGGTGCGCGACGGCGACCATTACATCGTGAACGGGTCGAAGACCTTCATCTCCAACGGCCGCAACGGGGACCTGTTCGTCGTCGCCACCCGCACCGGCCCGGACAAACACAAGGGCCTGACGCTGTTCGTCGTCGAGGCAAACACCCCCGGATTCGAGCGCGGCCGCAAACTCGAGAAGATCGGGCTGCACGCCCAGGACACCAGCGAGCTGTCGTTCGTCGATATGCGCGTACCGGTGGCAAACCGATTGGGCGAGGAAGGTGCGGGCTTTTTCCAACTCGTCCACAATCTTCCGCAGGAACGCCTGTCGCTGGCGATCGGCGCGGTCGCCGCCGCCGAGGGCACGTTCGCGCGCACACTGGATTACGTGAAGGAACGCACCGCATTCGGCTCGCCGATCTCGTCGTTCCAGAACACCCAGTTCGTGCTGGCCGAGCTCGCCACCGAACTCGACATCGCCCGGACCTTCCTCGACGACTGCATCGCCGAACACGTCGCAGGCGAACTGACGGCTGCGCGCGCGGCCCGCTTGAAGTGGTGGGCCACCGAGCTGCAGGTGCGGACCGCGGACCGCTGCCTGCAACTACACGGCGGTTACGGCTACATGCGCGAGTATCCGGTGTCGCGGGCGTTCGTCGACGCCCGTATTCAGACGATCTACGGCGGCACCACGGAGATCATGAAGACCATCGTCGCCAAGGACCTGGGTATCTGAGAGGATTGCAGCCGTGACGAGGAGTGCCGGGGTGTCGAGGAGCACCGGAGCAACGACGTCGACCGACGTCGCCGAGGCGGTACGCGCAGTGCGCGCGTCTTCACGCCGCCGCCAACTGCTCGACGCCGCCGTCGCGGTCATGGGCCGCACCGGCTTCCATCAGATGTCGATGCAAGCGCTCGCCGACGAGGCCGACGTCAGCGTCGGACTGTTCTACAAGTATTTCGGCAGCAAGGAGGACATCCTCCTCGCCGCGATCGTCGACATCCTCGAGACCTTCCGCGATCAACTGCAGCCCGCCATGGACGAGGCCGGTGACGATCCGGTGATGCGACTCATCGCGGGTTTCCGCCAGTACACGACCATCGTGGAAGCGAACCGTGACGCGGTTGTCCTGACCTATCGAGAAAGCCGCACACTCGATGCCGCGGGGCGCGAACGTATCAAGGAACTCGAGGTCGAGACGTCGGCGCCGATGCGTGACGCGATCAGCGCGGGCGTCGAGGCCGGCCTGATGAACGAGGTTGACGCCGATCTGGTGGTGTTCGACCTGATGATGCTCGCCCACGGATGGGCGCTCAAGCACTGGCACTTCGCACCCGAGTACGCGCTGGACCGCTACATCGCCGCGCAGCTTCGATTCGCTCTGCCGCCGTTGGTGGTTCCCGAGAAACTCGAGGAATACCTCGACCGGATCTGAACTCGCCGGAGCAGCGCAGCGAGTTACAACTGGGCCCTTGAGCGTGTTCGTGAAATCGGATATGGCCCCGGCCCCCACGCCACTGATCCATCGCACCAGCAGCCTACAACCGGTCCCTGAGGAGCGAGGCGCAGCAGCCTACAACCGGTCCCTGAGGAGCGAGGCGCAGCAGCCTACAACCGGTCCCTGAGGAGCGAGGCGCCAGCCGAGCGTCACGAAGGGCCGACCCTTCGTGACGCTCGGCTGGCTCGCTCCTCAGGGATCGGGTCACGCTCGCAAGCTCGCTCCTCAGGGATCGGGTCACGCTCGCAAGCTCGCTCCTCAGGGATCGGGTCACGCTCGCGGGACGGGGTTCACGCAAGCAAGCTCACTCCCCACGCACCGGGGTCACGCTCGCACGCATCATCGTCCGCGCGTACGCCGCCACACTCCCGCCGGCCGCGGTCAGCGGGTCCGCCGATCGCAGGGTTCGGGCCAGCACGAACGCTCCTTCCAGTGCGGCCACGAGCGCGACGATCAAGGATCTCGCGTCGTCCGCCGACAGCCCCCGCTCCCGAAACAACGCTGCACCACCGACGATCCACGAGTCGAACACCTCGGCAGCCACCTCCCGCAGTTCAGGCTCCGCGTCGGCCACCTCCCCGGCGACCGTGGCGACCGGGCACATGTTGACCCATCCGGTCTGTTCGATGTCCTCGGCGGCGGCCGCGAAGGCGGCCTCGATCCCCTCGGCCAGATCGTCGTACGGCGCCAGCAGCGATATCACCAATTCGCCGTACGCGGAGCCGGATTGCCGCAGCGCGGCCTCCGCTACGGCCCGCTTGCCGCCGGGGAAATGGTGGTACACCGACCCGATCGGCGCTCCCGCGGCGTCGACCACCTGCTTGATTCCGGTCGCCGCGTAACCCTGGCGACGCAGCAGCTCGGCCATGGCCACCGTGATCCGCTCGTCCGTTCGCATATGGCGATACTAGAACAATTGCTCTAGAGTGACTGTTCTAGAGCGTTCGTTCTAATCATGCGAGGAGACGCCATGCCTGAGGTTCGCCTACCTGCCGGTCCCGTCGAGTACACCGACGACGGTGAGGGCCCGCCGGTCGTGCTGCTGCATGGCCTGTTCATGGACGAATCACTGTGGGACACCACCCTTCCCCTGCTTCCCGCCGGCTTTCGCTACCTCCGACCGGTGCTGCCACTGGGCGCCCACCGACGACCCATGAACCCGGATGCCGACCTGTCACTCACCGGGTTGGTCCATCTGCTTGCCGACTTCCTCGAGGCCCTCGATCTACGCGACGCCACCATCGTGCACACCGACTGGGGCGGCGGCCTGTTCCTGACCGCGATCGGCCGCGACGACAGGGTGGGTGCGATGGTGATCCTGCCCTGCGAGGCGTTCGACAACTTCCCGCCCGGACTGCCGGGTCGCATGGCCACATTGGCGACGAAGCTTCCCGGCGGAATCGCGTTGGCTGCCCGACAGATCCGGATCGGCTGGCTACGCCGGACGCCGCTGCTGTTCGGCTGGATGACCCGCCGCCCGATCCCGGACGCGCTCGCTCTCCGATGGACCGCACCGTCGCTGACCAGTCCAGATGTGCGCCGCGATCTGGAGAAGTACACCGCGACGACTTTTGTCGGCGACGAGTTGATCCGCGACACCGAGGCGCTGCGCCGATTCGTCGGCGACACGCTGGTGCTCTGGGCCGACAACCGGGTGATGCCGCCCGACCACGGACGGCGTCTTGCCGCACTGATCCCCGGAGCGCGGTACGCAGAGATCGACGACGCCCACGTGTTGTCGATGCTCGATCAACCCGCCGAGGTCGCCCGGCAGATCGGCGCATTTCTGGTCGAGCGACGGGAGACCGCGCATATGTGATGGGCCGAGGATCTGCGCGGGTCTCGATACGCCCTCGGCTAGCGCCTCGGGCTACTCGACCAGCGACGCGGACTTGCGACCCCGGCGAAACGGGCCACTCGACCAGCGATTCAGGACTTACCGATGAGGGCGTTGAGCTTCCCCTCGACTGCCCCGACCGACTGACCGATGAGCGCGAACGCCTCGTTGGTGGTCTGCCCGTGGTAGTAGCGGTAGTAGATCTGCTGCGCGATCACCGCGAAGCGGAACTTCCCGAATGCCTCATACCACCGCCACTTCTCCGGGGTCATATCGAAACCCATTCGTTCACAATAGTGTTCGACAAACTCAGCGCGCGTGATCATGCCGGGCAGGTTGGTGGGCACACGACGCATCAGCTGAGTCTGTTCGTCGTCATCGGCCTGCACCCAGTAGGCCATCGACCCGGCGACATCCATCAGAGGATCACCCAGGGTCGCCATCTCCCAGTCCAGGATGCCGATGACCTTGGTGACGTCGTCCTCGGAGAACACCACGTTGTCGAGTTTGAAGTCGTTGTGGATCACGCAGTTCGCGACGTCATCGGGCTGGTTCTCCGCCAGCCAGACCATCACGTCCTCGTAATCCGGGACGTCGTCGGTGCGGGCGTTGCGGAATCGCGTCGACCAGCCCTCGACCTGCCGGCGGACGTACCCGAATCCCTTTCCCAAATCGGTGAGTCCGGCCTTCTCGGGGTCCACCGAATGCAGTTCGACGAGCGTGTCCAGGAAGTTCAGGCACAGCGCTCGGGCCTGCTCGGCCGACAGCGGGACGTCGGCGGGCCATTCCTTGCCGGGGATGATGCCGTCGATCTTGCCCATCGCATAGAACTTCGAGCCGAGGACCGCGTCGTCATCGCAGAACGCCACCATCGGTGCGATGTAGGGCAGCACCGGCGCGAGCTTCGACTGGATGCGGAACTCGCGACCCATGTCGTGGGCTCCGCGGGCCTTGGTCCCGCCGGGCGCGCGGCGCAGGATCAGTTCCCGGGTCGGATAGGTCAGCAGATAGGTGAGATTGGACGCCCCTCCGGAGAACTGCTTGACCTGCGGAGTTCCGTCGAGACCAGTGGCATCGTCGGCATGCTCCCGCAGCCAGCGCGCGACCACCTCGACGTCGAATGCGTCCTCCGCACGCACCTCGCGTGCGCCCGCGACCTGAGTACTCATATATGTCCTCTCCTCTTCTGCGAATCCACCACGCGTGGCGGCCCACCGAGCATCATCATGACCCCTACCGTCACCGACGTTCTCACCGGATGGTTCAGCGGTACTTCCCGAGTTCCAGCCGCGCGATCACGCCACGGTGCACCTCGTCGGGGCCGTCGGCCAGCCGCAACGACCGGGCGCCGACCCACGCGGCGGCCAGCGGGAAGTCATCGGTCAGCCCGGCACCGCCGTGCAGCTGGATCGCCAGGTCGATCACATCCAGCGCCATGTTCGGCACGTCGACCTTGATCTCGCTCACGGCGGAGAGGGCCTCGCGGCCGAGTCCCTGGTCGAGCAGCCACGCGGCATGCAGGACGAGTAGCCGCGATCGATTGATGGCGATCCGGGCATCGGCGATGCGTTCGCTGTTACCGCCCAGTTTCGCCAGCGGACGGCCGAACGCCGTCCGGTCCAGTGATCTGCGGACACCCAGTTCGAGCGCACGCTCGGCGAGGCCGATGGCGCGCATGCAGTGGTGAACGCGGCCGGGCCCCAGCCGGCCCTGCGCGATCTCGAAAGCACGTCCGGGGCCGAGGAGGATGTTCGACACGGGGACCCGGACGTCGTCGAAGGACACCTCGCCGTGCCCGAGCGGTTCGTCGAAATATCCCATGGTGGTGAGCATCCGGTCGATCCTCACCCCTGGCGTGTCCATCGGGACCAGCACCATGGTGTGCCGTGAATGCCGATCCGCGTCCGGGTTGGTGACGCCCATGAAGATCAGGATCTTGCAGTCGGGATTGCCGACGCCGGTGGAAAACCATTTCGTCCCGTTGACGACCACGTCGTCGCCGTCGGGGATCACGGTCGCGGCCATGTTGGTGGCGTCCGACGACGCCACCGCCGGCTCGGTCATGCAGAATGCGCTGCGGATCTCCCCGGTCAGCAACGGTTCCAGCCACCGGCTGCGTTGCTCGTCGGAGCCGTAGCGCAGCAGCACCTCCATGTTGCCGGTATCGGGGGCGTTGCAGTTGAAGACCAGCGGCGCGAGCATCGACGACCCCATCGCCTCCGCGACGGGCGCATAGTCGAGGTTGCTCAGGCCCGCACCGCCGTCGGTCCCGAAGTCCGCGGCGTAGCGCCCGGCATGTTCCTTGGGCAGGAACAGATTCCACAGTCCGGCCGCGCGTGCCTTGGTCTTGAGTTCGGCCAGAATCGGCGGCGGGGTCCACCGGTCCTCGCCGCGTTCATGGCGGCGTGCGATGTCGTGGTGGATGTCGGCCTCGACCGGAGTGAGTTCGTCGGCGATGAACGTGCGTACGCGTTCGGCGAGATCGGCCGAGCGGGCGGACGGGGCGAAATCCATACCCGACGTTAACGTGCGGATCTGCACGCGTGCGGTCGTTTGGCGGCTCTCACCGGCCAACGGGCTCCGACGTGGATGATGTTCGGCGCCTGGGCGCCCACCGCCGGCACAGCCAGGCGCATGCCGCGACCCAGGCGGCGCCGATCAGCCATCCGGCGACGACGTCGGTCGTCCAATGCACACCCAGGTAGACGCGTGTGCAGCCGATCGCGACAGCCCACATCGGCGCGATGACGAGGACCACCGGATGCGCCCGAACCCACGGGCTCACCCGGTAGGCGGCCACGGCCACCAGCCCGAAGACGATGGTGCTCATCATCGCGTGACCGGACGGAAACGAGTAGGTGTCGATGTCGAGTAACCGGTCGACAACCGGAGGACGCGGGCGGGCGATGACGTGCTTGAGGATCACCATCGCGGCGTACCCGGTCGCGTAGCCGAGCCCGACCATCACCGCCTCCGGATACCGCCGACGCGCGAGGAGACCGATCACCGCGACCAGCACTATCGTGCTGAGCACCAGGGTGTTGCCCGTCGCGGTGATGACCTGAGCGATCGAGGTGAGGACGTCGTCGCGGGCCCCGACCACGGCATCGGTGATCGCCCGGTCCAGCCCGTTCGGGCTCATCAGCACTGGTCGACGCCCTGACATCGCCGTGCCGCGCTGGGCCCCAAGTCATGCCCAAGCCGGCCACAAGTCATGGATTCCACCCTAACGGTCAGAAGCATCACGCCATTCGACCCAGAAGGAACCCCATGAAGACCACCTTGCTCTACCGGATCGGGCACGCGACCGCGGCCCATCCGATCCGCGCCCTCGTCGGCTTCGTGCTGGCGCTCGCCGTTCTGATCGGCATCTCGTCGGCCCTCGGCGGTGAGACCCGGGAGAACTGGGACGTCCCCGGGACCAGATCCCAGGACGGCATCGAACTGCTCCGCGATCACGTGCCCGGCGCCGGCAACGCATTTGCGAACGTCGTCGTCCACTCCGATCGGGGCGAGCTCGCGCCGTCGACGATCGCCGAACTCCGTGGTCGCCTCGACGAGATGCCGCACGTCGCATCGGTCAGCGGGCCACGCCAGAGCGCCGACAAGGACACCGCGGTGCTCTATGTCGGCTACGACGTCCCCGAAACCGACCCGGACCTGATGGGTGACGCCAGCGCACTGGAGGACGCGATCGCACCGATCCGTGCCGACGGCGTGCAGGTGGAGATGAACGGATCGCAGCCCGAGACGGCGGCAGCGCCGATCAAGGGTCACGCCGAGATCATCGGTATCACCTTGGCGCTGCTGATCATGGTCTTCGCGTTCGGCTCCGTGCTCGCCGCCGGCCTGCCGATCGCCTCGGCGATCGCCGGACTGATCGCCGGCTCCACAGGCGTCACGATTCTCGCCGCGTTCATCGACGTGAGCCCGTCGGCGCCGATGGTCGCCAGCATGGTCGGACTCGGCGTCGGGATCGACTATGCACTGCTTGTGGTCAGCCGCCACGTCGAGTACCTGCGCCGCGGCCACGACCCGGTCGAGGCCGCCGCACGATCGGTGGCGACAGCAGGACGATCGGCCGTCTTCGCCGCCACCACCGTGCTGGTGTCGCTGATGGGGCTGCGCCTCGCCGGGCTCGCGACCTACTCGTCGTTCGGGTTCGCGACCGCCATCGCGGTGATCGCTATGCTGGCGGCAACACTGGTCGTGGTGCCCGCGCTGTGCCGGCTCGCGGGTCGCCGGATCATTCCCCGCAAGGCCCGCAAGGCCGACCGGCCCGGTGCAATCGACACGAGCTCCCAGCCGGACCGCGTCCCGCTCACCGCTCGATGGGCCGCCCGCATCGGGGCCCGGCCCATTGTGGCGATCCTGATCGCGATGATCGTCATGATCGCCCTCGCGGCACCGGCCCTGGCGATGCGGACCTGGCCGCACGACTCGGGTGCCCAGTCCAGTGAACTGACCACACGCAAAGCGCACGACCTGCTCGCCACCGAGTTCGGCGCCGGCGCCAACGCCGAGGTCATGATCGTGGCACCGACCGATCAGGTCGACGCCGCGCAGCTGTCGAACGCCGTCTCGGCGGTCGGTCGACTGCCCGGAGTGGCGGCCGTCGCGCCGGTCACCGAATCCCCGGACGGAGCACTGGCCATGGTTCCGGTGACCATCGCCTACGACCCCGCCGATCCGTCGACGCCGGCCGTGCTCGACGACATCCGCGCCACCCTCCCCGGCGACGCGATCCTGACCGGCTACACCGCATATCTCGACGACATCTCCACCATGCTGGCCAAGCGGTTGTGGGTGGTGATCGGCTTCGTCGTCGCGGCGTCCGTGCTGTTGCTGACGGTGATCTTCCGGTCCGTCGTCATCCCCATCAAGGCCGCATTCATGAATCTGCTGTCGGTCGCCGCCGCCTTCGGTGTACTCACGATGGTGTTCCAGTGGGGCTGGGGCCTGTCGCTGCTCGGCGTGGATCATGCGGTCGCCGTGTCGAGTTGGGTGCCGATCCTCATCTTCGCCATCCTGTTCGGCCTGTCGATGGACTACGAGGTGTTCCTGCTATCCCGCATCCGGGAGGAATGGCTGGCCACCGGCGACGCCCGCGCCAGTGTGATCACCGGCCTCGCGAAGACCGGTCGGGTGATCACGACCGCTGCGGCGATCATGGTCGCGGTGTTCATCAGCTTCGCCACCGAGACCGACGTGATGCTCAAGATGCTCGGCCTCGGTATGGCGGTCGCGGTGTTCCTGGACGCCACCCTCATCCGGATGGTCCTGGTTCCGGCCACGATGTCGCTGCTCGGACGGTTCAACTGGTGGCTGCCGGCCTGGCTCGACCGGGTGCTGCCCGAGATCGGGATCGAGGGCGACGACGACACACCCGAGCCGGATGATTCGCCGGAACCCGAACGCGAATCGGAACCGGCCCTGGCCTGACCCCACCGGTCACCCCGCTGCAGCGTGGGAGAGGAGCGCGATCCGCCCTCTCCCACGCTGCAGCCGTGCCGGTTGGATTCCGTTGTTCTCACCCGGCCCCGTGCCGGCCACAAGTGCGCTCCAAGTCAGCCTCAAGCGCTCGGCGCGAACCTGATGAGGACAGATCCCCCCAACCTCGAGCTAGGAAATCAGATGACCGTCACCAACACCTCCACCGTCCCCACCACCGTCGAACAGGTCCGCCTGCCCGGACAGACCGCAGCCCCCGAAGGGCCGGTCGATCCGTTCATGATGTACCTGATGCACCACGCCTTCCGGCGCGATCTCGCCCAGTTCGCGCGGTCGGTGCCGCGCACCCCGGTCCCCGACTACGCGACCTGGCGCGCGCTGCAGGACCGCTGGGCACTGTTCCGCGAGACCCTGCACCACCATCACGAGGGCGAGGACGCCTGGTTGTGGCCGCTGCTCGCCTCGCGCTGCACGGAAGCCGAACGTGAGGTGCTCGACGCGATGGAGGCCGAGCACAGCCTGATCGACCCTCTCCTCGAGGCCTGTGACGAGGGCTTCGCGCAGATGTCGAACGCGGACGCCACGGCACGAGACATCCTCTCCTCGGTCCTGACCCGGACGCAGGAGCACTTGGCCGCCCATCTGGAACACGAGGAGACCGACGCGCTGGCCCTGGTGCAGAAGTATCTGAGTGCCGACGACTGGGCGGAGCTGGAGAAGAAGTTCGGCGAGGACAACACGTTCACCGACATGTTCCGCATCGCCCCCTGGGCCATCAAAGGGCTCGACGACGAGGCGCGCCAGGCGCTGAAGAGTCGCGTGCCGATGCCCGTCTTCCTGATCGCGAAGCTCGGGTCACGCCGTTTCGGCGCCGGCGAGCGCCGCGCGTTCCGCTACGATCCGGACGCCGCGATCTGAGGAGGGTTCGGCCCCCGGTGATCGAGTAGCCGCGAGCGGCAGCGAGACGGCGTATCGAGATCGACTCACCAGGCTTCGATACGGCCTCGGCTGGCGCCTCGACCTACTCAACCAGCGGTCGAGGTGCCGTCAGGGTGGTTGGGGACCATTCGGCACGACCGGGCCCGGCGCCGCAACGTCAGCGCGAGGCCAGCGATCGTCCGATCACGAGGCGTTGAATCTGGTTGGTGCCCTCGAAGATCTGGGTGATCTTGGCTTCGCGCATATAGCGCTCGACCCGGAAGTCGCGGGTGTAGCCGTAGCCGCCGAGCACCTGCACCGCATCCGTGGTGACCTTCATCGCCGCGTCGGTGGCAACGAGTTTGGCGGTCGCCGCCGCACGGGAGTAGGGCCGGCCGGCGTCGCGGCGCCGGGCGGCGTCCAGGTACGTCGCCCGCGCGGAATCCACCGCGGCCGCCATGTCGGCGAGCAGGAAGCATAATCCCTGATGGTCGATGATCTTGCGTCCGAACGCAGTTCGCTCCTGTGCATAGTCGACGGCAGCATCCAGGGCGGATTGGGCCAGCCCGGTGGCCACCGCGGCGATGCCCAGGCGTCCGGAGTCCAGCGCAGAGAAGGCGATCGTGAGGCCCTCACCGTCGGCGCCCAGCCGACGATCGGTGTCGATGAGTGCGTCGTCGTAGGTCGCCGAGGTGGTGGGCACCGCGTGCAGGCCCATCTTCTCCTCGGGTTTACCGAAGGTGAGGCCGTCGGTGTCGCGGGGAACCAGGAAGCAGCTCACCCCCTTCGACCCCTCGCCGGTCCGCGCGAAGAGGTTGTAGACGTCGGCGATGCCACCATGCGTGATCCAGGCCTTCGACCCATTGATCCGATAGCCGTCTTCAACGGCGACGGCCTTGCACGCGAGCGCGGCCGCATCCGACCCCGCCTGGGGCTCGGACAGGCTGTACGCGCCGACGAGCCGGCCGTTCAGCAGATCCGGCAGCCACCGTTGCTTCTGCTCGTCGGTACCGAAGTTGAACAGCGGATGGCAGGCGAGCCCATGCACGCTGACCGCGACGGCCACGGCAGCCCAGCGCGCACCGAGCTCCTCGAGCACCTGCAGATACACCTCGTAGGGCTGACCGCCGCCATCCCATTGGACCGGATATGGCAATCCGAGCAGTCCGGCCTCGCCCATCTCGGCGAACAGACCGTCAGGGTACTTCTCCGCCTTCTCGTACTCGTCGACGATCGGGGCCAGGCGCTTGTCCGCGAAATCCCTGGTAAGCGCGATGAGATCGTGGGCCTCATCGCTGGGTAGCAGTCGATCGACCGGCATGAAGGAACCTCCGAGGGATATGTATCAGTACTGAAGTACTTCTCACAGTACTATGGATCGCATGGGTGAGACCACCGGCTTCGGCACGCAACGTCGCGGGGATCTGTTCGACGGACTCCTCGCGCTCCTCCTCGCCGAGGGCTTCGCACATCTGGGTGTCGCCGAACTGGCGTCGCGCCTGCGGTGCTCCAAGTCGACGCTCTACACGCTGGCCGGCAGCAAGGAGCAACTCGTCGTCAAGACCGTCACGCACTTCTTCCGCGCCGCGACCGCTCAGGTCGAATCGGAGCTGGCCGGCGCTTCGACGGCGCGCGAGCGGGTGATCACCTATCTGGTCGCGGTCGGCGATGCGCTCACCCCGGCATCAGCGGCGTTCATGACCGATCTCCACGCCTTCGAGCCCACTCGTGCGCTCTACGAACAGAACACGGCAGCGGCGGCGCACCGGGTACAGGAGATCATCACCGACGGTGTCGCGACCGGAGAGTTCCGCGACGTCGACGCGGCGTTCGCCGCGGATCTCGCGGCATCGATGATGAGTCGCATCCAGCGGCGCGAGGTGGCCGCCATCACCGGCCTCGACGATGCCGCCGCCTACCGTCAGCTGGCGTCGATACTCACGACGGGGATCGACGCGGCAGGTGGGTGATCCCGCGGTCGTCCACCCACCACTGCACCACGACACCGCGATCCGTTCCGTTGCGGCGCACCCGAACCCACAGGTCGTCGTGCAATCGGATCTCACCATGTCCGACGTCGCGGCCCCACAGCGTGGCGAACAGGACCGCCTCGGTGCATGTCCATGTCGCCGGGTCGCCTTCGCCGCGCACCTGGGTCTGGAGTTCTTCACTCGCCGTCGCCAGGTCGAGAACGTCGGCGAGGACCAGCGCGTCGTCGGCGTCGGCGGCAGTGCCGCACACCGCCGTCTCGACGGGCCCGAGGACCTGGATCAGCCACGGCCGGTCGAGGACCAGGGCCCGTTCCACCGCTGCGCCCGATGCCGTCCGGACACGCTGCGGGACAGTGAGTTCCGTCGACTCGAAGACCTCACGCCGGACCGCCGCGACAACCGCCGCATGAACACTCGCCGCGACGCCCGGGCTGATCGCACGTGCGGGGTCTCCGAGATGGGCGAGCAGGGTGTCGGCATCCCCCGCGGTCTCGACCTCGATTCCGCCCAACGCGGCGGCCAGCAGGTCGGCGTGGGGATGATCGAGCACATCGCGCACACCCGCGACCGAGGTGTCCGACGGCGCGCGATACGAGCCCAGCCGGCGCCCATCGATCACCGCGTGGTGCCGCAACCACCAGGCCGTGTAGCCGGCGCGATCGGCCAGTAGCGGGGCGGTCGCGTCGTCGGTGACCAGCAGCGTCAGCGCCTCCGCCCAACGAGCCGGGTCCACCAGATCAAGATCACGAACGGCAGCAAGGGATTCCGGCGGTTCGACGAAAGTCTCCCACCACTGCTCCTCGTCGGGAAGATCGTGATCGGGACCGACCGGGAGATCGTCGACGACGGTGAGGAAACCCCAGCCGACCCCGATCCGGCGCAGCACGTCGGCACCGACCCGGGTGACGAGTTCAGCAGACACCACACCGAACGGGGCGTCGTCGACCAGGACGGCCGCGAGCGGACTGTCGGGGAGGAGCAGTTCGTCGGCGGCCCGGAGTTCCCCCTCCTCGTCCGGCACCGGCAAACCCGACAACCACTCCGGCGCCGACGCATCCGGGTCCGCCGCGAGCAGAGCGAACACCTCGACCGCCGTCACCTCGAGTTCCTCGTCGTCGGCCTCCTCCAGAAGCCGACGCAGAGCCGGCTCGGCCAGTGCATCCGACACGGAAATTGCTGCGGCGCCCAGCCGTTCGATCAACGCGTGCCGGGCGATCGGGTCCACGGTGGGAATCCAGCCGATCGTGGTGTCGATGCCGGCGGTGACGAACAGCCCACGGGCGCCGAAGTTCATCCGGCCGTCGGACCGCGGGATCGGCAGGGCGCCCAGCTCTTCCGCGTCGGCGGCGGTGGTGACCAACGGCGACAGCGCCGCGTACAGATCATGCCACCACGACATCTCGCGTTCGGTCCCGACGAGGCGTTCGGCGAGCTCGGCCAGTCCGATGGGGGTGACGCCGACGCTCTGCAGCCTGCCGATCAGACGACGTTCGGAGACGTCCGGATGCGCGAGATCGCCCATGAGCGGGGCCAACACGTCGGCCAACTCCGTGGTCAGATCCGCCACGACCACCGATCGGCTCGGGATGAGATCCCCACCCGACGCGCCCGGAAGCCATGCGGCGTCCCGTAAATGCTCGATGACCGCCTCGGTGAGGATCGCGTCGTCGCGGTTGCGGGTCCGCGCGGGAACAGGGATCAGCAACGGCCGCCCGGCGGGCGGGAGAGCGGCCATCAGTTCCGCATAACCCATTGCCGCCGAAGCAATGTCGGCGTCGGGGTGAAGGTGTCGACGATCCGGCGTCAACGGCACGTCGGTGATGCAGACGGCCGGCACGGACAGTTCGATGTCGGTGGGCGTCGGCGCGCGGAGCACACCGGCACGCAACGCACTGCGACGCTCGGCGAGGTGCCCGGCGCTGTCGACCTCGACCAACCAACGGGTCCCGCCACTGGCGGCCTGGACCCAGTGCATCGACTCGGTACCGTCCGACGCGACGGCGTGGATTGTGAGGTGTTGCGCGCGTTCGGCGTCCCCGACGTTCCGATCGATCGTGAATGTCGTGTCGGCGAACTCGATCTGGCCCAACCCGGCGAGTTCGAGGAGCAGATCCACCGCCTGCGCCCGCGCCGACGACACCATCGGCTCGGCGTCGATGTCATCGCGCAGATCCAGGACGATCTCGGTGTCGTACCCGGCCGCGGGGGCGGTGGCTGTGGGCCATCCCAGCCGGAGCAGAGGCGGTCGAGGTCCGTCGGGTCGATGTCGGGCGGCGGCGTCGGCGCCGATCTCCGCCACCACCTGTGCGGTCCGGGCGCGATCGAACAGCACCGAGCCGGTCGTCGACCGCACCTCCACACGGTCCGCGACGGTGGCGGCCGCGGTGAAACCGACGCCGAAGCGGCCCACACTCGATGCTCCGACGGAGTCGGATTTGGCCGAGACCCTCAGGGAGAGAAGTGAGCGCACGCCCTCGACAGACAGTGGCGCACCGGTGTTGGCGACGTGCAGCACCTGCCCGTCGGACCAGATGGCGACACGTCCGGGCGATCCGGCCATCGCGGCGGCGTCGGCAGCGTTGGCGACCAGTTCGGTGAAGAGCCGGTCCCGGTATCCGATGGTGACCAGATCCTGCTCGGCCACGGCGTCTTCGAGATATCGGGTGCGCGATGAGCGCCATCCGGACAATGTCGCGGCGCGAAGGTCGCCGAGTCCGAAGGGGTCGGGTTCGGACACGTGCGCGGTCTCGCTCAGGAGGTCGCTTCCCCGCCCGCGTTGGCGGTGACCCGGACGATCTCGAGAGCGCCGTCGTCGTAGGCGTCGTACGCGGGTGATCCGTCACCTTGTGGAGCGGTCATGTCGGAGTGGGCTCCGCAACCGTAGTCGGCGGCCACCACGTGCCCATCCGCCGAGTACTCGTTCGCGCACACACCGAACGCGGGCCGCAGTGCGCCGGCGAGCGGAAGGTAAAAGCCGCATGTCACGCAGTTGTGCAGCGCTGCGGCGGCCATCTCGCTGTTAGGGCCGAACTCTCCGTCGTGCCAGCGCTGGGCCGCGTCGTCGCGCCCTTCCGCACTGAGCAGGCGCCGACGTCCGAGGCCGAGGTCACCGGCGATCTGGCCGATGTCGTCGGGATCGAACTCGTCAGTGGGAATGTGGAACTCGTCGCCGGTGTCGATCTGATTCGGCACGAGCCGTGGATCGGTGGGCTCGGCGGCGAGCACATCGCCCGGAGACAGGTCGCCGGCGACCAGCCGCTCATTCCAGGGCACCCAGTTCGGCGCGAGCAGCGAACCCTCCCCCGGCAAAAGGACGATCTCGCTGACGGTGATCTCGTCGCTGCCCGGCGCACCGGCGAGCACGACGCACCACTGCCAGCCGCGGTACCCCGCGAGGTCCGCCTCGAAATAGTGGGCAACGGCCCATTCACCCTCAGGGGTGCTCTCCAGGTGCGTCCCGGGTCGCTGACCGTCCTCGACGAGCGCAGTGCGCGCGACGTCGATCGCGGTGAGCAGCCGGTCACCATCGAATGCAAGAGTCACCCATCAAGTGTGCAACACGACCGGGCGCCGGTGGCACCGACCCGCCCTTTTGCAGGTGGCGACCGTACCGAGAGCGAGTCGGTGCGATGAGGAACAATTGGCGGTGTGAACCGACCCAGTCCCCACTCCCCCCGCCGGGACAACGGTGGACCGTCGGCGCCCGACCCGTGGGCTCCGGGTCCCCGTGACCCGGGTCGCGATGCCACCGGAGGCGACGGCCGGCGTAGTCCCGCGCAGCATCCGGGAACGGCGAATTACCCGGCCGACCAGGGTCGTTCCGGACGGCCGACCGGACGGGGCACCTCGCGTGGACACGGCGACCACGCCTACCTGCCCCCGCGGACACACAACCCTCACCTGCCGCCGCTCGACGGCGAGCAGACGGATGACCAGCGACATCCGGCACCGGGCGACGCACCCACCGGGCGCGTCGGCGGCACCAGGAAGATGCCGTCGACCGCGCCCACCGACCCGTCGATGCCGAAGAAGATCACCGTCGCCCGGGTCGCCGCCATGCGCAGTCGCCAACTCACCGGCCGGGGCATCGGCAAGATCTATCAGGCGGCCACCGCCGACGGCGCCGACCGCTCGGGGCTGACGGCCCTGACCCTGCCGGTCATCGCGAACTTCGCCGTCGATGCCGCCATGGCCGTCGCGCTGGCCAACACGTTGTTCTTCGCCGCGGCGACCGGTGAGTCCAAGACCAACGTCGGCCTCTACCTCGCCCTGACGATCGCGCCCTTCGCCTTGATCGCTCCACTGATCGGGCCTTTGCTCGACCGCCTGCAACATGGCCGCCGGATCGCGATGGCCACGACCTTCGGCCTGCGGGTGGTGCTCGCGCTGCTCATCCTGGCGAACTCGTCATGGGATGGCGCGACACAGCAACTCCAGTACGACCCGTGGGTGCTCTACCCGTCGGCGCTGGGTCTGCTGGTGTTGTCGAAATCGTTCGGGGTGCTCAAGTCGGCCGTCACGCCACGGGTGGTGCCCCCGTCCATCGACCTGCCCCGGGTGAACTCACGCCTGACCACCTTCGGCCTGATCGGCGGCACCATCGTGGGTGGCGGTGTGGCAGCGTTCTTCGAACTGCTGCTGGCCAAGGTGCTGCCCATCCACATTCCGGGCGCGATGGCCTGGCTGGCGGTGATCGCCGCGGTCGGTGCGTACTTGTGCATGCGCATCCCGTCCTGGGTGGAGGTCACCGAGGGCGAGATCCCGACGACCCTGACCTACCACGGCGAGCGTGCGATGTCGCACGCCCCGGACCACGACTCGGGTGGTGGGAGCGGGCTCAAGGGGGCGCGCGAGACCGCCACCGCCCTCGCCCAGAAGATGCGCCAGCCCTTGGGCCGCAAGGTCGTCGCGGGGCTGTGGGGCAACGCGACCATCCGCATCCTGACCGGATTCCTCACGCTCTACATCGCGTTCTATGCCAAGGCCCAGCAGGATGTGCATTCCGACTGGACCCAGCTGGCGTTGCTCGGCGCCGTCGGCGCCGCGGCCGGCGCGGGCAACATGCTGGGCAACGGTCTGGGCACCCGCCTTGAGCTGAAGAATCCGCCGATGATCGTGGTGTGGTCCACCGCTGCGTGCTTCGTTGCCGCGGTCCTCGCGGCCATCTTCGGCAACATCATGATCGCCACGCTCGCCGCATTCGTCGCCTCCGGCACGAGCGCGATCGGCAAGGTGTGCCTGGACTCCTCGATCCAGGACGACCTGCCCGAGGAGTCGCGGGCGTCGGCGTTCGGCCGGTCCGAGACGGTGCTCCAACTCGGCTGGGTCTTCGGTGCCACGCTCGGTGTGGTGCTGCCGACCACGCTGTGGATAGGGTTCACCGTCGTCTCGGTGCTGCTGGGCATTGGGCTGGTGCAGACCGTGTTGACCAATCGCGGATCGTCGCTGGTGCCGGGTATCGGTGGACAACGCCCCGACTATGCCGAGCCGACGATCGCCATCCCCGCCCTCGGTGACACCGATCGCCTCCGCCGGCGCTCACACCGGTCACCGTCGGAGGCACCGACCCGCATGGCCCGCGCGCACCGCGAGGCTCCGCCGCAACCGCAGACCGATGACCGGGGTACCCCACCCACCAAACCCAATCGCACAGGACGGCCCTGAACGGTGAACGTGACCAGTGGAGAGAAGAAGGCGCTCGCCATCATCGCGGCGGTGATCGTCGCGTTCGTCGTTGTCGTCGGCGTGACGGTCGCGGTGCTGACCAAGGACCACTGGTCCGGGGACGGCTCAGACGACGATCCATATCTGCAGATCGCCGTCGGAGATCAGCTCGTCCGCGTCGACCCGACGCTGATGTGCACCGTGTTCCTCAAGGAGTGCGAGCCCTCGAATCCCGCCGACATCCGCGTCCAGCGGGTACCGGTCCCGGTCGGTGAATCCGCGGTTCTGTCGGTGTCCCAGGACATCGCCGAGTGGCCGTGGAATCTGGTGGTCCAGTACCTGACGCCGCAGGGACTCGAGGGCACGTCGGTACCGATGAGGTCGGGTTCCACCTATACGACGATGCTGCACTCCACCCCCGAGCGCATTCTGGTCAACATCGAGGTTCAGTTGCCGTCGGCCATCTCCGACAGTCAGACCCAGAATGTGATCGCCCGGGGCTATCTCGCCGCCGACACGGCCCCGGACAACCTTCGGTTACCGGGACCGCAGGACGGCTGAGACGTCGGCGAACCGAGCTCAGTGCTCGAGTTCGCGGGTGACCGCGCGCACCACCTCGGAGATCCGCTGCGAGGTCTTGCGATCGGGATAGCGCCCCTTGCGCAGTTCCGGCTGCACGGTGCCCTCGAGCAGCGTGATGAGGTCGGCCACCATGCCGTGCAGTTCATCCGGAGTGTGCCGCTTGACATCTTTACGCGCCGCCTCGCGGGTGTTCTTCGCGACGCTGGGCGCCGGCTCGAGCACAGCCACCTTCAAGGCCTGCGGTCCGCGACGGCCCGCAGCCATCCCGAACTCGACGCGCTGGCCCGGCTTGAGCGTCTCCACGCCCGCGGGCAACGCGGACGAGCGGACATAGACGTCCTCGCCGTTCTCCTGCGCGAGGAAGCCGAAGCCCTTTTCCGCGTCGTACCACTTCACCTTGCCGGTCGGCACTGTGCTCACCCTCATCTGTATTTCGGAAATCTGCATTTCGGACGTGTCATGACAAAAGCGCCCCTCACCTGATCAACAGCTGGCCCCATCGCGGGCCCGGCTCCACATCAGATGAGCAGAGGCGCCTATGAGCATTCAGTCTAGCCAACCGATCTGCGCCCGGTCACATGGAATACCCCACCAGCACCGCACCCAAAGGACCAGGCACCCTCCAGGCATCAGCGGTGTGATCTACCGTGGAAGCATGAAGCGCGGACCGTCCCCACGACTGCTGCAGGCAGCCGTGATCGTCTTCGCCGTCGGACTGGCGGCGATCGTGGCCCTGTTCGTGACGCCCATCGTCACCGACGGTGGCACGGCACCCACGGTCGTCTACGTGCTGACGATGTGCGCACCCCTCGGGTTCGTGTTGGGTCTCATCTTCGCCTTGCGGTCGGGCCGGAGGGTGCGGTGAGCATCGACGCTGCGCTCCCACTCGCCGGCGATCTCACGTCGGCGCAGGATTCCGCCACTCTCAAACGCGCGTACAGCTGCTTTCCGTCCGGCGTCGTCGCGGTCGCCTGCCATCTCGCCGGCCACAACGGGACCGCCGAACTGGCCGGGATGGCCGCGAGCGCCTTCACCACGGTCTCGCTCGATCCGCCGCTGGTGTCACTATGCGTGCAGAACAGCTCCACCACGTGGCCGCGGCTTCGGGAAGCCCCCGCAATCGGTGTCAGCGTGTTCGCCCGCGACCAATCCGCCCTCTGCCGTCAGCTCGCCGGTCCGAGCGAGACACGATTCGACGGCATCACGCCGTCGCGCACCGACGACGGAGCCGTGTTCATCCCGGACGCCGCCGCCGGCCTCTCCTGCTCGCTGTACAACGAGATCCCGGCGGGCGACCACACCCTGGTCCTGCTGCGCATCGAGGCCCTGCGTTGCGATCCCGACGTGGAGCCGCTCGTCTTCCATGCCAGTACGTTCCGATCGCTCGAAGCACTCAGGAACGGCTCATGACCATCGTCGCCCTCGGCCTGCCGACCACCCCGTCACCCGACCCCGGTGCGGTCGCCGACGCACCGACCAGCGGCCCGCTGCGGGACCGCTTCGGACGCATCGTGACCGACCTGCGGGTGTCGGTGACGGATCGATGCAATCTGCGGTGCACCTACTGCATGCCGGCCGAAGGGCTGCAGTGGTTGCCCACCGACGAAGTGCTCACGACCGCGGAACTGGAACGGGTGATCACCGTTGCGGTCCGCGACCTCGGTATCCGATCGATTCGCTTCACCGGTGGGGAACCGCTACTCCGACGCGATCTCGAGCAGCTGATCAGCACTGTCTCGGCGTTGCCCGCCCGGCCCGAGATCGCGATGACGACCAACGGACTCGGACTCGCCCGACGCATCGACGGTCTGGTGGCCGCCGGTCTGAACCGGGTGAATGTGTCGCTCGACACCGTGGACCGGGATCGGTTCGCCGAGATCACCCGCCGCGACCGCCTCGACAATGTCGTGATGGGAATGGCCGCGGCG
Organism: Gordonia sp. LMA484; assembly: GCF_058129505.1. NCBI lineage: Bacteria > Bacillati > Actinomycetota > Actinomycetes > Mycobacteriales > Gordoniaceae > Gordonia > Gordonia sp. LMA484. Next base: position 4,017,057 of record NZ_CM176700.1, read on the forward strand.
CACCGCGCCGGCCTGCCCGTCAAGGTCAATGCGGTCCTCGCGGGCCACGAAGATCTCCCGCGGCTGCCCGATCTGCTGCTCTTCTGCCTCGAACACGGATATCAGCTGCGCATCATCGAGCAGATGCCCCTCGACGCCGACCATCAGTGGGACCGGTCGTCGATGGTGACCGCCGACGAGATCCTCGCGGCGCTGACATCGCGCTTCACCCTGCTCCCCGATCCTCGCCCCCGGGGCAGCGCCCCCGCCGCGACATGGCTGGTGGAGGGGTACGACGTCGACGGCGAGCCGGCACGGGTCGGCGTCATCGCTTCGGTCACGCGCCCCTTCTGCGGCGACTGCGATCGCACCCGGCTGACCGCCGACGGCGAGTTGCGGAACTGCCTGTTCGCCGAATCGGAGACGGACCTGCGTTCGCTTCTGCGCAGCGGACTTCCCGACGATGAGCTCGACGTCGCGATCGCCCAGCGATGGCGCGGCAACACGTGGGTCAAGAAGGCCGGCCACGGCGTCAACGATCCCGGATTCCACCAACCGACCCGGCCGATGTCGGCCATCGGGGGCTGACGACCCGTGCAACTCACCGTCCGATTCTTCGCTGCCGCGCGCGCGGCCGCCGGGACCGAATCCACGGTCGTCGAGCTCGACGCCGACGTCACTCTCGGCGAACTCGAGACTCTCCTGGCGTCCGGCGACGCCGATCTCGCGCGGGTCCTCGCCCGCTGCTCGTATCTGCGCGATTCGGTCGCACTCTGCGACCGCACCGCCCGACTGGGTCGCTGCGAAACCCTCGACGTGTTGCCGCCGTTTGCGGGTGGCTGAGACCACAATCCTGTTGTGACCTTCCTCACATAACGGATCGGTCACGAGAAGGACACAAGTCGACTATCGACCCGTGATCAGGCACGACGCCAAAACTGGGTCGAAAGCCCAACTCGGGCGCGGAAAATGGGCTTGCCAACAACGTGATTCGTGGTGCCAGACGTCGTAGTGTGACTGAACGACGCCCATGGGGGGTCACAAGCAAGTAACCAAATGCATACCGTCCCGGCGACCGCGCCGAACCTCGCTCCGCCGCCAGGGACGCCAGTACGACATCTAGGAGCGAGGACGGGGGACCCACCTCCCGAACAGAGATCCGGGCGTCAGACCGACGCCCTTGGGGTTAAGTCCCGGCGTGACGTTCACGTCGCGCCGAGACCGGGCACCTCTCGCCCGAACCCGACAGCTGACTTCGTAGGCGCGTGGAGAGAGGAAATACCAGCTATGTCCGGACGTCACCGCAAACCGTCGACCACCACGACCACCAAGACCTTCGCAAAGGTCGCCCTCACCGGCGCCGTCCTGGGCGGCGGTGCGGCACTACTGGGCACCGGCTCGGCGAACGCAGCCACCGACGCCGAGTGGAACCAGGTCGCCCAGTGTGAGTCGGGCGGCAACTGGGCCATCAACACCGGCAACGGCTACCAGGGCGGCCTGCAGTTCAGCCCGAGCACCTGGGCCGGACACGGCGGCACCCAGTTCGCGCCGAGCGCCGACCAGGCCACCCGCGAACAGCAGATCGTCGTCGCCGAGCGCGTTCTCGCCTCGCAGGGCAAGGGAGCATGGCCGGTCTGTGGCACGGGCCTGTCCGGCGCCACCCAGCGCACCGCTCCGGCCGTCCAGAAGCCGGCTCTGCCGCAGCTGCCCACCCTGCCTGCGCCGTTCAATTGGTCGACCACTCCTGAGGCCAAGACCACCAACGACGTGAAGACGCAGATCGACAAGGCGCTCGGCCAGGCCGTCGAGAACAACAAGATCAACCCCGAGGTCGAGAACCTGTGGAAGGCCGCCAAGCAGAGCGGCTACGAGCTCACCCCGGATCAGATCAAGCTGTTCAACCAGCACAAGGATCAGCTGCCCACTCCCTGAGCGCAGTAGCTGACACCAGCCCATACGGGCCCACAGTCGAAGGGCCCCGCACGATGGCCATGAGCCCGTGCGGGGCCCTTGTCCATTTCCGGGGTAGGCCGGAGATCCAGCGGAGGGGTGTTCCCCGATCCCTGAGGAACCCCGGAGCGCCAGCGGACGGGTGTTCCCCGATCCCTGAGGAACCCCGGAGCGCCAGCGGAGGGGTGTCACGAAGGGGCCCTTCGTGACGCATCCTCGCAGGCTCGGAGGCTCCTCAGGGACCGGGGTGGTAACGCCGGCTCGGAGGCTCCTCAGGGACCGGGGTGGTAACGCCGGCCAGGAGCTCCCTCAGGGACCGGTGGTAGCGCTCGGATGTTCTCAGGGTGGTAACGCCGGCCAGGAGCTTCCTCAGGGACCGGGTGGTAGCGCTCGGATGTTCTCAGGGACCGGGGTGGTGACGGCTCAAGACCGGGTGGTGAGGTCGGTCCCCGTGGGTCAGTTGACGTCGCCGGAGCGACGTCGCTCGCGCATCGGCAGGATCACCCAGATCACCACGAACACCAGCAGTGTGGTCGTGCCCGCGACCACCGCGGCCGCCGTGCCGAGCACGACGCTGAAGATCAGCGAGAGCACCCCTGTCATCGCCAGGCCGAGAAAGCCCAGCCCGATTAGCGCGAACACATGGGATCTGGCCACCAGATCGGCGACCGCGTGCTGGCGGAACAGCAATCGATGCAGCGCCACCGGCGCGATCAGCATCACTGCTGACAGCACCGAGAAGACCAGGCTGACAAGATAGACCAGCTGCTGTAAGTCGCTCAGTTCGGTGAACCGCTGCTGGAACGGGATCGTCAGCATGAGCCCGGTCAGGATCTGTACTCCGGTCTGCGCGACCCGCAGCTCCTGCAGCAGGCTCGCCCAGTTCCGATCGAGCTGTTGGGTCCGCGTCTCGTTGCGCTCCGGGTCACGGTCCGGTGTGGCACCGCCGTCGCCGGCGGTCATCAGGCAGACCCGACCCACTCATCGGTGCCGTCGGAGAAGAACTGGTGCTTCCACACCGGCAACCGCGCCTTCACCTCGTCGACCATGCGCGAGCAGGTCTCGAAGGCCGCCCGACGATGGTCGGCGGCAACGGCCACCACGAACGCCACGTCACCGATCGCGAGATCACCCACGCGGTGCGACACGGCTACGGCCCGCACTCCCTGCGCGGCGTCGATCACCTCCGCGACGACCTCCTCGAGCACCTGCTGAGCGGTCGGGTGCGCACTGTAGGACAGTCGGGTCACCGTGCGTCCGTCGTCGTGGTCGCGCACCGCCCCGGTGAACCCGACGATCGCGCCGGCCGCGCCATCGGCGGCCTCGGCGACCAGCGATTCGTGTTCGGCGACCCCGATCACGGTGTCGGAGAGGTGCGCTCGCGCGATAAGCGCACCAGAATTCGGACGGACCATCAATGATCACCTCCACGAATCTGATCCAACGCGTGAATCAGCACGCTGTCGAGCACGGACAAACCGTCACGTACCCCACCGACCGACCCCGGCAGGTTGACCACCAGCGTCGTGCCCGCCACTCCGGCCACACCGCGGGACAGCACCGCGGTCGGCACCTGCGGGAGTCCGGCCGACCGCACTGCGTCGGCGAGTCCCGGAATCTCGAAGTCGACCAGAGCCCGGGTTTCCTCGGGCGTCCGGTCGGTCGGCGTCAGTCCCGTTCCACCGGTGGTGATCACCACGTCGACCCCGGCGTATACCCCGGCGCGGATCGCGTCACCCACAGGTTTGCCGTCGGAGACGACGATGTGCTCCTCGACGACGAAACTTCGCGCCGTGAGCCACTCACTGATGACGGGGCCCGAGCGATCGGGGTACTCACCGCGGCTCGCCCGGGTCGACGCAACGACGATCCGCGCCACCCGAGACCCGGCGTTCGCCGACTCGTCACTCACGGCGCCACTCACTCACGATGCCACTCACTCACGGTGCCACGGCCCTGATTTGCCGCCGGTCTTCTCCAGCAGTCGGATGTTGTTCATCGATGCCCGGCGATCGACGGCCTTGACCATGTCGTGCAGGGTCAGCCCGGTCACCGCGACAGCGGTGAGCGCCTCCATCTCGACCCCCGTCTGACCACTGGTGCCGACCGTCGCGGTGACATCGATGTGGTCATCGCCGATCGCGAAATCGACCTCCACCGACGACAACGCCAGCTGATGACACAACGGGATGAGTTCATCGGTGCGCTTGGCGGCCATGATCCCGGCGATTCTGGCGGTGGCCAGGACATCACCTTTGGGGAGTTTGCGATCGCTGAGCAACGAGATCACCTCGGCGGTGGTCGAGAACGTGCCACCGGCCACCGCACGCCGCACGGTCGCAGCTTTGCCACCGACATCCACCATGCGCGCGGCGCCGGCCGAGTCGATATGACTCAGGCCAGTCTGATCCGGCCCGCTGGAACTCGGCCCGCTCGCTGCGCTCCCGGCGCCGCTGGAACTCGGCCCGCTCGCTGCGCTCCCGGCGCCGCTGGAACTCGGCCCGCTCGCTGCGCTCCCGGCGCCGCTGGAACTCGGCCCGCTCGCTGCGCTCCCGGCGCCGGTCGGACCCGAATGCTGCTCCTGCTCGGACACCCGCAGGTCAGCGGTTGATGACCGTCTTCGGCTGGACGTAGGGCAGCTCGTCGAGCGGCAGCGGGAACTCGACGTCCCCGAACGGCGACAGCGCGCCGGAGAGTCCGGCGGCGAACTCGGAGACCGCGTGAGCAGCGTCGCCGCCGTCCCCGTCCTTCGGCCAGCCGTTGTCGACATACTTCTTCTTCTCAGCCACGCGCTCATTGTGCCATGTGGCGTTCTCAGCCGTCCCGCCGAAGGCCATCGCCGGCGTGTGCTCCGAGCCTGCGCCGACGTACGACGATCGCCCGCTCAGTAGAATCGGCCGAATGAGTGCGGATGACCAGGATTTACGCCTGGCCGATGATCTGACGCTGCGCGATGACGACGCGCTCGTCGAGTTGCTCACCGCACGCCCCGATCTCGCCTCCCCGCCGCCCGCCGGCTCCGGGGTGCTGGCGTCGCGAGCGCTGTCGGCGGCCTCCTCGGCCCTGGCCGGCGAGAACCTGGACCTGCTCGCGGTGGCCGTCCTCGAGCAGGCCATCAGATCGAGCACCGAGGGCTCGGGCCGCATCCCCGCGCCAACCAGCGTCGACGCCATCGTCGCGAAACTCTCCGGCCGGGCGGAGCGTGCCGACATCATCGACCGGCTGCAGTTGCTGCGCAGCCGTGCGCTGCTCTGGGGACCCGATGACACGCTGTGGTCGGGAGCGCACGCGTCCGCGGCCCTGCCCTGGCGTGCCCACCACCTCACCGGTCCACTCGCTGAGAAGACCCCCGATGACCTGCGCGCGATGATCGACGGCCTCGACGAACGCCAGCGGGGTCTGCTCGAGACCCTGTCCCGTGGACCCGCGTTGGGCCGCAGCCGCGATGCCGCGCCCAATGCGGATCCCGAGCAGCCGGTCCCTCGGCTGATCGCCGCGGGGTTGCTCGCACGCATCGACGATCAGACTGTCGAGTTGCCACCGATGGTGGGCCAGATCCTGCGCGGCGAGCCCCCGTTGCGCACCGACGATCTACGCTCGCCGGCGCTGCACGAGGCGAAGGCGAAGGCACGCTTCTCCCGCGGCGCGCTCGAGGGCGCCGCCGGTGGCGAGGCACTCGAGCTGATCCGGCACACCACCACGCTGATCGGTGCGCTCGGGGCGACTCCCGCTGCCGTGCTGCGCAGCGGCGCGCTCGGCGTCCGCGAGCTACGCCGCCTGGCGAAAGTGACCGGGCTCGAGCAACAGCGCGTCTCCTTCATCGCCGAACTGCTCGCCTACCTGCGACTCATCGACGCCGGATTCCCGGACCCGCCGCCGCCGTCGGACACCGGCGAGCAGGCCTTCGCCCCCACCCCTGCGGCCGACAGCTGGATACACCAGCCACCGGAGCGCCAGTGGTGGGTGCTGCTCGGCGCCTGGCTGGAGATGCCGCGGCGGGCCTGGCAGGTGGGCGAACCCGACCGCGACGGCAACGCTCTGCCCGCACTGTCCGGAGACCTGCACGACGCGTACGCGCCAGTGCAACGTCGCGCCATCCTGGAGACCCTGGCCGAGGCGTCGCGTTCCGCCCCGGTGGACACGGACGCGCTCGTCGCCGCGCTGCACTGGCACCACCCTCGGCAGATCCGCCGCTTCTCGCGGCGCATTGTCGACGAAACATTAAGGGAAGCACGGGAACTCGGCGTCGTAGCGCATTCGTCGATCACCGCCGTCGGACGCGCCGCGATCGATGACAGCGTCGGGGACGAGGCAGAGGCGGCGATCCTCGCCGCGATGCGCACGGCGCTGCCCGAACCGGTGGACCACTTTCTCACGCAGGCCGATCTGACATTGACGGTTCCCGGGCCGATGACCCCGGAACTGGCCGAACAGGTTGACCTGGTCGCCGATCTCGAATCCGGCGGCGCGGCGTCGGTGTACCGGGTGTCCGAGAACAGTGTCCGGCGGGCGCTGGACGCGGGCCGCAGCAGCAGCGAACTCATCGGCATGTTCACCGCCCATTCCAGCACTCCGGTGCCGCAATCCCTGACCTATCTGATCGAGGACGTCGCGCGTAAGCACGGACAGCTTCGGGTGGGGGTCGCCTCCTCGTTCATCAGATGTGAGGACCCAACGACGTTGGCGGCGGTGTTGCGCAGCGATGCAGCTGATCACCTGGCGCTGCGGGCACTCGCACCCACGGTGGCGGTGTCACCGGCCGACATCCGCGATGTGATCGACCGCCTGCGGTCGGCCGGCTTCGCCCCGGCCGGCGAGGATTCGACCGGCACCTTGGTGGACCTGCGGGAACGCGGCAGCCGGGTCACCGTGGCCCGGCCACGTCGGCGGACGCAGCCTCGCCGGACTGCTCCGTCCGCGGAGCAGCTGCGCACGGTGATCTCGCGGATGCGCTCCCAGGACCGCGCCGCGTCGGCGCGACCGGCCTCGTCGTCGGCCTCGGCGGCGCCGGTGCGCGCCTCCGGCGGTGGCGAGTCGGCGACCGCGCTGATCCAGCTCGCGTTGCGGGTGAACCGCCGTCTGCGTGTGGACTACGTCGACGCACACGGTTCGGCGAGCCGTCATGTGGTCACCCCGCGCACCCTCGGCGCAGGTCAGCTGGTGGGCGTCGACGCCGGAACCGAGGAGGAGCAGTATTTCTCGCTGCACCGCATCACCAGCCTGGAGTTGATGGAGACCTGAGCGGACCGAGCCGTCGCGTCCTCGCGCGAGCCCGGCCCGATCTTCCCCTGACCTGCGACTCACGCGGTGTCGGCCTCCTCGGCGAGACCTGCACGACGGTCGTGGCCTGACAGGATTTGCTCCTATCTGGACAATGGACGGGGTGACCGATGGACCTTTGATCGTGCAATCCGACAAAACGCTGCTGCTCGAGGTGGATCACCCCGACGCGCCGGCGGCGCGTGCGGCGATAGCACCCTTCGCGGAGCTCGAGCGCGCGCCGGAACATGTGCACACCTATCGCGTGACGCCCCTGGCGTTGTGGAACGCCCGCGCGGCCGGTCACGACGCCGAACAGGTGGTCGATGCGCTGGTCACCTATTCGCGCTATGCCGTGCCGCAGCCGCTGCTGATGGATGTCGTCGACACCATGGGCCGGTTCGGCCGGCTGCAGCTCGTCAAGAATCCGGCACACGGACTGACCCTGGTCAGCTTCGACCGTGCGGTGCTCGAGGAGATCCTGCGGAACAAGAAGGTCGCGCCGATGCTCGGCGCCCGCCTCGACGACGACACCGTCGTCGTCCACCCGTCGGAGCGGGGCCGACTCAAGCAGGTCCTCCTGAAGGTCGGCTGGCCGGCCGAGGACCTCGCCGGCTATGTCGACGGCGAGAGGCATCCCATCGCCCTCGAGCAGAACGAGTGGCATCTGCGTGATTATCAGGAGATGGCCGCCGACTCCTTCTGGGCCGGCGGCTCCGGTGTTGTGGTGCTGCCGTGCGGCGCCGGTAAGACGATGGTCGGCGCGGCCGCGATGGCCAAGGCCGGCGCCACCACTCTGATCCTGGTGACGAACACGGTCGCGGGCCGGCAGTGGAAGCGCGAGTTGATCGCGCGGACCACGTTGACCGAGGAGGAGATCGGCGAATATTCCGGGGAGCGCAAGGAGATTCGGCCGGTCACCATCGCCACCTATCAGGTGATGACCCGCAAATCGAAGGGTGAGTACCGCAATCTGGACCTGTTCGACTCACGGGACTGGGGCCTGATCATCTACGACGAGGTGCACCTGCTGCCCGCGCCGGTGTTCCGGATGACCGCGGACCTGCAGTCGCGGCGCCGACTGGGTCTGACCGCCACGCTTGTCCGCGAGGACGGCCGGGAGGGTGACGTGTTCAGCCTCATCGGGCCCAAGCGCTACGACGCACCGTGGAAGGACATCGAGGCGCAGGGGTGGATCGCGCCCGCCGACTGCATCGAGGTCCGCGTCACGCTGACCGACGAGGAGCGCCTGCAGTATGCGGTCGCCGAGGCCGACGAGAAGTACAAGCTCTGTTCGACCGCGCACACGAAGGTGAACGTGGTGAAGTCGATCCTCGCGCGGCACAAGGATTCTCAGACCCTGGTGATCGGTGCGTATATCGACCAGCTCGAGGAGCTCGGACGTGAACTCGACGCCCCGGTGATCCAGGGCTCGACGAAGAACAAGGAGCGCGAGGCACTGTTCGATCGCTTCCGCTCCGGTGAGCTCCAGACGCTCGTGGTGTCGAAGGTGGCCAACTTCTCGATCGATCTCCCCGAGGCTTCCGTGGCGGTGCAGGTGTCCGGCACCTTCGGTTCGCGCCAGGAGGAGGCGCAGCGGCTGGGCCGGCTGTTGCGGCCGAAACGCGATGGTGGCCAGGCACATTTCTACTCGGTGGTCTCCCGCGACACCCTGGACGCCGACTATGCCGCCCACCGGCAGCGCTTCCTCGCCGAGCAGGGATACGCCTATCGCATCACCGACGCCGACGATCTGCTGGGCCCGACCATCGGCGAGGAGTCGCCCAGCTGATCCGCGTCAACCGTGGACTTGCCACATGCCGGCACGTCCAGGAAGTTCGCAGTTGACGCCGAGGCCATCTCCAGCATCGCGGAACACAGTTGAGTCGTCGGGGACACAACAGAACTCATCGAGAAAGCGATAGACATGACCTTCCGCAGAGACGCCGGCGTTGCCGCTCCCATCACTTCCCCGGGCAGCCCGACCTATCGTCGCCGGCGCCGTTTTGATCCGGCGACCAAGAAGTGGGAGTGGGTCTGGGTCCAGACGAGCTGACCCCGGCAGCACTCCCGGACGGCACCGCCGCCCTCGGATTCACCGACGGGCGGCGGTGCCGTCTGGTCATGTGGTCGGCTCGGCCAGGCAGTAGCCGATCGGCGTGGGCAGGGCGAAGTAGACCTCGAGTTGGTCACCGGTGCATGAGGGTTGACCGTTGGTGCGTTGCTCGACCTGGAAGATCGCGGTTCCCGCGCCTCTGAGCGCTCCGCAGTCGACCTTCTTGTAGTCCGAGAGACTGGCGGTGGGCAGGCCACCGATCGGGATCTGGTAGCACTCGCCCTGCGTGAGATTGGGGACCAGGCACAGTTGTTCGCCGGTCTTGTCGCCGTCGCGCAGCCAATACAGCCGCGAGTAGTCCTCGGATGGGCAGGGGGTGCCGTTCACCTTCTGGGCCACATAGAAGGTGAACTTGCTGCTCGACGAACAGTCGGTTTTCTTCGCACTGACGTTCTCGTCGCTCTGACTGCCGCTGATCGAGACGCAATCACCGATCGCCACATCCTTGCTGTCGGTGACCACATCACGCATCACGAAAGCCACGACTCCGACGATCGCGATCACCAGGACGACCACGACTCCGATGACCCACCAGAGCCGCTTGCTCGACCGCTTGCCCTGCTGCGGCGGATACGGCGGCTGGCCCGGGTAGGGCTGCCCTGGGTAGGGCTGCCCGCCGACTGGTTGACCCGGGTACGGCTGTCCGCCGGATGGCTGACCCGGGTACGGCTGGCCCGAGGGTGGCTGACCCGGATACGGCTGTCCTGGATACGACTGGCCCGGATACTGCTGGCCCCCGGATGGCTGTCCTGGATACGACTGGCCCGGATACTGCTGGCCCGCGGATGGTTGGCCGGGGCCCGGGTACGGCGCGGCGCCGGATTGCCCGGTGTCGCCGGACGGCGAAGTACCGGGGTACTGCTGAGAGCCGGGGTACTGCTGACCGCCCGGATACTGCTGGGCATTCCCCGGGTATGACGGGGCACCCGGATAGGACTGGGAGCCGGATTCCGGCCCGGTACCCGGATACGACTGGCCTCCCGGCGGCGGCTCTCCCGAGCCGGGGTACTGCGAGCCGGGGTACTGCGAGCCGGGGTACTGCGAGCCGGGGTACTGCGAGCCGGGGTACTGCGAGCCGGGGTACTGCGAGCCCGGATACTGGGCACCACCCGGATACTGCGAGCCACCCGGCTGGGCACCACCGGGATACGCCTGGCCTCCCGGGTACTGTTGCCCACCCGGATACTGGAAACCTCCGGGCTGCTGCGCTGTGTCGCCTGGGTGCTGACCCGCATCGTCGGGCTGCGATGAATCCGAGGGACCGTGATCGTCCGGCCTGTTCGGAGAATCCGGATTCGGTGGTACCGGCGGCGTGGTCATATTCGCAGATGCTACCGCCGCCGATGGCTTGTCGGGCGGTGTCTTCTGCCGGATGACCGACGAATATGTCAGCCTTGAGGCCGTGCGCACCGTATCTCGCCTCCGCCCTTTCGGCACCACGATCTTCGCCGAGATGTCCGCGCTCGCCGTCGAGCATCACGCGGTCAACCTGGGACAAGGGTTCCCCGACACCGACGGTCCGGAATCGATGCTCGAGGCCGCGCAGCGGGCCATCGCCGAAGGACACAACCAGTACCCACCCGGGATCGGCGTGCCCGAGCTGCGGCAGGCGGTGACCCGCCACCAGAGCAATCACTATGGACTCGACTACGACCCCGACACCGAGGTGCTGATCACCGTCGGGGCGACCGAGGCGATCGCCGGTTCGGTGGTCGGACTGGTGGAACCCGGTCGGGAAGTCGTGATGATCGAGCCCTACTACGACTCGTATGCGGCCACCGTCGCGATGGCGGGCGGCATCCGCCGCACCGTGCCACTGATTCCCGATGGCGACGGATTCCGTCTGGACCGGTCGCGTCTGGCCGAGGCGTTCGGCCCGGCCACCGCCCTGATCCTGGTCAACTCGCCGCACAACCCCACCGGAACCGTGTTGTCCGACGACGATCTGGCCGAGATCGCCCGGCTGTGTGTCGAACACGACGTGATCGCAGTGACCGACGAGGTGTACGAGCACCTGTTGTTCGACGGCCGGACACACCGGCCGCTGGCGACATTCCCGGGTATGCGCGACCGTACCCTGCGCATCTCGAGCGCCGCCAAGACGTTCAACTGCACCGGCTGGAAGGTCGGATGGGTCAGCGGTCCGTCCGACCTCGTCGCGGCCGCGCGGTCGGCCAAACAGTTCATGTCCTATGTCGGGTCCGGGCCCTTCCAACCGGCGGTGGCAGGTGCTCTCGACGCCGAGATGGACTGGGTCCGTAACTCGGCTGCCGCGCTGGAGCGCAAGCGTGACCTGCTCTCCGCCGCCCTACGGGATGCGGGGTTCGGCGTGCACCGGAGCGAGGCGAGCTACTTCGTGTGCGCGGATCCGCGCCCACTCGGGTTCGACGACGGCGTCGCATTCTGCCGGGCCCTGCCCGAACGCGTCGGTGTGGCCGCGGTCCCGGTCAGCGCCTTCGTCGACGACGTCGAACCCTGGCGCCACCTGGTCCGCTTCGCGTTCAGCAAACGCGACGACGTGATCGCCGAAGCCGCGCAACGACTTCGGCGATTGCATCACTCCTGACCCGAAGCAGTCGGCGACTTCCCAACGGCTTGAGGCGGCCACACCGACCCCCGGGGAACGAGCGTGCGAGCGTCGCGAAGGGCTGCCCTTCGTGACGCATCCTCGCAAGCTCGGAGGCTCCTCAGGGACCGAGTTTGCGGCGGTTCGCAGGCTCGCAGGCTCCTCACAGCCAGGGACCGAGTTTGCGGCGGTTCGCAAGCTCGCAGGCTCCTCACAGCCAGGGACCGAGTTTGCGGCGGTTCGCAAGCTCGCAGGCTCCTCACAGCCAGGGACCGGGTAGCGGCCGTTCGCAAGCTCGCAGGCTCCTCAGGGACCGGGCGGGGTGGACTGCTGCGCGAGCGGGGACTGTGGGCTCAATTCACGGACCTGTCAGCGCAGTGCCGGCATCACCTCGTTGACGAACAGATCCAGGGTGCCGGTGTCGCGAGCGATGTCGGGGAGGTAGAAGATCCCGTAGGACATGCCGAGGTCGGCCATCGCGGTGAGGTTCGCAACGACCTGTGCCGGCGTTCCCACCGCGGGCATCCCGCGGAAGGCGCCCATCGTGGCCTTGGCGGCCTCCGCGGGGACCGATTGCGCGAGTCGTGCCTCGAGATCGTCGAGCCGCCGTTGCACCTCGTCCTCGGTCTCTGCGATCACGACGTTGTAGTTTGCCGACCGCACTATCGAGTCATAGTCGCGGCCGAGGTCGGCGCAGTGCTCTTGCAGTACCGACGACTTGTGCGCGAAACCCTCCGGGGTGCCGTCGAAGTTCGTGTAGTCGGCGAACTCGGCCGCGATCCGCAGGGTCTTGCGTTCTCCCCCGCCGGCGATCCAGAGTGGGATTCGACCGGCCACCGGCTGCGGCGCGCAGATCGCACCGTCGACGGAATAGTGGGCGCCGTCGAACGTGGCGCGCCCGGACTCCCACGCCTGCTTCATGATCTGCACGCCCTCGTTCAGCCGGGCCAGCCGCTCCCCTGCTGACGGGAATCCGTAACCGTAGGCGCGCCACTCGTGTTCGTACCAACCGCCGCCGATGCCCATCTGCACCCGGCCGCCGGAAATGAGATCCGCAGTGGCCGCCACCTTGGCCAGATACATCGGATTGCGGTAGCTCATCGCCGTACACATCTGCCCGATGTCCACCCGGGAGGTGGTGGCCGCGAACGCCGACACGAGCGTCCACGCCTCGTGCGTGGCCTCGTCGGTCGGTAGCGGAACCGTGTGGAAGTGGTCGTAGACCCAGATCGAGTCCCAGCCGGTGTCCTCGGCCCGTCGAGCCACGGACGACATCACCGACCACTGGTCGGCGGGCGGGATTCCGGTGAGGTCCAGACGCCAACCCTGCGGAATGAAGAGACCGAATCGCATGGGCCCACGCTACCCGTCGAGCGACGCTGCTCGGCCGACTCCGGCACGACTAGGATGAGGTGGTCCGGCCGGTCGTGCCGGCGACAGGTGGAGGAACGAGCACGATGGCCAGGGGCCGCAGCGACCAGGTGGCAACGACACGCCACCTTCTGCTCACCACCGCCGAACGCCTCTTCGCCGAAGAGGGCATCTCGACGGTCTCCAACCGGCATATCAGCGAAGCGGCCGGACAGGGCAACAACTTCGCCGTCGGATACCACTTCGGCGGGCGACTCGAATTGGTGCGTGCCATTCTGGACCACCACAACGCCCTCATCGAACCGCTGCGCCACGAGATGATCCAGGCACTGGGACCCGATCCCGCACTGCGCGACTGGATCGCCTGCCTCGTCCAACCTCAGAACGACTATCTGGGCGCCCTCGGCACGCCGACCTACTTTGCCCGCTTCTGCGCGCAGGTCAGCACGGACCCGGGTTACGGCCCACTGTTCTACGAACAGGCCACCGCATCCGAAGGGCTGATGGCTGTGCTCACCGGCCTCTATTCGTCAGTCCCGCCGCTCCCGGGGCCGATCCTGGACAACCGGGACACCATGGCGCGCAACATGATCGTCCTCACGATCGCCGACTTCGAGCGGGCCGTGGCGACCGGAGAGGCCAATTGTTCGTGGGCCGAGATCAGCGATCAACTGGTCGACGTCCTCGTCGCCCTGTGGCTCGCGCCGGTGACGCGGGAGACTAGATGATCGTGCCGACGTCCTTGGCCACGATGCTGTCGAGAGCACGCTCGGCGACCGCCGCGATCGTCATCGACGGGTTACAGGCTGCGGCATTGCCCGGGATCAACGCGCCGTCGAGCACGTAGAGGCCCCGCTGGCCGTGCACCCGTCCTTCCAGATCGCAGACCGGTCCCATGTTCGCGCCGCCCAGCGCGTGCCACGTCGACGGGAAGACCGCATTGGTGTCGGTGAGCACTCCGCTCGGACCGACGATCGCCGACGCCGTCGGATGTATCGCCTTGGTCTGGATGCGGGCGTCCCCCTCGTGCGGCCACCACAGTTTGGCCTCGCCGGCGCCCGAATCGTAGGTGAAGTGCCCCCGCGCGTCGCTGACCCCGTAGCCGACCATCATCGTGGAGTGCGCATCGACCCCGAACGACGGGATGGACGCCTGGATGACCGTATGGGCCAGTGACGGATTCGACCAGTTCAGGCTGCCGTACACGACCGGACCGCCTTGCACGGCGCCGAATCCACCGGACGGATCGGACCAGACATAGATCCGGTCGGCGTTGGTTCCCCAGCCCGCGCCGAGACCGTCGGGCAGGTCGCTGATGAGTCCACGCGCCGACGCACGCACAAGCAGCTTGGTCGTGTTCAGGCTGCCCGCCGCCATGATCAGGGCGCCGGTCGTGAGGATCTTGCGCTCCAATGTCGTTCCGTCGCTGTCGATGCGGTCGACGTGCACGGTCCATCGCCCGTCCCGGGCGCGCGCGACATCGATGACCTCGTGTTGCGGGCGCACGTCGACGAGCCCGGTACGCTCGGCTGCGGCGAGGTAGGTGACGTCGACGGAATGCTTTCCACCGTTGTTCACCCCCATCGCACCCGACCCGTCGGTGTAGGACGGCTTCATCTTGCCCTCGATCTCGGCGATCGCGTAGTTCCAGTCGATCGGCATCGGGATCTTCGACACGGGCAGACCGGCCGCACGGGCATGGCGCGCAAAGGTTCTCACCGCGCGATACTGCGGCGTGTTGATCAACCGGTCCGGCGCGGTCTCCAACTGGAGCATCCGTGCCACCCGCGGGTAGTGCACGCGGTTCATCGTCGCCCAGTCGAGCCGTTCGGGCAGCTGGGTATTGAAAACGTCTTCGGCCGGCTTGAGCGTCATGCCCTGGTAGACCAGCGACCCGCCGCCGACACCGGCGGCACACAGGGCCGTCATGTTCTCGCCGACGACTGCCTCCACCAACCCGACGTACGGGTCGAAAGCAACAGGGCGACCGAACAACTCGGGCGCCGACCGATACCAGAGCATGCGCTTGTCGGGATTGGTCGGACTCGGGAAGGTCGTGGCGTTCGGGCCGGTTCGCCATCGGCGCCCCCGCTCCAGCACCACCACCGGTACGCCCGCCTCGGCCAGCCGCAGCGCGGTGACACCACCACCGAAACCCGATCCGATCACCACCACCCGGTGATCTTCGCGCGTCACCCGAACTCGTTTGCCCGGTGCCGCATTGGCCAGTCCGGCCCCCATTCTCGGGACGGTTGCGGCGGCCACCCCCGCCGCCGCAACCCCACCGAGAAACGATCGACGTGCAATCACGTCAGTGTCCCCCTCGACATTGTCGTCCTCGTGACCCGCCGCGCTTGCTCGCGGGTCCCGGCCATTGAAACATGTTTCAGTCGTTTGACTCAATAGCAGGGGCGAATTGTCCGGTTCAGGCGCGCCGGCCAGACGACGGGCAGTCAGCGACGCAGCGCGATCCGCAGCACGGCGCCACTCTCGGTGCCCGCGACGAGCTCATCGGGGCGGTTTGGTCGCATCGCAACCGACGTCACCGGCTGACCCACCGCGGACGAACACACCGAGCCGGTGGGCACGTTCACGATCGCGATCGTGCCGGTCGTCGACGTGACGGCCAGGGTCCGGTGGTCGAGTACGGCCAGGTCGTCGAGCAGCCCCGGAAGCGGCGACGTCACGTCCGCCGCGACCGAGGCCGCGGACGGATCGGCGATGGGAACGCGCAGAACACGGCCGGTGGCACTCACGGTGAGCGTGACGTACAGGTTGCCGTCCAGCGCGACGATGCCGTTCGTACCCGTGCCGTTCACCACAGCCGAGGGCGCGAGGTTGTGGGGCGCCGAGCGCGACCATTCGTCGTCGATCGTCCCGTCGCGATCGACGCGCAGAACACCGAGCCTGCCGTCGGCCACGTAGAGCCGTCCGGCATCGTCGAAGGTCATGCCGTTGGGCATGCCCAATCCTGCCGCGAACACGCTCGGCCGCGGATGCTGTGCGTCCGTGGGCATCCGAAGTATCCGCCCCGTGCGGGGAGCGCCGGGAAGCATGTTGACCGCAGTGTCGCCCGAGGCGACATAGAGCATGCCGTCGGGTCCGGGCCGAATCGAACCCGGGGCGACGACGTGCACTCGGGCGGTGCGGCGGCCGGCGCGATCGAACCGTTCGACGATGCTGTCGAACGATCGTGACACCCAGAGGTTGCCCCCGGCGTCGAAGGTCACATTCTCCGACCAACCGGTGGTGCCGGGAGTCGGCGCCAGGGTTCTCACCGACACCTGCGGGCACCCCTGCGCCGATACCGGACCGGCCCCTACCGCCGAGGCCACCGCGGCGGTGAGGGCCACCACCGACATCGCGATCCCACGGGTTCCCCTGTGCCGCCGTGCAGATGCCATCGATTCCCTCCCTGGCCGAACGTCCGAGCAGGTCGAACGCTATCCGATCGTGCGTACGCCGTACAGCCTCCTCATCGAAAGTAAAAAGCAGTCTGGACTGTTTCTTCTTTCCCGGCTACGCTCACGCCATGACCGACGATCCCGGCGAAGGGCCGCGCACACAGGCCCAGCGCACGGCCGCCACGCAGGCGAGAGTGTTGGACGCAACGATCGACGCACTCGTCGAACTCGGTTACGCGCGGACGACGACGCAGGAGGTGAACCGTCGGGCGGGGGTATCGCGCGGGGCCCTGCTGCACCACTTTCCCACTCGTGAATCGCTGGTGGTGGCGGCCGTCGGGCACCTCGTCGAACAGCGGATGAGCGAGATCCTCACCCGGCCACGAACCGGAGACGAGGACATCTCGGTGATCTTCGAGGCGTTCGGCGGACGCCTGTTCGATGCCGCCCTCGAATTGTGGGTGGCCGCGCGCACCGACCCGACCCTGCGGGCGGCGATGATTCCGCTGGAACAGAAGGTATCCGACGCGCTGATCACCGGCAGCACCGAACTGTTCGGCACTCGATACACCCCCGAACAGATCCTTTTGACGGTCGAACTGGCACGCGGTCTCGCGGTGTCGCGCATCCTGCGCAGCCCCGAGACCGACGACGCTCTCATGACACGGCTGCTCACCAGTTGGAAAGGCTTGCTGACGAACGATGAGTGAGAACACCACGAATCTCCCCGCTCGTGTCGACATCCTCGTCGTCGGCGTCGGTTTCGGCGGTCTGGCAGCGCTGCACCGCCTGCGCGACGACCATCCCGATCTCCGCATCGTGGCGATCGAGCGCGCATCCGGAGCCGGCGGGGTATGGCGGGACAACGACTACCCGGGCGCGGCATGTGATGTGCCGACGTCGCTGTACTCCCTGTCGTTTGCACCCAACCCCGACTGGTCACACAGTTACGGCCGCCGGCACGAGATCCGCGACTATCTCGTGAAGGTCGCCGGTGACCATGCGGCCCATATCCACTACGACTGCGCGTTGATCGATGCCGAATGGGATGCAACGCAATCCGACTGGGTCGTCGTCACCCAACAGGGCACCGTCCGGTGCCGATTTCTGGTGACGGCACCGGGAGCGCTCTCCGAACCCGGCACCCCGGACCTGCCGGGCTCGGCCGACTTCGGCGGCACGGTCTTCCACAGCGCGCACTGGGACCACGGCCACGACCTCACAGGTCGGCGGGTCGCCGTGGTCGGCAGCGGCGCGTCGTCGGTGCAGATCGTTCCCGAGATCGTCGACGACGTCGAACATCTGACCCTCTTCCAGCGCACCCCCGCGTGGGTGGTGCCACGGCTGGACCGTCGTATCAGTCGCGCCGAGAAAAGCATCTACCGCCGCTTCCCGGCGGTACACCGGCTGATGCGGCGCGTTGTGTACCACTACCGCGAGCTCTATGTGATCCTCATGGCACGTCGGCCTCAGCTGCTGCCCATCGCCACCGCGATCGCCAAGGCGCAGTTACGCATCCAGGTTCGCAACCGCACGCTGCGCCGACGGCTCACCCCCGACTACACGATCGGCTGCAAACGCATGCTGCTGACCAACAAGTGGTTCCCGGCCCTGCAGCGCCCCAATGTCATGGTGACCGGCGCGATCACCGCGCTCGACGAGAAGGGCGCGGTCGATGCCGACGGCCGGATCCACCCCGTGGACACAGTGATTCTCGCGACCGGGTTCACCCCTACCGAACCTCCCATCGCGAAACACATTCGCGGGCGTGGCGGGATCTCGCTCGCCGACTGCTGGGCGGGTTCACCGAACGCGTATCGCGGCGTGTCCGTCCACGGTTTCCCCAACCTGTTCCTCCTCTACGGACCCAACACCAATCTCGGCCACAGCTCCATCGTGCTCATGCTGGAACCGCAGGCGCACTACGCGAGCACGACGATTCGCCATCTGCGCGATCACGGATACGACACCGTGGAGGTCAGCGCCGCTGCGCAGGACCGCTACAACGCCGACCTCGACGACGAATTGCGCGGCACCGTCTGGAACACCGGCGGTTGCGCGAGCTGGTACTTCGACTCATCTGGACGCAATTCGGTCATGTGGCCGACCTTCACCCGGACGTATCGGCGCATGATGTCGGTCTTCGACGCCGACGACCATATCCTCGATCGCACGCAAGAAACCTGGAGTGACCATGTGGAGTGTCGCCGAATCCGGTACTGATCGCGCCGACTGGCCGGTCAGTCCGCCCGCACCCTGGCCCGCGACGGTCCGGGCCTGTCTGTGGTGGCACCGCAGCACACCGGATGCCGAGGCTCTCACGATCGGAGACCGGCCGACGCTGCCGATGACGGTCGGCATGATGGTCGACTACCTGGAGTCTCCGGTCGGCCCTTACCGCGAGGTCCTCGCCAGTCCCGTCCTGCTCGCGCCGTCACGCCGCTTCGGCGCGCTGCCGCGGCTGCAGGTGCCGTTCATCGCGGTCGACTCCGAACGATCGGTCCATGGTGGGCGTTGCCATTGGCTGCTGCCGAAGGTGCTCGCGAAATTCACCGGCGATGTCACCCGCGGCAGCGCCGTCGCAGGTGACAACTGGTCGGTGACCGCCGACGTCCGACCCGCTCGGCTGTCACCTCCGCTCCCGCTCTCCGGCGCGCTCGGTTTCGCCCAGCCGATCAGCCGCCCAGGCGGAGCCGAGCACTTCCTCTGCGGGACAGCACGACTCGTCGGCGCCTTCCGGCCCGCGCGGGTCACGGTGAACTGTGACGGCCCGACGTTACCGGGCTGGCTCACGCCCGGGGACCACGCCGGGATCGTGATCACGCGGGGCCGGATGACGACCGGCCGAGGGCGGCGGCGTTGACACCGCCTGTCACCTCGGCGGTGCTCCGCGATCAGAAGTACTGGGCGCCACCGTCGACCGAGATGTGTTCGGCCGTGATGAACTTCGACTCGTCGGACGCCAGGAACGCCACCACGTTCGAGATCTCCTCGGCCTCGGCGACGAACTGGTTGAGGAACGTCATGCCCATGCCCGCGAGCCGCGGATTCGCCGCGTTCGTCTGTTCGATCCGCTCGACCATCTGACCCGAACCCATCGGCGTGGCCACGGCACCCGGATGCACGCTGTTCACCCGGATGTTGTGGTTGCCCAGCTCCGCGGCGAACGCGCGCGTCATACCGACCATCGCATGCTTGCTGGTGGTGTAGTGAACCATGAACGGCTGCAGCTTCTTACCGGCCAGCGAGCTGATCAGCACGACCGATCCCCCACCACGTTCGATCAGGTGATGCGCGGTCGCGGTGACCGTGTTCCAGGCGCCGATCACGTTGATGTCGATGGTGTCGCGGAAGCTGGTCGGGGTGACCTCGTCCCAGGTCTCCGGAATGCAGATGCCTGCGTTCGCGACCACCACATCGATCCCACCGAATCGTGAGACACCCTCGTCGACAGCAGATTTCAGCGCATCGAGATCACGGACGTCGCACCGCTGGAGGTACGCCTTGGGGCCCTGCTCCTCGATCAGCCTGCGGGTCTCGTCGAGATCGGCCGGCGTGGCGGAGTCGTACGGCACCCCGGGTAACGGCCCGGCGAGATCCACACCGACGATCTGTGCTCCCTCACCGGCGAGCCGAACAGCGTGCGCGCGCCCCTGTCCGCGCGCTACGCCCGTGATGAAGGCAACCTTGTTGTCGAGACGCCCCATGGCGGAGTTCCTTTCGATTCACAGTGGTAGTCCCTGCTCGAGCAGATCGATCGCTTGGAGCAGGGTGGTCAACAGATCGTCGCCCGCGAGGTCAGTCTCGGACTGGGCGAAGTGGAACATCACTCCTCCGGCCGCGGCGATGAACACCCGCAGCCGCAGATCGTCGACGTCTCTGCCGATGTAGTCGGCGAAGAAATCGGTGGCCTCCGAGATCGCTCGATCCGACTCGATCTGATACGCGGTGCGCAGCACCGGTTCCGATCGGATGAGCCGCGCCCGTTGGGGGCTGCTGGCCCACTCGTCCGCGGAGCCGACCGCATACAGTTCGGTGAGCAGCCGCCGGAGCAGGTCAAAGTGCCCGAGCCCGGGCTGGATCGATGCGATCGCCTCTTTGCGAACCTCGTCGAGGTCGTCGGAGATGACCACCTGTTCCTTGGAGGAGAAGTACCGGAAGAAGGTGGTGTGGGAGACCTCGGCCTCGCGCGCGATCTGCTCGACGGTGGTCTGCGCATAGCCCTCATCGGCGAACAGCCTCATCGCCGCGTCGCGGATCGCCTTGCGGGTACGCATCTTGTTCTTCTCCCGCAAACCGATGCGACGCCCCGGGCAGGCGCCCGGAAACGTCGTCGGTGTGGCCACGGTTTCGACCTCCTCGGATCAGGTCGCCGACGCGACCGGTTCTCGCGACCCCGACCCACCCTCGGTGGGCTCCAATCCGCGGTCACGGACTGCGCCCCCCTCGATGTCGAAGTCCAGCACGAGTCGATCCAACCACTTCGGCAGACCCCAGGCGCGGTCACCCAGCAAAGCGATGATCCCGGGCACCACCATCATCCGGATGATGAAGGCGTCGAACGCGACCGCGACCGCCAGGGCGAATCCGATCATCTTCGAGGTCGTGTCCGGCGCGAGCATGAACGCGGCGAACACACTGATCATGATGATCGCGGCAGAGGTCACCACGCGGGCACCATGCCGGTAACCGGCGATGATCGCATCCTTCGCCGACATCCCGTGGATGTATTCCTCCCGCATACGGGTCACGAGGAACACCTGATAATCCATCGCGAGACCGAACACGACGCCGATCAGGAAGATCGGCAGGAACGACAGGATGGGCTGGGTGTTGTCGATCAGCCCGAGTGCGCCCTCCTGGAAGATCGCCACCGTGACACCGAACGTCGCGAGCACCGAGAAGATGAAGCCCAAGGTGCCGATCAGCGGCACCCAGATCGATCGGAACACGCCGATCATGATCAGGAATGCGAGGCCGACGACGACCACCAGATACGGGATCAGTGCCTTGTCGAGCTTGGACGACAGATCCGACATGATCGCCGTCTGCCCACCGACGTGTAGTTCCACACCCGCGGCCTCGGCCGTCGGTGCATAGGAACGGATCTGCTCCATGAGGTCATGCGTCGCCGTATCCGACGGTGCGCTCCGTGGGGTGACCGAGATCAGGGCGGTGTTCGCGCCCACCTGCGGCTGCTGCGCTCCATTGCCGACCCAGGTCAGCGAATTGGCGTTGGCGACGTCGTCGAGACCGGCGATGTGATCGACGGCCTGCTGCGCAGCCGCCGAGACGTCCCCGTTCTCGGTGTGCAGCACCACGAGCAGCGGTCCGTTGATGCCCTCGCCGAAGCCGCGCTGCAGCAGGGTCTGCGCCTGTGCCTCGTCATCGGTGGCCAGCGACATGCCCAGCTCGAGCTTCGACATCGGGATGGCGGCCAACACCAGCACCGCGAGTCCGGCCACGATGAACGGCACCGGCCGCTTGACCACGGTGCGCCCGAACTTCACACCGACGGTGTCGGCGGTGTCGGATTCCTCGGCGTGCTTGATCCACGGGATGCGCGGGCTGAAGGCGAACCGCCCGACCGCCCCGAGCAGGGCGGGGATGAGGGTCAATGCCGCGAGCACGGCGACCGCGACGGCAACCGCCGCACCCATGCCCATCTGGGTGATCAGAGGGATGCCGATGACCATCAGGGCCACGACGGCGATGATCACCGTGAGCCCGGCGAAGACCACTGCCGAACCGGCCGTACCGACCGCCCGGCCGGCCGCGTCTGCCCGACTGCCCCCACGTTTGGTCTCACTGCGATACCGCGACACGATGAACAGCGCGTAGTCGATCGACACCGCGATCCCCAGCATCGTGACGATGCCGGTGGCGGTCTCGTTGATGCTCAGGAACTCGGCGGAGAGTGTCAGCAGCATGATCGTGATCATCACGCCGAGAAGTCCGGTCACGAGCGGGATGAAGGCGGCCACCAGCGCGCCGAACGCGACGATCATCACCACGAATGCGACCGCGAAGCCGATCAACTCGGCCTTGCCGCCGGCCTCCTGGACCTGCATGAGTGAGCCTGTCGCCTCCACCTGGAGTCCGCCACCGCGATGGTCGGCGAGCAGGTCCTGCAACTGCTGTTTCTGATCGACGGTCAGATCCATGATGTCGATGTTCTGCCGGATCTGGATGAGGCCGACCTTGCCCTCGTCGCCGATCACCGACGCGGCCAGCTCGGGTTTGGCGGCGGCCACCGTGAGCGGATTGACCACCGTGGCGGGATCGGTGAGCTCGGGCAGCGCATGCAGGTCGGCGACCAGCGCATCGATCTGCGGTTTGTCTGCCGCGAGACCGTCATCGGCAGCGACCAGAACACTGGTCGAGGCCTGCTTCTGCTGCTCCATGACCTGGGGGAAGTAGTCCTGGATCTGTGAGGTCGCCGTACCCGAGTCCGTGCCGGGGAGGCTGAAGTCCTTCGCGAACTTGGGGTTGAGCGCCCCGACGAGACCGGCGATGGCGACGGCAGCCAGCAGCCACGTCGCGATCACCCACCACTTGTGCCGGAAGGAGAACCTTCCGACCCGGAACAAGAACGACGCCATGGCCTCCCCTTCGGGTTCGGTGTCGAGTCAGACGACGCAACAACAGAAAGTGTTAGTGACTACCACTTGTTACTGGATAACAACTATTCCGACGGAGTGCCACTTCCGACCGGCCGGTTGTGGCGAAGAACTCCGGGGGCCGCGACGGCGACGAAGAACATCGAACATGTGTTCGCGAGAATGGGTATCCTGGTCGTCATGAGTACGGGCATCCAGGGGTCGCTGTTCGACCAGCCGGCCGACTCGGCGATCGAGCTGCGCGACCTCGACGCCACCATCCGACGGCCGCTGACCGACGGGCGTGGGTCGACGTCCGCCCGGGGTGGATCGCCGGCTCCGACCAGCTGTTCGACCGGCTGCACACGGGCGCGGCATGGCGGGCGGAGCGGCGCCGGATGTACGACCGCGTCGTCGACGTCCCTCGGCTCGTGGCGACCTACCACACGGCGGACGAGTTTCCCGATCCACTGCTCGTCGCTGCGCGGGACAGCCTCAGCCGCCGCTACCGCACCGAGCTGCCGGAAGGATTCGCGACCGCCGGCCTGTGCCTGTATCGCGACGGCTCCGACAGCGTCGCCTGGCACGGTGATCGGATCGGCCGCGGGTCGAATGAGGACACGATGGTCGCGATCGTCTCGCTGGGGTCACCGCGCCCGTTGATGCTGCGGCCGCGTGGCGGTGGCGCGGCGCTGCGATTCGTCGTCGGGCCCGGCGACCTCCTCGTGATGGGCGGCAGCTGCCAACGAACCTGGGAGCACGCGGTGCCGAAGGTCGCCGGAGTCGGCCCGCGGATCAGCATCCAGTTCCGCCCGCCCGGAGTGTGGTGACGGCGGCCCCCCACCGGGACGGCACCCGACCGAGGCAAACTCACCCGGCATGGTTGAATCGGGGGCGTTGCCCACGTCCCCGGCGCCGAAGTGAGAGTCATGTTCCGTAAGTCCGTTGCCGCCGCCCTGATGGCCACCGCAGCAGTCGCCGCCGTCGGCGCCGGTGTCGCCTCACCCGCCGCCGCAGGACCGCTCGACAGCCTCTTCGGAAGTAGCGGGAGTGCCGATTCCGGCAGCTCCGGTTCGGGGAGTTCAGACCTGCTCAACGCCGGCAGTTCAGCACTGGGCTCGTCGGACAACAAGCCGAAGCACTACGGCAAACTGGGCCGCGACGATGCGCCCAACGGCGTCAAGTCGATCAACGTCTGGGTGTACGCGCCCAAGGCGACCGCGATCAGCCCTGGGGTCTATCCCAAGAACTCGCAGATCGGCGTGCGTTACAACTCAACCATCGACGCCGGACCCGTCGTCGACGGAAACGAATGCAAGATGGACATCCGGCTGTCCGGGCCGAAGATCCCGAAGAAGGCCCAGCTGACCAAGACCGAGGACTGCACCTCGGTGAAGTCGTTCATGCTGCGGACCCCGGGCTCCTACTCGATCAGCGTCACCGACACGATCTCGGGAGCGTCGAACTCCATCACGTTCGACGTCCAGTAGCCGAACCGGCCCGGTAGCCGATCAGAACGTGTAGGTGGTGTCGGTCAACTTCTCCGACACCGTCCACAACCCTTCACGAACCGCTTTGTCGTCGGCCCGCTTGTGGTAGCTCGAGATCCCCGGCGATCCATGGGCACCGAACATCTCCGTCGGGCCGTAGAAGACCCCGTTCGCCGCATCGGGTGAGGTGGCCGCGTACAGCGTCGGGAGAGCGCCGTCGGCGGCCGACTGCGCGAACACCTTGTTCGCGAACTTCATGAAGACGTCTTCGAAAGACTCCGAGCGTCCCTGCAGTTCGGTCGCGGCGTAGCCCGGATGGACGATCATCGAGGACACCGTCGAGCCCGCGGCCGCGAGCCGCTCGGCCAGTTCCTTACCGAACATCAGATTGGCCATCTTGGCATCGCCGTACGCGCGCCAGCGGCGGTACTTCCGCTTCTCCCAGTTCAGGTCGCCGAGGTCGATCCGGCCGATCTGATGCATCGACGACGACACCGTGACGATCCGCTCGGCGATCTTCGGCAGCAGCAGCGCGGTGAGCGCGAAATGGCCGAGATGATTTGTGCCGATCTGCATCTCGAATCCCTGCGCGGTGCGCCGCAACGGGATCGCCATGACACCGGCGTTGTTGATCAGCACGTCGGCGCGGTCGAAATTGCCCGCGAACGCCCGGACCGATTCGAGGTCGGCCAGATCCAATTGCGCGACAGTCGCTTCGGACCGATCTCGGTCGCGACCGGCTGCGCCTTGGCCACGTTGCGGCACGCGAGGACAACCGACGCGCCCGCCTTCCCCAACGCCTTCGCGGTCTCTGCCCCCAGACCGCTGTTGGCCCCGGTGATCACGATTCGCCGTCCGGTCTGATCCGGGATGTCCGACGTCGTCCAGTTGCTCATCTGCGCTCTCCCCTGTTCGTTTCACCCGCGGCCGACAGACGTGTCTTCGAGTGATCGCTCCCGACAGCGACGCTATGGCCTGCCACTACTGGAGTCAACGACACGTCACGATTGGCCTGTCATACGCCTCGCCGGACGCAGCAGACCGGCGACCATAGCGCCCATCGAGATCCCTGGCACGCGTCGAGCGACCATCGAGCGCGGCGCAAAGACCTCGGTCGGCGTGTGGCGACCCCGAAGCAGTCGCGTCCCCACCGGCACCCATTCGGCCGCCTCGGTTTCCACGGTCGCCGCGAGCGCCGCGCCACTGGCCATCACCACCGTGCCCGACTGCTTGGCCAGATCGGACAGCCGTGCGCTCTCGTTCACCGCGTCGCCGATCACCGTGTACTCGTAGCGCGTTTCCGCACCGATGTTGCCGGCGAAGACGGTGCCGAACGAGATGCCCATCCCCCAACCGATGTCGAGTTCCGCCGACAGACGCGACGACAACTCCCGTGCGGCTGCGAGCACCGATGTGGCGGGATTGTCGAGTTCCACGGGCGCGCCGAAGATCGCGAGCGCGGAATCCCCTTCGAACTTGTTGACGAAGCCACGGTGGTCGTCGACCACCTCGGCGACGATGGTGAAGAAGTCGTTGAGCAGGTCCGCTGTGGCCTGCGGGTCCTGTCGGGCGGCGATTCCGGTGGAGTCGATGATGTCGACGAAGAGGACCCCGACCGTCGCGTTGACGCCCCGCATGCCGGTGCCGTGTTCGAGTGCCTGTGCGGCAACGGTGTCGCCGACGTGGCGAGCGAACAGTTCGCGCATCCGCTCGCGCTCCTGCAGTCCGGCCACCATCGTGTTGAACCCGTGTTGGAGTACTCCCAACTCCGACGAGTCGTACACCGGCACCCGGGCGGCGTAGTCCGACTGGTCCACCCGGTCCACCGCATCGTGCAGATCGCCGAGAGGATCGGCGATGGACCGGCCGACGAGGGTGATCACCCGGATGCCCGCAACCAGCGCGACGATGCCGAGGATGACGATCGTCCAATCGACCCGGCCGGTGACCGGCGGGATCATGTCCAGCCATCGCCCGACGTTGAGCATGAGCAGACCGATCATCGGGACAGCCGAGCTCACCAGCCAGACCGCGATCATCCTGGTCCGGACACCGTGGACGACGTGTCGCGCCGGGAAATCGCGGAAGGCGACGACCGCCAGCGGGCGGGCGGCCCGCTCGGCGAACAGGTAGGTGATGCACGAACTCGACATCGCCGCGAGCAGAAAGGCCACGGCGACACCGGCCGTTCGCGTCGACCGCGGATCGTCGGCGACCAAGGCGTAGGAACCCACCGCGGTCGCCCAGGCGGTGATGGT
This sequence comes from Gordonia sp. LMA484, assembly GCF_058129505.1. Taxonomy (NCBI): domain Bacteria; kingdom Bacillati; phylum Actinomycetota; class Actinomycetes; order Mycobacteriales; family Gordoniaceae; genus Gordonia; species Gordonia sp. LMA484. The sequence continues at coordinate 4,044,049 of NZ_CM176700.1, forward strand.
CGCGATGACCTGATTACGGGGAATGTGCTGGATGGCGGCGCGGCGTTCGTGGTCGGCGGGCACGCCGCTGACGAACCACTCCAGTTGCGGCTTGATGAGCAGGACACCGAACACGACGTTGGTGATGGTGCCGACGATGATGCCGGTCAGCACGGCCGGGAAATTGGGGGCGCCGACGGTTTCGTCGAAGGTGAGTTGGCTGCCGCTGTAGGCGAGTTGTACCAGTAGAAACGTCTCGATGCCGATGGCGCAGTTCGTCCCGACCAGGGCGATCGCGGCGGCCGCCGTCGCCCGCCGCGACATCTTCGACCGTTGGGTCCGGGGCAGCTCGCCGAGTTCGCGGACGTCCGTCGACCGGTGCGGGCCCCAGACGAATCGGGGCAGGGCTTCACCGTGGATGTGCGGCCACGCCCGGTGAAATGCGGCGCCACCGAGCGGTCGCGACATGCCGGCCACCTCCTACCCCGATAGGTACCTCACGTTACCCATCGCGCATGGGTGAGAGGTACCGGCGGCGGGCGGCCACGACAAAAGCCGACTCCACGGTCGAGGGGATTGACCGTGGAGTCGGCTCTGATGACCGGCCGCAGGCGACCGGAGTCGGTGGGGTCAGGCAGGCTGACCGGCTTCGATCTCGAGGGTGATGGTGACCTTGTCGCCGACGACGACGCCGCCGCCCTCGAGGGGCATCTCGATGTCGATGCCGAAGTCCTTGCGGTTCAGCACGGTCTTGGCCTCGAAACCGGCGACCGGGCCGTGGCCCATGCCCGGGTTCACACCGTTGAATTCCAGCTCGAGCTCGACCGACTTGGTGACACCCTTCAGGGTGAAGTCACCGGTCAACACGTAGTCGTCGCCCTTGGGTGCAACGCCGGTGGACACGAAGGTCGCCGTCGGGAACTTCTCGGCGTCGAAGAAGTCGGCGGACTTGATGTGCCCGTCGCGCTGCGCGTTGCCGGTGGTGATCGAGGTGACATCGATCTCGGCCTGCACCGACGGGGTTCCGTCCTCGGCGACGGTGATGGTGCCGGAGAAGGTCTCGAAGTTGCCACGCACCTTGCTGACCATGAGGTGCTTCACGGAGAAGGCAACCGCGGAGTGGGCCGGGTCGATGGTCCAGGTGCCGGTGGCGATGGGGGCGGATACGGCTGTGGTCATGGTGATTCCTCCAGGTGAACGTGTTTGTTCGTAGGTACTGGTCCGTGGGCCCTCGCGACCCAACACCACTTTAAACGGACCATGGTCCGATTCCATTCCCGGGAGGGGAAACTTTTTTCCGGCGCGCTCAGCGGGTGGTCGAGATGCCTCCGTCGACGGGGATCACGGCGCCGGTGAGGTAGCTGCCCGCTCGGCTGGACAGGAACACGACGGCGCCGACCACGTCGTCGGCCCGCCCGATCCGTCCGAGCGGAGAAGTCGCCTCGATCTCCTCGCGAAGGTCGGCGAGGATGGGAGCCATCATCCGGGACTCGAACGGCCCCGGCGCGATGGCGTTCACGGTGACATGTCTCGGCCCGAGGTCGCGTGCGAGATGCCTCGTGACCTGGTGGACGGCCGCCTTGCTCGCCGAGTACGAGTACGAGTCCGTCCGCGGGACCCGGATCCCGTCGATACTGCCGATCATGATCACGCGGGACGGATCGTCGTCGGTGGCCCCTCGGGTCAGCGACGGCAGCAGCGCCTGGGTCAGTGCGAAAGGCGCCTTCACGTTGAGGTCGAGCGTCCGGTCCCAGGCCGAATCGGGGAATTCCTCCAGCGGCGCACCCCAGGTGGCCCCGGCGTTGTTGACCAGGATGTCGAGCCGATCGACCTCGCCGGCGACCTGCGCCGCCAGTTCCCGGCAGGCGTCCGGCGTCGAGAGGTTCGCCTGGAACGCGGTGAGGCCGGCCGCACGGGCCTCCGCCAGCGCTGCCTCCTTGCGGCCGGCGATCAGCACCCGCGCCCCGCGCTCATGCAGTCCGTGCGCGATCATGGCGCCGATTCCGCTGGTGCCGCCCGTGACGAGCGCGGTCTTGCCTTTCACATCGAACAGGTCGGTCGTCATCGTCGTCGATACTCCGGTCGTCGTTTCTCCAGGAACGCGGCGGTTGCCTCGCTCCGATCGTCGGTCATGGCGGTGATCATCTGCTGACGGTTCTCGAACTCCACCGTCGCGGCGAAGGAGTTCGACTCGACCGCGGCCCACATACCGACCTTGGTCAGCTCCACCGAGAGCGGAGGATTCGCGAGGATCGACTCTGCCGTGGCGATTGCGGTGTCCAGCAGCTCCGGCGGTTCGACGACGTCGACGAGAAGCCCGTAGCGCTGCGCCTCCGCTGCGGTGAACCGGCGTCCGGTCAGCATCAACTCGTGCGCGCGGCCGGTCCCGACCAGTCGCGGCAGCAGCCACGACACGCCGATGTCGCAGGCGGAGAAGCCCGCCCGGATGAAACCGACCGCGTACACGCTGCTGGTGGACCCGATCCGGATGTCGCTGGCGCACACCAGCGCCAGACCACCGCCCGCGGCAGCGCCGTTGACCGCGGCGATCACCGGCTGGCGCAGCCCGTGAATCCGTTGGGCCAGGCCGGCGATGTCCTGCTGCCGCGAGAACGCCGACACCATCACGCCACGCCCCTCGACGGATTCGTCGTCACCATAGCCACGAAGATCCAGACCGGCGCAGAAGGCCCGTCCGGCGCCGGTCAGGATCACCACACGGCACTCGTCGTCGGCGTCGATCGCGTCCAGCACCTCGGTGAGGTCGCGCACCAGATCGACGGTGAGCGTGTTCATCGCGTCTCGCCGATCCAGGGTCACGATCGCGATCTCGCCGCGCCGCTCGACGGTGACGGTGCCCATCACTGCCTTTCCTTCGCGAAGCGTCCGATGCTCAGAGTCATGACCTTGTTGGTACCACCGCTGTGATGTCGCGTCCGAGTGGGGTGGGTCACGCCTGGTGTCACTAGCGCCAGGCGAACACCGGTTGCTCGAACCCGTCCACACGGGTGTGCCGATCGCGCAGGACGACCTCGGCGAATTGGTAGATGACCGCGGCTGTGGGCGCATGGACGAGCGCTCCGACGATCGGGAGCTGGATCACCGGACGGTCGGATTCCGGGATCGTGAGGAACCGCGGTTCCACCATCAGCTCATCGAAGGTCACAAAGAACAGTTGCGCGACCTCATCGGGGTTGGGATCGGGGACATGGGTCTCGTCGGCCCAGCAGACGACGGGTGTCATCACGAAACCGGATCGGGTCGCGTAGTCGTCGAGCGTGCCGATGACACTGTCGGCGGGCAGGTCGATGCCGATCTCCTCGTGGAGTTCGCGAAGCGCGGCGGTCTGCTGGTCCTCCCCGGGATCGAGCCGACCACCGGGCAGCGCGTACTGCGCCGCGTGTCGACGCATCGTCGCCGGGCGCTTGGTCAGCCAGATCCCCTGACGTCCGTCCCGTTCGGCGATCGTGATCGCGACTGCCGCCAACCGGGCGTCGGGGACGTCGGCGGCCCGCCGTCGGAAACCGGAGATGCGGGCGCTCACGGTGGCGCGGTCGAGAGTGTTCACACTCTCAGTTGATCATGCGAATCCGGCCCCGCGATGTGCCCGGTACCGCAGCAACCTCGGCCGAACGTCGCCGCTCGGCTCGGTTTGGGATGCGATCCTGCTCAATTCGCTTTTGTCCGTATAGATTTCACACATAAGCGACATCCCTGGCGGGCCTGCGCATCCTCGGACGTGGCGGCGCATACTGGTCGCCGTGACCGCAGCCCAGGCCCCGCTGACACTCGGCACCGCGTTCACCGCGTGGCGTGTCGACGCGCCGACGGTGACGATCATCCTCGTCGTGGCGGTGGCGTACGGACTCGCCTGGCGACGCTCGTCGGTGCCCGCTCGGCGAGCAGTCCTCTTCGGCGCCCTCGGGTGCGGAGTCTGGTTGGTGAGCGCGTGCAGCTTCATCGGTGTCTACAGCGACACCTTGTTCTGGGTGCGGGCTCTGCAGTTCGTGCTGGTCTTGATGGTCACACCGTTTGGTCTCGCACTCGGCATGCCGCTGACAGTCGCCCGCGACGCGCTCGGGCCGCGGGGCCGGGCCCGGGTCGATGCCGCGCTGCGGTCACGTGCCGCGCGGGTCGGCCTGTCACCGGCGACCACGTCGGCCGCTCTCCTCATGACGCCGTGGCTCATCTACCTGACCGGTTGGTACCCGGCGCTGTTGGACAACGGTGTCGTCGATGTCGGGACACGGATTCTCCTGGTCGTCGTCGGCGTCGTCTACTTCTACGCGCGTCTGCAACTCGACCCGGTGCCGCGGCGACAACCCCAGGGTCTGTCCCTGTTGATCACGCTCGGCGAATCGATCGGCGACGGCGTGCTCGGCGTGATCCTGTGGCAGGGTTCGCTGATCGCCGCGAGCCACTACGCCGCACTGGATCGCACCTGGGGTCCGTCGCTGCGCACCGACCAGACGATCGGCGCGGGCGTGTTCTGGATCCTCGGCGACGCCGTCGGGCTGCCGTTCCTGATGACCTTGTTCGCACGGTTCCGGTCCGATGAACATGAGCATGAGGCGCAGATCGACGCGGAGCTCGATGTGCCCTCGGTCGACCGGCCGGTCGTCGACGATCATGAGCCTGCACCCACCCTGTGGTGGCACGACGACCCGAACCTGCGGGACCGGTTCCGCTGACCGCGACGGCCGCTCACGCGCGAACGAGAATCCTCAGACTCCGAGTCGCTCACGCGCCGGGCCGCGCGCGGCCACCTGCTCACCGAGGTGGTAGGTCATCACGGCGAGCGCGAAGAGTCCGACGGCGAGGTTGAACAATGCGCCGAAGCCTTCGAGCGCGAAGTCGACGAGCGCGTTGGTCAGGGTGAACACCAGCGCCGCCAACCGGAGCGAGCGCATCGGCCAGAGGCTCGCGGTGCGTCGCCGCGCGATCATCGCCGGCAGCGACAGCGCGAGCGTCACGATGCCGCTGATGAACAGAATCCAGCTGGCCGGGGTGCTGCGGCTGATCTCGAAGTACACGTCGACGTCATCGCCCAGGTCGCGATTGTTGAAGTACCAGGCGAGCCCGCCGACGATGAGGGTCAACGCCGAGCTCGCCACCAGCAGCCAGCCGACCACCGTGACCCAGCGGGGGCTGCGGAAGAAGCCCGGGATCAACGCGGTCGCGTGATCGCGCAGCCGCATGAGGCGGTCCGGACTGTCCCGGCCGGCATCGAGCAGTCCCCGGATGTGGGCGATCAGCTCAGGGTCGGCATCCTGTTCGGCGGCCGACTGAAGAAACTCGAGCGCTTGTCGTCGGCGACGCGCCGGTAGGCCGTGCGAGATCCCATCGGCGGCGATGGTGGCCGCATTCGCCATCGCCTCGGCCACTGTCGGCCGCTTGACGTCCCGGACGATCCGGCTGATCACCAGGACAAGCACCACGAGGACGTACATGATCTCGGCCGATGGACCGTAGAAGTAGTCGTTGTCCTTGGTGACGAACTTCCCCACCTCGTCGAGGAACAACCCGAACCCGATGCCGCCCATGATGATCGCCGTGATCCGGGTGGCCGCACCGAGGAACAGCCAGCCGATGATCAGGGCGAGCATCATGAGCGCACCGCCCCACAGCGCGTGCGCGATATGCAGGGTGCCGCCACCGACCTGGGGGTAGCCGGTCACCTCCAGATACAGGCGCGTGACGAGAATGGTGCCGATGGCGAAGATCAGGAACCACTCGACGGCCGAGGTCCCGTAGATACTCCGGATCACCACCGCGCTGGCCGGTGGGCGTCGCGATTCGGTCATTCTCGCAGTATGGTCAGACTTCCTCGCCGCCCCACCGGATTCGGTCGATCCGGCCGTATCACCGGATGTTCTGGACCTCCGGCACGGTGATCTCGCGGCGCAGGATCTTGCCGGTGGCGCCCTTGGGCAGCTCGGCGAGGATCCAGATGTGACGCGGGTACTTGTAGGCGGCGACGCGCTCCTTGACGAACTCCACGAGCTCGGCGGGGTCGGCGAAGGCGCCGGGCTTCAGTGCGACCGCGGCGCCGATCTCCTCCCCGAGGGACTCGTGGGCGATACCGACGACGGCGGCCTCGGCGACCGCGGGATGCTCGTAGAGCACCTCCTCGATCTCGCGTGGGTAGACGTTGTATCCGCCACGGATGATCAGGTCCTTCTTGCGGTCGACGATGAAGAAGTAGCCGTCGGAGTCCACCTTCCCGATGTCTCCGGAGGAGAACCACCCCTGCTCGTCGATCGCTGCCGCGGTGGCGTCCGGAAGGTTCCAGTAGCCCTTCATGATGTTGTGTCCGGCGATCTGGATCTCGCCGGGCTCACCGGTGGCGACCTCCTTGCCGGCGGCGTCGACGACGCGCATGCGCACGCCCTCGATCGGGGTACCGATCGAACCGGGCTTGCGCTCACGGTTGGGGTGGTTGAACGAGGCGACCGGTGAGGTCTCCGACAGGCCGTAACCCTCGAGGATCATGCATCCGAAGGTCTTCTCGAAGTCGCTCAGCACCCGCACCGGCAGCGAGGCACCACCGGACGCGCAGGTGCGCAGGGTCGCGGTCGCCGACGTCGGGAACTCCTGCGCCACACCCAACATTGCCGCATACATCGTCGGGACACCCAGGAACACGGTGACCTTGTCGCGCTCGATCACCTCGACCGCTGTGCGCGGATCGAAACGCGGGATCAGCGTGAGTGTCGCACCGACCAGCACCGAGGTGTTCATCCCGCAGGTGAGTCCGAACACGTGGAACAGCGGCAGGCATCCCATGACGACGTCGCCGAACTCGATGCCCAGCAGGGTCCGCGCGGTCACCTCACCGTTGCGGGCGAGGCCGCCGTGGGTGAGTTCGGCGCCCTTGGGCTTGCCGGTGGTGCCGGACGTGTGCAAGATGACCGCCGTGTCGTCGTCGGTCCGCTCGACGGGGCCGGGCTGCGCCGGCAGGTCGGCGATCAGCTCCGCCAGTCCGGCGTCGTCGACCAGCCACAACCGGCTCCCCGCTGTCTCGGCTGCCGGGCGCGCCTCGTCGGCGAACAGGGGTGTGGCGAACAAGGCGGAGGCCCCGGTGTTGGTCAGGTAGAACTCGATCTCGCGGGCCTTCAGCAATGGATTCATCGGTACCGCGATCGCGCCACGACGCAAGATCCCGTAGAACGCCAATGCGAACGCCGGTGTGTTGCCCAGCATGATCCCGACCCGATCGCCAGGGCCGATCCCTTCCCGCTCGAGCAGCGTCGCCACGCGGGCTGCGGCGGCGTCGAACTCGGTGTAGGTCAACGCGAACTCGCCGCACTTCAGCGCGACGGTGTCACCGTGATCGCGTGCCGTGGCAACGAGATTCATGGAAAGGTTGGTCATCTGCTCAGTCTCCCGGGCCTCGATTTCGTGGATGATTCAAGTGTTGCGTCAATCACGTTCGGTGTCGATGGTCGCGGTGACAACACAGTCCGGCAGACACTTGTGCCTGTGCACAGCGAGGGTGCGGAACGGACGCAGGCTCGCTCCCCCGGTCCGGTGCCGAGGCTCGCACACCGGTAGAGAAAGCCCAGCCACCCGATCCTCGAGAGAACCCGAAACGCCGCGCGCACCACCCGACCCGAGGAGGCCCGAAACGCCGCGCCCAACCCCCGACCCCGAGAAGGCCCGAAACGCCGCGCCCAACCCCCGACCCCGAGAAGGCCCGAAACGCTGCGCCCAACCCCGACCCGAGAAGGCCCGAAACGCTGCGCCCACCACCCGATCCCTGAGGAGCCTCCGAGCCTGCGAGGATGCGTCACGAAGGGCCGCCCTTCGTGACGCTCGCACGCTCGCTCCTCAGGGACCGAAACGGCCACGCTCGCACGCTCGCTCCTCAGGACCGGGTGGACAAGCTCGCTCCTCAGGGACCGAAACGGGCACGCCCGCAAGCCCGCCCAACCCCCGCTCCCTGAGGAGGCCCGAAGCGCTAGCGAAGGGCCGTCACGAAGGGCCGCCCTTCGTGACGCTCGCAAGCCCGCTCCTCAGGGACCGGAAGGGCACGCTCGCACGCTCGCTCCTCAGGGACCGGAAGGGCACGCTCGCAAGCTCGCTCCTCAGGGACCGGAAGGGCACGCTCGCACGCTCGCTCCTCAGGGACCGGGTGGACAAGCCCGCTCCTCAGGGACCGAAACGGGCACGCCCGCAAGCCCGCCCAACCCCCGCTCCCTGAGGAGGCCCGAAGCGCTAGCGAAGGGCCGTCACGAAGGGCCGCCCTTCGTGACGCTCGCACGCTCGCTCCTCAGGGACCGGGAGGACACGCTCGCAAGCTCGCTCCTCAGGGACCGGAAGGGCACGCTCGCACGCTCGCTCCTCAGGGACCGGGAGGACACGCTCGCACGCTCGCTCCTCAGGGACCCGGGAGGGCACGCTCGCTCCTCAGGGGCCCGGAGGGCACGCTCGCTCCTCGGGGACCGAATGGGACGCTTGGTCAGGTCCTTGAATGACCGAGCAATCGGATCGCCCGCAGCGCCACGTAGAGTTCGGCGGCATCGATCGGTTTGTCGACGGAGCGGCCGGTCAGATCACCGATCTTGCGAAGCCGGTAGAGCACCGTGTTGCGGTGATAATGCAGCCGATCCGCGGTGGCGGCGGTCGACCCGTCGCATTCGAACCAGGCTTCCAGCGTTGCCAACATCTCGTCGCGTTCGCCGTCGGGCAACTCCAGCAAGGCTCCCAGGGTGCGGCTCGCAACCTCGCGGGCGGCATCCGGGACACGGACGAGTAGCAGTGCGAGCGAAAGGTTTTCGTATCGGATCAGGGTGGCGACGTCGGCGGGCGCACACCGTCGCGAAAGACGTGCCTCGTCGACGGCACCGGCGATGTCGGCGGGGACCGCGAACGCCCGGCTGACCCCGACGCGGCGCTCGAACACCGAGCCCACCTCGCCGACCGCGATGTCGACGTCGGCGTCGGACCGGCCGCAGATCAGTCCGAGGTAACGGTCGGGCTGGGTGTCCCAGACCGAGGTGATGCCCTTGTTCTGCAGCCGGGTGGCGGTGTCGCCGGCGATGGCCGGACGAGGCTCCGCGCCCTCCGCGCAGACCACCGCGAAGCATGCGCGTTCGGGCAGACCCAGAGCGCGCATCGCATCGATGATCGCGGTGGGGTTGTCGGAGTGGTCGTCGAACACCGTCCGCACGAGCAGTGCTCGCGCCTCGGCGTCGGCATGAGTGCGCAGGATCTCGGCCTCGCGATAGCCATCGACCGCGGCATCGGAGTAGGTGTCGATCGCCTCCCAGAGATGCGCGGGAATGTCGAGCAATTCCTCCGGCGACACCTCCTGCGCCCGGCGCAGCATCTGTTCCCAGATCAGTTGCCCACCAAGCCGGTAAGCACGAAGGACGGCTGCGAGAGGGATTGCCTGCTCGGCTTTGAGACGCCCGGTCGCGCGGGCGACGTCGACGCGCACCCGCCCCTGCCCGGCGAGGACCGTGAGGATCGAACTGAGGTTCTCGGTGCAGGCGCTGCGGAGTTGCTCGAGGGTGAGAAGTTGCGCATCGAGGTACGTTTGCTCGGCGGCCTCGAGCCGCTCCACCAGGGTGTCGGTCAGCTCCGACAGGTCGTCGAGCACGTCGGCGGCGAGTGCAGCTGCGCGCGAGCTGCCCGTTGATACGGCCACAGCCCACATCGTAACGATGAAGGGTGAGCCACGCCATATCCGGCCTGTGCCGTGGCACAAAGTCACAGCGTCGGCGCTTTTGCGGCCGCCCATGGTGAGGACACGGCTGCTCGCCGAGAATTCAGGTACCGGCGAAACCGCCACCCCCATCCTCACGGCAGGAGTTGAAGCACGCGATGAGCGTCGACACACAGCACAACACCGAGAACAAAGCCCTGGTCGAGAGCGCTCTCGCCGATCTGTCCGCAGGTGAGAAGGTCTGGGCCGAGTTGTCGGTTACCGAACGAGCGGACCTTCTCGACCGGGTGCGGGCACTGACCGGAGTTCATGCGGCCGACTGGGTCGCCGCCGCATCCTCGATCAAGCGGCTCGGGCCACATTCGGCGCTCGCCGGCGAGGAGTGGATTTCGGGTCCGTACGCGTTCGCGACGGGGCTCGGTGCGGCCGCACAATCACTCCGTGACCTCGCCGCCGGTCGCAGTCCCGTCGCCGAGGCCACGTTCGGCACCGCATCCGGTCGCACCACCGTGCAGGTGCTGCCGACCTCGGTCTACGACTCGTTGTTGCTCAGCGGCTTCCGCGTGGACGTCTGGCTGCGGCCGGGGATCGACACCGCACAGGCCAAGGCGACCGCAGGCCTCGCCCAACTCGATCCCACCACCACAGGCGGTATCGGTGTGGTGCTCGGCGCGGGCAACATCACCTCGATCGCCCCGCTGGATGTGATCTACGAGATGCTCGCACACAATCGGGTCGTCGCCCTCAAGCTCAATCCGCTCACCGACCCCCTGCTCCCCGTCCTCGAGCGGGTGCTCGAACCCTTGATCTCGCTCGGCGCGATCCGCATCCTCACCGGCGGTGCCGACGTCGGCGAATATCTGGTGCACCACAACGCGGTCGCGCATGTGCACATGACCGGCAGCGCCGCCACCCACGACCTGATCGTGTGGGGAACCGGGGAGGAAGCACAGCGCCGTAGAGAGTCCGGAGCTCCCCGACTCACCAAGCCGATCACGAGTGAACTCGGCGGCGTGTCACCCACTATCGTGGTGCCCGGAAGGTGGAGTGCCGCAGATCTGAAGTTCCAGGCCGAACACATCGCGACGCAGCGTCTGCACAACGGTGGGTACAACTGTGTCGCCGCCCAGGCCGTGATCATCTCTGCCGACTGGGACCAGAAGCAGGAGTTCCTCACCGCGCTGCGCAAGGCCTTCCACAACGCGCCCGCACGGGTCGCCTACTACCCGGGCAGCGACGGCCGCGTCGCAGCCGCGCACACCGCCTACCCCGACGCGGAGCGGTGCGGGACCGCCGGCGAGCGGCTGCTGGTCACCGGCCTGTCGCCCGACGCCGACGAGGACCTCCTGTCCACCGAATACTTCGGCCCCGTCCTCGGCGTCCTCGAACTGCCCGGTTCCGGAACCGACTTCCTCACCACTGCAACCGATGTGGTGAACAACCAGTTCATCGGCACGCTCGGGATCAACGTGATCGCGCACCCACGGTCCATCGCCGATCTCGGCACCGACTTCGAGGCGATGATCGCCGACCTCCGCTACGGGACCATCGCCGTGAACTCGTGGACCGCGGTCGGCTTCCTCACCGCCGCCGCCACCTGGGGTGCCTTCGGAGGACACACACTCGATGACATCCAGTCGGGAACCGGAGTGGTGCACAACGCGTTTCTGCTCGCGGACACCGAACGCACCGTGGTTCGCGGACCCTTCCGGCCCGCACCGCGCTCGATCCTGCACGGCGAATGGTCGCTGTCTCCCAAGCCCCCGTGGTTCGTGACCAACCGGACGTCGGCCACCACCGGCCGCCTGCTCGCGGAATTCGCCGCGGAGCCGAGCCCCCGACAACTGCCCGCCATCTTCGCCTCCGCGCTGCGCGGCTGACCACATCCGAGAACGAAAGGCCATCATGCCCAGCACCACACCACGCACCGTCGACTTCGTCGTGGTCGGGACCGGTTCCGCCGGTGCCGTCGTCGCGAATCGACTCAGCGCCGACCCCCGCAACGAGGTCCTTGTCCTCGAAGCGGGAACCAAGGACTCCGACAAGTTCATCCATATCCCGGCGGCCTTCTCGAAGCTCTTCGGCGGCGCGTCCGACTGGGACTACTCCACCGAGCCGCAGCCGGAACTCGGCGGGCGTCGAGTCTTCTACCCGCGTGGCAAGACCCTCGGCGGGTCGTCGTCGATGAACGCCATGATGTGGGTGCGCGGATTCGCCGCCGACTACGACGAATGGGCCGAGCACGCCGGCGACGACTGGTCGTTCGACTCCCTCGTCGAGCACTTCCGGCGAATCGAGAATGTCGCCGGCGCCACCGAGAACGACGAAGGCACGACCGGGCCGCTGCAGGTGTCGCATCAGCGTTCGCCGCGCTCATTGACGCGCGCCTTCCTCGATGCGGCCGCCGAGTGCGGCCATGCCGTCGAGCGGGCGAATCTGCCAGAGCCCAAGGGCTTCTCACAGACGATGGTCACCCAGCACAAGGGCTCGCGGTTCAGCACCGCCGACGCGTACTTGCGCCCCGCCCTCAACCGCAAGAACCTGCACCTCATCACGGAGGCGACCGCCACCAAGGTGCTGTTCGAGGGCACCCGCGCGGTCGGTGTCGAATACTCTCGCGCGGGACGATCGCTGACCGTCCACGCGCGGCGCGAGGTGGTGCTGTGCGGTGGGGCGGTCAACACCCCGCAGCTGCTGATGCTCTCGGGTGTGGGACACGGCGAGGAACTCGCCACCCACGGAATCCGCACCGTCGCAAACAATTCCGGCGTCGGGCGCAACCTGCTCGATCACCTGCTCGCCCCGATCGGCTGGGATGTCGAATCCGGTTCTCTCGCCGACGCGGAGAGTCCCCTCGAGCTCGCGAAGTACCTGCTGCGACGTCGCGGGATGCTCACATCGAACGTCGGCGAGGCCTATGGCTTCATCCGCAGCCGCGATGATCTGCGACTGCCGGACCTCGAGCTGATCTTCGCCCCGGTGGCCTTCTACAACGAAGGCCTCGGCGAGCCATATCCACACCACGCCGTCGCCATGGGGCCGATCCTGGTCAAACCGGAGAGCACCGGAACGATCACGCTGCGCTCGGCGGACCCGACCGCGAAGCCGCTCATCGACCCGCGCTACCTCAGCGATTCCGACGGCGTCGACCGGGCTGCCATGATGGCGGGTCTGCGGGCCACCGTCGAGATCGCGCAGGCGCCGTCGCTGCGCGGGCGTCTCGGTGTGGTGTCACAACCACGCACAAACTCCCGCGTGCCCGATGAGGACACGCTCGCCGAGGTGCTGAACCGTCACTCGCACACGCTGTATCACCCGGCGGGCACGTGCCGGATGGGCAACGATCCCGACAGCGTCGTCACCCCGACACTCGCAGTGCGTGGCGTCGCGGGCCTGCGCGTCGCCGACGCCTCGGTCATGCCCACGATCATTCGAGGGCATACGCACGCCCCGTCGGTGCTCATCGGCGAGAAGGCCGCGGACCTGATCCTCGCCGATCGCTGAATCGACGAGCATCGCTTCTCGCCGGCCGGTCCCTGGGGAACCGTCCTGGTCGGAAGAGTTGCCGGATCAGCGCGCCGCGCAACCCAACCCCGGTCCCTGAGGAACGAGGCCAGCCGAGTGTCACGAAGGGCCCTTCGTGACGCATCCTCGCAGGCTCGGAGGCTCCTCAGGGACCGGGGGTGGGTTGGGCACGGTGGACCGCTCAGGGACCGGGGGTGGGTTGGGCACGGTGGACCGCTCAGGGACCGGGGGTGGGTAGGGCGCGGTGGACCGCTCAGGGACCGGGGGTGGGTAGGGCGCGGTGGACCGCTCAGGGACCGGGGGTGGGTAGGGCGCGGTGGACCGCTCAGGGACCGGGGGTGGGTAGGCACGGTGGGCCGGCCCTGAGACCGGGGGTGAGGACTCTTTCTGTCCCACAACGGCGTTGAGAGACCCCCACGCTCGTCACCTGTTCACGTACCGGTCCCGTACGTCGATGATGGCCGCGCGTCGCTCGGATATCAGCAGGTCCGGCGCACCGAGGTCCATCACGCCGTACAGCCCGTGAGGGTTGACGCCGTTGGCCCGCAACATGGGCTCGGCGCGTTGGGAGACGCTGCCTTTGACACCGAATGACGCCAACAACTCCTGCACGGACAGACCCGAGTCGTACTGTCCGACGGTCCTGTTGGCGCGACAGATCACCCAGGCGACGGCTGCCGCACCCCTGGCGGGCGACGCCTTGCGGCGGAAGATCTCCGGGTCACCGGCCGCCGCTCGGCTGAGGAAACGTCTCATCGCCGTGCGGTGTTCGACATCGAGAAGCTCGTCGGCGCAGGCATCGCAGGCAGCGAGCACCTCCCGGACCGCGGGCACGACGTCATCGGGAATACCGGCCCATTCGAACGATTCGTCGGGGAGAGGTGCGTCGTCGAGGTCCATCAAGGTCAGGCGGTCGCCGACCGAACGGTCGAGGAACTCGAGCATGGACCCGCCCGTGGTTGACTCGGCCCCGTCCTCGACGTCCACATGGGTGTCCATCAGTCCGGCCAACAACGCCTGCGGTCCCTGCGGCCGTGCCGACCGGATGACCCGCTGATAGTCGGGCTCGAAGTCGTCGACAGCGTCCAGCGCGGCCTCGGTCAGCGACGCCACGATCCCCTCGTGATCGTGGGCATAGCGGATGAAGGCACGCAACAGGTTCGGTAGTTTGGCGAGGTATACGGGCTCGGCGACGATCTTGCGGGGGAACCAGTCGGCCAGCAGCAGCTCGACGGTGACGCTGCTCCAACGGAACGGGTCCCCGTTCGCGTAGTCCGTACCGAACCACAACAGGTTGTCCATCAACCCGCGCTCGTCCTCGCGGTCCACCGGCTGGCCGAACGGCGAGGCGAAGAAGTCCGCCGCGATCGCCGCCCGCTCCTCGTCGGACCACTCCTTGCGGCGTGGCACCACTCCATCCGGCGGCAGCATCCGCAGCATCCACTCGACGAGTGGGCGGCATATCGGCCACGTCTCGGATTCGAGCGGGGGAAGCATCCGTGCCCCGTGATCGATCGCGTCCTCCATCACCGCCCGTGCGGTGGCCGCGTCCGTGGTCTTCAGGGTCTGTGTTCTGTCGCCGATCAGGTCGGCGAGCTTGTTCGACAACTCCGCCAAGGAGTCGGGGACGACAAAGGCATCCTTGACGACCGTTCCGAGATTGTGATCGACGTACACCAGCGCCGACAGGGTATGCCCCGACGGCAGCGAGACACCGAGCAGATAGTCGTCGCCGTCGGCCAATATGTGGGTCAAGAACCACACGTCGGGCTCGAGCCGGGCCCGATCGAGCCCGGTCAGCCAGTCCGGCATCGGGTGCCGGCGGGTGGCCAGTTCACGGCCGATCCGGGCAGCGAGCAGCTCGTCGGTCGTCAGGGCCCGGATGACCATCAGCGCCGCGGTCGTCTCGGCGTACGGCGTGCCGATGAACGACTCCACGACATCGACCAACGCCGGGATCTCTTCGTCGCGAGCGAACGGGTTGCGGCTACGCCGGTCGGTGGCCGCGATGAGCGCTCCGACGGTCATGAGCAGGTCTAACGGCTCATCGGACCGCAGTGCCGGACGCAGTTGCTGAAACAGCGCCTGATCCTCCGGACTCGCCTCCGGTCTCGCGGGGCGTGGCCTCACGGGATGCCGTTGGGGCTTTCGCTTGTCTCGACCCTTCTTTTTCTTTGCCACAGTCAGAGCCTAACGAGGACGGGATCACCCGACCGGCCGACCGACCGGGTGCCCCGACGTCACCGTGCGCTCCACCCACCGTCCATCGGATAGGACGACCCGGTCACCATCGACGCCTCGTCCGAGGCCAGCCACCCCACCAGGGACCCGACCTCATGCGGGCGGACCAGCCGCTTGATCGCGCTCTCGGTCAGCATGATCTTCTCGACCACCTCGTCGGTGTCCATCCCGTGCACCCGCGCCTGGTCGGCGATCTGCTTGGTCACCAGCTCGGTCTCGACATAGCCCGGGTTCACACAATTGCTGGTGACGCCGCGAGACGCACCCTCGAGCGCCACCGTCTTCGACAATCCTTCGAGGGCATGCTTCGCCGCGACGTAGGCCGACTTGTAGGCCGACGCGCGCAGACCGTGCACCGACGAGATGTTCACGATCCGCCCGTGCCCCCGTTCGTACATCCGTGGCAACGCGGCACGGATCAGCAGGAACGGCGCCTCGACCATCAACCGCTGCATCCGCCGGAACGTCTCGGGGTCCAGCTCCTCGATCGGTGCCACGGACTGGATCCCGGCGTTGTTGACCAGGATGTCGATGTCGAGATCGAGTGAGTCCAGTTCGGCGGTCTCACACAGATCGACCTGCCAGGCGGTGCCACCGATGTCGGCGGCCACCTGCTTGGCACCGACGTCGTCGATGTCGGCGACGACCACCTGGGCTCCGCGTGCCGCCAGAGCGCGGGCACACGCCTCGCCGATGCCGGCGGCGGCCCCGGTCACCAGGGCCCGGCGTCCCTCCATACCGGTCGCGGTCATGCCGGCACCTTCACTCCGCGCGCCGCGACATCGACGTGCGCAGCGGCGTCCGCGGCATCGATCGTCTCCAACGCGATGCCCTTGGTCTCCCGGGCGGCGATCACGGCGACGATCGTGATGGCGGATGCCACGGCGAGGTAGATGGCGATCGGCACCGACGAGTCGAACCGACTCAGCAGTGACGCAGCAATGATCGGCGCCAGCGATCCGGCCACAATGGACGTCACCTGGTACCCCAGGGACACACCGGAGTAGCGCATGCGGGTCGGGAACATCTCCGCCATGATCGCCGGCTGCGGGGCGTACATGAAGGCGTGGAAGATCAGGCCCAGGATGATGGCGAACATGATGACGCCGTAGTGGCCGGTGTGCATGAGCGGGAAGGCGAAGAAGCCCCAGGTGGCGGTCAGAACCGCTCCGATCAGGTAGACCGGGCGGCGACCGACCCGGTCGGCGAGACGGCCCACGAGGGGAATCGTCGCGAAGTGCACGGCGTGTGCCGCGAGCATCCACCACAGGATGTCCGCGGTGGGAGCGTGCACCACGACCTTGAGATAGGTGATCGAGAAGGTGACGACGAGGTAGTACATGATGTTCTCGGCGAACCGGAGGCCCATGGCGGTGAAGACGCCTCGCGGGTAGCGCTTGAGCACCTCCACCGCACTGAACGACGAGGTCTTGATCTCCTCTGCTTCACGCTGCGCCGCAACGAAGATGGGCGCGTCGGTGACCTTGGTCCGCACGTAGTATCCGACCAGCACGATGACCGCCGACAGCCAGAACGCGACACGCCAGCCCCAGCCCAGGAACGCCTGGTCGGAGAGCGTGGTCGTCAGGACCAGCAGCACGATCGTGGCGACGAGGTTGCCGGCCGGCACTCCTGCCTGCGGCCACGACGACCAGAACGCCCGAGAGCGGTTGGGGCTGTGCTCGGCGACCAGCAGCACCGCACCTCCCCATTCACCGCCGACCGCGAATCCCTGGATGAACCGCAGGGCGACGAGCAGCGCGGGCGCCCAATAGCCGACCTGACCGAACGTCGGCAGGCAGCCCATCAGGAACGTCGCGGCGCCCACCATGATCAGACTGAGCTGCAGGAGCTTCTTGCGGCCGTACTTGTCACCGAAGTGTCCGAAGACCACACCGCCGAGGGGCCGCGCGATGAAACCGACCGCGTAGGTCACGAAGGCCGCGATGATCGCGTCGAGCTCGTTCCCTCCGGCCGGGAAGAACACCTTGCTGAACACCAGCGTTGCGGCGGTCCCGTACAGGAAGAACTCGTACCACTCGACGACTGTGCCGGCCATCGACGCGGCGACGATCCGGCGAAGTCCCGATGGTTTGGCGTCGCCCGGTGTGGGCGGGCTTGTGCTCGTTGCACCGTGCATGGTGTCTCCTCACGATCTGCGTGTGATGCGGGTCACGTACTCGGTCGAGTATCGATAACCAAAAGTGCGCACGCAATAACCGAAAGGGCGGATCACATCTGCAAGAATGCAGATATGCCCGTTGACAAGCTCAGTTCCGACGACTTGCTCGTCTTGCTCGCGGTCGGCCGGAGTGGCCGTTTCACCACCGCGGCCGATCTGCTCGACCTGAACCACACGACCGTGGCCCGTCGGATCGAAGCCCTCGAACGCGCGATCGGTGGCCGGGTCCTGTCCCGCGGCAGCGCCGGATGGGAGCTCACCGATCGGGGGCGACGGGCGTTCGCCGCGGCCGAGCAGGTGGAGGGCGCGGTGCGTCGGCTCGAGACCGACATCGACGGTTCGCCGACCCTGAGTGGCGTCGTGCGGATGTCGGCGACCGACGGTTTCTCTGCCTATCTGGCGGCCCCTGCGGTGGTGGCGGTGCGTCGTCGACATCCGGGCGTGAACGTCGAGATCGTGACGGCGACGCGTCTCGCCTCTCAGCACCGCACCGGCCTCGACATCGAGATCGTCGTCGGCGAGCCCCATGTCCATCGCGCCGAGGCGATCCGACTCGCCGACTATCGGCTCGGCCTGTACGCCTCGGCGAGGTATCTCGCCGAGAACCCGGCACCGCAGACTCCCGAGGACCTGACGGCGCACCCGTTGATCTACTTCGTCGACGCGATGCTGCAGGTCGACGACCTCGACCTCGCCCGTACCCTGGTGCCGCAGATGGCCGAATCGGTGACGTCGACCAACGTGTTCGTCCATGTGGAGGCCACTCGGGCGCACGCCGGCATCGGTCTACTCCCCTGCTACATGGCCGACCGCCACGACGACCTGGTGCGTGTCCTGCCCACCGTCGGAGCGCAATTGACGTACTGGCTGGTGGCCCGCACCGAGTCGTTCCGGCGGCCCGAGGTGGCCGCGGTCGTCGATGCCATCCGCGCTGTGGTGGATGTGCGGCGTCCGGAATTGATGGGCGAGGGCCCCGCCCCGGAACCGCCCGCCGCCCCGCGCACATGACATCGCGGCACGCCGTCAGCCGACC
The DNA here is from genome assembly GCF_058129505.1 of Gordonia sp. LMA484. NCBI lineage: Bacteria > Bacillati > Actinomycetota > Actinomycetes > Mycobacteriales > Gordoniaceae > Gordonia > Gordonia sp. LMA484. The sequence goes on from NZ_CM176700.1 coordinate 4,062,679, forward strand.
GCGACCGGAAGGAATCCTCGGTGAACACCGCGCCCGCCGGTGACGCCGGGTGGTTAGCTGGGCGCTGACCGGTCTCGACCGATCGGAAGGCGGTGTCATCGTGACCCGGACAGCCGTTGCGTCGCGGTGGGCCGACGCGGACCACCCGTTTGTCTTCGAGATCAACACGTGGCCATGGCTGCGGGAGCTCAGCGTGACGGCCGGACAGCCCGTCGACCTCGGATCCGTCCCCGACGAGCAGTGGGACACCATCGCCGACAACGGTTTCGACGCCGTGTGGCTCATGGGGGTGTGGCAGCGCAGCCCGGCCGGTGTGGCGATCGCACTGCAAAACGCCGATCTGGTCGCCGATTTCGAGGTGGCACTGCCCGACTTCACCCCTGACGATGTCGTCGGGTCGCCGTATTGCATCCGCGACTACCGAGTGGACGCAGCGCTCGGCGGTCCGGCCGGCCTCGCGGCGGCGCGGGCGGCCCTGGCAAAGCGGGGTGTCGGGCTGCTACTCGATTTCGTGCCCAATCACGTTGCTCCCGATCATCCCTGGACCACGGCACATCCGGAGTTGTTCGTGCACGGCAGTGTCGAGGATCTGCGCAGCGATCCATCCTCCTTTGTCGAGGTCGCGGGCACGATCCTGGCCAACGGCCGCGACCCACACTTTGCGGCATGGCCGGATGTCGTTCAGCTCGATGCATTCGCGCCGGCGCTGCGGTCCGCCGCCATCGACGTGCTGCGCACGATCGCCGACCAGTGCGATGGGGTGCGCTGCGATATGGCGATGTTGATGATGAACGACACCTTCGCACGCACTTGGGGGTCGCGGGTCGGCGACCGGCCCACCGACGACTACTGGCCGACCGTCATCCCCGCGGTCCGAGAAACCCACCCCGGGTTCACGTTCATCGCCGAAGCGTACTGGGACCTCGAACGGCAGCTACAGCAGCAGGGGTTCGACTTCTGCTACGACAAACGTCTCTACGACCACCTTCGTCACGGCGACGGTGAGGCGGTACTGCAGCACGTGCGCGCCGACACCGACTACCAGAACAAGCTGCTGCGATTCGTCGAGAACCACGACGAACCGCGCGCAGCCGAGGTGTTCGGGCGGGCACAGCTCAAGGCCGTGACGGTCACGACCCTGACCCAGACCGGGGCACGCCTGGTCCACGACGGCCAGATCGAGGGTCGCCGGGTGCGGCTACCGGTCTTCCTGGGCCGGTTCCCGGACGAACCGGTCGACCGGGACCTCGCAGACTTCCATCGGTCTCTGCTCGCGGCAGTGCGCGACAGGACGTTCCGTACCGGCAGCTGGCAGCTCTGCGATCGGTCCGGCCGACCCGGCAACGCCACAGTCGGCAACCTCGTCGCGTGGTGCTGGACCGGCGAACACCGGTGGCTGATCGTGGTCAATCTCGGTGACGAGGTGGCCGGCGGCCACGTGAAGTTCCCCTGGAAAGACGCGCCGGGAAGCAGGTTTCGCCTCGCCGACGCCACCGGCGGCATCACGCTCGAGCTCAGTGACGCGGTGGACGGGTTCCCCGTCGAACTCGAGCCGTGGCACTGGCACTTCTTCCGCGTCGAGGCCGACCGGTAGTACGCGTGAATGCGGGCCGCGGTCGTCAGCGACCGGTGAATACCGGTCGGCGCTTGTCGAGGAAGGCGCCCGCAGCTTCGCGAGCGTCGTCGGAATGGAAGCAGCGCACCATCCGGTCGGTTTCGTCGAGCAGATACTCGCTCAGGGGCGCGGTGGCGGACTGGAGCAGATTCTGCTTCATCGCCTGCAGCGCCAGCGGCGCCGAGGATGCCAGCCGGTGTGCGAGCTCGCCGGCTCGCTCGTGCAGCACATCAGCGGACACCACAGTTGAGACCAGCCCCAGATCGTGCGCCTGGGCCGCAGTCAACTTACTCGGCGTGAGAAACAGTTCACGGGCGCGGGCACCACCGATCAGATTGCTGATCAACCAGACACCCCCGAGATCACCCGACAGCCCCGCGGTGACGAACGCGGTGTTGAATACTGCGCGCTCGGACGCGATCCGGAAGTCGGCGGCCGCAGCGAGCGACAGGCCGGCGCCGGCACACGCGCCGTCGATCGCCGCGACCGTGATCTGCGGTAGACGGTGGAAGGCGAGCAGGGTGTTGCCCACCTGCCGCATCCGGGCCGTGTCCGCCTCGACCGAATCGCGGCGCAGCGTCCTGGACTCTAGCGGCGCGGACAGATCACCACCGACGCTGAAGTCCTGACCCTGCCCGGCGAGGATCACCACCCTGAGGTCCGGCGACCTGGAGACCTTGTCGACGACCTCGCGCAGTTCATCGAGAACGGCCCAGGAGACCGCGTTACGCCGACCGGGGTTGTCGAGCAGCACGGTCGCGATCGCCCCGTCGATGGTGAGCTGCGTATGACCGGTCAATGGTCCTCCTCGGATTGTTCTGACGCCCGCGTGAACTGGCACACAACAATTCAATTGAGAGAGATCGACCGCGTCAAAGACACGATCCCACCTGGAGGGTTTGCCATCGCCTATCGATGTGGGTGTTCGGACTCGACACGCCAGTGAGACGAGAAAACCCCCGAACGATGTCGGGGGTTTGACGTGGCCAGGGCCGGGATCGAACCGGCGACCTTCCGCTTTTCAGGCGGACGCTCGTACCAACTGAGCTACCTGGCCGGACGGCACCCTAACCGAATGCCAATCGCAATAAATTGCGACCCTGACGGGACTCGAACCCGCGACCTCCGCCGTGACAGGGCGGCGCGCTAACCAACTGCGCCACAGGGCCATGTTCTGTTGTGTGCTCCCCCCGGTCCGCAGGGGGCCGGGCAAGCGTACCCCCTACGGGATTCGAACCCGCGCTACCGCCTTGAAAGGGCGGCGTCCTAGGCCGCTAGACGAAGGGGGCCGGTTCTCCGTTGGGAGCCGACTTAGCTTAGGACACTCCTCGAACAATTCACAAATCAGGTGGTCGGAGCCGGTTTTGGTGGCTCTGGCGCCCACCTTGAACACCGGATGTTCAGACACGTGACTCGCGCCCACCCTTCGCTGACAACGATCCGTCGTTCATGATAAGCAAGAGCAATGGGGGAACAGCTTGTCGTCCGTCCGGCCGATCCGAGCGATCATCGAACGGTGGCGACACCGTTCGACGAGGACGCCATCCGGCGATTTGTCGCACGCCACCTGCTGGCGATGCCGATCGAGGATCTCGACGCCGACGACGCGCCGTTCGTCGACGGACACCGACCCGCCGGCGCCGCCTACATCGCTCCCTCGGGCATCCGGGTCGACGTCGGGCCCGGCGCGATCGTCTTCCACGAAGGCGGCAGCGCTGCCGAACAGACCATCTTCGCGGCGCTCAACGAAGTCGGCGGGATCGCGGTCGACGCGGACCATGCCCTGGCGATCAGTTGCGACCCGTCGTGGCTCGATGCCGGCGCCAGCCCGGCGAACACCCTGGTCGTGGTCTCGACCATCACGGAGTTGCGAGAGGCGATGCGGATGGGCGCCAACCGATCCGGCATCGTCGACGGCCGCACGTGATGCCCACCGAGGTCGAGCGTGCGCCGCGAGTGCAGTGCGCGGCAGGCCCCTGCCGCAGCGATCCCCGGGACCTGTAAACTCATCGACGCCCTGCTCGCAGGGCACGGCCCCTATAGCTCAGTTGGTAGAGCTACGGACTTTTAATCCGCAGGTCCCAGGTTCGAGCCCTGGTGGGGGCACCATGAATCGCCTGGTCACGGGCGGAACACGCGCAACCGCGTGGCGCGACTCACGATGGAGGTAGCGCACCCGCCCTGGCGATCGACATCGTCGCGGGCGCCGTCAGCGAGTTGTGATCACGCCGACCACGCGCACCGCAACAACCGATTCGGGTGGCGTTGCGTCGACATCCGGCAACCCTTTCCGAGTATCCACGAAACCACCCGTCTCGCCGCCCCCGATCGCGCGGCGTCCCGACGAGTCAAACAGCCAGTACCACAGTAATTTTCAGTGTTCTGCCGTCCTGCGCCCACGAGGGCAGCAGACCCCCCCCCGATCAGCGGAAGGCCACGCCGGGCCTGAGCCCCACCTTCTTGAAGATCAGGGCGGCCGGACAGAATCCGGTGAAGGCCGACTGGATCAGGTTGAGGCCGACGAACACCGTCAGCACCAGCCACCAGTTCGAGACGAGGACAGCCAGCACTACCGAGATCAGCACGATGGTCCCGGCCATGGTCAACACAGCACGATCGATGGTCACAAACATTCCTTCCGATGACTTCGTGGACAGAATACCCCCGGGGGTATTCTGTCCACCAATCGGGGTATGTGTCGGTCTGCCTGAGAAGCGGCCGACAGGCAGTGCGATCGAGGGTACGAAAACCGCGGAATCGCCGACCGTGAGCGTTAGCCTGAGGGCACGATTTCTGGGTCGAACCCACGGAGAGCACATGAGCGGCGGCATCGGATTCCGCGACGCGCTGAGCGCCGAGTTCACACGCATCCGACAGCACCCGGGTGACACCATCGCCGTCGTCGTCAGCAACGGACTGCTGATGACCTTCGTCTGGTTTGCCTTGCCGCGCAGTTGGTTCTTCCACTTCACCGGACCCTCGGGATATGCGGTCGCGTTGTCCTGCTGGATGTACGCCGACGTCACCGCGACGAATGTCCTGGCGGCAGACAGTGATCGCGTGCTGACGTTTCTCGACGACCCCGACACGCTGCGCACCGTCCTGCGCGCCAAGGAAACCGCCCTCTGGCTGATCATCGCGCCCGTGTGTGTGGTGGCAGCGGTGGTGTGCGGCTTCTTCGAAAACGACTGGCGGTACACGGCGGTCGTCATACTCGCGGTGACTGTGGTGCCGATCGGCGCGCTCGCGGTGAGCGGAGTACTCGGAGTGCTGTTCCCGTACCACCAGCGACCGCTGCGCTGGCGCTGGCGTGAGCGGTCCCGATTCCGACCGGTGATCCTGCGATGGTCGGTGCTGACGGTGATGCCGTTCCTGGTGTATCCCGCGTCGGCCATAGCCATCCTGGCGATTCCGCTCGGCATCTGGTGGCTGATCACCGACATCGACGGCAGTCAGCGGCTACCGACGTCCGATGCCGCGGTGTGTGCGCTGATGGCCATGGCGATCAGCGGGGTGTGCTGGTGGTGGGCGCACCGGTTCGCGGTGACCTGGGCGGCGCGACACTCGGACGCCCTCCGTGACTATCTGTCTGACCGGGAGCGTGGGTGAGAAGCACGGAGGTGGCTCGTTTCATGGTCGTCGGTCCGAGGCCGGCTTCACCTCAGTGATGGGTACAGATCTGGAACTATCCAGCGCCTGAGGATCGGGCGAGTATCAGGAGGCAACCACAACTCGCAAAGGAACCCATCGTGACCACGACTGATTACACCGCCACCATCGCCAACGCAGTGGACAAACTCAACGCCGGGAACGTGCAGGGCTATGTGACCTCTCTGTACGCGCCCGACTGCCGGTTCCATGGGTTTCCCGACGCCTTCGCCCCTACCCGCGACGGCATTGCCGAGTTCTTCCGTACCCTCATCGAAGCGGTACCGGATGCGCGGATCACGGCGACCGACGTCCTCACAGATGGAGATCGTGTCGCGCTCCGATTCACTCTCACCGGTACCCACCGCGGGGAACTGTTCGGCGCCGCCGGAACCGGCCGTCCGCTCGCCGTGGAGGGCATCACCATCGTGCGCTTCGTCGACGGGCTGATCGCCGAGCGATGGAACCGACTCGATGACATGAGTCTGCTCGCCCAACTCGGCGCGCTCCCGGCCGCGGCGAGCGCCTGATGTCTCTTCTCGACGCCGAGCGGGGCGACGAAACGAGCACGACCGAGGCGAACAAGGCGCTGATCCGGCGACTGTTCCACGACATCGATGCGCTGAGTCCCACCCTGCACACGGACTATTTCGACCCGAACTACGTGGACCACACACCGCTTCCCATTCCCGGACTCGCGGCCGGCATCGACGGGGCCCGACAGGTCTACGAGGTCAACCAGTCGGCGTTCTCCGCACCATCACACGTCATCGAGGGCCAGATCGCCGAAGGCGACCTCGTGGCCACCTGGCTCACCGCCGGTGGCCGCCACACCGGCGAACTACTGGGCATACCGGCCACCGGCAAGGATGTGTCGATGCGCGGTGTCACCATCTTCGAAGTCGTCGACGGGAAGATCGTCAGCCGTTGGGGCATCAGCGACCTGCTCAATCTGTTCGTCCAGATGGGAGCCGTCCCGCCGCCCGGCGTCCACTGACCGACGGTGCCGAGGGTGACAGGCGCCTGTCGCTCCCCCATTTCGTTCTCGCTCCTTCGATCGAGGGAGCGGGAACGTAATCGGGGAGCGAGAATCCATCCGTGGCTACGCGCCGGCTTCTGAGGTGGCCGGCATCCGATCGGCGCCCCAGCTGCGTTCGATGTAGCCGACCACATCGGCGACGTCGGCGGCCGGGACCTCCTCGGGTGCACCGTCCTCGAGCGGGTCGGCGTGGAAGATGTACAGCCGGGAGGCGAACTGCTCGAACGGCAACGACCCCTCGCCCGGCCGCTCGCCGTTGCCGGCGGTGCCGACGACGACACCGTCGCCCCAGTCCTGGCCGCTGTCGTTGTTCGGGTTGAAGAAGTACACGCGGACGACCCCGTTCGGGTCGTCGGTCACGCGCAGGATCGTGATCGCGTGCCAGCCGACATAACGGGCCGCGCTGTCGGTGAAGGCGATCCCGGCCGGCTGGGGGTGGATGAGCGGTTGGCCGCCGTTGTAGGCGGGGTGATACGCCGCATAGAACTGGCGGATGAAGTCGTCGAGGTCGATCAGGTTACCGGTCTCGACGTCGACGTTGATCCGGAATCCCCGGGCCGACCACCAGCCGTGGAACTCGGGGTTCACCCAGCGATGCGGGTCACCGGGCCGTCCCGCGCAGCGGCGGACCATCTCCGCATAGATCCGGTCGAGATGCGGGACGACCAGCAACGACACCGGATCGAGGTCGATGGGGTCGGTGGCGGCGACCCCGCCCACACTGTCGGCCGATGAGATGGCCTGCCCCTCGAAATGGGCGACGACCTCATCGTCGCGGGCCGCCCACGCCACGACCTGCAGAAGGTAGTCGGGATCGTTGTAGGCCCACATGGACAGCGCTCGGGCTGCCTGGCACGTCGGGTTGTCGCCCTGTCCGACCCCGAGTGGCTGGCCCAACATGGACAGCAGGCCACCCAACAACAGCGCGGCGGGATCGACGTCCGGGCCGAACGCGGCATGCATACGCTCACTCACCCGCGGTGTGAGGGTGAGTCCCGCCTGTCGCCACAGCGACGGGACCACCGGCGGCTGATGCAGGATCCCGCGATCCAACAGCAGCGCGAGGCCGTACAGACACTGCGGCGAGTGCGGATGGACCGCCCGCATGATCAACTCGTGCACGAGCTCCGGGTAGCGCAGCAGGCAGTTGCGGCCCACGTCCGACACCCCCAGCGCCTCGGGCAGCAGGTACATGTTGTCGTCGACCAGGAAGCGCACCAGCGCAGCGTGATACGCCGAGACCAGTCCGGTGTCGTGCATCGCGCGGGCGAAGCCACGGGCCTCGAACTCCAGCCCCTCGGCGTCCATCGCGGCCACCCGGGACAGATACACGTCGACGCCGGGGTCCTCTCGACACGCCTCGGTCGGGCCGAACAGGGCGCTGGTCAGGCGATCGAGTCCCTGACCCGCGGACCCGAGGTCCACCGACGGGTCGTTGCGCTGGATCGCGATCCGCGTGACCATCGCGGTCACGTGGTCCACCTGGATGGGACGCTGCCGAAGTATCCGCCAGAGTTCCTCGACGAGTTCGTCGAGCACGCTGTCGTAGCCGATCTGATCGACGATGTAGCCGAACACGTCTCGAGTCATGTGCGCGGTGCGGCCCTGTCGCACACGGTCGGCTTCCGACGGCGCGGCGAGCAGCACCTCCAAGTTCATCGCGAGGATCTGGGAGAGAAACCGACGGGCATCCTCGGCGGTCACGTCGTCGCGACTGTGCTCCCCCATGGCGATCGCCAGCATCCGCAACTCACTGGTCACCTCGAGGACCACGGTGTCGGCGTGATCGCTGCGCAAGCTCGGCCCGGCGAGGCCGGGCACCAGGATGGCCGGGTGATCCCAGTCCGACCCCGCGAACACGCCCGCCGCCTCCAGCGCGCCGGCACGATCGCGGATCGCCGCCGCCCCGCCGTCCTGCGTCAGCACACGGCGCAGCGAGTCCAGGACCCGACGCAGCTTGCCCGGCTTGGCATAGTCCGGCGCATCCCGGATCGCCGCGACCGCGTGATCGAGCTGTTCGATCCGGGATGCGAGCGCCCGGCCGGGATCGGGGGCGTCCAAAGTGGCCACGAAAACCTCTGCTGTCCTCGAGGTCCGCGCGGCGCCGTCCTGTGGCCCAACGCGAACCGTCATACGTAAAAGTCGAGCTCTTCCTGCTGCTTGAGGAGATCACGCATCCGGTACGGGTCCTCGCCGAAGAAGTAGAGCAGACCCCAGTGCGTGCCGAAAGCCGTGCGTTTGGTGACGGTCTCCTCCAGCGGCTCGGAGAGATCGTTGGTCTCGTAGTAGTCGTCGTCGGCGGTGACCTCGGGGATCTCCAGATTGGACACCACGCGGCGACGCGGGTACACCCCGAAACACCCGGCGATACCGTTCGCGTCGACCACCTCACGCGGGAAGAACGCGTCGATCTCCTCCTCGGTGGTCTTGGGGTCGAACGAGAGCACCAGCGCCTGATAGGCATTGAAGCCGTAGGCACGTTCGAGCAGCTCGAACACCTTGAAACCCGGTGGCCGGTAAGCGACTTCGCCGAAGTACATCTCGCCGTCGTTGGTGACGAAGTACTCCGGATGCACGAATCCGAAGTCGATGTCGAACGTCTTGATCAGCTTCTCGATCTGCGCGGTGATCTGTGGCCGGTACTTCTCGAGCTCGGGCGTGGCCGGTACGAAGACCGAGTACCCCAAGGTCACATACTCCGAGATGTTGAGGAACTTGATCTTTCCGTTGTGAATCCATGCCTCGACCGCGAATTCCCAACCATCGAGATGTGATTCCATCAGCACCGGGAATTCTTCGTCCGGGATCGAGTCGACCTCGTCGGGAGTTCGGATGACGCGATGACCCAGGCAGCCGGCCTTGTCGAAGGCCTTGAGGTGGATCGGGTCGTTCGGATCCCCGTCGAGTTTGAGCAACGTCTGGTTCACGCGGCGCAGAAAGCGGATCACGTCCTCGCGATCGTGCGCCTCCTCGAAGATGCCGACCCGGATGCCACCGAGCTGCGCGCGACGCTTCATCAGCGCCTTGTCGCGCAACAGCATTGCCTGACCGAAGAGTCGAGGCTTGTTCATCAGGACCGAGTTGATGGCACCGGCCCATTCGACGGTCTCCTCGAACAGCGGGATCGCGACGTCGACGCCCATGTCCTGCAGCGTCTCGGCGATCTCCAGCGACCGGTCGTTGAGTCTTTCGAAATTCCATGACACATAAGGGATGTCATGCTCAGCGCAGTACTCCTCGGCCCAATCGGGCGCCACCACGACGTAGCGGCGGTCGAATCTGTCGACGGCCTCGATGGCCCCCAGACTCCAGCCGAGCAGTGCCACATAGCCCTTGGTCGGATCCTTCTCTCTCTTTGCCTCGATCGTCGCGGGCTGCGACATACATGTCCTTTCGCTCAGGATCTTGCGCGGTCATGTGGACTCGATTCAACCGTACAGATGTGCCAATCGCATCGCGCCCGCCGTCTGCACCCAAACCGGACAAACTTCGCAAATGTAACGACTCGATTGCATCGGTGGCCAACGCCGCCGCGAACGACGATGCTGAGAAACAGTCGACGGTACTCCCGATCACACGCGATCCGACCAGCAACGAAACCGAACCCACGATGGAGCCGTCGAGAATTGGAGACGGCGAAAAGTGGATACTCTCGCACGTAAACTCGGCCTTCGGACGAATCCGCACATCTTCTTCTGGTCAGCCGGCCTGACGATCTCCTTGCTCGTCCTGTTCCTGATCTTCCAGGACTGGGTGGGCGATGCGTTCGGCAACGGGCGTGAATGGATCGTCACGAATCTGGGATGGTTCTTCATCCTCGGTGTGACCGTCTGGTTGATATTCCTCATCTGTGTGGCGTTGAGCAAGTACGGCCGGCTGCGCCTGGGCGACGACGGGGACAAACCCGCGTATTCGAATCTCTCCTGGTTCGCCATGCTCTTCGCCGGAGGGATCGGCACCGTACTCATGTTCTGGGGTGTCGCAGAGCCGATCTCACACTTCTCGAATCCCCCGTTCGAGGGCGTCGCGCCGTACAGCCCCGAGGCGGCCGAGGATGCGATGAACATTTCGCTCTATCACCTCAGCCTGCACACCTGGGCCATCTTCACCCTGCCCGGACTCGCCTTCGGCTTCTTCATCTACCGATACAAATTGCCGATGCGCGTCTCGTCGGTGTTCTACCCGGTCCTCAAAGAGCGCATCCACGGGCCGATCGGCAAGGCCATCGACGTCGCTGCGGTACTGGGAACGGTCTTCGGCCTCGCGGTGTCCCTCGGCCTGGGTACCTCGCAGATCAACGCCGGGCTCAGCGAACTCATCGGACTGCCCGACTCGGTCTGGGCGAAGGTCATCATCATCACCACCCTCACCGTCGTCGCGACCTCGTCGATCGTCGTCGGGTTGGAGAAGGGCGTGAAACGCCTGTCCAACATCAACATCCTGATGGCGGTCGGCCTGATGCTGTTCGTGTTGGTCTTCTCCGACACCGTCTTCCTGCTACGACAGGTGATCGAGAGTCTCGGCTCCTACGCCGCCGAGATCGTCCCGCTGGCGTTCTGGAACGACGCGATGGCCGACTTCACCAAGGAGGGCGGCTGGGGCTGGCAGGGCGGCTGGACGGTCTTCTATTGGGCATGGACCGTCACGTGGGCACCATTCATGGGCGTATTCCTCGCCCGCATCTCCCGGGGCCGCACCATCCGGCAGTTCGTCGGCGGTGTGCTCGTCGCCCCGTCGCTGTTCACCCTGGTGTGGTTCGTCATCTTCGGATGGTCGGCCATGGAGATCGACGGCATCGGCGGCGATGGCGGACCGATCTCGGCGGCAGTGGCCGACAGTGTGCCATTGGCGATGTTCGAGTTCTTCGCGAACTTCCCGCTCACGACGCTGATCCAGGGCATCGCCGTGGTCGTGGTGGCGCTGTTCTTCGCCACCTCGTCGGATTCGGCGTCGCTGGTCGTCGACATGTTGTGCTCGGGCGATGCCGAGGCGGGACCGGTCCGGCAACGAGTGTTCTGGGGACTGACCGAGGGAGCGGTCGCCGCGACCCTGATCGTGGTCGGTGGCGAGGCCGGACTCAGCGCACTGCAGGAGGTCATCACCGTCGTCGGGCTGCCGATCTTCATCCTCGTCAGTCTGATGATCGTCACCTTGTTCATGGGTCTGCGTGCCGAGAAGCACAAGGTGACACCGATGACGCACGCGCACTTCCTGGACATGTACAAGGATCAGCTCAAACCCGACGGAGCCGCTTCACCGCCGCCTCCGTCGGACGCCTCCGAACCCAGCACCTCGGTGGACATCGGGTCCGAGGCGAGACCGACCGCCGACACCTCCTGACGGGCCATCGGCCTGCGCGGATCGGCCCGCCCCACGCCGGTCCCGAACAGCCTTCGACGATCGGGCTGCGCACGATCCCCCGGTGGAGGATGATCGCGTCATGAGGGTCGCACTGTTCGCCACCTGCTTCAACGACACCATGTGGCCGAACACCCCGAAAGCGGCTGTGCTCCTGCTCGAGCGCCTCGGGGTCGAGGTCGAGTTCCCGATCGAACAGACCTGTTGTGGACAGATGTTCACCAACACCGGCTATGCCGAAGAAGCAATTCCCGGCGTGCGGCAGTTCACCGAGGTGTTCGGCGACTACGACGCCGTGGTCGCGCCCTCGGGGTCGTGTGTGGGATCGGTCCGGCATCAGCACCGCGACATCGCCGACCGGGCGGGCGACCGACGACTCCTCAGTGCGGTGGACTCGCTGACCCCAAAGGTGTTCGAACTCAGCGAGTTCCTCGTCGACGTCCTGCAGGTCACCGATGTCGGCGCATACTTCCCGCACCGTGTGACCTATCACCCGACATGCCATTCGCTGCGCATGCTGCGGGTCGGCGACAAACCTCTGCAGCTGCTCCGCCAAGTGCGCGGCATCGACCTGGTCGAGTTGCCCGCCGCCGAGGACTGCTGCGGCTTCGGTGGGACCTTCGCGATGAAGAACGCCGACGTGTCCGTGGCGATGGGGTCGGACAAGGCGGCCAACGTCAAGGAAACCCGGGCCGAAGTGCTTGTCGCGGGAGATAACTCGTGTCTGGCACATATCGGCGGACTGCTCTCTCGAGAGCGATCCGGGATCCGGATGATGCACCTGGCCGAGATCCTGGTGTCCACCGAGGAGGAACCGGCATGAGCACCGCTGACGAGACCGTCGACGCCGCACATCCACACGTGGGGGTGACGTCCGCCTTCGTCGGCATGCCGAAGTTCCCGATCGCCGCGCGCGACGAGCTGACCAACACGACGCAGCGCCGCAACCTCGCCCACGCCACCGGGATCATCCGCAGCAAGCGCGCCGAGGTGGTGAGCGAGCTCGACAACTGGGAAGAGCTCCGCCTGGCGGCCGAGGCCATCAAGAACCGGACGCTGCGCCACCTCGACGACTACCTCGTCCAGTTCGAGGAAAACGCCACCGCAGCAGGCGCCGTCGTACACTGGGCCCGAGATGCCGAGGAGGCCAACCGGATCGTCGTCGACCTCGTGCGCGCGACCGGCGCCGACGAAGTGGTCAAGGTGAAATCCATGGCCACCCAGGAGATCGAGCTCAACGAGGCGCTCGCGGCCGCCGGGATCGATGCCTGGGAAACCGATCTCGCCGAACTCATCGTGCAACTCGGCGACGACTGGCCCAGCCACATCCTGGTTCCGGCCATCCACCGCAACCGCAGCGAGGTCCGCGACATCTTCCGGCGGCGAATGGGCGAGGTCGGACGCGCGGCACCCGACGACCTGACCGACGAACCGAAGCGGCTTGCCGAAGCGGCGCGGCTTCACCTGCGGGAGAAGTTCTTACGAGCCAGGGTGGGCATCAGCGGCGCCAACTTCGCCGTCGCCGACACCGGCAGCCTCGTCGTCGTCGAATCCGAGGGAAACGGCCGGATGTGCCTCACCTTGCCCGAGACCCTCATCTGTGTGGTCGGCATCGAGAAAGTTCTCCCGACCTGGGCCGACCTCGAGGTCTTCCTGCAGGTGCTGCCGCGATCGAGCACCGGCGAGCGCGAGAACCCCTACACGTCCATCTGGACCGGCGTCACTACGGGCGACGGACCGCAGGACATGCACATCGTCCTGCTCGACAACAATCGGAGCACGGCGCTGGCCGACGAGATCGGGCGTGCCGCGTTGCGCTGTATCCGCTGCTCGGCCTGCCTCAATGTCTGTCCGGTCTATGAACGCGCGGGCGGCCACGCCTACGGCTCGGTCTATCCCGGCCCGATCGGCGCGATCCTCACGCCGCAGTTGCGGGGCACGACGTCGGCGGTGGACCAGTCGTTGCCGTTCGCGTCGAGCCTGTGTGGCGCCTGCTCGGATGTCTGCCCGGTTCGTATCCCGATCCCCGAACTGTTGGTGCACCTGCGAACCCGGGTGGTCGACGAGCACCGAGGCGGGTTGCCCACCCCGGAGTCGGGCGCGATGAAGGCCATGGCCTGGATGTTCGGCAGCCACAAACGTCTGGAGGCCGCGCAGAAGGCCGCCACCACCAGCCACCGGTTCTTCGGCCGACGCATGACCATCGGCGCGCTGCCCGGTCCGCTGTCCGGTTGGAGCTCGGCCCGCGACATCCCGGTGCCGCCGGCGGAATCGTTCCGCGACTGGTGGAAACGCGAGCGCGGTGGGCGCTCCGGCGACCGAGGGCCGCGATCATGAGCGCCCGCGAGGAGATCCTCGGCCGGGTCCGGTCGGCCCTCGCCGATGTGGCGAACACCGATGTCACCGAGACACCGGTCGACTGGTCGTATGGGCGGCCGGTCGGCACCGGGGACCTCGACCTCGTCGACAGATTCGCCGAGCGGGTGGCCGACTACCGGGCAGCCGTCGTGCACGTGAGCGAGGACGAGCTCGGCTCGGCGGTGGCCACGGCCCTGGCGGCGGTCGACGGCCCGATCCTCGCCGACGAGACGATCCGGCAGCGGGTCCACACAGACCTGACCTGGGTCGACGACATCCTCTCCGCGGCCGACCTGGACACCGTGGGGGCGGTCGTCACCGAGGCGACCGTGGGGATCGCCAACACCGGCACCATCGTCCTCGACCACGGTGCCGGGCAAGGTCGACGCGCGCTGTCACTGGTCCCCGACGTCCACATCTGCATCGTCGACGCCGCACGGGTGGTCGACGACGTCCCGCAGGCGGTCGCCCGGCTCATCGAACTCGGTGTCCAGTCGCGGCCACAGACGTGGATCAGCGGCCCCAGCGCCACCAGCGACATCGAGCTCGACCGCGTCGAAGGGGTGCACGGGCCGCGCACCCTGCACGTGATCATCACCGGGGCGCCGTGAACCGCCCGCACCGGACCACCGGCGCGAACAGCCGAGGACTCGTACAGTCGTCTCGTCAGGCGTGTGCCTGAGGAGACGCTCCGAGGAAAGGATTCGATGGCCGACCGAGGGCACCTGATCGTCTGCGGATTCTCCGCAATGGGTGTCCGCATCGTGGAGCAGCTGATCGGCTCCGGCGAGCGGGTGGTACTCGTGGTGCGCAGCGTCGAGCCCGAACTCGTTGCCGCGCTGCGCCGGTGGGAGATCGATCATCACACCTCGGTGGTGAGTGTCAGCGCCGCACTGGTCGATGCCGGCATCGAATCCGCGCTGGCCGTGGTGTGTGTCGCCGACGACGAACTGTGGAATCTGGAGACCGCACTGACCGCCGGGGAGCTGCGACCCGATGTCCGCGTGGTCACGCAGATGGCCAACACCACGGTGCGCGGTGCGCTCTCCGACGGCATATTCCCCGGCGCCACCCTCGACATCGCCGAGCTGGCGGCGCCGTCGGTGATCGAGGCCTGCGAAGGCCACCCCGAGTATCACCTGGAGATCGAGGGCGTACCGTTCGTCGCCGCCCAGCTGCCGATCCAGACCGAATCCACCCTGCGGGAACTCTTCGGCGACCTCGCGCCCGTCGCGGTCGCGGCCGGGCCGGGAGACCGGTCGCACCGCCCCGGGCTGACCGCCTGCCCCGGACGTGACGTCATCGTGCGTCCCGGAGACACCGCGACGATGTTCGGTACACCGCGGCAGTTCGCCGAGCATCGGATCGATGTCGGGCAGGAACCGGTGAGACGGTCGGACGCGACGAAACCCAGAATCGGCCCGCTGAGTCGGCTACGTCAGGCCGTATCGTCGTTCGTCCAGGACGTGAACCCGAACTTCTTCCGGATGCTCGGTGCGCTCGCGAGCCTGCTGATCGTGTCCACCATCGTGCTGCGCTTCGGCTATCAGCGCCCCGGGATGTCGGTGCTCGACGCGATCTATTTCAGTACCGAGACCGTCGCGACCGTCGGCTACGGCGACTTCAACTTCTCGTTTCAACCGACGTGGCTGCGGGTCTGGTCGATCGTGTTGATGTTCGCCGGCCTCACCACGACCGCCCTGGTGATGGCGTTCCTCGCCGAGCTGCTGGTGTCCCGGCGGTTCTCCCACACCATCGGCCGACGCCGGGCACGCATGATGTCGGGGCATGTGGTGGTGATCGGGCTGGGCACCTTCGGAATCCGCGTTGCGCGCGAGCTCCGTGCCCGCGGTCGTCAGGTCGTCATCGTCGAGATATCGCAGGCCGACCGCTATGTGTCTGCCGCCCGCGACCTCGGCATCCCGATCGTGGTCGGCGATGCCACCCTGCCGGAGACCCTGTTCGACGCCGGCGTCGACCGCGCATCCGCAGTGGCCGTCCTGACCAGCAACGACATGGTCAACGTGGAGATCGGCATCACCGCACGCGGTGTCCTGGGCGACCGGTGGGCCGACACGCCGTACCGGCGCGGCGTGCCGGTGGTGATGCGGATCTTCGACCGGCCGCTCGCCGACGCCCTCACGGCCCGGTTCGGGTTCCGCAACGTCCGGTCGACGGCCGAGCTCGCCGCGCCCTGGTTCATCGGTGCCGCGCTCGGCCTGGAGGTGCTGGGCACGATGTCGGTGCGGTCGCAGTCGTTCATGGTGGGACGGGTCGCGATCCACGCCGGCCAGGGGCTCGACGGCATCGCGATGAAGGAGCTCTCGGCACACACCCGGGTGGTCGCGATCGCCCGGACCGACGGTTCGCTCGAGTATCCGCCGCGTCGCGGGACGAGCTTCGCCGCGGGCGACCGCGCGTACCTGATGGGGCCCTACGAAGAACTGTTGTCCGTCCTGGAACAGCAGCGACAGGGCAACGCCTGAGCTGGCGTGCCGCTACGTCTCGACCGAGATGTGGCTGACCGCGTCGACCGCCTCGACGAACGGCGGGATGAACCACTGGGCCCCGAGCACACAACACGCGTGTCCGCCGTCGACCTCGAACCGTCGCGAGCCGCGGATGCCGTCGAGTAGCAGCTGCTGACGAGCGGGCTCGACGACCCGATCGCGCACCGAGACCACCACCGAGGTGGGAACGTCCACGTCGGCCAGCCACGACCGCGAGTCGAACGCGCCGAGTCCGTCGCCGAACTGTCCCATGTGCGACAGCGGGGTGGAGAAGAACTGCCGCAGAGCCCACACCGCGGTGTGCACGGATGTGTCGTCGAGGCGGCCGACCCGAGGACGCGGCAGCAGGCGGTTCATCGCCGTCAATATCCGCCCGGTGCGCTGCGACTGTGCGCGCAGGTCCGGATCATTGGTGCTGAAGTACGGACCGGTCGAGCAGAGGACCAGACCGGAGACACGCTGCCGGTGTCGACGCCACACGAGCTGGGCGATGCCGCCACCCATCGAGAAACCTGCCGCGGTGAACCGCCGGATCCCGAGCGCGTCGGCGACCGCGACCACGTCGTCGGCACAGTCGCGCAGATCGAATTCGTCCGACCGGATGCCACGCCCGTGCCAGCGCTGGTCCATGGTGATCACCCGATACCGCTTGTTCAGCTCGGGGATGACCGGATACCAGCAGAGCAGTCCGGTGGTGAGCACCGAGTGCAGCAGGAACACCACGGGCGCATCCTTGGGGCCGGAGTCGGTGACGAACACCTCACCGCGCCCCGGCAGATCGAGCATCGACCCGGACGGAATGTTGCGCGCCGGGTACGGGCGTGTGACATGGCCGAAGGCGCGGGCCGCCCCACGCGCGAAGTCAGATCTCACACTGACGACGGTACGCGGTTCAGGTTGAGAAACACCTGTGATCAGCGGTAATCGATGACCATTCGACCCTCGATCTTGCCCTCCTCCATACGGCGGAAGACATCGTTGATCTCGTCGAGGCGGGTGGTCGTGACCGTCGGCTTCACCAGGCCGCGGGCATAGAAGTCGAGCGCCTCCGCCATGTCCTGACGCGTCCCCACGATCGACCCGCGGATGGTGAGGCCCTTCAGCACGACATCGAAGATCGGCGCCGGGAAATCTCCCGGCGGCAGTCCGACGAACACGATGGTTCCACCTCGTCGGGCCATGCCGATCGCCTGGCCGAAGGCCTGCGGATGGACGGCGGTCACCAGCACGCCGTGCGCGCCGCCGGTCTGATCGACGATCGCCGCGGTGACGTCGGTGTCGGCGGCATTCACCGTCACCTCGGCGCCGAGCTCGCGGGCCAGCTCCAGTTTGTCGTCGCCGATGTCGACGGCCGCCACCCGCATGCCCATGGCCGTGGCGTACTGCACCGCGACATGGCCGAGTCCGCCGATCCCGGAGATCACCATCCACTGCCCCGGCCTGGTCTGCGACACCTTCAGACCCTTGTAGACGGTCACACCCGCGCAGAGGATCGGGGCGACCTCCACCGGGTCGAGTCCGTCGGGGATGCGGGCCGCGAACTTCTCGTCGACCAGCATGTGGGTGCCGAACGAACCATTGACCGAATAGCCGCCGTTCTGCTGCTTCTCGCACAGCGTCTCCCACCCGGTCCGGCAGTACTCGCAAGTCCCGCACGCCGACCACAGCCAGGCATTGCCGACCTTGTCCCCCACGGCGAGTTCGGTCACGCCGGGGCCGACCGCGACAACCGTGCCATACCCCTCGTGACCGGGCACGAACGGTGGCGACGGTTTGACCGGCCAGTCGCCGTGCGCCGCGTGCAGGTCGGTGTGGCAGACGCCGGACGTCTCGAGTTTCACCAGCGCCTGACCGTGTCCGGGCTCGGGTACCTCGAGCTCGGTGATCTCGAGTGGATCACCGAAGCCGGTGACCACCGCCGCCGTGAACGTCTGACCATTGCCTGTCATCTCCGCACCACCTTGTACATCTGTGTGTCCTGGCGTTCCCCAGTGTTCGCCACCGCGGGCGTCGACGGTCCGGTTTCGGGAGCGAAGCACAATGAGTTCATCGGATCGTCGCGTGCTCGCGACCAGGGCCCGTGACCCACGACACAGCCAGGCGTGGGATGCTCGAAGACATGATGGACATCGACCGTCCCAAGATCGAAGGGGCCGTGTCGGTCGGCGACGGACGACGGCGAATCGGTTTCGCCGAGTTCGGGTCGGCCACCGGCCGCGCCCTGTTCTGGCTGCACGGGACCCCCGGTGCGCGACGTCAGATACCCACCGAGGCCCGCGCCTTCGCCGCCGAGAACGGGTACCGGATCATCGGTCTGGACCGACCCGGCGTCGGATCGTCCACGCCGTACCGCTATCGCAGCGTGTCCGAGTTCGCCACCGACCTCGAGATCGTCGCCGACTCACTGGGTATCGACGAGTTCGCCGTCATAGGATTGTCCGGCGGCGGGCCGTACGCACTCGGGGTCGCGCACGCATTTCCCGACCGTGTGGTCGCGGCGGGCATCCTGGGCGGTGTCGCGCCCACGGTCGGACCCGACGCCATCGGCGGCGGAGCGATGCGCATGGGTCAGGCGGCGGCACCGATCCTCGGCGTAGCAGGCGCGCCGGTGGGCAAAGTGGTGAGTTCGGTCCTCAGCGTGGCCCGACCCATCGCCGAACCGGCGATCAAGATCTACGGCCGACTCTCCCCACAGGGTGACCGAGAGTTGTTGTCACGCCCGGAATTCCGGGCGATGTTCCTCGACGATCTGCTGCACGGCGGGTCCCGGCGCATGGAGGCGCCGTTCGCCGACATCGTGGTGTTCTCCCGGGACTGGGGATTCCGTGTGCCCGAGGTGTCGGTGCCGGTCCGCTGGTGGCACGGCGACCGCGACCACATCATCCCGCACGAGCACGGCGAGCACATGGTGTCTCTGCTCCCCGACGCCAAGCTGTTCACGATGCACGGTGAGAGCCATCTCGGCGCGCTGGGCATGTCCGTCGACATCATCAGCGAACTGATGACCGTGTGGGACCAGCCACGCTGACAGGTCACCTCGCCTTTGGGGCCGCCCTTCGTGACGCTCGCAAGCTCGCTCCTCAGGGACCGGGGAAGCTCGCAAACCAACCACCGGTCCCTGAGGAGCCTCCGAGCCTGCGAGGATGCGTCACGAAGGGCCTTCGTCACGCACCGCTCACACCTTGCTCCGCGCGGAAACGGCGTTCCCACCACCGCTCGCACCTTGCTCCGCGCGGAAACGGAGTTCCCACCACCGCTCGCACCTTGCTCCGCGCGGAAACGGAGTTCCCACCACCGCTCACACCCCTTAGCGCGGAAACGGAGTTCCCAACACCGCCCCCTGAGGAGTCCGGAGCGCTAGCGGAGGACGTCACGAAGGGCGCCCTTCGTGACGCATCGCTCGTACCTCGCGAGGCTCCTCAGGGACCGGAGTGGTCACCCATCGCCCGTACCTCGCGAGGCTCCTCAGGGACCGGGCTGGTCACCCATCGCCCGTACCTCGCGAGGCTCCTCAGGGACCGGGGTAGTCACCCATCGCCCGTACCTCGCGAGGCTCCTCAGGGACCGGAGTGGTCACCCATCGCCCGTACCTCGCGAGGCTCCTCAGGGACCGGGCTGGTCACCCATCGCTCGTACCTCGCGAGGCCCCTCAGGGACCGGAGTGGTCACGCATCGCTCGTACCTCGCGACCGAGTTTGCGCAGCGATCAGCGCGTGATGAGTTTCGTTTCCCGAGCCCACTCGCGGACGCGACTCATGCCCTCATCGATGGAGACCAGGGGCTCGTAGCCGAGCACCTCACGGGCCTTTCCGATCGAGTAGGTGCCCGGACGGTTCAGCAGCCCCATCGTGCCGGCGCACAGATCGCTGGGCTGGCCGAGGCGACGAAGCAGTCCGCCGAGGACGTCGGCGAGCGGCGCGGCCACCGACATCGGCAGTGTGCGAATGGTGCCGCCGCTCATTTCGGCGAGGTGGCCGAAGAAGTCGGCACAGCGGATACCGACGCCGTCGGTGATGGTGAACACCTGGCCGGCGGCCTTGTCGGAAGAGATGGCGAGGACCATGCCGTCGACGAAGTTATCGATGTAGACCGGCGAGAAGATGCCGTTGCCGCCATCGGGCAGGGGGAAGCCGGTCGGTTTGAGCATCTCGGCGATGGGCGAGCGCACCCACACCGAGCCCGGCCCCCAGACGTCGCCCGGCCGGATCACCGTTGCATCGATCTCGCCGGCGCCGTGTGCGGCGAGCACCACCGCCTCGGAGTTGACCTTCGTGTCGGTGTAGACGTCACCGTTCACCTGCACCGGGTAGGTCTCGTCGACACCATCGGGATAGTCGAACCCGTAGGCAGCCACCGAGGACAGGTGCACGAAGCGGGTCACGTCTGCCTTGATCGCAGCCCGCAGCACCCGGCTGGTACCCATCACGTTCACCTCGCGGGAACGATCCAGCGGGTGTGCGGCACCCAGCAGGGCCGCGGTGTGGATCACGGTGTCGACACCGTCGAGGGCGGAATCCCAGGTGCCGGGCTCGACGGTGTTACCTGCGACGACATTGGTGTCGGCGTCGGCGATCAGATCGACACCGCCGACCCGGGCTCCGAGGTCACGGAATCGCTGGGCCAGAGCCCGGCCGATGAAGCCGTTGGCGCCGGTGATGAAGATGCTGCGGCCGGCCAGCGACGGGGCGGGGCGAGCGGGAGTCGAGGTGTTGGTCACCTTGGTCATGTGTTGCCTCTCACATTCGGTTGGGAGTGACCTCCATCATGTTCAACCGACTCCCCAAGAACTTGACTCGAAGAGACACTTCCTTGACACTTGCGGACATGTCTGTGATCCGCGGCACATGTCTGACGGGGTTCATGGAGGAGACCGCGACCCTCGGCGCGGATGCCGCGGCACTCCTCCGCCCGGCCGGCATCCGACCCGAAGACGTCGGGAACTTCGATTCGTTCTTCACCTACGTCGCGATGATCCAGGTGCTCGAGGCGGCTGCGCAGACCACCGGCACCCCCGACTTCGGTCGTCGGATGGCACGCCGGCAGGGCATCGAGATCCTGGGACCAGTCGGTGTCGCAGCCCGCACCACCCGCACGGTGGCCGATGCGCTGCACGTGTTCGAGAACTATCTGGCCGCCTACAGTCCGGCGATCACCATCGAGGTCGTCCCGCTCCCGGACGCCACCACGGCCTTCATGGAGTTCCGGCTGCTCATCTCCGATCCTCCCCCGCATCGCCAGGCCATGGAGATGTCCCTGGGGGTTGCGCTACGCGTCCTGCGATTCCTGCTGGGTTCGACCTACTCACCGCTCACTGTGCACGTCCCGCATGACCCGCTGGGACCGGCGGCCGACTATGTCCACGAGTTCTCCTGCACTGCACGATTTTCTGAGCCGCGCGCCGGTTTCACCATGCAGGCGAGTGATCTGACCCGTCACCTGGTCTCCGACGAGATGGCGCACCTGGCGATGGTGAGCTACCTCGACAGCGTGATCGACCGACAGGACCGGAATCTGGCCGGGTCGGTCCGAGACCTCGTCCGACAGCTCCTGCCCACCGGCGCCGCCACCCTCTCCGTCACCGCGAGGCAGTTCCACCTTCATCCCAAGACGCTGCAACGCCGCCTCACCGCCGAGGGAACCACATATGCCGACATCGTCGACGGCGTGCGACGCGAACTCGCCGAACACTGGCTACGCGACACCGACATGGCTCTGACACACCTGGCCCACGAGTTGGGCTATTCCGAACAGAGCGTACTGACGCGATCGTGTCGTCGATGGTTCGGCACCGGACCGACCGAGTTCCGGGCAACCCACCGCAGCGCAGTGGGAACTCACGCCTGACGCTGCCCAGACTGGGCCGATCCGCATCGGTAGTCACCGCCCCACTCAAAAAACGTGCCCTGGATCACAAACTTGTCTCCAAAGATCAAGAAAGTGTCCTCTGCGGTCAAGAGATTCCGCCCACAACCCGGCATGGTGTTCATCACAGCCCAAACAGAGGTGAAAGGAACACCACATGTCCGCTCCCACAGTCCCCGGCCCAGCCACCACGATGTCCGGCGCCCTTCTCCCCGTCATGGCGCTCCCCCAGGGCGAGCTGCTGACGGTCAACGCCGAGCAGAGCCCGCTGATCCGCGACTCCCTCGGCCCGGGCGTGCACTTCAAGCCGCTGCGCCTCGACCTGGAGAAGGGTGAATGGGTCGTGCTGGCCACCTTCGCTCCCGGCGCGTCGATCCCGCTGCACTATCACACCGGCACCGTGGACGCCTACACGCTGAGCGGCTGCTGGCTCTACTCGGAATACCCGGATCAGCCGCAGACCGCGGGCTCGTACCTCTACGAGCCGGGCGCGTCGGCACACAGCCTGACCTGCCCCGAATCCAACACCGAGGACACCGTGGTCCTCTTCAGCATCTCCGGCGCGAACGTCAACTTCAACGAGGACGGCACCTTCCACTCGGTCCTCGACGCCGCGCTGATCCACCACCTCACCGGCGCCCTGTCCGAGGCCCAGGGCCTGGGGCCGATCAACTTCATCACGGGTGGTTTCGCCGGCAACACCGTGGAGACCGTCTGATGCGCGCGGTGTTGATGCAGGACGAGAAGCTTCGCGTCGCCGAGGTGCCGGAGCCCACTCCGGGCCCCGGCGAGGTCCTCGTCGACGTGCTCGCCTGCGGCATCTGTGGCTCGGACCTACACGCCATGCATCATGGCGCGGACCTGAACGCCACGACGAAGGCCGTGGTCGGCTTCGAGATGATGGACCTGTCCAAGCCGCTGGTGTTCGGCCACGAATTCGTCGGACGGGTGGCGTCGTACGGACCGAACACCGAGCAGAAGATCCAGGTCGGCCGGCGAGTCGTGTCCATGCCGATCCTGGTCCGCGAGGCACCCGTGTTCCTCGGCTTCCAGGGCCCGGAAGCACCGGGCGCATACGCCGAGAAGATGCTGCTCTCCGAGCCTCTGCTGATCGAGGTCCCGGACGAGATGTCCACCGAGCTCGCGGCGTTGACCGAGCCGATGGCGGTCGCGTACCGCGCGGTCGGACACGCCGAGCTGGGCGCCGATGACGTTCCGCTGGTCGTCGGCTGTGGTCCGATCGGACTCGCCATCATCGCGATCCTGAAGATGAAGGGCGTCGGGCCGATTATCGCCGCGGACTTCTCTCCGGAACGCCGTGACCTGGCCAAGCGTCTCGGCGCCGACGTGGTCGTCGATCCGGCTGAGAGCTCGCCCTACGAAGCGCTCGTCGCCGCGGCCGCCACCGACGACCCCGCCCGGATGGCCCCGCCGACCGGCATGCTCGGTCAGATGCCGTTCCGTCGGACCGTCGCCTTCGAGTGCGTCGGTGTGCCCAACCTGATCCAGGAGATCATCGCGGGCGTACCGGCCGGATCGACCATCGTGGTCGTCGGCGTGAACATGGAGTCCGACGCCTTCATGCCTGCCCAGTGCATGATGAAGGAGCTCGACCTGCAGTTCTCGGCGTACTACACGCCGCAGGAGTTCGCGGAGACCTTCGCACTCCTGGCCGCCGGAAAGATCGACGCCGAGCCGTTGCTCACCGGCACGGTCGGCCTCGACGGGATCGCGGACGCCTTCGAGCGTCTGGCGAACAACCCGCACGACGCGAAGATCATCGTCGACCCGTCGCTCTGAGACTCTGCGGACACCACCGACCGCCCCACCGGTCGGTGGTGTCCGCGGACCCGTTCCGCTTCCCGGCCGTCCCGGCCGAATTCTGCTGCGCCCTGCGCGAATCCCTCTCCCCGTCTGAGAAAGCCTCCCCCACATGCGCGCCCTGACCAGCCTCGACAACTTCTTCCTCGCCGCCGAGGACGGCCGAACCGTGACGAACGTGTCGAGCCTCGTCATCCTCGACAACCACACCAAGCCGCTGACCCGCGACGACCTCGCCGACCACGTCGCCGAACGACTACACCTGCTGCCACCGCTGCGGTGGCGCCTCGCGGAGGTCCCGTTCGGCCTCGGACACCCGTATTGGGTCGACGGTGACGTCGACCTCGACTTCCACATCCGTGAGCTGGCACTTGTCTCGCCGGGCGACCGAGCCGCCCTGGAAACGCAGGTCGCGCGGCTCTCCGCGCATCCGATGGACCGTTCGAGGCCGCTCTGGGAGATGTACCTGATCCACGGGCTCGCCGACGGTGGTCTGGCCGTTCTCACCAAGCTTCATCACGCCGCCGTCGACGGTATCTCCGCCGCCGACGTGATGAGCGTGCTGCTCGACGACTCCCCCGCCGGTCGGACGATCGCACCGGCCCCGCGGCATCGTGCCGAACAAGGACCGAGCCAGCTCGGCATGCTCGCCCGCGGAATCCTCGCCGAACCGCGACGCCAGCTCAACACCGTCGGCGCCGCCGGACGCACCCTGACCAACCTCGACCACGTCGCGGTCCTGCGATCGGTCCCCGGGATCCGGCCGGTCGGGCGGATGGTCCGTGGGCTCACCCAGCTGGGCCGGATCGAATCCGCGCCGCCTGCCGCGCCCGCGATCACCGCGCCGCGGCTGCGCCTGAACGGCAAGATCTCCTCGCACCGCCAGGTCGCCCTGACCAGCGTCCCGATCGAGGACATCAAGGAACTCAAGCGAGCGTTCGACTGCACCATCAACGACGTCGTCGTCGCGCTCTCCACGGGGGCCGTACGCCGCTGGCTGGAAAGACTCGGAGCACTCCCCGATCAGCCACTGGTGGCGGTCGTGCCGGTGTCGGTGCGCACCGACAGCGAGGCCGGTAACTACGGCAACAGCGTGGCGTCCATGGTCACGGCTCTGCCCACCGACGAACCGAACCTCCTCGTCCGCCTGCGCCGTTGCCGCCAGGGTATGCAGGAAGCCAAGCATCGGCACAACACCGTGCCCACGTCTCTGATGCGCGATGTCAACGATCTGGTCCCCCCGGTGCTCTTCGGCCAGGCCACCCGCACGGTCACGCGCATCGCCTCGAGCGAGTCGTTCGCGCCGGCCGCCAACCTGGTCATCTCCAATGTGCCCGGCCCTCGTAATCAGCTCTTCTTCGCCGGCCGTGCAGTGCGGGAGAACTTCCCGATCTCGACGATCAGCGACAGCCTCGGACTCAACGTCACCGTGTTCAGTTACTTCGACCGACTGCAGATCGGACTGGTCGGTGACCGCGAGATCGTCGAAGACCTGGACGGCCTGGCCTGCGCGTTCCACGACGAACTGCGTCTGATGCAGAAGGTCACCGCCGAGATCCACGCCGAAGGAGCCACCCGATGAGACGACTCAGCAGCGTCGACGCCCAGTTCCTCGCCATCGAAGACGGCCGCATTCACTCACATGTCTGCCAGCTCACCATCCTGGAGAGCACGACGATCGACGGCACCCCGGTGACCGCGGACCTCATCCGCGATCAGATCGCCGGACGCATCGACGAGCTCTCGCCGTTCCGGTGGCGGGTCCGCGAGGTACCGTTCGGCCTCGACTACCCGGTGTTCGTCGAGGACCATTCCTTCGATCTGGATTCGCACATCTGGGAGACAGCGCTGCCCGCGCCCGGCAGCGCCGCCCAGCTCTCCGATGCCGTCGGGCACATCGCCTCCCGTCCGCTCGACCGCGCGCGACCGCTCTGGGAGATCCACGTGATCCACGGTGTCGAGGGCGGTCATGTGGCGATGCTGACGAAGATGCATCACGCCGCGATCGACGGTGTCTCGGGCATCGAACTTCTGAGCGCACTGCTCGAACCGACCCCACGGTCGTTTCCCCGCGCCGTCGTCGCTGATCCGCAGGACCCGGTCGGCCACGATCCCGGCGATCTCGAACTGCTTGCCCGGGCCTTCACGTCCCTGCCGATGCAACCGATCCGGATGATGCGGGCGCTGCCGGCGACTCTGCGCCACATCGATCAGCTGCCGACGATGCGGAACCTGCCGGGCACCGAGTTGCTCTCCGCTGCGGCGGACCGTGCGGCCCGGATCGCCACCCGCAATCGCGATGGCCGCACCCTCGAGCGGCCCGGCGTCAGCCGTGCTCCCAAGGTCTCCTTCGGCGGCAAGATCTCGGCGCATCGTCGGTTCGCCTACGGCACGCTGCCACTGCCCACCGTGCGGGCCATCAAGGACGCGATGCCCGGCGCGACCGTGAACGACGTCGTGGTCGCACTGGCCGCCGGCGCACTACGCCGGCGGATGGCCGCGCGTGGCGACGACCCGAACACGGCTCTGGTGGCGATGGTCCCGGTGTCGGTGCGCACCAAGGACCCGGCGCAGGGCAACACCTACGGTAATCAGATCTCGTCTATGATCGTCACGATCCCCACCGACGAGCCCGATGCCCGCGGTCGGCTCGAGCGTGCGGGTCATGTGATGCGCTCAGTGAAGGAACGCCACCGCGCGATCCCCGCCCAGCTACTGCGCGACGCCAATCACACGGTGCCACCTGCCCTGTTCGGGCGCACCGCCCGGATGATCTCGGCGACCACCGGCGCCGGCTGGATCCGACCGCCGTTCAACGTCACCATCTCCAACATCCCCGGATCGCCGGCACCGCTGTACTGTGCGGGCGCCCGCGTGGTGTCCCAACATCCGGTGAACGTCCTCATCGAGGGTGTCGGGTTGAGTCTGACGCTGCTCAGCTACGAGGACCGGCTGGATTTCGCCTTCACCGCCGATCGCGAACTGGTGCCCGATGTGTGGCAGCTGGTCACCGAGATGGACGCGGAGCTCGATGAGCTGGCGCAGGAGTTCGGAGTCGTCGCAGCCGGCTCATGACCGGCTCGGCCTGTCGACGATCGCCGTCACGGTGCGGTCGTCGACAGGCCGGTCGCGAGTCCGAGGACCACAGCCATCATCAGCACTTCCCCGACCGCCAGGCGCAGTGAGACGACGGCGGTGACCCGGTGCCTTGCCACAGCCGGCACCCACCGCCGGCGGTGGCGGGCACCCAGCCCGATCAGCACGGCCAGGCCGACCACCTTGGCGAGCAACACTCGGCCGTAGCCGGTCTCGATGAGCTGGTCGACACCGCCGACCTCGGTCACCCCGGTGATCACGCCGGTCACCGCGATCAGGGCGACGGCCCACAGGGCGCGGGTGGAGAAGTCCGGTAGCGCTGATGCCCACCCGGCTCGCCCTCGGATCGTCAGGGCCATCGCTGCCAACGTTCCGCACCACCAGCCGGCGGCCAGGGCGTGTGCACCGACCAGGATCGGCCCGATGGCGTGTTGGCCTGCGTGGCCGGTGATCGACGTCGCGAGCAGGCCGATCGCGGCGAGGATCGCGTACACGGCGACCGGCGGATCGATTCGGCCCACCACATGGATGACGGCCAGCGCAACCGCCAGCGCGGACACGATCAGTGCGATGAGTTCGGGAGCCCCAGCGCGCAGTGTATCGGCGAACTGTCCGACGCTGACCTGCACCGGCGACGTGCCGACCTGATCCGCGGTACGCACCCACGCCGCGAGCAGCGCCGAGGCGAACCACGCGGCGCCGGCGATGCCGATGAGCCGCGCCGACGGGTCGAGACCGAGGGCGGGCAGTGCCCCCAGGCCCAGCAGCAGAACGGTGGCCCCGAGGGCTGCGGTCGCAGGCACTGCCACCGCCTCGGGTCCGGCCGGGGCGGCCAGCACCCAGCACAGTCCGAGACCGACGAACATCGCGGCGAACGCACCCGGAAGGGCGAGTTCACGGACCCCGGAATCCCGATCCGGCGTGCGTCCGCCGACGATGCTCATGTCAGCGCACGTCCGTCACGACGAGCGTCTCGGGGATCGGCGCGTCATCCACAGCACCACCCCGAGACCGCCCACCAACAGCACGATCGCGCCGGCGATGAACGGCCACAGTGGTGGTCCGCCGTCATCACCGGACGCGGTCTCCGCCGCCGGGCCGGGTGTCCCGTTTCCCGCGACGGCCAGGTCGAAGGTGCGCTGACCGTCCACGGGATGGCCGTCGGCCGACGTCACGCGGTAGTTGACGGTGTAGGTCCCTTTCGGCCCGAGGTCGCGCAGCGCGACGCTCAGTCGCGGGCCGTCGACCGTCGCATCCCCGTCCTGCCAGTAGTTGCCGTCGGGGCCGACCACGGTGAGCACCGCGAACGTCTCCTGCAGCGCCTCGTTGAACGTGATGGTGACCCGCTGCGGCCCGGTCTGCACGGTGGCGCCGTCATCCGGAACCGACGACACCACCCGGGAGTGTGCGGAGGCGATCGGCGCCACCCAGGTACCGATCATGCCGGTGAGCAGCACACCGGCGAGCACGGTGAGGACCGCGGGCAGGCGGCGATGACTAGGCATCGCCGTCTTTCTCGCCGGGCGTCGAGGTGGTCGGCGCGCCACGTCGGCCGCTGCGGACCAGTGCGGCCACACCGATCACGGCGCCGAGCGCGCCGAGTACGAGACCGATACCACCGAGCCACCGGGCGGCGCCGTCGGTCGATTCCGACTCACCCATCTCCGCCTGCCCGACGCTCGAGCCACCGTCGGTCGACGCGCTCGACCCGCCGTGATGATCGGTGCCTTCCTCGGCCGCCGGGAGAGTGATGGTGGGTGCCGGATGCTCGGGCTCGGAGCCGTCCTCGCCCATGGGTTGGGTCCAGTCGACCTTCTCGCCGTCGGCGTATGTCTGGGTGGCGGGAAGCGTCACGCTGTCCTGTTCGGGGAATGGACCGCCGGAGAAGCGGAACTGCGCGAACTCACCGATCGGCACCCCCGGAGTGCCGGGCAGGGCGGTCCAGGTGATCGAGGTGACCTCCTCGGTCGACGGGTCCTTGACGACCGTCGTCTTCCACCCGGACATGACCTCGGGACGCGCCGACTTCAGCTTCGGCAGCGTCACGGTCAGCGCGGTCGTCGCGGCGGTGTCGGATTCATTCGGCACCACCAGGGTGACGACCCCGTAGCCACCCTGGGTGAGGGTCGGGGCGTTGGCGCTCACATGCGCCGATGCCGCACCGACACCGGTGAAGGTGGCGGTCGCGGCGATGGCCAGGGCCGCAGCGGGCACGGCCAGTCGTCGGATCATTCTGTTGTTCATGCGTGTGTCTTTCGGGTTCGTGTGGCCACACGGACTTTCCACGGGTCGACGACGCGTCGGACCCGGGGATTCCGGTGGGAGGAAGAATGCGCGACGATGCACCGCCCGGGATTGCGCGAGCGGTGGATCATCTCAGTCGGATACCGGCGGACCGCGCACTCCGCCGCCGCCGACCACGACCCCGGTCCTCACATGAGGCGCCACCCATCGAGCGGCGATGACCGGTAGAGCCATGACCGGGCGTGGCGGAACCCAACGCCGGATCGACGAGGTGAGGGCGGCGAGCAGACCCGTCCCGGCGACGATGAGTACCGCGCTGAGCGGGATGGCGATGACGTGGGTCAGCGTCATCGGCAGGATCGCATCATGGTGCATGGCCATCGGGCCGTGCGCCACCGTCATCGCCACGTGGGCGGCGGCTTGCGCCGCGGCCAGCACCACGGCCATGCGCACGGTGGCGGCCCATGCGGATCGACGGCGTTGCTCGCCGACGGCAAGCGCTACGAGACCACCGATGAACGCGGTGAGCAACACTCCCGCCGCGCTCGGCACCGTTCCGGCGCCCACCCCGTGAGCGGCCACCGCCACGGCCGGCACGACGATGCCGGCCGCGACGCGGGCCAGCGCGTCGGGCGACCGGTCATGTGCCGCGGAGTTCATCGAGGCCAATAGTAGGTGTCGGCGCGAGTCGACCTTCCGGCACGGTCGACGGTGAAAGAATGACGGCATGCCGCACACAGGGACCGATGTCGAGATCCGTGAACTCAGCTCCCCCGCGGATCTGGAGAAGCTGACGCGGGTGTTCGACGACGTCTGGCACCCCGACCCCGGCAACCGGCCGGTGAGTGTCGACATGATGCGGGCGTTGTCGCACGCCGGCAACTATGTGGTGGGGGCCTACGTCGGCGATCGGCTGGCCGGTGGCAGCGTGGGGTTCTTCGCGGCACCCGTCGGCACCACCTTGCACAGCCACGTCACCGGGGTCTCGCGGATCGGGCGCGGGCACAACGTCGGCCACGCCCTGAAAATGCATCAGCGTGACTGGGCGTTGGCGCACGGCTTGACCACGATCACCTGGACTTTTGATCCCTTGGTCGCACGCAACGCCTACTTCAACATCAGTAAGCTCGGCGCGGTTCCGATCCGCTACTACCGCGACTTCTACGGCGAGCTCGGCGACGAACTGGCCGGTGGCGACGAGAGCGATCGGTTGCTCGTCTCGTGGTCGCTGGATTCCTCGCCCCCGCCGGTGCCGATCGGTGAGCAGGTCGACGACCTGCTCGCCTCCGGCGCCCAGCTGGCCGTCGCGATCGCCGACGACGAGCCGCAGGCCGTCGGCGACCTGTCGTCTGACTCGATCACCGTGGTCCCGGTCCCGCGCGACATCGAGGCGATGCGCCGCACCCACCCGGTGACCGCGTCGCGCTGGCGCAGCGCGGTGCGAGAGGCGCTGGCGCCGCGCTTCGCCGACGACCACACACACGCGCCGACGACCCGCTTCCTGCGGTCCGGCCACTACGTCGTGGTCCCTCCGGGCTCATGAAGGCCGGCCACCTCCTGACGATCACCGCATGAAGATCACCGGCGTCGAACTCCGACGGGTGGAGCTTCCGCTGGTGGCGCCGTTCCAGACGTCGTTCGCGACGGAGACCGTGCGCGCTGCGCTGTTGGTCCGGGTCGTCGCACCGCAGTGCGAGGGCTGGGGCGAATGCGTCTCCATCGACGAACCGCTCTACTCGGAGGAGTACACCGACGGGGCGATCGATGTGCTGCGCCGCTTCCTGATCCCGCCGATCGTCGCCGGTGACGTCCGGGCGATCGATGTCGGTCCGACGCTCGCCCACATCAAGGGGCAACGGATGGCCAAGGCCGCGCTCGAGGCGGCCGTGCTCGACGCCGAGCTGCGCGCCGCGGGGATGCCGCTCGCGGACCGCCTCGGCGGAGTCGCCTCGTCGGTGCCGGTCGGCGTGTCGGTGGGCATCGCGTCGTCGATCGAAGAGATGCTCGACGAGGTCGCCGAACACCTCGAATCCGGTTATCGGCGCATCAAGCTGAAGATCAAGCCGGGTTGGGACGTCGCGCCGACCCGCGCGGTACGGGAGCGGTTCGGCGACGACGTGGCGCTGCAGGTGGACGCGAACACGGCCTACGGACCCAACGACCTCCGACATCTCGCGAGCCTGGACGCATTCGATCTGCTTCTCGTCGAGCAGCCCTTCGACGAGGAGGACCTCACCACCCATGTCCGGCTGCGGGAGATGATGTCGACGCCGCTGTGCCTGGATGAATCCATCGTGTCCGCTGCGTCGGCCGCCGACGCCATCGGCCGCGGCGCGTGCGACATTGTCAACATCAAACCGGGCCGCGTGGGCGGATATCTGGAAGCGGCGCGAATCCACGATGTCTGTGTCGCGCATGGGATTCCGGTCTGGTGCGGCGGCATGCTCGAGACCGGGCTCGGACGCGCGGCCAATCTCGCACTGGCCGCGATGCCGGGATTCACCCTGCCCGGGGACATCTCGGCCTCGCAACGCTACTTCCACCGTGACATCACACCGCCGTTCACGGTGACCGACGGGCGGATGGCGGTCCCCACCGGACCGGGTATCGGGGTCGACCCCCTCGACGACGCGCTGGCGGAATTCACCACGTGGAGTGAGTGGGTCGGATGAGGCTCTCGCGTGCGGTCGCCGCGCGCCGCCGTCGAGCTCAGCCGGTGCTGCGCCGCAGGGTGACGCGATAGGTGTAGTGCTCGGGCAGGAAGTAGCTGACCGCGAGTTCCACCGGGACACCGTCGGCGTCGCTGTAGAGCCGGTCCACCCGCAGCATCGGATGGCCCACCTCACAGTTCACCTGCTCGGCGACCGTCGCGTCGGCGGCGGCGACCGTGATCGACTGGGCTGCTTCGGCGATCGGCCGGTGCAGGTGCGGTTCGAGCAGCCCGATCATGGTGTGGGTGCTGGTGGCCCCGACGGCCAGCTCGGACCGGTCGAGGACCAGCCGGGCCACCTGATCCGGCCACCACACGGTCGTCAGGACAAACGGTATCCCGTCGTGGAACCGCCGAAAGGCCATGCGATAGACCAGATCCGTGTCCTGACGGAGACGACCGGCCGCATCGAGGTCGACCTGCCGTCGCGGCGATGACACGACCTCCATGGTGGTGTCGTCGGACAGGTTCATCAGGTCCTCGATGGACCCGAGCTGCCGGAGATATCGGCCACCCTCGGTCGCGAATGTCCCACGCCCGGGCACGCGGTACACCGCGCCCTCGGCGACCAGATCCTGGAATGCGCGGCGCACGGTCTGCCGGCTCAATCCGAACTCGTCGGACAGTTCGGATTCCGTCGGCAGGCGGACCCCGCCCCGATACCGGCCCTCGGCGATACGGGTACGCAGCGTGCCCGCGAGTGCGCGGTACGCGGGTTCGGCGAGGTCACGGTGAGCCATCGCGAGCATCCTATCCGCTCGTCAGATGCCACCCCGGGCGACGAGCTGACCCGCGATGACATTGCGCTGGATCTCGTTGGTGCCCTCACCGACGATCATCAGAGGGGCGTCGCGGAAGTAGCGCTCCACATCGAACTCGGTGGAGTAGCCGTAGCCGCCGTGGATGCGCACCGCGTTCAACGCGATCTCCATCGCGACCTCTGATGCGAACAGCTTGGCCATCCCGGCCTCCATGTCGCATCGTTCGCCCCTGTCGTACTGGTCGGCGGCGTGCCAGGTGAGCTGGCGGGCCGCGGTCAGCTTCGTGGCCATGTCCGCGAGGTAGTTGCCGATCGACTGGTGCTTCCAGATCGGCTGGCCGAAGGACTCGCGTTGCTGGGCATACTCCAGCGAATCCTCGAGTGCCGCGGTCGCGACCCCGAGCGCCCGACACGCGACCTGGATGCGGCCGGTCTCCAGCCCCTTCATCATCTGCCCGAAGCCCTTGCCCGGTGTCGTCCCGAGAATGGAGGACTTCGGCACCCGGTAGCCGTCGAAGGACAACTCACAGCTCTCCACGCCCTTGTAGCCCAGCTTGGGCAGGTCCCGGGAGACGGTCAGACCCGGCCCGTGCTCGCACAGCACGATGGAGATGCCGTGGTGGCGCGGCTGCGCCTTCGGGTCCGTCTTGCACAACAGGGCGATCAGCCCGGACCGTCGGGCGTTGGAAATCCAGGTCTTGGACCCGGAGATCACCAGGTCGTCGCCGTCCTCCTTGGCCGCGGTGGCCATGTTCTGCAGGTCCGATCCGCCGCCGGGCTCGGTGAGCGCCATCGTCGCCCGCATCTCGCCTGTCGCCAGTCGCGGCAGGTACGTCTGTTTCTGCTCCTCGGTGCCGAACAACACCAGCAGTTTCGCGACGACGGTGTGACCGCCCATCGCCCCCGCCAGACTCATCCAGCCGCGAGCGAGTTCCTGGGTGACCTGCGCGTAGCACGGCATCGACACCGGCGAGCCGCCGTACCCCTCCGGGACGGCGAGACCGTAGATGCCGATCTGCTTCATCTGCTCGATCCACTTCTCCGGATACTCGTTGGCGTGTTCCACCTCCTGCACCGTCGGCTTGACGTCGCGGTCGATGAACGCACGCACGGTCTCGACCAGGAAAGATTCTTCGGCGTTCAGGCTGTTCATGGACCCACCTCGGCTGGAACTCAACATTTATCTGTATTTGTACGGCCATATTTCCTGGCTCGCCCGATGCTGTCAAGAGGCGATCGATCACTTCCCTTGTCATCGCAGGTCTGGTAAGAGTCTTGGTGACCAATTTGGCCGCACATTTGGCCGTACATGGATCGAGGATCGCGTGCACACAGACAAACGACGGGCGGTGCTGGTCGCACCCGCCTCCGACGACCGCAAGGCGCGCAAGGCCCTGGCGTCCGCCGCCGATGAGGTGGTTCTCGACCTCGAGGACGCCGTCACCCCCGAGAACAAGACGTCCGCCCGGATGGCCGCCGCCGAACTGGTGGCGGAGTTCGGCGGGGACCGGCCGGTGTCGATCAGGATCAACGCGTTCGACACCGAATGGTTCGCCGATGATCTCGCCGCCTGCGCCGGAATGGGCACACTGTCGTCGGCCGTGCTGCCCAAGGCGGAATCGCCGGCACAGCTCGTCGAGGCCGATCGGCTTCTCGGTGACGCACCAGTGCGCCTGCAGATCCTTGTCGAGACGCCGACCGGAATCCGGGACATCGCCGCCATCTGCGGGGCCACCGATCGGCTCGACGCCGTGATCATCGGCTATGCCGATCTCGGTGCGACGCTGGGTCGTTCGTCGTCGGCGCCCCAGTCGGTGTGGCATCCGATCCAGGAGTCCGTCCTGGTGGCCGCCCGGGCGGCAGGGGTGGCCGTGGTGGACGGCCCGCACCTGACCATCGCCGACGACGATGCGTTCCGGAATGCCAAAACCTGGGTGCGCGATCTCGGATTCGATGGCACCTGGGTGATCCACCCGGCCCAGATCGACACGGCAACATCCATATTCACGCCCGACCCGGACGCCGTCGAGGACGCGCGACGGGTGCTCGCGGCACTCGAGGAGGCTGCGGCACGCGGTGACGGCGCCGCAAAGCTCGACGGCCGCATGCTCGACGAGGCGCTGGCGGTGTCGGCGCGACGGGTGCTGGCGAAAGCGGATCCGGCATGACCGGCACGATGATCGCGGTCGGCGGGCCGTACTTCGACGAACTGACAGTCGGCCAACATTTTGACGACGCACCGTCGGTCACGATCACCTCCGGGATCGCCGCCACGCACCAGGCGATCCTCGGTGATCGGATGCGCCTGTCGCTCGACGCGGCGCTCACCCGCCGTGTCACCGGGCACTCGGCGCCGGTGGCGCACCCCGGATTGGTCTGCGATCTCGCGATCGGCCAGTCGACGCTGGCCACTCATCACGTGAAGGCCAACCTGTTCTATCGGGGACTGCGGTTCCTGAGCTATCCCCACATCGGCGATACGTTGACGACCGCGACCGAGGTCGTCGGGCTGCGCGAGAACAAGTCGAAACCCGGCCGGGCCTTAACGGGATTGGCCGCCCTGCACATCGTCACGACGAATCAGGACGACGACGTGGTGTTGGATTTCTACCGGTGCGCCATGCTTCCGCTGAGTCCGTCCGCCGACCCCGAACGCATCCCCGCCGCCGACGATCTGTCCCGGGTCGGGCCGGACCCGCAGCCTCAACCGGTGCTGCCCGAATGGGATCTGTCGGCATACCGGGATGCCGTGGGCGGGCAGCATTTCTCCCCCGATCTCGCCGGCAACGTCTACTGTTCGAGCGGCGATGTCGTCTCCAGCGCACCTGAACTGGCCCGCCTCACTTTGAATGTCGCGGCCACCCACCACGACGCGCGGGTCGGACAGGCCGGGCGGCTGGTCTACGGCGGCCACACCATCGGGCTGGCGATGGCACAGGCGACCCGCGCGCTCCCGAACCTGGTCACGGTGCTGGGTTGGGAGTCGTGCGATCACACCGGACCGGTCCACGAAGGTGACACGCTGACCAGCGAACTGCACGTGGAGGCGGCGAACCCACTCGACGGCGACGGCGGTGTGTTGGACCTCCGCTCGATCGTCGTCGCGCACGAGAGCGACGGCACCACACGCCCGGTCCTCGACTGGCGCTATTCCGCACTCATGGCGTAACCCGTTCCCGAACAGCCTGTTTCACCCAGACCGACTTCCGTTCGATCGAAGGAGCACTTCCGTGACCACTACCGACAAGCCGCTGGCCGGACTGCGCGTCGTGGAGGTGTCGAGCTTCGTGGCGTCGCCGTTGGCGGGCCTGACCCTCTCGCAACTCGGTGCCGAGGTGATCCGCGTCGACCCGATCGGCGGCGCGGCCGACATCAACCGCTGGCCGGTCACCGCCGACGGTGAGTCGATCTACTGGACCGGGCTGAACAAGGGCAAGCAGTCGGTCACCGCCGACCTGCGCAGCGAGTCGGGGCAGGCCTTGGTGCAACGACTGGTGACCGAATCCGGCGCCGGCGGCGGCATCCTGCTGACCAACCAGGCCGGCCGGTCGTGGATGAGCCACGAGACGCTGAGCACACTGCGCCCCGATGTCATCACGTGCGAGATCCTCGGCCGCACCGACGGCACCCCCGGCGTCGACTACACGGTCAACGCCGGACTCGGGTTCCCGATGGTCACCGGCCCGGTCGAGCACACCGAGCCGGTCAATCATGTTCTGCCGGCGTGGGACGTCGTGTGCGGACTCTATGCGGCCCTGGCCATCTCGGCCGCGGTCCGGCGACGAGAGGCCTCCGGGGTGGGCGCCCACATCACGCTTCCGCTGGAGGACACCGCACTCTCGATCGCCAGCACGCTCGGCTATCTGACCGAGCCGCAGGTGAACGGCACCGGTCGGGTGGGTACCGGGAACGATGTATACGGCACGTACGGAACCGATTTCGAGGCATCCGACGGCGGTCGCTTCATGCTCGTGGCACTCACACCCCGCCATTTCCGTGATCTCGTCGAGCTCACCGAGGTGAGCGATGCGGTCGAGGCGGTGGAAAAGGCGCTCGGCGCCGACTTCCGCCGCGAGGACGACCGATTCACCCACCGGGCCGTACTCAACGCGTTGTTCGCACCCTGGTTCGCCCGCCACACCAGCACCGAGGTGGCTGCGGCCCTGGAGAAGTCATCGGTGCTCTCGCAGCAATATCGCAGCTTCGACGACGTCGTCGCCAGTGGCGAACTCGCCACCAACCCGATGTTCGCCGAGCTCGATCAGCCCCGCATCGGCCGCTTCCTCGCCGCCGGCCTCCCCGCCGCCTTCGACGGCGAGCACTACTTCACCGCCCCGGCCCGAGAGCTCGGTGCCGACACCCAAAACCCGTGGTGACTTTGGCTCCCAACCCCTCCACGGCGCCCGACAGAACCTGGTGACTTGGGCTCCCAACCCGCCAGACGGAGGCCGAGAGAACCCAGAATTTCGTCGAGAGAACCCGGCCTTGTCGCGAAAGTGATCCTCTCGCTGCAAATCCGGGTTCTCTCGGCGAAATTCTGGGTTCTCTCGGCGCGAAAGGCTTCCATCGACGTAGACACCGGGTTCTCTCGGCGAAATTCTGGGTTCTCTCGGCGCGAAAGGTTTCCATCGACGTGAACATGAGTTCTCTCAGCCTCCGCCGGGCGGGTTGGGAGACCAAGGTCACCACGCTCACCTAGGGTCTTGGAGCTCGGCAAGGATCGCATCAGTGTGCTCACCGAGTGATGGCACGGCACCCATCCGCATCTCGACGTCGGCGAAGGTCATCGGGGGCAGCAGCGCACGGATCGGGCCGGCCTCGGTGTCGACGTCGCGCCACCGGTCGCGTTCGGCCAGTTGCGGATGTGCGACGACGCCGTCGAGCTCGCGGACCTCGGCGGCCGGGATACCTGCTGCCGCGAGCTTGTCGTCGAGCTCGTCGGACGTGAAGCGTTTGGTCTCTGCCGCCACGAGCGCATCCACCTCCGCGCGTCGCCGCACCCTCTCGATGTTGGTGGCGTAGCGCGGGTCGTCGGCGAGTTCCGGACGCGCCAGCACGTCGGCGATCAGCACCCGCCAACCACGGTCGTTCTGCACCCCGATGAGGATCTCGCCGTCACTTGTCGGGTACCGGTCGTAGGGCACGATGGCCGCGTGCCCGACACCGGATCGCTGGATCTGGCGGTCTCCGTACAGACGCATGTACATCGGGTGGCCCATCCACTCGACGGTCGCATCGAACATGGACACCGCGACGGATGCTCCGGCACCGGTCGTCCCGCGACGTACCAGGGCACTCAGGATCGACGTGAGCGCGTACATCCCCGCGGCGATGTCCGACGTCGGGATACCCGTCTTCGCCGCCTCGTCGGGGCTGCCCGTCACCGAGATCAGCCCGGCCTCGGCCTGCACCAGCATGTCGTAGGCCTTGCGATCTCGGTAGGGTCCCGCCGAGCCGTACCCGGACATGTCCACGACGATGAGTTCGGGGTGATCGGCACGCAAGTCGTCGGCTCCGAAGCCCAGCCGGGCCGCCGCACCCGGCGCGAGGTTCTGCAGGAACACGTCGGACCGGGCGAAGAGCCGGTGCAGGATGTCGCGACCCTCCGAGGTCTTGAGATCCAGCTCCAGAGACTCCTTGCCGCGGTTCAGCCACACGAAATGCGAGGCCAGACCGTGTACGGCATCGTCATAGTTGCGGGCGAAGTCCCCTTCACCGACCCGTTCGACCTTGATGACCCGCGCTCCCATGTCCGCGAGGTGGCGGGTCGCCAACGGAGCCGCGACAGCTTGTTCGAGGGCGACGACGGTGATCCCGTCAAGGGGCAACAAGGAAGGATCGGCAGTCACCGAAGAACGATCACCCGCGCGTGCGTGCCACGTCAACCAGCGCGCACGGCCAGTCCACGGTATGGACATAGGTAGTTCCTCATGGGGTCTGAGTCGGACCCACTTTGAACATGAAGGACCCCTCATGATCCGATGGAAGTTGATCGCCGCAACCGTCCGGATCGTCGGCGGCGTCATCTGGAGGTGAAATGACCACGATCGAGGTCACCGGCCATCGTCAGCGCGAGGCCTGGGCGGAGAAGGTGATGCCCCCGGTCGAGGAGGTCCGGCCCGGACTCTGGTCGATCCCGGTTCCGATGCCGTCGAACCCGCTGCGCTACGTCCTCATCTACGCGCTCGCCCTGCCCGACGGCGTGGCGCTGATCGACACGGGATGGAACACCGACGAGTCGTGGGACACCCTGGTGGCAGGTCTACACACCACCGGGCACGACATCTCCGACGTCCGTCACGTGTCGATCACCCACCTGCACCCGGATCATTTCGGACTGGTCCCCCGCCTGCTCGAGCACGCCGACCCGGTCCTGGCGATGCACCGCAACGACGCCCGTCACCTGCACCATGTCACCGATGCGGAGATCGAGAGGCAGATCGACAACGCCCAGCGGGACCTCGAGATCCACGGCGCGCCGACCGACGTCGTCGACACCGGTTTCCGCGAGATCGCCCGGCTCCCGGACGGTCGCACCATGGATGTCGAACTCGACGACGGCGATGCGCTGAATCTGCCGGGCTGGAATGTCCGCGCGCTGTGGACGCCCGGACACACCGCCGGCCACCTGTGCTTCGTCGACGAGGACGCCGGCGTCATCTTCACCGGCGATCATCTGCTGCCCCGCATCAGTCCGAATGTGTCGACGAACAGATTCCAATCCCACAACCCGCTGTCGGAGTACCTCATCTCGCTGGCGAACACCGAACATCTGCCGGACCTCGAAGCGTTGCCGTCCCACGAATACCGGTTCCGCGGACTCGCCGACCGGGTCACCCATCTGCTCGGCCATCACGAGGAACGGCTCGCCGAGATCACCGAGGCCGTCGCCGCCGAACCGCAGAGCACGGCCTGGGAGATCACCCGCTCGGTGACCTGGTCACGCCCCTTCGAACAACTGTCGGTGCCGCTGAGCCGGATGGCGCTGGGTGAGACCAACGCGCACCTCATCGTGCTCCAGCAGCGCGGCATCCTGACGCCCACCGAGGGCATCCCGATCCGCTGGTCGCTGAGTGCCCCGGCCCGGTCCGTCACCGCTCCATCCACCCCCACCGCGTCCGCGATCACAGAGGAGAACCGCCGATGAGCGCAGTAGAAACCGAGTTCGCCGACGGCGTCGCCGTCATCACCATCAATCGGCCCGAGGCGAAGAACGCGGTCAACCTCGAGGTGTCCGAGGGCATCGCGGCGGCCATCGACGAAC
Source organism: Gordonia sp. LMA484 (assembly GCF_058129505.1). Lineage (NCBI taxonomy): Bacteria > Bacillati > Actinomycetota > Actinomycetes > Mycobacteriales > Gordoniaceae > Gordonia > Gordonia sp. LMA484. The sequence continues at coordinate 4,102,964 of NZ_CM176700.1, forward strand.
TCGAGGCACGCGACGACCTCACGATCGGCATCCTCACCGGCGCCGGCGGAACGTTCTGTGCCGGCATGGACCTCAAGGCCTTCACCCGCGGCGAGAACGTCTCCCTGCCGGGCCGCGGGTTCGGCGGTCTGTCCGAGTCACCGCCCACCAAACCGCTGATCGCCGCCGTCGAGGGGTGGGCGCTGGCCGGGGGTTGCGAGCTCGCGCTCAGCGCCGATCTGATCGTCGCCGCCCGTGACTCCAAGTTCGGCATCCCCGAGGTCAAACGCGGTCTCGCCGCCGCGGCGGGCGGCCTGCTGCGGCTGCCGAAGACATTGCCCTACCAGCTCGCCATGGAGATGGCCCTGACCGGCGATCCCCTCACCGCCGCCCGGGCCCACGAGTTCGGTCTGGTCAATCAGCTGGCCGAACCGGGCGAGGCGCTCGCCGCCGCGCGTGAGCTCGCGGCGAGGGTCGCCGCCAACGGCCCGCTCGCCGTGCGGGCGACCAAGCAGGTGATGTCGATGGCGATCCGCTACACCGACCCCGATCTGGTCAAGGCACAGTGGGAGTACCTGGCACCGGTGTTCTCGTCGCAGGACGCCCAGGAGGGTGCGTTGGCGTTCGCGGAGAAGCGCGCCCCGAACTGGACCGGAAAGTGATCGACGGGAGTTCGCGCTCCGTACGATAGCCCTGTGGACCTGCACCTCGTCACGTACTTCGTTGCGGTGGTCGATCATGGCGGGATCACCAAGGCGGCCCAGTCCCTGTACATCTCGCAACCCTCACTGTCGCAGGCCATCCGAACGCTGGAGCGACGACTGGGGGTGACCTTGTTCGACCGGTCGGGTCGGCGCCTCGAACTCACCGAGGCGGGACGCAAACTCGACGTCGCGGCGCGCCGCATCCTCGCCGACGTGGACCGCGCCAAGGCGAAGGTCGATTCGGTCCGCGAACTGAGGGCCGGCCGGGTCGACGTCGTCACCCATGCCGCGTTCAGTCTCGATCCGATGGTCGAGATGGTCCGCGTCTTCCGCGAGCGATTCCCGCGCCTGGCCGTGCGGGTCGTCGCCGCGGACGGGCCCAGCGGTGTGCTGGCGGCGCTGCGGCGGGGTGACGCCGAGGTCGGTCTGATGGACGCCGCGGCCGAACACGCGACTTTCACCGTGATACCGCTCGGCGATCAGGAACTCGCGCTGGCCGTGCCGCACCGGCTGGACTCGTCGCTCACCGATCCGGTGCCGCGGCACACTGTGCGGTCGATCCCGCTCATCGTCGACACCGGCGACCCCGGGGGCGCCGATGTGCTCGCCGACGTCATCGATGACGACGGACGCAACATCGTGGTGGATTGCGCCCATCCCACCGCGACCTGGGATCTCGTCGCCCACGGCACCGGCGCCACGATCTCCCCGCGCGTGGTGGCCGAGCAGCAGATGCCCCACGCCCGACGCTATCGACTCGATCCGCCGCTGACCCGCCCATTCGGTCTGGTGTTGCGCTCCGGCCACCCGTCACCGGCGGCGATGGCGTTCATCGCGGTTGCGAAAAGCCATGTGGGAGCGGCCACCGCGGTACCTGACGGCGATCCGACCGAGTTCGCAGATCTGTAGGGCCGATGGAACTCCGACAGATCGAATACTTCCTCGCCGTCGTCGAGCACGAGGGCATCGGCGGGGCCGCCGGCGCTCTCGGTGTCGCCCAACCGACTGTGTCGCAAGCACTTCGGGCCCTCGAACGGGAGCTGGGGGTGCCGTTGTTCCATCGGATCGGGCGTGGCATGGTGTTGAGCGCTGCCGGGCGCACGATGGTGGGCCCGGCGCGGCAGATCATCCGCGATGTCGGCGCGGTCGAGGACATGTTGTCGGCGTCGGCGGACGAACTCACCGGGCGGCTGGACATCATGTCGTCGCCCTCGGTGGCGAGCGGGCCGATCATCGACCTCATCGCACATTTCCGGGACGAATACCCGCATGTGACGGTGAGATTCGGCGAGCTCCGCGACGAGACGCGCGCGGCGTCGGTGATCGAGGACGGACATTGCGAGTTCGTGGTCGCCCACCTGCCGATCGCCGGTGACGAACTGGAGGTCGTGGTACTCGGCGAACAGGAATACCTCCTCGTCTATCCGCCCGGCACCGAGGTTCCCGACGGCCCGATCCCGTTGGAGGAACTACCGTCGATCCCCATGGTGTTCGTGCCGCGCGGCCAGTCGGTCGCCGACGAGATCGAAGAAGCCATCCGGGTCGCCGGGGTGCGGCCGCCGCTGGCCGTCCTCTCCGAACATCGCGAGGAGCGCCTCCCGATGGTCCTTGCCGGCATCGGCGGCTCCATTCTCGAGAAGACCATGGCCGAGTCAGTCGCCGACCGCGCCGTGGTCCGGACGGTGGAGCCACGGTTCGTGCGGCCCTTCGCCATCGCCTACGACCCTGCCGCACTGTCGCCGGTCGGCCAAGCCTTCGTGGAACTCATCGGCGACGCCGGACGTCGATGAACTGAGCGTCCCAGCGTGCCCCGCACGGGGGTCACTCGACTAGCCCGGACTCGCTACACGTCGAGAGAACCCAATATTCCACCGACAGCACCCAAGGCTGGTCTGCTCGTTCGGCTGACCACCGGATCGCAGGGTGCTGTCGGTGGAATTTTGGGTTCTCTCGACCTCCGTGCTGATGGCGAGGGGCGGTCGGGTGCGTTTGGGCGGGCGCGGTTGGTCGGGTGCGGTTGGTCTACTATCCGACTCGCTCGAAAATGGCGGCCAGGCCTTGGCCGCCGCCGATGCACATCGTCTCGAGGCCGTAGCGCGCCTCCCGGCGCACCATCTCGCGGGCCAGCGACGCGAGCATGCGCACACCGGTAGCGCCCACCGGGTGCCCCAGTGAGATACCGGACCCGTGGACGTTGGTGCGGTCGAAGTCGCCGCCCGAGCCGAACCGACCGAATCCCCACTCCCGGGTGACTGCCAGCGCCTGCGCCGCGAAGGCCTCGTTGAGCTCGATGACGTCGATGTCGGCGAGGGTCAGACCGGCCTTGGCCAAGGCCTTTTCGGTGGCGGGTACCGGACCGATTCCCATGGTGCGCGGCGGCACCCCGGCCACCGCCCAGGAGACCAGCCGGACCAGGGGGCGCAGGCTGTGCTTCTCGGCGATCTCCGGCGTGGTGACGATACACATCGCCGCGGCGTCGTTCTGCCCGCTGGCATTCCCCGCGGTGACCGTGGCGTCGGGATCTTCCTTGCCCATGATCGGCTTGAGCTTTGCCAGCGATTCCACGGAGACGTCGGGACGCGGGTGTTCGTCGGTGTCGATCACCTGGTCACCGCCGCGACCGGGCACCGTGACCGGGACGATCTCCTCGGCGAGGACCCCGTCCTTCTGCGCCCGGACCGCCCGCAGATGGGACTCGACGGCGAGTTCGTCCTGTTCCTCGCGGGAGATCTCGTACTCTTTACGCAGGTTCTCGGCGGTCTCGATCATGCCACCGGGCACCGGATAGTTCTTGCCGCCGGCCGTGGACCGCGCGCGAACCAGACTGTCGTGCATGGTGATACCCGACCGGGCTCCACCCCACCGCATATCGGTGGAGTAGAACGAGGCGTTGCTCATCGACTCGGTTCCGCCCGCGACGACGACGTCGTTGTCGCCGCCGGCCACCTGGAATCCTGCTTGGATGACGGCCTGCAGACCTGACCCGCATCGGCGGTCGATGTGCATGCCGCCCACCGTGATCGGCAAACCGGCGTCGAGCGCGACGACCCGGCCGATCGCCGGCGCCTCGCTGTTGCCGTTGCAGTGCCCGAGGATCACGTCCTCGACCGACTCCGGGGCAAGCCCGGACCGCTCGAGCATGCCGCGCAGCGCCGTGACACCGAGTTCGACGGCGGTCACGTTCTTGAACATGCCGCCGTACCGTCCGATCGGTGTCCGGACGGGTTCACAGATGACGATGTCTCTCATTGCAGGCCTTTCGATGTCGATGGTGAGCCGGCTACCGGGCCACTCACATGAACCGTCCGCCGGTCACCTCGAGAACGGTGCCGGTCATGTACGAGGACATGTCGGACGCCAGGAACAGGGCGACCGAGGCGACCTCCTCGACCTCACCGGCGCGCTGCATCGGGATCTCGGCCATTTTCGCGTCCCAGGCCTTCTGCGGCATCGCCTCGGTCATCGCGGACCGGATGAGCCCGGGCTGAATCGCGTTGACCCGCACGCCGTGGTGGGCCATCTCCTTGGCCGCGGCCTTGGTCATACCGACGATGCCGGCCTTGGCGGCTGAATAGTTCGTCTGCCCGACCATGCCGACCTTGCCGGACAACGACGAGATGTTCACGATCGCACCACGTTTGGCCTCACGCATGATCGCCGACGCTTTACGGGTGCCGTTCCAGGTGCCCTTGAGGTGCACCGAGATGACGAGGTCGAAGTCGTCTTCGGTCATGGTGCGCATGGTGGCGTCACGGGTGATACCGGCGTTGTTGACCATCACGTCGAGTGACCCGAAGTTCTCGACCGCGTCCGCGAGCAGAGCATCGACGTCATCGGCCTCGGTGACGTTGCAGCGCACCGCACGCGCCACCTCGGCGCCGCCGAGCTTGTCCGCCGCGGCCTGGGCGGCATCGATGTTCAGGTCACCGATGACGACGCGGGCACCGACGTCGACGAAGGAGCGGGCGATCTCGAAGCCGATGCCCTGCGCACCCCCGGTGATCACTGCTGTCTGTCCGTCGAGGGAGGCGGGGTTGTGGCTCGATCGCACCTGCGTCACCGTCTTTCTGCCGATTGATGTCGCCGTTGAATCTACCGCTCGATCTGCGCTTCGAACCCGTCGTGACCATTCGCATCAGCTATCGGAGCGTTTCACCGGACGAATCAGTGAACCTGGCACGCAGAGACGCCGCAGTGTCCTCACAGCGTTCTTGCAGGCACGTCGACTTCACTGATCTGCATGAGTTCCGTCGCCACCCTCGCCGCACAGGTCCCACCGAATCCGGAGGCCACCGAGATCATCACCAACGTCCTCTACTACCTCGGGCTGTCCGCCGTGGTCGGAATGGGGCTCACCTTTGCCTACCTCGCGCGGCCCCAAAGAGACGGCGGCATCGTGGCGGCTCGCGCGCGACGGATCATCGTCCCGGTGAGCGCCTTCGTGGTCCTCACCGCGCTGATCCAGTTCGCTGTGGCGGCTGCCTCGTCGGCCGACGTCGGTCTCGTCCACGGCCTCGACCCGAGCGTGGTGAATGCGTTCGTCCACGCCGCGCCCGGTCACGGCAGCTCGATCGGCGCCGGGACCTTGGCCCTGATCCAGCTGGGCGGCTACCTCGTATCGGTGCTGTTCCTCGTGGGCCTGTACCTGCGTCCCGGCCGTCTGTTCGGCTGGCTCAGTGTGGCGGTCGGAGTCGCGACGGCGATGGTGCCCTACCTCCCGTTCGGTGCGCTGTCTGCCGACAGCCTGGCCCGCAGCGGCCTGACCGCCCTGCATGTGCTCGGCGCACTACTGTGGATCGGCGGGCTGGTGGTGATGCTCGTCATCGGGCTCACGGGCCGAGCACAACGGCAGGAACTGTCCATCGGCGACTCGCGCCGGCTGACCGACGACTGGACACAGATCTGGACCCGGTTCAGTCTCGTCGCGCTGTGGGCGGTGGGCATGATCCTGGTGAGCGGCGCCTGGCTGGCGTGGTCGCACGTCGGGACGCCCGCTCAGTTGCTGACCACCGCCTACGGCCGCTACCTGGGCATCAAGCTCCTGATGGTGCTCGGCCTGCTGATCGCCGGCGCCTACAACGTGCGGGTCCTGCTGCCGCGCATCCGCACCGCCCGCGCATCCGGCGACGACTCGTCGGCGTTACGTCTCGCGGTCGATCACTTTCCGAAGGTGGTCGCGATCGAATCGATGCTCGCGGTGGGGGTACTCGTGGTGGTGCCCTTCCTCCGCGGGTCGGCGCGCCAGGAAGCCGGCTGGGCGGATGCCCGCTCCTTTGACCTGACAGTCTTCGGCACCGGGGTCCTGCTCGTCGCGCTGGTCGGCGTGGCACTGTGGCTGGGCACCCGGACGCGTGCGGTCGACCCGCGTCCTCGAACCGCTGCGGTGTCCCCCTCGGCTCCCCGATGACACTGTGATCAGCCGTGGCCATTCGTATCGGCTAACGGTCTGTTGCACCAGTTCGTATTGGACACGCACAGGCCGGCGGCGCAGAGTGAAGCCATGACGACCACCGAAACCCCTGTCGCGCCGCAGGTCAGCGCCGACGACTTCGCCGACATTCTTGCCGCGACACGTGAATTCGTCCGCGAGAAGGTCGTCCCGCGCGAACAGGAGATCCTCGACACCGACGCCATCCCCGACGACATCCGGGCGACCGCGAAGGACATGGGCCTGTTCGGATACGCGATTCCGCAGGAGTGGGGCGGCCTCGGCCTCGACCTCACCCAGGACGTCGAACTGGCGATGGAACTCGGCTACACGTCGCTGTCACTGCGGTCGATGTTCGGCACCAACAACGGCATCGCCGGGCAGGTCCTCGTCGGTTTCGGCACCGACGAACAGAAGTCGGCGTGGCTGGAGAAAATCGCGTCCGGTGAGGTGGTCGCGTCCTTCGCACTGACCGAGCCCGGCGCCGGCTCGGACCCCGCGGGTCTGCGGACCAAGGCGGTCCGCGATGGCTCCGATTGGGTGATCACCGGGGAGAAGCGGTTCATCACCAACGCCCCGCTCGCGGATCTCTTCGTGGTGTTCGCGCGGACCCGCCCGGCCGACAAGAACGGGACGGGCATCGCGGTGTTCCTGGTGCCTGCCGACTCGGCGGGAATCACCGTCGGCAGCAAGGACCGCAAGATGGGCCAGGAAGGCGCCTGGACGTCGGACGTCCACTTCGACGAGGTGCGGGTGCCGGACTCCGCGCTGGTCGGCGGGAGCGAGGACGTCGGATATCGGGCGGCGATGACGTCGCTGGCCCGCGGACGGGTCCACATCGCGGCGTTGTCGGTCGGTACCGCGCAGCGCGCGCTCGACGAATCGGTCGCCTGGGCGGCGACCGCCACCCAGGGCGGCACGCCGATCGGCGAGTTCCAGCTCGTCCAGGCCATGCTCGCCGACCAGCAGACCGGAGTGATGGCCGGCCGTGCGATGGTTCGCGACGCCGCGCGCGCCTGGGTCGATGAGACCGACCGGCGTATCGCACCGTCGGCGGCCAAGCTGTTCTGCACCGAGATGGTGGGCAAGGTGGCCGATCTGGCCGTGCAGATCCACGGCGGCAGCGGGTACATGCGCGACGTCCCGGTCGAGCGCATCTACCGCGACGTGCGCTTGCTACGCCTCTATGAGGGCACGAGCGAGATCCAGCGCCTCATCGTCGGCCGGAACCTGGTCAAGCAGGCGCAGCGCGGCTGACCGCTCAGCTGCCCCGCTCGGCTGCCCCGCTCGGTTCTTACGCCGTAAATGCGTTCGTCCCCTTGAAATATCAAGGGGACGAACGCATTTCCGCCGGAAGAACAAGGCGTGACTGCGATCAGGCGGTGTCGAGGCGCTCGCGCAGGGCGACCTTCTGGATCTTGCCGGCCGCCGACGTCGGCAGCGTATCCACGACGATCACGTCACGGATCTTCTTGTACGGCAGCACCTGCTCGGCGACGAAGGCCGCGACGACCTCTTCGTCGATGACGTGGCCATCCTTCGGAACGAGGAAGGCGACCGGCTCCTGGCCGACGCTGCCCGCCTCCCGACCGACGACGGCCGCCGACGCCACATCGGGGTGGGTGACCAGGATCTCCTCGAGCTCACGCGGATACACGTTGTAGCCCTTGTAGATCAGCATGTCCTTGGCGCGATCGCAGATGTAGAGGTACCCGTCGGAGTCGAGGTAGGCGATGTCACCGGTATCGAGCCAGCCGTCGACATACTGGGCGGCGGTGATCTCCGGATGTCCGAGGTAGCCCGCCGTGATCTGCGGTCCCCGCACCCAGAGCTCACCCCGCTCACCCCGTCCGAGCACGATCGCCGGGTCGTCGACGGACCGGATCTGCACCTCGGTGTCGAAGACCGGCAACCCCACACTGCCGAGTCGGTATTCGCCGCCGCGGGTCAGCGGCGCCGACGACACCAGGCAGGTGGCCTCGGTGAGACCGTATCCCTCGACGACCGAGCCGGACGAGAAGGCCGACCGCAGGTTGGTCAGGGTGACCCGGTCGATCGGAGCTGCACCGGACGACACCACCCGCACCGACGACAGGTCACGCCGGGCGACGTCGGGATGGGTTGCCAGCGCATGCCACATCGCCGGGCTGCCGGTGATGTAGGTGGCCCGGTGACGCTCGATGAGCTCGAGCATCTTTGCCGGATCGAACCGCCCGGCCAGGATCTGGGTGGCACCGCACAGCAGCAGGAACGACATGTTGATCAGGGCGTGGGCATGAAAGAGCGGCGACACCACCACGGAGGCCGCATCACCGGGATCCACTCCCCGGGACTCGCCGACACGGGGACGGAGCTGCACGTAGCCGTCACCGCCCTCGATGACCTCATGGTCGGCGCGCCACGCGATCATCTGGGTGGCATTTCCGATCACGTTCCGATGCAGGACCGAGACACCTTTGGACACACCCGTGGTCCCACCGGTGAACGCCAGATGGGCGATATCGGATGCGCTGACCGTCGTGGTCGGCGCGATGGAGTGACCCGCGGTGAAATCGGCCAGCGAGACGACGCCCCGGGGCGCCGACTCCACATCGGCCTCGGCCAGGACGACCGCCAGCAGGTGGGAGTCCTCGGCCGCTTCGAGCAGCCGACCGAGCTGTTCGGACCCGGTGAACGCGGCGACCGCGCGGGTCTCCACCAGTTGGGACCGCAGACCCGGCACCGGCTGTAGCGGATTGACCAGGGTCACGGTGGCCCCGGCACGCAGCGAACCGTAGTAGGCGATGACGAACTCGATGCTGTTGGCCAGATGCAGCAGCACCACGTCGCGGTCGGCGACGCCCGCAGACCGCAACGCCGCGGCCACGCGGGCGGTTTCGACGTCGAGTTCGTCGTAGCTCAACACCCGCTCACCGTCGACGACCGCCGCACGCGGTCCGTACATGCGTGCCATGCTCGGCGGCAGCGCCGGCATGGCGACGTCGGGATAGTGCAGTTCGGTGGTCGCCATCGCCGCGGTCACCGCGGTGCCATCCGGATTGCGCCGTCGAGGCGAATCGTCTCACCGTTGAGGTAGCTGTTCTCCAGGATGGACACGGCGAGTTGACCGAACTCCGACGGCTTCCCGAGCCGGGACGGGTTGGGGATGCTCGCGGCCAGCGACTGCCGAACGTCGTCACGCAGCCGGGACAGCAGCGGTGTGTCCATCGTTCCGGGTGCGATGGTATTCACCCGGATGAGCTTGCTCGCCAGATCACGCGCGGCCACGATCGTCATCCCGACGATGCCGGCTTTCGATGCGCTGTAGTTGATCTGGCCGATCTGCCCCTCGAACGCCGCCACCGAGGCGGTCAGCACGATGCAGCCCCGCTCGCCGTCGAGGTCGTCGAGCCGTGCCATCCGCTCGGCTCCCAGCGACAGCGCATTGAAGGAACCGATCAGGTTGAGCCTGATGACGAACTCGAAATCCTCGAGCGATCCGGCCTTGCCGTCCTTGTCGAGGATTCGCATGCGTCGTCCGGCACCCGCACAGTGGACCAGCCCTCGGAGTCCACCCCGGTCGTCCGCGATGTCGAGTGCCGTGGCGAACTGCTCCCGATCGGTGATGTCGGCCGCGGCGAAGCTCGCCGACGACCCGAGTTCGTCGGCGACGGCCGCACCGTCGGACGTGGGTAGGTCGATCAGGGTGACGAGGCCTCCGGCGTCGACGATGCGGCTCGCTGTCGCGAGTCCGAGACCCGACGCCCCGCCGGTGATCGCGAACGATTGTCCTTTGAGTTCCACTGTTCTCCTTTGGTTTACCGCCTACCCGCTGGTCGAGTAGTCGTCGAGCCGGCGCCCCCGCTGGTCAAGTAGTCGCCGAGCCGGCGCCCCCGCCGGTCAAGTAGTCGTCGAGCCGGCGCCCGCCCCGCTGGTCGAGTAGTCGCCGAGCCGCTAGGCGAGACGACGTATCGAGACCCCGCCCACCCGCTGGTCGAGTAGACGCCGAGCCGCTAGGCGAGACGACGTATCGAGACCCCGCCCCCCGCTGGTCGAGTAGACGCCGAGCCGCTAGGCGAGACGACGTATCGAGACCCCACGCTGCTGTCAGAGCAGTTCGACGATGGTGGCGTTGGCCATGCCGCCGGCCTCGCACATGGACTGCAGGCCGTAGCGAATACCATTGTCGCGCATGTGGTGAAGCAGGCGCGTCATCAGGATCGCGCCCGACCCGCCGAGGGGATGGCCGACCGCTATGGCGCCGCCGAGTGGGTTGAGGCGCGCCGCATCGGCACCGGTTTCCATCTGCCAAGCGAGCGGCACGGGCGCGAAGGCCTCGTTGATCTCGAACGCGCCGATCTCACCGATCGACAGTCCGGACCGCTTGAGGGCCTTGGCGGTCGCCGCGATCGGTGCGGTGAGCATGATCACCGGGTCGTCGCCGGCGACCACGGCTGTGTGCACCCGGGCGATGGGGGTCAGGCCACGCTCCCGGGCGGTGTCGCCACCCATGACCAGCAACGCGCCGGCGCCATCGGAGATCTGGGAGGCGTTGCCCGCGTGGATGACACCGTCTTCCTTGAAGGCCGGTTTCAGGGCCGCCATCGACTCGAGGGTGCCGCCGCGGCGGATACCCTCATCGCCTTCGAGGACGCCGGAGATCGGCGCGAGCTGTCCGTCGAAGGCGCCGGCGTCGGCGGCGGCCGCGGCCAGTTCGTGTGAGCGCAAGGAGAACTCGTCCAGAGCTGTTCGGCTCAGCGACCACTTCTCGGCCATCATCTCCGCACCGACGCCCTGGCTGAAGCGATCGACACCGTAGCGGTCGAGGACCGTGGCCGGCTGGCTCTCGCCGTTCGGGGCGGCGCTGCCCATCGGCACCCGGCTCATCGACTCCACCCCGCCGGCGACCACGATGTCCTGCTGGCCGGAGGCGACTGCGGCCGCGGCCATCGACAGCGCCTGCTGGCTCGATCCGCACGCCCTGGTCACCGTGGTGCCCGGTACCGACTCCGGCCATCCCGCCGCGAGTATCGCCGTACGGGCGACATTGCCGGCCTGCTCGGACGCCTGACTGACACATCCCCAGACCACGTCGTCGACGGCCGCCGGGTCGAGGCCGGTCCGCTCGACCAGGGCCTCGAGGACGTGCGCCGACAGGTCGGCGGGATGGATGCCCGACAGGGCGCCACGCCGGCGGCCGATCGGGGTACGGACCGCATCGACGATCACTGCATCACGCATGGGACTTCCTTCTACTGACGTGTGGTTCGGACAGCTGTGGCAGGGTCATCGGGCCCTTACTCGAATCGACCACGAAGCCGGTTGGATCACAAGTAGATTCACACTCACGGTCGGATAGCCCGCGCCTATGATCCGTGCGCCGGGGTGTCCGACGGTGCTGCCAGACCACGTCGGACCAGCACCTTGTCCCGTTCCGGGTTGGCGAAGACCAGAGCGATGACCGCGCACACAGACGCGACGATCCCGAGGATCTGGAACGACGTCGCATAACCCGCCGCCGGGCTCGACGCATTGTCGACGATGACGCCGGTCGCATACGGCGCGACGAGCCCGCCGATCGCCATGATCGCCAGGAACACCCCGAGCGTGCCGGCGGTCTGGCGTGGCGGACAGATCTCCGAGATCGCCGCGTTGAACAGCGGGAATACGGTCGTGGCGAAGCCGTAACCCACCGACACCACCAGCACGGCCAGGCCCGGTGTGCCGATCGACGGCAGGAAGGTCAGCAGCACACCCGACACCAGAACGCCCACGGCCGGCACGATCACACGGACCTTGCGTGAGGTGGCACCACGCGAGATGAGTCGGTCGCCGACGATGGAGGTCAGCAGCATCAACGCCAGCCCGGCGATCGACGGGAAGGCGAACATCGACCCGGCCTGCAGTCGGCTGTATCCCAGTCCCTTCTCGAAGTACGACGGCAGCCAGGTGAGCACGACGGTGACCATCGCGTACACGCTCATCACGAGGAGAGCGCCGCTGATGAACGTCCGCGAGGTGAAGATGCGGACCCACGGCACCGCCGGTTCGTCGGCGTCCGACAGGGCGGTCTGCTTCGCCTTCTTGGCTCCGGAGATGTACGGGCCATCGGTCCAGGTCGCGAGCCAGATCACGCACCACAGCAGGCCGGCGACCGCCAGGGCCACCAGTGCGGCACGCCACCCGAGGCTGACGCTGATCACCGCGAGCACGGGTGCGACGGCGATCTTCGCGATCGATGCCGCACCGGCCAGCAGTGCTCCGGGCAGCGCACGCTTCGCCGGCGGATGCCAGGAGTAGGCCGCTGTGTGCAGCAGCGCCGAGCTCGGACCTTCGGCGAGGCCGAGGAAGAGCCGGCTGACGATCAGCACCGCAAAGGCGGCGACCGCCACCAGCGGCAGCATCGCCACCGCCCAACACAACGCGAGCAGGACCAACGCCCACCGGAGCGTGAGCCAGCGATTGAGGGCGCCGGCGAAGAAGCCGCCGATCGTGAAGGTCAGGAAGAACAGGCTGCCGACCAGGCCGATCTGCGATGACCGCAGGCCGAGCTCGTCGGCCAGCGGTTGAGCGATGATGCCGAGGACGGCCTTGTCGGCGTAGTTGACGACGTAGAGGGCCACGAGCAGCGAGGTCAGACCCCAGGCGCGGCCTCGGCCGTCCACTGCGGGAACGGGAGCGTGGCTCACCGACAGGTCTCTGCTGGTCGTGTCCTGATCTGTTCTGCTGGTCGGCATGGGCAGCTCCTTCGGATAACCGGGGGATGAGCGGTGACACGAGACGGTGACACGAGACATGAGATGGACCGTCTCGTCACGAGTGGCTGACGTGGTGTGCATCACATCCGACTCGATTGAAGCGTCTCGTCGTGATCACGAGCAATGTCCGTTCCGTGAATCGTGAGACTGCGATTGCCTATGGGACGGCGCAGCAGGCGATGTAACACGTCACAACCACGCATCATTGGCTGCCGCTAAGGATGCGTTAGTCGATCGCGTCGTTCCACCCACACCCGTCGACGGGGCATGCTGAGGGGGTTCACCGGCGCGCCCACCCACGGGCGCGTCCGCCGCGATGCCATACGAAGAGAAGAGGTCACGATGGCCCGCCTCGCGCAGACCCTCGGTCTCACCGAGATCCAGACCGAGATCCTGGCGAATGTCCGACAGTTCGTGGACAAGCAGATCATCCCGAACGCCCAGGAACTCGAGCACGCCGACACCTACCCGACCGAGATCGTCGACGGCATGCGGGAGATGGGGTTGTTCGGTCTGATGATCCCCGAGGAGTACGGGGGCCTCGGCGAATCGCTGCTGACCTATGCGCTCTGCGTGGAGGAACTCGCCCGCGGCTGGATGAGCGTGTCCGGGGTCATCAACACCCACTTCATCGTCGCCTACATGCTGCGCCAACACGGCACCGACGAGCAGAAACAGCATTTCCTGCCGCGCATGGCCACCGGCGAGGTACGCGGCGCCTTCTCGATGAGCGAGCCCGAACTCGGCTCTGACGTCGCCGCGATCAAGACGACCGCCAAACGGATGGCCGACGGCGACTACACCATCAACGGCGCCAAGATGTGGCTGACGAACGGTGCGAGCTCGACACTGGTGGCCGCGCTCGTCCGTACCGAGGAGGGCCAGGACAAACCCCACAAGAACCTGACGACGTTCCTGATCGAGAAGCCGGCCGGCTTCGGTGAGGTCGTCGACGGCCTCACCATCCCCGGGAAGATCGACAAGATGGGTTACAAGGGCATCGACACCACCGAACTGATCTTCGACGGCTACCGTGCGGCCGCCGACGACATCCTGGGCGGCGCGCCCGGTCGGGGCTTCGGCCAGATGATGGACGGTGTCGAGGTGGGACGGGTCAACGTCTCCGCACGCGCCTGCGGTGTCGCACAACGCGCGTTCGAGCTGGCCGTGCGGTATGCGCAGCAGCGCAGCACTTTCGGCAAGCCGATCGCCGAACACCAGGCCATCGCCTTCAGCCTCGCCGAGATGGCCACCAAGGTGGAAGCCGCACACCTGATGATGGTGAATGCCGCGCGGCTCAAGGACTCCGGCGAACGCAACGATGTTGCCGCAGGAATGTCGAAGTACCTATGCAGCGAATACTGCGCCGAGGTCACCCAGGCCAGCTTCCGCATCCACGGTGGTTACGGCTACTCCAAGGAGTTCGAGATCGAACGACTCATGCGCGAGGCGCCGTTCCTTCTCATCGGCGAGGGCACCAGCGAAATCCAGAAACAGATCATCAGCAAAGGACTCCTGCGGGAGTATCGGGAGAAGTGACCGGCGAGTCCGGTACGACATCGAGCCGACTGAACCGCATCATCACTCCCAAGGGGGAAAGCCATGCAGCGCACCGTGTTCACCGATGATCACGACGCCTTTCGCAAGACCATCCGTGATTTCATCGCCAAGGAGGTCGTGCCGCAGTACCACGACTGGGAGAAGCAGGGACATCCGCCGCGCGAGTTCTACAACCGGTTGGGCGATCTGGGCGTGCTCGGCATCGAGGCACCCGAAGAGTACGGCGGCGGCGGTGCGCACGACTTCACCTATTCGATGGTGATCGCCGAGGAGACGTCGGCGGCCGGCGTGACGTTCGGCAGCTATTCGGTGCACTCCAATCTGATCCTCCCCTACCTGCTCGAGTACGGAACCGACGACCAGAAGCAGCGCTGGCTGCCCGGGTTCTGTTCCGGCGACATCATGTTCGCGATCGCGATGACCGAACCGGGCACCGGGTCGGACCTCGCGAACATCTCGACCACCGCGAAACTGTCCGAGGACGGCAGCCATTACGTCCTCGACGGTGCGAAGACGTTCATCACCGGCGGGGCGCTTGCCGATCGCGTCCTCGTGGTGTGCCGGACCTCGCCGTTCGATGCCGACAACCGCCGTTCCGGTCTGTCGATCCTCGTCGTCGACACCGCATCCGAGGGATTTGCGGTCGGGCGCAAGCTGGAGAAGATAGGTCTCAAGGCCTCCGACACCGCGGAGCTCTCGTTCAGTTCGGTGCAGGTCCCCGTCGAGGACCGGCTCGGTGAGGAAGGGGCGGGCTTCAGCTACCTCACCCACAATCTCGCGCAGGAACGCCTGACCATCGCGATCGGCGCGTCCGCCACCGCGGCCGCCGCCGTGCAGCATGCGCTGGATTACACCCGCGAGCGCGACGTCTTCGGCAAACCGGTGGCGTCGTTCCAGAACACCAAGTTCGTGCTCGCCGAATGCTCGTCCGATGTCGAGGCGATCCGGCAGTTCGTCGACCGCGCCTTGGAACTGCACAACGCTGGTGAGCTCAGCGTCCCGGACGCCGCTCGCGTCAAGCTGTTCGCCACCGAGACCGCGGGGCGGGTCATCGACAAATGTCTGCAACTGCACGGCGGCTACGGCTACATCACCGAGTACCCGATCGCCCGGCTCTACGCCGACACCCGGGTCTCCCGCATCTACGGCGGCACCAACGAGGTGATGAAGACGATCATCGCGAAGGACCTCGGGCTGTGACCGACTAGGCTCGACGGCGTGTCTGTCTACGAGCACGGATTCGCCCGAGTCACCGGAGCCGTCCCTGTCGTCTCCATCGCCGACCCGGCGGTCAACACCCGGCGGACGATCGAACTGTTGCGGTCGGCGGCCGATGGTGGTGCGGCCCTGGTCGTATTCCCTGAGTTGGGATTGTGCGGCTACAGCATCGACGACCTGGTGCAGCAGGACGCCGTCCTCGACGCCTGTCTGAACGGGCTGGCGGAGGTCGTCGACGCGAGCAGGGGCCTGCGCCCGCTGGTCGCCGTGGGTGTGCCGCTGGTCGTGGGCGACGGCTTGTACAACTGCGCAGCGGTGGTCCACGACGGTGAGATCCTGGGCGTGGTCCCGAAGTCGTATCTGCCCAACTACCGGGAGTTCTACGAGCAGCGGTACTTCGCCGCCGCCCGAGACGCGGCGGTGAGCACGGCGACGGTGCTGGGTCGTGAGGTCCCGTTCGGTGCCGACCTCATTTTCGAGGCCGTCGACCTGCCCGGGTTCGCCGTCCATGTGGAGATCTGCGAGGACGGCTGGGTTCCGATCCCACCGAGTACATGGGCGTCCCTCGCCGGGGCCACCGTGCTGGCCAACCTGTCCGGCAGCCCGGTGACCGTCGGCAAGGAGTCGTACCGGAAGTCGCTGTGCACCAGCCACTCCGCGCGGTGCGTGGCCGCGCATGTGTATGTGGCGGCCGGCTTCGGCGAATCCACCACCGACCTCTCGTGGGACGGTGACGCACTGATCACCGAGAACGGGACTCTGCTGGCCCGCTCGGAGCAGTTCGCGATGTCCGAGCAGATGATCACCGCCGACATCGACCTGGATCGGCTCCGGCAGGAGCGGATGCGGATGATCAGCCTGCGCGATCAGGTGGGCGACTTCGCAGCCGACCTGAAACCGTTGCGGCGCATTCGTTTCGAACTCGGATCGATCACGGCCGTCGAGGACACGCTGCATCGCGAGGTACCACGCTTCCCGTTCGTCCCGGCCGACGCCGCCGACCGCGACTTCCGGTGCCGGGAGGTCGGCAACATCCAGGTGCAGGGTCTCGCCGCACGGTTGCGATCCACCGGTATCGAGAAGATCGTCATCGGCGTGTCGGGCGGGCTGGATTCGACGCTGGCACTGCTGGTCGCGGTCGACACTTTCGACCGGCTCGGCCTGCCGCGGAAGAACATCCTGGCCTACACGATGCCCGGATTCGCCACCGGTTCGGCGACGCTGCGTCGCGCCCACGTGCTGATGGACTCGCTGGGTGTCTCGGGAACCGAACTCGACATCCGGCCGTCGTGTGAGCAGATGCTGGCCGACCTGGATCATCCGTACGCCCGCGGCGAGAAGGTCTACGACGTCACCTTCGAGAACGTGCAGGCCGGCGAACGCACCTCACATCTGTTCCGATTGGCCAACCACCACGGCGCGATCGTGCTCGGCACCGGTGACCTCTCGGAGCTGGCATTGGGCTGGTGCACCTACGGCGTGGGCGATCAGATGTCGCACTACAACGTGAACTCGTCGGTGCCCAAAACCCTGATCCAGCACCTCATCCGGTGGATGATCACCACCAGCGCGTACTCGCAGGAGACGACGGACACCCTGGCCGAGATCCTGGACGATGTGATCACCCCCGAGCTGGTGCCCGCCGGCGACGACGGCGAGGTGCAGAGCACGGAAGGTACCGTCGGCCCCTACGAGCTGCACGACTTCTTCCTCTACTACCTCACCCGCTACGGCTACCGTCCCGCCAAGATCGCCTACCTCGCCTCGCAGGCATGGGGCGACCGGGAACGCGGCCCCTGGTCGGACATGATCGTGACCCAGCGGCGCAACGAATACGACCCGGACACCATCGAACGCTGGCTACGCGTCTTCCTCAAGCGATTCATGGCCAACCAGTTCAAGCGCACCGCAATGCCCAACGGCCCCAAGATCGGTTCCGGCGGCTCCCTGTCCCCCCGAGGCGACTGGCGCAGCCCGAGCGACGCGAGCAGCCAAGCCTGGCTCGAGAACTGGTGACGCTGGCGCCCACCTCAGCAACCGCAACACGGGCGGCCCAACCTCACCAACCGCAACAAAGGGGCGAGCCAACCTCACCAACCGGCAACAACGGGCGGCCCACCTCACCAACCGACAACAACGGGCGGCCCACCTCACCAACCGACAACAACGGGCGGCCCACCTCACCAACCGACAACAACGGGCGAGCCAACCTCACCAACCTGCAACAACGGGCGAGCCAACCTCACCAACCGGCAACACGGAGGCCGAGAGAACCCGGAATTTCGTCGAGAGAACCCAGCCTCTCCACCAAACCGATTCTCTCGCTGTAACTCTGGGTTCTCTCGGCGAAATTCCGGGTTCTCTCGGCGCGATGCAACTCGCACGATGCAACCCGGCACGACGCAACTCGGCACGATCCAACTCGGCACGATGCAACTCACCCCCGGCCCGCCGGGTTCTCTCGCCCTCCGTGCCGGGCGCGTTGGCAAGGCCGGCGCGGTTTATATTCGAGGGGGCCTGGAGTCAGTCGCACCGCTCCAGCAACTGCTTGAGCTGGTCGTCGAAGGCGTGGGCGATCGACCACACGTCTGGGGCGTGGTCGGTGCAGGCGAGGACGCCGACGTTGAGATTGCCGTCGGCGGAGAACACGGTGATGTTGAGGCCGAGGCCGTGGAAGATCGGACCCAGCGGATACACACCGGTGACGCGTGATCCGAGGAAGTAGAGCGGGAAGTCGGGTCCGGCGACGTTGGACACCAGCACGTTGAACACCGGCGGATGTGCCAGTGCCAGTTTGCGACTGCCGTAGAGCTTCATCAGCGTCGACATGGTGGTGCCAGGCGCGAACTGCGCCCACGCCCGCAGGATGTTCGCGTCGATGTCGCCGTGATGGTCCTTCGAGGTGCGTGCCTGTGCCGCCGCCTGCTCGAGCCGTTCGACCGGGTCGTCGAGATCTGATGGGAGCAGGGTGAACATGCCGGTGACCTTGTTGGTACCGCCGGTGACCAACGAGCTCTCGTCGGCGCCGTGCACCGACACCGGCACCATCGCGACCAGCGGTTGCTCCGGCAGTTCACCGTGCTTCTCGAAGTAGGCACGCAGGGCGCCACCGGTGATGGCCAGCACGACGTCGTTGATCTTGACGCCGAATTTGTTCTTCACCCGCTTGACGTCGTCGATGGACAGCTGGGTCATCGCCAGCGATCGATGCGGTGTGATGGGCGCATTGAACCGGGTGCGCGGGGCCTGGAACGGCAGGGGCATCGCAGTTTTCGACCGGCTGCGACGGAACCAGCCGATCGGCACGCCGACAGTGCCGGGGATGAGTTTCGCCATCGCGATCGGCCGCTGGACGAAATAGTTGACCGCACCGGTGACCGCCATGGCGGTCCGCGACGCCGGGCCCGCGGTCTCGGTCACCTTGTCGCGATCGAGATCGGGCGATTCCGGCGTGAGAGTGCACAGTTGCGCCAGCATCTCCGCACTGGTGACGCCGTCCACACCGGCGTGGTGCATGCGCAGCATGGCCGCAACCTTGCCGTCCGCGAGCCCTTCGAGGACCCACAGCTCCCACAACGGCTTCCCGCGGTCGAGCGTCTGCCCGGCCAGGTGGCCACACAGTTCGGCCAGCTCGGTCTGCCCGCCCGGCGCCGGTACCGCGACGCGGTGCACGTGCCGCTCGATGTCGAAGTCCTCGTCCTCGATCCACACCGGATGGTCGATGTTCAACAGCGAATTGTCCAATTTGCGACGGAAATTCGGCATTCCGGCGATCCGGCGCTCGAGTTCGTCGCGCATCTTGGTGAAGCTGTATCCGCCCGGCATCGTGGTCGGATCGATCTCGATGAGACCGATCACGTGCACGAGCTGCGACCTCGTCTCGAGATAGAGAAACGAGGCGTCGAGCCCACTCAGACGTTGCATTGCACCCAACCACCCTCACTCGACCGACGGCGCGACCACGACCGGCGCACCGGCGTCGTCCCTCCAGATGACGCGACGACCACCCCGGCCAATGATGCCGGAAGATCAGGCCATCTGGGCGAAGTTTCGCTGTAGGTTAATGCCATGGATCACCATGAGAAGGTTGACCGCAAGGATGTCGCCGACATCCCGGTCAGTGCGAATCCGCTCTTCACGCGCCCCGGTGAAGCAACCGAGTTCCCTCGGTTCGCGCTTCCGCAGCATCCATCCCTGCCCGAGACCGCCTACCAGATCGTGCACGACGAGTCGATGCTCGACGGCAATGCCCGGCAGAACCTGGCCACGTTCGTGGGCACCTGGATGGACGAGCATGCCAATCGGCTCTACGTCGAGTCCGCCGACAAGAACATGATCGACAAGGACGAGTACCCACAGACGGCTGCGATCGAAACACGTTGCTGGACAATCCTGGCCGATCTCTGGAACGCACCGGACCCCACCCGGACCGTCGGTACATCGACCATCGGGTCGTCAGAAGCGGCCATGCTCGGCGGTCTCGCCCTCAAACGACGCTGGGCCGAGCGGCGTAAGGCCGAGGGCAAGCCCGTCGGGACGCCGAACCTGATCATGTCGTCTGCGGTTCAGGTGTGCTGGGAGAAGTTCTGCAACTATTTCGAGGTCGAGGCCCGCTACGTGCCGATCACCGACGAACACCCCGTCCTCGACGGCCACGATCTCGCGTCCTATGTGGACGAGAACACGATCGGGGTCGTCCCGATCATGGGCGTCACCTACACCGGCGCCTACGAACCGGTCGCGAAGATCGCGGCGGCGCTCGACGAGATCGAGAAGAACACCGGACTCGACATCCCGATCCACGTCGACGGTGCGTCCGGCGGCGCCGTCGCCCCCTTCCTGCAACCGGACCTGGTGTGGGACTTCCGGCTCGAACGGGTCGCGTCGATCAACATGTCCGGACACAAGTACGGGTTGGTCTATCCGGGGATCGGCTGGGTCGTGTGGCGCGAGGAGTCGCTGCTTCCGGAGAGCCTGGTGTTCCGCGTCAGCTATCTCGGTGGCAACATGCCCACCCTGGCGTTGAACTTCTCCCGGCCGGGTTCCCAGGTGCTGCTGCAGTACTACCAGTTCCTGCGTCTCGGATTCGAGGGCTATCGCGAGGTGCAACAGAATTCCCAGGACGTCGCATTGCACCTGTCGTCGGCGATCGGCGCGATGGACCAATTCGTGCTGCGCAGCGACGGCTCCGACATCCCGGTGTTCGCATGGCAACTCGCCCCCGGACACACCGAGAACTGGAACCTCGATCACCTGTCGGCCCAGCTACGCGAGCGCGGCTGGCTGGTGCCCGCCTACCCGTTGCCCGACAACCTCTCCGACCAGCGGGTGCAGCGAATCGTGGTGCGCAACGGGCTGTCCCACGACCTCGCGGAGATCCTGTTGCGCGATCTGCGGGCGTCGGTCGAGTACCTCGACAGTCTGGATACGCCGATGCCCACGCCCCACGCGACGAGCGGATTCCGCCACTGAACCCATCCCACACTAGAACAGGTTCTAGTAGGCTCATCTCACGATGAGCACCTTCACCCACGCCGAGCTCGACGATGCCTTCGGCGCGTTCCAGACCACCGTCGCCGAGGTCGCCCTCAGCCGCGACTGGGACCGTTTCGCCGATCTGTTCACCGAGGATGCCGAGTACATCGAGCATGCACTGGGCACCATGTCCGGCCGAGAGGAGATCCGCAGCTGGATCTGGAAGACGATGACCGCCTTCCCCGGCAGCCATATGACGGGGTTTCCATCCCTCTGGCATGTGGTCGACGCCGCGACTGCCCGCGTCATCTGTGAGGTCGACAACCCCATGCGCGACCCCGGCGACGGGACCCACGTCACCGCGACCAACATCACGATCCTGACCTATGCCGGCAACGGCCTCTGGCGTCGGGAAGAGGACGTCTACAACCCATTGGAGTTCGGGCAGGCGGCGATGAAGTGGTGCGAGAAGGCCGCCGAACTCGGTACCCTTGACCCGGATGCGGCCCGGTGGATGGAGACCATCGGTGCAATGTTCGCCCGGCGCAGCTGAGATACGCGGGTGATTCGGCGGTGACAACGGCTGCGAATCGGCTGTGAATCCGCGTCGGAGAATGCGACAAACGGCGCCGATCGGCGATGATCGAACGGCGCGGCGTCGAATCGGCCGATGACGGCCGATCGTGACCGACGTCATGCGAGGCGGACGTAACGCCACGTACGCGTGGTTACGATTGCGTAGGTATGGACTTGGTCGACCTGGCCTGGTGACGTACCCTGGACGACTGATCATTGTGTCGGTCGGCGCCGAGACAAGACATACATCAGATGCGGACCCCCACCCGTTCGGAGGAAATTAATGGCACGCGAGCTGACTCAGCTTGAGCTCCTCAAGGAGCTGTCGCCGGTCGCCGAGGAGAACGTCAATCGGCACCTGAAGATCGCCAAGAACTGGAACCCGCACGACTACGTCCCGTGGGACGAGGGCCGCAATTACGCAGCACTCGGCGGCGTGGACTACGACCCCGAGCAGTCGCAGCTCGGCGAGGTCGCCAAGGCCGCGATGATCACCAACCTCCTCACCGAGGACAACCTGCCGTCATACCACCGGGTCATCGCCGACAACTTCTCGATGGACTCCGCGTGGGGCCACTGGGTCGGCCGGTGGACCGCCGAGGAGAACCGCCACGGCATCGTGATGCGCGACTACCTCGTCGTCACCCGTGGCGTCGACCCGGTCGCCCTCGAAGAGGCCCGGATGATCCACATGACCAACGGCTACGACCCGATGCTGGCCGCCGCCGGACGCGCCGATGAACTCGAGGAATACGCCGACGAGTTGGGCCTGCTGCACTCCGTCGCCTACGTGACGTTCCAGGAGCTGGCGACCCGGGTCAGCCATCGCAACACCGGCAAGGCCTGCGACGATCCGATCGCCGACCGGATGCTGCAGCGCATCGCCGCCGACGAGAACCTGCACATGATCTTCTACCGCAACATCTGCGGTGCGGGCATGGACATCTCCCCCGACCAGACGCTGCGCGCCGTCACCGACATCGTCACCAACTTCCAGATGCCCGGTGCCGGCATGCCCAACTTCCGCCGCAACGGCGTGTTGATGGCCAAGCACGGCATCTACGACCTGCGCCAGCATCTCGAGGACGTCGTCATGCCCGTGCTGCGGAAATGGAACGTCTTCGAACGCGACGACTTCAGCGCCGAGGGCGAGAAGACCCGCGAGGAGCTCGCCGCATTCCTCGAGCAGCTCGAGAAGGACACCATCCGCTTCGAAGAGATGCGCGACCGCTCGCTCGCCCGCGAAGCCAAGAAACGGGAGCGGCAGGCATCCTGAGCACGACACTGGACTCGACGCGACCGGCGCCCTCAGCTTCAACCGAGGGCGCCGGTTCGCTGCTGTCCGCACAACCCGCACTGCGCATCGGATCCATCGACCTCGCCAGCCCGGTGGTGCTCGCGCCGATGGCCGGGGTCACCAACGTCGCGTTCCGCACGTTGTGCCGCGAGCTCGAGCTCGAGCGGACCGGCACGGTGTCCGGACTGTACGTCTGCGAGATGGTCACCGCCCGCGCTCTCGTCGAGCGCCATCCGGTGACCATGCACATGACCACCTTCGGGCCGGACGAGAACCCGCGGTCGATGCAGCTGTACACGGTCGATCCGGAGAACACTTACGCGGCGGCCAAGATGATCGTCGACGAAGATCTCGCCGACCACATCGACATGAACTTCGGCTGCCCGGTACCCAAGGTGACCCGCAAGGGGGGCGGATCGGCGATTCCGTACAAGCGCAAGTTGTTCCAGCGCATCGTGGCCGCCGCGGTCCGCGCGACGGAGGGCACGTCGATCCCGGTCACGGTCAAGTTCCGGATCGGCATCGACGACGAGCACCACACGCATCTCGACGCGGGACGCATCGCCGCCGCGGAAGGCGCTCAGGCGGTCGCCCTGCACGCGCGCACCGCCTCCCAGCGCTACTCCGGGACGGCCGACTGGGATGAGATCGCCCGGCTCAAGGAGCATGTGACCGACGTCCCGGTGCTGGGCAACGGGGACATCTTCGAACCGTCCGACGCGATCGCGATGATGCGCCACACGGCCTGCGACGGCGTGGTCATCGGTCGCGGCTGCCTGGGACGGCCATGGCTGTTCGCCGAACTCGCCGCCGAACTCAACGGCCTCGACGCACCGCCCGCGCCCAACCTCGGTGAGGTGTCGAAGATCATCATTCGGCACGCGGAGCTGCTCTCCGCACATCACGGCGAGGACAAGGGCTGCCGGGAGATCCGCAAGCACGTCGCCTGGTACCTGCGGGGCTTCCCCGCAGGATCCGACCTGCGCAGTCGGATGGCGCTGGTCAAGACCGTCGATGAACTGCGCGAACTCGTCGCGACGTTGCCCGCCGACGCCGAGTTCCCCGCCGACGGCCACGGCCCGCGAGGGCGCCAGGGATCACCGGCCAAGGTCGCGCTGCCCGAGGGGTGGCTCGACGACCCGGACGAGGACATCGTCCCCGAGGGCGCCGAGGTCATGCATTCTGGCGGTTGACCTGGACAATTCGGGTCTGGCCGTGGTGGCTGAGACATGTTCTCAGGTGCAATCAGTACTATGACCCGAGGCTTCCGCATGGGCGGAGGCGATGTCATGGTGCGCCGCAGCAGCTCGACGCGGCGTTGAAGTAGTCGGGGTCAAGGGGAATTCCAGTTGAGTCGTAGGAGATCGGAACCGGACGAGCCGGCCGACGAAGGCAACAAGCCTCGTCGCAGTCGGCGCGCTGGGCGATCCGGCGGCACCAACGACTTCAAGGAGTTGTACGGGCAGGCACCCACGAACGAGGTGCCGGCGCATGGCGCACTGCACGAACCGCGGGCCACCGACCGTTATGTGCGCGGCCGCACCCGGCTCACGGTGCGCGAGCTCATGGAGCAGATGAACGCCGGCCCGGCGTCGCCGTCCCCCGCCGACCCCGCGGCATCGCAATCCCCCGCCACTCCGGCGGAGTCCGACCGTCCCGCGCCCCAGCCTCCGGCCGACGACGACCCCACGACGGTCCACCGGTTCGGCGATCTGGGCCAGTACCCCGGTGGGAACGACGTCACCCAGAAGATCCCCACGGTCCGAGCCGACGACCGTCCCACCGATCCCGACGTCGACCTGTCCGACGACGCGACGCGCCAACGGGTCACCGAGGAGTCACGCGGGCAGGGCAGCCGAATCCGGCCGCTCCAGCCCACCCCCGATCTCTCTGACACCATCCCGCCCCGATCGCGTCCGCTCCGCCATCCCGGCCCCGCAGAGCGTCGCCGCAACCTCGGCCGCAACGTCACCGTCACCGGACGAATCCTGGTCGCGGTCGCATGTGTGATGGCGCTGGTGGGCACCGGCTTCGTGTGGGGTTACCTGCAGTCGGTGAACGGCAACTGGAAGACCATCAACGCGGTCAATCCGGAAGACTCCAACATCCGCAAGAAGGATGCGCAGTACGGCGACGAGAACTACCTCATCGTCGGCACCGACACGCGAAGCGGCCAGAACGCCAATGTCGGTGCAGGTACCACCGACGACGCCGCCGGCGCCCGCTCGGACACGGTGATCCTGGTGAACATCCCGGCCAATCGCAGTCGCGTCGTCGCCGTCTCGTTTCCCCGCGACCTGCAGGTCGACAGGCCGCAGTGCCAGGAGTGGGACAACAGTGCCGGTACCTATGGTGCGGATCTGGAGCCGGCCACCGGCATCAAGCTGAACAGCGTCTACGCCGACGGCGGGCCCAAGTGTCTGGTCAGCGTGATCACCCAGATGAGCGGCCTGAACATCAACCACTTCATCGCGATGGACTTCTACGGTTTCGAGAAGGTGGTCCGCGCTGTCGGCGGAGTCCAGGTCTGTTCGACGGCACCGCTCTATGACTACGAACTCGGCCAGATCCTGCGTAAACCCGGCACTCAGAAGCTCACCGGCCGTCGCGCACTGAACTACGTCCGTGCTCGCAACATCGCGTCGGAGGGCAACGGGGACTACGGGCGCATCAAACGGCAGCAGTTGTTCATGTCGTCGCTGCTGCGGTCGACGTTGTCGGGCAACGTGCTGTCCAGCCCGAACAAACTCAACAGCATCGTCAACACCTTCATCCAGTACAGCTATGTCGACGGTGTCGACACGCAGTCGCTGCTGAAGCTTGCCGAATCGATGCAGGGAATCGAGGCGGGACGTGTCACGTTCCTCACGATCCCGACGTCGGGGACGACCACCGACGGGCTCAACAACGAGATCCCGCGCACCGACGACATCAATGCGATCTTCAACGCGATCATCGATGACCAGCCGCTGCCCGGTGAGCAGGCCAAGAAGAAGCCGTCGACGTCGAGCAGCACAAAGGCATCGAGCACGTCGACCACGACGACCAGCGACCCCGCCCCGACCCGCCTGTCCGCCACCGCGCAGAGTCCCGAAAACGTCGGGGTTCGCGTCCTCAACGGCACCGGACGGACGGGAGCGGCCGGCGACACGTCCGATCAGCTGGTGTCGATGGGCTTCGATGTGCGCGGTGTCGCCGATGCGTCGGAGAACCGTACGGACACCGTCATCCGCTACGGCGGTGGCGAGGAGGATTCGGCGGCCACACTGGCCACGATGTTCCCCGGCGCGTCGATTCAGCTCGACCGAACGGTGAAGTCGGGAGTCGAGGTCATCCTCGGGTCCGACTACGACGGATCTGTGGGTCAGCCGCCCGCGACCGGACGCACGATCTCGGTCCAGCAGCTGCCCCCGGCGTCTAACTCGTCGAGCCTGCCGAACGACCTCGCGGTGACCAACGCGGGCGACACCACCTGCCGCTGACCTGCGCATTCCCGCCGAACACAGCGATGCACCGCGCGTTCACGGGGAGTTCACCGTGCCGAACCCGGGGAACATCAGCGGACCGATTAGGCTGGAGACCATGCGTACCGCCTACCATGAGCAGCTCGAGGCGCTCAATTCGACCCTCGGTGAGATGTGCGATCTCGCCGGTGCCGCGATGGCACGTGCCACGCAGGCACTCCTGCAGGCCGATCTGTCCGTCGCCGAAGAAGTCATCACCGACGCCGACCGGATGAACGAGCTGTCCGCACGCGCGGAGGAGCAGGCGTTCGCGCTGCTCGCCCTGCAGGCACCCGTCGCCGGCGACCTGCGCAGCATCGTCAGTGGATTCCAGATCGTGGCCGATGTGGACCGCATGGGTGCGCTGGCCCTGCATGTTGCGAAGGTCGCGCGCCGTCGCCATCCCGCAAAGGCGTTGCCCGAAGAGGTCAACGGCTACTTCGCCGAGATGGGCCGGCTGGCCGTCAAGCTCGCCGACACCGCGCGCGAGGTGCTGACGACGCAGAACCCCCGGGA
Source organism: Gordonia sp. LMA484 (assembly GCF_058129505.1). NCBI lineage: Bacteria > Bacillati > Actinomycetota > Actinomycetes > Mycobacteriales > Gordoniaceae > Gordonia > Gordonia sp. LMA484. The sequence continues at coordinate 4,129,957 of NZ_CM176700.1, forward strand.
CGCCATCCGGCTACAAGAGGATGACGATGCCATGGACGACCTGCACCGGCACCTGTTCACGGTCCTGATGGATCGCGAGTGGAGTCATGGCGTCGCCGCCGCGGTCGACATCACCCTGCTCGGCCGCTACTACGAGCGATTCGCCGATCACGCCGTCCTCATCGGGCGCCGGGTGGTGTTCCAGGCAACCGGTAAGACCCCGGAGCAGTACCTCGAGGTGTCCTGACACCTCGTTCGACGCGATCCCGCGCCCGGAGCGTGCGACATCCCAGCCCGATGTCACACGCTCCGGGCGCGGTTTCTTGCTGGGGCTGCGCGTGTGATCGTCCGTACGCCGTGGTATGGCTGCGACCCAGGCCGCGTCACCGGACGGTGTGAGATGGTCCTCACCTGAGGCCCCGATCGATTTCTCCGGGCACGTGCGGGCCCGTTAGGGTTCTGACATGGCTCAGCACCCTCCGGCGGAATCCGACTTCCGCATGGTCACCGACGACGAGCAGGCCGCCGCCCACCGGCGCCAGATCCTTCTCTACGCGGGCATCACGCTGTCGCTCATCGTGTTGCTGATCGTTCTCCTGCTGAGCAGTATCTGACCCCGAAAACGACTCCGCGCCACCACCGATCGTGTCGGTGATGGCGCGGAGTCGTTGGTCTCGTGCTCAGCCGAAGCGGCCCGAGATGTAGTCCTCGGTCTCCCGCTTCGTCGGGTTGGAGAAGATCGTCTCGGTGTCGTTGATCTCCACCAGCTGACCGGGTTGGCCGACACCCTCGAGGTTGAAGAACGCGGTCTGATCGCTCACGCGCGCGGCCTGCTGCATGTTGTGGGTGACGATGACGATGGTGTAGTCCTTCTTCAGCTCGCCCATCAGGTCCTCGATCGCCAGCGTCGAGATCGGGTCGAGTGCCGAGCAGGGCTCGTCCATCAGCAGGACGTCCGGGGACACCGCGATGGCGCGGGCGATGCACAGCCGCTGCTGTTGGCCGCCGGACAGGCCGCCACCGGGCTTGTCGAGACGGTCCTTGACCTCTTCCCACAGGTTCGCGCCCCGGAGGCTGCGTTCACAGACCTCGTTGAGCTGCGCCTTGTTGCGGATACCCTGCAGTTTGAGGCCGGCCACCACGTTGTCGCGGATCGACATGGTGGGGAACGGATTCGGGCGCTGGAACACCATGCCGATGGTGGTCCGCACCGCGGTCGGGTTGATGCCCTTGGCGTAGATGTCCTCACCGTCGAGCAGCACACTGCCGACCGCGTAGGCGCCGGGGATCTCCTCGTGCATCCGGTTCAGGGTGCGCAGCACCGTCGATTTGCCGCAGCCCGACGGGCCGATGAAGGCGGTGATGCTGCGGGGCGGGACCGAGAGGGTGACGTCCTTGACCGCATGGAACTTGCTGTAATAGACGTTCAGATCTTTGATGTCGAGGCGCTTGGCCATGTCGATGCCTTCTTGGTGTCGTGCGTGATTGCGGTGAGCCGTCAGCGGGTCTTGGGGGCGAGGAGCTTGGCCAACATCGCCGCGATCAGATTGAGGATCGCGATGATGATGATCAGGGTGAGGGCCGCTCCCCAGTAGTAGAAGCTCGACGCCGACTGGGCCGAGGACCACATGTCCTTGATGAACAGCGGCAGCGATGTCATCCCGCCCTCGAACGGGTTGGTCTGCACCTGCGAACTGGCCGGGCCGGCCAGGATCAGCACCGGCGCCGTCTCACCCATGATGCGGGCGATCGCGAGGAAGATGCCGGACAGCATGCCCGACAGCGCGGTCGGGATCACGATCCGCATGATGGTCTTCCACTTGGGGATACCCAGCGCATACGACGCTTCACGCAGTTCGTCCGGCACCAGCTTGAGCATCTCTTCGGTGGAGCGCACCACGATCGGGATCATCAGCAGGATCAACGCGAGGCTGACCATGAACGCGCTCTGCCCCATGGAAAGCCCGATCACGAACACGGTGAAGATGAAGAGGGTGGCCACGATCGATGGCACGCCGGCCAGGATGTCGACCATGAAGCTCACCGGCTTGACCAGCCAGGTCGTCGGGTACTCGACCAGCATGATGGCGGTCATCACCGCGATCGGCACCGAGATCACCGTCGCGATGAGCGCCTGGATGAGTGAGCCGATGATCGCCTGCGAGATGCCGGCCCCGTACTGGCTGGTGGTGTCCACGCCGTAGGCGTTGCCGAACCACCAGTTCGGGTCGGTGATCGCCGGGAATCCCTTGGAGATGACCGTGTAGAGCAGCCACACCAGCGGGATGACCCCGAGGACGAAGCAGGCTGCGAACACGCTTCGCGCCGCATTGTTGCGGAACTTGCGGCCCGCCGACACGTCGCGGAACGCGCTCGGCGATGACTTGACGGGCCCGCTGGGCGAGACCTCCGCAGTGATTGTCATCCGTTCACCTTTCCACCGGCGATCACGCGGGCGACCGCGTTGACCACGAACGTGAGGACGAAGAGGACCAGACCTGCCGCGATGTATGCGCCGGCGGACGCCTCACTGCCGACGAACTCGCCGACGTCGCGTGCGATCTTCGACGCGAAGGTGTCGCCGCCTTCGAACAGCGACCATTTGAGGCGACCGACGGCCGCGCTCAGGATGATCATCAGTGCGATCGTCTCGCCCAGCGCGCGACCCAGCGCCAGCATCGATGCCGCGATCATGCCCGAACGCCCGTACGGGAACGAGGTCATCCGGATGACCTCCCACTTCGTGGCGCCGAGCGCCTGTGCCGCCTCTTTGTGGGCCGACGGCGTCTGCCGCAACACTTCGCGGGTGATCGAGGTGATGATCGGCAGCATCATGATCGCGAGCACGATACCGGCGGTGAAGATCGTGCCCCCACCGGAGATCGACGTCTTGCCGCTGGAGAAGAGGAAGAACCAGCCGAAGGTGTCGTTCAGCCACTCTGCGAACGGTGCGATCACCGGCGCGAGAATGTAGATGCCCCAGAGGCCGAAGATGATCGACGGCACCGCGGCCAGCAGGTCGATGACCGCGCCGAGCGCGCGGGCGATCTGGGTGGGCGCGTACTCCACCAGGAAGACCGCGATGCCGATCGCGATCGGCGTGGCCATCACCAGCGCGAAACCGGATGACAGCACGGTGGCGCGGAAGAGTTCCCACACACCGAATGCCGCGGTGCCGTTGGCGAAGTCCTGGCCACTGACGTTCCACTCGGACGAGAAGAGGAAGTTGGCGTTGTTGTCGAGGATTGCCGGAATCGCATCGACGAGAAGCGAGATGCCGATGGCGGCGATCAGGATGATGACGAGGAAACCGGTGCCCTTCGCCAGGTAGGCGAAGATCTGGTCCCCCAACTGTCCGCGAGGGCTGCTCAGACCCGGGTGGATCTGCTCTTCCAGCTCGCGTTGCTCGGGTGTGAGATTCGGATCGTTCTCGGGTGTGGGGGGCGGCGCCTGGCCCGGCGAGCTGCTGCTCGCCGGGCCGGGGCCGACTCCGGTGGTGTCATCCACGGACATCTTCTTGATCGTCTATTCCTGTGAGGGAGCCGGAGCGGCAGTTACTGGATCGCGTCGATCGAGGACTGCAGCTTGGTCTGGAACTCCTGCGGAAGCGGGATGTAGCCCGCGTTCTGCAGGTCTGCGCCCTGGTTCTGCGGAGCCGAGGCCACATTGAGGAACGTCTTGACGCCCTCCGCGGTCGGGGTGTCCGAGTACTTCGAGCACACGATTTCATAGGTGGCGAGCATGATCGGATAGGCACCCGCTTCAGCCGGCTTGTAGAACGACGAGGTGTCGATCACCATGTTGTGGTTGTCGGGTCCGTTCTGCAATGTCGCCGACTCAATGGTCTTGCCGCCGGTCTCCGACGTCAACTCCACGCCCTGGGGGTCCTGGTCGGTGATGATCTTGGCCATCGACAGATCGTTCGACTGTGCGAACGCCCACTCGACATAGGCGATCGAGCCGTTGGTCGGTTTGACCGCGGAGCCCACACCGGGGTTGCCCTGCTTGCCCTCGCCGACACCACCGTTGAAGGTCTTGCCGGTGCCCTTGTCCCAGCCGCCGGCCGCGGTCAGATACTTCTGGAAGTTGTCGGTGGTACCCGACTGGTCGGCGCGATAGATGACGTTGATCTGCTCGTCGGGCAGGTCGACGCCCTCGTTCTCGGCGGCGATGGCCGGGTCGTTCCACTTGGTGATCTGACCACTGAAGATCTTGGCCAGGGTCGGGCCGGACAGCGCGAGGTTGTCGACGCCGTCGATGTTGTAGGCGACCGCGATCGGGCCGAAGACCAGCGGCAGGTTCCATGCCTCGGAGCCACAGCGCTGGGCCGCCGCCGCGACGTCCTCGTCCTTCAGCGGTGAGTCGGAGCCGCCGAAGTCGGTCAGGTTCTGGTTGAAGTCCGAGACCCCCTGGCCCGAACCACCGCCACCGTAGGCGAGTTCGTAGCCGGGGCAGGTCTTCGCGAGCGACGTCGAGAAGATCGTCATGGCGTTGGCCTGCGCGGTCGAACCGCTGGCCTTGAGCGCCTGCTTGCCCTGGCACTGGATGTCGGCGACCGCCGACGCCGGTGCGGCGCTGGTGTCCCCCTTGTCGGCGTTGCTGCTACATGCACCGAGGACGAGAGCGGAAGTGGCCGCCAACGAGGCGAGCGCAACACCGGAACGACTCAATTTCACAGGTTTTCCTCCAGCATCAGATCATGGCGCATCGCCGTAGCGACGTCGCCCGGTCGCACTGACCCTAGGTTCGGAGGGTGGACACTCCGCGCCCCGAAGGTGAACGGAGAATGAATTACGGTCCGTTTACTGGCGTCGTTGTGACCGATCACATAGCCGGTCAGGCGACCCACTTCGCCGACGCGAAGGTATGGTTTTCCAGCCGCACGAACCGGGCCATCCGCGCGATCAAATCATCCGTACGCGACGTCGATCGCGTACTGGGTGAACCCGAGTCGTTCATACGTGCGCAGCGCCGCCGTGTTGTCGCCTTCGACGTAGAGCTCGATCTCGGCGACACCGCGATCGGCGAGATGATGGAGTCCGGCCAGAGTCAGCAGCCGCCCGAGTCCGCGACCCTGCGCCGCGGGATCGACACCGACGATGTAGACCTCGCCCAAGGACTGGTCATGTACCTTCGTCCAGTGGAATCCGAGCAGTCGCGCAGGATCTCGGCTGTCGAACGCGAGGAACAATCCGTCGGCGTCGAACCAGTCGCTGCGCACACGCTCATCGATCTGATCGAGGGTCCATCCACCCTGCTCGGGATGCCAGTCGAAGGCGGCGTTGTTCACGCGAAGGATCTCTGCGTGGTCACCTGGCCCCGAATAGGTGCGCAGCACAAGGTCTTCGGCGACCTCGAGGGCAGGCAGCGACTCGGCATCAGGACCCACCGGGCGTCGGAGCTGCAGCAGTTCGCGGCGCCGTGCCAGACCCATCGACGCGGCCAGCGCAACCGCGCCGGGCAGATCCCCGTGCGCCCACGCCTGCGGGCCCGGGTCCGCGATCAGATCCGATGCCACAGCGAACGCCGACGACACCAGCGCCCGACCGAATCCGCTGCGCCGGTCGGCCGGGTCGACGACGGCCTCGACCATCGCGGACTCGCCGGGCCGACCCGGCAGCACGTTGGCGTAGCCGGCACCGGAGATCAGATGGCGCACACCCGAGTCGGCCGATGCGTCGATCGCGTGGACCGCCTGCTCGGAGAGCGGGGAGACGCCGTCCGCGGTGGTCGCCGACGCCACCAATCCGTGTGCGAAAGCAGCCATCTCGGGGGTCAGCCGATCGAGGACCGTCGGCTCGACTCCGGACTCAGTTCCCGGTGCTCGCACTGAACTCCTCATCGAACGGGCCGTCGAGATCGTCCGCGCCGAGATCGTCGTCCTCGTCGCCGACCACGTCGAGCGAACTGTCACCGGCACCCGGTCGACCCCGATTGGGGCGCACCGCTTTGTAGCCCACGTTGCGGACCGTGCCGATCAGGGATTCGTGCTCGCTACCCAGCTTGGCGCGCAGACGACGCACGTGGACATCGACGGTGCGGGTGCCGCCGAAGAAGTCGTAGCCCCAGACCTCTTGCAGCAGTTGCGCTCTGGTGAACACACGGCCGGCATTCTGGGCGAGGTACTTGAGGAGTTCGAACTCCTTGTAGGTCAGGTCGAGCGGACGACCACGCAGACGCGCGGTGTAGGTGCCCTCGTCGATGACGAGTTCACCGAGCGTCACCTTGCCGCTGGCCTCCTCCGACGTCATGCCCCGGGTCCGCACCACCAGCAACCGAAGTCGCGCATCGAGTTCCGCCGGACCGGTGGCCGGCAAGAGGAACTCGTCGAGCCCCCAGTCGGCATTGACGGCGACGAGTCCGCCTTCGGTCAGCACCGCCGCGACCGGAACCGATGAACCGGTGCTGCCCAACAGCCGACAGAGGCCGCGGGCAGCGGCGAGATCGGTGCGGGCGTCGACGATGGCGACGTCGGCGTTACCGGCCTCCATCAACGAGGACACCTCGGTTGGTGCGACTCGAACCGTGTGCGCGAGCAGTGAAAGCGATGGCAGTACGGATTCCGGATTAGGGTCGGCCGTCAACAGCAAGAGATCCATGAACCACTCCGATCTCGTCGTTCCCCAAACCCAAGGTCGCGCCGCCCCGGAACGCACCGTCGAGCCCGGTTCGGCGTCTTTCGCGCGACGGTCGATTGTTTACGCCGCCTTACCAACGTGTGCGCGATAGATGACAGAATAGCGCCAATGTCGCGTTTCGCTGTTAACAAGGCGACCGAGCGCGGTCGGCAGCGCACGCCTGAGCCCCGACCACGCCGACGCCACCCCGGACGTCGAGTTCTGGGCATCGGCATCATTCTCGTGACCCTGGTCACAATCGGTGCGTTCCTGGCCGATACGGCGGTCGCCATGCGTAGCGAACACAGTTTCTCTCGCGCGCTGCTCTCGTCACCGCACGTGATCTACGATCCCGAGGTCACCATCAGCGGTTTCCCGTTCATCAGCCATTCACTTGAAGGCGACTTCGCCGGGGCGGTGATCACCGCGCGCGGGGTGCCGATCGGGTGTCCGCCGCCCGGCGGATGTCACGCCGAACTGGGCGCCGTACTCGACGGTACGTCGGTTGTCAACGGGTTTCAGATCGAATCGAGTGACATAGTGCACACTTCGTCGATCGACGCCTACACACGGCTCGATTCGGTGAACCTCGGTCGCATGATGGGCATCCTCGACCTCACGGTCAACACGCCCGCACCGACCGACCGCGCCGGCGGGGGCGGCCCCTCCGATGGCCTACTCGAGCGTTCCAGCGGTGTCCTCCTGTCCGGGACCGTGCCCCTGCCACCCGTGGACGCCGACAGCCCGATCCCGCCATCCGCGTCGGCCTACCCCGGCCCCACGGTGAAGGTCAGCGTCGAGGTCGATCTGTCTGTCGTCGACGGGCGCCTGCACATCGAAGCAACCGGCTTCTATACCGGCCCCGAACGCCACATCGACTCCGATGTCGCGCCGGACCTCCGCTCCTATGTGCTGTCCCGCTTCACCACGACCCTCCCCCGCCTGCCGATGCCATGGAATGTGACGCCCACTCGCGCTCACAGCGAAGGAAGTGACGTGGTGCTCGCTGGCACACAAGGCGAGTCGGACCTCGTGCCGCGAGACTTCTGACCAGGGTGCGGCTGCGCCGACAGAACCCGGCATCACGCCGACAGAACCCCGCATCACGCCGACAGAACCCCGCATCACGCCGACAGAACCCCGCATCACGCCGACAGAACCCCGCATTTCGTCGAGAGAACCCCCCATCACGCCGAGAGAACCCTGAATTTCACCGAGAGAACCCTCGACCTGCGACGCAACCGGCGCATTCGCTCTTGACGACGGGTTCTCTCGGTGAAATTCAGGGTTCTCTCGGCTCCCATCGGCCGGGTTTGGGAGGCAGGGTCGGCTCTGTGTACCCTAGGGCCATGCAACGCCGCCGTGAGTTCATGCTCACTCGCCGTCGTGCGATCGACTTCTGTCGCGTCGCCGACTGTTGCTGTCGTTAGAACGGTGAGCGCGGCGCCTGCTCGGCGCGTTCACATTCACGATGGCGGCCGCGGCAGTTCTTGCACATCTGGCATCACTCGTCCGAGTCCGGACACCATTCTCGGTGGCCACTCATCCGCGACGAACCACCGCGCCGACATCATCCCGCATCACACGCACAACACATTTCGTTCAGGTATCCGGGAAGGATCAACCATGGCACGTTCCGACGTCCTGGTCAGCGCCGATTGGGCTGAGCAGAACCTCAACACCGACAACGTCGTCCTCGTCGAGGTCGACGAGGACACCAGCGCCTACGACGGTGGCCACATCGCGGGCGCCGTGAAGCTCGACTGGAAGACCGATCTGCAGGATCCGGTCCGTCGTGACTTCGTGAATGCCGAGCAGTTCTCCAAGCTGCTCTCCGAGCGCGGCATCTCCAATGAGGACACCGTCGTGCTCTACGGCGGCAACAACAACTGGTTCGCGGCCTACGCGTACTGGTACTTCAAGCTGTACGGCCACATCGACGTCAAACTGCTCGACGGCGGACGCAAGAAGTGGGAGCTCGACGGACGGCCGCTGTCCACCGACGCCGTTTCCCGTTCGACCACCGACTACAAGGCCGCCGAGCCGGATGTGAGCATCCGCGCGTTCCGCGACGAGGTCGTCGAGGCCATCGGCAACAAGAACCTCGTCGACGTGCGCAGCCCGGACGAGTTCACCGGCAAGATCCTGGCGCCGGCCCACCTCCCGCAGGAGCAGAGCCAGCGTCCGGGTCACATCCCCGGCGCCATCAACGTGCCGTGGAGCAAGGCGGCGAACGAGGACGGCACCTTCAAGAGCGACGACGACCTCGCCGAGCTCTACAAGGAAGCCGGCCTCGACGGCCAGAAGGAGACCATCGCCTACTGCCGTATCGGCGAGCGCTCGAGCCACACCTGGTTCGTGCTCAAGGAGCTCCTCGGCCATCAGAATGTGAAGAACTACGACGGCAGCTGGACGGAATACGGGTCGCTGGTCGGCGTCCCGGTCGAGCTGGGAGAAGGAAAGTAAATATGTGTGCTGCACCCAAGCAGGGACAGAAGCTGCCCGCCGGCGTCGACGTCGAGAAGGAAACCGTGTTGACCGGGCAGGTCACCGACTCGTCGGGAGCGGCCGTGGCCGGTGCCTTCGTGCGGCTGCTCGACTCGACCGGTGAGTTCACCGCCGAGGTCGTGGCGAGCCCGACCGGCGACTTCCGGTTCTTCGCCGCACCCGGCAACTGGACGCTGCGCGCACTGTCCTCGGTCGGCAACGGCGATGTGACCATCGCACCCGAGGGACCCGGCGTTCACGAGAAGGACATCGTCGTCTCGAAGTAATTCGTCCTCCCGGACATCACGAGGGCCCGGCCACCACACAGGTGGCCGGGCCCTCGACTTCTCTGACAGCCCTGTCGCTACGCGCCCTCGACGACGGCGGCGAGTCGATCGAGCGAGGCACGCAGACGGTCCGGGGTGGTCCATCGGGCGCGGGGCAGACGTTGCTCGTCGTGCAGGTTCGTCCAGTCATAGGTGTGGGTGACCACTGTCGCGTTCTCCCCCTCCGGACTGAGCTCCCAGCGCCACACATGTCCGCGGGGTTCGCCTCCCGGCTCCGCCGGACACCACGCGATCACGCGGCCCTCGTCGAACTCGACGACATGGTTCTCCCGGACCAAACCGTTGGTGAGGGTCATCGTGAAGATGTCGCCGACACGGGTCACCCGGTGGCCGCCGGGCGCGTCGGCCAGGTTGTCGTTTCCGTCCCACTCCGGTTGTCGGGCCGGGTCGGCGATCAACTCGAAGATGCGCGCCGCGGGCGCCGACATTCGGAGAGAAGCCTGTGAGATCCGCTCTTCTTCGGTCATGTACCCATCCAACCACTCGCGCGGGGGACCTCGGGTCGATGACGATGCGGCCAGGCGCTAGACTCGGCGCGTGGTCCTTTTCTTCGAGATTCTGCTGATTCTGGCATCGATTCTGATCGCCTGGTTCGGTGTCTACGTCCTCTACCGTCTGATCACCGACGAGTCGTGAGTTCCGCCGACGCGGACAACACCGAGTCGGGCGGTGCCGATTCGGGCGATTCTCGTCCGGTCGGACGCAGGTCTGGCGACGAAGCGATCAACCTGGCGGCCGAGCGTGCCAAGGAGACCGCGGAACGCAACCTCCCGCAGTGGGGCGAACTCCCCCTCCCGCACGACACGGCCAATCTGCGCCACGGCGCCGATCTGCATTCGGGCCTGCTGGCCCTGCTGCCCATGGTCGGGGTCTGGCAGGGCGAGGGCGAGGCCAACGACCCGGAGACCGGCGAGGACTATCACTTCGCTCAACAGATCATCGTCAGCCACGACGGGCAGAACTTCCTCAACTGGCAGGCCCGTTCATGGGTGATCGACGAGGATGCGCGTTTCGTTCGGCCTGATCTCCGCGAGACCGGCTACTGGCGCATCGGCCCCGACGACTCCATCGAGCTGCTCCTCGCCCACGCCGAAGGTTCCGTCGAGCTGTTCTACGGTCAGCCACTGACCCAGACGTCGTGGGAACTGGCCACCGACGTCGTGATCAAATCCGACTCCGGGAAACGCACCGGCGGGGCCAAGCGGCTGTACGGTCTGGTCGAGGACGGCGACCTCGCCTACGTCGAGGAACGCGTCGACGCCGACGGCGACCTCATCCCCCGTCTGTCGGCCAAGCTGCGTCGCTACGCCGGCTGACGTACCGCGCCCGGTCGCGATGTCGCGGCCGGTCAGTGGTCAGCGCGTCGCAGCCAGCGTCGGCGATCCGACCACGCCAGATACAGGTTCTTCTTGGGGATGGCGCTGTAGACCACCGCACCGAGCATGATCACGACCGATCCGTAATTGGTTGCGGTACCAGGTCTTCCGGGCGACCCGGGGATCAGGGCGCCGGACGACGACAGCCCTGCGGGGCGGCCGGGGTGGCTGTCCACCCGCTCGCCGACGACGGAGAACACCTGTCCGGTGTCGGCGTCGGCGCGGACCGGGAAGGTCCTCCGGCTGCGCGGTGCGATCTCGGCGACCGCCCGCTCCTGATCGCGGTTGTAGATCACCGCGATCGATTCGTCGCCGGTGTTCCGGATGGTCATGGTCTCCGCACTGTTCCGATACTGATAGGTGACGCCCGAAGCCTCCGCATCGAGGTGTACCTGATCGGGATAGCCGCTGTCCCAGTCGGCACTCCACGGGGTCAGATAGTGGTGATCGAGGTGATCGCGCCGCGTCGGGATCGGCAGGTCGCTGGGCATCAGTTCCCCGGCGGAGAACCACATCACCCCCAGAAGCGTTGGGCAGGAATCGGTTCGGGGCGCCTGCACGTAGCAGACCTGATCCCCCGGCGGCACCGGCACCGATTCTCCGGGTGAGGCGACGACCAGATCGAGCGGGCCGTCGGTACCCACGGTCAGCACCGCCACCTCGGCATCGCCGCTATTGTGGATGGCCACTTCGCCGTCGATCCGCGTGTAGTACACACCGCGCGACAGCGGGTCGGCGAAGACGAACGACGGGGTTCTCGAGGTTCCGAAGTCCACGTCGCCGGGCTTCCAGTACCGCCCGTCGGGATCACGGTCGGACCAGTGCACCTCGCCGGGGCACGGACCGTCGAGGATGAACTGTGGTTCGTCGCTCTGCGGGTCGAGGCCCTCGACGATCTGGCCCACGAGCACCGGCCGGCCTCCGAGCCGTTCGGTCTGCACGATGTGGAACCCGGCGATGGGCAACGCAACCGATGCTCCGGCCGGCAGGTGACTGAACACGGTGTCGTCGGTGGCGGAGAGCTGCGGGGTGGACAGCACCCCGAGGTCGGCGACGCCCTGGTTGTGCAACACGAGGTGGTCGGCGCCCGCGGGCCGCGAATAGGTGAGCCCGGAGACATGTCCGGAGATCCAGGTGGCAGCGCCGTCGTTGGTCCAGTCGGCGTCGTCGGGAGTCAGGAAACGGGTGCGCACATCCTCATCGACGTGCAGGTCACCCTCCTGCAGTTCCGTCAGCCGGCCGGTGATCGGTCCGTCCAGGTCTGGCACCACGTGTGCGTGCGTCGTGGTCATGTCGGTCTCCCTTGGCGAGTTCTTCGTCCATGTGTGATTCGCGTCCCGGCCCGGCGCGGATTGGGTCGGTGATCAACTCCGATCGACGCCTGTGAACAGTTCACGCCACGTGCACGTGAGGGGCACGAGTAGTCAACTACTTGAATTACCGATCGCAGCCCCTGTGACGTGCGTTACATCGGGTCGGGTCGACGGACATATGGGCGCAGTGCCCGTCCCGACTGCGCCGAGCGCCGAGCGCCGACAGAACCCCACATCACGCCGACGGAACCCAAAACCCCGCCGACAGAACCCCAGATCTCGCCGACAGAACCCTATCGGCGCATCTGGACAGGTCCCCTTGTCACCGACCGAAGCCCTGACGATGCGCCGGAGGCTGGCCGCTGCAGGCCGGACCGGTCCGCATAGTCGCTTCCGGTCCCGCTTCTGGATTCCGTCGACGCGAAAACGGGTTCTGTCGATGCAAAAACGGGTTCCCTCGGCGCAAAAACGGGTTCCGTCGGCGCCAACTCGGGTTCCGTCGGCGCGAAAACGGGTTCTGCCGATGCAAAACTGGGTTCCGTCGACGCAAAACCGGGTTCCCTCGGCGCAAAACCGGGTTCCGTCGACGCAAAACCGGGTTCCGTCGGCGAGGCGCAAGTACTCGAGACGCAAGCGGCCCCCGTACCACCCGCGAACGGGTCTGGGCCGATCAGACAGGATCGGGGTACGGGGGCCGGGTGACCATCTGGGATTCGCCGGCACGGACGGTGCATCGTCGCGGGTGGGACCCGCCGCGCACGCCGTGGCAGTGAAGCCACGGTCCGCGTCAGCGGATGGTCACCTCACGTGTCCAATAGTCATACAACTTCGAACCACCTCCTTCCTCGTGTACAGCCGAAGATACGCCCGCCCCCGCAGCGGTCGCAACGCTTTTTTCAGGCTGTCTGCGCGGCCGCCGTCTCGACCACCGAACAGTCCGAATTCACGGCCAGAACATCTTGTGCCGCAATGTGATGCGTCACGATGACGACGGTTCTTTGTTCGCCGAAGAGGCCTGGGCCGGATGCGATGATGCGGCGCAGCAAGGCGGCGCCATCGGCGGCGTCGAGGTGTTCGGTCGGTTCGTCGAGCACCACCACCGGCGCCGGATGCAGCAGCGCGCGGGCCAGGAGGATGCGGCGGCGCTGACCGCCGCTGACGGCGTCCGGACCGGCTGTGAGATCGGTGTCGATACCGTCCGGCAGCGAGCGCAGCCACTGACCCAGGCCGACCGCGTCGAGCGCCGCGATCACGTCGTCGTCGGTGGCATCGCCACGGGCCACCAAGAGGTTCTGCCGGACCGTTGTCGAGAAGATGTGACCTTCCTCCGCGAAATAGCAGGTGGCCGCGCGTGGATCGACCGGCTCACCGACGCTGTCGCGGCAGTCGATGGAGCCGGCGCGCGGCGCGAGCAGACCGGTCAGCGTCAGTGCCAACGTCGACTTCCCCGAGCCGCTGGGTCCGATCACCACCATCCGGGCGCCTGGCGGCAGTCGGAGATCGAGCCCGCCCGCGGGACCGAGTTCCGGGCCCGACGGCCATCCCCAGCGCAGACCTTCGGCCGACAGTCCGACCGGTCCGGGGTGGATGACCCGGTCGCCGACGTCGCCGCCTTCCCGATCCACCGCGGGTGTACCTGCTTCGTCGACCAGCGCCATCACCCGCGCGGCGCATTGTCGACTCCGCTCGAGCTGGATGCCCGCCTCCGTGAGCGGTCCGGTGGATTCGAACGCGGACAGCGGCAGCAGGATCAACACCCCGAGGATCATCGGTGTCAGACCGTCGCCGGACGCGACTGCGGCGATCGACCCGGGAACAGCGGACGCCAGGTGGATGCCGATGATGCATGCGGCCAGCAACGACACCCCCATCGACAGCGGGGTGGCGGCGCTCGCGGCGGCTTCGTGACGCAACCCGCGGTCCGAGGCAGCCAGTGCCGCCGCGTCGGCGTCCGCCGCCGCCGCGAGGACACGCTCGCGACGTCGCGCCACGGTGAGTTCGGGCGCGTGCCAGAGGGCCGCCACCGTGGCCTCGGACGCCTCGGCGGCCGATGACGCCGCGTCGGTGATCGACCGGGCCGACCCGCGGGCGGCCAGCCACGGCGCCACGACTCCGCTGACGACGAGTGCGACGGCGAGCACCGCGGCTGCCCAGACGGACACGATGGCCATGATCAACACCGCCGCCACACTGGTCACCGCTCCCACCGCGATCGGGATCACGCCGCGGATCAGGGCATTGCCGATCTCGTCGATGTCATCGCCGGTCCGGCCGAGGAGGTCGCCGCGACGCAGGGTCACCGAGTAGGCCGGCGCGCCGGACGCCAGCGTGCGGTACACGCGTTCGCGTGCGGTGGCCATGGCGCCGAGCGCGAGGTCGTGGGTGGCCAGGCGCTCCAGGTACCGGAACACGCCCCGGGAGATGCCGAGGGCCCGCACCGCGGTGATCGCCACCGAGAGAAAGAGTACCGGTGGCATCTGCCACGCGCGGGTGATCAGCCACGCCGACAGCGCCGCCAGGCCGAGTGCCGACAGCGAGCCACCGACGCCGAGGAGCACGGAGATCACCAATGGACGACGGTGCAGTCCGAGAAACACGAATGCGCGACGCAGTGGATCGACGCTTGCGACCGGGGCGGACACCCGCGGCTCAGTGTGCACGGTTCACCCCGTCGAGGTCGATGATGTGGTCGGCGAACGACCGTGCGATCGGATGGTGGGCCACCACCACCACGGTGGCCCCGGCCCGTGCACGCGTCGCGAGCATGTCGAGCACCGCCACCGCGGACTGTTGATCCAGATGCGCGGTGGGTTCGTCGAGGAGCATCAGCGGCGCATCCGAAGCGAGCATTCGGGTGAGGGCCAGACGTTGACGCTGCCCGGCCGAGAGTCCGACGCCACCGGCACCGACCACCGTGTGCACCCCCTGCGGTAGCGAGTTCAGCACCTCGTCGAATCCTGCCGCGGACGATGCCTGCTCCAGCGTGACGTCGTCGAGACGGCCGAACAGATCAAGATTCTCGGCGACCGTGCCCGGCACGACGACCGGTTGCTGCGGCAGCCAGGCGATCTGCGCGTGCAGCGCCTCGGGTTCCAGCTCGAGCACCGGGATCGTGCCGATCCGGACGGAGCCGGTGTCGGGCCGGATCAGGCCCATCATGGCCAGCAGAGTCGTCGACTTCCCCGTGCCGTTGGGACCGGTGACCACCGTCAATGCACCGGCGGCGATCTCGCCGTCCAACCGTCGGGGTGCCCAGCCGTCGCGGCCGTGCACGCCCAGGTCGGTGAGGGCGATCGTCGCTCCGGCGATCGAACACGTGCGATGGCCGGTCGGGGCCGCGGGATGATCCTCACCGGCGTCGATGAGATCGGCGACCTCCCGGGCGGCGGCCACGCCGTCGGCGGAGTTGTGGAACTGTGCACCCACCTGCCGCAGCGGGTGATACGCCTCGGGCGCGAGGACCAGAGCGAGGACGCCCGCATAGAGGCTCATGTCGCCGTAGACCAGACGCAGCCCGATCCCGACCGCCACCAACGCCACACAGAGCGTCGCGAGCAGTTCGAGGACCGCACCCGAGAGGAACGCCACCCGCAGCGCCGACATCGTGCTGCGGGTGTGCGCGTGGGACAGCGACGCGACCTGGGTTGCCGCACCTCGGGATCGGTTCAGCGCGCGGAGGGTGGGGAGCCCGGCGATGAGGTCGAGCAGTTGGGCGCTCAACCTGCTCATCGCCGCCAGCTTGCGTGCGGTGCGCTCGCGGGTCATGAGTCCGATCAGCACCATGAACAGCGGTATCAGCGGAAGGGTGATCAGAATGATCAGCGCCGACGGCCAGTCGGTCAGTGCGATGACGACAACGACCGTCGGCGTGACGGTGATCGAGACGATCAGCGCCGGAAGGTAACCCGACAGATACGGACCGAGACTGTCGAGCCCGCGCAGCAGGACCGTCGCCGCGTGGTCCCGACGTGCCGACAGTTCGCGCGGCGATGTACGCGCGGAATCGGTCAGCGCATCGAGTGCGCGGGCCCGCAGCTGCGCGATCACGCGTGCCGACGCCCGATGCGCATAGCGGTCGTGCAGGTAGGTGAACACCACCCGCATCGCCACCGCGCAGGCGAGTACGACCAGATGTGTCTGCTGCGCTGCGACCGTGCGGGTGGCGGGATCGACGATGAGCTCGGACACGATCGACGCCACCATCGCCGCCGTGATCAGGACGGCGACGAGCGTCGCGAACGAGAACGCCGCGGTGGCAAGCACATAGCCGCGAGCGACCGACGAATAGCGGAGCAGCCGGGGATCGATCGGTCCGGTCCGGGACGACGCTGCCTCACGTCCCGGCGCCGCGTCGGTGACGCCGACGGAGTCCTCGGGCCGGACCTGGGTCATTCCGCCGACGCGCGCAGCGACGGCAGCCCGCTCGGTTCGGGGATCTGCTCGACCGAGATCCGCTTCCGGAACACCCAGTAGCTCCACGCCTGGTACCCGATCACCACAGGCGTGATGATGAGCGCCGCCCACGTCATGATGGTCAGCGTGTAGTGGCTCGACGACGTGTTGTCGATGGTCAAGGTGTACGCCGGATCCGTCGTCGACGGAAGCACATTCGGGTACAGCACCGAGAACAGGGTCGCCACCGTGCCCGCGATGGCGACCGATGTCGCGGCGAACGCGATGCCCTCGCGCTGCATCTGCGTGGCGAGGGCCATCACCACAGCGGCGACCGCGGCGATGAGCACCGGAATCCATGTCCACCCGTTGCCGTGGGCGAACTGTGTCCAGAGCAGGAACGCGGCTGCCACCACCAGCGTCGGGATCGCCAACCGTGCGGCGTACGTCATGGCGTCGCGTTTCAGCACACCCGAGGTCTTGAGCGCGAGGAACACCGCGCCGTGCGTGAGGAAGACCAGCAATGTGGTCAGCCCACCCAGCAGGGCATACGGATTGAGCAGATTGAAGAATCCGCCCGTGTATTGGGCATCGCCATCGATCGGTAGCCCGCGGATCACGTTGGCGAACGCCACACCCCACAGGATCGCCGGGATCCACGACCCGAGCCCGATCCCGATGTCGGCCCATTTACGCCACTTGGGGTCGTTGATCTTTCCGCGCCACTCGATCGCACAGACGCGGGTGATGAGCCCGACCAGGATCAGGAACAGCGGCAGATAGAACGCCGTGAACATCGTTGCATACCAACCACCGAAGGCCGCGAACATCGCTCCGCCCGCGGTCAGCAACCACACCTCGTTGCCGTCCCAGACCGGGCCGATGGTGTTCAGGATCGCCCGGCGCCGCTTGTCGGGATCGGCGATCTCATCGGTCGGTGCCACCGTGTCGTCACCGCCCGTGTGGCTGCGGCCGAGGAACGGCATCAGCATGCCGACGCCGAAGTCGAATCCCTCCAGGACGAAGTAGCCGACGAACAGCACCGCGATGAGCAGAAACCAGAATTCAGGCAGTCCCATCGGAGGCCTCCTCAGTACGCGAACGAGAGTTGTTTGGGCTCATCGGTGTCCGACGGCTCGTCCGGTGGTATCGCGTCGTAGGTGGCCGGGCCCTCGATGACGTAGCGACGCTGGAGCAGGAACCAGACCACGCCGAGCGCACCATAGAGCAGGGTGAAACCGATCAGCGTCACCCAGACCGTCGCCGCGACGTGATTCGACACCCCGTCCTGGACCAGCATGTGGATGCGCAGCGGATCGAGGTCGTCGGCCCAGTTCGGTACCACGACCCACGGCTGACGGCCCATCTCGGTGAAGATCCAGCCGGAACTGTTGGCGAGGAACGGGGTCGGGATCATCCACAACGCCAGCAACCCGAACCGTCGGGACTCGACCACCCGCTTCTTACGGGTCAGCCACAAGCCGCCCAACGCGACGACGGCCGAGCCGAGTGCCCAGGTGATCATCGCGCGGAAGCCCCAGTAGGTGACGAAGAGGTTCGGGGCGAAGTTCTGCCCCGGCATGTCGAACTGCTCCTGATACTGCGCCTGCAATTCGTTGACGCCCTGCACGGTGCTGTGGATGTCACGGTTCGCCAGGAACGACAACATGTTCGGTATCTCGATGACCTCGGTGATGTTGTCGCAGTTGTTCTGCCGCCCGATGGCGAGTACCGAGAAGGGAGCGCCGGTGGTGGTTTCACACAGAGACTCGGCGGAGGCCATCTTCATCGGTTGCTGCTTGAACATGATCTCGGCCTGGATGTCACCCGTGATGAACAGCGCGACGCCGGACACCAGCGTGACCCACAGCGCGAATCTGGTCACCGGACGCCACAATTGGCGGGCGTCGCGCTCGAGGTCCTCCGGTGTGGCGTCGATCTGGCTGGGCGACGTGGTCTTCGGCATGCCCGACGTGTCGCCGGTCTCGATCGCCTCGCGAAGCTGCTTGGCGCGCCACATGTTCCGGGCCATCCACCAGCAACCGACCGCGGCGACACAGGTTCCCGCGGTGAGGAACGCACCCGCGATGACGTGGGGGAAGGCCGCGAGCGTGGTGTTGTTGGTGAGCACCGCGACGACATCGTTCATCCTCGGCCTGCCGCGCTCCTCATCCCAGACGACGCCGACCGGGTGCTGCATCCACGAGTTCGCCGCGATGATGAAGTACGCCGACGCGTTCACGCCGATCGCCGCCAGCCAGATGCATGCGAGATGGACTCGACGCGGCAGGCGCCCCCAACCGAAGATCCACAGACCGATGAAGGTGGACTCGAGGAAGAAGGCGACCAGCGCTTCGAGAGCCAGTGGGGCACCGAAGACGTCGGCGACATATCGGCTGTACTCGCTCCAGTTCATGCCGAACTGGAACTCCTGGACGATGCCCGTGGCCACGCCGAGCGCGAAGTTGATCAGGAACAGCTTGCCGAAGAACTTCGTGGCACGCAGCCATTGCTCGTTGCCGGTCACGTGCCAGACCGTCTGCATCACCGCGATCATCGGCGCGAGGCCGATGGTCAACGGCACCAGCACGAAGTGATAGACGGTGGTGATCCCGAATTGCCATCGGGACACATCAAGAGCGTCCATGTCGCCTCTGTCAGAGTCGGTGTATCGGGCTGCGATACACGGCCGGACCGATCTGGGGAACTTCTTGCCGAACCCCGACTACTACTGACGGTAGTAGTCGATTGTGGACCACGCTACGCTGCATCAACGGTTCGGTACAACCAACCAAAGTCATCATCGCACTCGGTATGTAATTGTGGGGTGGATCTCGACGGCGGCGGGGTCGGCGTCCGAGTCACCGGAGCACTCGGAGCGTGCCGTCCGCCGAGCCAATTGTCAGTCAACGCAAATGGCGCGGTCCACCAAATCCGCGAATTCGTCGTGACCCGACGCGACTGGCATGACATAGCGGTTCAGCGAGGTCACCCGGGCGGCCAGCGCAACGCTGCTGATCAGCCACACCGAGTCCGCCGCAATCAGATCCGCTCGCCGGATCGGCTCGATCTTGGTCGTCCACCCTTCTGCCGCTGCGGTCTCGAACACGGCCCGCTGGGTGGTACCCGGCAGGATGCCCGCCTCGGCCGGCGGCGTGACCAGCGTCTTCCCCGTGACCGCAACAACGGTCGAGCGTGGCCCTTCGAGGACCGAGCCCTCGCTGCTGAGGTAGATGACGTCGTCGTAGCCGTTGGCCGCCGCGTGCCGCAAGGCCGCCATGTTGGTCGCGTAACTGAGCGTCTTGGCGCCGAGGAGCTGCCACGGAGCCGTGGCGGCGAGATCGGTGGAGTACCCGCGTTCCAGCGTCACCACGGACACACCGTCAGCGCGCGCGGAGGCGACGCGCTCGGCGACGGGGCCGACCATGACGTAGGCGGTCGGACCGGAATCCGGCGCGCTCTCGCGGCCCCGGCTGTAGATCAGACGCAGCCATGCCTCGGCGTCCTGGTGGTCGGCCGTCCACTGTTTCTCGGCGATCGCGATCGCCGCGAGCCACGCATCACGATCGGGTTCGGGCAGTTCCATCATCTCGGCGCTACGCCCGAGCCGGTCGAGGTGCGCGGCGATCTTCCGGGTTCGTCCGGACCGGATGAGAAGGGTTTCGAACACCCCGTCTCCGCGCAACGCCGCCAGGTCGTCGGCGTGCAGGAACGGGACGTCGGGGTCGTGCACCGTGCCGTCGAGGGACACCAAGATCTGGGCTGCCATGGTTTCCAGGCTAGAGCAGCGACACCCGCGCACCCGGGACCGACAGACGTCGGCCCAACGAACGGTGGCGACGTCAGATCCGGGCAGATCAGCGGAGCTCCAGCCCGCCGCCGCAGTGCATCTACAGGTAGCCGCCGTCGACGGACACCCAGCCCCGCCGAGCAAACCACAACCCGATGCCCCGGGCGTGGGCGAACGCAACTCTCCTCCCGACCCGTAGAATCAACCTGTGACCGCGTCGCCCATTCTGACCAGGTATTCCACTCAGGGCGCCGTCCCCGGACCCCTTGCCGCCGACGACGATCAGCTCGTCGGCGTGGCATGGCATTACGGCGACCCGCTCGGTGAACAACGCACCGCCGAGCGTTCGGTCGCGATCATCGACCGCTCCGACCGTGCAGTGATGGAACTGCCCGGCGCCGAGCGCCTGACCTGGCTGCACACGATCTCCAGCCAGCATGTCGCATCGCTGGCCGACCGCACCAGCGCCGAGAACCTGTCCCTGGATGCCAACGGCCGTGTCGAAGAACACTTCGTCATGACCGACATCGACGGCATCACCTGGATCGACTGTGAGGGAGGCCGTGGCAAGCCACTGCTCGACTTCCTCACCAAGATGGTGTTCTGGGCCAAGGTCGAGCCGGCCGCGCGCCCTGACATGACGGTGCTGACACTCGTCGGACCCGACGTCCGGCATGGCCGGATCGCCGAGCTGTTGGAGCTCGATCCCGACGCGCCGGTCTACGCGGCCGGCAGCCTCCCCGAACTGCATCACGAGGACGAACCGCTCGGTTTCTGGCGCATCATGCCCGGGATCGGCGACGGTGCACGTCTGCCCGTGGTCGATCTCGTCGTGCCCGACTACACGGTGGATGCCTGGTGGACCCAGCTGACCGAGGCGGGCGCGCGGATGGCCGGGACCTGGGCCTACGACGCCCTGCGGGTCGCGGCCCTGCGCCCGCGACTGGGTGTCGACACCGACGAACGGACCATCCCCCACGAGGTGAACTGGATCGGCGGGCCGGAGGCCCAGGGTGCGGTCCACCTCGACAAGGGGTGCTACCGCGGACAGGAAACCGTCGCGCGGGTGCACAATCTCGGCAAATCGCCCCGTCGTCTCGTGTTGTTGCAACTCGACGGCAGCACTGACCATCGGCCGGCTCCCGGGGACCCGGTGACCGCCGGCGGCCGCACGGTCGGCCGGGTCGGGACCGTGGTCGATCACTTCGAACTCGGACCGATTGCGCTGGCGCTGGTGAAACGGTCGGTGGGGCCGGATATCGATCTGCTCGTCGACGGCGACGAGCCGGTGAGCGCACGTATCGATCCCGACTCGGTCCACACCGAAGACCATGTACAGGCCGGCCGGGCCGCCGTCGAGCGGCTCCGTCACGGCGGGGTGGCCGGTTCGTGAGGAGCGACTCTCGCGAGATTCCTCAGGGAGCGATTGAAGGATTTCGCGGAATGGTGACCAACTCATCAAGTCACGGCGTCGTGTTGGCCGTCTGCGCGGCGACCGATGATGTGATCCTCGAGAACATCGGCGCCAGTGGCATCGACAAACGTCCTCAACCGGGCCGCGTGGCGGTGGGTGAACTGGGACTGAAGCCCGATCACGTGGTCGACACCAAGCATCACGGCGGCATCGACCAGGCGGTTTACGCCTACAGCGAAGCCGAGGCACGGCGCTGGGCGGACGAACTCGGCCGTGACCTGCCGTTCGGCTGGTTCGGCGAGAACCTCCGCGTCGACGGCATGCCGATCACCGATGCCGTGGTCGGCGAACGCTGGACGATCGGCGACGACGGCCTGCAGGTGGAGACGACGATTCCACGCACGCCCTGCCGCACCTTCGCCTCGTGGGCGGGCGAGCCGCAGTGGGTCAAACGGTTCATGGACCGCGCCGATACCGGCTCCTACCTGCGCGTTCTCACACCCGGAACGGTCGCACCCGGCGATAGGGTCCAGGTAGTACACCGCCCCGCGCATGGTGTGAAGGTGCGGCATCTCCTCCCCGGTACGGACGCGGATGCGAACGCTTTGTCGGTGCTGCTGGGCGCCGACGGCCTGGCGCCGAAGGTTCGCCGCGAGGCGTCGCGAAAACTGGCGCGGATGTGACCTGGCGCGCTCCGGTGGGATGTTTTTCCGCTGGTCGCGCCACGCTCGGCAGGGCGATCCGCATTATCTGAACGAGCGCGCTAAACTGGTGCCACGACAGATTGACTAACTAGAGAACGGGGCCGCCAAGTGTTTGGCCGCCCCGTCATTGTGCGAGGGGGTCCCATATGGGCCGCGGCCGGGCGAAAGCAAAGCAGACGAAGGTTGCTCGTCAGCTGAAGTACTCCACTCCGAACACCGACTTCGACAGCTTGCAGCGCGAGCTGTCCGGGTCGGATGACTCGCCGGATCGCCGGGATCCGGTCGACGAGTGGGCCGACGAGGACGAGTGGCGTCGAGCCTGACGCCCTAGCGACGTCGGCAACACCCTCGTTCCTCCCGCGCCGATCATCGGCGCGCATCTACGCAAACCACACCTGAGCCAGACCACGGGCATCGCCCTACGGTGGGTGCTCAGGTGTGGTTGTGCGCTACCCCGGTGAAGACCGGTGTGGCCTCGCCGCAAGGCGCTGTCCGTCTGTCGTCGGCGCGCTTTCGGTCGAGGATGCCCCACACCTACCCCGGATTGCGCTCGGACCCTGCAGAAGTCGGTCGCCACCATTCCTGGGCGCCGAAGCCGGGATCGAGATCCGACAACGTCTGATCGCGACCTGCACCGGGTACGACGTGGAAGCAGATGCTGCTGCGTTCACTCACCAGGGCCAGCGGCCACCACAAGGCGCGAACGTACGCGCGTGCGAGCTCTTCGCCGTCCCACGTGTAGATGCCGCGATACAGGTTGTGGCCGTCGTCTGCGATCCACAGCTTCGACACGAACCCGGGAAACCCGACGAAGAGCGGTGTGTTGAGCATGCTCTCGACGCGGAACACCGCGTGGGCGAACCGGTTCGACCCGATCCAGCGCAGCCGGAAACCGACGATCAGGGTGACCGGATCGGCGACATCGTCGGTGTCCAGGACGGTCTCGCGATAGACGCGGCCAGACGTGCCGTCCGCGAACCGGATGGTCCGGTCGACGTTGTCGTCCGGGAGGGGTACCCGCCGGGCCCCCAGCAGTTGGATGGTCGCCGCGATGCACCGCGCGACATCACCGAGTCCTCGGCGCGCAGGAAGGTGTTGCACCCTATCGATCTGGCCTGTCGATGCGCCCATGACGATGCCTCTCTCTCCGGGCGAGGATCTCCCTCACTCAGTGAACCTCGACCGCGGCAGGTCGGCGAGAGGCAAAAGGCCCGATGTGGACCGTCAGAAGCGGGGATGCTCCCCCGACAGCACGACGCGCGGAAGTTCGTGGTTCTTGGGCTCGGAGGACCGTTTGATCGAGCCCAACACCCAGTTGTCGACATGGCGGGCGGTCAGCACCGCCTGGGCACGCTCGGTGTCCTCCGGGGCGACGACGGCCACCATCCCGACGCCCATGTTGAAGGTGCGTTCCATCTCTTCGCGTGCGACTCGGCCCCGTTGCGCGATCAGCGCGAAGACAGGTGCGGGCGTCCAGGTCTCACGTTCGATCTCGGCGACCAGCCCCGCCGGGATCACCCGCGCGAGATTCTCGGCCAGGCCGCCCCCGGTGATGTGGGCGAAGGTGCGTACGTCGGTCTCCGCCGCCAGGGCGAGACAGTCGCGCGCGTAGATCCGGGTCGGTTCGAGTAGTTCCTCGCCGAGGGAACGACCGAATTCCTCGACGTGGCCGTTCAGGTCCATATGACCCCATTCGAGGAGAACCTTGCGGGCCAGCGAATAGCCGTTGGAATGCAGACCCGACGACCCCATGGCGATCACCACGTCGCCGGGCCGTACCTTTTCCGGCGACAGCAACTGGTCGGCCTCCACCACACCGACGGCGGTGGCCGACAGGTCGTAGTGGTCCTCGTCCATCAGACCCGGGTGTTCGGCGGTCTCACCGCCGAGCAATGCGCAGCCCGCGTCGACGCAGCCGTCGGCGATACCGGCAACGATCTGGGCGACGGTCTCGGGCACCACCTTGCCGACGGCGACGTAGTCCTGCAGAAAGAGCGGCTCGGCCCCGCAGACGACGAGATCGTCCACGCACATCGCGACGAGATCGCGGCCCACCGTGTCGTGCTTGTTCATCGCCTGCGCGATGGCGAGCTTGGTGCCGACGCCGTCGCTGGCCGCGGCGAGCACCGGCTCGCGGTAGTTGCCCTTGAGGGCGAACAGACCGGAGAAACCGCCCAGGCCACCCATCACCTCGGGGCGTGAGGCCCGCTTGGCGTGTGGCGCAAAGAGTTCGACCGCGCGCTCACCGGCATCGATGTCGACGCCGGCCGCCGCGTAGGAGATACCGCCGTCGGCGCCTTCGTGAAGGTCGGCCTGACTGTCGGCAGCCGAATCCCGATCGGTCATCTAGCTGAGCACCCCTTGTCGAAAAGTCCAGGTGGTCGGATCTCCGGGTGATCGGAGGCTCCGTCGTCGCATGCCGTCAGCAACTCGCGTTCTGACGTTCGCGCACGAGTCCCGACGGCGAATACGCTACCCGACCGCGGTGCGGCTGTACTGTCCGGTGTGGGTCGGCACGCGGACGATCAGGGCCGCATCACGGCGCTGACGTTGTCGTTGGGCGCGGCGAGCGGATCGCGCCCGTCCGCGGCGGCGCTGGCGAGCATCTGTTCGAGGACCGCCTTACCCATCGAGGTCTCCCTCGGCAGTTCGATCGGGTATTGGCCGTCGAAACACGCCGCGCAGAGGTTCTCCGCCTGCTGGTCGGTGGCCGCGATCATCTCGTCGATGCTGATGTAGCCGAGTGAGTCCGCCCCGATGGCCTGCCGAACACCGTCGACCATGCCCTCTTCGGACTCCATGCCATTGGCGATCAGCTCGGCCGGCGACGCGAAGTCGATTCCGTAGAAGCAGGGCCAGCGAACCGGACTGGACGCGATACGGACGTGCACCTCGGCCGCACCGGCCTCGCGCAGCATCCGGATCAATGCGCGCTGGGTGTTGCCGCGGACGATCGAGTCGTCGACGACGACCAGGCGCTTGCCCCGGATCACTTCACGGAGCGGATTGAGTTTGAGTCGGATGCCCAGCTGGCGAATGGTCTGCGACGGCTGGATGAAGGTCCGCCCGACGTAGGCGTTCTTCATCAGGCCTTGTCCGTACGGGATGCCCGATTCCTGGGCGAAACCGACCGCGGCCGGGGTGCCGGACTCGGGCACCGGGATCACGAGGTCGCCGTCGGCCGGGTGCTCCCGGGCGAGCCGACGCCCGATCTCCACGCGGGTCGAGTGCACCGAGCGGCCGTGGATGACGCTATCGGGCCGGGCGAGATAGACGTATTCGAAGACACAGCCCTTGGGCTGGGGCTCGGCGAACCGCGAGCTGCGCACGCCGTCGGCGTCGATGGCGAGGAGTTCGCCGGGTTCGATGTCGCGGACGAACGACGCGCCGACGATGTCGAGGGCGGCGGTCTCGGACGCCACCACCCAGCCACGGTCGAGTCGGCCCAGAGAGAGCGGCCGCACCCCGTGGGGGTCGCGAGCCGCGTACAGCGTGTGCTCGTCCATGAAGGTCAGGCAGAACGCGCCGCGCAGCAGCGGCAGCAGTTCCATCGCGGCCTGCTCGATGGTGCTGTCGGCGGCGCCGTGGGCCAGCAGGGCGCCGACGAGATCCGAGTCCGACGTCGCGGCCGTGCTCATCACCCCGAGGGCGCGGGCCCGACTGGCGAGATCGGCGGTGTTGACCAGGTTGCCGTTGTGACCGAGAGCGACACCGGTGCCTGCGTCGGTGTTCCGGAAGATCGGCTGGGAGTTCTCCCACGTCGTCGAACCCGTGGTGGAGTAACGGCAGTGCCCGATCGCGACGTGACCGGACATCGCGCCGAGCGTCTGCTCGTCGAAAACCTGACTCACCAGGCCGAGATCCTTGAAGACCAGCACCTGCGACCCGTCGCCGACAGCGATACCCGCGGCTTCCTGTCCCCGATGCTGCAGCGCGTAGAGCCCGTAGTACGAGAGCTTGGCGACGTCCTCACCGGGCGCCCAGACACCGAATACACCGCATTCTTCGCGCGGTTCATTCTCGGGTTCATCGGAGATGTGTGCCGTACCGCGGGCCGGCGAGGGAGCGAGTAGGTTTTTGCTGTTGATCGACAAGTCGGTCATCCGGTGCGCTCCCTGGGGCTGCGAGAAAACATGACAACACGTTGGTGGATGGGGAGATAACCCCAGCGTACCGGCCGGTAGCCATTCAGTGCGAAACATGTAGCGGCGCGGCGGCCCGAGCTATTCCGGCGTGTGAGCAATCCCACCCGGGCGGCACGCAGGGACACCCCCGTCATTCCTGGGCTTGCGGACCGACCGGGACGATCGGCAACAGCTCCGCGACGGCGGGCGCACGGTGGCCCGACGCGCTGAGCCGCCCGTTCGCGACAGCGTCGTCGAAACTCTCCAGCCCGGTCGCGAGCAACAGCCACTCCCGCGGATTCATCTCGAGCACATTCGGTGGTGTGCCCCGGGTGTGCCGCGGACCCGGGATGCACTGCACGGCCACGAACGGAGGCACGCGGACCTCCACCGAGTTGCCCGGTGCGAGCTGCGCCAGCGTTCGCGCGGTGAGCCTGACGGCGGCGGCCAGATCGGTCCGCGACGGTTGCGGCACGGTGTCATCCCGGAGCCACGGCGCGACCGCGATCACGGCGTCACGCACCTGGGCCGGATCGATCGGTTTGCGCGCTGCCACGTCGACCATCATGCACCATTGGTTCATGGGAACCGACGTGGCAAAACGGGAGTTCACCGGTGATGACCGGGTGCGGTTCCGCAGGCAGGTAAGCCGTGGCACCGAGGCGATCGCGCGGATGCTCTCCGACGGCTTGTTCACCGATCAGGGGAAGCCGCCGGAGCCGCTGTTGGGGATGGAAGTCGAACTCATTCTCGTCGACGACGACATGAATCCGGCGATGGCCAACGCCACCGTCCTCGACGCGATCGCGGACCCCGACTATCAGACCGAACTCGGGCAGTTCAACATCGAGATCAACGTGTCGCCGCGCCCGTTCGTGACCGACGACACCATCTCCCTCGAACAGGCGCTGCGTACGTCACTCAACCGCGCCGAGCAACGCGCCGCGAGCACCGACAACCACCTCGTGATGATCGGCATGCTGCCCACCCTGAGCGCTGAGCACTTCGCCCACCACTGGATCTCGGCCAATCCACGCTACGACCTGTTGAACCAGCAGATCTTCGCCGCCCGCGGCGAGGACATCGAGATCGACATCAGCGGCGTCCCGCTGGGTGACGACCACCCCACCGAGCGACTGCACACCACCACCGACTCGATCCTCCCCGAGGCCGCCTGCACCTCGCTCCAGCTGCATCTGCGCGTGGCGCCGGAAGACTTCGCCGCCCATTGGAATGCCGCGCAGAGCATCGCCGGCATACAGGTGGCGCTGGCCGGCAACTCACCGTTCCTCGCCGGGACGGCGCTGTGGCACGAGAGCCGCATCCCGGTCTTCGAGCAGGCCACCGACACCCGCCCGCTCGAACTGAAGAATCAGGGTGTCCGGCCCCGGGTGTGGTTCGGTGAGCGCTGGATCAACACCATCTTCGATCTGTTCGAGGAGAACACCCGCTACTTCCCTGCCCTGTTGCCGGTGTCGACCGACATCGATCCGATCGACGAACTCGATGGGGGCCGCACCCCGGCGCTCGACGAGTTGCGACTCCACAACGGCACCGTCTACCGCTGGAATCGTCCGGTGTACGACGTCGTGGACGGACACGCACACCTGCGGGTGGAGAACCGCGTCCTGCCGGCAGGTCCCACGGTGGTCGACACGATGGCCAACGCCGCGTTCTACTACGGCGTGGTCCGTGGGCTCGTCGACTCCGACCGACCGCTCTGGTCGCAGATGTCGTTCAACGCCGCCGCCGAGAACCTGCACTCCGGGGCGCGGGCCGGACTCGAAGCGCAGCTCTACTGGCCGAACGTCGGCTGGGTGCGTCCCGACGAACTGACGTTGCGCCGGTTGCTCACCGTGGCCGACACCGGCCTGCAGGCCTACGGAGTGTCGGGCAAGGCACGCTCCCGCTATCTCTCCGTCATCGAGGGCCGGTGCATCACCCGGCAGACCGGCTCGGTGTGGCAGCGCAAGGCCGTTCTGGCACGTGAGGACGCCGGCGACGACCGGTCCACCGCTCTGCGCGGGATGCTCGGCGATTACGTCGACCTCATGCACGAGGGCGAGCCGGTCCACACCTGGCCGATCTGAGCAACGAAGCGTCACCACCCGGTCTCTGAGGAAACCTCGCGAGGAACGAGCGATGCGTCACGAAGGGCCCTTCGTGACGGCCCTCCGCTTGCGCTCCGGGCCTCCTCAGGGATCGGGGGTTGAGCGAGCATGCGAATGCGTCCCCACCCGGTCCCTGAGGAGCCTCGCGAGGAACGAGCGATGCGTCCCCACCACCGGCCCTTGAGGAGCCTCGCGAGGAACGAGCGATGCGTCACGAAGGGCCGACACAAGCCCCGCGCGGACACCGAACGGGCCTATGCGGTGTTGCCCTGCGGCCGATGAAACGCCGCGAGTTGTGCGCCCGCGGCGGCGAGTCCGAGACCGGCGGCCACAGCCGCGGCCTTGTTGCCGGTCAGTTTGGAGTCGAGTCCGAGCTTCCGGTCCACGCTGAAACGTCCCGGTCCGAGGGCAGCCAGTGCTATGGCCGCCACCGATAGGTTCGCGACGTACTCCCAGCCCTCGGACGTGATGAAGAAACCGTTCGGCAGGTGCACCGAACGAGCGGCCACGGCCATCGTCCCGACGACGGCGGAGGCCGCCACGGGTGTGCCCGCCCCGGCGAGGATGGCGCTACCGGCGCCGACCTCGACCACGGCTGATGCCTGCGCCTGCAGTTTGGGCTGTTTGAAACCGAGCGAACCGAACCAGCCCGCCGTGCCGTCGAGGCTGCGCCCGTGCTTGACACCATGGGCGATCATCGTTCCGCCTATGGCCGCGCGCAGCAGCAGTTGAACTGCTGTGTTGTCGGTCGACGGTCGGGTGAACGGGCTCTTCATCGTTGTGTACCTCTCAGCGTTGAACGTCATCGGGCATGTCTGGCCATGAGATCAGGTCTCGGAACGGAGTTCCACCCCCGCGGCCCGCTCGAGCACCCGGACCACCTCGGTTTGATCCGCACGAGGTCCGAGCTCAGCAAGGGCCGACGCCCACGCCCGACCGAGCGCCGACCCCACCTCGAGGTCCACCCCGCACTCGCGCGCGAAGTCGAGCGCGATACCGACGTCCTTGTTCATCAGTGACGCCGTGAATCCGGAATCAAATCGCCGACTCAGCACGAAGGCACCGAACTTCGTCTCCGTCGCCTGATTGCGGCCGCTACTCGCATTCAGCACGGCCAGCAGTGTCTCCGGGTCGATCCCGAACTTCGCGCCGGCGACAAGGACTTCGGCCGCCGCGAACAGCCCCGTCGCGGAGAGCAGATTGTTCAACGCCTTTGCGGCATGGGCGCTTCCGGCCGGACCCACGTGAATGATCTCCCGCGCGGTCGTTGACAGGAGTGGTCGCACGGTCTCGATGGAGCCCTTCTCCCCACCGACCATCACCGCCAGATCGGCGGCGACCGCCCGGGACACCCCGCCGCTGACCGGGGCATCGAGAAGCGCCACCCCCGACTCTGACGCTGTCTCGGCGAGTGCTCGAGTGCGTGAGGGGACGCTCGAACTCATGTCGACGATGATCGATCCCGGCGCGAGAGAACGGAGCAACCCTTTCGCACCGAGGACGACGTCCTCGACAACATCACTGGTCGGCAACGAGAGCACGACGATGTCGCAGTCGCCCGGCTCCCCCGTGATCGCCGTCGAATGCTCGCCGACAAAGCGTTGGGTCGCAACGGGATCGGCATCTGCGACGACAAGGGGCTGGCCGGCGGCCGCGAAGTTCGCGGCGATCGGCGAGCCCATCGCGCCGAGGCCGACCATCGCCACTCGACGCCCCGGGAGCGGCGGGCGGTCGGTCATCATCCCTCCGCGGTCTTGCTTGTTCTCCACGGGATCACCTGGATCGCTTCATGACCCGATCGGCAGCCGCCCAATGCTCCTCGGCCACCCAGAGTTCGGCGAACTCGTGCACCGCCTCGTCAGCCGTCGCACCATTGATCACCTTCTTGATCCCGGCCGCCGGGGCCGAGGCGAGTGACTCGGCGACCGCACGCCAGTCATGGTCGAAGGTGTCGCGCGGGAAGACCTCGTCGATCAAGCCGCACCCCCGCGCGTCGGTCGCCGACAGCAACTGCCCGCTCCCCGCGAGAAGCAGTGCCCGCGGTCGGCCCACGAGCGCGGCCAGCCGCTCGGCGCCACCCCACGCGGGCATGATGGCCAGCGTCGACTGGTTGAAGCCGATCTTGATGTCATCGGCGGCGAGTCGGATGTCGGCAGCCGTGGCGAACTCCGCACCGCCACCGAGGGCGTGACCGTTGAGCGCCGCGATGACCGGCGCCGGGAAGTCGACGAGACGTTGACAGATCGTGCGCATACGCCAGGCCATCGCGCGGGCATCGTCGAG
The DNA here is from genome assembly GCF_058129505.1 of Gordonia sp. LMA484. Lineage (NCBI taxonomy): Bacteria > Bacillati > Actinomycetota > Actinomycetes > Mycobacteriales > Gordoniaceae > Gordonia > Gordonia sp. LMA484. The sequence goes on from NZ_CM176700.1 coordinate 4,160,894, forward strand.
CGTCCGCAGCTTCGCGAGCTCCTTCAGATCACCCCCGGACACGAACACGCGGTCGCCCCCACCGGTGATAGCGAGCGCCCGGGCGCCGGCCGCCGCATCGATGGCCTCGTCGAGCTCGTCCATCGTCGACGGCGCGATGGCGTTGCGCGCCTCCGGGCGGTCGATCGTGATCACGGCCAGCCCATCGACCGTCTCCAACTTCACCATGAAAATCGCTCGCTCTCCACTAGTGAGATTGCTATTCTCGTTTCAAGAGAACAATATCATCATCCAATCCGGGGTCGACGTCGATGCATCGGAGCGCCGCCCCGGTCAGACCCATGGGGGATTCATGACCAGGCAGGTACCGGTCGAACTGGCCGAGAAGTACATCGCCAACGGCTGGTGGACCACCGACACGGTCGGCGACCTCCTCTCACAGGGACTGCGGGAGTCGCCCGACACCGCATTCCGCATCCACTCGTCTGTGCGCCCGTGGGCAGGCACATTCGCCGAGGTGGAACACGTCGCCCGGCGTCTCGCCGCCGGTTTGCGTGCCCGCGGAGTCGGACCGGGAGACGTCGTCGCCTTCCAGTTGCCGAACTGGATGGAGGCCGCCGCCACGTTCTGGGCGCCGGCCTTCCTTGGTGCAGCGGTCGTGCCGATCGTGCACTTCTACGGCCGCAAGGAGGTCTCCTACATCCTCGAGGAGGTCTCGCCGACGGTGTTCATCACCGCGGAGCGCTTCGGACGACTCGAGTACGACCTCTCGGTCTGCGCCGACGTCCCCATCGTCGGCGTCATCGACCGCGACTTCGACGAGCTGCTCGCCGACGAACCGATGCCCGACACCCTGCCCGTGGACCCGGCCGCACCTGCACTGGTCGCATTCACCTCCGGCACCACGAGAAACCCGAAAGGCGTTCTGCACAATCACTATTCACTGGTCCATGAGACACGCCAGCTCGCCCAGTGGTATCCGCCCGATCGAGGTCATCAACTCACCGCGGCACCCGTCGGTCATTTCATCGGCATGATCAATGCATTCCTGATCCCGGTGCTCGACGGCACCGACATCAACCTCACCGACGTCTGGGATCCCGGACAGGCCCTCGACCTCATGCTGTCGGCGGATCTGACCGTCGGGGGCGGCGCCACCTACTACATGACCAGCCTCCTCGAGCACCCCGACTTCACGCCCGAACATCTTCCGTCGATGAAATACGCCGGCCTCGGTGGCTCGTCGGTCCCGAGCGCGGTGACCACACGGCTCGCCGACCTCGGAATCACCGTCTTCCGCTCGTACGGAAGCACCGAACATCCGTCGATCACCGGATCGCTGTATGACGCACCCGAGGACAAGCGACTGCACACCGATGGCCGTCCGCTGCCCGGAGTCGAGGTCAAGCTGGCTGATGACGGCGAAATCCTCAGTCGCGGACCAGATCTCTGCATCGGCTACACCGATTCCGACCTCACCAACCGGATGTTCGACGACGCCGGCTGGTACCACACCGGCGACATCGGGGTGATCGACGAGGACGGCTATCTCAAGATCACGGATCGCAAGTCCGACATCATCATCCGCGGCGGCGAGAACATCAGCGCGCTGGAGGTCGAGGAGGTTCTCCTCGGCATGGACGAGGTGGCCGATGCGGTCGTCGTCGCAGCGCCCGACGACCGCCTCGGCGAGCGCGCCGCCGCCGTCGTACGCATCACCGCCGGACACACCGCACCGACGCTGGACGACCTCCGCCGACACTTCGCCGACGTGGGGCTGGCGAAGCAGAAGTGGCCGGAGGAGATCCATGTGGTCGACGACTTCCCGCGGACCGCTAGTGGCAAGATCCAGAAGTTTCGCATCCGCGAGGACATTGCTAGTAACCGGTGAAGAGAATAGTATTCTCGCAAGTAGCAAAGGAGAGTTTCATATGTCACCAAGCCAGCTGCCTTACCCGCTGTTCGACGCGGACAACCATCTGTACGAGACGAAGGAGGCACTCACCAAGTTCCTGCCCGACAAGTACAAGAAGGCCATCCAGTACGTCGAGGTGGAGGGCCGCACCAAGATCGCCATCCAGGGTCAGATCAGCGAGTACATCCCCAACCCGACGTTCGACGTCGTCGCCCGCCCGGGCGCCATGGAGGACTACTTCAAGAACGGCAACCCCGAGGGCAAGAGCAAGCGCGAGATCTTCGGCAAGCCGATCAAGTCGCCGCCCGCGTTCCGTGAGCCGGCTCCGCGTCTGGAGTTGATGGACGAGCTCAAGATCGACCGGACCCTGATGTTCCCGACGCTCGCCAGCCTGGTCGAGGAGCGGATGCGACACGATCCCGAGCTCATCCACGCCGTGGTCCACTCGCTCAACCAATGGCTGTATGAGAACTGGTCGTTCAACTACAAGGAGCGGATCTTCACCGTTCCGGTCATCAGCCTGCCGATCGTGGACAAGGCGATCGAGGAACTCGAGTGGTGTGTTGAGCGCGGCGCCAAGGCGATCCTGGTGCGTCCGGCACCGGTCCCCGGTTTCAAGGGACCGCGCTCTTTTGCCCTGCCGGAATTCGACCCGTTCTGGAAGCGTGTCGTGGAACTCGACGTGCTCGTCACGCAGCACTCCTCCGACAGTGGTTATGCCCGCTACAACCAGGATTGGGACGGCACCGGCACCGAGATGCTGCCGTTCGTGACCAACGCGTTCCGGATGGTCAGTGAGTGGCGGCCGATCCAGGACGCGGTGGCCTCGTGGGTGTGCCACGGTGCCCTCTTCCGCTTCCCGGAGCTGCGGATCGCCGTGATCGAGAACGGCGCCAGCTGGCTACCGCACGTCCTACAGACCCTGACCGACGTCTACAAGAAGGCGCCGGAGGGGTTCGGCATGCAGGACCCGGTGGCCGCGATCAAGAAGAGCATCCACGTCAGTCCTTTCTGGGAAGAGGACTTCAGCAAGCTCACCGCACTCATCGGTGCCGAGCGGGTGCTGTTCGGTTCGGACTATCCGCATCCCGAAGGGCTGGCCGAGCCCACCACCTACATCAGCCACATCGAGCATCTGCCGCTCGAGGACCAGAAGCTCGTGATGGGCGGCAACTTGGCGCGGCTGCTCAAGGTATGAGCTGGCAGACCATCCCCGAGATGGTCCTCTCGTCCGACGACCGCTTCGGTGATGCCGAAGCGGTCGTCGACGGCTCTATGCGCTTGACCTTTCGCGAGGCAGTCCAGCGCATCCGCTGTGCAGCAGGCGCATTCGCTGACATCGGGATCGACAAGGGCGATCGTGTCGCGATCTGGGCACCGAACTCAGCCGAATGGATCATCGCCGCCTTCGGGCTGTTGACCGCCGGCGCCATACTCGTTCCGGTCAACACACGCTACAAGCACGATGAGGCCGCGGACATCCTCATCCGCAGCGGCGCCAGGGCCGTGTTGGTCCAGAAGGACTTTCTGGGGCTCGACTTCGACGCGCCCGCAGGAATCCGCGTCATCGACATCAAGAGCGATTTCCTCTCGAGCGGAACACCTTTCGAGTCAAAGGTGTCCGGCTCGGACATCGCCGACATCATGTACACCTCGGGCACCACAGGGCGCCCGAAAGGTGTCATGATGAATCACCAGCAGGTTCTACGCCTCTTCGCCGAATGGTGCGACCTCGCCGACCTGCGTCAAGGCGACCGCTACCTGATCGTCAACCCGTTCTTCCACATGTTCGGGTACAAGGCCGGTGTCATCGCATCCTTCCTACGCGGTGCGACGATCTATCCCATGGCCACCCTCAATGTGGATGGCGTGCTCGAGATGGTCGAGACCGAGAAGATCACCATGCTGCCGGGGCCACCGACCCTGTACCAATCGCTGCTGTCCGCGACCGACGGATCACGGGACCTCTCGTCGTTGCGTGCGGCGGTCACCGGGTCTGCCGACATCCCCGTCGATCTCATCCGTCGCATCAAGCGCGACCTCCCCTTCGAGACCATCATGACGGGCTACGGACTCACGGAAGCCGGCACGGTGACCGCGTCCCGACCCGGCGACACCTTTGAACAGATCGCGACGACCGTCGGAAAGCCGTGCGACGACATCGAGATCCGCATCGCCGATGACGGCGAGGTACTCATCCGTGGGTACAACGTCATGCAGGGGTATCTCGACGACCCGGAGGCGACCGCCGCCGTCATGGACACGGATGGCTGGCTACGGACCGGCGATCTCGGCGAGATGACCGACGGCGGCCGACTCCGCATCGTCGGGCGCAAGAAGGACATGTTCATCGTCGGCGGCTTCAATGCCTATCCCGCGGAGATCGAGAGCTACCTGCTCGAGCACCCCGCGGTCGAGCAGGTAGCGGTGATCGGGGTGCCGGACGAGCGTCTCGGACAGGTCGGGAAGGCATTCGTCGTTGCGCGATCGGTGATCTCGGAGGACGAGTTGATCTCGTGGAGCCGAACACGGATGGCCGGGTTCAAGGCCCCGAGGTCGATCGCCTTCCTCGATCACCTCCCGACGAACGCCACCGGCAAGGTGATGAAGGATCTTCTGCGCTGACCCCATCCACCCCACCCGCCGATCGAGGAGCCACCCCCACCCGCCGACCGAGTAGCCAGCGATCCCCCCGCTGATCGAGTAGCCGGCGAGCGGCAGCGAGTCGGCGTATCGAGATCGCCCGCCCGCCAACGCAACCCGCTCACCAATCACGCGCTTCCCAGCGGCTCGACCTCAGCACAGCACGGTGCCGCGGCAGCGATGTCCTACTGGACTCCCTTGCCGCCCAAGGCATTTACCGAGACCGCCCGGTTGACGCTTATCACTACTCCGAACTCAGAGAGATCGCTTGTCGCGGACACGCGCTCACCGCCGCTCGAACCGAGTCGTGCGTCCGCTCCGGTGGACGCTCTTCCCACACCGCGACATCATCGTCGCCGACTTCGAACACATCGGGTGCGAGCAGCGCGCACAGGCCATGACCCTCACACAATCCCCTGTCCACGTCAACGCGCAGTTCATCCTCGGTCACAACGGTCTCCTCCGGATCTTCATGGACACTCGTATCGGGCGTGCTCATAGAGCAGCCGCCGACGCCGTCTACTTCAGCAAGCTGCCGGCGTCCACGGCCAGGGGGAGTCCCGTGACGAATCGGGACTCATCGGATGCGAGGAACAACACCGCGTTACTGATGTCGCGAGGTTCCACCCAGCCGGTCGGCAGCACATGCATCATTTGTGCGACAACCTTGAGATCCTCCGGCCCCGGAGCCTCGAGGTCCGGACGGAACATCTGCATGGTCCCCTCGTTCATGAACATCGGCGTATTCACATTCGTGGGGAGGACCGAGTTGACTCGAATCGACTGGGCTCCAAGCTCGACCGCGAAGCTGCGCATCAGTCCGATGACACCGTGCTTGGCTGCGATGTAGTGGCCGGTATTCGGATAGGCTTTCATCCCACCAACCGAGCTGGTCAGGACAATCGATCCGCCGCCAGCTGAAAGAAGATGGGGAACACCCGCTTTCACGGTCTTCCAGACACCCGAGAGATTGACGTCGATCATATCCTGCCAGTCGGTCTCGCTGGTTTTGTCGAGCGTCTCACCCCCGTTTCCGATCCCGGCATTGGCCACGATGACATCGAGATGGCCGAGCTGCTCAACACCGTTGTCGAGCGCCGCCTTCACAGCGTCGTAGTTGCGGACGTCTACCTCGGATGCGATGATCCGCCGATTCTGCTGCTTGACCAACTCCACCGTCTCAGCGAGGTCCTCGGGAGTCGACGGGGCGATCGAGGTGTCATTCGTGACCGCACCACAGATGTCCACCGCAATGATGTCGGCTCCCTCTTCCGCCAGCCGCACCGCGTGGCTTCGCCCCTGCCCACGCGCAGCGCCGGTCACAAACGCGACCTTACCCTCCATACGACCAGCCATTGATCTACCAACTTTCTAAATTCGTGATTTGATTGAGTTGCGCCCCAGCCGGGTTCGCACCGCGTCGGCACAGATACCGAACGCCTGTTCAGAAGTGTTACACGGGTCACATCCGGTGTCAACAGCCGAGTGCCCTGAAACCCATTGGCAATAAACTGTTTTCATAAACCACGATCGCCTCGCAATCCAGGCTTAGCCCGGATACACCAGCACACGATTCGAACTCGTTACTACAGCACGCGTTAAAGACCCTGTGCCGCAACTACCTCCAGGGCCTGCAGGGTTTCAGGTGACGGCTGAACCGACAGCAGCGCAACAAGACTGTCGAGCAATTGACTCACATGCACCGCGTAGCTGGGCACTGGCTCGCCGAGCGCCTTCGTTCGATGCCGGTCGACGCATGCGTGCACGCACATCGCACTGGCCTGTTTGATCCGGATCTCGCGTAGCTCGTCGGGCACACCATCCAGCAGCGCTCCGACGCGGTCGTAGTACGCCTGCTCGGTCTGCCGGTTTGCAGCGGGCAACTGATGCAACGGATGCAGGCTATTTCCGAGCTGTTCGATGAACTGCAGGTAGTAGCAGTTTTCATCCTCGCCGAGCTCGATAAGCGGCAGATGATGCGCCTCGACAACAGCGCGCAGGTCCTCCAGGTTGGCTCGCGCGAACAGCAGAGCCCGCCGGCGGTCAAGGTCATCGACCCGGTTTGCCAGAACCGCCGTGACCAACGCCTCCTTGGAACCGAAGTGGTATTGAACAGCCGACTTGTTCGACGTACCCGCCTCAACTGATATCTGCCGCAACGGAACTCCGTCGAGTCCATGGCGCGCGTAGAGCCGCTCCGCGGTCACTATCAGTCGCTCCTTGGCGGATCGGCCATCTGTCGGCATAAATCAATCAAACCATAGACAAATTAGGTCTGTCGACTTAATATTCAGACACCTGAACTGAGAGGTGGATCACATGACCCGCGGTTCCCTAGACTCCTGCGACGTCCAGAGCACCAACACCCCAGCAGTCCTAACACCGTTTGAACAGGCACGACACGACTGGCTTGACGGCCAGGTCTGGACCCGGCCTGGATTGGGGCGGCGTGAACGTCGCTGGGTGACGCTGACATGCGTGGGTGCCGCAGACGCCCCACGACCGATAGAAGATCAGGTCGACCAGGCGCTGCGCAGCGGCGACATGACCATCGACGAGATGCTCGAGTTCGTTCTCCACTTCGCTGTATACAACGGTTGGCCAAAGGCTTCGCACATGGAGGGAGTGATCCGGCGCGCCTGGGCGGCGATCGATCGCGAGGCCGGCGGAACCGGACAACTACGCAAACCCGAGAACTCGAGCCTCGGGATCACCGACTGGGATGCCCGAATCGCTGATGGTGCAAAAGAATTCGCCTCAGTTAATCTGATCGATGCACCCGGAGCGGATACGCCCTACATCCATGCCGGAATCCTCAACTTCGTATTCGGCCACGTCTGGCAACGACCGGAGCTCAGTCGTCGCGACCGTCGATTCATCACTGTCGCATCTGTCGCCGTCTGCGACGCGCTGACACCCCTGCATTCACACACCGGCTCGGCCCTGGAGTCCGGTGACATCACCAAGTCTGAGATGGACGAGGTCGTCCTGCAACTCGCCGCGTATTCGGGGTTCGCCAAAGCCGAAGCCCTGCACGGTGCCAGCGAAGACGCCTGGGCGCGCATCCATCCCTGAGCGAACTACCTGATCGTCTCATCACATCGCCACGGCCCTCGGCCGCCTGTACGAAAGAGGACAACACCATGTCAGGACTGGACGGACGCGTTGCGTTCATCACGGGAGCAGCACGCGGCCAGGGGCGCGCGCACGCCGTACGCCTCGCCCAAGAAGGCGCGGACATCATCGCTGTGGATATCTGCGAGAACATCCCCTCGATGACCTATCCGAACTCTTCGGCCGAAGATCTCGACGAGACCGCTCGCCTGGTCGAGAAGGAGGGACGTCGGATCGTAACGCGAATGGCAGACGTCCGCGACTTCGATGCGCTGTCGGCCGCGTTCCAGGAGGGTTACCGCGAGTTCGGCCGAGTCGACATCATCATCGCCAACGCCGGCATCATCAAGATGGGACCCGAGGATCCGGAGAACTTCCTCGCGGAATGGAACGATGTCATCGACACCAACCTCACCGGCGTCTTCTACACCATTCGAGCGGCCTTACCGGCGTTGCGCGAGGGCGGCCGCGGTGGGTCAATCGTCATCACAAGCTCCTCGGCCGGCATCAAGGCATCCGCCTCCATCAACGCGAGCGGGAACGCCTACGCCTCCGCCAAGCGAGGTGTGGTCGCGCTGATGCAAGGACTTGCCAATTACTTGGCACCGGAATGGATTCGAGTCAATACGATCCACCCGACGGGCGTGGCCAGCGGGATGACGCTCAACGACGCGATGCAGCAACTGATGGCGCAGGCAGCCGCCGGTGGAGCGAACACCATCTCCGGAATGCAGAATGCACTGCCGATTCAGATGCTCGAACCCGAAGATGTCGCCGGCGCAGTCGCATATCTGGTATCCGACGAGGCAAAGTTCATCACCGGGACACAGTGGGCGCTCGACGCGGGATTCACTGTCCGATGACGCTCGGTACGGCTCCCCAGAACAGAGGGCAATCATGAGTGTCGCACTCGAGCAACGTGACTCCGACGTGCTGCCCACCGGCCTACTGATCGGTGGCGAAAGTGTCAGTGCGACATCGGCAGGCACCCACGACCACATCTACCCGGCCACCGGTAAGCCCAACGCCACCATCGCCCTCGCCGGGCAGGATGAAGTCGATCGCGCTGTCGCGTCCGGGCGGGAGGCGCAACGCGAATGGATGTCGATGCCGATCGGACGGCGCCGCGATGTCTTGTTCGATCTGGCCGACGCGGTGCACGACAACATCGACACACTTGGCCGACTGAGCATCCATGATTTCGCGGTGCCCCTGCGTACCGCTCCGGGGCACGCCATGCTCGCGGAAAGCTTCATCCGGTACTACGCGGGCCACGTCGACAAAGCGCACGGCGCAGCATCGCAGGTCTCCGCCAAGTTCGACCTCAACCTCATCGAGCGTGAGCCCTACGGCGTGGTCGGCGTCATCGCACCGTGGAACGGGCCCATGGTGGTCGTCGGCCTGAGTGTTGCACCAGCGCTCGCCGCGGGAAACGCGGTGATACTCAAGCCATCCGAGCTGTCGCCCTTCAGCGCATTGCGGTTCGGCGAGATCTGCCTCGAGGCAGGATTACCGCGCGGATTGGTCAACGTGTTGCCGTCGGATCCTGATGGTGGACGCGCGCTGGTTACACATCCGGGGATCAGCAAGATTCACTTCACCGGCGGCGGCACCACCGCACGCGAAGTATTGATCGCCGCTGCGGCCAACCTCACGCCTGTCGCCACCGAACTCGGCGGGAAGTCGGCAAACATCATCTTCGCTGATGCCGACCTCGACCAGGCGGCGATTCTCGCGGCGTGGCAGGGCCCCCTCGGACAATCGGGACAAAGCTGTGCGTGTGGCAGCCGCATCCTGGTGCACAACGATGTCCACGACGAGTTCATGCAACGCTTCCTGGCGGTGTTGGATTCTGCACCGATCGGGGATCCGTTCGATCCCGACGTCATGGTGGGCCCAGTCGTCAGCGAGCCGGCAATGCGTCGCATCCTGGGTGTCATCGATGGCGCGGTTCGCGACGGGGACGGCACTCTCGTCACCGGTGGTCGTCGCATCGGCGGAGAGCTGCGCGATGGCTACTACATTGAACCCACGGTCTTTTCCGATGTCGACAACCGGTCATCTCTCGCGGGCACCGAAACCTTCGGACCGGTGGTGTCCGTCATGCGGTTCCGCGATGATGACGAAGCGATCTCGATCGCCAACGACACCGACTACGGCCTCAATGCCTATGTCCAGACGGCAGATCTCAGTCGGGCACACGCCATGTCACGCGCGCTGCAATCGGGATCCGTCTGGATCAACAGAAACAGCGACATCTCTCCGCAAGGCCCGTACGGCGGTTTCAAAAAGAGCGGGACCGCACGGTCCGGCGGTATCGAGGGCCTGCACGAGTTCCAGCAGGTGAAGAACACTCGCATCGGCCTCTAACGGTCGAGTCCACGCGGGTATTGGTAATCAGCTCTATTCACAAACTCAGCCCTGCTCAGCATTCTGAAAGGTCCAGCAAACGATGACAAATCCCGCCACCGTCGACTATTTTTCGGACAGCGACGTGTCACAGAACCCGTACGACTACTGGGACCGCTTGCGTAGTCAGGGGCCGGTGACCCGCGAGCCCTACCAGAACGTCATTGCCGTGACGGGCTATCAGGAGGCGAGCGAGGCGTTCAAGGACACCGACTCCTTCTCCGCCGTCAACGCCATCGGTGGTCCGTTCCCACCGTTGCCCTTTGAACCCGTGGGCGATGACATCACCGACCAGATTGAAGCGCATCGCCACGAGTTCCCGATTTTCGAGCACATGGTCACGATGGACCCACCCGACCATCAGAAGGCCCGATCCCTGCTGCTTCGGCTGCTGACTCCGCGGCGGCTCCAGGAGAATGAGCAATTCGTCTGGGATCTTGCCGACCGTCAGATCGACGAGTTCATCGAGAACCACCGGTGCGAGTTCCTCGGCGAGTACGGCAAGCCCTTCGCGACCCTCGCCATCGCCGACCTCCTGGGAGTGCCCGAGAGCGACCGAGACGAGGTCCGCCGCAATCTGGGGGCGGGCAACGCACCCGGAAGCAGGGTAGGGGCACTTGATCACGAACCTGTCGGTAGCAACCCTCTGCAGTACCTCGACGATCTCTTCGCCGGGTACGTCAATGCTCGGCGTGAGGAGCCCCGCGACGACGTCCTCGGCGGTCTGGCCACGGCCACCTACCCGGACGGATCGATCCCCCCGGTCATTGAGGTTGTGCACCCGGCGACCTTCTTGTTCGCCGCAGGTCAGGAGACGGTCACCAAGCTCCTGAGTTCGGCCCTGCTGGTTCTCTGTGAACGTCCAGACCTGCAGGAGCAATTGCGTGCCGACCGAAGTCTGATCGTCCCTTTCATCGAGGAATCGCTCCGGATGGAAAGCCCCACAAAGGTCGATTTTCGGCTGGCGCGGAAGTCGACAACACTCGGCGACGTCGACATCCCTGCAGGCAGCGTGATCATGCTCTGCTTGGGTGCTGCCAATCGTGACCCACGAAAGTTCGACAATCCCAACGAGTTCCGACTCGATCGGAAGAACGTGCGCGAACACATCACGTTCGGTCGCGGTATCCACACCTGTGCCGGCGCCCCACTCGCCCGTGTCGAGGGACGGGTGACGATCAATCGGCTCCTCGACCGCATGACCGATATCAGGATCGACGGGACGGCGCACGGCCCGGCCGGGCAACGCAACTTCACCTATGAGCCCACGTTCCTGTTGCGCGGCCTGACCGAATTGCACATCGAGTTCGACGAGAAGGACTGACCATGACGAACATCGTGGACAACATTCTGGATGAGCTCCGCGGCCGTCCCGGTGACGGCGATGTCATCACGATCATCAACCCCGTCACCGAGGAGCCGATCGCCGAGTTCATAGACGGCGGCGCAAAAGCAGTGGACGAAGCGGTTGCACGCGCCCGCGCTTCGTATGAATCCGCGGTCTGGCATGGGCTGCCCGGAAACGAGCGAGCCAAGATCATGTGGCGGATCGCCGATCTGATGGAGCAGCACGCCGGTGACCTCGCCGCGCTCGACTCACTGAACACCGGGATGAACTTCGAACAGGCCAAATCGATCATGGGTACGAGTGCTGAGGTCTTCCGGTACTACGGAGGCTGGTGCACCAAGCTGAACGGCATCGCGCACGACGTTCAGATGACCGGTGGTATCACCGGCGCATACTCGAACATGCACGCGTACACCCTCAAAGAGCCTTACGGGGTCGTGGGTCTCATCTTCCCGTGGAACGGACCTGTCTTCAATGCCGCGGCCAAGCTTGCACCGGCACTCGCCGCCGGCTGCAGCTCGGTCGTCAAACCCGCTGAAGAGACTCCCCTTTCGGCGATGCTCCTGGAGCGCATCCTAGCCGAGGCCGGTGTGCCCGATGGCGTCGTGAACCTTGTCACCGGATACGGCCACACTGCCGGTAAAGCACTGACCGAGCACCCCGACGTCGACAAGATCGCGTTCACCGGTTCGACCGAGGTCGGCAAGCAGATCGTCGCGGCATCGTCCGGCAACCTCAAGCGCGTGACGCTGGAACTGGGTGGGAAGTCCCCAGTTCTCATCTACGATGACGCCGATCTGGAGAAGGCCGTCATGATGGCGGCGATGGGCATCTTCATCCACTCCGGGCAGGGCTGCATCTGCGGATCACGGATCTTTGTCCAACGGGGAGTGTACGACCAGGTGGTCGAAGGCTTGTCGATGGTGGCCAACGGGGTCAAACTCGGAGGCCCCGAGGAAGATGACACGCTCATCGGTCCGCTGATCAGTGAAAAGCAACTGAATCGGGTGATGGGATTCATCGACGGCGGTAAGGGCGATGGCGTCGAAGTGGTGACCGGAGGCCATCGCCTCGACCGCCGCGGCTATTTCGTTCACCCCACCGTCGTCACCGACGTGGCACCCGCGATGCCGCTCTACCAACAGGAAATCTTCGGACCCGTCGTAGCCGTCATGCCTTTCGACGATGACGAGCAGGTCGTCGAACTGGCCAACGACTCCGACTACGGGTTGGCCGCGACAGCATGGACCACTGACGTCGGGCGGGCGCATCGATTGGCAAAGCGCCTGCAGGCCGGGACCGTCACCGTCAATTGTCAGATGGTGTTCGACGCATCCATGCCGTTTGGCGGCTACAAGCAATCCGGATGGGGCCATGAATGGGGCCGAGATGGCGTCGAGAGCTACCTCCAGACAAAGACTGTTTACACCCAACTCTGAGGATCCGGAGGCGATATGAGCATCCTGAGCGAAGAATTCGCGCGTCCCGATGCGCTGCTCTCCAGCAAGGGCACCCGCGTAGCCCGTTCCATGCGACGTCATCCTCTGCGATATCGGATGGCGGTCATCGCGACCGACCAGTTGGAGGCCGTTGTGTACTCCGGTGGTTGGCTTTTCGACCAGTCGATGGCCGGGTGGGACGTCAGCGTCCACGTGCTCGAGGACGGACCGACCTTGCCGCTGTCGATACTGGGGGCAAGCGTGATCAGCGCACGTTCGTCGCGCGATGATCCGTCCGATCACCTACGACCACCCCGCTCGTGGGTGCTATCGGCCAACCTATTCCGCACCGATCAACGGATTCGGGCTACGGTCACGGCGGCCATGGGCCGCAACCAGGCAGATATTCGACTCTGGGGCCACGGATTCACCGACGACCTCGAGCATCAGACGGTGCCGGCACGACATCACCTCAGTAATGCCGCGCGCGCATTCAAACGTCGCGCTCTCGAGGCCGCCGGCATGCCAGGTGACCTGGCACAGTCAGTGGAGGAGTTGTGTCGTGTCGGCCCTGCTTCGATCGACCTCGATACGCCGCCGCGATCGACCATCACTCACCCCACCCGCTGATCGAGTAGCCCGCGAGCGACAGCGAGTCGGCGTATCGAGATCACCCACCCCTCCGAACAAGTCATCGACTCTCGACCTGTCCACTGCCGGCGGATGCCACATCGAGAACAGCGCGCGCAGCAACCACGCCGCCGTCGACGAGTAGATCGGTACCCGTGATGAAAGCGGCGTCCGGGCCGAGCAGGAAGGCGGCCGCCGCAGCGATATCGCCCGCCGTCCCCGCTCGCCGGCACGGTGAGGCCTCAAGCATGGATCGCATCGACGCACCGGAGTCACCGGCGAGCTCGTCCCGACCCTGGCGCGTGGAGATGATGCCGGGACTGATGGAGTTGATGCGAGCGCCTCGGCGTCCCCAGTGGACGGCCGCCGCCGCCATGCGCAGTTGGTTGGCGCGCTTGGCGATGGCATAGGCATGAGCCGCCGACGGGAATGTCCCGACATCGAGAAATGAGAGTGACAGCAGATCATCTGCGGGCGTGAGGCGAAGTGCCCGCTCCATGTCTGCGGTGAGTCCCGGCGCAGCGAACGTACCCGCCATACTTGCGATCACGACACCGGACCCACCTGGCGCGATGACCTCACCGAACTCGTCGACGCTGAAGGCCACACCGGCGAGGTCGACGCCCAGAATCGCGGCGGTGCCCGACTTTGCCGCGGACACGCCCGCCGTGTGGATCACCTGCATGATCGGACCGAGCTCGGCCGCCGCGCGGGCGAGCTCGGTGACTGAATCATGCGACGACACATCGACCGTCATCGGTGTGACGTCATAGCCATCTTCGGCCAACGCGTCCTGGGTTCGGGCCAACAGCTCCGGGTCATGATCTGCGAGAACAATCTTCGCGCCCGAACCGACGCGGCGGGTGATCGCCTGGCCCATACCGCCGACACCCACTGTCACCACCACATTGCCGGTCATCTGGACTCCTTCGATCATGCGAACTGGGCCGTCCACGCGGGGACGTTGGCTGACAAGAACCGGTACCGATACGCTTACGGGCCACGCAGGATTGTGACGGCCGCAACCGATGTCGGTCCCCCGACGTTGTGCGCCAATCCGATTCGCGCGCCGTCGACCTGGTTGGCCGCTGTGCCGCGCAGTTGCTCGAACAGCTCGACGCACTGGCCGACGCCGGTTGCGCCGGGCGGGTGACCTTTCGACTTGAGACCGCCGCTGGTGTTCACCGGGATCGAACCCCCGATCGTCGTCTCGCCGGCCTCGAGCAACTTGTACCCCTCGAACCTGTTGGCGAATCCCAGATCCTCATAGCTGATGAGCTCGATCCCGGTGAAGAAGTCGTGTACCTCGGCGACATCGACATCGGCCGGCGATATGCCGGCCATCGCGAACGCGCGTTGCGCGGCCCGGACCGACGCCGGAAAAGTTGTGAGGTCGGCCTTGTGCTGGTGCATCATCGAGTCCAGCCCGAGACCCACCCCGGCGACCCATACCGGCCGACTGGTGTACCGGTCGGCGACGTCCTCGGACGTCAGGATCAGCGCGGCGGCACCATCGCTGAGTGGCGCGCAGTCGAACACGCTGAACGGTTCGACCACCGTCGGCGCCGACAGCGCCTGCTTGGCGGTGATCTCGAATTGCAGCCTGGCCTTCGGGTTGGTGGCGCCGTGGCGATGGTTCTTGACCGCGATCATGGCCAGATGCTCACGAGTGGCCGGGGATTCGTGAAGATAGCGGTTCACGTGGAGCGCGACACCTGCCGGGGCCACCAACCCCAACGGATACTCCCACGTCATGTCCCGGGAGATGGCCTCCCACTCCCACACGACGTTCTTCGACGCCGTTTCGCGCAACTTGTCGGCGCCGACGACCAACGCCACATCCACGGCGCCCGAGGCGATCGCGTAGACCGCATTGCGGACGGCGTCATTGCCGGTGGCGCACGAGTTCTCCACGCGTGTGACCGGGATTCCGTCGATGCCGAGCGAGTCGGCCACGATACCCGATGCGAAGCCGTCGGTCGGACCGACCGCCCCGAACCAGGCGGCCTCGATGTCGTGCTTGTCGATCCCCTTGTCCACCGATGCCGCGCAGTCGGCGAATGCCATCGGCACCAGATCCCGCACGCCCAGCGCGAAATGCTCCGCGAACGGCGTCATTCCCGCACCGACGACGGCAACCCTCCTCATGCCGCCACCCCTTCCGGTTCGAAGGCGTATCCGTAGTCGGGTACTCCCGACCGCAGCGCCAGCCGCCGGAGAACGAGGCGACCACGGTCGCCGATCCCCACCAATCCGACGTGTGGTCCAGCCACCTTGACCAGGGCACGTACACCCACCTCGTCCAGTTCGACCAGTACGAGAGAGTACGGCGACGGCAGCCCGGGTACCGGGACGTGGACGGTGGCCTCGGAGTACACCACCCCCACGCGCGGCAACGGCACGAGTTCGTAGTCGGTGTGCAACGCACCGTCGGTGTCCACGTGATAGCGCGGTGGGAAGTCGAGGACGTCACTTCCGGCGAACTTTCCTGCCTCCCAACGCACCTTGGCCTCGAAAGCCCGCTCGTAGGCGGCCAGAGAGATCCGGAGCTCGTCGTCGGACGCAACCGGCTCCTCCGACTTCGGCCGGGCCGACGGTTCCCGCCGGTACACCATCGCAGCACCGGCAGCGACCGCGGTCCCGGATAGGCTTCCCTGCTCCACGGCCACGAGGGTCCCGGTCAGTTCCCGGTCAGCCATGACGGCCAGCGCGAACAGGGCCGCACTCGCACCGGTTGTCGGGAGGGCCGCGTCCACCTCGGCGAGCCGAGTCGCCTCCTTACGTTCGACGCCGGCCACGATCGTCGGTTTCTCAAGCCACGATGCGGCCAGCGATGCCACCAGCCCGCGGTCGTGCAGCAGCCGCGGGTCCCCGTAGTCGTGGACGGCACCCGCGATGTTGCGGGTGCGCACCGGAAGACTGCGTGAGATCCGCGCATTGGTTCGCACGCCGAGACCTCGCTCGGCGGTCAACACCGCTGCGGCCCCGGCAGGTTCGAGGTCGACGCCGATGATCAACGTGCGCGACCGTGCCGAGCTCAGGGCGTCCAGAGCCGCGGGTGCGCCGCCGACTCGCTCGGTGACCTCGAGTTCGGGGTCGAGGTCCAGACCGGCCAGCAGCACGGCCGCGTTGCTGCTCTCCCACAAGGGAAGGTCACGACTCACCAACACCACCGACTCGGCCACGCCGCCTCCGCTCAGCGCCGCTCGGCCGGCCTCCACCGCGAGCGTGATGGCATCCTCGTCCTCGCCGGTGACGCGACGGTCGGCGGCGCCCCAGCACGGGAGATATGTTCCGATCGAGGTGATGTTCGGCATCGCACTTTCCCTTCCTGTCCGCCTTCGGCGGTTGTCGTGGGGCGGAGCGGTCCCCTACCCCTGACGAGGCCCGGAGCGCTAGCGCAGGACCGTCACCTCCCGATCCCTGAGGAGGTCCGGAGCGCAGGACCGTCACCTCCCGATCCCTGAGGAGGTCCGGAGCGCAGGACCGTCACCTCCCGATCCCTGAGGAGGTCCGGAGCGCAGGACCGTCACCTCCCGATCCCTGAGGAGGTCCGGAGCGCTAGCGGAGGACCGTCACCTCCCGATCCCTGAGGAGGTCCGGAGCGCTAGCGGAGGACCGTCACGAAGGGCGGCCCTTCGTGACGCTTCGCTCGTTCCTCGCGAGGCTCCTCAGGGAGCGGTGAGGGCGTAACGCCTTACTCCTCACGGATCGCGGAAGCTCCTCACGTCACCGCGCCCTCAGTCTTCAGCTCAATGATGCGGTCCCAGTCCATCCCGAGTTCCTGCAGGATCTCGTCGGTGTGTTCGGCGAACCCCGGAGCCGCGCCGACTGCTGCGGACTCCACATCGAACTGCACCGGGTTGCCGACCAATTCGAGGTCGCCGGCCTGGACGATGTAGTCGTTGGCACGGATCTGCGGATCGTCGCCGACCTGACGCGAATCCTGCACCGGCGCCCAGGGCCCGGCGAGGGTGGCGAACCGCTCGGTCCACTCGGCGAGAGTGCGCTCGGCGATGATCTCGCGGAGGACCGCGACGGCCTCAGCGGTGTTCTCCGCCAACAGTTCCCCGCTGGAGAATCGCGGATCCTCGGCGAGTTCAGGCCGCTCCACGTGCTTGCACACATCCGGCCAGAACTTGCCGGCCTGCAGCATGACGAACGAGATGTAGCGGTCGTCGGCGGTCTTGTACAGGCCCGACAGGGGATTGGTCGGCGAACCATGGCCGCCCTGCTGTGGCGCCTCCATCGGCTTGTCGAGGTGCAGCGACAACGCAACCGTGTGGCCCATCGACCACAGACCGCTACCCAACAGCGACACGTCGACCACCGAGGACTCCCCCGTGCGTTCCCGCTTCAGCAATGCTGCGGCGATACCACCGGCCAGGTTGGTGCCCGAGATCGTGTCGCCGAACGCGGGTCCCGGTGGGCTGATGAGACCTTCGGTGTCCGGCGGGGTGAGGGTGGCCGCGATACCACCGCGGGACCAGAAGGCCGTCATGTCGTAGCCGCCCTTGTCGGACTCCGCGCCACGCGGACCCAGGGCACTCCCCCGCGCGTAGATGATCGATGGATTCACCGCACGGATGTCGTCGACATCGATCCCGAACCGCGCCCGCGGTCCGGGCAGGAAGCTGGTGAGGAAGACGTCGGCCTTGCGCACCAACTCGTAGAGAACCTCGCGACCTTCGGGTCGCGACATGTCCAGCCCGATGCTGCGTTTGCCCCTGTTGGCGTGTTCCACATTGGGATTCAGATCGCCTTCGATGCGGAACTGGCCGGTCTGACGCAGGCCACGCTGCGGGTCACCGGTCACCGCGTGTTCGACCTTGATGACCTCGGCGCCCCACTCACGCAGCACGGCGCCGGCCGACGGGACGAACCCGTACATCGCAACCTCGAGGATCGTCATACCCTCCAACGGCTTCACGACTCCACCGCCTCGGCGAACGCCTTGATCTCGGTGAACTCGTGCAGGCCGGCCATCCCCATCTCACGACCGATCCCGGATTCCTTGTAGCCACCGAACGGCACGTCTGCGCTGAAGTAATTGCCGCCGTTGATGCTGAACGTGCCGGTCCGGATGGCACGACCCACGGCGATTCCACGATCGCGGTCGGCGGTCAGGACACCCCCGGAGAGCCCGTACTTCGAGTTGTTGGCGATCTCGATGGCATGCTCGTCGCCATCGTGTGGGATCAGCGCCAGAACCGGACCGAAGACCTCCTCTTGGGCGATCTCGCTGTCGGGGTCGACGTCGGCGAGCAGCGTTGCCGCATAGAAGAACCCGGGATCGATCCGCTCTCCACCGCGCACCAGCCGGGCACCCGCCTCGATGGCACGCTGCACCATGCCGTCGACCTTGTCGCGCTGCTTCTCGCTGATGAGGGGACCCATGTAGGTCTTGTCATCGGATGGGTCGCCGACCGTCACGTGCTCGAGCATTCCGCCGATCATCTGCGCGAGTTGGTCGTGCTTGTCCCGGGGCACGATCACCCGCGTGGTCAACGCACAACCCTGACCCGCATGGGTACAGATCGTGAATGCCGCGAACTGCGCAGCCTTCATCAGATCCGCGTCGTCGAGCACGATCAGTGCCGACTTCCCTCCGAGTTCGAGGAACACCCGCTTGAGTGATCCCGCGGCGTCGGCCATGATCTGCTTGCCGACGGGCGTGGACCCGGTGAACGTGACGACATCGACGTCGGGATGGGCGACCATCGCTTGCCCGACCTCGACCTGCGAGGACGCGAGCACGTTGACGACTCCAGCCGGAATGTCGGTGTGCTCGGCGATGATCTCGCCGAGCGCCAGGGTGACCAACGGTGTGTCGGGTGCTCCCTTCAACACCACCGTGCAACCCGCGGCCAGAGCCGGCGCGATCTTCGCCAGCGCCAGTTGATTCGGGTAGTTGTAGGCGACGATCGCCGCGACCACGCCGGCCGGTTCCCGTTCGGTCCAGCGTCGATGCTGCTGGCCGCGGATCTCGATCGAACCGAGTTCCTCGGTGGGCGAGTAGTTCTCGAGCAGGTCGGCGTAGTAGCGAACGATTCCGATCGGGACCTCGAGCTGATTGCCCTTGGTCAACATCCTGGTGGCGCCGACCTCGGCAATCGTCAGCTCACGAAGTTCCTCGACATTGTCGAGGAGCGCCTTGTGCAACTGGCCGAGGCACCGTGCCCGGAGTTCGACGTCGGTGGCCCAGCCGGACTTCTCGAATGCCGTGCGGGCCGCGGCGATCGCCGCGTTCGCCTCATCCACACCGGCATCGGGTGCCGAGCCCAGCACCGCCCCGGTCGCCGGGTTGATCGACTCGAAGGTTGCTGCCGAATCGCGAAGGTGTCCGTCGATCAGCAGTCGCTTCCCACTCACGCCGGAAGCACCGATCCCATCGACCGCAGCCGACGTGCCGCTCGTCATCGTGTCCTGGGCCACCACATGCCCTCCAGTCCTTGTTGGAAATGTCATTCTCGTATATGACTAACGTCACATTCGCATAGAATCGCCGAGTACGCAAGGTTGCGAGCCGCCGCCCCACTCCAGTGGCAGCGGAGCGCAAATCCCGCTTCCGCAGCCAGGTATTACACCGCAACCCTTGCCGATTACTGTTTTACGAGAGTACCGTTCTCACACATGGAAGGGAGATTCTTGTGATCGAAACCTCAGCCCTCACCCCCGCGATGGGTGTCAAGGTCACCGGCGTCGACGATCTGCGTGATCCCGCGGTTATCGGCCATTGCCTCGAAGCCCTGAAATGGCGCGGGGTCCTGCTGATCCGCGGACTGCACCTCGACGACGACGCCCAGGTGGCGTTCAGCAAGCAACTCGGCCCGGTGCTTGCCCCCGCCGGCAAGGAGGTGTTCGTCGTTTCGCTCGACCCGGCCAAGTCCCGGTCGGCCGACTATCTGCGGGGAACGTTCAACTGGCACATCGACGACACCACCAATGACATTCCGGCGAAGGCCACCATGCTCACCGCGCGGCACGTCGCGATGGTCGGTGGCGGCACCGAGTTCGCGAGCACCTATGCAGCCTACGAGAACCTTCCCGAGCAGGACCGCAAGCGCTACGAGGGGTTGCGTGTGGTCCACAGTTTCGAGGCCTCACAACGTCTCGTGAATCCCGACCCGACAGAGGAGCAGGTGGCGGGATGGCGTCAACTGCCGACTCACGAGACCTCGCTGGTATGGCAGCGTCGTGACGGCCGCAGGTCACTGGTGATCGGCGCGACCGCCGACCACATCGTCGGTATGCGCGCGGAGGAAAGCCGCGAACTCCTCGACGAACTCCTCGCGTGGTCGACCCAGGAACGATTCAGCTATGTCCACGAGTGGGAGAAGGACGACGTCGTCATCTGGGACAACACCGGGATGCTGCACCGGGCTCTGCCTTACGACCCGAAGTCCGAACGACTGATGCACCGCACGACGATCGCCGGAGACGAGGCGTGGATGTGAAGAACGCGATCGTCACCGGCGGAGCCTCCGGCATCGGTCTCGCCGTCGCCGAGCGCCTGCGCAGTCAGGGCTACCACGTCGGCACCATCGACCTGACGTCCGACTCCGACGATCCCCTCGCCCAGCCGGCCGATGTGACCGACCCGGAGCAGGTGGGGTCAGCATTCTCGGCGATTCGAGAAGCCCTGGGTCCCATCACCATTCTGGTCAACGCCGCCGGCATCGACGGATTCCAGAAGTTCACCAGGCTCAGCTTCGACGAATGGCGCAAGGTCATCGACGTCAACCTCAACGGAGTCTTCCACACGATCCAGGCCGCCCTGCCGGACATGCTCGACGCGCAGTGGGGCCGCATCGTCAACATCTCATCGTCTAGCGCTCATTCTGGGCAGCCCTATATGGCGCACTACGTGTCGGCCAAGTCCGCGGTCAACGGACTGACCAAGTCCCTGGCGCTCGAGCTCGGCCCCGAAGGCATCACCGTGAACGCGGTGCCCCCTGGGTTCGTCGACACCCCGATGTTGCGGAACGCCGAGGGACTCAAGCGACTCGGAGGCACCGTCGACGAACACATCCAACGCACCCCGGTCCGTCGGGTCGGCCGTCCCGAGGACATCGCCGCCGCCTGCGCCTTCCTCATCTCCGAGGACGCGGGCTACATCACCGGACAGATCCTGGGCGTCAACGGCGGACGCAACACCTGACCACCACACCCGCTGTACCGCAAGTAATCACATCCATCATTCAGAGCACGTTCGCAAGAAGGAGGACGCCGACATGGGGCGCGTAGAGGGAAAAGTGGCTTTCGTGACCGGAGCGGCACGTGGACAGGGCCGTAGCCACGCGGTCCGGCTCGCCGAAGAAGGTGCCGACATCATCGCTGTCGACATCTGCAAGGACCTCGACACCATCGGCTACCCGATGGCCACACCCGAAGACCTCGAGGAGACCGCACGGCTCGTCGAGAAGCACGGACGTCGGATCATCACCGCCCAAGCCGACGTGCGCGAGGCGTCGCAGATGCGCAGCGCACTCGAGCGCGGCATCAACGAGTTCGGCAAACTCGACATCGTGGTCGCCCAGGCCGGTGTCGCCGGGATGAAAGGTGAACCACAGACCCAGGCCTGGTGCGAGGTCGTCGACACCAACCTGATCGGCACCATGAATGCGGTCAATGCCGCGCTGCCGCATCTCGGCGAGGGCGCCTCGATCATCGCCACCGGCTCGACCGCCGCACTGATGGACATCGCCAAGGTCGACGTCCCCGGCAAGGATCTCGGCGGCGTTGCCTATGTCTTCTCCAAACGCGCTCTGTCCCAGTTCATCCACGAGCTGGCCACGCATCTCGCACCGCGCGGCATCCGCGCCAACGTGATCCATCCGACCAACTGCAACACCGACATGTTGCAAAGTGAGCCGATGTACCGCTCCTTCCGGCCCGATCTGGAGAAGCCGACGAAGGAAGATGCGACTCCCGCGTTCTACGTGCAACAGGCCATGCCCACCCCGTGGGTCGAGCCGGGTGACATCAGCAACACCGTGCTGTTCCTCGCGTCCGACGAAGCCCGCTATGTCACCGGCATGCAGATGCGCGTGGACGCCGGCGGCTACCTCAAGTGGTACGACTGGCACATCTGACCGACAAACGAAACCGCAATCGACTGCCCAGCAACCTCTTTCACACAATCCAAGGAGGACGATCGTGAAGGTTCACATCGATCCCGACCGCTGCCAGGGACACACCCTGTGCGCGATGATCGCGCCCGAGATCTTCGAGCTCAGCGACATCGACGGCCATGCCACACCGGTCTCCGAGGACGTGCCGGAGGGATTCGAGGACAAAGTCCGCGAGGCCATTCGCTCTTGCCCGGAACAGGCGATCTCGGTGTCCGAGTGCGTCAATTCGGCCGCCGAGTGATCGAACGACATCAGGAGACGAGACGATGAGTCCTGACAGCATGACCGACGACGACGCCCGGAAGCGGAAGCGATTCCAGTTCGAACGACACGCGACCGAGTACCGTGAGAAGTTCCTCGAGACCACCCAGGAGATGCATGAGCAGTGTCCGGTGGCGTGGAGCGACACCTATGGTGGTCACTGGGTTGCCGCGAGCAGCGAGGCGGTCTTCGAACTAGCCCGCTGCCCATACGTTTCCAACGATCACGATGTGCGCAACCAGCGCACCGGATACAAGGGCATCAGCATCCCCACCGCCGAGCGAGCGGCGGGCGTGCGCGGCGGAATCCTGGAGATGGATGGGTCCGAGCACAAGTTCTTCCGCTCGATCCTCAATCCGTATCTGTCGCCCGCAGCGGTCAAGCGATGGATTCCGGTCATCGACAAGATCGTCCACGCCTGCATCGACGAGAAGATCGAGAGCGGGCGCATCGATTTCGTCGACGAACTCGCCAACGTCGTACCGGCCGTCCTGACGCTGGCGATGCTCGGCATCCCGGTGGAGAAGTGGGAGATCTACAACGAACCCGTGCATGCCGCGGTGTACACCCCACCGGACTCACCCGACGCACCTCGCGTCGCCGAGCTCCATCGCCAACTCGGCATCGACCTGATCACGAATCTCTTCGAGATCCGGGAGAATCCGCGACCGGGAATCATCAACGCCGTCGCCAACGCGAGCTTCGACGGTGGCGCGCCCGACGACATGGAGTTGCTCGGCATCCTCAGCCTGGTGATCGGCGGCGGCTTCGACACGACCACCGCTCTCACCGCGCACGCCCTGGAATGGCTGTCGGAGAATCCGAGCGAACGTGAACGGCTCAGCGAGGACCGCGACACCCTGCTCGACGCAGCCACCGAGGAGTTCCTGCGGTATTTCACCCCGGCCGCCGGCGACGGACGCACCATCGCCAAGGACTTCGAGGCCGAGGACGGAACCGACTTCCGCGAGGGCGACCGGCTGTGGTTGTCCTGGGCGATGGCCAACCGTGACACCGAGCTTTTCGAGGATGCCAACTCGATCCACCTCGATCGAACCGGCAACCGACACTTCAGCTTCGGACTCGGTGTGCACCGGTGCATCGGCTCCAACGTCGCCCGCACCGTCTTCAAGCGCATGTTGGTCGCGGTGCTCGACCGCATGCCGGACTACCGGTGCGACCCTGCGGGCACGGTGCACTACGACTCGATCGGCGTCATCCAGGGCATGCGGCACCTGCCCGCGACCTTCACTCCCGGCCCTCGGACGCACGCGAGCCTGGCCGACACGCTGGTGGAGGTGCAGAGGATGGTCGACGAGGAGGAGCTGGCCGAACCGCTTGCCCTGGCGAAGGCGAAACAACAAGGGTGATAACGGGTCCCGCCACCTGATGGAAGCCACCCGTACCCACGTGAGGAGACATCGTGCCCAAAGGGCCGGTACGCCCGCTGCCGCAGCTGACCGCGGCCAATGAGTTCTACTGGACCTCGGGCGCAGATGATCAGCTGCGCATCCAGGAGTGCACCCACTGCGCCGAACTCATCCACCCACCGCAACCGGCATGCCGGTACTGCCTCGGGACCGAGATGGGACACCGGATCGTGTCGGGCCGCGGGGTCGTCGCAGGATTCACCGTCAACCACCGCTTCGCGCTCCCGGGCCTGACACCTCCCTATGTGGTGGCCCAGGTGGCGCTCGCTGAGGATCCTCGAATCCGGCTGACCACCAACATCATCGACTGTGATCCCGAGGACGTCTTTCTCGGCATGACGGTGGAGGTCAGTTTCCTGCCCGTCGAAGACGTCTGGCTACCGCTGTTCCGTCCGATCGCCGACCAACCCGACGAACCCGCCGCACTGCCCGCCGACGAGATCGATCCGGCGGACTTCGCCCAGCATGTCCGGCCGATGGTGACGTCGCACAAGTTCGAGGACCGCGTCGCTCTCACCGGCATCGGCATGTCGCAGATCGGCCGGCGCCTGATGCGGCCGCCATTGTCGCTGACCGTCGAGGCCTGCAAGGCCGCCGTCGCCGACGCAGGACTGACGATGGCCGACATCGACGGCATCGCCACCTATCCGGGCGGCGGCAACGTCGGCGGGTTCGGCGAGGGCGGCGTCACGCCGGTGGAGGCAGCACTCGGCATTCGGCCGACGTGGCACAACGGCGGCATCGAGACCTTCGGGCCCGGCGGATCGGTCATCGCGGCCATGCTGGCGGTCGCGAGCGGTTTGGCCCGCCATGTACTGTGCTACCGCACCGTGTGGGAATCCACGTATGGCGAGTTGCTCAAGAACGGTACGATCGTACAGCCATCCGGACGAACGGCGAGCTGGATGGTTCCGTTCGGTGCCACGTCGGCAGCACATACGTTGGCGCAGAACGCACAGCGCCACTTCGCCCGATACGGCACGACCAAAGAGACGCTGGGCTGGATCGCGCTGAACCAGCGCGCCAACGCCGGACTCAACCCGACGGCGGTCTATCGAGAGCCGATGACGATGGACGACTACCTCGCGGCCCGACCGATCACCACCCCATTCGGGCTCTACGACTGCGACGTGCCCTGTGACGGTGCGGTCGCCGTGATCGTGTCGGCGGTCGAGACCGCCGACGATTTGGCACACCCACCGGTCCTGGTGGAGGCGGTCGGCACGCAGATCATCGAACGGATGGATTGGGACCAGAGCACGTTGACCCACGAGCCGCAGGTCCTCGGTCAGTCCGCGCATCTGTGGTCACGCACCTCGATGCGGCCGGACGATGTCGACGTTGCCGAACTCTACGACGGCTTCACGGTGAACTGCCTCTCCTGGATCGAGGGGCTCGGATTCTGCGGGATCGGCGAGTCGAAGGAATTCCTCGATGGCGGCAAGAACATCTCGCTGCAGGGCCAGATCCCGCTGAACACCCACGGCGGGCAGCTCTCGCACGGTCGAACGCACGGCATGGGGCTCCTGCACGAGGCGATCGTGCAGTTGCGTGGAGATGCCGGCGACCGACAGGTCGCCGACGCCCGCGTCGGCGTCGTGAGCAGCGGGGGCCTCACCCCGAGCGGTGTGTTGCTGCTCCGGAGCGCGTCGTGACGGCCGATCCATGGCTCGAGGAACGGCCCGATCCGGTGACCGCTCGCGTCGTCGAGGTCGACGGCGTGCCCATGTCCGGCCTCATCGCCGAGGCACCTGATCCCCGCGGAGTTATCGTCGCCATCCACGGCGGCGCAACGCGAGCCGGCTACTTCGACTGTCCGGGCCACCCGGCGAACTCACTGCTGCGCATCGCTGCTTCGGCAGGCTATACCGCGGTGGCGATTGATCGTCCCGGCTATGGCACGTCCAGGCCCCATGCCGAGGAGATGGACGCGTCGCGTCGCGTGGACCTCGCCTACGGTGCGATCGACGCTTTCCTGGCAGGCCGAGCGCACGGAGCGGGCGTCTTCCTCTGGGCTCATTCGGTGGGATGTGAACTCGCGGTTCGCATGGCCGCCGACGTCGACCGCGGACCTGATCTGCTGGGTCTCGAGTTGTCTGGTACCGGACTCGAGCATCAGGCGAGGGCGCACGAGGTCCTGGGCGATCATGAACGCAACGCTCCCGCAGCCGGTGTGCGGAAGTTGTTGTGGGAGCCGGCCGCACTGTACCCGGCAGACGTCATCGGTGGCGCGATGATCGCCTCCCGGACACCGCCGTTCGAAGGCTCTGCGGTCCGGGCCTGGCCACGGCAGACGTTTCCGGAGCTCGCTCCGGGTGTCCGCGTGCCGGTCCATTTCACCGCCGCCGAACACGAGCGGGTCTGGCGGCGAGACCCCGAGGCGCTCGGCGAGATCGCGGCGCTGTTCTCCGGATCGCCGCGGGTGGTGGTCGACCAGTTCGTCGGGGGCGGCCACAACCTGAGTCTCGGACATACCGCCCGCTCGTATCATCTCGGCATCCTCTCGTTCGTCGAATACTGCCTTGTGCGTCGCACACGCCCCGACCTGCCCACCCTGGACCGCACATCGAGCGGACCCAATCGAACGGAGTAGTACCCATGCGCATCGGATTCATCGGCCTGGGCAGCCAAGGTGGCCCCATGGCACAGCGGATCATCGACGCCGGTGAAGAGGTGACGCTCTGGGCTCGGCGACCCGAGAGCCTCGAGCCCTTCGCGCAATCCGGGGCAAAGATCGTCGGCAGCCCGGCCGAGGTCGGGGCGGCCAGCGACATCGTGTGCCTGTGCGTCGTCGCCGACGATGACGTCCTCGAGGTCGCCGGCGGTGTACTGGAGGGTCTGGCCGAGGGCGGGATCATCGTCGTGCACAGCACCGTTCACCCGGACACCTGCCGAGAGCTGGCCGAGCGAGCTCGGGAAACCGGGGTGCGGATCGTCGACGCACCGGTGAGCGGGGGCGGACGCGGCGCCGAAGCCGGGACATTACTGGTGATGGTCGGCGGTGCCGATGACGATGTGGCGCGGTGCCTGCCGGTGTTCGGAATCTACGGCGAACCGGTCGTGCATCTCGGCGATCTCGGAGCGGGTCAGACCACGAAGTTGTTGAACAACCTGCTGTTCACGGCCAACATGGCCACAGTGGTGGACACCCTCGAACTCGGGAAATCCCTCGGTGTCGAGCCGGGCCGGTTGGCCGATGTGATCCTCAAGGGCACCGCTCGCAGCTTTGCACTGGAATCCATCGCGGCGTCTGGCGGGACGATCGAGCGGATCGCGGCACACGCCGGCAACCTGTTGCGCAAGGATGTGGGCCTCGTCGCAGACATCGCGGGGCTCGAGAAGACCTCCGGTAACGCCACTTTCACAGCCGCCCAGGCAACTCTCGAGAAGATCGGAGCGCTGAGTTCATGAGCGAGGTCGCCGTCGTCGGTGTCGGACGCATGGGTATGCCGATGGTGTCCCGCCTCATCGAGGCCGGGCACAAGGTATCTGCCCTCGCCCGGCGTCCCGAGGTGCATGAACAACTCACCGCCGCAGGTGCCCGTGCATTCGCCGACATCTCCGAGGTCGTCACCGCCGACACCGACGTGGTGCTCATCGTCGTCCTCACCGACCAACAGGTCCGCGACGTCTGCCTTACCGGCGGCCTCCTCGACCAGATGAAGTCCGGCAGCACGGTTGTCGTCCATACAACCGGCAGTCCCAGCACGACCGAAAGTATTGCCAAGATGGGCGCACCACAGGGCATCTCGGTGATCGACGCCGCTGTGAGCGGCGGCCCCCACGATATCGCCGCGGGTACGTTGACCATATTCGCCGGCGGCGACGAGGACACCGTCGACGGAGTCCGCCCGGTTCTGAGCGCCTATTCGGATCCGGTCCTCCACGTCGGCGGCCTCGGTTCGGGCCAGCGCGTCAAGCTCGTCAACAACGCGATGTTCGCGGCGCAGATCGGACTCGTCAGTGCGGGAGTCGAACTCGCCACCCGCCTCGGACTCGACGAAAAAGAGTTGCTCTCGGCGTTGCCGAATGGCAGCGCGAACAGCCGGGCATTGGGCAGTATCGCGAGATATGGCTCGGTCGACGCATTCACCGAGGGCGTGCGGCAATTCGTCGGCAAGGACGTCGACGTGGTGCGCAAGGTGACCGCCGAACTCGGCAGCGACCTCGGACTTCTCGACACGTTGATCACCCGCGTCGGCCTCTGACTCGCTGCCTCGCTTCTCGACGTCGAGTAAGCCCTCCCCTCCGCTGGTCGAGTAAGCCCCCCTTCGCTGGTCGAGCAAGCCCCCCTCCGCCGGTCGAGCAAGCCCCCCTCCGCCGATCGGGCAAGCCCCCCTCCGCCGGTCGAGCAAGCCCCCCTTCGCTGGTCGAGTAAGCCCCCCTCCGCCGGTCGAGCAAGCCCCCTCCGCTGGTCGAGTAAGCCCGCGAGCGCCAGCGAGCGAGCGCATCGAGACCCCTCAGCCTGTGGATGAGAATCCGTCACCTCGTGTGATCTGTCGGACAGTGCTTCCATGACCGCCTACGTCTACATCCTCCAGTGTGCAGATGGCAGCTACTAC
This sequence comes from Gordonia sp. LMA484, assembly GCF_058129505.1. Taxonomy (NCBI): domain Bacteria; kingdom Bacillati; phylum Actinomycetota; class Actinomycetes; order Mycobacteriales; family Gordoniaceae; genus Gordonia; species Gordonia sp. LMA484. The sequence continues at coordinate 4,189,758 of NZ_CM176700.1, forward strand.
GTCGGGAGCACACGAAGCCTCGAGCAGCGCGTCGAGCAGCATAACAACGGACTCGGGTCTCGATACACAAGCACGCGCAGGCCCGTACAGCTGCTGTGGTACCAAGAGTTCGAGAATGTCGGCGAGGCATTCGCTCTCGAGAAGCGGCTACAGAATTGGTCGAGAGCGAAGCGTCGGGCGTTGATCGAGGGCAGGTTCGATGACTTGCCTGCCTTGGCGAAGAAGCCCAAGCGCCCCTTGTGATCTCGATACGCTCGTCGCTAGCGCTCCTCACTTACTCGATCAACGAAAATCGTGCCCCACCGCCGGTCGAGTAAGCCCGCGAGCGCCAGCGAGCGAGCGCATCGAGACCCCCACAAGCGATATCGATCGCTTGTGGGGGTCGACCGGCGAGACGAGTCACTTCAACAAGCTCCCGCCGTCGACGGGCAGCGCCACTCCGGTGATGAAGCGGGCTTCGTCAGACGCCAGGAACAACACCGCGTTGCTGATGTCCTCGGGTTCCACCCAGCCGATCGGCAACACGTGCATCATCTGGGCCACGATCTTCATGTCGTCGGGACCCGGGTTCTCCAGATCTGGCCGAAAGAGTTTCATCGTGCCCTCGTTCATGAACATCGGTGTGTTCACGTTCGTCGGCAGCACCGAGTTCACCCGGATGGAATGCTCACCCAATTCGACGGCGAAGCTCTTCATGAGTCCCAGCACGCCGTGCTTGGCGGCGATGTAGTGTCCCGTGTTCGGATAGGCCTTGGCGCCTCCGACCGAACTCGTCAATACGACAGAGCCACCCTGTCCCGACGCCAGCAGATGCGGCACCGCCGCTTTCACCGTCTTCCAGACGCCGGCGAGGTTGACGTCGATCATGTCCTGCCAGTCGGATTCGCTCGTCTTGTCCAACGTCTCTCCGCCGTTGCCAATGCCGGCATTGGCCACCACCACGTCGAGTCGGCCAAGTTGTTCGACGCCACTGTCGACTGCGGCCTTGAGTGCATCGAAGTCTCGGACGTCCACCTCGGCCGCGACGATCCGTCGGTTGCGGCCCTTCACCAGCTCGACCGTTTCAGCAAGATCCGCCGGTGTGGCGGCCGCGATCGCGGAGTCGGCAGTGACCGGTCCGCACACATCGACGGCGATGATGTCCGCACCTTCCTCGGCCAGGCGAACCGCGTGGCTGCGTCCCTGCCCTCGTGCCGCTCCACTGATGAAGGCAACCTTGCCCTCCAAACGTCCCGCCATGATTCCCACCCTTCTCTGTGTGTTGGAGCATTCGTTGGTTATCAGGATCCCTACGCCGGCACCGACACGACGCCGCGCGGGAGGATCATCGGTAGATCGGTGTAGGTGACGATCCCGGGCGGTGCCGCCACCACCGCAGGGATCGCGTTCAACGGTGGCGTGGCGGTCATGATGTGCCCGAGAACCATGAACTCCTCCATGGTCGTCGCCTCGAAGTCCGGCGGCGGCAGAAAACCGACCTTCATCGTGACGGTCGGCCGCCCGGCGACCTCGATGACCCAACCATCCTGGTCGATCTGCCAATCCGGCTGCAGGGTCTGGCCTTTGCGCCACAGCACGTTGATCTCCGCAACGGTCTTCCCGGAGACGATGCCCTTCCAACTGGCGTGGACGCCTGCCACACAACCCGCCGGGATCGTCCACGACCCGAGGTCCAGATCTTCGGTGGTCTGGGCATATTCGGCGTCGCAACGCACCTCGTCGAGCTCGACCCCGAGCGCGTCGGCCACCATGCGCACCGCCTCTCCGAACACCCCGGTCCCCTGCGCCGTCATCGCCTGCAGGTCGGGATGATCGATAGGTTGGCCGAAGCCGACGGGTTTCTCGGTCTCCGGGGAGTCGTAGAAGGTGGTGTCGGCGGCCTCGTTGACGGTGATGCGGTCGACGCGGTCGCAGATGCCGGCCGCGACGATCGACAGCTGATTGACGAATCCGGGACTGATACCGGAACCGAACATGCTCGACCCTCCACGCAGGCAGGCGTCGGCGATACGCGCGCGCCCGTCCCCCTGGTTGTGGCCGGTGATGAAGGAGGCTGTGGCAACGACATTGATACCGGACTCGAGGATGCGGACGAGTTCGTCGACGTCGATCCACATCGGGTTGTAGACCACGACATCGGGTTTGAGCGCAAGAAGATCGGCGACATTGTCGGTCGCCGTCACCCCGAGGGCTCCGACGCCGGCGAGTTCGCCGACATCGCGTCCGACCTTGCCACTCGACCAGGCGTAGCAGCCGACGAGTTCGTAGTCGGGGTTCGCTGCGATCGCCGCGACCGAGCTCCTGCCCACGTTGCCGGTGGTCCACTGCACGACACGGTAGACGTGATTGTCAGCCATGTGAGATGTCCTGTCCCCGGTCAGATCTTGGTGTAGACGGTCTTGGTCTGCAGGTATGTCTCGATTCCTTCGCGGCCGAACTCGTGGCCCCAACCGGACTGCTTGTAGCCACCGAACGGCATGGCGTGGTCGTAGACCATCTGGCAGTTCAGGGTGACTGTGCCGGCCTGCAGGCGTTTTGCCAGAGTGTGGGCACGGCTCACATCATTGGTCCATGCGGTGGCGGCCAGGCCGTAATCGGAGTTGTTCGCCATCGCGATCACTTCGTCGTCATCATCGAACGGAAGCACCGCGACCACCGGACCGAAGATCTCGCGTTGGAAAAGCCGCATCGCGGGGTCGACATCGGTCACGACTGTGGGATGCACGAAGTAGCCGCGCCGGTCCAGACGATGCCCGCCGGTCACCACCTCGACGCCGTCCTTCTTGCCCTCGTCGATGAAACCCATCACGCGTTTGAGCTGCTTCTCGCTGATCAACGGGCCAATGTGGACGTTCTCCTCCTTGGGCCCGCCGAGTTGCAGGCCGTTCGCCACACCGGCGATTCCCTCCACGACCTGCTCATAGACCCCGCGCTGGACGAAGATCCGCGACCCGCAGATGCAGCCTTGCCCGGAATGGATGAAGATGCCCATCGACGCCATGAGGATCGCGGTGTCGAGGTCGGCGTCGTCGTAGATCAGCACCGGGGACTTGCCACCCAGTTCGAGGGTCACCCGCTTGAGGTTCCCGGCCGCGGCGGCAACGATCTGTTTTCCGACGTCGGTGGAGCCGGTGAACGCGATCTTGTCGACGTCCGGGTGCTCGGTGAGGGCCTTGCCTGCCGTGTGGCCGTATCCCTGAACGAGATTGGCGACCCCCTCCGGAATGCCCGCCTCGTCGAGGATCTTGTGTAACAGGACCGCCGACAGAGGGGTCTCCTCGGCCGGTTTGACCACGCAGCTACACCCCGCCGCGAGGGCGGGTGCCAGCTTGGTGGCCCAGTTGAAGACGGGCCCGTTCCACGGGAAGATCAGTCCGACAACACCGTAGGGCTCCCGCAGGGTATAGCCATGGGCGTTGGAGAACAGCTGGGCCACGCCGCCCGTCATCTGGATGTCGTGCGCGATACCACTGATCTTCGTGCACCACCCGGCGTAATACCGGAACATCTCCGCGGCGGTGCCCATGATCGCTTGCGCCTGGTCGACCGGCATCCCGGTGTTGAACGAGTCGAGTTCGGCAAGGTCCGCGGCGCGCTCGTCGATCAGATCGCCGACGCGCCAGAGAATCTTCGCTCGTTCACTGCCGGGCTTACCGGCCCACACGCCCGATTCGAATGCCTCCCGGGCCCTCGCCACGGCCTCGTCGACAGCTTTCACCCCACCATCGGTGAACTCCGCGATCTGTTCCTCGCTCACCGGGTCGATGACCGGGATCACGTCGCCGTAGCCCGGACGCTTCTGGAGATCGTCCACGATCGTCTGTACAACCATCCTGCTTACCTCACTTGTGTCGGGTGTCCTCAGGCGTCAGACCACGAGCGATTCGTGATCGGCCCAATACTGTTGACGCACTATGCGCTTGTAGAGCTTGCCGTTGGGATCTCGGGGTAACGCATCGACGAAATCGATGGCGCGAGGGCATTTGTAGCCGGCGATCCCAGATCGGACGAAGGCCATGAGTTCGGCTGCCAACTCATCACCGGCGCACGCGGGGTCGACGGCTTGCACGACCGCGCGGACCGCCTCGCCCATCTCAGGGTCCGGCACTCCGATGACTGCCACGTCGGCGACGGCAGGGTGTGTCGCAAGGACGTTCTCGGCTTCCTGCGGATAGATGTTGACCCCACCGGAGATGATCATGTGGGCGGCTCGATCGGTCAGGTAGAGGTAACCGTCCTCATCGAGCCTGCCGATGTCGCCGATCGTGCGCCATCCCCTGCCATTTGCTGCCGCCGCGGTCTTGCCGGGATCGTTGTGGTACTCGAACGGGCGACCGCCCTCGAAGTACACCTGACCGGTCTCGCCCGGCGGCAGTTCCTCACCGTCCGGCCCAACGATGTGACACTTCTCCATCGGCCGCCCTACGGACCCGCGATGTGTCAGCCAATCCTGCGAGGTGATGAACGTGGTTCCGATGTCTTCGGTGCCCGAGTAATACTCGCTCACAATCGGCCCCCACCAGTCGATCATGGCTTGCTTCACCTCGATCGGACACGGTGCGGCGGAGTGGACGACACTTGTGAGGCTCGACAGGTCGTGACGCTCGCGTTCCTCTGACGACAACCGCAAGAGCCGGGTGAACATCGTCGGTACGAACTGCCCGGAGGTGACCCGATGTGTTGCGATGAGCTCGAGGCATTGGGTGGCATCGAAACGCTCCATGACCACCACAGTCGCGCCCAGCCGCTGCCATGACATCGAGAACACCAGCGGCGCGCCGTGATACAGCGGAGCCGGACAGAGATAGACCGCTTCGTCGGTGTCACCGGTCATCGCCAGCCCGGCGGCGATCTGCACGGTTGGTGCGGACGGATCGCCGAGAGACGTTCCCGGCAGCGGCTTGCGAACCCCTTTCGGGCGGCCGGTGGTGCCTGAGGAGTAGAGCATCTCGCGGCCCTCATACTCATCCGGCAGTGGGCCGGATGAGGTCTCTCGCAGGATGCTCTCGTACGAATCGAAGCCATCGACGTCACCGGTCACCGAGATCCGAATACCGATCCGACTCAGGTCCAAACCGGCGAGTACATCTGACATCTGCTCGCTCGCCACCAATGCGACGGCTCCACTGTCATCCAGGATGTACTGGACCTCGGCAGAGGTCAGATGTCGATTGATCGCCGTGTAATACAACCCGCTGCGCTGTGCTGCCCAGGTCGCCTCCAGGTAAGCGCGGTTGTTCTCCATGAGAATCGCCACCACGTCACCGACCCGAACCCCCCTGTCCCGCAACGCGCGGGCGAGTTGGCGTGATCGGAGATCGAGTTCGGCGAACGTCACCGTCTCACGCCCGGAACCCATGACGATCGCGGGCTTCGCCGGCGTCCTGTGCGCGTGATGGGCGAGCGTCATCGGCGCGGTGACCACGTCGACACCCCCTTCGCGAGAAGAACTGACTTCTTACTGCATCAGAATGACATTCTTTAATTCGATCGACAAGGGCTTCCCGATCTGATTCCGCATTCGCGCCGCACCTCGATCATCCGTCAGCCGCGCGCCCGGTAAGAGCGACTCTCATTGCTGACCAGCGCAGATGCTTCCTCGACGACCTCGCACTCTCACCGCTCACCTCAACAGACAGCAGTAACCAACATGCGAACCCTGATCGATCGATCAGGAATGTTAGGGTTCGGGAATGGCACAGTCAGCCGGCAGAGGAGACCCGGACTCGGCAACGCGATCCCGTCTCCTCGACGCTACGGCCGCGATCATGTTGAGCGAGGGGTATGCCGCTGCGACGTCGCGGAAGATCGCTGCCAGGGCAGGCGTGAAGCAGGCGCTCGTCTACTACTACTTCCCCACGATGGATGACCTGTTCGTCGCACTGATCCGGCGAGAAGCCGAGGCCATCCTCGAGCGGCAACGTCGCACACTCTCCGACAGCGATCCCCTTCGGACACTGTGGACACTCAACAGTGATCGTCAAGCGGGACGACTCAGCACCGAACTCATGGCACTTGCCAATCACCGCAAGGTGATCGGTGCCGAGTTGAAGGCCCTCGCGGAGCGTATCCGCGACATGGAGAGCGCCGTGGTCACCATGGTCCTCCGCGCACACGGCATCGATCTCGACGACCATCCACCTGTCGTGATGGCCATGGCGCTCAGCAGCCTGGCCCGACTGATGGCCAACGAGGAGGGCGTCGACATGACGCGCGGTCACGCCGACGTCGAGGCCTACATCGAGCGTCTCCTCACGCGCCTGTCGATGGAGCCGCGAACGACGTGAGCGTACGCAACCCCCGCCCCCAGAGGAGCCCGCGAACGAAGTGAGCGTACGCAACCCCCGCCCCCAGAGGAGCCCGCGAACGAAGTGAGCGTGCGTCGCGAAGGGCCGACCCTTCGTGACACCCCTCCGCTAACGCTCCGGGGTTCCTCAGGGACCGGTAAGACTACTCGCAATCCCCCGCCCCCAGAGGAGCCCGCGAACGACGTGAGCGTTCGCAACCCCCGCCCCCTGAGGAGCCCGCGAACGAAGTGAGCGTGCGTCACGAAGGGCACGCGACGATTGGCAGTCGTTTACTATTTCCCGACCATCCGCAGCAGGGCATCGACGATCCGCTCTGCATCGTCAGACGCAGGCTGCGCCTGTCGCCACAGGTGATCGGTCAGCATACCGAGGGTCGCGTGTGCGGCCAGCTGTGCTTCGAGAAGTGGCTCAGCACTTCCTAATTCGGTGAATGGTTCATGAAGCAGCTCGGCGAGCCGGGCACCCACCGACGGCGGCGATGTCATGATTCCGCCGTTCGCGGTGCCCGCGTTCCAGAGCACCGCATGGGTCGTCCGCGCCGATTCGGCATCAGCCTGTGCGAGAACACCGCGCACCCATCGCACCACCCGATCGCGCGGGTTCGTCTCCTTGCTCATCTGATGGGCCAGGTAGTCGTGCAGTCGATCGGCGCCGTCTTCGAGGATCGCCGCGACGAGTTCGTCCTTGGACCGGAAATGGCGATAGAACGCGTCGTTGGAGAGACCCGCCGCCGCAACGATGTCGGCCACCCGTGGCCTGCCGGACTGGCCGGCCGTCGCCATCACCTCGCGACCGGCGTCGATGAGGCGCCCCACCTCCGCCGCGTAGGCGGCCTCGCGGTTCGCCACGGCCCGCGATGCGAAACGCCGTGCGACCCCTGAACCTTCGACCGCAGCCGCGGCGACGGCCACCGCCGGTGGATCACGATCGGACGACATCCGGACCTGCCCAGCACTGCGCCATACCCGCCGCCGCCGCACGCGTCACGAGTTCGATGAGCACCCCATCGGGGTTGCGGCAGAACGCGAAGAACGTGGTGCCGCCGGGTCCGGCGCGCGTCGCCTCGCACACGAATCCGGCCGCCTCGGCCGCCGCGAGGTCGGCATCCACATCGTCCGACCAGTATCCGAGATGATGAACTCCCGACCCTGCTGACCACAGTGTGCCCGGCACCTCTCGGATGACCTCGATGCGTGGCGTCTCGATCGTGAAGGCACACGACATCGACACCGAGAGGTCGCCAGACGGCGTGCCGACACTCAGATCAGAATCGATCGTCGGCCCCCACGAATACCCGAACAGCCCGGCCATCGTCTCGCGCGTGGCCGCGGTGTCGGCGCTGACGATTCCCAGGTGGAAGAGATCCTCGCCGTTCATATCGGCCTCCGAATACGGTTTCGACGATCCAGAATTGCATTCTGTGTCACGAGAACTATATTCTCATTCGAGGAGAGGAGTTGCAAATGGCATGGGATTTCGAAACCGACCCGGAGTATCAGGAGCAACTGGACTGGGCCGCAGAGTTCGTTCGCAACGAGGTCGAGCCGCTCGACCGGATCTGGCCACACGAACAGTTCGTCCCGTTGGACGGTGCACGACGCAAGGCAATCGACCCGCTGAAAGACGAAGTGCGCAAGCGTGGCCTGTGGGCCACCCACCTCGGCCCCGAGCTCGGGGGGCAAGGCCACGGTCAGCTGAAGCTCGCGCTGCTCAACGAGATTCTGGGCCGCTCGTCGTGGGCACCGATCGTGTTCGGCTGCCAGGCACCCGACACCGGCAATGCGGAGATCATCGCGCACTTCGGCACCGACGCGCAGAAGGAGCGATATCTACGTCCACTGCTCGACGGTGAGATGTTCTCGTCGTACTCGATGACCGAACCGCAGGCGGGCGCAGATCCGACGATGTTCGAGACGCGGGCTGTCCAGGATGGCGACGACTGGATCATCAACGGGTGGAAGTACTTCTCCTCGAATGCGGCGACGGCGTCGTTCCTGATCGTGATGGTGGTGACCAACCCAGACGTCAGCGCGTACAAGGGCATGTCGATGTTCCTGGTGCCGACCGACACACCCGGGATCGAGATCGTCCGCAACGTCGGCCTCTACGGCGAGCCGATGAACGGCGGCTCACACGCACTGATCCGCTACAACGACGTACGGGTACCCGCGGAAGCGTTGCTCGGTGGCGAGGGGCACGCATTCGCAATCGCCCAGACACGGCTGGGTGGGGGCCGCATCCACCACGCGATGCGGACGATCGGACTTGCCCAGAAGGCTCTGGACATGATGTGCGAACGAGCATTGAGCCGCGTGACGGCGGGAAGCAAGCTCGCGGACAAGCAGTTCGTCCAGGGCTACATCGCCGATTCGTACGCGCAACTCAAACAATTCCGGCTGTTCGTGCTCTACACCGCCTGGGAGATCGACAAGTACCAGGACTACAAGAAGGTTCGTAAGGACATCGCCGCCGCCAAGGTGGTCATGCCGACGGTCTTGCACGACATCGCCTGGCGCGCCATGCAAGTCCACGGAGCGCTCGGCGTCACCAATGAGATGCCGTTCCTCACGATGATCCACGGCGCCGGGGTCATGGGGTTGGCCGACGGACCGACCGAGGTGCACAAGATGACCGTCGCGAAGCAGGTCCTCCGCGACCACTCCCCGACGGACGACATGTGGCCCACCCAATGGATTCCGAAACTGGAAGCCGACGCACGCGAGAAGTACGCCGAGTTCCTCGAACACGAAGTAGGTAACCAATGATCGACATCGAACGCCTTGCCGATTGGATGGACGGCACGGGACTGCCCGGCAAGGGCGAGCCCATCGAGGCACGATTCCTCTCCGGTGGAACGCAGAACGAAATCTACGAGATCCGCCGCGGCGAGGAACGCTGTGTCATCCGTATCCCACCAGCCGCGGCGCCGGCCGACCGGGACAAGGGCATCCTCCGCGAGTGGCGCATCATCGAGGCGCTCGACGGAACCGACGTACCGCACACCACCGCGATCGCGGCGTGTGACGACACCTCCGTGCTCGGCCGGGCCTTCTACCTGATGGGCTTCGTCGACGGCTGGTCCCCGATGGATCACAAGAAGTGGAAGGAACCGTTCACCAGCGACCTGGCGCTGCGTGCCGACCTCGGCTATCAGCTCGCCGAGGGCATCGCACTGCTCTCCAAGGTGGATTGGCGCGCAAAAGGACTCGACGACCTGGGGCGTCCGGACGGATTCCACGAACGTCAGGTGGGGCGGTGGACCTCCTTCTTCGACCGCATCAAGGGCCGCGAACTCGACGGTATGGACGTCGCCACGCGCTGGCTGCAGGAGAACCGTCCGATCGATTACATTCCCGGCCTTATGCACGGCGACTATCAGTTCGCCAACGTGATGTTCCGGGAAGATGCGCCGGCACGCATGGCCGCCATCGTGGACTGGGAGATGGGCACCATCGGCGACCCGAAACTCGATCTCGCGTGGATGGTGCAGAGCTGGCCCGAGGACACCATGTCCGAATCCGCGTCGACAGTGAGCTATGTCGACCTGCGCGGCATGCCATCTCGCACCCAGATGGTGCAGCACTACGCGGAGGTGTCGGGACGGCAGGTCGACGACCTCGACTACTACCTCGTGCTGGCGAAGTGGAAGCTGGCGATCGTCCTGGAACGTGGATACCAGCGGGCCGGGGATGATCACAAGCTTCAGGCCTTCGGTTCCATCGTGCCCGACCTGATGCGGTCGGCCGCCGAACTCGCCGAGTCGACGGAGTACCGCTCATGACCACCGCCACAGACGAGCTCATCAGCGAGCGCCACGGCGACATCGTGGTACTCACCCTCAACCGCCCCGACGCGCGGAATGCTCTGACCGGCAGCCTGATCCGATCCATCGGTGATGCCTTGATCGCTGCCGAGAGCGACCCGGGCACCCGGGCCATCGTCCTGACGGCCAGCGGAGATCGGGCATTCTGTGCGGGCATGGATCTGCGGGCGTTCTCCGAGGGCAGCGACATCGGGGGCGGCGCAGACCCAGGCACCGGGGGCTATCACCGCCTCGCCCGGGGCGAGACATCAATTCCGGTCATCGCCGCGGTCAACGGTGCCGCCATCGGCGGAGGTCTCGAACTCCTCCTCGGATGCGACCTCATCATCGCGTGCCGGGACGCGCGATTCGGGCTTCCGGAGGCCAAGCGTGGACTGTTCCCCGGCGGCGGCGGCACAAATATCGGGACTCGAATCCCGCTCAGCGCCGCGTTGGAGATGACCATGACCGGCGAATTCATCAGTGCCCAAAGGGGCTATGACCTCGGACTGGTGAATGCGGTGGTCGACGCCGACGACCTCATGGCAACTGCCCTCGATTACGCGCGCCGCGTGGGCGCATCTGCACCGTTGAGTCTGGCCGCCTGCAAGGAGTTGGTGCGGCTGGCCGTGACCGACCCGACGAAGGTCACCGGGCGGCTGTCGCATTGGCACTCCGTGGTGTTCACCAGCAAGGACGCGATCGAGGGGGCGACCGCGTTCATGGAGAAGCGGGAGCCTCAGTGGAAAGGCCACTGACGTGATGCTCCGAGCGGCGGTGTGCGAGCGCCACGGTCCTCCGGAGAATGTGACAGTCACCGAGATCCCTTCAGCCACTGTCGAGGCCGGTCAGGTGCGGGTCCGGGTCGAGTACGCCGCGGTCAACTTCCCCGATGTGCTCGTCGTCGCCAATGACTATCAGATCAAGGTCCCGACGCCGTTCGTGCCCGGAAGCGAGTTCGCGGGCGTCGTGACCGAAGTCGGGAGCAAAGACACCGGGTTCGCAGTCGGTGACCGGGCGATGGGGACAGGGCTGTTCGGCGCCTTCGCTGAGGAGGTGGTGACCGAGACGCGTTCACTCAGCCATGTTCCGGAGGGCATCGACACCCGCCTGGCGGCCGCGGCCGGCGTCGCATACCGCACCGCCTACCACTCACTACGGTCCGTTGCCCGGATCAAAGCGGGCGATCCGATCGTGGTTCTCGGCGCCGGCGGTGGCGTGGGCCTCGCGGCCGTGGGCCTGGGTCATGCTCGCGGTGCTGAAGTGATTGCCGTGGCTTCGTCGCAGGAAAAGCTCGACGCAGCGAAGCAGCACGGAGCGACGGGGCTGATCAATCACCGAGAGACTGATGTGCGTGCCGCCCTGAAGGATCTACTCCCCCAGGGTGCGGCCGCAGTGATCGATCCGGTCGGTGGCCCTCTGTCGGAACCAGCCCTGCGCTCGTTGCGTCGCCGTGGCCGATTCGTGACGATCGGCTTCGCATCGGGCGAGATTCCGCGAATCCCACTCAACCTGGTTCTGGTCAAGGGGATTCAGATCGTCGGGTTCCAATTCGGCGACATCGCGGCGGACGAGTTCGCCCGCAACGACGAAGAGCTGCGAGAACTTCTCACCTCCGGTCGGGTCGTACCCCACGTGGGCGCGGAGTTCTCCCTCGACGAGACCGCGTCGGCCCTGCGCACGGTCGCCGACGGGCGGGCCGTCGGGAAGATCCTCCTCCGCGCCGAGAGCGCGACATGACCAGCGAGGAGACCGCATGAACACGACTGCTGTCATCACCGGTGCTGCGGGCGGCATCGGTGCCGCCACCGCATATCGATTGTCGGCGACCGGCACGCGCTGCGTCGTCGTCGACCGCAACCCGCTTGTCGAGGAAGTGGCCACCGCCGTCGGCGGAATCGCGGTGGTCGGCGACCTCGCCGACCCCGCGACGTCCGAGGCAGCCGTCACCGCGGCCGGCGACCACCTGGACATGCTCGTGCTGAACGCCGGGATGAATTGCGTGGACAAAGACCTGGCGACGCTCGATCCCATCCGTTATCACACGGTCGTCGGAGTCAATCAGCACGCCGCGGTGTGGGGACTACGAGCTGCGTTGCCGGTGATGCGTCGCCAAGGCCACGGCTCCATCGTCATCACGGCCTCGCTGGCAGCGTTGCGAGGTGTCGAGCAAGACATCGTGTACACCATGACCAAGCACGCGGTCATCGGTCTCGTCCGCGCAATGTCCGGCACGCTGGCACGTGAGGGGATCAGCCTCAACGCCGTGTGCCCTGGCCTCGTTGACACACCGTTGACCGCAGCCGGCCGAGATGGGTTCAACGCCGCCGGAATTCCGATGCTGACGGCCGATCAGGTTGCCGAGGCCGTCGAAGGCCTTCTCCTCGGCGAGCGATCAGGGACCGAGCTCGTCGTTCAGCTGGGTCAGGTACCCACTCCTTACGTCGCGGCGGCCTTACCCTGATCGATCCAACGGCGTCCGCTGCGTTCCCGGCCATGGCGCCCCTCCGCTGATCGAGTAGACGACGAGCGGCAGCGCGGAGACGTATCGAGATCACCACCTCCACATCGGGTCTCGATACGCGACTCACTCCGTTCGCTGCCACTCGACCAGCGGGTAGGGTTACTCGACCAGCGGGTCGGGCCACTCGACCACCCACCGCTGATCGAGTAGGCGCCGAGCCGCCAGGCGAGGCACCGTATCGAGATCACCACCATCACATCAGGTCTCGATACGCGACTCACTCCGTTCGCTGCTACTCGACCAGCGAGCGGGGCAACTCGACCACCAACCGCTGATCGAGTAGACGACGAGCGGGTAGGGTTACTCGACCAGAGGGTTGGGCTACTCGACCAGCGACTTGGCCACTCGACCGCCCACCGCTGATCGAGTAGGCGCCGAGCCGCCAGGCGAGGCACCGTATCGAGATCACCACCATCACATCAGGTCTCGATACGCGACTCACTCCGTTTGCTGCCACTCGACCAGCGGGTAGGGCCACTCGACCAGCGACTTGGCCACTCGACCAGCGGGGCTCTGCTTGCTAGCCGGCGGGCATCAGATCGCGCGGTGGTGCCGACGCCTGATTCGTTGTGGTCCGGAAGAACTCGACGCTCGACACCGATGCCGGATCGACATGGGCTGCCGCAAATGCCTGCCGCTTGAAGGCCTGTGCGGCGACACTGAGCCGATGCGAGATCGTCAGACAGCGTCCGTCGAGCTCTGTCGGCATCTCGTCGCCCCACAGCTTCACATCGACGAGGCCCTGGTCGATCGATGTCATGGTCGCCGACCGTAGACGCTCCTCGGAGGCAAGGACTTTCGGCGAGATGGCCACCGCCTGCGGCCACGGACCGATCTTGCGCTGGTCGAGCGATTCTCGCGAGACCAGTGAGCTGCGCAGGTCGAAAAGACTGGCACCGAGGATCTCCAGCGGTCGGGTCTCGCCGTCCTCGGCGACGTGGACCGACACATCCCAGCCTGCCATCGACTGGTCGAACAACCAGCCACCCGCGTATTCGATCGCCTCCAGTGGGTCGGCAGCGAGGACGGCTAGGCGGTAGCGGAGGGGACGTCGGCGCGCGACAGCTCGCGCTCGAGTGATCTCGCGTACTCCCGGAAGACTCTTACCAGCGGAATTGACGGGTCCAGCAGCCATGATGTTTCCATTCCATTGATGAAGGCGATGACTTCCACGGCCTTGTCGGCCGCGTCCAGGTCGGTACGGAATCGCCCGTCGCGTTGGCCGCGCCTGATACCGTCGGCGACGGTCTCGACTGCCGCGTGATAGCGGAACAACAGCCGATCGTGTAGTGGAGTGTCCGGCTCGAGGTTCTCCGCCTGCAAGACGGTGAACATGCGAACCTGTTCCGGCGAGCGCTCGAACCGCTGTGCGACATTCTCGAGTTGCTCGAGAATGTCACCTTCGCGATCGGCGTGCTGGTCGTCGTCGGCGTCGCGGAGCTCCAGGACTGCGTGGAGCAATTGGGCCTTCGACTCGAAATGATGCAGGAGACCTGCGGGCGTGACGCCCGCCTCCGCCGCGATCTGGGCCAAGCTCGTATTGCGCCATCCGTTCCTGGCGAGCATTCGCTGCGCCACCTCGAGGATGCGCTGCTTGCGCTCCTCACCCTTGGTGAGAAGCGCGTCGTACGGGCGTGTTCCAGTCACCTGACTCCACTAGTTGATCTGCGATTCGCCGTTCGGGGGCTGCCCGAATCCAACCTAGTGAACACATAGTAGGTAGGTTTGCCGAATGTGACAAGGGTCTCATCTGTCAATAATCGATGTAGACGTCACAGGGCTACTTTCAACCGCCGTCTCACTGAAAGAGAATGACACTTGTGATGCCGAGAGTGCTATTCTCGCTGGACAGACCCCACGTCAACGATGTCTTGAGGTGAGAGTGCGCTACATCTACCACTATCCGGAGACCAACGGACCTGACGGTGACCTGTTCGCTGCCGGCCGGCTCAAGGACGTTGCGGTCGCAGTGGAACGCGCGGGATTCGATGCGTTCTCCCTCAGCGAGCACCCCGCTCCCGGTGCCCGATGGCTTGCTGCCGGTGGTCATCAGACCTTGGATCCCTTCGTCGCCCTGGGGTACGTGGCAGCCGCGACCGAGCGACTCTGCGTGCTGACACACCTGGCGGTTGCCCCATACCGCAATCCCCTACTCCTGGCGAAAGCCGCCTCCACCCTCGACGTCCTCTCCGGCGGGCGGCTGATCCTCGGGCTGGGAACCGGCTACCAGAAGAGTGAATTCCACGCGCTCGGCGTCGACATCGACAAGCGCAACGCCCTGTTCGACGAGGCCCTCGACGTGCTGCCATTGCATTGGAGTGGTCAGTCGTTCAGCTATCAGGGCGAGCACTTCAGCGCCCGGGATGTGATGGCTCGTCCCCGACCCATCCAATCACCGATCCCCATCTGGATCGGCGGGAATTCACGACTCACGCGGCGCCGCGTCGCACAGCGGGCGCAGGGGTGGATGCCGATGACCGGCGGGGCGCAGCTGAGTTCGACCGCTCGGACGCCGATGCTGGGAACCGACGTCGAGTTGGGCGACGCCATCGCCGAACTTCGTTCAGCCGCGGACGCGGCGGGCCGCACCGAACCGATAGACGTTCTGTACTCCTATCAGGATCACGGACTTGCCACGCCTGCCGTCGACGCCGATCGACACCGAGAGACCTTCGCGGCGCTCGAAAAAGCCGGCGTCACCTGGATCGTGGTGTCGAGCGGCACGACCGGACAGCCGGCGACGACCGAATGGCTGGACGCTTTCGGCGCAACCTATCTGTCCTGACCTGACGGGAGACCTCCGCCATGGGATGGTTCGAAGAGCGCAGCGGCCTGAATGGCGCGGTTGCGGTGATCACCGGCGGCGCTGGTGGGCTGGGTGAGGCGATCGCGGTGGATCTGGCCGCGAACGGCGTTCGGCCGGCGGTCATCGACATCGACGAGGCGGCCGCGGCGACACTCCGCCGCGGCTTCGCCGCACGGGGAGATGACGCCATCGTGCACTGCGCAGACGCGCGCGATCCAGAGTCACTGGAGAAGCTCGTCACCGCCGCGGTCGAACGCTGGGGGCGTCTCGACATACTCGTCAACATCGTCGGCGGGACCTTCCGGTCCCCCTTCGTGGACAGCACCCCCAAAGGCTGGGAGGCGCTGCTGCGCACCAATTTCCACCACGTCTTGCATGCCTGCTCACTTGCGGTCCCACGGATGCAGGCGACCGGACGCGGCGGCAGCATCATCAACATCACCACGATCGAAGCTCACCGCGCGGCACCGGGATTCGCCGTGTACTCGGCGGCGAAGGCAGCCGTCGAACAGTTCTCGCGAACCCTCGCGGTCGAGGTCGCACCTGATCGGATCCGAGTCAACAACGTCGCGCCGGATTTCGTACCCACACCGAATCTCGCGAAGTTCGGACAGGGTGCGATCCCGGCGATGGCCACGCCGGAAGGTGCCCGAATCGCCATCCCGATGGGACGTCCTGGCGAGGTGACCGACGTGTCCAACGCGGTGGTGTTCCTGGCCTCCGGGCTGTCGAGTTACATCACCGGGACGACCGTGCATCCGGACGGTGGGACGTCCGCATCATCCGGATGGTTCAACTGGCCAGATCACGGTTGGGCGAATTACGCGCCGACGTGACCCGCACTCAAATCACTCACAGCCCCAGTGACTTGGCGATGATCGTCCGCATGACCTCACTCGTACCAGCGTAGATTCGAGCCACCCGGGCATCGGTGTACAGGCGGGCGATCGGGTATTCCATCATGTAGCCATAGCCCCCGAACAGCTGGAGACACCGGTCCACCGCTCTGGCCTGCATCTCGGTGCAGAAGAGCTTCACCCGTGCCGCGTCGGCGCCGGACAGTTCACCGTCCACCAGATCGATGACGGCCAGATCGAGCATGGCCTGGGCCGCCTCGATCTCTGCCGAGATCGAGGCCAGCTCGAACTTCGTGTTCTGGAAGCCGGACACCGGCTTGCCGAACGCCTTGCGTTCCTTCACGTACTCGATCGTCGCGGTCAACGCCGCCCGCGCCTGGGCGACCGAACCCGCCGCCACGGTCATCCGCTCCTGCGGCAGATTGCTGCCCAGGTATCCGAACGCGGCGCCCTCCTCGCCGAGCAGATTCGTCACCGGCACCCGAACATCGGTGAACGAGAGTTCCACAGTGTCCTGGACCTTGCAGCCCATCTTGTCGAGCACACGGCCACGCGCGAAACCCTCCATCCCGTCCTCGACGACGAGCAAACTGAGGCCCGCACGACGATTGCCTGGGTCGGTCGAGGTCCGCGCGACCACGATGACGAGGTCGGCGAGCAGGCCTCCCGTGATGAAGGTCTTCGCGCCGTTGAGCACGTAGTGATCACCGTCGCGGACCGCGGTGCTGGTCATGCCCGCGAGATCCGACCCGGTGCCCGGCTCGGTCATCGCGATGGCGGTCAGCAACTCACCCGCGGCCATCCCCGGGAACCACCGTCCCCTCTGCTCGGGGTTCGCGTAGCGCAGGAAGTACGGCAGGATCACGTCGAGCTGAGTTCGCACGGTCGACAGCGTGACCAACGCGCGCGCCGCCTCCTCCTGCAGGATCACGTTGTAGCGGAAGTCCTCCTGGCCCGCTCCCCCGTATTCCTCCGGGATCGCCATCCCCAGCACGCCGAGCTCACCGAGTCGCGCGAACACCTCGCGCGGCATCTGGCCGGCCTTCTCCCACTTCGGGTACTCGCCTACGACCTCTTTGGTCACGAAGTCACGGACGAGCAGACGAAACGCCTCGTGATCGTCGTGGTAGATCCCACGTCGCATATCGGAATTCCTCTCAGGCGATCAGTTCGACAAGGGTCGCGTTCGCAGTACCGCCGCCCTCGCACATCGTTTGCAGTCCGTAGTGAATTCCGTTGTCGCGCATGTGGTAAAGCATGCGCGTCATCAAGATCGCGCCAGATCCCCCGAGCGGATGGCCGAGAGCGATGGCCCCTCCGACCGGGTTGAGTCGGTCCTCGGGTGCACCGGTCTCGACGAGCCACGCCATCGGCACCGGCGCGAAGGCCTCGTTGACCTCGAACGCGCCGACGTCACCGATCGCCACACCTGCTTTCGCAAGCACCTTCTCGGTAGCGGGAATCGGGCCGGTCAACATCAGCACGGGATCGGCACCCGCGACCGCCCCCGCGCGATACCGGGCGATCGGCGTGAGGCCGAGCTCCCGCGCATGCTCGGACGTGGTGACCAGGAGCGCTGCCGCACCATCAGAGATCTGTGATGAGTTGCCGGCGTGGATCACGCCGTCTTCCCGGAACGCCGGCTTGAGACCACCGAGCTTCTCGACGGTGCTGCCACGCCGAACCCCTTCGTCGACCGAGACGGATCCCGCGTCGGTGGATACCGGGACGATCTGCTCGGCAAACGCACCTCGATCGATCGCCGCGGCCGCGAGTTCGTGTGACCGGACCGAGAACTCGTCCACCCTCGTCCGGGAGAAGCCCCACTTCTCGGCGATAAGCTCCGCCGAGATCCCCTGGTTGAAGGAGAAATCCTCGTACCGGGCCAACACTTTCGGTCCGTACGGCATCCCGGTGGAGCGGGCCGACCCGAGCGGCACCCGGCTCATCACCTCGACGCCACCGGCGACGACGACGTCCTGCTGCCCGGACATCACCGCCTGCGCAGCAAAGTCCAGCGCCTGCTGGCTCGAGCCGCAGGCGCGATTGATGGTCGTACCAGGAATGGACTCGGGCCACCCGGCCGCGAGAACGGCATATCTGCCGATGTTGCTTGACTGGTCACCGACTTGCGACACGCAGCCCCACACCACGTCGTCGACGATGGCGGGATCGATTCCGGTACGACGCACCAGTTCGTTCAGCACAATCGCGGAGAGGTCCGCAGCGTGCATCCCGGACAATCCACCGTTACGTTTGCCGACCGCAGTGCGGACGGCCTCGACGATCACGACTTCACGCATGTCCTCTGTCTCCGTTCCTGTCCTGTGCTGGACTGCCGGGTGGCGGCACCGCCCATCGTCCGGTGAACACCGGGTCCTTCTTCTGCGCAAACGCGGCGTACGCCTCGGTGGCGTCCGACGTCCCGAAATTGATCACCTGCGCGCGCGATTCACCGGCGAGCGCCTCCCGCAGTGTTCCGCCGGCGCCCTCGTTCAGCAGCATCTTGATCTGTCCCAACGCCACCGGTGGGCCCGCGGCCAACCGATGTGCCTTCTCGTCCACGAACTGATCGATCTCGGCGTCGTCGATCACCCAGGTGACCAGGCCGAGCGCCTGCGCCTCGGTGGCATCGATCATCTCGGCCAGCAGCGCAAGACGTTTCGCCTGCTGCAGCCCGACGAGCCTGGGCAACAGCCAGGACCCGCCGAGATCCATCGACAGTCCGCGCCGCGCGAAGATCTGCGAGAAGCGGGCATCCGGGGTGGCCACCACGAGGTCACAACCGAGTGCGAGGTTCCAACCGGCCCCGACAGCCACCCCGGACACCTTCGCGATCGTGGGGATCGGCAGATCGTGCAGTGCCATCGCGACATCGGTCAGGATGCGCAGCTTCTCGGTCGGATGACGCGGATCCGGCGTCGAGATGTCTGCTCCGGAGCAGAAGGCGCCGCCTGCTCCGGTGAGGACCAGCGCCCGGGTGCCGGTGGTGCGAGCCGTCTCCTCGAACACGTCGCGCAGCGCACACCATGCCGGCCAGTCCAGAGCATTCTTGCGTGCGGGCCGGTTCAGTGTCACCGTCCGGACGCCGGTGTCGTCGTCCTCGACGACGACACCGGGCGCGACTCCGTTGTCCGTCACCGCTCGAACGCGGGACCGACCGCCCCCCGCGCCCGCAGGTCGGCGATGTCGTCGGCGCTCATCCCCAGTCCGGCCAATACGGTGTCAGTGTGTTCCCCCAGACCCGGGATCGCACCCATGACAGGCTCGAAGCCCGCGATCACCGGTGGCGGAAGGATCGCCGGGATCGGCCCGTTGGGCGTGTCGATCTCACGCCAACGGTCGCGCTCGGCGAGATGGGGGTGCGCGATCATGTCGCTGGGCCGGTTGAACCGAGCGTTGCCGATTCCCGCTTCATCCGCCGCCTTCTGGATATCGGCCAGTTCATGCCGGCCACACCACTCGGCGATGGCCTCATCGAGGATCTCGCGATGCGCGACTCGGCCCGCATTGGTGGCGAACCGAGCGTCGGCGGCCAGATCGTCCCGTTGCACGATCTCCTTCGAGAGACGCTGCCATTCACGATCATTGGTGGTACCCAAGACCACGGTCTGACCATCGATGGTCGGATAGGCGCCGTAGGGGGCGACCGCAGGCGACCCCATGCCGCGTGGCTCCTGATCGATACCGGTATGCCGCGTGTAGTTCAGCGCATACCCCATCAGCTCGGCCATCGTGTCGAACAGACTGACGGCCACCGCACCGCCGCGCCGACCGTCTGCGGTGCCGCGGCCTCGCGCCACGAGCAGCGACAGGATCGAGATCGCCGAGTACAGACCAGAACACACATCGGCCATCGGTGGACCCGGCTTCGCCGGCGCGTCCGGATGGCCGGTGATCGCGCACGCCCCCGATTCAGCCTGTGCCAGCAGGTCATACGCCCGCTTGTGCGAGAGCGGTCCGCCCGGCCCGTACCCGTCGATCTCCACCACGATCAGATCCGGATGCCTCCCCTCCAGGTCCGCGGGGGCGAGGCCCATCTTGGCGGTGGAGCCGGGCGCCAGGTTCGA
Source organism: Gordonia sp. LMA484 (assembly GCF_058129505.1). Taxonomy (NCBI): domain Bacteria; kingdom Bacillati; phylum Actinomycetota; class Actinomycetes; order Mycobacteriales; family Gordoniaceae; genus Gordonia; species Gordonia sp. LMA484. Next base: position 4,210,125 of record NZ_CM176700.1, read on the forward strand.
GACCAGGACGTCGGCCTGGGCCAGCAGGCGGTGCAGCACTTCGAGTCCGGCCGGGGACTTGAGGTCGATGGTGACGGATTCCTTACCACGATTGACCCAGACGAAATGAGCGGCCATCCCGTTGACGACATCGTCGTAGTGGCGTGCGAAATCGCCGCCGTTGGGATTCTCCACCTTGATCACCCGGGCACCGAGATCGGCCAGTGTGCGGGTGCACATCGGCGCGGACACGGCCGCTTCGAGTGCCACCACGGTGATACCGGCCAATGGAGCTTCTGTACTCGACATCACATCACCATACCGCCGTCCACCGGCAGCACCTGCCCCGTGACGAACGATGCCGCATCGGACGCAAGGAAGACGAATGCGCCTGCGACCTCTGCAGGTTCGGCCCAGCGCCGCAAAGGGATCCGGTTCAGCATCGTGGGCGCGAATCTCTCGTCGGTACGGATTGTCTCCGTCATCGGGGTGGCCGCGAGCGGTGCGATGGCGTTGACCAGAACATTCTTGCGGGCCAGCTCCCGGGCGAGCGACTTCGTGAGCCCGATGATGCCGGCCTTGGCCGCCGAGTAGTTCACCTGGCCCAGCGTGCCGGTGATCCCTGCCGACGACGTCACGTTGATGATGCGGCCCGTCCCGTCGGTCGCCAGGAACGGCAGTGCGGCCTGCGACGTGTTGAACGCGCCCATCAGGTGGATGTCGAGCATACGACGGATGCTCTCCTGCGTGGTGTCCCCGAACATCGCCGGCGCGGTCACCCCGGCGTTGTTGACGACGACGTGGACCGTACCGTCGCCCAGCGTGGCGGCCCGACTCATCACCGCGTCCGCGGCTTCCCGGTCGCTGACGTCGAATCCCATGCTGTCGGCCTTGCCGCCATCCACCGAGATCTGCTCGGCAACCTTCGCTGCCGCGCTCGCGTCGACGTCGGTCACCAACACAACTGCCCCGGCCGCGGCCAATGCCTGCGCCACGGCGGAGCCGATGCCACCGGCCGCACCGGTGACCACCGCCGAGCGTCCCGTCAGATCGAACAAGGTGTTGTTGGTCATCAGTAGCTCCTCGGCATACCCAAAGTGTGCGATCCCAGATAGTTCAGGATCATTTCCTGGCTGATCGGCGCGATCCGCATGACGCGCGCCTCGCGGAAGTATCGGGCGACGTTGTATTCCTCGGAATATCCCATGCCACCATGTGTCTGCAGTGCGCGGTCGGCGGCCGCGAAACCGGCTTCCGCGCACAGATACTTGGCAGTGTTGGCCTCACGGCCGCAGGGCTTCCCATTGTCGTAGAGCCAGGTTGCCTTACGCAACACCAGCTCCGCGGCATCCAGGTGAGCCAGCGAATCGGCCAGAGGGAACTGGATGCCCTGATTCATCCCGATCGGACGGTCGAACACCTCGCGCTGCTTCGCGTACGTCACGGCCCGGTCGAGGGCGACGCGGCCGATACCGAGCGCCTCCGCAGCGATGAGCATCCGCTCCGGATTGAGACCGTCGAGGAGATACTTGAAGCCCTTGCCCTCCTCCCCGACCCGATCCTCCTCCGGCACATACAGGTCGTCGATGAACAGCTCGTTCGAGGTGACCGCGTTGCGGCCCATCTTCTTGATCGGTCTGATGTCGACGTGCGCGCGATCGAGATCGGTGAGAAACAACGTCATGCCGTCGGTCTTCTTCTCGACCTCGGCATAAGGTGTCGTGCGGGTGAGCAGCAGGATCTTCTCCGACTCCATCGCCTTCGAGATCCACACCTTGCGCCCGTTCACCACATAGCCGTCGCCCTTGCGACGAGCCGATGTGGTGATCCGCGAGGTGTCCAGCCCTGCACCCGGTTCGGTCACGCCGAAGCACACGTGCAGATCGCCATTGACGACCCTGGGCAGGGTGCGTTGCTTGAGCTCGTCGGACCCGTGGACGACGACGGGTTGCATACCGAAGATCGACAGGTGAATCGCGGTTGCGGCGTTCATGGCACCACCCGATCGGGCGACCTGTTCGAGCAGGATGGTGGCTTCGGTGATCCCGAGGCCGTGCCCGCCGTAGTGCTCGGGGATGGTCATGCCGAGCCATCCGCCGTCGGCGATCGCCTGATAGAACTCGGTCGGGAACTCGTGCGCGAGATCCTTGTCCATCCAGTACTGGTCGTCGAATCGTCCTGCGAGTTCGGCCACCGACTTGCGGATCAACTCCTGATCCTCGGACAGCTCGAAACTCATCCCTTCCGACATACGCCGAACCTTCCTGTGTGCTTGTGCCGGACATGCGCCCGCACCGGCCCTCCCTCACGTCGGGCCGGTGCGCTCGCTGCCGGTCAATCCGATGCCGGGAGCGCTTTCGCCGACTTGAGCGCCATCACCGTGCCATCGCAGGTGAGCGGACCCGCACCGGCTGCGGCGCAGAGTAATTCCACTGTCTCGTCGGCGTTGACGTAACGCTTGCCGATCAGGACGCCGGGTTCCGAGCCGTCCTTCGCGGGCTGTGTCACCGACTTCGCGGGCTGGAGTGACGTTTCACCGCAGATGATCTCGGCGACCCCGTCGGCCGGAGCCTTGACGACCACCACCTTGGTGGTGCAGGCCGAACACGCCAGTTGTTCACCCGCGCGCAATGGCGGGACTTTCGTGGTCATTGCGGATCTCCTCCTTGACTGTGGTGGTGTGTTTTCCGGCCACCGGTGCCGGGGCCGGGGCGAGTCGCTCGCCGAACGTGTTGAGGTCGAACGACTGCCGCGCCAACCAGAAACGCAGGAAATTGGTCAGCGAGTACCGCAGGAAGACCGCGGACCCGACGATGGCCACGGCCACACCGGTGAGCGCGATCGTCAGCGCGTCACGCTGAACCAATGGGTCGGATGTGTTGTGCGACATCAGATAGGCGATCACGCCAAGCGCGACGCCGAGCACCATCGCGGCCACCCCGAGCCGAACCCAGAGCTGCGACCTGGCAGCAGCGGGATCGGGGATCTTCAGCTTTTCGAGTTCCTGCGTGAATCGTTGCGCCCGGTCATCGGATGTGGCGGTCATGTAGCACTTCCTAGGTAGAGGTTGGCAAGTTCTTTTCTGAGTGATTCTCCTGGCGGACCCTCGTATTCGACCTGGCCGCGCACGAGCACCGCCGCATGATCGGCCATGTCGAGAACGGCCGACGCGAACTGCTCCACGACCAGGACGGCGACTCCGTCACGGGCGATCTGGGCGACGTGCTCGTAGAGTTTCTCCACCACCAGCGGTGCCAGGCCCATCGAGAGTTCGTCGAGGAGCAGAACCGCCGGGTCTGTTGCCAGCCCACGGGTCAGCGCCAGCATCTGCTGCTCACCGCCCGAGAGGGTGCCCGCGGTCTGCGATGCCCGTTCCTCGAGGATCGGAAACCTCGAGAAGGCGATCTCCTCGATCTGCTCGCGCGACTTCCCGGTGAACGTCATCATCCAGAGGTTCTCGCGCACAGTGAGATTCGGGAACACTCCCCGGCCTTCGGGGATCAGACACACACCGGCGAGCGCCGCATTCCGCGAAGCGATACCCGTCACGTCACGGCCACCGTAGAGAATCCGGCCCGAGTCCACCGGGTGCACACCCGCAGCCACTTTCTGGGTCGTGGTCTTGCCGGCGCCGTTGGGTCCGAGCAGGGCCACCACCTGGCCTGCGTGGACGCTGATGTCGACACCGTGCAGCGCCGTGATCCCGTCGTAGCCGGCACGGATGTCGCAGAGTTCGAGTAACGGTGGAATCATGCTGTCCCCAAATAGGCGTCGAGTACTGCAGTGTTCTGCCGCACCGTTTCCGGTGGACCGGACGTGATGATGGACCCGAGGTCGAGGACGTGGACCTGGTCACAGACACCCATGACGAGTTCCATGTCGTGTTCGACGAGCAGAATCGCCACACCGTCGGCTGCCACCGTGCGGAGGATCGCGGCGAACCGCTCGGTCTCCTCGGCATCTTGCCCGGCGGCCGGCTCGTCGAGCAGGATCACATCCGGTCGGGTGGTGAGCGCACGTGCCACCTCCACCTGCCTGCCCACGCCGGTCGGCAAGGAATCGGCCAGCCGATCCGCGTAGGCGCCCAGCTGCGCACGCTCGATGACCCCATCGACCAGTTTCGTCGCATCACGACCGTGACGTCGGAGTTCGGCGGCGACGAGCAGGTTGTCGCGGACGCTGAGGCGACCGAACAGTTCGAGTCCTTGGAACGTCCGCGCCATACCGCGTTTGGCGCGCTGTGCCGGGCCCAGCCGCGTGATGTCCTTCCCGTCGAGCACCACCGAGCCGGTGTTCGGCCGGCGAAGTCCTCCGATGACGTCGAACAGTGTGCTCTTGCCGGCACCGTTGGGCCCGATCAACCCGGTGATGTGTCCGCGCTCCGCGGTCAGGTGTACCCCGTCCAGCGCCTGGTGCGCGCCGAAGGACACCGACACATCACTGACTTCCAGCAGCGATGGCACGATCCAACACCTCCTCGTCGTCATCGGTCCACGGCCGGGAGATCCCCCACCATTCGACCGGGATATCGGTATCGTCCGACCCCTCATCCATGTGTGCCCTGCGGTCTCGCCATCCGGCAACCAGCGGTGCAAGCACCGCGCCGACCACCATCAACAGGCAGAACACATAGCCGTTGAACACATCGGCAAGGCGCAACAACCACGCGACCAATGTCCACCCGACCAGTGCGCCCATGACGACACGATCGGCGAACGCCAGATCCCATTGCTTGCGCAGCGACGCGATTCCGCCCTCCTTGACGGCCCGCGCCCCGAACGCGATGCCGAGAAGCGCCGGAATCGCCTGGGACACCTCCCGCAGAGCCGGCCACAACACACCGATCGCGTTCAGCGGGCCCGCCAGGGCCGCACCGGTGAAGATTCCACTACCCACTGTTCCCAATCCGGCCAGGACCACGACGAGGAAGATCGGCAGCCCGGAGATGAAGTTGAACTGGTCTCCGGTGACCGATCCGAGTTGCATGCCGTACAGCGCACCCCCGAGTCCCGCCAATGCCGAACTCAGTCCGAACACCACCAGTTTGGAGGTCAGAAGGTTGCCACCGAGGGTGGCGTAGGCGGCCTCGCTGTCGCGAAGCGCGATCAGTTTGCGCCCGAGACGTCCTCGCCGCAACAGCGCCACACCGAGCGTGGCCGCAGCGAGGACAACCGCCGCGAAGACCGTGGTGCGTTGTGGAGTGTCGATGGCAAAGCCGAACAACGACGGCCCCGGCACCTCGACCGATCCCTGGTCGAAGAACGAGATGCGCACTCCGAACACATCGAAGGCCGGAAGCGTGAAGATCCAGCGGTCGAAGATCACGGCGATCGCAGCCGTCCCCAACGCCAGGTACACCCCGGACAAACGCAGTGCGGGCAGTGCGATCGCCGCTCCCACCACCCCGGAGATCACCATCGCGGCGATGATCGCCCACCACTGACCGTTCGCGCCCAGGTGGCCACACACGATCGCACCGATACCGGCAAGGGTGATCTGGCACAACGAGATCTGACCGGCGTATCCCGCCAGTGGGACATACGAGAGCGCCAACACACCGAAGGCGAAGATCTGCCCGTAAGTGAGGAGGTCGCTGTCGCTGAGCACCGTGGCCAGGATCAGACCGGACCACACGATCACCAGGGCGAAGAAGATGGTGCCTCGCAGCGACGGCAAGGGAACGGGACTGAGTTGACGATCTCGGCCCCGCAACCGTCCGTGCGGGAAGGCCAGTAGGGCGAGCAGGAGCAGGATCGCCGGAGCCGCCAACCGAATTCCGGGTAGATACGCGTTCTGCGGCAAATAGCCCGTCAGGTAGCTCTCCATGCAGCCGACCACGACCGCACCGAGGAAGGTCAACGGGAGACTCTTCAGCCGACCGAAGATCGCCGCTGCGTATGCACTGACGATCACCAACGACAGCGACATCGCGTCGAGTGCGACCACCGGGGCGATCAGGACGCCACCGACGGCGGCGAGCTCGATGCCCAGAATCCACGCGATCCGGTTGGCCCGCACCGGATCTGCTCCGGTGAGGCCGACCAGTGAGCGGTCATCGACGGTGGCTCGCATCTCCGTCCCGGCGCGTGTCCGGAACAGCAAGACCCGCAGGCCGACAGCCACCAGGATGGCGACGATCATCGTGAGCGCCTGGTGCCAGGTGACAGTGGCGCCGAAGACGTGCAACGGCGGCTGGTCGGCGAAGAACTGCGGCAGGTTGCGCGGTTCGTTCGGATCCCAGATCCATCGCGCCAGTGCGATCAGGCCGCTCAGCAAGGCGACGGTCATCACCAGCTTCTCGGCCTCACCGAGCGCCTGCACCGGGCGCAGCGCCACCTCGACGAACAGTCCGAACAGTGGCGTGAGCACACCCAACACCACGACCAGCGACAACCAGATCGGCCACCCCCAGCCGGCACTGAACTGCCAGTAGGTGAAGGCCGCCATCATCCCGGCCGCGCCATGCGCGAAGTTGAAGACGCCGGTGGTGGTGTAGGTGACGACCAGCCCGCCGCTGATCACTGCATAGATCGCGGCGGTGCTGAGTCCGACCACGCCGAAGGCGAGGAATTGATCCATTACTGAACGTCACTCATGGTCTTGCCGACATCGGACAACTTCATGCCCTCGCCGTACTGTCCGGTCCACTTCTTCACCGGGATGTTGCAGCGGTACGCGCCCTGGTCCGGATCGAAGTCAGCCGGCTCCCAACCGTTCGCGGTCGTCTTCTCCACGTTGAAGCACGCCGACGGCGCCGCACCCGGCGTGAGATTCTGGGGAGCCTGCAGACCACCCGCGGTCCATGCGGTCTCCTTGGTCGCCGCCTCCATCAGGCACGAGCGGGTCAGGTTGTCACCACAGCTCGCCGCCGACTTCGCGAACACGAGCCATGAGGAGAAGGCGCGGAGCGCGGGCAGGGTGATGGTCGCGTCGGGAGCGTACTTCTTGTACAGATCCTTGAGCTGGTTCATCACCGGGTCGGTGCTCTCGATCGGCAGCACACCGCCGAGGTCGACGAGGTTGTTCTGCTTCTCCGCAGACGGACCGATCAGGTCGAGGAACGCCTGACTGTAGGCATTGTTGTTCGCGTCGATCCAATCCGGCTTGTAGTTCATGCTGGTCAACACGCTCTCGAGCTTGGCGAGCTGGTTGTACTGCCCGAAGAAGATCAGCCCCTTGACACCCTTGTTCTTGATCGCCTGCGCGTATGGCGTCCAGTCCGAGACACCCGCGGCCGGGTAGAGATCGTTGTAGACGAAGGTGCCGCCGGCGGCCTTCACGGTCTCGGCCTGGATGTCACCGAGGACCTTGGTGACCGGGGAGTCCCCGTTGATGATGCCGATCGCGTTCGTCGAATCCGGATACGCGTCTTTGAGCAGCCACTCGCGGAACTGGTAGTACGGCAGGTAACCGAACACCTGCGAGGGTGATGCCTGCACACTGAGATCCGCGCCGAGCTCGGCCAGCTGCGCGACCTGGGCGGGGAAGTTCGGCAGCAGGCACGACAAGCGCTCTTTGGTGCCCAGCCCGTCCAGCGCGGCCCCGCCTCCGACGAGTGCGAAGTCCGTCTTGCACGCCTCCGACATCTGCTGGCGAACCGCCATGAGCTTCGTGTCGTGCGTGTTGGCCACGAGTTTACGGCCGTTGATCCCGCCGTTGTCGTTGCACCACGACGTGAAAACCTTTGCCGCGTCGACGAACTCCGAGTTCTTGGTGAAGCCGACGTCGGAGAGTACGCCGACCTGGATCTCCGAGTCACTGACGCCCTGCGCGGTGGTCCCCTTGGCGGATCCGCTCTGACAGACGTCGTTCAGGTCGCCGAACGAACTCGACGCGCTCGACGAGGAGCCCGTTCCGCCGCCGCCGGACTCCTCGGTGCCACTACCGTCGCGGCCACCGCAACCCGCGGCCGCAAACGCGACAACCACGACCGCCGCCGCGAGTATTCGTTGTGCTCTCACCTGATTCTCCTCAATGACGTCTCCGGGCGGACAATCCCGCAGGGTGTCGAGAGCGTCTCGCGAAGGCTGTGGACCAGCGTCGAAGACCAGCCGTGGCATTGCTGCTCTCGCTAATGAGAAACTAGCTTCTCCTAAACGAAGAATCAACACATTCAGAGATCCAGGTCACATGCCCAGCAAATCGCGACCGCCCGACGTCGCAGAACGCCATGAGAGACGAGCAGAGCGCGGAGCACGCGCGGCCGTGCGCCGACACGAATTACCTCTCGATGGATTGACTGGAGACGCATCTCGTGAAAACGTAGTATCCGTGAATGAGAATACGATTCTCGAAGGGAGGGTCAGATGCGGCTGACACCGCTGCCCGCCGACCAATGGGACGACGACGTCGACGCCGCGCTGGCGGCGATGCTGCCCAAGCGGCGCCGGAATCCCCAGGGTGCCGGCAACGCGTTGGCGACGCTCGTCCGTCACCCGGACCTCACCAAGGCCTTCATTCCGTTCAACGTGCACCTCCTGTTCGGGAACACACTGACCGACCGAATCCGGGAGGTCGCGATCCTGCGGGTCGCGGAACTCGGTGCGTCGCACTACGAGATCGAGCACCACACCGGCATGGGCCAAGCGGTCGGGATGACTCTCGCCGAGATCGAGGACGCACGCAGAGGCGTCGCGCTGGACCCGGTCGAGCAACTCGTGCTCGATGCGGTCGGTGAACTCCTCGGTGCACACGCCATCCTCGACGGAACCTGGTCTGCCCTGCAGGAACATCTCGACGACCGGCAGTTGATGGACCTGGTGTTCACCGTCGGCACCTACTCGACACTGTCCATGGCATTCAACACATTCGGCATCGAGCCGGATCGTGAGCTCCAGCCCGAATACGAAAGGTAGACCGTTGGCACACTTCAAGAAGCCCGATGCGGGAAGTTGGACCGAGAGCTTCGACGGCCTCGGCACCGAGCCCGTCGACTACACCGACTCCATCGATCCCGAGTTCTACGAGGCCGAACGGGAGGCCATCTTCAAGAAGACGTGGCTGAATGTCGGCCGGGTCGAGCGGCTGCCCCGCAAGGGCAGCTACTTCACCCGCGAACTGGCGGTGGTCAACACGTCGCTGATCATCGTGAAGGGCAAGGACGACGTCGTCCGTGCATTCCACAATGTGTGCCGGCACCGCGGCAACAAGCTCGTCTGGGACGACTTCCCCAACGAGGAGACCTCGGGCACCTGCCGTCAGTTCACCTGCAAGTACCACGCATGGCGGTACGACCTCACCGGCGATCTCAGCTACGTCCAGCAGGAAGGCGAGTTCTTCGATCTGGACAAAGACCAGTTCGGACTCAAGTCCGTCCGGTGCGAGATCTGGGAAGGCTTCATCTTCATCAACCTCGACCCCGACGCCGAGTCCCTCGAGGACTATCTGGGGGCATACGGCCAGGGCATCAAGGGATACCCGTTCCACGAGATGACCGAGGTCTACAGCTATCGGGCCGAGATCGGCAGCAACTGGAAGCTGTTCATCGATGCGTTCGCCGAGTTCTATCACGCACCGGTGCTGCATCAGAAGCAGGCCGTCAAGGACGAGGCCGACAAGCTGATGAAGGTCGGCTTCGAGGCCCTGCACTACGACCTGCAGAGCCCGCACTCGATGATCTCGTCGTGGGGCGGGATGTCGCCACCCAAGGACCTCAGCATGGTCAAGCCGATCGAGCGGATCCTGCGTTCGGGGCTGTTCGGCCCGTGGGACCGGCCCGACATCGAGGGCCTCGATCCGTTGCCGCCGGCGATCAATCCCGCCGGCGCGGTGCCGTGGGGCGTGGACGAGTTCGAGTTCTTCCCGAACATGTCGCTGCTGTTCTGGGCGCCCGGCTGGGTGATCACCTACCAGTACTGGCCGACCGCGGTGAACCAGCACATCTTCGAGGCCAACCTCTACTTCGTGCCGCCGAAGACCGTGCGCGAGCGACTCGCGCAGGAACTCGCCGCGGTGACATTCAAGGAGTACGCCCTGCAGGACGCGAACACCCTCGAGGCGACCCAGACGATGCTCGAGACCCGAACCGTCACCGAGTTTCCCCTCTGCGACCAGGAGGTCCTCCTGCGTCACCTGCACAAGATGGCCGTCGATCACGTCAAGGAGTACGAAAATGCCAAAGCTGCCAGCTGAATTCGCGGATCTGGAGAGGTTCTCGGCGTGGTGCCTGCCCACCGAGGCGGAGCGCTACGCCAAGCGCCTCGACTCGACGATGCCGGAGATGCAGGAGTTCTACGACGCGGCCATGCCACGCCTCGAGGACGCCTGCGCCTTCGGTGACAAGTTCCCGCTCGACGATCTGCCCGAGGACGTCCGCTCGCTGATCCACCTGATGCAGTCGTTGGTCATGGTGTCCTTCCCGGTCGAGGTCTGGAAGCAGCCCCGCGTCCCCGACAGTGGAGCGGCCTGGGCCGAACTCGTTTCCGAACCCGTGGTCTGATGGTCACTCTCAAAGCTGCCGGCCTCATCGACGTCGACAAGGGCGAGCTCATCACGCCGGGCATCGTGCGCGTCGACGAAGACCGGATCGTCGGCGTGGGAGGCGAACCCGAGGGCGAGATCATCGACCTCGGCGACCACATCCTCGTGCCCGGCCTGATGGACATGGAGGTCAACCTGCTGATGGGTGGACGGGGCGAACGCCCCGTCTATTCCACCGTGCAGGATGACCCTCCGACCCGCATGTTGCGTGCGGTGGGCAACGCGCGTCGCACGCTTCATGCCGGCTTCACCACCGTCCGCAATCTGGGCCTGTTCGTGAAGACCGGCGGATACCTTCTCGACGTCGCACTGGGCCGAGCCATCGACAAGGGCTGGATCGACGGTCCGCGCATCGTGCCGGCGGGTCACGCGATCACCCCGACCGGCGGCCACCTCGACCCGACGATGTTCGCCGCGTTCGCGCCCCACGTCCTGGACCTGACGCTCGAAGAAGGCATCGCCAACGGCGTCGACGAGGTACGCAAGGCCGTCCGGTACCAGATCAAACACGGCGCGCAGCTCATCAAGGTCTGTGTGTCCGGCGGCGTGATGTCGCTGACCGGAGAGCCAGGGGCACAGCACTATTCGTTCGACGAGCTGTGCGCGATCGTGGACGAGGCGCACCGTCGCGGGCTGCGGGTGGCATCCCACACACACGGGGCCGAGGCCGTCAAGCAGGCCGTGCTCGCCGGTATCGACTGCATCGAACACGGCTTCCTGATGGACGACGAGGCCATCAAGATGCTGGTCGCGAACGACACGTTCCTGGTGCCGACGACACGTCTGGCCGATGCGATGGACGTCTCCCATTCTCCGCCGGAGCTGCAGGCGAAGGCTGCCGAGATGTTCCCGAAGGCCCGTATCTCGGTGAAGAAGGCCTACGACGCGGGCGTCAAGATCGCCGTGGGCACCGATGCGCCGGCGATCCCGCACGGCAAGAACGCAGACGAACTCGTGGCCCTCGTCGAGCGCGGGATGCCCGAGGCGGCGGTGCTGCGCGCGGCCACCGCGACCGCAGCGGAGTTGATCAGAGCTGACGACCGCGGACGCATCGCCGAGGGATTGCTCGCCGACATCATCGCAGTACCCGGAAATCCCTTGGAGGACATCACCGTCACTCAAGACGTCCGCTTCGTGATGAAAGGTGGCAAGGTCCATGTCCGGAAATGACAAAGCCAGAAATGACGCGTCCCGCAATGACGACATCATCGACATCGAGCAACTGCTCGCGAAGTACGCAGTCACGATGACCAAAGGGGACACCGAGGGTGTGGTGTCGGTCTTCACCCCGGATGGCACGTACAGCGCGTTCGGCGAGATGTACCCGCTGGACCAGTTCCCGCGACTCGTCGAAGCCGCACCCAAGGGGCTCTTCCTCACCGGCACCGCGCTGATCGAGGTCGACGGCGACACCGGAACCGGCACCCAGCCCCTGTGCTTCATCGATCACACCCAGCAGGACATGCGGATCGGCTACTACAACGACACCTATGTCCGCACCGACGACGGATGGCGGCTGAGAACGCGCGCGATGACCTTCATCCGGCGCAACGGCGAGCACAATTCCGGCCGCCCGCACGCGATCTCGTTCAGCGGGGAATGAACACCACCGAATTCCGGGCGGCGCTGTGTGAGTGGCTCGACACGCATGATCTGACGCCCGGCGACGACTACTCGTTCGACGCGCAGGTGGCCCAGCTCGGCCGGGTGCGGCGAGCACTGTTCGACGCCGACTGGATGCGCTACGGGTGGCCGCACGAGGTGGGGGGTCTCGGCGGCGCCCCGATCCTGCGCGCCGTCCTCGGCGAGGAGGTGGCCACCCGCAACCTCGCTGAACCGGGCATCTACTCGATGATCGAAGTCCTTGCGCCGACGATGATCTCCTACGCGCGGCCCGAGCTGGCCGCGGAGATGGTGCCGCGCCTGCTCAACGGCGACGAGCAATGGTGTCAGGGTTTCTCCGAGCCCGGATCGGGCAGCGACCTGGCGTCGCTGAGCACTCGGGCTGTACCAAACGGGGACACCTGGATCATCAACGGCCAGAAGGTGTGGACCAGTCTGGCCCAGTTCGCGGCCCGTTGTGTTCTGTTGACCCGCACATCGCCCGGACACGACGGCATCACGGCCTTCTTCGTGGACATGGACACACCCGGGATCACGGTGCGCCCGCTACGGACGATGCATGGCGTCGACGAGTTCGCGGAGGTGTACTTCGACGACGTGGTGGTGCCGGCGGATCGGATGTTGGGCGAACCCGGCGACGGCTGGCGCCTGGCGATGGACCTGCTGCCGCACGAGCGCTCGACGTGCTTCTGGCACCGTATCGCCTACCTCTTCTCCGTCCTGGACAACCTGGTGTGCCAGACCGATCCCGTCGATGATCTCGATCTCGGCGCCGCCTACCTGGCGGCGCACACAGTCCGGTGCCGCTCCTATGCGACCCAACAACGACTGGATGCGGGAGGCACCCTGGGACCGGAGACCTCCGTGGACAAGGTGTTGCTCGCGACCGCCGAACAACAATTGTTCGACTCCTGCCGTGATCTGCTGCCCGGCGCCATCGAGTGGACTGATCCCGCCTTGCGATCGGAATACCTCTACTCGCGTGCGGCGACCATCTACGGGGGCACCGCCGAGATCCAGCGCAACATCATCGCGCGTCGGCTGCTCGATCTGGGAAAGGGTGACAGTGGATAGCTCGGAGCAGGAACTCCTGGCGGATTCGCTCCGCAAGATCATGGCGTCGAGCACCGGCACCAACCTCGACAAAGCGCTCGACGAGCTCGGCTGGCCGGAGCTCCTGGTCGGCTTCCCCGACATCGCGATCCCCCTCGTGTTCCGCCTCCTCGGGGAGACCGGCTCGCACAGTTCGGTTCTCAACGACGTGGCGGCGCTTTCGTCTGGGGGCGAACCGGGATCGGTCATACCCCTGCCATTCGTCGGCGATCGATGGCTGCAATGGTCTCGCGAGGAGACCACCGGAAGCGAGTCCCTGGACCCTGAACTCCCGTTGCGCGAGGTTCAATCCGGAGCCGATTTCCCACTCGTGAAGGCCCGTATCGCGCTCGGCTGGTGGCTGGTCGGCTCGAGTCGGGCCATGCTCGAATTGGCTCGCACCCACGCCCTGGATCGCACCCAATTCGGTCGCCCGATAGCCGCATTCCAAGCGGTGCGGCACCGCCTCGCCGAGGCATACGTCGCCGTCGAGGGTGCCGAGGCCACCCTGGAGGTCGCTCAGGACGATCTCGGTGCGCTGCTCGCCAAGGCTGCGGCCGGACGCGCTGCACTGAGTACGTCGCGCCACGTACAGCAGGTCCTCGGCGGTATCGGATTCACGGCCGAACACTCCTTCCATCGGCATGCGCGCCGGGTCGTCATGCTCGACTCCTTGCTGGGCAGCAGTAGGGATCTCACGCGCCAGGCGGGCCGCATGATCCGCACGTCACGATCGGCTCCGCGACTGATCGATCTCTGACCCACCGTCGTTCCCCGGGCGATCTCCTGGGACCACCCAGCACGGAAGACATTTCGGGCCGGCCTCGATTCGAGGCCGGCCCGACGTGTGTGGTCAGATCACGCGCAAGCGGGGACTGTACCGGTATCGCCCTGCACTGCGAGCAGCGCACAGAAAGTATCGGACGACACCTTCCACGTGCCATCTACCAGGACCGCCTGGCCGGTCTGTCCCGGCATGACCGGATTGCCCTGCATCAGCAGGTCGTAGTCGACGTTGGCGTGATCGGCGTCGGTCATGGTGACGCCCTTGACCGCCACCGTGGTCTGCATCGCCTGTGGGTTCTGGGTCATGCCCTGCAGCACCGGGGTGAAGGCATCCCCCTTCTCGATCAGCGTGGCCCGCTCGGCCGGTGGCGTCTGGCCGTTGAAGAAGACCACATATGCATCGGTGATCTCCTTGGTCGTGGCCGCATCCGCGGTGGCTGCGGCCGACGATGTCGCCGCCGCCGAACTGGTTGCGCTCGACGCGGAATCACTCGAATCGGAGTCGTCGCTACAGCCCGCGGCGACACCGACGATGATGACCACGCCCGCACACATGGCGAGTGCTCGCCCGGTGAGTGTTCTCCGCATGGTGGTGTCCTTTCTCGTGGATGCCTGACAAGGGACATCCATCTCTCACAAAGGGATCGACGGCAATGGGTGCCGGCGACCGAGTCTGATAATCACATTCTCACTTGAGAGAATACGGCAATCGCGCTGTTCACAAGTGCTTTTCGACGAATTCACGGCCGGACCAGGGTATGCCCTAACCGATCCTTCCCTTCATCTCCTCCAGCTGCGCAAGGATCGGGAAGCCATTGACACTCAGTGCATTTCCGTGGCCGGTCTGATGGATCTCGAAGACCGACTGGATCGCCGCGTAGAACCCCTGCACGTCAAGGGTCTGATTGACCGCGCGCTTGGCCTGCCGCAGTCCGAACGCCGGCATCGCCGCTATGGTGCGGGCCATCTCCTCGGTCCGCGCGTCCAGTTCGGCGCGCGGAACCACGAGATTCACCATCCCGGTCTTCTCCGCCTCTTCGGCGGTGACCGGACGCCCCGTGAAGAGGATCTCTTTCGCCTTACGCGGACCCAATTCCCAGGTGTGGCCGTGGTACTCCACTCCCCCGATACCCATCATCACCACCGGGTCCGAGAACTTGGCGTCCTCGGAGGCGATGATCAGATCACACGGCCAGCAGAGCAGCAGCCCTCCTGCGATGCAACGCCCCTGGACCGCAGCGATGCTGGGTTTGGGATTGTTGCGCCAGCGCAGGCTGTATTCGAGGTACCTCCGGGCCTCGCCGTCATAGACCATCTCGAGGGTGATCTTGTCCGGCCGCGGCGCGCCGCTGTTGAGATCGTGTCCCGCCGAGAAATGCTTGCCCTCGCCACGTAGGACGATCACGGCGACGTCGGGGTCTTTTCCCGCCTCCGTCCAGGCCGCGTCGAGTTCGTCGAGCAGTGCCGCGTTCTGGGCATTCGCGACCTCCGGCCGGTTCAGCGTGATCGTCGCGATCTTGTCGGTGACCTCGTACAGGACGTTCATCCGTGCCTCCATCGTTGTCGCTCAGCGTCGCGGAAGCCCGAGGACACGCTCCGCGATGACATTGCGTTGAATCTCCGAGGTACCGCCGGCGATGGTGTAGCCGAAGCTGCGCGCATACCGCTCGAACCAACTGGTGTAGAGCATTTCGAGATCCATGTGGTTGTAAGGTGCGGTCAGTGCCGGGTGGACGAGGCCATCGCTGCCGGCGGCCGCGAGCGCGTGCTCGGTGGCGTTCTGCACAGCCTCCGAACCCATCAGCTTGAGTACAGAGAGGGCCGGGACATCCTGTTCGCCACGCGCCGCGCGGCCCAGTGCCTGAGAACCGAGCAATCGGAGCGCATGTGCATCCATGACCAGCGTCGCGTACCGATCACGATCGAGGGCCGTCGCCGGCCGAAAGTCCCGGAGAAGGTCCTCTAGTCGTTCGGCGAAACTGAGCCACAGCAGGGTTCGTTCATGTCCCAACGATCCGTTGGCTACAAACCAGCCCCCGTTCAGTTCGCCGATCAGGTTCTCGGCCGGCACCCGCACGTCCTCGAAGAAGACCTCGTTGAAGTCCAGATCCGTCCGCGAGGAGATCGCACCAAACGGCCTGCGCGTGACACCGGGGAGATCCGTGGGAATCATGATCGCGCTGATCCCCTTGTGCTTCGGGGCGTCTGGATCGGTACGGACGAAGGTCAGGAGCACGTCGGCGTCATGCGCCCCGGAGGTCCAGACCTTTTGTCCGTTCACGACGAACTCGTCGCCCTCGAGGCGCGCCTTGGTGCGCAACGAGGCCAGATCCGATCCGGCCCCTGGCTCGCTCATGCCGAGTGAAGCGGTGATCTCGGCGCGCAGAATTCGTACCGCCCACTTGCTCTTCTGCTCGGGAGTGCCGAAAGTCAGGAGCGATGCCGCGATGATCCCCAGGCCCTGCGGGTTGTAGCTGTGGTAGATCCGTCGTCGCGACAATTCGTCGAGGTGCACGTACTGCTGCAGAATCCCGGCGTTCCGACCGCCGAACTCCGGCGGGTTGCCCGGCTGGAGCCATCCGTTGTCGAACTGCACCCGCTGCCACTCGCGCGCCCAATCGGGTATGTCCGCACTGGATTTCGTCCGTTGAGCGGCGTCGGCCTCGCTGGGGAGGTGCTCGTCGAGAAATGCGATGAACTCCGCCCGGAACTCCTCGACGTCGCTGTCAAACTTGAGTTGCACGATACTCCTCGGTGATGAGCGCCCGGTGTTCGTCGGAACCGCCGAGCATCAGTTCTCCTGCCTTGGCGCGCTTGAGCGGAAACTGTAGGTCGTTCTCCCACGTGTAGCCCATCGCACCGAACAGCTGATAGCCGTTGCGGAACACCTTGGACTGGCATTCGCCGGCCGACGCCTTGGCCATGGAGGCTGCCAGGCGCATGTCGGCGCTGCCGGTCGCGATGGTGAGTGCGCTGTAATACGCCAGCGCCCGAGCGCGTTCGACCGCGACGTGCATGTCCGCGGCCTTGTGCTTCACCGCCTGGAAGCTCCCGATCGCGACGCCGAACTGTTCACGATTGCGGACGTGTTCGAGGGCGAGGTCGAGAATCTTCTGACACGCCCCGACCATCGTGATGGACAGACCCATCAACGCCGTCGCCTGCGCGCGTGCGAGATCGGGAGCGGGATTGCGTCGTGCATCATCGACGCGCACCGACGGAAAGGTGACGTCGGCGACGTGGAGTAGCGGATCGAAGCAGGGCACGCGCGTCACGATGACATCGTCGGCGGGCACCACGAAGACGCCGGCCGCGGTCACCACTGCGAAGTCCTCGGCGCGATCCCCGTCGAGGACAGCACAGCAGGTACCGGACAGCAGCCATCCGTCTTCGCCCAGGTGCGCCGAAACCCCCTCGCGCACAGCGGCCCCCGGCCTCCCTGGTTGCGCCAGGGCACCGGCCAGTGGCGCGAACTGCGTTGCCGTGGCCAGAAACGGCGTGGGGTCGGTTGCCGCGCCCATCGCCTCCAGAGCGATGGCCAGCTCGACCGCCTCGGCGGGTTCGACCAGATCCGTGAAGCCTTGGTCGACGTACATCGTCCACAGCGGCGTCGGATCGACATCGTCATCGACGACCTGGCGTATCCAGACCGGTGAGCACTCCTTGGCGAGCAGTTCTCGCACGGTCTTTCCCCAGAGCCGTTGATCGGAATCGAACTCTACGAGCACGCGCTATCTCCTCTCGGCGTCGTGCCCACCCCACCGAGCGGAGATGGCCGCAAGACTAGTCGGTACATACTAGGAGAATAGCGTTCTCCTGAAGCGAATGGAACACTTTCATTTTTCGGAACCCCCTTCGCCACAATCGCGGGTTCGCTCCGCTAAACTCGCCCTATGTATGTGCAACTCGGCGGAAAGTCGGCGCGGTGACCAGCGCCAACGAAGAGCCCGCATGGAAGCAGCGCGCCGTGGAACGGTCGATCAAGACCGCGAAACTGCGAGCTGAGCAACGTGTGCAACGCTTCCTCGACGCAGCCCAGGCGATCATCACCGAGAAGGGCACCACCGAGTTCACGGTTCAAGAGGTGGTCGAGCGGTCGAAGCAGTCGCTGCGCAGCTTCTACCTGCAGTTCGACGGAAAGCACGAGTTGCTCCTTGCACTGTTCGAGGACGCACTGAGCAAATCGGCCGACCAGATCCGGGCCGCCGCCGCCACCGAGACAGACCCCATCGAACGGCTCCGCGTTGCGGTGACCCTACTCTTCGAGCTGTCACGCCCGGACCCAAATGCCAAGCGCCCGTTGTTCAGCGACTTCGCGCCACAACTCCTGATCACCCACCCGACCGAGGTTCGAGTCGCACACGCCCCGCTCATCGCACTGCTCGCCGAATTCCTGGAGGAGGCGTCCGAGGCCGATGAGCTGCGGGAAGGACTCAACCCACGCCGGGTCGCGGCGATGGTGATGCAGACGGTGATGTTCATCGCACAGTCCAGCGTCGCCACCGACGATCCGGACAATCACCCGATCTCGGCCGACGAGGTCTGGGAGTTCTGCGCGCGGGGCTTCAGCCGGCAAGCATGATCCTTGGATGAGAATGGTATTCTCATCCAAGGAATTACCGATTACACTGCCGTCATGGCAACTGACTGGCGTGAGCTGATATCCATCCTCGAACTCCGCGATTGCACACCGATCGGTGTTGCGTCGGGCGATCGATCCGGCAGCCTCGACTCGCCGAACGCGATGTCCGCGGCCGAGACCACCAGTTGTTACCGCGGCGCCAATCTGTCCCTGCCGTATCGCCGGTTGTTCGGCGGTCAGCTTCTCGCACAGTTCGTGTCGGCGGCAGGACTCGCCAGCCCGGATAAGTCGATCCGATCGATCCACGCCAATTTCCTGCGAGAGGGACTCGTCGAAGAGGACGTCCGCTACGAGGTCGACCATCGCCACCGAGGCCGGTCCTTCGACACCTTGCAGATCAGCGCTGTGCAGACCGATCGGCTCATCGGGCTGGCGACCGTCGCGATGCACCTTGCCGACGGGGGCCCGGACATCCAGACCATCGATCCACTCCCCGATCTGCCGGACGACGACCACCAGAAGCGCATGGGACTCTTGCCCTGGGAGGTGCGCACAGTCGACGACCTCGATGATCCGTCGGCGGGCCCCCCACATCACGAGATGTGGATGCGCACACCGGCCGTCGATGATGATCGGGCCTATCCCTGCATTGCCGCCTATGCCACCGATCTCACCGTCATCGGCACCGCACTCCGTCCCGTCGACGGATTGAGCCAGGGCGGCAACGGTACCGCGTTTCATTCCGCAGTGACGTCGCACACCATGTGGTTTCATCGGCCGATCCGGACCGACGACTGGCTCCTGATCCGCCAGGACAGCCCCATCATCGCCGGCGGTCGCTGTTATGGCCGGGGCGACATGATCACCCGAAGTGGTTCGCTGGTGGCTTCTTTCGCGCAAGAAGCGGTCGTTCGGATGCCGTCATGACGTCGACCGCCGTCTCGTCGGCCACCTCCGCGACCGTTCCCACACCGACCTATCGGTGCGTGCAGTGGGCGACCGGCAACATCGGCGCACGGTCATTGCGCGGCATCATCGACCACCCGAACCTGCAGCTCGCCGGAGTGTATGTCACGTCCGAGGCGAAGGTCGGAGTCGATGCCGGCGAGCTCTGCGGGTCGGCCCCGACCGGCGTATCGGCGACCAACAGCATCGACGACGTCATCGCGTCGGCGCCGGATTGCGTGCTGTACATGGCAGCGGCGCTTGACGTCGACGCCGTGACACGACTGCTCGAGTCCGGCATCAACGTGGTCACCACCCGCGGCGAATTCCACCGCCCGGCAAGCATGGATGCCGAGGTCCGCGAGCGCGTCGAGCGCGCGTGCGCGACCGGCGGCGCGTCGATTCACTCCACCGGCAGCAGCCCGGGCTTCATCACCGAGGCGGTTCCCTTGGTGCTCTCGTCGATCCAGCGCCGGATCGATCAGATCACCATCGACGAGTTCGCCGACCTCTCGCGGCGTGATTCCCCCGATCTCCTGTTCGACATCATGGGATTCGGTGGTGCGCAACGCGAGTTCGAGGACTTCCGGCTGGAGTATCTTCGCGGCAGCTTCGGCCCGTCGTTGGAACTTCTGGCCGAATCCATGGGCCTGCCACTCGATTCGATCGAGGTGAGCGGAGAGGTCGGCGTGACGACGCGCGAGGTCTCGATCGCCGCCGGCACGCTGCCTGCGGGAACAGTGGGAGCGCAACGTATCACAGTGTCCGGCAAGCGGGATGGACGTATCGTCCTGCGATTCCGCGCCAACTGGTATTGCACCGGCGACACAGAACCCCGGTGGGATCTGCTCTCGACGGGCTGGCGGGTTGTCGTCGACGGTGACGCCCCACTGTCGGTCGACATCAACATGCCGATCGACCTCGAGCAGATGGCGGAAACCACGCCCGGCTACACCGCGAACCGTGCGGTCAACGCTGTGCGCCATGTCTGCGCGGCCGCCCCTGGCATCCGCACGTCGGTCGATCTCCCGCAGTTCATCCCCGACCTCTCCTGACGCCGACAGAATCCGACTCCCGCCGCCACTCAACCGCTCGCTGGTCGAGTAGCCGTCGAGCCGCCAGGCGAGACACCCCCCGTTGGTCGAGTAGCCGTCGAGTCGCCAGGCGAGACACCCCCGCTGGTCGAGCCGCCAGGCGAGACACCCCCCGCTGGTCGAGTAGCCGTCGAGCCGCCAGGCGAGACAGCGTATCGAGACCACGCGAGACACAAGCGACCGCAGGCGAGTCCGACAGATCTCGATACGCTCGCTCGCCCAGCGGCTCACGGGCTACTCGATCACCGAAATCACGCCGGCACCGCTTCACCTTGGTCACGCATCGAGACCATCACGACCCCCACAGGCGTCACTACACCCCTACCCCCCCGCTGGTCGAGTAGCCGTCGAGCCCCCCAGGGCGAGACAGCGTATCGAGACCTCGTAAGACACAAGCGATCGCAATCGAGTCCGACAGATCTCGATACGCTCGCTCGCCCAGCGGCTCACGGGCTACTCGATCACCGAAATCACGCCGGCACCGAGGCTTCGATACACGGGCCGACCAGACGCACCCACGCGCCTACTCAACCCGCCGAACTGCCGGGTTGATCAGCGTCTCGACCGCGGCGTAGATGTCACCGCGGCCGGCGATCACATCGTCGACGGCATCAGCGAGACCCGGATGGGTCCGCAGTCGTGTCATCGCCAATGACAGGATCTGGGCGCGCAGCCGAGCGGCCCGACGGTCCGGATCGTCCTCGCGACGATGATTCTCGATCGTCTCGATGAGCTCGTCGACACCCTCGCCGCGCGTGGCGACGAGTGTCATCACCGGGACCGACGACTCCATGCGCAGGTCACGGACCGTCTGCTGAGCACCCTCACGGTCGGCCTTGTTCACGACGAGGATGTCGGCGACCTCCAGCAGGCCGGCCTTCGCAGCCTGAACCGCGTCGCCCGCACCGGGATTGAGGATGACGACGGCCGGGTCGGCGACCGCCGACACCTCGACCTCCGACTGGCCCACACCGACCGTCTCCACGAACACGACGTCGTAACCCAGACCCTCGAGCAGGCGGATCGCCGCCGGCACCGCCGACGACAGACCGCCGAGGTGGCCCCGCGTCGCCATCGACCGGATCAGTACATCCATGTCGTCGATATGCTGGGTCATCCGAATCCGGTCACCGAGCAGGGCGCCGCCACTGTACGGCGACGTCGGATCGACAGCCAGAACCGCCACCCGTCGACCTCGGGACCGATAGGCGGCGACCAGGGCAGTGATGGTCGTCGACTTTCCCGCCCCCGGTGGGCCGGTGATACCGATGACCGAGATGGAGCCCGTGGGGGGTCCGATGGCGTCGAGTACGGCGGACCTGCCCTCCCCCTCCACCTGGGTCAGCAGTCGGCCGGCCGCACGCGCGGAACCACCGCGTGCGGCCGCGAGGAGGTCGGCAACAGTGCTCGGCAGCACCGAACGAAGGTCAAACATGGACCTCGATGACGACGGCCGAACCGATCCCGCCACCGGCACACATCGACGCGACACCGATTCCCCCACCTCGCCTGCGCAATTCGTACACCAGGGTGGTGAGCATGCGGGCTCCGCTCGCCGCGACGGGATGTCCGAGCGAACATCCGCTGCCGCTGACGTTGACGCGGTCGGGGTCGATGTCGAGCAGCTTCACGCAGGCGACGCAGTTGGCGGCGAATGCCTCGTTGATCTCGAACAGGTCGACGTCGGGCAAGGTAAGCCCTGCTCGTTCGAGCGCTTTCGGGATGGCCTTCACCGGGGAGAGCCCGGTCTGCGCAGGCTCGACGCCGACCGAGGACCATGACCGGACCGTGGCCAGCGCAGGCAAGCCGAGTTCGTCACTCGCGACGGCCAGGACGGCGGCCGCATCATTTGCGCCGCTGGCGTTGCCCGCGGTGATCGAGAAGCCCTCGATCTCCGGGTGCAGCGGCTTGAGCGACGCCAACTTCTCCATGCTGGTCTCGCGGCGCGGATGCTCGTCCACCGAGAACAGCCCGTGCGCGGTCTTGATGGGGACGACTTCGTCGTCGAACCGGCCGGCGTCGATCGCGGCGATCGCGTTGCGATGAGACCGCAGCGCCCACTCGTCCATCTCCGTCCGGGAGATACCCGCTGCGACAGCAGAGTTCCAGCCGACAGTAATGGACATGTCCTTGTTCGGAGCGTCCGGCTGATTGGGGTGTGTCGGCGACATCCACGGCTCGATCCACTCCTCTCCCACCCGGAACTTCGCCTTCGGCGAGGTGGATGCCGAGTTCACGCCTCCGGCGAGGATGAGCTTGTCCATCCCCGAACGGATGCTGCCTGCGGCCGTCTGGACGGCGGCCAGCCCGGCCGCGCAGTGCCGGTTGACCGCGAGCCCCGGCACGTCGACAAGACCCGCGGTGATCGCCGCGTGGCGTGCGATGACGCCACCGCCGTACAACCCTTCTCCCAGGATCACGTCGTCGATCGGCGCGGAACCGAGATCCTCGACCACTGCGGCCACGGTGTGCTCCGCCAGGTCGAAGGCATCCGTGTCGCGCAGCGTTCCCTTGAATGCGGTTCCGATCGGGGTCCGGCGTGCGGCTACGATGACGGCGTCAGGCATTGTTGTTCTCCAGTTCGGGTCGTGGTTCAGACACTTCGGTGATCAGATTGCGGCGCAACAGTTTGCCCGTTTCGGTCCGCGGCAACTCCGGGGTGAAGATGATCGAGTCGGGAGTCTTGGAGGACCGCAACCGATCGCGGACCCACGATCGGATCTCTTCCGGATCGCCGTTCCCGACGACGACCGCGACCACCCGCTGGCCCCAATCCGGGTCCGGAACGCCGACCACCGCCGCCTCATCGATCGTCGGGTGCGCCACCAGCACATCCTCGATCTCCGCGGGCGCGATGTTCTCGCCACCGCGGATGATGGTGTCGTCGGCGCGGCCCTCGATGTAGAGGTAACCGTCGTCGTCGAGCCGTCCCAGATCTCGGGTCGGGAACCATCCCTGGGCGTCGAGGACACTACGACTGCCGTACTCACCCGAGATCTGCTCACCGCGCACGAACACCAACCCCTCCTGACCCGCCGACAGCACAGCGCCCTCGTCGTCGCGGATCTCGATGTCGATGCCGGGCAGCGGACGTCCCACCGAACCCAGTCGCGCGCGCACGTGCGGATGGACGGATTCGATGGCGGTGCGATGATCTTCCGGGCCCAGAACCGCGATCGATGAGGCGGTCTCGGTCAACCCGTAGGCGTTGACGAATCCCGTGTCGGGCAACACCTTCAGTGCGCGTTCGATCACCGGACGCGGGGTACGTGCACCGCCGTAGGCCAGGCTGGCGAGGGTCGGGAGAGATCCGCCGTCCGCGCCGAGGACGTCGACGACCCGCGCGAGCATCGTGGGCACCAACATCGCGTGGGTCACCGACTCCGACCGCACCGTGCCGATCCATTGCCGCGCATCGAAACCACTCGCGTAGACCACCCGTCGTCCGGTGAAGAGATTGGACATCAGGTTGGTCAATCCGGCGATGTGATAGGGCGGTACTGCGACCAGTGCGGCGTCGTCGATGCCCGCCGAGTTGAACTCCAGCGTGTTGAGCACATAGGCGAGCAGGTGCCGATGACGGAGGATCGCGGCCTTGGGTTCCGACGTGGTGCCGCTGGTGTAGATGATCACCGCAATCGCATCCGGGTCGGTCAGATCGGCGTCGAGGTCCTCGTCGGCCGGGTCCGGTGTGTCGTCGAGAGCACAGATCCAGCGATCGAGATCCTCTGATCGCAGGATGTGGGCGTCGGGATGCTTCGCCTCGAGCGCCGACAACGCCGTGTCGCTCAGCCGATAGTTCAACGGCACGAACGGTATACCGGCGAGCGCCGCACCGAACAAGGCCACCGGGTAGGCGAGGTGGTTGACCCCCTCGTAGACCACCGCCGACCGCCCGCGCACCGAGTGCGCAGCACGCCGCGCGCGGGCCGTCAGTTCGGCGGCCGTGACCGACCGTCGACCGGAGGTGATGACCAATCGGTCGTCCACGCTTGACGTCATATCGAGAATCATGGTGATGTTCATGAGAACATTATTCTCTCAGAGAGAGAGCGCTAGTCGCAAGAAGGGAAACGTAGATGGATATCGCAGGTAGTTCCGCAGTGGTCGTCGGCGGCGCCGGCGGGCTGGGTGAGGCCACGGTCCGCAAGCTGCACGCCGCAGGCGCACGGGTGGTGGTGGCCGATCTCGCCGACGAGAAGGGCAAGGAGCTCGAGGCCGAGCTCGGGGTGCGCTATGTGCGCACCGACGCGACGCAGACCGACGACGTCAACGCGGCCATCGCCGAGGCGGAAGAGATGGCACCGTTCCGGATCTCGGTGGACACGCACGGCGGCCCCGCCTCGGGCGGACGGCTCGTCGGCAAGGATGGCAGCCCCCTGGATCTCGACGGCTTTCGCACCACGATCGACGTGTATCTCACCGGCGTCTTCAACGTCATGCGGCTGACCGCCGCCGCCATGGCACGGCAAGAGGCCACCGATTCGGGCCGTGGTGTCATCGTCAACACCGCGTCGATCGCGGCCTATGAAGGGCAGATCGGGCAGCTGCCCTACTCGGCCGCGAAGGGCGGCGTCGTCGGCATGACCCTGGTTGCAGCGCGCGACCTGTCCCCGCTCGGCATCCGGGTCGTGACCATCGCACCCGGTACCTTCAACACCCCTGCCTACGGCAAGCATGCCGATGCGTTGGAAGAGCACTGGGGCAAGCAGGTGCCCTGGCCGAAGCGGATGGGCCAGTCCCCCGAGTACGCCGCGCTGGTGGAGCACATCTGCACCAACGACTACCTCAACGGCGAGATCATCCGTCTTGACGGCGCGCTGAGGTTCCCGCCGAAGTGACCGGATCGCTTCACGGACAGGTCGCCCTGGTCGCGGGGGCGAGCCGCGGGATCGGTGCGGCGATCGCCGGGGCCCTGGCCGACGCCGGGGCCGCGGTGGCCGTGGCCGCCCGGACCGAGACGGAGTCACGACTGCCCGGCACCATTCACAGTGTCGCCGAGCAGATCACCGCCGGCGGCGGTATCGCGTTGCCCGTGGCGTGCGACGTCACCGACGAGGATTCCGTCGCATCCATGGCGGACACGGTGGTCCGCGAGCTCGGCGGCATCGACATCGTGGTCGCCAACGCGGGCGTACTGTGGCTCGGCCCGGTGGAGACGACGCCGCTCAAACGGTGGCAGCTGTGCCTCGACGTCAACCTCACGGGCACATTCCTGGTGACGAAAGCGGCGATACCGCATCTGCGTTCCCGTGGCGGCGGTTCACTGATCGCCATCACAACCAGCGGTGTCGGGATGATCGATCGCGGCGCCAACGCCTACTGGGTCTCCAAAGCGGGCGTCGAGCGGCTCTACCTCGGCCTTGCGGCAGATCTGCGGTCCGACAACATCGCCGTCAACTGCCTCAGCCCGTCACGGGTGGTACTGACCGAGGGCTGGCAGGCTGCGGGCGGAGGGCGGGAGATCCCGCCGGAGATGGTCGAGCCGCCCGAAACGATGGGCCGGGCCGCGGTCCGACTGGCCGTGGAGCGCGCCGATGGGGTGAGCGGCACGATCCAGCGGTCGGAAGAGATAGTGGCCCAGTCGGTCTGACGATCTGCCCGGCCGCAGTTCGCCACCCCGGTGGACACCGAGTGTCCAGCGGGATCACCGGAGCCGGTCGCGGAGTGGATTATCCACTCGACACCGCGCTGCGGTGATCTGTACAGCACCAGACCCGGGCCGCGCGGTCGCCAAGCCACATCATGCGTGAGTGCCGTGGGTCCGCTCGGCGGGCCCACGGCACTCACATGTCCAAACGAGCCCAGTTCAGCTCTTCGGCGCCGTCAGACGGTCGATCGTCGCGCGGAAGTCATCGGTCTGGAAGGACAGGTCCTCGGCCATGTTCGCATAGTCCAGGCTGGCCAGCACCGCCCGCTCGAGATGGATGTTGACCATCCGTTTCGTGGACTCGACGGCCTGCTGCGGTAGTTCCATCATCTTCTTCGCACACGCGGTCGCCTCGGTGAACGGGTCGTCGACGACGTGGTTGGCGAGGCCGAGTGACACCGCGCGGTCGGCGGTGATCCTGGTGCCCATCAGCGCGAACTCCTTGGCCTGCAACAAGCTGATCTGCAGCGGCCAGGTCAGCGGACCACCGTCGGCCGCGACGAGTCCCACTTGGACATGCGGATCCGCCAAGTAGGCAGACGGATTCATGTACACGACGTCGCTGAGCGCGACGAGGCTACAGCCCAGGCCGACCGCCGGCCCGTTGACCGCGGCGATCACGGGCACCCGACATCGCACCATCCCGAGGACGAGTTCCCGTCCGTGACGAATCGTCTTTGCGCGCAGCGCCGAATCGTCGCGGAGCTCCTTCAGATAGGAGAAGTCACCCCCGGCCGAGAACGCCTTGCCATGGCCGGTCAACACCGCGGCCCGGACCTCGGAGTCCTCACTGAGTTTCGTCCACAGCGACGCGAGACCCGAATGCAGGGCGTCGTTGACCGCATTGAGCGAACCGGGACGGTTCAGCGAGATGATCCGCAGCGGCCCCTCCGCGGTGACCTCGATCTCCTCGGGCATTCCGTACATGTCACACTCCCAATCCGAGCAGTCTGGACGCGATGATGTTCTTCTGGATCTGCGAGGTGCCGCCCATCACGCTCTGTGCGCGGCTGTACAGGTAGGAACCGAACAGTTCCGGATCGGTCGTCCCGCCGACGGACAGCGCGGCATGACCGACCGACTGATCCACCCAGGTCATCAGCAGTTTGTCGAGGGATCCCTCCGAGGTGTGCGCGACCCCGTCGAGTTGCTCGGACAGTCGTCGTCGCACGTGCAACCGCAGCATCTCCGTCTGCACGGCCGCCCAGGCGATCTCGTCGGAATACCCGGCCGATCGCTTGGCGAGTTGGCGCACCAGCTTTCCATACCGAGCGACGTACCCCAGAGTCGACGGCTCTCGCTCGTGGCCCACCACCGTCATCGCCAGCGCCCATCCTTCACCGGGCGCCCCGACCATCTGGTGAGCGGGAACCCGCGCACCGTCGAAGAGCACCTGGCCGAACTCGGTGGTGATGCCGCTGATCATCGTCAGCGGTCGTTGCTCGATCTCCGGCTGATCCATCGAGACGATGAACGCCGAGATACCCCGATGTCGCGGCGCTTCCGGATCAGTGCGGGCGAGCAGCAGGCACCAGTCGGCGACGTCGGAGTAGCTCGTCCAGATCTTGTGTCCGTTGATCACGTAGTCGTCGCCGTCGCGGGTTGCGGTGGTCCGCAACGATGCCAGGTCCGATCCCGCTCCCGGCTCGGAGAAGCCCTGGCACCATCGTTCGGTGCCGTTGATCATGCCCGGCAGGAAACGTTGTTGCAGTTCCGTGCTCGCATGTCGGCCGAGACCGTGCAAGAGGTAGCCCAGACTGGGCCGCGGAGGCGCCTCGGCGCGGGCGAGTTCCTCGTCGAGGATCACGTCGTAGACGGGCGGAAGATCCTGCCCACCGAACTCCGTGGGCCAGGAGAGCCCGAAGAATCCTCCTTGGTAGAGGGCCTGATGCCATTCCCCCTGCCGCGCCCAGTACTCGTCGCCCGATGTCGGGAAGTCACCGGCGTTCTCGGTCAGCCATCCGCGCAGTCGTTCGCGGAAAGCCGCTTCCTCGGGTGAGTCACGATAGTCCAATGTTGATCTCCTTCAGGCTGACCGGAAAGTTCTCCGTCGACACCAGCACCCGTCTGAGATACACGTGTGCCAGGCATTCCCAGGTGTTCCCGATTCCGCCGTGTACTTGAATTGCGTTCTCACACACAGTCCGCGCAGCGCGCGAAGTGTAGACCTTCGCCATTCTCGCGGCGTTCTCCGCCACGTCGGGGTCGAGTTCGTCGACCGCCCAAGAGGCGTGACGCACGATGCTGGCGGCGCCTTCGAGCAGCGCCAGGTTCTCGGCCAACAGGTGCCCGACCGCCTGATACGAGCCGATGGACTTGCCGTATTGTTCGCGGATCTTCGCATAGTCGACCGCCAGTGCTTGCGCGCCGCGTGCGGCACCGAGGATGTCGGCGGCGGTGGTCGCCAAGGCGAGCACGTGCCGTCGTCGGGCATCCGCCTCGGACAACACACCCAGCGGTGAGTCATCGATCGATGCAACCGGTTTGGCCACACGAGTGAGATCCGGCGACGCGACCGCGGGTCCGGTGGAACCGGACAGCACCCGCACGCCGTCGACGGCTACCACGTGGTCGTATCCGTCGGCGTCGATCGCTACATCGCCGACCGACAGCGTGCTCTCACGCTCGGAACCCTCGATGTGCCGCACCAGATCATCGGCCAGAACCGGGCCGAGGTACGGCACGTCCACGAGGCCCCGCCCGAATTCCTCCGCGACGATCGCAACCTCGACACCGGATGCGCCGTCCGACCGGAGGTTTCGCCAGCCGGTGCGATCTATGGCGGTACGCAACCGATCCCGTCGTGCAGCATCCTCGAGGTCGGCGACCGAACCCGGTCCCAGATCGTCGGCGAGTTTCGCCGATGCATCACGCAACTGCGACTGCTCACTTGTCAGCCGAACATCCATAGCTCTCCTTCAAGACTCTGCGCAACACCTTGCCCGACGGCAATCGGGGTATTGCGTCGACAAACGTGATCTCACGGGGTCGTTTGTAGGTGGCGAGCTCAGCGCCCACGGCCTCGATCAGCTCGGCTGCCGACACCGGCCGGGCCGAGGAGACCGCCGCGATGATCCGTTCACCGTCGGCGGCGTCGGGCACGCCGAACACCGCACAATCCTGCACGGCCGGGTGTCCATGCAGAACGGCCTCGATCTCCGCGGGCGCCACCTGGAATCCGCGGGTCTTGATCATCTCCTTCGACCGGTCAGTGAGAACGATCCAGCCGTCGCTGTCCACGACGCCGACGTCACCGGTGCGATACCACCCGTCGACGAAAGCGTCCGCGTTTGCCTCCTCCGGCAGGTACCCGGACATCAACGACGGTGACCGGACCAGAATCTCTCCGGTCATCCCCTGCGGCGCAGGCAATCCCGTGTCCAGATCGATGACGCGGATCTCGACACCGGGCACCGCCTTGCCGACACTGTCGAGCCGGGCCCCGTCCAGGGGGTTACAGGCGATGACAGGCACCTCACTCGCACCGTATGCCGGTACCCAACCGACACCGGTTCGGCGGGTGACCGTTTCGGCCACACTCCGCGTCACCGGCGTCGCCCCCCACATGATGTAGCGCAGCGACGACAGGTCGGACGACTCGAGATCGGGTTTCGACGCAATGGCCAATGCGATCGGCGCGACCGCCATCTCGACGGTGATCCGATCTTCCTCGATTCGACGAAGCATCCGGTCGAGCTCGAAGCGGCGCTCCAGGCGAATCCAAGCGCCCGCTTCCAACGCCGTGACGATGTTCAGCAGACCGAGAATATGCGACGGTGGGGTGACCACCTGGATTCGGTCCGTGGGCCCCAGCTGCAATGCGGTGCGCCAATGCCCGACGGCCGCGGCGAGTGACCGATGTGAATGCCTGACCGCCTTGGGCATTCCGGTGGTACCTGAACTGAACACCAGAACGGCATCGGCCTCGGGGTCCGTCGACACGGAGGCCGGCCGTGGTTCCGCCACGGGTTCGATCGGGTCGTCCAGGCTCAGCATCGGCGTGAGCGCCGCCAACACCGGACTGTCACCGACCGTGACACGGGCCTGCGACACGGCCAGGGCATGGCGGACCTCGGCGGACTTCCATGCGGGGCTGATCAGTACGACCGCCGCGCCGAGCCGCCAGATCGCCAATACCGCGATGACGAACTCGGGACGGTTCGATGACATCACGGCAACCGGGACGCCCGGTCTGACACCACGGATCACCAGCGACGCCGTGAGACCTTCGGCCAGCGCATCGATCTCGGACCGCGTGTACGCGCGATCCTCGAAGACGAGTATTGCCGGCTCGGTCACCTGTCACCTTTCGATCTGTTCGACGGCGGCCGGTAGCGAGACCACCCGCCCGGGCCTTGAGAAGTATGGTACTTCAATGAGAGAATATAATTCTCGTACAGACAGAATTGCAATGCCGCCTGGTCGCCGACCATGCCGGGAAAGGAACGAATCGTGGCCAGACCTCCGCTGTTCCAGCGCGCGACCGTGACCCGCGTGGTCAAGGAGACCGACGACGCACGGACGTTCGCCCTCGAGCCCGAGGCGGGACCACTGGCCTATCGGGCCGGACAGTTCTGTACCTTTCGCGTCACCGTCGATTCCGAGGTGCTCTACCGGTCGTACTCGATGTCGAGTGCACCGGAGTGTGACACCGAACTGACCACCACGATCAAGCGTGTCGATGGCGGCAAGGTGTCGAACTGGCTCCTCGACAACGTCGGCGAGGGCGACATCTTGGAGATGACCCGTGCTGCCGGCCTGTTCTGCCTGCAACCCAACGACGCCCCGCTGCTCGGCTTCAGCGGCGGCAGCGGCATCACGCCGATCCTCTCGCTGGCCAAGAGCGCCCTGGCCGGCACGGACCGCACCGTACGACTGTTGTGCGCCGACCGCGACAGGGGCGCGATCATCTTCGAATCCGCGATGGCCGAACTGGAGACCCGATACCCGGGACGCTTCCATGTGGTCCGCAGCCTGGACGAGGAGAACGGGTTCCTCACCGAGGCCGCGATCACCGACTTCATCGGCGACGACACCCATGCCGACACATACATCTGCGGGCCCGAGCCCTTCATGGCGCTGGTGGAATCGGCGCTGACCGGATCCGGCAACGTCTTCGTCGAACGATTCGGTACGGCGGCACCGATCCCCGGTTCCGAGGACGCCGACGACCAGGCGGACTCGTCCTCCGCCGACTCGTCCTCCCACGCGGGCGATGATGTTGTCGGGACGATCACCATCAAACTCGGCCGCAAGAAGGTCACCGTCCCACGACAATCGGGCGAGACCATTCTCGAGGCGGCGCGGCGCGGCGGGCTCACACCGCCGTTCTCCTGCGAGGCAGGCAATTGCGCGACGTGCATGGCCCACCTCGACGAGGGCACGGCGACGATGCGGGTCAACGACGCGCTCGAGGACGACGAGATCGAGGACGGCTACGTGCTCACCTGTCAGGGCGTTCCGGACAGTGAGACAACCGTCGTCGACTACGAGGCCTGATCGCTCACAATGGTGGTTTGGCCCCTGTATGACGACAACCCCTACACAACAAGGAGATACACCAATGGCCAAAGGCGTCCTGATCGTCGAGAGCTTCCCGAGCTCGCCTGACCGTGCCGACGAGTTCAGCAAGTGGTACGAGGAGGTCCACATCCCCGACGTTCTCGCGCTCGAGGGGTACGTGACGGCTCGTCGGATGAAGCCACTCGACGGTGACGGACCGTTCGTGGCGATGTACGACCTCGAGGCCGACGACCTCTCGGCACTGCCTGGCATCCTGTTCTCGGCCGCCCGCGACGGGAGCCTGCCGATGTCGGATTCCATGCAGATGGACCCGCCCCCGAAGATGCGCTTCCTGGAGGTCACCGCCGAACGCTGAGCGGCCCAACGGAACCTGAGGAGCGAGCGAAGCCCCCCGATCCCTGAGGAGGTCCGGAGCGCCCACTCTCCGCCCCCCGAGGAGGTCCCGGAGCACCCCCTCTCCGACCCCCGAGGAGGTCCGCAGCGCCCACTCTCCGACCCCTGAGGAGGTCCGGAGCGCCCCCATCCGCTCCCTGAGGAGGTCCGGAGCGCTAGCGGAGGACCGTCACGAAGGGTCGCCCTTCGTGACGCATCCTCGCAAGCTCGGAGGCTCCTCAGGGACCGACAACAAGACTCAGCGAGTGGGCAACTCCATCTCCCCCAACGCAGGCGCCGGACGGTGATCCGGCACGTACCCGGAGACGACGATCGGGCACCGCACGGTACGGAAGCCACCGGCCTCGACCACGACCTCGGGGGTGTCCGCCAGCGCCTCCGGTAGCGTGCGCACCGCCGCGATCGGGATGCCCAGCGGTTTCAGGCGTTTCTCCCAGTTGGCGGCAGAGTCGGTGGCCAGCGTGGCGGTTACCACCGCGAGCACTTCCTCACGACGTGCGGCGCGCTCGGCCATCAGCCAGAAGCCGTCGATCCCGGCCTCGGTGGCGAAGGATCGCCAGAACCCGTCGTGGGTGATGAACAGCGCCACATGTCCGTCGGCGGTCGGGAACATCTGCGCCGGAACATAATACGAATGCGCTCCCCCGGCTCGCCGTATCGGCTCGGTGCCATCGTTGAGATATGCCGACGCGTGGTAGTTCAGTTGCGACAGCATCACATCGCGCAGCGACACGTCGATCTGGCCACCCCGCCCCGCCACGATCTGGGCGAGGAGTCCGAGCGCCGCCGTCAAACCGGTCGAGTTGTCCGCCGACGAATAGCCGGGAAGCGTGGGCGGGCCATCGGGGTCACCGGTCATCGCGGCAACGCCGGTCGCGGCCTGGATGACATAGTCGAACGCCGGATCGTCACCGGCATTCAGTCCGTAGCCGGTGATCGCCACACATACGATCCGGTCGTTGAACTCGCGCAGCGTCTCATAGGTCAGCCCGAGCCGATGGATTGCCGAGGGCTTGAGGTTGACCAGCAGGGCATCGGCGTCCGCAACCAGTTCGCCGAGCTGCCGACGTCCGTCCTCGACCGTGAGATCCAGACACACACTGCGCTTTCCACGGTTCAGGCTCGCAAAGTAGGCGCCGCTGACCTGACGGGAGATCTCGCCGCTCGCCGGCTCGATCTTGATCACCTCGGCGCCGAGATCTGCCAGGGTCATGGTGGCATAGGGACCGGCCAGCATCGTCCCCACCTCGAGGATTCGGATGCCGGCCAGCGGGCCGTCGGTCACCGCAGTTCCTTCGCCAACGCCGCCATGACCTCGCGTGTCTTGTACTTCGAGGCGACCAACTCGTCGCGGGTGTCGCCGATCGGCAACAGCCGCATCGAGATGTCGGTGACACCGGCCTTCTCGAAGTCGCGGAACCGGGCGAGGATCGCGTCCTCGTCACCGGCGACACACAGGTCGCCGACGTCGCGTGCGTCGCCGCGCTCGAGCAGCTTCTGGTAGTTCGGCGAGAACTCCGCCTCGGCGAGAATACGATTCGCCCGCGAGCGCGCCTCATCGACCTCCGACGGGCGACACAGACACACCGGCACTCCAGCGACGATGCGCGGAGCCGGACGCCCGACACTGTCGGCCGCCTTGTTGATCCCGGGCGCGATGTGTTCGGCAATCGCGCGCTCGTCGGCCATCCACAGAATGGTGCCGTCGGCGCGCTCACCGGCCAGACGCAGCATCACCGGGCCCAGCGCGGCCAGGAACACCGGCATCGGCGCGACCGGACCGAGCTCCAGCGGGTTGTGCACAGTGAACGAATCGTTCTCCACGTCCACCGGACCCGGGCCGTGCAGCGCCTGATCCAGGACGTCGAGATAGTCGCGGGTGAACCGGGCGGGCTTCTCGTACGGGATGCCGAGCATGTCCTGCACGATCCAGTGGTGCGACGGCCCCAGCCCGAGCGCCAGACGTCCGCTGGAGGCCGCGTGCGCCGACAATGCCTGCCGGGCAAGAGCAATGGGATGCTGGGCCTGCAGCGGCACCACCGCGGTGCCGAGTTCGATGGTCGTCGTGCGCGCCCCCATCAGTGCGATGGTGATCAACGCGTCGAAGTCCGTGGGCACCTGCGGAATCCACGCCGTGTCCATACCCGCGGACTCGGCCCACTCGATGTCTTTCATCATCCGATCAACCTTGCGCGCGGAATCCCCGCGCTCCGGGCCGATCATCACTCCGACTCGCACACTGCCTCCCGAATTCTCCTACTCTTCACGCGGACCTCCCGCTCATGCCGATGTCGTCGTCAACGCCCGAACCCCGGTGACCAACTCTTCGAGGGGCGTTCCCGTCGGGAACACGGCCGCGGCGCCGGCCTCCAACAGTTTCTTCACGTCGGCCTGCGGGATCGTCCCTCCGACCACCACCGCGATGTCCCCGGCGTCCGCGGCCCGCAGCGCCTCGACGGTGCGGGTGGTCAACGCAACGTGGGCTCCCGAGAGGATGCTCAGTCCGACGACCGACACATCCTCGTGCAGCGCAATGGAGACGATGTCCTCGATCCGCTGCCGGATGCCGGTGTAGATGACCTCGAATCCGGCATCACGCAGGGTTCGAGCGACGATCTTCGCGCCGCGATCGTGGCCGTCGAGCCCGGGTTTGGCCACCAGGACGCGCGCGGTCATCAGAACACCACCGGCTGGGAGAACTCGCCCCACACGTCTTTGAGCGCGGTGACCATCTCCCCCACCGTGCAGTAGGCGTTGGCGCAGTCGATCAGCGAGTGCATCAGGTTGTCATCCCCTTCCGCGGCGCGCGACAGCGCCGCCAGTGTTGATGCGACCGCACTCGGATCGCGTTCGGCCTTCACCTTTGCCAGCCGCTTGAGTTGCAGCTCGCGGCCCTCGGCGTCGAGTTCGTAGGTGGAGATCTCCGGCGCCTCCTCCTGGGAGACAAAGCGGTTGACCCCGACGACCGGCCGATCACCCGATTCCACCTCCTGGTGGATCCGGTAGGCTTCGTCGGCGATCAACCCCTGCAGGTACCCGTCTTCGATGGATCGCACCATGCCACCGTGGGCTTCGAGGTCGGACATGATCTCGATGATCCGTTCCTCGGTGGCGTCGGTGAGCGCCTCGACGAAGTACGATCCGCCGAGCGGATCGGCCACCCGGGTCACGCCCGTCTCCATCGCGAGGATCTGCTGGGTACGCAGCGCGAGAGTCGCGGACTCCTCGCTCGGCAAAGCGAACGGTTCATCCCAGGCCGCGGTGAACATCGACTGCACCCCACCCAGCACCGACGCCATCGCCTCGTAGGCGACACGCACCAGATTGTTCTGCGCCTGCGGGGCATACAGCGACACACCCCCGGCGACACAACCGAACCGGAACATCGACGCCTTGTCCGCCGTCGCCCCGTAACGCTCCCGCACGATGGTGGCCCACCGGCGTCGTCCGGCGCGGTACTTCGCGATCTCCTCGAAGAAGTCGCCGTGGGTGTAGAAAAAGAACGAGATCTGCGGCGCGAACTGGTCGATGGTCATCCGGCCGCGCTCGACGACGGTGTCGCAGTATGTCACGCCGTCGGCGAGCGTGAACGCCATCTCCTGCACCGCGTTCGCACCCGCATCGCGGAAATGGGCTCCGGCCACCGAGATCGCGTTGAACCGCGGCACCTCTGCCGCACAGAACTCGATGGTGTCGGCGATCAACCGCAGCGACGGCTCCGGCGGCCAGATCCACGTGCCGCGGGAGGCGTACTCCTTGAGGATGTCGTTCTGGATGGTGCCGGTGAGCTTCTCGCGCGGGACACCCTTGCGTTCGGCCGCGGCCACGTAGAACGCCAGCAGGATCGCGGCTGTCCCGTTGATCGTGAAGCTGGTACTGATCTTGTCCAGCGGGATGCCGTCGAAGAGCACCTCGGCATCCGCCAGGGTGTCGACCGCGCACCCCACCCGACCGACCTCCTCGGACACCTCGGGGTCGTCCGAGTCATACCCGCACTGCGTGGGCAGGTCAAGGGCAACCGACAACCCGGTGCCGCCCTGGTCGAGCAGATAGCGGTACCGACGGTTCGATTCCTCGGCCGTGCCGAAACCCGAGTACTGCCGGAAGGTCCAGAGCCGGCCTCGATAGCCGGTCGGGAAGTTTCCTCGGGTGAAGGGGAACTCGCCGGGATTCGGCGGCGTGTCAGTCCGCGCGTCCGGCCCGTAGGCAACCTCCAGCGAGATGCCCGATGCGGTTTCAGTCGTGTAGTCCATCAGCGGATACGTTACTTGCGAATAATGAGAATGCCAATACCACTCGTCGCAAACTGGCAGGCAGATATGCCAGCCGCTGTCGCCCGCGCCTTCGTGACCTGCGCCAATCCGTCAGGGCCGTAGGCGAAGACGCGAGAATTGCATTCTCTCAATTCGAGATCGGTGTTACGCTGGTCACGTGAGCGTCGAAACCTCAGCCTTACCGGCACCGCAGACCACGATCCTTGCCGAGCTGTCGACGGCGTCGTGCGAGTACCTGAAGGCCATCTGGAGCGCAGGCGAATGGTCCGCCGACAAGGTCACCACATCATCGATCGCCGAGCAGCTGCACGTCGCGCCTTCCACGGTGTCGACGGCACTGCGTCGGCTCGACGATCGCGGCCTGGTGCTCCATCAGCGGTACGGCTCGGTGCAGCTGACCGCACTCGGTGGCCGCGCCGCTCTGGAGATCATCCGACGACAACGCCTGATGGAGACGTTCCTCGTCCGCGAACTGGACTACGGATGGCATGAAGTGCATGACGACGCGGTCGCGCTCGCCTACGCCGCGTCCGACCGCGCGATCGATCACATCGACGAACGTCTCGGACACCCGACCCGTGACCCGCACGGCGATCCGATCCCCCGCGCGGACGGGAGCCTGCCGCCCACCGCGATGACACTGCTGGCGACCTGTGCTGCCGGCGACCGCGGTGTGATCGCCCGGATCGACGACTCCGACCCCGCGATGCTCGAGTACTTCGATCAGGTCGATCTCACTCTCGACCAGGTGGTCACCGTAGGAGTGACTCGTCCGTTCGCGGGAACCATGTCGGTGACGACCCGCGACGGAGGAACCGACATCGTGCTCGGCGATGTGGCCGCACGATCGATCTGGATCACGCACTGCGAGCGTCCATGACCGGTGCAAGCCGATAGTCCAGCGAAGGAGATGAAGATGAATGTTGATGACCTGGTGCTGATCAGCATCGACGACCATGTCGTGGAGCCCCCGGACATGTTCCTGCGCCATGTGCCCGAGAAGTATCGTGACGAGGCGCCGGTCGTCGTGACCGACGACAAGGGCGTGGACCAGTGGATCTACATGGGCAAGCAGGCAGGCGTCAGCGGGCTGAACGCCGTCGTGTCCTGGCCCGCCGAGGAATGGGGTCGGGACCCTGCGGGATTCGCCGAGATGCGGCCGGGTGTCTACAACGTCCATGAGCGCGTTCGGGACATGAGCCGCAACGGGATCTGGGCCTCGATGTGCTTCCCCACCTTCGCCGGTTTCTCCGCCCGTCATCTCAATCAGCATCAGAGCGACGTCACCCTGGTGATGGTGTCGGCATACAACGACTGGCACATCGACGAATGGGCCGGCGCCTACCCGGATCGCTTCATTCCCCTCGCGCTGCTGCCGACATGGAATGTCGAGGCGATGTGCAAGGAGATCCGACGGGTCGCCGCCAAGGGCTGCCGCGCGGTGACCATGCCCGAACTCCCGCACCTGGAGGGTCTGCCGAGCTATCACGACATGGACTACTGGGGTCCGGTCTTCGAGACCCTGTCCGAGACAGGGCTGGTGATGTGCCTACACATCGGTACCGGCTTCGGAGCGCTCCAGCTGGCCAAGGATTCGACGATCGACAGCCTGATGGTGCTGGCGTCGCAGATCTCTGCGCTCGCCGCCCAGGATCTACTCTGGGGCCCGGCGATGCGCACCTATCCCGACCTCAAGTTCGCCTTCTCCGAGGGCGGGATCGGCTGGATACCTTTCTATCTCGACCGCAGCGACCGGCATTACACGAACCAGAAGTGGCTTCGCCGCGATTTCGGCGACAAGCTGCCCAGCGAGGTCTTCCGCGACCACTCGCTGGCCTGCTATGTCACCGACAAGACGTCGCTGCTGCTCCGCCACGAGATCGGCATCGACAACATCGCCTGGGAGTGCGACTATCCGCACTCGGACTGCTTCTGGCCCGATGCGCCGGAACAAATGCTGCGCGAACTACAGGCAGCCGGAGCCGACGACTCCGACATCAATCAGATTTCGTGGGAGAATTCGGCGCGCTTCTTCAACTGGAATCCGTTGGACAAGCACACCCGCGATGAGATCAAGGTGGGTGCGCTGCGGCGCTCGGCAACCGACGTCGACGTATCGATCCGCTCGCGCGAGGAGTGGAAGCGTCGCTACGCCGAGAAGCACATGGCGAAGGCTTAGGGGCTCAACGGGTCTCGATTCGTCACTCGCTGCCGCTCGCGACTACTCGACCAGCGGAAGGGCCACTCGCCCCACCCGCTGGTTGAGTAGCGACGAGCAAGCCTGCGAGCACGCCGCCCCCACCCGCTGGTTGAGTAGCGACGAGCGAGCTTGCGAGCACGCCGCCCCCACCCGCTGGTTGAGTAGCGACGAGCGAGCTTGCGAGCACGCCGCCCCCACCCGCTGGTTGAGTAGCGACGAGCAAGCTTGCGAGCACGCCGCGTATCGAAACCCCCGTGGGCTCCGAATTCACCCCGCCACCAACCCCCGACCGCTCACCGGCGGCAGGTCGAGCGCGGTCACCAGCCCGGGTTTCGCGTCTACCACGGCGGCAACGGAATTGACCAGTCGCATGGCGGTCACGATCATGCCCGAGACGTTGTGGTCGCCGTTCTCGCCGTGGTGGGAGAACTCCACCGTCATCTGCGGTTCGCCGGAGACGATGATGCGATAGCACCCGTCACCGTCGGCGGGCTTCGGCCAGTCCGGGCATTGGTCGGGATGGGTGCGCGTGTAGTGCTCGACCACCACCCGGTCGACGCCGTTGACCTGACCGACGACCTCGAAATGCAGTGCGGCCATGGTGCCCTCGGCGATGTCCACGGAGACCGTCGGGTAGTCGCGGTCGGCCGCGACACGGTCGAACCGTTCCACCAACGGCTCGTCGAGGGTCAACCCGAGACCGGCGGCGAGCTGCCGGACCACGCTGCCCCACCCCATCGAGAGCACGCCCGGGTACAGCAGCATCGGGGTCTCATCCATCGACTGACCGAAGCCGAAGATGGTCTTCATGACCACCGGCTGATAGTAGGTCGAGTAGTCGGCGATCTCCAGGCAGCGAAGCTCGTCGATGCGCTGCGAGAGACTCGTCATCGACAGCGGCAGGACGTCATTGGCGAACCCGGGATCGATGCCGTTGACATGCAGACTCGCGTTCCCGGTCTCCCCGGCCGCTGCGATGCGATCGAGCAGATCGTCGTTGAGAATGCCGTGCGGGAACTGCAGCAGGACCGGACCGCTCGAGACCACGTTGATCCCCGCTTCGACGAACGAGATGAGGTCGTCGATCGCCTCGAAGATCCGGTCGTCGGTCATTGCCGTGTGCACGATGCAGTCGGGTTTCAGCGCGATGAGCGCGTCCCTGTCGTTGGTGGCGATCACGCCGAGTTCACGATCCAGTCCGGCCAGCTCTCCGGCATCCTTGCCGACCTTCGCCGGGTCGGACACCCACACTCCCACCAGTTCCAGGTCCGGCCGGGCGTCGATCCCGGCGATGGCATGGCGTCCCACAGTTCCGGTCGACCACTCGACCACTCGAAGAGTCATGCACCCAAACTAGAACATGTTCCACTTTCCTGGGCATTGTTCGGCGAACTCGACGCCGCGGCCCGATTCCGCCAGAACAAGCCGGTGATGGTGGCCACGGTCGCCGCCATGCCCACACCGGCGACCGCGAACGCCGATGCCAACACCGCGCCCGGGGTGCTCTCGTCGATGAACGGCCCCGGCAGGAAGGTGAACATCAGCCCGACCGACCACGCGACGAGGTTCACCGGAATCCACAGCGCGGCCCGATCCACTCGGCCGCGCAGGACCAGATACTGCGCGGTCGGAATGCTCAACAGGAGTACAAGTCCGCCTATGGTCATCCCGAGCCAGGTGAGCGGGTTGTGCAGGTCGACGTCGATCCCGGCATCCATCAGCGTGGAGGGCAACATCCCCAGCGACCACGCGACCGCCGCGGCGGCTGCCGTGGCGACCGCCCATCGCCGTACCGGCACCGCCATCGCGGTGCCGTGCAACGCCTCCGCCTGGCCGAGCCCGAGCAGCGCGCCCTCCCCGGCACCGAACAGTGCAACCATCATCCACGCCGACCACGCTCCGAGCCCGAGCACGGTAGTGATCGCGAGCCCGAGAACAGGGATGAGGAATCCCAGCGATTCGGCCCCGGTGACCATGCCGATCCAGCGGCCCAGCGAGAAGCGCATGTCATCCTCCGTTCATCGCAGCGGCGTAAGGTCGCGTTCGTGCACCGGCCGGATGACCCGACGCCCATTTCCACGATCGCACCGGTGGCCGTGCGGCACGAGGGTCACAAGACCCTGTTGAAATGGCACAGAGCCCGTCGCCGCGCCGACGACACCCCGTTCACGGCAACCCGGATCGTCGAGGGCATGCAGGCGGGGGCCAGTGTGGAGATCGACCTGGTGATCCATGCCGGCCAGGGATTCGCGGTACTGCACGACCGCGACGTCGGGCATGCGACGACCGGCACCGGACAGGTATCCGATCTCGCGGCCGACGAACTGCGCCGCCTGACCCTGCGTGCACCGGATGGAAGGCCCACACGCGAGCCGGTGCTACTGCTCGACGATCTCGCCACTCTTCTCGGCACTACCGGGGCGCATCCGGAAGCCATGCTGCAGTTGGATTTCAAAGAAGACGCCACAACGCTGAATTCGACCGCCGTCGAAGCGTTCATCAAGGCCGTGACACCGTTCGCACCGCACGCGATACTGTCCTGCGGCGATGCCGAGGCCGTCCGCATCCTGACAGATCCCGTGCCTCACATCCGCATCGGATACGACCCCTGCCATCACGGCGCCGTACGGCGGGTCCTGTGGTCCCGGGACTTCGACGGGTTCGTCGAGCGGGCGGTCGCGGCGTCTCCCCACGCCGAGATGGTCTACCTCGAGCAGCGCCTGATCCTCGAGGCCGACCGGCTGGGTCACGACGTCGTCGGCGCCTTCCACCGTGCCGGCCGGACGGTCGATGCCTATACGGTCAGTCGGATCGACACGACATCGCTGCGAAACGTCCGCCGTCTGCTCGAGCTTCGCGTCGACCAGATCACCACCGACGACCCCGAAGCCCTGGCCGCCGTGCTCGGCGACCCCCATCCCGACTGAGGGCCCGGGAAAGGGACACCTTCGGGGCCTGCCGCAACGTGCGCTGCCCCTTCCGCTGGTCGAGTAGCCCGCGAGGAACGAGCGAGCGTATCGAGACCCCGCACGCCACACCAGGTCTCGATACGGCGCCTCACCCAGCAGGGGCGGCTCGGCGACCCCCATCCGGCTGAGAACCCGGGAAGGGGACACCTTCGGGGCCTGCCGCAACTTGCGCTGCCCCTTCCGCTGGTCGAGTAGCCTGCGAGGAACGAGCGAGCGTATCGAGACCCCGCACACCACACCAGGTCTCGATACGGTGCCTCGCCCAGCAGGGGCGGCTCGGCGACCCCCATCCGGCTGAGAACCCGGGAAGGGGACACCTTCGGGGCCTGCCGCAACTTGCGCTGCCCCTTCCGCTGGTCGAGTAGCCCGCGAGGAACGAGCGAGCGTATCGAGACCCCGCACACCACACCAGGTCTCGATACGGTGCCTCGCCCAGGGGCTCGGCGCCTACTCGACCAGCGGAGGCGACGCGGCGCCCACTCGACCAGCGGAGGCGACGCGGCGCCCACTCGACCAGCGGAGGCGGCTCAGCGCCCACTCGACCAGCGGAGGCGGCTCAGCGCCCACTCGACCAGCAGGAGGCGGCTCAGCGCCCACTCGACCAGCAGGAGGCGGCTCGGCGCCCACTCGATCAACAGGGGGACATTGCCGGAATCACTCAGCTACCGGGCGGCGTTCTTGATGAACTCCTCTACGCCCGCAGCAGGTTTGGTGCCACCGAAGTAGCCACCGCGGACATGACGGCGGCGCGCGTCGTCGTCGGTGGCACGCGCGGCCGAATGCCAGAGATAGGCGTCGTGCAGCAAGATGTCACCGCGCTCGGCGTAGATCGCGACCTCC
The DNA here is from genome assembly GCF_058129505.1 of Gordonia sp. LMA484. Taxonomy (NCBI): domain Bacteria; kingdom Bacillati; phylum Actinomycetota; class Actinomycetes; order Mycobacteriales; family Gordoniaceae; genus Gordonia; species Gordonia sp. LMA484. The sequence continues at coordinate 4,252,554 of NZ_CM176700.1, forward strand.
CCGGGGATCTTGTCGAATCGCAGCGGCATGTCGAACGGGGGTTGCCGATCGGTCCGGCCCCCGACGGGCCGCGCGGTCTGGGGCACCTCGACGCCGTTGACGTTGCGATACGGCGCCGGCGTCGCCCAGAGATGCGATCCGGGCACCACACGCAGGAACCCGTTGGCCGGGCTCGTCTCGTCGACGTGGATCGTGAAGGCCGTGGACGGCCACACATCGAGACTCGGGCCCGCCTGCCAGTCGGAATGCCAACCGATGCGCGTGTAGCCGGACTCCGAGCCCGGACGCGCGTCCTGATAGACGACCCCGAACTGCTCATGTTCCCGCAGCCACGCCGAGTCGCCGAGTAGACGTGTCATCACCGCGGTCAGGGCCGGGTGCGTCACCGCACGCCGCACGGCGGACGCGATCTCGCTGACATACTCGACGTAGTTCGCGAAGACCGAGGCCTTGTCCTCGTCGTCGAGGAACACCGTCGAGCCGTATCGTGGCTCGAGCTCGCCGGCGACGATCGCGAGTTGCGCTGCCGTGCACTCGTGTTCGATCGCACCGACATCGGGCTCGGTCAGTACGCCCCGCAGCGTCGCATACCCGTGCATGTCGTAGAACCACACGAGCTCGTCGAGCTGATCGGGCCCGAAGACCCCCGGCTCACCGACCATCAGCTGAACAGCTTCGGCAGCGTTCCCTCGTGGGTCTCACGCAGTTCGTCGAGCGTGATCTCGAACTGATCCTGCACCGACACCGAGTCGCTGCCCTGGTCGACGACGCCGATCCGCGTCCACGGCATCCCGCGGGCATCGAGCATCGCCGAGAAACGCGATTCCTCGGTCCGCGGAACCGCGACGACGGCGCGCCCGGAGGATTCCGAGAACAGCCACACGAACGGATCGGCGTTTTCCGGAAGCAGGATGCGGCACCCGGTCTCACCGGCCAGTGCGGACTCGACGACGGCCTGGAACAGCCCGCCCTCGGAGAGGTCGTGGGCGGCCGACACCAGCCCGTCGCGTGACGCGGCCACCATGATGTCGGCAAGCAGCCGTTCGCGCTCGAGGTCGACCTGCGGCGGCACACCACCGAGGTGATCGTGGCTGACCTGGGCCCAGATGGAACCATCGAACTCGTCGCGGGTCTCGCCGAGCAGGATCAGCGTCTCCCCGGGCTCGGTACCGAATCCGGTCGGAACGCGTCGATGCACGTCGTCGATCACGCCCAGTACACCCACGACCGGCGTCGGCAGGATCGCCGTGGACCCGGTCTGGTTGTAGAAGCTCACATTGCCGCCGGTGACCGGGATGCCGAGCTGCGCGCAGCCGTCGGCGAGCCCGCGGACCGCCTGCTGGAACTGCCACATGACGGCGGCATCCTCCGGCGATCCGAAATTGAGGCAGTTGGTGACCGCCTTGGGCGCCGCACCCGACACGGCGACGTTGCGGTATGCCTCGGCCAGCGCCAGCTGCGCGCCGCGGTACGGGTCGAGGAACGTGTAACGGCCCGACGCGTCGGTGGCCAGGGCGATCCCCCGGCCCGACGCCTCATCGATGCGGACCATGCCGGAGTCGGCGGCCTCGGCCAACACGGTGTTGCCACGCACGTAGCGGTCGTACTGCTCGGTGATGAACTTGCGGCTGCACAGTGCCGGCGACGCCAGCATCTGCAGCGCGGTGTCCCGCAGCTTCTCGGGGGTGTCCGGCCGCTGCAGCGGCGCGGTGGTCGACTCGGTCACGCCATCCTGCCAGTCCGGCCGTGCGACCGGCCGCTGATAGACGGGACCCTCGAGCGCCACGGTCCGTGGCGGGACATCGACGACGGTCTCGTCGTGCCAGGTGATGACCAGACGGTCACCGTCGGTGACCTCACCGATCACCGTGGCCAGCACATCCCACTTCTTGCAGACGGCGAGGAACGCCTCGACGTTCTCCGGGGTGACCACCGCGCACATCCGTTCCTGCGACTCACTGGAGAGCACCTCGGCCGGGGTCATGCCCTCCGCGCGCATCGGCACCTTCTCCAGGTCGATGTGCATGCCGCCATCGCCCGCAGCGGCGAGCTCGGATGTCGCGCACGACAGCCCCGCACCGCCGAGATCCTGGATGCCGACGACCAGTCCGGCGTGGTAGAGCTCCAGGCAGCACTCGATGAGCACCTTCTCGGTGAACGGGTCGCCGACCTGAACGCTGGGCAGTTTCTTGCGGGAGGGCCCTGATTGTTCGCCGTCGTCATCGAAGGTCTCCGACGCCAGCACCGACACTCCGCCGATACCGTCGAGCCCGGTGCGGGCACCGAACAGGATGATCTTGTTGCCCGCACCCGAGGCAAACGCCAGATGCAGGTCCTCAGTACGCAACACACCCGCACACAGCGCGTTGACCAGGGGATTTCCCGCGTAGCTGGCGTCGAAAACCGTCTCACCGCCGACGTTGGGCAGGCCGAGCGAGTTGCCGTACCCGCCCACGCCGCGCACCACGCCGTCGACAACACGTCGGGTGTCCGGGGCATCGGCCGGGCCGAACCGCAGCTGGTCCATCACCGCGATCGGCCGGGCTCCCATGGCCATGATGTCGCGGACGATGCCGCCGACACCGGTCGCCGCACCCTGGTAGGGCTCGACGTAGCTGGGGTGATTGTGCGACTCGACCTTGAACGTCACCGCCCACCCATCGCCGATGTCGACCACGCCGGCGTTCTCGCCGATCCCGGCGAGCATGCTCGACCGCATCTCGTCGGTGGTCGTCTCACCGAAATAGCGCAGGTGCACCTTCGACGACTTGTAGCTGCAGTGCTCGGACCACATCACCGAGTACATCGCGAGCTCCGCGTCGGTGGGTCGACGGCCGAGGATCTCGCGGATCCGGGCGTATTCGTCGTCCTTGAGTCCCAGTTCCCGGAAAGGTTGGGGTTGCTCGGGGCTGCCGGCTGCGGCTGAAACGGTATCCACCTGCGCACTCACGCTGTCGAGTGTAGGTGAGGGGCCCGCGCGCCCGCGTGTCGGCGTGACCCACGGCAACGCTAGGCTGAGCACCTGACACGGACAGGTCGGCGATCACGGGGTGACCTGCACGAGGAAGTGGTTGGGGGACCCGATGGCTGACGTCCGCAAGGCCAGGCAGTTGTTCGAGCTCGGCGTGTTGTCGCTGGGTATCGCCGTCGAGGGTCAGGAGCCCGTCAACAACCCCCAGCAGGCCGCCAAGGCGTTCACGCGGGCCAGCGAGTGGGACCCGACGATGGCCGACGCCTGGCTGGGCCGACTTGCCTGCGGCGAGGACACCGACGAGGTGCTCCTCGCGCTTTACCGCACCCGGTCCACCATCGGTCATGAACAGCGCCGACTCGGCCTCCCGCAGCGCACGCTGGTCGGTCGCTGGGATGCCGGCTTCATCACGTACCCGCTCTCCGACGTCACGGAGGCCACCGCCGCGTACGCGGCGTCGCTGATGCGCGGCGAGGACTTCGCGGGTGCGCAGGAGGTCCTCGACGGGGTCCCGGCCGCACATCGTGTGCCGATCGTCGAATACGTCCAGGCGAGTCTGTTCATGTCAGCACAGCGATGGCCCGATCTGCTGACCGCGCTGCGCCGCTCCGAGAAGTGGGGCGACACCTTCTTGCAGGCTGCCGCCGACTTCCTCGCCGGCAGTGCGTGCGTCCAGATGGGCATGTTCGGTGAGGGCATCCGACGACTCCAGAACGCCATCGACGGCCCGATCCCGACGTTGGCCACCCAGGCGATGTTCGTGCACGGCATGGCACTGCGCGAGCAAGGGCACGAAGAGAAGGCACAGGCCCTTTTCGAGCAGGCCTACGCCCGGGACCCGGGGTCCCCGGCCGGTCAGGCACTCAAGTCGACGGGCTTCCGGCTCGTGCTGACCTCCCCGGAGCAGATCGCAGAGCGTCGCGACCCGTGGGACCCGACGTCGGCGGTGGCACCGGTCGAGACCCTCGTCGCCGACACCACCGATCAGCCCGAGATGACCGAGATGGTCACCGAGGCCCAGCGTGAGCTCGCCGATCAGATCGGCCTGGAGTCGGTGAAAGAACAGGTCGCCAAACTGCAGTCGGCGGCGACCCTGGCCAAGATTCGTGCCGACCGCGGCCTGAACACGGCATCGCGCAGCCTGCATCTTGCGTTCACCGGTCCGCCGGGAACCGGCAAGACGACCGTCGCACGCATCGTCGCCAAGATCTACTGCGGACTCGGATTCATCAAGACCGACAAGGTGATCGAGGCGACCCGCCGCGACCTGGTCGGCGAGCATCTGGGTTCGACCGCGCCGAAGACGTCGGCGGTCATCGACTCCGCGATGGACGGCGTGCTGTTCATCGACGAGGCGTACACGCTGATCCAACAGGGCCTGTCCGGTGGCGATGCCTTCGGCAAGGAGGCGGTGGACACACTGCTGGCCCGGATGGAGGACGACCGCGACCGGCTCGTGGTGATCATCGCCGGCTACGACGCCGAGATCGATCGTTTCCTCGCCTCCAACGACGGTCTCTCCTCCAGGTTCGCCCGTCGCGTCCGCTTCGAGTCCTATACCCCGCACGAGCTCGCACAAATCGGGGATTTCATCGCACGCAAGCGGGATTCGCTGCTGACCCCCGCATCGGTCGCCGAACTCGAACAGGCATGCACGCCGCTCTACCACGACGTGCAGGTCGGCGATTCGGGTATACGGCGAGCGAGCGACGTGGCGGGCAACGGTCGCTTCATCCGCAACATCATCGAGGCAGCGGAGGAGGAACGCGAGTACCGGCTCAGTACCTCCGGCGACCTCGACTCCCTGTCGCAGGATGATCTGATGCGGATCGAGGTCGCCGATGTGCGAACCGCGCTGGCGAGCGTGTTGTCGGGGCTACGGCTGCGGCACAACCGTTCTCAGGCGTAACCGATCGACGCGGTGACATGGTGCGGGCGGGGGTCACCTTCCAATTTGTGAATGAAGCGCTCGATGTACTCGAACGTCTCGCGGTGTCCGGTGTCGAAGCCGAGTTGTTTCTCCATCATGACCATTCGGGACACACTGGTGATCATCACGATCACGACGTCGGCCGAAGGATCCCACGGTTTGACGTCGTAGGTGGGCAAGATCTTCTCGATCGCCTCCCGCGCCTGCACCCGCAGCTGATCCGAGTACCGTGCGATCTCCGCGCGTAGCGCAGGTCGATGACTCGCGAGTGCGACGAGTTCGGTCGCGAACTGGGCGACCGATGGATCGATACTGAACTGCCAGAGCGCCCAGAGCGGCTGCGGCGACTCCAGCAGGGCGCGCTGATGCTCGAGCCCCTGTTCGGCTCTCCGCCGGAACATCTCCAGGAAAAGCTCGTCCATCGTGCGGAAGTAGTAATGGACCAGCTGCGGCTTCAACCCCGCCGCCTGGGCGACCTTCCGTGAAGTGACTGCGGCGTAGCCGCTTTCGAGCATCAGAATCTCGGCTGCATCCAACAGGATCGAACGATTCTTCGCCTCCGTCGATCCGAATCTCCGCTCGGCCACCATGTCACCTCTCATCGACTCGACATTTCACCCTAAACCGGCACAATCACCCTTTCTCGGCGACTGTGATCTTGACCTCATCTGTGGCGCGTGGTAACAAGTATTACACGCCGCTGAGCACTCGCTCAGCATTGCCGACCATTTTCTTCAGCCAGCAGAACTTTGCATCTGACGACCGTTGCCCCACAGGAGGTTTCCGGTGAGCGATCTGACTTCTCTGAATTTCTTCACCGATCAGAGCCTGGTCCCCGACCCCAATCCGTACTTCGACGAGATGCGGAGCAAGTGTCCAGTGGCCAAAGAGCCGCACTTCGGTGTCCTCGCGATCACCGGCCATGCCGAGGCGGTGACCGTCCTCAAGGACCCCGCAACCTTCTCGTCGTGCGTCTCCCCCACCGGCCCCTTCCCGGGCCTCCCGTTCGAGGTGACCGGTGACGACATCAGCGACCTGATCGACGCGCACCGCGACGAGCTCCCCCTGCACGAGCACATGGTCACCATGGACCCTCCCGATCACACGCGCGCTCGCGGTCTGCTCAGCCGCCTCCTGACGCCCCGCCGCATCAAGGAGAACGAGGAGTTCATGCGTCGGCTCGTCGACGAGTTCATCGACGAGTTCATCGCCCGTGGCGAGTGCGAGCTGATGGAGGAGTTCGCAAAGCCGTTCTCCTTGCTCGTGATAGCCGATCTGCTCGGGGTGCCCGAAGAGGATCATGAGGAGTTCCGGACCGCGCTCGGGGTGCCACGCAAAGGCAGCCGGCCCGGCGCTCTGGACTCGGAGATCATGGCGGACAACCCGCTGCAGTGGCTCGACGACAAGTTCACCGCCTACATCGAGGAACGGCGCGCCGAGCCGCGAGGGGACGTTCTCACCTCGTTGGCCGAATCCAAGTACAAGGACGGCAGCACCCCGGAGGTCTTCGAGGTCGTCCGCACCGCGACCTTCCTCTTCGCCGCAGGCCAGGAGACCACCACGAAGCTGATCAGCGCGGCGCTGCGGTTCATCGGCGAGCAGCCCGACCTGCAGCAGCGACTGCGCGACGATCCGGGGATCATCCCGACGTTCATCGAGGAGACCCTGCGGATGGAGAGCCCGGTCAAGAGCGGTTTCCGGGTGGCCCGCAAGACCACCACCGTCGGTGACACCGAGGTGCCCGCCGGCACCATCCTGATGTTCTGCCCGGGGGCGGCCAATCGTGACCCCGACCATTTCCCGGACCCGAACACCTTCGATCTCGACCGGACCAATGTTCGCGAGCACCTGACGTTCGGCAAGGGAATCCATTCATGTCCCGGTGGTCCGCTCGCCCGGATCGAGGGTCTGGTCTCGGTCGAACGATTCCTCGAGCGAATGGACGACATCCGGGTCTCCGAGGAGCACCACGGTGTCGATGGCGATCGACGGTACAACTTCGAGCCGACCTATATCCTCCGCGGGCTCACCGAGTTGCATCTCGAGTTCACCCCGAAGGCCGGTGAGTCGAAATGACCAGTACCACAACGGTCACGACCTCCGTCCGCACTTCTGTCGTCACCGGCGGCGGATCGGGAATCGGCCGGTCGATCGCCGAGCATCTCGCCGACGCCGGGCATCGGGTCGGTGTCCTCGATCAGAACGGCGATGCCGCCGAAGATGTCGCCGCCGAATTACGTGCCCGCGGCGCGGAAGCCATCGCATTCGCGGTCGACGTCTCGGATCGGACCGCGGTCGACAAGGCGATGGGCATGATCCGCGAGAGGTTCGGACCGGTGGAGATCCTCGTCACCAGCGCCGGCGTCGAATCCCAGATGCCGTATCCGGATATCGCACAGGATGAATGGGACCGGATCATCTCGGTCAACCTGACCGGAACCTTCAACTGCACCCAGGCCGTCATCGGGGACATGCAGGCCGGGCAGTGGGGACGCATCGTCACGATCTCGTCGTCGAGTGCCCAGTCGGGGGCGCCCGAACGGGCCCACTATGTCGCGTCCAAAGGTGGTGTCATCGGGCTGACGAAGGCGCTCGCCTTCGAATATGCACCGCACGGGATCACCGTGAACACCATTCCGCCCTCGATCATCTCCACGCCGATGGCCGACAAGGCGGTCGAGGAGGGATTGCTGCCCGCGCTCGACGACCTCGCCGCCTTGACACCGGTGCGCCGCGCCGGTCTGCCCGGCGACGTCGCTGCGGCAGCCGCATTCCTGTGCTCGGAACAGGCCGGGTTCATCACCGGTCAGGCCATCGGCGTCAACGGCGGCTGGTACATCTGACGACCACCGCTCTCCGGTGTCGTGCCCGCGGCCCGGGGTGCGCGCCGCGGCCCCGGCGTCCCGCGATCGGACGTGGGATGCCGAGGAATCCACCGGGCCAGAGAGGGGGAACCGATGCCCGCCGTCAACAGTGGCATCTGGACCCGCACAGCACGACAAGACCAACTGTCTCCCGAGAGCGGGCGCGACCATCCCCCGACACTTGCGGGACGGCGCGAGCACTCCCCGGGCCCTGCAGAACAAGGCGACCACCCCGCGAGCCGAGCCGAGCATTCCCTGACATCTGAGGAGCGAGCCGAGCACCCCCCGGTCCCCGCGAACCGAGCCGAGCACCCGGTCCTTGAGGAGCGAGCCGAGCACCCCCCGGTCCCTGAGGAGCGAGCCGAGCACCCCCCGGTCCCTGAGGAGCGAGCCGAGCACCCCCCGGTCCCTGAGGAGCGAGCCGAGCACCCCCCGGTCCCTGAGGAGCGAGCTTGCGAGCGTCACGAAGGGCCACCCCCACCACAGGCGACCGACGAGATCGCCGCCTGGATGGGCGGATACGTTCACCGGCATCCCCGAGCATCACTGGAAACCGTTGGTGGACAGTGCGTTCTAGGCGCTCGGGCCATGCAGTACCTGATCGTCGACCTGCTGAGACTTCGGTTCCCGGTCAAAGAGTTCATCCGCCAGTCCACGTTCATGGCGTCGGCGTCGGCGCTTCCCACGATCTTCGTGGCCATCCCCATCGGCATGACCTTGTCCATCCAGTTCGCACTGCTGGCGGGCCAGGTCGGGGCGAACTCACTCGCCGGAGCGGCCAGCGGTCTCGCGGTGATCCGCCAGGGCGCACCAATGGTCTCCGCCCTCCTGATGGCCTCGGCCGCCGGTTCCGCAGTGTGTGCGGACCTCGGTTCCCGCAAGATCCGGGACGAGATCGATGCGATGGAGGTCATGGGCCTCTCGGTGATCCAACGACTCGTCGTGCCCCGACTCGCCGCAGCCGTGCTGGTCAGCGTCGCCCTCACCGGCGTCGTCTGCTTTGTCGGCTTCCTGTCCGGGTATCTCTTCAACACCTTCGTCCAGAACGGCACACCGGGAACCTTCGTGACGACATTCGCCTCGTTCGCGACGATGTCGGACTTCTATCTGACGATGGTGAAATCGGTTGTGTTCGGGGGAATCGTGGCGATCGTCGCATGCCAGAAAGGACTCACCACCCGGGGTGGTCCGGCCGGCGTGGCCAACTCGGTCAACGCCACCGTCGTGGCGTCCATCATCCTGCTGATGCTCGTCAACGTCGGCTTCACCCAGATGTACGTGATGCTGTTCCCCCGGACGGGGTTCTGATGGCCTCCACCTACTACCCCAGCGGACTGCGCCCGCTGGTCCGCACCACCGACGCGGTCCTCGACGTCATCTTGCGCATCGGCCACCTCGCCGCATTCGCTGTGCGAGCGCTCGTCTCGATCCCGACCGCCGTTCGGCACTATCGCAAAGAGTGCCTGCGCATCCTGTCCGACGTCACGTGGGGCAATGGTTCGATCGTGGTCGGCGGTGGAACCGCCGGGGTGATCATCGTGCTCGGTGGCGCCGCAGGCGCCATCGTGGGGATCGAGGGATACAACGCCCTGCATCTGCTCGGTATGGAACCCGCCACCGGCATGGTCGCCTCCACCGCGACCACGCGCGAGCTCGCGCCGATCATGGCCTCTCTCGCCTTCGCCGCCCAGGCGGGCTGCCGCTTCACCGCACAACTCGGCGCGATGCGTATCTCCGAGGAGATCGACGCCCTGGAAGCACTCGCGATCCGACCGATCCCCTACCTGGTCTCGACCCGCCTGTTGGCGTCGATCGCTGCCGTCATACCGCTCTACCTCGTCTGTCTGGCCGTCAACTACATCTCGGTACAGTTGGTCGTCGGCTTGGCCGGCGGACTGTCGGGCGGCACCTACCAGCATTACTTCGCACTCGTACTCAATCCGACCGACATCGTCTATTCACTGACCAAAGCGGTGATCTTCGTGATCATCACGAGCTCCATCCAGTGCTACTACGGCTTCTACGCCAGCGGGGGGCCACAGGGCGTGGGCACCGCATCCGGGCGGGCGATGCGCGCCAGCATCTCGGTGATGATCGTCGCCAATCTTCTTCTCACCGTGGCATTCTGGGGTGTCGGGAGCGGCGCCAGGTTGAGCGGATGAAATCCCCGAGCATCCATGACGCCGGACCGCACGGGTTGTCGAACAAGCGACTCCTCGTCACCGGCATCATCGCCATCCTGCTGATCACCGTCGTACTGGCGGTGATCGGGCTCAAAGCCGGTGGGACATTCACGCCCGCCGTCGGTGTCACCGCCGAACTCGCCGACGTCGGCGACGGCCTGCCGGTGAACTCCGATGTGAAGTTCCGCGGCATCATCGTCGGCACGGTCACCGGAGTGAAGCCGGCAACGGGTGGCGCCGACAACACCGTCGACATCGCCATCACACCCGAGCGGGCCGCCGGCATCCCACGCACGGTGACCGCGCGCGTGGTGCCCAGCAACGTCTTCGCCGTTTCGTCGGTCCAGCTGATCGACAACGGGGCCGCCCCGGCGATCACAAGCGGCGATGTCATCGTGCAGGATGCCCACGCCTCGACCGTGCAGTTCCAGACCGCCCTGACCAAGCTGCGTGACATCGTTGCCGCATCCGCACGGGCCGGCAGCGACCGAACCGTCGGCATGCTCGCCGCCGTTGCCGCGGCCACCGATCGGCGCGGCCCCGAGATCGCCGAGGCGGGCTCTCAGCTCGATCGCATCGTCGGCGAACTCGACGGGGCACTGGAGCCAGACGGAGGCCCCTCCACTCTGAGCTCGTTGAGCACCGCGGTCACGGGCCTACGGAAGTCGGCACCCGACCTCCTCGACGCCCTGCACAGTTCGGTGGCACCGATGCAGACCCTCGCGCGCGAGTCCGCTGCTCTCTCAGATCTTCTCGGAGCGGGGATCTCGACGACCGCGCGGGTCAACACGGCCCTGCGACGCAATACCGACCAGATCATCAAGATCACCACCCAGGCAGCACCGGTCCTCTCCGTGGTGGCCGCGGGCAGCTCGTCCTTCACCTCGATCGTCACCAACCTGCGAGTCATCTCCGACAAGTGGTTCACCGAATTCTGGCCGGTCGGTCAACAGAACGCCACCGGAAAGTTCCTGTTCCAATTCACCCCGCACAAGCTGTACACGCGAGCCGACTGCCCCCGGTACGGGAAGCTGGAAGGACCCAGCTGCACAACCGCTCCCAGCAGCGTGTCGCCGCCGGTGCTCAAGAGCGACGTGCGCAAGGGACTCACCCCTGGATACCAGACCACGAGCATGGGCGGCAACGTCGGCTCAGTCGGCAGCCAACAAGAACAATCGGCGCTCGGCGGACTCGTCGGGGGTGGTCCGAACAGCGCGAACACCATCCTGCTCGGTCCCCTCGCGCGCGGTGCCACCATCAACGTCTCTCCCGCGTCCGCGGCCGCGCCGACGAATGAGCACGCATCGGAACTCGAACCGGGGGGATCATGAGCATCCGCAGACCACTCATCGGGCTGATCCTGTTCCTCCTCGTCGCCTTGGCGCTCACCTCAACAGTGGTGGTCACCCTCCAGCGTGACGTGTCACAGGACACCGCGAAGTACAGTGCGATCTTCACCGATGTCACCGGCCTGAAGACCGGGGACGACGTCCGGATGGCCGGAGTCCGCGTCGGGCGGGTGGACTCCGTCGCCCTCGACGGCACCAACGCGCGCGTGCAGTTCGAGGTCGACACCGATCAGGTCGTCGACGGCGGGACGAAGGCGTCCATCATCTATCAGAACATCGTCGGCCAACGGTATCTCGGACTGTCACGGACCGACTTCACCGACAAGGCCCCCTTGCACGACGGCCAGATACCCCTCGGACATACCGAGTCGTCCTTCGACATCTCCGCTCTCCTCAACGGCTTCGAACCGCTCTTCAGCGTGCTCGATCCACAACAGGTCGACAACCTCACCGAGGCACTGATCAAAGGCCTGCAGGGTGATTCGAGTTCGATCGCGACCCTCGTCGCCCAGACATCGACACTCGCGGAATCCATCGCCGGCCCCGACCAGGTGCTCGGCGAGGTCATCGACAACCTCTCCCGCGTCATCGGCGCCATGGCAGCGCAGCGAGGCAACATCGACACCGTCCTGGTCAGCGCCCGCACGATCTTCGAAAAGATCACCGCGCAACGTGATTCGTTCATCCATTCGCTGGACACGACGGCCCAGGTGGCCGACCGGGCATCGGCGCTGGCACAGGCCGCCCTGCCCGAGGCACAGCAGATGCTCTCCCGCCAACCGGGATTCCTCGGACACTTCCTCGCCAACAAGGACGAGTTCGGCTATCTCGGTTTCAATCTGCCACCCCTGCTGAAAGGATTGGCCCGAGCAACCCAATCGGGCGCCTACATCGACACCTATCTGTGCAACTTCAACGCGACGTTGATACCGGCGCTGAGCACCGTGATTCCGTCGATCGTCAAATACGCGACCCCCTCCGGCCAAATCACGCAATCCCCGATCTGCAGGTGACACCATGAGAAATGTCGTCGCCCGTCTGCGTCACTCGATGTCCCGACCGATCGAGAGCTGGAACAAGGTCATCATCGGCAGCGTCGCACTGATTTCCATCGTGGTCATCGCGCTCGGACTGATCCAACTGAGCGCGTCCGGGATCGGGAAGCAGGAGGTGCACGCGCAGTTCGCTCAGGCCGCCGGTGTGACCTCCGGCGATTCGGTGAGCGTTGCCGGCGTTCCGGTGGGATCGGTCACCGGTACCAGCCTGGACGGCACCTTCGTCACGGTGACCATGGAAGTCAACGACGATGTGGCGCTCGGCTCCGAGACGGAGGCGTCCATCAAGCTGACCACCCTGCTCGGTTCCCGATACATCCAAATCTCCCCCGCGGGTTCCGGATCGCTACCAGACGGTCTCATCACGCTCTCGCACACCACGGTCCCCTATGACCTGCAGCAGGTACTGCAGAACGCGACGACCACCTTCGAACAGGTGGACGCCGAACAGATCGGCCGGTCGATGACCACGCTGTCACAACAACTCGACGGCACACCGCAGTTGATCCCGCAGGTGTTGACCAACGTCCAGAACCTGTCGAACATCCTCGCCGATCGGCGCGGACAAATCGGGTCGCTGCTGACCAGCACGCAAAAACTCACCGAGGTGATCCGGCGGCAGCAAGACGGTCTCGGTCAGCTCATCACGCAAGGCCGAGAATTGCTGCGCGCATTGCTGACCCGCCAGGTGATGATCAATCGGCTACTCGACGCCACAACGGTACTGGCCGACCAGCTCCGACAGGTCGTGGTGGCCGACCGCACCGGCCTCGACAAGCTGATCACCAATCTCGACGGTCTGCTCGACAGCCTTCGCCGCAACGACACGCTGCTGCGCAACACCATGGAGATCCTGCCCGTCCCGGTCCGCAATTTCGCGAACGCCACGGGGACCGGCAATGAAACCGACTTCTCCGCACCCGCCGGACCCTTGATCGACTCCTGGATGTGCGCCATCTCCAAACAGGCCGACCTCGTAAACCTACCGCCCTACTTCAAGGACTGCCGATGATCCGCGGCCGAATAGTCAAGGTGGCGTTGCTCATCGTTGCCGCGCTGTTGGTCTTCGGCGTCGTCCGCGCCTGCACCGACAGTTCGCACACGATCACCGTAGACGCGCAGTTCGACAACGGCGCCGGACTGTACGCGGGTAACGCGGTCGCCGTCCTCGGCATGCCGGTCGGGAAGGTCACCAAGGTCACCCCCCACGCAGGGTTTGTCGAAGTCGAGTTGCAGATCGACTCGGACACGCCGATACCGGCCGGTGTCACCGCGGTGACCGTCTCCACCTCGGTGCTGACCGATCGGCATGTGGAACTGACCCCGCCGTATCAGGGCGGCCCCCGGATGTATGACCACGCTCACCTGGACCTGACCCGCACCCGCACGCCCGTCGAGGTGGATCGGATGCTTGCCATGGCCGACAAGATGTCCGTGCAACTCCGGGGCGACAATCGCGGCAGCGGTCCGGTCGCCGACCTCCTCGATACGGGGGCAGCGATGACCGCGGGCAACGGCGCCGACATCCGGTCCGCGCTCGGGTCACTCTCTCGGGCCATCGCCCTCGGACCCGACGACGGGAAACAGACCCGCGACGCCATCACCGGCGTCGTCGACGACATGTCCGTCCTTTCGGAAACGGCAGCCCGAAACGACAAGGCCATTCGCGCGTTCGGGTCGTCAGTTGAGCAGATGTCGGACCTGCTGGCCGACCAGAACATCGGATGGGGCACGACCGGCGCCAAGATCAACGCCATACTCGGTGAAGCGACCGATCTGATGCAGCAGCGTCGCAAGGATGTCGCGGACACCGTCTCCGGCGCGACCACGGTCACCCGCGCGCTCGCCGACTACCAGCGCCAGCTGTCGGAGTTCGTCGACGTCGCGCCACTCGTGATGGACAACGCCTACAACACGATCGACCAACGTGCCGGCATCGCGCGAGTTCACGCACAACTCGAGAAGGTTTTCTTCGATGGCCAGCTGGTCAAGGAGGTCTGCAACGTCCTGGGTATGCGCCAACTCGGCTGTGCCACCGGCACCCTACGCGACTTCGGGCCCGACTTCGGGATGACCGGGATGCTCGAGGCGATGGCGGGAGCCCCACGATGAAGGCCGCACTCCGGCTGGTCGCACTGGCGGCTTGCGCCGTCATGCTGGCCGGTTGTGGGGTCGGTCTCGCCGATCTTCCTCTGCCCACCAAGGGGGGCGAGTCCGCCGAGACCTTCACCCTACGCGCCGAGTTCGCCAACGCCCTGAACCTGCCAGAGGACGCCAAGGTCAAACTCAACGGCGCCGACGTCGGGTCCGTCGAGGCCATGTCAGTGCACGACTACGTCGCCGTGGTCACCATGAAGGTCCGCGACGACGTCACACTCCCGGTCGGCACGCGCGCCGAGTTGCGCTCGGCCACCCCGCTCGGCGACGTCTTCGTCGCGCTGGAACCGCCCCGTCAGACCACCACCGGAACAACAGATCTCGGCGACGGCGACACCATCGCTCTGGCGGACACCGGAGCGGCCACGAGCGTCGAGGAGATCCTGTCCACATCAGCCCTCTTGGTCAACGGCGGCGTCCTGCGCGATCTCACCACCATCGTGAACGGCCTGGGCCACACCGTCGGCGACCACGGTGACCAACTCGCCGACATGATCGCCCGCTCGACCCGCCTCATCTCGTCGTTGTCCGCGCGGGCCGACGACATCCGCAACGCGTTGCGCCAGACCGACGCCCTCGTCTCGACGATGTCCGCGCAACAGAACACCATCAACGACTCGATCGCCGCGGCCGGACCCGCGCTGGCCGTGATCGCCGACAACTCGGCACAGATCATGAGCCTCGTCGATCAGGTGGGTCGGCTCAGTACACAGCTGTCGCGGTATCCATCGATCGCCACCGGCAAGACGCAGAATCTGGTCGCCAACCTGAACTTGTTGTCGAAAGACCTCAACGACGCTGCTACCGCGCCCGGCGCCGACCTCACCAAGATGAACGCACTGATTGCTCCGGTCATCAAGGTCACCAATTCCACCGCAGCCCACGTCAATGCAGACCTCCAGGACCTTTCCATCGGTGCCCTGGCCGATCCCCGACACCGCGCCGATCCGGGCGCCCGATTGCCCGACGTCAGCGACGTCGGGAACTTCGTCGGAACCATCACCTACACCTTGGAAAAGCTGCGCAAGAAGTTGGAACCACCGCGATGACCTCGACAACCCGCACGGGCCCCGCCGACCCGTCCTCGTTCCTGACCGGCTTCGTGGAATTGCCCGCCCGCGGTATCGTGTCGGCGACCCGGACCGGTCGGCGACATCGACTGGGGCTGTCCGCACTCGGGCTGGCCGGTGTCCTGATCCTCGGTCTCGGCTACCTCACGTTCGGGGTCTTCCACAGTTCACCCGCGAGTTCCCCCATGGTGGTCCGAGTGCAGCTCAAGGAATCCGGCGGTCTGCTGGCCGGACAGAACGTCACCCTGCGCGGTGTCCCGGTGGGCCGTGTGCAGAGGGTCGACCTCAGCGCTGACGGTGTCGTCGCCGTGGCCGACATCGACCCGGATGTGCAGATTCCGGTGCGCGGCGAGGTCAGGGTCGCGGGCCTGTCCCTGGCCGGCGAACAGTACCTGGATTTCCGGCCGTCGACGTCAACGGGGCCCTACCTCACCGACGGTGCGTTGATCTCGGCTGACCAGACGTCGACTCCGGTCCCGCTCGCCAACGTGCTCGACGACGCCAGCGGAATGCTCGATCAGATCGACCCGGACAAGCTGCGGACCATCACCCACGAACTCGGTGTCTCCCCGCAAGGTTCACAGCGTCTGGCCGACATCATCGACGGCGGAACCTTTCTCATCTCGACGCTCGACTCGGTCCTCCCACAGACGGTGAGTTTGCTCAAGACCAGTCGCACGGTGCTGACCACTTTCGGCCAGGGCGCGCCGGCACTGACCGCGACCTCCCAGGACCTCAAACACCTGATGGCCGGTGCGGCACGCAAACAGAACGGGTATCGCACGCTGCTGAATCGGACACCCGCGGCGCTGCGTGCCACCGACGCCATCATCGCCGACAACGCGCCCACGATGGTGCAGCTACTGGGAAACCTCGCGACCGTCACCCAGATGGCGTACCTGCGTGTGCCGGCCCTTCAGGAGTTCTTCTTCCCCGTCGACCGCGACGGTTCCACTCTCGGTGCGCTGGCAACCACGATGCGCGACGGTGGGATCTGGGCAGCCGTGAACATCTATCCACGCAACGCCTGTGACTACGGGTTGCCTCGACTGCCACCCACGCAGCCGGACTTCCCGGAGCCGTACCTGTACACCTACTGCAACAACGACGACCCGACGGTGCTGATCCGAGGAGCACGCAACGCGCCGCGTCCGCCCGGCGACGACACCGCAGGACCACCACCCGATGCGGCCCCTGATGCACGGTCGAGTCCGTCGCCGACCGGTCCACAGTCGATTCCACTCCCCTTCGCCGGACCCGCGCTGCCGTCGAAATGACCTGACCGCACCAACGATCGAAAGGACCATCGTGAACACCACCACGACACCGGCACCGCACAAGTCGTCCTCGGTACGCCCACCGTCGGCACGCTCCACCGCCAAGCGGATCGCCGGGGCCAAGCCCAGTTCGCGCCGCGGCACCGCCGCCGATACCGAGACCACGTCCACGCCTACGGAGGTCGCCGAGGCCGATGAGTTCGTCGCCGAGCCCACCGCGACCCCCACTGTCGACGACAGCGCAGATGCGCCTACCGACACAGCGACTGACGACGCCACCCCCGAAGTCGTGACCTCTGCCGTACCGACGCGGCGCGCCCGGATGCGGTCGGCGCTGACCGGTCGCCGCACCGGCCGGGTCCTCGCCGCCGCTGTCACGCTCGTTGCCATCGCAGGCGTCGGCCTCGCGACTTGGTTCGGCTGGGAGTGGAAGCAGGACCGCGACATTCACAACGCAGCCGTTGCCGCGCAGTCGGCGGCCGAGCAGTACGCGGTGTCTCTGACCAGCGTCAGCGCCGACAGCGTGGACAAGGACTTCGCAACCGTACTCGGTGGTGCCACAGGAGAATTCAAGGACATGTACGCCAAGTCGAGTGCGCAGCTTCGTCAGCTGCTGGTCGACAACAAGGCGGACGCGCAGGGCAAGGTCATCGAGTCGGGCATCCAGTCCGCGGCCAAGGACAAGGTGGTGGTCCTGCTGTTCATCGACCAGAACGTGAAGAACGCGTCCACCCCCGAACCCCGGATCGACCGCAGCAGAGTGGTGATGACCATGGACCTGATCGACGGCCGCTGGCTGGCCTCCAAGGTCGACCTCCCCTGACCGGGATGCGCCACGCACCCGATCACAGGGACGCCTGCGAGGAAGCGGGCCCACCCGCTCCCTGAGGAGCCTCCGAGCTTGCGAGGATGCATCACCACCCGGTCCCTGAGGAGCCTCCGAGCTTGCGAGGATGCATCACCACCCGGTCCCTGAGGAGCCTCCGAGCTTGCGAGGATGCGTCACGAAGGGCCCCTTCGTGACGGCCCTACGCTAGCGCTCCGAACCTCCTCAGGGATCGAAGTCGGGGCACCACCGTCCCGAGGAATGGGTGACCCCACCCCGGTCCCTGAGGAGCGAGCTTGCGAGCGACCCACCCCGGTCCCTGAGGAGCGAGCTTGCGAGCGACCCACCCCGGTCCCTGAGGAGCGAGCTTGCGAGCGTCCCACCCCGGTCCCTGAGGAGCGAGCTTGCGAGCGTCACGAAGGGCAATCCACATCGCACCAAACAGCTCGCGGTTATCCACAGTTGACCAGCGTCTCGTTTCTCGCCGCCCGATCACACCCAGAATGGCTGCATGCCTTGGGTATATCTCCTCGAGTGCGCCGACAAGAAGTATTACGTCGGCAGCACACGCGATCTCGAACGTCGGATGGACGAACACCACACCGCGCAGATCGGATTCACCTCCACTCGCAGGCCGCTAAAGCTCGTCTGGTACGCCGAGCTGGACACCGTAGCCGACGCGTACGCCATCGAGCGCCGTATTCACGGCTGGTCGCGTCGCAAGAAGGAGGCGCTGATCGAGGGTGACATCGACTTGATTCGGTCCCTGTCGAGTCGGAGCCGTCGCAAGTCCCCACCCGATTCCTGAGGAGACCCGAAGCGCTGGCGAAGGGTCGCACGCGTTGGGTCGGCCCTTCGTGACGCTCGCAAGCTCGCTCCTCAGGGACCGATAGGCGACGCATCCTCGCAAGCTCGCTCCTCAGGGACCGAGGTTGCTCGCAAGCCCACTCAGAGTCCAGGTCACGCGAACGCCGACGTCACTCCGATGATCTTCTCCCGCAGTTCCGGACGGCAGATCACCAGATCCGGGAGATAGGTGTCGTCGCGGTTGTAGACAAGTGGCGATCCGTCGATCCGGCCGCACCACAACCCTTTTGCCTGCGCCACCGCGACGGGTGCCGCCGAGTCCCACTCGTACTGCCCGCCGGCGTGGACATACGCATCCGCTTCGCCGCGGACGACGGCCATCGCCTTGGCGCCTGCCGACCCCATCTGCAACACCTCGCCACCGATGGCATCGGCCACGGCCTGCGAGAACTCCGGTGGCCGTGAGGCACTCACCACCACCCTGGGTAGCTGACCCTTCGGCGCGGTCGCCAATCCGTCGATCGGCTCCACGGGCTGTGCGTCATCGACGTAGGTGACACCGAGCGCCGGGAGCGCCACCGCACCCGCTATCAGCCCGCTGTCGGCGGACCACAGCGCCACGTGCACCGCCCAGTCGGTGCGCCCTTCGGTGCCGTATTCGCGGGTACCGTCAACCGGATCCATGATCCACACCCGGTCCGCCGACAACCGGTTCTTGTCATCGGCTGATTCCTCCGAGAGCACAGCGTCGGCGGGTCGCCTCGCGGCCAGCCTGGCCAACAGCAACTCGTTGGACCGCAGATCGCCGGCCTTGCCGAGTTCCTTTCCGGTCAAGCCGCTCTCGGCACGGATGTCCATGAGCAATTCTCCGGCGGCAGTGGCCAACTCGCCGGCGAGGACGCGATCGTCCGACACTTCGTCTCCTACAGTCCCAGGTTGCGGATGACCGATTCGGCCACCTCGAGGGGCGACCCGTCCGATGGTGTCACGACGATGTCGGGGGTGACAGGACGTTCATATGGCGAGTCGATCCCGGTGAACTGACTGATCTCACCTCGGCGCGCCTTCGCATACAGGCCCTTGGGGTCCCTTTCCTCGCAGACCTCCAGCGGGGTGTCGATGAAGATCTCGTAGAACGGCAGCCGACGCTCGGCGTGAATCTCCCGCGCACGCTGACGTTCCTCGGCGAACGGGCTGATCAACGAGACGATGGCCACCGCGCCCGCATCGGCGAACAACGCCGCGACCTCACTGGTGCGACGGATGTTCTCGCGGCGATCGTCATCGGAGAAACCGAGATCGGCGTTGAGTCCGTGCCGCAGATTGTCGCCGTCCATCAGGTAGGCCGGCCGGCTCTCGGCGACCAGGCGCCGCTCCAGTTCGACGGCCAGCGCCGACTTTCCCGATCCGGACAGACCGGTCAACCAGATGGTGGCACCCTGATGAGTCCGCTGCTCCCGACCCACCTTGGTGGTCTGCCACACGACGTGACTGTCCTTGCTGACCGGTGCGGTGATCATGCCGGCGCCAACCGTCTTGTTGGTGGCCTCGTCGATCAGGATGAAGCTTCCGGTTTCCCGATTCTTCCGGTAGGAGTCGAACATCACCGGCTGCTGAGTGTGCAGGGCGACGCGCGCGATCTCGTTGAGCCCCAGCGTCTTCGCCTCTTCGTCACGGTGCAGCGTGTTCACATCGAGACGGTAGTTCAGGCCGCTCACCTGCGCCCGGGTCATGCGGGTGCCACACATCATCTGGTAGCGGTTCCCGGGGCGAAGTTCGGTGTCGTCGGAGAACCAGCACACCATGGCGTCGAGATCGCGGCCGACGTAGGGGCGGTTGTTGGGTCGTGCCAGCATGTCTCCACGAACGATGTCGATCTCGTCGGCGAGTTCGATCGAGACGGCCATGGTCGCAAACGCCTCGTCGACCTTGCTACCTCCGGGACCCCAGATCTCGGTGATCGTGGTACTGAATCCACTTGGCAACACGACAATCTCATCGCCGGGAGAGAACACCCCGCCGGCCACCGTACCGGCATAGGCGCGGTGATCGGCGCCGTCGCTGCGCTGTGGCCGGATGACGTACTGCACCGGCATCCGCGCGTCGATGAGATTGCGGTCCGACGCGTGGTAGACGTTCTCCAGATGATTCAGGAGCGGACGGCCCTCGTACCAGGGCATGTTCGCCGATTGCTCGACCACGTTGTCACCGGCCAGCGCCGACAACGGTATGAATGTCAGGTCGGTGACGTTCAGTTTGGCGGCGAAAGCCACGAAGTCATCGCAGATCTCGTCGAACCGCTCCTGCGACCAGTCGACGAGATCCATCTTGTTGACGCAGATCGTCAAGTGCGGGATACCCAGAAGGGTCGAGAGAAACGCGTGCCGACGGGTTTGTTCGAGCACTCCCTTGCGCGCGTCGATGAGGATGATCGCGAGGTCGGCAGTCGACGCGCCGGTCACCATGTTGCGGGTGTACTGCACATGCCCGGGGGTATCGGCGATGATGAACTTGCGCTTCGGCGTGGCGAAATACCGGTAGGCGACATCGATCGTGATGCCCTGCTCGCGCTCGGCCCGCAACCCGTCGGTCAGCAGCGCGAGATTCGCATATTCGTCACCGCGTTCGGCGCTGGTGCGTTCGATGGATTCGAGCTGATCGGCGAAGATCGCCTTCGAGTCGAACAGCAGTCGGCCGATCAGGGTGGACTTGCCGTCGTCGACCGAGCCGGCCGTTGCCAGGCGGAGCAGTTCCTTGGCGCCTCGACGAGGCCCGCTCACTTCGTTCCCGGCGCC
Source organism: Gordonia sp. LMA484 (assembly GCF_058129505.1). Lineage (NCBI taxonomy): Bacteria > Bacillati > Actinomycetota > Actinomycetes > Mycobacteriales > Gordoniaceae > Gordonia > Gordonia sp. LMA484. Next base: position 4,273,838 of record NZ_CM176700.1, read on the forward strand.
CATCACACCGGGCCCGCTCACTTCGTTCCCGGCGCCCATCACACCGGGCCCGCTCACTTCGTTCCCGGCGCCCATCAGAAGTACCCTTCCTTCTTCCGATCCTCCATACCCGCCTCCGAGATACGGTCATCGGCCCGGGTCGCCCCACGTTCGGTGACCCGGGTGATCTCGATTTCGGCGATGACCTTCTCGATGGTGTCGGCGTCGCTGAGCACACAGCCGGTACAGGTCGCGTCGCCGACGGTGCGGAATCGGACCAACTCGGTCCTGGTCTCCTCGCCGGGATACTCCTGCAGAAATCTTGTCTTCGCGAGCAGCATCCCGTCACGCGGGATCACTTCACGTTCGTGGGCGTAATAGATGGGTGGCAGTTCGATGTCCTCGGCCCCGATGTACTGCCAGATGTCGAGTTCGGTCCAGTTGCTGAGCGGGAAAACCCGGATGTGCTCACCCTTGTGGTGGCGGCCGTTGTAGAGGTGCCAGAGCTCGGGACGTTGGGCTCGGGGATCCCAGGCGCCGAACTCGTCACGGAAGCTGAAGACGCGCTCCTTCGCGCGGGCCTTCTCCTCGTCGCGACGGGCACCGCCGAAGACGGCATCGAACCGGTTCTCGGTGATGCCGCGCAGCAGGGCGGTTGTCTGCAGGCGATTGCGACTGCCACCCGGTCCGGTGTCCTCGACCACCCGCCCGGCGTCGATGTCATCCTGGACCGAACTCACCACCAGGCGGACGCCCGTCTCTTCGACGACTCGATCGCGGTATTCGATCACTTCGTCGAAGTTGTGGCCGGTGTCGACGTGCATCAAAGGGAACGGTACCGGCGCGGGCCAGAACGCCTTCTTGGCGAGATGAAACATGACCACCGAGTCCTTGCCGCCGGAGAACAGCAACACGGGCCGCTCAAACGTGGCGGCCACCTCGCGCATGATGTGAACGGATTCGGCCTCCAGCGCCTCGAGATGCGTCAGCTCATACCCGTGATGCGCACGTCGATCTCTCGCGTCGGTCGTGCTCGGCACCATTCCATCTCCTTGACATGTCGAATATTCGACACTCAGTATTGACTATGTGACACAGACCGTAGGTGAACCGTCCGGCGCGAGTCAATCATCGCGCACGCACGCGTCTCCTCCCACGGCTCGCGTGGTCCGCATCATCGAACTACTCACCGATCCGGACCGAGGCCCGCTGACGCTTGCTGAAATTGTCCGCCACATCGGACTCTCGCGTGCCACGGCCCACGCAATCGTCGTCGAACTTGTCGAGCAGGGCTGGGTACTCCGAGATCCCGTGACCGGCGCCTACGGGATCGGGCCGGGCTTCGTGGCCCTCGCGCGCACCGCCGACGGCGCCGACCATCTGAACCGCTGGGCCGCGGCGAGCGCCCGCGAACTCAGCAAGCGGTTCGGGATCGCCTGCTTCGTGGCGCGACGTACCTCGCCCAACGAGGTCACCGTGGCCGACCACGCCATCCCCGAATCGTTCGTCGATGACGGCGGCACCTCACCATGGTTCCGTCACGGCCGACGAATCCGGCTTCGCCCACCCATCTGCCGGGAGTTCATCGCCCATGAGCCGGCCGCCGTCCGGTCCGCCTGGATCGGACAAGCACCCGAGGCGATCCGGACCCGCCTGAGCACGGTCCTGACGGTCGTCGCCGAACGCGGTTACTCGATCGAGCGGATGACCGACGATCACATGGCGATGATCGAGGCGCTGGGATCACTCGACGCGGTGTCGGACCGGCTACGTACACGCGTGGGCGATCTGTTGACCGAGTTGTCCGACATCGACTACCTGCCGAGCGAGCTGGAGGGCGAGGTCGCCGCGGTCACCATCGGCGCCCCCGTCTTCGACGAGGCCGGGCATGTGGTCGCCTCCCTCGTTGCGTGTCCGAACGCGACCCTCCCCGTCGAACACCTGCACAGGCTGGCCGAAGCCACGAAGTCCGCCGCCAACCGCTTGTCGGCTTATTTGCGCTGAGATCGTCCGATCCGCAGGTGTCGTCGACGACTTCAGCTCGGCGCATCCGCACGCGACCGTTGCGTCAGCGCCACTCTCACCAATTCCGCAGCCGCCACCGCTTTCTCGAACTGCCCGGCCCTGATCAGGTCTTCGGTCGCCGCCGGCTTCTGCCACTTCGCGATCGGTTGTAGCTTTCCGTCGAGGAAATGCTGACGACACTGGCCTCGCTGGATCTTGCCGCTGGAGGTGGTGGGAATCGTGGAGCGGTCGACAAGCAGCACCGAGTGGGCGTGGAGTCCGTATCGTTCGGCAACCGCAGCCCGGATGTCGTCTATCGTCGCGGCGCACTCGGTCTCGTCGATTCGGTCGCGGGCCACTTCCTGGACGATGACGAGTTCTTCGACCTGCCGTAGCCCCGGGGTGAAGGCGAAGGCCGCACCCCTGCCCGACAGCAGCGCAGGATGGCATCGCTGCACCGTCAGCTCGACGTCGTTGGGATAGTGGTTGCCACCGCGGATCACGATGAGGTCCTTGATTCGTCCGGTGATGAAGAGTTCTCCTCGCGCCAGGAAACCGAGGTCGCCGGTTCGCAGAAACGGCCCCTCGGATGTCTCCTCTATCGACGCGGCAAATGCGTGCTCCGACTCGTCGGGCCTGCCCCAGTACCCCTGACCAACACTGGGTCCGGCGAACCAGATCTCACCGACCTCGTTCGCCTCGCAGCGACGCCGGGTGACCGGATTCACGATGGCCACCTGCCCGCCTCGAGGTTGCCCGCATCCGACCACGGCCACGGACCGGTCACCCGGGACGCCATCGGCAATACGGTCCAGATTCAGTGCCTCCCGGTCGATGTGGGCGACCAGCGGAAGATCGGAATCCGACCCTCCCGACACCATCAGTGTGGCCTCGGCCAGTCCGTAGACGGCAGAGAAGGCTTCCGCCCGAAAACCGGCGGGGGCGAATGCGGTTGCGAATGACTGCAGTGATGCCGCCTGTACGGGTTCGGCCCCGTTCATGACAGTCCGCAGGCTCGACAAGTCCAGCGCCGCACGCTCCTGCGCGGTGCTGTGCTCGACGCAGAGGTCGAAGGCGAAGTTCGGCGCGACCGTGTAGGTGGCGCGGTGTCGTGACAACGCCTCCATCCATGCCATGGGCCGCTTGACGAAGGCGGTGGGCGACATGAGGTGCGTGGTGGTCCCGAGGTGGATCATCGAGAGGACCCCACCGATGAGGCCCATATCGTGGTGCGACGGTAGCCAGAAGCAAGCGACGTCGGTGTCGCCACCCGGCCAGGACTCTCGGATGGCCTCCAGGTTGCGCAGCAGGTTGCCATGGGTCAGAACGACACCCTTCGGCGCCGTGGTGGACCCAGATGTGTACTGCACCATGGCCGTTGTGGTGCCGTCGATGTCCGGCATCACCCAGCGATCCGCGGCGGTGGGTGCCCCATCCATCAGGGCCCACTGTAGGTCCCTGCCCTGTCCGAGCGCCTCCAGAGCGGTCCTGATGCCTTCGTGTGTTTCGCTGACGCCCAACACGAAACGCGCTCGCGCATCGGGAACCACCGAGGACAGGCGTGGAGCCAGTCGCTCGTGCACCGGAACGGCGACTGCCCCGGCATAGATGCACCCGAAGTACCCGGCGATGTGATCCAGACCCGGCCGGCACAGGACCAACACACGCTCCCCGGCTGCACCTTGCTCCTGCAGACCGGCCGCAATCGACCGCGCCCTGAGGTCCAGCTCGCGGTAGGTCAGCTCGACGCCGCCGCAGCCGTCGCCGTCGTAGGAGAATCCGAACGCGAGCTTGTCGCCATAGGTCTGGGCGCGCTCTCGTAACAGGTCCAGCAGGGTCGCCTCGCCGGGGGGTGTGTGCTTGGACATTCGTCACCTCACCATCGTGAACTCGCAATTGACGGCCGGTGCCGGCCGCGAGCAGTGAGCGACACTACCCGAAAACCGTTTGGGCACCGATGTTTTTGCGAATCGCTTACTCGGACGTCAGGCGCTCGACTCCGAGCAGCATCCGCAAACGCATACAAAAGTCTCAATGCGAACTTGAGACCTCCGTCAGGGTTGACAGCTATCAGACCTTACCGCCCGGTCAGGAAATGATCTCGAAACCTGGTTTAACGATAGAACGGAAAAGATCGGCCCGACCTGGGCCTTCACCACCCGCGGACCCTGCGAGCGGTAGCGATCAGTGGTTGCGCAAGGAAACTATTTTTCGCCAAACCACCCCTTTCTGAGCGCCGCTCAGCTTACGTTCAGCCAACGTTTAGTTAGGCAACAAAACGAAGGAGCAGTCGTGCCGCGTTCAGCCTGCGTCAACGCCGACGTCGACCAGACAACCCAACGTCCCTGGATCACCACTGGAGTCGCACTCGCCGGCGCCGGCCTCCTGGCCCTCACTCCGGCCCTCCACACCGAGATACCGGCGGCGTACCGGGCGCCGGACGCGGCAGCGGTCCGACTCGCGGCGGAGCTGTCACAGCCCTACGTCGATGCGTTCAACACCGCATCGACCAATGCCTCGACACTCGCCGGAAACTTCTTCCTGGCGCCGGGATTGCCTCTACAACAGGCGATCGTGAATCAGGCCGACTTTCTGCAGCAACTCCTCGACGATCCGTCGAACGCCGATGCGGTGGTGGCTGCGATGCGCAGCAATCTGGAAGCGGTACTGACCGGGTTGACGCTGATCGGCGCCGACGCGGACACCACCAGCACGGTCACCAATCACACCGTCGACGGCCTGCACGGCCTGATCCTGCAGCTCCTCCCCCGGTTCCTGCCGTCCGGCGGTATCGATCCCTCGGTCATCGCAACGGTCATGAACGTGTTGGCATCGCCACTGAGTGGCGTCCTCATCGGCGTTGCAGGGCCGTTCATCAGCCCGGCCGTGGCCACCCTCAACAGCGCCATCACCATCGCCGGCGCGATCCAGGCCGGGGACATGGATGCCGCATTCGCCGACGTGTGGGCGACACCGGCCGATGTGATCGGCTCCTTCTTCAACGGAGCGACCCTCGACCTCACCGCCTTGACACCGCTGATCAACGATTCCGGCCTGCTGGGCTCCACCACACTCAACAGCCTCGACATCGCGTTCGGCGGCTTGTTCACACCGGGCAGCATCGGCCGCGGCTCCTACGATCTCGGCGACGCGGGCGAACTCACCGCTCCGGGCGGCTCGATACTGAACAGTGTCGGAATGAACGTCACCACCGACGCCCTCGGCGTGCCCATCACCTTGGACATCCCGGGGAACGCGGTCGGGCCGATCGGCGCTCTCGAAGGGATGTCGCAGACCATCGGGGCCTTGCTCGGCGACGGCTGGGACGGAAAGAACGGCAAGCCGGTGCCGCCTCTGGCGGGCCTGCACTTCCCGACCCTGAGCGACTCCACGAGCAGCACCGACGTGAACGCTATGTTGACCACCCTCCTCGGCGGCGCCGAGGCACCGACCACATCGACGACGCCGTCGAGCGATGCCCCGGCGGACGCCGGCCCGGCAGTCAAAGCGGTGACGTTCGACGTCGGTTCATCGACCGCCCCCGACGACGCAGAGGCACAATCCGCCACGGCCGGGAAAACGACCACCGACGCACCGCTCAGCGGCACCCCGACAGGCTCGGAATCCGTCTCCGCCACAACCGAATCCCCGATCAGCCCGCCGCCGTCCGAAACCACCGGGGTGACGGAGGACCAGTCTGCACAAACCCGCTCGCCGGGCGGATCGACGACCGGCGGGCCCGCCACCAGTTCCTCGTCGGACACCGGTTCCACCGACGCGAACGGTTCGAGCGACCCGGCCGACTCGGGTGGGACCGGGTCGACCAGCGACTCCGAGTCCAGTGGCACCTCGTCCAGCACGAGTGGCGGCGAGACGGACTCGGATTCCGGCCCCGACTCGAGCTCGGACTCCGGAACCGGCTCCAGTTCGGGGTCGGGTTCGGCCACTGATGCCGGGACCGGCCCGGGTGCGAGCTCCGGTTCGGATTCGGGGTCGTCCGGAACCACCAGCTGACAGCAGACCTTTGGTGGTCAGGTGCAGGGTCCGGCCCGGTCTTCCGAGCCGGACCCTTCGCGGCGTCGGGCCGGCACTCGGAGGTCGGCGCGAGGCCCCGGATTCCCCCACCACGCGGACACCCGACTACCAACCAAGCACTTGCTAGGTTACGCTCGGGGACATGAGCGACGCCGTCATCCCGCCTGCACTCGGCCCCGACGACCTTGGGCCGGATTCGTCTCCGGTCGCCTACGAGGTCGGTGGACCCGAGGGCGCCGTTGCCTACGTGACCCTGAATCGTCCCGACTACCGCAATGCGCAGAACTCGGTGATGACGTATTCGCTGGATGCGGCGTTCCGCAAGGCCGTCGACGATGCAGCGGTCAAGGTCGTCGTGTTGCGCGCGAACGGTAAGCATTTCTCCGCCGGCCACGACATCGGCACCCCGGAACGCGACTTCGACACCTTCTACGACAACGTCGCGACCCTGCATTGGGACCACACCGACAAATCCGGGGCAGATCAACGTCTGGCCCGCGAGATCGAGGTCTACATGGGGATGTGCCGACGCTGGCGGGAGATGCCCAAACCGCTCATCGCCCAGGTCCACGGCGCCTGCATCGCCGGTGGCCTGATGCTTGCGTGGATCTGCGACTTCATCGTCGCCTCCGACGACGCCTTCTTCTCCGACCCGGTGGCCCGCATGGGCATTCCCGGCGTCGAATACTTCGCCCACGCCTACGCATTGGGCACCCGCCGCGCCAAGGAGATCCTGTTCACCGGCGAACGGTTCACCGCTTCCCAGGCGGCCGAGTGGGGCATGGTCAACCATGTCGTTCCCCGAGACGAGTTGTCCGCCAAGGTCGATGCGATCGCGGAGAAGATGGTCGCCATGCCGATGCAGGGTCTGTTCCTCAGTAAGAAGGCCGTCAATATCTGCGAGGACCAGATGGGGTTGCGCAACTCGATGGATTCGGTGTTCGGCTGGCATCACTTCGCCCACGCGGCCAACGCCGAGGACGGCGGCGACTCACTCGGCGGCATGGATGCGAAGTCGATGAAGGCCTCCGGCGCCGGGAGCGCAGCGGCCGGGCCGACTGCCACCGCCGCGCAGGGGAGCTGACATGGATCTCTTCTTCGACGACGCGGCCACCGCGTTCCGCGCTGAGGTCCGGGCCTGGTTGACCGACCATGTTCCGGCCCAACCACTTCCGTCGATGGACACCGCCGACGGCTTCGAGGCGCACCGCGAATGGGAACGCACCATGGCCGCCGACCGCATGTCGGTGGTGAGCTGGCCGGAGGAGTACGGCGGCCGCGACGTCCCGTTGCTGCACTGGGTGATCTTCGAAGAGGAGTACTACCGATCGGGCGCGCCGGGGAGGGTCAGCCAGAACGGCATCTTCCTGCTCGCCCCTACCCTGTTCGAGCACGCACATCCCGACCAGCTCGCCCGCATCCTGCCGCGGATGGCCCGCGCCGACGACATCTGGGGTCAAGCGTGGAGCGAGCCGGAGGCGGGCAGCGACCTCGCCTCGTTGCGGTCGAGCGCCACCCGCACCGACGGCGGCTGGATTCTCAACGGACAGAAGACCTGGAGCTCGCGGTCGAGCTTCGCAGACTGGGCGTTCGGACTGTTCCGTACCGACAAAGAGGCAGTCCGGCACAAGGGTCTGACCTATTTCATGTTCGATCTGCGCGGCCCGGGTGTCACGGTGCGGCCGATCGCGCAACTCGATGGCGAGGCCGGATTCGCCGAACTGTTTCTCGAAAACGTCTTCGTACCGGATGACCCTGCCGACCCTGGCAACTCAGGTGTGATCGGGAAGGTCGACAACGGCTGGAAGGTCGCCATGAGTACCGCCGCCAACGAACGCGGGCTCTCACTGCGCTCCCCGGGCCGATTCCTGGCCACCACCGATCGACTGGTCGACCTGTGGAAGCGCAACCGTGACGGCGTGTGGGCCACCGCGAACACCGATGCGCGAGTGGCCGACGCGTGGATCGGTGCGCGCGCCTACGAGTTGTCCACGTACCAGACCGTGAGCCGCCTCGCCGCCGGCGGGCAGCTGGGCATGGAGTCGTCGATCAACAAGGTCTTCTGGTCGCAGTGGGACATCGCCGCCCATGAGACGGCTCTGGATCTGCAGTGCACCGATGCCGAACTCGACGACGCCTGGATGGACGGCTACCTCTTCTCATTGTCCGGACCGATCTACGCCGGTACCAACGAGATCCAACGCAACGTCATCGCGGAACGCCTGCTCGGCCTGCCGCGTGGGGACAGGTGACACCATGGAATTCCTTCTCTCCGATGTGCACGACGACCTCGCCTCCACCGTCGACGCCCTCCTGACGAAGGCCGACATCCCGGCTCGCGCCCGAGCGTGGGCCGGCGGCGATCGCGGCCCGGTCACCGAGGTGTTCGCGGCACTCGCCGAGACCGGCGTCAACGGGCTGCTGATCGACGAGTCGTCAGGAGGTTCCTCGGCGGGTGCGATCGAGATGGTCGTCGCGATGGAGCAGATCGGGCGGCACGCCCTGCCCGGCCCCGTGGTGGAGAGCATCGCGGTGCTGCCGGTGCTGTTGCGGTCGGCCGACGTCGCGGGCGAACGGCTCGAGGCGCTCGCCGAAGGTGCGTTGGCGACCTGTGCGATCCCACCGATCGCTCCCCTCGCGCCCGTCGCCGACACGGCCTACCTCGTGCGTGACGGCGTCTTGAGCACGGCCACCGTGGGCGATCCGGTCGCCACCGTCGATCCCACTCGCCGGCTTGCTGAGCTGAGTCCGGATGAGGTCCTCGCCGACGGCGTGGGAATCGACGACGCCGTCGACATCGGCATCCTGGCCTGTGCCGCCCAGCTCCTGGGCATGGCCGGCGCCATGCTGTCGCTGGCCGCGGACTACGCACAGGCGCGCACGCAGTTCGGCCGCGCGATCGGCTCTTTCCAGGCCGTCAAACACCACCTGGCCGACGTCGCGATCGCCGTCGAGATGGCCCGTCCGCTCGTACATGCCGCCGCGCTCGGAATCGACGGGCTGGTAGCGGAAGGCACCGACGTCCGCCGCGACATCGCCGCTGCGAAGGTCGCCGCCGGCGACGCCGCCTATCTCGCGTCCCGACGATCGTTGCAGGTTCTCGGCGCCATCGGCTACACCACCGAGCACGACCTCTCGCTGTACCTCACCAAAACACGTGCGCTGCTGACCGCCTGGGGCACACCGGCGGTGTTACGGCAGCGGGTTCTGGAGTCGCTGTGACCATTTCGCAAGCCGTCGCCCCGATCTCCGCGGAAGAGCGGGACGCACTCGCAGAATCCATCCGCGACCTCGTCCGACGTCGCGCCGGTTCCTCGGCGGCCCGCTCCGCGATGCGCGCGACCCCTCGCCTCGACCGCGCCCTCTGGAACACCCTGTGCACAGAGATCGGTGTCGCGGCACTGCCGATTCCCGACGACGCCGGCGGCGCCGGCGCGTCCTTCGTCGAAACCGCCGCCGTTCTCGAGGAACTCGGCCGAACGTTGAGTCCGGTGCCGGTGTTCTCCACGGCTCTGGCGACCGCGGCCATCCTGATCGCAGACGACGACGACACGAGCCGGAGCCTGCTGCCGGCCATCGCAGCCGGTGAGCGCATCGCGACGGTGTGCTGGGCGTCGCCCGCCGGCTGGGATCGTCCCGGCGTCACCGCCGACGCCGGATTGCTGACCGGCACGGCCGACTACGTGACCGACGCAGAGTCGGCGGATCTACTGGTGGTGCTGGCGGGCCATGGCGATGCGATCACCCTGCATGCGGTCGACTCCGACGCCGAAGGGGTTGCGGTCGCACCCCTGCCCGTCGTCGATCCCAGCCGCCCGCTCTCGCGTGTCACCTTCGATGAGGCGCCCGCCACGTCCATCGGGTCCGGCCCGGACCTGCCCGCACGGTTGCGGTCGGTCGCCTGGGCGCTGCTGTCGGCCGAGCAGGTCGGTGGCGCGGAGGCGGCCCTCGAGCTGACCGTCGAGTACACGAGATCACGCAAGCAGTTCGGCCGGACCATCGGTTCGTTCCAGGCGCTGAAGCACCGGATGGCCGATATGTACGCATCCGTGGAGACCGCCCGCTCGATCTCGCGAGCGGCGATCGCCGCGATCACCAGCGGCGCCCCCGACGCCGACGACCTCGCCGCTGCTGCGCACATCTACTGCTCGGAAACGTTCGCCCAGGTCACCGGCGAAGGCATCCAGCTGCACGGCGGCATCGGCATCACCGCCGAACACGACATCTCGCTGTATTTCAAACGCGCCCACGGCAGCGCGCAGCTGTTCGGTCAGCCGCACGAGGTGGTGGCCGAGCTGAGTGGTCGACTCCTCGGCTGACACCTCGCCGGTCCCGAAAACCGAGCCTGCAAACCCCACCGGTCCCGAACCTGCGCGCCCGCCCCCACCGGGTCCCTGAGGAGCGAGCTTGCACGTCCCGCCGGTCCCGGAAGAGCGAGCTTGCACGTCCCCCGGTCCGTAAAGAGCGCGCCAACGTCACCGCCGGTCCGTAAAGAGCGCGCCAACGTCACCCCCGGTCCGTAAAGAGCGAGCCGACGTCACCCCCGGTCCCTGAAGAGCGAGCCAGCGTCACCCCCGGTCCGTAAAGAGCGAGCCGACGTCACCCCCGGTCCCTGAAGAGCGAGCCAGCGTCACCCCCGGTCCCTGAGGAGCGAGCCAGCGTCACCCCCGGTCCCTGAGGAGCGAGCTTGCGAGCGTCACGAAGGGCCGCCACCACGACCCACCAGGTATCGGCCGACCCCGACCGAACCGCGAAGGCTTGACGCCATCACACGGCTGTGGCATTGTTGCCGCAATCACAAATTGAAACGTTTCAATAGATGGAACAAAGAGTGGCAATGCCCGACCGAGGAGCAGCAATGACCGACCGCCAACGCGCATGCTTCCTGCTACAGCTGCGCCCCGACCGCGTCGACGACTACCTCGAGGCCCACACCACCGTCTGGCCCGAGATGCTCGACGCGCTGCGCGAGACCGGGTGGCACAACTACTCGCTGTTCCTGCGCCCCGAGGACGGCCTGGTGGTCGGCTACGTCGAGACCGACGACTTCGAGCAGACCACCAAAGCCATGCAGGCCACCGACATCAACACGCGGTGGCAGGCCCACATGGCCGAGTACTTCCTGCCGCCGAGCGCTGCGGCCGACACCGCCGGCGCGAATCCCGACACCATCCGCACTGAACTCATCGAGTACTTCCACCTCGACTGACCCGATCGGAGGCGACATCACCCCGACCCCTCGCTTGACCTTCACCGACCGCACCCTCTCTACTGAGATCAAGGCAAGGAACACACCATGAAAGTTGGAGCACGCTCCACCACCGGCTGGCGGGCGACCATCTCGGTCGCCATGTCGAACTACATCGAGGCCGGCTCGATCATCGCCATCGCGACCAGCCTGACGTTCTGGCAGGACCAGTTCGGCATCAGCAACTTCGCCGTGGGTCTGCTCGCGGCGCTGTCCGCCAACGCCTTCGGCGCTGCGATCGGTGCCGCCATCGGCGGTCCCCTGTGCGACCGGTTCGGCCGCAAGGCGATTTACACCTACGACCTGCTGGTCTACATGGTCGGCGTTCTCATCGCAGCCTTTGCCTTGAACTTCGGCATGCTGCTCGCAGCTTTCGTGATCACCGGCCTTGCGGTCGGCGCCGGCGTACCCGCGTCGTGGACCTACATCGCCGAGCAGGCGCCATCGGTCGAACGCGCCAAGCACGTCGGCACGGCACAGTTGGCCTGGTCCGTCGGGCCACTGATCGGTTTCGCGCTCGCCGCCGCACTCGCCCCGCTGGGTCTGCTCGGGTCGCGCCTCATCTTCCTGCATCTGTTCGTGGTCGCCGCCGTCGTCTGGTGGATTCGCCAGGGCCTGCAGGAGTCCAAGATCTGGAAGGACGAGTCGGTCAACGAGACCCGCGAGATGGCCTCGTCGGTCGGCGCCCGCGGCGTGAAGGGGTTGTTCTCCCGCAAGATCAACATCACCGCACTGCTGTTCCTGGGCGGCATTTACCTGTTCTGGAACACCGTCGCCGGCCAGGCGGGCATCTTCATGCCGCGTGTGTACGAGACGGCCGGCCTGCACAGCGCCGTCCAGCAGAACCTGCTGCAGGTGCTGGTCTGGGGATGCACCGTCCTCGCGACCTACTTCGGCTTCATGCGTTACGCCGACCGCGTCTCCCAGCGCGCCCTCTACATCTTCGGCGCCGCCCTGGGCATCGTGGCTTGGATCGTCCTGGTCACCTTCACCGACAGCGGCATCGCCACCATGCTGATCTTCGCCATCCTGTGGGGCATCTCGTCCGGCATCGGCGCTCAGGCCTTCTACAGCCTCTGGGCGAGCGAGATGTTCGCCACGCCGTACCGGGCCAGCGCCCAGGGCGTCATGTTCTTCGTCGTCCGCGCCGCCACCGGCCTGCTCAGCTACTTCTTCCCGACGATGCTGGCCGCCACCGGACTCACAACCGTCGGCACCCTGCTGGTCGGCCTACTCACCATCGCACTGGTCATCGGCGCCATCTGGGCTCCGAAGACGCAGGGCAAGACTCTGCAGCAGATCGAGGTCGAACGGTACGGTGCTCCGCTCTCGCCGGAACTCACCGACGACGCGCCCGCAACCGGCGACGTCACCATCACCGAGCCGACGGCCCGCACGCTCGCCTGAGCTTTCTCGGCCCGCCTGCTTGAAACGTTTCACCCACTCTTCTCCGCCGCCGGCCATCGCATCCGACGCCGGCGGCGGAGATCCCAAGACATCGAGAGAACCATCATGACCAGCATTGACGAGACGATCCTCGACAACCTCGCGATCGAACTCCCCTCCTGGGCCTTCGGCAACTCCGGGACCCGCTTCAAGGTGTTCGGCACCCCGGGCACTCCTCGCGACATCCACGAGAAGATCGCCGACGCCGCCAAGGTCAACGAGCTCACCGGGCTCGCCCCGACCGTCGCCCTGCACATCCCGTGGGACACCGTCGACGACTATGCCGCCCTGAGGTCCTATGCCGCCGATCTCGGCATCGGACTCGGGACCATCAACTCCAACACCTTCCAGGACGACGATTACAAGTTCGGCAGCCTCACCCACACCGACAAAACGGTGCGGCAGAAGGCCATCGATCACCACATCGCCTGCATCGAGGTGATGAACCAGACCGGATCACAAGACCTCAAGATCTGGCTGGCCGACGGCACCAACTACCCGGGTCAGGGCGACATCCGCGGACGGCAGGACCGCCTCGCCGAATCCCTGTCGACCATCTACCAGCACATCGGCGACGATCAGCGACTCGTGCTGGAATACAAGTTCTTCGAACCCGCGACCTACATGACCGACGTCCCGGACTGGGGCACCTCGTACGCGCAGGTCACCGCATTGGGTGAGCGGGCGATGGTGTGCCTGGACACCGGACATCATGCGCCCGGCACCAACATCGAGTTCATCGTCGCGCAGCTGCTGCGCCTGCAGAAGCTCGGCTCGTTCGACTTCAACTCGCGGTTCTACGCCGACGACGACCTGATCGTCGGCGCGGCAGACCCGTTCCAGTTGTTCCGCATCCTTTTCGAGGTCATCCGGGGTGGCGGCCTGGACAACGGCTCCCCGCTGGCACTGATGCTCGATCAGTGCCACAACGTCGAGGAGAAGATCCCCGGCCAGATCCGTTCGGTGCTCAACGTCCAGGAGATGACCGCCCGTGCACTGCTGGTCGACACCGACGCGCTGACCGCCGCCCAGGAGGCCGGTGATGTGCTGGGCGCCAACGCCATCTTCATGGACGCCTTCTACACCGACGTCCGGCCGATGCTCGCCGAGCGCCGCGCAGCGCGCGGACTGCCGGCCGACCCGATGGCGGCCTACGCCGCGTCCGCTTATCCCGGGCGCATCGCCGCCGAGCGGGTGGGGGGCACCCAGTCCTCCTGGGGTGCCTGACCTTTCACCCAGACCGATCACGCCACAACCCCCCGCTCTCGATACCGAGGAGATCACTCTCATGACCACCAACCCGACCGTGGCCGCCCTCATCGCGCGCTCCAACAAGCTCGGCTCCGATCCGAAGAACACCAACTATGCCGGCGGCAACACCTCGGCCAAGGGCACCGAGGTAGACCCGGTGACCGGCGAGGACGTCGACCTGCTGTGGGTCAAGGGCTCCGGCGGAGACCTGGGCACGCTCACCGAGAAGGGGCTGGCCGTCCTGCGTCTGGATCGCATGCGCGCGCTCGTCGACGTCTATCCCGGCCTCGAGCGTGAGGACGAGATGGTCGCCGCGTTCGATTACTGCCTGCACGGCAAGGGCGGTGCCGCACCCTCGATCGACACCGCGATGCACGGCCTGGTCGATGCCGCCCACGTCGACCACCTGCATCCCGACTCCGGCATCGCGATCGCGACGTCGGCCGACGGTGAGGCGTTGACGCAGAAGATCTTCGGCGACCGCGTGGTGTGGGTGCCGTGGCGGCGTCCCGGCTTCCAGCTCGGCCTGGACATCTCGGCGATCAAGAAGGTCAACCCCCAGGCGATCGGCTGCATCCTCGGCGGCCACGGCATCACCGCCTGGGGCGACACCTCGGAGCAGGCACAGGCGAACTCGCTGGAGATCATCGACACCGCCGAGAAGTTCATCGCCGCGAACGGAAGACCACAACCGTTCGGCAACCCGCTCGACGGATTCGGTGCGCTGCCCGCCGAGGAACGTCGCGCCAAGGCGGCCGCGCTGGCGCCGTTCATCCGAGGCCTCGCGTCGATGGATCGACCGCAGGTGGGTCACTTCACCGACGTCGACCCGGTACTCGAGTTCCTGGAGTCCGAGGAGCATCCGCGCCTCGCCGAGCTCGGCACGAGCTGCCCGGATCACTTCCTGCGCACCAAGGTCAAGCCGCTCGTCCTCGATCTGCCGGCCTCCGCCGGGATCGACGAGTGCAAGGAGCGCCTCGCCGAACTGCACGAGGCCTACCGCGCCGACTACCGCGGCTACTACGAGCGCCATGCCACCGCCGACAGCCCGGCGATGCGCGGCGCCGACCCCGCGATCGTGCTCGTCCCCGGCGTCGGCATGTTCAGCTTCGGCAAGGACAAGCAGACCGCCCGCGTCGCCGGCGAGTTCTACCTCAACGCCATCAACGTGATGCGCGGCGCCGAGGCGGTCTCGACCTACGCCCCCATCGGCGAGTCCGAGAAGTTCCGCATCGAGTACTGGGCCCTCGAGGAGGCCAAGCTCGCGCGGATGCCCAAGCCCAAGCCGCTGGCGACGCGCATCGCGCTGGTGACCGGCGCGGCATCGGGCATCGGCAAGGCCATCGCACAACGACTGGCCGCGGAAGGCGCTTGCGTGGTGATCGCCGACCTCGACGCACAGAAGGCCCAGGCCGCGGCGGAGGAGATCGGCTCGACCGACGTCGCGATCGGGATCGCCGCCGACGTCACCGACGAGGCTGCCGTGCAGGCCGCGATCGACGCCACCGTGCTGGCCTTCGGCGGCATCGACCTCGTCGTCAACAACGCCGGCCTGTCGCTGTCGAAGTCGTTGCTGGACACCACCGCCGCCGACTGGGACCTGCAGCACAACGTGATGGCGCGTGGCTCGTTCCTGGTGTCCAAGGCGGCCGCGCGTGCGCTCATCGACCAGAAGTTGGGCGGCGACATCCTCTACATCTCGTCGAAGAACTCGGTGTTCGCCGGCCCGAACAACATCGCCTACTCGGCGACCAAGGCCGATCAGGCGCACCAGGTGCGGCTACTGGCCGCCGAACTCGGTGAGCATGGCGTCAAGGTCAACGGCATCAATCCCGATGGGGTGGTGCGCGGTTCGGGCATCTTCGCCGGCGGTTGGGGCGCTCAGCGCGCTGCGGTCTACGGCGTCGAGGAGCAGGATCTCGGCAAGTTCTACGCGCAGCGCACCCTGCTCAAGCGTGAGGTGCTGCCCGAGAACATCGCCAATGCCGCCTTCGCGCTGTGCACCTCGGACTTCTCGCACACCACGGGGCTGCACGTGCCGGTCGATGCCGGTGTGGCAGCAGCATTCCTGCGATGAGTCGCCGGATCGCCAACCGCTCCGCCCAGGTCGCCGCGATCGACCTGGGCGCGACCAGCGGCCGCGTGATGCTCGCCGACATCGGGCCCGAGCGTCTCGAACTCGAACAGGTCGCACGTTTTGCGAACGACCCGGTCCACCTGTGGAACGGGCAGCGGACCGCGATGCACTGGGACATCCCCGCCCTGTTCCGCGAGGCGTGCACCGGGCTGGCCGAGGCCGGCCGGCAAGCCGACAATCTCGTCGGCATCGGGGTCGACTCGTGGGCCGTCGACTATGCGCTGCTGCGCGAAGGCCGGATGCTCGGTCTGCCGCATCACTACCGCGACACCCGGACCGCCGACGGTGTCGACGCCGTGCACGCCGAGCTGGGACCGGTCGATCTGTATCTGCGCAACGGACTGCAGTTCCTGCCATTCACCACCATCTATCAGCTCGCCGCCGAGGCGCGGGACGGGCTGCTCGACCAGGCCGACAGCGCACTGCTCATCCCGGACCTGATCACCTACTGGCTGACCGGTCGCCGCGGCACCGAACGCACCAACGCATCGACCACCGGGCTGCTCGGCATCAACGGCGAGTGGGACACCGCGATGATCGAACGGCTCGGCCTTCCGGCCGGACTGTTCCCGGACATCGTCGAGACGGGCACCGACCAGGGGCCGCTGTTGCCCGAGGTCGCCGACCGACTCGGGCTGGCCGGCTCGCCGCACGTCACCGCGGTCGCCTCGCACGACACCGCGTCGGCCGTCGCGGCGATCCCGATGAACCCGTCGTCGTCGGCCTACATCTCCTGTGGCACCTGGGGCCTCGTCGGTGTCGAGCTCTCCTCACCAGTGGTGTCGCGGGCCGGATGGAAGGCCAACTTCACCAACGAGGTGGGCGCCGACGGTCGGATTCGCTACCTGCACAACGTGATGGGCCTATGGCTTCTCAGCGAGACCGTCCGCCAGTATCAGCGCGAAGGGTTTCGCGCGGACCTCGGTGAGCTCTTGGCCCAGGCCGCCGACGTCACGCCGGGCTTCGATGTCTTCGACACCGACGACCCGCGGTTCCTGACCCCCGGCGACATGCCCGGCCGCATCCGCGAGTGGTACACCGAGCGCGGCATGCAGCCCCCCATGACCCGGCCCGAGATGGTTCGCGCGATCGTCGAAAGTCTCGCATCGGCATTCGCCCACGGGGTCACCCAGGCCGCCGAACTGTCCGGCACCAAGGTCGACACCCTGCACATCGTCGGCGGCGGTTCCCAGAACCGGTTGCTGTGCCAGCTCACCGCCGACCGTCTCGGCTTGCCGGTACTGGCCGGACCGGTCGAGGCGACCGCGTTGGGCAACGTCCTCATCACCGCCCGAGCGCACGGTCTCATCGACGGCGACCTCGATGCGATGCGCGACATCGTCGCTCACCGGTTCCCACCGCAGCACTACGTACCCCGGACCCGTCGGACCTCCGATGGCTCTCTCGCACAACGTCGCCCGTCGACCGCCGCCCGGCCGGTCGGGGCAGGAAAGGCATGACGATGCAACGTCGAGTTCCTCAGGTGCGCGATCTCGCGCCACTAATGCAGTTCAAGAAGCCGCAGTTCGATGCGAAGAAGCGTCGCCTCGACGCGGCGTTGACCGTCGACGATCTGCGCTCCATCGCCAAACGCCGCACCCCGAAGGCCGCGTTCGACTACACCGACGGCTCCGCCGAAGCCGAGCTGTCCATCGCACGGGCCCGGCAGGCGTTCTCCGACATCGAGTTCCACCCGGCGATTCTGCGTGATGTGTCCAAGGTCGACACCTCGTGCACCATCCTCGGCGACCGGTCCGAGCTACCGTTCGGCATCGCACCGACCGGGTTCACCCGGATGATGCAGACCGAGGGCGAGTACGCCGGTGCCCGCGCCGCCGGTCGGGCCGGTATCCCGTTCTCGTTGTCCACGATGGGCACCGCGTCCATCGAAGACGTCAAGGCCGTGAACCCGCACGGACGCAACTGGTTCCAGCTGTACATGTGGAAAGACCGCGAACGCTCTATGGCGCTGGTCGAGCGGGCCGCCACCGCCGGCTACGACACCCTGCTCGTCACCGTCGACGTGCCGGTGGCCGGAGCGCGTCTGCGCGACAAGCGCAACGGCATGTCCATCCCACCCGCGCTGACCACCAAGACCGTCCTCAACGCCCTGCCCCGCCCACAGTGGTGGATCGACTTCCTCACCACCGAACCACTGGCGTTCGCCTCACTGGATCGTTGGTCGGGCACGGTTGCCGAACTGCTGGACACCATGTTCGACCCGACCGTCACCTTCGACGACCTCGCCTGGATCAAATCCCAGTGGCCGGGCAAGCTGGTGGTCAAGGGCATCCAGACGGTCGACGATGCCAGGGCCGTCACCGATCTCGGTGCCGACGGCATCGTGTTGTCCAACCACGGTGGGCGCCAACTCGACCGCGCGCCGATCCCGTTCCACCTACTCCCCACCGTTGCCGCGGAGGTGGGCGATCGCACCGAGATCATCCTCGACACCGGGATCTCCTCGGGCGCCGACATCGTCGCCTCCATCGCTCTCGGCGCACGGTTCACCCTGGTCGGCCGCGCCTACCTCTACGGGCTGATGGCCGGGGGCGAGGCAGGCGTCGACCGCATGATCGAGATCCTCACCGAACAGATCGAACGCACCATGCGCCTGCTCGGAGTGTCCTCACTGGACGAACTCACGCCGGCACATGTGACACAGCTACAACGCTTGACGCCCCGCCCGCTGGTCGAGTAGTGGGAACCGAACCCAACCGCTGGTCGAGTAACGGAAACCGAACCCAACCGCTGGTCGAGTAGCGACGACCCCAACCGCCGGTCGAGTAGCGACGAACAGAGTGAGGAGCGTATCGAGACCACCACACCAGGTCTCGACACACCCCCGGGCCAACGCCTCGGACCACTCGACCAACAGTGCCCGCCGGTCGAGTAGCGACGAACCCAACCGCCGGTCGAGTAGCAACGAACAGAGTGAGGAGCGTATCGAGACCACCACACCAGGTCTCGACACGCCCCTGGCGTGTCGGGCGTGCCCACTCGACTCCGCGATCTGGTGAGATGAACCCATGGGTGTGAGCATGCGGGACGTCGCCGCCGCCGCTTCGGTGTCGGTCGGCACGGTGTCGAACGTGCTCAATTCGCCCGACAAGGTGGCACCGGCGACCGTGGCGCGTGTCCAGGCAGCCATCGAGACCTTGGGTTTCGTCCGCAATGACGCGGCGCGCCAGCTGCGGGCCGGACGGTCGCGCTGTGTCGGCCTCGTGGTGCTCGACGTGGGTAACCCGTTCTTCACCGACATCGCACGGGCGGCCGAGCGCGAGGCCGGCGAGCACGACCTGACCGTCCTGCTCGGCACCTCCGACGACGACGAGCACCGCGAACTGGCGTATATCGACGCCTTCGACGAGCAACGGGTGTTCGGTCTGTTGGTGTCACCGATCGGCGACGACCTCCGACGCCTCGACACGCTGCGCCGCCGAGGGACACCGGTGATCCTGGTGGATCGCGACGCGACGGGCTCTCCCTTCGACTCGGTGGCCGTCGACGACATCGCCGGCGGACGTCTCGCGGTGTCGCACCTCTGCACGACCGGACGCCGCAAGATCGCGTTCGTCGGCGGTCCGTCGGCGCTGCGTCAGGTCGCCGACCGTCGCCGCGGCGCGCAGCAGGCGGTGGCCCAGGTCGACGGCGCCTCGCTGGAGGTCGTGGAGACGCCGGCGCTGAGCGTCCTTGCCGGGCGCGAGGCGGGAGAGGCGTTGCAGCGCAGGCATCGAGATGACTGGCCCGACGCCGTGTTCTGTGCCAACGACCTTCTCGCCATCGGCCTGCTGCAGGCCTTCACGATGATGGGTGCCGGTGTGCGGGTGCCCGAGGACATCGCGTTGATCGGCTATGACGACATCGACTTCGCCCGTTCGGCAGTGGTACCGCTGTCGTCGGTGCGCCAGCCGACCGCCCGGATCGGCGCCACTGCCATCGATCTCCTGATGACCGCCGCAAGCGAGTCGTGGCAGTCGCGCCGGCCCACCAATCTCGTGTACCAACCAGAGCTCGTCGCCCGGGCGTCGACGCTCGGCTGATGCCGGCCTGACGAGATCACCGGAGCCGCGTCAACAGCCGCTCCAACGGACCCGACAAGAACAACAGCAGCAGTGGCCACACATCGACCGCGGGCACCACGATCGCGATCGCCAGGGCCACGACGAGGAGCACGAGCGTGCCCCACCCGGACCGTTGTTTCAGCCACTCCTCGGTCTGCTCACCCGGCTCCAACAACTCCCGGTGACGCGCGCCCCAGTCCGTCATGACGATCAGCGAAAGGATCGACACGGCAAGCGTGCCCATGTAGACGGCGTTGGCGCGCTCGATGTGCCGGTTGTCCATCATCGCCGTCACGAAGGGCAGGACGACGATGGTCAACAGCCAGACGAAATGCAGTTGGAACAGCACGCGATCGTAGGCCCGGAAGTTCTCCATCATGCGGTGGTGATTTCGCCACAGAACCCAGATCACGATGAAACTCACCGCGAAACTGATGATGTCGGGCAGGTGATCTCCGAGGACCACTCCGACCGTCGTGTCGTCCGCGATCTCACCCGGAATATCGGCTAGTGGCAACACCAGCAGCGTCAGGGCGATCGCGACCACCGCATCGGAGAACGCGATCAGTCGCCGGAACCCCTCCTCGGTCCGCCGCGATTCGTGTTCGGCCATGCAGTGAGACTACGACGGCCCGTGCCGTCAGGTCGGCTCTCGAGATCACTCGGTCGCCGATTCTCTGCATGCGGAGTTCTCGACGGGAGCACAATCGAGTGATGGCGGAACCGGATCGGATGGGGTCCTTCGACGCGGTGCTGTTCGGCGTCGAGTCCGATCCGCTCCTGCGTTCGGTGATCGTTCTCGTCGTCCTGCTCGACCGGGCGCCGGATGAGGAAGTCGTCCTCGACCGCGCCGAACGGATGACCCGCCTGTATCCGACGCTACGGCAACGACCGGTGGGGAATCCGTTGTCGGTGGCGCCGCCGCGCTGGGAGACGGATCCCGATTTCGACTTCGACTATCACATCCGCTGGCGTCGGCTCGGCCCGCGGCACGGCCCGCTCGCCGATGTCCTCAGGTATGCCGAGCGGATGAGCGAGCAGGACTTCGACCACGCGCGCCCGCTGTGGGAGGTGTCGATCCTGACCGAGGTCGCCGACGACCGGGCAGCCTTCATCCTCAAGATCCACCACGCACTCACCGACGGTATGGGCGGCATGGAGATGGCCGCAATCCTGTTCGATGTCAACCGCACCCCTGCCGATCTCGGACCGATGCCGGACGCCCCGGTCCCGTCGAAGGCCAGTGTCCTCAAGCGCATCGAACACGGAATCAATTTCGAGACGAGGCAAGTCGTCAGTGAGCTGTCCACCGCGTCAGAGCTTGCCGTTGCAGGCTCGAAGAGCTTGCTGCGCAATCCAATCGGCTCCACCGTGGCAGCGGCCGGTTTCACGGGGTCGGCGATGCGGATGCTCGCACCGCAGGGCGCTCCGTTGTCGCCCCTGATGACCCGCCGATCGCTGTCGGTGACCTTCTCTGTTCTCGATGTCGGCCTCGAGGATCTGATCACCGCCGCCCACGCGGTCGACGCCACGCTCAACGAATTGTTCATGACGGCGGTCGCCGGAGCGCTGGCCGACTACCACCGAAAGCTCGGCGCTCACCTGGACGCGATCCGCGTGAACATGCCGGTCAGCACCCGAGCCGCTGACGATGCACCGGGCGGCAACCGTTGGGTGCCGGCCCGATTCATCGTGCCGGTGGACACCGTCGACACCAGTACGCGGGTCCGTCGCCTCCGGCCGGTGCTGCGCCGGGCAGAGCGCGACCCGGCGCTTCACCTGTCCGGCATCATCTATCGGCTCCTCACGATTCTCCCGAGGCCGGTGACCACGCTGGCCGCCGGGTCACTGATGAAAGGCGTCGACGTCGCCGCGACCAACATTCCCGGCCCGGATTTCGACGTTTTCATGGCCGGCGCGAGGGTGACCGCGCTCATCCCGTTCGCTCCCAAAGCCGGTGCAGCGGTCAACATCGCGCTGATGTCCTATCACGGGCGCGTCCACATGGGCATCAACTGCGATCGTGCCGCGGTGAGCGACCCCGCGCTGCTGACCGAATGTCTCCGTGCGGCGACCGACGAGGTGGTCGCGCTGGGAACTCAGCACGCGCGCACCGCCGACGCTCAGCCGCCGAACACCTCGGCGACAGCGCCTTCGGTCAACCCGTAGTCGGCGAGACTGTAGCGGTGCTGCGGCTTCCGATCACCTGACCGGCTCTCGTCGTCGAGCGCGACCATGGCGGCCCGCGCTTCCTCGGACAGTTGCGCCCCGAGTGCCGCATACACTCGTTCCACCGTCCCGAATGGGTCTTTGCGCAGATCGGTGAAGTCGACATCGAGGAACTGTGCCGGATCGTAGTTCTTGCGCGCTGCCTCGAACTCGCGGAGGCCACGCGACCAGAGTTCGAGCTGGGCCTCGCCGATAGTCGCACCGACGAATGTGGTGGACCAGCCTGGGGTGGCGTGCTCGGCAAGGCTGCACATCGACGCGATGATCGTCTCGGGCGGACGATGCGTCTGGATGACCAGGGCATCGGGGTAGGCGGCCATCAGCGCATCGAGCGCGAACATGTGGCTCGGATTCTTGAGTACCCAGCGCTTCTCCGGATCGTTGAGCCCGATAATCTGGAGATTGCGACGGTGGCGCCGATAGGTGGGAGTCCAGTCCTGCTGGGCCAACCACTGCGAATAGGTCGGCAGGTAGGCCAGCGATTCGTACGAGATCGACATGATGTTCTGCCGCAACAACTGCCAGCACTCCTCGACCTCGCCGGCCTCGAGGTAGTGCAGTCCCATGAACTCCGGGTTCTCGACGTGGTGCAGTTCGAGTCCTGCGTTGATCTGCTGATAGACGGGGTTGTCCGCCCAGGTCTCGCGCGGTGGTCGGGGTTGCGGGAACTCCGCCAGCCACATCTCGAGCCCCTGGTGGGCCGGATCCGCGGTCAGCAGGCGATGCAGCGCCGTCGTGCCGGTCCGGGGCAGCCCGGTGACGAACACCGGCCGAGTGATCGGCACATCGACGTAGTCCGGGTGGGATTTCCAGGAGGCCTCCGACAACAGGCGCGCGATCAGCGCTCCCTTGAGGAAGAACCGGAACATCTTGCTTCCCAGTTCGGTGAGGCCGGCGTCGCGGGTGTAGGACTCGAGCAGGATCTCCAGTGCCTCGATGTAGTCCGAGTCGCCGAAGTCATCGAGACCGGTTGCGCGCGTGGCCGCTTCATGGAGATCGTCAACGGTGCCGACATTCCTGCGTGGCGCGACGCTAGTCATGGTATTCCCCGCAGTTCACATCCAGGGTGTGACCGGTGATCGCGCTGGCCATCGGCGAGGCCAGGAACACCGCGGCCTCGGCGATCTCGTCGGGCTCCGGCAACCGTTTCAGATCCGACTTGCTCGCGGTCTGCTCGTAGACCTGGTCGGGGGTGATGCCGTACTTCTTGGCAATCTCGCCGAAGTACCATTTCAGCTGGTCGTCCCAGATGTATCCGGGTGCGACCGTGTTGATGCGGATGCCCTTGTCGCCCAGCTCTGTTGCCAGGGTCTGTGACATCGCCAGCAGTGCCGACTTGGCCAGTTTGTAGCTACCGTAGCGGGGTTCGGAGTGGCGGATGACCATCGAGTTGATGTTGACGATGGCGCCGTTGGTGGCCTCCAGGGGCTCGGTGAACGCCTTGATCACTCGGAGCGTACCAAGGACGGTCAGGTCGAGACTGCTCGAGATGTGATCGAAGTCGGTGCTCGCCAACGGTTTCATCGATGGCAATGCGAACGCATTGTTCACCAGGACATCCGCGCGGCCGAACTCCTCGAGTGTGGCGGCCACCAGTCCGTCGACGGCATCGTCGTCGGTGATGTCGGTCGGCACGACGAGTGTTGTCCCACCCGTGGCATCGATCTCGGCCGCCACTTCCTTGAGCCGTGATTCCGTGCGCGCGGCCAGCACCACCGCGGCGCCCGCAGCGGCCGCACGCAAGCAGATCGACCGACCGAGGCCGGGCCCCACTCCGGATACCACCACCACCTTGTCCGACAGCAGACCCGAACCCGTCACAACAACATCCTTTCGGCAAAGGCACGTTGGCGTGCCGCAATGCGTTGGTTCCACGCCGTGTCGTCGACGACGTTGTCGGAGAAGTACGGCAGGTGCGCCTCGACGTCGTCGACATCGATCACCTGCGCACTGGGACCATCCTCCGGCGCGATCGGGTTTTCGGTGCGCTGCCAGCGGAACTGCATGATTCCGGTCGCCCGACCGGTCGTCTCGATCCAGTTGGCCACGCCAGGATTTTTCCGCGACACCACCATTCGGATCATCCCGTCGGGATCGACTTGTGCCTGAGTGGAATTCAGGCTGGTCTGGTGGTTGACGTAGTCCAACGAGATGTACCACATGCTGCCGAGCTGGAAACCCTGATACGGCGCATCCGATCTCGGCACCGTGATGACCATCGCCTCGTTGTCGGCGAGGCGGTAATGGCCGACCGCCGAGTACTGCGTGGCCAGTCCGCCCGGGGTGAGTCGCGGAGACGTGAACGTGTTGACCGGTTCGTCGAGGTAGAACCATTTCGGGAAGTTGAACCAGGTGTTGATGCGCGATGTCAGCATCTTTCCGGCTGTGGCGTAGCGTCGCGTCACCCGAGCGAGATCGGGTTCGGCCGGTGCGGTGCCGGCGGTGTCGATCCGCTCGATCGAGATCGACCCCTTGCGCTGGGTCCAGTCGCTGTAGACCTCCCGGACCGACAGCATCGACGCGTCGTCGGCGAGCACGAAGTAGTCGTCCCGGTGCTCGTCAATCGGCGGTCCGAAGGTGATCTCGAAGTTCCCGTCGGCGTCGATCGGGATACGCCGGTCGTCGAAGGCGTCGTCACCGCCGGGAACCGAGGACGGCGTGTACTCCCCGGCCAGGACCTGAAAGCTCAGATCGACCGTGGAACCGCGTTGTCCGCGTACGATATAGGTGCCGGTCGGCTCCAGGTCGGCGTGATAGTAGAGCGTGTCGGGGTTGTCCAAACCCATCTTCGTCATCGGACCGGTGGACGTGATGAAGTTCGGATGGCTCTTCTGCCGCGACCGGACCAACTGCACGATCGCCGCGATGCTGCCGGCGAGATAGTCGTAGCCCTCGGCGAGATCCTGTTCACTCTCCACGAACTCCGCTGACGCGATGAGTTTCTCGGCCTCGGCGATCGCGTCGGTGAGTGGCGTGGTCACATTCGTCGGCCGTTCGACACTGCCGAGCATGACCTGTGGTTGATGGGTCACTCGTCCCCCAAACCGCAGATCGAGTGGGTGACGAGCGGAGCGAGGAGCCGTATCGAGATCATAGCCAGGTGTCGCCTCCAGTCCAGGTGAGGAAGTTCTCGAGTTCGGCCTGTGCGGGTGTGACCCGCGGGTGTTCGGTGGACAGGTAACCACCACGGTAGAACAGCAACGGCTTGTCCTGCAGCACTTCTCCGAGCGTGCGGGCGCGGCCGATGACGATGTGATGGTCGCCTCCGTCGGTCACCCGTTCCACATCGCATTCCACCCAGGTCAGTCCGTGCCGGATCACCGGCAGTCCGGCCGGCGACGGGTCCCAGGTGACGTGTCGGAACTTGTCGTCGCCTGGAGCGCCGAACGCCGCACTGACGTCCTGCTGACGGTTGGACAGGACGTTGACGCAGAACTTTCCGGCCTGCTCGATGACCTTCCAACTCCGCGATGTCTTCATCGGGCAGAACAACACCAGTGGCGGGTCCAGAGACAGCGCCGCGAACGACTGGCAGGCGAATCCGACGGGAGAGCCCTCGGCGTCGATGGTGGTGATCACGGTGACACCCGTGCAGAACTGCCCCATCGCGGTCCGGAACTGCCGACTGTCGAACTCGGCGGAACCGTAGGGCGTGCGTGTGACCTCCGGGCTCGCCATGTCAGCGGAATCCGACGGTGAAGTCATGGCCCCACAAACTGACTGCGGTGCTCTCCCGCGCTATCCACTCGTCATCGTTGACGGTTCTTCCTTCACAACCGAATTCGATGTCGAATCCGCCGGGGGTCTTCATGTAGAACGACAGCATCAGGTCATTGACGTGGCGGCCCAGGGTTGCCGACATCTTCACCTTCTTGCGCAGCGCCCGGTCGAGGCACAGGCCGACGTCGTCGGAGTTCTCCACCTCCACCATCAGGTGCACGATGCCGGTGCTGTTGGGGATCGGCAGGAATGCGAGGGAGTGGTGCCGAGGATTGCATCCGAGGAACCGAAGCCATGGCGACTCCTCGCCCTCCTCGCGTCCGACCGCCTGCGGGGGCAGGCGCATCGAGTCACGCAGGCTGAAGCCGAGCACATCGCGGTAGAAGGCCAAGGCCGCCTTGTCATCATCGCAGGTCAACACCACATGCCCGAGACCCTGCTCGCCGGTGACAAACGTGTGCCCATACGGACTCACCACCCGACGATGCTCCAGCGCGACACCGTGGAACACCTCGAGGGTGTTGCCTGCCGGATCGGTGAAGACGATCATCTCGACCACGCGACGGTCGGCGAGTTCCTCGTCCTTGGCCTCCCGGAAGATCACCCCGGCCGACGACAGACGATCCCGGACATCCTGCAGGGCTTCGGCGTTGGCGCATTCCCACCCGGAGCTCGACAGCCCGTCCCGATCGCCCGGGACGATCACGAGCCGCGCCGGAAAGTCGTCCATCCGCAGATAGAGCGCCTCGTCGGTCAGGCCCTTGCCCTCGACCATCCCGAGGACCTTGAGGCCGTACTCACGCCAGGCGTCCATGTCGGTCGCCTCGATCCGCATGTATCCGAGGGATCGGATCGGACTGTCACTCATCGCTTCTCACTCCTCTGGTCATCCACACTCAGCCCTCGAGTCCCTGACGAGCCTCCGAGCTTGCGTACCCACCCCGGTCCCCGCGGCTTCGAGCTTGCGTATCCACTTCGGTCCCCGCGGCTTCGAGCTTGCGAACCCACCCCGGTCCCTGAGGAGCCTCCGAGCTTGCGAGGATGCGTCACGAAGGGCCCTTCGTGACGCTCGGCTAGCGCCTCGCTCCTCAGGGAGCGGTTGTCGCGGGCGAGCACTACTGACAGACGTGCGTACTTCGGTCCCCGACGAGCCTCCGAGCTTGCGTACCCACTTCGGTCCCCGCGGCTTCGAGCTTGCGAACCCACCCCGGTCCCTGAGGAGCCTCCGAGCTTGCGAGGATGCGTCACGAAGGGCCCTTCGTGACGGCACTTCGCTAGCGCTCCGGGCCTCCTCAGGGAGCGGTTGTCGCCGGCCAGCACCCCGCTCCCCAGAAAGCGGTTGTCGCCGGCTGGCGCCTCGCTCCTCAGAAAGCGGTTGTCGCCGGCCAGCGCCTCGCTCCCCAGAGAGCGGATGGGCGTCTCCGCATTCATCACCGCTCACACCATCGTGTCGCCGATCGGAATCCCGAACTCGCCGTTGCCGAATGCGACGTAGGCTCGCTCGGGGTCGTTGGCCGCGTGCACGCGTCCGGCGTGTGCGTCGCGCCAGAAGCGCTGGATCGGTGTGCCGTTCTCCAACGCGTGGGCGCCGGAGTTCTCGAAGAGCCGGTCGATCGCCGAGATGGCACGGCCGGTGGCACGTACCTGATCGCGACGCGCCGCGAGGCGCAACTCCATCGACACCTCCTCGCCGGCCAGAATCAGGTCGTATTCGGC
Organism: Gordonia sp. LMA484; assembly: GCF_058129505.1. Lineage (NCBI taxonomy): Bacteria > Bacillati > Actinomycetota > Actinomycetes > Mycobacteriales > Gordoniaceae > Gordonia > Gordonia sp. LMA484. The sequence goes on from NZ_CM176700.1 coordinate 4,301,667, forward strand.
CTGCAGGTTGCCCGACAGTTGTCGCCAGGCGGCGTCGATGTCGCTGGCGGCCTCTGCGATCCGCACCTTGGCGAACGGATCCTCCTTGGCCTTCTCGCCGGCGTAGGCCGCGCGGACTCGCTTGCCCTGATGCTCCACGTGAGCCCGGTACGCGCCATAGGCCATGCCCACGATCGGCGTGGCGATGGTGCTCGGGTGAATGGTGCCCCAGGGCATCTTGTAGACCGGCGCCGTGTTGCGTTCGAGTCCCGGACTCTGTCCCATGCTCATCGTCCGCATGCTGAGCATCCGGTGACGCGGGACAAACACGTCTTTCACCTCGATCGTGTTCGAGCCGGTACCACGCAGCCCGACGACATTCCAGACGTCCTTGATCGTGTAGTCGCTGCGCGGGATCAGGAAGCTGACGAAGTCGACGGGCTTGCCGTTCTTGATCACGGGGCCGCCGACGAACACCCAGTCCGCGGTGTCACAGCCCGAGGACCACGCCCAGGAACCGTTGACCTTGTAGCCGCCGTCGACGACCTCACCCATGCCCATGGGGGCGTACGAGGAGGAGATCCGCACATTGGTGTCGGAGCCCCAGACGTCTTCCTGCGCCTGCTGGTCGAACAGGGCGAGATGCCAATTGTGGACTCCGATGATGCCCGACACCCAGCCGGTCGAACCACACGCGGATGCGATGCGCCGCACGGCCTCGTAGAAGGTCACGGGATCGACCTGATGACCGCCCCACTGCTCCGGTTGCAGCAACCTGAAGAAGCCCGCGCCCTCGAGACTCGAGACGGTTTCGTCCGGGATACGCCGGAGCTCCTCGGTCTGCTGGGCCCGCTGCTCGATCTCGGGAAGGAGTGCGTTGATCTTCTCCAGGACCTGCTCGGCTGCTTCGCTGCGTTGTGCTGGCATCTCGCCCGCTCCTACTCAGTTCTCGACGACGGTCCGTCGCCGCCCATGGTTCTCGTCCGTTTGAGATTAGAACACGTTCTCATTTATGTCGAGCACTGGGACTTTGTGCCCATTTCCTGGCCCGATCATTACCGGACCGCCCGATCTGCTCGCCATTTTTGTAACATGTTCTAGTATTGCGAGTGAGGTGATTCGTACCGAACGGGCGAATCAAGCGCCAGAACAGGAGTAACGGATGTCCCCGACACCCGAGTCCGTGTCCCCGGTGGGGGCCGGCACTGCAGCGCCCGCCGGCGATGACATCGCCGTGCGCGAGATCGACACCGGAGCACCGCCCACGCGGTTCGCACGCGGATGGCACTGCCTCGGCCTCGTCGACGAGTTCCGTGACGGAGAACCGCACTCGGTCCAGGTCTTCGGCACAAAGCTCGTCGTGTGGGCCGATCAGCAGGGTGAGATCAACGTCCTCGACGCCTACTGCCGACACATGGGTGGCGACCTGTCGCAGGGTTCGGTCAAGGGCGACAACGTCGCGTGCCCGTTCCACGGATGGCAGTGGAAGGGCAATGGTCGGTGCGCGGGCGTGCCGTATGCCAAACGCAATCCGAAGCTCGCCAAAACCCGCGCGTGGCCGACGATGATCCGCAACGGCCAGGTCTTCGTCTACAACGACCCCGAGGGCAATCCGCCGCCGGACGAATGCATCATCCCCGAGCTCGACGAGGTGGGCTCGGACGAATGGACCACCTGGACATGGAACCGCATCGTCATCGAGGGGTCGAACTGCCGGGAGATCATCGACAACGTGGTCGACATGGCGCACTTCTACTACGTGCACTTCGCGTTGCCGGACTATTTCAAGAACGTCTTCGAGGGCGAGGTCGCGGCGCAGTACATGAACTCGCACGGCCGACCGGACATCTCGCTGGGCACCAATTACGGCGACAGCCGCCTCGAGTCGATCGCGGCGTACTACGGGCCGTCCTACATGCTCAACCCGATGGTCCAGTACTACGGCGGTTTCGCGATCGAGACGATCCTGACCAACTGCCACTACCCGATCGACGCCAACTCCTTCGTCCTGATGTACGGCGTCATGGCGAAGGTGCCCGAGGGACTCACCGCCGAGCAGGCCGACAAGATGGCGAAGAAGATCACTGCCGGCGTCGAGGTCGGCTTCCTGCAGGACGTCGAGATCTGGAAGAACAAGACCCGCATCGACAACCCCCTGCTGGTCGAGGAGGACGGGCCGGTCTACCAGCTGCGCCGCTGGTACGACCAGTTCTACGTGGACAAGGCCGAGGTCACCGATGAGATGACACAGCGCTTCGAGTACGAGATCGACACGTCGAAGGCTCTGGAGAGCTGGGGCGTCGAGATCGAGGAGAACCTGCGGCGCCAAGAGGAAGCCTCCGAGCAGGGTGAGGTCGCGGACGCATCGGACAAGGCCGAGGTCTGAGCCGATGACACGGGCGGCGGCCAATGAGGGGGTCAGTGCATCTGGTTGGGCGAAGGCGCCCGACTTTCACGGTGATCCTGATCGCCTCGCCGCTGTCCACGACGCGACGCGACGCGACCGCGACCATTATCTGCGTGGCGGCATGCGCGAGATCGAATGCCGGTCGTGCCACGCGTGCGTGCTGGTCAAGAAGACCAGCGCATTCCACACGAGTGTGCAGTGGACCTCCGAGGCCCGCGATCGGTGCAACGAACTCGAGCGTGCCGAGGACTCCGGCAAGGCCCTGCTGCCCGGCGCGATGGTGCCCACCTGTCCTCGACTGTCCGCGAGCATCGACCACGACGTCGCCGAGGGCATCATCCCCGCGGAATCCCCGGAGAGCGACCCCGACGGGTATTGGTGAGGACAGCCGGCGCCTCACCTCGAAAAGCACCTCAGAAAAGTGTCCCGGAAAGGCACCCCAGAAAGCGCCCTGCCCAGCCCTCCATCGACATAGTGTCGACGGCTCGTCTGAGCCGGGTGCATCGCAGGGGCACTTTTCCCACACACCGTTCCCACCAGCCACTTCTTTACCAATCTCAATCGAAGGTTGAGACAAGCGGAGCCACATCCGTCACTCTTGTGCCATGACAGATCTTCGACGTCGTGCGATCGGTGTGCTCTGCGCCGCGGTGCTCGCAACGGGTGTCTCGGTGGCGCCGGCCGTCGCCGACACCGGATCATCGGGGTCGTCGGGGTCGATGGAGATCTACCTTCCGGTCTCCACGCCCGCCGGCATGCAGGCGCTGAGCGCGGCGATGACCCAGATCGGCAAGCCGTACAAGTGGGGCGGCACCGGTCCGAACTCGTGGGATTGCTCCGGACTGGTGCAGTGGGCGTTCGGGACCGCAGGCATTCATCTCCCGCGGACGAGCCAGCAGCAGGCCAAGGTCGGACACGCCATCCCGCTCGGCGCGCTGGCGCCGGGTGACATCATCATCTTCTGGCGCGACGCCAGCCACGTCGGGATCTACGCCGGGTTCGGTCAGGTGTTCAACGCCTACGGCCCCAACGGCGTCCCGATCGGATTCACCCCGCTCGACCGGATGCCGTCGATCAAGACGATCCGTCGGCTGGGGTGAGCGCGGCCGCGACCACCAGTCCGATCAACACGATGGCGACGACGAGCACACCGAGTAACCCGTAACCGACGTCGATGAGTGGCGAATCCACCTGCACCGCGTCCTGGACGCGCTGATCGAAGAGGTGTGTGCCGGGATCGGCCAGTGCTGGGATCACCACGGCGAGTGAGCCGATCGCGCCGAGCGCGACGATGACCACGGCAGGCCACCGGAGCGCGGCTCGCCACCACGCGACCACGGCGATGACCGCGATCAATGCGCCGAGCACCACCGTCCACAGCCCCGGTCGCAGCGTGTGTTCCTCGAGGAAAGCGACGTCCTCGGGCGCCGCACCGGGCACCGAGACCCGGCCGAGACCCGTGATCGAGGGCTTCACCCCTTCATCGGATACGCCCCACGGGACCAGACTGAACGCCACCAGCAAGAGTCCGCCGACCGCGGTGATCGGCCAGGTGAGCCTCCGGACCGCGGCCCGGGCGCGGTCGGTTCCTTCGCTCATTCCTCCAGGGTGCCATGCGGCCAGAACGGATCCCGACCGGTCAGGCCGGCGAGCCGATCGAGAAGACGTGCGTCATCGGGTACCTCGACAACCGGGCCGAACATGCCCTCGCGCTCACTCTGCGGCTGTGGCGGGTAGTGGAAGTCGTAGACCACGCGCAAGATGTCGTCGGACAGGTCGTAGTCGACACCGATGCTCCGTGCGACGTCCCAGCCATGAAGCACGAGCTCGGAGAGAGCGATGATGCCCATGATCTCGGCGGGGGCGTCGACTCCCCCGGCCTGAGTCATCCCCTCCCAGGCTCCCGGCTCGCGCCAGGCCTCGACGAGGTCGACGAGATTCCCCTCCAGCGCGGTCCGCCAGTCATCCGGCAGCACGTTCGTCGTCGGGTCAGGCGGTGTCGATGTCAACGGGCCCAGGTCTTTCCGCGCCGACGCCGTGAAGGCCCGGCTCAGACCGATCACGTGGGCGAGCAATGCGGCGAGGTCGGTGTCGGCGCACGGGGTCGGTCGGCCCAGTTCGTCGTCGGTGACCCGCGCCGCGAGTTCGTTCATCTCATCGGCTGCGGCGGAGATCTGCGGGGCATAGCCGGCTGTCGTGTGGGTCGCATCTATGGGCTGCATCGTCGGGGTTCCTTCCATGGCCGGGTCTGATCACCTGCAGATGTCGACACCGGCGGGCGGCCATTCTCATCGGTATCGGTTGATTTGCGGCATGTCGCCGATGAGTTTGGTTCACGCTGAAGGTCAGCAGTGGTGCAGCATCGAAACCCGGAATCGACAATCCTGAAAGGACCCGTGATGAGTGACTACACGGCGCCGGTCGGCGCACCCATCTGGTTCGACCTGATGAGCAGTGACCCGGACAAGGCCGCCGAGTTCTACGGCGCGATCTTCGGATGGGAGGCCGAGGAGCCCAACGCCGAGTTCGGTGGTTACCGCAACTTCGCGAAGAACGGAAAGCTCGTCGCGGGTATGGGACCGGTGATGGATCCCAACGGGCCGTCCGACATCTGGTCGGTGTACCTGCACACCGACGATCCCGCCGCCACCGTGGCGGCGGTGGAGAAGGCCGGCGGCTCGATCATGGTGCCGCCGATGGACGTCGGCGAGATGGGCACGATGATGGTTGCCGTCGACACCGCGGGCGCGGCCATCGGCTTCTGGAAGCCGGGCACGCACCCGGGCTTCGTCGAGTGGGGCGAGCACGGCACCCCGTACTGGTTCGAGTGCCACACCAAGGAGTACGAGAAGTCGCTGGCGTTCTACCGCGAGGTGCTCGGCGCCCGCATCGAGGAGATCGGCACCGGCGGCGATCCCGACGCCGTAGGCCCGGACGCCTACGGACAGGTGTTCATCGGCGAGAGCTCGTACTCGGGAATCATGGACGCGGCCAAGATCCACCCGGCCGAGGTGCCGTCGTTCTGGCAGGTCTATGTGACCGTCGACGACGTCGACGCCACGGTGAAGCAGGTCGAGTCGCTGGGCGGCAACGTCTTGATGGCCGGCGAGGAGACCCCGTACGGCACGCTGGCCGCGGTCACCGACCCCTTCGGCGCGATGTTCTGCCTCGGCCACCCGCCGGCCGGGATGTAGGGCGACGGACTCGCGTGACCGCTGGCAATTCGCGCCTCGACTGGTCATTCGCGCCCGCAGCTACACGCGCGAATGACCGGTCGGCGCGCGAAGAAATCGGGTGGCACCGAACCGGCCGCTGGTGCGTCCAAGGAGCGTGACCACCTATCCCACCGATGAGCACGGGCTCATCTTCCGCACCGCGGCACTCGACGCCGGCTTCACCGACACCGACCTGACACGCGCACGAAGGCGGGGCGAGCTCGTCGTTGTTGCACGCGGTGTGTCGGCAGAGGCTGCCGAACGTACCCCGGAGGAGCTCCACCGCTTGTCGGCCATCGCGACCAGTAAACACGCCGACAGTACGATCACGCTCAGTCATCAGAGTGCCGCCACTTTGCACAAGCTCGCCATGCTCAAACCCAACTTTCGGCGCGTGCACATCACCACTGGTTCCACACACGGGGCGCACCGTACGTCGAAACGGCATGAACACACCGGCGCGTTGGACACCACCGAGATCGTCATGATCGACGGCGTGCGGGCGACGTCGTTGGAACGTACCGCCGTGGACGTGGCCTGCACGTCCCCACTCGGATTTGCCGGCGCCCTGGCCGTATTCGACTCCGCACTTCGACTTGGCGCGGACCAGGAAACAATGCGGACGATTCTGCGATCCAAACGTCGGGGCGTCGGCCAGGCACGTCGGGCGCTCCGTCATGCGGACACCGGCGCCGAGAATCCCGGCGAATCGTGGACCCGAGCCCAGATCATCGAGGCCGGACTTCCAGCGCCCCGGCTGCAACATGAGTTCTACGACGACAACGGGAAGTTCGTGGCGCGTACCGACCTCGACTGGTCGGGATTGCTCGTCGGTGAATTCGATGGGAACGCGAAGTACACGAAGTTCCTCAAACCCGGGGAGTCAGCGTTTCTGGCGATGAAGAGGGAAAAGATCAGGGAGGACAAGCTGCGAGATTTGGGAATCATGGTGATCCGCTTCACGTGGAAGGAGCTCGAGAAGGGCGGAGTGGTCGCCGGCCGAGTCCGTAGCTGGCTCACCAAGTTGCACCTGTTGGCGGCCTCGTGAGAGATGCGTTCTCGCACGTCCACCAGCCAACCGCGCGCGTAGCTTCATGCGCGGACAGCTGATGGACGCGCGAGAGCCAGTCGCCTACATCTGCGCCCACACCGTCTTCGACTGCAGATACGTCTCGATGCCCGCCTTGCCGGCCTCGTAGCCCCAGCCGGACTGCTTGTATCCGCCGAAAGGCATGGAGTGGTCGAACTGCAGCTGACAGTTCAGTCCGACGGTGCCGGCCCTGACCTCTTTGGCAAGCCTGTGTGCCCGACCGAGATTCGACGTCCAGATGGTGCCGGCCAGCCCGTACTCGGTGTCGTTCGCGAGGGCGATGGCCTCGTCCTCGTCGTCGAACGGCAGCACGGTGACGATCGGGCCGAAGATCTCCTCCTGGAACAGCCGACTCGTGGCGGGATCGACCTTGGTGGCGATGGTCGGATGCACGAAATAGCCCTTCCGATCGAGCCGATGACCGCCGGTGACCAGTTCGACGCCGTCGGCGCGGCCCAGGTCCAGATAGCCCAGGACTCGCTTCAGCTGCTTCTCGCTGATGAGCGGGCCGATCATCGCGCCGTCTTCCTTCGGTCCGCCGAGCTGCAGGTTGTTCGCGACGGTCGCAAGTCCCTCGACGACCCGGTCGTAGACACCTCGCTGTACGAAGATCCGCGAGCCGAGCATGCACACCTGGCCGGAATGCAGGAAGCATCCGAAACCCGCCATCGCGGTGGCGGTGTCGAGGTCGGCATCGTCGAAGATCAGCACCGGCGACTTGCCACCTAGCTCGAGAGTCACCTTGTTGAGATTGCTGGATGCGGATGCGTGGACGATCTCCCGGCCGACCTCGGTGGAACCGGTGAAGGCGACTTTGTCGACGTCGGGGTGGGCGGTGATCAATGCGCCTGCGGTGTGCCCGTAGCCGTTCACCAGATTCACCACGCCGTCGGGTACGCCTGCCTCGGCCAGGATCCGAGTCAATACCAGCGCCGAAAGTGGCGTCTCCTCAGCAGGTTTGACGACGGTGCTGCAGCCGGCGGCCAGCGCGGGAGCCAGCTTGGCGCAGAAATTGAAGACCGGGCCGTTCCACGGGAAGATCAGTCCGACGACGCCGTACGGCTCCCGCAGGGTGTAGGCGTGCATGTGTGACTCGACGCCGGTCAGACCACCTGTGTTCACGTCGCGCGCAATCCCGTCGATCTTGGTGCACCACCCCGCGTAGTACCGGAACCATTCCGACCCCACCTTGGTGATGGTCTGTGCCTGGATCGGCGGGATGCCGGTGTTGACCGATTCGAGTTCGGCCAGGAGTTCGGCGTTCTCGTCGATCAGGTCCGCGACCTTCCACAGCACCTTCGCGCGGTCATAGTCGGCCATCCCTGACCACACCTTGGAGTCGGCGGTCGCCTTAGCACGCGCAACTGCAGCATTGATGGCCTCGGGACCGGCATCGGTGAACTCGGTGATCTGGTCTTCGGTAACCGGGTCGATGATCGGAATCACGTCCCCTGTCCCCGGAATGTCACGGATCTCGTCCAGCACGGACTGCACCGTCATGGTTCTCCCCTTCATATCGTGGCTTCTTCGGATGGTCGGCCGGTCGGGGCCGATTCCGCGAGCGTGGTGACCGGTACACGAGATGTCCATCGCCGGTCTCGGTGGCCGGGAGCAGCCTTGTCCGGGTGCGAGTCACCGCGTAGGAGTTGGGAACAGTCATTCGCACAGGACCATTCGCAACACGGATGCCCGGGGATCGCGGAGATCGCACGAGGGGAGTGGTGATGAGCTGTTCGACACAGCTGATCTTGGGGAGACGTCGCGACGTGCGGACCCGGGAGGAGCGCACATGACGCGATCGTTGTTGGGCGGGCCGAACCCGGACGCACTGGCCGCTGAGAGCCCGGACGACCGATTGACGGATCTGCAAGTCGCCGAAGCTGAACTTGCCGCCGCCGAGGCGGAAGCAGCCGCGGCGCGCGCCCGTGCCGACGCAGCCACGGCGCGTGCTCGCCTGGCACGATTACGCGGTGGCGAGTCCGAGCGGACCGACCATGCCTCGCAAGTCCACAACGGTACGGCGGACAACAGTGTGGCCCCCTCTGATCGCGACGACGGTGAGGAGACCACCGCTGACGACATCGGGTCATCGAACGATGCAGCCGCGCAGACCGCAACCGGATCAGTCGATCAGCCGCCTCTGTCCGATACGGTTGACAGGGCCGCGCGCCACGGAAAGCTGCACCGCATCCTCCGGTCGACAGGACGCCCGTTCGGCCGACTGCGGCATCCGACCAAGCGTGGACTCGCGATCGGGGTGATGGCCCTCGTCACGATCGCCGCGCTGGCCGCCGCCGCCGCCATTGGCTGGCGTCATCACCAAGCCGACACCGACAGGGCCCGCGCGGCCGCCTTCACCGCGGCGGCCGACCGTGGGGTCACGGCGATCACATCGTTGGACTTCAAGAACGCCAAGCGCGACGTACAGCACATCCTCGATCAGTCGACCGGCGAGTTCTACAACGACTTCAAAAGTCGCGCCGACGATTTCACTTCTGTCATCGAACAGTCGAAGGTGACGACGAAGGGAGAGGTCACCGGTTCGGCGGTGGAATCGATGACCGACGACAGCGCTGTGGTCCTGGTCTCGGCCAGTTCCGACGTCACCAACGCCGCAGGCGCCAAACAGGAGCCCCGGACCTGGCGTCTGCGGGTGACCATGACCGACGCGGACGGAACGACGAAGATCTCAAAGGTGGATTTCGTACCATGACCACGACCGGAACAACCCCGATCCCCGACACCGTCGGCGAACCGGCGCCCGATACGGGTTCGACCGAGTCTCCCACGCTTTCCGGGGATGCAGCAGAGCCGTACTCCGAGGGTTCATGGCGCGGGATTGCCGGCGTGCGTGCCGCACTCGCGACCCGACGTCGGCGCGGCCGATTGGTTCCGGTCGCCGTCGCCGCTGCGATGATTGCGTCGCTGGGCGCTGCCGGTACCGCGTACTTCGCCCTCTACCGTCACGATGAGTCGAGCAGCGACGAGGTGTCTCGCGATGTCGTTTCCGCTGCGGACAACGGAACTGTCGCACTTCTGTCGTACTCACCCAAGACGCTCGACGCCGACCTGACCAAGGCCAAGTCTCATCTCACCGGGCAATTCCTCACGTACTACCAGGAATTCACCACCAAAGTGGTCAAGCCTGCCGCCACGGAGAACAGCGTCGACACCAAGGCCCAGGTGGTTCGCTCCGCCGTGTCACACCTGTCCGGGAACGACGCTCAGGTCTTGGCATTCGTCAACCAGACGACGACCAGCAAGACCAAGCCCGATCCCGAACTGACGTCGAGCAGCGTTCGGATCTCATTGCACAAGGTCGACGGCGACTGGCTGATCTCCTCCTTCGATCCGCTCTGAGTCAGGCATCTCGCTCGATCACCCCGCCGTTGGAGTCCATCGGCGGCGTGACGCGTGGGCCGCGTGTCCGCCCACGAGGAATGACCGCGGAATCGCGCTGGCCACGGGGGTTCTGTCGCGCTTTCGGGGTTCTGTCGGTGCGATTCCGGGTTCTGTCAGCGGGTTTCGGGGTTCTGTCGGCGTGATTCCGGGTTCTGTCGGCGCGATTCGGGGTTCTGTCGGCGGAATTTGGGGTTCTGTCGGCGGGATTTGGATTCCGTCAGCAACCGCCTGGCTCCTCAGTGGGCCATCATCGCCTGCCAGGTGCCGGCCCCGTGACTGAGATCCGTCTGCCGGTACCGCGTTCCGTCACCGCCGACGTAACCGCCGTCGCTCGGGTCGTACTGCGCGGTCGCCACCGGCGGCCGGGCTGACGCCCCACCGCCCTGATACGCCGACGGAGTGACACCCTGCTTGATGAGACTGGGATCGCGCGGGTACGGGCCGATGACCGGTTGTCGCTGAGCAAGCGGCGTGAACTGCTCGTCGCTGTTACACATCGCCGCCGTGGGGGCCCGCTTACCCGGCTTGTTCATGCACGGAATGTTGCGCACGCCACGGCCGCCGATCGGACTCGACTGTGGCAGTTTGCAGTACAGGTCATCCGGAGTGTCGATGGTCGAGGTGTCCTCGGGTGGCCGCCACTTCGACGGCGGGAGAAACCCGACGGTGCAGGCGGGCGGATCGGAGACGCCGCTGATGCGAAAGTCACCCAGACCCCATTTGGTGCCGTTCCGGTTCGGTTGGACCGCTTCGATCATCGAGATCGCCGGCGGCAGCAGGACCAGGATCTGTTCGAGTCCCGCGTTGTAGGTCACCGCCAACTGCCCGATGGACGTCACATTGGCGAGGAGGACCGGAAGAGTGAGTTTCACCGAATCGAGTGTCTTGGTGATCTCGTCGGCGAAACCGGGACCGGAGGTGAGCAGGCGTCGCACCTGCGGCGTATTCGTCACCACCTGTCCGGTGAATCCGGCGAGACTTCGCGTCCAGATCCGGATCGCATCGGTACTGTCCACCTGGGAATCAACAAGTGGGACCGAATCTTTCAGTAGTGCGACCGTGTCGTCGCCGACATCGTTCATGCTCGCCGCCAGCGTCGACGAGGAGTTGAGCAGGGTCTGCAGATCATAGCCCTGTCCACCGAGACTCTTGTTGAGCTCGTCCACCAGCCCGAACAGCCGATCCTTGGGAATGCTCGTCACCAGGCCGTTCAGTTTCTCCAACATCGGTGCCACCGGTTGCGGCACGACCACGTCACCCGACGAGATCGTCGAGCCATCGTGCAGATAGGGCGCGGAGTCCGTACGTGGGCGCAGGTCGACGTAGAGCTCGCCGACCGCGGACATGCTTCGAATACTCGCTTGCAGGTCGGCGGGTATCCGTTCGTCGCTGTCGATCGACAAGGTGGCGCGAATCCCGTTGTCGGTCAGCCCGACATCGGTCACTTTTCCGACATCGACACCACGATAGGTGACATTGGCGAACCGATAGAGCCCCCCGGTCTGTGGGGCGTCGAGCGTGACGTCGATGCGCCCGACGCCGAGCTGGGTCTGGACCTGCATGTAGGAGAAGAGCATCATCCACGTGGCGATGATCGCCACCACGGTGAAGATGATGAGCTGGGCACGGACGAGTGTGGACAGGATCACCGCCCACCCCGCTTCATCGCGGCCACCGGCCCGAGCAGCGGGTTGTGCGTGGGTTGCCGGTGGTAGCCGGGATCGCCGGGAGCGAAGGGCACGACCGCGTTCGGATCGCCGAGCGCAGTGCCCAGCAACAACTCCCGTCGCAGGCGCGGCACGGTCAGGTCCACTGTGGCCTGCAGATTGATGTAATCACCGCGTACCGCACGGTCGATCACCTTCTGGCCGTATGGGAAGACCGTTGCGTATGCCAGTGCGGAGTCGATCCGTGGGCCGACGTCGGCGAGGGATTTGAGGGTCGGCTGCAGGTGGCGTAGGTCGGTGAGCAGGTCGGATTGGACTTGATCGATGACACCCGACGAGGTGTTGGCGAAGACGCGCAATCGGTCCAGCGCGGTCGTCAGGTGCGGGGTCTGCTCCTGCAGCACCGCCAGACCGGGTGGGATCTGCCGCAACGCATTGTCGATCACCTGATCCTGGGCTGCCAGCCCGCCGCTGAGTCGACGAGCCTGCGTCAGCAGGTCGACCAGGTCGGTGCGCTGCCGATTCAGCGTGCCCACGAACGTCGTCAGGTTGGTCACGAGTTCACTGATGTCATCCTCGCGACCGTCGAATCCGTCGTCGAGCGCGTGGATGATGCCGCCGAGCTGTCCCAGCCCACCACCATTGACGACCGACGACACGGATGCGAGTGTCTCCTCCGTGGAGGGATAGGACGACGACCGGTTCAACGGTATTGTCGCCCCGGGCATCACCTGTCCGGACGGCGCGGTCCCCGGCGGCGGGTCCAGCGCGAGATGCATCGAGCCGAGCAGACTGGTCTGCCCCACCGAGGCGATGGCGTTACCGGGTACCACCGTGCCCTTGGCCAACCGGACCTCCACGTCGGCATGCCAGTCCCGCACATGCATCGCACCGACGCTGCCGACCTCGACATCATTGATGAAGACCGGCGAATTCTCGGACAATGTACCGACATTCGCAATCTCTATCGCGATGTGGTAGTCCCCTTCCGACGTGCCGACGGTTCCGGGGAGCGGCATCGAATTGACACCGTCCCACTGGCAGCCCGCCCCGAGGGCTGCGACACAGCACAGTGACAGGACCAGGCGGAACGTACGCCCCCGCGTCGATGACCTCATCGTCCACCGCCTTGCGCTGGTAGCAGCAGATCACGGCGCGTACGAACGCTCGGGGCGCTCGACGTGTGGTCGGGCATCAGCTTCTTCTCGGTGTAGATGAGGTTTTTCGGATCGGCGGTGGGACCGAGCACCGGATTCACCGGGACCGGAAGATAGTTGAAACTCAACATCGGTGCGATGGGGCCGAGGTACTCGGCGCATCGACGAGCGCCCTCCGCCGCGGTCAGGTTCTCGATGCTGGCAACAGAGGAGCAGATGAACTGCACGGGATTGGAGAAGTTGTTGACGGTGAAAACGCCGGCCTCGGTGCCGGTGTCGGGGTTGTAGATGTTGTAGAAGTTCGCCATGTTGGTCGGGAACACGTGCAGCAGCTGCTCGACGTCGTCGTGGTGATCCACCAGGTTCTGTGTCACTGCTGCCAATCTGCGGATCTGCTCCGCTGCCTGATCGCGGTTCTCGGCGACGAATCGTTGCACCTCTCCCACGGCACGGGCCAGGTTCGTCAGTGCCGCGTCGAGATCGGAGCGGCTTCCATCGAGCACCGCGGACAGTGTTGCGAGCCGATTCTCGAACTGCACGATCTGAGTCCCGCTGTCCCGAACGGCCGAGACGAAGGTCGCGATGTTGCGTACGGTGTCGGAGATGTTGCCGCTGTTCTCCGCGAGCAGTTGGCCGACTCCGGCGAGCTCGTGCAGCGTGTCACCCAGCTTCTCGCCATTGTCGGCCAAAGCCTCATCGCTGCTGCCGATGAACCTGCCGAGAGAACTTCCCGAATTCCCGGCCTGCGGGCCGAGGTCGGTTGCCAGACGGGTCAGCTGTTCCTTGACCTGATCCCACTCCACCGGAACCGCGGTGCGCTCGCGCGGGATCGTGGCACCGTCGGCGAGGATCGGCCCGCTCGTCGCGTTCGCGGGAGCCAACTGTACGAAACGATTGGCAACGAGGTTCTGCGCGATGATGATCGCGCGCGCCTGCGCCGGAATCCGCACCCCGTGCTGCACGTGCATCGTCATCCGCACCGTCTCGCCCCGTGGCTCGATCGCCGAGATGGTACCGACCTTCACCCCGGCGACGCGCACATCGTCGCCCACATAGATTCCCGTGGTGGCGGCGAAGACGGCGTTGACGGTGGTCGGTGCATTGAGCTGCCGGTAGGCGGTGACCAGACCGGCCGCGACGGCCACCGAAAGCACCACCCCGATCACGAGATTCCTGGTTCGTGCGGATCTCATGATCCACCACCGCCCGGAATCGGGAACGTCGCCGGCGGGTGCAGGCCGAACGCTTGATCGATGAAGGGTTGCAGGAGCGGTCCGGGGATCAGGTTGGCCACGTATGCCTGATAGAAGGGACCGCCGGAAACCGCCTCGCCCTGTGTCTGCGACACCTTGGCCAACCCGGGCAGCGCCTTGGCGATGTTGTCCCGGTTGCGCTCGAGCATGGCCGCCACCGAGTTCAGCGAGGTCAATGTCGGTGCCAGCTGTTTCTCGTTGTCCGCCACCAACTTCGTGAGCTGGTCGGCCACCGCCGAGGTGTTCACCAACAGTGAGGAGATCGCCTGCCGGCGCTGTACCAGCACGCCGACCAGAAGGTTCGCATTGAGGATCAGTGAATTGACTCGACCGGCACGGCCCGCGATGAGTCCGCTGATGTCACTGGTCGAGGAGAGCAGCTCACCGAGTGCGGTATTGCGCGAATTGATTCCGCGGGAGATCTCGGCGAGGCCGTCGAACGTCGGTCCGAGCTCTGGCGCAACGTCCGACATCGTCGTCGACAACATGTCCAGCGACTTGTTCAACGAGACCGTGTCGATGCCACTGGCATTGGTCGTGAGGTCGTTGACCGCGTCGTTCAACGAGTACGGTGATGCCGTTCGGGTCACCGTGATCACGTCGGCCGGACCGAGGACTCCCGTACCCGACGGTTCGACCGTCACAATGCGTTGTCCCAGCAGCGATCCCGTGCGGATCTGCGCCGTGGTGGTGTTGCCCAGCCGGGTGTCCTGGTCGACCGTGAAACTGACCCGCGCCTTGCCGTCCACCAATGTCACGCCGGACACCGTTCCCACTCGGACACCCGACACGAGCACGTTCGCCCCGGCTGCGAGACCGGCGGCCTCGCTGAAATCCGCGCGGTAGGTGACCGAAGTGAACCACATGGTGAACTTTGCCAGGTTCAGACCGGCCATCACCAACAAGACGATGAGAACCACGCCCACATAGCCGAATCTGATAAGTCCGGACCCGCGATACCTCAACATCTAGTCCGAGCACCTCCCGTTCGTCTGCTCGATCCAGGGCAGCACGACCACCCGGCCGGAGGGATCGGAGACCCGGACCGTCACCGCGCAGACGTAGTACTGGATGAAGTTGCCATAGGTTCCCGTCCGCACCAGCTTCCGAAAGTTGTCCGGCGCACGCTGCAGTGTGCGTGTTCGAGCGTGGGTTGGTCGCCGGCGACGGCGGGCGCCAGTCGGGCCAACTCGTCGATGCTGCCGGACAAGGACGGGCGCGCCTGTGTGAGAAGGTCGGCGACCGAGGCTGTTCCGTTGTCCAGCGCGGTGATCGCCGCTCCGATGGGATCACGTTGTTCAGACAGATCCCCGATCAGCGCATCGAGCCGGTCGATGGCCTCACCGAACTTGTCTCGGTCGGCCGACAATGTGGCCATGACCTTGTCCAGCTGGTCGATGAGTTCCTCGACGACATCGGTGTTCTTTCCGAGTGTGCTGAACAACGAGGCGCTGTTCGCGAACAGTGACCTGACGTTGGCACGCTGTCCCTGAAGCACCTCCAGTACAGCAGAACTCAGCGTGTTCACCTGTTGGGGTTGGAGTCCGTCGATGACCGGCTTCAGTCCGCCGAGCAGGACGTCGAGGTCCAGAGCGGGACTGGTCCGCGTGACCGGGATCTCCGCGCCGGACGACATCGGCGTGGCCCCTGTGCCGTCGGTGAGTTCGAGGTAGCGGTCGCCGACCAGGTTGAGATAGCGGACCGCGGCCCCGGTACCGTCCGGCAAAGCGATCTCCCGGTCGACATCGAAGTCGATGTGGACGCGGTCGACGCCTTCGAGGTCCACGCTGTTGACGGTGCCCACCCGGACACCGGCGATACGCACCGTGTCGCCCGAACGCAATCCGGAGGCGTCGGTGAACACCGCACCGTAGCGCACCGTGTCGCCGGCGCGGTAGTCACTGAACACCAGCAACAGGAAACCCGCGACCACGATCATGACAGTGGTGAATGCGGCGAACTTGAGCGTGGTCGATTCGACCCGGATCATCCTCACCTCGGGGCTCCGTCCGGGACGGGACCGAAGAGCGCCTGCTGCAGACTCTTGACGTTGAGTTCCACCGTCTTGCGCTGCGGGTCAAAGGGGTTGGCACCGGTGTCGGCGACGACATACGGCGGCTTCTCCTGGAAGCCGACCGGCAGCATCGAACACTGTGGACCACCGGTGGCCGCCACCTTCGGCAGGTCACCGGGATAGTGATACGGCTCGGCACCCCAGAGGAAGTTCGCGGACAGTCCGAGTCCGGGCACATCCGCCGGCGGCGACACCGCGAGGTCGGCGAACCCGTTCAACGCGCAGGTCAACGCTTCGTTGTACTCGTCGGTGAGAGCCACCGTCGGCACCAGCAGGCGAAGCGCCGTCGCCAACGGCTTGCGGTTCTCGCTCAGTACCCGGTTGCCGACATTCGACAGGCCGATCACGCTGGTGAGGAAGGCATCCAGGTTATGTTGCTCGCTGACGAGGGTATCGCTGACCGACGCGACATGATCGGCGGTGGAGAGCAGCGGGCGGGTGGTGTCCGCGTACACCTCGAGCATCTCCGGTGCATCATGCAGCAGAGCGCGCAACGCCGGCAGACTCGGGTTGACCTGACGAACATAACCGTTGAGATCCGTCAGCATCCTGCCGAACTGCTCGCCGCGTCCGCTCAGCGCCGTCGACAGCGCGCTCAGGGCGGCGTTGAGTTCCGCGGGACGTATCTGGGCCAGAACCTGGGTGAGTTCGCCGAACACGGTGTTGATCTCCACCTCCACCTCGTTTGCCGACAACACCTGGTTGTCACGCAATCGCGCCGATTCCGGTCTGTCCGGGGAGACGAGTTCGACACTCTTGGCGCCGAAAACGGTCGGTGCCGCGATGTGCACCCCGACATTGGCGGGGATGCGATCGAGCTGATCGGGTTCGATCGCCAGCGTGAGTCTCGCACTTCCGGGCCGGTCGTAGTCGATGGCCGATACGCGGCCGACGGTGACGCCGCGCATCTGCACCTTGGCGTCGACATCCATCACCAGACCTGCCCGCGGAGCCATCACCGTGACTTTGGCGGAGGACTGCGTCGCGCCGGAGAACATCGCCGCGGCCAGCGCCATCATGACGATGACCACCAGCACCATCGTCGCGCCGGCCAACGGCCGGACGATTCCGTTCGTCATGTAGATGCCTCAGCCGGAGAGATTGAAGTTGCCGTTGGAGCCGTAGATCGCCAGCGACACCAGCAGCGTGACCGTGACCACCGCGATCAATGAAGTACGGACCGCATCGCCGACAGCGACGCCCACCCCTGCCGGTCCACCGCTGGCGAAATAGCCGAAATAGGTGTGGATCAACAAGATCAGCAGTGCCATCACAAAGGCCTGCACAAACGACCAGACCAGATCCAGTGGATTGAGGAAGGTCGAGAAATAGTGCGCGTAGAGCCCGGTGGACTGGCCGAGGAGGACCACGGTGGTGAACTGGCAGGCCGCGAAGGACGCGATCAGAGCGATGGCGTAGAGCGGGGCGATCACGATCATGCCGGCCGCGATCCGCGTCCCGACCACATAGGCGACCGGGTTGATGCCCAACGACTCGAGGGCGTCGATCTCTTCGCTGATCCGCATGGCCCCGAGCTGGGCGGTGGCGCCCGCACCGAATGTCGCGGCCAGCCCGATGCCGACCACCACCGGTGCGGCGATCCGCACGTTGATGAACGCCGACAGAAAGCCCGTCAGGGCTTCGATACCGATGTCGCCCAGGGTGCTGTATCCCTGGACCGCCAGCGTGCTACCCGTTGCCAGGGTGAGGAATCCGACGATCACGACGGTTCCGCCGATCAGGGCGAGATTACCGGCGCCCATACTCGTCTCGGCGATGAGTCGGATCGTCTCGCGCCGATAGTGCAGCGCGGCATGCGGAACGCTGCGGAGCGCACGGACGTAGAAGATCGCATGATCACCGATCCGTGCGAGTGCACTCGCCGGGCGTCTCACCTCCCGGGCCAGACGTGGATGGATGACACTCGGCCTCGTCGATGGGGCTTTCGATGTCGATATGAGTGACATGGCTTCTCACCTCGCCGTCAGTTGCACGCCGATGGCGGTGATGACGACATTGACCACGAACAGCGCCATGAACGCATAGACCACCGTTTCGTTCACTGCGTTACCCACCGATTTCGCGCCGCCGGACACGATCAGACCGCGATAGCAGGCCACCACGCCTGCGATGAGCCCGAACACGAGTGCCTTGACCGACGAGATGATCACTTCCTGCGAGCCCGTCAGCAGCGTGATGCCGGCCGCGAACGCCCCCGGGTTGACGCCTTGGACGAAGACCGAGAACACATAACCGCCACCGACTCCGATCAGGCAGACCAGACTGTTCAGCAGTAACGCGACGAGACCCGACGCGAGCACTCGCGGAGTCACCAACCGCTGCAACGGATTGATCCCGAGGACCTCCATCGCCTCGATCTCCTCTCGGATCGTGCGCGATCCGAGGTCCGCGCACATGGCAGTCGCCCCGGCACCCGCCACGATCAGCACCGTGACCATCGGGCCCACCTGGGTGACCGACCCGAACGCGGCCCCCGCACCACTCAGGTCGGCCGCACCGAGTTCGCGGAGAAGGATGTTGAGGGTGAAGCTGACGAGCACCGTGAACGGGATGGCCACCAGAAGTGTGGGCATCAGCGACACCCGGGCGACAAACCACGACTGCTCGATGAACTCCCTGCCTTGGAACGGTCGACGGAATGCGAACCGGGCCGCATCGGCTCCCATCATGAAAAGCCCGCCAACCGCTTTGAGCGGTCCCGCCGAATAACGAGCGACCATCCCAGCCGCAGCGGTCGTCCTCATTTCACCCTCCCCTCGCGCATGAACGTGACTCCCATCGATGGGCAACACCGTGACTGCCTGTGTTTTGGTGAGATTTGCCAGAACCACGGCCCGCGTTGATATCTCGGAACCCTGCCACAGTCTGATGTCATCGCGACCCCTGCTCTCGCTCAGTGAGATCGCGCTTGTTCCCCCAGGTCACCTCCCCCAGACTGGGCGAGGTGTCGATCACCACCGCGATCGATGCTGCTGAAAACCACGAGTGCAGTCCGCGCGAGAGGCCAACCTGTGACGAGTAGTACGACAAGCGGGGTTCGGTACGACCCCTACGATGTCCAACTCAATGCCGACCCCTATCCAATGTTCCGGGCGCTGCGAGAAGAAGCACCTCTCTATCACAACGAGGAACACGACTTCTACGCTCTGAGTAGGCATGAGGACGTCAATGCCGCCCTCAACGACTACACGACATTCAGTTCCGCCCGCGGAGCGATCCTCGAGTTGATCAAGGCGAACATCGACATCCCGCCGGGGGTGCTCATCTTCGAGGATCCCCCCATCCACGACATCCACCGCAAACTCCTGGCGCGGATGTTCACTCCCCGCAAGATCTTCGCCCTCGAGCCGCAGGTGCGGGAATTCTGCGCAGCCGCATTGGACCCACTGGTGGGGACCGGCAACTTCGACTTCGTGCGGGATCTCGGGGCGCAGATGCCCATGAAGGTCATCGGAATGCTCCTGGGCATCCCCGAGGAGGACCAAGAGGCCATTCGCGACTTCGCCAACGATCAGATGCGTACCGAAGAGGGCAAACCGATGAAGGCGGCCGAGGAAGGCATGGTCTCCGGGGACATCTTCGGCGCGTACATCGATTGGCGCGCAGAGCATCCGTCAGACGACATCATGACCGAACTGCTCAACGTGGAGTTCACCGACGAGACCGGCACGGTGCGTAAACTCACCCGAGACGAGTTGTTGACCTACGTCAACGTCGTCTCCGGCGCAGGCAACGAGACCACCACGAGACTCATCGGCTGGGCGGGCAAGGTATTGGCCGAACATCCTGATCAGCGTCGCCAGTTGGTGGAGAACCCCGCGCTCATACCGAACGCCATCGAGGAGTTGCTGCGATTCGAGGCACCCGCACCACATGTGGCCCGGTACGTCACCCGCGACGTCGACTATTACGGGCAGATGGTGCCAAAGGGCAGCGTGATGATGATGCTGATCGCAGCTGCCAACCGCGATCACCGACAGTTCCCCCCGGACGGTGACATCTTCGACATCCACCGGAAGACCAAGCAGCACCTGACCTTCAGCGTCGGCACACATTTCTGCCTCGGTTCGGCTCTGGCTCGGCTCGAGGGCCGCATCGCGATCGAGGAGATCCTCAAGCGGTTCCCGGAATGGGACGTCGATCTCTCACAGGCATCACTTTCCCCGACCTCGACTGTTCGCGGGTGGGACACATTGCCGGCGACGTTCTGACCACACCACTACGGCAGGCATCACGACCTGTCGCTCGTCAAGAGGAGGAAGTCTCGATGACCGGAAGAGTAGACGGCAAGGTCGCCTTCATCACCGGCGCCGGCCGCGGTCAGGGTCGTAGCCACGCCGTACGTTTGGCTGCCGAGGGCGCCGACATCATCGCCATCGACATCTGCGAACCCATCGACAATGTGCCCTTCGCCCTTGCGAGCGAGGACGACCTCGCCGAAACCGCCGAACTCGTCAAAGCACACGATCGTCGGGTGGTGACCGCCAAGGTCGACGTCCGCGACCTCGACGGATTGACCGAGGCTCTCGAGACGGGCGTCGATCAGCTCGGCCGACTCGACATCGTCGCCGCCAACGCGGGCATCGCGACGGGTGGCGCCTCACTCGAGGACATGGACCGCAAGACGTGGCAGGACATGATCGATGTCAACATGACCGGAGTGTGGCACACGGCGAAAGCGGCCATCCCCCACATCGTCGCGGGCGGACGCGGCGGTTCGATCGTCCTGACCAGTTCGGTGGGTGGCCTGAAATCATATCCGTTCTGCGGCCACTACGTCACGGCCAAGCACGGCGTCATCGGAATCATGCGCACACTCGCAATCGAGTTGGCGCAGAGCAACATACGCGTCAATTCGGTCCATCCGACGCAGGTCAACACGGCGATGATCATGAACGAGGCCACGTATCGGATGTTCCGTCCCGACCTGGAGAATCCGGGCCCGGACGACTTCGCTCCCCTGTCTCAGATGATGAACACGTTGCCGGTGCCGTGGGTGGAGCCGGAGGACATCAGCAACGCGGTCCTCTTCCTGGCGTCCGATGAGGCCCGGTACATCACGGGGGTCACGCTGCCGGTCGATGCCGGCGCCTGCCTGAAATAGTCCGACGCCGTCAGGAGCAGCACCTGTGAGTCCAGCCGGCCTCCGGGTGCTGCTCTGTCTGACCGAATGTTCGAGGAATCGCCATGAAGATCGAAGTGAACTCTCAGATCTGTGAGAGCAACGGATTATGCGCCGCGGCCGCGCCCGAGGTGTTCGACCTCGACGACGACGACAACCTGCATGTCCTGCGCGACACCGTGACCCCCGAGATCAAGGACGACGTCGACGACGCGATACGACAATGCCCGCGCCGGGCCATCTCACTGGACGGCTGAGCAACCAACGGGCCGACCACACAGATGTCGGCGGAGGACCATACCGGTCCTCCGCCGACGTTGTTGCGCGACCTGCGCTGCGTCAGGCCGTCCCGACGCGGCCCGCTCGGTCCTGTGCATCGCCGGCCGCAACGAAGGAGAACACCACCGACGGACCGATCGTCGCGCCGGCACCGAGATACTTGCGACCCATCACCGAGGCGGCGCAGTTGCCCGCCGCGTAGAGACCGCGGATCGGATCACCGTCCTCGTTGAGCACCCGTGCATGCTCGTCGGTGAGCAGTCCGCCGTTGGTGCCGATGTCCCCCGGATACATCGGCACCGCGTAGAACGGCGCCTTCGCCACACTGCCGAGGCAGGCGTTGGGTTTGTGGCTGACGTCGCCCTGATACCTCTCATGATCGCCCTCACCACGATGAAAGTCCTCGTCCACCCCGATCTCGGCGAAACCATTGAACCTGTCGACGGTCGTCACCAGTGCCTGCGGGTCGATCCCACACTGCCGCGCCAGCTCGTCAACGGTGTCGGCCTTCTTCATCGCCCCGCTGGAGATCCATTCCTTCGGGGTCTTGCCCGGCGGTGCGAAGCCGAAGACGTAACGGGATCGATGACGAGAATCCACGATGAGCCACGACGGGATCGCTCCGCCGACCGATCGCTCCTGGGCGAACATGCACTGGCCCGCCTCCTGGTAGGCGATGGCCTCGTTGAAGTACCGGTTCCCTTGGCCATCGACCATGATCGAATGCGGTTTGCTGCGCTCACTGATGCACATCGAGGGCTTCCCGTCAGGCATCAACCACGAAGGCAGCCACCAGGCCTCGTCCATCATGTCGGTGGCGGCCCCGCTCTTCATCGCGATGCGAATCGCCTCGCCGGTGTCGCCGGGGTTGGCGTTGGACCACTCCGGGCGCCCCGGCTGTGCGTTCGAGAACTCCTCGCGCATGTCCTTGTTGTGCGCGAACCCTCCTGCACTGACGAGCACCCCTCCGCGCGCCCGCACCCGGACGGTGGAGCCCCCCTTGTCCAGTTCTGCGCCGACGACCTCGCCGCCCTCGAGGATGAGATCGACGAGGGCGGTCTCGGTCCAGACCGGGACGCCCCGATTCAGCAGCGCCTTGAGCAGATAGGCGATCAGGGCGGCACCATTGGTGACGTACTTCTTGCCGCGGAGACGCCCCAGAGCGGTGCGTGCCATCACTCTGCTCATGACCGCGATTCCTTTGCGGGTCCGCAGATTCGAGACGTAGGCCGCCTCTCCGGTGTACATCGTCATGTTTCCCGCCACGGGTGGACGCAGCCGCCGGGCCCACTCGCCGAGTTCCCTCGTGTCGAACGCTGCCACCTCGACCGATCGTGATCGCGCCTTTCCGCCTTCGACGCCGCGCACCCCTGCGTAGTAGTCGCTGTACCCGTCGACCCTCAGAAACGGTAGTCCTTCGCTCTCGAGGAAGGAGAACATCTCTTTGCCTGCCGCCAGATACGCATGGCGCCGCGCGTCCGACGATGCGGCGCTGGACGCATCGGCCGCGCCGACCACCGAATCGAAGTATGCCGTCGCCTCGTCGAACGAATCGGGGACACCCTCACGCGCCATCAGCGGGTTGTCCGGCAGCCAGATCACGCCGCCGGACATACCCGTCGAGCCACCGACCATGTCGGACTTCTCCGCAACGAGGACATCCATCCCCAACGCGGCGGCGCGCAGCGCGCCGACAAGTCCACCGCCCGAGCCGATCACGAGAAGATCGGTCTCATGATCCCAGTCATCCATCGCTTACCTCATCCTGATCGGGGCCGGCATCTGACTGCACGACCATCGGCTACCAAGTGACCGGCAACGTGTACACGCCGTACGCAAGACGATCGCTCTTGAACTCGATGTCCTCGAGCGGCACGGCGACACGGATATCCGGCATCCGGTCGAAGATGCTGGTGTACACGATCTGCAACTCCACGCGCGCCAGCTGTTGCCCGATGCACTGATGCGGCCCGAACCCGAAACCTGTGTGGTGCCGAGCCGATCGGCTCACGTCGAGCTTCTCCGGTTCCGGGAAAGCTGCCGGATCCCAGTTCGACGACCCGAGTTCCAGGATCACGCCGTCGCCGGCACGGATCGTCCGCCCCGAGATCTCGATATCCTCCAATGCGATCCGGCGTTGTCCGTTGTGGATGATGCCCAGATAGCGCATCAGTTCCTCCACCGCGTTCGCGGTTTGCGTGTCGTCACCCCCACGCAGGATCGCGAGCTGTTCCGGATGTTCGAGGAGCGCAAGGGTGCCCAGTGCAATCATGTTCGCACTTGTCTCGTGGCCTGCGATGAGCATTCCGAGGCCCGTCTGTGCCGCCTCCGCGGCATCGATCTCCCCACCCCGGACATGTCTGGCGAAGTCACTCAGCGCGTCATCGGCCGGATCGGCCATCTTCTTCTCGACGAGCTCGTTCATGAACATGAACATGGCGGCGAAAGCCTGCATGTTCTCCTCCGGCGTGGCGTACCGATCCACGCTCTTCACCGAATTCTCCTGGAAGAATGCGTGACTGTCGTAGGGCACGCCAAGCATCTGACTGATCACGATCGACGGTAGCGGCAGAGCCAGAGCAGAGACGAGATCCACCGGTCTCGGTCTGGCCATCATCGCGTCGATGAGCTCATCTGTGGTCTGCTGGATGAAGGGCCGCAGAGCATTGACCCGCTTGAATGTGAATGCGCGCGTCATCATTCGACGGAAGTGAGAGTGATCTGCGCCGTCCGAGTTGAACACCGACTTGGGACGCAACCCCACGTTGGCGGCCATCCCCTCATTCCAGTGCGGGAAGCCTGGGAGCTTCTCGTCCACGCTGATCCTCGGATCGTTGAGCAACGCTTTCTGCTCAGCGTGCCCGGTCACCAACCACGGCATGGATCCGTCCCAGATCTCCACCCGACTCACCGGATTCGTCTCGCGCAGTATGCGGGTTCCATCCGGCGGCGCGAACGGACATCGATTGTCGCGCTCCATCGGAAAATAGGGCGCGGTGTTGCTTCGTACCCCAGCGACGGTCTCTGACATCAGTTGCGCTCCTCGGCATATCGGATGTACACGGCTGATCAGTCCTCGACGGCGATGGCGAGCGCTGGACACATCGCGGCAGCATGACGTACGCC
Organism: Gordonia sp. LMA484; assembly: GCF_058129505.1. NCBI lineage: Bacteria > Bacillati > Actinomycetota > Actinomycetes > Mycobacteriales > Gordoniaceae > Gordonia > Gordonia sp. LMA484. The sequence continues at coordinate 4,326,459 of NZ_CM176700.1, forward strand.
GTCGGCCTCCTGCGCGGGTGGGTCGTCGTTGACGAGGAACGCGATGCCATCATCGTCGCGCTGATCGAATACGTCGGCGGCCGCGGCAACGCATTGCCCGGACGCGATGCATTTGTCCTGGTCGATGGTGATCTTCATCGGGTTCTCCTACCTGGATGCCAGTGTTCGGGAAGGTTTGTCGTTGACCGTGGCGCAGTCGGTTGCCGTGGCGCACCGGAGGCACGCGCATCACGACGACCGAGATCGGTCCACATCTCCGTGTACCGCCGCCCCGACGAGCGCAGAATCATCGTCGGCCTGCTGTGCCGATGCACCCGCCTGCTTCGCCGGCGGTCCCGCCACCGTGCCGCCGTCCACGGGAAGCAGGGTTGCGGTGACGTACCGGGACCGATCCGTCGCGAAGTACAGCGCCGCCTCGGCGACATCGTCGGCGGTGCCCTCTCGCTGAAGCGGCCGGTTGGCCGCCATCATCGCCCGCACCATGGCGGTGAAGCTATCCGCGTCGGCACCCATCTTCACCGCGGATGAGGCCAGCAATGGTGTCGGTATACTCCCTGGCGCAATGCAATTGACCCGGATGCTGTGCTGTGCCAGATCTATCGCCACCGACTTCGAGAAGTGGATGACGGCAGCCTTCGACGCACGGTAGGTCATCACGGCGGGACCGGCCTGGATCCCCCCGATCGAGGAGATGTTGATGATCGAACCACCACCGGTGGTCGACATCTGTTGTGCAGCATACTTCGTCCCGGCCATGACACCCAGGAGGTTCACACCCATCACGTGGTGGAAGTCCATGAGGTCCTCGTCGAGGAAACTCTGGTGCATCGTTCCCGATACACCTGCGTTGTTGACCATCACGTCGAGACCGCCGAACCGGTCGACGACCGTGTCGATCAGCGCAGCCAATGCTGTCGGGTCGGACACGTCGGTTCTGAAGAAGTGAGCACCCTCGCCACAGGTTGATGCCAGCGCCACACCGCCCTCGTCCACGTCGGCGATCGCGACCCGGGCGCCCTCGGCCACAAACCTCTCCACGATCCCCTGGCCCAATCCTGACGCCCCGCCGGTGACAATGGCGACTTTCCCGGTCAATTCATCGGCCATCTTCGGCCACCTCCGCATATCGATGTCATCGGAATATCTGTACGGACGAATACCTGGATAATGGAAACCCTTTTCGAGGCACTGCCGATTCACACAAGTGCAGATCTGTTTCCCCATGCCGTCGAGACGAACAAAGGGGGAATTCTCGGCCGGAGTTGACCGAACGGGCCGCCCGACCCTGAACCCTTCGCGGCGCTCAGAGGCTCGCGACTCATCGACACCAACGCGCTTTCACGGTGTGTCCTGAATCTCATCTTCCGTGATGACAGCGTCGCGCAGAAGCCGAAACTTGTCAAGCGATTGATTGATTTTCTTCCATCGCCCACCCGCGGCATGTGATTCGTCATGCACGGCGCCCGCCCATTTATAGGTACTACCAACGGATATATCTTGTCGATCCACTGGCAAGCGTGACCGTACAGGGAGGCCATCCGCCACAGACACAGACGACACGTAGCCTAGAGCAGTCACAAAGGGCTCGCCCGATGCTCGCCGTCGGTCCGGCAGGGTGTGAAGTCAACCCAAAACCCCAGCTCACCGGCGCAAGTGCAACATGTTCCGTCGCCCATACTGTAAATCGACTGTTTTACAGAGGGTTCGAATTCACCTAGTTTTGGACTAGGAAGCCGTGTCCGGTCCCTATCTCCGGACACTGGGGGCGGTGGCCACACGGACGCCTGTACAGGCGGCGAGATGATCAGCAGGAAGGTCAGGCACATGGTCACGATTCCACCCGGCTCCGCAGGCTCGGAGGACGAGTGGCAGTCCGACAAACCGGCACCGCGACGTCGCAAGAAGGAAGCTACCCAGGAGCTGATCCTCGACACCGCCGAGCGCCTGTTCGCCGAGAACGGGATCTACGCGGTCTCCAACCGACAGATCGCCGACGCTGCCGGCCAGGGCAACACGGCAGTCGTCGGTTACCACTTCGGCAGTCGAACGGATCTCATCCGAGCGCTGGTCAGTCGTTTCCATCGAGGTATCGAGCCAACCCGCGAGGCCATGCTCGCCAAGATCAGCGGTTCCAACCAGCTGCGCGACTGGCTCGAATGCCAGGTGCGCCCGATCACCGACCGTTTCGACGAGCTCGGCTCGCCGACGTGGTTCGCGAGATTCGGCGCTCAACTCATCGCCGACCCGGAGCTGCGCGACATCCTGCTCGAGGAATCCTGGAGCAGATCGCCGTCGCTCCAGCAGACCGTCGACGGCGTTCGCAAATGCCTCCCCTTCCTGCCCGACCCCGTGCTGCCCGAGCGCACGGATTGCGCCATGTTCCTCATCATCCTGATGTGCGCGCAACGCGAGCGGGCACTCGCCGACGGCTCGCCGCTCATCCGTGCGACCTGGTCAGAGATGGCCACCGGCCTCGTGGACGCGCTGGTGGGGATCTGGACTGCGCCGGTGACACCCGCCTGACGCCCCTGGCGCAGCCCCTCGATCATCGGCGTCCCGCGTGGTCGCCCCCTGCGGGTTCCCAAATAAATCAACCGATTGATTGACTTCGCATCTGTGATGCGGTTCACTTGCACACGTGGGTGCGAAGGTGGCACCGGGTCCATCGCCTTCACAGCGGGTCCGAGGACTCGCCTGCGGTCCCGGATTCCCGTCGCCCCAATGTGTGCAAGCGCAACATCTGTATTCAAACGGTAAATCCGAGCCTGGGAAAGATCTTCTCTATTAGACGAAGAATGTGGATGCGTACTTCACATTGATGTCCGACCGACAGGGGTTCAGCATGACCGAAGCATCGATAATCCGGAATGACCGTCCATCGGCTGAAGAAATCATTCAGTACGACAAGGATCCGTCCACCAAGATCGCGACGATCACCTTCAACCGACCAGACCATCTCAATGCGCCGACCGCCGACGCCCGCCTGCGCTACGCGGACCTCCTGCACCGTTCGAACATCGATGACGACGTGAAGGTGGTCGTGATCCGGGGCGTGGGCTCCAATCTCGGATCGGGAGCAGACATCCCGGAGGCCATGGAGATGGACGCGGACCCGACGTCGGCGGCCCGCATGCGCGAACTGAAGGTCGACGACGAGTCGGCGATCAATTTCCCCCCGCGTGGCTCTTTCCGCCACGGGGCCACGATCACGCAGTGGTACGCCAACTCGGCCGCCGGCTGCAGGAGCCTGCAGGAGTTCAAGAAGATCAGCATCGTGGAGGCCAAGGGCTACTGCTACGGGTGGCACTTCTATCAGGCCGCCGACGCCGATCTGCTGATCTCCTCCGACGACACACTGTTCGGGCACCCGGCGTTCCGCTATATCGGTTTCGGGCCCCGCATGTGGACCTGGGCGCAGACCATGGGCATCCGCCGGTTCCAGGAGATGGTCTTCACCGGCCGTCCGTTCACCGCGCAAGAGATGTACGACTGCAACTTCGCCAACCGCGTCGTCCCGCGGGATCAGCTCGAAACCGAGACCGCGAAGTACGCCCTCGCCTGCGCTCGCACCCGCCCCACCGACACCGTGTTCATGCAGAAGATGTTCTTCGAGATGATGAAGCAGTCCCAGGGTGAATACATGGGCAGCATGCTCACCGGATTGTTCGAATCTCTCGGCAGCTATGCACATCCGGACTCGCATGACCTGGTCCTGGATGAGGAGACCGTGTCCGGTGGGATCAACAACGCAGTCAAGGACAACGACGACCAGTTCCCACCCGACTTCAGGCTCAGCAAGTCGGGTCGGCGACGCGAGCGGTGATCTGCGCGAACCGCTCTGTCACGACGAACCACACCCGGAAGGCCAGACCAGATGTCCACCAATCGATCTCCACTCAGAGACCACGTCATCGTCGATCTCTCCGCCGGGATCGCCGGCGCCTACGCCACGAAGATTTTCGCCGACGGCGGTGCCGAGGTCGTGAAAGTCGAACCACCAGAGGGCGATCCTCTGCGCCGATGGTCGGTGTCGGGTGCCGCGACCGCCGCGCCGACCGACGGCGCCTTGTTCCACTACCTGGCATGCTCGAAACGCAGTGTCGTCGTCGATCCGGGCAGCCCCGCGGATCTCGACATGTTACGCAGGCTGCTGTCCTCCGCCGATGCCGTGGTGTGGTCGCAGGACTCGGTCTACGCCGGCCTCTCGGAGTTCGTCCCGCAGGCGATTCACGACGCACATCCTCATCTGATTGTCACTGCCATAACACCTTTCGGACTCGACGGACCATGGAGCGGGCGCGCCGCGACGGAGTTCACGTTGCAGGCGTGGTCGGGTGGCATCATCGGTCTGGGCCGGGGCGCGCCGGATCGCGCGCCGGTGTCCATCGGCGGACGTATCGGTGAGTGGTTTGCCGGCGCGTACGCCGCCGCCGGCACTCTGGCCGCACTGCGCCGAACCGGGTCCGGCCACGGCGAGCTCATCGACCTGTCGATGCTCGAGACCCAGATCCAGGGACTCACCTACCACCCTGTCACCTTCCTCGAGATGCGTGATCGCCCGTTCCGGTCCGAGCGTTCGATCTTCGTCCCGGGTGTCTCGCAGGCGTCAGACGGCATGGTGGCACTCGGGTGCGCGACAGCGCAGCAATGGTCCGACCTGTGTGTCCTCGTCGGGCACCCGGAGTGGATCGACGACGACGTACCACTCGCCATCACTCAGCGCGCCGCCGAACTGGCGCCCGAGATCTACGCGTGGATCCGGGCCCGTACCGTCGACGAGGTCTGCGAAGCGGCAACCGCGTTCCGAATTCCCAATTCGCCATTGGGAAATGGTGAGACTTTCATGGACGTGCCACACTACGCTGCACGCGGTTCCTTCATCAAGAATCCCGCGCGTGGGTTCACCCAACCCACACACCCCTACCGGATGAGCGCCTTCTCGCTGACAGCGCCCGAGCCCGCACCGGCGCTCGGTGAACACACCGACGTGCATCGACAACGAGTGACAGCACCACCACACAGGAGCGATCCGGTGCGCGACTCGCAGAACGGGCTGCCGTTCGAGGGTATGCGGGTCCTCGACATGACCGCGTTCTGGGCAGGCCCCTCGTGCACCCACGTGCTGGGCATGCTCGGCGCCGAGGTGATCCACCTGGAGTCGACGTCGCGACCCGATGGGACACGGATGATCGCCGGCGTCCCCGTGAGTGATGACCTCTGGTGGGAGAAGTCGCCGATCTTCTCCGGACTCAACACCAACAAGAAGAGCGTGACACTCAACATCCAGACCGAACGCGGACAGGAACTGCTCCGGGAGCTGGTGAAGACCTGTGATGTGCTGGTCGAGAACTTCACCCCACGAGTCGTGGACCAGATCGACATGGATTACGACGCCGTCCGTGCGCTTCGACCAGACATCATCATGGTGCGCATGCCGGGCTTCGGTCTCGACGGACCCTGGCGCGACAAGGCGGCGTTCGCGTACGTCATCGAAGATGCCTCCGGCCTGACGTGGCTCACCGGACATCCCGATCAGAATCCGGTCGAGCCATATTCCATCGGGGATCCGAACGCCGGCATACATGCGCTCAACGGATTGCTGCTGGCGCTGGCGCATCGCGACCAGACCGGCGAGGGGACATTGGTCGAGGCCAGCATGATCGACGCTGCACTGAACGTGACCGCCGAGCAGGTCATCGAGCACTCCGCCTACGGAAACCTGCTGACCCGCGACGGCAACCGAGGACCGTCGGCAGCCCCGCAGAACCTCTATCAGGCAGCCGGACTCGACGAGTTCGGGCGTGACGACTGCTGGGTTGCGATCGCGGTCGAGACCGACGAACAATGGGCCGCATTGCGAACCGCCATCGGCTCCCCGGAATGGGCCGCCGATACCGGATTGCGCACCGCGCAGGGGCGACGACACCACCATGACCTCATCGACGAGCATCTGTCGCGGTGGTGCCGGGAAAGATCCAGCGATGACATCGTCGACCTGCTGTGGGAGGCCGCTGTGCCGGTGGCCAAGGTGATGCAACCACACCGGCAGGCCGAGTTGCCGCAGCTGCAGGCGCGTGGATTCTTCGCTCAGGTCCATCACCCGGTCAACGGCACGGCCTCGCACAGCACGCTGCCGCTGCAGTTCTCGTCGCGTGCCTCCCAGCTCGCGGTTCGCCCTGCCCCGCTGCTGGGCGAACACAATGCGGAGGTGTTGACCCGCCTGGGCCTTTCCGAATCGGAGATCGAACAACTGGAGCACGACAACATCATCGGACAAAGGCTGTCCTTCTAGTCACACACATTTGAGAGAGGCACTCGATGAAACCCAAGGCCGGAACAGCACTCTTCAGCACAGTCGACACGACATCGGTCGTCGTGATCCGCTGGGAAGCAGATGATCTCGATGTGACCTGCGGCGGTTCTCCAATGGTCCGCACACCACCGCAGTCCGCCGGAGGGTCACCTCGATCGGGCGGTGCAACCGCGTTGGGCAAGCGATACTGCACCGAGAACGGCGCCGTCGAGTTGTTGTGCACCAAGCCGGGTGACGGCGTGCTGGCGGTTGACGGAACACCATTGAGCATCAAAGCCGGCTCCCCACTGCCGGCGTCGGATTGAACCGATGAGCACCGCATCGCTCATAGACGTCGGAGCACGCTTCCGCGAACCGACGTGGCGCTCCGCACGCTCTCCGATCACCGAGACCGCGGTTACGTCTCTGCGGAACGGAGAGATGGTCATGCTGTGTGACGACGTGTCCGGGTCAACCCGGTACGACCTGGTATGCGTTGCTGATCAGCTGACGACGGCGCAGACTTCCTTCCTCGTCCGACACACATCCGGATACCTGCAGGTCGCGCTCAGTGACGAGACGTGCGATCGACTGCAACTCCCTCCGGTGTCACCGACCGGTGACCGTATGTCGGCACAACAATGCGTCGGTGTGGACGCCGCAGTCGGTGTCGGCACCGGGATCTCGGCTGCCGACCGCACGCACACGATCAACGTCCTGGGCAACCGTGAAGCCGCCCCAGGTGATTTCACCCGACCCGGCCACGTGGTCCCGGTGCGCGTCGCATCCGTCCCGCGACCTCACGATCTCGCGGCCCTCGCACTTGCTCTGGCCGAGTCGAGCGGGGCGATGGCCGCAGTCTTCGCAACCGTCGTCGGGATCGAACACGATCTGACCGGCCTCATGAATCACAGCGAGGCGCAAGAGTTCGCGACTCGCCACCAGGTCCCCATCATCGACTACACCGCAGTGGTTCGCGCCCGACAGTCGGCGTGACCGGACCGACCCCTCTCCCCTGCAAAACACAAATCGCCCAGAAATCCTGGGCCGGACCTCACCTTGGACGGTGCATCATGACAACTCTGCTGTCTAACGACTCCGCGATCACCACGCAGAACACCCTGCCGCTGTCCATGGTCGAGCGGATGACTCTGATCATGGAAGCGTTCGATCAACCGCTCGCCCGACTCACACTCGACGAGGTGACCCGGCACACCGGTCTACCGCGCTCGACCGCACACCGGATACTCGATCAGCTCGTCCGGTGTCGGTGGCTCATCCACGCGAAAACGTACTACAGCCTGGGCAGTCTCGCGCTGACGCTGGGGGGCAGAGAGTTGGTGCAGCACGAACTCCGTTGCGCTGCCGCTGATGTACTGCAAGCCCTGGCGCTGCGGACCGGAACCTCGGTCCACCTCTCCACGCTGGCCGGCCCGGAGATCTGTTATCTCGACATGTTTGGCGTGAGGGCCGGCCATCGGGCTCCCTCAGAGTTGGGCGGCCGAGCCCCGGCACACCGCACGGCGGCAGGCAAGGCGATACTCGCGAACCTCTCACCGGAGTACGTGGACAACCAGTACTGCACCATGGTCCCCGGCGACCGTGATGATTGCGGGATGGTCGATCTCGTCGACCTCCATCATGAACTCGCACGCATCCGTGGCCGAAACGGTCTCGCGATCGAGCGCGGCGAGTGCTTTCCCAGCCTTGCCTGCGTAGGCGCCGCTGTCCGAAATGCTGATGGCCCGGTCGGCGCCATCTCGATCGCTACCCGTCGAGACAGTCCCGTCGAACCGCTCGCACCGATCATCTTGCGAGCGGCGCGTGCGATATCGGACAAGCTGATCCGTGGGGGCCGGGGATACTGACAGACCGCTCGCGAGCATGATGACGGACCGGTCAGGGGTCCTGCCGTGCAGGCACTCTGACCGGTCCGTCATCACGGTCGCCTCAGCGCTCCCCCACAATTGGCCGGACGCCGGCCCCCCGCGGCCTACTCGACCACATGGGGATCGGCCAGGCCGTTGGTGTCCAGGGTCAGCACGATCGCGCCCTTGCCGCACACCGCTTTCAGCATCGGTTGCGCGCTCGCGTCACACGTGAAGGTGAGGCCATGGCCGGCAGGAAGCGGAACATTCTCAGCACTCTTGATGGCGTCGATCATCGTCGAGGGCGATATGTCCGCCCCGTTGATCGACTCCGTGGCCCGCACCAGGCCGAGCATGCTCTGATAGCCGGTCACGGCATACCCGTAGGGATCCGTGTTCGGTGCGTACTTCTTCATGATGGCGAGGTAGAGCTGCGTCTCCGGATCGTCGGATACCGTGTCCGCAGTGCTGAACACCCGCGTTCCGTTCATCGACTCACCGACCGCCTTCTGCACGATCGGATTCGCACAGGACTGCGGGGTCATCGTGACGACATCGGCGCCGAGTGTTCCGAGCGATTTGAAGATGGAGGTGCACAAAGTGGTGTCGCCGATGACGATTGCTCCATCTGTACCGCCTTCGAGGCCTGCACTCACCTGCGGGCTGACCTCTGGTGTCCCCGGTGGTATCCGCACGATCTTGAAGCCGATGCCCTTGGCAGCGAACGCCGGTTGGGCCACCCGCTGCAGGCCGGCGAGCCCGGCCGGGACGTCGATCGTGTAGGCCGTCACGTTCTTCAGATCCTGGTCGGCCGCGTACTGCGCCATGTATGAATACGCGAGTGACGCCCCAGACCACATGAACGCGTTGTCCGCGGTGTTCTCCGGTCCGCTCCCCACGGCCGAGGTGTAAGGGATACCCGATCCGGTGATGATCGGCGCCATCACGGTACTCATCGCGGTCGCGGTGACGACCACAGCCGAAACCTTTTGTTCGACCATCTCATTCGCACAGGTGCGGGCCGCCGCGGGATCCTCGTGGTTCTTGCAGATGACGAGGTCGATAGGCCGTCCGCCGATGCCTGCCAAATTCTCATTGGCATACTTCATCGCGGCCTCCGCGGCTTCACGGGTCTCGGGCTGCGAGATCGCCGGTCCGCCCTCAGGATTGATCAAACCGATCTTGACCGGAGTGCCACTTGCCGCCTTGCCGGGAAACGACCCCGACGGGGCCTGCACTGTTGACGCGTCGTTGCCGTTGTCTGTTGCGTCATCGCTCGAACAGCCCGCCACAGTGGCGGCAGCTGCGACCGCAAGGGTCGCGGCGATGACAGATGCGGCCCGCAGGCCGCGTGGGGATTTCATCTGAAACAGGTTCCTTTCATGGAAGCGTCGGCGACGACGCCATCTGGACCGGGCCACGCTCGGGCCCGGAGTCTGCGTTCAGGCGATGGTGACGCCTTCCAATGTTCTTGCCGCACGCCACTTCTCAAGAAGGTCGAAGAAGGCCACCGGGCCACCTCCGTAACCGGCCGACAGCAGGCTGTCCGGATTCTCGGTGTCTCCCTCCGAGTCCAGATAGCTGGGTGTGCAGTCCGCGAAGAACTGCTTGCCCATCACCGTGCTCTCGGCCATCGTCTGGACCCAGTCGTATTCGGCCTCCTGGTCGGCCTCGACCACCTCGCCGCCGCGCCTCGCCCACTCCGCGAGGATGTACGCGACGTGCCGGGCCCTCTCCTCCGCCGTGTGCACATAGTTGGGTGCGATACCGGTCTGCGTATATCCGAGGAAGAAACAATTCGGGAATCCGTGGGACTGAAGGCCGTGGAACGTGCGCGGCCCCTTGGCCCACTTGTCGCTGAGACGCAGGCCGCCTCGTCCGGTGATGTCGAAGCCGGCCCGTCGCGTGTAACTCGTCGCGACCTCGAAACCGGTGGCGAAGATCAGCGCGTCGACCTTGTACTCGACATCGTCTACCACGACGCCGTCACGGGTCAGCCGCGTGAGCCCCCGGCCATCGGTGTCCACCAGCTCGACATTGTCGCGGTTGAACGTCTGCAGATAGGCATCATGGAAGCTGAGTCGTTTGCATTGCCGCTTGTACCAGGGCAACAACCGGTCGGCCGTCACCGGGTCCGCGACGATGGACTCGATGCGGCGACGCACCCGCTCCATCGACTTGAAGTCCTCCTCGAAGAGGAACTCGGCGATCTCCTCCATCGACATCGCGGTGCCGCGTCGTTCCATCTCCTTCATCACCGCAGGTCCGGTGAGCTCGAGAGCAACCTGGGTCCAACCATCCCCGACGATGTCCTCCTCAGCACCCATACCGCCGGTCACCTGGGTGAAGTTCTCCATTCGCTCGCGTTGCCATCCCGGCTGTAGACCGGCGGCCCAGTCGTAGTCGGTCGGACGGTCGCCCCTGACGTCGACCGCCGCAGGGGTCCGCTGGAAGACGTACAGCCTGCCCGCAGACGCGCCGAGGTGTGGAATACATTGCAGCGCCGTGGCTCCGGTGCCGACGATCCCGACCCGTTTGTCGCGGAGACCCTCCAGGCCGCCCGTCTCATCGCCACCGGTGTAGGAGTAGTCCCATCGGCTGGTGTGAAAGGTATGGCCCTCGAAGGAGTTGATACCCGGAATGCCAGGCAACTTGGGTCGGCTCAGCGGTCCGGGTGACACCAACACGATGGTCGCGGTGATCCGGTCGTCACGATCCGTCGTCACCGCCCACTTCCGGACGTCGTCATCCCAGACCATCTCCGTGACAGCTGTCTGCAACAGGGACTTCCGATAGAGGTCGTACCGTTGCGCGATCCGCACGCAGTGCGCGCGGATCTCCGGGCCGAAGGCATAACGCCGCTCGGGAATGTAGTCGAGCTCTTCGAGCATGGGCATGTAGATGTACGACTCGATGTCGCACTGAGCACCCGGGTAGCGGTTCCAGTACCAGGTGCCACCAACGTCACCGGCTTTGTCGACAATGCGGATGTCCTCGAAACCTGCCTCACGCAAACGGACTGCAGCGATAAGGCTTCCCAGGCCGGCGCCGATGACGAGGACCTCAACCTCATCGGTGACCGGCGGCCGTTCGACCATCGACGTGTACGGGTCATCCGCGTAATGCGAGAACTCGGCAGTCACCTCGATGAACTGTCCGATCGCGTCCGTGCGCAGCCGCTTGGCGCGCTCATAAGCGTACTTCGCCCGCACCCAATCCGGGTCGTACTCCTGCGGCTGCGGACCGGGGTCCTGCTCAGGGATGGTCATCTGCTCATTTCCTCCTGCCGAGCGGCTGTAACTGTGACCGGACAGGCAGTCATCCGGCGAAACGTTCACGGAGAGGGCGCGTGTCGGGCGATCCGCGATAGATCCCGCGATCAATCAGGCGCGGGACCACCTCGTCGACGAACTCACGGATCGCGATGACGCCCGTCGGGAACATCAAGTTGAATCCGCCGACATTGCCGTCGTCGTGCCAAGTGACCAGGTCGTCGACAAAGTCGTCGTAGGAACCGACGAACTTACGGTGCTGGGCACCGCCGCGGGCGAGCGAGTGAGCCGTCACATCACGCACAGTGGCTCCAGGATGTTCGGTGATCCAGGTATGGAGCCCGACGTAGTTCCCGAAGGTGCTCTTGATCGTGTCCTGGACATCTTCTGGCCTCGGCAGCTGATCCAGCGGGAACGGGTCGTCGATGCTGTCGAACGTGTACTCCAGACCGAATTGAACCAGCGCGAACGGGGCATACAGTTCGTAGTCGACGTGCTCGTCGAGTTCGTGTTGTCTCTCCTCGGCCTCGGCGAGCGTCCGGCCGAGATAGGGAATCAGGCCGGGTATCGCCGGGACGCTCCCCTTTGCCCGGCCTGCCTCGACCAATGCCTGGTCGAGCTGTGCCCGGTAGGTGCTCGCCTGCTCGCGGGTGTTCGCATTCGTGAACACCATCTCGGCATGCTTGGCCGCGACCTTGATACCCGGACCGGAACCTCCGGCCTGGGCGATCAGCGGTCGGCCCTGCGGGCTGGGAGCCACATTGAGCGGCCCGAGGACCTGATAGTTCTTGCCCTGGTGGTTGATCGGATCGGCATAGAACCGCCTGATGCCATCGGGGTCGAACCGGAGCTCACGGTTCTCCCACAGGCCGGTCACCACGTCGAGGAACTCGTCGGCGATCTGGTAGCGCGTCTTGCGATCCGGATGACTCTCCTTGCTGTAGTTCAGCGCCCACTCCTCACTGACGCTGGTGACAGCATTGAAGCCGGCGCGGCCGTTGGAGATCTGATCGAGCGAACCGAGTAGCCGGGCGAGGTTGTACGGGTCATAGAACGATGTCGAAGCCGTCGCGATGAGACCGAGGTAACGGGTCTGGCAGGCGAGCGCTGCGAACGCTGTGATGGGTTCGGGCGGTCCGTGGTCGGGCGCGGGTGACCCGGCAGTGCCTGCGATGTCACCGAGGAACATCGCTGTGCAGAGACCTTCCTCGGCGAGCCTGCCCATCTCCAGGATCGGGAGGTAGGCGTTGCGCCGGTTTGGTCCGCCGCCGTGATCGCGTTCGTACGCAGGTGCACCCTGGTGGTGATTGATCTCGTTGCCGACCAGGTTCAGGTGCAAATAGCGATTCGTGGACATCTGTTCTCCGTCTTCGACTTTCGTCCCGGTGGAACGTGAGGGTGCAGCTTGGCGGGTCATTGCCGGCAAGTCTCACGTCAGATTAGGAGGCGACAGCAGACCGGTCACCCTCTATCCCGCTGGTTGAGACCCCAAATCCCGCGGTTGGCAACGTATGTCGGAGGATTCGGCATGACTGAGCCCCGCGGGCATGGCGCAACAGCAACGCCTGCACATCGACAACCACACGTCCGGGCCTTCAGTCGAGAGTCCCGATGACCGGGACCAACCTCCCTGATCTTCCGGTGGAGCTGCGACTCTGCACTTATCGGACGTATCGGTCGCGTCGCGGCGCAGGACGGAGGGCAGGCCGTCGCGAGTGAGCAGGCGGCGGAATTGCCGTCATCACAAGCGAATCTGCGCACTCGGAATGGTCCGTACGGCAGTTGCGAGGCCGCAATCGGCAGCCGGTCCCGGTGACACACCGGGACGGCCCGACCGATCCGGAAATCTGATTGGACTGCAAGCGGCTCGACCCGTCGCGTCGGGCATGGCCGGCGAGACGAGGGCCGATCGGCTGCTCGCGGGGGTACATCCGACGCCGTGTCCACCGTCGTGCAGGGAATGGAGGGTGCTCGTGACCACTCGACCGCTTGCCTGCGCAGCCTGGGTGTCGCTGTGCGACAGATTATTTCGATCACTCTTGCTACGCGACGCGCCGCAGTCGAGGCGCACACACGGACAGTCGTCCCACGGTGCCTGGTGGTCTGTCCCGCTCAGTTGTTCAGAGGTGCAACCTGTTCAGAGCTTCGACCACCGCCGCCGCGAGCGAGCCGCTTTTCACCGTTGATGTTGGGGTGTGTGTCGTTGGGGGCGGCGTACTCGGCGGCGAGACGGGAAGGCGCGGTTGCCGAGCGGATCGTCGCGTCGAAATCGACGCATTCGTGTTCCGAAGTGCGGATCCGAGAAACGCCCGAGGCGGTGACAGTGATCGGTTCGTACCGTCACCAGCACCGCCCGGGCGCTTCTGTCAGGCGGTTCTACCCCGCGATCGGTGCGCGAGGCTCAGTGGTCTCTTCTACTCAGATCCCTTCTGCGGGAGCACACTCACGGTAACCGGCTCCGCCAACTGACCGCTCTTCATCGTGAGCATGATCATCTCGTTGCTGCAGACCGACGGTTGCCCCTCGAGCGCAGAGCCGTCGCAGGTGAACGTGATTCCATCGCCCGCCGGCAGAACGACGTCCTTTGCGGAACGGATGGCGTCGGTGATCGTGGCCGCCGTGACATCACCGGTGAGGCCGGAAACCGCACGATAAAGACCCAGCGCGCCCTGGTAGCCGGTCACCGCGTACCCGGACGTCGCCGTGTCCGGCGCGTACTTGGCCATGATCGCGCGATACAGCGCACTCTCCGGCGCGTCCGACGAGGTGTCGGCGCTGCTGACCACCTTCATTCCCTCGACCGCACTTTCACCGGCCCCTGAGACGACCTCGGGAGCGGCACACGACTGCGGAGACATGATCTCCGCCTTCGAGCCCAGAGTGACCAGCGACTTGATCACCGCAGTACAGACTGTCGACTCACCGAACACTATTGCACCGTCGGGATTCGAGGACAGGCCGGCGCTCACCTGCGGCGTCGCATCGGGGGTGCCCATGGGGATCGGAACGAGCTTGAAGTCGATTCCGGCCGCCTCGAACGCGGGTTCGCCGATCAACTTGAGAGCGTTGATCGACGCCGGGACGTCGATCGCATACGCGACGACCGATTTCATGCCCTTGTCCTTGGCGTAGTTGGCGAGCGCCTGCGAGGTGTTCTGACCCGCGGCCCAGACGAATGCCCCGTTGGTCGTGCCTTCGGTTGCCCCACCAGTCACCGCTGTGACATACGGAATCTTCGCCCCGGTGATGATCGGCGCCATGAGGTTGCCGAAGCCGGAGGAGGTCACGATCACAGCGGCGACCTTCTTCTCCACCATCTGGTTCGCACAGTCGCGAGCGGAGACCGGCTCCTCGGCCTCGTTGCATTCGACCAGTTCGATGGGGCGACCGGCGATTCCCTTGAAGTTCTCGTTCACATACTTCGTCGCGGCTTCCGCAGCTTCGCGGTTCTCGGGCTGCGAGATGGCCGCACCGCCCTCGTTGTTGATCAGCCCGATCTTCACAGCTTCTCCGGACGCCGCCTGACCCGGAAATGCATCCGACGGTAGGGCGGCGCTACTACCAGCGTCCGATGCACTGTCGTCGCTCGATCCACAGCCGGTCACAATCCCCAAGACCAGACATGACGCGCCGACAGCCGCCATCGCCGCGCGGCCGGGTTTGAATATTGCCATTTTGCCTTCTCCTCATGTGATCGCCCTCGGGAACCACGCAGGTCCCGGCAGGACGACGTGAACAACGAGATCATCGTCGGTCAGCTGCCGAAGCCACCTGATCCGCCGTTCCAAGCCTGAACGGTTATGTAGATGACCTAGATAACTATGTTGCGTGCGTCACCCTACTACAGCCCAGTAACGGGTGTCACCTTTTGATTTGCGTGAAGGGCCAGCATCCGTTCGTCGCCCCTTGCCGCAAGAGGGTCCGCACGATCTACAGACTTCAGACTCACGTAGTAATACTTCTCACAAGGCGCACTGCAGGCGATCACGATGCGACTGATGGTATGTGCACTCACGGCCGCGGTGGCACACGTGAATGATCCAATCGCAACGACCGAGGGATCGAACGCCGGAGACGAGTCACCTGTTCCGAGACGCACCACGGGGTCGGCCATGCGGGGAACCGCCCACCTAACAGACAGTGGCGCAGGGGATATATAGCAGAGGCCATGAGTGCCGATCAGGTGCAAGTAGGTAGGTGGCCTGTCAGCCCACCCTCGCCGAGGGATGAGCCGACACGCACCGAGCACCACCGGACGTTCGGCGGCACAACAGGTCTCGACTATCGACGGCGAACCGGGGCGTGCCTGTTACTCGCGTTCCAGATCGCGGTCGCCGCGTGGTCGACCGCTTCGGCGACCGCGCCCATGCGCAGCCGGCCGAGCTGACCGCTGACCGATACGGCTCCGATCACTTCACCGGCACCACGGATGGGAGCCGCAGCGCAGGCCCACCCCTCGAACGACTCACCGCGATCGAATGCCACCCCGAGTCGCCGGATGGTATTGAGCTCGGCCCGCATCGCAGCAGCACCCGAGTCGGACCGCGAAGCCTCGTGCCGACCATCGACGGCGAACTTGGCCACTTCATCGTCAAATGCCGCGATGGCCTTGCCCAGGGCACTGCAGTGAACCGGGAAACGACCACCACGGCGCACCGGGGTGCGTACCGGACCCGCCATCACCCGTTCGAGGTCGACGATCTCTCCGTTGTCGAAAACACCGAGGTGGACCGGCATGCCGGTACGCGCCGACAGCGCCTGGAGATGAGGCAGTGCCAGCTCACGCAATCGGCTGGCCTCGGCGGCCAAACCACCGAGTTCGAACATCCGGAGCCCTACCCGGTAGCCTCCCCGTTCGCGCTCAACCCAACCGATCTGGCACAGCTGGTCCGCGAGCCGGTGCAGTGTCGACTTGGGCAGGCCGGTCCGCTCACTCAGATCACCGAGGCCCAGAACCTGCTGACTGCAGTTGAACGCGTCCATGATTGCCGCAACCCGACCGAGGACGGTCCGGTCCGGACTCCGACGATCCGAACTCTCGCACTCTTCTGTCGAGGCAAGAGCCTTACGAACGGATACCGAAGGCTCCAGGGATGGTGCGATCGGAACGGGCTGCATCAAGCTGGATGACATGCTGCCACCTTTCATTCAGGACACTCTGTGTCTCCACATGCCCAACTTTCAGGCGGATCTGCTGGGCCGAGGAAGTGATCCAGAGCTATTCAGTGCCCTCTTTTGAGCTGTTAGCAGCATCACACCCCGCCTCACGGTTGTCAAGGCACACTCCGATCCGATGGTTCCCGCGCCGCTTCCGCGCAGGTCGCGGCACACGACGCCGGCCCACTGCCCGGCCGTCCCGCCTGGCGGAAAGCCCGATTGACTTCCGAAACAGGCTCCACGAAAGTTTGTGCCAGAGCCGAGAGAGCATCGACGGTGAGGCTCGATCTCCTCTTGAGCTGTGCGATCACCAATTGACCAGGCCGCGGGTGCGATGTGGATCCTGCTCGTTCAGGCCATTTCCCCGTCGACGGTAGTAACCGGATCTGTCGACCTACACAAATCGATTGGGCCTGAACAATAGAAAAGGAAATCCCATGAATGAAGATGTTCGAGTCTGGATCGAGCACGATCTCTGCACGGGTGACGGACTGTGTGTTCAGTTGGCGCCGGACGTTTTCGAGTTTGACGAAGCCGGCGTCGCGCACGTCAAATCCAGTGCCGCAGGACCTCTCCTGACCGAGGAAGGCGCCTCCGCCGATGTGCCGGACAGCCTCCGCCTCGACGTGATCGACGCCGCCGACGGGTGTCCCGGAAATTGCATTCACGTCGCCCGACGATCCGATGGAGTGGAAATCGCCGGACCCGACGCCGACTGATTGACAACATCAGATTCTCGCGCCCCGAGCGCACGATTCCACTAACACCAAGGAGTGATTTCAGTGACCATCGTCGATGAGCCCACGACGAGCCGTCCGCCCATCTGGTTCGAGGGGGACGTGCCACCGGAAGAAGTCCCCGAGAAGTACCGACTCGGCCGGGCATACATTCCGAAGGCCCGCTACCTCGATCCCGATTTCCTGAATCTCGAGCTCGGGAAGATGTTCCCACGCACCTGGCAGATCGCATGCCGAGTCGAGGAATTGACCGATGTGGGCAGCTTCGTGGAGTACGCGGTCGGGGACTTCTCGGTCCTCGTCGTGCGCGAGTCGAAGACTTCCATCCGTGCGTACCACAACTCATGCCGCCACCGCGGCACCCGGTTGGCCCGTGGCCGCGGACGCGTCGGATCGTTGATCTGCCCGTTCCATGGGTGGCGGTGGAACCTGGACGGCTCCATCAGGTTGGTGCTCGACCGCGAGGAGTTCGTGCCGCGGTCGGATGACGATCTCGGCCTGTCCCAGGTCCGCGTCGACCAGTGGGCCGGGTTCGTGTTCATCAACCCGGACCCCGACGCGATTCCCCTCCTGGAATACCTGGACCCGATTCCGCGGATCTTCGAGCCGTTCCAGCTCGAGAACTTCCGGCTCCGGTGGGGAAAGAGCGTCATCCTCGATGCCAACTGGAAGACCGGGTTGGACGCATTTCTCGAGGCATACCACGTGGCCGGCACGCATCCCCAGCTGTTCCGGCTCGATCGGACCAACGACAAGTTGGCATCACTTCGCGAGCTGGACATCCGCCCGTGGGCACCGACGACGGTCTACGAACGGCACTCCCACTACTCGGCGCTCGGCCCCAAGTCGACCGCTTCGAAGAGCGACGGCAAGGATCCGTCGAAGCGCAGCGGCGACCGCGTCTCGGACGAGCGCCTGAACGTCGCCAACGCGGTCCAGTACCTGCATGAGGACATGCGCGGCCTGGAGAACGAACGCAGTTGGCGAGCGGCGGAAGCGCTCAAGACGGCCGAGGTTCCCGAAGGCATGACCGCCGGCAAGTACTTCCTGGAGCTGTACCGCGAGCTGTCGATCGCAGAGGGCTACGACTGGCCCCAGATCACGGCGGATCAGTGGACCGAGGCGGGCAGCTCGTGGGCGGTGTTCCCGAACAGCATCATCCTGCCCGGCCAGGGCTCCGCATTCTGGTACCGGTCGCGCCCGTACGAGAAGGATCCGAACAAGTCCGTGTTCGAGGTCTTCAGCCTCGATCAGATCCCGATTGCCGACTACGACAAGAAGCGATACTTCGAGCCGTCGCACTTCGACGACTACCGGGACGCAGACATGGGCCAGGTCTTCTCACAGGACTTCATGAACATGACGGACGTGACAACCGGAATGCACTCGCCGAGCTTCGACGGACATCGGCTCAGCGAAGAGCAGGAGATGACCATCTGGAACCACCACCGGGTATCCGACCGCTACATCTGGCGGGACTGACATCTCCCGGGCGAGGCCCGGACCAACCATCCACAACCACAGAAGCATTCTGATTGGAGCTTGCCATGGGAGTATGTTCCCTCGGCTACATCCGGCTGAATTCCCCCAACGTCGACGACTGGCGAAGGTTCGGCAAGGATTTCGCCGGCCTCATGAACGTCGACGGCCCGGACACGGAATCCGTCTACTTCCGCATGGATGACCACCCGCCCCGGCTGGTCGTGAGCCCGGCCGACGAGGCATCCTGCACCGCAATCGGTTTCGAGGTATTGGACCGACGTGAGCTCGCTGACCTCGTCGACAAGATACGCGCCGAGGGAATCGACACGGTCGCGGGTTCGAAGGATGAGTGCGCCGAACGACGGGTCACCGGATTTGCCCGCTTCACGGACCCCGGAGGAAATCAGGTCGAGTTGTACTACGGACCGATCCTCGACCACGTGCCGGTGCACACGCCGCTCGTCTCCGAGTTCGTCACCGGTGACATGGGTTTGGGACATGTCATCGTCACTGCCGAGGACGTCGAGAAGACATTCGACTTCTACAACCGGATACTCGGGTTCGTCGAACGCAACACCGCCGGCCCGACGTACTTCATGGGCTGTAACGCCCGGCACCACAGCTTCGGTTTGGCCCCGCGGCCCGGACCGGGCGGACTGGTCCACATCATGGTCGAGGCCAAAACGCTCGACGACGTCGGCCTCGCTCTCGACCGAGCGTACGAGATGGAGCTGCCGATGATGCATACCTTGGGCAAGCACACGAACGACCAGATGGTCTCGTTCTACGTCTACTCGCCGGACACCTATGCGTTCGAGTTCGGTTTCGACGGCCTGCAGGTGCCCAAGCCCGTGCCGACCTACAACATCACCGAAGGCGCCCTCTGGGGGCATCGGTTCACACCGCCCCCGCGTTAGGACTGGCAGCCACCTGGGCTGAGAAAGCGATTCGCGGCCCGTCGATCGCCGGCCAGCGTGAACACCACTCGGTGTTCACGCTGGCCGGTGTCGTTGGTGTCGATCTCAACAGCAGCAACCGAGTTCGAATACTTAGTAAGACTGGTCCCTGACCTCACCAGTAGATGCGACTCAATAGGTCACCCTGAACTGCCGTGCGATACCGCCCGCTGTCGATCTCATCATTGCTACAGACCTCGAGAACGGTCGACGCGACCAGAGCGACCGCCGCCGGTCCGGTTCGATGGACCGCGGTGATGGTCGACCGTGCACGCACTCGATCCCCCACATGGACCGCCGCCGGATACACGACTCGATCGGCACCATAGTTGATCCCGGATCGCATCCCGCGGATGCGGCGCATCTGCATGACGAACCCGGGCACGAGCGACATCAAGAAATCGGCACTCACCACGTCAGATTCGACTTCGCCGGGTCGGGGAAACCCTTGCGCGGGCGCGACTGCCGCGGCAAAGTGAGCGACCGCCTCCGCACCGATCCGCCGCCATGGCGTCGGCCCCAGAACCGTGCCGACCGACGACACGAGATCGTCGAGGTCGGAGAACACACGTACCCCTTGCACCAGAGCTTCCTCCTTATGTCTCGCCGAATTCGCGACCGTGCACCGGAAAAACCCTGTAACGAAAGCGGGGCAAGTAGTGACTTTTCCACCCGAACTATGCCATAGTGGCGCACGACACATAGTTATCTAGGTGATATTAGCTGACAGCCATCACCGACGAGACCAGAGAAAGTGACACCCTTCCCATGAAACCGTTGCGCCAGTGCGAGTCCTCCACGACACTCGCCCCTTCGGTCGTCCGCGTGGCAGACGCCTCCCTCGCGGTGTGGAGCTCGTCGAGCACACCCGGCAGGGACACGAGCACTGCCCGGCAACGGGCAGATTCACGCTCACGTGGACCGGATCGGCAAACTCATCAAACCCGCAGTCGCAGGACAGATGATCCTCGCTCTGCGCACGCCCGGAAGCCAGCGGTGACCCAATGACCCAAGACATCCAGTTCCTGTTCCTCGGCCTCGGGAATGGCGCGGTGTATGCCGCTCTCGCGCTGGCCCTGGTGATGACCTACCGCTCATCGGGCGTGGTCAACTTCGCCACCGGCGCTATCGCGCTCTATGTCGCCTACACCTACGCGTATCTCCGTGACGGAGAGCTGCTGATCCCGATTCCAGGCCTGCCCAAGACACTTCACCTGGCGGACTCTCTCGCGGTCGCGCCGGCCATGGCCATCGCTCTCGTGATCGCCGCCGCGATGGGCGTGTTCCTGTACTTCGCGATCTTCCGATTGCTTCGTACGGCTCCTGCCACGGCAAAGGCAGTCGCGTCGATCGCCCTGATGCTGGTCGTCCAGGCACTTCTCGCCGCTCGTGTGGGAACCACCCCGGTTTCCGTCGACGCGATCCTGCCCTCGGATGTGCTGACCTTCGGCAGCATCAGGGTGCCGTCGGACCGACTCTGGTTTGCCGTCATCATCGTCGTGCTGACCGTTCTGCTGATCCTGGCGTTCCGCCTGACCCGGTTCGGCCTCGCCACTCGCGCGGCCGCCGAGTCGGAGACCGGCGCCCTGGTCACCGGACTCTCACCAGAGCGCATCGCGTACTCCAACTGGGCATTGAGCACCGCCATAGCGGGCTTGTCCGGCATCCTCATCGCGCCGATCGTGCCCCTGATCCCCATCTCGTACACGTTGTTCATCGTGCCGGCGCTGGCTGCAGCGCTGGTCGGCAACTTCAGCTCGGTGGGGGTGGCGGTGGCCGCCGGTCTGGGTATCGGCGTCCTGCAGTCCGAGATGACCCACATCCAGTCGACTGTCAGCTGGATGCCGAAGTCGGGTATGGCCGAACTCATCCCGCTCGTCCTCCTGCTGGTGTTCCTTCTGGTGCGTGGCCGGCCCCTGCCGACTCGCGGCGCGCTCATCCAGAACACGCTCGGCACCGCCCCGAGACCGAGGAACCTGCTCCCGGTGACCGCGGTATGGACTGTCATCGGCGTAGCCGGACTGATGTTCACCGCGGGTAGTTATCGCGGCGCGATCATCGCGACATTCATCCTGGCGATCATCGCCCTGTCACAAGTGGTGGTCACCGGATTCGCAGGTCAGATCTCATTGGCACAGCTCACCCTCGGCGGCGTGGGAGCCTTCATGGTCAGCCGCATCGCGCAGGATTGGGGAATCCCGTTCCCGATCGCGCCGATCCTGGCCGCGCTCGTGGCAACGATCGTCGGCGTGGTCGTCGGTCTGCCCGCGCTGCGCATCCGAGGCCTTCCGGTCGCCGTCGTGACCTTGGGCCTCGCCGTCTTCCTCGAGGCTTTCTGGTTCCGCAACAACTCGTTCAACGGCGGCGTCGATGGCGCTCATGTGGATCCGCCGTCCCTCTTCGGGCTGGACCTGGGCATCGGCGCCGGTGACGATTACCCACGCATTCCGTTCGGGCTGATGTGCCTACTCGTCCTGGTCGTTGTCGCCATCGGCGTTGCCAAGCTGCGGACGAGCCGACTCGGCGCCTCGATGCTCGCGGTCCGGGCCAACGAACGATCGGCGGCCGCTGCCGGCATCAACGTATCGCGCACCAAGCTCGTCGCATTCGCCATCGGGGCGTTCATAGCAGGCATCGGCGGATCGTTGATGGCCTACCAACAAACGATGGCAGTGCCTGATTCGTTCACGGCAATGGGCGGTATCGCGATGTTCGCGATCTGCTATCTGGCCGGTGTGACCTGCGTCTCCGGCGGCGTGCTCGCCGGCGTCATGGGTGCAGGCGGACTGATGTTCGTGGTTCTCGACCGAGTGGCCAACATCGGCGACTACTACGCGGTCATCACCGGCGTGTTGCTGGTTGTCACAGTGATCGCCAATCCCGAGGGCATCATCTCCGACGTCTACAAACGCCGCGATCAGGTGCTCGCACGCTTCCGGAGCACGGATGCCGACCAGCCCGATCTGGGACTCGACGTCACGCCGACCGCGGAATCGGCACAGCGCAGTCGACCAGACAGCATCGGCGATGTGATCCTGAGCGCTGAGGGGATCGGAGTGTCCTACGGCGGGATCACTGCGCTCGACGATGTGACCTTCGACGTTCGCGAAGGCGAGATCATCGGCCTGATCGGACCCAACGGCGCCGGCAAGACCACCTTCATCGACGCGATCAGCGGGTTTGCCAACGCAAGCGGCACAGTGTCCCTCGACGGTAAGACCCTCGACGGCCAGCGCGCATTCCGACGCAGCCGGGCCGGACTGGGGCGGACGTTCCAAGGCATCGAACTCTACGACGACCTGTCGGTAGGCGAGAATGTCGAGGTCGGCACAACGGCGGCCCACCATCATGATTCGGGATTGCCGCCGCTGGATGACGACCAGATGAATCGGTTGTTCGAGGTGCTCCATCTGGCGAACGTGATCGATCGACCGGTCCGAGAACTGTCACAGGGACAGCGACAGCTTGTGTCGGTTGCCCGGGCGCTGGCCGGCCGGCCGCGAGTCGTGCTGCTCGACGAGCCCGCCGCAGGACTCGACAGCGGCGAAAGTCAATGGCTTGGTGAGCGTTTGAGAGCCATCCGGGATTCGGGCACCACCATCGTCATGGTCGACCACGACATGGACCTGGTTCTCAACGTCTGCGATCGAATCGTCGTGCTCGACCTGGGCCGACGGATAGCGGTCGGCACACCCGAAGAGATCCGTGTCGACCCGGTGGTCACCCGCGCGTATCTCGGTGCCACACACAGCGGACAGGACAGTGCCGCCGATGAGGTCGGCGAGCCCGAAGTGAACCAGCAGGAAGTAAACGCACAGGAGGTCAACGCATGAGCACGATGTTGAGCTGCCAGAAGGTCCATGCCGGATATGCGAAGGACCGCCCGTGTGTGCGTGACTTCGACATCGATCTCGCCGCCGGCGAGGTGGTGACCCTGCTGGGCCCGAACGGGGCGGGAAAGACCACAACCCTACTGACGCTGTCAGGCCTCTTGCCCAGTCTCGGCGGTGCCGTCACCGTCGACGGAACAGAGATCAAGTCGGGGAACGCCCGAGCGGCGGCACGCGCCGGACTCGTGCTCGTGCCGGACAACCGTGCGCTGTTCACCAGCCTGACCGTCGAGGAGAATCTCCGACTCGCGGTCAAGACGCGCCGCACGTGGCCAGCGGAGCGCGACGCCGTGCTGGACTACTTTCCTCGTCTCGGCGAGCGACTCAAGGTGGCAGCAGGAGCCCTGTCGGGCGGAGAACAACAGATGCTCGCGATCGGCCGAGCCCTGGCCCAGCACCCCAAGGTCCTGCTCATCGATGAACTCAGCATGGGTCTGGCCCCGGTGATCGTCGAACGGCTGTTACCCGTCATCCGGCGCGTCGCCGACGATACCGGCAGCGCCGTGGTCTTGGTCGAGCAGCATGTACAGCTCGCACTGGAGATTGCCGACACAGCTGTGGTTCTGCGGCACGGGAACATCGTGCTCGAGGGCAATGCGAGGGACCTCGCGACCACCCCGGGGATCATCGAGGAGGCCTATCTGGGGTCCGCCGAAGATCATGGCCATGACGGCGGTGCCGCGGAGGTTGCCGACGCCATGGCGTGAGGACCATCCGCACTGTAGCGGTAGAACTTGAGAATCTTCTGCGGCCCATCGTCCCGGCGACCAGGCTGCAGATCACAGATCGATGACGTGGCGAACAAGCGTATTTCGCGAACGATGCTTCTGAGACAGACGACACGACGCTCCACATCAGCCAAGCCTCTTCGGGGGCGAAAGGATTGTGCCATGAAGATTTTTCGCGGGATCACCTCACCGTGGGTGATAGCGATTGCCGCTTCTGCGGCGGTGATGACCGCCGCCACCGCGTGCGGATCGGATTCCTCTGACAACGCCGGTTCATCCACCAGCGCCGCCGTCCCATCGGACGCCTTCCCGGGCGAGGCCGCGAGCGGCACGCCCGTGCGTGTCGGACTCATCAACAACGAAGGTGGACAGGCGATCTCGCAGCCGGAGAATCGAGAGGCGGCAGAGGCCGCGGCGAAGTACGCCAACGAGAATCTCGGTGGGATCGCGGGTCGCCCGCTGGAGCTGGTGGTGTGCAAGGAGCAAGAAGACCCGGTGTCGGCGCGCAACTGCGCGAATCAGATGGTCGAGCAGAAGGTGGCGGCGGTGGTCGTCACCAGCACCGGTCTCGGCAGCATCATGGCTCCTATCATCACCTCTGCCGGGATCCCCTATGCGACAGCACTCGCGGGCAGTCAGGCCGAGACCAGTAGCGACAATGCATTTGTCTGGACCGCCGGGAGCAGCACCTCTCAGGTGATGGCCAACTATGCGAAAAAGGAGGGCATGAAGTCGGTCGTCGCATACTCGATCGACAGCCCCGCGGCGACCGGATCGTTGGAGATGATCGGCGGACCTGCTTTCAAGGCCGCCGGGATCGACTTCAAGGTCATTCCCATCCCCTTCGGCTCACCCGATGCGACCCCGCAGGTCAGTTCGGGCCTGGACGCCAACCCCGATGGCGTCATCGTGTACGGCGAATCAACGGTCTGCACCTCGGTGTTGAAGTCGCTCAACACGCTCGGTTCGCAAGCGACGATCATGACACCGCAAGCATGCGCCGCCCAAGATGTGGTGCAGGGCGTGGGCGCCGCAAACCTTGAGGGACTCAAGGTTTTCAGCAATGCTGACACCACCTCAGACAATCCGGAGAGCGTGCTGTTCCGGGCCGTCATGCAAAAGTACGCACCGAACACGTCGACCGTGGGTTACGCGGTCACCGGCTATCAGGGCGTCTTGGGCCTCGTACGCGCGACCACCGGTCTCACCGGCGAGGTTTCTCCGGCGTCGGTGGGCAACGCGATCAAGCAGGCACAACGCGTGGTGCTGCCGGCCGGCGACGGGATCACCTTCACCTGCGATGGCAATCAGGTACCGGGCATGAAGTCGGTGTGCGGTAACGAGTTGATCGTGCTGACGATGAAGGACGGCACGTTGACCGATCCGAGCACGGCCCCCCTGTCCGCTTGATTGGTGGCGTCGACGCGTTCGACGACCTCCGCAACGAGGAGCCCTTCGTCGTCTCGCTGACGGCGAAGGGTTTCTCTTTGCAGCGCAGTCTGTTCCGAACGGAATCGTAGGGTTCTCGGATACCATCGGAGCCGAATAGTCGCCTTCGCACCAGGAGTGAAACCTTGACCGCCACTGCGCTCGACCCGAACACTGCACTCGTATTGGTGGACCTGCAGAACGGGACCCTCGGCCGGGGACTGGTGCATCAACCGGACGACATCGTCGCCCGTTCCGTCGCTCTGGCGAATGCTTTCGGCGACAACGACATGCCGATAGTCATAGTGAGAGCGGTCGGCACCCCGCCCGGCAGGACCGAGTACTCGGCTTCGATGCCCGCCCGGTTCCCTGCTGAGTTCGCCGAGCTCCATCCCGAGATAGCGGCCATCGGCGCCACGGTGCGAGTTGACAAGACCAGCTGGGGCGCGTTCGTCGGCACGGATCTGCACGACGAATTGTCGGCACGCGGCATCACCCAGGTCGTCTTGGCCGGCGTGGCCACCGCTTTCGGAGTGGAATCCAGCGCGCGTGAGGCCTACGACCTCGGCTACCACGTGACCATCGTGACCGATGCCATCAGCGACTCGCAGGCCGCGTCACACGATCATGTGGTGACATCGGTGTTCCCGGCGCTGGCCGAGCTCGCCACGACCGCCGAAGTTCTTGCTTTACTGGGAAAATAGCGCCACGTTGTCACCCGGGAGATCTCGTCAGTTTTGAGCTGGGAACCGGATTTCACCACGGCGTGCAGTCCCGCGCAGATTCCGTCCCACTCAACGGTATCGAGTGACAGGGGTGCACGCGGCGATTCCGTACGCTCAGAATCGAGTGACACTTCGGAATAGCTCACGGCAACACCTCCGCGAAAGCCTGCGGACCCGAGCGGAGCACCAGATCGAATGGAGGCGACGGATGTCAACAATTACACACGAGCTTCAGTTGACCGCGACTCGCCTGAGTGTCGACTACGCGTACGCGATCGACACCTGCGACTGGGATCTCTTCGCCGGGCTGTTCACCGATGACGTCGTCGTCGAGTACACCGGCATGCCCGCGATTGGCGGTATCACGCAATGGCTGGATTACTTCATCCCATTTCATGACGACTGCGCGTGGACAGTGCACCAGATGACCAACCACCGATCGGGGCAGGGCCCAGGTGGCGCATGGGCCACTTGCTACGGAGATGTCATGTGGCTGCACCGCCGAGACGAGAATCGGCTCAATCACGCAGTGAACGTCTACCGCGACGACCTGAGACGCGACGGCGATACGTGGCGAATCGCCCGACGCCGAATGGACATCGTCCGGTCGGACTCGGTGGACATCACAGCGGCAGGGATCGATCTACCGGCGTCGTTGCGCGGCATCGCAAACTACAGCCGATAGGCATATGCCGCTTACGCGACGCGGGATGACGCTTCCGGTATCCCGATCCATGCCACCTCCGCGGTAACGCCCGCGTCACAGCGCCCGGCGAAAGCTCGAGCACACCCCGAGGCCGCAACTGCCCTCGGACCCGATGTCGGGCGAACCCGTGTCGCCCAACCAAGAAGGAGACAGACGTCATGACCGAACCCACCGCCGCTTCGATCCCAGGACCGGCCGTCATCGCAACGGTCCCGGAGGCGCCGATTCCCGACGCTCCCAACGCACGCCGATTCGTCGACAAGGTCGTGCTGATCACCGGCGCGGCGCGGGGGCAGGGCCGGGCCGAGGCGGTCCGGTTTGCCGCCGAAGGCGCAGACATCATCGCGATCGACATCTGCGCAGACCTGCCGACCACTGAGTATCCCGGTGCCACGCCCGCCGATCTCGACGAGACCGTCGAGTTGGTGAAACGTCACGGCCGTCGAATCGTCACCTCCATCACCGACATCACAGATTTCGCAGCTCTGAAGGCGGCGGTGGACAACGGCGTCGAGCAACTGGGTCGTCTCGACGTCGTGATCGCAAACGCAGGAATGACTACTGCGTCGCTGTCGTGGGAGATCGACCTCGATCACTGGCATGCCACCATCGACAACAACCTTCACGGTGCGTTCTACACCGCGAAGGCAACGGTTCCGATCATGATCGAGCAGGGCGTCGGCGGCGCGATCGTATTCACCAGCTCGGTAGCCGGGCTCAAGGGCCTGCCATTGCTCGCCGATTACGCGGCCGCGAAACACGGTGTCACCGGATTGGCCAAGACACTCGCCAACGAGCTCGCCGCATATCGCATCCGGGTCAACACGGTGCACCCCCACGGGGTCGCCACCGACCTCACGGTCCCGGAACTGCACGGCAAGCTCGCCGCCCGACAGGATCTCGGTCTGCTGTACATGGGCAGCCTGCCGGACGAGACGAGCGAGTCCGAGGACATCGCCGCCGCCGTTGCGTGGCTGGCCTCCAACGAGGCGCGCCACGTCACCGGGATCCAGCTTCCCGTGGACCTCGGCAGGACCAATCGGTGATCTATGCGCCGAAGGCGCGCGGAATGCACGCTCGATGCAGCTCTGAGGAAGGCCGGCACGCGTGAACCTGACAGCACTCGCTTCCACACTCGGCGACAAACCCGCAGTGATCATGGCCGACAGTGGTGCGACGTTGTCCTACGGTGAACTCGAGAGCCGATCCAATCAGATCGCACACCTTTTCCGCCGGCACGGGTTACGCCCGGGCGACCATGTCGCCGTTCTCGTGGAGAACTGCCTGGACTATTTCCCCATCGTGTGGGCGGCACAACGCGCCGGCCTGTTCTACACCCCGGTCAACTGGCACCTCGGCGACGACGAAGCTGCATACATCGTGGACAACAGCAACGCGCAGATGTTGCTGCATTCAGCATCTCTCGACGGCGCTGCAATAGCCGATTCAGTTGCCGGAGTGAAGAATCGATACATTGTCGGCGACACCGCCGGTGCCGCCGGCACCGGAGAGCGCCTCGCCGACGCAGTCCAAGACTTGCCCTCGACGCCCATCGATGACGAGACCGAGGGCTACTACATGTTCTACTCGTCCGGAACGACGGGCAGACCCAAGGGCATACTCCCGACGAGAGATCGACGCGCATTCGGCACCGGCTTACCCATCGATCACCGCATGCACACACATTTCGGATTTGGTTCGGAGACCGTGTTTCTCAGTACCGGCCCGTTGTATCACGCGGCGCCCCTCGCATGGGCGATGGGCACGATCCGAAACGGCGGTACAGCGGTCGTGACGCGAAGGTTCGATGCGGAGTCGACGCTGCGCACCATCGAGACGCGCCGGGTCACCCACGCCATGTTCGTGCCGACGATGTTTGTGCGGATGCTCAAACTCGATCCGGACACACGTCTCGGCGTCGACGTGAGCAGTCTGGAGTTGGTCATCCACTCCGCCGCCCCGTGCCCCGATAACGTCAAGCGCGCGATGATCGACTGGTTCGGCCCCAAGATCACCGAGTTCTACGGCGCCAGCGAGGGAACCGGCTTCTTCATGATCGACAGTCAGGAGTGGATGGCCCACCCCGGCTCCGTCGGACGCCCGTTGCTCGGTGCAGTGCACATCTGCGACGATCAGGGGCGCGAACTACCCATCGGGGACACCGGCACCGTGTGGTTCGACGGAGTCGGCCGGTTCGAGTACCACCGTGATCCCCAGCGCACCGCGGACGCGTTCGACCATCGCGGCTGGACGACGCTGGGCGACCTCGGTCATGTCGACGCTCAGGGTTATCTGCATCTGTCGTCTCGCCGGACGGACCTGATCATTTCCGGTGGCGTCAACATCTATCCGACCGAAGTCGAAGGCGTGCTGATCGAACACGAGGCCATCCTGGACGTCGCGGTCATCGGCCGACCGGACCCCGACATGGGACAGGTTGTCCATGCAATCGTGACCCCGGTCAGCGGTAGAGCTGTAGATGACGGACTCGCAGCGGACATACTCGCCTTCTGCCGCTCCCGCCTCGCACGTTTCAAGTGCCCGCGCACACTGAGTTTCGGTGAGGTACCCCGGTTGCCGAGTGGCAAGATCTTGCGTCGGCAACTCATGGCCACCGGGGACTGACGTCACCTGCTGCGCCGGGTCAGAAGACCACGTCGACGTCGTGTTGGTTGCGGCTTGAGGATCTCGATCGAGGCGGCTGGTCGCCGCTCACCACCGTTCACTCACTGTTGGGCCCAGTTGTTGAATCCGCTGGCCGTCACCGCCTGCCGGAGTTTACTCGAGTCGTAGGTGAAGACATCGACGGGTTCGAACTCGATGACCACCCGGGCCGGGGTGTCGAGCAATTGCATCTGTTGCCGGAACGCCTCATCGTCGGCGGCCATCCCGACACGTTTCAGAAAGAGCGGCAGGAGCCACTGAACGCGCTCACGATCACCGTCGTGGACCACCGCCCGGGTCTTCGCGGTCACCATGGCTCCGCCCGACTCGACACCGAGGCTGGTCACGACGACGCAGCTTTCTGGACGATCTCGCAAGGCCTGCACACGCTTTCGCTTCGTTGTGGTGTGCACCCAGAACCGCCCGCTGTCCCACACGAAGGAATGCGGCATGGCCACCGGCCATCCCTCCCGATTCGTCCAGCACACCGTGCACTCGTTCTGGATCTCGAAGAGCCTCTCGCGCTCTTCGAGGCTCAAGGTGAATGCAGACACATCGTCGAGATTCTTGATCTGGTCGCCCATATCGACTGACGCTACAAGCGCCGCAAACACCGAGTCGCGCTCAGATTCCATCCAGAGAGACGGTATTCATCAGATCTCCATGGGATGGTGGGTCACAGACGCCCCGGACGCCTGAGCGCATCCGGAACCCAACTGGGCGGTCGGCGCTCCGAGAACGCTTTCGCTCCCTCCACGAACTCGGGGCCCCTCAGGCTGTCCGCCATACCGATGCGATCGTGGAGTCCAAGATACGAGTCAAGGACGCGCTTGACCTGGAGCCGAGCGTCAGGCGCGGTCGACGCCGCCGAGGTCAGCAGTTCGAGTGAGACGTCCATGAGTTCCTCGTCTGGTACCACGCGATTGATGAGGCCCCACTCGACTGCTTCCGCAGCGGAGAGCACCCGACCGGTGAACATCAGGTCTTTGGCTCTGACCGGCCCGACCAGGCGCGGAAGCAGCTGTGCGTAGTAGAGATCGGCTATGCCCCGCAACAATTCCGGGACACGGAAGGTGGCGCTCTGCGCCGCCACCGAGATGTCCGAGCACATCGCGATCATGAGTCCGCCACCCTGGCAGATCCCGTTGATCGCCGACACGACCGGCTTCACGCTCATCCGCAGGGTGTCGAACGGAAGCACGTCGATCATCGAGAGATCCGCCCAACTGTCGGGTGTGTTCCGTCCCAGATCACCGCCCGGGATGAAGACATCCCCGACACCGGTGATGACCAGCCCACTCAGGTCCGGGTCGGAGTCCACACGCTTCACCGCGTACTTCACTCCGAAGTACATCGCGTTGGTGAGCGCATTACGTGCCTCCGGCCGATCGACGACCAGGTGAGCGAAAGACCCTAGCCGAGTGAACTTCAAGAACGGACTGCCCGTGTAGTCGCCCGACGGCGGAGGCGCGGTGTAGTTACCCGTTGGATCATGATCAGTGGTCATCGAGGTCTGCAGCCCCTCTCGATTGCGGCCTCCATATGCGGATGGCACTCTCCAATTGGTAGTGATAATGATGAACTCAGTCAACTATGTTGCCTGATCGCTGTACTCGACCGAATCACCGGCATGGTGCGGGCCGCAGGCCCATTCACTGAGACAAAGGAGTTGTCGCATGAAGGATTCCGTGATCACGCAGAAGCGCGGCCGAAGGATCGCCATGAGCGCGGACGAGATTCAGTTGTACCTGAGGCAGGCTCGCGTCTGCCGTGTCGCGTCGGTGGACGGCGAGGGCAACCCCCACGTGTCGCCGTTGTGGTTCGTCTGGGACGGAACACACCTGTGGCTGAACTCGCTCGTCCGCAGCCAACGGTGGACCGATCTCGTCCGCGATCCGCGCATCGCAATCGTCATCGACGGGGGTGACGCCTTCACCGAACTCCACGGGGTCGAAATGATCGGTACCGCAGAGACGGTCGGCGAGATCCCTCGTAGCACAGCGCCGGACGAGTACCTCGCCACACCAGAACTGTTGTTCGCCCGTAAATACAGCAACTCCGAGACGTTCCAGACCGACGGCAGGCACGGTTGGCTCCGGGTCACCCCGTCGCGGATCGTCAGCTGGGACTTCCGGAAGACGACCACAAGCTGAGTCGACCACGAATCGGATCACGACGGGGCAGGGATCGACGGCCCTTCGTGACGGCCCTCCGCTAGCGCTCCGGGCCTCCTCAGGGACCGGGGGTGGAACGACCCCCAACGCTCCCGGGCCTCCTCAGGGACCGGGGCGGCCCGACCCCCAACGCACCCGGGCCGCCTCAGGAACCGGGGCGGCCCGACCCCCCAACGCACCCGGCCACCTCAGGAACCGGGGTGGACCGAGCCCCAGCGCTCCCGGCCGCCTCAGGGACCCGGGGTGGACCGACCCCAACGCTCCCGGGCCTCCTCAGGAACCGAGGTGGACCGAGCCCCAGCGCTCCCGGCCGCCTCAGGGACCCGGGGTGGACCGACCCCAACGCTCCCGGGCCTCCTCAGGAACCGAGGTGGAACGACCCTGGCGCCGGCGCGCGCTTTACAGTGGCTCACCTCACATTGTATAACTAGTTAACTATGTAACCTCGGCTGGTTCGCGCGACAGCCCTACAACACCAATGCGCGGTTCATCTGACGAATCTCTCGTCCAACCCAGGAGAAATACAATGGATCCACGCGTTTCGCTGAGCGCCCTCTGCTACTACACGACACCGCTGCCGGACTTCGTCGACGAGTTGACGCGGCAGGGGGTGGGTACCACGACGCTCATGGCCGGTCCGATCTCGGAGTTCGGTGTGGAACAAACCCGTGAGCTCCTCGACTCCTCTGGCATCACGGTCGCCGCCCTGATCCCGGGACTACCGGCGGACCTCGCCGATCCGGCGACCTGGGACAGCAAGCGGGCGGAGCTGACCGACACGATTGACATGGCAGTCGCACTGGGGGTTCCCGCGGTGTACACCGTGAGCGGATCGCTGGTCGTCGACGAGGACACCTCCGTCGCAGCGTTCAAGAGCTATATCGAGCCCGTGGTCGCGTACGCGAACGCAGCGGGAATCAAGTTCCTCATCGAGCCGACGCTCCCCGTCTATGCGTTTGTCTCCTTCGTCTACACACTGGAGACGTACCTCCGGTTGGCCCGTGAGTGCAACGTCGGACTCTGCCTCGACGTCTACCACGTCTGGGATGACCCCGACCTGGAGCGAGTCCTGCGCGACTACATCGATCTGGTGGGTCTCGTCCAGATCGGCGACTCGCAGCGCGATTCGGAAGGGAACCTGCAGAAGCAGATCCCCGGGGAGGGCAACGTCGGCATCGCCGACCTCACCGCTCGTATCGTCGATGCCGGCTACCGGGGGGCATTCGATCTGGAGATCGACGGCCCGTTCATCGAGAGTGTCGGCGTGACCACGGCCACCGAGCGCGCAGTGGCCTACATGCAGCAAGCCCTCGCCGCCGCCCCGCTCGTCGCCAGCTGACGTGGCAACAAACTGCCGCCCACCGAATCTCGATGGGCGGCAGTTCGTTTGTGCACTGGTCGGCGTCAGGCCGGGGCCCCCGACGTCGTGTCGGCCAGAAGTGCTCCGGCGTCGACCTTGAGCTGCTGCCCGGTGATGTACCGAGACGCGTCGGAAGCCAGGAACAGGACTGCCTCGCTCACGTCCCGCGGCGCGATGGTGTTCACCGGGAGCTTGTGCGAGAACCCGAACGCCGGCTCCGCGTCCTCACGAGTCGGGTTCGTCAGATCGGGACGGAAGATCTTGTACATTGCCTCGTTCTGGAGCATCGGGGTGTCGATGTTGCCGGGGTGGACGGCGTTGACACGAATCCCGAGGGGCCCGAACTGCAGCGCGGCGTCGTGGACGAATCGGGCCACGCCTCGCTTC
Organism: Gordonia sp. LMA484; assembly: GCF_058129505.1. Lineage (NCBI taxonomy): Bacteria > Bacillati > Actinomycetota > Actinomycetes > Mycobacteriales > Gordoniaceae > Gordonia > Gordonia sp. LMA484. Next base: position 4,360,285 of record NZ_CM176700.1, read on the forward strand.
GCATTCGCGTATCCCGCGGCCCCCGGACCCGCAGCGGGATTGTCGGTGAGACTCGACAGCAAGGCCGCCATCGACCCGGTACAGATGATCGATGCACCCGGGCCAAGATGTGGGAACACCGCGTCGACGGTGTTCACCACGCCGACGAGGTCGACTGAGACCGTGTCCAGGAACGCGGTCGCCGCGACATCCGGTCCCAACGGGCAGATCCCGGCGTTCGCCACCACGATGTCGATACGCCCGAACTCGGCGGCCCCGGCCTGCGCCGCTTCGATGAGACTCGATCGATCACGAACGTCGGTGACGCGAGTGAGCACCCGTCGACCGAGATCGGTCACCAGTCGCGCAGTCTCGGCGAGGTCCTCGGGCCCCGCCATCGTATGTGTGGCGGTCTTGATCTGTTCGCAGATGTCGAGCGCGATGATGTCCGCCCCGGCCTCCGCCAATCGGATTGCGTGACTGCGGCCCTGGCCTTGACCAGCGCCGGTGACGAAGGCAACGCGACCTTCCAGTGGTGTATCCATTGATTTCTCTTCCTGATTGGTACTGCTCATGTCCACAGCGCAGTGGTGCGCAATAGGTTCACATCGCCGGCCGCGATGTCGTTCGGTCAGGGCCCCGCGAGATCCATCGGTCCACGCTCGGCCGCAGCGACCAGGTCGGCGATGTCAATGCCCAACTCCCCCGCAACGGCCCGAACCGACGCGACATCCTTGCGCAGGTATCGGAGCAAGCGATCGCTGTAGGTTCGTGCATCGACTCCCGAACCGCTGATGTAGCCGGCAGCGGTGCTTCCGCCACTGCTGGCGGCCAGCACGTCGAGCATTGTCTTCTGCTCGATCCCGAGAGACTCGGCCGCATCGAGCGCGGTCAATGTGACCTGGGTGCACGCCGCGAACAGCGCGTTGTTCAACAGTTTCGCCGCCAGCGCGGTACCCAGGCCACCCGTGCACTGCGGGGAATCGGCATACGCCCCGACGACTTCTGCCGCCGCTTGTACTACAGCGTCATCTCCGGCAAGCAGCACGGTCAAGCGCCCGGCACGTACCGCTTCCGCAGTGCCACTGAATGGCGCCTCGACCACCGAAACGCCGTTCGCCGAACCGCTCTCGCCCAGTGTCCGGATCGCCTCCGGACCACAGGTGGTGTGAGATATGAACACCGACCCGGACTTCATGTGGCGCACGATAGGCGCGCACAGGTCCAGAACATGTTCCTCGCTGAACAAGCACGTGATCACGACGGGCAGATCCGCCAGCTCGGCGGGAGTCTCGACGATCGTGGCACCGCGAGCCGCCAGCCGATCGCGGACCTCCTGACGCCTGGCGTACACGACGACGTGCCGACCGGCCTCGACCAACCGTTCGACCATCGGTTCCCCGATATTGCCCGCACCGATGAACCCGACCTCGTCCATTGCCACCGTTCCCCTTGCGATCTCAATCACACCTATGACGTAGTTAACTGTTTATAACATGCTTCGATCGGCACCGAAACGGCATCTCGGGACGCCATCACGAAGTGTCAGGGCTCGTGCTCCTCAATACGAAGTCCGACCCACTGAGCGGAAAACCACGATGACGTGCGGGACATCCACGACTAGCGTCCACCTAGATAGACAAGTGATCACCATCGCAGTCACTCCCACTACACTCCAGGAGGGTTCATGCCACTGCAGAGCCATATGCACCTGATCTCCACCGACGATCACCTGATCGAACCTCCGAGCCTGTGGGCCGATCGCCTGCCGAAGAAGTTCCTCGAGGCCGGCCCGCGCATCATCGAGAAGGAGATGCCTCGCTCCGTCCACGCCGGCGACGGAAACAACAACAAGACCGGGACCAAGCTCGCCGAGGTGTGGATCTACGAGGGCCGCGTCTACCCGTACATCGGCCTGAACGCCGTCGCCGGCAAGAAGCCGGAGGAGTACGGAGCCGAGCCGACTCGCTACGAGGACATGATCCCGGGGTGCTACGAGCCCAAGGCCCGCGTGCTCGACATGGACATCGACGGTGTGCAGGCCGGACTCTCGTTCCCGTCGTTCCCGCGCTTCGCAGGCACCGTCTTCCTCGATGGCGAGGACAAGGAGCTGGCCCTGCTCTGCGTCCAGGCGTGGAACGACTTCCACATCGACGAGTGGTGCGCCACCGCACCCGACCGCCTCATCCCGCTGGTCATCATGCCGCTGTGGTCCGTCGACGAGTGCGTCAAAGAGGTCTATCGCACGGCCGCCAAAGGCGCCAAGGCGATCTCGTTCCCGGAGAATCCGGTCCCGTTGGGGCTCCCGTCATTCCACACCGACCACTGGGATCCGTTCTTCTCCGCGGTGGAGGAAGTCGGCATCCCGCTGACCGTGCACTTCGGAACCTCGGGCAAACCGCCGATCACCGCACCCGAGGCGCCCATGGCCGTGATGACCGCCCTGTTCGGGTGCAACTCGATGTACGCAACCGCCGATCTGCTGTTCTCGCCGGTGTTCCACCGTCACCCGAAGCTGAAGTTCATGCTCTCCGAGGGTGGCATCGGCTGGGTTCCCTACATGCTCGAGCGCATGGACCAAACATGGTCGAAGCACCGCTTCTACCAGAACATCAACCAGACCATCCGGCCCTCGGAACTGTTCGCCAAGCATCTCTTCGGATGCTTTATCGAGGACGACTTCGGCATCGCGAACCGCCACGCCGTCGGCATCGACAACATCACGTGGGAAGGGGACTATCCGCATTCGGACTCGAACTGGCCCAACAGCCGTAAGAAGGTCCACGACTCGATGATCGACGTCCCGGACGACGAGGTGGAGAAGATGGTCGAGACCAACGCTCGCGCTCTCCTCAACTTCCCCCGCAACTGAGCCGAGACGACAGAAAGACAGCCATCTTCGTCATGGAAGAACACATCGAGCAACTACCCGAGGACGACTGGGTCGACCAGGATCTCCTGACGCGTGAACTCGCCAGCGAATTGCTGGACGAGGAGATCACCGCCGAGACCGAGCGGCTCGGTGACTCCGACGCGGACGGCGACCTGTTCAGCCGCGCCGACCGGGAGCGCCGAATCGCGGCCATGGTCGCTGTCCGGGATCGCCACCGCGACCCCGACATCGCGCGGGTCCGCGGCGTAGAGCATCCCGTCTCGGACGCGGCACCATCCGACTCGGATTCGGCCCGCTGACCACTGCCTCGAATGGAGTAAGAATTGACCACCACTCTGGCCACCGGACGCCCCCTGCCGCAGCCGACGCTCGCGAGCCGTGAGTTCTGGGCATCCGGCGCCGACGGCGTCCTGCGGATCGCACAGTGTGCCGACTGCGGAAAACGAACGCACCCGCAGTCCGTGCTGTGCCCGGTGTGCGGCGGGCGCGACCTCCCCCTGCAGCCTGTCTCCGGTAAGGCCTTCGTCGTCGGCGTCACGGTGAATGTTCAGCAGTGGCTTCCCGATTTCCCGCCACCGTACGTCATCGCGGTGGTTGCGCTGGAGGAGGATTCCGACGTCCGACTGACGACCAACATCGTCGGCTGTGAGCCCGACCAGGTCGCCGTCGGCACACGCGTCCGGGTGCTCTTCGAGCAGGTCGACGACTCGATCTGGCTTCCTCTGTTCGAGATCGATCCGGACGCCGACCGCGAGCCCACCGCGATGCCCGAACCCGACGACTACCGCGCTCGCCTGCGAGCGCCGGTCAGTACCAAGCGATTCGAGGACCGCGTCGCGATCACCGGCGTCGGGCAGTCGGAGGTGGGCCGCAGGCTCATGGTCGATCCACTGTCACTGACGGTCGACGCCTGCCTGGCCGCTGTCGAGGACGCGGGGCTGACGCTCGACGACATCGACGGACTGTCCACGTATCCGGGCCGGTACGGCGGCGGCATGTCCGAGGGCGGCATCATGCCCGTCGAACAAGCACTTCGAGTTCGCCCTACCTGGGTCAACGCCGGCAGCGAACTCCACGGGCAGAACGGTGCGATCGTCGCCGCGATGCTCGCCGTCGCCTCCGGCCTGTGTCGGCATGTCCTGTGCTTCCGCACCGTGTGGGAGTCCTCCCATTCCGCGCTGGCACGTTCGGGACAATGGGCCGCCGGAACGAGCCGGGCGACGGACATGTTCGAGTACCTGCACCCGTACGGGGCGATGTCCGCGTCCAACTGGATCGCGTGCCAGGCATCGAACTACTTCCACCGGTACGGCGACGCGAAAGAAGCGCTCGGCGCCATCGCGGTCACCGCCCGGGACAACGCCTCGGCCAACCCCGAAGCCGTGTACCGCGACCCGATCACCATGGACGACTACCTGAACGCGCGGCCGATCTCGACACCGTTCGGACTGTACGACTGCGACGTACCCGTCGACGCCGGGATCGCTGTCATCGTCTCGGCCGTCGACACCGTCAAGGACCTCCCCGGCAAGCCCGTGTTCGTCGAAGCCGTGGGCACCCAGGTGATGGAGAACCTGTCCTGGGACCAGAGCACACTGGCCCACCTCCCGCAGACCCTCGGCCCCGGCGCACATCTGTGGAGCCGCACCGAGCTCCGCCCCGACGATGTCGACGTCGGCCTGATCTACGACGGCTTCACCTTCGATGCACTGAGCTGGATCGAAGCGCTCGGCTTCTGCGAGTTCGGTGGCGCGAAGGACTTCATCGACGGCGGCAAGACCATTGCAGTCGACGGCAGTCTCCCCCTCAACCCGCACGGCGGCCAACTCTCGGCAGGACGGACACATGGCTTCGGCTTCTTCCGCGAAGCCGTCCTGCAGCTCCGCGGGCAGGCTCCCGGTCGGCAGGTCAACGACCCGAAGGTCGCGGTGGTCTCGTCCGGTGGCGGCGTCCCGTCCGGCGCTATCCTCCTGCGCACCAATTGATCCGCTCATCTCACAAGTATAGGAGTCCATCATGGATCGCCCTCTCGAAGGTATCCGCATCCTCGAGGTCGCCCAGTTCACGTTCGTGCCGTCGGCTGGCGCCGTCCTCGCCGACTGGGGCGCCGACATCGTCAAGGTCGAACACGCCGAGAAGGGTGACGCCCAACGCGGCTTGGTCCGGGTGCTCGGGTACAAGACCGGCACGGCGGGCTCGTCGTTCAGCCCCATCATGGACGGCCCCAATCGAAGCAAGCGCAGCATCGGCATCGACCTCGCCAATCCGGAGGCCCGTCCCGTCCTCGAAGAGCTCATCCGTCGCAGCGACGTGTTCCTCACCAACTACCTCCCGGCACCACAGGCCAAACTCGGTATCACCCTCGACGACGTTCGAGCGATCAATCCGAAGATCATCTACGTCACCGGCAACGGCTTCGGCAATCAGGGCCGCGACAACAATGCCGGCGCCTACGACTCGACCGGCTTCTGGGCCCGCGGCGGCAGCGCCGACGGCGTGCTGGCACCCGACGCCGACCACATGGCATTCATGCCGGCCGGAGCCTACGGCGACAACATCGGCGGAATGACCATCGCCGGCGGTATCGCGGCCGCCATCGCCGGGCGTGAGCGTAGCGGCGAGCCGTCCGAGGTCGACGTGTCGCTGCTCGGTGTCGGTGCCTGGGCCACCCAGTTCACGGTCAACATGGCCCTGGCCAGCGGCGGACCGCTGCCGAAGGTCGTGAAGAAGACCCAAGCCAGCGGAAATCCGCTCACCGGCTCGTACAAGACGGCCGACAACCGGTGGCTGCAGTTCTCGATGCTCCAGCCCACGCGATTCTGGAACGAGTTCGTCAGCCTCCTGGGCCTCGCCCACCTCGTCGACGACCCGCGCTTCGCCACGCACGACGCCATCGCCGAGCACAGCGAGGAGATCAGCTGCTGGTTCGCGGAAGCCATCGCGGGCAAGTCCTTCGACGACTGGACGGGCATTCTCGCCGATCTCAGCGGGCCGTGGGCTCCGGTCCAGAACAGCTGGGACGTCGGGAACGACGAGGCCCTGATCGCGAACGGGCGCATCGTCGAGCTCACCGACGCCGAAGGGAATCCACAGCGGCTGGTTGCGAATCCGGTGAAGTTCGACAACGCATCGGTGACGATGACCCGGGCACCACAGTTCGCCGAACACACCGACGAGATCCTCCACGAGATCGGGTTCGACGACGACGCGCTCATCGGCCTCAAGATCGCCGGCGCGGTCACCTAGTCGACACTCGTCGTCATTTCATCCGTTTGCTTCACAGGAGCTGAGAATTGCACATCAGAGACGCGGTCATCGTCGAAGCCATCCGCACGCCGATCGGTAAGCGGAACGGCTCGCTGAGCAGCATCCACCCGGTTGACCTGTCCGCCCTGGTCCTGACCGAGCTCATGTCCCGCACCGGCGTCGACCCGGCGACCGTCGACGACGTCATGTGGGGGTGCGTGACACAGCTCGGCGATCAGTCGAGCAACGTCGCTCGGTTCGCCACGCTCGCCGCGGGGTGGCCCGAGAGCGTACCCGCGGTCACGATCAACCGCGCGTGCGGCTCGGGCCAGCAGGCGATCGAATCGGCTGCGCACGCGGTCATGTCGGGCAGATACGACATCGCCGTGGCCGGCGGTGTCGAGATGATGTCGCGGGTACCGCTGGGCGCCGGCCGCGCCACCGGCTTCCCCTACGGCCAGACCGTGCTCGACCGGTTCGCCACAGACAAGCTCGATCAGGGGATGGGCGCCGAGCTCATCGCGCAGAAATGGGGTTTGTCCCGCCAGGCCCTCGACGAGTTCGCTTCGCGCTCACACCAACTCGCGGCCGATGCCATCGATCGAGGGGCCTTCGACGTCCAGATCGTAGGTGTCCATGTGGGCGAGGCGAATCTCGATGTGGACGAGGGCCTGCGACGCGGCACCTCGCCCGAGACACTGGCCAAGCTGAAGCCGTCCTTCTCCGACGACGGCGTGATCCATGCAGGTAACGCCTCACAGATCTCCGACGGCGCGTCGGCCGTGATGATCACGACACCGGAGAAGGCCGCCGAACTCGGACTCACCCCGATCGTCCGCCTGCATTCCGGGTCGGTCGTCGGAGCCGACCCGGTCATGATGCTGACCGCGCCGATCCCGGCGACCGAGAAGGTCCTCGCGCGAGCAGGTCTGCGCATCGGTGACATCGGTGCGATCGAGATCAACGAGGCGTTCGCGCCGGTGCCGCTCGCATGGCAGATGGAGATCGGCGCGGATATGGACAGGGTCAATCCGCTGGGCGGCGCGATCGCCGTCGGCCATCCGCTCGGGGCCACGGGCGCCATACTGACCACGAAGCTCGTCCATCACATGCGCGACCGGGGGATCAAGTACGGGCTACAGACCATCTGCGAGGGTGGCGGGACCGCCAATGCGACCATCTACGAGCTGGTGGATTGATCCGATCACTCCGACCTACGCATACCTGATCTCTGACCCGCAGAAGGACGCAAGCGGGGCTGGGACCTGCCCGCTGCTCTCGCCGAGTGCGTCTGAAACCTGGTCCCTGAGGAGCCCGCGAGGAACGAGCGAGCGTCACGAAGGGCCCCACGCTCGGGTGACCCCAAACACCGTCCCGGTGACCACAACTGGCCACCGGGACGGCGCTGGTTGTCACATCTGTCCGACGCCTACGCGCCCAGCATCTGCAGGCCGCCATCGACCGCGAGAAGTTGCCCCGTGATGAACTTGGCGGCATCGCTCGACAGGAACAGCAGCACAGGCCCCAGATCGTCGACGGGATCGCCGAGTTTGCCGCCGAGCGGAATCACCGACTTCAATTGCTGTTCGAGCTGTTGCACACCTTCGGGGCTCAGGGTGTCCCGCAGCCTGTCCGCACCGCGGGTCTGGACCGCCGGGGCGATGGCGTTGACCGTGACGCCATCGGCACCCCAGAGCCGGGCGGCCGAGCGAGTCCAGGCGTGCACGGCGGCCTTCGCGGCAGCGTAGGTCGCTGCAAACGGACTCCCGGTCACCCCTTCGGCCGAACCGAAGTTGACGATCTGCCCTCCCGAATCCTTCATCGACGCATACGCGGCCTGATTCGTGAAGACGGTGGAGGTGAAGTTGGCATCCAGCATCGACCGGATGTCCTTGGCATCGAACTGGCCCGGCATTCCCGGCTGCCAATTGCCTGCCGCGTTGATCAGCACATCGAGTCCACCGAGCTCCGTAACTGCCTCGGCGACAGCTTCTTCCACCGACTGCTGATCAGTGACGTCGCAGCGGATCCAGGAGGCGCCTGCCCGGGATACGGGTTCGGAGTTGCGGAAGGTGCCGACCACTCGGGCGCCGGCGGCACTGAGCACCTGGACGGCGGCGGCCCCGATGCCGGTGGCGGCACCGGTCACCAATACACGTCGGTTCTCGACGGACGAGCTCATGGAAACCTCCTGAAGTGGGTGGCTACGTCGCCACAGGTCGTAACGGGATTCCCGGCGTGGTAACTACTGCTCCATTCCGGCGCGACATCATGCTACGTTTACTTGGTTATCTATGTCGACAGTAGCAGAACTGGATGCTGACCCGGCCGGATCCGTGCATCCGGCCTCTCGGCCGGTGAGGCCGAAGCACCAGAGGAGCATCATGCACCCTCCGAACGGATTGGGAGTCGCGGGACGCCGTGTGGCCGCCGCGGCCATCCGTCGGCCGTCACCGCCGGGCCGGCATGTCCACCGTCCACGAGTCGAGCAGTTCCCGCGCGGGTACGACCGTCGTGCGGTACCCGATCGGCACCCGCGGCGTCCAGCCTCCCCTGCCGTCCTCGGTGAGGATTCCTCGCGCTCGAACCTGCGAGTTGTCGGGCGCCTCCGCGAGACTCAGTACTGGGGTCAGGCACGCGTCGGTCAGCGCCGCGGCGTCGGCCCATTCGTCACGGGTGCGAGTCGACACTGCGGCGGCGATCCGTTCGCGGAGGGCGGGCCAGGACGCCGGATCTGCTCGCTCGTCCGCGAGCTCCGGTTCGAGCCCGAGAACCTCGAGCAGAATGTCGAAGAACGGGTCCTCGAGAGCGCCGACGGCGACGAACTTGCCGTCGGCGCAGGGGTAGACGTCGTAGTACGGGGCTCCGGTGTCGAGGCGATTCGTTCCGGCCTCATCCGACCATCGACCGGCCGAGCGGTACTCCTGGAGCATCGACGTCAGGTACGTGGTGCCGTCGAGGATTCCGACATCGAGTACCGAGCCTCGACCCGTCCGGTCCCGCTCGTACACGGCCGACAGCACAGCTGTCACGAGATACATGGCGCCCCCACCGAAGTCGCCGAGAAGATTCGCCGGAGGCGTCGGAACACCGCCGCGGCGGGTCGCGGAGTGCAGTGCTCCCGACAGGGCGATGTAGTTGATGTCGTGCCCGGCGGTGGGCGCGAGCGGACCGGACTGACCCCATCCGGTCATCCGGGCGTACACCAGGCGTTCGTTGTCGGCCATCACGTCGGCCGGGCCGAGGCCGAGTCGCTCCATGACGCCCGGACGGAATCCCTCGACGAGTACGTCGGCCGCGGCGATGGCGGCTCGTACCTGCCGCAGCGACGCCGCGTTCTTGAGGTCGACCTCCAGGGTGCTCCTGTTGCGCACCAGCGCGGGAAGAGCTGCGCCGGGCCGGCGCAACGTCAAGACTTCCGCGCCGAGGTCCGCGAGCATCATGCACCCGAACGGCGCCGGGCCCAAACCGAGGAACTCCACGACCCGCAGGCCGTTCAGCGGTGCTGGATCACTCATTTTCTCATCCCTTTGAATCGAATCGTCAGACGGTTTAGATTCAAACCATGAAGTATCCGAAAAAGCAACCCGGACAACCAATTTGACCGCACTATCGAGTAAGGGGAAAGCATGCCTGCGCCATTCTACGAGGACGACCACGAACATTTCCGCGACGTCGTGCGAGAATTCGTGAAACGAGAAGTCGTTCCGAATCTGGACCAGTGGGAGGAAGATCGAGAAACCGGCCGCGATGTCTGGAAAGCCGCAGGATCGCATGGCGTCCTGGGCATCCGGATCGCCGAGGAACTCGGCGGTGGCGGTATGAAGGACTACCGCTTTCGCTGCATCGTGCAGGAGGAGCTCGCCGCGGTCGGGGCCGCCTCACTCGCTTCCGGATTCTCGATCAACGAGGACATCGTCGCGTCATACCTGACGACGTTCGGTACCGACGACCAGCAGCACGAGTGGCTGCCCGGTATGGCCGACGGGACTGTCGTCGCCTCGATCGCCATGTCCGAACCCGCCGCCGGAAGCGACCTGCGCGGCATGAAGACCACTGCGGTCCGCGACGGAGACGAGTGGATCATCAACGGCGCCAAGACATTCATCACCAGCGGTTTCTCCTCGGACGTCGTCTTGGCGGCAGCGCGCACCGGCGAACACGAGGGTCGGCCGCGGTTGTCCCTGATCCTCGTTCCGACCACGACCCCGGGATTCAGCCGGGGACGTAAGCTGCGCAAACTCGGCCTGCATGCGCAGGACACCGCGGAGATCGCCTTCAACGACGTCCGAGTACCGGCCACCAACCTCGTCGGCGAAGAAGGTCGGGGATTTCATCACCTCACCGCACAACTTCCGCTCGAGCGACTCTCCATCGCATGGCGCGCTCTATGCGCGGCCGAGGCGGCGCTGGAGTGGACCGTCAAGTACACGAGCGAACGAAAGGCGTTCGGCGAGCGCATCATCGATTTCCAGAACACCCGGTTCCGGCTCGCCGAGATGACGACGGAAGTCGAGATCACCCGGACGTTCCTCGAGCAGTCCATTCACGCCTACAACGAGGGCACGTTCGACGTCACGCGCGGAGCGAAGGCCAAGTGGTGGGCGACCGAACTGCAGAACCGAATCGTGAACGGTTGTCTCCAATTACACGGCGGATACGGATACATGGACGAATACCCGATCTCCCGCGCCTACGCTGACGCACGCGTGCAGACAATCGTGGGTGGAACAACCGAGATCATGAAGGAGATCATCGGACGCGACATCGCCGGACGGTTCCCCGCCTAGAACTCCACACAACAATTCATCCGAGCTCCATAGAAAGGCTGACTCATGCAGCTCAAAGACAACACATTCTTCGTGACCGGGGGCGCATCCGGGCTCGGGGAGGCGACCGCCTTCGCCCTCGTCGGCGCGGGGGCGCGTGTCGTCATCGCCGACCTGGCCGCCTCCGACGGCGCCGCCACCGCCGAACGCCTCGGTGACGCGGCCGTCTTCGCACCGGTCGACATCACCGACGAGAACTCGCTGGCTCCTGCTCTCGACGAGGCCGAGAAGCTCGGGCCGTTGCGCGGCGTCGTGCACTGCGCGGGTCGCGGTGGCGACCGACTGCGCATCCTGAACAAGGAGGGCGAACCCAACGATCTCGACAGCTTCCGCAACATCCTCGAGATCAACCTCATCGGCACCTACAACGTGCTCCGCACGGCCGCTGCGCGGATGGCACGCAACGAGGCGATTGACGGCGAGCGCGGCAGCATCGTGTTGACGGCTTCGGTCGCGGCGTTCGACGGCCAGATCGGGCAGACCGCCTACACCGCGTCGAAGGCCGCCGTGCACGGGATCACCCTGGTCGCCGCGCGCGACCTCGCGAGTCACGGGATACGCGTCAACACGATCGCCCCGGGCACCTTCGACACCCCGATGCTGGCACGACTGCGCGACGACATCCGCGAAGGTCTCGCCGCCGGGGTCCCCTTCCCGAAGCGTCTCGGGCGCGCCGAGGACTACGCCGGGATGGCGCTTGCCCTGCTGGAGAACGGCTACACGAACGGTGAGACCATCCGTGTGGACGGCGCGATCCGGATGCCTCCGCGATGACCGCCACGACTACCGACGAGGTCCTGGTCGAGGCCGACTCCGGCATCCTCACGATCACCATCAACCGACCGGAGCAGCGCAACGCGATGAGCCTGTCGGCAGCGTCGGTCATTGCCGACGCCCTGATCCGCCTCGACGACGACCCTGGACTCTCCGTCGCGATCCTCACCGGGAGCGGCGGAACATTCTGCGCCGGCATGGATCTGAAGCGGTTCCGACTGGGCGAGCGTCCGATCGTGGAAGGCCGCGGATTCGGCGGCCTCGTCGAAGCCCCGCCCGCCAAGCCCCTGATCGCCGCGGTCGAGGGCTGGGCCCTGGGTGGAGGGTTCGAAATGGTTCTCGCCTGCGACCTGGTCGTCGCAGGGGCGGGTGCGAAGTTCGGACTCCCGGAGGTGAAGCGTGGTCTGGCGGCTCGGGCCGGCGGGATCTTCCGCGCCCCCCGGGTCCTCCCCCGCGCAATCGCACTGGAGATGCTGCTCACCGGCGAACCGATCAGTGCCCAGGAAGCACACGCGCACGGTCTGATCAATCAGCGTCGTCGACGACGGCTGTGCGGTCGCGGTGGCTCGCACGCTGGCCGCAGCGATCAGCTCGAACGCGCCGTTGGCGGTACGCGCCAGTAAGGCGCTGGCCCTCGCCGCGCGCACGTGGACCGACGACGAGTCGTTCGAACGCCAATCCACCTACACCGACCCGGTGTTCGCCTCGGCCGACGCGGCCGAAGGGGCTGCGGCCTTCGCGGAACGTCGGGCACCCCACTGGCAAGGGGTCTGACACGACGGAGGGGCGCAGACGGCAATCCGTCTGCGCCCCTCCGTCGTTCGCACGCTCAGCGAGTGGTGTCGATGACCACCTTTCCGGTGGTCAGACGCTCCGCGACTCGCGCCAGAGCCTTCGGAGCCTCGTCGAGCGCGTGGATCTCCGAGACGTGCGGCTTCATACCCTGTGCGACGAGCCGCGCGATCTCCCGACGCCCCCGTTCCACCGCATCTGGAAGGTGTTGCGCGAGAGTCCGGATCTCGAAACCTCGAAGGATCGCACCCTTGAGGAGGATCAGGTTCAGCGGAATGCGCGGGATGTCGCCCTGCGCGAATCCGAGGACCACGAAGCGCCCTCCCCACGCGATAGCGCGCAGTGCCTGCTCCGAGTACGCACCACCCACCGGATCGATCACCACATCGGCACCGCCGCCGGTGATCTCCTTGATCCGTTCCTTGAGGTTCTCTTCTCCATAGACGACGGTCTCGGTCGCGCCGAGGTCACGACACGCCTGCGCCCTCTCGGGCGTCGACACCGCTGCGATCACGCGCGCGCCCAGGCGGGTGGCGACGTCGATGCACGCGGTGCCGACGCCGCCGGCCGCCCCCAGGACCACGACCCAGTCGCCGGCCGCGACGTCGCCGAATGTCGTCAGCGAGTGATAAGCGGTCCGGTAGGTGACATTGAATGCCGCCGCATGGACCATGTCCAGGCCGTCGGGCACCGGTGACAAGGCGGTCGCCGGCACCGCTATCTTCTCGGCGAACGCACCACCGAACGCAGTACCCATCACCGCGTCACCCGCCGAGAGGCCGTCCACATCGGCCCCGACCGCCAGCACCGTGCCCGCGAACTCACTGCCGGCCGTGAACGGTGTCGGGACGCTCACCTGGTACTTGTCGGCTGCGATCAGGACGTCGGGGTAGTTCACCGACGCCGCCTCGATCCCGACCAGGACCTCACCCGGACCGGCGACGGGATCGGGTATGTCGCGGACGACCAGCAACTCGGGATCGCCGTGGGTCTCGCATCGTACTGCTCTCATCAGCTCAGTACAGTCCGCCGTCGACGCGAATGAGCGACGCGGTGGTGTAGCTCGACGCCGGGCTGGCCAGATACAGCGCGGTCGTGATGATCTCCTCGGGCCGTCCCGGTCGCCCGACCGCGCTCTGTGTGATCTCCCGCTTCTCCGGCGCCCACGCCTTGGAGATGTCGGTCAGGAACGGGCCCGCCGAGATGGTGTTCACCCGGACGGTGGGGCCGAACTCGCGGGAGAACGCGCCGGCCACTGCGTTGAGTGCCGCCTTGGCGCCCGAGTACGGACCGAATCGGGGCTGTGGGAACAGAGCGCCCGACGACGACACGTTGATGATCGAGCCGCCGTCACCGGCCGCCATGCGTTCCCCGACCAGCGATGTCAGGCGGAACGGCCCCTTGAAGTTGACGCCGATGACCTTGTCGAACAGTTCTTCGCTGGTTTCGGCCGACGACGGAGCGACCGGCGACATGCCCGCGTTGTTCACCAGGACGTCGACCCTGCCGAACACCTCGTACGCCTTCTCGACGAGCGCGTCGATCTCGTTCCACTTGCCGACGTGGCAGCTCACCGGGAGCGCTTTGCGGCCAAGGGCCTCGACCTCGCGAGCCACCTCCTCGCAGGCTTCTGCCTTGCGACTGGTGATGACGACGTCGGCACCGGCCTCGGCGAACGCCAACACCATCTCGCGGCCGAGTCCACGGCTACCACCGGTGACGAGTGCGACTTTTCCGGACAGATCGAAATGATTGGTCATGCGATTCCGTACTCCTCGAGAATGGCGGCGTGCTTGGCCTTCGCCGCGATCAGTCGTGTGGGGATGTGTTCGGTCGGGAACAACGAGTCGGTCGGTTCGTAATGCGCCAGTACGCCGCGGGCGACCGCGACCTTGTGGACCTCAGTCGGTCCGTCGGCGAGACCCATCGAGATGACGCCGTGCCAGTAGTCGTGCAGCGGTGTCTCGACAGTGGACCCGAGCGAACCGTGAAGCTGGATCGCGCGGTGGATGATGTCGTGGTAGATCTTCGCCATCGCGACCTTGCACATCGCAATGTACGTGCGGGCCGAGCCGTGCGGCTGCGTGTCGATGACCCACGCGGTCTTGAGAACCAGCAATCGGTATTGCTCGAGCTCGATCGCCGAGTCGGCGATGAACTGCTGCACCAGTTGCTTTTTCGCGAGCACCTCGCCCTGGGTGCGACGCGACAGCGCCCGCTCGCCCATCATGTCCAGTGCCCGTTGACATTTCCCGACGGTCCGCATCGCGTGGTGGACGCGACCGCCGCCCAGGCGGGCCTGCGCGACCTCGAACCCCTGACCGGGGCCACCCAGAATCGCATCCGACGGGACGCGGACGTCGTTGTAGCGGATGTAGGCGTGCGTGCCCTCGTCGAGTTCGTCGCGGTCCCCCATGACCGAGACGTTCCGGATGATCTCCACGCCCGGGGTTTCCGCCGGCACCACGAACATCGACATGCGACGGTACGGCGACGCTCCGGGGTCGGTGACCGCCATGACGATCAGGAACGACGCGTACCGCGCGTTGGACGAGAACCACTTCTCACCGCTGATGACCCATTCGTCCCCGTCCCTGCGCGCCGAGCAGATGAATTCCTTTGGATCGGCACCCGCCTGGGGTTCGGTCATCGAGAACGACGAGACGATGTCACCGTCGAGCAGCGGCTGGAGGTACTGCTCCTTCTGCGCGTCGGTACCGAACATGGCGAGGATCTCGGCGTTGCCGGTGTCCGGGGCCGCGGTGCCGAACACGGTCGGCGCCCACATCGACCTGCCGAGCACCTCGTTCAACAATGCGAGCTTGATCTGGCCGTAGCCCTGTCCGCCGAGCTCTGGACCCAGATGGCAGGCCCACAGGCCCTGTTCCTTCACTCGCTCACGCAGCGGAGCGAGAATCGCGCGGGCGGCCTTGTTCTCGGTGTTGTAGGGCTGGCCGAGGTGCGGAAACAGCAGGTCCAGCGGTTCACACTCCTCGCGGACGAATGCGGCTGCCCAGTCGAGCTTCGCCTGGAACTCGGGGTCGGTTTGAAAATCCCACATAGATGCGGTCCTTTACTCGGTCACTTGTCGGTTGACGGTTCGGGGTGCGCTGGTGGCGGCGCGGTCGGGGTCGGGCCGACGGCGCCAGACAGGCAGAAAGCCAGGAGGTGTTCTCGCGCCTGGTCCGTCGGCGATTCGCCCGATGTCATATATGTCGTGGTGAGGCCCATCACCAGGGTGTGGATGAACAGTGCGGTTCGCTCGGGTTCGGCCACGCCACCGTCGGTCAGGACCGAGGAGAGCAGTTCTGCGATGCGCGCGTGCCCGACCGGCCGGATCTCGCTCTTCGTGCGGGCGACCTGTTCGACGTTCCAGATGACCGCCCGACTGAGCTCCGACAGCTCCGGATCCCGGATCTGCGCCAGGACTCCGTCGATCCAGGCTGCGAGTCGGGTCGCGAGGTCGGGCTGTTTGAGCACCTGGTGTTCGAGGTACTCGTGGATCGCGAGCAGCCCCTGCTCGTACGTGGCGACGATGACGTCGTCACGACTGCGGAAATGTCTATAGAAGGCCTGATTCGACATTCCTGCTTCGCTGACGATCTCCGCGAGTTTCGGTTGCTCGGTACACCCTTTGCGCACCATCACCGCCTGTGCCGCACGGATCAGCGCCTTGACCTCGTCGTCGTATGAGGCCTGCCGGCGGGGCTTCGGTATACGGCGGAGCTGACGACCTCCCGGGATCACCGGTGGGACGTCACCCTGCACGCGTACCGTGTCGGTCATCGACGTCGTCTCCTTCCGTTGGCGTTGTCCCGCGGGTGATGAGTGGGTCAGTACCCCACCAGGGTCAGAGCCTCGGTCAACAGACCCGGCAGCGCCGGCTCCATCTTCTGGAACGCAGAACTCAGTCCGCCCCGCTTGCGTGCGCGCTTGATCAGCAGCGCGGTTGCAGCGGCCTCCTTGTACCGGGTGAGTGCGTGGAACCAGTCGATGTCGTCCACCTGACGGCCCAACGTCTCTTCATAAGTCTTTGTGACCTCGGCGATGGTCGGTGTACCGCAGGGCTCGTCGGATGCCGCTGCGGGATGGCCGGCTTCGTCGGTGAAGTAGGCGAGCCAGGTGAGGTCGATGCGCGGATCGCCGACGGACCAGATCTCCCAATCGATGATCGCCGTGACCTGATCGCCGTCGCAGAGCGTGTTCCCGAGGCGATAGTCACCGTGGTTGACCACCGGGCCGGCGGGAGCCGGCATCGTTGCGTACAGCGCCTTCGCGCAGCCTTCGTAGTCACCCCGAAGGTCTTCCGGAACGGTCTCGAAAGCTCTTGTCCACCGGTCGATCTCCGCGCCCAGGGTCACCACGGGCTCCTCGGCCAGACCGATGTCGGCGGGCACCGCGGAATGCAGGTGAGCCAGCATGCGGGCCGCGTCGAGGTACCGCGCGCGGGTCTGTGCCCGGGTCCCCTCGTCGGTCGACCGCCCCTCGGCCAGAAGCGGTTCCACGCACTCCCCGGGCACCATCTGCATCGCCACGAACGGCGGAGTGCCCGCGTCGTCGAAGTAGACGGCCGGTGCGGCGACACCCGATACGCCAGCCAGCGCCTGCATGACCCTGCCCTGGCGGATCACGTCGCGGTTGCGGACCGGCTCGAGGCCCGGAGGGGCGACCTTGAGAACGACCGACTCGGCGGCGGCGCTGCCCGTGACGTCGGCGACGAACGTCAAGCTCGACGTCCCACCGGTCAGCGGGCGGACGTCGTCGACCCGAATATCGGCCTGCCAACGTCGACCAGATCGCGCAGCACGAGTGCTGATGTCGGCCAGCAGTTCAGATTGCGCGGATTCCGTTGTCATGTGGATCCTTCGCTTGACGGAGAAAGTGAGATTGAGATTCTGGGAACATCATTTCGGGTTCGCTGCCGATGCCCAACCGCGTGTTCCACCCAACGGAACCGCTGTCAGTTCGATGAGCGTTGCGACACAGATGCACTCGGGTCGTGGGCGAAGTGTTCGGCACGCAGGTCCGACTTGCGGACCTTCCCGAGCGCGGTGCGCGGCAGCGCATCGACCACCACGAGACGCTCCGGCGCCTTCTGTCGGGCCAGGCCCGACGAGTCGAAGTGAGCCCGGAGCTCGTCAAGCGTGAGACCCGCACCAGGTTCCAGGACGACCACGGCCCCGACCACCTCGCCGTAGCGCGAGTCCGGCGCCGCGACGACGGCCGCCTCGGCGACTGCCGGGTGGCCGGCGATGACGTCCTCGACCTGGCTCGAGGAAATGGTCTCCCCCGCCCTGATCACCACGTCCTTGATCCGGTCGGTGATCGTGAGTCGACCGTCACCGTCCAGGTGGCCGAGATCGCCCGTGCGCATCCAGCCGTCGGCGGTGAACACGTCCGCATCCAGTCGCGCATCTCGGTACCCGACGAACTGATCGGGACCTTGGAGCACCACCTCACCGTCGACACCCGCCGGTACTTCCATCCCGTCGGAATCGAGGATGCGGATCCGGACGCCCGCCATCGGTGCGCCGTCGGTGCCCAGCCGCGCGGCGACCGACTCCCCGGCGTGACCGGAAGTCGCGGTGGGATGTTCGGTGGAGCCGTAGCTACGGAACGTGGCTATCCCGGCTGCTTCGGCACGCCTGACCAAGGCCTCCGGGACCGTCGCCGCCCCGACGAGGAAGTCCGTCAGCGTGCGGAGCTTGGTCTCGACGCCCGCTACGTCGATCAGGCCGGCGAGATGGAACGGCGTACCGGAGGTCGAGGTGACCCGGTACCGCGATATCAGCTCCGCCGCCAAGGAGGCATCCCAATTTTCCATGTAGACGGTGCTGCGGCCGTGCACGAGGGGTCGCAGCACATTGCTGACTCCTGCGATGTGCCCAGGCGGAAACGAGACGAGCTGTATCCGATCCTCGCGTCCAGCGGGCGTTCGGGCCTCGGACCGCACTTCGACCATCAGCGAATTGTGGCTGTGCTGAACGCCCTTCGGTGCAGAGGTCGTTCCCGACGTGTAGACGAGAAGGGCGACGTCGTCCGCGTGCACGGTGGGCGCGACGTACTTCGGAGAGGTCGAGAGGTCACGCCAGGCCACCGTCCCGGCGGTGGCGGGGCCACCCACAGTTACCACATCCCGAAGTGACGGCAGATCCATGTAGCTCTCGACCCGGGGGCAGAATTCGGTCGTGCGCCATCGATCCGGCTGGATCAGCACCACGGCCTGCGATTGCTCGAGGATGAATCGGACCTCATTCGGTCCGTAGACGTGCACAATCGGCACGAGCACCCCGCCGGCCAGCAGTACGGCCGCGTACGCCACCGACGCCTCGACCCGGTTGGGCAGTTGCACGGCCACTGCGTCACCCGGGCGCACACCGTGGGCACGCAGCCCCGCGGCCACCCGCTTCGCGGTCTCGCGGATCTCACCGACGGACGTCACCGATCGGGAGCCGTCGGCCGCGCAGTAGACGACCTGTCGGTGGGGTCCGGGGGCGTCGTCGTCCGACAAGACGTCGACCCAGGTGCGGGTGCCGTAGTAGCCCTGTCGGTACCACTGTGCGCGAAGACCGCTCGCCACGTCGTCGGTGTGAGTTCGCTTCGGCGAGTGCGTCATCATGCGCCCTTTCCGCGCAGCCGGGCCTGCCACAGGGCGAGGTCTTCGGGGTCTCCACCGTTGTCGAGAACCCATTGAGCCGGACCACCACCGCTCGACATCAGACAGTCGATGACGGGTGCGATCGCCCCTGGCGGCGCATGCATGTAATTCTCCGGAAGCGGAGGCGAATCATGTTTCCGCACACCGACGTCGAGCCACCTCGCGTACAGGCTCGGCAGCGCCGCTTCGCTGCGGACGAAGTCGCCGGCCACCGCGGACGGCTCGACACCGGCCGCGAGCAAGAGGACGGCGACGGCGACGCCGGTTCGGTCCTTTCCCGCAGTGCAGTGCACCAGCGACGCCCCCGGTGATCGCGCGACGTACCCGAGCAGGTCACCCACCCAGATCTCGCCGCAGCGCAGCATGCGGAGGAAGACCGCTGCCAGGTCGGTCGGCGCCGCATCGGGAGCGGCGGCGTCCAGCATCGGTACGTGATGGACCACCGGGCCCGCGGGCCACGCGTAGGCGAAGCTCGAACGTTCTCGGACACCTCGCAGATCGACGACGCATGCCGGCGGCCACGAATCCACTTCGGGGACATCGGTGTCACCCGGGTACGGCGCATCTCCGCGATACAGGACTCCGTTCGCGGTGACGCCGCCGTCGCCGAAAAGCAGCCCGCCGACATCGCGAAGGTTGACCAGACCGGCAGCACCCGCACCACGTGTCTGACCGTGCGCCGCGTACGGCATTGTCCGCTCCACCGACATGCTCAGACCTCTGATTCGGCCGGCACCCGAGTAGGCGTCGGCCGATATGCGCCGCCGAGCAGCAGCCCCGCGGCGGCCAGCCCGCCTGCCAGTGCGATGATGCCGCCGACCCAGCCGTCGAGAACAGTCACCCCGAACAGCAGGTGATCGAGGCTTGCCGCACCGGGTCCGGTGACCGCGATCGCGATCGCGCCCGCCGCCAGGACGAGGTTGTACTCCCAGCCGTCCGACACGATGAAGAAGCCGTTTCCGCGGTGCACGGTCCAGGCCGCGACGAACATGAGCGAGACGAACGCGGCCGCCGCGAACGGAGTCAACAGTCCGAACGCCAACGTGAGCCCGGCTGCGAGTTCCGTGCCGGCCGCGAGCCGAGCGTTCGCCCCGCCGGGCCGCATGCCGATGCTGTCGAACCACCTCGCCGTCCCCGGTATCCGACCCCCGCGGAACACCTTTGCATAACCGTGCGCGGCCATCACCAGGCCAAGACAGATCCGTAGAACCAGCAGGCCGGCGTCGACCTCATCCATGATCTCGATCCCTTCCACACCGCCGCCAGAAGTCCATCCGACGCTTCTAGACAATTATTACCTATCTAACTAGGTTAGAACCAAGAGCGGGTCTCGTCGCCCGCATCAGCAGCAGAGAAAGGGCACCATCCATGGATCTCACGCACGCCTCAGCCGCAGTCACCGGGGGCGCATCCGGCCTCGGCAGAGCCACCGCGGAGGCGTTCATTGCGCGCGGGGTTCCGACCGTCCTCATCGATCTGCCGTCGTCGAACGGTGCCGCCGTCGCAGCAGAGCTCGGCGAACTGGCCACCTTCGTCCCCGCCGATGTTCGCGACCCGGCCTCGGTCGACGCGGGGCTCGCGGCAGCAGAAGCGATCTCACCGTTGCGTGCGGTCGTCCACTGCGCGGGCCGCGGCGGCAAGGTACGACTGGTGAACAAGGACGGCACGCCGGGCGACCTCGAGCTGTACAAGCAGGTCATCGACACCAACCTGGTCGGGACGTTCACTGTCGCCAGCCTGGCGGCCGCGCGGATGGCCAAGAACGACGCCGTCGACGGCGAACGCGGAGTGATCATCATGACCGCCTCGGTCGCCGCGTTCGAAGGGCAGATCGGCCAGGCCGCGTACTCGTCTGCGAAGGCGGGCGTCGCGGGCCTCACGATAGTCGCGGCGCGCGACCTCGCACGCAAACTGATCCGAGTCGTGACCATCGCGCCGGGCACGTTCGAGACACCGATTCTCGGGGGTCTGTCGGAGAAGGTTCGCGAGTCCCTGTCCTCCCAGGTCCCGCACCCGAGCAGACTCGGCGACCCATCCGAGTACGCGAAGCTCGCGCTGGCCATCGTGGACAACGCGATGATCAACGGCGAGACGATACGCATCGACGGTGCGATCCGCATGGCGCCCGTGTAACCCGGGCCTCCCGCCGCACCTCAACACACCCCGCTCAACCCAACGGAGGCATCATGACCCATTCTGCTCAGCTGACGCTTGCGGATCCCATTGTCCGCGAGGGAGTCTGTCATGCGCTCGCCGCGTACTCGCGCGCCCTCGACAATGGTCGAATCGACGAACTCATCGGACTCTTCACGCCCGACGGGCGCTCCGCACTGCCGCAGATGGAACCGGTCGTCGGCCACACCGCGCTGCGCGCGCTCTATGAACCACTGATCGCAGAGCATCCGACACGGCACGTGGTGGTCGACACCGTCGTCACCCTCCAGGACGACGGGCGCGCTCTGGCGACCAGCACCCTCCTGTGGGTGAATTCTCGCGACCAGGCATGGGTCATCGAACTCGTCGGTACGTACGAGGACGTGCTGGTGCAGGGCGAAGACACGCAGTGGCGCTTCGAGAGCCGCTCGCTGTCATTCCTCACGCCCTGATACTCGAAGTGCTGATTGCCGGCCGTCGTGACGCTCCTCGCTACGCTCGTCGCTCCTCAGACATCGACCTTGGACCCGTCGCTCCTCCGAGCGTGTCTGCAAACCTGGTCCCTGAGGAGCCCGCGAGCAACGAGCGAGCGTCACGAAGGGCCGCCCTTCGTGACGCTCGCTCGGCTGGCGCCTCGCGGGCTCCTCAGGGAGCAGGGGGTGCGCACCGGCGCGGCTTGCGTCCATCTTCGGATCAGGCATCGGCCTTGGGACCTTGAGATTCCACAACGAGAATGGTCGCCAGAGCATCGCTCTGGCGACCATTCTCGTTGTCCTCATTTGGCTGTGGTCGATCAGATTCGATCCAGCCGCAGAGACTGGACTCGCCACCCTTCCCCGCTGCGGACGTACGTGTCCCGGTAGTGCCCGTATCCGGCGACGATCGTGGTTCCGTCCGAGGTTCTTTCCAGAGTGTCCGACATCGCCCACACACCGGTAGCGGTGTCGGCTCCGGTGATCTCGATCTCCGGAGCATGCAGATGATGCACGCTGCGCACGCCGGTCATCCCAGCGCTGATACCCTGCACGATCTCATCTCGCCCCTGCCACCGAACGTTCGCTTCCGGCGCCTCGAGGACGGCGTCTTCGGTGAAGCATTCGCCGAACTCCGCCCACTGCTTTGTGTCCAGCAAGCGTGCGACACGCGCACGTAGCCGCTTGATGGATTCGACGGCCCGCAGCTCCTCGAGCTCGCCCACCGCGGTCACCGAACTGCCGACGGCGCCAGAACGGACTGCCTCGAACCGGTCTCCGCCGCCGCCTCGATGGCGTCGAGCAGAAGATGACGTCCGAGGGCATGCACGAAGTCCGGCGCCTGATCTGCTCCGCCTTCGAGCTGCACGCGGATACGGTCGTACTCGTGCGCGACGGCGTGTGCCGGCGAACCAGCGAGCTCGGGGTGATGATCGTAGCCGTCCGGCAACGGGAGCTCGTGCAGTTCCTCGTCGCCGCGAGCACCGGTGATCGTCAACGGATTCGACAGCGTCCCACCGTTCCCTTCGATCCGCAGGAATCCGTCCGTGCCGACGATCTCCCACAACAGTTTGGTGGAATGGCTGTTGGCGCCGCGAAGGTGGATCGACGCGACGGCGCCGTCTGCGAGGGTGCCGGACACGGCGATCTCATCGGCCGCAGTGGCTTCGACGAGTCCGCCCGTATCGGTGTTCACTACTTCCGGGTGGCGGACCGCCGTGGTCGCACTGACCTCAACGAAATCGTCGAGGACGAAAGAGAATGAGTCCACGAGATGCCCGAAGACGATCGAGAGAAGCGTTGCGCCGTGCGACTTGTCCAGCAGGTACGCAGTGCGGTTGCCGACCGGTCCGCCCCAGGGACCCGACGTCGCGAGCAGGCTGGTCGAGACGACGTCGCCCACGAAGCCATCGGCGATCAGGTCGCGCAGATATCGCACGGCCGGAGCCGCTGTCCCCTGAAAGCCGACGAACACGTCCGCACCGTCGGCGGCCCGCACCAATTCCTCCGCTTCGGCAACGCCATTCGCGAGCGGCCATTCGCACAAGACCGGCTTTCCCGATCCCAGTGCCTTGAGCACGAGGTCGCGGTGCTCGGGCACCTTGACTGCGACCACCACCAGATCCACGTCGTCGCATCCGGCGAGCTCTTCGATGCTCGCAAAGGCCCGCGGCACACCGTACGCCTGCGCCGCGGCCTGCGCCGTCTCGGCGGAACTCGTTGCCACGGCGGTGATCTCGAAACCCTCGGCGGCTCTCAACGCGGGCAGATGACCATATGACGCCCAACTACCGGACGCGCTGAGACCCACCACTCCGACTCTTACTGTCACTGTCAGAACCTATTCACTCGATGAATTGTCGGCGTCCGAGTGATCTCGGACGCGGTCTTGCTAGGAGAAGGACCCGATCTTGTCGGCCGACTCGCCGCCGACATGGAAACGCCCGCCGTCCACCCGCAGCATCGATCCGGTGACCCAGCGAGCGGCGGGGCCCAGCAGGTAGAGAACCGCGCCAGCGATGTCAGAGGTCTCGCCGAGTCGCTGCAACGGCACCAGAGCAGTCTCGGCGACGCCACGCTCGCCCTCCCAGATCGGCGCGGCGAGTTCGGTTTTGATGATGCCCGGTTCGATCGTGTTCACCGTGACCCCGCGCGGCCCCAGTTCGCGTGACAGCGTGAACGTCAGACTCTCGAGCGTCGCCTTCCCCGCGGCGTACACCCCCGCCACCTCGTGGACCCGTCGCGCCCCGGCCGACGAGATGTTGACGACGGCCGATCCACTGGGCAGTCCGAACGCCGCGGCCTCCTGGATGATCGACAGCGCGGGCCACGTGTTGGCCAGGAGGGTGGCCTGGAACGCTTCTTGCCCACATCCCAGCAGCGGCCCTGAATAGAAGCTGGCCGCAGCATTGTTGACGATGAAGTCGACCCGCTCGAACTCGTCCATCGTGGTACGCACAAGTCGTGTCGCGAACGAGGGCTCGGTGAAGTCACCCTGGATGCCGATGGCAGAGCCACCGGATTCCCTGATCTCCGCCACGGCACGGTCCAGGACGTCGCCATCACGACCATTGAGAACGACGGACGCACCTCGCTCCGCGAGTCCATCGACCACCGCGCGGCCGATCCCCCGAGATCCGCCGGTCACGATCGCGACCTTACCTTTGAACCAGTCTTCGTCGGTCATGCTCCAACTCTCATGTCGCACTGTTTCCATCAATCCATCTGACCGACAGCCGAAGGGGGCACCCAAGTCTGGGTTCCCCCTTCGGCCTACGGCTGCTTACTTGTTACGTCGAGCGGTGACCCGATCGGCCAACTGCTCGTCGACGACGATCTTCTGGGCCTTCTCGATGGTCGCGGCAAGCCCCGGCCCACGGCGCTCGCCCGGGGTGAAGGTCGCGGGCATGTTCACCAGGCCGTTGATCTGGCCGACCGACTCGTAGTGCACCACCGCGTCGGGATCGATCACGAAGTCCGGCATCCGATCGAGCACCGCGGTGATCATCCGTTTGAAGACAACGCGCGCGACGTTGGAACCGATGCACCGGTGGATACCGAGGCCGAAGGCCGCATGCCGGTTACCCGTGCGATCGAAGTCGACCTCGTCCGGGTTCTCGAACACGTCGGGCGACCGATTGGCCATCGCCCACGAGACCCACACGCGTTCACCCTCTTTGAACTCGACGCCGTCTATCTCGACATCATCGCTGAAGGTACGCGCGTCGCCCACCGCCGGAGTGAAGTATCGCAGGAACTCTTCGGTGGCGGGGTCGAGGAGCGTGTCGACCTCCGCCGCGAGGCGTGCCCGCTCATCCGGGTGCTGGGACAGCCACAGGAGTGACTGCCCGGTCAACGCGGTCGTGGTGTCGAATCCGCCGCCGACCAACAGCATCAACGTGCCGGTGATCTCCTGGTCGGTGAGTTCCCGACCGGCGATGGTCGCATTGATGAGTGCGTCGACGAATCCCGGCCGGGGGTTCGCTCGGACCTCGGGCACCGCATCGGTCAACGCGGCCCTACTGGCCATGACGATCGTCATCACCCGTTCGTGATCCGGCGAGCCCGGCGGGGTGTACATCAGCGCGTGCTGCGCCTCGCTGTGGACGTCCCAGTCGGAGAGCGGTAGTCCCAGCATGCCCATCGTGGTGATCGCCGGCACGATGGTGGCCAGATCGTCGATGAAATCGATGCTGCCGCTTTCGATGTGGTCGTCAAGGCAGGCGTGGACGAGCTCATCGATGATCGGCACCCACCGTGCCACCGCCGCGGGTGACATGTAGGGGTTGAGAACCTTTCGGAAGTCGGTCTGCTCCGGCGGATCGAGTTCGAGGAAGGACGGGGTGTCGTACGGCCCGTAATCGTATGCCGGGATGGAGATTCCCTTGTACCCGTTCACGCTGCCGTCCGCATCGCGGAAGTTGGTCACCTCGGGTCGCCGAGCGACAGCGAAGACCTGATCCATCCCGCTGACGACCCAGTGATCCTCGTACGACCCGGTCCAGGCGATGGGGCACTTCGCGTGCAGCTCGTGCGTCTGCTCGACGAATCCCTCGCGGAACCCCGGGCCGTGCCGCTCGAAGTCGATCGGACACTTCTTCAGTTCTTCGGTCTTGGAGGCATTGTCTGTTGTCAATGTATTGACGTCGTCCATGAGAATCAGTCCCCGATCATTCTGATTGCACGTTCCGGACACGAACCGATCGCCGAGTTCGCCGCCTGTTCCAGGCCACTGGGGACCTCGCCACCGTTGTTCGCCTCGCTGTGACCGTCTTCGTCCCTGAGTGTGAACAGATCGGGCGCGACCATTGCGCACAGCGTGTGCCCCTGGCACGCCCGCTCGTCGACTTCCACCTTCATCTCGACCCCTTCTGTCGATGAACTCTTGACCGTGGTCTCAGACATGGAACGGGTACCACTTCAGGTATCCGCCGGCGTCGACGCGCATCTGCGTACCGGTGACGTATCGGGACTCGTCCGATGCCAGGTAGACCACAGCGTTGCTGATGTCGACGGGCTCGACCCAGGCAACCGGCATCGATTGCTGAACCTTGAAGGCTTCGCGCGCGTCTTCCATCTTCGGGTTCTCCAGGTCCGGGCGGAAGATCCGAGCCATGGCGTCGCTCTGTAGCATCGCGGTGTTGACGTTGGTGGGATGAACGACGTTGGCGCGGATCATCTGCGGCGCCACCACGCGGGCGAGCTCGTTCATGTAATGCGTGAGCAACTGCTTGGCGACGGGGTAGCCGGCGCCTCCCGGATCGGCGCCGGGATTGTCGACACCGCCGGAGGGCATGAGTGCAGCGGTGGATCCCGTCGCGATGATCGACGCACCCTCCTTCAGGTAAGGGAGGGCCGCGTGGATGGCGTTCTGGGCACCCATGAGGTTGATGCCGATGACGTCGATCCAGCCCTGCATGCCGGCATCGCTGAGCATGGGGCAGATACCCGCGTTGGCGACGACGATATCCAGGCGGCCGAACTCCTCGACCCCAGTCGCGAGTGCGGACGCGAGCTCGCTCTCCACGCGGACGTCGCCTTCGAAGGTGACGATGCGTCGCCCGTGAGCCTCCACCAGGCGGGCGGTCTCCTTGAGGTCCTCCGGACGCGACATCGCATACGTGTTGGACGGAACGTCCTTGCAGATGTCGACTGCGATGATGTCGGCGCCCTCTTCGGCCAGGCGTACCGCGTGGCTACGCCCCTGCCCGCGCGCTGCACCGGTGATGAATGCAACCTTACCTTCGACCCTACCCATGATGTTCTCCTAGCTCTACGTGTTGTTGGTTGTTGTACAACGTGTTTGACGTCTGACCTGCGTCGCGGAACGCTCAGGCCGGACGTGCGATGGACTTGACCTGGAGCATGTCTTCGAGACCCTCGACTCCCCACTCACGACCGATGCCGCTCTGCTTGTAGCCGCCGAACGGTGCGGTCTGGTGGTTCCACATCTGGTCGTTGATCTGGATGGCGCCGGCGCGCATGCCCTCCGCGACCTTCCGTGCGCGTTCGGGATCCGCACTCCACACGCCACCGGCGAGACCGTAGATCGTGTCGTTCGAGATCGCGATCGCTTCGTCGTCATCGTCGAACGGGATGATGCACAGCAGCGGCCCGAAGATCTCCTCCTGTGCCACGACCGAGTGGGAGTCGGCGTCGGCGACGATCGTCGGCTCCACCCAGTAACCCTTCCCGAAGCGATCGCTGGCCTTGCCGCCGGTGATGACCCGGCCGGCATCTGCGGCCTGCGCGTAGTACTTGAGCACGGAGTCGTACTGCTTCTTGTTGGCCAACGGGCCCATGTAGTTGTTCGGATCGGTCGGATCGCCCCAGGGAATCATCTTCATCGTCGCCTCGGCGATCGCGATCGCCTCTTCCTGACGTTCCCGCGGCACGAGCAACCGAGAGTAGATCCCACAGCCCTGACCCGCATGGCTCATCGTGGTGCCCACGATGAAGGGGATGGCAGAGGCGAAATCCGCGTCATCGAGCACGATCGCCGACGACTTGCCGCCGAGTTCGAGTTGGAGCCGCTTGACGGTCGGCGCGGCCGCGGCCATGATCCGGCGGCCGGTGGCCGTCGAGCCCGTGAACGTGATGGCGTCGACCTCTGGATGCGTGGTGAGCACCGACGCGACCTCGTTGTCGTCGGTGGTCACGATGTTGACGACGCCGGCCGGAATATCCGTGTGTTCCTGCAGAAGTCGCCCGATCTCGAGCGTGCTCCACGGAGTGTCCGGCGCCGGCTTGAGGATGATCGTGCAGCCTGCGGCGAGGGATGGCGCCAGCTTGCCGAGGGCAAGGAAGACCGGGTAGTTCCATGGCGTGATCGCGGCGACGACGCCCGCGGCCTCGCGCCGGATGATGCGGTGCGCGCCTTCATCGCCCGCGGCCGGGGTGATCACTGTCTCGAACTCGTAGTGCCCGAGGAGGTCGATGTAGTGCCCCATCATCTCGATGGAACCGTCCAGCCCCACCATCTTGGTCATCGAGTACGGCAGTCCCGCCTCGGCGATGAGAATCGGTCGCAGTTCCTCGGTGTGCTTACGCAGAACGTCCTGCAGCTGGATCAGGCACTTGCGGCGGAACTCCACGTCGGTCGACCAGGTTGTGGTGTCGAAGGCGCGACGCGCTGCATGGATCGCGCGCTCCACATCCTCGACACCCGCGTTCGGGGCGGTTCCGAGGACCTCTTCGGTCGCCGGATTGATGTTGTCGTAGACACGCCCGCCGGTCGCTTCGACCAGTTCGCCGTCGATCAACATTCGGTACTCAGAATTGCTCATCGTTCAAGTTCCTTGCTTATTTCTGGTTGGAGGACGTGTCTCGTGACTCGCCGTTGCCGACGAATCGCCGGTCTGCTGTGAGCGGGATGCGCACCTCATGAAACTGAGATCTACATCATAGCTGTCATAGTATACCTAGTCACCTACTTACTGCGAGAGTTCGCCGTAAACACCGGTTCCACGCCAGAGCAGTCAGCTCAGCCGTCGGTGGAATGGCCGGGGAACAGCGTCAGCTCAGGGTCGAGAACCACGGCTGCGTTGTTGACGGCCGTCGCGACCTCGCCGAACCCGACCGACATCAGCCGCACCTTGCCGGTGTACGAGGTGATGTCACCCGCCGCATACACCCGCGGAACGGTTGTCTGCATCCGGGTGTCCACGACGATCGTCCGGCGATCGAGTTCCATACCCCACTTCGTCAAAGGCCCGAGATTGCTGATGAAGCCGAGTGCGGCGATCACCGAGTCGACCTCCAGAACCCGGTGATCGTCCTGGCCGTCGACACGGACGTGTGCCTGCCTGACGGTGCCGTTGCCATGCAGCGCAGCCACCTGTGCATCCGTGATGATCTCCACGCCACTGGTTTTCAGTTCCTGGACGCTCGCTGCGTGGGCACGGAAGGTACTGCGCCGATGGACGACGGTGACCGACCGAGCGATCTCGCGCAATGCGAGGGCCCAATCCACGGCGCTGTCACCGCCACCGACGACGAGCACGTCGCGGTCGGTGTGCTCTTTCGGGTCCGGCACGAAATAGCTCAGCCCGCGGTCCAGGAACTCCTCACCGGCCGGCAGCGTACGCGGGGTGAAGGTCCCGATGCCCGCGGTCACGATCACCGCGCCGGCATCGACGACGGTGCCGTCGGACAGGGTCACCACCGGCCGACCCTGCGCGGAGTGCTCCAACGTCACCGCCTCTCGTCCGAGCAGATAGGTCGGATCGAAGGCATCGGCTTGGGCCTTGAGCGCAGCAACGACCTCGCGGCCCCGCGCCGCTGGGACACTGGCGATGTCGCGGATCTCCTTCTCCGGGTACAGCGCAGTTATCTGACCGCCACACTGTGGGAGTCCATCCACGAGCACGGTGGACAATCCACGGAAGCCCGCGGTGTATGCACCGAACAGTCCTACCGGGCCCGCACCGACGATGAGAATGTCCGTCGTGACCGTATCGGCCATGAGCCGACCTCCTGAAGTCTGTAAAGGATTCGTGAGTCAGCCGACGCGGTGCGCGGGCAGTCAGTGACACGTCGCCGCAGCGGCTCCGCCCGCTTCTACGTGGCTTCTCTGGGACAGAGCCTATTTCGCCCCACCGACCCGCAGAAGCGTCGATTCCGCTCGGTGGAATCGACCGTATTCGCAGGTGGGACGGGCAGCGTGAGTGAGCACGCCCGAACCCGCCGGCAACGACGAGAGGGCCCGACCGACGCACGACACTAGTGTCGTGCGTCGCGGAGAAGGTATGGGATCACGGTGCTCTCGAACTCATCCTTGCGCTCGATCATCGCCCAGTGCCCGCAGTTGTGGAACACATGTAGTTCACAGTTCGGGATCAACCGCATGGGCATGAGCGAGCTGTCCAGTGGCGTCACCCGGTCATCGCGGCCCCAGGTGAGGAGGGTGGGTGCCGCGATCTTGGTCAACGTCTCGATCTGGTTGACCACGGCGGCGCCGTTGCGTACCCGCATACCGGCGAGCGAGCCGGCGTTGAACAATCGCCGGACATCCGCCAGCGCTACAGGATCCGAGGCGGTCTGCCATCGGCTCTCGACGAACTCCTCGGTCAGGATCGCCGGGTCGTAGACCATGGATTCCATCCACGCCATCAGGTTCTCGCGCGTGGGATCGTCGACGAATCTGACGAGGAGTTTGATGCCCTCGGGTGGCGACGGGCTGAAGACGGGCGTGCCGATGCCGCCGATGGTGACCAGGCGCTTGACTCGCTCGGGCTGCGTCGCGGCAAGTCGCGATGCGACGTTGCCGCCCATCGAATTTCCGACCACCGCGACCTCGTCGAGGCCCATTCCGTCGAGGAAGTCCACCACTGACGGCAGTGCGGTCAGCATCGGGTTCTCGTTGCACGAGTAGCTCTTCCCGAATCCGGGGAAATCGAGGATGAGGGTGCGGAAGTGCGAGGCGAAGGCCGGGAGGTTGCCCTGGTAGTTGCTCCAGCCACTGACACCTGGGCCGGACCCGTGCAGGAGGAGCAGCGGCGGGCCGTCCCCGGCCTCGTGGTAGTGGAGGACGCCCTTGGCGGTGTCGAGCGTACGGCGAGTGGCGTCGTGGGCCAGAGGCGAGGTCATCGTCTCGGTCATCGCCGGACCGCCCATCCGAAGTCGTGCCAGTAGGTCTCCAACTCGGTCACCGGCCGCGGCCAGGTCTCGATGTAGGTCACGCCCTCGTCGCCTGCGGTCATCGTGTACGCGGTCCCCGCGCGGCTGACGAACACCTGCCCCGGACGCACCGTGACCGTCTCGGGCTCGTCGTTGTCGTAATGCTCGATGTGGTACTCACCCTGTAGGACAAAGAGCATTTCGTCCACGTTGTGGTGATGGCGAGGAACGGTGAATCCCGGGGTCACACGCAACGGATTTCGATTGAACCGACGCATTTCGATCGGCTTCGTCGTCACGAACATGTGATTCTCGAATGTCGCCCGGAAATCGACCGGCGCGTCTTTGAGAAGTCCGCCGTCATTCCAGAAGTAGCTGGGATTGTCCTGTTGATCCAACCCCATCGGAACCCAGTCCAGGCCGTCGGTGAGATTGCCGAATACCAGTGTCATCCCTGCACCGTAGGACGCCCGATGACACCATGTCGCACGGCGATTCCGCTCGATGGGACACCGAGGATGCGCAGCGCCGCGGTTCCGGTGAACGGAATATGGCTGTGCGCGATATCGCCGTCGCCCGACATACTCGCCCGATGGCAACCGAAACTATCGAACTGCTGTCCACCGATGGTTGGCGAGACATGACCGTGGACCAGTCCTTCCCGGCGTATCTGTGGGCGGACGGAGGTTCGCTGGCCGATGCGCCGGTCGACATGGAGAAGACATTCGCCGGACAGATGTGGGTCGCGTCGAAGATTGACCCGGCATTCAATCTGAACGGACTCCGATGTGCCCCCGGGTTCGCCGTTCCGCGACACCACCACAACGTCGACGAGCTGATCATCGTGTTCGAAGGCGAGTTCCACGTCGCGTGGGGCGAGAACGGCGAAGATGGCAGCCGAACCGTCGGCCCCGGCGAGTTCTGGATCAGCCGAGCCGGCACACCATACCTGATGACCGCGGGACCCGAAGGTGTCACCTACGTGGAGACCTGGCCGGAGCCGATGTCCAAGCTCGAGACCTACTGGCATGACGCCGGGTGGGTTCCTCGCTGAGTGCGGTGACCGATACCGAGCGGGCCTCCGCGACTGCCGACGCAGCTTCGCGGAGGCTCGCCTGCTCGACCTCACCCCGTAGCGCTCGAGAGGTTCCCGCGACCGAACACCGGCACCCGCTTCTCCACGAAGGCGGCCTTGGCCTCGGCCGCATCCGGGCCGCCGATGTTGTTGACCTGAGCGCTCGACTCCGCGCGCAGCGCCTGTTCCAGGCTGCCGCCCTCGGCGGACGCATCCAGGAGCCGTTTCGTCAGCGACAAAGCGCGAGCCGGTCCCGCCGCGAGTCGTGCCGCCATCGTCGCGACCGTCTCATCGATCTCCTCCGGCGCGACAACCCTGGTCACCAACCCGAGATCGGCGGCCTCCCGCGCCGAATAGATGTCACCGAAGAACGCGATCTCCTTGGCTTTCTGCAGACCTACCAGCTTGGGCAACAGCCACGATCCGCCGCCGTCGAGCGACAGCGCCCGACGTACGAAGATCTCCGAGAACCGAGCTCGATCCGTCGCCACCACGAGGTCGCACCCCAGGGCCAGGTTCCAACCCGCTCCGACCGCGACGCCGTCCACCTTCGCAATGGTCGGAATCGTCAAGGCGTGCAGGGCACGAGCCGCTTCACTCACGTCCGCCATGAACGCGAGTTTGTCGTCGCCCTTCATTCCCGCGAGGTCAGACCCCGAGCAGAAGTCTCCGCCGTCGCCGGTGAGCACCATGACCCGGTCGGTACCAGCCCGCTCGATCGCGAGGAAGGTATCCGCCAACTCGTGCCACATGGGCACGTCGACGGCGTTCTTCTTCTCCGGGCGCGACATGACGACCGTTGCCACACCACCGTTTCGCTCGACACGCAGCGAGTCCATCGACGTTGTTCCCCAATCTTTTCGAAGATCCCGATGGGCGTCGGCCACTGCTCCGCCGTGCCACCCACATCTAGACCGCAAGGTAGTTGACGTGGTTAACTACGTCAATTGCTACGATCCGCAAGGAGTGTCATGGATTTCGCCCTGAGCGAGGAGCAGACAGCTCTCGCCGAAGCCGAACGAGGCTGGCTGGTCAAGAACGATCCCCTGCTCGTCCGACGTCCGACGATCGACGACGGCCAGGCGACGATCCCGTCCGATGCGCTCGCCCATGTCGCCGATTCCGGGCTCCTCGGCCTGCTGACCACTGAGATGGGGGGCTGTCACGTCGACCTGCTCGTACTCTGCGAGGAGCACGGGCGCGCGGGCAGCGCGGTACCGATCGCCGAGCTCGCCACCACGTGCGCAATCCTCGAACGCATTGGGCATCAAGGACTCTCCGAAGCCGCTTCGGGTGAGACCGTGACCTTACCGGTGCTCGATTCGCTCACCTCCCCGTCGCTGTCCGCGCAGATCGACGGGACCCGGCTCCGGCTGCGCGGTACGACAGCTCCCGCCACCGGGCTTCCGGACGCAGCGCAACTCCTGGTGGCGGCGACAACCCAGGACGACGTCGACGTCGTCGCTGTGGTCCCGGTCGAATCCGTGTCGATTCGAGCCCTCCAGACACTCGACCTCACCCGAGCGTGGTCGGTGGCCGACATCGATCTGGATCTCGGCTCGAGCGCGTGGTCACCGGCTCCTCCCGGAACCGTCCCCCGACTCCGGGACGAACTCGCCACCTACCGTGCTGTCGATGCCCTGGGTGCAGCCGCTCGCCTCGTCGATCTGACCGTCGACTACGCCGGTCAGCGAACGCAGTTCGATCGCGTGATCGGCAGTTTTCAAGCGATCAAACATCATTGCGCCGACATGGCACTCGCTGTCGAGGCGTCGCGGGCCGCTCTGTGGGCTGCCGCGGTGTCTCTCGACGGCTCTGACGCGCAGGCACGCACCCGCGCCGTCGCCGCCGGTGCGGCCTTCGCCGGAGAAGCCACCCGCACGACCGCCCAAACCGCACTGCAAGTCCACGGCGGAATCGGCTTCACCTGGGAACACGACGTCCACTTGCTCCTCCGCCGCATCAAGGTCGACGAACTCCTCGACGGGTCTGTCAGCCACCACCGCCGCCGATTGATCTCCGCATGAAGATCGGGTTCATCGGTGCGGGCCGAATGGGTGCACCCGTCGTCGGGCGATTGCTCGCCGCCGGCCACGAGGTCACCGTTCTCACCCGGCGCCCGGAAGCCCTGGCCGCCGCGCAGTGCAAGGGGTGGCTCACCGCCGACACGATCAGCGAGACCGTTCAGAATGCCGACATCGTCGTCAGCATGGTGCTGAACGACGAGCAGGTTCAGAATGCCATGCTCGGTCCCGTCGGTGCGCTCGCCGCAATGACGACGGGCGCGGTCCTCGTCCAGCACACCACCTGTGACCCCGACACCGTTGCCTTGCTGGCCGACGCCGGCACGGCACGCGGAGTGCACGTCCTCGACGCCGCGGTGTCCGGTGGCCCGCGGGACATCGAAGCGGGTCACCTCACTCTCTGGGTCGGCGGAGACGCGGCAATTCTCGACGCCGTGCGGCCCACCCTGGAGACCTACGCTTCGCCGGTGCTCCATGTGGGGTCGGTGGGTGACGGTCAACGGGTCAAGCTCGTCAACAATGCTCTCTTCGTCGCACAGGTCGGGCTCGCCATCGACGCGGTTCGACTCGCCG
The DNA here is from genome assembly GCF_058129505.1 of Gordonia sp. LMA484. Lineage (NCBI taxonomy): Bacteria > Bacillati > Actinomycetota > Actinomycetes > Mycobacteriales > Gordoniaceae > Gordonia > Gordonia sp. LMA484. The sequence continues at coordinate 4,394,872 of NZ_CM176700.1, forward strand.
ACGCCGTCGGCATCAGCGAGTCGAACATCCTGTCGGCCGTCCAGCACGGCAGTGGTGACAGCCGGGCCCTCAACAGCGTCGCCTGGATCGGCGTGGAACACGTCGGTAGCCGATTGTCCGAGTTGATGAGCAAGGACGTCGCCGTCATCCGCCAGATCGCCGAGCGCTCCAGCACGGATCTCGGCCTCCTCGGCGACGTGCTCTCCTCAGACCTCGTCGAGGATCAGGTCCTCTGCGCCGGCGCCAATGGAGACCGAGAACTCATCCGTACCAGCACACATCCACCAGAATCGATGAAAAGCTCTGCAGCGAAAGATGTCCCACGATGACTGAACTCGGAATCGAATACCAGACCGCACTCGGTCTTCCGCCGGTGGACTTCGTCCATCTCGCCGCCGACCTCGACTGCCGCCATATCTCGATGAAGGTCACCGGCGAAGGCGTCTACGGTCACCCGGCCTTCTCGATGCTCGACGACGTCGCTTTGCGACAACGGTTCATTGCGGCGCTGAAAGAACGCGAGGTGACGATATCCCTGGGTGAGGGCTTCGTCGTACGCCCCTCGCACGAATTGCGTGACGAAGCAGCGGCATTGGACGTGATGGCGGAACTCGGCGTCACCCGCGTGAACACCGTGACGATGGATCCGGACCTACCACGGAGTTTCGATCAGTTCGCAATGTTCGCCGAGATGGCGTCCAACCGGGGCATGACCACCACGATGGAGTTCGCCAAGTCACTCACCGTGACAGACCTGCCGACCGCGCTGGCAGCCGTCGCTCATGTCGGACGCCCGGATTTCGCACTGCTCGTCGACACCATGCACGCTGCCCGATCCGGCAATGGTCCCGATGACCTGGTCATGCTCGACCCCGAGTGGATCGGGTACATCCAGCTCAGCGACGACACGCTGGCACAGCGCAATCCGGTCTACCGGGACGATTCGAGCGACCGCCGGGTGCCCGGCGCGGGCGAGATGCCCCTGATCGAGATGATCGCTGCGCTACCTCCGGTCCCGGTCATCGGCGTCGAGGCACCGATGCGCTCTCTGTTCGCAGCGGGTACGCCGGTGTCCGAGTGTGCCCGGCAGGCTGTCGTCGGGGCACGGGAGGTGCTCAAGTCGGCCGACGAACTCCGGCAGACCCGCTCGCAGGGCTGCCACCGCTGACCATCGATCAAGCGAACATCGTCACCCATGCAGGAGGCCGGAAATGAACAACGAAGCGCCAGTGATACTTACCGCGACGGACCGGCCGCATCCGCGCGTATCGGTGAGCGGACTGTGCTTCCCGACGGCGACCGCGATCGAGTCGATCGAGGCGGTCGCCCGGCTGGGCGCATCGACGACATCTCTCACGTCCGGGAAGATCCTCGACAGCGGTGCGGACCTGGTGGCCGAGGCCGGCCGCCGGCACGCTGTCCGGATCGGCACGACCACGGCGTTACTGCGATTCGACCTCACGCCGGGCGCCGATCTTGAGGATCAACTCGCCCGCGCGCGCACCGATATCGACCAAGCCGTGACCGTCGGGGCGAGCACGGTGTACACCCTGACCGGACGACGAGTGTTGCCCGACTGGGACGCGAACGTCTCCGCGTATGCCGATGCAGTCGCCGGCGTCATCGACTACGCCACCACCAAGGGCATCACGGTGGCGGTCGAGCCCACGAACTGGCTCTACGCGGATCTCAATTTCGTTCACAGCTTTCACGACGCGCTCCTGTTGGGCGCCCGGACCGGTATCGGCGTCTGTCTGGACCTCTTCCATGTCTGGACCGAGGCCGAGCTGCTCGACGACATCCGCAAGAACATCGAACAGATCTCACATGTCCAACTCAGCGACATGACCCCGGGCATACGTGCCCTGCCGTGCCGAGATGTCCCGGGCGGCGGCGACATTCCACTTCGGCACATCGTGGCCGAGATCCTCGACGCCGGATACGACGGCGTCTTCGACCTGGAACTGAGCGGTCCGAGCATCGACGCTGCAGGACATGCCGAGGCGGCGGCGACAGCGGTCGCCTGGCTCAGCGAGGTGCTGTCCGAGCTCGGCGCCTGACCCGGCCACCACCGCTCCGACGCGCGACCCGGCCCGGCCAGGCCAGGCCAGGTCAGGTCAGGTCAGGTCAGGTCAGGTCAGGTCAGGTCAAAGAATGATGCGGTCCGGGTCGCGGGATGAGAACACCGCGACCCGGACCGAGACCAGACCTGAGCAGGCCGACTCAGCGCGCCAGCCAGACCGGCTGACGCTTCTCCGCGAACGCGCGCGGCCCCTCCTTGGCGTCTTCGCTCATCGCCAGCAGATCCCATTCCGCCCGGGACAGATCCCACCGATCGCTCTCGGCGACATGCACCCCTTCCACGACTCCATAGGCGACGCGTTTGCTCGCTTGGACAGACAGCGGCGCGTTGACCGCCACCCGCTGGGCGAGGTCGATCGCAGCTTCGACGACCTTGCCTTCCGGGACAACCTGATTGATCAGACCGACCTCGAGTGCCCGCGCCGCGGAGATCGGATCGCCGGTGAAGATCATCTCCATCGCGAGACGCTGCGGCATCTGAGCCGGGAGACGGAAGACACCGCCTGCCCCCGCGATCAGTCCTCGTTTGACCTCGGGCAGGCCGAACGTGGCGTTCTCCGCCGCGACGATCAGATCGGCCGCCATCGCGAGCTCGGTGCCGCCGCCGAGCGCGGTTCCGTTCACCGCGGCGATCGTGGGCTTGTCCGTGTACTTGTTCACGAAGCCCGCGAAGCCCCACTCCCTATGCTCCGGCGCGTAGACCGACTCGCCGCGCGAGATCGCCTTGAGATCTGCTCCCGCGCAGAACGATTTGTCACCCGCGCCGGTCAACACGATCGCACGAACTTCCGGGTCGGCGTCGGCCTCGTCGAGCGCTCCGCCGATCCCGGCGCTCACCGCCGAGTTGACCGCGTTGCGCGCGGCCGGACGGTTGATCGTGATCACCATGATGTTGCCGGTGCGCTCCACGAGCACCGCGGGTTCGTTCACTTCAGTCACCGCTGGTCCTACTTCCTCTTCGATTCTCAACTCGCCCTGTCGATCCAGTCGCCCAGCCGATCTCAGTCGGCGTCGACGAGTTCGAGAATGGTCGCGTTCGCCTGTCCGCCGCCCTCGCACATCGTCTGCAGTCCGTAACGCAGACCATTGGCCCGCATGTGGTGGATCATGTCGGTCAGGATTCGGCCGCCGGACCCGCCGAGTGGATGGCCGAGCGCGATCGCACCGCCATTGGGGTTGACCTTTGCCGGGTCGGCACCGATGTCCTTGAGCCACGCGAGTGGGACGCTGGCGAACGCCTCGTTCACCTCGAACACGCCGATGTCCTCCAGCGCCAGACCCGACTTCTCGAGCACCTTCCGGGTGGCCGGAATCGGCGCGGTCAGCATCGTGACCGGATCATCGCCCACCACCGTCAGCGAGTGGATCTTGGCAATGGGACGCACGCCGTGGCGGGTGGCGGCCTCTTCGCTCATGATGAGCAGCGCGGACGCACCGTCGGAGATCTGGGAAGCGTTGCCCGCGTGAATGACACCGTCCTCTTTGAACACGGTCTTGAGCTTGGCGAGCGACTCCTGCGAGCTGCCCCGACGGATGCCCTCGTCGCGGGTGATCACGTCACCGTCCGGTGTCTTGACCGGAACGATCTGCAGGTCGAAGAAGCCGGCGTCCTGTGCGGCCGCGGCACGCTCGTGCGACTGCACCGCGAAGGCGTCGAGCTCCGCGCGAGAGAGCCCCCAGCGCTCGGCGATCATCTCCGCACCGATGCCCTGATTGGGCTTGACCCCGTCGTAACGCTCCATGTAGGCCGCGCTGTACGGCGAGCCGGGGAATGTTGCGCCCGATCCCATCGGCACCCGCGACATGGACTCCACGCCGCCCGCGACGACGACGTCGTAGTGTCCGGCCTCCACGCTCGCCACGGCGAAGTTGAGGGCCTGCTGCGAGGACCCGCACTGGCGGTCCACGGTGACACCGGGAACCGTCTCGGGCCATCCGGCCGCGATCACGGCGTTGCGTGCGATGTCGTTCGCCTGGTCCCCGACCTGCTGAACGCATCCCCAGATCACGTCCTCGACGACCGACGGGTCGATCCCCGCGCGTTCGACGACCGCGTTGAGGACGACGGCGGACAGGTCGGCGGGGTGAACCGTCGACAGGCCGCCGTTACGCTTGCCGACGGGCGTGCGGACTGCTTCCACGATGACCGCGGTCATGATGTGCTCCTTGATGTTTCGGGGTGGATGTGCGCGCGGATCGGATCAGACACGCGCGGCCTCGAGATCTGCGACGACCTCGAGCAGTCGGCGCCTGTCGACCTTGAGCGACACGCCGCGCGGAAGTTGGTCGACAGTGTGGATGACGACCGGGACCTCGTAGGCGGTCAGCTGGCCGCGCACAAACGTCTTGAGGTCATCTTCGGTGGGCGGCGCAGCCCCGTCGACGAGTTCGACAACAGCCACCGGCACCTGACCGAGTCGCTCGTCGGCCCGCCCGAACACGCAGGCGTCGAGGACGGCGGGATGCGCGCGCAACGCGTCGGACACGACCTCCGGGTGGACCTTGAATCCACCACGGACGATCGCGTCATCCGCGCGGCCGTCGATGTAGAGGAAGCCGTCGTCGTCGAGATGCGCGAGGTCACTGGTGCGCAGCCATCCATCGGCGCCCGAGCCGGTCTGACCGGCGCGCACCTCGAGGCGACCCGTCTCACCCGTCGCGAGCACGGTGCCATCGTCGCCGACGGTGCGCAGATCGACTCCGGGGAAGGGTCGGCCGACGCTGCGGCGCTTACTCGACCACCACTGCGCGTGCAGCGGTTTGGTCCATCCGGCCACCGCGCCGGAGAACTCGGTCGCTCCGTAGACGATCAACACGGGGATCTGGTACTTGCCGATGAACTCGTCGGCGAGATCCGGGCTGACGAACGCTGTACCCGCGGTGACGGCGCGCAGGCTCGCCAGTTTCTCGGCTGGCACGTCCGCACTGAGCACCGAACGCATCGCCGCGGGCGGCAGGCTCGCGATGCGCGGCTTGTGTTCGGACACCGCCCCGACCCAGCCGTCCACGGTGAATCGTGAGAGCAGGACGAAGGGGCGCGCCTCGGTGAGCGCCTGCAGGACGGCCCACATGCCCCCGATGTGCACCAGTGCCAGGACAACGAGAGACACTCGCCCGGTCAACGGTTCGCGCTCGGGACCTGCCGCGCCGGTGTGGCTGTGGACCGCGGACATGGCAGCGTCGAGTTGGCGCCAGGTGAGCGGCACGCGCTTGGGCGGGCCGGTGGTACCCGAGGTGAACATCTCGACCGCGACCGGATCCCGTTGGTCGATGACGTCGGCAAAGCTGACGCGCGGGCCTCCGCAGCGCTGTTCGACGCGTGCACCGTCGACGGCGAAACCGAGGACTCCGGACTCGTAGGCCGCATCCGCGAATTCGTCCTCCTCCCACAGCTTCGACGGGGCGAGGACGACCTGCGGGTCGGAGTTGCGCAGGTCGCTCGCGATCCGGGCCGCCGGCTGCATCGGGTTGAGTGTGACGATCGTGCGGCCCTTGCCCAGGATCGCCACCAGCGCCGCGATCGACTCGACCCGATTCGCGAGCACCACACCGACGCGGGAGCCTTCTCTGCAGCCGACCCGCACGAGGGCCTCGTCGATGCGTTCGACAAGGTCGCGGATCTCCCCCCAGGTGGACCAACGTCCTTCGTGCTGAACCATGTTCGCGCTGTCGGGGGCCGACCACAGCGCGCCGATCCCGTCTCTGATTCCGGCCACTGACCGCCTCCGGTTCCGCCTAGGGCGAGAGTCTGATCGCGTCGATTGACGCGTTGAAATGAACGTAGATCACATAGTTAACTATGACTACTCCTCGTTCCGCAGAATGAGAAGTCGTCGCCACACAGGTCAGCGCGGCAGACCGAGTCCCCGCTCGGCGATGATGTTGCGCATGATCTCCGAACTCCCGCCGGCGATCGTGTACGCGCGGGCGTACAGGAACTCGTCCTGCCACCGACCGTGATCGACCGCGTGCGGATCACCCTCGACGAGAATCCCGGCCTCTGAGCAGAGCTCCACACCCATACGGGCGATCTCGACGCCGAGTTCGCTGAACATGAGCTTCGCCATGGGGCCGTCCGACACGCGTTCAGCCTTCCCGGACCAACGACTGATGTTGGCGTACACGAGTGCCGACAGCGCCTCGACCGATGCGGACAATCCGCCGAGTCGCTCCTGCACGGCGCCGTCCTCGATCGCGGGTCTGCCGCCGATCGTGACTCGCCCGGCGAGCTCGACGAGCGCGGCGACGTTGCGCCGCAGGCGGACCGCATTGGCTCCGACGCCGCTGCGTTCGTGTCCGAGACTCGAGTTCGCGATCGTCCAGCCCTGGTTCTCCTCGCCGATCAACGCGTCGGCGGCCAACTCGACGTCGTCGAGGAACACCTCGTTGAAGTCCGACGTCCCGGTCATCTCGCGAAGGGGTCGCACATCGACGCCCGGCAGCCGCATGTCCACGACGAACGCGCTGATGCCACGGTGCTTCGGCGCATTCGGGTCCGTCCGCGCCAGCAGATACCCGTAGTCGGCCCAGTGGCCGTTGGTGGTCCAGACCTTCTGACCCGATACCCGGAACCCGCCGTCGCTGGTCCGCGTGGCCTTGGTCCGCAACGAGGCCAGGTCGCTACCCGAATTCGGCTCGCTGAACAACTGGCAGAAGATCAGCTCACCAGACCGGATTCCGGGCAGATACTTCTCGCGCTGCTGTTCAGTGCCGAAGTCGATCAGGGCGTTCGACACGAGGTTCGCCGCTCCCTGGACGGCGGCCGGGGTGCGTGCCCGCGCGAGTTCCTCCCCGACGACCACGTCGCGTTCGGGCTCGTGCGCGGGACCGCGCCCTCCGAAGCGTTCCGGCCACGCCCCGCCGACGTACCCGGCGGCGAAGAGCTTGTGGGTCCACTCCTTCAAGAGCGCGAGCTCGTCGGTGTTCTCGGCACTGCGCACACCCGCCTTGGGCGCGATGTCCGGTGCGTTCTCCGCGACGAACGTCCGCACCTCGCCACGAAACTCTTCGAGCTCCGGGGTCATCCCGTAATCCATGTCAGCGGACCTCGTACGCCCGGGTCGGGACTTCCGAACGCACGACCTGTGCCTTACCGATCGGATTGCCCAACGAGGTGTAGGACATGCCGGTCGCGAGGGCTTGCGACCGCGTCGCGTCCTTCGACTCCCAGATCGCCCGCACACTGCCCTGAATCGCGGCCGGTGGCTTCGCGGCGATGCGCGATGCCAGGTCGCGGGCACGATCCCACAACGATTCGCGCGCAACGATCTCGGTGACCAGACCGATCTCGTACGCACGCTTCGCGGACATCCGCTCGTCCAGCCCCAGCAGGACCATGCGAAGCACCTCCCCGATCGGGATGCGGTGCGCGAGGCCGATTGGCTCGAGCGCCGCGACCAGGCCGTAGGAGACGTGCGGGTCGAAGAACTGTGCGTCGTCACTCGCGACGATGATGTCGGCTTCGTTGATCCAGTACAGCGCGCCGCCGGCGACCATGCCGTGGACCGCGCAGATCAGCGGTTTCCAGCAGCCGTTCTGCTTGGGCGACAGGTCGGCGCCCGGGTCACGACGGCTGAACACGTTGTCGGACACGTAGGTGCCCTCCTTGACGTCCATGCCGGTGCTGAAGGCCCGGTCACCCGCGGCCCGCAGGACGATCACGTGCACGTCGTCGGTCTCGGACGCGAAGGCCCACAGCGACCGGAACTCGGCGCGCATCTCGTTGGTGAACGAGTTCATCCGATCCGGCCGGTTCAGCGTGATCGTCAGGACGTGCTCGTCGAGCTCGGCGATGACCGTGGTCAGTGTCTCCAGATCCACAGTTCCTCCTGCGGGCGTTCGAGTGCTCGGCACCCGCTCATTGATGAATGTGCCGACCATCGCGTCAGGCCTGACCGGAACGCTTCTGGGCGCGCAATTCGCCGTGCCGCTTGAGCATCTGCGCGGCGATCAGCTCCCACTCCGCGGGCGCCGTCGGCAGGACCGCGAGCCCGGACTCGCGGCTCGGCAACGAAATGGTCGCGGTCGCGGGACAGGTCACCTCGCCACGCTGACTCGTACCCCGGAACTCCACGTCGACGAGGTGACGGCCGCCGTCGACGCGCTTGCCGGTGACCTCACCGGTGAAGTAGTGCGTGTCGCCGAGGTAGTTGAACTTGCGCATCTGGCTCGACATCGACTCGATCCAGCCCTCGTCGCCCATCCAGTCGGTGAGGTAATGGGTCAGCCAGCAGTCGCGCATCATGCCGTAGTCGTAGGCGGCGGGCAGACCGATCGACCGGGCGTACTCGCTGTCCCAATGGATCCGCTGGGCGACGTCGGGCACACCCTGCTCGTTCGGGATGTAGAAGGCGGCGATGCGCTGGCGGTTCTTGTATCCGAGTCGTCCCGCGGACGGCGTGTACGGCGCGAAACCGTATCCGCCGGAGTGGAAGACCATCATGTCGGTGGCCGTCAGTGGCCCCTTGACCAGGTTGCCGAGCGAGTCGCCGACCTGTACGTCGTCCCAATAGCGGGTCTGCGCCCCGCGCGGGGCCTCGGCGGCATAGAGCGCGTCGATCGCGTCGATGTCCTCCGGCGTATAGGTCGCCGCCTCGATGGCGTCGTACTTCTTGCGCTTCTTCGACTCGTGCCGCTCGGTGTGGATCGTCAGGACGCGCTGCGCCTGCACCACCTCGGCACGCTGGTTGAACTGCACGTGGATGCGCGTGACGAACAGCGAACGACCCGCGAACTCCGACTCCTTGAGTTCCACCTTCTCGAACCCGTGGAATGCGTAGACCGTGTCACCGTCGTAAACCGGTCGGTACCAGTCGGTTTGACTGCCCGATACGAACACGTGGATGCCTCGGAAGGCAGGACGACGATGCTCGCGCGGCATCTTGTCGGCGTGCAGGTCCTTGCGCAGCGCGATGTTGATCATCGGCGGCGCGATCTGCGCCCCCCACCGGGTGTCCTGCCCGTACTCCTCGTCGACGAACAGCGGGTTGTCGTCGCCGTAGGACCGCGCGAAGTTGCGGATGACGTCGGGTGTGGCGCGGCTGAACTGCTCGCGCTGGGTGACGGCGTGATAGATGCCGCAGATGTCCTTGGCGCGCTGGATATCCGAGTCGAGAAAGGTGTAGATCTCGGTGTCTTCCTGCGACTTCTCCGCAGTGGTGGTCATGGGTTCCTCCGTGATCGGTGGGCGCGAGCTGAGCCGTCGCCGGTGATGCGCCCGGAATCGGGCAGTCGGTTGTGGGAAAGGGGAACGCGCATCGGACTCACACGGATGAGTTCTGTTCGGCGAGGCGGTCGACGACGTGCCGACGCACGAGCTTGCCCGTCTCGGTCCGGGGAAGGTCGTCCCAGTACACGATGCGTTCAGGGGTCTTGCTGCTGCGCAACGAACTCCGGACGAACGACCGCAGCTCGTCGGTCTCGACGGTTTCGCCGGGGCGGAGCACCACCGCCGCCTCGATCCGCTGGCCCCATTCGTCATCGGGTAGGCCGACCACGGCGACATCCGACACGGCGGGATGCCGGAGGAGGACGTCCTCGATCTCGGCGGGCGCGATGTTCTCCGCACCGCGGATGATGGTGTCGTCGACGCGACCACCGACGAAGAGGTATCCCGCTTCGTCGAGGTAGCCCTTGTCGCGGGTGTCGAAGAAGCCGCGATCGTCGACCATCCGCCCCACGCCGGCATACTCGGCCGAAACCTGTTCGCCCGCAACGCAGATCCGGCCGACTTCGCCGGGGCCGAGCACATCGTCGTCGCCACGGATCTCGATGTCGACGCCCGGCACCGGAATCCCGACGGATCCGAGGCGCGCCCGGACGGAAGGATCCGACGACGCGATCGCGGCGCGATGCTCGTCGGGGCCGAGAACCGCGATGGTGGAGCTGGTCTCGGTGAGGCCGTACGCGTTGACGAAGCCGACCTCGGGCCACAGCTCGAGCGCGCGCTCGATGACTCGCGTCGGCATGGGCGCACCGCCGTAGGCGAGTCCGCGAAGGGTCGGGATCGACGGATCGGCGCCGGAGTCGACGATCCGTGCCAGCATCGTCGGCACCACCAGCGCGTTCGTGATGCCTTCGGTGCGCACGGTGTCGAGCCACTGTTCCGGCGTGAACTGCTCCAGGACCATGGTCCGTCGCCCGGCATACAGATTGGTGATCACGTTCGCCACCGCCGCGATGTGGTACGGAGGAACGCTGACCAGCGCCGCGTCCGACTCGTCGGCGTTGGCGAACTCGACGGAGCCGAAGACGTAGGACGTGAGGTTCTCGTGGCGGAGGAGGACCCCCTTGGGCGCGGACGTCGTGCCCGAGGTGTAGATGATCACCGCAGCGGCATCCGAGTCCGATTCGCCGACCTCGGCATCGGCGACCTCGGCGTCGGCGAGGTCGGCCAGCCACTGTGCCGGCGTCCGGACCCCGAGCCCGGCACGCTCGAGCACCTCGACCTGATTCTCATCGGCAATGCCCATCGCGTGAGGGTGGTTGGCGAGCAGCGCGTCGAGCTGTTCACCTCCCAGCCGGTAGTTCACCGGGATGAGCGGGACCCCGGCACGTGCCGCGGCGAACATCGCTACCGGGAACGCCGGCCCGTTGACCGCCAGGTACACAATCGAATCGGCACCCGACCTGCGTACCGCCCGGGCGCCGATCGTGGCGAGTTCGTCCAATCGAGAAGCCGTCAGGCCCCCGGAACGCGAGCCGATGACAACCCGGTCTCCGAAACCGTCCACCGCCATATCCAGCAGCATGGAAATATTCACGCGTCACTCCACTCGTCTTTCGGTGTCGAAGCACTCAGTCCGAGGACGGGAGAGGCTTCGCGGCCTTGATCTCCAGCACCGCACCGTCGAGCGCGAGTCGGCCTTGACCGCCCTTGGTACACAGCACCTCCAGCCCGGAAGCGTCGTCGACGTAGCGTTTACCGAGAAGCGCTCCGCCGACGTGCTCGGCATCGATCCCCGATCCGTCCCCGGTCGAGCTCTTGCCATCGGACATCGGGATGCCTCCGCACGTCAACGTCACATCCCCCTCTGTGGAACGCACTACGACGATCGTCGTGGTGTCGACTGCACTGGCCAAGGACTGGCCGACCTTGAGAATCACGATTCCTCCATTTCACGGGCGAATTCCGGTGGGCGCCGCAGCTCGGTCGCCCTTCTGTGGCGACCCGGCGTGAACTACATAGTTTAGATAGTACTATAAGTGAACTAGGAGCTTCACGGATTCTCCGGAGAGATGAGGACAGGACATGAACATCAAGGGCAAGAAGGCCGTCGTCGTCGGTGGCGCCTCGGGTATGGGCCGGGCGACCGCCGAGACACTCGCCGCCGCCGGAGCGGATGTCGCGATTCTCGATCGTGAGAGCAGCGCGGGCAAGGAGGTCGCCGACGCATTCGGCGGTACCTTCCACCCCATCGACATCACCGACTTCGAGGTCGCCGAGCAGTCACTCGCGAACGCCGTGACCGCGCTCGGAGCCCTGCATGTGGCGGTCAACACCGCTGGTGGCGGAACCGTGAAGCGGACGCTGGGCCGCAGTGGCCCCCACGATCTGGAGAGCTTCCAGAATGTCATCAACCTTAATCTGGTCTCGACGTTCAACCTGAACCGACTGCAGGCGTTCCACATGTCGCACAACGAACCCGAGGACGACGAGCGCGGGGTCATCATCAACACGTCGTCGATCGCCGCCTTCGAAGGCCAGATCGGACAGGTCGCATACAGCGCCGCCAAGGCCGGCATCGCGGCCATGTCGCTGGTCATGGCACGCGACCTGGGTCCGCAGGGCATCCGGGCGATGGCCATCGCACCGAGCTTGTTCGCCACCGGCGCCACCGCCAAGTTCACCGACGAGCAGGTGGCCCCCCTCGTCGCCGACGCCGCGTTCCCCAAGCGCATGGGTCGTCCGGAGGAGTACGCGAAGCTCGCCCTCGCCATCGTCGACAACCCGATGCTGAACGGCCAGGCGCTGCGCCTCGACGCCGGACAGCGATTCGCGCCCCGCTGAACCACCGCTTCCCGCAGTCCGTGTCCGGCCGTTCGTCGGACAGGGCTCGGCCGAATGGGCACGAGCCGCCCAACGACCGTGATGTGTCCGAGTGAAAGAACCCTCCATGCCTCCGACACCCGGGACCGGCCCACTCTCCTCGATCGATCGCCCACCCGTCAGCGGTATCCTCGCCGTCCGGCCATGCGGACCGGACACCTTCCGTGGTGACTCGTACACCCGGGCCCGCCGCGTGTACGGAGGTCAGACGCTCGGACAGGCGATGACCGCGGCCGGGCGGACCGTTCACAACGACCACCGGCCGCACTCTCTGCACGGCCACTTCGTCCACCCGGGCCGCCCCGACATGCCCGTCGACTACACGGTCGAACGGATCCGTGACGGCGAGAGGTTCACCACGCGGCAGGTCCGGGCCATGCAGAACGATCAGACGATCCTGACCGCGATGGTGTCATTCCACCGGACCGAGGCGGGGCTCGAGCACCAGGACACCACCGCGACGCCCGGACCCGCACCGGAAGAACTCCCCCACTTCGAAGACAGTGTGAGTGCGGCCGATCTCGGCGATGCCCGCTGGCTCAGCAGGCTCCTGTCCACCGTCGGCGTGGAGTTCCGATTCCCCGAAGAGTATCCGCGCCTGGCGAACAGACGCGGCGAACCGCGCCCTCCGGTGCAACGCGCGTGGATCAGGACCTGCGAGGCGCTCGACGACGACCCGCTCACGCACGCCGCAGGTTTCTCCTACTGCTCGGATCTGTTCCTGCTCTCCGCTGCGTTGCCGCCGCATGCCCGGCACATCGACAGTCCGGGCCTGCAGTTCGCAAGCCTCGACCACGCGGTATGGCTGCATGCGCCCTTCCGCGCCGACGAATGGCACCTGTACGAGCAGCACGGCTACTGGATGGGCAATGGTCGTGGCATCAGCAGCGGCCGACTCTTCGATCGCGACGGCACCCTGCTCGCCAGCACGATGCAGGAAGGGCTGCTTCGGTTCCGATAGGCCCCAGACGTCAACCAGACATGGCCGAGGGCGATACGGCCCGGCTCACCGGAGACGAGCCACCAGCTCCGCGACGGCGCTGTCGCGCATCACCTCGGGCCGCACCAGCCACGCCTCGTTCGCCGTCGCTCTGCGCAGCAACAGGTGGGCGGGATGCTCCCACGTGAATCCGATGCCTCCGTGGATCTGGATGCATTCCTCGCCCGACCGCACGGCCACGGTCAACGCCTCCGCACACGCGAGGTCTGCTGCGACAGCAGCATCGGGATCCGACGCCGGTAGGTCCGCCGCGGCCAGCACCTGGCCGCGTGCGCCCTCCGCGCCCACCAGTAGGTCTGCGCACTTGTGAGAGATCGCCTGGAACGAGCCGATCGCCTGACCGAACTGCTGCCGCTGACCCGCCCACTCGACGGCGAGCGCCAACGCCCGGTTCGCGACACCCACGGAATCCGCCGCGATCAGCAGCTGGGCATGTCGACGGGCTGCGGCGAGCGCGTCCACCGCGGCCGTTCCCGATGCGACCACCGCGGCCGGCACGTCGACGAACGAGACGGTGCCGACCGTGGCGGTGAGGTCGATCGACTGCTGCACCGTCACCGACGCGACGGACCGATCGACCGTGACCAGACGGAGTTCGCCGGTGTCAGCGTCCTGCGCTGCGACCACCAACACCTCGGCTGCGGGAGCACCGGCCACCCGGTCGACCGCTCCCTCGAGTCGATCTCCCCTCAGCACGGGCAACCCGGCGTCGCAGGCCCAGCCGCGGTCGTCGATCGGAACGACGAAGGCGGCGGGCGCACCGGCGATCACCGGGGCGGCGGCCCCGTCGGCATCGCACGCGTCGGCATCGCACGCCAGCAGCACCTGCAATGCGATCGCGGTCGGCACCAGTGGGACGGGCGCGAGGTGGTAGGCCGCTTCCTCGACGGCCGCACACAGCAGCCGATCGGGCGCTGCACCTCCGCCGAGTCGCTCGGGAGCGGACAGGCCGGGCAGCCCGAACGCCACCAGGTCGCGCCACAACGCTCGATCGTAGTCGCCGGGATCGGCTTCCCGCCCAAGGACTTCGTTCGTGTCGACGCGCGCTGCGATCGCTCCGCGCAGTGCCTCTCGAATCGCGGACTCGTCTTCGCCGGGTGCCGTGAGCGGACGACCCGGGATCACGGTGCGTGGACGCGTACCCTCGCCGCGATGCGACGGCAGCCCCAGAACTCCCTCCGCGATCGTGTTCCGTTGGATCTCCGAGGTTCCCGCGCCGATCGTCGCGGCACGCGACATCAGGTAGCCGTAGGTCCACCGGCCGTTCTCCACGACCCCGACCGAGCGCGCACCCAACACCGCGCCGTTGCCGGTCAGCCGCAACGCCAGCCGGTGCAGATGTTGCTCGAACTCGGATTTGACCAGCCGGTTCACCGATGCGACACCGCCTGGATCGCCACCGCGCAGGACAGCGTCGAGCGCCCGTGCACTGTTGGCGGTGATGCTGCGGACCGATGTCTCCGCCCGTGCGAGCTCTTGCCGCACCAGTGGGTCGTCGGCGTAGCCGCGATCGACCGCGAGACGCACGACCTTGTCCACGGTCGAGCGGTACCGGAACTCGTCGGCGAGGAATGCGGTTGCCCGCTCATGGCCGAGGGACGTCCGCATGATCGACCATCCCTCCCCCTCCTCGCCGAGCCGGTTAGCCACCGGTACCACGACGTCGTCGAAGAAGATCTCCGCGAAATGATGTCCGCCCGCAGCGTCGCGGAGCGGACGGACCTCGATGCCGGGAGCATCCATCGGGATCAACAGGTACGTGATCCCCGAGGTGCCCCGGCCCGCCGGCCCGGTCCGGACGAGGGCGAACATCCAGTCGGCCCGGTCCGCCTTTGTGGTCCAGACCTTCTGCCCAGTCACCCGATACGAGTCGCCGTCACGGACCGCCCGCGTCGCCAACGAGGCGAGATCACTGCCCGCACCGGGTTCGGAGAAGCCCTGACACCAGAACTCGTCAGCACGCAGCAAGGGTTCCAGGAAACGATCTCGCTGCTCCTGTGTGCCGTGCACGATGATCGTGGGCGCGACGATGAACGACATCGCGCAGGGATGCTTCGGCGCGCCCGCACCCGAGGTCATCCGGTAGTAGTCGAGCTGATCCTCGAGGGACAGCTCCATACCTCCGACCGCGGCCGGCCACCCGGGCGCTGCCAGCCCCGCATCGACCAGCTCGGACTGCCAAGCGATCGACTGATCCAGTCTGTCGCGCGACGTGGTGGGTCTCGGTCTGCTGCGGTAATCGTCGAGCAGCGCGGTCAGCCGAGTCCGCCAGTCGCCGATACCGTCGTCCACCGCGACCGCGGATTCCTGCCGCTTCACGTCGCCACCTCTCCTCATCAGTTCTTCTGCATATTCCGGCTGCCGAACCGGGCACCGACATCGCGACTGTCGCTGCGGAACGAGACCGCCGCCTCGGCTTCGAGGCTCAACGCGTGCGACAACGACGATCCTGCCCCTTCTTTGAGCAGCCGCAACATTCGCTGGACGGCTCCCGGGTGTCCCTGGGCGATCTTGTGAGCGATCTCGAGCGTCCGACGCATCAGCGCGTCGTGTTCGACGACCTCGTTCGCGAGACCGATCGCAGCGGCGGTCGTACCGTCGATCGGCTCACCGCTCAGCACGAATTGGATCGCGGCAGGCAGGCCCACCATGCGTGGCAGCATCGCGCTGCCACCCCACCCGTTGAGCAAGCCGATCTGGGCGTGTGTGTCCGCGAACTCTGCGCGATCGGAAGCGATGATGAACGAGCAGTTCACCGCGAGCTCATAGCCGCCGGTGTAGCAGGGGCCGTTCACCGCGGCGATGACCGGCTTGGAGATCGCGCGGAGCACCTGTGCCGGCGTCGGCCCCTCCGTCCGCGGTGACGGCCCGGACAACGCCTCGGGGAGATCGACACCCGAGGAGAAGCTCGTCCCCGCACCGGTGATGACGACGACGCGAACGTCGTCGTCACCGTCGGCCCGCCACAGTTCCTTCTTGAGCGCCTTGCGCATCGCGCGGTTGATGGCATTGCGCCGATCGGGCCGGTTGAGGGTCAGGACGGTGACGGCATCGAGCCGCTCGACGAGTAGCGGCGCTTCGTCGGTCGACGGATCATCGTGCACTGCAACATCACTCATCGGGCGTCAGACCGCCTCAGCCCGGTCGACGAAGGTCTCGCGAGCCAGACCGAGCAGTCGGGATTCCGCCTCGAGCACAGTCCGGCGTACCACCTCACCCGCCGGCGGTATGTCGTTGATCAGCCCTTGGACCATGCCGACCGTCCACGTACCGAACTCCGCATCGCCCTCTTCGTACACCTTGCGTCCACGCGTTCCCGCGACGAGTTCCTTGACGTCCTTGAACCGTCCGCCCTTGTTCAGGATCTCGACCACTTCCTCGCTGATCGAGTTGCGCGACACCCGCATCGTGTTCCGTAGCTGACGGAAGATCAACTGGGTGTCGAGCTCAGAGGCCTCCACGATCCGCTCCTTGATGTTCTGGTGGATCGGACTCTCCTGCGTGCACATGAACCTGGTTCCCATGTTGATGCCGTCCGCCCCCAGCGCCAGGGCGGCAGCGAGCCCGCGACCATCGGCGAGACCGCCGGAGGCGATGAACGGAATCGACAATGCATCGGCCGCAGCAGGTATCAGGACGAGTCCGGGTATGTCATCCTCGCCGGGATGTCCGGCGCACTCGAATCCATCGATGCTCACCGCATCCACCCCGAGTGCCTGGGCCTTCAGTGCGTGGCGCACGCTGGTGCACTTGTGAATCACCTTGATGCCGTTGGCCTTGAGGTGCTCTACGTGCACCGTCGGGTCGGATCCCGCGGTCTCCACGATCGGTACACCCGAGTCGATGATCACCTGCCGCAACTCGTCGTACGGCGGCGGATTGATCGACAGCGTCAGCGTCAGATTGACGCCGAATGGCTTGTCGGTCATCGTCCGACATCTGGCGATCTCGCGCCCCAAGGCCTCCGGGGACGGCTGGGTCAACGCGGTGATGATGCCGAGGCCGCCGGCCTCCGAGACCGCTGCGGCAAGTTCGGCGCGGCCCACGTGCATCATGCCGCCCTGCACGATCGGATGTTCCACACCGAATTCCTCGGTGAACCGGGTTTTCAACATTGCTGCTCCTGGGTACAGGCCGACACGCGGGACAGGCGGCGATGTACAGTCGCTACGCCGCAGTTGCACTACGCTAACATAGTTATCTATGTTAGCCAAAGATTCGAGCTAGCATGTCGAGACGCTCGTAACAGGTACCCTTGGCTTATTTACCGAGTACTCATAGTCATCCTTGAAAGCGGTGGTGAAACGCATGGCCGAACAATCCGCAGTCGCCCCGGTCTTCGATCAGAGGCCGCTGTCGGGACGCGCGATCCGCACACCGAAGACCGCCGAGCTGGTCGCGGGCAAGCTCCGCCGCATGATCGTCGACGGCGAGCTGAAGGACGGAGATCATCTCCCCCACGAAGCGGAGTTGATGGAGCACTTCTCGGTGAGCCGTCCCACTCTGCGCGAAGCGGTTCGGGTGCTCGAGGCGGAGCGGCTGGTCGAGGTCCGTCGAGGGTCCCGCACGGGTGCCCGCGTGTGCGTCCCGGGACCGGAGATCGTGGCCCGTCCCGCCTCGCTGCTCCTGGAACTCTCCGGAGCCACGATCGAGGACGTCTTTGTCGCACGTGAGGCGATCGAACCCGCTGCGGCACGCATCCTGGCCGAGTCCGGCTCCGAGGAGGCCTTCGCCGAACTCGAGACGATGATCGACGAGGAGATCCCGGTCGCGTTCGCCGCTGGAGACTTCGGACCCGCGGCCGCCCGCTTCCACCTCCGGATGGTGCAGCTGTCCGGCAACGCGGCTCTCGCACTGATCGCGGGTATGCTGCACGAGATCTTCGAACGTCACACGACCAACGTTTCCCGCGACCGTTCGTTCGCCAACGCCGACGCCGGACAGGAACGCTATCGCCTGTTCGTCCGGTCTCTGCGACGGCTGATCAAGCTGATCCGTGAGGGCGATGGCGAAGCCGCCTTCGCACACTGGAACAAGCACATGACGACTGCTCGCGAGATGTCGCTCGCCGGCCACGAGTCCATCGAGGTCCGCGACATCCTCGACTGAATCCGCACCGCCGGGGTCACCCGCGGCAGACCTGCGCGTGCCACTCGACCGCCCGCCGCTCGAACTCTTGAAACGCGGACACGGCCCGAACCACGACCGCCTCCACCTGTTCCGGGTCGGAGTCGAGACACAACTGCAGGACGACGTGGTGCGGCCCGTCGACGGGCCGAAGTTCTTCGGCGAGATCGTGATCGATCAGGCCCACCGCGATCGCCGCCGCGCACGACTCGGCGAAGGTCGCCGGCGGCCGCGCGCCGAACCCCTGCACGACAGCGGTGTTCACATCGACGACCAGGTCGAGCAGGCTTGCCAGGATCCGCTCGATCACCAGCCCCGCGGTCGGATTGACCTCGAGCAATTCGACATCGACCGGGCCGAGCTTCTCCATCTGCGCAAGCGTGCGGCGAACCGAGATCAGGACATGCTCGATGCGCTCGGCGTCTGTTCGGGAGAACGCCGACACCGATGCTCGCGCCGCGATCTCCGTCAACTCGATCCCGGCAGGAAACCCGCCGGTACGGCTCTGCGCGGTGCGTTGAGAATCGTCGGTGCCCGCCATCATCCGACCATCGTCGAGTGATCGCGCGACAACGTCAACACCGTCATCCCGGTGGACGGATCGGCCGTCGGTGCATCCGGCAAACCATGCCCATCCCACCAGACGGTATGCGCGGTGGACGCTACGGACCCGCCACGACGACAGTGAATCGTAGTGTGGAATCGGCGTGTGCCTCGCTGTCGCCGAGAAAGCATCACCGTCGACGACAGTCTTGGAACGAGGATTCCCGATGAAATCACTGAGCGATCTACTCCGAAACACCTTGCAGCTGGGCTACGTTGCAGACGACCTCGATGCGGCCGCGGAGTTTCTCGAATCGAAGCTCGGGACAGTTCAATGCGTCAAGAGTTACCGGTCGTCGCTGGGTCACCCACTCGGCGACGCGACCACACCGCCCGCGCAGCCACCGGGTGTCGACGGTCCCCACATCGTCGTCGACGGCACACTCGCCGACGAATGGGTCATCGACGTCGCGCTGGTCAATGCAGGTCCGACCAACCTCGAGATCATTCGGCCGGTGAGCGGTCGAGTAGACCTGTATCGCAACGGAATTCGTCCCGGAACACCCGCCACCTTCCATCACGCGGGCTTCCGGGTGGACGACTTCGACGAGGCGACGGCGATCGTCGAGAAGAGCGGCCGCTCCTGGGCTCAGTACGGCGTCACCGGCGGCGTTCGTTTCGGGTACCTCGACCTCACTGCCGAACTCGGCCATTTCGTCGAAGTCATGGAGCTCGATGAGAACGGCGCGTCGGTGTTCACCAAGTTGGAGCACGCGTCGAACGCCGTCGCCTGATATCCGAAGCAGTCCTGGAGTTTCCGCTTAACCAGAAAGGTAGAAACATTGCAGAACAATGAGTCCGACGACGTCTACGACGTCATCGTCGTCGGTTCCGGTGCCGGGCTGGTCGGCGCCCTCGCCGCCGCGTCCCGTGGCCTGAAGACCATCGTCATCGAGAAGACCGATTTCGTCGGAGGCACCACCGCCTACTCGGGCTCGGGTCTGTGGCTTCCGGGCAACGCTGCCGAACGTCGTGCCGGTGTCGACTCGGGCCCCGACGAGGCCCGCCCCTACCTCGACGAGATCGTCGGCGACGACGCGCCGGCAGCCCTTCGTGAGGCATTCCTCGCGGCGGGCGCACCGATGATCGACGAACTCGAGCGCCATCCGCACCTCGGCCAGTTCTTCTGGCAAGGCGTCCCCGACTATTTCGAGAAGGCCACCAACGCGCTTCCGGCCGGTCGCACGATCTTCCCGCAGCCGCTCGAGCGCAAGGCTCTCGGTGATCTGGAACCGCTCGTGCGCCGGCCGCAGTGGGCCGAGCGCTCCGGCGAGGACCCGGGCGATGAGATGACCGGAGGGCAGGCCCTGATCGGCCGTCTGCTGCTCGCGTTCATGGCGACCGGGAACGGAACGGTCCGGACGAACAGCGGGCTGGACCGGCTCATCGTCGACGACGGTCGGGTCGTCGGCGTGGAGGCGACCTCTGACGGAGAACCGGTCACGTTGTCGGCGCGGCGCGGTGTACTTCTCGCCGCGGGCGGCTTCGAACGCAACCCGGAGCTCCGAAAGAAGTACCAGCCCGAGGCTCGCGCCGACTGGTCGCAGGGCGCCCCCGGTAACACCGGTGACGCACTCGTCGCCGGCATGGACATCGGTGCGGCGACCGAGCTGCTCGAGGAGGCATGGTTCGCTCCCGGGCTGATGATCCCGAACGACCGTCCGGTGTTCTATCCGTCTGTGTGGAGCGGTATCTGGGTGAATGCCGCCGGCGAACGATTCATGAACGAGCGACTTCCGTACGACAGGTCCGGTCACGAGATCCTCCGGCACCACCAGTCGTCCGATGTGTCACACATCCCGGTTCACTGGGTGTTCGATCAACGACAGTTCGACAACGAGCGCGCGTTCGCGTCGCCTCCGGTCGCACCGCAGTCGCCCGGATGGTTCCACGTCGACGAGTTCCTCGAGGCCGGCCTCCTGCAGAAAGCGGACACGCTCGAGGAGCTCGCCGAATTGATCGACGTGCCCGCCGAGACATTGGTCGCCACCGTCAAGCAGTTCAACCAATATGTCCACATCGGCACGGACGAGGCGTTCGGTCGTGGTGACGCGCCGTGGGATCGCATCATCACGCACATGTGCGGCTCCCACGAGGACGGGCCCAATCCGTGCATCGGCCTGATCGACCGTGCTCCGTTCTACGCGGCGAAGATCGCGCTCTCGGATCTCGGCACGAAAGGCGGCTTGAAGACCGATGACCACTCTCGTGTCCTGCACGAAGACGGGTCGGTCATCGCCGGTCTCTACGCCTCCGGCAACACCATGGCCCCGATGACGGGCCGGATCTACCCGGGCGCGGGAGGACCCGTCGGCTCGTCGATGGTGTTCTCGTACCTGGCTGCGCTCGACATGGCGGGCTCGGACGCCTGACGTAGGACCACCGCCCGCTCGCGAGGACTCCCCAGCCGAATGATTCGACTGGGGAGTCCTCGTTTCATGGGCTCGGCCACAGCCCGGGACGGTTGCCGGCGCGCGACGTCAGCGGTTCACAATTCCCGGTGCGCGTGCAGGTGCGCGCGCAGACGGAACGACGCCAGCTCAGCGTCCCCGCACACCACGGCGTCGACCAGTGCATCCAGTTCGTCTCGCTCGGCGGACGACCCGTCACCGAGACCGCATACGTCCGAGGAGTCAGGGCCCCCACATTCCTTCCACACCAGTGCGAGAACGGACCGGAACAGCCCCAGCACGGGATCGCCGCTGAGGTCGGCGATGCGGTCTCGCAGGCGCAGACTGCTGCGACGATCGTCTGCGCCGAGGGCGTCGGCAGCAACGGGCCCCGACCGCATGACGTACGTCAACACACCCAGCTCGAGCTCGTCGCGTACGGCGCGGAGATCCTCGATCGAGACGCCTCGATAGTCGAGATAGAGCGCGATCGTCTCGACCGTCGCCAACGGGTCAGGGGCGAGGACGACGAGCCCGCCGCCCGGTCCGCGACGCATCTGCGCGACGCGGTAATACTCGAGTATCCGGATCGCCTCGCGGAAGACGGAGCGACTGACGCCGTACCTCTCGACGAAATAGGCCTCGGACCCGACCACCTCTCCGATCTGGCGTCCCTCTTCGACGATGTCGTCGTGGATCCAGCCCGCCACATGTTCTGCGAGCTTCTTCTCGCGCGGCCGTTCGCCGGGGTCGGGATCCATCGGCCGGGTTGCGGTTCGCTCCCCCGGCAGCGGGGCGACATACATCCTCAGCCACGTCGTCGTGTCCTCCAGATGCGTGAGCATCTTCTGGTGGGCGAGGTATTTGTCGCCGGCGATGATCGCATCCGCGAGCTCGGAATGCAGCCGAGCCGCATGTTCGAGCTCGCCACTCCGGTCGTCGGTGACGGCGTAGGCGCGCTGCGTGTATGCGGCGGTCAGCCGTGACAACACATCGATGAACAGTTCGAGCAGTGGATTGCCGGACAGTTCGCCCACCGTCACGTGGAAGTCGATCGGCGGCCCGCCGTCACCAGCAGCACTCCTCCTGAGCTCCTGCACACCGCGTTCGGTCAACGTGTCGATGATCCGATCGATCGCCATCCGCTCGAACAGCGACCTCGCGTAGACCAGTTGATCCACGGTGGCACCGAGATACTCCAGCGAGATGACCAGTCCGCGAATCGAGGACCGTGGGTCCGGTACCGACACGACCAATCCGCCGCCGGGGCCCTGGCGCATCTGGGCTGCTTGCGAGTTCTCCAGCAGGCGCACTGCTTCACGCAGGATGGACCGAGATATCCCGAGCCGTTCACGCAGAGCCGTCTCCGAGCCGAGGACCTCACCGATCGGCCAGCCCCGGTCCTTGATCTCTTGTTCGAGTCGTCGAGCGACACCGACGGCGAGTCGCTGCGATCCTCCGCCAGAGGACTTTCGGTCCGCCTGCGGCCGCATACCCGAACTCCTTAACCCGTGCACGACAGCCCAACACGAATCGCGTGCACATCACCTAGGTGATCATCTTCCGCAACGCACCGAGCCGCAACCGGAGCAGTCCGGTGCCAGTCCGCCACGCTTTCCAGCGATCGTAGCCGTTGTGTCCGGTCGCACCGCGAAAGGATTGTGCGCACGCTCCCCGTGCTCGAGGACGTCAGCCGGGTCTGCCGGCGCGGCATCGCGGTGGCTGTGCTCGCCGCAGAGGTCGAGCACACGGCGCGGGCATCCTGCGGCGCGAGCAACTTCGATTCCATGAATACCGACGCTATCGGTGGGGCAGGCCGATTTCCCCATCCGATTCCGTTGGCCAGAATCACATTACAAATGGTGCGTCGACGTCATCGAACAACGACGCGCGACCCTGCCGACTGTCGGCTGTCGGCAGGGTCGCGCAGAGAAGCTCAACCGTCCTGGCGTTCCTTGTTCATCGTGAGGGCGATATCGATGATCATGTCTTCTTGCCCGCCGACCAGCCGGCGGCGGCCGGCCTCCATCAGCAGGGTGCGTACGTCGATCCCGTACCGTTCGCTGGCGGCCTCGGCGTGGCGCAGGAAGCTCGAATAGACGCCGGCGTAACCGAGAGTCAGGGTTTCGCGGTCCACGCGTACCGGGCGGTCCTGCAGCGGTCGGACCAGATCATCGGCGGCGTCCTGCAGGGCGAACACGTCGCACCCGTGCTTCCACTCCAGCAGGTCGGCGACGGCGATGAAGGCCTCGATGGGGCAGTTACCGGCTCCGGCGCCGTGCCCCGCCAGGGAGGCGTCGACCCGGGTCACACCGTTCTCGACCGCGACGACCGAGTTCGCGACCGACAGCGACAGGTTCTCGTGAGCGTGGATACCGATCTCGGTGCGCTCATCGAGGACGTCACGGTAGGCCAGCACCCGATCGCGGACCCCGGCCATTGTCAGGCGGCCACCGGAATCGGTCACGTACACGCAGTGGGCGCCGTAATCCTGCATGAGCTTGGCCTGACCGGCGAGATCGGCCGGTGCAGACATATGACTCATCATCAAGAAACCGGAGACGTCCATCCCGATCTCGCGCGCGGTGCCGATGTGTTGGGCGGCGACGTCGGCCTCGGTGCAGTGGGTCGCGACCCGTACCGACCGCACACCGAGATCGTAGGCACGCTTGAGGTCCTCGACAGTACCGACGCCGGGCAGCAACAGGGTGGTCAGGCGCGCGTGGGTGAGGTTCGCCGCGGCGGCCTCGATCCATTCCCAATCACTGTTGGAGCCCGGCCCGTAGTTGAGTGAACCACCGGCGAGACCGTCACCGTGGGCGACCTCGATCGCGTCCACACCGGCGGCATCGAGGGCGGCGACGATCTTCCCGACATCCCGCGGGGTGATGCGGTGGCGGACGGCGTGCATCCCGTCTCGCAGCGTGACGTCCTGGATGAAGATCGATGTCGGAGTCAGCGTTGTGGTCATCAGACGGCTTCCTTCTGCTCGTGCGAATGCGCAGCGATCCGCTCGGCCATCTGGAGCGCGGCCGAGGTCATGATGTCGAGGTTTCCGGCGTACGCGGGCAGGTAGTGGGCCGCGCCCTCGACCTCGAGGAACACCGACACGGTGTGTGTGGGTGTCGCCGAGCCCGGACCGACGAGGGTGTGGACCGGCTGATCCGCCGGTATCGCGTCGATCTGGACCTCCTGCTTGAGCCGGTAACCGGGAACATAGGCGGCGACATCGCCGACCATCTTGGTGACCGACGCGCGAATCTGATCCTGGGTGTCGCGATCGGTTGCGGTGACCAAGCAGAACACGGTGTCCCGCATGATCAGCGGCGGTTCGGCAGGGTTGAGGATGATGACTGCCTTGCCGCGTTGCGCGCCGCCGACGGATTCGATGGCATGCGAGGTGGTCTCGGTGAACTCGTCGATGTTGGCGCGGGTTCCCGGGCCTGCCGACTTCGAGGAGATCGACGCGACGATCTCCGCGTAGGCGACCGGGGTCACCCGCGACACCGCTGCCACGATCGGGATGGTGGCCTGACCGCCGCAGGTGACCATGTTGACGTTGGGGGCGTCGAGATGATCGTCGATGTTGACTGCGGGCACCACGAACGGGCCGATGGCCGCAGGGGTGAGATCGACCATCCGTTTGCCCAGCGGCGCCAACAGTGAACTGTTGTGTTGGTGAGCTTTTGCCGAGGTTGCGTCGAAGACGATGTCGATGTCGTCGAAGCCGGGCAGATTGATCAGACCGTCGACGCCTTCGTGTGTGGTGGGCACGCCGAGTCGGGCGGCGCGGGCCAGACCGTCGGAATCGGGATCGATTCCGACCATCGCGGCCATCTCCAGGTGCTGCGACGTACGCAAGACCTTGATCATCAGGTCGGTGCCGATGTTACCGGAGCCGATGATGGCAACTCTGGTTCGTGCAGTGTCATGACTCATGGTCGGTGACCTCCAGGTCAGGGGTGAAGGACGCGGACACCTCGCCGAGTCCGCCTATGGTGACGGTGATCTGAGCACCGGGATGTAGTGGACGCATGGGTCCGAGGGCGCCGGAGAGAATGATCTGTCCCGCCTCGAGCGGGTTGCCGAATTCGCGTGCTCGACGCGCGAGCCACGACAGGGCGTTGAGCGGATCTCCCAGGCAGTCAGCGCCGCTGCCGGAGGACACCACGGCCCCGTCCATGCTCATCGACATCGTCACATCGACCGGTTCGAACTCCGACAGCGACCGCCACCGGCTTCCGAGCACGAAGACGCCGCTCGAGGCATTGTCGGCGACCGTGTCGGCGAACGAGATGTCCCACTCGCGGATCCGGCTGTCCACGATCTCGATGGCAGCAACAGCCTCGCCAACGGCGGCGCGGCACTGTGCCACATCCAGGCTGCCGGTGGCCAGGTCGTCCACGAGGCGAAACGCGACCTCGGCCTCCGCCTTGGGCTGGAGCAGCCGCCCCATCGGGATGGTTGCACCGTCGGTGAATGCCATGTCGGAGAACAGGACTCCGAAGTCAGGCTGATCGACGCCGAGCTGTTGTTGGACCGCGGCAGACGTCGCGCCGATCTTGCGGCCGATCACCGTCCGCCGACCGTCATCGAGCAACGCATTGAACTGTTCCTGGACCCGATAGGCGGCGGCCACGTTGTCCGGACCGATCAGGTCGCGCACTGCAGCACACGGCCGACCGGTGCGCATCGCACCGGCAAGTCGCGCGGCTGCTTCGGCGACCACCTCGTCGTCGGTGGTCGTGCTGGCTACGGCATTGCCGTCACCGTGGGCGGTGGTTGCGGACACTGGGCCTCCTCCTTGCTGAGCGATTCACAGTGTGCGGGACAGGCCCATCGCCGAACAGTAAAGTGTTCCGGTGAGTGGACCGCCAAATTTCCTTCAGGGGGTGATCATGGCCGACGGGGTGCTCGATGAGCGGTCGATGCTCGGCCGTGTGATGCGGATTCTGGACGCGTTCGGCAGCGACGGGCGGGCGCTGGGGCTTTCCGAGTTGTCGCGGCGGACCGGTATTCCCAAGCCCACCGTGCATCGCATCGCCGGCGACCTCGTCCTCGCCCGCCTCCTGACCACCTCGCCGGAGGGGTTTCGTCTGGGCCGCGGGCTGTTCGAGTTGGGTATGCGCGCCGCCGCGGAACGCTCCGTCCTCGAGGTCGCGGTGCCGTTCATGCAGGATCTCCTTGCGCGGACCCAGGAAACGGTGCACCTCGGCGTTCTTGACGGCGATGAGGTGGTCTACATCAGCAAACTCGGCGGACACCGCCAGGCATCGGTTCCGTCGCGTCTTGGTGGCCGAATGCCGTTGCACTGCACAGCTATCGGAAAGTCACTGCTGGCCCATTCTGGGCGTGAGACGATCGATCGCGTCCTGTCACAGCCGTTGGAGCGCCGCACCCGACACACCATCGTGGCCGCCGGCCTGCTCCGCACTCAGCTCGAGCAGGTGATCGAGCAGGGGGTGGCGTACGAGAACGAAGAGTCGACACTGGGCGTGGTCTGTATCGCCGCCCCGATTTTGGGTGTCGACGGCACCCCATTGGCCGCGATCTCCGCGACCGGTCCGGCGACGCGCTTTCGGCCGAGCGCGCACGCCACATCGGTGCGAGCAGCGGCGAATGGCGCGGCGTCGATCCTGGCCCGGCGGGAGCACGCGCAGACGACCGATGTGTGAGATCCGCGCGGTTGCCGGGCTCGTACCGGTCACGAACGCGGCCGCGTCAGAGGCCAAGCCTTCTGGACATCCGCTTCACGGCAAATCATAAAATTAGACCGTTCGGTACATTAAATGAGCTATGCTCGGATTGCCATCACAGCGATCCCGCAGTCCGCGGTAGCACGACGTGTCGTGCACGATCCAGAGCGAGAGGAAACACGATGACTGATCTGAGGTTCGACGGCCGGGTCGCCGTCGTCACCGGTGCCGGACGAGGCCTCGGCAGAGCGTATGCACGCCTGCTGGCCGAGCTCGGAGCCAGCGTAGTGGTCAACGATCTCGGGTCCTCGATGGAGGGAGACGGTTCGGATGCCGGCCCCGCGTCCCTGGTGGTGGACGAGATCGTCAACGCCGGCGGCGTCGCGGTGTCCGACATCAACGACATCTCCACCACCGCCGGCGCAGAGGCTCTCATCGATCGTGCGGTCTCCGAGTTCGGCACGATCGACATCCTGGTCAACAATGCCGGAATCGTACGCTACGGCACGCTCCCCGAACTCGACGTCGATCATGTGGCAAGTCATCTCGACGTCCACCTGCTCGGCTCATTCAACACCATGCGGGCCGCCTGGCCGCACTTCGTCGCAAAGGGTTATGGCCGCGTGGTGCACACCACCTCGAGCGGCATCTTCGGCCTCGAGAACAACCTCCCGTACGCGGCAGCCAAGGCTGGCACCATCGGTATGGCGCGCAGCGCGCGCCTGGCCGGCGAACCGCACAACATCAAGATCAATCTGATCGCACCGGCCGCGCAGACTCGCATGGCCGGTGGCGACCCGCTCGGTGAACAACCCGAGCAGGCACACGAGGAATCGTTCATGCCGCCATCGGCGGTGGCTCCGATGGTCGCCGTGCTGAGCCACGAGAGTTGCCCGGTCAGCGGCGAGATCTACGCGGCCGGTGCGGGTCGCTTCGCGCGCGTTTTCATCGGACACACCCAGGGATATCTCGCCACGGAGACCGCAACGGCCGACGACGTGCTGGCGCATTGGGACGAGATCAACGACGAGAACGGGTATTACGTGCCGGCCGACCTGATGTCATGGTCGGGAGACTTCCTCACCCATCTGTTTGCGCCGAACGCCGCGGCCACGCAGTCCTGATCATGCTCCGTCTGCCCGTGGGGCGCAGTCCCGGTTCCGGACTCCGCCCCCGGCAACGGATGGACGGGCGATCGACTCAGTGGTCCAGCCCACGTTCCCGTTACACGGCGAGCACCGACCGTCCGAAGTCGACTTCCTCGTCGATGCCGACGGCCGGCTCCTCGCCGGCGGAAACGCCGTGCAGAAAAAGGCGACAATAGAATTCGGCGAGATCTGCCACGATCAGTTCCCGCCGCCCAACCCACTGATATGTGTAGTTGTGCAGGTTGAGGAAGGCCAGGGTGGCCAGCTCGAGGTCGTCCACATCGATCTGCCCCAGGATCGCTCCGTCTTGCAGGATCCTGCGGATCTGCCCCTCGAATCGCGCCCGCTTCTCACGAAAGTGCTCTCGGCGTTCGCCTTCCAGATGCCGATGGTCATGCAGGAAGACACGTACGTGATCGGGGCGGTGAATGATCTGCCGCAGCAACGACTCCGAGATGAGCTGGAGACGTGCGGGAAAGCTGAGATCCAGCGCGACCACGGCCGATCCCTCCACCAGCAACGGGTCCAGGACCTTGTCGTGGATCGCTCCGAGCAGTTCTTCCTTTGATCCGATGTAGTAGTACAACGCACCCCGGGCCAGCCCGGCCGCCTCGCCGATGTCGGCGACCCCGGTGGCCGCGTACCCGTTGCGGGAGAACAACTCCACCGCGACCTCGACGATGTGCTGACGCTTCTCGTGGTAACGATCGGTCTTGTGTCGATCTCGCCGAGGCGCCGACGGCATGCGGTTTCCTTTCATCACAATGCGCTCTCCGATGGAAACAGGGCGGGTGCACGTGGATCGTGTCCATCTGCACCCGCCCTGCGGTCTTTGGTGATCAGCCGATCACACTGTGGCGATCGGCGTGAGGGGGCATCCCATGACACCCGGAAGATTCAACGGCGGAGCGGTGAGGCGGAATCGGCTGCGCCCGTTCTCGTGCAGCCACTTCGCCAGGTCGTTGAGGTACCACAGTTCACCGAGTGGAACGCCGAGTCGGAACAAGCAGAGATTGTGGATCGGAAGAAGCGTATGCGGCTCGGCGCTCTGCGGCGCCCAGCCCTCGACCGCATAGTTGTCGGCGACCAGTGCCGAGATCTGCGAATCGATGATCCACTGCAGTAGGTCGTCGTCGCTCGCGTCGAGGTAGGCGTGCATCGCCTGGATCTTCTCGGGATCGGGATTGCGCTCCCATTCCAGGATCTGGGTGGCAAAGCCGGTGTGGATCAGCAGCATGTCACCCGGCTCGACCACCACGTTGTCGGCGGCCATGATGTCCTTCAGCGTCGCCAGGTTGACCGGCTGCCAATCATCACCCAGGTGGCGACGCACATCGATCAGCACACCCCGACCCTGGACACCATGCTCGGCCATGTGCTCCAGGCCGAGGTGCTTGTTGAAACTGACACTTCCACTTCCGTCGCCCTTGGCGTCCTCCTGTGGACCGATGATGTGCTCTCCTGGACGAAACCCGTTGTAGTAGACCGGCTCCGCCTCGCCGTCACCGTCGGCGTCGAACAGCGCGCCCTGGTGCGCAAGCGCATCCCACTGCGTCGAGTACTGGAGCCACAGGGTGACCTGATCGTCGCCCCACACGTCGATCAGCGACGAGTCGATCGCGTCGCGGGCGACCACGTTGAAGAAGGTGTCCTGGTTGTACTGCAGATCCTCGGTGGGCTTGAGAATCGGCGGGTACCGCCGTTGGTTCAGCGAGGTACCGCCCGGGTAGTCCAGCGGGAGACTCAGACTGAAGGTCTGGCCGGTCTGGACTTCGCGGATGCCCTGCAGCACCTTCTCGGGCGTGAGTAGATTGATTCGGCCGAGCTCGTCGTCTTCGCCCCAGTCGCCCCAGGTCGAGTTCTCCGGGCGCTGCTTCCACCGTTTGGTCACAGTTATCCTCCTCGTCTCCACAGTCTCCGGTGACTGGTGTCACACACCCTACGTTATAATGTACCGACCGGTCAATTATTCCGGTCGCGCACTTCTGACCAGACTTTCGCGAAATACCTTGCTGAATCTTACTATTCTCCTTTCGCCTGATCTGACGATCTCGTAGACTGATCGGTCGGAACAACTATTTCTCCCACTTCTCTCGAAAGGGGCGTCGTGATCACACAGACTCACGCCGAGGTTGCCGCCGCCGTGCGGTCGGTCATCGGAGCACATACCCAGGCGCAGGACGCCGGCCAGACCGATGGGGTAGCCGCACTGTATGCCGCAGAAGCGGTCCTGGAGGTACCGGGCGGGGAACCCATCACCGGCCGGGCGGCGATCCGCGAGGCCTTCGCGGGCTGGGCACCCACCACCCCGCAGAAACATCTGGTCGGCAACACAGCCATCAGCGTCGACGGGGACACGGTTCGAGCGATCAGCGATGTCGTGTTCTTCCAGCGCACAGACACGGGTTGGGCGCCCCTCATCGTCGGTCGCTACGACGACACCTTCGTACTCGTCGAAGACGCGTGGCAGATCGTGCGCCGTTCGACCACTTACCAGATGTGACATCGCAGCCCCCACACCAAAGGACCTGACATGAGCAATTCTTCCAGCGCGGACACCATTTACGGGGTCCACAACACGATCGCGGAATATGCACACGCGCTCGACGATGGGCGGGCCGACGACGTCGCCGCACTCTTCTGTATCGACGGAGTATCCGACATCAGTGCTGTCGGTCGCTACGAGGGCCGCGAGGAGATCCGCGCCGGCTATGCGGGTCTGGCGCCGACCTCTCCACAGCGCCACCTGGTCTCCAACGTGGTCGTGACCCCACTCGGCGCCGGCGAGGCACGCGCCTCGAGTGATTTCCTGTTCCTGGCACGCGGGGAAGCCGGCTGGGCGGCCGTGGTCGCCGGCCATTACGACGATGACCTGCACCTCGACGAGGCCGACGGCCGATGGCGATTCCATCGCCGTGCCACCTCATATGTGATGTGAGCAAACGCTTTCCAAGCAAGATGCCAAGGGCCTCGCCGACTCGGCGAGGCCCTTGGTCGTCCGGCACGTAGATGATGTGAACCGACTCAGGCGTCGGTCACCGCCTCGGACACATCCGACACGATGAACGTCGCGTAACCACCGTCGATCGCTTCCCGGATAAGGGTTTGCAGGTTCGGCCGGCCGGTCGGATTCAGCAACTGCCTGACCGGCTTGCCCGGAATGTTGGATCCGTAGAAGTAGCTACTCTCCAGGAACGACGACAGATCGCCGCTACCGTCGATGGTGGCGGTCCACTCCTCCTCCGCCGCGGGATCAACCTCGACGACCGTACTCGCCCCGCCACGGACATGCTCGAGCACGTCCATCACGAAATCGACCTGATCGCCGGCGTAGCGCGGATTGTTCCCCAATGCGCCGTGTGGGCCTCCGGGGAAGAAGAAGTTGGGGAAACCCGCAGCGGCGACGCCGAGATAGGTGCGCGGACCGTCTTTCCAGTAGTCATGCAACTGCAGGCCGTTGCGCCCCTGCACGCCGAGGCGATTGAGTGCACCCGTGCCGAAGTCGTATCCGGTCGCCCAGATGATGATGTCGAACTCGCGCTGTCCGTCGGCCGTCTCGATGCCGTCTCGGGTGAGTCGGGTGATCGGTGTCTCCCGCAGCGAGACCAGGTGAACATTGGGCTTGTTGTACGCCTCGTAATACCGGGTTCCGAACGGAGGTCGGCGTCCCGCGTAGAGGTGATCAGACGGAATGAGCTTGTCCGCCAATGACTGATCGTCGATCAGCGCCCGAATCTTGCCTTCGAGGAACACACAGAATTCCTTGTTGACCTCCGGATTGAAAGTCATGTCGATGTAGTTCTGCGTGAGCTTCGAGAATCCCGGACGGTCCCACAACTGTTCGTAGAACGCCAGACGCTGCTCCTTTGTGTCCTCACTGGACTGGCGGTAATCCATCTCGTGCAGGAAGCCACTCGGCGACGTGTTGAGGGTCTCCCGAATCGACTCAAAGTTCGCTTTCAACTCCGCCTGTTCCTCGGCGGTGATCGGAGCGTTGTTCAGTGGGGTACACCAGTCCGGTGTGCGCTGGAAGACAGTGAGTGACTCGACGGTGTCGGCGATCGCGGGCACGATCTGCACACCGCTCGAGCCGGTGCCGATCAGTGCGACACGTTTGCCGGCGAAGTCCACCGGATCGTGCGGCCAGAGACCCGTGTGGTGTTGCTCGCCGGTGAAGTCGTCGCGTCCCGGGATGTCCGGGATGAACGGCACCGAGAGGATGCCGGTTGCCGCCACCACGAATTGAGCTGTGCGCACACCGCCTTGACCATCGGTGATCTCCCAGGTCCCGCGGTTCTCGTCGAACACCGCCGCGGTCACCTTGGTCGCGAACTCGATGTGCTTGCGCAGATCGAAGCGGTCGACCACGTAGTTGAAGTATCGCTCGATCTCGGGCTGGCCGGCGAAACGCTCCGACCACTCCCATTCCTCCCACAACTCCTTCGAGAACAGGTAGCCGTATGTATAGCTCTCGGAGTCGAACCGAGCTTCGGGGTAGCGGTTCCAGAACCACGTACCCCCCACACCGTCACCCGCTTCGAGCAGTCGCGCACTGAATCCGGCATCCAGGGCCCTATACAGCTGGTAGATGCCCGTCACGCCCGCACCAATGATCACGACGTCGTACTCGGGACCGGAATTCTCGGTCATCTGTGCTCCCATCTCTGGATTCTCGCGGCACGCCCGCCGTCGAAATTTGTTAGACCACTCAGTCGAACTAACTATGTCAGACTAAGGTGTGCTGTGACATAGATCAACGACTTTCGGCATATCAGCGCCGTCGGTACGCCGATTTCCCTGGGCGAGCGTCAGAACTCCTTGCTTGTACCGACCGATTGGTCTAATGTTCGAATCCGGTCAGCGCAACCCGATTGGAGACGACATTGACAACCAAGGATCTGCGGGCGCGCGGTCTCGACGCCATGCGACGAGCACTTCCCGGGGTTTTCCCAGACGGCGATATCGACCTGCTGGACGGCGGGATAGCCGATGACCTTCTCGAGCTCGGACTCACCAGCGTGTGGGGATCGTTGTGGGACCGCGAAGGCCTGAGTCCTCGGGACCGCAGCCTGGTGACGCTCAGCATCCTCATCGCGCTGGGCGCCGAATCCGAGATGCGTACGCATTTCGCGATCGGGCGGACCAACGGGCTCACCGACGATGAGATCTCCGAACTCATCTACCACGCAGCCGGTTACACCGGATTCCCAGCCGCCACGGCGGCACGCAATGCGGCACGAGCGGCACTCGACTCGTAGTCGTACACCTCGCGCATCACCACCAATCGATCGAAGGAGATCAACGATGTCGCTGGAAGGCAAGGTGGCCGTCGTGACCGGCGGAGGCCGCGGGATCGGTCAGGCCATCGCCACCGTCCTCGCCGCCAAAGGCGCAACCGTGGCGATCTGGGACCTCAACAAAGAGGGTGCCGATGCCACCGCTGCCGAGATCCGCGAGAATGGCGGGACCGCAATCGCTCTCGAGGCCGATATCGCGGACCGCGACTCGATTGCGGAGGCCGCGACGCGAACCCGCGCAGCAGTCGGGACGGTGAACATAGTGGTGAACAATGCCGGCATCACCGCCTACGAGCCGTTCGCCACCATGACCGAGGACGCGTGGGATCGGATGATCCGGGTGAACCTCAAAGGCACGTTCCTGGTCACCCAGGAGTTCATCGCCGAGATGCTCGACCAAGGCAAGGGCCGGATCGTCAACATCTCGTCCTCGTCCGCCCAGACAGGTGCACCGGCGATGGCACATTATGCCGCCTCCAAGGGTGGGGTCATCGGCTTCACCAAGGCCCTTGCCATGGAGTTTGCCGACAAGGGCATCACGGTGAACCATGTCCCACCGGGCTTCGTCGACACCCCGCTCGTACGAGAAGGACCGGTCGACGTGGAACAGGTCGCCACCATGATGCCCATGAAACGTGCCGGACAACCTGCCGATGTCGCGCACGCCGTGGCTTATCTGGCATCGGACGAGGCGGCCTATGTCACCGGCCAGACACTGAGCGTCAACGGTGGGCGTTACCTCTTCTGACAAGGATCTACTTCCACCACCCCACGTATCGCGATGGAGGGTGTCTTCCCAGCGGAAGACACCCTCCATCTGTCACCCACGGACGTTGCGGCGCAACACCGTCCGCGCGATCACGTTGCGCTGGATCTCGTTGGTGCCCTCACCGATCTCGAGCACCTTCGCATCGGCATAGAATCGCGAGATCGTCGACTCCCGAATGTATCCGTAGCCCCCGTGCACCTGCACGCTCGCGCTGGCCACCCGATTCGCCACCTCCGACGCATAGAGTTTCGCCATCGCCGCGGCCTCGCTGAAGTCCTCTCCGTTGTCGGCGAGCCACGCGGCCCGATACACCAACATTCGGGCGGCATCGACCTCGGTGGCCATCGTTGCGACGCTGTGCTGGACCGCCTGGAACTCACTCAGAGTCTTGCCGAACTGTTCACGTTCGCGGACATAGCCGATCGCGAGTTCCAGCGCCCGGCTCGCAAGCGACAGTGACAGTGCCGCAACGCTTATCCGCCCGCCATCGAGAACTGCCAGGAACTGCCGCAGGCCCTCGCCCTCCTCTCCGATCAGGTTCTCGTCGGGAATGAAGCAGTCTTCGAAGATCAGCTCCCGGGTGTCCATCGCATGCCATCCGAGTTTGCGCAGCTTGCGACCGACAGTGAATCCGGACGTGCCCGACGGTACGAAGAACGTGCCGAATCGCTTGCGCCCCTCCGACCCCCGCGATGTGGAGGCCAACACCGTGACACCCAGGGTGATATCGGTACCGGCGTTGGTGATGAACATCTTGGTGCCGTTGAGCACCCACCCACCGTCGACCGGTCTCGCATGTGTGCGCACCGCAGACGCATCCGAACCCGCCGACGGCTCGGTCAGCCCGAACGCGCCGATCGCCTCACCCCGTGCGAGGGGGCGCAGCCAGCGCTGCTTCTGCTCTTCGGTGCCGTAGGCAAGCAATGGCAGTGAGGCGATCGTCGAATGAGCATTCCAGGCAGCCGCGAACGATTGGTCCGCCGCGCCGATCGCCTCCATCGCGGCGACATAGGCGACGTACCCGACGTCGGCGCCCCCGTACCGCTCGGGGATCAGCAGTCCGGCCAGGTCCAACTGACCCAATTTCAGGAACGTCTCGCTCGGGAATCGCTCCTGCTCCGACCACTCCTGTGCGTACGGCTCGATTTCCTTCTCACCGAAGTCACGACAGAGCTTCTGCAGTTGTCGCGCGTCTTCGGGCAGGGAAAAGTCCATCGTCGCCCCTCTCTCGGCAGTATGACCAGTGGCGCGGCAGCCACTCACTCAGCCTTTAGTTTTTTCGACCAGTCGGTATAATATTGCTCCAGACGTCGACAACAGTCAACGCCGTCGCATAGATCGGAGAGTTGGAACACATCCATGACCACCGAAACATCGCCGGCCGCCACCGCACGCCGCGCACTCACCGAGGATCAGCAGATCGAGCTCTACCGACGGATGCAGACCATCCGCCTGTTCGAGCAGCGCGCGTCAACCCTCTACCGTGACAGCAAGATTCCTGGGTTTCTGCATCTCTCCATCGGTCAGGAGGCAACCGCGGTCGGTGCGTGCTGGCCACTGTCGGACTCCGACGTGATCACGTCGACGCATCGCGGCCACGGGCATTGCATCGCCAAGGGCCTCGAGGTCGGACCGATGTTCGCCGAGCTCATGGGCAAGGAGACCGGCACCTGCAAAGGCCGCGGTGGCTCGATGCACATCGCGGACCCGCGCCGTGGCATCTTCGGGGCCAACGGGATCGTCGGCGCAGGATTGCCGATCGCCGTCGGGGCCGGGACCGCGGCGACTCTTCGCCGGGACGGATCGGTGGTGGTGGCCTTCTTCGGAGACGGCGCAGTCGCGCAGGGTGTCTTCCACGAGTCGGTCAACCTCGCCGCGGTCTGGGATCTGCCGATCATCTTCTTCTGCGAGAACAACGGGTACGCCGAGTTCTCGCCGGCGTCCGATCAACACCGCGCCGACCTGCGTGCGCGTGCTGCCGGCTATGGCGTCGGATATGCCGAGGTCGACGGCAACAACGTCCTCGCCGTGGTCGATCTCCAGACCCGACTGGTCGACGACATCCGCAACGGCGCCTGCGGTCCGGTTATCGTCGATGCGTCGACCTACCGGTGGCATGGTCACTACGAAGGGGACCCGCAGAAGTATCGCGACGCCGACGAGATTGCCGAGTGGCAGAGGCGTGACCCGATCACGTTGCTGGGCGATCAACTCCGACATCGAGAACTCGGGATCCGTGTCGACACGATTGATGCCGAGATCGCCGAGAGCCTGGACAAAGCGGTCGTCGAGGCAACGAATGCACCGTATCCCGACCCGGCCACTGTGCTGGCGGACGTCTACGCACCACGCCCTACGATCGCCGAACCGCTGCGGCCCGCCGGCGGCCAGCTGAAGATGATGCACGCGATCACCAACGCGCTGACGCGAGAACTCGAAGACGACGACCGCGTGTTCGTCGCCGGCATCGACGTCGGGGCGGGCGGCAACGTCTTCGGTCTCACCCGCGGATTGGCCGAGCGATTCCCGGGACGTGTCCGTGACACGCCCATCTCCGAGAGCGCCATCATCGGCACCGCCGTGGGTGCCGCGATGGCAGGCATGAAACCCGTCGTCGAGATCATGTACCTGGATTTCATCGGCGTGTGCCTGGACCAGATCATGAACCAGGCAGCCAAGATGCGCTTCATGACCGGCGGCAACGCGTCGCTGCCGTTGGTGATCCGGACCCAGTTCGCCGCCGGGAAATCGTCCGGGAGTCAGCACTCCCAGAGTCTCGAGGCACTGCTCGCGCACATCCCCGGGCTGACGGTGGTGATGCCGTCCACGCCCGCTGATGCCTACGGACTCCTGCGTAGCGCCATCGCCGACCCCAATCCGGTCATCGTGATCGAGAATCGGCTGCTCTACGGAATGAAGGGCCCCGAACCCGCCACGGATCACCGGGTCCCGCTCGGTCGCGCCATCGTCCGTCGACCGGGCAGTGACGTCACTCTCGTCTCGTATTCGTCCTACGTCCATGATTGCCTCGCGGTTGCCGACCGTCTCGCCGATCGCGGCGTAGACGCAGAGGTCATCGACCTCCGGACGGTCTCGCCGCTCGATTTCGAGACGGTGCTGACTTCGTTGCAGAAGACCAACCGCCTGGTTGTGGTCCATCAGGCGACCCGCGACTTCGGCGTCGGCGCGGAGATCGCGGCTCGCGCAGTCAGCGAGGGCTTCTGGCACCTCGATGCACCGGTGGAGCGAGTGGCCGCGATGCAGTCCCCGGCACCGTATGCGCCCAACCTCGAACAGCTCTGGTTGCCCTCGCATGACGAGATCGAGGCAGCCGTAGAACGGGCGATGAACCCCGATCCGCTCAACCCTGCACCGGTTGCCGCGCGATGACCGGATCCGATACGACGACCGATTGTGTGCACGTCGAGATCGTCGGAAGCGTCGCCCGTCTCACTTTGTCACGGCCACCGGTGAACGCTTTCAACGCGCAGCTGGTGGGCCAACTCGACGATGCCGTTGCCGAGGTCGAGACGCGGGCAGATGTTCGGGTCGCGATCCTGACCGGGGCAGGGCGGTGCTTCGCGGCGGGCGCAGATCTCCATGAGATCGCCGATCTTTCCGTCGACGCGATGAGCTGGTGGAACCGGCGTCTCGAGCGCGCTGTCGACCGGGTCGCACGCCTTGGCATCCCCGTCATCGCGGCGGTGAACGGCCACGCGCTCGGCGGAGGATTCGAACTGGCGCTGGCCGCCGACTTCCGCTTCTTCTCGGCAGCCGCGACGGTCGGTTTGCCCGAGGTGACGCTCGGCATCGTGCCCGGCGCAGGCGGGATGAGCCGGTTGACCCGCATCGTCGGCGCCATGCGTGCCAAGGAGTTGATCATGAGCGGCCGCCGGCTGCGGCCCGAGGAGGCCGACGCCCTCGGCCTGGGCTGGCAGGCCGGCTCGCGTGGCGCACTCGCCGCTGCCGAGGAACTGGCCGAGACGCTGTCAGCCGCGCCGCAACCGGCGATCCGTGCCGTGAAGGAAGCGGTCGATCGTGCCACCGACAGCTCGCTACAGGCCTCGCTGGCCGCGGATCGTGCGGCGTTGACCGCGGTCTTCGCCACCGACGAGGCGCGCCGTGGCATCGTCGCGTTCCGCACGCCCTGACGGCGCCGCATCAGTCTCGGCGGACACGCACAGGTTAGTCTTGGACGACCGAACAGTCTGGAGTAGATCATGGGCAGACCACCAGGCCACAGCAAAGGCTACGAGGCCAAGAAGCAGGAGATCATCGACACCGCGGCCGCCCTGTTCGCCAAGAATGGCTATGCATCCACCGGAACCACCGAGCTCGGCGACGTCACCGGCCTTGCCAAGGGCGCGTTGTACTACTACATCAAGTCCAAAGAGAACCTACTTGTCGAGATCCAGGATCGTGTCCTCGAACCACTCCTGGAAGAGACCCGCGCCGCCCAGTCGGTCGACATCTCCGCAGCCGCGCGACTTCGGCTCATCTCCGAGATCCTGCTCAACATGATCTATGCCCGGCTCGATCACATCTGGGTCTACGAGCACGACTACCGCCATCTCAGCGGCAAGAACCTGAAGAAGTTCCTCGCCCGGCGCCACGAGTTCGAGATGATCATCGAGAGCATCATCGTCGAAGCGATGCGCGACGAGCAGTTCCTGCACTCGGATCCGCATCTGGCGATGTTGCAGTTCTTCAATCTGCACAACCACACCTACCAGTGGCTCAAACCGGGAACCACCCGCTGGACGGCAGAGGAGCTGTCCACCACCTACTGCCGCACCCTGTTCGGCGGCTTCGGGACACCAGGTCTCGACATCGATGCCGTCGAACGTGAAGTAGCGGCACACCACGAGGGAGCACAGGCCGCCGTCGGCGCCTGACCCGACCGGACGGCCACCTGCGCAGAACATTCCGCGGAATTCGACGACGAGAATTTCCGAACCTCTCGACTGACCGAAGCGCAGCGGTTAGACTTTTTTGTACCGACTGGTCGAACTATTGCGGTACGGCCGGCATCTGACAGACTTTGGGGTGAAGGCAATCATGGGCGAGCAACTCGAGGGCAAGACAGCGTTGATCACCGGCGCCGGAGGGGCGCTGGGCGCGGCGATCGCATCACGATTTGCTGATGAGTCGATCGCGAACCTCGTTCTTGTGGACATGACTCGTCACGCGGCCGAGCACACTCGTGCAGCGCTGCCGAGTTCGGTGAAGGCCGAATGCATCGCCGTCGACGTCACCGACGGACCGGCCGTGGAGGACGCCGTTCGGCAGACGGTCGAGACGTTCGGCGCACTTGATGTGTACGTGAACACCGCAGGTGTCGTCTCACCCAACGCACGCATTCACAACCTCGAGTTCGACGATTGGAATCGCACCCTTGCGGTGAACCTGAACGGAACCTTCAACGGTATTCGTGGCGTTGCACGTGTGCTCCGCAAGAAGGCCCCGGTCTCGATCGTCAACATCGCATCCGTCAGCGGCCTGACCGCATGGCCTTATGCGTCCGCCTACTGTGTGTCCAAAGCCGGCGTGCTGCACCTGACCCGCGTTGCCGCACTTGAGTATGCGAAAGAGGGCCTGCGGATCAACTCGGTGTCCCCGGGAACCTTCCCCACCGCAATTCACGCCGACCTGCCGGAGCAGGTCCTGGCCGATCTGGACGCCAAGCACCCCATGGGGTTGGGCACCCCCGGCGATATCGTCGGGGCGGTCACGTTCTTGGCCGGCGACGACTCCCGCTGGATGACCGGGCAGACGATCGTCGTCGACGGCGGATACTCGCTGCCCTGAACCGGGCCCGGACCCTCAGGAGGTCACACCGATGACCAGTTCAACCGCTCCCCGCGTGGTCTTGTCCACCCGGGAGGCCGCATACCTGCTGAAGTTCGCTCACCGATGGGCGAAGTTCGGGGGTCCACCTGACGACGAGATCTTCGTCGAGTTCGGCATGTCACGAGCGCGATATCAGCAGATCCTGCGTGCGCTGGCCGATCACGCACGTTCGGACCTCGCGTAACCTCGAATCCACGCACGACAAGGTAGGCCATGTACAACTTCGCATCCATCGTCGACCACAACGCCGAGGTCAGACCCGACACACTCGCCGTCACCGAAGGCGACCGGCGCGTCACCCACGCCGAGCTCCGTGACCGGGTGAATGCGCTGGCGACTGCTCTGTCGGACAACGGCATCCGGCGCGGGCAGATCATCGGCGTGTTGATGTACAACCACATCGAGTACCTCGACATCATGATGGCGGCCAACCGCCTCGGGGCCTCGATCGTGCCGTTGAATTATCGCCTGTCCCCGCAGGAATGGCGTTTCATCCTCGAGCACTCGGGCGCCGTCGCCATCCTCACCGAGGACGAGTTCGTCACCGCTGTCGATGAACTGCGCGCCGACCTGCCGGAGATGTCGCTGTATGTCACGGTCGACGAACCCGCCGGTCCCGAATGGGTGGCCTATCGCGACCTGGTGGCCCCGTACCACGGAGCGCGGTGTTCGCTCGTCGACGTCAATCCCGATGAACTGCAACGACTCATGTACACATCCGGCACCACGTCGCGGCCCAAGGGCGTTCAGATCTCGCACGAGAATCTCCTGTGGAAGAACTTCGCCCACATCCTCGAGTTCGGTCTGACCGAGAAGGATTCGACGCTCATCTGTGGTCCGATGTATCACGTGGGCGGAATGGACCTGCCGGGACTGGCAACTCTGCACGCCGGCGGCACCCTGCACATCGTGGTCAAGTTCGAGCCCACCACGGTGCTCACCGCGATCGAGTCACTGCGGCCCAGCGTCGTGTGGCTCGCGCCCGCCATGATGAACGCGCTGCTCCACGTACCCGATGTCCACACCCGCGACATGGCGTCGCTGCGCATCATCACCGGTGGCGGCGAGAAGATGCCGGAGCCGCTGTACGAGCACATCAGCAAGGTGTTCCCCACCACCTGGTTCGCCGACGCCTACGGTTTGACCGAGACCGTGTCCGGGGACTGCGTCAACGACGCCCAACACTCGCGGACGAAGCTCGGTTCTGTCGGTAGACCGATGCCACACACACAGATTCGTGTTGTAGCCGATGACGGGTCCGTCGCCGGCACCGACGAACTCGGCGAGATCGTCATCAAGGGCCCGAAGGTCACCCGCGGCTACTGGAAGGATCCCGAGGCGACCGCGAAAGCCATTCGCGACGGCTGGTTCCACACCGGCGACATCGGGCGCATCGACGCGGACGGCTACCTGTTCATCGAAGACCGCAAGAAGGACATGATCGTCTCCGGCGGTGAGAACATCGCGACACCGGAGGTGGAACGCGTCCTCTACGAGAACGACGATGTGATCGAGGCGGCAGTTCTCGGCGTGTCACACCCGAAGTGGGGAGAGGTCCCCAAGGCGTATGTGGTGCGGAAGGCGAACTCTTCCCTGACTGCCGCGGCGCTGCAGGACTTTGTTCGGGCGCGCCTTGCCAAGTACAAAGTGCCGGCCGAGATCGTCTTTGTCGACGCTCTCCCCCGGACTCCTTCGGGAAAGGTATTGAAACGAGTACTACGCGAACAGAAGTGACAGACGCCTGCATCGCGACGGTCGAGCAGTCCGGGCACATACGCGCGGGGGACGAGATCAGATCTCGTCCCCCGCGCGTTTGTGTGCCCTCCTGTACGCCGTGGGCGCTACCAGGCCACCGGTAGTTCGTAGATGCCGTAGGCGAGTGAATCCCCCTTGAATCGCAATGTTTCGAAGGGTGCGGCCAATCTCAGGTTCGGTACGCGACGGAACAAGGTGCCGAAGACAACCTCCAGCTCGATCCTCGCCAACTGCTGACCGATGCACTGGTGGGGACCCCAGCCGAACGCATGGTGGT
Organism: Gordonia sp. LMA484; assembly: GCF_058129505.1. Lineage (NCBI taxonomy): Bacteria > Bacillati > Actinomycetota > Actinomycetes > Mycobacteriales > Gordoniaceae > Gordonia > Gordonia sp. LMA484. The sequence goes on from NZ_CM176700.1 coordinate 4,436,914, forward strand.
GCCGCGCATCACGCGTGACGTCGAGCTTCTCCGGCTCCGGGAAAGCCGCGGGATCGAAGTTGGCGGCCGGCAACGGCGCAATGATGCCGTCCCCAGCACGGATCACCTCTCCCTCGAACTCGATGTCCTCCAGCGCAACCCGACGCTCGAGGAGGTGCGGAATCGTCAGGTATCGGAGCAGTTCCTCCACCGTCGCGGCCAACGGCTTACGCTCGGTCATGTCGCGCACCAGCGCGAGCTGATCAGGGTTCTGCAGGAGTACGGCAGCGCCCAGGGTGATCATGTTGGCACTGGTCTCGTGTCCCGCGATCAACAGGATCATCCCCAGCATCGAGGCCTCGGCAAGGTCGAGGTCGCCATTGGAGACGCGCTGGGCGAGATCGGAGATGACGTCCTCTTCGGGCTTGGCCATCTTGGCCTCGATGAGTTCTGTGACATAGCCACCCAACGTGCGCATCGCGATCCCGTTCTCCTCCGGTGTCACCTCCCTCGCGTTGGCAACCTTCGCGTGCTCCTGAAAGAAGTCGTGATCTTCGTACGGCACACCCAGGAGCTCGCAAATCATCAACGACGGCAACGGCAAGGACAATGCCTCAACCAGGTCGACGGGGTTCGGGCCGGCCAGCATCGCGTCGACCAGATCGTCGGTCTGCTGCTGAATGACCGGGCGGATCTTCTCCATCCGTCCGCGGGTGAACGAGTTCGTCAACATACGCCGCAGGCGTGCATGTTCCGGGCCGTCCGAGTCGAAGATCGTCTTGGGACGCTCGTGAATGGTCTCCGCTTGCGCCTGGGTCGGATGCGGGAAACCCGGGAGGTGATCGTTGGCACTGACTCGGGGTCGGACATGATCGTGCGTTGCCCCGCATGCGATGTCACCAGCCACGGAGTGCGGCCATCCCAGGTACGCACCCGCGAGAGCACCACACCGTCGGCGAGCAGCTCCCGGATTTCCGGAGCCGGCAGGAATGGGCACTTGGCGTCACGGGGGGTGGGATAGACGGGTACATCGTCGGACTCCACCGGCAACGTGGCTCCGCTTGTTCCTTCGGTCATGGTCATCTCCTTCGGTCGGGATCGGTGGTCATCACGTGCGCTGGGGCCGTGGTCGTTCGTCGATCGTCATTCTTCGACCACGATGGCCATGGCGGGGCACACCGCGGCTGCTTGCCGGACGTTCTCGGCCTCGTCGGCGGGCGGGTCCTGTGCCAGCAGGAACACGATGCCGTCCTCGTCACGCTGGTCGAACACGTCCGGTGCCGCCGCCACGCATTGCCCTGCCGCGACACATTTCACTTCGTCGATGGTGACTTTCATGTGCTTCCTCCTGAACTGATTGGCTGTTAAGCGAACTGCGGCTCGAGGTCATCGACGATGTCCTGCCGATGTAGCCGGGTCTGCTTGGGCATGTTGCAACCCAGTACACCGGTCACCCGGCCGTCGGTGCGGTAGGTCGCCACGAATCGTCTTGCCGAGGTGTCCCCTTCCACGATCTGCGGCGTGGCGTCGGAGCTGATTGCACCGTGCACCTGGATCTTGACGTCGAACTGATCGGTCCAGAAGTACGGAATCGGCTCGTAGTGATGCTCGATGCCCAGGATGTCGTCGGCGACCACTGCGGCCTGATCTGTGGCGTTCGTGCGGTTCTCCAGCCTGAAGTGGCGCCCAAGCGAATTGTGGTACCAGCGGGAGACATCCCCGACTGCGTAGATCGATTGTGCTGCTGCACAGTTCGAATTGCAGACCACACCGTTGTCGAGTGTGAGCCCGCTGTCGGCCAACCACGCGGTGGCCGGGACAGACCCGATGGAGACCACCACAGCTTCGGCCTCGAGGACCTCGCCGGTCTCCAACCGGACACCGCGCACCACGTTTGCCTCGTGCACGAGTTCGGCGACACCGACACCGAGTCGCAGCCGGACGCCGTTCTCGGTGTGCACATCGGCCAGCACCTGCGACGCCATGGTTCCGATCTGCAGTGACATCGGGCGTGGCTGCGGACCGGTCATCGTCACCTCGGCCCCCATCTTTCGCGCCGTCGCAGATACCTCTGCCCCCAACACGCCCTCACCCACCACGACGACCTTGGGCTGATCGAGCAGCCGCTGGCGCAGGTTCATCGAGTCCTCGAGGCTTCGCATGACGAAGACCCCATCCACCCCGGCCTGGCCGGAAAGCTCGCGGGGCCGAACCCCCGTTGCGATCACCACGGCATCGGCAACGAATTCGCGGCCCGACCGAGAAGTCACCCGACGCTCGGCCACATCCAGCGCAACCGCCTCCTCGCCGAGTACGAACTCGGCGTCGAGCTTGGCGATCATGTCGTCGCTGCGGAGTTGGGCACGGTCTGGGGTCCACACGCCCTCAAGGATCTGCTTGGAGAGCGGCGGACGATCGTAGGGCATGTGCGGCTCATCGCCGATGACGGTGATGTTGCCCGTGAACCCCTTGCGGCGCAACGCATCGACTGTCGACAGGCCGGAAGCGGATGCGCCCACGACGAGGACGCTCGTGACGGTCTTCATCGCAGCCTCCGGCGATGCGGCGAGGCCGCGCGGCGGCAGAGTGTTTCCTTCACACTGAACTCCCGTCTCGAAAAGAAGGTGAGGTCTACATCACAAAGTATATTAGACCAACTGGTCGGTACAAACAATATGCAATGTGGCCCGAAAAGCGGCGCGATCTCGCACGCTTCCCGGCACACGCACGTCAAGAGACCCCCGGCCTGGACCAGGGGTCTCTTCGCGTGTTGCGCGGCACCGATCAGCTGGGGCAACGTTCAGGCATTGGCAACTCCCGCAACCCGTGACGTGTCCACGTGCGTGTCGTGGGTGTCCACCAGATCGGCGGGCGGGCCTTCGATCCGTCGAACGGTACGCGGGATCAGGATCGCCGCCAGGGCCCCGAAGAGGCACACACCCGCGCCGATCCAGAACGCGACCGAGAAACCGTCGTCGGTGTAGAACGTGGCGCCATGCACCATCTCCTTCGGGATCGGCGCCATGTAGGAGTTGTTGAGCACGGCAAAGACGGCAACCGGGAGAATAGCGGCGACAACATTCTGCGCGACGTTCACAACACTGGCAGAGGTGGCCTGCATTTGCGGCGGGACCGCCTCGATCAGCAGGTTCGGAACTGATGAATAGGCAAAGCCCATACCGAGTCCCGCGACTCCGGCGAAGAACATGAGCATCGGCTTCGAGCTGTGCGACGCACCGACGAGCAGGAAGCCCAGTGCCATGAGGCTGAGACCGGAGATCATCAGCAGTCGAGGCCGGAGCCCCCTCGCAACCAGGTTGCCCGCGACGATGCCGCCGATGACCACGCAGGCCGCATTCGGAACCATGAACAATGCGTAGGCTTCGGCATCGATCCCGAAGCCGTACCCCAGACCCAGGAGGGCCGGCGTCATGACCAACATCGGCAACAGCACCGAGAACAAGGCGCTACAACCGTATGCGACACCGGAACCGAATGCGGTGAGACCGATCGCCCGATTGCGCAGAATCGCCAGTTCGATCAGCGGTTCGCGAATCACCGTCGCCGAGAAGAGCCAGGCGGCCAGCAACGCGATACCGGCAACCAGATAGCCGAGGGTTGCTCCGTCGGTCCAGCCCCAGGTGGGCCCAAAGCTGACTGCCACGAGCACACCGGCGATTCCACCGCCCAGGAGGGCTGCACCGACCAGGTCGAGGCGAGACCGTAGCCGCACAGCGGACTCGGTGGTCGACACCATGATCAGGACTCCGCAGGTGATCAAGCCGATGACGAAGAACCAGAAGATGCTGCGGAAGCCGAAATTGTCGATGAGCCAGCCCGACAGGAACGGCGACGGCACCGCGACAAGACCGAGCCCGCTGGTGATGATGCTGACCGACACCGCAGTGATCTTCTCCGGGAACACATCTCGAACAAGTGAGTACCCGAGGAAGACACACGGGGCGAGCACGCCGCTGAGTGCACGGCCCATGATCATCGTCGAGTAGTTGGGTGCGATCGCGCAGATCAGTGATCCGACTGCGGCAAGCGACATGGCGATCAACAACAGCTTTCGCTTGCCGTACATGTCGGCGAGCTTGCCGAGAATCGGCCCCGAGATCGCACCGACGAGCAGGAAGGCCGTCAACATCCATGCGCCCTGGGCGGTTTGGTAATGCGCAGCGATCTGCGGAAGTGCCACCGAGACCATCGCGTAACTGACCGCAAGGATCTCGAGGGTCATCACGATGGAGAACAGCGAGAGACGAGTCTGGGTGTCCATCCACTGCCGGCGCTACTTCGGGCATGGGTGGGTTCCGACGCAAGAGACATGGGCATCCTTACGGGTGGTACCTGACGCGGGATCGCCTGGTCAGGCATGTGGAGGTGTGAGAGAAGATCGCCACGTCCTCGTGGCGCTGTCCTGCAGGAACTCCAGTAATTTAGCTCACTTGGTAAACCTTGTGTACCTTGGATCACAATAAACTAGTGACCTGCATCACACCCCCGGCCTCTGGGGACCGAGGCGCCAGCCACGCACTCCCCACCGGTCCCTGAGGAGCGCGGCGCTAGCCGAGCACTCCCCCACCGATCCCTGAGGAGCGAGGCGCTAGCCGAGCGCTTTCTCCAGATCCCTGAGGAGTGAGTGAGGCGCTAGCCGAGCGTCACGAAGGGCCACCTCACCCGAACTCCCCTGCCAACACCGCCGCGCATCACACCCGCGTTGCACTGCAGACAAACGCAAAACGTCCGTGCACTCGGATGATCAATCAACCGTGTGCACGGACGTTCGCTGAAAGCGTGTACCAGTCACACCCCGGCGTTCGCGTCCTGCTTCTTCTTCAGTTCCAACGCGATATCGATGAGCTGATCCTCCTGCCCGCCGACGAGTTTGCGGTTGCCGGCCTCGATCAGGATGTCGGCGGCGGACACGTTGTAGCGCTCGGCATGCCCCTCGGCGTGCTTGAGGAACGAGCTGTAACAGCCCGCGTACCCCATCATCATCGACGACCGATCCACCAGACATTCCGACGGCATCGCCGGACGCACCACATCCTGGGCGGCATCGGCGATCTTCATGAAGTCCACGCCGGTGGTGATGCCCAGCTTGTCGCATACCCCCACGAAGGCTTCCGTGGGCGTATTGCCCGCGCCGGCACCGAAGCGGCGGATCGACCCGTCGATCTGCTGCGCACCGGCACGAATCGCGTTGATGGAGTTGGCCACCGCGATGTCGAGGTTCTCATGCCCGTGGAAACCGATCTGCGCGTCATCACCGAGCTCGGCCCGCAGCGCCTGCACCCGATAGGTCACGTCCTCGAGCACCAACGCGCCCGCCGAGTCCACGACGTACACACACTGACAACCGGCGTCCGCCATGATCCGGGCCTGCTGCGCCAACTTCTCCGGCGGCTGGGAGTGGCTCATCATCAGAAAGCCGACGGTCTCCAACCCGAGGTCGCGCGCCAGCCCGAAATGCTGGATCGACACATCGGCCTCGGTGCAGTGGGTGGCGATCCGACAGATCTGACCGCCATTGTCCTGTGCCGCGCGGATGTCGTCCTTGGTGCCGAGGCCGGGCAGCATCAGGAACGCGATCTTGGCCTGCTTCGCAGTTTCGGCGGCCGCCTTGATCAGTTGCTGCTCCGGCGTCTTGGAGAATCCGTAGTTGAACGACGACCCACCCAGTCCGTCTCCGTGGGTCACCTCGATCACCGGCACACCGGACGCATCGAGCGCCGCGACGATGTCACGCACCTCCTGCTCGGTGAACTGATGGCGCTTGTGGTGGCTGCCATCGCGCAACGACGAGTCGGTGATCCGGATGTCGAGGGCGTCGGAGTACTTGCGGGCGTTCGCCATCAGGTCAGTGGCTGTGCTCATGCGGTGGCTCCCAACTTGGTCTTCGCGATCTCTTCGCCCACCTTGGTGGCGGCGGCGGTCATGATGTCCAGGTTGCCGGCGTACGGCGGGAGGAAATCGCCGGCGCCTTCGACCTCGACGAAGATCGACACGCGAGCGTGCCCGCCGTTGATCACACTCGGCGGATCGAACTGTGGATCCTGAAGCAGCCGATAGCCGGGCACATACGCCTGGATCTCTTTCTCCCGCTGATGGATCGACTCGGCGATGGCGTCGGTGTCCGCATCAGCCGGGATCGCGCAGAAGATGGTGTCGCGCATGATCATCGGCGGATCGGCCGGGTTGAGAATGATGATCGCCTTGCCGCGGTCGGCCCCACCGATGGTTTCCACCCCCTTTGACGTGGTCCGGGTGAACTCGTCGATGTTGGCGCGGGTTCCGGGGCCGGCCGACACCGAGGCCACCGACGCGACGATCTCCGCGTATGGCACCGGCACCACCGACGACACGGCATGCACCATCGGGATGGTGGCCTGCCCGCCACAGGTGATCATGTTGGTGTTCGGCGCATCCAGATGCTCACGCAGGTTCGCCGGCGGCACCACCGCAGGCCCTACCGCGGCGGGCGTGAGGTCGACCGCTGTGATCCCGGCGGCCTCGTATTTGGGTGCGTATTCGCGATGGACGTAGGCAGACGTGGCCTCGAAGATGAGATCGGGCTTCTCCGACGAGCCCAACAACTCATCAGCACCACCACTCATGGTGATCAGTCCACGATCAGCGGCCCGCTTCATCCCCTCGGAGTCGGCGTCGATACCGACCATCCATCGGGGCTCGATCACCTCGGAACGGTGCAGCTTGTACATCAGATCGGTGCCGATGTTGCCCGACCCGATGATCGCTGCGGTCAGCTTCGCTGTCATATACAACTCCTCTCGTTGGTTACGTCCCGGTTCCTGAGGAGGCCCGGAGCTTGCGAACGGCCGTGCCCCGGTTCCTGAGGAGGCCCGGAGCTTGCGGAGGGCCGTGCCCCGGTTCCTGAGGAGGCCCGGAGCTTGCGGAGGGCCGTGCCCCGGTTCCTGAGGAGGCCCGGAGCTTGCGGAGGGCCGTCACGAAGGACCCTTCGTGACGCTCGCAAGCTCGCTCCTCAGGGACCGAAAGCACGCGACGCTCGCAAGCTCGCTCCTCAGGGACCGAAAGCACGTGACGCTCGCAAGCTCCCTCCTCAGGGACCGAAAAGACTGCTAGTCGAAGTCGAGAGTGACCGAGCCGAGCCCGGCGAACTCGGCAACGAAGTGATCCCCCGAACTGATGTCGATCGCCCGCGTCGCGGTACCGGGCAGGATCACATCACCCTTACGCAACCGCACCCCGAAGCTCTCCACCTTGCGCGCCAACCACGACACGGCGTTGAGCGGGTGGCCGAGCACCGCCGACGAGTTGCCCTTCGCGACGATCTCCCCATTACGGTGCAGCACCGCGTCGATGTCGCCGGTGTCGATCTCGCTGATCGGGACACGCTGCTCCCCCAGAATCCAGCCGCACGACGACGCATTGTCGGCGATCGTGTCGCACAGGGTGATCTTCCAATCCTTGATGCGTGAGTCGATGAGCTCGATCGACGGCACCACCCATTCGACCGCCTCGATCACGTCCTCGTTGGTGCAGCCCGCGCCGGGCAGGTCTTTGCCCAGGATGAACCCGACCTCCACCTCGACGCGAGGAAAGCACAGTTTCTTGGCGTCGATGGGCGTGGACTCGAAGTACTGCATCTCGTCGAGCAGATGGCCGTAGTCAGGCTCGTCGACGTTCATCATCTTCTGCATCGCCTCGGATGCCAGCCCCACCTTGTGCCCAGCGACCTTGGCCCCCGCGTCGAGGCGCTTGCGAATGTTGATCAGCTGGATCTCGTAGGCGTCGACGACATCGAGGTCAGAGTACGAATCGGTCGGACGGTCGACGGCGACCGCGGTCCGCTCCGCGTTCCACAGATCGGCAGCGATCTGCTCACGAACTGCCCGGTCGACTGCCACTTCGACTCCTTCTCGGTAGAGTGAACGTGTTCTAGTTTAGAACATGTTGCAGATTGGCGACATGCCCCTGGGTCAGGCGTGTGAGCCACCGTCGATGCGAACCTCGGTTCCGGTGATGAAGGCTGCGTCCTCGCTCGCGAGCATGGCGACCACGCCGGCAACCGTCTCCGGCGGCGCAAACCCACCGCCGAACAACAGCGGTGCGGGAAACAGCGAGAAGTCGGCGTCTTCGGGCAATCCAGGTCCGACGCTCTGCGCGCTGGCCCCGCTACCGTCGGTCATGCCCGACGAGATGGAGCCCGGCTGGACCGCAGTGAACCGGATGCCGACCTTCCCGTACTCGGAGGCCAACGCGTGCGTCATCGCCTGGATGCCACCCTTGCTCGCGGCGTAGGCGGCCATGTACGGGTGCGCGAAGGCGGCGGACGTGGAGCTGAAGTTCACGACCGCCGGCGACGTACCCTGTCGTAGCGCCGGGATGGCTTCGCGGATCATCAGGAACGTGCCGGTCAGGTTGATGCGGATGACCGACTCGAACTGCTCCAGTGACAGCTCATGGGTGTGGGCGGACCGCAGTATTCCCGCGGCATTGACCAGGACGTCGAGTCCGCCGAGGCCCTCGACCGCGGCCGCGACGCCCGCACGGACCGACGCTTCGTCGGCGACGTTGACCACGATCGTCGTCAGCTTCGACGATGCCCCCGCCTTGCTCTTGGTGTCGGCGAGACCGGCCTCGCTGATGTCGGCCGCGACGACGTCGGCACCTTCGTCGAGCATCCGCAGCACGGTGGCCTGACCGATCCCGGATCCGCCACCGGTGATCAGAACTCGTCGTCCGGTGTATCGCTGCATCGCGGTTCTCCTCGCTGTACTCGCCGCCATACTTATCGCCGGCGTCTGGGGTCACTACCCCAGCGATACCACCAGACGTCCCGCTCGCGGCGGGAATTCGCACCCGCTGAGCGGGAAGACGGAAATCGCCGTCCGCTGAACGGGAGACCGCGCCTCCCGACCGGCCCGGCCCGACGACCATCGACATCGTCACGCCAGTACGTCTGGAGAGTTGGAGGTCTCGATGCTGGATCACAGGACACATGGTCAATCACCATCGGAAGCAGAAGAATTCAGGACGATCGAGGCGGCGGCCGCGCCGACCCGCTTCGCCCGGGGCTGGCACTGTCTCGGACTGCTCGACACGTTCCGCGACGGCCAACCGCACGAGGTGAAGGCATTCGGCACCACGCTGGTGGTCTTCGGAGCCCAGGAGACGGGAAAGCTCCATATCCTCGATGCGTACTGCCGACACATGGGCGGCAACCTCGCGCTCGGCACCATCAAGGGAAACTCGATCGCCTGTCCCTTCCATGACTGGCGATGGGGCGGCAACGGCCGGTGCACCGACATCCCCTACGCCAAACGGGTACCACCGGTGGCCAAGACGCGCTCCTGGCCGACGCTGGAGCGAAACGGCCAACTCTTCGTGTGGCATGACCCGCAGGGCAGCAAACCCACTGACGACGTGACGATTCCGGTCATCGAAGGCTTCGGCAGCCCGGAGTGGACCGACTGGACATGGAACTCGATCCTGGTCGAGGGGTCGCATTGCCGCGAGATCGTCGACAACGTGGTGGACATGGCGCACTTCTTCTACGTGCACTACGCGTTCCCGCGGTATTTCAAGAACGTCTTCGAAGGCCACACCGCGACCCAGTACATGCGGTCCACTCCGCGCCACGACATCGAGGTCGGCACCAACTACGACGACCCGAACTCGACCCTGCGGTCCGACGCCTCCTATTTCGGCCCGTCGTACATGATCGACTGGCTGTGGAGCGAGGCGCAGGGCATGACCATCGAAACCGTCCTGATCAACTGCCATTATCCGGTGACGTCGAATTCCTTTGTGCTGCAGTACGGCGCGATGGTCAAGAAGCCTGAGGGCATGTCCGACGAGATGGCGTCCGGGATGGCCGCACAGTTCGCCCAGGGCGTCGAGATGGGCTTCGAGCAGGACATCGAGATCTGGAAGAACAAGGCGCCCATCGACAATCCGCTGCTCTCGGAGGAGGACGGCCCGGTGTACCAGTTGCGCCGCTGGTACGAACAGTTCTACGTCGACGTCGAGGACGTCACCGACGACATGACCAACCGGTTCGAGTTCGAGATCGACACCGAACGCGCAGTGCAGAGCTGGGAGGCCGAGGTCGCGCAGAACATCGCCGATGGCACGACGCTGCAAGCCCACACCTGACGTCGCCGCAGTTCCTGACGAGCCCCCGGCCCTGAGGCGAAGCGTCACCCTCTCGGTCCCTGAGGAGCGAGGCGCTAGCCGAGCGTCACCCCACTCGCCCCCTGAGGAGCCTCGCAGGGAACGAGCGAAGCGTCACCCCCTTCGGTCCCTGAGGAGCCTCGCGAGGAACGAGCGAAGCGTCACGAAGGGCGCCCCTTCGTGACGATCCTCCGCTAGCGCTCCGGATCTCCTCAGGGATCGGGATGACAACTTCCCGCTAGCGCTCCGGATCTCCTCAGGGATCGGGGAGACTCCGGATCTCGTGAGGGATCGGGATGACAACTGCCGCTAGCGCTCCGGATCTCCTCAGGGATCGGGATGAACCCACCACCCACCGAGAAAGCGAGAAAGACATCATGAACGAAGCACTCGAGAACATCACCGCACTGGCCGAGGAGATCCGCGGCCAAGCCGACGAGGCCGAACGACTCGGCCAACTACCCGACGAGACCGCCAAGAAGCTCAAGGCGGCGGGTCCGATCCGCCTGCTGCAGCCCAAGAAGTACGGCGGCTACGAAGCCCATCCCCGTGAGTTCGCCGAGACGGTGATGGCCGCCGCCGCCCTCGACGGCGCGACCGGCTGGGTGTGCGGCATCGTCGGCGTTCACCCGTGGCAGCTCGCCTTCGCCGATCCCCGCGTGCAGGAGGAGGTCTGGGGCACCGACGGCGACACCTGGATGGCCTCGCCGTACGCACCGACCGGGATCGCCGTGCCCGTCGACGGCGGCTACATCTTCAACGGCCGCTGGCAGTTCAGCTCGGGCACCGATCACTGCGACTGGATCTTCCTCGGCGCGATGCTCGGCACCGCGGAGGGCGACATGGCCCTGCCGCCGACCATGCTGCACATGATCCTGCCGCGCAGCGATTACCAGATCGTCGACGACTCGTGGAACGTCGTGGGCCTCAAGGGCACCGGCTCCAAGGACATCATCGTCAAGGACGCCTTCGTCCCCGACTACCGCGTGATGAACGGCGATCACGTCATCGACGGCACAGCGCAGCGCGAGTATGGCGTCACCGATACTCTCTACAAGATGCCCTGGTCGAACATGTTCCCGCTGGGCATCTCGTCGGCGGTGATCGGGATCGCCGAGGGCGCGCTCGCCGCACATCTCGACTATCAGCGCGATCGGGTTGGCGCACAGGGCACCGCGATCAAGGACGATCCCTACGTGCTGTTCGCGGTGGGCGAGGCCGCCGCCGACATCAATGCAGCCCGCCAGGAGTTGCTGGCCACCGTGGACACGATGTGGGACATCGTCGATGCCGGCAACGAGGTGTCGTTCGAACAGCGGGCGGCGGGCCGGCGCACCCAGGTGCGTGCTGCCTGGCGTGCGGTGATGGCGGTGGATCAGATCTTCGCGCGTTCCGGCGGCAACGCACTGCGGATGGACAAGCCGCTGCAGCGGTTCTGGCGCGACGCGCATGCCGGCCTCAATCACGCGATCCACGTGCCCAGCACCGTCTACCACGCCTCGGCGCTCAGCTCACTCGGCGTCGAGCCGCCGGAGGCGCTGCAGAAGATGATCTGATCGCCCGCACCCCAATCCGCCACGACACACCATCATCATCATCATCGACAGAGGAATCGACATGACAGAGATCAAGGGTCTCGGCTACATCAAGATCCAGACCAATGACATCGCACGGTGGCGCACCTTCGCCTTCGACGTGCTCGGCTTTGCCGAGGGCAGCGGACCCGACGAGGACGCGCTGTATCTGCGGATGGACGAACGCGCCGCACGCATCGTCATCGTCCCCGGCGAGACCGACGAGGTCGTCGACATCGGCTGGGAAGTGCGCGACGGTGCGACACTCGCGCGGGTGCAGGCGACCCTGGAGCGGGCCGGCGTCGCGGTGAAGCCACTGTCGATCGAGGAGGCCGAGTCACGTCGGGTCGAGGAGGTCATCTCCTTCACCGATCCGACGGGCGCCACTGTGGAGATCTTCCACGGCCCCGTGCTGGACCACAGTCCGATCGTCACGCCGTTCGGCGCGCAGTTTGTGACCGGCGCCCAGGGCCTGGGCCACGTCGTGCTCCCGACGACCGATCCCGTCGGCGCGTTCGACTTCTACACCGAGGTGCTCGGCTTCCTGCCGCGCGGCGCGATGCGACTGCCCGCGCCGCCCGAGTTCGGCCCGATGCGCATCCGCTTCCTGGGCGTCAACGAGCGCCATCACAGCCTCGCGCTGTGCCCCGCTCCGCACGGTGGCGCGCCCGGACTCATCCACGTGATGGTCGAGGTGGACTCCCTCGATGCCGTCGGCCAGGCGCTGGACCGCGTCGTCAAGGACGGCTTCGCGGTGTCGTCGACGCTGGGCCGCCACACCAACGACAAGATGGTCTCGTTCTACGTCCGGGCACCCGGTGGCTGGGACATCGAGTTCGGTACCGAGGGCATGAAGGTCGACGAGGCTCACTACACGGCCGAGGAGATCACCGCCGACAGCTACTGGGGTCACGACTGGTCGGGCAGCGAACCGCTCGCCGCGATGTAGTCGGCAGCCCGCGGTACGGGAGCGTCTCACCCACTCGGGTGGGGCGCTCCCCGTCGTTCACCGGCCAGGGACTTGATGTGACGGCGAGCACAACGTATATTCCTAATCGGCATATACCTACTAGGCATATTGCTCCTCCCTTCGTCAGCCCCATGGAGGTGCTCATGACCATCAACATCGACTCCACCACCCCTAACGCGGTGCTGGACCGCGCTTCACTCGTGCTCGACGCGTTCGACGGGCCGGGCCGACTCACCCTCGCCCAGATAGTTCGACGCACCGGCCTGCCGAGGTCGTCGGCACACCGCATCCTGGAGAGCCTCGTGCATCTGCGCTGGTTGCGACGGCAGGGTCGCGACTACGAACTCGGCATCCGGTTGATGGAACTCGGTTCGATCGCCGTCCATCAGGATCGACTGCACGCAGCCGCGATGCCCTACCTGCACGAACTGCATCGCGCGACCGGATTCGTGGTCCACCTTGCGATTCTCGACGGACCCGACGTGGTCTACCTGGAGAAGATCGGTGGCGCTCTGGCCGCATCGGTGCCGACCCGGGTGGGCTCACGTCAGCCCGCCCACTGCACCGCCGTCGGCAAAGCGATCCTGGCATTCACCGACTCTCGCGACTGTGTTGGTCGTGGCGAACCGTTGGCCCAGAAGACGAGATACTCGATCTCGAGTACCACGCGCCTCGACACCGAGCTCGCGAAGGTGCGCGCGTACGGAGTGGCCTACGAGCGCGAGGAGTCATTGGCCGGTATCGGTTGTGTCGCAGCGCCGATCGGGGAGATCGACGACGCCGTGGCCGCGGTGTCGGTGTGCGGGCCGGCCGATCGGATGACGTTCGACCATCGGTTGGCCGCACCCGTGCGGATGACGGCGCTGGGCATCTGGCGCAACCTCGAGAGCGGCTCTGCCCGAGTGGTTCCCACACTGCAACGTCGTCATCAGCTGCGGATGGGACCGGTGAACGGCTCGCTCGGCATGACCCCGATGCCGGTGGCGCGATGATCGATCCCGAGGTCGCGGCCATCCTGCCCCTGCTCAACGACGGATTCCCACGTGTCGAGGATATGACCGGCGCGCAGGCACGGGCCGCGATACGCGCACGGCTGCAGCCCAACTCCGATCCCATCCCGGTCGCCTCGGTCCGCGACCGCAGGATTCCCGGACCGGCCGGCGACATCCCCGCACGCATCTACCATCCCCTCGACCCGTTCCCCGCGGAGCGCGCCACCCTCGTCGTCTTCGCCCACGGCGGCGGATTCGTGTTCTGCGACCTGGACACTCACGACGACCTGTGCCGATCGATCGCGAACGGAACCGGTGCGGTCGTCGTGTCGGTGGACTACCGGCGCGCACCCGAGCACCCCTGGCCCGGTGCAGCACATGACGTCCACGCCGTCGCGAAATGGGCAGCCGAACACGCCGACGAGCTCGGCGCGGACGCGGCCCGGCTGGTGGTCGCCGGTGACAGCGCCGGCGGGAATCTCGCCGCCGTCACCGCGATCCTCGCCCGCGATTCCGCGGGCCCTCGCATTCGCGCGCAGGTCCTGCTCTACCCGGTGATATCCGCAGACTTCACCACCGAATCCCATGTGCGCTTCGGCGAGGGCCACTACAACACCACGAGCGCGATGAAGTGGTACTGGGACCAGTATGTTCCGACGTTCGAGGACCGGTCACACCCCCATGCGTCACCGGCTCATGCTGACCTCGCGGACCTGCCGCCGACCATCATCGTGACCGCAGGGCACGACTCGCTTTGGTCCGAAGGTGCCGCCTTCGCAACAGCACTCGAGGCCGAAGGCGTGCCGATCATTCATCGTGACCATCCGGGCGCCATCCACGGGTTCATGACGATGCCATCGCTACAGTTGTGTGCGCGTGCCCGAACTCAGACCTGTTCTGACATCCGCACTCTCGTGGAGTGAGGGGTAGTCGGCGCTTCGATGCCGCTGAGAGGTTCGGAATCGTTGTCGCTCCCTCGTTGCGTATCCGCTCCCTCGATCGAAGGAGCAGATACGCAATGAGGGAGCGACAACTCGCAAGCTCGTTACTCAGGGGCTGGTGGGGCGAAGATCAGTCGTCGTGCTCACTGGCCTGGACCTGCTGCTCCACCTCACGCCAATGACCCGGCCGCGGCTTGGGGAACGTCTCGCCGGCCGACGCACCGGAACGGAAAACCTTTTCTGCAGAATCGATCTCGTCCATCAGTTGGAGCGCCAACTCCCGTTCGCTGGCGTAATAGCGCTCCGCCCACCGCATCGCGATCCGTGCGTAGGCCCATGCCGGCTCGGCCTCGGCCGCGTCCGCGTCGATCGAGACCCGGTGCTGCAGTTCGTCCATCCGTGCCACGTGCTCGGCCAACATCGCTTTCAGCTTCTCCGGCGTGCTCAGATGCCCGAACGCCGCCCGCAGCACCACACCGTGTTTGAGCATCGGCGGGTCGACGGGGGCATCCAGTGCCCAGATCCGCACCGCTCGACGTCCGGAATCGGTGATCTTGTAGACGCGTCGGTTGCGGCCACCTTCCCCGTCGGCCATCCACGAGGTGGCGTATCCGTGCTGCTCAATCCGCTTGAGCTCGGAATAGACCTGGCTGAACGAGGGACTCCAATAGTAGTGCCGAAGACTCCAGTCCGCCCACTTCTTGATGTCGTAACCGGACACCTCTTCCTCGTAGGCAAGCATGCAGAGAATCGCCCAGGAGGTCGGAGGGAGATTGGGCAGCTCCTCGAATCGAGACGGTACCGAGGTCACGGCCACATGTTACCAACCGCAAACCCGTGACCTGCGAACACAATCTCACCGGACTCCCCACTGACCGGGACAACCCGTTGCGGACCTTCATGACGAGATCGGATCATTGTGGTGGATAACAGTATTCGGAGGAGCCATGACACCACACGTCACAACACGGGACGCCGCAACCGACGGCCTGATCGCGAACGATGAGGTCGACCCCACCGCCGAGAGCCTCAGCGCCGAGAACCTCCGGCGCGTCTGGGGGAACTTCGCCACCGGAGTGGCGGTCGTCACGGCACACGACGGTGAGCGTCCGATCGGATTCACCTGCCAGTCGGTGGTCTCCGTGTCCCTCGACCCACCGCTGATGTCGTTCTGCCCGTCCCGCAACTCGACCACCTGGCCGCTTGCCCGGGACGTCGGCGCACTCTGCATCAACATCCTGGCTGCAGATCAGCGGGAGATGTGCCGGCAGTTCGCGGTGAGCGGTACCGACAAGTTCCGCGGCATCGACTGGTCTCCCACCCACAACGGTGCACCCGCGATCAGCGGCGCGCTCGCACACATCGACGGCCACCTGGTCTCGGAGCACGAAGCCGGAGACCACACCATTGCGGTCGCGGCGATCACGGCGCTGTCCGCCGACGACGACGGCATCCCGCTGCTGTTCTTTCGGGGCGGCCTCAGCGGCCTCGAGGGCTGACCGCCGCCCGACGACGACGGACGCAGGAGCTCCCCGGGATCGAAGCGGGGAGCTCCTGCGTCGTGTCGATGTCAGTCAGTCGGCAGTGTCGTCGGCGGCGAGCATCTCGAACCCTCGATAGCCGTCGGCGGCCACCTCGGCGATGATCTGGCGGTAGACGCCGAATCCGCCGACGAAGGGCATGAACACACGCGGCTTTCCAGGAATGTTCGCACCGAGATACCAGGAGTTGGCGTCGGGCATCAGGGTCTGCGCGGCCCGCTCGGAACACTCGTGCACCCAGGCGTCCACCGCGTCGCTCCGCGCCTCGATGGCCGCTGCCCCGTGCGCGTCGAGGGCAGAGATCGCCTCCGCCACCCAGTCGACGTGTAGCTCGGAGTGCAACACCATGTTCGCGAGCACCGAGGGACTGCCCGGACCGGTCAGATTGAACAGATTCGGGAAGCCGGAGACACCGAGCCCCAGGTACGTACGGGGCCCTTCACTCCAGGCCTGTTTGAGGGTCTCCCCGCCGCGACCGACGATGTTGATCCGTTCCACCGATCCGGTCATGGCATCGAATCCGGTGGCCAGCACCAGTGAATCCAGTTCAACGGTGCGGCCGTCGACGCAGATGCCGTTCGGTGTGATCCGCTCGATCGGGGTCGATCGCACATCGACGATCTGCACGTTCGGCCGATTGAACGTCTGAAAGTAGCTGTCATCGGTGCAGATTCGCTTCGCACCGATGGGATGATCGTGCGGGATCAGGATGTCGGCGACCGCCGGATCGTCGACGACGGCACGGATCTTCGACTCCCAGAACTGTTGGGCGGTGCGGTTGGCTTCCGGGTCGGTCAGCTGATCGGGGAAGGTCTTGCTGAACAGCACACCACCGAGGAGCCAACGTTTCTCGTATGCGTCCCGACGTTCATCATCGGAGACCGCCAAAGCCGACGACGGGTGCGGTTGATGCGGGGAACCCCCACCGCTGTCCATGGAGAGGCGCCGCCGTTCGGCGTAGCCGGCCTTGTACCGCGCGCGGTCGGCGTCGTCGAGCGCGACATTGCCGGCCGGGATGCTGTAGTTGGCGGTCCGCTGGAAGACGGTCAGCGCGTCCGCCTGCGCCGCGATCCGCGGAATAGCCTGTATCCCCGACGATCCCGTGCCGATGACGCCCACCCGCTTCCCGGTGAAATCGACACCCTCGTGGGGCCAGGACGATGTGTGATGCACGTCCCCGACAAACGATGCCAGCCCCGGGATCTGCGGAATGTTGGCGCTCGACAGCGGCCCGAGCGCGAGCACGCAGAATCTGGCCGACACCTCGTCGCCGGTGTCGGTTCGGATGTGCCAGCGCAACGACTCCTCGTCCAGTGCCACATCGATGACCCGGGTGTTGAGCGCGATGTCCCGCATGAGGTCGAAGCGGTCCGCCACATGTTCGAGGTAGGCGAGGATCTCCGGCTGGGTCGCGTACTTCTCACTCCAGTCCCACTCCTGCTGCAGCGCTTCGTCGAAGGAGTACGAGTAGTCGACACTCTCGACGTCGCAGCGCGCTCCGGGATAGCGGTTCCAATACCAGACGCCGCCGACTCCGCCACCGGCCTCATAGACCTGGACGTCGTGACCATCTCGTCGAAACCTTTGTAACGCATAGAGTCCCGCAATTCCCGCCCCGACGACGACGACGTCGACGGTACGCATGGGGGTGGAGGATGGGTTCGGTCTGTTCACAGGACTTCGCCTTCCGATCGGTCTGCTCGTCGACCGCCGACGCTAGATCCCCGGGCGGTCGGCGACCAGCATGTCTCCCGCTGATCGGCCCATTGGCGGCCCGCCACGACGACCTTCCCGATCATCGGGAGAGCACACCGCTCGGCCGCCGGATCTGACCTAGCGTCGGCGGGGAGTTCACGAAAGGGGAACAGATGCAGTGGGATGAGGAAGTAGATGTCCTCGTGGCAGGGTCGGGCGGCGGGCTCGCCGGCGCTTACACCGCCGCGCGGGAAGGCCAGCGGGTGGCTGTCGTCGAGGCCACCGACAAATTCGGCGGCACCACCGCCTACTCCGGTGGTGGCGGGATGTGGTTCCCGTGCAACCCGGTGTTGCGCCGCGCCGGCACCGACGACACCGTCGAGGCGGCGCTGCAGTACTTCCGAGCGGTCGTGGGTGACCGCACGCCGACAGAGCTGCAGGAAACCTATGTGCGCCGAGGTTCGGACGTGATCGAGTACCTCGAGACCGATCCGCATTTCGCGTTCGAGATGTTCCCGTGGCCGGACTATTTCGGCACGGCGCCCGGCGCCCGACTCGACGGGCAGCGCCACATCACCCCGGTGCCGCTACCGGCCGCCGAGCTCGGCGAGCTCCGGGAGTCGCTGCGTGGCCCGCTGGACACGGACCGGCTCGGCGCCCCGCTGCCGGATGTGCTCATCGGCGGTCAGGCCTTGATCGGACGGTTCCTCAAGGCCATCAACGACTTCCCGAACGCCACGCTTCACCTGAACTCACCGCTAATCGAGCTCGTCGTGGAGGACCGACGAGTGGTCGGCGCGGTCGTGGAGCGCGACGGCGGCCGGCACGCAATCCGAGCACTGCGCGGGGTGCTGTTGGCGTCCGGCGGCTTCGAACAGAACGACGAGATGCGTGCGGAGTACGGCGTGCCCGGCCACGCGCGGGACACCATGGGGCCGTCGGGAAACCTCGGCCGGGCACATCGGGCGGCCATCGCAGCGGGCGCCGATCTGGACCTGATGGACCAGGCGTGGTGGTCGCCCGGCCTGACCCACCCGGACGGGCGATCCGCATTTGCGCTGTGGTTCACCGGCGGCATCTTCGTGAACCAGGACGGACAACGATTCGTCAACGAATCCGCGCCCTACGATCGTCTCGGTCGGGAGATCATCCGCACCGTCGATGACGGTGCGGCGACCCTCCCGTTCTGGATGATCTACGACGACACCGAGGGCACCGTGCCGCCCGTCAAGGCGTCGAACGTCTCCATGGTGGACACTGCCGACTACGTCGCCGCCGGTTTGTGGCACACCGCAGACACCCTCGAGGACCTGGCGACGAAGATCGGTGTGGACCCCGACGGGCTCACCGCCACCATCGAGAAGTTCAACAAGTTCGTCGCCGATGGGGTCGATCCCGATTTCGGCCGCGGCGACGAGGCCTACGACCGCGCCTTCTCCGGCGGAGAGTCGCCGATGGTCGCCATCGACCAACCGCCCTACCATGCTGCAGCATTCGGGATCTCCGACCTCGGCACCAAAGGTGGACTACGCACCGACACCGCGGCCGCGGTGCTCGATGCGGACGGCGTGCGCATCTCCGGGCTCTACGCGGCCGGCAACACGATGGCCGCGGTCAGCGGCACCGTCTATCCGGGCGGCGGCAACCCGATCGGCGCCTCGGTCCTGTTCAGCCATCTCGCCGTGCTGGACATGCTGTCACCTAGCGGCAGCACCGAACCCGTACCCGCATCTGGCAAGGAGTCCCGATGAATCCGAATGACCTGATCCGTTCACGGGTCACCCAGTATCTGAGAACCATCGGCAGCGGGACATCCGCGGACATCGCGGCGCTCTACGCCGACGATGCGACCGTCGAGGACCCGGTGGGCTCCGAGGTCCATACGGGTCGTGCGGCGATCGAGAAGTTCTACGGCGCACTCGACGGCGCAGACTGCGACGCCGAGTTGCTGAACCTGCGTGTCGCCGGCGACACCGCGGCCTTCGGATTCCGGGTCACCACTCGTACCGCCGATCAGACCATCGTGGTCGAACCGATCGACGTCATGACCTTCGACGACGACGCGAAGATCACCAGCATGCGCGCCATCTGGTCGCCCGACGACCTCAGCATCCGCGCACGATGAGCAGGGAGAACGACATGGCTGCAACAGATTCGACGTGGGACCGCGAGGTCGACTTCCTCGTCGTGGGCAGCGGAGCGGGCGGCCTCACCGGCGCGCTGGCCGCCGCCGCCGAAGGACTGGACACCCTGGTCATCGAGAAGGCCGCGGTATTCGGTGGGAGCACCGCCCTGTCCGGCGGCGGGATCTGGATACCGAACAACCCGACACTGCAGCGTGCCGGGATCGTCGACACGCGTGAAGGTGTCCGCGCCTACCTCGACGCGGTGGTCGGCGACCGAGTGCCGACGGCCAACATCGACACCTTCATCGACGAGGGGCCCCGGATGGTCGAGTTCCTCGAGACCATCAGCCCTCACTTGCGATTCCAGTGGTGCCCGGGATATTCGGACTACCATCCCGAGCGTCCCGGAGGACGTCCGGAAGGCCGGTCGATCGAACCGCTGCCGGTGGATCTGCGCACGCTGGGCGACGACGAGAACCGTTTGCGGCCTGCCGCTTTGGCCACACCGCCCGGCCTGTTCATCACGTCCAAGGACTTCGTCGCCCTCAACATGGTGATGCGCACCTGGAAGGGCCGACGTACCGCGCTGATGACCGGGCTGCGAGCCATCAAGGCGCTGGTGCTGCGACGGCACATGGACACGTTGGGTCGTGCGTTGATCGCCCGGCTTCGGTTGGCGCTGAACGACGCCAGTGTGCCGCTGCTGCTGGAGACCCCCATGCAGTCGCTCATCACCGACGAATCCGGTGCGGTGCTCGGGGTCGTCGCCGAACAGCGCGGCGAGCAGCTGCGCATTCGGGCACGGGCCGGGGTGTTGCTCGCGACCGGGGGTTTCGAGCACAACCACGAGATGCGCAAACGCCACCTGCCCCGGGGCGGGCAGGACGACTACAGTGCGGCCTCGGTCGACAACACCGGCGACGGCATCACCGCCGGAGTCGACATCGGCGCGGCCGTCGACCTGATGGACGACGCCTGGTGGATGCCGTCGTTCCAGCGGCCCGACGGCATCAATCAGGTCCTGGTCTCCGAGAGGTCCATTCCCCGATCCATCATCGTCGACCAGCACGGCCGACGGTTCACCAACGAGGCGGCACCCTATGTGACGTTCGTGCATGCCCAACTGGCCGGCGGCCACGAACCGGCCTGGTTCATCTTCGATCGCACCGCCAAGAACCGGTATCCGATCGGCGGGATCATGCCCGGCCAGGCCTTCCCGGATGAGTGGATGCAGAGCGGCCTGCTGCACACCGCAGACTCGATGACCGAATTGGCCGATCAGATCGGGGTGGACGCCGCCGCGCTCATCGAAACGGTGCAGCGGTACAACGGTTTCGCCCGTACCGGAAAGGATCTCGATCACGGTCGCGGGAACAGTGCCTACGACAACTATTACGGCGACCCCAGCCTCCCCCACCCCACTCTCGACGTGCTCGATCGCGCACCCTTCTACGCGCTGCGGATGCGGGCGGGCGACCTGGGCACCAAGGGTGGCCTCGTGTACGACGCCGAAGCCCGGGTGTTGCGGGAAGACGGTTCGGCGATCGACGGACTGTTCGCCACCGGCAACACCTCGGCGGCGGTGATGGGCAACGATTACGCGGGGGCAGGTGCCACCATCGGACCCGCGATGGTGTTCGGCTACGTCGCGGCACGTCGCGCCGCCGCCGGACACTGAGGCGTGCCATGCAGGAATTGATCTGTGGGACATGCGCAACCACGGTCCTCGTGGAGAAGTACAGCCCCAGCCACACGAGCGTCCAATGGCTCGGGGACGCCCAGCGTGCCTGCCCCGAGTTCGCCCGCCTCACCGCGGCGGACGGCCACACGAGCGCCATCCCGACCTGCCCAGCGCTGCGCGACACGATCGAGGAGGCCGCACGCAGGGGCATCCTCGCCACCGACAGCCGGCGCGTCGAACCGACGCGCCGGCCACCATCTCAGGAAGTGACCTCATGAACGACACGACCACACCACAACTGGCCGGAAAGGTCGCCGTCATCAGCGGCGGCGCCCGCGGTCTCGGCGCCGCCTTCGCCCGACGCATCATCGCCCGCGGGGGCCGAGCTGTGATCGGCGACATCCTCGATGATGTCGGCAAGCAGACGGCCGAAGACCTGGGCGACTCCGCCCGCTACGTTCGGCTCGACGTCACCGATCCGGAGCAGTGGGCCGCCGCGGTCGACCACGCCGAGCGTGAATTCGGCACCGTCACCGGCGTCGTCAACAACGCCGGCATCTCGACCGGCTCGTTCATCGAGAACGACACCGTCGAGAACTTCCGGCAAGTGCTGGAGATCAACCTGCTCGGCGTGTTCAACGGCATCCGCGCCGCGATCAGCCCGATGCGAGCTGCGGGCGGCGGATCGATCGTCAACATCTCCTCGGCGGCCGGACTCACCGGGCTGCCACTGACGAGTGGGTACGGCGCCTCGAAGTGGGGCGTCCGGGGACTCACCAAGATCACCGCGGTGGAACTCGCCGCCGACCACATCCGCGTCAACTCCGTGCATCCCGGCATGACGTACACGCCGATGACGTCGTCGATCGGCATCGAAACCGGCGACGGCAAGTATCCCAACACACCGATGGGGCGTGTCGGGGTCCCCGACGAGATCGCCGGTGCCGTCGCATTTCTCCTGTCCGATGACGCGGGGTACATGACCGGCGCCGAGCTGGCGGTGGATGGCGGGTGGACCGCAGGCCCGACCGTCGACTATGCGATGGGCCGGTGACGTCGGTGACCAGCACGCTTCCGGCACTCACCACACGCGAGATGTCCACGTCCCGAGGTACGTTGCGTTACCACGAGATCGGGGCGGGACCAGACCTGTTGCTGTTGCACGGTTCCGGGCCGGGCGTCACCGGCCTGCGCAACTTCAGCGGCAACCTCACGTTCTTCGCGCAGCACTTTCGGTGCCTGGTGCTGGAGTTCCCCGGTTTCGGGGTCAGTGACGACTTCGGTGCGCATCCGATGGTCACCGCGCTGGACGCGGTCGGCGAGCTGGTCGACGGGTTGTCTCTCACCGATCTGTCGATCATCGGTAACTCGATGGGCGGTGGCGTCGCGTTGAGCTACGCCGCCGCCCACCCGGAGAACGTCGGACGCTTGGTCACCATCGGCGGAATCGGCAAGAACATCTTCAGCTCGGGTCCCTCGGAAGGAATCCGCCTGCTGCAGGAGTTCACCGATGATCCCAGTCGCGAACGGCTGGTGCGCTGGCTGCACTCCATGGTCTATGACCCGGCGCTGATCACCGACGACCTCATCGACGAGCGATGGGAACAAGCCACCGATCCCGCCACGCTGGACAGCGCGCGCCGCATGTACGGTTCCGACGCGTTCGCCGCGATGATCGCGGCGATGGAGAACTCCGATTCGCCACCACCGTGGTCGATGCTGCACAAGGTCACCGCGCCGACGTTGGTCACATGGGGCCGCGACGACCGCGTGAGTCCCCTCGACATGGCGTTGATCCCGATGCGGACCATCCCCAACGCCGAACTGCATGTCTTTCCGCGGTGCGGCCACTGGGCCATGATCGAACAGAAGACCGCCTTCGAGAATGTCGTCTCCGCATTCCTGCACCGCTCCGCTCATTGAGCGGAGCTTCCCCCGCCGCATACGCCACCTCATCGGACCGATGAGGTGGCGTTCGCGTCTGTCCACAAGCGCATTGAACCGCAACACCTCATCACCGACCAGAGGAGATCATATGAACGCAACCAAGTCCGTCCGGCCCGTCGACGCGGCCACCATCGACGGGTACACACACGAGACCGATGTCGTGGTCATCGGATTCGGCTGTGCCGGTGCGGCGGCCGCATTGGAGGCCGATGTCGCCGGCGCGGACACGATACTGCTGGAGCGCCAGAGCGGCGGCGGCGGTTCGGCCGCCCTGTCCGGCGGGGAGATCTACCTCGGGGGCGGCACCGACACCCAACAGGCCTGCGGAATCTCCGACACCCCCGAGGCGATGGAGAGCTTCCTGCTGGCGGCGCTCGGGCCGGATGCCGACGCCGAGAAGATCTCGCTCTACTGCCGAGACAGTGTCGCCCACCATCGGTGGCTCGTCGGTCAGGGGGTGCCGTTCAAGCCGTCACTGTGGGAATCGCCGACGTGGGTACCACCAACCGACGACGGTCTGATGTGGATGGGTGAGAACGCTTTTCCGTTTCGCGACATCGCCACACCCGCACCCCGAGGGCATCGGGTGACCTCGGACGGCTTCGGCGGCAAGGTGTTGATGAGTGTCCTCGCCGACGCGATCGCCACATCGGGTGTCACCGTGCACACCGATACCGGTGCCGCACGACTCATCGTCGAAGACGGGCGGATCGTCGGGGTGCTCGCCCGTCACTTCGGCGAGGTGGTCACTTATCGGGCGCGGTCCGGTGTCATCATCACCACCGGCGGATTCGCCGACAACGCGGACATGGTCTCCCAGCATGCCCCACAGCTGGTCGGGCTGGGGGTCAACAGCGACGGCGGCGACGACGGACGTGGCATCCGGATGGCACAGGCGGCCGGTGCCGCGGTCAAGCACACGTCGGCCGGTCAGGTCGGCATCTCCCTGATCCCGGGGATGATGGTGCGCGGGATGATCGTCAACGACCTCGGCCAGCGGTTCATCAACGAAGACGTCTACCCCGGGCTGGTGGGCCAGGCCGCGCTGTTCAAACACGGCCTGCGGGTATGGGTGATCCTCGACGAACAGGCATACGAAGAGGTCCCGGAAATCGAGAGGTGGGGTGTGGTACCGCACTTCGTGGCCGAGACGGTCGCCGAACTCGAACGTGAGATCGGCATGCCACACGGCGCCCTGCAGAACACCGTCGCCGAGTACAACCGCCATGCCGCCGCCGGCATCGATCCCTACTTCCACAAGTCCACCCGGTGGCTGCGGCCGCTCCAGGCACCGTTCGCCGCCATCGACGTCCGTAAGGGCATCGCCCCACCGGAATACGGTGCCGCCGGTGGTGGCGGAGCGGAGGTCTTCACACTCGGCGGCGTGTGCACCACTGTCGACGGTGCGGTTCTGGATCTCGACGGGGAGGCCATCCCAGG
The DNA here is from genome assembly GCF_058129505.1 of Gordonia sp. LMA484. NCBI lineage: Bacteria > Bacillati > Actinomycetota > Actinomycetes > Mycobacteriales > Gordoniaceae > Gordonia > Gordonia sp. LMA484. The sequence goes on from NZ_CM176700.1 coordinate 4,461,964, forward strand.
GCTCTTCGCGGCCGGGCGCGCCACGTCGGGCCTGCACTCGTGGGGCTACATCAGTGGCACCTCATTGGGCGACGGCACATTCTTCGGTCGTCGAGCGGGTGCGGCGGCCGCCGACTGTTGTTGAGCTGTAAACGGCTGCCGGCCTCCTTCCCCGGTCCCTGAGGAGCGAACTTGCGAGCGAAGTGACCCCCCGCTCCCTGAGAAGCGAGCTCGCGAGCGAAGTCTCACCCCCGGTCCCTGAGGAGCCCGCGAACGAAGTGACTCCCGGCCCGGTCCCTGAGGAGCCCGCGAACGAAGTGACTCCCGGCCCGGTCCCTGAGGAGCCCGCGAACGAAGTGAGCGTGCGTCACGAAGGGCCGCCCTTCGTGACGCATCGCTCGTACCTCGCGAGGCTCCTCAGGGAGCAGGTGGCGCCACACCACTCGTACCTCGCGAGGCTCCTCAGGGAGCAGGTGGTAACGCTGCGAGCGTCACGAAGTGAGCCCCCGGTCCCTGGAGACCTCACCCCCCGGTCCCTGAGAGCGTGTTTGAAAACTCAGGCAAGTTTGGCCAGTCGTCGTGACATGGTAGCGATGAGGGCGATGTACACCATGTTTTCGTGGTGGTCGGGTCGGGTTTCGTAGTCGCGGACGCAGCGGCGGTGTTTGACGATCCAACCGAAGGTGCGTTCGACGACCCACCTGCGCGGTAGGACGTGGAATCCAGTCATGTCGTCGGTGCGTTTGACGATCGTAACGGTTAGTGCCAGAACGTTTTTCGCCCAGATAAGCAGTCTGCCGCGGTAGCCGCCGTCAGCCCAGACCATAGTGATGGTGGAGAACTGGGCGCGCAGCGCGGCCAACACTCGGGCACCACCGTCGGCGTCCTGGATGTTGGCGACGTGGACCACGATCGCCAGCAGCAGACCGGTGGTGTCGACGGCGATGTGGCGTTTGCGTCCGTTGACCTTCTTGCCGGCGTCGTAGCTGCGACTGGCACCGGGCACGGTATCGGCGCCGGGGATCGATTGAGCGTCGATGATCGCCGCGGTCGGCAGCGGGTTGCGGCCGTCGGCCACGCGCAGCATGTCGCGGAGGCAGTTGTGGATGCGGCGCCACGCTCCACTGGTGACCCAGCGGTGGAAGATCGCGTAGACGGTCATCGCGGGTGGGAACTCCGAGGGGAGTTGTCGCCAGGCGATACCGCCGCGGACAACATAGAAAACGGCGTCGAGAACGGTTCGGCGACACCACTTCTCGGGTCGGCCACCGCGTCCTGCGGTGTTCCCGGCCGGTGGCAGGAGCGGTTCGAGGACCGCCCACTGGGCATCGGTGACACTGGAGGACGGATATACCTCGCACCGATGACCAGACCCGTGGGTGGGGGTCGGGCAGGACGGGCACGCACCGATGGGTGATGATGGCATGGTGAACTCCTGGTGAGTACGTGTTGTTAGCACTCACTGACCTACCAGGAGTTCACTCAAATCCCATCCGTCACACGCCGCACATCCGAGTTTTCAAACACGCTCTGAGGAGCCCGCGAACGAAGTGAGCGTGCGTCACGAAGGGCCGCCCTTCGTGACGCATCGCTCGTTCCTCGCGAGGCTCCTCAGGGACCGAATGGTGAGGTCCTCAGGGACCGAATGGTGAGGTCCTCAGGGACCGAGTGGTGAGGTCCTCAGGGACCGGTGACAACCGTCAGGCAGCGCCCAACACCCCTGGGGTCTCGGTGATCTCATCGACCGCGCGGCGCGGCATGGCCAGCGCCGTGAGCGCGCCCACCGCCGAGACGATGGCGCCGATGACGAAGGCAACCTTGAACCCGTCCGAGTCGTAGAACGTAGCGCCTTCGGCGACCATCGCGACGTGCGAGTTGTTGAGTACGGTGAACGCGACCACCGACAGCACCGCCGGGAAGATGCTCTGACTCACCGCGACGATGCTGGCCGTGCTCGCCTGCAGCTTCGGCGACACCGCCTCGATCACCAGGTTCGGCACAGCCGCGTACGACATACCCTGGCCGAGACCGAGGATCACCGCTCCCAGGATGATCGTCGACTTCTCCGAGTGGTTGAACGCCACGACCAGCATGCCGACCGCCATCAGCGAGAGGCCCGCCAGCATCAACAGTCGCGGTGGGAAGCCACGACTCACCAGGACACCGACAAGCAGTCCGCCGGCCACGATGGCGATCACCATCGGCAGCTGGAACAGCGCGAAGTCCTCGGCCGACAGGCCCCAGCCATATCCGAGCCCGATCATGCCCGGCACCATCACCATCATCGGCAGCAGAACCGCGAACAGTCCGGAAATCCCATAAGCAACACCCGCACTCACAGTGGTGAGATACACGGGTCGGCGCCGCAGCACGTCGAGATCCACCAGCGGATCGTTCACGAGCCGGGCCGACACCAGCCACGCCACCAGCAATGCGGCGCCGCCTAGCAGATAGGTCAGCGTCGACGATGCGGTCCACCCCCAGGACGGACCGAAACTGACGCCGATGAGCACTCCAGCCAGCCCGGCACCGAGCAGTACCGCCCCCACCAGATCAACGGTCGTCCGGACGCGCAGCGGCGACTCGTCGACCGTGACCAGAATGGCGAAGCCGATCGCCACCACGACGGCGAACAGAAACCAAAAAATGCTGCGGAATCCGAAATCGTCGATCAGCCAGCCGGTGAGGAACGGCGCGGGTACCGCCACCAGGCCCATACCGGTCGTGGCGATGCTGACCGCCAACGCGACGGCTCTCGGCGGGAACACGTCTCGGATGAGCGAGTACCCGAGGAACAGGCACGGCACCAGGAATCCGGCCAGTGCACGACCGGCGATCATCACGCCATAGGACGGCGCGATCGCCGACAACAGACATCCGGCGGCGGCGAGTGCGACACACCCGAGCAGGAGCCGGCGCTTGCCGAACATGTCCGAGAGGCGACCGATGACGGGGGCGGTGACAGCGCCGGTCAGGAGGAACGCCGTCAGGAGCCAGGCCCCCTGCGTGGTCTGATAGTGGGTGACGATGAACGGCAGTGCTGTGGAGATCATCAGATAGCTGATCGCCAGGACCTCCAGCAACAACACGATCGACGCGAGACCCAAGACGAGCCGCGGCGTCCAGACTCGGGTGTCATCAGATGTCACCGATCTGGGATCAGCGAGCGAGTCCTCGTTCGGAGTGGGTTGTACAGGCATCGCATACCTTCCAGGGACAAAGACCCGTAGACGTCGGGCCGGGACGGAGTGATCGACACCGACGGAATGTGGTGCCAGTCACATCACACCGGCGCCGCATCGCCCACACCAGCCGGGCATCCCACTGTCCGGGAGATCCAGCGCCGAACGGTCAATCGGCAATAGCGCGCGGTGACAACGTGATTCACGCTGCCAAACCCGTTCCGACGCACAACGACGATGTGGCCCGGTCGCACCGGGCCACATCGTCGTATGATCTCGGGACTGGGTCAGCGCTGGGTCGACCCCGCATCCACCGGCAGGGTCACCGCGGTGATGTAGCGCGCCTCATCGGAGCCGAGGAACAACGCGGCGTTCGCGATGTCCTCGGGCTCGACCCACGGAATCGGCAGCATGTTCATCGTCGTGGCCGCCTCGGCGAACTCGGCGCGCGTCGGGTTCTCCAGGTCGGGACGGAACGCACTGCGCACCGCCGCGTTCTGGATCATCGGCGTGTCGACATTGGTCGGGTGTATCGAGTTCACCCGGATGCCGTACGGCGCCAATTCATTCGCCAACGACCTCATCAAACCGACCACGCCGTGTTTGGCCGCGGTGTAGTGGGCGACACCCATCAGCCCACGCAGACCCGCGATCGAGCTGGTCAGGATCATGGCGCCACTTCGCCGTTCGATCAGATGCGGAGCCGCTGCCTTACAGGTCTGCCACACGCCGGTGAGGTTGACGTCGAGCATGGTGTTCCACGCCTGCTCGTCGAGTTCGACCGCTGGCCCCTTCGAAGTGATACCGGCAGTCGCACAGACGATGTCGAGTCTGCCGAGTTCTGCCACCCCGGCATCGACAGCATCGCGAAGCCGATCCCCCTGGCGCACATCGACGACACCGGGCACGACGCGAGCACCCCGCTCCCGGGCCAGTCGGGTCACCTCGGCCAGATCGTCGGGAGCCGATGGTGGCGTGACAGTCGTTTCCACCTGCCGACAGATGTCGAGCGCGATGACATTCGCTCCCTCTTCGGCAAACCGCAACACCTGCGCCCGTCCGATCCCCCGTGCGGCCCCCGTGACGAGCGCGACCTTACCCTCGACGCGCCCCATCACGACGTCTTTGCCACGAGGCCGGCATCCACGACGACGTTTGTGCCGGTGACGAAACGGGCCTCATCCGAGAGCAGGAACAACACCGCGTTGCTCACGTCGACCGGGCTCACCCACCCGACACCGAGCAGGTTACGCGACGCAAGAGCGGTCTCCGCATCCTGTTCTCCCGGCGCCGTGAGGTCGGGTCGGAGCTTGGCGAACACGCGGTCGTTGAGGATCATCGAGGTCCCCACCGAACCCGGGTGCACGGCGTTGACGCGAATACCACCCGGGCCCAGTTCATTCGCCAAGGTCTGCGCCAGACCGACCAGCCCGTGCTTGCTCGCGCAGTAGTGCGACGTCCCGGCCGATCCCTTGATCGCGTTGGTGGACCCGATCAGCACCACCGCGCCTCCCGAAACAAGATGCGGCACGGTTGTTTTCACGGTATGCCAGGCACCGGTCAGGTTGATGTTCAGCACGCGCCGCCAGTCGTCGTCGGAGATCTCCCAGGACGGTGCTGCGTCCGGATAGATGCCGGCGTTGGCGACCACCGCATCGAGCCGCCCGAAGTGGTCGACGCCCTGACGCACCGCCGACGCGAGCTGATCGACGTCGCGGATGTCGGCGAATCCGGAGACACATTGGCCACCGACCCAGTCGACCTCCTTCGCCGTCACGGCAAGATCGTCGGCAGCCGACTCCAGATCGATCGCGATGATCCGTGCCCCCTCCTCGGCAAGCCGCACGCAATGACTTCTCCCCATCCCGTTGGCGGCCCCGGTGACCAGGACAACCTGATCACAGAGACGATTCACCGTGTACTCCCACTGCAGATGTCCATGGCGGCGACCCTAGGTGCGGCCCTGCGGCCCGGGCTCTGCGTCCTCCCGCTCAGCGGACGTCCGCACGAATCTCTCCCGGACAGCAGAATGCGTGCGCCCATCCGAACTCAGCCCCGCCCACGATGGCGACAACGCAACTCCAGGAGGTTCCTATGACGACGGTTGCCGCCGACGTGGCCCCGCCGCGCTCCGCATCGGCCCGGGTCGCCCGGGTCATCGAGGAAACCCGTGACGCCACGTCGCTCGTGTTCACGGTGCCCGACAACCGCAGGCACGATTTTGTCTATCGCCCCGGTCAGTTCCTGACCCTGCGCATCCCCAGCGATCGGGGCGGCTCGGTCGCGCGATGCTATTCACTGTCGAGTTGCCCGGTCACCGACGCCGGTCTGACGGTGACCGTCAAGCGCACCGTCGGCGGCTACGGCTCCAACTGGTTGTGCGACAACATCTCCGAAGGAGACATCATCGAGATCCTGCCCCCGGCCGGGATCTTCACACCAGAGTCTCTCGATGACGATCTCCTGCTGTGGGGTGCGGGCAGCGGGATCACCCCGCTGCTGTCGATCCTGAAGGCGACGTTGGCGTCTGGAACCGGCCACGTGGCATTGGTCTATGCGAACCGCGACGCCGACTCCGTCATCTTCGCCGACGAACTGCGCGATCTCGCGTCGCGTCATCCCGACCGGCTGACGGTCATCCACTGGCTGGAGGTGGCCCGGCAGCAGCCGACTCCTGAACGGCTCGCCGAGCTCGCCCGAACATTCTCCGACCGTCACTCCTTCATCTGCGGTCCGACCGGCTTCATGACAACTGTCCGAGAAGCGTTGAGTCGACTCGACGTTCCGCGATCACACGTCCACGTCGAGGTCTTCAGGTCGCTGACTGGCGATCCGTTCGCGGCACCCGCCCCGGCCCCGGCTGCCGACTCGGATGCGGAGGTGGCTGCCGACGCGGATGCGGCGACGGTCGAGATCGACACCGACGGCGCAACCCACACCATCCGCTGGCCACGCTCGCAGAGCCTGCTGGAGGCGATGCTCACGCGTGGTCTCGACGTTCCGTACTCCTGCCGCGAGGGACAGTGCGGAACCTGCACGGCCGTCGTCGTCGAGGGCGAGGTGACCATGGCCGACACCGGCGTCCTCGACGAGGACGACCTGGCCGACGGTTATGTCCTCGCCTGCCAGTCGCGGCCGACCGGCGACTTTGCCCGAATCCGGTTCTGACAATCCGATATCCGTCTGTGAAAGGAACATCTGTGCTGAGAAGCTTCCGTCGTCGCACCGTCCTCCGGGTGGCCGCCGCAACACTGGCCATAGGTCTGACCTCCATCGGCATCGGCACCATCCCCGAGGTGGCGCCGGCCGCGTCCGCGGCACCCGGCGGCGGTACGAGCATCGGGATCACGGCGGCTAACGCCCGCGATGTCGGCGGATACCCGACCCGCACCGGGGCCGTCGTCCGGACCGGTGTCGTCTACCGCAGCAACGCGCTGAACACCCTGACCGACGTCGACAAGCAGAAGCTCACCATGCTCGGCGTCACCGACATCATCGACGTGCGCTCACCCAACGAGGTGGCGGCGAATCCCGACGACCTGCCGCCCGTCCGTTACACCAAGCGGCCGATCTGGAACCCCTCCGACGATTTCTACGTCAGGGTGAACCGCATCATCGGCGCAGGGCCGGCCGCCCAGCAGGAGGCGCTCGGGTCCGGCAAGGCGGCGCAGATGATGCGTGACTACTACCGCTGGATGGTGACCGACCCGAGCGCCCGGCATCAGATCGGCGCGACACTGCGTGACATCGCAACGTCGGCGACGCCACTGCTCTTCCACTGCACCTCGGGCAAGGACCGGACCGGCCTCATCTCGGCCGTGCTGCTCACAGCGCTCGGCGTGCCCGAACGGGCCGTATACCAGGACTACCTCGTATCCAACGATCGCCTGGCCGCCGGTAACGCGGCCCAGATGACAGCGCTGGTCGATCACGGCCTTGTCACCGACCCCTCGTTGTTCGCGCCGATCCTCGGCGTGCAGCGCGGCTTCCTCGCGGCATCGTTCGACCAGATCCGACGGTCCTACGGCTCGTTCCAGCGCTATCTGACCCACGGGCTCGGCCTCGATATGCCCAGCGTGAGGGCACTGTCAGCCAAGATGCTGCGGCGCGGAGTGTCGCCGACACTGTCGGGTCCGCTGGGTGCGGGCAGCGTCAACTGACACTCCTCTGGCGCTCCATTTCTGTAACGTGTTCTAATTCAGGTAGAACACGTTGCACCCGCGGCGCACGAAGGGACTTCCATGGCCGGCGCGACCGAACCAGCAGACCAGACCACCACCTCCCCGGAGACCTACGACGTGATCGTCGTCGGCGCAGGCGCGGCCGGACTGAGTGCAGCCATCACCGCGGCCGCCAGCGGTCTGAAGACGGTGATCATCGAGAAGTCCCCGTACTGGGGCGGCTCGACATCACGCTCCGGCGGTGGGGTCTGGATCCCCAACAACTCGGTGCTCAAACGCGACGGCGTCGAGGACACGGTGGCCAAGGCCCGCGAGTACGTGCACGCGATCATCGGTGAGCACGCGCCGGCGGACAGGGTCGACGCCTATATCGACCGCGGTCCCGAAGCGCTGGACTTCCTCATGAAGAACGCCCCGCTCGACCTCGAGTGGGTCAAGAACTACTCCGACTACTACCCCGAAGCCCCCGGTGGCCGGCTGGGCGGACGGTCGGTGGAACCGCGTCCCTTCGACGCCCGCAAGCTCGGCGACGACCTCAAGACCCTGCACCCGCAGTACACCAAGGCCCCGCTGAACATGGTGGTGCTGCAGTCGGACTATCGCTGGCTCAACACCGGCATCCGGCACTGGCGCGGTCCGGTGCGGATGGCGAAGGTGGGCACCCGTTTCTTCTGGGCCCGTTCCCGGGGCAAGAAGCTCATCGCGATGGGCGCCGCGCTGGCAGCGGAGCTGCTGCTCGGCGTGCGTCAACTCGGCGTGCCGCTCCGGCTCAACACCGGTCTCACCGATCTGCTCACCGAGGATGGCCGGGTGGTCGGTGTGGTCGCCGAATCGCAGGGGCAGACCTTCGAGATCCACGCGCGGCACGGGGTGATCCTGGCGTGCGGCGGTTTCGAGAACAATCCGGAGATGCGGCGCAAGTACCAGCGTGAGCCGATCGGTTCCGACTGGACGACCGGCGCACCGTCGAACACCGGGGACGGCATCAACGCCGGCCTCAAGATCGGCGCCTCGGTGGCCTTGATGGACGACGCGTGGTGGGGCCCGACCATCCCGCTTCCGCGTGGACCGTGGTTTGCGCTGTCGGAGCGATCCGTGCCGGGCACCTTCATCGTCAACGAGCGCGGTGAGCGGTTCATGAACGAATCGCTGCCCTATGTGGAGGCCGTGCATCAGATGTACGGCGGCGACTACGGGCAGGGCGACGGTCCCGGCGAGAACGTGCCGTCGTGGCTGATCATGGACCAGACGTGCCGCAACCGCTATCTCTTCGCCGGTATCAATGCGCGTCAGCCACTTCCGAAGAAGTGGTTCGAGGCCGGGGTGGTCGTCAAGGCCGGATCGATCCGCGAACTCGCCGACAAGATCGGTGTGCCCGCCGACGGGCTCGCGAACACCACCGAACGCTTCAACGGCTTCGCCCGCTCCGGTGTCGACGCCGACTTCGGCCGCGGCACGAGCGGCTACGACCACTACTACGGCGACATCACCAACAAGCCGAACCCGAGCCTCGGCGCTCTGACCAAGGCACCGTTCTATGCGGTCAAGATGGTGCCCGGCGACCTCGGCACCAAGGGCGGCATCGAGACCGACGCGTCGGGCCGCGCGCTGCGGGCCGACGGATCGGTCATCGACGGACTGTATGCCGCCGGCAACACCAGCGCACCGGTGATGGGCCACACCTATGCCGGGCCGGGTGCCACCATCGGACCCGCTCTCGTCTTCGGCTATCTCGCCGCGCTCGACGCCGCTGCGCAGAAGGCCACCAGCACAACCCCGTCCACCAGCACAGGAGCCTGATCACCGTGCCCATCGACCCCGCCATCGCCGTCGGCGCCGACCTCGGCGAGACCACCTTCGAATGGTCCGCATCCGACGTCGCGCTCTATCACCTCGCCGTCGGCGCCGCGGCCGACCCGATGGACACTGCCGCCCTCGCCTACATCTACGACGTGAATCCCAAAGTCCTGCCTACGTTTGCGGCGGTCGCAGCCACCTTTCACATGACCGAGGCACCGACGGTCTCCTACCCCGGCGTGGACATCGATCTGGCGAAAGTCGTGCACGGCAGTGAAAAGGTGACGCCGCACCGTCCGCTGCCGCCGGCCGGCAAGGCCACCAGCCGCACCCGGATCGTCGAGGTGCAGGACAAGGGTGCGGCCGCCGTGGTCATCCTCGAATCCGTCACCACCGACGACCAGGGCGACGACCTGTGGACCACACGATGGTCGATCTTTGCCAAGGGCGAGGGCGGTTTCGGCGGCGAGCGCGGGGCCTCGGCCAAGGTCAGCTATCCCGAGCGGGAACCCGATCACCGCCTCTCGATCCCGACCCTGCCGCAGCAGGCGTTGCTCTATCGCCTGTGCGGCGACCGCAATCCGCTGCACTCCGATCCGACGTTCGCCGCCGATGCGGGCTTCCCCCGACCGATCCTGCACGGGCGGTGCACCTACGGTGCGGTCTGCCGCGCCGTCGTCGACAACGTACTCGACGGCGACGTCACTACCGTTCGCAGCTACTCGGCATCCTTCGCCGGCGTGGTCTTCCCCGGCGAGACACTCGATGTGAGTGTCTGGGATGAGGGCGACGAGCTGCTCATCACCGCGGCCGTGGCCGACCGCGACGGCGCACCGGCACTCGGGAATGTTGTGCTGGAGGTCATTCGCTGAACAGCCGGCTGCTGATCGAGCCGCCGACGAGCGGCAGCGCGGCGGGTATCGAGATCACCGCACCGGCAACAGCTCCACCAATTCCCGCAGATCGTCATCGCCGGGCACAGTCCTGACGAAGACCACGCGATACAACAGGTAGCCGGCCCAGCTGTCGGCGACGGTGTCGACCGGAAGCGATGCCGGTAGCTCGCCTCGCGTGATCCCTCGGCGCAACAACGCTACGGCGTTCGCCGCACGCGCACCGACGACGTCGCGCAATTCGACCTGGCCGGCCTCGCCTCGCTCGGCCAACGCTCCGGCGACCACCGACGGTCCACCCAGCAGCGTCAAGGTGTGCACCAGCTCGCGTAGGTGCGTGAGCGCGTCCCCACGGACCGAGCCGGTGTCGGGGACCGGGGGCACCACGAGTTCGGCGGTGAACGCATCGGTCACCACCGCGGCCTTGGTCTGCCAGCGCCGATAGATCGTCGCCTTGCCCACGCCCGCGCGGGAGGCGATGGCCTCCATGGTCACCTGGTGATACCCGGCCTCGCCGACCAACGCGCGGGTGGCCGCCAGAATCCTGTCGTCGAGATCGGGATCACGGGGTCGTCCGCGTCCGCGAGCCTCATCGTCGCTCATCTGTGTCGTGCCCCCAGACATGTGGAATAACGGAACGTTGCGTCTCGTTATTGTGAGCGTATCTCGACCCGCCGCCGAGACGAGCCGACTCACAGGAAAGAAGGTTGGTTCAGATGACAGCTCGGTTCGCCGACAAGGTTGTATTGATCACCGGCGCCGGATCCGGACTCGGCCGCGCCGCCGCCGTGCAGGTCGCCGCCGAGGGCGCGTCCCTCGCGCTGGTCGATGTGAGCAGCGGAGGTCTCGCCGACACCGCGGCGAAGGTCGCCGACGTGTCGTCGGACGCGAAAGTGATCCAGATCGTGGCCGATGTATCCGACGAGGACGCCGTTGCAGGCTACGTCGCCCAGACCGTCGAGACCTTCGGCCGGATCGATGGGTTCTTCAACAATGCCGGCATCGAGGGCAAGCAGGACCTGACCGAGGATTTCGGAACTGCCGAGTTCGACAAGGTCGTCTCGATCAACCTGCGGGGTGTGTTCCTCGGCCTCAAGCATGTGCTCGCGGTGATGAAGAAGCAGGGCTCGGGCAGCGTCGTCAACACCGCCTCGGTGGGCGGCATCCGCGGGGTCGGCAACCAGTCCGGCTATGCCGCCGCCAAGCACGGTGTGGTGGGTCTGACCCGCAACTCGGGCATCGAGTACGGCCAGTACGGCGTCTCGGTGAAGGCGATCGCCCCCGGCGCCATCATGACGCCGATGGTCGAAGGCTCACTCAAGCAGATCGATCCGGACAACTGGGAAGAGGTGGGACGCGAGTTCGTGAGCGTCAACCCGATGAAGCGCTTCGGGCGGCCCGACGAGGTCGGCAACCTGGTCGCATTCCTCCTGTCCGACGACGCGTCGTTCATCAACGCGACCGTCATCCCGATCGACGGCGGACAGTCGGAGAAGTACTGACGTTCTCCACCCCGACGTGGCGTGCACCACAGCCCGGTGAGCGTCCCCCGCAGGCCGGGGCAGGGCAGTAATCTCGACCCGGACAATTGGGGCCGCCCGTACCCGGGCGGCCCCGCCCCGGCTTCACATGAGGAGACGTCTATGAGTGATTCGCTGCAGTCCCTGCTCGGCACCGACCGCGACGCCGTCGTCGCTGATCTGGTCACCGTGATCGACGCCGAGGTGTCGGATCAGAAGGGACTGGGTGGCGCCGCGGTGAAGGCGGCGTATGCGGCGGCCCAGAAGGTGAAGCCCGGCGTGGTGTCGTCGGCGACGAACCTGATGCTGCCGGAATTCCTGACCGCGCTGCAGCCGCTGTGGGATTCCAAGCCGGCCGGCGTCTCCTTTGCCGATCACCTGGTGGCCAACGGCGACTCCGCGGCCGAAGCCCTGCTGACGGTGACTGACGATCACGCGGCGACCGCGAAGCCGGCCCTGGCCAAGGCCTACAACTCCCTGCGCGGCAAGGCCAAGAGCTATGTGATCGCGGCGCTGCCCCGAGTGGGAGCCGCGATCGAGAAGCACGCCGCCTAGTCACTTCCGAGATCGTGCGATGCGCTCATCGATCGGCCCGTTGGGGCCGAGCGATGGGCGCGTCCGCGTCTGAGGGGGCGGATGCTGTGGTCAGGCTGCGGATGTCACGATGAGGAGCAAGCCGACGACGACCGCGACCAGCGCGGCCAGCATCGACAGCACACGCCATACGTGCACGCGCGCCGGTGAGATGTCGGTACCTTGTGAAGAGGCGACCTGGGGTGAGGCCATGATCTCCCGCTTTCGGTTGTCCGGATCGACATTGATCCGGGTGGATAGCGATTCCCCTTGTTACTGCAGTGATAAATGTGTCACATGTTGCTCTCAGGTTGAAGGCACCGACACCGCGTGTCTCGATTACGAAAAGGCAACACCTGTGGTGGGGATCTGGTGAGGGGTGGCAAGGAACGTGACGCTTTCGCGAGAGGCTCTCCGGTCGGCGTGGCTGATCACCATCGCCTGCGCGGCCGTGAGCATGGTGGTCGCCGCGATGGCCGCGCTGAACACCGCGCTGCCGGACATCGCGATCGACATCGGCGCCGACGCCGGGCAGATGACCTGGATCGTCGACGGCTACACCCTTGCCCTGGCTGCGCTCCTGCTCCCGGCCGGCGCGATCGGGGATCGATTCGGTCGTCGTGGTGTGCTGATCGTCGGGCTGATCGTGTTCGGCATCGCGTCGCTGCTCGCAATCTGGGTCACCAATCCCACCGAACTGATCGCGACGCGAGCGCTCGCGGGCGCCGGGGCCGCGCTGATCATGCCCACGACCCTGTCGTTGATCACCTCGGGCGTGCCGGAGGCCCGGCGGGCGATGGCCGTCAGCATCTGGGCGGCCGTCGCCGGCGGCGGCGCCATCGCCGGCTTTCTGGTGACCGGCGTCCTCCTCGAGTTCTTCTCGTGGCATTCGATCTTCATCACCTTCGCCGCATCGTCGGTCGTCTCGATCGCTTTCTGCTTCACCATCGGCACCTCTCGGGACCGCAACCCCGGCCCCTTCGACTTTCTGGGCACCATGTCGTCGATCGTCGCGGTCACCGGCATCGTCTTCGCCCTTCTCGAGGCGCCCCATCGCGGATGGGATGACGCCCTCGTCCTGTCGTGCCTGATCGGCGGTGTCGTGCTGGTCGGGGTGTTCTGCGTCATCGAGCTCCGCCGCGCCTCGCCGCTGCTCGACATCCGTCTGTTCCGCAACCGCGCCTTCGGATCCGGTTCGCTGTCGGTGGCGATGCAGTTCCTGGGGTCATTCGGGTTGTTCTATCTGCTGTTGCAGCAGCTCCAGTTGGTGTTCGGATACTCGCCGCTGGAATCGGCTCTCGCGCTCCTGCCGTTCGTGGTGGGAGTCGGCGTCTTCTCGCTCGTCGGTAACTGGCTGGCCGTCCGATTCCACGCGGTGAAGTACTTCATCGGTGGCGGCGTGCTGCTCGCCGGTGTCGGCATCCTGCTCATGGGCGCCCTCGACTACGACAGCTATTGGTCGCTCGCGTGGATACTCGGCGTCTTCGCGACGGGCATCGGGCTGTCCAATGCGCCGTCGACGACGGCCATAATGACCAACACCCCGCTGGACAACCAGGGCATCGGGTCGGCGATCAACGACACCGCACGCGAGGTCGGCGCCGCCATCGGCATCGCGCTGGCCGGCAGTATCGTCGCCGCCGGCTGGTCGTCGCGGATCGGCCCGGTGGCCGACTCGACCCGCGAGCAGATGGTCGAGGCGGGTCAGCAGCGCATAGCCGCGGGCGATGCCGCCGGCGGGCAGGCGCTGATCGCTCAGGCCGACATCGCGTCGGAGACCGTGCGCCGGTCCCTTGCGGAGGCGAGCGCCGTGGCCGATCGTCTCGCCGGCCAGGCCGGCCCGCTGGCCGACCGCATCCTCGACGGTGCACGCGAAGCCTTCATGGGGCCCTTGAGCCAGGCGTATATCGTGCTCGGCAGCGTCGTCATCGCGGGTTCGGTATTGCTGTTCTGGTTGGCACCGTTGCGGATGGTCGAGGAGCCCGCGGACACCGCCGAGGACGGCGAGGACGGCGACGGACTCGATGAGACACCCGATGACGTCGTCGACAGCCGGTCGGGCGGTTGAACACTGCTGGTTCGGCGGTGATCTCCTCCGACAGCGTGGTGGGCGCGGTGGTGTCGATCCTGCTGCTGGCGGCTGTCGTGGTGTTCACCATGGTGGCCCGAGGCCGCTCGCCCGCGCTGGTCGCGGTGCCCGCCGCGGCCTTGGTGCTCGCTCTCGGACTGACCCAATGGTCCAGTGCCCGAGACGAACTCGACTTCATGGCGCCGACGATCGGGTTTCTTGCGGCCATGCTCGTAGTGGCGGATGTGTGCGGGCGGACCGGGGTGTTCGCCTGGGTCGGTGCGCTGGTGTCACGGTGGAGTCGCGAATCGCCGACCCGCTTGCTGCGCATCGTCTTCACCGTCGCCGCGGTGGTGACCGCGATCCTCAGCCTCGATGCCACCATCGTGCTGCTGACTCCACTGGCGGTCGACACCGCCCGACGGATCGGGGCCCGCGTCGCGCCGATCGGTTACGCGTGCGCCCACATGGCCAACAGCGCGTCGACCCTCATGCCGGTGTCGAATCTGACCAATCTGATCGCATTCTCCGCCACCGGCCTCACGTTCCTCGGGTTCACCGGGACGATGGCCTTGCCGTGGATCGTGGCGATCATGGTGGAGTACATGGTGTTCCGTCTGTTCTTCGCGACAGAGTTGGCCGAACCGGCGAAACAGCACAGCACCGACGATCATGCCGCGGACCCCTCGCCTCCGCGCTGGACGCTGACGTGCCTGGGGCTGCTGCTGATCGGATTCCTTGTCGCCGAACCCCTGGGTGTGCCCCTCGTCGTAATCGCCGCCGTCGGGGCGGTGGCGATGACCCTTCCGCTGCTCGCCACCGACCCGGTCGCGGGGACCGTCCGCGCCGTCCGTGCCGCGAATATTCCGTTTCTCGCGTTCGTCGCCGCCCTCGGCGTGGTGATCCTGCCAGTTCGCGAAGGCCCCCTCGGTGACGCCGTTGCCCACCTGATCCCGTCCAGCACAGGCCTGCTCGCCCTGCTGGCGGTTGCCGCACTCGCCGCGGCGCTCGCCAACGTGCTGAACAACCTGCCGGCCACACTCCTGCTGCTACCCCTGGTCGCACATCAGCCGGGCCTCGTGCTCGCAATGCTGCTCGGCGTCAACATCGGTCCGAACCTCGCATACTTCGGGTCGTTGGCGACGCTGTTGTGGCGCGATGTGATGCGGCGCCATGCCACCGCCCCACCACCGTCGAGGCGGTTCCTGACCCTCGGCGCACTGTCGGTGCCGCCGACGTTGATCGCTGCGGTGGTTTCGTTGTGGCTTGTGCGGTCGGTGTGAGGCCCGAAGAGCTTGTCTCACCACCCGATCCCTGAGGAGCCAGCTGAACCCGTCACACGCTACGCCACCACCCGATCCCTGGCCGAGCGAGCTGAACCCGTCACACGCTCCGCCACCACCCGATCCCTGGTCGAGCGAGCTGAACCCGTCACACGCTCCGCCACCACCCGATCCCTGAGGAGCCTCGCGAGGAACGAGCGATGCGTCACGAAGGGCGCCCCTTCGTGACGCCCCTCCGCTAGCGCTCCGGGGCTCCTCAGGGAGCGGATGCTAAGACCGGCAGGCTCGAATCCTCTTCACAGAGCAGGTGGTAAGACCGGCAGGCTCGAATCCTCTTCACAGAGCAGGTGGTAAGACCGGCAGGCTCGAATCCTCTTCACAGAGCAGGTGGTAAGACCGGCAGGCTCGAATCCTCTTCACAGAGCATGTGGTAAGACCGGCAGGCTCGAATCCTCTTCACAGAGCGGGTGGCGAACCCAGAGGGCTCGAACCCTCCTCAGGAAGCGGCACCCGCCGTTTCGCCCGCCTCGGCGGCCGCGCTCTTGGCCCACTTGTAGTCGGCCTTGCCCGCGGGTGTGCGCTTCACCTCGTCGACGAACACCACGGTGCGCGGCACCTTGTACCCGGCCAACGACTCTCGACAGTGAGCCTGGATCTCGTCGATGCTCGGTTCGATCGCGTTCTCGGCGACGGCGACGACCGCGGCCACCCGCTGACCGTACTTCGGGTCCGGGACCGGCACGACGAGCGCGTCGGCGATGGCCGGGTGCGCGTGCAGGACAGCCTCGACCTCTTCGGCGTAGACCTTCTCACCGCCGGTGTTGATGCACTGCGACCCCCGCCCGAGGAACACGATGGTGCCATCGGCCTCCACCGTGCCCATATCACCGAGGATCGAGATGCGGGTACCGTCCGGCAGGGTCGGGAAGGTCTTGGCGGTCTTCGCCTCATCCTTGTAGTAGCCCAGCGGCACATTGCCGATCCGCGCGATGTAGCCGACGTCGCCGGAGCCCGGCTCGATCTTGTTGAGCCGCTCGTCGACGACCATCATCTTGTCCGTGGGCGGCACCCGGAGGTTGCCGTTCTCATCCATCATGATCTCGCCGTCGTTGCCCGACTCCGAAGCCCCGAAGTTGTCACGCAGCACCAGATCGGGTTTGACGCCGAGGAATCGGTCGCGGACATGCTGCGACCAGATCGCCCCGCCCGAGGTGACCGAGAACAACGACGACAGGTCGACCTCGCCTGCGCAACGTTCGAACTCCTCGACCAACGGCATGCCCATGGCGTCGCCGACGATCAGGATGATCTGCACCTGTTCTTTCTCGACCTCGGACACGATCGCAGCCGGCTTGAAGTCCCGCTGGATCACCAGCCGTCCGCCGAGCGTGAAGAACGTGAACAGCGAATACGACGCCGCCCCATGCATCAGCGGCGCGGCGAGGAGGAAGGCGATGGACGGGAAATCCTTGACCGCGGTTGCGATCTCACCGAGATCCTTGCGCGCCTCGCCGTACGGGTTGCCACCCGAGAGCGGTTTGCGGAAGAAGTCGTCGTGCTGCCACATGACCCCCTTCGGGTATCCGGTGGTGCCTCCGGTATACAGCAGATACAGTTCTTCGCCGGTGCGTGGCTCGAAATCCCGCTCGGTGGGCTTGGCGTAGGCGTCGGCGAACGACACGATCTCGACCGCGCGTCCGTCCGAGAGGTTCGCGGCCGCGACGGCCAATTCGTCGACGACCTCACCGATCACGAACACCGCACGTACGGTGTGCAACTCGGGCAGGAGCGTGGCGACGCTGCGTTGATGGTCCGGCAGTTCGACGATGATCGCCCGCGAATCCGAATTGTCGAAGATGTAGTGCAGCTCGGGATTGGTGTAGCGGTAGTTGATGTTGACCGGTACCGCACGCACTTTCAACAGTCCCAGCAGGCTCGTGACGTGTTCGACACTGTTCTTCAAGAACAGCGAGACGTTGTCGAACGCGCCGATCCCGTTGTCGGACAGCATGTGTGCGACCTGGTTGGCGAGTCCGTCGAGCTCGGCGTAGCTGATCTGCCTGCCCTCGTAGCTCAATGCGATGCGCTCGGGCACCGAGTCGGCGACCGTCTCGAACACGTCGGCCAGATTGAACTTCATCTCTTCTCCTTGTGAGCGCACCTAGTTAGCTGGAATGTGTGAGAACCAGGCCGCTGGTCGGAACCCCCGTACCCGCGGTCACCACAACTTTCTCGGCGCCCTCGACCTGGTTGACCGAGTCGCCACGCAACTGCCGAACCGCCTCGGCGATACCGTTCATCCCGTGGATGTATGCCTCGCCGAGCTGTCCCCCATGGGTGTTGAGCGGCAATTCACCACCGACCTCCAATGCGCCTGGGCGACGAACGAAATCCTTGGCCTCCCCGCGACCGCAGAACCCGAGTTCCTCGAGCTGCATCAGCGTGTACGGCGTGAAGTGGTCATACAGGATCGCCAGGTCCATGTCGGAGGGTCCGAGGCCCGACTGCTGCCACAACTGCCGCCCGACGAGGCCCATCTCGGGCAGTCCGGCCAGGTCGTCACGGTAATAGCTGGACATGATGAACTGGTCGTCGGCGCTGCCGGCAGCCGCCGCCGAGATGACCGCGGGTCGATGGACGAGGTCGTGGGCACGTTCGGCGGACACCACGACGATGGCCACACCACCATCGGATTCCTGACAGCAGTCGAGCAGGTGCAACGGCTCGGCGATGTAGCGCGAGGACTGGTGATCCTCCAGGGTGATCGGCTTGCCATGGAAGAACGCGTTCGGGTTCACCGCCGCGTGTTTGCGATCGACCACCGCGACCCGGCCGAAATCCTCACTGGTTGCACCGTATTCGTGCATGTAGCGTTGCGCGACCATCGCGACGAACGCAGCCGGGGTGGACAGGCCATGGGGGTAGGAGAAGGCGTTGTCGGTGCCCGAGGAGTTCTCCTGGTTCGCGACGGCGCTGTTGACCTGCCCGAAGCGCAGCCCGGACCTCTCGTTGAACGCCCGATACGCGACGACGACGTCGGCGACGCCGGTCGCCACGGCCATCGCCGCCTGCTGCACGGTCGCGCACGCGGCGCCGCCGCCATAGTGGATGCGGGAGAAATACGTCATCTCCTTGATGCCCACGGCACGGGCGACCGCGATCTCCGCATTCGTGTCCATCGTGAAGGTGACCAGGCCGTCGACGTCGGCCGGTGTCAGGCCGGCGTCGGCAACGGCCGCGGATACGGCCTCGGCGGCCAGCCGGAGCTCGCTGCGGCCGGAGTCCTTGGAGAACTCGGTGGCGCCGATGCCGGCGATCGCGGCCTTCCCGGACAGAGTCGCCATCATTCACCTCCGCCGATGGTCAGGGTGACCGTGGAGATCACATGTTTGCCCAATGAGTTGGTGCCGGTCACCGAGACGGTGACCACCCCGTCGGTGATGTCGGTGACCTCACCGGTGAACGTGACCGAGTCGTAGGCATACCACGGCACACCGAGCTTCAGGTTGATCGAGCGGATACGCGCGGACGGCCCCGCCCAGTCGGTGACGAACCGCTCCACCAGCCCGGTGTCGGTGAGGATGTTGACGAAGATGTCCTTGGAACCCTTCGCCTGGGCCAGGTCCCGGTCGTGATGCACATCCTGGAAGTCGCGGGTGGCCAGCGCGGTCGCCACCACGAAGGTGGGGCCGGCGTCGATGGTCAGCGGCGGCAGGGTGTCGGCAACCCGAACCGGTTGCGGTGCAAGACTGGTCACTTCTCCCCCGATGAGTCGACAGCCGTGAAAGCGTACAGAGTCCAGGCGTCCGAGCCCGAGTCGGCCGGGAAGTCGAGGAAGGTCACCTCGACCGGGAGTCCGATGCGGACGTCGGCGGGATCGATACCGCGGAGTTCGCCTAGCATTCGGACCCCTTCGTCGAGTTCGACGAGAGCGACGACGAACGGCAATTGCCGCCCGGGCACCTTGGGTGCGTGGTGGACGACGTGGCTGTACACCGTCCCCCGCCCCGTCGACACGACGTAGTCGGTCTCGGGCACGCTCCCGTCGGCCTGCCTGGGTTTCCAGGTCGCCGGGATCGGCGGATGTCGAAGTGTCCCGTCCTCGACCTGCTGGATTCGCAGTTCGTGGGCGGCGATTCCGTCCCAGAAGAACGCGGTATCTCGCGAAGCGCTCGGTTTGAGCATTCGCGTCGGGTCGAGGTCGTCGGGCACGGCCGACGTATCCGCCTGCTGCTCCGGCCCTTTTGTCGGTGGACGGAACTTCAGGATGCGGAAGTCCATCTCGGCGACGACTTCCTCGTCGACCGTCCACGTGTTGCGGGTGGTGAAGAACCAGCCCTCGCCCAGTGCGGTGTTCTTGGGGCCGACTACACCGACGAGTTCCGAAGAGATACAGACCTGTTCGCCTGGCCGGGTATAGCGGTGATACACGGTGTCGCAGTTGGTCGCGACAACCGAGGTGTAGCCGGCGTCGTCGAACAGTTCGGTGGCGCGGCCGAGCGGATCATCGTCCGTGCGTGGTCGGTTCAGGCCGCGCATCGTCCACACCTGCGCCATGGCCGGGGGCGCGACGATTCCGGGATGGCCCGCCGCACGGGCGGCGGATTCGTCTGTGTAGATGGGGTTCTCGTCGCCCATCGCCTCGACCCAGTTGTGGATCATCGGTTGGTTGATCGGATCGCGACCCTTCCTCGGTGCGCTCGGGCCGTCGGCCTTGATCGCGTCGGCGGCGGCACGGATGTCGGTGGGGGTGCTCATGCGATCTCCCTGGTGGTCTCGATAGGTCGCTCGGCCGGCGCGCGAAACGCAACCCCACCGTTGGTCGAGTAGCTGACGAGCGACAGCGAGGAAGCGTATCGAGACCCGCCGGCTCGCGAGGTCTCGATACGCCCCTCGGCCGGCACGCGAAACGCAACCCCACCGCTGGTCGAGTAGCTGACGAGCGACAGCGAGGAAGCGTATCGAGACCCGGCGGCTCGCGAGGTCTCGATACGCCCCTCGCCTAGCGGCTCGGGGCTACTCGACCAGCGGAGGGAGTGCTCGCGACAGCGAGGAGGCGTATCGAGACCCCACGCCCGGGGCATCATCGCTTGGCCCTCGGCAATCCGAGTCCGGCCGTGGCGATCATGTCGCGCATCACTTCGTTCACCCCTCCACCGAACGTGATCACCACGTGGCGCTTCTGTTGAACATCAAGCCATTCCACCAATGCGGCCGTCTCGGGATCGGTGAAATCGCCGTAACGACCGACGATCTCATTGATCAGTCGGCAGATGTGCTGCAGCCGCTCGGTGGCGAACACCTTGGTGGCAGCTGCATCGGCCATCGAGATGGCCTCACCGGTCGATGCGACCTGCCAGTTGAGTAGTTCGTTGATACGGGCGTACGCCTCGATCTCGGCCAGTGCGCGCCGCACGTCGGGATGCTTGGCGATCACCGTCCCGTCGGCGCCGGGTTGCTGCGCCCAGGCACGGATGCGCGCGGCGAGTCCGTCGATTCGCCCGGCCGGACCGAGCATGACGCGCTCGTGATTGAGCTGTGTGGTGATCAGCCGCCAACCACCACCCTCGTCCCCGACACGCATCGACACCGGGACACGAACGTCGTTGTAGTACGTCGCATTCACGTGATGCGCGCCGTCGGCGGTGATGATCGGGGTCCAGCTGAATCCCGGATCCTTCGTGTCGACGATGAGGATCGAGATGCCCTTGTGTTTGGGCGCATCCTTGTCGGTGCGCACCGCGAGCCAGATGTAGTCGGCGTCGTGGGCGCCGGTGGTGAAGATCTTCTGCCCGTTGACCACGTAGTGGTCACCGTCGCGCACCGCGGTGGTCGTCAACGACGCGAGGTCGGTGCCGGCGCCCGGCTCGGTGTAGCCGATCGCGAAGTGCACCTCACCGGCGAGGATGTCGGGGAGGAACTTCCGTTTGAGTTCCTCGGTCCCGTGTTCCTGCAGGGTCGGCCCGACGGTCTGCAGAGTGACGGCCGGCAGCGGCACGTCGGCCCGAACCGCCTCGTTGGTGAAGATCTGCTGTTCGATCTCACCGAAACCCTTGCCGCCATACTCTTTCGGCCAGCCCACCCCGAGCCAGCCATCCTTGCCCATCTGCCGGATCACCTTGCGATAGGTGTCACCGTGTCGTTCGGTGAGCATCACCTCGGCGTCGTCGGCGGTGACGAGGTTGGCGAAATAGTCTCGTAGCTCAGCACGCAACGCACGTTGTTCGTCGGTGAGATCAATGAACATCTGCTGCCTGCACTTTCGGGTCGAGCCGCGCGTCCGAGTCGTCGGCGACCTCGTCGAGCCTGGCGTCAGAGCCGCCGATCAGCCGCGCCAGATCCTTGGCGATGGAGAAGTACCGGTGGAGGGGGTAGGTGACATCGACGCCGATGCCGCCGTGCAGGTGGGTCATCGTCCGCAGGGTCGCCGGGATCTCCGCCGCCAGCCAGTAGCTTGCGATACCGAGATCCTGTGTGGCGTCAAGTCCTTCGGTCATCCGCCAGGCCGCTGCGGTGGTCACCAGATTCATCGATCGCGCAATGACATAGATGTCGGCGAGTTGCTGCCCGACCGCCTGGAACAGTGCGATCGGTTTGCCGAACTGCTCACGCTGGGTGACGTGGTCGGCGGTCAGTCGGGTGGCACCGGCGACCAGCCCGTCGGCATAGGCCGACATCGCGAGCCGGTAGAGGTCCCGCAGCGCAGCTCCATCCCCGGTGAGGACGTCGTCGTCCTCGACCGCGACGCCGTCGAAGCGCACCGTGTATTCACCCCAGCCGCTCGACGACGGGGTCCGCGTGAGGGAGACGCCATCGGCACCGGGCGCCAGGATCGCGACGCCGCTGTCGGTGGTCACCAGCAGGGCCGCGGCCCCCTCGGCGTGCAGGACTCCGGTCTTGGTGCCGGTGAGTCGGCCGTCTCGGATCGTCGTACGGGGTGTGCCGGTCAGGGCGTCACCCTGTTCGCCGACGGCGACCGCATGCCACGCGCCGCCGGTGAGAGTGCCGGCCCACTTCGCGCGGGCGTGCGCATCTGCTCCGTGGAGGAGCACCGCCGACGCCAGAGTCCCGAGCGCCGGTGTGACCGCCGCTGACTCACCCATCCGCCGCAGCAGCGGCAGCAGGTCGACCACTGTCACGTCGTCCCCACCGAGATCGGCGGGCAGGGGCAGCGACATCAGACCCGCGTCGTTGATCGACCGCCAGAGAATCTCATCGAAAGCACCCGGACCGGCGGTCCCGAAACCGCGTTGACCGAACTTGGATTCCCAGTCCGGTTGATGCCGGGCGAAAACCTCCGCAGCGGCGTCCCGAACCGCCAGCGCCGTGTCATCGAGGGCAAAGTCCACCCCACTGCCTCCTTGCCACAATTAGAACCTGTTCTAGTTGTATCAGATGGGGTGGCCCACGTGGGCGCTATGGGCCCTCAACTGCCCGTTCACACCGTTCGCGGCCCCAACGGGCCGCTCATCCCCGGGGCAATCCGAGAATCCGTTCCGCCGCGGCGGTACGCAGGATCTGGGTGGTTCCACCGGCAATGGAGAGGCAGCGATTCTGCAGGAAGCCATCCGACGCGTCGCTCGCGGCGACACCGTCGACACCGAGGAGATCCAGGGCGAATTCCGGCACCGCCTGCCGATGCTGGACGCCGATCAGCTTTCGCACACTCGACAGCGCGCCCGGGTCGTGGCCCGCCAGCCGTTGGGTCACCATCCGGGCATCGACGACCCGCCCGACATGCGCCTGTGCGAAGAGCGCTCCGAGGTCGCCGAGTTCACCGGGTCCCAGCGAACGGTCCATGCCACCGATCTGACGCAGCAGCGCCTCCATCTCCTTGCCCAGCCCCGAGCCACCCATGGCGACGCGTTCGTTGGCCAGTGTGGTGCGCGCCAGCCGCCATCCCGCGTTGACCTCGCCGACCACGCAGTCGTCGGGGACGAAGACGTCGTCGAGGAACACCTCGTTGAAGTTCGCGCGACCGGTGAGTTCCCGCAGCGGGCGGATGTCGATGCCCGGTGCACTCATGTCGACGATGAAGTAGGTGATGCCCTTGTGTTTGGGCGCCTCGGGGTCGGTGCGGGCCAGGCAGACCCCCCAGCCGGCGTTGTGCGCCTGCGACGTCCAGATCTTCTGTCCTTGCAGGCGCCAGCCGCCGTCGGCGCGGGTGGCTTTTGTCCGCAGCGCGGCGAGGTCGGAGCCGGCTTCGGGTTCGCTGAACAGCTGGCACCAGACGATGTCGCCGGTCAACGTCGGACCGACGAATCGCTGCCGTTGAGAGTCGGTTCCGTGCTCCAGAATGGTCGGGATCGCCCACGCGCCGATCACCAGGTCGGGCCGCACGATGTCGGCGCGATCGAACTCGGTGTCGATGAGCAGCTGCAACGCCGGTTCGGCATCGAGGCCGTAGGGCCGCGGCCAGTGCGGCATCAGGTAACCGGTCTCGGCCATCACCGCACGCCGCTCGTCCGGGTCCGTCGACGCGAACGCTGCGACGGCGTCGCGCACCTCCTCGCGGCGATCCTCGACCGCGGACAGATCGATCTCGAACTCGCGCCGGGCACCGTCGAGCCCGAGGCGCGCCAGCTCACGTCGAGGGCGGACACCCTGCCCCAGCGCGGCGCGGGCAGTCGCCGCGGCACGCAGGTAGAGGTGCGCGTCGTGCTCGAAGGTGAAGCCGATGCCGCCGAGTACCTGCACGCAGTCCTTGGCATTGGCCACGGCATCCTCGGCGACCACCGCATCGGCGGCGAGGCGACTCAGGCGCAGCTGATCGCGGGCACGCCCGTCACCGTCATCGCCGAGCACCGCATCCACGGCCCGCGCGACGTCCCATGCCACCGCGGTGATCTCCTCACTGCGGCAGAGCATATCGGCGCAGATGTGTTTGATGGCCTGGAACGATCCGATCGGCGAACCGAACTGGGTGCGCACCTTGGCGTAGTCCACCGCGGTGTCCAGACACCAGCGGGCCACCCCACTCTGGTAGGCCGCGAGCGTCGCCGTCAGCACGCCGGCGACCAGATCCGCATCCGCGATCTCGATGATCTCGGCGGGATCGACGCCCCTCAGGCGAACCCGCGAGACCGATTCGGTGCCGCTGATCGCGCCCTGCGGCACCACGTCGCGAGTCCCCACGCCGGGCGGGATGATCCACCAGGCCACGTCGGCCCCGCCGACACTCATCGGCACCAGCAGCGCGTCGCCATCGACGATGCCGGACACCGTTCCCAGATCGACCTCACCATCACGTAAGGCCATCGACTCGTCACCGGAATACGCGCGCGTCGGCGTGGTGACCGACAGCTCACCCGCCACCACGCGCGCGAGAAGGTCTGCGGCACGGTCGTCGGTGCACCGCGAGAGCTCGAGAGCAGCCGCGATCATCGGACCGATCGGCCCCGGAACGAGGCTGACGCCGCATTGTTCGACCATCACCGCGACGTCGGTGAACGTGGCGCCGAATCCTCCGTGCTCCTCGGCGAGCGCACCCGCGAAAAGACCGAACTCGGCCAGTTGGCCGAGCAGTCCGACCCACTGATCCGCCGGTTTGTCGATATCCTGACGAACGAGTTCAGTGGTGTGGACGCCGCGCGCCCAGGTTGCGATCGCGTCACGGACTGCGATCTGTTCGGTTGACGTGGCGATTGTCACGTGAATCCTCTGTCTATCAGGTTGTGACGGGCAATTAGAACCTGTTCTAATATGCCATGGGTGGTTGCCGACCGGTAGGCACCCGGCACCAGGTCCCATCAGGGTCCGAATCACGTGAGGATGTCTGCGAGCCCATGGCACGATCTGCACCGGCCAACGCGTCCGTCGAATCGGCGGCGCCGTCCGCCCCGACGACCGGCGCGTCGTCGGGAGGAACCGAGACCGGCTCGGCCGCTCAGCGCGAGCGCCGTCGCCGCATTCTCGACGCCACGCTTGCCCTGGCCTCCAAGGGCGGTTACGACGCCGTCCAGATGCGGACCGTGGCCGACAAGGCCGATGTGGCCGTCGGCACGCTCTACCGCTATTTCCCGTCGAAGGTGCACCTGCTCGTGACCGCACTGGCGCGCGAATTCGAGCGCGTCGAATCGCGCGTCGACCGCTCTCAGCTGCGCGGCGACAACGCCATCGAACGGCTACGCCACGTGCTCGACATGATCACCTACGCCATGCAACGTGACCCGCTGCTCACCGAGGCCATGACGCGGGCGTTCATGTTCGCCGACGCGTCGGCGACCGCCGAGGTCGATCAGGTGGCCGGCATCATCGACCGACTGCTGGCCGGAGCGATGGTCGACGAAGGCGAGCCCGGCGAAGAGGACCTCGCGATCGCGCGTGTCATCTCCGATGTGTGGATGTCGAATCTGGTGCAGTGGCTGACCCGCCGCGCCTCGGCGACCGACGTGACCAACCGTCTCGAGCTGACCGTCCGACTGCTGCTCAAGGACCGGATCAGCTAGGTCACCTGGCGTGCGAGGTCTCGATACCGATCTTCGCTGCCGCTCATCACCTACGGCCCCGCTGATCGAGTAGTCCGAGCCGCCAGGCGAGGACGTATCGAGATCCCGCTACATCAATGCCCAACCGGCGCCGGGCTCTTGGCCTTCGCCGGCTTCGGGTTGAGGTCGGCGGAGATCATCGGCCAGGTGCGACGCAGGTCGGACTCCCAGTACTCCCAGGAATGCGTACCGGTCGGGCGCGCAATCAACTTCATCGGGACGCGCAGGCCACGAAGGCGGGCGGCCATGTCCTGCGTGCACTGATTGACCGCGGCTTCGATGATGCCGCCGAGCACCACCTGATTCGCGAGCGTCAACGGATTTCCCTGCACCAACCGCGCATTCATCTGGTCATACGGTCCCGGCAATCCTGTTCCGCTGGTCATGTACACCTTGGTGCTGCGTAGCTTGGCGGCGTTGATGAACGGATCGTTCTCGCGCCAGCCCGGCCCGCCGACCGGACCCCACATATTGTCGAGGTTGCCCTGTCCGCGATCGGCGACGACCATCCGAATGTAGGCTTGGCCCAACTGATCACTGGTCCGTGCACACCCGCTGTAGGCGGCGACGGAGCGATACAGGTGCGGTGCGGCGATCGCCAGATTGAGCACCGACGTCCCTGCCATCGAGATCCCCGCAATCGCGTTGACCTTCGTTGTGTTGAACTCCTTGTCGATCAGTGGGGGCAGTTCCTTGGTGAGGAAGGTCTGCCATTTGTTGCGGCCGAGGACGGGGTCGTCGCGGCGCCAATCCGTGTAGTACGAGAACGCACCCCCGATCGGGGTCACCACGTAGACATTCTTGTCCGCGAAGAACTTGACATAGTCGGTCTTGGCCGCCCACGTCGCGGAGTCCTCACCGCCACCGGCGCCGTTGAGCAGGTAGAACGTGGGACGCGGCTTGGTGTTGTCACGGGGCAGGAGCACGGTGATCGGGATCATCTTTCGCATCGCCGCCGAATAGACGATCGCGGTGACCTGCTGTTTGTTGTCATGGATGATCGTGTCGATCCGGGACACCGCGGGGTCGGGTGTCGGGGCCGCCGACGCGGCCGCCGCGCCGAGTGTCAGCGCGACCGCGGTAGCCGTCACCGCACCGACCCACGCACGCCACCGTCGACCCGAACGTGCGCCCACCATCAAGTCCCCTTCAGTCACATTTGTCACATCTGTCACAAATGCTAGCTGTGGCCACCACCCAAGCCCAAGCCGAGGAACACCTTGTTAGGTGTTTGTGACGTGCGGTCGTCGCGGCATCATCATCGCGAACATCGGGCGAAGACAGTCGGCCAGATCGGCGTCCGGATGGGCGAGCCAACGCTCGTGACCGGCCGACGACGCCGCGAGCACGGCAAACGCGACGGCCAGTGGATACTGCCCGTCGGGGTGATCTCCGGTGCGGCGCGCGACGAAATCGGCAATGACCGCACGCCACTGTCGATAGACGGCGTTCGCATGCGCCTGCACCGCCGGGGTGTTCAGGATCAGTTCCGCGCGCTGACGCGCCCATTCGGCTTCGGGCCGACCGTGGTCGATCGCCGAGATGAACGCCTGCGCAACCACATCCGCCGGTTCGGCCGCCTGCGGTGACGACTCCAGAGCCTTGCGGAACTCGGCGAGTTCGGCATCCGACTCCACCCACACCACGTCGGCCTTGGTGGCGAAGTACCGGAAAAAGGTACGCCGGCTCACCCCCACCGCGGCCGCGATCTGCTCGACACTGGTCTCGTCGAACCCGTCACGGAGGAACAATCGTTGCGCCGCGGCCGCGAGTTCGTGTGCGCTGGTACTTGCCGGACGACCGCCACGGTCCACACCTGCATCGACAGACGACTTGCCGACTCCGGAGCGCGTGGTCTCGGTTCCCATCGCATCATGGTCGCATCACTGCCCGGCCACCACGGGATTTGCGATTTCACCGCGTTTTGACACCGTGTGACATATCGTGGCGCTGAGACGTGGATCACACGGTCGGGGTGAAGAGGAGTTACTTCAGATGGGCAAGTTGGATGGCAAGGTCGCCTTCATCACCGGAGCGGCCCGCGGGCAGGGACGAAGTCACGCGATCCGGCTCGCACAGGAAGGCGCCGACATCATCGCAGTCGACGTCAGCGAGCAGATCGACACCGTTCCCTACGCCACCGCACGCCCCGGTGACCTGGAACAGACCGTCAAGGAGGTCGAGGCGCTCGATCGGCGGATCATCGCTTCCGAGGTCGACGTAAGGGATCTGTCCGGGCTGACAAAGGCCGCGGCCGACGGCGTTGCCGCACTCGGGCGCCTCGACATCGTCCTCGCCAACGCCGGAATCAGCACGATGGCTCCCACCCTCGAGATGGACGAACAGATGTGGGACACCATGATCGAGATCAATCTGACCGGCGTGTGGAAGACGGTCCGGGCCGCGGTGCCCCACATCGTCGCCGGCGGCCGTGGTGGTGCGGTCGTTCTCACCAGCTCACTGGCGGCGATCACGGTCAACGAGAACATCGCCCATTACTCGGCAGCCAAACACGGACTGATCGGCCTGATGCGGGTGCTCGCCAAGGAATTGGGGCCGCAGAACATTCGGGTCAACACCGTGCATCCGACGACGGTGGCGACCGACATGATCCTCAACGACGCCACCTACCAGCTGTTCCGACCCGACCTCGAACACCCGACCCGTGCGGATTTCGAAGAGGCTGCGCGCGAGATGAATCGGCTACCCGTCCCGATGGTCGAGCCGATCGACATCTCCAACGCCATCCTCTATCTCGTCTCCGACGACGGGCGCTACGTCACCGGCACGACGCACGTCGTCGACGCCGGCGGACGTCTGTAGATCACTTTCACGCAACCGAATCCGATGACAAAGGAGTCACCATGGGCTTATTGGACGGCAAGACCGCACTCATCACCGGCGGCGCACGAGGGCAGGGACGCGCACACGCCGTGACGTCGGCGCGCGAAGGTGCCGACGTCATCCTTCTCGACATCACCAAGCAGATCGAGTCGGCCAACTATCCTCTCGCCACCGCCGAGGACATGGCCGAAACAGTACGTCAGGTCGAGGAACTCGACCGCCGTGCGGTGTCCTTCGATGCCGACGTCCGCGATCAGTCGCAACTCGATGCGGCGGTCGCCGCCGGCATCGCGGAGTTCGGCAAGATCGACATCCTCATCGCCAATGCCGGCATCTGGACTCGCGCCCCGTTCTGGGAGATGACCGATGACATGTGGCAGGACATGTTGGATGTCAACCTGACCGGGGTCTGGAAGTCCGCCAAGGCGGTGGCTCCGCACATGATCGAGAGGCAGACCGGATCCATCGTGATCACGTCGTCGGTGAACGGTCTCGAGCCGGGAATGAACTACGCACACTATGTCGCGACGAAGCATGGCGTGATCGGACTGATGAAGAACATCGCTCTCGAATTGGCCCCGCATGGAATCCGCTGTAACTCCATCAATCCCGGTGCGATCCTGACACCGATGACCAACCAGCAGGCGGCCTGGGACATGTTTGCCGGGCACGAGGGCGGTACCCCAGACGATCTCGTCGCCGGCGGATACGGTTTCCACGCACTCAAGGGCACCAGTTTCATGCCTCCGGAGGTCATCGCGAACACCGCGCTGTACCTGAACTCGGAACTCGCGGCCACCGTCACCGGGGTGACCATCCCGGTCGATGCCGGACACATGCTGCTCACCGGCGTCAACCAGGAACCGGTGATGTGAACGTCAACCCATCGACGCTCGACGACACCGATGACCTCGCCGCGATCCGAGCACGGATCGCGGCGCAGGTCGTCGGCCGAGAGCGCGAACTCGATCTGGTGCTCGCAACGGTTGCGGCGGGTCGCGACCTGGTCCTCGAGGGTCCACCCGGCACATCGAAAAG
Organism: Gordonia sp. LMA484; assembly: GCF_058129505.1. NCBI lineage: Bacteria > Bacillati > Actinomycetota > Actinomycetes > Mycobacteriales > Gordoniaceae > Gordonia > Gordonia sp. LMA484. The sequence goes on from NZ_CM176700.1 coordinate 4,491,809, forward strand.
CACACTGCTGCGGGCGATCACCACCGAGTGGGGCATCCCCCTCGTGCTCGTGGAGGGAAATGCGGATCTGACACCGAGCCGGCTCGTCGGCCACCACAATCCGTCACGGGTGCTGCGTGAGGATTACAGTGCCGACAACTTCGTCGACGGCCCACTCCTGGAGGCGATGCGCGCCGGGGGCTTCCTCTACGTCGAAGAGTTCAACCGTGCGCCCGAGGACACCATCGACACCTTGCTGACCGCGATGGCCGAGCGGATCATCACCGTCCCTCGCGTCGGCTCCGTGACGGCGCGGCCCACCTTCCGGGTCGTCGCGTCGATGAACCCCTACGACAATGTCGGCACGACCCGATTGTCGACCTCCGTGCATGACCGGATGTGTCGGCTCGTCGTCGACTATCAGGAGGCGGATGCCGAACGCGAGATCGTCTCTCGAAGGTCCGCCCCAGTCGCGCCCCGGGTTGTTGCCGACGCGGTGGCCGTCACCCGGGTGACACGAGTCCGTGAGGACATTCGACAAGGCAGCAGCGTCCGCGGAGCCATCGACCTCGCCATGGTCGCCGCCCAGCTGTGCGCGATGCGTGGCGTGCCGATCCCGGACGGTGACAGTGTCGATCCCCCACGCGATCTGCCGGACGGCTACACGTCGGCATTCCTCGACGCGATGCAGGTGTCGCTGTCGGGGCGGATCCATCTGGACGACACCGCCTTCACCACCGCCGAGGGTATCCTCACCGAGATCTGGCAGGACCACTTCTTCCTCAGACCGGCGGCCGCTGCGCCCGGTTGAAGAGCCGTCGAGGCGGATTCACCGCTGACGAAGCCGTCATCCATACCTCGCCGGCAGGGCCGTCGAACGTTGAAGCCGTTGCGGCGCAAGCCCAAGCACCTTGACGACGTGCCCGACCTGTTCGTGCCGGCTTCTCGCGGTGGCGGACTGGTCCTGGCCGGATCGCGTGGCCGCAACGAACAGCGGTTGGCGGGTCGGGGTTCGGCGGGTCCCACCGGCGAGACCGACGAAGGTGGCAACCTCGACGACGTCGGCGCACCGCTGGTCTCTGACGACGAGGTCCGCGAGCGTGCGCGCCGGATCGCACGGAAACTTGCTCTCGCGCAGATCATCCGCACTCGCGAGGCGCCTCGGTCGGCGACCGGTTCGCTGGTGACCAGGCGTTGGCGAGGCGACTCCGACGAGATCGACCTCGACGCCACCCTGGAGGTGGTCTCCGGGAACCCGCTCCCGGCCGACGACGACATCTTGGTCCGGCTCCGTGTCCGTCGTCGACGGTCGGTCATGCTGGTGGTCGACATCTCCGGGTCTGCCCGCGGCGAGCAGGTCCGTACGGCCGCCGCCACAGTGGGCGCGCTGGTCGGCGAATTCTCCCGGGATGCGGTGGGCGTCGTCGCGTTCTGGTCGGACGCCGCGCTGATCTCACCACTGGGTGAACCGGTCGACCCCGATCGGGTGGTCGACGGTCTGCTCACGCTGCCCGCGCGAGGACTCACGAATGTGGCCTTCGCGCTGGCGACAGCGGCCGACGAACTGCGCGGGGTGCCGCCGACCGACGCGCGGGTCCTGCTGTTGAGTGATTGCGTCCACAACGCCGGTCCTGACCCACGTTCGGCCGCAGCCACAGTCGGCCGACTCGATGTGCTGCTCGACGTGTCCGGCGAACACGATGTGGATCTCGGACGAGATCTCGCGCTCGTCGGTCACGGACGGTGTGTGCCGATCCGCGACGACCGAGGTGTGGCGCCCGCCTTGCAGCGCATCTTCGCGCCATGACGGATCAGGCGGCGAATGCTCAGCGGTGGGTGAACTTCGGTTCGCGCTTCTCCACGAACGCCGCCATCCCCTCGGTCTGGTCATCGGTGGCGAAGGTCGAATAGAACAATGCACGTTCGGCCCGGATACCCTCGGCGAGTCCGGATTCGAAGGCCCGGTTGACCGCGTCTTTGGCCAGTGACGCGGCGATGAACGATTTCGAGGCGATCGTCTCGGCTACTTCCTTGGCCGTGGACAGGCAGTCCTCCGCGGGTACGACCCGTGACACGAGACCGAGGCGCTCGGCCTCGTCGACCTTCATGTTCCGGCCGGTGAGGACCAGGTCCATCGCCTTCGCCTTGCCCACCGCGCGGGTGAGTCGTTGCGAGCCACCGATTCCCGGGATGACGCCGAGATTGATCTCCGGCTGCCCGAACACCGCATTGTCCCCGGCGATCAGGATGTCGCAGATCATCGCCAGCTCGCAGCCGCCGCCGAGCGCATAGCCGGTGACCGCCGCGATCAGCGGCGTACGCAGTCGGGACAGATCGTCCCAGGCGCCGAAGAACTGCTCGGAGACGACGTCGCTGTAGGACTTCGCCGACATCTCCTTGATGTCCGCGCCGGCCGCGAACGCACGCTGGGAGCCGGTGATCACGATGGCGCCGATATCCGGGTCGCGATCGAGTTCGGCCGCCGCACCGACGACCTCACGCATCAAGGTCGTGTTCAGTGCGTTGAGGGCTTTCGGCCGGTTCAGCGTGATGACGCCCACGCGTCCGTCACGTTCGACGACGATCGTCTCGAGGTCAGACACTCGAATCCTCCTGTGGTGCAGCATTGATGGTCAGTTCCAGCTCGTCGGGAAGGGGCGCGAAGAAGGCGTCGACCTCGGCCACTGTGACCGCCGAGTGGTCGGCGTGCCGCCAGGACGGATTGCGGTCCTTGTCGATGACCTGCGCGCGGATGCCCTCGGCCATGTCGGGGTTGAGCAGGCTCCGCAGCGAGACCCGGTACTCGCGACGCAGCGTGTCGGTCAGCGTGGGTTGCTCGTCGCGTAGCGAACGTAGGGTCACTGCCAGCGCGAGAGGACTCTTCGCCGTGATCGTGGCGGCGGCCTTGTCGGCCTCTTCGGTTCCGACGGCCCGGCACCGGTCGATGATCCCGGCGACCGAGTCGGCGGCAAAGGCGTCGCGAATCCAGTCGCGCTGCGCAGCCACCTTCGACTCGGGTGGTTGCTGGGCGTACTTCGCGAGCGCGTCGGCGACCGAGGTTTCCCCGATGGCCTGCCGGAAGGCGTCGAGGTCATCAGCGGGGACAAAGTGGTCGGCGAGCCCCATCGCGATGGCATCTGCCCCGGACAGCGACCCCGCGGTGAGCGCCGCGTAGGCGCCGAGGTTGTCGGGCACCCGGGCCAGGACGTGGGTGCCGCCGACGTCCGGAACGAACCCGATGCCCACCTCCGGCATCGCCAGTCGGGTGCGGTCGGTCACGATCCGGGTGTTGGCGTGCGCGGAGATCCCGACGCCGCCCCCCATGACAATGCCGTCCATGATCGCGACGTACGGCTTCGGATAGCGCGCGATGTCGGCATTGAGGCGGTACTCATCGGCCCAGAACTGTGCCGAGGGACAGGCGGCCGCGTCGGCGTCATCAGCACCGGCGCCGCTCAACCGCGCTGCATCGCGGTGGATCGAGACGATGTCGCCGCCGGCGCACAAGCCCCGCTCACCTGCACCGATGAGGACCACGGCATCGATGCTGCCGTCCGCGGCCCACGCCCGCAGCAGGTCGTCCATCGCGGTGACCATCGGATGGTCGAGCGCGTTGATCGACTTCGGGCGGTTCAGTGTCAGCGTCGCGACCCCGTTGTCGATCGCCGACAGCACAGACGGTTCGTCCACCATGACACGGTCTCCTCGCTGATTCGTCCGTTTCCTCACAAGATAGTTGCATATCCTAGTAAAGGAGTACAGGGCCGATTGCGCCGGGTCTATGACCGCGCGTGCACGAACACCTCGACGGCGGCGCTGAGCACGGCGGCTCCGTGCTGATTGACCACTTCGGCGGTGAGGGTGACCAGAGCCCGGCGACGGTCGTCGAAGATGATGTCGTCGATCTTCATCGCGCCGCTCAGCGTGTCACCGGCACGAACGGGGCGCAGAAACCGGACATCGCCCAGACGGCGGCCGGCGACAACATTCCATCGGGAGAATGCGGCCTCGACCGCCAGACGTTGATAGATGGCGATGGTGTGGATGCCACTCGCGATCAGCCCGCCATAGGCTCCGCCGTCAGCGATCTCCTTGTCCACGTGAAACCCTTGCGGGTCCCATTGCCGGGCGAAGTCGACGAGCTCGGGCTCGGTCACGGCATGCGAGCCGAGCTGATACCGATGACCGATCCGTAGATCGTCGGCGTAGGCGGTGCCAGGAAGATCGTTCACACCGAGCAGGCTAACGTCGCACCCTGGTAGTCCTCACGGCCCGGTTACCGCATCAGCCCGCGACCGCACCGCCGAGTTGCGACTCCTCCTCTTCGGCTTCCTTCCGCGATTCCTCGATGTAGAACCCAACCTGGTCGGTGGGCAGCTTCACCCACCAGGCGAGCCCGAAGATGACGGCGGAGAAGACGAAAGTCACCGGGATTGCCGTGCCGAAGTGGAGAACCCCTTGGCCGCCACCGTAATCCCCCAGCCAGGAGATGAGTGCGAGCCCGCCCAGCCACGGCACATACCAGACGGCACCCTGCCAATCCCAGTTGTGCAGCCGTTCCCGTTGCTTGTTGACGGCCACCGTCACACCGAGCAACACCACACCGAGCAGCACCGCGATGAAGAGCTTCTCGTTGGTCGACCAGCCGGTCCAGTACACGATCAGGTTGGCCGACCAGAACGCGAGGAAGGCGATCACGTGGACGCCGGGCAGCTTGAACGGCCGCTCCTGAGTGGGGATCTGCTTACGGAGCGTCACCACTGCGAGCGGACCCGAGCCGAAGGACAACACGGTCGCCGAGGTGATGAATCCGACGAGCTGCTGCCAACTGGGAAACGGCAGGAAGAGGATGAGTCCGACGATGAATGCGAGGATCATGCTCACCAGCGGAACCCCGCGGCTCGTGGTTCGACCCAGGGAATCCGGAGCATTACCGTTGCGCGACATGGCATATGAGATCCGTGCGGTCACCGTGGTGTAGACCAGGCCGGTACCGGCGGGCGACACAACCGCGTCGATGTAGAGCAGCGTCGCGAGCCAGCCGAGGCCGAGCATCGTGGCGATCGCGGCCAGCGGACCGAAGTCGTTGGTGAAGCTGATCTTGCTCCACCCGTCGGCGATGTCGCTGGGGTTGACGGACCCGATGAACGCCACCTGCAACAGGACGTAGATCACGACGGTCAGCAGCACGGAACCGATGACCGCGAACGGAACGTTGCGCTTCGGGTTGTCGGTCTCACCGGCGAGCTCGATACCCTGCCGGAACCCCAGGTAGGAGAACACGATTCCGGACGTGGCGATGGCGGTGAACACACCATGCCACCCTTCCGGCTTGAAGCCCTGCGAGGTGAAGTTGTCGGTGTTGAACTGCGTGAGGGCGAAGGCCACGATCACCAGGATGATGATCGCCAGCTTCCACCAGACGACGACGTTGTTGACATGCGCGAACCAGCGGATGCCGTAGTAGTTGATCACCACGAACACCGCCATCGCGATGACCGCCGCCACCATGCCGAGCCCGGTCAGGGTATGCACCGATGATCCGTCCACGGTGTGCTCACTGGTGAACGGGGCGTACTTGGTGGCGTAGGTCAACGCGCCCTCGACCTCGATGGGCGCCACCGATGCGCAGGCGACCCACGTGATCCAGCCGGTCAGATAGCTGGAGAACGATCCGAAGGCGATGTGCGGAAAACGTACGACACCACCGGAGAGCGGGAACATCGCGCCGAGTTCGGCGTAACACAGCCCGATCATCAAGATCATCAGGCCACCGAGGGCCCACGAGATGATCGCGGCCGGGCCGGCTGTCTGGGAGGCGTTCATGGCGCCGAACAGCCATCCGGATCCGATGATCGACCCGACGCCCGCGAACAGCAGGCCGATCCGGCCGACGTGCCGCCGCAGAGGCGGACTACCGGATTCGGCGGCGGGGTCGCTCTTTGTGGGTGTGGCCATGCCAATCTCCTCTCCGGCGTTGTCGATGAACGCCGGGCGGGTTCGATGGTCGTCGGTGTCGGGTCACGACACCGTCCGTTCAACGTTAGGACGGCAAACGGTTTCGTGCTCGCCAACTCGGAAAGTCTTACACAGGAAGGCATTTCGCCCAAAAGATGCATTTCGGACGAAACGCCCGAACGGATGGTCGCCGCGCCCGCCGGTGACGGACACACCGACTGCCTACGATGGACGTCATGAGCCCCGATCTTCCGCCCGCCGAACGCCGCGCCGTCGACCCACAGAAGGGACAGTTCGCACAAGTCGCGAAACTGCCTGCAGACCAACCGATCACGATGCTCAACCTGCTGCGGTTTCGTGACACCGCGGACTATTCGCACGCCGCCGACCTCGCACCGGCACAACCGATCTCAGGCGCCGCAGCGTATGACCTCTACGGCGAGGCAGCCATGCCGCACATCCGCAAGACCGGTGCCGAGGTTCTCTACCACGGCACCTGCGGACCGACGGTCATCGGTCCGCTCGACGAACAGTGGGACTCGATCCTTCTGGTCCGCTACCCGACTCCGGGCGCCTTCCTCGACATGGTCACCGACCCCGAGTATCAATCGCTGTCGCGACACCGCACCGCGGCGATCGCCGATTCGCGCCTGATCGCAACGACCGCCTGACCGGCACAACCGATCCATGTCCGACGAGTGGGTGGACACGAACGTCACGATCCGCCCACCACTCGATCCTCGAGGAGGTCGCGCCAGCGGAGGGCAGCACACGTTGGGTCGGCCCTTCGTGACGCTCGCAAGCTCGCTCCTCAGGGACCGGGGTGGTCACCCATCGCTCGCTCCTCAGGGACCGGGGTGGTCACCCATCGCTCGCTCCTCAGGGACCGGGGCTGGTCACCCGTCGCTCGATCCACACGAAACGGGTGGTCACCCATCGCCCGCCCCACACGAAGCGGCTGGTCACCCGTCGCTCGATCCACACGAAACGGGTGGTCACCCACCGCCCGCCCCACACGAAACGGGTCCTCACCCACCGCTCGCCCTCGCGAGCCTCCTCAGGAACTGAACGGTTAAGGGCGCCGGCCGCACCGGCTCGCTCACTCTTCCAGCTGACCAGCCCATTCGTGGCGCATATGCCTGGAGGCATACAGTGGAATCCGATGACCGAAGATCGAATGCCCGAGATATGCGAACCGGGCGTTCGGCCTACTCCCGCGCCCCAGACGACGCCGACAGGCGCGCTGGCATCGCTCTCCAACCCGAATTACCGCCTCTATTTCTGCGGGCAGTCATTGTCGCTCGTCGGGACCTGGATGCAGATGACGGCCCAGGCGTGGCTCGTCCTCACCCTCAGCGGTTCGGCGTCGATCCTCGGCGCGATCGTGGCACTCCAAGCGCTTCCGATCCTGCTGCTCGGCCCCTATGCGGGAGTCATCGCCGACCGGGTGGACCGCCGACGGTTGATGATCGTGTTGCAGAGTGTCATGGGGGTACTCGCGGGTGTACTCGCCGTCCTCGCGCTCGGCGGCTGGGTGCAGATCTGGCAGATCGCCGTTCTGGCGTTACTCCTCGGCCTCAACAACGCCTTCGAGAACCCCGCACGTCAAGCGTTCATCCATCAGATCGTCGGTGAGTCCCTGATCCGCAACGCGGTCACGTTGAACTCGGTGATGGTCAACGCGGCGCGTGCCGTCGGCCCCGGCGTCGCCGGTGTGCTGCTCGCCGCGGTGGGGGCCGGATGGTGTTTTGCGATCAACGCCGGCAGTTTCGTCGCAGTTGTCATCTCCCTGGTCCTGATGAACACGGCGACCATCGAGCAGGAGGCGCCGGTCGCACGTGCCAAGGGTCAGCTTCGTGAGGGCCTTCGTTACGTGGCGAAATCCCCCACCCTGGCCATCCCACTGCTGATGATGGCGCTCGTCGGGACCCTGGCCTACGAATTTCAGGTCTCACTCCCCGCCGCCGCCAAGGACACCTTCGACGGTGGCCCGCAGGCACTGGGTTTCATGACATCGGCGATGGGCGTCGGCGCGGTCGTCGGCGGACTGCTCGTCGCGGCACGCGGTACGACCGGCCTGCGCCCGCTGACGATCGCGTCCGCCGGTTTCGGCGTGACGATCGCCATCACCGCCGTGGCGCCGACGCTGCCTGTGGCGATCGGCGCGCTCTTCTTCGTCGGCTTCCTGAGCGTCACCTTCATGTCCACCGCGAATGCGACCCTCCAGCTCAACGCCGCCCCACAGATGCGCGGGCGGGTGATGTCGCTGTGGTCGGTCGCATTCATGGGGTCGACACCCATCGGCGGCCCGATCATCGGGGCGATTTGCGAGGCGACCAGCGCCCGGGTCGGCCTCGGCGTCGGCGCGATAGCCTGCTTCGTGGCCGCCGCATTGGGCGTCACCGTGTGGCGTCGCCGAAACGGTGGTCGCACGATCCGGATGAAAGAGACGACACAGGCATGACCGACCCCGCAGCACCTCTGGACTTCGCCCACGGACCGTCGTGGTCCAACCGACTCGCGCTGGCGCCGATGACGAATCTGCAGAGCAATGCCGATGGCACGTTGCACGACGACGAGTACCGCTGGCTGGTGCGCCGGGCCGAGGGCGACTTCGCGATGGTGATGACCTGCGCGGCCCATGTCAGCCGGGCCGGTCAATCGTTCTCCGGGCAGCTCGGAATCTGCGACGATCGCCACCTGCCCGGCCTCACCCGCCTCGCCGACGGCCTGCACGCGGCCGGCGCAGTGGCCACGATCCAGCTGCAGCACGGTGGCCGGCGCGCCGACGAGCGGCTGTCCGGATGCCCGGCCGTCGCCCCGTGGGATGACCCGGCCAAAGGCGCGACCGCGCTGACCACCGGACAGGTCGAACGGGTTGTCCATGACTTCGTCGCCGCTGCCGTGCGCGCGGAACGAGCCGGATTCGACGGCGCCGAGATTCACGGCGCCCACGGCTACCTGGTCGCCCAATTCCTCGACACCCGCCACAACGATCGGACCGATCGATACGGCGGGTCGGCAGAGAACCGCTTTCGGATCGTGCACGAGATCATCGCAGGTATCCGCGCGGCCACGTCATCGGATTTCCAACTGGGACTGCGGCTGTCGCCGGAACGGTACGGGATCGTCCTCGACGAGTCACGTGCGTTGGCCGCCGAAGTGCTCGCCGACGCGCAGCTGGACTACCTCGATCTATCCCTCTGGGATGCGTTCAAGGAACCCTACGAGGAGATCCATCGTGGTCGACGACTCATCGACCACTTCACCGACCTGCCGCGCGGTGCCACCCGGCTGGGCGTGGCGGGGAAGATCACAGACGCCGCCGGCGTCCGCGAATGCCTCGATCGAGGAGCCGATTTCGTACTCATCGGCACCGCGGGAATCCTCCACCACGACTTCGCTCGGCGGGTCATCGCCGACCCCGGTTACCGAGCGGCCGCGCAACCCGTGGCCGCCGATCACCTGACGGCCGAATCGGTCGGCCCACGATTCCTCGACTATCTCGCGACGAACTGGGATGACTTCGTGGCGTAATGCCCCAGTGGCCGTGTCCGGGTGACCCGGCAAGCTCGAGGCCACCGATCCGACAAATCGACTCCGCTCGCCGGCGGTCCGGCGTCGGGCACAGCCTGAACAGGCACGACGTCGTGCGCGACGCTGCCACAATCGATCGACTCGGCCACGTGTCTCGATGACCACGTAGCGGACCACGTAGTCCCCACGCTGCGGCCACCGCGTGCGGACGAGGAATGTGATTCACGTCATACGCCCGTCCACCTCTCGTTCCGCACGAAGGGAACACTTCCATGACGATCACCGCTCCCCCTCCGACCGTCGAAGAATCCGCGCAGACCAGCGACTATCTTGAGCGCGCACAGACGGTCGCCAAGCTGATCGAGTCCGAAGCCGACCAGATCGAGGCGGCGGCGACCATCACTCGCCCTGTGTACGAGGCCCTGGCCGATGCCGAGTTGTTCTGGATGTTGGTTCCCCGACGCTATGGTGGCGCCGGCCTCGACATCGTGACCGCCTTCAAGGTGGTCCAGGAGATCTCCCGCGCGGACGGGTCGACGGGGTGGGCCTTCATGGCCAACTCGTGCAGCACCGGAGTCGCGGTCGGATTCATGGACCCCATCGGCGCCGAGGAGATGTTCGCCGGGCCGGACAAGGGCATCACCGCCGGCATGATCGTCCCCACCGGCGCAGGCCGACGGGTCGACGGCGGGTATCGCGTCTCGGGGCGGTATCAGTTCGCCAGCGGCTCGGCGCACGCCTCATGGATCGGTGCCGGGTTCGTCGTCAACGACGACGACGGCAACCCGATCGTCGGCGAGGACGGGCAACCGGACTGCCGCATCGCCTGGCTGCCCCGTGACCAGGTCGAGTTCCTGGGCAACTGGGATGTGATGGGCATGGTCGGAACGGGGTCGTACGACTATTCGGTCACCGACGTGTTCGTGCCCGACAAGTACACGTTCGAAACGTTCTCGACCACACCGACGCAGCCCGAGCCCGTGTACGCACTCGGTCTGTTGGGGATCGGCGTCGGTGGTCACGCACCGGTGGCGCTCGGACTCGCGCAGCGCGCGTTGGAGGAGATCGCCGGCATCGTCGCCGCCAAGGTCCGTCCGGGGTACACCGGATTCGTCGGCGACTCAGACCTTTTCCGGCTCGACTTCGCCCGCCACGAGGCACTTTTCCGGGCCGCTGAAGCCTACGTCTACCAGGTCTACGGAGACGCGGAGGACACCGCCGCAGCCTGTGGGTCGCCAACCCCGGAGCAGCAGGCCCGGATGCGCCAGGCCGCGACGTGGGCCCAGGAGGTCGCCGGCGATGTGGTGATGTTCGCCCACCGCTGGGCGGGCAGCGGCACGGTCCGCAACCCCAGTGCACTCGGCCGCTGCGTCCGCGACGCAGCCGTCGCCACCCAGCACGCACTGGTCGACCGGATGACGCTCGTCGATGCCGCGGCCGCCATTCTGCCCACCTACCAGAACAACTGACCAGTACAGAACGAGGAGTATCACCGTGGGACAACTCGACAACAAGGTCGCACTCGTCACCGGAGCCGCTCGCGGACAGGGTCGTTCGCACGCGATCCGGCTCGCCGAGGAAGGCGCTGACATCATCGCCATCGACATGTGCGCCACGCCGGACACCACCGAGTATCACGGCAGCAGTCGTGAGGATCTCGACGAGACCGCCCGTTTCGTGGAGAAAACAGGCCGCCGCGTGGTCACCGCCGTGGCCGATGTCCGAGACCTCAAGGGTTTGGAGCAAGCCGTCACGAGCGGCATCGCAGAACTCGGCCGTCTCGACACCGTTGTCGCGAACGCGGGCATCTTCTCGTCTGCCCCGCTACATGAACTCACCGAGACACAGTGGGACGAGATGATCGACATCAATCTCACCGGTGTCTGGAAGACCATGCGCGCCACGGTCCCCCATCTCATCGAGCAGGGCGACGGCGGGTCGATCATCCTCATCAGTTCGACGGGCGGCCTGCAGGGCTTTCCGAACTTCGCACACTACGTCGCCGCCAAGCACGGAGTGACCGGACTCGCCCGGACTGCGTCGAACGAACTCGGGGCACATCGCATCCGATGCAATTCGATTCATCCGACATCGGTTCTCACCGACATGATCGACCACGAGGCGATGTACCGGCTGTTCCGACCCGACCTCGATCACCCGACCCACGACGACTTCCGGGAGGCCTGCCAATCCGGCATGAACGTCTTGCCGACCCCATGGCTCGAACCGATCGACATCTCCAACGGCGTGGTCTGGTTGGCCTCTGACGCATCCAGATTCGTCACCGGCATCGCCTTGCCGATAGACGCCGGCGCACTGTCGAAGGTCTGAGCTTCACCACCGCACGAAACCTCCCACTCGGGTCGGTCGCACATGCGATATCCGGCCCGGGGGGAGGACGGCGGCGATCACCCACCGATCGCCGAGGCCACCTCGGTACGCCGGTGCACATTCAACTTTCGCAGTAGGTGTTCGACGTGGCCCTCCACGGTTCTCGTCGACAGCACCAATTTCTCCGCGATCTGTTTGTTGGTCATCCCCGCCGACACGAGCGTCGCAACTTCACGCTCCCGCACCGACAACGCCGACACCGGGTCGTGCGAATTGACGAGATCGCCGGCGCTGTCGTCCACACTCTCGTCGAGGACGAAGTCCAGCAGGTCCGATATCGACATCGCGCGCCCCCGATCCCATGCACGCTCGAACGCGAGGGGTGCGGTGTCGGCTTGTGCCGTCTCCACGGCCTTGTCACGCAGAGCATTCCAGTGATCGGACCCATAGAGTTGCTGGCCGAAGGTTCCCCACATCGACGACGCCGCACCCAGGATGACCGCGGCGCGCAACGCCGACCCTTCTTCCGCCAACGCCCACCCCAACAGATCCGACATGAGGGTCAGGCCGATCGTGTCACCGAACGGCCGGTGATTGCGCAGTGCGTCTTCGGCCCGGCGTACGGCTTCGGCGGCGTCGCCGTCGAGCAGGGCGACCAGACCGAGGCCGTAGGTCGCATACGCGTGGAACCATTGTTCGCCAATCGCCTCTGTCGCCTTGTGAACCCTACTGAAAACTTCAGCAGCAGAACGTGTCTCCCGCATCGAACCGAGAAGCATGCCGCGATGGATGAGCAGGGTGGCCGTCAGGTCGGCGCCGCAGTCATGTTCGGCGTATCGGCGTTCCGCGTCGTCGAAGTTGGCCTGGGCCCCCGCGAAGTCTCCGGCGAAGAAGTCTCGAAGGCCTGCCGTGTGAACAGAGAATGCGATGGTCTCCGCGTCGTGCTCACGGTCGGCGAGCGCTCGCGCCCGCTGCAGCGTGTAATCCGCCGATGTCCGATCACCCTGGAGTGTCTGCACCAGCGCCAAGACCCCGAACATGCGCGCTTTTGTACCGTGGTCGACCTCGTTCAGATCCAGCGCCTTGGTCAGCCACATCCGGTGTTCGCGAACCGATATCCCGCACGCCCAGAGGAAGCGCGCCGCCCCCAGGGCGTCGGCCGCAGACCGGGTGTCGTCGGCGCTGCCACCGGACGACACCGCGGAATGCAGAGCTGCCCGGATGTTTCCACGATTGAGCTGCACGACCGACGCTTTCGCCAGCTGATCCGGGCCATACCAGTTGGCCGCAGTCTCGCGGATCATCCGCACGCACCACGCGAGAAGTCGCGACTGCATGCGATCGCGTTCCTGCCAGGCCAGTCTGCCCCATCCGTACTCACGGATCGACTCGAGCAGTCGGAACCGGGCTCGCACGGCGTCGCGATCACGACTCACCACTGACTTCGCGACAAGAGCGGCGAGCGCCTCCAGAATGGCCGGCTCCGGGAGGTCGTCGTCGGCGCAGACTTCGATCACGGTGGCGAGATCGAATCCATCCGCGAACACCGATACACGGGCCCACAGGATTCGCTCGACATCGCTGCACAATTCGTAACTCCAGTCGATCGTTGCCTGGAGACTGCGGTGTCGCGAGGTCCGATCCCGGGACCCGACGGTGAGAACCGACATCCGGCGGTCCAGGAGCTCGCGGAGGTCATCGACGGAGAGCACAGCCAGGCGGGTGCATGCCAATTCGATGGCCAGCGGCAGACCGTCGAGCCGACGGCAGATTCCCCGGACCGCGTCGATGTTGTGCTCGTCGAGCTCGAAACCGGTCAGCGCCGCAGCCGCTCGACGAGTGAAGAGTTCTACCGCCCCATTGGGTGTCGCGTCGTCGACGGGAAGTGGCTGCAGATGAAAGACGTACTCACCTGGAATTGCCAGATACTCGCGGGACGTCACGATGATCCGGAGCACGGATGTCTCCTCGAGCAGCCGGCCGACCAGAGCTGCGGTCCCGTCCACGACGTGCTCGCAATTGTCGAGGACGAGGAGCATACGCCGGTCACGCAGATACTCGACGAGAGTGTCGTCGGGTGACCGATCATGCTGATCACGATTGTCGAGCGCGAGCGCGTCGCACAGTGTCTGGCCGAGGAAACCCTCGCTGCGCACCGATGCGAACTCGACGAACCGGACGCCGTCGGCGAACGCACGCCGAAACTCGTCGGCGGCCTGGATCGCAAGTCTGGTCTTGCCGATTCCTCCAGGTCCGACCACCGACACCAGCCGGTGCTCACCGATCAGCCCGCGAAGTGAGCGCAGTTCTTCCCGACGCCCGACAAAGCTGGTTGCGGGACTCGGTAGGCCCACCACCGCGCTGGACCGGTGTGGCTCCGGAACCGACACCTCCGACCGGATCTGTGTGACCTTGCGGGCCAACAGGGTCCGTGACCGCTCCCAGCCGATGAGCCGACCGATTGTCGCAATCGAGATCGTCGGGTCGTCGCACACGAGGTCGCGGATCTCCCGGTCGACATCGTCGGTCGCGGTTCCCCGCAGCCGGCGATGATCGTCGGGTGGCGTCGGCATGGACAGCGCGCGACGGACCGTGTTGCGCGACATGCCGAGGCGCTCGGCGATCCCCTTGATCGACTCACCTCGGTCGTGGCATCGGATGATCTCCGACCATTCGTCCGCGTTCATGGCCATCCCTCCGTTGGGCTGTGACACACAACACTCTCGCCCGACCGCCTGGTGGTCGCAACCAGGGGGGTCAAGTTGTGTCAACCCGAGTTCACTCCCCCTTCCGAACACTGGGTCCACACCCGACAGCGACGCCTTGACATGCACATACGCCCCGAGCGTCACAGCGACGACGATCACGTAGGGGATCACGTAGTCGGACGGTATTCACGCGGACGCCGACGGGTGAGAGTGATGGGCACCACACAGCTTCACCGAGAGGAATCGACATGTCCCAGACGAACGCGGAAGCCCTCACGAGCGCCTTCGCTGCTGCCGACGAGGGTGACCCGACCGCGTTGGTGAACCTCTACGACGACTCGATGACCTGGGCCGGGTTCACGTTGGAGGGCACACAGCGGCTCTACTCCAAGGCGGAATTCCTCGAAGCCTTCGGTGTCCTCGCCAAACTCGACGAGTCGAAGAACGAAGTCCTCAGTTGCGACGTGGTCGGCGACGAACTCGTCACCGCCAACGTTCGCGCCTACCGCCGACTCGGCGAGCAGGAACTCGACATCACCATGGTCATGACCCACCGATTCGTCGACGGCAAGGTCACCCATGGGACCGACATCGTGCCGTCGTCGTTCGAGCGGTTCTGGTCCGCCGTCGGCATTTCGATCTGACCGGAGTATGCAATGAGCACCGCCTTCGCCGTCCCCGCCCCCAGCTCAGGTCTCGACGATGCGATACATGATCTGCGGCTCGGCCGGCCCGTGCTCGCCGTTGATGATCTCGGCGGCACCGGAATCGATGTGATCCTCCTCGCCCGGCACGCGACAGTGCAGAACGTCGCGATGATGATCCGCATCGGCTCTGGATTCCTCTGTGTCACTGTCGACCAGCGCACCGCCGTCCGCCTTCAACTGCCGCCGATGACCTGGGAGCCGGGGGCGCCCGGTTTCGGTGGACGGATGTGCGTATCGGTCGACGCCGTCGCCGGAACCACGACCGGGATCTCGGCAGGTGACCGGGCGGTCACCCTGCGGGCTCTGGCGGAACCGAGCGCTCGACCAGAGGGACTGAGTCGACCGGGCCACGTGATCCCAGTGCTTGTCGATCACTCATGCTCGTCACCGGATCGCACCGCAGTCCTCGCCCGAGCCGGCGTCTTGTGCGCTGAGGATGGCGACGGGGTCGAACCGGTGGCCTTCACCTCACTCGTGTCGCACAACGATCCCCGTGCGATCGCGAGCAGCGACGAGGCCGCCGATCTCAACAGACCGGTGATCCGTTACTCGGATCTGGTGGGCCAGGTACCCGCAGGGATCGAATCCGCTTCCACGGTAAGGAGTCTCCGATGACCACAGCGACGGATCTACAGGCCGACTTCCGCGAGGCCATGGCCAACCTGTGTGCACCCGTCACGGTCGTCACGACCATGGACGGTGACAGGCCACACGGCACGACCGTCAGCGCGGTGATGTCACTGTCGGTGGAGCCACTCCTGATCGCGGTAGCACTCGCCGACACCTCCGAGAGCCTGGCCCTGATCAGCCGCGCCGGATCGTTCGGGGTCAACGTCCTCGGTGCCGAACAACATCCGGTCGCGATGCGGTTCGCCACCAAAGGTGCGGACAAATTCGACTCCGTGAGATGGCAGTTCGCCGGGGCCCCGCGCATCGACCAGGCCGCCGTGTGGTTGTCCTGCGAGCTCTCCGACATCCTCCCGGGTGGTGATCATCAGATTCTGGTCGGTCGGGTGCACGAGGTGCAGACCGATGTCGCGGTCCCGCCGTTGACCTACCATCGTCGCCGGTTCGGAACCCACGTCGCGCAACACCAGGACAGCGTGCCCGGGCCGGCCACGATAATTCGGCACCGTCCACCCGCCGACCGTCCGAGCGCGTGACGGGTCGAATGCCCGTCAGGCTGCGAAGGCGCTGATCATCGACTCCAGCAGCGCCAGCTGTACTCGCCGGGACGTGGATTTCCGATCGAGCACGGCGGTCACCTGCAGGCCCATCATCATGTTCATCAGGGCGTCGGCATGGATCGCCGGATCGCAGTCGCGTGCCTCCCCGTCCTCGATCGCCTCGGTGATGTGTCGGGCCAGCCGGAGCCGCCAGTGCGCGACCGCAGCGTTGTTGACCGACTCCATCTGCCGGTCGGCCAGCGCCCGCTGCCAGAGCGACACGGCGATCCTCGCCTCGAGTCGGGCCTCTTCGGTGAGCGGCATGATCTCCTGGCACACCTTTCGCAACGCGCGCAGTCCGCGCAGTCCTCGGGCAGACTGGTCGATGCGCCGGTTGGTCTCGGCCAGGACATGGTCGAACGCACTCTGCAGGATCTCGCCTTTACCGGAAAAGTAATGGCTCAGAGCCCCGTTCGCGTATCCGGCCTCCGCAGCGAGATCCCGCATGTTGATGCCGTCGATGCCGCGGGCCGCGATCAGCCGCCAGGCCGCGCTGATGATGGCCTGCCGCCGTTCGGCGTGATCGACCAGGCGTGGCATCGCCCCTCCGTTCCCCGTTGCGACGGGGTCGCTGCGCCGCCCACGTCGTTGTTTCTACAAGTGTACGACCAAGCGTTCGGGGTGGGAGGCGGGTGTGCCGCGGGTTCAAGGCCCCATCAGGACCGAAGAGGACGGATGACTCTGTGTGAACTGGTTCGGCAGATCCGCGATGAAGACGTTCTCGGTCCGGGTACGAGTGATGCGCCACCCGTCATCGGTGCGACGGAACGCATTGTTCAGTCGGCTCGACCGCAGGACACCTCGGCCGTCGGAGAAGAGCCACGGCTGCATGTGAATCCACTGCCCCGTTGCGTCGTCACCGTCGACGTGGATCTGCTCCGAGGTGAGGTAGTGCGCGTTGAGAACCAGTGCGGGCTCCTGCTTCTCACCCCAGAACGTACGGAAGTGATCGCGGATCGCCGCCGTCCCTTCGGCCCGGCCGAATTGGCCGGTGTAGTACTCCCCCACGCCCTCCCAGACTGCGTCATCGGTGTACAGATCGAGGATGAGATCGATTCGGTGCTCGTCGTCACGCACGCCGAACTCGGGGCACGGCGTGTCACAGAGGAACATGTAGCGACTCTGGATGCGCCGGATCTCCGCCTCCGCCTCCAGCGCCTCCACCCGTGCGACCAGGGCTGTGATGGTGTTCGCGTTCATTCTTCCCTTCCCGTCCGGCTGGTCACGACGCGGCAGCATCCACTGGCGACGCGGACGAGTCGGTCCGTTCCAATATCTTCGCGACGGCCTGTGCCCGCTCCAGCCAGTCCGTGACCTGGGCGCCGGTGGCGCCTGCCGGGAGCTGTGCGAGTCGGAGCGTCATGGAGTGCCCGCCACCGGAGTCCCGGATGGGAATGACGAGCGAGCCGACGTCGTAGATATCGTTGTCGGCGAGCCGACGGGCGCGATAGTCGACCGCAGACCCGGCGATGGACTCACGAATTCGTCGTTCCTGCGACGGCGTGAGTCGGCCGCTCTCGTATTCGCGTGTGGCCCGGCGCATCTCGTCGTAGGCCGCGTCGCCCTCGGAGGGCAGGAACGAGATCAGGTAACCGTTCTCACGCAGGAACGTCAATCGGTCCCGATGTATCTGCTTGACCTCGTCCGAGGCGCCACGCAGCTTGGAGACCCAGTGTTCCCGGGCTTCTTCGCCGAGATCGAACAAGTAGGTGTCGCCGATGGGCGGCACCATCGGTATCCGGCCGGCAAGTCCGAGTTCCCGATCGACCCCGGGCGCGGCCGCCGACAGCACCGTCGCCATCTCGTCACAGCTGACCGCAGTGAAAACTGTTACTTCACATCCGATCTCGGTGGCGAGATCCTCGACCTGGGCACGGGCAGAGTGAGCCGCGTGGATGGCCGGAAGGATCTCGTGATCCATGCGGGCCATGAGTGACGTGCAGACAAAGCTGCCGTACCCACCCTGGAAGAAGATCAGCGGCGACACCGGATTGGTCACCGCCATGTCACGCACCTCGCACAGGGCGATCCAGTGGTCGCCCGCCTCGACGGTGTCGGCGATCCGCGCGTCGATCCATGCGACGGACTCGGCGAGGACAGGATCCCCCGATGGCGACTCGAACCAGTCGATCCCGTCGAGCTTGTTCTCCCACCGCTGAGCCACGGTCAGGACGATGTCCTCTTGTTCGGCACCGAGGATGTTGATGCACAGCGACGAGCATTGCTGCATCTTGGCGAACGTGCGTGAGGTCTTCATCGGCATGAATGACACCAGCGGGGGATCGAGGGAGACCGAGCTGAAGGTCCCGACCACCATCGCCAGGATCTGGCCGTCGACGTCGCGTCCGGTGACGACGACAACTCCGGTCGGGTAGTGCCCCAACACGTCTCGGAAGGCCGTGGGATCCACGGTCGTGGGTGCGGTACTGGACATGATCACTCCTGGTTCTCGGAGGCGACAGCTCGCTCGGGGCGGGCGAATCGCTGTTGCAAGGTGTGCGCCAACTTCTCCGGGCGCAGGAAGGCGATGCAGAGCGCTCCGCCGATCAGCAGCACGATGCCGGTGATGGTGAACGCCTGATGGACGCCGACGGCCATGTTCGCAGCCATCTCGACAGATGGCTTTTCTCCCTTGGGAGGTGACACATACCCGGCCCGGCCCATCAGCCAGCCCACCAGTATCGGGGAGACCACCGCACCGAGGGATGCGACACCGCCCAGGGTCGCCATCAGTATCGGCCGCTGGCGTGCACACACTGCGAAGCCGATGGCCGAGGCCGTCATCGGATACGCCAGGCTGCATCCGCCGGCGATGCACAGCAGGGCGACCGCCAGGGGACCCGAGGTGGCCTGGATGAGGACGAAGCAGACACCCGCGACCACGGCAGCGCATCCGAACGGAACCGCGATCGCGCGGTGGGCATTGTGACCGGCACGCATGAGGCGATGGCCCACCGCACCGAGCGCGAGGAGAACCACCGCCCCGATGACCCACGGGAACGTGGTCACCGAGCCGACCTCGCCGAGCGAGAGCCCGACCACCGTACCGAGGTACTGCGGCAGCCAGGTGGTGAGGAAGCCCTGCACCCAGAAGTTGGACGCTCCTCCGATGACCGCCGAGAGGAAGGCGAGGCTCGCCAGCGCGCGCCAGATCACCACCGGCTGTTGGTCGTCGACCGCGTCCGTGTCGATCTGGTCCGCATCGCGAGCTGCCTGGTCACGCCCCGCCGCGTCGACGCGACGTCGGCCCGACCTGCCCTTCCCGTACGGTCCGTCGGCACCGAGCAGCAGCCACGCGGTGACCCACATCAGGCCGACGATCCCGAGGACACCGAAGGCCCATCGCCACCCCCAGGCCGAGATGACCCAGGCCAGCGCGGGCGCGGCGATCACCGGACCCAGCGTGGAGCCCGCGGCGATCAGATTGGACGGCATCGCACGACGTGCCGGGGCGAACCACCCGTGCGCCGAGGTGAGCGACATGGCGGTGGCCGGCCCCTCCGCACCGCCCAGGACGATGCGCGTGACCAGGAGAATCGCTGCTCCACCCCCGAGAACCATGGGGAATTGGAGGACCGCCCAGGTGATGCCCATGGCGAACAGAATCCATTTGACCGAGAACTTCGACGCCAGGAATCCCGTGATCACCGAGACGATCGCGTAGAGGAAGAAGAAGGCGCTGCCGATGAACCCGAACTCGACCGCACTGAGACCGAGCTCGGGCATCGCGTCGGCCGACACCAGCCCGAGCACTGCCTTGTCGGCGAATGCCACGATCTGGAACAGCACCAGCAATCCGGTGACCAGCCATGCGCGTCCGGTCATCCGCCGGAAGTCGACACGACGGGGCCCAGCGGTGACGGTCGGGGCGGATCGGGCGTCGGTTGTGTTCGTGGCCATCGTGATTCCTCGTGATTGCGTTGTCGGGTGGCACGGATGTCTGCGTGATGCAAATCGACTGACGTGAACCTAAGTCGGAGTGCCCCTACAGGGATAGGAGGGAAATCTTTACTGTTGCCGGCACCGCCGGGCGGGCACACTCATAGTCACCGGACAAAGGAGGATCGGTGAGCTCGGCCTACTGGAATCAGTCCATCAGCGACCAGGTGACCGCGGTCAACGCAGGTGTGGTCTCGGCGGAAAGCCTTGTCGTGCAGGTGCGCGATGAGATCGTCCGTCGGGAGCCGGACCTGTCCGCCTGGGTCGCGCTGTCCGACGATCACGTCGAGCAGGCCCGCGCACTCGACCACGGCGAGGTCTCGCTGCCGCTACAAGGGATCTCGCTCGGGGTCAAAGACCTCATCGACGTCGCCGGGCTGCCCACGCGTGCGGGGTCGACAACCACCTCAGACCAACCCGCGGCTGCAGATGCCGACTGTGTCAGTCGGTTTCGCGATCTCGGAGCGATCGTGCAGGGCAAGACTGTCACAACGGAGTTCGGGTACTTCGCGCCCGGCCCGACGCGTAACCCGCATGCGAGCGACCACACCCCGGGCGGGTCGTCGAGCGGCTCGGCCGCGGCGACCGGTGCCGGCACCGTCCCGGTCGCCTTGGGCACTCAGACGGCGGGGTCGCTCACACGACCCGCCTCCTACTGCGGTGCTGCCGGACTCGTCCTCGCTCAGGGCACCACCAGCCTGGCCGGGATCGCCGGATTGAGCGAATCTCTGGACACGCTCGGAATCCTCACCCGGACGATCGCCGACCTGCGTTACGTGTACTCGGCATTCGTCGGCCGATCCGCGGAGACAACGGCTCCCGCACACACCGCGTTGGTGTGGCACGGCAGCCGACTGGACACGTTGGACCCGTCGATGACCGGGCTGCTCAAGGCCATTCCCGACGTGCTCGGACAAGTGGGGCTGCAGACCGGAGATCTCGAGTGGGACGATCACATACAGACCCTCGCCCACGACCATGTGACCGTGATGTCCTATGAGGCAGCGCAGACACTCGACGGCACCTACGACAGCCACGCCGCGGCGCTCAGCGCACCGTTGCAGGCGCTGGTCGAGGCCGGTCGCGCCACCACCAGTGAGTCACGCGCCTCGGCACTGATCCGCCGGGATCGTTCGCGGGCACTGTTGCGGGAGATTCTGGGCGAGCAGACGATCATCGTCGGCCCGGCCGCGCTCGGACCCGCCCCAGAAGGATTGACCGCGACCGGCTCTCCCGTGCTGAGCCGCCCCTGGCAACTACTCGGCGCCCCGGTCGTGGTCGTTCCCGGTGCGCGGACCACCACGGGATTGCCGTTGGGCGTTCAGCTGATCGCGTTGCCGGGTGCCGAGGCCGAACTCTTCGCCGTGGCGGCCCTCCTCGAACCGATCCTGCGATCCCTGCCACCCATAGAGGCGTGAGCACACGCTCCGCACACGAAGGAACTGCGATGGCCCTCAAACCACGTCCGACCGCTCATCACCACATGTTCCTCACGTGCTACGAGGACACTTTCAACTACGGCTGGCACCACGTCGACCTGTTCGTGCACGACGAGTACGGCCGCGAGGTCAACTGGGTTCACTGGACGGTCGAGGCCGATGGTCCGGAAGCCGCCGACGAATCCGTGCGACAGGAGGAACCCGCTCTGTTACGCACCAGCGACTGGCGACACCGCGTGAGCGCGGTCGGCATGAACTATTGGACAGCCGAAGCTGCCTGGGCCGACCGTGCAGATACCTGAGTGCCGCTAAGCTTGTGATCGTGCGCGCCCAAGCCCCATCCCATCGCCCGTCCGCGGGTTTGTCGAGGGTCGGATCGTGCCGGACGCGCTGACACCGGCCGAACATCCCACAACGGTGTATGTGGTCGACGACGATCCGGAGTTGTGCGAGTCCGTCGACTGGCTCCTCGACAGCATTGGCATCAAGCCGACCATCTGTCACAGCGCCGACGAGTTTCTCGCCGCCTACACGGGTGACCATCCGGCGTGCATCGTCCTGGATGTACGCATGCCGCAGATGAGCGGGACCCGTCTGCAGGAGAAGCTCAACGAGTTCGCGCCGCACGTGGCGATCATCTTCGTCTCGGCGCACGGCGACATCCGGATGTCGGTGTCGACCCTGCAGGCCGGTGCGATGGATTTCCTGGAGAAGCCCTACGATCCTCAGCGACTGCTCGACGCCGTGCAGCGGGGCGTGGAGCAGGCCACCGAGCGCTTCGCGACCTTCCAGAGCAAGCGGTCGATCCAGGACAAGGTTGCCCTGCTGACGCCGCGGGAGCGGGAGATCCTGGCGCTGGTGGTGGAGGGTCTGCCCAGTCAGAACATCGCACGCAAGCTCGGCATGAGCGTCAAGACCGTCGACGTCCATCGCGCGCGGATCAAGGCCAAGACCGACGCCGACAGCATCAGCACGCTGGTCCGCGACATCCTCCGCTTCGACGTCGACGTGCCCGTGGACCGACCGGCTCAGTAGTAGTCCAGCACGATTCGTTTCCCGGCGGTCCGCGAGACGCACACCGCCATCACCTCACCCGATTCCTTCTCCGCCTTGGTGAGCACGTTGTCGCGGTGATCCGGGTCGCCGGCGAGCACCTGCATGATGCAGGTACCGCAGATGCCTTCCTCACACGAGGTGTCGATGTCGCAGCCGTTTTCGGTCAACACCTCGACGATCGAACGGTCGGACGCGATCTGATAGGTCTCGCCGTCGAGCTCGACCTCGAATGCGGTGTTCGCAGCCTCGCCGGGCTGCTCGGCGGCGTGAAAGTTCTCGGAATGCACGGCATCTGGCGACACGTAGCGTTCGGCGCAGGCGATCATCTTCGTCATGAAGCCCTCGGGGCCGCAGACGTACACATGTGTTCCGGCGACTGCGGCGGCGAGTGCGGCCGACACCAGATCCTCCTGTTCGCCGCGGTCCACGCCGAGGTGTGCGTGCAGTTTCTCCGGGCAGCGATCACGCAACAGGGGCAGGAAGGCCGCTGCCTGCGCGGTCCGCGCGAAGTAGTGCAGTTCGAAACTGATGCCGTGCACGTCCATGTACCGGGCCATGCTCAGCATCGGGGTGATCCCGATGCCGGCCGCGACCAGGACATGGTGACGCGCGTCGGGGGCGATCGCGAGGAGGTTGCGCGGTTCGCTGATCTTCAGTGAGTCCCCTACCGACACCTCGTGCAGCGCGGCCGATCCGCCGCGCGAGTCCTCCTCGCGCTTGACGGCGACGGCGAAGGTCTCCTGGCCGTCGGGCCGACTGCACAGTGAGTACTGCCGGGTGATGGCGGTCGGACCGACGACATCGATGTGTGCGCCGGGCACGTACTTCCCGATCGGACTGCCGTCGGGGTGCGAGAGGTAGAACGTCTTGATCGACGCCGTCTCCTGCACGATGTCGGACACGATGACATCGATGAGTGCCATGGGAATTCTCCTGGTGAACAAGGGGTGTGAGGATCAGCGCACGTAGAGTCCGCCGTTGACGTCCCAGCATGCACCGGTGACGAAGTAGGCGTTCTCGGCGGTCAGCAGGCCGACCATGTCGGCGACGAAGCCCGGATTACCGAGTCGGCCCACCGGAATACCGGCGATCACCGCGTCGAGACGGTCCGGCGGTACGGTGGCCTTCACGATCGGCAGGTCGTGCGGCCCGGGTGCGATGGCGTTGACGGTGACGCCGCTCCCGGCGAGCTCACGCGCGAAGACCTTGGTGGCGGTCAGGATTCCGCCTTTGCTGGTCGCATAGTGAGCACCGGTGGCGGTGCCGCCGTTCTGGCCGGCGAGCGACGCCATGTTCACGATCCGTCCGTAGCCTCGGCCGGCCATCGCCGCGCCGAAGACCTGACAGCCGAAGAAGATACTGTTCACATTGGTGGACAGCACGCGCGTGAAGTCGTCCTCCCCGAGCGTCATCAGATCTGCCGCCTGGGTCATCGCCGCGTTGTTGACCAGGATCGTCGGTGTTCCCCAGATCTTTTCGCATTCGGCGAGCGTGTCCACGAAGTTCTCGCGGTGAGCGACGTCCAGTGTCGCGGCCTGCGCTGTGGAACCGT
The DNA here is from genome assembly GCF_058129505.1 of Gordonia sp. LMA484. Lineage (NCBI taxonomy): Bacteria > Bacillati > Actinomycetota > Actinomycetes > Mycobacteriales > Gordoniaceae > Gordonia > Gordonia sp. LMA484. The sequence continues at coordinate 4,516,241 of NZ_CM176700.1, forward strand.
CCGGCGAGAGATCGTGGGCGATCCTCGCGGCCGAGTCGACGTCGATGTCGGTCAACAGCACCCGGTGGCCGTCGGCGTGCAGTCGGTGCGCGATGTGGCTGCCCATGCCGCCGGCGGCACCCGTGACGACCGCGATTCCGGCGGTCGATGAGGTCGATGATGTCATCGTGGCCGCCTAGAGGAGATATCCGGACGCACTGACCGCGTCTTCGCTGTCGATGAGACGCGCGACCTTGAGCGCGATCTTGTCGCCATCGTCGCCGAGGCTGACCTTGTGGGTCATCTCGGCGCCGATCGTGGAGAACTTGTCGCGTTTGAAGGCGTTGAGTATCTGGGCCGATCGCAACGTGACCGTGGTGTCGGTGACCTCGTCGACAGTGAACCGCGAGACGACGCGTACCGTGCGTGCGGCCGCGACCGCCGAGGGTGCGTAACCCTGCATCATGCGTTCGACGCGCAGGCGCCGCATCCGCTTGTCGTCGTACACCATGTTCAGCGACGATTCGAAATCGTCGGTGTCCGGATCGATCGGGATCACGTACAGGGCCTCGTCGGTGTACATGTCCTCCCAGGTCCGGTAGTCCTTGGCGTCGAGCACGGCGGCCTCGTGCCAGACGAGTTGGATCGCGCGCAGTACCCGCGGGTCGCTGAAGGCGAGAACGTCAGTCATTGCTCATCATCCTCTTCCACATCTCGTACGACTCGCGCATCCCGGTCTCGTCAGTGACATGCGAAGTCGGCCAGCCTTCTTCGGTGAGGTATTCGCGGTTCTCGCCGCGGTTCACCAGGATCGGCATGGTGGGGTTGCCGCCCGCGCCGATCTGCACCCGGTCCCAGCCCTCGGCGTCGTCGGGGCTGCCGAAGCCGAACGGGCCCTGGAAGTGTTCGTGGATGCGCAGCCGCTCGCGGTTGATGCTCTCCGGTCCGCCGTCCATGCCGATGGCCATGTGCCACACCTCGGTCTCGTCGACGCTGATGGGGATCAGCACACGGAAGAACGACGACGACATCGCGATGTTGGGGAACATGTTTAGGTTGAAACCACAGCCGTGCATCGACCGCATGTACCGACGGATCCGTTCCGGGCTCTCGCCGGCCTCGGTCAGCTCCTCGACGAGATGGGCGAAGCGCGGCTGGATCTCCTCATCGCCGCTGTCGACGTCGAGGTCGGCGTGCGCCGCGGCCATGATCGCCACCGAATGTCCGTTCCCCAGCGCGTGTGTCTCGGCGGACGGGTCGTCCATGAACGACATCATGTTGGCGGTTTCCGCGTCGACCGATGCCATCCACGACTTGTGGACCATCGGGAAGTGGTAGCCGTCGGTGGTGTTCTCCAGCTGGATCTTCCAGTTCCCCTTGAACCGGAACTTGTGTGTCCCGAGCACTTTGGTGGGGAAACCGTTGGACTGCTTGAGAAAGCGTTCCATCCAGATCTTGGCGTCACCGAGGTGGTCCTCGAGCGACTCGGCCTCGGCGTTGAAGGTCGCGAAGATCATCCCGAGATAGCTCTCGGTGCGGAGCTTCTGCAGCGGGAAATCGTTCTTCTCGACGACCCCTTCGTAGCCGTCCGGGTACGGGATGCCGCGCAGCCGACCGTCGAGGGTGTACGACCAGTTGTGGTACGGGCAGGTGAAGCCGTTGGCCTTGCCGCTGCGCTGGTCGCAGACCGTGGCGCCGCGGTGCCGGCATCGGTTGAGCAGAGTGTTGAAGTTGCCCTTGCGATCTCGCGTGACGATCACGGGCTGGTCGCCGACCTGCGTGGTCTTGAAGGAGCCCGCCTCGGGCACCTCGCTCTCGTGCGCGACCCACACCCAGGTGCGATGGAAGATCTTCGTCATCTCCTCGGCGAAGATCTCCGGGTCGGTGTAGAGCTGTCCGGCGACCCGGTCCTTCTCGGCCAGATCGGCAAACGCCCGGGTGGGCCGTTCGATGGTGGTCATGTGCGCGTTCCTTGTTCGTTGTCGCTGCGGCCGAGCGTGTCGACGTGCCCGGCGGTGGCGTGGACGGTCAGAGTTCGACGTCGTCGCGGATGGTCAGTTCGCGACCCATCCGGGCCTCGATCTTGAAGTACTTCCAGAGCGCGTACTCACCGATCATCGTGGTACGCAGCAGATTGCACGCATCACGTACGGTCGGCTGATCGCGGACGTCGGCGAGGACGTAGCAGGTCCACGGCCAGCCGTCCGAGGGGCCGACCATGTGCGCATCGTCGTCGAAGGTGCCGATGATGTCGACGCCGTCCATGTTTTTCAAGGTCGACAGCATCGTGGAGATCCCGACCCACACGGGGCCGATCTCGGCTTTGGGCAGGTCGAAGAAGTTCTGGTTGTTGCCGATACAGAACATCGTGCGGAGCGGCTCGCTGGCCATGGGGACTCCTCCTCAGTGTGGTGTGGGTGCCGGTGGCCGGTCAGGGGAAGCTGGGGATACCCGCGTCGAGGCCCAGGAGCAAGGCCCCCGCCGCCTCGTAGGTGTTGGTCTGCAGCATCGCGTGCTGCGCCGGGACCAGCGCATCCTGCAGGAAGTGCTGCAGGGGGTGGGTCTCGTAGATGGCGCCGGTGCCGGCGAGGTCGAACGCCCGCAGGACGACCCGGCGGCCGACGTGCGCGGCGTGCGTCGCGCTCAGGCGAAGCAGAGCGAGGTCCTCGGTGGTGAGCGGTGTCTCGTCGACTGCCTTCTGCCACACCTCGTCCGTGGCGTCGTAGAAGAACGCCCGTACCGAGCGTAGTTCGGCTTCGGCCTCGGCCAGCCCGCTCTTGTAGGCAGGCCGGTTGCCTTTGCTGGCACCACCGGTGATGGACGTCCGCGCGGCCCCGACCTCGGTGGCGTAATCGAGTGCACCCCGCGCCGCGCCGAGGGTCACCACTGCCAACACCTGCGCGGCGTAGGCCAGCGACGGGTAGCGGGTCAGTGGCTCGTCGATCTGTGCCGGACCACCACGGACGAAGGTCATCTCCTCCGGGACGAACAGTCGGTCCGCCCGAATCGCGTGGGAGCCGGTCGCTTTCATGCCCGCGACATCCCAGTTGTCCAGGATCTCCACGTCGCTCGGATCGACCAGGGCGGTCAGGGGTTTGCCGGCCGTCTCGGGCCCGCCTGCCAATCCGATGCCGAGGATGTCCGCTCCGCGACACCCACTGGCGAACTGCCACACCCCGGTGCACAGGTAGCCGCCGTCGACCTTCTCGGCCTCCTGCATCGGGAACAACCCACCGGCGTAGGCGACGTCGGGGCCGACGGCGTAGATCGTGCGCTGCGTCTCGACCGGCAGCGCCGCGAAGTAGACCAGCGACGAACCGAAGCTCGACACCCACCCGGTCGCGGGATCCACCGCCGAGATCTGCTCGACCATCTTCATGAATGTCGACGGCGGCAACGGCTCACCGCCGAACGCCGCGGGGGTCGACGCGCGGTACATTCCCGCCCGCTTGAGCAGGGCGATGAACTCGCGCGGAACATAACGCTGCGCGTTGAACTCGTCCCGCCGATCGCGGAGCACCTCGAGTGCCTGATCGAACGCGGCCGCGCGCGCCGGTCCCGCCGGTTCCGCGACCACCCGATCGGTCATGCTCTGCGTGGTCATGAGTCTCTCCATTCAGATTCGAGAATCCTTATGGGCGTTACACTATGGACCGCCGGCGATCGCCGGTATCGGGATTTCCCACGCGACGGCTAAGCAATTCCTTACCTTCGCGCCCACCCGAGCGGCCTATGCTGAGGTTTCGTCAGATGGGAGGCGATGCGTTGTTCCCGACACGCCGCGATTTCGAACAGATGGTCCTCAACACGGGGACCGGCATCCTCATCCACGAGGCGAGCTCGAAGAACATCCTGTGGGCCAATCCCGCCGCATGCCGCATGTTCGGCTTCACCCTCGAAGAGTTGAAGCCACTCAAGGCGCATCACATGAGCGCACAGGAACGCGCCTACCGGCGGGAGGTGGGCGTCGCCTGGCTGCAGTCGGCCGTGGTGCACGGCTCGAGTCGCAAGCAGTGGAAGTACCGGACCAAGGACGGCACCGACTTCTTGACCGATGCCCGTGCCACCCTCGTGACCTGTGAGGACGGGCCGGTCGTGATGGTGGAGTTCCGCAACATCTCCGAAGAGGTCGAGTTGCAGGAGGAACTCAGCTGGGTGTCGCAGTCCCTGCAGCGGATCATGACCCACACCGCCGCGGGAATCGTCCTGCTCGACGACGACAACTGCATCGACGACATCTCCCCTCTTGCCGCGCAGCTGTTCGGCCGCACGCCCGCGGAACTGTCCGGCGTGCATTTGGAGGACCTCGGCAAATGCGAACCCCGGCTGACCGATGAGCAGGTCGTGCAGCGGCTCGAAACCGGTGCCGGCTCGGTCACGGTCCAGCAGGCGATCGTCAAGGACGACGGCACCACGGCATGGCTCGCCGGCGAGTTGGAGATCGTCGATCACGACGGCATGCGGTCGCGGGTGCTGACCGTCCGCGACGTCACCGACCGCGTCGAGTGGGAACGTCGAAACGCCTATCAGGAGGCCAATCTTCAGTACTTGAGCCGCTATCACGCCATGGGTGACATGGCGATGATCCTCGCGCACGAGCTGGGCCAGCCACTGGCCGCCTCCACCAACTATCTGAGCGGGCTCAAGAACCGCCTCTCCGCGGAGACGGTCGACGCCCGCAGCCTGTCCTACGGCATCGATCAGATAGAGAAGCAGCTCCACCGGGCCGCCGACATCGTGACGTCGGTCAAGCGCTACGTCCGGCGCATCGAGAGCACCTCGGTGCTCATGGATCTCAACGACACTGTTCGGGAAAGCCTGTATTTCGTGCGCCTGCGGGCCGCCGAACAGGGTGTACGGGTCTTCGCGGACATCCCCGAGCGCACCCTGCCGGTCCAGGGTGAGAGTGTCCTCATCGGCCAGGTCATCATCAACCTGTGCGTCAACGCGATCGACGAGATCGTGCGTCCCACGACGGAGATCAAGGAACTCGCGGTCGAAACCGGAACGGCCGACGGCACGGCCTTCGTCTGCATCCGTGACCAGGGCAGAGGCATGAGTGACGCCGCCGGCGCCGCTCCGTCGGACCGACTCGCGTCAGGTGCCTTCTCCGCCAAGGAAGACGGTTCGGGTATCGGCCTGATCATCTCCGAACACATCGTGGAACGCCACGGCGGTTCGATCGAGTATCTGCCGAACGAGCCTCGTGGAACGACGGCGCGGGTGTCTCTCCCGTTGGTCGAGACGCCACCCTCGGTGTGACGGCGGGCCACTCCGACTGTCGGGACGCCCTAAAGGTTTCTGTAGTGCAGCGTTGGCAACATCGGGGTGTTCGGCGGCGACCGTGCTGGATAGGTTGATCTGCACCGACAACGGCGTCGCCAACCGTCAACCGCACCGCTGACGAAACCTCGCTTTCGACAGCGTCTTTCATGACGCGTCCCGCGCGAGCCGCGATCGGGACCGCGAGGATGTCGAGCGGTGCAGATACAGGAGGATCCATGCCCACCCCCGACGTTCTCGTGCTCGGCTCCGGCACCGCCGGATCGGTGATCGCCCGTCGTCTGCTCGATGCCGGACACACCGTGACCCTGGTCGAAGCGGGCGGACTCGACACCAACCCGGCCGTCCACGACATGTCCCGTGTCGGCGAGCTGTGGCTCGGCCCGGAGGACTGGGGATACTTCTCGTCGCCGCAGGCGAACGCACTCGGCCGGAAACTGCACGTGCCCCGCGGCAAGGTGGTGGGGGGCTCCAACCAGCTCAACGGCACCATCTGGGTGCACGGGTCCCCGTGGGACTACGACCAGTGGGCGGCTGCCGGTAACTCAGGGTGGGACTGGGAATCGGTTGCCCCGCTGTTCAAGCAGATCGAACGGGGTCTGGGTGACGAGGGCTTCATCGACACGGTGGAGCCCGAACTCGCCCCCATCCAGCAGGCGATCCTCGACGCAGCGGTCTCATGGGGGCTGCCCCTCAACGCCGACTACAACTCCGGCGATCAGGAGGGGGCGTCGCGGATGAAACTCAACCTGCGCGACGGCAAGAGGCTGTCGACGTGGGCGGCGTACATGCGCCCGGTCCTCGACCACCCGAAGCTCACACTGGAACTCGATGCGCTCATCGACTCGCTCGTCGTCATCGACGGAGCAGTGGTCGGGGTCCGGGTGATCCAAGGCGGTGTGTCCCGAGAGCTGCGCGCCGACCGCGTGGTGCTGTGCGCCGGCGCCCTGGGTTCGCCGAGCATCCTGCTGCGCAGTGGGATCGGCCCGGCCGCCGAGCTCGAGGCCCTGGGCATCGAGGTGGTCGCCGACGTCCCCGGGGTCGGGAAGAACCTGCAGGATCACTTCCTGGTCCCGGTGATCTTCGGGACCGGCAGGCCGATCGATCCGCCGCAACCGTTCCAGCCCGTCACCCAGACACATTGGTTCTGGAAGAGCGACCCGTCCCTGCCGGTCCCGGACACCCAACCCATCAACTTCAGCATCCCCTTCTACTACGACGAGGGAATGACCGGCCCCACATCGGGATTCACTCTGCACGCAGGTCTCATCCGGCCACACAGCGCGGGCAGTGTCACGCTGTCGGGGACCGACCCCACGGCATCTCCGGTCATCGATTTCAATGTGTTCGATGACCGTCGCGATCTCGACGCCCTCATCCGGTCGGTGCGTCAATGCCGTGAGGTTGGTCGGCAGGCTGCGCTCGCGGAGGCCTGGGGCGCCCACGAGGTCCTGCCCGGACCGGAGGTCGACGACTCCGATGAGGCCATCGAGGCGTGGGTGCGACGCGCGGTCAACACCTACCACCATCAGGCAGGCACCTGCCGGATGGGCACGGACGCCGGTGCCGTCGTGTCGCCGGATCTGCACGTCACCGGAGTCGCGAACCTGATGGTCGCCGACGCCTCGGTGATGCCGATGGTCACCACCGGCAACACCAATGCACCCACCGCGATGATCGCCGAACGAGCAGCAGAACTGATCACCGCGGGTTGATCCTCAACCCGCATCAGCAAGGAGTATCCGCAATGATCGACATTTCCAACCTTCACACCGGGCTGTTCATCGGTGGCGAATGGCGCGACGCCCGTGACACCTTCACCACCCTCAACCCGGCGACCGGCGCCGCGCTTGCCGAACTCGGCGCCGCGAACGCCGACGAGGTCGACGCGGCCGTGGCCGCGGCGACCGCGGCCTTCCGGGGCGAGTGGGGTGCCCTGGCCCCGTCGCGCAAGGGCGTCCTGCTCAACCGGCTCGCCGATCTCGTCGAGCGTGACCTCGAGCAGCTCGCCGCGCTGGAGTCGCTGGACATGGGGCGTCCCGTCGGTGCCAGTGCGGCGCTGATGATCCCGAATCTGATCGGGACCCTGCGGTACTACGCCGGATGGGCGGACAAGATCAACGGCGAGCAGATCGCGAACGACGGTTACATGGGCGGGCCGGCACCCACCCACGCGTACACCCGGCGCGAGGCGCTCGGTGTGGTCGCCGCGATCGTGCCGTGGAACGCGCCGCTGATGATCCTCGGCTGGAAGCTCGCTCCGGCCCTGGCCTGTGGGAACACCGTCATCATCAAGCCCGCCGAGGATGCGTCACTGTCGATCCTGCGGCTCGCGGAGCTCATCGACGAAGCCGGGTTCCCTGCCGGCACCGTGAACGTGCTCCCCGGCATCGGCAAGGTCGCGGGCGAGGCGCTGTCGCTGCATCCCGGAGTCAAGAAGATCTCGTTCACCGGCTCCACCGAGACCGGACGCGCGATCCTCCGCAACTCCGCGACGAACTTCAAGCGCACGGCGCTCGAACTCGGCGGCAAGGCACCGCAGATCATCTTCGCCGACGCCAACCTCGAGGCCGCGATCCAGGGCAGTGCGATGGGCCTGTTCTTCAACCAAGGCGAGGTGTGCGCCGCGGGCACCCGCATCCTCGCGCATCGTGATGTCTACGACGCCGTCCTCGACGGCCTCAAGGGTGCCGCACAGGCACAGGTCATCGGTGATCCGTTCGATCCCGCGACCACCATGGGACCGCTGGTCAACGAGCGGCAGCGCGACCGCGTCGTCGACTACCTGAAGAAGGGCGCCGACGAGGGCGCCGATGTGATCGCCGGTGGCTCCGCACCCGACGGTCCGGGCTTCTTCGTCGAGCCCACCGTGCTGGCCGGCCGCAACGACATGGCCGTCGCGCGTGAGGAGATCTTCGGACCGGTCGGCGTCGTGGTGCCGTTCGACTCAGACGAGGAGGCGATCGCGCTGGCCAACGACAATCAGTACGGTCTGTCGGCCACCGTCTGGACCAGCGACGTGTCGCGTGCGCACAGTGTGTCCGCGCAGGTGGAGGCCGGTGCGATCGGCGTCAACGGCTGGTCACCACTGGCTCCCCAGCTGCCCTGGGGCGGCGTGAAGGCCAGCGGAGTCGGTCGCGAGCTCGGCTACGAGGGCATCCTCGCCTATACCGAGACGAAGACGGTCACCGTCGTTCTGTGAACCAGCTCCGGTCGAGTAGCCGCGAGCCTGCCCACCCAACCGCCGGTCGAGTAACCGCGAGCCTGCCCACCCAACCGCCGGTCGAGTAACCGCGAGCCTGCGAGCGGCGTATCGAGATCCCAGACCGAGGTCCCACCACCCCGATGGGCGACGTGTACACGCACGTCGCCCATCGGGCGTTTCGTCCCGTCACCAGCCGAGTAAAGGTTTTCCCGATCCCCTGGGACCTTCCGGCCCCCACTCCCGCACTGTAGTCTGCATCACAACGCCATGGTTCTACAGTCGTTGAATCACAGCCGTGGCAGCAGCCTGAAGCTCACATGAACTCCCCTCATGTGTTCGGAGAGAGGTCAATCATGATCGAGAACCCCACGACCACATCGCCGCCCGACAACCGATCGTCGTTGCGGGGATCCATCGGTGTCGCCGGCATCGTCTTCCTCGTCATCGCCGCGGCCGCGCCGCTGACGGCGGTCGCGGGCTCGCTGCCCGTCATGATCGCCATCGGCAACGGTGCCGGCGCCCCGTCGGCGTACATCCTCGCCGCGGTGGTGCTGCTCGTCTTCAGCGTCGGCTACGCGGCGATGAGCAGTTCGGTCACCGACACCGGCGCCTTCTACGCCTACGTCACCAAAGGCCTCGGCCGACCAGCCGGCCTCGGCGCGGCGGCACTGGCGCTGCTCGCGTACACCACCATCCAGGCGGCCATCTACGGCCTCGCCGCGGCGACACTGCAGAGTGTGGTCGTCCGCTTCGGCGGACCCGAATTGCCCTGGTGGCTCTGGGCGTTCGTGCTGATGGCGATCGTGGCGGTGCTCGGGTATCGCAGCATCGACCTCGGCGCCAAGGTGTTGGGGGTCCTGCTGATCGCGGAGATCGCCTTGATCGTCGCCCTCACCGTCGCAGTCCTCGCCCAGGGTGGCGCGCACGGCGTCGACACCGTCTCGTTCACCCCCTCGGCGTTCCTGTCCGGGTCCCCGGGTATCGCGCTGATGTTCGCCATCGGCTCTTTCGTCGGATTCGAGGCGACCGCGATCTACGGCGAGGAGGCGAAGAACCCGAAGCGCACCGTACCGATCGCCACCTATGTCGCGGTGATCACCATCGGCGTGCTCTACGCCCTGGCGAGTTGGGCCGTGGTCGTGGCCTTCGGCAGCGACGAGGTCACGGCCGCAGCACAAGCCGACACCGCTGACCTCACGTTCACCGCGACGTCCCGATTCCTCGGCTCGATGGCCGCCGACATCATGATGGTCATGCTGGTGACAAGCCTGTTCGCCGCCCTGCTCGCCTTCCACAATGCCATCGCACGATACACATTTGCCCTGTCGCGCAGCGGTTTCGCACCCCAGCGCTTCATGGTCGTGCACAGCAAACACGGCTCCCCGCACGAGGGCTCGCTGCTGCAGACCGCCACCGCCTTCATCCTCGTCGGTGCGTTCGCGCTGGCCGGGGCCGATCCCGTCCTGCAACTGTTCACCTGGATGGCGGGCGTCGCGATCGTCGCGATTCTCGTGGTGATGGTGCTCACCAGCATCGCGATCATCGCCTACTTCCGCCGGTCCACTGTCGACAAGCGTCTGTGGCACACGAAGATCGCACCCGTGCTCGGCACCATAGGGTTGGTCGGCATCACCGCGCTCGTGATCGCCAACTTCACCACGCTGATCGGCGGCTCAAGGATTCTGGCCGACCTGTTCCTCGCCATCGTCGCGGTCACCTTCGTCGGCGGCGTCCTCGGCGGGCGCATGATGCTACGACGCCGCACCTCCGACAACCGGGGCGTCACACCGAACACCCCCTGAACCACGGCGGAATCCGCTGTCCCGTCGTCGTTTCGCGGATTCCGCCGTACCCATTCCGAAATACCAATCTGCAAGCAAGGAACAATCAATGTCGATTCACGATCACGCGCCGTCGGTCATCATCGTCGGGGCCGGTTTCTCCGGTCTCATCGCCGCCCGCGAGCTCGAGGCCGCCGGGGTGCGGGTGCGCATCGTCGAAGCGCGCGACCGGATCGGCGGGCGTGCCTGGACCGATGAACGTCTCGGCGGACACACCTTGGAGATGGGTGCCACCTGGGTGCACTGGATGCAGCCGTTCATCTGGACGGAGATCACCCGCTACGGCCAGGAGATCTATCCGAGCCCGGACATCTCCGACGCCTACTGGGTCAGTGATGGAATCGTGCGACACGGCACCGAGCACGACCTCGATGAGGCCCTGAGCCGCCTGCAGGACAAGATCTTCGAGGGTTCGAGGGAGTTCTTCCCATACCCCCATGATCCGTTCGCCCTGCTCGCCGACGAGTCCGCGGATCCCGAACTCGTGGAACGGTTCCGGCGTGCCGATGAGGGCAGCGTTCTGGACTGCCTGCGCGACGGCGGATACACCCGGGAGGAGATCGACCTCGCCGACTCCTACTGGTCGGCGGGCTACCAGGGGCCGACCGCCACGGCGTCACCCTTGATGGCCAAGCACTGGGCGGCACTCAGCGATCATCGCAGCTCATTGATGGACGAGCAGACCCTGCGTTTCAAGCTCACACGAGGGATGCGCGGGCTCTACGAATCGATCGCCGCAGATCTGCAGACCAGCGTCGAACTCAACACTGCGGTCACCCACGTCGCCCACCACGCGACCGGCGTCGACGTCACGTTCGCGGACGGCGAAGTCGCAACCGCCGACGCCGTGATCGTCACGGTCCCGATCGGCGCGCTCGGGAACATCGAGTTCGAACCAGCTCTTCCCCCATCACAGCAGAAGGTGATCGACGAGGGCACCAACTCGGTGGGCTTCAAGATCTGGGTCAAGGTGCAAGGCCACCACTCCATCATCGCCGGCGCACCCGGCAATCATCCGATCTCGTTGTTGCGCAGCGAGTACTTCCTCGATGACGAGGACGCGACCATTCTGGTCGGATTCGGCTCCGATCACACTGCGATCGATCTGGAGGACACGGCCTCGGCCCAGCGAGCCATCGACGTCTGGCGCGATGATCTCACGGTGATCGACTGCGGCGGCCACGACTGGGTGGCCGACAAGTGGTCGGGCCAGACCTGGGCAACCCTCAAGTCCGGTCAGTTCTTTCACGGCTGGTCCCAGTTCGACAACACCGGCAGCCGACTGGTCTTCGCCGGCGCGGACTACGCCAAGGGATGGAACGGCGTCGTGGTCGACGGCGCGATCGAATCCGGGATCACCAACGCCCGCAAGATCATCAACGATCTGAAGCCCGATCGCGCACGACTGGTCGACGATACTTTGCGGTAAGGATCTCACCCGCCCGGACGTCAGCCGAGCAGATGCCTCGGTTCGGCACCACGCCGAACCGGGGCACCGGTCGTGTGTGGTCTGTCGTTCAGATGTCGGCCGGCCGGAAGTCGACGGGCACCTCGGGGCCACCTCGCTGCCGGTATGCGGCCAGGTTCGCGGGGTCATACGAGTCGACGGTATCCATGCGCCTCGTCGCGCTGGACGCGACGCGCTCGTGTTCCTCGTCGACGGCGGCCAACTGGCGCGTAAAAGGCGCGAAGACCCGATACACACCCTTCCGCGACTCCTGCAACGGGATCGCGAAAGCGTCGGTGCCGGTCAGGAATCGCATGATCGCGCCAACGACGCCGCCGGTTGCGGTGTCGGCGTCGGTGTCGGTGTCGGTGGTGCCTGCCGTCGGAGCCGGCTCCTCGTCTCTGAAGGCGAGTCCGTGTTTGCGTGCGCGGTCCATCATCCAGACCAGCGGGATGTCGCTGACTCGGCTGTCGGCGTACCCGCCGCCGACAGTGCAATGCACTCCGGTGAACCACACCTGTTCGATGACCTGCTCGGCGGGCCGATCCGGCTGGGGCTGCCACAGGGTCGGTTCGAACGGGCGACGTTTCTCGTCGATCGCCAACGCGTGATAGGCCGCCCCGACCCTGGAACTGAGCTGGGTGTCGTGGAATGCCCACCGCCGGTTGACCTTCTCCGCGAACTTCCAGCCGTCGATCGGAATGCCCAGCGATCCGACCGTGTCCCACACTCCGATGAAATGGATCGGGGTCTCGTATGAGAATTGCTGCCGGAACTCGGTGGCCCGCTGTTGCCTGGGTGCCGACGATTCGTCTCGGTCGCGATAGAGTTCGAAGGCCGCGTCGACCTGATCTGCGTATTCTCGTTTGAGCAAGCCGCTGTTGCGGATGAAGCCTGCGAGACTGCGTGCGGTGTAGGCGCCACGACTGAAGCCGAACAGAAAGATCTCATCCCCCGGCTCGTAGAGGTCAACGAGTTGTCGGTACGCATCCTTGAGGTTCTTCGACAGCCCGAACCCCATCGCGCCCCCGCGGACCTTCTCCCACGGCTTGGTTCCCACGCCCGCCACGTAGATTCGCTCTTGCCGCATCGTCCCGCTGTCATCGGTGTCGGCGATCGCCTCGAAGATCTTGACCACATTCGTCGGATGCTTCTGCCCGAACGCGTTCCACGTGCCGTCGCAACAGACGATCAGCCGTTTCGCCATGACGCGTTGGCCCCTTTTCTCGCGCGAGTGTCTGGTGAGATCCTATGCTGCCGGCGGCGCGTCAGGCGTCCCGCAAACGACCGACACGGATGCTCGCGGCGACGGTGGCCCTACTTCGTATGACGGGTGTGCACGTGCTGTGCGCGGGCGGTCAGGGCCTCTCTGATCCAATCCGGCTCGAGTACCTCGAACGAATGCTCCAGGCACATCGTCCACAACATTGTCAGGGCACGTGTGCGGTCACCGAAACACACCCTGATCCGGATCGACTCCGGCGCATGGAGTTCCGTGTCGAGGACGGTGAGGTCTCGAGTCAGATTCTCCAGATCTGTTTGCGCACAATCGATGACCACGTCGACAGGTTCGAACGAGGCACGAAAAGCAGCTCGGTGCCGCTGCCAGATCTCGTCGAGATCGACGTGCCGCTGCCGGTGCGCCTCCTCGTCGAGAACCTCGACGTCCGACATCCGCGAGACCCGGTACATCCGTTCGCCATCGCTCGCGGCCGCGACGAGGTACCACGTGTCCCCGGCCACGATGAGCCCGATGGGATCGAGAACCCGTGGACGTGCCCGGTCATATCCGCGCCGCTGATAGCGCACACGAATCCGGTGGCCACTGAACACCGCCTGCTGCACGGGCCCGAGCGCATCGAGCTGTTCCGGGTCACGGACGAAGCCCTCGGGCCGCACCAATACACGCTGCGCCGCGTCAACCGCCCTGTCCCGATATGCCTCCGGTAGCGCCGCTGCCACCTTGCGCATGGCGCTCGCGAACGCCGGCGAGTCGAGCCGACCCGTTCCGGCCAGCAGCGACGTGGCCTCATCGACGGTCAATCCGGTGAGGTCGGTGCGATATCCCGGGAGCAGCGCGAACCCACCATGGCGACCGCGCTCGGCGTACACGGGAACCCCGGACAGTGACAGCGCGTCGATGTCACGCAACACGGTTCGTTCGGATACACCGAGTTCCTCGGCGATCGCGGCTGCGGGGAGCCGCTCGTGCTTCTTGAGAAGCATGAGCACAGCGATCAGTCGTTCGGCCCGCACACCGGAAATCCTCCCGCAAATACATGACAGAAGGTGTCGTGTTTAGCCGATTGACTGGTCACATCAGCCCGACAACGACAGGAAGAACCATGACGAACATCCAGCCCACCGACCCCCGTCCCGCCTATACCGCCGCCACAACCTGGGTCACCGGCCTGCTCGCGGCGGTCCGCGATGACCAGCTCGATGCGCCCACACCGTGTGACGAGTTCGATGTCCGCACCCTGGCCGCACACATCGTCGCCACAGCGGGCCGGGCCGTCGCCCTCGGAGAGGGGACCGATGTGATGGCGGTGCCGCGCATCGCCGAGGAGCACGACGCAGGGACCTACTCATCTCTGGTGAGCCGAGCCGTCGACCTGTGGTCCGACGACGCCAAGCTCACCGCGATGGTGAGGGTGCCCTGGGGCGAGGTACCCGGCGCAGGCGCACTCTGGGGCTACGTCAACGAGACCCTCGTTCACGGGTGGGATCTCGCCGTCGCCACCGGCCAACCTGCCGAGGCCGACCGCGCCATCGTCGAGCCGACCCTGGCCGTCGCGCGCCAGTTCATTCCCGCCGAGATTCGCAGCAACCCTGACATCCCGTTCGACGCCGTCGTCGAATCCCGTCCGGGGGCCGGGCTGACCGAGCGGCTGGCCAACTGGACCGGGCGGGAGTCCGCCAAGTGGGTTTCCGAGGATACGATCTCGCGGTCGGCCGCAACTCCGTGATCGGGACCAATCGGGCATAGGCGACGACACGGACGTATCGGACTTCGGCCTGGCCCGACCGTGTCCACGCACGATACTGGAGACCCAACAAGGAGTTTCACAGATTCGCGGAGTAGCCTCGCTCCGGATATTTGTGGCCACGCGTGCCGAATAGCGTTGTGGCCGAGTGGATGGAGGTCGGACATCGTCGCGGAACAACCACCGGTGACCCTACCGAAATCCGCCGAATCCGGCGAAACGGACGCGCCGACACCGGAGATCAACGCCTCATCGGCGGTTGCGCCCAAGAAGAAGGACAAGCATCTCTACCAGATCGACCTTGTCCGATTGGTCACGTTTGCCGGAGTCATCCTCGATCATGTGATCCTCGGCATCGCGTCGCCGGTGAACGTCGCGGCCGGTGGTGTCGGACTCTTCCTGCGCTACACGCGCTATTCGTTCTTCGCTCTCACCGGCTTTGTCCTCACCTATCAATACCGCCACCGCGACCTGCGGCCTGTCGCGTTCTGGCGGCGGCGCTACAAGCTGATCGGCCTGCCGTTCGTGACCTGGAGCCTGTTCTACTGGGTCTACGGCCGCTATGAGGGCGGCGGATTCGCCGGCCTGCGCGATCTGTTCGACAGCGCCGCCGACATCGGCCTGGCGGCCAAGAGCATCACCTACGACCTGATCACCGGCAACGCCTGGTACCACCTGTACTTCTTGTCGGTGAGCATGCAGATCTACGCGGTGTTCCCGGCGATGCTGTGGCTGCTGCGCAAGACGTGGGGACGGCATCGTTATCTGCTGGCGGTGAGCTTCGCCATCCAGATGACGATGATGTATCTGATGGTCCGCCCACCCCTGGAGTTCTTCACCCATGGGCCGCAGGACCTGCTGTGGCGCCACCTCGTGGTGACGATCCTGCCGTACCAGTTCTTCATCCTCGCCGGTGGTGTCGCGGCGATGCACTACGAGGCGTTCCAGGCGTTCATGCTCCGGTGGCGTTGGGTGATCCTGGCTCTGGGCGCCGGGGCCATCACGCTGACCGCCCTCTACTACGTCGACGACGTCCACACCGGCGAGTCCATCTTCCGGGCGACAAACGTCTTCATGGCGCACAACTCGTTCGCCTACATCGCGATCATCCTGATGCTGTACTCGCTCGGCACGATGTGGCAGGACCACCGTCGCGCCGGCTCGGTCACCGACACCTTCATGCGGACGGCAGCGGACCGCTCCTTCGGCATCTACCTCGCGCACGCCTTGGCCCTGGCCGAGCTGGAGCCGACAATCCACCAGCACCTCGGCATGCCGCCCGGCCTGCTGATCGTGATCTCCTTCATCGCGACCGTGGTACTGACGGTGTTCATCGTGGAGGTGCTGCGGCGCAGCCCGATCAGCTTGATCACGACCGGGCGCAGCACCATCGACTGGCGGTCGCAGAATCCCGTGCGGTCGATGCTGACCGGCATCGGCGCCGTCATCGTCGGCATCGTGTTGCGCGACGCCTTCGGCATCCCTGCGGGCGATCTCGTGGCCGCTGCAGGTGCGCTGCTGATCGTGTCCGCGGGAGTTGTGTTCTGGCGGCAGTGGTCACACCGCAATCAGCGGCTCTACGTCGAAGAGCCGGTCTGAGGGTCCGAGTGATTGAGCGCCCTTCGTGACGCTCGCTCACTTGCGTTCGCGGGCTCCTCAGGGAGCCGTAGGAAACGCTCGCTCACTTGCGTTCGCGGGCTCCTCAGGGACCGATAGCAAACCGCGCACACCTGCGTAGGCGGGCTCCTCACGGAGCAGTAGATACCGCTCGCTCACTCCGTTCGCGGGCGCCTCAGCCTCGATCTTTCATGTGGTGGTGGGTTGGGGGTTTCGGCGGCTGGGTGTGGGGTTGGTGTGGTGTGGGTGTGGGTGATCGCCGGCGCTGGTGTTCGCCGGTTCTTCGGGTCCTGGGTTGAGGGGCAGGGGCTGCTGTGTGGTGTGTCAGGCGGCGTGCAGGGCGGTGTAGCCCTGGTAGATGAGGTCGTTGTAGGGCCAGCCGCGGGGTAGTCGTAGCAGGTGGCGTCGGCCGGTGTGGATGGTGCGTCCGGCCACGGCGAGGATGCATAGGCGCATGCGTTTGGGTTCGAAGAGGCGCGCGGGGTGGTGTTCGGGCCAGCATAGGGTTTGGGTCCAGGCCAAGAGTTCGGCGGCCAGGCAGACGATTTCGAGCCAGATCTGGTTTTTGGTGAACTCGTGGAAGGGCAGGTTGGCCATGCCGGTGTCTTTGAGGTTGCGGATGCGGTCTTCGGCGCGGGCGCGTTGGCGGTGGCGTAGTTCCAGGACCGGCAGGGTCCAGCCGGTGCCGCGGGTGTTGGTGGCGAACGCAGTGTAGCGGCGGCCGTCGATGTCGGTCAGGCGTAGTTGGGCGCCGGGGTCGGGGTATTCGCGGCGCACGATGACGCGCATCCCGGCCGGCCAGGGGTCGGTGGGGTCGGCGGCGGGGACGATCAGGTCGGTGAGCTCGGCGACCTGGGCGCCGTTGCGGGGTTGTTCGTCACCGTTGAACGCATCGCGCCAGGCCTGCTCGGGCAGCGCGGCGATGGCGGTTTTGACGTTGTCGTAGAGGGTGAACCCGATCGAGTACGCGAGTTTCTCGGCGCGCAGGAACCTGAGGAATTTTTTGGAACAGCCGCCGGCGTCGGTGCGGAGCAGCACCTGGGGGCGTTCGGCGGCGGGCAGTTGGGCCAGCGCGGCGGTCGTGGTGTTGATGTGCAGGTCGGCGCCTTGTGGGGAGGCGCCGCCGCGGCGTAGATCGATGATCAGTGGTTCGCCGGTGCCGTACTGGCCGTGATCGACGAACGCGCACATCGGGGAATGCCCGAACTGGCGTTTGTAGGTCAGTTGGGCGTGTTCTTTGAGTGAATGCGCACCGATGGTGGTGGCGTCGAGATCGACGATCACCTGCCCCCCATCGCGGGTGCCGGGTGTTCCGGCCAGCGGGCGCGCCCGCGTCCATACCCGGGTGCGGGCCGCGGCACGCGCGGCGCGGATCGCCGGTAGCGCCGTGCTCAGGTCGTCGGCCAACACGCTGATCAGCCGGGAGAACGTCGCATCCGAGGCCACCGGCCCGAACAGGTCGGGTTGGGCTCGCACGATCGCCACGTCGGCCGCGCAGTCACCGCCCAGAGCCAACGCGATCGCCAGATCCAGCAGCATCAGGCCCGGATCATGGGTGGCCCGCGGCGAGGTCCACGGCGCCAACGCCGCCGATAACGCCTCGTCCAGGCCCGCGACCTGCGCCGCGTCACGCAGCAGCAACGCCCCCGACGAACTCGTCAGCGACTCGCGGCGTTGATCATCGACAACCAGACGGGGATAGCGGTTATGCTTCACCTGCGAAGTGCCTTTCTGCCAGGAATTATTGTGTTGTGGAGATTCAATAATCCCTTGCCAGGTAGGCACTTTCGCATTTCCCACGCCGAACACCCCAAACAAACATGAAAGATCCAGGCTCAGGGACCGACAGGTGACGCCCGGGGCGCCGCCTCGGGACGTCAGCGCGAGCCGAGTTCTTCCAGGATCAACCGCGCGACACCGGCCTTACCCGCGGAGGTCGGGTGATACGGGACGGGTATCTCGAAACCGTTGACCCAGGGATGCGCTGAGCAGGCCGTGTGTGCGGCACCGGCCGCCGATGCCTTGACCAGCCGGACACCGGTGTCTTGTGCGGCTCGTGCGGTGGCCGCCGTCAAGCCGTCGAACGCACCGGCCATCTCGCGCGCCTCCGGATGAGTGAGCGGGATCTGCGTGCAGACGTCACCGGCGCCGTCGAGAACGGGTAGGTAGTCGACGATCAGGATCTCCGCGTGCAGGGCCCTCTGCCGCACCGCCGTCACGACATCGACCAGTGATCGCTCGACCCGGGCGTAGTCGGCCGAGGTGGGCGCCGGGCGCGCGTGACGGTGACGGCACCCGGGCACGCGCAGGCCGGGCGGGATGGCGTTCGCACAGCTCAACGTGGTGAGCCTACCGATGTACTCGATGTCGTTGCCGCCCACGGTGATCGTGACGAGATCGGTGTCGGGTGTCACCGCCACGATCTGCGGCTCGGCGACCCCGCGCTGAGGCTTTCGCAGGATGTTGGCGGTGGTCGCACCCGAGCAGGAGACGTCGGTCAGTCGCATACCGCGCGCCTGGGCGACCTGATGGGGATAGTCGTTGCCCGTCCGCATGCAGGGCACATTCACGATCTGCGCCACGTCGGGTCCCGATGCATACGAGCTGCCCAGCGCCACATACTTTTTGCCGGACCAGATCGACGCCTTCGCCACGGGGGTGGCCGGAGCCGGCGACTGGCTGCCGGCCGCCTCCGTCGTCGCGGTCCCGGAGAGCACCACGGCAGCCACCGCCGCAGCGGAGGCGACGATGGTGACAACGCGGGAGAGGAACGCTCGACGCATGACGGACAGTCTCACACATGCGCCCGCGGCCGTCCGGGCGGGCACGCGCAACCGCGGCCGCATACGACGAAACACACACCCGAAAGCTGAATACACCCCGCAAAGAACCCAGTTCTCCGAAAACGCCCGAACCGGGTCACTTGACCGACTAACGTCGCCGAGCAAGCGCCGCAGAACTCCGGGGGGAGTCAGCATGTCAGGTCATCGGGTGTTGGGACGCCCACACAATCGGTTGTCGGTCCGTCGGTCCGTGCCGGCGGTCGTGGTGGCGATCGCCTTCATCACAGTCGCAGCATTCGGCGCGGTGCCGGCCAACGCCGCGACGCACTACTATCCCGACATCTCAGAGGTGTCGGTCCCGAGGGCGACCTGCGGCCCCGGATCACTGCCCGAACCCGGCCTGCAGGGTGACGTCAGTGCGGAGGACCGCAACTCCGGCCGCAGCCGTCTCGGCTACCGCTGCAACCTCACCAAACTGGGCAATGTCCGCGGCGCCGGCGGCGGCATCGTGTCGGTCACCTTCGATCACTGCAGCTATACCGGCAGCCTGTTCCCGGGCACCAACCTCGTTCCCCAGCCCGGGGTCCAGGTTGTCGATGTCGCCGATCCCCGTCACCCGCGGATCGTCGGATCGCTCGACGAACCAGCGATGCGCGGCGGCACCTGGGAGACCTTGAAGGTCAACCACAAACGCAAACTACTGGCGGCCACGTCAGTGCCATTGAACTGGGGCGGCGGGTTCTTCTCCGTCTACGACATCTCCGACTGCGCGCACCCCAGACTGCTCAACCACGGCCCCGGCACGGCCACCCCGTTGCCGTTCGATTCCCACGAGGGCGGGTTCTCTCCGGACGGGCGCACCTATTGGACGTCGGGTATCTTCCCAGGCCATCTGAGCGCCATCGACATCTCGAATCCGGCCGTCCCGACCGTGATCTGGCAAGGCCTGCACGGCTTCCTCGGCCACGGCTTCGGCATCTCGCCCGACGGCAACCGCATGTATCTGTCGAACGGGGCCGGCATCACGATTCTGGACATCAGCGACATCCAGGACCGCAAGCCCTATCCGCAGGTGCCGCACGTGGCCGCGTATCTGTGGCCCGACGGTCAGGTCAATCAGCACACCATCCCGGTCACCTATCGCGGCAGGCCCTACATCCTGACCGCCGACGAACTCGGCTCCGGCGGCGTGAAGGTCTTCGACGTGACCAAACCGAACAGCCCGCGCTACGTCTCGCAGATCAAGCTCGAGATCAACCTCCCGAAGAACCTCGACACCAACCTGCGGTCGTCGATGGGTGGGGGCATCTTCAGCAGCAATCCGCACTACTGTTCGGCCGACCGTCCCCGCAACCCGACGGCACTCGCCTGCTCGTGGGAGTCATCGGGCATCCGCGTCTTCGACATCCGTGACCCGCGAAAGATCTCCGAGATCGCCTACTACAACCCGCCGGCGCAGAAGGGCGCGACGGTGGCCGACCTCCCCAACTCCGCCCACGTCCTCGCATCCATCTCGGGTGCGCCCGCCGTCGAGTTCCTCAGTTTCGGGATGTCGGTGCTCAACGGCAAGGTGCGTCTCGATCAGGTGATCGGTCCGCGGACCGGGATGCTCGTCGGCGGCGACATGGCCACCGATTGGTGCTTCTCCCCACCGGAGTTCCATGGCAACCAGATCTGGACCACCTGCTCCGACGGCGGCTTCTACGCGCTGGCGCTGAGTCCGCAGGTGTACGCTCCGCCGGCCGATCAGGAATCCACCTTGGGGACAACGTGACCGGACGTCGCACGCTCACGACTGCCGCCGTCGGTGTGGCGTTGCTGATGGTGTTGGCCATCGGAGGGGTTGTCGGCGCCGCATGGGAGGACCATCGGTCATCGGACGAGCAGACGCACACCCCCACCGCCACCGACATCGGCTTCGCGCAGGACATGTCGGTCCACCACGATCAGGCGATCCTGATGGGACGCTCGCTGTCGCGAGATGTGGCTCCGGAGATCGGTGGCCTGGCAGACCGTATCGTCGCGACGCAGACAGCCGAGGTCGCGCAGATGCGTGGCATGCTGACCTGGTTCGGGCTGCCGATGACGTCGTCGACGCCGATGGCCTGGATGGGCGGCGGCCGCGCTCGCCACCACGCCGCCGGGTCATCCGGCACCGCACAACCGCGCATGGAGGGGATGGCCAGCGTCGACGAACTCACCCGGCTGGCCGCCCTCCGCGGACGTGCGGCCGAGATCCTGTTCCTGCAGTTGATGATCCGCCACCACGAAGGCGGGCTGACGATGGCGGTGGCCGCACACAACGCACCGACCGCGAGTTCCGTGACCAAACAGCTCGCGCTGACAATGATCAGCGACCAGGGTGACGAGATCGGGCAGATGACCATGCTGCTGCGCGATCGTGGCGCCGAGCCGCTGCCCCACCCCTGACCACGTGGCCGGCGACCCGGGGCTGCCGGCCACGGGTGCTGGCGCGGGTCGGGTCGGTTGGCGCGGGCCTGTCGGGTGCCCGCGGGTTGTCGACGGACCGCGCGAGCGGACCCGACCCGCGCCGGCCGAACGGACCCGCGTCCTGTATCACCCAGCGGGCAGCCACGAGTCGGATCAGACGACCGGATCAGAAGATGTGCGGCAGGTCCGTGGAGACGCGATCGGTGAACGTCGCGGGGCGCTTCTCGAGGAACGACGTGACGCCTTCGGCGACGTCGGCCATCGTTCCGCGGTAGTAGATCGCCTTCGAATCGGCCGCATGGGCATCGCGCGGACTGGGCGCACCGGCCATGCGCCACAACAGCTGTCGGGTGAGCGCCACCGACACCGGCGCGGTCCCTGACGTCATCTCCCTGGCCACCCCGATCGCGGTGGCGAGCACCTCGTCCTTGGGCACCACCTGCTGCACCAGGCCACGCTCGTGCGCCTCGGCGACCGGGACCATTTTTGCGCCCATGGTCCACTGCAGCGCGGTCGGGAGCCCGACCAACCGCGGCAGGAACCAGGTGGAGCAGGCTTCGGGCACCAGGCCGCGCTGAGCGAACACGAAACCGAACTTGGCGTCGTCGGAGGCGATGCGGACATCGGCCGCGAGGGTCATTGTGACCCCGACGCCCGCCGACGCGCCGTTGATCGCCATCACCACGGGTTTGAGCGAATCGAAGATGCGCAGCGTCACCTGACCGCCCATGTCCCGGGGGATCTCGCCGGGCGCGGTCGACTCGAGTTCGAAGGTGTTGGCGCCGCCACCCAGATCCGCTCCCGCGCAGAAGGCGCGCCCCGTGCCGGTGATCACCACCGCGCGGATCGAGTCGTCGGCGTCGGTCTCGTCGAACGCCGCCTGGATCTCCTCGCCCATCTGGTGCGTGAAGGCGTTGAGCCGGTCTGGCCGGTTGAGGCGGATGATCGCGATCTCGTCGTCGCGCTCGATGATGATGGGCTGATCGTCGATCTGCTGAGCATGTGTGGTCACCGATTCAACCTACGCGATGACCGAGCGATCGTTCGTGAAGACTGGTGTTTCCACTCGTCGGACCGGCCACATCCGCTCCCTGAGGAGGTCCGGAGCGATAGCGCACGACCGGCCACATCCGCTCCCTGAGGAGGTCCGGAGCGATAGCGCACGACCGGCCACATCCGCTCCCTGAGGAGGTCCGGAGCGATAGCGGAGGACCGTCACGAAGGGGCCTTCGTGACGCACGCTCGTACCTCGCGGGCTCCTCAGGCACCGGAAGGCGACGCACGCTCGTACCTCGCGGGCTCCTCAGGCACCGGGTGGCGACGCACGCTCGTACCTCGCGGGCTCCTCAGGCACCGGGTGGCGACGCACGCTCGTACCTCGCGGACTCCTCAGGCACCGGGTGGCTCCAGGGACACCGAAGCGGTGCGTCCCGACGGTGATCGTCGCGACGCACCGCTCCGGTGCTGGTTGTAGTTACGGCTGGCTAGCTGGCCTCACCCTTGCTGTCGCCGGCCTTGGTGAGCTCGGCGGGAGCGTCGGGCAGCTCGCGAGGCTTCTCGGACCCGGTGAACGTGAATTTGGCGTCCTCGCCGTCGTCCTCGCCGTCCCAGCCCTCGACGTCGACGAGCACGATCTGGCCCGCGTGAATCTCGTTGAAGAGGATCTTCTCCGACAGCTGGTCCTCGATCTCACGCTGGATGGTCCGACGCAGCGGCCGGGCACCGAGCACGGGATCGAAGCCACGCTTCGCGAGCAGGCCCTTGGCCTTGTCGGTCAGCTCGATGGCCATGTCCTTGTTCTTCAACTGCGTCTCGACGCGGTTGATCATCAGGTCAACCATCTCGATGATCTCCTGACGCGTCAGCTGGTGGAACACGATCACGTCGTCGATACGGTTGAGGAACTCGGGCCGGAAGTGCTTCTTCAGCTCATCGTTGACCTTCTGCTTCATCCGCTCGTACTGCGAGCCCTCGCTACCGCCCTTGGTGAAGCCGAGGCCGACCGCCTTGGAGATGTCGCTGGTACCGAGGTTCGACGTGAAGATCAGCACGGTGTTCTTGAAGTCGACCGTACGTCCCTGACCGTCGGTGAGGCGCCCGTCCTCCAACACCTGCAACAGCGTGTTGTAGATCTCCGAGTGCGCCTTCTCGATCTCGTCGAACAGCACGACCGAGAACGGCTTGCGCCGCACCTTCTCGGTGAGCTGGCCGCCCTCTTCGTAGCCGACATAACCGGGAGGGGCACCGAACAGACGCGACGCGGTGAAGCGGTCGTGGAACTCGCCCATGTCGATCTGGATGAGCGCGTCGTCCTCACCGAACAGGAAGTTCGCCAGCGCCTTGGACAGCTCGGTCTTTCCGACACCGGACGGACCGGCGAAGATGAACGAACCGGATGGACGCTTGGGATCCTTCAGGCCGGCACGAGTACGACGGATCGCCTTGGAGACGGCCTTGACCGCATCCTCCTGGCCGATGATCCGCTTGTGCAGCTCGTCCTCCATGCGGAGCAGACGGGTGGTCTCCTCCTCGGTGAGCTTGAACACCGGGATACCGGTCCAGTTGCCCAGGACCTCGGCGATCTGCTCGTCGTCGACCTCGGCCACGACGTCCATATCGCCACTGCGCCATTGCTTTTCCCGCTCGGCACGCTCGGCGACCAGCTGCTTCTCCTTGTCACGGAGATTGGCGGCCTTCTCGAAGTCCTGCGCGTCGATCGCGGACTCCTTCTCCTTGCGCGCGTCGGCGATACGCTCGTCGAACTCGCGCAGGTCTGGCGGCGCGGTCATCCGGCGGATACGCATGCGCGCCCCCGCCTCGTCGATGAGGTCGATTGCCTTGTCCGGCAGGAACCGGTCGTTGATGTAGCGGTCGGCCAGCGTCGCGGCGGCCACCAGCGCACCGTCGGTGATGGACACCCGATGGTGGCTCTCGTAGCGGTCGCGCAGACCCTTGAGGATCTCGATGGTGTGCTCCACCGACGGCTCGCCGACCTGCACCGGCTGGAACCGGCGTTCCAGAGCGGCATCCTTCTCGATGTACTTGCGGTACTCATCGAGGGTCGTCGCACCGATGGTCTGCAGCTCGCCACGGGCCAGCTTGGGCTTCAGGATCGACGCGGCGTCGATCGCACCCTCGGCGGCACCCGCGCCGACCAGCGTGTGGAGCTCGTCGATGAACAGGATGATGTCGCCGCGCGTGTTGATCTCCTTGAGCACCTTCTTCAGGCGTTCCTCGAAGTCACCGCGGTAGCGGCTGCCGGCCACCAAGGACCCGAGGTCGAGGGTGTAGAGCTGCTTGTCCTTGAGCGTCTCCGGCACCTGACCGTTGACAATGGCCTGCGCGAGACCCTCGACGACGGCGGTCTTGCCGACGCCCGGCTCGCCGATCAGCACCGGGTTGTTCTTGGTGCGGCGGCTCAGCACCTGCATGACCCGCTCGATCTCTTTTTCCCGGCCGATGACCGGGTCGAGTTTCGCCTCGGCCGCGGCGGCCGTCAGGTTTCTACCGAACTGATCGAGGACCAGCGAGGTCGACGGGGTGCCGGTCTCGCTGCTGCGGCCACCGGTACCCGCTTCCTGCGGCTCCTTGCCCTGGTATCCCGAGAGCAGCTGGATGACCTGCTGACGGACCCGGTTCAGGTCGGCGCCCAGCTTCACCAGGACCTGGGCGGCGACGCCCTCACCCTCGCGGATCAGACCCAGCAGGATGTGTTCGGTGCCGATGTAGTTGTGGCCGAGCTGCAGCGCCTCACGCAGCGACAGCTCGAGCACCTTCTTGGCACGCGGGGTGAAGGGGATGTGGCCCGACGGCGCCTGCTGCCCCTGGCCGATGATCTCCTCGACCTGGCTGCGGACACCTTCCAGCGAGATCCCGAGGGACTCGAGCGCCTTGGCAGCCACGCCCTCACCCTCGTGGATCAGACCCAGGAGGATGTGTTCGGTGCCGATGTAGTTGTGGTTGAGCATCCGGGCTTCTTCTTGCGCCAGGACGACGACGCGACGTGCGCGGTCGGTGAACCGTTCGAACATTGTGCTCCCTCACATAGCTTGCGCCCCGGCCGTCGGTGACAACCACAGCGGCGACAACTGCAGCGGTGTCCGTGTACGTGACGACCAGCCTGCCTCCACTCTAGTGGTCGCTTGGAGTGCAGCTACAGTTAACGTCGGTCAGAAACGATTTCCGTGGTGGTCACGGCGGGGATCTGCGCACTACAACCGTGCACTTGGGCGCTATGTTCCATGGGCGCTACGCCGAGAGCGAACGCGCTGCTGACGCCCCTATTTCTGGTGCACTGCGACGATGTTTCCGGACGGATCGGCGAACCAGGCGATATCCGGGCCCCGTCCGTCGCCCCGCGCGATGCCCCGGCCATCCTGCTCGAAGTCGTCGTATCGGAGGAATTCCACGCCCTTGCCGGCCAGGTCGTCGACCATTTGTTCGAGGTCGCGGGCGGGAATGTTGAGGATGGTGAAGTTCGCCGGCTCGTGGTCCGGTTTGGGATAGACCAGCACCGTCGTGTTGCGGTTGATGCGTATGCCCAGGATGGTCATCGGCGCGCCCGCCACATCGGGCCCGCTCGCTGCGCTCCCGGCGCCCACCACATCGGGCCCGCTCGCTGCGCTCCCGGCGCCCACCACATCGGGCCCGCTCGCTGCGCTCCCGGCGCCCGCCACATCGGGCCCGCTCGCTGCGCTCCCGGCGCCCATCTCGAATCTCAGCACCCGCATCCCCAACACTCCGCGGTAGAAGGCCTCGGCCTCCGCGAGGTCGCGGACCGCGAAACCGCTGTATGGCGAGGTGGGTGTGCTCATCTGCGCTTCGAGCTCGTCGGAGATGCGGACGATCTGCAGCCAGTTGCCGTCCGGATCGGTCACGGTCCCGAAGTACGAGCCTCCCCCCTTGTCCTCGAGCGGGCTGACCCATTCCGCACCGAGCTCGTCGATGCGCGCGGCCGTGGCGACCGGGTCGTCGACCTCGACGTTCAGGATCGCGCGGGCACCGCCGACGTTCGGGCCGGACACGTCGTCCCGCTTGTCGAACATGATGTAGAAACCGTCGAGTTCGAGGATCTCGTACCCGGGCGCATCCGGATCGGTCTGGATCTCACCCTCGAATGCGGTCGCGTACCAGCGCGCGAGACGCTTCGGGTCGTCACTGGACAGGAGCATGGAGGAAATCGTTGCGGTGGCCATACTCGGACTGACCGTCGCCGGCGCCGCAATTCATCGCCGGTCAGCCCTCGGTCATCGACCGAATGAGTCGATGACCCGATCCAGCACGGCGAGGACCTCATCTGCCGCGGAGCCCTTGTCCTCGGCGGCCGCCACATAGAGCGCTGCCTCGTCGAGCGCACCGATGGCGACATGCGCGATCGGACGCACCGGCTGCTCGGCGATCTGTCCCGCCGCGATCGCCGCGTGCAGGATGCCCTCGACCAGCGCGAAACCGAACTCCTCCCCCCGCGCCCGCCATTCACTCCAGCCCATCACCGACGGCGCATCCACCAACGAGATCTGGTGCACGGTCGGATCGGTGACCCGTTCGAGGAAGACGCGCACGCCGGCCTTGAGCGCCGACATCGGGTCTGTCACCGCGACGTCGCCCACCCGCTCGGCGACCTCGGCGGTGATGTCCTGTTCGACCTGGTCATAGACGGCCGCGAACAGGCCCTGCTTGTCCTTGAACTGGTGATACAGGGCGCCACGCGTCACGCCGGCCTCGTCCACGATCGCCTGCGTGCCCACCTCGGCGTAACCGTGTTCGCCGAACAGCTTGCGCCCCGCGGCGATCAGCGCCGCACGGGTGGCTGCCGTGCGCTCGGCCTGAGTTCGACGATTGACTTTCATACAGGTTGCACGTAACTTTCATACAGAGTGTTCGTAAGTCGCGACAAGCATAGTCGAAGGGCGGAAAGCCATGACCACGACGACAACCATCGACCTCGCCTCCGGCACGATCGAGTACGCGACGTACGGACCAGAGACCTCGCCGCACCCTCCGATCGTCTTCGTGCACGGCGCTGTCGTCGATCACCGGCTGTGGGAACCGGTCGCGACCATTCTCGCCGAGGCCGGGTATCGCTGTTATGCACCGACTTTCCCCTTGGGGTCCCACCACATCCCCTGGGGGCCGACCGCCGATCGGAGTCCACGCGGCGCCGCCCGCGTCGTTCGCGAGTTCGTGGCCGCGCTCGGCCTCTCCGACGCGACGCTGGTGGCGAACGACACCGGCGGCGCGATCACCCAGTTCGCGCTCGACAGCGACCCGGCCTTCGTCCGTGCACTCGTGTTCACCAACTGCGACGCCTTCGAGCTGTTTCCGCCCCAGCCGTTCCGTGTGGTGTTCGCACTGCTCCGTCAGCGAGTGCTGCTGCGGCCGATGATCGAGTCCATGCGGTTTCGTGCCCTGCGCCACTCGCCGCTCGGGGTCGGCCTCCTGCTCACCGACCCCGATCCGGACCTGACCCTCTCGATGTTCGAGCCCCTTCGCACCGATGCCCGCATCCGCGGCGACCTCATCGCCTTCCTGCGGGAGATCCATCCGGCCGAACTCGCCGAGGTCACGCCCCGGTTGTCGCGGGTGGACCTGCCGGTCACCGTGGTGTGGGGAACCGACGATCGGTGTTTCACCCCCGATCACGGGCGGCGCCTGGCAGCGGTGTTCGAGAATTCACGCTTCGTCGACGTCCCGCACGCGCGGACATTCGTGTCGCTGGACCAGCCCCGCGCGGTCGCCGACGCGATCGTTGCCACATCGGCGCGGATCTGACCTGCGTAAACCCCGGTCGCTGATCGGCAGTTGGTGAGCGATGGTCGAACCTGCATCAGTCCGGCCATTGACGAGTGAGGGTCGCGAAAGGCCGCCCTTCGTGACACCCCTCCGCTTGCGCTCCGGGGTTCCTCAGGGACCGCGAGGGAAACCCGCCAGCCTCATCAGCCCGGTCCCTGAGGAGCGAGCCTGCGAGCGTCACGAAGGGCCGCTCCGCAGGGAACCGGGAGGTTGTATACACGCCGGCCGGCGCGAAGAAATTCTGCGATAGGGCGTCGGATTCCGGTCCCGGCGAACGACGATGAGGGTGTGAGTGGCGAACAAGAGGGTCCGCCCGAAGGCGGGGCACCCGCACTGCTGGCGGTGTACGACGAGGCGCTGCCGGCCGTGTATGGCTACCTGCTGCGTCGGTGTTCGGACCGGCGGGTCGCCGAGGACCTCACCTCGGAGACCTTCCTGGCCGCGATGGACACCGTGCGTCGCGACGACGACGCCCGACCGACCACGCCCTGGCTGATCGGGGTCGCCAGGCACAAGCTCGCCGACCATTGGCGGGCGATGCAACGGACGCCCGGACCGGTGGAGGACCTCCCAGAATCCGTCGACGACGACTGGGACGTCCACCTCGACCGGATGCTCGCGCACTACACGCTGGCGCAACTGTCACCCACACATCGAGCGGTGCTCACTCTGCGCTATGTCGACGACCTGACCGTCGGCGACTGCGCGGGCGTCCTCGACCGCACCGTCGGCGCCACCGAGGCGCTGCTCACCAGGGCCAAGCGAGCCTTCCGCGCGGCCTATCCGGAATCCGAACCACGGTCCGGCCAGTCCACCACAGGGAGAGGAGGCCACGCATGAACGAGCACAACAACACCGAGAATAGCGGTACCGCAACGCCGCCCGATCCGTTCGTCGTCCTGCGGGCCGCCGACACCCCGGGCTGGACCGATCCGGTCGCTCCCGACGCCGAGTTCGCCCTCACCTTGCGGGACCGACTCGAGCGCGGGACGACCTTACCGAAGGGAGTTGTCATGAGCACCACCACCATCGAGACCACCACCAGTACCCCCGCACCAGCGGTCGAGCGCCCGGGCGCGCTTCCCTACCTCACGGTCGCCGACGGTCGGGGCGCCATCGACTGGTATGTGGCACACCTCGGCGCCCGGCTCCGAGGCGAACCGATCGTGATGGAAGACGGCCGGATCGGCCACGCCGAGCTCGAGATCGGTGGCGGTGCAGTCTATCTCGCCGATGAGTTCGCGGACATGGGTATCCGGGCGCCACGGCCCGGCCAGGTCTCGGTCAGTCTGATGCTCGCGGTGGATGATGCCGATGCCGCCGTGTCGGCCGCCGAACGCGGCGGCGCCGCGGTCACCCGAGAACCGTTCGAGGGCTACGGTCATCGCAGCGGGACGATCATCGACCCGTTCGGTCATCGCTGGATGCTGACGGGGCCGTCGAAGACCGCTGCCGCGCCGACCGATCGCATCCAGACCGGCGACATCGTCTACCTGTCCCTGCAGACACCCGACATCGACCGGGCGGCACGCTTCTACGGCGCCGTCCTTGGGTGGGAGTTCGACCCGGCGACGCGTCAGGTCACGAATCTCGGTCATCGTCTGGGCATCTCGGATACGCCAGGGTACGGCGCACCGGGCTCGGTGTACTGCGTGTATGCGGTCGAGGACTTCGACACCGCGCGCGAGGCCATCGTCGCGGCGGGAGGGCAGGCAGGCGAGGCGAGTGAGGTGTCCCGTGACGGCACCCGCGTCATCGACGCCGTCGACGATCAGGGCGTGGCGTTCTCGGTGCACGTGGCAGCGTCCGACGAACCACGACCCGATCAGCATCCGCGGGGTGTCGGCGAGATGTCGTATCTGACGGTCCACACACCGTCGAGCGCCCGGTTCCGTGACTTCTACGGCACCGCTCTCGGCTGGACGTTCCACGCAGGCCGCATCGACGACGGTTGGGAGGTCGACGACGTGCGCCCGCAGGTCGGGATCGCCGGCGGTGCCGAGAAGTCCATGTCCGTGCCGATGTGGAACGTCGCGGACATGGATGCCGCTGTCGAACGGGTCCGCACGGCCGGCGGTCGGGTCATCTCCGAACCCGACACCCAGGCGTACGGGATCATGGCCTACTGCGCCGACGACCAGGGAGCCGAGTTCTATCTGGGACAGCTGTTCTGAGCCGCGAGCGACATCCGCGGCCAAATGCGCTCAGCGGGCGTCGCGTCGGCCGTCGTAATCGGCTCGGGCGACCTCGACCTCGCCGACCCGGCTTTCGACCATCTCGATCAAGCCGGTCAGCACCCCGGCCATCTCACGTCCCAGCTCGGTGAGCGAGTACTCGACCTTCGGCGGGATGGTTTGCAGCACAGTTCGTGTCACGAATCCATCGCGCTCGAGTGACTGCAGCGTGACCGACAGCATGCGTTCACTGACGCCGTCGACCCTCCGACGTAACGCACTGAATCGGAGGTCTCCCTCACCGAGCGCGGCCAAGGCGAGCAGACCCCACCGACTCGTCACGTTCTGCAGGATGTCCCGCGACTGACAGTCACGGGCGAAGACGTCGGCCTCCAACGACGGATCAATGTCCTCGCCGAGACCTCCGCCGACCGGATTCGCAACGCTCATGGCACCCAAGTGTAGGCGCACTACTCCAACTGTGCTTACCATCACATTGGCACTTATTTATAGTAAGTGCATGATGAGGAGGAACCACCTACCGCCAACCGATCGGAGTTCAGACATGACCACGTACGCAGTGACCGGAGCCACCGGCGGCCTGGGCGGCGGCGCCATCGCCGCCCTCATCGATCGCGGTATCGCCGCCGGTGACATCGTTGCGATCGTCCGGGACGCCGGTAAGGCGACCGATCTCCGCGACCGGGGCGTCGACATTCGTGTCGCCGACTACACCGATCCGGCGGCGCTGGGAAAGGCCCTCACCGGCGTCGACAAGCTTCTCCTGGTCTCCTCCTCGGAGATCGGGCAGCGACTGCCACAGCACACCAACGTCATCGCGGCCGCGGTAGAGGCCGGCGTCGGCGTGATCGCCTACACGAGCATCCTGCGCGCCGACACCTCGCCGCTGAGCTTGGCGACCGAGCACATCGCCACCGAGAAGGCGCTGGCCGACAGCGGGATTCCGTTCATCCTGCTCCGCAACGGGTGGTATTCCGACAACTATCTGGCGTCCGCACCGACGGCGATCGACGGCGGGGTCTTCTACGGCAGTGCACGTGACGGCCGAGTGGCTCCGGCCGCCCGCACCGACTATGCCGACGCTGCGGCCGCGGCCTTGATCTCTGCGGAGCCGGGCCGGGTCTTCGAGCTCGCCGGGTCCGAGCACCTGTCCTATGACGACATCGCCGCCACCCTGGCCGAGGTGAGCGGACAATCGGTGCGCTACCAGGATCTGGCCGAAGCGGACTACGCCGCTGCCCTTACCGGGGCAGGCGTGCCTGCACCGATGGCCGGCATCCTCGCCGACTCGGATGCGGGAGCGGCGTCCGGCGCCCTCGATTCCACGTCGACCGACCTCGTCGACCTGCTCGGACGACCGGCGACCTCGTTCGCGAACGTCGTCCGCCGGGGCCTCGACATCCACAGCTGACACCGGCACAAGCACTCGGCCCCCATCATCCGCGCGTGTGCAGCAGGCCGACGATCATCACCGTGAACCCGGCCACCGCGGCAAGCGCCCGCATGATGTTCCAGCGCACCCACGGTCCGACGAAATCCGCCCAGACCGTGGGTGCGTCGGTGGGCGACACCGAACCGGCGTCCTCGAGCCGATTGTTCAGTGGCACATTGACGCCCATCGTGATCAGCAGCGCTACGCCGTAGAGCGCGACGGCGGCGACGAGCCACCACCGCACCGGATCTCCCCACCAGAGAACGACACCGAGAACACCGAACACCAGGCCGCCGAAGAAGATCAGCGCGAACACCGGATTGAGGATTGCCACGTTGATCCGCTGCATCGCGGCCACCGCCGTCGCCGACGTGGCTCGCTGCAGGCCGGGCATCACCGAATAGGCGAACGCCGAGAGCAAGCCGGCCGACAGGCCGACAGTGGTCACGGCCAGCACGAGGATCGTGTCACGGAACTGAGTCATCTCGACACCTGCACGCGTGCCACACTTTTCGCGAAGTCGTCGAGATCGGTTGCCGGACGGCCGAGGACCCGCTCGACATCGTGGGACACCTGCGCGTTCCGCCCGTCGAACAAGGTCCCGAACAACGCCACCAGGAGCCCGATCTCCTCATCGGGGACAGTCAGCTCCGACAACAGATCCCGATAATCCTGCAGCGACACCTGAGTGAACTCGATCGGAAGTTGCTGCGTCGCGGCGAGCGTGGCAACGGCGTCGGCGAAGGTCAACAACCGCGGGCCGGTCAGCTCGTAGGTCTGCGCGGCGTGTGGGTTGGCCCCGTCCGGCGCCGCGTCGAGCAACGCCGCGACCGCCACCTCCGCGATGTCGTCGGCGTCCACGAACGGCTCCCCCACCTCGCCGACCGGCAGCGTCAATGAGCCGGCGGCGATCTCCGGCGCGAAACCACCCTCGGAGAAGTTCTGATCGAACCACGCGCAGGAAAGCACGGTGGAGTCGATGTCACCGGCGTGCACGATCCGGGCTGCCTGCGCCGCTTCGGGCTCGCCACGGCCGGACAGCAGGACGAGTCGATGCACGCCCGCGCCTTCGGCGAGGCGGACGAACTCGGCGATGTCCTCGGTGGCCCCGGGCACGATGAGGTCGGGTTGGTAGGAGAGGTAGACGGCACCGGCGCCTGCCAGCGCCGGGGCCCACGTCGCTCGGTCGGTCCAGTCGAACACCGTGACGCTCGTCCGACTGGCGCGGCGGACGGGGATACCGCGAGCGGCGAGAAGGTCCGCGACGCGGCGGCCGGTCTTGCCCGTGGCGCCGATGACGAGAATCGGGCGTTCTGACATCAGGTCGGCTCGGTGAGTTCGGGATGTGTGGGTACGAGTGCTGTGTTGAGTCATGCTCCTAGTTCACCGCGCCCTGACGAGACGATCCATGGTCGATCGGCTCAGTTTCATACGAGATCGTCTCGATCGATCTACACTCGACGCATGGACGCCCTCGGTAGCCTCCTCAACGGTCCGCGCGCGCAGACCCCGATGATGCTGCGGATGGCGATGCGCTCGCCGTGGTCGGTGCGTATCGAGGACACCGCTCCGCTGACCGTCGTCGCCGTCACGCGGGGAGCCTCGACACTGACCTACGACGACGGTGCCCACCACCGGGTCACCCCCGGCGACGTCGCGCTGATCCGGGGTACACATCCGTACACGATCGCCGACGAACCCGCGCACGACTGGGTCGCCCGGATCGACGCGAACGGCGATTGCTTCGACCCCACCGGCACGCACAGCGTCGCCGACGACATGTGTTTCGGGGTCCGATCGTGGGGCAACTGCGGCGACGACGGGCAGGCCGACGCGATCATGCTCATCGGCACCTACTCCAGTGGCGAGGTCAGTCAACGCCTCCTCGATGCACTGGACCGCTTCACCGTCGTCTCCATGCACGAACACCCGTTGGTGGCGTTGCTGGAGACCGAGATCGTGCGGGATTCACCGGCGCAGGAGGCGGTGCTGAACCGACTGCTGGATCTGCTGCTCATCACCGGCCTGCGCCAATCGATGGAATCCGGGCAGGTCCGCGCCACCCAGTGGTACCGCGCTCACTCCGATCCGGTTGTCGGACAGGCACTTCGCCTCTTGCACAACGGCATCGACCGCCCCTGGACCGTCGGTTCGCTGGCCACCGCCACAGGCGTCTCACGGGCCGTGCTGGCACGGCGGTTCACCGAGCTGGTCGGCGAGCCGCCGATGACCTACCTGACGAATTGGCGCCTGTCGGTGGCCGCTGATCTGCTCGCCGACCGCAGCCGATCGCTGAGCGGTATCGCCCGGCAGGTCGGCTACAGCAGCCCGTTCGCATTCAGCGCGGCCTTCAAACGGCACCGCGGGCTCAGTCCGGCAGCGTTCCGCGCCCAGACGGTCGGCGACGGTGGGGAGGTGAGCGCCGCGGCCACCATGATTCACTGATGGCCATGTCCGCCCGCTCAACGCTTGCCGGCCTCACCCGGCGCCTGCCCTTCGGCATCGGCACCGTGACGATGATCCTGATCGCGGCGATGATCGCCGCCGTCGGAGTGGTTCTGGCGATCGGCACACCCGACGCCCCCGCCGACCATGCGAACGGACAGCTACGCGGCTACCACCACCAACCAGAGGATGCGTGGACCCAATCGAGCGACAATCTGCCCGGCTACGGATCGAACGGCGGGATCGAGGTCGCCGACACCTGGCGCGGCCAGTGGCTGCTGAGCTATCCGTCGGGGCTCGGTCGCGCCTACCTGCTGGTGAACGAGACGTCGGGGACCCCGATGTGGGACGCCCCCGTCGTGACGGGGCTGGGCAGCTGCGCGATCGATGATCTCGGCCAGGTGGGATGCGCGGTCAAGCTCGGTGACGTCCCCGACGGCTTCTACCTCATCGGTGAGAACGGCACACCCGAGTCACCCACCGCGCTCGACGACACCCAGCAGGTCGTCGGCGTCGGCCCGAACTTCCTACGTATCGACCAGGCCGGCTACCGCGTCACCCTGCGCACGTCGACGGGACGCCAACTCTGGTCGCGGACCTTCGCGGCCGCGGCACGGGCCACGCTCGCGGACAACGGAATCCTGACGATCGCCACCTCCGATGGCGGCCGGTTCATCGTCGACCCGACCACCGGCGCAGACCGACTGTCGTGCACCCAGTGCACCATTGCCGCCTACCCGAGCGGCATCACGGTGCAGTATGACCGGTTCGGTGAGGAACGCGTGGCGACCTACGCCGTCGACGACGGCGCGCTCCGTACACCGGCAACCGCCGAGTCCGACGGACTTCGGGTCCTCAGCGGCCCGTCGACCCTGCCCGTCCTCACCGGTGTCGGCGAGAGTCAGGTCCAGGTCACCCAGGGCCGCTACGAGATCCGCGACCCGGCGGCCGCCGATGCCCTGTGGCAGATCACCGACCCGGAACTATCGAAGGCGAACACCAAGCCGTGCGGCACGCTGGTCGCGTTCGCGCTCAAGGATCGGTCGCGCATCTTCTACACCCTCGCCGACGGGACGAGCCTCGGCACGATGGCGCCTCCGGCCTTCGACGATCCGGACGCCAACATCGATCAACTGAACTGCGTCGGATCGTCGGGCTCCGACGTCGTCTTCGCCAATCCGAACCAGGTGACGGCCTTCGATACGACCAGCGGCGAGATCGCCTGGACCCGACCGGTGATCGGGTCCACCGAAGCCGTCAACGGCTACATCGTCATCCACCAGGGGACGTCGATCACCGTGCTGCGGCCCAACTGACTCACGCGCCGGCTCAGGATGCGGTCAGGAACGCCTGCAGCGCAGCCGAGTACATGCCGACGTCGGCGGCCCCCATCATCTCCCGTGCGCTGTGCATCGCCAACTGCGGCGCCCCGACGTCGATGGTGGTGAGTCCGGTGCGTGCAGCGGTGATCGGGCCGATCGTCGACCCACACGGCAGGTCGGCCCGATGGGTGTATCGCTGCATGGGGACGCCGGCGGTGTCGCATGCGACGGCGAAGATGGCCTCGCCCACCGCATCCGAGGCATAGCGCAGATTCTGGTTCACCTTCAACACGGGGCCGCCGTTGATGGTGATCCGATGCGCCGGCTCGTGCCGTTCGGGATAGTTCGGGTGCGTGGCATGCGCCATGTCCCCCGAGACGCAGACACTCGCGGCCATCGCCTGCAGAAAGTCGGCGCGATTACCGCCACGCGCCAACACGATCCGTTCACAGATCGTGGCCAGGAAATCCGATGCGGCACCCCGCTCGGATCCGCTGCCGACCTCCTCGTGGTCGAACAGCGCGAGCACGCGCGTGTCGATCGAGGGTTCCCCGTCGAGCAACGCACGCAGGCCCGCGTAGCAGGTGCCCTGATTGTCCAGTCGCGGCGCGCTCAGCAGATCGTTGTCGGCGCCGATCAGTCGGCACGGCGCGACGTCGTGGGTCATCAGCTCCCAACCGAGGAGCGATGAATGGTCGATGCCGGCGTAGGAGGCCACCCATTCCAGGACGTCCGGGGCATCAGGGTTCAGAGACCAGATCGCGTCCACGTGCCGTTGCGGATCCAGCGTTACGCCTTTGCGATCCTCGGAGAGATGGATCGCCAGCTGCGGCACCCGCACAACGGGTTCGGACACGTGCACCAGGACATGCTCGACGGTCGAACCGGACCGATAAGCCAGACGTCCGGACAATCCCAGGTCGCGATCGAGCCACGAGTTCAGCCAGGCACCGCCATACGGTTCCAGCGCCACCATGCCGACCCCGGCCGAGGTCCGTCCGGGGCGCTGCTTAACGCGCAGGTTGGGACTGTCGGTGTGGCCGCCGACGATCCGAAAGGCATTGCCGTCCCCGGTATCCCACGCGATGATCGACCCCCCGCGGATGACATAGTTGCGTCCCGTGGCCGCGGCCCACTCCTCGCTCTCGAAGAGTCTGGTGTAACCCGCGGCCTCCAACTCCCCCGCAACGGTGGCGCACACGTGGAATGGCGACGGCGACGCGTCGATGAATGTGCCGAGGCCTTCGGCCGTGGCACTCGTCTTGGTGCTCACCATGAAACTCCGCTCATCTCGTACCTCCGACGAAAAGGTGTGCGGCCGGGATGCGGACACCACCGACCACAGCCATCGTGGCCACGACCGATGCCATCAGCACGAGCTCCCCGAGGTTGGCCACCCACAGGACCGAGGAGCCGACGACCGCCGTTGCGAACATCACCAGCGCCCCGACGATCAGCCACGGAAAACCCGCATACCGCAAGGCCATCACGCCGAGAACGAGGATGGCGAGCACGGTGATGATCGCCGGCAGGGCCGGCCCGTCGACCCCAGTGTTGATGTACCGGAGGGCATCACCCGCATCCTCGGGCTCGAGGTCCAGCCGGACCACGTCGTTGACGATCCCGATCGCGATCAGCATGGCGACCAGGAGACATCCGCCGATCGCGACGTTGCGCGAGCGCACCTGCTCCACCGGCAGCCGGGCGACCAGGATACCCACGACAATGATCAGCAGAGGGGTGGCGATCGCGTGAATCCAGAAGCGGGGCACGTTGATCGCCATCAGGGTGTCGCCGTACCCCACGAACCGGCCGACCGCGACCGCGAAGTTGTCGTAGGCCAGTCCGAGCAGGATCGCCCCGACGAGGAGGCCAACACCGCCCACCTTCGGCAGCAGGCGCAGGGTGACGATGAAGAGGCCCAGCATGGCGATACCGAACACCGCCATGAGCACCGATGTCATCAGGCGGCGGCCAAGACCGAATCTATGACGGAGTAGAACAGGCCGAGGCCGTCGTCGCTGGGCCCGGTCAGCGGCTCAGTGGCGTGCTCGGGATGTGGCATGAGACCGACGATCCGGCCGTCCGGGCTCGCGATCCCCGCGATGTCGAGGACCGAACCGTTGGGGTTACCGCCGGCGTAGGAGAAGACGATCCGACCCTCACCCTCGAGTTCCTCGAGCTTGCTCTGCGGCGCGACGAACCGCCCCTCACCGGATTTGAGCGGGATGAGGATCTCGGCGCCGCGTTCGAATCGGCTGGTCCAGGTTGTCGTGTTCGACTCGACCTTCAACCACTGGTCGCGGCAGATGAAGTGCAGACCTTCGTTGCGGGTCAGCGCACCCGGCAGCAGTCCGGCCTCGCACAGCACCTGGAATCCGTTGCAGATGCCCAACACCGGCATACCCTTGGCGGCGGCGTCGAGAACCGAACCCATCACCGGCGCGAACCGGGCGATGGCGCCGGCGCGCAGATAGTCACCGTAGGAGAAGCCTCCGGGCACGATGACCGCGTCGACACCCTTGAGATCGGCGTCGCCGTGCCACAACTCAACCGGTTCTGCGCCGGCGATCCGGGCCGCGCGCACCGCGTCGACATCGTCGAGAGTCCCGGGGAAAGTGATGACCCCGATACGAGCACTCATGATCCGGGCCCCTCAGTCAGCGACGCGGGAGACGTTGAAGTTCTCGATCACCGTGTTGGTGAGGAGCTCTTCGGCGATCCGCTCGAGCATCACATCGTCCACGGAGTCATCGACCTCGAGTTCGAAACGCTTGCCCTGCCGGACGTCGCCGATCCCGGCAAACCCGAGCCGCCCCAACGCCCCCACGATCGCCTGGCCCTGGGGATCGAGAATCTCGGCCTTCGGCATCACATCGACCACCACTCGCGCCATGGGCTACTGCTCCGTTCTCGCTGGTGCGCTGTTCAGCGAACACCTTACCGGGTGGGCTGAGGTCGCACGCGCGCCGCGGTGCGGCGACCCGCCGCCGGACCGGCCGCCGACCTCAACCCACCCCGAACCCTGAGGAGCCTCGCGAGGAACGAGCGATGCGCCACCACCCGAACCCTGAGCAGCCTCGCCAGGAACAAGCGATGCGTCACCACCCGATCCCTGAGGAGCCTCGCGAGGAACGAGCGATGCGTCACGAAGGGCCGCCCCTTCGTGACGCATCCTCGCAGGCTCGGAGGCTCCTCAGGGAGCGAGGTGGTCGCAACCTCGCAGGCTCGGAGGCTCCTCAGGGAGCGACGTGGTCGCAACCTCGCAGGCTCGGAGACTCCTCAGGGAGCGACGTGGTCGCAACCTCGCCGGCTCCTACAGACCAGGTGGTCGAAGCGAGGCGACTACAGAACGGCTTCGATCGCGGAGATGACCGTGGGATCGGTCGGCTCGGTACGCGGGCGGAAACGGTTGACGACCGCTCCGTTGGCGTCGACCAGGAACTTCTCGAAATTCCACTGCACGTCACCGGCCTCGCCCTCGGCGTCGGCGGCCTTGGTGAGTTCGGCATACAGCGGATGCTGATCGTCGCCCTTCACGTCGGCCTTTTCCAGCAGCGGGAACGTCACTCCGTAGCTGGTCGAGCAGAACGTGGCGATCTCTTCCGCGGTGCCCGGTTCCTGGCCCATGAACTGGTTGCACGGCATGCCGACAACCGTCAGACCGCGGTCGCGATAGGTCTTCGCGATCTCCTCGAGCCCGGTGTACTGCGGGGTCAAACCGCACTTGCTGGCAACGTTCACCACCAGCATCGGACCGGCGAAGCCGGAGAGGTCGAGGGTGCTGCCATCGAGTGCGTTGACGGGGATGTCCTTGATGTTGCTCACCCCACCGACGCTAGCGCAGGCCGGTAGAGGGCGGCCCGTTTCGTCGCGCATATGACCCCCATCACTACGGCAGCACCGATATGTCCGATCTCACCATTAATTGCGTTCACGAAATAGTTGCGTCGGCGTTAGTTTTATTGGGTGTCCGAAACCCCTCCGTCGACCAGCGACGACGCCCGCACCGCGGAGTCCGTCGAGACTGCCTGCACCACGTTGCTCGGCTTCCTCGACCGGTTGGCATGCATCGGCAAGGCACACGCGATGGACAACCTCGCCGCGACCGATCTCACCTTCTCGCAGATGCGGGTTCTGTTCGCACTGGGAGCGCACGGCGACGGCGTCGATTGCATGTCCCTGAACGAGATCGCCGACCACGTGTCCCTGTCGCTCGCCGCGGCAGGACGGACGGTCGACAAACTCGTTGTCGCGGGTCTCGTCGACCGCCGCGAGGACCCGACGGATCGACGGGTCAAGCGGGTGTCGCTGACCACCGAGGGCAGCGCCCTCGTCGATTCCCAACTGGACATCAAGCACGACCTCGTCCGCACGTTCGTCAC
Source organism: Gordonia sp. LMA484 (assembly GCF_058129505.1). Taxonomy (NCBI): domain Bacteria; kingdom Bacillati; phylum Actinomycetota; class Actinomycetes; order Mycobacteriales; family Gordoniaceae; genus Gordonia; species Gordonia sp. LMA484. The sequence goes on from NZ_CM176700.1 coordinate 4,556,405, forward strand.
CGGACTGCCCGAGCGGCTTCGCAACGGCCTACACGACGCGCTTGGCCCGATCATCGACAGCGATGTCGACTTCTTCTCCCACGTCGGTGACTCCATACCGACGGATTCCTCATCACCGGATACGTCACAGAAAGTCGGTTCATGACCTCTGCATCCACTCCGGCCCACGCGCACGCGGGTCCACCGGATACCAAACTCGACAGGCACGTGCTGATCGTCGCCGGTGTGGTCGTGCTCGGCGCGATCATGTCGATTCTCGACGTCACCGTGGTGTCGGTGGCGCAGAACACCTTCCAGCAGGAGTTCAACACCGACGCGGCCGGTGCGGCCTGGACGATGACCGGGTACACGCTGGCCCTGGCCGCGGTCATCCCGCTGTCCAGCTGGGCGGCAGCACGTTTCGGGACCAAGAAGGTCTATCTGACCTCGCTGGTGATGTTCGTCCTCGGTTCCGCGCTCTGCGCACTGGCATGGAACATCGGATCCCTGGTCGCGTTCCGCGTCATCCAGGGTCTCGGCGGCGGCCTGCTGATGCCGATCGGCATGATGATCCTGACCAAGGCGGCCGGACCGGAACGCGTCGGCTCGGTGATGGCTGTGCTCGGTATCCCGATGCTGCTCGGCCCGATCGCGGGTCCGATCCTCGGCGGCCTGCTCATCGAGAAGGCCTCGTGGCACTGGGTATTCCTGATCAACGTGCCGATCGGCATCGTCGCGATCATCTACTCGTGGTTCGCTCTGCGTGGTGATGAGGAGACGTCGCGGCCGTCGATCGACTTCGTCGGACTGCTCTTGTTGTCACCTGGTTTGGCGTTGTTCCTGTACGGCATCTCGTCGAGCAACGAGGCGGGCACGTTCATCTCGGCCAAGGTTCTCGTCCCGGCCATCATCGGCGCAGTCCTGATCGCCGCGTTCATCGGGCACGCACTGCGCAGCGACAAGCCGCTGCTCGATCTGCGCCTGTTCCGCAATCGGACGCTGACCATCGCGGTGATCTCGATGACGTTCTTCATGATCGCGTTCTTCGGAGCGTCATTGCTGTTCCCGCAGTACTTCATCGGGGTCCGCGGCGAGACCACTCTGTCCGCCGGTCTGCTCCTCGCTCCGCAGGGTATCGGCGCCATGCTGACGATGCCGATCGCCGGACGGATGACCGACAAGATCGGCCCCGGCAAGTTCGTTCTCGTCGGCATCGTGCTCATGTTCCTGGGTATGGGCACGTTCGTGTTCGTCGGCGCGACGACCACCTATTGGGTGCTCTGCGGCGCACTGTTCGTGCAGGGCCTCGGCATGGGTATGACCATGATGCCGATCATGTCTGCCGCCCTGGCGACCCTGACCAACGCCCAGGTGCCCGATGGTTCGACTTTGATGAACGTCGTCCAGCAGACCGCATCGTCGATCGGTTCGGCCGTCATCGCCGTGATCTTGGCGACCAACCTGAAGGACGCACCGGAGGGCATGTTGGCGATCGCGTCGAACACGGCGCCCGACAGCCTGCCCGAGCAGATGCAGAACACGCCGATCCCGACGTCGTTCTTCGAGGCCGCGGCCAACGCCTTCGGCTCCACCTTCGTGGTGACGTCGGTGCTGATCGCCGTGTGCCTGATCCCGGCCTTCTTCCTGCCGCGCAAGAAGATCAAGTCCCCGCTGGTCGAGGAGGACATGGCCGCCGCGCCGGTCATGATGCACTAGCTCGCACCGCGCTCGGCGCTCGAGCCATCGGGCACCCGGCACCCGGCACCCGGCACCCGGCACCCGGCACCCGAGGCATTCAACGTGCCCAGCATGGGAGCCGAGAGAACCCGGAAAAACGTCGACAGCACCCAGCCCTACAACGCCGACAGCACCCAGACACACAAGATCTGGGTGCTGTCGGCGTTTTTCCGGGTTCTCTCGGCGTACAGCTGGGTGCTGTCGGCGCGAAACAGGATTCTCTCGGCGTTATTCCGGGTTCTCTCGGCGTACAGCGGGTTCTCTCGGCGTACCGGAGGGTTCTCTCGGCGCGAAACAGGGTTCTCTCGGCGCCGGGACCCACCCGACTACGAGTCGGCGTTCACCGCCCCCGTCTGCTGCAGTATCCAGGCCAGCTCGAACGCAACCTCTTCCCACTGCTTGTAGCGGCCGCTGACACCGCCGTGGCCGGCCGACATCTCCGTCTTGAGCAGGACCAGGTTGTCCGAGGTGCTCAGCTCCTGCAGACGCGCAACCCACTTGGCGGCCTCGGTGAACAGCACGCGGGTGTCGTTCAGAGATGTCAACGCCAGGATCGGGGGATACGGCTTGGCACCGACGTTCTCGTAGGGCGAGTAGGACTTCATGTACGCGTACACGTCCGGGTCGTGCAGCGGATCGCCCCACTCGTCCCACTCGATCACGGTCAGCGGCAGCGACGGGTCGAGGATCGAGGTGAGCGCGTCGACGAACGGCACCGAGGCGAGGATGCCGTTGAACAGCTCCGGCGCCAGATTGGCAACCGCTCCCATCAGCAGCCCACCGGCCGAGCCGCCTTCGGCCACCATGTGTTCCGGTGTCGTCCACCCACTGTCGACGAGGTGGCGGGCGGCGTCGACGAAGTCGGTGAAGGTGTTCTTCTTCGTGAGCGTCTTACCGTTCTCGTACCAGTGCCGCCCCATCTCGCCACCGCCCCGGATGTGGGCCAGAACGAATACCACCCCGCGATCGAGCATTGACAGACGCGACACCGAGAACGATGGATCGATACTGGTCTCGTACGAGCCGTAGCCGTAGAGCAGTAGCGGCGCGGGACGAGATTCGTCGACGCCCTTGCGCCGCACGACCGACAGCGGGATCTTGGTCCCATCGGCCGCGGTGGCCCATTCCCGTGACTGAACATAGTCTTCGGCGTCGTAGCCGCCGAGCACGGGCTGGCGCTTCAACAGTGTGAGTTCGCCGGAAGCAACGTCGAGGTCGAGGATCTCGGTCGGATCGACGAAACTCGCGTAGCCGATGCGCAGCCGGGGTGTCACCCACTCCGGGTTGCCACCCAGCCCGGCCGAACACAGTTCCTCTCGGAAGGTGACCTCGTGGAAGTCTGTCCGCGAAGGGATTCCGTCGATCGTCCGGAGATCGGCGATCGCCAGTTTGGGCAGCGCGTCACGGCGGTAGGACAGCACGAGATAGTCACGGAAGGCGTCGAGATCCTCGATCCGCAGATCCAGGTCGTGCGCGATGAGTTCCCGGCGGTTGGACGGATCGGCGGCCGGGGCGATGTCGATCGCGAAGTTCTCCGCCTTCACCCCGTCCCGGACGTCGTTGTGCACGATGACGAAATAGTCGTCGCCGCCGATCACCGCATGCTCGACGCTGTACTCGACGCCCTCGACCCGTTCGGCGACGCTTCGGAATTCGCCGGTCGGGTCGTCGGCGGGAAGCACGTACACCTCGGACGTGATCTTTGATCCGACACCGATCATCAGATATTTGTCGCTGCGGGTGGAACCCATTCCCACCCAATACCGCTCGTCGGGTTCGTGGAAGACTCGGACATCGTCGCCACCCGACCCGATATCGTGACGCCACACCGTGTCAGGCCGCCACGCCTCGTCGACGGTCTGATAGAAGACGTGTTTGGCGTCGGCCGACCAGACCGCACCACCCGCGGTGTTGGCGATGACGTCGTCGAGCAGTTCGCCGGTGCCGAGGTTCTTGAATCGCAGGGTGTACCGCTCGTCACCGACGACGTCGGTGCTGAAGGCCAGCCAGTCGCCGTCGTCACTGACGGTCAGCGCGCCGAGGCTGAAGAAGTCGTGACCCTCGGCCTCGACGTTCGCGTCGAGGAGGATTTCCTCGCCCGGCAGCGCGGCGTCGGCGGCGACTTCGGGTGGAGTCCAATCATCTTCTGCCGCAATGGGGCAACGGCAGCGGATCGCGTACTGTTTGCCCTCTTGCGTCCGTGCGTAGTACCAGTACCTGCCGCGCCGGCTGGGGACCGACATGTCGGTCTCCTGGGTGCGACTCTTGATCTCGGAGAAGATCTGGGCGCGTAGATCGGCGAGTTGGTCGGTGTGCTTCTCGGTGAAGGCGTTCTGCGCCTCGAGGTAGGCGATCACCTCGGGATCGTCCTTGTCCCGCAACCATTCGTAGTCGTCGAGGAAGGTGTCGCCGTGGTGGGTGCGCTCGGTGGGGACCTTCTTGGCCACCGGCGCGGTGACGTCGGTACTCACATCCATCTCCTACTCGTGATCCGGCCAGTCGGCGAAGGACTTCTGCGAAATCCATTCGTAGGCCTCGATGTAGCGTGCTCGTGTGCGTGACACGACGGGCTCGGGCAGCGGCGGTGGGGGCGCATCGGCAACCCGGTCCCACCCGGAGTCCGGGCCGGTGAGCCAGTTGCGGACGATCTGTTTGTCGAAGCTCGGCTGCACTTCGCCGGGTCGATAGGTGGCGGCCTCCCAGTACCGCGACGAGTCGGGCGTGAGCACCTCATCGGCGAGGACGAGCTGCCCGTCCTCATCGAGCCCGAACTCGAACTTGGTGTCGGCCAGGATGATTCCGCGGTCGGCCGCCAGCGCCGCGCCGCGTCCGTAGATGTCGAGGGTGGCTGCACGTAGACGTTCGGCGAGTTCGGCACCTTCCTGCTCGGCAACCCGTTCGAAGCTGATGTTCTCGTCGTGATCACCTTGCGCAGCCTTCGTCGCCGGTGTGAAGATCGGCGCAGGTAGCTTGCTCGCCTCCTCGAGGCCCTCGGGCAGTTCGACGCCGCAGACCGACCCGGTCGCTCGATAGTCGAGCAGTCCGGAGCCGGTGAGATATCCCCGCGCGACACACTCGACCTGCACCATCGGCAGCTTGCGTACGACCATCGCGCGGCCGACCGCCTCGGCCGGGATGCGCTCGTCGGTCGGGCCGCCGGCCAGGTGATTGGCCACACCGAGCACGTCGAACCAGAAGAAGCTCATCGCCGTGAGGATGCGACCCTTGTCCGGAATCGCCGGACTCAGGATGTGGTCATAGGCGGAGATCCGGTCCGAGGCGACCAGCAGCAGGGTGTCGGCGTCGATCTCGTAGATCTCGCGGACCTTCCCCGACGCGACGTGCGTATAGGAGTGCAGTTCGGGACGCATGCATCGACCCTAGTGGTGTGACAGTCTGCATCGCATGACCGGTCCACAGATCACCATCACCTACTGCACCCAGTGCAACTGGCTGCTGCGCGCCTCGTGGATGGCCTCGGAGCTCCTGAACACGTTCGGTACCGAGTTGGGCTCGGTGACGCTGGTCCCCGGCACCGGCGGCGTCTTCCACATCGATGTCGATGACCAGCGGGTCTGGGAGCGCAAACGCGACGGTGGTTTCCCCGATGTGGTGACTTTGAAACGGCTGGTGCGTGACGTCGCCCTACCCGATTGGAGTCTGGGGCACGCGGATCGTGCGGCGGAGGACTGAGGAGGGGCCAACTGATCCCTGCTCGAGCCCGCCAACCGCCCCCTGAGGAGCGGCCTTCACGACGGGCGCCCTTCGTGACGCATCGCTCGTTCCTCGCGAGGCTCCTCAGGGACCGATGGGGCGACGCAGCGCTCGTTCCTCGCGAGGCTCCTCAGGGACCGATGGGGTGACGCAGCGCTCGTTCCTCACCAGGCTCCTCAGGGACCGATGGGGCGACGCAGCGCTCATTCCTCACCAGGTTCCTCAGGGACCGATGGGGCGACGCAGCGCTCATTCCTCACCAGGTTCCTCAGGGACCGATGGGGCGACGCAGCGCTCGCTCCTCACGAAGCTCCACAGGGACCGATGGGGCGACGCAGCGCTCATTCCTCACGAAGCTCCTCAGGGACCGATGAGGTGACGCAGCGCTCGCTCCTCACCAGGCTCCACAGGGGCCGATTGGGGCGACGCAGCGCTCATTCCTCACGAAGCTCCTCAGGGACGGGTGGGGTGACGCCTCAGAGCAAGAACGGGAACTACAGAATCGGTGCCGGCGTGTAGGCCGCGGCGTCCGGATACTGGGCGATGATCTTCTCCGCCGCGGCGACGACCTCGGCCACCTGCGCTTCGGCGGCCCCGACGAACACGGACTTGTCGGCGAGCAGCTCGTCCAGCTGGGCCCGGTCGAGCGGGATGCGATCGTCGGCGGCGAGTCGGTCCAGCAGATCGGGCTCGCGGCCCTCCTCGCGCATCGCGAGGGCGACGGCGACGGCGTTCTCCTTGATCGCCTCGTGGGCACTCTCCCGGCCGACCCCGGCACGCACCGAGGCCATCAACACCTTGGTCGTGGCCAGGAACGGGAGGTAGCGGTCGAGTTCGTTGGCGATCACGGCCGGATATGCACCGAACTCGGCCAGCACCGTCAGGAAGGTCTCCATCAGGCCGTCGATGGCGAAGAATGCGTCGGGCAACGCCACCCGGCGTACCACCGAGCAGAAGACGTCGCCCTCGTTCCATTGCGCACCGGCGAGCTCGGCGGCCATCGAGCCGTAGCCACGCAGGATCACCTGAAGCCCGTTGACCCGCTCGCAGCTGCGGGTGTTCATCTTGTGTGGCATCGCCGAGCTGCCGACCTGGCCCGGCTGGAAGCCTTCGGTCACCAACTCGTGCCCGGCCATCAGCCGGATGGTGTGAGCCAGCGACGACGGACCGGCCGCCACCTGCACCAACGCCGAGACGACGTCGTGGTCGAGGGAGCGCGGGTAGACCTGTCCGACCGACGTCAGGGACCGGGCGAACCCGAGATGGTCGGCGACGCGGCTCTCCAGATCGGCGAGTTTGGCGGCATCCCCGCCGAGCAGGTCGAGCATGTCCTGCGACGTCCCCATAGGGCCCTTGATACCGCGCAGCGGATACCGATCGATGAGTTCACGCACACGGGTCAGCGCGACCATCAGCTCGTCGGCGGCACTGGCGAAACGTTTGCCCAACGTGGTCGCCTGCGCGGCGACATTGTGGCTTCGACCGGCCATCACGATGGTCGAATACTGAGCGGCGCGGTCGACGATGCGGGCGAGCACGGCGACGCCGTGGGCATACACGTGTTCGAGCGACCGCAGGATCTGCAGCTGCTCGACGTTCTCGGTGAGGTCGCGGCTGGTCATTCCCTTGTGGATCTGCTCATGTCCGGCCAGCGCGTTGAACTCCTCGATCCGCGCCTTCACGTCGTGTCGGGTGATCCGCTCACGGTCGGCGATGGAGTCGAGGTCGATCTGGTCGACGACCTTCTCGTAGTCGGCGATCGCGCCGTCGGGGACGTCGATACCCAGGTCGCGTTGTGCCTTGAGCACCGCGATCCACAGTTGGCGCTCGAGAGCGATCTTGTTGCGTGGCGACCACAGCTCAGCGAGCTCGGTGGAGGCATAACGACTGGCCAGGACGTTGGAGATGGCAGGCTTCGACACGCACACAGTGTAGTCGTGCGGCCCCTCAGCCCGGGAATCCGCGCGGGAGACCCGCCCTACAGCGCGAAGCAGGCCCAGCCCGAGCCGTAGCCCTGGTGGACGCGCATGACGGTCACCGGTCCCGTCACCCCACCCTGCTTGGCGTAGAGCAATCGATCCCCGATGCGGCGCGGTACCCAACGGATGGTCGCGATGGCGCCGTCGGCTTGGGCCGTGCCGATGAGCCGCTCGGGATACCCCTGGGCGCGTTCGAAGAATGTGACCCTCCCCGACGAGTTCACCGGAACTGTCAGGTCGTACAGACACCCGGTTCCATAGACCACCGAGGAGAACGGCACACCGGCGTCGACCTTGCCGACAGGCGCGGCACCGGCGGATCCCGGTGTGGCAGCGAACAACCCGAGCACCATGAGCCCACCGGCCATCATCGCCGACACCGTGGACCTTCTCCGGCGCCCCCTCCCGGTCCCGGCTGTGTCGAACCTCGACATGATCTCTCCCCCTGTCCTCATCCGGCGGGTCATCCGCGCGGTGCGAGCACCTCGATGACCTCGATCAACGCGTCCCGTGCCGCAGCGTACGGGGTCACCTGCGGCAGCCCCAGGGCACCCATCACCGCGCCGTCCTCCACAGCGATCAACTGTTCGACGTGGACCGGGTCGGCCACCCGGAAGGACTTCTGCAGCACATCGGAATGCATCTCGGACAAGAGCACCCGCCGGTCGGTGACGACGTCACGCAGACGCGGGTAGCGCGCCGCAAGGGTGATGGTCTCGTATCGGGCGGCCAGCATCTGGATGCTCGTCTCGGGACCGACGAACACCTCGGCAAGAGCATCGGCGGTGGCGTGTCCCCCGCGCCGACGGCGCGACAATGCGTCACGGCGCGCCGCGATGCAGTCCTCGTCGTTGCGGCAGACGTGCGCGGCGGCCTCGGCCATCAGATCCTCGAGTGAACCGAAGTAGTAGGTCGTCGACGCCAGCGGCAGCTGAGCGCGCTCGGCGACGGCACGATGCCGGACCGCATCGAAGCCGCCTTCGAGCAGCAACTCACCGGCGGCCTCGATGAGTCGGGACCGACGTCGCAGCCCCTTGGGGGTCGCCGCCGAAGTCATGGAATCATGCTGCCAAAGCGCTCGCCTGCCGGGTGTTGCTTTGGCAAAAGCCGCTACGCGGTCAACGAATTCGACACCTCGACGCACAGCGACCCACTACATGCGGTCGGTTCGCCCGAATCTTGAGACGATCGATACATGGACGACGAGACCTTCCTCCGCCAGGCGATCGATCTCGCCGCAGCGGCGCGCGCCCGTGGCGATCACCCATTCGGCGCGTTGCTCGTCGACGCGGACGGCGAGGTGGTGCTGACCGCACTGAACACGGTGATCACCGACGCAGACCCGACCGGCCACGCCGAGACGAACCTCGTGCGTGCCGCGGGGCGACGGTTCGACCTGCGGGCGCGGGCGGCGTTGACGCTGTACACCAGTACCGAACCGTGCGCGATGTGCGCGGGCGCCATCTACTGGGCGCGCATCCCGACGGTGGTGTACGCCCTCAGCGAGACCGATCTCCGGTCGATGACCGGCGACGATCCCGAGAACCCGACGATGTCTCTGCCGTGCCGCGACGTCTTCGCCCACGGGGCACACCCGACGTCGGTGCGCGGCCCCCACGACATCCCCGCCGCCCGCGAGGTCCACGCCGGCTTCTGGCGGCCCTGACCGCCAGGCCTCCTCGGCCTACCGAAAGTAGTGCCCCGAGTCGATGTCCTCGATGAGGCCCGGCCGCTCGGGCTTCCAGTCCATCACCTGACGGGTCAGCGCGGCCGATACCGGGTTGTCGGCCGTGACAAACCCGGCGAGATAGTGGAACCGGTCTGCCAGTTCATCGGGCGCGACTGTGGCCGTGAGTATTCCGAGTCCACGACCGATGGCCTCGGCGATCTCCCGGAACGCGACACCCTCGTCACCGACAGCGTGGAGGCGTGTCCCGCCGGGCGCCGACTCCAGCGCCATCCGGTACAGCCGGGCGGCGTCGCGCGTGTGCACCGCCGGCCAGCGGTTCGTGCCATTGCCCGGGTAGCCGGAGAATCCGTTCTCGCGGGCGAAACCGATCAGCCCGGGGACGAATCCGTGATGGTCGAGATCGCTGTGCACCGACGGCGGCAGCCGCAGCACCGACGATCGGACCCCGTGCGACGCGAGAGCGATGATCTCGTTCTCGGTGTCGATGCGGTACCCGCCGTCGAACACGTCGTCCTCGGTTCCGGGGCGTCCGGTCACGCCCATCAGTGCGATCAGCGCAGTGCCGGACGTGCCGACAAAGGGCTTGCCCGTGCCAACGAGTGCATCAGCCATCGCCCGCACCGCCGTCAGGTCCGCGGCCGCCGCGGTGGCGAGATCGCCGGTCTGCATCAGGTCATGCTTGAAGGCCAGGTGGATGACGCCGTCGGCGTTGGCTGCCGCGTCGGCCAATATGTCGAGGTCGTCCAGGTCTCCCCGTCTGACCTGCGCACCGAACTCCTCGATCGCCGCGGCGGAGGCGTCGGATCGGGCCAATCCGACGACCGTGTGTCCCGCGTTGATCAGTTCGGGAATCACTGCGGAACCGATGTGCCCGGATGCGCCGGTGACAAATACCTGCATGAGACTCTCCTCGTCCTTGATGACAGGTTGTGACATCACCTACCGTACGCCTGATGTCACAACCTGTCATCACGTATCCTGGGCCCATGGGACGCTGGCCGGCGGGATCACGCATGCGCCTGCAGCAGGCGGCGCTGACACTGTTCGTCGAACGCGGCTATGACGCCACATCGGTCGCCGACATCGCCGAGGCGGCGGGCGTCACCGAACGCACCTTCTACCGACATTTCGGCGACAAGCGCGAGGTCCTGTTCGACGGCGGCCGCGCACTGGAGCACGAGATCGTCGAGCGACTGGCCGAATGCCCTGCCTCACTCGCACCCCTCGACGCCATCGCCATTGCACTCGATCATGCGGCCGACGCCTTCTTCTCCGACCGACAGCCGTTCTCGCGCATCCGCCAGAGCGTCATCGACGCGAATCCAGAACTCCAAGAGCGTGAAGCGCTCAAGATGACAGCCCTGACCGATGCCGTGGCGAAAACGTTTGTCGCCCAAGGGCTGGACGACACGACCGCCCGTCTCGTGGCCGAGATGGGCATCGCGGTGTTCAAGACCGCCTTCGCCGCCTGGGTGGCGCCGGACAACTCCGAGCCACTCAACGCAAAGCTGGCGGCCGCCATGCGCACTCTCCGCGGCGTGGCCACGCACACACCCGACAACTGACCTCCCGTCGTCCGATCGTCTGAATGACCCCCTGCCGATCGGCGGGTCCACACGAGATCGGCTTCGAAAACCGCCCGGTGCAGCGCAGAGCTCGGCGTATCGCCGACCACGGCCCGCTCCGGGGCGGTTTTCTGCCACACCAGATCCGCGCGCGCCACGGCGCCACTCCTTGCCGGATGTATACCCCCTGGGGTATGGTCGTCGACGGCCTAGAGATACCCCCATGGGTATATGGAGGAGACATGACCGCAACGACAGAAGTGGGTACAGAAGCCCACCAGACCAAGCGTCCCGGCCCACTGGGACGCCTCGGCGGGTGGACCGCAAACCACCGACGGTGGGTGTTCGGGATCTGGGCGCTCGTGGTGATAGGCCTCGGCGTCGCCGCACCGTCGGTTTTCAGTTCGTTGGCCGGTGCGGGGTGGCAGGCCAACGGCTCGGAGTCGGTCGCGGTCCGCGAACTCGCACAGGAACATTTCGGTGGCAACTCGTCGGCGGCCGTGCAGGTCGTGATCCACTCCGACGACCAGTCGATCTCGAGTCCGCAGGTCGCTCAGGTGGTCGACGAGATCACCACGATCGCCCACGCAGACAACCGGTTCGGCGAGGTCGTCCCACCGCAGCCGGGTATGACGATCAGCAGTGACGGCCACACGGGCATCGTCCTGGTCGGCGCCGCCGCGACACCCGACGACATGGTGAAGGCGGTCGACGAGCACAAGGACGCACTCACGGCATTGTCCGGCAACGGGATCGATGTCTATCCGACGGGCGCGTCTGCGCTGTGGAGTGACTTCAACAAGGCCAACCACGAGGCGATGATCAAGGCCGAGATGGTGTCCTGGCCGATCACGCTGGCCATCATGGTGGTCGCCTTCGGTTCCCTGGTCGCTGCCGGCCTCCCACTGCTGTTGACCATCGCCGGCCTGATCGCATCCGCCGGGGCGCTGGTCCTGCTCAACATGGTCACCCCGATCTCGGTGTGGGCCATGAACTTCGCGATGATGTTCGCGTTGGCCCTGGGCATCGACTACGCGTTGTTCCTGGTGTCGCGCTTCCGCGCATCGATGGCCGCACGTAAGGACTCGAGAGCGGCCGTCGTCGAGACGATGGACACCGCAGGCAAAGCGATCCTGCTCTCGGGCCTGACCGTTCTGGTCAGCCTGTCGGCGGTGTTGCTGGTCCCCGCGCCGGCGGTCCGCACGATGGCGGTCGGGATCATGATGGCGGTCGTGTTCGTCCTGGCGGCCACGATGACCCTGTTGCCCGCGGTCCTCGGCGCGCTCGGCACGGGTGTCAACGCACTGTCGCTGCCCTGAGCCAAACGCCAACAACATCGCTCGCCGCTGTTCGCGAAGTGGGGAAACCTGCTGCACCGCCACCCGTGGCCCTTCGCCATCGGATCGTTGGTCATCCTCATCGCCCTCGCGTTGCCGGTGATCGGACTCAAGGTGGCGATGCCCTCGATCAACGTTGTCCCCGAGGACGCCCCCGTCCGCCAGGGCTACGCAGTGGTCCAAGAGGCCATGGGGGACGGCGCCCCGGGCGCGCTGCAGATCGTCGTCCCGCAAGCGCAGGCCGCCGACACCGCGTCGATCGCCTCCGCAACACCGGGCATCGCCATGGTGACACCTCCCCAGCAGGCCACCGACGGCTCCGGTTACGCGATGCTGCAGGCGATCCCGACCGTCGATCCGTCCGATCAGCAGATGAACGGCATCGTCGCCGACCTGCGGGACTCGTTGCCGGCCGACGCACTCGTCGGCGGCGCCCCGGCGGAGAACATTGATCTCCAGCAAGCGCTGAACGACTGGTTCCCGGTGATCGTCGCGGTGATCCTGACCCTCGGATTCCTGCTGCTGCTCATCGCACTGCAGGCACCGGTGATCGCACTGCTGGGCACCATCGTGAGCCTGCTCTCCACGGCGGCCGCGTTCGGCGTCGCACGGCTGATCTTCCAGGACGGCCACGGCGCGAGCCTGCTCGGCTTCGAACCACAGGGTTTCCTCGACGGCTGGGGTCCGGTGTTCTTCTTCGCGATGATCTTCGCGATCGCGATGGACTACACAGTGTTCCTGCTGGCGACGGCAAAGGAGCATTATGAACGGTCCAACGATCCCAAGGTCGCGCACGTCGACGGACTGGCGTACTCGGGACGCGTCATCTTCGCCGCCGCGGCGGTGATGGTCGCGGTGTTCTTCACCTTCGCCCTCGCCCAGCCACTTCCGCCGAAGGAGATGGGCATCATCCTGGGCGTGGCCGTCCTGCTCGATGCCACCCTCATCCGACTGGTCCTGCTCCCTGTGCTCTTGCGGATCACCGGGCACGGCGCGTGGTGGAGTCCGGCGTGGCTTCGGCGCATCCTGCCGAACATCTCGTTCCGGCATTGATCCTCAGCTTCTACATACCCCATGGGGTATAGAATGGTTCCATACCCCCCGGAGGAAGTGAGAAGTGATGGTTGGCGACGAAGAATCGATCACGGTGGTCCTGAACCGTTTACGCCGTGCCCATGGCCAGCTGGCCGGCGTGATCTCGATGATCGAGCAAGGCCGCGACTGCAAGGACGTGGTCACCCAGCTGGCCGCCGTGTCGCGGGCACTCGACCGCGCCGGCTTCAAGATCGTGGCGACCGGCCTCCGACAGTGCCTCACCGGCGAGGATGCCGACAACCGCGAACCCATGACCGAGGAACAACTCGAGAAGCTGTTCCTCGCCCTGGCCTGACGTAGAAATCGACAGAAAGGAACACATCATGCAGCTCGGTTACACCGCGACCATGGAGACCACCTTCGACGACGCGGTGGCACGTACCCGAGAAGCCCTGTCCGAACAGGGTTTCGGCGTCCTCACCGAGATCGACGTGAAGGCCACGCTGAAGCAGAAGCTCGACAAGGACATGGAGAACTATCTGATCCTCGGCGCGTGCAACCCACCACTGGCCCATCGTGCCCTCGACGTCGACCGACAGATCGGCCTTCTGTTGCCATGCAACGTGGTCGTCCGTGATGACACCGAAAACACGGGACGGGTCATCGTCGAGGCGATGAACCCCGACATCATGGTCGCGGTCACCGATGCGCCGGGCCTGCCCGAAGTCGCGGCCGACGCCGCCGAGAAGCTGCGGGCGGCCGTGTCGACACTCGGCACCCCGGTCGCGAGCTGAAGGCGGGTAGAGATGTCCGACAGCTCAACGCAGGTCGAGATCTTCGTCGATCCGGTATGCCCATTCGCCTGGGCGGCATCGCGATGGCTCGTCGGCGTGACCGAGCGCCGCGACGCGTCGGTCACGTGGAAACAGATGAGCCTGGCCGTCCTGAACGAGGGCGCGGAGGCGCAAGGCGCGCACGCTGCACGCATCGCGACGTCGCGTCGTGCCGGGCGGCTCATCGCCGCAGTGGCCGATCCCGCCGACATCGGACCCGTGTACCTGGCACTCGGCAAGCGTCTGCACGCCGACGGCCGCGAACTGACCGATGAAGTCGCTCGCGAAGTACTCGACGAGTGCGGCCTGGACCCCTCGGCGGTCGGCGCGATGGACAACGAGCGCTGGGATCCGGCCGTTCGGACCGCGCACCAGGCGAGTCAGGACGCGCTCGGCGGCGGCGGGGGCAGCCCGATCATCGTCATCGATGGGCGCGCCTTCTTCGGCCCCGTACTCACCGAGATCCCGGACGCCGAGGATGCCGATCGACTTTTCGACGGGCTCGTCGCCCTGGCGGCAACGCCGGCCTTTGCCCAGGTGGAGCGGCCGCGCGTCGGGCCGCCGGACCTGCGAGAGGCCGCCGCCTGACATGTGCCATCCCACTCGATGCCGCCAGTGCGGCAAGACCACCTGGTCCGGCTGCGGCATGCATGTCGACGCGGTCCGGCGCTCGGTCCCTCCTGCTCAGTGGTGCCCCGGGCACGCTGACGGAAAGAAGCGGGGCTTCTTCGGCCGCCGCTGATATCAGCTCTGATATCTGAGATGACACAAATTTGTGTTATCTCAGATATCACTGCATACTGTTGTCGTGCCCAGCGACGAACAGCTCACCTACGCCGACCACATGGCGCGCTACTACGCGCGCCGATTCAGCTTTCCGCCCATGGTCGGGCGGGTCATCGGATATCTCTCGGTCTGCGACCCGCCGGCGCAGAGCATCAGCGAACTCAGCGAGGCGCTGCTCGCGAGCAGGTCTGCGATCACCGGCGCTCTGGAAACCCTCGAACGGCTCGACGTCGTCAAGCGGACGCGAACCGCCGGCGAGCGCATGGACCGGGTCAGCATCGACCTCTCCTCACCCCAGTCACTGGGGTTCGACATCGGCGAGTTCGAGGAACTGGCCACCCTCGCCCGCGAAGGGCTTGACGTCCTGCGCGATGCCGATGCCAACCGACGGGCCGCCCTGACCGAGGTCGCGGCGCTCGCCGACTTCCTCACCGACCGAATCCCGGCGCTGTACGAGGAGTGGAAGAAACACCGCGCCTCGTTGATCGCGTCGGGCGAACTGGTCGATCCATGGAGTTCACCATCGAATGACGGGAGCAGTGAATCATGAACGAGTCCAGTGGTACCGCCCTTGCGATCAGCGCCAGAAGGTTGCGAAAGAGCTACGGCGACAAGGTGGTTCTGAATGGGTTGGACCTGACGATCGCCGCGGGCGAGGTCTTCGCGCTGCTGGGCCCGAACGGATCGGGCAAGACGACCACGGTCAACATCTTGTCCACGCTGCTCCCCGCCGATGAGGGCACCGTCACCGTCGGCGGGCACGATCTGGCCGACGATCCCGACGGCATCCGTTCGGTCATCGGCGTCACCGGACAGTTCGCCGCGCTCGACGACCTACTCACCGGTCGGGAGAATCTGCGCCTGATGGCCGACCTGCATCACCTTCCCAAGGCGACCGGGAAGACACGGGTCGACGAGTTGCTGGCCCAGTTCGACCTGTCTGATGCCGCTGATCGTGCGGTGTCGACGTACTCGGGCGGCATGCGTCGCCGGCTCGATCTCGCGATGTCACTGGTAGCCACACCCGAGGTGATCTTCCTCGACGAGCCGACGACCGGACTCGACCCGCGCAGCCGCCGGACACTGTGGGAGACGATCGCGGGGCTGGCACGCAGCGGTGTGACGATCTTCCTCACCACCCAGTACCTGGACGAAGCAGATCAGCTGGCCGACCGTATCGCGCTGCTCGACGACGGCCGTATCGTCGCCGAGGGTACCGCTGCCGAACTGAAGCGCCGCGTCCGTGGCTCGTCGATCCACCTGACGTTCGCCGACGATGACGACCTCTCGCGGGCGATCACACTGTTCCCGGAAGGGATCGCTCACCGTCCCGCGCATCGGCTCGACCTACCCGCCGACGACACCGTGGTGACCTTGCGTGATGCATTGGAGCACATCGAGTCCGCCGGCCTGGCGGTCACCGACATCTCCGTGCACACCGCGAGTCTCGACGACGTCTTCTTCGCCCTGACCGGGCGCCAGCAGACCACCGAGCAACCCCAGACCGCCGACCAGACAGGGGCCGCGTGATGACCACTCTCACCTACACCGTGACCGACTCGACCACCATGCTGCGCCGCAACCTGCGCCGCATCGTCCGGTATCCGTCGATGACGGTGCTGCTCATCGGGATGCCGATCGTGTTCCTGCTGCTGTTCGTCTACGTGTTCGGCGGGCAACTCGGCGCCGACATGACCACCCCCACCGGGGAGACCGGACGGCAGGCCTACGTCAACTACGTCGTGCCCGGTGTCCTGCTGATGACGGTCGCGGCGGCGGTGCAGGGCACGTCGATCAACGTCGCGATGGACATGACGTCGGGGATCATCGCGCGATTCCGGACCATGGCCATCAGCCGGTCGGCCGTCTTGACCGGTCATGTGCTGGGCAGCCTCATCCAAACCGTCTTCAGCATCATTGTCGTCCTCGCCGTCGCACTCGCGCTCGGCTTCCGACCGAACGCGAACGCACTGGAATGGCTGGCCACGGCCGGGTTGATCGTCCTTTTCAGCGTTGCGCTCATCTGGCTCGCGGTGTACCTCGGTCTCGCCGCCAAGAGTGTCGAGACCGCCAGCAACACACCGATGTTGCTGACACTGCTGCCGTTCCTCGGTAGCGGGTTCGTACCCACCGACTCGATGCCGCCGGGACTGCGGCAGTTCGCCGAATACCAGCCGTTCACCCCGGTCACCGAGACGCTGCGCGGGCTGCTGACAGGCACGGCGATCGGGACCGGGACCGCGGTGGCCGCCGTGGCGTGGAGTGTGGGCATCGCGGTCGTCTCCTACATCGCCGCGGTGCGGACGTACGGGCGTCGGCGCGTCGCATAGACGCCACGCCGCGCACCCGGCGGTGGTGTCGGGAGACAACAGCGGTGGACCAGTAATCTGTGGAGGCAATGACTGCCGAACGTGATTCGCCGACGAACGCCACTGACCCGATCGAGGATCGCCTCGGCCGGGTCAGTCGTCGTTCGGTCCTCGTGGGCGGCATGGGTGCGGCCCTGATCGGTGGTTTGGCGGCATGCTCGAACCAGTCGCCGACGACGGTCGAGCCGCGCAAGCTGGAGACCCGGGCCGCCGACGACGAGCTCCCGTCGGAGACCAGTCCGCCGAGCATCGCCGAGGGCGGACCGCCGCTGATCACCGGCAGTTTCGTCTCCGCCAAGATGGCCGGGCGGAACACCCGCTGGGCGGTGGCGCGACCCGAAGGGGTGTCCGGGCAGCTGCCGGTGGTCCTGGTGATGCACGCGCTGAACACGAACGAGAAGTCGATCTTCTCGTCGAAGCTGCAGATGCAGAATGTCCTGCAGCAGTATGTCGATGCCGGCAACGCCCCGTTCGCGCTGGCCGCCGCCGACGTCGGCCGAAATTACTTCCACGCGCGCGCCGACGGTACCGACGGGGCCGCGATGATCCTCGACGAGTTCCTCCCCATGCTGTCGTCGAGCCCGGAGCTGAATCTGTCCACCGAACGCATCGGGCTGTTCGGCTGGTCGATGGGCGGGTATGGCGCGCTGCGACTCGGCGCGTTGCTCGGCGCACCGAAAGTTGCCGCCGTCGCGGTCAGTTCACCCGCGTTGTGGGCCGATCCCCGAAACTTCCCAGCTCGCGCCTTCGACTCCTACGACGACTACCAGGCGAATTCGTTGTTCGGGCAGCAGCCCGCGTTCACGAAGATCCCCCTGTTGATCTGCATCGGCTCGTCCGACCAGTTCTTCACCTACACCCGGCAATGGGCCGCAGGGCTGCATCCACCGGCCGCGTTCGGGACGTCGGCAGGCGGACACACCAACCGTTACTGGCGCAGCGTGCTGCCCGAACAGGTCGAATTCCTGGGGCGCAATCTGGCGCGGTGAGCCGGCGATGGCCCGGTCGGTTACTGAGCTCCCCCACCGGATACATAGCTTCCTCACCGGATACAGAGCTTGCGCTTTTCCGCCGGTCCCTGAGGAGCCTCCGAGCACCCCCCCAACCGGTCAAGCCTTCCCACCTCGACCGTCGCCGTCACCGCGGCGGAGCGTTCCCACCGGTCCCTGAGGAGCCTCCGAGCGTTCACTCACCGGTCCCTGAGGAGCCTCCGAGCTTGCGAGGATGCGTCACGAAGGGCCGCAACCACCACCTAGCGTCAGAGCGAGATCCGGCCCTCGAGTGCCGCTTTGCCGATGTCGGTGCGGAAATGTGAGCCGGGCAGTTTGACGCCCGCGATCCGCTCGTAGGCCTGGGCGCGCGCTTCGGCGAGGTCGGCGCCGGTCCCGACCACGGCCAGCACGCGCCCACCCGCCGACACCACGGCACCGTCGTCGTTGTGTGCCGTACCGGCGTGCAGAACACCCTCGCCGTCGGCACCGGAGATCACGTCCCCGGTGCGTGGCTTGCCCGGGTAGTTCTCCGCTGCGACGACAACGGTGACAGCGGCACCATCGGACCACTCCAGCTTCGGGAGTTGATCCAGGGTTCCCGTCGCTGTGGCGTTGAGGGCTTGTCCGAGTGGGGATTTGAGCAATGCGAGGACGGCCTGTGTCTCGGGGTCACCGAAGCGACAGTTGAACTCGACGACGGCGGGACCGTTCTTGCCGATCGCGAGCCCGGCGTAGAGCAACCCGGAGAAAGGGGTTCCCCGCTTCGCCATCTCGGCCGCGACCGGTTTCACCACCTCGTCGACGATCTGCTGGGTCATCTCATCGGGCAACCACGGCAATGGCGTGTAGGCGCCCATGCCGCCGGTGTTGGGTCCGGCGTCGTTGTCCCCCACCCGCTTGTGATCCTGGGCGGGAAGTAGTGGGACCACCGTCTCGCCGTCGACGAGACAGAACAGGGAGACCTCCGGTCCGTCGAGGAAGCTCTCCAGCAGCACCGGGTGGCCGTTCTCGAGGAGTTCCGCCGCGTGGTCACGGGCAGCCATCCGATCCTCGGTCACGACGACGCCCTTGCCGGCGGCCAGGCCGTCGTCCTTGACCACCCAGGTCGGCCCGAACCGGTCGAGTGCGGCGTCGAGGCGGGCCGGGTTGTCGACGATCTCGCTGTGCGCGGTCCGGACCCCGGCGGCCGCCATCACGTCCTTGGCGAACGCCTTCGACCCTTCGATGCGGGCCGCGGCCGCGCTCGGACCGAACGTGGCGAAACCCGCCTCACGCAAGGCATCTGCGACACCGAGCACAAGTGGGACCTCCGGGCCGATAACGACCAGGTCGGCGTCGACGCTCGTGGCCAGAGCCACGACGGCCTCGCCCGACGCGACATCGACCGGATGGTTGGTGGCGATCGCCGACGTCCCGGCGTTGCCGGGACCGACGTGCAGTTCGGTGACCGACGGGTCGGCCGACAGTCCGATGAGCAGGGCATGTTCGCGGCCGCCCGAGCCGATCACGAGTACGCGCACGGTGACGACTCTAGTGTGCACCTACCGACGAGGTCAGCCTGGGCGCGGGCCGCCACCCGGTTCGTCCGCCTGGTCTCCATTCCTCCCCCCGAAGCTTCTGGCGGATGAATGAAATTCGGGAGGACGAACAGCACGCGGGCCTAGAGTTGGCTCGGGAGGTCACCATGACAGCACCGCCCCGCGGGGTGAGCAACGCCTTGGGGACGTACCGGACCCTGCGCTTGGGCATGGTCATGCTGGTGCTGATGCTCGCGGTGGGCGTCCTCGTCGACGCCGGCCGGCACGACTGGTGCTTCCAGACCTCGATCAGCGCCTACTATTTCACCGCGATCCACGCCGTCTTCCTCGGCATGGTGTGTGCGCTCGGCGCGTGCCTCATCGCCTACCGCGGCAACTCCGACACCGAGGACGTGCTGCTCGACACCGCCGGATTCCTCGCGTTCATCGTCGCATTCGTGCCGACCGCCAGGCCGGGACAGCCTGGGGCGGCGTGCGAACCGTTCGGCTTCGACGCAGGCCTGAGCGATGCCAGCATCCGCACGTCGACGACGGCGTTGTTCATCGTGACGGTGGTGGCGCTCGTCGGTCAGATCGTGGTGGGTCGGTTGACGCGGACGACGCAGCCGTGGACGCCGCTGGGCAACGTGGCACGCGTGGTCGGAGGCGTCATCGCGATCACCATGTTCGTGATGTTCTGGTTCGCGGATTTCTTCGCGCGCTACGCCCACGGCATCGCGGCGGTGACCATGTTCGTGCTGATCGGTGTCGTCGTGGCGTGCAACGCCTACCTCGCCGCCAAGCAGTACGGAACATGGCGCAACCGATACTCGCTGATCTACGGCGCAATCGCGATCGCGATGATCGTGACCGCCGCGTTGGTGGTGATCCTGCACCTCTGGGCCCGGTGGCCGTACGCGATTATCCTCGCCGAAGCCCTACTGCTGTTCGAGTTCTCGCTGTTCTGGATCGTCCAGACCGTCGAACTGTGGAATATCGATGACCGGCGCCGCTTGATTCCGCGGTCCGAGGACGTGGCACCCCTCTGAGCCGACGACTCAGGCGTGGACCACCTGCACACCCATGCTCACCAACGCCTCCGCCCGCCGCGGCACCCCGAACACCTCGTCGACAACCACGATCAGGACCGGTGCCAGCGATGCGACGACGATCGCGACGACCACCGAGACCCCCGCCGCAGCCAGCCAGACGCCGGCGACGAGGAACGTGATCGCCCCCAGGGCGAGGAGCACGGTCAACGGATCGAACGGCAACAGGTAGTCGTACATGGCGAGGGCACCGAGGCAGTACACACCCAACGGGATCGCCAGGCTAGCCACCACCACCCCCGCACCGATGTGGGCTTCGTGCTCGATGTAGAGCGCGGCGACA
The DNA here is from genome assembly GCF_058129505.1 of Gordonia sp. LMA484. NCBI lineage: Bacteria > Bacillati > Actinomycetota > Actinomycetes > Mycobacteriales > Gordoniaceae > Gordonia > Gordonia sp. LMA484. Next base: position 4,577,330 of record NZ_CM176700.1, read on the forward strand.
TGCAGTCCGGCTCCGACGGCCGCCGCGGCCGAAAAGATCAGGATGTGCCCGTAACCCCAGACAAAGCTCTTCTCCCGATGCACGTGCAGGGCATCGCCGGTCGGCACGATGAAGTACATCCACCACATCGCGAACGTCACGCCCATCGACGCCAGCCCCAGCACCGCGGTCTCCACCGACCAGCCCTGAACTTCGATGAGCGCCCCCAGCACCGCGACCGTACCGACGACGCCCTCGCCGAGAGTGATGATGGTCAACAGTCCGTAGCGCTCGGCGATGTGGTGTGGATGCCACGGAGTTCCAGAGGTAGTGCGCTCGGCGATGAACGGGCCCAGCAGTTCGACGGCGATGCACCCGATCATCGCGAACAACGTCGCCAGGGGTCTCATGTCCGCGATCAGCACCGCGACCCAGCCGATCTGAGCGACAAGCGTCATCGTCGCATAGATGAGGCACGCCCGCCGACAGTCGACACTCTGGGCCGCCGCACGCAGCCACTGGGCGACCATCCCGACCCGCATCACGATGTAGCCGATGACGAGAACCCGGTTGTCGACGTGCTCGTGCCCGGCCAGGGACTCGAAGATCGGTGGGATACCCAGCGCGATGATCGCGACGCCGATCATCTGCACCAGCGTCACCAGCCGGAAGAACCAGTCGTCGGTGTCGAATGCGGAGGCGAACCAGGCGAAGTTGATCCACGCCCAGATCGCGGCGAATGTGCAGAGCAGGTAGCCGAAGACGGCAGCCGAATAGTGCCCTTCGGCGATCTGGTGAGCCACCGAGGTTCCGGCAGCGGAGAAGGCGACGACGAAGATCAGGTCGTAGAACAGTTCCAGACTGGTCGCGGCCCGGCCTTCCTGATGCGGGTCACGGCCGGTCATGCGCCGCAGCGGATGTCCGATGGTGATGCTCACGGTCGGAACTCTAGCGAAGCCGGCGGCAGGCAGCCGTCGATGCGACGCCGGTGAGCGATCTGAATCCACGCCTCCTGTCACCGGTCACCTCGCACATGCACGTGGTGACCGGCGACAGTCGGGCTCGATGCGGGCCGACGTCAGCCGGCGGTGGGGTCGGTCAGGTCGTAGACCGTGGTCCCACCGACGGTCGTCGCGGTGAAGTGCTTCTGCACCCACGCAGCGATCTCCGCGGATGGACGACTGCCATCAGACCCCCCGCCGAATCCGCGGCCACCACCGATGAAATAGTGGATCTTCTTCTCCGACACCAACTTCTGGAACTGATCCAGGGTCGGCGACGGGTCGGTGCCGTTGAAGCCGCCGACCGGCATCACCGAGTATCCCGATTCGAGCTGGTATCCGGATGCCTCGTTCGAGCCGACGGCCGCGGCCACCCAGGTGTAGCGATCTGCGTCGGCCTGCAGCATCGCGACGAGTTCGGCGCTCGGTTTCGAGCCGTTCAACAGTCCACCCGGGCCGCCCATCCCTCCTGGTCCGCCCTCGGCTCCGAACAGCCCGCCGCCCGCAGCCATGCCACCGGGAACGCCGGCGGCGCCCATCCCGCCGGGCATGCCTGTGCCGCCCGGACCGGCCATCGCCCCGCCTGGGGTGTTGGCGCCGCCACCACGCGCCGCGCCCGGCATCGCCTGGCCACGGACGCCCCCGCGCATCGTGCCCCATCGGTGACCACCCGGGCCCCCGCCACCCGGACCGAACTCGCCCTCCACACGCGGTCCGGCGCTGATGATCGAGCCTTGTTTGGCGGTCGCAACGGTGTCGATCGTGTACGCCACCGGCCCCGCCAACGCCGCGGCCAGTGCGGTCACCAAGGCCAGCCCCGACAGATAGGTGCGGTGTGCGACAAGCGTGACGGCACCGCCGACGATGCCGACGAGCAGCACCAGCCACCGCAACCACGGAACGAAGTCCGGTGAGCGATTCAACAGGGCGAAGCCCCAGATCGCCGCGATCCACACACCGGCCGCGAGCACGATCCGGACCCAGAGACGATCCCGCGCCGACCAGCACACCGCCGCAGCACCCGCGACGACCGCGGCCACCGCCGGGGCAAGAGCGGCCGTGTAGTAGCTGTGGAAGATTCCGGCCATGAAGCTGAAGGTGACCATGGTGACCAGCAGCCACAGTCCCCACACCGCCAGATATGCGCGACGGAGATCGGTGCGGCGGGCCTTGCCGATGACGACGAGCGCGGCGATCCCGAGGACGAGCGCGGTGGGGATCAGCCACGCGATCTGGCCGCCCTGGGCCGGCTCGAAGATGCGCAGCCACCCGGTCTCACCCCACATACCGCCGCGGCCGCCACCAGGACCACCGGGACCGCCGGCGGCACCCAGATATCCGCCGGCGCCGCCCATCGCGCCGGTATAGCCGCCACCGCCGCCCGGCATCACGCTGCCGGTCTCGTTACCGCTGAGCCTGCCGAAACCGTTGTAACCGAGTGTGAGTTCGAGGATCGAGTTGTTCTGCGAACCACCGATCCAGGGCCGCGACGACGCCGGCCACAGCTCGACGGCGAGAATCCACCACCCCGCGCAGACGATCAACGCGCCGAGCGCCGCGAACAGATGCCCGAGTCGCTTGACCCAGGCGTGCTGCCCGAAGGCGAGGTAGGTGACGGCCAGCGGGGGCACGATCAGCATCACCTGCAACTGCTTGGTGAGGAAACCGAAACCGACGAAGACACCGGTCAGGATCATCCACCGGATGCGCCCGTCCTCGATCGCCTTGAGCATGGCCCAGACCGCCGCGATCATCAGCAGGATGAGAAGCGCTTCGGGGTTGTTGAACCGGAACATCATCGCCGCGACCGGTGTGAGCGCCAACACCGCGCCGGCCAGGATGCCTGCCCAGTGGCCGAAGTACTTCTTGGTGATCAGGTACAGCAGCGCCACCGAGGCGACACCCATCAAGGCGTTGGGCACCAGGATCGACCAGGAGTTGAGTCCGAAGATCCGCACGGACAACGACGGAATCCACAGTGATGCAGGCGGCTTGTCGACGGTGATCGAGTTCGCCATGTCCGACGAGCCGAAGAACCAGGCCTTCCATGACTCCGAACCGGCCTGGATCGCCGCCGAGTAGAACGAGTTGGCCCATCCGTTGGCGGACAGGTTCACGATGTTGACGACACCGGTGCCCACCAACAGGACGGCGAGTGAGATACGCCGCCAGACATGGGCGTTCCGCCCGGAGGCGGATGCCTCGGGCGGAACGGATGACGACGTCGGACGATCGATGGTGGTGCTCATTCGGCGGCCCCTTCGACCAGCGGGTTCGGACCGGGTTTCGGGCCCGCCGGATTGAGGTGACCGCGGAACACCCAGCGCAACCCGACGAAGCGGGTCAGGGTGGCGACCAGGTTGGCGATCACGAGGACCACCAGCTCGAGATGCTTGGTGGCCTCCGGCGCGAACGCGTGTAGCGCGACGAGTGCTCCGGAGGTGACCAGCCATCCGAACACGAACACACCCAACCCGAACAACTGGTGCCGGACGGCACCCTCACGGCCCGAGATGCCGAAGCTGAAGCGCCGGTTGGCGGCGGTGTTGAGCACCGCGGTGACCGCGAGGGCCACGAAGTTCGAGACCTGCGCACCCAGGAAGGAGTGGAGCAACAGGTACAGCACGGCATAGGCGACCGTGGACGCGACACCGATCACGCAGAAGCGGGCCAGCTGGCCGACGAGTCCGAACGGGACACCGTCGATGGCCGGACCGGGAGCGCGGTCGCGGCCGATGGTGGTGCGCAGCTGGGCGATCGGAAGCCGACCGGTGGTGAGCGCGTATCCGACTCGCGCACATCCCTTGAGGTCGGCGACGGCGGTCGAGACGATGTCGACGGTGCTGTTCGGGTCGTCGACCCAGTCGACCGGGACCTCGGCGATACGCAGGCCGATCCGCTCGGCCAACACCAGCAGTTCGGTGTCGAAGAACCAGCCGGTGTCCTCGACGTACGGCAGCACCTGGCGTGCGATGTCGGTGCGCATCGCCTTGAAACCACACTGCGCGTCGGAGAACTTGGCGCGCATCGTGGTCCGCAGGATCAGGTTGTAGGAGCGGGAGATGAACTCGCGTTTGGGTCCGCGGACCACCCGCGACGACCGCGCGAGCCGGGTACCGATCGCGATGTCCGAGTGACCCGAGATCAGCGGCGCGATCAGCGGCATCAGTGCGTTGAGATCCGTCGAGAGGTCGACGTCGCAGTAGGCGACGATCTGCGCGTCGCTGGCCCGCCAGACCGCGTTGAGTGCGCGGCCACGACCCTTCTGCTCGAGATGCACCACGCGCAGGCCGTCGATCTCATCGGTCAGCGCCGATGCGATCGCCAGGGTGGCGTCCGTGCTCGCATTGTCGGCGACGGTGATCCGGGTCGGGTAGGGCACGTTGGTCCGCAGGTGGTCGGCCAGTCGACGCACCGAGCCGGCCACGTCGGCCTCTTCGTTGTAGACGGGGACCACGATGTCGAGGATGGGGACCGGTGTCGAACTGTCGGCGACGATCACCGACCGATCGCCGGTCGCCGGGAGCGCTTCTGCTGTCATGAGTCATAGCTTCGGGCCGCAAACTTCGCCCACTCTGCATCGAAGCTGTCAGCTTCCTGTGAGCGCGGGCCCGTTGTGGACAACCGGCACGTGGCCCGGGCCGGTGTCCGTGCGGACCGATAGGTTGGCGTCATGTCCTCCCCAGCAGCGACCCTGTCCTCCGACCAGCAGCAGGCCGCCGACCGGGTGATCGAGAGCCTGGCCGGTCCCGGCGCCCGCCTGCGCGACGATCAGCAGACCGCGGTGGCCGCTTTGGTACGGCCGGTTTCGGGCAGCGGGCCCGAGTCGGGAGCACGTGTCCTGGTCGTGCAGGCGACCGGTTGGGGCAAGTCGGCGGTGTACTGGACGGCGACGGCCATCCGCCGCGGAGAAGGCGCCGGACCCACCCTGATCGTTTCCCCGTTGCTGTCGTTGATGCGCGATCAGGTGAGCGCCGCCGAGCGGGCCGGCCTGCGAGCCGCGACGTTGAACTCGTCGAACTTCGACGCGTGGTCGGCCATCGAGGATGAGCTGCGATCCGGGGAACTGGATGTGTTGCTCGTGTCGCCGGAGCGTCTGGCCAATCCGGGATTCGGCCGTCGCGTCCTCGATGCCCTCGCCGGCCAGCTCGGTCTGCTCGTGATCGACGAAGCGCACGCGATCTCCGACTGGGGACACGACTTCCGGCCCGACTACCGACGCGTCTCCGACGTTCTGCAGACCCTCAACCCGCAGACACCGGTGCTGGCGACCACGGCCACCGCGAATGCCCGCGTGACCGACGACGTCGCGGCCCAGCTGGGCAGTCACACGCTGGTGTTGCGCGGGGCACTGGCCCGACGGTCCCTGCACCTCAATGTCATCGACGGGCTGGCACCGATCGAACGGTACGGCTGGGTGGCCCAGTACCTGCCCGACCTACCGGGCTCCGGCATCGTCTACGTGCTGACGGTCGCCGACGCGGACCGGCTCGTCGACGCCGTGAAGGCGGTCCACGGCCAGGACTTCCCGGTCGCCGCCTACACCGGTCAGCTCGACGGCGATCGACGCCACCAACTCGAGGACGCGCTGCTGCGCAACGAGGTGAAGGCGCTGATCGCGACGTCGGCGCTCGGCATGGGCTACGACAAACCCGACCTCGGTTTCGTCGTTCACGTCGGGTCACCCCCGTCACCGGTCTCCTACTACCAACAGGTCGGCCGTGCCGGCCGCGCTCTCGACGACGCCGTGGTGATGCTGCTGGCGTCGCGGACCGATGACGCGATCTGGGATCACTTCGCGACGGCCACGATCCCCGATCCGGACAGGATGCGGGTGCTGCTGGACACGCTCGCCGCGTCAGACGGGCCGATGTCGGTGCCGCAATTGGAATCATCCACCGGATTCCGAAGGGGCCGTGTGGAATTGATGCTCAAGCAGCTCGCTGTGGATGGCGCGACCGAACGTGGCCCCGACGGATGGTCGGCGACCGGGACACCGTGGACCTACGACGCGGAGCACTACGACGGTGTGATCGAGGTGCGCCGCCGCGAGGCCGACATCATGCGTTCGTATGTGGCCGGTCGACAGTGCCTCATGCAGTTGCTCACCTCGTCACTCGACGACCCGGCCGCGGAGCCGTGCGGAAGGTGCTCGGTGTGCCGGGGGACGCTGACCGAGCCGCTGTCGGCGGACGTGCCGGCCGAGACGGTGCGGACGATCACCGCCGCGCTGCGGCGGTCGGCCCTGGTCCTGGACTCCCGAAAGATGTGGCCGGGCGGCGCATTCGGCACCCGCGGCCGGATTCCGGCCGAGCTGGCGGCCGAACCGGGACGGGTGCTGGCACATGCCGATGCACCCGAATGGACCGACCTGCTCGACGGCGCCCGCCGCGGCGACGCCCAGGCACTGTCCGATCTCGGTGATGCGGCTGTCGCGACGCTGTCGGCATGGGTACGCGAGACCGGGATACGGCCCGACGTCATCGGATCGTTGCGGCTGACCGGCACGGTACTCGCCGAACGTGTCGCCGAGCATCTGTGCACGGTCGGACGCCGGCCCGGTCTGGCGGTCCCCGTGCGCATGGGTGATCCGCCCGGCCGGGACGCGACCGGCGCCACCGAGGCCGTCTACTGGCGCGACCATCTCGGCGAGATGCCCGACGTGGTGGGCCAGAACGTGCTACTCGTGGCCGACGAGACGAGTTCCGGCTGGCCGATCACGCTGGCCGCGGCCGCGCTACGGAAGGCGGGTGCGGCGGCGGTGATGCCGCTGCTCATCCATCGGACGGTGTGACGTGACTTGATCCCGGAGCCAACGGCTGCGTGGCCCGGACTCGCCTGTATCCAACCGGCACAATCAGGCGTTGGCCACGTATTCGCCGTAGCCGGTACTACGCAGGGCGTCGCGGATCTTCTCGGCGGCGGAGTCGAGCTCTTCCGGGTCGGGATCCTTGTCCGCATTGCCCAGGTCGAAGACGTCCATGCTCTCCAGTGGGAACACATGCAGGTGCACGTGCGCCACCTCGAGTCCGGCGATCATCGTGCCGACCCGCGACGCACCGAAGGCCTCCTTGACTGCCCGGCCGATCTTCTGGGAGACATCCGCCAGATGCAGGTAGGACGCGGTGTCCATCTGCTCCCAGTGGTCGACCTCCTTGCGCGGCACGACGAGCACGTGGCCGGGGGTCACCGGGTTGATGGTGAGGAACGCGACGGCCTGGCCGTCCTTCCACACGAATCGTCCGGGCAGTTCTCCGTTGATGATCATGGTGAAGACCGATGCCATGGGAGTCACTGTATCTCCGGTAGTCGCCGTGTTGTCGACGCCCTGTCAGAGCTCCATGACATTCTTTTCGTGTGAGTCGACCAGAGTTCACCCGCGGAGCGCGCGGGCCGATCCAGCACGCAGTGGGGTCGGTGGATGTCGTCGAGACCGCGCAACGGTTTCCGCGCCTGCGCTACATGGGTTCCAAGTATCGACTCCTCCCCCACCTCGAACGCACCTTCGCCGAGATCGGCGGGGCCACCGCGGTCGATGCGTTCTCCGGCTCGGGTGTGGTGTCCTACCTGTTGAAGGCCCAGGGCTTCCAGGTGATGAGCAACGACTTCCTGACGTTCCCGCACATCATCACCCGCGCGACCGTCGCCAACTCCAGCGTTCGGCTGGAACCCGAACTGGTCGAGGAGATCTGCGGGCCACCCGCCGACGACCGCGACTTCATCCAGACCACCTTCGACGGCCTGTACTTCACCGCGGAGGATCGCGCCTTCCTCGACTCCGCCTGGTCGCACATCGACCGCCTGCGTGGTTATCGCCGGGACTTGGCGATCTCGGCTCTGGTGCTCTCCGCGGCCCGCAAACAACCTCGCGGGGTCTTCACCTTCACCGACTCCACCCGCTACGCCGACGGGCGCCGCGATCTGCGGATGTCGCTGCGCGACCACTTCCGGCTGCGCTCGGTTGCCGAGTACAACGCGACGGTGTTCAGCAACGGCCGATCCAACCGCAGCGTCAGCGGCGACATCTTCGACCTGGACCTGGCGGCTCTCGACGGCCCGCCGGACCTGGTCTACCTCGACCCGCCGTACGCACCGCCCACCGACGACAACGACTACATCAAGCGGTATCACTTCCTCGAGGGCCTGTCCGCCTACTGGCGTGGCATGACGATCATGGAGCACACCAAGACCAAGAAGCTCACCAAGCGCTACACGCCGTTCGCCTACAAGCACAGCATCGAGGACGCACTCGTCCGCACGTTCGAGCACTTCGAGGACGCCGGCGCCATCGTGCTGTCCTACTCATCGAACGCGCTGCCGGGTGCCGACCGCATCGTGGACCTGCTCGGCAAGGTCAAACCGTCTGTCGAGGTGATCGCGATCGACCACAAGTACAGTTTCGGCACCCACGTCGCCGCCACCCGGCGCGACGTGAGCGAATACCTGTTCATCGGGCGCGACTGACCCAGATGGTGTTTCGTTCGCCCACACACCAACTTTCCCGCTGGTCGAGTAGCGAGCTAGCCCCCCAGGGCGAGCCCGCGCATCGAGACCACGTCACGAGGTCTCGATGCGCACGCTCGTACCTCGCGGGCTACTCGACCATCGAAGATTGCGCGCGCAACCCGACCAGCGAAGATTGCGCCGACAACTCGATCGGCGAAGATTACGCGAGCGACCCGACCAGCGAAAGCTACGCGAGCGACCCGACCAGCGAGGATTGCGCCGACAACTCAACCAGCGAAGACTACGCGAGCGACCCGACCAGCGAAGATTGCGCCAGCAACTCAACCAGCGAAAGCTACGCGAGCGACCCGACCAGCGAAGATTGCGCCGACAACTCGATCGGCGAAGATTACGCGAGCGACCCGACCAGCGAAGATTGCGTCGGCAACTCGACCAGCGAAAGCTACGCGCGCAACCCGACCAGCGAAGATTGCGCCGACAACTCGATCGGCGAAGATTACGCCGGCAACTCGATCGGCGAAGATTGCGCCAGCGACCCGACCGGCGAGGACGACGGCCACGCGAACCACTGTTGGGCGGAAGCGCGATGAGTGACGCGGGCGAGTTCGACGACTACCTGAACACGTTGGGTCGGTTGACCTCTCACGTCGACCCGACGGCGTCCACGCCCGAGGCCGAACGCATCACCCAGGCCACCGCGAGCCTCGGCGACGTCCTCGACACCGACATCGCCGGTCTCGCGGCCTGGGTGCGCGACCACCCCACCGACGTCCCTGTTCTCGGGTTGTCGGTCGGGTTGTCGCAGGAGAAGCTGAAGAACGTCCTGCGCGACCGCTTCGGCACCACCGGCTGGCACGGCGTGGCGCGATCGCAGCCGGTCGACCTGATCACCTGGCTCGACGCCGAGTTCGATCTCGTGCGCATGCTCCGAACCCAACTCGACCGCACCTATACCTTCGCCGACATCCTGGTCGCCCGGGCCGGAAGCCGCGTCACCGCGACCCGGGCCGGCGCATCGGGTCGCCGCATCGAGGACGAGATCGAGGCGATCGCACAGGATCTCGGCCTCGACTACGTGACACGCTCACGGTTCACCGGCCGCAACGGACGGACCGCGCCCGCCGACCTCATCATCGGCGACCCCGACACCGCGGACATCGTGGTCGCGGCCAAAGGCTTCGACTCGACGGGCAGCAAACTCACCGACGCCGTCCGGGAGATCGAGGAGATGGCGGAGGTCCGCCTCCCCAAGCAACTCGTCCTGGCCGTCATCGACGGAATCGGCTGGAAGTCACGTCAATCCGACCTCAGGCGTATTCACCAACTGTGGGCCGATCGACAGATCGACGGCATGTACACGCTCGTGAGCCTGGACCGTTTCCGCGAGGACGTCCGCGAGTTCGCCACGCTCCGCAAGCTCATCTGAGCGTTTCATCGCCAGCGAACCCCGCTGTCCGTCAGCGGCCGTACAAACGGGCGACGTCTGGGGAGTCCAGCCAGCCGGAGTAGGTCGGCTTCTGCGGCCAACCGTCCGGGGAGTCCTGCCACACCTCTTGCCGGCCCCACGGCAGGATGTCGATCAGCGGGAAGGTGTGCGCCAGCTGTTCCACCCCGCGCCCGGTCGTGTGCCAGGTGCGGTACACGGTGTCACCGTCACGCAGGAACACGTTGAGCGCGAATCCTTCCCCGGGGCCGGCATCGACATCTTTCCCTAACGAGCTCTCCGAGGACGAGTACCAGTCCATCTTGTTGCCGACCTTCGCCTTGTAGGCGAGCGCTTCGTCGATGGGCCCGTTGGTGACGATCACGAACCGGGCGTCGTAATTGTCCAGGAAGTCCAGCCGGGTGAACTGCGAGGTGAAACTCGTGCAGCCGCCGCACTGGAACTCGGCGTCGTCGAACCACATGTGGTTGTAGATGATCAGCTGCGATCGCCCGTCGAAGACGTCGACGAGCCGGACCGGCCCGTCGGGCCCGATGAGTGTGTAGTCCGGCATCGCGACCATCGGCAGGCGCCGCCGCTGGGCGGCGATCGCGTCCAATTCGCGTGTCGCGGCCTTCTCCCGCGTTCTCAGCTCGCCCAGTTCGGCCCGCCAGGTCTGCTCATCGACCACACGAGGTATGCCGTTCGTCATGGAATTCCCTTTCGTCGCCTACCGGGTAGACCAACGGTGGGCCGTCAACTCATCGGTTCATTCGGTCCGCCGCGGCAATCGAACCCAGAAGGTCGAGCCCTTCCCGGGCGTCGAGTCCACGCCGACAGTGCCGTTGTGTGCCTGGACGAGTGCCGCGACGATCGACAGTCCGAGCCCGCTGCCACCGCCGTTGCCCCCGCGATGGCGCGACGAGTCACCACGATAGAACCGTTCGAAAACGTGCGAGGCCTCGTCTGGTGTGAGGCCCTGGCCGGTGTCGGTGACACTCAGGACGACGTCGTCGCGGCCGTTGCCGCCCTCGACCGCGACGCCGACGGTGATCGACGCCTCCGGGGGCGTATGGGCGATCGCATTGTTGATCAGGTTGCGCAGCACCTGCAGCAACCGGGGTGCATCGCCGGTCACCATGGGTGGTTCCTCCGACTCACCGATCTCGATCCGGATCTCTCGTTGCGGCGCGGCGACAGACGCGCTGTGCACGGCGTCGGTGGCGACGGCGAGCACGTCGACTGGCGACTGGTCGATCGGGCGGTGCGCGTCGAGGCGCGCGAGCATCAGCAGATCCTCGACGAGCAGCCCCATCCGACCTGCCTCGGTGTCGATCCGCCGCATCGCGTCACCCGGATCGGGCACGCCACCCTGCTTGTACAGCTCGGCGAATCCCTTGATCGAGGTGAGCGGGGTGCGAAGTTCGTGACTCGCGTCGGCGATGAACCGCCGCATCTTCTCCTCGGAGGCGCGGGCCTGCTGTTCGGAGGCTGCGGTCCGTGCGAACGCCCGCTGGATCTGGCCGAGCATGGTGTTCAGAGACCCGGACAGGCTGCCGACCTCGGTGTTGGGTGGCGCCGACGGCACGCGCATGTTGAGGTTGCCGGCCGCGATCGCGTGCGCCGTCTCCTCGACGCGCCGCAGCGGCCGCAGGCTCGTTCGGACCAACAAATAGCTGAGCACACCGATCGCCACCACGACGAGCGCCCCGATCCCCAGTTGGAGCCACATCAAGCGGGACAGGGTCGCGTTGACGTCACTCAGCGGTGTCGCGACGATGGACTCGCCGTAGGGATTGGCCTGTTTGACGACCCGCCACTTCGGACCGCCGCTGTCGACCGAGTTCACGGTCGTCGGTCGGGTGTCGCCGTCGGGCAGCCCGTCCAGATCGGGTTCGTTGCTGAAGTCGTTGTTGACGATCGTGTCGCCGGTGCTGATGGTGATCATCGAGTAGTACTGCGAGGGTGGTCGTCGCGGGCCGGCGGGCGGTCCCTCGGTGGGCATCGAGCCCGGGTCATGCGGGCGGGCCCAGGTGTGCACGGCGTTGATGAGCCCTTCGTCGGTGCGCGACAGCAGGTCCTGCTTCATCGCCGAGGTGACGGCGAGGCCGGAGGCGAGCAGCCCGAGCACGACGAGAACAAGCGTGAGTCCGACCAACGACAGTCGCAGCGGGATACCGCGTTTTCGCGTCCGCCCCTCCTCGGATTCCGCCGGCGGCGGCCCGGTCGGGCGGGGGGCGACGGCTGTGCTGGTCATCCCCGGGGCTCGCGCATCACATAGCCGACGCCGCGCAGGGTGTGGATCAGTCGCTTGTCCCCGGTGTCGAGTTTGCGGCGCAGATACGACACATACGATTCGACGACGTTGACCTCTCCACCGAAGTCGTAGTTCCAGACATGATCGAGAATGCGGGGTTTGGACAACACGGTGCCGGCGTTGACCATGAAGTACCGCAGCAGCGTGAACTCGGTGGGCGAGAGCGGGACGAGTTCACCGGCCTTCCACACCTCGTGTGTCTCGTCGTCGAGTTCGATGTCGGCGAAGGTGATCCGCGAGGACTCTTTGGCCTGCTGATCGAACCCACTGCGGCGGAGCAGCACCTGCAGTCGTGCGACGACCTCCTCGAGGGAGAACGGCTTGGTCACGTAGTCGTCACCACCGATGGTCAGGCCGTTGATCTTGTCCTCCACCGAATCGCGGGCCGAGAGGAACAACGCGGGCGCCTCGACTCCGTCGGCACGCAGTCGCCGCAACAGTCCGAATCCGTCCATTCCCGGCATCATCACGTCGAGGACGAGCACATCCGGCTTGACGCTTCGGCACTTGTCGATGGCCGCCGGCCCGTTCTCCGCGGTCGCCACGTCGTAGCCCTGGAACTTGAGCGACACCGACAGCAGCTCACGGATGTTCTCCTCGTCGTCGACGACGAGCACCTTGGCTCCCTGACCCGCTGCCTGACCATTCACAGATTCGCTCATGCCATCACCTTCCATGACCAGGCTGCCACGAGTCTGCAATCTTGCTGGGAGCTTTCTGTGAGTGTTCACCTGCGGGGATCGCCCTTCGTGACGCTCGCGAGCTCGCTCCCTTCGTGACACTCGCAAGCTCGCTCCTCAGGGCGGCGCCTCAGGGACCGAGTTGGTGACGCTCGCTCTGCAGGGCAACGCCTCAGGGTCCGGGTGGGTGACGTTCGCAGCTCCGCCCCGCCCGTCCTCCGATCCAGCGAGGACCCTATCTCTCCGATCCCTGAGGAGCCTCCGAGCTTGTGAGGATGCGTCACGAAGGGGCGGCCCCGCGCATGAATGGTGCCGGGTAGCCCGGCGACGGGCGCACGTCGCCGAGCCACTCACCGAGCGCGTCCGCCCGATCTCTCAATGCTCGGGTCGCAACCTTCGGGAGCTTCTCGAACGTGTGCACGTCGATCCGACCGTCGGCCTTGTCCTGGCGCCAACCACCGACGATGCGCCCATCCCACCAGGCGGTCTGTCCACCGTTGCCGTTGCTGTCGAATGCGTGCGACGCGTGCGGCCCGAGGTAGAATTCGCGCTGCTTCCAGCCCATCGTCGTGGGGTCCAGTTCCGGCAGCAGCAGCGCCTGTGGTTCCACGTCGCCGCCGATCTCGTCGCCGGTCACGTCGTCGGCGAGCAGGTAGCCGACCTCACCGCGCTCGAGATCCACCTCGACGACGTCCAGCTCGGCCAACGCCGCCCGGACCGCCCGCTTGGTCGATCCCGTCCACCACACGAGGTCGGCCTCGGTCCCCGGCCCGAACGATCGCAGCCAGCGCCCGATGAGGGCACGGTGGCCGTCCTCGACGCTCATCGGCACAAGGGGTCCGCCGAGCCAACTCGTCATCGCCACCCACGACGGACGCGACAGGATCCAGGACCCCGAGTTCGGTCCGCGGACGATGTCACCGGCGGCACTCATCATGTTCAGCACACGCGGCCCCATCGGGACCTTGCCACCCCAGGACTTGCCCACGCCGTAGACGATGTGGCCGTCGAGTTCGGGGAGACGTTCCCGCAGTTCGCTCGACGTGCGGGCCGCTCCGTCGGCGAGGTCGCCCAATACTGCCGCGCGGGCCCGGTCGATCCATCCCTCCGGGTCGTCGAAGTCGTCACTGCGCCGCAGGTCGCGCAGCATGTTGGTGCGTTCCGACGCGGTGACCCGAGGGCCAACCGCTCCGACTGCCTCGGCCAGGACCGGCCGGCTGAACACGAAGAGGGTGCGGCGCATTGCGAGCTGCTTGACGACGCACCGATCCTCATAGAGGGCGGCGTCCATCAGGTCGGGGACGAACCCGTCGACGCGCGCCCATGCGGAGAGGTAGACGGTCGACGGTGTGGTGGCGTGCAAACCGACCAGATCGTCGGCGACCTCGGTGACCGTGGACGCCCAGGCGTCAGCGACGAGTCGGTGACGCCGCAACAGGCGACTCCTCCGGGCCGCGTCACTGATGCAGGGACGAACTGTCATCACACCGGTGGTGCCGCGATCGCTTCGATCTCCACCACCTGGTCGTCGTACGGCAAGACCGTCACGCCGAGCATCATCGCCGGCGGCACCCCGTCGGCGAACTCGTCGGCGACCGCTTGCCAGGCGACCACCAGATCCGCCTGGAGATGCTCGGCGACGTAAATGGTGAGCTTCGCGATGTCGGCCATCGAGGCGCCCTGCTCGGCGAGCACCGTGGCGAGGTTCTGCAGACATCTTCGGGTCTGGCCGACCACATCCCCGGGCGCGACCACGCCGCCTTCGGCATCGAGCGGGCTGATCCCGGCGGTGAACAACAGCGGACCGGGCGCCACACTCGCGCTGTAGGCGAACCCACCGTCGTGCAGAGCTGCCGAACCGTTGAGCCGAACACGCGTCATGCGGGTGATCCTACGTGCCGGCTCCGACGTTCCCGGGTGCCCTTCGGTGCGAGAAATCCGCTGCAGCCGTTGCGCGACCCGCACCCCCGACTCAAGCGGCGTCCGTCACGCCACCGCGCGTCGTACAACGGCTGCAGCCACGCGCTCGACGGCGGTCTCACGCGCTGATACCAGTCCACCCCGGCACCGCTCGGTAAGCCAGCCGCCGGTCGTCGGACGCGACATCGACGCAGTTCAGCGTGGAATCGAACATTCCGGACCGGACACCGGACGTCGCCGGATACGCGGGATCACCACGTACCGGTCCGTCCGGCGGGGAGCCGAGCCGGCTGGTCGGGCGTGTCCCCGCTCACTCGAATGGCGGTCGCGGCCTCGGTGAGCGCATGATTGGGCCAAGTAACGGTCGGGGGATCTTCGGTGATGGTGAGTGGACTTCGGTAGTGCGTTGGCGCGGCTGTTCGTACAGGCCGGGCGGCCCACTCTACGGGCCGCGGCCGCGCGGTCGACGGTCTCTGCCCAGCGAATCAGCGATTGGCGCAACGGGCGACATCTGCCCCGCGACTTCGCCACGGTCGAGCCCCTCCTGCTGTGGCTCACCACTCGCGCCGTGGCGAGCGGACAGGATGATGTGCTCAGCCTTCCGCAGTGGCGGGAGCTCTGGGACAAACACCTGACCGAGGCCGACGACGGCGACCCGGACCCGGTGACGTCGGCGTCCACCACGGTGAACCGGCCGTACGCGGGCCTCGCCACCCTGACCGTCGCGGACAGCGCTGTGTACTTCGGGCGCGACGATCTGGTGGCCACCCTGGTGGACACCATCCTCGAGGCAGCGGCGGCGCCGAGCGGCCCGCGCGTCGTCATCGTGGCCGGCGTGTCCGGGTCGGGGAAATCGTCCCTGCTCGGTGCCGGTCTCGGGCGTGGGCCACGGGTGGTGCGCCCGCGTCGTGCCACCATCACCGCCGCGGGTGTGCACGTGGACGCCCGGAGGCCCACCGGACGGGGTGGTGACGAGGATGCTTCCGACGGTGATCAGGTCGACGTCATCGTGCTCGATCAGTTCGAAGACGTCTTTGCGCAGGCTGACGAGACCGTGGTCGACACCATGCGCGACGTCGAGGCCCTGGCCGCCGACGCCGTCGTCGTACTGGGTGTGCGGGCCGACTTCTTCGGACCGTGCGTCGAGTTCCCGTTCCTCACCCAGGCCTGGCAGTCACGATGCGTGATCGTGTCCGAGATGACCGGTGGACAGCTGCGCGAGGTCATCACCGGTCCGGTGCGCCTTGCCGGCGGGCGGATCGAGTCCGGACTGGCGGACGTGATGATCAACGACCTGCACGCCGCCACCACCATCGGCGACCGCGCCGGACGACTTCCGCTCCTCGCCCACGTCCTCGCGGCGACGTGGGCGCGTCGATCCGGCAATCGGATGACGATCTCCGGATACCGGGCCACCGGCGGGATCGCCCGCGCCGTCGCCGACACCGCGGAGGCCGCGTGGTCGGCCGTCGAGCCGGAGGATCGCAACCTCGCCCGGGCGCTGCTGTTGGCGCTCGTCCATGTCGGCCCCGGCGGAGTCGCGCTGCGCGTGCCGCTGCACACCGACACCATCGCCGACCGCTTTCCCACCCGCATCTCGTCGGTGATCGACATCTTCGCGCAGGCCCGACTGCTCATCGTGACGTCGGACTCGGTGTTGCTCGTCCACGACGTCGTCCTCACGGCGTGGCCGCGCCTGGCCGAATGGATCGCCGCGGACTCCGGAATCCACCTCTGGCGACAGCAACTCGACACCGACACGACCGCCTGGGTCGAGACCGGACGCAGCCGCTCGTTCCTCTACACCGGTTCCCGCCTCGACGACGCCAGGCAACATCGGGCCGCGCTACGCCGCAATTATCAGCACCTGCTGTCCGCGGAGAGCGAGGCCTTCCTCGACGCCGCGCTCACACAACAACGCCGTCGACGGGTGGTGCGGTTGTTCTCCATCACCGTCGTCGTCGTGCTCGCAGTCGTGTCGACGATCACCGCGGCCATCGGGTTCCGGCAGGCGCACGACCTGACCCAGCAGCGCAACAACGCCGAACGGGCCGCGCTGCTGTCGCACATCGACAGCCTGCAACAGTCCAATCCGTCGCTCGCGGCGCGGCTGCTGCTCGTCGCCCAGAGCCTGTACCCCGATGATCCAACGGTCAGCCAACGCGTTCTCGGTGCCGCCACGAGTCCCCTGGCCAGCCCGCTCGACGGCCACACCGGACCCGTCTACGACGTCAGCTTCGCCGCCGACGGAAGCATGTTCGCGTCGGCCAGTGGCGACCGCACGGCCCGCGTCTGGGCACGCGGGAGCGACGGATCCTTCCACTCGGTGGCCACCCTCACCGGCTACGGAAACTATCTGACATCCACCGCGTTTCATCCATCCCGACCGCTGCTGGCCACCGGCAGCGGCGACGGCACGGTGCGCATCTGGGACATCGGGACCCCCGCGGCACCCCGACAACACACCACCGTCAGCCCGGGCCACGGAACCGTCTACCTGGTGCGGTTCGCCCCCGACGGACGTCACCTGGCCGCGTCGTCGGACGACGGGTCGGTGACCATCTACGCGGTCGCCGACGACGGCGGTCTCCGCGAGACGGCAGTACTGCGCGCGCATGGCGGCGCCGCGCGGACCGTGGCCTACAGCCCCGACGGACGCCTTCTCGCCACCGGCGGCGACGACCGCGTGGTGCGCCTCTACGACACCCGCGACCCCGACCTGCCGGTTCCCGCGGGACCGCCCATCACCGGATTCCCCAGCATCACCCATTCGGTGGCCTTCAGCGCCGACAGCCACACCCTCGCGGTGACCGGCGACAGCCCCAACGCACAGTTGTGGGATGTCGGCGACCCGCGACATCCCGTGGCACTGACCACGTCGCTGCCCGGCACCACTGCAGGCTCGTGGTCGATCGCTTTCGGCCCGCACGGCGACGAGCTGGCCACGGCCCGTTCGGACGGCCGGGTCACGGTGTGGAACACCATCGATCCGACCATGCCGGCGACCCTGTGGGCGTTGCAGTCGTCGAGCGACCAGGGGACCCCGGAGCAGGGTTCGGTCCGCACGTTCTCCACGGCGTTCAGCCCCGACGGCACCTGCCTGCTGGTCGGCCGGTCGGACGGCACGATCGACGAGTGGAACCTGCCCACCGGGGTCATCCCCGACCGCGGCGGAACCGTGACCGGGTTGTCCAACGACTCGGACGCCACCGTGCTCGGCAGCGTCGGCACCGACACCTCGCTGAACATCTGGACGACCGGGCCGGACGGCTGGATTCGACAGTCACGCACACCGATCGAGCGGCGCGTGAACGATCACCCGTCGGTCAGCGTCAACGCCGCCGGGACGCAGGCGGCGACCGCCAACAACAACGGTGGGGTCGTGCAGCTCTGGGACATCAGCGACCGGCAATCGGTCCGACCGGCCGCTGAGCTGAGGGTGGCGACGCGCTACACCAACGCGATCGCGTTCGCGCCCCACGCCGATGTGCTGGCGGCGGGGGCCACCGACCGGACCGTGCAACTCTGGAACACCGCCGAACCGCGCCGTCCGGTACGCATCGGTGCGCCCATCACGGGCCCCGGCGATCTGATCCGCAGCGTCGCATTCAGTCCCGACGGCCGTCGCCTGGCGGTCGCCTCCGACGACAAACGGACCTACCTGTACGACCTCGACGGCGATCGGATGTCCCCGTCGGCAGTGATCACCGACACGAGTCCGGCCGCACAGGCCATCTTCAGCCGCGACGGTGGGACCCTGATCATCGCCGCCCGAGATCTCACCACCTGGGACGTCCGCGACGGACGGCGGACACTGATCGACCGCAAGCCGAACATCCACGCCGCGACCCTGTCCCTGACTCCGTCGCGACTGGTCGTCGGTACGGCAACCCACCACCTCATCACCTTCGCCCTCGACGAGGGCCGCCTCAGCGACCAGCAGGCCATCGTCCCCCTCATCACCACCACCGATACCACGACGAAATGGCAGCTACCCGAACACTTGTCGATCGACGACACGATCATCACCGCCGGGGACGTGACCGGCAGCATCCACCTGCAGACCACCGACATCGACACGGCGCGCCACTGGATCTGCGCGAGCACAGCACCCCTGACCGAGCCGCAACGGTCGACGTACCTGCCGCACACCGACATCCCCGACGAATGTGAGTAGCGCGCCGAGGCACCCTCACACGACGAAACCCGCCGGAACGAGCTCCGGCGGGTTTCGTTTGTTCGGCACCCGAACTGTCGGGTGCTGTGGACCCAGTACTTGGGCCTATTGAGTACTTGGGCCCTACTCAGTACTTGGGGAACAGTGACAGCGCCAGCTCGCCGACCGGGCCCAGTTCCGGGTTGGTCGCGACCGCACGGTCGATGCCCAGCTTGATGTTGTCGAGCGTCGGAGCGGCGTTCTCCACCGTCGGCTCGATCTTCGGTAGCGGCTCGGCGCTCGCCGGTGCAGCCGCGAATGCCAGTGCACCGGCCATGGCCGCCCCGGCCAACCCTGCGCCGACCACGCGTCCGAACATGCGCCGCGAACGTCGCTCGTTGATTTCCTTGCCCATCGCGTCGACCGCCTCTCCCCCCGCACCACGGCGAGAATCGTGATGAATGCTGCAGTGAACCAATGTAGGCGGTCGACGAGCGACGGTGCCCACCGACATGGTTCACGTCACAATCGTTATCTATCGGAAGCTCAGCACCTCGTCGCCCCACGCCCGTCGGATGTCGCCGTCGAGGTCGTCGACGATGCGATCGGTCTGGTCGATCACCAATGTGGTTCGGGTGTGCGCATCGAATACCGGCCATCCCAGCGTCGGCTCCGCGGCCGGTTCACCGTGGTGCGCGAACCTTGTCCAGCGTCGCTGCATGCGTGCGGAGATCTCCTCGCCGACCTTTCGTCCGCCGAGCTTGAAAGTGATGTCGGCGGGCCCGGCGACCAGATTTCCCCACAAATACGGCAGTTCGGTCGCGTGTGTGGCGCCCACGCGAAGTGCCCGCAACATGCGCGTCGCCCAGTCGAACCGATAGAGGTAGACGGGCGCGTGCCCACTGTGCGATTCGGCGAGCCACAATGTCGGCATCCGGAAGGCGATGTCGCGGGCGACGCCGAGACCGGCGACCTTGGGCCGCATGCCGGAGTACGCCGAGGTGATCTGTGCCCGCGCGGGCAATGTCACTTCGGGGTATTCGGCGATCATGGCGGCGAACATCCGCTCGATGTCGGCCGGGGTGATCGGCATGAGCGGCGATTTCATCCATTTGAACAGGGCGGCTTCGTCCTTGTTCGTCCCGATCAACAACGGCACCGACAGCGATTCGCCGGCCCGGAACACGTCCATCGGGTGTCGGGGCACCAGATCTCCGTCGATGACCGGCGCGAACGCGATGGTGCCCGGATCCTCGGCCGGGACGTCGGTGAACGTCTGCATCGTCGCCGCGGTGATCTCGTCGATGCCGAGCGCCTCCACCCCGGCGCCGTCGCGGGGAATCCCGGCGGCGGTCAGGAACCGCTCGGCGACCCGCGCAGAACGCTCATGGTCGTACATCGACGTCGCGGGTGAGCTCTCGGCGATCGCCTTGTGGAACAAGCCGTGTGCGGTGGGCATCGTCAGCAGCGTGGTGACGATGCCCGCGCCGGCGGATTCGCCGAACACCGTGACGTTGGCCGCGTCGCCGCCGAACCCGGCGATGTTGTCGCGCACCCAGGTCAGCGCGAGCAGCACGTCACTGAGCGCGGCGTTCGACTCGTAGCGTGGAGATGCGGGATCGTTCAGCGACGTGAGGTCGGCGAACCCCAGCGCACCCAGCCGGTAGTTGATGGTGACGACCACGACGGCGCCGTCGGTGACCAGCTTCGTCGCGTCGTAGAGCGGCTGGCTGCCGGACCCGAAGACGTATGCGCCGCCGTGCAGCCACACCATCACCGGCAGCAATCCTGTCTCGCCCTCGACGGCCGGTCGCCAGACATTGAGGAACAGGCAGTCCTCGTCCATGGTGGCGTCCTTGCCGAGGCCGATCGCCGGATTGCGTTCCTGCGGACAGACCGGGCCGAAGTTCGTCGCGTCGACGATGCCGTCGTGGGGCTCCGGGGGACGGGCGCGGCGCCACCGCAGGTCACCGACCGGCGCCGCGGCGAAGCGGATGCCGTGCCAGACGTCGACGCCGGACCGCGTGGTCCCGCGCACCATTCCACCAGTGGTGGGAACGACAAGTGACTCCGATGGCATGGGTCCATCGTGGCCGGTTTCGCCTTGTGACGCCCGCAGAAGTGGGTCGTGTCTCTCTGGCGCGTCTCCGGGCGGTGTGTCACGGAAATAGGTGACCGTATCCGGTGGAGCGATCAGCGTTCTGGCACGGCGGAGGAGGGAGCGATAGCGGCGCTGTCGTGACCGACGACAACGCAGCCAGGCGTCGATCGAACGCGGAGACGAGTCACCTGTTTCCGAGACGCAGCACTAGTGTCGAGGGGTGACACCCACCGAGCTGATCTCATTGCCCGGCGGTCCGTTCACCATGGGTTCGGACCGGCACTACCCGGAGGAGCGCCGTGCGCACCAACGTGTCGTCGCGCCCTTCGCGATCGAGCGCCATCCGGTCACGACGGCGCAGTTCGCCGCCTTCGTCTCGGCGACCGGGTACGTCACCGTCGCCGAAGAGACCATCGACCCCGCCGAGTTCCCCGACGCCGATCCCGCGGAACTGGTGCCCGGTTCGGTGGTCTTCACCCCGACGGCCGGGCCGGTGGATCTCCGCGACTGGCGGCAATGGTGGCGTTGGCAACCGGGTGCCTCGTGGCGACGGTCGCAGGGCGACGACGACGCCGACGACCGCGGGGACCATCCGGTCGTGCACATCGCCTACCGCGATGCGACGGCATACGCGGAGTGGGCGGGCCGACGATTGCCGACCGAGGCCGAATGGGAGTACGCGGCGCGCGGTGGTGTCGACGGACTCGACTTCGCGTGGGGTGACGAACTACGGCCCGACGGTGTGGACATGGCCAACACGTGGAAGGGCAGATTCCCGTACCAGAACGACGGCTGGGGAACCACATCACCGGTCGGGACCTATCCGCCGAACGGCTTCGGCCTGGTCGACATGATCGGCAACGTGTGGGAGCGATGTGTCGACGTGTACACGCCTCGTCACGTCGTACCCGAGACGCCGGTCGTCGAGGCAGAAGGGCGGCCCGATCTCCTCGCGCCGACCACATCTCCCCACATCATGCGGGTCACCAAGGGCGGCTCACACCTGTGTGCACCCGAATATTGCCAACGGTATCGGCCGGCCGCGCGATCGGCACAGTCCGACGATTCGGCGACCTCTCACCTCGGGTTCCGCTGCGTGGTCTGACCCGGGCCCGACGGCCGAGATGAGACTGATCACATGACGGAACGTCGGCGGCCCCGGAAAGCGTTCACTGTCGGGCCCCACACCGAGGAAAACTGTTGGAGCCCCCTGTCAGGATTGAACTGACGACCGCTCGCTTACAAGGCGAGTGCTCTACCACTGAGCTAAGGAGGCCTGCGTGCGCGAGTATATCGGCCGCGCGTTGGGGTACGTGAACCCCGTCCGGCTGATCGGAGACAGCCAGGCGACGATCGACACGATCGAGCCCGGCAGCATCATGGTCTCGCCGCGTAAACCGATCGACCGATTCGACGTCGCGGCCATCACCGAGGTTCTCGATCTCTCGACCAAGATCGGGGCCGTACTGCTCGACTCCGGCACCGCCGCGATCGACACGCAGCAGCAGATCGCGTTCGTGTGCGGTGTCTACGGTATCGAGGACGTCGAGGTCGACGTCACCTACAACACCATCGTGGTCAGTGCCCGACGTGGCGCGACACTGCCACCGATCACCGCGATGGAACAGGTCTACTACCGCTCGATGGACTTCACCCGGCTCGCACAGATCGACCGACTCGTCCGCCGCATCCGCGACATGGCGCTCACACCGTCCACCGCGCACCGGATGGTCGACGAGATCATCACCGCTCCGCACCCCTATCCACACCGGGTCGCGACGTTGGCCTGGGGACTGATGGCGTCGGCGGTCTCGGTCCTGCTCGGTGGCGCCGCCTTCGGCGCAGTTCTGGCGTTCCTCACCACGATGGCCATCGTCACGGTGAACCGCCGTCTCAACCGGATCGGCACACCGGTTTTCTTTCAGCAGGTCACGGGCGGAATCATCGCGGTCGTTCCGGCCGCGGTGACGTTCGGGCTCACCGAGAACCTGGGTGTCCAACTCTCGCCGTCGTTCGTCATCGCGGCCGGCATCGTCGTGCTCCTGTCCGGGCTGTCCCTGGTCGGCTCGGTCCAGGACGCCATCACCGGCGCGCCGATAACCGGTGTGGCCCGGTTCTTCGAGCTGCTGTTGATGACCGGCGGACTCATCGCCGGTGTCGGTATCGCGATCAGCCTCCTGGAGCACACCGGCATCTATCTGCCCACGATCACCCCGGAGACCACGTTCCCCGCGGTCGAGTTGCCTGTCCGAATCCTGGCCGGTGCCGTCGCGGCGTTCGCGTTCGCCCTGGCAAGTTATGCCGAGAAGCGCGCGCTGCCGGTGGCGTTCCTGGGTGGGGCGATCGGTGCGACAGTCGTCGCCACAGCGTCGTTCGTCGCTGCGATGGGCGACGTGGTGGCCAGCGGCATCGCCGCGGCGCTCGTGGGCCTCGTCGGCGGCCTGCTCGCCCGGCGCGCACTCACTCCACCGCTGGTCGTCGCGGTCGCCGGCATCACGCCTCTGCTCCCCGGTCTGGCCGTGTATCGCTCGCTCTACGGCATCCTCGGCGATCAGACGGTCGAGGGGATCACCTGGATGACCAATGCGCTCGCCATCGGATGCGCCCTCGCCGCGGGCGTGACGCTCGGCGAGTTCATCGCCAGGTCGCTGCGCCGTCCGCAGCTACCGGTGCGCCCGGCGTGGATGTCGATGCTGCGGCGCAATCGCCTGCAGGCGTACCGCCGACGCTAGCGCGGTCTCGGCCGATCCGGTCCTGCGGAACAGGTAGAATCGGGTGTCGCGCACACTCACACCAGGCGTGCACTCTGCCAGCGGCCACCGCCGATGGCAGACCGACGTGAAGTAGAAGGACTCGAATGCCTGCGAAGACCACCGACATCACCGACGACGAGTTGGAGCCGGTAGCCGACGAGACCGCCAGTTCGGCGCGCCGCGTCGTCGCCGCTTACGCGACCGACGCCGACGAGTGCCGGATGCTTTTGGCGATGCTGGGGATCGCACCCGGCGAGAACGCCTGAGAGCATGGCGGAGTCCGAGCACGTTTCGAACGGCGGGACCACCGCCGAACAGCACATAGGGGACGCGCAGTTCGTCGTCGTCGCCAACCGCCTCCCGGTCGACAAGGAAGTCCTCCCGGACGGCACCGTCAATTGGAAACGTAGCCCGGGCGGCCTCGTCACCGCCCTCGAGCCCATCCTCCGGTCACAGACCGGAGCGTGGGTGGGCTGGTCAGGCATCGCCGACTCCGACGACAACCCCGACATCGAAGGCATCGACATCCATGCGGTGCCGTTGTCGACGTCGGAGATCGCCGAATACTACGAGGGCTTCTCCAACGCCACATTGTGGCCGCTCTATCACGACGTCATCGTCAAACCGGAGTACCACCGCGAATGGTGGAACACCTACGTGGAGGTCAATCGGCGGTTCGCCGAGGCAGCGGCCAAGGCCGCAGGTGAAGGTGCGATCGTCTGGATCCAGGACTATCAGCTCCAGCTGGTGCCCAAGATGCTCCGGATGCTCCGACCTGATCTGCGCATCGGCTTCTTCCTCCACATCCCGTTCCCGCCGGTGGAACTGTTCATGCAGCTGCCATGGCGGACCGAGATCGTCGAGGGCCTGCTGGGCGCCGACCTGATCGGCTTCCATCTGCCCGGCGGCGCCCAGAACTTCCTCTTCCTCGCGCGACGACTCGCCGGACAGGCGACCAGCAAGGGCACCGTGGGTGTGCGATCGCGATTCGGTGTCGTGCAGGTCGGTTTCCGCACGGTCCGGGTCGGCGCCTTTCCCATCTCCATCGACTCCGGCGAACTCGACGCCAAGGCCAAGTCCAAAGAGATCCGCAAGCGGGCCACCGAGATCCGCAAGGAGCTCGGCAATCCGAAGACCATCATGCTCGGCGTCGACCGGCTCGACTACACCAAGGGCATCGATGTCCGGCTCCAGGCCCTGTCCGAGCTGCTCGCCGAGAAGCGGGTGGATCCCGAACAGACCGTGATGGTGCAACTGGCCACGCCGAGCCGCGAGCGCGTCGACAGCTACGTCCGGATGCGTTCGGGCATCGAGCAACTCGTTGGCAACATCAACGGCGCCTACGGGTCGGTCGGGCAACCGGTGGTGCAGTACCTCCATCGGCCGGTCCCCCGCGACGACCTCATCGCGTTCTTCGTGGCCGCCGACGTCATGCTGGTCACCCCGCTGCGCGATGGAATGAATCTCGTCGCGAAGGAGTACGTGGCCTGTCGCAGCGACCTCGGCGGCGCCCTGGTGCTCAGCGAGTTCACCGGCGCCGCAGCCGAATTGCGTAGCGCATATCAGGCAAACCCGTACGACCTCGATGGGGTCAAGGACGAGATCGAGGCCGCGATCGCGCAGTCCCCCACCGAGGGACGACGACGAATGCGTGCGCTGCGGCGACAGGTGCTCACCCACGACGTGGCCAAGTGGGCCGAGAGTTTCCTCGGTACCCTTCAGTCGCTGTCGGAGACCGCGACCGACGCCAACCGTGGTGTCCATCTCGTACAGGGCGGATCGGACACCGCCCACGACGACCGATGAGCGCGACCGGCCTCCCGGCGGAACTTCGCGAGGCCGTCCTGGCGGCGGCGAGTGCGCCCGTGCTCTTGGTCTCCTCCGATTACGACGGCTGCATGTCACCCCTCGTGTCACGGCCCGAGGATGCGGTTCCCAACGACGCGTCGATCGCTGCGATCGAGGCCGCCGCGACCCTTCCGGACACGCACGCGGCGGTGGTGTCCGGCCGCGAACTCGCGGTGCTCGCACAATTGTCCGGGCTGACACCGCCGGTGACGCTGGTCGGCAGCCACGGCAGCGAGTTCGACACGGGCTTCGTCGACGAGATCACCGACGGACATCGCTCTCTCCTGGACCGGCTGATCGACGAATTGCGTTCCATCGCAAAAGAGCACCCGGGAACCCGGGTGGAGACAAAACCCGCGAGCACCGTGCTGCACGTCCGCAATGCCGCTCCCGCAGACGCCGAGGTCGCGCTGCAGCAGGCGCGGTCGGGTCCGGCCGCCTGGCCCGGTGTGCACGTGACCGAGGGCAAAGAGGTCATCGAGTTGGCGGTGATCGAGACCAGCAAGGGCCACGCCCTCGACGTCCTACGCGAGCGGGTCGGCGCCGATCGGGTGATCTATCTCGGTGACGATGTGACCGACGAGAAGGCGTTCGCGCATCTGCACCCCGACCAGGGGGACGTGAGCATCAAGGTGGGAACCGGCGACACCGCGGCCACCTTCCGCATCGAGGACACCGATGATGTGGCCACCGTTCTGGAGTTCATCACGGCACAGCGTCGGGAGTGGCTGGCGCAGAGCTGACCTGGGCCCTCTTGGCGGACTCCCGGATCACCGTGTGTACGAATCCCAGCTTCCGGATCACCGGCGGTGGCGGGTCGAACGGATAGAGCGGTCGGGCACCCATCGCGGCGTTGACCCGATTGAACATGGTGGACAACCACTTCCAGTCATACATGAGCCGCTCGATCGGCACGTCCGCATACGATGCCAGCGGGACGATGTCGCGGTCCATGGTGAACCGGACCTGATCGCTCTCGAGCATCAGACCGGATTCGCGCGCGGTGTCGATGGTCCCGGTGATGTGCAGATAGTGGGCGAAACACTCGGCGAAGTCCTCCCACGGGTGCATCGTCGCGTACTCGGAGATGTATGAGTCGCGCCAATTCTGCGGCGGTCCGAATGTGTAGTGACGGTCGATGGCGTCGCTGTAGGAGGCCCGTTCGTCGCCGAAGATCTCCCGGCACCGGTCCAGGTAAAGCTCTGCGCCCGCGCCGGTCTCGACGAGAATGTGCTCGAAGTAGTGGCCGACCTCGTGCCGGAAATGGCCCAACATGGTCCGGTAGGCCTCGCCGAGATCCACCCGGAGCCGCTCACGGTGGGCGTCCAGCGTTTCGGCCAGGTCGATGGTGATCACCCCGTTGGCGTGACCGATGATCACCGGCTGCCCGTTCGTCAGACTCGACAGCAGGTCGAAGGCGAGCCCGCCCTCCGTTCGCCACCAGGGTTCGACGGGCAGTCCCAGATCCACGAGCTGATAAACCAGCATGCGGAGATCCACGGTGGTCGAGTTCAGCTTCTCCAGCGCGATCGTGTCGTCGGCAGCGGGTTGGCGACGGACGAGGGAACAGGGAAAGCACTTGCCCCGTAAGCCTGCCGACTCGTCGTCCAGCTCGGCGAGGGTCAACCAGTTGCATCCGGTTCGGGACCAGTTGGAACATCGGACCCAACCGCGTCCCTCGATCTCAGCGCTGCCACCGGAGATCACCGCCAGCGACCGGGACTCCAGATGGACCCCGACGGTCGTGCCGCACCGCGGACACTGGTCATTGACGAAGCCCGACAGTGCGTTGCAGACCGGACATGTGAGCGCGTGCACGCTGTCAGCCTATGCGGAGCCGCTCTTTTCCGGTGTCGGTAGGCAGATCTCCGCGCACGATAGCGGTGACCTGGTAGGAATCCAGGTTGATCGTGCCCTGATGATTGTCCAGGAAGGCCGTGTCGGCGGCGTCGCGTCCGGTCGAGATCCGGACCAGGCTCTGCCTGGGCGCCAGCCCCGTGGCATCGACGACCACCCATTCGCCGTCGATGAGCGCCTCGGCCACGGCGTGGAAATCCATCGGGTCGCAGCCGGGCGCGTACACCGCGACAAGTCGGGCGGGAATGTTCAGCGCCCGCAGCAGCGCCACCACGAGATGCGCGTAGTCACGGCACACCCCGGCGCCCGCGAGCAACGTGTCCGCCGCCCCGTCGATCGGGTCGCTCGCCCCGGGGATGTAGCTGAGGCGATCCTCGACGAACGTGGTCACCGCGACCAGGAGGTCCCCGGGTGGCAGGTCGAGGTCGAACTGACCCGCCGCGAAGCCGAAGAACTTGTCGCACTCCGCATACCGGCTTGGCCGCAGGTAGATCGAGCGGTCTTTCGCCTCGACGTCGATGGGGTCTGCCGGCGTGGTGATGTCCGCGGAGTACTCGATCGCGACCAACCCTGAGTCGACCTGCAGACGGTGAATACGGCTGCTGTGCTCACCGATGATCTCTTCGGGTACCACGGTCTTGCCATCCACAGTGACGGTCAGCGATTCGGTCATCGTCAGTCCGGGGAGTTTCGCCACGGCGATCTGCATTTCCAGTTCCGTGGGAGCAGTCACGCTGACCTCGAGGGTGGCCGCGACTTCACGTGGGGGTGTGCTCATGCCCCTAACGGTAGGTGATGACCGTCCGTTCGGTGACATGACCTGGACCGGCGGTCAGCCGGCCGCGGTCGCCGCGATCGGATCCGCGTAGATCACGCTGAGGGCGACCACCACTGCAGCGCTCTCCTGCACCCGAATTCCGAACCGCGACGGGGTGATCTCCAACGGGCGCCTGTTCGTGGTGGCCGCGTCGAACGCCGCCTGCACCGGGGCGAGCCCGTCGCGGTGAGCAGCGAAGGCGTCGCCGGCGACCACGACGGCATCCGGGTTGAGCACATCACGCATCATCGCGACAACGCCGCCGAGAACCTCGGCCCGCTCATCGACGATCACCGACGCGTCGTCCTCGACCCCGAGTCGCTGCGCCGCGAGGTGGGCCGGCCCTCGGCCGATCACCTCTTGCAGGACGGCCCTCCCGCCTGGTGCGAGGTGTGGGGCGACGACCGGGAGATGGGCGATGGAGCCGGCGCCGTGCAGGGGCATCAGGACCTTGCCGTCCACCGACATTGCCATGCCGACGGTTTCACGGGCGTAGAAGAAGAGCCCGGTGACATCAGATTCACGCGGGAAGGTCAGCAGCAGTTCCGCGGCCGCCATCGCCTGCACGTGTTCACAAACCGACACCGGGACGCCCAGCTCCGCGGCCAAGGTGGAACCGACCGGCACGCGCTGCCAGCCGAGCACCGGATGGTCGATGCAACCGGTCGTCGCGTCGACCACACCACCGGACGCGACACCGCCCCAGAGCAGCCGACGACCACTGAAACGGCCTGCGAGGTCACGCAATTGACGACACAGATCACCCACCGAGGCGGCATCGTGCGGGGTCGCGACGGCATGGCTGTACAGGGTGCGCCCGCCGAGATCGGCGATCGCCAGCAGCGTACGGTGCGCGCCGATGTGCATCCCCGCGACGCACAGTTTGTCACGATCGAGGGTCAACGGGTTCTTCGGACGGCCGATGCCACCGGGATCGACCAGATCTGGCCGCTCCACCACCAGGCCCAGCCGGGACAGCGCCGTCACCTGACGGTTGATGGTGGCCGGCGACAGCGTGGTGGCTGTCGAAAGGTGGTCGCGTGTGACCGGACCGCCGACTCGGATCGCCTGGAGTACCGCGGCCGCCGGAGTCGATCCGACCTGCAGTGCCGCAGGCACGACTCCGGTCATCGTCATGGAACGAATTTAGCAATGGTGTCACGTCGCTAAGCTGAACCCATGAGCAGCACAGCGGAGCAGAAGGTTGCGGTCGTCACCGGTGCGAGTTCGGGGATCGGCGCCGCGACGGCACGCCAATTGGCAGGTCAGGGATATCACGTCGTGCTCGGCGCACGTCGGACCGAGCAGGTCGACAAACTCGCCGCAGAGATCGGCGGAACCGGGCGTCATCTGGACGTGACCGACGAGGACTCGGTGGCGGCGTTCGTCTCCGGCCTCGACAGCGTCCACGTACTGGTCAACAACGCCGGCGGCGCCAAGGGGCTCGACCCGGTGGCCACCGCGGATCTCGACGACTGGCGGTGGATGTGGGAGACCAACGTTCTGGGCACGCTCCGCATGACCAAGGCGCTGCTGCCCGCGTTGATCGGATCGGGTGATGGACTCATCGTGACCATAACCTCCATCGCCGCACTCGAGGCCTACGACAACGGCTCGGGATACACCTCGGCCAAGCACGCGCAGGGCGTGATGCACCGGACCCTGCGCTACGAGCTCCTCGGAAAGCCCGTACGGCTCACCGAAATCGCCCCGGGTATGGTCGAAACCGACTTCTCCCTGGTGCGATTCGAGGGCGACAAGGAACGTGCCGACGCGGTCTACCAGGGCCTGACCCCGCTGTCGGCCGATGATGTCGCCGAGGTGATCGGTTTCGTCGCGTCCCGGCCGCCGCACGTCGACCTCGATCAGATCATCATCAAGCCGCGCGACCAGGCGTCGGCGCGACGCAACATCAAGACGGGCTAGCGGGCAGCCCCGTTCGAGGAGTCGATTACCTTGCTGGGCAGGAGGCGATGTCACGCTGGTCGAGTAGCCCGCGAGCGTGCGAGCGTGCGTATCGAGACCCTCGTGCCGCCGACCAGCTCTTCTTGTCGATGGCTGTTTGTATTCAGGTGATTCACATGCGGGCGTTTTCTTTCGATGACGAGCTGATGTTGTTGCTGTCCTGTCGGTTTCCGAGTTCGTTCTCTGAGGTCCCGTCGTGATGCTCGCTGAAATCTGCGGGCTACGCCCCGATCCCCGAGGAGGTCCGGAGCGCTAGCGAAAGACCAGCCATCCCCGATCCCTGAGGAGGTCCGGAGCGCCAGCGGAGGACCGTACCCACCGCTCCCTGAGGAGGTCCGGAGCGCTAGCGGAGGACCGTCACGAAGGGCCGCCCTTCGTGACGCATCCTCGCAAGCTCGTAGGCTCCTCAGGGAGCGGGTGGGTTCAACCCTCGCAAGCTCGGAGGCTCCTCAGCCTGGATCTTTCATGTTTGTTTGGGGTGTTCGGCGTGGGAAATGCGAAAGTGCCTACCTGGCAAGGGATTATTGAATCTCCACAACACAATAATTCCTGGCAGAAAGGCACTTCGCAGGTGAAGCATAACCGCTATCCCCGTCTGGTTGTCGATGATCAACGCCGCGAGTCGCTGACGAGTTCGTCGGGGGCGTTGCTGCTGCGTGACGCGGCGCAGGTCGCGGGCCTGGACGAGGCGTTATCGGCGGCGTTGGCGCCGTGGACCTCGCCGCGGGCCACCCATGATCCGGGCCTGATGCTGCTGGATCTGGCGATCGCGTTGGCTCTGGGCGGTGACTGCGCGGCCGACGTGGCGATCGTGCGAGCCCAACCCGACCTGTTCGGGCCGGTGGCCTCGGATGCGACGTTCTCCCGGCTGATCAGCGTGTTGGCCGACGACCTGAGCACGGCGCTACCGGCGATCCGCGCCGCGCGTGCCGCGGCCCGCACCCGGGTATGGACGCGGGCGCGCCCGCTGGCCGGAACACCCGGCACCCGCGATGGGGGGCAGGTGATCGTCGATCTCGACGCCACCACCATCGGTGCGCATTCACTCAAAGAACACGCCCAACTGACCTACAAACGCCAGTTCGGGCATTCCCCGATGTGCGCGTTCGTCGATCACGGCCAGTACGGCACCGGCGAACCACTGATCATCGATCTACGCCGCGGCGGCGCCTCCCCACAAGGCGCCGACCTGCACATCAACACCACGACCGCCGCGCTGGCCCAACTGCCCGCCGCCGAACGCCCCCAGGTGCTGCTCCGCACCGACGCCGGCGGCTGTTCCAAAAAATTCCTCAGGTTCCTGCGCGCCGAGAAACTCGCGTACTCGATCGGGTTCACCCTCTACGACAACGTCAAAACCGCCATCGCCGCGCTGCCCGAGCAGGCCTGGCGCGATGCGTTCAACGGTGACGAACAACCCCGCAACGGCGCCCAGGTCGCCGAGCTCACCGACCTGATCGTCCCCGCCGCCGACCCCACCGACCCCTGGCCGGCCGGGATGCGCGTCATCGTGCGCCGCGAATACCCCGACCCCGGCGCCCAACTACGCCTGACCGACATCGACGGCCGCCGCTACACTGCGTTCGCCACCAACACCCGCGGCACCGGCTGGACCCTGCCGGTCCTGGAACTACGCCACCGCCAACGCGCCCGCGCCGAAGACCGCATCCGCAACCTCAAAGACACCGGCATGGCCAACCTGCCCTTCCACGAGTTCACCAAAAACCAGATCTGGCTCGAAATCGTCTGCCTGGCCGCCGAACTCTTGGCCTGGACCCAAACCCTATGCTGGCCCGAACACCACCCCGCGCGCCTCTTCGAACCCAAACGCATGCGCCTATGCATCCTCGCCGTGGCCGGACGCACCATCCACACCGGCCGACGCCACCTGCTACGACTACCCCGCGGCTGGCCCTACAACGACCTCATCTACCAGGGCTACACCGCCCTGCACGCCGCCTGACACACCACACAGCAGCCCCTGCCCCTCAACCCAGGACCCGAAGAACCGGCGAACACCAGCGCCGGCGATCACCCACACCCACACCACACCAACCCCACACCCAGCCGCCGAAACCCCCAACCCACCACCACATGAAAGATCGAGGCTCAGGGACCGGTGGTTTCGCATCCTCGCAAGCTCGGAGGCTCCTCAGGGAGCGGCGGGTTCACACCCTCGCAAGCTCGGAGGCTCCTCAGGCCTCAGGGAGCGGGTGGTGACGCACCCTCGCAAGCCTGAAGGCTCCTCAGCGAGCGGGTGGTGGAGTCCTTGTACGATTGGGCCGCAACGGGTTTCAGCCGGCCGGGGCCGGCGCAGGCGCGTTGGAGGTCGGCGCGCCCGACGGGGTTGCCGGCGCAGTAACCTGCGACGGATCTCCCTTGATCGCCGACATTCCCGTCCAGCTCGACCAGTCGAAGATCCAGTCGAAGATATCGCCGTCAGCCTCGGACAGCGGGATTCGGGTCCCGGTGACCTCAACCGGATCGCCGTAGACGGCACTCTCGAAGTAGCGCTGCGCGTTTTCCAGAGACAAATTGATACAGCCGTTCGTCACATTCGACGACCCTTGCACGCCAATGGTTTCTGGATTCGCATGGATGAACTCGCCGTTGTTGGAGATCCGGACCGCCCAGCGTTCACGAACATTGAAGTACCCCGCGGCGGGGTTGCTCATGTAGAAGTCCTCGTACTTCTCGGTGACCACATGGATGCCCGACCGCGTGACGTTGCGGTCGAGGTCACCTTCGCCGTAGCTGCACGGAAGGGTCATCAGGACTCCGCCGTCGCGAACCACCACAATCTGATGGGATGACGCCTCCGCCTTGACAATCTGCGATCGCCCGATGGCGAAGTCACTGGTCACATCCGCGGCGCCGTACGCCCCGCCACCATAGTCGACACCGTAGAGTTTGGCGTCCACGTGCACCTTGGTGCCGGGCGCCCAATACTCCTTGGTCCGCCAGTGAACCCGCGATCCGTTGTCCTCACCGAGCCACGCCCAGGCACCCTCGGTCTCCGGATCGGTGGTCACCTTCAGCGCCTTTTCCACCGCTTCCTTGTCCTCGACGGTGGCGTCGAACTTGAGGATGATCGGCGCAGCAATGCCGACCTCCTGACCGTCTCCGATGTTGACCACGACATTGGTCTGCGAATCGGGTTCGAGCGTGGTGAACGACCCCTCGACCGGCGCGGTCAATCGATCCGAGCCGGTCGCGCTGCCCTGCCACGTGTACTGGGCGCCGTATCCGAGCGGCTCGCTGATCGTGAAGGTCTTCCGGTCGTCCGACATCGTCCCGGCGACGACCTTGCCGTTCGCGTTCACCAACTTGATGTCCGGGTTGAGCTGGCCGTTGTCGGCCTTGACCGAGAAGGTATCTGTCGGGTTGGGCGCGTCGTCGGAGTTCAGATCGGGCGTGTAGACGATCTTGACGGTCGCCTGCTTGGGGCCCGCGTCATCGGATGACGTGCCGCCGCTGGAACAGGCAGCGACGGCGGCGCCGACGGCGCCGAGACCGGCCGCCGCCAGAATGGTTCGGCGGGTGATGGGAGGTTGGGCGCTCATAACAGTCCCCAGAATACCGACCATCCCCTGCAAAACGCTGGGTGCGGGCTGTGACGTCGCTGGCATCGACCCCATCTGAGGTTGCCGAATCCGAGGCCGCCACGCACCGCAGGAACTCATCCGGGCAGATGCGCACGCTCACCGTCGTGATCGAAGATCGACACGATCTCGGCGGGGCCGTCGACCGCGGTCATGCCATGAGGGGTCATCGTCGAGAATTCCGCGGCCTGACCAGGGGGCACGGCGATCACCCGATCTCCGAGAAAGAGCCTGATCGTTCCGGAGATGACGGTGAACCACTCCCGTCCGGGGTGCACGCCGAGGTTGTCGGGATCCACACGGTGCTCGGGCGTGACCCGCATCTTGGCCACGGTCACCCCACCGGGAGTGCCCTCCCGGGACAACAGCCAGATCGTCATCCCCTCTGATGAGTGCGGTTCCGGCCGGATGACGACGTCCTCGTCCCCCACCGGCTCGACGAGCTGATCAAGTGACGTGCCGAGCGCACGCGCGATGGGCACCAACTGATCCAACGCGACGCGCCGATGACCGGTCTCGATCCGGCTCAAGGTCGACGGACTGAGAAAACACCGAGTGGCCAACGAATCCAGCGTCCACCCCTTGGCGAGCCGCAGACCCCGGATGCGCTGGCGGACCACAGCATCGATTTCTTGCTCCATACGCAAGACTATATGCGTCCTGCGCATGGCCCCGCTACCGTTGTTGTCATGACAGGGCATGACCATGCGGATCGACACGACGAGCATCAAGCAAGCGCACATCAAGCACACTCGCAGCACCAGCACGCCGACCATCACGGTCCACATCAGCACGGTCCACATCAGCACGGCGGCCCGCAACACGGTCTCGAGCAGCCCGACGCCGAGCACATGGCCACCCTGCTGGACCTCGACGCAGCGGTGACCGGCCACTACCTCGATGAGGTATCCGATCGAATCAACACATTGGCTGCAGACCCGCGAACCATCGCTGATCTGGGCTCCGGAACCGGCACCGGGACTCTTGCTCTGGCGCGTCGATTCCCGACGGCCCAGGTGATGGCACTCGACAACGCGACCGACCTTCTCGATCGGGTCTCGACCGCGGCGCGTGATGCCGGATTCGGCGACCGCGTCCGCACCGTGGTCGCCGACCTCGATGCAGCACTTCCCGCAGACCTCACCGACATCGATGTCGTGTGGGCGTCATCGACGATGCACCACTTCGCCGATCCCGAGGCCTTGCTGCGGTCCACCCACCGGGCCCAGCGTGCAGGCGGGGTGCTGGCAGTCATCGAGATCGAGGATCTACCGATGTTCCTGCCGCCGGATTCGCCCGAAAGCGTTGTGGAGCAACGCCTCCACGACACGGTCGAGGCACAGGGCTGGAACTCACATCCGGATTGGTCGTCGACGATCGCGGCAGCGGGCTACGAGGTGGTCGAAACCCTCGACATCGTCACCGATCTGCCTGCACCGCCGAAGGCGGCGGACTACGCCGCCACCTGGTTGACCCGCGTGCGCGACGCGCTGTCCGAGCAGATGTCGCCGGCCGATCGCGCCGTCGTCGACGAGCTGCTGTCCGACGATCATCCGTCTTCCCTGCACACCCGCGACGACCTGATCGTGCGCGCCCGCCGCATCGCCTGGATCGCCCGGCGGCCCTGATTCGCCCACCCGACTCTGGAGGAAAACCTATGCACAACAAGAACTTCGACTCCGATGTCATCGACGTCGCCATTGTCGGTGGTGGTCCCGCCGGCCTGAGCGCGGCCACCACACTCGGCCGCTCCCTGCGGTCGGTGGTGGTTCTCGATGCCGGGCATCCGCGCAACGCCCCCGCCGAGGGCGCGCACAACGTGCTCGGGCAGGAGGGCATCTCGCCGCTCGAACTGCTCGAGAAGGGCCGGGCGGAGGCGCGAGCCTATGGAGTCGATATCCGGCCCGGACACGTCGTCGACGCTTCCCGGGAAGCCAACGGCCACTTCGTGTTGTCTCTCGCCGACGGCACCACGGTCATCGCTCGGCGCATCCTCATCGCCTCCGGGCTCGTCGACGAATTACCTGAGGTGCCAGGCGTACAGGAACTCTGGGGCTCGTCGGTGCTGCATTGCC
The DNA here is from genome assembly GCF_058129505.1 of Gordonia sp. LMA484. Taxonomy (NCBI): domain Bacteria; kingdom Bacillati; phylum Actinomycetota; class Actinomycetes; order Mycobacteriales; family Gordoniaceae; genus Gordonia; species Gordonia sp. LMA484. The sequence goes on from NZ_CM176700.1 coordinate 4,613,291, forward strand.
CGTACTGCCACGGATGGGAGGTACGGGGTCGGCGCATCGGCGTACTCGGCACCGGTCCGATGTCGGTGCATCAGACGCTGATGTTCCGCCAACTCAGCGACGACGTAACCTTCTTCACGCACGCGATGCCACCCCTCGGACCTGATGAGTCCGAACAGTTCTCGGCTCTGAACATCAGAGTCGTCGACGGTCCGGTCGAACGACTCGACATCGCCGACGGCTCGCTGCGGACGGTGGTCCTGACCGACGGCACCGCATACCAGCGCGATGCGCTCGTGGTGGCGCCACGATTCGTCGTACGGTCCGAGCTCTACACCCAGTTGGGCGGCACACTCGCCGACCACCCGATGGGCGGCAGCCATGTCCCGACCGGCCCGATGGGCATGACGGACGTCGCGGGCGTCTGGGCGGCCGGCAACGTCGCGGACCTGTCGGCAACGGTCCCCGTCTCGATGGGCGCCGGGGTCAGTGCCGGCGCGGCGATCAACATGGATCTGATCACCGAGGACACCCGCGCGGCGGTCGAGGCACGGCAGACGAGCATGTCCGGGTAGCCGCGCTACTCGGCGAACCCGTCGAGCACGGCGCGCGACGAGGACAGACCGAGTCGGGTTGCGCCCGCTGCGAGCAGGTCGGCGGCGAACTCCGCTGTCCGGATGCCACCACTGGCCTTCACGCCCACCCGGTCTCCGACGGCGGCGCGCATGAGACGGACGGCCTCCACGCTGGCGCCCCCGGACGGATGGAAACCGGTGGATGTCTTCACCATCGATGCACCACCCTGCACCGCCCGGCGACACACCTCGGTGACCGTGTCCGGCCCGGCGAATTCCAGTAGTGCCGCGGATTCGATGATGACCTTGAGCAGGACGTCACCGATGGCCTCACGGACGGTCAGGACGTCGGCGAACACCTCGTCGAACCGACCGTCGACGGCCGCCCCCACATCGATGACCATGTCGATCTCATCGGCGCCGCTGTCCACGGCCAGCCGCGCCTCGGCTGCCTTGACCAGCGAGTGGTGCTTGCCGGACGGGAACCCGGCAACCACGCAGGTCTTCTGGACACCGGTGTCGATGGGCAGCATCGACGGCGAGAGGCACACCGCGTACACACCGAGCTCCGCCGCCTCGGCAACAGTGGCCTCGGCGGCGGCACGGGTCGCCTCGGGCTTGAGCAACGTGTGGTCGATGAGGGCCGCGACGTCGCGTCGGGTCAGGTCGGTGGTGATCACACAGACGAGCTTGGCACACTGACAGACGTGGCAGCACCAGAGCCGACCTCGGCAGCAACTTCCTCGGCGACGACATCTTCGGCATCGACATCCCCGGCAGCGACCCCATCACCGCCGGCCGACCCCGAACGTCGATACGTGCTCACGCTCGGGTGCCCCGACCGGACGGGCATCGTGGCCCGCATCTCCGGGTTTCTCGCGGAGATCGGTGGCTGGATCACCGAGGCCGGCTACCACTCCGACGAGGAGACCGGGTGGTTCTTCACCCGACAGACGGTTCGTCCGGGTTCCATCGCGATCGACCTGGACGAGATGCGTGCGCGATTCGCCGACGAGGTCGCGGCCGAGATCGGACCCGCCACCGAATGGCGGCTGACCGACACCGGCGCCGAGAAATCGGTGGTGCTGCTGGTGAGCAAGGAAAGCCACTGCCTGGTGGATCTCCTCGGCCGCGCGCATCGCGGTGAGCTACCCGCGACGGTGTCCGCGGTGATCGGCAACCACCGCGACCTGGAAGACCTCGTGACACGCTTCGCTGTGCCGTTCCATCACGTTCCCTTCCCGGCGGATCGGAAGGCCCAGGCGTTCGACGAGGTGGCGCGCATCGTCGACGGCTACTCCCCCGACGCCGTCGTGCTGGCGCGGTTCATGCAGATCCTGCCGCCGCAGGTGTGCGAGGCGTGGGCCGGTCGGGCGATCAACATTCACCACAGCTTCCTGCCGAGTTTCGTCGGCGCCCGCCCATATCACCAGGCGTTCGCGCGCGGAGTGAAACTCATCGGAGCGACCTGCCACTACGTGACCGCCGATCTCGACGCCGGACCGATCATCGAACAGGATGTGATCCGCGTCGACCATGGTGACACGGTCGCCGACATGGTGCGCCAAGGCCGCGACATCGAGACGATGGTGCTCTCTCGCGGGCTGCGCTGGCACCTGGAGGATCGTGTCCTGGTCCACGGGCGAAAGACGGTGGTCTTCACCTAGACCGGAGGCCGACCCCGGGGCTGCTCGACGCGATCGAGATTCTGTCGGCGCGTTTCCGGGTTCTGTCGGCGGGATCTTGGGTTCTGTCGGCGGGATCTTGGTTCTGTCGGCGGGCTACCGGCCCCGGAACGCTCCGGGGTCGGGCCCGCGAACTCAGAAGTCGAAGCCGCCGAAGTCTCCGCCGCCATCGAAGAAGCCACCGCCATCGCCGCCGCCGTCAAAGAAGCCACCGCCGCCGTCGCCACCGTCTCCGCCGAAGTCGCCGCCGTCACCTCCACCATCGCCGGCATCGCCGCCGCCGTCCCCGCCATCGAGGGCACCGGCGTCGGAGCCGTCGCCGGCACCACTTTCGAAGGCATTCGCGTCATAGCCGACCCCGGACATGCCGGAGAAGAGCGCCGAGAACAGGAACATCGACCCGATACCCCACGCTCCGGCCACCAGGGCAGGCTTCCACCAGGGCTCGGAGTACCAGCCGGCCGGCACCGGCCGGCCCGCGACACGGCCACCCGGGTAGTAGTTCGGGGTCCGCGATGACGGGCCGGGCGACGCCTCGACCTGACGGCCCTCGAATTCGACAGTGCGGTCCTCGGTGACCGCGCCCGCGCTCTTCTGGCCGTCGAGTTCCGGGATCATCGGTCCGGGATCGAGATTCATCGCGGTACGCGCAGCCCGGATGTAGTAAAGGCCTTCGATGGCGGTCTGCTTGGCCAGCCGTGCCTGAGCTGGGGACGCGGCCTGCTCGATCTGCGACCCGGCGGCCGTGTACCGCTCACCGGCGTCGGCAAGCGCCTGCTTCGAGGCGGGGCCGTCGCCGACCAGCATGAACACCTGGCCGCCCAGACGCTCGATCGCCTGCCGGGCGTCGGCCTTGGCGTCGTCGAGTTCCCGCACGGCATTCGCGCCCGATCGTTGCTGTGACACCACCACGATGCCGACGACGACCAGTACCACGAGAGCGATCAGGATCAGTGCGCTCATCTTCTCCTCCGTTGACCTAACACCTCACCTGACATCTCGCGCAGCTCCGAGGGGTGACCCATCTCGAACAAGAGCTTTTCGCCAGACCGGCAAATCGGACATCCACCAGCGTACCGACGATCGTTGGACGCGGGAGTCACCGCAGGTCCGGGGCCGACAGTGCCGATCCCGGCCGCCTCACGCGGCCGAACAGGAGTCCGATCCGCCCGTCACCTGACCATCGAGCCGCACGTTCTGGCCGTCCACCGCGAAGTCCACGCCCTGGTCGGTGACCGTGAGATTCTTGACGGTGACCTCGTCGAAGAACTTGCCGAACATCGAATCGGAGACACTGTCGACAACCTGCTGCGCGAAGTCCGACGGGATGCCGAAGATGAACGCGTTGGCCTTCACCACATCGAAGTGGACCCGCCCGTCCTGCAGTACCGGACGGATCGTCGTCGACACGGGGATCGGGAGGAAGGCCAGGTGGACCGCCGAGTCGACCTCGATCGTGCCGTCGGCGGCGTTCCCGGTGATCGACTCGATGCTGGCGTTGCTCATCAGACCCGCGGCACCCGAGGCGCTGTTGCCGGCCGCCGGCGAATCCGCACCCGTGGTGGCCGACTTGCTCATCGCGACGACGCGGTCGAAGGGCACGTAGCCGGTGCCGACGAGGGAGCGGATGGTGGAACTGTCGCCGTCACCCTTGATGTCCTCCGCCCGCGCATGCAGGCGCATCTCGCCGGGTTTGTCGGCGGTGTCGATCTGGACGAACGGGATGTCGTTGCCGAGGCCCTGCAGCAGCATCGGTTTGCGGCTCAACGACACGGTCGTCTCGGTGCCGGTGAGGTCGGAGAAGGCGCTCTGCATGCAGTCGGTGGCCTTGTTGCGCAGGTAGAGTTCGCTGCCGACCGCCGCGATGACCAGCAGCAACACCACCGCGGCGGAGACGCCGGCGATGATCTTTCCGGTGTTGCGCCGCGCGGGCGATGATGAGACGACGCCCGGTTGGGCGCCCGTGGGGATCGGCTCGAAACCGTCGGACGGCGGGAATCCGCCGGTATGTCCCGGCTCGAATTGTGCCGTCTCGGTCCGCGGGACCTGGGAGTAGGCACGCGGGGACTCGTCGGTGGGGGCGGGGTCGAACTTCGCCGTGTGCTCACCGGAGGTGTCAGGCTGCTGTTCGCTGCCGCCGCCGGGTTTGTCGGTGTGCTCGTTGTCGGTCATGTCGTGAGGTCCTCAGTTGGTGATCGGTGCCGAGACCTGTGGAATTGGCCGCTGGTTGTCCAGTACGGCCAGGGCTTTGCGTGCCTTGGTCACGACGTTCACATCGACATCGTGAACCCCGACCTGTACGCCGTCGTCGTATGCGGCGACCACGCTACCCACGGGATCTGTGAGTTGGCTGTGACCTGTTCCAGTGGGTGCCGACGACTCCCGTACCGACGGATCGGTGGGCAGCGCCTGCCCGACGGCCGCGACGAAGCAGGTCGAATCGAGCGCCCGCGCAGTGGCCAGCACCTCCCACTGGTGCACCTTGCCCGGCCCGGCGCCCCAGGACGCTGGCACCACGATGAGCTCGGCTCCGCGCCTGGCGAGTTCGGTGAACAGAGCCGGGAACCGGATGTCATAACAGGTCGCCACGCCGACGGTGACGTCGCCGACGGTGAAGGTGACCGGCTCGTCGCCGGGTGCGACGGTCCGCGACTCGCTGAATCCGAACGCGTCGTAGAGGTGAATCTTGTCGTAAGACGTCCTCGTTCCGTCCGGCGCGGCGATGACCAGGGTGTTTCGGACGCGGTCCCCGTCGGGGGTGAACATCCCGGCGACGACGGTGAGGCCATGGCGCGAGGCGATGGCCGACACCCCTGATGCCCATGGGCCGTCCAACGGTTCGGCGACGGGACCGAGCGGGACACCGAACCGGCACATGGTGGCCTCGGGGAACACCACCAGCTCAGCACCACCGGCAGCCGCCTCTGCCGCGGCCGAGTCGACCAGTTCGAGGTTGGCGGCCGGGTCGGTACCCGACGTGATCTGCGCCATCGCGATTCGCATGGCACCCAGGGTAATGACCGCGAAGGTGCTGACAACCATACGAACGACTGAATGACGGCCGATCGGTCGACGGCTGTTCGGTCGACGGCTGGGCATCCGACCGCTCGGACTCTGCCGCGCGGACCTGCTACCGCGGTGCGACCTCCGACCACGGCACGGTGAGCACGTTGTCGACGCTGCGGCCTCGCGGCATCGCGACGTCGACTCCCTGCTCACGCAGCAGTGTCAGCGCCCGCCGCCAGCGGATGCGGGGTCCGAACGACGCGTGGGTCGCGGCGACGTCCCAGCAGCGGTCGGCCTGGCCCAGCAGTCGATGAACCCGTTCACCGGGCACGTTGCGGTGAATGAGGGCCTTGGGGAGGCGTTCGGCGAGGTCGGACGGCCGTTCGGTGTGCTCGGGTGACCAGCTCAATGTCAGTGTCCGGGGCGCGGCGGCGTCCAGCACGATCCAACAGCAGCGGCGGCCGATCTCGTCGCAGGTGCCCTCGACGATCAGTCCGCCCGGTGCGAGTCCGCGTTGCATCTGCGACCAGGCGTCGCCGACCTCGGTCTCGTCGTACTGGCGCAACACATTGAAGGCCCGCACCAGGTTCGCGGTCAGCCCGGCCAACTCGAAGCCGCCCAGGGCGAACCGGACGCCATCGCGGGGGTCGACGAGACGCTCGGGGTCGATCTCGAGGCCCACCATCTCCAGATCGGGTGCCACCGCGCGCAAGCGTCGAGCCATCTCGACGGCGGTGTCCGGGCGCGCACCGTAGCCGAGATCGATGACGAGCGGGCGCGGCGAGGTGGTCAGCGCGGCCATGACCACCGGGCTGTGCGCCATCCACCGATCCACCCGGCGCAGCCGGTTGATGTTCGTGGTGCCCCGGGTGATCCGGCCCGAGGGGCGAGAGCGCACCACCCTGGTACTGCGGCTACAGGTTCTTCTTGACCCAGTCGGCCGCGTACTCCGCCTCGGCGCGGAAGAGGTCGACGAGGTTGACGAGCATCAACTGCTCGAGCTTACCGTTGACGAACGGGATGAACACCTTGACCTCGGTGGTCTTGCGGATCGTGCAGCCGGTCTCGGTGGGGAAGAGTTCCTGCCAGCCCTGCAGGCTGCCCGGACCGGCCGGGATCGACGCGTTGTAGTTGCCCTTGGTGTTGTCGGGATCGTACGGACCGAACGATTCCTCCCGCGTGATGACCATGTCCTTCATCAGGACCGTCTGGGCCAACGCGGGAAGCTGGTCGCGCCCGATCGTCTGCTTGAGCACGACGCGCAAGCCGGTTTCGTCGGAGACGAAATTCTCGACCTCGCAGTGTGGCGAGATCATCTGGAATCCCGCCATCATGTCGTCCCAGTACTGTCGGGTGCTCTGCGCCTTGTAGAGCGTTTCTGCGGGATGGGTGAAGCGCGCCGAGTAGCTGAGCCGTCGTGCCATGTCGAACAGGCTACGTGAGCACACGTCGGCGACCCAAGTCGCCACCAGGCGAGATGCCCCGCGCAAGGGCTAGCGGTGTGATGCCTCCCACGTCACGGTCTGCTCGTGTTCGGCGTCGAGGAGTTCGATGAGTTGGTCGATGATGGCCTTCTCGATCTTGCCGCCGACGAAGGGCACGCTGACGTCGACGTCGGCGGTGTAGCGCGTCGTGGCCGGGTCGCCGCTGGTCACGAGCCGTCCGTTGACCTTCGCCGGAGCGCCGGCCACCGTCGCGGTGATCTCACCGGTGATCTGGTCCCCGGCGAGGCGGAACGTGCTGCGACGCGGGATCTGCGCGTCGCCGTTGAGGACCTTGGAGACCACGGACGGCAGCTTCTCGGCGGGCACGCCCTGCTGCATGGCCACCGTGATCGTGTCACCCGACGCTTCGAACGATTCGAGTTTGCCGTGGCTCGAGTTGATCGCCTCGAGCAGGTCACGCCAGTACTGTTCGGTCGACAGCACCTCCCAGAGCCGCGATACCGAGAAGGGATAGGACACGTCGTGCTCCATCTTGCTGGCCATGAGGGGGAGATTACCCGAGCCGCTGACAGCGGCTACGGTTACTCGGGTGACCGACTCAGCGTCGAACCCCAGCGCTCCGCCGGCCCCGGACACCCGGCTGTCGTCGTTGACCACGCTGCGTCTCGGCGGGCCCGCGCGTGCGATCATCCGCTGCCCGCGTACCCGTGACCTGGTCGACGAGATCTCCGCACTGGACGAGTCCGGGGAACGCACCCTGTTGATCGGCGGCGGTTCCAATCTGGTGATCGCCGACGAGGGCTTCGACGGCACCGCCGTCGTCATCGAGAGCTCCCGCATCGACTTCGGCACCGGTCGCGAATCGGGCCGCGCGCACGTGACCGCGGACGCCGGCGTCAACTGGGATGAACTCGTCGCAACCACTCTCGATGCGGGATTCGGTGGGCTGGAATGCCTTTCGGGCATCCCCGGCGCTGCCGGCGCGACGCCGGTGCAGAACGTCGGTGCGTACGGGGTGGAGGTCGCCGACCTGCTCCGCAGCGTCCATGTCCTTGATCGACGTTCCGGCGACCTGCGCTGGGTGTCACCGAACGAACTCGGCCTCGGGTACCGGACCAGCAATCTCAAGCACCGCGACGACCACGTGGTGGTCGCGGTTTCCTTCTGGCTCAACGACAACCGCGCCAGTCAGCCGATCCGATACCGCGAACTGTCGACGGCACTCGACGTCGAGGCCGGCGAGCGGGCCGACGGGTCAGCGGTGCGCGAGCAGGTACTCGCCCTGCGGCGGAGCAAAGGAATGGTCCTCGACCCCGCCGACCACGACACCTGGAGCGCGGGTTCATTCTTCACCAATCCGATACTGGCACCCGAGGATGCGGCACATACGCTGGATCGAATCCGCGATCGCGTCGGGAGTGGGATCACCATCCCCACCTACCCGGCCGGCGAGGGGCTCAAGCTCTCGGCCGGATGGCTGATCGAACGCGCGGGGTACGCGCGCGGCTACCCCGGGCCGGACTCGCCGGTGCGATTGTCGACCAAACACACTCTCGCACTGACGAATCGGGGTGACGCCACCACCGATGAACTCCTCGATCTCGCGCGCGACGTCCGGGACGGCGTCCGTCAGGCGTTCGGCGTGAGCCTGCACCCCGAACCGGTCCTGGTGAACTGCGAGCTCTGACCGCGCCTCGCAAACTCTCCCGATCCCTGAGGAGCGAAGCGTCACCACCCCGATCCCTGAGGAGCGAAGCGTCACGAAGGGCGGCCCTTCGTGATGGCCCTCCGCTGGCGCTCCGGGCCTCCTCAGGGACCGGGTGGCGACGCTCCCCGCACGCTCGACCTACTCAGGGACCGGGTGGCGACGCTCCCCGCACGCTCGACCTACTCAGGGACCGGGTGGCGACGCTCCCCGCACGCTCGACCTACTCACGGACCGGGTGGCGACGCATCCCCGCAGGCGTGGAGGCTCCTCTGCCCTAGCCGACCGGACTGGAGGTCCGCGCTGTCTCGGCCAGCACGGCGTCGAGCATCTCGTTGTAGGCGACGTCGGCCTCGATACTCGACATGTGGCCGATGCCCTCCAAGACGACGAGGTCACGCAGAGCATCGTTACGGCGCAACACGTCGGCCATCTGCTCAGCGTGCACGCGCGGGGTGAGCCGATCATGTGTGCCGACGACTACGGTCGTGGGCACTCGTAGTGCGTCCAGACCGGCGGTCACGTCGAGCTTGCCCATCGCCGATCCCCACCCGGCACGCGATCGGGGCGGGCAGGCCATGATCATCGCGTCCACGAAGTCGACGTGCGCTTTGCGCGCGCCTGGTCCCAGCGCGATGTAATGCGAGAGCACGGAACCCTGGCCGGTTCGCGGGAGCGGTACCGGCGCCGACGTGAACAGCTTGCCGACCGCCGCCTCGAACGGCTTCGTATAGCGAGGCAGATCGACCGGGATCAGCAGGTGGTTCTGCATGACCGCCTTGGCCGCGGTGGAGGTGAGGACGACGCCGGAGACCAACGACGCCACCTTTTCCGGATACTGCGCGGCCCACGACATGATCGTCATGCCGCCCATGCTGTGACCGACGAGAACTACGCGGCGACCGTCGGACACGACGCGCGACAGCACCGCGTCGAGGTCCTGGCCCAGCATCGCGATCGTGGGCCGAGTCCGGCCGAGTTGACTCAGACCGTGTCCCCGCTGGTCGTAGGCCACCACCTCGCGGGTGTCGGCGAGGTGATTGATCTGCGGATACCAGTACGCGATGTTGCAGGTCCAGCCGTGCACCATCACGACGACGTCGCCTTCGGAATCCGAGGCGTCCGTGGGTCCGTACCGTTCGACGTTGAGCCGCGCGCCGCCAACCGACTCGACGGCGATGCGTTCAGGCTCGACGCCGGGCACCGACAGCAGGTCGTCGGGACCGTCGTCGACGGCGCGCTCGGCCCGGAACGCGTCGCGGAGCAGACCGGCGAAGATGGTGCCGATCCCGGCCGCGGCCACCCCTGCGCCCGCGGCGAACGCGGACAGCGCGATTGTTCGTTTCTTCATCTCGTCCCCCTCGTGGCCGATCTCAGTCGGAGCGATCTGTCCCGCTCGGTGCCGGGTCGGCGATGTCATCGATGTCTGGGTGGTCAACGTCGGCGGTGCGGTCGAGGTTGCCGGCATCGGACTCGGTGTTGCCGACGTCACCGTCCGCGGTGGACGCGTCGAAGTAGGTGCTGGCCTCGCCGATCGCCACCGAGATCTGCTGGTCGAGCGCTCTGCGGAAGGTGGTCTCGACGATCTCGTGGGCCATCGGCCGAACCGTCTGGATGAGCTCGGCCATCTTGCTCACCTGCTCCTCGCCGAGGTCCGGTAGGTTCTCGTCGAAGTACTTGTCGGTGATGATCGAGACGAAGCTCTTCGCCACGTCCTCGAGGTCGTCCTGGACCCGCACCCACCGATCGAGCAGGACGTCGATGTCGATGCCGGCTTTCACCAGGGTCTCCGCGCCCTCGAGCAGCTCGGGGTTGCGGATCGCGTAGTGCGCACCGTCCTTGGCGAGCAGCCCGAGCTTCTGGCTCAGCGCGATCGACCGGTCGGTGGCGTTCAGGGTCTTGCGCAGTTCGGTGATGGTGATCGTGGCAGCTCGTTTGAAGTTGCGGAACCGACCGCCCTTGGGCGCGCCGCGCAGCACATGCTCGACACGCATCCCGTGATGGGCGGCCTGCAGCAGCTCGCTGATGGTGGCAAAGGTGTACCCACGCTCGAGCATGCGGGATATCAGATTCAGGCGAACGAGGTGCTCATCGGAGTACCAGCCGGTCCGCCCGCGGATCGTCGGCGGCGGCAACAGTCCGCGGTCTTGATAGACGCGGATGTTCCGCACGCTGACCCCTGACGCCTGCGCCAGGTCGTTGATCCGGTACTCGGCCACGCCGCCAGTCTATTCAGTCAGCCACCGTCAGCCCTAAGCGACCGGCCGACCACATGGCGTCAGGCTTTCTTGCTGAACCACCTTTTGCCCTGGATGTCATCGACGCGAGGACGCACGTCGACGATGTAGACGAGCATCGCCACCACACCGATGATGCCGAGGAAGCCGACTGCGCCGAACAACCAGATGAACAGCGTTGCGGCTGCCAGGATCGACACCCAGATGACCTTGCTCTGTCGGTCGACGGCCGGGAACGCATCCTTGCGCTGCAACGCAGCGTGGATCAGGGCAATCGCCGACGCGATACCGGCCACCAACGTGAGCAGCAGCAGGATCAGGTTCTGCCCGTAGGCCATCACACTCATCAGGTCCACGACACCAGCTTAGACATGTCGACGGACTGCGCGATTCGGGCGAACGCCTCAGACCGTCTGCACAGCGATCAGGCCTGTCGCGGCGCGGCCTTCTTGGCAGTCGTCTTCTTGGCGGTTGTCTTCTTCGCGGTTGTCTTCTTGGCCGGCGCTTTCGCGGCGGTTGCCTTGGCAGCCGCCTTCTTGGCAGCCGTCTTCGTGGCCGACGCTCCGGCAGTCTTCGTGGCGGCAGTCTTCGTGGCGGCAGTCTTCGTGGCGGCAGTCTTCGTGGCGGCGGTCTTCTTGGCGGCGGTCTTCTTGGCGGCTGCCTTCTTCGCCGGCGCCTTGACCGACTCCGCCTTCTTCACCGCAGCTTTCTTGGCCGGCACATTCGCAGCAGCGGCCTTCTCACCAGCAGCCTTTTTCGCAGCGGCCTTCTTGGCCGGAGCCTTGACCGACTCCGCCTTCTTGGCCGCGGCCTTCGTCGCCGGCGCCTTCTTCGCGGCAGCCTTCTTCGCGGCAGTCTTCTTCGCCGGAGCCTTCGGCTTGTCGAGCACCACTTCGTCGGCCTTCCCCGGCGCCAGACCGGCCAATGATGCGGCCCGCTCGCCGACCGCACGGGTCTGCCCGGAGATGGTGCCGAGAGCATCCTCGGTGAGCCCCACGGCGTCGTTGTAGACCTTCTCCAGCTTGGGCAGGTTCTCCTCGACGAGTGGTTGCGTCTTGAGCTTCTCGACCACTTCTTCGCCGCGTTCGGGCAGCGCCGTGAGCAGGCCTGCGGCCACCGCCAGGTATGCCTCGGCCACCTTACGGAGTTCCTCCGGGCTGAATCGCGCGATCAGATCGTCGATCTCGGTCGGCATCTCGACCGGCAACGACGACAGTTTCGTCCGCGCATCCTCGAACAATGAGAGTGCCGAATCCCGGGTCACATCCACTCGATTCTGCGCGATGGCCTGGGCATCGCCGAGACGCTTCTGCGCCTCCTCCCCGGCCGCCTCACTCCGTTCGCGGAGGTCGGTGAGCAGTGCGGTCACCTGCTCGATGACCGTGTTCAGTGGGTTCTCCGGCATGTTCACTCCTTGACGTCGATGTTCTCTCTCCTGAACGACTCATAGATCTCGAGCAGCATCTGCTTCTGACGTTCACTGATCGAGTCATCGGCGAGGAGCGCGTCGCGTACCGGGCTGGCGGGACGCTCCTCAAGGATTCCGGCCCGGACGTACAGCACCTCCGCGGAAAGGCGCAGACCCTTCGCGATCTGGGCCAGGACATCGGCAGACGGCTTACGCAGGCCCCGCTCGATCTGGCTCAGGTACGGATTGCTCACCCCGGCGCGTTCGGCGAGCTGCCGCAGCGACACCTCGGCGGCGATTCGCTGGGTGCGGATGAATCCGCCGATGTCCTGCGCCGCCGTGGCAACCGCATCCTGAGCGGCCGTGGCCACCGCCTCCACGGTTTCCACCGCGCCACCGGAGCTGCTGTCATCCTCCACGTCTTGCGGCGCAACCGACGGCACCTCGGCCGACGGCTGTTGGCCGTCTGCATCCTCGGGGTCCTCGACCGGCTTCATCACACTCCCGTTTCGTCTTCATCAGTATCGGCCGGGTGTGCTAGCACGTGCAAGCAAACCGCTAACCGAAGATCAGTACCGACACCGTGTAGATCGCGAGACCGGCCAGTGCGCCGACGACCGTCCCGTTGATCCGGATGAACTGCAGGTCACGTCCGACCTGCAACTCGATCTTCCGGCTGGTGTCGTCGGCGTCCCAACCGCGCACCGTCTCGGTGATCACCGCGATGATCTCCTGGGAGTAGTTGGCAGCGATGTGGCGGGCAGCGCGCACCACCCAGCCGTTCATCTTCTCCTGCAACGGACGATCGTCGCGAATCCGGATCGCCAGGCGGATCGCCGCATCCGACAACGAGTTCCGCAGCGTGCTGTTCGGGTCGGTGAGCATCTGCTCGATGACCGCCTTGCCGGTCTTCCACGCGGTCGACGCCGCATCGGAGACCTCGTCGCGCCCGATCAGTTCCTGCTTGATGTTCTCGAACCGAGCGATCATCTCCGGATCGTGCTGCAGGTCATCGGCGAACTGCTCGACGAACTGATGCATCGACCGACGCAGCTGATGCTGCGGATCGGTCTTCACCTTGTAGGTGAAGTCGACCAGTTCCCGATAGATCTTGTCACCGAGCAGCACGTTGACGAACTTCGGCTTCCACGACGGCCCGACGTCCTGATCGACCACCCGATCGATCAGATCCTGGCTGCCGAGGGCCCAGTCGTGGGCGCGATCGCAGGCCAGCTGGAACACCGGTTCGAGCCGGTCCTCGGCGATGAGCTGTTCGAGGATCCGGCCGAGCGGCTGCGCCCACTCCGGCTCCCCCGCCCATCGGATCGCATGCTCGATCAGCTGCTCGATGTCCTCGTCGCGCAGCATCTCCGCGGCGAGCGAGATGAGCCGCGCCGCCTCGTCGGAGACCCGCGGCGCGTTGACGGGGTCGGCGAACCACGACGACAGCCGGCGCGGGAGGTCGAGGCTCTCGGCCCGGTGTTCGATCACCTCCGGCGTCATGAAGTTCTCTTCGATGAAGCCACCGAGCTGGTCGCCGATGTCGTCCTTCTTCTTCCGGATCAGCGCGGTGTGCGGGATGGGCAGACCGAGCGGGTGTTTGAAGAGCGCGGTCACCGCGAACCAGTCGGCGAGCGCACCCACCATGCCCGCCTCGGATGCCGCGCGGACATACCCCACCCAGGCCGCGACGTCGACGCCGTCACGGTGCTCGAGATAGCGCGTGAACAGGTAGATGACGGCGGCGAGCAGGAGGAACCCGGTCGCAACCGCCTTCATTCTGCGCAGGTCACGGCGACGCGAAGGATCGCCCGCGCTGTCGGCCCCGAAGCCGGGAGACGTCCGCGGCGGCCCCGCCGCGGCAGGACCATCCGACCGATCGGATACGTCCGAAATGACTGTTGGCGGCATTGGACCAGTTTTACCCCCCACCCACTACGCTAGCCAGGTGATGCCCAACCGCCCGAGTCCCGCGGCTGCCGCTCGCGCCGCCGTGGCCGCCGCCGCGAATGTGACCCGGGGCCTCGAACACGCGTTGTTGGGTTCGGGTGGCGACCCCGTCGACAAGCCCGACGGCCGTCGCCAGCGGTGGGAAAAGCACAAGGCCGCCCGGCGCACAGAACTCATCGACGGCACGATGGACGCGGTCCGCACCCTCGGTCCCGACGTCGGGATGGACGAGATCGCCACCCACATCGGGGTGTCCAAGACCGTGCTCTATCGGTACTTCTCCGACAAGAACGACCTCGGCGTGGCCACTGCGGTCCGGTTCTTCGAGACGACGCTGCTCCCCAGCCTGACCGACGCGATCACCGACGACGTCGACGAGTACACGCTGACCCGGACCGTCATCGGCGTCTACGTGGAAGCGGTCGCCGACCAGCCCAACCTGTACAAGTTCGCGCTCAGTGGCACACCCGCATCCGCGGCCACCGCGGACTCGGAGAAGCTGGTGGCCCAACTGATGACCAATGTGCTCGTGATGCGGATGGCCGAGCGCGATGCCGACACCTCGGGCGCCGCGGTCTGGTCCAATGCCCTCGTCGGGGCGATCCAGCGCGCCGTGGACTGGTGGATGGCAGACCGGTCCATCCCGGTCGCGGACCTGATCGACTACCTGACCATGTTGTCGTGGAGTTCGATCGTCGGGATCGCCGCGGTCAACGGGTCGCGCGAGGCGTTCGTGGCGGCGCCGCCACCCCTCCCCGATCCGACGGATCTTCCGCGCCCACGCGCGACCACCGACAGCAAGGCGGATTCCGAGAACATCGTGCACCTCGAGGACGTGGAGACCGAATGAGCCGTACCGCACTGGTCACGGGTGGCAGCCGCGGCGTCGGGAAGGGCGTCGCCACCGCACTCGTCGAAGCGGGATGGTCGGTCTTCGTGACGTCGCGGCACGGGACCGGCCCGGACGGGGCGACGGCACTGGCGTGCGACCACACCGACGACGACGCCGTCGCGGAGGTCTTCGCCCACCTCGAACGCAACACCGACGGCCTCGATCTGCTGGTCAACAACGCCTGGGCGGCGCCCAAGGGTTTCGGCGGATTCTCCGACCGTTTCTGGGAGCGGCCGGTCGACGATTGGGACACGCTGATCGGCGTGGGTCTGCGAGCGCACTACGTCGCTTCGGTGCATGCGGCCCGGATGATGGTCGATCGCGGCACCGGACTGATCGCGTCGATCTCGTCGTTCGGCTCACGTGGACACCTGCATTCGGTCCTGTACGGCATGAGCAAGAGCGGTCTGGACAAGATGGCCTTCGACATGGGGCATGAGCTGCACGGAACCGGGGTGACCGCGGTGTCGCTGTGGCTGGGCCTCATCCGGACCGAACTGCTGCTCTCACTGGGAGTCGACGAGTTCGCCGGGTTTTCGCTACAGCGGGCCGAGGACCCCGAGTTCGTCGGACGTGTCATCGCCGCGCTGGCCGACGACCCCGACCTGGCCGAACGCAACGGGCATACCCTGGTGACCTCCGAACTCGGTGCGGCGTATGGCATCACGAACAACGACGGCACCCCGCCGGACTCCCATCGCGACGCGTTCGGCGGCGGGCCGTTGTTTCCGCCTCGCGCATCTGTGATCAAGGAGCAGAACGTTCATGGGTGAACACGACACGAAGTCGGGCTGGGCGACGCCGGCGGCCGAAGCGCTGCGGGTCACTGCGACCGGGCCGATCGCCGAGTTCGATCCGTCCTCCACACCGGGTTTCACGGACGACAAGGACGACGGCGAGGAGTTGCTGACGGAACGAGGCCAGGTGCTCGCCGACCTCCAGGAACTCCTGTACGCCAACGGGAGGTCGGGCGACCATCGCTCGGTGTTGCTGGTCCTGCAGGGCATGGACACCGCGGGTAAGGGCGGGATCGTGCGCCACGTCGGCGGAATGGTCGACCCACAGGGGCTGTCCATCAAGGGTTTCGGCAAGCCGACACCGGAAGAGCTGTCGCATGACTTTCTCTGGCGAATCCACAAGGCGCTGCCGCCGGGCGGGCGGATCGGCATCTTCGACCGCTCCCATTACGAGGACGTGCTGCCGGTTCGCGTGCACAATCTGGTTCCGCAATCGGAGTGGGAGAACCGGTACGCGGTCATCAACCAGTTCGAGCGTGACCTCGTGGCGTCGGGGACCACGATCATCAAGTGCTGCCTGGTGGTGTCGAGGTCCGAGCAGAAGAGTCGCCTCACCGAGCGCCTGGAACGAGAAGACAAGCACTGGAAATACAATCCCGGTGACATCGACGAGCGCGCCTTCTGGGATTCCTATCTCGAGGCGTACCAAGCGATCTTCGACCGTTGCGACACCGATTCGGCGCCCTGGTACCTCATCCCGGCCGACCGGAAGTGGTTCTCACGACTCGCGGTCTGCGAACTGCTCATCCACGCGCTCGAGGGCCTCGACCTCACCTGGCCCCGGGCCGACTTCGACCTCGAGGTGGAAAAGAAACGTGTTGCCGCACTGAGCGATTGAACATTCCTATCGACCTCTCAGCACTGCATACGCCAGCAGACCGATCATCAATCCCCAGAACGCGCCACCGATCCCGAAGAAGGTGACGCCCGAGGCGGCGGCGACGAACGTCAGCGCAGCGGGAACGCGCGTGTGCACCGCCGTGAAGGCGCCGACGATCGCCGCGGCGAACGTGCCCAGAAGCGCCAGTCCGGCAACGGCTTCCACGAGTCCGCCCGGGGCGATGGCCGCGATGGTGACCAGCGTTCCGGACAGTCCCGCCAGGACGAAGTACGTGATTCCCGCGGACACACCGGCGATCCATCGGCGCGACCGGTCAGGTCCGGCCTCATCGCCTGCGGCCAGCGCCGCCGACAGCGCGGCGAGGTTGATCGCGTGACCGCCGAACGGCGCCGCAACGATCGTCCCCATCCCCGTGACGCTCATCGCGGCACGCCACGGCGTCGCGTAGCCGAACGACGAGAGCACCGCGACGCCCGGGATGTTCTGGGACGCCATGGTCACGATGTACAGCGGCACCGCGATGCCCACGATCGCCCCGACGTCGAGGTGCGGAACCGTGATCGTCAGGGTGGGAAGCCAATGGGCCGTGGTCGTGCTGTCGGCTCCACGCACGGCGACATACACCCCGATGACCACCAACGCCGTGGCCAAGGTGAGTGGCAACGCCCACCGCGGCAGCCACCGCGTCGCGATCAACCACACCGCGAGCACGGGGACGGTGAGCAGCGGCTCGGCGACCAACGAGTGCATCGGGGCCAGACACAGCGTGAGCAGCACACCGGCCAACATCGCCTGGGCGATCGCTGTCGGGATCCGCGAGATCAACTCGCCGAGCACCGGTATCAGTCCGGTGAGCACGATCAGCACCCCGACCACCGCGAACGCGCCGACGGCGGCGGCCCAACCCGCGTGATAAGAGGCACCCATGCTCGCGAGCAGGGCGGCGCCCGGAGTCGACCATGCGAGCGTGACAGGCGCGCGCGACCGAACACAGAGCACGATGATGCCGAGCCCGAAGAGAACCGTGAGCGCGAGTAGTCCCGAGGCCGCCTGTTCCGGCGAGGCGCCGACAGCCTGAAGACCCGCGATGACCACCGCGAACGACGACGTGAACCCGACGAGTGCGGTGACGATGCCCGCGACGATGGGTTGCTGCAGCCGGGATTGTGCTGTGATGGTCACCCGAGCGAGAATACCCGAAACGTTCCGTAAACAGAACGCCACCGCGTCCCGACGAGAGTGAGAGCGTCCAGAGTGAGTGTCGAACGACGCCGACAAGCCGTCGGCAATCGCATCGCCGCGTTGCGTAACGACCGCGGGCTCTCCCTGTCCGAGCTCGCGCGACGTGCCGGCATCGGCAAGGGCTCCTTGTCCGAGATCGAGACCGGACAGCGCAATCCGACGCTCGACACGCTGTACGCCGTCGCAGGCCCGCTCGGCGTCCCGCTGACCGCGTTGCTCGGCGAGGAGGCCGGGACCGAGGGCAGCGGCGAGCACCTCCGGGCGCAACTGCTGCATGTGGAGCATCACGCCGACGGCTCGACCACCGAGGTCTTCTGGCTGACGGTGTTGCCCGGCGGAACCCGCGTCTCGCCCGCCCACGGGCCGGGCGTGAGCGAGCACGTGCTCGTGGTGACCGGGATTCTCACCGCCGGACCGGCCGGATTCGAGGCACACGCGGAGCCGGGCGAATCGTTGCGATGGCTCAGCGACTCCGACCACACCTATCGCAGCGACGACGGCGCCACCGCCGTGCTGACCATCCGTTCACCGTCCCGCTGACGCACCCCGGACAGCATTCGACCCCGCTCGCGGTGGCGCGAGCGGGGTCGAATGATCTTTACCGAGAACTTATCTCAGGTCAGCTGGTCGCCTTCTTGGCCGGAGCCTTCTTGGCGGGAGCCTTCTTGGCCGGAGCCTTCTTGGCGGCCGCGACCTTCTTGGCCGGCGACGCATTGGATGTACGAGCCTTCGCCTCGACCGTGCCTGCGGCGCCACCGATCTCGGAGGCAACGTCAGCGGTTTCGCTCTTGATGGTCTCGCCGGCCTCTTCGATGTCGGCGGCGACGTCCTCGACCTTGCTGCTCACGATGCCGGTGAGCTTGGCCGCCCGCTCGCCGACCCCACGGGTCTGCGAGGAGACGACGCCGAGAGCGTCCTCGGTCAGGTCGACGGCCTCGTTGTAGTACTTCTCCGCGCGACCCAGGTTCTCCTGGACGACCGGCTGCTGACGCAGACGCTCGACGGTCTCCTCGCCACGCTCGGCGAGCGAGTTGTAGAACTCGGTCGCGGTGTCGAGATAGCCCTCGGCAACCTTGCGCAGTTCCTCGGTGCTGATCTTGCCGCGCAGCTCCTCGATGCCGGCCGGAACGTCCTCGGGCAGCGAGTTGATGCGTGTCTTGGTCTCTTCGAAGCGCGCCTGCGCGGTGGTCTTGGTCTCCTCGAAGCGCGCCTGCGCGGTGCCCCGGGTCTCCTCGAGACGGGCCTGCGCGGATTCGGTCGCGGCCTCGGTGCGCTCGCGCAGCTGCGCGATGATGTCGTTGAACTGGGTGACGACGTAGTCACCTGCGCCCACGGCGGCGTAGATCGGGTTGGCCAGCGTGCGTGTCGATTCGCTCACAGCTAACTCCTTCAAGTCATATGTGCGGTTGATTGTGTTGGTCACCAATTGCGCTGCGGCGTTGAACGCTGCGGCGCCGGGTTACCGGATGGCCACCCCACGGGCCATCCGACGTGTCGTCCATGTCGACGGCGTTTTCGGTGCCGCTTCCTTGGTTCCACTAACCAGTATCCACGTCTTGCTAGCAAATGCAAGCAGAGTGCTAGCGCAGGTGGGAGATGTCACGTCTCGTTGATCTGTTGTCTACACAGATGACAAAGACCGCCCGGCGAACGGGCGGGTGTGGCGCCGCATGCGAACGGGGGCGGGCTGGGCCGGCGGCTCGATGCGGCCGCTCGACCAACGCAGGTGCGCTGAGCTCAGCGATTCGAGCCGTTCTCGCCGTAGTGGTAGAAACCGCGACCGGCCTTCTTGCCGATCCGGCCCGCCTCCACCATGCGCAGCAGCAACGGCGGCGGCGAGTAGAGGGGTTCCTTGAACTCCTCATACATCTTGTCCGCGATGGCCTTCACGGTGTCGAGCCCGACGAGGTCGGCGAGCTTCAGTGGGCCCATCGGGTGTGCGCAGCCCAGGACCATCGCCTTGTCGATGTCCTCGGCGGTGGCAAAACCGCTCTCCGCCATACGGATCGCCGACAGCAGATACGGCACCAGGAGGGCATTGACGACGAAGCCGGAGCGGTCGGCCGACCGGACGACCTGCTTGCCGAGCACGTCATGGGCGAAGGCCTCTGCCCGTTCGGTGACCTCCGGCGTGGTCATGAGGGTGGTGACGAGCTCGACGAGCGGCAGCACCGGTACCGGGTTGAAGAAGTGAAGGCCGATCACCCGATGGGCATTGGCCGTGGCCATGCCCAGCTTCATGACCGGGATCGACGACGTATTGGAGGCCAGCACGGCGTCGGGATCGGTGACGATCTTGTCGAGCTCGGTGAAGATCTCGGTCTTGACCGCCTCGTCCTCGACGACGGCCTCGCAGACGAGTTGACGGTCGGCGAAATCCCCGAGGTCAGAGGTGAACCGAAGGCGACCCGAGGCCTGCTCACGCTCCCGCTGGGTCAGTTTGCCGCTCGAGACACCACGGTCCAACGATCGCAGGATGCGAGCGCGACCTGCCGAGGCGAGTTCGCGGGTGGACTCATAGACCAGCACATCGGCGTGCGCGCGTGCACACACCTCGGCGATCCCGGCACCCATCTGTCCCGCACCGACGACGCCCACCCGGGAGATCTTCTCGCTGGCCATGAACGCTCCTGAAATGCTTACGTGACAACAGATCCGGCGAGATGCGGGTAACCCTGCAGGGGTACGGGCAAACCCGCCGATATGCCAGCAGGCGGCCCGCAGCGATAGCCGCGGACCGCCTGACAGCTCGCCAAATTCCGGAGAGGCGGATCAGCTCCTAGTGGAACTGGCCTTCCTCGGTCGAACCCTTCAGCGCGGTGGTCGAGCTGGTCGGGTCGACGGTGGTGGCGATGTTGTCGAAGTAGCCGGCGCCGACCTCACGCTGGTGCTTGACGGCGGTGAAGCCACGCTCATCGGCTGCCTTGAACTCGCGGTTCTGCAGGTCGACGAAGGCGGTCATCTGCTCGCGGGCGTAGCCGTAGGCCAGGTCGAACATGCCGTAGTTGAGCGAGTGGAAGCCGGCCAGCGTGATGAACTGGAAGGTGAAGCCCATGGCGCCCAGCTCGTTCTGGAACTTGGCGATGGTGCTGTCGTCGAGGTGCTTGCTCCAGTTGAAGGACGGGCTGCAGTTGTAGGACAGCAGCTGGTCCGGGAACTCGGACTTGACGGACTCGGCGAACTTGCGGGCGAGCTCGAGATCCGGGGTACCGGTCTCCATCCAGATCATGTCCGCATAGGGGGCGTACGACTTCGCACGCGCGATGCAGGGCTCGATGCCGTTCTTCACGTGGTAGTAGCCCTCGGCGGTGCGCTCACCGGTCACGAACGGCTTGTCGCGGTCGTCGACGTCCGAGGTGATGAGGGTTGCGGCCTCGGCGTCGGTGCGGGCGATGACCACGGTCGGGACGTTGGCGACGTCAGCGGCCAGACGGGCCGCGCTCAGGGTGCGGATGTGCTGCTGGGTGGGGATGAGCACCTTGCCACCGAGGTGGCCGCACTTCTTCTCCGACGCGAGCTGATCCTCCCAGTGGGTACCGGCGGCACCCGCGGCGATCATGGCCTTCTGCAGCTCATAGACGTTGAGTGCACCACCGAAGCCGGCCTCACCATCGGCGACGATCGGCACGACCCAGTTGTCCACCGAGTCGTCGCCCTCGACGCGGGCGATCTCGTCGGCACGCAGCAGCGCGTTGTTGATACGACGCACAACGCTCGGCACCGAGTTGGCCGGGTAGAGCGACTGGTCGGGGTAGGTGTGCCCGGAGAGGTTCGCGTCGCCGGCGACCTGCCAGCCGGAGAGGTAGACGGCCTTGAGGCCCGCACGGACCTGCTGGACGGCCTGGTTACCGGTCAGTGCACCGAGTGCGTTGATGTAGCTTCCGTCGCCCTTGGTGACGCCGTCCCAGAGGATCTCGGCGCCGCGGCGGGCGAGGGTCTGCTCCTCGACGACCGAGCCCTGCAGCTCGGCGACCGACTCGGCGGTGTAGTCGCGGGTGATGCCCTTCCAACGCGGATTGGTGTCCCAATCCTGCTGGATCTCGGCGGCGGTACGTGGCTTTCCGACGTTGCTCATTGCCTACTTCGCTTTCGTTGTCCTGCTTCGCCCCGGTGGCGCCCGGGACGGTCTGCTGACAGACAGAGCTCTCGCGACGAGAATCTGTGGCGCAAATTGTGCGAACAAATCCGCGTCATCCGGCGGTGTCTGAGACAAGGGTGCCATACGACAAACACGCTGGTCCAACCCCTGAGAGATGCAAAATCGGGCCATATTTCGGTGTGGTTTTGCAAATTTTGCGAATCATCGGATGCGAAAGTTGTGGGTTCGCATCCCAAAAAGTACGCGCGTACTGCGTTTTTGCCAGCCTACCGGTTCTCGCGAGCGGCGTCCCGGATTGCGATCGAGAAACCTAACCCCGGTGCCGAGTCGCCGAATATGTGACGGCTTTCACTCCGTGGCCGGGTGTCGCTCAGCGCGTGGCGGCGGCCACCGCATCACCGAACAAGGCCGTGAACGTCGCGTCGCTCATCGGTGGAGACGGTGCGGTCGGCGGGTCGGCGGCAGGTGTCGCAGAGCCCGCGGCGGTGAGTTGCACGGTCATCGGCTGAGCGCCGTCGTCGACGACAGCGGCGTACGCCGCGTAGCCCACCTGTGTGGTGGCGGCGCCATCGGGCAGCGTCGTCGTGACCTCCGAGCGAAGCAGCAGCGACAGGTCGACCGCCGATGACTCGCGGACGGCCTCGGGCGCGGGCAGTTCGGTGTACCGGGTCACGATGTGGGCGCCTCGCATACTGCCGCTCCCGACCACCGTGGTCGTCGTCGCGCAGCGGCCGGTGCTGACCCGCACGTCCGACTCGATGTCGCGGCGCGCACTCGTCACCAGCTCGACCAGGGAGGCGGAGTCGGTGCGTGCCGCGATGACCGCCGAGTTGGCGGCCGTCAGCTGCGGATTGAGTTCGGCGTCGGCAGTCGGCCGGCACTCCGGCGGGGCGACCGCGGCCGCCTTCGCCACATCGATGGGCGCCTGATTGCCGGCCACGAGCTCGGCGACCGACAACTGCGTCGTGGCGAATCCGCCCGGGAGCTGATCGGGCCTGAGCAGGAGATCCGCCGGGACCGCAGACGTGGACGACCCGGCCCCGCTGGTCGGCCCCACATCGCATCCGGAGACCATCGCCATCGCCACGGCCATCGCGGTGACCACGCCGCCGGCACGACCCCGAACCGAGCCCGCACGTCGACTCGACTCCCCCCGTCGACGCAGCGCCATGACTCGCACGCGGTCACCGTACCCTGGACGTGGAGGTTGCCATGACCAAGACCTACGTCGGTTCTCGACTGCGCCAGCTCCGTTCGGAACGCGGGTTGTCGCAGGTGGCCCTGGCCCAGTCGCTGGCCATCTCACCGTCGTATCTCAACCAGATCGAGCACGACGCGCGGCCGCTGACCGTTCCCGTGCTGTCGAAGATCACCGAGGTCTTCGGCATCGATGAGGAGTTCTTCGACACGCAGGACAACGTGCGCCTGGTCGCCGAACTGCGCGAGGTGCTGCTCGACGACGACGTCGAGGCGCCGCCGGCGGCCATCGAGGCCCACGAGATCAGTTCCGTCGTCGCCGCACACCCGGAGATCGCGCAGGCCATGGTCAACCTGCACCAGCGCTACCGGATCGCCACCGATCAGCTGGCCGCCGCCACCGATGAACGCGGCGACCGGAGCATGCGCGGCGCCATCACCGCACCGCACGAAGAGGTGCGCGACTACTTCTATCAGCGGCGCAACTACATCCACGAACTCGACATCGCGGCCGAGGAGATGACCGACCGGATGCGGATGCACTCGGGCGATATCCGCCGCGAGATCGCCAACCGGTTGGAGAACGTCCACGGCGTCAGCATCGTGCGCCGCGTCGACCTCGGCGACTACACGTTGCACCGCTTCGATCCGGAGACCCGACGTCTCGAGTTCTCCGCCGCGCTGTCCGCCGGTCAACGCGCCATGAAACTCGCCACCGAGCTGTGCTTCCTCGAATACCGGGACCTTCTGGAGAAACTCGCCGACGACGGAAACTTCACGAGCGACGACGCGCGATCGCTGGCACTGCTCGGCCTGGCCAACTACTTCTCCGCAGCAGCCGTCCTGCCCTACCGCCAGTTCCACGGCGCCGCAGAAGATTTCCGCTACGACATCGAGCGCCTCTCAGCGTTCTACTCGCTGTCCTACGAAACCATCTGCCACCGCCTCTCGACATTGCAGCGACCGAATCTGCGCGGTATCCCGTGGTCGTTCGTCCGCGTCGACCGGGCGGGCAACATGTCGAAGCGACAGTCGGCCACCGGATTCCACTTCTCGTCCAGCGGCGGCACCTGCCCACTGTGGGCCGTCTACGAGACCTTCGCCTCCCCGGGCAAGATTCTGACCCAGATCGCCGAGATGCCCGATGGCCGTGACTATTTCTGGGTGGCCCGCACCGTGGAACGTCGGGCGGCGCGCTACGGACAACCCGGGAAGACCTTCGCGATCGGACTCGGATGCGAACTGCGCCACGCGGGTCGGGTGATCTACTCCGACGGCCTCGAGATCGGCCCGCAGGCCACTGTCACACCGATCGGCGCCGGCTGCCGGGTGTGCGAGCGCCAGAACTGTCCGCAGCGCGCCTTTCCGGCGCTCGGTGCCGCGCTGCAGATCAACGAACACCGCAGCACCGTATCGCCATACATGACGAGCTGATCACAACTCTGGTAACACACGTCACAAATACATCACAGTTCGACCAGTGGGTCGCTCGTCCCGGTCAATCGACCTGAAAATGGTCGTACGCTGCGTGCAGTGAGGAGGTCATCGGGGATTCCCCTCACCCCTGAAGAGGGAGTGCGCAATGACGCGGACACGCTCTTACCTTGCGGCCCTGCGATTCCGGGGTGGTGTGGCCACCCTCGGCGTAGTGGTGACGTGCACCATGGTGGCGGCACTGACCACTACGATCGGAGCACCTCCCGCGGCCTCTGATCCACCCAACATGCTGCCCGTTCCGGCGCAGGTGCCGGCCGCCATCAACGACGCGTTCCCGGGAGCACCGGTCCCGCATCTGGAACGAATCCCGCTACGGGCGCAGGCACACGGATTCGACCACCGCATCCAGGAATTGCGAGAGGCCATTCTCCCGTCGCCGACCGGAGACCCCATGTTCGACCGCTGGCCCGATGACCTCGCGGCGCGCTCCCCGGGCCAGATCATCGCGACCCGCGACGTAACCGTCACGGCCGCACCAGTGGTGACCGCACCCATCCGCTACGCGCGGCTGATCAAGTTCCGCAGCACCGACGCCACCGGCAACCCGTCGTTCGGCACCGCGACCGTCCTGGTGAGCCGCACGACTTTCCGCGGCCCACGTCCCATCGTCGTCAACAATCTGCCCATCGATTCACTCGGCACCGCCTGCGATCCGGGTTTCACACTGGCACACGGTTTCTCGATCGCCACCAATATGACCGACCTGATCCCGCCGACCACTCAACTCGCGTTGACCCGTGGATACACGGTGTTGATCCCCGACCATCAGGGCCCTCGGATGGCCTACGCCGAGCCGGTGGTCGCCGGCCATGTCGTTCTCGATGCGATCCGAGCGTTGACGAACCTGGATCGAAAGTCGTTCGGGGCCTCGCGAATCGCCATGACCGGATACTCAGGTGGTGCCATCGCCACCAACGGCGCGACGAAGTTGTTGAGCAGTTACGCACCGGAACTGGCCGACCGTGTCGTCGGGGCCGCACTCGGCGGCGTACCGGCCGATTTCCGCATGCTGGTCGGCAGCATGAACGCGAATCTCGCCACCGGCCTGTTCCATGCGGCGACGTTCGGCATCGCCCGCGAACGACCCGAGATCCTCACGATGGCAAATCACTTCGGACAGTGGTTCGCCACCTCGCCGTTGAAGAACGTCTGCACCACGCCGACCGCACTGGCCGGCGCCACCTTCTGGCCGATGCAGTTGATGTCGAATGACCCTGACCCGTTTCACTCCCCCGTCGCCGAGCACATCTACCGGGTGACCACGATGGCCGATCTCCGGTCGGTGGTGCCGCTGTACATCTACCAAGGCACCCACGAGTGGTGGATCCCGGCCGCCGGCGCGCGAGAGCTGTACCGCCGGCAGTGCCGACTCGGCGGAAGCGCCGCATATCGCGAGGTGTTCGGTGAGCACCTGTCTGCCGACGTCCTTGGATACCCGGGGGCACTCGACTGGCTCGACCAGCGGCTACGCGGCATCCCGGCGCCCAACGAATGCCAATGAACCCCGCGCGGTTGACGTTAGACCAAACGTACTAATACATCTGACCCAGTCGGCACCCACGCGGCAGTTGTCTGTGCGCGCGCTTAGAATCCTTCGAGAAATGTTTGAGAAGTGAAAACTCGGACAACTGCTGTCGGATCGACGGCACGCGTCCGGAGACTCGCTACAGCACTGAGGAGTCACCGATGCCGGCGCGGCCGTCCAAGTCCGTCAGAACGATGCTGCGAACGTCGTTGATCGCGGTGTTGGCCGCCGCCACGACCATCGGGACCGGCACCGCCCTCGCCGAACCGCCGAATCTGAGGCCGGCCCCGGCACAGTTCCCCAACCAGGTCGATTCGATGGTGCCTCCGCCCCCGGTTCCCCAACTGAAGTCGATACCGGCTCGGGCGGTGACGCCAGGGGCATCGCGCGAGCTCCAGGAATTCCGTGAAGCGGTCATGCCGTCCCCCACCGGTGACTCCTTCTTCGATCACTGGCCGGCCGACCTGGCACAGCATCGACCCGGCGAGATCCTGCAGACCCGTGATGTCGCCCCGGTCGCGGCACCGCTGCTGGAGGTCAAGGTCGGCTACGCACGTCAGCTCAAGTTCGCGACCCGCGACGCAGCGGACCGCCCGATCTTCGGCACCGCCACCCTGTTCGTGCCCCCGACTCCGTGGAAGGGCCCCGGCGCCCGGCCGGTCATGGTGAACAACCCGCCGATCGTCGCGTTGGGCACCCGTTGCACCACCGGGTACACGCTCTCGCATGGCAAGAGCGGGGACACGAACAACACCGATCTGAACCCGCCGACCACCCAGGATTCGCTCGAAAAGGGTTATGCGGTGATCGTTCCGGACCACACCGGCCCGCGCATGGCCTACGCCGAGCCATACGTCGCCGCGCACGTCGTGCTCGACGCCGTCCGTGCTGCGGCCTCGTACGACAAGCGCAACTTCGGCCGCGGTCCGATCGGGATGCTCGGCTACTCCGGAGGCGCGATCGCCACCAACGCGACCACCAAGCTCGCGAGTTCGTACGCGCCCGACGTGGCCGGCCGATTCGTGGGCGCCGCGATCGGCGGCGTCCCCGCCGACTACCGGGTACTCGCGGCGAGCATGAACGCCAATCTCGCGACCGGTGTCTACCACGCGGCGATCCTGGGCATCGCCCGTGAGCGGCCGGAACTGCTTCCGATGGCCAACAACGTGGCGCGCTGGCTGGCGTCCAACGACTTCTTCAAGAATCTGTGTACCGGGACGATGGGTAACTTCGGCGCCACGTTCGTGCCGACCCAGGCGCTCTCCAACGACCCCGACCCTTACCATTCGCCGGTCGCGGAGAAGATCTTCGAGGTCACCAAGATGGCCGGGATGAAGTCGGCCATGCCGGAGTTCATCTACCACGGCGCCGAGGAGTGGTGGATTCCGGCGAGCCAGGCCCGCGATCTGTTCGATGAGCAATGCCGGCTCGGCACCGATGCCACCTACCGCGAGTACCCGGGCGAACACATGACGACCGTCTTCGTGGCGTTCCCCGACGCGATGAAGTGGCTCGAGGACCGCCTCGCCGGACACCCGGCGCAGAACGGATGCCCGGCGAAGTGATCCGACGGTGCGTCACGAAGGGGCCCTTCGTGACGGTCCTCCGCTAGCGCTCCGGACCTCCTCAGGGATCGGTGGGCAACGCACCGTCGCAAGCTCCGGACCTCCTCAGGGATCGGTGGGCAACGCACCGTCGCAAGCTCCGGGGCTCCTCAGGAAACGGTGGGCAACGCACCGTCGCAAATTCCGGGGCTCCTCAGCGAACGGGAAAGCACACGTCCCTGGCTCAAGAGTCGGCGACGTACATCGGAATCCGCCACCCGGTCCCTGAGGAGCCTCCGAGCCTGCGAGGATGCGTCACGAAGGGCACCCCGAGGCAGGTCAGTAGACCATGACGCGGACGCTCTCCGCGACGCAGGCGGGCTTGTCGACGCCCTCGATCTCGATGGTGTTCGTGACGACCATGCTGACGCCCGCCGGGGTCTCGTCGACGGACTTGATGACAGCGTTGGAACGGATCCGCGAGCCGACCTTGACCGGGTTGGGGAAGCGCACCTTGTTCTGCCCGTAGTTGATGACCAGCTTGGGGCCCTCGACGGTGAAGATGCCGCCTGCCAGAACCGGGAGAAGTGAGAGCGTCAGATATCCGTGGGCGATCGTCGCGCCGAACGGCCCGTCCTTCGCCCGTTCGGGATCGATGTGGATCCACTGGTGATCGCCGGTGGCATCCGCGAAGGCGTTGATCCGCTCCTGGTCGATCTCCATCCACTCACCGGAGCCCAGGTCCTCCCCGATGGCCGCCTTCATTTCCTCGACACTGGTGAACGTACGTGGTGTGGTGCTCGTCATAGTTCAGGTAGTCTACCGTGGCCTCATGAGCACTCCTCGAGTCACACCGGGCGGCTTCGGTGACCTCGGTCCGTTCAACTGGCTGTTCGCTCGCGCAGCCGCCCGCGTCATCGGGGTCGACGATGCACACATCTTCTCCACCCTGGGACGGGCGAGGGGCCTGTTCCGCGGATGGCTGCACTTCGGTGCGCGGCTGATGCCATTTGGTTCGTTGTCGCGCAAGGAAACCGAGATGATCATCGTCCGGGTGGCCCACCTGCGCGACTGCGCCTACGAACTCGATCATCACCGTCGACTGGGCGCGCGTGCCGGTATCACCGGGCAGATCTTCGACCGCGTACTGGAAGGCCCGGACGCGGGATGGGGCGACCGCGAACGATCCCTCCTGAATGCCGCGGATGAGTTGGTCGGCACCCGGGACATCACCGACGCGACATGGTCGGCGTTGCGGCGCCACCTCGACGACGCACGACTGGTCGAGTTCGTGCTCCTGGTCGGTCAATACGACATGCTGGCGACGACGATCGGCACATTGCGGGTCGAGCGCGACACCCGGGTCTGATCGAGGACACCGGGTTCTGGGGGGATCACTGTGAATTCGATAGCTCAGCGGATGATGCACAACGCGGTGTTCTCGCATGTGTACGAGGGCCTCTGGCGGCCGGTGTTCACCCGACTGTTCAGCCTGGGCGGCACGGGGACGGCGGACTTCGACCGGGCGTTGACCGCATACCTGTCGCGCCCGGGCGAAAGGTTGATGCTCGACGTCGCGTGCGGTCCAGGTAACTACACGCGACGATTCGCCGACGGCCTGACCGGTGACGGCCGGTGTATCGGAATCGACTACTCACCGGCGATGCTGTCAAAGGCCGCCGAGACGAACGCGACATCGCGGGCGATCTTCATCCGTGCGGACGCCCATGCGATCCCGTTCGCGGACAACGTCTTCGACGCCGTAACCTGCCTTGCCGCGTTGTACCTCATCCCTGACCCGCTGCCTGTGGTCGACGAGCTCGTGCGGGTGACCCGACCGGGCGGCGAGATCGCGATCTTCACGTCGGTCAGTACCGATCTCGCAGCGCTTCCCGGCGTACGCACCGTCGCCGAGTTGTCGGGCTATCACATCTTCGACAGGCACGAGATCATCGAGCGCCTTCGGGCCGCCGGGGCCGAACACGTCGAGCAGACGATCACCGGCCAGGGACAGTACCTGTTGGCAACCAAGACGGCCTGAGCACGGCTCAGATGTCCCGGTAGTCGCGGACCGACATCCGGTGGCCGTGACGCTCCGGACGGGCGCCGTGTAGCTCGATCATCCGGATGATTCTCTGCCGTTGTCCCGCATAGGGTTCGAGCAGTTCGAGCATGCCGTCGTCGTCGACGGGTTCGCCGATCAGGGTGAGGCCGACCAGTTTCGGGATGTGATAGTCGCCGACGTTGACGACGTCGGCGTCGCCGACGGCACGCGATCGGGTCTCCGCCTCGGTCCATCGGCCGACGCCGCGGAGCAGACGCAGGTGGTCGGGGTGGCGTTCCACCTCCATCGTCGCGGCGCCACGAATCGTACGCATCCGCACGGGTTCGATACCGGAGCGATGCCAGTCCCAACTCGGGATCCGCACCCACGCCGACTGCGGCGGTGGTACCCGCATGGTGTCCGGGACCGGACCGGGAGCCGGTTCACCGAAGCGTCGCAACAGATATCGCCATGCACGCCAGGCCTCCCGGCCGACGACCTTCTGTTCCAGGATGGCGGGCACCAGTGCTTCCCAGACGCGGTCGGTGCGGCCGATGCGGAGCCCGTCGGACCGACGCACGAGCGCTTCGACGACCGGATCACGCGGTCGGAGGGCCCCGGGATCGTCGGATGCACCGAGAAAGTCGGGCATCTGTTCCAGTAGCCACTCGCCACCCGGCCCCCACGCACGGGCGGCGATCGTCGTGCCGTCCGATCGGATGGTCAGGGTGCCCGGCCCGTCGGGGGTGTACACCGCGCGCCATACCGATCCGTCGCGCGCATACGTGAACGCCGGGTCCCCGGACCCCCGACGATGCAGCCCGACGGTCGCCCGGATATCGAGCAAAAAGCCGGGCGCCCACTCGCGGGCGAGCTCACCCATCCGATGCGCCCAGCACGGCGGTCGGAAGCTCACGCATGGGTGGGCCCCGGCACGGCAATCGGAAGCTCACGCACAGAACGCGCCCAGCACGGCGGTCGAGAGAACCCGAAATTTCGTCGAGAGAACCCAGCCCGCCCACGAAACAGATGCTCTCGACGGAAATCTGGGTTCTCTCGGCGAAATTTCGGGTTCTCTCGACGCGATTCGAAACTCGACACGATCCGAAACTTGCCGCCGTTCGAAACCCGCCGCGATTCGAAACTCGACACGATTCGAATCCCAACCCGGCTACACGAACCTACAAATTGATCATGTGCCCGATCGCGCCGTGGAAGGTCTCCTGCAGCGCCTCACTCAGCGTCGGGTGGGTGTGCACGTTACGAGCGAGCTCCTTGGCGGTCAGATCCCACTTGTGGGCCAGGGTCATCTCCGGGAGCATCTCCGAGACATTGTCGCCCACCAGGTGCCCGCCGAGCAGTTCGTCGGTGTCGGCGTTGGTCAGCAGCTTGGCGAAACCGGCCGTCTCGCCGAGGCCCTGGGCCTTGCCGTTGGCGCTGAACGGGAAGGTCGTCGCCTTCACGTTGTACCCCTCGTCCTTGGCCTGGGCCTCGGTGAGTCCGAACGACGCGACCTGCGGCTGGCAGAAGGTGGCGCGCGGCATGAATCGGTAGTCGCCGAGCGTCATGGTCTCGGCGCCGGCCATCGTCTCCGCCGCGACGACGCCCTGGGCCTCGGCGACGTGCGCGAGCATCAGCTTGGCGGTGACGTCGCCGATTGCGTAGATGCCGTCGACGTTGGTGCGCATGAAGTCGTCGATGTCGATGGCGCCCCGATCGGTCAGCTTGACACCGGTGTTCTCCAGGCCGAAGCCCTCGACACGCGGGGCGAAACCGACGGACATGAGGACCTTGTCGACGGTGATATCACCGTCGTTGTCCTTGGCGTCTTTGTAGCTGACGGTCACACTGTCGCCGTTGTCCTTGACGGACTGCACCTTGGTGGAGGTCAGCACCTTGACGCCGAGCTTCTTGTACTCCTTGGCGATGGCCTTGGACGCGTCGGCGTCTTCGTTGGGCAGCACCCGGTCGAGGAACTCGACGATGGTGACGTCGACGCCGTAGTTGGCGAGCACGTAGCCGAACTCCATACCGATGGCGCCGGCACCGACGATGACGATCGATTTCGGCAGCTCACGGGTCAGGATCTGGGTCTCGTAGGTGACCACGTTGTCCGACAGTTCGACGCCGGGCAGCAGCTTCACCGTCGAGCCGGTGTTGATGATGACGTTGTCGAAGGTGATCTCCCGATCTCCCACGACGATGGTCTTGGCGTCCTTGAACTTCCCGTACCCGTCGATCTCGGTGATCTTGTTCTTCTTCATCAGGAAGTGGACGCCCTTGACGATCCCCTCCGACACCTTGCGGCTGCGGTCGAACGCCGCGCCGAAGTCGAACGAGACGTCGCCGGACATGCCGAAGGTCTTCGCCTGATGGTTGAAGATGTGGGCCAACTCGGCGTTCCGCAGAAGCGCCTTGGATGGGATGCATCCAACGTTGAGACAGACGCCGCCCCAGTACTTCTCTTCGATGACGGCGGTTTTCATGCCCAGCTGGGCGGACCGGATCGCGGCCACATACCCACCTGGACCTGCACCCAGGACAACTGTTTGAAAGTGTTCAGACACGCCTGCCAGCCTACGTCGGACCATGTCGTGGCCGCAGGGCGTCCCCGTACCCGGGGGTAACTTTCCCGTTCCCGCGGGTCGATTCCGACAACCCTGATCGTGTCGGGTGGCGCGAATCGTCGACGACCCGCGCCACCCGACATGACCCGCGCTATCGCCGCCGACTCGCGGAATCGCCCAAGGACTCTCCTTCCGACTGATTTCCATCATTGATTGAATCAGTGATGGAACTGTGCTTGCATCGACGTCATGGCGCCCAAGACCCTCTCGCGCAGCGCGACGACGCGCACCGCCCTCCTCACCTCGGCGGAATCGCTGTTCCTCACCGACGGGTACGAGCAGGTCTCGGTGCGGGCCATCTGCGCGCACGCCCACGCGAACCCGGCGGCCGTCCACTACCACTTCGGGTCCAAGGACCGGCTCGCCGTCGAACTCCTCGAGGACCGTATGGCTCCGCACTGGGCCGATCCGCTGGACCGATTCGACCCGGACCGATCGACGGTCGCCGACCTCGTCGATGAGATCCTGCGCCCCGTCGTCGACATCGCGGCCCAGCCGGTGGGACGCCTGCACCTGCAACTGCTGGATCGATTCGTCCACACACATCCGCAGGCTTACTGGACGCAGCCGTGGTTCCAGCTCGACCGGTGGTCCGGCATGCTGTGTCGCCTCGTCGGCGGCATCTCCGACGTCGAGGCACGACGCCGCTGGGGACTGGCGTTCGGCCTGATCCTGGCGCAGTTCGGCGGTGACCATGCCCAGTCACCCGCCGCGATCGTCACACTCCGCGACTTCGTGGTCGCCGGTCTCTCCGCGTCCACCCGGCCCACCGCAACCGAGGAGCTCCCATGACCGCGCCCGATCCCGTCGGCCCCGACCCGTTCGCACCCGCCCGCCTGGGCCCACTGACTCTGCGCAACCGCCTGATCAAGTGCGCCACGTTCGAGGGCGCCACACCCGACGCGCTGGTCACCGACGACCTGATCGAGTTCCATCGGCAGGTCGCTGCCGGCGGGGTGGCGATGTCGACGGTCGCGTATTGCGCCGTCGCTCCCGAGGGTCGCACCGACCGTCATCAGATCTGGTTGCGCGATGAGGCGATGCCCGGCCTGCGCCGACTGACCGACGCCATCCATGCCGAGGGAGCGCTGGCCGCCGCGCAACTCGGGCACGCCGGCCCGGTCGCCAATTCGGTGTCGAATCGACGCAAGGCCCTCGGACCGTCGCGCATCCCGGCCCCGATGGGGATGTCGGTCACCCGCAAGCTCGATGCCGCCGGGATCACCGAGATGGTGGCCACCTTCCGCCGTGCCGCCCGGATCGCGGTCGACTCCGGTTTCGACGGCCTCGAGATCCACTGCGGCCACAATTATCTGATCAGCTGCTTCCTGTCGCCGATGCTCAATCATCGCCGGGATGGCTACGGCGGGTCGCTGGTGAACCGAGCACGCTTCGCCCGCGAGGTGATGGAGGCGGTGCGCGACGAGGTCGGCGATGAGGCCGCGGTGTGGGCCAAACTCAACATGTACGACGGCGTGGGCGCGCCTGGCCCCGGGCACAGCAGTCGATTCGGCGGGTTCAACATCGACGAGGCCTGCGCGGTGGCGCAACTGCTGGAGTCCGACGGCCATCTCGACGCGATCGAACCGACCGCGGGCAGTTCACTGCTCAACCCGATGTACCTCTTCCACGGAGATGCGCCGCGCGAGGAGTTCGCCGACGCCTTCAGCGGCGCGATGCGCCTGGGACTCAAGGCGATGGGTCCGATGTTCCTCAAGCACTACGACTACCACGATGCCTATCTGCTACCGCTGGCCCGACACTTGCGTGCGGCGGTCCGGATGCCGCTGATCCTGCTCGGCGGCATCACCGATCGCGCCTCGATCGAGACAGCGATGGCGGCGGGATTCGACTTCGTCGCAATGGGTCGTGCGCTGCTGCGTGAGCCAGATCTGCCGTTGCGTATCCAGGCCGATCCGACCACGACGTCCCGGTGTGTGCACTGCAACCTCTGTATGCCGACGATCTACTCGCGCACCCGATGCCCCATCCGCGAGGGTGAGGTCCCCGATCCGCTCGTGCGGGTCTGAGCAAACGGTCTGAGCCGCGTCAGCTCCCGCGGTTCTTCGGCGAGGGCGGAAACCAGGCCTGGTCACTCGGCACGTACTGCCGGAAGATGAGGCGGAACCGCCCGGGCGGCGCGGGCAGCCAGTTCGCGAACTGCCGTGGGTCACGCGGCGGCAACGCCGACAACACGATGTCCACCGAGCCGTCGCGGTTGCGGGTGAGTCCGGTCGCGTCGGGTCCCAGCGAGTAACGACCGATCAGATTGGGTACCAGGAAGTTCCCGTCGTCATACATCGTGATCGACCACCAGCCACCTTCCCGGCTGTTGACCGGAACCAGCGGCTGGGCAGCGCGGAGATGTATGACGTAGGTGCGTGAGCCGTCGAGTCTGCTGCCCGCGGTGTCCGTCGATGCCAGGAAATACCTCGATTCCGCCGCCTCGTTGGCGCCGAGTCCCCAGCGCGCCACCGCCGCCCTGGTGGCGTAATCGGTGCCGTAGTGCCCGGCGGTGGACACCGTGCTCCACGAACCACGGCGCACGAGATTCCGGGTGACCGCGACGTCGACCATGCGCTCTCCCACCGGAATGGCCGAACCCAGGACGCCGGCGTACCGCCCCCGGCTGGGCGCGGACCCGGGCGTCACGCCGACCGCCGCGAGTCCGGCCACCGCGGCCCGGTCGCGGGCAGGCGGCGGATCGGCAGCGATCACGTCCGCCAGTTCGTCGAAGAAGACCGACCCGTCGGCGGCGAGATTCTGTGGGGATCGACCGGTGCAGGTGGGCGTCCGCAGTCGCGGCGGCACCACGGCCGGCAGGCCGGTGCGTGCCCCGACGGTCAGCCGGATGCCGGCCTGCAGCTCACGAGCCGAAGGGCGCTGGTCTCCGGCGATGAGCACTCGCCCGAGCAGCCATACATCCCAGGTCGACGATTCCATCCGGCGTGAGTGTGCCGGAATCGGCCCGGTGTAGCCCGGCGGCACGACGGTCACCGCCGTGGCTCCCGACCCGGTGGTCCGCGCGCCGACGTTCCCGATGACGTCGGTGTACATGTCCAGGAACTGCAGCACGAGGTACCGTCCGCCGGTCGCCGGATGGCTCACGGTCACCGGGCCGTTGCGCAGATCGAGGAACGCCGTCGTGTACAGGGTGTCCGAGTTCGGCGCGACGACCGCACGGATCAGCGGGTTCGCCGCGATCGGGACGTTCGTCAACGCATTCGGCGCCCGTCGGCAGAGCAGCTGTGATCGGGTTCGGACCATCGCGACAGGCGCATACCCGTACACATAGCCGCGCGCGGCGGTCGCGACATCGGACCCCGGTGCCGTCGGCGCGGATCGGGCGGTCGGCGACATCAGCAGACCGGCGGCCAGAACGGCGATCAGGCCGAGGACCGCCACCGACAGTCGGCGACGACCCAGCCTTCCGAGCGGCGTGTACACCGTGAGCATGCGACGAGCGTAATCGGCGCCACGGCACAGGCTGCGACATCTGGGTGAGGATCTGATGACAGTCCGGTGCGCGGTGGACCTCGTCAGCCGGCTCGGGTGAACACCCCGTCGCTGCATTCGTCGTCGTAGTACTCGATGGTCATCCGCTGGCTCGTCGCCCCGGGTTCGAAGCTGACCTTCGAGATCGATCCGAGTTCGGCGTTCTCGTTGCGCAGCGTGAAAGTGAAGGTGTTGCCGTCCCAGGGGGTCAGTTCGTGGGT
Source organism: Gordonia sp. LMA484 (assembly GCF_058129505.1). Classification (NCBI taxonomy): domain Bacteria; kingdom Bacillati; phylum Actinomycetota; class Actinomycetes; order Mycobacteriales; family Gordoniaceae; genus Gordonia; species Gordonia sp. LMA484. Next base: position 4,649,302 of record NZ_CM176700.1, read on the forward strand.
GGTCTTACCGTCGGGTCCCATCGCGAGGACGAGCTTTCCGTCCTGTTCCCGGACGACGGCGGGTCCGTAGAAGTCGTTGCGGTAGGTACCGACATACGACGACAGGGGCTGCGCGGCGGCCGCATTCGCGGGTGCCTGCTGTCCGACGAGACTCCCCGACGGCTGGTTCATCTCGTCGAACGCATGACCATAGAGCGCGCGCCAGTCATGGCGGACCTCGCCGAACTGGACCAGGTCGGCGAACTCACCCGTGAGCGCTTCCACCGCTCCGATCGGCGACGCGTTCGACAGTGCGACGATCGCGACATCGGCCGACGGGAGGACCAGGAAGTTCGTGGCGGCGCCCATCCCGAACGCACCGGAGTGGCTGTACTGGGTGCGACCACCCTCGGTGACCGAGGAGTTGAATCCGTAGCCATAGAAACCCGCGCGGGCGTCGGGGGACGCTGATGGCGACGAGATCATCTGAGGCGTCACCGCGGTCGTCAGCGCCTCCTCGCCGACGATCTGCTTGCCCTGATACTTGCCCTCGGCGAGCAGCATCGCCAGCCAGTGGGTCAGGTCGTCGACCGACGACGACACGCCACCCGCCGGGGCCTGCGCGTCGGGGTCGCGCTGTGCGGGAGTCTTGACCCAGTTGCCGTCGACCTTCACATGGCCGACGACCCGGTCGGACTGTGCTTCGAAATCACTGAAGCTGGAGCTGGTGTGGGTCATGCCGAGGGGTCCGTAGATCGTCTTCTCCGACAACGCACCCCAGTCGTCCCCTGCCTTACGTGCCACGGATTCCGCGGCCGCGGTGACACCGAAGTTGGTGTAGTTGTATGTGATCCGGAATGGGTCGAGCGGCACATAGCGCAGGCGGGCGAGAATCTGCTGCTGGTCGTAACCCATGTCCTCGAGCTTGTCCCCCGCATGATCGGGCAGACCTGAACGATGCGCGTACATGTCGCCGATCGTCACGTTCTGCGTGACATAGAGATCGGACAGGGCGAAGCCGGGCAGATTCGCCGCTACAGGCGTGTCCCAGTCGATGCCAGCGGGAACACCGTGTCGGCATCCACTTTTCGGTCGGTGCCCACCTCGTCGACGCCGAACCCCTTCGCGTACACGGTCTGATCGCCATGCACCACGGCCACCGCCATGCCGGGGATCTTGGTCGAGTCCATCAGCGATGCGACGAGATCGTCGAGTTGTCCGACCGCGTTGTCCACGGCGTTGTCCGGTAACGGATCAGCGACCGCGGCGTTCGGATTTCCGGGAGCCGATGACGACGGCGACGACGATGCCGACTCCGACGACCCCGAACCCGACGACCCGGTGTCACAGGCAGCGACGAGTCCGGCAACTGCGACCACCGCCACGCCCACGATGGCGACCGAGCGGCGATCCCGCCGGCCCGCCGACGATCGAACGACCATGAGCCCAACCTGCTTCCTCGAGGCATGCCATCAGCGGCAGGGACGGCACGACGTCCGACCGCGCCCAGAATATCTACGAACGCCCTGCGTGGTGGCACTTTCGCCGGACTCGGGCGGCGTCGTCCTCGGTCGGAGTCGGGTTTCGTCGTGTTACAGCGGTATTACTCAGAATCGGCCGAATGGGAACGTCAGGTTACGCTTTTGGAATCCCAAAACCGACCGATAATGTCGACATATTTTCTCTTATCTCCTTGTCTACCAATATCTTTCACTGATGCCATGCGCTTGAACAGATCGCGCACGAGATCAACCTTCAATCGGGGCCTGAGCTGGGCTTATGACGTTCCAAACGCCCCGTTGAGCTGCGGCGACACCAACGATTGACGCAGACGGCACGGCTCCCTAGTTTGATTTTGGGATCCCAAACAGGCGCGTCCCGAACCTCACGGAAAGTCACCAGGCGATGGCACAACATCACCACACAGGCTCAAAGCTGGAGATGGTGTCGGCGGACGAGTCCGCCGGACGGCCGCTGCGCGAGTCGATCAGGGATCAACTCCGCGAGCGCATCATCGACGGCACCTACCAGCCCGGTGACCGCATCGTGGAGCGTGACGTCGCCGCCGACTTCGGCGTCTCACGACTCCCCGTCCGCGAGGCCTTGCGCATGTTGAACACCGAGGGCTTCGTCGAGATGCTGGCCACCCGCGGTGTCATCGTCAAGAAGCTCTCGCGGCGCGACGTCCTGGAGTTGTTCGACGTCCGGGAAGCATTGGAGAGCCTGGTGTTCCGCAGGGCCGCCGAGCAGCTGACGAAGAAGGACGCGGCGCGCCTGGTCGCCCTGCGCAACCGTGCCCGCAAGGCCCTGGAGTCGGGGGACGGACCGGCACTCCACGAGTTCAACGAACAGTTTCACGACGCAGTGAACAGTCTGTCGCGCAACGATCTGCTCACCTCGATCCTCGAACCTCTCGAGGGGCGCCTGCACTGGATATTCCGCCAGAACAGCGAACCCGAACAGCTCTGGGCCGAGCACGAGGAACTGCTCGAGGCGATCATCGCCAAGGACGGCGAACAATCGGCCCGGCTCGCCGCCGAACATGTACGCGTCAATCGCCGCCGCGTACTCACGCACCTCTTTGGGGATCGCTCCAAAGACGCAGCCGTCGCAGGCTGATCTCGCTCGGTACCCGTCGCCGCGTACCGCTCTTCACTCCACCCGAACACCGCATGTGCCAGCATGCGGCCTCCTGCAAGGAATCACATCATGACACATGACGTCCATCAACACCACGCCGAGAAGCATGCAGAGGGTCATCACCATGACCTGGCCGCCGAACTCGGCGAAGAGTATGAGCACGAGCCCGTCCCGGTCAGTGCCCGGCGCAGCCTGGCGTCGATCGCGGCGGTGTGGTTCGGCTTCCCGATGAACCTCGGCAACGCCGTGTTCGGCGGGGTGGTCGTCTACAACCTCGGCTTCACCAACGGGATGATCGCCCTGCTCCTCGGCAATCTCGTCCTGTTCGGCTATGTCGGCGCGCTCAGCTACATCGCCGGCAAGACCGGACGGAGTTTCTCCCTGCAGGCGCTCGCGACATTCGGCTCCACCGGCCGGCTGATCGCCACCGGCTTCCTCGCCACCGTGGTCATCGGCTGGTTCTCCTTCCAGATCGGGCTCACGGGCACCACCATGCACGACGCCCTCGGGTGGTCGCCGATCCTTGCGGCCGCCCTGGGCGCGGTGATCTACACCGGGCTGACCACCGTCGGTATCCGCGCACTCTCGTGGCTCGGCATGATCGCGACCCCGCTGTTCCTCATCCTCGGCGGGATCGCCCTCTACTACGGCGCCACCGGCAACAGTCTGTCCGTCGGCGATGTCGTCGGATACCAGGGCTCCGGAACCGCACTCACATTCGGTGCCGCGGTCGGCATCGTGATCGCCGGATTCGCAGACTCGGGCACCATGACCGCCGACTTCACCCGCTGGTCGAAGACCGGAAAGTCGGCAGTCGCAGCAACATTCACCGCCTTTCCGGTGTCCAACTTCGTCGCCTACGCGATCGGCGGTCTGGTCGTCGCGGTCGGCGGGTCCACCGACCCCGCGTCCAACGGCGGCGGCTTCCTGGGCCTGTTGACCGGGCACAGCACGATCCTGACGGCCGTGGCCGTGTTCTTCGTCTTCGCCAATCTCGGCAGCGTGGCCAGCCACTGTCTGTACAACGGCGCGGTCGGCTGGTCGGGCATCACCAAGCTGACGATGCGTCCGGTCGCCGTCGGTCTCGGCGTCCTCGGTGCGGCGATCGCCGTGACCGGCGTGTGGTCGTACTTCCTCGACTGGCTCAACCTCCTGGGGATCTTCGTGCCGCCGATCGGCGCCATCCTCATCGTCGATCAGCTGGTCCTCAAGCGGTCGGCCGGGGCGGCCACGCGGCTGCGGGCCAGTGCTTTCACCGCGTGGGTGATCGGCGCCGTCGTCGCGACGGTGTCGCACTACACGGTGCCCGGATCGGTGGATGCGCTGGTCGGCATCGTCGTTGCCGCCCTGGTGTTCTGGATCTACGAGAAGGCGCTCGACCGTTCGTCGTCGCCCGCCGACGCCGACACGACCGCCGAGCGTTCGGCTGCGCCGGCGGTACCCGCATGATCGGTCCGCAGCCATGGCCGCCGGTGTCGGAGTTGTCCGACGCCGTCGGCCGCGGCGCGGCCACCGCCACCTCGATCGTCACCGAGGCAGTCGAACGGCAATCCGCCATCGATCATGAGATCCACGCCTTCTGCACGCCGACAACAGATCTCGCACTCGAGGCGGCCGCCGCGATCGACACCCACGTCGCGGCGGGCCTGCCGGTGGGTCGGCTGGCCGGCGTGCCCTATGGTGTGAAGGATCTCATCTGCACGAAAGGCGTTCGTACGACGTCGGGTTCGGTCGCCTACCGCGACTTCGTCCCAGATGAGGACGACATCGTGGTGGAACGGTGTTCCGCGGCCGGGGCGATCAGCCTGGGCAAGACCAATGCCAGCGAATTCGGCTACAGCGCAACGGGTACGAATCCACTGTTCCCGACCACCCGCAATCCGTTGGACACCCGGCTCACCCCCGGCGGGTCGAGCGCGGGGTCGGCGGCCGCGGTGGCCGCCGGCATCGTCCCGTTCGCACTGGGCAGCGACGGCGGGGGCTCGATCCGGATTCCCGCCGCGTTCACCTCACTCGTCGGCTTCAAACCGTCGATGGGCCGCGTGCCGGTGTACCCGGGCTGCCGTGATCCCCGCCATCCCGGCGTCTCCGGCTGGGAGAGCATCGAACACATCGGGCCGATCTGCCGAACCGTCGAGGACGTGTGCTCGGTGATGGCGGTGCTCGCCGGGCCCGACCCACGAGATCGCCACACGATCCCGTCCGGTGACGTCGACTGGGATGCGATCGTTCCCGGGCTGCGACGCGATCCGTCAGGAGCTCGTGACCTGCAGGTGGCGTTCAGCATGGACTTCGGCTATCTGGCGGTGGATCGCGAGGTTCGCACGGCGATCGAGCAAGCGGTCTCCCGGCTGGCCGACACTCTGTCGTGGTCGGTCAACCCCGTCGACCCGGGCTGGAGCGAACCCGGCGACGAGTTCACCGCACTGATCATGTCCGAGACCGACCTGGTGGGCATGCGCAGGATGGTCGACGAGATCGGTGATCAGATGTCGCCGCACCTGGTCGCGATGTTGCGCCGGGAGTGGTCGGCCGAGGATTTCACCGGCGCGACGATGTGGCGCAAATCCATCGTCAACCGGATGGCCGCGCTGATGGGCGGGAATGACATTTTGATCACCCCCACGACCTGCGTTCCGCCGTTCGAGGTGGATATCCAGGGGCCCACCGTCATCGACGGCCGGGAGGTGTCCGACACCGCGTGGCAGGGGTTCACCTTTGTCGCCAACCTGACGGGTCAGCCGGCCATCAGTGTGCCGGTCGGCCGCACCCGGGACGGGCTGCCGGTGGGGATGCAGATCGTCGGACGCCACCTCGGCGACGCCGCGGTACTGCGGGTCGCGGCGGCGTGCGAATCCATCCTGGCCGATGCGACCGGCTCACCCGACGTCCATATGGCCGAACGCGCTAGGTTGGATCTCGGCGCGCGGCACGCCTGAGCAGTACCGAACTCGCCGCGCCACCGTGACGAGGAAAGGCTGTACGCACGATGTCCGCACCGAACGACGCCCACACCGACGACCCGTATCTCTGGCTGGAGGACGTGACCGGCGATCGGGCGCTCGACTGGGTGCGGGCTCACAACCAACCCACGGTCGATGACCTGTCGTCGGGTGACCGGTTCCCTGCGCTGGAGGCGGAGGCGCTGGAGATTCTCGACACCGACGACCGCATTCCCTATGTGCGCCGTCGCGGCGAGTACCTCTACAACTTCTGGCGCGATGCGACGAATCCGAAGGGGCTGTGGCGGCGGACCACGCTGGAGTCCTATCGGACCGATTCGCCCGAGTGGGATGTGCTGATCGATGTGGACGCGCTGGCAGCCGCCGAGGACGAGAACTGGGTGTGGTCCGGTGCGGCCGTGTTGCGCCCCGAGTACCGTCACGCGCTGGTGTCGTTGTCGCGTGGAGGCGCCGACGCCACGGTGATCCGCGAGTTCGATCTGGTCACACGCGACTGGGTCACCGACGGTTTCGAGTTGCCGGAGAACAAATCCAGCATCGGCTGGATCGACCGTGACACCGTCTACGTCGGAACCGATTTCGGTGAACAGCCGGACGGGACGTCGGCGCTCACCACGTCCGGCTACCCACGGATCACCCGCCGATGGACGCGCGGAACGCCGTTGGCCGATGCCGTCGACGTGTTCGCCGGGGAGGTCGACGATGTGTCCGCGGGTGTCGGGTATGACAACACGCCGGGCTACGAACGCCATTTCGCCAGTCGGGCCACCGATTTCTTCAACTCGTTGCGTTACGAACTCCGCGACGGCGAGAAGATCCTGATCGACGTGCCGACCGACGCCCACTCTGGCGTGCGGTACGACTGGCTGTTCGTGATGCCCAGAACCGAGTGGGTCATCGGCGAGACTCCTTACGCCCCGGGAACCCTCATGTGCTTCGACTATGAGGACTATCTCGCCGGCGGTCGCGAGGTGACCGTGCTGTTCGAGCCCGACGCCCACACCAGCCTCAGCGACTACTCGTTCACCAAGTCCCATCTGATCCTCACCACCCTGCACGATGTGCAGACGCAGGTGTCGACGCTCCGTCTCGGGAGTTGGGAACCGATCGAGACGCCGGGACTGCCCGCCCTGGCAACGATTTCCGTGTTGGACACCGACCCGGACGACAGCGATGAGATCTTCTGGTCGGCCAGTTCATTCACCACGCCGCCCAGCTTGCTCCACGGGGAGTCGGGCTCGGGGCCCGACGTGATCAAGCAGTCGCCGTCGTTCTTCGACGCCGACGACGTTGTGGCGGAGCAACATTTCGCCACGTCCGATGACGGCACCCAGATCCCGTACTTCGTCGTCCGCCGCAGCGAGGTGGAATCGGGACCCACACTGCTGTACGGATACGGAGGATTCGAGAATTCGCTGACCCCCGGGTACATGGCGATCGCCGGGCGGGGCTGGGTTGCCCGCGGCGGCATCTACGTCATCGCCAACATTCGTGGCGGCGGCGAGTACGGCCCGTCCTGGCACACCCAGGCGCAGAAGGCCGGCAGACATCTCGTCTACGAGGACTTCGCAAGCGTTGCAAGGGCATTGGTCGAGGCCGGGCTGACGACGCCGGAGCAGCTGGGTGCCCAGGGGGGGGTCGAACGGCGGCCTGCTCATGGGTGTGATGTTGACGCGGTACCCAGACCTGTTCGGCGCACTGGTCTGCCAGGTTCCGCTCATCGACATGCGCCGCTACCACCTGCTGCTGGCCGGTGCGTCGTGGATGGCCGAGTACGGCGACCCGGACGATCCCGAACAGTGGGCGTATATGGAGCCGTTCTCGCCCTATCAGAACCTCTCTGCCGACGCGGACTACCCGGCGATACTGGTGACCACATCCACCCGTGACGACCGTGTGCATCCCGGCCATGCCCGCAAACTTGTTGCGCGGCTGGAGGAATTGGGGCACGAGGTCGCCTACTACGAGAACATCGAAGGCGGCCACGGCGGCGCCGCGGACAACAAGCAGGCGGCGTTCAAGTCGGCGCTGGCCTACGAGTTCCTGTGGCGCACCCTGTCCAAGGAATGACTGCCGGCGATGCGGCGGACCGTGTCGATCGGATTCCACGGCGCCGCATCGCGGCCGCGCGTGATCGGATACCACGCCAGACCGATGACCAGCGATGTGAAGTGGCCGATGGCGGTGAAATTCAGATCGACCGCCAGCGGTAGGCCGTACACCACGAGAATGCCGACAAGATAGATCCATCGCCATGGGTAGGCGATGCGGTAGGTGAGAACTCCGACGATGGCCGCGAGGAAATAACTGACGCCGACGTCGGTGACATTGACCATCGAGGTGCTTGCCGAGCCGAGCCGGATGGCCAGGCCGAGCAGACCCTGGCTCACGTAGCTGGCGATGACGTGCGCGCTGAGTCCGATGATCAGCCAACGACCAGACCCGAGCCAACGTTCGGCCGGCTGGTGGAACACGCAGAACAGCACCAGGTACGGCAACCAGTACTCTCCGTCGATCCAGAACAGGCTGGTGACCAGCACATCCACCGGGTCGGTGGTGAGGTGATGCAGGTTTGTCGACCGCTCGCCGAGCACCTCGTCGAGTTCGTGCTCACTCAGTGATCGTTGAACGATCGTCGTGACCAGCAGTATCACCAACCAGATGAAGGTGAGGGGCGCGCTGCGGAGGTAGCGCCACACGGCGGTCACGAATCCATCGTAATGACGTGGCGGCCTTTCGGTCCCTGTCTCCGAGGTGCCGCCCTGAGGAGCCGCCCCGAGGCGCCGCCCCGAGACGCCGCCCTGAGGAGCGAGCCTGCGAGCATCACGAAGGGAGCGAGCCTGCGAGCATCACGAAGGGAGCGAGCCTGCGAGCGTCCCCCGGTCCCTGAGGCGCCGCCCTGAGGAGCGAGCCTGCGAGCGTCACGAAGGGAGCGAGCTTGCGAGCGTCCCCCGGTCCCTGAGGAGCGAGCTTGCGAGCGTCACGAAGGGCCGACCCTTCGTGACGGCCCTTCGCCATCGCTCCGGGCCTCCTCAGGGATCGGGGTGGCCCTGTCTGTCAGGGTGAGTTGAGACCAGCGCTTCGTAGCAACCCCCCCGTTTGGCAGGGCGAGATCAGGATGAGTATCGATGTCTGTTGTGAGTGTCAGTAGCTCCGATAATGGGGTGATGGACAGTGGTAGTGAGCAGCACACTGGTGGTCAGGGGCCGCGGCGGCGCCGCAGTTTCACCGCCGAGGACAAGTTGAGGTACCTCGCGGCCTATGAGAAGGCGTGTGAGACCGGTGAGGGCGGCGCCTATCTGCGGCGTGAGGGCTTGTATTCGTCGTTTATGAGTGAGTGGCGTCGGTTGCGTGATGGTGGTGTCCTGCACGCCGATGAGGCCGCGGCCGGTCGGGTGCCCCGGTCGGGGTTGAGCGCCGAGCAGGCTGAGATCGCCCGGTTGAAAAAGGAACTGGCTCAGGCCACCAGCAGGTTGGAAACCACCCAAACCGCGCTGGAGATCATGGGAAAAGCACACGCGCTCTTGGAGCAGATCTCCAAGAGCGCGGATTCCGAGGACCCGCGCGGACAGCGTTGATGACGACGTTTACGGCGTTGACCGCGGCCGGAACCCCCCAGCGCACCGCGGCGCTGCTGACCGGGATGTCGCGGGCCACCATGGCACGACGCACCGCCACCGAGATCGCTGAGGCCGAAGGTGACGGTGGTGCCCGGACCCCGGCGACTGGCCGGCGCGCTGCTGCGGCGCGGGTGGAGCCGGCCAACAAGCTCGACCAGAGCGAACGTGACCAGGTGCTGGCGGTGCTCGCCAGTGACCGGTTCGTGGATTGCGCACCGGCCCAGGTGTACGCCACGTTGCTCGATGAGGACTGCTACCTGTGTTCGATCTCCACGATGTATCGCATCCTGGGCGCCCACGACCAGGTCCGGGAGCGTCGCCGACAGGCCACCCATCGCGCCACCGCGATACCGGAGTTGGTGGCCACCGGCCCCCGCCAGGTCTACACCTGGGACATCACCAAACTCGCCGGCCCGCAGCGGGGGGTGTACTACGAGGCGTACGTGATGATCGACATCTACTCGCGCTACATCGTCGGGGTACACGTGCAGACCCGCGAATCCGGGCCGCTGGCCACCGCCATGATGCGTGAGGTGTTCGGGGTCCACGGCATCCCCGAGGTCGTGCACGCCGATCGGGGGACCTCGATGACCTCGAAGACCGTCACCGAACTGCTCGCCGACCTGTCGGTGACCCGCTCACATTCACGCCCACACGTCTCCAACGACAACCCGTACAGCGAATCCTGGTTCAAGACACTGAAATACGCGCCGGTGTTCCCCACCCGGTTCGGGTCCATCCAACAGGCCCGCGAGTTCATGGCCACCTTCACCGACTGGTACAACCACACCCACCGCCACAGCGGCATCGGCCTGCACACACCCGCCGATGTGCACTACGGCCACGCCGCCACCATCGCCGCCGAACGCACCCGCACTCTCGCCGCGGCCCACCGCGCCCACCCCGAACGCTTCGGACCCAGCGATCCCGCCCCGAAGATCCTCGCACTGCCCGAGGCAGCCTGGATCAACAAACCCCAAGAGGAGCAAAAACCGACAGTCGCCTAACACCCATTGGCCTCAAACCCCTTGACAAGTTCCGTGGGCATAGCCTTCGCCATCGCTCCGGGCCTCCTCAGGGATCGGGGTGGGCATAGCCTTCGCTATCGCTCCGGGCCTCCTCAGGGATCGGGGGGGTCGCCCGTCGATTTCAGCGAGCTCACTTCCCCGGTCCCCGAGGCACCACCCTTCACAGGGTCCACCGGGATCACCGGAGCGGGTCGCGGAGTGGATCATCCACTCGACATCGCTCTGCGGTGATCTGTACGGCACCAGACCTGGGCACGCGGTCGTGGCAGCCACGCGTCACCCGTAATCGGATCGGAATAGGTCACCGTCGGCCGATGATCACACGGCCGAGAATCCCGACTGCCACCACAGCGACCCCGGCCGCACCGACGATGAGCGCCAGATGCTGGAGGTTGTCGGCGGCACCGTCGATCACCACCGAGGCGACCTCACGTCCGCCTTCCTCGGCTGCTTCGACCTCCTGCTTGGCCCGGTCGGCGAAGAACAGTGCCACGGCCCAGGCGAATGCGGCCGACAGGATCACACCGACACCCAGCCAGACCACGACCACGGATCGTCGGCGCGCGATGAGCAGGGCCAACAGGCCGGCCGCCACGGCCACGACGAGCGACAGGTATGCCGTCGAGGTGATCTGCTTGCCGACATCGTGATAGCGACCGGCCTCGAGCCCCGAGCCGCCGCGGTTCAACGGCACGACGATGGGGCCGGACACACGCGCACCCACACCTGTCTGAGCGATGACCCGGTTCACCATGTCGGTGATGTCGAGTTGCATCACCGAGGTGTTCCCGTCGGGCGGCGGCGGATCGAACAACCAGGCGTGCTGCTGCGACACGACATCGACGAAATCCGCCTCGAACTGATCACTGTGCGTGTAGGCGCGGGCCGCGGGCTCGGCCACCACCGACGTCGCCGGGATACCCACCCTGTTCGTGATCTCGTCGGCGATCTGACCGGCCAGATAGTCCTGGACCTTTTCGTTCTGGGCCATCGGGGTGATCGTGGCGACGAAGCCATCGGGATCGACGAGACGTTCTTTCACCCAGAGCGACGGGAATGCCAGCACGATCGCGGCCATTGCCACCAAGGTCAGGAGTCCGCTCAGAAATGTCCGCACGGTCACGAGGCTACCGGCCGACGGCGAGGTCGACGCGGAGGTCGCTCAGATGGCTATTCGTCGACCAGATCGCTTGCACGTCCGACGATCAACGGGTCAGGGGCACCGACGAACTCGGCGTTCTTGCCCTCGTAGTCGAACAGACTCAGCACATAGCGCATCGCGTTGATGCGGGCACGCTTCTTGTCGTTGCTCTTCACCACGGTCCACGGTGCGTGGTCGGTGTCGGTGGCGGCGAACATCGCTTCCTTGGCACCGGTGTAAGCATCCCATTTGTCCAGCGACGCCAGATCCATCGGAGACAGCTTCCACTGCCGCACAGGGTCGATCTGGCGGATGGCGAACCGTGTGCGCTGTTCGAGCGGGGTCACCGAGAACCAGAATTTGACCAGGTTGATGCCGTCGTCGACGAGCATCTTCTCGAATGCCGGCACCTGATTCATGAACTGGTCGTACTGATCCGGCGTGCAGAAGCCCATCACGCGCTCCACTCCGGCACGGTTGTACCAAGAGCGGTCGAAGAACACCAGCTCGCCGCCCGCCGGAAGGTGTTGCACGTACCGCTGGAAGTACCACTCGGTCGATTCGCGTTCGCTGGGCTTCTCCAGCGCGACGGTGCGAGCGCCGCGGGGGTTGAGATGTTCGTTGAACCGCTTGATGGTTCCACCCTTGCCTGCGGCGTCCCGTCCTTCGAACACGAGCAGGTGGCGCTGCCCGGTCTGCTTGGACCACTTCTGCAGTTTCAGCAGCTCGATCTGCAGTCGACGCTTGGTCACCTCGTACTCGCGACGGCTCATCCGCTCGTCGTACGGGTAGTCCTGGCGCCAGGTGTCGACGACGTTCCGTTCCGGCAGCGTGAGCAGAACCGGGTCGTCGTCATCGTCGTCGTTCACCGTGAACTGCGCGGTATTACGGAGATCGACGAGCTTCTGCAACGCCTCGCGGCCGTTCAGGACACTGAAATCGGGCCCGATCTCGGCTGAGGAACCCAGGACAGGATCGTGTAACTCGGTCACCCCTCAACGATATGCGTATCGACCGAATGACGGGTTGCAAGCAGGTGAACGCGCCAGACCCGGAATGTGATCCGGTCCGATCCGACTCAGTTGCGCAGGTCGATCGAACCCGATCGCAGGCATGCCTTGCCGGTGGTGCTGTCATAGGCGGTGGCGAAACCACCCTGGCAGAGCACTCCGCCCGCACCGGCGATCGCCGCGCCGCCCCAACCGCCGACAGCGACTGTCGTTCCGCCCTGTCGCGCCTGGGCGAGCGAGAACGCCTTGGGCCCGGTGGTCACCGAGTACGAGTTACCGCCCGTGTTGGCTCCCGACAGCGCCGTCGAACCGGGCTGCAGATTACGCGCGTTCGCGTTGCCACCGGAATCGGCCACGGCGACCGCAGTCCCGGCGCCGCTGGATTCCTCGGCCTGCGCATGGCTGCCGGGACCGGCCTTGGCGCCGCACCCACCCGTGCCCACGACATGTTCGATCTGATGCCCGTCGGCCGCCGAACACGTCGTCGCGGCAGCCGCATGACCGCCGCCGAGTCCGATCATCGCGGCCAACGCCGACCCACCGATCATCAGCGCCGCAGCGCGGGTCCCAAGGTTGTTGATACGCATAGGATTTGACCTCCTCGTTCGCCGCGGGACGCACAGTGCGCCAGCATCCGAGAGTCAGCGTACCCACCAACCAGCGCACCCTGCGGAGCGGGTGGCCGAACTGTGTCCAACGCATCAACGCCGAACGGGCCAGGCGGCCCCCGGGTCAGCCGGCAGCGCGGCGCTCGACCTCTGCGGTCAATCCTTTGCGGGCCGTGTCGACGGCCATCTTCTGGGCCCGCTTGACGATGAGGCCGGGCATCTTGATCTTCAACTCGACGTCGAGGGTGAACTCGATGTGCGAACCGTCCTCGGTCGGGGTGACAACGTATATACCGTGCTGATCACTGAGTTGATTGGCCTTGATGAGGTCCCAGGTGCAGGTGTTCTCGGTCCAGCTGTAGTTGAGGGTCTGCTCATCGGAGATACCCGCAGCGGTCACCACCACGCGCACCTGGTCGGGCGAGCCGTCGTCGTGCGAGGTGAGGATCTCCGCCTCCTTGTGCGGACCCGACCATTCCGGGAGAGACTCCACATCCAACAGCACTTCCATCACGACCGACGGTGGTGCAGCAACATCGAACTCGGTTTTCGCGGAGACAGCCATGGCAGAGAACCTACCGTGCCGCGCGAGCGTGGTGGGTCGAACCACGCGGTGTGCCGATTCGTGATCGCACCGCGCTCACGACGGAGTCGGGCACCGCCGTCTCGTGGCGCCTACTGCTCCCGATCGACCAGGTTGAGTGGCCAGGCCTCGTCTGGGATGTCACGGACAGTGCATGCCTGGTCGGTGGCGGTGAACCAGCCACGGAAGTGCAGGATCTCGCCGATGACCGGGTTGCGGACCGTCGCATCGCACCGGAACCGCTGCCGCGCGTCGTCCCAGCCCTCGATGTACTTCATCTGTGTGGCGAACATGCCCCGCATCCCGATCTTGGGGCCGCGCCCGAGCCATCGCATCGGCCCGCTCTCCAGCAGGAGTTCGCCGGACTTGGTCACCGACGGCTCGATCGGGTACAGCAGTTCGGGTCCGTCACCGAAGTAGTCGACAAGGCCACCGCTGCCGGAGACCAACAACGAATTGAGACTTCGGGTGCCCGTCGTGTACTGGAAGTCGCGCAGGACGGCAAGGCATTCGCGGCCGAGTTCGTCGACGTAGCAGTAGTGGCCCTGCGTGAACGGGACCATTCTGCTGCTCTTGGACGGCAAGGCGTTGCGCTTCGCGTAATGCCAGAAGAACGGTGGCGGCAAGGCGGAGGTCACATAGACCGATTCATAGATCCCGGTGGCCATCTGGGCCACCCCCGAGGTCGAATCGATGCTGTACCGCCATGCAACATTGGGATGAAGGCGATCGAAATCCGAGCCCAGGATGTGCCGGTACACCGGCGTCATGACGTCTACCTCCCCGTGACACCCAGGCGTCGCCGCGGTGAACCGCCAGACGCACTCGTGCTTTGGGAGAAGAACCTACGCGATCGCGAGGGTGACGTACATCTCGGGCGTCCCCGTCATGTGGCCGCAGCGTCGCAGAGCCGGGATAATTCGGCGATCACGCGGTCGAGGGGTTCGACCGTCCGCTGGGTCTGGCAGAGCCCGACGGCCCCTTCGATCGCGGCGATGACCAGGTCGGCCAGCGCGTCGGCCCGTTCGACCTCCACACCCTCGTGGACCAGTCGAGCCGAGATCAGCCGGGTCCATCGCGCGAAGATCTGTTCTGCCTCGTCGGCGACCGCGGGCTCGGACCGGCGCGCCAATCCCCCGGCCAGGACCGGGCAGCCGAACTCGTAATCGGTGTTCACCAGCATCCGCCGCCAGACGTCGCCGATCTCGGCAACTGCCTCTGCGGGGGTGGCCGAGCTCTCCCTGCTGATGCGCGCGGCCATGAAGTCGCCGGCGTAGCGCACGGCTTCGGTCATCAGCTGCGTCTTTCCGCCGGGAAAGTGGTGGTAGATGGACCCGCGCGGCGCTGAACTCGCCGCGATGACATCACCGATCGACGTGGCCGCGACGCCGTCACGGCCGATCAGATCCGCCGCGTTGACCACCATCCGCTCGCGTGGACCCCACTCGGTGGCACGGACCCGCGATTCATCCAGAGACGTTGCCGCAAAGGGCCCGTCGCTCGAATTCATCACACTCCCCTATGCAGGCCTTCATAATCGCTGCTATCTATGCCATCCTACATAGTCATGAGCGCTGACACGGAGATTCTGGAGCCTTCCGCCATGAGCGGCCTGGAACTGTTGCGCGCGGCGATGCGCGAACCCGACCCCGATCGGCCCGGTATCTGGCGGCTTCTCGGGATGTCGGCGAAGGAGATCGAGGAGGGCCGGGTGACCTTCACCGTGACCCCGCAGGCCGACTTCGCCAATCCGCTGGGCACGGTCCACGGCGGCATCTGTGCAACCCTGCTCGACTCGGTGATGGGATGCGCGGTGCACACCACGCTGCCCGCAGGCGTCGGCTATACGACGCTCGAACTCAAGATCAACTACATCCGGGCGGTGGCCGTCGACGCCGGCGAACTGACCGCGATCGGCAGCGTCATCCATGTGGGCGGGCGCACCGCGACAGCGGAGGGCAAGGTGTACTCCGACGACGGCAAGCTCGTCGCACACGGGACCACGACCTGCATCGTGTTCCGCTGAAGTCCCGACACCCGCCACAGCCGGACAGCTGGTGCCATGAATCGCCGGCCCCGGCCGTTCGCCTGCCGCATTCGCGCGTCAAATCATCAGGTTTCACGCGCCGATTCACAGTGCCCGAACCTGGTTACGCGACCCGTCATCGCTCCAGATGGAGATCTCGCAGCACCGTTTGCGCATCGGTGTCGATACCGAGACCCTCCGCGAAGTAATTCTCGATCGTGCCGAATCTCTGATTCATCTCCGCGAAGGCTGCGTCGAGGTAGGACTCCTGGACGCCGAGCAACGGCCGCAGCAGGTCCGGGTCACCGCCGGCGGCCTCGAAGCCGTCGAACACCGACGCAATCGCCGGCAGAAACATCTCATTCGTCAGTAAATAGTCCTCGTAGACAGAGTCGCGGTCGACACCCAACAGGGTGAGGAATGAAGCAGCGGCCCAGCCGGTCCGGTCCTTTCCGGCGGTGCAGTGGAACAGGACCGGCGATCCGTCGAGGAGACCGCGGAAGAAGTCGGCGTAGGAGCGCAGCGCACTCGGCAGGTTCACCAACTCGCGGTACGCCTCGATCATGCGCTCGACCCCGCTGCCGTCGGCGAGTTTCTCGTTGGCGGCCGCGACGGTCTCGGGGTCTGCGAGCACCTTGTCGAGATTGGCCGGTGCGCTGACCGATTGTGCGTCGGCCAGGACGTCGAGGTGAACGCCGATCGCGCCGTCGATGGCGGGGTCGGGTTCGGCGTCGGTCTCGGCGATCGACCGGAGGTCGTAGATCGCACGGAGCCCGAGCCCGGCAAGGAAGGCACGATCGGTTTCGGACGCCTTGTCGAGGGCTGCGGACCGGAACAGCCGACCGGCGACCACTCGCCGGCCGTCGGCGGTCTGACGGCCCCCGATGTCGCGGAAGTTCGCGACGGTGGTGAGTTCGAAACGCTCCGTGGTCGGGTCGGTCATGGCTCCATCCTGGCAGACCGACCCGACCACCCGGGTCTGAGCACCGTCAGCCGACGATGCCCAGCGGATCGAGCACGGCGGCGATCTCCGCGAGCTGCGTGGCGTCGGCGTCGCCGCAATTGGGGTTCCCTGCACTCAGAACGCGGTCCCAGCCCGCGGGCAAAGTGACCGCGCCGCCGATGAGTTCGCCGAGCCGGGCCGTTCCGCCTCGATGGGTTGGACCAGCGCGGTCATTTCATCATCTCCTTTCGGCAGAACTGGAGTGGGTTCGCTTGTCCATCAATCGGTTCAGGATGGCTACAGGTGCGACTGCGCCGGTGTCCCGGCGGCCGTGCCTCATTCTTCGATGAACGTGCACGTCATCGATTCCGCTGCGCAGAAGATCTGTCGCACCGTGCACGCCGCGGCGTCGGTGGCCGCCGATACGACGATTACGTGCGATTCATCGGGCATGGTCGTGTAAACGACATCGGTGGCCTCCAGTGCGCCGAAAATGGCTCGGCGCACTGGAATCTCGGCGCAGACGCAAACGAAGGTCCTTGATCGCACAGAATGATTGTCACCGGCGCTCGCAATGTTTCCCATCCCAGATTTAAGGGGGGACACACGCCGACCACCCCACATTCGAAGGATTGCCATGCGGAGTTCGAGGTGCCACATTTGATTGATGAAGCGCCGGACAGCAACGGTGTCGCCCCGATGGCGACGCAGCGCTCGAGGCCGGTGGACGCGGTCACCACGGCGACCGGTCCTCATCGACTTCTGTTCGAGACGGCCACACCGTACCCGAGAGCCCATCTCAGGTCAGTGATCCACACGCCTGGTTTCCGGAGTTGGGTCACGTCGGTGGCAGGACTGTTCAGGGACTTGCATGCCGGCGGCCTGCACGATGTCGGCGTCTACGCGAGGGTCTGACTGCACCGACATGAGATCCTCCTCGGCGCCCAGAGACGATCACGGCTCGCTGTGGTCGATCGGATCGACCGACTCCGTGTTGAGTCTGTGGTCGCGCAACTCTGCCCTCAGCATCGGATCGATCGGGTCGTTCGGATCGATCGGGTGCATGGGATCGTCGTTCTCGATCGGCTCGACCGCGTCGTTCGCGTCGGCGTTCAGCGTGCTCTCGGCGTGTTCGGTCCTGTCGATCCTCAGTTGGCGCGCGGTCCGGGGACTGATGGCCGCACCGACGCCGAAGGCCGGCCACCCTCGCGGGTGACCGGCCTTCGTCCTGAGTGCGTGGAGACGCAGAGGTTCTGATCAGATCAGAAGCCCATGCCGCCCATCTCGTCGCCACCCGGCATTGCCGGGGCCGGGTTCTTCTCCGGCTTGTCGGCGACGACGGCCTCGGTGGTGAGGAACAGAGCCGCGATCGACGCAGCGTTCTGCAGCGCCGAGCGGGTGACCTTCACCGGGTCGTTGATGCCGGCGGCGAGCAGGTCCTCGTACTCACCGGTGGCGGCGTTCAGGCCGGTGCCGGTGGGCGAGTTGCGGACCTTGTCGGCGACGACGCCCGGCTCGAGGCCGGCGTTGATCGCGATCTGCTTGGCCGGGGCCTCGAGCGCGACGCGCACGATGTTGGCACCGGTGGCCTCGTCACCCTCGAGCGACAGACCCGAGATGGCCGACTCCGACTGCAGCAGGGCCACGCCACCACCGGCGACGATGCCCTCTTCGACGGCAGCCTTCGCGTTGCGGACTGCGTCCTCGATGCGGTGCTTGCGCTCCTTGAGCTCGACCTCGG
This sequence comes from Gordonia sp. LMA484, assembly GCF_058129505.1. Classification (NCBI taxonomy): domain Bacteria; kingdom Bacillati; phylum Actinomycetota; class Actinomycetes; order Mycobacteriales; family Gordoniaceae; genus Gordonia; species Gordonia sp. LMA484. The sequence continues at coordinate 4,667,584 of NZ_CM176700.1, forward strand.
TGGCCGCGCCCGCCTTGATGACCGCAACACCGCCGGCCAGCTTGGCCAGACGCTCCTGCAGCTTCTCACGGTCGTAGTCGGAGTCGCTGTTCTCGATCTCGCTGCGGATCTGGGCCACGCGGCCGGCGATCGCGTCGGCATCGCCGGCGCCGTCGACGATGGTGGTCTCGTCCTTGGTCACGACGACCTTGCGGGCGGTACCGAGCAGCTCGATGCCTGCACCCTCGAGCGAGAGGCCGACCTCTTCGCTGATGACCTCGCCACCGGTGAGGATGGCGATGTCGGCCAGCATGGCCTTGCGACGGTCACCGAAGCCCGGAGCCTTGACGGCGACGGACTTGAAGGTGCCGCGGATCTTGTTGACGACCAGGGTCGACAGGGCTTCGCCCTCGACGTCCTCGGCGATGATCAGCAGCGGCTTGCCGGCCTGGATGACCTTCTCCAGCAGCGGCAGCAGGTCCTTGACGGTCGAGACCTTGCCCGACACGAGCAGGATGTACGGGTCCTCGAGGACGGCTTCCTGACGATCGGCGTCGGTCACGAAGTAGCCCGAGACGTAGCCCTTGTCGAAGCGCATGCCCTCGGTGAGCTCCAGCTGCAGCCCGAAGGTCTGAGCCTCTTCGACGGTGATGACGCCTTCCTTGCCGACCTTGTCCATCGCCTCGGCGATGAGCTCGCCGATGGACGGGTCGCCGGCCGAGATGCCCGCGGTGGCAGCGATCTGCTCCTTGGTCTCGACCTCCTTGGCGCTCTTCAGCAGCGACTCGGTGACAGCCTCGACGGCCTTCTCGATGCCGCGCTTCAGACCCATCGGGTTGGCGCCGGCAGCGACGTTGCGCAGACCCTCACGGACGAGAGCCTGGGCCAGAACGGTGGCGGTGGTGGTGCCGTCGCCCGCGACGTCGTCGGTCTTCTTGGCGACTTCCTTGACCAGCTCAGCGCCGATCTTCTCGTACGGGTCCTCCAGCTCGATCTCCTTGGCGATGGAAACACCATCGTTGGTGATCGTGGGGGCGCCCCACTTCTTCTCCAGGACGACGTTGCGACCCTTGGGTCCCAGCGTGACCTTGACTGCGTCGGCGAGGCTGTTCAGGCCCCGCTCGAGGCCGCGACGGGCCTCTTCGTCGAACGCGATTTGCTTGGCCATGGGTAAGTGATCCTCCGATAGGGGGTGACACCAGGTATCTATGGCCGGAACTCGGTGCCCGCGACGGACGACCGGTGTGTCATTCGGTACCGGTCTCACCGTCCCGACCTGGCACTCACAGCTTGCGAGTGCCAAAGACCGTTTTAGCACTCGCCCAGGGAGAGTGCAAGGCCGGGACGGCCGGCGGCAGGCGCCTGTAAAGCGCGCCTGAAAAGCGCCCCTGAGAAGCTCGACGTCGGCGAATCGCCGACGTCGGGCCGGAGTCGGGCGGTTTTCAGTGGTGGGCAGATCTGGGCGGGCGGTTTTCAGTGGTGGCAGATCTGGGCGGGCGGTTTTCAGTGGCAGCAGATCTGGGCCGGCAGATCTGGGCCGGCAGATCTGGGCCGGCAGATCTGGGCGGGGGTCAGCGGGCGGCCGCCGCGGTCCCCGGCGATCGCTCACTTGCGCAGCAGCCGAACCAGCACACCAGCGGCGTGTGCCTTCGCCGCACGTTCGGCCTCCTCCGCGTCACCGGCCTCGAGCGCCGCGACGATCCGTCGGTGCTCGGCGACGGCGAGCCTGCGGTTCACGTCGTGTGACCACATGTCCGAGCGGTACAGGTGCGTCTGGGTGTCGAGCCGCAGCAGCGCATCGCACAGCGGCTTGTTGCCCGAGTGCGCGCGCACCGCCGTGTGGAAGTCCAGGTCGAGGTCGGCATCGCGACGATGGTCCGGCAAGGTGTCCAGAAGCGCCTCCTGTTCCTGGACGCGCTCCCACAGCTCTGCCAGGTCGGCGAGGGTCACCCGGGTGGTCGCCTCCCGCGCGGCCAGGCCGTCGAGGACCTCGCGGACATCGAAGACGTGGCGCAACATGTCGTCGTCGAGGTGGGCCACCTTCGCGCCCGCCCGCGGCGTATAGACGGCCAGGCCGTCGACGACGAGTTGCTGCACGGCCTCGCGCACGGGGCTCCGGGACACCTCCAGCCTGGCGGCCAGACCCGGCACCGACAGCGAGGTGCCCGGCCCCAGTTTCCCGGAGAAGATCTCGTCACGCAGCTGCCGCAGCACCGCCTCCGTCAGCAGGGCGCCGTCCGACGCTGCCGGCACGCTCATCGCGCGGCCATCACACGCTGCGCCTCGCGATCGGCGAATTCGGGGGCGATGCCGGCCTTCATACCCGCAAGTTTCGCATCGATGTTGGCTGCGATGGTGATCGGCGGATATCCCGGGCGATCCTCGCCGGCACAACCGGGCAACGTCTCGATCACCGCGTCGTGGTTGCCGTCGAAGAAGAATGCGGCCGATCGCCGCCGGATGATCCGTCCGTCGACGACGGGCGGGTCAACCCGGTGCACGGTCGACAGCCAACGGTCGTTGGTCCAGCGTGCCATCGCGTCACCGAGATTGACCAGCAGCGCACCGTCGGCCGGCTCCACGTCGTGCCACGTACCGGCCTGGTCGAGCACCTGCAGGCCGGGAACCTGATCGGCCCACAGCACCGTCAGGATGCCGAAGTCGGTGTGCGCACCCATGCCGGTGAGTTCCCCCGCGAGTTCGATCTCGCCCTCGGGCAGCGTGTAGTTGTTCATCTTGAGGGCATCGATCGAGTGATCCACCAGCTCGTCGAAATAGCCGGGTGCGAGACCGAGTGCGTCGGTGAAGGCGGTCAGCAACACCCGCGACACCGATTGGGCTGCGCTGAACCACGCCTCGACCGAGGGTCGGAAGCCCGATGCCGCGACCGGCCACGTGTTGTCGGGATAGCTCGTCTCGGGCAGCTCGACGCCGTCGAACCAGGATCGCTCGGAGCCGACGGTGAACGCCTCGTAGAAGTCGTTCATCTGGTTGGCCGCGGCCACTCCCAGGCTCATGCTGAGCGACTCGCTCTTGGGTGGGCTGTAGCCGCGGTTCTGCCCGGGCCGCGTGTAGTCCTTCTTGACCTCCAACGGCAGCGCGAAGAACTCGTCGAGGGCGTCGGCCAGGCCGCCGATCGTGGCGGCGTCGACGCCGTGCCCGACGATCTGGATGAAGCCGACCTCGCGGCAGGCGTGGTCGAGTTGCTCGGCGACTTGTTTGCGCTCTGCGGTCGATCCGTGCGGATCGACGTAGCTGGAGATGTCGACGGTGGGAACGGTGAACATGGTGTCTCCTTCGGGGGTTGGGGGGGATCTCGATACGGTTCCTCGCTGCGCTCGTCACCTACTCGATCAGCGGACATACGGCCCGCAACCACTCGTGGCCTACTCGAGCAGCGGACATACGGCCCGCCGTTCGTCACCTGCTCGGTCAGCGGACATACGACCCGCCGACTCGGTCTGCGGACATACGACCCGCCGACTCGATCAGCAGACATACGACCCGCCGACTCGATCAGCAGACATACGACCCGCCACCACTCGGTCAGCAGACATACGGCCCGCCGCCATCTGCCGGCGGACGGCATTCTCCGCTGGTCGAGTAGGCCGGAGCGCTAGCGGAGGGCGTATCGAGACCCCGGTGACACTGGCACACAGCGCATCTCAGCGACGACGGTTGACCATCGCGTTGAGCACGCTGAAGATGCCGAAGACGGCGATGCCGAACAGTGATGCGAGCACGATCGCGGCGATGAGGTCGTCGGACTGCAGACGCGCACGGTAGATGTCGAGCAGCGTGCCGATTCCCGGCTCACCCTTGGCGAAGAACATGTCGCCGATGATGGCGCCGACGACGACGAGCCCCGACGCGGTACGGAACCCGGTCATCATCGACGGCATCGCCGACGGGAACTCGAGTTTCATCAGCCGCTGCGCCGGTGACGCCTTCGTCAGGGTGAACAACTCGTGGGCGCCCTTGTCGACCGAGACGAGCCCGAAATGGGTGTTGGCGATGATCGGGAAGATCGCGATGATCACGCACACGATCGTGCGGGCCACCATGCCGTAGCCGAACCACAGACCGATCAGCGGGACGATGGCCAGCACCGGGATAACCTGCAGCACAACGGCCCACGGATAGATCGCGCGCTCGAAGAACGATCCCCGGCTCATCACCACACCGATGGACACACCGATGAGTGCGGCGAAGACGAAGCCGACGAAGCTGACCTTGGCCGTCACGGCGAGCGCGTCGAGCATCGGACCGACATGATCCGGGTCGAGCAGCGAGTTGGTCAGCACCTGGTGCGGCGGGGGCAGCAGGAACCGGCGCGACGGGCTGAGGATGAGGTAACTGACCATGTACCAGAGGCCGATTCCGACGGCGAACGACAGCGCGGGCGGCAGGCCGTAGCGGACGATCGGGGCGAGGAACGACCGGCGGACGCGTGGACTCGTCTGCGGACCGGAGGACCGAGCCGGCGTGACGGTGTCCACCGGCAGCGACGGCGGCGTCCCGGTCTGGTCGGTGGTGATCGCGGTGGTGGTTGTTGCAGCGGTCATCGTGCGCCTCGCAGGGTCTCGGAGATCTCGGCGACATGGTCGGTGAATCGTGGGTCGTAGCGCAGATCGGGATCGCGCGGGTAGGGGAAGTCGATCGCGACGTCGGCGACGACCCGTCCCGGCCGCGCCGACATCACGATCACGCGATTGGCCAGGAACACCGCTTCGGAGACCGAGTGCGTGATGAACATCCCGGTGAACTTCCGCTCGGCGTAGAGCCGCTGCAGTTCGGTCTGCATGTCCAGGCGGGTCATCTCGTCGAGCGCGCCGAACGGTTCGTCGAGCAGCATCACCTGCGGCTCGGAGGTCAGGGTGCGGGCCAGGGAGGCGCGCATCTTCATACCACCCGACAGCATGCGTGGCAGCTGCGATTCGAACCCGGTCAACCCGACCGCGTCAATGGCTTTCTGCGCCCGAGACCGCCTCTCGCCCTTGGGTAGTCGTGCGATCTCGGCGCACAGCTCGACGTTGGCGCGCACCGACCGCCAGCCCAGCAGGGTCGGCTCCTGGAAGATGAAGCCGACCGAGTCCGTCGACAGTGCGACGCTGCCCTCGGTGGGCCGCTCGAGGCCCGCCGCCATACGCAGCAGGGTGGACTTGCCACAGCCGGATGGGCCGACGATCGCGACGAAGTCCCCGTCGGCGATGTCGAGGTCGATGCCGTCGAGCGCCCGGGTTCCGGAGTCGAACTGCTTGGCGACGCCGGACACCGAGATGACGATGCCCTTGGTCAGGTGACGCGCGTCGGCGTCATTCATCGTGTCGAAAAGGCTCATGAACACATCCCCAAGTCGGAAGTACATGTAGATGGTCTTCCATCTGTCCTGTCTCACTATTCGTTACATGTATTGCGCTGTTGTGTCCGCGTGTAAACAATGGATGACGAAGGCGCCGGCTGCGGCAGGTTCAACCAGCGAATAAATGCTGTTCTAGCTGGAAATACAGTGCCGACCACAAGCGATCCGCAGATCTCCAGCGTGCATGTAGCGACTTGGCACCGAAGCCGGGAGGCCTCTACGTTTACATGTAGATCGCAGTGACTGCGACATTCCATCGGCCTCTCAGGAGCTCCCATGACCAAACGTCCATTGCTCGCCGCCCGCCGAACACGCGTGATGGCCGTCGCGGCCGCGGCCATCTGCGCCGCGACCCTCGCCGCCTGCGGCGACTCCGAGTCGGACACCTCGGCGGCGTCGAGCCTGCCGCCCGCCCCCGCCGAGTACAACCTCGCCGACGTCTGTCCGCAGAACGTCAACGTCCAGCTCCAATGGCAGCCGCAGTCGGACATGGCCGGCGTCATCGGCCTGCTGGGCCCGGGTTATCAGGTGGACACCGACAAGAAGTCGGTCACCGGCCCACTGGCCTTCGACGGCAAGGACACCGGCGTCGACATCACACTCAGGGCGGGCGGCCCGGCGATCGGCTTCCAGTCCGTGCCGTCGGCGATGTACGCCGACGACTCCATCGATCTCGGGTTGGTGCACGGCGATCAGTTGATCGCCGCGGCCAAGGACCAGCGGGTCGTCGGCGTGACGCCGCTGCTGCAGTACAACCCGACCATCCTCATGTGGGACCCGACGACCCACCCGGATCAGAAGACGATCGCCGACATCGGCAAGACCGACGAGACGGTCGTGGTGAGCAAGGATCAGATCTTCCCGCAGTGGCTCGTCGCGAAGGGGCTGCTCAAGAAGAGCCAGCTCGACACCGGTTACGACGGCGCGCCCGCCCGCTTCGTCGGCGACCCGTCCATCTCGCAGCAGGGCTTCGCGAACTCCGAGCCCTACACCTACGAGCACGAGACACCGTCGTGGAACAAGCCGATCGCCTACGAGATGGTGAAGGACGCCGGCTACGACGTCTACGCTTCCAACGTCTCGGTACGCGCCGACAAGCTGCAGACACTCTCGCCCTGCCTGGAGAAGCTCGTCCCGATGATCCAGCAGACCGGCAAGGACTACGTGAACTCACCGGATGCCATCAACGCGACCATCGTCGATTGGGTGTCGCAAGACGTGAGCTTCACCCCCTACAGCGCCGGCGAGGCCGCCTACTCGGCGACACTGCTGAAGGACAAGGCCGTGATCGCGCCCGGCGCCGACGGCGTGTGGGGCAGCTACGACCCGGCCAAGTCGCAGAAGATCGTCAGCGACCTGGTGCCGATCCTGAACGCCGACGGTGCGAACCTGCCCGCCCAGTTGCCGGCGGACCAGTTGTTCAGCAGCCAGTTCATCAGTGATCAGGTGCGCTGACACGCACTGACGCTAGTGCCCGGGTCACCAACCGAGAGTTGGCGACCCGGGCACACGCTTGTCCGGCGAGGTCAACGAACCGGTGATCGCGAGTGGGCTTGAAGGGCCGGGGTGATCCGTCCGTCACGGAGGGACACGACGGTGTCCACGCCGCGGTTCGGGGTGAGCACCTCCAGGTCGTGGCTGACGAGGATGGCCGCGAGATCGCGGCGGCGCACGAGCCCGGCGATGAGCTCCATGACGGCTCGGCCCCGGTCGGTGTCGAGAGCCGAGGTCGGCTCATCGATCAACAGCACCGACGGCGAACCCATCAGCGCGCGTGCGATATTGACCCGCTGCCGCATCCCGCCCGACATCTCGTGGGGCCGCCGGTGCGCGGTATCCAACAGTCCGACCTCGTCGAGCAACTCCATCGCCTCTCGTCGATGTCCACGCCGTGCTCCGCGCCGACGTCTCCCCCGTCCGTTGCCGCGAATCTCGGCCGCCAGCATGACCTGCTCAACGGCGGTCAGCGCGGGCAGCAGGTTGTCCTGCTGGAACACGAAGCCGATCCGCTCGCGGCGGGCCTCGGCCCGTTCGGCGTCCGAGAGCACCGACACGTTGATGTCGTCGATCCAGACACCCCCGCCATCGGGCGTCACCAAGGCGCCCGCGACCGCGAGCAGGCTGGTCTTCCCCGATCCGGAGGGGCCGGTGATCGCGACCATGGTCCCGTCGGCGACCGCCACGGAGACGTCGTCGAGGACCTGGACACGCTCGCGACCATCGGGATAGCTCAACATCACATGGGTCAAGGACAGGCTCATCTGCTCACTCTCTGTTGTTCGGAATCCGTCATCGGGCCAAGGCGACAAGAGGATCGACCGCGGTGACGCGGCGCACGGCGAGTAGCGCCCCGAGGGTGCCGAGAACAGTGAGCGCACCCACGGGCATGGCGACGACCGCTGCGCTCACGGACACCGGCACGGACCCGGAGACGGCGGTGACCAGCGCCAGACCCAGCAGCGTCCCGAGGGTCTCACCGGCGACCAGTACCAGCGCCGCCTGCCCGAGACCGTCGCGCAGCAGGTAGGCACGGCTCGCTCCCATCGCCCGGATGATGGCCAGATCCCGCAGCCGCTGGATAGTCCACACCGCGAAGAACGCGCCGACGACGAGGGCCGAGATGATCAGCAGCATCAGCTGCATGGCCACCAGCGAGCCGCGTTCGGAACCGTAGCCCGGCACGGCGTCTGCCGCGGAAGACATGGGCAGAGCGGCGGTCCCCGCCACCGACGCCGGACCACGCCACAACACCACCGCACTCGCATACCGTCCGTGCGTGAGTTCGCGCCACGTCCCGATGGTCGTATAGGCGACGGGCGTGTGCGCGTAGTGCCCGGTCGTCGCGAACCCGGCGACGCGGAGTGCAGTCGTACCCACCGCGATCCGATCACCGATGGCCACGCCCAACTCGGCGGCCTGCTTCGGTGCGAGCATCACCTCGCCCGGGCCGGGCAGCACTCCTGCGTCCGCCGCCGGCATGAGTCGCGCGTCGGCACCGAACACCGAGATGCCGACCGCCACCCCGTCATGGGAGAGCCGCGTCGCGGCGACACCCAGTTCGGCTGCGTCACCCTTACTTTCGTCGACGATCTGACGCACGGTGGGCTGCGGCAGGTCGCTCTGAGACAGCGACGGCTCCTGGCCTGCGCCAGGTGAGGCGAGTACGAGACTCTCGCCCGGCAATCGCATGATCGCCGAGATGGATTGGCCCTGCAGGCCACTCGTCAATGCGGAGAGCGCCACCACCATCAAGGTCATCATGGTGATGACGGCACAGATCAACGCGAACCGTCCTCGCGCAAATCTGATGTCACGGAATCCGATGAACACTCTGTCGTCCTTTCGTCGCCACTGTCGCCCGAGCCGACCTGCTGTCCAGCCTTCGCCGTCGGCGGCCAAGCCGCATCGATGTACCGACGGGTTCGCGCGAATCGTTCGTACGAGAGGAAGGTCCATCGAAAGTTGGAGGCGGTGACCGCGCGCGCCCGGGATACTCGGGGTCGTGGACCTGATCTCCGATCGCGATGGCACCGTCAGGAAGCCGCCGCGCGGCGAATCCGCGCCCGCCGACGGTTACGTGCTGACGGCCGGACACATCCTGTTTGCGATCCTGCTTCTCCTCGGCACGGTCCGAGCATCGCTCGCGTCGTCGACTCCGTGGCCGCCGATTCTGGGTGCGATCGGCATCGCTGCGTGGTACTGCGCCGGGGCGGTGTGGGTCTCCCGACGGGCCGGTCCCGTGGCCCAACTCTGGCTCGCCGGGTTGGTGGTGATCTGGCTCGGTCTGCTCGCGATCTCCGGCGAATTCGTATGGCTGGCGTTCCTGCTCGCCCTGCTGGTATGGCACCTGTTTCCGGTCCGGGCGGCGATCCTCATCGAGATCGGTATCGCGCTGGCTTCGGCCGTCGGTTTCGAGTCCCACCAGGGCAGCTGGGTCAGCGGCGCAGTGATCGGCCCGGTGATCGGGGTCGGTTGCGCAGCGGCGATGACCGAGATCTATCAGCGCATGCGCGCGCAGTCGGAGGAACGACGTCGCCTTCTCGACGAGCTCACCAGCGCGCAGGAGGCACTGGCCGAGCGGGAACGCGAGGCCGGGCGCCTGGCCGAGCGGGAGCGCGTCGCCCGCGAGATCCATGACACCGTCGGACAGAGCCTGGCCACTGTCATCATGCTGCTGCGGGCGGCGCTGCGCACCACCGGCGCGTCGGACCACACGACCCAGCTGCGTACCGCCCTCGAGATCGCCTCGTCGGCACTCGCCGAAACCCGTCGCCTCGTGCTCGGGCTGACATCGCCCGCGGTCGACGAGAACGACCTGCCCCACACGCTGGGCATGCTCGCCCAGGACACATCCGCCCTCGGGATGCCGACCGCATTCTCCGAGCACGGCATCCGCCGCGAGCTCTCCCCCGACGCGCGACTCGCACTCCTGCGGGCTGCACAAGAGGCCCTGGCCAATGCGCGCAGGCATTCCGGAGCCAGGTCGGCGACCGTGACGCTGACCTATCACGATGACGAGGTCAGCATCGACGTGGTCGACGATGGCGAGGGGTTCGATCCATCGACGGTCGCGGTGCGACCCGACGGTTCCGGCTACGGGCTCGCGGCGATGCGTGGGCGTATCGCCGACATCGGCGGAGAGGTGATCGTCGAGTCCGATCCGGGCGCCGGGACCGCGGTACGTGCCACGGTGCCGATCGGCGAGGGCACCAGCGCGGGGGCGGCAGGCCGATGATCTCGGTGTTGCTGGTCGACGACCATCCCGTCGTTCGTGCCGGCCTGCGTGCAGTCCTCGCACCGGCCGCCGGGATCGAGGTGTGCGCGGAGGCGGGCACTGCCGCCGATGCGGTGTCCGCGGCGGCCGGCGGGAGTGTCGACGTCGTGCTCATGGATCTGCGGTTGGGCGCTGACGAAGACGGCGTCGGCGCCACCGAGGCGATCCGGGCGCTGCCCGATCCGCCGCAGGTGCTGGTTCTGACCACATTCGAGACCGACACCGACATTCTGCGGTCGATCCGGGCCGGTGCCATCGGATACCTGCTCAAGGACGCCGACCCCGACGATCTCATTCGCGCCATCCGGGCCGCGGCCGACGGCGAGACCGTCCTCGCGCCACCGGTTGCCGCTCGGCTCCTGGGGCGGATGCAATCGCCGGACACATCGCTGACCCGGCGCGAACTGGAGATCGTGGGCCACCTCGCCGAGGGCGATTCGAACCGTGACATCGCCCGGGCGCTGACGATCTCCGAGGCCACCGTGAAATCGCACCTGGTGCACATCTTCGACAAGCTCGGGGTGGACAGTCGCACTCGGGTGGTCGCCGAGGCGCGACGTCGCGGGATGATCTGAACCCAGCACCGATCCATGCCGGATTCGCCGGAATAAAAGTTGAGTGTGCTGCGCTCAACTTAGTGTCAAACACGCTGTTCCCAAACAAGGAGGTTGGAACCATGGCACTTCCTGCACGACGTGCATCCGACATCGCGTTCTGGAGTCCCTTCCGCGTCTTCGACGACGCCCGGGGTCGCGAGCTCGCCGAGTTCGGTTCACGTTTCAACGAGTTGGTGGATGCCGCATTCGCCGGCGTCGAGCCGATGCGCGGGTGGACCCCGGCGGTGACGATCGAGGAGACCGACGAGGCATATGTCCTCGAGGCCGAGCTCCCGGGCATCAAGCGCGAGGACATCCACGTCGAGCTCGACGGGGGCGTCGTCCATCTGCACGGCGAGACCACCGAGGTCGAGCGCAAGGGCGAGGTACGTCATCAGACGCGCCGCACCGGCAGGTTCGACTACCGGGTGTCGCTGCCCGGCGAGGTCGACGCCGACAAGGTCGAGGCCGGACTCGCCGACGGCGTCCTCCGCCTGAACCTGGCGAAGGCCTCCCCGGCCAAGCCGCGGTCGATCGAGATCACCGAGAACTGAGCACACCGATCACACCGGCGGTCGCCCGTACCAGGCGGGTGACCGCCGGTATGTCGCGCCGGTCGGCGCTGGTCATTCACCTCATCGACGCCAGGTATGTCGGAGTTGCGCCCGGACCGATAGGGTCGGGCGCGTGGAGATCCTGCTGATCATCATCGTGGCGTTGCTGTTGATCATCGCGGTCGTCGTGGTGTTCAACTTCCTGGGCAATCGCAAGCTCCGGCAAGCCGAGGCCGACGCGTTGCGTCAGCGCGCCTACCGCCCGGGCGACCCGTTCTCCACTGCCGACGACGACGCCGTTCGCGGCGATCCGCGCGCGCTCAAGCCCGGCGACCTGGTGGACCTGCGTGGTGAGACCTACGCGGTCCGGGGCACGCTGCGTCTGGCCCAGGACGGTTACGTCTGGAGCGAGAACTTTCTCGACACCGGCACCGGCCGCAAGGCATGGATCTCCGTCGAAGACGACCCGGATCTGGAAGTCGTCCTCTGGCACGAGCTCACCGGTGTGACCCTGAGCCCCGGGCCATCCACCGTCGAACTCGACGGACGTCGCTACACCTTCGACGAATCAGGCGGCGCCCGGTTCACCTCCGCCGGAACTACCGGCCTCGCCGCGAACGGCTCGATGCGGTACCACGACTACGAGGCCGGCACCGAGCGACTGTCCTTCGAGGACTTCGGTTCCGGCTGGGAATGCGCTCGCGGCGAGGTGATCGCGCGCAGCGAGTACCGCATCTACCCGAGCGACCCCACGCCGGGACAGTGACCGCCCAGACCCGGCTGCAGGTGCCCTACGCCGACACGAGCGCACGACAACTCGGGTTCTCCCTCCACGCCGGCCTGCAGCAGGCGCTGGCCCGCTGTGACCAGGTCGTCGGCGGCCGGACGATCTCGCTGCGACTGCTCGGTGCAAGCCATCAGGTGGTGATCGACGACGGCGCCGATCGCCTGTGCGAGACCGTCGCCTGTCTGCCGGGACTCGACGGGCATCTGCCCGGACGATTCGAGCAGCGGGGGTACACGTTCACCTCCCGCATCGAGCCCTGCGATCGCACCGAGATGCAGAATGTGGTCGGCGAGTTGACGCGGCGCTGTGAGGCACACCGTGCCGTCGGCGCGCCCGCGATCCTCGGACACTTTCCCGGCCGCCCGCTGGCCGTCACCGCTGTCCTGGCGAACGGTGAGCTCCACGTCGGCACCGACGACCACACGTCCTGCGACGTCCTCCGCTGGGAGACCTGGCACACCTACCCGCAGAGCGCCGAGCTCGTCGTGACATCGAGCGTGTTGCACCTGTCCTCGCGGGTGAGCCGATGACGCGTCCTCCCCCACCGGGTTTCGGCCCACCGGCCGGCTTCGGCCCGGACCCGAACGCCCCGGACCCACGCCGCGGAATCCGCCGCACCCGCAACATCATCATCGGCGTCATCGTGGTGGTCGCGCTGCTGGCCATCGTCGGGTCGTGCTCGGTCAAGGCCGTCCGCGGTCTCGGCGGCGACAATGCCAGCGCCCGCAACTACATCACGTCGCACTATCAGCGAGACCCATCGCTCGACGAGAGCGACGTCGATGCTTATGTCGCACAAGGCACACCGAGTTCGGTGGCCGCCGAGCTCGATGACGTTGAGCAACCGACCGATCAACGGGCCGGCGACACGTCGGGTACGGCGAACGTCGCCGGGACGCAGTTCCTGCAGTATCCGGAGTACCTGATCGGGTTGTTCCCGCTGGCGGCCGGCACGACGCGTGTCATGCTCAGTCGCGATTACCAATCCGGATACCGTCACTACCACCCCTATGTCGGCGGATTCTGGGTTCCGACACCGAATTACGGTGGGTCGGGCAGCAACTATCGCGGCGGCGGATCCGGTGGCGGTGGCAAATGATCGTGATCACCGCCCACCTGCACATCGCAAGCGCACCATCATCTGAACCGGAGGAGACACCGTGCTCACGAGACTGATCGAGAACGCTTACGCCGCAGCGGCCTACGGTGGCACCGGCATGATCCTCATGCTCGTGGGATTTGCGGTGATCGATGCGCTGACGCCCGGCAATCTCCGCCACCTGCTGTGGGCCGACCGCAATCGCAATGCCGGAATTCTGGTCGGTTCCAATGCCTTCGCGGTGGCCATCATCGTCGCCGCCGCCATCGTGGCCAGTGAGGGCCGGCTGGTGGAAGGCCTCACCTACACGGTCGTCTACACCATCATCGGCATCGCCATCATGACGGTGATGTTCCTCGTCATCGACCTCTTCACGCCCGGCAAGCTGGGCGAGTTGGTGGTCCATCCCGACAGCCACCCGGCGGTGTGGGTGCATGGTGTGGTCCACATCGGCATCGCACTCATCGTCGCCGTGTCGATCCTCTGACACACCCTCGCGATCGTGACGACCACCGAAGAGTCCGCCCCGTCGACGCAGTCCCCTGACCGCGTCGCGAGCCCGGCACGCTGGGCGCGCGCCGGATTACTCGCGGTGGTGTTCGTCTGCGCCGCATGCGGGCTCGTCTATGAGCTGGCGCTCGTCTCGCTCGGCTCGTTCCTCATCGGCAACACCGCCACCCAGGCCTCGATCGTGCTCGCGGTGATGGTGTTCGCGATGGGCGTGGGTTCGCTTGCCGCGAAACCCCTCCAGTCCCGGGCGATCACCGCATTCGCCGCCGTGGAACTCGCGCTCGCACTGCTCGGCGGGCTGTCGGTGCTGGTCCTGTACGCCGCCTTCGCGTATCTGTCGCTCTACACACCGGCACTCGTGGTCGTGGCGTTCGTACTCGGGTTGCTGATCGGCGCCGAGATTCCGCTGTTGATGGTGCTGCTCCAACGAATCCGACGTCAGGACGCCGGCAGCGCGGTCGCGGACATGTTCGCCGTCGACTACATCGGCGCACTGATCGGTGGGCTGTGCTTCCCGTTCCTGCTGCTACCGCTGTTCGGTCAACTCGAGGGTGCACTGATCGTCGGGCTGGTCAACGCCGCGGCCGGCTGCTTCCTGGTGTTCGTGGTGTTCCGCCGTGAGTTGGGACGCGCTCGGCGGACAGTCCTCGGCGTCGCGTCCGTCGTCGTCATCGGAGTCCTGGTCGGTGGACTGATGCTGGCGGGCCGGTTCGAGGTGACGGCCCGGCAGGCCATGTTCCGCGATCCGATCGTGGCGGCCGAACGCACTCCGTATCAGGACATCGTGATCACCGAACGGCGCACTCCGGTGGGCGCGGACACCCGGCTCTACCTCAACGGCGACCTGCAGTTCTCCTCGATCGACGAGTACCGCTACCACGAGTCGCTGGTGCACCCGGCGATGGCGGGTCCACATGCCTCGGTGCTGATCCTGGGCGGCGGCGATGGTCTGGCCCTGCGCGAGGTGCTGCGCTACCCCGATGCGTCGGCCACGCTGGTCGAGCTCGATCCGGAGATGATCCGGCTGGCCCGCACCGACGCTCGGCTGCTGTCGCTCAACCGCGGTTCCATGACCGACGCGCGCAGCACGGTGGTCACGGCCGACGCGTTCACGTGGTTGCGCGGCAGTCGTGAGCTGTTCGACGTGATCATCGTCGACATGCCCGATCCCGACGAGTCGGCCACCGCGAAGCTCTACTCGACCGAGTTCTACTCGCTGGTGCGGGCACACCTTTCCGACGGTGGTCGCGCGGTGGTGCAGGCCGGTTCCCCGTACTTCGCGCCGAAGTCCTTCTGGTGCATCGGTTCCACCCTGCGGGATGCGGGGTTCGCGACGACCCCATATCACGTCGACGTGCCGTCGTTCGGCGATTGGGGGTACTTCCTGGTCGGGCGCACCCCACCATCACTCGGGCTCGACGCGCCCGGACCGCTACGCTTTCTCACCGCCGACGAACTCGCCTCCGCCGCAGTGTTCCCCGCCGACCGCCCGCGGCTCGACCTCCCGCCGTCGACACTGATGGACCCGCGGATTCTGCGGTACGCACAGGGCGAGTGGTCGGTGTACTGAACTGCATGCTCGTCGTAGGGCGGCCGATCAGCCGATCCGGGTACCGCGGCGATCGGTGGACCGCATGGCCGGGCAGATCGACTCCCGTCATGTCGCGATCGCCGGCACCACGACCGCGAGAGGATGACAGAGTGGAATCCATGTCCGGTGGGTTGGGCGTCGCCCTCGCGGTGGTCGCCGTGCTGATCATCGTCGCGGTGATCGTCCTCGTCCGCACCCGGCGGGTGGTTGCGACCCCCGCCGAACGCGCGGTGCACTTCGCGCTGCAGACCGCCTCGCAGGCTGCGCGTTCCCTGCGTGCCGGGCTGTCCATCGACTCCGCGCGCGACGCCCTCCCGCATCTGCGTGCACTCACCGCGGCGGAAGGCGTTGCGCTCTATGACGAACACGGCGCACTCCTCGCACACGAACCGGCCGACGGTCCGCTGTGGGACGACGAACTCGTCGACGCCTCCGCACGTGCGGCGACGACCGCGGAATCCGATCAGCGACAGCTCCTGGTCAACGACCCCTGCGGCACCGAATCTCCCGTTCGGGCGCTGATCGCGCAACCGCTCGTCGGCGACGACGTCAGCGTCGGGGTGCTGGTGGTGGCCACCAAAGCCCGGCCGGGCCCCGGCATGCTCGGCGCCGTCGGCGAAGTGGCCCGCTACGTGTCGAGTCAGATCGAACTCGCGGAGTTGGAGGCATCGCGCGCCCGGCTCGACCGCGCCGAGGTGCTGGCGCTCCGCGCGCAGATCAGCCCCCACTTCATCTACAACGCGCTGAACACCATCGCGTCGTTTGTCCGGACCGACCCCGATCGCGCCCGCGAACTGATCCTCGACTTCGCGGACTTCACCCGATACTCCTTTCGGGCGGCCGGCGAGTACACCCTGCTCGCCGACGAACTGCGCAACATCGACCGCTACCTGACCCTGGAACGGGCCCGCTTCGGGCCCGCGCTGACCGTGAAACTGCAGGTGTCGCCGGAGGTCCTGAATGTCGTCGTGCCGTTTCTGGCACTGCAACCGCTGGTGGAGAATGCGGTCCGCCACGGGCTGGCGGGAAAAGGCGGGGGCACGGTCTCCATCACCGCGATCGACGAGGGCGCCGACTGTGTGATCACCATCGAGGACGACGGGGTCGGGATGGACCCGGAACTCCTGCGGTCCGGCGACATCGACGCGCTGGACCCCGCGACGAGCAGTTCCTCCCCGGAGCGCTCCGAACGCAACGAGTCCGAGGGCGCCCACGTCGGACTGACGAATGTCGACCATCGGCTGCGAGCCGCATTCGGCAACGATTACGGTCTAGTGGTCGATACGGGGATCGGCGCGGGGACCCGGGTCGGCATGCGGGTACCGAAGTTCCGAGCTGGGATTCGCGCCTAGGTGCTGCGGCCGTTGAAGGAGGTGCCGATGTCCCTGGTGGTCCTCGCCGTCGACGACGAACCGCCGGCGCTCGACGAATTGGCGTACCTGCTCGGCAAACAACCCGAGGTCACCGAGGTCCACACTGCCGGTGACGCAACCCATGCGCTGCGGGAACTCAACGAACGCCGTATCGACGCGATCTTCCTCGACATCAACATGCCGGGCTTCAGCGGCCTCGAACTCGCCGGGGTACTGCCGCGCTACTCGGATCCACCGAGCGTGGTGTTCGTGACCGCGCACGACGACAAGGCCGTCGATGCGTTCGACGTCGGTGCCGTCGACTACCTGCTCAAGCCCCTGCGTGAACAGCGTCTCGCGCGGGCCATCTCCCGCGTCATCGCCTCCCGCGAAGCGGCCCCTCGAGCACCCGAGGCCGCCACGCCCACACCGACCGGCTCCGACGAGGTGATCCCGGTGGAACTGTCCGGGGTGACCTCACTGGTCCGTCGAGACACGATCTCCTGGGTGGAGGCGGTCGGCGACTATGCCCGGCTGCACTCCGAATCCGGTGCACACCTGGTGCGGATACCGTTGTCCACGTTGGAGGCCCGGTGGCAGGAGCACGGCTTCCGGAGGGTGCATCGCTCGTACCTGGTCGCGCTGCGGATGGTCACCGGACTGCGGTCATCCGGTTCGACGACGGTCGTGTGTGTCCGGGCGAACGGCGTTTCCGAGGCGGTCGAACTACCGGTCAGCCGACGACAACTCCGCGAGCTCAAGGACCTGCTCATCCGCGATCCGATGCGCCAGTTCCGATCCGACGCCGACACCTGATGCCACCATGAGTGATCAGACACCACGTCGCGAACGTGTCATCCTGTCCCAGCGGCGCGGGGCACGGATGGTGCGCACACGCGTCGAGGTCCAGGAGCAGACCGAGGTCGGCGACGCACTGGTGCGGGGGCTGATGCGCGCACAACTCGGTCTGGCCCTGCGGCTGGCCCTGGCCGTGATCACGATCATCGTCGCCATCCCGTTGACCGGAAGCATCTTTCCCTGGCTGACCACTGTGAGCGTCGCCGGGATCCGACTGAACTGGGTGATCCTGGTGGTGACGCTCTATCCCCTGCTCTACGCCACCGGCCGCATCTACGTACGTCTCGCCGAGCAGGCCGAGCGCGACTTCCTGGGAGTCGTCGATGACGACACGTGAGCACTCATGAGCACCGATGTCGATGGCCTCACCGCGACCGCGCTGGCCCTGGCGGCCATCGCGACCGTCGCGGTCGGGGCGTACGGAGGTCGGCGCTCGCGCACCACGTCAGACTTCCTGGTCGCGTCGCGCAGTGTCGGCCCGCGCTGGAACGCCGCCGCCATCTCGGGTGAATACCTCTCGGCCGCATCATTTCTCGGCGTGGCCGGACTCGTCGCCAAGTACGGCGCCGACGCCCTGTGGTATCCGGTCGGTTTCACCGCGGGCTATCTGGGACTGCTGCTCTTCGTGGCCGCGCCGCTGCGCAGATCGGGCGCCTACACCGTGCCAGACTTCGCCGAGTTCCGCCTGAACTCATCCGGCGCCCGGCTGGCCGCGATGACCGTCGTCGTGGTGGTGTGTGTGCTCTACCTGATCCCCCAGCTACAGGGCGCAGGCCTGACCCTGCACATCTTGTTGGGCGTACCGGTGTGGACCGGGGCGGTGGCCGTGGGCGCCATCGTCATCGTCAACGTGGTCGGCGGCGGGATGCGATCGATCACCTTCGTGCAGGCATTCCAGTATTGGCTCAAGCTCACCGCCATCGCCGTGCCGGCCCTCGTGCTGCTCGGGGTGTTCCTGAGCGATCGGTCGGCGCTGGGGGACCCGGTTCCCCCGCGTGTGGACCATGCGACGACGGTCGACGTCACCACCGACGTGACCGTGACGGTGACCGAACTGGGCGGGCTTTCGGTCACCGGTGTGCTCGACGGGAATCCTGTCGACGCCGCGCCGATCCCCACCACGGGTGAGCATGACCTCGCGGCCGGAACCGTCATCCACCTCGAGGCCGGCGCCGCGACTCCGGTTGTCGAGGGCGCGCCGACCACCGGGGAGGACTGGATCGCATCCGGCCGCGGCCTCGGTGGCACACATCCGCTGTTCGAGGTGCTCTCGCTGATCGTCGCGACCTTCCTCGGCACGATGGGTCTGCCGCATGTCCTCGTGCGGTTCTACACCAATCCCGACGGACGGTCGGCACGTCGGACAGCCCTGACGGTGATCGCCCTGCTCTCGTTGTTCTATCTGTTCCCGACGGTGCTGGGTGTGCTCGCCCGACTGTATGTGCCGCAACTGCTGATCACCGGGACGTCCGATGCCGCCGTGCTGCTACTGCCGAGCGCCGCCGTCGGCGGCCTCGTCGGGCAGATCCTCGCCGCGCTCGTCGCCGCCGGCGCGATCGCCGCCTTCCTCGCGACATCGTCGGGACTGCTGGTGAGTGTGGCCGGTGCACTGGCCACCGACGTGTTGCGTGGGCGCGTCCGCGACTTCCGCATCGCCGCGCTCATCGGCGGGCTGATACCGATCGGACTGTCGTTGGCGGCCTCGTCGCTCGAACTGTCGCGCACGGTCGGTCTGGTCTTCGCGGTCGCCGCGTCGACGCTGTGCCCGCTGCTGGTGCTCGGGATCTGGTGGCGCGGACTCACGGCGGCGGGAGCGATCACCGGCCTCGCCGTCGGGGGCGTGTCGTCGGGAGTGGCCACGAGCCTGGCCATCGCAGGTGTCGTCGACACCGAGGTCCTGGGCGGCTGGCCGGCGGAGATCATCGGCTATCCGGCCGCCGTCACCGTGCCGTTGGCCTTCGCGACGATGATCGTCGTCAGTCTGGCGACGAAACGTCACCTGCCCACCGACCTGTCCCGAACCTTCGCCCGGATGCACGTTCCGGAGCGGCTGGGCATGGGAATCGAGCGGCTGCCCAAAGAGTGACGCGTCCCCTCCGGTTCCTCCCCCGGGTGTTGCCAGATCCCCCGGCTGTGCAGTGGAGGATGTGGCGATACCCGGGGACGAGCCGAACCGCCGGACCGTTCGTCGGGCCACATCGACCGTCCACCGCAGAGTCGCCCGGCTTCGGCGTGTGACCCACGCCACCCCATTCTGGTGTGAGCTGCACCTCAATACTCTTCTGATTCACAAGGCATCACACACCAATCAGGAGGTAGGCGTGTCCACGATCGAACATCCACCGGGCCCGGCGCCGCACTCGCCGACCGGCGCACAGTTTCTCGAGGTACAGGCAAGTCCGGAGTTCCAGGATCTCCGTACCCGGCTGCGGCGGTTCGTCTTCCCGCTGACGGCCTTCTTCCTGATCTGGTACGCGATCTACGTGCTGCTCGGCGCGTTCGCCCACGACTTCATGGCGACCAAGGTGTGGGGCGACATCAACGTCGGCCTGATCCTCGGTCTGCTGCAATTCGTCACGACCTTCGTGATCACCGGCATGTACGTGCGGTTCGCGAACCGTGACCTCGATCCGCGCGCATCCGCGATCCGTGACGAGATGGAAGAGCAGGTCGTCGCATGAGTTCCTCGCAGACCTACGTCGTGGCAGCCGCGGTCGGCAATCCGGTCGCCAACATCTCGATCTTCGTCGCCTTCGTCGCGATCACCATGTACGTGGTGATCCGCGCCAGCAAGAACAACAAGTCGGCCGCCGACTTCTTCACCGGCGGCCGCGGCTTCACCGGGCCACAGAACGGCATCGCGATCGCCGGCGACTATCTGTCCGCCGCGAGCTTCCTGGGTATCGCCGGCGCCATCGCGGTCTACGGCTACGACGGCTTCCTGTACTCGATCGGCTTCCTGGTCGCGTGGCTGGTGGCGCTGCTCCTGGTGGCCGAATTGCTCCGCAACACCGGCAAATTCACCATGGCCGACGTCCTGAGCTTCCGTCTGAAGCAACGGCCGGTCCGACTTGCCGCCGCGATCTCCACCCTCGCGGTCTCCCTGTTCTACCTGCTGGCGCAGATGGCCGGTGCCGGTGGCCTGGTCGCGCTGCTCCTCGACATCGAGGGCCGCGTCGGTCAGTCGATCGTGATCGCGATCGTCGGCGCGCTGATGATCGTCTACGTACTCATCGGCGGCATGAAGGGCACCACCTGGGTGCAGATCATCAAGGCGGTGCTGCTGATCGCCGGCGCGGCGGTGATGACGTTCATCGTGCTCGCCAAGTTCGGCATGAACCTGTCATCGATCCTCGGCTCGGCCCAGGACGCCATCACCGGCTCGGCGGATGAAAAGGTCGCTGCCCGTGACGTTCTCGCGCCGGGTGCCCAGTACGGCGGCTCGTTCACCTCGCAGATCAACTTCCTGTCGCTGGCCGTCGCGCTCGTCCTCGGCACCGCCGGCCTGCCGCATGTGCTGATGCGCTTCTACACCGTGCCGACCGCCAAGGAAGCCCGCAAGTCGGTGGTCTGGGCGATCGCCCTGATCGGCGCGTTCTACCTGTTCACCCTGATCCTCGGCTACGGCGCCGCAGCCCTGGTGGGGCCGGACAAGATCATGGCCGCCGCGGGCAAGCAGAACTCGGCCGCACCGCTGCTGGCATTCGAACTCGGTGGCGTGGTGCTCCTGGGCATCATCTCCGCGGTGGCGTTCGCCACCATCCTCGCCGTCGTCGCCGGCCTCGCCATCACCGCATCGGCGTCCTTCGCCCACGACATCTACGGCTCGGTGATCAAGCGGGGCAAGGCAAGTGAGGACGATCAGGTTCGGGTGTCGCGCTACACCGTGGTGGTGCTCGGTATCATGGGCATCATCCTGGGCATCCTGGCCAACGGCCAGAACATCGCGTTCCTGGTGGCGCTGGCCTTCGCGATCGCCGCGGCGGCCAACCTGCCGACCATCCTGTACTCGCTCTACTGGAAGCGGTTCAACACCCGTGGCGCACTGTGGAGCATCTATGGTGGCCTGATCTCCACGATCGTGCTGATCATCTTCTCCCCGGCCGTCTCCGGTTCGGCGACCGCGATGATCCCCGGCGCGGACTTCGCCTGGTTCCCGCTGTCGAACCCGGGCATCATCTCGATCCCCATCGGCTTCATCCTGGGCATCGTCGGCACGCTGACATCACCGGCGGATACCGGAACCCCGGAACGCAATGCGGAGATGGAGGTCCGCTCGCTGACCGGTGTGGGCGCGGAAAAGGCTGTCGTGCACTAGGTTCGCTGCCCGCTCCCCCGTTTCGTTCCCGCTGCATCGATAGATGCAGCGGGAACGAAACGGATCCGCGACAACGAGGTCGCGCCGACTGCTCAGTCCTGAATCCGCGCGAAGGGCTGCGCCGCCTCCAGTTCGAAGGCCAGCTCGAGCAGTGTGCGTTCGCGCCCGATGTCGGCGGCGAAGTGGATGCCCAACGGCAGACCGTCCGACGTCTGGCCGATCGGCAGGCTGATTGCCGGTGTCCCCGAGGTGTTGTTGGCCGGCGTGAAGGCGACGTAGTGGATCAGCCGTTCGAAGATCTCGTCGAAATCGCCTCCGGGGTCGAGATATCCGATCCTGGGGGTGGTGTGCGCGAGGGTCGGTGTCATCAGCAGGTCAAAGGTGTCGAAGACCATACGTAGCGTTGCGGTCGCACGCTTGAGTCCGATGATCGTCGACGGGGTTCGCCAGAACGCACGCAGGTAGCGCCGCGATAGCCCGCGCGTGAACGGGTCGAGCGCATCGCGATCGAAGTCCTTGCCCACCAGGAGTCTTCCGAGGTGGTCCATCGATGCCGCGAGCATCGACCAGTATTCGGTGAACTGACGAACGAAGGTGGCGTCGAGGGGTACCGGGATCACCTCGACGTGATGGCCGAGCCCGGTGAGCAACTCGGCCGACGCAGTGAGCGCGGCTCTGGTGTCGGCATCGATGTCCTGCCCGGTCACCGTCGAGTCGATCATCCCGATGCGCAGGCGACGCGCACCGGGCCCCTCAACGAGGCCGACCGCCGGCAGGTCGGTCGGCGACCGGAACGTCTCGGCGTCGGCGATGAAATGCGCTGTGTCCCGGACGGTTCGGCTGAGGACTCCGTTGGAGATGATGTCGATCGGGAGCACGCGGCCGGTCGGCGACGGAGCGACCCGGCCGCGAGACGGCTTGAGCCCCACCAGGCCGCAGGCGGCCGCCGGGATGCGGATCGACCCGCCACCGTCGTTGCCGTGCGCGATCGGCAGCGCTCCCGACGCGACCAGCGCGGCGGCACCGCCCGACGAGGCACCCGACGAGAAGTCGGTGTCCCACGGGTTTCGGGTGGGTTCACGGTCGACGAACTCGGTGGTGGCGGTGAGACCGAACGCGGGCAGCGTCGAGGCGCCGACGATGTTGACGCCCGTGGAGAGGAACTGATCGGTGAACGGCTCGTTGGCCTTGGCGGTCAGATCCGGCATGGCCGCCGAACCGTTTCCCACCGGCAGCCCTTCGAACAGGGTGTTGTTCTTGATGATCGACGGCACGCCCGCGAACGACCCCGCCGGAAAGGTATCGTCGGCGACCCGCTTGCGGGCCCGGTCCCGGTCGTCGACCGCCACGGCGTTCAGTGCCGGGTTGACGGAATCGATGCGGGCCAGCGCCGCCTCGAGCGCCTCGGCGGCGGAGAACTCACCGGCGCGGATCGCGCCCGCGATTCCCACCCCGTCGCGGTCGCCGAGAACGTCGTCACCGAACGCGTGGACGTACTTCATGCGCTGAGGTTAGCGCGATCGGGCGCTCCGATCGGTCATGCGCATGACATCGGACGCCAGAGCCTCCGCATACGCGGCGTCGAGGGCGAGGCCGAAGACCGCATGGTGATAGAGCGGTGCGATGACGTGATCGAGGATCTGCCGGACCGTCGGCGCATCCTGTTCGCGTGTGGTCGCGCGGCCGACCATCTCCTCGGCCTGCTGCCGGCGGATCTCCCAGCACGGACATTCCTCCACGACGTCGTTGCGCGCGAACACCATTGCGCGCAGGTACGCGCGACGCTTCGGGCGACCGATGTCTGCGGCGATGATCCGCGACCACTCGGCGAGGTCGTCGGCGAGTTCGCCGGTGTCGGGCAGAAATTCGCCCTGGGTCAGCGCCGCGACGGCCACCTCGCCCAGCAAGGCCTCGATCGTGCCCCACCGGCGGTAGATGCTCGTCGGGTTCACCTCGGCGAGTTCGGCGACCTCCGGGATGGTCATGGTGTCGCGCCGGCCGGCCCCGACGAGCTGCCCGACCGCGGCGTAGACCGCCGACTGCACCCGTGCACTGCGACCGCCGGGGCGCTTCGACCGGGACGACCCTGCGGAAGTGCGGGTCTCGGTCGTGCCGGGATCGGTACCGACGTCCGCGTGGGAACTACTCATGCAACCATTATTGCAAATCGAGTTGCTTTTGTGCAGAGCCGTGGCTATGTTCAATCTAACGCAAACGTCTTTGCTTTAGGAGATGACGATGACTCGGTTGCATCCGCACCGCGCGTTCTGGGTGATCACGGCAACCTTCGTGATGGTCCTCTTCGCCTCCGCTGCACCCTCACCGCTCTACCCCGTCTACCAGCAGCTGTGGGGTTTCTCGGCGTTCACCCTCACCGCCGTCTTCGCGATCTACGTCGCGACGATGCTGGTCAGCCTGCTGACCGTCGGCTCGCTCTCCGACCACATCGGACGACGACCGGTGCTCGCCGCCTCCCTGGTCCTGCTGATCGCGAGCATGGTGTTGTTCGTCTCGGCCGACGACGTCGGCGTCCTGATGGCAGCCCGCGCACTACAGGGTCTGGCCACCGGCGCCGCGATGGGCACGCTCACCGCGACGGTCGTCGACCTGCAGCCGACGCCGCGACTGGGCTCCGCGATCACCGGCGCCGCACCGGCGATCGGTCTGGCCGGTGGCGTCGCCATCGCCGGACTCTTCGTCGAGTACGCCCCGGCTCCGCGGTTCCTGGTGTACGAGGTCATCCTCGCGCTCTTCGCGGTCCTGCTGATCGCGCTGCTACTGGTCCCGGAGACCTCGGACCGGATCGGATTCACCTCCCGACGTCACCTGTTCGCGACCCTGGCCCCGCAGGTGCGACTGCCCGCACAGGTGCGACGTGTGTTCCTCGCGGCCGTGCCGGCGCTGGTCGCCACCTGGTCACTGGGCGGTCTTTACCTCTCACTCGGCTCCTCGGTGGTCGCGCGTGTGTTCGGCGTCGACAACCACGCCGAGGCCGGAGTCCTGCTGTTCGTGTTCTTCGCCTCGGCCGCGGTCACCTCGCTCGTGATCACCGGGCGTTCGGCGGCGACCAAACTCGCATTCGGTTACCCGGCCCTTGCCGGTGGCGCAATCGTCTCGCTGGCCGGGGTACTCGGCGAGGCGTTGCCGCTCTACGTCGCCGGTTCGGTCATCGCGGGCGCCGGTTTCGCGGCGACATTCCTGGGTGCACTCGACAGCATCAGCGCCGCCACACCCGCGCAGCAGCGAGGCCAGGTCTTCTCGTCGGTCTTCGTCGCGAGCTATCTCGCGTTCAGCCTGCCCGCCGTCGTGGCCGGGATCATCGTGTCGCACATCGGTTTGCGGGAGACGGTCCTCGGCTATGTGGCCTACGTCCTGGTGCTGGCGGTCGTCGGCGCGCTCACGAACGCCGGCATCCGTCGGCGGTCGACGCGAAGCAGCGGCTCGACGACGACCGTCCCGGCGGAGTCCGAGTGCGCGATCTCAGCGCGGCGCTGAGATCGCGCACGTCGCCGGCCCGACCAACTCGCCTGCGAGCAACTCGGCCGTCGAGAACTCCCCGGACGGACCAGCAGCGGCATCAGGTCGGTGACCCCTGCACACCCGCGCCGACGATTCGCGCGGCCATGTCCGCCTGGAACTCACCGATCTGCTCCGGCGTCATCGCACCTGACTCCCGGTACCAGCGCGCCACATCGACCCCCATCGACAGCAGCAGCGTCGTTGTTGCCTGGGGGTCGTCGACGTCGAAGGCGCCGCTCGCGACGCCGACGTCGACGATCACCCCCACACGCCGGGCGACCTCACGGCGCATGACTGCGATGGCCTCACGATGCTCCGCCGACAGCGAGTCCAACTCGTAGTTGACGACCCTCGACCACACGTGATCCCGAGCATGGTGGGCTGCCAACGCGCCGATCACGGCCCGGAGCCGCGCGGCGGGCGGCCGCGCGGGGTCGTCGGCATCGTCGATCAACTCCAGGAACGCCCGGTGCCCGGCGTCGGAGAGTTCGTAGAGCACCTCTTCCTTGGACCGGAAATGCACATACACCGCAGCCGGACTCATCTGCGCTCCGGTCGCGATGTCGCGGGTGGTCGTCGCGGCGAATCCCTTGGCCGCGAACGCCTCCACCGCGGCTCGCAACAGCCGTGAGCGCGCCTGGGCGGCGCGGGTCGACGGTTCCACGACTGACACGTCGCCGGCCTCCGTTTCTCATGAATTCCCGATGACATTGACATGCGCCGCTGGGCGCGGCATAGTGATAGAGTATCACTAAGCAAGCGCTTAGTCAGCGACGCACCGCCTGGCCCCGCCGAGTGTCGCGTCTTCACCCCACATCCCCTGACCAGGAGTAAGACAGAAGACATGCAGCTGAAATACAGCCCCGAGGAAGAAGCGTTCCGCGAGGAACTGCGCACGATCTTCGCGAAGGTGCCCGAGGACATCCGGCGTCGATCGGAGGCCGGCAAGCTGAACTTCCCCGAGGACCTCGTCACCACGACCCGCATCCTCAACGAGCACGGCGTCGCGACCCCGGGCTGGCCGGTCGAGTGGGGCGGCCGGGACTGGACCCCGATCCAGAGTCATATCTACCGCGAGGAGATGAGCCTCGCGCACGTCCCGGACATGTTGGCGTTCAACGTCGGCATGATCGGTCCGGTCATCGCGCAGTTCGGTTCGCCGGAGATGAAGGAACGCTTCCTGGCAAAGACCGCCAACCTCGACATCTGGTGGTGCCAGGGCTTCTCCGAGCCCGAAGCGGGTTCTGACCTCGCGTCGCTGAAGACCCGCGCGGTCCGCGATGGCGACCACTACGTTGTCAACGGCCAGAAGACCTGGACCACGCTCGGCCAGTACGCCGACTGGATTTTCTGCCTCGTGCGCACCGATCCCGACGCCAAGAAGCAGGCCGGCATCAGCATGCTGCTGTTCCCGATGGACACACCGGGCGTGGAACTGCGCCCGATCCAGCTCATCGACGGCGGCTTCGAGGTCAACGAGGTCTTCTTCAACGACGTCCGGGTGCCGGTCGAGAACCTCGTCGGCAACGAGAACGAGGGCTGGACCCAGGCCAAGTTCCTGCTCGGCAACGAGCGCAGTGGCATCGCCCGCGTCGGCTACACCAAGACCAAGCTCGCCAAGGCGAAGGAACTCGCGCGCCAGATCACGACCGCGTCCGGCGGCACGCTGCTGGAGGATCCCCTGTTCGCGGCCCGTCTGGCCGAGTTGGAGAACGATCTCCTCGCCCTCGAGATGACCCAGTTGCGGGTCGCCGCGTCGTCGGCGGACGGTAAGCCGAACCCGGCCTCGTCGCTGCTGAAGCTGCGCGGCAGCCAGTTGCAGCAGGATGCCATGGAACTGCTCGCCGACGTCGCCGGCGCGAACTCGCTGCCGGTCGCCGGCCTCGACGCGTCCGCCGCCAACGGGACCGCCGAGGTGGACTCGCCGGAGTGGGCGCAGATGTCCGTGCCGACCTACCTCAACTACCGCAAGGTGAGCATCTACGGCGGATCGTCCGAGGTTCAGCGCCAGATCATCGACAAGGCCGTGCTGGGTCTGTAACAGCCACCGCCTCATCACCTTTCACGACACACAAGAACCTGGGAACCTTTTTCATGGATTTCGAACTTACCGACGAACAGACGATGCTGCGGGACACCGTCCGCGAGGTGCTGACCCGCAAGTACGACATCGAGACGCTGCGCGCCGTCACCGACACCGAACTCGGCTGGGACAAGGGTGTGTGGAAGTCGTTGGCCGACATCGGCATCCTCGGCCTGACCTTCCCGGAGGACGACGGCGGCATGGGCGCCGGCCCGGTGGAGTTCACCAGCGTGATGACCGAGATCGGTCGCGCATTGGCACCCGAGCCCTACCTCGACACCGTCCTCGTGCCGGGATCGCTCGTCGCCGCGACCGGTGACGACGACACCCGCGCAGAGCTTCTCGGCGGGCTCGCCTCGGGTGAGCTGCTGATGGCGTTCGCCCACCTCGAGGCCGGCGACCGCTGGCCGGGGGCAAAGGTCGCCACCACCGCCACCGACGGCAAGCTCAATGGCACCAAGGTCCTTGTCGGACACGGTGATTGTGCCGACAAACTGGTCGTGTCGGCACGCACCGACGACGGTGTCGGCCTGTTCGTCGTCGATGCCGACGCCGAGGGTGTCACCCGCACCGCGTACCGCACCCACGATCGTCGTCGCGGCGCGCAGATCGAATTCTCCGATGCCGTGGCCACCCGCCTGGGCAGCGGCGACGCATCCGAGGTCATCGCCAACGCCGAGGTCGGCATCCAGACCGCCCTGTGCGCCGAGGCCGTCGGAGCGATGGAACGCTCGCTCGACCTCACCGTCGAGTACCTGAAGACCCGCAAGCAGTTCGGCGTGACGCTGTCGCAGTTCCAGACACTCACCCAGCGCGCCGCGGACATGTACGCACAGCTCGAGCTGGCCCGCAGCATGAGCCTGTACGCGACGACCGCACTGGCCGACGGCATCTGCGACCCGATCATCGCGTCGCGGGCGAAGTTGCAGATCTGCCGCTCGGCCCGGCTGATCGGTCAGGAAGCGGTGCAGATGCACGGCGGTATCGGCATGACCGCCGAATACCCGGTCGGCCACTACCTGAGCCGGCTCACCGCCATCTCGCACACGCTCGGTGACGCCACCGATCACCTGTCGGCGCTGGCGCGCTCGGTCGGCGACTACGAGATGGTCATGGTCGGCTGAGCCGACACGCTTCGCAACCCTCGGGCTCCTACCTTCCGCGCGGCACTCAACCCGCGCATTAGGGTAGGAGCCTGAGTGTTTCGATGCGGCCGGACGCCGCGGGCCGATTCCGACGGGAGCCTCGATGGACCTGCTGCGCGACAACCTCGGCGACGCCGCCGCCTACAGCATCGTCGGGGTGGTGCTCCTCGTCGTCGGGTTCTTGGCCCTCGACCTCGTCACGCCGGGGCGGCTGCGCAACCTGATCTGGCTCGAACACAACCGCAACGCGGTCATGCTGGTCACCGCCCAGGTGATCGGACTGTCCATCGTCCTCGTCGCCGGCATCCGGGACTCGATGGCTCTCGAACTGTGGCGTGGAGTGCTCTACACGGCGGCCTATGTCGTCCTCGCGATCGCGGTGATGATGTGGTCGTTCGTCCTCATCGACTGGCTCACCCCCGGCAAACTCGGGACCCTCCTGCTCGACGACGATCAGCACCCCGCGGGGTGGATCTGTGGTGCGGTCTTCATCGGTGTCGGCGCGGTGATCGGTGCGGCCATCGGGCTGTGAGCCACCACCCCGCCCCGACGAGCCTCACCCGCTATTGACGGTGAGACAATAAGCTCCTAGGGTCGTGCCTCGAAGGTTGAACACCATCGAGGGGAAACACGCATGGCTGCGCCACTGATCGAGGAATCCATCGTCATCGACGCCTCCGCGGAGGACGTATGGGCGGTGATCTCGGACCTGCAGCGGATGGGCGAGTGGAGCCCGCAGTGCAAGAAGATGATCATCCGCGGCGGCACCGTCGGCCTGGGCACGAAAACCATCAACATCAACCGTCGCGGCCCGCTGGTCTGGCCGACCACGGCCAAGGTCGTCCGCTTCGCCCCGGCGCAGGAGCTGGCATTCCGCGTGACGGAGAACCGGACGGTGTGGAGCTACACCATCGAACCGTCCGGCTCGGGGGTGAAGGTCACCGAGAAGCGTGAGGTCGGCAACGGCACTACCAAGGTGTCGTCGTTCCTGGTCGACAAGGTCATGGGCGGCACCGAGAACTTCGAGGTCGAGCTCAAGCTGGGCATGGCCGAGACGCTGGGCAAGATCAAGAAGGCAGCCGAGGCGGGAGCGTCGCGCGCCGCCTGATCCCCAGCCGGGTGCTGCCGCTGGTGGAGTAGTCGCTGCTCCCGTTGGTCACCTCGCCCGCGCTCCCGCTAGGCAGCTCGCCCGCGCTTCGGCTGGGCCGGGTAGCCCGCGCTCCCGGTGGCCAACTCGCCCGCGCTCCCGCTGGGGTCACCTCGCCCGCGCTCCCGGCGGTCACCTCGCCCGCGCTTCCGCTCGTCACTCGCCCGCGCTCCCGGTGGCCAACTCGCCGGCGCTCTCGCTAGGCAGCTCGCCGGCGCTTCCGCTAGGCAGCTCGCCGGTGCTTCCGCTGGTCGAGTAGCCACCGAGCCGCTAGGCGAGGTTGCGTATCGAGACCCCGCTGTGACACAGGATCGCTCTCGATTACCCAGAGCCCATGAGGTCTCGATACGCCCTTCGCCTAGCGGCTCAGGGCTACTCGACCAACGGGGTGGTCCCTACGCTTCGGCCGGCTTGCCCATCACCAGCGGGGTGGTCCCCACCCTTCGGCCGGCTCGCCCATCACCAGCGGGGTCGTCCCCACCCCTCGGCCGGCTTGCTCATCACCAGCGGGGTGGTCCCCACCCCTCGGCCGGCTCGCCCATCACCAGCGGAGGGTCCCTACCCCTCGGCGAGCTTGCTCATCAGGTCCGGCAGATCCGCGATGGAGTCGATGATGTGGTCCGGCACCGGCCCGAACTCGTCGCGCTGCAACGCCCGAAGGGCCTCCTCGCGGAACTTGCCGGTCCGCACGAGCACACCGATGAGCGCCGCCGCCTGGGCGCCGAGGACGTCGTTGTGCATGTCGTCGCCGACCATCACGACCTGTGTCGGTTCGAGCTGCATCAGGTCGACGGCGGCGCGGAAGCCGAGCGGGGACGGCTTGCCGATCGCCTTGATCTTGCGGCCCGCGGCCTTCTCCAGACCCTCCAGATAGACGCCCGTGTCGATGCTGAGCCCGTTCGCGGTCGACCAGGTCATCGACCGGTGCATGGCGATCACGGGTACCCCGGACACCATGAGTTCGAGGACCTGCGACAACGCCTGGTGATCGAAGACCGGACCCGCACCGCCGAGCACCACCACCTCGGCACGTGACGGCTCGTCGGTGAGCTCCACCCCGCTCATGTCCTCGGCGATCGGGCCCTGGTTGAGCACCCACACCCGTTTGCCCGGGTGATTGGCGGTCAGAAACTCCGCGGTCAGCTTGGCCGCCGACAGGATCTCCTCGGCATCGACCTCGAACCCGCATTCGTTGAGTGCCGTGGCGATGTCACCGCGTGACCGCGACGTCGTGTTCGTCAGGAACATGCGCGGATACCCCTGCTCACGCAGGGCAGCAACAGCTTCCACCGCTCCCGGCAGCGCCTTCCACGAGGTGACCATCACCCCGTCGATATCCAGCAGCAAACCCAGAGCCATAGTGAAAATCTAGTCCCGTCGGCGACACCCTGCACGACCGAGAGTCACGGATGGCATGCTGAGCGGATGCGAACGGTGTCCGAACACCAGGCTGTCGTCGCCGCGCTGTTCGACGCGCCCGACTCTGTCCGACTGCCCGTGACCCGGGCCCTCGGCTGCGTGACGGCCGATGAGATCGTCGCCGACGTCGCGCTTCCCGGCTTCGACAACTCCGCGATGGACGGTTACGCCGTCCGGGCCTCCGACATCGCCTCGGCCACAGGCGAATTCCCGGTCACCCTGCCCGTCGCCGAGGACATCCCGGCGGGCCGGACCGATCAGCTGTCGCTGGCCGCGGGTACCGCGCACCGCATCATGACCGGTGCGCCGATGCCGGCCGGCGCGGATGCGGTGATCCCGGTGGAGATGACCGACGGCGGCGTCGAGCGGGTGGCGATCCGCTCGTCGGTACCCCCCGGCAGACACATTCGCGCCGCGGGTTCCGACATCCGGGCCGGCGAGCCGGCGATGCCCGCCGGTACGCGGCTTGGCGCACCCCAGGTGGGGCTGCTCGCCGCCCTCGGCGTCACCGAGATCGCGGTACGGCCCCGGCTGCGGGTGGTGGTGCTCTCGACCGGTTCCGAACTCGTCACGCCCGGTCAGTCGCTCCGGCATGGCCAGATCTACGAGTCGAACGGACCGATGCTCACGGCTGCGGCAACGGAGGCCGGCGCCGACGCCACCCACCTGCACTACGTCACCGACGACGTGGACGCGTTCCGCGCACGCCTGGACGAGATCAGCGACGAGGCCGACGTCATCATCACATCCGGAGGCGTCAGCGCCGGGGCGTTCGAGGTCGTCAAGGATGCGCTGATCACCTCGGACGACATGGAGTTCGTGAAGGTGGCGATGCAGCCCGGCATGCCGCAGGGCTGCGGTCGCTACACCTCGCCGCGGGGGCGCCACGTACCGATCATCACACTGCCCGGCAATCCGGTCAGTTCGCTGGTGTCGTTCGAGGTGTTCATCCGCCCGCCCCTGCGTGCCGCGATGGGACTGCCCGCGGATCGCGACACGGTGACCGCCCGGCTCAACGCCGACGTCCGCTCACCGGCCGGCAAACGCCAGTTCCTGCGCGGTGTCCTCGGCAAGGACGGCGACAAGCCGGTCGTCGACCCGATCGGGCCACCGGCGTCGCATCATCTGCGCTACCTCGCCCGGGCCGACGCCCTGATCGACATCCCGGCCGGGATCGAGTCGGTGGCGGCCGGGTCGTCGGTCGACGTGATCGTCCTCTGAGTCCGCGATGGCCTCGTGCCCGACTCCACCGCCGGGGCCGTCGGCGTGCACGCTCTAAGCTGTAGCGAACGGGCCGTGATCACGCACGAGCCCCCGGCGACAGCAGGAGGTTGATGGTGGCCAGGCGCCCGCGGCCAGACGGATCGCGCAGCGGAGTGGGTCATCTCGTCGACCTGGCACGCGAGACCATCCCCCCGGTCCACCCGGCGGGGTTGCCGTTCGTGGCCGCCCCGGCTGCGGTCGCGATACTCGGCCGCCGACATCCCTGGATCGCCCGACCGGCTGCGGTGACGGCCGGTGCCTGTGCAGCGTTCTTCCGCCACCCGAAACGGGTGCCCCCGACCACACCGGGTGCGGTCGTAGCTCCCGCCGACGGAACGATCTCGCTGGTCGACGAGGCCGTTCCGCCACCGGAAGCAGGACTCGGCGATGCGCCTCTGCCCCGCGTCTCGACGTTTCTCTCGATCTTCGACGTCCACGTGCAGCGCGTCCCCGTCTCCGGCCGGGTCACCTCGGTGACGCACACGCCCGGCGCATTCGTGTCGGCCGATCTGCCGGAGGCCAGCTCGGTCAACGAGCGCACCACCATGACCCTGCGCTGCCCCGGCGCTGCGCAGTCCACCCACGACGTCGCGGTCGTCCAGATCGCCGGACTCATCGCGCGACGGATCGTGTGCGAGCCGACGGTCGGGACCGACCTCACCGTCGGCGACACCTATGGCCTCATCCGTTTCGGATCGCGCGTCGACGTCTACCTGCCCGCGGGCACCGCGCCGCAGGTACTGGTGGGGCAGCGCGCGGTCGGCGCCGAGACCGTCTTCGCGACCCTCGTCTGAACCGATGCCGCCGACCGCCCGCAATCACCACCATCCGACGTCGCATCGAACGCCGACCACGCACGCGACCCGGCGCTCACGGACCAGCGCCACCGCCCCGGCCGCACCGGACACCGACCGCGCCAGGTTCTCCAAGCAGGCCGCCGCGGGCCGGATGTTCGTGCCGTCGGCGCTGACCATCCTCGCCATCTGCGCGGGCCTCACCGCCATCCGAGTCACCGACAGCGGCCAGATCGATGCCGCGATGGCGCTGGTGGTGGCCGCGGCGCTCCTCGACGGCATCGACGGACGCGTCGCCCGGCTGATGGGTGCGGCGACCCGGATGGGTGCCGAGATCGACTCGCTCGCCGACGCCATCAACTTCGGAGTCGTGCCGGCGATCATCGTCTACCTGCATCTGATGCCCGGCACCGACATCGGCTGGTTGTTCACCCTCATCTACTGCTGTGCGATCGTGCTGCGGCTGGCCCGGTTCAACACGTTGCTCGACGACGACGATGCGCCCGGCTACACCCGGGACTTCTTCGTCGGTGTCCCTGCTCCCGCCGCGGCGATCATCGCGCTCTTGCCGATCGGACTGTCGCAACAGTTCGGTTCCGGCTGGTGGACGTCGCTGCCGGTGGTGGGTGGCTGGCTGGTGTTCGTCGCATTCCTGGCCGTGAGCCGCATCCCGACATCGTCGCTCAAGACGTCGTCCATCCCGCCGCGAGCGCTGGTCGGACTCCTGATCCTGGTGGTCATCGGCGCGGCACTTCTGCTGACGTTCCCCTACGTGCTGATGATGATCGCGATCGGCGGATATCTGCTGCACATCCCGTTCGCGTGGCGCAATCAGCGGTGGGTGGCCTCGCGGCCGGAGCACTGGGACGCCCGCCCGGCCGAACGACGGGCCGAACGCCGCGCGATCGCCCGGTCACACCCGAGGCGAGAGCCACGACGGCAACGTCGAGGCGCGGCGAAGTCGCAGGCGCGCCTCGGTCTGCGACGACCCACCGGCCCCGTCCCGGCGGACTCGACCGAATCGCTCGAGACGTCGGCCGAGGAGAGCCGCGGATGACCGGACCCCACCAACTGACACTCACCGCGCGCGTCAACCCGTCGGCCGCCGAGGCACGGCGTGGGATCGTGCGGGTGCATCCCGAGGTGCTCGCGGCACTAGGTCTACGCGAGTGGGACGCCGCCTCGATCACCGGGGCACGGGTGACCGCGGCGGTGGTCGCGGCGGCCGGCCCCGACACACCACCGGGGACCGCGCTTCTCGACGACATCACCTTCTCCAACGCCGGTGTCCGGGAGAACGCGTCGGTGGTGGTGGCCCCGGTCGGGATCCGCGGTGCCGGGCGCCTGACGGTCTCCGGATCTGCGCTGGCCACGCGGTCGGTCGACGAGACAACGCTGCGCCGTGCCCTGCTCGGCAAGGTCGTCTCGGTCGGCGATTCGGTCTCCCTGCTCCCCCGCGACCTCGGTCCCGAGTTCACCGCCGCGCCGGCCACCCGGGCGCTCGCGGTGTCGGTCGGCATCACCTGGACCAACGAATTGCTGACAGTTGCCGGGACGGAACCGGACGGACCGGTCAGCGTGCAGACGAACACCGCCGTGCTGTGGGCCGGCGACCAGGTGGACGGGTCGCCGACATCACAGATCCCACCGGCGGGGTCGACGATGGGCTTCGCCGCCGCGACGCCGCCTCGCCCGGCCGTGCCGTCCCGTGCCGGGGCGACAGCGCCGGAGGCGACGCGATCCGCCGGCAGCCTGGGCGTTCGATCCGGTATGCCCCCGGTCGGCACCATCCGCCCGGTGTCGACTCTCGTCGGCGTCGACACCCAGATCGCGAAGCTGACCGAATGGCTGGCCATCACGCTCGACGAACCGGAGGTGCTGCGGACCCTGGGCGCCGCACCCCGGCTCGGAGTGCTGATCACCGGCCCGGCGGGCGGCGGCAAGTCCACGTTGGCGCGGTCGGTGTGCGCCGAACGTCCGCTGACAGTGGTCGACGGGCCGACGGTCGGTGCACTGGAGGCCGGTGCACGCTTGGCGGCGGTACGCACGGCGATCTCTGGGCTGCGTCGGAGCGGAGGCGTCCTGCTGATCACCGACGCGGACGCACTACTCCCGGCACCGAGGGAGTCCGCAGCGCCGGAACCGGTGTCCACCCTGATCCTGGACGAGCTGCGCACAGCCATCGCCGACAGCGGCATCGATGCGCCCGGCGCCGATCCGGAGAACGGGCGGATCGCGCTGATCGCCACCTCCGCCGAGCCCGTCCGTCTCGACAGTCGGCTGCGCGACCCCGAACTGTGCGACCGCGAGCTGATCATCAGCCTGCCCGACGCCCCGACTCGCGCCCGGCTGCTCGGCGTCATCCTCACCGACGTACCCGCCGACGGACACCTCGACCTCGACCTCGTCGCCGCACGCACGCCGGGTTTCGTTGCCGCCGACCTGGCCGCCGTCGCCCGGGAGGCGGCCCTGCGGGCGGCCGCGCGGGTGACCGGTGCCGCTGACGGAGATCGGCCCGCCCCGGCCCTGCGCACCGACGATCTGCTCGGCGCGCTCGATGTCATCCGGCCGGTGTCGAGGACCGATTCACCGGAGGTCACGCTCGGTTCGATCACGCTCGACGAGGTCGGCGACATGGTGGAGACCAAGCAGGCGCTGACCGAGGCGGTGTTGTGGCCCCTGCAGCATCCCGACACCTTCACCCGCCTCGGTGTCGACCCACCCCGCGGCGTACTGCTGTTCGGCCCGCCGGGCTGCGGCAAGACGTTCGTCGTGCGGGCGCTGGCGGCGTCCGGTCGGTTGTCGGTGCACACGGTGAAGGGCGCCGAGCTGATGGACAAATGGGTCGGGTCGTCGGAGAAGGCGGTTCGCGACCTGTTCGATCGCGCACGGGAATCGGCGCCGTCGCTGATCTTCCTGGATGAGGTCGACGCGTTGGCTCCGCGGAGAGGCCAGTCCAGCGATTCCGGCGTCGCGGATCGGGTGGTGGCGGCTCTGCTGACCGAGCTCGACGGCGTCGAACCCCTGCAGGACGTCGTCGTCCTGGGTGCGACGAACCGTCCCGATCTGATCGACCCGGCACTGCTCCGGCCGGGCCGACTCGAGCGTCTGGTCTTCGTCCCGCCACCGGACGGCGCCGCGCGAGGTGACATCCTGCGGGCGTCGGCACGCAATGTGCCGCTGGCCGATGGTGTGGACCTGCAGTCGTTGGCCGACGACCTCGACGGCTACTCGGCCGCCGACTGTTCGGCACTGCTGCGCGAGGCGGCGTTGGCCGCGATGCGCCGCGACATCAACGCCGCCACCGTCGGCCCCGACGACATCGCCGAAGCCCGTAGCCGGGTCCGGCCGTCGCTGGACGCCGCACAGGTGGAGAACCTGAAAGGCTATGCCGAGCGGCGTCTGAGTTAGCGCCGATGGGTGACTCGATCACGGGACGCAGACCCCGCGGGTCGATCACCCGAGCAGCGCGCGCCGCAGCATGTCGGCGACCCAGTCGGCATGCTTTCGCCTGCTCCAGCCGAGCTCATCGCACAGCAACCGGCCGACATCCGGGCTGACCAGCGCGAAGATCGTCTCGGCGGCGGCCTCGTCGCTCATCCGTAACGGTCCACGTGCAGCGAACCAACGCGCGTAGAGCCTCATGTTGCGCATCCGATTCCGCTCCAGGGTCGCCATCGTCTCCGCGACCGCCGGCTCGCTCTGCGCCGCGCTGCGCATCACCTCGAAGACCGGCCGAAGCACCACGTTGAGCTTGGTGATGAAGTCGGCGAACAGCTCGATCTGGCGGATCGGGTCGGTTTCGTTCATCACTGCCTGCCCCTCGGGGCTCTCCGCGACATTCGCGACGGACTCATCGGGTACCAGCCGCAGATCGATGATCGCCGGGACCAGCTCCGCCTTCGTGCCGAAGACCGCGTGCACGGTATCCCGCGCGACCCCGGCACGTTCCGCGATGTCCCTGATCGTCGCCTTCGTGTAGCCGCGTTCGCGGAAGAGCTCGTCGGCCGCCTGCACGATCCGGACACGGGTGCGCTCCGCTTGCTCCTCGCGCACTCGGGACGAGTACGTGCGAGAACCCTTGACGTCGTCCATCCATTGATCCTACAGTTGATGTAATCATCCGACTCTAAGTCGGATCAATACGAGAAGGCACGACCATGGACCTGATCACCGGACCGCCCCCGGACGAGGTCGTCACCGCGATGGCAGAGGTCGACGGTGTCCGGATCACCCCGGTCATGCTGACCACACAGACCGGCCCTGCCGGCGGACTCGGCCCGGAGAGCGCCGCGGCAATCCTGGTGTTGCAGGGAACCTTCGTCGACCGAGACCGGTTCGACGAGTTCTGGCGGCAGGCCGCCGAGGTCCTCGCGCTGCTCACCACCGCGCCCGGGTTCATCCGTCGGTACAACTTCGCCGACGGCCCGCATTACACGATGATCGCCTTCTGGCGGTCACTGGAGGACGCGATCAGATTCTTCGACCGTCCCGAGCATCAGGCGGCGATGCGCTCGACATTCACACAGCGCTGGAACTACACCCACTTCGCCGGCCTGTGGCAGGTCGCCTCAGAGCACCGGCGGCTGTTCTTCTGCCAGAACTGCGACGGCATCATGCCGTCGACCGAGTCGCGCTGCACCGACTGCGGCGCGCCCCACACGGATCCCTGTGGAGGCTCCGATGTCCCAGCAGCTCACAGCGTTTCTTGACGAGTGGCTCCCGATACAGACCGCCACCGGGCGGGATGTGCACAGCGGTGACCCGTCCTCCTGGATGGACGCCTGGTCCCACCGGGAGCCGGTGTCGGTGTTCGGCGCCGGCGTCCGGGCTCGCTCCGGGTGGCCGGAGGTGCACCGAACAATCACCTGGGTGGCCGACATGTGCGTTGACTGTCAAGCCTACGAGTACCAATTGGTGACCGCGGACGTCCGTGGTGACATCGCCTACACCTGCGGCTTCGAGCGCTACACAGCAACCAGGTCCGACGGCCGGACGGTCCACAACGAGCTACGGGTCACCCAGATATACCGACGCGAGAACGGCGCGTGGCGCATCGTGCATCGGCACGGCGACCACGCGCCGACTCCCTGACCGGCAGTCCGAATCAGGCGCCGCTCGACCCCTGTGTGGTCTGGTTCGGTGCGGTCTGCCCGCTCTGGCCGGGCAGCTGACCCGACTGTCCCTGACCTTGTTGGGTCTGACCCGGCATCTGCTCCAGGCCACCCTGCGGCATCTGTCCCATACCGCCCTGCCCGGGGACCTGCCCCGTGCCGCCGCTCTGGCCTGGAGGCATCTGACCGAACCCGCCCTGGCCGCCGGGGCCCATCCGGCCACCGCCCTGCATGTTCATGCCCGGGCCCTGGTCCGACGACGAGGAGTCGCCCACGACATAGCCGGCCCCGAAACCGAGCCCGGCGAACACCACGGCGACACCGATCCCGCCGGCGATGACGGCGTTGCGCAGCTTGTCGCTGACCCCGTTCGAATCGTTCGTCGGTGCTGGATACGCGCTCGACTGCGCCCCGGCGGGCGGATAGGGCGGGAACGGCGGGTTGGGTCCCGACGGCGTCGACGAGATGGGCTCGGTGGGCGCATTCTCCGATTGAGAGAGCCAGTTGTGATCGGCCTGCCGGCCGCCATGTTCGTCGTGCGGCTGATCCACCGGCTGTTCGCTCGGCTCAGCGATGCTCTGATGAGGTGTGGACATCGATGTCTCACTTTCTGCGAGGGAAAAGTGACATCCACGGTGCTGACGATGGCTGGCCGTCGACTGCCACGGACCTGCCAATTGCCTGTGAGATCGGACGAACCGGGCGTAGCGGGCCCGGGGAGATTCTCAGCTCAGCCGACAGACACCTGATAGAACACCGACGATCCCCCGCCGGCTGCCCCGGATGTGCTGCCCACCTGCACCCAGTAGGTGGTCCCGTCCTTTGCCCCGGACAACACGACCACCCGCTGCCCGCCCTCGGTGGCGCGGTCTGACTCGGTGAACCCGTTGTCGGTGAGTGTCCTCACCGCCGCGTCGAGAACGTTGCCGGCGTCACGAGTGCCCTGCACGGTCACCGACCACCCGTCGCCGCGGTTGCCGTCGGCGGTCAATACGGTCCCGGCGACCAAAGGAACCTGTTGGGAAGGGAAATCCGATGGCAGCGCCGCGCCGTCCGGACGGTCGTCGCCACCCCCGCCGCACGCGACGAGGAAGACGAGTCCCGCCACCGCGACGGCCAGCGCGAACCACAGCCTGTCGAAGCGGATCATGTCCGCAACGGTAAAGTAGACAGCGCCGGGCAGTGCCCGTGACACCCCGCCCGACATTCGAAAGACGGTGTGCCAACTTGATCCCTGTGCTGGCTGCGCTCGCGCTCAGCGCGCTGTGCGCACCTCCGGTGATCCGACGGTTGGGTACCCGCGGCTTCTACGTCCTCGCCCTCGCCCCCGCGGGTGCGCTGGTGTGGGTCATCGTGAACTGGCCGCAGGCCGGGCAGACA
Source organism: Gordonia sp. LMA484 (assembly GCF_058129505.1). Classification (NCBI taxonomy): domain Bacteria; kingdom Bacillati; phylum Actinomycetota; class Actinomycetes; order Mycobacteriales; family Gordoniaceae; genus Gordonia; species Gordonia sp. LMA484. The sequence continues at coordinate 4,707,228 of NZ_CM176700.1, forward strand.
CCACTGGTCCAGACGATCTCCTGGGTGCCCGTACTGCACATGGACATCGTCCTGCGGTTCGACACCCTCAGCGCGATCCTGTCGGTCCTCATCCTCGGTATCGGTGCACTGGTCCTCTGCTACTGCGCCCACTACTTCGACGACGCGCGACCGCGTGTCGCGGTGTTCGGCGGCGAGATGATCGCGTTCGCGGCAGCCATGTTCGGCCTCGTCGTCAGCGACAACATGCTGGTCCTGTACGTGTTCTGGGAACTGACCACCGTGCTGTCGTTCATGCTGGTCGGCTTCTACGGCATCCGGGCAACCGCACGCCGCGCCGCCACCCAGGCCCTGCTGGTGACCACGGCCGGTGGTCTCGCGATGCTGGTCGGCATCATCATGCTCGGCGAGCGCAGCGGCAGCTATCTGCTCTCGGATCTGATCGCAAACCCGCCGGCCTCGGGCGCCTACGTCGACTGCGCTGTCGTCCTGCTGGTGATCGGCGCGTTGAGCAAGTCGGCCATCGTGCCGTTCCACTTCTGGCTCCCCGGCGCCATGGCCGCACCGACACCGGTCAGCGCGTACCTGCATGCGGCCGCGATGGTGAAGGCAGGCATCTACCTGATCGCGCGACTCTCGCCCGCGTTCTCCACCACGCCGAGCTGGCATGTCGCCGTCGTCGTACTCGGCATGGTCACGATGCTGCTCGGCGGGTGGCGGTCGCTGCGGGAGCTCGACCTCAAGCTGATACTCGCCTTCGGCACGGTGTCGCAGCTCGGATTCCTCGCTGTTCTCGTCGGCATCGGCGATGCCAACGTCGCCATGGCCGGTCTCGCCATGCTCGTGGCGCACGCCCTGTTCAAGGCCGCGCTGTTCATGGTCGTCGGCATCATCGACCACTCGACCGGTACCCGCGACATCCGCAAACTCGCCCGGCTCGGACAGCGGCTACCGGTGCTCGCGCTCACCGCCGCGGTCGCGGGCGCGAGCATGGCCGGGCTGCCGTTCACCATCGGGTTCGTCGGCAAGGAGACCGCGTTCGGATCGGTGTGGGACACCGGCGCATATCTGCCGTGGCAATCCGAGACCATCGACATCGTCCTGCTGGTGGGGTCGGTGATGACCTTCGCCTACACCTGCCGGTTCCTGTGGGGCGCGTTCGGCCGTAAGGTCCGCGCCACCCCTAGTCCGGCCGTGGTCAAGATGCATCCGCCGGGCGTGATGTTCTACGCCGCGCCGGTTCTGCTGGCCGTGGCCGGGGTGGTCGCAGGTTTCCTCAGCCCGCAGATCGGAGATCTGTTCGAGCCATACGCCCAAACGCTGCCCGCCTACGGCCACGAACTCGAACATCTCGCGATGTGGCACGGCTTCGGCCTGCCGGTGGTCTTCTCGATCATCGTCATCGTCGCCGGCGCCCTGCTGTTCCTGGTCATCCGCGCGCTGCGGGGACGGTTGTTCCGGTATCGCCCCTTCCTCAACGCAGACCGCATCTACGACGCGACCCTGCGTGGCGCGGACACCGTGTCGCTGATGCTGACCCGGAACACCCAGCGCGGTTCCCTGCCGATCACGCAGGGCGTGATCCTGTCCACGGCGATCATCGTGCCGATCGCCGCGTTGTTCTGGGGAGCCCGCAACCGGCTGCACATCGTCGGTTTCGACACCGCCCCCCAGTTCGTGATCGGCGGAATCATCGCCGTCGCCGCGCTGGCGTCGGTGGTCATGCGCAACCGTCTCGCGGCCACCCTCGTGGTGGGCCTCACCGGCTACGGCGCGGGCATGCTGTTCGCTCTGTGGGGCGCGCCCGACCTCGCACTCACCCAGTTCCTGGTCGAGACACTGACCCTGGTCATCTTCGTGTTGGTGCTGCGTAAGCTGCCTGCCGAACCCGAACCACGTCATGCCACCGGCTTCAAACCGGTACGCGCCCTGATCGGCATCGCCTTCGGGGCGTCACTGGTGGTGATCGGTCTGTTCGCCGCGGCGGCCCGTGCCGAGCAGCCCCTGCACGTCGACATCCCGCAGGCGGCCTACGAGTACGGACACGGTTCGAACGCGGTCAACGTTCTCCTCGTCGACATCCGTGCCTGGGACACCCTGGGCGAGGTGTGCGTGCTCATCGTCGCGGCGACCGGTGTGGCGTCGATGGTGTTCCGCAATCGACGCTTCGGAGCCGCTCCCCGCATCGCCGACGCGGCGCGGATGCAGTCCGGGAGCAACGGCGAGGACGTCGACGATCCGATCCCACCGGATCGCACCCGATGGCTGCTCGGCAGCGACTTCCGCGACCCCCGCCACCGGTCCATGGTGCTCGAGGCGACGACCCGGCTGATCTTCCCGACGATGGTCGTGTTGTCGGTCTACTTCTTCTACGCGGGCCACAATGCGCCCGGCGGGGGTTTCGCCGGCGGTCTCACGATGGGCCTCGCGCTGGTCCTGCGCTACCTCGCCGGAGGTCGATATGAGCTCGGCGAGGCGCTCCCGGTCGAAGCGGGCACCATCCTGGGCGCCGGCCTGGCGATCTCGGCCGGGACCGCGGTCACCTCGTTGTTCCTCGGTGCACCGGCGCTGTCGTCGGCGGTCTTCGAGGTGACGTTGCCCGTGCTCGGTGACGTGAAGATGGTGACCGCGCTGTTCTTCGACCTCGGCATCTACCTCATCGTGGTCGGACTGGTCCTCGACGTGCTGCGCAGCCTCGGCGCTCGACTCGACGTCGAGTCGAGCGCCGTCGACAACCAGCAGGCGCCGGTCCGCATCGTCGCGGGGGAGGTCTCGCGATGAGTGTCAATCTCGGGTTGCTGATCGTCGTCGGAGTGCTCGCCGCGTGCGGCGCTTACCTGCTGATGGAGCGCAGCCTGATCCGCATGTTGTTCGGACTGTTGCTGTGCGGCAATGCCGTCAACCTGTTGATCATCGTCGTGTCCGGCGGCATGGGGAATCCCCCGATCATGGGCCGGGCGTCGGACAACCGTCCCTTGGACTCCGATCCGCTGGCGCAGGGCATGATCCTCACCGCGATCGTGATCACGATGGGCATCGCGGCATTCGTGCTCTCGCTGGTCTACCGACTGTTCGTCATCAACCGGGACGACGTGGACGTCGAGGACGACACCGAGGACCGCAAGATCGTGACCGGCTCGCTGCAGACCGCGCCCGACCGCGACCGCAGCGACGATCCGGTCACACTCGCGGACACCACCGCAGGCGACTTCTTCGACGACGAGGGCAACCCGCTCACCCCCGAGGAGTACGCGGCCGCCCACGCAGACGTCATCGAGACCGACCTCATGCCCGCCGATGCGGACGTGCTCGACGAACTCGGTGGCGGCATCGACGATGTCGACGACCCGACCAGCGGAGTGACCCGATGATCCCGCAGCCGTCGTGGGTCCCGGTGCTCATCGCCCTGCCCACCCTCGTGCCGATCATCGCGGCCGCGCTCACCCTGCTGCGCGGCCGCAGTCCCCGCTTCCAACGGCCGATCTCGGTCGGCGCCATCCTGGTCGCGTTCATCGCGTCCTGCATGCTGCTCTACCTGACCAACGAGCACGGCACCTTCGCGGTCACCATCGGTGGGTGGGATGCCAAGGGCTTCGGCAACGGACCGCTGGGCATCACGCTGGTCGTCGATCAACTGGCCGCACTGATGCTGGTCGTCTCCACCATCGTGTTGCTCTGCGTCGTCGTCTACGCGATCGGGCAGGGTATCCGCGACGGCACGTCGCATCAGCCGGTCTCCATCTTCCTGCCGACCTATCTCATCCTGACGGCGGGCGTCTGCAACGCATTCCTCGCCGGTGACCTGTTCAACCTGTACGTCTCCTTCGAGGTCCTGCTCGCGGCGAGCTTCGTGTTGCTGACCCTGGGCGCCAGCCCCGACCGTGTCCGTGCGGGCGCGTCGTACGTCATGGTGTCGATGGTGTCGTCGCTGATCTTCCTGTCGGGCATCGCGTTCGCCTACGCGACGACCGGCACGCTCAATCTGGCGGAGATGGCCGCACGCCTCGACCACGTCCCCGACGGCACCCGTACCGCCCTCTACGCGGTGCTGCTGGTCGCGTTCGGGATCAAGGCGGCGGTGTTCCCGCTGTCCACGTGGCTGCCGGACTCCTACCCCACCGCACCCGCACCGGTCACCGCGGTGTTCGCGGGCCTGCTCACCAAGGTCGGTGTGTACGCGATCGTGCGTGCGCACACCCTGCTGTTCCCGGGCGGATCGATGGACAACGTCCTCATGATCGCCGGGTTGCTCACCATGCTGGTGGGCATCTTCGGCGCGATCGCCCAGTCCGACATCAAACGACTGCTGTCCTTCACGCTGGTCAGCCACATCGGCTACATGGTGTTCGGGATCGCGCTGTCGTCGCGGTTCGGGTTGTCGGCGGCCATCTATTACGTCGCCCACCACATCCTGGTGCAGACCACACTGTTCCTGGTCGTCGGACTGATCGAACGCCAGGCCGGGTCATCGTCGCTGCGCCGCCTCGGCGGTCTGATCGCCAGCCCGGTGCTCGCCGCACTGTTCCTGATACCGGCGTTGAATCTCGGCGGCATCCCACCGTTCTCGGGGTTCATCGGCAAGACCGCCCTGCTCGAGGCCGGCGTGCAGGATGGATCGGTGCTCGCCTGGACACTGGTCGCCGGGTCGGTGGTCACCAGCCTGCTGACGCTGTACGTGGTGGCCCGGGTGTGGACCAAGGGCTTCTGGCGCCCACGTGCCGACGCCCCGGAGGGCGACCTCGCCGACGTCGCGCCGTCGGCGCTCATCGACGAGAGCGCCGACGACATCTCGTTCGACGACCGCGCCGACGTCGGGCGGATGCCGCTGGGCATGGTGTTGCCGACCGTCGCGATGGTCGGCGCGGGCCTGGTCCTGACGATCTGGGCCGGCCCGATCCTCGGCTTCACCGAACGCGCGGCCACCGACATCACCGACCGCGGGATCTACATCGAAGCTGTGCTCGGGGGTGAGGGCAGATGAGTTCGCAACCCACACCTGGCCTCCGCGCCCGCATCATCGTCGTCTGGCGTACATCGCTGCTGTTCATCTTCTGGAATGTGGTCAAGTGCTTCGTCTGGTTCCGCGAGCACGTGCGGATACCGAGCTGGTTGGGCAGCGACTCCCGCGAGATGGCCGTCCGGCTGTGGACGCTGGCGTGGCTGACCTTCGTCTGGGTACTGCTGTGGGGCACCATCTCCTGGGCCAACATCATCGGCGGACTCATCCTGGCGACCCTGATCGTGACGCTGTTGCCGCTGCCGCGCGTCCCGGTCGAGGGCCGCATCCATGTGGTCGCCCTGGTCGCGATCGTCGCGCGACTCGTGGTCGACTTCTTCATCTCGAGTGCGCAGGTGGCATGGGCCGCGGTCCGGCCGGGCAAACCGCCGTTGGGTGCGGTCATCCGGGTCCGCGTGGCCATCAAGTCCGACATGGTGCTCACCCTGGCCGTCGACTACCTGAACCTCGTACCCGGCACGATGGTGCTCGAGATCGACCACCGCCGTCGCATCCTCTACATCCACGTCTTCGACGTCCGCACCGAGAAGCAGGTGAAGGCGTTCTACAAGCAGGTCGAGTTCGTCGAACGGTCCTTCATCCGCGCCTTCGAGCGGGACAGCGAGTGGCATCCGAGCCCGTACCACGGGATCGACGACGAGTATCACCGCGTGCGGTACCTCGGACGGGACGAGACCGCCACCGAGGCGCTGAACGACGTCACCCCGGACGGGAGGAACCGATGATCGGTGTCTGGATCACCGTGAGCGCCATGTTGATGGTCGCCGCGGTGCTGACGACCATCCGCGTCCTTCGCGGTCCGTCCTCGCTCGACCGGCTCGTCGCACTCGACACCATGATCGCGCTCTGCATGTGTGGACTCGCGGCGTGGGCCGCCTACAGTCGTGACTCGACGGTCGTCCCGGCGATCGTGACGTTGTCGCTGCTCAGCTTCGTCGGATCGGTCGCCATCGCGCGTTTCCGGGTGAGGGATGACGAGACATGATCGGTGACATCATCTCGTCGGTGCTGCTGCTGCTCGGCGCGACCCTGGCCCTCACGACATCGATCGGCCTGCTCCGCTTCCCGGACACGCTGAGCCGCATGCACGCGTCGACCAAACCGCAGACCTTCGGACTGCTGATGATGCTGATCGGCGCCATCATCCGCCTCGGCCACAGCGTCGACATCGGCATGCTCATCCTCGCGGGCATGTTCGCACTGATGACCGCACCGGTGATCGCCCACCGCATCGGCCGGCTGGTCTATCAGGAGCAGCGCGCCCGCGACGGCGTGATCACGCGCGAGGAGATGGAGAACCCCGCGCGGGACTAAGGCGTGCCCTAGTCCAACTCCCCCACCACGGACGCGACCACCTCACGCATGCTCTGGGTGCGCCGAAAGACCTCCCGTTGCCGCATGTAGCTCGCGCCGCCGGCGGCGAGGTCGCGGACGCGGGCGAGTTCGGTGGCACAGTTCAGGTCTCGCGCCACCGGTTCGAGGCGGGCCACCAGATCTGCCACGTCCTCGGTGACCAGTCGCTCGTTGCAGTCCGAATCCAGGATGACGATGGCATCGAGTCCGTAACGTGCTGCCCGCCACTTGTTCTCCTGCACTAGCCACGGCGCCATCCGGGGCAACTCCTCGCCGGCCTCGAGTCGCCGATCCAGTTCGACGACCAGGCAGTGGATCAGCGCCACCACGGCGGACAGGTCGGTGAGGTTGGTCATCCCGTCACAGACCCGCACCTCGATCGTGCCCAGGTGCGGGGAGGGGCGGATGTCCCACCGGATCTCGTTGATGTGGTCGATGATCCCGGTGGTCTTCTGGTCGGTGACGAACGCCTCGAACTCCGCCCAGGTGCGGAACTGGAACGGCAGGCCGGCCGTCGGCAGCTGCTGGAACATCATCGCGCGGTTGCTCGCGTAGCTCGTGTCCTGGCCGCCCCACATCGGCGACGACGCGGACAGCGCCAACAGGTGGGGGTAGTAGTTCAGCAGCGCGTCCAGGATCGGTAACACCTTGTCCCGGTGGCTGATCCCCACATGGACGTGGACACCCCAGATCAGCATCTGCCGGCCCCACCACTGGGTGCGCTCGATCAGCTCCGCGTACCGATGCCCCTCGGTGAGCAGCTGTGTCGACCATTTCGCGAACGGGTGGGTACCCGCGCCGTAGAGGTCGACGCCGAGTTCCTCGGTGAGGTCACGCACCGAATGCAAGGTCGCCGACAGATCCGCGATCGCTTGCGGGGTGTCGCGGCAGACACCCGTGACGATCTCGACGGTGTTGCGCAACAGCTCTTTGTGCACCTTGTCACGCCGCGACGGACAGCGCTGGGACACCAGCGCGAACAGGTCCGCCGCCGAATTCGACAGATCGCCGGTTCCCTTGTCGGTCAGCGCGAATTCCCATTCGACCCCCAGTGACGGGGTCGGCGAACCGTCGAATTCGATCGGGGTGACCACGACGTCAGGTCACCTTGGCGTGTCGGGTCACTCGTTGGCCTCGATCACCCCACACGCGATCCGGCTGCCCGCGTCGCCGGTCGACATGGTCTGCTCGTCCGCCGGTGGCGTGTAGCGGGTGGGGATGTTGCCGAAGTTGTCGGCCTTCTCGTGGATGACGATCGCCTTGCCGACGATCTGCCCGAGGTTGACCGCATCGGTGGTGGTGACCGTCTCGCCGGTGCCGTCCTTGAGGATGTTCAGCGACACCAGGTCGCCACTCGCAGGATGGCCGGTGTGCCCGTCCACCTGGAGGTGGCCGCCCGCGCTGGAAAACGCACTGTCCCCGCCGGTGTCGCAGACGCCGTTCTCGTGGATGTGCATCCCATGGAAACCGGCCGGCAGGCCGCTGTCGGCGTTGACGCGGACGTCTATCTTGACCGACGAGCCGCTCGGCGTGAAGGTCGCCTCGCCGACGGACTTGCCCGTGTCGTCGATGATCTTGGCGGTGGCGTCGCCCTTCGGGGACTGGCTGACCCCGTCGGCGTCGTCGATCTCGCCGGGAGGCGCCTGGTTGCCGGTGACCACCGATGGTGTGGTGCCGGGGACGTCCGTGGGCGGTTCGTCAGGAGTACATGCCGCCAGCGCCGCGCCGGCGATGCCGACCGAGGCGAGCACGGCGAGCGTACGCCGAGCGGAGCCGCGGGTCCGGGCACCGGTCGTCTTGCCTGATTTCGAACTGACGATCATCTCACTCCTTGTGATCTTCAACGGGCCGTGATCTTGTCGGTCTGCGGGGGCCGGGTGCTCATCGTGTGACCACGATGACGGGGATACCGTCGGAGCACTGGGTGAACGACGACGGACGCGGGTCCACGCTGGCGTCGCCGCCGAGCGCGGAGGCCACCTGGTCGGCCGCCGACTTCTGGCCGTCGTCGTAGAAGATCGTGTTCTCGGTGATCGACGACGTCGACAGGTTGCCCGGCTCCGCGGTCTGGAATCCGGCGGACTTCAGGGTGTCGGTGACCTCGGAGGCCAGACCCGAGACCGAGCCGGCATTGAAGACACACAACTCCGGTACATCGGCCGACGCCGTGCCCGAGGAGGTGGCAGCGCTACTGCTCGCGGTCGTCGTGGTGGCCACCTGCGTCTGCGCCGCCTGCAGCTCCTTCTCCGGGTCGTTGCCACTGGTCGCCGCGGAGTGCCACCCCAACCCGAGGCAGACGATGGCGACCGCCAACAACATCATGGCGCCGGCCCGCAACGGCAGTCGACTCGGTTCGCGATCAGCATTCATCACCGAGAACCTTACTTCACATCCGAGGGCGGGCCCGCCGCGGTCGCGGTGTCAACGGATGGGTCGGATCAGGTGATCTCGAAGCCCAGACGGCGGGCCGCACGGGCCTTCTGCCGGGATGCACGCAGACGCCGCAAACGCTTCACCAGCATCGGATCCGCGGCCAGCGCCTCGGGCCGATCGACGAGCGCGTTGAGCACCTGGTAGTAGCGGGTCGCCGAGAGCCCGAAGAGCTCCTTGATGGCTTCTTCCTTGGCACCGGCGTACTTCCACCACTGCCGCTCGAACGCCAGGATGTCGTGTTCACGACGGGACAGGCCGTCCGCGCCGACCTCATGCGGGTCGGCGGCATTGGTCGCGTCGGCGGGAACTTCTGTGGGTGTGGGTTGATCGCCCTGCTTCTGGCTTCGCGCAGCTGCGCCGTCCATCTCGCTCCCTCAAGATCGCCTCGTGCACATCACATCACCGATCCGATCGGCGGTCCTCCCCGACCAGATCGATCAACACCACCGACCGGAGAATTCAGGTCACCGAACAAATCACAGCAATGTGGTTCGCTGATCATCTAACCACGATCGGCGAGCCGGTTCGCGGTGTGACTCGCCACGACTCGACGATGCCGACAACGCGCTCGGTAATCTATCCGGCATGGCAATTCTCCCGATCTGCATTGTCGGCGAACCCGTCCTGCATCACCCGACGGAACTCGTCGAGCTCGATGCACAGCGGCGGCCGTCTCCGGAGCTGGTGACACTGCTCGACGACATGTTCGCGACGATGGATGCCGCCAACGGCGTGGGGCTGGCCGCCAACCAGGTCGGTGTCGGCAAACGGATGTTCGTCTACGACTGCCCCGATGGTGAGCGCTTCGAGGCGCGGCGGCGACGCGGTGAGGTGATCAACCCGGTGCTGGAGACCTCAGAGATCCCCGAGACCATGCCGGACCCCGACGAGAATGACGAGGGCTGCCTCTCGGTCCCCGGTGAGCAGTTCCCCACCGGCCGGGCGGACTGGGCGCGGGTCACCGGCGTCGACCGCAACGGCGAGGAAGTGGACATCGAGGGCACCGGCTTCTTCGCCCGGATGCTGCAGCACGAGGTCGGGCATCTCGACGGCTACCTCTACGTCGACGTGCTGATCGGACGCAACGCCCGCGCTGCCAAGAAGGCGATCAAACGGCAGGGCTGGGGCGTGCCCGGGCTGACCTGGTTGCCCGGGGCGGTCGAGGATCCGTTCGGCCACGACGACGAGGACTGATGGCGGACCGGGTGATTTCCTGGTGAACGGGACGTCGAGCACTCCGGACGGGCTGGCCGGCGGCGACCGTGCGCCCTTCGTGGGCGATCGGGTCCCCTTCGTGGGCGATCGTGTCGTCGTGCGGTATCGCCTCGGCGAGGCGACGCCGTCCGATTGGCGCCGCGACCCGGCGGCGGCGCTGTCGGACGTGACCGGAGTTCTGCTCGACGACTCGGACCCGCTGGTCGTCGACCGGGACGGACCGCAATCGATTCCGAGGTCGGCGATCACGTCGATCCGGTTGCTGTCGCGGGTGACGGTGCGCAACTCGGAGATCCGGGCGCTCGAGGAGGCGGCGGCCACCGCCTGGCCCGGTGTCGAGTCGGCGATGGTCGCCGGATGGATGCTGCGCGCCGGCCACGGCTTCACCCGTCGGGCCAATTCGGCCGTACCGCTGGAGTTCGGGGCGGGCACCGACGCGTCCACCCTGGCCGCGATCCGGAACTGGTACCGGGATCGGGGCCTCCCGACGCTGGTCGCGCTGCCGGAACGGCTCATCCCGGCCGGTCAGCTCGACGGCCGTCCGGCCAGCGGCCAGATCCAGATCCTGGTCCGCGATGTCGACGGTTTCGCCCGCACCACTGGCGGAACCTCCGTACGCCTCGACGACACCCCTGATGCCGCATGGTTGCGTGCCTACCGCGGCCCCGACGTCGACGTGACGACGGCGGCCACGGTGGTCGGCGCATCGCGCGGACCGGTCGTGGTGGCCTCGATCGCCGACGACGATCCGATCTCGATCGGACGCGCCACCGTCACCGAGGCCACCGACGGCACCCGCTGGCTGGGGCTGACCGCATTGTGGACCTCACCCGGGCATCGGCGCCGAGGTCTCGCCGCCGAGGTCATGTCATCGCTGGTGGCCTGGGGCGCCGAGCACGATGCGCGGCGGATCTATGTACAGGTCGAGGTCGACAACCGGATCGCCGGGACGTGGTATCGCGCCCTCGGTTTCGGCCTGCACCACCGGTCCCGCTACATCGAGTTGTGAGTCGTGCTTAGGGTGAGCGCGTGACAGGGGCGAGAGCGACGCGGCAACGGGCGATGCTGTCCGTGGCCGGATTCGTGGTCGTCGTCATCGTCGCGGCGCTCGCGTGGCTCCTCGCCGATGGCGGCGATCCGGCGGGCGGCGGGAGTGCGTCCCCTGGTGCGGCCCCGAGCGCGACGTCGGCGGCGGGGCGCGCGTCGTCGACGAACCCGGCGGTCCCGGATCATGTCCTGACCACACTGGCTTTCATCGATGCCGGTGAGTGGCCGGAGGCCGCCAACGCGCCCGGTACCCACGGCGGCGACGTCTTTCGCAACAGCGAGGGCAACCTGCCCGCCACCGATGCGCAGGGTCGGCGGATCACCTACCGCGAGTGGGATGTGAACCCCAAGAAACCGGGCCAGAGCCGCGATGCCGAACGGATCGTCACCGGGAGCGACGGCACCGCCTGGTACACCGACGACCACTACCGGACCTTCGTGCGCATCCGGGGGCCCGACCAGTGAGCAAGTCACAACCGACGCCGTTACGCCGGTTCATCTTCGATGCGGGGCACAGTGGACCCGTCGTCGGAGTCCTTGTCGGCGAACAGCTTCCCCGGCTCGACGACGAGGTTGTGGTCCGGCAGGTGAACGGTCGCGAGATGCCGACAGTTTCGACGCTGTTCGACGAGTTCGCCCGATCCTGGGAGTTCGGGGATCATTTCGGCCACAACCGGGACGCATTCGACGAGTGCATGCGCGACCTCGGCGGCGACCGTCCCCCCGACGAGCCGCCGCCGACGTCGTACATCACGGCGATCACACACGCCGAGAGCCTGCTGCGCCGCGAGCCCGACGAACTGCGGTGGTTCGGCGAATCACTCGAGTTCTACCGGGACCACTATCGCGACAGCGCCACTCCCCCGGCGTCCTTCGCGGTGATCCTGCTGACCCCGGCACCGCTGCTGGGTTGGGTCCAGACCCGTTGGCGCGAGGCAAAATCACCCGTCGCCGTGATCGAGAGCTGATATGCGCATCGCCACCTGGAACGTGAACTCCATCCGCGCCCGCTCCGAGGCCGTGGTCGGTTGGATGGAACGTAGCGACATCGATGTCCTCGCCATGCAGGAGACCAAGTGTCGCGACGACGAGTTCCCGGTCATGAGCTTCCTGGCCGCCGGGTACGACGTCATGCACGTGGGCACCGGCGGATTCAACGGCGTCGCGATCGCGTCGCGGGTCGGCCTCGAGGAGGTGGAGATCGGCTTCGAGGGGCAGCCGACATTCGGCGCCGAGCACACCACTCCCGCCCGCGAGGCACGGGCGATCTCCGCACGGTGCGGCGGTGTGCGGGTGTGGAGCCTGTACGTACCCAACGGGCGTGCACTCGATGACCCGCACTATCAGTACAAGCTCGACTGGCTGACCAAGCTGCGCGACATCGGTGCGTTGTGGCTCGCACACGATCCGGCTGCTCAAATCGTCCTCGCCGGTGACTGGAACATCATCCCCACCGATGGCGATGTCTGGGACCGTGCGGCTTTCGAGGGCAAGACGCACGTGTCGGGTCCCGAGCGGGCTGCGCTGGGGGCGATCCGCGACGTCGGCTTCGTCGACTCGGCCCTCCCTTACACCGACGCGTACACCTTTTGGGACTACACGCAGCTGCGGTTTCCCCGCAACGAGGGCATGCGCATCGACTACCTGCTGTGCTCGCCGGCGTTCGACGATCGGGTGCGCGGCGCCTATGTGGACCGCGAGGCGCGCAAGGGCAAGGGTGCGAGCGATCACGCGCCGGTCGTCATCGAGGTGTGAGGCCCCGCCGAGTGCCGTTCGGTACTTAGGTTAGGCTTCACATATGAAACGTGGGTTGCGGGCTTTCCCGGCAGTGATCGCGGCGCTCCTGGTGGCGGTTCTCGCCCTCAGCGCCTGCAGTTCACCAGAGGAGTCGGCGGACGGCGGGGCGCCGATCCAGGTCAACACCTCCAAGGGATCGGTGACCATCAACGGTGCGCCGAAACGGATTGTGACGCTGGGTGCGCAGTGGATCGACGTCACGCTGTCCTTCGGTGTCACGCCCGTCGCCTATCTCGACAACATCCAGGTCCTGACCGGCAATCCCCCACCGTGGTCGAGCGACAAGCTCACGGAATCGACCCCGATCAGCACCGACGACATCGTGGCACAGGTGGCCAAGGCCAAGCCCGACCTGATCCTCGCGACCTCGTACATGGCCGACGATCAACCGGAGATCTACGACAGCGTCGCCAAGCTCGCGCCGACGATCCCCGGCATCACCGGGAAGCAGATCGATCCGTGGCAGGACATGGTCACCTTCCTTGGAACCGTCCTGCGGGAACCGGACAAGGCCAAGGAGATCACCGCCGGCGTCGACGCCAAGATCGACGCGGCGAAGAAGGACATGCCCGGCCTACAGGGCAAGACCTACACGATGGCGTACATGTTCTCCGGCGACCAGATCCAGGTCATGGCCGATCCCGACGACGGTTCGACCTACCTGTTCTCCTCGCTCGGCATGAGTATCGCGCCGCAGTTGGTCGCCCAGTTCCGCAAGAGTGGCCAGCCGCGCTTCCCGATCTCCACCGAAAACGTTCCGCTGCTGAACTCCGACCTGTTGGTCATCACCGCGAACACCGATCAACAGATGCAGGCACTGGAGAAGCTGCCCGGCTACCAGGGGCTGCAGTCGGTGAAGAGTGACGCCGTCAGCCGGCTGACAGTGGCCGAGATCGGTGGCCTCAACGAGCCGACACCCCTGTCCATCCCGTATGTGCTGGACAAGATGCATCCGGCGCTGCAGCACGCGGCGGCGTGACAGACCGGTGAGCACCGCCGCCGACACCACGACGATCCAGACGATCTACCGGTTCACCGACGGCGCACGATGCCTGCTCGGTGGCGGTGGAGTCGCGGTGATCCTGCCCGCCAAGCAACGACTCGACAGGCTGTCGGCACCGCAGATCGCACTGTTGCGCACGCTGAACGCCGGCCCCACTGCCGTCGACGACGCCGATCCGTCCGTCAGCGAGTTGACGAACCGGCTCATCGAGAGCGGCGCGCTGTCTACGACGGTGCGGGTCGATGGCCGGGACATGTACTCGCTGAGACCGTTTCGCCGGCCGCCCGGTGCCCGACCGAGGCCATTTGCGACGACCGATACGGTGCGCCTGTCCCGGTTCACCGTTCTCCGCCGCGTCGACGACGACATGATCTCGGAGAATCCACGGTCCTGGTGCGACATCGCGGTGCACGATCCGACGATGCTCGCCGTCATGACCGGAATCGGCCGGAACCCAGAGGATTCGAGGACGGCATCGCTGCGCGACCGACTGGCCGCCGACCTCATCTGGGCCGGCCACGCGGTGCCCGGCGACGCCGAGGATCACGAATTCGCCACGCGCAGTTGGAGTCCACACGAGCTCTGGTTTCATCGACACAGCACCGTCGGCGACCGTGGGACGAGTTGGGCACACTTCGGTCCGACCCGCTGGGCCGACGGCGAGTTCGAACCCGTCCCGGCACGGCCGGCCACGTACCCGGGAAAAGCGATCACCCTTCCCGCTCCCGATCTGTCAGAGCTTCGCGAGCACGACCGCCCGTTCGCCGACGTCGTCGAGGATCGGACGTCGGTGCGCGACTTCGACGATCACCGCCCGATCACCAAGCAGCAGCTGGGCGAGCTGCTGTTTCGCTGTGCGCGCACACGCGACGTGCGTACCATCAATGCGGACCGGCCCGTCGCCGAGGAACTACCGTCGCGCCCGTACCCGTCGGGTGGGTCCCTCTACGAGTTGGAGATCTATCCGGTGGTGCGCACCGCCGACGGCGTACCGGCGGGCATGTACCACTACGATTCGTTCGATCACGTCCTTCGCCCCGTGGCGTCGTATGACACTGTCGCCGTATCGAAGTTGATCGCCCCGGCCGCGCTCACGCTGGCGGACGGCCAGCTTCCGCAGGTGCTGTTCGTCCTGGCCGCACGGCCCGGGCGGATCATGTGGACGTACGAGCAGATGCCGTATGCAGTGATCCTGAAGCACGTCGGCGTGCTGACCCAAACGCTGTACCTCACCTCTACCGCAATGGGTTTGGGCGGTGTCGCGCAGGGATACGGCGACACCGCGGCGTTCGCCGAGGCGACAGGTGCCGACGAGTTGGAAGAATGCAACGTCGGCAGCTTCGTGGTCGGGACACCGCGTCGCTGACCTGGGTTGAGGCGGTTGCCGGTCACGCCGACCCGAGATCGGATGGTGCGGATCGCAGCGTGCCGCCGATGGTCGAGGACCAGGGGAGCGAGAGCCCCTGCCGCAGATCGAGCAGACGCCATCCGCTGATCGAGTAGTCGACGAGTGACAGCGACCCGACCCTCCGCTGATCGACTAGACCACGAGCGACAGCGACCCGACCCTCCGCTGATCGAGCAGACCACGAGCGACAGCGACCCGACCCCTCCGCTGATCGAGTAGACCACGAGCGACAGCGACCCGACCCCTCCGCTGATCGAGTAGACCACGAGCGACAGCGACCCGACCCTCCGCTGATCGAGTAGACGACGCAGCCCTTCCGCTGATCGAGTAGTCGACGAGCGGCAGCGAGGAGACGTATCGAGATCCCCTGCCACACAACCATTCAGCCCCGACGCAAGCAATCCTCGGCATCCCCGAAGAATTCTCTGCACCTTCCTCCACAAACCCCTTGACATCGAACGCCAGTTCGAATACCTTGGATGTCATGAGAACTTCGGGGGAACTCTCACCGCTTGTCGATACACTCCGTGACCTACCCATCGTCGAGGCCGACCTGACCAAACAGTCGGCCTTCGACACGACCCAGGCACTGATCGTGATGGGCAACCTGATCGCCCACCACCTGGCGATCATGGTCGGCCACCTCGACCGCCTCGGTGTAGCGAAAGACCACGGCCGCACAATGACCGAACTCTTGATCGTGATGGGCCTGGCACCCGCGGTCGCGGCTCGCCTACAGCGCATCGCCGCCACCCGCGACACCCTGCCCACCCTGCACGCCCACGCCGCCGACGGCGCGATCTCCAGCGAACACACCGACGCGGTGGTCAAAGGGATGGATCATATTGCCAAGAGATCAGCGGAACCGATCGACGACGCAGCGCGTCTAAGATGTGTGACAGATCTTCTCGGACAATTCTTCTCCGGCGCCACCCCCGCCGACATCACCAAACACGCCCGCGCGTTAGGCAATAAGCACGCCGACGACACCGGCGGCCTACCCGCCTCGGAAGACCGCAACCTCAACACCCTGTCCAAAGCCATCACCAGCGACGGACGACTCGAAGTGCACGCCGACCTCAACACCGACGTCGGCGAAAAGTTCCACGCCGCCATCGAGGAACTGGCCAAACCCCGCCCCGAACCCGACGGCTCCCCCGACGCCCGGTCGACCGAGCGCCGCCAAGCCGACGCGCTAGAAACGTTGCTGGACATCGCTGCTCGCGGCGGCGATACCGCCTCCACACCGCGCACCCAAACCCTGATCACGGTACCCGCCGAACGACCCGCCGACGCCGAACTCGAGTTCATGGGGTCGATCACCGAAGCCACCCTGCGCACCCTGACCTGCGACGGCACCATCACCACCATGATCGTCGACGACGAAGCCGTCCCCCTCGACATCAGCCACGACAAACGCCTGTTCCCCGCACCTCTGCGAAGAGCACTGCACCAACGCGATCGGGGCTGCATCAAATGCGGGGCACCCGCCACCCGCTGCCACGCACACCACATCAAACATTGGGCCGACGGAGGCAAAACCTACCTGGAAAACGGCTGCCTGTTCTGCCCCTCATGTCACCACGACGTCCACCACAACGGCTGGGACGTCGTCATGGGACTCGACAAACACCCCTGGCTCATCCCGCCGGCATCCGTCGACCCGCAACGACGCCCGATCCCCGCCCACAACCGGCGCACCCTCAACCTCGACAACCTGCCCACCGCCGCCTGAACCGAGACCCGGTGACCACAACCGCCAGACCACCACCGCCGACCACCCACATCGACTGACCACCTGGCCAACCCGCCCCAACCTCTCGTTGATCGAGTAGAGTCCCGAGCCCGCAGGCGAGGGACACCCTTCCGCTGATCGAGTAGATTCCGAGCCGCCAGGCGAGGGACCCATCCGCTGATCGAGTAGGTTCCGAGCCGCCAGGCGAGGCACCGTATCGAGATCACCCAACCCAGGTCTCGATACGCAACTCACTTCGTTCACCGCTACTCGACCAGCAGAGAGCGACCCACCCGACGCGCGTAAACCCACGTACCCAAGACTTCCCACGCACCCGACCCCACGCCGGGACCGCATCTGATCCTTGAGAACTCCATAGAGTGAAACACACACGGCGCCACACGGTGTCGCGTACCCGACGGCCACCCAAACCCGGTCACCACGACGACCGGTCCCAGGTGGTGCGTGGTACGCGACACCGGCGCCGAGCACACGCGTCAGCGATCTGGACGGTCAGACTCCGGCATCGCCACTGCCGCAGCGAGAGACGTCACCGAACGCTGCCAGAGCTCGGTGAGCTGATCGACCTCGTGAGCAGCCAGCAGATCGGCCCCGTAGCGCCAGTTGGTCACCAGCTGCGGCCCATCGTCGGTTGCCCGGACCACGGCGACCACGTCCAGGGTGTAGCGCAGAGGGAGGTCGGGTTCCGGGTCCGTCGGCAGGTGGTCGTTGATTTCCAGATCGGTGATCGGCGACCAGGGTTGCCGCGAGGTGCCCGGCGTGTGCAGGTCGAAGCGTCCGAGATAGTTGAACTCGACCTGTGGTTCGGGGGCCGCCCGCAACTGCGGGTCGTTCGCGACGTATTTCAGTACGCCGAAATCCATACCGTGGTTCGGAATCTCAGCGAGCTGTGCGCCGATCTCGGTGAGCAATTCACGCCCGCTATGGGGGTCCGCCGCAACCTGAGCGGCGTCCACCTCCCGATCCACACCCAGCCGAACCGGGAACACGGTGGTGAACCAGCCCAGCGTGCGGGTCGTGTCGATCTCCGGCCCGGCCAGCTCGTCCTCGCGGCCGTGTCCCTCGAGCGCGATGTATGCGCCACATGCGGGATCTTCGCCACGTTTCCGCCGCCATCCCGCGAGGGTGACGGTCAACGCGGTGAGCAGGAACTCACGCATACCGATCCGCCGGTCGACGGCTTGCAGAATCCGCTTCGTCGTCGGCACGTCGGTGAGCGTGACGGCAGACCGCAACGATGACCACGTGTCGGAGGTGGGATCGGGGCGGCGGGCACCGATCGCAGGGTCGGTACCCACGACGTGACGTTCCCAATACGTCTGTTGGGCAACCACGGCTGCGTCCGCGGACCGGGATACGACCCGCTGGCACCAGTGGCGGTAGTCCGTGGGTTCACCGGAGACCGCCGGCGCCCTCCCGGCAGCGATAGCCGCGCCGGCCTCGGCGATGTCGCCGAACAGGATCTGCCAGCTCACCGCATCCACGGCCAGATGGTGGATCGCCAGCAGGAGCACATCATCGGCACCCTCACGGCACAGGCGGGTTGCGGCGACAATCCGTCCCGCTGTGGGGTCGACCCGGTCGTTGGCGGCCCTGGCGGCGGCAGAGACCGCGCTGGTCAGGTCCGTCACCTCGATGGACGTGAGAACCGCGTCTGCGTCGACGGCGCCGACATCTCTGGTGATGACCCCGTCGGGGGTCTGGACGGCGCGCAACATGGCGTGGGCATCGATCAGCGCCTGTAGCACCCGACGCAGGTCGCCGTCCGACACGCCGGAGGGCACTGCGAACAGCACAGTCTGTGTGAATCGACGATGGTTGCCGTACTCGTACATCCACTCCACCACCGGCAGCGCCGGCACCAGACCCGGCCCGGCATGGGTTCCGTCCGACGTCACATCGACCGCACGATCGATCGCGTCGGCGAGATCCTGAATCGTGGGATTCGACATCACCATTCGCGGCGTGACGAGCAGTTCGCGGTCGCGGAGCGCGTTCACGGCGGCCATCGCGACGATGCTGTCCAGGCCGAGATCGAAGAAGTCCTCGTCGGCATCGGGTGCGGTTCCGAGAAGCTCAGAGACCACGTCGTGGACGATATGCCCGGTCGGTGTCAGCGGCTCGGCGCGTCCTGTCGGCCTGCTCTGCAACGCGCGGGAAGCCGACTCCTGCAACACCCGATTGTCGATCTTGCCATTGCTGTTCATCGGCAGAACGGCCAGGCAGACGATCCGCGACGGCACCATGTGCGACGGAAGGACATCCGTGAGTGATGAGCGCACGGCGCGAGAGTCGAGACCGTCTCCGGCTGCGAAACCGACCAGCGCCGGGCCGGCCGTGCGCTCGACAACGACGACTGCGGCGGATGCCACACCGGGCACCTGCCGCATCGCAGCCTCGATCTCCCCGGTCTCGATCCGATAGCCGCGGATCTTCACCTGATCGTCGCTGCGGCCCACGAACACCAGTTCACCACGGGCGTTGCGGCGCACCAGATCACCGGTGCGATACATCCGGTGGCCGGGAACGAAGGGATCGGCGACGAATCTGGTGGACGTCATCGCGGGGTTCGCCTGATAGCCGCGGACCACCTGCGCTCCGGACAGATACAGTTCGCCGGCCACCTCGTTCGGTACGTGTCGAAGGCGTGCGTCCAGGACATAGGCACCCATCCGGTCGGTCGGTGTGCCGATGACCGGTACCGCCGAATCTGCGACGCGGGCGACGACCGCCTCCACGGTCGTCTCGGTCGGGCCGTAGCAGTTGTGCACCGCGGTGTCCTGCAACGAACCGAGCTGTTGCCACAACGCCGGTCCGATGGCTTCGCCGCCGAGTGCCAGCACGGTCAGATGTCCTTGTCCGGTGCCGGTGCTGGTGCCCGCGCCGGTGTCGCCGACGAGGCCGGCGGCCGCCAACTGGCCGAACATCGATGGCGTCGTGTCGATCATGTCGACCTGCTGCTCGGACAATCCCGCGACGAGTTGACCGGCATCGCGCATCGCCTCGTCGCCGAACAGATGGATGGTGTGACCGTCGAGCAGACCGGCCAGTGGCTGCCAGGACGCGTCGAAACTGAACGTCCAGGCATGCGCGATACGCAACGGCCTGCAGAGCCGCGCCCGCGCCGGTGCCAGCATGTGGTCGCGATGGTCGCGGCAGTAGCTGACCAGTGCGGAGTGGGTTCCGATGACGCCCTTGGGTTCCCCCGTCGATCCGGACGTGAAGATCACGTACGCGGCGCTGCCGTGGTGGATGGCGGGCGGCTCGATGGTGTCGGGGTGACCGGCGATCCGTTCGGCCGTGGCGGGCTCGTCGACCACCACCAGGCCTGCCGTCGATGAACGGAAACGATGTTCATGTGCGGCGTCGGTGATCGCGACGGCCACCCCGGCCTGGTCCAGCATGGTCGCGATGCGCTGATCCGGCAGCGCCACGTCGATCGGCACATATGCTGCGCCGGCAAACATCGTCGCCAAGAGTGCGACCACGGACTCGGTTGACCGTGGTACCGCCACGGCCACAACCGACTCCGGTCCTACCCCCTGTGCGGAGAGTTCCACGCCGAGTCGCGCGGCGCGCGCAGCGAGCTCCCGATAGCTGAGGATGTCGTCGCCCTCGACGATCGCGGGTGCGGCGGGAGTGCGGCGGCACTGGTCGAGGAAGGCCGACACCACGGTGCGCGACAGGTCCACGACATCGTCGCCGACGCGCTTCTCGGCTGCCGCCGACAACAACGCCCGCTCGGCCGGGAGCAGAATGTCGAGGTCGTCGGGGTCACGGCTGCCGGCCTCGGGGAGTTGTTCGAGAACCCGGAGAACGCGGCGAGCCACGTCGGCAGCCTCGATCGTGCCGAGCGCCCCCTCGATCGCCTCGGTGATGACGATGAGTTCGCCGTCGAGCAGGTAGGCGACAACGGTGAGCGGATAGTGCGCGAGGCTCTCCATCGCAAGCGGCAGGAAACGTGTGCCGTCGGGTGTGCTGATCGGTTCGGTCGCGGCGCCGATCGGTGCATTCTCGAACACGAACAGCGTGTCGAACAAGGCCGGATGTCCGGTGGTGCGCTGGATCTCGGACAGGCCGAGATACCCCTGGTCGCGCATCGCACTGGATTCCCGTTGTAGTGCAGCGCACTTGTCGGCCACGGTCTTGGTATCGCCGGTGTCCGCGGTCAACCGGACGCGGGATGGGACGGTGTTGATGAACAGGCCGATCATCTCGTCGGCGCCCGCCAGTCCCTGTGGCCGACCGGAGATGGTGGTGCCGAACACGACGTCGTCGCGGTTGGTCAGTCGGCCGAGCACGGTGGCCCAGGCGTACTGGACCGCGGTGTTCACCGTCAGCCCGGCCGATCGCGCCCACGCGACGAGCCGCCCGGTCTCCGATTCCGGTAGCCGATGCCGGCTGCGGACGGGTTCGGTGGCGTGTTCGGTCGCCTGCGCGCCGGCCGAGCCGAGCATGAGTGGTTCGACACCGGCGAGATACCGCTGCCAGCGGGCCCGCGCAGCCTCCGTGTCCTGGGCCGCCAGCCAGGCGATGTAGTTGCGGTACGGGCGAACCGGTGCCAGCATCTCGCTCGACCCGTCTGCCGCATAGATGGCGAGGAGTTCTCGGAAGAAGAGTGCGATCGACCAGCCGTCCATCAGGATGTGGTGAGCGGTGACCAGCAAGCGCCATCGTTCACCCGGGAGTGCGACGAGCGTGACTCGCAGCGACGGGCCGTTCCGCAGATCGAACCGGCGTGCGCGTTCCGCGGTGGCGAGTTCGTCGAACTCGGCGGCCGCGGTGATCGTCACCTCCTCCCACGGCACGGTCACCGATCGCGGGACGATCTGGACCGGCTTCGGAATATCTTTGTCCCACAGCGATACCCGCAGATTCGGATGTCGCTGGAGAATCGCTGCGACCGAACGACGAAGCCGATCGGAGTCGAGCGCTCCGGTGACCTCCACGACGAACTGCATGGTATAGATGTCGAGTCCGTCGCCGCTCATCTCCGACAGGGTGAAGAGACCCTCCTGCAGTGGGCTGAGGGCGAGGACGTCTTCGATCTCCGATGCCGCGCTCACCGCTGCGACTCCCAGGCCGCACCGATCGAGGCCAACATGTCATCACTGAGGCCCGAGGCGCTCATCGGCGCCACGTCAACCTCCGCGGGCGTCTCGGTGGGATCGTCGGTCCCACCGTCTGCGGCATCGACGGCGGCGGCGAGTTCGGCTATCGAGTAATGGTCGAAGATCTGTTGTGGCGCGAGCGCAAGACCCTCGGCAGTCGCGCGTGCCGACCATTGGATCGAGATGACGCTGTCGCCACCGACAGCGAAAAAGTTGTCGTCGCGGCCCAGGCCGTCGACTCCGAGCAGGTCGGAGAGGATCGCGATGAGGCGTTCCTCGGTGGGTGTCTGTGCGCCGCCTCCCGCGGTTGCCGCCATCGCCTGCACCACGGGGGCCGGTTCGGTGTCGCCGAACGGGTCCGTCAGCGAGGATCCCGGTGCGAGTGCTGCCAGCGTCTCGCCCAGTGCCGCTGCGGCTCCCGGTTCGGTGACCACCCAGTCCCGCACCGAGCCGAGGTCAGTGGTCCCGGCGTGTTGCAGGGCGGCCAGCGTTCGCGGCCCGGCGTACACCCGGTGTGGACGTTCACGGGTGATCAGGTCCGCGAGTTCGGCGGGGTCCTCGTTGTGCTGGTCGGCGGTGATCACCCCGGGCAGCGGCGGTAATGCGATGTCGCTCAGACGGGTTCGGGCGTCCTCGCCGAACGATCCGAGCATCGTCTCGAGGGACCGGGCGATCCCGTCGACCGTCTGCTGCTCGTAGAGGTCGGCGGTACCGACCACGCGTCCGTCAAGGCCGCCGTCCTCGGTGACGGTGAGGATCACGTTGAGATCGAGGAACGATGTGTCCTGTTCGACCGGCAGCAGGGCGATCGTCGATCGCCCATCGGCGGCCAGCGGTCGCCCGGCGGTGTTCTGATCCCGATCCCGGAAGTGGATCATGCTCTGGAACAACGGGTTGCGGGATCGGGTTCGTCGCGGGTTCAGCGCCTCGACGAGCCGTTCGATCGGTACATCCTGATGGGCGAAGGCGTCGAGCACCGTGTCCCGGCACCGACCGATGAGCTCGCGCACGGTCGGATCGCCGTCGGTGCGGGTCCTCAAGACGACCATGTTGGCGTACAGGCCGACAAGGTTCTCCGTTCCGGGGTCGACGCGTCCGGCGACCGGTGTGCCGACGGCGATGTCGTCACCCCCACCGAGCCGGGTGAGCAGGGCGGTCAGCGCCGTCGTCACCATCATGAACTCGGTTGCGCCGCAGTCGTCTGCGACTCGACGCAGGCGCGCGCGGTCCTGCGGCGACAGCGACAGGTCGGCGAGCACCCCGGCTCTGGTCAACGCCTGCGGCCGTGGACGATCGGCGGCCACGGTGATCGCGTCGGGCTGCCCGGCGAGTGCGGCACGCCAGTGATCGATCTGCCGGCGACCGAAGTCCGCGGCCTCGTCATCGACGTGCTGCCCCGACTCGACACCGACCGGGAAGACGCGGTGCTGCCATCGGGCGTAGTCGGTGTAGGTGAGCTCGGCCGCGGGCATCTCCGGGTCGCGGCCCGCTGTGCGTGCCCGGTAGGCGTCGATGAGGTCGGCGAGCAGCACATCGGTGGACCAGTGGTCGATCACCATGTGGTGCACGACGAGGGACAGCACATGCCGGGTCTCGCTCTCCCGCAACAGTGCCGGACGAAGCAGCGGGCCGGATCCGAGATCAAAGGCGTGATGTCGAGCATCCGCGAGCGCGGCGTCGATCGCGTCGGAACCGTCGAGCTCAACGAGCGGTAGATCGAGCTCGACGGTGTCGGCCACGTGGGCCGTTGGCAGCCCGTCCAGTTCGGCGAAGGTGGTGCGGAGCGCCGCATGCCGGGCGACGACGTCGCCGAGTGCGGCGTGCAGCGCGGTTGTGTCCAGGGGTCCGTGGATCCGCAGCGCGAGCGGTATGTTGCCCGCGGCGCCGGGTCCCGAGAACCGGTGCTGGAACCACATCGCGAGCTGCGAGAACGACAGCGGGCCGGGGCCGGTGTGGTCGGTGTGCGCCAGCAACGGACGGTCGGACACGAATGGTGTCGGCGCAATCGGTTCCATCGTGTCGACGGAGTCGTCGATGTCGCCGAGCTCGTCGAGATCGATACCGAATTCGTCCCGTACGGCTGCGTTCACAGCGGCGGCGAGCGCCGAGACGGTCGGATTGTCCAGCGGCAGGCGCACATCGACGTCGATTCCGAACTCGGTGGTCAGCGTGGTCACCAATCGGGCGGCCAGCAGCGAATGCCCGCCGAGGTCGAAGAAGGATGCACCAGCCGTGATGTCGTCGCGGCCGAAGAGGCCCGCATACACCGCAGCGATCCGCTTCTCGGTCGGTGTCTCGGGAGCACGATCGGACTCAGATGCCACCGCGATGATGGGCAGCGCATCCCGATCGAGCTTGCCGTGCGCGGTCAGTGGCACTTCGTCGATCACCGCCAACGCCGAGGGCACCATGTAGTCCGGCAATCGGGTGCGGGCGTACCGGGCCACATCGTCGAGATCGATGGCGGCGTGTGCCGCGGGGATCACGTAGGCGATCAGGCGGGCGCCGGCGTCGTCGGATTCGACGAGCACCACCGCGTGGGCGACGTCGGGATGCTCGGTGAGACCGGCCTCCACCTCTCCCAATTCGATCCGGTATCCGCGCACCTTGACCTGTTCGTCGGCGCGCCCGACGAATTCGAGATCGCCGTGAGCGTTTCGGCGGGCGAGGTCACCGGTGCGGTAGAGGCGTCCGCCGGGAGTGAAGGGGTCGGCGACGAAGCGTGTCGCGGTCAGCATCGGGCGGCCGAGGTAGCCGCGGGCGAGTTGCGGGCCACCCAGATAGATCTCGCCGACGACTCCGTCGGGCACGAGGTGCAGTCCCGGGTCGAGGAGATAGCTGGTCACGTTGGTGTTGGGCGTGCCGATCGGCACGACCGCACTGCCCTGGTGCGTGTTGACCGGGTAGTGGGTGGCCGCGACGACAGCCTCGGTCGGTCCGTAGTTGTTCGAGAGTGCAGCATCGAACGTCGTGGTGAAGGCGTCGGCCACCTCACCCGAGAACGCCTCACCGCCGACCGGCACGGTCCGCAGCATCGTCCACTGTTTGACCTCGGGCACCATCAGCAATGTCGCCAGCAGGGTCGGCACCATGTGCATCACGGTGACACGCTGCCGGACGAGCAGATCCGCCATGTAGGCGATGTCCTGCACAGCACGGGGTTTCGGCACGACGAGCGTGGCTCCCACGGCCAACGTGCAGAAGATCTCGAACATCGACGCGTCGAAACTCACCGACGACGTCTGCACGAGGCGGTCGTCAGCACCGAGGACCTCACCCGCACCGAAGCCGATCAGGTGGTCGGCGATGGCATCGTGCGCCACCGCCACTCCCTTGGGCGTGCCGGTGGAGCCGGAGGTGTAGATCACGTAGGCGACGTTCGACGGACGCAGCGGCGAGAGACGGTCGGCGTCGGTCGGGGCCACCGAGCGTTCGTCGCTCACCGCCGCCTCTGCGCGGGCAAGATCGTCGGCATCGAGCACGATATATGGCGCAGCGTCCGCGATCAGGAAGTCGGTTCGGTCCGCCGGATAGTCCGGGTCGATCGGGAGGTACGCCGCTCCCGATTTGAGCACGGCCAGCGCGGCAGCGACGAATTCCACGGACGCGCCGAGTCGCAGCCCCACCAGCTGCTCGGGGCCCACGCCGGATCGGATCAGCCAGTGCGCCAACCGGTTGGATCGTTCGTCGAGCTGCCGATAGGTGAGGGCGGTGCCGTCGGATACGACCGCTTCGTGATCCGGCCGGGCCGCCACCGCTGCGGCGAACAGGTCCACCACGGTCGTCTCGGCCACCGCCGATCGATGTCCGGTGGAGCGTGCCACCACCTGGTCGCGCCCCACCGGGCTCAAGATGTCGTGGTCACGGATGGAACGGTCGGGTTCGGCGAGCATCCGGTCGAGCAGGTACAGGTACGCGTCGGCCACGTCCGCAGCAAGAGTTTCACCGAAGATCGCTGTGTCGTATTCGATCTCGAGCATCGGCGTCGCACCGGAGACGATGCTGAACTCGAATGGCAGCTGACCGTTCGGGGTGCCCAGTTCATCGAGGTGGGTGGCGG
Source organism: Gordonia sp. LMA484 (assembly GCF_058129505.1). Classification (NCBI taxonomy): domain Bacteria; kingdom Bacillati; phylum Actinomycetota; class Actinomycetes; order Mycobacteriales; family Gordoniaceae; genus Gordonia; species Gordonia sp. LMA484. Next base: position 4,733,407 of record NZ_CM176700.1, read on the forward strand.
TGATACCGGCCAGCGCGAATCCGTCGGCCGCCGATCGTGCGCTGAGGCTGACCGACACCAGCCGGCCGAGACCGTCCTCGCCCGAGGCGCGTTCGGGATTGATGGCACCGACGACCACGTCGACCGGTGCACTCTGGTGGGCCAAGCCGTCGACGAGGCGGTCGCCTGCTGCGGCGACCAGTCCGGTGAACGAATCGTCGGCGGACATGCGCGTCCGGCACAACAACGTATTGCCGAAATAGCCGATCAGGCCCGACGCCTGCGCGGGGCGGTGGGTGACCGGGATTGCGACGGTGAAGTCGTCGGCACCGGTGATTCGATGCACGAGGGCATCGAGTGCGGCCGCGTGCACCGTGAACGGGCTCACCGACGCTGCGCGCGCGGCCTTCTCGACACGATCTACCAGTGCCGTCGGCAGCTCGCGCGCCAGGCGTGCGTTGGTGCGCGCTCCTGGAGTCGTTGCATGGTCGCGGGTCGGGAGTGCCAGCGGTTCCGGAATGGGCGTCAGTTCTTCTCGCCAGAACGCCAGATCTGTTGCAACAGTCTGCATATCAACAGTCGGGATGTCGACGTACTGCCGCGCCGGCGGTGGCGGTATGTCGGAGTCCTTGTTGTAGCCCCGGTTGACCTCCCCGAACAGCACCGGCCAGGATTCGTCGTCCCAGCAGATGTGGTGGACCGTGAGCATGAGCACGTGCTGCTCGTCGCCCAGTCGGACCAGCAGTGCCCGGATGGGTTGCGCGCTGCTCAGGTCGAACGGCGTTCCGAACTCGCGGCGCGCGAGGACGGCGAGGCGGCGGTCCCGGCTGCGGCCGGACAGTTCGGCGATGTCGGCGGTCTGCCATGGCATGTCGGCGGCGGCGCGGTGGCGTGCCACGGGATCACCGTTCGAGCCGACTTCGTAAGTGGTGCGCAGGATCTCGTGTCGCGCGACCACGCCGTCGAATGCGGCGCGGAGCCGGTCGGCGTCGAGCGGGCCGTCGAGCCGATACGCGACCCCGACGTTCAGCGTCGTATCCGCGGCGTCGCGGTGCGAGACGAACCAGAGTCGACGCTGCGCCGGGGACAGTTCGCTGGTCGCCCCGTCCGGCCTTGCGTCCCCGCCTACCGATTCGGCCTCGGCACTCCCCAGCCCACCGGCCTCCAGCCGCTTGCGGAGGAGTTCTTTCCTGCGTCGAGTGACGTCGTCAGCCATGCCGAAAGTCTACCAAGGTAAGCCTAACCACACTCGCGGTGGCCTAGAGCGAGCACGGAATCTGCGCGTACGCGCCGATGTCACAGATCGAACGGTTGGACAGTTTCCACTGCCCGCCCTTCCAGACCCAATACACCGGCATGCGGGCCGGCTGATAGCCCGGCGATTTCAGTTCCAAGGTGGCCTGGACCGTGTTGCCGTTGACAGAGACCGGGCCGACGACCCGGTAGGTGAAACCGAGCGGCTTGAAGCGCTGCAGCAACATCACGACCGGCTGTGCCTGGTTGACCGCGCGCTGTCCACCCTCGAGCCGCTGGGCCTTCTGTGCGTTGGAGCCGCCGCCCACCAGGACGTCGAGGTCATTCTGCAGCTGCGCGACGGTGGGCGTGGAGCGCGACACCTGGGTGGTCCGGGGTGTCGGCTGCGACTGGGTCTGGGTCGGCGCCGCCTGCGGAATCGCGCCGGGTGCGAGTCCGCCACCGGAAGCGCCACCCCCGGTCGGCAGATCGGCACTGCTTCCGTCCTCCTCCGCAGCCGGCGCGGGTGCGGGTGCGGTGCCGGTGGCGGCGGGGGCGGCAGCCTGCGGCGTACCGGCGGGTGCAGCTGCCGGAGACGACTCATTCTGCGCGGATCCGAGATTGACCACCGTCGGCTGCGCACCGGCCGACGTCCGATCTCGCCCGACGTCGGACAGCAGGAGCCCGACGACACCGATGGTCACCACCAGGGCCGAGATGATCGCGGAGACACCGCCGGCCATCATCACCGTCGGCCAGTTGACACTTCCCCCTGAACCGTTGCTCGCCTGACCCGAGGCGCCACCACCGGCGGGCGCCCGATCGGTCTCCACGTCGTCGCGCTGCGTCGCAGCACTATATGCCTGCCCACCGATCGGCCCGGTGTCTGTCTCGTCGTATGCACGCGACATTGGACCCACTCCCTTGCTTGGACTCGTTTTGAGTCGTTAGCCTAACCTTACTTCATTGCCCTGCGAGGGCATCACCGCATGAGAGCGACGACGTCGCGCAGCGACGCGCCACCGAGAATCGCCTCGATCGGGAGATCACGGTCCAGCGACGACTTCACGCGCTTGCGGAAGTCGAGCGCCTGCAGCGAATCGAGACCGAGCGCCACCAACGGGAGATCCGGGTCGAGGTCATCTCCACCCGACAAACCCATCGCCACGGCCAGTTCGGCACGCAGGACATCCGGGAGTCCGCCGACGGCCGGCGCCGCGGTCGATGTCTGCTCGGCGAGGTCGGCGTGCGCGCGATCGGGTTCGACGCACACTGGTTCCGCCACTGGCCGATTCGCCGTCGACACCGGCCGCGAGACCGGGGTGTCGGGAACCTCGGACAGGACGAGATCCGAGCCGAAGAGGGCGAGCACGTCGCGCACCTCGGACCAATCCGCCGCCGCCACGATGCTGTCGCCGGACAGGTCCGCGAGTCCTGCGGCGATCGCGGCCGACGGTGCCATCGGCACCATGCCCGCGCCCTCGACCCTGGCGACGCCGTCCTCGTCGAGCGGTCCCTGCACCCGCCAGAGACCCCACTCGATGGCGACGGCTGCCGTCCCATCGGCGCGCAGCTGCGTCGCGGCGATGTCGAGCATCCGGTTCGTCATGGCATAGAGCGGCTGGGCCCGGCCACCGAGTGTCGCGGCGATCGACGAGCACAGCACCACCGACAGATCGTCGGACCGCCGGATGACGCCGAGCAGGTTCTGCAGGCCGACGACCTTGGCGTGCATCGCGTCTGCGATCAGAGCGGGCGAGATGGCGTCAATGGAGGTGTCGACATAGGTCATCGCCGTGTGGATCACGAAAGAGACCGGCACAGCCAGAGACTCGGCCAGATCCGCAACTGCCGCTTCGTCACCGAGGTCGCAGGTGAGGACGTCGACGGCGGTGCCGGTCAGTCTGCGGAGTGCATCGAGTCGGCGCGCGGTGTCGGCCGAGCCCCCCGATCGACTGACAAGGCTGATGCGGCCGGCCCCGGTCGCGGCGAGATGCTCACAGAACTCGAGACCGAGTTTGCCGGTGCCACCGGTGATCAGGACATGATCGACGTTCGGCCGCGACGCGTCACCGACGGCGTCGGCCGGCAGCAGGCGCTTGACGTACAACGTTCCATCGCGCAGTGCGAGCTCCGGTTCGCGCGCCACGTGAATCGCGGACACCACAGCGGCGCCGCATGATTCGTCGGTGTCGGCGGCAAGATCCAGGTGCCGCAATCGAACCCCCGGGTACTCGGCCGCCGCGCACCGCAGCGCCGAGGTGATCGCACCGTGCACGACGTCGGGCACCGGATCCGAGGCCACCACGTTCTCGCCGCCGACGGTCACCCACCAGAACTGCTCGGGCATCCGGTCCAGGCCCGAGCGCCAGCGGCCGTCCGCCAACACGTGCGCCACATGATCCTGCACCGCATCGGTTTTCGTTCCCTGCGGTCCGGTCAGCAGGATGGCCGTGTCGATGTCGGCGAGATCGACGCCCTCGCCCGGTCCAGAGTCCGGGTCGACGACGACGGCCACGGCGGCATTGTCGGCGGCGGCCGCACAGATCTCGCGGGCGAGGTCGCCGCACTGACCGGTGGGATCGAGGACGGCGATCCGCCGCGGCGGCAGCAACGTCCGGCGCTTGAGCGGCCGCCAGGAGGTGGTCAGCCGGTGCACCGAGCGACCCGCTTGGCGGGATGCCCAGTCCGGCGTGTTCACCTCGTCACCCACCCCGGATTCCCGGTCCGCCCACAGGTGAACGCGACGCATCACCGTGTTCGGGAAGCCCTCCAGGGGGGCCATCGCCGCACCCGTCGAGCTCGCCTCAGGAAGCATTGCTTCCCAACGGAATCCGGTGTCGGCCACTGCGAGTGCGGCGACGTTACGCGTGAACTCCTCGAGTCCGTCGGCGTCCCGCCGCGAGGTCCCGATCACCGGCCGCGCCGCAATTCCGCCATCGTCCACCATCGACAGGGTCTCCCCCATGGCCAGCAGCAGGGTCGGGTGTTCGGACATCTCGATGAAGAAGTCGGCCCCGTGGTCTGCCACGGCAGCAGAGATCGCCTTGTCGAATCGAACCCGGTTGCGCAGATTCCAGAACCAGTAATCACCCAACGCCATCGACTCGTCGATCGCGGCGCCGAGCGTGGCGCCGATGCACGGCATCGTCCCGGCCTGCATCGTGTCGTTCTCGAGGTAGGTACCCAGCGCATCGAGGAAGCCGGGCTGGTACTCGCTGACGATGCTGGTGTGCGCCGGGTATTCCACGCGGATCTCCTTGGCGAACTTTCCCTGCGCTGTGAGCGAATCCACCATGTCGACAACCACGTCGCGCTTACCGGAGATGCACAGGATGTGCGCGGAGTTGACCACCGACAGTTGGGCCCATCCCGAATGGCGGGCCAGCATGTCCTCACACTCGTCGGTGTCGATTCCGACCACGGCCATGGTGTGTCCGCGCGGTGCCAGCTCATGCACCAGGCGAGCCCGGATGGTGACGATGGTCAGGGCGTCGGACAGCGTCATCGCCCCGCTACGGTAGGCGGCGGCGATCTCGCCCTGGGAGTGGCCGACGGTGAGCGCGGGGACCACACCGGCCGCATCCCACATCGCGGTGATCCCGACCATCTGCATGAACAGGGCGGGCTGGACCACGCGCACATCCGTGGCCGAGGGTTCTTCTTGGTCGATGGCACCGAGGACGTAGTCCCGCGGCGATGTCCCGAACAGCCGTAGCGACTCGTCGTGACACATGTCGACGGCGCGCCGATAGTGTTCGGAGAGTTCGTGATACCGCCGCCCCATGCCGGGCCGTTGACTGCCCTGGCCAGGGTAGGTGTACGCGACGCGCCGCGGGCCCGCCGGCCCGTTACCGGCGACGATGTCGGGGTGCGGCCGCCCGTCCGCGAGTGCGTCGAGAGCGTCGGCCAGCTGCGTCGAGTCGGTGGCCATCACCACCGCCCGATGACGCCGGGCCGGGCGGGTACGGAGCAGATGTGCTCCGATGCTTGCGGCCGGCGCCGACGGGTGCGCGCGTATGTAGTCGCGAATCGCGGCGGCTTCGGCGGCGACGAGTTCGGCGGCGTCCGACGACACCAGAACCGCCACACGGCCGTCGGGCAGGGTCGGCCCCACCGCCTTCGCAGAATCGTCAGACATGCGCAACCTCGCTCTCGGACACGGGCATCCCGATGATGGTGTGGGCGTTGGTGCCGGACACCCCGAAGCTCGACACGGCGGCGTAGCGGTGCGATCCCCGCGGCTGCCAGACCTGCCGCTCGGTGGACAGTCGCAGTGCGCCGCGCTCCCAGTCGAGCTTGTCGGTGGGGTCATCGGCGAACAGGCTCGGCACGGTGACACCCTGGCGACCGCACAGGAGCACCTTGATCAGCCCGAGCATGCCGGCCGCCGCCTGGGCATGTCCCGCGTTGGACTTCACCGAGCCGAGGAGCACCGGGTCGTCGGCCGGCCGGGCCATCCCGTAGGTGTTCTGCAATGCCGCCAGCTCCATCGGGTCACCGACCGGGGTGCCGGTCCCGTGGCCTTCGACGACGTCGATGTCGCTCGGGCAGATCCCGGCGGCAGCGATGGTCCGTTCGACGAGTCGTTGCTGGGCCCGCTGATCCGGGACCACGATCGGCCCGCCACCGCCGTTGTGATTGACCCGGGTGGCGAGCACGGTACCGAGGATGCGGTGGCCCAGTCGTCGCGCACGCCCCTCGGACTCCACCACCACGACTCCGGCGCCCTCGCCCCACAGCGTGCCGGTGGCCGATGCACTGTAGGAGCGGCAGTGTCCGTCGGCGGAGAGACCGTTGTTCTTGGCGAACTCGAAGAACGCACCGGGAGAGCCCATCACGCAGACACCACCGGCGAGCGCCCATTCGCAATCGCCGTTGCGGATCGCGTTCGCGGCGAGATGCAGTGCGGTCAGCGACGATGCGCAGGCCGTGTCCACGGTCATCGACGGGCCGACCGTCCCGAGGGTGTGGGAGATGCGTCCGGCAACCGCACCCAGGGCGGTGCCCGCGATGCGGTGACCGGAGTATTCGTTGACCGCCGCGGCGCGCGGACCGTACTCGCAGATCGACGCCCCCATGTAGACGCCGACCTCCTCCTCGATGAGCGCGGCCGGGTTGATCCCGGCGTTCTCCAGCGCCCGCCAGGCCACCCTCATCGCCACCCGCTGCTGCGGATCCATGGCGACCGCCTCGCGCGGGCTGACACCGAAGAACAGCGGATCGAAGTCGGCAGCGCCGCTCAGAAATCCTCCGGCGTCGGGGACCTCACCCCAGCCGTCGAGAGCACCGAGTGCGAGGAGTTGGTCCACCGGCCAATCCCGGTCACGTGGGAACGGTTCGATGAGTTCCACACCATCGGCGAGCGCCGTGAAGAATGCCTCGGGTGTCTCGATTCCACCCGGCGCCTCCACGCCCACACCGGAGATGACGATCGGGTCCGATGCCTCCATCAGCGGCCTGCCCGTTGTCCGGCGCCCACCGAGCCGCGTGCCGCATCGCGCACCTCGGTCAACACCTCGAGGACCTCGTGGCCGTTGTCGTGCAGATAGAAATGCCCGCCGTCGAGCACGCTCACCGAGACATCGTCGGCATGGGCGCTCCAGGTGTGCAGGTCGTGCGGCTTGATAGCCGGATCGTCGGCCCCACCGATGACCGTGAGAGGCGCGGAGATCCGGTCATCGGTGGTGGCGCGGTAGGCGTCGAAGGCCTGATAGTCCGCGCGGAGCACCGGTAAGGCCATCCGCATGACCGCTTCGCTGCCCATGACGCCGTCGCCGGTTCCCTCGAGCACCGACAGGTGTGCCATCAGACCCTCGTCATCGGTGGGGTGTGGCGGCAGGTCGGCCACCTTGCTCGGTGCCGTCGCGGCCGAGACGACGAGCCCGGTCAGCGGGATCGCCGTCTGCTCGGCCAACCGGACGAACTCGAATCCGACGATGGCGCCGAGGCTGTGGCCGAACACGGTCAGCGGCGCAGTCGACCAGTCGGCGCGCGCCGTGTACGCCGCGTGGGCTTCGGCAGCCAGGTCGCCGAGGCCGGACGCGGCGGGTTCGGCCATCCGATCCTGTCGGCCGGGATACTGCATGACCAGCACCGTGAACTCGCGGCTGAACAGTTCGGACAGTGCGCGATACGCCGACGCCCCCGATCCGGCGTGCGGAAAGAGCAGCAGCGGAGGAAGATCCGGGCGCAGCGGCTGATGGAACTGGCGTACCGGGCTCAGTGCGGGGCGCGGTGGGGTGTTCTGGTTGTGCATCATGATGTCGTCTTTCGGAGGGGGCTGGAGTATGGGTTAGCCTGACGGAAGCATTCCCTCGAGACCGAACGGAGCCGATCCGCATGGATTCCGCCGACAACAGACTGCTTGCCACGTATGCGATCGGCCGCGAGATCACCGATGTCCCTGCGGAAGTCGTCGCCGCGGGTGGACCGGTCGTCCCGGAGCTGACCGGCCCGTTCCGGCTGCGGCCGGTGGACCCGACCGGCAGCGATCCGGCGATGCTGGTGTCGTGGTTCGCGCGGGAACACCTCGTGCAGTCCTGGGAACAGGAATGGTCGGAGGAGAAGTGGCGCGCGGACTCCGCCCACCGACTGGCCGGCGACTACTCGCGACCCCTGATCGTCTCCCTCGACGGCGTCGAGATCGGTTACATCGAGCTGTACCGGCCGGCCCGCGACGAGATCGCCCGGCTTTACCCGGCCGACCCGCACGACATGGGTCTGCACATCGCCACTGCAGCAACCGAATTGCTGGGCCGCGGCGTGATGTCGGCGTGGATGGCCGAACTCGCTCGCGCGATCTTTGATGCCGATCCCCGTTGCCGCCGGGTCGTTCTGGAACCGGATGCCCGCAACCGACGAATGCGTCGGGCGTTGACGAAGTACGGGTGGACCGACGTCGGCGAGTTCGATGTACGTCCCGACCGCCGCATCGCGCTGCACATCCTGGGCCGTACCCCTGCGGACGTCCCGTCCGGGTAGCGTCCACATCAGCGGGCCTCGGCGGAGAGGGCGCTGCGCGCGTCGCGCCCTTGGCGGGCCGCTATCCGCAAGATCCGGTTGGACAACTCACCGAGGCAGCTGAGGTTCGGGAATCCCGGCCCCTGAGCGAATCCGGCGAGATTGGGTAAGAACAGCTTTGGTGTCAATCCCGTCACCGCCAGGTCGTGGCCGATGGCCGACTCGAGCCGCTCGACCGTGGGCGGCCATCCGAGCGTCAACTCGACCAGGTCGGCGGCGTCGTCGGTGAACAGATCGAGAAACCACAGTGGCTGACCACCGGTCGCGTCGACGACGAGATCGAAGGTGAGTGACTGCGCAGGCCGACCCTCGTTGTACAGCGTCACCGCGATCGACTCACCCACGCGCCGGGCCGCGACCACCCGACCCTGGAGATGGTGAATCCTACTGTCTCCCAACAGACTCTCTTGCACACGGACGGAGAACACGCCGCGATCGGTCCGACGGATCACGTCGCGCCGTTCGTCGGCGGAGATGTTCGCCCATCCGGTCGGGTCGCTGAACATCGCGTTCTCGAAATAGCCTTCGCCGCGGGTGTAGATCGTTGCCCCCGGCGAGATCACGGATACCGACATGACCTCGTGACGGGCGAGTTCGTCGAGCGCGGACCCGGCCGTCTCGCCGCCGCCGATCACCGCGGCACGCGAGGCGAGCGGGAGGTCTCGTCGCGACACCCGGTCCCAGAAGTCGGCCACCGACAGGACCCGGTCGTCCTCGAGCAGGGCTGTCGCGCTCGAACCGGGCCCGGTGATCATCAGGGCGTCCCCGACAACCTCACTGGCTTCCCCGTCGGCGGTGACGACATCCAACGCCCACTGGTCGTCATCGGCCGAGATCGCCCGCACGGTACCGATCACGAGGTCGAGATCGACCCGAGTCGCCACCCACTGCAGGTAGCGTGCCCACACATGGTGGTGCGGGTGCGGGCGACCCCGGTCGACCCACTCGGCGTAGGTCTGGTGTTCCACCAGGAACGACATCCAGCTGTATTCGAGCATGCGGCGGCTGATCTCGGCGTCGAGGTCTCCGCCGGCACCACGTCCGGCCACCGAGGAGCGATACGGGAACCCGATGTCCTTCTCCGGGCTGGTACCGAGTCGGTGACGGCCGTCGGTCCAGCCACCGACGGACTGCCAGTTGGCTCCGACGGAATGCGCCTCCACCACCCGCACGTGCGGGGCGGGCAGACCGAGATCGCGCATCACCCTGGCTTTGGTCGCCACGGCAAGGGCTTTCGGACCGCCACCGATCACGAGCAGGGTCTCCGTCTGCCGGTGTGCCATCAACGCGTCCTCGTCAATGTGTCGTCGCTCATGGTTGCCTCGGTGATCTCGTCGTCGTCCATCGCGGCGACCTCGAGGTAGACGGCCGCCACCTGCTGGAGCCGTCCCGGCTGCCCGTCGGCCGCATCGATGCGGCGCGCGAGGTCGCGGACGGTGCGGGCGGCGAAGATGTCGACCACCCCGGTCTGCGGCGCGTCGAGCCAGTCCCGGATTCGCGCGACGACCGTGGTGGCGAGGACCGAATCCCCGCCGATCGCGAAGAAGTCGTCGGTCACGCCGAGCCGGTCCGGATCGGCGTGCAGAACCTCGCCCACGATGGCGAGCAGCGCGCGTTCCAGGTCGTCGTCGGGTCCGACACGCTCGTGGGGACCCACGTCGGCGAGAACGGCGTCGATCGCCGCCCGGTCGAGCTTGCCGTTCGGGGTGAGCGGCAGCGCGTCGAGGATCTCGATGCGCGTCGGGATCATGTAGGCGGGCAGCCGCGTGCGCAGGTCACCCTCGATCGACTCCGCTGTCAGCGCAACGGCGCCGTCGTCGATCACCACCGCGGCCATGAGGGAACGTGACCGACCCGTGTCGCCGACCACCGTTGCGACCGCCTGCCGTACCCCCTCGACGGACCGCAGCGCCCCTTCGACCTCACCCAGCTCGACCCGGAAGCCACGCACCTTGACCTGATGATCGGCCCGCCCGAGGAACTCGATGGTGCCGTCCGGCCAGTATCGCGCGAGATCACCGGTGCGATACCAGCGTTGGCCGTCACGCTCGACGAACCGTTGCGCTGTCCGTTCGGGATCGTTGCGGTAGCCACGCGCGACGCCGGCGCCACCGACCCACAGCTCGCCGGTGACCCAGTCCGGGCACTCGCGATCCGACGAATCCACCACGCGGCATTCGACGTTGCGCAACGGGGTGCCGAACGGCACCGAGGTCCAGTGCTCCGGCGGGTCGGTCACCTCGCACACGGTGCCGTGGATGGCGATCTCGGTCGCACCGCCGAGCCCGGCGAATCGGGTCGTCGGGGTGAGGGCGTGCAGCCGGCGCGGCAGGTCGACGCCCACCCAGTCACCGCCGAGCAGTACCGCTCGCAGCGATGTTCCCAGTCCTTCTCCCCCGGAATCGGTCTCGGCAACCGCGAGCAGCATGTCCAGTGCGCTGGGGACACACGTCAGCACAGATGCGCGGTGGGTTCGCACCAGATCGAGCCACGCCGACGGGTCCCGCGCCGAGTCGGCGTCGACGGCGATCACGGCGCCGCGCGCGCTGTAGATACCGAAGATGTCGTAGACGGAGATGTCGAACTCCAGGGCCGCCACGGTCAGCGAGCGGTCGTCGCGGCCCACGTCGAAGCGGACGTTGATGTCCTCGATCGTGTTCATCGCGGCCCGGTGCGGCACCTCCACGCCCTTGGGCGTCCCGGTCGACCCCGAGGTGAAGAGGATGTAGGCGACCGACTCGGGGTCTGCGAGGATCGGCTCGGTGAACGGGGTGTGATGCGCGCGGGCGCGGGTCAGATCGACACCGGCGACGTTGCGCGGAAGTCCGTCGAGCGCACTGTCCGTGCCGAGGAGCACGCGAATATCGCCGGTCTGCAGGATCGTCGCACGCCGCCGCTCGGGCTGGTCGTAGGAGATCGGTACCCAGACCGCACCGGTGGCGAACACTCCGAGGGTGGCGACGACCTGGTCCGGACCCTTGGGGATCTGAACGGCGACGGTATCGCCGGGCAGGACACCCGCCGAGCGCAGTGCACCGGCGACGGCGAGAGCGTCGGCGGCCAGCTCGCCATAGGACATCTCACCGTTCCACCAGATCAGGGCCGTCCGGGCCGGCTCGGCGATGGCGGCGGTGAAGAACTCTTCATGCAGCACCCGCCCGGTGGTGGCTGCGGCGGTGTGGTTGACCCGACTACGCACCACCCGCTGGTCGGCCGGCAGCTGCGGCGCCGACGTCGCGAGCCATCCCGCATCACCGTCGGCCAGCCGGCGGATCGCCGAGATGTACTGCGTGAACATCGCATCCACCATGCCCGGCGGAAACGCCGATGCACGCACGTCCCAGTTGAGAAGCAGCCCGCCGCGCACCTCGGTCACCTGGGCGTCCAGCGTGACCTGCGGCCCCTGCGAGACGATCCACGATGGCTCACCCAGCCGGTCGAGCACCGCGTCGGAGAACAGTTCCCCGAGTCCGAGGGCGCTGGTGTACACGACCGGTGCCAGCACCTGTTCGCCCCGGACCCGGCCGAGGTCACGCAGGACCTCGAGCGCCCCGTAGCTGGCGTGGGAACCGTTGGCATGCATCGACTTCTGCAGCATCCGGGTCAGATCCAGGACGGACTGTGCGTGTCGGACGTCGACGTCGAGGAGGATCGACGAACTGAAGTCCCCGGATACCCGGTCGATCTCCGGGTGCAGCGGTTCGCGATGGAACAGTGGCACGTTCAGCAGGAACTGATCGTCGCTCGACCAGGCGCCGATGGTGGCGGCGAAGACCGCCGCCAACGCGATGGCCGGGGTGACCCCCCGTTCGTGCGCGGCCGCGAGCAGCGTCTCCTTGGCTTCCGCATCGATCCAGTGATGATGGCGCACCACGCGATTCGTGCGGCCAGCGGCGTCGGACGGTGCGGGCAGGGCGGGCAGTGCGGGACCGGACGGGAGGTCATCGAGGCGATCAGCCCACCACTGGCGGTCACGATCGCGCGCCGGGTCGGGATTGTCGGCGCGATGCTGCAGATAGTCACGGTAGGTGTAGCCCGGGGTGGGCAGGGTCTCACCGTCGTGAAGTGCGACCAGGTCCGCCAGCAGCACGCGGTAGCTCATCGCATCGGCGGCCAGCATGTCGATGTCGAAGTGCAGCCGGTGACGTCCATCGGGCAGCAGTGTCAGGGTCAGGTCCACCACCTGCCCCGCCGCGACGTCGAGCATCTGATGACTCTTCACGTCGCGGATACGGTCGAGTTCGGCCTCGACGCCGGCAGCGGCGAGGTCGCGGAGATCGTTGACCGAGAACGGGTCGTGCGGGAGTTGCGAGACGACCTGCTGGGTGCCGTCAGGGAGGAATCGTGCACGCAGCATGGGGTGGCGGTCGACGAGTCGGTGCATCGCCGACCGCAGCCGATCGGGATCGATTCCGGCGCCGTCGAATTCCACGTACAGGTGGGCGGCGACTCCTCCGAGATCGGCGGCGTCGGTGCGGCCGATCCAGTACGCGTGCTGCATCGGCGCGAGCAGGAACGGCTCGCCATCGGAATCACTCTGGGCGACCGGGGTTGTCGCCGTCGGCGCCTTGATGCCGACGCCCTCCGCGGCGATCGGTTCCGGTGCACTCTCGGCCAGCATGGCCGCCCAGGCGTCGACGGTCGGCTGCGCGGCCAGCTGCGCGAAGTTGAGGCGGTGGCCACGCTTACGCCAGCCACCGGCGATCTTCATCATCCGGATCGAGTCCAGGCCCAGCTCGATCAGATCGGTGTCACCGGCGATCTCGTCCGGCGGCAGGGCCAAGGCATCGGCGATCGCCGCCCGGACCTCCTGATGAGCGTTTCTCGATGCACTCATCGGCCGCCCTCCCGCCGCACGACGTAGGGCGCCACGCTGCGAAGTTTCTCGCAGGTCTCCTCGAATTCACGGTCCGGGTCGGACAGTCCGACGATGCCTGCGCCGGCCCGCAACCAGGACCGGTCGCCGGTGGAGAAGATCGTCCGCAGGGCGAGTGTCGCCTCCAGATCGCCCTGTGACGATGCGGTGACCACAGCGCCCGAATACAATTCGCGCCGGCCCGGCTCGAGTCGGTAGATGGCTTCCAGGGCAGGCGTTTTGGGAATCCCGGACGCGGTGATGGACGGAAAGAGCACCGAGAGCGCCCGCCACGGCCCCGCCTCCGGGGAGAGCTCACCGCGCACGGTGGACGCGAGGTGCTGCACGCTCCCTCGTTCCCGGACCACCATGTACTCGCTCACCGACGTCGTGCCGGGCAGCGAGATCGACGCGATCTCGTCGAAGCAGGCGCGCACCGAGATCGCATGCTCGGCGATCTCCTTGGCGTCGGCGAGCAACTCGTCGCGGGCGGCCGCATCGAGATCCGGGGTCCGGCCGAACGCCCGGGTGCCGGCCAGCGGTTCGGTCACCACCGATCCGTCGGCATCGGTGGCGACGACGAGCTCGGGACTGAAGCCCGCGGCGGCAAGCGAGCCGAGGCGGAACAGATAGGAGCGTGCCGGTCGGTTCCGCTCGCGACCCCGGGCGTAGGTGGCGGGCAGATCCACGCCGAACGGGATGTCCACGCGCCGCGACAGGATCACCTTCTGGTAGTCACCGCGGCCGATCTCGGCCACGGCACGCGCCACCCGGCCGCGGTAGTCGTCGGGATCGTCTGCGACGTCCACGGGTGTCGGTTCGGGCACGTCGTCCAGGGCATCGGCGATCTCCCGCAACCGATCGGCCACCGCGGGTTCGATGTCGGCGGTGTCGATGCCGTACCTGTCGACGACCGCCTCGATCTCGGGGACGATGAGATGTGCGAGTACCTCGTCGTCGTGCACGTGGTGCGCGAGTTCGTCGTGTTGGGCTGCGCAATAGTCGAATCCGACCCAGCCGTAGGCACGCCAGCTCGGCAGCGACAGCGACGCCAGGGCCTCGGTGATCGCCGACGACGGGTCTGCCGACCAGGCGATACCAGATCGTGCGTCGCCGTCGGTGATCTCCACCGCCCGCGCGGTCAGGACGATGCGGGCGCGCACCCCGGCGGCGAACACCCAGCGGCCCTCACGTTCATACACCAGGTATTCGCCGAACTCGCCGGATGCCGCCCAGGCGGCGCAGACCCGTGCTGCGGTTTCCGGCGTGATCTCCGAGCGCGGCGCGCCTGAAGCGGTCGAGTCGATGGTCAGCGACATGACCGAGACCTCCTTGCATGATCCGACGAGCAGGACAGTGACGGTGGAGCCAGCCGCTGCTCACGGAGCGCCGGAGCCTCGACTATTAGGACAGCCTAAACTACCTTGGGCGTCGCCGGTACGCGGGAGGTGTAGTTAGCCTCACCTAACCGTCGATGTGCTTGAATACGGGTCATGAGCCGACCGAAGTCCTCATGGAAGCCGCCGGTGAGTGACTGCACCACCGACCTGCTGACCGGGTTCACGCCGCATCCCGAGGCCGCCGCCGCACGGTACCGACGGGCCGGCCTGTTCACCGACCAGCCCCTGTGGCATCTGCTCGACCGGGCCGCCGCCGAGCGACCGGACGCACCCGCGGTGACCGACGCGTCGACACACCGCAGCGGCACGCTCACCTACGCCGAACTGCACGCCGCCGCGATGCGCCGGGCGGCGGGGTTCAGCGCGGCCGGCCTGCGCCCCGGTCAGCGGGTCATCGTGCAGCAAAACAACTCCGCCTCCTTCGTGGTCACCCTGTTCGGCCTGCTCCGGGCGGGCCTCGTTCCGGTGATGACCCTGCCCGCACATCGCATCTCCGAGATCGCCCATCTCGCCGACGGATCCGGTGCCGTCGCCTATGTCACCGAGGACGGTCGACGCGGTCACGATTACCGTGACCTCGCAACCGAACTCGAGACCCGCGCCCACGGGGTGCGTACCGTCTTCGTCGACGGCGATCCCGGGCGCTTTCTGCCGCTACCCGACGCCGATCCCGGCGCAGTGGCCCTGCCGACGGCCGACGATGTCGACCCGGACGCCCCCGCCCTGTTCCTCATCTCCGGCGGGACCACGGGGTTGCCGAAGTTGATCGCGCGCACCCACAACGACTACGCCCTCAATGCCCGCCGGTCGGCCGAGGTCGCCGAACTCACCTCCGACGACACGTATCTCGTCGCTCTGCCGGGGGCCCACAACTTCCCCCTCTGCTGCCCGGGCATCCTCGGCGCGGTGAGCGTCGGCGCCCACGTCGTGCTCACCGACGATCCCAGTCCGGACAACGCCTTCGACCTCATCGAACAGCACCGGGTCTCCGTCACGGCACTCGTGCCCGCACTCGCGCAGGTGTGGTGCGCCGCCACCGAGTGGGAGCCCGCCGACATCAGCTCGCTCCGGCTGCTGCAGGTCGGCGGGGCCAAGCTGGCCGAGCCCGACGCGATCGCCCTCGACGCGGCGCTCGGCGATGTGGTCCAGCAGGTTTTCGGGATGGCCGAGGGACTCATCTGCTACACCCGACCCGACGATCCGCGCGATCTGGTCCACGCCGTGCAGGGTGCCCCCATGTCGGAGTTCGACGAGGTGCGGATCGTCGACGAAAACGGGGTAGATGTGGCCGACGGCGTCGAGGGTGAACTGGTGGTTCGTGGCCCGTACACGATCCGCGGCTACTACCGGGCCCCCGACCACAACGCACGCTCGTTCACCCCGGACGGTTATTACCGCTCCGGTGACCGCGTACGTCGGCTGCCGTCCGGACACCTCGCGGTCACCGGACGGATCAAGGACACCATCGTGCGGGCGGGGGAAAACGTGGCCGCCGACGATGTCGAGGAGAACCTGCTCGCGCACAACGCGATCCGACAGGCTGCAGTGATCGGGGTGCCCGATGAGTCACTCGGAGAAAGGATCTGCGCCACTGTCGTCCTTGCACACGATCATCCGATCGATCAGCCAGTGGAACTCCCGGACATCCGGGCCTTCCTGACCAGCCGCGGCCTGGCATCGTTCAAGATCCCCGACATGCTCGTCGTCGTGCGGAGCCTGCCGGTGACAGCCGTCGGCAAGATCGACAAGGCCGCGCTACGGAATTCGCTGGACATCACCTGACCCGGCGATCCGTCGGCTCCGGACGATCTGGCGGCCCTTGGTGATTCAGGATGCGGGACCGTTCTCCCGCCAGTAGGCCTGCGACTTCACCCGGGACTTGCCGAGCTTGTAATCGTTCTTGAACACACCCGCCACCGCGCGGGTGCCCTTCATGTCCAAAGCGACCCAACCGAAATGGCCGGTCGCGTCGAATGCGGACCCGCGGACCGCGTCGGCCAGCGCGGAGCCGTCGCGCCGGATCCAGTTGATGGTGTCGTGATCGCGCAGTCGCAGCGGCAACGCCTTGTCCGCCTCGTGGACGTACTCGAACCAGATGGTCGCCGGCGCAGCCGGGTCGGCGGACGCGGAGATCGCGTCGAGCAGTGAGTTGATGCCGGGCAGCGAGGCCGTGTCGCCTGCGATCAGCCACCCCGCCGGGGTCGGATCGGGGATGGCGAACTTGGAGCCCATGAACGTCGACGCGATCGTGTCGCCGGGCCGGGCCGCCAGCGCCCACCGCGCTGCCGCGCCGTCGTGGATCGCGAACTCGAGGAAGAAGGAGTCGGTGGCGGGATCGGGGTCGACGAGGGTGTAGGCACGCTGATGTAACTTGCCGTTGCGGTTCTCGAACCAGATGCGGACCCACATCGTGGGGTGAACCGGACGGTCGGCGAGCAGGCCACCGCCGGTCATCCCCAGCCTGATGTAGTCGTCGGTGACCTTCTCGGTGCTGGTGACGGTGAGCTCGTACTCGTCGGCGCCGAGCAGTTTGAGGACAGCGCCCTGCCACCCCTTCGACTTGGCTTTCGTCGAATCCGCTGGATCGAGCTCGTCGGAATTCGTCATGCGCACGGCCTTCCCCTCCACAGCAACAGCATTTGTCAGGATAGCCTACGCTAACCTGACAGCCGTACTGCCGGAAGGCCCGATCAAGCGGGCGCGAGCGGCACGATCCCGGGGTGAGCGTCGAGATACTGCTTGGTGAACGAACACACCGGCCGCAGACGTGCACCCTGATCGCGGACATACGCGATCGCGCCGACCATCAGGCGCGTACCGAGACCATGCCCGGTGTACTCGTCGTAGAGCACCGTGTGCAGGATCGTGATCGTGGGTTTGCCGTCGACGAGATCCCTGCTGTAGCCGAGCACACCGACGAGGTCGCCGGCCACCCACAGCTCGAATCGATCCCGATCCGGATTGTGGACGACCTGGGCGATCTGCTGCAGAATCGCCTGCGCGGATTGCGGTGGGCGATGTCGATGTTTTCGCTGCACGATTCCCCTCCTGCACGCGTCACTGATCGCCGCTGCCGGGACTCCCCTTCTCGACGACGGCGGGGATCACACCCTGTGATCCGGGTCACACACTACCCTACGATCGCGTAGGTTACCGGCCCAGTCGCCGCGCATTGCGCCGACATGGGCGTTGAGCAGGAACTATGGCCCACCTCCACCCACGGGCGGTCATGACACGTAGGGTGGGCGGTGTCCGGCCCGCTTGGGTCGGGCGACAATTACACACGCGGGGGCTCCCACGATCACCGGGGGCTGAGATGGCGACAGGCGGTCGCCGACCGCCTGAACCTGTCCGGATAATGCCGGCGTAGGGAGCCGCACCATGGGAACTTCTGTATCCACCGCCTCGACCGTGACCACCGGTCCGATCGAGGGCAGCAGCAAGCATCACCTCGAGATCGATCACCTTCACATTCCCCAGCGGCGCATCCACCTCACCAACGGCGAGCACCTCGACGTCTACGACACGTCCGGCCCGTACACCGACGCGGCCGCCACGATCGACGTCGAACGCGGCCTGCCGCGGACACGGGATGCGTGGCACCGACCGGAACCGATCGACGGCGCGTCGACGCAGCTCGCGTGGGCACGCGAGGGCGTCGTCACCGACGAGATGCGGTTCATCGCCGCACGCGAGGGCGTCGACGTCGAACTCGTGCGCAGCGAGGTCGCCGCGGGGCGGGCCGTCATCCCGGCGAATCACCGCCACCCCGAATCCGAACCGATGATCATCGGCAAGCGGTTCGCCGTGAAGGTGAACGCGAACATCGGCAACTCGGCGGTCACCAGTTCGATCGCCGAAGAGGTCGAGAAGATGGTGTGGGCGACCCGCTGGGGCGCGGACACCATCATGGATCTGTCCACCGGCAAGGACATCCACATGACCCGCGAGTGGATCATGCGCAACTCGCCGGTGCCGGTCGGCACCGTCCCGATCTATCAGGCCCTCGAGAAGGTCAAGGGCGACCCCACCGCACTGACGTGGGAGATCTACCGCGACACCGTGATCGAGCAGGCCGAGCAGGGCGTCGACTACATGACCGTGCACGCGGGAGTCCTCCTGCGCTACGTGCCGCTGGCGGCCCGCCGGGTGACCGGCATCGTGTCGCGGGGCGGATCGATCATGGCCGCGTGGTGTCTCGCTCATCACGAGGAATCGTTCCTGTACACGCACTTCGACGAACTGTGTGAGATCTTCCGTCGCTACGACATCACGTTCTCTCTCGGCGACGGACTGCGGCCGGGGTCGATCGCGGACGCCAACGACGAAGCACAGTTCGCCGAACTCCGTACCCTCGGCGAGTTGACAAAGATCGCCAAATCCCATGGCGTACAGGTGATGATCGAGGGGCCCGGCCATGTGCCGATGCACAAGATCGCCGAGAACGTGCGCCTCGAGGAGGAACTCTGCGAGGAGGCACCCTTCTACACGCTCGGACCGCTGGCCACCGACATCGCACCCGCCTATGACCACATCACGTCGGCGATCGGTGCCGCGATGATCGCGCAGGCAGGCACCGCGATGCTGTGCTACGTGACGCCCAAGGAGCACCTGGGGCTGCCCAACCGCGACGACGTCAAGGTGGGCGTGATCACCTACAAGATCGCCGCCCACTCTGCGGATCTCGCCAAGGGGCATCCCGGCGCGCAAGACCGCGACAACGCATTGTCCAAGGCGCGCTTCGAGTTCCGCTGGACCGATCAGTTCAACCTGGCGCTCGACCCGGACACCGCTCGCGAATATCACGACGAGACGATGCCGGCCGAACCCGCCAAGACCGCACATTTCTGCTCGATGTGCGGACCCAAGTTCTGTTCGATGCGCATCTCCCAGGATGTCCGCGCGTATGCCGAGGAGAACGGCCTGGTGACCGCCGAGGACATCGACCGCAAGATCGCCGAGGAGATGGCGGCGAAGTCGGCCGAGTTCGCCGAGCACGGCAATCGCGTCTACCTCCCGATCGACGCCACCATTTCGTGATGGGGCCGAGCCGTGCAGGCTGATCTCCGATTGCCCACCGCCGCACCGGGTACCACTCCGACCCGCGTTCTGACGATCGCGGGATCGGATTCCGGTGGCGGCGCCGGCATCCAGGCCGACATGCGGACGTTCGCCCTGTTGGGATTGCACGCATGCGTGGCGGTCACCGCCGTCACTGTGCAGAACTCGTTGGGCGTCCAGGGCTTTGCCGAGATCCCGCCCGAGACGGTGGCCGCGCAGATCCACAGCGTGGTCACCGACATCGGCGTCGGCGCAGCCAAGACCGGGATGCTGGCGTCCGCGCCGATCATCGACGCGGTGGCCGCGGCCTGCACCGAGTTGGGTATCGGGCGTGGCGGATCGGTCCCGCTCGTCGTCGACCCTGTGTGCGCGTCGATGCACGGTGACCAGCTGCTGGCGGACGAGGCGCTGGACACCCTGCGCACCACGCTGATCCCCCTGGCCACCGTGATCACGCCGAACCTGGACGAGGTGCGGCTGATCACCGGGATCGAGGTGGTGGATGCCGACACGCAACGCGATGCGGCGCGCGCGTTGCATGCCCTGGGTGCTCGATGGGCCCTGGTCAAGGGCGGACACCTGCGCGGCTCCGATCACAGTCCCGACCTGTTGTTCGACGGCACCGATTTCCGCGAGTTCGACCACCCGAGAATCGACACACCGCACGATCACGGGGCCGGCGACACCCTCGCTGCGGCCACGATCTGCGCTCTGGCCCACGGCTATGCGGTTCCCGATGCCATCGGCTTCGCGAAGAAATGGGTGACCCGCGGATTGCAGGCGGCCTATCCGCTGGGAGCCGGGCATGGCCCGGTCAACCCGCTGTGGCGGGTGGGCTCGGAGCAGGACTGACCCGCCTCTCGACCCCGCTCGGCCCCGCTCGCGCCACGCTCGCGCCACGCCCCGCTCGGCCCCGCCCCGCAACCGAAAACCACCCCACAGCGGACGCCTGTCGGCCAATCGCCGACATCGACCCGCTCCCGGGCGGATTCCAGCAGGACGGGCCCGCTCCCGGGACGGTTTCCAGCGGGACGGGCAGTGGCCGACGCAGAGGCCAGCCCGGCCGGCCCGCCCGCCCGCGCGCGACCGAAAACCACCCAACAGCGGACGCCTGTCGGCCAATCGCCGACATCGACCCGCTCCCGGGCGGTTTCCAGCGGGACGGGCAGTGGCCGACTCAGAGGCCAGCGCGGCCCGCCCGCCCACGCGCAACCGAAAACCACCCAACAGCGGACGCCTGTCGGCCAATCGCCGACATCGACCCGCTCCCGGGCGGTTTCCAGCGGGACGGGCCCGCTCCCGGGCGGTTTCCAGCGGGACGGGCCCGCTCCAGGGCGGTTTCCAGCGGGACGGGCCCGCTCCAGGGCGGATTTCGGTGGGCCCGCTCCCGCGCGGATTCAGGTTCGGCCGGACTTCACACAGCCCGAAGCCTCGGGTTCGTCCGCCGGCCACGCCCTCGATGTCGCTCGTCACGGACGATTCGCTGCAGCCGGGCGTACGTTTGCGGCCAGGTGTGGAACACCTGCGCGTAGGTGAAATGCAGGGGCACATAGCTTCGGGCGACCAACTCGGCGTCCCGGACCCGGTCGGACTCGTAGTTCACCTCGCCCGTGTGATATGCCCTGCTATCGAGTTCGAGCGCGATCCGGTCGCCGATCAGCAGATCTACGAATCCGACACCCGGCACCTCGTGTTGCACCTCGACACGCATGCCCGCGGCGCGTGACCGAAGCCGTACGGCGGTTTCGGTCCCTGAGCCCGAGCGCCGATCACATTTGGCCACGGCCCGCCGAATGCGGTTCGGTGCGTGCGCGAACGCAGTGCGGAGCTCATCGGGCGTAAGCTTCCCGTTCTGCAGAGCCGAATCGCACACGATGACGAATCCCTCCTCGTCCAGACATCGGGCGCTGTATTGGATGGCCGTCGCCACATCGTCGATGGCCCCGACGACCGGTGTGGGACGACCGTACCGACGACACCGATCGTTGGACCGCCGACGCTCATGACGGGTGACCCGTTTGTGCGGACCGCCCACCCCTTCCGGAACCCACAGTCCATGCCTGGCAAGTGCATCCACACACGAGACGACGCACTGGTCACGCACCGCGGCAACAACCGGCGGGTCGGCATCCTTGGCCGCGTACCAGCCGTGACGCAGATGTTCGAGTACGCCGTCAACTGTAGCGGCTCGGATCGTCGCGGCGGTCTCGCCCGATCCGATCAACTGTCTGGTCGACATCACCCCACCGAAACGTTCGACGAGTTCCCCGTAAGTCATGGGCACAGTCTCGACGCGAATCGCACACACTCCGGAGAGCACGCCTGGCGGACCGGAATTCTGCGGAGAAATCGCGGACTGTGGACAGACGCGGCACCCACCCGGCCGTCTCATCACCTGAGAACCACCCAGCAGCCGCAGACTGTCGGCATATCGCCGGCACTCGCCCGCTGACGGGTGGTTTTCGGGAGGAGGTAGGAGCGGAGCCGCTACTTCTGCCAGCCGATGTCCTCGATCGGGCCGATGTAGAACTGGCCCGCACCGTAGTTGGCGAGCTTCTCCTTGACCGCGAGCATCGACGGACCGTTGAACAGCGGCAGATCCGAGAACTGTCCGAACGCCTCCCGCTCCACCGTGTTGCCGGCCTTGATCTGTTCGGTCGGGTCCGGGATCTGCGCGACGTCGTGGATCTTGGCGTCGAGCTCCGGCGAGCCCGCACCCGCCTTGTTCAGCTGCGAACCCTCGCACCAGATCTGGCACAGGTAGGCCATTCCGTACGGATCAGACGAGGTGAAGCCCATCAGGAAGACGTCGAACTCCTTGTTCACCACGACTTTCGAGAACTCCGCGCTGCTACGCGACTGGACCGCGAGGTCGACGCCGATCGATTTCATCATGGCCTGCAACGACCGCGCGAGATTCTGTATGGTCGGCGAATCTCCGGTGACGGGCATCGACAGGGTGAGGCGCTTGCCGTCCTTCATCCGGATGCCGTCGGATCCCGGCTTCCAGCCCTCGGAGTCCAGCAGCGACGCGGCCTTGTCCGGGTCGAAGCCGACAACGCCTTCCAGGTTGTCCTCATACCCGGGTTCGAACGGGAACAGCGACAGCGAACCGGGCAGTTCCTCGCTGTAGTCGAGTCCGTTGAACCGCACCTTGGCCAGGGTCTCGCGGTCGACACCGGCCAGGACGGCCTCGCGCATAGCGGACGAACCCAGCAGCGGCGCATCGAGATTGACCACCATCAGCGACACCCCGGTCGAGGCCGACGAGCGGATGTCGACACCCTGCATGGTCTTGACCTGGGCCAGGTTCTCCTTCGTGGACACCCCGATGGCGTCGAGTTCGCCGTTGCGGAAGGCATTGATGGACGCCTGGTCTTCGAGCTGTCGGAAGATGCGCTGATCGAGCTTGCCGGGGTTACCCCACCACTTCGGATTGCGCTCGAAGATCACCACGCCCTTCTGCGAATCGTAGGACTTCACCGTGTACGGGCCGGCCCCCCATTCCGGGTGCGGCTGCTGGATGTAGGCCTTGTTGAACTGGTCCGCAGTGGCCACCTTGGGGTGCAGCAGATAGTTGAAAAGCCCGTTGGGCCAAGCCCACACACCCTTGAACCGGACGATGGCCTGCCGGTCGTCGGCGCCTCGGGTCACCGATTCGATCTGGTCGTAGCCGTCCGACGAACTCACCACGTAGGACGGATCGGCGCCGCGCGAGGCGACCCAGGTGTTGACGAAGGCGCGATAGTCGATGGGGGTGCCATCGTTGTAGAACGCCTTCGGATTGATGGTGTAGGTGACGACCGTCTTTCCGTTCTCCAGCTTCGTCTGCACGTCGGTGAGGTAGTCACGGTTGAACGAGTACGTGCCGTCGGGCGCGAAATACGCGAGAGTCGGGTTGTACCAACGCCACAGCCCGAGTGTGTAAGCCGTCCCGTCGGCGTGGAAGGTGTTCCACTGCGGCGATACCTCCGGCAGCGATGTGGTCAGCGTACCACCGTCGCGGATGTTCTCTCGCGGTTGCTCGTTGAGCTCCGCACCGGAGGTTTTCGGGGCGGTGTCCGAGCCGCTGTCGCTCGAACCGCAGCCCGCGATCAGCGCGACCATCGCCGCGATCACCACTGCGACGACCGCCGGGGCCATACCGTGACGTTTCACCGTGATACCTCCTGAATCTCCGAAAGGCTCTTCTCGACATGGTGACAGGCCGCCTGATGCGAGGCGAGGTCGGCGCCCTCACCGCCCACGAGGCGCAGTAGGGGAACCTCTGTCCGGCAACGACCCCGACTGTTCTCGTCGATCTCGGCATAGAGCGGACATCGTCCGGCGAATGTGCATCCGGCATACTCCGCCGTCGGCGAGGGTTGTTCGCCGGTCAACACGATCGGCCGCCGATCGCGTTCCAGTACGGGGTCGGGTATCGGTACAGCGGACAGGAGGGATCGGGTGTACGGATGGGCGGGCGCATCGAAGATCTGCTCGGTATCACCGACCTCCACGAAGCCACCCAGATACATCACCGCGACACGATGGGCGATGTGCCGCACCACCGAGAGGTCGTGGGCCACCAGCAGATACGCGATCCCGGACTCCTGTTGAAGGCGTCGGATGAGATTGACGATGTCGGCCTGCACCGAGACGTCGAGCGACGACAGCGGCTCGTCCAGGATCACCAACGCCGGGTTGGTGACCAATGCACGCGCGATCGCGATGCGCTGTCGTTGGCCCCCGGAGAACGCCGTCGGATACCGGTCGGCGTGCGCCGGCTCCAGTCCGACGCGCCGCATGAGTTCGGCGACCCGTTCTGCGACCTCCGACCGTGACATCCCCAGTGCACGTAGCGGTTCGGCGATGACGTCGAAGGCGGTGAACCGCGGGTCGAGGGCACTTGCCGGGTCCTGGAACACCATGGACATGCGGCGGCGTAGGACGCGAGCGGCTCTGCGGCGCATGGTCGCGGGGTCGGTGCCGTCGACTCGGACCACACCCTCGGGTTGGGTGAAGTCCATGAGTTCGCGCAGCGTCGTCGACTTTCCGCTGCCCGACTCCCCGACGATCGCCAGCGTCTCACCGGCGTGGATGTCGAAGGAGACTCCGGTGACGGCGCGCACGGTCCCCACTCGGCGGCGGAGCAGTCCACTGGTCAGCGGGAACTCCTTGTGCAGGTCGCGCACCTGCAACACCGCGCGCCTCGACTCCGGGGAAGCATCTCGGGACGGCTCGGCGCCGACGCTGGAGACCTGCTCGGGCATACGGGGTGCGACGGGGACGACTGGCGGGAAGACCGGGGAACCGTCGATGGTCCGGTCGTCATCGATCTCGGCGGAGCGCAGGCACGCCGCCGAATGACCGTCGGCGACAGTGTCGAGTGTCGGCTCGCGTTCCTGGCAGTCGTCGATGGCGATCGGACATCGCGGTGCGAACGGACAGGCATCGGGAAGAGCGATGAGCAGTGGCGGCACACCGGGAATCGGGGTCAACGCGTCGGTGCGACGGTCGACCCGGGGCACCGCGCCGAGGAGTCCGATCGTGTACGGCATCCGCGGAGTTGCGTACAGGGCCTCGACACCGGCCTTCTCGACGGCCCGACCGGCGTACATCACCACCACGTCGTCGGCGGTACCGGCGACCATGCCGAGGTCG
Organism: Gordonia sp. LMA484; assembly: GCF_058129505.1. Classification (NCBI taxonomy): domain Bacteria; kingdom Bacillati; phylum Actinomycetota; class Actinomycetes; order Mycobacteriales; family Gordoniaceae; genus Gordonia; species Gordonia sp. LMA484. The sequence continues at coordinate 4,758,601 of NZ_CM176700.1, forward strand.
TGGGTGATGAGCAGCAGGGCCGCACCGGTTTCCCGCCGGGCCCGCCCGAGCACCTCGAGGATCTGGGCCTGGATGGTGACGTCGAGAGCCGTCGTCGGTTCGTCGGCGATGATGACGGCCGGGTCGTTGGCGATGGCCATCGCGATCATCACCCGCTGCCGCATCCCACCGGACAGCTCGTGGGGGTATGCCCGCGCCCGTCGAGACGGGTCGGGGATGCCCACCAGTTCGAGTAGTTCAGCAGCCCGCTCGGAAGCCTGCCTTTTCGGGATGTCCTGATGTGCGAGAAGCGCTTCGACGATCTGATCGCCGACGGTGAAGACCGGGGTGAGCGACGAGAGTGGGTCCTGGAAGATCATCGCGATCTCGGTGCCGCGCACCGCCGACATCTCCTTGTCATCGAGACCGATCAGTTCGCGACCTCCAAGTCGCACCGACCCCGACATCCGTGCGGTATCCGGCAGCAGTCCGAGGACACCGAGTGCGGTCACCGACTTCCCGCTGCCGGATTCGCCGACGATGGCGGTCGCCGACCCCGGCGCGAGGTCGAACGAAACGCCCCGGACCGCGTGCACGCGTCCCGCCTCACTGCCGAACTCGACGTCGAGGTCGCGAACCGAGAGAACGGGTTCGACGTGATTCACGCGTGCCCTCCCGCCGTCGACGTCGGGTCCAGCGCGTCACGCAATCCGTCGGCGATCAACGCCATCGACACGGTGAGCAGCACCAGGGTGCCGGCGGGGAAGTAGAAGAGCCACGGCGATGAGGTCAGCGTGGCCGTGCCCTCCTGGAGCAACGAACCCAACGAGACGTCGGGGATGGCGACGCCGAACCCGAGAAAGGATAGTCCGGTCTCGGCGAGCACGGTGGCCACCACCCCGAGCGCGAAATTGATCACCAGCAAGGAGGCCAGGTTCGGCACGATGTGCCGGGCGATGATCACCAGCGGCGGCTCACCGAGATACCGCGCAGCGCGGACATAGTCGTTCTCCCGGATGGACTGTGCCATCGAATGGATCACCCGGGCCAGCATCATCCATCCGAACACCGTCAGCACCACGATGAGCCAGCGCCAGTCTCCTCCGGTGCGGCTGGAAATGAGCGCCAGGATCAGAAAGGTCGGCACCACCAGCAGCAGATACAGCAGGGCGAGCACCGCGTTCTGCACCCACCCGCCGAAGTAGGCGGCGGTGGCACCGACGAAAGCGGCGATCGCGGTGGTGGCCAACGACACCGTCAACGCGATGACCAGCGACCGTTGCAGCCCGTGCACCACCTGTGCGTAGAGGTCGTTACCGGCATCGTTGGTGCCGAACCAGTGCTCCGGCGACGGCGGGACGCCGAGGGCGGCGAAATCGACGTCGGAATAGCTGTACTGCGTCAGCAAGCCTCCGAACAGCGCGAAGAGCACCAGCAGCACGAACACGGCAAGGCCCCCGAGCGCCGTTCGATTGCGTGCGAATCGGGTGGCGATCAGTCGCATCCGGCCGCGACGTCGGCGGGCGACCGGCACCTCGATGCTCTCCTGGGTGGGGCCGACACCGTCGGCGATCAGGCCACCGGTCTCGCCGACCAACGGAGTGTTCGCGGTCGGTTCGGGCTGGTTCCGATTCGCCGGCCACGCGGGGCGGTTGGGCTCCGGCGGTAGCATCACCACGTCGGCCTCCTTCTCGGTCGCCCGGCCATCATGCGTTCCTCACCCGGACCCGCGGATCGAGGTAGACGACCGCAATATCGGCGAGGATCGCGCCGACCGCCGTCGCCAATGCACCGAACGCCGCGACTGCGACCACGCCGTGTACGTCGTTGGTGTTGATCGAGGTGACGAAGTAGCGGCCCATGCCTTCCCACCCGAAGATCGTCTCGGTGATCACCGCGCCGGTGAACACGGCCGGGATCGCGAAGGCCACGCCGACAGCGACCGGGATGATCGCGGTGCGCAGGGCGTGTCGTCGTACCGCAACCCCGCGGGTGATCCCTTTGGCACGGGCGGTACGGACGTAGTCGGCGTTAATGGTGTCGAGCAGCAACGTGCGTTGCAACATGTGCAGGCCCGCGTAGGACACCACCACCAGCGTGATCGTGGGCAGGATGAGGTGCTGAATTCGGTCGACCAGGACAGGGAAGAAGCCGTGAACATCTACGCTCGACGAGCCCGACACCAGGAACACGGTGTGCCCGACCTGCTGGTTGATGGTGATGCCGATCAGAACCACTGCCAGACCTGCGACCGCCACCGGCACGTTGATCATCACGATCGAGGCGAACTGCCAGGCGCGGTCGGAGAGCCGGTACTGCCGCAACGCCGTGTACACGCCGAGCCCGATACCGATGAGAGTGGAGATCACCGTGGCGCCCGCCAGTAACTGCACCGACGCCACGAGCCGGAACCCGATTTGGGCGTTGACGCTTGTCCCGACGGGTGTCGCGCCCCAATCCCAATGCATCACAACGCCGTCGATCCACGTCCACCAGCGCTGCAGGATCATGGTCTTGTCGTTGAGGTTGTAACCGTCAAGGGTGGCATCGACGACCGCGGGCGGCAGCGGCGGTTTGCGCTGGGCGTAGTTGGACCGCGGGTCGAGTAACCAGGAGGCAAGGAAAAAGGTCAGATTCGTGGCGAGGAACACCAAGACTGCCCACGCAGCGATGCGTTTGCACAGGTAACCGATCACCTACGACCTCTGACTCGAGCTTGGAACGTCGCATCATTGTGTCAGCGAAGCCCTCGATCCGCCGGGTTCCACGCGCGGATCGATCAACCCGGCGATAATTCGGGGCATGGCGTGGAACTACTTGATGGACATGGACGGTGTGCTGGTTCGGGAGGAACACCTGATCCCCGGCGCCGACGCGTTCCTCACCGAACTCCGGGAGAACGAGATCCCGTTCATCGTGTTGACCAACAACTCGATCCGAACTCCGCGCGATCTCCGGGCACGTCTGCTGCGCACCGGACTCGACATCCCGGAAGAGGCGATCTGGACGTCGGCGCTGGCCACCGCCCGTTTCCTGGACTCCCAACGACCTGGCGGATCCGCCTACGTCGTCGGCGAGTCGGGACTGACGACAGCCCTGCACGAGATCGGCTACGTGATCACCGACTCGGCGCCGGACTATGTGGTCCTCGGCGAGACGCGGACCTATTCGTTCGAGGCGATAACGACTGCGATCCGACTCGTCGAACTCGGGGCGCGCTTCATCGCGACGAACCCGGACGCTACCGGGCCGTCGGCAGGTGGGTCGTTGCCGGCGACGGGTGCGGTCGCGGCGCTCATCACCCGGGCCACCGGTCGCGAACCGTATTACGTCGGAAAACCCAATCCGCTGATGATGCGGTCGGCGCTCCGGCAGATCGGGGTGCATTCGGAGCACACCCTGATGATCGGCGACCGGATGGACACCGACGTCATCTCCGGAATGGAAGCGGGACTGGAAACCATCCTCGTCCTGTCCGGCATCTCCACATCGGAATCGGTGGAGCTGTTCCCCTACCGCCCCACCAAGGTGATCGCGTCGGTGGCCGACCTGGTCGGCCACACCACCGACCCCTTCACGGGCTAGCTCCGACCCGCACGGTCGCCACCGCACCCAAGCGCGCCACCGCGCCCAGCACGGCGGCCGAGAGAACCCGGAATTTCTTCGACAGCACCCTCCCAACAACCAAACAGCACCCTCTCCACCAGGGGAGAGGGTGCTGTCGGTGAAATTCCGGGTTCTCTCGGCGCGAAAGGGAACTCCGCTCTGCGCGCGAAAGGGAACTCCGCTCTGCGCGCGAAAGGGAACTCCGCTCTGCGCGCGAAAGGGAGTTCCGCTCTCGGCGCGAAAGGGGAGTTCCGCTGCCCGCGCGAACGGAATCCGCCGAAACGAAACCTAGCTCAGCGCCTTGGCCTTCAGCGCATCGAACTCCTGCTGGGTGATGGCGCCGGAGTCGAGCAGCTGCTTGGCGTCGGAGATCTGCTCGGCCGGGCTCTTCGGCGTTGCCACCGACTGGATATAGCTGTCGGTCGCCGCCTTGGCCTCCTGGACCGCTTCTGCCTGGCGGTCAGCCATTCCGCGGCCCTTGACGAGCAGGTAGACCAGGGCCGTGAGATACGGGATGAGGATCAGGAAGACAATCCAGACGGCCTTGATCCAGCCGGAGGTCTTGTCACGGAACAGATCGATGATGATGTGCCAGAGAACGATGAGGTAGGCGACGAACGCGAAGATGACGATCGTGTACCAGATGAAGTCCCAGAACGAATCCCACATGGGGACACTCCTTACCTAAGAGGTCGAGGTCCGACGCCCGTCGTCGGTGCGTTCCATAGCTTCTCACATCGCCACTACCACAGCGCGCATTGACCGGTATTTGCTTTCGAGATGATCCGCTTCTGCGCGAACGATGTCGACATCTTCGCCTGGCTAACGGCTCGTGCGCGTGGACTTCTCAGCGGCGGCTGAGGGACAGCAGGAAATCACCCGCCCCGTCGGTCCACGTCTGCTCGACGGTCAGGCCCGCCGCCGAGAGGTCGCCGGCGAGATCGGCCTGGTCGAACTTGGTGCTGATCTCGGTGAGAACCTCGGCGCCACGGGGCAATCGCCACCTCCGCTCGAGCTTCTCGAAGTAGACGTCGATGTCGCGGCGCACCCGCAACCACATCTCGATCCGGTGGCGAGCGGGATTCCATCGAGCGATGTGGTCGAAGTCGTCGACGTAGAGCCCGTGGGCGTCGAGGCCGGTACGCAGCACCTCGATCATGTTGCGGTTGAAATCCGCGGTCACCCCGGCCTTGTCGTTGTAGGCCGCTACCAGACGTCCGGTGTCCTTGACAAGATCTGCGCCGAGCAGGAAGTAATCCCCGGGATCGAGCGCCTTCGAGAGTCGACTCAAGAATGCCGCACGCTGGGTGTCGTCGAAGTTGCCGATCGTACCGCCGAGGAACACCGCGATCCTCGGGCCCGCAGACGGTGGCAACGTCAGTTCGTCGGCCGTGAAATCGGCGACCGCGGGCGCGACCTCGATCCCCGGGTAATCCGTGGCCAATTCGTCCGCCGACGATTCCAGGATCTCGACGCTCACGTCGAGTGGGACATAGGTGAACGACCGACCGCCGGCGGCGGCACGATCGGCAAACGCCTGCAACAGGAGTCGGGTCTTGGTCGAGGTCCCGGAGCCGAATTCGACCATCGTCGCAGCATCCGTGGCCGCGGCGATATCTCCGGCACGGGCGTGCAGGATCTCGGTCTCCCGTCGGGTCGGGTAGTACTCCGGGAGCCGGGTGATCTCGTCGAAGAGCCGACTGCCGCGCTCGTCGTACAGCCATTTCGTCGGCAGCGTCGGCGGATTGGACCACAATCCGGATGCGGCATCCGCTGCGAGCGGATTCTCGATGCCGAGGGTCATCGCGCCAACCGCAGACCGGAGAAGGCCCAGCGGGCCTGCGCGGGAAAGAAGTTGCGATACGTCTCGCGCTCGTGCCCGGGCGGCGTGACTGCGCTGGCACCTCGCAGGACGTGCTGATCAGACATGAACTTGCCGTTGTATTCACCGACTGCACCGTTGGCGGGAACGAAGCCCGGGTACGGCAGATACGCGCTGGACGTCCATTCCCAGACGTCGCCGATCATCGTCTCACCGGCCCGACCCGGATGGCAGCGCGCCGGGTCGAGTAGCTGTCCGCGCGTCGACCCTCCGGTCACCGCCGCGGCCTCCCATTCGAATTCGGTGGGGAGCCGGGCGCCTGCCCATCGGGCATATGCGTCGGCCTCATAAAACGAGACATGCACGACCGGCTCGTCGAGGACCAGCCGGCGCCGTCCCGACAGCGTGAACGTCGTCCACTCACCGTCCGTGAACTTCCAGTAACCCGGTGCCTGCCAACCTGTTTGGGTGATCTGCGCCCAACCGTCGGAGAGCCAGAGCTCCGGACGCCGGTAACCACCGTCGGCGATGAACTCGAGCCATTCCGCGTTGGTGACCGCACGTTCGGCGATCTCGAAGTCCTCCAGGAAGACCCGGTGACGCGGACCCTCGTTGTCGTAGGAAAACCCACTCCCGGCGCCGATCACACTCGGCCCGCTCGCTACGCTCCCGGCGCCGATCACACCCGGCCCGCTCGCTACGCTCCCGGCGCCGATCACACCCGGCCCGCTCGCTACGCTCCCGGCGCCGATCACACCCGGCCCGCTCGCTACGCTCCCGGCGCCGATCTCCGTGATCCCACCGGCCATCGATCGCCAGGTCATCGGCTCTCGCGCCCCGGTTTCGTCGATCTCCCGATCGACGTAGACGGGATCGAAAGCGTGCGTCGAGAACAGGTGCTTGATGTCCATCAGGAGCAGTTCCTGATGCTGTTGTTCATGATTGCAGCCGAGTTCCACGAGCGCGAGTGCGTCATCGTCGAGCGCGCCGCGCTCGAGCATGTCGACCATCGCGCTGTCCACGTACTCGCGGTAGTGCCCGATGTCGGCGACGCCCGGACGGGTCACCAAACCACGTTCGGGCCGTGGATGCCGGGCACCCACCGCCTCGTAATAGCTGTTGAACAGGTAGCGGTAGGTGTCGTCGTAGACCACGTAGTTCGGATCACCGCGCAGGATGAACTCCTCGAAGAACCAGGTGACATGGGCCCGATGCCACTTCGCCGGACTCGCGTCGGTCATGGACTGCGGCGTCTGATCCTCGGCGGACAGATTCGCGGCCAGGGTGTCGGTCAAGGCTCTCACGTCGAGAAACCTGCGGGCGTGCGACGACGTGACCTCGCTCGACGCAGTGCGATTGGTGATGCTCACCGGTACCTCCCGTTTCGGTGCGAACCGGCGCTGGACCGGACGGACGGGCAACCCTGGCATCCATCGTTACCAGCCTCACGACGGCTGTCAACGAACTCATTCGCCGACGCCCATCGGGGCAGGTTGAGCGGATACATCGGGCAGCGCCCACCATGCAATCACACGCCTATGACATTTTTGATCGCACCGAATCCGTGCGCCGTCGACACGCGCCACGCCCATCCGTCAACCACTGGTTGACGCACCTAGATCGTCAACTTATGGTTGACGCATGACCCAACCGAAGATCCTGAAGCAGGTCCGCCTCGACGACCTCATCGCCGGCATCCGTTCCGTCCACGACGATCCGCTCGAGCAACTCTCCGACGCGGTCGTCGCGGCCGAGCACCTGGGTGAGGTCGCCGATCACCTCATCGGCCACTTCGTCGATCAAGCCCGTCGTGCCGGAGCGTCGTGGACCGACATCGGCGCGAGCATGGGCGTCAGCAAGCAGGCCGCGCAGAAGCGATTCGTCCCGCGTACGCCGGCCACGAATCCCGACAGGTCACTCGACCAGGAAGCGAACCCGTTCGCCCGGTTCACACCTCGTGCCCGCAACGTGATCGTCGAGGCACACAACCTCGCTGTCGCCGAATCCAGCGAGTTCGTCACACCGGAACACCTCGCCCGCGGGCTGTCGGTGGCCCCCGAATCCGTCGCCGACCTCGCATTGCGCGCCCAGGGAATCGAACTCTCCGCCCTTGTGCAGGCGTGCACCACCGATCGACCCGGGCAATCCGCGGGCGACGACACGTCCGACAAGACCGTTGTCCCCTACGACGATCGGGCTCGGGCGATCCTCGAGGCCACGGTGACGACGGCGGTGCAGATGGGTCACAATTTCGTCGGTACCGAGCATCTGCTGCTCGCGCTGTTCACCGACGCCACCATGTCGGCGATCCTGCAGTCACTCGGGGCCGACGCCGACGCGTCGCGCTCCCACATCACCGAGACCCTGACGCAGCTGAAGCACTGACCCCATCCGCGCGGGTTTTCCTCGTGCTCAGTCCCGCTCGCCGTCGGCGTCCTCGGACTCCTCGACCTGGTCGACGTCGATGTAGTGCACGGCAGCCTCCTCCGCCGAGGCACCCGCGCCGTCGATTCCCGCGTCGACGGCCACCGCGTCCGACTCCTCGTCGATCCCACTGCCCTCGTCGGGCGCGATCAGACGGCCGGCTCTGCCGTTGCCCGCCTGATCGGCCTCGTCATAGTCGTCGTCGTGGTCGGATTCATGTGAGCGCCAATCCCTTTCGATGTCATCGAGCGGGTCGGTCGCGCCCACGTCGGCTTCTTCCTCGGCGAGCCGCTCGTCGAGTGTCTCGCGCTCACGTTGCTCCTGCGCCGTCAGTCCGTGGCGCGCTCCGCTGGGCCGGTGATCGGGCGGCGAATATCCCTCGTCGAGGACGTCTTCGACGCCGCGATCGTCGAGCGTGTCCTCCGGCTGGAGCTGGTCGTCGTCGTCGAGGCTGTATTCGCCGTCGGAACCTTCGGGGGTGCTGCCGATGTCACTCACGACTCCCACGATGCCAGCCCGAACTGACCGAAACCAGGTGATCGCCGGACCCGAAGCGCCCCAACGGCGGACTCTGGGCACAATTCGTCATCTCTTGACGCGACGCGGCGCTCGAAACACTGTTGACCTCGGGCCGTGTTCCGTATCCTCCGTGCCATGACAACTCCGCCCGATCCACGCAATTCCGGCACGCCCGACCCCGACGACGGCGCCGGCGCCTCGCCCGGGCAGACCCCGGACCCAGCGACCGGTGGCAGCCAGCCACCGTCGTATCCGCCACCCGGTTCCACCCCGCCGCCACCGGGGAACTACCCGCCGCCGGGAGGCTCGTACCCGCCGCCGTCGACCCCACCGCCCGGGTCCTACCCACCCCCGTCGGGACCACCGCCGTCGTATCCGCCGCCCGCCGGCCCGCCGTCGGGAGGTGCCTATCCCCCGCCGCCGTCAGGTGGCTACGGTGCACCTCCCGGTGGCTATCCGCCACCCCAGGGCGGCGGCGGCTACGGACCTCCCCAGGGCGGGTACGGCCCTCCCCCAACCGGTTACGGCGCTCCCGACCCTTACGGTGCGGGTGGCTACGGGGCACAGACGGCCGCACAGTTCTCGGTGGGCGACGCCATCAGCTACGGATGGAACCGGTTCAAGGACAACGCACTGTCGTGGATCCTGATCTTGCTGACCGGATTCGTGGTCACCGGGGTCATCAACGCCATCGGCCGCGCGTTCGACAACGGCGACGCCTGGTACCTCGGCGCGATCATCGGGATCATCGGAACCGTTGTCGGCTGGATTTTCCAGGCGGTCTATGTCCGCGGTGCCCTGGATGAGGTCTCGGGCCAGAAGCCGCAATACGGCGCGTTCTTCAACCTCACCAACTACGGCGCCATCATCCTCACCGCGTTCCTGGTCGCCATCGGCACCATTCTCGGGCTCATCCTGATCATCATCGGCGCCATCGTCTTCGCGTTCTTCGCGTGGTACTCGATGACGTTCGTGGTCGATCGGGACGCCGATCCGATCGAGGCGATCAAGTCGAGCTTCTCGCTGGTCAGCAAGAACGCAGGCCAGCTCCTGCTGCTCGCCCTCGCCAATGTCGGGTTGTTGATCCTGGGGGCGTTGCTGTGCGGCGTCGGCCTGTTGGTCACCGTCCCGATCGTGATCATCGGCAGCACCTACGCGTACCGTTTCCTGACCGGCGGGCAGATCGCGCCGGTGGGTGCGGCCGCACCGATGGCACCGCCGCCGTATCCGCCGAACCAGCAGTACTGACCGGTACCGATACCGACCCACGTGTCGCGGGTGGTTTTCTACAGGAAACCACCCGCGACACGCCCGTCTCCGCGACAATTGAGACATGCTCTCCGAGATGCAAGACGAGGCCGAAGCACTGTTGTCGGCCGGCGAGTATTCGCATGCGCTCGCCGAATTCTCGGTTCTGCGTGAGATCCGATCACGCCGCGAGGGACCGTATTCCGCCATGTACCTGTCGAATCTGCACGACTGCGTTCGGTGCATGTCGCATCTGCAGCTGTGGGCCGACTCGACCCCGCTGTGCCGGGAGCTGCACGGCAAATACGTTCGCACCCACGGACGGTCACAGTCCGACACCGTCGACGTCGCCAAGCACTGGGCGTGGGCACTGGTTCATCTACACGACTATCCGCCGGCAGTGCGGCTGTACCTGATGACCGCTGACGCACTATGGGACGACGACCCGGTCCAGGCGCGCCGGCTGCTCGGTGCCGCCGTCGCCCATCGCACCGAGGTGGACCCCGTCACGATGATGGGATCCGATGCGGCCCTGATCGACAACGCCCGGCTGACGCACAGCCATGACGTCCTCGTCGCGCTCAATCAGCTGATCGAACGACTGCCCGCGAACATGCAGACCGCGCAGGCGTCGGTGACCATCGACGGACTCGATCTGACCTGACCAGAGTCAGCGAGGGGCACGGTCGCGACCCCGTAGGTCCTCAACCGACGAATCTTGGCGACGGAACGAACTTCACGCCATCGGGTCGAGGCTCGAAACGAGACCCCTCCCCCACTCCATCTGCGCCCTGAGCCCTCCGAGCTTGCGCGTCACCCTCCGCTCCCTGAGGAGCCTCCGAGCTTGCGCGTCACCCTCCGCTCCCTGAGCCCTCCGAGCTTGCGCGTCACCCTCCGCTCCCTGAGGAGCCTCCGAGCTTGCGCGTCACCCTCCGCTCCCTGAGCCCTCCGAGCTTGCGCGTCACCCTCCGCTCCCTGAGCCCTCCGAGCTTGCGCGTCACCCTCCGCGGAGTGTTCTCGTTCCTCGCGAGGCTCCTCAGGGAGCGGGCGGAGTGTTCTCGTTCGTAGCCAGGGCTCCTCGGGGAGCGGAGGATGACACGCACGCTCGCAGGCTCCTCAGGGAGCGAGTGGAAAGCATCCTCGCAGGCTCAGTCCCCAACTCAGGGACCGGGCCGAGGCCTCAGACGAAGGTTTCGTCGACCTTCTTGGGCAACGTCAGCAGCGTCACGACACTGATGATGATCAGCATGATCGCGGCGATGATCAGGAACGTCGCCAGGGCGAGTCCGGGAATCACCATCATCACGATGCCGGCGATGATGGAGACGACGCCGGACAGAAGGAGCAGCCACCTCGGTGTGTGCAACGATCCGGAGACCGCACGTGAGAGATCGGCGACGCCCTGGAAGATCCAGCCGATTCCGATGAAGATCGCGAGAAAGACCACGGACTCTTCAGGATTGAACAGCGCGATGATTCCCGCGGCCAGGATCAGGGCACCGATGAGTCCGAGTGCGAAGCGCCAGCCGCCGGACAACAATGACGACGCAAAAGCCTCGTAGAGCCGGAACAATCCGGCGACGATCAGAGAGATGCCGAACAGGACTCCGATGACCAGCAGTGTCGCAGTGGGCCAGACGAGGGCGATGATGCCCAGAACGATTCCGACGATGGAGGTCACGATCATCGACATCCGGACCGCGGCCACCAGCTCGTTCGGAATCTGTCTTGCGTAATCTGCAATTGTCATGGACGAAGATTAGTACGTGTCGAACGGTTCGACACCACATTCTCTTGTCGAACAGAAGGGAAATTCGTGTCGCCGATCGCATTCTTCTCGCACGATTCGGAGGCCACGGATTCCCTTGGTGCACCGGCCGGCGACGACTTGTACACACCGACTCGCTATGCGGCGAGCCTCTGGGCGCCCGGCACGCTGCACGGCCCGGCCGTCTGTGCGATCGCCGCCCGGACGGCGGAGCGGGACTTCACGATCCCCGGTTTCCGTCCGGCGCGCTACACCATCGACCTGTTCAAGGTCGCCCGTGATGTCCCGACCACCACACGTGGACGGCTCGTGCGCGACGGCGGCCGGATCAAGGTGGTCGAGGTCGATGTCGTCCAGTTCTCCGAAGGCGCCGAGGTCCTCGTCGCGCGCAGCACCACGGTGTTCGTCAAGGAGACCAGCAACCCACCCGGCGAGCGCTGGGTGCGGTCGCCGGAGATGATCCGGTTCCGACCGCCCGAGACCGACGACGACGACCCGTTTCCCTGGTACGGCGCCGCCGCGGCGAACGGCGAGATCACCTGGAGCCAGGACATGGGATCGCATCAAGATGCCGGCCGCAAATGGCTGTGGACACGGGCGGTTTCCACCGTGACCGGTGAACGCCCCACCCCGTTCGAACGGTCGGTGATCAGCGGGGAATCGACCAGTCTGGTGTGCAATTGGGGTAGCGAAGGTATCGCATTCATCAACTGCGATCTGACCGTCGCGCTCTCGCGCCTGCCGGTGGGGCCTCGGATCGGTGTCGAGGCGGCCAGCCACGTCGAGGTCGACGGCATCTCCACGAGCACCGCCAACCTGTACGACGTCGACGGACAATTCGGGGTGGGTATCGTCACCGGCGTCAACAATGCCGCCGCCGCCATCGATTTCACCGCCGTCAACACCGGCGACCGCTACAGTGAGGCCTGATCGCCGACGTCACACCTCCATCTCTCTCAGGTCTTGATAAGGTCACGCGCATGACGCGGCGCACAGGACGATGGAGGACGGCCCTAGCGATCTCGGCACTCGCCACGACCCTCACCGCGGGTCTGGCGGCGGCGCCCTCGGCGGAGGGCGCGCCGGTGGCCGCGGCCAACGGTCGGATCGTTGCTCGACTCACGGGTCCCGGATCGATCAACGACACCTTCGGCCGGTACAACATCGTCGGGACCGACCTGGGGGTCCTCTGGGACAACGGTCACGGCGAGATCATGGCCGCGTTCGGCGACACCCAGACCTTCAACGGGTGGTCGCTGCTCTACGGCCAGCTCTGGTACTGGCGTTCGAATGTCCTGCTGCGCAGCACCGACCGCAATCTCGCCGACGGCATGTCGTTCACCGGCCACGCCGGTCCGCCGGGGCACGCCAAGCGTCTCCTCAAGCCGGACCTGCGCAAGGAGATCACCATCATCCCGACCGCGGGTATCGCGGCCAACGGCAAGCAGTACATGAACGTCATGTCCGTCAAGCACTGGGGATCGCCGGGCATCTGGTATACGAATTGGTCCGGGCTGGTCGTCTCGAACGACAACGGCGGCAGTTGGCACGCGGTCAATGCCTTCCGGCCGAACGGCGGCGGCAACCACAAGTTCCAGATGTCGGCCTACCTCAAGGTCGGCGACACCATCTACACCTACGGCACACCGGATGGCCGCTGGGGCGCGGTGTACCTCGCCCGCGTCAACGCGAAGGACATCGAGCACCTCGGCAAGTACGAGTACTTCTCGTGGGGTCACTGGGTGCGCAACAATCCCGATTCGGCCACGCCGGTGATGTCGGCGCCGACCGGCGAACTGTCGGTCGCATGGAACGACTACCTCGGCAAGTACATCTCGCTCGGCCAGAACGACACCGGGGTCGTCCTGCGTACCGCCGACAACCCCTGGGGACCGTGGTCGTCAGGTGAGAACGTGGTGCCGGCCAACGATCCGTACTCCGGCTATGCGCCGTTCATCCACCCGTGGTCGCGGGGCAGCAGCCTCTATTTCACCTATTCGATCTCGGCGGGCTATCAGGTCTACCTGATGCGGGTGCCGCTGCGTCAGCCCTGATGTGGCCATGACCCGGATCTGAAGAGGCCCGACACGCGTTCGTCTGCGTGTCGGGCCTCCGCTTTCGGCGGCTCAGCGGCGCATGATCTGGTTCATCTCGTCGATCTCGGCCTGCTGGGCGGCCTTGATCCGCTCCGCGAGTTCGCGCGAGGGCCCGTCGATGCCCGACGCGAGTTCCTCGTCGGCCATCTCCACCGCGCCCTGGTGGTGACGGATCATCCCCTCGAGCCACAACCGATCGAACTCTGCTCCGCGCGCGCCGCTCAACGCGGTCATTTCCGCGGGGGTCATCATGCCCGACATGTCGTGGTCGGGGTCCGTACCGGACATGTGGCCCCCGGCCATGTGACCGTCAGTCGCGGTGACACCCCAGTCGTCGAGTCGGGCCGTCATCTCGTCGATCTCCGGTTTCTGCGCGGCAGAGATCCGGGCGGCCAGATCACGGACGGCCGGCGTGGTGGTTCGGGCCGCAACCAGCTCGGACATCATGAGTGCCTGCATGTGATGCGGGATCATGTTCTGGTTGAAGGCGATGTCGGCATCGTTGTGCGTACCCGGCTGTGCCGTCGCGCTGTCCATCGACACAGAGGTCGTCGTGACCGCCGGAGGTGTGGACGACGCCGAGGGGTCGTCGGGCGTCGAGCAGGCCGCGACCGCCACGGTGGTGACGATGGCGACCGAGCATGCGAGAATCTGTCGTTTCATTTGATGGTGATCCTTTGCAGAAGTGAAGGATCCACTCACACCCGAGACTCCCGGGCCGAGTGGATAGAACGGCGGACCGGATCAGACGTCCGGCCGGCGCCGAGTCAGCAGCGGATCACCTGCAGTTGGAGATGTGTCGGCATCGCCCACGGAGGCGGGCGCCCGGAGCGGTTGATCAATCGCGCGCGGATCGACCGCAACAGCGGCGGGATGGGAAATCCCCAGGCGAGAACCAGTACGGCGAGTGCGATGACGACGGGGTCGTCGGCTCGTAGGAACACACACGGATGCTCGTGCAGGTCACAGTCACCCGACGAATGCATCGACGGACCGTCGATCGTGTCGCGCGCCGAGTCCATCACGGCCATCGATACGTGCTCGGCGCCCGCACTGTGGTGACGTTCGGTCATCCCGTGGGCGATCACCGAGTGCATGAGCACGATCGCGAAGGCCACGCACACGAGCAGGCCACGGCGCAGTGTCCCCCGACTCGGTCGGCGCGCTCGCACGGTCCGCACGGCCGCGAGCCTACCCGGAGACGGGCGAATCGGACCGCGCCGGATCGGGGGCGTCATCGGGGTCGTCGAGCTGTTTGCGCCGCTCCTGACGCGGAATCAGCCACTTCTTGTCGACGATGTGCGCGACGAAGATCACGAAGGCCGCCAGCGCCCACCCGAGCAGGATGTCGAAGACGTAGTGCTCGGCGGTGTAGACGAGCGTGAACGCCATGGCGACGGCGTATCCCAGGAACAGGGTTCGGCCGAGTGCCTTGACCCGCGGCCACATGAACAAGGCGAGCAGCATGGTCAGGCCCGCGTGCAACGACGGGATCGCGGCGACGAGGTTGGCCTTGCCCTGACCGACCTCGACGAGCGTGGAGGCCGCGTGGATGTTGAGGAAGTTCCACCCACGTGCGGAGATCCGCTCGACATACGGTGCGGCGTCCGGGTTGGTCGGAGTGACCTCACCGAGGATGCCGCCACCCGGCGCGATTTCGTTGGCCATGCAGGCCGGCTCGCGCGGATGATCGACGACCTGCTCGGCGGTGCACCGTGCCGCGGCCCACGGCGGCGCGGCCGGCACCAGGGTGTAGCCGACCAGCGCCAGGAACGTCGTCGCGACGAAGCACGCGGCGTAACGTCGCCACGCGGCCCGGTCCCGAAGCCACAGCACGGCCGCGGCGGCGTACGGGATGATGAAGTACGACATGTAGATGACGCTGGTGATGACCTCCCACCAGGGCGGGGAGGGCTCCTTGATGTGTTCCTGCAGCCAGACCGTCGGGTTGACGCCGAACATCAGATGATCGACGTCCGGCGCGAGGTGCCATTGGGTCGGCATGTCGACGATCCGTGCGACGTCACGCGTCCAGTCGTAGAACAGCAGGATCAACGCGAACGGGAGCCAGTCGATGATGACGGTCAGCGCCCGCCGACGCCCGATCGTGGCCGCGAGCATGCCCAGGCACAAAAAGATGATCAGACGAGTGCGGTCGAACGCGAGTCCCTCGGTGAAGATCTCGACGAGCATGAACAGCAGCCAGGCCGCGATCGCCCCTCGCCGAACCCAGGTGTAGTCGCGGGGATTGTCGGGCAGTTCGTTCGCCGCCGCGGCGCCGACGTCGTCGATCAGCGGTTCGACGCCGCCTCCGGCGGACCGGGAGCGCGCAGGTTCGTCCCCGGTCGGGACGTCAACCGCGTCGTCAATGCTCACCGTGATTCCTGCCCACCCACGCCCCGGCGGGGCACCCTGCACGTCACTTTGCGTAAGCCTAGTGATCACCGGACGTTGGCGAACCGGTAAACCGCCGTACAACTGCAGGCGACTTCAGGATTTCCCCTAGGATGGTGACCGGTATCACATCCGTGGGGAGGACTTCCGTGCCCGACCGTTACCTGCGATACGGCGACCAGCGCTACATCATCACCAAGGAGGCGGAGGCCCGTCTCAACCGCGCTCTCGACTCGGTGTACTCCGAGGGCAGCCGCGGTCATGAGTGGCTGCAGCTCTATCACGGCAGCGAGGCCCCATGCCGGCTGCTCATCGCGACCGGTGTCCCGATCACCATCGAGACGGTGCCTGGCGTCGACGACTGACACCGCGGACATCGCACGCACCGTCGGCCACTATCGTTGAGCCATGCGCATCGGAGCACATCTGCGTGAGGACACCGATCCCCTGGCCACCGCGAGCGAACTCGGCATCGACGTGTTCCAGATGTTCGTCACCGACCCCCAGGGCTGGAAGAAGCCGGTGGCGCGGCCCGACGCGGCAGCGATCCGCGACTCCGAGATCGACGTCGTCGTGCACTCGAGCTATCAGATCAACGTCGCGAGCCTGAACAACCGTCTACGGATGCCCTCGCGCAAGGCGGTCGAGCAACAGGCCACCGCTGCCGCCGAACTCGGCGCGTTCGGTCTGGTCGTGCACGGTGGGCATCTGCGCGACGGCGAGGACGCGAAAGAGGGATTCGCCAACTGGCGCAAACTCTTCGACCGCCAGGTCGACAAGGGCGGCTTCGGCGTCCCGATCCTGATCGAGAACACCGCGGGCGGAGACCACGCGATGGCCCGCACTCTGGAGGCGATCGACCGGCTGTGGGAATCGGTCGGCGACTTCGAGCAGGCAGGCTTCTGCCTGGACACCTGCCATGCGTGGGCCGGTGGGGAGGATCTCGTCGGCCTGGTCGAACGCGTCAAGGGCATCACGGGCCGCATCGACCTGATCCACCTCAACAACTCTCGCGACGAGTTCGACTCCGGACGCGATCGGCACGCCAACCTGGCCGATGGCCACATCGACCCGGACGTGCTCGTCGCTGTCGCCGCCGCCGCGGATGCGCCGGTCATCCTGGAGACCCCGGCCGAGGGAATCCCGGCGGATCTGTCGTATCTGCGCGACGCGCTGTAGAAGACGCACCCCGGTCTGAACCCTGCCGGTCTGAACCCTGCCGGCCTGAAACCCACCCCTGAACTCACCCGCCGGTCTGACCCCGCCGGTCTGAACCCCGCCGGTCTGAAACCCGCCCCTGAAACCCACCCGCACCGCGGGTGACGTCGGCGTATCGCCGACAGCGCCTCTCACACGGGCGGTTTTCAGGCTCGATTCGAGATCACACTTCGTGCAATTGCCCTGTTGCAACGTTCGCGGTATTCTGTTGTTACCGGCGAGTAACTTACCCTCGTGCCAAGACTCGTAGCCCACCCAGCGTCAGACAAGGAACTTTCATGGGCCATTACAAGAGCAACATGCGTGACCTGCACTTCAACCTGTTCGAGATGTACAACCTCGACAAGGTTCTCGAAGAAGGGGACTTCGGCGACCTCGACCACGAGACCGCCGTCGACATGCTCCGCGAGGTGAAGGCACTGGCCGAGGGACCCATCGCGGAGTCGTTCGCCGAGGCCGACCGCAACCCGCCGGTGTTCGACCCGGAGACCCACAGCGTCACCGTCCCGGAGGCCTTCACCAAGTCCTACAACGCGCTCGTCGAGGGCGGCTGGGACAAGATCGGTGTCGACGAGGCGCTCGGCGGCCTGCCCGCACCCCGTTCGCTCTACTGGGCCATCGGCGAGATGATCCTGGGCGCCAATCCGCCGGTGTTCATGTACGCCGCCGGTTCCGGTTTCGCCAACATCTTCTTCGACAACGGCACCGACGAGCAGAAGAAGTGGGCCGCCATCTGCTCCGAGCGCGGCTGGGGCGCAACGATGGTGCTCACCGAGCCCGACGCCGGTTCCGACGTCGGTGCCGCCCGCACCAAGGCAGTCAAGCAGGAAGACGGCACCTGGCACATCGACGGCGTGAAGCGCTTCATCACGTCGGCCGATCAGGACATGACCGAGAACATCTTCCACCTGGTGCTGGCGCGCCCCGAGGGCGCGAAGCCGGGCACCAAGGGCCTGTCGCTGTTCTTCGTGCCGAAGTTCCACTTCGATCACGAGACCGGCGAATTGGGCGAGCGCAACGGCGTTTTCGTCACCAACGTCGAGCACAAGATGGGCATCAAGTCGTCGGCCACCTGTGAGCTGAGCTTCGGCCAGCACGGCACCCCGGCGGTCGGCTGGCTCGTCGGCGAGGTGCACGACGGCATCGCGCAGATGTTCGACGTCATCGAGCACGCCCGAATGATGGTGGGCACCAAGGCGATCTCGACCCTGTCGACCGGTTACCTCAACGCACTGGACTACGCCAAGGAGCGGGTGCAGGGCGCCGACATGACCCAGATGACCGACAAGGCAGCGCCGCGCGTCACCATCACCCACCACCCGGATGTGCGTCGCTCGCTGATGACCCAGAAGGCCTACGCCGAGGGTCTGCGAGCGATCTACCTCTACACCGCATCGCATCAGGATGCCGTTGCCGCACAGATCGTCTCGGGTGCCGACGCGGAGTTGGCCCACAAGGTCAACGACCTGCTGTTGCCGATCGTGAAGGGCGTCGGTTCCGAGCGGGCCTACAGCGTCCTCTCCCATGAATCGCTGCAGACCCTGGGCGGCTCGGGCTTCCTGCAGGACTACCCGATCGAGCAGTACATCCGTGACTCCAAGATCGACTCGCTCTACGAGGGCACCACGGCCATCCAGGCGCAGGACTTCTTCTTCCGCAAGATCATCCGCGACAAGGGGCAGGCCTTCGCGCACGTCGCCGGCGAGATCCAGAAGTTCCTGGACTCCGAGGGCGGCAACGGTCGACTGAAGTCGGAGCGCGCGCTGCTCAAGACCGCGATGGATGACGTGCAGAACATGACGGCCACCCTGACCGGGTTCCTGATGAACGCGCAGGAGAACCCGAAGGATCTGTACAAGGTCGGCCTCGGGTCGGTTCGTTTCCTGCTCGCGGTCGGCGACCTGCTCATCGGCTGGCTGCTGCTGCGTCAGGCCGAGGTGGCGCTCGCCGCTCTCGATTCCGGTGTCTCCGATGACGACAAGGCCTTCTACGAGGGCAAGGTCGCCGTGGCCAGCTTCTTCGCGAAGACCAACCTGCCGTTGCTGACCGCCGTCCGCGGCACCGTGGAGAACATCGATGCCGACGTCATGGAGGTCGACGAAGCGGTGTTCTGACGGCCGCGCCTGACGCCTCACCGAGTCACACTCTGCTCTTCCCCCGGGTATCGCCAGACTCTCCACAAGCTCGTGGAGAGGGAACTGATACCCGGGGGAAGAACTGTTTTCGGGGTCGGGCGGGCACCGCGGCGGGTAACCTCCGTAGTGGCCCACGAGAGGATCAGCGCATGTTCGCTGCGCTCGCCCGTGTCGTCGTCGCCCATCCCTGGCGGGTGGCCGGCGTATGGGTGATCGCTGCCCTCGCGATCATCCTGTTCTCCCCCAACCTGTCCGACCACACGACGGGCAACCAGCAGGACTTCCTGCCGTCGTCCTTCGAGTCCGTGGACGCCCAGAACATCGGGAACGAGTACTTCCCGGCGACGGCCGGGGCCACCGGAACCGTGGTGGTCTCCCGTAAGGACGGCGGACAACTCACCCCCACCGACCAGCAGACCGCGCTGGGGCTCGCGACCACGCTGCAGAACGACAAGATCGCCGGCGTCACCACGGTCTCCGCAGGGCCGCAATCGGTCTCACCCGACGACAAGGTGGTGGCCATCCAGGTCGCCTTCGCGGGCCAGCCGGGTGAACCCGATGTGAACGACGCTGTGCCCGCGGTTCGCGACGCTGCGGCCTCCGCACTGGAGAACACCGACCTCACCTCGGGATTGACCGGCAACGCAGCGATCCTCGTGGACAGCAACGCCGCCTACAACAAGGCCGAGCGCATCATCTCGATCGCGACCGTCATCGTCATCCTGACCACCCTCGGCATCCTGTTCCGCAGCCCGTTGATCGCGATCCTCCCGGTCATCGTGATCGGTGTCGTCTTCCTCGCTGTGCGCGGCGCCACCGCCTGGGCCACCCAGATCTTCGACTTCGAGGTCAGCACCACCCTCGACGCCATCCTGGTGGTGGTCCTGTTCGGTGTCGGTACCGACTACACCGTGTTCCTGCTGTTCCGATATCGCGAACACCTGCGGGACGGCGAGGGACGCCTCGACGGGCTCGTCGCGGCGACGGGCGCGGTGGGGCGGGTGATCGCGTCGTCGGCGCTCACTGTCATCGGCGCATTCGCGGCCTTGTTCTTCGCGAGGCTCGGATCGCTGAACTCGTTGGCACCCGGCCTGATCATCGCCGTGGCCGTCATGCTGATCACCGCGCTGACCCTCATCCCCGCCGTCATCGCGATCCTCTCCAAGGTCATGTTCTGGCCGCTCGGGCCGGGACATGAGCCCCGACGATCGGCGTTCGGCGCCCTCGGCCGGGGCGTCGCGCATCGTCCGGTGATCACGGCGGTGGCCATCGCCATCCTGCTCATCGTCCTCGCGGTCTTCAGCTCCGGCTACAAGGCCACCTACGACACGCTCGGTGAGATGCCGTCGGACACTCCGTCGCAGCAGGCGTTCGACACGCTCGCCGCGTCGATGCCACCAGGCGATCTGAGTCCCACCCAGGTGTACGTCAAGACGTCCGGACCCATTCCACAGAACGAATTGGCCACGCTCACCACCAATCTCGAGGGTGTGGCCGGTGTCGCTGCGGTGACCCCGCCACGACTCAGCTCCGACGGCACGGCCGCCGTGGTCAACGTCGTCCTCGACGAGTCGCCGTTCGCCACCGGCTCGCTCGACACCATCGACGACTCGATCCGCCCCGTCGCGCATGAATCCGTACCGGGTGCGGTGGTCGCCGTCGGCGGGCAGACCGCGACCCTGGCAGACGTACGTTCGCAACTGCACTCCGACACCCGACATGTGTTCCCGGTGGCGGTGGTGATCGTGTGGGTGATCCTCGGCGCCCTGTTGCTGGCGCTGCTCGCACCGTTGAACCTGATCGTCAGCGTATTCGTCACGTTCGCCGCGACCCTCGGCGCGCTCGTGATCGTGTTCCAGTATCTCCTCGACTACGTGGGCATCGACTTCTCCACACCGATCGTGCTCTACCTGTTCGTCGTGGCGATCGGCACCGACTACAACATCCTGATGGCCGAGCGCGTCCGCGAGGAGTTCGTCGCCGGCGAGTCACCGCGCGACGCGGCCCGGATCGCGATCACGAAGAACGGTCAGACCGCCGCGGCTGCCGGAGTGATCCTCGCCCTGACGTTCGCCTCCCTTACGCTGACCGGACTGAAGAACCTCGAGGAGCTCGGCGCCGGTGTCGCGATCGGCGTGCTGCTGGCGTCGTGTGTGATGGCCCCGATGCTCGTACCGGCGTTGTCGATCATCCAGCGCGGGTCGTTCTGGTGGCCGACGCGACAGTCTGCGACCGGGACCGAGACCGCCCGGACAGACGTCGACGAAGGCGCACACCCGTCCCGCTAGCGCGCACGTCGCGACGTGCGCGCCCACACAACGGATCCGCGCTGAACTGATCGGCGCCGGTTTTCACAGCAGCTTCAGACGAGCTCCCAGCGCACGGTAGATCGGTTCGGCCCGACGGTCCATAGTCAGCAAAGTGTTGCCCGCGTGCGCGGCGGCCGCTCCGACGAGTCCGTCGTAGACCGCGCCCCCGGAGATGCCGATCGACGCGAACCGCTCGACGAGGTCCGCTGTCTGCTGCGGGCTCAGGTGACACTGATGCGGGAAGTTCGTCGTGATCAGCCGGGCCGCGGCTCGAGCGGTCAGTCTCTGTGGCGCCGGTAGCCGGGTGAGCACCGAGTACGTCTCAAACGCCGCGTGCCCGCTGAGACCAAGCGTCAATCCCCTCGTCACCGCGCGGACTTCGGAATGGCCGTGCTGTTCCGGACGCACCAGTGCGATCGCGGCACTCGTGTCCAGCAGGATGACCTCAGCGTTGGTCGCCAAGGCGCAGCTCTCGAATGTCGTCCGCCGACAGTTGCGCGCCACCTTCCGGCAGCATCAGCAAGCCGTCGTCGTCCACCAGATCGTCGGTGGCCACCGGCTCGAGGACCAACCCGCTCCCGGAGACGGTGATCTCGACCTCGCCGGGAACCAATCCGACACGATCGCGCAGCTCCTTGGGCACGACCACGCGGCCGGCGCGATCGATGGTTGTACGCATGGTAGTTAATCTACCATTTCATTGGCATTCGAATGGTCACGCCCAGGCGACAGCGGATTCGACCGGCACGCGGGGCAGGCGATCGAACCAAGGGTCGTCGCCGGGGTGACCGATGTTGACCACCAGGTGGCTCTTCCACGGTGTTCCGTCGAAGAACTCAGCATCGACGCCGGCATGGTCGAAGCCCGCCATCGGGCCCGCCGCCAATCCCTGGGCGCGGACTGCGAGCAGGAACACCCCGGTCTGCAGCGCCGCGTTGTACCGGGCGGTCTCGTGTAGCTCCGGCTCGGCCATTGATCCGAAGTATCCGCCGAGCATCTCGGCGCGGTCCGGGAATGTCGTTTCATACTGGTCGAAGAAGCGGCTGTCGTAGGCGAGGACGGCCACCGCCGGTGCTGACAGCGTCTTCGCCTGATTACCGTCGGCGAGATGTGCGACCAGTCGCTCGCGACCTTCCCGGGTGCGGACGAACAAGGCGCGCAACGGTTGTCCGTTCGCCGCCGACGGCGACCAGCGCGCGAGGTCCCACACAGCCTGCAGCTCCTCGTCACTCACCGGGGTGTCGGCAAACGAGTTGGCGGTACGCGCCTGCGTGAACAACATCTCCCGGCCGACGACGTCGAGCGTCTTCGCCTCTTCTTTCACGTTGCTCATCGAATCTCCTCCATCCATTGCTTCTGCAGCGATTGCTGCTTGTGTTCCCGATGCTACTCCTAAAATAGAAGTGAATTGCAAGTCGGGAGTTGATAAGATCGGTCACATGCCTGCCCGCCGCCCTGCGCCGATGGTCGTCTCCGACGAACACCATCCGCCCGCGTGCGACGGCACCCTGTCCCGCGCGTTCATGTTCCTGGGCAAACGATGGAATGGCATGCTGCTCGGCACACTGATGAACGGACCGGCCGGATTCGCCGAACTCAAACGGGCACTGGGTATCAGCGATTCGGTGCTGGCCGACCGCCTGGGCGAGCTGACGCGTGCGAGCCTGGTGGAGCGCAGGGTCGAGCCCGGCCCGCCGGTGACCGTCACCTACTCCCTGACCGCCGACGGCAAGGCGATATCGCCGGTGCTCGAAGCGCTGATCACCTGGGCGAGCAATCACCTGCCCGAGGAACACTGCGCCGAGTGATCCACTCGGCGCAGCCAGACCACCGAGTCCGCATGTGAAAACTCCCGCTCACGCATGAGACCTCTTGCGTGAGCGGGAGTTTCGAAGGCAGATCAGGTGGGTGTGAACCCCTACTTCGGTGGCATCCGGATGCCACCGTCGACGCGGATGACCTCGGCGTTCATGTACGAGTTGGTGACCAGCTCGACGACCATCGACGCCAGCTCTGCGGGCTGACCCAGACGATGCGGGAACAGTACGGACTCGCCCAGCTTCGCCTTGAACGCCTCCGAGGCCTCGCCCTCGCCGTAGATCGGGGTGTCGATCAGGCCGGGGGCGATGGTGTTGACGCGCACGCCGACGGCGGCGAGATCGCGGGCCACGGGCAGGGTCATGCCGACGACGCCGCCCTTGGACGAGGAGTAGGAGGCCTGCCCGATCTGGCCGTCGAATGCGGCGACCGACGCCATGTTGACGATGGCACCGCGCTCACCGGACTCCAGCGGCTCGTTGCGGCTCATCGCGGTCGCGGCCAGCCGGATGCAGTCGAAGGTGCCGATCAGGTTGATCGCGATGACCTTCTTGTACGCGTCCAGGTTGTGCGCCGACGCGAACTCGCCGTCCTTGCCGATCGTGCGCTGCGCCCAGCCGATGCCGGCGGAGTTGACCAGCGCCCGCAGCGGCCCGAGTTCGGTCGCCGTGTTGACGGCCTCCTCGATCTGCGCGGTGTCGGTGACGTCGACGCGCACGAACGTACCGCCGACCTCCTTGGCGAGGATTTCTCCCTTGTCGGCCTGCAGGTCGGCGACGACGACCTTGGCACCCTTGGCCGCCAGCTGGCGGACCGCGGCCTCGCCGATACCCGACGCGCCACCCGTGACTATTGCACTTGCTCCATTGATATCCACGAAGCGGAGCCTATCGAGCGTTACATAGCTCAGTCCAGAGGGGGCCACCGAGCGCTTGGTCGGTGCAACGTCACACGCAGGCGACGGTGGGTGCCGGGTCGTAGCGGACCGTGCGGGTGTGACGACTGATCTCGTCGCCGGTGCGCCCATCGGTGATGATCCGGGTGTTCGAGGTGGTGAAACCGCGACTGCCGGTGGATGCGATGCAGTTGTCGCCCTTCGGCAGCTTCAGTGTGGGTGGATCGGTGTAGGCGTAGCGGTCACCGGTGATCGACTGGACCTCCACCGACTTCGTGCCCCACAGCCGAACCGTCACACCGGACGGCGACCACCCGGTCTCGATGTAGATGCCGTGTCGGGTGTTGTTGCGAAAGACCAGGTCGATCGCGCCTTCGAACACCGTGGCCTCGCGGGCCTCGGGATATCGCGAGATGTAGTAGCTGTGCTCGGTATGGTCGACGTCCTCGAGGCCGGCGAAATAGGCGGCGTTGTAGAGCGTGGTGGCGAACTGCGAGATACCACCGCCGACAGCCTTGTCGGCGTGGCCGTGGTCGATGATCGTGGAGACCACGTAGCCCTGGGCCGCACCCCGGGGGCCGGTGTAGGAGTTGAGGGAGAATTCCTCTCCCGGCCGGACCAGGGCGCCGTCCACCTCCTCGGCGACCAGCCGGATGTTCTCCCCCGATGCGCTGCTGAAGCCGGAGGTGGTGAACTCACCGACCACCTCGCGAACACCGAGTTTGCGGGCTGACGCGGTGCTCAGACGTGGCTTGATCGGTTCGTAGGCGACCTCGACGACGCGCGTGTCCGAGGCGTCGGTGCCGACCGCGGTCGCGGCGGCCGAGGCGAACGTCTTCTCCCAATCCACCCGTGCTCCGTCGCGCGCGGGCACCACGGTGGGGCTCCCCGTACGCAGTGAGAACGTGGCGTCGACAGGTTTGCGTTCGGTGCGGGCCAACCGGGAACCGAGCAACGCGGCGCCGGCCTTGGTGTCGATCACCGGCTTCAATCCGCCACGACCGTCGGCGACGAACGACAGAACCGACGCGAGCTGGGACGGCTCGACCCGCACCGACGTCTCTCCCGTCCCCTGCAGCGTGATCGGCTCGGCGACCGCGCGCACCGCGGGACCGGCGACGGTCGCGTTGACGACATCGGCCGACACGGACGGTGCGAAATCCTCCAATGGGAGGTCGATGGGTGTGTCCTCTAACCAGTCGGCGGCGATCGTGTCGACGGCGGCGGCCCGGGCGACACGCTTGCCCGACGCCGGCAGATCGGGGACCGGGGTGACGCCGTCGTAGTGGACCCCGCCCTCCACAGCGGCCTCCTCCAGCGTCGGCCGTTGCTCGTCGAGGGTGGCGGCGACGGCGGCCCGGTCCACCGTGACCACGGGTGCCACGGTCCGCTTCGCCCCGAGCAGCGTGAGCACCCGGGTCACCGGATTGCGTGGTTGTTCCATCAGTCGCGCCAGGGTGGCGTCCGCGTCGAACTCCAGGCCGAGGGCGTCGGGGGCGACGGTGACGGTCCCCGACGACGTACGCAGCGCCACCCGCCGGATCGCCCGGTCGGACAGATCGTCGATGACGGCCTTGGCGTGCGCCTCGTCGAGATCTCCGGCAGCGATGCCGGCGACGACGACACCGCGCGCGGTCGAGTTCTTGGTGATGATGAGGTCGGTTGCGAGGATCACCCCGGCCATCGCGAGAACGCCGACCACCACGCGCACAGCAGTGCGGACGGCCGGGTACTTGATCACGGAGACAACCATAGGGATACAACTGCGATCGCGCGCCGTGGAGGAGACGCCGAAAACGTAGGCGCTCCGACCGAGCTGCCGGGTCGGGGGTCTGGCAGCTCAGCCGGAGCTACTCGTATATCTACGCTACTTCCCGTCGCGTTACATCTCTGCGCGAATTAATTTTCGGCGAGTGTGATCCGATCGTTGTCGAGGTGACGATCGGGTCACGTTCAGGGGTTCTGGTGGTGCATCCCTAGCCCATCCCTAGCCCTCGACGATCGCCGTGACGCCCTGGCCGCCCGCCGCGCAGATCGAGATCAGCGCTCGCCCACCTCCGTTTTCCCGGATGGTCTTGGCCGCCTGAGCGACGATCCGCCCGCCGGTGGCCGCGAAGGGGTGTCCCGCGGCCAGCGACGAGCCGTGCACGTTCAGCTTCGCGCGATCGATGGCCCCGAGCGCGTTGTCCAGGCCGAGTCGCTCCTTGCAGTACTCCTCGGACTCCCACGCGGCGAGTGTGGCGAGCACCACCGAGGCGAACGCCTCGTGGATCTCGTAGAAGTCGAAGTCCTGCAGCGTGAGACCGTTGCGCTCGAGCAGCCGCGGCACCGCGTACGTCGGTGCCATCAGCAGGCCGTCGGGACCGTTGACGTAGTCGACGGCCGCGGTCTCGCTGTCCACGAGGTAGGCCTGCACCGGCAGACCCTTCGTCTCGGCCCATTCCTCGCTCGAGAGCAGGACCGTCGACGCACCGTCGGTGAGCGGGGTCGAGTTACCCGCGGTCATCGTGGCGTCGCCCAACGACACCCCGAAGGCCGGCTTCAGCGTGGCCAGCTTCTCCACCGACGAGTCCGCGCGCAGGTTCTGGTCGCGCGTCAGGCCCAGGAACGGGGTGATCAGGTCGTCGAAGAAGCCTTCGTCGTAGGCCAGCGCCATGTTCTGGTGGCTGGCCGCCGCGAGCGCGTCCTGGTCGGCGCGGCTGATACCGAACTCCTTGGCGGTGATGGCGGCGTGCTCGCCCATCGACATGCCCGTTCGCGGTTCGCCGTTACGAGGGATCTCGATGCCGAGTTTCGGGAGCAGTTTCAGCGCCGCGAGGGCCTGATCCTTGGCGCTGCGGGCCCGGTTGACCTCGAGCATCTGACGACGCATCGATTCCGAGACGCCGATCGGGGCGTCGGAGGTGGTGTCCACGCCGCCGCCGACGGCGACCTCATACCGGCCCGACGCGATCCCGTCACCCACGGCGACGATCGCCTGCAGACCGGTCCCACAGGCCTGCTGGATGTCGAAGGCCGGGGTGTAGGGCGACAACGCCGATCCGAGTACGCATTCCCGGATGAGGTTGAAGTCGCGCGAATGCTTGAGGACGGCGCCGCCGGCCACCATGCCGAGGCGCTCACCCTGCAGGTTGAAGCGGCTCACCAGGCCGTCGAGGGCTGCGGTGAACATCTCTTGGTTGCTGACCTCGGCGTAGGCCTTGTCCTGGCGCGCGAACGGGATGCGGTTGCCGCCGAGGATCGCGACCGGGCGCATCGTGCGGGTCTTGGGTGTCTGAGCCACTTCGATCTCTCCCAGGGGGTGTTGTGCGGTATCTGTAGGCTATTCTTACTCATGAGTAAGTTCGTTGTCGACCTGCACTCGCAGACATAGGAGATCTCCCGTGGCAGCCACTGGCTTGTACTCCAATTTCGTCCACTCCGCACCGGGCTCGTTCATCGCGAAGCAGGCCGGACTGCCGGTCCCGCCCACGCTACGCCGCTACAAGGCGTCGGAACCGGCCCTGACCGGCCCGGTGCTGCTCGGCGGCGCCGGACGGGTCGTCGAGCCGCTGCGTGAGATCCTCGCGTCCCCGGATTACGACGTCATCCAGAACGCCACGACAGGCCGTGGCGCCGACAAATACGGCGCCCTGGTCTTCGACGCGACCGGCATCACCTCGCCCGCAGAACTGCGCCAGCTCTTCGAGTTCTTCGGGCCGAACATGCGCTCGCTGGCCCCCTGCGCACGCTTCCTCGTGATCGGCACCACCCCGGAGCTGGTGAAGGATCCGAATGAGCACGTCGCCCAGCGCGCGCTGGAGGGCTTCACCCGCTCGGTCGGCAAGGAGCTGCAGAAGGGCGCGACCGTGCAGCTCGTCTATGTCGACCCCGACGCCAAGACCGGCCTGACCGGCCTGGAGTCCACCATCCGCTTCGTGCTGTCGGCCAAGTCCGCGTTCGTCGATGCACAGGTCATTCGGGTCGGGTCCGACGACGCGGTCGCCCCCGCCGATTGGGACAAGCCGCTCACCGGCAAGGTCGCCGTGGTGACCGGCGCGGCACGCGGCATCGGGGCCACCATCGCCGAAGTCCTGGCCCGCGACGGTGCCCACGTGATCTGCGCCGACATCCCGGCCGCCGGCGAGGCTCTCACGGAGACCGCGAACAGGGTGAAGGGAACATCGTTCCCGCTGGATGTCAGCGCCGACGATGCGGGCGCCAAGCTCGCCGAGCATGCCCTCGAACGCCACGGCGGCATCGACATCATCGTCAACAACGCGGGCATCACCCGCGACAAGCTGCTCGCCAACATGGATGCCGCACGCTGGGACTCGGTGATCGCGGTGAACCTGATCGCCCCCCAGCAGCTGGTCAATGCGCTTGTGGAGAAGAACGCGATCCGCACGGGCGGCGCGGTGGTCGACGTCTCGTCGATCGCCGGTATCGCCGGCAACCGCGGCCAGACCAACTACGGCGCCTCCAAGGCCGGTGTGATCGGGCTCGTCGACACCTACGCGCCGATCCTGGCGGAGAAGGGCATCACCATCAACGCGGTGGCGCCCGGTTTCATCGAGACCAAGATGACGGCGGCCATCCCACTCGCCACCCGGGAGGCCGGTCGCCTGATGAGTTCGCTGCAGCAGGGCGGCCAGACCGTCGACGTCGCCGAGACCGTCGCGTACTTCGCCAACCCGGCGTCGAGCGCCATCACCGGCAATGTGGTCCGCGTCTGCGGCCAGGGATTCCTGGGTGCCTGATGACCAAGACGATCACACTCGAGAGCGCCCCGAGCACCGTCGACGTCTACTCGAAAGCGGTCGGCGCCATGCTGCCGGTCATCGGCAAACCTGCCACGGTGCGCGCCGACGCGACGATCCCGGACCGGCACTACCGGCTGGAGGACGTCCGCGTGGACGTGGACCGGTTGCACGCGTACACCCGAGTCACCGGTCAGCGTTTCGGCTCCACACTGCCGGTCACGTATCCGTTCGTGCTGCAGTTCCCCCTGGCGATGAAGGTCATGACCGACAGCGACTTCCCGTTCGGTGCGGTCGGTTCCGTCCACGTCGAGAACAGCATTCACCGGCTTCGGCCGATCGGGGTCGACGAACCGCTGACCATCGACACACACGCCGAGAATCTGCGTGAGCACCGCAAGGGGCTGCTAATCGACATGGTCTCGCGGATCAGCGTCGGTTCGGAGCTGGTGACCACGCAGGTGGCGACCTTCCTCAAACAGCAGCGGACGAGCCTGTCGGACGAGCCGCGCGGCCCTGAGCCGAAGCAGGTCGCACCGCCACCACCGGATTCCATCCTGTCGGTGGACCTGGGCCGCATCCGTAGCTATGCGGAAGCGTCGGGCGACCGCAACCCGATCCACATGGGCAACCTGCCGGCCAAGGCCTTCGGCTTCCCGAAGGCCATCGCCCACGGTATGTGGAGTGCCGCAGCGGCAATCGCGAACGTGGAGGCGCAGCTCCCCGACGAGGTCACCTACACGGTCCGGTTCGGCAAGCCGATCCTGCTGCCCGCCAAGGTGAATCTGTACACGCGGCGCATCGATGGGCCCGGCGCCGGGAGCGGAGCGAGCGGGCCGAATGTGACCGGCTCCGGGAGCGGAGCGAGCGGGCCGAATGTGACCGGCGCCGGGAGCGGAGCGAGCGGGCCGAATGTGACCGGCGCCGGGAGCGGAGCGAGCGGGCCGAATGTGACCGGCGCCGGGAGCGGAGCGAGCGGGCCGAATGTGACCGGCAACTTCGACCTGTCAGTGCTCGATCGCCGCAAGGGTGCACCTCACCTGACCGCGACAACCCGAGGCGCCTGACTCAGGCCCGCCTGGCCTCCCACCACCGCCACAGGTACCACCCGCCGGCGACCGCGACCACCGCGACGCCCGCATAGAGCAACAGTGTCGCGCCGAGCGCGGCGCCGGCGAAGTACCCCACCAGCAGGACGGTGGTCGCCCAGGTGGTGGCGCCGATCAGGTCGGCGACGAGGAATGTCGGCGGGTGCATCCGGACCATCCCGGCCACGGGTGGGACCAGCGTGCGTACGTAGCCGATCCATCGGCCGGTGGCGACGGCCACCAGTCCGTCGCGGCCGATTCGCTCCTCGGCCCGCTTCCATCGCTGTTCACCGAACCTCCGGCCTGCTCGGGACGCCTTCACCCGATGACCGGACGAGCGTCCCACCCAGTAGCCGGTGAGATCGCCCGCGATCGCGGACACGCACACCGCGACGACCAGGCCAGCGATCTGGGTCGAGCCGACGCCGGCGGCGACACCCGCGGCGAGCAGCACGGCCTCGCTGGGCAGGATGAATCCCAGGATCAGCGTCGCGGTCTCGGCGTAGACGACGCCGCACGCGACGAGATAGACCGCCCACTCCGGTACCGACTGGACGATCTCGACGAGCCAGTCGGCGATTGCGTGCACGGGACGAGACTATCCACCGGCACGACGGCCCATCGGAGCCGATCCCACTGCGTGGATCCCAATGTGACCGTTCGTCCGTCGGAAATGCATTCATCCGGCGGAAGTTTCGAGGGGAGGAGGCGAAATCCGGCGGACGAACGGCCCCCGGGTGACGCTCGGCGTTCCGCGGAACGCTCAGTCGATCGGCAGATCCGCGGTCCCCACACCTTTGAGGCCACGCCACGTGATGCCGACGAGCAGGTCGGTGGCCGTTTCCAGATCCACGTCGCCCTCGGTGATGCGATCGGCGACGGCCTCGCCCGCGCCGACGAGCGCGACGGCGGTGAGCTCGAAGTCGATGTCGCGGGCGCCTTCGACGGTGGTGCCGGCGCGGATGAGTTCGGTGACCATCTCGGTCACACGTTTGCGGCTGTCGGAGACGAAATGCGAAAAGGTCTGGGTTCCGACGGCGACGCGATAGAGCACCTTCCAGGACTGCCGGTGTTCGTCGACGTAGCGAAGGAACTCCTTGACCACGGTGCGGGCCTGTTCGCGCTGACGCAGTGCCGGATCGAAGCCCACCGCCATCGCCTCGATGAAGCGGGCCGACTCGCGTTCGATGCACGCACTGAACAGTTCGTCCTTGGAGCCGTAGTAGAGGTACAGCATCGGTTTGCTGATCGCGGCCTCGGCGGCGATGGAATCCATCGACGCCTCACGAAACCCGTTTTCGGAGAAGACCTTGACGGCGGCGTCGAGCATCTGCTGTTCCCGCACCGCGCGGGGCAGCCTTTTGGTACCGCCCGCCATCGATCACTCCTTCGCCGCTCATCCCGCCACGCTCGTGGCGTTCGGATCATCTTACCGTGCGGTAAGTTCAACGGGGCGCTTGGTACGAAATCTGGTACGGGTGTCGTTGCAGACTACTCGGCAGCGCTGTCGACGCCGGATGCGGGCTGCGGGGTCGTCGTGGTGCCCGCGGTGCGGTCGGCGGTCGAGTCCTCCGCGGTCGTTGGATCGCTCGCCGACGAGTCGCCGGATCTGCCCTGACCGGGGGTCGTCTCCTCCGGTGTCGAATCTTCGGTAGCCGGTGGCTGAGTGGTCGAATCCGCGGTCGGCGGAGTCGAGGGCTGCACCGGCACCGGAGGTGCGGTGGGGGTCGTCGACGTCTGCGACGGCGGAATCACGCTGCGGGGTGACGCGGTGGTGGTCGGAGCCGGACGCGTCACCGTCTCCAGGGGTGCGGCGGCGGGTGCCGAGGGCACCGTCTGCACGTCGATGGCGGTTCGCGGCGACGGGTGCGTCGTCCGCGGCACGACGGTCGACGACGTGGTGGCCCCGCGCTCCACGTTCGCGGCATCCGTGGTGTGGTGCTCGGACTTCCCGACGATCGCCGCCCACAGCCCGGCGCCGACGACGGCCGCCGACGCTGCTGCCACGAGGGCGAGCGCGACCGTGCGACGACTGCGCGCCTGCGCCGCGGTGCCGGCGGACGGCGACACGACGTCGGCGGCACCGTCGGCCATTGCCGCCACGGCGAGCGGCGACGTCGGGGCGTCGTCCACGGCGAACGCGGCAGTCGGAGCCAGACTGCCGCGGATGTTCAGCAGGGCGGCGCCTGCGGCCGCCGAGGTGGGATCAGGGTCGAGGACCACCGGAATGTGCAGGGTGTCCCGCAGGAGTTCGGACACCATCGGATTCGTCGCGGCGGCGCCGGTGACGACGAGCGCGGTGACCTCCTCCGGGGTCAGCCCGGCGGTCGTGAGCGCCTCCCTGACGACGTCCGCCGACGCCGCCGTCGAAACCCGCATGCCGTCGCCGGAGCGATCCCGCATGGTGGCCAGGGCAGGCTCGACAGGTACTGGGGCCACCGCAGCGGTCATCGGTCGGCCGATCGCCTCGGGGATCTCACCGGTACGCACGACCGACACCGTGAGCCCCGTCGCGCCGAGGTCGTAGCTGACCACCGGCACGCCGTCGGGAAAGGTGCCGTAGGTGTGTTCCGCGGCGACGACCGCCGCAACCGCGCGTGGCACCCAGGTGACGTCGACGCCTGCCGTCTCCTCGTGCCCGGAAACGGCTGCGCGCGCAGCGTCGAGTTCGTCGGCCGACCAATCGTCCGGATGAGCCACGGCTAGGCCGGTCGTCGTCTCGGAGGTCGATGCCCGAATCGCCCGCACCACGCCGGCCACCCGGTCGGCGTAGCCATCGGCCGCGGAATCGGCCGCATGCTCGATCGACGACTCGTTCTCGACCCGGACGGTCGTCTCCCAGGCACCCTCCGACGCCGCAGTCCCCACGCTGCTGTCGTCGCCGATCTGCACACCGATACAGAGCGTCATCGCCCACACACTCCTGTCCCCCAACCTTCTGCAGTGTTAGTCGCTGCCGGGGACGCAGTTGTTAGCGTCGGTAACCGAGTGCGTGCCGGTCGACGGGCGAGATCACGCCAGAGCGACCGCTGTCGCGGCGACCACACCGGTACACGCCGTCGCCGAGACGAGAACCGCGATCCGGACAATGGCGCGACCGAGCGGTTCGGACATGTCCCGGGGCGCCTGCACGCGGTCGGAGAATTCGCGCATGTCGGCGGGCAGGCGACCGACGATCACGATGACCGCGGCAACTCCGATGGCGACGATCCCGAGCAGCACACCGCCGACCGATCCCGTCATCCGCAGTCCCAGCAGTGCGATCACCGCGAACGACATCGCGGTCCGGACCGAGGCCAGCAGCGTTCGTTCGGGCTGGAGCCCCGGGTCACCGGGGGCCGGTCCCACCGCACGACGCGAGCCCGCGGACCGCTTCATGCCGCGAGGACCAGGATGACGCCGCCGATCGCACCGACGATGGCGACGATCCCGAGCAGCGGCACCACCGCCGGCACCGGGAGCGGCCGGTTGTGCCGCATCGCGGTCTCGGCGCGCCACCACCGCACTCCCGCGCCCGCCGAGCCGAGCACGCCGGTGATGATCAGGGCGACGGCCACTGCTTTGCGGACGAGGGGATCGAGGTCTCCCAGGGCGAACGCCTCCAGCGCGACACCCGCCCCGACGAAGGCCAGCGCGGTGCGTATCCAGGCGAGAAATGTCCGTTCGTTGGCGAGGGTGA
Source organism: Gordonia sp. LMA484 (assembly GCF_058129505.1). Classification (NCBI taxonomy): domain Bacteria; kingdom Bacillati; phylum Actinomycetota; class Actinomycetes; order Mycobacteriales; family Gordoniaceae; genus Gordonia; species Gordonia sp. LMA484. Next base: position 4,792,338 of record NZ_CM176700.1, read on the forward strand.
AGCGTGGGTCCGGTTCGGTGCCGCCGGGAAACACACGCCGCGACAACGCGCCGCGGTCAGAACCCGCGGCGCGTGTCGGCTGCATCTGCTCGACGCTCATCGGCTGACGGTCGCCACGCGCGCCGGGACGGGCGGTGCGGACTCTGCGGCCGGCCGGCGTCGGTAGCACGCCGCGACCGCAGCACTGACCAGGGCGAGGCCGGCCCAGTACGCGCCCACCCACCACAGACCGCCGGACGGCAACAGGACCAGCATCGATGCGATCATCGGGGTCAGACCCGCACCCAGTGCGGAGGCGCCCTGGTAGCCGATCGACGCGCCCGTGTACCGCACGTCCGGAGGAAACAGCCCGGTGACGTACGCCGCGATCGGACCGTAGACCAGGCCTTGCACCACCCCGTTGCCCAGCATGATGGCCACGGCGTACTGCCCCAGGTCACCACTGCCGATCATGAACGCGAGGGGAAAGGCCGACGCCGCGGTCACCAGACATCCGAACACCAGTGCACGCCGTCGACCCACCCGATCGCTCGCCCGTGCCGACAGGAAGGTGACGATGATCGTCAGGACCGCCGCGGCGGCCTTCCAGTTGAGAATGGTCGTCTTGTCCTCTCCGGCGTCGACCGCCACCGCCACTCCCCACACCGTGACGATCGCCTGTGTCGTGTACACGCTGATGGTCACGAGCAGCGCCGCGGCCACCGCGCCCAGATGATGCCGCAGAACGTCGGCGATCGGCAGCCGCCGGGCCTCGCTCGAGGCCTGCAGGGCTCGGAACGACGGGGTCTCGGAGACCTTGAGCCGGATCACCAGGCCGATCGCGATGAGGACGGCCGACAGCAGGAACGGGATCCGCCATCCCCACACGATGAACTGGTCACCCGTCAGCACGGTCATCAGCGAGAGCACCAGTGTGGCGATCACGGCTCCGGCCGGCCCGCCCGCATTCGCGAATGCCGCGGCGAATCCCTGTCGGTTCTTGGGTGCGTGCTCGACCGCCATCAGTGCCGCGCCGCCCCACTCACCGCCGACGGCCAGCCCCTGGATCACCCGCAACAGCAGCAGTGATACCGGCGCGATGACGCCGATGGCCGCGGTGGTCGGCATCAGGCCGATCGCCACCGTGACGGAACCCATCAACACCATCGAGACGACCAGAGCCTTCTTGCGGCCGTACCGGTCGCCGAAGTGGCCGAAGAGGATGCCGCCGAGTGGCCGCGCGAAATATCCGGCGGCCAATGTCGCGAACGCCGCCACCAGCGCCAGGCCGGGGCCCAACTCCGCGAAGTAGAGCTTGGGGAAGACGATCGACGACGCGGTCGCATAGAGCATGAAGTCGTAGAACTCGATTGCCGAGCCGACGAAGGCCGAGGTGAGGACGCGCCGCATCTCGGTTGTCTTCATCGAGGTCTGACGGGCCGGCGCCGGGTTGTTCTCGTTGGTCGATGTCATCACTGCCGCCTTCAGCCGATCGCCATGTCGGCGAGAAGCGGGGTCCGCGTGCCCGCGGGCCGGGGTTCGATGACGTCGAGATCGTCGGGCACGAGGAACCGTCCGGGTAGGAGGTCGTTGCCTCGAGCCCACACCGCCGGGTCGGTGGAGCCGGGTACCAGGTGATGAACCGCGAGCCGACGGGCGTCGGCCTGTTGCGCGATCCGGCAGGCACCCTCCACCGAGGTGTGGGACTTGTAGTGGTGTGCGCGCGAGGCGCGACCCTCGTCGTCGGTGCGATGGCCGTAGAGACCGTCCACCCAGTCGAAATCGATCGCCTCATGAAGCAACAGGTCGGTGTCGCGTGCCAGGGTGACCATGTTCGCCGTCTCGCAGGTGTCCCCGGAGATCGTGACCGAACCACCGTCGGAGTCGAATCGGAACGCGAATGCCGGCGCGACCGGCGGGTGTTCGACGAGAATCGCGGTCACCCGAACCCGCGAGTCCTCGAACACGACGAACGGCTCCATCTCCGGTGTCGCGTTGTCGTTCGGGTGATAGCCGATGTCGGACGGGATCGCGATGTCACGCACGTCGAACAACTCCAGCGGCGAGATACGCAACGAATCCAGCACCCGGTCGTTGAGATCGGTGGCGAACGCCCGCACGATGGATTCGGCCATGTCCACCGTGCCCGGCGTCGGGTTGTCGGGGGCGACCGGCCGCGGAGGCGTGGTGGCATGCGGTGAGATCGGCGGCAGCGCTCCCCGGTCTCCGGGGCCGAACACGCGGACCGGATCGTCTGCGCGGCCCTGCAGTTCGTGCATCCCGAGCACGAGCAGCGACGGGAGATCGATGGTGTGGTCCGAGTGCAGGTGGGTCAGGAAGATGCCCCCGAGGTCGGCGAGTTCGAGACCCGCCTGCCGAATCCGCCTGCCGACGCCATGACCGGCGTCGACCAGATAGAACCGGTCGCCGACGACCACAGCGGTCGCGATGCCGGAGCGATCGTGCGGATCGCCCTTCCACCATCGGGGGCCGCCGGTGGTGCCGAGTGTGACGACGCGGGTCGTGCCGGTCGCTGGGCTGGTCGAGTTCATGCGGGCTCCTACGTGACCTGGATCAATGATCTCCAATGAGAGTGCCGCAGGCCACAACGAAAGAAAAAGCAAAAATAATTGGCCATCAACATAGTCTTTGACTATGAATGAGCTGACCCTGCGACAGATGGAGTACTTGATCGCCGTACTCGACCACGGCTCGGTGAGTGCCGGCGCGGCGGCCGTGCACGTCTCCCAGGCGACGGTCTCTGCCGCGTTGTCCCAGCTGGAGAAGAACCTCGACACGGTGCTGCTCGCCCGAGGTCCGGCCCGGCGGGCGCGCCCGACCGCGGCCGGTGAGGAGTTCGCCGCACGAGCACGGGCGATCTTGGCCGCGGTCGACGACGCGGTCGACGCCGTCGATGACACCGCGGCGCAGTTGCGTGGCCCACTGTCGGTCGGGTGCCTGCACACGGCCAGTCCGCGAATGCTGCCCGGATTGGTGGAGCATTTCGAGAAGCATTGGCCGCGAGTCGATCTCACGCTGATCGAGGAGGCACCCCGGCATCTGCAGGACCTCGTCGCGACCGGTCGCCTCGATGTCGCGATGCTCTATTCCCGCCAACTGGTGCGGCATGAGCTCGTGACACATCATCTGGGAAGCGTCCGACTGCACGCCCTGCTGCCGGGCGACTCGGAGTTGGCCGAGCACGACGAGGTTGCCTTGGCGGATCTGGTTCGTCTTCCGGCGATTCTGCTGGACATCCCTCCGACCGCCGATCTCCTGGTCGACCGGATCCGTTCGCGGGGATTCGAGGTGGACGTCCGATGGCGGTCGTCGAGCGCCGAGACCATTCGCTCCCTGGTGGCCAGAGGTCTCGGGTTCTCGCTCGTGAATGCGGTCCCTCATCCGGCCACACGGACATTCGAGGGACTCGAGGTCGTCCACCGCCCGGTCGCCGACATGGACGACAACCCGGCGATCGCGGTGACGACGGCCAACCGGGCCAGGTCGCGGCGGGTCGCCGAGGCCATCGACTGCCTGCGCGAGATCCACGAACAGACCGATCCCGCCGGGTGGCGCCTTCAGCGGTAGCCGGCGCCGCGAATGGCCGCGAGCAGCTCCGAGCGCGACCCGGCCTCCAGACGTCGGCGGATGTTCGCGACATGGTGTTCGACGGTCTTCGCGGAGATGTACAGCCGCTCCCCGATCTCCCGGTGGGTGTATCCGGCCAACAGCTCGCGGGCGACGTCGGCCTCTCGCTCGGTGAGGGGACCGTCGGCGACATTCGTCGCCGGGCCCGCTGCCGTCCGGTCGACCGCCTCACCTGTCCCCGGCTCCGATGTGTTCGCCAGCAGCTCGGCGATGCGTGCGTCGTCGATGTGCCGGGCGATCGAGGGCACGCCCCCGCCGGCCGCGGCGAACTCCTGCGCTCCTTCGCGGTCCCCGACCGTGAGCAGCGCGGTCACGGCGGCCACCCGATGCGCACCGCAGTGATCGGGGCCGAGCCAGCGGATCAGGTCCGCCGCGTGGGCGTGCCGCCCGGACGCACCGGCCACCTCTGCGGCGACGATCACCGCGTCGGCGGCACCCGGCGATGGGCTGCTCAACCCGGTCAGGACGTCGTCGATCAGGATCGCGGCACCGGCGACATCCCCGGCGTCGAGTGCCAACCGGGCTCGACGCGGCCGGATGATCTCGACCGCACCACCCGCACGTTCCGCGGCGGCGAGCAGAGCTGCCGCCCGATGTGGGTCGGCGTCGTCGGCCGCGTCGCACAGCACGGCCACGATTCGCGGATCGGCCAGGCCTGCCTCCGCGGCGCGCACCGCATCGTCGACCGACAACTCTCCGGCACCGAGTCGCTGCTGGGCCGCCCGTCGACGCAGTTCGCTCAGCCACGCCGCCCCGACGACGTCGGCGAGCGGATCGAGCGCAACCGAGCGGAAAACGTCGGAGCCACCGAGGAAGCCGGTGCCACGGGCACGGTCCAGCGCCGCGGCGGCGTCGTCGACGGCGATCTCGAGGATGTCGGCGATGGCCGGCACGTCGAGGGCGGACCGGCCTGCCGCAAGTGCGAGTACGGCGAGGGTGTGGTCGTCGAGACCGCGCAGGACCAGGTGATGCCAGTCGCGGGCCACGCCCGTGGCCATCGCGACCGGGTCGAGGACGGTACGGGCGTCGGGGTCGTCGAGATCGTCTGCGTGGATGACCTCGAGGACCACGTCGACGAGCGCCGACGCCCCGATACAGCGCCGCCGGATGTGCGCGGCGTCGAGCGGTTCGAGGGTGAGACCGAGGGCGATGGCGCGTTCGATGACCTGGCCGGTGGAGATCGGGCCGCAGACCCGATCGGCGCCGCTTCGCCGGGCGCGTGCGATGAGTCCGGCGATCCGCGGATCCCGTTCCCTCGCCTCGGTGGTGCCGACGACGGCCGCGTGTCCGGCGTCGATTCGCCGGACGAGGTCGTCGAGCAGGTCGGTGGGCCACGTGTGCAGGTCGTCGGCGATGACGACCGGCCGACGTCGATCGCCGTCGGCCGCGGACACCTCGGTGGAACCCACGATCACCCGCACGCCGTCGGCCCGAAGCGTCGCCTCGAGCATGGCCAGTGTCCGGGATCTTCCGCTGCCCGGCGGCCCGATGATCAGCGCGCAATCCAGGCCGCTGCCCTCGACACCGAGTTCCGCGACGACGCGGGTCGTCCATGCGAGCTGCGAGGCGCGACGCGCGGTGGGCGTGGTCAGGAGGTCCACCGGCTCACCGACACAGGACGCCGGCGACGCCACAGACGGTCTCGCCGGTGCCGTCGACGATACGTCCCGGTAGCTGGGTGACGCCGCTGCCGATGCCGCCGCCGGAGTTGCCGCCTCCGCCCGTGTTCGGGGTCCCCGACGAATCCTCGGGGAACTCCGGCGGCGGGTTCGAGGGACTGGGGGTCTGGGTTCCGGGATTCGGCGCCGGTGGCACCGTTGCGGTCGGGCCGGCGGTGTTCTGGGTGGTTCCCGGAGCGCTACCCGGAGCATTGGGCGACGGCGTCGGCGACGTGCCGGGCGCCGCCGCATCCGTCGGCGCCGGCCGCGCCGGACCGCGTCGAGTTGCCTCGGCGGCCACATCGGCAGCCGTGGTGGTGCCGGCCGGCCCACGGGTGGAGTGCCCGGCACCGGTGGTGCCCGCCGGTGTCGAGCGACCGGGCGACAACGGACCCGAGGTGGCCGCGTCGGCCGGTGCCGGGACGGCGGGGTCCGACGAACCCAGAAGCCCCGTACCGACCGAGAGTCCGGCGGCGGTGATCACGGCGAGCACCCCGGTCCCGGCGGCGATGAGAATCCCCCGGCGGCGCGTCACCCGCGCAGGCGGGTCGGCCACCGGAACACTCGGCGCGGGAATGATCTCGCGCAGCGGCGGCTGGGCCGGCAATGCCGCGATGTCCGCGTTCGCGGGTCGGGGGGCCAGCCGGGACAGCAGTAATGCAGCGCCCACGGCGGGCGCCGCCGCGGGATCCGGGTCGGGCACGACCGGGAGGTGCAGCGACGCGCTCAGCAGCTCGGTCACCAGCGGGATCGACGAGCCGCCCCCGGACGCGACGACTGCGGTGACGGCCTGGAGATCGACGTCGGCGGCCAGCAGGGCCTCGCGCACCAGTGCAACCGATTCCAGGATCGGTCCGCGCAGCAGGTTCTCAACGTCCTCGCGAACGACTCGCGCCTGCGTGCGTTCCTTGCCGACGGCGACGTCGACCACCGCCTCGGTGTCGGCGGACAACTGCTCCTTGGCCGCGCGACACGCCGCCCGCAGTCGGACGAGGTCGTCGATCACCGACGGGTCGAGCGTGCCCGCGGCATCGGCCGCACCCGTGACCGCCAGGACATCGGCGAGGATGAGCCGATCGAACTCGCGCCCGCTGATCGCCGACGACGAGAGCGGACGCCCGATGACCTCCGGGACGTCGCCGGCCCGCACCAGCGAGACGGTCAGACTCGACGCCCCCAGGTCGTAGGCCACCACGATCGAGTCGTCGGGAAAGGCGCCGTGGGTGTGTTCGGCGGCCGCGGTCGACGCGGCCGCGTGCGAGACCCAGGTGACGTCGGCGAGCCGCCCTCGACCGCCGAGGGCGGTGCGCACCTCGGCGAGGGCTTCGGCCGGCCAGGTGTCGGGATACGCGATGGCGACGCGAGCGTCGTCGATACCTTCTGTTTCGGCCTCCACCGCGGCCACCATGCGCTCGACGCTGACGGCGTAGAGGTCTGCGGCGACCACGGGTGCGCCGTCGTCGTCGATCATGTCGACCGGATCGCCCACCCGCCCGATGAAGTCGTCCCGGCCGGTCAGGTCTGCGGTCGCCGACGTCACCGTCGCCTCCCAGGCGTCGTCGGACGCCGCAGTCGCCACAGAGGTGTCCGCCCCGATCGTGACACCGATTTCGAAGGTCATCGCCCCACTCCTGTCCCGTCGCCGATGGAACGGCGCGGTGCTGTCCTGGTGAGTCTGTCGTGCCGGCCGGGTGGGCCGTTAGCCCCGGTCCGCAGGATGGGGGCGAAGTCCCGATGGGTGCCCGGGGGTGAGAACAGAACCGGGGATTTTCCCCGATGCCCCGATCGACGGTGCCACCTAGCGTCGGATGACAACACGGGATCGACCGCGGTCTCGTCTGACGAGGGGACGTTCCCGATGGCCTCCAACGCGATTCTCGACTTCATTCTCGGTCTGCTCCGCGACGACGAGTCGATCAACGCGTACTGCCGCAATCCGCAGGCCGCACTCGCCGACGCAGGACTGCACGGCGTGACGCCCGCCGACGTGTCGGCGGCTGCACCGCTCATCGCCGACGCCGGCCTGGTGACGGCGGGAGCGGGTGCCGGGCTCGGCGCGATCGCCGGTGCCGCCGGCGGTGTGGGTGCCGGTGGCTTCGGTGGCGGCGCCGGCGGTGGCTTCGGCGGTGGAATCGCCGGCGCCTCGGTGGGTGGCGGCGGCATCGGTCTGGGCGGCATCGGTCTGGGTGGCATCGGTCTGGGCGGTGCCGGTCTGGGCGGTGCCGACCTCGGCGGTGCCGCCGGCGGTGGTTTCGATCTCGGCGGGTTCACCATCGGCGACATCGACTTCGGCGGGATGCTCGGCGGAATCGGACTCGGTGGGTTGGACCTGTCCGGCTTCCGACTCGCCGATCTCGACCTCGGCGGCATCGCCGTCG